>OZ257137.1:0-4800000 GCA_965279115.1 Burkholderiales bacterium
AGTTCTCATCCCCTTCGCATCCAACGACATTGGTACAGATTTCACGGGTTCCGTCTATGCATGGGTGGAGGCGAATGGCCGCGTCGCAACGGCGCTAGGACTTGGCACATTCAACGAAAAGGCCCGTTGTCGCGCCATGCTTTCAAGCAAGCCTGAGCGTTTGATACTGCCAATAAGGTTCAGCGAATCAGTTAGCCAACTAAACCTGCTGTTGCGATTTGAAAATGTAGAGTCTCACGACGTAACAATTGGACTTGCGCTTCCATGTGTCGAAGAAGGCTTGTTGAATCGCCCCGGGTTTTGAGGAGGCTCCGAACTCTGAGAAGATGGAGTCATGAGCAAATCAAACCGATTTTCGCCCGAAGTACGAGAACGCGCAGTCAGGATGGTGCAGGAACACCGTGGCGAGTACCCATCGCTGTGGGCCGCCATCGAGTCGATAGCACCCAAGATTGGCTGCGTTCCGCAAACCTTGCATGAATGGGTGCGCAAACAGGAGATCGACACCGGCGTGCGCGAGGGGGTCACCAGCGAGGAACGTGATCGCATCAAAGCGCTGGAGCGCGAGGTCAAGGAATTGCGGCGTGCCAACGAAATCTTGAAGGTTGCAAGCGCTTTTTTTGCCCAGGCGGAGCTCGACCGCCGACTCAAGTCGTGAGGAGCTTCGTCGACAAGTACCGCGACACCTACGGGGTCGAGCCTATCTGTGAAGTGATGCGGATTGCCCCGTCGGGATACCGACGCCATGCTGCTTGCAAACGCCAGCCCGAATTGCGCAGTGCCCGCGCAAAAAAGGACGACTCGCTGATTCCGCAAATCGAACAAGTCTGGCAGGCCAACATGCAGGTCTACGGCGCAGACAAGGTCTGGCATCAGATGAACAGGGAAGGCAGCGCCGTAGCTCGCTGCACGGTTGAGCGTTTGATGAAACGCCTGGGCTTGCAAGGGGTCAGGCGCGGCAAAGTCATTCGCACCACGGTACCGGACAAAGCCATGCCCTGTCCGTTGGATCGAGTCAATCGGCAATTCAAAGCCGATCGTCCGAACCAGCTGTGGGTATCGGACTTCACCTATGTCTCAACCTGGCAGGGCTGGCTGTACGTGGCTTTCGTGATCGACGTGTTCGCCCGGCGCATTGTAGGTTGGCGTGTCAGCAGTTCGATGCGAACTGACTTCGTTCTGGATGCCCTGGAGCAGGCTTTATACGATCGCCAACCCGAGCGCTCAGAGTCACTGGTTCACCATTCGGACAGAGGATCGCAATACGTCTCCATCCTTTACACCGAGCGCCTCGCACAGGCCGGGATAGAACCCTCAGTAGGCAGTCGTGGCGACAGCTACGATAACGCATTGGCTGAGACGATCAACGGGCTGTACAAGGCTGAATTGATTCATCGCCGCGCACCATGGAAAACCAAAGAGTCCGTCGAACTGGCAACCCTCGAATGGGTGTCCTGGTTCAACCACCATCGATTGCTGGAGCCCGTCGGCTATATCCCACCGGCCGAAGCTGAGGCAAACTACTATCGGCAGCTCGCCGAGAACGCCAGTTTCGAAGTCTCAACTTAAACCAACCAGCCTCCACGAAACCCGGGGCGATTCAGATAGTCGGCCAGGCCGCAGGCACATTGAGTTGGGCCTACACGCTGACCAACGTCAACCTCGGGCCTGGAACGCCACAACCGTATATTGATGCCGACGCTCTGACGCAATTCAGGCTCGAGTCGGCGGTAGCGGGGCTTCCGGTTGTGATCGAGACCACTCCTGCAGAATGGGCGAGTCAGAGCTTCGTTACAGCGGCAGGAACGACCGGCGTTAGATGGACGCTGAGCGCCGGCGCGAATCCCTCGGCTCCTGCGTTGCTGCCGGGCACGTCGGCGCAGTTCGGTTTCTTGACCGGTGGGCCGCTTTCTATCGGAGTGGGTCCCGCGGTGTTCGGTGTCGACGCTTTCGGCGAGGTCAGCGGTCTGGTCGCCGTTCCGGTGCCCGAGCCGCAAATCTGGCTGATGTTCGGCGTCGGCTTGGTCTTCTTGATCCGGGCGTCCGGGCGCCGCGCGTTCCGGGCATGCTAGGCGGCTGACAGTAGCTTGTGTGCAAGGCAACCGCGCCCGGGGCGAAACAAGCCTGACGATCACGAATCAACGACGGACAACCCATTCGAAATTCGCCGGCACGCACCGACCGGTTCCGCATTCTGGTCAACCGCCGTCCTCGGTGTCTTGCGGCGCACACATTGGGATGGCAACATTGTCAGCCCGCGCTGGCCGGCCCGCTCCGCACCCGTCACCCATGTCCACTCGACCTCGCTACACCGTCAACCGCAAGCTGGTCATTCTGCTGCCCAAGCAGCCCTTTTTGGACTGGATCAAAGCCACCGAATCGGGCTCCAGCGCGCGATTCACCCTGGACGAAATTCGCCAGGACTCTGAAGTGTTTCTGGTTCCCGAATCGGCCGGGGACATGGTGGAGGATGTCGAGAAGTGGGTGCTTAAACGTTGGCGACCCTTATTCGAACATCTGCTGGACTCTTGGTACACGGACGATACTGCGTGGCCGCAAGACCGCAACATGACCCTGTTCAAGAATTGGGTGGAGGTACAGGCCTTCACGTTTGTATGGGACTTGGCCGGCGATCAACCAATCGAAATTGAGGATTGGGAGAACACGGATGAAGAGGACTGACCCGCTCCTTGGTCCGGAGTCGCAAAGAGTCGCGGTTGCTACGACGCAATCGCCATTCTCGCAAGCGCGACCTGAGCCCGATGCGCCGGAGAAGGCGCGATGCCGCCAAAGGGCGACGATCAGATGATGACAGCGTAGCGGTCCTGCAGTCGGCGGGCGTGGTCCGCCAACACCGGATCGGCCTGCCATTCCCGCCACAGGTCGGCGTAGGTCATCCAGGCGAAGGGGACGCTGGCATCTTCCACCATCGATGCGAACTCCTCCACCTCGCGACGATGCTCGATGCATTCCTCCACGTCGTCCGCGTTGTCGGGTTCCCAGAACAGGTACAGCAGCGACAGGTCGACCGGGGCAAAAAGGGCTTCCTGATGCAGGCGCAGGCCGAAATAGTGCTTGATGAGTTGCGCGGCGTCCAGGTGCCCCGGGGGCCCGTCCCAGTAGCGCTCGCAAACCGACCACCACGACGGCTCCGACACCGGCGGCGCAAGCTGCTGGTATGCATCGGCAAACGTGGGACGTTTGCGCGCGAAGTGTTCAAGAAGCTTGGATTCGACAGCGACCGTTCCCGATGAGCGTTCGATCCACACATCCAGGTTGGCCGGTCTTCTGCCGCGAATGATGGGCAACTGACGTTCGAAGGAGACTTCGTAGGCGCCGGCCGCACCGGACAGGCGCAGGTCCTCCGGACGATCCTTGAACGGGGCAAAGCTGTTGACGGCCAGCGCCGAAGACGAATGGACCGCACAGAATTTGGTGTGCAGCTCGTTGCCGTCGCCCGCCCGCAGGTCGGCCTCGAACTGATCCATGCGGACGCCCTCGATCAGGTTCTCGTGGGGCTGATCCATGTAGCCCCTGTCGTCGGTGTTTCCGGCGAATCGCCGACGCAATGCGTCACGTGCTCGCGCTGCGGCGCTTCTCTTGACGGTCATCTCGGCATCTCCCGCCCGCGATTGTCCTGTCTCAACATGACCGTTTCACAACAACATACGAGGATCGTTCCCGCAATGAAATGGCCTTTGACTCCTGCTGATTTATTCGAAGTGCGGCATTCGCACTTGAAATAGCACAATCAAACTTACTGGCATTAAAGCAACTCTCGATTACCTGGATTACCACTGAAAGGGCAACGCATATGACCCGCATGCACAACCCGCCCCACCCCGGCGCCACACTGCGCGAAGACGTTCTGCCTGCGCTCGGCCTTTCGGTGACCGATGCCGCCAGTCAATTGGGCGTGACGCGCACCGCACTCTCCCGCGTCCTGAACGAGCGCGCCGCGATCTCGCCCGCGATGGCACTGCGGCTCGAAGGCTGGCTCGGCGTGAAGCGCGGCGGACGTGCCGACCTGCGGGTTGCACAGCAGGCCGCGTATGACCTGTGGCAGGCGCGCAAGGCCGGTGCGCCGAAGGTGCAAAGCGCACCTCGGGAACTTGAAGTGGCTTGAGCGAACGTCGCCGGTGATACGGTCTGGGAGCTACGGCGCGCAACCCTGATGGCCTAAACACGCACCACCAATAGCGCGATCGGTAGAGCGACCGACTGTCAATCCGCAGGTCCCTGGTTCGAGCCCAGGTCGGGGGGCCAAAACAAGCAGTTGAATTGAAGGGCCTTCTTCGGAAGGCCTTTTTCTTTTGCGGACCGCTGCGGGACGGCCGGGGGATCGGCATGGAAAAGTCCGCAAGTCGGCATGGGTTGCGCTGCTGCCCTTGATCAAGATCAGGTCACAGGGCGTCGAAATGGCAATCCACCCTCTCGGCCGTTCCCGTCTTGATCAAGACGATGCATTTGTACGAAGCGGGCCACAGGTGGTAAGCCTTCCAGGCTGCCAGCATTCTTGTCCTGGGAAGTCCCTTTTCGTCAACATCACTTGCAACTTTGACGATATCTGCGTCCACATCGCGCGCCCTTCGTTCAAGTTCAAGAAGCGAAACGCCCGGCTTCACGAACTGCTTGAACTCCGTGCGAGCACTAGAGGCACGAGGCGAAGTGAACCAGCTGTCATAAGCCCAAAGCACAACAGGACTTGTCACCGCCATTAGAAGGAGAACACGGACAGTCCTGCGTTTCATAGGACTTGATAGAGATACTAGAAAGCGAGGGGAAGCAGATTCATGCGATTCGATCGTAGCATGGCTGGTCAAAGTTCGATCAGGGCACCCACTCCGCAGGTCCCTGGTTCGAGCCCAGGTTGGGGAGCCAATACAAGCAGTTGATTTGAAAGGCCTTCTTCGGAAGGCCTTTTTCTTTGGTGCGGCCGCTGCGAAGGTGCCGAAGGATCGGCATGGAAAAGTCCTCAGGCCGGCATGGGTCCCAGGCCTGCCACTTGTGAGGATGAACGGGATCGCGCCTTGCGCCATCATGTGGGGCATGCGCACCGGACCGGTGCCCGGCCAGTTCTACCCCAGCGGATTATCCGCCGCGACGTACCGCCACTGCGGATCCGGGCTGTTGTACCCCGCGAAAAGCGGCACGCTGGCGACATTGCCGCGAAAGTCGTATACACCCCCGCCTGCAGCCGAAATACGTTCCCCATCGCGTTCCGGACTTCCCGGAATGGTTGCAGGGGTCGAATGGCACGCAGCTCCTTCAGGGTGCAAGGGCGGCGATGCGCCGAAAAGAAAAGCCCCGGCGAGGTTTCCCTGCCGGGGCTAAAGTCCACAACTATTCAGTGGTGGAGGAGACAAACGGAGTAATGCAAGTCGCGGGCCAACAAGGCAGCAAGGTCGGCACCGTTTCAGGATAACCGCGTAGACGATAGAAGCGACGCGCCCTCTTCCCGGCGGCCGAAAAAGTTACACTGCCTTCCAGGCGTCCAAACCAGAGGTAAACATGTACAGGCAGATACTGCTGGCATACGACGGGTCCGAAACCGGACGCCGCGCGTTGCGCGAATTCGCCGAACTTGCGGAACGGCTCAACGCGCAGGTGCATCTTCTGGCCGTCGTACCCACCTACGCGGGCCTCATGATGGCCGAAGGCATGATCATCGAAGACACGTTCGAGAAGGAACGCCAGCGCTTTCAGGATGTGCTTGACGAAGGCCTTGCCAAGCTGCGCGCACGCGGGTTGGTCGCCGACGGGCATGTGGCGCACGGCGAACCGGTCGACGAGATCTGCGCGCGTGCCAAGGAAATCAAGGCCGACCTGGTTTGCGTCGGCCATCGCCAGTCGAACTCCTGGGCGCAGCGTTGGTGGCGCGGGTCGCTCAGCAAGATCCTGATGGACCACGCGCACTGCAGCGTGCTCATCGCCATGGCGCCTTGAGCGGCGTCAGCATCGCGACCTGTCAGTCCGCACGTCGGTGCGGTGTGGGGATTAAGCCGTCGAGGTGGACCGTGGCTCTTTGTGCCTGCCAAAGGTCGTACTGGGTCTGAGCGCGCAGCCACGTCTCCGCACTGCCGCCGATACGAGCCGATCGTTTCCGGTCGGCGGCGCGATGGCATAATCGGTGCGTGTTGGGCCCATCATCGTCAGTCCAAAGGAAATCGAAAATGCGTGTTGCTATCCACCGCGGTCTCGTTCGTTGGGGGCTGCCGGCCGCGCTGGCCGCCGCGGCATGGTTGGGCTCGCCGTGGGTGTCTGCCCAGGACAAGACTTGGGGTCCCAAGTCGGTGCAGATCACCGTCGGTTTCGCTCCTGGCGGTGGCGTGGACCTGTTGGCCCGCATGCTCGCCACCGAACTGCAAAAGCGCGGCATGACGGCAGTGGTCGAAAACCGACCGGGCGCCGGCAGCACCCTGGCGGCCGCCTATGTGGCCGGCCGGCCGAATGACGGCTCCGCGTTAATGATGATCAACGACTCCTATGCGCTGGCGCCGGCCATCTATCCCAAGCTGACCTACGACCCCAAGAAGGATCTGGCGCCGGTCATCGGTGTCGCCTATGCGCCCATGGTGGTGCTGGTGCCGGCCCAGTCGCCGCACAAGTCCATGGCCGACCTGATCGCCGCCTCCAAGGCACCCCTTAACTGGGGCTCCTGCGGCTCGGGCACGGCGCCGCACCTGGCCGGCGAGATGCTCAACATCTCTTTCAAGACCAAGAACACGCATGTGCCCTACAAGGGTTGCGGCCCGGCTTTGCTCGATCTGCTGGGAAGCCAACTCGACTTCGGCGTGGTCACCGTCTCGGGCGCTCTGGGCCACCTCAAGACCGGCAAACTGCGCGCCCTGGCCATCACCTCGGGCCAGCGCGCGCCCTTCCTGCCGGACCTGCCCACCGTCGCCGAGAGCGGCGCGGCCGATTTCCAGATGTCACAGTGGCAGGGCCTGGCGGTGCCGGCCGCCGTGCCTGAGCCGCTGCGCCAGAAAATCTACGAGGTGGTGGCCGAGATCGTGCAAAGCCCCGAGATGCAAAAGCGCCTGCTGGAGTTGGGCTACACCCCGGCCAACGAAAACCCGGCCCAGTTCCAGAAGGTGGTCCACAGCGACATCGACCGCATGGGCGCGCTGGCCAAGCGCCTGAACCTGAAGGTCGATTGATCCCGAACCACCCACCAAGGTTGATGATGAGCAAACTCAAGTTGAGCATGTCGGTCGGCAATTACGACCGGACCCAGGCCCTGTTCAATGGCCAGGTGCAGGTCGAGGGCTGTGACATCACGGCCGTGCCGCTGGAGCCCGAGGAGGCCTTCCACCGGGCCTTCCGCTATGGCGAATTCGACATCACCGAAATCTCCATGAGCAGCCACATGATGACCACGGCCCGTGGCGACAACCAATACGTGGCGGTGCCGGCCTTTCTTTCGCGGGTGTTTCGCCAGTCGGGCATCTACGTGCGCACCGACCGGGGCATCGACCGGCCACAGGACCTCAAGGGCAAGCGCATCGGCGTACCGGAATACCAGATCACCGCCAATGTCTGGATACGCGGCATCCTGGAAGAGGAGTTCGGCGTCAGGCCCAGCGACATTCACTGGCGGCGTGGCGGCATCGAGGAGGCCGGTCGCGGCGAGCGGGCGCCGATCTCGCTGCCCGATTCGGTCGATCTGCAGCAGATTGCCGATGACAAGACCCTGTCGGGCATGCTTGAGGCCGGCGAGCTCGACGGCTACATCGGCGCGCGCGCGCCCTCATGCTTCCTGCGTGGTGCGCCCCATGTCGGACGGCTGTTCAAGGACTACATCCAGGACGAGAAAGACTACTACCGGCGCACCCGGATCTTTCCCATCATGCACATGGTGGGCATCCGCAGGACCCTGGTCGAACAGCACCCCTGGTTGGCCGTCAGCGTCTACAAGGCGTTCCTCGAGGCCAAGGCCCTGGCGGTGCATGAACTCAATGAGATCTGCCACCTGGCCGTCAGCCTGCCCTGGATGGTGCATCATCACAACGAAGCGAAGACCCTGATGGGCGAGGACTACTGGCCTTACGGGCTGGATGCCAACCGCCATGTCATCGACAAGTTCGCCGATTACCACCATGGCCAGGGGCTGTCGGTGCGCCGAGTCGCGGCGGAGGAATTGTTCGCCCGTTCCTCGCTGGACCTGTCAAAGATCTGATGGGATAACCCCTCGCGAGCCTGGAGGACCCGGATACGCCGGTAGCCATGGCGCGGATGCCGCGCCTACCGACCGCGCACGGCCTTGACGCATCGTGAAGCCGGTTAGGGGGTTTCCTCCGGCAACAACGTCCGGCGCGACGCATCCGCGATCCACCTTTCCAGGGAGGACACCATGCTGCCAGGCGAGCGCCTGCCTTATTCCACCGTTTCCCGCCGCCCACCCATCAGGCTGCCCGACGGCGTCAAGCTAGTGCTTTGGCAGGTCCTCGCGCTGGAGCACTGGGACATCAACCGGCCGATGGCACGCATGGTGATTTCGCCGCCGCAGGGACAGGCGCAGCAGCCCGACCATCCCAAAGCGCCATACTCTTGCACGAACTTCCGCCAGAGATGGCCCCTCATCTGGAATGCACGGCCGAGCATTTGGCCGCCAAGTCGAAGGGCGGAGCCAATTCACGCACCAACATCGTTGCCGCCTGTCACTTCTGCAACCAAATGCGCCATCGGTTGGTGAATCCACCGCCACCTGACGTATATCAACGTACCGTCCGTCGCCTGGTCGAGGAGCGGCGTTGGCATTCGCGCAAGGCACTACCGCGTTTGAAATCATTCTTGGGGAAGCGGAAGAAAGATGCATCTACGTTGAAGTTGATCGACTCGTTCCCGTAAGGATGTACGCGGCACCACCGGCAATTACGGATTGGGCCGCCGCGGCCCCCGCCCTTCACTCCATCTTCAGCCCGAGCCGCGCCACCAGGGTCTGCCACTTGCCGACTTCGCTGCGGATCAGGTTGCCGAAGTCGTCGGGCGTGCTGGCAATCGGCCGAATGCCACGCTCTTCGAACACCCGGGCGAGCTCGGCAGAGGTGAGCACCGCCGCCAATTCGGCGTGGAGCCTGTCGACGATGGCCCTGGGCGTCCGGGCCGGCGCCAAAATGCCCAGCCAGGTGCCTGAGCCGAAATCGGGCACGCCGGCCTCGGCCAAGGTTGGCACCGCGGGCGACATGGCCAGCCGTTGCGGCGCCATCACCGCGATGGCCTTCAATTTGCCGCTCCTGACCAGCGGCATCACCGAGGCCGCGTTGTCGAACATGTACTGCACCTGGCCGGCCACCAGATCGGCCACCGCCGGCGCACCGCCCTTGTAGGCCACGTGCACGCTGTCCATGCCGGTCACGGCGTTGAGTTGCTCGCCGTACAGATGGTTCAGGGTGTTGCCGCCGAACGAGGCGTAATTGACCTTGCCGGCATTGGCCTTGGCGTACTCCTTCATCTCCGCCACGGTGTTGGGCGGGTAGTTCGGGTTGGCCACCAGCATGTAGGGGCCTGCCATCACCTGGATCACCGGCAACAGATCTTTCACCGGGTCGTAAGGCATCGTGCTCACCGTGGCCGCGGCGATCGAAAGCTCGGAAGGTGCTGCGAACAGCAGCGTGTAGCCGTCGGGCTCGGCACGTACCACCGATAGGGTGCCGATCTTGCCACCGGCACCGGCCTTGTTCTCGACCACCACGGGTTGCCCGAGCCGCTTGCCGAGACGCTCGGCCACCAGGCGCCCCACCACATCGGCGCTGCCGCCCGCCGGCCACGACACCACGAACTTCAGCGGCCTGGCGGGCCATGACTGCGCACGCAGGCCCGCCGAAGCGGCCAGCAGGATGCTCGATGACGCCAGCAACGCGCGGCGCCTTCCTTGCCACCGTGTCAGCGGTGCGCCCTTCAGCTTGTGCATGTTCGGCTCCGTCTCGTGAGGAAAAACAGGTTCAGGCCGTCATTCGCGCGGGCTCGGCCGCGGCGGGGGCGATGGGCTTCTCGCCCAGCGTGGTGGTGCGATAGATCAGGCGCCGGTCCTTTTCCATGTCGAACGGCGTGGCGCTGTGCAGGAGTGCGCGGTTGTCCCACATCACCAGGTCGAGCGGTTTCCATTCGTGGGCATACACATGCGCCGGATCAACGATGCGCTCGACCAGGGCGTTGACCATGGCCACGCCCTCGTCTTCGCCCATGCCGCTCACGCCCACGCAGTCGGCGCGGTTGACGAACAGGCTTTCGCGGCCCGTGCCGGGATGAATGCGCAGCATCGGATGGGCCACCACCGGCGTCATGGCCAATTGCTTCTCGGTCAGCGGCTGGTACCAGTTCTTGGCGTTGTGGGTCTTCTCGTATTTGTAGAAGGCCTGGCGGCCGCGCAGGTCGGCCTTTTCTTCCTCCGTCAGCAGGTCGTAGACCCGGCTTTGGCTGGCAAACAGCGTGTGGTGCGGCGTGGCCGGAACTTCCGCGCCGTACAAAAAGGTATACGAGGCAGGCCGCGCCTTGTAGGCCCAGTCGGTATGCCAATGGTTGCCCACCATCTTGGTACCGAACGGTTTGCCCTCACGCAGCGTGTTGGTGATGATGAAGATGTCGGGGTAGTCCGGGTGGGTGAACTCGCTCTGCACATGCGAGCCGTCGATCTCACCCATCAGCCGCGTGAACGCGAGCAGTTCGTCCGGGGTCAGCCGCTGGTCGCGAAAGATCAATACCTGGTGCTGATGGATCAGTGCCTCCACCTGCGCCTTCACTTCGCGCTGCCCAGCCAACTCGCGCAGATCCGCTCCCGTGATCTCGCAGCCAACCGAAGGCGACATTGGACGGGGGTTCCAGTTGATTGCCATGTTCATTCTCCCGTTGAGCCATACAAGATGCGTCACGCGCGCGGTGCAGCGGCGTGCCCAAAACCTGATTCGGTACGCCGGTCCGGTGGCCAAAACACACTGCAATGAGCGATGCAATTGATGTGCCATCGCATCCCGCCGCGCCAATCCGGTGCGCAATCCGGACGCATTCGCATTTCGAGGGCGGCACCAGGGTGGCCCCGGCCATGCGGCTCTTGTGCATGCATCGCACCGGTGCGCTCGATGCGGGTGGATCGTCGCGACCACAAGTCGAACCAGCGGGCGACGACAGTCACATCCAGGCCATGCTACGCAGATCTATTTGATGCGCGTGCTGCAAAGCGGCAGAGGGATCGGCATCAAAAAGTCCGCAGGTCGGCATGCCGTACAAGCGGCGACGAAACGGTGCGCGACTGTCACGACGGACTCGAACCTCATCAACTTTCGGGTCGGTTCAGTCTCAAGCTCCAAAAAGGCTTTGATACAGATTGCGCAGCACTTGCAAAGCCACGAACAGAACCGGTATCCCCACAACCACGCCAAACGCCGCGGCAATAAACGCGAAGATACAGCCCCTCTGAACCCGGTCCTTGAGGTCTTGTGTCTGAAGTTCCATTTCCAGTTGTTGAGGCCGCTGCGCAAGCTCGAAGCGTTGGTGCGGCATCATGGAACGACCTGATCGTCTCATGAGGTCCTTGATCTTTTTTGTCACTTCAGGGGTTTCATTGGCAGCCAGCGCTGCGACCACCTCCTCGTGCGGGGCCGATCCGATTTGCAGGATGAAGTCAGTCGCCTCTTTGTAGAAAGAGTTTGTGCCTACGCCCCGCACGCTCATGCGCCAGATGTAGCCGTCATCGGACTCGTACCCCCCACCGGAAGGCGGATCGGTGGCATGCAAATCGAACTCAAACGGCACCACCAATTTCCCAGACTCGCGAGCCGCCTGAAGGGAAACGCGCTGCTCGAACGCCAGGTCCGTTGCATCCTGGCGGTTTTCGTCCAGATCCCAAACGTAGTAGTCGCGGCGGCACGTCAACCCGACCACAAATTCGTCTCCCTCGGCAGCCCGTCCGCCGAGAACGAACCGTCCACGCAACGGGCGCCCGACCCGAGGTTGCTGCTCACCAAGCTCGACGTGAATCCTGTGTGCAACACCGACGGCTTCAACTATGGGTTTCATTTTCGTGTGCCGCTACAAACTGGAGTAAGACCGATGGAATGATTATTCCGACATCTTCCCATCATGGTTCCAGACTTCCCGGCAATGCTGCGCCGACACGAAGCTTCTCATGGTTCAAGACGAGCATCCGCATATCGGTCACTTGTGATTCGCCTCGGTTCCTTGATCCAATATTTGCGCCGGTTTTCCCGGCACAGTGTTGATGGTAACGTTTCACCCTTCAGGCCGGCCGCCGGCAACCACGTCCGGCGCGACGCATCCGCGATCCACCTTTCCAGGGAGAACACCATGCTGCCAGGCGAACGCTTGCCTTACTCCACCGTTTCCCGCCGCCCACCCATCAGGCTGCCCGACGGCGTCAAGCTGGTGCTTTGGCCGGTGCTCGCGCTGGAGCACTGGGACATCAACCGGCCGATGGCGCGCATGGTGATTTCGCCGCCGCAGGGACAGGCGCAGCAGCCCGACCATCCCAACTGGAGCTGGCACGAATACGGCATGCGGGTCGGCTTCTGGCGCCTGCGCAAGATGTTCGACCGCCTCGGCGTGCGGCCCACCGTCACGCTCAACGCGCGCAGCTGCGAAACCTATCCCGAGGCGATCCGTGCCTGCCTGGACAGCGGCTGGGAACTCAACGCACACAGCTACGACCAGCAGCCCATGCACAAGCTGGAAGACCAGCGCGGGGTGATCGAGAAGTCGCTCGACATCATCGAGAAGTTTTCCGGCAAGCGGCCGCGTGGCTGGTTCGGCCCCGGCCTGACGCAGACCTTCGACACCCTCGACCATCTGAGCGAATGCGGCATCGAGTACATCGGCGACTGGGCCTGCGACGACGAACCCGTCACCCTCAAGACGCGCCACAAGGACGTGGTGGCGCTGCCGTACAACTTCGAGCTGCACGACATCGTCACCATGGCCCTGCAGCACCATCCCTCGGCCGAATTGCACACCCGCTCGCTGGCGTATTTCGAGTGCCTCTACGCCGAGGCGGCGGAGCGGCCCAAGATCATGTCGATCGCGCACCATCCCTACCTGTCGGGCTCGCCGCACCGCTTCGCCGACGTCGAGCGGACCTATGTGGACCTGCTGGCGCGACCCGGCGTGGTGTGTTGGGACGGCGAGCAGATCCTCGACTGGTATCTGGGGGCGTTGCGCGGCGGCTGAAATCCGGGAACCCGTTCGCCCCAGCCACTGGCACACCGCCCAAGCTCTTCGATAGTTTCTCGGCGATCGCGGGAACGTCGGCGGAAGGGCGCGCATCCGTGCCAATGGTCAACAGCCTCAACATCTGGCCATTGTGCGTTCGCGCCGGACGCAGGGATCTGTGCGCGGCCATACAGACCCGGAACGCACGCACGCCTACCCTGCCTGTGGAACGCCCGCAACACGTGGGCGCTCACGCCAATCACACACACATTGCAAGGAGCAGTTCATGAACAAGGATCAAGTCAAAGGACGTGTCAAGCAGACCGCGGGCAAGGTGAAGGAAGCCGCCGGCAAGCTGGTCGGCAATACCAAGCTTGAGCACAAGGGCAAGACAGAAAACGTGGTCGGCAAGGTTCAGGCCGCCTACGGCGACATCAAGAACGACATCAAGAAGTCCGCCTGAACCGATTGCGACAGGAGTTGCATATGAACTACGAAGAACGCGACAGCTACGGCATCTACAAGAATCAGGGACAGAAAACACCTGGTCCGGACGCGCATCACGGCCCCGGCCCCGACATGATGGGCGCCGAGACCCTGATCGGCAACGACGTGTGCGACCCCAAGGGCGAGAGTCTGGGGGATATCAAGGAAATCATGCTTGACATGCGCAGCGGCAAAATCGGCTACGCGGTGCTGGCGTTCGGTGGCTTCATGGGGATGGGCGAGAAACTGTTCGCCGTGCCATGGGCGGCACTCACCCTTGACACCGAGAACAAGCGCTTCACGCTGAACGTGGAGAAGGATCGGCTCAAGCAAGCCCCCGGTTTCAACAAGGAACACTGGCCCAACATGGCCGATCAAGCGTGGGAGAACGAAGTCAACTCGTACTGGGAACCCAAGAAATATTCGGAGTTGCCACGCGTCTGACGCGCGCCCTTCTCCGAGTGCGCGCCTGAACGCCGCCGGGCGGGAGGCCCGGGTCGGTGCAGAATTGGTTCTCTGCGCGTGCGCTTGCGATGCCGCCTGTGCGCAGCGCCTTTGTCGTAGCTCAACACCAAGCCTGTCAGGCTGGCCAACTTGTAGATGACGCTGCCACACACGTCTTTGGTTGCCGCGTCAGGCTTACTAAGCCGCGAGCGCCAGCTGGCAGACCCACATCTTCCTGCTCACCCCTGCCGTGCCGGAGCCGGCGGACTGGGCAATGACGCTGGCGGGGCTGGCCATGCCGGGAACGGCAGCACGGCGCCTGCGCCGCGCCTGAGGGGCCGGAATCGCCGGGATTCGTGAGTGAGTATCGGGGAGTCGAGGCAACATCTCAGGGACATCAGCGTCTGCGAAGGCCAGGGCGACTTCGGCTTTCATTGAATGCGCGACCAATTTCCTGCACGCCGGCATCGATCAAGCCGCCATGAATGGCGGAATAGCCCAGGCGAAAATGCGCCTGGTTCCTGTTCGTCGTTTTGCTGAAGAAAATATCGCCAGGCTCGATCAGTACGCCACGGGCGGCGCAGCGCTCCGCCAATAGCCGGCTGTTGAGCCCCTCAGGCCCCTTGATCCAGGCGCCCGAGCCACCTTGGGAAGGCGCAACGTGAAACTCCGGCAAATGCTTCGACAAGGCCCTGTTCAGGATCTCGCGACGCTCACGGTACGTAACGTTCAATTTGCGAATGAACGCATCGTGGTGTCCCTGCGCGATGAACAGGCTCGCCGTGTGCAGGTTGTTGGCGGGCACATGGCGCATGATCAGGCGCCGTAGCGCCCGCAATTCACGTATCAGCGCGGCTGGCGCCACGATGTAGCCAATCCGCAATCCATGCGCCAGCGTTTTGGACAAGCTGCCGATGTAAAGGACGCGGCCATCGGTGTCCAAGCTTTTCAGCGCGGGCAGCGGCCGGCCCGAAAAGTTCAGTTCACTCTCGTGGTCGTCCTCCAGCAGCACCACATCACGCTTCTTGGCCAGATCGAGAATCTCCTGGCGCCGTTGAAGCGACATCGTGACCGTTGTCGGGCACTGGTGGCTCGGCGTCACATAAACATAGGCGCATTGACCCATGGCGCGCGATGCGATCAGGCCATCGGCATCAATCGGCAGCGCCTTGACGTGGTCACTGCGCAGCGAGAAATTGTTGCGCGCATCCGGGTAGCCGGGGTTCTCGATGCCGACAACGGTCTTCCTTTCCATCAGCACGTTGGCCAACAGGTATACAGCCATCTGCGCGCCCGCAGTGACGAGAATTTCATCGCGCCCCGCCATGATGCCGCGGGCAGGCAGCAGTCGATGCTGAATCTGATCCACCAGCGCTTCGAGGTCGCGGTCGATATGGTCTTGCGACCATTTCTTTACAGCCGGCACGGCCAGCGCCTGCTGCGAGCAGGCGCGCCAGTCCTTGAGCGGCACCAGGCTGGAATCAAACTGGCCATAGATGAAGGCGTAGGCATAGTCTTGCCAGTTGGCCGGCTTCACGATGTTGCGCTGACGATCCAGGCGCGAAACCAGCCGCGCATCCCATTGCAGGCCTGACTCAACGACAGCGGGAGGCACCGCCTGATTGGCCCGGCCCAGCAGGATCTCGCCATTGACAACCAGCCCGCTGCGCGAAGTCGAAATCAGGAAGCCCTTGTCGACCAGCACCTGCAAGGCAAGGGATACCGTGTTTCGCGACAGGCCAAGCGCAGCGGCCAGCGAACGGCTGGGTGGCACCTTGGCGCCTGCAGGCACCAGGCCGGTCAGGATGGAATGCACCATCATCTCCCTGACGCGCCCTTGAAGCGTTGTGCTGCTCGCCGAAAATCTGGGAAACAGCTTGGCCCACACATCCGTGACTTCCTGCTTTTGTCTCACGCTTTCAATCCCTTCATCGCGAAAGATGGGCGGCACCCGGATGGCGCCTTGCACCAAACCGGGTCTTTCCCCGCACTTTTCTGCGCCAGTTTGGTACGTAGTGCCTGCGCAAGACGTCAAGATCGGGGATGTTCATTTTGGCATCAAACAAAAAACAATCTGGCACTACTTTCGAAAAACGGACTTACCTATTATTGAGCCCGTTCACGTGCGAGTCTGCAAGTGAGCCCAGTTGAACTCGCCAATTCATTTGCAACCTATCCTTCCGAATGGAGAATGGACGTCATGAAACACCTGCTCAGAATGGTTCTCGCCAGCGCGGCCCTGGCACTGATCCCGGTTTCCCAGATTGCAGCTCAAACCAGAGTGGTGATCGGGCATTTTGGTGATCCTGTTCCCTACAAAGCGCTCATCGCTGATGGAAGCCTTGAAAAAGCCACCGGCTGGAAAATTGAGTGGCGGACGTTCGCTTCCGGTGCGGAAGTCAACGCTGCCATGGCCTCTGGCGGTATTCAGATTTCTGAAATCGGCTCTTCTCCCCTGTCAGCCGGCTTGAGTACCGGATTGCCGTATCAGATGGTCGCTGCCGGCAAGGTCATTGATTCCTCCGAGGCATTGGTCGCACGAAATGGCTCTGGCATCGACAAACCTGCCGACCTCAGAGGCAAGCGCATTGCGACGCCGATCGGCTCAACGGCCCACTACTCATTGATGGGCGTGTTGAAGATGAATGGCATGACTGAGAAGGACATTACCTTGTTGGGCATGTCGCCAAATGAAATCGCCGCCGCCTGGGCACAAAACGCCATCGATGCCGCCTTCGTGTGGGTTCCGGTCCAGGCGAAGTTGCGTGAAAACGGCAAGGTGATGTACACCGCGGGCGACGTAGCGAGGGCGGCGGGTTTTCATACCTTCAACGCATGGGTTGCGAATACCAAGTTCGCATCTGAAAACCGCGACGGCTTGATCAAGTTCCTGAGGGCCGTGTTTGAGATCAATGCGGATTACCACAAGAACAAGGCCGCATGGAATGCAGATTCACCAAAAATCAGGGCTGTTGCAGCGAACGTGGGTGTGCAACCGGCTGCGGTCGTGCCCATGCTGGATGGCACGATTTACCCGGACGGCGATCTGACCATGTCCGCCAACTGGATGGGTGGTGGCGCAGCAAAAACCATCAAAGGCACCGCTGAATTCCTCAAGAGTGCTGGTCGAATCAACAGAACTGCGGACGACTACAGCCAGTTTGTCAACTCTGAGTTTGCCAAAGCCGCGGCGGGCAAGTAAACCTGCCGCTCCACCACGAGTGCTGACCTGCGCGTGCCAGGTCAGCTCTTCGGTTGCCCATTCTGAGGCTGTCGATGACTGCTCTCGCCATTAAAAATGTGTCGGTTTTCTATCCGGTCAAGGGTAAACCGCCTGTTCATGCGCTCAAGAACATCAACCTTGAAATTCATGAGAAAGACTTTGTGGTGGCCCTGGGTGCATCGGGCTGCGGCAAGTCGACGCTGCTGAATCTGATTGCGGGATTCATGGCGCCCAGTGAAGGCGAAATCTCCCTCGACGGAACAGTGGTCACCGGCCCCGGTGCTGACCGCTCGGTCGTTTTCCAGAAGCACGCCTTGCTGCCGTGGCTGAACGTCCTGGAAAACGTGGCGTTTGGCCTGAAAATCCAGGGGCATGACAAGGATAAACGCGAGGCAATCGCCAGGGACTTCATCAAGCTGCTCGGTCTTGAGCAGTTCGAGCAATCGGCCACCTATGAGTTGTCGGGTGGCATGCAGCAACGCGTCGGCATTGCCCGGGCGCTGACCAGCGACCCGGCCATCCTGTTGATGGATGAGCCGCTTGGCGCGCTCGATGCGCTGACGCGCGAGCGGGCGCAGGAGTTGATCCTGAAGGTCTGGCGGGACACCGGCAAGATGGTGTTCTTCATCACCCACAGCGTGGAGGAAGCGCTGTTCATGGGTACCAGGTTGATCGTGATGTCGCCCCGCCCTGGCCGCATCTCACACGTGTTCGACCTGCCATTCAGCCGGCAGTATTTCGCGAGCGGCAATGCCCGCGAGATCAAGGCATCAGCGGAGTTCATCGCCCTCAGGGAAAAAATCTTGAAGATCATCTTCACTGACGAAGCCGGAGCCCAAGATGAGTAACACTCGATCAACAAGTGGCCAGGGCTTTCTGGGTGGTTTCATGAAAGCCAAACCTGCCAGGCCCGGCGAAATATATGGCGTTCCCGGCCAGGGGGAAAGCTACAAGATCAGCGCGGTCGTGATCGTGCTGTTGATCGCTTTCTGGGGGTTTGTCACCTATTCGGGCTACATAAAGCCGCTCTTCCTGCCTTCGCCCATGGGTGTGGTGAACGCCCTTTTCGACGTAATGAAGGAAGGCTTCACAGGCGTGGGATTCTGGGAGCATATCTGGATCAGCACGCTGCGCGTCTTTGGCGCCTTCGTGCTGGCCTGCGTCATTGGCATTCCACTCGGCATAGCCATGGGCATGAGTCCGGTCGCGCGCGGCATCTTTGATCCCCCCATCGAGTTTTACCGCCCCATTCCGCCGCTTGCGTATCTGCCGTTGATGATCATCTGGTTTGGTATCGACGAATTGTCCAAGGTTTTGCTGATCTTCTCGTCGGTGCTCGCGCCGATGGTTCTGGGAGCGCGGGCGGGTGTGAAGTCGGCAGCAATCGAGCAGATTCATGCGGCCTATTCGTTCGGCGCCACGCGCTGGCAGGTGATTCGCCTGGTGGTCTTGCCGTCCGCCATGCCGGAGATATTCACCGCCATGCGTGTGGGCATCGGATTCGGCTGGACCACCTTGGTGGCAGCCGAAATGGTCGCCGCCACTTCCGGCCTGGGATACATGGTTTTGTCAGCCTCCAGGTTCCTGCAGACGCCCATCGTCATCATGGGCATCGTGGTGATCGCGGCGATTGCCTACGCCTTTGACCATCTGGTGCGCTTTGTCGAACGCCGCGTCGTGCCCTGGAAGGGCCGCGGGTGATCCGGCGCAGGCCTCGTTGAAAGCATCGCATGACGATCGAATATCTGAAAAAAGCCACCCCGCCGCAAGAGGAAATCGACAACGCGACCTCCGAGACGGTACAGCGCTTGCTGACTGACATACAAAAGAATGGCCGGGAAGCGGTTGAAAGGTACGCGCGCGACTTCGACGGCTGGAAGGGCGGCATCGTGGTGAGCGAAGACGACTTCGCGAATGCGACCAGGAAGCTTTCGCAGGGCGTCCGTGACGACATCGCCTTCGCACACGCGCGGGTAAGGGATTTTGCCCAGCGCCAGCGCGAGTCGCTGCACGAATTTGAAGTCGAGCTGATCAGCGGCTTGACGGCCGGGCAAAAGCTGATCCCGGTCCATACCGCGGGTTGCTACGTCCCGGGCGGTCGTTACGCGCATGCGGCCTCGGCCATCATGAGCGTGTGTACCGCCAGGGTCGCGGGCGTGCGCAACATCGTGGCCACCTCCCCCGCGCACCAGGACGCCGGCGTTCACCCCGCCATCCTGCACACCATGAAGCTCTGCGGTGCGGATGTCGTTCTGACGCTTGGCGGGGTGCAGGGCATCGCGGCCATGGCATACGGCCTGTACTCGCCCAAGCCCGCCGATGTGATCGTCGGCCCCGGCAACCGCTTCGTGGCGGAGGCCAAGCGCACCCTGTTTGGCCGCATCGGCATCGACGTGGTGGCCGGCCCGACCGAGTCCGCCATCATTGCCGATGAAACCGCCGACGTGAACCTGGTCGCGGCGGATCTCGCAGGCCAGGCCGAGCATGGCCCGGATTCCCCCGTGTGGCTGTTCACCACTTCCCGCGAGTTGGGACGCCAAGTCATCGAGATCATGCCGTCTGTGATTGCCGCCCTGCCCGAACTGGCGCGCAACGCGGCCGCCGCCGCCTGGCGTGATTATGGCGAGGTGGTGCTGGCAGGCAGCCGGGAAGAAATGATCGAGGTCAGCGACCGGTACGCGCCCGAGCATTTGCAGGTGTTTGCCAGGGACCTCGACTGGTGGCTGGCCAATTTATCCAACTACGGTTCGCTTTTTCTGGGGGAAGAAACCACCGTAGCCTATGGCGACAAATGCGCCGGACCCAACCATATCCTGCCGACCCGCGGCGCGGCGCGCTACTCGGGCGGCCTGAGCGTGGGCAAGTTCATCAAGACCGTGACCTACCAGCGCCTGACGCAAGGTGCCAGCCGCGCCGTCGGCCAGGTTGCCGCGAGAATTTCCCGCCTGGAAGGCATGGAAGGGCATGCGCGTACCGGCGACATCCGATTGAAAAAATACTTCCCGCAGGAATCCTTCGAGCTGGGGTCGCTCGGCGGACATCAGCACTGATCGCGCCATGTCTTCATCCGTGACAACGCCAACATCAACCGTGCCGCCCGGGCATGACGGGCTCTGGTTCGGCAAGGACCTGAGCGCACCCGAACCGATTCCGGAAGAGGCGATCGAGCGTGCCGTGACCTTGATGCGCTCGGGCCGCCTGCATCGCTACGGCGAGCAAGGCGTGGGCCACCCCGAGCCTTCGCTGCTGGAGCAGGAGTACGCCGCTTATGTGGGCAGCACATACTGCGTGGCCATCAGCTCATGCGGTGCCGCCATGTTCATCGCCCTCAAGGCGCTGGGCGTGAAGGCGGGCGACAAGGTGTTGACCAGCACCTTCACGCTCTCGCCCGTGCCGGGCGCGATCGCGCATGCGGGCGCCGACGCGGTTCTGATCGAGACCACCGCCGACTACATCACCGACCTGGCCGACCTGGAGCGCAAGGCGGCGACCAGTGGCGCCAGGGTCTTCCTGCTTTCACACATGCGTGGCCATATCGCCGACTTGAGGAAAGTGCGGGCCATTTGCGACTACTACGGAGTCGCGATCATCGAGGACTGCGCGCACACCATGGGGGCCAGGTGGGAAGGCAAGCCCACCGGCACATGGGGCAAGGTGGGTTGCTACAGCACGCAAACCTACAAGCACATCAACTCCGGCGAAGGCGGCTTGCTGGTGACCGATGACGATGACGTCGCGGCGCAGGCGATATTGATGTCGGGCTGTTACATGATGTACGACCAGCACGTCCTGAAGCCCGCCGCCCAGGTCTTCGAGCGCTGGAAGTACGTCACGCCCAACTTCAGCATGCGCATGTCCAATCTGGCCGCCAGCCTGTTGCGCCCGCAATTGGGCCAACTCGCCGAACGCGGGCTGCGCTGGAACCACATCTACGCGACGCTGGAACGAGAACTGGGCAAGGCCGAACATGTTTCAATTCCGGCGCGCGATGCCAGGGAAGAGTTTGTGGCGAGCTCGATTCAATTCACCTTGAACCTGAAGCTGCAGCAGATCGAGCGTTTTCTGAAGGAATGCGATTTGCGCGGGCTTTACATCAAATGGTTTGGTACGCCCGCACCGGTTGCATTCACCAGCAATTATGAACATTGGCATTACCTTGCAAGCCGGCCGGACATTCCCAAATCCAAGGCAGTGCTGGATCAGTTGCTGGATCTGCGCACGCCGATATCACTGACCGACGACGACTGCGTCCTGATAGGAAAAATCGTCTCCGCGGCCAGCCGCCTCGCCGCTGCCGTCAACTGACTTCAGCCCCCCAACCCGTTCCGACCATAAAGGAGAGCGTCCTTGAAGCTCACCGGATTTCCCCGCGTTCGCATCACCCACGGCCCCACACCGCTTGAGTTCATGCCCCGCATGACCGAGGCCCTGGGCGGCCCCAACCTGTACATCAAGCGTGACGACTGCACCGGACTGGGCAGCGGTGGCAACAAGACCCGCAAGCTTGAATTCCTGATGGCCGATGCGCTCAAACTGGGGGCCGACACCATCATCACGCAAGGGGCGACCCAGTCCAATCACGCCCGCCAGACGGTCGCCATCGCCGCGAAAATGGGCATGAAGTGCGAGATCCTGCTGGAAGACCGCACCGGCTACACGGCCGAAAACTACAAACGGTCTGGTAATGTTTTTCTCGACCACCTCTATGGCGCCAATGTGCAGGAAGTGCCGGGCGGTACCGACATGAATGCCGCGATGTCCAGGCTGGCCGATGAACTGCGCGCCAAGGGCCAAAAGCCCTACATCATCCCCGGCGGCGGCTCCAATCCGATTGGTGCGCTGGGCTATGTGGTCTGTGCGCTGGAACTGGTCGACCAGTTCAATCACCTGGGCTTGAATGTGAGTTGCGTGGTTCACGCCACCGGCAGCGCGGGCACACAGGCCGGTCTGGTCGCCGGTTTTGAAGGCACACGCAGCCAGATACCGGTGCTTGGTATCGGCGTACGTGCACCGCGGGAAGCCCAGGAAACCAACGTCTACAACCTGGCCGCCAAGACTGTGGACCTGCTGGGTGTGCCAGGCAGCGTCAGCCGCGAAAGCGTGAAAGCCAATTGCGACTACGTCGGTGGCGGATACGGCATACCCACGGCGGGCATGATTGAAGCGGTGACCATGATGGCGCGACTGGAAGGCATCTTGCTCGACCCCGTGTATTCCGGCAAAGGCATGGCCGGTCTGATCGACCTGTGCCGGAATGGTCATTTCAAGAAGGGCGAGAATATCGTCTTCCTGCACACCGGCGGCTCGGTAGCACTCTACGGTTACATGGATTCTTTTGACGGATTGAAGCCGCTTTAGCCTGCCTTGACGCAGTGGTTGGCGCCGGTTGAATATCAATCACCCCGGCGTGACCTGCTACCGGGACTTCAGACCATTCATCAGTGAGTAACGGCGCCCGGGCTCTCGCAAGCGCGGCCTTGCGCGCTGCCTAGGCGCCGGCGAAGACGTCCGTCACCATCGCGTGGAAGCGGCGCAGGGAAATCGGCGCACCGTAACGACGCGCCGACTCGGCGTCGAACTTGCGCGGCGGCGAAACGTCCCAGGCGGCGCAGGCCGGCACCTCGTCCGAATCGCAGTTTCCCAGCGAAACCGGAACGCCGTCGACGTTGAAAAACAGGCTGCGGGCGTAGAAAACGGGGATCTCCAAGTCAATCTCCTTCAAGTGGGTGGGCGCAACCTTATCAAGGCAACATGACAGGATTGTCACCGGCGCGAAAAGAGCGGCTCTTCGCCGAGAAGGGAGAGAGATGCCGTTGCGACTTGTGTGGCATTTGTCACAGATTGTGGGATGCTTTCCATACCGCGGTGCGTGAACGCACCGGCGTCACCAGGCGTCACCTTTCGGGCGCTCCCCCTGAAGCGTACAAATGAGCCATCGCAGGTTCATTCACACACGCAGTCCCGATCGCAACATCGAACACCGGATTCCGAGGGGAACCATCATGAAACTCCGTAACGCCTTCATCGCACCCGCCGCCGGCATCGCCGTGGTCCTGTCCTCCATCGCCGTCTTCGGATTGTCCTTCGGAATCCTGGTGGGGGTTGGGCTGGCGACCATCACGATCGTCACCGGAAGCCTGGTTCTCGCCGCCGACACCGACATCGAAGCGCGGTGATCCGTCCACGATCCCGCAACAAGTTCCCTCGTATCCGGGTCGCAGGTGTTTGAACCCCGGCAGGATTGCCGTTTCGGTACCATGTGCCCATGCACCGCCTCCGCACTCGCGCAATCCGCACTACCACCCGGCGGTCCCCCGGATCGTGATCGCCCTCCTCCAGCCCTTTATCGGCTACGCCGCGTTCCTGGCACTGGCCTGGCTCATGTCCGAAAACAAGCGCGGCGTGCCGTGGCGCACCGTTTTCGGAGGGGTGGCGCTGCAGGTCGCCCTCGCAGCGGTCTTGCTGAAGTCGTCCGTCGTCCGCGCGGCGTTCGTATCGCTCAACGATGCGATGCTTGCGGTGGAGGCGGCCACACGCGCCGGCACTTCGATGGTGTTCGGCTTTCTGGGCGGCGCGCCCCTGCCCTACGCCGAGACGGCGGCCGGCGCGAGCTTCGTGCTCGCCTTTCGCGCCCTGCCGGTGGTGCTGGTGATGAGCGCCTTGTCGGCCCTGCTGTTCCACTGGCGCGTGCTCCCGCTGCTGGTGCGCCTGATGTCGGCGCTGCTGGAGAAAGTGCTCGGGGTGGGCGGTGCGGTCGGCCTTTCCACCGCCGCCAACGTGTTTGTGGGCATGGTCGAGGCACCCCTGCTCGTGAAGCCCTACCTCGCCCGGGTTTCGCGCGGCGAGCTTTTCATCATCCTCTCCGCCGGCATGGCGGGCGTGGCGGGCACCGTCATGGCGCTCTATGCCGGCATCCTGTCGCAGCAAGTGCCTGGCGCCCTGGGGCACATACTCGCCGCCTCGTTCATCAGCGCACCGGCCGCGATCGCGTTCGCCGCGCTGATGGTGCCGCCGGAAGGTGCGCCTACCGGGCGCGACGCGACCTTGCCGCAAGCCGACACCAGCAGCATCGATGCCATCACGCGCGGCACCAGCGAGGGATTGGCGCTGCTCTTGAACATCGTTGCCATGCTGATCGTCCTGGTGGCCCTGGTGGCCCTGGCCAACCAGCTGTTGGCGTTGCTCCCCCATACCGGCGCGCCCTGGTCGCTCCAGGGTCTGCTTGGCCTGGTGATGGCACCGCTGGCCTGGCTGGCCGGCGTGCCATGGGACCAGGCAGGCACCGCCGGCGCGCTGCTGGGCACCAAGGTCGTCCTCAATGAACTGATCGCCTATATCGATCTCGCGGCCTTGCCGCCCGAGGCGCTTTCGCCGAACAGCCGCATCATCATGACATATGCCCTGTGCGGCTTCGCCAATCTTGGCAGCCTGGGCATCATGATCGGCGGCATCGCGACCATGCTGCCGGAACGCCGCGCCGAAATCATCGAACTCGGGCCGCGCACCCTCGTCGCGGGTACGCTGGCCACCTTGTCCTGTGGCTGCGTGGTGGGCGTGTTGATTTGATCCCTGGGGCAGGGCCGTGAGAGCATGAAACCAATTCTTGTTGTGATGAAGCCGTTTGACCGGTACGCAAGGGGCTGGATCATTGATGATCCGGAGACGATGCAGAAGATACTTGCGTCGAAGAACGCATCGAAGGTCCAGAAGTCGGAATTGAAATCATCCGAAGAAGCGGAGAAGTGGTACCGGCAGAAAACCATCGATGATGCAATGGCCGTGAACCTGCCGGACGGCATATTCATGGTCGTTTTTTACAACACCCGGTTTGGACCACTCGCACTTGAGAGACAAATTGATCCGTACGAGGTTTTCTCGTCCTCATCGCGGGAGGAGGTTGCAGACTGGATACTGCGTTCCAAGGCACTGATGTCCTCGAACTACGAGGTGGGTGACGCACTCGTGGCCAAGAGCGCCAACTATGATGCGATCAAGGAGCACTACATCCGCAGCAATCCTGGCTTCTCGCCTGGAACCTATGCGCATGCCATTCACCTGGGCGCATCCAAGGCGGTTCACTAGTCCAGCCAATCGCTTCTCTTGAACTGCGCGAAAGCCCGGAGCCGCGAGCGATTCGCCAAAGGAGTGTTCACGTGCAGGTCGGCGGCATGTGTTCGCTTGGTTGCCCCTTGCATTTCCAGGCGACGTTACCGGTGGCCGTGTTGTAACTCGGCGGCGACGCAGTTCTCTTATGACTATTGCGGCGTGCATCGTTCATCATGAATGGCCGTCTTCGGAAGGTCCTTGTTACACATGTGAGCCGCTGCGGCCCAACCGAGGGATAGGCCCCGAACAGTCCGCAGGCCGGCAGTAGCCATGCGGCAGTGCATCAATGTCGTGCTCGAAGTCGCGCAGCGCCAGTACCCGCTTGTGCGTCGTTTCAGTCGCAGGAGATGGCCCCTGCGCGATACGCGCGCACCGGGTGTTTTGAGTCTGCCGCAAGCTGTGATACTTTCCTCGCCCACGTCCGGAACGCTGGTCCGCTGACATCCTGGGGCGCTTGAAAGGAACGGGTTTGTTATTCGAGCAACGCATCTACACCCTGACATCCGAGAATGCCGGGCGCTTCTGGGAACTTCAGCACGAACGCGGATTTGAACTGGTACGGCCCATCATGGAACGCCTGATGGGTTACTTTTCCACGCGCATCAACGATCAGGACGTCATCGTCCACTGGTGGCGTTTCGACAGCTACGAGGATTGGCATGACCGCTTGCACGGCCTTTATCACGTCGAAGCCCTGACCCCTTATTTCAAGAAGGTGCGGGCACTCCTGTCGACGCAGGAAAACAAGTTCCTGATGCATGCGCCGATCGGCGATCTCAATCCGATCTGGAGCGCGACATCGGACTGGTTGCCCGGCGATGCGCCGATCGACACCGGCGCCCAACCCGGCGCGTCATGCGTTGAAATGGAAGTCCTGCAACTGCGCCCCGGCAGCCTGCCGGCCTACTGGCAGGCATGGCAACAAGAGGGGCTGCAAGCCGCCCCGCTTGCAACGCAGCGATTGATCGGTGTCTTCTACAACCTGGTCGGGCGCTTGCACGAGGTCACGGTCTTGCGCTGGCACGCCAGTCAGGACCAGGCCGGCAGCTGGCGGGACCAGCTTGCCGGGCATGCGCGCTGGAACGCCTTCTCGGCCGCCACTGATCCACTGGTCGTGTCCAGGCGTTCGCACTGGCTTGCCCCCGCACCGGGCAAGCAGCTCTCCCCCTTGTTCTGAACGCCATCCGTGGATGACATGACGCGAAAATTCCTGGTGTCCGGCCGCCTGGCTGGCGCATCCCTTGTTTGCAAGATCTTCCGCAGGGAGCACGCCAGTGTCTGAGTCCGCCCCGGTTCTGGAACTGCGCGGCATCAGTAAGGCCTTCGTCGGAGTGCAGGCGCTCGACGACGTGTCGTTCGCGCTCCATGGCGGCGAGGTGCACATCCTGCTGGGCGAGAACGGCGCCGGCAAATCGACGCTGATGAAAATCCTGTGCGGCGCCTACAAGGCCGACGCCGGAGAATTCTTCCATGAGGGCAATGCGGTGCGCATCGCCGAGCCTGCCGACGCGAAGGCCTATGGCATCGCGGTGATTTTCCAGGAGTTCACGCTGGTGCCGCATCTGAGCGTGGCCCAGAACATCTTTCTGGGCCGCGAGTTCAGACAGCGCTGGACCGGCCTGGTGGACCGGGCGCGCATGCGCGCCGAGGCGCAGCGCATCCTCGACGAACTCGACATGGCGATCGACCCGGACGCCGAGTTGGCGGGCCTGGGCGTGGCGCAACAGCAGATGGTGGAAATCGCCAAGGCCCTGTCACAGGACGCCCGCATCCTGGTGCTCGACGAGCCCACCGCCTCGTTGTCGGACAAGGAGACGGCCAAGCTGTTCGAGATGATCGCCAAACTCAAGGCGCGCGGCGTGGCCATGGTGTACATCAGCCACCGCATGGCCGAGGTGTTCGCCATCGGCGATCGCATCACGGTGCTGCGCGACGGCAAGAAGGTGGCGTCGCGCTGGCCCTCCGAAACCACCCAGGACGAACTGGTGAGCCTGATGGTGGGCAAGCGCGTCGACCTGGCCTATGCGCGCACCTTTCATCCGCAAGGTGAGCAGGTGGCCCTCGAGGTGGAGAACCTGCACACCCCCTCCGGAGTCAAGGGCGTCAGTCTCGAGGTCCGTGTCGGCGAGATCGTCGGGCTGGCCGGCCTGGTGGGCTCCGGCCGCACCGAGGTGGCGCGGGCGATTTTCGGCGCCGACCCGGTTACCAGCGGCAGCATCAGGATTTACGGCCAGCCGCAGGATGGCGGGCCCTTGCGCGCGATCGAACTCGGCGCGGCGCTCATCCCCGAAAGCCGCAAATCACAGGGCCTTGCGCTCATCCTGAGTTGCGCGCACAACATCACCATGGCCAGCCTGGGCAAGCTGTTCCCGTCGGGCTGGTTCACGCCGACGAAAAACGTGGAGCAGGCAAACGCCCTGATCAAGAGGCTGCGCGTGGTCACGCCCGGCGCGCACCAGCTGGTGCAGTTCCTCTCGGGCGGCAACCAGCAGAAGATCGTGATCAGCAAATGGCTCTCCGCGCAGTCGCGGCTTTTCATTTTCGACGAGCCCACCCGCGGCATCGATGTGGGCGCGAAAGCGGAGATCTTTGCGCTCATCGACGGCCTGGTCAAGCAGGGCGCCGCCGTCCTGATGATCTCATCGGAACTATCCGAGATCGTCAAGGTGTGCGACCGCGCCTATGTCATGCGCGACGGCATGATCGCCGGAGAGCTCAAGCGCGAAGGCATCAACGAAGAGGCGGTCCTGGCACTGGGGGTGCATGATGCACATGCCTGATTCTTCCGCCCTGTTCATGCGCAGGTTGCGCAAGGGCAATTCCGTGGGCGCCTCGCTGGTGTTGCTGGTGCTGTTCGCGGGTTTTTCCTTCGCCAACGACAATTTCACCTCGGCGGCCAACCTGAGCAACATCGTCAAGCAGTCCACCATCCTGCTCCTTCTGGCCCTGCCGATGACGCTCATCATCCTGACCGAGGGCATCGACCTTTCCATGGGGGCCTTGCTGACGCTGGCCAACGTGGTGCTGGCCACGCTTGCCGTCAAGACCGGGATGCTGTGGCCGGCATTCCTGGCGGTGCTGCTGCTGTGCGCGATATTCGGATGGATGAACGGGCTGATCATCTGCAGGCTGCACATCCCGCCGTTTGTGGCCACCCTGGGCACCCTGGGAATAGCGCAGGGCGCGGCGCTCCTGGTGACCGACGGACAAAGCGTGGTGGGGATCCCCCAGCAGATCCTGTCCTTCTACTCCGGGGAATGGCTGGGCATGGCCATCCCGTTCTGGATCGCCATCGTCGCCTGCGGCGTGTTCCATGTCCTGCTTTACCACACCCCCTGGGGCAGCCATGTGATCGCGCTCGGCGGCAACCGGGAGGCCCTGACCGTGGCTGGCATCCGCGCCGATTGGGTGCTGGTCTCGGTCTATGTGCTGGCCGGCGTCATGTGCGCTATCGCCGCCGTCCTGCTGACCGCCCGGATCAGTTCCGGGCATCCCACCGCGGCCCTGGGGATGGAATTCGATGCCATCGCCGCGGTCGCGCTGGGCGGCACATCGTTCGAGAAGGGCAAGGGCTGGCTGTGGGGCACCGTGATCGGTGTGCTTGCGGTGGGCGTGCTGCGCAATGGCCTGAACCTGATGGGCGTGACCTCGGCGGTCCAGGTGGCCGCGATCGGACTCTTGGTGATCCTGGCCCTGATGGTGGATGGACTGCGGGAACATAAACATGGCTGAGCAATCCGCCCCGGCACCCAGGACGCGCCAGGAAACCGGCTGGGCAGCCCTGCCGGCCTCGGTTCGCGTGACGCTCTTGCGCCTGATCGCGCTGGCGATCATCGTCGTCGCCCTGTCGTTGACCACCGAAGCCTTCCTGACGTCCAACAACATCCTCAACGTGCTGCGCCAGACCGCCCTCCTGTTCCTGCTCGCCTCGGGGCTGACGATCGTCATCCTGACAGCAGGACTGGACTTGTCGGTGGGCGCGAACATCGGCCTCTCCGCCTGCCTGGCCGCGACGGTCATCAAGTCCACCGGTTCGATCGCCCTGGCTTTCGCGGTCGGCCTGGGGAGCGGCCTGTTGATCGGGCTGGCCAACGGCGGACTGATCGCGTTGCTGCGCATCCCGCCGTTCATCGCCACCTACGGGATGCTCTGGATCCTGCACGGTGTCACCTACTGGTACATGGGCGGGCAGACCATTCATGGATTCCCGGCCGATTTTCGTGCCATCGGCAGCGGCTACGCCTGGGGCATCCCGATTCCGGTGTTCCTGATGCTGGGCTTCCTGCTGCTGGGCACGGTGTTCCTGCAAAGAACCCGCTGGGGGCAAGAGATCTATGCCGTCGGCGCCAATCGGGAGGCGGCGCGCCTGTCGGGCATTCCGGTGAACCGCCGCCTGGTGCTGGCCTATGTGATGAGCGGCGCGATGGCGGGCCTGGCCAGCCTGATCTTCCTGGCGCGCCTGAATTCCGCCGAGGGCGACATTGGCGAATCGATGACGCTGCCGGCGATCGCCGCGGTGCTGATCGGCGGCACCTCGCTGTTCGGGGGCGTCGGCACCATTACCGGAACATTGATCGGGGCCTTGATCCTGACCCTGATCCTGAACGGCATGAACCTGTTGTCCATCAATGCCAATTGGCAACCGCTGGTGACAGGTCTGATCGTGATCGCAGCTGTGTATCTGGATAATCTTTCAAACAAAGGAGACAAGAAATGAAAGCTCTACTGGTAGTCGGGTCCCTGTTGGCGGCGGGTCTTGCGTCGAGCGCGGGCGCGCAGACATCGGGCGGGGAAGTGCTGGCCGTGTTCACCAAGAATCAGACCAATCCCTTCTTCCAGGCCTTCCGCCTGGGCGCCGAGTCCGCGGCCAAGCAGATGAACGCCAAGTGGATCCACTATGTGCCCACCAAGCCCGACAGCATCCCCGAGCAGATGAGCCAGATCGAGGATGTCATCGTCAAGAAACCCAACGCCATCGTCTACATCCCGGTCGACTACAAGGCCATGGTGCCGGGCATCCAGAAGATGAACGCCGCGAAGATCCCCGTCGTCAATGCCACCGACCGTTCAGAATCCGGCGAGTTCGTCGCTTTCGTCGGGGCGAGCGACTACGCGCTGGCGCTGGAATCTTCGCGCATCCTGTTTCGGGCCCTGGGCGGCAAGGGCAATGTGGTGGCGCTGGAAGGCGTCAAGGGAACGTTGACCAACACCGACCGGATGCGCGGATTCAACGATGCCGTCAAGCAGAATCCCAACATCAAGGTGGTGGCAAGCCAGCCCGGCAACTACCAGCGGCTGCAGGCCCTGCAGGTGATGGAAAACCTGATGCAGTCCAATCCGCAAATCGACGGCGTTTTCGCCGCCAATGACGCCATGGCCTCAGGCGCCATCGAAGCGCTCGAGGGCGCCAAGCGCAAGGCGCTGGTGGTCGGCATCAACGGCACCAAGGAAGGCGTGGATGCGGTGGTCGCCGGCAAGATGCTGGCCACCGCGGACTACGGCGGCTTCATGCAGGGTTGCTTGAGCACCATGATCGCCGTGCGCAATCTGCGCAAGCTGCCGGTCCCGAAGGAGGTGGTGTTCCCGCCGGTGGTGATCGACAAATCCAACGCCGCCAAATACAGCGCCCCGCCCGAAACCATGTCCTGCCCGAAGTGGGAAGACATGCCCAAAGGCTAAGTTCGGCCGGCCACGCTCAAGGGCGTGGCCATTCGGTCGGGCAGTCTGCCGGTGGCACGGAGCTACAGGCGTTCGGCGATGCGGCGTGTGATCCGGGCCGTGTCGCCGAACCGCAACGGCACCATTGCCGCCAGACCGGGCGTGCGCGCCGCCAACACATCCGATCCGGACTCTGTATCAGCGCAAAATTCAGGCTTTCCTGCCCTTCGGCGCTTTCCGCATCGTTGCTTTCGGTCCCGCGTTGCCCGCCGCAGGTGCCTGGAATCCCCCTTCCAGAAATCGTGTCAGGAACCGTGAGGCATCCTCGAAGTTCGCCTGGTCGAACCGCCCGCCCCACAGCGCGGTGGTACGGGTGTGCTGGGTGTGGGCGTACAGGAACGCACCGTACATGAAGGTCACACGCCAGTAGAACTCGTTGTCGGAAAGGTCGAGGCAGCGCTCGCGCAGCATTTGCACAAAGCGCACGGCGTACTGGTCGAGCAGCGCGGCGAGAATGGCCTGCACTTCAGGCGAAGGATCGAAAAGCATGCGGCCGTAGAAGCGACGGAAGGCGCTCGCCTCCTGCGCCGTCACGCCGCCGGCCAGGAGCGAGGGACGATGGGATGCGTCGAACAACGCGCCCAGGTCGCCCCTGTCAGCCTTCACCTGTTCGAGACCGCCGGTCCGCGCCTCAAGCACCGGGACAAGCCGGCGCTCGAGCGCATCGCGGCACAGCATGTCCTTGGTGCGCCAGTAGTAGTGAATGGCGCCGAGGTTCACGCCGGCTTCGTCGGCGATCTGGCGCACCCCGGTGGCGTCGTAACCCTGCAGGGCGAACAGGCGCTCGGCCGTGTCGAGCAGAAGCGCGCGGGTCGCCTCGGCGCGGCGGGTCCGCGCGGCTGGTGGCGTGGCGGCCGGACCGGCCGGTGCGGCTTTCGGAGTGGCGGGGCGGGCCCGCGATGCACGTGTGACCATGGCCGATTCTAGAGCCCCGCACGAACCCGTGCCGGGGGGGTTGACGCGAGGCTATCGTCAGTTATATATTAAGTCAGTCGTATGACTAATTATAAGCCATGAAACTGATCGACCTCACCCGCACCCTGGACCCGCAGGACCGCGAGCGCATCGCGCACCAGACCACCCGGCCCGACCTGCATGCGCCACGCATGCGCTACCTGCGGCCCGACCAGGAGGGCATCGCCGAGTTCTGCCGCAGCATGAAATGCACGCCGGACGAACTGTCCGACGGCGAGGGCTGGGGCGAGGAGGTCATCGACGACATGTCCTCGCACTGCGGCACCCACGTGGATTCGCCGCTGCACAGCGGCACCACCACCGAGGGCCGGCGTTCACGCACCATCGACGAGATCGCGCTCGACGAGCTGTACTGCCCCGGCTTCGTGCTGGACGTGCGGGATAGCGTGCAGGGCGGTGAACCGATCTCGATCGCCGCGCTTGATGCGGCCATCGATCGCGCGGGCGGCGGCCTTTCCAAGGGCTGTGCCGCCCTCGTGCGCACCGGCCAGGAAGGCGTGCGTCCCGGCGACGCCGATTACTTCAACTATCCCGGCATGACCCGCGAAGGCACCCTGCACCTGATCGAGCGCGGCGCCCGCGTGCTCGGCACGGACGCCAACGGCTGGGACCGCCCCTTCGCCGTGATGGCGCGCCAGTTCCGCAGCCATGGCACGCCCCTGTGGGACGGCCACAAGGCGATCCGCGAACGCGAGGCCTTCATCGTGCAAAAGCTCACCAACCTGGGCGCCCTGCCGCTGGCCGGGTTCCACGTCGGTTTCTTTCCGCTCAAGCTGGCGCGCGCCAGCGCGGCCCCGGCGCGCGTGGTGGCGTTCCTGGCGGACCGGGAGGCATAGGGCGATGCGACTGGTCACATTCAGCGCGGACGGAGGTCCGCCGCGACTCGGCGCGCTGCACGGCAGCGCCGACCAGGTCGTGGACTTCCAGACACTTTCCGACGCAGAACCGGCATTCACGTCCATGCGCTCGCTCATGGCGGCAGGCGAGCGCGGCCTGGATCTGGCCCGGCGGGTCATGGAGCGGGCCGTAGCTGACGGCACGCTGCTGTCACGTGACGACGTCCGGCTGCTGTGCCCGCTGGGCAAGCCCGCGCTGATCCGCGACTTCGCCACCATGGAAACCCACATGCGCAACTACTTCGAGTTGCGCGCCATTGAGCGCAGCCGGTCGAAGCCGGATCCGGCGGCATACATCGAGGCCGAGCGGCGCACCGGCAAGTTCGACCTGCCGGCCAACTGGCTCACGTTCTATTCCCACCACATCGGCAACCCGCTCAACGCCATCGGGCCGGACGACACCCTCGTCCGCCCGCGCGGCTGCACCGAACTGGACTACGAGCTCGAACTGGCGGCCGTGATCGGACGCCCGGTACGCGACGCGACGGAAGGTGAGGCGCGCGACGCCATCTTCGGCTACACCCTGATGAACGACTTCACCATGCGTGACGTGCAACGCGCCGAGGCCAAGGCTGCGGGCAAGTGCAAGGACTTCGACGGCAGCTACAGCCTGGGCCCCTGCATCGTCACACGCGAGGCGGCAGGGGACCTGGCCCGCATGCGCGTGCGCTCGCGCGTCAACGGCGAGCAGCAGACCGAGGACAGCCCCTCCAGCATGAAGATCCGCTTCGAGCAGCTGGTGGCCTATATCAGCCGCTCGTGCACCGTGCATCCCGGCGAGGTGTTCGCCTCCGGCACCTTCGCACGCGGTTGCGGCTTCGAGATCGGCCGCCTGCTCGCCGACGGCGACGTCGTCGAACTGGAAGCCGACGGTATCGGCACCCTGCGCAATCGCGTGGCCGGCAACGCGGCGGCCGCGCGCTGAACTCAACACCCACGAGGAGACTCCCATGCCCACCCGTCGCGACGTGTTGCGTGCCTGTGCAGCGGCGCCCTTTGCCTTCGCGGGCCGGCCGGCGCAAGCCGCCTGGCCGGAGCGTGCCGTCACCCTCGTGGTGCCCTTCGCGGCCGGCAGCGCGGCGGACGCCAACGTGCGCGCCCTGGCGGACAAGCTGCGTGCCGTGCTGGGTGCCGGCGTGGTCATCGACAACAAGCCCGGTGCCAACGGCATGATCGGCACCAACGCCGTGGTGCGCGCCCCGGCCGACGGCTACACCGTGCTCTACCACAGCGCCTCGCTGGTCATCAATCCGTGGCTGGTCAAGGGTTCGGCCGATCCCGTCAAGACCCTAGTGCCGATCGCGCAGGTGGCCTCAACGCCCTACATACTCGCGGTGCGCGCCAACCTCGGCCTGCGCAGCCTCGCCGAATGGATCGCCCATGCCAGGACCAATCCCGGGCGCCTGTCGTGCTCCACCTACGGCGTGGGCTCGCCGCCGCACCTCGCGCTTGAGCTCCTGAAACAGAGCGCGGGCATCAACGTGCTGCACGTGCCCTACAAGGGCGGTTTCGCGCAGGCGCTGGTGGATCTCACCTCCGGCCAGCTCGATTGCGCCATGGACCTGCCGGCCAACGTTGTCCAGCACGCGCGCGCCGGCAAGCTCACCGTGATCGGCGCCACGGCGCCCTCAACCCTTGCATCGATGAAGGATGTGCCGCTGATCAGCGTCGAGCACCCAGCCGCGACGGTGTCGGGCTGGTCCGGGTTCTTCGCGCCGGCCGGCACGCCGGCCGACGTGGTCGCGCGCCTTGAGCAGGCCGTGCGCAGCGCCACCGCCGACCCGGCCGTGCTGGGCATGCTCGCAAACGTCGGCATGAGCCCGTCCACCACCGTACCGCGCGACGAATTCATCCGCACCGTCGAAGGCGACTTCAAGCGATTCGGCGCCATCATCGCCAGTTCCGGCATCCAGTTGCAGTGAGGCGCCGGGGCCTCCCATTCCCGACGCCGGAGCAACGGCCCGACGCACGCGTGCCAAGCGAGTCCGCCGTGGCTTCAGCCACCCCTTCAGCCACCCCGTCTTCGGGCCTCACGCGCTAAGGAACGCTCAAGCCGGCCGGTGCTTCTTGAGCCACTCTTTCAGGGCTGCATCCATACGGGTTTGCCAGCCATCACCGCTCGCCCGGAACCGCTCCACCACGTCACGCGAAAGGCGGATGGTGATGCGCTCCTTTGTTACCGAAGCCGGCGGGCGTCCGCGCCGGATGAGCGGTTTGGCGGCTTCCCACTCGGCATCGGTCAGCGGCACCGCGTCAGGGTCGGACATGGCCGCCGCCGTGATGGCCGCATCCTCTTTGGGCGTGGGCAGTTTGAACACCCTGCCTGATTTAGATTTCGCTTGCATAGCGCCTTACCTCCCTGACGTTCGCCTTGCGCAGGCTGATGATGCGGCGCTTGCGGCCTCGGTCCGTGAACACCACGCAGTAAACACACTGGCCGACTGGCGCGTAGCCCACCATCCGCCTTTCGCCGTAGTCGAGGCGCATGTCGGGCACCGCGATCAACAAGTCCCACTCCAATTCGACCGCCAGCGCCAACGACACGCCGTGCTTTGCCATGTTCGCAGCATCTTTGGCGGCGTCGAATATGACTTCCATTCCATTTATTGTATGTACAATAATATTTGAGGTCAAGGTTTGCGGTACACGCAATTGTTGCGTGTTCGCTGCGCGACGAATTGTTCATCCGCAGGTCCCTGGTTCGAGCCGCGGTCGGGGAGCGAAAACTCGCGGTTGGCAACACGCCCGAAGGTGAGAACACCGCTGCTTGAGTAGCTTCGTCTACGGGCGCCGCGCACTACGGACCGCTTGCGCCAGCCGATTTGGATTTCGCCAGGATGACGCCTTCTTCAGGGCGACGCACCACGCATGTCTCTCGCGTTGGATCGCCGGTTCGAATTGAGACGAGACCGACCACCAGCTCAGACCCTCCGGTAGACTCAGACCTTCCGGTAGAACTTCTCGCGCTGCTTGACGACATCGAGCAGCGACCAATCGCCCTCCGCCACCACATTGCCCTGCGGCCACAGGGGTCGGACTTCGAGCCCAAGCAACGGCATGACCGCAGGATGCGAGACATAGCGGCCCACCGTCTGCGCGACAAAGGTCTGCACAAAGACGGAACCTTCCGCGCGCATCGCATCGACCATGGCCTTCGCCCGCGCCTGGTCGAGTTGCGCAAACGCACTGCCGTGTTCGGCCCGCGCGCGCCGGTCGGCTTCGGCGAGCCCTTCGCCCAGGATCGTGCGCTCGCGGGAACGCATGGTGGCGATATTGTCGTAGAGCCGCAGGCTGCGCGCGGCCGGCATGTGGCCATCGGCGGAGGCCGGAATCAGCAGGTCCATCAGCACATCGAGCGCTGCGCACTCCGCTTCGCCAAACGGCGCAGGCGCGATGGAAATCCGGTTCACTGGGCTCATGTTCCCGCCCCTCAGTCGAACAGGTTGGCCAGGCGCTGTTTCATCGCGTCGGCGATGTACAGGGCGAGCGCCTGTATCGTGCTGGTCGGGTTGACACCGGCCGAAGTGGTGAAGATGCTGCCGTCGATGATGAAGAGGTTGCGCACTTCATGGGCGCGCCCCCATTCGTTGACCACCGAACTGGCCGGATCGAGCCCCATGCGTGCGGTACCCATGTTGTGCCACCCCGCGATCTTGAATGGCGCCTCGACCTGGATCTGCGTGGCCCCTGCCGTCTTCAGCACTTGGGTGGCCTTTTCGACCGAATGGTCCAGCATGCGCCGGCTGTTCTCGGAAAGCGTGTAGAGGATCTTCGGCGCGGCAATGCCATCCGCGTCCTTCAACTCGTCGTCAAGGATCACACGGTTGTGCGCCTCGGGGAGGTCCTCGCAGATGTTGACCATTCCCGTGCTGTGGGCGAAGGCCTTGCCGAGCGCATCATGGAATCCCTCGCCCCACGGGATGCTGCCGTCGCCCAGCCCGAACAGGGCCGTCACCAGGGGGCCGCGGCCGCGCACGACTTCCATGGTGTAGCCGCGCACAAAGCCGCGTTGCCGATCCGTCTCGTAGAACTCCTGGCTCCAGATGCAGCAGCCGGAGGCGCCGAACTGCCCGTCGAGCCGGTGCGGAAAGCGGCCGCTGACCCACGCATACGGATGCAGCATGAGATTGCGGCCGACCACGTCGTTGTTGTTGGCAAGGCCATTCGGAAAGCGCCGCGATTTCGAGTTGAGCAGCAGGCGCGGCGTGCCGATGCCGTTGGCTGCCAGCACCACGACTTCGGCAGCCTGGAAGTGTGGCTGACCTTCGGCGTCGTAGTAGACGACTCCATTGGCCATGCCGTCTTCATTGACGGTGATCTCGCGCACCCGGCAGCGCGTGCGCAACTGCACCCCGCGGCGGATCGCCTCCGGCCAGTAGGTCACGTCGGTACTGCCTTTGGCGCCCTGTGCACAGCCGCTGGTGCAGGGGCCCAGGTTCAGGCAGCGGTCGCGCCCCTCGTAAGGGCGACTGGCGATGGCGCTATCCGAAGGCCACCAATGCCAGCCCAGCCGGTTGAACGCACGCGCCAGCATCTCGCCCGCCGACCCCAGCGGCAACGGCGGGAGCGGCAATTCGTGATCCGGATACGCAGGGTCGCCGGACAAGCCCGCCACCCCCATCATGCGGTCGTTCAGGGCAAAAAACGGTTCGAGCGTTTCGTAGCCGATCGGCCAGTCGTCGGCCACGCCGTCACAGCTCCTGACGCGAAAATCGCTCGGATGAAAGCGCGGGAAATGCGCGGCGTACAGAACCGTACCGCCGCCGACGCCGTTGAAATTGGCGATCTGGATCGGGGAGCCCTCGTTGTTGACCGGATAGTCCGTGACGCGCCCGCGCACGTTCGGATTGGAACTGAACTCGCCGATGTGGCGCAGTTCGCCATCCAGGCCGGTGCTCGGGTAGTGCGCCGGATTCATCCATTCGCCCTGCTCGAGGCACAGGATGCGCATGCGCGTATCGGCCATGCTCCACGCGAAGGCCGCGCCTGCGGCACCGGCGCCGACGATGAGGACATCGACCGGGGGTTCGTTGATCATGGAATTTCGGAGACTGGTGTCTTGTTGTAACCCGTCAGGCGGTGACCCAGGCGGGGTTTGCGCGCCGCCCGGGTTGCGGTGCCGCTCACGCCCGCGCCAGGCAGGCGCGCCCCCTTCAGGCCGCGATCCGCTGCGCGCCGCCGGCCATTACGGCGGCCGCGATGTCGAGCGCGCGCAGGCGCAGGTCGGCGTCGAACACGTCCGACACCAGCATGAACTCGTCGGCGTCGGTGGCCTCGGCCAGTTGCATGAAGCCGTCACGCACGGTATCGGGCCCGCCGATGACGGCGGCGGCCAGGAAGTCGCCGATGGCGGCGCGCTCCTGCGGGTGCAGTTGCGCGACGAAGTCTTCCACCGGCGGCTGCAGGCGGGTGCGCCGCCCGGTGAGGATGCCGAGCACGCGCTGGTAGGTGCTGCTCGCCAGGTACTGCGCCTCGTCGTCCGTGGGCGCGGCGATGAGCGGCACGCCGATCACGACGTAGGGCTTGTCAAGCGTGGCGGATGGCTGGAATGCGCGGCGATAGACATCAAGCGCCTGCAGCAGCATGCGCGGCGCAAAATGCGAGGCGAACGCATACGGCAGCCCGCGCTCGGCTGCCAATTGCGCCGAAAAAAGACTGGAACCCAGCAGCCAGATCGGCACGTTGGTGCCGGCGCCGGGCATGGCCACCAGGCGTTGCCCGGGTTCGACCGGGCCCAGCAGGCGCTGCAGTTCGGCCACGTCGCGCGGAAAGTCTTCCTCGGTCTCGACCCGGTCGCGGCGCAGCGCGCGCATGGTCAGCTGGTCGGTGCCCGGCGCGCGCCCCAGCCCCAGGTCGATGCGGCCCGGGTAAAGCTCCGCCAGCGTGCCGAAGGCCTCGGCCACCACCAGCGGCGCGTGATTGGGCAGCATGATGCCGCCGGAGCCCACCCGGATGTGGCGCGTGCCCGCGGCAAGGTGCCCCACCAGCACGGCGGTGGCCGAACTGGCGATGCCCGGCATGTTGTGGTGCTCGGCCACCCAGTAGCGCTTGAAGCCGAGCGACTCGGCGTGCCGTGCGGTGCGTAGCGCGATCTGCAAGGCCTGGCCTACGCTCGCCCCTTCGCGCACGGCGACCAGGTCGAGCATGGAAAGGGAGATCTCGGAGAGGGGTTTCATGAATGGCTGACGCAGGGTTGGCGGCGCATGTCATGCCGCGGAGGCGAGAGTATGCATCAAGCACGGTTGGTACCGATGCAGCCAGCGAAAAACCGAAGTCAGGGCATGCCCGCCTGCCCATGACGCTCAACTAGCGCAGCGCATTCCTCAACGCTTTCTGCACACCCGGGTCGGACAATATGCCTTTGAGAATGGCCGCGCCGGTTGCAATCAGCGCCTGCGAGACAAGATCGGTCGCGGGGGCCGCCAACGCATTGGCGCTTCTCTTCGGCGACTGAGCCGAACCTGCACCGTTGGCGGATGCGCCCGCATCGGCTCCGCCACGCACCGCCTTGGACAGCCAGCTGCCCAGGTTGGCGCTATAGGGCCTTCGTCTGTTCTTGGGCAATCCTGCCTGTGCCTTGGCAAGCCGCCGTTCGCTGGTGAGCCTGGTGCCCTTGGCTTGCAGTTCCCGAGCGGCGGTGACCACAACATCGATCTCTTCTGCCGTCCATCGAATCCGTGTCTTTGCTTTGGTTGCCATGTTGATACCTTCAATACGCAATACTTCAATCCCCCAGCCGCGATTTTCGCATCAAAAATCGACAAAACAGTCAAAATACGTAAATTGCATAGGACAGCCTGACAATCCTTGCAGGTTTGGCGGATCATTCAGCCTTCAATCGCCAACCGGTCCGCGCCATACCAACCAGGATTCGCATGTTGCGAAATCGGCCTGGACGGCGGACCGACCCCAACGGGCTTCGAGATGGACGCTGAATCCGTTTTTATCTCCGCATTCATATTCGGTTACGTCGCGGAACTGGCGTTGCGCTGGATCTGGCGACGCTGGTTTGGTTCCGGTCGCCAGGTTGGCAAGAAGGCGCTCGGCGAGTAGCCATCGGGCAGGCTGCCTGGCCTGTCGAAGGCGACGCCAGTGCGAGCGGCGCAGGGTCGACAGGGCTTCGATGGCCCGGCTCGGATGTTCGGTATCGCACGGACAATCCCGTCCGAACCGGCGATGGTGGGGTACGGGTCACTTCCCGTGACCAAACTCCCGGAGGGCATCGTGCAGTACCGGAACTCCTTTCCCGAGATACCGTCGCTGGCCATGGTGGTCACGATGTTGCTTGTCCCGGCCGGGGCGGGCGCCGCGCCGCTTTGCCGCTGGGTGGACGATAGCGGCCGCACCCAGATGGCCGGCACCGTGCCGGACCCGTACAAGGCAGCCGCCACCTGCACTGACTCGCAGCAGTACGAAATCTCCCCTGAGCAGCGCAGGGCAGGCGAACAAAGGGCGGAGGCGGACAAGGCCCGGGCGCGATCCGAAGCCACCAGGCTGCCCGTGCCATCAGCATCGGGCAAGACCCGCACCGCCACCCCGCCACCGCCATCCCTAACGAAGCGGCCTGCGGAAGTCGTGACCGATGCCACATCCTGTTCGACCTGGTGGCGGCTCTACGACGAGAGCGGCGAATGCTTCGGCCCCTACAGGACGGCGCGCGGCGGCACCAAGGCCGAAGCCTTCGCGGTGTGCAACGTCGTTCTCAGTCCGGAATCAAGGTGCGGTCCGCGCAGCAACTGAAGTAAGGCGGTCGCGGCGATTCGCACTTTTCCTTTCCTTGGGAAACCGGCGGGAGCGGGACTATACTTTCCCGCAAATAGAGAGAACAGTTCGCATATCGCCGAACCAGTTCCCGATTGCGGTTGTGCACCGATGCCTTCGCGCCGGCGCACGTCCCGCCGAGGAGAACATTCCATGCTTCGCACCTGGATTCTGGCGGTGGCTGTGGCAGTCTTCGCATCCGCAAGTCACGCGCAGTCCTTTCCGGCCCGGACCATTCGCATGGTCGTCGGCTTTCCGCCAGGCACGGCCACCGACCTGATCGCGCGGCAACTGGCCGAGCGCCTGACCGAATCCAATGGCTGGACGGTGATCGTCGAGAACAAGGTCGGCCAGGCCGGCAGCGTGGCGGCTGCGGACGTGGCGCGCGCAACGCCGGATGGGCATACCCTGCTGGTCACCGCGAACGGCCCGCTCGCCACCAACCCCAGCCTCTATGCCAACGTTCGCTACGACACACTGCGCGACTTCGCGCCGATCGCGCCCATCGTGGTGTTGCCGTATGTGCTGGTGGTCAATGCGAACTCCCGCTACCGCACCGTGCAGGACCTGATCGCCGCCGGCAAGGCGGCTCCGGAAAAGCTCAACTACTCCAGCCCGGGCAACGGCACCACCGCGCACCTGATCGGCGCCTCGTTCGCCAAGCAGGCGGACGTCAAGTACACGCATGTGCCGTACAAGGGCAGCGCGGAGTCGCTCAACGGCATGCTGGCGGGCAACATCGACCTTCTGTTCGAAACATCGGTGGTGACCGTGCCGCTGATCAGCGGCGCCAAATTGCGGCCGATCGCAGTAACCACCCCATCACGCATCGGTTCGCTGCCCGATGTGCCCACGCTGCGCGAAGCCGGCGTCCCGCTGGCAATGTCGGCCTGGCTCGGCGTGGTGGCCCCGGCGGGCTTGCCTGTTGCGGTCCTGAGCCAGCTCAACGCGGAGATCAACAAGGCCACCGGTTCGCCGGCCTTCAAGGGCCGCCTGGCGCAACTGGGCGCGGAGGCGAGTTCCGGCACGCCGGAGGAGTTCGCTGCATTCCTTAAAGCCGAGATGCAAAGATGGGCGCAGGCGGTGCGTGATTCCAACGCACGCGCCGAGTAAGGCCACGGAGGCGCAAGCATGCAGGCAATGTCCCATATCGAAGCCGCGCCGACGCGGTTTTCGCGCGTGTCCGCAGGCGGGCAGCAGGTCTGGCGCACGGAATTCATCGGCCCGCCGCCCTCCCCGGTGAGCTCGGATTCGCTGTCAGTCGCCGGAGCGATCGAGTACGTCGAACCACAACCCGGCGAGGTGCGAGCGCCGCAGGCCTTTCTCGTCGAGCAGGAAGCGGGCGCCGTGGTGGCGCCGCATTTTCATTTCGTCGACCAGTTCCAGGTGGTGGTGGCGGGCTCCGGTTCGCTCGGACGACATCCGGTGGCGCCGCTTTCGGTGCATTTCGCCGCGGCCTCCACCGGGTACGGCCCGATCACGCCCGGCACCGAAGGCCTGTCGTACTTCACCATGCGCGCCAGCGCCGACCAGACCGGCGCCCAGTATCTTCCCGCAGCGCGGCCGCGCATGCGGGCAGGCGTGCGGCGCAACGTGGTGGTCGATCGCATCCTCTCCGCGACACCGGAGGAAGCGGCTGCGCGCACCCGCAGTGCGATCGAGACGATGCTCGAGAACGAGGACGGGCTTGCGGTCTTCTACATGCGCATCGCGCCCGGCGATTCGATGGTGCCGCCCCCGGCCGCGCAAAGCCAGGGTATTTCGATGCTAGTAGCGGCCGGTTCACTCTCGATTGGCGGGCAGCAATATGCGGCCTGGTCCTGCCTGTTCGCTGGCCCCCACGAGGACCCGGTGCCCCTGCAGGCGTCCCCGGCGGGCGCCGAGGTGCTGGTGCTGCGCTATCCCCGCAAGCCGGCGTAGCAACGCCGCGCCGCCGGCAGAAACGTTTCGACCCACAACCGATGACCGGCACGCCACAGCGCCGCGCCGGCGTCGCACATTCAAGGAAAAGCAAGCAATGAACCTTAATCTGGCTGGCAAGAGCGCACTGGTCACCGGTGCGAGCCTGGGAATCGGCAAGGCCATCGCCATGGAGCTTGCACAGGAGGGCGTCAATGTCGTGATCAACGCGCGCAACGCCGAGCGGCTCGCCGCCACCGCCGCCGAGATCAGCACCGCCACCGGCATGCGGGTGGTGGCCGAGGCCGGCGACATGGCAGTGGCCGGCGACGTCCTGCGCGTGGTCGAGCGGGTGCGCAGCGAGTTCGGCCGTATCGACATACTGATCAACAACGCCGGCTCCTCGCCGGCCGGGCGCATCGAGGAAGTCAGCGACGAGACCTGGCTCAAGTCGCTGACCTTGAAGCCGATGGGCTACGTGCGCTGCGCGCGTGCCGTGGTGCCGGACATGCGCCGCCAGCGCTGGGGACGCATCATCAACGTGATCGGCCGCAGCGGCCACCAGCCGCGTCCCTGGTATGTGGTGGGCGGCGCGGCCAACGCCTCGTTGCTGAATTTCACCAAGGCGCTGGCCGATGAACTCGCCGCCGACAACGTGCTGGTCAACGGCATCAACCCGGGCCCGGTGCAGACGCCGCGCTGGGACGACCACATCAGCCAGGGTGCCAAATCGAACAGTGAAGCCGAGGCCGCCGTGCTGGCCCAGATGATCGCCACCGTGCCGCTGGGCCGCGTGGGTACGCCGGATGAAGTGTCGGGCATGGTCGCGTTCCTGTGTTCGGACCGGGCGTCATTCATCACCGGCACGCTGATCAACATAGACGGGGGAGGAACGCGCTGCATATGACAGCGCGGCCTGGCACGGCTGGCGCGACTTTCAGTGATCGCGCGCTTGCGCTGCGGTTATTGACAGATCGTTGACGAGCGTCCCCTGTCAGCGCTTCAACCGCGGCAAGCGCCCGGGTTCGCCGGGACCGATCTTCCCGTCCGCCCGCGCCGCAAGGTAGGCATACAGGTCCAGTACGTGCGGGTCCACCCGGGCATCGCCCTCCCAGGCCGGCATGATGACCCGGCCACCGGTGCCGCGCTCACGCCGCATGATCTGCTCGAGCATCGTGTCGGGCGTCGCCGCGCCGTTGTCCGCCGCCGGACCATCGGGCGGCGAGACGATGCTGTAGCTGGCCAGCACCTTGGCCGCAAAGGCGCGCGGGGTCATGCCACCGATACGCGCCACCAGGTTGGGCGCGTTCGCGGTACCCACACCGCCAGTGCCATGACAGGCGTAGCAGGTCGAATGGAAGGCGCGCCATCCCGCGTAGGTGCCGGCGTCGACACGGCCATCGACCACCCGGTAGTCACCCGGCATGGGCTCGGTACGCGGCTGTGCCGCCGCAAGTGGTGCCCCAAAGGCACCCACAAGCACCGCCACCCACCCTGCGCAACCGGCAGTTCGCCTGATGATGGAAAGACTGATCGCGCGCGTCATTGGCTGTCCTTAAGCGTACTCCAAGCTTGCATGATGGCGCATTGCCACGCGCCGGAGTTGAGGGAGATCAAGCGGCGCGCGGCATTGCTTGAGGGATACGGCAATTTCTTCCGGATTCGATTGCGCCAGTTCGAAATTGTCGGTTGCACGAACGACAAACCACCCGAAACAGGTTCGGAGTCGCGCGCCGAGGTGTCGAAGTTCAGTACGCGCCGAAGGACAGCCCGGGATGCGCGGACCTGGCATGGCCAAGGCCGGCAAATAGCAGTGGCCAATATACTGTTTTTATTTACAGTATTATTCAGTCATGCAGCCCCTTAGCCACCAGCCCGGTTTCCACTGCCCCGTGTGCGGCTCGGAGGGGTATGTGTACGTCACGACCGAACGTCCCGACGGCAGCAAACGCGCGACCTCGCTGTTCCAGTGTTGCGGCTGCTCCACCGCCTTCACCGACCCTGAAAAATTCACCGCGCGGAAGCGCCTGGTGCTGCAGCGATCAGGAATGTCGGAGGTGTGGACCCTTGTGCCGTCCCCGGATCAGGTCGAGCAAAGCGCGAGCACCAAGGGGCCCGATCGCAAGGTGCGAAAATAGGCGTAGCCGCGCCAGCGTTTCCAATCGCGGCATCCCCTTCAACGCCCGGGTCCATCCCGTGCGTGTATGGCCCACCTCCAGGACTTTCATGACCATTTCCATGTACCAGGCCAGCGTGCCGCGCTTTGTCAACATCCTCGGCAACCTGTCCGGCATCCTCGACAAGGCGCAAGCCCATGTCGATGCCAAAAAGATCGATCCCACCGTACTTACCGGCTACCGGCTCTTCCCCGACATGCTGCCGATGACCACCCAGGTGCAAATCGCCTGCGACACCGCCAAGGGCGTGGTGGCGCGTCTTGCCGGCGTGGAAATTCCGGCCTATGAGGACAATGAAAAGACGCTCGCCGACCTGAAGGCACGCGTCGCCCGGACCATCGCCTTCATCCAGACCATGACACCGGCCCAGATCGATGGTACCGAAGACAAGGAAATCATCACCAAACGCGGTGACAAGGAAACCCGCTACACCGGCATGCAATTCCTGCTGGGCCATGCGGTGCCGAATTTCTATTTTCACGTGACCACGACTTACAACATCCTGCGCCACAACGGCGTGGAAATCGGCAAGCGCGACTTTCTCGGCAAACCCTAGTGCCTGGTCATGCCGGGCGACCGGCAGCACGGCCGTCGATGAAAACCGGCTACGGCACGCTCTTCGCGCCGCGCTGGGGCGTGTCGCTGTACATCACACGGCCGTCCGGCAGCACAGTCCGATAGATCGCCGGGCGCTGCGGACCAGCCACGACGGTGCGCACTTCGGGCGCCGCGGCGGCGACCTTCCCAACCTGTCCTTCGTCGAACCATGTTTCGGCGGGTGTCGCGGCACACTTTCCGAGCTTGGCGCAGGTTTCGTAGGCGTTCCTGATGGCGGTGTCGCGATCGGCGCTGGCGCCGTATCCCACGGCGCCGTTGTCGGCCCTGGACGCGGCCCAGTAGGCCGGCCCGTTCGCGCTGCCTACGATAGCGCAGCGTCCGTGGCCGAACTTCTTCTGGCCGGCCTCGCAACTGGCCATCGCTGCCTTTTCGGCGGCCTGCACGCTGGCTTCATTGCCGGCCCAGTAATTGCGACGGCCGCCTCCGGCTTCAAAGGCAAAAGCCACCGCACCCGCCGCCGTGGCGCTGCCTGCCCACAGGCCGACCACCAGGGCTTCGCAAGCCAGCGCCGCGCACGCGGCAAGTTTCCATACCTTCATCATCGCCCCTCAAGTCCAGTCACTGCACGCCGGAACTTCGTCTTTCAGACGTATCGGCAGGGGGCGGCATTTCTTGAGTGATCAACGCAGGGGCGCGTCCAACGGGACTAAGCGGCCAGTCTTCCCTTGATGACCGCGCCGGCGAAATCGCCGGTGGGTTGACCTTGCTCGAGCGTGAGCACGCCGTTGACGATGGTGGCGCGGATGCCCTCGGCCTTTTGCACCAGGCGCCGCGCCCCGCCCGGCAGGTCGGACTCCACCGTCGGCAGGCAGGGCCGCACGCGGCCTTCCTCGAACAGCAGAAGGTCGGCCTTCCAGCCCTGCTTCACCAACCCGCGATCGGCCAGTTCGAACGCCGCGGCGTTGTCGTAAGAAAGCTTCTTCACCGCAGCCTCCAGCGTGAAGGCGCCGCGCTTGTCCACCCAGTAGTGCAGGAAATGCGTCTGCAGGGAGGAGCCCATCTCCTGGCACACATGGGCGCCGGAATCCGAGAACGTCGCCAGCGTACCGGCCTCGCTGAGCATGCCCAGCACGTCGTCCTTGCCTTCGTTGACCACCGGTTGCTGGAAGATCTGGTCTTCATTGGCCAGCGACAGGTCGATCATCACTTCCACCGGATGCTTGCCCTGGGCGCGCGCGAGTTCTTCCACCGAAGGGTCGTCCCAATCCACACCGGCGAGCGCGAAGATGTTGTTGTAGTCCGGCTTGCGCGGGTCCGTGGTGGCGGCGCCGCCCCCCTGCATCCGGTTGTCCTTCGGGCGCATGGCGGCTTCGGCGGCGATGAGTTCGCGGCGCACCGCCGGGTCGCGCAGGCGCAGTTTCTGCTCGGCCAGCGGCAACGTGCGCACCGCCTTCCATGCCGGCAGCACGTCGAACGGCAGGTAGGACTTGAGCGAGAAAATGGCGTTGATCGGCCGCGTCGTGCCCTGGCCGAACATGCGTCCACCTGCCGCATTGACCTCGCGCACCACCTGCGCCTGGGCTTGCCACGTGGCCGGATCCTCGCCCTGGCGGGTGGAGATCAGCCCGAACATCACGGGCCGCTTGTAGTGCAGCGCGAAATGCCGCATGCGTTCCATGAAGGCGGCGTTCTCGGTGCGATTGAGCACGTCCGGGCCGGCCTGGAATATCCCCGCGCCCAGTTCCGCCATCGCAGCGACCATGGCTTCGATTTCGTCCCAGCCGGCGATCCGGCTTGCCACCGGCGTGCCCTCCGGGGTCAGGTGGGTGTGCGTGCGCGAGGTCGAGAAACCCATCGCGCCGGCCTTCAGCGCATCCTGCACCAGCGCCGCCATCTGCGCGATTTCGTGCGGGGTGGCGCGGTCGGTCAGCGCGCGTTTTCCCATCACGTACATGCGCACCGCACTGTGGCCGATGTACATGGCGTGGTTCAAGGCCTTGGGCCGCCGCTCTACCGCTGCCAGGTATTCGCCGAAGGACTCCCAGGTCCAGTCGATGCCGGCGGCCATCGCGTCGCTGGAGATGTCTTCCACATAGGAAAGGCTGTTGGCCACCCACTGGCGGTCGGCCGGGCGGCACGGCGCGAGGGTAAAGCCGCAATTGCTCATCACCACCGAGGTCACGCCGTGATAGCAGGAGCAACTGCCGATCGGGTCCCACATCACCTGCGCATCCATGTGGGTGTGGCCGTCCACGAACCCGGGCGAGACGATCAGCCCGTCCGCATCGATGGTGCGGCGCGCCGCATCGCTGATGCGGCCGATGTCGGTGATGCGACCGTCCTTGACACCCACGTCGGCCACGTAGCGCTTGCCGCCCGAACCGTCAATGACCGTACCGCCGCGGATCAACAGATCCAGTGCCATGTTCTTCCCCCTTGTCGAGTTATGCCCGCTTGTTTTCCGGCTTTTCGGCAGGATACATGTCAGCTCGCCGCGCCGGTTGCCAGCATCCGGCGCAGCTCGGCCTTGGCGATCTTCTCCAGGGTCGAGCGCGGCAATTCGGCCACCAGCCGCACTTCCGCCGGCCGTTTGAAATCCGCCAGTTGCGCCGCACAGGCCGCCGCCACTTTTTCGGCAAGGTCCGGCGCCGCGCCTGCCGCCGGCAACACAAATGCAACCGGCACTTCGTCGAGCATGGGGTGCTTTTGGGCCACCACGGCGCATTCATGCACGCCCGGAACGACCAGGATCACGCGCTCGATCTCGGAGGCGGCAACGTTCTCGCCGCCCACCTTGAGCATGTCCTTGTCGCGGTCGCCGAACTGGATCGAACCATCCTCGAGCAGGTTGACGCGGTCCCCGGTGCGAAACCAGCCGCCGGCGTCGAAGGCCTCGCGCGTGGCTGCGGCATTGCCGAGGTACTCCTGGAACATCGAAAGGCCGCGCACGCCGCGGATGAACAGGTGGCCGGTGCCGCCCGGCGCAACGGCGCGCGCCTCGGACACCGGCAGCGTGTCGTCCTCGATGACGGCGATCTCGTACTCGGGCGCCGGCCGGCCGATCGATAGTGGCGTATTCGGCAAGTGCAGGCTGCCCACAATGCCGTGCGTGATGGTCTCGGTCATGCCCCACCAGCCCAGCGTGGGCACACCGAAATGCGCGTCAGTGGGCGGTGCGCAAACCGCCGAGCCCCACCAGCGGTAATGATGGGTGACCGGCCTTTCCTGGGACATCAGCGCCTTGACGCAAAACGGGATCAGCGAGGTCCAGGTGCAGCGGTGCTTGAGCGATGCCTGCCAGAAGCGGCTGGCCGAAAAGCGTGGCTGGATCACGCAGGTGGCGCCGACCCACAGGCTGGCCAGCACCGAATAGGCCTGTGCGTTGGTATGGAACAGCGGAAGGTAGACCAGGTGCACGTCTTCTGCGCGCAGGTCTTCATGCGCCGCGTTGATGCGCGCGCCCCACAGGGCATTGGCATGGGTCCACAGCACCGCCTTCGGCCGCGAAGTGGTTCCGGAGGTGTATTGCACGCTGCACGGCGCCAGCGGGTCGGGCGCGCGCCGCGGCGGCGCCTCGCCATCGAGCGCCTCGAAGCGGGTGGCAGGCTCCGGCACGCGGGCAGGCGCCTCGCCGCTGTCATGGGAAGTCACCACCAGCCAGCGCAAGGCGCGGCAGCTGGCGGCAACGCGCTCGGCGAAACGTGGTTGGGTGATGCCGCCGACGGCGCCGCAGTGGTCGGCGTAGTAGGCAAGCTCGTCATCCGAGGCACGTGCATTGGTGGTGACCGCCACAGCGCCGATCCACGCGCAGGCATACCAGGCCAGCAGTGTTTCCGGGCAGTTCTCGAGGTGGATCAGCACCCGGTCACCGGCACGCACCCCCCGTTGCATCAGGCCGCCGGCGATGCGGCAAACGCGCTGGTGGAACTGCCCGTAGGTGATGGTCGCACCGACGCCTTCGAACGGCTCCCAGATGATGAACGGATGGTCACGCCTGCTTTGCGCGCGCGCGGCCAGAAGCCACGGCACATCCATGCCGGTGAATGGATGCAGGACGGTGGATGTCAGGATGGCGGTCATGTTCAAAAGGCTTTTGGTGGACCCAACCTCAGGCTATCACGCGAGGTGTGTCACCGTGCGTCCCGTCGCCCGCGAACTCCTGCCCGGGTCCGCTGCGCCATAATCGCGACCCGCACAGAAGATCACCGCCGGCCGGCAGGAATGCACCTGCGACGACCGATACCAGGAATCGGAATGAACGACATACCCAATTGTCCCAAGTGCAACTCCGCGCTGGCCTATGAAGACGGCGAACTGTTCATCTGCCCGGAATGTGCCCATGAATGGCCCAGGGTGGCGGCCGAAGCCGCAGATGCAAAGCGTGTCGTACGCGACGCCAACGGAAACATGTTGCTGGACGGCGACACCGTCATCATGGTCAAGGACCTCAAGGTCAAGGGGTCGTCCACCATGCTCAAGATAGGCACCAAGGTCAAGAACATCCGCCTGGTGGAAGGCGACCACGACATCGACTGCAGGATAGAAGGCTTCGGCGCGATGGGCCTGAAATCCGAATTCGTCAGGAAAGCCTGACCGCCGGGTCAGCCCGCATCTATCGCTGCAGCGCAGCCACAAGGGTGTTGGAAAACTCCAGGCGCTCCGACATGGTGCGAACCACCATGGCATGGAAGCGCGCGACGATCTCCGGATGGGTACGTTCGAGCTTGTCGAGCGCGGCCGCGCTGAGTCCGTAGACCACGCTCTCGGCCAGCACCACCACGTTGGCGCTACGCTTGCCGGCGCGGTACAGGCCCATCTCGCCCAGCAACGTGCGCGCACCGAGCGAGCGCAGGCGCCGCACGCCCCCTTCAGGCAGCGCGAGTTCGATGGCCACATTGCCGCTTTCGATGAAGTACATCACGTCGGCCGGCTCTCCCTGGCGGCATAGCACGGTGCCGGGGGGCGGCGCCAGGCGGTCCATCACCGCCATGAGTTTGTCGCTCGCGTCCCCGATCTCGGCCTTGAGCCAGTCCCGGATCGCGCTGCCGGAAGGCGCCGCAGCCGCCCCGTGGCTGCGAATGATCTCGCCCTCGCAATACTCGACCCCGCCATCCAGGTCGGCGAAATGCAGGATGCCGCGCAGGTCAGCGTCGCCTCCCTGCTCCCATTTCGCACGCTCGGCGCTACCCATACCGGTAATAACCAGGCGCGCCCCGCATTTTTTCGCCGCGAAGGCGATCTTCTTGAAGCTGCTGATCGCCGAAGCGTCCACGCCATGAACCAGCTTCATGTCGAACACCACCAGTCGCGCCATTCCGGTCGCGCCCGGAAAAGCCGCCTGCAGCACCGAGCGATAGAGCCGGTCGGCCATGCCGAAGAAGATGAACCCTTGCAGCACGAACACCCGCAGTTCGTCGCCATGTTGCGCGAGCACCGCCTTATCCGCGGCGGAACGCTCGTGACTGCTGCGGTATTCCTTGCCGGACAGCGCGTACTTGATCACGCGAAGCTTGCTGTAGCTCACCGCAAAGAGAACGCAACCCGCCACGATGCCCAGCGCAAGCCCATGGCCGAATCCGAACACCACGGTCACGGCGAAGATCAGCAGGAGCGTCAGGTACTCGGCCTTCGGCAGCTGCAGCCGGCTCTGCACCGCCCAGCGCAGCAGGATGTTGATACCGAAAAACACCAGGACGCCACCCAGCAGGGCGCGCGGCAGGTAGCCGATCAGCCCAATGCCGGCCCAGGCCAGGAAAAAGGCCATCAAGGCGAAGGCGACGCCGCTGGCACGCGTGGTTCCGCCCAGGCGCTGGTTCATCAGCGTGCGGCTCAGTGACAGGTAGCCGAGCAGGCCGCCAACCAGGGGCGCCAGCATGTTCGCGCTTCCCTGCAGCATGAGTTCACGGTCCATGTCCGCATCGATGCGCGACTCCACTTCCAGCCCTGTGGCATTGATGAGGATGGTGAGCATGGTGATCAGCACCAGCGTTCCGACTTCGCCCGGATTGCGCAGGAGGAAAGACCAGTCGATCCGGCCGATTTCCTGGAAGGACCATGGCCACCACGGCGTGGTATCCGCAGGCATGCCGAACAGCCAGCCCTCGGCACGGGCCTGCTCGAGCGGCACACCCGCGAGCCACAGCACCAGATGGAACAGGACGATGCCGGCGGCGAGAAGGACGGGCAGCGCCAGGCCGTGACGAAAGCGCCGCAGCAGCAGGATCAGGACGGCAGTCCAGGCGGCACCGGCCGCCATTTGCCACATGAGGGAAGTTTGCAGGATTCCCGCGAGCGACAGTTCCGCAAGCGGTCTGTCCGCCATCACCCGCGCCGCGCCGGTGATCGTCAGGGCGCCGGTGGCCGCGAGCAGGCCGCCCACCACCGGAAAGGGAATGAAGCGGATCCAGCGCCCGGCGCGCAGCTTGCCGAGAATCGCCAGGCACAGGCCGGTGACCAGCGTGGTGGCAGCGAGCAGGTACAGGACGGTGATGACGGCGTTCGTCGAGGCGCCGCCCCTCGCCGCATCCGCGGCGATCGCCGCGGCCATGGTCGCCATCACCGCGCTGGCATTGCCGTCCGAGGCGGACACCGCGAAACGGAACACGCTCAACAGCGCCACCACCAGTGCGGTCGCGCCGGTGCCGATCAGCAAGGCGCCGATGCCCTGGGACAGTCCCGCGGACAGGCTGCCCGAGAAGATCATTGCCGCGAAACTGAGGCTGTAAACCAGCGAAATCAGTGAAGTGACTGCCCCGCTGGTGATGTCGCGGGAAAACTGGTGCAGCGCAATGCCCGATCCCATGTAACCCTTATGTGATCAATTGAAGGGGATTGCCTCGGCACGCGGGCAGGCGACCGGGCGGTGTACCCGGCACTGCGGGGCGACAGGAGCCGTGGCGGTTTGCGGCGCCTGTCAGCCGTCCCGCAATATCAGGGAGTTGCCGACCAGGCGCCCCCGGTATTGCTTGCCGCCGGCGGCAATTTCGATGTCCTCGCCGCGCACCCGCCCCTTGATTTCCAGCGTGCTGGCGCCGGTCTTGAGCGTGCCGGTGAGCATCTGGTATTCCTGCTTGAGCGTCACCTCGCCCTGCGGCACGGTGTAGGTACCGGCTACGCGCTGCGGCACCACCCAGTAGAGCACCGTGCAATAGGAATTTTCGCAACCGGGATTGCCCTGCAGGCTCACCCTTTCGTCCGGCTCCCAGTCGCCCATGGTGAAGGTGTTGGACACCACCCGGATGCCGGGCTTGAGCGACAGCAGCTTGGGCCGCAGCTTCAGGTTGATGTCGGTAAGCAGGAACATGGTGATCACGGTCGCCTCGGCGAAGCTGGTCTCGAAGAGGTCGGCCTTGACGAAGCTGGCGCGATTGGCGACCCCGGCCTTCTCGGCGTTGCGTTTGGCAAACTCCACCATGTCGGGGTTGTATTCGATGCCCATGGCACGGGCGCCGAGCCGGGCCGCGGTGATGACGGTGCGGCCGTCGCCGGAGCCGAGATCCATGACCACATCGGACGGGCCGACGCGCGCGAGTTCCATCATCTTGTCCACAGCGATCTGCGGGGTCGGCAGCCAGATCACGTCCTTGCCCTGCTGGCCGGGACGCGGTTCGAACGGCGCGGGCGGGGCAGCGGCCGCGGGCGGGTTCTGCGCGTGGGCCAGCCCGGTCAGGGTGGCGAACAGGACAACTGCGACTCGGTGCATTGCAAATGCGGACATCGATGGGCTCCTCGGGACATCGGTAAATGGATTCCCGGATTATGCAGGATGCCGTCTCGCGCCGCGTTGCACCATCAAGGTTTGGTGTACGCTCGCCCGCAGCGCGGCAAAAAGACATGCCCGACAAGGCCACCGCGCCGCACCACAAGACAAGGAGGAGACCATGCGCCTATCGAACCCGCGATTGCTGCCGCGATTGCAACAGTGGGGCGCGGCGCTGGCCGTGCTGCTGGGCCTGTGCGGCGGCAACGCCGCCGATGCCCAATCCGACTACCCCGCCCGCCCGATACGCATGCTCATCGGCGGGCCACCCGCCTCGAGCGGCGACATCGGCGGACGCCTGCTTTCGACCCGGCTCGCCGAGCGCCTCGGCCAGGCCGTGATTGTCGAGAACAAGCCCGGCGCGTCCGGCGCGGTGGCGGCGCTGGAGGTTGCGCGCGCCGAACCGGACGGCCACACGCTGCTGTTCACCGCCAGCTGGCATTCCACCGCCGCGGCGGTGAAGAAAAGCCTGCCCTACGACACCCTCAACGACTTCACCTTCATCTCCACCTTCATGACCTACGGCATGATCGTCGGCGTGCGCCAGGAGTCGCCCTACAAGCGCCTTGAGGACCTGCTCGCCTTCGCCAAGGCCAATCCGGGCAAGCTGACCTTCTACTCGGTGGGACCGGGCTCGGCCCACCACCTGATCGGCGAATGGATCAATTCGCTCACCGGTGCGGAGATGGTGCACGTGCCCTACAAGGGCAGCCCCGCCGCCCTGCCGGACCTGCTTTCCGGACGGGTCGACGTGATGGTCGATACGATGACCTACGGCCTGGCGCAGGTCAACGGCGGCAAGGTGCGGGCACTGGCGATCAGCTCGCGCGAACCGCTCGCCGCGCTGCCAGGTGTGCCATCGATCTCGACGGTGCTGCCGGAAATGGAATACGAGTCCTGGCTGGGCGTGCTGGGGCCGCGCAACCTACCGCCCCGGGTGCTGGAGCGCATCAACCGGGAAATCCGCGAGGTCATCGCCACGCCCGAAGTGGCCGAGCGCATCCGCAACCTCGGGGCGATTCCGCGCGGCAGCTCGCCCGAGGAGTTCCGAGCCCGCAGCGAGCGCGAGATTGCGCGCTTCAAGAGCATCGTGACGGCGCGGCGCATTCCGATGGAATGAAGCGAAGGCGCCGGCGGCTCTTTAGCCGGCGTCGCGCAACTCCAGCGTCTTGCCCTTGAGGCGGCCGGAATATCGCTTGTCACCGACGCTGATCTCGATGGCCTCGCCGCGCACCCGGCCCTTCAGTTCCGTGGCGGTATCGCCCGATTTGAGCGTGCCGGTGAGCATCTGGAACTGCTGCCTGAGCGTGATGTCCCCCTGCGCCACCTTGTAGGTGCCCGCCACCTTGCGCGGCACCACCCAATGCAGCACGGTGCAATACGAGCTCTCGCAACCGGGCTGGTTGCTCATGTCCACCTTGGCATCAGGCTCCCATTCACCCATGGTGAAAGTGTTGGAAACGATGCGGGTGCCGGGCTTGAGCCCGAGGATCTTGGGGCGCAGCTTGAGGTTGATGTCCGGCAGCAGGAACATGGTGATCACGCTGGCGCGGGCGAAACTGGTCTCGAAAAGGTCCGCCTTGACGAAGCTGGCCTTCTGCGAAACACCCGCCTTCTCGGCATTGCGCTTGGCGAACTCCACCATGTCGGGGTTGTATTCGATGCCGACCGCGGTCGCGCCGCGCCGGGCCGCCGTGATCACGGTGCGCCCGTCACCGGAGCCGAGATCCATGACGAAGTCTTTCGGGCCGACCCGCGCGACATCAAGCATCCTGTCGACCACCACCTGCGGTGTCGGCAGCCAGATCACGTCCTTGCCTTCCTGCCCGGGGCGCGGCTCATAGGCCGCCGCCGGTTCCGCCGCCGCAGGCTTGTCCTGCGCCTGGGCGAGACACGCGAATGCGGCGAACAGTGCTGCGGTCAAACGTGGCAGGGTGACGGCGAACATCGATGGATTCCTTCTCGGTTGGGCAAGAGGCCCGATTATGCCGGAGGCGGAAGCGCTGCCCCCGGTTCGCCGGCGTCGATCACGGGCGCCTGCCAGTCAAGCAATTCGGCAAGCCTGCAGACGATCCAGCGCGATTCGTCGACCGAGAAACCCGTGGCATCGGCCAGCAGGCCCCGATGGCAACGCAAGAGGATGTCCTGCTCCGCCAGGCCGGCGGTGACCGCCTGCACCTGCGCATGCTCCACCAACGCGGATGCGATGTCCTCGCACTGTTCGTAGCGCTCCAGTATCACCTCGTATGAAGCGCCGGGGCGCGCCCGCCCCGGTCGCACAAACAGGCTGATGAAGGATGGCGGAATCTCGATCTGGTTGTCGATTGACATGGCGTCTCCACGGCCCGCCCGCCGGGCAGCGCGGCGAGCGGACGTCGTTTCAGGCGAATCAGATAACTGTATTTTAATACAGTCTCAACATTTCCGCATGAGTGTCGTTACGTAGTCATGGGCGCAAACCCCGCCGGACTTTCCTTACCCCCGCGGGCACGCGCCATGAACTGTGAAAGGACGCTCAATGGAATCCTCCCCGGACGCCGCCGCAGTGCAGGCCCAGACTGTTTCCGTATCAGAAGGCCTGGTCCAGGGCCCGCAATCGTGGTGGGCCAATGGCGATGTCGCCGACATCGAGGCCCGGCGATACCCGCAGGTGCGCGAGGCGCAATCCGCCCCGTGTCGCGGACTCTTGCGTCCCGATCCCTGGCGCTGAACCCACCCGGCCCGTGGCGGCCACGCATCCTGTAGCATCCGCCGCAGGAGAACACGCCATGACGGATGAAGAAAAAAGGGAAATATCGCAGTTCGTAACCGACGCCCAGGCGCTGACGCTCAACGCGGTCTCGCAAGCGCTGGCTGTGGTCACAGCCCGCCTGGCCTGGCATGTGGACGCCCATGAAAAACTGCGCGCCGACCTGCGCGACTTCCTGCGCGACTTCAAACCGGACCAGCCAGGCGATCACTCCTCGGTGATGATGCATTCCATGATGTCGGTGGTGCTGCGCCAGATGCTGCTGCGCCTGAGCGAGATTCCGGACCTGGAAAACCCGTCAGGCGACTAGCGGCCGCGCGCATGCTTGCACTTGCCGACATCGACCTTGCCCGCGACCCCGCGGCGGCGCGCTACCTCAAGAGCGAAACCGTCCACGTCAGCTTTGCCCGCGAGGCCGGCGAGTTGATCAGCCTCGAGGGTCCCAATCGTTACCAGCCGGGCGACGCGATCGTCACCGGGTCCACCGGCAGCCGCTGGAGCGTCGCGCGCGAGCGTTTCGAGGCGAAATACCAGGCCGTGCCGCCCCTGGCGAACGGCGCGGACGGCGCGTATGCCGCCCGTCCCGTGCCGGTTTGGGCAAGACAGTTCGACCAGCCCTTCACTGCCGAACGCTCGGCTGGCGGCGACCGGCTCACCGGCAACGCCGGCGACTGGCTGCTGCAGTACGGGCCGGGCGATTTCGGCATTGCTGCCGATGAGCGCTTCTCGCGGATATACCGCAAAATCCGCTGATTCGGCATTTGCGGCGCAACGCCAACCGGGAACAACGTGCTCAAAAAGATACTTGGCGTCATCGCCGGGATTGGCGCAATGGTGATCGGCCTGATGTTCTTCATGGTGGCCTTCGCGGTCATCATCGTCGTGGCATTGCTGGTGTGGGCCTATTTCTGGTGGAAGACCCGCAAGCTCCGGCGCACCATGCCAGGACGGCAGGGGCCCTCCGCCAGCGGAAACGTGTTTGAAGGCGAGGCGGTCGTGGTGAGGGAAACCATCATCGAGTCGGCCACCCTGTTGCCGGAAGAGGCCACGAAGGAGCCACCCGCGCCACCCCGGACCTAGCGGCGCGACCACGCGCAAGGCACGGCGGTTTGCGCGTAAATTGCGGCTTTCGGTACGCGCGCCGTGATGGACCCGGCCCCGGCAGATCGTGGCACGCGGCCGGCCACAACAAGACAGGAGACAGAATGCCCTTTCGCAAAGCCTTCATGGGGTTGGTGACCTCGCTCGCAGTGCTCGGCCCTTGCGCCCTGCATGCGCAGGACTTTCCCAACAAGCCGGTCACGCTGATCGCCCCGTTTCCCGCCGGATCGGTCACCGACACCGTCACCCGCACGCTGGCCCAGGGCCTGCAGGAGATCCTTGGCCAGTCGGTGGTGGTCGAAAACCGCGCCGGCGCCCAGGGTACGGTGGGCGCCGCCTACGTGGCGCGCAGCAAGCCTGACGGCTACACCCTGCTGATGGCATCCTCCGGGATGTTCGTGGCGAAGAGCTTCTACAAGACCCTTTCCTATGAACCCAGCGACGGCTTCCAGCCGGTGGCCGGGGTCGGCTCCACGGCGATGATGTTCATGGTCCCGGAGGCCTCGCCGTTCAAGTCCATCGACGATCTCACCCGCGCGACCCGCGCCGACGGCAAAAGCGTCTCCATCGCCTTCGGTTCACCCAGCGGGCAACTGGCGTTGTCCCTGTATTCCAGCGCGGCCAAGGTGAATCCGGTCCCGGTCAGCTACCGCGGCATCCCGCAAGCCCTGACCGACCTGCTGGGTGGGCATGTGAAGGTGGCGATCGTCGATGTGGGCAATGGCGTGGCGCAGATCAACTCGGGCAAGATGCGCTCGCTCGCCATTTCCGCCCAGGCGCGTACCCCAGCGGCGCCGAACGTGCCCACGCTCGAGGAGGCGTTTCCGAATGTGGGCGTGTCGCTGGAGACCATCATCGCCATCATCGGGCCGGCCGGCATGCCGCCGGCGGTAGTGGAAAAACTCTCCAACGCGACCCAGGCGGTACTTGCACGCCCGGACGTCAAGTCACGCTTCGCCAGCCTCAATACCGCCATGCTGCCGCTGGGCACCGCGCAACTGGCCCAGCGCATCAAGTCGGACAACCCGAAGTGGGAGGCCCTCATCAAGCGGGCCGGCATCGAACCCGAATAAGCCGGACCACACGACATGCAAAACAAAACCGCCCTCGTCGCCGGCGCTACCGGCGCCACCTCCAAGCGCCTGATCGAAGTACTGCTCGCCGGTGGCTGGCGGGTCATCGGCGTGTGCCGGCGCCCGCCGGCGCCTCCCCATGCCGCAGGCCTCTCCTACTTGCGGGCCGACCTGCTCGATGCCGCCGGCTGCAAGCGTGATCTCGCAGTGGCCCCCCAGGTCACCCACGTCTTCTACACCGCCCGCGCACCTTTCGGCGAAGGGGGCGTCGAGGACGTGCCGGCCAATCTCGCCATGCTGCAGAACGTGCTCGACGCGGTCTGCGCCGCCGCGCCGGGACTCCGCCATGTGCACCTGGTGGAGGGCCAGAAGTGGTACGACGTGCGCCTGCGCCCGCCGCGCACGCCGACGCGGGAAGACGACCCGCGCCACATGCCGCCCAACTTCTATTACAACCAGGAAGACCTGCTGCGCGAACGTCAGGCGGGACAGGCCTGGACCTGGTCGGCCTCGCGACCGCACTTCGTCTACGACTATTCGCCGGAGCGGCCGCGCAACATCGTCTCGACCATCGGCGCGTGGGCCTCGATGTGCATGGCGCACGGTCTTCCACTCGACTTCCCGGGCAGCCATGGGGCCTGGAATGCCCTGCTGGAGATCACCGACGCCACACTGCTCGCGCAGGCGATGGTCTGGATGGCCGAAAGCGAGAAAGCGTGCAACCGTGCCTACAACGTGAGCGACACCTGCCAGTTCCGCTGGCGCTGGCTGTGGCCGCGCATCGCCGCGCACTTCAACTTGGCCGAGGGCGAGGTGCGCCCGCTCAAGCTGGCCGACTGGATGCGCGACAAGGGCCCCGCCTGGCAACGCATGGTGGAGAAACACCAATTGGTGGCCAATCCGCTCGAGGACCTGGCCTCATGGGAATTCGCCGACTTCTACTGGAGCCTGGATCACGACAACATCACCGACACCACGCGCATCCGCATGGACGGGTTTCACGGTGTGGTCGATACGGGTTCGCAGATCGTCGCCTACCTCGGGCGTTACCGCGAGGCGCGGCTGCTGCCCTAGCCGCGGCCACCCGCGCACCGTTCCACCCTCACGGCTGGGGGTGGTCCGGCAACCCCGCCACGTGGTCCATGATCGCCCCCGGCGTGGTCCACCAGGAGCGGCCGTCGTTGACGATATGGGACAGCGCGCGGCGCAATTGCTTGATGCGGTGCGGCTGCCCCACCAGGTAGGGGTGCAGCGCGATGCCCATCACCAGCGGCTGGCCGCCCGAATTTCCGGTCTGGCCATGGGCCTGGTTGATCATCTCGTCGTAGCAGTCGATGATCATGCCGGCGAATTCCTCGGCGCCGCACTGGCGGCCGATCACCGCCGGGATATCGTTGATCTCCTGCGGATACGGGATGCTCCACATGTCGCCATGCGCGGTGCGCATTTTTTGCGGCATGTCGTCGTGGCACCAGTTGAGGTTGTAGGCATAGCCGGCCTCCTTGAGCAGGTCCGGCGTGGCAGGACTTTCCGAAATCCAGGGCGACAGCCAGCCGCGCGGCGCCATGCCTTCTTCCGCGGTGATCCGTGCGGTGCAGGCCCGGATCAGCGCGCGTTCGTCGGCTTCGCTCATGTCGCCCTGCCGCTCCGCGTTGGTATGGCCATGGCCGATCACCTCGACGCCATGCGGATACTGGTCGGCGCGGAACGCGGCGATGACTTCCGGGCAGTAGTCGTACAGCGCGGTGTTGATGAGCAGGCCCACCGGCAGGCGGAACTCGTCGAACAGGTCCCGGCAACGCCACACCCCGACCCGGTTGCCGTAGTCGCGCCAGGCATAGTTGAGGACATCCGGATCGCCGGAGGGCGCGAGTTTCGCCCCCATGCCGCGGCCGTATTCGAAGTGCTCGATGTTGAAGCCGATGTACACCGCGAGCCGGAACCCGCCGGGCCAGGCATAGTCGTCGCGGCGGGTGATCGGGGAATAGTCGTAGCGGCCGTGGGTGGCCAGGGTGCGCAGCATGGTCATGGCGGAAGAATCAGATTTCGTCGATGGAGGTCACGCGCGCGGCCCGGGCATCCTGCCCTTTTTCGCCCAGTGCATAGCGCTCGCGGGTGTTGATGTAGAAGCTGGCGCCAAAGCGCGCCACCGGAAAATACTCCTGCAGGCGCACCCGGTACTTTTCCAGGTCGATGAGCCCGTCCCGCGCATGCAGCCACAAGACCTTGCCGATGAAGATGTAGCGGCTGTCGGTCTCCAGCTTTTCCCACAGGCGGCACTCAAAGGCCACCGGTGCCTCGACGATGCGCGGCGGCTTCACCGCGTTCGAGGGCGCGGTGGTGAAGCCCACCACCTCGACCTCGCTGACCTCGGGCGGCAGGCGCGCACCGCAGGCATGCATCTGCTCGGCGATAGGCTCGTCGGCGAGGTGCACGACGAACTCGCCGGAGGCCAGGATGTTGGTGGCGGTGTCCTTGACCTCGCCGTCGGCATGCTTGTTCACGCTGATCATCACGATGGGCGGTTCCTCGCCCAGCATGTTGAACATGGAAAACGGCGCCGCATTGACCACCCCGTTGGCACCCAGGGTGGTGACCAGCGCGATCGGGCGCGGCACGATCAGGCTGGACATCAGCTTGTAGCGTTGGTACTCGGTAATCTGGCTGAAATCGATCTGCATTGGCATGGTTGGCGCACAAGCTCCACATTCGCACCAGGATGGTGCCCTTCGGACCGGATCGGCAAGTGTTGCGAACCCGGCGACACCCTGTGAGGATAATGCACAACCCGCTTCGGGCATATGTCTTGCGCCAACCTGTGTGATGCCATGCTCCTTCACGCCGCGCTGGACGCGGCCTGTCCCTGCGGCTGACCGGCTTCGCCGATCCGGTACACCCGGCCGGCTGCAAGTCCCGGTGGCAGGACATGGGCAATGAATACGATGGTCACGCTGCCGCGCAGTTGATTGACGGTAGTGGCGAACTGCGCCGCCGTGTCGGCGTCAAGGCCGGAGGTGGCCTCGTCGAAGATCAGGATGGCCGGATGCCGGAGCAATGCGCGCGCGATGGACAGACGCTGGCGCTGACCGCCCGACAGTCCGATGCCGCGCTCGCCCAGTTGGGTCTGGTAGCCCTGCGGCAGTTGTTCGATCACTTCGTGGATGCCGGCCTGGCGGCAGGCCTGGACCACGTCGTCAAAGCTGGCGCCGGGGCTCGCCATGAGCAGGTTGTCGTGCACCGACCCGGAGAAAAGCGTGGTTTCCTGCGGCACCACGCCCAGCCTGCCGCGCAGCTCATTGGTGCTCATGTGGCGGATGTCCGTGCCGTCGATGGTGATGCGCCCGTCGCCCGGCTGGTGGAAGCCCTGCATCAGCTTCGCCAGAGTGCTCTTGCCACAGCCGGACGGACCGGTGACGACGGCGAGCTCCCCGGGCTCGAAGGTCATGTTCAGGTCGCGGTACAGCCACGGGTGCAGCTCGCTGTATCGGAACGAAACACCCGCCACCTCGACCCGCCCGCGCGCGACCTCGCTGCCCGCGCGCCGTGGCGTGAGGCCATAGGACTCGGCCGGCATGTCCATCACATCGGCCAGGCGCCTGACGCTGACGCTGGCCTGCTGGAACTCCTGCCACAGGCCGACCAGGCGCAAGAGCGGCTGGCTCATGCGCGAGGCGAACATCTGGAAGGCGACCAGCATGCCGACGGTAAATGGCGTGCCGCCGGACTGTGCGGTATTGGCCCCGTCGATCACCAGCAGTGCGCCGGCCACCAGGATGGCCAATGTCATGCCCTGCTCCAGCGCGTTGGCCACCGTGCCATAGGTGTTGGCCAGTTGCCGGGTCGCGAAACCGGCGGCGAGATAGTTCGCCAGGTTCTCGCCATAACGCGCTTCCAGGACCGGCTCCATCTGCAGGCTCTTCACCGTCTGCATGCCGCTGACGTGCTCGGTGACGAAGGCCTGGTTGCGCGCGCCCTGGATGAACTGGCGGTTCAGGCGTTCCCGAAACACCGGTGTGACCGCCAGCGAGAGCAGCGCGATGAGGAGGAGCGCGCCGAGGGCGATCAGGGTGAGTTGCCACGAGTACCAGAACATCACGGCGAGGAAGATCAGGAGAAAAGGGCAATCCAGCAACAAGGTGACGGCGGCGCCCGCCAGGAACTGGCGGATGTTCTCCATGCCTTGCAGGCGCGCCACCAGCGTACCGGTGGGCCGTTCCTCGAAATACACCAGCGGCAGGCGCAGCAGGTGGCGGAACACCTGCTGGCCCAGCACGGCGTCGATGCGGTTGCCGGTGTGCAGCACCAGGTACTGGCGCATCCACGTCATCGCCACCGAGAACAGCATGAACATCAGCAATGCCACGCCCACCACCCACAGGGTGCTTTCGGTCTGGTGCACCACCACCTTGTCGATGACCACCTGGGTGAACAGCGGTGTGGCCAGGCCCACTACCTGGATTGCCAGGCTGGCCAGCAACACCTGCCACCAGATACCCTTGTGCCTGAGCAGCTCGGGCAGGAACCAGCCGAAGCCGAAAGTGGGGCGCGCGATCGCCTGCCCGGCGTCGTCCATGCCTTCAGCGCGGTTGCGGCTGGCGACCAGCAAATACCCGGGTTCGCAACGCCGCGTGAACTCGTCGCGCGAGGACACCTCCGGCTCGGCCGCATGCGGCAGGTGATAAAGGATGCGCTCGGCGTCGGCCTTGAGCACGAGCACTGGTACCCGCGCAGGCCCGCTTCCGGTTTCGGAGCCGGCGGCGGCGCCGGCGGCCGCCTGCGTGGACGCAGGGGCGTCAGCGGCCAGCATGAAGGCCACGCATGGCATCGGTGTGCGCGCCGAAGGGCTGCCAGGGGCCTTTGCGCAGCGCACGCCCAGTTCATCGAGCGCCGCTGGAATGCCGCGCTGGTCGTAGGGCGGGGGAAAGGCGTGCCGTGCAAGCGCAGCGTCGAACGGCCGGTTCAGGACCTGGCATACGCCCCCGAGTATCCACAAGAAGTCGTCCTTGCGAACCACCTTTATCCCCCTGTGAAAACGCGCCTTCCGTGTGTCGCGCACCTCCCCGTTCGCGAATCCGGACTTCGGCGTTTGTCTCCAGCGGGGCAATATATCGGCTTTTGCGCATCCGGACCGCCGGCGCGTGTGTCTGGCCAGAACGGCGAGTTTGGATCCGACCTTGGGATAACATCAGCCGTGCAGCGCTCACCGCGCCCTTCCGTCCGCCACATCTTGCGCAACCGCCTCCATGCCCTTCGCCGACACCTACACTGCAAACGCCCCGCAACGCGACCAAATCGATGCCCTCGCCGGCCCCGTCCTGGTCGAGTTCGGCAGCCCGACCTGCGGTCATTGCCGCGCCGCGCAGGATCCCATCGCCGCAGCCATCGCCGGTCATGCCGGCGTGCGGCATTTCAAGATCGAGGACGGGCGCGGCCGCCCGCTGGGCCGCTCATTCGGTGTCAAGCTCTGGCCGACGCTGGTGTTCATGCGCGACGGCCGCGAAGTCGACCGGCTGGTGCGTCCGCGCGAGGCCGCGCCGATCGCAGCGGCGCTCGCGGCCATCGACGTCCAAGCCTGATCCTGCACCGGCCGCTTGTGCTGCCACCACGCATCAGGCCCTAGAATCGGGTTTTTGCCTCCCAGAGCCAGATAAAGGCGCTCCCAGTGGACCTCGAAACCGTATTCGTCAAAACCCGCGCCGGCATCGATGAGCAGTTCGACCCGCGCTCGCGTCTTTCGACGGCGTTTCGCCGCTTCCTCACCGCCATTGATGGCAAGCTTTCGCTGGCAGAGCTTCAACAGCAGTTCACACATCTCTCAGGCAACGACCTCGGCATGTGGGCCACCGAACTGGTGCGTCTGAAGTACATCGAACCGGTGCAGCAGTACGAGGCGCCGCAGGCCAGCAACTACGTCTACGAGGGTTACGTCGAAATGACGTCGGACCCGGCGTTCAAGAAGGCGGCCGCAGAGGTCAGCCAGTGGATGCGCACCAACGTCAAGGCCGAGGAAAAAACCTCCGAGGCGGAACTGCTCAAGACTTCCCAGATGGCGGTGCTCGAAGCCACCGGCAACCTGCAGGCCCTGGAGCGCAGCGGCTTTTTCATGCAGCCGCCGGTGACGGAAAAAGCCGCTAGCGGCGCCCGGCGGGTGCTCATCGTTGAGGACGACAACGCGCAACTGGCCCTGCTTCGCACCATCGTCACGCGTGAAGGCCACAGCGTCGAAGTGGCGCAAAGGCGCGCCGACGTCCTGGCGGTGCTCAATCGCCTGCCCTACCCCGACCTGATCCTGCTCGATGTTGAATTGCCGGACGTGAATGGCTTCACGATCCTCGAAAAAGTGCGCGCCCACCCCGCCATGAAGGAGGTGCGGGTGGTCATGGTGACCAGCCGCACCGAACGCGCCGACATCGCCAAGGGCGTCCTGCTAGGTGCCGACGGCTACATCACCAAACCATACCGCCCCGCCACCATGTCCGCCGCGATCCGCCAGGCGCTGGGCGGCCCCTCGAATGCCTGAACAGTCCTTGAAAGCCACGCCATGACCAAGCTGCTCCTCATCCAGGGTCCGAACATGAGCTACCTGGGGCGCCGCCAGCCGGAACTCTACGGCACCACGACCGCCGCGGAACTCGATGCGATGTTGCAGGCGCATGCGAAAACCCATGGCTACAAGCTCGACATCATGTACACCCACAGCGAAGCGGCGGCGATCGATCGCCTCTACCAGGCCGCGGACGCCGGCACCGACGGTGTGGTGATGAACCCGGCCTCGTTCCTGTTCGCCGGATATCCGCTGCGCGATTGCCTGCGCGCCATCCCGATGCCTTACATCGAAGTGCACATGACCAACATCGAAAAGCGCGGCTTTCATTCCGTGCTTGCTGAAACCGCCGTCGGCATGATCGCCGGCTTCGGCGTGCGCTCCTACGTGCTGGGAATGGAAGCGATGCTCGGGCACCTGGCGGCACAGGCGACCGTGTCGCGCAAGGCCGCACCGCGCAGCGCTCCCCGCAAGACCGGCGCTGGCCGCGCCTGATTCGCGCACCGCCCGGGAGGGCGGCGCGTGCATCGCATGACGCGCAACATTGTTTAACAAACACGCAACTCAAGTTAAAGGTCCGCACGTCGTAATCCCGTCGGGAAGGCCGTTCAAGCGCCTTTTTTCCGCACACACCTTACGGGATCACCATGAAAACCAAGAATCGCCGCCTGCCCGGCCTGGCGCCGCTGGCGCTTGCCTGCGCAACCATGGGCACGACGGCACATGCGCAAACCTACGCACCCTGGCTGACGCAAATCGGCCTCAACGCTTCCATCGCATCCGCCGCCAGTTGGGGCAAGGGCCAGACCATAGGGGTGGTCGACACCGGCATCTCGCTCTACCACCGCCAGTTTGCCGCCGGCCAGGTATCGGTCGCGCAATCCGCCTGCGCCGCCGTCACTTTCCGCTGCAGCAGCGGCGTCAATGACGACAACGGTCACGGCACCGCGGTGGCCTCGATCGCCGCCGGCAACACCCGCTGGGCCTCGACCAACGCATATGGCGGCTATACCGTGGTGGCCAACAGCTACATAGGTGTCGCACCCAATGCGAACATCGTGGCGGAAAAGGTATTGAACGCCGCCGGCAGCGGCTACTCCGCGGATGTGGCCAACGGCATCATCCGGGCGGCCAACGCCGGTGCCACGGTGATCAACCTCTCGCTGACGTTCATGAACTCGGCGGACATCGCCAACGCCGTCAACTACGCCACCGGCAAGGGGGCCTTCATTGTCTGGGCCGGCGGTAATTCCGCAGCCAACCTCTTGAACGGTGCCGCCACCACCGGCTGGAACCAGAACGCCATCAACCATCTGGTATTCGCCGGCTCGGTGAACCCGGCGAGCCAGCTTTCCTCTTTCAGCAACAAGCCCGGCACGGGAGCACTGGTTGCCGCCACCACCGGCGCGCGCACCGCCTACAGCAGCCGATGGATCATGGCGCCGGGAGAAAACATCATCGCCCCGGCGGTGCAATACGGATCAAGCGCCTACATGTACTGGTCGGGCACCTCGATGTCCGCGCCGGTGGTGAGCGGGTCCCTGGCACTGCTGCAGGCGGCCTGGCCGATCCTGCGCACCCAGGGCACGGCCGCCAACCTGTTGCTGGCCACCACCACCGACCTTGGCGCCAGGGGCGTCGATGCGAGCTACGGCACCGGCATGGTCAATCTCGCCACCGCCTTCCAGCCCTACGGCACGCTGTCGATTACTGCGGCCAACGGCAAGGCCTACGCGGTGCCTTCGATCACGGGTTCTCTCATCTCCAGCGGTACCTTCGGCAGCCTCGCGTCCATCAAGGCCAAGCTCGCGGCATACACCGCGTTTGACGGCTACCAGCGCAACTTCACGGTCAATCTCTCCAACCTGATCGCCTCGCCGACCGCCAGGGCCACCGTCAATCCCCTTCCGACCAACGCCAATACCGGGCCCACCAAGGTAAAGCTCACCGACGGTGGTGAAATTGCCTACGCGATGGAAGCACTGCCATCGCCGGCAGCTGGCCTCGATACCGCCGCCGGGCTGGCCAGCCAGATACAGCCGGAAGGTCGCCGCAACGGCTACATGATGTTCACGGATCGCAACGGCACGACCACCGCGATGGGTTATGGCGCGCCGGTGCACTACGCCTACGCGATGTCGCTCTACGGCGACGAAGGCATGGCACGGGCCACTGACGCACTGGCCGTCTCGGGGCTCTCGCCGTTGGCCCGCGGCGGCGCGATGTTCGCCTGGGGCGGCAAGATCGACGACGACACACGCGTTGCCTTTTCCTACAGTGGCGCCACGCCGACTGCCGCCTTCAACCCGATGCAGTTCGTGCAGGCCTGGTCGGGCACGGAAGCCTCGACCATGTCCGCCGGCATTTCACGGCGCATCACCCGCGACTTCACCGCCGGCGTCACCGTCAGCACGCTGGAGGAAAAACATGGCCTGCTGGGCGGCACCTATGATCCCAATTCGTTGATGGCGCTGGGCGATCGCAACCGCAGCATGGCTTTCGGCGTCTCAGCCGCGTATCGATTCAGCGCCGACACGCTGGTCATGGCCGAATCGCAATGGTCCTCGACGCGCGACACCGCGGGCGGCGGCCTGCTCGCCGGCGTCACGGGTGTGCGCTCGCAGGCCTTCGGCCTCTCCGTTGCAACCCGCAACATGTGGCGCGATGACGACAGACTGATTGCCTCGGTGCGTCAACCGATGCGCGTGGTGGCCGGCCAGGCGGGCGTGGTGACCTCGTCGGTGGATGAGCAGGGCTTGCCGGTGCAACGCACCGAATGGACCAGCGTGGTGCCGGACGGCCGCGAAATGGACTATCGCCTGGCCTATGACACTCCGATGGGCAAGGACCGCAGCCTGGCCTTGCAGTTCACCGTCAAGCGTGACTACCTCAACATCGCCGGCAACAACGACACCGCCGCCGGCATCATGTGGCGGGCGAAGTTCTGACGCCATGCCAGCGTCCCGCCTTGCTCGCGGCGGGACGCGCAGCTACAGCCCCTTCAGCAGTTGCGCGGTCTCGAACAGGGGCAGGCCCATCACGCCGGTGTAACTGCCGGAAAGATGGCTGGCGAAAGCCGCCGCCCCGCCCTGGATGGCGTAGGCGCCCGCCTTGTCGAGCGGCTCGCCGCTGGCCACATAGTTCCTGATCTCGCCTGGCGACAGGGTCCGGAAAGTGACCTTCGAATCCGATAGGCCCAGTCGCTCACGGCGCCCCGACACCACCACGATGGCAGTCAGCACCCGGTGGGTGCGGCCCGAGAGCAATCGCAGCATCCGCGTGGCCTCGGCCGCGGGATTCGCCGCATCGGCCGGTTTGCCGAGGATCTCCCTGCCCACGCACACCGTGGTGTCGGCACCCAACACCGGGCGCGCCACGATGCCGCGCGCCTGCATGGCGGCCACGCCGGCGCGTGCCTTCTCGAGCGCAAGCCGTTTGACATAGGCCGCCGGCGCCTCGCGACCGCGCACGCTTTCGTCGACGCTGAAATCGCGCAATCGCAATACCTCGAACGACACGCCGATCAGCGGCAGCAATTCGGCGCGGCGCGGGCTGGCGGACGCGAGATAAATGGCGGGCAATGCTTTCAATGTCATGGTCACTCGCGATGATAGGGATGGCCGCGCGCCAGGCTGACCGCACGGTAGAGGGCCTCGGCCAACAGCACGCGCACCAGCGCATGCGGCAGGGTCAGGCTGGACAGGCGCAGCAACAACGCGGCACGCTCCTTGATGCTGGCATGCAGACCGTCCGGCCCGCCGATGACGATGGCGACGTCGCCCCCCTCGCGCTGCCAGCGCGCATAGGCCGCCGCCAATCCCTTGGTGTCAAGGTCGCGGCCGCGTTCATCCAGGACGACCAACGTGGCGCCGCCCGGCAACGCCGCGGCGATGCGTTGCGCTTCCGCCGCCATCATCTGTTCCGCTGTCTTGCCGCTGGTGCGCGGCTCCGCCTTGACTTCGACCAGTTCGATACGCGCTTCCGGCGGCATGCGCCGGGCGTACTCGTTGAAACCCTCGACCACCCATGCAGGCGAGCGCTGGCCGACGGCGATGATGACGAGTTTCAGGGTGTCAGGCCCGCTTCGCGGCAGCCTTTTTCACCGCAGGCTTTTTCGCAACCAGCTTCTTCGCGGCCACTGCCTTCCTGGCCGGTGCTGCCTTCTTGACCGGTGCCGCCTTCTTGACCGCTACTGCCTTCTTGGCCGGTGCTGCCTTCTTGGCCGGTGCCGCCTTCTTGACCGGTGCTGCCTTCTTGGCTGGTGCTGCCTTCTTGACTGGTGCTGCCTTCTTGACCGGTGCTGCCTTCTTGACCGGTGCTGCCTTCTTGACCGGTGCTGCCTTCTTGGCGGGTGCTGCCTTCTTGGCTGGTGCTGCCTTCTTGGCTGGTGCTGCCTTCTTGGCTGGTGCTGCCTTTTTGGCTGGTGCCGCCTTTTTGGCTGGTGCCGCCTTTTTGGCTGGTGCCGCCTTTTTGGCTGGTGCCGCCTTCCTGGCGACCGCCTTCTTCAAGCCTGCCTTGCCTGCCGCGGCCAATGTTGCTGCCATGGCCTTGGCGGCCGCGGCTTTTTCGGCAGCGGCCTGCTTCGCCTTTTCAAGTACGGCTGCCGCTTCGGCGGCGGCCTTCTTCGCTGCCGCTTCCGCCTTGGCGCGGGCCTTGTCCGCCGCGGTCAACACGCGAACCTTTTTCTGCCCCCACAGTTCTTCAAGGTTGTAGTACTGGCGCACGGCCGGTTGCATGATGTGCACAACGGCATCTACGCAATCGACCAGCACCCACTCGCCGGTGTCGCCGCCTTCCATGCTGACGATTCTCCCGCCCGCCGCCTTGACCTTGTCGATCACGTTCATCGCCATGGCCTTGGTCTGCCGCGCGACTTCGGCGGTGGCGACGATCACGCGGTCGAATTCCTGCGAACCGCCGGTGGTGTCGAACACCATGATGTCGCGGGCCTTGATGTCGTCGAGCGCCTCGACGATGGTTTCCTGCAGCTTGCGGATGTCCAAATTCACCTCACTGGTACAGGCCGTGTTGAAGAATGTATTCATAGACCGCCGCCGGCAACAGGTAGCGCGCCGAGGCGCGCGTGCGCACCAGCGTCCTGATCTGCGAAGACGAGATCTTGAGTGGCGTCATCTCGATCGAAAAAACCCGGCCCGCCGGTTCGGCCAGGGCGCTGCGGTCGTTGGTCAGGCGGTTCGTCACCATCGCCGCCAGCGCCGCCGGCAACTCGCCCAGGTCGAACGGCTCATTGGCACGGCGCGCCACCGCGATGTGCGCGTACTCGAACAGCTTTTGCCAGCGGTGCCAGGTCGGCAGGTTGAGAAACTGGTCGGAACCGACAATCATCACCAGCGGCCGCGCGTCGCCGAATTCATGGCGCAGGCTGGCCAGCGTTTCGACCGTATAGGTCGGGCCGGTGCGCTGGGCTTCGCGCGCGTCCACCCTGAAGCGCGGATTGGATTCAACGCCCAAGCGGACCATCTCGACCCGGTGCTCGATCGGCACGATGAGGCCGGAGCGCTGCCATGGCTTGCCGGCAGGCAGCAACCGCACTTCATTGATCTTCAGCGAGTCGGCGCATTCCTCTGCGAGGCGCAGGTGGCCGAAATGTATCGGGTCGAAGGTTCCGCCGAGTATGCCCAGCGGTTCATTGTTGGCAGCCAATATGGGGCGTGTGCACGATTGGAATGCGCACGATTCTATCCGAGAACCTCCATCGCTCAGGCGGCAGCGCGTCCCGCCCCTGCGGGCCCGCCGCGACAGGCGACGGCGGCTACGCAAACATCGATGGCCTCGCCGGCGCCATGGGCGCGCAACAGGTCTCCAGCGGCAGCGGCGCGCATCACGCCGTAGGCCGTGAAGCGCCCCAGCATTTCAAAGAAAGGGTCCCAGAACCCGTCCACATCGACCAGGCATACCGGCTTGCCGGCCAGGCCGATGTCATCAAGCGTGAGGATCTCGGTGAGCTCGTCAAGCGTGCCCATGCCGCCCGGCAAGGCCACGAAGGCCTCGGACTCCGCCGCGATCAGGCGCTTGCGCTCGGCCAACGTGGTCACGCGGCGGAACTCGCCGATCTCGACGTTCGCGCCCTCGCGCCCGGCCAGGGCTTCGAGCATGATGCCGTGGACAACACCACCGGCGGCGTGCGCGGCGCGCGCGGCAATGCCCATCAGGCCGCGCGCCCCGCCGCCGTAGACCAGGCGGATCCCGCGTTCACCGCAGGCCTGCCCGAAGGCGTGCGCAAGTTCCTGCGTGACCGCAGGCAGGCTGTCGGACGACGAGCAGAACAGCCCGATCGAGCGCATTGCGACCGGCATGTCCCTCAAACGCGGATGATCTCGTCAAGCCCGATATCGACCGCCGGCGCTGACTGCGTGATGCGCCCGACCGAGATGTAGTCAACCCCGGTTTCGGCGATGCCGCGGATGGTGTCCAGATTCACGCCGCCTGAGGCTTCGAGCGGCACCCGGCCGCCGACCATCTTCACCGCCTCGCGCAGCATGTCCAGGCTCATGTTGTCGAGCAGGATCATGTCGGCACCGGCCTCGAGCGCCTCGGCCACCTGGTCGAGTCGATCAGCCTCGACCTCGATCTTGGTCAACACCGGAATGCCCTTTTGCGCCTGCGCGACTGCAGCCTTGATCGAGCCGCAAACGGCGATGTGGTTGTCCTTGATCATCACGCCGTCGGCCAGGCCGAGGCGATGGTTCTTCGCGCCCCCCACCTGGGCGGCGTGCTTTTCGAGGATGCGCAGGCCCGGCGTGGTCTTGCGGGTATCCAGCAACACCGCCCTGGTACCGGCGATCCTGTCGACATACTGCGCCGTCAGCGTGGCGATACCCGAAAGATGCTGGAGGATGTTGAGCGCGGTGCGCTCGGCCGACAGCAGGCCGCGGGCCGGGCCGGACACGCGCGCCAGCACCTGCCCCTTGGTGGCCCGTGTGCCATCCTCGACTTCCAGCTTGATGGAGGCCTCGGGCACGTAGCGGCGGAACACCGCACCGGCGATCTCGATGCCCGCGATCACCATCGGATGACGCGCGTTGATGGCGAATTCAGCCGTGGCATGCGCAGGGATGGCGAGTTCGGATGTGAGGTCGCAAAAGCCGATGTCTTCCATCAGCGCGCGCTCGACGAAGGCCTGGATCTGCAGCCGGTCGATCATGTTCTTGTCTCCAATCGTGTTTTGGGTAAACGGGAATACGGGCCGGGCCTACAAGCCCTTGATGTTGGCGAACTTGACCACTCGGCCGAACTCGTCGACATCCGAAATGACAGAAGTCGAGTGAAAGCACGCATGATTTTCCGGTTCCAGAGTGAAAATGTAATCCATCGTTCCGCGCGGCAATACACGGCTGGCCTTATGACCGCCATGCGAGTGACGCATTGACACCCATGCGCGGCACCGCCCTCCATGACATAGCAGGAATCAGACCCAGTCGCGCCCGATCAGGTATTCGGACATGAGCGCCGCCTCGGGAGTGCCCGCCTCGGGCGCCCAGTTGTAGCGCCATTTGACCAGCGGCGGCAGGCTCATGAGGATGGATTCGGTACGCCCTCCGGATTGCAGGCCGAAATGGGTACCGCGGTCGAACACCAGGTTGAACTCGACGTAACGTCCGCGACGGTAGCATTGCCAGTCCCGCTCCTGCTCCCCATAGGCGGAGTCGCGCCGTCGCGCGATGATCTCGGAATAGGCCGGCAGAAATGCGTCGCCGACCGAGCGCATCATCGCGAAGCTGCGCTCGAAACCGAGCTCGGTGAAATCATCGAAAAAAACCCCGCCCACGCCGCGTGGTTCGGCGCGGTGCTTGAGGTAGAAGTATTCGTCGCACCATTTCTTGAAGCGCGGGTAGTAGTCAGGACCGAAAGGGGCGAGCGCCTCCTTGCAGGCGCCATGGAAGCGCACCGCGTCCTTCTCGAAGCCGTAATAGGGCGTCAGGTCCATGCCGCCGCCGAACCACCAGGCGTCGGCCTCGCCGGCCTTGCGCGCGATCAGGAAGCGCACGTTCATGTGCACGGTGGGGCAATACGGGTTGCGCGGATGGATCACCAGCGAAACACCCATGGCCTCGAAAGCGCGCCCGGCGATCTCCGGCCGCGCGGCGGTGGCAGAAGGCGGCAGGCGCTCGCCGGTCACATGCGAAAAGTTGACTCCGCCCCGTTCGAAGACATTGCCCTCCTCGATCACCCGACCGATCCCGCCGCCGCCGAGTTTGCCGGCGGCCTGCGGCCGTGACCACTGGTCGAGAATGAAGGGCTTGCCGTCCAGGGCGGACAGACCATTGACGATGTTTTCCTGCAGGTCCAACAAATAGATCTTAACAGCCTGGCTATCGATATTCATGGGCAATCGCTTCGGTCGTGGGCAATGGACGTCCCTAATTCTGGCACGACCGGGCTGAAGATCCGGTGTCGGCGGCCGTCACCGGCGAAGGGAGCGAAGCCGGCGCTGTCGAAGCGCTCCGACTAGACGCCGTCGGCGACGTACGGGTTGCTGCGGCGTTCCCGTCCGAAAGTCGACATCGGCCCATGCCCGGGCACGAAACGGATATTGTCCCCGAGCGGCCAGAGCCGGTTGCGGATCGAGGCGATCAACTGCGCGTGATTGCCGCGCGGAAAGTCGGTGCGTCCGATCGAACCGGCGAACAGCACATCTCCCACCAGGGCCAGCTGGTCGGCCAGCGAGCAGAAAATCACGTGCCCGGGCGTATGTCCCGGGCAATGACGCACCTCCAGCACGGTTTCACCCACCGTCACGGTATCGCCATCGACCAGCCAGCGATCGGGCTCGAACTTCTCGGCCGGCGGGAACCCGAAGGAGCGTGCCTGGGTTTCCAGCTGGTCGATCCAGAAGCGTTCGTCCTGATGCGGACCTTCGATCGGCACGCCGTGGCGGCGCGCCAGTTCCGCGGTGCCCGCGCAATGATCGAGATGGCCGTGGGTAAGCAGGATTTTTTCCAGCCTGGCGCCCGACTCCGCCAGCGCCGCCTCGATGAGTTCGAGATCGCCACCGGGATCGACCACCGCGGCCAGATTGGTCTTCTCGCACACCAGCAATGAGCAGTTCTGCTGGAACGGGGTGACCGGCACTATGGCGAACTTCATCGCAGACCCGGGCTCTTGGCGGCGCGCCTGGCGCGGCTAGCGCTTGACACCAATGGCTCGAAAACCGATGTCGCGGCGGAACTGCATGCCATCGAAGCGGATCTGTTCCAGGGTGTCGTAGGCGCGCTTCTGCGCCATCTTCACCGAATCTCCCAGCGCGGTGACGCACAGCACCCGTCCGCCGGCCGTCCTGGTGGCATCGCCATCCTTGACTGTGCCGGCATGGAACACCACGCATTCCGGATCGGCGCCCGGCCTGGGCAGCCCGCTGATCACATCGCCGCTCTTCGGCGCCTCGGGATAGCCGCCGGCGGCCATCACCACGCCCAGCGCGGTATGGCGGTCCCAGTCGGATTCGACGCCGCCCAGCGTGCCTGCCACCGCATGCTCGAAAATGCCCAGCAGTTCGCTCTTCAAGCGCAGCATGATGGGCTGGGTTTCCGGATCGCCCATGCGACAGTTGAACTCCAGGGTCTTGACGTTGCCGGCCGGATCGATCATCAGGCCCGCATACAGGAAGCCGGTGAACGGTATCCCGTCGCGCGCCATGCCGGAGACGGTCGGCAGGATGATCTCGCGCATCACCCTTGCGTGCACTGCCGGCGTGACCACGGGGGCGGGCGAATAGGCGCCCATGCCACCGGTGTTGGGGCCGGCGTCGCCATCCTTCAGTCGCTTGTGGTCCTGGGAGGTGGCCATGGGCAGCACGTTGTGGCCGTCGACCATGACGATGAAGCTGGCTTCCTCGCCGGCGAGAAATTCCTCGATGACCACGCGCGCGCCGGCCGCACCCATGCCGTTTTGCAGCAGCATCATGTCGATGGCGGCATGCGCCTCGGCGGCGTCCATCGCCACCACCACACCCTTGCCGGCCGCCAGACCGTCGGCCTTGATGACAATCGGTGCGCCTTCGCGGTCCACATAGGCATGGGCCGCGGGCGCATCGGTGAAGGTGGCGTGTTTGGCCGTCGGGATTCCGTGGCGCACCATGAAACTCTTGGCGAAGTCCTTGGAACTTTCCAGTTGCGCCGCGGCCCGGGTCGGCCCGAAGATCTTCAGCCCGCGGGCGCGGAATTCGTCGACGATGCCTGCCGCCAGCGGCGCCTCCGGCCCCACCACGGTGAGGTAGATATGCTCGCGCTGGGCAAAATCGGCCAGTTCGCGCACGTCGGTGATGGCCAGGTTCTCCAGATTGGGCTCCAGCGCGGTGCCACCATTGCCCGGCGCCACGTAGACCATCTGCACCCGCTCCGACTGCGCGAGCTTCCAGGCCAGCGCGTGTTCGCGCCCGCCGCCACCGACCACCAGCAATTTCATTTTCGATCCTTGTCGCGCGCCAGGCAGGGGCAGCGGGTCGTCATTCGGCGAGGATGGCGGAGGTGAACACCTCCTGCACGTCGTCGCAGTCCTCGAGGGCATCGAGAAGCTTTTGCATCTTTACCGAATCGTCGGCCGACAGTTCCACCGGGTTGAGCGGCTTCATCACCACCTCGGCCACTTCGGCCTTGAGGCCGGCCTTCTCGAGCGCCGTCTTGACGGCCGCGAAATCGGCGACTCCGGAAATCACCTCGATCGAGCCGTCGTCGTTGGTCACGATGTCTTCGGCGCCGGCATCAAGCGCCGCTTCCATGATCTTGTCCTCGCTCGCCCCGGGCGCGAAGATGAACTGCCCGCAGTGCTTGAACATGAAGGCGACCGAACCCTCGGTACCCATGTTGCCGCCGTACTTCGAAAACGCGTGGCGCACGTCCGCCACGGTGCGGGTACGGTTGTCGGTCATGGTGTCGACGATGATCGCCGCGCCGCCGTGGCCATAGCCTTCATAGCGGATCTCGTCGTAGTTGGCGCCATCCAGGGCACCCGAGCCGCGCTTGATGGCGTTTTCGATGGTGTCCTTGGAAATGTTGTTGTCGCGTGCCTTTTCCACCGCCAGGCGCAGGCGCGGGTTGCTGCCGGAGTCGCCACCGCCCATCTTGGCGGCCACCGTGATTTCCTTGATCAGGCGGGTGGAGATCTTGCCTTTTTTGGCGTCCTGCCGCCCTTTTCGGTGCTGGATGTTTGCCCACTTGGAATGGCCGGCCATGATGTTTTCTGCCCTACGGAATTGCGCGTGGAATCACTGACTGCGACTGCGTTGACGCTTCATTTTATCATCCGGTGCGCGCCGCCCACACCCGCACCGCGGCGTTCCGGCGGGTAATCCGGGCCACGCGCCGCGCTGTGATTAAATGCGGCAGGCGCCTTCAGAAGACGTCCTAGAACAAAACTCCAAGGCCATGCAGATCGCCAACTGCCCTTCCTGCGGCGCTCCGGTGAAGTTCCAGTCGGCGGCTTCGGTATTCGCCGTCTGCGATTACTGCACCTCCACGCTCTTGCGTCACGACGCGGACGTCGAGGCCATCGGCAAGATGGCGGCTCTGATGGACGACCCGACCCTGCTGCGCATCGGCAGCGAGGGCGTATACAAGGGTGTGCACTTCGGCGTGATCGGCCGCATCCAGCTGCAGCATGAAGCCGGGCTGTGGAACGAGTGGCACATCATGTTCGACGACATGCGCCTGGGCTGGCTGGGCGAAGCGGCCGGCGAGTTCTACCTCACTTTCGAGAAAAAGCTGGAGCTTGCGCCCCCCCCGTTCGAGGGTGTCAAGGTCGACGACCGGATCGACATCGGCGGGCGCTTCTACGAAGTGACCGACATCGAATCGGCAACCTGCATCGCCGGCGAAGGTGAACTGCCATTCAAGGTGGGGGCCGGTTTCGCTGCGCCCGCGATAGACCTGCGGCTGGAAGAAAGCTTCGCCACCATCGACTACGGTGATGTCGCCGAAGGCGGCACGCCGCGGGTGTATGTGGGTGAGCGGGTGGCGGTCGGCGCACTGAAGCTCTCCAACCTGCGCGACCCGGAAGCCGGCGCGGCCGCGACCGTGCCCAAGATCAAGGCGGACACCTTCAATTGCCCCGCCTGCGCCGCCCCGTTCAGCCGTTCAAGCGGACGCATCAAGACCTACGGTTGCGTTTCCTGCGGCTCGCTGCTGGACATGTCCACGCGCGGCGTGCAGTTGATCAGCCGCGCCGAGGCGTTGATGGATACCCCGCTGGCGGTGCCGCTGGGGTCGAAAGGGACACTCGGGGGCATCTCCTGGCAGGTGATCGGCCATCTGCTGCGTGCCTCGGAGCACGGATACACCTGGAGCGAATATCTGCTGTTCGAGCCCAAGGCGGGCTTTGCCTGGCTGATCGAGGCTGACGGGCACTGGACCTTTTCACGCAATGCTGACAAGCCCCTGAAAAAGTTCAACGCCCAGGCCTTCCGCGATGGCGAGCGGTTCGACCATTTTTCGAGCTATCTGGCCGAAGTGCGTCAAGTACAGGGCGAGTGCTACTGGAAAGTGCGTGCCGGCGACACGGTCGAGGTGGAGGACTTCATTGCACCACCACTGATCGCCAGCCGCGAAAAGGACAAGAAGGAAGTCACCTGGACGGTGGGCGAGTACCTCGAACCGGCAGCCGTCCAGAAGGCGTTTGCACTCAAGACCGCCCTGCCGAAGCCGCGCGGCATCGCACCGCACCAGCCTTCGCCGTGGCAGCAAACCGGCGCGAAGATGTGGAAGGCCTTCGCATTCTTCACCGTTGCGGCATTCGCCCTGCAGATCTGGTTTGCCGTCACCACCACCGAAGTGCGGCGCGAACAGGTGTCGCTCAAGCCCGGTGCCGACGCGCCGGTGTTGTCCGACGCGTTCAAGGTGACAGGCGGCGGTCCGCTCGCCCTGAATGTGGAAACCGACCTCGACAACGGCTGGGCCGGGCTCGGTTTCACGCTGGTGGAGCCGAAAACAGGCAAGGTCTGGATGGCCGAGCAGCAGATCGAAAACTACTCCGGTATCGACGAGGATGGCGACCGCTGGAACGAAGGCTCGAACTCCACGCTTGTGACCTTCGGCAACGTGCCGGCCGGCACCTACCAATTGCAGGTGGAGGCGGAGCTCGACCCCGACGCAAAGAAGCCGCTCACCGCGATATTGCGCCTGGAACGCGGCCATGCGTCCTGGTTCAACTGGCTGCTGCTGCAATTGGGTCTATTGTTGCTGCCCTTGTTCGCCCATTGGCGCGCCCGCGCCTTCGAGGCGGCGCGCATGGCCGACAGCGACCATGCCGGCGACGATGACGATGACTGAAAGGACGACGCCTTGACGCGCTTCTATACCGTGGCCGGCCTCCTGGCCCTGGCCTTTTTTTCCTACGCGCAGCACCAGGGCATGAGCCTGTTCGGCAACCGCGGCGCGCAGCCGCTGACCTCCAAGGCCGGGACCAGCGGCAGCACCTGGCGCAGCGGCGGCCTTTCCCACAAGTAATTCCGACAAGCAAAAAAGGAGTTCGGCACCATGGACCTCATCAACCCGCAAATCCTCATCAATTCGCTGGTGTTCTCGCTGTTGGGCGTGATCGTGTTCTGGATCTCGTTCGTGATCATCGACAAGATCACCCCTTACGACCTGTGGAAGGAGATCATCGAGAAGCACAACCAGCCGCTGGCAACCATCGTGGCGGCCATGTGCCTGGGTATCGCCATCATCGTCGCCGCGGCGATCCACTGAGCGCCAGCCGATAGCGGACCGGCGCTCCCGCGCCGGCTTCTCCCATGCGCCACGCGCTGCTTTTCTCGGTATTCGTCGTCGCCTCCTGCGGGCTGGCGTATGAGCTCATCGCCGCATCGCTATCAAGCTACGTGCTGGGCGACTCGGTGACGCAGTTCTCCACCGTCATCGGCACCTACCTGTTTGCCATGGGCGTGGGGTCGTGGCTGTCGAAGTTCATCGACCGCGCGCTGGCGGTGCGCTTCATCCAGATCGAGATCCTCGTCGGCATCATCGGCGGCTTTTCCGCCGTACTGCTGTTCATGGTGTTCGCCCATGCCGCCGGCCCCTTCCGCCTGGTGCTCTATGCGCTGGTGTTCGTCACAGGCGTGCTGGTGGGGCTGGAGATCCCGCTGATCATGCGCATCCTCAAGCGCGAGGTGGCCTTCAAGGACCTGGTGGCGCAGGTGCTGACGGTCGACTACCTGGGCGCGCTGGCGGTCTCTATCCTGTTTCCGCTGGCGCTCTCGCCGCACCTGGGCCTGATGCGCACCAGCCTGCTCTTCGGCATCATGAACGTGGCGGTGGCGCTGTGGGCGATACGCTTGTTTGGCGACACCCTCAAGGACAGCCGTTACCTCAAGTCACAGGGCGTGATCGCGCTTGTGCTCCTGATCGGCGGCATGGCCGGCGCCGACCGGCTGACCTCGATCGCGGAGGAAGGCATCTACGCGGATCGCATCATCCACGCCGAGTCCACGCCCTACCAGCGCATTGTGATCACCCGCTGGCGCGACGACATCCGCCTGTTCCTGAACGGCAACCTGCAGTTTTCGTCGCGCGACGAATACCGCTACCACGAGGCGCTGGTGCATCCCGCCCTCTCCGCGCTGCGGGGCGCGCAGCGGGTGCTGATCCTGGGTGGCGGCGACGGGCTGGCCGCACGCGAAGTGCTCAAATACCCAAATGTGAAATCGGTGATGCTGGTCGATCTGGACCAGCGCATGACCGACCTGTTCCGCACCAATGCGTTGCTCAGGCAACTCAACGCCGGCGCATTCGACAACCCGAAACTCAAGGTCGCCAACCAGGACGCGCTCAAGTGGCTGGAAGGCAGCGACGAGGTGTTCGACCTGGTGCTGATCGATTTTCCCGACCCGTCCAACCATGCGCTGGGCAAGTTGTACTCGTCGGCGTTTTATCGCCTGCTTGACAAGCACCTGTCCGCGCACGGCCTCGCGGTGGTACAGGCCACCTCCCCCTTCTATGCACGCAAGTCCTTCTGGTCGGTGGTGGCCACGCTGGAGGACGCCGGCTTCACCACCGCGCCCTACCACGCCTACGTGCCGTCCTTTGGTGAATGGGGTTACATCATCGCCGGGCGCCGGCCTTTCGAGCCCGCCCCTGCTTATCCGGTACCGATGCGCTTCCTGACGCTTGAAACACAGAAGCTGATGTTCGATTTTCCGGCCGACATGGCGCGCGTGCCGGCCGAGGTCAACCGTCTCAACAACCAGGCGCTGGTGCGCACCTTCGAGGACGAGTGGCGTCGCGTGATCCGTTGAGTCCGCCCGCCGCATGAAGCGCCGCGCCTTTCTTGCCGCCCTGCCGGCCGGCCTGTTTGCCTCCTGCGAGTTTCGCGACGGCCAACAGCAACTTGTGGGTGACCTCGGCGGCCCGGACATGGCACTCGGCCACGCATTGCGCGACGGTACCTTGCCCGCGCCGACCGAGAAAAAGCGCATCGGCATCGCGATCGTCGGCGCCGGCATCGGCGGACTGTCGGCCGCGTGGAAACTGACCAAGCGCGGCGTCACCGACTTCCACCACTTCGAACTGGAAGCACAGCCAGGCGGCAACTCCCGCTTCGCGCAAAACGACTTCACGCCCTACCCGCTGGGCGCGCACTACCTGCCGCTGCCCGCCAGCGAGGCCCGCGACCTGCGCGAATTGCTGGCCGACCTGGGCGTGCTCAAGGGCGATCCGCATGCCGCGCTGCCGGTCTACGATGAACGCTATCTGGTGAGCGCGCCACAGGAACGCCTGTATCACGAGGGCATGTGGCACGAGGGCCTGTTTCCTAGAAGCGCGGCGAAGCCGCGCGACACCGACCAGATGCGCCGCTTCGACGACCTTATCGCCGGCATGAAGTCCCTGCGTGGCGCCGACGGAAAGCGCGCGTTCGCCATCCCCAGCATGCTCGCCTCCGGCAACGCCCCCAGCGACTCTCTCGACAACATCAGCATGCAGGCATGGATGCAGCAGCAGGGCTTCGACTCGCCGCTGCTGGCATGGACAGTGGACTACGGCTGCCGCGACGACTACGGCGCCCGATCGCGCGACGTATCCGCCTGGGCCGGCCTGCACTACTTCGCCAGCCGCAATGGCACGGCACGCGACGCCGACAGCCACAACGTGCTGACCTGGCCGGAAGGCAACGGCTGGCTGGTCAAGCAAATGCTCGCCTGGCTCAAGACAAAAGGCGCCGCGCCGCTACGCACTGGTGCGATCTGCACACGCATCGAAACCACTCGCAGTGGCGCGTTGCTCGACATTTTTCACGCCGCCGAAAAGCGCAGCATCCGCTATCACGCCGACCGTGTGATCTGGGCCGCGCCAGCCTTCACGCTGGCACGGGGATGGAGCAATCCGCCGGCCGGCTTTGTGGAAGCAACCAGGCAAATCGAAACCAGCCCCTGGCTGGTCGCCAACATCACCCTCGACACCCTGCCACGCGACGCCGGCCCCGCAGGCATCGCATGGGACAACGTGCTCTATGACAGCGCCGCGCTGGGCTACGTGGTCGCCACCCACCAGACCATCCGCAGCGGGCCAGGGCCCACGGTGCTCACCTACTACTGGCCGCTTGCGGACCTGGCGCCCAAGGTGGAGCGCGAGCAACTAATGAACAAACCCTGGCAGGCCTGGGTCGAGCTCATTCTCGCGGAACTAGCCAAGCCACATCCCGGCTTGCGCCAGCAACTAAAGCGCATCGACCTGTGGCGCTGGCCGCACGCGATGCCGCGACCGGTGCCAGGGTTTCGCGCGGCACCGGTGCGCAGGATGCTTGCGCAAATGTCGGGGCCGCTCGTGTTTGCGCACTCCGATCTCTCCGGCATGCCGCTTTTCGAGGAGGCGCATTTCGCTGGTGTCAGAGCAGCCACAGTCTGACAAGGTTGATTGGCCAGACGAGCTTGAAGGAATTTTGTTTGGCTCGGCGGCCTGTCCCAGCTTCTCGCAGGCAGCGACATAGCTATCCACGGCCGAGTGAAACGCCGCCTCGAATTCCGCAATCGACTCCGCGTGAAACGTGATGATGTCGTCTATATCCTGTACTCGCCCGACAATGATCTTGTCTTCGGTATCGAAATCCATGCGGGCGGTATATCCCTTGTATTTCATGAAATTCACGATGGTTCCCCGATCCAATCTTCCGGCTACTTTCGGATGCTACCGCGGAGGCGTCGACATCGCACTCTCCGGCAACCCGAACACCCGGTCAAACGCCCATGTGAACGCTATCGTGTAAAAGAAGAAAAACAGGTTCAAGCCAAGGTTGACCACGAACGATCGCGCGTAGGAGATGTCCAGCCACCACGACGCGATCGGCATCAGCACCACCAGAAAACCCATTTCGAAGCCGACCGCATGGGCAATGCGGCGCAGGCCGCTGCGCCCCTTTTTCGCCTGCCCGGCCTCCCAGCGTTCGAACAGGGCGTTGTAGGTGAAGTTCCAGGTCACCGCAAAGATCGAGGCGAACACCGCCAGTGCGCCGGCGCGCTCGACCCCGGCATCCGATGCGCCAAAAAACCCCAGCGTGCCGCAGGCGAAGGCGATGGTCTCGTAGATGGCGACATAGACCACCTTGCGGCGAACGCCGGTCAGCACGATGGCCATTGCGCCTCCGTGGGCGGGCAAGCTATGCTTGGCTGAAGGAGGCGCTTGCCATGGACAGCAAGTATTTCGGACTCATCGAGGTGATCGCCACGGCGGTGATCTTCGGCGCCTGGTGGCTGTACGACCGCAGGAACCTGCGCAACGACATCAAGGCGCGCGAAGAACGGGAGCGCGCCGCCGCCGCGCCGATCAAGCAACACGCGACTTCAGAAGATAGTTGAGCACCACCTCGGTGGCGTGCTTCAAGTGGGTTTCACGCGCGACCGGGCTCATCAGGTCGCGGGCCAGCACCACCGAAAGGGTAAAGCGGTTGGAAAGGTAGTAGTAGTTCAGCGCCACCAGGGTGATGTACACCTCGGCCGGGTCGATGCCGCCCCTGAACACCCCCGCCTCCTGCCCGCGCTGCAATATCGCGCGAATGTTGTCCTGCACCGGCGACACCAGTTGTGCGAGTTTGCGCGACTTTTTCAGGTACTTGGCCTCGTGCAGGTTTTCGCTGTTGATCAGGCTGATGAATTCCGGGTGCTCGATGTAGTAATTCCAGATGAATTCGACCAGCTTCTTGACCGCTTCAACCGGCTCCAGGTGGTCAAGCTCCAGCGCCTTTTCAGCTTCGGCCAGGCGGATGTAAACCGACTCCAGTACTGTCAGGAACAGCTGGTCCTTGGAGACAAAGTAGTAGTACAGCATGCGCTCGTTGGTGCCGGCGCGCTTGGCGATGCGGTCCACCCGGGCGCCACCCAGGCCGAACTTGGTGAATTCGTCGGTCGCCGCGTCAAGGATCTTGGCGCGCGTGCGCTCCGGGTCACGCTTGGGCTTGGTGCCGGCACGCGGCCGGCCACGCTTGGGCGCTTCGGTCGCTTTTTCCATGCTCACATCTCCATGACGACAGGCACCACCGCGGCATCGGGCCGCCACGGCCTGACTTTGCATTATTGCACTGCACAAGTGGGATAATTCTAGCCTGAAAGCGCCCCCTTCCTCCGCCCTGCCCCAAAGACTGATGCCCACCCTGGCCGACAACATCGACGCCCTGTTGCCGCAAACGCAATGCACGCGTTGCGGCTACCAGGGATGCCGGCCCTACGCCGAGGCCATCGCGGCGGGCCAGGCGGACATCAACCAGTGCCCGCCGGGTGGCGCGGCCGGCATCGTCAAGCTGGCCGACCTGCTGGCCACGCGCCCCAAGCCGCTCAACCCCGCCAACGGTGTCGAAAAGCCGCTTGAAGTCGCCGTCATCGATGAGGAGCGCTGCATCGGTTGCACCCTGTGCATACAGGCCTGCCCGGTCGACGCCATTCTGGGTGCGCCCAAGCAGATGCATACCATTCTCGCAAGCTGGTGCACCGGCTGCGAGTTGTGCATCGCACCCTGCCCGGTGGATTGCATTGCCATGGTCAAGGTAACGCCTGAGCGCGCCTGGACCGATGCCGACGCGTCCCTTGCGCGCAAGCGCTACTACGCCCGCAACGACCGCCTGGCCGCCGACAAGCGCGAACGTGAGCAAAAATTGGCGGCCAAATCCAGCACCAGCACTGCGGCGGCGGACCCCAAGCAGGCCGAGGCCGAAGCGCGCAAGAAGGCCATCATCGCCGCCGCCATGGAGCGCGCCCGCGCGCAGCGCGAAGCCGCCGCGCCCAGAAACCTGGAACCAGCCTCGGAAGAAGTGCGCCGCCAGATCGCCGAGGCCGAGGCGCGCCGCGCCCGGCTGGCAAAGGAACGACCATGAACCCGGCCAAACGCCAGGAAATCTTCCGCCGCTGGCGCGAAGCCAATCCGCACCCCAAAAGCGATCTCGAATACAGCTCGCCCTTCGAACTGCTGGTGGCGGTGATCCTCTCCGCGCAGGCCACCGACAAGGGCGTCAACGCCGCCACCCGCAAGCTCTACCCGGTGGCCAATACGCCCGCAGCCATCGCCGCGCTGGATGAAGCCGGGCTCGCGCCCTACATCCAGACCATTGGCCTGTGGAAAGCCAAGGCGAAAAACGTCATCGCCACCTGCCGGCTCCTGATCGAGCGCCACGGCGGCACGGTGCCGAACGAGCGCGAAGCGCTCGAAGCCCTGCCCGGCGTGGGCCGCAAGACCGCCAACGTGGTGCTCAACATCGCCTTTGGCCACCCGACCATCGCGGTCGATACGCACAACTTCCGCGTCGCCAACCGCACCGGCATCGCGCCCGGCAAGACAGTCGAGGCGGTGGAAAGGGGCCTGAACAAGTTCGTCCCCGACGAATTCCGCCTGCACGCCCATCACTGGCTGATCCTGCACGGGCGCTACACCTGCAAGGCGCAGCGGCCGGATTGCCCCAATTGCATCATCAGTGACCTGTGCGAATTCAAGGCCAAGACACCCGATCCTCTTGCCGAAACGCATGTCGTGCCGCGCAAGGCTGCGGCCAGCAAGACACCGGCAAAAGCAGCGGCCAAGGCAAGCAAGGCAAAAGCCGGCCGCGCTGCCGCAAAACCCGCCAGGGCCGCTACAAGGCCGGCCCGCTAGCCATGTTCAATCCCAGCCGCGACGAAGTCCGCACCTTCTTTTTCGATACCTGGAAAAAGCACAACGCGCGCGAGGTGATGACCCCTCTGGAACTGCAGGCGCTCGACTGGGTGCTGGAGCATCCCGAGTACCATCCGCTGCTGTCGGACCCGGAGAAGAACCTGGCGCGCGACTACCTGCCGGAATTCGGCGAGGTCAACCCTTTCCTGCACCTGTCGCTGCATCTTTCGGTGGCCGAGCAGATATCCATTGACCAGCCCGCCGGCCTGCGCGGCGAATTCGAGCGCCTGGCGCGCAAGCACGGTTCGTTGCACGAGGCCGCCCACGACGTGCTTGAATGCCTGGGCGAAACCATCTGGCGCGCGCAGCGCGACGGTGCGCCGCCGGACGGCGCGGCTTACCTCGAATGCGTCAGGCGCAAATAGGAGTGCATTGATGAACGCGAACGTCGACCCGGCCGAGCTGAACAAGTTTTCCGCGCTTGCGGCCAAGTGGTGGGACCCCACCTCCGAATTCAAGCCCCTGCATGAGATCAACCCCTTGCGCCTGGACTGGATCAACGGTCTGGCGCCGCTGGCCGGCAAGCGCGTGCTCGATGTGGGCTGCGGCGGTGGCATCCTTTCGGAATCGATGGCCAGGAAAGGCGCCAGCGTCAAGGGCATAGACCTGGCAGAAAAGCCGCTCCAGGTGGCCGCCTTGCACAAGCTTGAATCCGGCGTGCCGGTGGACTACGAATGTATCGCCGCCGAAGACCTGGCCGCCCGGGAACCCGGTGGCTTCGATGTGGTCACATGCATGGAAATGCTGGAACATGTGCCCGACCCGGCGTCCACCGTGCGTGCCTGCGCCGCGCTGGTCAAGCCCGGCGGCCACGTGTTCTTTTCCACCATCAACCGCAATCCCAAGGCCTACCTGTTTGCGATCATCGGCGCCGAATATGTGTTGCGCCTGTTGCCGCGCGGCACGCACGACTACGCCAAGCTGATCCGCCCGTCCGAACTGGCGCGCTTCTGCCGCGAGGCGAGGCTGGATGCGGGTGACATAACCGGCATGAGCTACAACCCGTTGTCCGGCCGCTACTGGCTGGGCACCGATACCGACGTCAACTACCTGATGCACGCGGTCAAGCCCGCCTGAGAACACTCCCTGACATGATTGCCTGCGTACTCTTCGACCTCGACGGCACCCTGGCCGACACCGCCCCCGACCTGGCCGCCGCACTCAACAAGATGCGCACCGACCGCGGGCTCGACCCGATGCCGCTCGACCCACTGCGGCGCATGGCCTCCTCCGGCGCGCGCGGCCTGGTCGGCGTGGGCTTCGGCCTGAAGCCCGGCGACGCCGACTACGAGGCGCATCGCGTCGAGTTCCTCGACAACTACGAGCGCGCCCTGCATGTCCACACCCGGCTGTTCGACGGCGTGCCCGAACTGCTGGAAAAGCTCGAGACCATGCCGCGCAAGTGGGGCGTGGTCACCAACAAGGCCAGCCGCTTCACCGACCCGTTGGCCCGCTCGATCGGTTTCACGCAGCGCGCTTCATGCGTGGTGTCCGGCGACACCACGCCGCATGCCAAGCCGCACCCGGCGCCGCTGCTTCATGCAGCCAGGGTGAGCGGGGTCGACCCGGCGCACTGCATTTACGTAGGCGACGACCTGCGCGACATCCAGGCCGGCCAGGCCGCCGGCATGCGCACCCTGGCGGTGACCTGGGGCTATCTGGGCGAAGGCGCGCCGCCTGCGCAATGGGGCGCCGACGCGGTGATCGATACGCCGCTCGCGGTGCTCGGGTTTCTCGGCTAGCCGGCACCGTCCGCACATCGCCCGGTGCGAAAATCGCCACTGCACTCCACCAATGAGGCACGCATGAAACAGAAACGGTTGTGGATGATCGCAATCCTTGCCCTGGCGACAGCGGGGGCGTTTTCAGGTGCCTTCGCCGCGAACGCACCGGACCTCAAGCCGGCGCAAAGCGAGTCGCAGGCGGCCCGCCTCGCGGCCGAGGTGCTGACGCGCTTCCACTACAGCAAGGTACCGCTCGATGACGCCATGTCGGCGAAGATTTTCGACCAGTACCTCAAATCGCTGGATTCGGAAAAGCTCTTTTTCCTGCAGGCGGATGTCGACCGGCTCTCCGTCGATCGGACCCGGCTCGATGACGCCATCCTCCGGGAAGACCTGAGCGCGCCCTTCGCCATGTTCAACCTGTACGGGCAGCGTGCTTCCGAGCGCCTGGCTTTCGCACGCTCGCTTCTGAAAGGCGGCTTCAATTTCCAGGAGAACGAAACCTACCAGTTCATGCGTGACAAGGCGGAATGGGCGAAAAGCGAGGCTGAAATCCGCGACCTGTGGCGCAAGCGCGTCAAGCACGACTGGTTGCGCCTGAAGCTCGCAGGCAAGGCCGACAAGGAAATCGCGGAAGTTCTCGACAAGCGCTATGACAGCCTGCAGAAGCGCATCACCCGGCTCAAGGGCTCCGACGCCTTCCAGTCGTTCATGAACGCCTACACCATGGCCATCGAGCCGCATACCAACTACATGGTGCCGCGGGCGGCGGAGGACTTCAACATCTCCATGCGGCTTTCCCTGGTCGGCATCGGCGCGGTGTTGACCGAGGTGGACGAGTACACGACCATCCGCGAACTGGTGCCCGGCGGCCCGGCGATACTCTCCGGCCAGCTCAAGGTCGGGGACCGGATTGTCGCTGTCGCCCAGGGTACGGGCGGCGTGATGACCGATGTTCTGGGCTGGCGCATCGACGACGTCGTGGCCCTGATCCGGGGCACGGAGGATTCGGTCGTCGTTCTCGACGTGCTGCCGGCGGATGCCGGCCCGGACGGCAAGCATCGCCTGGTCACGCTGGTGCGAAAGAAGATCAGCCTCGAGCAGCAGGCCGCGAAGAAGTCCATCCAGCGCCTGGGCGAAGGCGCTGGCGCACGCACCATCGGCGTGATCGCCCTGCCGACCTTTTATGACGATTTCGCAGGGCGCCAGAAGGGGCTGCAGGATTTCCGGAGCGCGACGCGCGATGTGGCGCGCCTGCTCGCGGAACTCAAGAAGGAAAAGGTCGATGCCGTGCTGGTCGACCTGCGCAACAACGGCGGCGGATCGCTCAACGAGGCGATCGAACTCACGGGCCTGTTCATCGACAAGGGTCCGGTGGTGCAGCAACGCAACGCGCGCGGCGAGATCAGCGTGGGCAACGACACCCAGCCCGGCGTCGCATGGGACGGCCCGCTTGCCGTCCTGATCAATCGCAGTTCGGCGTCGGCCTCGGAGATCTTCGCCGCGGCCATCCAGGACTACGGCCGCGGCCTGGTCATCGGCGAGCCGAGTTTCGGCAAGGGCACGGTGCAAACCATGGTGAGCCTGGATCAACTCGCGCGCAACGGCACGCCGCGCTTCGGCGAGCTGAAGATGACCGTCGCGCAGTTCTTCCGCATCAATGGCGGCACCACGCAACTGCGCGGCGTCACCCCGGACATCGCCTTGCCGAGCATGGTCGATGGCGAGACCTTCGGCGAAGCCAGCTTCGACAACGCGATTCCCTGGACCCAGATCAAACCGGTCGACTACGCGCCGGTCGGCAGCATGAAGGACCTGGTCCCGGTGCTGCAGAAGCTGCACGAGACGCGCGCGAAAAGCGACCGGGACCTGCAGGACCTCGCCGAGGACATCGCCGAGGTCAGGTCGCAGCGCAAGCGGAACCAGATCTCGCTCAACGAGTCGGTGCGCCGCAAGGAGCGCGATGCGCAGGAGGCGAGGCAACGGGCGCGGGACCTGCGCGCCAGCGCCACGGGCGCGGCAAGCGCCCGGGTGGACACCAAGGCAGGCGGCCCGGCAACCGGCAACCCGCTGCGTGACGATGGCCTGCAGGCCGACGAACGCAACCTTGCCTTCCAGCTGGCGGCCGAGAACGCCCGCAAGAACGCCAAGGACGTGCTGCTCAACGAGGCCGTCCAGATCCTGCGCGACCAGGTGGAGGTTCTCAGAACCAGCCCAGGCCTGGCCGCGCGGGTCAGGCGGTCGTCCGCGCTGGCGACGGACTAGGGGCGCAACGCAAGGACAGCCGGCCAGGCGCGCCCGCCCATGCGACACATCGCCCTGCGGCTTTTGTTGTGCGACGACGCCGATCGCAAGGCGCGCGAGGTACGCCTGATCGACCCCGCGTTGCCGACGGCGGCCACCGCCGCGATAGACGAACCGCCGGGCATTCCCGGGCGCCCCGACGCGCCGCTGCTGGTCGCGCACACCGAAATCCGCCAACGCTCGATGAAGACCATCGAAGGCCGGGCCGCGCTGGTGCACGCCCTCGCCCACATCGAGTTCAACGCCATCAACCTCGCGCTCGACATCTGCTGGCGTTTCTCCGGCATGCCGGACGAGTTCTATCGCCAATGGATCGGGGTTGCACGGGAAGAGGCTTACCACTTCGAACTGCTGCGCGACCACCTGCGCACACTGGGTTATGCCTATGGTGACTTTCCCGCCCACAACGCACTCTGGGAGATGGCCGAGAAGACCCGGCACGACCTGCTGGCGCGCATCGCCCTGGTGCCGCGCACGCTGGAGGCGCGCGGGCTGGACGCCTCACCGGCGGTGAAAGCCAAGCTGGTCGGCGCCGGCGATCACGTGGCCGGGAATATCCTCGATATCATCCTGAAAGACGAGATCGGCCATGTCGCCGTGGGCAATCGCTGGTATCGTGCGCTGTGCGGCGAGCGCGGCCTGGACCCCATCGCGACCTACGCGGCACTGGCGGAACAGTATGGCGCGCCGCACCTGCGCGGCCCGTTCAACCATGCGGCGCGCCGCGCGGCGGGGTTTGATGAGGCCGAGATCGAGGCCCTTGAAAAATCCCAGGCCGGCGCGCCGGGATCATCACGAAATCATGCAAAGCCCGCACCCGCAACCCGCCACTGACATGCATTCCTCCACGCCCCGGGATCTGCGCCACCTGCCATCCGTCGACGCGATCGCCGGGCACCCGGGCGCCGCAGCGTTGATAGAGGAGTTCGGCCGCCACGCCGTGGTGGAGGCGATCCGCACCGAACTCGCCGAGCGCCGGGCGGCGACGCTGGCAGGCGCAGCGCCGCAGGCGGCGAACGAAGCCCTGATTCTCGCCTGCGTCGCCGCGCGCGTCGAGGTGCGATTCGCGCCCAGCCTCAAGCAGGTATTCAATCTCACCGGCACGGTGCTGCATACCAACCTCGGCCGCGCCCCCTTGCCCGCCGAGGCGATTGCCGCGATGAGCGCCGCCGCCGGCGCCGGCAACCTCGAGTACGACCTTGCCTCCGGCAAACGCGGCGACCGCGACGACCACATGGAGGAACTGGTAAAGCAACTCACCGGCGCCGAGGCCGCGACGGTGGTCAACAACAACGCCGCAGCGGTGCTGCTGGTATTGAATGCGCTGGCGAACCGGCGCGAGGTACCGGTTTCGCGCGGCGAATTGATCGAGATCGGCGGATCTTTCCGCCTGCCCGACATCATGTCGCGCGCCGGCTGCCGACTGGTCGAGGTCGGCACCACCAACCGCACCCATCTGGCGGACTTCGAGAACGCCATCGGCCCGAAAACCGCCCTGGTGATGAAGGCGCACACCAGCAATTTCGTGGTGCGCGGCTTCACCGCTGCGGTGGCGGAAGACAAGCTGGCCGGCGCCTGCCACGCGCGCAACGTGCCCTTCGTGATCGACTTGGGCGCCGGATCACTGATCGATCTTTCCGCTTACGGGTTGCCCCATGAGCCCACCGTGCGCGAGGCTTTCGCCCACGGCGCCGACCTGGTGACCTTCAGCGGCGACAAGCTGCTGGGCGGGCCGCAGGCGGGCATCATCGCCGGCCGGGCCGACCTGGTGGCCAGGGTCAAGAAAAGTCCGCTCAAGCGCGCACTGCGCATCGACAAGGTCACCATGGCCGCGCTGGCGGCCGTGCTGCGGCTTTACCTTGATCCGGATCGCCTGCGCGAGCGTTTGCCGACCCTGCGCCTGTTGACCCGCGACTTGGCCGATATCCGCGCTTGCGCCACGCGCCTGCAGCCGTCCCTGGCGCACCGCCTCGCCGGCTGGGCCAACGTGTCGGTGATCGAATGTGAAAGCGAGATCGGCTCGGGTTCGCAGCCGCTGCAAAAGCTTCCCAGCGCCGGCCTGGCCGTTTCGCTGCTGGCCGCGCGCGGACGCGGCGGCGCCCTCAACCGGCTGATGCGCTCCATGCGCGCGCTGCCGGTGCCGGTGATCGGCCGTATCGAGGACGACCGCCTGGTTCTCGACCTGCGCTGCGCCGAGGATGAAGCCGGCCTGGTTGCCCAGTTCGACCAGTTGATGCCACCGACATGATCATCGCCACCGCCGGCCATGTGGACCATGGCAAGACCTCGCTGGTCAAGGCACTGACCGGTATCGATGCCGACCGCCTGCCCGAGGAAAAAAAGCGCGGCATGACCATCGACCTGGGCTTCGCCTACCTTCCCGTCGAAGGCGGCGGCAGCATCGGCTTTGTCGACGTGCCCGGGCACGAACGTTTCATCCACAACATGCTGGCGGGCGTCTCTGGGATGGACTGCGCCCTGCTGGTGATCGCCGCCGATGACGGGCCGATGCCCCAGACACGCGAGCACCTGGCGATTCTGGAGCTGCTGGGTGTGCGGATCGGCGCGGTGGCGCTGACCAAGGTGGATCGGGTGGATGCCGCGCGCGTGACCGAAGCGCAGCGCGAGATCGGCGCCATGTTCCGCACAGCCGGGCAGCCGGACGCGCCCCTGTTTCCGGTGTCCGCCATTTCCGGCACCGGCATGCCGGCCCTGCGCGAGCACTTGCTGCAGTTGTGCAGCACCCTGCGCCAGCGCGCCGCGGCGGGCATGTTCCGCATGACGGTCGATCGCAGCTTCACCCTGGCAGGCGCGGGACTGGTGGTCACGGGCACCATCCTGGCGGGCGAAGTGGCCGCCGGAGACCAGGTCGGGCTGCTGCTGGCCGGCGCCACCGGCCGCGTGCGCGGACTGCACGCGCAGAACCGCGCGGTGCCCAAGGCGCATGCCGGCGAGCGCTGCGCGCTCAACCTGGCCGGCCTGCCCACCGGACACGCACCGATCGCGCGCGGCGACATCGTCGGCGCCGCCGGTGCCGCGCCGCCGGCGTTGCGCATCGACATCGAACTGAGGCTGCTGCCCTCCGAGCCGCGCGCCCTGCGCCACTGGACACCGGTGCATGCGCATGTCGGCGCCGCCGACGTGACCGGCCGCATCGCCCTGCTCGAAGGCGACACCCTGGCGCCCGGCGAGCGCATGCTGGCGCAGCTGGTGCTCGACCACCCGCTCGCCACCTGCCATGGCGAGCGCGTCGTGCTGCGCGACCAGTCGGCGCAGCGCACCGTAGGCGGCGGCAAGGTGATCGATGTTTTCGCGCCGCCGCGCGGTCGCGCCCGTCCGGAACGGCTTGCCTTCCTGCGCGCCTTGGCCGGCGACGACCCGCAAGGCGCGCTCGCCGCCACGCTCGACGCCTCGCCGTCCGGCCTTGCCCTGGGCCGCTTCGCCGCATGCCGCAATCTTTCCGGCCCTGAACTCGAAGCCATAGCGGGTCGAACCGACATGCTGCGCATCGGTGCCGACCTGGCCTTCGCCCGCAAGCATTGGGAAAGCGCGCGGATGGCCGCACTCGCCGTGGTGAAGGCCTGGCATGCGCGCACCCCCGATTCGCCCGGTGTACCTGCCGACCGACTGCTCGAAGGCAGCCGGTTGCGCTTCACACCGGCGGCGCGATCCGCACTGGCGGAAGATCTTGTGGGCGCAGGCAAGCTGCTGCGCAACGGCGCGGCATTGCGGCTGCCCGACCATCAGTCGGGACTCAATCCGGCGGACCAGGCGCTGTGGGACCGAATCCGCAAGGTGATCGATGCCGCCGGCCAGCGCCCGCCCTCGGTGGCCGAAATTGCGGCTGCGACCAAACTGCAGTCCAAGCGGGTCAAGGACCTGCTGGCGCGCCTGGCCAGGCAGCAGACGGTCTGGCGCGTGTCCGAGGAACGCTTCGCCCTGCCGGGTACCGTGCATGCATGGACCGCGCACGCGGTGGCGCTTGGCGGCGCGGACGGCAACGCGCGCTTCGCCGCAACCGATTTCCGCGACCGCTCCGGCGTCGGGCGCAACCTTTCCATCGAGATCCTGGAATTTTTTGACCGCGTGAAGTTGACGCGGCGCATTGGCGACCTGCGGCTTCTGCAAGGCAAGCCGCTCGATATTTTCGGCCCGCCGATGTAAGGCTGAAGCCGGTAAACTCCGCCCAGAAGGAAGAGAATCGTCCCCGGTGGGGCGCCCGGACTTCAAACCCGGAGAGGGGCGTCAGACGTTCCTGGTGGGTTCGACTCCCACTCACTTCCGCCACCCTCCCGGCGGCGCATAACGGCAAGGAAGAGACATGAGCACCGATACGATCGAGGGTAGCGGCTTTCCGCTCACCTTCAAGGTCCGCGATGGCATGGTCGCCGACGTGGTGTCCGGCAAGGCGCCGGCACGCGACGTGTACCGCGTCGAGGCGCGCACCATGGGCGGCCACCAGAAGGAGGTGCTGGTCACCGAGGGCGCCGCAGGCACGACCTGGCGCCTCACCAGTGACGAAGGCGCGATCCTCAAGGGCAGCGACCTCGCGCCGTTCCCGCTGGCGTTCTACAACGCCGGCCTGCATGCGGACTTTGTCAATCGTGCGCGGGCGATCGCCCGCGCGCGCGGCGTAGACCTGGCCATCGATGGTCTGGACCTCACCAACCAGTACTACTTCCAGGGTTCGTTCGTGCGCGGCACCGGCGAGGGCAGCGCCGAGGCCGTGACCGTGCATGTCAAGGCGCGTTCGCAGGCGTCGCGCGCCGCGGTGGTGTCGATTCTGGAGGCCGCACTCGCCGCGTCGCCCGCACATGCCACACTGGCGGCACCGCAACGCAACACCTTCGCTCTATACGTCAATGGACGGCGTTGCCCGGTCACGCGGGTCGCCCCATCGACCTCCAGCGACGCAACCGACCCTTTCAAGGCGCACGGCAGCGCACCGGTCCCGCTCGGATGCGCGCAGTCCCCTTTCACGATCGTCGAGCGCCTTCCGCAGGATGCGTCCGTCCCGGCGCCCGCCCCCCTGCCCGCCGAGGGTCGCGTGTCGATTCCCATCCCGGGCCGCAGCGCGCTTGCCGACCAGGCAGGCATCGTCGCGACCACCGTGACGCCGCGCGCGGGGCATGCGTTCCGCATCACCTGCGACGAGCGCCCCACAGGCAATACCGCCCCCTCGGGCCTGGCCTGCATTGCCGCGGGCATCGCGTTCTGCTACATGACCCAGTTCACCCGCTACATCGAGCACCGCAAGCACAAGGTGCGTGCGATTCGGTTCGTGCAGACCCTGCCCTTCACGCTCGCCGGCAGCGCCGCGGATGGTTCGCTCGCGGGAGGGCTGGAGCCGGTGGATACGCACGTATTCCTGCATGCCGAAGAACCGGACGAAGTGATGCAGAACCTGCTCGAGGTCGCGGAGAACACCTGCTATCTGCACGCGGCGTTGCGCAGCACGCTGCCTGGTCGGGTATCGCTTTCACTCAACGGCGAATAGCGTCCGCTCTCGTTCGTGACGACGCAAACCTATCTTGCGGAAGTTCCTGTCGATGCGGCACGCGGCGAGATCGCCCGGATCTATGGCGAGATTCGCCGCCTGACCGGCGGCCCGCTGGTCGCGTTTGTCTATCGACACCTGGCGACATTTCCCGGCGCGCTTGAAGCCCTGTGGCGGTCCGTTGCGCCGCTGCTGGAGAAGGGCGAACTGCAGACCCGTGCGTGGGAAGCGGCGGCACGGGCCTGGACTGGTCCGGTCGCGGATTCCGAGCACCTCGCGCGCGCGATGGGAAGCGCCGGGGTCGTAGGGGCATGCAATGTGATCGATGCCTACAACCGCGGCAATCCGGTCAACCTCGCCGTGGTCTCGGTCATCCGGGCGGCGAGCGGGTCACCAACAAACCCGCCGCGATCACTTGCGCCATCGCAGCGATGGACGCCCCCCACCTCGTTGGCGCCCATCATTGCGATACCGGCGGTTACCGACCTGGACGCGAACCTTCTTGAACTTGTCAACGCGTTTGGCAAGGGCACGGCAGCAGGCGAGCCGCTTCTTGTGCCGACCCTTTACCGCCATCTTTCCGCGTGGCCGGCGTTGGTCCGGTTTGCATTCGATGAAGTCCGGCCGCGCCTGGCCGACGGCAGTTTCGCCGCTGCCATTGACCAGTTTCACCATGACATTGAACTCCTGGCTGCCGATCTGGCTCAGCGGCATGCCTTGCCGGTTGAACCTGTGCTCGCCACAGCGCCCGTGCGGAACGCCTTTGATCGCTTTACGCCGGTGATTCCCGAAATGGTGGTTGTCGGCCATTTTCTGCGTCGCACTCTCGGTAGCGCATAGTTGCCACCTGGCCGGGCCATGGCTGATTCTTCATTCCGAATGCCCCGCAAACCTCGACAGCTACTACGCATCGGCGCAGCAACGTCGCGCCGATTCTGCCTGCGTGCCATCGCCGCCCTGGCTATCGCCTTCGCGGCCTGGCCGGCATTTGCCCAAGCGCTCAAGGCCGCTCGCTACATCGAACCGGTGAGCCGTTACGGCCATTTTGCCGTGGGGCGCCCGCACGAGTACGCGGCAGTGACTGCCACGACCGCAACCGGCATGACGCTGACATTGCGCCTGCCAGCAGATGAGGTGTTCGAGGATGTCGCGCCCAGGATCGTCAAGCTAGGCACGAATGCCGCCGAAGAACTGCTGGTTGTCATCAGCAACCGCAAGACTGGTTCACGGCTGGCACTGGTCGGGCACCATGAAGGCCGCCTGATGATAAGCGCGCAATCGGAGCCGATCGGCACGCCGATGCGCTGGCTCAATCCGGTGGGCACGGCAAATCTAGATGACAGCGCCGATGGCAACACGCAGATCGCCGCCGTGCTCACGCCGCACATCGGCGGCATTCTCAAGGTTTATCGCCGCGAGGGCGAAAAGCTGGTCGAAATCGCATCCCTGGGCGGTTTCTCCAACCACACGTATGGTTCCGCCGAGCAAGGCCTTTCGCTGGCCGCGAACCTCAACGGCATGCCGCAACTTGCGGTGCCTGACATGAGCCGGCGGGTGTTGCGCCTGATCGCCCTGCGAGACGGTCGACTGGTCGAAACCTCCCGCTGCCTTTTGGAATCGCCAGCGACAGGCCAGCTCCGGCAAGACGCGCCCGGCATGCTGTCTTTGCGCACCGAAAACGGCCCGCTGGTGATAGATGTCACTTCGTGCAGCAAGAACCTGAGATGAAACAGCCGGACTGCGGCGCGAACAGCCTTCGCGCAAACCATTGCCCGAGCCAGTAAACGGCAAGCATGCAAGCGGGCTTTGAATTTCCCGAAAGGCGGCTGCCCGAACGGGCAGCCGCACAAACCACTCACCACTCACGCGAAACTACTTCTTCTGCGCTTCGTAGAACTTGACCAGCCGGATGACGTCCGACGCCTCGATGCGACCCAGCGGTCCGTCGCTGTAACTCGAACCAATCACCTTGGATTCGGCGTTGAGGATGAATTCTGACGGCTGGATGATCTGCCGCCTCTCCTCCCACCACGAGCCCAGCAGTTCCGCCTGCGCCCTTGTTACGCCATATCCCAGCGGGAAGTTGATTTCCTCCGCGACGGGTTTTGACTTTTCTTCCGGGTCGACGCTCGCGGCGAAGACCTGCACACCCAGGGCGTCAAGTTCAGATTTGAGTTTGGCGAAACCGACCAACTGTCGGCGGCAGTACGGTCACCAATGCCCCCGGTAGAACAGCACCACCCGGTACTTGGCATTCATGCCCTGCGGCAACTCCAGCGCCCCACCGCCCACCAGGGGAATGGTCATGGCGGGGAACGCGGAACCGATATGCAGCTTCTCTGTCATGCGAATCGTCCTTTTTTGGTCAACTGCGGCTCGCAGCGGTTGCTGCAAGGGGTGCGGCGTTCAGCGTTCGCATGAACACCTGCATGCTGTAGTGGAAGGCGATGAAGCCGCCCAGTTCCATGATCTGCGCTTCGCTCCAGTGGCGCTTGAGTTCATCGTAAAAGGCCGCATCGACCTTTTGCGCATCCAGGTACATCTGGTCCGAATAGCGCAAGGCGACTTTCCAGGCTTCCGGAAAGCGTGGATCGTCGTCGTAGTCACCGCAACCTGCGTCAATCGTTTCCTCATCCAGTCCGGCCGCAAGCGCCTTCTTCGATCGCAAGCCGCCAAAGTAGCTGTCACCGGCAAAGCGCGCCAGCTGGATGCGGATGATCTCTTTCAAGCGATGGTCCACATTGCCCTGCCCGTGCGAGACGATCAGGGCGTTGAGCAGCACCTTGGCATAGGTCGGCACACGCGCGACGATGCGGGTGAATAGCCCATCGGGTACGCCAAGTTCCTCGGCGCGCGCCATCAACGCCAGCAGATCAGGATCCGTGATCTGGGAAAGTTCGAGCGGTTCGATGTAGGGCATCAGGCGGCCCTGTCCTTGAGCGATACCGGCGCCGCGCCGTAAAGGCGCTCGGATTCCTCCTGGCTGACCAACCGGCCATCCGGTGAGAACATCGGGTAGAACTTGAGCGTGCCGAAAAACGTGTGGTAGCCGATGTTGAACCCGATGAAGGTGCCGAGTTCGACGATTTCTTCCTCGCTGTAAAACCTGCGCAACTGGTCGTAAAAGGCCGCGTCTACCGCTTCATGGTCGGTGGCCATCAGTTCGCAGTAGCGCAGCGCCAGCTTATCCGCAGGGGAGAAGCGCGTGCTCGTCGCGTAGCTTTCGATACCTTCGTCGAGCAGTTCCTCGGTCAGGCCGTTCCGCTTCGCCGAAGCGGATCTGACGTTACCTCAGTAACTGCACGCGGCCATGCGCGAGAGCATGACACGAATGACTTCCTTCAAGGTATGGCTGATGCGCCCGGTGTTGAAGCAGGTGCTCCAGGCCACGAACATGGCCTCTGCCAGGTCCGGGTTGTGCCCCATCATGGCGTGGAAGGCCGGGTCGGGCGCGCGATGCTCGAGGCATTGCTCGATCAAGGGCTTGAGCTTGGTCTTTTTCAGCTCGTTGATGTCGAGCATGGTGATGTTGGGCATGTCGTTCTCGCTGGTCCTTTTCGTTTCAAGTCACATGTGCGACTCGATGGCTTTTTTCAGCACCTGCTTGCGGTCGATGCCGGTTCGTGTCTCCACCACAGCACCGTTTCTGAAAAACAGCAGTGTCGGCAGGCCGCGCACGCCAAAACGTTCGACCAGGCCCGGGTTCTCGTCCGCATTCACCTGGCCGATCACCACCTGCGGCGGCAACTCAACGGAGATCTCCCGCAACAGGCGTGTCATCTGCCGACAGGGGATGCAGGTGGTCGACCAGAAATCGACCACAAAAACGCCCTGGCCGGCCAGTACTTCCGCATCGAAGTTGGCATCGTCAAACACGGGAAACGTGGCGTCGCTCATGGCGTTCCAGTACACACGATGGATGCTCCCCTGTCAATCAAAGTCCGGCGCGTGCCTTGAGCGCGGCCACTACCGTGCGCGGCACCAGGCTCAGGGTGGCCAATCCCTTCATGGTCGGATCGGCACTTTGCCCAGCCATATCGCGCAAGGCCAGAAAAGTCTCTCCCGCGGCAGTCTCCATCCAGAACCAGTTGGCGATGTCGGTCGGCGTATGGCGCCCCGGCTGCACGGCCTTGGCCTCATAGTAAAAGGCTTTCAGTTCGTCGGTGGCGAGCTTGATCGCCGCGGCGGAGCTGAGGCCCTCCTTGAAGCTTGCCCGCGGCGAATCTCCCAGCCATGACCCCAGAAACCCGGCGAGCTCCGCCGGCGCAAGCCCCGTCACGCCCAGTGTGGTGCGCGCGCGATGTCGAGTAGCCACCTCGTGCCACGCCTGCAACTGCGAGATCTCGTCGGCCAAGCGCTCGGCCAGCGAACCTTCGGATCGTGCGCGCGGAAAACTGATCGGGCAATTGAGGCCCTCCGGTTCGGCACCCAGGTCCTCATAGGGCGCGTCTTCGGGAAAGTCCTCGATCAACGGACCGTCGTCGCGTTCCAGCAGGCTCAGCGCGGCAACCACAACCTTGCGCTGGAACTGCGGATCGTTCGGCACACCAACCGGCCGGCCCAGCATGAACGGCACCCACAACGCGCGCGGCGGATCGAGCGCAACCGTATGCTCGCGAATCAGGCTGATCGAAACCGTCGCAATGCCCTCTTGTTCGAGGTAGTAGCCCAGTGCGCTCACGGCGCACGTGCAGAGCGGTCAAACAGGTGTGAGTAGCACCGCGTCTATTTGGTCCTCCCTGAGCATGCGCGCCAGTTCGCGCGCCTTGGGTTCATAGCGTGTCGATGGCGCGATGGCGCCCATGAACGAGTAGTGAAAAGCGGCGAGTGAGCCGATCACCTTGTCGCGCACCAGGTCGCGCAGGCGGTCGAGCGGAAACACGACGTTCCAGTCGGACTGGAAGCCGCTGCGGTCGAAATTCACCGACGCGTGGCTCATCACCAGGTCTGCCGCGCTCGCATCGCCCGGAATCACCCGATAGTCCATGCCGTTGCCGCCGGAGTCGAAGGCCCGGTCACTGCGCATGTGCAAGCCTGCGGTGGTGATCAGTGCAACCCGCCGCTGCGAGAGGGGCTTGCCCTTCACCCATGGGCGGCCGGTGAAACGTGTCAGGGTGGATACCCGGTTGAGGTGGTTGTCGCGTTCCCATTCGGGCAGATCGGCCAGTCTAACCATGATGCTCCTTCAAAAAATGCTGATTCCTGCGTCGTACCGCCAGACAGTGTGCCTCAAGCAGCGCGGGCAATCGTAGCCGCGCTCTGCCCGAACAGCAAGCGCTTCGACTCCTCGCTGACCGTGGGTGCAGTATTGATCTCGGCGGCGCGCGCATAGGCCGCCTTCACCGCCGGACGTTCGGCAATCGCATCGAACCAGCGCTTCAGGTTCGGGAACTTGTCCATGTCCTGACCCTGCTTCTTGTGCGGAACCACCCACGGGTAGCTCGCCATGTCGGCGATCGAATATTCACCGGCGACATACTCGCGGTCTGCCAGGCGACGGTCGAGTACCACATACAGGCGCGCCGTCTCGTTGACATAGCGATCGATCGCGTAGGGAAGTTTCTCAGGCGCGTATTGGCTGAAGTGATGGTTCTGTCCGGCCATGGGACCGAGCCCGCCCATTTGCCAGAACAGCCACTGCAACACCTCGGCACGTCCGGCCAGATCAGACGGGATGAAGCGGCCGGTCTTCTCGGCCAGGTACAGCAGAATGGCCCCGGACTCGAACAGGCTCAGGGTCGCCGCGCCATTCGGAGGGGCCAGGTCCACCATGGCCGGAATGCGATTGTTGGGCGCGATCGCCAGGAATTCCGGCTTGAACTGCTCGCCCTTGCTGATGTTCACCGGCGTTATCCGGTATGGCAGGCCGGCTTCCTCCAGGAAAATCGTGACCTTGTGGCCGTTGGGTGTGGTCCAGTAATACAGATCGATCATGATGGGTCCGGCGCAATGTGACATACCGAGTGTGCAGGTTCGCGCCTTCTTTCACTAGCCTGCGAATTGGCCTAACATCCATTCCCACATGGAATATATGGGAACGAATCAATGGACCGGCTGCAGGCAATGCACACCTTCGTACGGGTGGTTGAAGCAGGCAGCTTCTCTGCCGTGGCACGGGAACAGAACAGCACCCAGAGCGCGGTCAGCAAGCAAGTGGCCGCGCTGGAGCGCGAACTGGGCGCAAAACTGCTCAGCCGCACCACTCGCTCCCTTGCATTGACGGACGACGGAGAGCGCTACTTCGAGAACGTGCGTCGCCTGGTGGCCGAAGTGGCCGAGGCGGAAAGCGAACTGCGGCGCGGCGAACAGCAGCTGAAAGGCTGGATTCGCGTCGCTGCATCGGTAGGCTATGGCCGGCGCGTGCTCATGCCGCTGGTGACAACCTTCCTGGCGGCGCACCCGGACGTGAAGATCGACCTGAAGCTCAACGACGGCTTCATCGATCTGGTGGAACAAGGCATTGACGTGGCGGTGCGGGTGGGCGACCTAGCCGATAGCAGCCTGGTGGCGCGCCGTATCGCCACCACCCGACGCGCGCTGCTGGCAAGCCGGCGCTACCTCAAAAAACTGCCCAGGGGACTCAAGGCGCCGCGCGAGCCGCTGGATCTTCTTCAACACAATTGCGTGGTCTATACCGAACTCGCCACGGGCAACGAATGGAACTTCACCGCCACCGAGACTGCGAATGCGCCAGCAGGCACGAAACAGCAGGTGCGCGCCCAGGGCAACCTGCAGACCAACAGCTCCGAGGTCATCCGTCTGGCGGTTCTGGCGGACATGGGCATCAGCTTCGGGCCGGTCTGGTTGTTTGACGAAGAAATCGACAGTGGCGAAGTCGTTGCACTTTTGCCGGAATGGACGGCGAAACCGATTCCGATCCATCTCGTGAGCCCCCTGCAGCGGCGCAACACCGCCAAGGTCAAGGCTTTTGGTGACCATGTCACCGCCGGACTGACGAAGACTCCGCCAAGGCAGTAGGCCGCGTACGCAAAATCAAGCCTGCTCCGCAGGCGTGGCGGATGAGTGCTCTGCACCCTAATTAATTCCTATAGGGAATTTAAGTTAGGAACTTTTGACGTCTACCGGAGTTTATTGGCATCAATCATATTGGCGGCACTGCTCAAACGAACAGTTGTGAACCCCAACCAGTGAAAGAAGCCATCATGAAAACCATCTCCGTTCCAACCTACGAACAAGTCTCCCCCGCCAACCAGGCGCTATTCGACAACCTGAACAAGGCGTTGTCGTTCGTACCCAACCTGTACGCGACCTTCGCCCATTCGGAAACCGCACTCGGCACCTATCTCGCCCTGCAAAATGCCAGGAGCTCGCTTAATCAGAAGTCACGTGAGGTGATCAACCTGGTGGTAAGCCAGGTCAACGGCTGCGAGTACTGCCTGGCGGCGCACACCGTAGTCGGCAAGATGGTCGGATTCGGCGACGCGCAGATTCTCGAAATCCGCAGCGGACGCGCGAGCTTCGATGCCAAGCTCGACGCCCTTGCGCAGCTGGTGCGCAGCATCGCCATGGAGCGCGGTCATTCCGACCCGGCGTTGCTGCAAGCATTCTTCGACGCCGGCTGGACCGAAGGCAACCTGGTCGATGCGATCGTCGTCATCGGCGACAAAACCACCAGCAACTTCCTGCATTCGACCACCCGCATCCCGGTCGATTTCCCGCCCGCTCCCGCGTTGGCCGCATAAGCCGCAGATCTTCGAAAGGAAACGCCATGACCCAGGCACTCGCTCTTGGCGCGCCGCCAGCCCCGCTCGACACGCGCCTGCTGAAAGGCCTGGCAGTCGGCCTTCTCGCCGCGAGCATCGGCGCCCTGTACACCGTGTTCGCGCGCTGGGGCATCACCCATGGCATGAATTCGTCGGACATGACCTTCCTGCGCTTTGGGGTGGCAGGTATCGCGACCCTGCCGGTGCTGGCGCTTGCCTTGAAGCGCAACCCTATCGCATTTCTGGCGCGCTGGCGCGCGTGGCTCGCCGTTTCCCTGCTTGCCGGTCCCCTTTTCGGCCTCTTGATGTTCACCGCCCTGCAATGGGCACCTGCCAGCCATGCGGCGGTTTTTCCATTCACGGCAATGAGCGTGATGGGCATGCTGATGGCTGCCTGGTTCGCGGGCGACCGGCTGACCGGCCGCAAGATCGCCGGTATCGCGGTGGTCATCGTAGGCCTGGTGATTCTCTCCGGGCTAGATCTGGCAAGCCTCGGGGGCCAAAGCCTAAAGGGCGACCTGCTGTTCATTGCCGCAGGCACGCTGTGGGCGGGATTCGGCATCGTCATGCGCAGGCAAAAGCTCGACCCGTTGCTGGCGACCGCGGTAATCTCGTTCGCCGCGCTCGTCACCTATGTGCCAGCCTACCTGCTGCTGATCGGACCCGGGCGGCTCATCGCCGCTGCGCCGACGGTGGTATGGATCGAAGCGGTGGTACAAGGCCTGGTTGCGGGTTCAGGCACGCTGTACACCTACTCGAAAATGGTCGCGCTGCTCGGACCGGGACGCGCCGCGATTTTCCCCGCGCTGGCTCCGGGACTGGCAGCACTGCTGGCATGGCCGGTACTGGACCATGTACCCACCGCGCTCGAGACCACTGGCCTGCTCATTGCAATGGCCGGACTGCTCATCGCGATTACTACCCGCGCCGCAGCTACGGCTCGGCGAGTCCTCCCGCGCCGAGCCGGGAACTGATATCGCCAGTCGAGTGCGGCGCGTCATCCGGATATAGCCGAGCCTGATGCCAGGCCGGTTCCATTGACTTGCACCAGAGGAGCATGCGATGCAAGGCCTGTTCGGCCCGGTTGAGGGCTGGTCACTTGAGCCAGTTGTGAAATGGCTTTATCACGAGGCGCAGCATGAGCGCGATGCCGGGCGACTGATCGATGGCCTCGCCCGCCAGCTCGATCAGGCCGGCGCGGGCGTTGACCGCATAGTCCTGGTCAGTCAGACCTTGCACCCGCAGATCGTGCAATGGAGTGTCTTCTGGAACCGCCACACTGGCTTGCACCGCGGCAGCATCGGACCTGACGGGCGCGGCGCCGATTCGTATGTAGGCAGTCCGGTGCAGTTCGTCCAGGAACACCGCAAGGCCATCCGGCTGCGTGTCGATCCCGTCGCCAGCGAAGACGAACATGGCCTGTTGCGCGACCTGCGCGCCCAGCACATCACTGACTACGTCGCCCTGCCGATGCTGTTCAGCAATGGAACGACCAACGTCCTGACATTGTCCACGGGCAACGCAACAGGCTTTACCGGCAATGATGTTGCGCGCTTCGGGGAAATGACGAACATGTTGCGTCCGCTGGTAGAAATCATCGCCATGCGGCGCACCACCCTGGGCCTGCTCGACACCTTTGTCGGCCCGCGCATCAGCGAGCGCATTTTGCAGGGGCAAGTCCGGCGCGGCGACGGTGAACGCATCGAAGCGGCATTCTGGTACTCAGACCTGCGCGGCTTCACGCATCTGAGCGAGTCCCTGCCGACCGCGGAATTGCTGGAGCTGATGAACGATTACTTCGAGAATTGCGCAGCCGCGGCGGCAGCGCGTGGTGGCGAGATCCTTCAATTCATCGGCGACGCCATATTGATCGTCTTCGAGATACCCAGGCCCGAAGATGCGGCCTCGGTTTGCCAGGACGCGCTCGATGCGGCGACAGACGCTTTCGCTTCCATCGCGGTGGTCAATCACCGCCGCAGGCACCTCGGCAAAGCCGAAATTGCGTTTGGCCTCGGCCTGCATGTAGGGTCGGTGACGCACGCGAACGTCGGCTCACCGAACCGCCTGGCTTTCAATGTCGTCGGGCCGGCCGTCAATCTGACCGCGCGCATCCAGGCCATGACCAAGGAACTCGGGGAGCCCATGTTGCTGTCGCGAAGGTTCGCGTCTTTCGTCGGTTGTTCGCTCAAGAGCATGGGCAAATCCACCATGCGAGGTCTGGCAGCGGAAGAAGAGCTTTTCGCGCCTGCTTAGGCCACAAGTCAACCCTCTATGACACCTCGCTTGCCTGCATCCTGGCCAGTTCGTATCCCGCCCCTATCGGCGCCACTACCGAGATGAAGGTCAGGGGTTCGGCACCATCATTGATCACACCGTGCACCTGGCCGGCATTGGCCACCGCCACATCCCCCGCCGCCACTTCATGCGTATCGCCGCTCGTGCTTGAGATGTAACGCCCACGCCCTGACAGAATGGTCCAGACATCCCGGCCAGCCGGATGCACATGCGGCGCTATGGTCTGGCCGGGCGCAACATGCCAGGCCACCACCACCGCATCGGCGGCTTCGGTGACCACCGAGCGAATCGGATCACCGCTGGAAGGCTGAAAGTATTCACGGCTGGGATAGACACGTTGCTCACTCATGGGTAGCACCTGCGTGGAAAGTGGGGAGAGCCTTTGTCCATGCAATTTCGGTACCTGATATCGAGTTTGGACGACAGGCAGCAAAAAAGGCGGCCGCGAGATCCGCTTGCAGGGAGCATGCGATCAACGCGGCCGAAAGAGAGGGTCCTGCAAGTGCTGCTTGCTACGGGTACTGCTTGCTGCGGCTACTGCTACTTCTTCATGCCATCCTTGGCCATGGCGTCCTTCTTCATTTCGTCCTTTTTCATGCCATCCTTGGCCATGCCGTCCTTCTTCATGCCGTCCTTGGCCATGGCATCCTTTTTCATGCCGTCTTTCTTCATGTCGTCGGCGGCGATAGCGGAGCCGGCGGCCATAGCGAAAACGGCTGACATCATTGCTGCGAGAAGCTTGTTCATGTGATCTCCATCGTGTTGGTGCTGCGTGAATGAACGCGCCTGGCCAATGCTGGTTGCGCGCGCCTCAAGTTTCGGTTGAGCCTTTCAGCTCCCCCCGAACCAGTTGTACCCCTGGTCTTCCCAGTAACCGCCGGGGTGGTCGTTGGTGACGAAAATCGCCTGGATGTGTTTCGGATTCTTGTAGCCCAGCTTGGTGGGCATGCGCAGTTTCATCGGGTAGCCGTACTTCGCAGGCAGCGTCTGGCCGTCGTAGGTCAGCGTCAGCTGCGTCTGCGCGTGCAGCGCGGTGGGCATGTCGATGGAGGTGTAGTAGTCGTCCGAGCACTTGAACCCGACATACTTCGCCGTGGTATCCGCGCCGACACGCTTCAGGAATTCCGCGAACGGCACGCCCCCCCACTTGCCGATGGCGCTCCAGCCTTCCACGCAGATGTGACGGGTGGTCTGGCTGACCTGCGGCAAGGCGCCCAGTTGCTCCAGTGTCCAGGACGCCTTGTTGGTCACCATGCCGCCCACTTCAAGCTTGAAACTCGCGCCATCGACCTGCCTGACCTCGCTCTCGCCATAAAAAGCGTTGAACGGGAAGGGCCGGGTGATCATCGAATCCGGATAGGTCGGCGCCATGTTGTCGGGGTTGAAGATCGCCGCCTGCACGCCGTCGTTGAAGCGCGATACGGTCGTCAGCACCTTCTGCACCGATTCGTCATCGGTGATGGCGCAGCCGGTCAACATGGACAAGCCACCGAGCGTCAGCCCGCGGCGCAGGAACAGGCGGCGCGTGGGCGAAGCCATTTCCTTCAAGGCGTCCTTGACGATGGCTTCCGACCTGGGGTCCGGGCCGCGACGGATTGAAAACAGTTTGGTCATGATTTGATCTCCCGATTATTTTCGGTCAGCGGCCGCGGACCATGGCCAGGAAGGTGCGTGGCACCAGTGCAACCATCACGATATGCACGGCGACAAAACCCACCAGCGAGGCCATGGCCACAAAGTGCACCCGGCGGGCGAATTCATAACCGCCGATAAGTTCGCGCAGGATCGGAAACTGCACGTTCTTCCACAACACCAGGCCGGACCACACCAACACAACGATATCGGCCCAGACAAACAGATAGGCCGCCTTTTGCACCGCGTTGTACTTCGAGAGGTCGGCATGCGCCAACTTGCCCTTGGCAGCGGCGAGAAAGTCCTGCAGGAAGAGTTTCGGCGTCAGCGGCCAGAACTTGCGCCAGGCACGACCGGTGGCGAAATTCAGCGCCAGATAGATCGCACCGTTGATGGCCAGCACCCACATGGCCGCGAAATGCCACTGCACGCCCCCTGCCAGCCACCCGCCCAGGGTGATTTCGTTGGGAATTCGGAAATCGAAAAACGGCGCGGCGTTGTAGATGCGCCAGCCGCTGGTGACCAGTATCACCACCGCGATGGCATTCACCCAGTGCGCGATGCGCAGCCACCCCGGATGGACGATGTTCGAATCACTCATGTTCAGGCTTCCCCTTGTTGTTTCAGTTCATGCGGCGCGGCAGGCGCCGGTGCTTACCGCCTGCAGCACCTCCCCGGTGCGGGCGTTCTGCACGAAGGCGACGACGTTGACGCCCTTGCCGGCTTGTTCCGCGGACACACCCACCGCCTGCGCGAGTTGCGCGCCACCTTCCTTGAGCAACACCGGCTTGAGCCAATGGCGCACCACATGGTCATGCGGCAGAGTCGCGCCGCGGTTTTCCCCGGCCTTGACATGGGTGGACAACCCGCTCTCGGTCACCGCCGTGTGGAGCGTGAGCGGCGCGGCGGCAGCGGCGTCGGTCGCGTTGACGCGGATTTCCAGATTGCCGTCACCACGGTGGGTGGCTTCAAGACGAATCCTTGCGGCTGCGGGTTTCTGCGAACCGGCGCGGATCGCCGCGCCTACCTGCGAGCGGTCGCGGATTTCCTGTCCACTCACAAAAAAGTGCGGCGTATACAGAGTGCGGCTGCCGTTCACCCCGATCAGCCAGCGCTGCCGCTCGGTGAACTCGGCACGCGCGAACGGGTCCTTCCAGCCGATGTAGTCCCAGAAGTTCACATGCAGGGCCAATGCCACCACATTGGTATTGGCCGGTGCGCCGATCAGGCTCAGTTGCTTGTCCGCCGGCGGGCAACTCGAACAGCCCTCCGAGGTGTACAACTCGACCAGGGCCGCCCGCTGCGGCCCGCTAGTCACCACGCAGCTTGCGGGCTGCGCGGCGACACCTGCCGCAAGCCCAAGCGCGGCGATAGTTGCGCCAGCGCGTGCGAGAATGAATCCGGGATCCATGTTGCGTCCGTACAAGGGGATACGAGCGTTGGTAGGCGCAGCGCCCGATTCCTTACAACCCACCCACAAAATTCCCGAGCCCTCGAGCGGATTCAGGCCGTACCCGCAACCAAAGCCGATGACAACCCCTACCCCATCATTTGAACTGCAGGTTGCGGACCACCGCGACTACCTGCTGCGCTTCGCCCGCCTGCAACTGCGCAACGACGCCTGGGCCGAGGACTGCGTGTCCGAGACCATGCTTGCCGCGCTGGCCAAGCCGCAGTCGTTTGGCAACCGGTCGCAACTCAAGACCTGGCTGGTGGGCATCCTCAAGCACAAGGTGCTCGATACCCTGCGCAGCCGCGCGCGCGAAGCCATGCTTGACGGCGAAATCGGCGACGGCAGCGAGGAACTCGACGCCCTGACATTCAAGGCCGACGGGCATTTCGCCAGCGCCCCGTCGGAATGGGGCAATCCGGAGCAGAACCTTGGCAGCCGTCAGTTCATCGCCATTCTCGAAGCCTGCCTTGAGAAACTGCCCGGCACGCTGGGGCGCATTTTCCTGATGCGCGAGTGGCTGGAACTGACCACCGACGAGATTTGTAAGGAAACCGGCATCACCGCGACCAACCTGTTCGTACAACTGCATCGTGCAAGACTGCGCCTGCGCGAATGCCTCGACATCAACTGGCTGCAACCGGCCTGATTGCCCGACCACGCATGTTTTTTCGCCGCTCCTGCAAGCAAACCGCCGCGCTGCTGATCGCGCGCGAGGACCGCGCACTTTCCTTCGGTGACCGCGTCGCAGTGCGCCTGCACCTGGCCGCCTGCAACACCTGCCCGGTGTTCGAGCGGCAGGTGCTCACCATGCGAGAGGCGCTGGCGCGCTGGCGCAAGGGCGATCCGGAGGATTAGGACGGGCGCACCTTCAGGGCGCCGGCCATCCTGGAAGCGGACTCAACCGCGCGGCGGGCCGCCGTCGGTCAGGCTCTCACCGTAGATCATGCGCGCCACATGGGCGCGAAAGGCCGCGCGTTCACACAGCGGGCAGGGTCGTGAACTGGAGACCAGCACGCAACCCGACAGGTCCTGGGTGCCCAGGCGCTCCTGCGCCAGACGCAGGGCCTCGCGCTCGGCATGCGCGTCGATGTTCGCGGCCGCGACCACACGGCTCGGGCTTTCCGCAATGATCGCCCGGTCTTTCACCACCACGGCGCCGTAAGGCTGGTCGCCGGCGGCTTCGGCCTGGCGACGCATTTCGAACGCACGCGCCATGAAGGCGCGCCAGAGCTCACCGGCCTGCGCATGAACGCGCCCCGCCCAGGCAGGAAAAAGGATTGAAGCAATCGCCGTTGCAATGAACTTGCGCCGCATCAAACGCCCTCCTTCCTCCGGATGACGGGATTATGCGCCCAAGCCCGCGGTCGGGCAGGACCGTCCGCAGTGCAGCGCAGGGGGCGCCGGCGCCTAAACCCGGGGATCCCCGCGCAGGTTGTCGACCTTCACGAAGTAGTGCCGCGCGTAGGCCAGCAACTGGCCGTCCGAAGGATGGTCGATGGACTCGATGCCCACCACCTTCTCGGCCACCGCCGCGTCGTGCTTTTGCATGTGCTTCATCAGGCCGAGCTTGGCGCCGGACGGTCCGACGATCAGGATCTCCTTGGCATCGGCCACCGCATGCGCCACCTCGTGGTAGTACTTCTGGTCTTCGGCGGCATGGCCGGAGCCCACGGCGCCTTTCTTGTGGTGCTGGTGCTGATGGGACGAACGGGCGCGGACCTTTTCGGATTCCGCAGCCTCGTCGTTGAAGTGCAGGACATGGGCTTCGCTGTGGTCAAGCCATACGACCGCGTGGCTGAAAGGCATGGAGTTCTCCGGTGATTGAATGGAATGCCGCCGGACCGCATCACGCGGTTGGCTCTTGCATGCCCCCAATTTACGTTTGTGCCAGGCGCCCGGCTTGACGCCGATCAAACAAGCGTCGCGCGGCGGTCAATCGCCCAGGAAGGCGATGATCTCGCGCGCCACGGCTTCCGGCTGCTCGATGAACAGCATGTGCGGCGCGCCGGCCACCACCCTGAATTGCGCACCGGGCACCGCGTCGGCGATCATCTTCACGATGTGCGGCGGGGAGGACTTGTCGAGTTCGCCGGCGATGCACAGGGTAGGAACCGATACCCGCGGCAGGTCCGGCAACGTGTCGATCGCGGCGATCGACTTCCAGCCCTGCGCCCAGCCGCGCGGGTCGCGCTCGCGCAGGTATTTCTCCGCAGCATCCGCCGCGCCGGATGCGCGAAAGGCCGGCGTGAACCAGCGGTCCATCGCGGCATCGAGCACCGAGTCCATGCCGTGATCAAGGGCATCGGTACCGCGCGCCGCGGCGACGACGCGCCCTTCCGGTGTTTGCGTGCACGGGCCGGCGCAGGGAATCAGGGCCGAAACATCGCCCGCATGGCGTAGCGCGAGGGTTTGCGCCACCATGCCGCCGAAGGAGAAGCCCACCACCGCGCACGGGCCGAACCCGGTGTGCGCGAGGGTGTCATGGACGTCATCGGCGAAGTCACCCAGGTCCTGGGCCAAAGGCATCAAGGGTGAACCACCGTGGCCGCGCAGGTCCATGCGCATCACCCGGTAATGCCGCGCGAGCAGCGCGGCCAGCGGCGCGAGGAAAGTCAGGTCGATGCCGACCGGGTGCAGCAGTAGCACCCGCCGGCCGGCCCCTTCGATCACATGGTTGAGGATCATGGCACCAGGATGGAACTGCCGGATGTCATGCGCGCCTCGAGTGCGCGATGCGCGCGCGCGGCCTCGGCCAGCGGGTAGCGCTGCTTGATGTCGATCTTCACCGAGCCGTTGGCCACCGCCTCGAACAACTCGCCCGCGCGCATCAGCAACTCTTCGCGGTCGGCAATGTAATCGGCAAGGCCGGCGCTGGTCACAAACAGCGAGCCCTGGCGGTTGAGCCGGAACATCTCGATCGGCGGTACCACGCCGGAGGCACTGCCATAGGAAACGGCCATGCCGCGCCGGCGCAGGCAGGCCAGCGAACTTTCGAACGTGCTGGCACCAACACCGTCGTACACCACCGGCAGGCCGGCGCCTCCGGTGATTTCACGCACCCGCGCGACCACGTCCTCGCGGGTGTAGACGATCGGATGGTCGCAACCGTTCTGCCGCGCCAGTTGCGCCTTCTCGTCGGTGCTGACCGTGCCGATCACCCTGACCCCGAGGCTCTTCGCCCACTGGCACATGATCAGCCCCACGCCGCCGGCGGCGGCATGGATCAGGATGGTTTCGCCGGCACTGATGCGATAGGTGCTGCGGATCAGGTAGTGCGCCGTCAGGCCCTTGAGGATGAGCGCCGCGCCGATCTCGTCGGAAATGCCGTCTGGCAGCTTCACCAGTCGCGTGGTGGGCATGACGGTGGCCTGCGCGTAACTGCGCGGCTTTTCCGAGGCATAGGCGACTCGGTCGCCGACGGCGAGGCCGGCATCGACGCCGGGGCCGAGCTCCTCGATCACCCCCGCGCCTTCCATGCCGATCACATGCGGCAGGCCGGCCAGCGGGTAGCGGCCGGTGCGGTGATGCACATCCGTGAAATTGAGCCCGATGGCGGTATGACGCACGCGCGCCTCGCCGCGCCCCGGGCGGCCGACCTCGACCGCCTCATAGCGCAATTCTTCCGGTCCGCCGTGGCGGTGCACGCGGATGGCATGGACTTCACTCATGTGTCAGGCGTCCTTGTTCTTGCGGCCGTCGACGGTGACACCGGCCCAGCCTTCGATCATCTTGATGATGGTCGTGTAGTCGTCCTGCCCGCGCCCTTCAACCATGGCCTGGAACCACAGCTGGACCACGCTGTTGCCCACCCACATCGGCACCTCGAGCGCCTTGGCTTCCTCCAGGCACAGCTTGACATCCTTGTACATGATGGAGAGCTTGCCGCCGTAATCGAACGTGCGCGGCAGGATGGATTTGGGAAACTTGTCTTCCGTGGCGCTGTTGCGCCCGGTGCTGGCGTTGATGGCGTCGATCAGCGCGGTCGGATCCACCCCCGCCTTGACCGCCATCACGACCGCCTCGCTGGCCGCGGCCATGCCGGCCGCCGAAATCATGTTGTTGGCAAGCTTGGTCATCTGGCCAAGACCCGGCTTGTCACCCACATAGAACACCCGTTTGGCGATCGCCTCGAAGAGCGGACGGGTGCGCTCGAACAATTGCGCATCGCCCGCCACGATGGCGGCAAGCGTGCCGGCGCGGGCACCGCGCGGCCCCCCCGACACCGGTGCGTCGAGCATCCCGACGCCGCGTGCCTTGAGACCCGCGGCGATCTTCTGCACCGTCGAAAGCCCGATGGTGGAGGTTTCGACATACACCTCGAGGCCGGGAATCTCGCCGATGCCTTCCGGCCCCAGCGCCACCGCAATGCTGATCTCGGGGCTGGGCAGGCAGGCAAAGACGGTGGCCGCACCCAGCGCCGCCTCGCGCGGCGAACTTGCCATTTTGGCTCCGAGGGCCTTGAACGGCTGTGTCGCCGCCGCCGACACGTCATATACGGCCACCTCATAACCGGCCGCCAACAGGCGTTCGGCCATCGGCGCGCCCATCTGGCCTACGCCGATGAAACCGATACGCTCACCCATCTGCTGCTCCTAGTTCTTGGGCCAGAATGGCTTGGCCAGCGCGCGGTCGGTCGGGAAAATCGTGACCGGCACGCCCTTCTGCCACTGCACCATCACCACCGGCGCATTCATGCGGCGCCCTTTCTCGTCGAACTTGACGCCGCCCGGGAAGGCGGCCGCGGCCTGGCCGTCCTTGAGGTCGAGCTTGCGGATCTCGTCGGCGACCTTGACCTTGTCGGTGGACTTCGCGCGTTCCAGCGCCTCCTTCAGGATCCACATGTCGCCGTAGGCGGTGATGGCGTCCTGTGTGATCCAGGGCTCGTTGGTGCGCTTCTTGAAGTTCTCGTTGATCGACTCGCCGCCTTTCAGGTTCCAGTCGGCGACGATGAAGATCAGGCCTTCCAGCAGGTCGGCCGGGATGTTCTTGAGGACCTCGGGCGCGCCCATGTGGGCACCGTTGGCGATCACCGGAATGGCGCCCTTGCCGAGACGGAACTCGTTCATCTTCTCCAGCCCGAGCTTGAGATCTGAAATGGTCGTCGAGGCGAAGATCAGCATCTCCGGCTTGGTGGTCCGCACTTTCTGGATAAGCGGCGTCGCGTCCGACAACGGCGGCGTGTAGGTCTCATCCATCAGTGTCTTGAGACCGAACTTGGTGAGACCACCCTCGCGCAGGGGTTTCAAGAAGAACACCGGCGAGGCGGTGTTGTCGCCGATCACGCCTACCGTGGCGGGTACCTTGCCGGTGGCCAATTTCGCTAGTTCCATCAACGCCGGAATCGAAGCCATCGACTGCACGCTGGCCACCGGCGAAGTCTGGAACACGTATTTGAAGCCGCGATCGGTGATGTTGTCGGCATACGAAAGCGTAAGCCACGGAATCTGCGCCCGCTCGGTCACTTCCGTCACCGCGAGGGTGAAAGAGGACAGCCACGCGCCGGTGCCCCCCACCAGGTCCGGCTCGGAGGCGATCAGGCGCTGCGCCGCGTTCTTGGCCTTCTCGGCCGAGTCACCCGCATCAGCCACCACCAGTTTCAGCTTGGCTCCGCCCTGGGATTTGATGCCGCCGGTGGCGTTGATCTCGTCAACGGCCATCTGCGCGCCCATCTGGATGAGCTGGCCGGGCCGCGCCCACGGACCCGAGATCGGGGCGATCACCGCCACCTTGATCTCCTTGGCCTGCCCCATCACCTGCGGGGAAAACACGCTCGCGGCCGCCACTGCGGCCAGGGCCGCCGCGATGCCGGTACGACGCTTGGGACTTGCAAGTTCACGCTTTTTCCACATGGCTGTCTCCTTTGGTTTGACCACATTCATTGTTGCAGCAGATTCACATGCCAAGATACGCCCGTTTTACGCGCGCGTCCGCAATCAGGTCGTCGTGGCGGCCCTGCATCACCACCCGACCGGTTTCCAGCACATAACCGCGGTCGCAGGATTCGAGCGCCTCGGCCACGCGCTGCTCGACCAGCAGGATGGTGAGTCCATGCTCGTCGTGGATCTGGTGGATGCGTTCGAAGATCGTGTCCACCAGCCCGGGCGCCAGGCCCATGGAAGGCTCATCGAGCATCAACAGGTCGGGTGCAGAGGCCAGGCCGCGGCCGATGGCGAGCATTTGCTGCTCGCCACCGGATAGGGTGCCGGCCAGCTGGTCGCGCCGCTCGGCCAGGATGGGAAACAGCGCGAGGATCATCGGCAACAGTTCGTGCCAGCGCTTGCGGCCGTTGGTCGTATACGCGCCCATCTCGAGGTTTTCCATCACCGTCATGGAAGCGAACACCTGACGCCCTTCCGGCACATGGGCAATCCCGAGGTGCGCACGTTCGCCCGGCGCCACCTTGAGCAGGTCCTGCCCCTTGTAGAGAATCTCGCCGGACTGCGGCACGACACTGCCGGAAATCGCCTTGAAGAGCGTGGACTTGCCGGCACCGTTGGGGCCGACGACGGCGACAAATTGCCCCGTCTCGACTTCCAGCGTTACGTCGGAAAGCGCCTTCAGGCCCCCGTATGCGACGTCAAGCGACCGGATTTTCAGCACGATCGATCCATTTCTTGCCCAGATAAGCTTCAATGACAGTGCGATCACGCACCACGTCGGCCGGCGCGCCGCTGGCGAGAACCTTGCCGTGGTTGAGCACGCTGAACTCGTCGGCCAGTTGCACCATGGCCTGCATGGTGTGCTCGATGATGACGATGGTAACGCCCTGCCGGTTGACCTCGCGAATGATGGGCATCAGGTCATCGATGGCGTCGTGAGCGAGTCCGGCGAAGGTTTCGTCGAGCAGCAGCAGGCGCGGCCGCGACGCCAGCGCGCGCGCCAGTTCGAGCAAGCGCAATTGCTTGGTGGTCAGCCCGCCGGCGATGGCCTGCGCCTGTCGCCCCGCCAGCCCTACCCGTTCGAGCGCCTCATGCGCAAGGTCGCGCGCGCCATCGTCGCTGGGTGATCCGGCAAAGGCGCCAGTGATCACGTTTTCCAGCACCGTCATGCGCGGGAACGCCCGCACCACCTGGAAAGTGCGCCCCACGCCGCGCCAGCAGACCTGGTGCGGCTTCAAGCCCAGAAGCGACTTGCCTTCGAATTCGATCGTGCCGTTGGCGGGCGGTATGAAGCCGTTGATCACGTTGAACAACGTGGTCTTGCCGGCACCGTTGGGGCCGATGATGCCGTGGATGGCGCCCTGCTTGATGGAGAGGTTCACGCCATCGAGCGCCTTGAGTCCGCCGAAGGCCAGCGTCACGCCGTCCAGTGTGAGGATGGGTTTGGCCGCGGCCAATGCGGCACGATCCGGTCGCGCCGCGGGTTCAGCCGCGACAGATGCGGGCTTCGCCGCCTCGGCGGGTTCCGGTGGCGCTGCGGCGGCGCGCTTGGCGGCCAGGTGGTCGCGCACGCGCCAGTAAATGCCCTCCGGCGCCAGGAGGATGATGACGATGATCGCCAGGCCATACACCACGCCCTGGATGCCTGGAATGATGTGGCCGAGTTCGCCGTGCAGGATCTCGGCCAGCGGCACCAGGATGGCCGCGCCGATCACCGGCCCCCACAAGGTGCCGACACCGCCGAACAACGAGACGATCAGCGCCTGCGCCGAAACCAGCATGCCGAACATGGATTGCGGCGTGACCACCAGCAGCACGTTCGCGTATAGCCCGCCCGCCGCAGCCGCGATGCCGGCCGAAAGCATGATGGCCACCATCTTCTGGCGCAGCGTGTTGATGCCTGCCGCCTCGGCGGCAGGTTCGTTCTGCTTGATGGCCATGAGTGAGCGGCCGAAACGCGAACGCTCGACCTTGAGGCAGATCAGCATGGACGCGACCAGGAACACCATCGCCAGCACGATGTACATGCGCGGGTCGGTGAACTGGGCGAACATGGCCGGGTTCTCGCGCTTCATCGGCAGGGACACCTCCTGGTAGCCCAGCCACTCGAACACATACAGCATGGCCAGCGGATAGGCCAGCATGGACAGGCCGAAATAGTGCCCGCGCAGGCGGAAGGTGGGAATGCCGATCAGGACGCCCGCCAGCACGCCGACCACCACGCCGATCGGGATGCCCAGCCACGGCGTGATGCCGAACTTGACGAAGGCGATGGTCATCGCATAACCGCCCAGCCCGAAGAAGGCCGCCTGGCCGAACGACACCAGCCCGCTGTATCCGGACAGCACGTTCCAGGAAAGCCCCATGGTTGCCCAGATCAGCACCAGCGTCATCATCAACTGGTAGTACGAATTGCGCACCACCATGCCGATGGCCAGGTAGACGAGCGCGAAGGCGCCGATGGCGACGAGTTGACGGCGCGGACCGCTGTCCGCCGCGGGCTTCATGTGCGCTCCCAGCTGCGACCGAACATGCCGCGCGGCCAGAAGAAGATGATCAGCAGGAACACCACGAAGATGGCGGTGTTCTGCAACTGGTGCGGCAGGATCAGGGTGGACATCTGCTGCACCATGCCGATGGTGAGCCCGCCCCAGAAGGCGCCGAGAATGCTGCCCAGCCCGCCCAGCACCACGCCGGCGAACATGACGATCACGAAGTCGAAGCCGATATAGGGCTGGAAGGTCTGCGTGCTGGCGATGAGCCCGCCGCCGATGGCGGTGATGCCCACGCCCAGGCCGAAAGCCAGGCGGTGCGCGCGGTCGACATCCACTCCCACGTAGGAAGCCGCCACCGGATTGTCGGCCGCCGCGCGCAGCGCCTTGCCCAGGCGCGAGCGCGCGAGGAAAAAGTAAAGCGCCAGTGCCAGCACCGCGGCGATGACGAAGCTCACCGTGCGCGCCTGGTTGACAAACACCGGCCCCCATTCCCACGACTCGCGCGAAAGCGGCGTCTGGATCGAGATCGGCAGCGAACCGAAGACGATCAGCCCGCCGTTCTGCAGGATCAGCGACACGCCGAGCGTCAGGATGATCTGCGTGTAGTGGCCTTCGGCGTCGGCCGAGGCCACCTTGGCACCGGTGACGCGCGCGATCAGGTAGCGGTGCAACAGGATGCCGAAGAGAAACACGATCGGCCCGGCCGCGAGCGCCGCGATGATGGGTGCCGCTGAGGGGCCGAACAACTTGCCCAGCCCCAACATGCCCACCAGGTAGAAGGCGACATACATGCCCAGCATCATGAAGTCGCCATGGGCGAAATTGACCACGCGCATGACGCCGAAGATGATGCCCAGCCCCACGCACATCAGGCCGTAGGTGCCGCCCACCATCAGGCCGGCGGCAGCGGCCTGCAGGAAATCGATGAAGAATGCTTCCATGTGCCTGGCGCCTTAGGTTGCCGCGAACGGGAAATCGGCCAGGTATTTCTGGTACTCCGGCTCGTTGTCGATCTGCATGGTGCCGAGGTAACGCACCACGGCGTTGTAGAACGCGATGGTCAGCACGAGGTCGGTGAGGTGCTCTTCGTTCAAGTGCTGGCGCAGTTCCGCGAAGGTGGCGTCCGACACCGTCAGCGAGTCTGTCATCTCGCGTGCGGCGCGCAAAACCGCCTTTGACAGCGCATCCAGACCGCTTGGCTGGCCCGCCGTTTCCGCCGCGATGGCGCGGATGTCGTCGGCGGTCACACCGAAATCCATGCCGATCTTGAGGTGGTGCGTGTACTCGTACACCGAGCGCGTCATGTAGCCCACCTGGATGATGGCCATCTCGCGCAGGCGCGCGTCGAGCTTGCTGTCCCAGCGGATGAATTCACCCATGCCGTGGAAGGCGCGCGCGCCGTTCGGGCTGTGCACCATGGCGCGGAACAGGTTGATCGGGCGCTTGAGCAGATCCTGGTTCTCGGGCGCCAGGTCGGCGGCGTTCAGGTAAGGAAGGCGTGCCATGGAGCTTTCGTTTCAGGGAAGGCCGGCGCCGGCAACTTCGACGTCGATGATTTCAATCCGGCCGTCGGTCTTGGTGGCCATCGAAGGTCCGCTGCCGGAGTTGGTGAGCACGAACAGGGTGCGCCCGGTCGGGCCGCCCAGCATGCAGGCGTAAGAAAAGAGGTGGCCGGTATCGACGCCGCCGGCGATGCGCCCGCCATCGGATACCCGGTCGACCCGGTGCGCCTTGGGGTTGCTCACCCAGATGGCGCCTTCGGCATCCAGGCAGATGCCATCCGGCGCGCTGCCGGGGATCTGCGCGAACACGCGGCGATTCGAAAGACCGCCATCGGCGGCGATGTCAAAGGCCGTCAGGCGTTCGGCGAAGGTCTCGCCCACCACCAGGGTCTTGCCATCCGGCGTGATGACCATGCCGTTGGGGAACACCATCTCCTCGGCGACCCGGGTGACACGGCCGTCGGGGTCGACCCGCGCGAGGCAGGTGGTGCGGGCCGATTCGCCCTTGTGGCGGTCGTAGCCGAAGTTGCCCACATAGGCACGGCCCCGGGAATCGACCACCATGTCGTTGCAGGGACCGGTGGCCACGCCGGTAAGATCGGCCAGCTCGGACAGGCGCTTGCCGTCAAAGCGCAACACGCGATGATCGAGCATGGAAACGATGAGAAGGTCGCCGGAAGGGGTCCAGCCCAGGCCTGACGGCCGGTTGGGTACCTCCACGATGGTTTCAGCGCGCCCATCCATGCCCACCGCCATGACGCGATGGGAATAGAAGTCCGAAAACCAGAGCCGCCCATCATGCCAGCGCGGTGCCTCGGGAAAGGTCAGGCCGTGCAGCAGTACTTCCAGTTTCTTCATGCTTGTCCCTTGACGTGGGGCAAGCAAGATCACCAGGCGGCACGCCTGCTCATCGATTGTCTCGCCCCGCCATGCGGTTCTTATGTATTTGCGCGAAATCTACGTTGTTAGTGCGCGCCTCGCAAGACCTGCGCGGGAAACATCAGTGCTGCGCCGCAACGCGAAATACCCAATCCACTTGAAATCCGTTGGACCGTCCCCAGATTGGTTGCACGCACGGAAAGCGCCTACAATGGCGATTCCAGCGTTGCTGTTGCGACGTGCGACGATTTCCGGGGCCGATCCGGTTTCGACGTGGGTTACAAAGCAGTGAGGGCATGCCGAGGGCTGGTCACCTCGTAAATCCAACCGGAAAACCACAAACGCCAACGATGAGCGTTTTGCTCTCGCAGCCTAAAAAACTAGCGAAGCCGCTACGCCGATGCTTCCTTCGATCGGAGTGAGCCTTAAAAACTCACAGTAGCGTCATATAGAGGGAATCGGTTTGCGTCGGGTTACTTGGCGCACGCTTAAATCTAGGTGACTCGCCGTTGACGGGCCTGCCTGTTGGCAACGTTAGCGGTTAAATCAAATTAACGGGATAAGCATGTAGAACTTGCTGTGGAGGGCTTGCGGACGCGGGTTCAATTCCCGCCGGCTCCACCAAATTGAACGCCACCTTCGGGTGGCGTTTTTTTTGCCTTGATCCCGCTTGACCCACATCAACATGCCCCGTCAGCAAGCGCGCATGCTTGAATCTCGCAACACCGACGCAGCGGCTGATGTCGGCCGAAAGGAGCCTCCATGCTGTACCAGCTCATGTATTCCAGCGTCGCCACTGACCAGTTCACCGAAGACGGGCTGGTCGAACTGCTTGATCTCTCGCGCACTGCCAACGAGGCCCACGGGATCACGGGGCTGTTGATCTACTTCGCACCCACCCGCGAGTTTTTCCAGGTGCTCGAAGGTGAAGAAGACGAGGTGTTGCGGCTGATGCGCAACATCGAGAATGACAAGCGCCACTGGCAGGTAACCGTCGAAATAGAAGGCCCGATCAAGGCACGCAGTTTCGGCGCCTGGTGCATGGGCTTTCTGCGGCATGAGTATCCAAAGCCGGACACACTGGCCGGGTTTGCGGACGTACTGCACGAGGGCATCGCATCCGCGCACCTCACCGGCGCCAAAACACCTGCGCTGGTACTCATCCAGGCCACGCAGAAGATGCTGTCCGCACAGGTCGCCGCGACCGAAACCGTCTGAGCGGGGCGGCCCGCGGGCCGCAGCCCGCAGGTCTGTGTACCGCCAATGCCGGCTTCAACCGCCGAACAGCTTGTTCGCCGTTTGCGCGATCAGCTTGCCCTGGTGGCGCGCGCCTTCCAGGTCAATCGCGCTGGGCTGGCGCTGCCCCTGGCCGCCGGCGATGGTGGTCGCGCCGTAGGGACTGCCGCCGACGATCTCGTCGATGGACATCTGGCCCTTATGGCTGTACGGCAGGCCGACGATGGTCATGCCGAAGTGCAGCAGGTTGGTGATCACCGAGAACAACGTCGCTTCCTGCCCGCCGTGCTGGGTGGCGGTGGAGGTGAACGCACCACCGACCTTGCCATTCAACGCGCCGCGCGCCCACAGGCCGCCGGCCTGGTCGAAAAAGCTCGCCATCTGCGAGGGCATGCGGCCAAAGCGCGTGGGGGTGCCGACGATGATGGCGTCGTAGCCTTCGAGATCGGCCACTGCCGCCACCGGCGCGGCCTGGTCCAGCTTGAAATGGGCCGCCTTGGCCACTTCCAGCGGTGCGGTTTCGGGCACACGCTTGACGTCGACAGTGGCGCCGGTGGAACGGGCACCTTCGGCGACGGCGTTGGCCATGGTTTCGATGTGGCCGTACGAGGAATAGTAGAGAACGAGAACCTTGGACATGGTGTTGCTTTCGTGGTTGGGTTGAATCGGATCAGGGGGCGAGGTCGAACACCAGCACCTCGGCGTCGGTGCCGTTGGCCAGGGTGATGACGCTTTCGTTTTCCAGCTTCAGGGCGTCGCCGGCGGCAAGTCGTTGGCCATTCACCTCAAGCGCGCCGCGCACGAGGTGCACATAGGCCTTGCGGCGCGGGTCGACGGCCAGCTCCGCGCTCTCGGTACCGTCAAACAGCCCGGCATAAAGGGCAGCGTCGGCATGGATGGTTACCGAGCCCTGCGCACCGTCGGGCGAAGCCACCAGGCGCAACTTGCCGCGCTTGTCGGCCACTGGAACGGTCTTCTGTTCGTAGCCGGGTGCAATCCCGGTCACGTTGGGTTGGATCCAGATTTGCAGGAAATGCGTGGTCTGCTCGTCCGAGTGGTTGAACTCGCTGTGCATCACACCGGTGCCGGCGCTCATGCGCTGCACGTCGCCGGGCGGAATGCCCTTGACATTGCCCATGCTGTCCTTGTGGGCGAGTTCGCCGGACAGCACATAGCTGATGATTTCCATGTCGCGGTGGCCGTGCTTGCCGAAGCCGGTACCCTTGTCGATACGGTCTTCATTGATGACCAGCAGGTTGCCCCAGCCCATGTGCGCCGGGTCGTGGTAGCCGGCGAAGGAAAACGAGTGGTAGCTCTTCAACCAGCCATGGTCGGCATAACCGCGTTCCTGGGATTTGCGAATGGCTTGCATGCGATTTCTCCTTGCACTTGATGGACATGATTGTGCGGTGGCGGCGCTCTTCCACAGATGCGTCGAATTGATGTCATCATTCAAATAATTTGAATTGACGATTACGCCATGCCGACTCCCCGTGACGTCCTGACCCCCGCCGCCCTGGCCATGCTGCAGACCATCGCCGACACCGGCAGCTTCGCCGCCGCGGCGCGGGCGCTGCACATGGTGCCGAGCGCGCTGACCTACCGGGTGCGGCAGCTCGAAGAAGCGCTGGACGTGCTGCTGTTCGACCGCAGCTCGCGCCAGGCGCGCCTGACAGAGGCCGGCGCCGAACTGCTGCGCGAGGGCGCGGTGCTGCTGGCCAACATCGACGCGGTGGCCAATCGCGTCAAGCGCGTGGCCACCGGCTGGGAACCGCAGCTGACCATCGCCGTGGACAGCATCATCGACCCGGCCACGGTGATGGAACTGTGCACGGCATTTTTCGCCCTCAAGCCGCCCACCCGCCTGCGGCTGCGCACCGAGACGCTCTCGGGAACCATCGGCGCACTGACTTCGGGGCAGGCCGATCTTGCGCTGGGCGTGGCCGCCGACGCCGGCAGTATCGCCGGCCTGCAGCGCGAGCCGCTCGGCCGGGTGCGCTTCGTCTTCGTGGTGGCCCCGCACCACCCGCTGGCCGATGCACCGGAGCCGATACACGACGATGTGATCCGTCAGTACCGCATCGTTACCGCCGCCGATACGGTCACGCAGGGCCAGGGTGTATCGATCGGCGTCTTGCCCGGGCAGGACGTGTTCACCGTCACCGGCCTGCCGGCCAAACTGGATGCCCAGGTGCGTGGCCTCGGCGTGGGCTTCCTGCCCACCTGCCTGGTGCAGGGCTACATCGACTCGGGCCGGCTGGTGGTGAAGAAGGTGGATCGCCCCGACTATCAGGTGCAGGTAAGTTACGCTTGGCGCAAGGCGGACAAGGGATCACAAGGCCGGGCGCTGCAGTGGTGGCTGGAACAGTTGCAAAAGCCGCTGACGCGCGGCGCCCTGCTGGGCAACCACATCCGCCAGTGAGCGGCCCGCCCGCGCCTGATCGATACGATCGACAAACCTGTGTAGCATTGCGCCTCCAACAAAGCCGGAGGCCTCCCAATGAAGTTCGTGCGCCTTGCATTGCTCGCCGGAGCGATCGCATCTTCCACATTCAGCTTGCTCGCTAATGCCCAGTCCTATCCCAACCGCCCGGTCAAGATGATCGTGCCCTTCCCGCCCGGGCAGGCCACCGACATCGTCGCGCGCCTGGTGGCCGACCGGCTGGCCGCGGCCTGGGGCCAGGGCGTGGTGGTGGAGAACCGCGGCGGCGGCGGCGGTGTGCCGGCGATGATGGCCATCCGCGAGGCGCAACCCGACGGCTATACCATCGCCTTCGGCACCAGCGGCACCATCGGCGTGAACCCCGGCATCTATTCCAAGCTGCCTTACGATCCGCTCAAGGACTTCGCCATGGTCGGCGGCGTGTTCACCGTGCCGCTGATGATCGTGGCGCACCCGACCATGCCGCAGAACACGCTCAAGGAACTGGTCGACACGGCGAAAAAGGCGCCGGGCACGATCAACTGGGCGATTCCCGGCACCGGCACCTCACAGCACCTCACCGGCGAACTGTTCCGGTCCATCGTCGGTGTGGACCTGGTCGGCATTCCCTACAAGGGCAGCGGCCCGGCCGTCACCGACGTGCTGGGCGGCCAGGTGCCGATGATGTTCGACAGCCTGGCGTCCTCGCTGCCGCACATCAAGGGCGGCAAATTGAAGGCCATCGCCATGACCACCCTGCGCCGCGTACCGCAACTGCCGGACGTGCCGACGGTGGCCGAGTCCGGCTACCCGGGCTTCGAGGGCGTGGGCTGGGGTGGACTGATCGTGCCTGCCGCCACGCCAAAGGACATCGTCGACAAGATCGCCGCCGACTCGCGCAAGGTGCTCAACGACCCCGCCAATGCGGCGCGGGTGGTCGATCGCGGCGCCGTGGTCGACGCACGCGGTTCCGCCGAGTTTGGCGAGTTCGTCAAGGCCGAGATCGTCAAGTGGGCGGGCATTGCCAAGCGGTCGAAGATCCAGGTGGAGTAAGCGCGCAGGCGCGGAACTTGCGAGGTTTAGTGTTGAAAACGGCGCCCCGGAGGCCCATTGCTGCCGGATTCGCCACCGATAGCCAACCAGGGAAACTACTCAAGTGAACACGCGTGTATTGCGCCTCATCGGCACAGCCGCCCTCCTGCTCTCGGCCGCGCCGCTCGCACTCGCCCAGGCCTACCCCAGCAAGCCGATCCGCCTCGTCATTCCGCAGGCGCCCGGCGGTGGTTCCGACACCTTGGGCCGCTTCATGGCGCAGAAGCTGAGCGACGCGCTGGGCCAGCAGGTGGTGGCCGACAACAAGCCGGGCGCCGCCGGGATGCTGGGTGCGGAACTGGTGAAGCAGGCGCCCGCCGACGGCTACACCCTGCTGCTTTCCGCCATCGACACCATCACCGCACCGCTGGTGAGCAAGCGCGCGCCCTTCGATGGCGTCAAGGACTTCACGCCGGTGACGCAATTGACGCAGTCACCCAACGTGTGGCTGGTGTCGAACGGCTTCGAGGCGAAGACCATGAAGGAACTGATCGATCGCGCGCGCGCCCAGCCCGGCAAGATCGACTACGCGTCCTCCGGTGTGGGCGGCATGCAGCACCTGGGCGGTGAACTGCTGGTCAAGATGTCGGGCGTGAAGCTCGCGCATGTGCCCTACAAGGGCGGACCGCCGGCGTTTGCCGATGTGGTGGCCGGCCGCGTGCCGGCGATGATCTCGGGCATCCAGGGCGCGATCCCGCAGATCAAGGGCGGCAAGGTGCGCGGCCTGGCCGTCACCGGCAAGAAGCGTGCAGGCGCCCTGCCCGAGCTTCCCACGGTGGCCGAGGCCCTTGGCCTGCCCGACTACGAAGTTCTCAACTGGCAGGGCCTGCTGTTACCGCCGGGCACCCCGCAGGCGGTCGTCGAGCGTATCTCGACCGAGGTCATCAAGATCCTCTCCGCGCCCGATTCGCGCGAAAAGCTCGAATCCCTCGGCTACGAGCCGATCGGCAACACCCCGGCGCAGGCCGCCGCGGTGATGGCGGCCGAGCAGAAAAAATGGACCGCGGTGATCCGCGAGGCCGGCATCTCGTCCGACTGAGCGCATCCCGGCGCGTCACGCGCTGGCACAGCACGCCCACACAACAGGAACAGAACCCAGGAGCCCCGCCATGCCCGTCACCCGCGGCAACCCGCCCGGCATGAAAAACGTGCGCGCCAGCGTCTACAACCACTACGTGCGCGTCGACCAGCCCAAGAGCATGATCTTCGTCTCAGGCCAGCTGGCGCGCGACAACGACGGCAACCCGGTCGGCACCGGCAGCATGCTCGAACAGACCCGCCAGTGCCTGCGCAACATCGAGAAAAGCCTCGTCGCCGCCGGCGCCACCATGGCGGATGTTGTGTGGACCACCGTCTACACCACCGACATGCGCGAATTCCGCCAGATCGTCGCCGCGCGCGAGGAGTTCGTCAAGGACCACCTGCCCACCTCCACCATGGTGGAAGTGAGCCACCTGAGCGAGCCTGGCATGATGGTGGAAATCCAGGTGATCGCGGCGGTTTGACCCGCATGCCGTGCGGCGAGCCTGGTAGCCGCGCCGGCGCGTGATTGTCGGGAAGTCTCAGTCAGCGGTGATCTTCGCCGCCTTGACCACCGAGCGATACTTCTCCACTTCCTGCGCCATGAATTTTTCCAACTCGTCGGCACCCGCGCCGGAAGGCCGGATGCTTTGCTCGTTGAGGCGTTTCCTCACCCCTGCGTCGGCCATGGTGGCCGCGGCGGCCGTCTGAAGCTTCTTCGTGACATCTGCCGGCGTACCTGCCGGGACGAACAACCCGAACCACACACCGAGGTCGAAGCCCTCGAGGCGCGGCGTCTGCGAAAGCGCAGGAATCTCCGGCGCCAGTTCGCTGCGCTGCAGGCTGGTCACCGCATAGGCCTTGACCTTGCCGGAACGAATGTAGGGCAAGGCCGCGATGAGGGTTGAAACGCCAAGATCGATCTGCCCGCCAACGATGTCGGTAATCGCCGGCGCAGCGCCCCGGTAGGGGATGTGCACCATCGAGACGCCGGCGCGCATCTTGAGCAATTCCGCCGCCACATGCATGGGGGTGCCGTTGCCGGCCGAGGCGTAGCTGAGCGCGCCGGGTTTCTCGCGCGCCTGCTTGAGGAGTTCGGCCACGGTCGAGGCTGCCATCGCGGTCTTGCCGATCAGCACCATCGGTCCGGTTCCGACGAACACGATGGGCGAGAGGTCCTTCAGCGCGTCATACGGCGTCTTGGGATTGATGAGCTTGTTGATCAGGATTTCCGAGCCCGAGCCCAGCAGCATGGTGTAACCGTCAGGCGCCGCGCGTACGGTCTTTTGCGTGCCCAGCGTGCCGCCGGCCCCGGACACGTTGTCGAGCACCACCGGCTGGCCGAGGCGCTCGCCCAGCGTGGGGGCAATGGTGCGCGCGATGATGTCGGAGCTGCCGCCAGGCGCGAACGGCACCACCAGCGTGACCGGACGCTCCGGGTAGGCATGCACAACCTGGCTCGCGGTGACAATCAGCAGGGCCGCCAGACATTTCGGGAAGCAAGGTCTCATGATGTGCCGCGTCCTTTCGAGGGTGACTGGACAAGCCGGGGCTTGGATTTGGGGCGCGGCGGTTTCGCCGCGCCCGGAAGATGCTCGTTGAAGAATTCCATCGCAGCGGCGCGGGCATTGCGCACATGCACGACTGCCGCATCGGCCGCGGCATCGGCGTCGCGCCGCTTCAAGGCATCGACGATCGCGTCGATTTCCTCCATGCTCTGCGCGTGCCGCGCGCGGCTGGCCATCGACATCGCCCGCAGGCGCGCCGCCTTGCCCTGCAGCCCCTGCAGAAAGCCGGCGACGATGGTGTTGCCGCAGCCTTCGAGCAGCACCTGGTAGAACACTCGCGTCGAGACCAGGATGGCGTGCATGTCGGCGGAACGGAAAGCCAGATCGAGCGATTGCGCGGCCTCCTCCAGCAGAGTGACCTGCTCGTCGCTGGCCCGTTCGGCGAACCAGCGGCAGGCACTGGCTTCGAGCACTTCGCGCGCCTCGTAGACCTCGGCGGCATCCTCGCGCGTGACATGCGCCACATGCGGGCCGCGCACGCCGGCTTCGACCAGCCCTTCGGCCTCCAGGTGGCAGAGTGCCTCGCGCACCGCGGTGCGACTCACGCCCATGGCATCGCCCAGGGTGCGCTCGACCAGGCGCTCACCCGGGCTCAGGTGCAATCCGAGAATCGCGATCCGCAGCCGGTCGATCGCCTGCCGCTTGAGGGTTACGCGCTCCTTGGGAATACGCAATACGTCGGCAAGCTTGTTCAACCTCTCACCTCGCCGAGGAAGGGCCGCAGGCTCGCGACCAGTGCGTCGGGCATCTCGATGGGCAACATGTGCAGTCCGCCGGCGATGATGGCCAGTTTCGATCCGCGCATCTGCGCCTGCATGCGCGAAGCCATCGCGGGGGTCGAGCCGCTGTCGTGTTCGCCGGTGATCACCAGGGTGGGCGCGCCGATGCCGGCGATCGCCTCGGCAAGCTCCGTGTCGCCGGTGGCGAAGGTCGCATAGCTGCGCAGGTAGCCGGTCGCGTCGTTGCCCAGCATGGTCCCGCGCACCCACTCCACCCATTCGGGACGTTGGCTGCGAAACGCCGGGCTGAACCAGCGCGCCAACGCGGGTTCAATTGACGGCGCAACCCCCTGGATGGCGACCGAGAGCGCGCGTCGCGTCACGGCCAGGCTTTCCTCGGCCGAACGCCCGTACACGCCGCTGATGAACGCTGCTGCGAGCACACGGCGCGGAAAGTCCAGCGCCATGCGTTGCGTGACCAGTGCGCCCATGGAAAACCCCGCCACGGTGACGGAGGGGATATCGAGTTCATCCAGCAGCGCCACGGCCTGCGCCGCATAGTCGGCGAGTTTCACGTCGGGGCCAGGCAAGGGGCTTCCGCCATGTCCCAGCATGTCGGGCACGATCAGGCGATACGAATCCTGCAGCAGCCCGATCACGGGAGCCCACATCGCCGCGCGCAGGCCCACGCCATGCAGGAGGAGGACCGGCGGACCGCTGCCAATGTCGAGGTAGGCCGTGCCGTGGGGGTCGCGGCGCGGCGCGGGAAGGCCTGCGGGGCCGACGTCCGGCATGGCTCAGCCCTTGGCGGCGAGCGCGCGGTCGCGCTCGATCTGCTGCAGGTCCAGGTAGCGGTTGCCGATGCGCGGATGGGCACGCCCGCCGGTGGCGGCGCCCAGCGCCACAACGATTTCATCGGCCGCCGGCGCATCGGGAATGTGCATCACGAAGGTGATGTAGTGCGAGCGCGCGCCTTCGTCATGCTTTTCCATCATCGGGATCTGGATGGAGCTGCCCGGCGCGCCGCGCGTGTTGGTGAAGCTCAGGTAACTCTTGGCACCTACCGCCTGCCGGTAATGATTGCCGAAGAACAGGGTGTGGATCAGGGCGGACGCGTGCTCGATCTCGCCGCCGGTGCCGACCACCGCCGCCTTGCCGTAAGCCTGCACCGCATCGCCCGAACCGAGCCTCTGCAGGATTTCGCGGGTGAGCAGTTCGCCCAGACCCGGGGCGATGGCGCGAATCTCGGGCCCGAGATCCTCGACAAAGCCGCGACCGGCCCATGGGTTGGCGATCACTGCCGCCATGCCCATCATGCGGATGGGCGTGGCCACGGCACGGCCGCCTTCGATCATGATGATTTCTTCGTGGCAGACCAGTTTTCGGATGGCGGATTGCATTGATTGGCTTTCGGTAGGCATTCGCGGACTCATGCCGGGGCCGCGGTCGATTGCATGGAATCGCGCCACAGCACCGGTCATTTGGCGCATGGTATACCAAATACCAAACGAAGCCTCCCATCGCGCGACGCCACGCTGCGCGGACCTTGTATGCCCCTTCTATTCCGCGCGCGCGCCCGTCGCCTTCGCCACCACCGCCCAGCGGTCATGGTCCTTTTTCACCGCCTCGGCGAGCGCTTTCGACCCGGCGTAGCGGATCTCCGCACCGCGCTGCCACATCTGGCCGCGCATGCTGGTCGATTCGGTCACCGCGCGCACGTCGGCCTCGATCTTCCTGACGATGGAATCCGGCGTGCCGGCCGGCGCGAACAGGCCGTACCACTGGTCGGAGGCGAAGCCCGGGTAGCCCAGCGATGCCACCGTCGGCACGCCGGCCAGGCGCGTGGTCGGCTCACGGCCGGTCACCGCGAGCACGCGCAGGCGCCCGCCCTCGATCAACGGCAGGGCCGAGACGATGATGTCGAACATCATGGTGGTGCGACCCGCCACCAGGTCGGGCAAGGCCTGCGCGCTGCCCTTGTAGGGCACATGCACCACCTTGAGTTTGGCCTCGGAAAAGAACCATTCGGCGGTGAGGTGCGGCAATGAACCGCTGCCGTTCGACGCATAGCTCAGCTTGCCCGGCTCGGCGCGCGCCGCGGCGACCAGGTCACGCAGGGTCTTGTAGGGTGAATCGGCCGGCACCACCACCACCAACGGCGAGGTGGCAAAACCGGCGATCGGCACCAGGTCGGTGAGCGGCTGGTAGCCCAGCTTGGGGTAGATGTGCGGGGCGATGGTGATGCCGGCCGGGATGCCCATCACCAGCGTGTAACCGTCGTTCGGCGAGCGCACGCCGGCCTCGGTGCCGATGGTGGAGCCAGCCCCGGCACGGTTTTCAAACACCATGGGCTGACGCCAGGCTTCAGCCAGCGCATTGCCGATGGCGCGCGCCGCGTAGTCGGTGGCGCCGCCTGCCGGAAACGGGATCATCAGCTTGACCGGCTTGGCCGGATACGCGCCGGATTGCGCATGGGCCAGCGGCGCCATGCCCGGCAATGAGGACAGTACGGCCGCTTGCAGCAAACGGCGGCGGGTGAGGTTTTTCATCCCCCCGATTTCGCAAGGTCCATGCCAGTGCAGGTATGTGATTGAGAAGCTCTGTTTTTGCGATGGCAGAATATGACCCCGACACTCCATCCAACACCCGAACCACGGAATACGCGCCATGGAAAACTTCCCGCAGGACATCTACACCGAACCATCGAACATCGATTTCGACACCCTCAGGAATCTCGGGCCGCTCACCGGCATGGCCGGCGTGTGGGAAGGCGCGCGCGGCCTGGACGTCAAGCCCAAGGCCGACGGCCCGCGCAAGCAGGCCTTTGTCGAGCGCATCGAACTGCAGCCGATCGACCCGCAGACCAACGGCCCGCAACTGCTCTACGGACTGCGCTACCACACCCATGTGGTCAAGCCCGAGCAAGTCAAGACCTATCACGACCAGGTGGGCTACTGGCTGTGGGAACCCGCCACCGGCACGGTCATCCACACCCTTACCATCCCGCGCGGCCAGACGGCGATGGCCGCAGGCCAGGCGGCAGCGGATGCGAAGAGCTTCGAACTGGTCGCCACCCTCGGCGCGGAGCACTACGGCATCTGTTCGGCGCCCTTCCTCGCGCATGCCTTCAAGACGGTGGAATTCCGCATCAAGGTGACCATCAATGACGACGGCACCTGGGGCTACGAGGAAGACACGGTGCTGATGATCCGCGGCCAGGACGAACCGTTCCACCACACCGACCGCAACCTGCTGACCCGGGTGGCGGCGCCGACGCCCAATCCGATGGCGCGCAAGCAAGCGGGTTAGCGCTTGCCTTCGATCTCGATCTCGATCAGGTGGGTCTTGCCGCTGGCGAAGGCGTCTGCCACCGCGGCCTTGATATCGTCGGCCTTCGTCACATGGGTGGCGGCCACGCCCATGCCGCGCGCCAGGTCGACAAACCCGAGTACCGGCCGCGTCAGGTCCATGTGCATGTAGGGCTTTTCCGAGGCAACGTCGAAGCGCTGGCGATAGGCGTCGATGTTGTGCTTCAACACCCGGTACTCGCGGTTGGCGAGGATCACGAACACGATGGCAAGTTCAAGGTGCGCGGCGGTCCACAAGGCCTGGATCGAATACATCGATGAGCCGTCGCCCGACACGCACAACACCGGCCGATCACGTCGCGCGATCGCCACGCCCACCGCACCGGCCAGCCCCTGGCCGATGCCGCCGCCACGACCGCTGAAGTAATCGTCGGGTCCGGCAAAGCTGAAGGTGGCGAACAGGTCCAGGTTGGCGGTGATGGTCTCGTCAACCACGATTGCATTGGTGGGCGTGCCGGCACGCAGTTCGGCCATGGCACGCGGCATGGAGGTGGGCGTGCGCGCCCAGGCCTTGGCCACGCGCGCCTTGTGGGCGGCCTGCTCGGACTCCTTGGTCGCGCGCAGGGCGTCGGCGCGGGCCTTGGCCGCGGCCTTGAAAACGTCACTGGCCGCCGCGGCCAGTGACGAATCCAGTGCTTCAAGCGCGGGCGCGACAGCCGCCTGCACCCCGGCATCGAGCGCGAAGTTGTAAGCCAGCCGCGCGGCACTCTGCTCGATCTGCAGCACCCGCGTGCCGGCGGCAAAGGGCGAGCCCGGCGCGTACCAGACCGCTTCGAAGAACGGCCCGCCGACCATCAGTACCAGGTCGTTGCCGGCCAGTTGCCTGGCGATGCCGCGCGCATCGAACGCCAGCGTGCCACGCGCCGACGGATGGTCGGTCGGGAGCGCATTGCGCCCGCGCAGCCCTTCGAACCAGACCGATGCACCGAGGCGTTCGGCCAGGCGCACCAGGGTGCCGCCGGCGCCCGCCCGTGCCACGTCGTCACCGGCGACGATGGCCGGGCCAGACGAGGCCAGCAGCAGCGCTGTCATCGCCGCGATGCCCTGCGGGTCCGGCTGGACCTGCGTGAACGACTGGCCAGGCCGCCCCGGCGGAATCGCGGTTTCCTGTTCCAGCACGTCGATGGGCAGGGCCACGAACACCGGGCCCGCCGGTGCCTCATTGGCGATCTTGAAGGCGCGCTGCAGGACCGGGCCGAGTTCATCGGCACGCTCGACCTGCACGCTCCATTTGGTGACCGGTGCCGCAATCGCAGCGAGGTCATGGCCCAGCACCGGGTCGGAAAGGCGCATGCGCGTGTCCTGCTGGCCGGCCGTCACCACCATCGGCGTGTTGTTCTTCCAGGCGCTGTAGATCATGCCGATCGCGTTGCCCAGCCCGGGCGCCACATGCAGGCTGGCAAACGCGGTCTTGCCGCTGGCCTGCGCGTAGAAGTTGGCCGCACCCACCGCCACGCCCTCGTGCAGGTGCACGATGTACTCGATCTGCGGATAGTCCGGCAGGGAGTCGAGCAACGGGCTCTCGGTGGTGCCGGGGTTGCCGAAAATCCGTTCGACCCCGTGCGCCACCAGGGTTTGCATCAGTACTTCGCGACCACGCATGCGTCGGGCTCCACGAGGCGGGGCCGGGGATACCGTCCCCGGCCCCGCAGGTTCAATCCACCTTGATATTGCCCTTCTTGACCACCTCGGCGAAACGCGCCTGCTGCTCCTTGAGGTACTTGGCGAACTCGTCGGCCGGGAGATAGTCCACTTCCAGGCCAACACCGGTCAGGCGCTCACGCACTTCCGGCGATTGCATCACGGTCGCCATGGCTGCGGAAAGGCGGTCGACCGCCGCCTTGGGGGTGCCGGAGGCGACCATCACGCCTATCCACGCGCCAATGTCGAAGCCGGGCAGGTTCAGCGAGGTAGCCAGCGGTTCCACCCCGGGCGCCAGCGCGGAGGGCTTGGCCACGGAGATGCCATAGGCGCGCAGGCGTCCGCCGCGCACCAGTGGCATGGTCGCCGCCACCGTTTCGGTCGCGTAGGCGACCTGGCCGCTGGCCACGTCGGTCAAGGCCGGCGAGCTGCCCTTGTAGGGGATATGGGTGGAAGTCAGCCCGGCACGCATGTTGAACCACTCGGCCACGATGTGCGCCGTCGCGCCGGTGCCGGAGGAGGCGAACGAGTACTTGCCCGGATTGGCCTTGACCAGCGCGACCAGGTCGCGTGCGTTGGCCGCGGGGAAAGATGGCGCGGTCACCAGCACATAGGGCGACAGGCCGATCTTGGCCACCGGCACGAGTTCGCGGTCGACATCGTAGGGAGTTTTCTGCACCAGCGGATTGACCGTCACCGGACCGCTGGAACCGAACAGGATGGTGTAACCATCCGGCGGCGCCTTGGCTGCGAAGTCGGTGCCCATCATGCCACCGGCACCGGCCTTGTTGTCGGGGACCACGGGTTGCCCGAGCACTTCGGAAAGCTTCTGCGAGACCACCCGGCCGACCAGATCGGTCGCCTGGCCCGGCGGCCAGGGAATAACCCCCCGCAACGGGCGGTTGGGGTAAGGCTGCTGGGCCAGTGCCGCGCCGCTCAATGCGAGGACGGCCAGAAACAGGGGGATGCGTCGCATGGGAATTGTCTCCTGGATGTTTTTGAACGACCTCGCAAGGATACTGCACCGGTGGATTGGCGTGCCTGTCTGGCGGCAGGCGCGAAAGCGGCGACAATCGGCTTCACCTCAATCCCGATCGACGCCGGCACGCCATGAATTCCCCCCTGCTCTTCACCCCGCTCACCATCCGCGACCTCACGCTCAAGAATCGCGTGGTGGTGGCGCCCATGCACCAGTACTCGGCGGAGAAGGGCTTCGCCACCGACTGGCACATCATGAACGCGGGGCGCTACGCCGCCGGCGGCGCGGGACTGGTGATCGTGGAGTCCACCAAGATCGAACGGCGCGGCTGCGGCACCATCGGCGACCTTGGCCTGTGGGATGACGCCTTCATCCCCGGGCTTGCGCGTATCGCCAACCTGTTGCATCACTGCGGCGCGGCGGCCGGCATCCAGCTCGGCCACTCGGGCCGCAAGTCGCGCGTGCAGCGGCCCTGGGAAGGCGGCAAACCCCTCAAGCGCGAAGCCGCCGAGGCCGAAGGCGTGGCCGACTGGGATGCCTGGGAGCTGGTGGCGCCCAGCGCATTGCCCTCGGATGAAGGCGCACCGGTGCCGCGCGCACTCACCAAGGCCGAGATCGCCGGCGTGGTCGACGCCTGGGGCCGCGCCGCCGCCCGCGCACATGCGGCCGGGTTCGACATGGTCGAGATCCACGGCGCGCACGGATTCCTGCTGCATGAGTTCCTCTCGCCGGTGGCCAACCTGCGCGACGATGAATACGGTGGCTCGGAGGCCAACCGCATGCGCTTCGCCTGTGAAGTGGCCGAGTCCGTGCGCGCCAACTGGCCGGCGGGCAAGCCCCTGTTCCTGCGTCTTTCAGCCGAGGACGACGCGGGCTGGGGGCCGGGACAAAGCGCCGCTTTGGCCAGGCACGTCAAGCCGCTCGGCGTGGACGTGATCGATTGCAGTTCCGGCGGCATTCTCGGCCGCGCGCCGGCAGGCGCGGCCAGGCCCGCCTATGGCTATCAGGTGCCGTATGCAGACCAGATCCGCCGCGAGGCCGGCATCATGACCATGGCCGTGGGCCTGATCGTGCATGCCACGCAGGCCGAGCAGATCCTGCAGGCGGGCAGTGCCGACCTGATCGCGCTGGCGCGCGAGATGCTCTACAACCCCAACTGGACCATGGATGCGGCGCAAAAGCTGGGCCTGGACCCGCACTTCAACATGCTGCCGCCGCCCTACCAGTACTGGCTGGACCGCCGCGCGGTGACCGTGCCCGAGGTGAAGCCTTCGACCTTCGGCGCGCAGGGCTAGCGCGACCTGCATCCGCACGCTGCCGGGGCAACGTGCGGACCGCAAGGACCCGTCAGCGGTTCGGCGTCGCCGGCCCGTTGTCGTACAGGTCGAGCAGCGGAAACGCGCTCAGCTGGGAAGGCTCGAACACCGGCATCGCGCTTGTGACGTGGCGCGGGGTCAGTTGCTTGAGCGAGGTCACGCCGAGCAGGCCCATGCAGATGCGGATCTCCTCTTCCAGCAATTCGAGGGTGCGCACCAGTCCGCCCACGCCGGCCGCGGCAAGGCCCAGGCAGGCAAGGCGGCCTATGCCCACGGTCTGCGCGCCCATGGCGATGGCCTTCACCACGTCCGAGCCGCGCATGAAACCGCCATCGATCCAGACCTCGGCGCGTCCGTTCACGGCCGCCACCACCTCGGGCAACACCGCCATGGTGCCCAGCCCGTGGTCGAGCTGGCGCCCGCCATGGTTGGACACGTAGATCACATCCACGCCATGCTGCACGGCGATCTCGGCGTCTTCCGCGGTTGCGATACCCTTCAGGATGACCGGCATGCCGCAGGTGTCCTTGAGCCGCCTGACCTCGCGCCATGACAGCGCCGCCTGGAAGGTCACGCCCGCCGGGTCGGTCGGCCGCCATGGCTTGGTGAAGCGCCCGGCGATGTCGCGCTCGCGCCGGCTGTAGAAAGCGCTGTCGACCGTGAGGCAAAAGGCCTTGTAGCCATTGGCGCGCGCGCGCCGCACCCAGTCGTCGACCCAGGCGTCATCGCCGCGCACATACAACTGGAAGGTGCGCAGGGTATCGGCGGCGGCCGCGGTTTCTTCCAGCCCGGGCTGGCACACCGACGAGAGCATTTGCGCAATGCCGAACTGCGCCGCGCCGCGCGCGGCGGCGGCCGCGCCCCCTGCGGCGAACGACTCCATGCCGCCCACCGGCGCCAGCATCACCGGCAGGCGCACCTTGTGCCCCAGGAAGCTGGCGGTCGAATCGACCGTGCTCACGTCGTTGAGCACGCGCGGCCGGAAGGCGATGGCGTCGAGCGCCTGGCGGTTGCGCCGCAGGGTGGTTTCGGTCTCGGTGGCGCCCACCAGGTAGGCCCACGGGCCGGGCGCGATGTTGCGCCGCGCGGCGGCGACGAGTTCCTGCAGGGTGAGAAAGGATTCGGGTGCGGGTGGATTCATGGTGGGTGCCGTGGCCAAAAAGCGCAGAGACTATCATCCGCACCGGCGGCCGGTCACGCGGCGCCAGCGGTCGCGCTTGTGCGGCTGCCGCCGGCCAGGCGCGAGCATTCCTCGGCCGCCTGCCGCAGCAGCCTTTCGTTGACCTTCGCGTTGATGCGCATGCGTTCGGATGGCCCGGCGATCAGCAAGGCGGCGGCGACCGTGCCGTCAGCGGCGAAGATCGGCGCCGCCAGCGCGCTGGCGCTGCTCACGCGTTCGCCGTTGCTGCGCGCGACGCCGTCGCGGCGCACGCGCGCCAGTTCGGCCGCCAGTTCGGCACGGCCGGTGATGGTGGTGGGCGTGAACTTCCTGCGCGGGGTCGATTTCAGGTAACGCTCAAGCCGCGCGGGCTCGAAATAGGCCAGCAGCGCCTTGCCCATGGCCGTGCAATACAGGTCGCGACGCTCGCCCACGGCCACCGCGTAGCGGATCGAACTCGAACTTTCGACCCGGTCCAGGTAGATCGCCAGATCCGCATCCGGCGCCAGCGCGCCGAGTACGGCGGTTTCACCGGTCGCCTCGACCAGCCCTGCCAGCACCGGGCGTGCCAGCTCGGCAAGCTCGCGCCCGGCCATGGCCCGCATCGCCAGCGCATGGACACGCGGGCCAAGGGCATAGCGCCCGGCGGCGTCACGCACCAGGCAACCCTCCGCACACAAGCCCGCAAGCAGGCCCACCAGGCTGGTCTTGGGTGACGCGGTGATGCGCGCCAGATCCGACAGGGTGGCGCCCACGCGCGCGCCGGCGATGGAATCGAGAATCGTGAATATGCGCCCCACCGATTGCGGTCCGGCGCGCGGAGCCAGCGCGCTCGACGGCGCGATCGTGGCGGCGGAAACCCTGGGCTTGGGAGGTGTGCGCATATTGGTATGGTGTTCGCAAAACCCATGGTATATTGACCCGCCATCAAGCGCAACATGCGAATCGGATTGCTGCGCCGATGCGCCCGCTTGAGGTGCTCCGCCCCCGCGTTGCGCTTGTGATCGCCCGATCAGGGGCGGGAGCAGACAAGAACCGCAGCTTTCGATCCGCAGGAGGCCCGCTTGCCCGCCCTTGAATTCACCGTCGAGAACAATATCGCCACGCTGTTGCTCAACCGGCCGGAGGCGAAGAACGCGCTCAACGCCGAAATCAGCGACGGCCTCGAAGCGGCCTTGCTTCAGATCAGCGCCGATCGCGCCATCCGCGCGCTCATCATCACCGGCGCCGGCGGCGCGTTCTGCGCCGGCGGCGACGTGCGCGCCATGAACGCCAGCGCCGGCGAAATGACCGCCGAAGTGCGCCGAGCCAGCATGCAGCGCCACCATCGCAACGTGAAATTGCTGGCCGCGCTCGACCGCCCGGTGATCGCCGCCGTGGACGGCGCGGCGTTCGGCGCGGGGTTTTCCATCGCGCTCCTGGCCGACATGGTGATCGCCACGCCACATGCGCGCTTTTGCATGGCCTTCGCCCGCATCGGCCTGATTCCCGACTACGGCGCGCTCTACACGCTGCCGCGCATCGTCGGCATGGCGCGCGCCAAGGAGATCATGTTCTCGGCGCGCGAGATCGGCGCTGCGGAAGCGCGCGACCTCGGACTGGTGCTGGAAATCGCCGAGGTCGATGCGCTGATGCCGCGCGCGCTCGCCATCGCCACGGCGCTGGCCAGTGCCTCGCCACTGGCCCTGTCGCTTACCAAGAGCGCACTCAACAGTTCGCTCGGCAGCGACCTGGCGACGATGCTGGATATCGAGGCCTCAGGCCAGGGCATCGCCGGCGCCAGTGACTACGCGAAGGAATCGTTCCGCCGCTTCGCCGCGCGTGAACCGGCACGCTTCGTGTGGCCGGCAGGTGGCGCAGCGCAAAACAAATAGGAGGTGCGCCATGCTTGACTACGCGAGGGTGCGCAACTGGCAATCCGCCGCGGTGCGCCACACCTACACCGCCAGGGACGTCATGCTCTACGCCCTGGGCGTGGGCATGGCGCAGAACCCGCTCGACCGCGAGGAACTGCGCTACGTGGTCGAAGGCGACCTGCGGGTCTTGCCGAGCATGGCCGCGGTGCTCGCCTCGCCGGGTTTCTGGATGCGCGACCAGCCCGAGGTCGGCATCGACTACGTGCGCCTGGTGCATGGCGAGCAGTCGGTCATCCTGCACAGGCCGCTGCCGGCAGGCGGCACGATCACCGGAACCACCCGCGTGACGCGGGTGGTCGACAAGGGCGAGGGCAAGGGCGCGCTGGTGCATACCGAGAAAACCCTCATCGACGCCGCCACCGGCGACTTGCTGGCGACCTGCGAATCCGTGATCTTCTGCCGCGGCGATGGCGGCTTTTCGGCCAGTGGCGGCGGCGATGAACCGGGGCCGCCGGCCAGGGCCACGCCGGAAACACCGCCGGAGTTGGTACTGGACTTCCAGACACGCCCCGAGGCGGCGCTGATCTACCGCCTCTCGGGGGACTTCAATCCCTTGCATTCGGATCCCGACGTCGCCGCAAAGGCAGGCTTCGCGCGCCCCATCCTGCACGGCCTCGCCACCTACGGCGCGGCCTGCCATGGCCTCGTCAAGGGTTACTGCGGTTACGACCCGGCGCGGCTGAAGTCGATCAGCGCGCGGTTTTCCGCGCCGACCTATCCGGGCGACCTGATCCGGCTGGAATGCTGGAAACTTGGCGACGAAGTGGCGTTCCGCGCGCGCGTCCCCGCGCGCGACGTGACCGTGCTCTCGCATGGCCGGGCGCGCTGCCTGCCCGACTGACCCGGCCGGTATCCGCAGGCGCGCTACACGCCGATGGTATAGCCGCCGTTGACCGAGAGATGCTGTCCGGTGATGTAGCTGGCGGCCTCGGAGAGCAGGAAGCACACCGGCTGCGCGACCTCCTCCGGATTGGAGAAGCGCCCCATCGGCACCTGCGCCATGACGCGGTCGCGGAACTTCTCGGAGCGGATGGTTTCGGTCATCGGGGTTTCGACCACGCCGAAGCAGATCGAGTTGACGCGGACGCTCTTGGCCGCCCATTCGCGCGCCGCGCTCATGGTGATGCCCAGCACGCCCGACTTGGCGGCGCCGTAGTTGATCTGCCCGATGGTGCCGCGCCGGCCCGCGTCCGACGAAATGTTGACGATGGAGGCCGGACTGGTATCGCCCGCCTCGGCACGCTCATACATGTGCCGGCCGACCGCCTGCAGGCAGTAGAAAACGCCGGACAGGTTGACGTCGATCACCTGTTGCCAGGTGGCGGCCGACATCTTGTTGATCATCGCGGCGCGCACGATGCCGGCATTGTTGACCAGGCCATGGATCGCGCCGTGCTTTTGCACCACCCGGTCGACCATGTCCTGCACGTAGTTGACGTCCGCGACCGAGCCGACATGCGCCTCGGCATGCGCGGCACCGAGGCTTTCGGCCAGCGCATGGACCTTGTCGCCCTGCATGTCGACCGCGATCACCTTGCCACCCAGGTCGACCACCAGCCGCGCGATGGCCTCGCCTATGCCCTGCCCTGCGCCGGTGACGATGATGTTGTGTCCCGCGAGACTCATGGGGTTTTTCACTTGCACTCCTCCAGTTGGAATTTGATGTTGCGAAACTTGCGTGGCGCCCTCATGGCGCCGCCTGGCGAACCGCCGCCGCGGCCAGCAGTGCGTCGATCTCCGCCGCGCCATAGCCGGCCTCGGCGAGGATTTCCCGGCTGTGCTCGCCCAGGCGCGGCGCCGGCAGGCGCAGCGACGATGGCGAGTCACTGAAGCGCACCGGCGGATCGGTCATGCGCAGGCGCCCCTCGGTCGGGTGCTCGACCATGTGCCAGAAGCCGGACGCATCAAGTTGCCCGTTGTCGAGCAGGCCTTCCTTGGTGTTGACAGCCATCACCGGAATCTGCGCGGCGTCGAGATCGCGCTGCCACTCGCCGGTGGTGCGGGTAGCGATGACTTCGGCGAGGATGCCGTACACCGTGCGCGCGTCCCTGACGCGCGTCTCGAAGCTGGCGAAGCTGGGATGCGCCGCCAGGTCCTCGCGCCCGGCGATGCGGAAGAACGCGCGCCAGTTCTCGTCGGTGTAGGGCAGCACCGCCAGATGGCCGTCGCGGGTCGCATAGGGCTTGCGTTCGGCGTTGAGGATGCGCTCGTAGCCCATGCCGCCGATCGGCGGATCAAAACAGGCGCCATAGAGATGCTCGACCATGACGAAATCGACCAGCGTCTCGAACATCGGCACTTCGATGGCCTGCCCCTTGCCGCCGCGGCCGCGCCGGACGAGGGCCGCGAGGATCGCCACGGCGACGTTGTAGGCGGTGGTCTTGTCGGCCATGATGGTCGGCACGAAACGCGGCTCGCCGGCGATCACCGACTGCAGGTCGGCAATGCCGCTGGCCGCCTGGATGATGTCGTCATAGGCGGGCTTGTCCGCGAGCGGGCCTTCGCTGCGAAACCCGTAGGCGGCGCAATAGATCAGGTCCGGTTGGCGCGCGGCGAACTTGTCGTAGCCCACGCCGAATTTTTCGGCGATGCGCGGACGCATGTTGTGCAGGAACACGTCCGCCGTGCCGACGATGCGGAACAGCGCCTCGCGCCCGGCCGCCTGCGTGAGGTCGAGCGACACGCTGCGCTTGTTGCGGTTGATCGACAGGTACACCGCGGCCATGCCGGGGTTGCGTTTGGGGCCCATGCCGCGCGATATGTCGCCGCCCGGCGTCTCCACCTTGATCACGTCCGCCCCCATGTCGCCCAGCATCTGCGTGGCCCACGGGCCCATCACCACGGTCGACATGTCGACCACGCGGATCCCGTCCAGCGCGCCGCTCATGCCCGTGCTCCCGCGGATGCGGGGCCCGCGCGCAACTCCGGGCACGTCGTCGCGGCCATGGCACACCCCCTATTGCAGCGCATTGATTTCATCCATCAGCGCCAGGACGTTGCGCGCCTGCTTCAGGTGCGGCATGTCGAGCATCTTGCCTTCCAGCCCGACGGTGCCCAGGCCCGGGTTCTTCTCGAACACCTCGACCACACGCCGCGCCCAGGCGACATCCTCGTCGGACGGCGTGAACGCGCGGTTGATGACGGCCGACTGGTCAGGGTGTATGGCGATCTTGCCGACGAAGCCGGCCCGCCGGTCGCGCAGGCAATCCGCCTCCAGGCCGGCCAGGTCGCGGTAGTTCACGTACACCACGCCCACCGGCTGGGCGTTGATGGCGCGCGCGGTGGCCAGGCACAGCGACTTGGCCATCAGGTAGGGGTCGTCGTATTCACCAGTGGCGGGATTGCGGTTGTCGCTCGCGCCGAGCGCTGCCGCGAGGTCCTCGCCGCCCCAGGTCATCGCGACCAGCCGGTCGGTGATGCCATCCAGGTAGGTATGGAAGGTGAGCAGCGACGCGGCGGTTTCAGTGGCCACGCTCAGGATCTTGGTGCTGCCGAGCGGCAGGCCTTCGCGCGCCTCAAGGGCCGAAAGGTAATGGGCCAGCGTGTTCACATCCCTGGCCGAGTACGGCTTGGGCAGGCAGATGCCGTCGGGCGCGCCCGGCATCACCGCCGCCAGGTCGGGCAGCGAAAGCGGATTGTCGAGCGGGTTGATGCGCACCCAGAGCTTCTGGCGCTTGCGGTCCGGGCGCGACCTGAGATAGGCGCAGGTCATGTCGCGCGCGATCTGCTGGCGGTCGTCCGACACCGAATCCTCGAGATCGAGGATCAGCGCATCGGCGGGGTTGTCACGCCCCTTTTCGAGCTTGCGTTCGCTGTCGCCGGGCACGAACAGCCAGGAGCGGATGATCATGCCGGCCTCTTCATCATCATGCCGGTGCGCACCACGTAGGCCACTTCCTTGTCGCGCTGGTTGAAGCCGAAATGCTCGAACACCACCAGCCCCGCGTTGGGACGCGACTTGCTCTCGCGCATGTCCTTGATGCGCGTCACCACGTGGATGGTGTCGCCATGGAACACCGGGTTCACAAAACGGATGTCGGTCATGCCCAGATTGCCCAGCGTCGTGCCCAGCGTGGTGTCGGCGACGGTGACGCCGATCACCAGGCCGAGCGTGAAGAGGCTGTTGACGATGCGTTGGCCGTACTCGGTTTTTTTCGAGAATTCCTCGTCCAGGTGCAGCGGTTGCGGGTTGTGGGTCATCGCGCAGAACATGATGTTGTCCATCTCGGTCACCGTGCGGGTCAGCGGGTGCTTGAACTCCATGCCCACCTTGAACTCCTCGTAGTACATGCCTGCCATGCTGTCTTCTCCTCTGGTATCAAGCCGTCACTGACGGACGGGGTCGGGCGCCTTCAAGGTGACGCCGCTGTCGATCAAGACGGAGATTCTATCTTCGCCGTAACCCAGCTCGCGCAACACCTCGACGCTGTGCTCACCCAGGCGCGGCACGTGCCGGGTGGCGCCGGGTTGCGTTTCGGACCAGGTGCTCGGATAGGCCATCTGCCGCAAACTCCCTTCACTCGGGTGCTCGACCACGCCAAAAAATCCGGTGGCCTGCAGATGCGGGTCGGCGAACAGCGCGTCCGGGCTGTTGAGCGGCATCGCCGGCACGTCCGCCCGCTCGAACAGCGCCAGCCATTCGGCGGTGGTGCGGGTGAGCAGCAAGTCGGCCAGTTCGCGGTACAGGTCGGCGATGTGCTCGGTGCGCGTGGTCATGCTGCGATAGCGCGGGTCGCGCTCGAATTCATCCAGCCGGCCCAGTTCGCGGAAAAAAGACCGCCAGTGGCGGTCGGTGTAGATCATCACGCACACAAACCCGTCGCTGGTGCGGCAGGGTCGGCGGTCCGGGTTGAGCATGCGCGCGTAGCCCATGGCGCCTATGGGCGGATCGAAGGTATGCCCCTGCAGATGATCGCCAAGCACGAAACTGGCCATCATTTCGAACATCGGGACGTCGATCTTCTGGCCGCGCCCGGTGCGCGCCTGGCGGAACAGGGCAGCGTTCACCTGCCCCACCGCCCAAAGCGCGACACCGCGATCAACCATCGCATTGGGCGCATAGCGCGGCTCGCTGCCATCGGCCATGTGGGTGAGCCAGGGCACCGACACCGCGCCCTGGATCAGGTCGTCGAAGGCCGGCTTGGCGGCGTAGGGGCCGCCCTGCCCGTAGCCGAACAGCGCGGCATAGATGATGCGCGGGTTTTGCGCCGCCACCGCGTCGTATTCCAGGCCGAGGCGCCCGAGTGCCTGCGGGCGCAGATTGGTGACGAACACATCCGCACCCTTGAGCAGGTCGCGCAGGGCGGCGATGCCGGCGGGCTTTTTCAGGTCGAGCACGATGCTGCGCTTGCTGCGGTTGGCATTCAGGAAGATCGCGCCCATGCCGGGATGGCGCATCGGCCCGATGCCTCGAATCGGGTCGCCCTCCGGCGACTCGACCTTGATGACATCGGCGCCCATGTCGCCCAGGACCTGGGTGGCATAGGGCGCCATCAGCATGTTCGACAGGTCGACCACCCTGACGCCATCGAGCGGGCCGCTCATGGCGCCGCTCCCGCGTTCCGTCCCGCGTCACCTGCCCGCACAACAGCCCCCAATCCGGCAAACACCATCAATATGATTTCGGCAGACCCAGAACCCGCTCGGCGATATAGCACAGGATCAGGTGCGGCGTGATCGGCGCCAGGCGGTGGATCAGCGCCTCGCGCAGGTAGCGCTCGACATGGAACTCCTTGGCATACCCCATCCCGCCGTGGGTCAGGATGGCGTTGTTGCAGGCGTTGAAGGTGGCTTCGCCGGCCAGGTACTTGGCGGCATTGGCCATGGCGCCACAGTCCTCGCCGCGGTCATAGAGTTGCGCGGCGCGAAAGGCCATCAGGTTGGCCGCCTCCAGTTCCGCCCAGCTGTGCGCCAGGGGATGCTGGATGGCCTGGTTCATGCCGATCGGGCGGTCGAACACCACCCTGTCCTTCGCATAGGCGGTAGCCTTGCGCAGCGCCGCGCGTCCCAGCCCGACCAGTCCGGCGGCGATCAGGATGCGCTCCGGGTTGATGCCGTGCAGCAGGTAGCGGAAGCCCTTGCCTTCCTCGCCGATGCGGTTTTCCACCGGGATCTCGAGCCCGTCGATGAACATCTGGTTGGAGTCGACACACTTGCGGCCCATCTTGTCGATGGCGCGGATTTCCACCTTGGAGCGGTCGATGTCGGCATAGAAGAGGCTCAGCCCGTCGACCGGCTTGCCGCCCGCGGTCTCCTCGGCGGTACGCGCGATCAGCAGCATCTTGTTGGCCACCTGCGCGGTGGAAATCCAGATCTTCTGCCCGTGCACCACGTAACGGTCGCCCTTGCGCACCGCGCGGGTCTTCAGCCGCGTGGTGTCGAGCCCGGTGTTGGGCTCGGTGACGCCAAAGCAGGCGATGTCCTCCCGCCTGATCACCGGCGGCAACATGCGCCGCTTCTGCTCCTCGGTGCCGAAACGCACCACCGGATTCATGCCGAAGATGCCGATGCTGACCGACGACACGCCGCCATTGCCGGCACCGGACTCGGAGATCGTCTGCATCAGGAGCGCCGCCTCGGTGATGCCGAGGCCGGACCCGCCGTACTCCACCGGCATGGCGATCCCCATGTAGCCATGGTCGGCGACCGCCTTGCAAAAATCCTCGGGAAAGCGGCCGTCGGAGTCGCGCTCAAGCCAGTACTGGTCGCCGAAGTCGTTGCATAGTTTGGCTACGCTGTCGCGGATCTGCTGCTGCTCGGGGGTGAAATCCACGCTCATCGAAACGCTTCTCTATTCATGTGGTGGGTCTCGCCGCAGTCACGGCTTCTTGTCGTCCGGCAGGCTGATGTCGAAGCGCTTGAGCGTCACTGCCAGTCGATCGTATTCGGCGCGCCACGCCGCCTGATCCTGCGCGGCGGTGTTGGTCGCCTGCAACAGCAAGCCGGTCGGCGCGAACCTGGCCTTGAACGCCTCGGTGCCGGCCGCCTGCACGATGGCGCGGTTGATCGTGTTGACGATCGCATCCGGCGTGCGTGCCGGCGCGGCGACAGCGATCCAGGGCAGCCAGTTGTTGGCCGTCATGAACTCCGGAAAACCCGCCTCGGCCATGGTCGGCACGTCCGGCAACTGCGGAATTCGCGCAGGCGAAGCCACGGCGAGGGCGACCAGCTTGCCGCTCTGGATGTGCTGCAGGCTGCCGGTCAGGGTGTAACTCGCGAAGGTCACCCGGCCGGCGAGCAGGTCGAGCGTGCCGGGCGCCTGGCCGGGGTAGGCGATGACGCGCGCGTTGCCGTTGTACATCCTGGCGAACACCAGGTAGGCCAGGCCGGTGGGGGTCATCTGCGGCTGCGCGATCGAGGCGTAGATCACGTCCTCCTTCGGGTTTTGCATCTTCGCCAGCAGTTCCTTCATGGTCTTGATGCCGGTGGAGGCGCCGGTCATGAACACGATGTCGTACTTGGTGTAGATCGACACCATGCGGAAATCCTCAAACGGCTTGAAGTTCACGCTCTTGTCCAGGAGCGGCAGCATCACGTACTGGGTGCTGCCGCCGTACATCAGGGTGTGGCCATCGGGTTCCGCGCGCGCCACCGCCTCGGCCGCGATCTTGCCATTGGCTCCGGGGCGGTTCTCGACCACCACCGGCACGCCGAGGATGGGCGCGATCGCGTCAACCAGGATGCGGGCCGACATGTCCACCGGGCCACCGGGGGTGTAGGGCAGGATGAGGCGGACCGGCCGGTTCGCAAGCGTCTGTGCATGCGCAGGCGCCGCCAGCGCCGCGACCAGCAGCGCCGAGAAGAGCGCCGCGACCAGCAGGCGCGCTGCGGACAGCACACCCCTGATGCCCGACGCTGGTTGAATATCCGTTTGCAGCATGATTCCTCCAGTCCCGCCCGCCGGCAGGCGATGTTCCCGCATGGGATTTCCCGGGTGCTTCCACTCTAGAAGCGGCATCATTTCTTTTCGTCCGGCAGGCTGATGTCGAAGCGCTTGAGCGTGGCCGCCAGGCGATCGTACTCGGTACGCCATGCGGCCTGGTCTTGCGCGGCCGTGCCGGTGGCCTGCAGGCGCAGGCCGGTGGCGGCGAATTTCGCCTTGAACGCCTCGCTCTGGGTCGCCTGGACGATCGCGCGATTGATGGTGTTGACGATCGCATCCGGGGTCTTGCCGGGCGCCACCACGGCGATCCACGGGATCCAGTTATTGGCCGTCATGAACTCGGGAAATCCGGCCTCGGCCATGGTGGGTACATCGGGCAATTGCGCCAGGCGCTCCGGCGAGGCCACTGCCAGTGCCACCAGTTTTCCGGCCTGGATTTGCGGCAGCGCGCCGGTCAGCAGGTAGGCGGCGAATGTCACCCGCCCGGCCAGAAGATCGACCATGCCGGGCGCCTGGCCCGGGTAGTTGATGGCGCGCGACTTGCCGTTGTACATCTTGGAGAACACCAGGTAGGCAAGACCGGTCGGCGTCAATTGTGGCTGCGAGATCGAGGCGAAGATCACGTCCTCCGCCGGATTCTGCATCCGCCCGAGCAGTTCCTTCATCGTGCGGATGCCGGAAGTCGCGCCGGTCATGAACACGATGTCGTACTTGGAGTAGATCGAGACCATCCGGAAGTCTTCGAAGGTCTTGAAGTTGAAGGACTTGTCAAGCAAGGGCAACACCACATACTGTGTGTTGCCGCCATACATCAGCGTGTGGCCGTCAGGCTCGGCGCGCGCCACGATCTCGGCGGCGATCTTGCCTCCCGCGCCAGGCCGGGTCTCCACCACCACCGGCACACCGAGAATCGGGCTGATCGCCTCGACCAGGACGCGTGCCGAAACATCCACCGGGCCGCCGGTGGAATAGGGGACGATGAGCCTGATCGGGCGACTCCCGAGCGACTGCGCCAGCGCCGGCGTGCCCACGGCCGCCACCAGCACCACACCCGCCAGCGCCGCTGCCAACGAACGAATCGCGATTCTCATGCGTCCTCCCCTCCAGCAAAATTCGTTCGTATATTCGTATATTGAACGCATAAAGGTAGCCATGCATGGCACTGTTGTCAATAGAGCCGGACGGCTTCCTCGCCAGGGATCCGCGCAAACAGCCGGCGCTAGAATGCCGCACACCCAACCTTGGCTACCGCCCGGAGAACCCTGAAATGCAGACCATTGACACCGGCACGCCAGACCTTCTGGCGAACCTCGACATCGGCGTGTTGACCCTGACCATGAACCGCCCCGAGGCGCGCAACGCGCTGTCACGCGCGATGATCGCCGCACTGGCCGAGCAACTGGCGGCGGCGGAGCTCGACGCGGCGGTGAAATGCATCGTCCTTACCGGCGCCGGCCGTGGTTTCTGCGCCGGAGGTGACGTCAAGGGCATGGCCGCCAGCGGCGACGGCACGGTCGGCAGCAATACCATCGACATCGCGATCCACCGGCAACGCCTGAACCAGCGCGCCACCGCCGGCAAACTCTTCAAGATGCCCAAGCCGACGTTGGCCGCCCTGCCCGGCCCGGCCGCCGGTGCCGGCCTTTCGCTGGCGCTGGCCTGCGACATGCGCATCATGGCCAGCAGCGCCATCCTCACCACCGCATTCGCCCGGGTGGGGTTTTCCGGCGACTACGGCGGCACCTATTTCCTGACCCAACTGGTGGGCTCGGCCAAGGCTCGCGAGCTGTACTTCCTGTCCGATCGTGTCAGTTCGGATGAAGCGTTGCGCCTGGGCCTTGCCAACTGGGTGTGTGCGCCGGAGGACCTGGCCGCGAAAACCCGCGAGATCGCGCTGCGACTGGCGAATGGCCCGACGGTGGCCTTTCGCTACATGAAGGAAAACCTCAATCGCGCCATGGCCGGCGAACTCGACGATTGCCTCGACCTGGAAGCCACGCACCACGTCCATTGCGGCCAGACCGAAGACCACCGCGAAGCGACCAAGGCCTTTGTTGCCAAGCAAGAGCCGGTGTTCAAGGGGCGCTAGGCGCCCGGACACTCAAGGGTTTTCGACGGCCAATCCGGCCGGTGCCCTACTCCGCCTTGATGCCGGCGGCCTTGATCAATCCGAGGTTGCGCTCCGAGTCCAGCCTGATCACCCGGGCGAAGTCGGCCGCGCTGCCGCCGGTCGGAATATTGTTGGCTGCAAGTATGCGTTCACGGAAATCGGTGGCGCGCAACACCGCGTTGATCTCGGCGTTCAAGCGGGACATGATCCACTCCGGCGTGCCGCCGGGGGCGAAAAAGCCGAACTGCGAGGTCAGGTTCGCCTGCCCGAACCCGAGCTCCGCCAGGGTTGGCACCTGCGGCAGAACGCGCAGCCGTTCCGGCGAGCCGACCGCCAGTGCCTTGAACTTGCCGCTACGGATGAGCTCCAACTGCGCCGCGGCGACATTGGTTGAAAGAACCTCGAAATGCCCTGCCAGCGCATCGCTCAGCTGTTGCGCACCACCCTTGTAGGGAATGTGCGTGATATCGACGCGACCGGCGATGCGTACATGCGCGAGCACCATGTGCCCCACCGTGGCCAGGCCGGAACTGCCCCAGCGCAACCGGCCCGGCGCCTGGCGGGCGGCAGAGAGCAGGTCCTGAAAGCTGGTGCCGCCAAAAGCAGGCGTTCCGACCACCACGACCGGGGTTTGCATCACGCCGACCAGCGGCGCGATATCGCGCTGCGCGTCGTAACCGACTTGGGTCAAGTGCGGGTTGAGCGAAACAGGACTGATGGCCGAGAATGCCAGCGTATGGCCATCCGGCGCCGCATTCGCCAACACACCCATGCCGACCGAACCGCCGCCCCCCGCCCGGTTCTCGACAAGGATCGGCACCTCGAGGCGGGGACCCAGGCGCTCGGCGATGGCGCGCGCCGTGTCGTCGCTCAAGCCGCCCGGCGGGTACACCACGATGATGCGCACCGCGCGCAATGGCCATTTTGACTGGGCACAGGCGGCATTCGGCAGCATCGCCATGAAAACCGCCAGCGCGATGAAAAGCGGCGCGAAACGACGCAGTGAAAACTGGAAGAAATGAAGGCCGGACAGCATGCCCGGATTGTGACGCATCGCGCCTAGCGCAGAATGTCCGCGCGCCGCGCAACCTTGCGCGCAAGCGTGACAAAGCTGCCCAGGGCGCCGCCGAGTTCACCCGCGCGATAGGCGAGCGTCAACGGTGCATCCAGCGTTCCGGACTCGGCCAGCGGGCAATAGACAATGGCATGCGCATGCATGCCGCGCATCGATGCCGGTACCAGCGACACGCCCGCGCCGGCAGCCACCAGGTTCAAGTTGGTCATCATGCGCTCGACCTCCAGGGCGACACGCGGTTCGAAGCCGGCGCCACGACAGAGTTCAAGAAAGCTGGCATACAGACCGGCGGCACCGGGCCGGCGCACCAGGATCAGGCTCTCTTCGCGCAGGTCGGTCAGCCTGAGTGCCGGTGGCGGCGTGGTCTTGCGGCGCGGTAGAAGCCTGTGCCCGACCGGCAAGGCGATCAACACCGGTTCGCGCAGCAGGGTTTCGAAAACCACGCCCTCGGGCCGTGCGGTCGGCACCCGCAGCAGGCCGCAATCCAGGTGCGCGGCTGCAAGCGCCTCGATGATCCCGGCGGCATTGTCTTCCCCCAGCGCCAGTTCGATACCCGCATAGGCTTGCCGGCAGGCGCGCAGCACCGCCGGCGTGAAACGATGCGCGGCGGCGGAACTGGTGAACGCGATCGACACCCTGCCGTGCAGACCGCTCGCGCTGCGCGCCAGCCGGCCTTCGAGCGCGCTGACATCACGCAGGATGGCGCGCGCATCATTTAACAAAAGTTTACCCGCTTCGGTCAGCGCAACGCCCTTCGCATGGCGGCGGAAAAGCTGCATCCCGACGCGCGCTTCAAGCGCCTTGATCTGCAGGCTCAGCGGCGGTTGCGCGATACCCAGGTGCTCCGCGGCGCGGGTAATGTGCCCGGTTTCGGCGACGGCGACGAAATAGCGGAGTTGCCTGAGGTCCATGTTCAAAGCATACACAAAACATATGAATATGGCGCGTTTTGCATATTGGGAATATGACGCCGGTGTAGGTATCCTGCGCAGCCCTGCTCAATGGCAAACGTCGAACGGCGCTTGCCCGGCCCGGCAAATCAAAAGACGTGGAGAACAAAGATGACCAAGATTCCAAGCATCCTGCTCGCAACCGCGATTGCAGGCGCCGCCCATGCGGCCCCCACCTCCATCCTCTTCGTCGGCAACAGCTACACCTTTGGCCGAACTGATGGTTCCTTGAATCCCGACGGGACCTTGAATTTGACGAATCAGGTGCTGACCTATAACGCAGCAAATGTGCGCGACCTCACCGCGCCCCGGGGAGACGGAGTACTACAAGCGGTGAACCCTGCTTTGGGGACCAATCCCAGCTTGCCAGTAAGCTCCAGCAACCCCATACCGACTTACACCGGCGCCCCGTTCACCAACGTCTTCGGTACAAACTCCTATCCCATCGGGATGAACATCCCTGGCACGACCACCCAGGGCAATGCATATTCACCGCACACGCAACTCAACACCTGGGGTGGTACGGCCGGCATCTTCAAGCAATTTACCGTGCAGGCCGGCCTGGACTACGACGTCGCCCTGTCGACCCGCAACGCGGCCTCGCTTCGAGGCCATTTTCTCAACACCGCCAATACCACCAGCTGGGACCTGCGCAGCAACATCAGCAGCCAGCAATGGGGCAGCATCGTGTTGCAGGAGCAAAGTGACGAAGCCCTGGCTCCGAAGACTGTCACCACAGACTCCACCGGCAGGACCCTATTGCCTGGAACCAGTGGTGTTCTGGGGTCCAATTTTCCATCGGTCAGGGCCTATGTCGACCTGATAGAAGATTGGGTGCATACGGGCCGACCGGTTCAAGCCGGGGTCATGAACAACCGCACGAACGACACCCAATACCGAGAGCGCAACATGTACTACAACGGTGGCACGAATGCCAACAGCCCTGTCGACGTTCCTGGACCGGGTGGCCAGTACGCCAACGAGGCCGCCTGCGTCGCGGCGGGTGGCACGCCGACAGTTGGTGGTACTTCCGGTTCCTGCGCCAACAATGCCTTACGTACGATTCCGAACAACACGAACTTCAACGCGAATACCCAGATTTACCTGCAAGAGACATGGGCACGGCCCGATCTCATCAATTCGCCTGGCGCAAAGACCCTCAACCCGATTACCGCGCTTGCCACCTACGATCCCAACACACCCGTACCAAGCTATTTCACATCGCTGGAGGAGATGACCGAACAGATGAGGTTGGCAATGCTGGACGTCCGCAACTTTGCAAACGATGATGGCACCCCGGGAATCAAGGGAATCATCCCCACGGGCCAGGCTTTTCTGCGTGCGGTGCAAGACGGTGTGGCCACCCGCAACATGTACGCCTCCGACGCGCTGACCGACGGCCTGATGGACCTTTGGTTCAACGACGGCACCCATCCCAGCAAGTGGGGATCCTATCTGAGCGCCCTGACCATCTTTGGCTCGGTCACCGGACTCGATCCGCAATCCCTGGGCTTTAACGAACTGGCAGCCAGGGATCTCGGCATTTCCGGTCGAGACGCCTATGCGTTGCAACAGATTGCCGCCCTAAGCCTGGGGTTCCAAAAGGTGCCGGAGCCCGGCAGCCTGGCGCTGGTGGCACTGGCGCTGGTAGGCGTGGCCGGATTGCGGCGGCGTGCCGGGTCGGTCGCAGCCGCTCGCACCTGAGCCTCGATTGTCGCCGCCACGGCGCGGGCTGCGCGAATCACCACAAGCGCCGCGCCTGCCGCCGTAGAACCTGACCGCTGGCGGTGCCTTGCCACCGTCAGGCGAAATGCTTGCCGATCTCCGGATCGAACTTGCCGTCGATGAGCACGAACAACATCTTGCAGGGCTTGCCGGAGCGGTTGGCCCATGCATGGTTGGTGCCACGCTCGACCAGGAAATCGCCCTGCTTCATCAGCCGCTCTTCCTTGTCGAGGACGATGGTGATCTCGCCTTCGAGCACCAGCGCATAGTCCACCGTTTCGGTGCGGTGCATCAGGGGATGGCCGCCTTCCTTGTAGGTCGAGGCCTTGTTGGTGCCGAGGGCGCCGAAGGCTTCCTTGGCACCGCCACCGTCGAGGTTTTTCGTCCACTCGCCTTCCGGGCCGAATTCGATGATGCGCACCACCGTGCCGTTCTTGGGCGGTTCCAACGTCAGGGGTCGTGAGGTTGGATCGGGCTCATTGCCCACGTAGGCGGGCGTCTGGTCGGTGATCCACAGGTTGGTGAGGTAATAGCCCACGCGGCGCGGGTTGGTGTGAACGGAAGGCGCAGCCCGGTCCTCGGTGAAGATGGCGTTGCCTTCGGCGTCATGGCCGGTGACGATCCGGCGCACGTATCCTTTGTCCATTGCGTATGTTGTCCTGTTGTTGGCGGATTGCGGATTGCAACCCCCGCCATTGTCCATCAGGTCGCCGGGCAGGGGAGGTTCTATACTCCTCGCACTGCAGCAACAACGACAACGCGCCCTTCGCGGGCCGGGGAGACAAGCAATGCAGGAACCCACCAAACTCGCCGCCGGCGGGTCCGAGTCGTTTGCCGAGGGCATCGTGCTCACACGCAACGGCGGCGTACTCAATCTCGCCATCGACCGACCGGACAACATGAACCGGCTGCTGCCGGAAGTGCTCGAACGCCTCCTCAGGATCACCGAGGCGCTGCGCGATGACGCGCAGACCCAGGTGCTGGTGATCTCCGGCGCCGGCGACGAATATTTCTCCATGGGCATCATGAACCCGGAGATCCGCGCCAGCTTCTCCAAGGAACAGGTGATCCGCCTGGTGCGCCTGGCCAACCGCACCTTCGACGCCATCGAGGCACTGCCGCAGATCGTCATCGCCGCCATCAACGGCAAGGTGCTGGCCGGCGGCGTGGAACTCTGCCTGGCCTGCGACATCCGTTATGCCGCCGCGCATGCGACCCTGTGCATGCCGGAGGCGCAGTGGGGCGGCTTTCCCGGCGCAGGCGGGCCGGTGCGCCTGCCGCAGATCGTCGGCCGTGCGCGCGCGCTGGAGATCATCTGCACCGCGCGTGAACTCGACGCCACCACCATGCGCGAATACGGGCTCGTGCAGGAGATCAAACCGGCCGGCGAACTGCGCGGCTTCGTCGCCGGCATTGCCGCGCGCATCGCCGCCAACGGCCCGCTGGCCACGCGCGGCGCCAAGCGCATCGTCAACACCCGCCAGGCCAGCGGATTTCCCGAGGCGCGCGAGCTGGCCGATTCGCTGCGCCATGCGCTTGAATGGAGCCACGATGTAGACGAAGGCCTGGCCTCGCACCGCGAGAACCGCACGCCGAAGTTCCTCGGACGCTAGGAGACTCACATGTCTTACGTCACCCCGCTTCGCCGCCTCATCAAGGGTCTTGCCGCCTGTGGCCTGTGCGCCATGTCCTTCATCGCTGCCGCGCAATCCTGGCCCACCAGGCCAGTGCGCATGATCGTGCCCTTCGTCGCCGGCGGCGCCACCGACGTGGTGGCGCGCCAGCTTGCGGCACACCTGCAGCAGAGCCTGGGGCAAAGCTTCATCATCGAGAACCGCACCGGCGCCAACGGCAACATCGGCGCCGACTTCGTCGCCAAATCACCGGCCGATGGCTATACCATCCTGGTGGCCGACCTGGGCACCTTCACCAGCGGCCCGGCGGTCACGCCGAACCTGCCCTTCGATCCACTCAGTGACTTCGCGCCCATCACCATGCTGGTCGGCTCGCCCTATGGGCTGGCGGTCAACCCTTCCTTGCCCGTCGCCAATGTGCGCGAAATGCTGGCCTTCGCCAAGGCCAATCCGGACAAGTTCAACTACGCCATGCTGGGCAGCGGCAGCGCCTCGCACCTGGCAGGCATCGAACTCGGCGCGCGCGCCGGCGTGTCCTTCACCTTCGTGCCCTACAAGGGCGGTGCACCGTCGCTGACGGACGTGGCTGCGGGCCAGGCGCAGGCGATCGGCATCGCCATGCTGTCGACCTACCCGTTCGTCAGGAGCGGCAAGCTGCGCCTCCTGGCGGTGATGGGCCGTGAACGTCTTTCCTTCCTGCCCGACGTGCCCACGGTCGCCGAGTCCGGCTTTCCCGGCTTTGTGGCCGGCCAATGGCAGGCGCTCTACGGCCCCAAGGGCCTGCCGCGCGAAATCGGCGACAGGCTGCGTGCCGAATCCACCCGCTTCTTCAACAACGCCGAAGTGAAGAAGCGCTTCGGCGAGCAGGGTGCGGAAGTCGCCACCGGCACCGCCGAGGACCTGGCACGCTTCGTCACTGACGAAAAGGCGAAGTTCGCGCGCCTGGTCAGGGAACACAACATCAAGGTGGAGTGATCGCATGAAATCGCAGCATCCCGCCGGCGCGCTCGATGGCGTCCGGATCGTCGACATGACCGGCGTCGGCATGGGCCCGATGGCCACCCAGATGCTTGCCGACATGGGGGCGGACGTCATCAAGGTGGAGTCGCCTGGCGGCGGCGACATTTTCCGCCACGTGCACCCGCAGCGCCATCCGGCGATGAGCCATGCCTTCCTCAACCTCAACCGCAACAAGCGCGGCGTGGTACTCGACGCCAAGCGGGCGGAAGAGCGCGAATCCCTGCTGGCGCTGGTCGAACGGGCGGACGTCTTTGTCTCCAACGTGCGGCCGCAGGCGCTGGCCAGGCTGGGGCTTGGCTACGAGCAGTTGCGCGAGCGCAATCCGCGCCTGATCTACTGCGGTTGCTACGGTTACTCCGAGGCCGGCCCCTATGCCGGGCGGCCGGCGGTGGACGACACCATCCAGGCCGCCAGCGGCCTGGCCTGGTGCCAGAGCACCGGCGGTACGCCCGAAGAAAACCGCCCGCCGCGCTATGTGAAAAGCATCATCGCCGACAAGGTGGCGGCGATGTGGGTCACCCAATCGATCGCCATGGCGCTATACGCGCGCGAACGCACCGGTACCGGCCAGGCGGTCGAGGTGCCGATGTTCGAATGCCTCACCGCCTTCATGATGGTCGAGCATCTGGCGGGGCGCGCCTTCGTGCCGCCGGAAGGCCCGCCGGGTTACAACCGCATCACCGCCGACAGCCGCAAGCCATTCGCGACAAGCGACGGCTACCTTGCCGTGGTGCCCTATACCGATCCGCAGTGGGAGCGGTTTTTCAAACTGGCCGACCGCCCCGACCTGGCCGCCGATCCGCGCTTCGCCAAACTCGACGCGCGCAGCCGCAACATCGGCGAGTTGTATACCCTGCTCGAACCGATCATGGCCTCGAAGAGCAGCGCGGAATGGGTAGCCTTGCTGTCAACCGCGGACCTGCCGTTCGCCAAGGTGAATTCGGTGGACGACCTGCTGGCCGACCCGCACCTGCAGGCGGTGGGCTTCTGGCATTCGATGCAACACCCCACCGAAGGCGCGCTGATGCAGGCCGGCATACCCGTGCGCTATTCAGCCACCCCCGGCAGCATCCGCCGCCCCGCTCCCAACCTGGGCGAGCACACGGCAGAAGTGCTGGCCGAACTTGGAATTTCATTGCCGAAAAAGGAGCCCTCATGATCCGCCCGATTCGCAACCGTCTGGTACTTGCGGCCGCCGTCACCGCCGGGGCGCTGGCAGGCATGGCCGTCCCTTCCGCCGCGCTGGCGCAGGACTATCCGGCGCGGCCGATCCGCTTCATCGTCGCCTTTCCCGCCGGCAGCGGCATAGACACCATGAGCCGGGTGATGCTCGACGACATCCGCAAGGCGACCAACGCCAACTTCGTCATCGAATACAAACCCGGCGCGCTCGGCCAGATCGGCACCGACTTCACCGCCAAGGCCGCGCCTGACGGCTACACCGTGATGGTGTCCTCCAGTGCGACGCATTCGTCCGGCGCCCAACTGGCCAAAAGCGTGCCCTACGACGCGTTGCGCGATTTCACGCATATCGGCCGCATCTCGCGCTTCGATGTCGCCCTGGTGGTGAGCCCGCAGCAGGGCTTCAAGACCGCGGCGGACCTGGTCGCCGAGGCGCGCCGGCGCCCGGGCAAGCTTTCATATGGCTACGGTTCCGGCACCGGGCGGGTGGTCGCCGCAACCTTCGCGCGCTCAGCAGGCATCGACGTGCTGGCGGTACCCTACAAGGGCCAGCCGCCGGCACTCACCGACCTGATCGGTGGCCAGATCAATTTCGTCACCGCCGACCTCGCGGTGATCATGCCGTTCGTGAAGTCGGGCCGCCTGGACGCAGTCGGTATCGCTTCGGCGAAGCGTTCGGCGCTGCTGCCGAATGTGCCCACCCTGACCGAAGTCGGCATCCGCGACGTGGAACTCTCCGGCTGGGCCGGCATTTCCGGGCCGGCCAACATGCCCAGGGAAGCGGTCGCATGGTGGAGCACCCAGATGAACCGCGTCCTCGCTTCCAGGGAACACATCGAGCGCCTGCACGCGCTGAGCCTGGAAGGGGAACCCAACAGCGTGGACGAGTTCAACCAATTCGTGCGCAGCCAGTACCAGGTGTGGGGCCAGCGCATTCGCGACGCCGGCATTCCGCCGGAGTAAGGCTGGGCGCTCAGGCCGCCACAGCGGCCACGTCCACGCCCACGGTGGCACCGGCGGCGCATACGGCCTTCCAGGTATCGTCGGGGATAGGAATGCCGTCGCGCTCGCGCACCACGCGCAGGCGCGCTTCCGGTTCGCCCGGGATCAGCACTTCATCGAAGCCCGGCGCCGGCGGCACGGCCTTGATGCGCCCGAGCGTTTTCTCCATCGCCTTCGCGTAGTCGGCTGCCGGGCGGAATACGCCGACGTCCACCGCGAAAATGAAGATGCCGCTGCGCATGAACACACCCGGGTAGGCATCCGCACCGGCCATCGGCCCGCTCAACAGTTCGGCAATCACCGCCAGCGCATAGCCCTTGTGCGCGCCGAATGGCAGCAGGACCCCGCCATCGAAAAACGCCTGCGGGTCGGTGGTGGGCCGCCCTTCGCGATCGAGAATGGAATCCGGTGGTAGCTGCTGGTGCTTTGCCTTGGCCACCTTGACCTTGCCGGCGGCGATTGCGGAGGTGGCGATGTCCAGCGTCACCGGCGCACCGCCGGGGTTGGGCACCGAGAACGCCACCGGGTTGGTGCCCAGCACCGCCGCCGCTCCGCCAAACGGGGCGGTCATCGGCCGGTCCACCGTGCCGATGGCCATGAACACCATCACGCCCTGTTCCGCCCCGCGGTCGGTGAAGGCCGCCAGGCGCCCGGTATGCGCGGCCTGAACCACCGAGACCGCCGCCACCCGCTCCTTCTTGGCCTTGGCAATCGCCAGGTCCACCGCGAAGATGCCGGTCACCTGTCCGAGCGCCCAGTTGCCGGTGACAAGCGCCGTGGTCGGCGTTTCCTCCAGCACCTGCGGGCTGGCGCCCACGACGATCTCGCCGTCGACAATGCTTTTCAGGTATTCCGGAATGCGCAGGATGCCGTGCGAGTCGTGCCCCGCCAGGTGGTTGTCGACCAGCACATCGGCCACCTGCGCGGCATGGTCCTCGGAGGCGCCGGCGGCGCGGAAGATGGTGGCGGTGGCGCGGTGCAGCGCGGCTTTGGTGAACGTTGGCATGGGCTTGTTCTTCTCTTCATGAATGGCCCCTCGTGTCGGGGCCGGGGTTTGTTGTTAAGATTTTAGATTGATTGCTCCTCACAACCAGAACAAGAAGGAACTCCATGAGACAAATCCGCATCGCCCTTGCATGCTGCCTGCTGTTGATCGCTGCCGCTGCGGGTGCGCAGAACACCTTCCCGAGCAAGCCGGTCAACGTGGTCGTGCCCTTCCCGCCGGGCGGGGCGGCCGACCAGCCCACCCGCCTTTTGGCACTGGCACTGGCCAACGTATGGAAGCAGCCCGCCGTGGTGATGACCCGCGCCGGCGCAGGGGGTGCGATCGGCATGGCGGCTGTGGCGACTTCGCCGCCGGATGGCTACACACTGGTGGCTACCAATCCGGCTCTCCTGATCCTGCCGGAAGCCGACCGCATGTTCGGCCGACCCTCGAGCTTCGATCGCTCAAGCTTCATCCCGATCGCGCTGCTGGTGGCCGACCCCTTGGTGGTGGCCGTCAAGGGGGACGCGCCATGGAAGACATACCAGGACTTCGTCGCCGAAGCGCGCGCCAATCCGGACAAGATCACCTATGGTTCCTCGGGCGCCTACAGCGCCTCGCACCTGCCGATCGAAATGCTCGCCAACGCAGCCGGCATGAAGCTGCGCCACATCTCCTACGCGGGCGGCGGGCCGGCCATCCTGGCGGTGCTGGGCGGGCATGTTGCGCTGACGGCGAGTTCACCAGCCGCCTTGGCAGCCCACATCAAGTCCGGCGCACTGAAACCGCTGGTCACTACCGGCGCCAAGCGCGTGGCCTCGCTGCCCGAGGTGCCCACGGCAATGGAGCTTGGCTTCAAGGACAGCGAGTTCTACATCTGGATCGGTCTGTTCGCCCCGGCGAAGACGCCGGATGCGGTGGTGCAGGCGTTGCGCGCCGACATCGGCCGCGCCATCACGCAAGAGGGGGGATTCATCCAGAGCATGGCCAAGCTCGGCGCGCCGGTGGACTATCGCGACGGTCCCGCGTTCAACGAATTCCTCAATCGCGATTTCGAACGCATCCGCGCCACGGTGCAGCGCATCGGCAAGGTGGATTGAGCGTTCCGTGACAGTCTCCGCGCAGTTCCATACCTGCGTCGGCCGCATCTCCGCTTGGCGCGCCGGAACCTCCCTGATGGGCGCGCTGCTGGCGCTGTGCCTCATGCTCGCCAGCGCGGCATCGAGCGCGTTCCCGGTGAAGCCGGAGGCGGGCGAGATCGCGCGCTTCGCCCCGTTGCACGCCGCAGCCCATCGCGGCGATATCGCAACGATCAACAAACTGATCGCCGCGCGAACCAACCTGGCGGCGCGCGACGGGTACGGCCGCACGGCATTGCATGTGGCGGCCTACGCGCGCCAGCACGAGGCGATCCGCATCCTCGCGGCCGCCGGCGCCGACCTCGGCGCCTTCGAGCGTGACCGCTACGATGCGGTCACCATCGTCGGCATTCTCGGCGACGACGAAACCCTGCGGGTGTTGCTGGCGGCGGGCGCCAGCGCCAAGCTCATCACCAGCATTCACTACGGCACCGCACTGATCGCCTCGTCGCACCATGGCCATCCCGGGGTGGTGCGGCAACTCATCGCCGCGGGCGCGCCGCTGGACCATGTCAACATCCTGCACTGGAATGCACTCATCGAAGCCGTGGTCCTCGGTGACGGCGGCGCCCGGCACCAGGCGGTCCTGAAGGCGCTGCTCGATGCCGGAGCCGACACCCGACTCACCGACCGCGGCGGCAACACGCCGCTCGCACTTGCGAAGACACGCGGCTTCGATGCGATGGTGAAGCTGCTTGAAGCCGCCGGCGCAAGATAGGCCACCATGACATCGACACATCAGCCTCTGCCGGCAGGCAAGCGCGTACTGGTCTGCGAATTTGGCGAGACACCCACCGAGGCGATCGAAAAGCACATGTCGCTTGCGGACATGGAAGCGCCGGACCCCGCCGCGCTCAGGCCCGACGAGGTCGCAATCGCCATCAAGAGCGCCGCCGTCGCCTGGGTGGACCTCCTCATGACCAGCGGCCAGTACCAGCACATGCCGGCGCCGCCCTACTGTCCCGGCATGGAGTACAGCGGCGTGGTCATGGCCACTGGCAGCATGGTCGACCCGCGTGACATGGCCGTCGGCGACCATGTCTTCGCCGACTTCATGCAGGTGGGGCCGCGCTCCGGCGGCGACTACCGCGGCGCCGGCGGCTTCGCCTCGTACGCGGTGCTGCCGGTGCGCGCGCTGCGCCGCAATCCGCCCGGCTACTCGTTCGACGAAGCCTGCAACCTGCTGGGCAACTACGAAACCGCCTGGCACTGCCTGATCGCGCGCGGCAACCTGTAGGCCGGCGAAACCGTGCTCATCAACGGCGCCTCCGGATCGACCGGCATGGCCGCGGTACAGGTGGCCAGGCTGCTCGGCGCCACCGTGATCGCCACCGGCCGCTCCGACACCAAGCTCGCGCAAGTGAAGGCGCATGGCGCCGACCATGTGATCAACGCGGCCAACCGCGACGGGGCGCCCGGCGTGCGGCGCTTTCGTGACGAGGTCAAGGACCTGACGGGCGGGCGCGGCGTCGACATGGTCTATGACGCCGTCGGTGGAGACACCTCACTGGAGTGCCTGCGCGCGTCCGCTTTCGGCGCGCGCTTCCTGATCGTCGGCTGGACCTCCACGCCCTTCGTCGCGCGCGGCCGCGGCCAGCGCGGCGCGCCCAACGCCAACCAGCTGCCCACCAACATCATCCAGATGAAGGGGCTCACGGTGATGGGATGCCCGGCGGTGATCTCGGTGGCGCAGGATCCCTCGATCCGCCCGCCACGGGTGGCGCAAATCCTCGCATGGGCCGCCGAGGGCAAGATCCGGCCGCCGATTTCGCACGCGTATCCGCTGGCCGAATTCCGCCAGGCCATGCTGGCACGCTGGAACGGCGAAGTCACCGGCGGCTGCGTGCTGCATCCCTGAGGCTTCGCATCCGCGCTTGATCCGCGTCAAACACCGGTGGCGGCTTCGGTCGTAGGCTGGTGGCCGATGCAGTCCTGACGAAAGGCGGCGCATATGCAATCCGAATGGGATCTTGCGGAAAGCGGATTTCCGCGCGGTGGCACTCTTGACGCCCGCATTGGCTACGCGCTCCGCTACGCGGTTCTGGCGCCTTCCAGCCACAACTCCCAGCCCTGGCGATTCCAGATCGAAGGCAATGTGGTCACACTGCTGGCGGACCGCACGCGCAGCCTGCCGGTGGTCGATCCGTATGACCGCGAGCTCACCATCAGCCTGGGCGCGGCCCTGTTCAACCTGCGTGCGGCACTCGTGCATTTCGGCATGGCGTACGCGATCGACATTTTTCCGGTTCAGGCCGACGCCGACATCGTCGCGCGGATAACGGTGCAAGACAAGCCCGGCGACGACGCCGAGGTCGCCCGCCTGGTCGCCGCCATCGCACTGCGCGCCACCAACCGCCAGACATTCAGTCCGATCGAGGTGCCTGACAAGGTTCGCGAAATGCTGTGCGCGGCGGCGGTGGCCGAGGGTGTCGCAGCGTGCGCCGTCTCCGACCCGGCACGGCGCGATCATCTGGCGGACCTGGTGGCACGCGCCGACCAGGCGCAGTTCGAGGACGTGCGCTTCCGGCGCGAGCTGGCAGCCTGGATCCACCCGGGACGCCAACGCGACGGCTTGTCCGCCTACGCCTTCGGCCTGCCGCATTTGCTGGATTTCGAGGCCACGGTCACCGGCATGGTCCTGCGCACCTTCGACGTGGGCGGCGGCGTGGCGGCCCGTAACGCCACCCTTGTGGCCGGCTCGCCGCTGCTCCTGTGCCTGTCCACCCGCCAGGACAACGCGCCTGCCTGGCTGTTCGCAGGCCAGGCCATGCAGCGCGTCCTCTTGACAGCCAGGCTGGAGGGCTACGACGCTTCCTTCCTGAGCCAGGCCATCGAGGTGCCGGCGCTGCGCCAGGAGATGCGCAATTTCCTCGACACCGAACCGTTTCCGCAACTCCTGCTGCGCATCGGGCGCGGTCCGGCTGCACAGCACTCGCCGCGCCGGCCGTTGGCCGAGGTGATGCTATAGGTCGCACGGCGCCGGCATGGATCCAGCAACGCAACGCCGGCTCGTCACCGCACTCGCCGGACATCTGGGACGGCAGGCCGGCGGCGCGGTGGAGATCGTCGAAACCCATATCTCCTGGGTGATTCTTGCGGGCGAACATGCCTACAAGCTGAAGAAGCCGCTCAACCTCGGGTTCCTCGACTTCTCCAGCCTCGCCAAGCGCCGCCTGGCGTGCGAGGAAGAGATCCGCCTGAACCGCCGCACCGCCCCGGACATCTACCTCGACGTGGTGTCCATCGGCGGCAGCGCGGACGCACCCCGGCTCGATGCAAGCCCGGCGATCGAGTACGCGGTTCGCATGCGCCGCTTCGCGCGTGACGACGGACTCGACTTCCTGCTTGCAAGGAACGCGCTCGGCGTGGACGACATCGGCCAGATGGCCACCATGATCGCCGCGTTTCATGATGGCGCCGCGCGCGCGGCGGACGGCAGGCATGGCATGCCCGGCCGGATACTCGAAGACGCACTCGCCAACTTCAGCCAGATGCCGGCCCTGTCGTTCGACAACGAGACCCGCGACCGCCAGCGCCGGCTGCACGACTGGACCCTGGCCGAACACGCAAGGCGCGCGCCGCTGATGGAAGCGCGCATGCGCGCCGGACAGATACGCGAATGCCATGGCGACCTGCACCTGGCCAACATGGTGCGCCACGGCGGTCGCATCGTCGCGTTCGACTGCATCGAATTCAACCCGGAGATGCGCTGGATCGATGTCGCCAACGACCTCGCATTCACGCTCATGGACCTGCGCCACCGCGGGCATGCGGAATTCGCCCGCCTTTTGCTGGACACCTACCTTTCGCAGTGCGGCGACTGGGCGGGTGTACCCCTGCTGCCCTTTTACCTGTGCTACCGCGCGATGGTGCGGGCCAAGGTCGCGGCGATTCGCGCCCATGCGTCGGCCGACAACAGGCGCGAACATGACAAGGCGCTCCAGGATTGCCTGGCCCACCTGCGGCTTGCGGAATCGTTCACGCATCCCGGGAAGCCGCGCCTGATCATCACCAGCGGCGCATCCGGCTCGGGAAAAAGCCGTTTGAGCGCCGGCCTGGTTCAGGCGAGCGACTGGCTGCGCCTGCGCTCGGACGTGGAACGCAAGCGCATGGCCGGCCTGGCCCCGCTGGCGGCAAGTGGTTCGGCGCCGCAACAGGGCCTGTATTCGTCCGCCACGACCACCCAGGTATATGCGCGCCTGGAGATGCTGGCTGATACGCTGTTGCGCGCGGGCAGCGCTGTAGTTGTCGATGCGACGTTTCTCAAGCGCGCGCAACGTCAACGCTTCGCCGAGCTTGCCGCAAGGCTTCGAGTGCCCTTCACCCTGCTGGCCATCCATGCCGGGCGCGCGGAACTCGAACGCCGGATAGTCGCCCGCGCGGCATGTGGCAATGACGCCTCGGAGGCGGACCTGCGCATCCTGGCGGCACAGCTTGAAAGCGCGGAGCCGGTCGAGGGTGTTGAGGTGTCCGCAACCCTGTTCGTGGACACCAGCCTGCCCTGCGACACGGCGGAACTGGCGGCGCGCATCGAAGGGTGCACAACCGCCTTGCCAGCACCTCCCTGACAGCAGGCCCGATCGCGCGCTGCGCGATCAGGCGTCCATGCGCGCAACCGGACCCGCGGCCACCACCAGGCCGTCCACCAGTTCGATGACCCGGTCGCAGCGCTGCGCCAGCGCGAGATTGTGCGTCACCATCAGGAAGGTGGTGCCTTCGCGCGCATTGACCTCGCGCATCAGTTCGAACACCGCGTCGGCCGAGCGGGTATCGAGATTGCCGGTCGGCTCGTCGGCCAGGATCAGGGCCGGGTTCAGGACCAGCGCACGGGCGATGGCGACACGTTGTTGTTGCCCGCCTGACAAGTTGCCCACCAGGCTGTCGCGCCAGCGCGCCAGCCCGACCTGCCCGAGAAGCAGGTCGGCGCGCACCAGCATGGCATCGTCCGGCCGCCCGCGGGCAAGCACGGCCGGCATCATCACGTTTTCCAGCGCGCTGAAGGCCGAAAGCAGGTAGTGGTACTGGAACACGAAGCCGATGGCGCTGCCGCGCAAGCGCGTGAGATACGCATCGTCCAGGGTGCCGGTGGCCTGGCCATTGATGGCGAGCCGCCCGGCGGTGGGACGATCGAGCAGGCCGACGAGGTTGAGCAGGGTGCTCTTGCCCGATCCGGAAGGACCGATCAGTGCGGCGAACTCGCCGCGGCCGAGCTCCAGGTCGATGCCGTGCAGGACCTCGGTTTCGGCCGGCGTGCCGATGGCGTACGACTTGCGCACACCATCCAGGCGCAGGACCGGCTCAACCACGGATCGCCACCACCGGATCGAGGCGCGCCGCCCGCACCGCCGGCGTCACCGCGGCAACCAGGCCCGCCAAGGTGGCGATCACGCTGGCCCAGACGAACAGGGCGGGCTCCACCGTGATGACAAACATCTGCGTGCCGTCGGGATTTTTCGCCGCGAAACCCCACGCCGTGAGCAGCGACATCCCGAATGCCGACCCGACCAGCGAGCCGAGCAGCCCGACCACCGCGCCCTGCAGCAGGAACACCCGCATGATCTGTCCGCGCGACGCGCCCATGGCGCGCAGGATGCCGACATCCTTCTGGCGCTGCACCACCGATACCACCAGCACGCTGGCGATGCCGGCCACCACCGACAGGCCGACGAAGATGCGGATCAAGAGCGCCGAAAGCGTCTGCGCGTTCAGGCCGAGAAAGAACTGGTTGTTGGTGGCGATCCACGACAGCGCATCCACGCCGGTTTCGCCGGCGATCGACTGCGCGATGGTTTCGGCGGTGTAGGGGTCCTCCACGGTCAGGTCGATACTGGTGACGCCGCCCGGCAGGTTGAGGAGGTTCTGCGCGGTTGCAAGCAGCACGTAGGCGTTGCGCTGGTTGGCGCCCCGATTGCCGAGGTCGAACAGGCCGACGATGGTGAGGGTGAGCCCGGCACCGCCCGCGGTGGCCACGCGCAGCTTGTCGTTGAGCGTTACGCCCAGGTCCTGCGCCAGCTGGGTGCCGATCAGGATGTCCGAATTGGTCATGCGGAAGCTGCCGGCGACCAGTTTGTCCGGCAGCGGCACGATGCGGATGTACTGCTCCGGCTCGATGCCGATGAGCGAAATGGCCTGGTTGGCCTCGCCGCGGATCGCGAACGCCGGCCCGGTGGCGGTGGGCGAAACCGCCACGATGTCGGCACGGCGCTGCATCTGGTCGCGCAGTTTTTGCCATTGTTCGAGCGAGGCGACGCGCTGCGCGGGCTTCTGCACGCTCGACACCATGCTCTGGCCCTGCGCCGGCCGGATTTGCGGCACGGCCACCTGCTTGTGCCGTTCCAGCGTGATGTGCGGCATCGAACTGAGCACACGCCGCAGCAGGTTGGCCTGCATGCCCCCCAGCAGCGCCGACATGAACACGATCACCCCCACGCCGATGGCGACCCCGGACACGATGAAGAGCGTCTGCAGGCGCCCCTCGCGCAGGAAACGGATCGCCGCGATCCACTCGAAGGGCAGGAACTGATTCATCCGCGCCGCGCTTCCGTCACCCGGTTCACTTCGCAGCGGCGGCGCTGGCGCGCACGCGCGCACCATCGGCCAGCTGCGCGCCGCTGGCCGGCAGGACCAGGTCGCCTTCGCTCAGGCCTTCCACCACCTCGACCCGGCTGTCGCCGCGAATGCCAAGCCGGACGGCACGCCGGCGCGTCCGCCCGTCCGCCACCACCATCACCCAGGGTGCGGCGCTGGTGGCGTCATGCACCGCCTCGGTGGTGACCGAAAGCGCACCGGCATGGCGGGCCACCTCGATATCCACCGACACGGTCATGTCCTGGCGCAGGAACGCGGGCGGTTCCGCCACCGCGAGCTTGACCTGGACTGAACCGCGCTGCGCGTCGATACCCGGGTTGATGTACACCAGTTCGGCCTGGAAGCGCTGGCCGGGATAAGCATCGGCCGCAGCGAATGCGCGCTGGCCCGGCTTCAGGTGGCGCAGGTTCTTCTCGTCGATCTGCACCGTGAGCAGGGTTCTGCCGGCGGCCGACAGCACCATCAGGGTCTTGCCGGGCTGCACCACGTCGCCGCGCTCGACGCTGCGCGCGATCAGCGTGCCGTCCAGCGGCGCCTTCATCACGGTATGCCCCAGCTTCGCAAGCGCGACCCGCTCGCTGGCGCGCGCCTGGTCGAGCGACGTCCGGGCCAGGGCGGTGTCGCTGCCCAGCGGCTGCGCGGCCTCCACCTGCAGTTGCGCGGTCCTGACCTGGCTCTCGGCAACCTCGAGCGCGCGCTGCGCATCGTCCAGTTGCGACTTGCCCACAAACCCGCGTGCCGCCAGTTCGCGCGACCTTTCGTGCTGCGCGCGGGCGTTCGCCCGCGTGGCCTGCGCCTGCGCGAGCGCCTGCTCGGCCGACGGTCGCTGCAACTCGTTCACCTGGCGCAACTTCGCCTCCGCCTGGGCAACCGCGGCCCGGGCCTGGTCGAAGGCGGCTCTTTCGTCGCTGTCTTCCAGCGCGATCAGGGTCTGGCCGGCCTTGACGGTCTGTCCCTCGGCCACCGGAACCGCGGCCACCTCGCCGGTGATCTGGCTGCCGATTTCGACCCGCGCGGGCGTCTCCACCCTGCCGCTGGCGACGACCGTCTGGATCAGCTCGCCCCGATTGACAACAAACGCCTCGACCTTCTTGCCCAGCAGGAACGGCGCCAGCAGGTAACCCGCCACCGCGAGGAGGGCTGCAAGCGCGAGCGCGGGAACCCGCCAGCTACCCGGAGGTCTGTTTTGATCTGCCATGTCGAGGGTGGGCCCCTGGCCGGTTTGTGCGTGCGGGGCGGTAAAGCCTGATCATGACGGTTGCGACGAGCAGGCTATTGACAGGGATCAATCCGGTGTCGATGGCGGGACGCAAAAAAGAAAATGCCGCCCGAAGGCGGCATTCCTGTCCCGCGGGAACAGCGCAATCAGGTTCCGCGCCCCCACAAGCCGCAATAGCGGCGCGCCACGAACGGCAGGCCGGCGGCGTAGCCGGGCATCTTCTCGTACTTGGGCAGCTTGAAGTCCTTTTCGGCCGTATCCCAGCACTTGCCGTCCTGGGCCAGCTTTTTCATTTCCTCGGAGGCGTCCTGCAGCAGTTGCAGCTGTTCCTCGACATCCTTCTTGGTGCCAAGGCGGTCGCCCGGGCCGGGATGGCCGGGGATCAGGGTTTGCCAATCCATGGCCAGCACCTGCTTCATGAAGGCCTCGGTCTCGAAGGGGTGGAAGTCGATCATGCCGCGGCCGGGGAATGTGCCCACCGGCAGGGTATCGACCACGAAAATGATCTTTTCCTTGGGCAGGCGCATCACCAGGGTGGAGTCGGAATGGTTGAGGCCATGGTAGGTCAGCTCAAGCCGCGTGCCGCCCAGGGTGATGACGCGACCGCCATCGCCGACCGATTCATCCGGCAGCACGGTATGCGGGTCCTTGAGATCATGCAGGCGCTTCCACGCGGCGCGGTGCGCCACGAAGGTGGCGCCGGCGTCCTTGAACACCTTGCCGCCGGCAATATGGTCGAAGTGGTGGTGGCTGTAGATCACGTAACGGATCGGCTTGTCGGTGACCTTGCGGATTTCGTCCAGGTAGGCCTTGCCGCCGGTGGGCCGGCCGTAGGCGATCGGATCGGTGACGATCACGCCTTCGGAGGTGACCACGAACATGGCCTGGTGCCCGACATTGCGGAACACGTAGACGTTGTCGGTGCCGGGCACCTTGGTGGTCTGGATGGCCGGACGCGCCGGTTGCTGCGCGAATGCCACCGCTGCAAGTACTACGCCCAACACGGCCGCCGCCGCTTGAATTATTCTTCCTGCCATGTAATGCCCTCCTATGGGATTTGACGGAATCTGGATGAATCGGCGCCGCCGGCAACGCGCGGCATGTTTTCTTAACAACCTGCGGCGGAAGTATATTCCGCAGTCGCGCGCCATGCATCGAAAAATGCACCCGCCGCAATACACAAAGGCCCACCCAAATGATCACCGAACTCGTGCTATTCGACCTTCCCGCCGGCATCAGCCGCGAACAGGTGCTGGCAGGCATGCGCGCCAGCGCCGATGACTGGCGCGCCAACACCGAACTGGTGCGCAAGAACTATCTCTTTGACCCCGCCAATTCCAAGGCTGGCGGCGCCTACCTGTGGCCGTCCATCGAGGCGGCGCAGCGCGGCCACAACGCCGAGTGGCGCGCACGCATCAAGGCCATGTACGGCTCGGAACCGGTGATCCGCTATTTCGAAACACCATTCATCGTCGACAACGCGGCCGACAAGCTGATCGAGGCATCCTAGGCGGGCCCGGCGATGCCCAGCAGGCGGGCAGCGTTGCCCCCGGCGATCGCTGCCAGATCGTCACCGCCCACGCCTGCAGTCCGCAGCCAGCCGACCGGGTCCTTCTCGCCCACCGGATAGTCGCTGCCCATCACCAGCCGGTCCGCGCCAACGCGTTCGAGCAACACCTTCAGGACCTGCAGGTCATAGACACAGGTGTCGTAGTGAAAGGCGCGCAGGAAGTCCGAGGGGGTGCGCCCGCCGGTGTTCCTGACGGTGTCGGGCCGGTTGGCGGTATTGCGGTCCATGCGTCCCATGTAGTGCGGGAAATAGCCGCCGCCGTGCGCCATCACCACCTTGAGATCGGGGTGGCGGTGCATCACGCCTTCGTAGATGAGCGAGGTCATGGCCCGGGTTTCCTCGATCGACTGTCCGGCAGAGTTCCATAGCGCATAGCGCTGGAACCACGGGTCGGCCACGCCTTCCGGATGGATCCACACCGTGATCGCACGCTCGGCCACCGCCGCCCAGAACGGGTGGTAGAGCGGATCGCCGATGTAGACGCCGCGATAGCTGGAGGACACATTGGCCACCCGGAGGCCCAGTTCGTCGACACAGCGCGCCAGCTCGCCGAGCGCAAGCACCGGATCCTGCAAGGGCAGGACTGCGCTGCCGACGAAACGCGCCGGGTGGCGCGCCACCCAGTCGGCCGCCTGGTCGTTGCAGCGCCTGCATAGCGCCAGGTCGGTGGCGGGGTCAGCCCAGCTGGTGCCCTGCAGCACCGTGCTGGCGCTGACCACCGCCATGTCGATGCCGCGCGCGTCCATGTCCTCGATCTCGGCGGCCGGGTCGAACATGCGCGCCATCAGGGTTTGCGCGCCCGGCCGCGGCGCGGCGGCCGGCGTGGCGCCAAAACCGGTGAAGACGGTCTTGTTGGTGGAGGCCTTGAAGACCTCCGGCTCCAGCATGTGGGCGTGGAAGTCGATGACCGGCGGGCGCCGGGCGTTTGCCGTGGTCATCACGGGTTGGGCTTGATGTTGGCCTTTTTCGCCACGTCGCTCCAGCGCGCGATCTCGGCGGAAATCAACGGTCCGAGCTCGGCGCCGCTGGCGCCGCCGGCATTGACGGTGAGCGTATTGAAACGCTGCAGCACATCCGGCGACTTGAGCGCCTTGTTAAGCTCGTCTTCCAGCTTCCTGACGATGGCCGGCGGCGTCCCCGTGGGGGCGAAGAGACCGGCCCACAACTGCACGTCGAGCTGCGGAAAGCCCGCCTCGGCCATGGTGGGCACCTCGGGAAAGGCCGCCATGCGCTTCGGCGCGGTCACCGCCAGCGCGCGCACCTTGCCACCGCGTATCGCGCCGGAGGCCGGGCCGGAGTCCGCGATGGTGGTGAGAACGTCGCCGGCGATCACCGCGGTGAGCGACTCGTTGGTGCCCTTGTAGGTGATGTTTTCCAGCTTGATGCCGGCCTGGATGTTGAAGAGTTCGGTGGTGAGCTGGAATGCGGCGGTGCTGGCGGCGTAGTTGGCCTTGGCCGGATTGGCCTTTGCGAAGTCGATCAGCTCGCGCATGGTCCTGACCGGCGTGTTGGCGCTGACCACCGCGATGAGCGGAAACGAGGCCACCATGCCCACCGGCGCGAAGTCCCTGACCGGTGAATAGGGAAGCTTCTGGAACATCACCGCGTTGAACACCATCGGGCCTGACGGCGCCATCATCAGGGTGTAGCCGTCAGCCGGCGCCTTGGCGACGAACTCGGCGGCGATGATGCCGGAGGCGCCCGGCTTGTTTTCCACCAGCACCGGCTGGCCCATGCTGTCGGCCATCTTCTGCGCCACCACCCGGGCAATGACGTCGATGCCGCCGCCGGCCGCCAGTCCGATGACGATGCGTACCGGCTTGGCCGGGTAGTTTGCGGCGCTGTCCTGCGCGCTGACGGCGCCGCAGCCGAGTGCCAGCGCCGCCAGCAAGGCGCGAACTAATGCCGGGGCAGGGATGATCCGCATGTCGTGTCTCCATTGAATTGTTTTCAGCGGCCGGCGCCACCACCGCATTGCCGCGTGCGAACTATACGTGAGGCCCGGTGCCGAACTCCGCCACATCCGTGTTCGCGCCGCACAACAGGACACCTACCCTTTGCCCGGGCTGCGGCCGCCACGCGCCCGAGAGCAGCGCCGCGAACGCCGCCGCCCCGCCCGGCTCCACCACCACCCGCAACACTTCCCACAACCGGCGTTGCGCCTCGACAATCGCCGTGTCACTCACCAGCACGCAACCTGCGCCATGCCGTTGCATGATCGGAAACATCAATTGCCCCACCTGGCGCGGGGCGAGCGAGTCGGCCGCCACACCGCCCGCCGGCGCATCCACCGGCTTGCCGGCCGCCAGCGCATGGTTGAGGGTTGGTGCCAGTTCCGGCTCCACGCCGATCACCCGGGTACGCCCCAGGTACCAGGCGGCAATGCCTCCAATCAGACCGCCACCGCCCACCGCGACCAGCACGGCGTCGAGATCCGGCGCGTCCTCCTCGAACTCCAGCCCCACCGAGGCCTGGCCGAGCAGGGTCTCGGGCTGGTCGTAGGCATGGATGGGAATGGCACCGGAATCCCGCACACAGGCCTCGCTCGCCGCCAGCGCGTCGGCATAGCGTTCGCCCACCACTTTGAGCTCCGCGCCATAGCCACGAATGCGCGCCAGCTTGGCCGGCGCGGCCACGCCGGGCACGAAGATGGTGGCGCGCACGCCGAGCCGCCGCGCCGCATACGCCACCGCCGCGCCGTGATTGCCGCCGGAGGCCGCCACCACGCCGGCTTCCCCCGCGTGGTGCGACAACAGGTGGGTGAAAGCCCCGCGCGCCTTGAACGACCCGCTGTGCTGCAGGAACTCCAGCTTGAACACCAGTTTCACGCCATCAAGTCCGAAGTCCGTTCCATCCACATTGAGCACCGGCGTGCGGCGGATGTGCGGGGCGATGCGGGCGGCGTTGGCGCGGATGGCGGCAGGTTCGAGCATGGTGTAGGGCCTTGTAGGGTGCAATCTGGGAAACTGGCGCAAGTTTGACGCATTCGAGCCGGATACGTCCGGTCCTGTCGATTCCGGCGCGCACCGGTCGTCGTGCGGTATCCATCCAGCCATCGGGAGAGAAAGCGCATGCCCAAAGTGAAGGTTTCGGCGTTTGCCGTGTCCATAGACGGGTTTGGCGCCGGCCCCGACCAAAGCCTGGAGAACCCGCTCGGCGTGGGCGGCCCCGCCTTGCATGAGTGGTTCTTTCCGACCCGCACCTTCCAGCAGATGCATGGCAGCGGGGACGGCAGTACCGGCGTCGACGACGACTTCGCCCGCGAGAGCTTCGTCAACATCGGCGCCTGGATACTCGGCCGCAACATGTTCGGCCCGGTGCGCGGGCCCTGGGTCGACGACACCTGGAAAGGCTGGTGGGGCGACAACCCGCCGTATCACATGCCGGTGTTCGTCCTCACCCACCACGCCCGCGCTTCGATCGAAATGCAGGGCGGCACCACCTTCCACTTCGTCACCGGCGGCATCCACGAGGCACTTGCGCGCGCACGGGACGCGGCAGGCGACAAGGACGTGCGCATCGGCGGCGGCGTGGCCACGGTGCGCCAGTATCTGCAGGCCGGGCTGATCGACCAGATGCACCTGGCCATGTCGCCGGTGCTGCTGGGGCGCGGCGAGGCGCTGTTTGCCGGGATCGACATGGTGAAGGCGGGCTTTCGCTGCGAACGGCGCGTGGCGACAGAGCGCGCCACGCATGTGGTGCTGACGCGCTAGCACCCTTGCCTGGCAGCGAGCGCGTCCGTCCGACCTTGGCGACTCGCGGGCGCAGATGCGCCCGGGCGCGCTTATGGTTTGGGTATGCGCAGCCGGCTGATCATCAGCGACCCTGAAACCGCGAAAACGAGAACCAGCGGGTGAAGCTTGTAGCCCGCCAGGGTGACCTCGCCGAACCAGAGGTTTTCGCGAAGCGCGCCCGACCATGCGGCCAGCGCGAGGAGCAGCACCAGAACGATGGATGTCGGTATCGGGGTTCCTTCGAAGTACTTCACCTTGCCGGTGCCGTCGGACAATGCCTCCGCCGTGACGTTGTAGCGGGCAAGGCGCGAAACCCCGCACGCGACGAAGTAGGCCAGGACGACGCGGTCGTACAGGCCCTGCATGCCGCAGCCGTAGGCGATCATCGCGGGGGCGACGCCGAAAGAGATCACGTCGGCGAGCGAATCGAGTTCCCGACCGAGTGCGGAAGTCTTCTGCCGCCACCTTGCGATGCGGCCATCAAACACATCGAACACCAGCGCGGCCAGGACCAGGCCGCAGGCGAAGTAGACGTGCCTGACCTCGCGAAGCTCGAGATAGGTCATCACCGAGAAGATCGCCCCGGTCCCGCAGACGGCGTTGGCGAGCGTGAACCAGTCCGCCAGATGGAACTCGCGAATCATCGAGAACGGTTTGACGGTGGGTCTTGTGGTCATTGGATGGGTGTTCCCGGTTGGCCGTGGCGCTTGTCGCTGCGTACGGATCAAGCCACTGATTTCGGCTGGTCCTGCGCCTCGATGAAAGCGCGACGAAACGCCATCGGCTCCGAGATGCCGGGAATCGGGGCTTGCGGATCTCCGGCTCCGGAGATCACGAGGGTGCCATAGTCGAATATCCGGCCCAGGATGCCCTGGTCAACCTGGATGCTCTCCACCTTGTTGATGTTGATCTCCACGGTTCGCCGGCTGATGAATCCGAATTTCGCGATCACGCGTTTGCTCGTGATGGCGAGTTCGGTAGTCTTGTACTTGATATAGGCCATGATCAGGAAGACCAGGCCGACACCAAACGCGGGCAGCAGGATGACCCCGAGGACGAGCAGGTGGGACAGCGACCACAGGCTGATGTGCCCGATGTGGACGATCTTCTCGTCCTTTACCAACGCGCCTTCGACATAGCTGGTCATGAAGTGTCCTGGATAGGCAGATCATCCAAGTCTAGCGCGCGGACCTCCTGCGCGCCTTAGCTCCAATGAACACCCTGGCGCAAGGAAGCTGGGGCGGTCACCGCCGCAGTGGCAGATCCTGATGATGCTCGCATTGCGCTTCGCGCTGGCGGCGGCCGCGCATCACGTTGCAATGCTGCTATTTTCGCGCTTCGACATGCCGGGCAAAGTTGTCCAGAATCGCCTGCCAGCCCTGGCGTTGCTGCTCCAGGGAAAGTTCCGTTTCGGCGTCGAATGTGACGCGCACCGTGGCGCCTTCCGGACCCGCATTGAACTCGACCAATCCAGTCCGGTCGCCGAACGAATACTCGATCAACTCGTTGGGCACTATCCTGGTGTACGTGCCGGCGAAGTCGAAGCCGAAGCTGCCGTCCTTTGCCTCCATGCGCGAGGAGAATGCCCCGCCGACGCGCAGATCGACCGAGGCCCGGGTCGTGTGCCAGTCAGCCGAAGCGGTGTTCCACTGCACTACGTCATCGGGCGTGGTGTAGGCGCTCCAGACTTTGGCGATGGGCGCCTTGACAAGCGCTTCAACGGTGATTTTCATGAGTCAAGTCCTGTTGGGCAGATTCTGAAAGGGTGCCATTTCTCCAGGCCGGTAGTGCGGGTCCGCCTGCTTGCACGTCGAGCCAATTCATTGAGAATCGACATTGCACGGACAAAACTTTCCGTGATTTTCGGCAGCTTTATGGCTACACATTGTCGACGACGTCACATCGTCCCACCCGATCAATCCGAACCATCGAGGAATCTCCCGACTATCGCCGCCTGTCTTTCGGTAGCGGACCAGGGCGACGCCGCGGCCAAGCCCTGAAAATAGAGTAACGGCAAGATTGCGACAAGAAACACGGCCCCCTGTTTGCCCAGGCACCTCATGCCGGATCGACTCGCATCATTCGATTGATGGCACGCCTGATCCGATTCCGGAGCGAATAGACCAGGAGAGGCAGAACAAACGCGGCCAGCAGAAACCATCCCACCGAATGCGCATGCCTGAGCGGCTGGATCCGGTTGCCTTCCACCCGATACTCCGACAACGATGTCCACATCGTGTCACCTGTCACGAACACCTGAACAAGCTGCCCGCCCTTGCCGTCGGCTTTCGCTGTGACCCGACTGAATTCCTCACCCCCGGAACTGGCGCGGAATTCCCCGATGGGCACATGGAACTGCATGTCGGCGTAGGTTTTCGCGTCAGCCTCGAAGCTGTATCGCATGAACTTGACGTCCTTTGGCGCCGTTGCATCCTTCGCGGTGTAGGCGACAAAAAACGTCCCTGCGCCGCCGGGGCCGACATCTTCGAGAAACCACCTGGGACTTTGCACGTACATGGTTGTCGGCCCCACACAGGACCCCAGGAGCAAGGCCAGAAGCACCACGAAATTCAACAATCCGGCACTCCAGCGCCGTGGCCAATTCATGCTCCCATCCCCTCCCCCATCCGGATCGCCCCGCCCGGCGCCCACGCCGGGTTGAAGCGGATCTTGCCGGCGGGAAACAGCATCACCACCGTGGACCCCAAAAGAAACCGCCCCATCTCCGCGCCGCGTTCCAGCACCACTTCGCCGGGTTTGTAGGTCCACTCGCGCGGGTTGCCGGGGCGCGGCGGGTTGACCACGCCGTGCCACACGGTAGCCATGCTGCCGACGATGGTAGCGCCCACCAGCACCAGCACAAACGGGCCATGCCCGGTTTCAAACTCGCACACCACCCGTTCGTTGCGGGCGAACAGGCCCGGCACACCGCGCGCGGTGGTGGGGTTTACCGAGAACAGGTCGCCCGGCACATGGATCATGCGGCGCAGTTCGCCGCTGCACGGCATGTGGATGCGGTGGTAGTCGCGCGGGCTCAAATACAGGGTGGCGAAGCTGCCGCCACTGAAACAATCGGCCAGCGCGGCGTCGCCGCCGACCAGCGCGCGCGCGGAATAGGTATGGCCCTTGGCCTGCAACAGCCGGTCGCCGTCCAGCGCGCCAAACTGGCTGATGGCGCCATCCACCGGGCACAGCCAGGGCGCGTCGGCAAAGGGACGCGCCCCCGGCTTCAAGGCGCGGGTGAAAAACTCGTTGAAGGTGGGGTAGCTTGCAATATCGGGATTGGCCGCCTCGGCCATGTTCACACCGTAGCGCGCGACGAAACGATCGATCGCGCCGCGGGTCAAGCTGCCGCCGCGGCGGCCGGCCAGCCATCCCATCAGACGCGTCAAGGCCAGCTTGGGCAACAGGTACTGCGGCAATACGGCCAGGCGGTCGGACAAGTAGGTCACCGGTTGCTATGCGTGAGCGGCGATTTTACCGGCTCGACCTCGCCGATAATGCGGGCTCGATCGCCTGCCCTGCGAACTCCATGACACCCCCCGCCCCCAATCCCCTCGCCCGCCTGCTCACGCCCCGCTCGGTGGCCATTGTCGGCGCATCGGACGACCCCTTGCGCATCGGCGGACGGCCCATCGCCTCGATGTTGCGCCAGGGCTTCGCCGGCCGCATCCTGCCGGTCAACCCGGGTCGCGCCACGGTGCAGGGCCTGCCGGCCTACGCCTCGGTCGCGGCGCTGCCGGAGGCGCCGGATGTGGCCATCGTCGCCGTCGCCGCCAGCATGACCATCGATGTCGTGGAGCAACTCGCCGCGCGTGGCACCGGCGCGGCGCTGGTGTTCTCAGCCGGCTATGCCGAAACCGGGCCGGAGGGCGCGGCGCTTGAAGCGCGCATGGTGGCGGCGGCGCGCGCGCACGGCATGCGCATACTGGGCCCCAATTCGCTCGGCCTATTCAACCCGCGCAACGGCTTTTACGGCAGCTTCACCTCGGTGGTGGACACGCGCTTTCCGGTGCCGGGCGGCGTGGCCATCGCCAGCCAGTCCGGTGCCTACGGCGGGCACATCCTGGCGCTGGCGCGCGACCACGACATCGGCATCGCCGCCTGCGTGATGACAGGCAACGAGGCCGACATCTCGCTGGGCGAGGTGATCGCCGTGCTGGTCGAGGACGAGCACACCGACGTCATCGCCGTCTATTCGGAAGGCATTCGCGACGGCGCGCGCTTCACAGCCGCGCTGGGCGCCGCGCGCGCTGCCAGAAAACCGGTGGTGATGATGAAGGTCGGCACCAGCCGGGTGGGCAGCGCGGCGGCTCAGTCGCACACCGCCTCGATCGCCGGCGACGACGCCGTCACCGCCGCGGTGCTGGCCGAATTCGGCGTCGCGCGCGCGCGTTCCACCGAGCATATGCTCGACATCGCGCGGCTGGCGACACGGCGCATCTTTCCGGCCAACAACACATTGGGGGTGGTCACCGTGTCCGGTGGTGCCGGGGTCATCGCCTCGGACGCGGCCGAAGCCTGCGGCCTGCCCATGCCGGAAATGCCGGAGGACGTGCAGGCGCGCTTGCGCGCCATCCTTCCCTACGCTTCGCCGCGCAATCCGGTGGACGTCACCGCGCAGGCCATCAACGACATTTCGCTGGTGGGGCAGTTCACCGAGGCGATGCTCGGCGAAGGGGGATACCGCTCGGTGCTGGGTTTTTTCACCTACACCGCCGCGGGTACGGTGGCCGGGCCGCTGCGCGACCAGTTGAAGCAGGCGCGCGACCGTCACCCGGACCGGTTGTTTGTTCTCTCGGTTCTGGCTTCACCCGAGCAGATCCGCGGCTACGAGGCGGATGGCTTCGCCGTCTTCGAGGACCCGGTGCGGGCGGTGGCCGCCATCGACGCGATGGGGCGCTTCGGCGACGCCTTCGCCGCGCCGCCCGCCCTGCCCGCGCCGGTAGTGCCGGCCGTGGCGCTGCCGCGCGCCACGCCGGGTGAAGCCGAAGCCAAGCGTCTGCTCGGCGCGGCCGGTATCGCCAGCGCCCCCGAGGCGGTAGCCAACAGCGCCGGGGAGGCCGTTGCCGCCGCCCGCAGCATCGGCTTTCCGGTGGTGCTCAAGATCGTCTCGCCGGACATCCTGCACAAATCCGAAATCGGCGGCGTGCTGCTCGATGTGGGCGACGAGGCAGCCGTGCAAGCCGGTTTCCGGCTTCTGATGGAACGTGCGCGCGAGGCGGCGCCGGCGGCACGGTTGGAAGGCGTACTGGTGGCCAAACAGCTCTCCGGCGGGGTCGAATGCATCCTCGGCATCCATCGCGACCCGGTGTTCGGGCCGGTGGCCATGTTCGGCATCGGCGGCATATTCGTCGAGATCATGCAGGACGTGGTGTTCCACCGCTGCCCGTTTGGCGAGGATGTGGCCCTGAAGATGATCCACTCGATCCGCGGCCTGCCGCTCCTGACCGGCGCACGCGGACGCGCCCCGGCCGACGTCGCGGCGCTGGCCACCATGCTGGCACGGCTTTCCGCCTTTGCGGCGGCGGCCGGGCCGCGCCTGGCCGCTATCGACCTCAACCCGGTGATCGTCATGCCGCAAGGCCAGGGCGCCTTTGCGGTGGATGCGGTCATCGAGATCGCAGCCGATCCGCCGGCCGGGTAGGTTGCGCGGTCATCCAAGGAGGGGCATCCCGGCTGCCATGAAATGGCAGGGAATTCGGCTTTAGTTCAAATCAAGCCCCGGAATGGTGCGCTAATTCGAAGAATGACCCAATGGCCGTTCAGGTTAACTGGGAGCCTCGCTCCTTGCCACCTGGACTGTCATGAACATCCGTGCACGTTTCTCCGGAATCTCCGCCCGCCTCTGGCTGTTGATGGGCATCGCCATCGCGGGCGCCGTCGTGCTGGCGGTTCTCTCGCTCGAGGCGAAGCGCAGCGCGATGTTCGAGGAAAAGCGGCTCGCCACCAAGCACGTGGTCGAGGTCGCGCATGGCGTGGTCGCCGGATATCACGCGCAGATCGCGACCGGCAGACTCACCGACGAGCAGGCGCGCAGCGCCGCGATGGCGACCCTCAAGACCCTCCGCTATGAGGGCCAGGAATACTTCTGGATCAACGACATGGCCCCGAAAATGGTCATGCACCCGTTCAAGCCGGAGCTCGACGGCAAGCCGCTGGGCGAGTTCAAGGACCCGGCCGGCAAGCACCTGTTCGTCGCCTTCGTAGACGAGGTCAAGCAGAACAAGGCCGGCTTCGTATCCTATCTGTGGCCCAAGCCTGGCGCCAGCGAACCCGTGGCCAAGATTTCCTACGTGCAGGGCTTCGAACCCTGGGGCTGGGTGATCGGTTCCGGGATCTATGTCGATGATGTCGACGCGGCGATGTGGGCCGGGGCGCGCAAGATGGCGGTCGGCTTCGGCATCGGCATCTCGCTTCTGGCATTGCTGGGCGCGCTCATCGCGCGCTCGGTGATCCGCCCCCTCAACGAGGCCGTCAAGGCCGCCGACGCGATCGCCGATGGCGACATGAAGTTCGTCATCGACGGCGCGGACGAAAGCGAAACCGGCCGCGTGCTGCGCGCGATGCGCACCGTGCAGGACCGCCTCAAGGCGGTCATCGAGGCACAGATGGACATGGCGAAGCGGCACGACGATGGCCTCATTTCCCATCGTATCGACGCCACGGCTTTCCCCGGCGCCTACGGTGAACTCGCCTCCCGGGTCAACGACCTGGTGGCCCAGCACATCGCCGTGAAGATGCAGGTGGTCAACGTGGTGGCCGAGTACGCCAAGGGCAACCTTGCACCTGACATGGAGAAACTGCCCGGCGAAAAGGCGGCCATCACCGCAGCCATCGACGGGGTCAAGAAGCAGTTGCTGGGCATCAACACCGAGATCAACACCTTGGTGGAGGCGGCCGCCGCCGGCCGCTTCGAGGCGCGCGGCAACCCGGATGGCTACCAGTACGCCTTCCGCGACATGGTCAGCGGGCTCAACCGGCTGATGGAAACCTGCCAGACCGGACTCGACGAAGTCAGCCACGTGCTCGGCCGCATCGCACAGGGCGACCTCACCATCCGCATGCAGGGCGCCTACGAAGGCGCCTTCGAGCGCATCAAGAACGACTGCAACGCCACCGTCGACCAGCTCAGCACCATCGTGGGCGACATCCGCGAGACCACCGGTGCGATGACGGTGGCCGCCAAGGAGATCGCCGCAGGCAACACCGATCTTTCGCAGCGTACCGAGGAGCAGGCCTCCAGCCTGCAGCAGACGGCCGCCAGCATGGAAGAGCTCACCGCCACAGTCAAGCAGAACGCCGACAACGCCCGCCAGGCCAACCAGCTGGCCGAATCCGCCAGCCAGATCGCGGCGCGCGGCGGCAACGTGGTCAGCCAGGTGGTCGGCACCATGGATGTGATCAACGCTTCATCCAAGAAAATCGTCGACATCATCAGCGTGATCGACGGCATCGCCTTCCAGACCAACATCCTCGCCTTGAACGCCGCAGTGGAAGCCGCGCGCGCCGGCGAGCAGGGACGCGGCTTCGCCGTGGTGGCCACCGAAGTACGCAACCTCGCCCAGCGCAGCGCCAATGCCGCCCGCGAGATCAAGGCCCTGATCGGCGATTCGGTCGAGAAGGTCGAGGCCGGCTCGAAGCTGGTGACCGACGCCGGCGCGACCATGGACGAGGTCGTCCGCTCGGTCAGGCGCGTCACCGACATCATGGGCGAGATCACCGCCGCCTCCGCCGAGCAGAGCTCGGGAATCGAACAGGTCAACCAGGCCGTCACGCAGATGGACAAGGTGACCCAGCAGAACGCCGCGCTGGTCGAACAAGCCGCCGCCGCCGCCGAATCGATGGACGAGCGCGCCAGCGGGCTTTCAAGGACGGTCAGCATTTTCCGGCTCAAGGACACGCCGGCAGCGGTCGCGCAAGCCTCGACACGCCCACGGCCGGCGCTGCCCGCGGCCAGTGCCGCAAAGAAACCCTCGCGCGCTACATCATCCGCCGCGAACCCTGCCGACGAAACGTGGGAAGAATTCTGATTTCCCCGTCAATCCCGATCCCGAACCACTCTTCAAGAGGAAAAACTCCATGAAAGCACTCAAGCATTTCAACGCCCGGATCGCCGGCTTCGCCATGGCCGCCATGCTGGCCGCCCTCTCGCTGGCACCGACGACCGCCTCGGCAAATGCCGAAACCCCCAGCAAGCTCGCCGGCGGCAAGGTCATTTCCGTCGATGAAGGCAAGAAGGTTCTCGACGCCAAGAACGCCGTCTTCGTGGATACCCGCGCGGTGCTGAACTTCGGCAAGGGGCATGTGCCGACCGCCGTGGCACTGGCCTACAAGGAAAAGAGCGACAAGGTCGAGGCCTTTGACGCCTCGCAGGACCAGTTCGAGCTGGCGAAGCTCCCGGCCGACAAGAACAAGGCGATCGTCTTCTACAGCGACGGCCCGACCGGATGGAAATCCTACAAGGCCGCGGTACTCGCCATCAAGGCCGGCTACAAGAACGTGATGTACATGCGCGGCGGATTCGCCGACTGGACCGCCAAGGGCCTGCCCAGCGAGTCCTGAACCCGGCGCCGCGCCACCCGAAACCGAACCCAAGCCCCAAGGCGTCCATCAACATGAAAACACTGTTCAACCCGGGTCTGCGCACCAAGCTGTTGTGCTCCGCCCTCATCAGCATGCTGCTCTGCCTGGCAGTGGCCGGCATCGGCTATCTGAACCAGTCGAACATCGAGGCGGGCAGCCGGAGATTGAGCCAGCTCGGGTCCGCGCAGGCGCAGCTGCAGACGGTCCTGCGCGGTCTCAACGAGGTGATCGTCACCGAGGGTGCCTCGGCCTCGGTGAAGCTGGCGCGCTCGAGCCTGAAATCGTTCGACCAGACCCAGGCGGCGCTTGAGGCGGACGGTGCGGCGGTCAAGGAGCTGGTGGCGCTGTGGAAGCCCTTCGCCGGCGACGCCGAGGCCTTCCTCAAGCGCAACAAGTTCGGCACCGGCGAAGACGAGGCGATGATCGCCTTCGGCAAGTTGATCAGCCGGGCCGAAGTGATCGTGAAGAAGCTTGAAGGCATCAGCGCCGAGGTCGGCGCAGCGACGACCGCCGCCACGGCGCGCTCGCAACTGCAGTCGGCCATGCTGATCGGCGCGGCCCTGATCCTGCTTGCGCTTGCGGGATGGTGGGTCTACCGCAGTGTGACCTCCTCGATCGGCGGCGAACCCGATGCCGTCGCGCAGGTCGCCAGACGCATTGCCGAAGGCGACCTCGCCACGCCGGTGGTGGCCGACAAGGCCGCGCCGGCGAGCATTCTCGCCGCCATGGCGACCATGCGCACCATGCTGGCCGAGCGCGCCGAGACCGACCGCAAAAGCGCGTCGGAAAACCTGCGTATCCGCTACGCACTCGACAACGCGCTCACCAACATCCGCATCGCTGACGACGAAGGCACGATCGTCTACCTGAACAAGGCGATCCAGGACACCATCAAGCGGCACGAACCCGCGATCCGCGAGCAGTTGCCGGGATTCGATGCCGACAACCTGATCGGCGGCAGCATCGGCGTTTTCTATCCGGACCCGCAAGCTGCCCTCAAGACCCTGGCGACGCTCGAGGGCACGCGCCGCTCGGAACTGATGATAGGCGGGCGCCGATTCGACATCGTCACCAACCCCATCCGCGACGCCGACGGCAAGCGCCTCGGCAGTGTCGGCGAATGGGTGGACCGTACCGACGACCTCAGGGCCGAAGGCGAGATCAGCGCGCTGATCGAACGCGCGCGCCACGGCAACTTCGAACAGGCGATCGACGCGACTACCCTGTCCGGCTTCCATGCCCAGGCGGCCACCGGCCTCAACCAGTTCCAGCGTGAAGTGCGCGACGGCCTGGCCGGCGTGCAGGCGGTTCTGGCACGCCTTGCCGATGGCGACCTCACCGCGCGCATGGATGGCCAGTACGAAGGTGCCTTCGAAACCATCAAGCAAAACTGCAATGCAACCTGCGAGCGGCTCAATGGCATCGTCGCGCAGATCCGCACCGGCGCCGAGACGATCAATACCGCCGCGCGCGAGCTTTCGATGGGCAACACCGACCTTTCGCAGCGCACCGAAGAGCAGGCGTCGACCCTTCAACAGACCTCGGCCAGCATGGAAGAACTGTCGACGACAGTGAAACAGAACTCCGATAGCGCGCGCAAGGCCAACGAACTGGCGATCCAGGCCTCCGAGACCGCCTCCCGCGGCGGCGGCGTGGTTGGCGACGTGGTCGGCACCATGCAGGCGATCACCGCTTCATCCAAGAAGATTGTCGACATCATCAGCGTGATCGACGGGATTGCCTTCCAGACCAACATCCTCGCCTTGAACGCCGCGGTGGAAGCCGCGCGTGCCGGCGAGCAGGGCCGCGGATTCGCGGTGGTGGCCACCGAGGTACGCAACCTCGCCCAGCGTAGCGCCAGCGCCGCGCGCGAGATCAAGGGCCTGATCGGCGACTCGGTCGAGAAGGTCGAGGCCGGCTCGAAGCTGGTGGCCGACGCCGGCACGACCATGGAGGAGATCGTCGGGTCGGTCAAGCGCGTCACCGATATCATGTTCGAGATCACCTCGGCTTCGATCGAGCAGAGTTCCGGTATCGAGCAGGTCAACCATGCGGTCGCCCAGATGGACAAGGTGACACAGCAAAATGCCGCGTTGGTTGAGCAGGCGGCAGCCGCCGCGCAATCGATGGAAGAACAGGCTCGGACCTTGTCGACAACCGTCAGCGTGTTCCGTCTTGCCGAGACCGCGGCGGCGCCGGGAGCCCGCGCCAAAGCGGCCGGAAAAGCCCTGCCGGCGCCTCGCAATGCCGCTGCCAAGGCGACAGGGCAGGCCCTTGCGCGGGCCGGTGGCGACGAGTGGGAGGAATTCTGACGTGCCATCCGCCGCCAACGGCCTGCCTTGCTGCGGAACGGCCCTCTCAACAACTGGCCATGCGGACGCGCTGACGCGCTGTCGGCAGGCCTGACCGGAGCACCACCATGCGTGTGAATCTTCCAGTGACCGAGCGCGAGCACATGCTCACCCCGGGCACGATGATCGTGTCCAAGACCGACCTGAAGGGCCGCATCACCTATGTGAACCAGGACTTCATCGACGCGTCCGGTTTCACCGAGGCAGAGCTGATCGGCAAGGCGCACAACCTGGTGCGCCATCCGGACATGCCGGCCGCGGCCTTCGCCGACCTGTGGACCACGCTCGGCCTGGGCAAGCCGTGGAGCGGCCTGGTGAAAAACCGCTGCAAGAACGGCGACTTCTACTGGGTGGTGGCCAATGTCACGCCGATCCGCGAAAACGGCAAGGTCACCGGCCATATGTCGGTGCGCAACATGCCCACGCGCGAGCAGGTGGCCGCGGCCGAAGTCCTGTACCGCCGCATGCGCGAAGGCCAGGCGGCCGGACTGATGGTCCATCGCGGTCGCGCGGTATCGCGCATCTCCCGGACCATCACCGCCCTCACCGCCGGCGAATCGATCGCCACCCAGGGCGCGCTGCTGGCCGCCACTGCCGCTGCATTGCCGATGCTTGCCGGCGCCTGGGCCGGACTCTTGCCGTGGAACAACGCGCTCCTGATTGCCGGGTGCGCAGCCACGCTTTGCTTCGCGGGCGTATTCGCGTACCTGCATGCCTCGGTGACGCGGCGCGCCGAAGCCCTGCGCAGCCACCTGCTCAGGCTTTCCGAAGGCGCCACTGCCGGATACCTGGACATCGGCGTCGAGGACGAAATCGGCGCCATCGCCGAGGCGGCCAAATCGGTGCATATCAAGCTCGGCTTCGACATCGAGGATTCGCGCCGCGCCGCCCTGGCCTCCGGCCGGATCCGTGAAGCGCTTGACCGCGCCGGCACCAACATGATGATCGCCGACGCCGACAACGTCATCATCTACATGAACGCCTCCATGCGCGCCACCATGGAGCGCGCTGCCCCCATGCTCAAGCGGCGCTTTCCCGACTTCGACCCGGCCCGCCTGGTGGGTTCGAACATCGACGTGTTCCATCACAACCCCTCGCACCAGCAAGGCATGCTGAGGAAAATGGACGGCACGCACAATGCGGAAATCGGGATCGAAGGCCTGACATTCGCGCTGGGCGTCACGCCGGTGGCCGACGATACCGGCCGCCGCGTCGGCACCGTGGTCGAGTGGAAGAACCGCACCGAGGAAATCGCCATCGAAGCCGAAACCGCCGACGTGGTCACAGCCGCGGTGGCGGGCGATTTCAGCCGGCGCATCAACCTGGCCGACAAGTCGGGATTCATTCGCGAAGTCGGCGCCGGGGTCAACATGCTGCTCGACACCACCGCACAAGGCCTGACCGAAGCCGGCGCCGTGCTGTCGGCGCTTGCCGAAGGCGATCTCACCCGCCGTTTTGCAGGCGAATACGGCGGCATCTTCGGCGAACTCAAGGACAACAGCAACGCGGCGGTGGACCGGCTCGCGGCGCTGGTCAAGCAGATTCAGGAAGCCACCGGTGCCATCACCACGGCCGCCAGGGAAATCGCCGCCGGCAACAGCGATCTCTCGCAGCGCACCGAGCAACAGGCATCCAACCTGCAGGAAACCGCCGCCACCATGGAAGAGCTGACCTCGACGGTGAAGCAGAACGCCGACAACGCGCGCCAGGCCAACCAGCTGGCCTCCAGCGCCAGCGAGATCGCCGTCAAGGGCGGTGGGGTGGTGGGCGACGTGGTCGACACCATGAGCGCGATCAACCAGGCAAGCAGGAAGATCGTCGACATCATCAGCGTGATTGACGGTATCGCCTTCCAGACCAATATCCTGGCGCTCAACGCTGCGGTCGAGGCCGCGCGCGCCGGCGAGCAGGGCCGCGGCTTCGCCGTGGTGGCCACCGAAGTGCGCAACCTCGCCCAGCGCAGCGCCAGCGCAGCGCGCGAGATCAAGACCCTGATCGGCGACTCGGTCGAAAAGGTCGAGGCCGGCTCCAGGCTGGTGGCCGACGCCGGCAGCACCATGGACGAGGTGGTCAAGTCGGTCAAACGGGTTACCGACATCATGGCCGAGATCACCGCCGCATCGGTCGAGCAAAGTTCGGGCATCGCACAGGTGAACCAGGCCGTCGCGCAAATGGACCAGGTCACGCAGCAGAACGCCGCGCTGGTCGAACAGGCCGCCGCCGCCGCCGAATCGATGGAGGAGCAGGCCAACGGCCTTTCCGGCACCGTCAGCATCTTTCGCACTTCCGACAATTCGTGAGCAGCGCCTGACCGCCCGACGCACATCACGCCCCACGAGGAACCTGAACATGCACCTCATCCAACGCATACTCGGCCCTGCCACCAGCCTGATGAACCGACTCGGATTTTCCTGGAAGATCGGCCTTATCGGCGTGCTGTTCGTCCTGCCCCTGGCGGCTACCACGGTCCTTCTGGTGGCCCGCTACCACGAGGACATCCGTTTCACCAAGGTGGAGCAGGCGGGCGTGGAGCACGCCAGGCCACTGCGCAACATGCTACAGTACCTGCTTTCGCATCGCTACAATAACCGGCTCTATCTCTCGGGCGCGAAGGAAAACGAACCGCGCATGGCGGAGTTTGCCGGCAAGATCGACAAGGTGGTCGCCGACCTGGATCGCCTGGATGCGCAGAACGGCAAACTGTTCGGCAGCGCCGAGGCGCACGCAAAAGTGAAAGCGGACTGGGGCAAGCTCAAGCAGGGTTCACGCAGTCTGCCGGTCGAGGAATCATTCAAGGCGCACTCCGAGCTCATCGCGCGCGTCATCGGGCTCATCAACATAGTGGCGGACGGCTCGGGCCTTTCGCTCGACCCCGAGCTCGACACCTACTACCTGATGGATGCGGCGTTCGTCCGCCTGCCTGCGCTGGTGGAGTCCCTGGCGCACACCCGCATACTCGCCGCCAAGGCGCTGGAAATCAGTTCGGTCGCCTCGGACGACCGCATCGAATTCGCGGTTCTCGACCGCCTGGCCGAAAACGACGTGAACGCGTTCAAGTCGGACTACACCAAGATCTTCGCCTACAACGCGGCCGTCAAGGACCGCATCACGCCCAAGCGCGACGAAGCCTTGCGCATGGTCACTCGCTTTCGCGGCAACGTCGAGGCGCAGGTGCTGGCGCCACTCAAGCCGGAGGGCGATGCCAAGGCGCTGCGCGCCGAAGGGCTCAAGTCCACGGAAGTTCTGTTCGAACTGGCGGACGCCACCATCAATAGCCTTAACGACCTGCTCGGCGCACGGATTGCGCGCATCGAAACCACGCGCAATATCGTCCTGTCCGCGCTGGCGGCCGGCTTTGCACTGGTGTTGTACCTGTACTTCGGCATTCTTGACGGCATACGCCGCTCGCTGTCCGGCATCGTCGCCGGCGCCAACCGCATGGCCCGCGGCGATCTCTCCACCAGCGTCGAACTCGACACGCGTGATGAACTGGGCGCCATCGGCAAGTCGATCAACGAGGTGCGCGACACCCTGACCCGCTACGCGGACGCGCAGCTGCAAATGGCAAGGATGCACGAATCCGGAACGATTTCACACCGCATCGACGCCTCGGCCTTTCCGGGCGCTTATGGCGATCTCGCGGCAAAGGTCAACGACCTGGTCGCGCAGCACATTGCGGTGAAGATGCGCGTGGTGGAAGTGGTGGCCGAGTACGCGAACGGCAACCTGTCCATCGACATGGACCGGTTGCCGGGCGAAAAGGCGGCGATCACCGAGGCGATCGACCGCGTGAAGCGCCAGTTGCTGGGCATCAACGGCGAGATCAAGTCCCTGGTGGACGCGGCAGCGTGCGGGGAATTCGGCGTGCGCGGGCAAGAGGAGAAATACCAGCATACCTTCCGTGAAATGATCGCGGGCCTGAACAAGCTGATGCAGACCTGTCAGACCGGCCTGGACGAAGTGAGCGTGGTGATGGGCCGGGTGGCCCAGGGCGACCTGACGGCGCGCATGCAGGGCAGCTACCAGGGCGCCTTCGAGCGCATCAAGCAGGACACCAACGCGACGGTGGAACAACTGACAACGATCGTCGGCGACATCCGCCAGGCCACCGACACCATCAACACCGGCGCCCGTGAAATCGCCATGGGCAACGCCGACCTCTCGCAGCGTACCGAGCAACAATCTTCCAGCCTGCAGCAGACCGCCTCAAGCATGGAGGAGCTCACCGCCACGGTGAAGCAGAACGCCGACAACGCGCGCCAGGCCAATCAGCTGGCGGACTCCGCCAGCCAGATTGCCGCCAAGGGTGGCGCGGTGGTTGGCCAGGTGGTGGGGACCATGGAAGCCATTTCGGCGTCGTCGAAGAAGATCGTCGACATCATCAGCGTGATCGACGGCATCGCCTTCCAGACCAACATCCTCGCCTTGAACGCCGCGGTGGAAGCCGCACGCGCCGGCGAACAAGGCCGCGGGTTCGCCGTGGTGGCCACGGAAGTGCGCAATCTCGCGCAGCGCAGCGCCAACGCGGCGCGCGAGATCAAGGGCCTGATCGGCGACTCGGTCGAGAAAGTCGGCACCGGTTCCAAACAGGTGGCCGATGCGGGGTCGACCATGGAAGACGTGGTGCGGTCGGTCAAGCGGGTTACCGACATCATGGCCGAGATCGCTGCCGCATCGGTCCAGCAAAGCGCTGGTATCGAGCAGGTGAACCAGGCGGTGGCGCAGATGGACAAGTCCACCCAGCAGAACGCCGCGCTGGTCGAACAGGCCAGTGCGGCCGCCCAGTCGATGGAGGAACAGGCGGGCAGCCTGTCCCGCACGGTGAGCGTGTTTCAACTGCCGGGCAGCGCCGCGGCTGCCGTGCCCGCCTGACAGGGGTTTTCGTCCCCGGCGCCACACGGGGGGCCGGGTAGCGTTATCATCCGCGCCTGCCGCCTTGTCCAGGCTGGCGCGCAATCCTGCCCGTCCCCTCCGACCGGACCGCCCGCGCGGCGTCCGCCAGGAGGGCTTGCCTTTGTCCGGAAACCCGTGTTCAAGAACCTCACCCTGTATCGCATTGGCGCCGGCTGGCGCCCGACCATCGCAAAAATCGAGGAGGCGCTGCAGCGCTCGCGCTTCCTTGAATGCCGCCCCACGCAGGAAATGTCGGTTGGCTGGGCCGAGCCACGCGGCGAAAAGCATGGCGCCCTGATCGAGGCCGTAGCCGGCCAGTGGCTGCTCAAGTTCGCCATCGAGACCCGCCTCTTGCCCGCCTCGGTGATACGCCGCGAGGTCAACGAAAAACTGGCGCAGATCGAGGCCACCACCGGACGCAAGCCAGGCCGCATGTCGGCCAAGGAGATCCGCGAGCAGGTCACGGCCGAATTGTTGCCACGTGCCTTCACCAAGCAGGCGGCGGTGAACGTCTGGATCGACCCGAAGGCCCGCCTGCTGGCCATCGACACCACTGCCAAGGCCAAGCTCGACGAGGTACTGACCGGCTTGATCCGCTCGCTCGACGGCTTTAGCGTCGCCCTGCTGCAGACCAAATGGTCGCCCGGTACGGCCATGGCGCAGTGGCTGGCCGAGCGCGAAGCCCCCGGCCATTTCGACCTGGACCGCGAATGTGAACTCAAATCCGCCGACGACAACCAGTCGGCGGTGCGCTACACCCGCCATGCGCTCGACATCGTGGAAATCCGCAAGCATGTGGAGGCCGGCAAGCTGCCCACCCGCCTGGGCATGTTGTGGACCGACAAACTGTCGTTCGTACTCACCGACACCATGCAGATCAAGAGAATCCGTTTTCTCGACGGGGTGTTCAAGGAGCAGCAAGGCGAGGATGACGATCGTTTCGACGCCGATGCCACCATCGTCACCGGAGAACTGGCGCGCCTGGTGCCGGAATTGATCGAAGCGCTGGGTGGCGAGTCAGCACCCGAATGATTCAGCGGCGGCGTGCCACAGGCCGCGCCGCCGCCTTTTCCGCTAGAGGACGCCGGACGTCCCGCCATCCAGGTTGATGCTGGTCCCGGTCACGTAACTGGCCGCGTCGGACGACAGGAAGGCGATCACATTCGCCACCTCCTCGGCGCGCCCCACCCGGCCCAGCGGGATGTCCTGACCCATGGTCTGGTACATCTCCTCGAGATCACGGCCGGTGGCGGCGGCCTTGCGTTCGTGCTGGCCCGCGCGGATCAGCCCGATGCAGATGGTGTTGACCAGAATGCCGTCCGGGGCGAATTCCTTGGACAGCGCCTTGGTGAAGGCCAGCCCCGCCGCGCGCGTAACCGAGGTGGGCATGCTCTTGGCCTTGGGCTGCTTGGCGCCGATGTTGGTGATGTTGATGATGCGCCCGCCGCGCTGCTTGCGCATGTGCGGCAGGGCCAGCCGCACCAGGCGCGCCGCACCGAAGAGCTTGAGATCGAAATCGGCCTGCCAGGTTTCGTCGGTGACCGATTCAAAATCGCCGCGCGACGATGTGCCGGCGTTGTTCACAAGTATGTCGAGGCGGCCGAAGCTTTCGATCGCCGTGGCGACGATGCGCGTGGCGTCGTCGGGGCGGCCGACATCGGCCGCGACCGTGGCGACTTTGCCGCCCGCAGCGCGGATCGATGCCGCCGCCGCGTCAAGACGTTCCTGCCCGCGCGCGACGATGACGACCGCCGCGCCTTCGCGCGCCAGCAATTGCGCCGTGGCCAGGCCGATACCCTGGGTTCCGCCGGTGACGATGGCGACCTTGCCGCCCAGATTGAGTTCCATAAGAGGGATCCTTGAGGTGTCGGGATGAATGCAGGAGTGCCATTGTGAGCGATCCCTCGCGAGGCCGGCAAGCGCCCCTTCCCGTCCGTCAAAGCCGGTGCCGGGCTGAAATCAGCCTTGCTCGACGAACGCCCGCTCGATCGCCTCGCGGATGCCATCGAGTTCATCGTCGTCGATGCCGAAGTGGCCGAGAGCGCGGACAAACAACTCCTCGCCTACCTCGATGTCAACTTCACCGTTGATCTGCGCCGCCAGACGTTCGGCAATATGGGTTGTGGCAATCAGGGAGACCGCTCCGCCAGGCAGGGTCTGGTCCGGCAGATCGTAGACGTCGGCATAGTGATGGCAGCGGATGGCTTGGCTCACCATGGGCGGCAAGCCCCAGTTGCGCACCATCAACGAGCCGATCACCGGATGGGTGCAGGGAAAATAGCTTTCCTCGGCGCGCACCAGCAAGGTTTCGGTCATGCGGCATTGGTCGATCAGCCCGGAATACTCCGGGTAACGCCGCACCATCAGGGGAACACCGGCGTTGTGGAACAGCGCGTAGGTATAGGCCGCATCCGGCGAGACACCGAATTGACGGCGCGCCACCAACCCGGCCGCCAGGGCCAATGAAGTAGTACGAGCCCAGAACTTCTCGATAAATGACGGCGGCACGCTGCTCATGCTGGCGCGCAAGGCCGTGGCGATGACCACGCAAACGATGTTGCGCGTGCCAATGCGGTCGAGCGCCTGGCGCACGTCGGTGAGCGCGCCGCCGGCACGGAACAATGGTGAATTGGCCAGCTTCAATGCGATGGCCACCATGCCGGCATCGGCGGCAATCGATTTGGCCAGGCGGTTGAGGTTGGGCTCGTCGCGCTGCGCCTCGGCCAGCACTTCGACCACGATCGCCGGGCATGGCGGGATGTCGATGCTCTTGAAGACCCGTTCGATATCCTCGTGCGAAAGTTCGCGGGTCTGTGGCTCGGCTACAAACGTCATCAGTGTCTCCTCGCACGCTACTACGCGATAGTGACAGTTGCCGCCACGCAAACGAGGCATGGCGCCGCCGCCACGAAACTTGTCGGAGAGGAGAGGTTAGCCGGGTTCGTTCCGGCCGAATCGACCGAAATCCGGCCGGGATCAGCCCTACTTCAGACTGTCACCACCGGCCAGGTGGAGACATCGAAATCATCGCCCATGGCCACATGCACGAACCCGCGCACATCCCGCAAGGACCTTGTGATGTGGCCGCGCCCGCTGGTGTCCTCGGCGAAGATCAGGTCGCCGGGGCGCAGGATATGCCGCTTGCCGGTGCTCGACTCCACCTCGAGAATGCCGGAGGTGAGGAAGATCATCTGCCGGCGCGGCGCGTTGTGCAGGCCCTGGACATGCCCTTCGGGCGTTTCGCGGCAGAAAAGCGCGTTGCAGTTGAAGGTGGCCGACATCGGCCGTTCGGTGCCGGTGGTCGGCACTTCGCGGATTTCAATGTCCGACTCGCCGGAAGGCTGGGTGAAGATCCTGTACATGCGCATGGCGGTTTCCGGATTTGGCTTTCGGGGAACGCGGATGCTACAGCAAGCCGGTGCCGACCCGTCACCGCTGGTTGCTATACTGGCCTGGTCGCATGCAAGCCTGAAGGTACTTCGGTTCCGGGGGTTGGCAAGGCGACTTCCAATTTCGAACGCAGGTGCGGGCAGCCGCAACCTGCGCCATCCTGACCAAGGGAGACAAGCCATGAAGATGCACAAGCTGCTGGGCGCGGCCTTTGCCGCCACCCTGATTGCCGCCGCACCCGCGATCGCACAGGACATCAAGATCGGGGCCAACCTGCCGATGAGCGGGCCGAATGCGGAATACGGCGACCTGTTCTCCAGCGCCGCCGCCATCGCGGTGGAACATGCCAACGCCGACAAGATGCTGTCGAAGAAATTGGTGATGGTGATCGAGGACAGCCTGGCCACGCCGCAGGGCGGCGTGGTGGCGATGAACAAGCTGGTCTCGGTGGAGAAGGTACCGTACGTGCTATCGGCGTTCACCGGTGTCTCCAAGGCGATCGCCCCGGTCGGCGACAAGGCCAAGGTGGTATCCATCAACGGCGGTGGCATCAGCCCCGACCTGGCCGAACTCGGCGACTATTTCTGGAACGTGATTCCCCTGGTCAATTTCGAGGTCCAGGCCTTCGCACCCTACCTCATCAAGGAGCGTGGCTGGAAGAAGGTCGCCCTCGTCTACGTGGACGACCCGGCGGGCGAGGCCATCAAGAAGGAACTCGACGTCCATGTGCCGAAGAACGGCGGCAGCATGGTCGGCTCGCTGCAGGTGCCACGCGCATCCCAGCAGTTTTCCGGCATCGCGGCCAAGGTGCGGGAATCGCAACCTGACGTGGTGTTCATCGCCTCCTTCGGCGCGCAACAGGCGCAGATCGTCAAGCAATTGCGCGACAACGGCGTCAAGCAGCAGATCGTCAGCTATTCGGCCTTCTCGGCGCCGACCGTGATGCAGTTGCCCGAAGCGCGTGGATCGCTATTCCCCACCCAGTCGGTCAACTGGGACAGCGACGCCGTCACCAAACGCCTGGCGCGCGACTGGAAAACCAAGAAAGGCAAGGAACCCAATGCCTACGTGGCCAATTACTACAATGCAGTGATGGTGTTCGTGAAGCTGGCGCAGGCGCTTGAGAAGGCCGGCCAGCCGATCACCGGCGAGAACCTGCTCAAGATGCGCAAGACCATGACCACCTTCGAGGTGGCAGGCGGCAAGATGCAGTTCCTTCCGAACGGCACGGTGTCCATGCCCCTGCAGTTGAACGAGATCGACGCCGGCGGCAACAGCAAGGTGGTCAAGGCCGTCCTCGCCCAGTAAACCCGCGCCGGCCGGGCCGCGAGGGCCCGGTCGGGGCGTCGTTTCTGTCGTCGTCTTGCTTCTCCTCCAACTCCTTTTCAACGGCCTGCAGCTGGGGGCGATCTACGCCCTCACCGCGGTGGGCTTCGCCCTCATCTTCGGCTCGACCAAGGTGTTCCATGTCGCCCATGGCGCCTCGTTCACCCTGGCCGGCTATTTGTTCTGGTGGAGCATCAATACCCAGAAATGGCACTGGACGGTGGGCATCCTGCTGGCGGTGGCGGTGGTGGTGGCCTTCGGGCTTTTCATGGAGCGCTGCATCTACCGGCCGATCCAGCGCCACGAAGGCGCGTTCTTCACCGTCTTCATCGCCGCATTCGGCACCCAGATCATCGTGCAGAACCTGGTGGGCACGGTGTTCGGGCGCGGCTTCGAGACCGTGACGGTGGACTTGTCCAAGGCGGTCGAGTTGGCACCGAACCTGTTCGTGGCCCCCATCGCCGGGGTGGCCGTGGCGGTGGCGGTGGTGATGTTCATCGCGCTCAACCTGTTTCTCTCCCGAACCCAGGTGGGCACCGGCCTGCGCGCACTGGCGGACAACCCGGACCTGGTGCGCATTTTCGGCATGGAACCCACGCGCCTGGCCCAGGTGGCCTTCGCGCTCGGTTCCGCACTGGTGGTGCCGGCCGCCGCGCTCACGGCAGTGACGCAGGGCATCAACCCCGGCATCGGCGCCCACATCATGCTGATCAGCCTGGCGGCAACCATTGTCGGCGGCATCGGCTCGCTCAAGGGCGCGGCCTATGGCGGCCTGCTCCTGGGCATGGCCGAGAGCGTGGCCGTGTGGAAACTTGACCCGCAGTGGAGCGAGGCGGTGACCTTCATCATCCTCTTCGTGTTCATCATCTTCCGGCCCGCCGGCTTCATGGGCCGCCCGCACGGCGCAAAATAGGAACACGCAAGCCATGTGGGCCTACATCAACAACCTGGCGGTGCTGATCACCATCAACGCCATCCTGGCGGTGACGCTCAACTTCGTGCTCGGCTACGCAGGCATCTTCTCGATGGCGCATGCGGTGTTTTTCGGCATCGGCGCGTATACGGCAGCGCTGGCCGCCATGAAGCTCGGCGCCGGTTTCCTGCTTGCCACGGCATGCGGCATGGGGGTGGCCGGGCTGCTTTCCCTCGCGCTGGCCCTGCCGGCGCTGCGTGTGCGCGGCGAATACTTCGTTGCCGCATCCCTGGGCCTGCAGATGCTGGCCGTCACCCTCTTCTCGGAATGGAAGGTTGTGACCGGGGGTATCGGCGGCATCACCAACATTCCGCCGGCACGTTTTCCCGGCTTCGAGGTCAGCACGCCAGAGCAATACCTGGTGCTCTCGCTGGTGTGCCTGGGGCTGGTGATGCTTGCGGTGGCCACGCTGGTGCGTTCCTCGTTCGGGCGCAGCCTCAAGGCCATCCGCGACGACGAGACCGCCGCCTCCGCCTTCGGCAAGAACGTCGCCGTGATCAAGACCATCGCCGTGGCGGTTTCGTCCGCGCTGGCCGCGGTGGCGGGTTCGCTCTATGCCTTCTACCTCTCCTTCATCAATGTGGAAAGTTTCACCCTCGACACCTCGGTCTACCTGATGGCCATGGTCATCATTGGCGGCACTGCCACGCTGATGGGGCCGGTAGTGGGCACGGTGCTGATCCTGCTGCTGCCGGCGGCACTGTCCTACCTGCCCGGCCTGCCGCAAACCGAGATCGGCTCGATACAGCAAATCGTCTATGGCCTGGCCATGGTGCTGCTGATGATCTTCCGCCCGGGTGGCCTGTGGGGCTTCCGCGAAAAGCCCAAGGGGGATTGACGTGACCCAGGGCGGCGCCATCCTGCTGGAAACCACCGGCATGTCCAAAACCTTCGGCGGATTGAAGGCGGTGGACAACGTGTCCTTCGCGCTGCGCGAGGGCATTGTCACCACCCTGGTGGGCCCGAACGGTGCAGGCAAGACCACTCTCTTCAACCTGATCACCGGTCACCTCGACCCGGACGCCGGCGAGGTTACCTGGCTGGGCAAATCCATCAAGGGCGTGCCGCACTGGAAGATCGCGCAGGCCGGCATCGGCCGCACCTTCCAGGACCTGAAGCTGTTTGACCAGATGACGGTGCTGGAAAACGCGCTCACCGTGACCGAACGCGGCGCCTGGCTGTGGCAATCCGGCGGCAAAGCGGGCCTTGCGGCGCGCCACGAGCGGGCCGAACAGGCGCTGGTGGCGGTCGGGCTGGCGGACCGGCGCAACGCCCGCGCGGTGGACCTGGCCTATGCCGAACGCAAGTTCCTGTCGATCGCGCGCATCCTCGCCTCCGGCGCGCGCCTGTGGCTGCTCGATGAACCGGCGTCCGGCCTCGATCCCGGCTCCTACGAGCGTTTTGTCAACCTGGTGCGCGACCAGTTGCAGCATGGCATCACCATCTGCATCATCGAGCACAACCTCGACATCGTGAAGGGCATCTCGGACCGCATCGCCTTTCTCGACCAGGGGCGCCTCCTGGCCGAAGGCGAGCCGCAAAGCATCCTCGCCGACCCGGCGCTGGCGGCCATCTACTTCGGCGAGCGCAACTGAGATGAGCAAGTCGGTACTCGCGGCGCAAAACCTGCAGGTCGGCTACGGCGGCAAGCCGGTGCTGCTGGATGTTTCCATAGCCCTGCGCGAGAACGAAGTGCTGTGCCTGATCGGGCACAACGGCGCCGGCAAGTCCACGCTCATGCGCACCCTGTTCGGCCTGGTAAGACCAAGTTCGGGAAGCATCCTGGTGGACGGCGAGGCGATGGCAAACCACGTGCCGCGCACCCTGGCCGAGCGCGGCATCGCGATGATGCCCGAGGGGCGCGGTATTTTCCCCAGCCTGACGGTGCAGGAAATCTGGAACCTGGGCCTCGGTTCGGCAGCCATCCCCAAGGGAGAGCACGCGGCGCGCATCGACTGGGTGTTCACCGTATTGCCGCCGGTGAAGGGCTTCTACACCAAGCGCGCGGGTCTGCTGTCCGGCGGACAACAGCAGATGGTGTCGATCGGCCGCGCCCTCCTGGGCAAGCCGCGCATTCTCATCATGGACGAGCCCTCGATCGGCCTGGCACCCAAGCTGTTCCAGGACCTCATGCAGCCCATCCGCGCATTGCAGCAGGAGCGCGGCATGAGCATCCTCCTGGTGGAGCAGAACGTGCGCGAGGCGCTCAAGGTGTCCGACCGGGTGGTGGTGATGAAGGCCGGACGCATGGTGCGCGAGGCGCTGCCCGAGGATCTCAAGGACAACGCGGCGTTGATGGAGTTGTACTGAGGTCCCGGCACGGCGACTAGAATGCCCGCATGGCGCATGCCAACCGCGGGGCCCTGCCGCGACGCCGCTACGCCCGCACCGGGCCCTAAGCCACCGTGAGCCAGTCACTGCGCAGCATCCGCCTGTTTGTCGCCGCCTACGAGGAGCTCTCGTTCACGGTGGCGGCCCAGCGTGAAAACGCCACCCAGTCAGGCGTGTCCCAGCATGTGAGCGACCTGGAGGAATCCCTGGGCGTGCGCCTGTTCATCCGCGGCGTCGGCGCGGTGCGCCCGACCCCGGCGGGCACCGCCTACTACTCCGCCTGCATCGATCTGCTCAATGCGCACGAGCGTACTCTGCGCGCGGTCAAGCCGTTCCAGGACAGCCGGATCGGAGAGATCACCGTCGGCATGACACCGGTGATGACGCGCGCCGTTCTAGCGCCTGCCTATGCGCGCTTTTCGGCGCAAAACCCCAACGTGACCGTACGTGTGATCGATTCCTACTTTGGCGACCTCACCGACCGGGTGCGCAAGGGCGACATGAACTTCGCGATCGTTCCGTCGGCGGTCGGTTCCAAGGGAGTGCGTACCAGCCTTTTTGCACGCATGCCGGAACTGCTGGTGTCGGGCAACGCGAGCAAACTCGTCCACCGCCGGCCGGTGCGCCTGAAAGACCTGGGCGCGCTGGACCTGGCGGTACCGGGTGCCTCCAACGCACGCCGGCGAATGATCGATGCCTATCTCTCGGCCAACGGCATTGTCGTCAAGCGCCTGCTTGAATTCGACACCATGATGGGCACTCTCGACCTGGTGGCGCGCGGTGAATGGTCGGTGATCCTGCCATTGATGATGATGGAGCCGGACATCGAAGGCGGCCGCTACACCATCAATCCGATCGTCGATCCGCCGCTGATGCTGGAACTCTTCCTCCTCGAGCCGGCGCGCAAGATGACGGACGAACCCGCACTGGCTTTTCTTGACTGCCTGCGTGCGGAGCTTGAGCGCATCAACGGGGTCGCCGCGCAGCTCATGGCCGGGCCGGCGCGCCCGAAAACACCGCCCAAGACCAGGCGCAAAACCGCGCGCGGATGACACGCCCCATTGCGCCTGAGAAGGGCGCAAGCGGGCGGCATCACCAATCCTGATCGAAAGGATCAATTCAAATAATTTGAGGATGACACGCGCCGTCCCTATGATCGCCACGAGCCTGCGCAATGACGGGCGTCGATACCAAGGAGACCAGCGCGATGAATCCTGACCACCTGCAACGCGGCACGCTCCGGCGCATGCTGGTCGTTATTGCCGCGCTGGTGGCACTGGCGCTGCCACTCGCGGCGCGGGCACAAGCCGACTACCCGAACCGGCCGGTCAAGATCATCGTGCCTTTCGGCTCCGGCGGCCTGACCGACAACCTCACCCGATTGTTCGCCAAGGAGCTGTCGGAACGACTCGGCCAGCCATTCATCCTCGACTTCAAACCCGGCGCCAGCACCAACATCGGTGCGGCCGCCGTGGCGGTTGCGCCGCCCGATGGCCACACACTGTTTGTGGCCACCCTCGCTTCGAACGCCCTCAACAAATGGACTTACAAGAACCTGTCGTACGACCCGGATCGCCTGGCCACCGTCGGCATAATGGGCGTCAACACCTTTTACGTGGTGGTCAAGCCGGACTCACCGTTCAACTCCGTCAATGACCTGGTGCGCGCCGCCAGGGAAAGCCCTTCCGGCCTGATCTATGGCAGCCATGGCAATGGCGGCGCCAACCACCTGATCACCGAGTTGTTCCGCACCAAGGCGGGCATCAAGCAATTGCTGCATGTTCCCTACAAGGGCCCGGAGTCGCATCTCGACCTGATCGCCGGCCGCACCGATTTCATGATCGACGGCGCCGCCATCAATCTCGTCCAGGGCGGCAAGCTGAAAGCGCTGGCGGTGGCCTACCCGAAGCGCTGGCCGACCCAACCCAACCTGCCGACCATGGCGGAAGCCGGCTTTCCCGATGTCACCATCGCCACCTTCTTCGGCCTTTCAGGCCCCCCCGGCACTCCCGCGCCGATTCTCGACAAGCTCAACACCACGCTGCGCGCCATCGCCACCACGCCTGATGTCGAGAAACGCCTGCTGACGATGAACATGATGCCGATGCCCGCGACCCGCCAGGAGACCGCCGACTTCATCCGCCAGCAGTCGGAGAAGTGGGGACCGGTGCTCAAATCACTCAACATTTCCTTCGAATGATGCGCAGCGTATCCACAACCAGACACGCTGCCGGGCAACCCACCCGCAGCGGTTTCATGGCCATCCTGCTTGCGTTCTGCGCAGTTGCGACGTGTCTTGTCCCGCCCTCTGTCAACGCGCAAACCGGGTATCCGAATCGCCCGGTGCGCCTGGTGGTGCCATTTCCCCCAGGCGGTCTTTCCGACAGCCTCGCCCGCCTGTACGGACGCGAACTCTCGGAACGCCTTGGCCAGCCCTTCGTCATCGAATCGAAACCGGGCGCGGCCACCAACATCGGCGCCGCCCATGTCGCGCAGGCCGCACCGGACGGTTACACCCTGCTGGTCACGACGATTGCGACCAACGGGCTCAACAAGTGGGCCTATCGCAACCTCGCCTTCGACCCGCACGGCTTTTCCGAGATCGGCATGTTTGGCATCAACACGCTTTATGTGATGGTGGGGGCAAACTCGCCCTACCGCACGGTGCCCGAACTGATCAAGGCCGCAAAGGAAAGTACCGCAGGCATGTCCTACGGGTCATTCGGCAATGGCGGCCCCAACCACCTCATCGCGGAGGTGTTCAGGCGCTCCACCGGCATCAGCAAGCTGACCCATGTGCCGTACAAGGGAGCCAATGACGCCAGTGTCGACCTGATCGCCGGCCGTATCGATTTCATGATCGACGGCGCCACCATCAATCTGGTCACCGGTGGCAAGCTACGCGCGCTGGCGGTGGCGTTTCCCAAGCGCTGGCCGACCCAACCCGACGTGCCCACCATGGCCGAACTGGGCTACCCGGATGTCACCATCAGTACTTACTTCGGACTGGCCGCACCGCCCAACACGCCGCCGGCAATTCTTGATCGATTGAACGAGACGCTGCGCGCCATCGCGACCAACCCGGAAATCGAAAAGAAGCTGCTTGCCTTGAACGTGATGGCCATGCCCGCGAGCCGCCAAGAGTCCGCGGCCTTCATGCGCGCGCAATCGGAAAAGTGGGGGCCGATCTTGCGTAGCCTGAATGTCTCCATGGACTAAGGCGGTCTGCAAGGACTCAGCTGTCGTACCTCGAACCAGACACGCCGATCGCACCACTCGCATACGCACGCCGAAACGGCGCAGCACGTTTCCAGTCATCGCATCCGGGAGCAACAGCATGAACAAGAAAGCGCCGCTTCGGCCCTTCGCCATGGGCATGTCACTCGCGCTTTGCCTCGTCGCCGGCTTGATGCTGCCGACACTCGGCCACGCGCAATCCGACTATCCGGTCCGCCCGGTGCGTGTGATCGTGCCTTTCAGCGCCGGCGGTGTTACCGACGCCGTGGCACGCCTGTTCTCCAATGAACTCGCCACCCGGCTGGGCCAGCCGTTCGTGCCCGACTTCAGGCCCGGAGCGAGCACCAACATCGGCGCGGCTGCGCTGGCGGCCTCGCCCCCGGACGGTTACACCCTGTTCGTCTCGACCATTGCCTCCAATGCGCTCAACAAGTGGACCTACAAGAAGCTGGGTTACGACCCTGACGCATTCACGACGGTCGGCATGATGGGCTTGTTGCCCTCGTTCATGGTGGTGCGCCAGGACTCGCCTTTCAACTCCGTGCAGGACGTGGTGCGTGCGGGCAAACAGGGCAACGGCCTCACTTTCGGCTCGCACGGCAACGGCGGCGCCAACCACCTCATCACCGAATTATTCCGAGCCCGCGCAGAGTTGAAGGAAATGGTGCATGTGGCCTACAAGGGCGGGCGCGAATCCAGCATCGACCTGATCGCCGGCCGCATCGACTTCATGATCGATGGTTCCCACGTCAACCTGGTGCAGGCGGGCCGCCTGAAAGCGCTGGCAGTTGCGGCGCCCACGCGCTGGCCGACCCAGCCCAACGTGCCCACCATGGGCGAGGCCGGCTATCCCGACGTGACGATCATGACCTTCTTCGGACTCTCGGCGCCGGCCGGCACGCCACCCGCCATCCTCGACCGGCTCAACGCGGCCGTGCGTGCGATCGGCAGCGAACCGGAAATCGAAAAGCGCATGCTGGCGTTAAACGTCATGCCGATGCCGGCCAGCCGCCAGGACACCGCCGATTTCATCCGCCAGCAATCCGACAAGTGGGCGCCGATATTGAAGCGCCTCAACATCTCGTTCGACTGAAACCCGCGGGGAGGTGGCGCGGCGGCTGCGGTCGCGTCACTGGAACTGCGGATAGCTCCGCGCGGCGCTCACTACGCGGCGCGCGAGGATGTTGTCGAAGCGCGCCTGGAACTGCGCGTCATTGCCGTCCGGGATGATGTAGAAGTCATCGTTGCGCAAGCCGCGCATTAGCAGGTCCGCCATCTCGGCGGGCGCCTGACCTGTCGCCATGCGGGATTGCACCATATCGCGGTAGCCTTGCATAAGGTCCGCGCCGGAGGCCGGATCGGACGATTCGCCCGCTTGGCCCGGGCGCTGCCGACTGGAATTGCTCGCCAGCGCGGTGTTCACCGCCCCGGGGCAAAGCACCGCGACTCCGATTTTCGAGCGCGCCAGTTGCAGTTGGCCATAGAGAGCTTCCGAAATGGCCACCACGGCATGCTTGGTGGTGGAGTAGAGGCTGGAACTGCACATCAGGCCCGCCTTGGAGGCGGTATTGACCACCAGACCCTCATCGCCATTCTTGCGCATGATCGGCACAAAACTGCGGATGCCGTGTATCACGCCCCAAACATTGACATCGAACGCCCACTTCCAGTCCGCCTCGCTGGTTTCCCAAAGCGGCCTGCCATCCGCGGCACCGCCGCCTATGCCGGCGTTGTTGCACACCAGATGGACCGCCCCGTATGTGCGCAGCGCGGCCTGCGCCAGGTTCTCCACCGCCGCGGCAGAGGTGACGTCGGTGACACAGCCAGACACATCGTGCCCGTCGTCCTTAAGACGCCGTACCGAATCCGCGAGAGCATCGGCACCGATATCGGCCAGCACGACTTTCATTCCTTCCAGCGCGAGACGTTGCGCAATGGCGTAACCGATGCCGCCCGCAGCGCCGGTTACTACGGCCACCTTGCCAGAAAAATCCTGCATCACTTCTCCAGGTTCGACGTTAGCGGCGCCGCCGGCCACTTGGACCTGCGGACTTGGCCGGAAAGATTTGCCTCAATCCAGTTCGAGCGCAATATGATCCGGCACCGGCTCGCTGCCCTCGGCCGTCCGCACGTGGCCGGTGATCACATGAAAACGGCCGTCAACGCAGCCGCCCGAGCCGCCCAGGCGCGGACGCGGCAACTGCGCGGTGACTGTCCACTGATCGGCGCGCACGTCGTATTTCTCGATCATGCGAATGCCGTCCCCGCCGGAGACGTAGATCGCATCGTTGTGCACGCAAGAGACCATGCCGCCATGGGGTGCCAGCATGCGTGCCCTGGGCCACCAGGTGTCGTCCGCGGGGTCGTATTCCTCGACCAGGTCGATCCGGTTGGTCAGGGTGAAAGCGTTGCTCGACCCCACCCTGCCGCCCAGCGCATACAGCTTGCCACCCACGGCTTCAAGCAGATGGTGGTTACGCGCGGTCAAGAGCGGTGCCGCCTCCGCGTATGAATCGGTTGCGGGGTCATATACGTACACCTGTGCGCTGCTGCCATGCGGCGCCGAGGGCTGGGGCGCTGCATCACCACGGCGCTTCAGGGCAAACGAACCGCCGGCGATATAGATGCGGCCGTTGATCGCGGCCGCAGCGGCGGCGCCGCGCGCGGCCGGCAGCGGCGCCAGCGCCGTCCAGGTGTCGGCAATGGGGTCGTAGCGCCAGGCATTGGCCACCGGTTCCCAGGCGTCGGGGCCCTGCACCGGCGTCCGGTAGCCGCCAAACCCGTAGATCATGCCGCCCGCTTCTGCCAGGGCCATGTGATGTATGCCGGCCGGGATCGGCGCCTTGCGGATCCATTCGTCCGCCTTCGGGTCGTAGGCGTAGACCATGCGGTTGGGCACCCAGCCGGACTTGGCGCCCCAGGCGTTGGTGATGCCGCCGATGAGATAGATGTTGCCGTGGCTTTCCACGCCTTCCAGTTCCCAAGTTGGGAAAGGAAAGGGCGCGAACTCGCGCCAGATGCCTTCATTGACCGCGCTTTGCTGTGCAGCCTGCATGATGTGTGCCTCCGGATGCGTCGGTTCAGTCTGCCATTTTCAAAGATATTCGGCGAAAAAGTCCTTCATGTGGCCGACGACGGTGAGGAACGTCGCCTGGTTGCGCGGCTCGTACACATCCACATGATTGGCACCCTTGAGGATGATCAGGCGCTTGGGCTCCCGCGCATGCGCGTGGAAGCTCTGGCCCTCGAACAGCGGCACCATGGTGTCGCGCTCGGCATGGATGAACAACGTCGCGCGCGGCGCCACCTGGTCGACATACTTTTCCGGGACGAAGGTGACCCCGTGGTCGTAGTTGGCCATCGGATACCCTTCCGGATACCCCTCGGCGGTCTTGTACATGGTGTCGATCGAGTCGCGCTCGGCGCGCCCCGAAGGCGCCAGCACGCCATAGGGCACGCGCTTTGACTCGCCGGTCATGACGCGACGGATGCGGTCCTCCTTGAGCTGGTCTTCCCAGTCGAGGTAGTCGCCATGGGTGCGTTTGGTGCGCCATGAGCGCGCCACGTCTGCCGGCGAGCCCACCGAGACGGCACATTTCACGCCGGGGTCCTGCGCAGCGGCTACCATGCCGACGGTGCCGCCCCAGCTGGTGCCATAGAGGGCGATCCGGTCGACATCGACTTCAGGGCGCTGGCGCACGTAGATGAGCGCGGCAAGGGCATCGGCCACCTGGTCCCAGGGCTTGTTGAGCAGGCGCACGCCTTCGCTGTCGCCATTGCCGCGGTGATAGAAATCCAGCGTGTTGTAGCCCGCCGCCGACAGCTCGCGCACATAGCCCGGCATGTACACGTCCTTGCGCCCGGAGTATCCATGCAGGCACACAACGGTCGGGCTGCGCGTGTCGCCCTTGGCCCCCGCCGCACGCGTGAACTGCCCCGCGAGACGCAGTCCATCGCAATAGAAGTTCACCGGCTCGTGAACCGGCACGTAGGTGGAGGGTTTGGCGGGAGTGGCAGGGGAAACGGGGGCGTTCATGGATCGTGCGTCCTTCAACGGTGGTTTGCTGGGGCGTGACGGCGCGCGTGCGCCATCGGCTGCAGCCGATCCTATGGTTCCCGCAGGAACATCACAAATTATTTGAATTGATGATGGGGATCAGATTGCCTGATAGCCTGCCAGTCTGGAGAAGCGGACTAAAATCCCGGCGCTGTACACATTGCGGACGAAAGGCGCGTATCCCGTGCGCCACGACGACAAAAAGATGAGGAGATCGCCATGAGTCTTTGCGCGCGCAGCATCGCGGCGCTGCTGGCTGTATTTTTCGCATGGGCAGGACCGGTCGCAGCGCAGGGTTTCCCGTCCAAGCCGATCCGCCTGATCGTCCCCTACGGCCCAGGTGCCTCCACCGACACCATGGGCCGCATGGTGGCGCAAAAGGTCAGCGAAGATCTCAAGCAGCCGGTGATCGTCGAAAACCGCGCCGGTGCCTCCGGCATGATCGGCGCGGACATGGTGATGAAGGCCGCACCGGACGGCTACACCATCCTGCTGGGCACCGATGCCACCCACTCCGGCAACGCACACCTGATGAAGGCGCCGCCCTTCCATCCGGTGAAGGATTCCACGCCGATCACCATGGCGGCCAAGAACATCCTGGTGCTGGCCGCCAACCCGAATTTCCCGCCCAACAACATTGCCGAACTGCTGGAGTACTCGAAAAAGAATCCGGGCAAGCTGTCCTACGGCAGTTCCGGCAGCGGTTCGCCGCATCACCTGGCAGGCGTGCTGCTGAACCAGATGGCAGGCAGCGACCTGGTGCATGTGGCCTACAAGGGCGGTGCACCCGCCATCACCGATGTTCTGGGTGGCCAGCTGCCGCTGGTGTTCTCCAGCATGGTGGCGGTCACCGCACAGATCAAGGCCGGCAAGCTGAAGGCGCTGGGCATCACCGAGAGGGCGCGTGTGGCCGCCATGCCCGCCGTGCCGGCGATTGCCGAAACGGTGCCGGATTTCGAGATGCAGTCCTGGCTGGCGTTTTTCGGCCCGGCGGGCCTGCCGCCGGCCGTGCTGCAAACCCTCAATGCCTCCATCGTCAAGGCGCTGCGTGCGCCTGAGGTGGCCGCCAAGCTCAACGATGGCGGCCTGCTGGTGGTGGCCAACACGCCCGAGCAGTTCGCCGTACAGCTGAAAGCGGATTTCGAAAAGCGCGGCGAGCTCATCCGCCGCAACAACATCACCGAATAGAACATTCATGGAACAACCGCAGCAGGGCCCCCTCGCCGGGCTTGTGGTCATCGAACTCGGTCACAGCGTCGCGGCACCTTTCGCCGGCCAGATCCTCGGTGACCTCGGCGCGGAAGTGATCAAGATCGAAAAGCCGGAGGGCGACGACGCGCGCAAGTGGGGCCCGCCCTTCGTCGATGGCGCCTCCGCTTCGTTCCAGGCCCTGAACCGCAACAAGCGCTCGGTGGTGAGCAAGTTGCGCGAACCGCAAGCGCGCGAGGCACTGCTGCAGCTGATCGTCGGGCGCGCCGACGTGGTACTGCAGAACCTGCGCCCCGGCCAGGTCGAGGGGCTGGGCCTGGACGCGGCTACCCTGCGCGGCCTGAAACCTTCGCTGGTGTATTGCAACATGGGCGCCTTTGGCGCACGCGGCCCACTGGCGGAGCGCCCGGGCTATGACCCGCTGATGCAGGCCTTCGGTGGCGTCATGAGCGTGGTCGGCACCGAAGGCCAGCCTTCGGTGCGGGTCGGCCCCTCGATGATCGACATGGGTACCGGCATGTGGGCGGTGATCGGCATTCTTTCGGCACTCATGCAGCGCAAGGACAGTGGCATCGGCAGCGTGGTCGACGTGTCGCTCTACGAGACCGCCACTTCCTGGATGTCGCTGCATGCTGCCCAATTCCTCGCCTCCGGCAACATCCCGAAAAAGACCGGCTCGGGGCAGGTCGGCATCGTGCCCTACCGCGCCTACCGCACCGCTGATGGCGAGATGGTGGTGGCCGCCGGCAACGACAAGGCTTTCAGGGGCTTTTGCCGCGCGCTCGGCCACCCCGAATGGGCGGAGGACGCGCGCTTTCGCACCAATCCGGACCGGGTCGGCAATGCCGACACCCTGTACGGCATGATCGAGCCGGAAATGCTGCGCCATGGCAATGCGGAATGGCAAACACGCATCGACGCCGAAGGCGTGCCCTGCGCGCCGGTGCAGAACGCCAAGCAGATGCTCGAGCATGAGCAGACCCGGGCGCTGGACCTGCTGCAGGAAGTGCCGGGTTCGAGCATTCCCATCATCGGTCTGCCGGTCTCAATCAACGGCCGGCGGCCGCAGCCGCGCAGCGCCTCGCCGGCGCTGGGTGCCGACAACAAGGAAGTATTCGCCAACGCAAGGAAGGTCCCATGAGTTCCACATTCAGCATTCCGACCTACGAAACCCTCAAGGTCGAACCGCAAGGCAACCACGTGTTGCTGGTGTTCCTGAACCGGCCCGAGGTGCTCAACGCGATCAACACCCAGATGGGCCATGACCTGCTCGACCTGTGGACACGCCTGACGGTGGCGCCCGCCAATATCCGCTGCGTGGTGCTGACCGGCGCCGGCGACCGCGCCTTCTGCGCCGGCGGTGACTTGAAGCAACGCAACGGCATGACCAACCAGCAATGGCAGGAACAGCACGAACTGTTCGAGCGCGGCTTCATGGCGCTGATCGAATGCGTGGTACCGGTGATCGCCGCGGTCAATGGTCCGGCCTTCGGAGGCGGCTGTGAGACCGCACTGGCCTGCGACTTCATCCTCACCTTCAAGGACGCAAAGTTCGCCCTGTCCGAGACCAAACTGGGCATCATGCCCGGTGGCGCCGGCACCCAGACCCTGCCGCGCGCGGTCGGCGAGCGCCGCGCCAAGCAGATGATCTACTCCGCCCAGCCGATCCCCGCCCAGCAGGCCTATGAATGGGGCCTGGCCAACCATGTGTACGACTCGCGCGAGGAACTGCTGGCCGGCGCCCTGGCGATCGCCGAGACCATCGCCGGCAACGGTCCCCTGTCGATCCGCCAGGCCAAGAAGTCCATCCATTACGGCCTGCAGACCGACATCCTCACCGGCTACCGCTTCGAGATCGAGGCCTACAACCGCCTGGTGACCACCGAAGACCGCCTCGAAGGCGTGGCCGCCTTCAACGAGAAACGCAAGCCCGCCTTCAAGGCGCGTTGAACCCCACCCGAAATTTCCAGCCAGCCATGAGCAACGATACCAACATCGAAAACGTCAGCGTCCCACTGGGCGAGGATTTCCCGGAGATCCGCGACGGCGTACGGCGCATCTGCGCCGACTATCCCGCCACCTACTGGCGCGACCTCGACCGCCGCGAGGCCTACCCGAGCGAGTTCGTCCAGGCCATGACCGAGGCCGGCTACCTGTCCTCCCTGATCCCCGAGGAATACGGCGGCGCCGGCCTGTCCTTGCGCGCCGCCGGCGTGATCCTGCAGGAATGCCATTCCAACGGCTGCTACGCCGCCGCGGCCCATGCACAGATGTACACCATGGGAACGGTACTGCGCCACGGCTCGCCCGAGCAGAAAGCGCGATACCTGCCGAAGATCGCTTCCGGGGAACTGCGCCTGCAGGCCTTCGGGGTGACCGAACCCACCACCGGCACCGACACCACCAAGCTGAAAACCCGTGCGGTGCGCCAGGGCGACCACTACGTGGTGCATGGCCAGAAGGTGTGGACCTCGCGCGCCGAGTATTCCGACCTGATGCTGCTCTTGGTGCGCACCACGCCGGCAGACCAGGTGCAGAAAAAGACCGACGGTATCTCGGTGCTGCTGGTGGACATGCGCGAGGCGCGCGGCAACGGCATGGAAATCCGCAAGCTCGGTGCGATGGTCAACCACAACACCACCGAGATCTTTTTCGATGGTCTGAAGGTGCCGGCGGAAAACCTGATCGGTCCGGAAGGCAAGGGCTTTCGCTGCATCCTGGACGGCATGAACGCCGAGCGCATCCTGGTGTCGCATGAATCGCTTGGCGACGCGCAGTGGTTCATCCGTACCGCCACCGCCTACGCCAACGAGCGTGTCGTGTTCGATCGCCCGATCGGCAAGAACCAGGGCATCCAGTTCCCGATCGCACGTTCCTACGCGGAACTGCAGGGCGCCGACATGATCGTGCGCAAGGCCGCGGCCCTGTTCGAAGCCGGCCTGCCCTGCGGCGAGGACGCCAACCTGGCCAAGCTGCTGTCGGCGGAAGCCGCCTGGAGCGCAGCCGAAGCCTGCATGCAGACCCATGGCGGATTCGGCTATGCCAAGGAGTACGACGTCGAGCGCCGCTGGCGCGAAGCGCGCATCCAGCGCACCGCGCCGATTTCCACCAACCTGATTCTGGCCTACATCGGCGAGCATGTGCTGGGTATGCCGCGTTCGTACTAGAACCTACAAGCAGCAACACCGGAGAGCCGCATGAGCGGATTGACCGAACAACTGGCGGATTTCATCGCCCACCCCGAACGCCTGCTCCTCGATGACAAGGTCTTGCGCACGGTGCGCACCGGCTTCGTCGATACCGTCGGCGTAATGCTGGCCGGGCGCGACGAACCGGTCACGCACATCGTGCGCAAGTTGGTGGAGTCGCGCCATTCCACCCGCCAGGATGCGCGCCTTTTGCTGGGCGCGCATCGCGCGCCAACGCGCGACGCGGCACTGGTCAACGCCACCTCCGGCCATGCACTTGACTACGACGACGTCGGTCTGATGGGCCACCCCAGCGTGGTGCTGGTGCCGGCGCTGCTGGCCGAAGGCGAGCATGCGCACCTCGATGGGGCCACCTTGATGCGCGCCTATGTGGTTGGCTATGAAACCTGGGCCGAGTTGTGCGGCCGCGAGCAGGACCGCCTGCACATCAAGGGCTGGCATCCGACCGCGATTTTCGGTGTGGTGGCGGTGGCCGCTGCCATCTCCGCAGCGCGCAAGCTCGATGCCGCGACCGCACGCATGGCACTCGCGATCGCCGGCAGCATGGCCGCAGGGCTGATCGCCAACTTCGGCAGCATGACCAAACCCTTCCACGCCGGCCAGGCCGCAGCCCATGGCATCGATGCGGTCGATCTCGCGCAGGCCGGCATGACGGCCTCCGGCGATGCGCTCGAACACCCGGCGGGCTTCCTCGCCGCGCTTTCGCCCGCAGGCCGCACCGACCGTGAATCGCCGGCAGCCGGACTCGGCAAGACCCTGCGCATCGCCACCACGGGATTGGCGGTCAAGAAGTACCCGATGTGTTTCGGCGCCCATCGCACGGTGGATGCCATGCTCGACCTGATCAAGGCGCACGACCTGAAACCGGATCACGTCACGCAGGTACGGGCCACCATCGGCATTGCCCAGGCCTCGATGCTGCGCAACCATGCGCCGGTGACCGGGCTGGAAGCCAAGTTCAGCCTGCAATTCGCGGTGGCGGCGGCGCTGGTATCGCGCAAGGTGGGGCTGGCCGAACTCACTGACGGCTTTGTCAACCGGCCTGAAGTACGTTCAATCTTCGGGCGGGTGCAGATCGCCACAACAAACACCGTCTGCCCCACCGAGCCCAGCCTGTCGGCCAGCGATCGCGTGGTGGTGGAAACCGCCGACGGCAGGGTCTACGACAGCGGCGAGGTGGCCGATACGCGTGGTGACGCCGGATCGCCCGTGACGCGCGAGGAATTGCGCACCAAGTTTCTCGATTGCGTGGCAGGTGCGCCGGGCATCGCAGGCGAGGCGCTGTTCGAGCAGTTGATGCAGCTTGAAACCATCGCCGATGTCGGCTCGATCGCAAGGGGATAAGCATGGTTACCGCCGCCACCGGCCAGGCGCCGGCGACGCTGTTCGACAAGATCTGGGCCATGCACGCCATCCGCGAACTGGGCGAAGGCGTGAGTCTGCTGCATGTGGACCGGCACCTGTTGCATGACCTCGAAGGCGGCCCGCGCATCGCCGACCTGCGCGCCAGTGGCCGCTCGGTGGCGCGCCCCGACCTCACGTTCGCAACGCCCGACCACGCCATGTCGAGCGCGCCTGGCCGCAATACCGACACCTACGCGCCGGGCGGGCGCCTGGTGCGGTCGCTACGGCGCGGCACCGCCTGGGCGGGCATACGCCTGTTCGACCTCGATTCGCCCGCGCAAGGCATCGTGCACGTGGTCGGCCCCGAGCAGGGCCTGACCCTCCCCGGCAGCCTGATCGTCTGCCCGGACAGCCACACCTGCACCCATGGTGGCTTCGGCGCGCTGGCCTTCGGCATCGGCGCCAGCGAAGTGGTGCATGTGCTGGCCACGCAGACCTTGCGCCAGCGCCGCCCGCGCACCATGGGCATCCGCTTCGAAGGCACGCTTGGAGCCGGCGTCACCGCCAAGGACATGATCCTCTTCGCCATCGGCAAGCTCGGCACGGCCGGCGCGCGCGGCCATGCGGTCGAGTACGCCGGCAGCGCGGTGCGTGCCCTCGGACCCGAAGCGCGGCTCACCCTTTGCAACCTGTCCATCGAGATGGGGGCCAAGGTCGGCATGGTGGCACCCGACGAGAACATCTACGAGTACTTGGCGGACAAGCCCTTCAGCCCCAAGGGCGCCTTGTTCGACGCTGCCGTGGCGCAGTGGCGCACCCTGCCCAGCGATGATGGCGCGCGCTTCGACGTGGAACATGTGTTCGATGCGGCACAGATCGTGCCGCAGGTCACCTGGGGCACCAGCCCCGAGGACGTGCTGCCCGTGGATGGCCGCGTGCCGGACCCGGCCAGCGCGGCCAACCCGGACCGCCGTGAAGCCATGCAGCGTATGCTGGACTACATGGGCCTGGTTCCCGGCCAGAGCATCGCCGGCACGCCGGTGGATCGGGTATTCATCGGCTCCTGCACCAACAGCCGCATCTCCGACCTGCGCGCCGCCGCGAAGGTCGCCGAAGGTCGCCGGGTCGCATCCGGTGTAACCGCCTGGGTAGTGCCCGGTTCGGAAGAGACGCGCCGCCAGGCCGAGGCCGAAGGTCTGGATCGCGTATTTCTCGCCGCCGGCTTCGAGTGGCGCAAGCCGGGCTGCTCGATGTGCGTGGCCGCCAACGGCGAAACCGTCGCCCCCGGCCAGCGCTCCATCTCCACCACCAACCGCAATTTCGTCGGCCGCCAGGGCCCCGGCGCACGCACCCACCTGGTGAGCCCGGCCATGGCCGCCGCCGCCGCGGTGACTGGCCGCATCGTCGACGTACGCACCTTATGAAACCGTTCACTTCCGTCACGGCGACGGCGGCGCCGCTGATGCGCGCCAATGTCGACACCGACCAGATCATCCGCATCGACCGCCTGGTGGCGTTCACGCGCGGCGAACTCGCACCCTACTGCCTGGAGGTCATGCGCTTTTTGCCGGACGGCCAGCCCAACCCGGAATTCCCGACCAGCCAGGCGCGCTACCAGGGCAACGAGATCCTGGTGGCCGGCGAAAACTTCGCCTGCGGCAGCTCGCGCGAGCATGCTGTGTGGGCGCTGGTCGACTGGGGAATTCGCGCGGTGATCGCACCCAGCTTCGGCGACATTTTTTACGCCAACAGCTTCCAGAACGGGCTCTTGCCGGTGCGCCTGCCGGTGGCGGAGGTCAACGCCATCGCGGCCGAACTGGAAACCTGCGAAACGCCGCGCATCACTGTCGACCTGCAAGCCTGTACCGTCACCACCCCGGCGGGACGTATGGTGACCTTCAGCATCGAACCCGAGCGACGCGAGGCTTTGCTGGCGGGCCTGGACGAGATCGGCATCACGCTGCGCGACCGCGCGCAGATTGAAGACTTCCGCCGCCGGGACGAACTGGCGCGCCCATGGATCTACCGCCAGACCGACACGCCTCTCAAAAAGAAACTGCTGATCCTGGCCGGTGACGGCATCGGCCCGGAAATCCTGGCACAAACGCGCCGGGTGGTCGATTGGTTCGCCACGCATCGCGGCCTGCAGGTGGACCTGCAGGAGGAACTGTTCGGCGTGGCCGCCTGGAAAGCCCACGGCAGCCTGATGCGCGACGCCACGTGGCAAAAGGTGACCGGGAGCGACGCCATCCTGTTTGGCGCCATCGGTTCTCCCGAGTACGACGCCATTCCCCCGGCGGAAAGCAAGGTCGACCAACTGCTGCGCATGCGCCGCGAACTGGACCTGTTCATCAACCTGCGTCCGGTGCGCACGCTCAAGGCACTGGAAGACGCCTCCACGCTGCGCCCCGAGGTGCTGGCCGGTACCGACATGGTGCTGGTGCGCGAACTGGCCGGCGGCGTGTATTTCGGCACGCCGCGCGGCATCGAGACTCTGGCTGACGGCAGCAGGCGTGTGGTCAATACCATGACCTACACCGAGCGCGAGATCACCCGCATCGCCCGCGCCGCCTTCGAACTGGCGCGCACCCGCTCGGGCCGCCTGTGCTCTGTGGACAAGGCCAACGTGCTGGAAAACGGCCAGCTGTGGCGCGAGACCGTGATTGCCCTGCACAAGGCGGAGTTCTCCGACGTGGAGCTGACCCACATGTATGTGGACAACTGCGCCATGCAACTGGTGCGAAACCCGCGCCAGTTCGACGTGCTGGTCACCGAAAACCTGTTCGGCGACATCCTCTCGGATTGCGCCGCGATGGTGGCGGGTTCGATCGGCATGATGCCTTCCGCGTCTCTCAGCGCCCCGGCCGAGTCCGGGCGCAAGGCGCTCTACGAGCCCATCCATGGAAGCGCGCCCGACATCGCGGGACAGGGTGTAGCGAATCCGCTCGGCTCCATCCTGAGCTTCGCGATGTGTCTCACGCATACTTTCGGCCTGCCGCAGGAGGCGCGCTTTCTCGAAGCGGCGGTGGAACGCGTAGTGGCAGCCGGTGTACGTACTCGCGACATTGCTGCGGAAGGTGGCCCGTCAGTGTCAACCGCGCAAATGGGGAATGCTGTGATGCGCGAGTTGGAGCGGTCGGCTGGCTAGGAACTGCGCGAAGCGTTTGGACTCCGATGTCCGCTCATCGGAACATGCCCGAACTCAAGCCAGGGTACTTGGAGGCCAGGCGCTTGACGAAGTCTTGCCGAAAAATGCCTTGCCCGCTCAGACAGTCGACCGCACGCGATTCGGTCCGGTCAAACAGGGCGAGCAAGCAATCGGTCCCTTCAATTTGGCTGCCGGTGGATGCATGCCAGCGCACGAATGAAGTCGCCCAACCCAGGACGTCGCCACACGCATCATCCATGGCCGGGCCGTTTCTATCCATACTTTCCGCGATTGGGCTCCTGTCATCGATCCGATTCGTCAGACATGAACGCAACGCGCTGAGGTCAGCTCCCATATCAATCAATATTCCCTGAACGGAAGCGTCATTGAGCAATCCTGCGAGCAGATGCTCCAGCGAAACAGATTCATGCCGCCTGTTCGCGGCGAATTGAAAAGCGCTCAACAGCGCCGCATCACACTCATCCGCATACTCCGGATCCGGATTGGGCTGTTCCGGCTGGGACCTTACTATCGCGCCACTCGCGGAATCCACTTCAAGCCCCGATCGCAGGTTTAGTTCGTGCGGCGTGGGCTCTGGCAGCCAGCCGAAGAAATCTCGCAAGTTGAAACTGCATAGGTCGCGGTTGAACTTGCAAGGATGGGACGCCAGCAATCGCGCTTTCGCCTCGAATTCGGACGCAGGCGCGCCCATCACGATCAGGTACTTTATGGTCACGACCGCTTCAGATGCGTTCCGATTTTGGGAAAAATGATCCAGCATCAGGCCGCGCCGCGACCAGGCACGCTCCAGATGTCGGCGAACGAGATCGATGGCGCCGGGCTGGCCGATCTGGGCGATCGCCTGCACGATGTTTTCGCTGTCGCCCTCCGACTCCTGCAAGGCCTGTTCAAGAAATGCATACGCTTCCTGTGTCGGCAACCTTGCTGCAACTGACGAAGCGGTGGTGGCTATATAGACAGGATCACCTGAATTCATGACGATTCGCAGCATGTCTGCGAAATCCGGGCGACCCCAAAAACAGCTGCAAGAATTGCAAAAGTCCAGGCGTTCGGAATCAGACCAGCCCGGCCATTCGGTTTCGAGTTGCTCGAGGCTGAAGTCCACTCCCTCTACCTGAATCCTGTTCAGCATGTAGCTCATGCAATGGGAACTGCTGGAGTAAGTGCGGGAAAAGCGCCCGTCCGTCACAAGTACCATGCGGATGCCATTGAACGTGATCGCTTCCGGGTACTCCTCCCCGAACGATTCACGGATCTCGGACGGAGTCATCACGCCACACCTCCTGAAGATTTCGCCTGAACGTCGATCACGCCTGACCACTCCAACATTGCCGGAGCATTTCCACGCAAACCAGACAGCGACTGGGCTCCGGCGATCGCACCGAGGGAACAGCACTGCTCACGGGCTGGCAATTCAACCGGTATTATTGCCACCTCCGCCGCATCGTACCGCGTCCAAGCCGGAATCCCTCCATGAATGCGCCGTCAGAAAAGCCACCCGGCAAACGCATCCTTTACCTCGACGACGACGAGAACTTCGCCTTCCTGGTGAAGTCCATCTGCGAGCGCAAGGGGCACAAGGTGACCACTTTCCTTGATTCCGTCGAGGCGCTGAAGGCTGTCGACGCCACCCCGGAAGCGTGGGACCTGGTGATCACCGACCACCGCATGCCCGGCCCCGACGGCATGGACGTGGCGCGCGCATTGCGCGACAAGCATCCGCATCTGCCTTGCGTAATGGTCTCAAGCGTGATCAATGATGAACTGACCCGTGCCGCCAACGAGGCCGGCGTGCGCCGCCTGCTGCACAAGCCCTACAAGCCGGAACACCTGATCGTGCTCATCGAGGTCGCCACGAAGTAGGCACCCCGCCCGGACCTTGGCGGCAGTCGTCCTGTTCGCTGGCGTACAGATCGACGCCGGCGATCGGAATAGCCTGCCGTTCGATCATGTCCATATTGTCGACGGCGCCTGCCGCCATCACGCAGCCCGCGCCGCCCGACCTCGAATTGTCCGGCGCCTGGACCGCATACGGCATCGACCGGTTGCAACCCGTCCTGCAAGGCTGGCGCGCAGGGCCGGCGCGCGAGGCCAGCGCTGACTGCAGCAAGGTATGCGCGTTCGACACGGCCGGGGCCTGGGTATTGCAGGCCTTCCTGTCACACATGCGCAAGCAAGGCTGCCGGGTCACGCCGCATGGCCTGCAGGCCAGGTTCGCGCGCCTTCTTGAATCGGTGTCGGCCCAAGCGGACAAGACCCGCGACAAGCCGCCCGTGCGGCCAGGCTTCGGGGTGGCACGGCTGGCAGGCTTCGGCCAAGGCGCCGTCGCCGCTTCCGCCGTCGTCATCGCATTCCTGTCCTTTGTCGGTGAGTCGGCGCATGCCTTTGGCGCGCAGATGCGCCGGCCGCGACGCATCCGCTGGCGCCCCATCCTCTTCAACATCCGCACCGCCGGCCTGGACGCGCTGCCCATTGTCGGCCTGTTGTCCTTCCTGCTTGGCATCGTGGTGGCCTACCAGGGCGCCGACCAATTGCGCCGCTACGGTGCCAGCATTTTCGTCGCCGACCTGGTGGGCGTTTCAATGCTGCGCGAGTTCGCGCCCCTGATCACCGCGATCATCGTCGCCGGACGCTCCGGCTCGGCCTATGCCGCGCAGATCGGCACCATGGCGGTGACCGAGGAAATCGACGCCATGCGCACCATCGGCATCGCGCCGCTGGAATTGCTGGTGCTGCCCAAGGTCATCGCCCTGATGATCGCGCTGCCGCTCCTGACGGTCTTCGCCGATGTGCTGGGCGTGTTCGGCGGCATGCTGATGGCGCAGGCGCAGCTGGGCGTAAGCCGCGCCGACTTCATCGATCGCATCGCGCAAGCGGTCAGCGTCACCACCCTCATGGTCGGCATCGGCAAGGCGCCGGCATTCGCCGCCATCATCGCGCTGGTAGGTTGCTTCGAGGGTTTCCGCACCCGCGGCGGCGCCGAAAGCGTCGGGCGCCAGACCACCCGCAGCGTGGTGGAGGCGATATTCCTGGTGATCGTGGCGGATGCGATCTTCTCGGTCGCCTTCAGCAAGCTGGGGCTCTGACATGCCGGCCGCGAGCGCATCCAATGCCATCGAGGTACGCGGCGTATCGACCCGCTTTGGCGCACATGTCGTGCATGACGGCCTCGACCTCGAGGTAGGCGCCGGCCAGGTGTTCGCATTGATCGGCGGCAGCGGCTCCGGCAAATCGACCCTGCTGCGTGAACTGATCCTGTTGCAGCGCCCGGACGCCGGCGACATCCGGGTACTGGGTGTCGATCTCAAGGACATCGAGGATGCCGACGCACTGGCGCTGCGCCGCCGCTGGGGCGTGATGTTCCAGCATGGCGGCCTGTTCGGCGCGCTGACCGTTCATGAAAACGTCGGGCTGCCGCTGCGCGAACATACCGACCTCGCGAGCGACCTGATCGACGAGATCGCCGCATGGAAGCTGGAGATGACCGGCCTGTCCCCGCAGGTGCTGGAACAGTATCCGGCGGAACTCTCGGGTGGCATGCTCAAGCGCGCTTCGCTGGCGCGTGCCCTGGCGCTTGATCCTGAACTGCTGTTTCTTGACGAACCGACCGCGGGACTCGACCCGGAAAGCGCCGCGGGTGTCGACCAGCTGGTGCGGACCCTGCGTGAACTGTTCGGAATGACCATCGTGATGGTTACGCACGACCTTGACCTCCTCTGGCAGGTGGCAGATCGGGTCGCCGTGCTGGCCGCAGGCAAGGTCAAGGCGAGCGGCTCGATGGCAGAACTCGCCGCCATCGACGACCCCGACATACGGCGCTACTTCGAAGGTCCGCGCGGCCGCGCCGCCCGGCCAGACGCCGGGCCGGTGGCAGAGGGCGTGATCAACGCGGGCAACGGGAGAGCGGCATCGAAACCAAGGTGAACTACGCCCTGGTGGGCGGATTCGTTCTCACCCTCGGGGCGGCCCTGGTGGCGGGTGTGCTGTGGCTCGCCTCCGGCGGGGCGACCCGCAAGAGCTTCGACTACTACCTGGCGGTGGAAGACGAATCGGTGGCCGGGCTCAACCTCAACGCACCGGTCAAGTTCAACGGCGTGGACGTCGGGCGCGTGGACGAGATTCGCCTGGATGCGGTCGACCCCCAGCGTGTCAACCTGCTGTTCGCCATCGAGACGGGCACGCCAGTCCGCGAAGACACCGTCGCGGTGCTCAAGGTGCAGGGCTTGACGGGCATCGCCTACGTGGAACTCAGCGGCGGCCTGCGCAATTCCCCGCTGCTGCGGCCGGGCCCTGACGGCAGCCCGCCGACGATCCGCACCAAGCCTTCGCTCAGCGCGCGCCTGGAGAACGTGCTTACCACCGTGCTGGCCAAGCTCGACAGCACGTCCAGCCACATCGATGCGGTACTGAGCGACGAAAACCGTACCGCGCTGCGCAATGCACTGGCCGATATCGCCACCGTGGCACGCACCGTGGCGACGCGCAAGGATTCGATCGACACCGGCATTGCAAGCGCGGCCCGCACCTTCGAAGGCAGCGCGCGGATTGCCGCGCAGCTCGGCCCTGTCATCGAGCGCGTCGGGCGCAGTGCCGCAGCGGTCGAGAAAATGGGCTCCCAGGCAGGCGACGCCAGCACTGCGGCGGGCAAGACGGTGGAGGCAGTCGGGGCCGATGTCAAGCGCTTCACCAACGAGACCTTGCCGGAACTCGAGCGCCTGCTGGGCGAATTGTCCGTCCTGTCGACCTCGCTGCGCCGGCTTTCGGAGCAGACCGAGCGCAATCCCGCGGGGCTGTTGTTCGGGCGCCGCCCGGTGCCGGACGGTCCTGGAGAAGCCCCGATGGAGAGTCGCCAGCCATGAACCCGTTCGATGTCCGGAAGACCTTGCGCCTGTGCGGCTGCGCCCTGCTGCTGGGCACGGCGAGCGCCTGCAGCACGCTGCGCACGACTACGACCCCGCCGCCCGCCTTCTATTCGCTCGACCAGGCCGCGAGCAAGACTGAAGTCCCGCTCCCTTTCCGGCGCTTCCCGGAATCCGCGCTGACGCTGGTCGTCACACCGCCGCATGCCGCCGCGGGCTTCGACAGCCGCCGCATGATCTACGTGCGCACGGCGCAGAAGCTCGAGTATTTCGCCCACAATGAGTGGATCGACACACCGGCGCGCATGCTGGTGCCCCTGATCGTCGCCGCGGTCGCCGGCAGCGAAGCTTTTCGCGCCGTGGTGCCGACACCGAGCTCGGCGTCCGGCGGCTTGCGGCTCGACACCACCATCATCCGCCTGCAGCAGGAGTTCGGCAGCGGCCCTTCGCGGGTGCGTTTCACGCTGCGCGCCGACCTGGTGGAAAGCACCAGCCGGCGCGTGGTCGCCTGGCGCGAATTCGACATCACCACCGGGGCCGCCAGCGACGATCCCGCAGGTGGCGCAAGCGCTGCCGCGTTGGCCGTCGCCGCAGCACTTGAGGAACTGGCGCGCTTTTGCGGCGAGACCGCCAGGTCCTGGCGCCCGGCTAGAGCAGGCGCTCCCCCAGCCGGGCCAGCCACTCCTTGAGGCGCAGGAGCGGCGAGCGCTTCTCCCATGCCTGGCCGAGGATGGGCGTCGAGGCCTTGAGGTCGGCAGCGAACATCTGCTGCATCCTGAGGCCGAAATCGCGCCCCAGCACCACGGCATTGACCTCGTCGTTGTCCAGAAAGCTGCGCCAGTCGAGATTGGTCGAGCCCACGGTGGACCACACCCCGTCGATCACCGCGGTCTTGGAATGCAGCAGCGCACCGCCGCGCTCGTAGACCTTCACCCCGGCCGCCAGGAGCGCGCCATAGTGGGAACGGCCGGCATGAAACACCGTCGCCGAGTCGCTGCGGTCCGGCAGGATCAGCCTCACATCCACACCCCGCGTGGCCGCGTCGGTCAGTGCCTTCAGCAGGCGCGGATCGGGGACGAAATAGGCGATCGTGAGAAAGACCTCACGTTCCGCATTGGCCACTGCCGACAGCAGGGTCAGGTAGATCTGGCTGTAGGGATCGTCCGGCGTACTGCCGATCGCACGCACGATATCGCGCCCTTCCGCCTTGAGGGTCGGGAAGTATTGCTTCGCGGCAGGCGCGCTGCCGCGCTGCTTGACCCACGACGCGACGAACAGCTTCTGGAATTCGGCGACCGCCGGGCCTTCGATCTGCACATGCGTATCCCGCCAGGCACCGCCTGCCACTCGACCCGGCCGACGCGAGATCGAGCCCGAGGAGTAGACGCTGCTGATGTTGATCCCGCCGACAAACGCGGTACGGCCGTCGACCACCAGCAGCTTGCGGTGATCGCGGTGATTCGGCATCCACGACGATCCGGCGTTGAGCGGATTGACCGGATTGAACTCGACCACCTCGACGCCACCCGCAGCCAGGCGGTCGAAAAAAGCCTTGGGCGTCTGCAACGATCCGAAACTGTCGTGAATCAGGTTGACATGCACGCCCTGCGCCCGTTTCGCCAGCAGCAGGTCGGCAAACTGCCGCCCCACATCGTCATCCTCGAGGATATAGGTCTCCAGGTTGATGTTGTCGGTCGCACGATCGATGGCCGCGAACATCGCCGAATAGGTGGCCGGGCCGTCCTGCAGCAGCGTGACCTTGTTGCCTACCACCAACGGGCTGCCGCTGATCGCCTGTTCCAGCGCGATTTGCTTGTCCAGGATGTCGATATCGCCCGACTTGCGCTTGAGTTCAGCAACAATCGCCGCGCTCCGCGCGGCGGACATCGGACCGTGCGCGTTGTCGAACCTGGCGGTTTGCGCGCTGTGCTGCTCGATAATGGCTGCGGCGTCCGGCAGGGTTGCGCAACCTGCCCCGATCAGCAGCCAAGCCAGGGCCACAAGCATCTTGAGGTTATTGAAGCGCTGCATGTGCGGGCTCCGATTTTCCATGCAGGATGTTGCGACAGTCGCTGTCCTTGCCCGGGCCCGCATCGATCAGCGGAATCAGCGCCAGCAATGGATTGATGATCGCCAGCGCGACTGCGCCGATGGCCCGCGCGGCCATGCGGCCGCGGTCGACGCGCACCTCCGGGCTTGCGAGCGTCCCACGCACGTGGATCGGGCTGCGCAGCGACACCGGGCTGGTGTTCTTGGTCTTCTGGTTCAGGAGCAGGTCAAGCTTCTCGCTGCCCAGGTCGATGCTGCCGGTGCCGCTGATGGTGGTGACCTCGGTATCGAAGATCAGCACATTGGCCTGCATGACACCCGCGGCGATATCGAAGTCCGCGACCCCGCACCGCACATGTATCAATTTGTCCCTGGTCATCTTGATTTCCAGGATTTCCCACAGGTGCAGGCCTGCCCGTTCCATCATCAATCGGCTGATCTCGCCCCGCGCCATGGCCAGGCGTACCTTGCCGCGCGAGGTGGCGAGCATCCGGCCGACCGAATTTCCGCTACCGACCAGGTTGACTTCGCCATTGATCCGGCCGACGCTGTTGCGGTTCAGCGCCACATCCGGAAACAGCCGGGCGATGCGCATGTCGCGCACGCGCACACGGGCGCTCGCACGAATCGGATCGGCACGCCCGTCCAGGCTGATATCGGCGTTGAGATGCCCTCCCGCCATGCCGAAGTCGAGCGGCTCCAGCTTCAAGACCGCGTCGCGCAGGCTCAGACGCACGACGACGTTGTCGAGCGGCCAACTGCCCGCGCCGACAATGCTGCGCGCCGTCAGCTTCACCTCGGCGTCGACGCTGTTCCAGCGGTCGGTCTTGAACGGCAGGTCGGGAAGGACGTGCGTGGACCTTCCAGCCGCCACCGCGGCTTGAGCGGCGGTCGGTGCCGCTGGTCGACCCGCCGCGATAGCGGCCGCTGACCTGGCCCGCTTGATGCTGCCGGGCCGCGCGCCGACCACCGGCCCGAGATCCTGGATATCCAGCCGCTGCGAAACCAGTTCACCAACCAGCACTGGTCGCTTGCCGCCGGTGGTGACGTCGACCGACCCGGCGATGTCGCTGCCGCCGATCCTGCCGCTGAATTTCTCATAGCGCCAGTGAATGCCACTATGCACCAGGCGCCCGGCGGTCGAATAGCCACGTGTGGCGGGAAGCGCGATCCCCAGCAGGAAAAACAGTTCATCGAGGCTGCTCCCCGTCAGGCCGATCTGCATGTCGACCGCGGCAAGGCTGGCAAGCCCGGTGATGGTGCCGTCAGCCTTTACCAGCGTGGGGCCCACGGTCGCGTCAATCTTGAGGGGGTAGGGCTTGCCCGCATCGACGAGCGCCAATACGGGGCCACCGTTGCCGCTGGCCTTGACGGCCAGCCCCCGATACTTTCCCTCGACCCTGAATGTAGTGCCGTCGCTGCCGGTGGTGCCCGACGTACTCGAGATATCCGATCGAAGACGGGTGTTGCCGTCCGCATCCTCGTATCCGAGCAGGCCGCGGTCAAGCGACAGCCTGCCGATCCGCGCATATGCACTGGCATCCTGCTGGCCGAGGTCAAGCAACCAGTTTCTGCGCCCGTTGCTGCCGGTTTCCAGGAACACCGCCGGGCGCACGAGCCGCACCTCCGGGAACATCAGGGTGCCGGCCAGCAGCTGTGGCACGCTCACCGACAACTCGACCGCCTCCGCCACCAGCATGTCCTTTTCGCGTGCCCAGGCTGGATTGGCAAACCGCACGCCGAAAGCGTGGACACGCGGCGCCGGCCATGCCAGTTTGACCTCCATGTCACCACCAATGGTCAACGCCCGCCCGGTCCTCTCCTGGACCATGCGCTCGATCGGGGCGCGCAGCCAGTTCCAGCCGAACAACGCAACGAACAGCACCGGCAGCGCGATTGCCGCGCACAGCGTCACGGCCAGCCATTTGAGCCAGGGCATCGATGACATGGAAAATTTCATGCGTTCAGCGTGCCGGCGTCACGCGCCAGATCACGTTGCCCACATCGTCGGCGACCAGAAGAGCCCCTCGACCGTCGATCACCACGCCGACCGGCCTGCCGTACGCTTCACCTTCAGCGCTCAGGAAGCCGGTCAGCACATCCAGCGGCGCGTCACCCGACGGCCACTGCTGCGCAAACGGCACGAAGACCACCTTGTACCCAGAATGCGGTCGCCGGTTCCAGGATCCATGTTGCCCGATGAACATGCCCTCGGCGAACTCCGCCGGCAATGTGTTGCCACGCGACCACGCGAGCCCCAGCGATGCCGTATGCGAACCGAGCGCATAGTCCGGAATGATTGCGACATCCACCAGGTCGGGGCGTTGCGGACGCACCCGAACGTCCAGGTTGCGTCCGAAATAGCTGTAGGGCCAGCCGTAAAACCCGCCCTTGCGCACCGAGGTCAGGTAGTCAGGCACCAGATCGCTGCCCAGTTCATCGCGCTCGTTCACCACGGTCCACAAGGTCGCGGCCGTCCATGCCATGCCGTTGGGATTGCGCAGCCCGGAGGCGAAGACGCGATGTGCGCCACCGGGCAGTTCCACCTCCCAGATGGCAGCCCGCCCGGCCTCCGCCTGCATGCCGTTTTCAGCCACGTTGCTGTTGGAGCCGACGGTGACATAGAGCCGCCCGCCATCCTCGCTTGCGATGAGGTTCTTGGTCCAGTGGTGGTTGATGTCGCCAGCCGGCAACGCCAGCAGCACGGCGCCGGGCGCGCTGATGCGCGTCTGTCCGGTCGCATAGGGAAAGCGCAGGACGGCGTCGGAATTGGCCACATAGAGATGTTCGCCCACCAGCGCCATGCCGAACGGCGAATTGAGGGCTTCCAGCAAGACACTGCGAAACTCGGCCACGCCGTCACCGTCGGCATCACGCAACAGCGTGATCCGGTTGGCGCTGGCGACCGCCGCACCCGCACGCTTTTGCACCAGCCCCATCACCCAGCCCTTGATGCCGGTCGCATTGCCAGGCCGGACAGGGCCATTGGTTTCAGCGACCAGAACGTCGCCATTGGGAAGTACATGAATCCAGCGCGGGTGGTCCAGGCGGGTCGCATAGGCATCCACCCGCATCCCGGCCGCGGCCAACGGCTTCGCGCCAACCGGCCAACCCGTCGCCGGCGCGATGTTGACCGTTGGAATCAGTGACGACTGCGCCGCCGGCAACACCGGCGTCGGACCGATGCCGGATTCGATCGGCAAGCTGGCGACACCGCCACAACCAGCCTGTGCAAGCACCAGCAGGCACATCAACAACGAACCGCGCGGCAGGCAGGCCACGTGATTCGCCATGCGGCTACATCCGGCCGGTCAAAAGCAGGACAAGAACGATGATGACCACGATTCCGAGACCACCGCTGGGGCCATAACCCCAGCTCCGGCTATGCGGCCAGGTCGGGATAACGCCGACCAGGAGGAGGACAAGTACAACCAGCAATATCGTGCCAAGGCCCATGACAGTCTCCTATTGAAGGTGGATGGGGCGCGTCATTTGGCCGGCTCAGGTGGCGCCGGCGGAACCACGATCACCGTGGAGCTGCCGCCAGTCTTGCCGGCCTCGCCCTTTTCGCCTTCACCGCCCTTGCTGCCTGTCGCGCCGGTATCGCCTGTCGCGCCGGTCGAACCGGACATGCCGGTGGAACCGGTATTCCCGGTGGCTCCAGCCGCGCCCTGCGGACCGGGAGGTCCGGGTACGGCCACCGGCGCCGGGGTCGCCGGCACAGTCACCACGGTGGGCTTTTGGTCGCATGCGCTTGTGGCGAGTGCGGCAAGGAGAGCTACGGCCAACAGGGAACGGTTCATCATCAGTCCTGAGAAAGTGGAAGTCGCTTCACGCCATGGCATTGCGCACGGCGCGTCAGCCGGCGCAACGCGACGCGCGTTGTCCGGCATGGTGCACAGCGTAGGCGGGAAAGGCGCGCCCGTCGGTGCGCCGGCGAACAGAATCGCGACGAATGACCGGCGGGGCGAAGGGAATCCCGGCGTCAGGCGCCGGGGAAAGGCGGGAATCCCGGTGTCAGGCGCCGGGGAAAGGCGGGAATCCCGGTGTCAGGCGCCGGGGAAAGGCGGGATCACTACGGCCGGGTGATGCCGGCCAGGCCCTCGACCACCGCGCAAACGGCGGCGGTGTCCTGGTCGGCCCGGCCGTTGTTGAGCGCCGCGTAGTACAACTGCGTGGCTGCATTGAACAGCGGCGTCGGGCAACGCAGGTTGGCCGCGAACTCGCCGATGATGTCCAGGTCCTTCATGTACATGCCGATGCGCGCGGTGGGATTGTCGTAATCCTGCGCCAGCATCAAGGGACCGCGGATCTGGAACATCCGCGAGGTGCCGGCGGAATCCTTGAGGACTTCGTACACCGTGGACAGGTCCATCCCGGCGCGTCCCGCCAGCGCGAAGGTTTCCGCCGCGGCGACGTTGTGGATGTTGACCAGCACATTGGCCAGGTACTTCATCTTGCTGCCGTTGCCGAACTCGCCCAGGTAATGTTGCTGGCGCGCCATCCCGGGGAAAATCCCGGCCACACTGTCCCAAGCGGCGCGGTCGCCGCTGCCGAACACCACCAGGTCCTTTTTCGCAGCCTGCGCGCCGGTGCCGCTGACCGGACAGTCGAGCATGGTCTTGCCCGCATCGGCCAGCGCCTTTCGCGCGCCTTCCTTGATGTTGAGCCGCATGGTGCTCATTTCCACCACAACCGGATGGGCCCGGCTCTTGGTCAAGCCGCGTTCACCGCCGATGGCCTCGTGCAGGGCCGATTCGGTCGGCAGCGAGGTAATGACCACGCGCGCCTGCTCGCCCACTTCTGCCGGGCTTGCGGCGATGCTGCCGCCGAGCGCCTGGACCCGCGCCAGGGCGTCCGGAGAAACGTCGTAGACCACCAGCGGATGCCCGGCGGCACGCAGGTTGGCCGCGAAGGCGCCGCCCATGATGCCGACGCCGACAATGCCTATGGTTTCCATGCTCATGGCTTGCTCGGCGCCGAGGGCTTGCGGCCACGCGCGGCCGGCGGGGTGTAGCCGGCCAGGCGGCAGCGCATGCCTTCGATGCGCTCTCCGTCACGGAACTGGATCGAATGGCACATGATGATCTCGCCCTTGGCCGACAACTCGGCCAGGCGCACCTTCACCTGCGCAAGCGAAAGGCCGGTGCCCAGCGCGATTTCGGAATCGAACTGTTCGCCGCTGTCCTTCAGGTACTGCTTGATTTCCTGCAATTGGATTCTCCTTGTTCGACCGGCTGGCATGCAAGTCGCCCGCATCGGCCATTGCGGCCCGGTCCCGGAATACGGCAAATCCATGCAGTTTCGCAGATTCCCGGCCGGCGTGTGCCGGAAATGTCCTGATCGGGCCGGCATGCGGGTTTCCCCGAGTCGCATTAGAATGCGTCGGCACGCAAAGCACGTGCGGATCGCGCCTTCAGCGGCACGATATCCCTCATAAGAATCGAGACAAGGCCAATGGCATCATCAGGGGCAGGATCGGCGGTTGCATCCGCCAGTGCGCGGATTGCCGCGGACGTGGGCGGCACTTTCACCGACATCGCCATTTTCGACGAGGTCGCCGGCTCGATCCGGCTGGGCAAGACGCTCACCACCCCGGAACGACTGGTCGAGGGCATCGACAACGGCGTGCGCAAGTCCGGCAGCGCATTCGGAGAAGCCAATCTTTTCCTCCATGGCACCACGATCGCGATCAACACCCTGCTCGAGCGCACCGGCGCGCGCACCGCACTGGTAACCACGCGCGGCTTTCGCGACATCTACGAGATCGGCCGGATCAATCGCCCGGAAGCCTACAACCTGTTCTTCCGCAAGCACCGGCCGCTGGTGGAACGCGCCCTGCGCTTCGAGGTCGACGAGCGGGTCATGAGTTCCGGCGCGGTGCGCACCGCCCTTGCGGAGTCGGAACTCGAGCGCGTCGCCGCCCTGATCGAAGCCGAGAAGGTGGAGGCACTGGCGATCCTGTTCCTGCACTCCTATTGCAATCCGGCGCATGAAATCGCCGCGCGCGATTTCTTCGCGAAGCGCTTTCCCGGCATGTACATCACCGCCTCGCACGAGCTTTCGCAGGAATATCGCGAGTTCGAGCGCACCTCCACGGTGGCCGCCAACGCGTATGTGGGACCGCGCGTATCGACCTACCTGGGCGAGGTGGTGGAGCACCTCACGGCAAAGCAGTTCCCCGGCAGCTTCCTGATCGTGCAGTCCACCGGTGGTTTGTATGACGTCAGCCGCGCGCAGCGCGAGGCCATCCGCATGCTCGAATCCGGGCCGGCGGCCGGCGTCATCGGCACGCGCGAATTGTGCCGCGGCATGGGCCTTTCCGGCGCGATCGCCTTCGACATGGGCGGCACCACCGCCAAGTCGGGGGTCATCCTGGGTGGCGATGTGCTAATGACCTCGAACTCGATGATCGGCGGCTACAACGAAGGCCTGCCGGTGCAGATCCCGATGATCGACATCCAGGAAGTCGGCACCGGCGGCGGCAGCATCGCCCGCCTGGGCCCCGGCGGTTCGCTGCGGGTGGGCCCGCAAAGCGCCGGGTCGGTGCCCGGCCCGGTGTGCTACGGCCTGGGCGGCACCGAGCCCACCGTGACCGATGCCAACCTGATGCTCGGGCGACTGTCGGCCGATCGCTTTCTCGGCGGCGACATGCGCCTGGATGTGGCCGCCACCCGCGCGGCGCTTTCGGCGAAACTGGCCGATCCGCTCGGCCTCTCGCTCGAGGAAGCGGCCAACGGCGTGATCCGCATCGCCGCCTCCTCGATGTCCAACGTGGTCAAGCGCGTCACCACCGAGCGCGGCCTGGATGCGCGCGACTTCCCGATGGTGGCATTCGGCGGCGCCGGACCGCTGCACGCGGTTCTGGTGGCGCGCGAACTGCAGATCAAGCAGGTGATCATCCCGGTGGCGCCCGGCCATTTCTCGGCCTACGGCATGCTGGTGGCCGACCTGCGGCGCGACTACGTGCGCACGCTTTTTATGCCCAGCCACAGCCTGGACTTCCCGCGCATGGAAACCATCTTCCGCGACATGGAAAGCGAGGGCGAAGCCGACGTGCGGCGCGCCTCGGCCAGCGTCGGCGCACTGGTGCGCCAGCGTGGCCTCGACATGCGCTACGTCGGCCAGGAGCATGCCGTCACCGTGGATGTGCCACTGGAAGCCTTTGAAAACCGCGACGTCGCCGCCATCAAGGCGGCGTTCGACGCGGTGCACACGCTGCGCTATGGCTACTGCTCGGCCACCGAGCCGGCCGAGATCGTCAGCCTGCGCACCTCGGTGACGGGCCACATGCCCAAACCGGGGGCCACTGTTCCCGCCGCGGCCGCCGGCCAGGCCGCCGCGGCGCCCGCGCTACGTCCGGTCTATTTTTCGGCCTCGTTCGGCTGGCGCGACACGCCGGTTTACGCGCGCGACAGCCTCGCCGCCGGCGCGCGCATCAACGGCCCGGCACTGATCGAGGAATACGCGTCGACCACCGTCATGCTGCCGGGCGACCGGATGACGGTGGACACCCATGGCAACCTGGTCATCGAGGTAGGCAATGACATCGAGTAGCGGCACCCCACAGCGCAGGTTCGATCCGGTGGTCACCGAGATCATCCGCAACGGCATGTTCGCGGCCACCGAGGAGATGAAGTCCAACCTCATGCGCACCGCCTACAACATGATCATCTACGAGGCGCTCGACTTCACGGTGGGTCTGTTCGACCGTGCCGGCAACACGGTGTCGATCGGCATCGGATTGCCGATGTTCATCCGCGGCATGAGCAATACCGTCAAGCGCATGATCTCCGAGCTGGGCTACGACGGCATCGCGCCCGGCGATGTGCTTCTGACCAACGACGCCTATATCACCGGCAGCCACCTGAACCACATGACCTTCGTGGTGCCGGTGTTCCACAACGGCGCCATCGTCGGATTCTCCGCCTGCATGGCCCACTGGACCGACATCGGCGGCACCCTGGGCGGCATGACCTTCGACATCTATTCCGAGGGCCTGCAGATGCCCATCGTCAAGGCCTGGCGCGGCGGGGTGGAAAACGACGACGTCATGCGCATCATCGAGATGAACGTGCGCATCCCCGAGCGCGCCATGGGCGACATGCGCGCCCAGATCGCCGCGGTGAACACCGGCGAGAAACGCTTCCAGGAAATGATCGCCAAGTACGGCTGCGACGCGGTGCTCACCGCCATCGAGGCGATCTTCGACCAGAGCGAGGCGGCCGCGCGCGAGGCGATCCGCGCCATCCCCGACGGCGAGTACATCGGCGAATCCTTCATGGATGACGACGGCGTCGAGGCCGGCAAGCGCGTGCCCATCAATGTGAAGGTGATCGTCGCCGGCGACGCCATGACCATCGACCTGTCGAACGTGAGCGAACAGGTGCGCGGTTTCTACAACTCCGGTGAGGCCGCCGGCATTGCCTGCGCGCAGGTGGCTTTCAAGTGCCTGACCGCGGCGGCCGAATTGCCGATCAACGACGGCTGTTTCCGTCCTCTCACCGTCATCCTGCCGCAGGGCAAGGTCATCAACGCGAAGCGGCCGGCGCCGATGCGCTGGTGGATGACCTTCCCGATGACGGTGGTCGACACCGTCTTCAAGGCCCTGGCCCCGGCGATTCCCACCAAGGTGATCGCCGGCCATCATGCCGACCTGGTCATCGCCATGATCCACGGCCGCAATCCGCAGAACGACAAGCTGTTCCTTTACCTGGGCGGCCTGATCGGCGGCGGCTGGGGCGCCAAGTTCAACGAGGACGGCATGTGCGCCACGGTGGCCATCAACGACGGCGATACCCACAACGGCCCCTCCGAGCAGGTCGAGGCCAAGTATCCCCTCCTGATCGAGAGTTATGCATTGCGGCAGGATTCCGGCGGCGCCGGAAAGCAGCGCGGCGGCCTGGGTGCCGAGCAGCGCGTTCGGGTGCTCTCCGACATCATGTTCGACACCCAGATCGAGCGTGTCGAGTGCCGTCCCTGGGGCCTGGCCGGCGGGCTCTCGGCGCTGGGCAACGAGGTGGCGCTGACACGCCATGGCAAGGACGAGGTCGTCTATTCCACCGGCAAGGTGTTCTCGCAATTGCTCAAGCCCGAGGACGTGTGGACGCTCCGCTCCGGTGGTGGCGGCGGCTTCGGCAACCCGCTCGACCGCAAGCTGTCCGACATCGAGGACGACGTGCGCAACGGATATGTCTCCCAGGCAGCGGCACGCGAGCACTACGGCGCGGTAATCGACCCCGGGACCCTGCGCGCCGACCACGCCGCCTCGAAAGAGCTGCGCGCGGCCATGCGCGCGCAAGGCCTGCCGGTCGACCAGCCCCTCACCAGCCAGGCGCCGGGCTACCGCAAGGCGCCGCCGCCGCGGCTGCGCCTGTTGCCCAAGGTTGCGCGCCAATTGACGGAAGAAGCCCGCGAAGCCGGCCTCCTTGCCGCGCGCTGCTGCAGCTGACCAGGAATAGACTACCTTCCGCCCGATCGCCACTTGACCTCTCGCCATTCCAAGGAGACCGCCATGCCCCGCCACGCAGGTTTCATCCCTCACGGTGTCATCCCGGCCGTATTGCTGCCGTTCAACGAGGATTTCTCGATCGACGAGGCGAGCTACCGCGCGCACCTGCGCGATGTCACCTCGGTGGCGGGCATCAGCGCCATCACCATCAACGCGCACTCCACCGAGGCCGCTTCCTGCAGCTTCGAGGAGCAGAAGCGCGTGCTGGAGATCACCCAGGACGAGGTCGGCGACCGCATGCCCATCGTCCATGGCGTCTATACCGACGGCAGCCTGGAGGCACAGCGCATCGCGAAAATGGCCACCGAGGGCGGCGCCTCGGCCCTGCTGGTATTCCCCTCCGGCATCTACACCATGGGCCAGCGCCCGGAAATGGCGATCGAGCACTTCAAGCGCATCGCGGCGGTGAGCGACCTGCCGCTGATCGCCTTCCAGTACAACCCGGCCGGCGGCCAGGGCTATCCGCTGGCCACCCTCTTGCGCATGGTCGAGGAGGTTCCATCGATCCGCGCCATCAAGGACTGGTGCGGCAATGCGCAACTGGCCGACCGCCAGATCCGTGCGCTGCAGACCCGCAATCCGCCGGTCAACGTGCTGTCCACCCACAGCGCGTGGCTGTTCAGCTCGCTCGTGCTGGGCTGCAAGGGCCTGCTCTCCGGCAGCGGCTCGGTGATCGCCAACCTGCAACTGCAGCTTTTCAAGGCCATCGAGGCCAAGGACCTGGCGGCGGCACAACACATCCACGACCGCATCGCGCCCACCGCCGAGGTGTTCTACGCCGACCCGCCGGTGGACATGCACAACCGCATGAAGGAGGCACTGGTGCTCATGGGCAAGTTGCCGCGCGCGGTGGTGCGCCCGCCGCTGGTGAAGATCCCGGCGGCGGAGATCGAACGCATCCGCCAGGCGCTCATCGCCGCCGGGCTGCTCAAGGAAGAAGTGGCCGTCCGCAAGGCGGCGTAGGTCAATGCACAACCACAACAGGGAGACAGGCATGAAGATCAGCAAGGCAGCATTGGCGGTAACCACGGCCATCAGCATGGCCGCGGGCGTGATGTCGGGAAATGCACTGGCCCAGGCCAGCGGGCCCATCAAGGTGGGTTTCGTCACCGAGCTCACCGGCCCGTGGACCTTCTTCGGCACCAGTTGCGTGGCCGGACTCAAGTTCGCCACCGACGAGATAAACAAGGCCGGCGGCGTCAAGGGTCGGCCCCTCGAGTTCGTGATCCAGGACAACCAGACCAACCCGTCAGCCGCGGTGGCCGCCTCGCGCAACCTGGATGTCAACGACAAGGTGGTGGCCCTGAGCGGCCCGACCAGCTCCGACACGGCACTGGCGATGTACGGCTATGCCGAACAGCAGAAGATCCCTTTCCTGGTGCCGGTGGCGGCGTTCCCGCAACTGACCAAGCCCGGAACCAGGTACACCTTCCGCATCGAACCCAACGCGGCCGGCTGGGGTTACTCGATCGCCAAGTTCCTGGAAAAAGCCAAGCCGGGGGCGCGCGTGGCGATCATGTACTCGGACGCCGCGCTGATGCGGGCCATCGTGGCCGGCTTCAAGTACCAGGCGCCGCGCTCGAAAGTCTCCATCGTCTCGGACATGCTGTTCCCGCAAGGGTCGAGCGACGCCACCGTGCAGGCGGCGCAGGTCAAGGCCGCCAACCCCGACTACGTGATCGTCATCGGCGCGGGCGCCTTCGACAATGTGCTCACCAACCAGTTGCTCGATCTCGGCATCAAGCCCGAGCAGATCATCCATCCCTACGGCATCACCACCCAGGTGTTCGGCTGGGGGCAGCGCAGTGTCGGCTCGATCTACGGCACCTTCTTCGATCTCGGGCTCGACAGCCTGACCAAGGAAGGGAAGGACTTCATCAGCCGCTTCGACGCCGCCAACAACCGGCCGCCGTCATACGTGGAGAACTACTGCTACAACACGCCCTACATCATGAAGGAGGCGCTTGAAAAGGCCGGCACCGCCGACCGCGAGAAGCTGCGCGAAGCGCTCTCCTCGCTCAAGACCAAGGAACTCACCAGCGGCATACCGATCGCCTTCGACAAGAACGGCGCGCGCAAGGAGTACATGTACTTCATGCGCATCGAGTCGGTCGACGGCAAGCGTACCTACAAGTCCAAGCAGCTCTATTACAACGAGTGGGATGCCGAAGTCATTCCGGTATACGACCTGGTGAAGTAAGTTGTCCGACGCCACACTGCTGGTCCTGGCGTCGACGGTTTCCACCGGCCTGATTCTCGGCGCGATCTTCGCGCTGGTGGCGGCCGGTGTCACCATCGTCTACGGTTGCGTCTGGCTGCCCAACGCCAGCAACGGCCAGTTCTTCCTGCTGGCCGCGCTGGCCGCCTGGAGCCTGGTCGGTTTCGGCTGGGCCAGTGCGCTCGCCGTGATCGGCGTGCTGGCGCTGGGGGTCGTGCTCTCCCTCCTCCTGGAGTGGGTGCTGATCCGCCGTCTCTACGATGTGCCCAACCGCAACGTCGCCTATTTCGTGGTGACGCTCGGCCTCACGCAGATCATGTCGGGCATCTTCGCGATGACCTACGGGCGCTGGAGCGACCAGTTCACCCTGCCGCCCATCGCCCAGGGCATCACCATGATCGGGCCCTTCCCGATGCCCAACAACCGCATCCTGGTGCTGGTGATCGCCTTTGCCGTATTGGCGGCCCTGTTCGCGCTGCTGCGCTACCACCGCTACGGGCGGGCGCTGCGGGCGGTGTTCCAGAACCGCGAAGCCGCCGCCCTGCGCGGCGTGGATGTGCGGGCGATCTACAAACTCTCGTTCCTGCTCGGCTCCTCGATCATTTTCCTGGGCGGCCTCCTGTTCGCGCTGGCCTACAGCTTCGACCTGACGGTGGCCTGGACCATGTCGGTCACGGCCTTCGCGATCATGATCGTGGGCGGGCCGGGCTCGGTGCTGGGTGCACTGGTGATCGGCCTGGTGTTCGGCTTCACCCAGGCCATCGTGAGCATTTTCGCCAGCCCGACAGCGGCCACCTTCTCCTACCTGTTCGCCATGCTCGCCATCCTGCTGTTCAAACCGACCGGGCTGTTCGCCAAATGACCGGCAAACGCATCGGCTGGCTGCTGGCCATTCTCGCCCTCGCGCTGCCGTTTCTGCTGGAAGGCAACCGCTTTCTCGCCTTCGTGTTCGGCATCGTGATGATCAACGTGCTGTGGGCCAGCGGCATGAACCTGCTGTACGGCTACGTCGGCCTGATGCCGCTGATGTTCGCCGGCATCGCAGGCATCGCCGCCTATGCCATGGTGGCGCTGACGCGCGACCTCGGCTGGTCGTTCTGGCTGGCCACACCGGTGGCCTCGGCGGGCGCGGCCGTCGTCGGCGTGCTGCTCGGCCTGCCGTCGCTGCGCCTGAAGGGCTTCTACTTCACGCTTTGCTCGCTGGTCACGCAGACGGTGTTGACACTCGCCTTCATTTTTTTCCCGCGCTTCACCAATGGCGACACCGGACTCAACCAGATCGCCCCGCCCGAATGGTTTGGCGGCAAGCCGCTGGCCGGCGTGTGGTTCGATTTCCTGCTCGCCGCCGTCGGCGTGGGCGGCACCGCGCTGTGCGCCTGGCTGGTGCCGACGCGTCTTGGGCAGCGCTTCATCGCCATCCGCGAGGACGATGTGCTGGCCGAGGTGCTGGGCATCAACGTGGTGAAGAACAAGATCATCGCCTTCTTCGTGGTTTCGCTCTATGCGGCGGTGGGCGGCTGTCTGTATGCCACCTACGTGGGCTTCATCTCGCCGCGCGCGTTCGATGTGCTGACCTCGATGAACATCTGGCTCTTCGCAGCCTTTGGCGGCCGCGGCACCATCCTCGGGCCGGTGCTGGGCGCCGTGGTGCTGGCGCCCATCCCTTACCTGTTGCAGGAATTGCAGGCCCTGAAAGACGTGCTGTCCGGCGTGCTGATCATCCTGGTCACCCTGGCCTTGCCCGGCGGCGTGGTCGGCGAGCTGATGCGCCGCCGCGCCCGCAGCCAGGCTGCAGCAGCCGCCGCAGGAGGCAAGCCATGAGCCTCCTCGAAGCGCGCGGCCTGTCCAAGCATTTCGGCGGTGTCAGCGCCCTGAAGGACGTCGAGGTGCACATGCAGCCCGGCGAGACGCTCGGCATGATCGGCCCGAACGGTTCCGGCAAGACCACCTTCGTCAATCTGGTCACCGGGCAATTGCGGGCGGATGCCGGTAGCCTGCAGTTCGACGGCACCGACATCCTGCGCCGCCCCTCGCACGAGCTGGCGCGGCTTGGCCTGACGCGCACCTACCAGGCGGTCCGCATCTTCGCCGGCCTGTCAGTGCAGAAAAACATCGACACCGCCTGCCTGCTGCTGGCCGAACAGGGCCTGTCGGCCGCCGAACTCACCGAACTCACCACCTGGCTGCGCCTCGACCACCTGCTGGCCAAGGAAGCCAGCAGCCTGACGCTCTTCGAGCAGCGCCGGCTGGAACTGCTGATGCGCCTGACCCAGCGGCCCAAGCTCATCATGCTGGACGAACCCGTGGGCGGCCTGGCCGTCACCGAGGTGCGCGAGATGATCCTGCTGCTTCAGCAACTCAAGGCGCGCACCTCGATCTTCGTCATCGAACACACCATGCGCGTGATCCGCGAACTGGCCGACCGGGTGGTCGTGCTGATGGCGGGCGAAAAGATCGCCGACGGCCCGCCGGCGGACATCCTGCGTGACAAGCGCGTCATCGAACAATATCTCGGCACCGTCCATGCTTGAAGTCGACAACCTGTCGGTACGCTACGGCCCCTTCCTGGCGCTCGACGGCATCAGCCTCAATGTCCAGCCCGGCGAGATCGTCGGCCTGATCGGCCCGAATGGCGCGGGCAAGAGTTCGCTGGCACGCGCCATCGGCGGCCTGATCGCGCCCAGTGGCGGCCATATCCGTTTTCTCGGCGAATCGCTCGACGGGGTGGCCCCGCATGACCGCATCCGCCGCGGGCTGTCGCTGGTGCCCGAGGGGCGCGGCCTGTTCGCCCAGATGTCGGTGGAGGAAAACCTCATGATGGGCGGCTACACCCTGCCCAGCAAGGCGCGCATGAGCGCGGCGATGGAACGCTGCTTCGAGCTGTTTCCCATCCTCAGGGACCGGCGCCGGCAGATCGCCGGCACCATGTCCGGCGGCCAGCAACAGATGGTGGCGGTATCGGTGGGCCTGATGGCCGAACCGAAGTTCTGCATCTTCGACGAGCCCTCGCTGGGCCTGGCGCCCATCATCATCGAGCAGATCGGCACCACCCTGCAGGCGATGAAGAAGATCGGCCTGACGGTGCTGTTGATCGAGCAGAACTCCAAGCTCACCAGCGCGGTGGCCGACCGCATCTACATCATGGCCGCCGGCAGCATCCGCTACCACGACACCCCGGCGGCGCTGATGCAGAACCCGGAAGTGCTGGAAACCTTCCTGTCCGCCTGAGGCGCGCACGCCGCGCCGATCGGCCCACTTGCACGGACCCGCCCCCATGATCCCCATCATCGATTCGCACCACCATATCTGGCGCAAGGCCGACCTCGCCTGGCTGCAGGGTCCCATGCTGCCGCGCATCTTCGGCCCCTACGAGCCGCTGCGGCGCGATTATCCGATCGAGGAATTCCAGGCCGACCTGGCCGGCTCCGGCGTGGTGGCTTCGGTCTATGTGCAAGCCAACTGGCCCAGGGAGCGTGCGGTCGACGAAACCGCCTGGGTGCAAGCTGTGGGCGATGCCACCGGCTGGCCACAGGCCATCGTGGGCTACGCCGACATGCTCTCGGATGACGCGCCGGCCACCATCGAACAGTTGGTGAAGTTTTCCAATTTCCGCGGTGTGCGCATGCAGATCCACTGGCATGAAAACGAGCTCTACCGCTTTGCCCCAAAGCCGGATGTAGCCGCCGACCCGGTTTTTCGGCGCAACCTGCGCGCGCTCGCCCACCACGGCCTGACCTTCGACCTGCAGGTGTTCGAAAGCCAGATGGCCGGCGCCGCCGAGATGGCCGCCGCCAATCGTGACGTGACCTTCGTGCTGCAGCATGCCGGCATGCTGGAAGACCGGTCGCCGGCCGGCATCGCCGCCTGGCGCGAGGGCATGAAGCGATTGGCCGATCAACCCAACATCGTCGCCAAGCTCTCCGCGCTGGGCACCTTCCTGCGCCGCAACGACCCTGCGCACATCGCCTTTGTGACCGCCGAAACGGTGGCCCTGTTTGGGCCTAAGCGCTGCATGTTCGGCAGCAACTTCCCGATCGAGAAGCTGTGGACGACCTATCCGGAACTGATCAGTGCCAACCGGGCGGCCGTTGCTGGCTTGCCGGAGGCCGACCAGCGCCTGGTGCTGCACGGCACGGCGGCGCGGGTGTATCGCATGGCCATGCCCGCCTGACCGGCAACTGACTTGCGCGTACCGGCGCGCTTACTTCAGCTCGACGCCGTCGTGTGCCCCGCCGATGAACTTGTTGGGCTTCTGAAAAAAGCACAGCACCAGCGCGCCCTTGGGGGAGCGCGCGGTATGCCGGTGGCCCTTGGGGCGCCAGACGAAACTGCCCCTGGTGTACACCCCGTCCTCGTCCTCGAACTCGCCGTCGAGCACATAGCTTTGCTCGATTTCGACATGCTCGTGCAGCGAAAGCTCGCTGCCGGGCGACCAGCGGAAGATCGCCGTCAGGAGGCCGGTTTCCGGCTCCTCCATCAGGATCTTCATGTCAATGCCGGGCGTGGGCGTCGCCTTCCACGGCAGGGCGTCCACCGCGACATTGACCGAATCGAGCGGGCCGAACTTGTCCGCATTGGGCAGGAAAGGCGTGGATGCCATGGCAGGTCTCCGGGTTCGGGTGAACGCGCATATGAAGGCGAATGTCGGCGATGATAGCAACTGGCGCCGCCGACCGCACACGCTCGCGCCGATCGGCCCACTGACACCATGCTCGACATCCTTTACCGCGACGACCACCTGATCGCCATCGACAAGCCGGCAGGCCTCCTGGTACACCGAAGCGAAGTCGACCGCCACGAGGCGCGCTTCGCCATCCAGTTGCTGCGCGACCAGATCGGCCGGCGCGTGCAGCCTGTGCACCGGCTCGATCGCGGTACTTCAGGCGTGCTGCTGTTCGCCTTTGAATCCGACGTCACACGCGCGCTTTCGGCGCAGTTCGAGGCCGGCACGGTCGACAAGGCCTATCTCGCGGTGGTGCGCGGCTGGCCGACGGAATCCGGCCGCGTCGACCACCCCTTGTCGCGCATGCGCGACGAACCTGGCGCACCGACAGCAAACGCGGAGGCGCAGGACGCGCTTACCGACTATCGGCGACTTGCCACCGTGGAGCTGCCGTTCGCAGTGGACCGCTATCCGGCCGCACGCTACGCGCTGATGGCGCTTACGCCACATACCGGGCGGCGCCACCAGCTGCGTCGCCACATGAAGCACATCGCCCACCCCATCATCGGCGACGCCACCCATGGCAAGGGCGTGCACAACCGGTTTTTCCAGAGCCAGTTCGGCTGCGGGCGCATGCTGCTGGCTTGCGTCGCCCTAGGCTTCCGACACCCGATCAGCCACGCGCCGATCATGATCCGCCGCGGGCCCGGCGGAGAGTTCGCCGCGCTTGTCGAACGTTTCGGCTGGGAAGCGGCCGCGCGCGGACTTTAAGCGCCGGTGAGAAACATCCGCAGCGGGTCCGGCACCGGGATCGGCTTGCGGGTGGCGCGATCGAGTAGCACGCAGGTGGTCTCGGCGGTCGAGACTTCGCCGTTGGTAGCAACCACGACCTGATCGAAATCCAGCGAGGTGCGGCCCACCCGCGAGATGCGCGACCCGATCTGCACCTTGCCCGGGAAGAACAACTCCTTGCGGAAGTTGATGAGCGTCTTGACCACCACGATTTGCGTCACCTTGCGGATGGCGGCGATCTCGGGCGCCGACAGGACATCGATGCGCCCGGCCTCGAACAGGGTGGAGATCACCGCGTTGTTGACATGGCCCTGCTGGTCGGTGTCGGCGTTACGCAGCTTTTCCTCGGTCCAGAAGCGGTAGGCGGCACGCACTTCGGCCGATACGATTTCGCTCATTCAAGATTCTCCGTTGCGGCTAAAGCGCGAGCTTGCCGGCCCATTCGCGCATGACGCGCTTCTGGATCTTGTTGCCATTCGGGCCGTTGATGGCCGGGAATTCGTCGATCAGGATCACGCGCCTTGGCACCTTGTAGGACGCCATGCGCTCGCGGCAATGCGCGAGAAGCGCCGCCTCGTCCGGCGTGCCGTCGCCGGCGATCACATAGGCCACCGCGATATCGCCTTCGCCCGGCTTGTTGACGCCCACCACCTGCGCGCCGCCCACGGTCACATGCTCCATCAGGCAGTTCTCGATTTCCGCCGGGTTGACTAGGTAGCCGCGCAGCCGCAGGCTGTCGCCCATGCGCGCGAGGTAGACAAAACCCGCGCCTTCCGTGAACCCCAGGTCGCCGGAGCGGAACCAGCCGTCGGCGGTCATCGCCTTGGCGGTGGCTTCCGGGTTGTTGAGATAGCTGGAAAGTACATTGGGACCGCGAATCTGGATCTCGCCGGGCTCGCCATCGGCGCAGATACGCCCGTTTTCCGGGTCCGCGACGCGCACACCCATTTCCGCATCAATCGGCACACCACCCGACCTGGCGCGCTGCTCCGCGCCCGCCTGCCAGTCGTGAAAGGCCATCAGCGCATAACATTCGGACGACCCATAGGTGTTGCTGAACTTGATGCCGAGCTCGTCGCCACGCTGCGTGACCGGCAGCGTCAGGCCGACGAAATCCGCCAGCACCCCGCGCCGGCATGACGAAAAATTCACGCCCTCGACCTTGAGCATCGCGTCGAACATCGCGTCGGCGCCGACGATGTGGGTGATGCGCTCGCGCTCGATAGTGCGCGCCGCCTCTTCCGCTTCGTACACTGCCATGAATTCGCAACGGCCGCCTCCTGCCAGCGTACCCAGTGCGGTCATGAAACCGAACACGCCGAACAGCGGCAGCACGCACAGGGTGGCGTCCCCGGGACGGATGTCGAGCGCCCTGGCGACGTGGGCGGCATGGCGCGCGATGCTGGCGTGGCCATGCGCCGCAAGTTTGGGGAAGCCGGTAGTGCCGGAGGTGGAAAAGCAGCACAACGGCGCGTCGCTCTCGACCAGTGGCGCACTCCCGCCGTCGACAGAGAATGACATGAACTCCGCGACATCGCTCAGTTCGAGAACACGTTCAAGAGTCGGCACTTCCGCGAGTAGGCTGCGCGCGACTGCGGCATATTCGGTGTCCAGAAAGCGCGTCACGGCCACGATCATGCGCGCCCGCGACACCTGCAACAGGTGACGCACTTCAGCTGCCTTGTAGCGTGTGCTGATGGGCACCACCAACACGCCGATCCGCTCGGCTGCGAAAAGCAGCTGCAGCCACGCTGCGCCATTGGGCAGCCAAACGGCCAGGACATCGCCACGCACAAATCCAAGCGACGTCAAACCCGCCGCAGCCGCCTCGGCCGCGGCGCTCAGTTCAGCGCGCGACACCGTCCTGCCCTCGGCACTGAATGCCGGCGCGTCATCACGGCCGGCCAGAAAGCCGGACAAGCGCCCGGCTTCAGGAATCATCCCCGCCATTGAAACCCCGGCTGCGTCAGAGGTATTCCGGCCGTGCCGGCGTGAACACGTCCAGGTTCAGCACCGGCTCGTCGCCCACCACCTCGCCCCAGTGCATGGTGTCGGGCGGCACGACCAGGAGGCCACCTGGCCCGAGCAGGGTCTGCTCGCCACCGACATGGAAGCGAATCTGCCCGGCCATGATGTAGACGATCTGCTCGTGCGGGTGCTTGTGCGGGCTGGGCGTATGACCGGGCATCAGGCGATGCAGGGCGACGGTGGCCCCTTTGCCGGTGAAGGCCTTGCGGTCCACGCCTTCGCGCACCGGCTGCCACTCCATCTTGCTCCAGTCGATCTGGTGAATGTTCATTGTGGTTCTCCGTGAAAAATCAATGCGCCTTGCCGAACAGCCCCGATGGCCGCGCCAGCAAAAATACCAGCAGGATGGACAGCGCCGCCACGTTCTTGAAGCCGGCGCCGAAAATCACGATCGCCGCCGCCTGCGCCACGCCCAGCATGATGCCACCGACGAAGGCGCCGCCGGCCGAACCGAAGCCGCCGAGGATGGCGGCGATGAAGCCGCTGATGGCAAACGGCACACCCACGTTGAAGGCGGTGTATTGCGTGGGCGTGATGAGGATGCCGGCCACAGCGCCCAGCGCGGCGGACAACGCGAACGAAAAGCCCAGCATGCGCGCCACCGGGATGCCCTGCAGCGCCGCCGCCTCGCGGTTGATGGCGCAGGCCCGCATGGCACGGCCGGTACGGGTCCTGGCGAAGAACAGTGCCAGGCCGCCCACCAGCAATAGCGAGATGACCGCGATCCACACCAGTTGCACGCTGATGGCAATGCCGCCGATCTTGAACGGTGGCGCGTCCGAGAAGCCCGGGAAGGTCTTGGGCTGATCGCCGGCTACGATGAGCGTCAGGCGCTCGATCACGATCTGCGCGGCCAGGGTGGCCAGGATCATCACGAACATGGTGGCATTGCGCTTCCACAGCGGCCGCACCACCAGTTGCTCGATGGCCACGCCCATCAGCGCAACGATGACGATCGCCAGGAACGCCGCCAGCGGCAGGGGCAGGCCGGCACGCGAGAACAGCGCGTGGGTCAGCATGCCGCCCAGCATCACGAACATGCCCTGCGCGAAGTTGACGATGCCGGATGCGTTGTAGATGACGCAAAAGCCGATGCCGATCAGGCCATAGATGCAGCCGGTGCCGATGCCCGACACCAGGGTCTGGATCAGGAAGGTGGCGTCAGGCATGCGCGGCCTCCGTGCCCGGCGCGATGTCGACACCGCCGAGGTAGGCTTCCAGCACGGCCGGATCGTTCTGCACCGCCTCCGGCGTGCCCTCGGCGATCTTGCGGCCGAAGTCCAGCACCACGATCTTCTTTGCCACGCGCATCACCAGGCTCATGTCGTGCTCGATCAGGAGCACCGTGACGCCGCGCGCGATGATGGCGCGGATGGTCTGTGCGAGGTGATCGGTTTCAATGGCATTCAGCCCCGCGGCGGGCTCGTCGAGCAACAGCAAGCGCGGATTGGCGGCCATGGCGCGCGCCACTTCCAGCAACCGCTGCTGGCCGTAGGTGAGTGCGCCGGCGGGCATGTCGGCACGCTTGTCGAGGCCGACGAAGGCCAGGAGTTCCTGTGCCACTTGCGAGGCCTCGGCCAGTTCGCGCTTTGCCTTCGGGGTACGCGCAAGTGCCGCCCAGATACCGCCGCTGCCGCGCAGATGGCAGCCGGCCTCGACATTCTGTTGCGCCGTCAGGTCGGGGAACAGCTGCACCAGCTGGAAGGTACGCACCAGGCCACGCGCGGCCACCCGGTGCGGCGGCATGCCGGTGATGGCCTGCCTATCGAGCGTGATGCTGCCCGACACCGGGGTCTGGAACCCCGAGATCAGGTTGAAGAGCGTGGTCTTGCCTGCGCCATTGGGGCCGATGATGGCGCTCACTTCGCCTGCCTCGATGGCGAAGCTGACGTTGTCCACGGCGGTGAGGCCACCGAAGCGCTGGGTGACTTCGTTGACGACCAGGAGGCTCATGGTGCCGCTCCGCTGGAGCCAGCCGCGCCTTTGCGGCCGCGCCACAACCGGGTCAGCGATGACAGACCCTTGGGCGCGTAGATCAGGATGACGATCAAGGCCGCGCCGTAGGCGAGGTCCTGGTAGTCCTTGAAGCTGCGGAAGGTCTCGGGCAACAGGCTGATGATGAAGGCGCCGATCAGCGGCCCGTATACCGTGCCGATGCCGCCCACATACAGCATGGTGAAGCCCAGCACCACCATGTGCAGGCCGAACACCTCGGGGCTGACAAATCCCACCGTATGCGCGAACAGCGAACCGGCGAAGGCCGCGTACACCGCCGCGATGACAAAGGCGATCAGCTTGTAGCGCGCCACGTCGATGCCCAGCGCGCGCGCCGCGTCTTCGGAGCCGGCAATGGCCGCCAGCGCGTGGCCCATGCGCGAGTGCTTCAGGCGTGACGACACCCAGATCGCCAATGCCAGCGCCACGATCAGCGCGGCCAGTTGCCAGCGCTCGGAAGGCAGTTCGCGACCGAAAGCGCCCAGCGGCGGAATCGCGGCGATGCCGGTGTAGCCCATGGTGACCTTGTCCCACTGCACGGCGATTTCCTGCACGATCATGCCCAGGGCGAGGGTGGCCATGGCCAGGTAGTGGCCACGCAGGCGCAGCGTCGGGTAGCCGATCAAAAGCGCCAGCAAGGCGGCCCCGGCAATGCCCAGCGGCATGGCGGCGAACACCGGCCAGTTGTAGGTGGTGGTGAGCACGGCCGATGTATAGCCACCGATGGCGGCAAAGGCGTTCTGCCCGAACGACACCTGGCCGGTATAGCCCATGAAGAAATTGAGCCCGGTGACGAAGATCGCGTACAGCGCCGCGAACCACAGCACCGTGACGAGATAGCCGCCCGCGTAGAAGGTGTAGCCGAGCAGGGCCGCCGCCGCGACCCAGCCGGCGATGGCCGCCGGGCTGCGGGTACCAGCCCCCTTAGGCAGCGGCGAAATAGTAGCGGGCGAGGTCATGGGGAGAGGCGATCTGGTCGGGGGTGACTTCGGCCACCACCCGGCCGACGGAAAGCAGATAGGCGCGCTTGGCGAGCTTCAATGCCAGTGGCGCGCGCTGCTCCACCAGCAGGATGGACAGGCCCGCGCGGTTGAGGCTGCCCAAGGTTTCGAGAATTTCAGCCGCCAGCCGGGGCGCGAGACCCAAAGATGGTTCGTCCAGCAGCAACAGGCGCGGCCCGGCCATCATGGCGCGGCCAATCGCCAGCATCTGCTGCTCGCCGCCGGAGAGCGATCCGGCCAGTTGGGTCTGGCGGTCCTTGAGGCGCGGGAACAGGGTGAATACACGTTCCAGCCTTGCGGCGATCTCGCCGGCCCGGTTGCCCAGCATGTAGGCGCCCAGGTCGAGGTTCTCGCGCACCGTCATGGGCCCGAACACGCCGCGCCCTTCCGGCACCAGGATCACGCCACGCAAGGTCACGGCACGGGCGTCGTCGCGCGGCAGGTCGCTACCCTCGAACCGCACCCGGCCGCCGCCCGGTGTGAGCCCCATGATGGCGCGCAACAGGGTGGACTTGCCGGCGCCGTTGGGCCCCAGCACGGCCACCAGTTCACCACGCCCGAGGGTGAGATCCACCGGGTGCAGGGCCTCGACGCTGCCATAGCGCGCCGACAGCCCTTGCACTTCCAGCACCGCTTCGCTCATGCAAGCACCACTTCGCTCATGCGGGTCTTACTTGACGATCCGAACCTTGCCGGCCTGGATGGTGGCCAGCGCGAACGGGTTCTGCGTGATGCCCTGGTGCACCGTCGGCGAGAAGTTGTAGATGCCGGTGGTGCCCTGGAAGCCGGAGATGGTTTCGATCGCGTCGCGCACCTTGGCACCCTCGAAGGAATTGGCCTTCTGGATGGCCGCAACGGTGATCATCACCGCGTCCCAGCCACGCCCGGCCCAGTTGGGGTCACGGTCGCCATGCTTGGCCTTCCACGGTACGAGGAAGTCATTGATCGCCTTTTTCAGCGGGCCTTCGGGAAGGGCGTCGACCACCTGCGAAGGTGCGGCCACGAAGAAGAACTTGTCGCCCAGCACATCGGCCACCGGGCGGAACACCGCCAGGTCCTCGATCGAGGTGAGCATCACGGTGGGCAGGCCCAGTTGCTTGATGTTCTTGGCCGCAGTGAGCGTGGTGCCGCCCAAGCCGATCTTGAGGATGGCACCGGCGCCGTTGGAATTCATCTTGCCGATCTGCACCGACAGGTCGGCGTCGTCCTGCTTGTACTGGTCCACCCCGGCAAGCGTCAGGCCGTAGGTGGCGGCGGATTTCTCGGCCACGCCTTTTTGCAGGTTGGCATAGGGCGTGGGGTCATGCAGCACGCCGACCTTTTTGATCTGGGTGTTGTCCTTGAGGTACTCGAAGCGCTTTTCCACCTCGAAGCGCGCCGGCGGCAGGGTCGAGAAGGCCCATTTCACATGATCCTCGTTCTGCGGCAGGATCGAGCACAGCACCATGGGGATGCCGGCGCGCGCCACCATGCCGGCGGCAGCCAGGTTGCCAGCCGAGACACAACCCGACAGGAAAGCATCGACCTTGTCCGAGGACATCATCTTGCGATACACCGTCACGGCTTCCTGCGGTTCGGAGCGATTGTCCTCGACCACCACCTCCAGCTTGCGGCCGTTGACGCCGCCGCGCGCATTGACCGCGTCGACCGCGATGCGCACACCGTCGGTCCAGGCACGGTCGACCGTGGCGGCATAGCCGGTCAGGCCGGCGGCGATGCCGATCTTGTAGGTTTGCGCCCCGGCGGTCGCGGACATCACTGCCAGGCCCAGTACAGCCAGCTTCAACATGTTGCGCATTTCGAGTCTCCTTGGTTTGTTGTCTTGCGTTTGTGACCTGCTTGTTGCCGACCGGTCAGGCTGCCGGCGGGCCGTAGCCGCCGCCACCCGGTGTTTCCAGCACCACCACGTCATCCGGCTTGAGGGTGATCTTGCGCGCCTCGGATACATCCTTGCCGTTCACGCGGAAATGTCCGCCTTCGCCCGGCATGCCACCGCCCAACCCTTCCGGGCCTTCGCCCAGCCGGCTGGGCACCGCGTTCAAGCTCCAGGGCTGGTCGGTGCGCATGTGGAACTGGATCACCTGGCCGTCGCCGCCGGGCGTGCGCCCTGCACCGCCGCTGCCCAGGCGCAGTTCCTTGCGGTCGAACACGATGGGCATGGCGGCCTCGAGAATCTCGACCGGCACCGCCGCCACCCCGGTGGGGTAGCAGGTGGCCGAAGGGCCCGGCTTGGTCAGGCGCGCGCCCATGCCGCCGGAGTAATTGAACATCGAGGAGGTGAAGGCCGAGCCGTCATCGCGCTTGCCCTGCACCTGCATGGTCCACACCGCGCCGGCGCCTTCGGCGAGCACCCGCTCGGGCATCACGTGATAGAGCGCCTTGAGGATGGGCATGGAGACGTACATGCCCACCACGTGGCGCGCGTTCACCGGCACCGGGTATTCGCAGTTGACGATCGAACCCTTGGGCGCGTTGACGATGATGGGTGCGAGCGAGCCGTGGTTGTTGGGCAATTCCGGGTTCAGGCAACTGCGGATGGCGAAGGTGGAATAGGCATGGGTGTAGTTCATCACCACGTTGATGCCTGAGGTGGAGGCGCCGGAGCTGCCGGCGAAGTCGATGACGATGTCGCCCTTTTCCACGTCGATGGTCACCGCGGTCTTCAGGGTGATGATCTCGCCACCGGGCACGTCGAAGCTGGATTCGCCATGGTAGGTGCCGGGTTTGAGCTTGCGGATGGCGTTGCGCGTGGCCTCCTCGGAACGACGGATGATTTCATCCGACAGTTCCTCGATGTCTTCCAGGCCGTAGCGCTCGCACATCGCCACCAGGCGCTCGCCGCCGGCCGCGCCGGACGACACCTGCGCGGCGAGGTCGCCGAACACATGGTCGGGGGTGCGCACGTTGCGGCGGATGATGTCGTGCAGCGTGGCGTTGGGCACGCCCGCGTCGAAGAACTTGAGCGGCGGGATCCACAGGCCCTCTTCATGGATGTCGCGCGCGCCGGCGCCGATGCCGTAGCCGCCGATGTCGGTGTGGTGGATGGTCGAGCCCACATAGCCGATGATGCGCTGCCCCTTGAAGATCGGCGTCAACAGCGTGATGTCAAAAAAATGCCCGGCGGAGAGCCACGGGTCGTTGGTGATGACCACGTCGCGGGGATTGAGCTTGCCCTCGAATATGCGGTGCAGGTGCCCGCCGGCGGCCGCCAGCGAATTGATGTGCCCCGGCGTGCCGGTGTTGGCCTGCGCCACCATGCGCCCGCGCGCGTCGAACAGCGCCGAGGCCAGGTCGCCCGCCTCGCGCACGATGGGCGAGAAGGCGATGCGCTGCAGCGCCTTGGCCTGCTCGCTGACGATGCCGATCAGGTTGGACCAGAGGATTTCGAGTTCGATGCCGTCGAGTTTTCTGCTCATGACGATTTCTCCAGGGTGGCCACCACGCACCCGAAGCGGTCGACCGAGGCGGTCCAGCCGGGCGGGATGACGATGGTGGTTTCGCGTTCCTCGATGATGGCCGGGCCGGGGAATGACTGCCCGACCGAAAGCGCAGCGCGGTCGTACACCGGCACCTGCTGGTCGTCCTGCCACAGGTGCACCGGGCGCATGCGTTTGGGTTTTCCGGGCGCGCCTGCGGTGGCCGCGGCCGGATGAAAAGGCACATCCGGCCCGCGCACGGTGAGGCGCCAGCTGACGATTTCCACCGGCACATGCGAGGGGTTGAAGCCGTATTGCGCCAGGTAGGCGCGCTCGAACTCGGCACGAATCGCAGCACTGTCGCGCGTCTTGCGCGGGTCGAAGTCGAAGCTGACACCGACCTCGTTCTGCTGGCCGAAGTAACGCAGGTCGGCGCCAAAGGTCATGGCCACGTCGCCTCGCGCCACGCCGGCGTTGGCCAGCGCCGTCATGCCTTCATCGGCCATCTCGCCGATCAGGCGCTCGGTGCGCGCCCAGTCAACCGCATCGAGTATGCCGAGGGCACTCCTCACCAGGTCGAGGCGCACCGGCGTGACCAGGGTGCCGAAGGCCGACAGCACGCTCGCCTGCGGCGGGAAAATAACCGAAGTGGAAAGCAGCAGCGCGCCCACCTCGCAGGCGTGCGCCGGGCCGGCACCGCCGAAGGCGAACAACGGCAGGCCGCGGTAGTCGACGCCGCGGTCGGTGGCATGCGCGCGGGTGGCGGAGGCCATCGCCTCGGCGACGATGCGATAAATGCCGCGCGCGGTCTCATTTGCACCAGTGCCGAGCTGGTCACCCACCCGTTTGGCGGCGGCGCGCGCGGCGGCGAGGTCGAGCTTCATTTCGCCACCGAGGAAGTTGTCGGCATCCAGCAGGCCCAGCACCAGGTCGGCATCGGTCACGGTGGGTTGCAGGCCACCGCGGCCATAGCAGGCCGGGCCGGGTTCGGCGCCGGCGGATTCCGGGCCCACCTTGAGCAGCCCCAGGTCATCCACATGGGCGATGCTTCCACCGCCGGCGCCGATCTCGATCATGTCGATCGAGGGGATGGTCACCGGCATGCCGCTGCCTTCCTTGAAGCGGTACTTACGGTCGGCTTCGAACAGGCCCGTCACGAGCGGCTTGCGATCCTCGATCAGGCAGGCCTTGGCGGTGGTGCCCCCCATGTCGAAGGACATCAGGCGATCCAGCCCCAGCACTTCCGCATAGTGGCTGGCCGCCAGGGCACCTGCCGCCGGGCCGCTTTCGATCATGCGCACCGGGTTGCGGCCGGCCACTTCCACCCCGATGATGCCGCCGGAGGACAGCATGATCAGCGGCTCGTTGGCGAATTTTTCGTCACGGAGCCGGGCCGCCAGCGCGCGCAGATAAGGCAGCGAGATCGGCATGGTGTAGGCGTTGATCGCGGTGGTGGAGGCACGTGGATACTCGCGCACCTGCGGCGCCACATCGGACGACAGCGAAAGGAACAGGTCGGGCGCCACCTCGCGCAGGATGGCGGCGATCGCCCGCTCGTTGGCGGCATTGGCATAACTGTTCAACAGGCAGATGGCCAGCGAACGCACGCCCGCCGCCTTGAGCTTTTCCGCGATGGCCACGATGGCGGCGCGCTCCGGCGCCTTCAATACCGTGCCGTCGGCAAGGATGCGCTCGTCGACACCATACGTGAGCTCACGGGGAACCAGCGGTGGCGCGAACTCGATTTGCGGGTCGTACATCTCGTAGCGGTGCTCGTTGCGGATCGAGAGCACGTCGCGAAACCCCTCGGTGACCAGCATGGCGGTGATGTCGCCCTTGCGCTCGATCAGCGAGTTGGTGACCACCGTGGTGGCGTGCACCACCACGCCGTTGACGTCCGCCGGGCCGATGCCGGCTTTCTTCAACACCGCATGCACGCCGGTGAAAAAGCCGTCCAGCAGGTTGCGCGGCGTGGTCAAAGTTTTGTCGACCACCAGCGCGCCTGTGGAGGCGCGCAACACGATGTCGGTGAAGGTGCCGCCGATGTCGACGGCCAGCGAATAGACAGGTTTCAAGCTTCTCTCCAACCCAATTGCCGGGAAACGCGCCCGGCGGCGCCCGTGACTTGCGCAAGCTGCCGCGCTTCCGGCCTGGCGGCGATGTACTGTGTGGACCCCACGATGGCGAGCGCGCCGGCAAAGCTGCCGCGGTGGTCGAAGATCGGCGCGGCCAGCGCGTTCATGCCGAACAGGACTTCATTGGCGGCGGTCGCCCAGCCCTGGCGCTGCACCGCGGCCACCTGCTTCTTGAGTTGCGCCGCGCTGGTGACGGACTCGGGGCCGGACGCCGCCAGCGGCCCCTTCAGGCAGCGCTCCAGCAGCGTCGCCGGACCGAAGGCGAGCGCGACCTTGCCGTGCGCGCTGCAATGCATGGACATCTGCGTGCCGGGCCGGATGCCGAATTCCACCACCGAATGCCCCTGCACCAGGTCGAGCACCACCACCTTGCCTTCGACCAGCGTAGACAACGTGACCGCCTGGCCGGTTTCGTCGCGCAGGCGCACCAGTTCGTTGCGCGCCGCGCCCAGCACGCCGAAGCGGTCACGCAGGCGCTCGCCCAACTGGAACAGCTTGACACCCGGTTCGTAGCGCTGCGTGAGCGGGTCCTGGCGCACGAATTCGCGGTTGGCGAGCGTGCGCAGGTGGCGATGGATGGTGGCCTTGGAGGTGTCGAACTGCTGCGCCAGTTCGGTCACGCCGCACGGGCCCGGCTCCACCACCAGGAACTCGAGCAGGCGCAAGGTCAGGTCCGCGGTTTCGCGCGAACGCTCCGTGAGCGCGGCATGGCGTTTCCTGCCATGAGTCGACACGAGCCCTGCCGCAAGCGCCTTCGCAACCGCCAAGTCTGTCTCCCGAACCGTCTGTTGGTTCACCCGGGGACCCGGGCGAGATGTTCCGTTAAACGAAACAATGTTTTGTTAAACGTACCATTGGGTGCGCAACGAAGTCAATCTTGCATAGCAGCATCAGTCCTGCCGGCAGCTTGTTGGCCACACACTTCGCGCACGCATTCGCGCAACCAGCGATGCGCCGCATCGCCATCCAGCCGCGGATGCCAAAGCATGGATACCGTGAACGTCGGCAAGGCAAAAGGAAGGTCGAAGCTGTGCATGCCCGCGCGCAGGTTGCCGGTGTGGCGTTCGGGCGCGCTGGCGATCAGGTCGGATGCGCGTGCCAGCGCCAGCGCCGCCGAAAAGCCGCCCACCGTCGTGGTGATTTCCCGTGACAGGCCGAGCGGTTCGAGCGCATTGTCGATCGGTCCCTTCTGCAGCCCTTGCCTCGAGACCCCGATGTGTTTTCCCGCCGCATAGCGCGCGGGCGTCATGGCTCCCTTGCAGAGGGCATGCCCCGTGCGCACCACGCCGATGAAGCGATCACGGAACAATGCGCGCGTGCGTACCTCCGGGCCGGTGACCCTGCCGACGACGCCGGTTTCCAGGTCGACCGTGCCGTCACGCAGCAACGCGCTTTCCTTGTCCAGCTTCTGAACGAAGGAGAGGCGCACGCCCGGCGCCTCCGCCCTGACGCGCGCGATCAGGCCGGGGCCGAAATTCTCCACAAACCCCTCGCGGGTGCGCAAGGTGAAGGTGCGGTTGAGTTTCCCCAGGTCCAGTCTGGCAGCGGGTCGCAGCACCGCCTCGCCCTCCTGCACGAGTTGGCCGACCCGTTCGCGCAGTTCCAGTGCCCGCGGCGTTGGCACCAGGCCGCGCCCGGCCCGAACCAGCAGCGGATCGCCGGTAGCCTCGCGCAGGCGCGCCAGCGCCCGGCTCATCGCCGAGGGGCTCAGACGCAGCCTGCGTGCCGCTCCCGCGACACTGCCCTCATTGAGCAGCACGTCGAGGGTGACCAGCAGGTTGAGATCCGGTAGCGCCATGCCGCGACGATAGCACCGTTTCAAGGTGACATGGCGTCAAACGCACGGATAAATTGCAAATGCTGCGTCTTCCGCCATGTCTGCCGGCGGATTACCCTTACTCCATCCCCTTTCGGGCAACGCCATGGACCGGAGTTCAGCATGAAAACCCTCACCGCAGTAGCCCACCCCACAGCCGCCAGCACAGCACGCACGCCTTCCACGCGCTGGGCACTCGCCGGTCTTTCCCTTTCCATGTTGCTTGCGGCGCTCGGCACCAGCATCGCCAACGTCGGCCTGCCGACGCTTGCGCAGGTGTTCGACGCCACTTTCCAGCAGGTGCAGTGGGTGGTGATCGCCTACCTGCTGGCCATCACCACCCTGATCGTCAGCGTCGGCCGTCTCGGCGACCTGGTCGGACGCCGGCGCCTGTTGCTGGCCGGCATCGCCCTCTTCACCGCGGCGTCCGTGCTGTGCGGCCTGGCACCAAGCCTCTCGCTGCTGATCGCCGCGCGGGCGTTGCAGGGCCTGGGCGCCGCGGTGATGATGGCGCTCACCATGGCGCTGGTCAGCGACACGGTGCCGAAGGAGAAGACCGGCAGCGCCATGGGATTGCTGGGCACAATGTCGGCGATCGGCACGGCTCTCGGACCTTCGCTTGGGGGTGTGATGATCGCCAAGCTCGGCTGGCAGGCCCTATTCCTGGCCAATGTGCCGCTGGGACTCCTGACCCTGCTGGTGGCCTGGCGCACGCTGCCTTTCGACCGCCGCACGCAGACAACGGCCAGGCCCGCCTTCGACCACGTCGGCACGCTGTTGCTGGCCGCGACCCTGGCCGCCTATGCGCTTGCCATGACCCTCGGGCGTGGCGAATTCGGCATGCTCAACCTGGCACTTCTTGCGGCGGCCACCCTGGGTGCCGGACTATTCCTCTTGGCCGAGAAAAGGGCCTCATCGCCCCTGGTCAGGCTGGCGATGTTCCGCGACCCATCGTTGAGCGCCAGCCTCGCCATGAGCGCGCTGGTGTCGACGGTGATGATGGCGACCCTGGTGGTCGGGCCGTTCTACCTTTCCGATGCCCTCGGGCTTGACGCGGCGACGGTCGGGCTGGTGCTGTCGACGGGACCGCTGGTGGCGGCACTGTCAGGCATGCCTGCCGGCCGCCTCGCGGACCGCTTTGGCGCACCCCGCATGGCCATCGCGGGACTGGTCGTCATGGCAGCCGGCGCTGGCGCACTCGGCATGTTGCCAGCGACGCTCGGCGTCGCTGGCTACGCAATACCCATCATGATCATCACGGCCAGCTATGCGCTGTTCCAGGCGGCCAACAACACGGCGGTGATGACGGGCGTCAGCGCAGACCGGCGTGGCGTGGTCTCCGGCTTGCTCAACCTTTCGCGCAACCTCGGGCTTGTCTCCGGTGCCTCAGCGATGGGCGCGGCATACGCGGCATTCGCCGGATCGCACGCCGCCACGATGTCGCTCGCCGCGGCAAGTGCTGCCGGAATGCGTGCCAGTTTCGCCATCGCCGCGTGCCTGATCGTTCTTGCGCTGGGCATCGCCTTCGGCGGTCACATGCTCGCGGCACGCCGCCTGCACCACGCATGAACAATGGCGACGCGACCCGCGCCGAAAACTCCTGCCGGCGGCCCGACTTTCCTGCTAACCCCTCACATCAAGCACGAGCTGCGTTTGCGTGACCACGGCGCAGAGTTTGCCCGCTTCGCTCATGATCGAGGTTTGCCACACCATCGTGGTCCGCCCCCGGTGAAGCGCGACCGACTCGCCCCTGACGGTGGTGCCCACGCGCGCGCCGGCGATGAACTTGGTGCTGGAATCGGTGGTCGTCGTGAACTTGCCTTCGGGCAGGTTCACCACCGTGCCGACCGCGCCAAGCGTGTCGGCGAAGGCCATGTAGGCGCCGCCATGAAGAATGCCACCCGAGGTGCACAGGTCCGGGCGCACCAGCATTTCGGCGATCACACGCTCGGGCGTGACTTCCAGAAGCTTGACGCCCATGAGTCCGGGGAAAATCGGCGCCAGGCGCGCTTGAAGAGAGGCGATATCGTGCATGCTGTTCATGGGGTCACTTCCACTCGCAAAGTTTCGATACCATCATTGTGACGCCCGACGCCCTTGTTCTGCGGCGGGCCACACGAAGGGCCGGCCGCGGAACCCTTGGTTAGCCGTGCGCACGCCGGTAGTGCACGGCGACGGCGCCGTTGCGGAGCGGCGTCGCCGAGACCCGCTCGAGCCGTCGCGTGCCGGGCAGTCCGCCCTGGTACAGGGTCGGCCCGTGACCGGCGACCCTGGGATGGATGAGGAACCTGTACTCGTCGATCAGATCCAGCCGATCCAACCCGGTCGCAAGCTTGCCGCTCCCCAGGAGCACGCCGGCAGGGGTTGCGTCCTTGAGCTTCTGCACGCCCGTGCGCAGGTCGCCGGCGATGGGGTGGCTGTTGGTCCACGGGAAATCCGTTCGCGTCGACGACACGACGTACTTGGGCTTGGCCCCAAGCTTGACGGCCCACTCGCGCATTGCCGGCGGCGCCTTCTCGTCGCCGCGAGCAACCGCCGGCCAGTAGCTCTCCATCATCTCGTAGGTGACGCGGCCCCACAGCATCGCCCCCGCCTCGTCCATGAGACGAGTGAAGAAATCGTGTGTCTCGTCGTCGGCGATCCCCTCCCGGTGATCGACGCAACCGTCGAGGGTGACGTTGATGCTGAAGGTCAACTTTCCCACGGCGGCGCGCCTACTACAATTTGAGGGGACCGATGGACTTTCGCTTGTCGACAAGCACATCGGAGCCGATAAAGCAAAGATGTGCGGCGCGCGCTGCGCGTCCGAACCTTGACATATCAAGGAGCTTCATTACTAGAACCCCGCGTACATTTTCAAGAGCACGAAACCTGCGAACGCCGTAGCAACGAACAGTACAGCACCTAGCGATAGGCCTGTGCGAAGGCCAAGAAAGATGCCTGCGAAGCCTATTACCACAGCAATTGCCGTGATATGCGCACACACGACCGGCACCGCTAGAGGCAGCAGGCCTACTCCCCAGCCCAGACTGGCAATGAACCCTTGAGCGTTTGGGCCTATCGCGCGACCTGTGACTTCAACCAAAAGCAAGGTTAGCGCCGTTGCGACCACCGGACCAATAGACCAGTACATGATCGAGCGACGGAATGTGACTGCCTCGGAAGATTGCACGCGCCGGCCCTTAACGTTACGCCGCGCGGCGAGCGGCGCGAGTCCGACCGAGCAAAGGGTTAAGCCGCATGAGTAGAACGATACACGCCGCATGCGCCCCAAGTGCCGAGCAATCCACCCAACGCCATTGCCAAAAATTGACACGGGTAAACGACATTGGCGCCTTGCGCCCATACTGACAAACCAATGCCCCATGTTGCGCTGAAAACAAACGTGATGAAGACAAACTGAAGAATGCCAAGAGGCGGATGCCAAGGCTTGAGATTGAAACTCAACCGCGCGCTGTCTGCGGGGACCGACTTGCTTCGCAGTCCAACGAACGCAACCAGGCCCATAGTCAAGATGGCGATAGGAAACGCGAGAAACGCAAACGCGAGCGAATCTCCTTCCTGATGAGGAAACGTCGACAAGAGGTGCCCCCACCCAGCACAGAAGAAAAACCAAACGGTATAGAAGATACGCATGCAAGTGGCTTAACACTGACACTCAGACGCGCCGATAGGCGTCAGCTGGATTGTTGGGTTGGGCAGCTTCATGGGATTTCGACCTCCGCATAACTGCCGGGAGTGGCGGCATCTACGGCCGCCGCAACGCTAGCCAATTCGGGCTTGATGCGAGGCCACCGCGCTTTGCCGAGAACGACGATAGCAATAGTGCGGTTCGCAAGGTTCTGCTGGTACCGGAGGTTGGCGTCAGTTGTGAGCAATACCTCAAAGCCGGCGCTCTCCGCAGCCGAGATCAATTCGCCGTTGCGCAGCGTCGACCAGCCCCGTTCGAAAGCAGTCTCTACTTGATGCGTCGGCAGGTACCATCGAATCGGCACCGGAGTGCCTTGATCAAACAGGACGCGCACCTACGCCGGCGCCAGCGCGCTCCGCGCCGCATGATCGAGTACGGTCTTTACCTGTTCCAAGGTGACCCCCTGAAACCATTCAAGGAAATCAGTCACCGAGGCACCGTCTTCCAGGTTCTCGAACAGCGTTGACACGGGCACCCGCGACCCGCGAAACACCCACGCTCCGCTCATGCGCTCGGGATCGCGCTCGACTGCTTTGCAGGAAGACCAATCAATCATTTAGAAATCCTACCACCTTCGGCCGATACGTCTTGAATACGCTGGCAGTTTGCCCAACGCAGAAACCTCGAGAAAGGTTTCACTCAATCTTCACGCATTCCGGCTTTTAACGCCCAGCTCGCAATTGATCTTGCCCTATTATGTAGCTGCAGGGTCAGGCGCCCACCCGTGCCCGCGCCAGCGCCGCGCCCGCTCCCAGCGCCTCCAGCTTGGCCAGCGCGATCTCGCGCGACATCGGCGCCATGCCGCAGTTGGTGCAGGGGTAGAGCTTTTCCTTGGCCACGTACTTGAGCGCCTCGTTGATGGTGCCGGCCACCTGTTCGGCAGTCTCGACCGCATCGCTGGCGACGTCGATCACGCCGACCATCACGTCCTTGCCTTCCAGCAGCTTGATCAGGTGCATGGGCACATGCGAGTTGGCGCATTCCAGCGACACCTGGTCGATGTGGCTTTTGGCCAGCGCCGGGAAGATGGCCTCGTACTGGCGCCATTCGCCACCGAGCGTCTCCTTCCAGTCGAGGTTGGCCTTGATGCCGTAGCCGTAACAGATGTGGACGGCGGTGGTGCACTTGAGCCCTTCGATCGAACGATGCAGGGCATCGATGCCCCACGCCGACACGTCGTCCATGTACACATTGAAGGCGGGCTCGTCGAACTGGATCACGTCCACGCCGTCGGCTTCCAGCGCGCGCGCCTCCTGGTTGAGCAGTTCGGCGAAAGCCATCGCCAGCCTCGCCTTGTCGCCATAGTGGCGGTCGGCGATGGTGTCGACGATGGTCATCGGGCCGGGCATGGTGATCTTGAGCTTCTTTTGCGTATGGGCGCGCGCCAGGCGCGCCTCGGTGGCATGCACCCGGCCCTTCAACTTGAGCGGGCCCACCACCACCGGCACCATGGCGTCGTAGCGGTTGTTGCGGATGCCCATCTTCACCTTGTGTTCGAAATCGATGCCTTCGACGAATTCCAGGAAGCCGTGCACGAAATGCTGGCGCGACTGTTCGCCCTCGGTCACGATCGAGAGGCCGGCGTCTTCCTGGGCCTTGATCCACAGGAGCGTGGCGTCGCGCTTGGCGGTGGCCAAGTCTTCGCCGCTGGCGGCCCATTGCGGCCACAGCTTGTTGGTTTCAGCCAGCCAGAAGGGTTTGGGCAGACTGCCGGCGATGGTGGCGTCGAACATGGGGTCTCCGTTGTCGTTTGGGGCGCAATGCGAAGACCGGATGTTAGCGCAGGCGGACTCAAGGACTGGCGCGGCAGCCGTGGCCTTTCCAGAGTTCCCAGCGGTTGCCACGCTCGTCGCGGCCGGTCTGGCCGATATCGGGAAAGCGCGGCGTGGCCAGTTCGATGGCGGTGGAGTTGTCCTTGTCCCACAGCAACACCACATACAGGCTGCCCGGCTTGTAGTGCATGTTCTGCTTGGCCTTGTTCAGTTCCAGGCCGCGCAGCACCAGCGCGTCCACCCTGTAGGGCCGCGACCAGCCGTTGATGTTTTCCTGGCGGGCACACACCGGTTCACGTACGAAGGCCGCGGCAGGCCCGCAAACCAGACTTGAGGCGAGCAGGCACCGGACGCCATACCGCCACGCCGCGCGTGCTTGCCATTGCCACCTGCCTGTGGGCACGAAATTCCCTCGGTTCGCGGCCACATGCACCGCCCCCCGATTTTCCCCCAATCCCCGCACCGGGCATCCAACAGACTGCGACGGGATCGCCCCGCAATGGTAAATTTCGCGCTCCCCGAACTTCAGTCACGGCACCCCATGCACCTCCCGCATGCGCGTATCACCTGTTGGCTGCTGCTGGCCTGGTGCGCATCCGCCCTGGCACAGGCCCCGTCCGGCGCCATCGTCGACCACGCCTACGTGGCGGAAGCCGCCAGGCGCGGCGCCATCATCTGGGATACCCGTTCCCCCGCGGAGTACCGCCTGGGCCACATTCCGGGCGCCATCAACATCGGCGACGCCAACGTGGTGCTGCGCAACCCGAACACCGAGGACTTCATCCCGCTGGCGCAACTCGAGAAAATCCTGGGCGAAGCCGGCATCGATCCGCAGGCCGAAATCGTCATCTACAGCGCACGCGCCGCCACCAGCGCGTACTTCGGCCACTACACGGTGCAGTACTTCGGCGGCACCCGCTCGAAGGTGTATCACGACGGCATGGACGGCTGGCGCGCGGCCGGCCAGCCGGTGTCCCTGGCGGGGCACTCGCGCGCCCCCATCGCCCTGAAACTGACGCCGCGCGCCGCCAACAGCGTCAACACAGCCGAGGTGGTGGCGCGCCTGAAAAATCCGGACGTGCAGCTGATCGACGTGCGCACCCCGCGCGAATTCGCCGGCGACGACATCCGCGCCATCCGCGGCGGCCATATTCCGGGGGCCATCAACATCCCCTATGAGCAGAACTGGGTCGACCCCGACACCGCACTGAAGCTCGCGCGCCGCCAGGTGGCGGACAACGCCGGCATGTCGCTCAAGCCGCGCGACTCCCTGAAGGCGCTGTATGCGAGGCTCGACCCGAACAAGGAAACGGTGGTCTACTGCCAGTCCGGTGTGCGCGCCGCCGAAACCGCCGCCGTGCTCGCCGACCTGGGCTTTACGAACGTGAAGGTGTACGACTCCTCCTGGCTCGGCTATGGCAACAGCCTTGAATTGCCGGCCAACAACGCGGTGTTCCTGAACGTCGGTGCGCTCAACGCCCGCATCGGCGCGATGCAGAGCCGCATCGAGGCGCTGGAGAAGGAACTCGCCGCAGCGCGTGCACAGCGGCCCGCTCCCTGAACCCGCGCCCCATCAAACACCCGCACCCGCCACCATGCTCTGGAACTGCCCGCACTGCCAGCAACCGATCAACCAGAAGTCGCTCAAGATGGTCAAGCTCGAGGCCGAGGGCGGCCGGCGCGCGCTGCAGTGCCCGGCCTGCGGCAAGGAAGTCGAGATGAATGTCCATTCGGCGGAATACATGCAGCTGCTCATCATGCTGGCCGGCCTGCCCTTCCTGTGGTGGGCCAGCAAGAGCGGCACGGACTTCGCCATGATCGTGGCCGGTGTCGTGGTGGCCGGCGGCATCGTCGCCACGCTCTACGTCAAGAAGCGCATCCTCGGCCCCTGGAAGCGCTTTCGCGCGCCCGCCGGCAAATCCTGAGCCCGCACGCCATCCCCGATGGCGCCGCGAGGTTGCATCCGCGACCGATTTAATTTATAAAGCGATAATTAAGCGCACAATCGCGGCTTGAGAAAGCGTGCCTGTCCGGCCGGAGCACGCGCGACAACCACCCACCAAGGAACTGCCATGGAACTCGGTTTTTTCACCATGCCCCTGCACCCCCCGGGGCGCAACTACGTTGAAACCCTGAAGGAAGACCGCGAAGCCATCATCATGGCCGACCGGCTCGGCTTCACCGAGGCCTACGTGGGGGAGCACACCACCGACCTGGCCGAGACGATTCCTTCCTGCCTGATGTTCCTTTCGAGCCTGGTGCATGCCACCTCGAAAGTGAAGCTGGGCACCGGCACGCTCAACCTGCCCAACGGGCATCCCGCGGCTTTCGCCGCCAACGTGGCCATGCTCGACAACATGCTCGAAGGCCGCTTCATCGTCGGCATCAGCCCCGGCGGCCTGCCCTCCGACATGGAGGCCTTCGAAAACCTCGACCGCGACCGCAAGGCGATGTTCCTTGAATGCGTCAACCAGATGATCGCCATCTGGACCGGCGAGGCCCCCTACAACCTCAAGGGCCAGTTCTGGAATGTCTCCACCGAGCGCACGCTGATCACCGAGATCGGCCAGGGCACCATCCTCAAGTGCTTCCAGCGCCCGCATCCGCCGATCGTCATCACCGCCGTCGAGCCGTTCTCCGCCGGCGTCACCGCGGCGGCGGCACGCGGCTGGGAGCCGATCTCTGCTAACTTCCTTTTGCCGCAGTGGGTCAAGTCGCATTGGGGCAAGTACACCGCCGGCTGCGAGCAGGGCGGCCGCCCTGCCAACCCCGCCAACTGGCGCGTGGCCAAGACCATCTTCGTCTGCGAGGACGGCAAGGTGGCGCAGGATTACGGCAAGGGTGAAGACAGCCCCTATCGCTTCTACTACAAGCAGTTGCTCTACAAGCTGAAAAAGGCCGGACGCACCAACCTGTTCAAGGAGTCCAAGGACGCGCCGGACGATTCCGTCACGCTCGACGGCGTGGTGGACCGCCTGGTGATCACCGGCACGCCCGAGGAGGTCGCCGAGCAGATCCTCGCCTTCCGCGAGGAAACCGGTGACTTCGGCACCCTGCTCTATTGCGGCACCGACTGGGCCAATCCCGCATTGGGCAAGCGCTCGATGGAACTGCTGGCAGAGAAAGTGATGCCGATGGTCAACAAGGCCATCGCGTCGGAGAAACGCATCGCTGCCTGACCGGCCCGGCCCGTCCGGCAAGCAAAACGGGCGCCCGCAGGCGCCCGTTTGCGTTTTCGCGCGTGACCGGCTCAGGCGCCGAGATAGAGGTTCTTCACCATTTCGTTGTTCTCGAGCTCGGCGACGTCCTTGCTCTCGAAAGCGATCTCGCCGTGCACCAGCACATAGCCGCGATGCGCGATCTTGATGGTCTGGTGGAAGTTCTGCTCCGCCATCAGAACGGTCATGCCGTGCTTGCGGTTGAGTTCGCCGATCTTCTCGATGGTTTGCGACACCAGCAGCGGTGACAGCCCCACCGAGGGCTCATCCACCAGCAGCAGTTTCGGCGCCGACATCAATGCGCGCGCGATGGCGACCATCTGCTGCTGCCCGCCGGACATGCTGCCGGCCAGCTGCCGGCGCCGCTCCTTCAACACCGGAAAGGTCTCGTAGCAGAACTCGAGGTTCTTCTCCAGGGTCGCGCGGGCCGCCGGGCGATACGCTCCCAGATGCAGGTTTTCCTCGACGGTGAGCTTGGGAAACAGGCGGCGCCCCTCGGCGACCATGGCCACGCCAAGTTCAACGATGTCCTGCGGCCCCTTGCCGACCAGGTCATGCACGACACCGTCGATGTCGAGCGTGATCTTGCCCGCGCTCGGCCGCACCAGGCCGGTGAGGCACTTCATCAGGGTGCTTTTGCCGTTGCCATTGGTGCCCAGGAGCGCGACGGTTTCGCCCTGCTTGACGTTGATCGACACGCCTTCCAGCGCACGCACCGCGCCATAGCCGGCGGATACGCCTTCGACTTTGAGTTCAAGCGCCAAGATATGCCCTCTGTACGTCAGGATTCTTCACCACCTCGCCCGGCGCGCCGCCGGCGATCAGCTTGCCCGCATCCAGGCAGATCACGCGGTTCGAGAAGCGCATGATCGCGTGCATGATGTGCTCGATCATGATGATGGTGATGCCTTTTTCGGATAGCTTGAACAGGATGGCCAGCACCTCGTCGCACTCCGAGTTCGAGAGCCCCGCCATCGCCTCGTCCGAAATGAGCAATGCCGGACGTGCCGCCATGGCGCGCGCCAATTCGAGCTTGCGCAGTTCCACCTGCGACAGGCCGGCGCAGGGCGAATTCATCTTGTCGCCCAGGCCCATGTCGGCCAGGATGGCCTCGGCCTCGCCGCGGATGTCGGCCTTGTGCGCCGCGCCGCGATGGGTCACGTACTCCAGCGGCACGGCCAGGTTCTCCACCGGCGTCATGCTGTGAAACGGGCGCGGGATCTGGAACGAGCGCGCGATGCCGCGACGGGTGCGCTGGTGCGGCGCCATGCCGTTGAGGTTTTCGCCCTTGAAGACGATCGCCCCGGCATCGTTCTTGAGCGCACCGGAAATGCAATTGATGAGGGTGGTCTTGCCGGACCCGTTGGGGCCGATCAGCCCCAGGCGCTCGCCCTGCCCGACTTCGACACTCACATGCGAAAGCGCGGTGAAACCGCCGAAATGCTTGGAGACGTCATCCACCTTGAGGAGCGTCTGGCTCGGGGATTGGCTCATTTGGCCGCCTTTCCCGCCGCCGGCTTGTGGGCCACGACACGTTTCTTGAACAGGCCCAGAATGCCCTGTGGCGCCGCGACGACGAAAAACACCAGCAACACGCCCACGATGAGCACATTGAGTTCGGAGGATATGGTCACCGTCACCACCTGCTGAACCGTGCCCAGGAGCACCGCGCCGATCACCGGGCCCAGCCACGAAGACGTGCCGCCGATGATGGGCATGGCAAGCGCCGACACCGAATAGTTGAGGCTGAAGGCGCTGACCGGCTCTATGAAACTCATGTACATCGGGAACGGCGCGCCCGCCGCTCCCATCAGGGCGCCGGAAATCACGGTGGCGATGAGCTTCAGCCGCAGGGTGGGCACGCCCATGCACTCGGCCGCCTCTTCGTTGTCGCGGATGGCGCGCAGGCCGCGCCCGATCCAGGAGTTTTCGATGTAGCGCGCGACGATGATCGCGCCGATGGTCAAGAGCGACATCACGAAGAACAGCATCTTGGTGTAGCTGGTGAAAGGCGCCATCGGATCCGGGCGCGTCATCTGCACGCCCTTGGCGCCGCCCAGGAACTCGCTGTTGGTGATGATGGTCTCGCAGATGATGGCCATGGCCACCGTCGCGATCGAGAAAAAGATGCCTCGCAGGCGCAGTGACAGGAGACCGATGCCAAGCCCGAGAACGCCGGTCAGCATGGCGGCCGCGATGATCTGCACCACCAGTGGCGCTGCGAATGCCTTGATCATGAACAGGGCGGTGTAGCCCCCCAGCGCGAAAAACGCGCTGGTGCCGAAATTCACGTAGCCGGCATAGCCCCCCAGAATGTTCCAGGCGATGGCCAGCACGATGAATTGCAGCACCACGTACGAGGCGAAGAACACATACTCGTTCTGCACGGTGAAAAGGAGACCCAGCGCGGCCAGAAAGGCCACGCCGCACCCCAGGTAAAACTTGAGGGAGTTACCGTTCATCGAGCGCTCACCCCGGTCCTGGCCTTGTTCATCTTACTTGCGCCCTTTGGCCTTGGTTGCGGCCGCAGCCGGCTTCTTCGGCGCGGCCTTCCTGGCAGCCTTTTTCGCCGCCGGCTTGGCAGGGGCCGCTTTCTTCGCAGCCGCCTTCTTGGCACCGGGCGGCCACACGCCGGCCGCGACCACCTGCGCCATGCTCTCGCTGGTGAACTCCGCGCGCGGCACGTCACCGCCGATGACGAACATCAGGATCGATTCGCGATTCTTCGGCCCCTTGGTCACGTTCATGAAGCGGCGCGACGCGCCGGCAGGAAACGAAATCACGTCCAGTGGATTCAGATCCACATGTTCGAGCTTGCCTTTCTCATTTTCCCAACTGGCGCGCCAGACGCCGGTCATGGCGATGAAGGTCTCGTTGGTGTCGTGGTTGTGCAGCATCGGGCCCTTGCCCGGCAATGCCTTGCAGTAGCCGAGGTTGAAGCCCTCGGTGATCTTGATGGCGGCCATGCGCGATGCCTGCGCGCCCACCGGGGACTGCATGCCCGCGCTTTCATCCTTTGGCGGCTGGAAACCGATCACGTTGAAAAGCGTGCGCTCGGCACCCGGAAACTTGCTGTCCGGCAGGCCGCCGTCGAAGCCCTTGAGCTTGGAAAAGCGCGCCACGCGCTTCATCATCTCGGCGCGCGAATAGCGCTTGCGCTGCAACTGTTCCTTGTATTCCATCACGATTCCTCTCTATACCTGTCTTGCGACCTGAAGGTGGCCCGCCGGGCCGGCTTACCTGCCGAACAGGCCTTGCGGGCGCACGCCCAACACGACCAGCAGCAATCCGAAAGCGACCGCCGGCGCCCAGGAGGCGCCGAAAAATGTGAGTACGAGTGTTTCAGCGACACCCAGGATGAGCCCCGCTACGACGGTTCCGCTCATGCTGCCCAGGCCCGCCATCACAACCACGCAGAAGGTACGACCAATGTAGACACGACCAAGCTGCGGGTCGACCGGGCCAACTATGATGAGCAGCGCCCCTGCCACCGCGGTCACGGCGGTCGCAATGCCGAATGCCCATTGCTTGACCTTCACCGGGTCGGCGCCCATCAGCGACAAGGCGACCTGGTCCTGCGCGACCGCCTTGATGGCGCGTCCCATGAAGGTCTTGCCCAGATAGAGGGTCAGCCCGACGGTCAGCAACAATGCAGCGGCGAAAGCCACGATCAGCCGCAACGGCACCCGCAGGTCTTCGGTGAGGTCGATGCTTTTCCCGATATAGGTCGCCTCGACAAGCCGCTGGTCGACACCGAAAGCGAGGATCAGCGCCACCTCGAGGATGAACGCGATGCCGAAGAAGAACGCCAGCCCGCGCAAGCCCGCGTCGGTGCCACGGCTTTCGAACATCGTATGGTAGCCGCGATACATGCCGACACCCAGCATGAAAAACGGCACCGAAAGGACCAGACCGGCGACGATCGGATCCCAGCCGAATCCGCACAACCAGTAGGTCGCGTAGGCGCCGGCGACCAGAAACGCGGGGTGGGCGATGTGGGGCACATCAAGCAGTCCGAAGGAGACCGACAGGCCGATCGAAACCGCGGCGTAAAAGCACCCCAACAAAAGCCCGAACACCAGTGCGCCGGACAAAAGATCCCAGGAGAACACGCTCTATATCTTCATTGTGATGGATGTTGTCGACTTGGTCGAAGGGCGGGCTGGCTTGCCAAACAAAACCGACAAGGCCAAGCCGGCCCTGTCGGTGAATTCATGCCACGAAAAGCGGCCTGCACCGCCCCTGACCCGCTTTCAGTTGCGCGCCTTTTCGTACGGGAACTTGAATTCCCCGGACTTGTACTGCGCCGGCGCGACGATGACCTGCTTGCCCGGTTGGCGGAACTGCTCGATGTCCTTGTCCTTGATGCCGTTGAATTGCACCATGAGGACGCGGGCATTGGCCCACTCGCCGTTGCGCTGGTACTTGATCGGGCCGACGATGGTCTTGTGCTCGGTATCGCGGATGTACTTGGCGAGCGCCTTCTGGTCCAGTCCCTTGGTCGCGGTGATCGCGGCCTCGAGCACCTGGCCGATCGCATAGTTGAACGGCGGCAGGTAGAAACCGAGAGGATCGACCTTCTCCGCCTTGGCCTTGACCGCATAGCGGGTGAGGAAGTCCTTGAGACCCGGAAAGTCGACCGTCTTCTCGGGCGCGTAGGAGGTGAAATTAACGATGCCGTTCAACTGCGAGCCGAGGCTTTCCATGATCGGGCCGAACTGCAGGCCGACCATGCCGCCGCCAAACAGCTTGACGCTTGAGCCCAGGCCGATCTCGTTGGCCGCACGCACGATCGCCACCGACTCGCTCGGATAGGAGGCCACGAAGACGACGTCCGGCTTGGCCGCCTTCACCGCACGGATCATCGACGAGAACTCGGTGGTGTTGGGCGGATATTTCTGGTCGTAGACCGTATTCAGGCCGTTGTGCTTGGCGAGGTTCTTGGCGCCGGTCGCCAGCGCCATCGAGAATTCGGCATCGGCGGCCAGGAAGGCGATGGTCTTGGCGCCGCGCTTCATTGCCAGATCGATGAACCCGGTGAACCAGGTGACCGAGTCGTTCCACGGCGCGTTGTTGAACCACATGTCGTGCTGGATGCGCTCGTTGACTTCGAACGAGAAGTTGCCCATCAACAGCAGGCCGCGCTGCTTGACCAGCGGCATGATCGGCGCGGTCGGGTTGGTACCGTAGGGCGCGATCAGCAGGTCGACCTTGTCGACGTCGAGCAACTTGGTGTAGATGCCAGGGGTGGTGGCGGGGTTGGACTGGTCGTCATAGACGATCAGTTCGACCTTGCGGCCGAGGATGCCACCCCTGGCGTTGACGTCGTCACGCCACATCTGCTGGCCGAGCAACGCCGCCTTGCCGCCGGCGCCGAGGCCGCCGGTCTGCGCGATGGACAGGCCGATCTTGATCGGCGCGCCCTGGGCTGGTGCCCGGGTGGACAGCGCCGCCGCAGCGGTGCCCGCGGCAGCCAGGAATGTGCGGCGCGTTACCGCGCCCTTCTTTTCTTGTTTCATCGGATTGTCTCCTTTACTCGGGAATCGGTTGTCGCAGCGCGTAGCAAACTTTTGGGCCCACGAAGCACTGCCGCCGTAGCCATGTTTGATGACGTCACCGCTTGCGCACGGGGGCGGAGATTATCAGGTTTGCCAAACAACGGGAACGGTCCGAATCAAAGTCGAGGGAAAACCCTGCGCCTTGCGACAATGAACCGGCCGCGCGAGCCTGTTCATGCGCCCCCCTTGCGGCCACCCGTATGCGCCCACCACACCGGCAAGTGCGTGCAGTCGGCCGCATCGGCACCGCTGGCGGCCACCTTGTCAAAGCAGGCCAGCGTCTGGGCCGTCACCGGCATTTCGCGCTGCCTGGACCCCGCTTCGGCCAGCATGGTGCGCAGGTCCTTGCGCAATGTCGCGATATCGGCGCTCACCGCGCCGCCCTTGCCATCGGCGATCGCCTGCGCAATCGTCGGGCCGCGCGACTTGAGCATGTTGGGGCCGCCCGAAGTTTCGGAGAATATGTCGACGATGCGCCGGGGGTCGATGCCGAGATCATCGATCAGCGACAAGGCCTCGCCGAGCGCCTGCCAGTAGACCAGCAGCGGCAGGTTGATGGCCAGCTTCATGGCGGCACCCGCGCCATGCGGCCCGAGGTGCTCGACGCGACGGCACAGCAATTCGAGAACCGGCCGGGCACGCGCGACATCGGCATCGTGCCCGCCCACAAACCCCAGCAGCTTGCCTTCCGCGGCGGGTCCGGTCGAGCCACCCACCGGGCACTCGACATACGCAGCGCCCGCTGCGGCGACACGCGCGGCATTGGCGCGTTGCACCTCGGGACGCACGGTGCTCATGTCGATGAAAAGCCCACCTGATGTCGCGCCGGAAATCAGCCCCTCCGCCCCCGCATAAACGGCCTCCAGCGCCGCCGCGTCGGACACGATGCTGATCACCACCGGCGCGGCCTGCGCCAGGGCGCGGGCCGTCTGCAGCGCCTGCGCCCCCGCGGCCACGGCGCCCGCGGTGCCCGCCGGCGTGCGATTCCAGACCGATACCTGATGCCCTAGGCCAAGGAGGCGCTTGGCCATCACAGTCCCCATCCGGCCCGTGCCGGCGATTCCGATATGCATAGGTAGGTTCCTGCGGACGCGCGGGACTTGCGAGGCGGGGCCGACGACGCCCGAACGTCCGAAATGGCGATTGACATCACTTGCAAAGACCAGTTAAATGTACACCATAAGTTATCGCTAGATAAACAAAAATCCTCGGCGCAACGCAGCAAAAATGGACCGGGGGAAACGCGATCGGGCAGGTGCCTTGACCACACCGCCCGGAGACAAACCGGATCCACTGCACAGCGGCGCCCGCGCGCCGCAGCGCACCCTTTCAAGAGATTGCGAAGCAACCACATGATCAAGCTCCACGGCTTCTGGCGTTCGCTCGCTTCGTACCGGGTGCGGGTCGCACTGCGGCTCAAAGGCGTCGCCTTCGAAGAGGTCGAGGTCGATCTGCTCAAGGGCGCCCAATTCACCCCCGAGTTCGATGCCGTCAACCCGCAACATGCGGTCCCGGTCCTGGAAATCGACGGCCTGCACCTGGTCCAGTCGCTGCCGATCATCGAATACCTCGAGGAACGCTTTCCGTCCCCCGCCCTCCTGCCGGCGGACGCCCCGGGGCGGGCGCGCGTGCGGGCGCTGGCCCAGATCGCCGCATCCGACGTCCATCCCCTGATCGTGCCGCGGGTGCGCAACTACCTGGGCGATCCGCTCGGCCTGTCGGAGGAAGCCAAGCTCGCGTTCATCCGGCACTGGTTTTCGCTGGGCTCCGCCGCGCTCGAGGCACGACTCGCGCGCGACCCGGAAACCGGCACATTCGCCCATGGCGACGTTCCCGGGCTGGCCGACGTGATCCTGACCTCCCACGTGCTTGGCGCGCGCATGTTCAAGACCGACCTTTCGGCGACGCCCAGGCTTGGCGTCCTGGCGGACCGCTGCCTGGCCATGCCTGCCTTCGACGGCGGCAGGATGACCCAAGTACCGTGAAACGGTGCAAAATGCACCCGCCGCAAAACCCACGACCACAAACAGAACCGGAGACAAAAGCCATGCAAGTCAATCGCAGAAAAATCATCCAGGGAGCGGCCGCCGGCGCCGGACTGTTGGGCACGGGCGTGTCCTTCGCGCAGGCGGGCGGCGAAATCCGTATCGGGCTCTTGACCGTCAAGACCGGTCCGCTGGCCTCCGGTGGCATCGACATGGAGCGTGGCCTGGCCATGTACCTGGCCGAGCGCAACAACACGCTGGCCGGCCGCAAGATCACGGTCATCGTGGCCGACACCGGCGGTGTGCCCGCCACCTCGCGCACCAAGACCCAGGAACTGGTCGAGCGCAACAAGGTGCACCTGCTGATCGGGCCGCTGGCCGCCTTTGAAGCGCTGGCCATCGACGACTACATCAAGGCCCAGGGCATCCCGACCCTCGCGGTCGCAGCCGCCGAAGACATGACCCAGCGCAAGGCCAACCCGTGGTTCGTGCGCGCCACCGCGACTTCCTCGCAGAACGCGCACCCGATGGCCGACTACTGCGCCAAGACGCTCAAGTGGAAGCGCATGGCGCTCATCGCCGACGACATCGCCTACGGCCACGAGATGCTGGCCGGCTTCCAGCGCGTGTTCGAGGAACAAGGCGGCAAGATCGTGCAGAAGATGTTCCCGCCCCTGACCGTACCCGACTACGGTACCTTCCTGGCGCAATTGAAGACCAACGTCGACGGGCTGTTCCTGGGCTTCGCCGGCTCCAACGGCTTCCGCTACCTGCGCCAGTTCAACGAGTACGGCCTGCGCGGCAAGGTGCCGGTGGTCGGCGGCATGACCGCGCTGGACGAATCGGTGCTGCGCAACATGGGCGACGAAGCCTTGGGCATCCTCACCTCGTGCTGGTATTCGGCGGAGCTCAACAACCCGATCAACCAGAAGTTCGCCGCCGCCTTCCGCAAGGAGCACAAGTACGACCCGGGCTTTTATGCGGCATCCACCTACGTCAACGGCGCGGTGTTGGAAGCGGCGCTGGAAGCGGTCAAGGGCAAGATCGAGGACAAGCAGGGCTTCATGAAGGCCCTGCGCAGCGTCAAGGCCTTTACGGCACGCGGGCCGGTCTCGTTCGACCCGCTCGGCAACGTGGTCGGCGACGTGTTCATCCGGCGTGTGGAACGCAAGGAAGGGCGCCTGGTCAACACGGTCCAGCACACCTACCCGAACGTGAGCCAGTTCTGGACCTACAACCAGGCCGAGTTCCTCAAGAACCCGGTGTATTCGCGCGACTACCCGCCGGCACGCAACCTCGAGTCCTGAAGCGCAGGCCGGGCTGCCTGAGCAAGCCGCGCGCAGGCCGGCCCTGCCATGCCCGCCGGCCAACCGGCGGCGCAACCACCCTCCATACGAAAGTTTCCTGGCGTGCAGTTCTGGGTCATACAAACGCTCAACAGCCTGGCGCTGGGAGGCCTGCTATTCCTCCTGTCTTCGGGGTTTTCGCTGATCTTCGGCATGATGCGCATCGCCAACCTGACGCACGGCGCACTGTTCATGCTGGGGGCCTACATCGGCGTCACCGTGATGCGCCATGTCCCCAGCCTGGCGCTGGCCGTAGTGGTGGCGGGCCTCGCCGTGGGCATTATTGGCGGGTTGATCGAGCGCCTGATCCTGCGCCGCCTGTCCGGCAATTCGCAGGGGCAGGTGCTGGCCACGCTGGGCTTGTCTTTCATCGCCGCCGACCTGTGCCTGGTGGCATGGGGTGGTGACCCGATTCCGGTGCCTACACCCGAAGCCCTGCGCGACCCGATCCGCCTGGCCGGCATGGCCTTTCCCACCTACCGGCTGGTGGTGGTGGGGGTCGCCATTGTCGTGGGCATAGGCCTTTACTGGATGATGGAGCGCACCCGCCTGGGCGCGATGATCCGCGCCGGCGTCGACGACATGAACATGGCGCGTGCGGTCGGCATTCCGGTGTCCAAGCTGTTCACCAGCGTGTTCTGTCTGGGCGCCATGCTGGCCGGTGCGGGCGGCATCATCGGCGGCCCGATCCTCTCGGCCTATCCGGGCCTGGATGCCGAGATGCTGCCGCTGGCCCTGATCGTGGTGATCCTGGGTGGCGTGGGCAGCCTGATCGGCGCTTTCGTCGGCAGTTTCGTGGTCGGCTTTGTCTACACCTTCGGCATCGCCCTGGCGCCTGATTTCGCCTATGTGATCCTGTTCCTGCCCATGGTGTTCGTGATCGCCTTCCGCCCGCGCGGGCTGTTCGGGAGGCTGACGGTATGATCCGCATCGCCGTCGTGCTGGTGGCGCTCGCGCTGTTCCCCTGGGCGGCCGGCGAGTACTACATCAATCTCGCCAGCCAGATCATGATCGCGGCGTTGTTCGCCGCCAGCCTGAACCTGCTGGTGGGCTATGGCGGCATGACCTCGCTGGGACATGCCAGCTACCTTGGCCTGGCGGCCTACGTGTCCGCCTGGACCTTCCTTAAGCTCGGCGTCGGCCATGCCGGCGCGGCCGCCATCGCGCTGGTGGCGACCACCCTGATCGCCTGCGTGTTCGGCTGGCTGGCGTTGCGTGCCTCCGGCTTGTCATTCCTCATGATCACCCTGGCGCTCTCGCAGGTGCTGTGGGGACTGGGCTACCGCTGGGTCAACGTGACCAACGGCGACAACGGCCTGTCCGGGCTGACCCGTCCGGAACCGTTCGGCATCAATCTCGACGGCTCGATCGCGTACTACAACTTCACGCTCATCATCGTGGCCATCGCCCTGTACGTGATCGCGCGCTTCGTCAAATCGCCGTTCGGCGCCTCGCTGGCCGGCACGCGCGACCAGCCGCGCCGCATGAGCGCACTGGGCTTCGATGTGTGGCGCATCCGCTGGATCACCTTCGTGTTCTCGAGCTTCCTGGCCGCGGTGGCGGGCCTGCTCTACATCTACTATCACAAGTACATCCACCCCAGCGCCCTGGCGGTATCGAGTTCGGCCGAGGTCCTGCTGGGCGTGATCGCGGGTGGCTCCGGCACGCTGGTGGGCCCGGTGATCGGTGCCGGGCTGGTGTTGCTGCTCAAGAATTACGCTTCGGCCTATATCGAGCGCTGGAACACGCTCATGGGCGTGGTGTTCGTGCTGATCGTGATGTTCATGCCGGACGGCCTGGTGCCGGGCGGCAAGCGGCTGTGGGCACGCCTGCGCGGAGGCGCGCAATGAGCGTGGCGCTGAAGATCGACGACCTGTGCAAGTCCTTCGGCGGCCTGCCGGCCACCCGCCATGTGAGCATGGAAATCGCCTCCGGCGAGCGACGCCTGATCATCGGCCCGAACGGCGCCGGCAAGACCACCCTGTTCAACCTGATCACCGGCGACCTGCCCTCGGACTCGGGCCGGATAGAACTGTTCGGCACCGACATCACCGCCCTGCCGACGCACAAGCGTGCCCACCTCGGCATGGCGCGCACCTACCAGATCATCACCCTGTTCAACCGCGACACCATCGCCCACAACCTGGCGCTGGGCCTCCTGGGCCTGTCGGCGCGGCGCCACCGGATGTTCAGCGCCCTGTCCCGCCATACCGACATGCGCGAGACCGCGATCGCCACCCTCGAGCGGGTCGGTCTGGCGCATCTCGCCGACCGGCCGGTGAGCTCGATTTCCTATGGCGAGAAGCGCCGCGTGGAGATCGCGCTGGCACTGGCGCAGCGCCCGAAACTGCTGCTGCTCGACGAGCCGCTGGCCGGCCTGTCGCTGGAGGAGCGCGGCGCGGTGCAGAACCTGATCGCGGCCATTCCGCGCGAGACCACCATCATCATGATCGAGCACGACATGGACGTCGCCCTCGAATATGCCGAGCGCATCACGCTCCTGCACTACGGCGAGGTGCTGGCCGACGGCACCCGCGCCGACGTGGTCAACAATCCGCGCACCCGCGAGGTCTACCTTGGCCACTGAGCGCGCCACCGCATTGCGTCTCGAAGGCGTGCACGCCTTCTATGGCGACAGCCATGTGCTGCACGATGTCTCGTTCGCGCTGGAGGAGGGCCGCGTGCTGGCCCTGCTGGGTCGCAACGGCGCCGGCAAGACCACCTCGATCTCCACCGTCATCGGCTTCGTCAAGGCGGCACAAGGATCGATATCGCTGTTCGGCGAGCGCATCGAAGGCGCGCCCACGGAGCGCATCTCGCAGATGGGCATCGGACTGGTGCCGCAGGGTCGCCGCGTGTTCCCCAACCTTTCGGTCGGCGAGAACCTCGCCGTGGCGGCCCGCATGCGCAGTGAGCGCGCCAATCCGTGGACCACGCAGCGGGTGTTCGAGCTGTTTCCGCGCCTGCAGGAACGCCAGAAACAGGCCGCCGGCTCGCTCTCCGGCGGCGAGCAGCAGATGCTGGCGATCGCCCGCGCCCTGATGGGCAATCCGCGCGTCCTGCTGATGGACGAACCATCGGAAGGCCTGGCGCCCCTGATCGTCGCCGAGGTCGGCAACACCATCGCCCGGCTCAAGGCCGAAGGCCAGTCCATCGTGCTGGTGGAGCAGAATTTCAATCTCGCCCTCGGCCTGGCCGACCACATCACAGTGCTCAACACCGGGCGCGTGGTGTTCGACGGGCCCGCCGATGGCGTGCGTGCCGCGCCCGAACAAGTGACCCAGCATCTCGGGGTATTCTGACCCCGCCCCTTTTCCAGCCACATCATCCCAGGAGATGTCCGTGTTCTATACCTGCACCCCCGGTTGCACCGATCCCACGCACAACCACGGCCCGGCGCGCGCCGCCGCCGCCAAGCGACCGGCCTCGCGCCTGACGGTTTCCGTACCCGGCAAGAAGACCGCCGTCAAGACCGCGCGCGGCCTGAAGGTGGTGGACATGCACTGCCATTACCTCAATCCGGCGGTGAACCAGAAGATCGCGCACCTGAACCCCGGCCAGTACGACCCGACCACGGTGTTCGCCAACGCCATCACGCGCGAGACCAATGTCAAGCAGATGGCCACCCGCGCGCCCAAGCTGGTCGGCGTGGCGGAACGCCTGAAGGACATGGACAAGATGGGCGTCGACATCCAGGCGGTGTGCCCGGCGCCCTACCACTTCCTGTACTGGACCGACCGCGACATGGGTGCGGCCCTCACGCGCGAAGTCAACGACGGCATCGCCAAGGTGGTGGCCGATACCCCGGACCGCTTTGTAGGCATGGGCTCGGTGCCGCTGCAGGCGGCGGACCTGGCCATCAAGGAACTCGACTATGTGGTCAAGACCCTGGGCTTTCGCGCCATCGAGATCTGCACCAGCGTCAATGGCAAGAACCTGACCGATCCCGATCTGAAGCTGGAGAAGTTTTTCGCACGTGCCGAGGAACTGGGCGTCCTGATCTTCATGCACCCGCTGGGCTGGACCCAGGCCGACCGCCTGACCAACCACTACTTCAACAACGTGATCGGCAATCCGCTCGATTCCACCGTTGCGGTATCGCACCTGATTTTTGACGGCGTGGTCGCCCGCTATCCCAAGCTCAAGTTCCTGGTGGCACATGGTGGCGCCTACGTCGCGCACTACTGGGCGCGCATGGACCATGCCTGGGGCGCGCGCGAGGACTGCCGCACCATGATCAAGCGCCGGCCTTCCTCCTACCTGGAGAAGTTCTACTTCGACACCATCACCCACGACCCGGTGATGTTGAAACGCCTGGTCGAACGCTTCGGTGCCGATCATGTGGTGCTGGGCACCGACTATCCCTACGACATGGGCGACTACGACCCGCTGGGCACCATCCAGGCCGCCAAGCTCACGAAGGCCGACAGCGCGCTGGTGTCAGGCGGCAACGCCATGAAACTCCTCAAGATCCGCGCCTGACCCGTGCAGTTCTCGCGCACCCGGCGCGGCCTGCTGGCCGCCTCCAGCCTGGTTGCCCTGCCAGGTATTGGCAGGGCACAGGCTTTTCCGGCACGGCCGATCCGCATCATGGTCGGCTTCACGCCGGGCGGCCTGCCGGACATCACCGCGCGCCTGATCGGCCAGAGGTTGTCAGAGTCATGGAAACAGCCGGTCACGGTGGAAAACCGCCCCGGCGCGGGCGGCAACATCGCCGCGCAGGCAGTGGCCGCCGCGCCGCCGGATGGCTACACACTGCTGTCGATTTCGTCAGCGCACACCAGCGCGCCGGCGATCTATCCCAAGCTGCCTTTCGATGTGGCAAGGGATTTCGCCGGCATCACCATGACCGCCACCGGGCCGTGCCTGTTGATCGTGGCGCCGGACCTGCCGGTCAAGACGGTGGCCGACCTGGTGGCGCTGGCCAAGGCCAAACCGGGCGTCCTCAATTACTCGTCCGCCGGCATCGGTAGCGGCACGCACTTCGCCGTCGAAACCCTCAAGGCACAGGCGGGGATCGACGTGGTGCATGTGCCGTTCAAGGGCATTCCGGAAGCGCTCGCCGAGGCCGTGGCCGGGCGCGTGCAGTTCTTCATGGCCCCCTTCGCCACCGCCATCGGCCTGGTGAAGGACGGTCGCGCCAGGGCGATCGCCGTCACCAGCCCGAAACGCGTCGGCGAGACACCCAACATCCCGACGGTGGCCGAATCCGGCGTGCCTGGATACAAGTACGCGATCTGGTCGGGCCTGCTGGCGCCGGCGAAGACACCGCGCGCGCTCATCGAGCAACTCAACGCGGAAGTGGTACGCATCCTGCGGCTGCCGGAAACCGCGCAGCGTCTGGCGCCACTCGGCACCGAGGCCGCCCCCGGCACACCGGACGAATTCGACCGGCTGATCACCGAGGAAGTGGCGGGTTTCACCCGCCTCGCGCGCGCCGCCAACATCAAGGTCGAATGACATTCATCAACCCCACTTCAAGGACATGACATGAAAGCCAAGGTCAACGGCACCGAAATCAACTACAGCGTCGAGGGCGAAGGCCCCTGGATCACCCTGTCGCACTCGCTGGCATGCGATACCGGCATGTGGGATCCGCAGATGGACATGCTGAAGAAGCATTTCAAGGTGCTGCGCTTCGACACCCGCGGCCACGGCCAGTCCGCCGCGCCGGAGGGCGAATACACGCTCGAACAGATGGCCGACGACGTGCACGGCCTGTTCGCGCACCTGGGCATCACCAAGACCCACTGGATGGGCCTGTCAATGGGCGGCATGATCGGCCAGACCTTCGCGCTCAAGTACCCCGGCGTGTTCCAGAGCATGATCCTCGCCGACACCACCAGCCGCCAGCCACCCAACGGCGCGGCGATGTGGGGCGAGCGCATCCAGACCGCCAGGACCAAAGGCATGGAAGCGCTGGTCGACGTCACGCTGGCACGCTGGTTCACCGAACCCTACCGCACCGCCAATCCGGAGATCATGAAAAAGATCGGCGCGGTGATCCGCAATACGCCCGCCGCCGGTTATGCCGGCTGCTGCGCCGGCATCTCGAAGATCGACGTGACCGACCGCCTGAATGAGATCAAGTGCCCGACGCTGGTGATCGTGGGCGAGCAGGACCACGGCACGCCGGTGGCAGCATCACAGGCGATCCAGGCCAACCTGCCGGGTGCCGAGCTGCTGGTGATTCCGTCGGCGGCGCACATCTCCAGCATCGAGCAGGCACAGATCTTCAACATCGCGGTGCGCGACTTCCTCACCCGCGTGACGGCGGGCAAGTAACGAGGTAGCGGGAAGGCGGCGAACATGGCGAAAGCTTGGCGCGGATTCATCAGGTTCACCGCCATCGCGGCATCGACCGCCGCCTTGGCTGCCACCTGTGGTGTGGTGCAGGCGCAGGCGTGGCCTTCCAAGCCGGTGCGCCTGATCGTGCCCTTCCCACCCGGCGGCGGCAACGATGTGATCGCCCGTGCGGTCGCGCAGAAGCTGGGCGACCGGTTGGGGCAAGCAGTGGTGGTGGAGAATCGTGCCGGCGCCAACGGCATCGTCGGGCTGCAGGCCATGATGCAGGCCGCGCCCGATGGTCATACCATCGCTGTCGGCGCCGCCGGACCGCTGGCGGTCAACCCCAGCCTGTACGACAAGCTGCCCTACGACCCGCTCAAGGATTTCGCGCCGATCACCAACCTGGTGAACTTCCCGCTCCTGCTGGTAACCCATCCTTCAGTGGCGGCGAAGACCACGCGTGAACTGGTGGCGCTTGCCAAGGCGCAACCGGGCAAGCTGCACTACTCGTCGCCCGGCAGCGGCAACTCCGGTCACCTCGCCGGCGAGCTCTTCAACACCATGGCCGGGGTCAAGACCGTGCATGTGCCGTACAAGGGCCAGGGACCGGCACTGACCGACCTGATCGCAGGCCAGGTGCAGATGCTCTACAGCAGCATTCCCTCGGTGCTGCCGCATGTGCGCCAGGGACAACTGAACGCGATCGCCGTCGGCAGCGCGAAGCGCATACCCTCGCTGCCGGACATTCCGACCATCGCCGAATCCGGCGTGCCCGGCTATGAGGCGTATTCCTGGGTCGGCATGGTGGCGCCCGCCGCCACGCCGCGCGTCGTGGTGCAGCGTCTCAACCGCGAGATTGTCGAGATCCTCAAGGAAAAGGATGTCGCCGAAAAGCTCAACGGCCAGGGTGCCCTGCCGGTCGGCGATTCGCCCGAGCAATTCGCCAGCTACATCAAGGCGGAAATCGACAAGTGGGGCGCCGTGGTGCGTTCGTCAAACATCAAGGTTGACTGACAGCCATGCCGTCACCCGCGCTGATCGCGTTTGACCGCACCGACATCGCGCCGGCGCATGACCATCCCAAGGCCGAGCGTCTGGTTGCCGGCAACCCGCTGCGCTCCACCTTCTCGCACTACGCGCGCGGCGAGGTCGACAGCGGCTTGTGGCAATGCGAGCCCGGCGCTTGGCGCATCGATTTTTCCGATGCGCCCGGCAAGACCCGCGAAGAGTTCTTCCATGTGCTCGAAGGCCGCATCCGCATCACCTCCGAGGCCGGCGCGGTGCGCACCTTCGGCCCCGGCGATGCCTGCCTGATTCCCGCCGGCTTCAAGGGCACCTTCGAGGTGCTTGATGCGGTGAAAAAATACTACGTGATGATCGACAAGACCTGACCTCAGTCCATCGTCAGCTTTTGCTTCTTCACGATATCCCGGCGCAGCGCCTGCTCGCGCGCAATCTTGGCGGCAAACGCTTCCATGCTGCCGCCATCAATCACCGCGCCGCTGTCCATCAACCGCTTGCGGGTGTCGGGGTCAGCCAGCGTGCGGATCGCCGCGGCGCGGATTTTCTCGATGATGTCGCGCGGCGTGCCGGCGGGCGCCAGGAGGCCGTACCAGGCCATATTGTTGGCTTCCTTCAGCCCGGCCTCGGCAAAGGTGGGCACCTCGGGCAGCACATCCACGCGGCGCTCGGCCATCACCGCCAGGGCCTTCAACTTGCCGGCCTTGATGTGCGGCAATGAGGAAGGCAGGTTGTCAATTTGCGCGTCCACCTGGCCGGCGATCACGTCGTTCATGGCCGGACCCGAGCCGCGATAGGGAATATGGACCATGAAGGTGCCGGTCAGCACCTTGAAGAGTTCCACATCCAGGTGCGAGATCGAGCCTGCGCCGCCGGAACCGTAGGAGTACTTGCCGGGATTGCGCTTGAGGATGCCAACGAACTCGGCCATGTCCTTGACTGGAAACCTGCCGGGGTTGACATTCATCACGTTGGGCACGTTGACCAGGTTGATGACCGGCTGGAAATCCTTCGCCGCGTCATACGGCATCTTCGCGATCATGGCCGGGTTGGTGGCCAGCGTCGACACCGTGGCAATGCCGAGGATGTAGCCGTCCGGCGGCGACTTGGCCACATAGTCGGCGCCCACGGTTCCGCCCCCGCCGACGCGGTTCTCGACGATGGCGCTTTGCCCGAGTTCGCGGCCAAGACGCTCGCCGACCACGCGCGCCACGATGTCGGTGGTGCCACCGGGCGCGAAAGGCACGATCAGGCGCACGGGTTTGGCCGGCCAGGCCTGGGCGACCACATGGGGGGCGGCGCCCAGCGCCAACGCGCCTGCGAGAACACGGGCTATCGTTTGAATGTGCATGATGTATCTCCTCGGCGCCCAGTGTAGCGCCGGAAGAAAAGCGCTCAGCGCGCCGTCTTGCGGGCGCGTTTCGCTTTGGCCGGAAGTCCGGCCATCGCACCCAGCACCTCGGCCACCGAGGCGGTATCTTCAAGGGCCAGGCCCTGCGCCATCGCGGTGGTGTAGATCGGTGCGCAGGCGGTGAAAAGGGGCGTCGGGCAATCCAGCGACTTGGCCATGTCGCCGATGACCTGCATGTCCTTCTGCCAGACCTCTACCTTCATGGTCGGCGGGGTGTAATTGCGGTCGAGCATGAAGGGCATGCGCAGGCGCATCACCCCGGTGCCCAGTACCGGACTGGACCCGAACAGTTCCAGCATGCGGCGCGGATCGAGGCCCATCTTGCGCGCGAAAGTGACCACTTCGCCATAGGCCACGTTGTAAATGGCCACCAGGTGGTTGGCGGCGTATTTCATGCGGGTGCCATGTCCGAACGGACCCACCTGCGGCACGTTGTCGGTGAATACCCGCAGGATCGGCTCGGCCACCTTGCAGGCCTTCGCCTCGCCGCTGACAAAAATCGTCCAGGCGCGCTCCTTCATGCGCGCGGCCGTACCGCTGATCGGGCAATCCAGCGCCTTCACGCCGGCGCGCTTGAGCACAGCGGCGGCGGCGTCCTTGTCGGCCAGAGGCAGGGTGCTGGTTTCGATCACCAGCGGCCGTTTGCCCGGCCCGGCGGCGGCGGCGATTTCGCCCGCCACGGCGGCCAGCGCCGCGCTGGTGGCAAGGGAGGTGATCAGCACATCGCTTTGCTGCGCCACCGCCGCGGTCGACGCCAGCGGCTTGCCGCCTGCGCGCTTCAAGCGCGCGCGTGCCGCTGGCGCGATGTCGTAACCGTTGACCGCATAGCCCGCCTTGCGCAGAGTCTCGGCCATGATGCCGCCCATGATCCCCAGGCCGATCACGCCCACCACCGGCAGCGTTGTTCCAGAGTCCTTGCTGTTCTTCATGTCAGTCCGTTGCCTCGATCAGTTTGGCCATGCGTTCAGGGGTCATGGGCAGGTCGCGCACGCGCACGCCGATGGCGTGCTGTACCGCATTCGCAATCGCGGCCGCCACCGGTCCGGCCGCGCATTCGCCCGCGCCCAGACCCGGCTGCCCCGGCTGGTCGAGCAGCACCACCTCGATCTCCGGAATCTCGTCGAAGCCCAGGATCGGGTAATCCTCCCAGGAGCGGGTACGCACGCCGTCCTCGTCCCAGGCCACCGCCTCCTTCAGCGTCCAGCTGATCGCCTGCACCACGCCGCCTTCGATCTGGTTGATGAGCCCGTCGGGGTTGACGATGTGGCCGGCGTCGACCGCCGCGAATACGCGCAGCACGCGCACCTTCTCGGCCACTTCGACCTCGGCCACCACGGCGCAATAGGCGGAGCGGTTCTTGTATTGCGAGAAGCCGATGCCGCGCCCATTGCCTTCGCCGCCGGGCGCATCCGGCTGCCAACCTGCCTCGCGCGCAACCGCTTCGATGACGGCCCGCGCACGCGCGTCCGCGAGATGGCGCAGCCGGAAGGCCACCGCATCCTGGGCGCTGGCGGCCGCCAGTTCGTCCATGGCACTTTCGATGGCGAAAATGTTGGCGAAGGCACCCAAGCCGCGCAGCGCCGACACCCGCACCGGTGACTGTGCAATGAAGTGGTAGTCCACCTGCTGGTGGGCGAAATCGTAGAGCGCGATACCGTTCCGGTGCCCGCCACCGGCCGGCAGCGGCATGTCCCTGGGGGCCGGTTCCGGCACCGGCGGGTCCATGCCCCAGGCCGCCTGCAGGTTGATGCCTTCGCCCCAGCCCGGCCGCTTGATGTGGGTATGGCTCCAGATGCCGGCATGCCATTTCGACACCTTGCCGTCAGCATCGACCGCAGCGTCGATCTCGATGGCGCTGGCCGAGCCGAACGGCGACCAGGCCAGTTCCTCTTCACGCGACCAGGCAAGCAGTACGGCGCGGCCACTGCGCATGGCCGCCAGGGCCGCCTCGAAGGCCGCGTCATCAGCGCCGTTGTGCCCATAGCAGCCGGCGCCATCACCATGGATCACGGTGACGCTTTCCTTTGGCAGCCCCAGCGCCAGCGCGGTCTGCGCGCGCAGGAAATGCGGGCCCTGGGTATGCGACCAGATCGTCAGGTGGCCCTTGACCAGCACCGCCGCCGCGGCGCAGGTACCGATCGATGCATGGGCGATGTAGGGCCTGGAGTACGCCGCCTTGACGCCGACCTCGCCGGGCCTGGCTTCGCCTTTCGCATGCACTGTCTCGCTTGCGGCCGGCAAGGCCTTGAGCACGCCGGCGATCTCGCCGGATGCGGGCCGCTTCGGGCCGGGAATCCAGCGCACGAACTTTTGCGCCGCTTGCGCGGCCTTCACCGCCGCGGCTTCACGCTCGGCCAGCACGCAGAGGAAGTCGCCTGAGCGCACCACATCGGCCACGCCAGGCAGCGCCAGCAGCGCGGCGCGATCCCAGCTTTCGATCCGCGCGCCGTGGTTGGGACCACGTACCACCCGCGCATGCAACATGCCGGGCAGCTCGATGTCGTGCACGAAGGCTGCGCCGGAAAGCTTGGCAAGGATGTCGCGCCGCGCCAGATTGCGCCCCATCAGGCTGGCGCCGCGCGGGCCACCCTCGTCTGTCCACGCCACCGGCACGTCCAGGCGTACCGCCTGGGCCAACTGCCAGTAGCTGATGGCCTGCGCCGGGCTGCCCTGGCGGGAGAACACGCCGCGTTCAAGCGCCAGTTCGGCCACATCCACTTCAAGCCAGTGTGAGGCGGCCCGGGAAAAAAGCTGGCGCGCCTGCGCACAGGCGATGCGCATGGCCGCGCCGCCGACTTCAATGGACTGGCTGCCGGCGGTATACCACTCGTCCGGCGCGATGTCGGTATTGCCGGCGACGATATGCAATTGTTCGGGCGCAACGCCAAGCTCATCGGCGGCGATCTGCGCGATGGCCGTCACGATGCCCTGGCCGAGTTCAACCTTGCCGGAAAAAACCGTGATGGTCTGGTCGGCATTGACCTTCAGCCATTGGTCGAGGCGCGGATTGGCCTCCAGGCTGGTGGGCAGCGGTGCGCTCATCGCGTGCCTCCGACCAGACGTGCAATGGCCAGGTCGATCGCGCGGAGGATACGTGCATGGGTGCCGCAGCGGCACAGGTTGCGCTCCAGCGCCTTGAGGATGGCCGGCCGCCCGGGACGCGCATCCTCACGCAACAAGGCGGTGACCGACATCATGATGCCGTCGATGCAGAAGCCGCACTGCGCTGCCTGCAGCTCGATGAAAGCCTCGCGCACGATCTTGCCGATACGGTCGTCCGCCAGTCCCTCGACGGTGGTGACCTTGCGGCCGGCCACCGACCACATGGGCGTGTCGCACGACTGTACCGCCCGGCCATCCACCATCACCGTGCAGGCGCCGCAATGTCCCGCGCCACAGCCGAAGCGCGTCCCCTTCAACTTGAGGTCGTCGCGCAGGCAATACAGGAGCGGCGTGTCGCCCTCCGCGGCTACCGTCCGGGCGGCGCCGTTGACTTCCAATTCAACAGCCACGTTGCCCCGCTATGCCAGAAATTCGTTGATCAGGCGCGCCAGCACCGCCGGTTGCTCGAGCATCGGGCAATGCCCGGAGTCGGCGATTTCCTCGTAGCACGCGCCGGGAATGAGCGCCGCCACTTCGCGCGCCATCGCCGGTGGCGTGGTCATGTCAAGGGCGCCGCACATGACCAGTGCCTTCTTCTTCACCCCAGGCAGGTCGGCGCGCAGGTCCATTTCGGCAAGCGCCAGGCAGGCGCGCGCGAAGCAGCCGGCATCGACCGCGCCGAGGCGGCGCTTGCGTTCGGCCACCACGTCCGGATGCTTTTCGGCATAGGCAGGCGGCAGCATGCGGCCGATGGCGGTGTCGAGCACCGCGCTCATGCCCTTGGCGGTGACGGCCTGCGCCATGCCGCGGAACGGCGCGCGCCCGGTTTCCGGGAACATCGCGCCGGTGTCGGCCACCAGCAGCGGACCGAACACCTCGGGGTGGCGGATCGCCAGCTTCAACACCACAAAGGCGCCAAAGCCGTTGCCGAACACCGCGGTGGATTCCGGCAGGTCAAGCGCCTTGATACAGCGCGCCAGCTGGTCTGCAACGCCAGCGAGTCCCTTGAAATCCACCGGGCTGGAGGCGCCAAAGCCCGGCAGGTTCACACGGGTGACGCGATGCCGCGTCGTCAGGGCGGCCAGCACCGGTTCGAACACCGTCATTTCGGTGAGCAGCGAATGCACCAGCAGCAGGTCCGGACCGCTGCCGGCCTGCTCATACTCCATCGAATGACTGCCTACGGTGACGATCGCCATGTGATTTCCGGGGGAAGGGTAAGAAAAAGCGCAGCCTGACACCGGCTGCGCGGGTTGAACCACTTGCGCGGATGCGCGACTTCAGGACTCGATGAACCTGGCCGGCGGCCAGTCACGCGAATACACCGGGTTTTTGAGGAATTCGAGCGGATTGTAGGTCCAGAACTGGCTTACCTGCGGGTAGGTCTTGATCACCGTGTTGACCAGCTTGGTACCGCGCCGCTCGACCTTGCGGATGTATTGCGGCATCACCGGATTGCCGTAGCCGTCCATGCGCCACTCGCCGCGTGGATCGCGCACCGCGCCGGGATTGCGCAGGGCGTTCATGAAGGCATCCTTGTCCTGCACCTTGCCCGCCACCTTCTTTGCGGCGTTCTCGACCATCACGCCGGCCGAATAGGCGCCCAGTGTGTAGTAGCCCGGATCGGCGCCGTAATCCTTGTTGACGGCCGCCACGAATGCCTTGTTCTCGGGGCTGTCGATTGCCGCCGAATACCAGCCGGAACTGATCAGGCCGACCGCCTCCTCGCCCATCTGCTTCAGGATGCCCTCGTCGACCGCGGTCATGTTGCCGAGCAGGGGCAGCTTCATGCCGTACTCGCGATACTGCTTGAGGAAGCGCAGGCCGTTCACGCCCGCAAAGGCGATGAAGACCGCGTCGACCTTGGTCTTGATCTGGGCGATGTAGGCGCCATACTCGGGCACATTGAGCGGCGACCAGAGCTTCTGCACGATGCGTCCGCCACTCTCCTCGAACACGCGCTGGAAAGCGGCCGCGCTTTCATGGCCGAACGCGAAGTCGTCGGCCACGATGGCGATGCGCTTGTACTTGAGATCCTTGGCGGCATAGTCGCCCAGCGGATGATTGGGCTGGCCCGAGGTGGCGGCCGAGCGCACGAACCACGGGTTGGCCTTGCGCTGGGTCAGGTCTTCGGCCGCGGCCGAGCAGGAGACCGTCGGCGTGCGGGTCTGGCGGATGTAATCGTCGATGGCAATCGCCTCGAAGGCCGCCAGGGGCCCGATGATCGCATGCACGTTGTTGCGTTCAACCAGTTCCTGCGCCTTGGTCTTGGCGCCCGCGGGGTTGCCGCCGGTATCGGCGATGGTCAATTCCACCTTGCGGCCGGCGATCATGCCGCCGCGCTCCTTGAGAAAGAGCTGGATGCCCTCTTCCATCTGGCGGCCGCCCGCGGCCAGGGCGCCGGAGCGCACCGTCATGAAGCCCAGCTTGATCGGCCCCTCCTGCGCGCGCGCGACGCCCGGCAGGCCGGCCGCCACGGTGGCGCCCACCGCGCCCAGCAATACGCGCCGCCTGGCCGATGCCGATTCCTGTTTGATGCTCATGTCGATGTCTCCGTTGGTGTTTTTTTGGAATGTTGACCCTACTGTCGGACCGCTAGAGCGCGGGCTGGGGAATCGCCTCTATGCGGCCACTTTCGGTCGAGCGCATTATGGACTCAAGTGCCGCAACGTTGGCGAGCATCTCGCGGTGCGAAACCGGATACGCAGCCCCGCCCGCCACCGCGCCCGCGAAAGCCTCGAGATTGGCACGCACGCTGGCATGCGGGCTGACGAACGTCGTGCTGCGCGCTCCGCCGGGCACCGCCGTGGTGACGTCCCAGCCGGTCGGATTCTCGGGATGGGTGCGGTCGCGGATCTCGACCCAGCCGCGCGAGCCGTACACCGCCAGTCGCCCCTCGAAGGGTGTGGCGAGCATGGCGCTGATCATCGAGGTCGCACCGCCGGCGAATCCCAGCATGATGGCCAGCGTGTCACCGTTGGCGAATTCGCTGCCGCGCGTGGCCAGGCGCGCCCAGACATTTTCGGCCGGCCCGAGAATGGCGATCGACAGGTCGACCAGATGGATGCCGGTGGCCGAGAGCGGCCCCACCGGCGCGTGCTCCTTGGAGAGCCGCCAGTTGTCCGGCGCCAGCGCGAAGAACTTGTCCTGGCTGAAATTGGCCTCGATCTGCAGGATGCTGCCGAGTTCGCCGCTCGAAATGCGCTCCCGCAAGGCCTGCACCGCCGGCTCGAAGCGACGCTCGTGGCCGATGCCAAGCACCACACCGGCCTTGCGGCAGGCGTCCACCGAAGCGACCGCGTCGGCGTAGGAAAGGCACAGGGGCTTTTCGCAAAACACATGCTTGCCCGCCGCCGCCGCCGCGGCGATCTGCGCGGCATGCGCCTTGTGTGGCGAACACAGCACCACCGCGTCGACCGCCGGATTGGCCAATGCCGCAGCGAAGTCCGCCGTCAGCGCGAAGCCGGCGGCCCCGGCATCCTGTTCAGCGGCGCCCCGCACGTTGTTGTCCGGCTCCACCACCATGACCACCTTGACCGCGGCGCTGCCGGCGAGGGTGCGAACGATCGTCTTGCCCCACCAGCCATAGCCGACAACGGCAACCTGTACGGGTTTGGTGCTCATCCAGTCCTCCGTTCCGGGCAAGCGCCCGGACATTGTTTTGGGGGCCGCGTCGAACCAGCAACGCACGCCTCAAATGACGCGATCGCGAACGAACGCGCCCGCCGCACATTTGTTGCGGACAACGTTGTATGGTAACCTTAATTTATCAATGGCTCAATAACAACGACAAGCAGGAGACGCGCGAGGATGGCCGCAAAAAAGACCCTTTCCACCGCGCCGGAGGCAAGAACCGCCGGCGTCATCGGGCTCGGCATCATGGGCTCGGCCATGTCCGCCAACCTCGTCAAGGCCGGCTTTGCCGTCGCCGGCTACGACCCGGTGCCCGCGGCGCGCGCGCGCCTGAAGCGCGCCGGAGGCACGCCATGCGGCAGCGCGGCGGAAGTCGCAAAACGCAGCAGCCTGATCGTGCTTTCGCTGCCCTCCGAAGCAGCGCTTGATTCGGTGGTCGCCGAACTGGTTGGCGCGAGCGCGCGCGGTCTGATCCTGGCCGAGACCAGCACCCTGCCGCTGACCGCCAAGGAGCGCGCCCGGAAGGCGCTGGCCAAGGCCGGCATCACGCTGCTTGATTGCCCGCTCTCCGGCACCGGCGCCCAGGCGCTCAACCGCGACCTCGCGGTGTATGCCAGCGGCGATGCCAGGTCCATCCGCGCTTTCGCGCCGGTGTTCGACGGCTTCGCGCGCGTGCGCTATGACGTTGGCGGTTTCGGCAACGGCATCCGCATGAAACTGGTGGCCAACCTGCTGGTGGCCATCCACAACGTTTCGACCGCCGAGGCCATCCTGATGGGCGCGCGCGCCGGACTCGACCCCGCGCAGATCGTCAAGGTCGTCGCCGATGGCGCAGGCGGTTCGCGCATGTTCCAGGTACGCGGGCCGATGATGGTCAACCGCACGTGGGACGAGGCGACCATGAAGGTCTCCACCTGGCAAAAGGACATGCGCCTGATCGGCGATCTGCTCAGCGCCACCGACACGCCCGCGCCGCTGTTCGCGGCGACCATCCCGATCTACAACGCGGCGATGGCACTGGGCCACGGCGGCGATGACACCGGCGCGGTCTACGCCGTGCTGGAACACATGGTGGGCACCAGTCCGGCCGCAAGGCCGGCGCGAAAGGCCAGGGGCGCCACGCGGGGGCGCAAATGAGCTTCGAGCGCCGCGATTTCCGCGATGCGCTCGGGCGCTTTGCCACCGGCGTCGCGCTGGTCACCGCGCGTGCGCAGGACCAGCGGCCGATCGGCATCACCATCAATTCGTTCAGCTCGGTTTCGCTGGATCCGCCGCTGGTGCTGTGGAGCCTTGCCACCACGTCGCCCAATCTCGAGCATTTCGGTATCGGCAGCGAACACCTGATCCATATCCTCGCGCATGACCAAGAAGAACTGGCGCGCCGCTTCGCCAGCCGCATGGAATTCAAGTTCGAGGGCCTGCAGCATGGCGAAAGCCCGAAGGGCCTGCCGCGCTTCGACGATTGCCTCGCCTATTTCGACTGCACCACCCATGCCTGGCACACCGAAGGCGACCACGTCATCGTGATCGCCAGGGTGCACGGACTGCATCACCGGGCGCGCGATCCCCTGCTTTTCTGCGGCGGCAAATTCGCCGTGCTCGACAGCTCGGCCAGCAACGCCGGATAGGTGGATTTGGCGCCAGCCAGGAAAGTGTCGACGGCCAGCTCGACCTTGCGCATGAACTCCACCTGCATCGGCACTTCGTACACGTGCTGGCGAACGGCGTAGTAGAACATGCCGCCGTGCAGGCTCCAGATGAATTCGATTTCCTCGTCGGCCACCGGCAGTTCGCTCGACTCGATGCCGCAGTAGTGGCGCACCTCGCGGCAATAGGCGGGCAGCAGCTCCTTCTGGATCAGTTTCAGGTAGCGCTGGTTCAGCACGGGTCCGGACAGGCCGGCATACAGATAGATGCGCAGCCAGTCGGGACGATAAGTCGCCTCCGAATACTGGCGGTAGAACTCGATGAGGCGCTCGCGCAGCGGAATTGCGCGGTCGCGGATCAGCGAAACCCAGGCCGGGTTCCAGCGCCCCTCGAACACGGTACGGTAGACCCGCTCGACCAGCGCCTGCTTGGACGAGAAATAGCGGTACAACAGGGGCTGGGTGATGCCGAGGCGTTTGGACAGCTCGCGGGTTTGCCCGGAAAAGCCCACTTCGGAAAAATAGGTGATCGCCCCCTCGATGATCTGGCGTTCGCGCTCGGCCGGGGAAAGTCGCACCTTGACGGGCACCTTGCGCGCACCGGATGGCCGGCGCGACGCCGCGGACTCCGGTTTGCGGGAACTCTCGGTCTTGGCCATGGGTTGAATCTGCGTGGGGATGCGGGAGTTTAGGGGAGTCCCTGCGCGCCGGTTGTCCTGGACGCCGGCATGGCAACGCGGCTTCAGGCCGGCGGTGCCACCTGCGCGCGATACCAGTCGGAGATCGCCGCGCCGGTGCGGATGACCACGCCGGGCTTGGACTTCACGTAGTCGAGCAGACGCTCGAACATGCCGATGCGATGCGGCACGCCGGTGATGTAAGGGTGGACGCTGATGGCCATCACGCGCGGGATGGTCGCGCTGTCCTGCCACAGGCGCTCGAGGTGGGCGACGCCGCGATCGTACATCTCGGCGCCGTTGTGGCTTTGCAGCACCATCATCGGGATGTCGTTCAATTCCACGCTGTAGGGCACCGACAGCACCGGCTTGTGCGCGGTGGGGATCCACACCGGCTGATCGTCCATGACCCAGTCGGCCACGTATTCGATGCCGGCCTCTGACAAATGATCGATGGTCTCGGCCGTCTCGGTGAGTCCCGGGCTTTCCCATCCCGTCGGCGGCTTGCCGGTGAAGGCGCGGATCGCCTCGACCGTGTCGATGATGGATTGTTTCTGGTCGGCCACCGAATGCATGGGGCCCTGGATGTAGCCATGCCCCATGAACTCCCACCCTGCCTCATGCGCGGCGCGCGCCACCGGCGCATAGCTCTTGCAGACAATGCCGTTGATCGCCAGCGTGGGCACAATGCCGCGCGCGGTCAGCGCGTCGAGGATGCGCCAGAAGCCCACGCGCATGCCGTACTCGTGCCAGGCCCAGTTGGGCAGGTCCGGCTGCATCGGCTGGCCCATCGGCGGCGAAAGCACGGTACGCGGCATCGGCCGCTCCATGCCCCAGTGCTCGACGTTGACGATCACCCACACCAGCATGCGGCCGCCGTCAGGCACCACCAGTCTGGGGCGGTCGATGATGGGCGAATACGGCACCCGCTGGCTGGGCAACATGGTCATGGGTGTGCTTTCTTCCGGTTTGGCTATTCGCTCTTGATGTTGTTGTCGGCGATGAGCTTGGTGTACATCGCCTTTTCCGACGCCATGAAAGTGCGGAACTCTTCCGAGGTGCTGTGATGGGCTTCAACCCCCAGGCCGGCGAAACGTTCCTTCAGGTCCGGGTCGACCATTACCTTCGCAAACGCGGCGTTGTACTGCGCAACCACGGCCGCGGGCGTGCCCGCGGGCAGGAACGCGCCCCACCAGTTGACCACAGCGATGCCCTGCAACCCGCCTTCAGCGAAGGTGGGGATGTCCGGAAACAGCGGCGAGCGCTTGGCGCTGGTGATCGCCAGCGGCCGCACCTTGCCCGACTTGAGATGCTGCGCCACCGGCAAGGCGTCTGACACGATCATCTGCACCTGGCCGGCGATGACATCGACAATTGCCTGACCACCGCCCTTGTAGGGAATATGCGCCATCTTGATGTTGGCCTGGCGCATCATCATTTCAGCCGCGAGATGCGAAAGGCTGCCCGGCCCGCTGGTGGCGAAATTGATCGCGCCGGGCTTGGCGCGCGCCGCGGACAACAGGTCGCCAAGGGTCTTGAACGGTGACGCCGCCGGCACCACCAGGATGTTCGGGCCGGTGGTGGTGAGCGAAACCGGAATGAAATCCTTCTCGATGCTGTACGGCACCTTGGAGATGAGCGGATTGACGGCCGCCGGCTGCAGGTTGCCGATCACGAAGGTGTATCCGTCCGCCGGCTGGCGCGCGGCGAATTCCATGCCGATGGAGCCGGCCGCGCCGGGCTTGCTTTCGATGACCACCGGCTGGCCCCAGTGCTCGTTCAGCTTCTGGCCCATGATGCGCGCCATCAGGTCGGAGCTGCCACCGGGTGGATAGGTCACCACCAGGCGTACCGGCTTGTTCGGAAAATTTTGTGCGGATGCAGCAAGGGGAACTGCGGCCAAAAGCGCAATCGCGAAGACGCGCACACACGAACGCAACGGGGATTTCATGACTTGTCTCCTTGGTCTTGTAAGCCGCGCTTCCAGGATCGCGGGAACGATCAACTACAGGAAATCACAGGCGATGTCATCGAAAAAAGCACGCGCGATGAACTGCTTGTTAGTCTATATTATCGCTTGCTAAATAAACAACCCCAGACAAACCCCATGGCATCCCTCTCCGCACCGCAACAAGCCGCGCGCCCCGACCAGACCCTGTCGCGCAACATGAAACTGCTGGCCCACAACGACCTGTCGGGCTTCGGCGGCATGGGTGAAGGCATCTCGATGCAGGTCACCTCGAACGGCCGGCGCATCCTCTGGTTGGCGCATGAGTCGGCGCCCAAGAACTTCACCGGCGTGGACGTCACCGACCCGAAGAACCCGCGCATGATCGTGCAGACCGAACTGCCGCATGCCAAGGTGCGTTCCAATTCGCTCGACGTGGTGGGCGACCTGCTGGTTGTGGCCTACCAGACCCAGGTACCCGGCATGAAGCCGGCGGGCGTCGATCTGTTCGACGTGAGCGTGCCCGAAACGCCGAAGCTGATTTCGCATTTCGATTGCTCGGGCCCGTATTCGCGCGGTGTGCATGCGGTGTGGTTTGTCGACGGCAAGTACGTGCACATGGCCTCGGGCGCACCGGACTTCCAGCCGCGCAACCAGTTGGACGACCAGTTCTATCGCATCCTCGACGTGTCCAACCCGTCCAAGCCGGTCGAGGCCGGCCGCTGGTGGTACCCCGGCACGCGTGAAGGCGACGCCGAGCCCGCGCCGCAACGCCTGATCTCCAAGTTCGACACCGGCTTCCGCGCGCACAACACCAACGTGTTCCCGGAGCGTCCGGACCGCGCCTACATCGGCTATATCGACGGCGGGGCGTTCGTGCTCGACATTTCCGACATGTCCAACATCAAGGTCAAGTCGCACTGGAACCACTCGCCGCCCTTCAACGGCTTCATCCACACCTTGCTGCCACTGTTCGAGCGCAACCTGTGGGTGGTGTCGGACGAGTGCGTGCAGGACGGCGGCGCCGACTGGCCCAAGCTGGTGTGGATGATCGATTCGCGCAACGAGGCCAACCCGGTGCCGATCGGCACCTTCCCGGCCGCGCCATATGACGCTTTCGCCAAGCGGGGCGGCCGCTTCGGCGCCCACAACATGCACGAGAACCTGCCGGGCCCGGCGTCTTTCCGCTCCGACACCATCATCGTCGGCACCTTCTTCAACGCCGGCGTGCGCGTCTACGACACCACCAATCCCTACCAGGTGGAGGAAATCGCCTACTACGTGCCGGGCGCGCCGCCGCTTTCGCCGGCCGGCGCCATCCAGCTGAACGACGTGTTCGTCGACGAGAACCGCATCGTCTACACCATAGACCGTTTCGGCGGCGGGCTCTACGTCCTCGAGATGAACATCTAGGCATGGCCACCGGGCGCGACCCGCTCGCCGGCAAGCTGCCGGTCACGCTGATCACCGGATTCCTCGGCAGCGGCAAGACCACCCTGATCTCGAAGCTTGTGCGCCACCCGGACATGAACCGGGTGGCGGTGGTGATCAACGAGATCGGCGAAATCGGCATCGACCACGACCTGGTCACGATGTCGTCCGAGAACATTTCGCTGCTCGCCAACGGCTGCATCTGCTGCACCGTACGCACCGACCTGCAGGAGACCCTGCGCGAGCTTTTCAACCAGCGCCGCGCCGGGCTGATGGCCGACTTCGACCGTGTGATCGTGGAGACCACCGGCATGGCCGATCCCGCGCCGGTGGTGCAGACCATGGTGAGCGATACGCTGCTGGAGGCGCAGTTCCGCCTGGACGGCGTGGTCACCCTGGTGGATGCCGTCAACGGCGCCTACCTGCTGGAACACCAGCCGGAAGCCGGCAAGCAGGTCGCGCTGGCCGACCGCATCCTCATCACCAAGGGCGACCTCGCCAGCGCCGAACAGATCACGAACCTCGAGGACACCCTCCGCGCCATCAACCGGCACGCGGACATCCGCCATGTGCAGATGGGCGAGATCGCGCCGTCCGAATTGATCGGCCTGGGCCTGGGCAGCGCGCGCGCCAACGATTCGACGCTGCGCTTTCTCGGCGAAAAGCTGGACGCCGGCAGTGCGGAGGGCGAGCGCTATCTCGGCGCGCGCACCACCCGCCACGACCCGCGCATCGGCACCTTGTCACTGCGCTTCGATGCCCCCTTTACCTGGGACGCGTTTTCGGCGGCCCTGCAATTGCTCACCAACCTGCGCGGGCCGGACATGCTGCGCGTCAAGGGCATCGTCAACGTCGAAGGCAAGCCGGTGGTGGTGCAAGGCGTGCAGCACATCTTTCATCCACCGGTGACGCTGGACCGCTGGCCCAGCGAGGACCACGGCACGCGCCTGGTGTTCATCACGCGCGGCATTTCGGCGGAATCGATTCGCGGGCTGTTCCAGGCGGTGGGCGCGATCACCACGCCCGCTTGAGCGCACACTTGGCCGACCCGGGCGCAAGCGCCAGGCGAAATGGCCTGCGACGTCAGGTGGCCGGCTTGACTCGCAATTGGCGCCAGGAATAAACCGGCCAGTCACTGCGACTTTGGCCTTCCATACCACCGAACACCACGCATCCACCGCTGAACGCCAATGGCTGGTGGGCTGCGAAAGTCTTCAGCCCCTTGAAGTAGTCCGGGTTGACGGTGGCGCCTGCCTTGATTTCAATGGCGTGCATCCTTCCACCCGTTGGCAGGAGCAAGTCGACCTCATTGCCTTCAGAGTCCCGATAGAAGTACATCTCACCCGTTTCACCGGCATTGAGCCGGTCTTTCATGGCCTCCATGATGACGAAGTTCTCAAACAGGCCGCCCCACAGCGGATCGCGGGCAACCTGTTCCGCGCTGCGTAGGCCCAATAGCCAACAGGCCAAGCCGACATCGTAAAAGTACAGCTTGGGTGCCTTGACCAGCCGCTTGCCGGTGTTGGAAAACCACGGTGGAAGCAGGTGCACGATGTAACTGGTTTGCAGCAGGTCAATCCAGGCGCGGGCGGTGGTGTGCGTGACCCCCGCGTCGTTGCCCAGGCTGCTCAGGTTGAGCAATTGCCCGGTGCGCCCCGCACACAGACGTACAAAACGCTCGAAGCGATGCAGGTCCTGCACCGCGGCGAGCAGACGCAAATCACGCTGCACATAGGTGGCGAAATAGTCGGACAAGGCCTGCGAGGGGTCGAGGTTCCGGTCATGGATGCGCGGATAGAACCCCGCCAAAAGGGTTTGTGGCAACTCCACGTCTCCCGCGCCGCCCCGGAGCCGCCACACCTCGGCCAGCGTAAACGGCAGCAACCGCAGCACTGCGGTTCGCCCTGCGAGCGACTGCGACACCTGGCTCATCAGTTCGAATTGGTGACTGCCTGTCAGGATGAACCGACCGGGCTGCGGGTTGGCATCGACCATTCCCTGCAAATACGATGCGATCTCGGGCGCGCGCTGAATTTCATCCAGGATCGCGCCCTGCTTGTATTGCGCCAAAAAGCCACGCGGGTCGTCCGCCGCGTAGCGACGCGTGTCGGGATCCTCGAGCGTAACGTAGGGCTTGTCGAAAAACAGGCCCTTGGCCAGGGTCGTCTTGCCGCTTTGGCGAGGCCCGGTAAGGGTGATCACCGGATACCGACTGGCCAGTTGTTGCAGCACGGGTGCGATGTTGCGTTCGATCATGGTGGGATCATAACAACAAATCCTGCAATTTGAAGATTATTTCTTCAAATTGCAGGATTGGCCGTAGGCAGAGGAAACCGGCGGATCAGAAGCGGCAATCCGCGCAAACAATGCCCAGCGGTGACCTGAAACAAACCGCGCCGGGGCCATCGGCGAACTAATGCACAATTCAGGCCCCGAAGGTTTCTGGAAGAGTCGATATGGCATCAGTGCCAAAAGTGGTGGTAGTTGGCGGCGGCATCGGCGGCCTGTTCGCCGCCAATGCGCTGATCGCGCAGGGCCTGGAAGTCACGGTCTACGAGCAGGCCGCCGCGCTCGGTGAAGTCGGCGCGGGCTTTTATCTGACACCCAACGCGGTACGCCACCTGCAGCGCGTCGGCCTCGCACCCGCCGTCGAAAAATGGGGCGCGCGCGTCGGACCGGCGTCGCACTACTTCCGCCACGACGGCACGCCGATCGCACCGGTGCAGGTGACCGACGCCAACGGCTGGAACGCCAACTTCGGCATGCATCGCGCGGATTTTGTCGATCTGCTCGCCGCCAACCTGCCGGCCGGCATCGTGCATACCGGCCACCGTGCCGTCGGTTTCGAGCAGGATGATGCGAAAGCCCGCGTCACGTTCGCCAACGGTGTCACGGCCGAAGCCGATGTCGTGGTGGGCGCCGACGGCATCCATTCCGAGATGCGGCCATTCGTGTTCCCGCCTTCAACGCCGGTATTCCACGGCACCATCTCGTATCGCGGCCTGGTGCCGCGCGAGCGCCTTCCGGATTGGCCGATGGACCGCTGGCTCATGTGGGCCGGGCCGTCCAAACATTTCCTGGTCTTCCCGGTGCGCCATGGCACGATGATCAACTATGTGGGCTTTGTGCCTGCCGATGGCGACATGCAGGAATCATGGTCCGCCCCCGGCGATCCGGAGGTACTGCGGCGTTCCTTCGAAGGCTGGGATCCGCGCATCACGCAGGTGCTCAAGCAGGTGGACAAGACCTTCCGCTGGGCCCTGTACGACCGCGAACCCCTGCCCACCTGGAGCCGCGGCCGGTTGACATTGCTCGGCGACGCGGCACATCCGATGCTTCCGCACCTCGGACAAGGCGTCAACCAATCCGTCGAGGACGGCATCGCCCTGGCGACCATCCTCGCGAAGCTGGATTCATCGAAGGTACCGGCGGCGCTGATGGCCTACGAGCGGTTGCGCCGCGAACGTGTCGCGGAAGTGCAGCGCGGCGCCCGGCAGAACGGACTGCGCGTCGATTCGGCCTACGCCGACCTCAAGGTGCGCGACGCCGAACTGGTCGCGCACGCCGAGTTTCGCAAGCACCTCTATGCGTACGACGTGTTGCCGGAGGCGCTGGCGGCAGCCGAAGCGCTGCGAGAATAGCCGGCTTCGCGTTCTCCGCCCACTGCCGGTCCGTTTCGTCCGGACAAATCGGCCGCGCGATTCAACGACTTTTCGAAGGTGAGTCCCTTGAGCGAATTTGGCAAACCCCGGCAGCCTTCCCGGCCCACCCCGCGACAGCAAGTGCGCGGCAAGCTTCGCGCGCGTGAACTGGTGCTGGGCATCAACCCCGAGTTCGCTTCCGCCGGACTTGCAGAATTCTGCGCGCGCCTGGGCGCCGAGCTCATTTTCATCGACTGCGAGCATGGCGGACCCGACATGGAAACCGTCTGCGACATGATCCGAGCCGCGCATGTCGCCGGCGCCGCGGCGGTCGTGCGGCCGTGGACGCGCGACAGCGGCGTGCTGCGCCGCTTCATCGACGCCGGAATCGACGGTTTCATTGCGCCCGACATCGAAACCGCGGCCGAAGTCCACGCCCTGGCGAAACTGGTGGCCGACTGCGACCCGCCGGATGCAGCCAACTTCCTGCTGATCACCCTGATCGAATCGGCCGCCGGCTGCGCGCAACTGGGCGAGATTCTCGTGACCGGACTGGTCGACGCCGTCCTGGTTGGCTCGGGCGATCTGGCGGTTTCGATGGGCATAGCGAGGCGCGCCGATCATCCGGACGTGCGCGAGGCCACGCTCGCCGTACTCCGGCAGGCGCGCGCGGCCGGCGTGTCCGCAGGCGCGCCGCTGAATCGCTATGGCGTGAAGCCGACGGTAGACGAAGGCGGCAACCTGGTGATGTTCTTCGTGCGCGACCTGCTGCGCGACGGTCTGGCGGCAGGATGCGCGGAGCTGCGATCCGCGCGATGAAGCAGTTTCTCAACCTGCATGATTTTTCGCCGGCAGCAAAGCGACGCCTTCCGCGCAGCATTCACGAGTTCATCGAAGGCGGCGCCGAGGACGGCCGTTCCGTGCAAGGCAATCGCTCGGTTTTCGATGCAATGAAGTTCCAGCCGCGCGTGCTTGTCGATACCTCGGCGCGCTCGGCCGTCGCATCCTGCCTGGGTGAGCGCTTTTCGGCGCCTTTCGGCATCGCCCCGATGGGCGCGGCGGGTGTTGCCGCCTTTTGGGGCGACCTGGTGCTGGCGCGCGCGGCTGCAAAATCGCAGATCCCTTTCGTGCTCAGCGGCAGCTCGCTGGTGGCCATGGAGCGGGTGATTGCAGAGAATCCCCGCGCCTGGTTTCAGATCTATGCATCCACCGCTCAGACGGAGAACGACGCGTTGCTGGCACGCGCTGCCGCAAGCGGGTTCGCCACGCTGGTGGTCACCGTCGACGTTCCGGTGGCCGGCAACCGCGAACGCGATATCCGTAACGGCTATGCCTCGCCGCTCAAGCCCAACGCAAGGCTGGCGCTGGATTGCCTGCTGCACCCGCGCTGGCTCGTCGGAACCCTGATGCGCACGCTGGCGACCGAAGGCTTGCCGCATTTCGAGAATTTCGGCACCGGGCGCGCGCCCATGATCTCCCGGCAGGCAACACGCTCCCACCGCCGCGACAATCTTTCCTGGGCCACGCTGGAACGGATGCGCGCGCAATGGAAGGGACGCTTGATCATCAAGGGCGTGCTGTGCGCTGAAGACGCGGAGAAGGCGCGGCAAATCGGCGTGGATGCAGTGATCGTCTCCAACCACGGCGGGCGGCAACTCGACGGCGCGATCGAGCCGCTGGCGGTGCTGCCGGCGATCAGTGTCTGCGCAGGCCGGATGGAAGTGCTGTGCGACAGCGGGATCCGGCGCGGGACGGATGTGCTCAAGGCGCTTGCAGCGGGCGCATCGTTCACCTTCATCGGGCGTCCGTTCCTGCAGGCCGCCGCGGTCGGCGGCGAAGCCGGCGTGCTGCATGCCATCGACCTCATGAAGGCGGAGATCCTGCGCTCGATGGCCCTGTTGGGTTGCGCAGACTTCTCCGACTTGCCAGCGCGGGTGGTGCTACCCGCATCCGGGACGGCGGCGCTCCGATCTTCGGACTGATCGCCCGCCCGGCACGGGGCGGCCACGCGTCAGCGTTCCAGAGTAGCCAGGTCGATGCCGAACTCCGCCAGCACCTCCGCCGTATGCTCGCCATGGCGCGGCGGATGACGGGTGATCGACTGCGGTGTCTCGCTGAAGATGACCGGCGGTGCCAGGACGCGGATGGCGCCTTCGGTGGGGTGCTGCATTTCGCGCACCAGGCCCACGGCCTTGATATGCGGGTCGTTGATCAGATCGTTGGCATTGTTGACCGGCGCGTAGGGAATGTCGCAGCGCTCCAGGCCGGCCATCCATTCCGCTGAGCTTTTTTTCCTTACCTCCGCAGCCAGAAACCGGTACACCGCGTCATAGCTGCGGGTGCGCGTGGCATGGTCGTGGAACATCGGGTTTTGCGCGAACTCCTCCGGACGGCCGATGAAATCAAAGAAGCTCTTCCAGTGATCGTCGGTGTAGACCAGGATCGACAGGAATCCGTCGGCGGTCTGGTAGGGGCGGCGGTCCGGCGAAAGCAGGCGGTTGTAGCCGATCGGGCCCAGGGGCGGCTCGAAACTGTAGCCGCCCATGTGGTCGCTCAGGACGAACTGCGTCATGATCTCGAACATCGGCACTTCGACTTCCTGCCCGCGGCCGGTGCGCTCCTTGTGCACCAGCGCCGCAAGAATCGCGTGCACCGCCGTGATGCCGGAAATCTTGTCGGCGAGATTGACCGGCACGTACTGCGGGTTGCCGCCCTGCGCCGTGCTGATCAACGCCGGAATGCCGGAGATGCCCTGCATCAGGTCGTCGAAGGCCGGTCGCTCGCGATACGGGCCAGCCTGCCCATAGCCCACTAGTGATACATAGACGATGTCCGGCTTGGCGGCCTTGACGTCCTTGTAGCCCAGTTTCAGGCGCTTCAAGGCCAGCGGCCGCACGTTGGTGACGAAGATGTCGGCGCTTTCGCACATCTTGAGCAGGGCCGCATGGCCTGCCCTGGACTTGGCGTCGAGCACGACGCTGCGCTTGTTGCGGTTGCACTGCAGGAACACCGAACCCATCTTCGGGCTTTTCATCGCGCCGGCCATGCGCAGCAGGTCGCCCTTGGCGTCCTCGATCTTGATCACGTCGGCGCCGTAGTCGGCGAGGATCTGGGTGGCGTACGGGCCCATCAGCACCGACGACATGTCGACGATGCGGATCCCCGCGAGCGGGCCGGTGGCTTTTTTCATGCTGGATTCTCCATGTGCGCGCGCCTGCGCCACCACCCACAGGGGCAGCGCAGGTCATACGCGCTGGCGCTCAGACGAGCGACGTTTCCTTGACTGGAGCCGCTGCCTTTTTCGCCACCTGCGCCTTGCGCGGCCGGGCGTCACCCACCAGTGCCGCAGCATCGGCCAGGGTGGCGGTGCACTGGTCCTTGAAAAGGTAGTCGTAGGCTGGCTGTTCCCAGGCGCCGTCCGGCGGCGCGAGCGGGTCGATCGCTTCGACCCGGTGCTCGAGCACGAAGCGGCTCACCAGCAGCTTGCGCGGGTCGCCATGCGCCTGCGCGCCTTCCCAGGCGAGGATCACGGCGCTGGTCACGTTGTACAACGCGCTTGTGGCCTGGCGTGCAAGATGCTCGTCGTCCGCCGCATCCGCTACCCGGCCAGCGAAGTCAAAGCTCTTGTCCACTGCCGCGGCAAGGCGCCGTCGGTAGGACTCCGGCACCCTGCCCAGTTGCGCAATACGCTCCATCAGAAGCGCCTTGAGCGCCTCGTGCGCGCGGGCCTTGCCGATGGCACGCCGCACCACGTCGATGGCGTTGATGTTGCTCGTGCCCTCCCATACCAGGCTGATATGGGCGTCGCGCACCAGGCGCGAGTTCACCCACTCCTCGATCACGCCATTGCCGGCGCGCGACTCCAGCGCCGAGCGCGCGGCGATCACCGCGTCGCGGCAAGCGCGCATCTTGAGCAGCGGCGTGACCAGGCGCACCACCTGCTGCGCATCCTTCGACCCGTTGGCCGCCAGTTCCATCTGCACTGCCGCCAGCATCGAAATGGCAAGCGCCTGCTCGGCCGGCACAAGGATCTTCATGATCTGCCGGCGCATCAGCGGCAGGTCGATCAGCGGCGTACCGAAGGCGTCGCGATTGCGCGCCACCTGCATGGCCTCGTTGTAGCAGCGGCGCATCTGTCCGGCCGCCCGCACCCCATGCGACAGGCGCGACATGTTGACCTCTTCCATCATCTGCTTGACGCCCTGGTCGAGGCGCCCCACCACATGGGCCTCGGCGCCTTCGAACACGACCTCGCAGGAGGCCAACGAACGGGTGCCGAGCTTGTCCTTGATGCGCACGATGCGGTACTTGTTGCGCGAGCCGTCGGCCAGGTAGCGCGGCACGGCGAACATGCCCACGCCCTTGATGCCGGCCGGCGCGCCTTCCGGCCTCGCCAGCGCCAGCGCCACATGCGCGTCGGTATGCGAGGCGAACCACTTTTCGCCGTACAGGCGCCACACGCCGTTCTCGAAGCGCGCCACGGTTTCCAGCGCGCCTACGTCCGACCCACCGGCCTTCTCGGTCATCCACTGCGTGGCGCGCCACATCTCCGACATCTTGTTCGAAAGGATTTTCGGCAGGAAATACTGCTTCAATTCCTCGCTGCCGAAGGACTTGAGCACATGCGCGGTCGCGTCGCCCATGTTGAGCGGGCACATCATGCCGATCTCTGACTGCGCAAACAGGTACTGGAATGCGAACTTCATGATCTGCGGCACCATCCCGTCCCAGCCGAGCGCGCCTGGCACATGGCACAACGAATGGATCTGGAAGTCCTCGAAGCCGATCTTTTCCATCTGGTGATAGGCCGGGTGGTATTCCAGCCGGTCGCGGTCGCGGCCGTAGCGGTCGCGCTGCTCGAGTTGGGGTGGATTGCGATCGACGATGCGTGCCAAGCGGTCGAGTTCGCCGCCGACGGCCTCGCCAAGCTTTTTCAGCCACGGGTCGAAGTGGGCAAACAGCCTGGCTTCGGCATTGACCTGTAGCGAAGCCTTGAGGCTGGGGTCGATATCGTAGAAATTGAGGTTCGCGCAGTCCGGCGCGACATGGCCGAAATTGCTCGGGTCATAACCGCCCGGAACGCCACCCTCGGCGATGGGGCGTGGATTTTCCTTGGTGTATTCGCTGGCCATGGTGGCTTCTCCGGGATGACTGCAGTGCTACTGGCGTTCGATCTTCGCGTAGTCGACGATGCGGGCCCAGCGTCTGGTTTCCGCTTCGGCGAAAGATCCGAGTTGTTCCGGCGTGGTCGGAAAGGCGATCGAGCCCATGCCGGCGAGATGCTTCACCGTGGCCGGATTCCTGAGAAACGCGTTGGCGTAGGCGTTGAGCCGCTCCACAGCATCGCGCGGGGTCCTGGCCGGCACGAACATCGCGACCCAGGCCGTCAATTCGAAGTCGACCAGCCCGGCCTCGGCCAGGGTGGGCGCATCCGGAAGCGTCGCCACGCGCGCCGCGCTGGTCACCGCCAGTACCCGCACCAGGCCCTTGCTCACCATGCCTGCCGCGCTGATCGGGTCGCCGAAGACACTGTCGATCTGCCCGCCGACCAGGTCGGTCAGGGCCTGCGGCGAGCCCTTGTAGGGCACATTGAGCAAATCCACGCCCGCCGCCACTTTCATCGCCTCGCCGGCACCCCGCCCGGTCTGGCTGCTGGTGCCGAAGGTGAGTGGCTTGGTGGCCCGGCGGGCCCGTGCGATGAAGTCCGCGATCGATTCCACCGGGGAGTCGGACTTGACGGCCAGGATGATCGGTATCTTCACCAGCCCGGCCACCGGCAGGAAATCCGCCTTCGGGTCGAACGGCAGCGACTTGAAGATGCTCGCGTTGGCCGCGTGAGTGGAATTGGTGGTGATGAAGACCGTGTAGCCGTCGCCGGCGGCGCGCGCCACCTGCGTGGCGGCGATGTTGCCATCCGCGCCCGGCTTGTTCTCGACCACCACCGGCACCTTCGCCTCCTGGCTCATGCTGTTGGCCAGCATGCGGGCAATGGTGTCAGTCGCGCTGCCGGCCGGGAACGGCGCCACCAGCGTGATCTGCCGGGCGGGATAGGGCCTGACCTCCTGCGCCACGGATGGCGTGCCGGTAAGCGCGCCCAGCAGCGACAAGGTCAATGCGCACGGGACAGCCCATCGCGTCGCAGCGCCGGCCCTCGCCTGCCTTTCATTCTTCCATCTCATGTCTTGCTCCCTTATACGTTCAGTTTTCTGCTTTTCGCCCGCAAATCAAGCGGTGACGGGGTGTACTCAAGCAGCTGCGCCCGGCTTTCGCCCCGGCAGTGCCGGCCACTCGCGCGGCGCCGTGCCCGGCGCACCATAGGCCAGCGCAATACCTTCATAGGTCCAGCGCAACAGGTCGTCCAGCCGATCGAAGTTCGCCGCAAAACGCGTTACCTGACCGGTAGCTGAGATCAGGCTGGCGATTTGCAGTGTGATGCCGTCAACCGGGGCGTCGGCACGCAGTTCACCACCATCCACGGTGGACTGGATGCCGGTGTTGATGTGGTCCTCGATCTTGCGCAATGTGGCGCGAATCACGCGCCGCATTTCGTCCGTGAGCGAGTCCGCGTCCATCGAAAAGCGTGCCAGGAGGCCCCACAGCCGGCCGCCCTTGCCGCCCGGGTTGAACTGCAGGTATTGCTCATGCGCCCAGCCGCGCATGGCCACGAATTTGTCGAAAAGGGTCGTGTCGCGCCCCGCCCACACGCCCTCCATGGCGGACACCGTCTCCCTGGCCACCCGAGTGAGCACCGCATTGGCGAGCACCGGTTTGGTCCGGAAGTAATAATGGATGTTCGAGTGCGAGATGCCGAGTTCGCGCGCGATGTCTAGGTAGCTCACCCCGTTGTAGCCGTGCGTGATGAAGAGCCGCGCCGCGATCGACTCAATGCGGGCCTGCAGGTCCGGCTCAGCCTCGGCTTTCGTGACGGCATTGCCCATCCGACTTGCCATGCGGTTCCCTCCATGCAATTTCCGGGCGCGCAACCCGGCCCTGCAACCGAAGTCAGCTGGCAATCATGCGCGGCGCGGCCGGGCTGACAGACATCTCAGGATCGATTGTATGCCCTCCAGGCAACGGGGTCAACATTAATGTCTGACATGGATGTCAAAACGACGGCGGCGGACGGCATGGTGGGCGCAACCGTCGCGGCCGCGCGCCGACGGACATGAATACTGTGCGACAACAGGAAGGCGTGGTGACTGCTGGGTAAGGGCCGCCCCTGACCGATTCCGCTCGACTGCTACCGGAAAAGGGCGGCCGTCCCGATTCAAAGGCCTTTGGTGGCAACTACCCGCAAAAATGTTGCAGGAATGACCGTCTCGTTCGGCTGCTGACTTGCATTTTGCTGCGTGAAAAGCGCTTCGAGTTCGCTTTGCAACTGAGCGGATTTCCCCGCGTGCTCCGCTGCGGCAAATGCGTTGATCGTCGGTCCGTAGTAATCCCGGAAGACGCCCAAAAACTCCGCGGGACTGCCGGGAAACCGGAACGTGTACGTGTCCTTGTGGGTAGCAACGTTGCCGCCCGCAATGCCCGCGGCCTCAAACCGGGCGCGCACCTCCGCTTCGATCCCCCAGGCCATCGGGCTGACAAATCCTGCCGGCGGTGGTGGCGAATAGGCCGAACTTGTCTTGAGGATCTGTGCCACCAGCGTGGGGTCATTCGGTATCCAGTTGCCCATGATAATGCGGCCACCGGGCCGGGTCACCCGGACCATTTCCCGCGCAACATCGAGCGGCTGCGGCGCGAACATGGCACCGAAGATGCTCACCACCAGGTCGAACGAGGCATCCTCAAGGCCGGTCAAGGCCCGGGCGTCGCCTTGTTGAAACCTGCAATTTGCGACGCCCTCACCCGCGGCGCGCCGATTGCCCGCTTCCACCAGGTTGCGGGCGATATCCACACCGAGAACGTCGGCGCCCAGGCGCGCCATGGGGAGCGCCGTCGTGCCGTCGCCACACCCCAGGTCCAGCGCCTTCATGCCTGGTGTGATCGAAAAATTGCGCGCCAGTGCTTCGCCGCTGTCGCGCATGGTGGCGGCGATGCGGGTGAAGTCGCCCTTTTCCCAGAGTTCCTGATTCGGATTCATGATTCATTTCCTTATTGTGGTTTGGCTTCCCGGTGGACCGGGAAAAGATCCGGAGTGCCTGTCATTGAGACCCGGATGAAGGTTCCGGCATTCCTTCGGCATTTCACGGGCGACCTGCAATGCCGCCGCCCATGGATCAAAGGTAACGGGCCCCGCAACGCAAGACTTTGAGGCGGGCTTGGTTTTTGCCCTAGATTCGCTTGAGAAGCGCGTAGTGAATCGCCTGATGCGTCAGGCGCTTCGGCCGTGGGCCCTGCGGCTTAGAAGGGAACGCCGAGTTCGGCCAGTTGCGCGGAAATGCGGTCCAGCACAGCCGGCGGGAACACCATCGCCTCCTTGTACTGGGTCACAGAGAAGCGCGGATAGGCCGCCAGCAGAATGTCGCAGGACGCGCGCGCTTCACCCAGCCGGCCGGCGCCAAACAACGCCGGCGCCAGGTTGCGGTGTATCCACAGGGCGTTGGGTCGTTCCTGCAGTCCGCGCATGAAGAGGTCGGAGGCCGCCCGGTCGTCGCCCACCACCTGCCGGGCCGACGCCAGTCCGACGTAGTTGTTGAAGTTCATCGGGTCGAGCGGGCTCAGGCGCAGCGCCTTCTCGAAAGCGGGTGCCGCTTCCTCCGAACGATCGGTATATACCTCCAGCCAGCCGATTCGGCTCCATGCCCAGGCCGCGTTCGGATCGATCGCGATGGCACGCTCCAGCATGACGCGCGCTACGCCAAAGTTGCGGGCCAGCGTGTGCACCGTCCCGAGCACCGCCAGGATCAGCGGATCGTCGGTGGACTGACTCACGGCCCGGTCGGCGAGCCGCAACGCGCGCGCCTGCGCGGCCGCGATGTCCTCCACCCAGTTGTAGACCGAGCGCTGCGCCCAGCACCACGCGGCCAGCGCCAAAGCGAGCGGATAGTCCGGGTCGATGCTCAGCGCCTGGTCCAGCGACTCGAGCGCGCGATCGGCCGCCTCCGCCTCGAGCAGCCACACATGGCGCATGGCCCGCATCGTATGGTCATAGGCGCCAAGTTCCTGGGGCCGCTTGCGGCGCGAGCGGGTGATCTCCGCCTGCCTGATCGAGGGCTGGAGCGCGCCCGCCACCTGCCCGGTGATACGGTCCTGCAGGTCGAAAATGTCATCGACCGCGCCGTCGAACTTCTCCGCCCAAAGGTGCGCGCCATGCGCGGTCTCGACCAGCTGGACGGTGACGCGGATACGGGCGCTTTCGCGCTGCACGCTCCCCTCCAGCAGGTAGGCCACGCCGAGTTGCCGGCCGATGTCCTGGGCCATGGCCGAGCGCCCCTTGTAGACGAAGGCCGAATTTCTCGCGATGACAAAAAACTCGCGAACCCGGGAAAGCCCCGCGGTGATCGACTCGACCACCCCATCGGCGAAGTATTCCTGTGCGGGGTCGCCGCTCATGTTCTGGAACGGCAAAACCGCGATCGAAGGCTTGTCGGGCGGCACCAGCCGCTCCCGGCTGGCGTCAGCTTCTGCACCATGCGCCACTACGGCCGCATCGTGCTTCGCCAACGAATCCCCGGCGGTGTTGTACGTCGAGGCGAGCTCCTCGACCAGCTTCACGTCGGCGACAAAGCGAAAGCCCTTGCGCGAAGCAGTGCGGATGATCCGCTGCGCGTCGCCGCTGTCCGCCAGCGCCTTGCGGGCGGCATTGACACGGCTTGACAGGGTCGACTCGGACACGACCCTGTCTTTCCAGATCGAGTCGTAGAGATCGGCCTTGCTGACTACCCGTTCGCGATTCTCGATCAGGTAGATCAACAGGTCCAGCACCTGCGGTTCGACAGGCACGGCGCCGCCGGCGCGCCGCAGTTCGCGCCGCGACACATCCAGCTCGAAATCCTCAAACCTGAACAGCATGCAGCGCGCCGCTCAGCCCGGCGGCATGTGCCAGAGCGCGGCCTCGTGCCCGGTGGCGTAGAAGGTATTGGTCACGTCAGGGTTGCGGTTGACATAGAGGCGCGCGTACATCGGATGGCGCATGCTGCGCACCTCGTGCTCCAGCGTCGCGGCCACCGCGCCGGACTGCGGATCGACAATATCCTGGAAGCGGTACTGGCTGGCGTCGCTTTCCTCGGTGATGAGGCCGCGTTCGAGCAGGCGGCGGTGCACGCCGGAAAAGTCCGCCACGGTGATCTGGATATGATGGCCGTCGTAGGGTGGCAGTTCACGCGTGGTTTCGCGGAACATGAGGCTGCCGTTGAGCCCGGTCGAAACCCGCACGAACGCCCCGCCGGCATCCGAGCCGCTCGCCACCTGCGCGGCGAAAATCTCGTCGTAAAACCGTGCGATACCCGCCAGCGCGCCAGGCGCGACATCGATCTCGACATACGGCATGCCCAGCACGATGCGGCCAAAGCGCGCCGCGTCCGGCGCGTGCACGCGAATCCGGTTGCCCCACGGGCAGGTGACATTGACCACATCCCCCTCGCGCGAATGCGAAAACGCGGTCTCCTTCAGGCGCGGTGCAATCCGTGCCAGGCGCGCCATCAGGGCATCGAGGTCGGGCATCACCAGCCCGGTGGTGCCGCGCAGCACCTGCGCCTGTGCCACCGGCAGGTGGAACTGGCAGGTGCCCACGTTCATCCAGGCGTTGTCCACGCCGGTCACGAGATACGGATCGCGCGTCAGGCCCAGGCCCATCACATAGAAGATGATGGCCAGGCGCTGGTCCGGCACGCGCACGTTGAGATGGCCGAACTCGACGATGTTGCCGATGTCCTGGGTGGTGCGGTCGAACACGGGCCGCGCGGGGGTTTCGGGACGGGCGGGATTCATGGCATTTCCTCCGTAGGCAGCGACATCAGGCAGGCCGGCAGTATAGGGGCACGGCAGCACGCAGGGTAATCACCATGCGCCGCCCGGCCCAAGCTTGGGTAATATCCGCTCCCGGACTATCAAGAACAAACGCGGAGACCCCATGAAAGCCCCACCCTTCGCCTACCGGCGCGCCGAAAACCTGTCGGCGGCCTGCGCGCTGCTCGACACCCACGGCGGCAACGCGCGCATCCTGGCCGGCGGCCAGAGCCTGATCCCCACCCTCAACCTGCGGCTATCGCAGCCGGATCTGCTGATCGACATCTCGCAGATCGCCGAATTGCGCGGCATCCGCGTGACGGCAAACGAAATCGTCATCGGCGCCCTCACCCGCCATGTGGATATCGAACGCTCGGCGGACCTCGCGCGCCTGTGCCCGACGCTTGTGGAAGCAGCGCGCCACATCGCCCACCCCGCCATCCGCAATCGCGGCACCATCGGCGGATCGGTCGCGCTGGCCGACCCGGCCGCCGAATGGCCCGCCGCAACCCTGGCCTTCAACATGTCGCTCACCCTCGCCTCCAGCAAGGGGGAACGCAAGCTGGCCGCGACCGACTTCTTCAAGGGCCTGTACGAAACCGCGCTCGAGCCGGGCGAGGTGTTGAAGAGCATCCATGTGCCGCTCCCCGTAGCGGGGGTCAAATCCGCCTTCGGCGAACTCACGCGCCGCAGCGGCGACTATGCCATTGCTGGCGCATTCGTCAACGCATCTGTCGCCGGCGGCAAGCTCGCCGGCGTGCGCATCGCGTTCTTCGGCGTCGCCACCCAGCCCATCCTCGCCACCGGCGCGATGAAGGCGCTCGAAGGCAGCACCGGCGATGCCGCGGCACTGACTGCCGCGCGCGCCTGCCTGGAAGCCGACCTCGACCCGATTGCCGACCTCTACAACAGCCGCGCCACCAAGCTGCACCTCTCCGGCGTGCTGCTCGGCCGCCTCGTCGCCAAGCTCACCGCCTGAAAGACACCACCATGGACAACATGATCACCGTCAACCTCAAGGTCAATGGCGTCGACGTCAGCAAAAGCGTCGAGCCGCGCACCCACCTGGTCGATTTCCTGCGTAACGAACTTTCCCTCACTGGCTCGCATGCGGGCTGCGAACACGGTGTGTGTGGCGCCTGCACCGTGCTGGTCAACGGTGAAATCGTGCGCGGCTGCCTGACGCTGGCCTGCCAGCTCGAAGGCGCGCATGTGCAAACCGTCGAGGGCCTCACTGAATCGGGTGCGATCGCCGACCTGCAGGCCGCCTTCCACCAGCGCAACTCCCTGCAATGCGGCTACTGCACGCCCGGCATGCTGGTATGCGCCACCGCTCTGCTGGACGAACATCCGCATGCCACCCGCGAGGAAATCCGCGAATACCTGTCCGGCAACTATTGCCGCTGCACCGGCTACGAGGCGATCGTCGACGCCATCGAATCCACCATGAAGAACCGGGCGGCCGGCAAGGCGCTCGCCAAGGAGGGCGCATGAACGCTCCCGTCCCGGGCCTGAAGCCCACCACCTACATTGGCCAGGACACCCCGCGTCCCAACGCGCGGCGCCTCCTGGCCGGGCGCGGCCAGTATGTCGACGACATGCACCTGCCGCGCGAACTGCATGCCACCTTTGTGCGCAGCCCGCACGCGCACGCGCGCATCACCCGGCTCGACCTCTCCAAGGCGCGCCAGGCCAAGGGCGTGTTCTGGTGCGGCACCGGGCAGGACGTCGCCACGGTGGTGTCGCCGTGGGTCGGCGTGCTGACCCACTTCAAGGGCCTCAAGTCGGCGCCCCAGTACGCGGTGGCGCTCGACCGCGCCACCTGGCAGGGCGAGGCGGTGGCGGTGGTCGTCGCGCAAACCCGTGCGCAGGCCGAGGACGCCGCGTTGCTCGTGGAAGTCGACTACGAAACCCTGCCGGCAGTCACCAACATGGAAACCGCGCTCGATGCGGCCACGCCGGTGATCCACCCGGACCTGGGCGACAACCTTGCCTTCACCCGCGGGGTCGATACCGGCGGGGTCGGAGACGTCTTCGCCGGCGCGCACCTGGTGGTGGAAGACACCTTCCGCTTCGGCCGTCACACCGGCGTATGCCTGGAACCGCGCGCCATCACCGCCGACTACAACGCCTCGGAAGGCCAGCTCACCGTCTACCTGGGCAACCAGGCCCCGCACATGATGCGCGACATCTTCGCCAAGCATCTGGACATGCCGGAGGCCAACGTGCGCGTCATCGCGCGTGACGTCGGCGGCAGCTTCGGCATCAAGGTGCATGTGTACCCGGACGAGATGGCGATTGTCGGCGTGGCCAAGCTGCTCGGCCGGCCGATCCGCTACTCGGCTGACCGGCTCGAATCCATGTCCACCGACATCCATGCCCGCGAACACCTCGTCAAGGCGCGGATGGCGGTCGACAAGGACGGCCGCATCCTCGCCTTCGACATGGATGACCTCACCGGCATCGGGCCGTATTCGGTCTACCCGCGCACCAGCGCGGTCGAGGGCAACCAGGTGGTCAACCTCACCGGCGGGCCCTACGATTTCCGGCACTACATCGCCAACCTCAGGGTGGTGTTCCAGAACAAGACCCCAACCTGCCAGTACCGCGCCGTGGGTCACCCCATCGCCGTGGCGGTGACCGAAGGCCTGGTCGACCTGGCCGCGCAAAAGCTCGGCATGGACCCGGCGGAATTCCGCCGCGTCAACCTGATTCCCGACGACAAGTATCCCTACACCTCGGCTTCGGGCCTGAAGTTCGAACAGCTTTCGCACCACGCCTGCCTGGACAAGCTGTTGAAGCTGATGGACTACCCCAAGCTGCGCGCCGAGCAGGCGGCCTTGCGCGCCAAGGGCATCCACCGCGGCATCGGCCTGGCGGCACTCATCGAGGTGACCAACCCGTCGGCGCTTTTCTATGGCGTGGGCGGGGCGCGCATCTCGGCACAGGACGGCTGCACGCTGCGTCTCGAACCCACCGGCTGGGTCACCGCCATCACCGGCGTGACCGAGCAGGGCCAGGGTACCGAGGGCATGATCGCGCAGGTAGTGGCCTCCGCGGTGGGCATCCCGGTCGAGCATGTGCGCGTGATCACCGGCGACACCGACGTCACCCCCTACGGCGGCGGCACCTGGGCCTCGCGCGCGGCCGGCATCGGCGGCGAAGCAGCGCTGCAGGCCGGCAAGGAACTCAAGGCCAACATCCTCGCGCTGGCCGCCGCCATCCTGCAACGCGACGCCGCCGGCATGGACCTGCGCCAGAGCCAGATCGTCGACCGCGCCACCGGCGAGGTACTTCAGCCGCTCTCGGAGACCGCCCGCATCGGCCAGTACCGTCCCGACACCCTGCCGCGCGAATTCCAGCCGCAGTTGTCCGTCACCCGCCAGTACGGCCAGCGCGACTGGCCGTTCGTGTTCACCAACGGCATCCAGGCGAGCTACGTCGAGGTCGACCCTGACACCGGCTTCACCAAACTGCTCAAGCACTGGATGGTGGAAGACTGCGGCACCATCATCAATCCCATGCTGGTGGACGAGCAGTTGCGCGGCGGCATCGCGCAGGGCATCGGCGCGGCCATGCTCGAGGAAATCCTGTACGACGAGGACGGCAACCTGAAGAACGGCACCCTCGCCGACTACCTGGTGCCGATGGCGGCGGAAATGCCCGACATGGTGTTCGGCCATGTCGAGACGCCGACGCGCTCCTCGGAACTCGGCGCCAAGGGCGCGGGCGAAGCCGGTACCGCCGGCGCGCCGGCCGCGGTGATGAACGCCATCAACGATGCGCTCGCGCCGTTCAAGGCACGGGTGACCGACCAGCCGTTCACGCCGGAGCGCCTGCTGAAGGCACTGGGCAAGGTGTAGGGCATCAAGGGCCGCCCGGCGGGGCGGCCCCTACTGCGGCTTCAACCCCACATCCTTGGCGATGCGGCCGAAGATGCCGCTCCAGTCTTCATATCGCTTGCGCAGTTCTTCCGGCGTGGAAGGCGTGGCCACCGAGCCGGTCTTGGCGAGCTTTTCGCGCAAGTCGGCCGAGGTGAGGCTTTGCACCATCGCGCGATTGAGAACCTCGACCACCTCGCGCGGCATGCCCGCCGGGCCCATGATGCTGCGCCAGGCCGGCATCTCGTAGCCGGGAAGGCCGGCCTCGATCATGGTGGGCACCTCGGGCAGCACTTCGGAACGCACCCGGGCCGTGGTGGCCAGCACGCGCAACTTGTCCTTGTTGGCCACCGCATTGGCCACGGCGGGGAAAAAATAGTCCAGGCGCCCGGCCACCATGTCGATGATGGCCTCGGGCGCGCCCTTGTACGGCACCTCGATGGCGTCGATGCCGGCCATGCCGTTGAAGAGTTTCACCGCCCAGTAAGGGATCTGCCCCACTCCCAGCGTGCCGTAGGAAAGTTTGCCGGGACGCGCCTTCGCATGGGCGATGAACTCGCGCACGTTCTGCACCGGCAGCGCCGGATTGGCCACGAAGGCCCAAGGCACGGTCTCGATAAGCGAAATCGGCGTGAAGTCACGCTGCAGGTTGTAGCCCATGTTGGCGTTGACCAGGTGGGAGCCTGCCATCGACCCGCCCGCCAGCAGCAGGGTGTAACCGTCCGGCGGCGCCTTGGCCACATAGGTCTGGCCGATCATGCCGCCGGCGCCGGGGCGGTTCTCGACCACCACCTGCTGGCCCAGCACCTCGCTCATCTTGGCCGCCAGCAGGCGCGCCGGAATGTCGTCACCCCCGCCGGCTGCGGCCGCCACCACCATGCGCACCGGACGGTTCGGATAGCCGACCTGGCCGAATGTGCCGAAGGGCGCGGCCAGCAGCCCCGCGTTGACGGCCAGAATGAGCTTGCGACGATTGTTCATTGCGTTCTCCATTCGATGAAATCCCTCAACCTCAAGGCGCGAGCCGGGTCTCGACGATGCGTGCGAAAACGCTGGCGCCCAGCGACAGTGCCGCATCGTTGAAGTCGTACGACGGGTTGTGCACCTCGCAGGCGCCTTCGCCGGCGCCATTGCCGATGTTGAAGTAACAGCCCGGCACCTTCTCCAGCATGAAGGAAAAATCCTCCGAGGCGACGATCAGGTTGGGATTGCGGTTGACGTTGTCCTCGCCCACCACCGCAGCGCACACATCGGCGACGAAGGCCGCCTCGCTGGCGTCGTTCACGGTGGGCGCGAAGATCACACGAAAGTCGAGCTCCGCGCTCGCGCCAAAAGCCTCGGCCGTGCCCTTGACCACGCGCCGCATGCCGGTTTCGATCAGGTTCATCACGTCACGTGTGAATGCACGTACCGTGCCTGAAAGCTGGGCCGTCTGCGGGATCACGTTGTAGGCATCGCCGCCATGGATCTTGGTGACCGACACCACCGCCGCGTCGAGCGGGCGCACATTGCGCGAGACGATGCTCTGCAGCGCGATCGAGATGTGCGAGGCCACCAGCACCGGGTCGATGCCCGATTCCGGCCGCGCGCCATGCGCGCCGCGGCCAGTCACGTGAATGTCGAAGTAGGCGCCACCGGCCATCATCGGCCCGCCGCGCACCGCGAACTTGCCTACCGGCAGGCCGGGACGGTTGTGCATGCCGAACACCGCCTGGCACGGGAAGCGCTCGAACAGGCCATCCTCGAGCATGGCGCGCGCCCCGCCCAGGCCTTCTTCAGCCGGCTGGAAGATGAAATTGACCACGCCGTCGAAATTGCGTGTTTGCGCCAGGTACTTGGCTGCGCCGAGCAGCATGGTGGTGTGGCCATCGTGCCCGCAGGCGTGCATGCGGCCGGCCTGGGTGGAACGGTGCGCAAAGGTGTTGGCCTCGACAATCGGCAGCGCGTCCATGTCGGCACGCAGCCCGATGGCGCGCTCGCCGCGACCGCCACGCAGCACGCCCACCACGCCGGTCTTGCCGACACCGCGATGCACCTCGATGCCGAAGGCCTCGAGCTTCTGCGCCACCAACTGGGCGGTGCGCGTTTCCTCGAAGCCGAGCTCCGGGTGGGCGTGGATGTCGCGCCGCCAGTGCGTCATTTCTTCCTGCAGGGTGGCGATCTTGTCGACCAGTGCCATGGCATTCTTCCTTATTCGGCCTTGAGGTTGAGGGTGCGCACCAGTTGCGCCTTCTCTTCGTTGTCGGCGCGCAGCCGCCGGTCGAAGTCGCGCCGGCCCATGAAGGAGACGCGCTGGTGCAGCTTGGCCGCCGCGCTGCGGAAGCCTTCCGAGGCGGTCGCGTCGGCACAGGCCTTTTCCAGCGCCGCCAGGACCGGCTCGGGCGTGCCGCGCGGCGCATACACGCCGTTCAAGCCCGGCACGCCGGCGGGGTAGCCAAGCTCGACCATGGTGGGCACATCCGGGAAGGCGCTGTGGCGCTGGTCGGAAAACACCGCCAGCGCCCGCACGCCGCGCCCGGCCATGCCGGAGATGGAGGCGGCCGCGAACGTGACCTCGCTCGAGATCAGCTGCGGCAGCAATTGCGGCTCGCCGCGAAACGGAATGTGGGTGGCGCTCACCTTGGCCGCCTGCAGGAGCGCGGAGGCCGACAGGTGCGGCACCGAGCCCACGCCGGTGGTGCCCCAGTTGAACTTGCCGGGCTGGGCCTGGCCGGCCGTGACCAGTTCCGCCATGGTCTTGTAGGGCGAATTGGGACCGACGAAGACGGCCATCACGTTCTCGAAGCTCTGGCACACCGGGATGATGGCGTCATAGGTGTAGGGCACGCTTTTCAACAGGTGCGGCGCCACCGTGAGCGGTGTGTTGGGCGAAATCGCCACGGTGTAGCCGTCGGGCGCCGCGTTGGCCAGGGCCGCGAAGCCGATGGTGGCGGCCGCGCCTTCGCGATTGACCACCGGAAACGGCTGGCCGGTCACCCTGGAGAGTTCCGTCGCCAGCGCGCGCGCCATCACGTCCACGCCCTGGCCGGCCTGGAAGGGCACGATCACCGTGACCGGCCGGGCCGGATAGGCGCCCTGCGCCAATACATCGAGTGACAACAGGCCGAGAAGCGGCAACAGGTTTCGAACGAGGCGTGGTGGAATTCGCATGGGTTTGTCTCGCTGGGTTTATTGGTATGGAGTGGTATGGGGCAGTCAGTGGCGGGCATGATACCGCCTGCGGATTGGAATAGACTCGCGCAGTTTCGCCTTTCGGCCCCGGCTTTTGGCCCATGAACCCCAGGCAGCCCAGACTGCCACGCCACACCATGGAGACAAGCATGACATTCCTTCGTAGCGCCTGCGCCCTCGTCACCCTCATGGCTGCCGCCGCGGCCGCCCAGGCGCAATCCTGGACGCCCAATCGTAACGTGCGCTTCATCGTGCCGCAGGTGGCCGGCGGCGGCGCCGACGCCATCGGCCGCGCCATCGCGGCGCGCCTGGCCGACCGCATCGGCCAGTCGGTGGTGGTGGACAACCGCCCCGGCGCCAACGGCGGCGTCGGCGCGGAGGAACTGATGCGCTCGCCAGCCGATGGGCACAACCTGCTGCTGGTGTTCACCTCGCTGATGGCGCTCAACCCGGCGGTGTACGACAAGGTGCCCTACGACTCGCTGCGCGACTTCAAGCCGCTGGGCGCGATTTGCGAGGTGCCGCTGGTGATGATCGCCAGCCAGCAGGTGGCGGCCGGCAACGCCGCCGAACTGGTGGCGCTGGCCAAGGCCAAACCCGGCACCGTGTTCGCCGCCTCCAGCGGCAACGGCGCGTTTTCGCACCTGCTGCTGGAAATGCTCAACACCCGTACCGGCATCAAGCTCACCCATGTGCCGTTCAAGGGCGAGGCGCCGGCGGTGCAGCACCTGCTTTCCAATCAGGACGCGATGATCTACATCGGCACCCCGCCATTGGCGATCGCCAACGTGAACGCCGGCAAGCTCAAGGGTTTCGCCGTCACCACCGCCAAACGCATGGAACAGCTGCCCAATGTGGCAAGCCTGTCGGAGCAGGGGCTGGGCGACTTCAACGAAAGCTTCTGGTACGGCGTGGTCGCCCCGGCCGCGCTGCCGGCCAACATCGCCGAGGCCTATGACAGCAGCGTGGCCGACATCGCCCGCGCGCCGGCCCTGCAGCAGAGCCTCGGCCGGCTGGGTTGCGGGCCGCTGCCCCTCAATTCCGCCGAGTTCGCCGCGCGCATCAAGTCCGACCTGACCAAGTACTCGGCGATTGCCAGGTCGGTCGGCATGAAGGTGGAGTAAGGCCATGCAGGTCCTGCCCCAGCTGAAGCACCTCGGCATCTATGTCGACGACATGGAGCGCATGAAGCGCTTCTACACCCGCGTGTTCGGGCTGGTGGTGAGCGACACCGGCACCGTGCCGCGCCTGGACAACCGCGCCATCGTGTTCATGAGCGGCGCGGCCGATGCGCACCACCAGCTGGTGCTGGTGGGCGGCAAGGACCCGGCCAGCGGCCCGAGCGTGGTGTTCCAGATGTCGTTCCACCTGCAGTCGCTGGACGACCTGCGCGAGATCCGCGACCGACTGCTATCCGAGGGTGCCCCGCACGTCACCGCCATCGACCACGGCAACGCCTGGTCGATCTATTCCGTCGACCCGGAAGGCAACGGCCTGGAAGCCTATCTCGACACGCCCTGGCATGTGGCGCAGCCGCACGGGCGGCCGTTCGACCTTTCGCAATCCAACGACGCCATCCGCGCCATGACCGAGGCGGCGGTGCGGCAGGATCCGACCTTCCGCGAGCGCGAGGTGTGGATGGGCGAGATGACGAAGAAACTCGCGGAAGCCTGAGCATGGCCGCATGCAGGTGAACACGCCGCAGGCGTCCGAAGCCTTGCGCACCGGCAGCTTCGCGCTGGATAGCCGCACCTACCACTTCACCGACCTGCCCGCACTTTTCGGCGACAGGCTGTTCCGCCTGCCCTATGTGCTGCGCCTGCTGCTCGAAAACGCGCTGCGCAACATGCGCGAACCCGAGCGCAGCGCCGCCGTCGAGGCCCTCTTCGCCTGGCTGGAAACAGGCACCAGCGAAACCGAGATCGAGTTCCAGCCCGGCCGCGTGCTGATGCACGACACCACCAGCACGCCCGCGCTGGTGGACATTGCCGCCATGCGCGACGCGCTGGCCGAGGCCGGCGTCGACCCGGCGGTGCTGAACCCCGGGTTGCCGGTCGATGTCTCGGTGGACCATTCGCTGGCGGTGGAGGTGTTCGGCCGGCCCGACGCGTCGGTGGAAAACCTGCGGCACGAGATGCGCCGCAACGCCGAGCGCTATGCCTTCCTGCGCTGGGCCGCCAGCGTGTTGCAGGGCGTGCGTATCCATCCGCCCGGCACCGGCATCATGCACACCATCAACCTGGAGCAGCTGGCCACGGTGGTCAAGACCGAGGTGCGCGACGGCAATACCTGGGCGGTGCCTGACATGATGATCGGCACCGATAGCCACACGCCGATGATCAACGGCATCGGCGTGCTCGGTTGGGGCGTCGGTGGCCTGGAGGCGCAGACGGTGATGTTCGGCATGCCCACCATGCTGCGTATTCCCGAGGTGATCGGCGTGCGCTTGACAGGTGCCCTGCGGCCCGGCGTGCTCGCCACCGACCTGGCCCTGACGGTGACGCAGCGCCTGCGCGACATCGGCGTGTCGGGCGAATTCGTCGAATTCCACGGGCCGGGCGCGGCTACCCTGGCCGCGGGGGAGCGCTGCGTGGTGGCCAACATGGCACCCGAATATGGCGCCACCACCGGCTACTTCGCCATCGACACCCGCACGCTCGACTACCTGCGCACCACCGGTCGGGAGGAAGCACACCTGCGGCTGGTGGAAACCCACGCGAAGAAGAGCGGCCTGTGGTTCGACCCGGCCGCTGAACCGCGCTACACCCGCACGATCGAAATCAACCTCGCCACCATCGGCATGCAGATCGCCGGCCCGCGCCGGCCGCAGGACTTGCTGGACTACACGGCGGCGCGCAAGACACTGGCAGCACTCGGCTTCACGCCGAAACTGCCACCCCACGAAATGCCGCGCCACCCGGTGGCGATCGCCGCCATCACCAGTTGCACCAACACCTCGGACCCGGGCCTGTTGATCGCGGCAGGGCTGGTGGCGCGCAAGGCGCGCGCGCTCGGCCTCAAGGTGCCGGCCTGGGTCAAGACCTCGCTGGGCCCCGGCTCGCCCGCGGCCTCGACCTACCTCAAGCGCGCCGGTCTGATGGATGACCTCGCCGCAGTGGGCTTCGACATCGTGGGTTTTGGCTGCACCACCTGCATCGGCAATGCGGGCGCGCTGCCGGACGTGATCCGCGACGCAGCCGCCCAGGGCAGCATCCACCCGGTGGCGGTGCTCTCGGGTAACCGCAATTTTCCGGGCCGCATCCATCCTGACCTGGACCTCGGATTCCTGATGTCGCCGCCGCTGGTGATCGCGTTCGCACTCGCCGGCGATGCCGAGCGCGACCTCGGCAGTGAACCCGTGCAAACCGGCGCGGATGGCACAGCCGTTTACCTGCGCGACCTGTGGCCCACGCGCGAGGAGGTCTCTGCCCATGTCGCCCTGGCCGCCAGCCCCGATGACTACCAGCGCGAGTTCACCCTCGCCAGCCGCAACCCGGTGTGGCATGCGCTCGAGGCGCCCGGCACGCCGCGCTTCCCGTGGAACCCGGCCTCGACCGCGCTGCGCCGGCCACCCTTCGCGGCACTCGACGAGGGCAGCCGGCTCGGGCGCTACAGCGCCTATCCGCTGCTGGTGCTGGGCGACGACATCACCACCGACCATATCTCGCCGGCCAGCGCGATTCCGCAGGAAAGCCTGGTGGCCGACTTTCTGGTCGCGCGCGGCGACGACCGGCGCGACCTCAACGTGTTCGCCTCGCGGCGCGGCAACTGGGAGGTGATGATGCGCGGCGCCTTCCACAGCAAGACGCTCGTCAACCTGCTCCAGCCCGGCCTGCCGCTCGCCCACACCCTGCATGTGCCCAGTGGCGAGGTGCTGCCGATCTGGGAGGTGGCGGATCGCTACCGCGCCGCCGGGGACGCAGTGGTATTGGTAGCCGGCGAGCGCTACGGCACCGGCTCCTCGCGCGACTGGGCCGCCAAGGGGCAACGCCTGCTGGGCATCCGCGCGGTGCTGGCCGCGAGCTTCGAACGCATTCACCGCTCCAACCTGATCGGCATGGGCATCCTGCCGCTGCGCCTGCCGGCCGGCGTCAACCCCGCCACACTGAAGCTTGTGCCCGGCGACCGCATCGAGATCGACGCGACGGCCGACGCGCTCTCGCCACGTGGCGCCGTGCCGGTGCGCGTGCGGCGCGCCGACGGCAGGGTGGAAGCGTTCGACGCGCAGGCTTCGGTGGAAACCCGGCTGGAGGTGCAGTTGCTGCGCGACGGCGGCGTGATTCCTTCGATATTGCAGAAAACAATCGCGGCCCAGCGGGCGCAAGACACAGCCGCGATTGGCGAAACCAGGCGCTAGGGCCCGCGGCCCTGGGTCGCTTCGCCGGCCGGGTCCTGGCGCAGCAGCGAAATGCCCACCAGCAGCGCGGGGATCGCGCACACGATGAAGCCGGCGCCGTAGCTGCCGGTCATGCCCAGCAGCATCGAGAACACCAGCGGTTCCGTCAGCCCGCCCATCTGCCCGAACGAGAGCACGCCACCGGTGACTGCCCCGCGCTTGCCCTCCGGCGCGGCGCGGGCGGCCTCCGAGAGCAGGATGCCGTGCCAGGAAAGCGCCGTGCCGCTGAGCACGCCCGCAATGGTGCCCACCAGAATGGTCGGCCAGCCGGCGCTGGACAAACCGAGCAGCGCCGCGCTGGCCGCCATGCCGAAGGCGAGCCCCGCCATCAATGGCCGCAGGCGGATATGGCCGCTGCCCAGCCAGCCCCAGATGATCCGGCCCGGCACCGCCACCATCACCGCCGCGGAAAAGACGAAACCCGCGGCCACCGGCGAATAGCCGATGGTGGTCAGGTAGACCACGAAATAGGCCGTCATGACCGTCTGCAGGCCATTGAAGGCCAGGCAGGCGAACGACAGGCTGCGCAGGCGCTGCGTGTGCAGGACCAGGGAAAACGTCTCGCGAAAGTCCGACAGGGCGATCACATGCCCGGGCACCCGGTCGTCGTCGAACCTGCGGCGTAGTGGCTGCAGCATCAACACGAACACGGCGCACGCCCCGGCACTGGCCAGCATGGTGCCGCGCCAGCCGCTCCATTGCGTCAGCAGCGGCCCGAGCACGCCGCACAGCAGCATGCCGGCCGGCACCGCCGTCTGCTTGATGGAAAACACCAGCGGCAGGTACTGCGGCGTGGTGCAGCGGCCGAGCAGGTGCGAGCTCGAAGGCGTGGACAGGGCGCTGCCGGCACCGCAGCAGATCGCCGAGAGCAGCAGCATGGGTGACATGCCCAGCGTGATCAGCGCGTTGCCCAGCACCAACAGGCCGAGCGACACCTGGCTCATGCGCAGGGCGCCATAGCGCACAATGAAACCGCCGCAGCCCATCTGCACCACCAGCGCGGAAGTGGCCATGACGCCGAAGTAGATGCCGATCCATGCCGGATCCAGCAGCAGGTCGGCGATGATCGCCGGTGCGATCACCGCCGGCAACGACCGCGCGATCGAGGCGAAGGTCTGCTGGACGAACATGGCGCCCAGGGCAAGCAACAGATGGTTCACGGGTCCGGGGACCTGGCTTTTGGAGTGGCAGGCCGCAGTATAGGAGCCCTGGCGCGCGGATCACCCGCGCTATGATTCGCGGGATGGAAAAGTGCTCCGTCTCGATACATTCAAATCGCACCACGCACCGGGGCACGCCATGAGCGCAGCCCCCGCCAACGCCCTGCCCTACGCCGACATCCGCGTGGTCGAGTTCACCCACATGGTGATGGGCCCCACCTGCGGCATGATCCTGGCCGACATGGGCGCCGAGGTCATCAAGGTGGAGCCCCTCAAGGGCGACTCCACCCGCAACCTGCTGGGGTCCGGCGCAGGGTTTTTCCCGACCTTCAACCGCAACAAGAAAAGCCTGGCGGTGGACATGCAGGATGCGCGCGGCCGCGAGGTGGTGTTGCGCCTGGTGGCCGGCGCCGACGTGTTCAGCGAGAACTTCAAGGGCGGCACCATGGCCAGGCTGGGCCTGGACTATGCGTCGCTCTCAAGGGTGAACCCGCGCCTGGTGTATGTGTCGCACAAAGGCTTTTTGCCCGGGCCGTACGAGCACCGCACCGCGTTGGATGAGGTGGTGCAGATGATGGGTGGCCTCGCCTACATGACCGGGCCGGAAGGCCGGCCGTTGCGCGCCGGGTCGAGCGTCAACGACATCATGGGCGGCATGTTCGGCGCCATCGGCGCTATGGGCGCTCTTGCGCAGCGCGAGAAGACGGGCCAAGGCCAGGAGGTGCAGTCGGCCCTTTTCGAGAACAACATTTTCCTGGTGGCGCAGCACATGATGCAGTTCGCCGTCACCGGCAAAGCACCTTCCCCGATGCCCAGCCGCATTTCCGCATGGGCCGTCTACGACGTGTTCGAAGTGCGTGACAAGGAGCAGATCTTCCTCGCCGTGGTGTCCGACACGCAGTGGGAGATTTTCTGCGCGGCCTTCGGCTTTGCCGACCTCAAGGCCGACCCGCGGCTTGGCAGCAACAACGACCGGGTGCGTGCACGCGAATGGATGATGCCGGAGTTGCGCCGCCGCCTCGCCGACCACAGCGCCGCCGAGCTCGGGCAGATGTTCGAAGCGCACGGGCTGCCCTACGCGCCGATTACCAAGCCGCAGGACCTGTTTGCCGACCCGCACCTCAAGGCCACCGGTGGACTTGCACCGGTAACCTTGCCGGATGGGCGCGCAACCCATACGCCGCTGCTGCCACTGACCATGAACGGGCAACGCCTGCCGGCCCGCTCGGGCCCGCCCAGACTTGGGGAGCACACACTGGAGTTGCTGAGGTCACTCGGCTACACCAGTGACGAAATTGAAACGCTGCAGCGCGAAGGTATCGTTGCGATTGCCGCCAACTGATGGCGCACCGGATCCGGTGGCAGCAAAACATCAACCAGACAACGCCAAGGCCCCGCCATGTGGAACCTGACCAACACCCCGCCCGCCATCATCGAAGCCGAAGTCTTTACCCGCTTGCCGGATGAGTTCGCCATCCGCAAAAAGAGCGAATGGTCGGACGCCAACAAGTTCGGCGGCGAGGTCTCGTCCTTTCTAGAAGGCCCGGCGTTCGACCGCGCCGGCAATCTGTATGTATCTGACATCCCCTTTGGCCGGATCTTCCGCATCGCCCCCGACGGTACCTGGACCCTGGTAACGCAATACGACGGCTGGCCAAACGGCATTGCCATCCACAAGGACGGGCGCCTTTTCATCGCCGACTACCGCCGCGGCCTGCTGGTGCTGGATGCGGCCAGCGGCAAGATGGAAACACTGCTCGGCCACCGCAATTCGGAAAGCTTCAGGGGATTGAACGACCTGACCTTCGACCGCGACGGCCGGCTGTACTTCACCGACCAGGGCCAGTCCGGCCTGCACGACCCGAGCGGGCGGGTCTATCGGCTCGACACCGACGGGCGCATCACCTGCCTGCTATCGAACGGCCCCAGCCCCAACGGCCTGGTGCTCGACGCCGAGGAACGCACGCTGTTTGTGGCAATGACACGTGCCAATCAAGTATGGCGCAGCCCCTTGATGGACGACGGCACGCTTTCCAAGGTGGGTGCGTTCCGCACCTTCTTCGGCGCCTCCGGCCCGGACGGCATGGCCGTGGACGAAGCCAACAACCTGGTGGTGGCCCACGCCAGCCTGGGTTGCGCGTTCGTCATCAACCGGCGTGGCGAAGTGACGCATGTCGTCAAGAGCACGGCCGGGTCCACGGTGACCAACGTGGCCTACCAGCCGGGGAGCGGGTGGCTCTACATGACTGAATCGGAAACCGGGCATGTGTTGCGGGCGCGCTTGCCAGTGGTGGGCAAGACCCTTTTCTCGCACCTCTGACATTCCGCCGCCCAGGTGCCGGCGGAATGCCGGTATCGGGTCTTCGATGTGCCGGATTGCGCGGTTGCACATCGCTCTGCTTGCGAAACGTTAGCGTAATTGCTAACATTCGAATGTGACTTACTCAATCGAGTACTTTCATCCGCGCATCCTTGCCGAGATTGAATCTTGGCCGGTGGACGTTCTCGCTGACTACGCACATTTTGTTGAATTGCTTGCCGAGTACGGCCCTAATCTTCGGCTGCCTCACTCACGCGCGATGGGTGAGGGGCTCTTCGAGTTGCGGCCTCGCGGAAAATCCGGTATCGGTCGAGCGTTCTATTGCTTCCTGATTGGCAAACGTGTGGTTGTAGTACATGCTTTCGTCAAGAAGACCCAGCAGACCCCGGACAAGGAACTCAAGCTGGCTCGCAAACGCATGAAGGAGTTGGACCATGGCTGAACTTAAGCACGCCCCTGTTCGTCACGATCATGAAGCTTTTTTGGCCAAAGCGGGAACGCGCAAGGGATTCAAGGAAGCCTATGCCGAACTTGAAATCGAATACCAGGTCGTGAATCAACTCCTCAAGGCCCGTACTCGGGCTGGGCTTACTCAAGACGCCGTCGCAGAGAGAATGGGCACGACCAAGAGTGCCGTCTCGCGCCTCGAAAGCTCGGGAAAGCATGCGCCCTCGCTCGGCACATTGAGGCGCTATGCCCAGGCTGTTGGTTGCGATCTACATGTAAAGCTTGTGCCGCACAAGTGATTGCCCGTTTCCCGGTCAAGCCGGTCTCTATAGCCACTACACGCGACCTGTGAGCGGGGCATTCGCCTTTCACTCACGCGGATAAAGTTGGCGCCACCCGCACGCGCGCGACCTCGGCACGCGTGAACACCACCGACAAACGCTTGGGTACCTTAAAGCCAAGCCTCACAACCAGTACCATGCCACTCACCTGCACAGTGCCCAACTCCGTCTGGCATGCACAGCAGCCACTGAAGTTCGGCCCGATCTCCCTCACGACCCGAATGACCGTCGTTCGGCTTCGCGACGGGTCCCTATGGGTTCACTCTCCGATTTCGCCCACGCGTGAACTGATCGAGGAGCTTCAGAGTCTGGGAAGCGTCCGTTACGTGGTCGCACCGAACAAGAGCCATCATCTCTTCTTCCTCGCGTTCCTTGACGCCTACCCGCAAGCTCAAGGATTCATCGCCGCCGGCCTGGAGTTGAAGCGTCCGGACCTCGGCCGATTTCCACATATACCGCGCGAAGCGCCATGGGCCTCCGAGATTCAAGGGTTCTTCATTGAAGGCCTGCCGATACTGAACGAGACGGTCTGGTTTCATGTCGAAACCGGCACTTTGGTCATTACCGACCTGCTCTTCTGTTTTGCGGAAACGAACCGGGGAATTGCCGCACTGGTTTCAAGGCTGCTGGGCGTTCGCGGCAGGCTGGGCATGTCAAGAACGATGAAGTTGGCGGTCAAGGACAAGCAAGCCCTGGCAAGATCCATACTGCCCTTGCTTGCATTGCCCGTACAGAGGGTGATGGTTGCCCACGATCAGATCATCAGCGAACAACCCGTGGCAAAGCTCACACAGGCCTTTGCGTGGCTCCAGTGACGCCTGGTTCTGCGACAGGGCGGGACGGTCTGCGAACTGCGCTGGCAGCTTCCCCGCCGTGCTCGGCCGCCCCACACTTCAACGTTCGTCGTACTCGAAGGAACCTCGATGACCGGCGCCTATGTACATGGCTACGACCTGAAAGAGAACCTGCGGCTGCAGGATCAGGCGTCCACGCTCGTGGAACTATTGCATTCGGACACCGCCTATCCGGAAGGAAGCTGTGTACTGGAGGCCGGGTGCGGGGTTGGCGCACAGACCGTTACCCTGGCATCCAATAGTCCGAAGGCGCTGTTCACGTCCGTCGACGTGTCAGAGATATCGGTCGGCGAAGCCAGAAAGGCCATCGAGGCCGCAGGCATCCGTAATGTCACCCTGCGGCAAGCGGACATTTTTGATTTGCCGTTTCCGCCGGGTTCGTTCGATCACGTTTTCGTCTGCTTCGTCCTTGAACATCTGGCCCGACCTGTAGAGGCTCTTGGTGCGCTGAAGAATATGCTGAAGCCCGGGGGAACCATCACGGTGATTGAGGGCGATCATGGCTCCACCTACTTCCATCCGGAGAGCGACCATGCGCGCAGGGCTGTGCGTTGCCAGGTGGAATTGCAGGCAATGGCGGGAGGCAACGCCTTGATCGGACGGGAGCTCTACCCCTTGCTGAAGCAAGCCGGCTTCGGCCAGGTGCATGTTTCGCCACGCATGGTCTACGTGGACGCGAGCAAGCCCGCTCTGGTCGAGGGATTTACGAAAAAAACGTTCACCGCGATGATCGAAGGGATTCGGAAGCCTGCGCTCGAATCCGGGATCACGACTGAAGCGGCCTTCGACAAGGGCATAGCCGATCTGTACAGAACGGCTGAAGAGGACGGCGTTTTTTGTTATACGTTCTTCAAGGCAAGGGCTGTCAACGACTCATTTGCCGGACGATAAAATCCGGGGGACGCGCTGGAAACGGCGCGTTCCTGATCTCTGGGTTGGGCGTCACAAGATCCTCGCGACTTGCGGCTGCAATGCGTTCGTCGATGTATGGAATCTGATTGGCGTTTGGCTACCAATCGTGAATACCAAGGAGTTCATACTGTGACCCATTCCGGACAGTGCTTGTGTGGCGCAATTCGCTATCAGCTCTCGGGGGAACCGAACGTCGTTGCCTTGTGCCATTGCACCGACTGCCGGCGCAGTGCAGGCGCGCCCATGGTGTCTTGGGCGATGTTTCCCGAAGCCGCCTTGACCCTGACCAAAGGGCAGCCGAAGACGATCAACTCCTCAGGTACTGCCATGCGCAGTTTCTGCGCCGACTGCGGTAGCGGGCTGTTCTACCGGAATGCGGCAGTGCTGCCTGGAATTGTCGATGTACAGTCCTCGACACTTGACCATCCCGAGGCACTACCGCCGACCGTGCAAGTACAGACGGCCGAGCGGCTCGACTGGATGAAGCATGTTCACGAGCTTCCCGAGTTCGAGAGATTCCCGGCGTAGACCGAAGATGACGCATATGCCGGCGCTCAACCTCGCTCCCTCCTGTCGCCGCGGGCGGCGCGATAAAGCCGCGCGGCGCAGGCCACGTCTACGCTGCCCACCATGACCGCGACCAACGTTACATTCGTTGCCACGCTCGAACGAAAGCACCCCAAGCTTCCTGTATACGTTGTGGTGCCGAACAATCAGGCTCAAGCGCTTGGGCTTCAATCCACCACGGTCATCGAGGGCACGGCCAACGGCCATCCTATCGGCCGACGCAGCATCAAGCGGTGGGACAACACGGAACAGTCTCCCTGGTTCGTGGAGTTCACAGCCTCCTTCTGCGGCAAAGCCGGCATTGTCGTCGGCGACGAGCTGAAGATCTCGCTATGGTTGGCAAGCTCCGAGCTCCCTGTCGAGCTCCGGCGTGCGCTTGATCAGTCGCCAGGCCTCCAGGCAGCATGGCGTTCACTTTCGGCATATGCAAGGCGGACCAGCGCCGAGCATGTGCACGCGGGAAAGTCATCCGAAACGCGGTCCCGCCGAGCGGCTGCAATCGTTGCGAAACTCTCCCGCGCCGGGCAACCGCTTGCGCATGACGCATAGCAGCACAAGAATGTCGGGGTTCTTTACAGGCGCGTCCAAAACCCCCTAAAAGGAAAAAGTTTTCTCTTTAAATTCATGGGATTATCTCCTAGGGCATGAAATTTGCGTCCCGCGTATTGGTACGAATTTTTTTATTTCAATAGTGAAAGGGAAATGATGTCCAAGTTCAAAGTTGTCGCAGCATCACTGCTGCTGGGAATTTCGGGGCTGGTCAACGCGGCCGTTGTCACTATCGATTTCGATGGAACAGGCGCTCCCGATACCTTTAGCCAGACACAGCCGCTGACCAACCTTTACTCGCCACAAGGCGTTACGTTTTCAGGGGTCAATGGCTCGAGCGGGTCGATTCTTAACCAAGGCGGAAATTTTGGCTTCAACGCGCGCAGCGGTACGGATTTCTTCGCCTACAACACCAGCGGGACTGGTTCGATCTTCGATCTGACCTTTTCTTCTGCCATCAGCAGTTTCTCCATCTGGGCAGCATCCTCGGTTCGCGATACCTACTCGATCGAGGCCTTTGACAGCAACGGCGCTTCGATCGATACGGACAGCCTGATCGTTTCGTCAGCCTGGCAGGAATTGAGCGTGGCCGGCAGCGGCATCGCAAGGATCCGGATCGATGCCAGCGCGATCGACTTCGGCGCGTTCGACGACATGACGTTTTCCACCGATCGCACCACTCGAGTTCCCGAGCCAGGTACCCTGATGCTGCTGGGTGTTGCGATGGCGTGTCTGGCGACAAACCGCCGCCGTTCCCCCAGGAAATAGTTCCTTTACACGGAAGTGGCACAACCGCGGGGGCTTCTTGGCCCCCGCTGCGCATTTCAGGCCTGACATTTCCCGGCGATTTCAGAGCCGCCGCAATCGGCAGCAGGTGTTGGACGTCACGCCTCAGTAGTGGTATCGAAGCTGGGCCAGCAGAAGTGAACCGCCTTCAATCCTGTAACGGTGCACTACAGCCCCGAGGTCATTGCCGACTTCAAGTCCACGGGCGAAGGCTGGCAATCTCGCATGGACGGTGTGCTGCGTCAGTACGTATCGCGCCGCTCTCGTAGCACATAGGCATGTGGCCGAGCCCGGCGCTCAGGATGCGCCAGGCGACAAGGCCGCATACCCTTCAAGTGCCAACCGACGATGGCGGGGACTCGAACTCCCCGCCACTCACTGCGGCATCACACTTGCGAAACTACTTCGCAAACGCCGGAAACGCCGGCAGCTTGCCGATGTCTCGCGGGTCGTGCTGGATGATGACCGTCGCCTTGAGGTTGGTCGCGGCCTTCTTGAAACGCTCCAGCGAGGCCACCGTATCGCCACGGTGGAAGTTGAAGGAAGGCACGCCGTTGCTTTCGTAGTTTTCGTGGAAGTGCGCCAGGTCGCCGGTGAGCAGGAAGTTGCCGGCGTCCTTCAGCCGCACCATCGCACTGTTGTGGCCGGGCGTATGGCCGGGTGTGCGCATGATGACAACCGTGCCGTCGCCGAACACGTCCTTGTCGCCGGTGAGTGCCTCCACCTTGCCGCCACCGCTCATCCAGTGCGCGAATGCGCCTGCGTTGGCGCCGGGGATCGGCGGCTTGGCGTTGATGCCGTCCCAATCGCCCTTGCCGATCAGGAGGGTCGCGCCGGGAAAGGTCGGCAACTGGCCGGTGTGGTCGGCATGGAAGTGGCTGATGCCGATGAACTTGATCTGCTCGGGCCTGATATTGCGCTGCGCCAGCTGGTCGATGATGCTGACCTTGGGCGCAGGCGGGCCGGCGCTCATGGAGTGACCGGTATCCCACAGCATGTAGTCGTCGCCATGCTTGATCAGGTAGCAGCTGAAGGTGAATGGCAGCTTCTGCCCGGGGTACGCGAAAGTATCGGTGAAGCGCACGCTGATGTCGTTGACCACCTGGGTGCCGCAATCGAGGCGCGAAAGCGTGACCTCGGGTGCGCCTTGCGCGTGGGCGGGCGTGCCGGCAAGCGCCGCAGCACAGGCGAGAAAAGCCGATACGGACAGTTTTCGAAGCATTGGAATCCCTCCGGTTGATTTGCGGTATCGCCTCCCCCAACAACACAAGGCTCGCCGGTCGCGGGGATTATAGGGGCCGCCCTCGCGCCGCTGGCATTCGGGCGAGTCGACCGGCGCCCATGTGCGGCCCTCCCACACCGATTTTGCACCGCACAATCGATCGCATTTGACTGTACGTACTAGTTCGTACATACTGCGCGCCGTTCCGGAAATCCAATCCCAAGATGCCGGCGCAGCAGGCTAACAAGAGGCTCTCCACGGCCCGGGACCTTTCCGCAAAAACGGGAAGCACACACCAGAGGAGACAGATCTTGGACCGCATTCTTGCCGCGTATTGCCGCCTTCTTGAATACCTGATCGCCGCCTGCCTGGCGGTGATGGTCGTGCTGGTGTTCGGCAATGTGGTGCTGCGCTACGGCTTCAATTCCGGCATCACCATGTCGGAGGAAGTCTCGCGCTGGCTGTTCGTGTGGCTCACCTTCCTGGGGGCCATCGTCGCGCTCAAGGAGCATGCCCACCTGGGCTCGGACATGCTGGTCTCGCGCCTGCCGCGCGAGGGCAAGCTGGCCTGCCTGGTGATCGGCCAGGTGCTCATGCTCTACATCACCTGGCTGTTGTTTCAGGGCAGCGTGCAGCAGGCGAAGATCAACTGGGATGTCGAAGCACCGGTGAGCGGCATGTCGGTCGCCATTTTCTACAGTTCTGGCGTGGTGTTCGCCGTTTCGGCAGCGCTCATTCTCCTGCGCGAACTCTGGCGCGCCCTCTCCGGGCAGCTCGGCGAATCCGATCTGGTGATGGTCAAGGAGTCCGAGGAACAGGGCGAACTCGAAACCCTCCGGGCCGAACTGGCGCGCGAGCATGCCGACGTGCCTGCCACGATGAAAAAGACCGGGGGCGTGAAGTGACCGTCGCCATCTTCCTGGGGGCGCTGATCGGTGCGATGGCGTTGGGCATCCCGATCGCCTTCGCGCTGCTCGCCACCGGTGTAGCGCTGATGTGGCACCTCGACATGTTCGACGCGCAGATCCTGGCGCAGAACGTGATCAACGGTTCGGACAGCTTTCCGCTGCTCGCCGTGCCGTTTTTCATGCTGGCCGGCGAAATCATGAACGTGGGCGGCCTGTCGCAGCGCATCGTCAACCTCGCGCTGGTGGCGGTGGGCCATGTCAAAGGCGGGCTGGGCTACGTGACCATCGTCGCGGCCTGCCTGCTCTCGGCCCTGTCAGGCTCGGCAGTGGCGGATGCCGCCGCGCTCACCGCCCTGCTGCTGCCCATGATGGTCAAGGCCGGTCACGACAAGGGCCGCGCCGGCGGGCTGATCGCTGCCTGCGGCATCATCGGGCCGGTGATCCCGCCTTCGATCGGCTTCGTGATCTTCGGCGTCACCGCCAACGTGTCGATCTCCAAGCTGTTCCTGGCCGGCATCGTGCCGGGCCTGTGGATCGGCGCTGCACTGTGGATCACGTGGTGGTGGCTGGGGCGCAAGGAACAACTGGTCGTCCCCGAACGCAAGTCCGCCGCCGAGGTATGGAAGGCGGCACGCGAATCGGTCTGGGCGCTGATGCTGCCGCTGATCATCCTGTTCGGCCTGCGCTTCGGCATCTTCACGCCCACTGAAGCCGCGGTGGTGGCGGCGGTCTACGCGCTCTTCGTGGCCACCGCGGTGTACCGCGAATTGAAGTTCTCGCAACTCACCTCGATCTTCATCACCGCCGCCAAGACCACCTCGGTGGTCATGCTGCTGGTGGCCGCCGCGATGGTGTCGGCGTGGCTCATCACGGTGGCCAACCTGCCGGGCCAGGTGATCGAGCTGCTCAAGCCTTTCATGGGCAACCAGACCCTGCTGCTCATCGCCATCATGCTGCTGGTGATGATCGTCGGCACCGCCATGGACATGACGCCGACCATCCTGATCTTGACGCCCGTGCTGATGCCGGTGGTCAAGGCGGCCGGCATCGACCCGATCTACTTTGGCGTGCTGTTCATCATCAACAACTCCATCGGTCTGGTGACCCCGCCGGTGGGCACGGTGCTGAACGTCGTCGCCGGCGTGGGCCGCATGAAGATGGATGAAGTCACCAAAGGCGTGCTGCCGTTCATGGCCGCCGAGTTCGTCGTCATGTTCCTGATGGTCTTGTTCCCGCCGCTGGTAACGGTGCCCGCCAAGTGGTTCACCGGCTGATTCGCCTGCGCCTTTATTTGTTCAACGATTTCGTTTCACCCCAAACCCCGTTCCAAAGGAGACTCACATGCAACGCTTCACCCGCCGCACCTTGCTGGTCGCCCTCGCGTCCGCCATTTCCGCTGCTGCCGTGGCACCTGTCGCCATGGCGCAGGACATCAAGCCACGCGCCTTCAAGCTGGCCAACAACAACCCCAAGAGCCACCCCATGACCATCGGCGGCGAGAAGTTCGCCGAGATCGTCGCAGCAAAATCCGGCGGCAGGATCAAGGTCACCGTCTACCCGGGCGGCGCGCTCGGCGGCGACGCACAGATCGCCTCGGCAGTACAGGGCGGCACCATCGAGATCGCCACCATGAACTCCGGCATCCTGGCCTCGCAGGTCAAGGACTTCGAGGTCTATGACTTCCCCTTCATGTTCGCCAACGGCCGGGAAGCCGACGCCATCGTCGACGGCCCCTTCGGCAAGATGATGCACGCCAAGCTGGCCGACAAGGGCCTGATCGGACTGGCCTATTTCGAACTGGGCTTTCGCAACATCACCAACAGCCGCCGCCCGATCAGGACCGTGGAAGACATCGCCGGCCTGAAGCTGCGCGTGATCCCCAACGCCATCAACGTGGACTGGGTCAAGGCGGTGGGCGCCAACCCGACCCCGCTGGCATTCCCGGAGGTATATGCCGCGCTCGAGCAGAAGGCCATCGACGGCCAGGAAAACCCGCTGTCGGTAATCCTCGCCAACAAGTTCGCCGAAGTGCAGAAGCACCTGGCGATCACCAACCACCAGTACAACCCGCAATCGATGATCGTCAGCAAGAAGGTGTGGGACACGCTGTCGAACGACGAGAAGAAGATCCTGCAGGACGCCGCCACCGAAGCCGCGCAGTTCGAACGCAAGCTGACGCGTGACGCCGCCGACCAGAACCTGGCCGACCTGAAGAAGGCCGGCATGGAAGTCACCGAGTTCTCGCCCGCCGAGCAGGCCAAGCTGCGCGAGAAGTTCAAGCCGGTGATCGAAAAGCACGGCGCGGCCATCGCGGCCACGGTCTCGGCCCTGCAGGCCGAACTGGCCAAGCTGCGCAAGTAAGATGGCGATCCCGGGCGGCGCGGCGCGCGATCCCGGGCTCCTTCTTCCCAAAGGGGCCGGAGCGTTGCATCGCGCCGGCCCCGGCTTACCGACATCGGCTTCGTCATGATCACCGGCAACACCTCCATTCTCGCGCACATCGGCTTTCCCACGCACAGCTTCAAGGCGCCGATGATCTACAACCCCTGGTTCGAAAAGGCCGGCGTGGATGCGGTGGTGGTACCCATGGGTTGCCAGGCGGAGCACTTTCCCGCATTTCTGAAGTCGGTGTTCACGCTCAGTAATATTGCCGGGGCGCTGATCACCATGCCGCACAAGGTCACCACGGTGGGCCTGCTGGACGAGGTTTCGCCTGCCGTGAAGATCTCCGGCGCCTGCAACGCGGTGCGCCGCGCTGACGACGGCCGGCTCATCGGCGACATGTTCGATGGCGAAGGCTTCGTGCGAGGCATCCTGCGCAAGGGCTGCCATCTCAAGGGCGCGCGGGTGCTGGTGGTCGGCGCCGGCGGGGTCGGCTCGGCCATCGCCGCTTCGCTGGCGGCCGCCGGCATCGGCGCCATCAGCCTCTACGACGTGAACGCGCAGTCCGCCGACGGCCTGGCCGGCCGGCTGCGTGCGCACTATCCGGCACTCGAAGTCACCACGGGCAGCAAGGACCCGGCCGGCTGCGAACTGGTGGTCAACTGCACGCCCATGGGTATGAACGAAGGTGACCCCCTGCCGGTGGATGTGGCGCGCATCGCGCCTTCAACCTTCGTGGGCGAGGTGGTCATGAAAAAGGAGACCACCGCTTTTCTCGCCGCCGCCATGGCCCGCGGCTGCCGGGTGCAGGTGGGCACCGACATGCTGTTCGAGCAGATCCCGGCCTACCTGGAGTTCTTCGGCTTCCCCGTCACCACGGCGGAAATGCTACGCTCGCTGGCGCGAATCCAGTATTGATGGTCCCTGCCCGAGCCGATGCCCGCCACCCGCACTGCCCGCAAGTCCCCCGCGAAAAAATTCCCCTCCCGGCAGACGGCCGCCCGGCCTGCCGCGCCGCCGCGCGTCAACGACCCCGACCGCACCATGCAGGACATCCTCGCGGTGGCCACGGCGGAGTTCGCCAGCAAGGGCCTGAGCGGCGCGCGCATCGACGAAATCGCCGAGCGCATGGCCACCTCCAAGCGCACCATCTACTACCACTTCGGTGGCAAGGAAGGCCTGTACCTGGCGGTGCTGGAAGAGGCCTACCGTCGCATCCGCGCGCTCGAAACCAGCCTCGACATCGAGCATCTCGACCCCGAGGCGGCACTGCGCCAGCTGATCGGCTTCACCTTCGATTACCAGAACGCCAACCCGGATTTCGTGCGCCTGGTGATGAACGAGAACATCCACAACGGCGAATTCCTGCGCCAGTCGAAGGAAATCCAGCGCCTCAACGTGCCCGCCATCAACGCGGTGCGGCGTATCTATGAACGCGGCGTCGATGCCGGCCAGTTCCGCCCGGGCCTGGACCCGGTTGACCTGCACATGTCGATTTCGGCGTTGAGCTTTTTCAACGTCTCCAACCGCCATACCTTCTCGCTCATCTTCAAGCGCGATGTCGCTTCCAGCGAAGCGCTGGCCGAGCGGCGCGACAACGTCATCGAGATGGTGGTGCGCTACGTGCGCGCCTGAACCCGGAGCCTCAATCCATGGTCATTGAAACCCAGGCCGACATTACCCCCGCCGTGCTGGCGGAACTCGAACGCGCGGCCGATCCACGCTTTCGCGAAATCATGGGCGCGGCGGTGCGCCACCTGCATGCCTTTGTGCGCGAGGTGAAGCTCACCGAGCCGGAATTCCAGCAGGCCTGCGCGGTCATCGCCAAGCTGGGCCAGCTCACCACGGCTTCGCACAACGAGGTGGTCCTGTCGGCCGGCTCGCTTGGCATTTCCGCGCTGGTGTGCCTGCTCAACAACGGCGACCATGGCCAGACCGAGACCACCGCCAACCTGCTGGGCCCGTTCTGGCGCGAGGGTGTTGCGGTCATGCCGAACGGCGCCTCCATCGTGCGCTCGGCCACGCCGGGCGCGCCGCTGTTCGTCAACGCCTGGGTCAACGACCGCGCCGGCAACCCGGTGGCCGGCGCCGAGGTGGATGTCTGGCAATCTTCCAGCGAGGGCTTCTACGAGAACCAGGACCCCGGCCAGGCCGACATGAACCTGCGCGGCAAGTTCGTCACCGACGCGGCCGGCCACGTCGCTTTCCGCAGCATCAAGCCGGCCGGCTACCCGATTCCGGTCAACGGCCCGGTGGGCGCGCTGCTGCGCGCGCAGGGCCGGCATAATTTCCGCCCGGCGCATATTCATTTCATGGTGGTCAAGCAGGGCTTCAAGACCCAGTTCTCGCAGGTGTATTCCAGCGATGACCCCAACCTCGACACCGACGTGCAATTCGCGGTCACAAAAAAGCTGGTCGGCCAGTATGTGCTGCACGAAAACGAGCCCGCGCCGGACGGTGATGTGACCGGGCCCTGGTATTCGCTGGACTACCGCTTCACCATCGAGCCGGGCGAATCCAGGCTGCCGCGCGCGCCCATCACCGGCAAGGCCAGCGGCCCGCGGCCGACGCTGGAAGTCCTCGCGCGCACCTGAGGCGCCATGGCCGGGAGGCTTGCGGTCGAGCGCCTGCGCCCTTGGCCCCGCGGCCCGGCCAGCGCAGATTTGCAGTATCTTTTAGGGCTTTCCCCAGCCCCACAACACGGAGACGACAATGGATCGCATCGACCCCAAACTCCTGGCATCCGCCCAGGCCGCGTATACCGACACCTACCTGTTCATCGACGGCGCCTGGTGCGCCGGCAGCGGCGGGCGCACGATCCCGGTGGTCAACCCCTCCACCGGCGAACAGATCGCCACGGTCGCACGCGCCGAAATCGCCGACCTGGACCGCGCCCTGGCCGCCGCCGACAAGGGCTTCAAGGCCTGGCGCAAGGTATCGGCCTTCGACCGCTACAAGACCATGCGCCGCGCCGCCGACCTGGTGCGCGAGCGCGCCGAGGGCATCGCCCGGCTGATGACGCTCGAGCAGGGCAAGCCGCTGGTGGAAGCCAAGATGGAAACCCTCGCCGCCGCCGACCTGATCGATTGGTTCGCCGAGGAAGGCCGGCGCGCTTACGGCCGTGTGGTACCTGCCCGCGCCGAAGGCGTGCAGCAAGTGGTGATCAAGGAACCGGTCGGTCCGGTGGCGGCCTTCACGCCGTGGAATTTCCCGCTGAACCAGGTGGTGCGCAAGCTCTCCGCCGCGGTGGCCACAGGCTGCTCGATCATCGTCAAGGCGCCTGAAGAAACCCCGGCCTCGCCGGCACAACTGATCCAGGCCTTCGTGGACGCCGGTGTGCCCGCCGGCGTGATCGGCCTGGTGTATGGCGTACCCGCGGAAATTTCCGAATACCTGATCGCCAGCCCGATCATCCGCAAGATCACCTTCACCGGCTCCACGCCGGTGGGCAAGCACCTCGCGGCACTGGCCGGCACGCACATGAAGCGCGCCACCATGGAACTCGGCGGCCATGCCCCGGCCATCGTGTTCGCGGATGCCGACGTCGACCGCGCCGCCAAGCTGCTCGCCGGCGCCAAGTTCCGCAATGCCGGCCAGGTGTGCGTATCCCCTACCCGTTTCCTGGTGCAGGAAAGTGTCTACGACCGCTTCCTCGAGGTATTTGCCCAGACCGCGAAGGGCCTGAAGGTCGGCGACGGCCTCGACCCCGCCTCGCAAATGGGCCCGCTCGCCAACGCGCGCCGCGTTGCCGCGATGGAACGCATCGTCGAGGACGCGGTGGCCAGGGGCGCGAAGATCGTCACCGGCGGCAAGCGCATCGGCACGACCGGCAACTATTTCGAGCCCACCGTGCTGACCAACGTGTCGATGGACGCGCGCATCATGAACGACGAGCCCTTCGGCCCGATCGCACCGGTATTGCCGTTCAAGGACTTTGACGCGGTGGCCGCCGAGGCCAACCGCCTGCCCTGGGGCTTGGCCGCCTACGCCTACACCTCCAACCTGAAGACCGCCAACGCCATCGGCGCGGCCATCGAATCGGGCATGGTGTCGATCAACCACCAGGGCCTGGCGCTGCCGGAAATCCACTTCGGCGGCGTCAAGGATTCGGGCTATGGTTCCGAGGGTGGCGCGGATGCGATCGAGGCATACCTCAACACCAAGCTGATCACCCAGATCGGGCTGTAAGGCCGGCAGCGCCGATTTCGGCAGGTCGGGCTTGCTTGACCTGCGCGACCGGTTCCAGGCCCCGGCTTTGCTTCAGCAGCCGTATCAGGCCGGGTTCTGGCACAGCGGCTTGAGACCATGGAGAAGACAAGAAAATGGCGGCCCTGGGCCGCCATTTTCTTGCAACGGAAATTTCCGTCCGGTTGAAACCCTCAGGCGGCCTTCCTCGACCGGCGAAAAGCCGCCAGACCCAACAAAGCCCCGCCCAAGAGGACAAGCGTACCCGGCTCGGGCACCTGAATGCCCCTGCCATCGACAACCACGTTGTCCAGCTGCAGATAAGGGCCCACGGTGGTCAACGGCACCCAACTGACCTGCGTCAAGTTGGACTGATTGAACGAGAACGTTTCCAGTCCGGGCAGATTGTCGACGGTGACAAAGGTCTGCAAGGTGGTCGAATCGGCAAACAGGAAATCAAACTGCACGCGCCCGCCGCCACCATCGTTGTAAATATCCGCCAGATCAATGGAGTTGAAGGTGAACGTTCCCCCGCCGATTTTGGTCAGCGTCGTCGTCGAACTGTCGTAATTGTGGCTGAAGGTATTGCCGTTCGGATCGGCATTGAAAGACTTCGTTCCCCAGTACAGATATGCACCTGGATTCGAGGATGAATTGGTCAAACGGAACCCGCTCTCTTCGTACGGGGTATCCAAAGTTTGAAAACCAACCACCGAGTTGAAGGTGATGACGGTGGCCTGGGCCGCGCCACTTGCCATGCCTGCAACAAGCGCGATCGCGCCAAGAATCTTTTTCATGCCAATCACTCCATCAGTTGAGTTGACCGTCAGTAGAGCAATGCCCATGCCGACTTTGAGACCATCCGTAATATTTTGATCTTAAAAGCTTTTTCTCCAAAAAACAGGCAAGACTTGCCAGCAACAGCATCACATGTAAAGTTTTTCGACACGGATTGTCAACTCGGCGTCGGGACGAAGTCTTCTACCCATCCCCAAGGTATCGCCCTTCTTGCAACCTTGCCAAGGCGCTCGCCCGCTGCGGAAGCTTCCACGGGTCGTGGCATCAAGCAAGAGGACCAGCGGCGACGCAATCGGGTATTTCGGCCGCCGGACGTTCAAGGCTGCGCCAGTCCCTTCTCAAGCAATTCCGCGACGATGTTGTTCAGGCCGGTACCGCGCTCTTGCGCCAGCACGCGCATGCGCTCAACCAATCCCGCATTGATCTTGCAGGCGAAAGGCACCAGCCCGGCAGCCTGATCGAGCCGGCGCTGCTCGCGCTTGTCGATGGCGGGTTTGGCCAGCGCCGCCGCGTCGGGTACGCCGAACGGCATTTGCTTGCCCTCGATCTTTTTTCCGAGGTTCTTGGCCAGGTCGGTACGTTTCATGGCGCGCTGCAATCAGGACAAAGACGTGATTCTACGAGAGACTTCGCCGGGCCCCGTCCCCTCGGCGCCTCAGGCGGCGCGTGGTAGCCGTGGAGTCTCAGGCGGCAGCAAGCGCCTCGGCGGGAACATCATCGATGGTGGTACGGCGCAGTTCGCGTCGCTCGGCGATGTCGTAGCGGCGCCCGCGATGCAGGGTGGCGCGGTTGTCCCACATCACCAGGTCGCCGACCTGCCACTTGTGGGTGTAGACGAACTGGCGCTGCGTGGCGTGCTCCAGCAGGTCGTGCAGATACATGCGGCCCTCCGCCACCGGCCAGCCGATGATGTGCGTGGCATGCACGCCAACGAACAACACATCGCGCCCGGAGGACCGGTGCTTCTGGGCCAGCGGCCAGACTACCGGTGGCATCGCCTTCTTTTGCTCGTCCGTATAGGCGTCGTCGCCCAGCATCAGGCGGGTATGCAGGGCGTAATGCTCGGCCTTGAGGTCGGCCACCTCCACCTTGGTACGCGCCGGCAGCGCATCGTAGGCGGCGCGCAGGTCGGTGAACTCGGTGTCGCCACCCCAGGAAGGCAGCACCACGGCGGAGAGCATCGAATAGGCGGCACGCGGGTCCTGGAACGAACTGTCGCTGTGCCACAGCATGTTGGCAAAGTTGGAGAGGTTCTTCGGCGCATCGCGCGCCACCACCTTGCCGTCGTAGCCGACATTGGAAATGTCGATCAGCTCCTCGTAGGGCAGGCGCTCCTTGCGCTTGAACACCTTCTTGAGGCCGTTGTCGAGCCGGCCGAAGGAGGCCGCGAAGCGCATCTGCTCTTCGGGCGTCATGGGCTGGCCGCGCCACACCAGCACGGCGTACTTGTCCATGGCCGCTTCGATCGCGCGCACGGCCTCGGGTGCCAGCGGCTGTGCCAGCGAGACCCCGCTGGCCTCGGCGACAAACAGGGGATGCAGGGGTTTGAGCGTGAGTTGCATGGCTTGTCCTTCCCTGGGAATGTAGCGCCTATTCGGCCTCGATCTTCGCTTCGCTGATGACGCGCGCCCAGCGCTTCATTTCCGTCTGGATGAAGGCGTCGAACTGCTCGGGCCTGGAGGCTACCACCTCCATGGCGAGTTCTTCGACGCGCGCCTTGATCTGCGGGCTGGCCAGCGCCCGGGCGGTATCGGTACTGATCTTCTGCACGATGCCGGCGGGGGTGGCACGCGGTACCACGAAGCCCAGCAACGCGCTGACGTTGAAACCCGGAATGGATTCGGCCACCGTGGGTACCTGCTCGAAGCCGGCCACACGCTTCTCGCCCAGCGTGGCGATGAGCTTCATGCGCCCCGCCTTGATGAAGGGTTGCACCGAAAGGAAGGGGTCGAACATCAGGTCGATGCGCCCGCCCATCAACTCGGTATGCGCCGGCGCGCTGCCCTTGAAAGGCGCATGCACCATGTCGAAACCGGCAGTGCGCTTGAGCAGTTCGGCACCCAGATGCGTGGTGCTGCCGGGCCCGGGCGTGCCGTAGGTGAGCTTGCCCGGATTCCGGCGGCCGAAGGCGATGAGCTCCGGGATGCTGGAAAACGGCGCGTCCGGACGCGCCACGATGGCCAGTTGCAGGTTGGCGATCTGCACCGCGCCGGCCAGATCGCGCACGGTGTCATAGGGCATGCTCTTGCGCAGCGAGGGATTGACTGCGAACGCCGAGTTGATCATGCCGATAGTGAGGCCGTCCGGGGCCGACTTGGCCACGTAGTCGATGCCGATCACCGTGCCCGCACCGGGCTTGTAGTCGATGATGACCGGCTGGCCCCACGCCTCCTGCAGCTTCTGGCCCAGCATGCGCGCCACGGTGTCGGTCGGCCCGCCCGGCGGGAACGGGACCACGATCCTGACCGGCGCCTTCGGGTAATCCTGCGCCGATACAGGCGCAAGTCCGGCCAGCGCCATCAGCAATGCAAGAAACAGCGTCAACAGACGAAGCAGGGACCGGCGCACCATCAGACTCTCCAATCAGAAACCGAACAGCCGCGCCGGGTTGTCGACCAGGATCTTGCGGCGCACCGCCTCGTCAGGGGCCCAGTCGCCCAGCAGGTTGAACAACTGCACCGAACCCACCTGGTCGGCGAACGACAGGTGCGGGTAATCGCTGCCCCAGATGATGCGGTCCGGCGCGGCCTCGATCAGCGCGCGGGCCATCGGGGCGGCATCGGCGAAATCGGGTGCGGTGGCCATGCGATAGGTGCCGGTGAATTTGACATGCGCACCGGGGCAGGTCTTGAGCAACTGGATCAGCGCCTGGAAACCGGGCTGCGCCGGCCCCTCGCGCGCCAGGAACATGCCCATGTGCGCCATGGTGAACTGCACCTTGAGCCGCGCGAGCTCCGGCAGCATCTCGTGGGTGAGCCAGCCGGGCAACAGGAAATCGAGTTGCCAGCCGCGCTCGGCGAAGCGCGCGTCGAACTTCTTCACTCGCGGCAGCAGCGTTGCGCCAAAGCCCGGCGCAAGCGGCTTGACCGGCGAGACGTTGATGCGCACGCCGCGCACGCCGAGGGCGTGCAATTCGTCGAGCTCACGGTCCGATACGTCCTCATCGAGATCGACGATGCCGCGGCAGCGTACCGGCCCCACCTCGCGCATGGCGTCGAGCATGCAGGTGTTGTCGCGGCCATAAGCCGAAGGCTGCACGAACACGAAACGCTCGATGCCCAGCAGGTCGGCCAGTTGCAGGTATTCCGCCAGCGGCGCGTGCGGCGGCGCATAGCGCAGGTCGCTGCCGTAGGGATAGCGATCCCCGGGGCCGAACACATGGAAGTGGCTGTCGCAGCCCAGCGCCGGCGATCGAAACGCCGGCGGTCCCTCTTTGTGCAGTGACAAGCGACTGGTCCTGGTTCGGCTGCGTTGCTAGAGCGTCGGATTGACCACCTCACCACCGAGGGTGGACAAACCCCAGGCGGTCGAGTGGGCGTCGATGCTGAAATTGATATGCCCGGCCGCCGCATGCTGATCTCGGTAGATGCGCTCCATCTGGCCGCGCGTGTACAGGCCGTTGGCGCCGGCCAGCGCATACATGGTGTCGACGCTGTCGGTGGCCAGCTTCATCGCGTAGGCGCAGTTGCGCTTCTGCTTGAGCCGGTAGTTCATGTCCGGGTCGATGCCTTTCTCGGCCATGGCCTGCGCCTCGATGCAGTCGTTGCGCGCCATCAGGCGTGCCGCGTCGAGATGCGCGCCGGCCAGGCCCACGCGCGCCTGCACGGTACCGAGGTCGCGCATCTTGAGGGTGGTGTAGCTGGTGCTGCGCTCGCGGATCATCGCTGTGACCGCGTCGAACATCGCCTGCGCGTTGCCGATGGTGGTACCGAGAATGCAGTGCGCCGCCAGGCCGCCGAACGGGATGCGGTAGCACGCCGCGGGATTGACCTTCCAGCCGGGAAAGCCTTCCTGGCGCCCGCGCAGCATGGAAAGCGCGCGGTGTTCCGGCACGAAGACCTTGTCGCACTTGACCGACATGCTGCCGGTGCCGGACAGGCCCATCACCTGCCAGTCGTCGACGATCTCGTACTCGGACTCCGGAATCACGGTCATGCGGTAGTCGACCGGCTTGCCGCTGGCATCACGGATGACGCAGGCGAGCATGTTCCAGGTGGAGGAACCCACCCCGGAGGAGAAGTTCCAGTGGCCGGAGAGCAGGATGCCGCCGTCGACCACCTCGCCACGCCCCTGCGGATAGGCGATGCCGGAGGCGATGTACATGTCCGGGTTGGCGCCCCAGATCTCCTCTTGCGCCTTTTCGTCGTAGAGCGCCAGCATCCAGTGGTGGATGGCGATGTTGGCCAGCGTCCATGAGGTGGAGGCGCAGCCGCGCGCGATGATGTCGGTGATGTCGACGATGATGGAAAAGTCGTGCTCCATGCCGCCCCAGCGCCTGGGCTGCATGATGCGCATGAGTCCGGTGCGATCAAGGTCGGCGACGGTTTCCGGCAACAGTCCACGCGCCGCTTCCGCGCGCGCGGCGCGCTCCTTGAGCACCGGCACCAGCGCGTGGGCACGGGCGACGGCCTCGTCATAGGTGACGCCGGCAAAGTCGAGGCGTGGGGTCACGGGGGCATTCATGGTGTGTCTCCCTGCGGGTGGTCGATGGCGTGATCGCGTCAGTTCACGCGCGGCATTTCGTTGTAGTTCTCGGCCCAGGTGGGCATGGTGGTCAGGCCGAAGAAGTTGAGTTCGAGGGTGAGTCCGTCGGGGTCACGCACGAAGATCTGGAACAGGTTGGAGTCCGGCAGCGCGCGCGCCCACCAGTCCAGCGACAGCTTGGAGAAGCGCTCGCGGAATTCGTCGGGATCGTCGGCGGCGAAGGCGATGTGATCGACCACACCGGTGTTGTCGCGCGCGGACTTGGCCGAGGTGCCCTTGTAGTAGATCTCCCAGTTCGGCACGTCGCGCGGCGCCATGTGCACCCAGATCTTGTCGCCGCGGCCGAGCCAGGCGCCGGGGAAGGGAAAGTCCGGGCGATGCATTTCCTCGAGGCCGAACACGTCGCAATAGAAGCGCTTGGACTTCTCGAGGTCGTTGGCAAGCAGAAGGTAGTGATTGATGTCGACCAATGGCATGGCAGGCTCCTTAGGAATTGATGGGGTGTTGACTGCGGGAAGGCATGAAGGTTTCGTTTATTCGGGCTTGATGCCGGCGCGCGCGATCACGCGCTTCCAGACCCGTGCTTCCTCATCCACACGGCGGGTGAAGTCGGCCGAAGGGGTGGCCACCGCGCGCACGCCGGCGCCGGCGAAGGCGTCGCGGATCTTCGGCTGCTCGACCGCGCGTGCGATGCCCTGCTGCAACTGCGCCAGAACGGCGGGCGGTGTTGCTGACGGCGCCATCATGCCGAACCAGTAGACCATGTTGTATTCGGGAAAGCCCGCCTCGGCGAAGGTGGGCACCTCGGGCAGCAGGGGATGGCGCTCGCGCCCGGCCACGGCCAGCCCGCGCACCCGCCCGGCCTTGATGTGCTGGGTGGCCGATCCGACGCTGGAAAGGCCGACATCGATGCGCCCGGCGATCAGGTCCAGCAACGCGGCCGCCACGCCCTTGTAGGGAACATGGGTAAGTTCGATGTCCGGCCCCGAGAGGAACAGCTCAACCGCAAGATGGGCCGAGGAACCCTGGCCGCCCGACCCGAAGGTGAGGGTCTTCGGCTGCTTGCGTGCGAGGTCGACCAGGTCCTTTAGGGTCTTGGCTGCAAGTTCCTGGCGCACCATGATCACCGCCGGCGCCTCGGCCACCGGGCTGATCTTGGCGATGTCCTTCTCGGGATCGTAGGGCAGCTTCTGGTAAAGGGCCGAGGAAACCGCGAAGGAATTGTCGGTGAAGAGCAATGTGTGACCGTCCGCCGCGGCCTTCGCCACCACGTCGGTACCCAGCGTGCTGCCGGCCCCGCCGCGCGTTTCGACGATGAAGGGCTGGCCGAGCTGGCTGGCGAGTTCCGCGCCGACCGCACGCGCCGCGGTCTCGGTGAACGAGCCCGCGGAAAACGGCACGATGATGCGCACCGGCTTGGTTGGCCATGCGGTTTGCGCCTGCGGCGCGGACATCGCCGCAAACCCGAGCGCAAGAACGGCTATCAGGGTACGGCGCCCGGCGAAATGGTGGGGCATATGGATTGTCTTTTTTGGAAGGGCTGTGTTGGCTGCCGCGCGGTCGACCTGACGCTCTACGACACGGTGCGCCTGGGCATCCGGCCGCGCCCTACAGAATCTCATAACTGAGCACATGTGAGCAAGCGATAAATAACGCACCGCGCACCGTACTGATGGTGCGGCCTGCGGTGCGAAATACGGGCCTGTTCAGGCGGCGACACGGCGCGTGATCGAATGCTCGGCACGCCTGGTGCCGGCAGGCAGGGGGCGCCAGGCCAGTGCGCGCAATTCGCCGAACTCATGCGGCAGGCGTTCGAAGGTCTCGCCGCCGTCCCGGCTGCGAAACAGCTGGCCCAGATTGGTGCACACGAACAGCAGCTGCGGGTCCGCCGGATGCGTGGCCACGCACCAGGGCGTGCTGTTGAGCCTGCCCGGCAGCTCGGCGACTTCCCAGGAAGCGCCATAGTCCCGGCTCCGCAGCAGCCGGCCGGTGCTGCCCGGCGGTCCATTGCCGTTGGTGAGGAACACCACGCCGGTGTTGTCGGCACGCGGCACGATGGCGCGCGTGTACTGCCAAGGCGAATCGAGTTCGGTGAAAGCCCAGTTGGCACCGCCATCGATGCTGCGGTGCAGCCCCTTGTTGGTGGTGGCGAACAGCACGGTGCCTTGCGGCGAGGGGATCACCGCGATGCCGTGCACGTCGCCGGAGATCAGGCCATTATCCCTGGCCTGCCAGGTGGCACCGCCGTCGCCACTGCGGTAGATGCCGCCGATTTCCACACCCGCCCAGACCACGTTGTCGTCGAGCGGATCGAACAGGATCTGCGTGACCCGCGTCGGCCCCATGTTGATGGCGGAAAAGTCGCTGATGCCGGGTGCGGCCAGGGCACTCCAGCTGATACCGCCGTCCAGTGAGCGGTAGAAACCCGCCGGACGCGTGCCGGCGAGGATTACAGCGGGATTGCGCGGGTGCACGATCAGCGACCATACGTCCTGCATCGGCGAAGGCAGGGCGGTCCAGCGCGCACGCGCCTCGCTCCAGCGATACACGCCCATGTCGGTGCCGGCGAACATCGCGTCCGGCGTGCCCGCATGCGCGGCGAAACTCCATACCCGCGCCTCGAGATACATGCCGGAGTGGCTGTTGGGGTGCACCCAGGTTTCGCCGGCATCCTCGCTGAACCATGCGGAATGGCCGGCGGTGCCGGCATAGACGTGAACCAGTTCGGACATGGGTGTGATCCCGGAATGAATTGCCGCGCGGCCTGGTGCAAACCGTGACTGTGGACACCGCGTGATTCGCCTTATCCTACCACCCGCCCCGGGGCCGGATTGGCCGCCGGAAATGCGCAGGCAAGCGACCGCGCTTCGAAACGAAGGGGAAACCGGCTTCTGTTCGGCCTATCGGGCAGGTGGCTGCCGGGGGACGATGCAAACGTACCCATCCGCCAGCGAGAACGCGATGCAAGTTTCCCCAGCCCAGGAAATTTCCAATTCCCACCCGGCGCTCCTGCCCTTCCTGCGCGCCGCCCACCGCCACGTGGGGCAGATACTCCGCTGCGCCGGTACCGCCCCTGTGCCGACCGCACGCGCCGCCGTGAGCTACGACCTGTCGATGCTGGCGCTGGGCCATCACGCGAAGCTTTCGCTGCATGCCGCCGCGATGACGGCATCGCAACTGCTGTATCTGGCAGCCGAGCTGTCGCGACTGGGAGGCGGCCCGGCGCAGGAGCCCGCCACGATTTCCACGCCGCGCATCGCCGGGCAACTGGAACGCGACGCCGCCATGCTCGGCGATCAGACCCGCCTCCTGACGCAGGACGATCTTGCCGCCGTGCTGGGCCGCTTCCGCGCCGCGATTGCCATGCAGGGCCTCGATCTGGCGCACGCGCTCGGGATCGAACTGGCTGAAGCGCTGGCGCGCACACGCCACTATGCCGCCGAGGCGATGCCGCCCGCCTTCATGCTGCCGCGCGCCGCCGCGACAGCGCGCACACGCGCCTGATCGCGGGCCTCAAGCCCCGCGTGCCAGGCGCAAGGCTTCGCGCAGCAGCGCGAGGTCGCCGATGTGATTCGAGAGAATCAGGATCAGCCGGGCATTGAGTGCCGCGCTTGCCTCATCGGACAAGTCGCGGTGCGCGTCGATCAGCATGGCGTAGAAGTCGTCGCCCGGCGAAAAGTCGCGGAAATAGCGGCGCCCGTCTTCGTGGAAATTGGGGTCAAGGTTGAGGCCCACGCGTCGCTCCTTCAGGCATTGCCGGTGGCGCGCGCCAGGGCGCCCTTGACTAGCTCGTCATCGAAAGACCACCAGCGCGCGGCCACATGCTGGTCCGGACGGATCAGGTAGAACGATCCGTTGCGCGCATCGTAACGGCGCGACACCAGCCCCTCGACGTCGTGCAGCACGGTGAAATCGGCATCGCGCACCGCCGGGCGCGAAGTCACCAGGATCACCTCTACGGGCAGCGCAGCGCGGCCCAGGGCGACCAGCTGCTCGCGCACCCGACCATCCAGCTGCGCCGGCGCGTCGATGAAAAGCAGGCCGCAGAAGCGATTGCCCACCATCCCCAGCAGCCACGCCGGCCGCCCCTCCGCCATCACCGGCGCGTCTTCCATCGGCGCGCCCGGCAGCATGTCGCCGTCGAACATGTTGGCGTCGGGCGTATTGAGCGGCGAATCGGTCAGGAAGGTCGGTACCGACAGGCGCCCCGAGTTGACCAGCTTGCGGGCGAACGCATGCTCGCGCGCAAGCTGCAGGGCGGCATTGCGAAAGGTCTTGCTGACCGCGCTCTTGGGGGTGATGAAATCGGTGGAGCGGGTCGAGTTCATGATGTTCTCGTCAGCGGCGGCGGCGCGCTCGAGCGTGTAGGTGTCAAGCAGCGTGTGAGGCGCCAGCCCGTCCCGCACCAGCTTCAGCTTCCAGACCAGGTTGTCGGTGTCCTGCAGGCCCGAGTTTGCGCCACGTGCGCCGAACGGCGACACCTGATGCGCGGCGTCGCCGACAAACAGGAGTCGCCCGCGACGGAAATCCTGCATGCGCCGGCACTGGAACGTGTAGACGCTGACCCACTCGAGTTCGAACTCGCGCCCTTCGCCCAGCATGGCGCGAATGCGCGGAATGACGCGCTCGGGCTTCTTTTCCTCTTCCGGATCGGCGTCCCAGCCGAGCTGGAAATCGATGCGCCAGACATTGTCGGCCTGCTTGTGCAGCAGCACCGACTGGTTGGGATGAAACGGCGGATCAAACCAGAACCAGCGCTCGGCCGGAAAGTCCGCCTTCATCACCACGTCGGCGATCAGGAAGCGGTCGGTGAAGATGCGACCGTCGACTTCCATGCCCAGCATGCGCCGGATCGGACTCCTCGCCCCGTCGGCGACGATCAGCCAGTCCGCTTCAAGCCGATAGCTTCCGTCCGGCGTTTCAATCTCCAGCAAGACGCCATGTTCCTGAGGCTGAACCGACACCACCCGGTTCTTCCAGCGCAATTCCACGCCTGCCTCGACGGCCCGCTCGACCAGGAATTCCTCCAGGTAGTACTGCTGCAGGTTGACCATGCCGGGGCGCCGATGGTCCGATTCCGGCGAAAGGTTGAAGTGGTAGACCTCTCGTTCGCGGAAGAACGTACGGCCGACATCCCAGCGCACACCACTGCCGGCAACCCGCTCGCCCACGCCGAGGCGATCAAGCACCTCGAGCGCACGCCGCGCGTAGCAGACGCCGCGTGAGCCGATTGAAACGGTATCGTCTTCATCGAGCAAGACAACCGGAATGCCGTGCACCCGGCAATCGATCGCAGCGGCCAGGCCCACCGGACCGGCGCCGACGATGACCACCGGGTGGCGGGCGGCCGTCGACGCATCGAAGTCGGGCGGTCGCGCGTAGATGTACTTGGGATACTGGTAGGTGTGCAGCAAGCCGGTCTCATCAGCGCACCAACGCGCAAGAGGAGAAAAGACTAGCGGCGCGGAGTGGCGGTGATTTGATCTGCATCAAATCGGGGAAATACCGCCCGGGAACCTTTTGCGCGGCGCAGCAATTCCTGCGTGCGGGACACCGGGCCGACTCCGGCCATGCGGCATTCCTAGGCCGCCGCCGCTATATGCTCCGGCGTCAACGGCAGGTCGCACACCCGCACCCCAAGCGCGTCGCGCACGGCATTGCCCAGCGCACCCGCCACCGGGCCATGCGCCGACTCACCGGCGCCCAGCGAGGGCGTGTCCGGATCGGAAATGATCGCGACCATCACCTGCGGAACTTCTGAAAAACGCAGGATCGGATAGCTCTCCCAGGTGTCGCTGGTGATGCGCGTGCGGTCGAACGCCACCGCTTCCTTCAACGCCCAGCTGGTCGCCTGTATTGCGCCGCCTTCGGTCTGGTTGGCTACGCCGTCGGGATTGATGGCGCGGCCGACATCGACTGCGATCCACAAGCGGCGTGCGCGGATCTCGGTGCCGGCCTCGATTTCGGCCACCACGGCGCAATAGGCACCGGTGTTCTTGTACCGGGAATAGGCGATGCCGTAGCCGATGCTTTCGCTGCGCTGTCGTGCGCGCCAGTCCGACATTTGCGCGACCTTTTCCAGCACGGCGCGCGCACGCGGGTCGCGCAGGTAATCCAGGCGCCAGTCGAGCGGATCACGGCCTGCTTCGCGGGCAAGTTCGTCGACGAAACTCTCCACTGCGAACACGTTGGCAAAAGCACCCAGCGAGCGCAGGGCCGAGGCGCGAATCGGCATGGTCAGCAGGCGATGGTTATGCACCTGCCAGGAGGCGAACTCGTACCCCGGCACGGCGTTGCGCTCACTGCCGCCGCCTGCGGCCAGTGCGGCGTTCACCGCGATCAGGCGCTCATACGGCTTTTCGAGATGCCAGGCCGCCAGCAACGCCGGCGATTTCGAGCGTCCCGGGCGGGTGCCGTGGCCGTTGCCCCAGACATCATGGCGCCACGCGACAACCATTCCGTCGCTGTCGAGATCGGCTTCCACCTGTACCGCCATCGGCGGCCCGAAGGGCGACCAGGCAAGCTCGTCGGCACGCGACCACAGCACCCGCACCACCTGGCCGGGCGCGGCACGCGCCATCAGGACGGCATCGAAGGCGACGTCGTCGGCGCCATTGTGGCCGTAGCAGCCCGCGCCTTCGACATGATTGACGATGATGCGTTCAACCGGCAGGCCGGTGGCGAGCGCCAGGTCGGTGCGCAGGTTGTAAATGCCCTGGCTGTGGGTCCATACCTCGATCTGCGTGGCATCCCCCTCCCCCGACCAGCACGCCAGCGCACAGGCGGGGCCGAGCGAGGCATGGGCGATGTAGGGCCGGGTATAAGTGGCGCTCACCGTGCGCACTGCCGCAGCCTGCTGCGCAGCCTTGCGCTCATCGACCAGTTTGGTCTCGACCGGCTGCTGCCTGAGCCAGGGGCCCAGTGCGGCGGCATCCGGCAGGGTCTCCTCCTCGGCCCAGCGCGCATTCGCGCGCACCACCTCCAGCACCAGGCGCGCCGCAGCGCCGGACGAAGCGAGGACGCCGACGAAGTTGCCGTCGCGCACCACACGCTCGAATCCCGGGATCGCACGGGCGCGGCTGTCGTCGAGTTCCAGCAGGCGTGCCGCCGGCGACGGCGGACGCAGCATGGCGGCGTGCAGCATGCCGGGAAATTCGAGATCATGGACAAAGCGCGGCAGTCCGAACACCTTCTCCGGCAGGTCGATGCGCGGCACCGGGGCCCCCACCACGGCAAGCGCTGCAGACGGCAGCGGCGCCACCTGGCCGGTGGCCTCGCGCTCCAGCAAACCGGCATCGGCCAGCGCCCAGAAGTTCAAGCCGATTGGTTGCCAATCGACCACGAATTCGCCGTCGTCGCAGCCAATCCGCGCCGCATCGATACCCTTGCGCCGCGCCGCCTCGGCGATCAGCAATGCGCGCACCTCGGCGGCCGCGTAACGCAACGCGGTGCCAGATTCCTGCACCGACAGGCTGCCGGAGGTGACCGCCTCGTCGGGGCTGGCGGCCGTTGAAGCACCTACCATGACGATGCGCTCGAACCGCACCTGCAGTTCGCAGGCGACGATCTGCGCCAGCGCGGTCAGGATGCCCTGCCCGATCTCGACCTTGCCGGAGCGCACCTCGACCTTGCCATCAGCGCGAACGGCAAGCCATTGCGAAAGCCGGCGGTTGACCTGCAGGCTGCCGGGCAGGCGCGGCTTGCCGTCATCGGCCGTCGTGGCCATGCGAAAGGCGAGGTTCATGCGCCCTCCCTTGCAGTGCGCATCGCGGTGGCGGCGCGCAACACGGCGCGGACGATGCGATTGTGCGAGCCGCACCGGCACAGGTGCTTGTCGAGCGCCGCGCGCACTGCGGCCTCGTCCGGAGCCGGATTGGCGGCAAGCAGTTCGGCGGCCGACATCTGGATGCCGGACAGGCAATAGCCGCATTGCGCCGCCTGCTCATCCAGGAACGCGCTCTGCAGCGGATGCGGTGCATCGGGCTGGCCAAGTCCCTCGATGGTGACCACCGATCGCCCGGCCGCCGCCCACAGCGGCGTGTCACACGCCGGCTGCGACCTGCCGTCGATCAGCACATGGCAGGCGCCACACTGGTTCTGGCCGCATCCGAAGCGGGTACCCTTCAGGCCGAGGGTATCGCGCAGCACGTCGATCAGAAGCGCGTTGTCGGGCGCGTCGATGGATCGTGACTCGCCATTGACTTGAAGCGTTATCGCCATCTCGATGTCCGGTTGACAACTCGTGTTACTGGTCGGCCTTGGCACCCGAGATCCTGACAATGCGCGCCCATTTTTCGATGTCTTCCCGCAGGTACTGGTTGAACTCGGGGATCGTCATCACCATCGGCGTGGCCCCCTGCTTCGCCCACTCGGCCTTGACGTCAGCGCGCGATACGACGCGACCAATCTCGGCGTTGAGTTTCGCGAGTACTGCCTGGGGCGTTCCGGTGGGGGCCATGAAGCCCAGCCAGATGGTGGCTTCGTAGCCGGGCACGCCGGCTTCGGCGACCGTGGGCACCTCCGGCAGTACCGATGAGCGAGCGCGTCCGGTGGTGCCAAGCGCCTTGAGCTTGCCGGCGGCGATGTTCTGCTGCATGGTTGGCACGGCATCGAACATCATCTCGACCTGTCCACCGAGCACGTCGGTGCGCGCACCGGAACTACCCTTGTAGGGAATGTGGGTGATGTCGACACCGGCCATCGCCTTGAAGAGTTCGCCGGCCATGTGGTACGGGGTGCCCGGCCCGGAGGAGGCATAGTTCATGCCCTTCGGTTTTGCCTTGGCGGCGGCGATGAGTTCCTTGAGTGAAGAGAACCCGGTTTTCGGATGTGCCACCAGCACCAGGTCCGAATAATTCACCGGTGCGATCGCCGTGAAATCCTTCATCAGCGCGAACGGCTTGTTGGGTATCAGCGATTCGTTGACCGTATGGGTGTTGGACATCATCAACAGCGTATAGCCGTCGGCCGGGGACTTGGCCGCGGCGTCCGTGCCGATCACGGACCCGCCGCCGGGCCGGTTGTCGACCGTGAAGGGCTGGCTCAGCGCATCGGACAGGCGTTGCGATACGTATCGCGCGTAGATGTCGGCCGGTCCGCCGGCGGCGAACGGCACCACCACCTTGACCGGACGCGCCGGGTAGTCCTGTGCCTGTGCGCAGGGCACGGCGATGGCGAAGGCCAGAGCCGCAAGAAGGCGAGGTCGCATGGTATGTCTCCTGTTGATTGATTTCTTCTAGCCAAGTCTGCAAAACGGCACTGCAGCCAGGACCGCTGTCGCCGGTTCCGCAGGCGGGCGCAGTTTCCGCCAGCCGGTCTGCTAGTCGATCTTCGCGCCGGATGCCTTGACGATGACCCCGGCGCTATCCCAATCGGCGCGCAGCAGGGCCTGGAACGCGTCCACGCTCATGACGGCCTGCTCCACGCCGAGACGGGCGAAGCGCTCCTGGATGACCGGGTCGGCCAGCACCTTCTGCATGGCGGCATTGATGCGGTCGACTTCCGCGCGCGGCATGCCGGCCGGCCCGAGCAGCCCCATCCAGGAATCGAACTGGAAACCCGGGAAGCCGCTTTCGGCCACCGTGGGCAGGTCGGGCAGGAACTTCGAGCGCGCCTTGCCGGTGTAGGCCAAAAGCTTCATGCGCGCGTCGCCCTTGAACTGCACCACCCCGATGGTGGCGGAGGTCACGGCCTGCACGCGCCCGGCCAGCACCTCGTTGACCGCGTCGCCCGTGGACTTCATCGGAATGTGCTGCAGGCTGAGGCCGGCACGCGCATTGAACGATGCCATGCCCAGATGGGTCGCACTGCCATTGCCTGCGGAGGCATAGTTGAGCTGCCCGGGTTTCGCCTTGGCCTCACGCACCAGGTCCGCCAGCGTGTTGATGCCCGCGTTGCCCGGCGCGGCGATCACGTAGCCGGAATTTCCGAGGTAGGTGACACCGGCAAAGTCCCTGACGGGGTCGTAGGCCAGCTTGGCATACAGGTGTCCGGCAATGTGGTGGCTGGCCGCAGACAGGATCAGGGTGTTGCCGTCGGCCGGCGCCTTTGCCACATATGCGGTGCCGACCGTGCCGCCGGCGCCGGCGCGGTTTTCCACCACGACGCTGGCGCCGAGCAGGGTGCCGAGTTCATTGTTGAAGGCGCGCGCCACCGTATCCTGCACCGCGCCTGTGCCGAATGGCACGATGATGCGGATCACACGCTGTGCCTGTGCCGTGCCCGTGGCGACTGCGATCAGCAGGAATGCGGCCACACAAGAGCGTGCAAGACGGGCGAGGGGTGCTGTCATCTGGAGTCCTTAAGTGCGATATCGGCGAACGCGTCAGCGTAGCTCATGGAGCCAAAGTCTATCAGGGGGTCAGTCGGCGCAGCGCATCCGCCAATCCGGCCGCGTCGTGTCAAACGCAGACAGTGGCTTGACGCGATCGGAAGCACGGAAAGCACGCTCGAACGCCGGGGGGGCGAATTGACGCGCATCAAACAGGGTGCGCGGCCACTGAGTATGATGTTTCTGTCAGCGGGCAGTCTTGTCCGCGTTCGAACTCGGGAGAAAAGACCATGCGAATGGGCAGACGGACATTGGTGGCCACCTTGCTGGCGGCACTTCTCGCCGGCCCCGTGGGGGCGATGACCCAGGGCAAGACCGCCCAGGGCGAGCCCTATGTGACCGGCGGCGTCGGCGCGGCCGAACTGGAAACCCTGGAAAAAGGCCGCAAGGGTTTCAGCCTGCGCGTGCTCACGGCGGCCAAGGGCAGCGGCGCCTATCTCGCCGACGCACGGGTCGCGATCGTCGACGCCGCTGGCAAGACGGTGCTAGACACTTCGGCCGACGGCCCGTGGGTCTACGTGAACCTCAAGTCCGGTGACTACAAGGTCACAGTCACCTACAAAGGCAAGGTGCAACAGCGGGCCACGAAAATCCACGTCGGCGACAACCACGAGATGTTCTTTTATTTCGAGGAAGCGGTGGACCGCCTGCCCAAGGGCGAGAAAGGCTGACAGGCCGCCAACCGCGCCGCCCGAATGTCCGCAGGCGGGAAACCACAGCGAAAAAGGCCGCCCGAGGGCGGCCTTTTTATTTGGCTTGAACGATCAGACGCGGCGCCGATATTCGCCGGTGCGGGTGTCGATCTCGATCTTGTCGCCCTGCGCCACGAACAGCGGCACGCCGACTTCGAAGCCGGTGGCAAGCTTGGCGGGTTTCAATACCTTGCCCGAGGTATCGCCGCGGATCGCGGGCTCGGTGTAGGTGATGATGCGCTCGACCGAGGTCGGCAACTCGACCGAGATGGCACGATCGTTGTAGATGGTGAGTTCGCAAGCCATGCCGTCCTCGAGGTAATTGAGCGCGTCGCCCATGCTCTCGGACTCGACCTCGAACTGGTTGTAGTCGGCATCCATGAACACATACAGCGGATCGGCGAAGTAGGAGTAGGTCACTTCCTTCTTCTCCAGTTGCACGGTGTCGAACTTGTCGTCGGCCTTGTAGACCGACTCCGTGCCGGAACCGGTGAGCAGGTTCTTCATTTTCAGCTTGACCACCGCCGAGTTGCGGCCGGATTTGTTGTATTCGGCCTTGAGGACGACCATGGCATCGCTGCCGATCATCACGACGTTGCCCGCGCGGAGCTCCTGTGCGATTTTCATGAATGAACCTTCGTATATCCGGAAAAGTGTGTCGGAATCGCGGCACTGCGGCATCCATCCCAAGCCGACCGGCGCGCGAAAAAGCCCTCTATTTTAACCCGTTTTGGGCCACTTTTCCAGAGAATTCAACCAGTTGAGCGGCCAGATCGCGCGCCTCGCCGAGTTTCCAGGCCCATTCCTCCGCATGCAGGCGCAAGGCCGACTGGTTGGCCGCGAATCCGCGCCAGATCTCCTCGAAAGTCCAGTCACCCGGCTCTCCCAGACCGAGCGGATCAGCCGCGCTGCCCGGACTCACCCCGTTCCACAGCGCCATGAAACGCCCGACCGACTGCCGGCGTGGTTCATGCAGGCCATGACAGTAGCGGCGCAGGAATTCGCCCAGTTTGGCCTCATGCGCCTGGCCACTTTGCGGATAGATCTGCCAGACCAGCGGCCGACCCGCCCACTGCGCGCGCACGAAAGAGTCCTCGCCGCGCACGAAGTTCAAGTCGCACCCCCACAGCAGGCGGTCGTAGTCGGGTTGCTCGACAAACGGGACGATCGAAGCAGATACATTGCCCAACGAGCCATGCGCGCCCGGTTCGGGGTCCATGCCGAACCAGTCCGCCACCAATGCCGTCGACGGCCCCTTGGGCACGATCAAGCGGACCGGATGCGGGTGCGCCGAAAGGCCGGTAAGCAGGTCCTGGACCGGGGCCCGGGCATATGAAAACAGCGACACGCGCCATTCGTTGCGCGCTTTCGGTGGCACGCCAATACGTTGCCAGAACGCCGCCTGTGCAGCCGGGTTGCCCTGATAGGCGTCGCGCGCTTCAAACAGCCCACGTTCGCGCAGCAGGCCGCCGGTGCCGGCGCTGAAACCGGGAAAGTAGAAATGCTTGGTCAGTCCGAGCTTGGGGTGCGTCGACGGCATGCCATGGCAGCCCGACACCCATTCCTCGGCGCTGAGGTACTCGAGATTGATCCATACCGGCGCGCGGCCGGCCGCGGCATTTGCCGCCATCGATGCGCAGTAGGACGCCGGCAACTCGCAGGCAAAGGCCTCGATCACCACATCCGCAGGCTGCGCACTGCCGGCCGCCTCGGTCCAGTGCCGCACCTCGACGCCGTGCGCGCGCTGGGTTTCAAGGCGCGGATCGATGTCCGGGCACAGGCGTTCCAGGCTTGCGAGGTCGTCCACCCACAGCCTGATGGTGCGCGCGTGCTCGGCGGCCAGTTGCCGGGCGAGGCGCCAGGTGACCCCGACGTCGCCATAGTTGTCGATCACCCTGCAAAACACATCCCACTTTTTCAGTGCCAAGCCATTCTCCGCGTGCGCCGAAGTTTGAAGAAACCAGACATGGTTAAATGCGCTGCATGACTCTGGACCGGGGCACAAAAATGCGGCGTGCCGTGGCGTTCGCGCGGCGCGCGACGTTGCGCGAGTGGCTTGTTTTCGGGCTGCCGACGGTCATCATCATTTTTGCCGCGTTCTGGATCACATTCCGTTTCGTACAACCCGCGCCGCCCCGCACGCTGACCATGAGCACCGGCGCCGCCGACGGCGCCTACCATCGTTTCGCGCTCCAGTACCGCGAGATTCTCGCACGCGACGGGGTCACGCTGGAATTGAAACCGTCCGCCGGTTCGGTGGAGAACCTGGCGCGCCTCAAAAACGACGATGCCGGCATCGACGTCGCGTTCGTGCAGAGCGGGCTCGGCATGCTCACGCTCACGCCACTTGCGCAACCGCCCGAGGAAACCCGCCTGTTCTCGCTGGCCAACCTGTACCAGGAGCCGGTATGGGTGTTCCACCGCCGCGCTGTCACGTTGACCCGCCTGAGCGACCTGTCCAGCATGCGGGTGGCGGTCGGACCGGAGGGATCCGGCACCCGCACGGTCGCACTCGACCTGCTGAAAGCGCATGGCATTGACGAAAAAGCCGGCAAACTGTCGCCGCTCGGCGGCAGCGCCGCCGTTGACGCATTGAAGGCGGGCGACATCGATGCCGCGATCCTGATCGCCGCGCCGGAAGCACCGGTGGTGCGGCGCGCCCTTGAAGCACACGAGCTCAACCTGGTGAACCTCGACAACTCGCCAGCCTTGTCGCGACGTTTCCCCTATCTGAAGCCGGTGACCCTGGTGCGCGGCGTGTTCGACCTGAAGAACGACATGCCGGCGCGCGATATCCAGCTGGTGGCCACACAGGCCAACCTGGTGATACGTGAAGACCTGCACCCGGCGCTGGCCTACCTCCTGCTGGAAGCCGCGGTCGAGATTCACGGCACCCCCGGCTTGTTCCACCAGCCCGGCGAATACCCGACGCCGGTGGCGACCGACTGGCCGCTTGCCGAGGAAGCCAAGCGTTACTTCAAGACCGGGCGCCCGTTCCTGCAGCGCTACCTGCCTTTCTGGCTTGCCAATTTCGTCGAGCGCATGCTGGTGTTGCTGGTGCCCATCATCGCAGTGGTGGTGCCCTTGTTCAAGTGGCTCCCTTCGCTGTTTGCCTGGCGCCAGCATTCGAAGATCAATCGCTGGTACGGCGAACTGAAGTTCCTCGAACGTGATGCGGCATCGCGTGAAATCGTCGGCGACGAACTGGCCAAGACGCTCGACAGGCTCGACAGCATCGAGCAGGACGCCGCACTCCTCGCGATTCCGCTGGCGTTCAGCGATCGGGTCTACACGCTGCGCGAGCATATCGACTACGTGCGTGCGCGCCTGCTCGGCTCCGGCATCGCCCGGGACCCCGACCCCGCAGCCGGCGGCATGCCCGCCACCAACCCGTAACGCGGCGCCGGGCTGGCGCTACCCGACCCCGGATAGCGGCCAGCGCAGGCCGCCCTCGATACCGAACGGCGTTCGGCGGCCTTCGAAGTCGATACTTTCTGTTATTTTCCGTCCCTCACATTTGAATCAGACGCCCCCATGGATCACCCTGCGCCGCAAGCCATACTCCTCAACGACTACACGCCGCCCCCATACCTGGTCGACACCGTCTACCTGCGCTTCGACCTCGACCCCGACGCCACCCTGGTTTCATCGACGCTCGCGGTGCGGCGCAACCCTGCCCATCCGGACGCGGCATCCATGCCGCTCGACGGTCGCGATCTGGAGCTCGTGTCGGTCATGGTGGACGGCCGTCCGCTGCCCGCAGGCGCCTACGCGCGGGACGACGAATCGATCACCCTGTCCGATCTGGGAGACAGCGCCACCATTGAAATCGTGACGCGCATCCGCCCGGCAAAGAACCTGTCCTTCATGGGCCTGTATTGCTCCAACGGCAATTTCTTCACCCAATGCGAGGCCGAGGGCTTCCGCAAGATCACCTATTTCCCGGACCGGCCGGACGTGATGTCGAAATACACGGTCACCGTCGCCGGCCCGCGCGACACCTTGCCGGCACTGCTGTCAAACGGCAACTGCGTCGCGCGCCGCGAACTCCCGGATGGCCGCCACGAGGCCACCTGGGTGGATCCGTTTTCCAAGCCCTCCTACCTGTTCGCGCTGGTGGCCGGCCGCTTCGCCTGCCATGAAGACACCATCAGGACCCGCTCGGGCAAGAAGAAGCTGCTGCAGATCTACGTCGAGCCCAAGGACGCCGACAAGACCGCCCACGCGATGGAGTCGCTGAAAAAGTCGCTGCGCTGGGACGAACAGCGTTTCGGCCTGGAACTCGACCTGGACCAGTACATGATCGTCGCTGTCGGCGATTTCAACATGGGCGCGATGGAGAACAAGGGGCTCAACGTCTTCAACACAAAATATGTGCTGGCCAACGAGGCCACCGCGACCGACGCCGACTATGACGGCATCGAATCGGTGATCGCCCACGAATACTTCCACAACTGGACCGGCAACCGCGTCACCTGCCGCGACTGGTTCCAGTTGTCGTTGAAGGAAGGCCTCACGGTGTTCCGCGACCAGGAATTCTCGATGGACATGACCGGCACGACGTCCGGCCGCGCGGTGCGCCGCATCGGCGACGTGCGCGTTCTGCGCAGCGCGCAGTTCCCCGAGGATGCCGGGCCGATGGCCCATCCGGTGCGGCCGGATTCGTACATCGAGATCAACAACTTCTATACCGTCACGATCTACGAAAAGGGCGCCGAAGTCGTGCGCATGTACCAGACCATGTTCGGCCGCGCCGGCTTCCGCAAGGGCATGGACCTGTACTTCAAGCGCCATGACGGGCAGGCGGTCACCTGCGACGATTTCTTCACCGCGATGGCCGACGCCAATGCCGGGCTTTTGTCGCCCGCCGAGCGGGCGCAATGGTTCAACTGGTACGGCCAGGCCGGCACGCCCAGGCTGGCCGTGACCGACCACTACGACGCGCGCGCGCGCACCTACACCCTGAGGGTACGGCAGTCCTGCCCGCCAACCCCGGGCCAGGAAAGCAAGCAGCCTTTCGTGATTCCATTCACGGTCGGGCTCATCGGCCGCAAGGGAGCCGCCCTGGACTTGCGGCTGGCGGGCGAGGCCCGCTCGCGCGGCATGGAGGCCACCTTGCTGGCCTCCGGCAGCGAGAACGTGTTCACCTTCGAAGGTGTTGCGGAGCGGCCGGTGCCCTCCCTGCTGCGCGGCTTCTCGGCGCCGGTGATCCTCGAGTACGACTACAGCGACGCGGCGCTGACGCACCTGCTTGCCCACGACAGCGACGCCTTCAACCGCTGGGAGGCGGGGCAGCGGCTGTACCTGCGCCTGCTCACGGACCTGGCGCGCAAGGCGAGCGCGGGCGAGACCCTGGCGCTGCCACAGGCGGTGGCGGCGGCGTTCAAGCGCATCCTCACCGACACCTCCCTTGACGCCGCATTCAAGGCCGAGGCGCTGGCCCTGCCCAGCGAAACCTACATCGCCGAGCAGTTCGATGTGGTGGACCCGCGCGCCATCCATGTCGCGCGCGTGTTCGCCAGGCGTGCCCTGGCGCGCGCCGCTGGACGCGAACTGCGCGGCGCCTATGCGGCCAATGCGGTACGCGGCCGCTATTCGCCCGACCCGAAGTCGGCCGGCAAGCGCAGCCTGCAGGGCACCGCGTTGGGCTACCTGCTGGAGCAGAACGACGCCGACATGCACCGCGCCGCATTCAACGCGTTCCACGCGGCCACCAACATGACCGACCGCATGAATGCGCTCGGCGCCCTGATGCTTTCGGACTCGCCGGAGCGCACCGAAGCCCTCGAGGCCTTCCACGCGATGTTCAAGGATGACGCACTGGTGATGGACAAATGGCTGGCGCTCCAGTCGGGCGCGCGCCTGGGCGCGGCCGGCACCTCGACGCTGGAAACCGTGCGGCAACTGATGACCCACCCGGTGTTCTCGATCAAGAACCCGAACAAGGCGCGTGCGCTGATCGGCACTTTCTGCCACGGCAACCCGGCCTGCTTCCACGCCGACGACGGCAGCGGCTACGACTTCTGGATGGAACGCGTGCTGGAAATCGACGCCTTCAATCCGCAGGTGGCCGCGCGCCTGGCGCGTGCCGCCTCATCCTGGAAGAAACTCGAACCGGTGCGCCGCAAGATGCTGCACGACCGCCTCTCCGACATCGCCGCATCCGACGCGCTTTCCAAGGACACGCGCGAAGTCGTGCAGAAGACCCTCGCATGATCGCCAAGGTACTCGCCAACGCCAGCGTCAAGCGGGTGCAGGCCGCGCTAGCCGACGCCGGCATCGCCACCGAGATCATCGTCACCGAGGAAGCCACACCGTCCTCGCAGGCCGCCGCTGTCAAGCACGGCTGTGACGTGGCGCAGATCGCCAAGTCGGTGATCTTCCGCTCGATTCAGTCCGATCGCGTGGTTCTGGTCATCACCAGTGGCGCCAACCGCGTTGACGAATCCCTGGTGGTGGAGGCCATCGGCGAGCCGATCGGCCGCGCCGATGCCGCCTACGTGAAGGAACGCACCGGCTTTTCGATCGGCGGCGTCGCCCCGATCGGCCACCTGTCGCCCCCCATCACGCTGTTCGACGAAACCCTGGCTCGTTTCGAGGTCATCTATCCCGCCGCCGGCCACCCGCACACCGGATTCGCGGTGGCGCCGCTGGCGCTCGCAAGAGCGGCCGGCGCGCGCGTGATGCGGGTCTGCTGAAGCATTCGATGGCCACGGTCGACAACTACCGCCTGATGGCGCGCTATAACCGCTGGATGAACGAGCGGCTCTACGACGCCGCGGCCGGCATGCCGGATGCCGAGCGCAGGCGTGACCGTGGTGCGTTCTTCAAGTCCGTCCACGGCACCCTCAACCACATCCTCGCCGCCGACCACCTGTGGATGGGACGCTTCGAGAGCGCACCCTACCAGTGGCCCGGCTTCGGCCATGAACTTCATGCGGACTTCGCCGAACTGCGCCGCGCGCGCGAGGCCATGGACGAGCGTATCGCCGCCTTCGTCGAAACCCTCACGCCTCAATGGATCGTAGCGCCCTTCGAGTACGCCAGGCTCTCCGGCGCCCTCGTAGCCGTCGACGGCTTCGCCGCCCTCACCCACTTCTTCAATCACCAGACCCATCATCGCGGCCAGGCCACCACGCTTCTCTCACAGGCCGGTATCGACCCTGGTGACACCGATATCGTCGCCATGCCCGGCATCCAGAAGGGCTGACTGCCCCGATCACGCGTCTGGTCGGACCCGCTCCCGGTAACATCGCGGCTTCTTTAAAGAACTCCATTTCATGCCACTAAATATCCTCGTACTCGGCGCCGGCGCGACCGGCGGCTATTTCGGCGGCCGTCTCGCGCAGGCGGCCCATCTCGGCAAGACCGATGCAAAGGTCACCTTCCTGGTACGCCCGAAGCGGGCCGATACCTTGCGCGAACACGGCCTCAGGGTCGAAACCCCGCAAGGCGGCTTCAACATCCCGGTACGCACCGTCCTGCATACCGAACTGCAACCCGAGTACGACCTGGTGCTGCTTTCCTGCAAGGCCTACGACCTCGAATCCTCGATCCTCTCCATCTATCCCGGCATGCGCCCGGACACCCTTGTCCTGCCGGTGTTGAACGGCCTGGCGCACTTCGACCGCCTCGACAGGGAATTCGGCGCCCGGCGGGTGCTGGGGGGGTGCTGCCACATCGCCGGCAACCTGAGTCCGGAAGGCGTGGTGCGCCAGATGACCGACCTGCAACGCATCACCTTCGGCCTGCGCGTGGAGAACGGCGCGAACGCCGGGCCGATTCTCGACGCGTTTGCCGCGGCGTTCAAACAGACCCCGGTCGACGTGCGCCATACCGACAAGGTACTGCTGGAGATCTGGGAAAAGTATGTCCTGCTGGCGACCCTGGCCGGCATGACCTGCCTGATGCGCGGCGCGGTCGGCGACATCATGGCCAGCGACGACGGCGAGGCCCTGATGCTGCGCATGCTGGCCGAGTGCACGGCGGCGGCGCAGCACGCCGGGCATTCGCCGCGCCCCAATGTGCTCGAAGGCACGGCCAAGATGCTCACCACGCGCGGTTCGATCTTCAGCGCATCGATGCAGCGCGACCTCGAATCCGGCGGCAAGACCGAGGGCGCGCACATCGTCGGCGACATGCTGGCACGCGCGCGTGCCGCGGGCAGCGATGCCACCTTGCTGGGTATCGCCTGGGCGCACCTGCAAACCCGCGAGGCGCGCCTGGCGCGCGAGAACCCGGCGGGCTGACATGGCCGTCATCGCCTCGCTGCACATTTACCCGGTCAAGAGTTGCCGTGGTATCGACCTTGATGCCGCCACCCTCGGACGGGCTGGCCTGGAAAGTCGCGGCGCCGGTGACCGCGAGTGGATGGTGGTCGAGGGCAATGGCCGCTTCCTGACCCAGCGCGAGGCGCCGCGCATGGCGCTGATCGCACCCGCACTCGAAGCCGCGGCGCTGGTCCTGCATGCGCCCGGCATGGCGCCCCTGCATGTGCCGCTTGAACTGCCGTTCGGCCGCGCCGCCGACCTCGCAGTGCTGGTCTGGAACCACGCCTGCCGCGCATTCGACGAAGGAGATGGCGCGGCGCAGTGGCTGACGCAATGCCTCGGCCGCAACGTGCGCCTGGCACGCTTCGATCCGGCCCACAAGCGTTTCTCGAACCGCGAGCGCACCGCGGGCAGCGAGGCGCTCAACCGTTTTTCCGACGGCTACCCCATGCTGTTGGTTTCGCGCGCCTCGCTGGACGACCTGAACAACCGCCTGCAGGAGAACGGTCGTGATCCCCTGCCGATGAACCGCTTCCGCCCCAACATCGTGATCGACGATGTCGGTCCGTTCGATGAAGACCGCATGGTGTCGCTCAGTGCCGACGAGGTGGTTCTAAGGCCGGTGAAGCCGTGTCCGCGCTGCCCGATTCCCTCGATCGACCAGGCCACCGGCATGCGCGGGCCGGACCCTCTCGACATCCTGGCACGCTACCGCGACGATCCGGCCCTGGGGGTGATCTTCGGACAGAACACGATTGCCGCCAACGGCGTCGGCTCCACGCTGCGGATCGGCCAGCGGTTCGAGACGGAGTGGAACTTCTGAACCCCACCCCTCGCCCCGCCGAACACGGCGGCATGTTGCTGGGGTTCACCGGGGTGCTGATCTTCAGCCTCACCCTGCCGGCGACCCGTGTCGCGGTAGCGCACCTCGACCCGATTTTTGTCGGGCTGGGCCGCTCGCTGGTGGCCGCCGTTTTCGCCGCGGTGTTTCTGCTGGCCATACGCGCACCCTGGCCGAACCGCCGGCAAGCCTGGCACCTGACCCTGAGCTCGGCCGGTGTCATCGTCGGATTTCCGGCGCTCACGTCCCTGGCGATGCGTGACGTGCCCTCCGCCCATGGCGCCATTGTCGTCGGCTTGCTGCCGCTGGTGACGGCGCTGATGGGCGCATGGCTGCATCATGAACGGCCGTCCATCGGCTTCTGGATCGCTGCCGCCGTGGGCAGCGCACTGGTGGTCTCGTTCGCCATTTTCCACGGAGGCGGCGGCCTGCACACGGCCGATCTGGCGCTCCTCGGTGCGGTGATCCTCGGCGCCTTCGGTTACGCCCAGGGCGCCCTGGTCACGCGTGAACTCGGCGGGCGCGAAACCATCAGCTGGTCGCTCATCATCAGCGCGCCGTTCCTGGCCGTGCCGGTGGCGCTGGCCGCGCAACGCAGCGATTTCGCCGCTGCGACCGCCATCGAATGGGCCGGTTTCGCCTACGTCGCCATCTTGAGCCAGTACATCGGCTTTTTCGCCTGGTACAAGGGTCTGGACCTGGGCGGCGTGGCACGCGTGTCGCAGGTGCAGTTGCTGCAGGTATTCCTCACCATGTTGTTCGCGGCATTGCTGCTGGGCGAGAAGGTCACGCCGGTGATGATCGGCTTCGCGGTCGCGGTGGTGGTCACCGTCGCCATCGGCCGTCGCATGCCGGTTCGGCGCAACTGATCACCCCGCGCGCGGCGGGAGGTCAGGCGGCCTTGCGAATCAGGTCAGCCGCCTTCTCGCCGATCATGATGGTGGGCGCGTTGGTGTTGCCGGACACCAGTTCCGGCATGATGGACGCATCGGCCACGCGCAAGCCGGCAATGCCTTTCACGCGCAACTCGAGATCCACGACGGCGCTCTCGTCGGCGCCCATGCGGCAGGTGCCGACCGGGTGGTAAATGGTGTCGGCACGCTCGCGAATGGCGCGATCGACCAGCGCTTCATCGTCCGCATCGAGGCCATCGGTATAGAGCTCGCGCCCCTTGTAGGGCGCGAAGGCCGGGGCATCGAGGATGCGCCGCATCAGCCGGAAGGCGCGCACCAGCGTGGCGGCGTCTTCCGGGTCGGAAAGGAATTCGGGGTCAATCAGGGGCGCTACCCGCGCATCAGGCGACGCAAGCCACACGCGGCCGCGCGAGCGCGGATTGAGAACACAGGCATGCAGGGAATAGCCATGGCCGAAATGCGTGGTGCGGTTATGGTTGTCCACCATCGCGATGACGAAATGCAGCTGCACATCCGGCTCGGGCAGATCAGGCATGGTGCGCACGAAGCCGCCGACCTCGGCGAAGTTGGTCGTGATCATGCCGCGCCGTTCGCGCCGGTAGCGGGAAATTTCCTGCAACAGCCTCACGCCGCCACCCAGTGAAAGGCCGAAGAGCTCCTTCGACGCATGGCGGCGGTTGATGACGTAATCGATATGGTCGTGCAGGTTGGCGCCCACCCCGGGCGCATCGACCAGCGGCGCAATGCCGTTTTCAAGCAGGTGCGCCTTGGGACCGATACCCGAGCACATCAACAACTGCGGGGAGCGGAACGCACCCGCGCTCAAGATCACCTCGCGCGCCGCCGTTGCCGTCTCCAGCAGACCGCCCCGCGCGAACTCGACGCCGGTCGCCCTGCCACGACTGATGCGCACCTTGAGCGCCTCGGCAGCGGTAAGCACGGTCAGGTTGGGCCGCGTCATCACCGGGTGCAGGTAGGCACGCGCCGCGCTGCATCGCTGGCCGTCCTTCTGCGTGACCTGGTACGCACCCACGCCCTCTTGGTTGCCGGTATTGAAATCGGCCACCTGCGCAAGGCCGCATTGGGTGGCGGCGTCGATGAACACCTGGCCGAACCGGTTCGGCGTGCGCAGGTCCGCCACATTGAGTGGCCCCCCCTTGCCATGCAGGGGCCCGTCGCAGCGTTCGTTGTTCTCAGCCTTCAGGAAATAAGGCAGCACCTCATGCCACGACCATCCGGCACAGCCGTGGCCGCCCTGGCTTGCAGGCGCGGCCCAGCGGTCGTAATCCGAGGCGCGGCCGCGCAGGTAGATCATCGCGTTGATCGACGATGACCCGCCCAGGGCCTTGCCGCGCGGCTGGTAGCCGCGCCGGCCATGCAGGCCGGGTTGCGGCACGGTCTCGTAACCCCAGACATTGAGCTTGAGGGGCGCCATCGCGGCAAAGCCCGCGGGCGCGCTGATGAGCGCCGAATCGTCCCGCCCGCCCGCCTCGAGCAGGCACACCCGCACTTCCGGGTCTTCCGACAGGCGCGCCGCAAGCACGCAGCCCGCGGATCCGCCACCCACGATCACATAATCGAATTCCATCTCACGAGCCTTTCATTCTCAACCCGGGTCCCTCCGCGTCGGGCTCGCTGCATTCAAGCGCGGCCAGGCGGCCTGCGCTTTCGAAACCTGTAAAGCCATTGAAGTCTAAGCCGAACCCGCACCATTGCGGCGTTGCATCAGTGGAGCAACATCTCTAGAAATGCGCTTGACCCGAAGCGTCGAAGCGGCCGCAACGTGATCGCCGAAGGCGGCGCCGGCCGTCGCCATCCGTCGCGCCCGCGCGTCTCACGGCCTGGCGGTCAGCCGCAGCGTCGTCCCATGGCTCACGACGCCGAATTCGGCCGCTGGCACGCCGGCCTTTGCGAGTTCCGCCGCCAGGCGGCGCGGCGGTTCGTCAAGCGACTCGTCGGTCAGTTCAAAGGTGCCCCAGTGGATGCCGAGCGACCGACGCGCGCCAAGGTCCTTGTGGATGCGCACGGCCTCGGCCGGATCCACATGCTGGGTCGCCATGAACCAGCGCGGCTCGTACGCGCCAACCGGGAGCATGGCGAAATCCACCGGGCCAAGACGCGCGCGGATGTCGGCGAAGTCCTGCGAATAACCGGTATCGCCGGAAAAAAACGCGCTGAATCCCGGCGCCCTGAAATACCAGCCGCCCCACAGGGTGCGAAACCGGTCGTCGAGTCCGCGTGCGGACCAGTGTTGCACTGGCGTGAAATGGATTTCGATGCCCTTGAAGTCACGCTTGTCCCACCAGTCCATTTCCACCACGTCGGCGATGCCGAGTTTCTCGAACCACGGCTTGTTGCCCAGCGGCACGAAAAAGCGCGGACTGCCGCCGCTCTGCCGCGCAAGGCGCACCACCGTGCCCTCATCAAGGTGGTCATAGTGATTGTGCGACAGCACCACCGCATCCACATGCGGCATTTGCTCGAAAGTCAGTGCCGGGCGGACCAGTCGCCGCGGCCCGGCGAACGACACCGGCGAGGCGCGCTCGGTCAGGTGCGGATCGGTGAGGATATTGACGCCAGCCACCTGCAGCAGCACCGTGGCATGGCCGACCCAGGTGGCGGTGATCTCGCTGCGATTGGCGCGCAGCCAGGCCACATCCGGCGAGAGCACCGGAAAGGCATAGCCGTTTGCCGGCGGTTTCGGCAACCCGTCACGGGTGCGTTCCCACTGCCACTTCCAGAAATTCGTTCCGCTGTTGCCCAGGTTGGCAACGTAATTGTTGCGAAATCCGTCGGGCGTGTGGTGCGGCCTGGCGCGATCGTAGTAAGGATTGCCGGGCGTGGCACAACCCATGACGGCCAGCGCCGGCAACAGGAGGACCCGCAAAGCGGTCCAGACCGGCCCTGAAAAAAACATCAAAACCCCTTGAATGAAAAGGATATTTCTCATTTATCCGGCGTACCCGGCAAAGAACCGCGGCGATGATACGCGATGTCCCCGCACCTCTGGACAAGCTCAATTTCCAGGCCTCGCGGCCGATAACCAGAGGGAACCAGGCGCGACCCGCAAGATTGTCGGGGCCGCGACCATTCAAGGGACCGTGGAGGGAACCATGCTTTGCAAGACATTCACTGCCGCCGCCGCCGCGGGGGCCCTCATCACTTGTGTCGGCGCGCAAGCCTCCTGGCAGGTGGTGGACACCAATTCGCGCGTGCAGACCGAAGTCGACCTGGCGACCGCCAACCGCAAGGACGGCGTGGTCACCGGTTGGGTGCAGCACACCTTCTCGAAAAAGGCGACCACGCAGACCGGCGCATACTTCGTATACCGCACCATGAAAGAACAGGTGCGACTGGACTGCACGCAGAACACCTCCACCGTATTGACGCGCGGCTACTTCGACGACGACGGCAGCGAGATCGCGTCCATCAAGGGAACCGGCGAACCGCGTGCTGTCATGCCTGATACGCCGGAGCAGCGCGTCCTCACACGGCTCTGCAACCCGACTTCGGACGTGGCCAAGGCGCCGCGCGCAAGAACACCCGCCGCAGCGGCGAAGAAAGTCGCAGCGGCTACCGCCGACCCGCGCTTCATGGACGGCCCCGCTCCGCAGGCGCGCACCGGCATCATCCGCGCAGCAGCGGAATCCCATGCGCCGGCGCCCGCCGCCGCCGCGCTTGCCAAGCCTGCGGACAAGGTTGACGCCAAACCCTCCGAAAAGGGGGCGGGAGACGCCAAGATGGTCGACATCAAGCCTTCGCTGAAAGCGGAAGCCGAGAAAGCCGCGGCCGCAGCAAAGGGCGCCACTCCCGCCAAGGAGGCCCACGCCCCCGCCAAGGAGGCCCACGCCCCCGCCAAGGACGCCCAGGCCTCCACCAAGGAAGCCCAGGCACCTGCAAAAGATGCGCACGCGGCCGCCCCCAGGCTCCCGGTACGCGAAGTGTCCAACCCGCACGATGCGCGCGCCATGAAAGCCCGCGTCGGTGCGCCGCTCCCCCCCGAACCATCAGCCCGCACCAGGGTCGCCATGCTCACCGGCCACGGGGCCGCGCCCGCGAAGATCAAGGAAGCCACCGGACATGCCGGACACGGCCACGATGCCCACTGGGACTACGAAGGCGAGTACGCGCCCTACCGCTGGGGCGACATGAAGCCGGACTTCGCCAGTTGCAAGGTCGGCACCCGTCAGTCGCCGATCGACATCCGCAACCCCGTGATCGGCGAGGTCGAACCGATCCGCTTCCACTACGAGGATGTGTCGCTGAAGGTCACCAACAACGGCCATACCATCCAGGTGGACTATGCGCCGGGCAGCTTCATCCTGTTCGGTGGCAACCGCTACGAGCTGGTGCAGTTCCACTTCCATTCCCCCTCGGAGGAGCGCATCAATGGCCGCGCCTTCGACATGGTGGCGCACCTGGTGCACAAGAGCGCCCAGGGCCGCCTTGCGGTGGTCGCAGTCCTGCTCACCGTAGGCGCCGAGCAACCGATGCTGCAACATGTGTGGAACGCCATGCCTGGCACCCGCGACCGCACCCGTGAACGCCTCGATGTGACCATCAACGCCCAGCAATTGCTGCCCGCGGACCGCACCTACTACAGCTACATGGGCTCACTGACCACGCCGCCGTGTACCGAAGGCGTGCAGTGGCTGGTGATGAAAACCCCGGTGGAAATTTCACGCGACCAGGTGGCGCACTTCACCGCCCTGTATCCAATGAATGCGCGCCCGCTGCAGGCGCACAACGACCGCCTCATCAAGGTCGGCAAGTAACAAGCGGCACGCGGACGCACCACATCCGCGGTATCGACCGGCACGGGCAAACAAGCCCCGGCCGGCGGGAATGCCAGGACCGGTTTGTTCTCCTCTGGCAGTTCTTTCGGCAGGGCGTCTCCGCCCTGCCGTTTTTTTTCTTTGCGCTGCACAATGCATGCGCCTGACGACCGCACACCGACCGCGCTAAACTGTTTATCACCATATAAATTAACCGGCGGCGCGCCGGAAAAGGTGGAGACAATGAAGGATTACCTGGTCGGTGTCGATATCGGAGGCACCTTCACGGACTGCGTGGTGCTCGACCCTGCGGGCACGATCACGGCGACCAAGTCGCCCTCGACGCCGGGCAACTTCGCGCAGGGCATGATCGATGCACTCAAGGTCGCGGCCGAGCGACTCGAGCTGGATTTCGGCACTTTTTGCAGCCGAATCCGCGTGCTGACCCATGGCACCACGGTCGGTACCAATGCGCTGATCCAGCGCAAGGGTGCCAAGGTAGGACTCATCACCACCCGCGGCATCGAGGACGCCATCCACATCATGCGCGGTTCGCGCGGCATCCACTCGCGCGACCTCGACAAGCTGGTGCATTTCCCGGAAAGCCAGAAGCCGGTACCTATCGTCCCCAAGCGCCTGATCGAAGGCGTGTCAGAACGGGTCGACTGCTTCGGCGACGTCGTGGTGCCGTTGAACGAGGACGAAGTGCGCACCGCGGTGAAGAAACTGCTGGCCGAAGGTGTGGAAGCCATCGGCGTGTGTTTTCTTTGGTCGTTCAAGCACAAGGCGCATGAACACCGGGTCAAGGCCATCATTGCCGAGATGGCGCCGCAGTTGTTTGTTTCCTGCTCGGTGGACATCGCGCCCAAGTGGGGCGAGTACGAGCGCACCACCGCTACCGCGCTCAATGCCTACATCGGCCCGGTGATGGCACGCTACCTGCAAAACCTCGACGCGCAGTTGAAGGAGGCAGGCTACCGACAGCCTTTGCAGATCACCCAGTGCGGCGGCGGCTCGATCCCGCTCGATCGCGCGCTCGAAGCGCCTCTCCTGACCCTGGACTCCGGTCCGGTGTCGGGCGTGACCGGTTCGCTGTTCCTCGGCCGGCTGATGAACACGCCCAACATCATCACCACCGACATGGGCGGCACCTCTTTCGACGTGGGCATCATCTTCGAGCACCAGCCCGCCTACTCCTTCGTCGCCGACGTGGCGCAGTACGAGTACTTCCTGCCCAAGGTGGACATCCAGGCCATCGGCGCCGGCGGCGGATCGATGGCGCGCGTGGATGCGGCCACCCGCACCTTGCACGTCGGGCCGCAAAGCGCGGGCGCCGCTCCTGGGCCGGTTTGTTATGGCCGGGGTGGCACCGTGCCCACCGTGACAGACGCCGACGTGGTGCTGGGCTATATCGACCCGGACAACTTTCTTGGTGGCCGGATCAAGCTGGACCGCAAGGCCGCCACCGCCGCCATCGCGGCGCAGGCCAGGCAGCTGGGCCTGTCGCTGATGGAAACGGCGGCCGGCATCGCGCGCATCGCCGAATTCAAGATGGCCGACATCATCCGCAAGACCACCGTGCAAAAGGGCTTCGATCCGCGCGACTTCGTGCTGTACGCCTTCGGCGGCGCCGGCCCGGTGCATGCCAGCGTGTTCGGTGCCGAACTGGGCGTCAAGAAGGTGGTGATCCCGCTGCGCCACATTGCCTCCACCTGGTGCGCCCTGGGTGCGGCCTCTGCCGACATCCTGCACGTCTACGAACAGGTCGACATCCAGGTGAGCCCCTTCGACGTGGCGCGGGTGAACCGCATCCTCGCCGATCTGGAAGCGCAGGCGCAGACCAGGTTGGACAAGGACGGCATTGCGAAGAATCGCCGCAAGTACGCGTTTTCCATCGACATGCGCCACAAGGGACAGATCAACGAAGTGGAGGTGCAATTGCCGGAAGGCCGGCTGTCGGAGAAGATGCTCGATTCGCTGCGCGAGCGCTTCTACCTGCGCTACGAGCAACTCTACGGGCACGGCTCCTCCTACCGCAATGCGCGCCTGGAGCTGGTGACCATGCGCCTGCGCGCCAGCGCGGAAACACCGCGGCCCAAGCTGGCAAAAGCCCGGTCGCTTACCGCGACCATTCCCGCGGCGGCAAAGCGGCCGCCCCGCGAGATCTACTGGGCCGATCTGAAGAAAACGCGCAAGACGCCGATTTTCGACGGTGCAAGACTCAAGCCCGGCAACCGCATCCCGGGCCCGGCAATCGTGGAAACCACCGACACCACCGTGGTGATCCATCCGCGCCGCACGCTGAAGGTGGACGCCTTCGGCAACTTCGAAATCCTGTTTGCCGCCTGAAGGGGACACCGACATGACCAAGATCAGCGACATCGCGCCGGAAAAGCTCGACGGCAAGAACATGGGCTACGTGCCGCCCAAAAAGCTGCGCATTTCCAAAAAGCTCAAGCTGCACACCAAAGGCAGCCGCAAGCTCGACCCGATCTCCTTCGAGGTGATCCGCCATGCCCTGTGGCACGTGAACGAGGAACATGGCGCCACCATACAGCGCGTCTCCGGCTCCCCGGTGGCCATGTATGCGCTCGACCTCAACCCGTCGATCCTCACCGAGGATGGCGAGTTCGTCTATTTCGGGCCCTACATGCAGTACATGTCGGGCGTGACCGATACCCAGGTGAAATGGATTCTCGAAAACCGCAGCGACAACCCCGGCATCCGGGATGGCGACATGTTCCTCGCCAACGATCCCTGGGTGGGCGCCGCGCACCAGCAGGACGTGATGCTGATCTGCCCGGTGTTCTGGAAGGGTGAACTGTTCTGCTGGGTCACCAACTGCCTGCACCAGTACGACATCGGCGGCATCACGCCCTCTTCCTTCTGCCCCTCGGCGGAAAGCGCGTTCGAGGAGGGCATCTGCATCCCGCCGGTGAAGATCATCGAGAACAACGAGATCCGCCGCGACATCGAGGAGTTGTACCTGCGGGCCTCGCGCAAGCCCGACGCCGTGGCGCTGGACTTCCGCGCCCAACTGGCCGGCAACATCGCCGCGCGTGACCGCATCCTGGCGTTGATCCGCAAGTATGGCCCGGACGAGGTCAAGGGCGTGATGAAGCGTGTGATCGACAACGCCGAGAAGGCGTTTCTCGAGAAGCTCGACCGCCTGCCCGACGGCGTGTGGCGCGACCGCACCTACATCGAATGCTGCCGCCCCGGCGACCGCCGCACCCATCGGGTGTGCCTGACCCTGCGCAAGGAGGGGCGCAAGCTGATTTTCGAGAACGACGGCACGGCCCCGCAGGACGGCGCCATGAACGCCACCTATTCCGGCTGGCGCGGCTCGCTGATGGTGGCGCTCAACCAGTTGATGTGCTGGGACCAGTACTTCTGCGTCGGCGGCGCGCTGCGCCACGTCGAGTTCAACCCCACCCCCGGCACCATCAATTGCGCGAACTTCCCGGCCTCGGTGTCCACGGCACCGATCCAGTCGATGGAGATCTCGCTCTACCCCACCTACAACGTGCTCTCCAAGATGCTGTACTGCGACCCCGAGATGCGCAAGGACATCATGTGCATAGGCGGCACCAGCCAGTGGCCGGGCACACTCTTCCGTGGCACCAACCAGTGGGGCGAGTACTACGGCTACGTGCTGATCGACCCGATCGGCGGCGCCATCGGCGCCTTCGCCCAGGGCGACGGCATCAACACCGGCGGGCAGTCACGCACACCGATCTGCAAGCTGCCCAACATCGAGCACACCGAACAGGACTTCCCGCTGCTGATCCTTTACCGCAAGGAGATGGTCGATTCGGGCGGCGCCGGCAAGTGGCGCGGCGGCCTGTCCGCGGAGACCTGCTTCATCCCGCACCGTACGCCTTTCATCACCCAGGACACCACCTCCTCCGGCAACGCCGTACCCACCTCCACCGGCATGATGGGCGGCTACCCGGCCACCGTGAACACCTACAAGTTCGTGCGCGACACCGACATCCTCGATCGCTTCGCGCGCAATTCCGTACCCCGCGACATCGATGACGTGAAGGGCCGCCCCGAGGACTTGCAATTGCGCCAGATGAACTTCCGCCAGAACCCCACCGACGTGTACGCGGTGATGTGGAGCGCCGGCGGCGGCTTTGGCGACCCGTTCGAGCGCGACCCGCAAAATGTGGCGGCAGACTACGAAGCGCGCGCAGTGTCGCGCGATTCCGCGCGCGACATTTATGGCGTGGTGCTCGACGCCGGCGGACGTGCCGATATCAAGGCCACCGAGGCCTTGCGTGCGAAACGCCGCCTCGCCCGGGTGAAATCAGGTGGCAAGACGCCACGCGTCTCCGGCGAACCGCTGGCCCTTCTGACCGATACTCTGGCCCTGAAACGCAGCCGCGGCAAGGTGCACATGTGCTGCGCCAGGTGCGACGCCGACCTCGGGCCGGTACGCGGCAACTACAAGGACCGCTGCCTGATGGAAGAGCAGGACGTCACCGCCGCCAACCCGCACATCGGCGACTACAGGCGCTACATCGACGAGGCGCCGGTATGGCGGCAGTTCTTCTGCCCGGGCTGCGGCACTCTGATCGAGAACGAGGTGGCCAGGGCCGGAGATCCGGTGCTGGCGGATATCGAAGTGAATTGGCCGGCCTGAACACCTGCCCGGATTGCCCTTGTGGGGCAATCCGGCGTGAGGTCAACGCGGGTGCAGGGGTTGATTGACGACGTTGACCTTGCGCCCGGCGAAAAAATCCGCCACGCTGCGGAAGGCCTCGCCGAAATACAGTTCGAAGGTGTCACGGTCGGCCCAGGCGAGATGCGGCATGCACACCACGTTGGGCATTTTCAGCAGCGGATGATCGCCGCCGGTCACCGGTTCCTGCTCGTAGACATCCACCGCAGCGTAGCCCGGCCGGCCGGCGCGCAAGGCCGCTTCCAGGGCACCGGGCTCGATCAGTTGCGCACGCGAAGTGTTGACCAGAAGCGCGCTGGGCTTCATGCGCGCGAGGTCGGCGGCTGTGACCATACCCTGCGTCTGCGCGGACAGGCGCACATGCAGGGCAAGCACGTCCGATTGCTCGAAAAACTGCTCGCGCGATGCGGCGAACTCATAGCCCAGCCGATCGGCGATGGCGCGCGATCCGTCCCGCCCCCATACCAGTACCCGCATGCCGAAGGCCGGACCGACGCGGGCGACGAGTTTCCCGATGGTGCCCAGGCCGAAGACGCCGAGGGTGCTGCCGGATAGCCGGTGCGACAAGGTCGCGGGCCACTCGCCGCGGCGCATGCGTTCGGCTTCCAGCACCACGTTGCGGCGGGTGGAAAGGATGAGCGCCCAGGTCATCTCGGCCGGCGCGACCGGCGAGGCCTGGGTGCCGGCGCATACCGTGATGCCGAGCTCGTTGCACGCCGCCAGGTCGATGGTGTGCGCGCTGCGCCCGACCTGGCTGATCAGCTTCAACCGCGGCAGGCGAAGCAGCAGGGAGCGCGGGAAGTCGCTGCGTTCACGCACCGCGACCACCGCGTCGGCGCCCTGCAGCATTTCGGCAAAATGCGCCTCGTCACGCGCGGGCTCGCGATGACGCACCACCTCGTGGCCGGCGAAGGCTGCGTAGCATTCAAGCGTGTGCAGGCAGTCCTGGTAGTCGTCGGGAATGACAATGCGCATTGAAGCGGGCCTATTGGTCGGCCTTGATGCCGGCATCGCGCACCAGCTTCGCCATGCGCGCGCGCTCGCGGGTGATCAGCTGCGCGAATTCCTCGGGCGTGCCGGTCTGGGTCTCGAAGCCGACGGCGGCGAGCTTGTCGCGCACGTCCGGCGCGTTGATGGCCTTGATGATGTCCGCATTCAGGCGTGCCACGATGTCGCGCGGCGTGCCGGCTGGCGCCAGGTAGCCGACCCAGGCGGTGTAGTAATACCCGGGTATGCCGGCTTCCTCCACGGTGGGCACCTCGGGCGCGGCCGGGGAGCGGGTGCCGCTTGCGATGGCCAGTGCCCTGAGCCTGCCGGAGCGCACATGCGGCAAGGCGCCTGGCGTGCCGGCGAACATCACCGGAATCTGCCCGCCGACCACGTCGGTCAGCGCCGGCCCCACGCCCTTGTATGGCACATGGGTCAAGCGCACGCCGGTCATTGACATCAGGATCTCCATCGGGATGTGCTGCGCGCTGCCGTTGCCGCCGGAACCGTAGTTGAGTTCGCCCTTGCGCTCGCGCGCGAGCGCGATCAGGTCGCGCACCGACCTGACCGTGCTTGCGGTGGGCACCACCAGCAGCAGCGAGTTCGAACCGATCAGCGTGACGGGCTCGAAATCGCGGCTCGGGTCATAGGGCAGCCGGGGCTGCAGCGCCGGGTTCATGGCCAGCGCGGCATCGTTGCCCAGCACCAGCGTGTAACCATCGGCCGGCGCCTTGGCGGTTGCTTCCATGCCGATGATGCTGTTGGCGCCCGGTCGGTTATCGGCAAGTACCTGCTGGCCCCACATCTCGGAGAGCTTCTGTCCGATCACGCGGGCATTCACGTCAATCGCACTGCCGGCGGTGAACGGCACGATGACGCGCACCGGCCGGGCCGGAAACTGCGCGGATGCGGTGGTGGCGACCAGGCCAACCAGCGCGCCAAGAAAAAAACGAATCGAGGATTTCATCAACAGTCGCCTCCCATGGACCGGCGGAAGTATATAGCCAGCCCCGCCCGGCGCCACGGCACATCAACGTCGCGCAGCCGGCGCTGGCCCGACCAAGCGGGCGGATTCGCTAATATCTGCGCCGGCGGTCCCTGCGGCACCGGCGGCGGCGTCAAACCCGGCGCGCCGGGCCGCCCGGGCCGAGATCGCCCCCTCGCCTGATTGCACACCACTGAACCCAACCACCTGCAGAAAGTCCCACATGAAAGCCGTTGCCTACCTTCGCTGCCTGCCCATCACCGAAACCGAAAGCCTGGTCGACATCGACCTGCCGGCGCCCGTAGCATCCGGGCGTGACCTGCTGGTGCGGGTCCACGCCATATCGGTGAACCCGGTGGATACCAAGATACGCCGCAATGCCGCGCCCACGGACGGTGAGCCGCGCGTGCTCGGATTCGACGCGGCCGGCGTGGTCGAAGCGGTGGGACCCGAGGTCACGCTGTTCAAGCCCGGCGACGAGGTCTGGTATGCGGGTTCACGGACCCGCCAGGGCGCCAACGCCGAACTACACCTGGTGGATGAGCGCATCGTCGGACGCAAGCCCAAGTCCCTGAACTTCGCGCAGGCCGCCGCCCTGCCGCTGACCACCATCACCGCCTGGGAGTCCCTGTTCGACCGCCTGCAGCTGACCATCGGCCGCCCGCCCGGCCAGGGCACCCTGCTCATCACCGCCGGCGCCGGCGGGGTGGGCTCGATCGCCATCCAGCTGGCCAAGCGCCTCACCAGCGCTTTCGTCGTGGCCACGGCCTCGCGCCCCGAGTCGCGCGCGCAGGCCGAGGGACTGGGCGCGGACCTGGTGATCGACCACTCGAAGCCGATTTCCGAGGAGCTTGCCAGTGCCGGCATCCGCTGGGTGGAACGGATTTTCAGTGTCTCGCATACCGACATCCACTACCCCGAACTGGCCAAGTCGATCGCCCCGTTCGGGCGCCTGGCCATCATCGACGAAAGCGGGCCCATCGACGTGCGGCTCCTCAAGCCGCGCAGCGCGTCGCTGCATTGGGAAGGCATGTTCACCCGCTCGGGATTCGGGATTGAAATGGAAGCCCAGGGGCGCCTGCTGAACGAGGTGTCGGGCATGGTCGACGCCGGCCTGATCCGCACCACGCACTCCAAGACCATGGGCACCATCAACGCCGCCAACCTGCGCGCCGCGCATGCTGCGATCGAATCGACCCGCACCATCGGCAAGGTGGTGCTCGAGGGCTTCTGACCCCGCCGGCGACCGGCGTTCGTTCCAGCCGGTCGCCTTTTTCGTCTTGTCGGCCAAGCCCTCCAGCCCGGCCCGCAAAGCCTGGTTGTTGCCGCCGATGATCATCCCGAAGCGGCAATCGACACACGTACAGTCGTAGCAGCCCGTGCGCGCCGGCGGCTGGCCCTTCAGCACGTCGAACATGTCCTTCGCGTCGATCACCGCGTCGTCAACATGCACCATGTCAAGGCATGGCACCGGTTGAACCTTTTCGCGGAAGCACGCACTAAGACGTCGAGCCCGCCTGATGCGGCCCTTGAACGTCAATTTCCGGGAGAACCCCATGAAGCACTTCCTGACCGCCCTGTTCATCACCATGTCGTTCGCGCAAGCCCACGCAGCCGATGCCAGTTGCACCGTGCAGGCCACCGACAAGAAGCTCGCCGGCGCGGCCAAAAGCAGCTTCATGAAGAAATGCGAAGCCGACGCCAAGGCCGTCTGCGAAAAGGCTGCGGATGACAAGAAACTGGCGGGCGCGGCCAAGAACAGCAACGTCAAGAAATGCGTTGCCGACGCAGTCGGCGCTTGAGGATCACGCTGGTGCCCGGAGCCGGAATCGAACCGGCATGACCTTGCGGTCGGCAGATTTTGAGTCTGCTGCGTCTACCGATTTCGCCACCCGGGCATTTGGGTTACGCCTCTTCACAGAGGGTAAACGAGCGGGGCAGATTATAGCGCGAAGCTTACAATCCGGCCCGATGAGCGCCCCCCAGTACACCATCGACGATTTCGACTTTCAACTGCCGCAAGAACTGATTGCGCAGTTTCCGGCCGCCGAACGCACCGCCAGCCGCCTGCTGGTCCCCGCGGCCGCCGGCATGCGCGACTTGTCCTTCCGCGACCTGCCGCAACAGCTTTCCCCCGGCGACCTGCTGGTGGTCAACCAGACGCGGGTGGTCAAGGCGCGCCTGTTTGGCAGCAAGGATTCGGGCGGCAAGATCGAACTGTTGATCGAAAGGGTGCTGGAGCCGCAGCTGGCGCTGGCGCACATCCGCGCCAGCCACGCGCCCAAACCCGGTTCGCGCCTGCACCTCGGTGGCGGTGCGGTGGTCGAGGTGGTGGAAAAGCGCGACGCCCTCACCCTCTTGAGACTGCTGTCCGGCGGCAGCTTTTTCGACCTCATGGAGGCGCACGGCGCATTGCCGCTGCCGCCCTACATCGAACATCCCGCCACCACCGATGACGAGGCACGCTACCAGACCGTGTATGCCCGCGAGCCCGGCGCGGTGGCCGCGCCGACCGCCGGCCTGCATTTCGACGAGGCCATGTTCGCGGCACTCGAATCGTGCGGCATCGCGCGCGCGGCGCTGACACTGCATGTGGGCGCCGGCACCTTCCAGCCGGTGCGGGTGGCCAACATCGCAGAGCACGTGATGCACAGCGAGTGGTACGAAATCCCGCCCGCCACGGCGGAACTGATCGAGCGCACCCGCGCGGCGGGCGGCAAGGTGGTGGCGGTGGGCACCACCACGCTGCGTGCGCTGGAATCGGCGGCGCTGCGTGCCGGGCCCGGTCAACTCCTGGCGCGTGGTGCAGACGACACGCGCATCTTCATCACACCCGGCTTCGAATTCCGCGTGGTCGACCGGCTGGTGACCAACTTTCACCTGCCCAAGTCCACGCTGATGATGCTGGTGTCGGCATTCGCCGGCCACGCACCGATCCGCGCCGCCTATACGCACGCCATCGAACAGCGCTACCGGTTTTTCAGCTACGGCGATGCGATGCTGCTGACCCGTACCGCCGCCGCTTAGCCGAACCGCGCCTATGCCCGGCCAGCGAAGGCGGCCTGGATCACGCAGCCCAGTTCCAGCACGGCCATGTCATCGCCGGGCCGCCCCAGCACCTGCAAACCGCAGGACAATTCGCCTTCCGCGCAGGGCATCGGCACCGACAATCCGGGGGCGCCGGCCACATTGCCCAGCACGGTGAGGTCAGCTTGGTTGGCCGGCGGTGTGGAATCGAAACTGAACGGCAATTGCGGTGCAGCGGGCAGCAGTAGGCAATCGGCGTCGCCCAGCAACTGACGGAACAGGGGCGTGCCGGTTTCCAGCAGCACCAGCGCACGCGCCATGTCGCGGGCACCCTTACCCTCCGCCCATGCCATGGCCGCGGCCATGTCGGGCGGAAACGCCGCGCGCCCGGTGCGCCACTGTGCATCGAATGTGACCAGCATTTCCGCCTCCGACAAAAGCAGGCCGGCGCGGCGGATGGCGCTGAAGTCGCAGGCCGGCGCATCGAATCGTTCGATCGAGCAACCAATCCCCGACAACCTGCCAATCGCGTTCTCGAAGCGTGCCCATACCGCCGGATCGATGGGCGTGCCGAAGGGCCTGCGCGGCACGCGCAGTTTGCGCGGCAGCGAGCGCGCTACCCAATCCGGATACGGCCGTGCGTAGGGGTCTGCGGCATCGAACCCGGCCGCCAGCGGCAGCGCCTGTTTCAGCACTTGCACGTCACGCGCCAGGAGACCGACATTGTCCAGGCGAACGCACAAGGGCACCACCGACGCGCCGCTGATCGCGCCGGCGGAAGGCTTGATGCCCGCGACACCGCAATAACTGGCCGGAATCCGTACCGACCCCATCGTGTCCGACCCCAACGCGACATCGGCCCAACCTGCCGCCACCGCCGCCGCCGAGCCGCCACTGGAACCGCCAGGCACCAGGCCGGGATGTGCCGGGTTGATGCAATTGCCAAAATCCGCGTTGCGATTGGTGGCGCCAAACGCCGCCGGGTGCATATTGGCCTTGCCGACAATCACCGTGCCGGCGGCGCGCAAGCGCGCCACCACAAAGGCGTCCTGGCTGGCCACACAGCCGCTGCGAAAACCCAAACCCGCCGTGGTCGGCATGCCGGCCACGTCGATGTTGTCCTTGACCGCCAGCGTCATGCCGTCGATAGGCGAAAGCGGCCGGCCGGCCGCATGCCGCGCATCACTGGCGCGCGCGGCCGCGAGTGCCCCTTGCGCATCGACATGGATGTAGATCGCCCAGGCGTCGTTGCGCGCCGCGATGTCGGCAAGCAACGCTTCAACCCGCGCCACGGTATTGGTCATGTTTGCGCCTTCCTGCGTTCGTCCAACAGCCGCACCGGCTTCTGCCGGGTTTCCACACCGGTCAGCGCCGAGAGGCTGCCTCGCGGCGATAGCGCCACCCCCACCTCGACACCGAGGCGCTTCTTGAGAAGTTCACGATAGGCAGCGATGCGCTGCCCGTCACCGGCCACGCGCGTCTCGATGCGCACCGAGAAAGTCTCGTTGCCTGCGCCATCGGCCCCCTGCACGCACACATACTCGCCGGCGAAGTCGTCCATTTCGGAAAGGATGTTGCCGATCGCCTGCGGGTAAACGTTGATGCCCTTGATCTTGACCATGCTGTCGCTGCGGCCCAGAAATCCGGCGATGCGGCGAAACGGCAGCTTCAGCGCTGACGCGCCCGGCAGCACCCGCGTGATGTCGTGGGTGTTGAAGCGGATGATGGGAAACAGATCGTCGATGTACAGGCAGGTCACGATCATGTCACCGACCTGACCTTCGGGCACGGCGCGGCCGGTCTCGACATCGGCCACTTCCACATACTGCGCGTCTTCCATCAGGTACAGGCCGGCGTGGTCGGGCCCCTCGCCGGCGATCGCGCCGGTGTCACCCACCCCGTACCAGTCGAACAGCTCGACTTGGGGTCCCCAGGAACCTGCCAGCGAAGCGCGCACCTCGTCGGTCAGGTGGCCGCAGATCCGGCGCAGGCGGATGTCCCTGACCGGATCGATGCCCTGCTCGACGGCCACCTGCGCCAGGCGTTTGAGGTAGTCACCGAAGCCCACCAGCACGGTGGCACCGAAATCGCGCATCAATTCGACCTGCTTGGCCGAGGGCGTTTCCACGCCGGTACCGGCGGAAAGGAAGATCGCGGTCGTATAGCGGGCGATGGTCTCGCGGATGTAGTGGCCGCCGTTGATCAGGCCATGGCCGTACACCGAATGCACCACATCCTCGCTGCCCACGCCCTGCATGCGGTAGATGCGCGCCAGGAGCAGGTTCTGCACCTCGCGGGTCTTGGGACTGAAGATCAGCGGTTGCGGCGTGCCGGTGGTGCCCGAGGTGGTATGCACGATCATCGGCAGGATGCGCCCGTCGACAGGGATCTCGCGCCCGTGGTGGTCTCCGAAAGGCGGCCGGCGGGCGATGGCCTCCATCACGTCCTGCTTGCCGAAAGCCGGCAGCTTGCCGATGTCGTCGATCGAGGTGATGTCGCCCGCGGACACACCGGCGCCGCGCCACAGGCGCTGGTAGAACGGTATCTGCCAGGCGCGCGCCAGCGCGCGCATGAACTGCGCGTTCTGCAACGCGCGCAACTCGTCTGCCCCCATTCCCGCGAAACGCGCCGGAAAGGCCTCGCCTATCGGATAGGCGCGCATCAGCGCGGCGGGGTCGACAGCCTCGAAATAGGTGGCGGCGTGCACGTGGGCGGCGGGTCGGCGGTTCGAGGTTCGGGGGCGCCAGGCGAAGGCCTTTGCGGACGGCCCCGACTATGGCAATATGTACGGACAAATTATTCCACAGGCATGCTGCCGGCACAATGCGGCGCAAGCCGTGAGTTCACCGAAATCCGCCCCGAGTGCCTGCCGCCCGCAAAACCGCCCAGCCGCGCTACCGCAGCGTGGCAGACACCCTGATGGAAGGCATTCTTTCGGGCAAGTATCCGGTCGGCACCATCCTCCCGGGCGAAACCGACGTCGCCACGCAGTTCGCCATCAGCCGCCACACCGCCCGGGACGCGATGCGCCTGCTCGAGCAGGCCGGCATGATCACGCGCCGCCGCCGGGTCGGCTCGATGGTGGTGAGCAACGAATTGCCGATGCGCTACAACCAGCGCATCGAGTCCCTGAACGACCTGCTCCAGTACAGCAACGCCTCGCGCCTGAAGGTGCTGGAGTCGAGCGAAGTCGCGGTCGACGAGGCGCAAGCGCTGCTGTTGCGCGTCAAACCGGGCACACCATGCATGTTCCTGCTGGGCATACGCTACCAGCGGCATGACAACCGTCCGTTCGCCTATTCGGAAATCTTCCTGCCGGCCCCCTCCAAAGCCACGCGCGAGAAGATGCGCGACCCGCTGGCTGCCGCGCGCGAACTCACCCGCAAGGTGGACACGCCGCACCTGCAAAGCATCGAGCAGACCCTGGTGGCCGAATCGGCCACCCGAAAACTGGCCGGCATCCTGAAAATCCGCACCGGCGCATCCCTGCTCAAGTCGATGCGCGTGTACTTCGGCAGCAACGGCAAGGTGGCCGCCACCTCAACCACCTGGCACGCCGGCGACCTGTTCAGCTACTCGACCACCCTCACCAAGAGCGGCTGAGCGCGAACGGCGCTGCCCGGCGCGCGAGCCTGTCAAGCCAGCCCGATTGCCTTGGCGGCGGCCTTGAGGCCCTCGCGGTGGTCGGGGTGCGCGATGCCAATAACCTGCTGCGCGCGTTCCCGCAATGACTTGTCGCGCAGGTGCGCCACGCCCCATTCAGTGACGATGCAGTCGGCGTCGGTGGCGCCCAGTGTGGCCGGGCCGTCGAGGCGCGGGACGATGCGCGAAATCGCGCCACCCTTGGCGCATGACGGCATGGCGATGATGGCACGTCCGCCCTTGGCCACGAGCGCCCCGCGGACGAAGTCGGCGAGGCCGCCAACCCCGCCCAGGTAACGGTTGCCACCCAGCTCGGCGTTGACCTGGCCGAAGATGTCCACCTGCAGGCCGGAATTGAGCGCGGTGAGACGGTCGCAGCGCGCCAGGGTTTCACGGGTATGGGTGTAGACGCCCGGTTCCATGCGCACCGCCGGATTGCGATGCACGAAGTCATACAACGCGCGCGTCCCGACCGGATTGCCCATGATGGAAACGCCGGGGTCCAGGCTTTTCATCGAGTTGTCGATCACGCCGCGCTGCATCAGGCGCATCACGTCGTCGTTGATGAGGCCCGAGTGAAAGCCCAGGTGCTTGTGATTTGAAAGCGCGGCGAGCAAGGCGCCGGCCAGCGAGCCGACGCCCACCTGCAAGGTGGCGCCGTCGCCCACCAGCCCCGCCACCAGCGCGGCGATGCGCTCTTCGTCCGCGCCGGCGGCGGGATAGGACTGCTCGGGAATGGCCCGGTCGCTCTCGATCACGTGGTGCACAGGCACATCGTCGGGGATCTCTCCGCCCGGGATCACCGGCGCATTCGGATTGATCTCGACGATCACCAGGCGGGCGCGGCGCGCTGCCTCGAACATGTAGTTGCGCCCGGCGCCGGCGTACAGCCGTCCGCTCTGTTCGTCGCGCACCGCCTGCATCAGCACCACGTCGCCGGGAATCACGCCGCTGGTCATCGCGGGACCGAGACGGTGGTAATGCATGGGATAGATGGTCACCGGAATGGTGCGGCTGATCTCGGCGGTGCGAAACAGCCCACCGTAGCTCGACAAACCCATGCCATTGCCCTTTGCCGCCAGCGGGCTGCCGGTGATCGAGGCGCCGATGAAGGCGCTCACACCCGCCGGGATGCTGGTGGTGCCGAAAAGCCGCTCGCACAGGGTCAGCGGCTCGCCGGCCATCTGGCCGATGACGATGCCGTCCCCGGCGCGCAGCAGGGTGGAAAAATCGAGTGATTCAACCGGCTGGGCCGCGGGCAACACGCGCGTGTTCATGATTGCCCCCTGGGCACGGCCTGCGCGAAATGGTCGGCGATTTCGAGGCGTGTGGCCACCCACACGTCGGCGCGCGCCGCCACATGCTCGAGGAAGGCACGCAAGGCGGTGATACGCCCGGGGCGGCCGATGATGCGCAGGTGCAGGCCCAGCGACATCATGCGTGGCGCGCGCTCGCCTTCCTCATAGAGCCAGTCGAAGGTGTCGATCGCGTAGCGCAGCCACGCCTCGGGCGAATAGGCGGGATCGGTCCAGAATTTCATGTCGTTGGTGTCGATGGTGTACGGCACCACCACCAGCGGCTTATCCTGGGTATGGTCCCAGAACGGGCGGTCATGGCTGAAGTCGTCCATGGTGTACCGGAACCCCTCCTCGGCCAGGAGGCGCCGGGTGTTGTCCGAGGTGAGATAGCGCGACAGCCAGCCATACGGGCGCGTTCCGGTGGTCTTCTGGATCAGCGCCACGGCCTTGCGGATGTATTCGCGCTCGGCGGCTTCGTCCAGGTGGTACTGGTTGGCCCAGCGGTAGCCGTGCGAACAGGCCTCGTGGCCGCCGCGCACCATCCGCGCGGTGAAGTCCGGCGCACGCTCCAGCGCCACCGCACAGGCGGTGAAGGTGGCCTTGAGGCCATGCGCCTCCAGAAGGTCGAGCACCCGCGGCGCACCGGCGTTGATGCCGTACTGGTAGTTGCTTTCGTTGGCGTAGTTGCGCAAGGGTTTGCGCAGGCCGATGCCAAGCTCGTCGACCACCTCCGGGTACTTGTCGCCGTCGGCGACGCTGGCTTCCGCGCCTTCCTCGACATTGATCACCAGGGACAAGGCGAGGCGCTTGCCCGCCGGCCAGTTGAAGGGTGGATATTCGGCGTAGCTCATGGCGAAATCTGCATATGTCCGTACATAACCGAAGTATACGCAAGCACGTCTTGACCCGCCCTACCCGCACTGCCAGAATTGGCCCTCCCGCCGTCGGCCATCCATGCGATCGCCCGGCTACGCGACAACCACGATACCAAAGGACAATCCATGCGCTTCCTGACACTGATTGCGGCGGCCGTCACGCTGCTGGCCGCGAGCACGTCGCAGGTCTCGGCCCAGGCCTGGCCGAACCGCCCGGTCCGGGTGCTGGTGGGCTTTCCCGCCGGACAGGCAACCGACGTGCTCGCGCGCATGGCGGCGCAGCGCATGTCGGACGTGACCGGCCAGCAGTTCTTCGTCGAGAACCGCCCCGGCGCCTCCGGCAACATCGCCTTCGAGATGGCGGCACGCGCCACGCCCGACGGCTACACCCTGCTGATGGGCTCCTCCGGCACGGCGGCGATCAACCCGTCGCTGTTCTCCAAGCTGCCGTTCGACATCAATCGCGATTTCGCCCACGTGATCATGATGGCGGACATCCCGCAGCTGCTGGTGGTCAACCCCAACCTGCCGGTGAAGAATGTGCGCGAACTGATCGACTACGCCAAGGTGCGGCCCGGCAAGATCGACTACGCCTCCGGAGGCAGCGGGCTCACCAACCACCTGATCATGGAGATGTTCAAGTCGGCCACCGGCCTGCGGCTGGTGCACATACCCTACCGCGGCGGGCCGCCCGCGCTCACCGACCTGATCGCAGGCCAGGTCTCGCTGATGTTCGAAACCACCGTCGGCGCGCTGCCGCATGTGCGTAACGGCAAGCTGCGCGCCCTGGCGATTTCGCGCATCAAGCGCAGCACCGGCGCACCTGACATCCCGACGGTGGCCGAATCCGGGGTGCCCGGTTTCGACGCCGCCGCCTGGATCGCCATGTTCGCCCCGGCCGGCACGCCGCGCGAGGTGGTCGCGCGCCTGAACAGCGAGATCAACAAGGGCATCGTCACCCCGGAAATGCGCGAGAAACTGGTGGGCCTGGGCGCCGATCCGGTGGGCGGCGCCCCTGAAGACTTCAGCGCGTTTCACAAGGCCGAGCTGGCCAAGTGGGCGAAAGTGGTCAAGGACTCCGGCGCGAAGGTCGACTGACCCCCCTACAACTGAAAGGGCATCCCATGTCCGCAGTCCTGAAACCCGCGGCGCAGCCGGTGCCACCGATTGCCGCCACGCTCGCCGCGTTCGTGGCCGAAACCGCGTTTGACGACCTGCCGTCGATCACCCGCGAACGCGCCAAGCACCTGATGCTCGACGCAATCGGCATCGGTTTCGCCTCCACCACCTTCGATTTCGCGCGCGCCTCGCTGGCGGGCACCCGCGCGCTCGGTGGCAGCGGCGAATCCGTCGTGCTGGGCATGAACACGCGGCTGGCCGTGCGCGACGCGGTCATGATCAACGGCGTTCTCATGCATGGGCTCGACTATGACGACACGCATGTGCCCGGCGTGCTCCATCCCACGGTGAGCCTGCTGCCGACCGTGCTGGCGCAAGGGGCGGCGTTGCATTCCAGCGGCCGCGACATGCTGGCCGCCTTCGTGCTGGGCGTCGAGACGGCCACCCGCCTGGCCACGGTGGCCAAGGGCGGCTTCCATACGCTTGGCTTCCACCCGACCGGACTGGTAGGGGCGTTTGGCTGCACCCTCGCGGCGGGACGGCTGCTGGGCCTGACGCAGCCGCAACTGGTCATGGCGCAGGGCGTCGCGCTGTCGATGGCCGGTGGCAGCCTGGAATTTCTGGAAGACGGCGCGTGGACCAAGCGCCTGCATCCGGGCTGGGCTGGCGTCGCCGGCATCACCGCCGCCACGTTGGCCCGGCACGGGTTTATCGGCCCGGCGGCGGCCTATGAAGGGCGCTACGGCCTGTATGCCACCCATCTCGCCGATGGCGGCAAGGGCGCCGACCTCGCGATCGCCACCGCCCGCCTGGGCCAGGACTGGGAACTGCACAACGTCGCCGTCAAGCCGTTCCCGCTGTGCCACCTGACCCACGCGTGCGCCGACGCGGCCATCGCCTTGCATCGTCTCGGCATCGACCCGCTGCGGATTCGCCGCGCCATCGCGCTGGTGCCCGCCGAGACCGTGCAGGTGGTGTGCGAGCCGGTGCCCAACAAGCGCCGCCCGCAGAACGACTATGACGCGCGCTTCTCGATTCCTTTCGTGGTGGCCAGCGGCCTCATCAAGGGACGCGTCGGCCTGGCCGAACTGGAACCGGCGGAACTGACCAACCGCGCCGTGCTTGCGCTGGCCGATCGTGTCGAATACCGGATAGACCCGGCTTCCGGCTTTCCCAAGTACTACTCCGGCGAGGTGATCGTCGAACTCGATGACGGCAGCGAACTCCGGCACCGCGAGCACATCAACCGCGGCGCCGCCGACCGCCCCATCACCGAAGCCGAGATCACGACCAAGTTTTTCGACAACGCCTGCATGGCGCTGCCGCGCGAGCGCGCGCAACGCATCTGCGAAGTGGTGCTCGACCTCGACCGCTCCCTTGACGTGGCGCAGCTGGCCGAACTGCTGTCCTGAGCCCCTCAAGCAAGGCCGGCCCCGGGCCGCCGCGTTCCCACCACATCCCGACTCCCAGCCCATGAGCGACGCGACACCCGCAATAAATCCGATGGACCGCCTGATCGAGCTGGTGACCCGCACCGGTTTCGAACACCTGCCGCCGGCAGTTGTCGAGCGTGCGACCACGTTTTTCATGGATACCATCGGCGTTGGCGTGGCCGGCATCCGCGCGCCTTTTCGCGACCAGCTGGTCGCCATGGCCGACCAGTGGGGCGCCGGCGCGGTAGCGCCGGTTCTCGGCGGAGGGAAGCCCTTGCCCCCGGCGTCAGCGGCGCTGGTCAACGGCTACCAGATCCATTCACAGGAGTTCGATTGCGTCTACGAGCCCGGTGTGATCCTGCCGATGGCGCCGCTGGTCGCCGGCGTGCTGTCCCAATTGGGTGCGATGACCGCGCGCGGCGGGACGCCATCCGGCCGCGCGCTCATCACCGCGCTTGCCGTGGGCCTGGAGATTTCCTGCACCCTGGCCTCGAGCGCCAAAACGTCGATGAAGTTCTTCCGCCCCGGCACCACCGGAGGCTTCTCCGCACTTGCCGCCATCCTTTCGCTAGCCGGCGCAGACGCCGAACTCGCGCGACGCGCCTTCGGCATCCTGTATTCACAGATCTGCGGCAGCATGCAGTCGCATGAGGAAGGTTCCTCGATGCTGGCCATGCAAATGGGCTTCAACGCGCGCGCTGCGGTGACGGCCTACGACCTCGCGCGCGCCGGATTCTCCGGGCCGGTCAACATCCTCGACGGCCGCTTCGGCTACTTCCCGGTATTTGAAACCGAAGGCGACATCGCGGCGGCGTGGGGCGCGATCTGCAATCCCTGGAAGGTCACCACCCTGTCGCACAAGCCCTTTCCAAGCGGCCGCGTGACCCACGGCATGGCCCACACCATGCTGACACTGCGCGCCGGCGAGGGCTTGACGGCAACCAGCATCAAGCGCGTGCGCATCGAGTTTCCGCCGCTCGGATTCCGCCTGGTCGGCCGGCCGGTCAAGCCCGACATGACACCCAATTACGCCCGCCTGTGCGCGCCCTATGTCGGTGCCTGCGCCCTGATTCGCGGCAGCGCCGGACTCGCCGATTTCCTGCCCGCGGCGGTCACCGATCCCGACGTGGTGGCGCTGGCGGGCCGCATCGAGACCGGCCAGTTCGACTGGCCCGACGCCAACGCCTTCTTCCCGCAGCGCATCACCATCGAGCGCACCGACGGCCGCACCACGCTGCACGAGGTGCCGCATGCCTGGGGCCATCCGGCCATGCCACTGACGGCGGCAGAAAACCTCGCCAAGTTCCGCGACTGCCTGGCCTTCGCCGGCGTCGATCCCGACAGCCCGGCGGCACGCGGGGTGGTGGACCGGCTCACCGGACTGGCGCAGCAGGGCGATTTGCGCGCACTGCTCGAGGGCATCGCAACGCTGCATCCTTAGTGGCGTCCCGGGCCGCCGGGTTTAATATGTACGGACATATTGACGCGCCGGCGGCCGATGGTTTATCGTCCGCACGCTTTCCCCCAAATCGCGACGGAGGTTCACGATGTTCCGCACACTGCCGTATCAGATGTTCGCCGCGCTGGCTGCCGCCTGCTTCGCCGCCGCCGCGCCCGCGCAACAGAAATTCGACGTTTCGGTGCCCTGGAACGCCACCGAATTCCATTCGGTCAACGCCCAGAAGTTCGCCGACCGCGTCAAGCAGGTGACCAACGGCGAGGTCCTCCTGACCATCCACACCGGCAGCGCCCTGGGGGTCAAGGCCAACGATTCCCTGCGCGCCCTGGCCGACAATGTGGTGCCCTTCGCGGAATACGCGATCTTCCAGAACACCAGCCGGGCGGCCATCCTCGGCCTGGAAACCCTGCCGTTCCTGGTGGGCAACCACGACCAGTTGAAGGTGCTGCACTCGTTTGCAAGGCCGGTATGGGAGGGCGTGCTTGCCAAGAACAACCAGAAGGCGCTCTACATGGTGCCGTGGCCGTCGCAGAACTTCTTTGTCAACAAACCGGTCACCGGCATCGAAAGCTTCAAGGGCATGAAGATGCGCAGTTTCGACAAGCTCACCTCGGACTGGATCAACCGCCTCGGCATGACCCCCGTGCAACTGAACAACCAGGACATCGTTCCCGCCCTGGGCTCCGGCATGCTCGACGGCGTGCCCACCTCGGCCACCACGGCAGCGGCGCAAAAGTTCGGCGACTTCCTCAAGTACGGCTACAACACGAACCACCTGTGGGCCTCCAACGTGATGGCGGTCAACATCGAGGTGTGGAACAAGCTCAAGCCCGAGCACCGCGCCGCCATCGAGAAAGCCGCGAAAGACCTGGAACCGGAATTCTGGGAAGTGAGCAAGGCCGAGCATGTCAAGCGCGTCGCCGAACTCAAGGAGCGCGGCCTGAACCTGGTGCCGGCGCCAACCGCGCTGGTGGAAGAAATGCGCAAGCGCACCCGTCCGCTGTGGGAGGAGTATTCCAAGCCGATGGGCGCGGAAGCGCAGAAGATCATCGCGGACTACCGCGCGAAGGTCGGCGGCTAGCCGCCAGCCGCCCCTTGCGCGCGGTCCTTCACGGCCTCTATCGCGGTTGCGCCGCGCTCGGGGCTGTCAGCCTCATTGCGGTCTTCGCGATCATGATCGCCGAAACCGCGTTGCGCAAGATGGGCTCCTACATCACCGGCGCCAACGACCTGATCGGCTGGTTTTGCGCGGCGTCGGGCTTCCTGGCGCTGCCCTGGACCTTCAAGACCGGCGAACTGGTGCGCGTCGGCCTGTTCATCGACAAGGCCAGCGGGGTGAAGCGCCGCGCGCTGGAACTGGCCTGCCTGGGCGGCGCGGCGGTATTCGCCGGCTTCGCCGCCTGGGCCACCGGCCGTTACATGTGGAAAGGCGCCACCGCCGGCGAGCTGACCCAGGGCATGATCGAACTGCCCCTGTGGGTGCCGCAGCTGAGCCTTCTCGTCGGGCTGGCGGTGCTGTTCATCGCCATCATCGAGGAGTTTGTCCTGGTCGCGCAGGGCCGTGAAGCCACTTACGAAATCGAGGCGCGCGAGCGGCTGGCGCGCGGCGAGTTCGGCGACACGCTCTAGGATGCGGCGGGCCTGATGGACACCCTTGAAATCGCCCTGCTGCTTTCGGGCCTGCTGCTTTTCCTGCTGGCCGGCGGCATGTGGATCGCCGTCGCACTGGGTCTGGTGGCATGGATAGGCGTGGCCTTTTTCACCCGCACCAGGCCCGAGATCAACATCGTCACCAGCCTGTGGAACACCGGATCGGCACTGCAACTGGCCTCCCTGCCGCTGTTCATCTGGATGGGCGAGATCCTCTATCGCACCAAGCTCTCGGAGCAGATGTTCGCCGGCCTCTCGCCCTGGCTCAACTGGTTGCCCGGCCGGCTCATGCATGTGAACGTGCTGGGTTGCGGCATCTTCGGCGCCGTTTCAGGCTCGTCCGCGGCGACCACCGCGACGATCGCCAAGATCGCCCTGCCGGAATTGAAAAAGCGCGGCTATCACGAAGGCACCGCGCTGGGCTCACTGTCGGGTGCCGGCACGCTGGGCATCCTGATCCCGCCGTCGATCACCATGGTGGTCTATGCGGTGGCGGCCGATGTTTCGATCGTGCGCATCTTCCTGGCCGGCTTCATTCCCGGATTCCTGCTCATGGCCCTGTTCTCGGGCTACATCATCGCGTGGTCGCTGTTGAACCCCAAACTGACACCACCGGCCGACCCGCCCATGCCGCTGGCCGCCAAACTGGCAGCGAGCAAGCAATTGATCCCGGTACTGCTGCTTACCTTCCTGGTGTTCTACGTGCTCATCGCCGGACTCGCCACCGCCAACGAGGCCGCGGCCTACGGCGTGCTGGGCTCCCTGATCCTCGCCGCCACCTCCGGCTCGCTCACCTGGAAGAACTTCTGGGAGTCCGTCAGCGGCGCCACCCGGCTCTCCTGCATGATCATGTTCATCCTCGGTGCCGCCGCCTTCCTCTCGGTCACCATGGGATTCACCGGGATTCCGAAAGCGCTGGCGGAATGGGTCGCGGCGATGAACCTCTCGCCCTACACCCTGATGGCGATGCTGACACTCATCTACGTGCTGCTGGGCACGGCGCTCGACGGCGTGTCGATGATCGTGCTGACGACCTCGATCGTCATCCCGATGGTGCAGAAGGCGGGATTCGACCCGGTATGGTTCGGCATTTTCATCGTGCTGCTGGTGGAGATCGCCGAGGTGACACCGCCGGTGGGCTTCAACCTCTTCGTGCTGCAGAACATGAGCGGCAAGGACAGCATGACGGTGGCGCGCGCGTCGCTGCCGTTCTTTTTCCTGATGGTTTTCGCGGTGGGACTGATCGTGGTCTTCCCGGGAATCGTCACCTGGTTGCCACAGGTCGTGATGGGCAAATAAAGGAGCTATGCAATGAGTACCCAAGCAAACCAGCGGGACCCCGCTGAAGAGAAGGCCATCCTCGACGCCATCGAGGTGTGGGTCGAAAAGGAAGTGCGTCCGATCGCCAAGAAATTCGATCTTGCCGACGAATACCCGCACGAACTGGTCGAGCAGATGAAGGAACTGGGGCTGTTCGGCGCGACCATCTCGCAGGAGTACGGCGGCCTGGGGCTTTCGGCCTGGACCTACGCGCAGATCGTCATCAAGGTAGCGTCAGCCTGGATGGCGCCTTCGGGCATTTTCAACTCGCACCTGATCATGGCGTCCGCCATCGAGCGGGCCGGCACCGAGGCGCAGAAGCGCAAGTACCTGCCGCTGATGGCCTCGGGTGAATTCCGCGGCAGCCTGGGCCTTACCGAGCCCAACACCGGCACCGACCTGCAGGCCATCCGCACATTGGCCAAGCGCGACGGCGACCACTACGTGGTCAACGGGTCGAAGATGTGGATCACCAACAGCATGTACGGCAACGGCACGCTGCTCCTGGTCAAGACCGACCCCAACGCCACGCCGCGTCACAAGGGCATGAGCATGCTGATCGCCGAGAAAACCGACGGCTTCAAGGTGGTGGGCAAGATCAAGAAGTTCGGCTACCGCTCCATCGATACGTGCGAGCTCCTGTTCGAGGACTATCGCGTGCCGGTGGAAAACCTGCTGGGTGGCGAAGAGGGACACGGCTTCCAGCACACCGCCGGCGGCCTGGAACTCGGCCGCATCAATGTCGCGGCGCGCGGCGCCGGCATCGCCGAGGGCGCCCTCAAGATGGCGCTGCGCTATGCGCAGGAACGCGAGACCTTCGGCAAGCCGATCTGGCAGCACCAGGCCATCCAGTTCAAGCTGGCCGAAATGGTCACGCAAGTCGAGGCTTCCAAACGCCTGATCGAAAACGCGGCGCTCAAGTACGACGCCGGCGAGCGTTGCGACCTCGAATCGTCGATGGCCAAGCTGTTCGCTTCCGAAGCCGGGGTGTTCTGCGCCCAGGAAGCGATGCGCACCTTCGGTGGCTATTCCTATTCGGTGGAGTATGAAATCGAACGCTACTACCGGGATGCGATGCTGATGTGCATCGGCGAGGGTGCCAACGAGGTGTTGAAGACCGTGATCGCGAAGCAGCTGGTGGATCGTTACCGGATCTGAGCGTCGCGACCTGCGCCGGGGCGGAGCGTCAGGCCTCCGCCTTGAGCCAGGGCTTGGCGGGATCGATGGTCACCTGATGCCGGAAAAAATCGTCCCATGCCTTGAAGGCCTCGACTTCGCTGGCGTACGCCAGACGGTAGCTGCCCAGCACCGAGTTGATCGCCGACAGGCTTTGCGCCTTGGAACTGGCGGCATTGAGCACGTTCGCCTCGACCAGCGCATTGCATGTCCTGAACAGTTGCTCAAGAAAGGCCTTGACGGCCGCGGCTTCCTTGTCGCCGCCGAAAAGCGTCTTTTTCCCGGCAGAGGAGCGCACCTCCGCCAGCGCATTGAGCAGCTTGCAGATTTCGCGATCGGCGCGTCCATAGCGGTTCGCCAGGCCGCGCGCCAAAACCGAGTCCCCCTTCATCACAGTTTCGCGCCCCGACAAATATGACAACGGCAAGTCTAGCCGATTGCCGGGCAATCCGGCGCACTCAGCCCTTGCGGCCGTCGATATAGTCGCCCAGCCCCTGGGCGTTGAGTTCATGGTCGAGTTCGAACACCTGCAACACCTCGGCGTCGGAAAGGCGCCAGCCCTGCCGGTCGCGTTCGTCGGTGATGATCCTGCCGACACCATCCTTCAGGAAGGCATGGCGCGCGGCCCCGCTCAAGCCCGCCGCCACCGCCCGGTCGGCCAGGTCGGCATGCGCGTCGATCAGGCGGTGCAGGTCGGCGGCGATGCGCGGCACGTCTGTCACCTGGGCATAGTGGGTCACATACACGGCGCCGGGCCTGAGCCCCACGATACGGTCGACCGAGGCGTGCATGGCCGGCGGGTCGAACTGCGTAGGGCTTGAGGTGGGAAAACAATAGCGCTTGCCATCGGTGAGCAGTTCCTCGTAGCCCAGGCCGAAGATGTCGCCGGTGAATGCATGCCCGGAAAGCGAATCATGGATCACCACGTGGTGCTTGGCATGACCGGGGGCATCGTAGAAAGTGAGCGTGCGGCCGCGGAAATCGAGCTTGAGGCCGTCGGTGGCCTCGATGATGCGCTCGGCCGGGATGGGCACGATCACGCCATAGTTGCGCTCGGCCAGTTCGCGTCCGTACACGGCGACCGTGGCGGCCCACAGTTTGGCGGGGTCGGCCATGTGGCGACTGCCGCGCGGGTGCACCACCAGTTTCGCGTTGGGCATCATGCGCATGAGTTCGCCGGCGCCGCCCGCATGGTCCAGGTGGATGTGGGTGAGGATCACGTAGTCGACGTCTTCAGCGCTCAGGCCCTTGGCGGCAAGCGCCTCAAGCACCAGCGGCACCGAATGCGTGGTGGCGGTGTCGATGATGGCGGCATGCCCGCCCTGCAGCATCAGGTGGATGGCATCCAGGCGCGGACGATGAAAACCGGAATCCAGTGCGCTGATCCCGTGGTCGTAGTCGGTAAGGTCGATGGTCATGGTGGACAAGGCGCGGCGGCAAGCATTGCCGGCGTGGTTTGGAAGCCGTGGATTTTCGCCGATAATCGAATTCCCTCCTTACGACGCCGGTTTCGCGCGCTCGCCGCCATGGGCGACATGGAAGATCTTTTCGGCCTGCCGGAAAAACCCGAATCGGCCACCACGGCGCGCGCGAAGGGGCGCCCGATAGGTCCCGCCGTACCGGCCCCCGCGGTGACCGCGCTCGGGGCGCGACTGCCCGCCGCGATTCACCTCGGCACCTCGTCCTGGTCGTTTCCCGGCTGGGCCGGCATTGTCTACGACGCGCCGGCGACGGAGTCGCTGTTGTCGAAGAAGGGACTCACCGCCTATGCGCGCCACCCGATACTGCGCGCGGTCGGCATTGACCGCGGCTTCTACCAGCCATTGGCGGCCACCGAATATGCCGCGTATGCCGCGCAGGTGCCGGACAACTTCAGGTTCCTGGTCAAGGGGCCGGCGCTGGTCAGCGACGAATTGCGGCGCGACGACAGCGGCCGCGGCACCGCGCCCAATCCGCTGTTTCTTGACGCCCAGGTGGCGTTCGACGAATTCGTCAAGCCCGCCATGGCCGGACTGCTGGAGAAGGCCGGCCCGCTGGTGTTCCAGTTCTCGCCGCTGTCACGGCGCACGCTCGCCGACGTGCCGGCCTTCGTGGCGCGCCTGCACGGCTTCCTGTGGGCGATCAACAAGATGTGTGACGGTTTCACCACGCCGCCAATGCTCGCCATCGAGGTGCGCAACCCCGAACTTCTCACACGCGACTTCGCCGCCGCGCTCAAGGACGCCGGGGCACGCTACTGCCTGGGCGTGCACGCGCGCATGCCCAGCGCGGAAGAACAGTTGCCGCTGTTGCGCTCGCTCTGGCCGGGCCCGCTGGTGGTGCGCTGGAACCTGCATGCGGGCTTCGCCTACGAGCAGGCGAAGGCGAGCTACGCGCCCTTCAATCGCCTGGTCGATGAAGACCATGCGACCCGGGCCACGCTGGCGAAGGTCGCCGCCGCCACGGCACGCGCCGGCTACCCGGTGACCATCATCGCCAACAACAAGGCGGAAGGCTCGGCGCCGCTCACGCTCATGAAACTGGCGGAAGCGATCATCGGCCAGCAGGCCTGAAGGCAAGCCGCGATCCACCCGGTTGAACCGGCGAGGGCCTATTTCTTCAGGCGGGCGGCGAACTGCTTGCGGAACTTCTGTACCTTGGGCGCCACCACGAACATGCAGTAACTCTGCATGGGATTGCGGGCGTAATACTCCTGGTGATACTTCTCGGCGATGTAGAAGGTGGACGCCGGGTTCACCTCGGTGACGGCCTGAGCGCCCCAGATGCCGGCGCGGTCGATCTCGTCGATGACCTGCCGCCCGGTCTCCCGCTGCGCATCGGAGTTGAAAAAGATCGCTGACCGGTACTGCGTTCCGACATCGTTGCCCTGGCGGTTGAGCGTGGTCGGATCATGCACGGTGAAGAACACCCGCAGGATGTCGGCAAAGCTCACTACCGCCGGGTCGAACGCCACGCGTATCACCTCGGCATGGCCGGTATCACCGCCGCAGATGTCCTCGTAGGTGGGATCTGCGGTGTGACCGCCCATGTAGCCGGATTCCACCGACTGCACACCCTTGAGTTCGTCGAACACGGCTTCGACACACCAGAAGCAGCCGCCTCCGAGGAAGACGATTTCAGGTGGGGTTGTCATGGAATCAGGGCTTTCGTTCAATGATCTCGAATCTGATACGCGCCGGCGGCGGTCACGGATGCGCCGGCCCCGGCTTCTAACGGTACGCGTTGATGGCGTCGCGGGTCTCGATGGCAGCCGCGCGCGCCGCCGCGGCGAAGTCCGTTCCGCCGGAGGCATATAGGATGGCGCGGCCGGAATTGATGATCAGGCCGGTGCCCTTGCTGCTCTTGCCGGCCGCCACGGTGGCGGCGATATCGCCGCCCTGGGCGCCGATGCCGGGCACCAGGAGCGGCAGGTCGCCGACGATCCGCCGCACCTCTGCCAATTCATTCGGGAAAGTCGCGCCCACCACCAGCGCGCAGTTGCCGTTGCCGTTCCATTCGCCCGCCACGGTACGGGCGATACGCTGGTACAGAAGCTCGCGTCCGTCCGGCCCTTCGACATCGAGGAACTGCATGTCGCTGCCACCCGGGTTGGATGTGCGGCACAGGATGATCACGCCGCGTTCCTTGTGCACGGTGTAGGGCGTGATCGAATCGTGGCCTAGGAAGGGGCTGACGGTGACCGCTTCGGCGTTGTAGCGCTCGAAGGCCTCGCGCGCATATTGTTCGGCGGTCGAGCCGATGTCGCCGCGCTTGGCATCGAGGATCACCGGAATGGCCGGGTAGCGGTCGTGGATGTAGGTGATGACCTCCTCGAGCTGGTCCTCGGCGCGCTCGGCGTGGAAATAGGCGATTTGCGGCTTGAAGGCGCATACCAGGTCGGCGGTGGCGTCGACGATGGCACGGCAGAACTCCGCTATGGCGCGCGGGCGTGCGGCGAGGTGGGCCGGAAAGCGCTTTATGTCCGGGTCCAGCCCGACGCAGAGGAGTGAATTGTTGGCCTGCCAGGCGGCCTCGAGTTTGCGGATGAAGGTGGTCATGCCGATAGTTTATGCGCGGAGCCCGGCTTCGCGCTCGCCGCCCTGGGGGCATCAATCAGCGCCGGGGCCAACGCATCCTCGAGCGTGACGGCGAGATCACGCTGGATCAGGTTGGCGACGCGATCGATGCCGAAACTGTGCGCCGGTTCGTCGGGGTCGAGCTTGTCCATGGCCGTGACGGCATCGAAGGCGAAACGCTGGAACACATCCGACAGGCGCAGCAGGGCTGGATCGGCCAGCAGCACCCAGCGATTGTCGTTCCTGGATCCATCAATGCGGCCGATCCAGCCGGCCTCGCGCAATCGCTCCAGCAGGGTCTCCGACTCGGCGAAGCCGGTACGCAGGGTCGCGCGGATCTGGCGCGGGGTCGCGCCGCCATGGCCGCGCGACTCGAACAAGAGGGTCAGAATCCGCATCGCGTCGATGAAGGCCATGCCCGGCCATTTGCTGGCCGTGCCGCGCTCATGGCCCATCAGCGGCCAGGTGGCGGCAAACAGCGCACCGACCAGCGTCACCAGCCAGGACAGGTAGACCCACAGGAGGAATATCGGAATCGCCGCGAAGGCGCCGTAGATCAGGTCGTAGGTGGGAAAGCGCGAGATATACAGCCCCAGCAAGCGCTTCATCAGTTCGAAACCGAGCATCGCCGCTGCGCCACCGATGGCGGCATGCTTCCACTGCACATCGCGGTTGGGCACCCCCATGTAGAGCAGCGTGAAGGCGAGCATGGTGAGCCCCAGAGGCACCAGGTCAAGCAGCCAGTGGGTGAACCAGCGGCCGTCGGGAAGCAGCCCGAGGGACGCCGACACCGCATAGGAGGTGATGAGCAATCCTCCGCCGATCAGGAGCGGGCCGAGCGACACCACCGCCCAGTACATCAGGATGCGCTGCGCAAGCGGCCGCTGACGCGGCACCCGCCATATCGAGTTGAGCGCGCGGTCGATGGTCTGCAACAGCATCACCGCCGTGATGCCAAGCGCGAACACCCCGGCCACCGTCAGGCCGGCGGCCTTGTGGCTGAACTCGGTCACATGGGTCATGATCGCCGTGCTGGCCTGCTCCGGCAACAGGTTGTCGACCAGGAATTCCTCCAGGACGTCGCGCATCTGGTCGAAAATCGGAAACGCCGAAAACAGGCCCAGCGCGATGGTGACAAACGGCACCAGCGACAACAGCGAAGTGAAGGTGAGGCTGGCGGCGACCTGGGCGAACTGGTCTTCCTGTGCGCGCCGCAACAGATAGCGCAGGTAGCGGGTCTGGCGCGAATCGGCGGCGAAGCCGAAGGACTTGCCCGCGGGCCGCCCGGCGGTGCCCGAACCGGCGTCCACATCCTGGTCGCTCCGATTTTCCAGGCGTCTAACCACCGCAGGCTGATTGGTCTCCAAATCGCGGGGCGCTCCCGACCCGATGCTTCACTTTGAACCCTTCGTATAATACGCGCGCCCAACCCGCCGTCCTGCGGCGGCTCCCAGTCGGGAGCCCCGTTTCCGGCCCCCGTCATCGATGCCGGAAATCCTCGTCCTCTACTACAGCCGCAATGGCGCCACCCGCCGCCTGGCAGAGCGTGTCGCACGCGGTATTGAAGGGGTGACGGATATGCAGGCCCGCCTGCGTACCGTGCCGCCGGTGTCCCCGGTGACCGCCGTGGCCGCGCCACCGGTGCCGGACATTGGCAGCCCTTATGTCGAGGCGAGTGACCTTGAGGAATGCGCGGGACTGGCATTGGGGTCGCCGACGCGCTTCGGCAACATGGCCGCGCCGATGAAGCATTTCCTCGACACCACCGGCGCGCAGTGGCAGAACGGTGCGCTGGCCGGCAAGCCCGCAGCGGTGTTCACCTCCACCTCCAGCCAGCACGGCGGGCAGGAATCGACCCTGCTGTCGATGATGCTGCCGCTGCTACATCATGGCATGTTGATCGTCGGCATCCCCTTTACCGAACCCGCCCTCAACAACACCAGCACCGGCGGCACGCCTTATGGCGCCAGCCATGTTGCCGGCTTTGGCACCGAGCGACCGGTCAGCGACGATGAAAAGCGCCTTGCCATGGCGCTGGGACGCCGCCTGGCGGAAGTGGCCTGGAAACTCGCGCGATGAGCCGCAGCCTGCACCGCACCATCATCGCCCTGCTGACGGCGCTCATCGCGCTGTGCGTGGTGTGGGAACTCTGGCTTTCGCCCCTGCGTCCCGGCGGGTCATGGCTGGTGCTGAAGGTACTGCCGCTGATGCTGCTGTTGCCGGGCGTGCTGCGCGCCAGCAACTACGCGCTGCAGTGGTCGGTGCTGCTGATCTGGATATATTTCACCGAAGGCCTGGTGCGCGCCACCAGCGAATCCGGGCTTTCGATTCCGCTGGGCATCGCGGAAACGGCGCTGTCGGTGGGCTACTTCATCTGTGCGACCGTGATCCTGCGGCCGCTCAAAAAACAATCACGTGAACTCATCAAGGGAGAAAAGGCATGAACCAGATTGATCTGAAGGGCAAGACGGCGGTGATCACCGGCGGCGCGCGCGGCATCGGCTACGCGGTGGCCGAGCGCTTCCTCGCCTCCGGCGCCGCGGTGGCGCTGTGGGACATGACGGCCGATCGCCTTGAGCAATCCAAAGCCACGCTGTCCACACTGGGCAAGGTCTCCGCCACGGTGGTGGACATCACCGATGAAGCCCAGGTGCTGGCAGCCGCCAAGGCGGCGGGCAACGTGGACATCCTGGTCAACAGCGCCGGCATCACCGGCCCGAACCAGAAGACCTGGGAATACTCCTCCAAGGACTTCCGCGCCGTCCAGGAAGTCAACCTCATGGGCACGTTTCATTGCTGCAAGGCGGTCGTGCCCGGCATGATGGCGCGCGACTACGGCCGCATCATCAACATCGCCTCGATCGCCGGCAAGGACGGCAACCCCAATGCGCCGGCCTACTCCTCCTCGAAGGCGGCGGTGATCGGGTTGACCAAGTCGCTCGGCAAGGAACTCGCGCAAACCGGCATTCGCGTCAACGCCATCACCCCGGCGGCGGCGCAGACCGAGATGTTCGCGCAGATGACCCAGGCGCACATCGACTTCATGCTGTCCAAGATTCCGATGAACCGCTTCGTCAAGGTCGAGGAACTGGCCGCCATGATCGCCTGGATTGCGAGCGAGGAATGCTCGTTCACCACCGGCGCGGTGTTCGACATCTCCGGCGGGCGAGCGGTGTACTAGAGCTGCAATCGGGTCGGTCCAACAACAAAGCGGGAGAGACAACATGATCATCCGAATGGTGCGCCTGGCGCTGCTGGGGGCCATCGCAGCGATGGCGGGTTGCGCCGCCACGGGAGGTGGCGGCAACAGCGACGTCGTGATGGAGGAGTTCAAGGTCCCGAGCGACCCCGGCATCCAGATTTACGTGCGCAACAAGCGCCCGGCCGGCATGACGCATTTCTCCGCAGCCAAGACGGTGCTGTTCGTGCATGGCGCCACCTATCCGGCCGAGACAGCCTTTGACCTGAAACTCGACGGCCAGTCGTGGATGGACTACATCGCCAGTCGCGGCTACGACGTCTACCTGCTCGACGTGCGCGGCTACGGCCAATCGACACGACCGGCGCTGATGGACCGGCCCGGCACGGAGAACCCGCCCTTCGCCGGCACGGAAGAAGCGATGCGCGATGTCGATGCCGTCGTGGAGTTCATTCGCAAGCGCCGCGGCGTGGAGCGCGTAAACCTGCTGGCCTGGTCATGGGGCACGGCCATCATGCAGTGGTACACCAGCTTGAACAGCCACAAGGTGGAAAAACTGGCGCTCTACGCGCCGGTATGGATACGCCAGACCGCGTCCCTGGTGCAGGCCGGCCCCGGGCCGATCCCCGCCTACCGGTCCGTCAGCATGGCCTCGGCCAAGGCGCGCTGGCTGACCGGCGTGCCGGAGCACAAGAAGGCCGACCTGATCCCGGCCGGCTGGTTCGAGGCCTGGTCGGATGCCACCATCGCCAGCGACCCGGTAGGCGCAAAGCAGAATCCGCCGGTGCTGCGTGCCCCCAACGGCGTGGTGGCAGATGGCCTGCGCTACTGGGGCAAGGGCGTGATCCCGTGGAAGCCCGAGGACATCCGCGTGCCGGTGCTGCTCATCAAGGCCGAATGGGACCAGGATACGCCAGCCTACATGGCGCAAAACCTGTTGCCCAAACTCACCGGCGCGCCCTGGAAACGCTACGTGGAACTCGGCGAAGGCACGCACACCATCATCATGGAAAAGAACCGCATGAACCTGTTCCGCGAGGTGCAGTTGTTCCTGGATGAGAAACATCAACCCGCAAAGTAGACCCATGCCCGGCATCATCGATCAACTGCGCGCCGTTGTTGGCGACGCACATGTCATCACCTCCGACTTCGCTGCCTACGCCAACGACTGGCGCAAGAAGTACTTCGGCAAGCCGCTCGTCGTCGTCAAACCCGGCACGCCGGAGGAAGTGGCGGCCATCGTCAAGCTGTGCGCGGCCACCGGCACCGCCCTGGTGCCGCAGGCGGGCAATACCGGTCTGGTGGGTGGTGGCGTGCCGGACGAATCCGGCACGCAGATCATCCTCAACATCTCGCGCATGAACCGCGTGCTGGAAGTCGACCTCATCAACAACACCATGACGGTGGAGGCCGGCTGCATCCTGCAAAACCTGCAGGAGACCGCTGCCGCCAACAATCGCCTGTTCCCGCTCTCGCTGGCGGCCGAAGGCAGTTGCGAGATCGGCGGCAATATCTCCACCAACGCCGGGGGCGTGCAGGTGCTGCGCTACGGCAATACCCGCGAGCTGGTGCTAGGCCTGGAAGTGGTGCTGCCCTCGGGCGAGATCTGGAGCGGCTTGAAGGGGCTGCGCAAGGACAACACCGGCTACGACCTGAAACACCTGTTCATCGGCGCCGAGGGCACGCTGGGTATCGTCACCAAAGCGGTGCTTAAGCTGTTTCCGATGCCGACGGCCACGCAAACCGCCTTCATCGGGTTGGCCTCGCCGCGCAAGGCACTGGAACTGCTGAACCACATGAAAGGCGCTTTGGGCGAGCGCATCACGGCCTTCGAGTTGATCTCGCATTTTTCGCTCGACGTGCTGGAGCGTTTCAACCCCGCGCTCAAGTCACCCCTGGGTGATGCGCACCCCTGGTACGTGCTGACCGACATCGCCGACAGCAGCGACGCCGCCGCACTGGCGGAGGTGGTCGAGGCTGCGCTGGGTTCGGCGATGGAGGCCGACCTCATTGCCGACGCCGCGCTGGCCAAGAACGAAACCGAATCGAAGCGCATGTGGGACCTGCGCGAAACCCTGCCCGAGGCGCAATCGGTGGACGGGCGCAACATCAAGCACGACGTCTCGCTGCCGATCTCGAAGATCGCCGATTTCATCGACGCCGCCGACGCAGCGCTGGAAGCCGCCTACCCCGGTGTGCGGCCGGTGAACTTCGGCCACCTGGGCGACGGCAACCTGCACTACAACATCACCCGCCCCGCCACCGGCTTCACCGAGGACGAGTGGATGACCAACGCATCCGAACCGGTGAACCGCATCGTGCACGACTGCGTGGCACGCTTCAACGGCTCCATCTCGGCCGAGCACGGGCTCGGGCAACTCAAGCGCGAGGAGATCAAGCGCTACAAATCGGCAATCGAACTCAATGTGATGCGCGCCATCAAGGCCGCGCTGGACCCCAAAGGCATCATGAACCCCGGCAAGGTGCTCTAAGCCACCTGCGCCCCACAACAATCCGGACAAACATGGCTACCACCCACATCCTCAAGGCAGAACCCCTCACCCAGGCCATCCGCGCCATCGTCAAGGGCACCGGCTCCAGCGACCGCGAAGCCGACCTGGTGTCCACCAACCTGGTGGAGGCCAACCTCAAGGGGCACGACTCGCACGGCATCGGCATGATTCCGCGCTATGTCGATTCCTGGAAGGAAGGCGGGCTCACGGTCAATGCGCATGTGTCGATCACGCTCGACTCCAACGCGCTGCTCAAGCTCGACGGCAACCAGGGCTACGGGCAGGTGATGGGCTATGAAGCCATGGAACTCGGCGCCGAGCGCGCCAAGCGCCACGGCGTGTGCGTGGTGGGGCTGACCAACGCGCACCACATCGGCCGCATCGGCGCCTGGGCCGAGCAGTGCATCGGCCATGGCCTGGTGTCGATCCACTTTGTCAACGTGTTGTCGCGGCCCATCGTCGCACCCTGGGGCGGACGCGACCCGCGCCACGGCACCAACCCCTTCTGCGTGGGTGTTCCACGGGAAGGCAAGGACCCGGTGGTGCTGGACTTCGCCACCAGCAAGATCGCGCAGGGCAAGACGCGTGTGGCCTACAACAAGGGCGCCAAGCTCGAGCCGGGCACCATCATCGACAACAAGGGCGACCCCACCATCGATCCGCGCTTCACCGTGGTGGAGCCCTACGGCGCCATCCTGCCGTTCGGCGAGCACAAGGGCTCGGGCCTGGCGCTGATCTGCGAACTGCTGGGCGGCGCACTGGCCGGCGGCAAGACCGAAAAGGGCAACGTCTCGCGTGGCCGCCAAGTATTGAACGGCATGTTCTCCATCATCATCGACCCGAAGAAGCTTGGCACCGCCGAAAACCTCGCGCAGGAACTGGAAGAGTACGTGGCCTGGCATGCCGCCTCGCCACCGGCGGCCGGTGTGTCGCACGTGAAGATCGCCGGGGAACCCGAGCGTGAATGGAAAAAGCAGCGCCTCGCCGAAGGCATCCCGGTCGATGATGCCACCTGGAACGAAATTCTGGTCAGCGCCGACAAGACCGGGCTGGGCCGCGACGCGCTGGAGCAAATCGCGCGCGCCTGATCGCCCGCCACGCGTCGGACAACCCGACGCGTGGCATACCGCTTGCTTCCCGGAGAATGGCGCGGCCTGCTGTCGCGCCATCCATCACATTCCATCGGGAGACTTCGCATGCGGGTTCGTCAAATTCTGGTGCTGGCTTCAGCGCTGCTGGCCCTGGCCACCCAGGGAGCAAGTGCACAGGGCACCCTGCGCGTCGGCATGACAGCCACCGATATTCCGCTGACCACCGGCCAGCCCGACCAGGGCGGCGAGGGGCAGCGCTTCATGGGCCTGACCGTCTATGACGCGCTCGTGCATTGGGATCTGAGCTCGGCGACCAAGGCTTCCGGCCTGGTTCCCGGTCTGGCGACGGCCTGGAAGGTCGACGACAAGAACAAGGCGGTCTGGATCTTCAGTATCCGCAAGGGCGCGATGTTCCATGACGGCTCCGAATTCACCGCCGAGGCGGCCGTTTGGAACCTCGACAAGCTGCTCAAGTCCGATGCGCCGCAGTTCGACGCCAAGCAGGCCGGCCAGGGTCGCTCGCGGATTCCGGCCATTTCCAGGTACCGCGCGTTGGACCGGTTCACCCTTGAAATCACTACCAACGAGCCCGACGCATTCTTGCCATATCAACTGGCGTGGATTCCGATGTCCAGCCCGGCGCACTGGGAAAAGCTCGGCAAGAGCTGGGAGGCCTATGCAAAAACGCCCTCGGGCACCGGCCCGTGGAAGCTCACGGCATGGACCCCGCGCGAGCGCGCCGAGCTGGTCCCCAACAAGGGCTATTGGGACCAGACCCGCATACCGAAGCTGGACAAGCTGGTGCTGGTCCCTTTGCCGGAGGCCAACAGCCGGGTCGCGGCGCTGCGCTCGGGGCAGGTCGACTGGATCGAGGCGCCGCCGCCCGATGCCGTGACCAGCCTCAAGGGCGCGGGCTTCCAGATCGTCACCAATGCCTACCCGCACAACTGGGTGTGGCATCTTTCGCGCGTTGAGGGTTCGCCCTTCAACGACATCCGCATCCGCAAGGCGGCCAACCTGGCGATCGACCGTGCCGGCATGAACCAGTTGCTGGGCGGCCTGTCGATTCCGGCCAAGGGATTCGTGGCCCCGGGCAACGCGTGGTTCGGCAAGGTCACCGAGCACAAGTTCGACTCCGCTCAGGCCAGGAAGCTGATGGCGGAAGCCGGCTACTCCAAGGCCAGGCCGCTTGCCATCAAGGTGCTGATCCCGGCGTCCGGCTCGGGGATGATGCAGCCCCTGCCGATGAACGAGCTGCTGCAGCAGAGTCTGGGCGAAGTCGGTTTCAAGGTTGAACTCGAAGTGCTGGAATGGAATGCGCTGGTGGCGGCATGGCGGGCGGGCGCCAAGGACCCCTCGTCACGCGGCGCGGTCGCCCTCAACTACTCGTACTTCATCCAGGATCCGTTCACGGCCTTCACGCGGCACGTGCAGAGCGAACTGGTGGCGCCAAAGGGCACCAACTGGGGCTACTACAGCGACAAGGCCATGGATACCCTCCTGTTGAAGGCCAAGACCACCTTCGACATCCCGGCGCAGAACAAGGTGCTGCAGGACATCCACGCCAAGTTCGTCGACGAAGCGCTGTTCATCGACATCACCCATGACGTGAACCCGCGCGCCATGAGCGCCAAGGTGAAGGGGTTCGTGCAGGCGCAGAACTGGTTCCAGGACCTGACGACCATTCGCATGCAGTAGGTACCGACTGCCGGCCTTGCGCCGAAAACAAGGCAGTCGACCCATCTTCCATCGCCCTATTGCATGAAACGTCGGCGAAAGATTCAGGGTTCGGCTTGCTTGACTCCCGCAGCCAGCGCCGCCTTCAACAAAGCGGTATCGACAGTGGCGATGGCAAACTTGCGCCGCAGGGCAAGTTCAAGATATGCCGCGTCGTAGGCCGTGAGCGAATGCCGCGCGGCGAGCGCGTCGATTTCGGTCATCGGCACCGGCTCGCGGTCGACACGCAGGCGCAAGGCCGCGGCGGCCTGGACCAGTTCGCGACGCTTGGCTTCATCGATGCGCTTGCGACGCTGGGCGCTCAGGAGCAGGTTGCCCATTTCGAGCAACCAAAGCGCCGGCACCCAGACATCGCGGTTCGCGGTAGCCAGCAGGGCCGCTTCCGTGTACGGCGTCGCTTCGTCGGGCAGGAACCATGCGGCGCTCACCGACGCATCGACAACCAGGCCGGAGCTCAACGACGCCCCTCGGCGATGAGCTTGCGGGACTTGACGCCTCCCAAGCTCACCCCCTTGCGCGAATCGCGCAACCTGTCGATCGCATCCCGCGCGCTCGACATCGCGTCTTCTGCCCCGGGTGGCGTCAGTTGCGCAACCACCTTGCCGCGGCGGGTGATAGCAATGGTCTCCCCGGCCAGCACTCGATCGATCAACTCTGATAGCCGGTTCTTCGCGTCAAAAAGGGCAACTTCGGTCATGGACCACTCCGAATGTGAAGAGGCATGTCAATCAATGCACTCCGCCTTCATTATATAGCTAGATAGCTAGCTCGTTCTCAAATCTTCACCAATCCTGCATGCGCGCGCGATGTGCCTGGCGAACGTCCGCACGCCCACTCGCTTCGCATCCGTGAACGGACTTGCAACATCCATTGCGCCATCGCGTGGTGAAGTAACATGAGCGCCCAGTGCGGCGTTTGGCGCCGGAACTTCAATGAGGAGACACACCATGACTACCAAGGGATTCACCGTCAGCCACGCCCGCGACTCCAAGTTCGAGAGCGGCCTGCGCGAGTTTTTCGACTACCGTGACCTCGGCATCAAGGACGCCACCGACGGCAAGGTTGTCGCCCATGTGATCCGCGCCGCCAAGGGCGCCGAATTTTCCGGCCAGCCGCACCTGCACAAGACCGATTTCCAGATGGTCTACGTGCTGAAGGGCTGGGTCGATTTCGAATACGAAGGCACAGCCGGTGTCACTCGCCTGGAGGCGGGCTCCTGTGTGTTCCAGCCGCCTTCGATCCGCCACCGCGAGGTCGGCCACAGCGAGGACATCGAAATGCTGGAAATTGTCATGCCGGCCAATTTCGCCACCGAAGAAGTGCCCACGGTCGAAAGTTGAGCGGGAACCTCCAGTGACAGCGACGTTTCGATGTGCCGAGTTGTGCGACCGGCATGGCGAGCATGTGCAGGTCGCACAGACCGTGTTCCGCCAGTACGGCGGACGCACCACCTTCAGCGGCCAGATCGCCACCCTGCAGGTGTTCGAGGACAATGGCCTGGTACATGACGCCATCGCCGCGCCCGGCTTCCACCGGGTGCTGGTGATCGACGGCGGCGCCAGCCTGCGCCGCGCCCTGATCGGCGAAGCGCTGGCCGCACACGCCCACAAGCACCACTGGGACGGCATCATCATCAATGGCGCGGTACGCGACATCGAAAAGCTCGAAACGCTCGACATCGGCATTCTGGCGCTGTCGCATACGCCTGCCGGTGCCCACCGCCGCGGCCAGGGTACACATGCCCTGCCGGTGGCCTTCGCCGGCGTGGTGTTCCGCCCCGGTGAATGGCTGTACGCCGATGACGACGGCGTCGTCATCGGCACTGATCGACTCATCTGAGCGCCCTCTTGCCATGACCGCCCCCAAGCCTTCCTACCTCGAAAACCCCAGCGCGCCGACCATCACGCTGCCGCCGCTCTCTTGCGACGCGCATGTGCATGTGTTCGGCCCGGCGGCGCGCTTTCCCTACTGGAAGGACGCGCCCTTCATTCCGGCCGATGCGCCCAAGGAAAAGCTCTTCGCCATGCACGCGAAGCTGGGGATCGCGCGCTGCGTGATCGTGCAGTCGACCTGCCATGGTTTCGACAACAGCGTGGTCGAGGATGCCATCGCGGCCAAGGGCGGTGACTACCTGGGTGTCGCCCTGGCGCCCACCGACGTCCCGGATGCGGAACTCAGGCGCCTCGATGCGGCCGGCTTTCGCGGCGTGCGCTACAACTTCATGAAGCATCTTGGCAAGGGCGCCAACCCGGAAGACGTGATCAGGCTCTCCGAGCGCCTGGCACCACTGGGCTGGCACCTGCAGATCCATTTCCACAGTGACCATGTGCATGAGCTTGCGCCGATCCTGAAGCGCTCCGCCGTCCCCGTAGTGATCGACCATCAAGGCCGCCAGGATTCCTCCAAGGGCATCGACCAGCCGGACTTCCGCGCCTTGCTGGACCTGATGCAGGACAAGCGCTTCCACATGAAGGTGAGCGGCTCGGAGCGCAACTCCAGCCTGCCGCCGCCGTGGCCCGATTCGGTGCCGTTCGCCGCCAAGCTGGTGGCCGAGTTCGGTGACCGCTGCTTCTGGGGCACCGACTGGCCGCACCCGAACCTCGGCGCGATTCCGGATGACGGCACCCTTACCGACCTGCTGAAGCACATCGCGCCCGGCGCGGCGTTGCAGGCGGTGCTGGTGGATAACCCGGCGCGATTCTATGGCTTCAAGTCGCGCTAGCACGACCACAACAAAACAGACGGAGACCCCATGATCTCGAACAAACGCCGCGCCCTGCTGGCCGCACCGCTTGCGGCTGCGACGCTGTCACGTGCCGGTTTCGCCCAGGCATTTCCATCCCGGCCGCTGAAGATTGTCGTGCCGTTTGCGGCCGGCGGTTCGGCCGACGGCATCGCACGGATCCTGGCGCAAGGCATGAGCGCGCAACTGGGTCAATCGGTGACCGTCGAAAACCGCGGCGGCGCAGGCGGCATCATCGGCATCGACGCGGTGGCGAAGGCGCCACCGGACGGCTACACCCTGGGCCTGGGCAACGCCACCGGCATGTCGGCCGCGCAGTTCATGACCGACAAGATGCCCTTCGATTCCGACCGCGACCTCGCGCACCTGACCATGGTGGTGCGGGTACCGGAGGTGCTGGTGGCCAATGCCAAACTGGGCTTCGCCAACACCGCCGCGCTGGTCGCCTATGCCAAGGCCAATCCGGGCAAGCTCAACTACGGTTCGGCTGGCGCGAGTTCGATCATCCGCCTGGCCTGCGAGCTCTTCAAGGTCGAGGCCGGCATCGACATCGTGCATGTGCCCTACAAGGGCATCGGGCCGGCGGTAGTCGATTTGCTGGCGGGCCAGGTACAGATGACGATCGCCGACGTACCGGCGGTGCTGCAGCATGTGCGCGCCGGCACGCTCAAGGCCCTGGCAATCACCAGCGCGAAGCGCGTCCCCATGTTGCCCGATGTGCCGACCTCCGCCGAGGTTGGCTACCCGAAAGTGCTTTCGGACAACTGGTACGGCCTGATCGCCCCGGCCGGCACGCCGCCAGACATCCAGAAACGCCTGCATGGCGCAGCCGTCGCCGCCTTGCAGTCGGCCGAGGTGTCGCAGCAACTTATCGCCCAGGGCGCCCTGCCCGCGCCCGGCTCGTCGGAGGAGTTCCGCGCCGCGCACCGGGACGAGAAGGCCAAGTGGGCGCCGATCGTCAAGGCGAACAACATCAAGCTGGACTGACGCACCCCGGCGCAGCGGGTGCCGCCCCGCTCAGGCGCGCGGCTTCAAGCCGGCAAATTCCGCGAGGGATACGCCGGCCTCGAGCGTCTTGAGGCGCCGCTCCTCGGATGCGCCGATCGCCTGCGCCAGTCTCAACACCTCGGCCGCGCGGGCAAACGGAATGAAGCACACGCCCACCTCGTCGGCCAGCACCAGGTCACCAGGGTTGACAGCCACGCCGGCGATCACCACCGGCAGATTGATACCGACGGTGCGGATGCGCCACTTGCCGGTCATCGGGCTCACCGAAGAAGACCACACCGGGTAGCCGATGGCGCGCGAATGGTCGATGTCGCGCACCGCGCCATCGACAATCGCTCCGGCCTCACCGGCGCGCTTGGCCACCGTTGCCATGATGCCGCCCATGCTGGAAACGCCGGGCACGCCCTGCACCACCAGGATGTCGCCGGGTTCGGCCAGGTTGTGCGCCTCGATATCGCCCAGTCCGGAGACCTTGCCGGCGACCGCCTCGGCCACACTCTTGTCCACCTTGACGTTCTTCACCGTCAAGGCCGGGCCGACGATGCGCGCGGTCGCGTCGGTCGGGCGCAGGGTCGAGCCGGGCACCACGCCGGTGATGCCGAGTTGGTCCATGGCGTCGGACACCTGCCCGGTCAGATCGCCCAGGCCGCGATAGCCGGCGAGAAGTTCCGCGGACAGGCGCGGCAGTTCCAGCATGCCGAAGGCGGAATCGGGCAGCTTGCCCAGGGGGCGGCGTGAAGTGGTCATGGGTTCCGGAATTCCTCTGATTCGATGTGAATGGCCTTTATTGTCCGGCGAAGCGCGACTCCGGCAAGCCGCGCACACCCGGCCGCACCGCGAACACGCTCCCGGCCTGCGGCTGGTCGGCAAGCTGATCCGCCGTCAGTCGCTGCGTGGCGGTGGTGATGTAGAGCGTGCCCAGATCGGGCCCGCCAAAACAGCAACAGGTGGGGTTCGCGGCGGGAATCGGAATCGCGCCGTCGATCCGGCCGTCCGGCGCGTAACGCACCACCCGCCATCCGCCGTATTCGCAATTCCACAGGTAGCCTTCGGCATCGACACACGATCCGTCCGGCCGGCCCTGATGCCCGACGGTGCTGGCGAACAGGCGCCCGCCCGAGGGCGTGCCGGTCGCGGTGTCGTAGTCAAAGGCCATGATGCGATCACGATAGGTGTCGGCGAAGTACATGGTGGCGCCATCGGGACTGAATGCCAGGCTGTTCGGGACGATGATGTCGCCGAACAGGCGCGTGCAGGTACCCGCGGCGTCGAAGCGATAAAGGGAGCCCGTCGGCTCTCGTCGCAGGTCCGACATGGTGCCTGCGAGAAAGCGTCCCTGGCGGTCGCAGCGACCGTCGTTGAAGCGGTTTTCCGGCCGATGCGACTCGGGGTCGAACAAGCGCGTAGGCCGGCCGTTACGCGGATCGATCGCATGCAGTCCCGAGGCCGTGGCGGCGAGCATTCCGCCCTGTTCGCCGAGGGCAATGGAGCCCACCACCTCCGGCAGTGCAAAACTCTCCACCGCTGCTGCCCCCGGTATCCAGCGACGCAGCGCCGGTGCCCGGCTGTCCACCCACCAAAGGGTGCCGCCACGCTCGTCCCACAACGGGCACTCGCCAAGCACATCGTGGCCCGTCACCGCACATTCGACAACGACGCTCATCGACCCAGCAGGGCAGCAAGCGCCGCGCCAATCCCCTTGGTGGGGACCGCCTGCAGGACGGGCGCCGCCTTCGGCGCGGCGGCGAATTCGCGTGCCAGTGAACCGCACACCCGCGCCCCCGCCAGCACGCTGTCGATCACCGGCACGCTTACCTGCGGCGCGATCTGCGCGGCCATGCCGGCCAGCGCCGCGCCGCCGAGAATCACCGCACGGGCCCCGTCCTCGGCGGCGGCGGCGCGGCATTCGTCCGCAAGGAACGTGATGGCACCGGCCGGGTCCGCCGCGATCTCGGCGCCGGTGAGCGTGATCGTGCGGATGCGCGCGATGCGATCCGCATAGCCCAGCGAAGCGGCCAGCCGCTCCAGCATGGGTTTCCAGAGCACACCGCCGGTCACGATGGAAAAGCGTCCATGGACAGCCGCCTCGCGCATCGCCGCCTCGGCCAGGCCGATGACGGGCATGGCGCACACCTCGCGCAAGGCATGGATGCCGGGGTCGCCGAAGCAGGCGAGCAGCACGGCGTCGGCGCCCGTGCCGTACTCGGCCACCCCGTCGAGTGCCGCGTGCCCGGCGATGGCGTAGGCGGCTTCGCTGGAAATGTAGTTGGGGCCGAAGCGCACCGTGGCCGGCAGGCACTCAAAGCCGCCACCGAGCTCATCACGTGCATGACGCGCCACCAGATCGGTGACGCTGGCGGTGGTGTTCGGATTCAGGACAAGAATGCGCGGCATGCGGGACTCACGAAAAAATTGGCGGGATGGCCGATTATCCCCAACTCAAGGGCTTCCCGTACCTGCCGCGACCGCAACCGTCGAAAATGTCCCGTCCCTAGTGACATATACGGGTAACTACGTATACTTTGGTGTTCTCGCGCGGCATTGGTCTTGACGTTTCCGTCCATGCCAATGTCATTAGTCGGCACGAGACCGATCCGGCGCGAACCTTGCTGGACATCGCTGAGATCCCTGACGGAATGCCATGACTTCATCCGCATTGAAGGACGCTTCGCCCTTATCCATGGTCGCACTGGCGCTGCGGCGTCCGTACACGTTCATCGTGATGGCGATGCTGATCGTGCTGGCCTTCCCGTTTTCGCTGCGCAACATGGCGACGGACATCTTCCCGGAAATCAACATCCCGGTGATTTCCATCATCTGGAACTACGGCGGACTGTCCGCCCAGGAGATGGGCCAGCGCATCGCCGGTCAGAGCGAGCGCGGACTCACCACCACGGTGAACGACATCGAGCACATCGAGTCGACCTCGTTGCCGGGCATCACCGTGATCAAGGTGTTCTTCCAGCCCAATGCCAACATCCAGACCGCCATCGCCCAGGTGGTTGCGGCAATGCAGCCGCAAGTACGCCAGTTGCCGCCCGGCATTACCCCGCCCCTGGTGATCAAGTATTCAGCATCGAGCATTCCGGTGATCCAGTTGGCGCTGTCCTCGCCCACCCTGCCCGAGAACGCGGTGTTTGACGCGGCCGTCAACCAGTTGCGCCCGCAACTGGTCACCGTGCCCGGCGTGGCGATCCCGTTCCCCTATGGCGGAAAGATCCGCGTGATCTCGGTCGACCTCGACCTGCCGGCGATGCAGTCGCGCGGCCTCGCCCCGTCGGACGTGGTCAACGCCATCAATGCGCAGAACCTGATCCTGCCCTCCGGCACCGCCAAGCTGGGTGAAACCGAATACAGCGTCAAGATGAACGCCTCGCCGGACGCCATCAGCGGGCTCAACGACATGCCGGTGCGCACCGGCGGCGGAGCCACCACCTACCTGCGCGACGTGGCGCAAGTGCGCGACGGCTTCAACCCGCAGACCAACATCGTGCGCCAGGACGGCGAGCGCGGCGTGCTGCTTTCCATCCTCAAGAACGGCAGCGCTTCCACACTGGACATCGTGGAGAACCTGCGCAACCTGCTGCCGCGCGCCACCCAGATCCTGCCGCCGGACATCAAGGTCGCCACGCTGTTCGACCAGTCGGTGTTCGTGAAAGCCGCGGTGATGGGGGTGGTGGTCGAGGCGCTGATCGCCGCCGGCCTCACCGCCCTGATGGTGCTGCTGTTCCTCGGCAACTGGCGCAGCACGGTGATCATCGCGCTGACCATCCCGCTTTCGATCATGGCCTCCATCCTGGTGCTGCAGGCGCTCGGAGAAACCCTCAACCTGATGACCCTGGGGGGGCTGGCGCTCTCGGTGGGCATATTGGTGGACCAGGCGATCGTCACCATCGAGAACATCGAGCGGCATCTGCACCTTGGCAAGCCGCTTGAGGAAGCCATCCTGGTGGGTGCGGATGAAATCGGCGTGCCTGCCTTCGTGGCCACCGTCTGTATCTGCATCGTGTTCGTGCCGATGTTCTTCCTCTCCGGCGTGGCGCGTTTCCTGTTCGTGCCGCTGGCCGAGGCGGTGGTGTTCGCGATGGTGGCCTCCTACATCCTGTCGCGGACCCTGGTGCCCACGCTGGTCATGTTGCTCATGCGCGGATCGCATGCGGCGGCCACCGCGGCCGCGGCTGCCGGCACGCAGGCAAAGCCCGGCATGCTGCAGCGCCTGTACCTGGCCTTCGACGCGCAGTTCGAGCGCGTGCGACGCGCCTATGCGCTGATCCTGTCCATCATCCTGGGCAGGCGGCGCTCGTTCTCGCTGTTCTTCCTGGCTTTCTGTGTGCTTTCCTGCCTCTTGTATCCATTGCTGGGCCGCGACTTCTTCCCCAGCGCCGACGCCGGGCAGATCCGCCTGCATTTCCGCGCCCCCACCGGCACCCGCATCGAGGAAACCGCGCGCATCGCCGATGCCATCGAGGCCGCCATTCGCGAAATGGTGCCGCCCACGGAGCTCGAAACCATCCTCGACAACCTCGGCGTGCCAAACAGCGGCCTGAACCTCTCGTACAGCAATTCCGGCACCATCGGTTCGCTCGACGGCGAGATCCTGATGTCGCTCAAGCACGGCCATCGTCCCACCGACGAGATCGTCACGCAGTTGCGCGCCGAGTTGCCGAAGCGCTTTCCCGGCATCGAGTTCTTTTTCCAGCCGGCCGACATCGTCACCCAGATCCTGAACTTCGGCCTGCCGGCGGCCATCGATGTGCAGTTATCCGGCCCCGCGATGGCCAAGAACGCCGAGCTGGCTGCCGAACTGGTCAAGGAAATCAACAAGATCCCGGGCGCAGTCGACGTGCATGTGCACCAGCGCCTCGACAATCCGGCCATCGACCTGCAGATGGATCGCAGCCGCCTGCAGCAGGTGGGCCTATCGGCGGCCAACGTCGGCCAGAACGTTCTCATCACCCTGTCAGGCAGCACGCAAACCCAGCCGGCGTTCTGGCTCAATCCGCAGAACGGGGTGGTCTACAACCTCGCCATATCCACCCCGCAATATCGGGTGGACTCGCTCGACGCGCTGCTCAATATTCCCGTCGGCACCACCGTCGGCGCCGGCGCAGCCGGCATCGCAGGCGGCGCCAACACCGGCACCACGCAGCTGTTGGGCAACCTGGTCGACGCCAAACCCAGCCGCAGCCTCGCGGTGGTGTCGCGCTACAACATCACGCCTGTGGTGGACGTGTATGTCAGCGTGCAGGGCACCGACCTTGCCAGCGTCGCAAAGCAGGTGCAGGAGAAGATCGACGCCGTCAAACCGAAGCTGCCGCGCGGCAGCCAGGTGGTGATGCGCGGCCAGGTGCAAACCATGCAGGACTCCTTCATCGGCCTCGGTGTTGGCCTGGCGATGGCCATCGTGCTGGTGTACCTGCTGGTGGTGGTCAATTTCCAGTCCTGGGTTGACGCCGCCATCATCGTGGCCGCATTGCCCGCCGCTTTGGCCGGCATCGCCTGGATGCTCTTCATCACCGGCACCACGCTCTCGGTGCCGGCGCTCACCGGCGCCATCATGACCATGGGCGTGGCCACCGCCAACAGCATTTTGCTGGTGTCGTTCGCGCGTGACCGGCAGCAGCAGGGCGTACCCGCATTGGCCGCGGCGCTGGAAGCCGGTGCCACCCGCATCCGCCCGGTGCTGATGACGGCACTCGCGATGATCATCGGCATGATCCCGATGGCATTGGGCATAGGCGAAGGCGGCGAGCAGAACGCCCCGCTCGGCCGCGCCGTCATCGGCGGCCTGGTCTTCGCCACCGTGTCCACCCTTTTCTTCGTCCCCGTGGTGTTCGCCGGCGTGCACCAGCGCCTGGCACGCCGCCATGCCGCGCGCGCGGCTACCCATTCAACCCCCTCCGCACCTGTTGGTGCCACGCAGCAGGAGTCGTAGAAGCAATGACCGAACAACGCCATCACGAGCTCGCCATCCATCCTGTGCATCCGGCCGAAGGTCACGACCTGCTCAAGCGCGAGCAGATCGTGCGCCGTACCTGGATCGTGGCGGTCATCATCCTGATCCTGCTGGCCCTGGGTGCCGGCCGCACGCTGGTGAGCCGCAATGCCAACGCCAAGGTGCTGGAAGCCGAGGTCGGCACGCGCGCCGCCATCTACGTCAAGGCCGCCTACCCGAAATCGGGGGCGACCCAGACGCTCGCACTTCCCGGCACCCTGCAGGGTTTCGTGCAGGCGCCGGTGGCTTCGCGCGCCAGCGGCTATGTCAAGCGCTGGACCAAGGACATCGGCAGCCGCGTGAACAAGGGCGAACTGCTCGCCGAGATCGAGACGCCGGAACTCGACCAGCAGCTCTCGCAAGGCGTGGCCGCGCGCAACCAGGCGCTTGCCGCGCTCGGTATCGCCAGCAGCACCCGGGAACGCTGGGAGGCCCTGCGCCAGAAGGACGCGGTCTCGCAGCAGGAACTCGACGAGCGCCGCAGCGTTGAAACCCAGGCGCGCTCCAATCTGGCCGCCGCCGAAGCGAACATGGATCGCCTGCGCCAGGTGGCCAACTTCAAGCGTGTGGTCGCCCCGTTCACCGGCGTCATCATCCGCCGCAACGTGGATGTGGGGGACCTCATCGACGCCGGTGGCAATCGTCCCCTGTTCGTGATGGCGCAGGCCGAATCGCTGCGCCTGTACGTGAATGTGCCGCAGGCCTACGCCCACCTTGTAAAGGTCGGACAGCAGGTCCCGGTGACGCAATCCGAATTGCGTGGCCAGACCTTCAAGGGTGAGGTGGTGCGCACCTCCGGCGCGATCGATACCGCCACCCGCACCATGCAGGTGGAGATCAACCTCGCGAACAAGGAAAACCTGTTGATGCCCGGCGCATACGTGCAGGCCGCCCTGCAGCTGGCGGCCGGCCAGGGACTCACGATTCCCTCCAACGCCCTGCTCATCCGCGGCGATGGCATGCGCGTCGCCGTGGTCGAGAACGGCGGCGTGGTGCGCCTGAAGACGGTGCGTGTGGGACGCAACTACGGCCAGACCGTGGAACTGATCGAAGGCGTGACCGCCAAGGACCAACTGGTTTTGAACCCGTCCGACTCGCTCACCGATGGCACCAAGGTGACCGTCACCGCGGATGCACCGGCCAAGGATGCGACCAAGGGCTCGCCGGACGCGCCCGCCAAAGGGGCGCCGGCCGCGGCACCGGCGACCAAGGAAAAGTCATGAGGCTTCCCCGCCTGCGCTGTGCCGCCGTGCTGCTGCCGGCGCTCCTGGCCGCATGCGCGGTCGGCCCGGAATACAAAAGGCCGCAACTGGAGATGCCGCAGGGCTGGAAAGTCGAGGAACCGTTCCGCGTAGGCAAGCCGAGTGATGACGTGCCGAAGGGCCCCTGGTGGCTGCGCTTCAACGACCCGCAACTGGACGCCCTGCAGGCCCGTGCCCTTGCCAACAGTCCGAATCTTGTGATCGCCGGTGCGCGGTTGGCGCAGGCCCGCGCCGCGCTGGCAGGTGCTTCGGCGGGACAGTATCCGCAGGTCGGCGTCACCGGCCGGGACGTGCGATCGCGGACCTCGGCGAATCGACCGCTCACCAACAACAACGCTCCCAATTTCAGCACCACGCAGACCGACATGGTGCTGGGACTCACCGCGAGTTACGAGGTCGACCTCGCAGGCCGGGTAAGCGGCCTGGTAGCGGGCGCCAAGGCGATAGCCGAACAGTCCGCCGCGGATTTCGAGAACGTTCGCCTGCTGCTGACCACCGACCTGGCCACTGCGTACTTCAACCTGCGGGCGATCGACATCGAGCAGGACGTGCTTGCGCGCAACATCGAGTTGCAGAAGCGCTCACTCAACCTGGCCAGGAACCGGCGCGAACTGGGTGCCGCTTCGGGGCTGGATGTCGCGCAACCCCAGGCCCTGCTTGACAGCACGCTGGTGCAGGTGGATGTCCTGCGGCGCACGCGTGCGCAATTCGAGCATGCCATCGCCACCCTGACCGGAACGCCGGCACCGCAGTTTTCGCTCGCGCCACTGGCGAGGTCGGCGGAGCCCCCCCCTGTGCCGATCGGCGTGCCCTCGGACCTGCTGGAGCGTCGCCCGGATGTCGCATCCGCGGAACGGGCCATGGCGGCTGCCAATGCGCAGATCGGCGTGGCGAGCGCGGCCTACTATCCCAGCGTCAACCTGGGGGCACTCATCGGCAGCCAGAGCAGGCTTGAGCGACTCCTGTTCACCGGCCCGAGCGGCATCTGGTCGCTCGGCTTTACCCTCGCGCAGCCGCTTTTCGACGGCGGACGCATCAGCGCGAACATCGAGAGCACCAAAGCAGGCTACGAAGCAACGGTGGCGACCTACCGTCGTACGGTGTTGGTCGCCATGCAGGAAGCCGAGGACGGCATCATCGGGCTGGGCGCGCTCGAGCGTGCGCATGCGCAGGCAAAGGTGGCGGTGGCCAGCGCCAGCCGCGTGCTCGACATCGCCACCACCCGCTACGAGGGCGGCATCGCCACCGCGCTGGACGTGATCACGGCGCAGCAAAGCCTGCTCGCCAGCGAGCGCCTGGCCGCCCAGTTGCAGGGCCAGCGCCTGCTGGTCACGGTATTCCTCATCAAGGCCCTCGGGGGCGATTGGGAAGGTCCGACCAGGGTGGCCGACAAGTAGGCTTTGCCGGCGCGTGTGGATGACGCACCGGGCGGTGATTCTGCGGCCGGCAAGGAAATGCCGTACCCTGTGAAGCCGACCCCTGACCGCATGGATAAACCGCCCTATGGTGCAGCCCAACTACGCATTCCAGAAACGTCAGCGCGACCTGGCCAAGAAGCAGAAGAAGGAAGAGAAAAAGCTCAGGAAGGCCTCCGGCCAGGATTCCGCCGCGCCCGAGGATGACGCGCAACCCGCCACGCAGACTCCGGCACCCGATGCCGACAAGTCACAGCCCTAGCAGGCGCCGCGCGCCATGACAGAACCGCTGCTGCTTGCCGCGACGAGGGTAGGCACCTACAGCGGCAGCCGGCTTCTCACCAACGCCAGCGGCTTTTTCTTCGCCCGTGACGGGCGTCTCTATGTGGTGACCAGCCGCCACGTGCTCATCGACGAACCCACCCGACACTTCCCGGACCGGATCGCCATCGACCTGCATGTCGATGAGCAGAACCTGACCCGCGCCACCGGCTTTTCGCTGCCGCTTTACCGTGACGGCAAGAGCATCTGGCGCACCGGCCGCGACGCCGGCAGCGCCATCGATGTGGCCGTCATCGAACTCGAGCGCAGCGCCCTGCCCGATCCGGTGGTGCTGCACGCGTTCACGCCGGAGCACCTGCAGGCCTCGCTGGACGACGTTGAAGTCGGCGCCCCGGTACTGATTGTCGGTTTTCCGCTGGGTTTCCACGACACCCTGCACCACCTGCCGGTGGTGCGCCAGGCGGTGATCGCCAGCGCCTTCGGCCTGCGCTTCCAGGGCCAGGGCTACTTCCTCACCGATGCGCGCACCCACCGCGGCACCAGCGGCGCACCGGTGGTGATGCGCGCCGCGCAGGCGCCCGGCGCTGGCGACCTGCCCTGGAAACTGCTCGGCATCCATTCCGCTCGCCTCGACATCGGCGACCGCGACCTCGAACAGGACGAATCGCTGGGCCTGAACTGCGCGTGGTACGCGGACATCCTGATGACGCTGACCGACGGCAGCAAAACGGCACCGCCAGCCGATTCCGGGGCGACGCGCCCCGCAAAGACTGAGGCAAAGCCTTGAAGTCTCCGGCCCCTTGCCCGCGACATCCTTCTGTGGTCTGATTTCCCATGACCAATCCCTATACCCCGCCCTCGAGCGAGGTTCGCGATCCGCAAAAGCCGCCAGGATCCGCATTGAAGGCCATCAGTTTCGGCCTGCTTGCCGATATTGGCGGCACGCTGCTTGGCGGCGGCCTTCTGGGCCTGGTCTACGGGTTCCAGATGGCCAGTGCAGGCGCGACGCAGGAGCAGGTCAACCAGGCGATGGTCGATGCACCGGCATGGTCCTGGTATTTCATCGCCAGCACCCTGCTGGGCTTTGCTTGCTCGATCCTCGGCGGATATGTGTGCGAACGCATCGCGCGGCGCGGCGACTGCAGCCTTGGCCTGACCCTTGGCGCAATCTCCATCAGCTTGGGCATCTTGCTCGGCTGGTCGCATTACTCGCTGACCGCGCATTTGTTCCTTGCGACCATCGGCCTTGCCTGCGTGCTGACCGGCGTTCGCATGGCCATCGGCAAGCCGTGAACCGCGGCGGCATGCGCCTGATTGCCTGACGGCTTGCTCCGCGAGGCGCGCATGTCGATAACGCGTGGCCTTGCTCGTCGTCAGTACCGCAGGGCCTTCCTGCAACTCCGGAGCTCATCATGACCACCCATACCGTTCGACTCCATCGCGTCCTGCGCGCCCCGCCGGAACGTATTTACCGCGCCTTCCTGGACGCCGATGCACTGGCCAAATGGCTGCCGCCTTACGGCTTTACCGGCAAGGTGCACCACATGGACGCGAAAGTGGGCGGCAGCTACCGGATGTCGTTCAACAACTTCACGATGAACCAGGGCCATTCGTTTGGCGGTGAATACCTCGAACTGGTGCCCGGCGAAAAACTCCGCTACACCGCCGTATTCGACGATCCCAACCTGCCCGGAACCATGCAGACCACCGTATCGCTGCGCGCCGTGTTCTGCGGTACCGAGGTGAACATCACCCAGGAAGTCATTCCGGCGGTCATCCCGCCGGAGGCCTGCTACATGGGATGGCAGGAATCCCTGGTCCTGTTGGCCCAGCTGGTCGAAACCGAAATCCGCGAATGAAGCCGCGTGTCACCGTCATAAACCTCACGGTTGATGACCTGGAGCGGTGGCTGCGTTTCCATCGCGACGGGCTGGGCTTGCCCACGCAGGGCATTCTCGGGCAGGAGACGGACCCCGCTCATTGGGAATCAGGTCGCTACCCGGCCGCATGAACGCATGCGTCCGGGCAACCGGGTTGGCGCTACTTCACCACGCTCACCGGCGAGAAGTCCTGGTACCAGTTCTGCGCCTGGATGAAGCCCTTCACCTTGCCCGACATGGCGCGCGGACCCACATCGTGGGCGACGAACAGGAACAAGGCGTCGTTGACGAATTTCTCGTGCGCACGTGCGATCGCCTTGGCCTGGATCTCGGCATCGAAGTTGTAGCGGATCACCTTGAATATGGTGTCCATCTCGGTGTCGCTGTAGTAGCCCCAGTTGGTGCCCCTGGGCGGAAACAGTCCTGAATCGAGATGGCGAATCAGCGCCGTGAACGGGTCCTGGCTGAAATAGGACGAGTTGGTCGACGAAGCGCCGCGGGTGGTGCCGTCCTTGGCGCCTGCACGCCAGTTGGCGAGCAGCGCGTTCCATTCCGTGACCTCGAGGTTCACCTTGATGCCCACTTCGCCCAGGTTCTGCTGGATCAGCTCGTTCATGATGAGCGGCTGCATCTGCCCGGAGCCGGAGGTCGAGATGATGGCCTTGACCACCAGCGGCTTCTCCTTCGAATACCCGGCTTCCTTCATCAGGCGCTTCGCTTCAGCCGGGTCGTAACGAACATCAAACGAAGGCTTGCCGAACCACGGGCTATTGGGCGGCACCATGCCCTTGGCTTCGACCATGTAGCCGCCCAGCAGCTTCTTCATGCCGGCACGGTCGATCGCCAGGTTGGCGGCCTTGCGCACGCGGATGTCGTTCCAGGGCGAGCCTTCGACGCGGCTGAAATGCCAGGGCCACACATGCGGATACACGTTGCTGGTGATGGCGAAGCCGGCCTTCTTGAGGCTGTCGACCGCGTCCGGGGGCGGCGCCTCGATCCAGTCGACCTGTCCCGAACGCAGGGCGGCCACGCGCGCCAGCGGGTCCGGCATCGGCAACAGCACCATGCGGTCCGCCTTGGGAATGCGCGCCTTGTTCCAGTACTCCTTGTTGGGCACCAGTTCAGCCCGCTCGCGCGGGGCGTAGCGGTCCAGCTTCCACGGGCCGGTCCCGGAGGGAGCCTTGGTGAACGTGTCCCAGTTGCGCCCGGCCTTTTCCCAGGCCGCCGGGCTGGACATGACGATCCACGCCGCTGCGTACGGAAGCAGGGCATCCGGTTCGGCGGTGGTGATCTCGAAGGTGCGGTCGTCGATCGCGCGATAGCCCTTTACCGATGGAATGCGCGAGCGCCCCTGCGCGGCCTGCTTGGGGTCGAACTGCGGCGCGGCGTTGTTGAGGATCTTGTCGAAATTCCATGCCACCGATTGCGCGGTGAAGGCCGAACCATCATGGAACTTCACGCCTTCGCGGATCTTGAAAACCCAGCGGGTCTTGTCCTTTGGATCGACCGCCCACTCCGTGGCCAACGACGGCACCAGCTTGCTCGCCTTATCGGCCGACGAAAGATCCCAGAAGATCAGCGAGTCGAACAGGGTGTAGCCGATGAAGCGCATGCCTTCGGCCCCCTGGTCGGTCTGCCCGTTCGGGATCGGCACGTCGGCGGCGGTCATGGCGATGCGCAGGGTGCCCTGGGCGGAGACCGGGGCAGCGGAGCACAAGGCAAACGAGGCCAGGAGCGCTGCGGCTAGTTGGTGAACGTACTTACGATGACTGCGCATCCTGATTTCCCTTTTGTTGTTGACTGCATCCAATAGTGCAAGCCGGTCCCAGCAAGCTTCAGAAAGATTCAGCAAGCTTTGTACCATCTATTGAAGTCCAGGGCCCGCCGCGAATTCCTCGCCCTGCCAGTCATCTGGCACCTTCACGGTTCCGGAGAGGATGTCGCGGGACAAGGCGGCGATGCGCCTTCCCAGCCCGGCGTCGACGTCGCGGCCCATGGCCAGTCTGCAAACACGCGGGTCTTCCAGTCCGGTGGTGCGTCTGGTCCCGGGGCGCCACCGCCCTGCCAGAAAGTCGTCGATCGCCTGATATGACGCCCATCCGGAATCCGCCACGGCGGAGGCGACAAACACGTCCGGGTGTACGTCACACCAGTCCACGCCATCACCGATCTGGCGCGCGCCCGCTGCGCGACACGCGTCGATGGCGCCATCACGGCCGGCCCCCAGCATCGTGAACACCATATCGGCGCCTGCCGCCGCCTGCGCCTTGACCCAGTGCGAAGCGAGCGCGGGGTCATGCTGGGCGCCGCAAAACACCGTAAGGAATCGCGCGCCGGGCAGCGCCCAACGCAAACCGCCCGCAAACGCTGCGCGCCCCTTCATGCCCGCCTGCACTCTTTCGCCGGACAAATGCCCGACGACACCGCTGCGGCTGATCCACCCGGCGAGAGCCCCTGCAAGGAAAGCAGGTTGCTCCAGCAGCACCTCGTAGGACGCGACATTGCCGGCTGCGATCCGGCCCTGCGTCAAGGAGAACGCCGTTCCCGGAAACTCGCCTGCCAGCACCGCTGCCGGCACCTCGCCCTGCGCGCCATGCAGCACGAGCAGGTCGATACCGGCTTCAACGATCGCTCGCAACCGCGCAATACGCAGGCCGGATTCGCGCTCTTCCAGCCAATAAGTCGTGACGTCGGCGCCCAGATTCACCCGCGCGCGCTCGAACGCATTCTGCCCGGCGACCACAAAACTGCCGGCGTCCCGCGGCCCGAAAAGAACTCCCGCTATCCGCGCGGCAGGCACGCTTCAGTCGATCTGGGCGCCGGAATTGATGATCACCGGCCGCCACCTGGCGATGTCAGCGCGCACGAAGGCACTGAAGTCAGCCATGGTCTTGACCGACATCGCCATGCCCCATTCACGCAGCTTTTCAAGCACATCCGGCATGGCGAGGATTTTCCCGGTCTCGGCCACCAGCCGCCTGGATACGTCTTCGGGCAAGCGCGCGGGCCCGGATATGCCGATCCAGTTGTCGACCACGACATCGGCGAAGCCCTGCTCGACGAAAGTCGGCACGTCCGGCGCCAATGGCGAACGCTGCGGGCTGGTGATGGCCAGGGCGCGCAACTCGCCGCTCCTGATCAGACCGAGGTTGGCGGGCAGCGCGTCGACGGCGACCGGGATGGTGAAGCCGCGCAGGTCGGTGATGGCCGCGCCCGACCCCTTGTAGGGGACGTGCACGATGTCCACCCTCGCCCTGGATCGGAAAAGTTCACCGGTCACATGATTGATCGACCCCGACCCTCCGCTGCCGTAGTTGATCTTGCCTGGCTGCGCGCGCGCCAGCGCGATCAGTTCCTGGAGATTTTTCGCAGGCATTTTCGGATTGACCAGCAATACATGCGGCACTGCGCCGATCAGGATGAGGTGCGTGAAATCGGCCACCGCGTCGTACTTGATGTTGCGATTGAGTGTTGGGCCGATGCCATGCGATCCGACTGTCGATACCACCAGCGTATAGCCGTCGGGCGCCGATTTCGCTACCGCATCGGCGCCCACGATTCCGCCCGCACCCGGACGGTTCTCGACCACAACCTGCTGGCCCAGTGCAACCGATAGCCGGGGAGCAATCAGGCGCGCCACCAGGTCACTGGTGCCGCCCGGCGGAAAGGTGACCACAAGCTTGATCGCACGCGCCGGCCAAACGCCCTCCTGCCCGGAGGCCGCCATCGGCATGGCGAGGATGACCGCAAGCCCGAAAATCGCGTGCGAGAAAATCCGCTTTATCAAAGCTCTCCTTCAGCAGGCAGGCCGGTGCCTGCAATCCGGTATCTGGAGCAAGAACATGGAGCAAGAACAGGACCAGTTTGCCGCCAACACCCACGACGCTAAACTGGACCTCCGGCAAACCCTGCCCCGCACACTACATCACACGACATGGGCGTCAAGACAAGACAACTTACCGCGATACTCGCCGGGCGCGCGGACGACGGCGGCTTCATCGAGTCGGGCTACCAGGGTGCCCTGGCGGCCAGCAGACGCCATGGTCTGGAATTCCACCACGTTGAGCATGTCGGTACCGAAACCGCTGCCCTGGTTTGCGCCATCGACGCGGCCGCCTGCAGTTTGCCGGAAATGATCGTCGTACATGGCGGCCGCAGCGATGAGGCGGTGGCGGCCACCGCGCCAGGCTACCCGGGTATCCGGTTTCTTTCCACCCATGGAGCCGTGTGCGGCGCGAACTTCTCCTGCTACACGATTGCACAGCCGGAGTCGGCTTTTCTCGCCGGTGCGCTGGCGGGCCGGCTGACGCGAAGCGGGATTGTCGGCCACCTTTCCGGCATCCGCATTGCACCCGGGTTGCGCAGCCGTGCGGCCTATGCCCAGGGGGTGCGGCATACCAACCCGCAGGCCGGATTGCTCACCTGCTTTTGCGGTACCCAGGAGGACAACCTTGTCACCCATCGTGCGGCATTGGCCGAGATCAACGCCGGCGCCGACATCATCTACACCATGCTCAATGGCGGCCGCAGTGGCGCGATCGCCGCATGCCGCGAACGCGGCGTCATGCAGATCGGCAACGTGCGTGACTGGACGGTCGTAGACCCCACGGTATTTGTCGCCTCGGCTGTCGCCAACACCGGACGCCTGGTCGAATCATGGGTGGACCGCCTGATGAACGGCGCCCTGGTTGGGGGTGAACTGCGCAAACTGGGTAGCGAGGATGCGCAAGCGGTTTTCCTCGCCATGGCGCCTCAGGTAGCTCCGGCGGTCCGCGCCGAAATAGCCGTGCTCGCGGCAGACATCAAGTCCGGCCTGTTGCGCCTGACGGAAGACTACACGGGCCCGGAGTTTGCCGCCCCTCAAGCCGCCACTTGATCCGGCCGGCACGGACCACCGCTTCGGGAAGTCCATGGCGAGCCTCGCCTTACTGACAAGTTAGCGGTAACATTCCTGGATGGTTACCGGCGCCCGACGCACCAATCAGATTCCGCGCGCCCCGCGCCGCAAATCCGGCGGCATCACCTTGCGCGACGTGGCCAAACTGGCCGGCGTCTCGGTGATCACTGCGTCGCGCGCCCTCAATACACCCGAGGCGCTGAGCGCCGAAACCCTGGCCCGCGTGCGCGACGCGATTGCCCGCACCGGTTACGTCCCCAACCTGCTCGCCGGCGGACTGGCTTCGGCGCGCAGCCGCCTGGTGGCCGCCTTGATCCCCGCCATCGCAGGCTCGGTATTCCTGGAAACCATACAGGCGCTCACCGAGGAACTCGAGGGTGCCGGATTCCAGTTGATCCTCGGCCAGAGCGGCTACGCCAAGTCGCGCGAGGACGCCCTGATCGACGCGCTTATCGGCCGCCGGCCGGATGGCATCGTCCTGACCGGTGTACTGCACTCATCGGAGGGGCGCAGGCGCCTGGCGGCATCCGGCATCGCGGTGGTGGAGACCTGGGACCTGACCCCGACGCCGATCGACATGTTGGTGGGTTTTTCGCACGAACGCGTGGGCGAGGCTGTGGCCGCGAGGCTGCAGGCGGCCGGCTCGCGCCGACCGGCGATTGTGACCGCCGATGACCATCGGGCCGGCTTGCGCCGGTCGGGCTTCGAACGCGCTGCGCGGATTGCTGGCATGGCGGCGCCAACGGTGATCACGGTGGTGGCGCCTTCGAGCCTGGCCCAAGGACGCGGAGCGCTTGCCGAATTGCTGCAACGGGCATCCGCACCCGATGCCGTCTACTGCAGTTCCGACCTGCTTGCCCACGGCGTGCTCACCGAAGCACAGGCCCGTGGCCTGGCCATCCCGGCTGACTTGAAGGTGGTGGGCTTCGGCGATCTTGCCTTCGCCGCGCATACCCATCCGGCGCTCACCACGGTGCGCATCGACGGCACCGCCATCGGCAGGCAGGCCGCCCGTTTCATCATCGATCGCGTGTCCGGGCACGACCCCGGCGAGCGTGTGCGCGACATCGGCTTTTCCATCGTCGAGCGCGCCACCTTGTAGCCGAGCGCACCTTGACGGTGCCTTGTTCCGCAGATAAACTTTCTCATGTTACCGGTAACATTTCCGGGATTTTCCAGGCCGCAGTGAAGTCCTGTTTCCGTTCGAGCAACATCGAGCCACTTGGCGATGTCGCTCGAATGGAAAGCTCAGATGTCCGGGATTGAATGACCGCAAATCCAGGCGACAAAAACCAAAGCATCCAGAACCGAGGAGACCAAGCATGCAAGACAACACTGCAAACCGGGCAATCGAACACAAAGGGCTTTCACGTCGCCGCCTGCTCACCGGTGTCGCCGCCGGCGCGGTATCGACATTGGCCGGCGCGCAATCTTTCGAGTTCAGGCCGAACCAGCGCTATCCCGATCCGGCGGTCCTGATTCTCGACCCGTCGTTCGCCAAATACCGCATCTACAGCAGCACGCTGGAGCAGGTGGCCACTGGCATGCGCTGGGCCGAGGGGCCGGTGTATTTCCCCGGCGCCAAACCGGGCGAAGAAGGCCATGTGCTGGTCAGCGACATTCCGAACAACCGCATCATGAAATACAGCGAGAAGGACGGCAGATTCACCGTCTTCAAGTCGCCTGCCAACTACGCGAACGGCAATACCCGTGATCGCCAGGGCCGCCTCATCACCTGCGAACATTCGGTCACGCGCCGCGTCGTGCGGACCGAGAAGAACGGCAAGCTCACCGTGCTGGCCGACAGCTTCGAGGGCAAGCGCCTGAACGCCCCCAACGACATCGTTGTCAAGAACGACGACAGCATCTGGTTCACCGACCCGTTGTTCGGCATCAACGGCGAATGGGAAGGCTCGCGCGCCAAGCCGGAGCAGGCAACCACCAACGTCTACCGCATCACGGCCGACGGCAAGATCAGCGCGGTGATCACCGACATGGTCAACCCCAATGGCCTGGCCTTTTCCCCCGACGAATCCAAACTCTACGTTGTGGAATGGCGCGGCACGCCCAACCGCAGCATCTGGGCCTACGATGTCGGTGGTGACGGCAGCCTGTCGAACAAGACCAAGGTCGTCGACGCGGCAGACTTCGGCTCGCTCGACGGCTTCAAGGTCGATCGCGACGGCAACCTGTGGTGCGGTTGGGGCAGCAATGGCGCGCTGCAATCCGAAGCGAGCGAGATGGGTGGCCGCAAGGTCTTCCAGCTGCGTGGCAAGCCCGAAGACCTCGACGGCGTGATGGTGTTCAATCCGCAGGGCAAGGCGATCGGCTTCATCAAGCTGCCGGAGCGCTGTGCCAACCTGTGTTTCGGCGGACCGAAGCGCAACCGGCTCTACATGGCGAGCTGCCACTCGATGTACGCGCTGTACGTAGAATCCCACGGCGCCGCTTGATCAACAGCCACGGACGGCGGCCCCGTCAAGGGACCGCCAGATCGCCATGCGAAACCTGATTTCGGCAGTTCTCCTGTGCCTCGCGGCCGGCATCGCCGTGGCCCAGGCCCCTTATCCGGCTCGCCCGGTCACGATGATTGTGCCGTTTCCTCCAGGCGGTGGCACCGATGTCGGCGCGCGCCTGATCGCGCAAAAACTGACCCAGAAGTGGGGTCAATCGGTCGTGGTGGAAAATCGCGGCGGTGCCGCCGGCATCGTCGGCATGGACGCTGCGGCCAAGTCCAAACCGGATGGCTACACCTTCGTGATGGGCAACGTCGGCACCATCGCGATCAACCAGTCCCTCTACAAGAAACTGCCCTACGACGCCGACACCGCACTTGTGTCCGTGGTGATGGTGGCCGACCTGCCGCTGGTTCTTTTGGCCAATACCGGCCTGAAGGAAAAAACACCGGCCGACCTGATCGCGGCGGCGAAGGCACAGCCGGGCAAGTTCACCTTTGCAAGTTCAGGCGCTGGCGGAGCACCACACCTGGCGGCGGAGATTTTCCAGAACATGGCGGGCATCCGGATGCTGCATGTGCCCTACAAGGGCGGCGGGCCGGCGGTGGCCGACCTGATCGCCGGGCATGTGAACATCCTCTTCACCACCATCCTCGAGGCGGTGGGGCAGGTCAAGGCGGGCAAGCTCAACGGCATGGCGGTATCCAGCAAGACGCGCTCGCCAGCGCTGCCTGACACACCCACACTGGCCGAGAGCGGCGTGCCCGGCTACGAGTCGGGCTCGTGGATTGGCCTGATGGCACCGGCCGGCACACCCGCGGCGATCATCGACAAGGTTGCGGCCGATACGCATGACATCGTCTCTCTGCCGGAAACACGGCAAACCCTAATTTCCCAGGGCGCCCTGCCGCGCGGCGAGACACTCGCGCAGTTCGCCGCGGTGATTGAAGGGGACCGCCGCAAGTACGCACGCATCATCATCGAAAAGGGTATTCGCGCCGATTGAGTCGCGCGATTCCCCCCATTTCCGGAAGGACCTGACATGAGTGCCTCACGCATGCGCCGCAAGGCACTTGCCACTCTAGTATTTGCCGGCTTTTGCACAGCGGCGCCGATGACTTGCGCCCAGGAAGCCGCCTGGCCGGCGAAGCCGATCACCTATGTGGTCCCGTTCACGCCGGGCGGTTCGACCGACGTGATCGGCCGCACCATCGCGCAGAAGCTGGGCGAGTTGCTCAAGCAACCGGTGGTGGTCGAGAACAAGCCGGGCGCGGCCGGTGCCGTCGGCGCGGGCTACGTCGCCAAGTCGAAGCCGGATGGCTACACGCTCTTTGGCGGCACCATCAGCACGCATGCCATCAACGCCAGCCTGTACAAGAACCTGCCTTACGATCCGGTGAAGGACTTCGAGCCGATCACGCTCGTGGCCACCCTGCCGAACGTGCTGTACGTGAACCCGTCCCTGGGTGTGAACTCGGTGGCCGACCTGATCGCATTGCTCAAGAAAGACCCGGCGCGCCGCACCTTCGCATCCTCAGGCTCCGGTACCTCCACGCACCTGGCCGGTGAACTGATGGCGGACCTTATCGGCGTGGAGCTGCGCCACATTCCCTACAAGGGCACACCGCCGGCGATGCTGGACGTGTCGTCCGGTCAGGTGACCTTCATGTTCGACCAGATGACGGCCGGCCTGTCGCTGGTGCAGGCCGGCAAGCTCAAGCTGCTCGCCACCACCACCGCGCAGCGCATTCCACTGGCGCCGCAGTTGCCGACCATGATCGAATCCGGCGTGCCGGGGTTCGACATGGCCTCCTGGCAGGCCGTGTATGCGCCGAAGGGCACACCTGCGCCGATCGTGCAACGCCTCAACGCCGAGATCGTGAAGATCCTCAAGTCGGCCGAAGGCGACAAGCTCGGCAAGCAGTTCGGCATGGAGATCGTCGCCAGCACGCCTGCTGAACTGGCCGCGCATATGTCGAAGGAAATCCCGCGTTGGGCCGCGCTGGTGAAGAAATCCGGCGCGACCGCCGACTGAACATGCCCGTCAATCAAATCAACCGTACACCCACCCGAACCAACCACCCATGTCGACGATGAACCCCGATACCCTGGCACGCCTGAAAAAAGTGAGCGTCGCCACCCTGTGCACTCAGCTGTTCAAGCGCGGGCTGCGCAACGTCTACATCCAAGGTATCGCCCGCCTGACCGACCCGTCGGACGGCAACATGGTCGGACCCGCCTTCACCATGCGCAACATTCCGGCGCGAGAAGACCTGGACCAGATCAGCGCCTTCGACAATCCCAACCATCCGCAGCGCAAGGGCATCGAAAGCGTGCCGCCCGGCCATGTGCTGGTACTCGATTGCCGCGGCGAAACCCGGGTGGCCTCCGGTGGCCAGATTCTCACCACGCGCCTGATGGTGCGCGGCGCCGCAGGCCTGGTATCCGACGGGCCGGTACGCGACAGCGGGCAGATCGCCGAGATGGATTTTCCGGTCTACACCGCCGGCGGCAGCGCGCCACTGAACCTGATCCATCACCATGCCATCGACCTCAACGTGCCGATCGGCTGCGGCGGTGTGGCGGTATATCCGGGTGACATCATGGTGGGTGATGAAGAGGGCGTGGCGGTGATCCCCGCGCACCTCGCCGACGAAGTCGCACGCGATGCCGCCGAGCAGGAGGTGATGGAAGCCTTCCTGCTGGAAAAAATCCAGGGCGGGGCATCACTGCCCGGCACCTACCCGCCCAACGCGGAGACCCGTGCCGCTTTCGAGGCATGGCGCAAACAGAAAGGGATTTGAAATGGCAATGACGCGACGCCACCTGGTGGCCTGCGCACTTGTATCGGCGCTTTGCGCGCCGATCGCGGTGGCCCAGACCTTCCCTTCCAAGCCGATCACGATCGTAGTGCCGGCCTCTCCGGGCGGCGCCATCGACCTGGCCGCTCGACTGATCGGCCAGAAGCTCACCGAGGCCTGGGGCCAGCCGGTCACCATCGAGAACAAGACCGGCGCGACGGGCATCGTGGGTACCGAGTTCGTCGCCAAGGCCGCGCCGGACGGCCACACCCTGGCGCTGGTGGCGAGCAGTCATGCCATCAACCCAAGCATGATGAAGAAACTGCCCTACGACACCGTCATGGGCTTCGAGCCGGTGATCCTCACCCACGTGGTGCCGCTGATGCTGGTGGTCAACAACAACGTGCCGGTCAAGACCGCGAAGGAACTCGCCGCCTATGGCAAGGCCAATCCCGGCAAGCTTTCGTTCGCCTCCAGCGGTTCCGGCGGCGCGCCGCACTTTTCCGGCGAACTCTTCAAGAGCATGGCAGGCCTGGACATGATCCATGTCCCCTACAAGGGGAGCACGCTGGCGCACCCGGACTTGATCAGCGGCCGCGTTTCACTGATGTTTGACACCGTCGCCGCGGTGAATCCGCAGGTGAAGGCCGACAAGGTACGCGCCCTGGCCGTGACCACCGCGAAACGCTCTTCGGCCGCACCTAACGTGCCGACCATGATCGAGGCCGGATTTCCCGACTACCAGACCAGCACCTGGGGCGGTGTACTCGCACCCGCCGGCACGCCCAGAGAGGTGGTTGCGAAACTGAACGCCGAGATGAACAAGGCCCTCAACGCCCCCGATGTGCGGCAGAAGCTGCAGGACGCCGGCATCGAAGTCGGCGGCGGCACGCCGCAACAGTTCGCCGATTTCATCGGAACCGAAATGGTGAAGTGGGCCAGGGTGGCCAAGGACGCGGGCATCGCGCCCGAATAGCCTTGCAGGAAGGTCGCGCCCTCACGGGTGCGACGCACTCAGTGGGGTCGCGATCAGTCGCGGTAAGACGGATCGATGCGATCGAGCATGCGCAGCAGGCCTGGCCATTCGAGCCGACCAAGCGGGCTTTGACCCTCGGTGTATTCCTCGATCTTCGCGTTGGAAAAGCCGCGCTGCGCGATCGCCTTTGCGACTTGCTTCGAGGGCATGGTCAGGGTCAGGCCACTGGCAAGCGCGTCCACCTGCGCCTGCATGGCCTTCTCGAGATGCCACATCATCGAAAACGCCTGCGCCACCGTCTCGCCGGCCACCAGGGTGCCGTGATTGCGCAGGATCATGACCGGCTTGTCGCCAAGGTCGTTGGCAAGGCGCGCGCGCTCCTCCAAATCCAGCGCAAACCCCTCGCTGTCGTGATAAGCCACCTTGCCAGAGAAAAGCATCGCATGTTGTGAGAGCGGCATCAGGCCGCGCTTCATCATGGATACCGCCATGCCGGCGCGCGTGTGCGAATGGATCACGCAACCCGCATCCGGCCGGGCGGCATGGATGGCACTGTGAATCACAAAGCCGGCGCGATGGATCATGTGCGGTGACTTGTCGACCTTGTTGCCGTCCAGGTCGACCTTCACCAGCGAAGACGCGGTGATCTCGTCGAACATGAATCCGAACGGGTTGAGCAGGTAATGATCCTCGCTGCCCGGCACCCGCGCCGAAATGTGGGTGTAGATCAGGTCGGTCCAGCCGTAGTGGGCGGCAAGCCGGTAGCAGGCGGCGAGGTTGATGCGGGCCTCACGTTCGGCAGGCGAAATTCGGGCTGCGGCGGCGTGCCGTGTTGCGGGTCTTGATTTGACAATTTTTGACATTTCCCATCCTTAGGGGCTCGGAATTCGATTGTTCGCAAGTTGCCCTCATTTTCGCATGTTGAGCAACGGAACAAGCTGGTCCGTCGCCCCAGACACCGCATGCAATGACATCATCATAAGAATTTGAAAAGACAGGTGTTTTCTGCGCATACCCGGCTCAAGAATAGTCCGTTAGGACTACCTGAGAGGATTGACCAGTCCGGTTTCCCCACGCATACTGCTCAGTTGATAACACCGTTGTCATATTCGGAATATCAGAGCAATCCTGATGTTTGCCGCGAATGGCAACAAAAACGCAATCCGGAGACCAAAATGAACTTCCGCACAATCAAGTTTGTCCTCGCCGCCGCCGGCCTTGCGTTGGCCGCGTCGGCGCAAGCAGTTGTCGCCACGCCGTACAGCGCCCTTTACGTCTTCGGTGACAGCCTTTCTGACAACGGAAACGCTGCAGCTGCGGGATTTATTGATGCAGCACAGGTCATACAAGCAAAACCGCCGCTTGTGCTGGAGGCGAACATGTATGTCCCCAGTAAGGCTTATGCTTCTGGCGTATTTTCCAACGGACCGGTTTGGGCTACCCAGTTCGCTTCAATGATTGGTGTGAGCCTGACCCCCTCATTATTGGGCGGTACCGATTATGCGGTGGGCGGTGCCATGACAAGCGGTGGCGCGGCTCCCCTGCGCGACCAAGTAACTGGATTTATTGGTTCACTTGGTGCCAATCCGGCGCCCGCCAACGCGCTCTACGTGATCGCGGGCGGTGGCAACAATGCGCGCGGCGCACTGGAAGCCATCGGCGGCGGTGCGTCTTTTTTCAGCACCATTGGAGCTGCGTCCTTCACCTACGCGAACGACATTGGCATCATGATCGATCAGCTTCAGGCCAAAGGCGTTGCCAACAGCAACATCATCGTTTGGAATACACCGAATGTGGGTCTGGCACCCGCCGTGGTAGCCACCGGTTTTGGCTCCGTCGGCACGCAAGTGGCAGAGGCCATGAATGGGGCCTTGTCTGCGCGCCTAGCCGAGGAAACCGGAGTGAAGGTTTTTGATGTCTTCAGCTTGGTCGGCCAGGCATCGGCCAATGGATTTACGAACACCACGGCCGCCTGCGGCGCGCCGACCAACAGTTTGGCTTGTGCAGGAGGCATAGGTGCAGCGTTGTTCTGGGATGGTATTCATCCCACGACCGCTGCCCATTCGTTCATCTCGCAGCAGATGTTTGCCCTGGCGGTGCCGGAACCGTCGGAAATCGCCATGTTGTTCATGGGCCTGCTCGTTGTGGTCGGTGCCGCACGGCGCAAGGCCGCCTAAGCGGGAGCACATTTCGGATGAAAAGGGGAGGGCCGACGGCCCTCCCCTTTTTGTTTGTGATGACGCCGCCCCGCGCCATACAATCTTGCAAGTGCCCCGGCAGACGTGGCTTTTGGCCGCACACACCGGGTAGCCGCCAGGTAGAGGATCACCCCGCCTGCGCCGCGCAATCCCAATTCGCGTTGATCAAACCGTCCCGCTGGTCTGCGGATTGAGTCGCTCGCTCTTGTCGAACAGCTTGTTGAGCGCCGACACATAAGCGCGTGCTGACGCGACGATCACGTCGGTATCGGCGCCCACGCCGTTGACGATGCGACCGGCCTTGGCCAGGCGCACCGTAACCTCGCCCTGGCTGTCGGTACCCTGCGTTACCGCGTTGACCGAATAGAGCACCAGTTCGGCCTCGCTCTTGGCGATCGACTCGATGGCCTTGAAGGTAGCGTCCACCGGGCCGGAACCCTGGGCCTGCGCCTTGTGCTCCGTTCCGCCGGCGGTGAGGGTAATACTGGCCTGGGGAGACTCGCCCATTTCCGATGATTGCTTCATGGCGATGAGCTTGTAGTGCTCCTTGGTCTCGTCATCGTTGTGGTCGGCGAAGAGCATCTGGATGTCTTCATCGAAAATATCGGCCTTCTTGTCAGCAAGGTCCTTGAACTTGGCGAAGGCTTCGTTCAACTGGGTTTCGGAATCCAGTTCGATGCCCAGTTGCTCCAGGCGCTGGCGAAAGGCGTTGCGACCCGAAAGCTTGCCGAGCACGATCTTGTTGGCGCTCCAGCCCACATCTTCGGCGCGCATGATCTCGTAGGTGTCGCGCGCCTTGAGCACGCCGTCCTGGTGGATGCCGGAGGCATGCGCGAAGGCATTGGCGCCAACCACGGCCTTGTTGGGCTGCACGACAAAGCCGGTGATCTGCGACACCAGGCGCGAGGCCGGCACGATCTGCGACGGATCGATGCGCGTTTCGAGCTTGAAGAAGTCCTTGCGGGTGCGCACCGCCATGACGACCTCCTCGAGCGAGGTATTGCCAGCGCGTTCGCCCAGGCCGTTGATGGTGCATTCGACCTGGCGCACACCGCCCATGGTCACCGCAGCCAATGAGTTGGCCACCGCCATGCCGAGGTCGTTGTGGCAGTGTGCCGACCAGACCGCCTTGTCGCTGTTGGGGATGCGCGTGCGCAGGGTCTTGAAGAACTCGCCATAGAGTTCGGGCACGGCATAGCCCACGGTATCCGGCACGTTGATGGTGGTGGCGCCTTCCTTGATGACGGCTTCAAGAATGCGGCAGAGGAAATCCATGTCGGAGCGATAGCCATCTTCAGGCGAGAACTCGACATCCGGGCACTGGTTGCGCGCATAGCGCACCGCCAGCTTGGCCTGCTCGAACACCTGGTCGGGCGTGAGCCGCAGCTTCTTTTCCATGTGCAGGGCCGAGGTGGCGATGAAGGTGTGGATACGCCAGGACTTCGCCCCCTTCAGCGCATCGATGCCGCGCTGGATGTCACGGTCATTGGCCCGGCACAAACCCGCAACGGTCGAGTCCTTGATCACGCCGGCGATCGCCTTCACGGCCTCGAAATCCCCATTTGAGGAAGCCGGGAAGCCTGCCTCGATCACGTCGACCTTGAGCTTTTCCAGCAGGCGCGCGATGCGCATCTTCTCTTCCTTGGTCATGGAAGCGCCCGGACTTTGCTCGCCGTCGCGAAGGGTGGTGTCGAAAATGAACAAGCGGTCTGCACTCATGGTGGTCTCCTTGGAACTTCGTGTGTTTGCGTAAGTGGCAAGACTCGGATCGTGTATGCGGCGGCGGCCAAAATACCCTTCCAGGCACCTTGTGCGCGTACTACGAACCGAATTGTGGGAGGAGGTTTTTAGCGCGCGGGGCGCAGCAGCAGGCCCAGCAGGAGGCCGCTGTAGATCGAAGCGATGGCGAAGAGGGGGGAAGAAATGCGAGCCATAGGTTTTTAATTTATCCGGTTTCGCGCTTGCGCGCAACCCGGGTGTTGTTTTTTCCATCGCCCCGGTATAGTGGCCAGTTGGTCGACTGAACGGCCACGGCCCGCCGCAACCGAGCCCTGCGCGCCGTGCACAGCCCGCAGAACCACACGACAACAAATCAGGAAGACAACCATGCATGACCTCATTATTCGCGGCGCCCGCGTGTACGACGGGCTGGGCAAGCCCGGCATTGATGCCGACGTCGCCGTAAGCAACGGTCGCGTCGCCGCGATCGGCAACGTCAAGGAAGCCTCCAGGGAAGTGGTAGACGCCGGCGGGCTGGCCCTGATGCCGGGCATCGTCGACCTGCACACCCACTATGACGCCCAGATCACCTGGGACCGCACCATGTCGCCCTCCCCGGCCCTGGGCGTGACCACCGCCGTGATCGGCAATTGCGGCTTCGGCATCGCGCCCTGTCCCGCCCCCCTGCGCGAGACCATGGTGAAGAACCTGTCGGTGGTCGAAGGCATGGACCTCAATTCCCTGCTGACCGGAGTGAACTGGGACTTCGAAAGCTTTCCCGAATACATGGCGCAACTGCGCCGTGTCGGCCCCTACCTCAATACCGCCGTGTTCGCCGGGCACTCGGTGATCCGCACCGCCGTGATGGGCGAGGCGGCCTCCGAGAAGGTCGACCCGAGCGCCGCGGAACTGGCCGAGATGTGCCGTCTGGTGCGCGAGGCGATGGATGCGGGCGCCATCGGGTTCGCTTCATCCTTCTCGCCCAATCACAGTGGTTTCGCCGGTCGTCCCATGCCTTCGACCATCGCCAGTGAAGGCGAACTGCGGGCACTCACCGGGGTGCTTGGCGATGTCGGGCGAGGCGTGTTCATGAGCGCCACCGGCACGCGCGCCACACCCGAGATGATGGAGTCGATCACCGCGGCCAACGGCCGGCCATCCTTCATCTCCACGGTCCTGACGATGTACAACGAAGCTGCGCCGGAACGCGGCATTACCTACTACGACGCCTGTGCTGCCGCGCAGGACCGTGGCCACGAGATGTACGTGCTGACCAGTTGCCAGCCGCTTTCCTTCGACTTCACGCTGACCGACCCATATGTACTGCTATCGCACAGCGCGTTCGACGCGATCAAGGGCGCCAGCGCGGACAAGTTGCGGCAGATCTACGCCGACGCCTCATTCCGCAACGCGTTCCGCGCCAACCTGGCCAATCCAAAGACAGGCATTCTGTTCCTCGGCAACTGGGAGCGCATCACAGTCAGCCTGACCAGCCTGCCCGAGAATCGCGCGCTTGAGGGACTGACCATCGCCGCGGTGGCCCGCAAGCTTGGTAATGACCCGGTCAGCGCGTTTTTCGACCTGGCCCTCAGGGAAAACCTGGCCACCCATTTCGTCGGCCAGTTCTTCCAGAATGTGGATGCGGGCGTGGCGCCGCTTCTCAAGCACCGGGCCGGCGTGGTCACACTGTCGGACGCGGGCGCGCATCTGCTCTACATGTGCGACGCCGGTTTCGGCCTGCATTTCCTCTCGCACTGGGTGCGCGAGACCGGCGAATTCACACTCGAGGAAGGCATCCGCCGCCTGACCAGCCATCCGGCACACTGCTTCCGCATTCCGGATCGCGGCCGCCTGGTCGAAGGCGCGCCCGCGGACATGTTGCTGTTCGACCCTGCAAAGGTGGGCATTTCGCGCCCGATCGGCAAGGCGGACCTGCCGGGCGGCGGTACGCGGATGGTACGCGAACCCAGCGGCGTGCACGGCGTATGGGTCAACGGCGTGATGGTGCATGATGGCTCCAACTATGCCGAACTCGCGCATGGTCCGGGCGCCTTGCTGGATCGCTTCTACGCCTGATCAATGAAGCATCGCTACCGGTTGGTCCAGGCCACGCGGTGGCACGCTCCCACCGGTCGCTGAACAATAACGGAGACAACCAAGAATGATTCGCCAACTGCGCGGCGCAGCCGCGATCCTCTGCATGGCGTGTGCGACGGCCGCCTCGGCCCAGGCCTGGCCTGCGAAGCCCATCCGCATGATTCTCGCGTTTCCGCCCGGCGGCCCGACCGACATCGTCGCGCGCGTGCTCGGCGCCAAACTCGCGGAGCAGCTTGGACAGCAGGTGCTGGTCGACAACAAGCCGGGTGCCGGTGGCAATATCGGCGCGGAACTCGCCGCCAAGGCCCCCAACGACGGTTACACGATCTTCTACAACACCTCGGCCATCGTCATCAATCCCGCCCTGTACGGCCGCTCCAGCTATGACACGCTGAAGGACTTCGTTCCGGTCACGCTGACGGCAGCCATACCCATGGTGCTGGTGGTGCACCCGGCCGTTCCGGTCAAGACCATGAAGGAGTTCGTCGATTACGTGAAGTCCAGGCCAGGCCAGATCAATTACTCATCCTCCGGCACCGGCACCATCACGCATCTTGCAAGTGCCATGCTTGCCGCGCAAATGGGCTTCACGGCGCAACACATCGCCTACAAGGGCAGCGCCCCGGGGCTGGTGGACCTGGCCGCCGGGCAGACGCAATTCATGACCGACACCATCAACACGGCATTGCCCTATGTGAAGGACGGGCGCCTGCGGGCAATTGCGGTGACCAGCGCCAAACGCTCTTCGGTCTTGCCCGAAATGCCTACCTTTGCCGAATCCGGCATGCCCGGATTCGACGCCGCCGCCTGGCAAGGCGTGGTCGTTCCTGCTGGCACGCCTCAGGAGATTGTCACGCGCCTGAATTCGGAGCTCAATCGCGCATTGGCGGATGCCGGCGTACGCCAACGCCTGGCGGTGCAGGGTGCCGATGCTCTCGGCGGCACACCGGCGGAATACGGCGCCTACATCCGCGCCGAGATGCCGCGTTGGGCCAAGGCGATAAAGGACTCCGGCGCCAAGGCGGAGTAACGCCGCAGCTTCCGGCCACGGGACTCGCAACAAACGCACAAGCGGTTTCATCAAGGAGAAGCGAAGTGGATTTCGTCAAGTACGAGCAAAGCGGCGGCATCGTCACCCTCACCCTCAACAAGCCGGAGGAGCGCAACGCCCTCTCCACGCCTTCCCAATGGGCCGAGGTTGTGGCCGCATGCGAACGTGTGCGCGCCGACATGTCGGTCAGGGCGGTGATCCTCACCGGCGCGGGCAGCGCGTTTTGCGCTGGCGGCAACGTCAAGGACATGCGCGACAAGAAGGGCATCGCCGGCGGGTCGGCGCGCGAAATCGCTGATGGATATCGCGCCGGCATTCAGCGCATTCCGCTGGCCCTCTACAACCTCGAGGTGCCGACCATTGCCGCGGTGAACGGCCCGGCGATCGGCGCCGGTTGCGACCTTGCCTGCATGTGCGACATTCGCATCGCGTCATCGAAGGCGAAGTTCGCTGAAAGCTTCGTCAAGCTTGGCATCATTCCGGGTGATGGTGGCGCCTGGCTGCTGCCGCGCACCGTGGGCATGTCGAAAGCGGCTGAGCTCACCTTCACCGGCGACACCATTGGCGCGGACGAGGCATTGGCCTGCGGCCTGGTCTCGCGGGTGGTTGCGCCCGAGCAGTTGCTGGCCACCGCCAACGCGCTGGCCGAACGCATCGCCGCCAATCCCGGGCCGGCACTGCGCATGGCCAAGCGGCTGTTGCGCGAAGGCCAGCATGTGCGTCTCGATACCTTGCTGGAAATGTCCGCGGCATTCCAGGCGATCGCGCACCACACGCCGGAGCACGATGCCGCCCTGGCGGCGTTTCTCGAAAAGAAATGAAGCAACACGCGCGCCTGCCAGGGCGCGAGGTCAGGCCTGCGGTTTCTTGAGGATGTCGCTGGCCTTCTTGCCACGTGTCAGGTTCCACAGCCACAACACATAGCCGGAAAGCCCGTACACGACGAACAGGCTGAACAAAGTAAGCGGCGGATAGGAAGAAATCACGAACATGGCGATGGCCAGCAGGAAGATCACCACCACCGGGACGCGGCGCGTGCGGCTTATGTCCTTGAAACTGTAGAACGGCACCGAGGACACCATGGTGATGCCCCCATAGAGGGCGATGACCCAGCCGACGTAGCGCAGATAGTAGTCATCGAGCGGAAACTTGTTGTCGTCGGCCAGCCACACAAAACCGATCAAGAGCGCCGCCGCGGCGGGGCTGGGCATGCCCTGGAAGAAGCGCTTGTCCACCACATCGATGTTGGTGTTGAATCGTGCCAGCCGCAGCGCAGCGCCGGCGCAGTAGACAAAGGCGGCGAACCAGCCCCAGCGCCCGAAGGGCTCCAGACCCCATTTGTATACGATCAAGGCCGGCGCCGCGCCGAAGGACACCATGTCGGCCAGGCTGTCATACTCGGCGCCAAAATCGCTTTGCGTATGGGTCATGCGCGCAACCCGGCCATCCAGGGAGTCCATGACCATGGCCACGAAAATGGCGATGCAGGAGCGCTCGTAGTCGCCCGCCATCGCCTGCACGATGGCATAAAAGCCGCAGAACAGGCAGGCCGTCGTGAATGCGTTTGGCAGAAGGTACACGCCGCGGCGGCGCAGTGCGCGCGCACGGCTCACATCGGGCGGCAATTCCTTGAACGCCATCAGAGCCGCTCCCGCTGTCGTTGGATCACCGTCTTGAATTCTTTCACTGCTTCTTTTCCTCTTCCCTGATGCGATCCGCACCCTGCTGCATCGCGCTGTCGACCCCGGTTGTCGCCCGGTCCATGGTCTGTTTCGGGATATTGCCGACGTCCCTGGCAGCCTTGGATTCCGGCACCTTGTCGCCGCAAGCAACGACCAGCAACACTGTCGACATCAGGCACACAAGTCTCATCTTTGCCTCCCGCAGCAGCAGTCTTGCATTATGCCCCACACCGCTGGCACCCAAAAAGCGCAACGCCCGCCTTGTGGGCGGGCATTGCGACAGGCGCAAGATGTATCGCTCTTGCCGGCGTGTGCGTTACAGGTGAATCAGTTGCGCGAGCGGTCGACCAGGGCTTTCTGCTTGATCCACGGCATCATGGCGCGCAGTTTCTCGCCGACGATTTCGATGGAATGCTCGGAGCCGAGGCGGCGACGCGACAGCAGGGTCGGCGCTCCCGCACGGTTTTCCAGGATGAAGCTCTTGGCGTATTCGCCGGTCTGGATGTCCTTCAACACCTGCTTCATCACCTTCTTGGTTTCCTCGGTGATGATGCGCGGGCCGGTGACGTATTCACCGTACTCGGCGTTGTTGGAGATCGAGTAGTTCATGTTGGCGATCCCGCCCTCATAGATGAGGTCGACGATCAGCTTGAGTTCGTGCAGGCACTCGAAGTAGGCCATTTCCGGCGCGTAGCCGGCCTCGACCAGGGTCTCGTAACCGGCCTTGATGAGTTCGACGGTACCGCCGCACAGCACGGCCTGCTCGCCGAAGAGGTCGGTCTCGGTCTCTTCACGGAAGTTGGTTTCGATCACGCCGGCCCGCGCGCCACCGATGGCTGCCGCGTAGGACAACGCCAGGTCGCGCGCCTTCTTGCTGGGGTTCTGGTGGATCGCGATCAGCATAGGCACGCCGCCGCCGGCCGCGTAGGTCGAACGCACGGTATGGCCGGGCGCCTTCGGGGCGATCATCACCACGTCCAGGTCGGCGCGCGGCGCCACTTGCCCGTAGTGCACGTTGAAGCCGTGCGCAAAGGCGAGCGTGGCGCCCTTCTTGATGTTGGGTTCGACATCGGCAGCATAGGTGGCGGCGATGTGCTCGTCGGGCATCAGCATCATGACGAAGTCGGCGCCCTTGACGGCGTCGCCGATCTCGGCGGCCTTGAGGCCGGCCTTCTTGACCTTGTCCCAGGAGGGGCCGCCCTTGCGCACACCGACCACGACCTTGACGCCGGAGTCGTTGAGATTCTGCGCGTGCGCATGGCCTTGCGAGCCGTAGCCCACGATGCAGACCTTCTTGCCCTTGATCAGGGACAGGTCGGCGTCCTTGTCGTAATAAACTTTCATTGGCTTCTCCTCACGAAAAATCGTTGCTTGCGTTGCTATGCCCGATTGGCCCATGCCGGTCGGGAAAACCTGCGATTTTAGCCCGACGACGCGCGCCGGGCACACCCTTGCCTCAAACCTTCAGCACACGCTCCCCGCGCCCGATGCCCGATACGCCGGTACGCACGGTTTCAAGGATGAGTGCCCGGTCGATGCCCTCGATGAATGCGTCGAGCTTGGCGACGTCCCCGGTCAATTCGATCGTGTAAGCCTTGTCGGTGACGTCGATGATGCGCCCGCGGAAGATCTCCGCCATGCGCTTCATCTCCTCGCGCTCCTTGCCGGTGGCGCGCACCTTCACGAGCATGAGTTCGCGTTCGATATGCGCGCCTTCCGACAGATCCACGACCTTGACCACCTCGATGAGCCGGTTCAGGTGCTTGGTGATCTGCTCGATGACATCTTCGGACCCCTTGGTCACGATAGTCATGCGCGACAGGGACGGGTCTTCGGTCGGCGCGACGGTCAGGGTTTCAATGTTGTAGCCACGAGCGGAGAACAGGCCCGCCACCCGGGACAGGGCGCCGGCCTCGTTTTCCAGAAGAATCGAGATGATGTGTCGCATCACAGCTCCTCCGAGCCGAGCAGCATCTGCGTCAGCCCCTTGCCGGCCTGCACCATCGGCCACACGTTTTCCTTCGGATCGGTCAGGAAGTCCATGAAGACGGTACGATCCTTGAGTTTCAGCGCCTCGCGAATCGCCCCCTCGACGTCACCGGGCTTGGTGATCTGCATGCCGACGTGGCCGTAGGCTTCCGCCAGCTTGACGAAATCCGGCAGGGCTTCGACATAGGACTCGGAATACCGGCTGCCATACTCGATCTGCTGCCACTGGCGCACCATGCCAAGGTAGCCATTGTTGAGGTTCAGGAGCTTTACCGGCAGGCGGTACTGCTTGCAGGTCGAGAGCTCCTGAATGCACATCTGGATGGAGGCTTCGCCGGTGATGCAGGCCACCGTCGCGTCGGGATGCGCCATCTGCACCCCCATCGCGTAGGGCAGGCCCACGCCCATCGTGCCCAGGCCGCCGGAATTGATCCAGCGACGCGGCTTGTCGAACTTGTAGAACTGCGCGGCCCACATCTGGTGCTGGCCCACGTCGGAGGTGACAAAGGCGTCGCCCTTGGTGAGCTCCCAAAGCTTCTCGACCACGTATTGGGGCTTGATCTTCTCGCTGACGCGGTCGTACTTGAGGCAATCGCGGCCGCGCCATTCCTCGATCTGCTTCCACCACGCGTCCAGCGCATGCGCGTCGGGCTTGATGTCCGAGCCCTTGATCTGGCGGATCACCTCCTGCATGACGTCCTTGACGTCCCCCACGATCGGGACGTCGACCTTGACACGCTTGGAGATCGACGAAGGGTCTATGTCGATGTGGATGATCTGCCGCTGGTGCTTGGCGAAGTCCGCCGGATTGCCGATCACGCGGTCGTCGAAGCGCGCGCCGATGGCGACGAGCACGTCGCAGTTTTGCATCGCCAGATTGGCTTCATAGGTGCCATGCATGCCCGGCATGCCGACGAACTTGCGGTCGGTCGCCTTGTAGGCGCCCAGGCCCATCAGGGTGTTGGTGCACGGATACCCCAGCATGTCGACCAGCTGGTTGAGTTCCGCCGACGAATCCGAAAGGATCACGCCGCCGCCGGTGTAGATCATCGGCCGCTTGGCCGAAAGGATCATCTGCACCGCTTTCTTGATTTGCCCGCTGTGTCCCTTGACCACTGGCGTGTAGGAACGCATCGCCACTTCGGAAGGGTAGTGAAAGGCGGTTTTCTTGGCGCTGACGTCCTTGGGGATATCCACCAGGACCGGGCCGGGCCTGCCGGTGCGGGCGATGTAGAACGCCTTCTTCATCGTCGCCGCCAAGTCGCGCACGTCCTTGACCAGGAAATTGTGCTTGACGATCGGACGGGTGATGCCCACGGTGTCGCATTCCTGGAACGCGTCCATGCCGATCGCATGGGTCGGAACCTGTCCGGTCAGGACCACCATCGGGATGGAATCCATGTAGGCGGTGGCGATGCCGGTGACGGCGTTGGTGACACCCGGGCCGGAAGTGACCAGGCACACGCCGGTCTTTTCAGAGGAACGCGAATACGCGTCGGCGGCATGCACTGCCCCTTGCTCATGGCGTACAAGAACGTGCTTTACACGATCCTGATTGAACAGCGCGTCATACAAATAGAGCACCGCGCCGCCGGGATAGCCGAACACGTGTTCGACGTTTTCCTCCTGCAGGCAGCGCACGACGATTTCCGCGCCGCTGAGTTCTTCATTGGAAGACATGATGTATTTGCCTCAAAAAGAGCCGAAAATGACAACCGGACCCGCCGAAAGCCCAATCGGGCTGCGGGTGTTTGCTGCAACTGCGCTCTGATGAAGCTGTCAGGGACGGAAGCAAAGGCTTATCTGCCAAAACTTCCGGTTGCGGAGCCGTCGCGACACATTCCCGGGTAAGGTGTCGAAACGGGCGTCGTGCGGCCTTTTGAGCCTCAAACTCATTCCATTGTATCGCGATTGAGGCCATCGGTCAAAATCGTTTGGCACGATACCGGTGTGCCGAACGCCCGGAACCGTGACTCTCGACAGGGAAATGTGGGCAAATTGGTGCATAATCCCCGGCGAAAGCATAAAAATCGCGAGCAAGCGACCTGGCCACCCCTTCCGAACTGTCGAACTTCCTCGCCGAAGTGGAGCGCCGCGCCTTCAAGCAGGCGGTATACGCGGTCCGTGAGACCGAAGCGGCTCTGGATATCGTGCAGGACTCCATGATGCGGCTTGCCGAAAAATACGGCGACCGGCCGCCCGAGGAACTTCCGCTCCTGTTCCAGCGGATCTTGCAGAATTCGATACGGGATCATTTCAGGCGTACCAAGGTGCGGTCCTTCTGGACGACTCTGTTCTCGTCCCTGGGGCCCTCGGACCCCGAAGCCGCCGAAGATTTCGATCCCCTGGAAACTTTGGAGGCCCAGCCGGGGTCCAAGTCTGCAGAAAGCGCCGAGGATGAGGTCAACCGCGACCGCACCATGGCCTTGATTGAAAAGGAAATCCAGAAGCTGCCTGCACGTCAACGGGAAGCATTCCTGCTGCGTTATTGGGAGGATATGGATGTAGCCGAGACCGCAGAAGTCATGGGGTGCTCGGAAGGCAGCGTAAAAACTCACTGCTCGCGTGCAACTCACGCGCTCGCGCTGGCCCTGAAGGGCAAGGGAATAACCCTCTAGGGCATGGAAATTGCACCAAAAGCAGCAATATTGGCAAATCACATCATGGGAAACAGTAAAGAACTCCAAGTCGCCTACCAGATCAAGCGCCGTCTGAACGAGGGTGCGCTTGATCTGCCGGCCGGTGCCGCCGAGCGCCTGCGTGCCGCGCGCGAGCAGGCGCTTTCCATGCAGCGCCGTCCGGTCGCGCAGGCAGTTGCCGCGGGCGCCCATTTCACTTTCTCGTTCGGCTGGATCGGCAAGCTTGCTCCGCTGGCAGTTCTGGTTCTCGGGCTGGGCGCAATCCATATGTGGCATCAGTCCGAGCAGGTGGCCGACATCGCCGACATCGATATCCAGATGCTGGCCGACGAATTGCCTCCGAACGCCTATCTTGACAAGGGTTTTGGCGCATGGCTTAGCCAGGGCGAGAACGGGCGGCCGAATTGAGACCCGGCTTGACGACCCTGGCAGGCAAGGTTTTTCGGGCGCCGCTTAATGCGGCGTTTCGTTTTTTCGCGATTGCCGCGGCCTCCCTGGCATTTCTGACCAGCGGTGCCGCATTGGCGCTGACCGCCCCGAAGTGGGCGGACCTCACCGCCCAGCAGCGCGAGATCCTCAAACCCCTGGCCAGCGACTGGGACAAACTCGACGAAGCCCGCCGCAACAAATGGGTGGTCGTTGCCAAGCGCTACCCGACCATGCAGCCTGAAGAACAAAAGCGCTTGCAGGGACGCATGGCCGATTGGGCGCGACTTACCCCGGAACAACGCCGCGTCGCGCGCGAGAATTTCCAGCGCACCAAGGCCTTGCCACCGGAGCAGAAAAAGGCCGAATGGCAGCAATACCAGACCCTGCCGGAAACCCAGAAGCAGCGTTTGGCGGCAACGGTCGATGAACGCAAGCCGGCGCGTCAGAAGGCGCGTCAGCGCGAACAGGAAGGCAGGGTGGTGGCACCGGTGCCGCCGGTGCGGAACTCCGCCTCGACGAAGCCGGCCGCATCCAGGGCCAAGCCGCCGGCAACGCAACAATCCGGGGCGACGCCGGCCCCCGCCGCCCCGCCGCAAGCGCCCTCCGCGATTGCACCTCAGACAGGGTCGGGGGTTGAAGCCGTACCAGCCACACTCTCGCCACCCGGCAGCCGCGCCGACTGAGAAGGCCCGACCTGCTGAGCAGCCCGGCTCACAAGGCCATGTCTGATACATCCCCTACGCTCAGGCGCCGCTTGTTGGCGCTGGTCTATGAGTCCATTCTGCTTTTCGGCGTGGTGTTCATTGCAGCCTATCTCTTTTCCGCGTTGACCCGTTTCAGGGGTGATCCGGGGTCCCTGCTGTACTTTGGCTTCCAGTTCACGGTTTTCGGTGCGATAGGACTGTATTTCGTGTACTGCTGGCGCAAGTCCGGCCAGACCCTGCCGATGAAAACCTGGAAGTTCCGCCTCGTCGACAGGAACGGAGAACGTCCGTCGCCCCTGCGCTGCTGGGCCCGTTACAGCCTCGCGTGGATAGGGCCGCTTGTCGGCCTCATCGCTTACAAGGCCATCGTGATCCTGGCAGGCTACGGCATGGCGAGGTTTTCCGCCGCAACCGCTTTCGCAGTGCTGCCACTGGTCTTCCTCAACTTCGGCTGGGCCTTTGCCGACCGGGAAAGGCAGTTCCTCCATGACCGCCTCGCCGGTACCCGCCTTGTGAAAGCCTGACCCGATCCCCGCATCGGGTATCCTCGCGCAATCGCGATACCGAAACCTGAGCCATCATCATGAGCATCTCGCGCCTGCGCAGCTTCGTTCAATCCATGACCCGCGTGGTCGAAACCGGCCAAGCCGAAAACGCCGTCCTTGATGCGGCCCGCCCGTTGTTGGCCGACCTGATCACCCATGATGACTGGCTGCCGGATGCGTTCGCCAAGCCAAACCCGGACAAGTATCAGCAGTATCTGCTCTACTGCGACCCGTTCGAGCGATTCTCGCTGGTGAGTTTCGTCTGGGGCCCCGGCCAGAAGACGCCTGTTCATGACCACATGACCTGGGGCATGGTGGGCGTGATGCGCGGCTCGGAAATGTGCCGCGAGTACGCGATGAAATCGGGCAAGCTGGAACAGACCGGCGAACACCTTGTCTCCCCCGGAGGAATCGATCTGGTCAGCCCGACCCTGGGAGACATCCACGTGGTCTCCAATGCCGCTGCCGATCGCGCTTCCATAAGCATCCATTGCTATGGCGCAAACATCGGGGCGGTGCGGCGCCATGTCTTCGTCGCCGACACCGGGGCCGCGAGCGAATTCATCTCCGGTTACTCGAGCAACGTCACGCCCAATCTCTGGGACCGCTCCACCGAAAAAGCCTGACCCGGACGCGAAAACCGCTCGCCGCCCTGCCGTTCCCCCAACCCATTTTTCCCCGAACAAGCATGCTCTGGATCAAGGCCCTGCACATCATCTTTGTCGTGACATGGTTTGCCGGTTTGTTCTACCTGCCAAGGCTTTTCATCTACCACGTGGCCGCGACAGACGACATCAGCATCGAGCGGTTCAAGGTCATGGAACGCCGGTTGTACAACGGCATCATGACGCCTTCGGCCGTCTTCGCCCTGATACCCGGCCTGACCCTGTACCTCCAGTACGGCATCGGCGCAGGCAACGCGTGGATGCATGCCAAGCTCTTCCTGGTCGCGATCCTGGTGGCGCATCACATCTATCTTGGCCTGCTGCTGCGCGAGTTCGCCCATGACCGCAATCGGCATTCCGAAACCTTCTATCGCTGGCTCAATGAAATCCCGGCCGCCCCGGTGCTTTTCATCGTGGTCTTCCTGGTAGTTCTCAAACCCACCTTCTAGAGCCCTCATGTCCAAAATTGTCGATTACTACTTCACCCCGGTCTCGCCCTGGGCCTATCTGGGCCACGCACGCTTTACCGCAATGGCAGCCAAGACGGGCGCAACGGTGCGTCCGCGCCCCGTCGACTACGGCAAGATCTTTCCCGTTTCCGGCGGCCTGCCGCTGAAGCAACGGCCTGCACAGCGCCAGGCCTACCGATTGATGGAGCTGCGCCGCTGGCGCGACTGGCTTGGCCTGCCCCTGACGATCGAACCGAAGTTTTTTCCGGTCGACGCGGGCACCGCCAGCCTCATGTTGACCGCCTGTCTCGCACAGGGCAGCGACGCCACCATGCGCCTTGCCGGCACCATGCTGCGCGCGGTCTGGGCGGAGGAAAAGAACTTGGCCGACCACGAGACGCTCGTCGCTCTCGCCCAGTCTGCCGGTTTGGACGGGCGGGCTCTGCTCGATGCCGCCCGCGATACGGCAACCACCGAGACCTACGCTCGCCACACGGCCGAGGCCATTGACCTGCAGGTGTTCGGCGCACCAACCTACGTGATCGAAGGCGAACTGTTCTGGGGCCAGGACCGCCTCGACTTCGTTGAACGCGCGCTGTCGGCCTGACGCCGTGGCGGAAAACTTCTTCGCGCCATGTCCGCGCGGGCTGGAGCCCTACCTTGTCGCCGAACTGGCCGAACTGGGAATCGACGGGGCGCGCGAATCGGGCGGCGGCGTCGCCTTTTCAGGGCCGTTTGAAACCGCCTATCGGGTCAACCTCGGGTCGCGCCTTGCCAGCCGGGTGCTGTGGCAGGTAGCTACGGGGCCATACGCTGCGGAGAAAGACCTGCACGCGCTGGCGCACAGCACGCCGTGGGAAAGCTATTTCGCGCCGACGCAGACCTTGCGTGTCGATGTCGTCGCCACCCGCAGCCCGCTGAAAAGCCTGAAATTCGCCACGCTGACGGTCAAGGACGGCGTCTGCGACCGCCTGCGCGAACTCACCGGCCTGCGCCCGAATATCGCCAAGCTCGGCCCCGACGTGCGGGTGTATGCCTATCTGGACGAGCGCAACGCCACGCTGTATCTCGATACTTCCGGCGAGGCCTTGTTCAAGCGCGGTTACCGCGTGGTCGACGTGGTCGCGCCGATTCGCGAAAACCTCGCTGCCGGCATCCTGCGCATGATCGGCTGGAACCCCGACATCCCCCTGTATGACCCGATGTGCGGCAGCGGCACCTTCCTGATCGAGGCCGCACAGATCGCGCTGGGCATCCCGCCGGGATTGAAGCGACGCTTCGGCTTCTACAACCTCAAGCAGTTCGACGCGCCGGCCTGGCAACGCCTGCGCGACACCTGGCCGCGCCGCGTCGACGCGCACCCCAGGATATTCGGCAGCGACATCACCCAGGAGGCATTGCGAGCCGCGCTGGCGAACTTCACAGCGGCTGGCGTCGATGAAGTGATCCGCGTGCGCCCGGGCGACATCCTGGCGCTTGCCGCGCCGGCAAAGGAAGGCATCATGATCGCCAACCCGCCTTATGGCGAGCGCCTCGGTGAAGATGCCGAGCTTGCGGCGTTCTACCCCCGCCTGGGCGATGCGCTGAAGAAGAACTATTCGGGCTGGAACTGTTTTTTCATCACCGCCGACCGGCGCATGGAAAAGCTGATCCGCCTGAAGGCAAGCCGGCGCACGCCACTGATGAACGGCGACCTCGACTGCCGCCTGTTCGAATTCCAGGTGATTGCCGGATCGAATCGCCCCGCCGCAGGCTAGCGCGACAGGTCGCGGACGTCAGGGGACCGGGTCAGGCTACCTTGAGGGCTGCCACGATATCTTTTTCAAGGTCCTTCGGTTCGGTCTGCGGCGCATAGCGCTTGATGACATTGCCATCGCGGCCGACCAGGAACTTGGTGAAGTTCCACTTGATCGACTCCGACCCCAACAAGCCAGGCGCGGCCTTGACCAGCCATTTGTAGAGCGGATGGGCGAGGGCGCCATTGACATCGATCTTGTCCATCATGCGAAAGGACACACCGTAGTTCTTCTGGCAGAAGGCGCCGATTTCATCCGCACCACCGGGCTCCTGCCCGCCAAACTGGTTGCACGGAAACCCGATCACCTCAAGCCCTGCAGCCTGGTGCGCCTGGTGCAAGGCCTCGAGCCCCTGGTATTGCGGGGTCAATCCGCACTGGCTGGCGGTGTTGACCACCAGCACCACCTTGCCCTTGAGCGCGGAAAGCTTGAAAGGCTTCCCGGCCAGCGTAGTGGCGGAAAACTCGTGGAGATTACTCACCGGGCCTTCCTCAAACGATGGTCAGGCCGCCGATGTTCTCGCCCAGGTCCTTGGACTTCGAATCCTTGCTGTGGAGCTTGATCATCAGGCGCAGGTCGTTGACCGAGTCGGCGTTGCGCAAGGCATCTTCATAGCTGATGCGGCCTTCCTCATAGAGATCGAACAGGGCCTGGTCAAAGGTCTGCATGCCGAGTTCGCGGGACTTCTTCATGATCTCCTTGATCTCGTGCACCTCGCCCTTGAAGATGAGGTCGGAAATCAACGGCGAATTGAGCATGACTTCCACCGCCGCGGCGCGTCCCTTGCTGTCCTTCAGGGGAATCAGCCGTTGCGAAATCAGGGCACGCATGTTGAGCGACAGGTCCATCAGCAACTGCGAGCGCCGCTCTTCGGGAAAGAAGTTGATGATCCGGTCAAGCGCCTGGTTGGCGCTGTTCGCATGCAGCGTCGCCATGCACAGGTGGCCGGTTTCGGAGAAGGCGATGGCGTGCTCCATGGTCTCGCGCTCGCGGATCTCGCCGATGAGGATGACGTCGGGCGCCTGGCGCAAGGTGTTCTTGAGCGCCGCTTCCCACGAATCGGTGTCGACCCCCACCTCGCGTTGCGTCACCACGCAATTCTTGTGGGGGTGGACGTATTCGATCGGGTCCTCGATGGTGATGATGTGACCGTAGGAATTCTCGTTGCGGTAGCCGATCATGGCAGCCAGCGTGGTCGACTTGCCCGACCCGGTTCCTCCCACCATGATGACCAGGCCACGCTTGGTCATCGCCACGTCCTTCAACACCGGCGGCACCTTGAGATCCTCGAATTTCGGGATGTTGGAGGTGATCACCCGCAGCACCATGCCCATGTTGCCCTGCTGCACGAACGCATTGACACGGAAGCGGCCGATGCCGGCCGGCGAGATGGCGAAATTGCACTCCTTCTTCGCCTCGAACTCGGCAGCCTGCTTGTCGTTCATGATCGCGCGACACAGGTCTTGCGTGTGAATCGGCGTCAGCGGCTGGTTCGACACCGGCGTCATCTTGCTGTCGATCCTGAACGCCGGCGGGAAGCCCGAAGTGATGAAAAGATCCGAACCCTTCTTGCTGAGCAGAAGCCTCAGCAGGTCGTACATGAACTTGGTTGCCTGGTCGCGTTCCATGATGGCGCTCTCGTTGTTGGGCTAGTCGATCAGCCGGCGAAATTGTCCTTGTTCGCCGCCTTGTTGCGTGCCTCTGCGGAAGACACCACGTTGCGCTTGACGAGGTCGGTGAGGTTCTGGTCGAGCGTCTGCATGCCGAACTGCTGGCCGGTCTGGATCGCCGAATACATCTGCGCGATCTTGTTCTCGCGGATCAGGTTGCGGATGGCCGGGGTGCCGATCATGATCTCGTGCGCCGCGACCCGGCCGTTGCCGTCCTTGGTCTTGAGCAGCGTCTGCGATATCACCGCGCGGATCGATTCCGAGAGCATCGAGCGGACCATTTCCTTTTCCGCGGCGGGAAACACGTCGACGATCCGGTCGATGGTCTTGGCGGCAGAACTGGTGTGGAGCGTACCGAACACCAGGTGGCCGGTTTCAGCCGCCGAAAGCGCCAGGCGGATGGTCTCCAGGTCGCGCATTTCGCCCACCAGGATCACGTCCGGGTCTTCACGCAGGGCTGAGCGCAGTGCGTTGTTGAACGACAACGTGTGCGGCCCGACCTCGCGCTGGTTGATCAGGCATTTCTTGGATTCGTGCACGAATTCGATCGGATCTTCCACCGTGAGGATGTGGCCGTATTCGTTTTCGTTGATGTGGTTGACCATCGCCGCCAGCGTGGTCGACTTGCCCGAACCGGTCGGGCCGGTGACCAGCACGATGCCGCGCGGCTGGTTGGCGATGTCGCCGAAGCTCTTGGGCGCGTTGAGTTCCTCAAGCGACAGGATCTTCGAGGGAATCGTCCGCATGACCGCGCCCGCGCCGCGGTTCTGCACAAAGGCGTTGACGCGAAAGCGCGCCAGGTTGGGAATGGCGAATGAAAAATCGCATTCCAGGTTCTCTTCGTAGGCCTTGCGCTGGCCGTCGTTCATGATGTCGTAGATCATCCCGTGCACTTCGGAGTGATCCATCGCCGGCAGGTTGATGCGGCGAACGTCGCCGTGGACGCGAATCATGGGCGGCAGGCCCGCCGACAGATGCAGGTCGGACGCCTTGTTTTTGACCACGAATGCGAGGAGCTCTGATATGTCCATCTATAATTCTCCGTCTTGGAACATGTGGCGCTCTGGCGGACCCCTCCGCGATTGGAGCAACCGCTTGCATGACCATCAAAAGATTAACATGCCTTTGACCTCCGCAATAGCAGAGAAGACGCGGGAAGTCCGCGCACTCATGACATCTGCATGCACAAAAGCGGGTCGTGCGCCCGATTCGGTGCGTCTTCTGGCGGTCAGCAAGACCTTTGGGGCCGACGCGGTTGCGGCCGCCCATGCCGCCGGCCTCACCGCCTTTGGCGAAAACTACGTTCAGGAAGGCGTCGAAAAGGCCGTTGAACTGGCCGGCCTTGGCCTGGAATGGCACTTCATCGGTCCGCTCCAAAGTAACAAAACGCGCCCCGTGGCGGAGCATTTCGCGTGGGTGCACAGCATCGACCGGCTCAAAATCGCCGAACGCCTTTCCGCCCAGCGGTCCGCCCACCTGCCCGACCTGCAGGTCTGCCTGCAGGTCAACATCAGCGGCGAAATCAGCAAAAGTGGCGTTGAATCGGCCGCCATCGCAGAACTGGCCATCGCGGTGGCCGCCCTGCCGCGCCTGAAACTGCGCGGCCTGATGACCATCCCGCAGCCGGCCGCAACCCTCGAAGCCCAGCGCGCGCCCTTCCGTGAACTGCGCCTGCTTCTCGAGCAACTCAACGCCCGCGGCCTCGGCTGCGACACCCTCTCGATGGGCATGTCGGCCGACCTCGAAGCCGCCATTCTCGAAGGCGCCACCATCGTGCGGGTCGGCACCGCCATCTTCGGAACCAGGACTAAACCCCAATGAAAATCGCCTTCATCGGCGGTGGCAACATGGCCACCGCGCTCATCGGCGGCATGAAAGCCAAGGGCTTCGATGCCGCCAACGTGACCGTGGTCGAGCCCTTCGAGGCGGGCCGCGAAAAGATCGCCCGTGAATTTGGCGTGACCGCGATCGCCGCGCCGGACGCCAGCCTCGCGGACGCGGCGCTGGTGGTCATGGCGGTCAAGCCGCAAAACATGCGCGAGGCCACCACGGCATTGGCTCCATTCATCCGCAACCAGACGGTGCTTTCGATCGCCGCCGGTACGCGCCTGGCGGACCTGAAACGCTGGCTGGGCGGCCACTCGAAGCTGGTGCGCACCATGCCCAACACGCCGGCCCTGATCGGCCAGGGCATCACGGCGCTTTTTGCCGCGCCCGGCGTAGAGGTATCACGCCGCGCGGAAGCCGAAACCGTCCTCGCCGCCGTCGGCCAGACCGTCTGGGTCGACAGCGAAGAATTGCTCGACCCGGTCACCGCGCTTTCAGGTAGCGGGCCGGCCTACGTGTTCTTTTTCCTCGAAGCCCTGCAGTCCGGTGGCGAAGCCTTGGGCCTGGAAGCCGAAACCGCCCGTCGCCTGGCCCTCCAAACCGTCGTCGGCGCCGCCCAGCTCGCCGCCAACTCGCCCGAAAGCTTCGCGACGCTGCGTGAACGCGTCACCTCCAAGGGTGGCACGACGTTCGCGGCGCTGGAAGTGATGCGCGCGCGGGACATCCCGGGGGCAATCGGTGCGGCGATGCGGGCGGCGAGCGACCGGGGGCGTGAAATGGGGGAGACGCTGGGAAAGGATTGAGCCTGCCTTGGCGGCCCGTCCTAGTTCTTCTTGGTGTCGATGCCGGCGGCCTTGATGGCCGCGGTCCACTGAGGGCGCTCGGCGGCCATCATGCGATTGAAGTCTTGCGCCGGCAACACCATGGGATCGAAGCTCATTTCCCTCATGCGGCGCAAGAAAGTTGCGTCCTTGGCCAGCGCGAGGACCTCACGTTCGAGGAAATCCTGGGTTTCCCTGGGCGTTGCCGCGGGCATGAACACGCCGTACCAGTTGACGATGTCGAGGTTGGACAAGCCCGCCTCCGCGAGTGTGGGCACGTCGGCAAAGGCCTCGAGCCGGTTCGATTCCAGGGTGGCAAGAGCGCGCAGGCGCCCGGACTTCACGTGCTCCTTCACCGACTCGGCCGACTGCACCAGCATCTGCACCTCGCCGCCGAGCAGGCCCACCACCGCCGGCCCGCTGCCCTTGTAGGGAACGTGGGTCATCTGCATGCCCGCGTTGGCGCACACGATCTCGGCGATCAGGTGCAGGGTGTTGCCCAGGCCGGGCGACCCGAAGTTGAGCTTCTTCGGCTCCGCCCTGGCCAGCGCGACCAGTTCGCGCAGCGTGCTGGCCTTGACGTTGCTGTTGATCACCAGCACCGCCGGATTGCGCCCCACCAGACCCGCAGTCGCCAGGTCGCGCCGTGCGTCGTAGGCCGGCCTGGGCTCGAAATTGTCGGCCACCGTGATCGGCGTGGGTGGCGAGAACAGCAGCGTGTGCCCGTCGGGCGCTGCGCGCACCACGCCCAGTGTGGCCACCTGGCCCGAGGCCCCGGCGATGTTCTCCACCACCACCTGGTAGCCGATGCGCTGCGACCAGATCGTAGCCACCAGGCGCGCCACATGATCGGGCCCGCCGCCCGGCGGCGACGGGACGACCAGCTTCACCGGCCGCGTCGGAAAGCGTGGTGCCTGCGCGAAGGCAGGCGCCGCGGCCAGCGCGAGCCCCGATCGCAGCACGCGCCGGCGTGCCTGGCACGGTGGCGTGTCAACGGCCATGGTCTCCTCCCCGGCGCGAGCCGCGATTTTGCGCCTTGTCGTGCTTGTGCTCATGCTCATGCCGGTGGCCGTGGTCATGCCCATGATCGTGGGAATGGTCGTGGACATGCCCGTGATCGTGCGGGTGATCATGGTGATGCGAATGCCCGTGATCGTGGCCTTCCGCGTGCCCATGCGGATGCTCGTGGCCATGCGCGCGCGCCTGCGGGTGGCTGTGGCGATGATGGATCTGCTCGCCCAGGATGCCGGGGCGCGCGCCTTCGTGATGGTCGCGCAGGTAGTGCTGGCGCAGCACATCGGCCCCGTAGTCGTTGCCGTTGGGCGTACGCACGATGGTATGAATGTGGAACTTGGCCGGATGCTCGTTGGTGAGGAACACGCCTGAATGATGGTCGAACTCGATCATCACCACCGGGCTCTGGATGCGGTAGTAAAAGGTGTCTTCCTCGCCGGTGCCGCCGATCCAGCAAAAGCGCGTCGCGTCGAGATGGCGCTCGATCTCCTCGATCCGGGCGGTGCGGGGCCCCTCGGGCAGGGGCTCGACGTATGCATTGATGAGGTCCAGCAGGCGACGCCGCTGCGATGCTGAAAAGCCGCTCACCTCGAGGCCTTCGTAGGGAACGATCCGGTTGTCCTGGAATGCCCCGCCCAGATGCAGCTGGTCGGCCGGGTGGCGGCGTCCCGCCGGCAAGTCGCCGCCCACGCACGATTGGTACACCACCGCGTGTCGGCGCTGCTCGGCCGACAACGCGCGCATCAATTCGAGCCCGCCATTCTCCTCGTCCTGGAACAGGCGCTTTCCGGCCCATGGTCCGGTATCGATATAGTTGGGTTCGGCCCCCATGAAGGTGGGTGACAGCACCAACTGCCCGCGAACCACGAGGCAGTTGAGCGCCAGGTGGTGCCCCATCAGCTGCCATCCCCAGGCCGCCTCCGTCGACGGCATGCCGAAGAGCGTGAAGTTGTAACTCAATTCCCCGAGAACCTTCGTGTTTCCGGCGAGCTCGCCGAGAAAGTGGTTGAAACGCATCACGTCGCGGGTCTTGTCGTAGCCGCGTGCGCTCAAGGACGCCCGAATCAGCGCGAGGATCGCCTGCAGCACTCCCTCCGACACCTCTTCGAGGCGCAGGCCGTGCTTGTAGGTGTACATCTCGGTGTTGTTCCAGCGGCGCCACTCGCGGGCGTCGATGGGCAGCATGAGCGCCTGTCGCAGCTCGGGCGACAGGGTGTCGATGAGCGCGCCGGCCGCGCGCGCCATCGCCTCGGAGGGCGCGCCATTGGGAGCAAGCGTGAAGAGCCCTTGCAGGGGATGGCCATCGGTGGTCACCCCGACATACGGCTCGTGGTACAGCTTGTCCCAGGGGACGAACAGCAGGTCGCGCGGACGCGGGTTGACCAGCCCCGCGGCACCATGTGCATGGGCATCACGGCCCTGCAGCGCGGCTACCCTGGGATACGCCAGGGTCGGCACAAACGGCCGGAAATCACGGGTGTTTGCCATGCTGCTCCTCCGCTGATCCTGCTGACCTGGGCACCTTACTCGAGTTTCACGCCGGTCTGCTTGATCACCGCGCCCCATTTGGCACGCTCGGCATCAAGAAAGGCCGAGTATTCCGCGGGCGTGCTGCCGACCGATTCACTCACCGTTTCGCGCCGCTGCGCGATGATCTCCGGCACCTTGGCTACCTGCGCGATGGCGGCGCTGACGCGGTTGACAATGGCCTGCGGCGTGCCGGCCGGCGCCAGGAGGCCGATCCACACCAGCGGATCATAGGTCGCGAGTCCGGCCTCGCCAAAGGTCGGCACATCGGGAAATGTCGGGTGCCGCGCCTTGCCGGAAATGGCGAGCACGCGCAGCCGGCCGGCGCGCACGTTGCCCATCACCGGGGCGAGCGCCTCGTAGATCGCGGAGATCTGCCCGGACAGCAGGTCGTTGAACGGCGTCGAGGTGTTGTAGTGGATGAACTTGAACTCGGCCCCGGTCACCATCCCGAACCAGGCGCCGGCGAGGTGCGTGGCCGTACCTACCCCGAGCGTACCGGCATTCGAGTAGGCCGCATTGGACTTTACGAGTGCGACGTAAGCAGCCACGTTCTGCGCCGGTACGGCCGCATTGACTGTCAGCGCATAGGCGGTGGTCGAGATCAGGCTGATCGGAATCAGGTCGCGCTTGGCATCGTAGGGCAGGTTCGAATACAGGATTGGGCCGGTGACAAGCGCCGTCGGCGATCCGACCAGGAAGGTGTAGCCGTCAGGCGCGGACTTGACTACCGCCTCGGTGGCGATGCGCCCGGCTGCACCCGGGCGATTGTCGATGACCACCGTCTGCCCTAGCAGTTGTCCCAGGCGTGGTGCCATCTGCCGCACATCGACATCCGGCCCCGATCCCGGCGGGGTCGGCACGATGAAGCGGATCGGCTTGTTCGGATAGTCCTGCGCGACCGCTGATGTCATCAGGCCGACCGCAAGAGCCACCAGCGCCATGCCCGCCAATCGCCTGCCTGTGCTGCGTGTGAAGGTTTTCATGTTTGTCTCCCGAGTTTTGGTTGATTCGTAAGGTCCACCAAGCCGCGCTGCCCTTGCCTCAGTGCACCCGGACAACGTTGCCCGGGCGCGCCTTCCATTCGTGCAACAACCGATGCGCGCCGGCGGGCGCAGCGAAGCCACCGAACACGTAGTGATCCGGCCGCACCAGCGCACCGATGCAACCGGCCGCCTCCAGCCACGTGCGCAGCAGCCTGTCCTTCTCCTCTACCAGGAGGACACCACCCGCCTCGTGCGTGCTGGGTCCGACGAGAATCGCCTGTACGGCTTGGCTTGCTGCCAGTTCCGCAATCGCACGAAGATCGGCTTCGGACGCCGCCGAAGAAAGCACCAGCCGCCATTCGGGTCCGGTCACATCATCCAGCATCACAGCACTGCCACTGGCATCACGCACGACCGGCTGCGGAAACACCTTGCCCGCCAGGGGCGCCTCTGCTGACACCAGGCCCGCCGCGAGGCCGGGGATGAGTTCCTGGCGATACAAGAGGCGCGGCGCACCGCCACCTTCGGCCAGCATGCGCGCGTCGCGTGCTTGCGCAAGCCCGGGATCACGTTCCGAAATGATGCGCCCGAACTCCTTGGCCCGCCGCGTGGTCTCGACCACATGCGGTCGACGCTCCTCGGTGTAGGTATCGAGCAATCGCGCATCCGCACCGCGACGCAGCACCCGCTCGAGCTTCCATGCAAGGTTGCCGACGTCGCGCAGCCCCTGACACATGCCCTGTCCCAGAAAGGGCGGCGTCATGTGCGCGCTGTCGCCAGCCAGCAGCACCCGGCCGCGCCGCCAGTCGCGTGCCACCAGCGCATGAAACTCATAGGCGGCAGCGCGCCAGATGCGCGCCTGCCCGGGCTTGAGCCAGCGCGACAGCAGGCGCCACAGCCGCTCCTCCCCCACCTCACCGCTGGCAGCCTCACCGGGCAGGGTCATGAACTCCCAGCGCCGGTGGTTGCCGGGACAGGTGATGAAGGTGCTTGGCCGTTCCGGCTGGCAATACTGCACGTTGGTGGCAGGCAGTTGCGCCAGGAACTCGTCCCCGACCATCACGTCGACGACGATCCATGGTTCGTCGTAGTCGAAGCTTTCGAGTTCGATGCCGAGCCTGCGGCGCACCTGACTGGACGCACCGTCACAGGCGACCACATAGGCGGCGCTGCAGGAGGATGCCAGCCCATCATCGGCACGCAGTTCGAGCCTGACGATGCCGCCTTCGTCATTCAAGCCTGCCAGTTCGCAGCCGAGCGCCACGTCCACGCACGGAAATCCGGCCACTGCCGCACGCAGCACTGCCTCGATACCCGGCTGGTCGCAGGTGTAGTTGGGCTCCCAGGTCAGGGGATAGGGTGGCGGAATGCGACGTACCCGCTGGATCAGCCGCCCGCCGACACCGAAATACTCCGCGTCCCGAAATGGCGCGATATGCGGCGCCAATGCCTCGGCCGCGCCGATGCGCTGGAAGATGCGCATCGCGTCATGGTCGAACCCCACTGCGCGCGGCTGTGCGAAGACTTCGCGCGATTTCTCGATGACGGCTACCGTGAGCCCGTAACGCCCCAGCAGCCCCGCCAGCGTGACGCCGACCGGTCCGTAGCCGATGACAGCGACGTCATAATGCTTGCCGTTCGGTATCGACGAAATTGCTGCGGCGCACATTGCGAATCCATCCCCAGTCTTCCGCGCGGGCGAACTCGTCCGCGCACCTGCCACATGGCGCGGCAAGATTAGCCAGCACGCGTTTGCACGTCCAATGAAAGATATTGCGCCCCGCGTTGCAAGGAATTGAACAATGACCAAACGCCCGCACAAACTCTCGCTCGACAACCTGCGCGTGCTCGACGCCATCGAGCGACACGGCTCGTTCGCAGCCGCCGCGCAGGAACTTTGCGTGGTGACCTCCTCGGTCACCCATGTCATCCGCAACATCGAGCAGAACCTCGGACTCACGCTGTTCGACCGCTCCGGCCGCAGCGCGCGCTTCACCACCGACGGCAGGCTGCTGCTGGAAAAGGGCCGGCGCCTCCTGCAACGCGCCGCAGAATTCGATGAAGAGGTGCAACTGCTGGCTACCGGCTGGGAAACCTCGCTCACCCTGGCGCTCGACCAGCCCATCCGCATGGACGCACTGGTGCCGCTGTTCGAATCCTTCTGCGCGGAGGCCACCGGCACGTCGCTGCATGTCAAGCGCGAGGCGGTGGCGGGCACCTGGGATTCCCTGCTCTCCGGCCGTGCCGATCTTGCGGTGGGGGCGCCGGCGGGCGGCCCGCCGGGCGGCGGCTACGAAACCCTGCCGCTGTATCGAATCAAGTTCGTCTTCGCGGTGGCACCCGGCCACCCGCTGGCCCTGTTGAAGGGCCTGATACCGAGCAGCGAAATCGCCCGCCACCGCTCGGTGATCGTCGCCGACACCACGCGCCAGTTGCCGCGCCTGCCGCGCAGCCTGCTCGACAGTCGCAACTGCCTCTCCGTGCCGGATGCCGAGACCAAGCTGGGCGCCATCCTCGCCGGCATCGGCTGCGGCTTCCTGCCCCACAAGATGGCCCAGCCGCATCTGAAGGCCGGACGATTGGTCGCATTGAAGTCGGAAACGCCGCCGCCGCCGACCCAGGCCATGCTGGCATGGCGCGCCGGCGAAAACGGCCGGGCGCTGCAGTGGTGGATCAAGGCACTCACCCGGCCGGGACTGGCCGAGAAGTTGTTTTACTGAGGCCAAACCTACAGAGTGATCACCGGCTTGATTTCCTGCATGCTTTTCATGCGTTCGAGGGCAAGGTTCACGTCATCGAGCTTGTAGCGCCCCGTGATCATTTTCGCGAACGGGAAGTCGTCCAGGTGTGTGGAGATGAAATCGAGCGCCAGCGAATAGCTGCGGGCGTCGCCGGAAAACGAGCCGATCACGTTGAGGTTTTTCTTGACGATGAGCGACGGCTGAAACTCGGTCTTGCCCTCACCTAGTTGTCCCACGATCAGGTAGCGCGCCCCCTTGCGGCACAACTGCAGGCCCTCGACGAATGCCGCCGGCACCCCGGTGAATTCCAGCACGATATCCGCGCCCCGGCCGCCGGTGTGTTCCTGCACCAGCGCAAGCCGCTCTTCCGGAGTCGTCGAGTCGATGGAGATGCACATGTCGGCGCCAAACTCGCGCGCCAGGTCCAGTCGCGCCTGCGGCGCACCGATCACGATCACCTTGCGCGCACCGCGCACCCTGGCGTTGGCCGTCGCCAGCAAGCCCAGCGGGCCTGCTCCCTGGATCACCACCGTCTCGGACGGTTCGATCTGCCCGAGTTGCGACATCGCGTTCATCACCGAGCGCAGGGCGCAACTCGACAGGCTGGCCAGTTCGTCCGGCACGTTGTCCGGCACCTTCAGGCGCCCGGCCTGCGGCAGCACATAGCCGTATTCCGAGAAACCACCCAGCAGGTATGGCGCCTCCTCCATGTTTTCGTACATGTAGGCGCGACGGTTGACGCACAGCGTCGGCTTGCGCGCCGTGGTGCAGTAGAAGCAGGTGCCGCAGGCGGTGTGCGTGTAGAGCACGCGGTCGCCCACACGCAGCGCATTGCCCACCGAATCCTGGTCCGCGCCCTGTCCCAGCCGCAACACCCGTCCGACCATCTCGTGGCCGATGATGACCGGCAGGTTCACCTTGAGCGCCAGCGAGCCCTGCCACAGGTGCACATCGGTCCCGCAGATCGAACAGGCCTCGATCTTCACCAGCGCCGCGCCATCTTCCACGTCGGTTGGTATCGGCACGTTTTCTATCGCAAGCGGCGCCTTGAACTGGCGCAGCACGGCCGCGCGTGAAAATTCCGGAATGGCTGTCATATCGACCTTGCGATTGGAGTTGAGGCGCTATCTCTCGTGATGCGCTAGACGCCCGGCCACATGCGCCAGCGCACGGCATAGTCCGCCGCCATGCCGGCGAAGATCGCCGCGCCGAGCCAGTTGTTGTGCATGAAGGCCTTGAAGCACCCCTCGCGCGAACGGTCGCGGATCAGGGTGTTGTGATACAGCGCCATGCCCATGGCCACGAAAAGGCCAGCGAAGTAAAGCGGCCCCATCGTTCGTTCAAGCCCGATCCAGGCGAGGATCGCGAAGGTGGCGGTGTAGGACAGCATCACCGCGGTAACGTCGAAGTTGCCGAAGGTGATGGCGGAAGTGCGAATGCCGATCTTGATGTCATCGTCGCGATCGACCATCGCGTATTCGGTGTCGTAGGCGATGGCCCAGAAGATGTTGGCCAGCAGCAGCAGCCAGGCCACCGGCGGCACGCGGTCGAGCACGGCGGCGAAGCTCATCGGGATGCCGAAGCCGAACGCCACGCCCAGGTAGGCCTGCGGCAGCGCCAGAAAGCGCTTGGTGAAGGGGTAGCTGATCGCCAGGAACAGCGCCGCCACCGACAGGCCCCATACCAGGTACGAAAGCTTGATGATCAGCATGAACGAGCAGGCCGAAAGGATGAGCGCCAGCACAATGGCTTCCTTGCGGCTCACCCGGCCGGTAGTCAGCGGCCGGTCGGCGGTGCGTTTGACGTGCCGGTCGAAATCGATGTCGGCATAGTCGTTCATCACACAGCCCGCCGAGCGCATGAGCAAGGTGCCGAAAGCGAAGATCCACACCAGCCACCATGACGGGTGCCCGTCGGCAGCGATCCACAGCCCCCAGAAGGTCGGCCACAGAAGCAAGAGCGTGCCGATCGGCTTGTGCAGGCGCATCAGCCTCTCGTAGAGCGTGAGGCGCTCGGCAATCGCGTTCCAGTTCATGGGGCGCAAGGATAGAGAAAGAACGGAAAGCGCGCCGGGCTCATACGCCGAGATAGGCTTCGCGGCTGCCCAGCCAGCGCTCCAGGTGCGCCTCGACCCGGGCATCACCCTGCGTAAGCATGGCCTCGGCGCAATCGCGTGCGGCTTCGATCAGGTCGACGTCCTCTTCCAGATCGGCAAAACGCAACAACGGCACGCCGCTTTGCTGGCGCCCGAGAAACTCGCCCGGGCCGCGCAGGCGCAGGTCGGCGCGCGCGATCTCGAAGCCGTCGGTGGTCTCGAACATCACCTTCAGGCGCTCGCGCGCGCCCTGTGACAGCGGATTGGCGTAGAGCAGGATGCACACGCTTTCATGCGTGCCGCGCCCCACCCGGCCGCGCAACTGGTGCAGCTGCGACAGACCAAAGCGCTCCGCGTGCTCGATCACCATCAGGGACGCGTTGGGCACATCCACGCCCACCTCGATGACCGTGGTCGCCACCAGCACCTGCGTGGTCCCGGCGACGAAATCGACCATCACCGCCGCCTTGTCCTCCGGCTTCATGCGGCCGTGCACCAGCCCGACCTTCAGTTCGGCAAGCGCCGCGGTCAAGTGTTCATGGGTCTCGACCGCGGTTTTCAGGTCGAGCGTCTCGGATTCCTCGATCAGCGGGCATACCCAGTACACCTGCCGCCCCGCGCGGCAGGCCTCGCGGATGCGCTCGACCACCTCGTCCCGGCGCGCCTCGGCCACCAGCTTGGTCACCACAGGGGTGCGCCCGGGTGGCAGTTCGTCGATCACCGAAACATCCAGGTCGGCATAGAAGGTCATGGCCAATGTGCGCGGGATCGGCGTGGCGCTCATCATCAGTTGATGCGGCTGGGTGGTCGCATCCCCCGCCTCGCCACCCTTGCGCGCCAGCGACAGGCGCTGCTCCACACCGAAGCGGTGCTGCTCGTCGACAATCGCCAGGCCCAGGCGGTGAAAGCTCACCTTGTCCTGGAACAGCGCATGGGTGCCCACCACCAGCGCGGCGCTGCCATCGGCCGCGGCTGCCAGACCCATGTCCTTCTGCTTCTTCTTGAGGCTGCCCGCCAGCCAGGCGATATTGACGCCCAGGGGCTTGAGCCAGAACTCCAGCTTTCGGTAGTGCTGCTCGGCAAGGATTTCCGTGGGCGCCATGAAGGCGGCCTGGTAACCGCAGTCGATGGCGCGGCAGGCTGCCAGCGCCGCCACGATGGTCTTGCCGCTGCCGACATCGCCCTGCAACAGGCGACGCATGGGATGCGGTGCGGCGAGGTCGCGCGCGATTTCCTCGAAAGTTCGTGCTTGCGCACGGGTCAGGCGGAACGGCAGGCCGGCCAGCAGGCGCGCCTCGAGCGATTCTTCGGGTGTTGCCGCTTTCGCCAGCACTGGTGCGCTCTGGATGCGCCGTGCCCGATAGGCACGCTTGAGCGATAGTTGCTGGGCGAGGATCTCGTCGAACTTCATGCGCCGCCAGGCCTGCGGATCGCGGCCTTCGGTCACGCCCGGCGCGGGAAAGTGCAATGCGTCGATGGCGCGGGCGAACGGCGCCAATGCCAGGTCGCGCACCGGAGGTGCGGTGTCCGCCAGCTGCCCTTCCTTGCGCGCCGCCTCGATGGCCGAAACGATGATGCGCCGCAGGGTGCCCTGACCGACGCCAGCGGTGGCGGGGTATACCGGCGTGAGCGCCTGCGGCAGGGGCGTGCCCTCGAACACCTCGCGATAGCGCGGATGGATCATCTCGGCACCCACAAAACCGGTGCGCGGTTCGCCCGAGACGCGCAGGCGCTTGCCTTCGGCCAGGGCCTTGACCTGGCTGCCGTAAAAGTTGAGAAAGCGCAGGGTCAGCACGCCGCTGTCGTCGGCGATCCTGACCATCAGGGTGCGACGCGGCCGATACTGGACGTCGGCGCTTGCGATCACGCCCTCCACCTGCGCGAACACGCCATCGACCAGCGCATCAATAGGCGTGATGCGGGTCTCGTCCTCGTAACGCAAGGGCAGATGCAGGATAAGGTCGAATCGCGACCTGAGTCCGAGTTTGGCGAGCTTGGCGCCAATCGCCGGTGCGACGCCCGGCGGCCCCTTGGGCGGCGCCTGCTTTTGTACAGCCTTGGCGCTGCGCGCGGTGCTCAACCGATGACCAGCACCGCGTCGGCTTCGACCTGCGCGCCGCGCGGCAGGCTGGCCACGCCCACGGCGGCACGCGCCGGGTACGGCTGGGTGAAGTAACGCGCCATCGCCTCGTTGACTTTGGCGAAGTTGCCCAGGTCGGTCAGGAAGATGGTGACCTTCACCGCGTCGCCCAGCGATCCGCCGCACGCGGCGGCCACCGCCTTCAAGTTCTCGAAGACCTGCACCACCTCCGCCTCGAAACCGCCCGTGACCAGCTGGCCGGTAGCCGGATCAAGGGCGATCTGCCCGGAGAGGTAACAGGTGTTGCCGGCCCTGATGGCCTGCGAATAGGTGCCGATGGCGGCGGGTGCAGAAGGCGTTGAAACCGGGGTGTTGGGCATGGCGCGATTGACGCTTGAAGCTAAGGGATGCCAGTTTAATCAAAAGTACCCCCTCCACCGCACACCGGACGCAGCCAGCTGATCCGCAAAACAAAAAGGCGTCCCTCGCGGAACGCCTCTTTCAGCCCCGCAACAGGACTCGGAACGGCGCGAACGCCGCCCCGAACCCGCCTTACGCCGCCTTCAACTGCGGCTCCTTCTTCTCCTCGAAAAACTGCTCGTCTTCAGTCGAGCCATGCAGCGCGGTGGTGGAGGCGTTGGCGCCCTGCACCGCCTGGGTGATGGCGTCGAAGTAGCCGGTACCGACTTCGCGCTGGTGCTTCACCGCCGTAAAGCCCTTTTCGGCGGCAGCGAACTCCTTCTGCTGCAGTTCGACGAAGGCGCTCATGTTGTTGCGCGCATACCCGTAGGCCAACTCGAACATCGAGTAGTTGAGGGCATGGAAGCCGGCCAGCGTGATGAACTGGAACTTGTAGCCCATCGCGCCCAGCTCGCGCTGGAACTTGGCGATGGTGGCATCGTCGAGGTTGCGCTTCCAGTTGAACGAGGGCGAGCAGTTGTAGGCCAGCATCTTGCCCGGGAACTGCTTCTGGATGCCCTCGGCGAAGCGGCGCGCGAACTCCAGGTCCGGCGTGCCGGTCTCGCACCACACCATGTCGGCGTATTGCGCATAGGCCAGGCCGCGGGATAGCGCCTGGTCGAAGCCCTTGCGGGTGCGGTAGAAGCCTTCCTGGGTGCGCTCGCCGGTGATGAACTCGCGATCACGCTCGTCGCAATCGGAAGTGACGAGGTCGGCGGCTTCCGCGTCGGTACGCGCCAGCAGCACGGTGGGCACGCCCATCAGGTCGGCCGCCATGCGCGCGGCCTTCAGCTTGTCGCAGGCCTCCTGGGTGGGCACCAGAACCTTGCCACCCATGTGACCGCATTTCTTGACCGACGCCAGCTGGTCCTCGAAGTGCACGCCGGCGGCACCGGCCTCGATCATGGCCTTCATCAGCTCATGCGCGTTCAACACGCCGCCAAAGCCGGCTTCCGCGTCGGCGACGATGGGCGCCATGAAGTCGATCATCGGGCTGGCGTTGTCGAAGTTCTCCATGTGCTGGACCTGGTCGGCACGCAGCAGCGCGTTGTTGATGCGCTTGACCACCGTGGGCACCGAAGTGGTGGCATAAAGCGACTGGTCGGGGTACATGCTGAGCGAATCGTTGGCATCTGCCGCGACCTGCCAGCCCGACAGGTAAACCGCCGGCACACCCGCCTTGACCTGCTGCATGGCCTGGTTGCCGGTAAGGGCGCCGAGCGAATTGACGAAGGGGCGCTCGTTGCACATCTTCCACAGCTTTTCTGCGCCGTTCCGGGCCAGGGTGTAGTCGATCTGGACCGAGCCGCGCAGGCGATAGATGTCAGCGGCGGAATAGTCGCGCTTGACACCCTTCCAGCGGGGGTTTTCCTTCCAGTCCTTTTCGATCTTCTGAATTTCGAGGTCACGGCTAGTCATGGCATTTCCTTCCTGGTTTTGATTGAACACGCACTGTTTTGTCGCCTCCGCCCGCCCCCTTCAATTCAGGGTGTCTGGGGCTCTTGTGCATTGCGTGAGGCGCAGTGTGCAAAACCCGGATGCTGCATGGCAACCAATTTAGCGACGTGTAGCACTTACTTAATAATTCTTTGTTTTCATGAAGTTTTTTGTTTTTTTATTGATTTATGTCAAGAGTAAATAAGCACTTAAATCGCGCGCTGCAACAACTCGCTAAGTGCTTAAAACGCGAATCTTGAAAAACCCTGTGGATACGATGGGTTACTCGGTTCAACAAGTTTGCCGCAACATATCCGACTGGAATGCTCAGGTATACTTCGGCAACCCGTGTCCGCGACCAACCCTGTTGGTTGCGACGCCGCAAGGCCACCCTCACGGGCACCTACATCAACCGCAAATTTTTGTGACAACCAGCACGCAATGACACCCATCGACCCGCACCACACCCCGGAAAAGTCCGCCGCCAAGATGCGCCCGATTCCCCGCTTCATTTTTGCCAGCCGCTGGTTGCAGTTTCCGCTGTACCTGGGCCTGATTGCGGCGCAGCTTGTCTACGTCTTCCATTTCTGGGTGGAACTCACGCACCTGATCGAGGCCGCTTTCGGACACGGCCCGCTATTGAAGGATGCGGTCGACGGCAAGCTCACGGAAACGGCGATCATGCTGGTGGTGCTCGGCCTGATCGACGTCGTCATGATTTCCAACCTGCTCATCATGGTGATCGTCGGTGGCTACGAGACGTTTGTGTCGCGGATGAATCTGGAAGACCATCCGGATCAGCCGGAATGGCTATCGCACGTCAACGCCAGCGTGCTCAAGGTCAAACTGGCGACGGCCATCATCGGCATCTCGTCGATCCATCTGCTGAAAACCTTCATCAACGCGCAGCATTACGACGAGAAGACCCTGATCGCCCAGACGGTGATCCACATCGCCTTCCTGCTGTCCGCGATGGCAATCGCCTACACCGACTACATCATGGAGAAGTCGATCACGCTGGCGCGCGCGCACCAGCACTAGGGGGCCGAAGGCAGGCCTTTACTTTTGCGCGCCCATTCAGACGGGCGCCGCGTCAGAAGGGCATCTTGAATCCGGCCGGCATGCCCATGCCGGAGGACAGTGCGCCCTTCTTCTCTTCCGAGACCGTGTCGGCCTTGCGGGACGCGTCGTTGAAGGCCGCTGCGATCAGGTCTTCGAGCATTTCGCGGTCGTCGCCCAGCAGGGACGGATCGATGGTCACACGCTTGACCGAATGGTTGCCGCTCATCACCACCTTGACCATGCCGGCGCCGGACTGGCCTTCGATGTCCATGGCGGCCAGCTCTTCCTGGATCTTCGCCATTTGTTGCTGCATCTTTTCCTGCATTGCCTGCGCCTGTTTCATCAGGCCGGCCAGTTGTCCCTTGTTGAACATGTGAGAGCACTCCGTAGGTCAGGGTTTGCGCGCGCGAAGCGCGATAGATTCGGGGGGTGGATTCGGAATTTTCGCGCCGGACTCAGGCCGGCCGGATATTGGTAGCTGCCGCGCCGGTCTTTTCGACCATTTCCTTGACAAACGGGTCGGCGTCGATCGACGCCTCCGCCGCCTTCTGGCGCACATCGTTGTGCTTTTCGGCGATCGCCGCCACCGAGGCGCCGGCCATCTCGCCTACCGCAACTGCCAGGCGCACCGGACGCCCAAGGTATTGCTCGATCGCCGCGCGCAGCTTTTCCTGCATCGGCTTGTCGTCGGCAAGCACCTTGGTGGGCACACGCAGGTGGAAGGTGCCGGCGTCATGCGCATCGAATTCACTCTTGTTGGCCCAGGTGCGCACAAAGCCGGTCAGCGGCAGACGCGCGATGAGCGCCGGCCAGTCGCCATCGAATGTGCCGTTGGCCACCGCCGCACTCGCGGCCGGCGCAACCGGTGCCGTCCGCACGGGCTGGGTTGCGGCGGGCTCCTTCGGCGCAGGCGCGGCGCGCTCCGCGGGTGCACGGGCAGCGGCCGGCTGGCGCGAAGCGGCAGGCGCGGGGGAAGCCGCCGCGCCCCCATCATCCGGCCGAAAGCTCAGCATGCGCAACGCCGTCATGGTGAAACCGGTCGCCTCGTCGGGCGCGAACGGCAGGTCATTCTTGCCATGGATCGCGATCTGGTAGAACAACTGCACGTCCTCGGGCGAAAGCGCGGCCGCCAGTCGCATCACATCGGCGCGGTCCGGCACATCCTCGGACACCGCCGCCGGGATCACCTGCGCCACGGCGATGCGCGACAGCAATGCGGCCAGGTCCGACATCGCCTGGGCGAATGAAAGGCTCATGCCCTCCATGGCGGTGATGGTCTGGTGCAGCGCCGGGCCATCCTGCGCGGCCACCGCATCGAGTATGCGCACCAGATGCGCCGAATCGATGGTCCCCAGCATGCCGCGCACCGCAACCTCGGTCACCGGCCCGGCACTGTAGGCGATCGCCTGGTCCGAAAGCGACAGCGCGTCGCGCATGCTGCCCGAGGCCGCCTGCGCCAGGAGGCGCAGGGCCGGCTTCTCGGCTTCAATGCCTTCCTCGCCGAACACGCGTTCCAGGTGGCCGACGATCTGCGACTGCGGCATCTGCTTCAGGTTGAACTGCAGGCAGCGCGACAACACGGTGACGGGGATCTTCTGCGGATCGGTGGTCGCCAGCACGAACTTGACATGCTCGGGCGGTTCCTCGAGGGTCTTCAACATCGCGTTGAACGCGGTGTTGGTGAGCATGTGCACCTCGTCGATCATCAGCACCTTGTAGCGCGAGGAGTCGAGCTTGTAGGGGGCAGACTCGAGGATCTGCGTCATCTCGTCGATGCCGCGGTTGGAGGCCGCGTCCATCTCGATGTAGTCGATGAAACGACCTGCATCGATCGCCACGCAGGTCGCACACACGCCACACGGTGTGGAAGTCACCCCGGTTTCGCAGTTGAGCGCCTTGGCAAGAATGCGCGAGATGGTGGTCTTGCCGACGCCGCGGGTGCCGGTGAACAGGTAGGCGTGGTGCAATCGCTTGCCGTCGAGCGCATGGGTCAAGGCCTTGACCACATGCTCCTGCCCCACCAGGGTCGCGAAATTCTTCGGGCGGTACTTGCGGGCAAGAACGAGATAGGACATGGGTGAAATTCTACCCGACCGCCTGTCCGGCAACCGCCCTCTTGTGCTCGAGACAGGGGCTGCAAACCCGGATGGCAGTCCGGCAACAAGCCGGACCGGTGCGCGCCGCGATGCAGAATTCGGTTGGCGAGCCTGACCCCGGCACTTGGGGTGATTGGTTATGGCTGCTTCGTTCCCGACCTGACCAGGTTCCCAAGCCTCAATGCGGGGGGGCCCGCCACCGCGAATTGTATCAGCCGGCCATGTCGGGGCGTTCCAACACGCGTGGCGGCCTAGCCGCCGCCCTTCTGGAAATAGAGATCGAAGCGGCGCCGGAAGGCCTCTGCGTCCGCCTCGTTCAAGCCCGTCACGTGGATTTCCACCTCGCGCAGCGGCAGGCGAATCAGGCCAATGCGCCGCTCGCGCGCCGGGCCGAGATGGATGCGCCAGCGCCCCGCCCCGGTCGGGCCCGCGTACCCGCCATCCACCGCTTCAATGGCGACATGGTTCACCGCCGCCGGCAGCAGGCGTTCAAACTCCGGCTGAGTGATGTTCATTTCCTGGCGGACCAGCAGCATGCGATTCGCGGCGATCGTGCGCAGGCAGACTGAATGCTGGGACGGCCTAGCCGCCCGCCACTGGCGGCCAGATGGCCAGCGCATCGCCGTCGGCGAGCGCGCGCGTCGCCCGCGCCTCGGGTGCGATGAACACGCCATTGACCAGCACCAGGTGCACCAGTTTGGGCGGCAGGTTGTAGGGCGCGATGATCTCGGCGATGGTGGCCCCCTCGCCTACCTCGAGTTCAACCATGTTGGTGCGACGCGCCTCGGCGGGCAGGTAGTCGGACAGCGTGGCGTAGAGCTTGAAGGTGATCTTCATCGTCGCGGCTGCGGATATCGAACGGCGCCCTACGGCGCAAGCCGGCCGAGCCGCCAGCCCGCTGCGCCCGCGGTGTAGGCGACGCGATCGTGCAGGCGGCTGCGGCGCCCTTGCCAGAACTCGAAGCATTCCGGTATCAGGCGATAGCCACCCCAATGCGCCGGACGCGGCGGCGCCTCCCCCAGGCGCGCCTGCGCGGCGGCGAACTCGCGCTCGAGCCATTCGCGGTTTTCGATCTCGCGGCTTTGCGGCGAGGCGTGGGCACCGATGCGGCTCAAAAGTGGCCGCGAGGCGAAATAGTCATCCGCTGCGCCGGCCTCCGCCTTCTCGACATGACCTTCGATGCGCACCTCGCGTTCGAGTTCGACCCAGTGGAAAAGCATCGCCGCATACGGATTGGCCGCCAGTTCGGCGCCCTTGCGGCTCTGATAGTTCGTGTAGAAAACGAAGCCGCGCGCATCGACCTCTTTCAAGAGCAGGATGCGCGAGGACGGGCGGCCCCTCGCATCGGCGGTCGCCAGTGACATCGCCGTGGGCTCCGGGCATTGCGCCGCCATCGCCTCGGCCATCCATTTGCGAAATTGCTCGAACGGGTCGGCCGCCACGTCGGCCACGTCCAGCGAGGCCAGCGCATAGTCCTTGCGCAGGTCGGCAAGGTTCAAATCGGTAGGGCGGGAGGGTTGCATTGTCGCGTCCGGCAGACATGGTGCACTAGGGAAAACCCATTCTACCGCGCGCCCCCCAACGCTAGCGCCGAAGGCCCGGGTGGAACATGGGGACCACAACCGGTTGTGGTCACGCCACCGATGAGCACAGATGCTAGTGACACCGGTTTTCCGCTGCTCACATGAACTGCGACGGTTTTCAGAGGAGAAACGCGCGAAAAATTTCGCTTTTCCCTCTGTAAACCCGTTGACAAGGCATTCCGGAGTGTGCATCCTTCGCGCTGTCACTCTCGGAGAGGGCATTTTTCAGAGTGGCAAGAGACGCAAAATCGTGTGCGGCCGGAATCAAGCGGCGCCGGTTTTGCGACTCTTGGCAAGTCAGATGCTCGAATCGTTCCGTCAAACTTCATCCTTTCAGGAGGAAATACGCATGGCAACTGCCAAGAAAGCCGCAGCAAAGAAACCCGCAGCCAAGAAGCCGGCCGCCAAGAAACCCGCAGCCAAGAAAGTAGCCGCCAAGAAGCCGGCCGCCAAGAAGCCAGCGGCCAAGAAGCCCGCTGCCAAGAAGCCGGCCGCCAAGAAAGCCGCCGCGCCCAAGAAAAAGCGTGCCCCCAATGCGGCGTTCATGAAGCCGGTCACGCCGTCGGCCATCCTGGCCGCGGTCATCGGTGAGAAGCCCGCGCCGCGCACCGAAGTCACCAGCAAGATCTGGGCGTACATCAAGAAGAACGGCCTGCAGGACAAGGCCAACAAGCGCATGATCAACGCTGACGACAAGCTCAAGGCCGTGTTCAACGGCAAGAAGCAGGTCTCGATGTTCGAGATGACCAAGCTGGTTTCGGCCCACCTCAAGGCCTGATCGCTTCACGCTTCTGCAGCATGCAAAAGGCCCGCCTCGGCGGGCCTTTTCTTTTGCTTGCGAGCGCTCTACCCGCTACGACCCGCCCCGCGCCTACAGCGCCCCGCCAACCAGGTTTTTCGCCGCGCCGGCCGCCCGCAGGCGCCGTGACAGCCGCAAGTACCATGCGCCAAGATGCCGCGCCAGGCGGGTGGCGGGCCCGTGCGTACGGCGCGGCGCCGAAATGGACACCTGCGCCGGCGCCAGGGCTGCCACGACCAGTGAGGCGTTCCCGCTCACGCGCAGGGTTTGTCCGCGCAGCAATACGTGGTCGCGGGCGTTGCCGTCCTGGGTGACCCATACGCTGCCCTTCAACACCGTGATGGCTGCGGCAGCCGCGCGCGTGACCGAGATCACATCGCGGGACCCGAGCCTGAATTCCAGTTGTTCAAAGACGGCTTGCATGGCAGACTTCCTTTCAGATCAGTTTTTCGCATCCGAATCGTTCGCATCAGCGCGTCCGACCGGAACCTGTGAAAAGATTATGCTTCGCGTCGCCGCCCACGCACAAACGACATTAACGCCGATTTCACATGCAAAATTCTCATGCGAAGCAGGAACTTCGCCAGGCCCTGCCGCCGCTGGACTCGTTGCGCGGCTTCGAGGCGGCGGCGCGTCACCTGAGTTTCACCCGTGCGGCCGCGGACCTGTTCGTCACCCAATCGGCGATCAGCCGGCAGGTCAAGAGCGTCGAGTCGGCCATCGGCGTGCCGCTGTTCCAGCGCTTCAACCGCCGCCTCGAACTCACCCCGGCGGGTGAGCGCCTGTTCGGTGCGGTCAGCCGCGCACTGGCGGGGCTGGATGCCGCGATCGTCGATATCAAGGGGCCCCTCGCCAGTGTCGTCACGGTCACGACCCCGTTGTCCTTCGCGTCGCTGTGGCTGGTGCCGCGCCTGTCCGCGTTTCGCGCGCGCCATCCTGAGATCGACATCCGCATCGCCGCCAACGACAGCATCCTTTCGCTAGAACGCGAACGCATGGACTGCGCGATCCGCTTCTGCGAGCCCGCTTCGGCGCCGCGCGATGCCGTGCCGCTGATGAGCGAAGAGGCGTTCCCGGTCGCCAGCCCCGCCCTGATCCGCAGGAAGCGCCTGAAAAGCCCGGCGGACCTGGCCGCGCATGTGCTGTTGCGCTATGCGGACTCCCACCTGGTGCCTTGGCTGGACTGGAGCACCTGGCTCTCCGCCTGGGGCATGGCGGACCTGAAGCCGGCCGGCACTCTGACCTTCTCGCACTACGACCAGTTGATCGCCGCCGCGGTCGAAGGCGAAGGCGTGGCCATCGGCCGCACACCGCATGTGGCGCGCCTGGTGCGCCAGGGCAAGCTGGCGCTGCCATTCAACGAAAGGCTGGCGGCGGCGCGGCAGTACTTCGTGGTGGTGTCGCGCGGCAGCCGCGCGCGACCGGAGGTGGGTGCCTTCGCCGACTGGGTGCTGGCCGCCGCGCGCGGCGAATGAACCGCCGGCCCGACGCAGTCTTCGATACGCTACTTCAGGAAGCCGCTGGTGATTTCCACTGCCACGGACAATTCGTCATTGCGCGGGTCGTCGAGCGCCAGCAGGCGCCGCAGTTCCGGCGAGAGCGCCGCCTGGGTTTCCGGCCGCAACAGGCGTTTCTGGTACTGCTGCTGCGGCTTGTCGCCACGGCAGTAGAAGCTGTGCAGCGCGGCACGCGGCCGCCCGGTGTTGTTGGCCTCGCCGCCGTGCCAGAGGTGGGCGTTCATCACCACCACCGTGCCGGCACGGCCAGTGAGCAGGACCTCCCCCGGATGATGATCGCGCGGGTTTTCGGGCAGGCGTTTCAGCAGGTGCGTGCCGGGCACCGCGCGCGTCGGTCCGTTCGCGGTGGTGAAGTCATCCAGCATCCAGATGCAGTTGCACACCCAGTAGCCGCGTTCGTCTGGGAGCGCGCCCATGTCGCAATGCAGGGGCTGACTGGTGCCGTTCATCGGCAGGGCGATGCGTACATTCAGGCTGGAGAGCTTGAAATCGGCGCCCAGCACCTGTCCCACCGCCGCGAGGATCGCCGGCATGGCGATGGCTTGCCGAAACACCTCCCCCTTGTCGACGCAGTTGGCCAGGCGCAGCGCGCCGGGTTCATGCTTGAACTCGGCCCCCGCGCGCTCGCCCTCGGCCGCCGTGATCTCGGCGATCGTGGCGCGCATTTGCGCCAGCATCTGCGCCGGCATGAAGTCCGGCAGGACCGTATAGCCATTGGTCTCGAGTTCGCGCCGCGCCTGGGCGGGGATTTCCTGGATCTGCATTTCGGATTCCTTCAGAGAACCGGCCCGGCAATGGAGCAAGGCACGGCAGGGCCGCTCGCCACAGTTTATTATCCCGGGATGCCCCCGTGCTTGCGGCGCCTCCGGCCGCTTGTTACGATGGTTTGATCAGGCGCCGGTATGGGCCGCTCCAGCAAGGAACCCATGGCCGATCCGTCCGACTCCGCTTTCGCTGCCCCGCCAGCCGCGCCGCTCAACCCGTATGCCTCGCCCAAGGCGGCAGTGGCGCACCAGGCGGGCGACGGCGCCGAACTCGCCGCGCGCTCGCAACGGCTCACTGCGGCGATCATGGACTACCTGGTCTTTTTCGTTCCGCTGGGCGTTGCGCTGATCCCCATGTTCATGGCCTCCGGACGCATGGCCACCGGCGTCATCGCCGGGCTACTGGCGGGTGGCCTGGCGTTTCTCGCCATCGTCATACGCAACTGCCTTCTGCTGGCGGGCAATGGCCAGACCATCGGCAAGAAGGCGGTCGGCATCCGTGTGGTGCGTACCGACGGCTCTGATGCCGGTTTTGTGCGCCTGTTCTTCCTGCGCGGCGGCCTGTCCTGGCTGCTGGCCGCGATTCCGGGGATAGGCAACCTTTATGCGCTGATCGATGTGCTGTTCATTTTCCGCGAAGACCGCCGCTGCCTGCACGACCTGATCGCCGACACCAAGGTGGTCGAAGCTGGATAACCGCACGCAGAGCGGAGTTGCGATGCTCGACACGCTGCGTCGCGTACCCACGCCAGAGGGGTTCGAACTGACCTTGCGGCTGGCCGGGCCGGTGCCGCGCGCGCTGGCCTATGCGGTCGATCTCGCCATCAGGGTCGCTCTGTTCGCCGCCTTTTCGATGTCGCTGTCGCTGTTTCGCGGCGGCGGCACCGGCCTGATGCTGATCGCCGCCTTCCTGCTGGAATGGTTCTATCCGGTGGCGTTTGAAGTCTGGTGGTCCGGCGCCACCCCCGGCAAGCGCGCCTTCGGCCTGGCGGTGCTGGGCGATAACGGCACGCCGGTGTCCTTCGGCGCCTCGGTCACCCGCAACCTGCTGCGCGCGGTCGACTTCCTGCCGATGCTGTATGCCTTCGGCCTGGTTTCCATGCTGCTGTCGCGCGACTTCAAGCGCCTCGGCGACCTTGCCGCCGGTACCATCGTGGTGTATCGCGACCGCCCTGGTGCAAGGGCCCCGATACCCGCCGCCCCGCCGCTGGCGCCGGCGGTGGCATTGAGCCTCGAGGAGCGCCGCGCCGTCCTTGACTTCGCCGAGCGCCATGCCACCCTCAGCGAGGAGCGCGCCGACGAGGTCGCCGCGCATGCCGTGCCGCTGCTACGCCGCGGCATGGCGCCGGCTCGCGCGCTGCTGGGCGTCGCCAACCACCAGCGCGGGGGCAAGCCGACATGAACCAGGCCCAGTTCGAAGCCAGGCACACCGACGAGTGGCGCGAGTTCGAATCCTGGCTCGACGCCCTGGGCTCGCGCAAGCAGGCGTCCGCCGGCGTCAACGCGCGCCGCTGGCCGCATCGCTATCGCGCCGTGGCGCACCACCTGGCGCTCGCGCGCGACCGTGCCTACGGCCCCGAACTGGTGGACCGCCTGCAGCATCTCGCCCTGCGCGGCCACCAGGCGCTCTACGGCAGCCGCGGCAACGCCATCGGCGCGGTCATCGAATTCATCGGCAGCGGTTTTCCGAAGCTGGTGCGGCGCGAGTCGACCTTTGTCTGGATCGCCATCGCGCTGCTGTTCATTCCGCTCCTGGGCCTGATCGCCGTGCTGCTGCGCTGGCCCGAATTCGTCCACTACCTGGCCAGTCCCGAGCAACTGTCGCAGTACGAGTCCATGTACGCGCCGTCGAACCGAGCGCTCGGCCCGCAGCACAAGGCCGAGAGCCAGGTGATGATGTTCGGCTACTACATCTGGAACAACGTCAAGATCGATTTCCAGTGCTTTGCCGGCGGCCTGCTGTTCGGCGTCGGCTCGGTCTTCTTCATGCTGTTCAACGGCATGATGATAGGCGCGGTGGCCGGCCATCTCACCCAGCTGGGCTACATCCCCACGTTCTGGGGATTCGTCGCCGGCCACAGTTCGTGGGAGCTGCTGGGCGCCGCCATTTCCGGCGCGGCCGGCCTGAAGATCGGGTGGGCCCTGATCGCGCCGGGACCGCATGCGCGCAAGGCGGCGCTCATGATCGCGTCGCGCACCGCGGTGCGCCTGCTCTACGGTGCCGCCGGCATGACCATCTGCGCGGCCTTCATCGAGGCGTTCTGGTCATCGCTGCGCAACCTGCCTGCCGAGCTCAAGTACGCCGTCGGCATCGCGTTCTGGGTGTTGTTCCTGCTTTACTTCCTGTTCGCCGGCCGCAGCCGGGAGGCAGCCGTCAATGGAGATTGACAAGCTCTCGCTGGCCCTGCGCGCGCGTAACGCCTGGGAGGCCTTCGACCTCGGCATTGCACTGGCGCGCCGCACCGGATTGCCGCTGTTCGCGGGTTTCGCCGTGCCCTACGTGATCTTCGCGCTCCTGGTCAATCTTGCCTTGTGGGGCCAGCCCGCGATGGCGGCCATCGTGGTGTGGTGGTTCAAGCCGGCTTTCGACCGCATCGCCCTGCACGTGCTGGCGCAGGCGGTGTTCGGCACCGCGCCGGGCACGCGCGCCATCCTGCGCAGCCTTGCCACGGTTCCGCGCAACGGGCTCTTGGCCTCGCTCACGGTGCAGCGCTTCGACTTCGCGCGCAGTTTCCACCTGCCGGTCGCCCAGCTCGAGGGACAGACCGGCCGTGCCGGCCGCGCGCGCCGCGCCCTGCTTGACCGGCGCACCCGCAGCCATGCCGTCTGGCTGGCGATCGTGATCATCCACTTCCTCTATGTGCTGGTGCTCGGTTTCGACGGGCTGCTGCGACTGCTCGCGCCTGAAGGCATGCACTTCGGCTTCAATTTCGGCGACCTGTTCGCCGGCCGATCGCAAGGCGACGATGGCCTCGCGTCCCAGTACCTCTTCAATGCCGCGCTGCTGGCGGCGGAATGCATCCTCGAACCGCTGTATGTGGCAGCCGGCTTCACCCTTTACCTGAGCCGCCGCACGTCGCTGGAAGGCTGGGACCTGGAGATCGCCTTCCGGCGCCTGGCTGCGCGCCATGGCGGCAAGGCCGCGACCATGCTGGCAATGCTGCTGGCGCTGGGATTGGCCGGCGGCGAATCCGCACAGGCGGCCACCGCACCGGCGGCGAGCGCCGAGAAGCGCGCCATCGCCGAGATCCTCAAGTCACCGGATTTTCGCGAGTACGAGGAGACAAAATCCTGGAAACGCAAGGGCGAACCTCCGGACGAGGTTCCGGAGTTGCGGCGCCCTGACCGCCTGTTCGAATTTCTCGGCAAGCTCGCGCAGGTCATGGCGGAATTGATGCGCATTCTCGCCTGGGGCGCCGCCATTTTTGTCGCCGGCTGGCTTCTTTACCAGATCAGCCAGCGCCTTGGCTGGTTCCGCGGCGCCTTCAAGCGCGCCGAACCCTGGCGGCCCGAAGTGATGTTCGGCATGGACCTGCGCCCGGAGTCGCTGCCCGCCGACATCGCCGCCGCCGCGCGCGCAAGACTGGCCGAGGATGACCTGCGCGGCGCCCTGTCGCTCCTGTATCGCGGCGCGCTCGCCGGACTGGTGCATGAACGCAACCTCGCCCTGGGCGAGGGCGACACCGAAGGCGATTGCGTGCGCCGCGTCGGCGCGACCGCCCCGGCGGCACTTGCAACCTTCTTCGCGCGCCTGGTCGATACCTGGGGATTGCTCGCGTATGGTCGCCGCATGCCGGAGGCCAGTGACGTCGGGCATCTGGTCAATGAATGGGAGCAACATTTTGGCGGTGCCCGCCCGGTTGCCCCGGGAGCGCAGGCATGAAGCGCGTTCCCCTCGTGCCCGCGCTCGCAGTCCTGCTGGCCATCGGTGCCGCCGTGTGGTGGTGGACGAATTTCGAGCAGGTCGCCGAGACGATCTACGTCGGGCTCTCGGGCAAGGCGAAAAGCGACCCGCACCTGGCATTCAAGCGGCTGCTGGCGGCCAGCGGGCTGCACTTCGAGGAGACCGCGCCTGCCCAGACGCCGGATGCCGCGATCGCCGCCTTGCCGCGCGGCGGTGTTCTGCTGCTGCAGACGCGCCGCGACGTGTTGATGACGCCGGCGCGCATCGAGGCGCTGTTGCGCTGGGTATCCGCCGGCGGCCACCTGATCGTCGCGGCCGAGCCGGTATCCCGCGCCGATCCGCTGCTCGCGCAACTGGGCATCGCGCGCGAGCTCATGCGCGCCCCGGCGGCCAAGGGTGGCAAGCCCGGCCCGCTGACACGACGCATCGCGCTGCCGCTGGCGGGTGCTGCAAGGCCGCTGGAAATCGAAATGACGGCCCCGATCATCCTCAAGGCGTCCCGCCTTGCCGAGTGGTCGGCCGACGACGCCTTCGGCACCCGCATGCTTTCGCAGAAGCGCCAGGCAGGGCGCGTTACCGTCGCGGCCGATCTCGGCTGGATCGCCTATCGCGGCACCGGCGGCAACCCCGATCCGGGAAGGCAACCCGGCCATATCGGCAAACTCGATCACGCCGAAGCCATCGTCGCCCTGGCGCGCCTGGACGCACGCGCCGCCGGCGTGCGCTTGCTGGGCGGCGGTTCCGCGCTTTCGCTGTGGGTCTGGCTGCAGGAAAACGCGTGGGCCGCGCTGGCCAGCCTGGGCATGTTGCTGCTGCTGTGGCTGTGGCGCGTGGTGCCGCGTTTCGGCCCGCTGGCGGCGCCCGAGTCGGGCGGCGAGCTGCGCCTTTCGAGCCACCTCGAAGCCAGCGGCAGGTTCTATCGCCGCCATCTGCCGATCGAGGCGATCCACCAGGGACTGTCGCGCGCATTCCTGCAGCGCCTGGCGGAGCGCCGCCCCGCCGTCGCCGCACGCGCGGCACGCGAGCGCAATGCCGAACTGGCACGCATGTGCGGTGCCAGCCCGCAAGCGGTCGCGCGCGCGCTCGACGTGCCGGCCACCTCGGCGGGCGACTTCATTCGCAGCGCCATCCTCATCAAACGCCTGGAGCAGGCGCTGTGAACCCGCGTCCGGCGGCCATAGCGCCCTGCCGAAAACCCCGCTTCGCCCAAAGGAACCCCCATGCCGCTCTCAGATGAACAAACCAGCCAGGCCCAGCGCTTCCTCACCTCGGTGAGGGCAGAGGTATCCGGCGCCGTGATCGGCCAGCCCGACGTCATCGACCAGGTGCTCATCGCGCTGGCCGCCGCGGGCCATGTGCTGATCGAAGGCGTGCCGGGTCTGGGCAAGACGCTTCTGGTGCGGGCGATTTCGCGCACCTTCGACGGCGCATTCGGGCGCATCCAGTTCACCCCCGACCTGATGCCGGCCGACGTCACCGGCCACGCCATCTATGACCCTTCCAGCGGCCAGTTCACCACCCGCAAGGGACCGGTGTTCACCAACCTGCTCCTGGCCGACGAGATCAACCGCGCGCCTGCCAAGACCCAGGCCGCACTGCTGGAGGTGATGCAGGAGGCGCAGGTCACCATCGACGGGGTATCGCATCCGCTGCCGGCGCCCTTCATGGTGCTGGCCACGCAAAACCCGGTGGAACAGGAAGGCACCTATCCCCTGCCCGAGGCGCAGCTCGACCGCTTCCTGCTCAAGGTGCGCATCGGCTACCCCTCGCATGCCGACGAGGTGGCGATGATAGGCGCGGTCACCGGCGGCAAGGCCGGGGACAAGCTCGCGGTCGACAATGTGCGCGCGCTGGTCAAGCCGCAGGCCGTGCAGGCCCTGCAGCAGATGGCGGCGCAGGTGCAGGTGGAGGCGGAGGTGCTCGACTACGCGGTGCGCATCGTCCGCAAGACCCGCGAGTTCCCCGCCTTTTCCAGCGGCGCCGGATCGCGCGGCGGCCTGGCGCTGGTGCGCGCGGCGCGCGCGCAGGCCCTGTTCGGCGGCCGCGGCTTTGTCACACCCGACGACATCAAGCAGGTCGCGCTGCCCGCCCTGCGCCACCGCGTGCGCCCCGCGCCCGAGCAGGAGATCGAGGGCCGCGATGCCGACGTCCTGCTTGCGGCCATGCTTGAACAGGTGCCGGCGCCGCGCAAATGACTTCCCGGCGATCCGCCTGACCGACAAGATGTCGCGCCCGTCTCCCACGCTCCTCGCCCTGGCGTTCGCCTGGCTTGCGCTTGGCGCACTGGCGGCCGCCTTGCCACCGGTCACCGACGTATGGCGCGTCGCCGGTCTGCTTGCGGCCGTGGCGATGGTCGCGGACTGGCTGCTCGTCCGCGCGGATGCGGGCCTCACGGTCGAGCGCAGCCTGCCCGGCTCGTTGCCTGTCGGTGTGGCCGGCGAAGTCCAACTGTCGGTCGCCAATCGCGGACGCCGCAACCTGCGCCTGACCCTGCATGACCACCATCCGGCCGAGGGCACTGCCGAGGGCCTGCCGCTTTCGCTTGCACTCCCGTCAGGCAAGGTGGCGCGCACCGTCTACCGGTTCACGCCGCTGCAACGCGGTGCCGCCAGCTTCGGCCTGTGCGACCTCAGGGTGCTGTCGCCGCTGCGCCTGTGGGAGCGCAAGATCCGATGCGGGACGCCCACGCCGGTGCGGGTGTTTCCCAACTTCGCGGCGCTCACGCGCTACGCGCTTTTCGCCACCGACAACCGCCTGTCGCAGATCGGCATCCTGACGCGCCGGCGTCGCGGCGAAGGGCTGGACTTCCACCAGTTGCGCGAGTACCGCGAGGGCGATTCGCAACGCCAGATCGACTGGAACGCTACTTCGCGCATGCGCCGCCTGATCACCCGCGAATATCGCGAGGAACGCGACCAGCAGATCGTGTTCCTGATCGACTGCGGCCGGCGCATGTCGGCCAGCGACACCGACGCGCGCCACCTGCGCCATTTCGACCATGTGTTGAACGCCGCCCTGCTGCTGGGCTATGTGAGCCTGCGCCAGGGCGATGCCGTCGGCTACATGACCTTTGGCACCGCATCGCCGCGCTTCCTCGCCCCGCGCAAGTCGGGCGCCACCGTCAACCTGCTGCTGGCGGGCCTCTACGACATCCAGCCCGGCCTGATGATGCCCGACTACTACCAGGCGGCACTGGATTGCTCGAAGCGCCTGTCGCGCCGCGCCCTGGTGATCATCCTCACCAACCTGCGCGACGAGGACGACGACGAACTCGCCCCCGCCCTGAAGCTGCTCTCCGCCCGGCACCTGGTAATGCTGGCGTCGCTGCGCGAACCGTCCCTCGATGAAACCCTTGCGCGCCCGGTCACCGGCCAGGACAGTGCCCTCACCTATGCCGCCGCGCTCGACTACCGCGAGGAGCGCAACCGCGCCTTGAAGCGCGTCCAGCTGGGTGGCGCGCAGGTACTTGATGTCACGCCGAATTCGCTGCCGGTGGCGCTGGTGAACCGCTACCTGGAGATCAAGCGCGCCGGGATGCTTTGAGATGGCAGGAACCAACAATCCATACGCCCCGCCGCAGGCCGACTTGTCCGGCGGCGGCTTGCGCGACGCCCTGTTCAGGGATGGCAAGGTCCTGGTTGCCGCGCGCGATGCCGCCTTTCCGGCACGCTGTATCCGCTGCAACGCCGCCACCGGTACCCGGACCTATTCGCGCAAGCTCAGCTGGACACCCCCCGGCTGGTCCGGCCTGTATGCGCTCGGGCTGCTCATGCCGGTGCATCCGGCCTTTGGCCTGGGCTTGCTGGCCGCATTGATCATGACAAACGTGAAGCGCAGGTCAGCCGAGGTGGAGTACCCGCTGTGCGCCCGCCACGCACGCCGGCTCGAGGTAGGACGCATCGTGCTCTGCGGCGGCATCGCCGTCATGCTGCCGCTGTTTGCATGGGCCTTCATGAGCCTGGGAGGCACAACGCTTTACTACCGATTGCCTCCGGAAGCCGCGATGGCAGTATTCGCATGCGTGTTTCCGTGGGGGATTTTCGTGGGGCTCTCCAACCGCACCATCATCGCAAAGAAAATCACCGACACGACGCTTCACCTGGGGGGCTGCGGCGACGCCTTCCTCGCTTCGCTGCCGACGCTGGCGGCAACGAAGCGCGATTGATCAACCAGCCGCCGCCTGCGCGGTGGCGAGATAAGCCTCCATCACCCGCGTCGGATCCGCCTTGAGTTTGGCCTTCCAGGGACCCAGCTTCGCGCGGGTCTGGATCAGGCCGCGCAGCGCGCCCACATGGTCGGTCAGGCCCAGCGAGGTGGCGCCGATGAGGTGATCGCCCTTGAACTCCAGGCGCAGGTACTTGAAGGCCGCCTCGTCCTTGAGCTCGGCGAATTCGCCGCCCTCCGCCGGCGTCGCCCCCCACCACTGCCCGAACGAGGATGAGATCAGCCCGAGGGTGTCGAGCACGTTCATCGACAGGCTGCCGGAGGAACGCGCCGAGCGTCCCGCCATATTGAGCGCCGCAATGCGCGACTCGTCGGCCGCCACCGGCTGGATCGCGTTGACGGTCTTCTTGCCGGTGGAAAAATCGAGCGACTGCGAAACATCACCGGCCGCATACACGCCGGGCACGCTGGTCTGCATGGTCTCGTCGACCAGCACGCCTTCCTCGCAGGCGATGCCGCTACCGTCGAGAAAGCCGATATTTGGCTTGACGCCGGTGGCCGAGATGATGAGGTCGGTCTCGATCACGCTGCCGTTGGAAAGCTTCACCCGCATGTGGGCGCCGGCCGCTTCGATCGCCTCGGCTCTTGCATTGACATGCACGCGGATGCCCTGTTTCTCGCACCAGGTCTTGATGAGCCCGCCCGCGCCTTCGGTCATCATGCGCGGCACCATGCGGTTGCCGGCCTCCACCACGGTGAGCTCGACACCGCGCGCGGCCAGCGACTCCATGATGATGCAGCCGATGAAACCGGCGCCCAGTTGCAGGACCCGCGCGCCCTTGGGCGTTTTCTGCATGATCCAGCGCGCGTCTTCGAGCGTCCAGCATGGATGCACATTGGGCAGGTCGATGCCGGGAATCGGCGGCGCCATCGGCCGCGATCCGGTGGCGATGAGCAGGCGGTCATAGGGCAGCGACTGGCCGTTGGTCAGGCGTACCGTCTTGAGCTTGGTATCGACGGCTTCGGCGCGGGCACAAAGCAGGTTGATGCCCTGTTCAGCCCAATGCCGCTCGCCCTTGCGCAGCCAGGTGCCGCGCTCGTCGATGTTGCCGATGAGCAGGTAGGGAATCGCCATGCGGGAATACGGCGGCACCGGCTCGTCACCGATGAGGGTGATGCTATCCCGGGGGGCCGCCTTGCGGAGGGTTTCGGCGGCGATGACGCCGGCGGGGCCGTTGCCGATGATGACGTGATGCATGTGGAACCTCGAATGTGCAACAGACGATAAAAAGGGGCGATGTCTTGCAACACCGCCCCTCGCCTTACGGTTTCAAGCGGCCTACAGTCCCAGGCGGGCCTGCGTTTCCGCAGTCGGCTTGCCGCCGGTATCCCAGCCGCGCAGCTGGTAGTACTCGGGCAGCATCTTGTCGAGCCCGGACACCAGGCCCTTGGCGGGACCGGTCTTGGCCGGTTCCTTGAGCAGGCGCTCGGGCAGGGTGTCGTCCTTCTCGGTGAAGCCGGCGGCATTGTTGAACTGGCGCTCCATGTTCCAGATGCGCTCGCCCACCACGCCCAGGTTTTCCACCGACCAGTCGCCCTCGCAGGCGGCCGCGAGTTGCGGCGAGAGGTCCTGGAGCGTCCAGGCGAAGGTGGTGAAGATGCAGGTGCCGGAGGAGTCGAAAGCCGCGGTGGCGTCCTGGAAGGCCTTGACCAGACCGGCCTTGCCCTCGGTGACCAGCGGATCGGTCTTGACCGGAATACCCAGAACTTCGGAGGCCACGGTGTAGCCGCGCAGGTGGCAGGCGCCGCGGTTGGAGGTGGCGTAGGCCAGGCCCATGCCCTGGATGCCGCGCCCGTCGTAGGCAGGGAATTCCTGGCCCTTGACCGACATCGACAGGTTGGGATGCCCGTACTTGGCCGTGAGCCGCTTGGAGCCCATGCCGATTTCCTTGCCGAAGCCTTCGCCACGGGCGACCTGCTCGGCGAAGAAGGTGAGCGCCTTGGCCGAACCGAACGGTGCCTCGATGCCAAGTTGTTCCTTGGTGAGCACACCCATTTCGTAGAGCTCCATCACCGCCCCGACGGTCGCGCCGAAGGAGATGGGATCGAAAGCGTCCTCGTTGCAGATGAAGTTGGCGTAGGTCAGCGCCTCGAGGTCGTTGACCCCGTTGGCAGATCCCAGCGCCCAGGCAGCTTCGTACTCCAGGCCACCGGAGGCGCCCCAGTACTCGGGCTTGTTCACCACCGTGTAGTGGGTCTCGTCGATCTTGGAGATGCGGCCACAGGCGATGGTGCAGCCGAAGCAGGCCTGGTTGTTGACCAGGTTGGGCTTGCCGTCGGTCTTGCGCGGCGCATGCATGGCTTCGGCCGAGATGTCCTTCGCGCCCTCGAACTGGATGTCCTTGTGGTTGCGCGTGGGCATGGCGCCGATCTCGTTGATCACGTTCATCAGCACCTGGGTGCCGAACTTCGGCAGGCCCTGGCCAGTGACGGCGTTGTCGGCGAGCACTTTCTTGGCGGCCTTGGTAGCCGCCATGAAGGCCTTGGGATCCTTGATGCCCGAAACACCGATGGTGCCGCGCACGGTGATGGCCTTGAGGTTCTTCGATCCCATCACCGTGCCGACGCCGGAGCGGCCGGCGGCGCGATGGAGGTCATTGACCACGCAGGCGAACAGCGCGCCGGTTTCGCCGGCACGGCCGATCGAGGACACGCGCATCAGCGGATCCTGGTGCTTTTTCTTGAGCGTCTCTTCGGTGACCCAGGTGGTCTTGCCCCAGAGGTCGGCGGCATCCAGCAGTTCTGCCTTGTCGTTCTGGATGTTGAGGTAAACCGGCTTGGCCGACTTGCCCTCGAAAATGATCATGTCCCAGCCGGCCATTTTCAGCTCGGCGCCCCAGTAGCCGCCCGAGTTGGAGCAGGCAATGGCGCCGGTGAGCGGGCCCTTGGTGATGACGGAATAGCGCCCGCCAGTGGAGGCCATCGTGCCGGTGAGCGGGCCGGTGGCGAAGATCAGCTTGTTGTCGGCCGACAGCGGATCGACCTTGGGGTCGACTTCACTGACGAAATACTTGGTGGCGAGACCGCGCTGCCCGAGGTACTTCTTTGCCCAATCCATGTTGAGCGGCTCGGAGGTGCAAGTGCCCTTGGAAAGGTTGACGCGCAACAGTTTTTTTGCCCAGGTCATGTTTTTCTCCTTCGTCTCGTTCAGCCGGCCTTGGGGGCGTTGTCAAGCTTGGCGGCCCATTGCTTCATGCGCTCAAGTCCGGTCCAGTCCGCGTCCACATAGGTGATGGCGCCGGTGGGGCAGGCGTCCGCGCAGGCGGGGTCACCGCCGCACAGGTCGCACTTCTGCACCTTGCCGGTGTCCTGCACATAGTTGACGGTACCGAACGGGCAGGAAATGGTGCACACCTTGCAGCCGACACACACATCGTCGATCACCACCTTGGCGCCGGTGTTCTTGTCGACCTTGATGGCCTCCACCGGGCAGGCGTGCATGCACCAGGCTTCATCGCACTGGGTGCAGGTGTAGGGCACCTTGCGTCCGGTATGGTGGAAATCGAACACCTTGATGCGCGATTTCGCGGTGTTGAAGGTGCCGTAGTTCTCGTAGGAACACGCCATTTCGCACTGCAAACAGCCGGTGCACTTGGCCGGGTCGATGTGTAGCGACTTCTGCATGGAGCCTCCGTCCTTTTGTTCAATCCTGCGGGGTTGGTTGCCTCTATCCTTCAGCGGTAAAGTGTAGAACCAAGTGGGGACTTATGCAAACGCATTCCTAACCGCGCCGGTCGATCCGCGTCACATTCCTGTCACGCGCAAAATGTCGCACCGCACCAACCGCGCAATTGCGCTGACGCCGGACAAAAAAGCTACGATGCAAACCCGGTAAGATCGCCCCCGGCACTTTCGCTATCAGTCACGTTTGGGCAGGACTCATCATCATCGACGCCATCAAGCAACTACAGGAGCAACTGGCCGGCCGCGAATACGTCTGCGACGATCGCCTCGCCACCGTGCTCTACCTCTCCCGGCAAATGCGCCGCCCGCTATTCCTCGAAGGGGAGGCCGGCGTGGGCAAGACCGAACTGGCCAAGGTGCTGGCCGAGGTCGAAGACACGCAGCTGATCCGCCTGCAGTGCTACGAAGGCCTGGGGGTGGCCGAGGCCGCCTACGAATGGAACGCCGCGCGCCAGCTGATGGAAATCCGCATGGCCGAGGCCGCGCACGTTACCGACCGCGACGCAATCTCGCGCGACCTATACAGGCGCGAGATGCTGATCGAGCGCCCCCTGTTGCAGGCGCTCACCCAGCCGAAATCGCCGGTGCTCCTGATTGACGAACTCGACCGCGCCGACGAGCCCTTCGAGGCCTACCTGCTGGAACTGCTGGCCGAATACCAGATCACCGTTCCCGAACTGGGCACCATCAAGGCGATGTACCCGCCGATGGTGGTGATCACCTCCAACCGCACCCGCGAAATCCGCGACGCGTTGAAGCGCCGCTGCCTGTACCACTGGGTGGAGTTTCCCGACGCACGGCGCGAACTGGAAATCGTGCGCCGCAAGGCCCCGGGCGCCGCAGCCGCCATCTCGACCCAGGCAGTGGAGTTCGTCCAGCGCCTGCGCACGGTGGAGCTCTACAAGCTGCCCGGCGTGGCCGAGACCATCGACTGGGTCAATGCGTTGACTGCGCTCAACGTGCTCGCGCTCGACCCGGATTCGGTGCAGGACACGCTCGGCGTGCTGCTTAAGTACCAGGAAGACGTCGAGCGCGTGATGGAGGGTGAAGGCGCGCGGATTCTCGACGAACTGCGGGCGGCGGCGATCCTGCGCTGAGAATCCCCTGTTAGTGCATGCGGGTGATGGCGTGATGGTCATCACCTTGACGCAAGCCGCCGAATGCGATGAGATCGCGTAGGAAAACCTTTGATCGGCAAAGGAAGCCTCGCGGTTGCCTGCGCCGGAGGAGTTCGCGATATGCGTACCTGGGCCCTGTGTTTCCGACAGCCGCCGCGGACAGCGACTGGTCGCCGGCTTCGTTCGCGCGCGAGGGAGGATTTCGAGCGGACCGCGCAGGAAATCGATTCGTTCCGGTGCGCCACATGATCGCCCTGATACATCTGCGACGGTTCAGATCGGACGGGCGCGCTGCTGCCTGCCCGATCTGAAATCCAGGGCGCGCGCATGAAAATTCGGGCTATGACCTTCCTGCTCACCGCCGCCGCAGTGGCGGGGGCGGGCTATCCGTGGTACCGCGCGCTGACCATTCTTGGTTTGCGTGACGAACCGAACGGCGAAATGCCGATTGAAATCGCATTCGCGCTCTGGATATTCGCCGGCATATTGTGCGCATCGTTGGCCTGCCGTCTGGCTATCGGGGTACTGGCGCGCAACGGCACTTTCGGCCGGCAAGCGACGTCTGTCGAAACGGCATATCAGGCCCCCTCCGCGAGCGCCGACCCTGCATTCCAGCGCGACATGTGGGGCTTGGCGAAAGCGCTTCCGGCGGCCCGGCCGAAAGCGCGGCCCACACGACCGGAGATCGTCCCCACACCCGACCAGGCGGATGCGCTCGTGCCAAGTTTGGTGGCGGGATTGGGATGGATCGTGCTTGCCCTGTCGGTGGATCGTTTCGCACCGGCCTCCGAGCTCCCGGGTCCGGCAGCCGAGTTGCGGCTGGCCAGCGGGGTGGTGCTGGCGGTCCTGTTCAGTCTCGCGCTGACGCTGGCGTTCCGTCCGACGCACTTCGGCCACGTCGAAGAGAAGTCGCCAACGGCGCCCCCATGGCACCACCGCCTGCAGATCGCCCAGCTGCTGACGGTGATCGCCGCATGCGCCTTTGTCGCCATACAGGGGCCGCTCGCGTCATTCGTCGCGTTGGGACATTCGCTTGCCGGCGTTCCGGCAATCGCGCTCGCGTTCATGCTGTGCGTCGCCGTCCCGGCAGGCGCGTTGATCGGCATATTCGTCTTCATTCCCATGGTCCTGTTGTGCGAGCTCGCATTCGTGCGACTGGACCGCCCCGCGACCCGCAAATTCTTTGCCCTGCACGATCCCCGTGAGTTTTTCCGCGCCATCGACTGGAGAGCCCGGCTGGTAGCCGGCACGGTCGGGCTGCTCGTGCCGTATTTCATCATCGATGATCGGTGGTTCCAGGTGTCCAGCACCGGAGACTTTGCGAGGCTTGCCTGGATTTGGACCCTGTCCGGATTCTTTTGGGGCGCCGTAACGCTTTTCGTGATGGCACTGCTTACGGGCGCCATCAAGATGTCCCTGGAACCGCACGGCGAGAATCGTGACGACGACATGCTTGGTTACGGTACGCGGGACCTACCAGCCCGCAACGAATCTCCGCCATCGCCTTCGGAAAGCGAGGATGGGGGTTCCAGTGAAGGTGGTTCCGCTGGCGACAGTGGCGGAGGCGGCGGCGGAGGTGGCGGGGGCTCGTAGTTCAATCAAATCGAGCGACGTTCATCGAGTGATTCGCCCGCCGAGAGGCGTCACTCGCGCTGCAAGTAGCGGAGGGAAACGACGCGCCGCTACGCGACGCATCGCCAAGGACAGCGGACCTACACGGCAAACCCGCGAGGTGGCACTACTCGGCCCTGATGTTCGCTGCCGCGCTCAAGTGCGGCAGGCGGGTCGGCATGTTCGCGACCTTCGCCCCGGCGGTTGCTTCGATGGAGGCGGAATTCCGTGCAATGGCGCGCGCCGCCGGAGCCGACGCCAGACTGGATACCTACTGCGTGCCGGATGCCATCGCGGCGGCCAATGCGGGCGACATCGCGGGCCACGATAGCCTCGCGGCCGAAGCGGCGCCGCGTTTCAAGGACCATGACGCGGTGTTGCTTGCCCACTTCTCCACCTCGACCGCCCGAACCTCGGTGGAGCAAACGCTCGGTCGCGAAGTATTGACCGCACACGACGCCGCGGTCCTGCACTTGCCAACGCAGGCGTGAGACACTCGCGCCCATGTCCCGAGGCCGCCTTGCAGAAAACGTCACCCACTTCGCGCGGGTGCTGCGTGCCGCCGGCTTGCCGGTGGGGCCGGACCGGGTGGTCACGGCCCTGAAGGCGCTGGAAATCTGTGGCGTGGAACAGCGCGTGCGGGTGCATGCCGCGCTCTCCTCGGTGCTGATCGACCGGCACGAGCACCAAGCGGTATTCGACGCCGCCTTCGCTGCCTTCTGGCGCGACCCCAAGCTCTTCGAGCGCCTCATGTACCTCTCCCTGCCCAAGATCCAGGGGCGCGGCGACAAGGAACGCGAGAAGCGTCAGCAGCGTCTTGAAGAGGCGCTTACTGCCAAGACACCACCGCCTGCGCCGAAGAAGGACGAGCCGGACGCCGAGGACAAGGTTGATCTCGAAACCACGCTCACCTTTTCCGAACGCGAGCGGCTGCAGAAGGCGGATTTCGAAACCATGAGCGCGGCCGAATTCACGCTCGCCAAGAAACTGGCCGAGAAGCTGCCGCTGCCGATCCCGCCGTTGGTGACGCGCCGCTTCGAAACCTCGGCGCGCGGTTCGCTCGACCTGCGCGCCATGGCGCGCCACGGCGCGCGCGACCCGTTCGGCGGCACGCTCGCCTATCGCCGCCATGCCGAGCGCGAGGCACCGCTGGTGGTACTGATCGACATTTCCGGTTCGATGCAGCGTTACTCGCGCTTGTTCCTGCACTGGGTGCATGCGCTCACCAGGGTGCGGAGCAACGTGACGGTGTTCACCCTGGGCACGCGGCTGACCGCGATTTCGCGCTACCTGAAGCACCGCGATGCCGACGAAGCCCTGGCCGCCGCGGGCGCTGCCGTGCAGGACTGGAACGGCGGCACACGCCTGGCCACCTGCCTTGCCGAGTTCAACCGCGTACATGCACGCCGGGTGCTCACCGGCAACGCGGCCGTACTGCTGCTCACCGATGGGCTCGAGCGCGACGATGGCGGCGTATTGGGCGAAGAGGCCGCGCGCCTGAAGCGCCTGGCGCGGCGCATCGTCTGGCTCAACCCGTTGCTGCGCTACGACGGCTTCGAGCCGCGCGCTGCCGGCATTCGCGCGATCTTGCCGCATGTGGACGCGTTCCTGCCGGCGCACAACCTGACCTCGCTTGCGGACCTGGCCAAGGCGCTTGCTGCCGGCACAACAACCGACGTTCGTTCGCCCCGGCGGCCGCGAACGAAGACGGCGCACTGAAGAAATTGCTAAAAAGGTAGGCGGCCCAGCGCCAGCGCATTCGCTGCGGTACCGCGATTTCCTTACGTGCCTCGTACTATCAAACCGAATACGACGGATGTCTTCCACTCGGATCCTCCCTGCAACGCGCGCCCTGTTCAAAGCCCTGGCGTTCGGCCTGCTCGCTTCGCTGGGCTCACTCGCCCTCGCGGCCGACATTACCGTCTTTGCCGCCGCCAGCCTGAAGGAATCGCTGGACGAGAACGTCAAGACCTTCGCGGCGAGAACCGGGCATCGGGTACGCGTGTCCTATGCCGGCAGCAACGCGCTGGCCAAGCAGATAGAGAATGGCGCGCCGGCCGACCTGTTCCTCTCCGCCGACGAGGAATGGATGGACTACGTGGCGCAAAAGCGCCTGATCGTCCCAGGCACGCGCAGGAACCTGCTGGTCAATACCCTGGTATTGGTAGCTCCGTCGGCCAGCGATGCAAGGTTGGAAATCGCGCCCGGGTTCGGCTTGGCCGCTGCGCTCAAGGGCGGACGGCTCGCACTGGCCAACCCGGATTCGGTGCCAATAGGCAAGTACGCCAAGGCGGCCCTGACCTCCCTGGGGGTTTGGAACGAACTGGAAAAATCACTCACCCGGTCCGAGAACGTGCGCGCTTCGCTGATCCTGGTGGCGCGCGGTGAAGCTCCGTTTGGCATCGTCTATGCGACCGACGCGAAAGCCGAACCCCGGACCCGGGTAATCGACAGCTTCGCCGCCAACCTTCATCCGCCCGTGGTCTATCCAGCGGCGATCATCGCGGGAAAGCACAATCCTGCCACGCAGTCCTTGCTGGACTATCTGGCTGGCCCCGAAGCGCGCACGGTCTGGACCAGATACGGCTTCGGTATCGCGCGCTGACTTGTTGACGGTGTGGCGCAGGCTCCCTGGTTTGTGCAGTGTCGTGCGGGACGCTCACACCCGCGCCTACGCCGCCAGCCGCTCCTCCCGCAACAGCCCCAACGCCTCCTGCCCCGGCCGGTCCGAGTAGCTGAACAACACCGCATCATCCACGCCTTCCAGCGTGAGCGGCATCCAGGACGGCACCACGAAAATGTCGCGCGGCGCGAAGTCGTAGGCCTGGGTTCCTACCGTGGCACGGCCGCGCCCTTCGGCGCACACGTACACGGTAGCATCGGTGCGGCGCGTCGGCTTGCCCTTGAAACCCCTGGGCAGCAGTTGCATGAAGGTGGCAATCGTCGGCATGGCCCAGGAGCCGGTGGCTGGGTTCACGTAACGCAGCTTCACGCCGTCCCAGGCGTCGATGTCGCGGTCATGCGAGAGCTTGTACAAGGCCTCGCGCGAGCGCGCGTACGGGTAGCAGAACACCGGCGAAGGCGCCGTGGCGAACCTGGGCGCGTAGTCCACCGGCAACATGTTGTAGCCGTACTTGGCAAACGAATTTCCCTGTGGCCGCGTGACCGGTTGCGAAGCCTGGGGATAGTTTTCCGCGAAGGTGGCATCGAAAAGTTCGACGATCGGCAGGTCCAACCCGTCGAGCCACACCACCGGCTCGCTGCCTTCATTGCCGTGGTCGTGCCAGGTCCAGGGCGGGGTGATGATGAAGTCGCCCGGGCTCATGAGGGTGCGCTCGCCATCAACCGCCGTGTAGGCGCCGGAGCCTTCGACGATGAAGCGCAGCGCCGATTGCGAATGGCGGTGGCTGGGCGCCACCTCGCCCGGCAGTATGAGTTGCAACCCGGCATACAGCGAGGTGGTCACCTTGGAGGTGCCGGGCAGGGCCGGGTTTTCAAGGATGAGCACGCGGCGGATCGCCTCTTCGGCCGTGATCACCGAGCCGGATTCCATGACGAAGGGACGCACCTCGGCGTCGTAGCGCCACAACATGGGCGCACAGGAAGGCCTGGGCGCCGGCGGCACCAGCGCATGCAGCACCTCCCACAGCGGCATCAGCTGGTTGGGACGCATGCGCGCGTAGTAGGCCTCGCGTGCGGTCTTTTGCGTGACTTTGGTATCCATGTCAGCCTCCTCTTGTTGGTCCCGGCCTGCCCCGCAAGCATGGGCACGGCGCACGCCGTGCCAACGGTATCCTATGCAGGAACGCGTGGACCGGATTGACGTGGATCAAGCGCGCGGGCGGAAATGCCCTTGCCGGGCGTTCAACCGGCAACGCCCTTTGTTTCCGTACACTGGGACGCAACCAACAGGAGTCCCGCAATGGCCACCAACGCCAAGACCGTCAAACGCCTCGCCAAGGAAGTCCATATCAAGGCCCAGCGCGACAAGCTGGCCCTGATGAGCCCGAACGACCGCAAGGCGGCGATGCGACAGGTCGCCGCACGGGTGAAAAAGCAGCAAGAGAAGAAAAAGTAGTCGTTAAAGGCGCCTGGCTATTTGACGCAATCGTAGTGGAGCAATGTAATGCTGCCGCGCCAGTAAGGCTTGCGCCCCTCGGGCAGCAACCACGCCACCTCGCCCGTCATCGGTACGGTCATGCCGTCGCAGACCTGGTAGTCGGACCAGCGGCCCTCCCAGGGCGCCATGGTCGTGAGCTTGCCGACCATGCGGCCGCGCGCCTCGGCGCGCATGGAATCGATCAGCCCGGCGTCGTTGAACCTGAACAATAGGGTCAGACTGACCGCACCGTCGGTATAGGTGACATTGGCGGAGTGGTCGTCCACGGGCGACCATTGCGCACCCTGGCTGGGCAACAGCGCCGTCGGATACCACGCCGCTTCGGCCAGAAACCGCATCAACTCACCGCGTGCGAGTTCACCACCACCACGCAAATCCGCCACGTTGAAGAGCCCGAGCAGCGCGGCATGCAACACGCCTTCGCCGGCGGCATAGGCGTCGTGTCCCCGCACCGCCAAACCGGGGAACATCGCGATGCGGGCGTCCCACAGGAAACCCGGGCGACGGGTCACAACATGCTGGCGCGAGGTGAACGGCTTCCATTGTTCACCGGTGGCAGACATGTTGAACACGCCGGTGTGCTCAACGACAGCTCCGACAACCATCGGCTGCCCTTCCTTGAGGGCCGCACGGAAGTAGCGTTGCACCGGTGCCGGCAAGCCTTCGAGTTCCCGCAAGGAGTAGCAACGCGGGGCAAGCGGAATGCGCCCCGCTTCAATTCGGGCGGCCAGCACCTGCGTCGCCGCACGCCAGCGCCGGGCGCCCAGCAAGGCCAAGCCGACCGCCATGCCAGCCAACGCGCAAAACGCCAAAACGGTCCACGCAAGCCAAGTCATGCTGGTTCTTGCCTTGGTGCGGAAAAATTCGGCATCTGCCGGAAATGTAGTGGTTTGACGGGACGTCATCTGTTCGTCAACGCACTGCCCGGGGCCGATTACACTCCGGTTGCCGAGCATGACTGCTCCGACGACGAGCTTGCAACGATTCTCGACCAGTCGCGACGCGCGAACACGGCGCATGGCCTCACCGGCCTGCTGATCTACTTTGCGCCTACACGTGAATTCTGCCAGTTGCTCGAAGGGCAGAAAGAGGACGTTCTCCGATTGATGGCGAATATCAAGAGCGACGACCGGCACGGCCTGATCGTCATCGAAATTCAGGAGGAAGTCGCCGCCCGCAGCTTCGGTGCCTGGTCGATGGGTTTCCTGCATTCAAACGCCTTCAACCCGAACGCTTGGCCGGAGTACGTGGATGTGCTGCACAACGGCCTGAACGGCGCTCACCTCACCGGAGTACGCACCTCGGCAGTGCAGTTTTTGCGGACCATCCAAACCACGCTGAAGGTGCCGGATGAAAAGGCAGTGCGCCTGTTCGCTTAGGTCTTTCTGCAGCCGGGCAGCCTTTCGATGTCGCCGACTACAAGCGAAATCTGAACGTCGCCCCCTCGCCCACCCTGCCTTCGGCCTCAAGCACGCCGCCGTGCCGCTCTACCACTCGCTTGGCTACCGCCATGCCGATGCCTGATCCCTCGAATTCCTCGCGCGAGTGCAGGCGGGTAAACACCCCGAACACCTTGTCCACGTACTTCTGGTCGAAACCGACGCCGTTGTCGCGCACCCGGTAGAAGCCCGCGTCGAAGTCCACCCGCACCACGGGGGTCTCGCGCCCGGCGGAATACTTGGCGGCGTTGTCCAGCAGGTTTAGCCACACTTGCTTCAGGAGCGTGCCATCACCGGTGCAATCCGGGAGGTCGGCCACTTCAAAACGCGCGGTTGGCCAGGATTGGCCCAACACGCCCAGGCATTCGGCGACAATGCCGTTGCACGACACCGGGCCAAACTTCACATCGGTACGCGAAGTCCGCGCGAACGCCAGCAGGTCGTCGAGCAGACGATTCATGAACTGAGCGTTTGCGATGATGCGTTCAAGATAGCGTTCGCGCTCGGCCGCGCTGTCCCCGGCATCGGCGGTACGCAGCAAGGTCGCGAAACCGATCAAGCCGCGCAGCGGCGCGCGCAGATCGTGGGCGATGGTGTAGTCGAATTCCTCGAGTTGGCGCACCGTCGCTTCAAGAGCCCGGGTGCGCTCGTGCACCGTGTCCCGCGCCTGGCGCAACGCGAAGCGCACATGCACCGCCGATAGATCCGCCACAAATCGTTGCTCGATCTCTGACCAGGGCGCGGAACGTCCGCGCACGATCTCGCGCCAGGCGGCGAAAGAACGCCGCGGCGAAAGGCGCAGCCCGTCGGCCGAGAGCGTCACCACCTTGCGCGGGTCCCCCGCCCAGAAGACTTCCCGGTCCCTCGACTGGCGCAACATCGCCATGCCAGCGCGTCCGGGCGCGTCGAACCTCACCACAAGCGCGCCGCCGAATACGGCCTCATCCGGCAATTCGTCGCCAAGTTGGCTCGTTTGCCACACCGGCGTATCGGCTACGCGCTGTCGCAGATGTTCGACCAACACCGCGCGGCGCACCTCCGGAGCCGCCTCGCCCCACCACGAAACACCCTTGTCCGACCAGGCCAAGATGGCCCCGGCCTGCATGCGATCGCGAAGCTCCTTTTCGAACTGGCCGACCAGGTGATCGAAATCGTGCAGTCCTTCGGCCGATGCCGCAGCAAGCATGCGCGCCTGCAACAGGTCGGCCTGGGCGGTCGCGTCGGCAACGCGCCGCGCCGAAGAGCGCGCGATCAGTGTCGCCAGCGAATGGGCCACGATGCCCACCATCTTGCGGCGCGCCAGGGGCACTGTCGCCAGCTGGTAATGGTGGCAGGCGATCATTCCCCAAAGACGCCCGTTCACCATGAGCGAAAGCACGAACGTGGCACGCACGCCCATGTTTTGCAGGTATTCAATGTGCACCGGGGAAATGCCGCGCAGATCGGCCAGGCTCATGTCGAGCGGCGCTGCATCCACACACTCGCCGCTCACTCGCAACGCGACCGGCACGTATTGCACGTCTGGAATGTAACGCGCCAGGTTGATCTCATAGAGACGCCGCGCCTGTACCGGGATGTCGCCGGCGGGATAGTTGAGGCCGAGAAAGGGCGCAAGGTCCTGCCGGCGCGATTCGCCAACGACTTCGCCATTCCAATCCTGGTCGAATCGGTAAATCATCACGCGATGCAAGCCGGTCAGGTCGCGCACCAGGTCGGCCGCCACTGTCCACAGGTCGCGGTCCTCGGTATCGGCCCCGAGCATGTTGAGCATGCGCTGCAGGTGTTCGAGGGTGACGTTGCCGCCATCGTCGTTTTGCGCGGCGGTGAACTCCAGGATCGTGCGGCCCGCATGCCGGTGCGCCAGCACGTCCAGGCGACGGCCTGCGAGCGCGATGCATTCGTGCACGGGGAGGTGGGATTCCGCGTCGAAATACGCCAGCCTCTCGTAGATGCGGCCTGCGGCGACCGCGCCAACGCACACATCGAGCGTGTTGCCGAGCGGCTCGAAATCGCGCGTGAGGCCGACGATTTCGCAGAAATTCGCCGAGGCGTGCGTCACCCGCTGGCTGAGCGGATCAATCGCCAGCAGCGCGCCGTGCGCCTGGGCCACACCTGGAACATGAATCGGTTCGCGCGCACAGGCCTCAAGGGCGTCCGCTTGCGTAAACGGGTCGGCAGGCCGCTCAGTCATGGCGGACAGTGCGGTTTCGCAAGCGTAGGCGGAATGCGGTTGTCATGGGCGAATCAGCGTGCATAACCAGACTATACCAATCATGCAATTTGCTCAATTAAGTCATTTCGACCGCTTTTCCGGCCTGATTCTCCTGGTTTATGGGAACCTCGCTCGGCGCTTCTGGCTCCCACTCAGCCCAGCGGCAGGTCGCGCCGATGCCGCATGTACGGTGAATACACCGGCGCATCCGGCTTGATACGACCATCCGCGCCCCACTCCACCATCTTGTTGAACGGTACCTCGCCGCGCTCGTCAAGCTGCGTCAATCCCGTCGCATAGTCAGCCTCGATTCGCTTCAAGCGCGCCTCCACTACCGCAGCCTCCGAATAGCGCAGCCCCGCTTCCACACCGTAGGCGACAAACGGCGCAAGCACCTCGTAGCCCACATAGGCGAGCGAGAAGTTCACCGGCCACAGCATCAGGTCGATGTCGCCGCTACGTCCGTTGTAGGCATAGGTTTCCGCGCTGGTACCCACAGTGACCGACAGCATCGCGCGCCGGCCGGTGAAGCGGCCGTTCTCGAAGCGCTGCTTGCTGGTGTACACGTCGCCGTAGATGAACACCCGGTCCAGCCAGCCCTTGAGCATGGCCGGCGGCAGGTGCCACCACATAGGGTATTGCAGGATCAGGAGGTCGGCCGCTTCCAGTCGCCCGATTTCTGCGGCGACGTCGGCGGGAATGGCGCCCTCGGCCGACGCGTGGCGCTGCTCGGACTGCACGTCGAAGCGGTCCGCGTCAAGCGCGGGGGTGTAGTGCGAGGCGCGCTCGCAGGGGTCGAATCCCATCTGGTACAGGTCGGAGATGGTGACTGTCCAGCCTTGCGCTTCGAGGGACCGCCGGGCCACCTGACCCAGGTGGGCGTTGTACGACTTGGGCTCCGGATGGGCCAACACGATATGCGCTTGCATGGAATTTCCGCCGGTGTAAGGGCGGCCATGCTAGCGCACTCGCGTTCAGGTGCGCAGTTCAGGCAACTTCTCGCCCTTGGGCACGAAGCGGATCGCCAGGCCGTTGTTGCAATAGCGCAGACCGGTGGGCTTGGGGCCGTCGTCGAACACATGGCCCTGGTGCCCCTCGCAGCGCGCACAGTGGTACTCGGTGCGCGGCAGTATCAGCTTGAAATCCTTCTTGGTGCCCACCGCGCCGGGCAGGGTGTCCCAGAAGCTGGGCCAGCCGGTGCCGCTTTCGTACTTCTTGGCACTGTCGAACAGCGGCAGGAAACAGGCCGCGCAGACGAAGGTGCCGGCGCGCTTTTCATTGTTGAGCGGGCTCGAACCGGGCGGCTCGGTACCTTCCTCGAACAGAATATGGAACTGGTTGGCCGCAACCAGTTTCTTCCATTCCGCCGGTGACTTGACCAGTTTCTTGAGGCCGGCCTTGTCCTGCGCGCGCAGGTTGGCCGCGACGGTGGCGAACAGGCCGAAAACTCCGGCTATCCAGTGACGACGTTGCATGCGATGCTCCTGATGAAATGGGGTGTGGGGATGCATACGTTGGAAGGTTAACAGCGGATGCGCCGACGCCATTCCGGCGCTAGGCGGTAAAACCGACGCTGCGCTTGTCGAAGGCGATCGCCTTGACCAGCACGAACACCCGGCGGCCGGTGGCGATGCCGAGTTCGTCCATGGCCTGGCGCGATATCCGCGCCGGCACCTCCTCCTGCCCGAGGCGCACCTGCGCCTCGATGATCGCGCCGCCGCCATCGCTCACGCCGGCGACCTCGCCCTCGAGCACGTTGCGGATGCTGATCCCCGAGGGCCGCTCGGTGGCCAGCGATACGTCGCGCGACCGGATGCGGATGCGCACCCGCGTACCCAGCGGCGTGTCCATGCCCGGCGCCACCAGTTCGCCGCCGGAAAAACGGAAGCGCGTCAGGAAGTAGGCCTGGTCATGCGCGACCGCCTCGGCCTCGATCAGTGCGCCCCCTTCGTAGCGGCCGGTATGGGGCCGCAGGTCGGCGCGGTTGAAGATCTCGTGCACGCTGCCGTGCGCCATCACGCGGCCCTCGTTCATCAGCACCACATGGTCGGCCAGGCGGGTGATCTCGCTCACCGCGTGGCTTACGTAGACAACGGGTTGCCGCAGCTCGTTGCGCAAGGCCTCGATGTATCGCAACACTTCCTGGCGGCGCTGGTTGTCGAGCGCGGCCAGCGGCTCGTCCATCAGCAACAGGCGCGGCTGGGAGAGCAGCGCACGGCCGATCGCCACGCGTTGCTTCTCGCCACCGGACAGGGCGGCCGGACTGCGCTCGAGCAGCGCCTCGATGCCCAGCAGGCCCACCACCGCGTCAAAGCCGATGCGCATGCCCGACCTGGGCGCGCCGTACAGCAGGTTCTTCTTCACCGAGAGGTGCGGAAACAGCAGCGCGTCCTGGAACACGTAGCCGACGCGGCGCCTCTCGGGCGGCAGGTTGATGCCGGCGGCCGCGTCGAACAACACCTCGCCGTCGATGGTGATCCTGCCGGCCTCCGGCTTGAGCAGCCCGGCGATCGCATTGACCACGCTGGACTTGCCCGAGCCGGAACGCCCGAACAGGCCGACCACCGGCGCATCAGCCGCAAAATCGACATTCAGTTCGGTGGCGCCCAATTGCCGCCGGATCGACACCTCGAGCTTCACATCAGGCTCCGCGCCGCGTGAGTGCCCCGCGAGCGCCGGTTCATCCATTCAGAGGCCGCCAGCGCCGCCAGCGACAGCAGGACGGAGATCGCACACAGCTTGAGCACCGCGGCGTCGCCGCCCGGACTCTGCGTGAAGTTGTAGATCGCCAGCGGCAGGGTCTGGGTTTCCCCGGGAATGTTGGACACGAAGGTGATGGTGGCGCCGAACTCACCCAGCGAGCGCGCGAAGGCCAGCAGGCCGCCCATGATGATGCCCGGCAGCGCCAATGGTAGCGTCACCGAGGCCAGCACCCGCCACCGGCTGGCACCCAGGGTGCGGGCGGCCGATTCCAGGCGCGGGTCGATGGCTTCGAGCGCAAGGCGGATCGCGCGCACCATCAACGGAAAGCCCATGATGCCGGCCGCCAGCGCGGCACCGGTCCAGCGGAACGCGAAGGTGAGGCCCAGCACCTGCTCGAAAAAAGCGCCGAACGGCCCCTTGCGGCCGAAGCCCAGCAGCAGGAAATAGCCGATCACCACCGGCGGCAGCACCAGCGGCAGATGGATCAGCGCATCGAACAGGGTCTTGCCCGGAAAGCGCCCGCGCGCCAGCACCAGGGCCGCCGCCGCAGCCAGCGGCAGGGTGAAAACCACACTGGCCGCCGCGACCTTCAGGCTCAACAGGACAATGGTGATTTCTTCGGCAGACAGCATGCGCCGATTATCGCGTATGCCCATCCGGCCACGGCGACCGGAGGCATCGCTGGGAACCGGTGGTCAGCTGCAGAGCGCCAGCACTGCCTCGGCGAACAGGCGTGGTGCTTCCTGCGGCGGGTTGTGCCCTATGCCCGGAAACACTCGCCGCTCGTAGGGCCCGGTGAAAAAGCGCGCATGGTTCGCCGAGGTGTGCGGCGGATTTACGCCGTCGGCGTCGCCGTGGATGGTGATGGTCGGCACGCTGATCTTCGGCAGCCCCGCCAGGCGCGCCTCGGTCTCGGCATAACGCGCCTCGCCGGCGGCATTGCCCATGCGGTGGCGATAGGAATGCACCACCACGTCGACGAAGTCCGGATTGTCCAGCGACGGCGCCGTCCGCTGCCAGGTGGCCTCGTCGAAGTGCCAGGTGGGCGACCACAGCTTCCACAGCAGCCGGCACAGTTCCGCGCGGCGGGTGGCGAGCGCATTGCGGCCGCGCTGGGTGTGAAAGTAATACTGGTACCAGAAACGCTGTTCCTGCTCGGGATCGGCTGGCGCGGCCGAGCCGGCGATGTCCTGGATCTGGTAGCCGCAACAGGTGACCAATCCATGTATCCGCTCCGGACGCAACGCGGCGGCCACGCAGGCGGCGCGCCCGCCCCAGTCGAAGCCCGCCACCACCGCGCGCGGCAGTTGCAGCGCGTCGAGCAACTCGATCAGGTCCTGTCCGATGGCCGCCTGCTGGCCGGAGCGCGGCGTGTCGGCGGAAAAGAACCGCGTGCCGCCGTGGCCGCGCAGGCAGGGCACAACGGTGCGCAGGCCCTCAGCGTTGAGGATGGGTACCACCTCGTCGTAGCAATGCTGGTCGTAGGGAAAGCCATGCAACAGCACTACCGTCATGGCATCGGGCGGGCCGCTGATCTCGCAGGCAACATCAAGTACGGAGGTGAGAACTCGCTGGGTCATGCCGCGGCACTCCTTGAATGAAAGCTTCTGCATCCTACTGCATGGCGGCGCCGGGTTTCCCGCTGCGCGCCTCAAGCGACGCGCATGAACGCAGGTGATACACCCACTCGCAGAGTGGCCATGTTTTCGACGCCCCGACAGGCATACACTGGAATCGGCTTCAGACGGGATGGCTCCTGCCCCGCGGGAGACGGGTCTCGTCCAAGGAGGACCCATGCGGCCCCGATTCCAATTCCCGCCCGCGCACGAACGCGATCGTCGTCTCACGCTGGCAGGCGCGGTCCTGCTTGTGGCCTTTGCGGTCGTGCTGGCAGCCACAGGCGTGGTGCCGCCTGAAGCGGATGGCGGCTACTGGACACCTAATCCACACCCCTGGCTGGCGGCGATACTGGCCGTCTCCGCGACATCCGGCCTGTTCCTGCTGAACTGGCTGCGCGGACAGCGCCAGCCACCCCCGGGCGCAAGCAGTGGCGCGACATCGCGCTACTCGATGAAGGTATTGCTGGTGACGCTGGTCGCGTCGGTCGCCCTGCCACTGGCTTTCCTTCTCGCCCATCACATGCAGCGCGAAGCCACGCTCGAGGTCGAAAAGGCCAGGCAGTTCGTCACCGGACTGGCCGACGTTACCGCCGCCGACACCACCGCGGCGCTCGCCGAGTCCGAGCGCATCGCCCGATACCTTGCCGAACGGCAGATGGTTCGTTCGCTCGACCCCGCCCGTTGCGACCCCTACCTGCATGAACTGAGGAAGCTCAATCGGTACTACGCCAACCTGGCCACCGTCGACGCCGAAGGCAACAGTGTCTGCTCGACCATTCAGGCACCCTCCGGCGCACGCCTGAACATCGGCAATCCGGCCTGGCTGCAAAACCTGAAGGCCAACAACAATCTTTCGGTGAGCGGGCCACAGACGGGCATCTACAGCGGCCGCTGGATCATTGTCGTGGCGTATCCGATCCGCGACGATAGCGGCGCCGTCACCGGGGCCGCCCAGGTGGTGCTTGACCTTGACGCCTTTCAACCCGTGGTGCGGGCCGCACTGCCCGCGGGCGGTGTGGTCGGCCTGATGGATGGCAAGGGCGTGGTGATCGCGCGCTCCGGTCCGACACCGGTCGCGGTTGGCCGCGACATCAGCGGCACCGACATCGGCCGGTCGATTCTGACGCGCAAGCAAGCCAGCGAAATCCTGGTGGGCAACGACGGCGTGGAACGCTACTACGCCTATCGCAAGGTCGATCGCGCCGACTGGTATGCCATCGTCGGCTTGCCGACCGACCTGGTCTACGCGGAGGCTCGGCGCAACACGCGCCTGAACCTGCTGGTCGGAGCCGTGGTCACGCTCTTTTCAGGGTTGCTCGCTTTCATGGTGCACCGGCGCATCGTCAAGCCGCTGGCGGCGCTGCGCGATACGGCACGCGCGATCGCGGGCGGCGACAAGAGTCGCCGGGCTCCCGAAAACGGACCCACGGAGATTGCCGAAGTATCGACAACATTCAACCGGCTGATGGACCTGATACCCCGGATCGAGGGACAACTGCAAGTCAGCGAGGACCACTACCGCCTGCTTTTCGAATCCTCGCCGGATGCGATTCGCGTGGTGTGCGACAACCGCATCGTCATGCTCAACCATGCCGCGGTCGTGTTGCACGGCGTTTCATCCAAGGAAGCATTGCTGGGCCGCAATGTGATTGACACCATGCATCCGGACTATCGCGACCGGGTCCGCGAACGCATCCGCGCCGTTCTCGAAGAACGGCAGGTGCTGCCGCGCGACGAACAAATCCTGGTCAGGGACGACGGCTCGGAATGCTGGGTCGAGTCGATTGTCCTGCCGTTCACCTATCAGGGCAAGGCGGCGTTGCTGAGCATTGTCCGCGACCTGAGCGTGCGCAAAAGCACGGAACAGCGCGTCCAGCGCCTGATCGACCTGCGCCTGACCGTGGGCGACGTCAACGCGGCCATCACGCGTGAGCGTGACTGGCGGGCCCTGTGCGAGTCGGCGGCGCGCATTGTCGTGGAGCGGGGTCGCATGTCTTCGGCACTGGTTCGCATGCACGACCCCGTGACCGACAACCTGATTCCGTGGGCCGGCCACCTGCCGCGCACCGACCTCCCCGCTCCCGGGGTCGTCTCCGCGTCCGACCCGCAATCTCCGACGGCGCGCGCGTTCGCGTCCGGGCGTCGCGTGATCATCAACCGCATCGAGAGTGCCGGTGTCGACATCGCGATACAGACGGCGGCCAGTGCCCGGGGAATCGTCTCGGCGGGCGTGTTTCCAATCATGTGGGAAGGTCGCGCCATCGGCACGTTTGCGGTTTTTTCCGGCGAGACCGAGGTTTTCGATGACGAGTTTTCCGGATTGCTCGAGGAGATCGCCGCGAATCTGGCATTCGCCAACGCCAAGTACAAGACCGAGGAAGCGCTGGCCGAAACCAACGAGCGCCTGACCGGCATGATCGGTTCGGCCATGGACGCCATCATCACCGTCGATTCGGGAATGCGCGTGGCCGTGTTCAACCGCGCCGCGGAATCCATGTTCGGCATCGACGCGACCACGGCCATCGGCATGCCCCTGGAGACCCTTCTGCCGCAGGGTTACCGGAGTGCGCACGCCGGATGGATGCGCAGCTTCGCCGCAGGCGGGAAGAGCACACGCTCCATGGGCAATCCCGGCAAGGTCATGGCCAGGCGCGCCAATGGCGACGAGTTTCCGGTGGAAGCTTCGATTTCGCACGCACGCACCGGCCGCGACATCATGTACACGGTGATCATGCGCGACGTCACCGGACGCCTCGCCACCGAACGCTCGCTCGCGGAGGCCGAGCGCCGCTATCGCAGCCTGGTGGAAAACTCGCCAGGCGGCGTCGCATTGATGGACCGTGACATCATCGAATACGCGAATCCGGGACTGGTCCGGATGTTCGGTTTCGACAAGTCCGCGGACGCGGTGGGAACCAGCATTTTCGGCCTGCTGGCACCGGCGTTTCACAGCCGTGTGCGCAACAATCTCAACTTCCTCGCAAAGTCCGCCGGTCATGCCGTTCCGAATGGACGGATGCGGATGATCCGCCGTGATGGCAGCGTGATCGACGTGGAGGCTGCCGCCACCTCGATAGATCTGGGCGGACGCACCCTGATCCAGGTCGAAATGCGCGATGTCACGCGGGAATTGCACGCGCTGGCCGAAATCCACAGCCTGAACCGTTCGCTGGAGGCGCGCATCGAAGCCAGGACCGCAGAGCTGACGCGGGCGAATCGCGACCTGGAGGCGTTTGCCTACTCGATCGCCCATGACCTGCGCGGACCGTTGAGAAGCATGACCGGATTCGCGCAACTGCTCGCGATTGACGAGCAGGAGGGAAATCCGGATCAAGTCCGTGCCCACGTCGAGCGCATCGTCTCCAACGCCAGCCGGATGAACGAACTCATTGACGGGCTGCTCAGGGTCGCACGCGCCTCCCACGTCGCGCTCGAACGGCTGCCCGTCGACATGGCGTCATTGGCGGTTTCGGTCATCGCCGAAGTGAAGGGGGAAAGTCGCGCGCGGATTGAAGTAGGCAAGCTTCCCGTGGTGCTTGGCGACCCGCTGGCACTGCGCCAGGTCTGGACAAACCTGCTATCCAACGCCCTGAAATACAGCGCCAGGTCCGAGGTCCCCGAGATCAAGGTCGCACACCGCACGGAAGGCGCTGAATTGATCTTCAGCGTTGCCGACAATGGCGCCGGCTTCGACGCCGCATTTGCCGACAAGCTTTTCGGCGTGTTCCAGCGCCTGCATGCCGCCACCGACTTCGAAGGCACCGGCATCGGGCTTGCCATCGTGCGCAGGATAGTGGAACGGCACGACGGTCGCGTGTGGGCGGAGGGCAGGCCCGGGGCAGGCGCGACCTTCCATTTTTCCCTGCCGATCAGCCGGCTGTCGCCGCCGTGACTGGCAATATGCGGCGCGCACGCGCGATCCATCCACAGCGATCAACTGCCGCGAGGCTTGATGGCGCGCGTCCCTTGCACCGCCTGGCCCCCGGCGGGCCGCTTCCTCGCTGTGCCGGCACGCGCTTTCGGCAGGTGCGCGTTTCTCACCCTTTCGGCCGCACGCCTGACCACGTCGCAGAAATACTCTGCCGCCGGCGTGAGCGGCAATCCCGCACGGCGCACCACGCACATCGGCGGTGACGGCAGGGGTTCGGCCACCGGAATGGTTTGCAGCACGTCGCGGGTGAGCGGCGAGGTGATCCACTGCACCGGCAGCATCATCAGCAGGTCCGAACTGGTGATGGCGATAATGAAGGTGAGCGCCGAGTGCGACTGCATCACCAGACGCGGTGCCGGCAGGCCGTTCTGCGCGAACAGCGGGCCGAGTTCCTCCTCGGCCTTGCGGGTGATCGATGTGGTGATCCATTCGGCGTCGGCCAGGTCCTTCAGTGAACGTGCACCGGCCAGCGGGTGGCCCTTGCGGCCGATGATCACGCGGGTGTTGTCGAAGAGCTTTTCCACCACCAGGCCGGCGGCGGCCGGCGCGCCCGGCGGCGGACCGATGTAGCAATCCAGCGTGCCGTCGCGCAGCGCCCGTTCGTAGGTAGGGAAGACGCCCTCGAACATGTCGAGGTGGACGCCTGGGTAGCGCTTGCGGAACGCCCCCAGCGCTTCCGGCAGGAGTGCGATGTGCGCCACCGTCGACAGGCACACGCTCAGGCTGCCATAGGACTGGCCCTGCAGCTGCCCCACCTCGTCGCGCGCGCGCTTGAGTTCGCTGTGGGCGGCGTTGGCGCGGCGGATGAAGCGCTCGCCGACGGCGGTTACGACCACGCCGCTGGAACTGCGCTCGAAGAGGGCCACGCCGAGTTCGCGCTCCAGCTCGCGGATGCTGCGCGTCAGTGCCGGCTGCGCCACGCCGAGGTGGCGCGCGGCGGCGCGCAGGCTGCCATGCTCGGCGACCGCCAGCACGTCACGCAAATGGTTGATCTTCATGCCGATACCAAATTGTTATCACCCTGATGATATTGCCATCTTTTGCTATTGACGTGGGCTTGCGTAGCATCCGGGGCTAGCGTCGCCGAACCATCGGTGACAGATACCAAGACATGGAGAAGACAATGAACATCAGGTCGCTTGATGCGGCGCGGCGCGCGCTGGTTCGCCTGGTCGCAGCCATCCTGCTCATCACCGGCGCGGGGCTGTGCACCGCCGGTAGCGCACTGGCGCAAGCCTGGCCCAGCAAGCCGGTGCGCCTGGTGCTGCCCTTCCCGGCGGGGGTGCCACCGGACATCGTCGCGCGACTGATGGCCGACAAGCTGTCCGCCCTGTGGGGCCAGGGCGTGGTGGTGGACAACCGCGGCGGTGCCGGCGGCATCGCCGCGATGTCCGGCTTTGTGCGCATGCCGGCCGATGGCTATACCCTGGCCTTCGTCGCCGCCTCCACCGTCACGCTCACACCGCACCTGTTCAAGGACCCGCAGTTCAATGTCGACCGCGACCTGGCGATCGCGGCCGTGGCCGCCACCGGGCCGATGATGATCACCGTCAATCCCGCCCTGCCGGTACAAACCCTGCCTGACCTCGTCAAGCATGTGAAGTCGCAGCCCGGCAAGGTGAATTTCGCGGCCACCCTGCTCAACTCGGTGCCGCACCTGACTGGGCTGATGCTCAACCGTTCGGCCGGCATGGAGATGTACCCGGTGCCTTACAACGGCTCGGTGCCGGCCATCACCGCCACCGTGGCAGGCGAGGCGCAGGTAGTGATCGACGGACTGCCGACGCTGGTGCAGCATGTCAAGGCGGGCAAATTGCGCGCCATCGCCGTCACCTCGGAGAAACGCCTGCCCGGGTTCGAGTCGGTGCCCACGGCGTCGGAGACCATCCCCGGCTTCGAGCCGCTCGGCTGGTTCGCCGTTTTCGCCCCGGCGGGCACGCCCACCGCGGTGATTGAAAAGGTCAATGCCGACGTCAACCGTGTGGCGCAGATGCCGGACATCAGTGCTCGCCTGGCCGACCTGGGCATGTACCCTCGCCCCGGCCCGGTCGCGTCCGCTGCCGAGTTCCTGCGTTCCGAACGGGCGCTGTGGCAGAAGGTGGTCAAGGACTTCAACATCCCGGCGCAATGACCATGTTCATACGCAAATGCTGGTATGTCGCGGCCTGGCCGCATGAACTGACCGACAAGCCGCTCGCGCGCACCCTGCTGGGTGACCCGGTGGTGCTGTACCGCCAGGCCGACGGCGTGGCCGTGGCGCTGGAAGACCGTTGCTGCCATCGTGACCTGCCGCTTTCGATGGGCCAGGTGTGCGGCGACCGCATCGTGTGCATGTACCACGGCCTGGCCTTCGACAAGACCGGCAAGTGCGTGCATATCCCGGTGCAGGACCACATTCCGGAGAACGCGCGGGTGCGCGGTTATCCGCTCATCGAGCAGGACGGCATCGTGTGGATCTGGATGGGCGACCCGGCGCTGGCCGACCCGGCCGACATCCTGGACTACCCGTGGCACAACGATCCCGGGTGGGCGCACCGCACCGGCTACTACCATCTCGCCGGCCGCCACGAGCTCGTCAACGACAACCTGATGGATCTCTCGCATGTGGGCTGGGTGCACCGGCAGACCATCGGCGGCACGCCCGAGGCGCACTCGCGGGCCGCCATGAAAACCGAGCGCCAGGGCGACAGCGTGATCGTGCGCCGCTGGATGCCGGACACCGTGCCGCCGCCCACCTATGTGCGCGCGGTCGGCTTCACCGGCAACATCGACCGCTGGATGGAAATCCGCTTCAAGCCCGGCGTGATCTGGATCTATGTCGGTGCCAACGATGCAGGCAAAGGCATCGACGAGACCACCTATCGCAACACACTGGGCGGCCGCATCTTCGACGGCGTCACCCCGGAAACGGCGACAACCACGCACTATTTCTTCAGCGCGGCGCACAACTTCCATGTCGACAAGCCGCCGGTGACCACCGCTTTCTTCAACGAGATCCTCGCAACCTTCGAGGAAGACCGCGTGGTCATCGAGGCGCAGCAGGCGCGCGCGCTGCCCGGCCGCAAGCAACTCGGCATACAGAGCGATGCCGGCGGCGTGCAGGTGCGACGCATCATCGCCGAGCGCCTGGCGGCCGAAAGCGCGACGTATGGCGCGGCTGCCGCTCCGCAAGGGGAACCGGCATGATGGCGAAAGCCGAAACCCATGCCACCCGGGTCCTGATCGTCGGCGCCGGTCCGGCCGGCCTCGCATTGGCGATCGAGCTCGGGCAGCGCGGCGTTCCATGCCTGGTGATCGAACGCAACGACCGGGTCGGCTATGCGCCGCGCGCCAAGACCACCAACGTGCGCACCCGCGAGCACCTGCGCCGCTGGGGCATCGCCGACCGCCTGCGCGCGGCATCGCCGCTGGGACTGGATTACCCGTCCAACGTGTGCTTCGTCACCCGCCTCGGCGGGCCGGGCATCACGCGCTTCGAAAACGCGCTGTATTGCGCGCCCGGCCGCAACCCCTTGTACTCCGAGCATGCGCAATGGATTCCCCAATACGTGCTCGAAGAGGTTTTGCGCGCGCATGCGCAAAGCCTGCCGGGCGTCGACATCATGTTCCGCTGCGAGTTGGCCTCGTTCGAGCAAAGCGCCGGCGAGGTGCGCGCCCGCGTGCGTGACCTGGGTCACGACAGCGAATTCGAGGTCATCTGCGACTACCTGGTCGGGGCAGATGGCGCGCGCAGCACGGTGCGCACGCAGATAGGTGCCGAGATGACCGGCACGCACGGCATGTCACGCAACTACAACATCATTTTCCGGGCGCCGGGCCTGGCGCAGGCGCACCGCCATGGGCCGGCGATCATGTACTGGCAGGTCAATGCCGACGTGCCCAGCGTGATGGGCCCGATGGACAGTGACGACATCTGGACGTTCATGCCGACAGGTTTGCCACCGGGCATCAAGTTCAGTGTCGATGATGCGCCGGCCCTGATCACCCGCGCTACCGGCATATCAATCGACTACCAGGTGCTCAGTTCCGATGAATGGACGGCAAGCCGGCTGATCGCCAACCGTTATCGCGACCGGCGGGTATTCCTGATCGGCGACGCCTGTCACCTGCATCCGCCCTTTGGCGGCTACGGCATGAACATGGGCGTGTCCGACGGTGTGGACCTGGGCTGGAAGATCGCAGCGCAACTTCAGGGCTGGGGCGGCACGGCACTGCTGGACAGCTACGAAACCGAGCGCCGGCCAGTGCACAACTTCGTGATGGACGAAGCCGTAGCCAACCATGCCCACCTGGGCAACAACCTGTGGTGCCCGGGTCTTGAAGACGAAGGTGTGAACGGCGAGCGCCTGCGCAGCGAAGTCGGCGCACGGGTGCAGGCGGCCAAGATGCGCGAGTTCTATACCCTGGGCGTCACGCTCGGATATCGCTATGAAGGCTCGGACGTGATTGTCGATGACGGCAGCCGTCCGCCTGCGCGGGACTTCGTCAACTACCGGCCATCGGCCCATCCCGGCTGCCTGGCGCCGCACGCCTGGTTGCATGACGGCAGTTCCCTGTACGACCATTTCGGCAACGGTTTCACGTTGCTCGCCACTGCGGGCGCCGATGCCGCCGGGCTCGAGGCCGCCGCTGCCGCCGCGCAGGCGGGCGGCGTGCCGCTGACCGTCATCCAGCCGCACGAGGCCGCCCTGGCCGACTTGTACCAGGCGCCGTACACTTTGATCCGGCCGGACCAGCATGTCGCATGGCGCGGTACGGCGATTCCCGGCGACGCCGCCGGCTTGTTCGCGCGCATCACCGGTCACGTGCCCTTGAATGCCGCGACGCCTGAACCCGCGCTAGCCCGATAACCCGTTCCAACTTGCCAAGGAGACCTCCATGTCCCGCATCCGCCCCGTGAAGTTCGCCCACGTTGTCTATCGCACCTTCAAGTTCGACGACATGATCGCCTGGTACCAGAAGGTGTTTGACGCGCATATCCAGCACCGCAGCCCCGGCATCGCCTTCGTCACCTACGACGAGGAGCACCATCGCATGGCTTTCCTCAACCTGTCGATGTTCGCGCCCGACGCACCCAAGGGCCGCGGCGACGTCGTCGGAGTCGACCATGTGGCCTATACGTTCAAGTCGATGCGCGACCTGTTCGAGAACTATGCGCAGTTGAAGGAGATGGGCATCAAGCCCTACTGGTGCCTGCATCATGGCCTGACCATCTCGCTCTACTACGCCGACCCGGACGGCAACCGCATGGAATTCCAGGTCGACGCCTGCAGCCTCGAGGAAGCCGCCGAATTCATGGAAGGCCCGGGCTTCGCGCAAAACCCCATCGGTGTGGAATTCAATCCGGACGAATGGCTGGCGCGGCTGCGGGCGGGCGAACCGGAATCGGCCTTCATGACGCGCACCGTGCATCAGCCGGTGGCACCGCTGCGTCACCCCGAACCGGCATGAACACCCGGGGATCGCGGATGAAACGCCTGCGTCGGGCTCTTCTGACCTGTGCCTTGGCCGTGCTCGGCTGTGTGCCCGGCATGGCAGCTGCGCAGGGCTTTCCGGAGCGCCCGGTCCGCATCATCGTGCCCAGCCCGCCCGGCGGTGGTTATGACTTCATCGGCCGCCTGCTGGCCGACCGCATGAGCCCCAGCCTCGGCCAGCCGGTGGTGGTCGACAACCGTACCGGCGGCGGCTCGCTGGCGGGCACGCAGTACGTGGCCACAGCGGCAGCCGACGGCTACACGCTCATCGTGGGGGGCCTGGCCAATCTGGCGTTCAATCCCGCGCTGTATGCCAAACCCGGTTACGGCACGGCGGACTTCGTGCCGGTCGCACTCGCCGCCGCCTTCACCTACACGCTGGTCGGGCGCGGCGACCTGCCGCACAGAACATTGCGCGAAGTCATCGACTACGCCCGCGCCAACCCCGGCAAGCTGACCATCGCGACGGTGGGCTCGGGATCGGGGCAGCACATCTCCGCCGTGTTGTTGAAACGCCTGGCGAAGGTGGACCTACTGGAGGTGCCGTTCAAGGGCGCGCAGGCGGCCTATACCGAGGTGATCGGCGGCCGGGTCGACCTGTTCTTCGACAACACCACCACCGCGCGGCCACTGGTGGAAAGCGGGCGCGTCAAGGCATTCACCACCTCCGGGTTGCAGCGTGACGCCATGTTGCCGAATGTGCCCACCGGCAAGGAAGCCGGGTTGGAAGGACTTGAGATAGACAGCTGGATCGGGCTGTTCGCACCGGCCCGCACGCCCGCACCGGTTCTCGAACGCCTGCGCGCCAGCATGAAGAAGGCCCTCGAAGAAGCAGAATCCAGAAAGCGCCTGGAAGCGGGGGGATGGCGCACGCTTTCACTCACGCCTGAGCAAACCTCGACATTCGTGGCCGGTGAAGTGGACCGCTGGAGCGGCTTCCTGCGCCAAGCCGGCATCAAGGCAGAATGACCATGACCGACATTGCACAACTTCTCGACCGCGCCGCCATCACCGACCTGGCGCAACGCTGGGGCCTCGCCCGTGACGTCGGACGCTGGGAAGAACTGCGCGCCATGTTCACCGCCGACGGCGTGATGCACACCACCTGGTTCGTCGGCAGCGCCGACGAGTTCGTGCGGCGCTCCATGGAAGCGGCCCGCAGGGGCGCCCGGGGACAACATTTCATCGGCGCGGCCACCATCGACCTGAAGGGCGACCGCGCCGTCGCCGAGACGCGCATGATGCTCCTGCTGCGTGCCCCGCTGGCCGGACATGAGGTGGATGTCACCTGTTACGGGCGCTTCCACGACCGCCTGGTGCGCGAGGGCGGACGCTGGAAGATCGCCATCCGCGTGCCAATCTACGAAAAGGACCGTCTCGACCCACTCGACCCGTCGAGCGGCCTGAAACTCGACCCCGCGGAACTGGCGCGCTACCCCGAAGGCTACCGGCACCTCGCCTATGTGCAGGCCAGCGGCGGCATGACCGTAACGCAGGGGCTACCCACGCCCAATAGCGACGCGCTGGCGAAGCTGTACGCGGAAGGGGTGGCCTGGCTGGCTTGAACGCCCTCAGGCCTGTGGCCGGATCAACGCCCGGCCCCGCACGCTGCCCGCCTCCACCTGCCGGTGCGCCTCGCGCGCCTCGGCCAGCGAAAAGGATTTGTCCACCACCGGCTTGATCTTGCCCTGCTGAACCAGCTTCAGCACGTCCTCGAGCTGCGCGCGGGTGGTGCTGTTCACGGCGAGCATGGACTGCGCGCGCAGGAACAGCTGCGCGGGATTGAAGGGCACGAATTCGCCGGTGAGCTGGCCGATCATCAGCCAGCGCCCCATCACTCCGAGCGATTTGCGGGTCGGCTGGAATTGCGGCGTGCCGACGTTGTCGATCACCATGTCGACGCCGCGCCCTTGGGTGACGTCGAGCACCTGCTTCGAGAAATCCTCGCCGCGGCCGTGCACCACCACCTCGTGGGCGCCCATCGCCTTCATGAAGGCGGCCTTGTCGGGTGAGGAGGTCTGCGCGATCACGCGCGCGCCGAAGGCATTCGCAATCTGCAGCGCGTGCAGGCCCAGGCCGCCGCCAGAACCTGTCACCAGTACGGTTTCGCCGACCTGCAGTTTGCCCACGTCCCGCACCGCATTGAGGATGGTACCCATGGCGCAGGCGGCGATCGACGCTTCCGCCAGCGGCAGGCCGTCCGGCACCTCCGCGACGTTGTCGTCCTCGATAGCCACGTACTCGGCGTAACCGCCGACCATTCCCCAGTCGCCCAGGAACTTGCGCTCCTCGCACAGCGGCTCGCGCGAGCCGCGGCAAAAGCGGCAGGCCCCGCAGATGTGATAACGCTGCACGGTGGCCACGCGCTGGCCCACCCTGAACCGCTTGACCTTGCTGCCAACGGCCACCACCGTCCCTGACACTTCATGACCCAGGATGCACGGCAGTTCCACGCCGCGCTTCAACGTGCCGTTGCGCACCGCCACATCGTGCATGCACACCCCGCACGCCTCCACCTGGATGACCACATCCTTGTCGGCCGGCGTCGGGTCGGGCACGGTCTCAAGGTTCATCGCCTCGAGTCCGCCGGTCTGTCGCACCACGATGGCTTTCATTGCACTTCTCCCTTGCCGTCCACATCGATGATGATCTTCCCCACATGTGCCGCCGCCTTCATGCGCGCGAAGGCGGCCTGTGCGTCCTCGAAGGCGAAGGTGCGGTCGAGTACCGGATGAATGTCGTGCAAGGCCATGGCGCGGTTCATCGCCTCGAAGCCGGCGCGCGAGCCCACCACCACGCCCTGCAGTCGGATGTTGGGGCCGATCATCTGGCGCAGGTTGAGCGGCACCGCGAGCCCGCCGAGAAAGCCCACCATGCCGATGAAGCCGCCGAAAGCCACCGCGCCCAGCGATTGTTCCAGCGTGCTGCCAACCGTCTCGATGACGATGTCGGCACCCTGTCCGCCGCTGGCCTCACGCACCGCCGCCGCCCAATCGGGCGTCTTGCGATAGTCGATCACCGCGGCGGCCCCCATTCGCGTGAGCATGGCGGCCTTGTCAGCGCTGGAGGTGAGCGCGATGACACGCGCGCCGGCCGCCCGGGCGAACTGCAACCCGAACAGCGCCACACCGCCGGTACCCTGCACCAGCACGGTATCGCCGGCCTGTACGCCGCCTTCCTGCAGTGCCGTCCAGGCCGTGAGCGCGGCGATCGGCAAGGTGGCGGCCTCGCTGTCGTCGAGATGGGCTGGCGCGGCCACCGCATCGTCCGCCGGCACAACCACGTATTCCTGCAGCACACCGGGCAGCGGGCCGCCAAGGGTGCGCATGCGGTGCTCCTTCTTCAGCCGGCCGTCGCGCCAGCCCTGGATGTAGCAGGTGACGACGCGGTCGCCGGGCTTGAAGCGCGTCACGTCCGCACCTACCGCCTCCACCACACCGCAGGCGTCCGAGCAGGGCACGAAGGGCAGCGTCGCCGCCGCGATATGCGTGCCGGACAACACCGCGAGGTCGCGGTAATTGAGGCTCGCCTTGCCCACGCGGATGAGGATGTCGCCGCGCTGCGGTTCCGGCCTGGGCGCATTCGCCGGGCCAATGCTTTCGATGGCCAGCGCGGTGGCGTGGATGACTTTCATGCCTTGCCTTCTTTCGGGGTGGGCAGCGCGAAGAACGTCGCCGCGATGCGGTTTTTCTGGATCTTGCCGGTGGTGGTGAGCGGCAGTTCGCGTTCGTCGACAAAGCGCACCAGGCGCGGCACCTTGTAGGCGGCCAGCGTCTCGCGGCAACGCGCGGTCACCTCCTCGACCGTGAGCGTCGCGCCGGGCTTGAGGACAATCACCGCCGCCAGCAGTTCGTCGCGGGTGGCGTCAGGCACGCCCACCACCTGCGCCAGGCGCACGCCGGGCATGTTCATGATCGCCTCTTCCACCTCGGCCGGCGCCACGTTGATGCCGCCGGTCTTGACAAGTTCCTTGAGCCGCCCGCGGAAATACAGGTAGCCATCGGCGTCGAGGTACGCCAGGTCGCCGGTGCGGAAGTAGCCCTCTTCATCGAAGCTCGCGGCGGTCGCAGCGGAGTCCTTGTAGTAGCCCGGCGTCATGTAGCCCTTCAACATCAGCTCGCCCACCTCGCCCGCCGGCAGCACGCGCCCCTCGGGCGAGACGATCTTCTGCTGCCGGTCAGGCAGGATGCGCCCCACCGATTCAAGCCGCTTCTGCAACGGATCGTACGCGTCGGCCACATGGCAGTTGCCATAGCCTTCGGTCATGCCGTAGATGTTGCAGATCTCCTTCGCACCCAGCTCCACCACGCGCATGATCTGCTCGGGTGTGCCGACCGCGGCGCCGCCGCGCAAGGTCGAGAGATCGCGGCGTGCCCGGTCCGGATGCTCGTGCATGGCCTGCGCCATGTTGGCAGTGCCATAGAACATGGTGCACTTTTCCTCCTCGATCAGGCGCAGCGCCTCGCCGGGCTCGAAGGACTCCTGCAGCACGATGCTGCCGCCGTGGGTAAGCAGGTTGAACAAGGCGTTGGAACAGCCCAGACCCCAGAACATCGACACCGCCAGCCACAGGCGGTCGTGTTCGGTCACATGCATGCGCTCGCCGATGTTCCACAGGTTTTCGATCAGCGGGTAGTGCTGCAACTGCACGCCCTTGGGCTTGGCGGTGGAGCCGGAGGTGTAGAGGAGGTAGGCGATGTCTTCCGGCACGACAGCGTCGAATGCGGATGCGATGGCAGCGTCGTTGCTGGTGTCCGAGTCGGCCATCCCGTCGAACAGCGGTTGCCAACCCGGCGGCAGGGTAGCGCCGCTCCCCAGAATTTCGCGCAGATGCGGCAGGCGCCCGGCATGGGGTTCGAGTTCGCGCAGCATGGCGCCGTAGTCGGCCTTGAGGAAGGTCGGGTAGGCGATCAGCGTGCGGGTTTCCGAATGCGCCAGCATGTATTCCAGCTCGCGCACCGTGGCCCAGGTGTTGAGCGAGACCATCACCGCGCCCAGGCTGGTGATCGCCAGGCAACTGGTCACCCACTCCACCCGGTTACCCATCAGGATGCCCACCTTGTCGCCGCGCCGTACGCCCAGCCGGTGCAGGCGCCGCGCGATGCGCCACACTTCATCGTGCATCTGCGCGTAGGTGAGATGCCGGCCACCGCCGGACAGGGCCGGCCGCGGCCCGAAGGTCTGCGCCAATTCCTCCACCAGGCGCGGCAGGGTGCGTGCGACCGGCATGCGGCTCATGAGCGATTCCTCTCCATTGCGGCGACGTCCGTGGTCAAGGCTGCGCGGCGCGGAAATTCACCATGCCGGCGCCATCCTCGCCGGGCGTGAACACCGCCTGCAGGGCCATGCCGACCTTGAGGTCGGCCGGCGCCGTCTCGACCAGGTTGCCGTACAGCTGCGGTCCTTCATCGAGGGTGACCGCCACCACCACGTAGGGCACCTTGTCGCGCAGGGTCTTGAAGTAGGGGCGATGGAACTCGCACCAGGACCACAGGGTCGCGCGGCCGGTGACCTCGACCCATTCGACCTGTTCGCCGAGACACTTCGGGCAGATGTGCGCAGCCGGAAACCAGTGGTGCCCGCAGGCCGGGCAGTGCGGCACCGAGAGGCGCCCTTCGCCGGCGGCCTTGAAATGGGGCGCGTTGTCGCCCTCCAGAAGCGGCGCGAGTGCGTCGGGATTGATCATGCAGCCTCCCGCGAAAAAATGGCCCCGCTGCAGATCGGCGAGGCACAGGTGTAGAGGATGTTGTCGGCCTTTTCCAGCTGGCGCGCGCCGCATTCGCCGCGGATCTGACGTACGGCTTCAGTGAACATGCCCCAGCCCTGCATGTAGCTCTCCGACAGGTGCCCGCCGCTGGTATTGAGGGGCTGCCTGCCGGTAAGCCCGAGGTCGGCGGCGCGCACGTAGTCGGCCGCCTCACCCTTGCCACAAATGCCGAAGCCTTCCATCGAGAACAGCACCGTGGGGGTGAAGTTGTCGTAGATCATGGTGGCGTCGGTATCCTTCGGCGCGATGCCGGATTGCGCCTCGATGGCGGCGGCGGCACGGCGCATGCCGGAGTACCAGTAATCCTCAGGCGCGAAGGTGGACCGCGCCAGTTGCGTGGCCGTCGACACACCGGCCACATACACCGGCTTGGTCGGCGCGTCCTTGGCGCGTTCGGCGCGGGTGACGATCAGCGCGATGCCGCCATCGTTGATCAGGCAGTAGTCGAACAGGCGCAGCGGTGCGGCGATGTACTTCGAGGCGTAGTACTCCTCAGTGGTATAGACCTTCTTCATCACCGCGCCGGGGTTCAGCACCGCATGCTGCCGGCAGGTCACCGCCACCTTGGCGAGCGCGTCGCCGGCCTTGCCGTACTCGTGCTCGTAACGGTTGAACATCATCGCGTGCACCGCGCCGGGCGAGGTCATGCCGTAGGGAAACCACAGCCCCGCCCCGCCGCTGCCATAGCCGTCGCCCTCGCCCCCGTACTTCATGCCGGCGGTGCGGCCATCGTTGCCGTACACCAGTGCGACGGTATCGACGCCGCCCGCGGCGATGGCCTGGCAGGCCATCTGCAAGGCGATGGCCGCCATGCGCCCCTGCCCCGGCAGGTTCACCGCGAACTGCGGGTTGATGCCGTGCAGTTCGCCGAAGCGCTGGTAATCGGGAATTCGGCAGACGATCAGGCCGTCGATGTCGGAGGCCTTGACACCGGATTCGCGCATCGCCGTGCGCAGGGCTGTGGAGCCCAGCGAATAAGCGTCCTCGCCGGGAAACACGCCGAAGGCGGTCGAGCCGATGCCGGTGATCGCCGCGCGCGGCGGCCTTGGTTTCGCAATGTTCATGCGCAATGCCTCATTTGACGGCTGCACCGACGCGCTGACTGTCCCAGGCGACGGCAACATCCAGATTCTCGGTGAGCTTGTATTTTTCCACCTTGCCCGAGCCGGTCTTGGGCAGGGCGTCGCGGAATTCGATGTAGCGCGGCAGCATGAACTTCGGCAGCTTCGCCGCCAGCCACGCCAACAGGTCGGCGGGCGGGATCGCACCCGTCACGCGCGGCACGGCGACGAGGTAGACGTCGTCCTCGCCATCCCCGGCCGGTACGCCAATGGCTGCTGCCTCCACCATCTCGGGATGCTGCTCCACTGCGGACTCAATGTCGTAGGACGAAATGTTCTCGCCGCGCCGGCGGATGCGCTCCTTCTTGCGGCCGGCAAAGTAGAGGTAGCCGTCCTCATCCTGGCGCATCAGGTCGCCCGAATGGAACCACAGGTTGCGGCAGGCCGCCCAGGTGAGTTCGGGCTTGTTGAGATACCCCAGCATCATGGAGCCGGCCCGCTTCGGCCGCACCACCAGTTCGCCATCGGTGCCCACCGGTACCGGATTGTCGTTCTCGTCCACCAATGCGACATCCCAGTCGGCCGCAGCGCGCCCGGCGGCGCCGAGCTTGCGCTCCGGATAGGGGGTGTGCACGGTGATGCCCACTTCGGTCATGCCATGCGCCTCGACGATGCGCGGGCCGAAGCGCTCTTCGAACTCAAGGTCGTGGTGGGCATTGAACATCACGCGCAGCCGGTGATCGCGGTCCTGGTCCGAAGGCGGCTTGGCCTTGAGGATGGGCGGGATGGTGAAGATGGTGACGCTTACCGTGGCCTGCGCGGCGCGGATCTCGTCCCAGTAGGTGGTGGCGGAAAAGCGCCGCCCGAGGTGGATTTGCGCGCCCAGCGCCAGCGCCGGCAGCGTGCCCATGGTGCGCGACATGCCGTGGAACAAGGGCAGCGGCGAATAGATCACGTCGTCGGGCCGGATGCCCACCGAGTTGATGCAGGTCGTAACAGTCTGCAGGTTGTGCGAATGCGGCAGCACCACCCCCTTGGCCGGCCCGGTGGTGCCGGAGGTGTAACAGATGAGCGACGCGTCCGACGGCGCGCTCTTCGCCAGCACGGTGGGGCCTTCGGGCACCAGCACCTCACCCTCGCGCACGAAGCCGCCCCCCTCCGGCAACGTGCCCGCACCGCCCACCACGATGCGCTTCAACGAGGCACGCTGCGCCGCCGGCAGCGCGGCCAGCGCCGGCGCGAGGCTGGTGTCGGTGATGGCAAACTGCGCGCCGGAATCGCGGATCACATAGGCGAGCAGGTCACCGGTGTAGGCGGTGTTGACAGGCACGCCGATGGCGTTCAACAGCATCAGGCCGAACCACGAAAAGATGAACTGCGCCGAGTTGTCGAGCATGATCAGCACCGGCTGCTGCGGCCCCACGCCCAGGGTCTGCAGGCCGCGCGCGAGGGCCTGGCTGTGCGCGAAAGTCTCGGCATAGGTGTAACTCCGGCCGCCGATGGTGAGGAAGGGCCGGTCGGACAGTTGCTCGGCGCGCGCGGCCAGCAGGTGGCCGGTGACGCGTTGTTCGTAGGGAAGCGAAAAGCTCATGCGGGTTGTCTCATTCCGGCGTGATCCTGGCCTGCTCGACCAGCCCCTTGAACAGTATGCGTTGCTCGCGGATCAGGCGGTCGAGGTCAGCACGCGTGCCGGAGGCGGCCTCGGCGCCGAAGATCTCGTAGCGTTCGTTGAGTTTGGGGTCCTGCGCCACCACCCGCGATTCACGGTTGAGGATCTCGATCACGTCGTTGGGCGTACCCGGCGGGGCCACCACGGCGAAAAAGCCCGGCACCACGAAGCCGGGAATCGTTTCGGCGGCCGTAGGCGTATCGGGAAAGGTCTTGGCGCGATTCTGCGTGGTCACCGCGAGCAGGCGCACCTTGCCCGCCTTGACGTGCGGGGCGACGCCCCCCAGACCGTCGATCATCACCGGCAGGCGCCCGCCCATCATGTCCATGTGGGCCGGCGCGCTCGACGGATAGGCCACGTTGGTGAGACCGGTGGCGCCCTTCTGCTTGAGCCATTCGCCGATCAGGCGCGAGATCGACGCCGACCCCGGGCTGCCGAAGAAGACCTCCTTCTGCCTGGCCACTGCCATCAGGTCGGCGAGGTTTTTCATCGGCTGGTCGTTGCCGGTGGCGATGCCGAAGGGAATCGACACCACCTGCGCCACCGGCACGAAGTCCTTTTCCGGATCGTAGGGTGCGTTCTTGACCGTGTAGGAGGCCAGCACGATGATGGAGTTGCCCGGCATCATCAGGGTGTATCCATCGGGTTTGGCCGCCGCCAGCGCACGCGCCCCCACCGCGCCATTGCCGCCCGCCTTGAGGTCGATGACCACAGGCTGGCCCAGTTGCTGGGAAAGGCGGTCGGCGTAGACGCGGGCGATGTTGTCGGTGCTGCTGCCGCCGGCGCCCGGCACGATCAGGGTCACTGGCTTGGCCGGCCACTTCTGCGCAAGGGCGAGAGGCGCCGTCAATGCGCTGGCGAGCAGCAGGATGGCGGTTGTGGCATGCGCAAGAGCGCGCCGGCTGCAGGGGTGTGTCATACGTGTCTCCGGGTTGCTTGTTGTCGGCTGTCGGCACATCCGGCGCTCAGCGTCCGGCATGGGCGAAGGGGGTTGGCAGGAGGCCCATGCAGTCGACCTGAAAGCCCAGCATGTGGCCGGCTTCGGTGTCGTCCTTGTGCTCATGCGCGAACTCCTCGCCGAAGCGCGATGTCGCGACGAACAGCATGTTCATGCCTGCGCCGCCGAACATGCAGTGGGTGGGATGCGAGGTCGGCAGTTCGAGATGGCCGAGCAGCTTGCCATCGGCGTCATACCGGTCGATACAGCCGGCGCCGATGCGCGCGCTCCACAGCGTGCCGTCGGCCGCCACGGTACTGCCGTCCGGCCGGCCGACGGTCTTTTCATCGTAGGCCACCAGCAGGCGCTCGCCGGACAGCGCGCCGGTTTGCGGATCGACATCGAAACTGCGGATTTCGCGCTCGAAGGTCTTGGAGAGATACAGGCGCCGGCCGTCCGGGCTGAAACACAGCCCGTTGGACAGGCGCGCACCGACGGGGGTGACGCTCGCCTTGCCACCGGCGCCGATGCGGAACAGCCGGGCCAGCGGGGTGGCCAGCTTGCGGTCCATGGTGCCGACCCAGAAATTGCCCTGCCGGTCGGTCACGCCGTCGTTGAAGCGGTCCTCTTCCAGCGCCGGGCCATGCCATTCGAAGGGTACGTGCATGCCCGTTTCGGTATCCAGGATCACCAGCGCGGCACGCATCGCCACCAGGAGGCGCGTGGCCGACACCAGGGCGATCGAGCCCGGCGGCCTGGGCATGTCCCAGCGCTTCGAGATGCCATCGGAAAAGCAGTGGCGGTGGATGGACGGGTCGACCACGTCCACCCAGTACAGCGAGTTCGTCCGCTCGCACCACAGCGGGCTTTCGAACAAGGTACCGCGCGCGGGCGAGCGCCAGGCCGGTTCGGCTTTTATTTTCATTTTTTGTCTCCCTGGCGCACTCCAAGAGCGCCGCCTGCATGCAGCAAGGACATGCAATGTAATACTTTCGCTGCCCGCTTGTTGTCACGCCGCCGTTCCGCGCGGTGCCCCGCATGAATACCACGCGGTTCAGCCGGGCAAGCGGCTAATGCGGATTTTGCATATGGATGCGCGAATTGCTTCGTTCCAACGTATGGCGGACGTCGCTATTCTCGAACGCCGCGGATAAAAGCCGGGCAACATTTCCCCGGCCGCGCCCACACCCTCATGTCCATGCAATCCCATCCCCCATCCACGCTCGACGCGGCAGCCCGCGTCAAGACGCGCAGGCGCCTGAATTTGCGTATCGATGCCGGGACGGCTCTGGTGGTGCTACTCGGATTGCTGGTGGTGATCCAGCTCATCGCCCGCGGCTGAGCGCCGTCGGCGGTCTCGCGCACCCGATCAGGGACGCTTCAATAAAACGGCGGCAGGGAGCGCGACTCGTCGAGATCGGCACGGCCGGCATGCGCCTCCGCCAGCCTGGCGATGCAGCCATGGGCAATACGCAGGCAGGCGGCACTTGCGCGCCCGGCAGTGCGAACCACTGCAGGCATCAACATTTCCGTGGAAAACACGAGGAACATCGCCATCTCCCGCAGGGCGCCCACCATCGGGGCGCCCAAACGCATCAGGAAAAAAGGCGGAAGGTCAGTCGACCTTGGCGCCGGACCGCTTGACCAGTTGGGTCCAGCGCGGTGTTCCGTTTTGCAACTCCTGTGCCAGAAGCTCGGGCGAACTGGCCACAACGTCAAAGCCCTGTGCTTCAAGCTGACTTTTCACTTCGCGATTCCTGAGGATCTGGACGATCTCGCGGTTCAGGCGCGCGACCACCGCTTCCGGAGTGCCTGCCGGCGCGAGGAAACCCTGCCAGGAATTGAGTTCGTATTGCCGCACGCCGCTCTCGGCCAGCGTGGGGATTTCCGGTGCGCCGGCCGAGCGGGTGCGCGAGGTCACGCCGATGGCCTTGACCCGCCCGCTGCGCGAATGCTGCAGGGCTGCCGGCAGGGTCACGATGGCCGCATCGACATGGCCGGCGATCAGGTCCGCCATGGCGGGGCCGCCGCCCTTGTAGGGAATATGCACAAAGTCAGCGCCGGTGAGCGACTCGAGCAGGGTACCGGCGAGATGGCCGGGGCTGCCATTGCCCGGCGAGGCCAGGCTCAGCGTGCCCGGCTTCTTGCGCGCCAGCGCGAGCAGTTCCTCGAGGTTGGTCGCTGGCACCTTGGGGTTGACCACCAGCACCTGCGGCGAAGTGATCGCCAGGGTGATCGGTGCGAACTGCGCGAGCTTGTAGGGCACCGTCGCGTACAGCGAGGTGTTGATGGCCAGCGGGTCCCAGCCATGCAGGATGGTGTGGCCGTCGGCGGCGGCGTTGGCTACCTGGGCGAAAGCGATGTTGCCACCGGCACCCGGAACGTTTTCGACCACCACCGGCTGGCCCAGCGCGGGGGCAAGCTCCTTGGCGAGGGTACGCGCGAGGATGTCCAGGCTGCCACCAGGCGGCACCGGCACGACGATGCGCACCGGTTTGGTGGGCCAGGATTGGGCCGTTGAAACGGCGGGGGTCAGGAGGGCTGCCGTAGCGGCAAACCCGAGGGCGCGAAGCCAGCGATTCAGAGTCATGTCGATTCCTTTGCCTGACGGCGCCCTGGATCTCAAGGAGCCGCACTTGTCGAGGAAGCGAATGTAGGGGCGAACCGCGCGGAATGGAACGAACCAATCCTGATTACCAAATGCACAAACGGACTTACGAACTTGCGCCGACCTGCGCCGCTCCGCGCGGGCCTGATCCGGCGCGCCGCCACGGACACTTCGGACTACTCGTCGCCCACCAGACGGTATCCGACCCCGCTTTCGGTGAGGAAATGGCGCGGTCGCACCGGGTCGGCCTCGAGCTTGTCGCGCAACTGCTTCATGTAGATGCGCAGGTAGTGCGTATCGGCCCCATGGGTCGGCCCCCACACCTCGGTGAGTAACTGCCGCTGGGTGACCACCATGCCCAGGTGGCGGGCCAGGCAGGCGATGATGCGGAACTCGATGGGTGTGAGCTTCACCGGATTGCCCGCAAGACTGGCGCGGCGCGCTTCCAGATCGATCAGGGCGTCGCCCAGCCGCAACGCACCGTCGCCACTGGCCGGGCGCACCGCATGGCGCAACGCCACCCGCACCCGCGCAAGCAGTTCGCCCACCCCGAAGGGCTTGGTCACATAGTCGTCGGCGCCGGCATCGAGCGCCTCGATCTTGGAACGTTCCTGGGCGCGCGCCGAGAGCACCACGATGGGCATGGGAGACCATGCACGAATACGGCGGATCACCTCGATGCCATCGAAGTCCGGCAGCCCGAGATCGATGATGGCCATGTCGGGCTTGTGGCTGGCGGCATCGATGGTGCCGCGCCGGCCGGCGCCGGACTCCACCACCTTGTAGCCGGCGGCCCCGAGCGAGGCGCGCAGGATGCGGCGGATCTCCGGCTCGTCCTCGATCACCAGAATGGTGGCCACCGTGTCGGTCATGTCAGTCCGCCTCGGCCGGCATCTGCGGCACCGCCTCAACCGGCAGACTGAAGCGAAACGCGGTGCCGCCCCCCGCCACGCGTTCGGCCCAGGCGTCGCCACCATGCAGGCGCACGATGGCCCGGCAGATCGCCAAACCAAGACCGACGCCGCTGCCTCCGCCATGCACCGGGCCGCGATGGAACTTGGCGAACACCCGCTCGAACTCGTCGTCGTCCAGGCCCGCGCCATAGTCCTCCACCGAGACGACCAGTTGTGCCGCCTTGTGCTGCGCGCGCAGGCGCACCAGCGTGCCGGCCAGCGTATGCCGCGCGGCATTTTCCAGCAGATTGGTGAGTACCTGGTCGATCAGCGCGGCATCGACCCGCACGAGAGGCAGGTCGGAAGGCAGTTCCGTCAGGACGCGGTGCGAGGCCAGCAGGTCGGCCAGCCGGGTAAGCACGGTGCCGCTGATCTCGGCGATCGAGGCCCAGTCGCGTGCGAGTTCGATGGCGCCGGCCTCCAGGCGTGTCATCTGCAAGAGCTTGGCCACCAGTTCGGAGGTGTCCCGCGAGCGCTCGAAGATGCTGCGCGCCAGGGCCTCGCGCTCGGCCGCGGGCAGGCGTTCACCGCCCTCGATCAGGCTTGAGGAGGCACCGGCAATCACCGCCAGCGGCGTGCGCAGGTCATGCGATATCGAGGCCAGCAACGTGTTGCGGATACGCTCGGTCTCGGTTTCCACCACCAGCGCCGACTGGGCTGCCGCCTGGCGACGGGTGCGCTCGATCAGGTTCGAGACCACCAGCGCCACCACCAGCATGATGGCGAAGGTGAACAGGTACTGCACGTCCTCGACCGTGAAGGCACCTTCGGGCGGCACGAACATGAAGTCGAACGCCGCCACGCACAGCATCGCGCTGGCGATCGCCGCGCCGCGGGTGAAGAACAGCGCGATCAACACCACCGCCAGCAGATACACCATGGCGATGTTGACGATGTCGAAGCGCGGCGCCATCGCCCACCCCGCCAGGGTGCAGAGCACGGTGGCGGCGACGGCGGCGGCATAACCAGCCCAGGGTGCGCGAAGGTCCATGCAGCGACTGTAGCGCAGCGCGGCGTAAAGATCCCGTTAAGAAATCGTTCAAGGCCTTTGCAGCGCAACTGCGCAGGCATAGTCTGCACGCCTCCTCTCCACATGGAGTCAATTGCAATGGCAATGACCAACTCCCTCGATCCCGCGTCATCGGCGGCAACAGCGGCACCCCACGCAGCACCTGCGTCGGCAAAAGCGACACTATCCCTGACCCTGCTGGCGCTCGGCGTGGTGTACGGCGACATCGGCACCAGTCCGCTGTATGCGGCCAAGGAAACCTTCAACCCGGCGCATGGCATCCCCCTTACGGCGGCGAACATCCTCGGCGGCGTCTCCTGCATCTTCTGGGCGCTGATGGTGGTGGTGTCGCTCAAGTACGTGGCCCTGGTGCTGCGCGCCGACAACCGCGGCGAGGGCGGCATCATGGCGCTGCTGGCCCTGGCCTCGCACGCCACCGGCACCCGGCCGCACTGGCAGAAGGCACTGTTCACCATCGGCGTGTTCGGCGCCGCGCTGTTCTACGGCGATGCCGTGCTCACACCCGCCATCTCGGTGCTCTCGGCCGTGGAGGGCCTTGAGGTTGGCACCGATGCCTTCAAGCCCTATGTCGTGCCGATTGCCACCGGCATCCTGATCGGCCTGTTCATGATCCAGAAGCACGGCACGGGCCTGGTGGGCATGCTGTTCGGCCCGGTATGCGTGCTGTGGTTCGCGGCGCTGACGGCCTGCGGCATATGGAACATCGCCCGCGCGCCCGAGGTGCTCGCGGCGCTCAACCCCGTGCACGCGATCGGCTTCGCCAGTGCGCATGAATTCGCCTCCTTCGTCGTGCTCGGTTCGGTTCTGCTGGCCGTCACAGGTGCCGAGGCGCTGTATGCCGACATGGGTCACTTCGGCAAGCGCGCGATTCGCCTCGCCTGGTTCGGCCTGGTGGCACCGGCCCTGGTGCTCAACTACTTTGGCCAGGGAGCGCTGCTGCTGACCGACCCGAAAGCGATCGAAAATCCGTTCTACCTGGCGTTTCCCCAATGGGCGCTTTATCCCATGGTGGCGCTGGCCACCGCGGCCACGGTGATCGCCTCGCAGGCCACCATTTCCGGCGCCTATTCGATGACCCAGCAGGCGATACAGCTGGGCTACCTGCCGCGCATGGCGGTATTGCATACCTCGTCGAAGGCGATCGGCCAGATCTACATCCCGGCGGTCAACTGGGTTTTGCTGGGCGCGGTGGCGCTGGCGGTGATCGGCTTCGGCTCCTCGGCCAAGCTCGCTTCCGCCTATGGTGTTGCGGTGATGGGCACCATGTTGACCACCACGTTTCTCACTTTTTTCGTGATCCGTTTCGGCTGGGGCTATCCCCTCTGGCTGTGCATCGCCGCGACCGCCAGCTTCTTCGCCATCGACCTGGTGTTCTTCGCCTCGGCCGCCACCAAGATCATGGACGGTGGCTGGTTCCCGCTGCTGCTCGGGGCGGTCGTGTTCGGCGTGATGGCCACCTGGCGGCGCGGCCGGCAAAAGCTGCTCGCCAGCCTGCGCACATCGTCGATCCCGCTGCAACCCTTCCTCGATTCGCTGTTTCTTTCGCCGCCGCTCAGGGTACCCGGCACGGCGGTGTTCCTCACCTCGACGCCGGATGCGACGCCGCACGCCCTGATGCACAGCCTCAAGCACTACAAGGCGCTGCACCAGACCAACGTGTTCCTCACCGCCGAATTCCTCGACTTGCCTTGGGTCGGGTTCGAGGAGCGGGTGCGCTGCGAGAAGCTGGGCAACGACTGCTGGCGCGTGACGTTGCGCTACGGCTTCATGAACCGGCCGGATGTCGGCGCCGCGCTCGAACTGTGCGGCCCGGCAGGCCTGACGATCGACCCGATGGAAGTGTCCTACTTCCTGTCACGCGAGAAGATCGTGTCGGCGGAGGAATCCAAGAGTCCCCTGGCGCGCTGGCGCGACCGCCTGTTCGCCGCGATGGCGCGCAACGCCGGCAGCGCGACGGACTTTTTCAACATTCCGCCCAATCGGGTGGTGGAACTGGGCACGCGGGTGGAGATCTGAGCGGCGCTGACCGCGCGCATGGCCTCCCCGTCTGGACCTGGTGTCAGCGCACCAGGTCCACCACCTTCACCCGCACCTTGCGCTCGGTTTCGCCACGCAGCACCGTGAGTTCGGCGGTGTTGTCGATGCCGACGCGATCGAGTTCGGAAACGAAGGACGACAGGCTTTCCACCCGCCGGCCATTGACGGCGACGATGATGTCGCCGAGCACACCGTTGCGGCGGTCCAGCGGCACCAGGCCGGCTGCAGCCGCGGGCGAACCGCGCACCACCTCTCCCACCACCACGCCGGAAATGCCGGCACGCGCCACCAGGTCCGGCCGCACCGGGTTGATGCCTATGCCCGGCAGCGGCGCGCGGCCGCGCGAGATCAGCGCCGGGACCACGCGGTTGACCAGGTCCACCGGAATGGCGAAGCCCACGCCGGACGAACTGCCTGACGCGGAGCGGATGGCGGTATTGACGCCGATCAGGCGGCCGGCGCTGTCGATCAAGGGCCCGCCTGAATTGCCGGGGTTGATCGCGGCATCGGTCTGGATCACGCCCGACACCTCGCGAAAGTCGGTGGTCGGCAGTTCGCGCTCCAGCGCGCTCACCAGGCCGCGTGTCAGGGTGCGCGACAGGCCGAACGGGTTGCCGATCGCATAGACGGTCTGGCCGATCTTCAGGTCCCTGGAGGTGCCCAGCGGGATCGGCTTGATGTCGCGCGGCACGCGCTTCAACTTGACCACCGCGAGATCGTACTCCGGCGCGCGGCCCACCAAGGTGGCCTCGATGGGCTGGCCGACATCGAGCTGTACCACCAGGCGGCGCGCGTTTTCCACCACATGGTTGTTGGTGACCACATGGCCCTGCGCGTCCCAGACGAATCCGCTGCCGTTGGACTGCGCCACCTCGGCGCGGAAGAACCCGGTGGCCTGCAACACCTCGCTGGTGATGTAGGCCACCGAGGGAGCGGCCGATTCGAACAGGTCGACGACCTGCTGCTCGGCCGCGGGCAACGCGCCGCGCGGGCTGACGCTGCGGGCACCGGCGACTTCGCGGGCATCGAGCGCGGGCGTCGCGCCAAACAAGGCCGCCAGCAGGGCCAGAACCGGAATCCGCGCGACCACGCCCCGGGCTCCTACTCCGGCTGCACACCCGCCGCACGCAGGATGCGCACATAGGCGTCGCGCTGCTCGCGGGTGTAGACACCGAGTTGCTCGGGCGTGGAAGGCGTCATCGTGAAGGCCTGCTTGTCCATCGCGGTGATGACGTCGGGCCGTTTCATGGCGGCGACGAACTCGCGATTGAGCCGGTCGATCACGTCCTTGGGCGTTTTGGCCGGGGCGTACAGGCCGGCCCAGGAGACGATGGCGAATTGCGGCATGCCCGCTTCGGCCATGGTGGGCGCATCCGGAAACGCCGGGCTGCGGCGCGGCACGGTGGTGGTGATCACCTTCAACTTGCCGTCGCGCGCATGCGGGCCGCCGGTGGTGACGGTGGCGATCATCACCTGCACCCGGTTGGCCACCAGGTCGGTAACCCCGGCCGGTTCGCCCTTGTAGGGGATGTGCGTCATGTCGATGCCGGCCAGCGCGTTCAGTTGCGCGAACGAGACGATGCCGGTGGTGTTGCCGGTGGCGTAGTTGAGCTTGCCGGGATTGGCCTTGGCGTAGGCGATCATCTCCTGCAGCGTCTTGAACGGCGCGGCGGCGTTGGCAAACAGGAAAAACGAGTAGCGGCCGACATCGGTGATCGGCGCGAAATCCGTGACCGGGTCGTAGGGCGGGGTCTTGCGCATGGCCGGCACGGCCGACATCGGGCTGTTGGTCGCCAGCAGGATGGTGTACCCGTCCGGCGCCGCGTTGGCCACCTCTGATCCGGCGATGGCGCCGTCGGCCCCCGCCTTGTTGTCGATCAATACGGACTGGCCGATCGCCGCCGAGACCGGCTGCGCGAGGATGCGGCCGATGGCGTCGGTGGCCGAGCCGGCCGGGAACGGCACGACCATGCGAATCGGCCGGGAGGGAAACTGCTGCGCGGCGGCCGCAACCGACAGGAGGGCCGCCGCGATGGAGGTGATGGCCCGGAATGGCAGACCGTGCATGGCATGTCTCCTTGATGTTTGAGTTGGCAAATTATAGGGTGCGTGCAGCGCCGCCAGCGGACACGCAAACGCGGCGCCCGCTTTCGGGCAGCGTCACGATGCTGACCTCCACACCGTAGAGCGCGGACAGTGCGGCGCCGGTCACCACCTCCGAAGTAGGTCCGTAGGCGCGCAGCCCTCCTGGCGCGACCAGCGCGGTGCGCGCCGCGCATTCCAGCGCGTGGCCGGGGTCGTGGGTGGCCCACAGGATGCCCACGCCGGTGGACGCCAGACGGCCGACCTCGAATACGACGCGTGCCTGGTTGCCGAAATCCAGGTTGGCGGTGGGCTCGTCGAGCACGATCACCGGGGCCGCCTGTGCCAGCGCGCGCGCCAGGAGCGTCAACTGGCGCTCGCCACCGGATATGCGGGTGAACTCGGCCTGCGCCAGGTGCGCAATGCCGACCTGCGCAAGAGCCTCGGCGGCGAGTTTGCGGTCCGCCGCGGTCGGTCCGGAAAATGTGCCCAGCCAGGCGGCGCGCCCCATCAACACCACCTCCGCCACGCTGAAGGGAAAGTAACCGGCCGCCGCCTGCGGCACATAGGCCACGCGCTGCGCCACCGTGGCGCGCGACAGCCCGGCGATGTCGGCGCCGTCGACCAGCACCCGGCCGGCCAGGCGCGGCAGGAGGCCGAGCAGGGTCTTGAACAAGGTGGTCTTGCCGCCGCCGTTGGGGCCCAGCAGGCACACCACCTCGCCGGGCGCCACGGCGATCGAGACGCCGGCGCCGATGCGCCGCGCGCCATAGCCATAGGCGAGGTCCTCGCAGGCCAGGGTCATTGCCAGCTCCTGCGGGTGGTGGCGAGCAGCCACAGGAACAGCGGCGTGCCGATCAGCGCGGTGAGCACGCCGAGCGGCAATTCGCTGGTGCCTGCCGCGCGCGCGACCGTGTCCACCGCCAGCATGAAGCCGGCGCCGATCAGGCAGGCCGCCGGCATGAGGCGCGTGTTGTCCGGGCCGGTGATGAGCCGCGCCAGGTGCGGCACCACCAGCCCCACCCAGCCGATCACCCCCGACACCGACACCGCCGCCGCGGTGGCCAGGGTGGCCGCGGCGATGGCCGCGAAGCGCACGCGACGGGTATCGACCCCGAGCGCGCGCGCCTCCTCGTCACCCATCGACAATACGTTGATGCGCCAGCGCAGCAGCCACAACACGGCAATGCCCAGGCCGATGGCAGGCAATACGGCCAGCGCGTCCTCCGGCGTGATGCTGGCCAAGCTGCCGAGCAACCAGTAGGTCATCGCGGGCAACTGGTTGTAGGGATCGGCGAGAAATTTCAGGAGCGCGATGCAGGCGCCCAGCAGCGAACCCAGGACGATGCCGGCAAGCACCAGCAGGAGTACCGGGTCGTGCTGCCGGAACGAAGCCGCCAGGGCGTACACCAGCGCCACCGCACCCAGGCCACCGCCAAAGGCCAGCAGCTGTATGGACCATACGTCGAGCGACAGCCAGATGCCCAGCAGGGCGCCCAGCGCCGCGCCGGCGGACACCCCGAGGATGTCCGGCGATACCAGCGGGTTGCGAAACACCGACTGGAACGCCGTGCCCGCCGCCGCCAGTGCCGCACCGATGAAAAGCGCCGCGAACACCCGCGGCCCGCGGATCTGCAGCACCACGGCTTCGGCATTCGGCGGAGCGGCATGGCTGCCGCCGGTGAGCTTGGCAAGAAGAATCCCGGCGACATCGGCGGGCGCCACTGCGAAGCGGCCGACCGCGAATGCCAGCGCAACCAGGCCCAGCAGCACGGCCAGGCCGAGCCCCCACAGCAACCACAGCGGCAGCCCGGCGCCGCGCGCGCGGGCGTTACCTGGCATGCGCTTCAACCTGCCTGTGACCAACCGGACCCGATTCGCTCATCAAGCTTCCAAGCGTGGCAAAGCCGTGATTATCCGGCAAGCAGGGGCCGCGCCTGCCGGGCCATTTCCCGTGACATGGATTTGCCCCAGACGCTCCATGCGACAATCGCCGCCCGCATTGCCCCGCACGCGCCCGTCGTTTCGCCCTGCGCCGCGCGCCGCAGCACTTCCACCCGCCAACGCCTTGTCTGCTACCTCCCCATCCTTCGCCGCCCTGCGCAACCCGGGCTATCGCGTCCATTTCGGCACCTACGCGCTGGCGATGATGGCCGACAACATCGAACACGTCATCAGCTACTGGGTGATGTTCCAGAAATTCAATTCCCCGGCCTTGGGCGGGTTCGCGGTGGTTTCGCACTGGCTGCCCTTCCTGCTGTTTTCGGTGTTGTCGGGAGCGTTGGCGGACCGCTTCGACCCGCGCCGGCTGATCCAGTTCTCGCAAGGGTTGTTCATCGCCGTTTCGCTCGGCTGGGGCTGGTTCATCCTCACCGACACGCTGGAGATCTGGCATTCGATGGTGCTGCTCACCCTGCACGGCGTGGCGGGCGTGTTGTGGCAGCCCGCCAGCCAGTTGCTGCTGCACGACATCGTCAAGCCCGAGCAACTGCCCAGTGCCGTGCGCCTGAACGCCACGGCGCGCTGGCTGGGCCTCCTGGCCGGGCCGGGGGTGGGCGGGTTGATGCTTCTGGCCATGGGCCCGTCGGTGGGCGTCATGGTGAACACGCTGTTCTACCTGCCGCTGGTGATCTGGCTGATCGCCGCACCGTATGGCCCGAAGTTCCGCAAGGGCCATGCGCCGCCACCACGCGCGGTGCGCGGGCTGGCCGACATCGTCCAGACCATCCGCGACATCTCTGGGCAGCGGGTGATCGTATCCATGACGCTCCTGGCCGGCGGCGCCTCGTTTTTCGTCGGTGGCGCGTACCACGCGCAGATGCCGGGCTTCGCCCACGACCTGGGCCACGGCGACCCGGGGCTTTCCTACAGCATGCTGCTGGCGGCGGACGCGGCCGGTGCCTTTCTGGCCGGCTTCGTCCTCGAAGGGGCTGGCTGGCTCAAGCCCAACCCGCGCAAGGCGGTGTTCCTCGCCATGCTCTGGTGTACCGCGCTGGCGGGCTTCGCGCTCACCACCTGGTACCCGTTGGCGCTGGTGCTGCTGTTCGCCGCCGGCTTCCTGGAGCTGTCATTCAACGCGATGACCCAGACCCTGGTGCAGATCAACGCGCCACCGGCCATCCGCGGCCGGGTGATCGGGCTGTTCAACATGTCGGCGTTGGGCCTGCGCACTTTCTCGGGCGTCACCGTGGGCATCGTGGGCAGCCTGATCGGCATCCATTGGTCGCTGGCGGCCTCCGCGTTGGCGCTGCTGGCGGTGGTGGCCGTCATCCTGGGACTGGCCGCCGGCAATGCAAGCGCTCCCCCGCGAAGTTGAGCCGGGGAAGAGCCCGCCACACTCAAAGCCGGCCTTCGATCATTTCAAGAAATTTCTGGGCACCGAATCTCGGAAATTGCCCGTAGTTCCGATGCTCTCCTGCGGGAGTCCATTCACAAAAATGCACCGGCCCCTCATCGGTTGCACCACGCTCAAGCGTGAAATAACGGGCGTCCGCCGATCTGTGCATGTACTGATGCTCGCCGTCGCTCCTGCGGCACATACCCACGATGAAGGCTTCGCCCTGGGTGATCGGCGCGGGCAGGCTGACAAGCCATATATCCATGCCATTTCGCTTGTACAACTGAGCCGACACCTTTGATTCCAGGCTCGTTCGATACTTGGAGAATGCGGGCTGATACGCCATTCCCGCAGGCCAGAAGCGCCCTTCGCATTCGACTGTGGCCTTGCTCCAGAAGTGCATCAAAAAGCCCAGGCCACCAAGTTCAGGCATCGCGAGCGAGCTCATCATTTCCGGATGGTTCTCGAAAAAGGCGCGCGGCAACGCAACATGCTCGAACATGTAGACAAGCGGCCGATGCAGACGCTTTCCAGTGCGCGAAAAGGTATCCTCTTTCCAGTATTCGAAGGGCGCAACGGGTTCGGTTTGCACGGTGCCACCTCCGCCATGCCGCAATCCTGCGAGCAAGCCCTGCAACCATGAAATGGAATTTCGGCCGGACGTCATCGGGGTTCTCCGTCGTGAGGATGCATGACTACAACATCGGCGCCGGACCCGCTCAAGTGTCCTTGACGCCAAACCAGCCAACTATTGTGCGAGAAGTACAACGGGTTGTCGTCCCCAAAACTGCTCAACCGGCCAGCGACGATCCGATCCCACCGGTTGCTCAAGAACACAATCCCGGCAAAGCTGGAAAGGGTCGAACTTGCCGGACAAAAAGCAGCCTCGATCGGCATATCATCAGCGCCATAAGTTATTTACCCGACGTCCACCGATGCGTGCAAAATCAGGCAGTTCGCCAATCCATTAACCTGTTCGACACGAAACACGGGAGTCAAGCATGAAAGCCGCCAACATCCTCGAAACCATCGGCAACACGCCGCATATCCGCATCAACCGCCTGTTCGGCGGTTCACACCAGGTATGGATCAAGTCGGAGCGCGCCAATCCGGGTGGCTCGATCAAGGACCGTATCGCCCTGGCGATGGTCGATGACGCGGAAAAGTCGGGCAAGCTCAAGCCGGGCGGCACCATCATCGAGCCCACGTCCGGCAACACCGGCATCGGCCTGGCCATGGTGGCGGCGGTCAAGGGCTACAAGCTCATCCTCGTGATGCCGGACAGCATGTCGGTGGAACGCCGGCGCCTGATGCTCGCCTATGGCGCCAAGTTCGAACTGACGCCGCGCGCCGGCGGCATGAAGGCTTCGATCGCGCGTGCCCTGGAACTGCAGGCCACCATCCCCGGTTCATGGATCCCGCAGCAGTTCGAGAACCCCGCGAACATCGATGCGCATGTGCGCACCACCGCGCAGGAAATCCTCGCCGATTTTCCGCAAGGTCTTGATTACCTGATCACCGGCGTCGGCACCGGCGGCCACCTGACCGGCACGGCGCAGGTGCTCAAGAAGGCCTGGCCCAAGCTGAAGGTGTTCGCGGTCGAACCTTCGGCGTCACCCGTGATTTCCGGCGGCACGCACACGCCGCACCCGATCCAGGGCATTGGCGCCGGCTTCATCCCCGCCAACCTGCACACGGCACTGCTCGACGGCGTGATACAGGTTGAAGGTGACGCCGCCAAGGACTACGCGCGCCGCTCGGCAGCCGAAGAGGGCATCCTGGTCGGCATTTCTTCCGGCGCCACGCTGGCGGCGATCGCCAAGAAACTGCCGGAGATTCCCGCCGGCAGCAGCGTGCTGGGCTTCAATTACGACACCGGCGAGCGCTATATCTCGGTGGACGCTTTCCTGCCGACCGAATAGTTGGCCGTCACGCAAGTCAACGCGACTTTTCGCGCCGCACTCAAGCGCGCCATCAAGAGCGTGCTGACGATCGTCGCCGGGGTGGCCATCGGCTTGCCGGCGCTCCTGTGGTGGCGCCAGGAAAGCCTGATCTTCCATCCGCCCGATATCCCGACGTCACAACCCAGCGCGGTCGGACGGGAGGTTTCGCCAGTCCAGGTCCCGGTCGAGAAGGGCCTGTCCTTGGGCGGCTGGCTGGCGCGCCCCGCCGGGACGCCTGGCACCCGACTACCGCTGGTGATCTACTTCGGCGGAAATGCCGAGGAGGTCTCGTGGATGGCGGAAATGTCGACGCGCTTCCCGGGCTGGGCCATGCTGGCGGTGAACTATCGCGGCTATGCCGGCAATCCCGGCAAGCCCGGGGAGGACGCGCTGGTAGCCGACGCGGCGGCCATGTACGACTGGGCCGCTGCCAGGGCGGATGTCGATGCAGGGCGGATCGTCGTGATCGGCCGCAGTCTCGGCAGCGGTGTGGCGGTGCAACTGGCGGCCATGCGCAAACTTGCGGGCGTGGTGCTGGTGACGCCATTTGACAGCCTGCGCGAAGTGGCGCAACGCCTGTACCGCTTCGTACCTATCGGGCTGTTGTTGCGCCACCCTTTCGATTCCTTGCAACGTGCCGGTGCCATCGACTCACCGCTGCTCGCGCTGGTCGCAGCAGACGACACGCTGATTCCGCCAGCCCATGCCCGGCGCCTGTTCGACGCATGGCGCGGCCCGAAAAGCTGGCACCTGATCGCGCATGCGGATCACACCAGTATCGACGGCGATCCGGCCTACTGGAGCAGCATCGGGAAATTTCTCGCTGCGCGTTAAAGTCCGGTCGACGGCGTATTCAAGCGACGCCATCGACGAATCGCGCGCCTCTTTTTTCTACCGCGCTGGCGACCTGGCGATGCGGGATGATGATGCCCGAAGGTGGCCAGGCTCGTTTACGGCGATTCCGTCCCCAGCGTAAAGATCACTGTTGCGCCCTCTCCAGGCGCCGCGGAAATGCTTACGGTGCCGCCATGGCGCACCACGATGCGCCTGACCGTGGACAAGCCAATGCCGGTGCCGGCGAACTGCGCGTCGGTATGCAAACGGCTGAACGGTTTGAACAGCCGGTCCACATAGCGCATGTCGAAGCCGGCGCCGTTGTCGGCAACCAGATACCGGACGCCGCCGCCATCCATGGGCTCGGCGCGGAATTCGATGCGCGCGTCGTCGCGCTTCGCGGTGTACTTCCAGGCGTTGCCCAACAGGTTGTCAAGCACGATCCGCACAAGCGCCGCGTCGCAGCGCGCAACCATGCCCTCCGCGATCCGCCACTCGACCACCCGTGCCGGGTCCTCCGCGGCAAGCGCACTGGCGACCTCGCGCGCCACCGCGCTCAGGTCGACCGGAACCCGGCGAATCTCCTGCCTGCCGATGCGCGAAAGTCGCAGCAGATCCTCGATCAACTGGTCCATGCGCATGCCACCACGGCGGATGCGGTCGACCATGTCGGCCTGCGCTTCGGTGCATTCCGGCCCGAGTTCCTCCTTGAGCAGTTCGGCAAAGCCGTTGACCGCGCGCAAGGGGCCGCGCAGGTCGTGGGACACCGCATAGACAAAGGCCTCGAGCTCGGCATTGGCCGCGCTCACCTCGGCCGTGCGTTCCGCCACCCGCCGCTCGAGCGATTCGTTGAGGGCGCGTATCTCGTCGGCCTGGCGCTTTTCCTCGGTGACATTGAGCGCCGCGCTGAGGATGCAGGCTTCGCCATTGATCTCCATGGCTTCAGCGAAAACGCGGGTGTCGACCAGTTCTCCGGCCTTGTTGCGCATGCGTGTCTCGTAGCCCAGCACGCGCCCTTCCCTGCGCAGAATTTCCACAAAACGGTCGCGGTCGGCAGTCGAAGCCCAGGCACCGGTCTCAAGAGTGGTGCGACCGACGGATTCGCCCTGGGTATAGCCCAGGATCCGCTCGTCGGCCTTGTTGACTTCAAGGATGCGTCCGTCGGATACACGCGTGATGGTCATGCCAATGGGTGAAAACTGGAACGCGCGCGAAAAGCGCTCCTCGCTCGCCCGGAGTGCTTCGCGGATGCGCACCTGCTCGGTGACATCGACCACCATGTTCACCGAAAGGCGTGCCTCGCCTTCGCGGAACACCACGGCCGAGAGCAGCATCTCGCGGGCTTCGCCGCGGGCGTCACGGATGGTGATCGGAAAATCATGGATCACGCCGTGGGCGGACATCAACTCGCGTACCTTGATGTGCTGCGTCGGGTCGACGTAGGCGGCGCGCACGCTGGAGCCAAAAACCGCTTCCCGCTTTGTGCCAAGCATGTCCAGGAAGGCCTGGTTCACCTCTACCATCGTCGCATTGTCGAAGTCGGTGACCACCATGCCGATCGGGCTCTCGCGGAACACCGTCGCGAAGCGCTTTTCGCTTCGCTCCAGCGCCGCGCGCGCGGCCTCTTCAGCCGTCAGGTTCTCGATCAGGTTGACAGCGATGCGTTCACCATCTTCCTCCACCAGGGTGGAGGTCACGAGGGCCTTGTGGTCATGCCCGTCGGCCGACTGCAGCACCGCGGGAAGCTTGCGCAGCTTGCGTTCGGCGACCAGCCTGGTGCGCGCCTCATGCCAAAACGCGGTGTCCGCGATGAACCGGAGGGAAGACATGCCTGCCGCCTTTTCGCGTGCAATGCCCAGGAGCCGCTCCGCCTCGACGTTGATATCGACGATGGCGCCGCTTTCAAAACGGGTGATCACCGCGGCGACCGGTCCGTCACGGAAAATGGCGGCAAAGCGCCGCTCCGCTTCCTGCACCGAATCGCGCAGGCGCATTTCGGTACTGATGTCGGTGACCACCGACAGCAGGTGCTTGCCGCCGCGCCAGTCCACCAGTTGGGCGGAAACCAGGGCGTCGAACACCTCGCCGCTCGCACGCCGGAACCGCACCGGACGATTGGCCACGACATTACCGGCACCGATATCGTCCATGAAGGCGGTGCGCTGTGCAGCGATTTCCCAGACAGCCAGTTCGCGCGAGGTCTTGCCGATGGCGAACTCGGGCGCGTATCCGAACATGCGAGCGTGCGCGCGGTTGATGTCGCTGATGATCTGGGCCGGATAGGCGGTCATCATGAGCGCCGCAGGGCTGCTCTGGAACAGGGCCTCGAACACCTCTTCGGCCTCGCCCAGAGCACGTTCGGCACGCGTCCGGTCACGCGCTTCCGCTTCGCTGCGTGCGAGCGCGTCGAGGATGAGGCTGCGCGCGTAATGGATATTGAGCGCAATGGCACCCAGCACCAGCGTGTATACCGGCCAGTGCAATGCGCCCACCGCCAGTTTTGCCGGCCCTATCCATCCGCGCACCTCGGCCAGGATAAGTGCGCCAATACACATGGCGCAGACCAGGAAAACGCCGACCAGCGCGTTGCGCCGCAAGAACAGGCCGCCCGCGACGATGGCGCCGACGAACGCCATCGTGGCAATGCCACGAACCGAGCCGTTGGACACAACGCCGACACAGCCGTAGACCACCAGCGCACCGACCAGAAACTGTATCGCCCGCTCCACACGGTCGGCGCGCGCCAGCAGGTACAAGCCCAGGGCCACGATCGAGAGGCCCGCCAGGGCAACTGTCTCGAGCGGCCTGACGATGGGCATCGTCCCGAGGGTGATCAGGGGCATGACCACCAGCAGGGTCCGCAGCACGGACATCAAGGTAAGCCGGGTCGATGCGGCGAACTGCCCCTTGAACAGTGGATCTGCGGTGTGTGTCTCTAGCATGATTCCCCAGTCTCCCAAAAGGGCGCCATCCATTTGTGGTTTGCTACACGCCCCTGCCCGCCATGTATCAGACCAAAGCCAAACCAGTCAGTCGCTCACGAAACCCAAGCGCCGATATCAGAAACCCGGGCTCCACACCACTCGGTCAATTCTCACTTTTGTTTTATTCATTTTGATCATTTTTATCTCGGCATTTCACAGATTCACGCACCGATCTTGTGCAAATTTCCAGCGCCAAGTCTATTCAAATCAATTGCCGGGAAAAACCCACTTAAATCCACCAATTCCACGCAACACCCGAAAGTTAACCTGAATTCCAGGGTGACCTGGCATCCCACGCCAAGCGCTCGTACGAATTGGCATAAGGGGACGTCATGCTCGCAACCATCAAGGCGAAATTGTTCGCCATCGTATCCATCGGCGTGCTGGCATTGCTGCTGGTTTCCGGCCACGCATTGTGGCAATTCGGAAATCTGGAGTCCGAAATGAACCAGACCATCGAGGTACTCTCGACGGCGACCGAAGCCGTTGACAGCGCACGCGCCGCACAGCAACGCTTCAAGACGCAGGTACAGGAATGGAAAAACATTCTGTTGCGCGGCGCCGACCCGGAGGCTTACCAAAAGCACCTGAAGGGTTTTGAAGACGAGGAAAAACTGGTCACGACCCGCCTTGATGAATACTCGGCTGCTGTCGCAAAGCTCGGTCTCACCGCCACGCTCGATGGCGCACCTGCCAAAAAGACGATGGTTGAGCTTGGCGTCAAGTATCGCGAGGCCTTGAAGGCGCACGGCGTGAAGGATGCCGCCGCGGCGCAGATGGTCGACAAGGCGGTAAGGGGCATCGACCGCGCCCCGACCGAGGCAATCACACGCCTGGTATCCGAAATAAAGAAGTTTGCCGACGCCAAGGCCACCGAGCAGCGCGCCCGGGCAACGGCCGTCGCCAGCCATACACGCAACGCCATCATCGCCGGCGTACTGCTTTCGTCAGCCATTTTGTTGTTTGGGGCGATGGCCATATGCCGCTCGATCCAGCGCCAGGTGACAGCGGCTCGCGAGACGTCGGCACAGATCGCCGCGAACAATGATCTGACCCTGCGTCTGGACGAATCAACCAGAAACGAGATTGGCGACATCGCGGTATCGGTCAACGCAATGCTGGCACGTTTCCAGACCGCCGTCGCGCAAACCCACCAGTCGGCCGCCGAAGTGGATACGGCGGCAAAAGCCCTTTCGGCGTCTTCGTCGGAGCTTTCACGCACGGCGGAACAGCAAAGCGAGCAAACCGGTCGCAGCGCTGCGGCGATCGAGCAATTGACCGTGGCCATCAGTTCGGTCTCCGAAGGCGCAAGCGATGTCAAGCTGCAGGCCGAGGAAAGCCGCACCATGGCGGCGGACGGCGCACAACAACTCGCCAAGCTGATCTCCGAGATCAAGGACGTGGATTCCGCCGTGCGCGGCATCGCCGACGGTGTTGCCGGCTTTGTGGCCACCGCCACCTCAATCTCGCACATGACGCGCCAGGTCCAGGACTTGGCGAGTCGCACCAATCTGCTTGCGCTAAACGCCGCTATCGAAGCCGCGCGCGCCGGTGAACAAGGCCGCGGCTTTGCGGTCGTGGCCGACGAAGTGCGCAAACTTGCGGAAAACTCCGCCAAGTCCGCAGGCGAGATCGAGCGGCTGACGGGCGATATTGAAGGGCGCTGCCAGGAAGTGCAGGACGCCGTGGCCCGCGGACTGGAAAACCTGGAGCGCAGCACGTCGTTGACAGGTGCGGTCGAGGCTGCGATCGCAAAGACCGGCCGACTCGTGGACGAGGCTTCAACCGGCGTGGCCGAGATCGCCTCATCGGTCAAGGAAGAAAAAGTCGCCAGCACCGAAATCGCGCAGGCCATGGAGCACATTTCCGCCATGAGCGAGGAAACCAGCACCATTGCTCATGCAACAAGAGGAACGGCAAATCATCTTGAGCAACTCGCCGGCAACCTGACCCGGACAGTTGCGTCGTTCCGGTTCGCCTGACAAATGATGCAAGTCTGACAGGACGCAACTGCCTCCTTGCCACGGGCGGGCAGTCCCGGTCAGGCCTTCTTCTTCGCCGCGCTGGTCACATGGCAGTGCTGGGCGATGACGCGCACCAGCGGATCGAGAACCTCGTCGTCGCTGCCCAAGATCAGATCCTCGATGACTTCCGGCCGGAATTCGTCTTCCCATAGCGCGACCAGGCCTTCGATCATCTGGTGCGGCGCGCAGCGAAGGATGAATTCGGTCACGCTCGCCTCGGCCGACCCGGACTTGCGGATGGCGCGGATCGCGGTCTTCGCCTCGGCCACCGTGATCGCCGGTTTGGGGGGCCGGCCCGCGGCCAGGCACAGGAACACCGTGTTCATCGAATCGGTGTCGGTGAGGCCGCGCGTGACCTTGCGCCATTCGTCGGTGACCAGGGTGTCGTAGTCACTTACCTCGAGGGAGATCGAGAACGACTGGAAGCGGTCGTGATACTCGCGCACCAGGTCGTTGAACGGCACCTTGGTATCGGAGATGCGCGGCAGGTCCTTGGCCACCATCTTGGCCAGGTGGCGCTCGATGACCGCGCGGTGCTCATCCGGCACATCTTGCAGCAGGTCGTCCGGAAGCGGCTTTTTCTTCCTGGCCCGGCGCGCCGCCTTGATGAAGTCTTTGAGTTCCTGCGCGCCGAGCAGGCCCGGCTCATCGCGCCCGGCGATGCGGGTGAAAAGGCAGGCCTCGATGATGTTCTCGGCGGATTCGCCCGCCAAGGCTTCGCGCGGCACTTCCATGGTGTCGGCGAACCAGATCGCCGCGTCGATCTCGATCTTGTGGGCCAGGCGCTCCGCATGGCGGGCCCGGTACACGGGCACCGACCACGGGTCGGCCAGGCTGCGGGCACGCAGGAATTCGCGTACGTCGTTGGCCTCGTCCGCATCGAGGATGGTCGAATCCGAAGGCATGGCGAAGTAACGCTTGTACATTTCCGACCCGCCGCGCGAATGCGACAGGAAGGTGTTGTCCTGCAGGGACCGCGCCGCACGCGGCAGGTGCCCGTCGGAGATGTGCTCCAGGTAGAAGCTGGCCAGGTTGACCATGCGCTTCATCGCTTCCTCAAGATCGGTGCGCAGGTGCGAGGTGCCGAAGAAGTCGGCGATCTGCACGATGCCCTTGGCGCCGTCGATGCGCATGGCGTCGAGCTTCTCGGAATCGATGATGCCGTTGGCCAGGCCGTAGTCGAGCGCGCGCGCGAAGTACGGCCGGTCGTCGTAGGTGGCGAGCGCCTGTGGCGCGTTGCCGGCGGTGGTTTCGCTCACAGTGCGGACTCCTCCGCCGCCGGTCCGTTGTCGGCTGCCGGCGCAGGCCCGGATTCACCTTCTTCCGCCTTGGCCACCACCGGCGCCTGCTCGGCCGCCCGGGCTCGCGCGGCAAGGATCTGGTAGACATGGAAGAATTCGTCGGGATGGTTGTGCGCCAGGCGCCAGGTGAGCTCCATCCAGTCGGAGTCGCTCACTTCATCCAGCGTCACGCCGCCCCGCGGCAATTCGAACTGGTCTTCGCGCACTGAATCGTCTTCCTCGTCCTTGGGCGTGCGCTCGTCCTCGGGAATGACGAAGCTGCCGAAACTCTTGAAGATCGAAACCTCGTCGAAGCGCTCGTCCAAGTAGTCGGCCAGCACCTCCAGGCCGAGATCCTTCTCGGCCAGCGCGGCGATGAATTCGTCCGGTTCCACGTCCTCGCGGTAGATCACCGAGTTGATCATCGAGCGCAGGCGGTCGCGGTTGCGCTCCGCATACAGGCGCTCCATGATGACCGCGTCGGCAAACTGCTTCGGCGTCACCAGCAGGTTCACCACCGAGGGTTTGGAGGAGTCGTATTCGCGGATGATGGCCAAGAGATCCTTGGGCGGCAGTTCGTCAAGCACCGCGACCAGCGCGGTGTCGCCCTCGGTTTCCACCAGTTCGGAGAGCGCGGATTCGGCCGCGCTGATGTCACCGCTGCGAATGAGCGCGGTGGCCTTGATGACTGCGGGATGCGACATGTGATTGTCCTCGGTGAAACTCGGTCTGTAGGCGATCAGCTGCGGCGGTCGAAGCCCTGCTCGCCCAGCCAGTCCTCGCCGGCGTCGCCCAGGTCTTCGTCGCCATCGTCTTCCGCGCCCGCTTCGGCGTCGTCGGCGGCGCGGTCATCGGAGCCGCTGGCGCCCGCGGTACCCATGCGCGCAAGGATGAACTCGAGGCCGGCTGCGACGAGCATGAACTGCTCGCCCTCGGGTTCCTCCAGGGCGCGCTTGACCAGCGCTTCGGCCCAGGGCTCGAATTCAATCGTCGCGGCCACGGCGCCCCATTCGGGAAACTCGTCCGGCTGGGCGCCCACCAGCTTTTCCAGCAATGCCGGCTCGGTGAAGCGCAGGCCGCCATGCAGTGCCGGCGCGACCATGGTCGGGTCGGTGCCCGCCATCATCAGCAGGTCGCCGAACTGGCTGCGCTTTTCCTTCAGGCGCTTCTTGAGCACGTCGTCGCCGCCGGAATCGTAGGTCAGGTCCTCGAGCTCGTAGGCGTAGGTCGAGGACAACTCGTTGAAGAAGCGTGACAGTTTCATCGCAGGGATGCTTTCAGGTAGGCGCTCCAGATTTCGCGCGCGGTCTCGAGCGGATTTTCGATCAGGCTGCGCCGGCGGTTGTCGTCATAGGCGCGCCGCTTGTCCGGGTCGGACAGCACTTCGTAGGCTTCCTGCAGTTCCTGGAAATCGGCCTGCGCCGACGCGTCCGGGTTGCGGTCGGGATGCAGCGCGGACGCCTTCTTCCGATAGGTGTTCCTGATTTCGGTCAGCGTCGCCGAGGGCGGCAGGCCGAAAATGCGGTAATAGTCCTTCATGGAGTTCCCGAGTGGTCGGCGCTTTGCATGGGTCGGCACGCAACGCCTGAGCGGTATGCGGCGCCAACCTGCCCGTCCAGGCCCGGATTTGGCGTCGGACGGGATGATCCGCCTTATTTGGGGGCGAATCCGGCGATTGACAATGGCCGAAGGTGCAAGATTACCCGATCCGGCGGCCTGATCAGACCTTCGACCGCCCCACTACTTCAGCGTGTTGCAGCAAATCCCTGTTCGGCAAGGATGGCCTGGCCCGCCGGTGAAAGCAGGAAGTCGCGAAAGCCCGCGCCAGCAGGTTTGAGGAGAGCCACGCCATAAGTTGCTTCCACCGCGAGCGACGCCGGGATTTCGACGCTACGCAGGCCCAGCACCTCTTTGCGCGCCAACACGGCATTAGTGCAGTAGGTCAGGAACACGTCCGCCGCGCCCTGTTCCATCAGGTAGCCATAGGCGGTGCGTCCGGCCGGCGTGGCTGGCGACCCGGGCCCGCCCACCAGTTGGCTGGCCTTGCCAGTGAGGCGCGCGAAAGCGCCCGGATTGATGCGTTCCGCCCTTTCAAACAGCATCCACGCGTAGTCACCGGCCGGATCGGCTTTGGGCGTGGACGTCGCCAGGCGCACGGCCGGATCGAGCAGTACCCCAAGCAGGGAATCCGGTGTCGCCGCCACCTTCGCCTGGGTCAGCGCACACAGGCGGTTTCTTGCGAACGGCCGGGCGTCGATCGCCATGCCGCGGGCGACCAGGGCTTGCGGATGCTCCGTATTGGCGGAAGCGAAAACATCGGCCGGTTCGCCACCGGCCAGGCGGTCACGCAGCAGCCCCGACGCGCCAAAGGTCAGATCGACCCGGGGCCCCCCGGAAGCCTGAAACGCCCGCGCCACCGCGCCCATCGCTTCGCGCAGGCTGCCGGCGGCGAACACCTTCACACTTTCCTGCGACGATGCGCCAGCCGACATCAGGATCAGCAAGACGGCGACAAGGTGCGCAATCATCGCCGGGCGTTGGGAAAGAACAACTGCTCGCCGCCGATCTTGTAGGCTGCGATGGTCTGCTGCCCCTCCGGCGCGACCAGCCAGTCGATGAAGGCCTGGCCGAGGTCCTTTTTCACGTGAGGGTGCTTCGCCGGATTGACCAGCATGACCCCGTACTGGTTGAAAAGGCGTGTATCCCCTTGCACCACGATGTCGAGGTTGGCGCGGTTCTTGAACGACAGCCAGGTGCCGCGGTCGGCCAGGATGTAAGCATTCATGGAGGAGGCGGTGTTGAGCGCCGGCCCCATGCCGGAGCCGGTCTCGCGATACCAGCCACCCTTGACCTTCTCGATTTCGAGTCCCGCAGCCCGCCAGTAGCGTACTTCAGCCGCGTGGGTGCCACTCTTGTCGGCGCGCGACACGAATGCCGCCTTGGCCGCCTCGATCTTCTTCAGGCCTTCCAGAATGTCCTTGCCGCCCGCCTTGGCGGGATCGGCCTTCGGGCCGATCAGGACGAAGTCGTTGTACATCACCTCCAGCCGGGGCCCGCCGAAACCGTCGGCAACGAATTTTTCCTCGGCCGGCTTGTCATGCACGAACACCACGTCGGCGTCGCCGCGGCGCCCCTGGTCGAGCGCCTGGCCGGTGCCGACCGCCACCACCCGCACCTTGATCCCGGCTTTCTTTTCGAATGCCGGCAGCAGGTGGCCAAACAGGCCGCTCTGCTCGGTGGACGTGGTAGAAGCGACGACGATGAATTTTTCCTGTGCGGTCACAGGCAGATGCACGAGTGCGAAGGCTCCCACGGCGAGCGCCGCTGCGAGAAAGGTGCGTTTAGGGTTTGTCATGCGAGGTCTCCTTCAAGATAAGCCCGCGCCGGCCCGCTGGACGGGGCGGAGAAAAACATGGAAGCGACGGACTCTTCGGCGATGCGGCCGCGGTCCATGAATACGACATGTTCGGCGAAGCGCTTGGCGATGCCCCGGTGGTGCGTGACCAGCACGATGGCGACCCCGGAGGCGGCGATCTCGTGGATGATGCCTTCCACCGCGCGGGTGGCGCCGGGATCCAGGCTGGCGGTTGGTTCGTCGAGCAGCAGCACATCGGGTTCGAGCGACCACGCGCGCGCAAGCGCCACGCGTTGCTGTTCTCCGCCCGACAGCACACGCCCGGGCCGCCCGGCGAGGTGGGCCAGACCCACGCCGGCCAGGGCCAGTTGCGCCCGTTCTCGCAGGCGCGCCGTCGGCTCGTGGCGGTGGCGCACACTCTGCCGCAAGGCGTAGACGACGTTGTCCTCGACCGAACGGCGCAACAGCACCGGCCGCTGGAACACCATCGCGACCCGCGGAGGACGGCCGTCCACATGCGCCCAAGCAACCGCACCGGCGCTTGGCTTGAGCAAGCCGTGCAACACCCTGAGCAGGACACTCTTGCCTGCGCCATTGGGTCCCAGGATGGCGACGCGCTTGCGCGGCAGGATGGTGTCGATGCCGTCGAGCGCCCGGTGACCGCGCCCTTCGAACGAAAGGCCGATCAGGCGTACCAGTTCGTCGCGCTCAGCCATAGCGCCGCACCGACCACTCGCGAACCGCGTAGGCAAGGCCGTTCAAGCCCAGCACGATGGCCAGCAGGATCAACCCCAGCGCGAGCGCCAGCGGCAGATCGCCCTTGCTGGTTTCCAGCGCGATGGCGGTGGTCATCACCCGTGTGACGCCGTCGATATTGCCGCCTACGATCATCACCGCACCGACCTCGGCCATGGCGCGCCCCAGGCCGGCCAGGAGCACCGTGACCAGTGAAAAGCGCGTATCCCAGATCAGGGTCAGCGCCGCCCCGAAACCGCTGACCCCGAGCGAGCGCAACTGCTCCTCGTATTCGCGCCAGGCGTCCTCGATGACCTGGCGCGACAGCGCGGCAACGATGGGCGCAATGAGCAGGAACTGCGCGATCACCATGGCGCCCGGCGTGAACAGCAAGCCCAGCGGGCCCAGCGGCCCGGCACGTGACAGCAGCAGGTAGACGACCAATCCCACCACCACCGGCGGCAGGCCCATGGCGGCGTTGAGCGTGACGATGACCAGGCGCCGGCCCGGAAAGCGCCCGACCGCGACTGCAGCGCCGGCAAGACAGCCAGCCACCGCCGCCAGCGCCATCGCCGTCAGGCTGACCTGCAGGCTCAGGAATATGATGGCCCAAAGCCGCGCATCGCCGGCGGTGGCGAGCGCGAGCGCGCCATGGAGGCTCTCGCCGATCCAGTTCAATATGCTCCGATCCGGGGGAAAATTGCGAAAAGAAGACGCGATGCGCGCACGCCTTACCCGGCCCGCGATGCGTAGGCCACAATGGTAGCCGTGGCGTCGAATTCGCCCAATATGAAATAACTTGCATATGCTGCGCATCAAGCTTGACTACAGTTTCAGCCGCACCGACCAGACGGCGCCCGGGGCCGCGACCCACCTGGACAACCCGTTGTTCACCCTGCTTTCGGCAATCCGGCAAACGGGTTCCATCGGCAAGGCCGCCAAAAGCACGGGCTATTCCTATCGCCACGTGTGGGGCGAGCTGAAACGCTGGGAAACCGAACTCGGGCACGAACTGATCGTCTGGGAAAAGGGCCGCCGGGCGCGCCTGACACCGTTTGGCGAGAAGCTTTTGTGGGCGGAGGAACACACCCGCGCGCGCATCGGGCCGCAAATCCAGAGCCTTGCGTCGGAGCTTGAAAGCGCCTTCGCCGTCGCCTTCGACGACCGCGCCCATGTGCTTACCGCGCAGGCAAGCCACGACCTCGCGCTGCCCCTGCTGAAGGAGCGACTTGCCGGTACCGGCGTGCATCTGGACCTGCAATATTGCGGCAGCCTCGACGCCCTTGCGGCGCTTTCTGCCGGCACATGCCTCCTGGCCGGCTTCCATGTCAGCGACGACCATGGCCCCGGTTCGTTGACCGCGAAGGCCTTCAAGCGACACCTGGTGCCAGGCAGGCACAAGTTGATCGACTTCGCCGGGCGCCGCCAGGGATTGATGGTCGCCAGCGGCAACCCGAAAGCCATCACCCGCCTTGCCGACCTGAAACGCGGCGGCGTCCGCTTCGTCAACCGGCAACGCGGCTCCGGCACCCGCGTGGAAATCGAGCAGTTGTTTGCCGCGCAGGGCATAGACGCCGCGCAGGTGGCGGGATTCGCGGACGAGGAATCGACCCATCTCGCGGTGGCCACGGCCGTGGCCTCGGGCACGGCCGACGCCGGCTTCGGCATCGAAGCCGCGGCGCTGCGCTACGGATTGGGCTTTGTGCCGCTCATCACCGAGCACTACTACCTGGCCTGCCTGAAGGAGACGCTGGACCATCCGGCGGTCGCCTCGCTGATCGGCGTGCTGGCCGGTGCACAATGGCGCGCCGACGCCGCGACCCTGCCGGGTTACACCCTGAGCGAACCCGGGGCGGTGGTTTCACTCACGCGTGCGTTGCCCTGGTACCGATACCGTACCCGCAAGCATCCAACCGGCTGATCGGAAGATCCGCACTTCAGAGCGAAAGGACGTCATGTCATGAAAGCGTTGCACTGCACGCACTGGGGAGGCTACAAGGCGCTGGAATACACCGACGTGCCGCCTCCGGCGCTTCTTCCGGGCTGCGTGCGCATCGCCGTGCACTACGCCACCATCACACTCGGGCAGGTGCTGGTGGTGGCGGGCAAGTACCAGCGCAAGCCACCACTGCCCTTTGTGCCCGGCACCGAGGCGTCCGGGATCATCACCGAAGTTGCGGCGGATGTATCCGGCTTTCGCGTCGGCGATCGTGTCGCGGCACTGCTCGACTGGGGCGGGTTCGGCGAAGAAGCCATCGCCACGGCGGAAACCGTATGGCATATTCCCGACGCGATCGACCTGGCGATCGCCTGCACCGTGCCCGGCACCTACGGCACCGCGTATGCGTCGCTGCACTGGCGCGCCGGCATCCGGCCCGGCCACAAGGTGCTGGTGATCGGCGCCGCCGGCGGGGTCGGGATTCCCGCCATCGAGGTCGCCGCCCAGGCCGGCGCGCACGTCGTCGCGGTGGCGCGCACCGCGGAGCGGCTCGAACTGGCCCGCGCGCACGGCGCCCATGAATGCATGCTCAATGACACGCCGGACCTGGGCCGGGCGATCAAGGCGCGCACCGGCGGCATCGACATCGTCTTCGACCCGGTCGGCGGCGACATGTTCGAAGCGGCCTTGCGCTGCACGGTCCCGGAAGGAAAAATTCTCCTTATCGGATTCGCCGGCGGAACCGTGCCGCAGATTCCCGCCAACATCCTGCTGGTGAAGAACATCGACGTGATCGGCTTCAATTTCGGGCTCTACACGGGCTGGACGCCGGATGACGAACGCAAGCGTTTCGCGCCGCGCCTGCGCGAGCTCATGCGCATGATCTGCGACGGCATCATCGCCGGCGACTTCCGCCCGGTAACCACCATGACCTGGCCGCTGGCGCGCTACATCGAGGCGTTTGACGCGCTGGTGGGGCGCCAGACCGTCGGCCGGGTGGTCCTGAAAATCCGCGACTGAAGTCGCCGCTGCGCCCGATTACTCAGGCTCGATGCCGGCGTCCTTGATGCGCTTTCCCCAGCCCACCAGCTGGGCGTTCACGAACACAGCCAGCTCGTCGGGCGTGCTGGGCGTGACGTCGGCTGAAAAGCTGGCAATGCGCTCGCGGATTTCCGGTTTGGCGAGCGACTTGCGCACTTCCGCGCTGAGCCGCGCCACGATCTCCGGCGGCGTGCCGGCAGGGGCGAACATCGCCACCCAGGCCACCAGTTCAAAGCCCGCCAGCGCGGGGGTCTCGGCCATGGTCGGCAGCGATGGCATCTGGCCAAAGCGCTTTTCGCTGGAGACCGCCAGCGCGCGCAATTTGCCGGAATTGACCAGCGCCTGCCCGGCTGCCATGTCGGTCACCGCGTAGGTGATCTGCTCGCCCATCAGGTCGGTCATGGCCTGCGGCGAACCCTTGTAGGGCGTGGCGATCACGTCGATCCCCGCCGCCTTGGCAAAAGCGGCGCCGGTGACCTGCCCGATGCTGTTGCCATAGCCGTACGAAACCTTTCCGGGGCGCGCCTTGGCATAGGCGATCAGTTCGGACAAGCTCGTCACCGGCAGCTTGGGATTGACCGCCACGATCACCGGTATGGTCATGATGCCGGACACCGGTGCAAAGTCCTTCACGGGGTCGTAACTGAGCTTCTTGAAGAGGTGCGGATTGGCCGAGTGCGAGGTATTGGTGGTGACCAGCAGCGTGTAGCCGTCGGGCGCCGCCTTGGCGACCGCTTCGGCGCCGATGCGCGCGGATGCGCCCGCCTTGTTGTCGATGGTGAAGCTTTGGCCCAGGGCGCCGCGCAGCTCGTCGGCCATCAGGCGGGCGGCGATGTCGGTGGCGCTGCCGGCCGCGAAAGGCACGACGATGCGCACCGGGCGGTTAGGGTAGGACTGACCGAAGGCCGGGGCCAAGGTCGCCAGGCAAGTAACGATCAGGGCAGCGGAAACTGACCAGCGCTTCATGATTTCTCCTTTGCGGCGCGCCATCCGGCACCGCCTTCTTGCATGCATCGCGGCGATTATGCCGCGATTGGACCGAATCAATCGCGACCCGGCGTTTGCCCTTGCAGGATGCGCCTTTGCAGCGACTGGGTCGCCGCCCCGGGCGAAGCGCCCAGTTCTTCGCGCAGGACGCGGCGCAATTGTTCGTAGACCATCAGGGCCTCGCCGGTATTGTCGCGATGGGCCAGCGCCTGCATCAGGAAGCGGTAGCCGCTTTCGCGAAACGGTGCCAGTTCGATGAGCTGGCGCGCGGAGCGTTCCGCGGCGGCCAGTTCCGGCCCGCCCAGCCCCAGGCCGCTGGCGGCGACGCAATCATGGGCGCGTACCAGGATGTCCTCAAGCTTGCGCCGCTCCTCGGCGATCCAGGGCGCGTCATATCCGGGCATGAAGGCACGTGCGGCGATATGCAGTGCAACCCGCGCCGGTCCCCAGGCGCGGGTCCATTCCCCCTGGGCGACCGCGGACTCCCCGCGATGCAATCCTTCCCCGGCGGCTTCGACATCGATCCAGACATTCGCCGGCAGGGCCAGGCGAATATCCTGCTTTCCGGCGAGCGCGCTCGCGCCAAGGCAGCGACGCAGCTTGGCCAGCAGCGCGGCCAGCGCCGACTCGGCCGCCGCGGGCGGCGCGTCCGGCCACAACACGTCCAGCAGTTCGGCACGCGGGGTGGTGCGCAACCGGCGCAACACCAGGAAAGCGAACAACATGCGTCCCTGCCGCCCCGGCAGCCCTTCCTCGACGCGCCTGCCTTCGAGCCGGGCAGTCAGCCGCCCGCACAGGTGGATGCGGTTTTCCCCGTGTTGCGCCAAGGTTTCGCCAAGGTTTTGGTCCGCCATGCTGCGCATAATAGGGTCATATTCTTTTTTTACGGAGGTTGCCATGGGCAAGCTGATCAATTGTGAATGCGGGCAGGTGGTGCGCGGCAAATCCGATGACGAACTGGTGGCCGCCGCCAGCGAGCACGTGCAGCGCGACCACCCTGAACTGGTGGGCAAGCTCACCCGCGACGACATCCTAGCGATGTCGGAAGAAGAAGAATAGGCGCATTCCTCACGCAAAGGACCAATGATGGCCAATATCCTGGTGCATGCCACCCACGGCCCGGAGAACCCGACCCGCGCCGCGCTCGCCTTCCTGGTGGCAAAGGCCGCCGCCGCGGAGGGGCACAAGGTCACGATGTTCCTGGCCGGCGACGCGGCGCAGTTGCTGCGCGATGCGGTGCTGGACAATCTGGCGGGTTTGGGTACGGGTCGCCTGCGCGAGCATTTCGACGCGCTGGTCGCCGCCGGCGCACGCTTCTACGTATCCGGCATGTCGGCGCAAACGCGCGGCATCTCCGAGTCGGATATCGCCGGCAAGCCTGCGGAATTCGCCCTTCCCCAGGTATTGATCCGGCTTTCGCTGGAACACGATCGGATGTTCAACTACTAGCCTGCGGCCGCGGCGCACGGGCGGCCTGGGGAGCATTTCTTGCTACGATGAACGGCCTGACATCGCCATTCATCCGGAGCCCGCAATGATCGCCCCATTCCGCAACCTGAAAGCGCTTGCTTCAGTCGCCTTTGGTCTCGCTGCAGCGCTCGCCGCCGGCCCTGCTGCCGCCCAGGCCTATCCCTCCAAAACCGTCACGCTGGTGGTCTCCTATCCTCCCGGCGGCGACACCGACGCGCTGGCGCGTGTATTCGCCGAGAAGCTCGCGCCGCGCCTCGGGCAGTCGGTGGTGGTCGAGAACCGCCCCGGCGCCAGCGGCACCATCGGCAACGCCTATGTGGCCAAGGCGCCGCCGGACGGGCACACACTGCTCTTCACCCCCAACACCATTTCCATCGCCACCCTGGTGCTCAAGGCCGGCACCGGCGCCCAGTACGATGTGCTCGACGCCTTCACGCCCGTGATCCTCGCCGGCACACAATCGCTGTTCGTGGTCGCCAACAGTTCCGTCGGTGCCGCCAGCATGAAGGACCTGGTGGCGGCCATCAAGGCCGCCCGCGTCACCACCTATGCCAGCCCGGGCAGCGGGTCGCCGATGCACATTCTCGGCGAGCTCTTCAACAAGTCCGCCGGCGTCAAGATCACCCAGGTGCCGTACAAGGGCAGCGGCCCGGCGGTGGTTGACATGCTGGGCGGTCATGTGCCGATGATGTACACCACCCTGGGGCCGGTGCTGCAGCACGTCAACGCCGGAAAGATGGTGGTGCTGGGGGTGGCCGATCCGAAACGCTCCCCGCTCCTGCCGAATGTGCCGACCCTGGCCGAGGCGGGTTTCCGCGACGCCGAGGTCGGTGCATGGCAGGCCTTCATGGGACCCAAGGGGCTATCCGCCGAAGTGGTCAGGACCTTGAACGGCCACTTGAACGAGATCCTCAGGATGCCCGATGTGCAATCGCGCATGACCACCCTGGCGCTGATTCCCGCGGGCGGCGAGGCTGCGCTGGCCGGCCGCGTCAATGCCGCCGACCATGCCCGCTATGCGCGCATCATCAAGGAGTTCGGCATCCAGGCAGACTGATCCGGCGGCGGCGCTCAGGACGCCGCGACTTCGGCCAACGCAAGCTGCGCCAGGTCGATCAGGGCGCCGCGCAGGACGTGACGCGGGTAGAGCGGGCGCAACAGGCCGATGTAGTCACGTATCTGCGCATGGTAGGTCGCGAGGTCGCCGCCCAGGGTGCGCTTGTAGTCGAGCACCCACACTTCACTTTCGAACTCGACCACGCGGTCGAGGCGGCGCGTGCCTTCGAGGCTGACCAGTTCAAACTCGTTGCGCGCGCACGCGAACTGCCCGGGGTCGAAGAAGCGCGCCAGTCCCGGGGCGCCAAACACCGCCTCGGCACGCGGACGCAGCGCGGCGACCGTCGCCACCGGCACGCCGCTGCGCCGCGCCAATAGCGCATCGTGCGGGGCGCTCGCGCCGGCATCACGCGCCTGCGCGAGCCATTGCAGGACGGCGTGCAACGCGATGCCTTCCTGCTGCTGCGGCGTCAGCGGCGCGCGACGGGTGCCGATTTCCAGCGCTGGCAGGGCAGTGCTTTCCGTCACCGGTGCTGCGGTCTTGCGCATGTCCCCGCCGGCAAGATGTGCAATTCCGCCCCATGCCAGCCCCCCCTCGCCCGTTTCGTCGAACGCGATGCCATGTGCCGCGTTCTGCGCCTCCACCGCGGACCGGATCAGGCCGTACGCCGTGCCGGCCGATGCCTGGCGATTGTCCGACCCGCTGACGATGAGGCATTGCTGCGCGCGCGTCATCGCCACGTACAGCAGGTTCAGTTCCTCGCGGTCGGCGGCCTCGCGGTCGAGCTGCTGCACGTCTTCACGGCCGGCACCGATCTCGTCCTTGACGGTGAGCATGGAAAAGTGCGCCGGTGCGTCGGCGCCGGGCGGCCAGTCAATCAGGGGCTCATAAGTCGCGGAAGTCCCGGGGCCGGCATTGGCGTCGACCAGGCACACGATCGGTGCTTCCAGCCCCTTGGCGCCATGCACGGTCATCATGCGGATGGCATTGCCGGCGGCATCGGCGTCGGCATCGCCTTCGTCTGGTGCCTCTTCCTCCGGGCCACGCCGCGCAGCCTTGAGTTCTTCCAGAAAGCGCATCAGGCTGGGAAAGCGGCCGGAATCCTGCGCAAGCGCCAATGCGATGAAGGCATCGAGATTGGCCAGCACCCGCGCCACCATGGCCGGCGGAACATGTGCCGCGTAGCGCTCGCGCAGCGCGGCCTGATGGTAGATGCGGTCCAGCAGGTCGTGCACCGGCAACGTATCGGCAGCGGCCTGCCAGACACCGAGCAGTTCGCGCGCACGCGCCAGCGCCACTGATGGCTCGGCAAGTGCCTGCATGCGGCTCCACCATGGCTCGCCGCGCGGGCCGGCCCCGGCCAGCATGATCAGGTCGTCATCGGTGGCGCCAAAAACCGGGCTCTTCAAGGCATGCGCAAGCTTCAGGTCGTCGCGCGGGCTGGCGATGAAACCCAGCAAGGCCACCAGGTCCTGCGCCTCCAGCGTGTCCAGAAGGCCGCCGCCGCGCGCGCTGGCGAACGGCATGCCCGCCTCGCGCAGGGCAGCCTCGATTTCCACGAAGGCGCGCTTGCGACGCGCGAGCACCAGCACATCGTCGAATCCTGCGGGTCGCGTGACGAGTGCGTTTCCCGCCATTTCGCGGACCTGCATGCCGCCCACCAGTTCGGCAAGGCGGCGCGCGAGCGCACGCCCTTCCTCCAGACGGCGCACATCCCGATCATCGTCGCGCGGCTCGGAGAGCGGGTCGCGCAACCCGGCGCTCGGTGGTGTCGCCTTGCCCGCGGCGCGTTCGATCAGGGGCAACACCTCCACGCGGCCCGGCAGCAAGGTCTGCTCGGTGGTCTGCGGGACAAAGTGCCCGAATCCGGCCAGGCCATCAAAAACCCGATTGACGATCTCTACCACCGCCAGCGCGTTGCGGCGGGTGTGGTTTTGCTCCACCCGCCTGGCGTCCCAATCGGCCACCAGCCAGTCGCCGGCGGCACTGAACAGGCGCGCGTCGGCGCGCCGAAACCGGTAGATCGATTGCTTGGGGTCGCCCACCATCAGAACGGTCGGACGACTCCCGTCCGCGCCGTAGGCCGCCAGCCAGCCGCGCAAGGCCGCCCATTGCAACGGGTTGGTGTCCTGGAACTCGTCAAGCAATACATGCCGGTAACGCGAGTCCAGGCGCGCATGCAGGTAGGAGGCATGTTCCTCGTCGGCCAGGAGCGAGGCGGCCAGCCATTCCACGTCGGTGAAATCGACCATCGCGCGGGCATGCTTGACCGCCTGGTAGGTTTCAACCAGCGCGCATCCGCACACGAAAAGGTCGGCATTGATCCGGCAGATGCGCTGGTGCAACAGCGCCATGCGCGCCTGCTGGAAACGCGTGAACAGGCGCTGGTGCAGTTCAAGGAAGCGATCTTCTCCCGCGGGCCCGAGCCGTTTCGCCTGCGCATCCGATGCCTTGCGGATGCGCAGTTCACCTTTCCCGGTCACGAAAAGATCGCCAACCTCCAGGAAGCCCGCATCGTCATGAATCCCGCGCTCCAGGGTCGTGATGAGCGCGGCGCCCTTGAGCTTGTCGGATGCCGTATTCGCGCACAACAAACTCGCGTAGGCCTCGAGTTCCACGTGGCTGGAAACAAAGAAGTCCGCCGCGGGATCCGCCTCGAGATCGCAGTTGAGTTCAGCGCGCAGGCGTGCCGCCGCCCAGCCCGCCGCGTCCGCCCGGCCGCGCGTGAATGCCCACCACTCGGCGCGCCGGGCCACGAAGGCGAAGAGCGCGGTTCGCGCATTGGAAAGCCCGATCTCGTCGAGCAGGCGGGCGAAGGCCAGCGCGACTTCAGCTTGCGGGGCCCGCCCCATCGCGGCGGCCAGTCGTTGCCAGGCCTCGGCGGCGAGCGCGCCGGTTTTTTCGGCCAGCACGGCGCCATGCGGCACGCTTGCGGATACGCCGTCGAGCGCCGCGGCGCCCGGCGGACTCAGGGGTGCGAGCGAGACCAGGCGCAGGAACCAGCCATGGAAGGTGTCGATCGCGATCGGCGGCTGCGCCGTCAGAACCTCCTCCTGCAACATGCGCGCGCGCGGCAGCATCGCGCGTGCGGCCGACTCCCCCGCGCCGCGCTGGCGCAGAAATGCCAGCACCTCATCCTCATCGGCGTCGGCAAGGATCGCCAGCCAGGCCTCCAGGCGAGCGCGCATTTCCTGCGCCGCCTTGCGGGTGAAGGTCAGCGCCAGGATCGATCCGGGCGCCGCGCCGGCCAGCAACAGACGCAACATGCGCGAGGCCAGCAACCAGGTCTTGCCGCTGCCCGCGCACGCCTCCACCACGCATGAGGCCAAGGGATCGAGCGCGGGACTGGATGCCGGCTCAGTCATCGCCCGCTTCCGTTGCCGCCCAATGGTCACGCCGGCACAGGCCGCGCATTTCGCACCAGCCGCACACGCCGTCCGGCGCGTTGGCCGGAAGGCCGGCGCCGGCATCGATGCCATCCACCAGGGCAAGCAGGCGGCGCCGCTCGTCCTGCGGCAGGTGCGCCGGGTTGGCGGCCACGCTGCCAATGGCTCGACCATCGACCGCCACGAACGCGGCCTGCGCCGTGCCGCCGGCAGGGTGCAGCAGGCAGTACGCGGCCAGTTGCACGTCCTCCCCGGGTTCGGCCACCTTGCGCTTGAGCGCGCTCAGGTCCTGGGTCTTGTAGTCGAGGATTTCGAGTTCACCCCCACGCCCGGTATCGATGCGGTCGAGCCGGCCGCGCAGGCGGAATTCGCGGCCTGATGCGGGCGTCAGCGGCAGCTCGGCATTGATTTCGCCGGCTTGCCAGTGCCAGCCATTGCGCTCGCGGTCGATCTGCCATGCGATGTAGGCATCGGCCAGCGCAACCCAGCGGCGTTTCCAGCCAAGCGACAGAAAGTTGAATTCGATGGCCGGCGCGAACACCGCATCGGCCAGGCGATGAAACTCGGTCTGCAGGACATCGTGCGCCACACCGGAAAACACCGGAAAACGCGCATGCAGCCGGTTCAGGAGGTCGTGCACCCATCGGCCATAGTCACTCTTTTCAAACTCCTCGCGCACTTCGTCGGCCTCGTTCAAGGCCAGCATGTGACGTGCGAAAAACTGGTAGGGGCAGGCGATCAGGCTCGCATAGGCGCTGACCGACATGGCGGCCGGCCGCAGCTTCGAAGCGGGCGGCGCCGGCATGACGACCCGCCGGCGCAGTGCTTCCGGCACATCAACCGGCGGCAGCGGCGCCGGCTGGATCAGGCCCGCATGCCCGGCGGAGCGCGCGAGCACGTCAAGCCGGACAAACCAGGGCGAAAGCGGCTGCGGCTCGCCCGCACTGCCGGCTTGCCAGGTCGCGCAGAATTCTCCGGCGTGCCCGATCAGCATGCCCAGGCCGTCGCGCAGCTCGGCCGCCTGCTGATCAAGCGTGGTCAGCCCCAACTGGGACCGCAGCCGGGCCGCGAAAAGGGGGCCGGGGTCACGCTCCGCGCCCAGGTGTGCTTCCCCGGCACCGAGCAAGAGCGTGGCTTCGAAGCGCCGCAACCCGGCGCGCTTGAGCGAGGTCATCACCACCGGACTGTCGATGGCGCTGTCGCGGAACGAGGCGGACTCCAGTTCAGACGCGAAGAAGTCGCGCCACGAGGCCAGCGCCTGCGCCGCACCGCCGCCAAGCTGCTCGCGCAAATTGCGCACAAGGTCCAGCAGGAGCACGCCCGCGGCATCGGCCGCCAGCGCGTCGACAGCACCGAGCGCAGCGAGGGTTTCCTGCAACAGGTCGAACCATTCGTCGAGCGCGACGGCCCGGCGCGTCCACGGCCTGGCCGCCATCTCGATGCGTTCGACGAGTTCGATCGCAAGAGGGTCGGGATCGGTCGCGCGTTCCAGGGCATGGCGCACCGGCCCGAGGCCACCCTGGACGTTGTTGTCGCGGATCGCCGCTTCAATCGAGGCGCGCGCGCGCGCCAGTTGCGTGCGGTCGATGTCAGAAAACACGAACGGCGAGCGCAACCAGTCCTGCAGGTCGCGCTGATGAAAATTGCCGCTGACCGCATCGACCCAGCGCATCGCACAGGTGGCCGCGCTGGTCGTTGAAAGCTTCCAGCCGGCCTCATCGGCCAGCAACACACCTGCGCGCTCAAGCAGGGCCCGGACCCGCCGCGCCACCACGCGATCGGCGGCCACCAGCGCGATGGCGCGCTTGCCGGCGGCAAGCCAGGTGCGCACTTGTTGGACCGCTGCAACCGCTTCCGCTTCCAGGCTGGGCGCCCGCATTACCTTCACGCACCGAAACAAGGCGAGGTCGGCTTCAGTCGCGGTGGCGGCGCGCACCAGTGGCGGATCAACTATTGAAAGTGGCCAGGCCATCTCGAGAGCCGGCAACAGCCTGGCGTAACCGGTGATGGTCACCGGCACCCCTGACAGCATGGCGAGAAAGGCCGTTGATTCCACATCAAGCGTAGCGCCGGTACGCCCCGCCACCCACAGGACCGGGCCGGGGAGTGCGCGTACCGCGGCGGATATCATCATCCGGCGCGCCAGGCCCGGATCGAGACTTGCGCCCCTGGCCGGGCGTGCATAGGCGCGCCAGACTTCATAGACCAGCCGGGCCTCGGGCTCGGCAACCCGTGCGCCGCGTCCGCGATAGTGCGCCTCGATCAGGCGCAGGAAACCCTTTTCGTCGGGCGGTTCCGGCAAGGTCGCGGAAAGCTCGTCGGCGAGCGTGAGGATGGCGCGGCACGAATCCCATTGCGGCGCTCCCGCGAACCAGCCGCGCGCGGCCAGCAAGCGGTGCAGGTCGGCCAGGCGGCGCGCCCGCGGCACCACCGGCTGCGCCAGCGTCGCTTCATCGATCAGGGACTCGAGCGTGGCGATGCGCGGCGGCACGACGGTTGCAAACCCGTGTTTCGCCCCCGCTGCCGCGATGGCAAGACGCAGGCCGGGCGCCACGGCCTGCGACGGCACCACCACCGTCAGCCCGGCAAGGTCCGCAGCCGGGACGGCCTCGAATGCCAGCCCGGCGGCATGCGCAAGCAGGTCTTCTCCGGGCGGGCACAAACGAAGCAAAGGCATCAGGCTGGCGGCCGTGGAAGTGGAAACGTTCTGAACGAAGGCGAAAAACCCGGGCCGATTCCGCCTGAACTTGAAAATCCGCGGCGCCGCCCAACATGGCAAAAACGGCCACGCCAACGCAGGTGTCCGCTTTTTGTTAGCATTATCCGACCAAACCAACCGAACCCCGGAGTTTTCATGAGTGCCAACATCGCACACGTTACCGATGCCAGCTTTGAAGCCGACGTGCTCAAGGCAGATGCCCCTGTTCTGGTGGATTACTGGGCCGAGTGGTGCGGCCCGTGCAAGATGGTGGCCCCGGTGCTCGAGGATATCGCCAAGGACTATTCCGGCAAGCTGAAAATCGCCAAGATGGATGTCGACGCCAACCAGGAAGTCCCGGCCAAGCACAACATCCGCGGCATTCCGACCCTGATGCTGTTCAAGGGCGGCCAGGTCGTGGCCACCAAGGTGGGCGCCATGTCGAAATCGCAACTGACGGCATTTCTCGACAGCCACCTGTAGGACGAACGGCAGACCCGAATACCGGCAAGGACCCGCAGCGCGAGTCCTTGTTGTTTTTTGACAACTGACAATTGACACATTGAGCTTCAGGCCTTAACCTCACCTCGTCTCATACCGTCCGTGCTTTGAGAAAAGCTTCGGACGCGACCCAAAAAAGCAGTTGATTGTGCCGGCGCGGTTTGCCGGTTTTCTCCGGTTTCATTCCCATCCGAAGTCCAGCGGCAGCCAACGCCGCCAGCTCGCGCACATGCGCATCCCCTGAGCCCATCGCAAGTCATGCATTTCTCCGAACTCAAAAACTTCCACGTCACACAATTGGTCGAAATGGCCGTCGGTCTCGAGATCGACAACGCCAACCGCATGCGCAAGCATGAACTCATCTTCGCCATCTTGAAGGCGAAGGCGAAACGCGGCGAGCCGATTTTCGGCGACGGCACGCTGGAGGTTCTGCCGGACGGCTTCGGCTTCCTGCGCTCGCCCGACACCTCCTACCTGGCCGGCACCGACGACATCTACATCAGTCCGTCGCAGGTGCGCCGCTTCAACCTGCATACCGGCGACACCATCGAGGGCGAGATCCGCACCCCCAAGGATGGCGAGCGCTATTTCGCGCTGGTGAAGGTGGACCGGGTCAATGGCGAAGCGCCCGAAAATTCCAAGAACAAGATCCTTTTCGAGAATCTGACGCCCCTGTTTGCCGACCGGCAGATGCGCCTGGAGCGCGACATCAAGGCCGAAGAGAACATCACCAGCCGCATCATCGACATCGTCGCGCCGATCGGCTACGGACAGCGCGGCTTGCTGGTGGCCTCACCCAAGTCCGGCAAGACGGTGATGCTGCAGCACATCGCGCATGCCATCACCTCCAATCACCCCGACGTGATCCTCATCGTGCTGCTCATCGACGAGCGGCCGGAAGAGGTGACCGACATGCAGCGCACCGTGCGCGGCGAAGTGGTCGCCTCGACCTTCGACGAGCCGGCGGTGCGCCATGTGCAGGTGGCCGACATGGTGATCGAGAAGGCCAAGCGCCTGGTCGAGCACAAGAAGGACGTGGTGATCCTGCTCGACTCGATCACCCGCCTGGCGCGCGCCTACAACACCGTGCAGCCCTCCTCCGGCAAGATTCTCACCGGCGGCGTCGACGCCGGCGCGCTGCAGAAGCCGAAGCGCTTTTTCGGCGCCGCGCGCAATGTCGAGGAAGGTGGATCACTGACCATCATCGCCACCGCGCTGATCGACACCGGCAGCCGCATGGATGACGTGATCTACGAGGAGTTCAAGGGCACCGGCAACATGGAGATCCACATGGATCGCCGCATGGCCGAAAAGCGTGTCTACCCGTCCATCCTGATCAACAAGTCGGGCACGCGCCGCGAGGAATTGCTGCTTGAACCGGCGGTCCTGCAGAAGGTGTGGATCCTGCGCAAGTTCCTCTACAACATGGACGAGATCGAGGCGCTCGAGTTCATGCTCGACAAGATGCGCGCGACCAAGAACAACGCCGAGTTCTTCGACTCGATGAAGAAGGGCTGAGGGCGCGCCGCAGACAGGCTAAGCCTTTGCCTAAAAAGGTTTTTCCGCTATAATTTAAGGCTTTCCACCCTTCGCGAACCCTTGCCAATGTCCGGAATCCCCGGGCCGCAGGAAACCGCGATTTCATCCAAGGCACATCATGAAAACCGGCATTCACCCCGATTACAAGGACGTCGAAGTCACCTGCTCGGCGTGCGGCAACAAGTTCACCACCCGCTCCACCGTCGGCAAGCCGCTCGGCGTCGAGGTTTGCGCGAATTGCCACCCTTTCTATACCGGCAAGCAGCGTATCGTCGATACCGCCGGCCGTGTCGAGAAATTCCGCCAGAAATACGCGACCGCCAAGAAGGCCGCCTGATCCGGCTGTGCAGCAGAAAAAAGGCAGCCTAGGCTGCCTTTTTTATTGACCGGTCGCCATCCCCCCATCCTTGCCCACATGACCGCCGAAGCCCGGTCGTTCTCGCGCCTGCGGGTACCCGTTCCCCTGCCCTCGCCCTGGTTCTGGGGCCTGGTGGTGCTGTATGTGTTGCTCGGCCTGGTCGGACACGACCCCTGGAAGAGCGACGATGCCATCGGCTTCGGCATCGCCTGGTCGATGGCCAACGGTCCCGCCGCCGCATGGCTGGTGCCCGCGGTGGGCGGCCAGATGGTGGCCGAGGAAGGGCCGCTGGCGTTCTGGCTGGCCGCCATTTTCATCAAGCTCCTGGGGGGCGTACTGCAACCCCACGATGCCGCCCGGATGGCAACGGCCGTCTGGATGTCCGCGGCGATCATCGGTGTGCATCGCGCCGCACGCGAACTCGACGGCGAGGCGGCCGGGCGCATGGCCGTGCTCGCGCTACTGGCCAGCCTCGGCCTGCTCGCACGTTCGCATGAAATCTCCGCGGAACCGGCGGCGCTGGCCGGATGGGCCTGGATCCTGTGGGCCCTTTCCCTGCGCCAGGGCGGCGCGCGTGCGTTCGCAGTGATGCTGGCAGGCGCGGCCGCGCTGCTGCTGGCACGCGGCCATGCACCTGCCATCCCTGCCCTGCTCGCGGCGGCGGCATGGATAGGCGTGCTGGTGTGGCGCGGCGAAACCGCGCGGGCGATAGGGTGCGGGGCGGGTGTGCTCGCGGGCGCGGCAGCCTATGTGGGATGGTGGTGGCTGGCTTCCGCGAACAATGCCTTCGCGACCGCCCACGCGGCGTGGCAGCATGCCCAACTGGGCTTTCCCGAAGCGGCCGGATGGCGCTACTACGCCAAGACCCTGCCGTGGTTCACCTTTCCCGCCTGGCCGGTGGCACTGTGGTGGCTGACAAAGCGCCGGCCACCCAAGCTGCTCGATGTCCACCCGATCCCGCTGGTGCAGCCCCTGCCGCTGTTCGCCACCTGCGTGATGCTGGCGTCGCTGGGCTGGTCCGCGCACGCCACCGATGCCGTCCTGCTGCCGCTCCTGCCGCCGCTCGCCCTGCTGATCGCGCCCGGCCTTGGCTTCATGCGGCGCGGGCAGGCCGCCCTGATCGACTGGTTCGGACGCATCACGTTCAGTCTGGTGGCGGGCCTGATTTGGCTGGGCTACGCCGCCTTGGTGACCGGCTGGCCACCGCGCATCGCCGCCAACTTCGCGCGGCTCGAGCCTGGCTTTGTGGCGCAGGCGCACTGGGGCAATTTCGCGATTGCCCTGGCCGCCTCACTGGCCTGGATCCTGGTGGTGGCGCGCAGCGAACGCACGCCCCTGCGCGGCATCGTCCACTGGTGCTACGGCACCACTTTCGTCTGGCTGCTGCTGATGACGCTGTGGCTGCCCTGGATCGACTATGGGCGCAGCTATAGGCCGGTGGCCCTGTCGCTGAAGGCGGCGATGACCGCACGCCAGGGCGGCACCGCCGCCTGCGTGCGGGCCGCGCCGCTCGGGTTGGCCGAACGCGCCTCGTTCGCCTACTTCGCCGGCATCCGCTTCGGCGAAATGACGGAGAATTGCGCATGGCTTCTCGTGCAGGGCACACGCTCGGATGGTGCCCGCACTCCGAGCGGATCGCGCCTGGTCTGGGAAGGCAACCGCCCCGGTGACCGCAGCGAACGTTTCCGCCTATATCAGAGGATCAAATGACCGATCTCACCGCATCGCAGGAATGGCAGGCCCTGAAACAGCATCGCGCCGCCATGGGCGACGTGCATGTCCGCGACCTGTTCGCATCCGAACCCGGACGGTTCGCTCGTTGCGCGATCGAGGCCGCCGGCCTGCTGCTCGATTTTTCGCGCCACCGCGCCAGCGCCGCGACCATCGCGCACCTGATCGCGCTGGCGCGCGCGCGCGACCTGGAAGGCTGGCGCGCGCGCATGTTCGCAGGCGATGCCATCAACGCCACCGAGAACCGTGCCGTCCTGCATGTCGCCTTGCGCGGCCAGGGCAGCGGCCCCGCCGCGCTTGAAGTGCGCGACCAGGCCCGCGCGGTACTCTCGCGCATGGGCGCAATCGCCCGCGACATCCGCGGCGGCAGCTGGCGCGGCGCCACCGGCAAGCCCATCACCGACATCCTGCACATCGGCATTGGCGGCTCGGATTTCGGCCCGCGCCTGGCAGTGGACGCCCTGAAAGACCGTGCCAACGGTCCGCGCGTGCATTTCGTTGCCAACGTCGACCCGGACGATTTCCTCGACGCCACCGCGACTTGCGACCCCGAGAGCACGCTGGTGATCGTGATCTCCAAGACCTTCACCACCATCGAGACCCTCACCAATGCCGAGGCGGCGCGTGCGTGGCTCGCGCAGGCACTGGGTGAAGGGCTCGAGCAACATCTGATCGCCGTGAGCAACAACGTGGCGGCGGCAAGGGCATTCGGCATTGGCGAGACCAACATCCTGCCGATGGCCGAATCGGTCGGCGGGCGCTATTCGCTCTGGTCCGCGGTCGGGCTTTCGGTGATGATCGCGCTTGGGGCCGAGTCCTTTGCGGACCTGCTTGCAGGCGCCGCCGCCATGGACCGGCACTTCCTGGAAGCGCCGCTGGAAACGAACGCACCGGTGATGCTGGCCCTGATGGGCGTCTGGTACACCAACTTCTGGGGCGCACAGTCGCATGTGGTGCTGCCCTATGCACGGCGCCTGGATCTGCTGCCGGACTACCTGCAGCAGCTCGAGATGGAGTCCAACGGCAAGCGCGTCGACCGGGATGGCAAGCCGGTGGACTACGCCACCGCGCCGGTGCTGTTCGGCAATGTCGGCGCGAACAGCCAGCATTCTTTCCACCAGTTGCTGCACCAGGGCACCTACCTGGTGCCGATCGATTTCGTGCTGGTCAGGCGCGAGGATGCGCCGCAACCTTTCCAGCGCATCTTGCTCGCTTCAGCGCTGGCCCAGGCGGCCGCACTCACCCACGGCGCCACCACGCCCGGCCATCCGGAGAAGGACTATCCGGGCAATGCGCCCTCCACCACCATCCTGCTGCAGCAGTTGACGCCGCATTCCCTGGGCGCCCTCATCGCCCTCTACGAGCACAAGGTGTTTGTGCAGGGCGTGATCTGGAACATCAACAGCTTCGACCAGATGGGTGTGGAACTCGGCAAGGCGATCGCCAAGACGCTCTTGCCGGCCTTCGAGGGCGGCGCTGCACCGGCGGGCGCCGACTCGTCGGTACTTGAAATGATCAGGCGCCTGGCCTGAACTGCCTGTACGCAATCCCGCCCCGGTCCGCGCGGCCGCGGTGAGCCGTTTCCCGAACATCCGTTGCCAATCCGGCACCAAGACCTTTTTCCCCCAGCCGAGTTCGCCTGCTTCATGCCACCGCTCTACCGATCCACCGCACGGGACATCCTGCGCCTGGGCTGGCCTGTGCTCATCGCGCAACTGGCCACCATGGCCAATGGGGTGATCGACACGGTGATGGCCGGCCACTATTCGGCCCGCGCGCTGGCGGTGGTGGGATTGGGTACCTCGATCTACTTCAGCATCTTCGTGAGCCTGATGGGCGTGCTGCTGGCGCTCTCCCCCACCATCTCGCAGCACTTCGGCGCCGGACGGCATGGCGACATCACGCATGACGTGAGGCAGGGCCTGTGGCTGACCGCGGCGGTGACCCTGCCGTGCATGGCGCTGCTGTATGCACCCGGTGCGTTCATCGCACTGTCGGGCATGGCGCCGGATGTCGCGCTGGAGGTGCGCGCCTACCTGCGCGCGCTGGTATGGGCAGCCCCGGCGATGCTGCTGTTCCGCGTGTTCTACGCCTGGGCCACGGCGATTTCGCAACCCCGCGCGGTGATGGTGATACAGCTGGTCGGCCTCGCGCTCAAGGTGCCGCTCAACCTGGTGCTGATGTACGGCTATTTCGGCGTGCCGGCCATGGGCGGCGTGGGCTGCGCCTGGGCCCTGGTGATCGAAGGCTGGCTGATGCTGGCATGCGCCCTGGCCTGGGCAATGTGGCATCCCGCATTCGCGCGCTACCGGGTGTTCGCCCGCCTGGAGAGTCCGGACTGGTCATCCCTGTGGCGTCTCATCAAGCTGGGCGCGCCGATCGGCGCCTCGTTCCTGATCGACGTGACCTCCTATACCTTCATGGCGCTGTTCATCGCGCGGCTGGGCGAAAACTGGTCGGCCGCGCACCAGATCGCCGCCAACCTGGGCGCGCTGTGCTACATGGTGCCGCTGGCGATTGCCAATGCCACCAGCGTGCTGGTGGGCCAGGCGATCGGCGCAGGCGACTATCGCCGGGCACGCGCATCCGGCTGGGTGGGGCTGGGCATGGGATTCGGCGTGGCGCTCGCTCTCGCAGCGACGGTCGCCTTGTGCAGCGGCATGATCGCCGCCCTCTATTCACGCGACCCAAAAGTGATGGACCTGGCGGCTCCGCTCCTGATGCTGGTGGCCGCGTTCCATCTTTTCGACGCCACCAACGCCGTGGCCGCCAACGCCCTGCGCGGCTACAAGAAGGCGCTGGTGCCCATGCTGGCCTTTGCCGTCGGCCTGTGGGGTCTGGGGCTGGGGGGCGGGTACCTGCTGGCCTACACCGACATCCTGGGGCCTGCGCGCGGTGCACCGGGCTTCTGGATGGGGGCGATTGCCGGCATGGCGGTGGCGGCCGCCGCGGTGACCTTTTACTTCGCGCGTGTCAGTCGCGACGCCATGCGGGGCGCGGCCATGACTCGTGTTGCCCATGCAGTACGCGGACATGCCTGAACCCCATAACCATCGAGTCATGTGGCAAGCCATCGGCGTTGCGCTGGTGGTCTTTGTGGTGTACCAGTCACTCACCCCAGCGCCGGTGGAAGTGGAACTAGGCGAAGGCAATCGCCTTGGTCATCTAGCAGCCTACGGCACGTTGATGGGCTGGTATTCGCACTTGCACGAAAGACGCGGTACACGCATCACCCTTGCACTGGCCTTTGTAGTGATGGGCATCACTCTCGAATTCATCCAGGGCATCACCGGCTATCGCACGCTCGATCCAGCGGATGCGCTTGCCAATACGATCGGGGTAGGCATGGGCTGGCTGCTTGCACCGCCAAGATTGCCGAACTTGCTCACATTGGCAGAACGCTGGCTTGACCGATTTCGGCCTTAGCAACGCCCGCCCCGGCTGCATCATCAATTGACAAGTTCCCACAGCCTCCCCGGCCCCAACGGAATCTCCAGAATCTCGACGCCCTTAGCCGGCAAGCCCAGCGCATCCTCGATCGCCTGCGCATACAGGGGCCCGACCGGAATCGCGCCCGCCTCACCCACCCCCTTGATGCCCAGTGGATTGAGCGGTGACGGCGTCACCGTATGCTCAAGCTCGATATGCGGCACGTCCAGCGAGGTCGGCAGCAGGTAGTCCGCCAGCGAGGCATTCAGAAGCTGGCCTTCGCCGTCGTAGACCAGCTTCTCGAAGAACGCGTTGCCGATACCCTGGGCGATGCCGCCCTGCACCTGTCCTTCGACGATCAGCGGGTTGATGACCGTGCCGCAGTCATGCACCATGGCGAACTTGAGGATCTTGAGCTGGAAGGTCTCCGGGTCGACCTCGATGATCATGGCCTGCGCGCCGGCGGCGGTGGCGCCGCTTTCGGGCCCGAAATAGCTGGTGGCTTCCAGCCCCGGCTCGGCGCCGGCACGCACCGCGCCGCGCATCGGGTTGGCGTGGCCGGCCAGTTGCCCCAGCGGAATGGCGCGGCCGGGCACGCCGAGGATGGAAACCTTGCCGTCCTCGATCACCAGGTCGATCTCGGCGCATTCGAAGAACTCCGCCGCCGTCTTCAATATCCGCGTGCGCACGGCGCATGCCGCCTGATGCACGGCGTTGCCGGCCACCACCGCGCCACGGCTGGCAAAGGTGCCGGCGCCCCAGTAGAACTGGTCGGTGTCGCCGGTGACGACATCGACCTCGTCGACCCGCACGCCCACCTGGTCGGCCACGATCTGGGCGAAACTGGTGTAGTGCCCCTGTCCCTGGGTGCCGATTCCGGTAACCACGCTCACGCGGCCGCTGGATTGCACCTGGACCTTCGCCCCTTCGTACGGGCCGATGCCCGTGCCTTCCACATAGAACACCAACCCCAGGCCCACGCAGCGCCCGGCGGAACGATAGGCCGGCTGGTCAACCTCCATGAACCGGTCGTAGCCGATCATGGCCTTCAGCTTGTCGAGCATGGGTGCGTAGTTGCCGCTGTCGTATGAAAGCCGGGTGAAGTCCTGGTAAATGATCCTGTTGTCGTAGGGAAATGCGTCCGGTGCGATGAAGTTGCGCTGGCGGATCTCGGCGCGGTCGATCCCCATTTCACGCGCGGCGATGTCGAGCAGGCGCTCGATCACGAACACGCCATGTTGCCGACCCGCGCCGCGGTAGGGCGTGACCATGGTCTTGTGGGTGAAGATCACGCGGAAGGTGCTGTCGTAGTGCGCGATGTCGTAGGGCCCGAGCAAGGTGCACTGGCTGTTGAGCGGGATGGTCAGCCCATAAGGGTCGTAGGCGCCGGTGTCGCACAGGAAATCGTCCTTCACGCCGAGGATGCGGCCGTCGGCATCCAGTGCGATTTCCGCATCGTGGATCTGCTCGCGTTCGTGGGTGGTGGCGGTGAAGTGCTCGGAGCGGTCCTCTATCCATTTGACCGGCGTGTTCAGAAGCATTGCGGCCCACGGCACCAGCAGTTCTTCCGCGTAGTACACCATGATCTTGGGGCCGAAGCCGCCGCCGACGAACGGCGCGATCACGCGCATCTGCCGCTCGCTCAAACCCAGTACACCTGCGATCACGTTGCGGATGACCACCGGGGCCTGGGTGGTATCCCACATGGTGAGGCGTCCGGCCTTGGCATCCCATTGCGCCACAACGCCACGCGTTTCCATCGGCATCGAGGCGCCGTGGTCATAGCGAAAACGGCGCTTGATGATGCGGTGGGCGACCCGGGCGGCGGACGCATAGTCGCCCTTGGTCTGGCGCACCTTTGCCGCGGTGTTGTCGGGCAGGTCGTCGTGCACCCTGGCCGCGCCCGGCGCGGCGGACTCTTCCAGATCCGCCGCAACCGCCTGCGGGTCCCAGTCGACGACGATGTCGCCAAGCGCATCCTCGGCGATATAGCGGCTGGTGGCGATCACCAGAGCCACCGCCTCGCCCACATGGCGCACCACATCCTTCGCCAGCGGCGTCTGGGTGCGTTGATGAAAGATCGACCCTTCCACCGGAGGCGGGGGCACGGCCAGCGGTCCGGGTATCAGCAACGCGCCGAGGTCTGCCGCGGTGTAGACGGCCACCACGCCGGGCCGTGACAAGGCCGTGGCGGTATCGATGCCGGCAATGCGGGCATGCGCGTAAGGGCTTCTCAGCAGCGCGGCATGCAGCATGCCGGGCAGTTCGACGTCGTCGATGAACAACGCGCCACCGGTCAGGAGGCGCTGGTCCTCGTTGCGCTTGACCGGCTGACCAAAGGTGCGCGTGCTCATACGCTGCCCGCCCCCGGGCCCGCCATGCGCGCCGCCGCGAGCAGGACCGCCTCGACGATCTTCTGATAACCGGTGCAGCGGCACAGGTTGCCGGACAGCGCTTCGCGTACCTCCTCCTCGGAGGGCGAAGGATGTTCGGCGAGAAAGGCCGTCATGGTCATGAGAATGCCCGGCGTGCAGTAGCCGCATTGCAGGCCGTGCGCGTCGTTGAGGGCCTGCTGCAGGACATTGAGCCGGCCGGCGCCAGGTGCGAGGCTTTCAACGGTGCGCACCTCGTGGCCCGTTGCCTGGGGTGCGAACATCAGGCAGGAACGCACCGGCTGACCGTCGAACAAAACAGTGCAGGCGCCACAGACGCCATGCTCGCAGCCCACATGGGTGCCGGTGAGCCCGAGCGAGTGGCGCAGAAAGTCTGAAAGCAGCGTGCGCGACTCCGCCTCGGCCGACATCGGCTTGCCATTGACGGTGATCGTGATGGGCTTCATTGCATGCCTCCAGCCGACAGGCGCGCTCTTTCAGACGCGGTAGCCAATGCGCGACGCGTCAACACACCTGCCAGGTGCTTCTGGAAGGCGGCGCTGGCGTGCACGTTGCCCGCAGGATCGACCTCGCCCGGCGCTAGCGCCGCAGCCGCGGCCAACGCAGCAGGTTCCAGGCGCGTGCCGATGAGCGCGGCCGCCGCCTGATCGAGCGGCATCGGCGTCGGGCCGGCGTTGCAGGCGGCGAGGCTGGCGGTCACACAGGAACCCGAGACATCCAGGGTCACCATGGCCGCTACCCCCATCATGGCGTAGTCGCCGCGCCTGCGCGAGACCTCGATGAAGGCACAGCCAGTCAGTGGCGACAATGCAGGCAGTTCAATACCGCACAGCATTTCGTCGGCCGCAAGTGCCGTGGTGTAGAGGTTGACGAAAAAGTCGCGTGCCGCCACCCGGCGCGCGCCGCGCAGGGATTGCAATGTCATCACCGCACTCGATGCCAGCATGACCGCCGGCAGTTCCGAAGCGGGGTCCGCATGTGAAAGATTGCCCGCGAGAGTGCCCCGATTGCGTACCTGCGGATGGGCCACGTTGGGCACGGTCTCTGCCAGCAGTGGCTGATGCGCGGCAACATCGGCAGACCGCTCAAGGGTGCGATAGCGGGTCAGCGCACCGATCGACATCGCAGTTGCGTCGAAATGCAGATTGTCGAGTGCGGCCAAGGGGTTGATGTCGATCAACACCGCCGGCTGGGCGAGCCGGAAGTTCATGGCGGGGATCAGGCTTTGTCCACCCGCCAGAAAGCGCGCCTCATCGCCGAACTCGGCCTTCCAGGCCAGTGCCTGATCGAGCGATTCGGCGCGCAGGTATTCGAAGGGGGCGGGCTTCATGCGCGAGCATCCGCAAGGCGTTTCATGGCCGCCGTATCCACAAGCTTGCCGGCGCTGATCACGTGTACCGGTTGCGCATGATGACGCAGGGCTTCGAGGACATCGGGAACGTCCAGCACCACCAGGTTGGCCGGATTGCCGACAGCCAGCACATGGTCTTTCAGGTTGATGGCGCGCGCCGCACGGGTGGTCACCATGTCGTAGAGGGTATCAAGCTCGCCGCGGGTGGTCATCCACAGCAGGTGCGCGGCCAGGAAGGCCACCTCGCACATGTTGTTGCGCCCGAACGGATAGTAGGCGTCGGAGATGTCATCCTGCCCGAGACACACCTCGACGCCGGCCGCCAGCAATTCCTTGACACGCGCGTGCAAGGGGCCGGTGTGCGGGTCACTCACCACAGGTACCCGCGCCTTCTTGAGCAACTTGCACAGCTTTTCGAAGTAGGGCATCGCATACAGACTCATTGCCCTGCAATGGTGCGCCAGGCAGCGCCCTTCCCAGCCGCGCCGGAGCGCCTCCACCGCCATCGCCTCCAGGGTGCGCAAGCCGCCATCCCCGGCGTCGTCCAGCAGCATCGACACATCCTTGCCGAATTCCTGCGCGAGGTCGAACACGACCTTGATGTGCAGGGCACTGTCGGCGTCGGTCAGTTCTATCCACGGAATCCCGCCAACGACATCCGCACCCAGCTCCATGCTTTGCCGCAGGAGTGCGGCCGCTGCAGGTTCCCGGACGATGCCGTCCTGGGCGAATGCCACTACCTGCAGGTCGACGATGCCGCGAAACTCCTCGCGCACCGCAAGCAAGGCCTTGACGCCCTCGAGCCGCGCCTGGCCATCCACGTCGGCCAGGGCACGAATGTGCAGGTTGCCGTTCAAGGCAGCCAGTGCCACGGCGCGCCGCGCGTTGGGAATGATCCACGCAGCGTCATAGCGCGCCTTGACCCGCGCAGCCAGTTCAATGGCGCCCAAGGCATGGCCCATGGTGCCGCCCTGGTAGGCCTGCAGGGCCGCGTCGTCCTGCATGTGCAGTGTGTAAACCTTGCAAAGGTGCAGATGCGGATTGACGAAGGATTCCGTCACCAACATGCCCTCCGCCTCGATTTCCCTGCCCGACGTTGTGGTTATCGATGGCTCGATGGCCACGATCCGGCCCCCTGCGATGCCGATGTCCCAAAGAACGCCAGGTTTGCCGCGCAAGGTGGCACGGCGGATCAGGACATCGAGCGCTGGATTCATGCACCGCTTCCATGCAAGGTGCATGCCGACGGTGCCAGGCAAACGGCTCGGCTTGCCCGATGCCGGCTACATGTTCCTGATGTACTGGGCGACCATCTCCTCCTGCGTTTCCGCTGGGGCCAGCGAGCCGGTTTGGTCCTTGAGCATCTGCCCCATGCTTGGCAAAGCCGAGCGTTCCACCTGGGCATCATCGCGCCACAGATTGGAGCGCATCATCGCCTTGCCGCAGTGCAGGTAGGCCTCCGCCACCGCGATTTCAATCACCAGTCTTGGCGCTTTCTCCGCGCCCGAAAACAACTCCAGGTATTCAATTTCGTCGCGCAGTCTTGCCGTGCCGTTGATGCGCAGCGTCTCATCGACCCCAGGAATCATGAATATCAGGCCGACCTGGCCGGTCGCGAGGATGTTGGTCAGGGTATCGAGCCGGTTGTTGCCCTTGGCGTCCGGAATCAGCAGCGTGTGTGCGTCCGGCACTTTGACAAAGCCCGGTGCGCCGCCGCGCGGCGAGGCGTCCAGCGCAGTCCCGCCGCCCCCGCTGGCGATCACCAGGAATGGCGCCAGGCTGATGAAACGCCGGCAATGTGTATCGACATGGTTCAGCTGCTTGGCCACGGCGCGTGGGTTGGGCGCTGCGTAGAGTTCGCGCAGTCCGTTGATGTCGACAATCATTGGCGTGCTTCCTTTGCCTGTCCGGTTGGGAGATGACCGGCTCCGAGTCTGCCTTGCGGGCATGCGCATTGCAAGCCCCATTCATGACTACCCAAACAAGGACATCCACGATGACCGACCATGCCTACATCTACGGCGAACGCAGCGCCCTGCCTGGCGATCCTGCCTTCGAGTCGTTTCTGGACCCGGCGGCGAGCGCGGTTGTTTCCATCGACATGCACGAGGGCCACCTGGCGGATTCGCCGGACTGCCCTTGCCCGGCACCGCGGGCACGCGAGATCGTGGCGCCGATTGACGCGTTTCACGAGCAGGTCCGCTTGCTCGGTGTTCCGTTGATCCATGTACGCACCGTTCTGCGCAAAAGTGGCGTCGACGATGTGCGCGGGAAAGTTGCCGCCTGGCGCCTGGTGTTTCCGCTTCACGTAGGGCCGATACCGAACGCTGCCGCGCATGCCCTGGAAGGCAGTCCATGGACACAGCTGCGCACCCATGTGGCCGAATCCGACCTGATGGTGGAAACCAAGAAGCGCCTGTCCGTGTTCTACCCGACCGACATGGATTTCCTGCTGCGCAACCTCGGTACGCGCACGGTGGTCCTCAATGGCGGGTTTACCGACTGTTGCGTCCTCAATGCGGCTTTCGACGCCTCCAACCACGACTACCGCGTGGTGGTGCTCAAGGACCTGGTGCGCGGCACCAATCCGGAGATGGAGGATGCCGCACTCAAAATGGTATCGCTGCACCTTGGTCTGGTGATGGACTCCGCCGACCTGCTCGGTGCATGGAGTGTGCGCAAGGCCGGCAGCTGCGGCTGAATCATTCAAGCATGTGATTTATGCGGAAAACATTGCCTTCCGGGTCGAACAGCACCGCCTGGTACCAGTTGTAATAGGTCTTGTAAGGCGCCTTGACCAGCGTGGCACCGCGCGCGATCGCCTGCGGCACCATGCGGTCGACATCGTCGACCGAGTCGACGTCGATGTTGAGCAGGAACTTCACGCCCCTTGTATCGGCATGCTCGGAGAGCAGGAGCAGGCCGTAGGCATCCTGTGCGTTGAAGCCCAGGCTGCTCTTGCCGGTGTCGAGGCCGCGGAATATGGGTGAGCGGATCGCCTCGATCTCGGTGAATCCGAACACCGCCTTGTAGAAATCCGGCAAGGCCTGCAGGTCGCGGGTGAACACGTTGACGTAGGAAAGATGGGCCATGGCGTGGGGAGTCCGTTCGGATCAGGCGGCGAGGTCTTCTGCTTCCTGGCCCAGGGTGGTCTGGCGCACGAATTTGCTGCGCAGGTGGTCCCCGGAGGACACCGGCGCGTACTTCGCGGGACGCCCGGGGCCCTGGCAGCTTGCGAGACATTCCACCATTGCATCGTAGTTAGGCTGGTGAAAGAACACCAAGGAGATGCGGTCGCTGTCACCGGCCTTGTCGGGCGGCGGGTTTACCACGCGGTGCATGGTCGAGATCCAGGTGTCATTGGTCCACTGCATCATGAGGTCGCCGATATTCACCACAAAGGTGCCGGGTACCGCCGCGATGGGTACCCATACGCCATCGTGGTTGCGCACCTCCAGCCCGCCGGGACGGTTTTCCTGGCGCAGGATGGTGAGGCTGCCGTAGTCGGAATGCGCACCGGCGCGCAGTTGCCCGGGCAGCGGCGCCTCCTTCTGGCTCGGATACTTGAGCGCGCGGAACATGCTGATGTGATGGTTGATCTTGTCGTCGAAAAAATGTTCCGGCAATTCCAGCGCGGCGGCGAACATGCGCATCAAGTCCGCCGCCAGGGTTTCCATGGCGGAAAAATAATCGGTCCATACAGCCTTGAGATCAGAAGGATGTGCCGGCCAAAGATTGGGCGCGAAGTGCGGGCCCGCGGCCGGACCGGTGAAATACGGATCGTCGCGCGGCACGTCGGTGGGGCCGATCGTCAGCGATTCCTTGAGGTCCGGAGGTGCGGGCTCGCCCAGGCTGTAGGACAGGCCTTCGCCACCGACTGCGGAGTAGCCGCGCACCTGGTCGGGCGCGGGACGATCGACCAGCACCTTTTCCTCGACGGGCCGGCCGAAAAATTCCTGCGCCGTGGCGTAGGTGCGCGCTATGAGTGCATCGGGCACCCGATGCCCGGAAATGGTGAGGAAGCCGATGTCACGGCAGGCCGCACCGACTTGCGCGGCAACCGCGCGCTTGCCCGCATCGCCGCCCGTGTACCAGGGCGAGATATCGATGACCGGAACCGAACCTGATGGCATGCGTACCTCCTCGGAAAATCAATCAAGGCGCGTCCCCGGGCCACAGGCCCGGCAACTTTCCTCCGCGGACTCGCAAGACCTGTACCACGGCATGGTCAACGCATTCGCCAAAGGGCGCACAAGCCTCGCGCACATGCCAGTTCCCACATCCACCCGAGCACGCATGCGCGATCGGCCCGGGCTATTGGCATAGAACTGGCTTTTCCGGGATACGTGGCACGCTCACCGGGTGACGGATCGGAGCGGATGGGCAGCCGCGAAAACGTGGTGCGCGACGCGCACCTTTTTCAGGCGGACTCTTCTGGAGCAATCGAGTGAACATTCTTCAATCTGCTTTGCACGCAATGGTCGCAACCACCTTCCTCGCGGCAACAAGCGCAGCTTCGGCGCAGGGCTTCACACTGGACAAGCCCGCGAAGATCGCCTTCATTTACTACGGCCCCAAGAATGACGGCGGCTGGACCCAGGCCTTTGACGAGGCACGCCCCAAGATCGAAGCTGCGATCGGCCAAAAGATCCCTTTCGTCGAAAACATCCCCGAGGATGCGTTGAAAATCACGCCGGCGGTTGAGAAATTCATCCAGCGCGGGCACAACGTCATCATCGGCACGGCGTTCGGCTATTCGGAAACCTTCAAGAAGCTGGCCGAGAAGTATCCGAATGTCGCTTTCCTGGACGGCTCGGGCACTGTCAACGGTGTGAACCTGCAATCGTTCTACGGCCGCACCTACCAGAGCCAGTACCTGTGCGGCATGGCCGCCGGCGCAGCGTCCAAGACAGGCAAGCTCGGCTTTGTCGCCGCCAATCCGTTCGGCGTGGTGAACTGGACCGTCAATGCGTTCCAGATGGGCGCGAAACTGATGAACCCCAAGGCCACCACCACGGTGATCTATACCGGCTCGTGGAACGACCCGGTGAAGGAACGTGCCGCAGCTACCGCGCTGGCCGACCAGGGCATCGACGTGATCGGCCAGCACGTCGATTCCCCGACGCCGCAAATCGTCGCGCAGGAACGCGGCATCCATGGCACCGGCCATCACCGCGACCTGCGCCAGTTCGCGCCCAAGGCCACCCTGTGTTCCTCGGTCTGGACCTGGGACAAGTACCTCGTTCCCGCGCTCAAGGCCGTGAAGGCAGGCAACTGGAAAACCGAACCTTACGGCGCCTTCGCCGGCATCAAGGAAGGCGGCACCGACATCGCCTGCTGCGGACCGGCCGTGCCCAAGGAGGCGGTGGTCAGGATCATGGCCGAGCGCAAGGCCATCATCGAAGGCAAGCAGATCTATGCCGGCCCGGTGGTTGATCGCGACGGCAAGGAAAGGGTTGCCGCCGGCAGTGCGCTCTCGGATGGCGACAAATGGAAGATGGAGTGGTTCGTCCCCGGCGTGATCACGCAGAAATAGGCGATCCCTCCAGGTGTCGATACAGCCGGCACTGCAACTGCGCGGCATCCGCAAGAGCTTCGGCGATTTCGTCGCGCTTGAAGGTGCCGACTTCACCGCGCAGCGAGGCGAAATCCACGCCCTGCTGGGGGAGAACGGCGCCGGCAAGTCGTCGTTGATGAACGTGGCGTCCGGCCTGTACGCGCCGGACGCCGGTCGCATGTGGATCAGCGGGGCTGAGGTCAGGCTCTCCGGGCCGCTGGACGCGGCGTCCTATGGTGTCGGCATGATCCACCAGCACTACAAGCTGGTGCGGCCATTGAGCGTGGCGGAGAATGTGCTGCTGGGACTGCCGGGCCGGCGCTATCGAAGCGGACTTGCGGAGGTGAAGGCGGCCATCGCCAGGCACGCGCATGCGATAGGCTTCGAGATCGACGCGGACCGCCGTGTCGATTCCCTTTCGATCGCCGAACAGCAGCGCGTGGAGATCCTCAAGGCCCTGGTCGCAGCCGCGCGCATCCTGATCCTCGATGAACCGACCGCGGTGCTCACTGACGAGGAGTCGACCGGGCTGCTTGGCACCATGCGGGCTTTGGCCGCCCAGGGCGCCGCCGTCGTGCTTGTCACCCACAAGCTGCGCGACGTGCTCGACCACGCCGATCAGGTAACGGTGATGCGGGGCGGGAGGAGCGTTGGCACAGTCGATCCGCGCAAGGTCAGCGCGGCGGAGTTGACCGAACAGGTGGTCGGGGCGGCGGCGCCCTTGGTCGCGCGCACCGCGCTCGCACCGGGCGAAGCGCAACTGTCGGTGAGGAATCTGGTTTGTGCGCGCGCCGATGGCCACGTTACCGTCGATGGCCTGACGCTGGAGGTGCGGTCGCACCAGATCTACGGGATCGCCGGCGTCGGCGGCAATGGCCAGACCGAATTGGTCGAGGCGCTGCTCGGGGTGCGTGCGGCCATTTCCGGCGGGATGGTTGCAGGCGGTACAGGAGACATCAGGACGTCATCACCGGCGGAGCGGCGTGACGCCGGGTTCGCCGCCATCCCTGCCGACCGGCATGCCTATGCTTTGGCCGGCGCGCTATCGGTAACTGACAATTTCGCCGTGACCCGCCTGCGCTCCGGTCGCTTTGGCTCCTGGGCATGGGTTGACCGCAGCCGCATGGCGCGGGAAACCGCCGCGGCGGTTGCGGAGTACGAGGTCAAGGGAGTACGCAGCCCGCAGCAACCTGCGCGGCTCCTGTCCGGGGGCAATGCGCAAAAGCTGGTGATCGCACGCGAATTCGCCAGCCCTCCGCGCGTGGTGATCGCCCACAGCCCGAGCCGCGGGCTCGACATTCGCGCCTGTGCCGATGTGCATCGCCGCCTGGTGGAAGCACGCGCCGCAGGCGCGGCGGTGTTGCTGGTCAGCGAAGATCTCGAAGAGGTGCTCGCCCTGGCGGATCGTATCGGCGTGATGAACCGCGGCCGCATCGTGGCCGAATTCACCGCACCGGCCACCCGGCAGCAGGTGGGGCAGGCGATGGTGGGTCATGCCTGAGGCTGTTGAAGCCGCCGCGATGCCGACCGCACGTCCGCCGCGTCGCTGGCGCGTGCTGGTCCGTCAGGAAGTATCGCCGTTCCTCAATCTGTCCGTCACCCTGGGTGCGGTCGCCGCGGGCCTTGCCATATCGGCACTCATTCTGGTGGGCGCGGGGGTGCCGCCGGGCAAACTGGCTGAAGAGTTCATCGTCAATACGCTGTTCGACGAGCAAAGCCTGAAGGCGGTGCTGGCGCAGGCGGCACCGCTCATACTGGTGGGCGTGGGGGCTGCGGTTGCGTTTCGCGTGCGGTTCTGGAATCTGGGGCTGGAAGGTCAGATGATCTGCGGATCGATCGCCGCCGCGGGCATTGCGCTCAACGACATCGGCCCGGAAGCGGCGCGTCTGCCTCTGATGGCGCTGTGTGCAATGGCAGCAGGCACGTTGTGGGCGCTGGGGCCCGGCCTGCTGCTGATCCGCATCAAGGTCAGCGAGGTGATCTCCACCCTGCTGCTCAACTATGTGGTGCTCAATTTCCTGCTGCACCTGCTGTACGGGTCATGGAAAGACCCGAAGGACTCCTTCCCTCACTCGCCGGAATTCGACCTGTTCGAGCGCATCCCGGAGTTCGCTGCCGGCGTCAGCGCCGCCCTCCTCGTGGCCATCGCGGCCGCCGCCATGGCCTGGTGGCTGGTGCGCGGCATGCGCCTGGGCGTCTATATGCGCTTTGTGCACGCCAACCCGGGCATGGCGTTCGCCGCCGGCGTGCCGGTGACGGCCGCCATCCTCACGGGCGTGCTCGTGTCGGGCGCGTTCGCCGGATTGGCGGGCTTCTGCATTACAGCCGGCCAGGAAAGCCGGCTCACCCAGTCCTTCTTCGCGGGCTACGGTTTCTCCGGCATCCTGATCGCCTTTCTGGCGCGCAACAGCCCGCCTATGGCGCTCGTCGTCGCCGTGCTCGTCGCCGTGCTGTTCGTGGCGGGCCAGAGCCTGCAGGTCTTCTATCAGATCCCTTTCGCCATGGTTCGCCTGATCCAGGCGATCGTGATCATTTGCGTGGCGGCGTCGGAATTCTTCCTGCGCTACCAGGTACGTCTGGAGCGCTGATGGACTTCCTCATCGCATGGCTGGCCAACACGCCGGAAGCGGCCGCCGCATACGCGCTTGCGGCGCTCGGGCTGCTGATCTGCGAACGTGCGGGCGTGCTCAATCTCACCGCCGAAGGCATCATGCTGGTCGGGGCGATGTCGGCCATAGGTGCATCGCTGCAACTCGGCGGACCGCCGATCGCCGCGATGGCCTGCGCGATGCTGGCCGGCTCGGTCGTCTCGCTGCTGTTCGCGGTGATGGTGGTGAGCCTGCGCGTCAACCAGGTGATCTCGGGCCTGGCGGTGGTGTTCTTCTGCCAGGGATTCACCCAGCTCGCCGGCACCTTGCTGGAATGGCAAAACCGCCCGGTCGACGGCCTCCTGCCGATTCGCATTCCCCTCTTTGCGGACATGCCGCTGATCGGTCGCATCCTCTTTGAGCAGAATGCGGTGATCTACCTGACATTGCCGATCTTTGCGCTGGTGCATTTCACCCTGTATCGCAGCGTGGCAGGGCTGCGCCTGCGCGCGGTGGGCGAAAACCCGGAAGCCGCCGATGCGGCCGGCATCAGCGTTCCGCGGGTTCGTTACGCGGCCATACTGGTCGGCTCCGCCCTGATGGGCCTGGCGGGTGGCTTGTTGTCGGTTGGCGGTGTCAAGATGTGGTTTCCTGACATGACCACCGGACGCGGATGGATCGCCGTGGCCCTGGTCATCTTCGCTCGCTGGCAGCCCTGGCGCGCGCTCGCAGGCGCGCTCCTGTTCGGCTGCATCGAGTCGTTGATCCCGCGTATCGCTGCGGCTGGCATACGTGTGCCGCAGTATTTCATGCTCATGACCCCTTATCTGGTCACACTGGGCGTGATGGTCTGGGCGGCGATGGCGAGGAACACCCGCAGCAACGAACCTGGCGCGCTGGGCACGGCATTTTCACGCGAGGAACGACACTGATTCCAGCCTGAAGAGCGTCTTCAGGTCCAGCCGCGCCCCACGAATACGATCACGGTCGTGACCAGGCCCAGTACCAGGTTCAGCAACACCAGCTGACGGATCAGGTTCATCGCAGCCCCACCGGCCGGCCAGTCCTGCGCCGCCACCGCAGCGCGCAAGCGCCTGAAGGCGGGAAACCGGATATGGCCGAAAATCGCCATCATCAACACGCCAATGGCAGACATGGCGTGGATGTGCGGCCCGATGCGACCACCGTTGCTGGCGAAGAGCACCATGATGGCAACACCGCTCACCAGTATGAGCACGATGCTGACGGATACCCAGGTGAAAAAGCGCCCGAGCGTGGCCGCCAGGAGCGGCAGGCGCTGCGGAGGTTGCAGCAGTTCCGCCGCCGAGGGCCGCAGCGCCATATGCGCGAAGAACATGCCGCCTACCCAGACGATCACGCCGAGCAGGTGCACCAGAAGCCAGAGACTGTAGGTCACAGAAGATCCACCAGGATATGCTTCACGGGCGCGAAACTGCGCCGGTGCGCCGGACAGGCGCCATGTTCACGAATTTTCGCCAGGTGCAGTTGGGTAGCATAGCCCTTGTGCCGCTCGAACGCATACTCCGGATATGCCTTGGCCAGTGCAACAAGTTCACGGTCACGCGCGGACTTGGCGAGGATCGAGGCCGCCGATATTGCCGCCACCTGCGCGTCGCCCTTGATGATGGCACGCGTGGTGTAAGGCAGCAGCGGCGCCTGGTTGCCGTCCACCCAGACCTCGTCGGGGCTCACCAGCAACTTGTCAACCGCGCGCCGCATCGCAAGCAGGGTGGCCTGCAGGATGTTGATGCGATCGATTTCCTCGACGGATGCCGAGGCAATGCCGAAAGCCAGTGCGTCGGTCTGGATCTTCACCGCCAGCTTCTCGCGCTTGATCGCGCTGAGTTTCTTGGAATCATCCAGCCCGCGGATCGGCCGCGACGGATTGAGCACCACCGCGGCGGCATACACCGGACCGGCAAGCGGGCCGCGGCCGGCCTCGTCAACCCCGCATATCAGAAGCCCCTTGATGGGCGGCGGACGCCGCAGTGCCTTGACCTTGCGCGAATGCTTGTCGACGCCTGCCAGCAGGTCGGGCTGAATTTCCTCCGGCAGACGGGTATCACGGACCATCGCCGGATTCTACGCGGGGCCCGCTGCGCGCGCTCCCTGGACGGCGCGCGATGGAAAGAACCGGTTGACGATGGCGTCGGCAGCCCGTGCCGGCATGCCTTGCCGCAATTCGGCATGCAAATCCGCAAAACGCGTCTCGATTTTTCTGCGCGTCCCGGGGTCGGCAATCAGGTTGGCGATCGCCTGAGCGAGATTCTCCGGCGACGCGTCGTCCTGGAGAAATTCCGGCACGATGAACTCACCGCACAGTATGTTCGGCAGGCCGACCCAGGGCTGGTATTTCATGCGTCGCATCATCTCCCAGGAGATCCGCGCCATGTTGTAGGCGATGACCATTGGTCGCTTGAACAGGGCAGCCTCAAGCGTGGCGGTGCCGCTGGCGACCAGGGCGATATCGGAGGCGGCAAGGGCGGTGTGTGAATCGCGCGGCGCCATCACGAAGCCAAGATCACCCGCGTTATTGCGCTTGACGGCTTCATCCCACTGTGCGGATGTTGCGTCGCTGGCCAGCGGCACGACAAAGCGCACGCCGGGCAGGCCGCGCGACAGGCGCAGGGCGGCGAGAACAAAGCGATCTGCCAGGTACTTCAGTTCGGATTGCCGGCTTCCGGGCAACAGGGCCACCACCGTCGCATCGCCCGGCAGGCCCAGGCGCGCGCGTGCCCCGGCACGGTCCGGGACTTGCGGAATCACGTCTGCCAGCGGGTAGCCGACATAGGTCGCACCGATGCCGGCATCGCGGTAGAGCCTTTCCTCGAAGGGAAAGACGCACAGCATCTCTTCACAGGCGGCGCGAATCTTCGCGATGCGCTCGCCGCGCCATGCCCAAATCGAGGGGCTGATGAAGTGTGCGGTGCGCACTCCCGCCTGTCGCAGGCGTGTTTCCAGGTCCAGGTTGAAGTCGGGCGCATCCACACCGATGAACAAATCGGGTGGCTCCGCCAGCAGACGCGCGGCGAGATGACGGCGGATGCCGGTGATCTCGCGATAGTGCTTGAGCACTTCGACGTAGCCGCGCACGGCCAACTTCTCGGCAGGCCACAATGCCGAGAATCCGGTCGCCTGCATGCGCGGTCCGCCGATGCCGTAGAAGCTCGCGCCCGGGAGGCGCGCAGCCAGCGCCGGGATCAGGTGGGAGGCCAGCAGGTCGCCGGAGGCCTCGCCAGCCACCATTGCGATGCGCGGCGCGGCCATCCCGGTCAGCGCATGATTCCGCGCGTGGACGCAGCAACAAAATCCGACAGCAACGCCACTTCGGGATGCAGCGTGCCCTGCGCCGCGAGTTCGCGCCGGGCCTCTTCAAGCAGCAGGCCGTTCTTGTACAGAGTCTTGTAGGCACGGCGCACGTTTTCGATCTGCTCCGCCGTATAGGTGCGGCGCTTGAGCCCCTCGCCGTTGATGCCATGCGGCGCGGCGGGGTTGCCGGAACACGTCACATAGGGCGGCAGGTCCTTGAACAGGATGGCGCCCATGGCGCACATGGAGTGCGCGCCGATGCGCACGAACTGGTGCACGACGGTAAAGCCGCCAAGAATTGCCCAATCGCCGACATGCACGTGGCCCGCCAATTGGGCGTTGTTGGCGAAAATGGTGTGGTTGCCGACCTGGCAATCGTGCGCAAGGTGCACATAGGCCATGACCCAGTTGTCGTTGCCTACCCGCGTGACGCCCGCATCCTGGGCCGTGCCGCGGTTGAAGGTGCAGAATTCCCGGATCGTGTTGTTGTCGCCGATTTCAAGCCGAGTAGGCTCGCCGGCGTACTTCTTGTCCTGCGGCGCGGCACCCAGCGATGCGAATTGCCAGATGCGATTGCCGCGACCGATCGCGGTGGGGCCCTCGATCACGCAGTGAGGCCCGACCCGGGTCCCCGAGTCGATGCTGACCCCCGCCCCGATCACCGTGTACGGGCCGACCTCCACGTCGGAAGCCAGCTGCGCCGCGGGATCGATGACAGCGGTCGGGTGGATGCTCGACATGTTGTTCCGGCCGCCCTCAGGCGCCTTCGATGCTGCGCACGGTGCACATCAGGCCCGCCTCGGTGGCGAGTTGGCCGTCGACCCGCGCTTCGGCCTTGAATTTCCACAGGCCGCGGCGCACCGGGCCATCGATGGACACATGCAGGTGCAACTGGTCGCCGGGGCTGACCGGCCGCTTGAAACGCGCGTCGTCGATACCGACGAAATAGTAGACCGACTTGTCGTCAGGCCGGTTGCCAAGCGTCTTGAACGAAAGGATTGCCGCAGCCTGCGCCAGCGCTTCGAGGATCAGCACGCCCGGCATGACAGGATGGTGCGGGAAGTGGCCGGTGAAAAACGGCTCGTTGATCGACACATTCTTCACCGCATGAATATGGGAAGAAGGGGTCACCTCAAGCACCCGATCGACCAGCAACATCGGGTAGCGGTGTGGCAGGTGCTCCAGGATGGCCCGGATATCCATCGCGTTCATCGGTTCTTCTCCAGCGTCGCAAGACGCTCTTCAAGTAGGGCGAGGCGTGCCGCCATCGCATCGAGCTGACGCAGGTGCGCTGCGCTCTTGAGCCATTCACGCTGAGGTGCCAGCGGCCACGCGCCGCCATAGGTTCCGGCTTCGGAAATCGACTTGGTGACCAGCGCCCCGGCGGAAATGTTGACCCGGTCGGCGATCGTGAGATGCCCGAGGATCACCGCCCCCCCGCCCACGGTGCAATACTGGCCGATGGTCGCACTGCCGGCGATACCGACGCAGCCTGCCATGGCCGTGTGAGCGCCTATGCTGACGTTGTGGCCGACCTGGATCTGGTTGTCCAGTTTGACGCCATCGCCGATGATGGTGTCGCCCAGGGCGCCGCGATCGATGGTGGTGCCGGCGCCGATTTCCACATCGTCACCGATCACCACAGTGCCGGTCTGCGGAATCTTGAGCCAGCGTCCAGCCTCATTGGCGAAGCCGAAGCCATCGCTGCCAATGGCGGCCTGCGCGTGGATCACGGCGCGCGCGCCGATACGTACGCGGGCCAGGACGGTGGCATGCGGATGCAACACACTGCCCGCGCCGATCTCGGCATTGTCCGCCACCACGGCGTGCGCACCGATGGAAACATCCTTGCCCAGACGTGCGGTGCGCGATACATGCGCGCTCGGGTGAATGCCGGCTTCCGGCGCCGGGTGCGGGTCGAGCAATTGCGCGACGCGTGCATAGCAGGCATACGGATTGTCATGCAACAGGCTGGGGCGCGAAGCGAGTTGCGCATCACGCTTCCCGAGAATCAGGGCGCTGGCACGGGAGCCCGCGGCATCGCGGCGATAGCGCGGATTGGCGAGAAAGGCGATGTCGCCGTCGCCTGCCGCCTTGAGGGTCGCAACACGGGAAATCATTGTGGCGCCGTCGCCGTGCAAAACTGCCCCGGTTCGCTCGGCCAGGGATGCCAGGGACACCGGGCCGGGCGCCATGGCGCTACGACTACTTGGTTTCTGCCAAGACCTTGAGTACCTTGTCGGTCAGGTCGAGCTTGGGATTGGCATAGGCCGCATCCTGGAAAACCGCATCAAGACCTTCCTTTTCGGCGATCTGCTTCAAGGCCCGGTTGGCCGCTTGCAGCACCGTCGAGAACTCCTCGTTGCGGCGGCGATTGACATCCTCATTGAATTCCCGCTGCTTGCGGTTGACATCGAGTTCGAGATCCCCAAGCGTGCGCTGGCGCTGGCTGCGCTGGGTCTCGTTCATGACCGGCAGGTCCTTCTGAAACCGCTCGCCTTCGGTTCGCAAACGGGTGGTGAGTTCGCCAAGCTCGCGCTCGCGGCGCGAAAACTCCCCTTCCAGCTTTTTCTCCGCGCGCTTGGCGGCGTCGGATTCGCGAAAGATGCGCTCCGTGTTGACAAAACCGATGCGGCTCTGCGCGACCGCGAACCCGCTGATCATCAACGCGGCAAACGCCGCCACATACATCCCGACTTTTCGATTCAAGCCCATACTCCTGATACGCGACAACCGCTATTTTGCCACGCGTGATGCTGATCTGCTAGAAAGCCGTCCCGGCGGTGAATTGCAGGCGCTGCAGCCGATCGCCCGATTGAGTATTGAGCGGCAGCGCCCAGCTGATACGCAAGGGGCCGAATGGCGACTGCCAATCGAGCCCGATACCCGTCGAATAGCGGAAACTGCCTCCTGAAATCGGACCGGTACCATAAACACGCCCCGCATCCAGGAAAGCCGCAAGGCGAACCGAACGATCCTTGGTCAACCCCGGAAACGGAAAGAGAAACTCCGCCGTCCCGGTCAAGCGCTTTTCGCCGCCCAGAATGCTGTCGTCGGTGTCGCGTGGTCCAAGCGAGTTGGTGTCGAACCCGCGCACCGTACCAATGCCGCCGGCGTAATAGCGTTTGTTGAATGGCAGAGGCTTGTCTATGCCGCGCGCAATCCCCATATCCCCGCGAAGGTAAATACTATAGGACTTGCCGATCGGGTAATACCAGCGATCCGTGTAATTCATGCGCCAGTACTGAACACTGCCGCCGGGAAGCCCGAGTTCGACACCGGCGTTCTGCAGGCGACCTCTACGGGTATAGACCGCACTGTCACGGGTGTCCCGAAACCAGCTTACCGTGACCGGCAAGGTCGTAACGTTGGCGCCATAGGTAGTCACGTAACTCAGCAGGCGCGCCGGCGGCAAGGCGCCAAGACTGTAATGCGTCACATCGAAAGCCAGGCCGAAAACGAAGGTGTCCTTGGCAGTATAGGGGTACCCGAACCTTACGCCACCGCCGGTACTGCGCGTCTGGTAGTCACCCAGATTCACATTGGCCGCATTGAAATCGCGATGGTAGAGATCGAATCCGCGGCTCACGCCATCGACCGTGAAATACGGGTTGTTGTGCGAAAGTGAATAAACCTTGTTGGTTCTGCCCGTGCTGATGGATGCGGCCACATAGTTGCCGCTGCCAAAAATGTTCGCCTGCGCAATCGATGTCGAAAGCACCAGCTTGTCGGCGCTCGAAAACCCGGCACCAAGCAACAACTGACCGGTCGGCTTTTCCTGCACCTTGATGTTGACATCCACCTGGTCCGGTGTTCCGGCGACGGCGGGGGTTTCGATTTCCGTGTCGCGGAAATAGTCCAGACGGTCGAGGCGTTTTTTTGATTCGGTGATCTTCTCGCCGTCGTAATACGCGCCTTCGAGCTGACGCAATTCCCGGCGAATGACTTCATCGCGCGTGCGGGTGTTGCCAGCGACGTTGACGCGGCGAACGTAGACGCGGCGCCCCGGATCGATGTAAATCGTGAACGCGACGGTTTGCTTTTCACGATCGATTTCAGGCGCCGCGTTGGCGTTGGCGAATGCATACCCGTCGTTGCCGAGACGTTCCTGGATTTTCTTGGTCGACGAAGTCAGCCGTTCGCCATTGAACACGTCGCCGGGCTTCAATTCGATCAGCGGCCGCAACTGCGACTCGCTGACGACCAGTTCGCCGGCGAGCTTGACTTCCGTGACCGTGAACTTCGGGCCTTCGCGGATGCCGATGGTGATGTAGATGTCCTTCTTGTCCGGCGTGATCGAAACCTGGGTCGACTCGACAGCGAACTCGAGATAACCCCGATTGAGATAGAAGGACCGGAGGCTCTCGAGATCGGCGGTCAGCTTTTGCTTGGAATACTGGTTGTCCTTGGTGTACCAGGAAAACCAGCCGCCCTCCGCAAGCTCGATTTCGTCGAGCAACACGCTTTCCTTGAACGCGGAGGCGCCAATGATGTTGATCTTGTGGATTTTGGCGATCTCGCCTTCTTCAACCGCGAAGTTAAGCCCTACGCGATTGCGGTCCAGGGGCGTCACGGTGGTCTTGACCGTCATGCCGTAGAGACCCTTGGAAAGGTACTGGCGCTTGAGTTCCTGTTCGGCGCGGTCAAGCACGGCCCGGTCGAAAATACGCCCTTCAGCCAGGCCGGACTCACGCAACGATTTCTTGACCGCGTCCTTGTCGAATGCCTTCAGCCCGGTAAAGTCGATCTGGGCGACCGCTGGGCGCTCCTCGATCGTGACGATCATGACCTGACCTTCGACCTCGATCCTCACGTCCTTGAAGAAGCCGGTCGCGAATAGCGCCTTGATGGACTCGGCAGCGCGATCCTCGGTCAGGCGGTCGCCCACCTTGACAGGGAGGTAGCCGAAGACGGTTCCCGCCTCGGTTCGCTGGATGCCCTCGACACGGATGTCCTTGATGACGAAAGGCTCGAATGCGCACGCCTGGCGGGCGCACGCGAGAACCAGCAGAAACGCCAGGACGAAGGCGGATACCGACGTCAGGCGCGAATGGCGCAAAGAGAACACGTTGGAAATTAGCCTGCCAGCAGCCGATGGATATCGTTATAAAAAGCAAGTGCCATCGTGGTGATGACGACCGCAAACCCCAGCCTCGCTCCGATCTCCATGACCCTTTCGGAAACCGGCTTTCCCCGCAGAATTTCGGCCAGATAATACAACAGATGCCCGCCATCGAGCATGGGAATAGGCAGCAGATTCAACACTCCCAGGCTGATCGACACCAAGGCAATGAAGTTGAGGTAATAGGCCAGGCCCAGCCGTGCCGTCTTGCCGGCGTAATCCGCAATGGTCACCGGCCCGGAGAGGTTGCGCCACGACACCTCGCCGGTCAACATGCTGCCCAGCATCTTGAGACTGAAAACCGACATTTCCCATGTCTGGGTAACCCCCCTGGAAAAGGCGTCAGCCATGCCGTAGCGCACCAGCACCGGCTCGACACGGTCGCCCACGCGCGCGCCGATCCTGCCGATGCGGCCATCCGCCGCCTCCACCGGCGCGGGGATCACCGCAATCCGCAGGGTACGCCCGCCGCGCCTGACCTCAAGCATGCACTCGCGGCCCGGGCTGGCACGCATGATCGAGACAAATTCCTCGCTGGTCGCGACCGCCTTCCCGCCTGCCGAGACAAGCACGTCTCCCGCGATGAGTCCCGCCTTTTCGGCCGGCGAGCCTGGCTCTACCTGGGCAATCCTGGGTGCTGGCCGAAAAATCGAGAGTCCGATGCTTTTCATGAAATCGCCTTCGAGCTCGAGTGAGCGCAGGCGGGAAAAGTCGATCGCCGGAAAGGCCAGATCGCCGGCCATGCGGCGCACTTCCAGGCGCAGTGTTTCGCGCGCATCGGCCGCCTGCAAGAGGCGCCAGTGCAGGTCATTCCATGACACCACCTTCTGTCCGCCCGCGGAAAGCACGGTGTCGCCGGCCGCCAGGCCCGCACTGTCGGCCAGCGAGCCGGCAACCGGCTTGCCGATCAGGGCAGGCGGTTCCTCGACGCCATACATGTTCAGCCCGCCGTAAAGCGCGATGGCAAGCAGGAAATTCGCCAGCGGACCGGCAAGGATGATGAACATGCGCTTGGCCACGGACTGTGCATTGAAGGAGCGATGCGCATCCTCCGGCGGAACCGGTTCGTCCGGGTCATGGCCAAGCAACTTGACATAACCGCCCAATGGAAACGCTGCCAATGCCCATTCGGTGCCGTCGCGTCCAAACCGTCGCGACACGATCGGCCGGCCGAAACCAAGGCAGAACCGGAGCACTTTGACACCGCAGAGCCGCGCCGCAAGGTAGTGCCCGTATTCGTGAAAGGCGATCAGCACGCCAAGCGCGACCAGGAATGCGGCGGCAGTCGAAAGCAGGTTCATTGAAGGTTCATCCTTGCCATGGCGCGGGCGGCCGCATCGGCGGCCAGCACGTCGTCGAGACTGCACATCGGGCCCGCCGGCAACGCCTCCATGACGCGCTCAACCACGGCGGAAATGCGCGAAAAGGCCAGCCTGCCGGCAAGAAAGGCCTCGACCGCGATTTCATTGGCTGCATTGAGCGTCGCTGGCGCCGTACCGCCGGCGTCCAGCGCGGCGTAGGCGAGAGCGAGACATGGAAATCGCGTGAAATCGGGCGCCTCGAAGGTGAACTGCGCCAGTTTGAATATGTCGAATGGCGCAACCCCCGCTTCAATGCGGTCCGGATAGGCCAATGTCTGCGCTATGGGAGTGCGCATATCCGGGTTGCCCAGTTGTGCCAGTACCGATCCGTCGGCGTACTCGACCATCGAGTGGATCACGCTTTGCGGGTGGATGACCACTTCAATCTGGCTGCCGGCCGCACCGAAAAGCCAGTGCGCCTCGATAACCTCCAACCCCTTGTTCATCATGGTGGCGGAGTCAACCGAAATCTTGCGCCCCATCACCCAGTTGGGATGCGCGCATGCCTGGTCCGGCGTGACGTCGGCCAGTTGCTCAAGCGGCGTCGTCCTGAATGGCCCGCCCGAAGCCGTGAGGAGGATCCGGCGCACGCCTGAACCCTGCAGTCCGCGCCTGAACCCGGCCGGCAGCGACTGGAAGATCGCGTTGTGCTCGCTGTCGACCGGCAATATGGTCGCCCCCCCTCGCTCGGCAGCGTCCAGAAATACCGGCCCGGCCATCACCAGCGCCTCCTTGTTGGCAAGCAGGATCCGTTTCCCCGCGCGCGCGGCGGCCAATGCCGGCTTGAGTCCGGCGGCACCCACCACCGCGGCGACAACGGTGTCGACCTCGGCCGCCCCGGAAACCTCGATCGCGCCTGCCACGCCTTGTAGAACCTCTATTGCCATTCCCGCCGCCTTCAATCGTCGACGCAGGTCTGCGGCGGCGGAATCGTCGGTCATGACGGCGAATCGCGGCTTGTGCAACATGCACTGCGCGAACACTTTTTCGACACTCGTTCGCGCGACCAGGGCGAATACGCGAAAGCGGTCCGGATGACGCGCCACGACATCGAGCGTGCTTTCGCCAATCGAGCCGGTGCAACCAAGGAGAGTGAGTAAACGCACTGGGCTTTCTTCAGGAGGCGCGCACAAGGGCGTGAATGAGCATGGCCAGCGGCATGGTGGGAATCAGGGAATCGATTCGATCCAGTACCCCACCGTGTCCTGGCAAGAGGCCGCTGCTGTCCTTGACGCCGGCGCGCCGTTTGAGCAGTGACTCGAACAGGTCACCGACGATGCTCATGCCGACCAATGCAAGCACGACGGCAAGGGCCGCCAGCAAGCCTGCCGGGCCATTGCGCCCCGCAAACCCGAACAGCCAGGCGAACCAGGAGTCGTAGATACCTCCGGACGCTGTGGTCACATAGGCGCAAACCACCGCAAGCACGACACCACCGGTCATGCCGCCGAGCGCGCCTTCCCAGGTCTTTCCAGGGCTGACCGCCGGCGCAAGCTTGTGGCGCCCGAATGCGCGCCCGGCGAAATAGGCAGCGATATCCGCCACCCAGATCAGACCCATCAGGAGAAACATGAACAGTGCTCCCGCCGCACGCGCTTGAACGACAGCCCACCAGCATGGCAGAAGCACGAAAACGCCCAGCAAGGCGAGCGCCCCGCGATGCGGCGCTGCCGGTCCCTTCGCGAACCACCAGCCGGAAATCAGTGTCCAGCAAACCGCTGACAACACATATGCAGCCAGCGTTATCTCGCTTCCGGCCTGCGCCGAAGTGGCGAGAAATGCAAGCGCCGCCAGCACGATTCCGCAGGAGTATGCGATGGCAAGCCCCGCCCCGAAACCGCACAGTCGTGCCCACTCCCAGGCCGCGGCCGCCATGAACATAAGTACGAACAATGCCCAGCCGGTGATCGGCATGAAGGCAAGCGCAGGCACCAACAGCGCCAGCAAAACCAGCGCCGTGATGACCCGCGCCCTAAGCATTGGCGCGGGAATCTACCGGTGCAACCTTGGCCACCTCGTCACGCCCGCGCCATCGGGACTCGCGGACCTGTTCGCTGGTCTGTCCGAAACGGCGCTCGCGATGACGGTAGGATGCGATCGCTTCGTCGAGGGTCCGGGCATTGAAATCAGGCCAGAAGGTATCGGTAAAGAACAACTCCGCATAGGCAAGTTGCCATATCAGGAAGTTGCTTATGCGCATTTCGCCGCCGGTGCGGATGAAAAGATCCGGCTCTGGCGCGTGTGCCATGGCAAGGTAAGGCTCAAGATCGGATTCTGTAAAGCTCGACGCGAGTTCCGGGCGGGCAGCGATCAAGGCATGGGTTGCCTGGATGATGTCCCAGCGCCCGCCATAATTGGCACACACCGTCAGCACAAGCTTGGTATTGCCTTCGGTCTTGGCCTCCGCACGACGGATCAGCTCACGCAAACGGCTGTCAAAGCGAGTCAGATCACCGACGATCTTGAGGCGCACGCCGCTGACGTGAAGCTTGGCGACCTCCTGCTCAAGCACCATCCTGAACAATTGCATGAGGATGGACACTTCCTCTTCGGGGCGCCGCCAGTTCTCCGACGAAAACGCGAACAGCGTGAGATATTGCACGCCACGTTCGATCGAGGCGCGCACGGCTTCGCGAACGGCTTCGACGCCGCGCTGGTGCCCGGCCACACGAGGCAGGAAGCGGCGCGTCGCCCAACGACCGTTGCCATCCATGATGATCGCCACATGCCTTGGAATGGTAGTCACCTGCGGGATGGATTGGGTCGAACTCATCTGAACCGGGTTCCGGAAAGGTCGGGCTTGGTTTGGGGGGCGGTCAAACCGCCATCACTTCGGCTTCCTTCGCCGTCAGGAGCTTTTCGATCTCGCCGACGAAACGGTCCGTCAGCTTCTGCACTTCATCCTGGGCGCGTCGCTCCTCGTCCTCGGAAACGGCCTTGTCCTTGAGAAGCTTCTTCAACTGCTCGTTGGCATCGCGGCGCAGGTTGCGTACCGCGATGCGCGCGTCTTCGCCCTCGCTCTTGACAACCTTGACCAGTTCCTTGCGGCGCTGTTCGGTCAACGCGGGCATCGGCACGCGGATCATGTCACCCATCGTCGACGGGTTGAGGCCAAGATCGGATTCCCGGATGGCCTTGTCCACCACCGGTACCATCTTTTTCTCCCAGGGCTGCACACCGATGGTACGGGCGTCGATCAAGGTCACATTGGCAACCTGATTGATCGGCATTCCGGTACCGTAGTAGTCAACCTGAATGTGGTCGAGCAAGCCCACATGCGCACGACCGGTGCGCACCTTCGAAAGGTCGTTCTTGAATGCCTCGATCGACTTCTGCATTTTTTGCTCGGTCGACTTGCGGATATCGGCAATGGTCATCGCATTCCCCTGGCGAATGGGTCAGACGTGGACGAGTGTACCTTCGTTTTCACCCATGATTATGCGCTTGAGCGCACCGGGCGAAAGGATCGAAAAGACACTGATTGGCAACTTTTGGTCGCGGCAAAGGGCAAACGCCGTGGCATCCATCACTTTAAGGTGCTTGATGATGGCCTCATCAAAGGTGATGGTGTCATAACGCGTCGCCTTCGGGTCCCGGTTCGGATCGGCCGTATACACACCGTCGACCTTGGTTCCCTTGAGCACGATCTCGGCGCCCATTTCGGAGGCACGCAGGGCTGCAGCCGTGTCGGTGGTGAAGAAAGGGTTGCCGGTCCCGGCGGCGAAAATCACCACCTTGCCCTCCTCCAGATAGCGCAGCGCCTTGTTGCGGATATACGGTTCGACCACCTGCTCGACCGACAACGCCGACTGCACCCGCGCAACGATGCCTTGCTGCTTCATCGCGTCCTGCAGCGCCAGCGCGTTCATGATGGTGGCAAGCATGCCCATGTAGTCGGCGGTGGCCCGGTCCATGCCTTGGGCACCCGGCGCGACGCCGCGGAAGATGTTGCCCCCCCCGATGACGATGCTCATTTCAACGTCGAGTTTCGCGACACTCGCGATCTCGCCCACGATTCGCTCGATGGTGGCGCGATTGATGCCATAGGCGTCGTCGCCCATCAGGGCCTCGCCCGACAGTTTGAGTAGGAAGCGCTTGTATTTGGGTGTATCCGGCATGCTCGCTCGATGAAGAACCTGGGTCCTGGGTGACAAAAAAACGGGCCCCGAAAGGCCCGATTTTCCGGTTACTGCTTCCTTGCCGCGGCCATTTGCTCGGCGACCTCGGCGGCGAAGTCCGTCACCTTCTTTTCGATGCCCTCGCCCACGATATAAAGCGCGAACCCGTTCACCGTTGCCCCCTTGGCCTTGAGCAATTGCTCGATGGTCTGCTTGCCGTCCTCGGCCTTGACAAAGACCTGGCCGAGCAGGGTCACGGTCTTGAGATATTTCTGGACGGTGCCTTCGGCGATCTTTTCGAGCATCGCCTCGGGCTTCTTGTCTTCGCGCGCCTTCTCGATGGCGATACGCCGCTCGGTCTCGAGAAGTTCCGCGGGAACGCCGGACGCATCAAGCGATTTCGGTTTGGATGCCGCGATATGCATCGCGAGATCTTTCCCGAGTTGCTCGTCGCCACCCGAGACGTCGATCACCACGCCGATTTTCGAGCCGCCATGCACATAACTCACCAGGCGCCCGACGGCCTGGAAACGCGTGAAGCGGCGGATCGACATGTTCTCGCCGATCTTGCCCACCAGCGCCTTGCGCACTTCGTCGACGGTCGCGCCATCGAGCGCGGTCGCCGACAAAGCCTCGACGTTGGCCGGATTCGTGCCGGCAACAATCTCGGCCAGCTTCCTGGAAAATGCCACAAAATCGTCGTTCTTGGCGACAAAGTCTGTTTCCGAGTTGATCTCGACTATCGCCCCCGACTTTCCATCGGCGGACACATTGATCGCGACCACGCCTTCGGCCGCCACGCGCGTGGCAGCCTTGCTGGCCTTGTTGCCAAGCCGTACGCGAAGGATTTCCTCGGCCTTGTCGAGGTTGCCATCAGCCTCGGTCAGTGCCTTCTTGCATTCCATCATCGGCGCGTCGGTCTTCGCGCGCAATTCTGCGACCATTCCTGCGGTAATTGCAGCCATTTTGCTGGGAATCCTGCTTGCTATTGAAGAAGTGTAGATACGGAAGTGTAGATGCGAAAAATTGCGAAATACAAGCTTGAGAACCATTCATCCGCCGCTCGCGCGGCATCGCGGACAGCCACCTTGCCATGACAGGCGGGCCCTTGCGGGCCCTTGCCATGTCAGGCTGCCTCTACTTCCACGTACTCGTCGCCGCCGGTGGCGACGATTTCGTTGATCGATTGCGCACGGCCCTCAAGGATCGCATCGGCGACGCCACGCGCATACAAGCGAATCGCGCGCGAAGAATCGTCATTGCCCGGAATCACATAGGCAACCCCATCCGGAGAGTGGTTGGTATCGACGATCGCGACAACCGGCACGCCAAGCTTGGCAGCTTCGGTGATGGCAATCTTGTGGTAACCGACGTCGATCACGAAAATCGCGTCCGGCAGGGCTACCAGGTTCTTGATCCCACCGATCGACTTCTGCAGCTTGTCCATCTCGCGCTTGAACATCAGCGCCTCCTTCTTGGACATCTTTTCAACCTCGCCGGCTTCGACGGCCGTTTCCATTTCCTTGAGGCGCTTGATCGAGGCCTTGACAGTCTTGAAGTTGGTCAGCATGCCGCCGAGCCAGCGGGCGTCGACGTAGGGCATGCCGGCGCGCTGCGCCTCTTCGGCGACGATCTCGCGCGCCTGGCGCTTGGTGCCGACCATCAGGATGGTGCCCTTGTTCGCCGCAAGGGTACGCAGGTACTTCATTGCATCGTTGTAGAGCTCGAGCGTTTTCTCGAGATTGACGATGTGGATCTTGTTGCGATGACCGAAGATGTAAGGCGCCATCTTCGGATTCCAGAAACGTGTCTGGTGGCCGAAGTGAACGCCGGCTTCCAGCATCTCGCGCATGGTGGTTGACATGACAAATGCTCCAATTTCAGGGTTGGCCTCCTCCCGCCGGCAGCCGGACCGGCGATTGACGCCGTTTGCCCAAGCCACCCCAAAATGGCAGGAGTGTGAATTTGTCCTTAGATTTCAAATCATTGCGGCCTAAACCCCAATCTGAGCGGAGCCTACTGCGGCTTCGCGCGGGGATCATGGCCATCAGATTTAAAAATGGCTTTGAAAATCACCGGACAGCCCGATATTATAGCCGGTTCCGGTCATTCAATCAAAGGTCTGGCGTTAGCCCTTGCGGGATATCGCCGAAACCCGCCATGGGTATTGCGCTCAAGACACCAGAAGACATCGAAAAAATGCGCATCGCCGGCAGGCTGGCGGCCGAAGTGCTCGATTACATCACACCCCACGTTCGCCCCGGTGTGACCACCGGCGAACTCGACAGGCTATGCCACGAGTACATGACTGTGGTGCAGGGCACGATCCCGGCTCCCCTGGGCTACTGCCCGCCGGGCTATCGTCCCTACCCGAAGTCGATCTGCACCTCGGTCAATAACCAGGTGTGCCACGGCATCCCCGGGGACAAGGTGTTGCGCAAGGGTGACGTGGTCAATCTCGACATCACCACCATCAAGGATGGTTACCACGGCGACACCAGCCGCATGTTCCACGTTGGAGAGCCCTCCATCGCCGCCCGCCGTCTCTGCGATGTCACACTTGAATGCATGTGGGCAGGCATCCTCCAGGTTCGACCGGGCGCCCACCTCGGCGACATCGGCCATGTCATCCAGACACATGCGGAAAAGCACGGCTATTCGGTTGTGCGCGAGTTCTGCGGCCATGGCATCGGCACCCGCTTTCACGAGGAACCACAGGTCCTGCACTACGGCAAGCCCGGCACCCTGGCCGAGCTCAAGGCCGGCATGATTTTCACTATCGAACCCATGATCAATGCCGGCAGGCGGGAAATCCGCGAACTCGCCGATGGCTGGACGATAGTCACCAAGGATCACAGCCTCTCCGCACAATGGGAGCACACGGTATTGGTCACCGAAACCGGCTACGAAGTGCTTACCGTTTCGCCCGGGATGCCAGGGATTCCAGCGGCCGCGTTGGCGCTGGCGCCGGCGAGCAACAAACCTGCCGCCCTCGCCTGAACCGGCCCGGAAGCCATCGTGTCAGCCGTCGCACAGAACGCGTTCGCAACACGCTACCGTCAGGAACTGTTGACCGGCCGCAAGGCCATTTTTGCCGATTTCAGCAACCGCGGTTCGGCGCGCCGCCTGTTGACTGCGCACTGCAAGCTTGTCGACCGCGTGCTTGCGACCCTGTGGCGCGACGCCGGCCTCGGTGATCACGCCTCGCTTGTAGCCGTAGGCGGATACGGTCGTGGCGAACTCTATCCGTATTCCGATGTGGATGTTCTGCTGCTGCTACCGGACGACGCCTCGCCTGAGACCAAGAGCGCGCTTGAAGCCCTGATCGGACTTTTCTGGGATATCGGAATCGAGGTCGGCCACAGCATCCGGTCACTCGATGAATGCTTCAGCGAAGCCGCCGCCGACGTCACCGTCCAGACCACCCTGATCGAGGCCAGGCTCCTGGCAGGCAACACGAAGCTGTTTCTCGACTTGCAGGTGGGTACCCGCGCCCACCTCAATCCGCGCGACTTCTATACCGCGAAAAAGCTGGAACTCGAGCAGCGCCATACAAAACACCAGGACACACCGTACAGCCTGGAGCCGAACTGCAAGGAGAGTCCCGGCGGCCTGCGTGACCTGCAGGTCATCCTCTGGATAGCCAGGGCCGCGAACCTCGGTACCAGCTGGCGCGAGCTGGCGGCGCGCGGCATGATCACCCGCAATGAAGCGGCCATGCTCGGCAAGCGTGAAACCCTGTTGCAGGCGATCCGCGTCCGCCTGCACCTGATCGCCGGCCGCCGCGAGGACCGCCTGCTTTTCGACCATCAGATGCAGCTTGCGCAGGCCTTCGGATATGCGGCGACAGACTCCAGGCGGGCCAGCGAACAGCTGATGCAACGCTATTACGTCAATTGCCGATGGATCATCCAGCTCAACACGATCCTGCTGCAGAACATCGCCAGCCAGTTGTTCCCGGGCGCCGCCTTCGAGGCGCACCCGATCAACGAGCGCTTCCACGCCGAACGCGACATGCTCGCCGCGAGCGATCCCGCCGTTTTCGAGAACCATCCGGGAGCCTTGCTCGAATGTTTCCAGCTGCTCCAGGAGCATGCCGACCTTAAAGGCATGACCGCGCCGACCTTGCGTGCCCTGTGGCGCTCGCGCAACCGGATGGACGCGGAGTTCCGGCGCGACCCGGCCAATCGCGAACGATTCATGCGCATCCTGCAAAGCCCGCGCGGCCTGGTTCATGAACTCCGGCGCATGAACCAATGGGGCATCCTGGGGCGCTACCTGCCGCCGTTCAAGAAAATCATCGGGCAGATGCAACATGACCTGTTCCACGTCTATACCGTGGATCAGCACATCCTCACCGTGGTGCGCAATGTAAGGCGCTTCACGATGCTCGAATTTGCCCACGAATACCCGATGTGCTCGCGCCTGATCGCGAGTTTCGAACGCCACTGGCTGATCTACGTGGCCGCGCTGTTCCATGACATCGCCAAGGGGCGCGGCGGCGACCATTCATTGCTGGGGCGCGCCGACGCCCGGTCATTCTGCAAGGCGCACGGCATCAGCCGCGAGGACACCGAGCTTGTGGTGTTCCTGGTCCAGCACCATTTGACGATGTCGGCGGTGGCGCAAAAGCAGGATTTGTCCGACCCCGACACGATTCGTCGCTTCGCGGCCATCGTGCGCGACGAACGGCATCTTATCGCCTTGTACCTCCTGACCGTGGCAGACATCCGCGGCACCAGCCCCAAGGTCTGGAACGCCTGGAAGGGCAAGCTGCTGGAGGATCTCTTCCGTGCAACGCGGCGGCTGCTGGGCAGCCAGAAATCCGGCGGCCAGTTCAGCTTCGACTCCGACCTTCAGGAAAAGCAGTCCGAAGCGTTGCGCATCCTTTCGCTCTACGGCTTTTCCGACACCGCCCACCAGGCGCTCTGGAACCAGCTGGACATGGCTTACTTCCTGCGCCACGATGCCAAGGAGATCGCCTGGCAAACCCGGGCTCTGGTGGCCCGCATCGACGCGACCGAGCCGGTGGTACGGGCGCGCTTTTCACCCATCGGCGAAGGACTGGAAGTCATGGTCTATGTGCGTGACCAACCCGACCTTTTCGCGCGCATCTGCGGCTTCTTCGACCGCCTGAACCTGAACATCCTCGACGCCAAGATCCATACCACGCGAAACGGCTATGCGCTCGATACCTTCCTCGTGATGGATGCCGGCGGCAGCTATGCGGGTGCGCACGGACAACCGGAACTCGTCGAGCGCGACCTGATTCTTTCACTTTCGTCCAGGGAGGCGCCCAAACCGCCCATCACGGGAAGGGTATCGCGGCAGGCACGACACTTCGCCATCGAACCGGCGGTCAACATCCGCCCGGACGAAAGGGCGCAGCGTTTCATCCTTTCGGTCACCGCTGGCGACCGGCCAGGCCTGTTGTACCGGATAGCGCTGGCATTGTCGCGCCACGGAATCAACCTGCAAACCGCGAAGATCACTACGCTGGGCGAGCGTGCCGAGGACGTCTTTCTGATAGATGGCGGGGAACTGACGAACCCCAAATCCGTTCTTGCGATCGAAACCGACCTGGTGGAAACGCTGCGGCAGTAAAGGCCGTTCGCCACACACGGCGAGCCAAGCCGGCTTGCAGGCGGATCAGACCTTCCAGTAGCCCGGTTCAGGCAGTTCGTTGAAGACTTTCTTGAGCTGCTCGGCCCAGCTGCCGCGGATCGAAGCGAAGTACTCGTCGCGGGAGTCGATCAGCTTGTGCTTGGTCACCTTGAGTGAATCGCGCTCATAGCACATCAGGTCAAGCGGCAAGCCCACCGAGAGGTTTGACTTGATGGTCGAATCCATCGAAATCAGCGCGCACTTGGCGACCTCGTCGAGGCTCAAACCGCCGCCGATCACGCGATCAAGAATCGGCTTGCCGTACTTTGATTCGCCGATCTGGAAATACGGGGTTTCGCCAGTGGCCTCAATGAAGTTGCCCGCGGAATACACGTTGAAAAGCCGCGGTTCCTCGTCGCCGACCTGTCCGCCGAAAATCAGGTTGACATTGAACTCGATGCCGAACTCCTGGAGTGCCTGCGCATCGCGTGCGTAAACCTTGCGTACCGCATCCCCCACCAGCTTGGCCGCCGAGAACATGTTGGGGCAGGACGCGAGACTCTTTTCGCCCGGGTTGCCCATCTGGGCCTTCAGTCCGCTCGCCACCGCCTGGCTGACCGCGAGATTGCCGGCGGTCAGGAGAACCATCACGCGCTCACCCGGCACCTCATAGATGTGCATCTTGCGGAAGGTGCTGATCTGGTCGACACCTGCGTTGGTGCGCGAATCGGAAAGAAACACCAGGCCGGCATCAAGCCGGACGGCGACGCAATAGGTCATTTTGGGGCGGTTCCATCTGTTGTTGTTCGCTGCGATGCGCAGCCGGACGAATTGTATCGCCGCAGCGCCGACGAGCAGGCGGCAAAATCAACCGGCTGCCGACACCAGCACCCTTACGGACATGACTTCCTCCACCCCGCCCAGTCGGGCGCCGCGGATCGGCCCGGCATCCATGTAGTCACGCCCGACGGCAACCCTGCAGAGTTCCGGCCCGGCCAACCGGTTGTGCGCAATGTCAAGTCCGATCCAGGCCCCGGCCCCGCGCCTGGCCTCGGCTACCCAGGCCTCCACCCACGCATGGGAAGCCGCCGGGCGCCCCGGGTCCAGGACGTAGCCACTGACGTAACGCGCCGGCACCGCCATCGAGCGGCAGGCGGCCAGGAACACATGTGACATGTCCTGGCATACCCCTTTGCCCAGCGCCCAGACCTCCGCCGCGGTTGCATATACATCAGTACTTCCAGGCTTGTACTCCAGGTGCGAGCACACCGCGTTCATCAGGTGCTCGAAGCCGGCCACACCCGGCGCACCCGCGCCGAGGACTTTGCCTCCCAATGCAGCCAGCGAATCATCGGGCATCGTCGTTGCCGTCGGCAGGGCGAAAGCGAGTGGCGGAACCGAAGAATCCTCGGGCAGGAACTGGCCACGCTCGTCCGCTGTTTCAACCTGACCCATGGCAATCACCGACACTTCGTCATGGGGTTCAACGATGGAGATCGTGTCGACCGCGTTTCCGTAGGCGTCGAACTGGCGCCAGCGCCGCCCGGGTGCTTCGATCTTCCAGTGACGGATGCGCTGGCCTGCATCGGAGCGCGGCGAAAGCCGCATGCTCTGGATGCTGTAACGCGCGGTCGTGGAATAGCGATAGAGCGTTTCGTGTCGGATATCAAGCAGCATGGGGGTCCCGGCCGGATTGACTAAGGTTGAAAGCCGCGGCTGTCGCGACCATCAGGACATCGGCACCAGGAAGTCCTGCGCGATCCGGTTCCCGAGTCCGGCGATGCTGTCCAGGAATCCGGTCAGGTAGACATGCACACCGACGCCGAGAATGTCATCGATTCGTCCGTAGCGCAGTTCGGAGTAGCCCATGCCCGCGATGCGCTGGGTCTCGCGCGAACGCGCATTGGCCACCTGCCCGAGTATCTGGTGCACTTCCTTCATGCAGGCATGCAGGGATCGCGGCATGTCCTCCCGCAGTATCAGCAGTTCAGCGACGCGGTTGGGCGTGATGACGTCGCGATAGACCTTGCGGTAGATCTCGAAAGCGGACACCGACCTCAAAAGCGCGCCCCATTCGTAATACTCGTTGCTGGTCGTGTCCTCGGGTGCCAGTTCGTCGTATTTCACGTCGAGGATGCGCGCGGTATTGTCCGCTCGCTCGAGGAAGGTTCCCAGCCGGATGAAATGGAAAGACTCGTCCTGCAGCATGGTGCCGACCGTGACGCCGCGCGAGAGGTGCGAGCGGAACTTGACCCATTCGAAATACTTGGTCAGGTCGCTCCCCTGGATCGCCCCCTGCGCGAGTTGCGCCGCGGATGTGCGGGCTTCCAGCCAGGTCGTGTTGATGGTTTCCCACACCTCGGAGGTGACGGTGCCGCGCACGGCGTGGCAGTTTTCGCGCGCCGCCTTCAGGCTCGACAACAGTGAGGACGAGTTGTCGAGATCGACCGCCATGAAGCGCAGCACGTTGGCCGCCTCGATCTTCTCTCCGTACTTCGCCTTGTAGGCAACCTCGAGTCCGGTAATGCCCAGCGCCGCCCCCCAGTACCCTCCGGAGGATGCATGCATCTGGAGCGACATCCTGTAAGTGACGTCCAGCAGGCGGGCCAGGTTCTCGGCACGCTCGGTATAGCGCGCCATCCAGTAAAGGTGATCAGCGGTTCTGGAAAGCATGTCAGTTCTCCAGAATCCAGGTGTCCTTGGTGCCGCCCCCCTGGGAGGAGTTCACCACCAGCGAACCTTCCTTGAGGGCCACCCTTGTCAATCCGCCCGGTACCATGCGCACTTCCTTGCCGGAAAGCACGAACGGGCGCAGGTCGATATGCCGCGGGGCGATGCCGGATTCGACGAATGTCGGGCAGGCAGACAAGGCCAGTGTCGGCTGTGCGATGTACTTGTCCGGCGCGGCACTCACCCGCGCCCGGAAGTCATCGATCTCTGCCTTGGTCGAGGCCGGTCCCACCAGCATGCCGTAGCCCCCGGCGCCGTGGGTCTCCTTGACCACCAGATCGGCCATGTTGGCAAGCACGTAGGACAACTCGTCGGCCTTGCGGCACTGGTAGGTCGGTACGTTCTTGATGATCGGCTCTTCCGAAAGATAAAAGCGGATCATGTCCGGAACATAAGGATAAATGGACTTGTCATCGGCCACCCCGGTGCCGATGGCATTGGCCAGCGAAACGCGCCCAGCGCGATAGACCGAGAGCAAACCGGCCACGCCCAGCGCCGAATCGCGCCGGAACGCCAGCGGGTCGAGGAAATCGTCGTCTATGCGCCGATAAATCACATCCACCCGCTTCGGGCCCTGGGTGGTTCGCATGAACACCGTTTCGTCATGCACGAACATGTCCTGCCCTTCGACCAGTTCGACTCCCATCTGCTGGGCGAGGAACGCATGTTCGAAATAGGCGCTGTTGTAGGCCCCGGGCGTAAGCACCACCACCGTTGGATCGTCGCTTCCCGAAGGCGCTGCCTGGCGCAGGGTGTCGAGCAACAAATCCGGGTAATGCTCCACAGGTGCCACACCATAGCGCGAAAAGAGTTCCGGGAACAACCGCATCATCATGCGCCTGTCCTCGAGCATGTAGGACACGCCGGACGGGACGCGCAGGTTGTCTTCCAGCACGTAATACTCGGCAGCATCCGATGAGGTGTTGGGCAATGCCGCCCTGACGATGTCGACGCCCGAAATCAGTGCATAAAGGTTGTTGCGCACCGCGATGTCCTGCATCTCGGGACGGTATTGGGCGTTGCAAAAAACCTGCTCGGGAGGGATCAGGCCGGCCTTGACGATGCGCTGCGCGGAGTAGATATCATGGATGAAGGCGTTCAAAGCGGAGACGCGCTGCCGCAAGCCGGTTTCGAGCATGCGCCATTCGTTCGCCGGAATGATGCGCGGCAGGATGTCGAAGGGAATCAGGCGTTCGGTGCCGGCTTCCTCGCCGTATACGGCAAAGGTGATGCCGTAGCGGTGAAACGCCGAATCGGCCTCGGCACGTTTCTGCGCAATCTGGGCAGGCGCCACGCCGGCCAGCCAATCCTTGTAGGCGGCGTAGTGGTTGCGTACCGTACCGCCAGGGGCGTAAAGCTCGTCGAATATGTTGTTCATTGCCTTCTGCCTTTCACGCACTTTAGCAAAAAGCAAACGCCGTGCCCGATTTCAGGGCCAAATGGCCTGTTTTGGCGCATGTAGCGCGACGCACACCCGGCGGACCGGATCGCCGCCCCTAGCGTATCCCGAGCACGTCGTGCATGTCGAACAAGCCGACACCGCTCTCACGCAGGAAGCGGCAGGCGCGCAGGGCGCCCTGCGCATAGGTGGAACGGCTCGAAGCCCTGTGGGTGATCTCGATGCGCTCACCCTGCCCGAGAAACATGACCGTGTGGTCGCCCACCAGGTCGCCGCCCCTTACCACCGCATAGCCGATGCTCTCATCGCGCCGGACACCGGTTTCCCCTTTTCTGTCGAACACGGCAACGGCATCGTGATCCCGCCCCAGCGCCCGGGCGGCGATTTCCCCCATGCGCAGAGCCGTCCCCGAAGGGGCGTCCACCTTGTTGCGGTGATGCGCCTCCACGATCTCGACATCGTAGCCCGGGCCAATTGCCCCGGCCGCCAACTCGACAAGTTTAAAGGCAAGATTGACCCCCACGCTCATGTTCGGCGCAAACACCACACCGATGTCGCGTGCGGCCGCGGCGATGGCTTCCTTGCCGGCAGCGTCGAACCCGGTTGTGCCGACTACCGCACTGACGCCCAGCCGGCGGCACAATTCGAGATGCAGCAGCGTTCCTTCCGGCCGCGTGAAGTCAATCAGGACATCCGCACCCGCGAGCGCCGCCTGAGCATCGCTCGATACGATCACGCCCGTGGGCACACCGGCAGACGCGCCCGCATCACGCCCGATCGCAGGTGCCCCCGGAACATCGATTGCCCCGTGCAGCAGGCAATCACCGCTGGAGCGAACGGCATCGACGAGCATCTGCCCCATCCGGCCACCTGCGCCGGCCACCACCACTTTCATTTTGACCATGGAATCACTTCTCGAACGTTTCCTCGCGAATGCGCCATTTGCCGTCATTCAACATCACCAGCGCCAGCTTCTTGCGCCCGGACTCCTTGAGGGTATCGGATTCATAAACCTGGGTGAAAATCGCCGCGGCGTCGCTACCTGCCACCGTCACCTGCGGATCAACCACTTTCACCACGACAAAACTCGCGCGCTTCAGGCGCTCACGCCGCGACAGTTCCCATTTGCCCCGCGACATTCCGGCCGCCGGCTTGAAGGTCGGCGCATACATCGACAGGTATTTCTCGACATCGCGCGCCGACCATGCAGCGCGCCACTCCTCGAGTACCGCAAGGACATCCCGGGGCGCGGCGCTCGGCGGCGCCGATACGGGCGCAGGAACCGCCGGTTTGGGCTCGGTCGGTTTTGATGCGGGCGGCACTGTCGCGGCAGCGGCCGGAACCGGGGCCGCGGCAGCGGGCTGGGAATGCGGTGCCGTGACCGCTGACGGCGCCGCTGGCGGCGCAGCGGCAAGCGCTTGTGCACCCCCGGAAGAACCGGCTTCCCCCGCGTTCGCTCCCGTGGACGGCGGCGCAGCCACGGGCGGATTCGCCGGCGAAGGCGCCGCCGGCTTGGCCGCAGCGTCACTTGCCGCCGGGGCGGGTGCCGGTACATCGGCATCCCATTTCGAAACCCGGCTGTCGGCGTCGAAGTAAATCACGAGCCTGCGGCTCTCGGGCTGGTTCCAGCCACGCGAAAAACGGAACACATAGTCCCAGCGGTTGGCATGAAACACGTCGGTCAACAACGGAGTGCCGAGAATGAACCTGACCTGATCGCGGGTCTGGCCCACCGCAAGCTTGTCGACCATTTCCTGGGTCACAAAATTGCCCTGCTGGATATCCATGCGGTAGGGCGTCACGATCTGCGGCACATAGCGCTGCAGCGAAGCGTCGGACGCGCAACCGGCGACAAGCAGCGTCGAGGCCCAGAAAAAGGCCTGTCGAAAGGGAAGGTTCAGGCGGTTGAGCAAGGGGAATTCCGGCGCAGTTGGCGGCGCGCTTGGACCAAACCCAGTATGATACTTTAAAGGGGTTGTGGCACTGCGGAGCGCAGCAATGCCGGACACCGGTTTTCCGCAACATCCACGAACGCATCAGTCGCTTTCCCATCCGTCGGCCAGGACAACCGCCGCTCCCTCATGCCGCAATCCCGCCTTCCCGCCAAGCCCGTAGCTCCCCAGAACCCGGACGGCCTGCGCAATATCGGTCTAAAGGCGACCGGTCCGCGTCTGCGCATCCTGGAACTGTTCCAGACCAGCGGCGTTCGCCACATGAGCGCAGAGGACGTGTACAGGCAATTGCTGGCGGAGCGCATCGAGGTCGGTCTGGCCACCGTGTATCGGGTCTTGACCCAGTTCGAACAGGCCGGCCTGTTGCAGCGCCACCATTTCGAATCCGGCCGATCGGTATTCGAACTCAACGAAGGCTCGCACCACGACCATCTGGTTTGCCTGCAATGCGGGCGGGTCGAGGAGTTCTACGACGCGGAAATCGAAAGGCGCCAGAACCGCATCGCCGCCGAGCGGGGATTCGCGCTTAACGACCACTCGCTTTCGCTCTACGCTGATTGCGTCAAGGAGCAATGCCCGCACCGCGCCGAGGCCGGGGCGATGGCGCCTTTGCCGCCTGACGATTGAGCGCCGGCCAGCGGTGATCGAAGGTACCATCACCGCGTTTGCCACCTCGACCGTCCTGGTTGCGGTGGCGGAAATCGGCGACAAGACCCAACTCCTGTCCTTCGCGCTAGCGGCCCGTTATAACGAACGCATGCCCATCATCTGGGGCATCCTTGTGGCCACGCTTGTAAACCACGCACTGGCCGGTACCCTGGGGGTGCTGGCCGCGCAGTGGATGAGTCCGCGCATCACGATGTGGGTGGTCGGCGCCAGCTTCATCGCTTTCGGGGTCTGGGCCCTGTTTCCTGACCGGCTTGAGCGCGGACCGCGCTCGCTGCGCAGCGTTTTCGTCACCACCCTGGTGGCATTTTTTCTGGCCGAAATGGGCGACAAGACGCAGTTCGCCACCATTGGCCTGGGTGCCCGCTTCGGCATGCCGGTGACCGTGACCCTCGGCACGACGCTGGGCATGATGCTCGCCAACATCCCCGCGGTGCTGCTGGGCAATCGCCTGGCGCAACGCTTCCGCCTGTCGGCAATGCGCTTCGTGGCAGCCGCGCTGTTCATGGCCACAGGGGCGGCCACATTGCTCCTGGCCTGAGCCGCCACGCAATGCCGCCCATCAACCCTTCCGTGCACCCGGCACCGAACCAAATGTCCGAAACTGCGTCTCCCGCCGCTCCTTCCGGCCAGACCGCCTTCGCTCGACAGGCAAGACTGGCGACGGGGTTGATCCTCTTTTTCTTTGTGCTGACGCACCTGACCAACCATTGCCTCGGGCTGGTCTCGCTTGGCGCGATGGAAGGGGGTCGGGACCTGTTCCTGGCGCTATGGCGCAATCCTGTCGGCAATCTGGTTCTGGGTGGAGCCCTCCTGGTGCATCTGGGCCTGGCCTTCTGGTCCGTCTACCACCGTCGCACCCTGCGCATGCCGCTTGCAGAGGCGATGCAATTGATCCTCGGCTTGTGCGTTCCGTTGCTGCTCGTGGCGCACACCCTCGGCACGCTGGGCGCCAGCCAGGCTTACGGATTTCAGGACACCTACACCCTCCTGCTGCATGTGTTCTGGAACCTGCGCCCGGACCTCGCCATCAACCAGACCATCCTGCTCCTGCTCGCGTGGACACACGGGTGCATCGGCCTGAATTTCTGGCTCCGTTCCAAACCCGGCTATTCGCGTTTCATCCTCGCCGGCTACACGTTCGCGGTTGTTTTCCCATTGCTCGCGCTGCTTGGCTTTGTTTCCGGAGCGCGCGAAGCGAGCGTGCTCGCGCGCGACCCGCAGTTCCTTCAGTCCCTGTTGGCGAACGCGCGCATTCCCCCGGCAGCGATGCAGGCCGAACTGGCCGACAACGGCAGGCTGATCATGCTTGCCTTTGCCGCAATGTTGTTCCTGACCCTGTCGTTGCGTGCCGTGCGGCTCTGGCGCGAACACCGCCAATCGGTCCGGGTCACCTACCCCGGAGGCCGTGTCGTCCCCATGCCGCGCGGTTTCTCGATTCTTGAATGCAGCAGAAATGCCGGCATCGAACACGCGTCGGTATGCGGCGGGCGCGGGCGATGCTCGACCTGCAGGGTGCGCGTCGTGGCCGGATACGCGAAATTGCCGCCGCCTGAGGCTGCCGAGGCCCGCCTGCTCGAACGCGTCAAGGCCGGCACCCACATCCGCCTGGCCTGCCAACTCCGGCCGCTCACCGACATATCCATCGAGCCGCTGATTCCGGTTGGCGTCGACCCCATGCGCGCCATCGCGCAACAGGAGCGAATCAGCGGGGAGGAGCGTGAAATCTGCGTGCTCTTCGCCGACCTACGCGGCTTTACCCGACTTTCGGAGTCGCGCCTGCCCTACGACGTGGTGTTCCTCCTGAATCGCTATTTCGAGGCCACCGGACAGGCCATCGATGCCGCCGGCGGCATCACCAACCAGTACACCGGCGACGGGGTGATGGCGCTCTTCGGCGTCTACGACGGCGCCGTCGCCGGCGCGCGCCACGCACTGCTGGCGGCCCGCGAGATGACGCGCGCGGTCGCCCGTCTGAGCGACGAATTGAGCGCGGAACTGCCGGCCCCGCTGAAAATGGGCATTGGCATCCACTGCGGTTCGACCGTGGTGGGGCACATGGGACGCGGCGTCGCCACCTATCTGACAGCCGTCGGCGACGCGGTCAATACCGCGAGCCGCCTGCAAGACCAGACCAAGCATTTCGCCTGCCAGCTGATCTTTTCCGAAGCAGTCGCGGCGCGCGCGGGCATGGACGCAACGCGCTTCCGGCGCGAGGAGCTGACCGTCCGCAATCGCGATGCGCCGATCGCGGTGCGCATCGTGGAGAATGTCGAGGATTTGCGCGAGGAAGAACTCAAGGCGCGAAACACCATGTGAGTCGCCCGCGACGCTTTCGCGCGACGGGAAGCCCGGGTGGCCGGGAGCGTAGAATTCGCAGGAGAAACGCGCCGGCCTGTCCGGCCACCCAATTTGCAGGGGTACACGCATGATGAAAGTGAGCATCCGGCGCCACGGCGCCCTCGCGTCGGCAGCTTGTCGATTCGGCTGGTTGCCATGCTGAAATTCATCCCGTTCCGTCTTGCCTGCGCTGCCTTGTTGTTTTTCATCGCGGCTCTCGGCGCACATGCTCAAGACAAGCCGGAGGCCTTGGTCGCCAGCGTCATCACCGCCCTGGGTGGGGCGCTTCAGTCCGAGGAAAAGGCACTGGCTGGCGAGCGCGCCATTCCCGCGGCGGTTGGCATCATCAACCGTGCGGTCGCACCGCACATGGACTTCGCCGGCATCACCCGGGAGGCCACCGGCCGTCATTGGGCCGGGGCGACGCCGGCCCAGCGCGGTTCGCTGGAGCGTGAATTCCGGCAGTTGCTGGTCCATGTGCTGGCGCGTCTCCTGGTGACCAACAAGGGGGACGTTCTCGAGGCCCTTCCCACCACCATCGGCCCGGGCGCCAGGGAGGCACTGGTGCGGGTGGCCGTGACACGCCAGCGCACCGCCGGCAACCAGCCGCAACCGGCCATGCAGGTCACCTTGCGGCGCGACAGCGCGACTTCGCCGTGGCGCGTCTATGAGCTGCGTACCGACGGGGTCGACGTGGTGAAGCTCTACAGCGCCAATTTCAACGTCGTCATCGAACGCAACGGCGGCATCGACGGCCTGATACGAACGCTCGCCGAGCGCAACCTGCTCAATTCCGGCGTAGTCGTCGCCAAGCCGCGCGCCGAGACAGCCGAATAGCGGAACCTCGGCCGGCCTCGCCGCGAGGCCGCCAAGTGCCGCAGCCAACACGGGAAACGGAGACATCCCCATGGGAAATCTTGATGGAAAGGTCGCCATTGTCAGCGGTTCGGGACGTGGCATAGGCCGCGCCTGCGCACTCAAGCTCGCCAGCGAAGGCGCACGGGTGGTCATCAATGACCTCGACGCCGAACCGGCGGAGGAGACACTCGCCGCGATCCGCGCGATGGGCGGCGAAGCCGTGGCAGTCACCGGCAGCGTCACCGAGGACGGTTTCGCCGAGCGCTTCGTCGGCACCGCCATCCAGACCTGGGGCGGACTCGACATCATTGTCAACAATGCCGGGTTCACCTGGGATTCGGTCATCCAGAAGATGACCGATGAACAATTCGACGCCGTGCTCGATGTCCATCTGAAGGCGCCGTTCCGCATCCTGCGCGCGGCCATCGGCTTCATCCGCGATGCTTCCAGGCGCGACGCCGAGGCCGGGAGGGAAGTGTTCCGCAAGGTGGTCAATGTGTCGTCGATCTCAGGCACGCACGGCAATGCCGGGCAAACCAACTATTCCACCGCCAAGGCCGGCATCACCGGCATGACGCGTACCCTCGCCAAGGAATGGGGCCGCTACAAGGTCAATGTCAATGCCGTGGCATTCGGCTACATCGTCACGCGCATGACCCAGGCGGTCGACCAGCCGGGCAACACGGTCGATGTCGGGGGCCGCGCCCTGCCCGCCGGCATTCCGGCGCAACAGGTCCGCATGATGGAGGCCGGCATACCCCTCGGCCGCGGCGGCACGCCGGAAGAAGCTGCCAATTCGATCTACCTGCTTTGCACCCCGGAGGCCAACTACATCAGCGGACACGTCCTGATGGTCACCGGCGGCCTCTGAAGATGCGCCGCCCGAATTTCATTTTCATCATGGCCGACGACCTCGGCTACGCGGACCTGGGCTGCACCGGCGCGCGCGATTCCGGCCTGCCGGGCGGGGTTTCGCCCAACCTGGACCGCATGGCGCGCGAAGGCCTGACGTTCACGCACGGCTATTCCAACTCGCCGGTGTGTTCGCCGACCCGATTCGCGCTCGCCACCGGACGCTACCAGTACCGCCTGCGCGGCGCGGCGGAGGAGCCCCTTGCGGCCAATGCAAAGGGAAACCCGACGCTGGGCCTGCCGCCCGGATACCCGACGCTGCCCTCGTTGCTGAAGGCGGCCGGCTATTCCACCGCTCTGATCGGCAAGTGGCACCTGGGTTACCGCCCCCACTTCGGCCCGGAAAAAAGCGGTTATGAATATTTCTTCGGACCGATGGCCGGCGGCGTCGACTACTTCTCGCACAGTGCCCGCAACGGTGACCATGACCTCTGGGAAAACGAAACCCGGGTGCAACGCGAAGGCTACCTCACCGACCTGTTGTCGGCACGGGCGGCCCGATACGTGCGCGAGCAAAAAGATCGCCCGTTCATGCTTTCACTGCATTACACCGCGCCGCACTGGCCGTGGGAGACCCGCGACGATGCCGACGAATCCAGGCGCATCAACGGTGCCATCGCGCATGTCGATGGTGGATCCATCGCCACCTACCGGCGCATGATCCATCACATGGACGAAGGCATAGGCGAGGTGTTGGCGGCACTTGCCGAAACCGGTGCCGACGCCAATACCCTCGTCGTTTTCACCAGCGATAACGGCGGTGAGCGCTTTTCCGACAACTGGCCCTTCATAGGCCAGAAGATGGATCTGCTCGAAGGCGGCATCCGCGTGCCGCTCCTGGCACGCTGGCCCGCGCGGATCGCGCCAGGCAGAAGCAGCGCCGCCGCGGCCATCACCATGGACTGGGTGGCGACCATGCTGGACGCGGCCGGCGTGGCGCCGCATCCGGAACATCCACTCGATGGCGTAAGCCTGTTGCCGCTGTTCGACGATCCTGCATGGCAACCGCCGCGCGACCTGTTCTGGCGCATGGCGCATCGGCGCCAGCGCGCCATGCGCCAGGGCCGCTGGAAGTACCTGCGCATCGAGGACCATGAATACCTGTTCGACCTCGGCCGCGACGAACGTGAGCGGGCCAACCAGGCTACGCGCGATCCGGAGCGCCTCGGGTCCATGCGCGCCGCCTGGGAAACGTGGGCGGCCGGGATGCCGGGCATCCCGGAAGACGCCAGGGTGTCGCTGGTATTCGGCGAAGCGCAGATGCCGCGTCCCGGCCACTGAAACGCGGCGATTGGGTCATGGATAGAGGCCGCGCTGCTCGCGCGCGGCAAGCACGCGCCGGCAGGCCACCACGTATGCAGCCGTCCGCAATGAGACGCCAAGGTCTCCGGCGGTGTGCCAGACATGCTCGAACGCGCCAGCCAGTATGTGATCCATCCGGCGCGTGACCTCTTCCTCGGTCCAAAAAAAGGAATTGAAGTCCTGGACCCATTCAAAATAGGAAACGATCACCCCGCCCGCATTCGCGATCACATCCGGCACGACATCAATGCGGCGCTCGCCCAGGATGCGGTCGGCCGATGGCGTGGTGGGGCCGTTGGCGCCCTCGAGCACCATCCTGGTCCGGATGCGTGCGGCGCGTTCCGCAGTGATGGCGCCCTCGAGCGCAGCAGGCACAAGCACGTCCGATTCGACGTCCCAGAATTCCTCAGGCCCGATGGACTCCGCGCCCGGGCAACCGCGCAAGCTGCCCGTGCCGGCCTTGTGCGCGAGCGCTGCGCCCAGGTCGATGCCCGCAGGGTTGGCGATCGAGGCCTCCCGGTCCTGCAGCGCGACAACGCGGGCCCCGCTTTCGACAAACATGCGCGCAGCCACCGCGCCGACATTTCCCACGCCCTGTACGGCGATTCGCGCGCCATTGAGTTGCAAGCCGGTGCGGCGCGCCATTTCCCGGGCGACGACATGAACGCCACGACCGGTCGCGTCCACACGGCCAAGCGAACCGCCAAGCGCGACCGGCTTGCCGGTGACCATGCCGGTAGCCGAAGTACCGGTATTGACCGCGCAGGTATCCATCATCCATGCCATCACTTGCGCGTCGGTATTGACATCGGGGGCGGGTATATCGCGATCCGGCCCGATCAGGAACCCGATCTCGCTGGTATAGCGCCGCGTCAGTCGTTCCAGCTCCTTGCGGGACAGCAGCTTCGGGTCGACGCGAATGCCGCCCTTTGCGCCGCCGAACGGCAGGTTGACCGCAGCGTTCTTCACCGTCATCCAGCCGGCCAGCGCCATCACTTCCGCAAGCGTCACCCCGGGGTCATAGCGCACTCCGCCCTTTCCGGGTCCGCGCGCCAGGTTGTGATGCACGCGGTAACCCTCGAAATGGGCGATGCGGCCATCGTCCATCTCGATCGGAATGTCGACAATCAGCGCGCGGCGCGGCCTGCGCAAGGTCTCGGCGAAGCGTGCCAGCGGACCAAGGTAGCGCTCCACGTCATGAATCGTGGCCACGAAGCTTTCCCATGGTCCGTCCTGCGTCGGGGCGACAAACGACAATCCTTCGGATATCGGCATGGACAATTCCTGAACGGCATCACGCAAAACCGGAAGCGCAGTATCGACCAGCCGCAACGGCCGGGGTTGATGTGCGTCAACGCACCGCCCAGGCGGTACCGCCGCCTGTCCATTTCAGCGCCCGTCCCTTGGGAGCCGGGAGGCAGGAAATTCAGCGTGGCATCACGGCGTCGCCACGCCGAACCAGGGATCGAAAGTGTCGAACAGCGCCATGAATTCGGCCAGCGCGGCAGGCGCGCCGTCGACCTTGAGCCGGCCATCGGCCACGGCATCCCGCCCGGCAATGGTGCCACCGGCAATGCCATACAGGACCCGGCGCGCCATCGTCAATGTGGCCAGCGGCGCGCCATGCAGCCTGCCTGACCGTGCCACAAGCACGGCGCGGCGCACGCTCACTGCAAACTGCTCGCCGGTATCGGTAAAGCTGAAGTTGAGGTGCAGCTCCTTTCCGGCCGCCTTGGGAGCATTCAGGCGCACCGCCAGAAAGTCGAAGAACATCGCGGCCGTCATCGCCGCCGCCATGTCCGGTGCGAAACCGCGCCGTGTGGGGCGTTGCGGCACGCCGTGACGGATTTCCTGTGCCCCGGTCAGGTAGAAATTGCGCCAAACGCTACTCTCCGCCTGGTAGCCGAGTTGCTCCATCGCGTCGGCCGAAAGTTCCCGCGCGCCCTGGTGCGACGGCTCGCTGAACACCACATGCGCAAGCACTTCAACCACCCAGCGATACTCGCCCGTCGCATGGGCGGCCCGCGCCTTTTCCACGACCGCGTCGGCACCGCCCATGAACTCGACATACTTTCGTCCCGCCGCTTCCGGAGGCAAGGGGTCAAGGTGCGCGGGATTGCCGTCGAACCAGCCGAGATAGCGCTGGTAAACCGCCTTGGCATTGTGGTTGAGCGTGCCGTAGTAGCCGCGATTGCACCATGCCTTGCCAAGCTCGTCGGGCAGCGTCAGCTGCTCGCCGATCTCGTGCATGGTCAGGCCGTGGTTGGCCAGGCGCAAGGTCTGGTCGTTGATGTACTGGTACACGTCCGCCTGCAGGTTGACATGCAGGTCGATCGCCTCTTTCCCCCAGCGCGGCCAGAAATGACCGGAGAACAGCACATCCGATTCCGCTCCGAACAGATCCAGGGCTTCGCGCAGGTGGAACGCCCATGCCCTGGCGTCCCGCACCTGTGCGCCGCGCAGGGTGTAGAGATTGTGCATGGTGGCATTGGTGTTCTCGGACAGGTGAAGCGCGCGCGCATGGGGAAGATGGAAGTGCATTTCCGCCGGTGCCTCCGTGCCGGGCGCCAGCTGGAACACGAAGCGCACGCCATCGATCACCCGCACCTCGCCGGTCGCGCGGATCAGGTCGGTGGGCGCGATGAGTGAAAGCGCACCGGCGGACGTGCCCTTGCCGATGCCTGCATCGATCTGCCCGCGCGGTCCCTTCGGCAGCAGCGCGCCGTACATGTAGCCGGCGCGCCGGCCCATCGCGGGGCCGGCGAACAGGTTCTCGCTGACCGCATGTTCGAGAAAGCCGTCGGGTGCGATGACAGGCACCCGACCGTCGACAACCGCGGCCTCGTCGACCACTCCGCGTACGCCGCCGAAATGGTCCACATGGCTGTGGGTGTACATCACCGCGACCACAGCCCGCTCGCCGCGATGCTTGCGGTACAAGGCCAGCGCGGCACGCGCGGTTTCCACCGAGATCAGCGGATCGATCACCACCACGCCGACGGCGGTCTCGATGAAGCTCATGTTGGAAATATCGAAACCGCGCGCCTGGTAAATGCCGGGCACGACTTCGTACAGGCCCACGTGCATGTTGAGTTGCGCATTGCGCCACAGGCTGGGATTGACGCTGTCCGGGCAGGCCTGCGCAAGAAACGCGTAGGGTTTCAGATCCCAGACCACGCGGTCCGCCTCGTTGCGCACCTCGAGATCCGGAAGCGCCTCGATCAGCCCGCGCCGCGCGAGCGCAAAATCTTCCACATCCTCGAACGGCAAGGCATCGCGCACCGCTGCATTTTTCGCGCGGGTATTCAGGCTGCCGGGCTTTGGCGTCAAGTCGGCCATGGGCTCCATCCTTTCAGCAGGTGCCGGCGAGTCAGGTCGCCGACGCTTCAGCGCCGCCGCCGCCGCCCAGCAGGAACAGGTCTACCAGCAGCAGGACGGCATATGGAAACGCCACCGTCGGGCGGATTGCACTGGCGGCGTACTCGAGGATCATGCCCGCCGGACCGTTGCGGGTGGCGACCCAATCGGTGTGAAACTGCATCGCCTGACCTGCCGCGCCGCGCAGCGATTCCTCGATGCGCAGGATGCGCGCCACCATTCTCCCCTGGAACGTGCGCAGCATCGCTTCCTGGACCCAGAGGATCGCGATCAACCATGCGGTCAGATGCCCGGCGAGCGAAAAAAGGACCGCCGCCGTAAACAGGACTATCGCTACGAGCTTGACCACAAGGGCATTGCGCTCATGCTGCTCGATATTGCCCTGCAGCACCACCCATTCGCGCTCAAGCGCCGAAGCTTCCGCTGAAAACATTGGCCCCCCACCATGCAAAACGCGGTCACGCTCCGCGCAAAGAAAAACCCCTCCGGGACGGCTCGTCGCCGCCCCGGAGGGGAATGATAGGGGCAAACCGGCTGCAGCGCCCGCCTTCGCCGCATGGCCGGGCAGCGCTAGCGTTTTCCGGACGCGGCTTTCTCGAACACGAATCCGCCCCCCCTGACATCGACCACGATCGTGTCCTTGGGGCCGAATTCGCCGGCAAGCATTTTCTTCGACAATGCGTTCTCGATGGAAGACTGGATCGCGCGCTTGAGCGGCCGGGCGCCATACACCGGATCGAATCCGGCCCGGGCGATTTCCCCCAGCGCGGCGTCAGTGACGTCGAGTTCCATGTCCATCTTCTTCACCCGCTCCTCCAGACGCTTCAACTGGATCCTGGCGATCGACTTGATGTTGGCCTCGTCGAGCGCATGGAAGACCACGATCTCGTCGATGCGGTTGACGAATTCCGGCCGGAAATGCGTCTTCACCTCGGCCATGACGGCGATTTTCATCACCTCCGGATCGTCGCCGGCCATGCTCTGGATCTTGTGCGACCCCAGATTCGAAGTCATCACGATCACGGTGTTGCGAAAGTCGACCGTGCGACCTTGCCCGTCGGTCATGCGTCCGTCATCGAGCACCTGAAGCAGCACGTTGAAGACGTCCGCATGCGCCTTCTCGACCTCATCGAGCAGGATCACGCAGTAGGGCTTGCGGCGCACCGCTTCGGTGAGCTGCCCGCCTTCGTCGTATCCGACGTACCCGGGAGGCGCGCCGATCAGGCGCGACACGGAATGCTTCTCCATGTACTCGCTCATGTCGATGCGGATCATGGCGTCCTCGGAATCGAACAGGAAACCGGCGAGCGCCTTGGTGAGTTCGGTCTTGCCCACGCCGGTCGGTCCGAGAAACAGGAAGGAACCATAAGGCTTGCCTTCATCGGCCAGGCCGGCACGCGAACGCCGGATCGCGTCGGCCACCAGACGCACCGCTTCGTCCTGACCCACCACCCGCTCGTGAAGGCGATCCTCGATCTTGAGCAGCTTCTCGCGCTCGCCCTGCATCAGCTTCGATACCGGGATCCCGGTGGCACGCGCGACGACTTCGGCGATTTCCTCGGCCCCTACCTGGGTGCGCAGCAGTTGCGGGCGCCCGGTGGCACCGGCTTTCTTCGCCGCGCCGGTCTCGGCCTGCTTCAGTTGCGCCTCGAGCTTGGGCAGCTTGCCGTACTGGATTTCCGCCAGCTTGTCGAATTGTCCCTTGCGCTGCAGGTCGGCCATTTGCGCGCGCAGCTTCTCGATCTCTTCCTTGATGTTCTGGCTGCCGGCGACATTGGCTTTCTCCGACTTCCAGATCTCGTCAAGGTCGGCGTACTCGCGTCCCAGCTTGCCGATCTCTTCCTCGATCAGCGCAAGGCGCTTCTGCGAAGCCTCGTCCTTTTCTTTCTTCATCGCCTCGCGCTCGATCTTGAGCTGGATCAGGCGCCGGTCCAGCTTGTCCATGACCTCCGGCTTGGAGTCGATCTCAAGCTTGATGCGGGCAGCCGCCTCGTCGATCAGGTCGATCGCCTTGTCCGGCAGGAACCGGTCGGTGATGTAGCGATGCGAGAGTTCGGCGGCGGCGACGATGGCGGGGTCGGTGATGTCCACGCCGTGATGCACCTCGTACTTCTCCTGCAATCCGCGCAGGATGGCGATGGTCGACTCCACGCTGGGTTCGTTGACCAGTACCTTCTGGAAACGCCGCTCGAGCGCCGCGTCCTTCTCGACATACTTGCGGTACTCGTCGAGCGTGGTTGCGCCGACGCAATGCAGTTCGCCGCGCGCCAGCGCGGGCTTCAACATGTTGCCCGCATCCATCGAACCCTCGGCCTTGCCGGCACCGACCATGGTGTGGAGTTCGTCGATGAAGACGATGGTCTGGCCTTCGTCCTTGGCGAGGTCGTTCAACACGGCCTTGAGACGCTCCTCGAACTCGCCACGGTACTTGGCGCCGGCGATCAGCGCAGCCATGTCGAGCGACAGGACGCGCTTGTTCTTGAGGGTCTCAGGCACTTCGCCGTTGACGATGCGTTGTGCCAGGCCTTCGACGATGGCGGTCTTGCCCACGCCCGGTTCGCCGATGAGCACAGGGTTGTTCTTGGTGCGGCGCTGCAACACCTGGATGGTGCGGCGGATCTCGTCGTCACGGCCGATCACGGGGTCAAGCTTGCCCTTGCGGGCCCGCTCGGTGAGGTCGATGGTGTACTTCTTGAGGGCCTCCCGCTGGCCTTCCGCCTCCTGCGAATCCACCTTGGCGCCACCTCGCAGCGTCTCCACCGCGGCTTCCAGCGCCTTGCGCGTCACTCCTGCATCCTTCAGGGCGCGGCCAAACTCGCCCTTGTCCTCCGCGGCGGCGAGCAGGAACATCTCCGAGGCGATGAATTCGTCCCCGCGCTTCTGCGCCTCACGATCGGTCAGGTTGAGCAACTGGGAAAGGGAGCGGGAAACCTGGACGTCACCGCCATGCCCCTGGACCTTGGGCATGCCCTCGACGGCCCGGGTGAGTTCCGCCTTGAGCCGCGGCACTTGCGCTCCGGCGCGGGAAAGCAGGGACGCGACCGCGCCGTCATCCTGATTGAGCATGGCCAGCAGGAGATGCTGCGGTTCGATGAACTGGTTGTCGCCGCCGTTGGCAATGCTCTGGGCATCGCTCAAGGCCTGCTGGAACTTGGTTGTGAGTTTGTCGGCGCGCATGGCGGTGTTGCCTTGAAAAGTTGGATTGCAGCAAAAATTGGGAGATTTGGACGGAATTCAAGACCTTTCCCCCTTCCGGGGATTGATTTGCGTCAATTTGCGGCAACAGGCCGCCATCTATTCGCGTTACGTCCGCGCCTGGCAAGCTGCTACGATAGCCGGCCATGCAGATCCACCAATTGCAAATCACCTTCGATCCGGCCGAAGACCGATTGCGGATGCGCCTCACAACCACCGCTGGCGAGGAGTTTCGCCTGCACATGACGCGCCGTTTCGTGCGCCTCCTGTGGCCGGAGTTGACGAAAACCGCAGAAGTCACTGCAGCCGTCAAGAGCCCGACGCCGGTGGCGCGACGCGAGGTGGTCGCCTTTGAGCGCGAAAAGGCATTGGCGGCTTCCGACTTCAAGACCCCGTTCCAGGAACCTTCGGCGGATTCTCCGCGCCGCTTTCCGCTTGGAGAAACACCATTCCTGGCCACCCGGGCGCAAGTCAGGGTCGAGCGCCCGGGTGCGTATCGGCTGACCCTTGACCCGCAGGCCGGGCGTGGCATCGAACTCGGCCTTGACGACCGGCTGATGCATTCATTCTGCCGGCTCATCGAGTCGGCCGTGCGGGGCGCCGATTGGGACTTGCCCATGCTGGCCGCGAGCCGCACGCCCCCATCGGGTCCGGACGCACCGCCAGAGGCAACGCCGCGGGTCCTCAATTGAACCGATGACCCCTGTCCTGGAACGCATAGGCAAATACGACATCGTCCGTGAAATCGGGCGCGGTGCGACCTCACGCGTCTATCTGGGCCGCGACGGTTTCTCCGGACGCGAGGTCGCCATCAAGGTGTTCGATTTCGCCAATGACCCGGAACCGGAACAACGCGGGCGTTCGATGCGTCGCAAGGCGTTCATCGCGGAAGCCGGGCTGGTGGGCCGCCTGACCCATCCGCACATCGTCGAAATCTACGACGCCGCCAGCGAGGACCAGCTTTCCTACGTGGTCATGGAGTACGTTGCCGGCGGCACGCTGGACGCGCACACCGACGTGCGCAATCTCCTGCCCCTGCCGCGCGTGGTCGAAATCATATTCAAGTGCGCGCGGGCGCTCGAACTGGCCATGCGCGAGGGCGTGATCCATCGCGACATCAAGCCCGGCAACATCCTTCTCACCCGGGATGGTGACATCAAGATCTCGGATTTCGGCGCCGCGCTGCTGGCGAAAAAGAGCGGTGACGCCACCCGCACCCTGAGCGGCACCGGCGAGACCGTGATCGGCTCGCCGGCCTACATGTCGCCGGAGCAGATCCGCAACGACACGCTGACGCACCAGAGCGACATTTTTTCGCTGGGCGTGGTGATGTACCGACTGCTCACCGGGCGACTGCCGTTCACCGCGGGCAACCAGATGGGGCTGGCATATGCCATCCTGCATACCGAGCCGCCGCGGCCGTCCGACCTGCGTCCCAACCTGCCTCCGGCGCTTGACGGCATCATCATGCGCGCGCTGGCCAAGTCGCGGGAATCACGCTACCAGACCTGGGCCGAATTCGAGCGCGACCTGACGCAGGCCTTCGCTCAACTGCGCGCCGAAGGCTTGCCGATATCCGATTCGGAACAATTCCAGTCCTTGCGTGCGGTGAATTTTTTTTCCGGTTTCAGCGACGCCGAATTGTGGGAAGTGGTGCGCATCAGCACCTGGCACAAGCCGAAAAGCGGCGAGGTTCTCATTCGCGAAGGCGACGTCGGCGACGCCCTCTATGTGCTCATCGACGGCGAGGTCGACATCTCGATCCGCGGACAACGGGTCTCCAGTGTCAAGCCCGGCGGCTGCTTCGGCGAGATGCTTTATTTCCAGGATCAGTCCGCCAAGCGCAGCACGACCGTCACCGCCCACGCGCAAGCCGAAGTGATCGAACTCAAGGCGCAGGCCATGCGCTCGGCAAGCGACGCGGTCCAGGCCGAATTCAACAAGGCATGCATGCGGGTGCTGCTCGACCGGGTCGGCAACATCAACGTGCGCTACGCGATGCTCAAGGCAGCCGACTGAACCGCCGGCGCCGCAGGCTCAGGCAGTAAGCCAGCGCCAGGTCGCGATTCCCGCAATGGTCGCGACCAATGATCCGGCCAGATGCATTGCTGCGTGGGCGATCGCAGCGCCGATGCGCGCCTCCTGCAACAAGGCCACGTTTTCCGCCGAAAAAGTGGAAAACGTCGTCAGGCCGCCCAGGAAACCGGTAATCACGAAAAGGCGCCATTCGGGGCTGAAGCCCGGATGGCTGGAGAACAAGGCCACCGCCAGTCCGACGAGGTAGCCACCGATCAGGTTCGCCGCCAGCGTACCCGGGGGCAGCGCGGGATACAGCGCGTTGAGGAAGGTCCCGAGCAGCCAGCGCGCCCAGGCGCCAAACGCCGCCCCCACGCCTACGGCCAGAAAGCCGGCGCCGTTCAACTCAGGAGCCCTTGCCGCAACCCGCCCCGGGCGGCGCAAGCGCCCATTTGGCCGCGGCGGCATCGTCGGATTCGCGGGCGTCGACCCAGCGTTCGCCTGCGGGCGTGCGTTCCTTTTTCCAGAACGGCGCGCGGGTCTTGAGGTAGTCCATGATGAACTCGCAGGCCGCGAAAGCTTCGCCGCGATGCCCGCCCACGGTGACCACCAGCACGATCTGGTCCTGCGGTCGCAGAGGCCCCACCCGGTGCACGACCAGGGCGTCGAAAATGTTCCAGCGCGCCCGGGCTTGCGTGACGATTGCCTCGAGCGCTTTTTCGGTCATGCCCGGATAGTGCTCGAGGGTCAGAGCGGCGACCTGGTCCTTGACACCCAGGTTTTCGTTCACATCGCGCACCGTGCCGACGAAGGTGGCGATCGCGCCGATCCGCGCGGCCGCTTCGCCCTGCGCGGCACGCAACTGCGCCACCTCGCGCGAAAGATCGAAGTCCTCGGTCTGGACGCGGACGGGCATGACTCTTCAGCCGCCCGTCACGGGCGGAAAAAAGGCGATCTCATCGGCCTCGCTTACCCCGGTATCCGGCGCCGCCATGTCCTGGTTCACGGCCGCGCGCAGGTTGCGCGTCGCGGCGAACTGCTCGGCCCAGGCACCTCCCCGGGCCGCGAGGTATCCGCGCAGCCCGGCGACATCGACAACCCCTGCCGGAATGACGAGATCTTCACTGGAAGCGCCCAGCGCCTCCCGCAAGCCGGCAAAGTAAAGGACCTTTGCCATGTCAGGTCATCAAGCCGGAAAACGGCAGGAAGCGCACGACATCACCGCGTGCGATCGCCTTCAATGGCGGGTTGTCGATCAGGCCGTCTCCCCAGACCGTGGATGTCAGGACGCCAGAGCTCTGATTGGGATACAGATCAAGGCCGCCCGCCGGGTTCATCCGCGCGCGCAGGAACTCGCGGCGCCTGTCGGGCTTCGGCCAGTCGAAATCGGCGCGCATCTGCAGCGCGGTCGGCGCCACGGCGCCCACCCCCTGTCGCTTGAGGATGAAGGGCCGGACAAACAGCAGGTAGGTGACGAAACCGGAAACCGGATTGCCCGGCAGGCCGATGAAATCCGCGTGACCGCCCCGGCCGTTGCGCACGCGGCCATAGGCCAGCGGCTTGCCCGGCTTGATGGCGATCTGCCAAAGCCGGATCTCGCCTTCGGCCTCGACCGCGGGCCGGACGTGATCCTCCTCGCCGACCGAAACACCGCCCGTGGTGATGATGAGGTCATGCTCGCGCGCGGCCTCGCGCAGGACGCTGCGGGTTTCCTCCAGCGTATCGCGGACAATGCCGAAGTCGGTAAGCCGGCAACCCAGGCCTTCTACCAGGCCGCGCAGCACGAACCGGTTGGAGTTGTAGATGGCGCCGGGCTTGAGTGCTTCCCCGGGCATGGCGAGTTCATCCCCGGTAAAGAAAACCGCCACACGCAAATCACGCACCACCGGCAGGCAAGCCAGGCCGACGGAGGCCGCGAGCCCGCAGGCCTGCGGCGTCAGCCGCGTGCCCGCCGGCAGAATCTCGGCGCCGGCGCGAATGTCCTCGCCCGCCTTGCGTACCCATTCACCGGACCGCGGCGCATGGTTGACCACCACGTCCCCGCCCTCGGCGGCGCACTGCTCCTGCATCACCACGGCATCAGCCCCGGGCGGGATCATGGCACCGGTGAAAATGCGCGCGGCCGTGCCGGGCTTGAGCGTCTCGGGCACATGCCCAGCCGGCACACGCTGCGACACCGGCAGGCGGGTGCCGGTCACGGGTACATCTACGGCCCGCATCGCATATCCGTCCATCGAGGTGTTGTCGGCCGGCGGCACGTCGATGGTGGACATGACAGGCGTCGCCAGCACCCTGCCATGGGCGCTGAGCGTGTCGACGCTCTCATGACCGACCAAAGGCTGCGCCTGCGCCAGCAGTTCAGCCAGCGCGTCATCCATGGAAAGCATTGCCGGTCGGTTCATTTCGATGCAGTCAGCGCGCCGCGAGGCGCAGGTGGCGCATTATAAATTCGGCAATCGCCGCGGGATCGTTGATGTCCAGAACCGGCAGGCTGGTCTGAACCGGCGCATCACATGCGACTGCGACGATGTTCGGATCCTCGGGATGCAGCAGGGGCCGCCCATGCGAAGGGCGATGAATCTCGAGCTTGGGAATGATGGCGCGCTTGAAACCCTCCACCAGCACCAGATCGCAAGGCGCGAACCGCGCGACCTGTTCCTCCAGTGACGGTTCGGCTTCATCGCGCAACTCATGCATCATGACCCAGCGGCGATCCGAGGTCACAAGCACCTCGGTGCAACCCGCCTCGCGGTGACGATAGGAATCCTTGCCCGGCTTGTCGATATCGAAGGCATGGTGCGCGTGCTTGATCAGCGAAACCCGGAGTCCCGCCTCCACCAGGCGGGGGATCAGCTGCTCGATCAGCGTGGTCTTGCCCGAGCCGGAAAAACCCGCGAAACCGAAAACCCGCTTGTTCACTTCGCGTGCCCGGCGACGTAAGCCTTGACGCGTTCAACCGAGGGCGGAACGACCTCGAAACGACGCGGCAGGTTCTCGATCTCCTCAAAACCAGGCGGGCGAACCGGCTTTATGCCCAAGGCTTCGACAATGGTGTCCTCGAATTTGGCCGGCAACGCGGTCTCCAGCACCACCATGGGCACGCCGTCTTCCCGATGGCGCTGCGCCACCATGAGCCCGTCGGCGGTATGGGTATCGACAATGCGGCGGCATTTCGCGTAGGTGGCGCGAATGGTGGCAACCCGGTCGGCATGAGTGCTCGACCCGGAGACAAATCCGTACTGTGCCAGCCTGGGCATCAGCGCCGTGCCATTGAGGTCGAACCGGCCTTCAGTGTCCACCCTGTTCCACAGGTCGCGCACGGTCGCGCCATCGCGGCCGGCGAGGTCGAAAATGAATCGCTCGAAATTAGACGCCTTGGAAATGTCCATTGAAGGACTGGACGTCTGGCGGGTCTCGCTGCCGGAGCGCACGCGATAGACGCCGGTGCGGAAAAATTCGTCGAGAACGTTGTTTTCGTTGGTGGCCAGCACCAGCTTGCGGATCGGCAGGCCCATCATGCGCGCGACATGCCCCGCGTAGATGTTGCCGAAATTGCCTGACGGCACCGCGAAAGACACTTCCTCGTCATCGCCGCGGGTGGCCGCGAAGTAGCCCTTGAAGTAATACACCACCTGCGCCACCACCCGCGCCCAGTTGATCGAATTGACCGCGCCAATGCGGTAGCGGGCCTTGAACTCGGCATCATTCGACACCGCCTTGACGATATCCTGGCAATCGTCGAACACGCCCTCGACGGCCAGATTGAAGATATTCGGATCCTGTAGCGAAAACATCTGCGCGGTCTGGAACGGGCTCATCTTGCCGTGCGGGGACAGCATGAAAACCCGCACGCCCTTTTTTCCACGCATGGCGTATTCGGCGGCGGAACCCGTGTCTCCCGAGGTCGCCCCGAGAATATTCAGTTCCCGGCCGTCGCGCGCCAGCACATGCTCGAACAGGCCGCCGAGCAACTGCATGGCCATGTCCTTGAACGCCAGCGTCGGGCCATTGGAAAGCTCCAGCAGGTGCAGTCCGGGTTCGAGCATCGTGAGCGGCGTGATCTCCTCGCTGCCGAATATCCGGCGTGTGTAGGTCGCATCGATCAGGCGCTTGAGTTCAACATGCGCGATATCGTCGATGAACCTCGACAGGATCGCGAATGCGAGGTCGGCATAGCCCAAGCCGCGCAGCGCCGCAAGTTCCGCCGCCGCAAGGCGGGGATAGCCGTTCTCGGGAACGGTGAGTCCGCCGTCCGGCGCCAGGCCCTCGAGGAGGATTTCGGTGAAGCGTGCGGGGCGCATGCCGCCCCGCGTGGAAACATAGTTCATTTCGGGTTCTTTTCCGCAGCTGCAGGGGATTCCACCTTGCGCTGCCAGTTGCCGCGCTCATCGCGATGCCACCAACCGGCCGGCGCCTGCCCCAGCCATTCGCCTGCGAAGGTGTGACGCTCATAGGGCATCCAGTCGCCATACTGATCGTTGATGCCATGCCCCACCTCCATGGCGGAGGCCGCATACAGGATCGCGCGATCGCGGTTCTCCATCTCGACGATGGGTTTGTCCTGCGTCCTTGCCGGATCCCGCAAGGCGAGAAACGCATCCGCGGTCAAGCCGACGTGCCCTTCCTCAAGAGCCTGGCGTACCTGTGGAAACCGGTCTGCCATGCGCCGGACGGCCGGCGTGATGTCGCCGGCGAAATAGGTAAGGGTCGCCGACCCGGGTTCGCCGGCCTGGGCGTACACCAGGCGCACCACGTCGCGCGCCTGCATCCTGGTTCCGGTGGCAGCCGTGACCACTTGGGTGCTTTGGCAACCGGCGAAGAAGATCCCCGCAAAAATCCACGGCAGGGCCGCGCGCAGGAACACGCCAGGGTTCAACGCAACTCCTCAAGGCGGATGCGCGCCACCTTGCCCACGACCACCGGCAGGGCCTCGATCTTCACCAGCGCCGAGTCGACCTGCTTTTCAATCGCCAGATGGGTCAGCATGATGATGTCGACCTGTTCCTGGCCTTCGTCAGGCTCCTTCTGCACCATCGCGTCGATGGAAATCCTGTGGTCGGCCAACACCCGGGTGATGTCAGCCAGCACACCGGGCTGGTCCTTGACCCGCATGCGCAGGTAGTAGCTGGTTTCGACTTCGCCGATGGGCAGGATCGGCGTGCTGGCCAGCTGATCCGGCTGGAAAGCCAGATGCGGCACGCGATTCCCGGGATCCGAGGTATGGGCACGCGTCACATCGACCAGATCGGCAATGACAGCCGATGCGGTCGGCTCGGACCCCGCGCCGGCGCCATAGTAGAGGGTCGCGCCGACGGCGTCGCCTTTCACCAGCACGGCGTTCATGACGCCCTCGACATTGGCGATCAAGCGCCTGGTCGGGATCAGCGTCGGATGGACACGCAGCTCGATACCGGCGCCCGTGCGGCGGGTAATGCCGAGCAGTTTGATGCGATACCCGAGTTCCTCGGCGTAGCGGATATCGTCCTTGGTCAATTTGGTGATCCCCTCCACGTGGGCGGCGCCGAACTGCATCGGCACGCCGAACGCGATGGCGCTCATGATCGTGAGCTTGTGCGCCGCATCCACGCCTTCGATGTCGAAGGTGGGATCGGCTTCCGCGTAGCCCAGCTTCTGCGCCTCGCGCAGCACGTCGGCGAAGGCCAGGCCCTTGTCGCGCATCTCCGACAGGATGAAGTTGGACGTGCCGTTGATGATGCCGGCGATCCACTCGATGCGGTTGGCCGTGAGCCCTTCGCGCAGCGCCTTGATGATGGGGATCCCGCCCGCCACCGCCGCCTCGAATGCCACCACCACGCCGCGCTCGCGCGCCGCCGCGAAAATCTCGTTGCCATGCGTGGCCAGCAACGCCTTGTTGGCGGTGACCACATGCTTGCCGGCGCGAATCGCCTTGAGGACGAGGTCGCGCGCGAAGGTGTAGCCGCCGATCAATTCGATGACGATGTCGATCTCGGGATTGTTGATGATGTCGTCGGCGTTCGCGGTGACCGTCGCGCGCCCCTTGACGATGCGTTCGGCGCGCGCGGTGTCGAGATCGGCCACCATGCTGATGACGATGTCGCGTCCCGCGCGGCGCACGATTTCCTCGCGATTTCGGGCGAGGACGTTGAAGGTGCCGGAACCTACGGTGCCGATGCCGAACAGACCTACTTGAATTGGTTTCATTGATATGCGCTTATGGATCGAATTGGAGCGTGTGAATCATCCGGCGACGGCGTACAACACTGTCTCTTCCTGATGGATGGTGTGGTGGTCCAGGTACAACCGGTAACCCAGGCCCAGATTATCCACCCAGAGCGGGATCTGGATCAGGTCCGAGGGGCGGTGATAGAGCGAAATGGCCAGTTTCGGGCGCCAGCGGCGCAAAGTGTCGCGGGCGCCTTCGAGGGCCGCCGGTTCGGACCCTTCGATGTCCATCTTGATGAAGTCGACGCGCGGCAGCCCTGCCGCTTCGACGTAATCGTCGATCGGGATGACCGGCACGGGTACGCCACCCGGTTCGGCGGAAACGACGGCGCCCGGCCCGCTGCCGTGCAGGTACAGCAGCCCCGCATCCTGCCCGAGGGCGCGCGAATCCAGTGTCACTTGCGCGGCGAAGCGCGGATTGAGCGAAAGATTGTGTCGCGCCACGGCGAGATTGCCGGGCACGACTTCAAACGCGTGCACTTGCCCCGCCTCGCCCACCGCGTCGGCGAATGCCAGCGTCGTGTCGCCAAAACATGCCCCGGCGTCAATGACCACGTCTCCCCGCTCGGGCGCGATGCGCACGCCATCGCGCTCGAAGAAGTACTGGCGCAACAGGAAGGGCCAGGCAAGGTTGAACCACCAGCCTTCCAGCGCCACGGGTTGACCATGTCGGCCATCGACCAGGTACCGGCGTGCCTCGCCATAGCCCCCGCCCAGCGACGCACCGGGACTCCCCAGCGCTTTCGCCTGCGCGATGGCGGCGTGGAATTGCGCGCAATTGGTCGGGAGGCGCACATGCTCGTGTCCCAGCAGGCGGTAAAGCGTCAGCTGCAGCAGCCAGTCGCGGGACACTTCATCGGCCAGGAGCTCATGAAGCCGCTCCCAGTTGCCGGGTTCGCCGATCAGGCTTTCCAGCGTGCGCCCCGCGATGGCGGCCGCGCGCTGCGACAGGCCGGCGATATCCCCCGGGCCATATCGGTCGTGATCGAAATTGTCCTTCTCGACGCGCTGCGAGGCCGCGGCATAAGCGGCGGCGAGGTGCCGGGAAAAGGCGCCCGCGGGCGAAGACCGGAGATCGGCCCTGGTCTCGCCTCGTTCGAGAATGCGTCCGAGAAAGCGTCCGAGCACTCGGATGGATCAGGCCGCCGCTTTGGGCAGCAGGCCGTCCTTGCGGAACATCTCGCGAATGCCGCGCACCGCCTGCCGGCAGCGCTGCTCGTTTTCGATCAGCGCGATGCGCACGTAGTCATCGCCGTAGTCGCCAAAGCCGATTCCCGGGGAAACCGCGATCTTGGCTTCGGCCAGCAGCTTCTTGGCGAATTCCAGCGATTTCATGGCGGCGTAGGGCTCGGGAATCTTCGCCCAGATGTACATCGATGCCTTGGGCTTGTCGACCATCCAGCCGATCTCGTGGAGGCCCTTGACCATGACGTCGCGCCGGCTCTGGTACTGCGCGCAAATCTCGAGCACGGCGTCCTGCGGTCCTTCGAGCGCGGCGATCGACGCGACCTGGACCGGCGTGAAGCTGCCGTAATCGTGATAACTCTTGATGCGCGCCAGCGCGTTGACCAGCTCCGCGTTGCCGACCATGAAGCCGATCCGCCAACCCGCCATGTTGTAGCTCTTGGACATGGTGAAGAACTCGACCGCGATGTCGCGCGCGCCCGGCACCTCCATGATCGAAGGCGCGCGATAGCCGTCGAAGGTGATGTCGGCATAGGCCAGGTCGTGCACCACCAGGATGTCGTGTTCTTTCGCGAGCGCGATGACGCGCTCGAAGAACTCGAGGTCGACGCACTGCGCGGTCGGGTTGGAAGGAAACCCGAGAATCATCATCTTGGGCTTGGGTATGCAGCCGCGAATGGTTTCCTTGAGTTCCGCGAAAAAATCCACATCCGGCGTCATGCGCACGCTGCGGATGTCGGCCCCGGCGATCACGGCCCCGTAGATATGGATGGGATAGCTGGGATTGGGCACCAACACCGTGTCGCCACGGTCGAGTGTGGCCAGCATCAGGTGCGCAAGGCCTTCCTTCGAGCCGATCGTGACGATCGCCTCGGAATCGGGGTCAAACTCGACGTTGTAGCGCGTCTTGTACCAGTTCGTGATGGCGCGGCGCAGGCGCGGAATGCCCTTGGAAACCGAATAGCCGTGGGTATCGGGCCGCTGGGATGCCTCGACGAGCTTGTCGACGATGTGCTGCGGCGTCGAGCCGTCAGGATTGCCCATCGACAGGTCGATGATGTCTTCGCCGCGCCGCCGGGCGGCCATCTTGAGCTCCGCCGTGATGTTGAACACGTACGGCGGCAGGCGTTTGATGCGCGAAAACTCTCTCATGGCGACCCCAGGTACCCCGGCCGAAGAGCCCGGACGCCCCAGTTTCGCCACGCGCCACGCGAAAAAGGTCCGGGATGCTTGAGGCAGGCGGAAAAGCTATAATTCTACGCGACGAGGCATTGCGTCGCAACATCGTCCAGGCCGCGCGTTTCGGGGCACCGGCGCCCCGGGAAGGCCGGTTTTCCGCCAGCCACCAGCGCCAGGCAAAGCGGCATTGCCGCATATCCGACACCTGTCGCACCTTTCCACGTGAAACTGCATCTTGACCGCCCCGGGGCGACCAACTTCATTACCGCGTTCGACCACGAGTGCGTGCAGGTCAACCAGTCGCGTTATTCGACGTCGTTGATCGTGCTTGCCGATCGCCTGATCGAATCCTGGGCGCCGCGCACGCCGGAGGCGCTTTGCGAAGCCGACTTCGATGTCCTGGCCGGATTGGGCGCCGACATCGTGCTTTTGGGCACGGGGCGCACACTGCGCTTTCCGCATCCGCGCCTCTCGAGTCGCCTGTTGTCGCGGCGCATCGGCCTGGAGGCCATGGATACCGCGGCCGCCTGCCGTACCTACAACATTCTTTCCGGCGAGGGGCGCAAGGTCGCCGCCGCCCTGATCATCGAATGACGGCGCGCCGCTCACTCTGGCTCCTGCTTGTCGCCTTCGCGCTGGTCTGGTTCTCCAACCTCGAGTACCGAAAGCTGGTCCGCCCGGACGAAGGCCGGTATGCCGAAATACCGCGCGAGATGGTCGCCAGCGGCGACTGGGTCACGCCACGCCTGAACGACCTGAAGTATTTCTACAAGCCGGCGCTTCAATATTGGGGGACGGCGGCGGCCTACACCGTGTTCGGCGAACACCAATGGACGGCCCGCCTGTGGTCCGCCCTGACCGGCTTCCTGGGGGTGCTCGTCACGGGCATGGTCGGAGCCAGGCTGTTCGGCAAGGGGGCTGGCGTGGTGGCGGGCGCCATTTGCGCCAGCAGCCTGCTGTACGCGCTGATCGGGCATGTCAACACCCTGGACATGGGAGTGAGTTTTTTCCTTGTAACGGGCCTGTTTTGCCTGATGCTGGCCCAGCTTGAGCCCGAGGGCAGCGCAACCGAGCGAAACTGGATGCTCGTTGCGTGGGGCGCGCTGGCGCTGGCGGTCCTCTCCAAAGGCCTCATAGGCGCGGCCCTGCCGTTTGCCACCCTGGTGATCTACACGATCATGTCCCGCCAGTGGAGCCTGTGGCGCCGCCTCCATCTGGGCAAAGGCATCGCGCTTCTGCTTGCGATCACGGCGCCGTGGTTTGTGTGGGTATCCCTCAGGAATCCTGAGTTTTTCCATTTCTTTTTCATCCACGAACACTTCGAGCGATTCCTCACCAAGACCCACAGCCGCTACCAGCCCGCCTGGTACTTCATTCCGATGCTGCTGGCCGGCATGCTGCCCTGGACCCTCATGCTAGGCGGGGCTGCGTGGCGCGCCGCACGTGCGGAAGCCACCGGCAGTTTCCGGCCGCGCCTGTTTCTGCTGGTCTGGAGCGTTTTCGTCTTCGCGTTCTTTTCCGCTTCAAGTTCGAAGCTGCCTTCCTACATCCTGCCCATCCTGCCCGCGCTGGCGCTGCTGGTTGCCGATCACGTGTTGCGCATTTCGCCACGCGCCCTGGCCTGGCATGCGGCCCCCTATGCCCTGGGAGGGGCGGCGATGATGGCAATCGCGCCCCAAGTCGTCAAGCTTGCCAGTACCGACGTTCCGACCACCCTCTACCAGGCCTACGTGCCGTGGCTGATCACCGCCGGCGGCGTGCTCACGGCCGGCGCGGTGCTTGCGACACTGCTTGCCCTGCGCGAGCGCCCGCGGATCGCCGTGATCGCCCTCGCCGCGGGCGGGCTTGGTTGCGCGCAGCTGGTCCTGACCGGCCACGAGAGCCTGGCGCCGGCCAATTCCTCCTACTACCTGGTGCAGCAGATTCGTCCACACCTCAAACCGGGCCTGCCCTTCTACAGCCTCGGGATCTACGAACAGACCCTGCCGTTCTATATCAAGCGTACCGTCACGCTGGTGGAAGCAAAGGACGAGCTCTCATTCGGCATCGCGCAGGAACCGCAAAAGTGGGTGCCCGATTTCGTGGAGTTCAGCCGGCGCTGGCGCGAACATCCCGAAGCGCTTGCCATCATGCACCCCAACACCATCGCCTATTTCGACCAGCAGGGTTTGCCCTATGAAATAATCGGCCGCGACACTCGCCGAGCGGTGGTTCGGAAACCGCGCATTGCGGCCCCCACCCCTCCAGCCACACCTCTGCCGGGCACCGGCGCCGGACAGGAGCCGCCGAAATGACCACTGTCACCTTTGCACTCATCCTGACCGGCGTGATGCTCAACGCCGCCGCGCAGTTGCTGCTCAAGGCCGGCACCAACGCCGTCGGGCAATTCGCATTCACCGGCGCAAACCTGCTTCCGGTGGGATGGCGCCTGGCGACCGAACCACATATCGCGGGCGGCCTGGCGTGTTACGTGATCAGCGTCGTGGTGTGGATCATGGGCCTTTCGCGAGTCCCCGTGAGCGTCGCCTACCCGATGCTTTCAATGGGCTACGTGGTCAACGCCCTGGCCGCATGGTGGCTTTTTGGTGAGTCTTTCTCCGCCCAGAAAATCGCCGGCATCGCCACCATCATCGTCGGCGTGTGGCTGGTCGCACGCGCCTGAAACCTGAACAATGAATCAACCATTTCTGCCCTTTACCCGCCCTTCCATCGACGAGGAAACCATCGCCGGCGTGGCCGCGGTGCTGCGCTCCGGATGGATCACCACCGGCCCGCAGGCGCAGGCTTTCGAAGCGGCGCTGTCCGCGCATTGCGGCAACCGGCCGGTGCGCGCCTTCAACAGCGGCACCGCGACGATGGAAATCGCCCTGCGCGCAGCCGGCATCGGGCCCGGCGACGAGGTCATCACCACGCCGCTTTCCTGGGTGTCCACCGCGAACGTCATCCTGGAGACCGGCGCGCGCCCGGTTTTCGTCGATATCGATCCGGCCACCCGCAACATCGACCTGAACCGGATCGAGGCAGCGGTAACACCTGCCACGCGCGCCATCATTCCGGTGGATCTCGCCGGACTTCCGGTGGACCGCGACCGCCTGTATGCCATTGCCGGGCGACGCGGCCTGCGCGTGGTGGAAGATGCCGCGCAATCCTATGGCGCGAGCTGGCACGGGCGGGCGATCGGCTCGTTCGGCGACTTTGTCTCGTTTTCATTCCACGCCAACAAGAACGTCACCTCGATCGAAGGCGGCGCCCTGGTCCTGCCGCCGGATGTCGATCCGGGCCTGGTCGAGCGCTACCGCCTGCAGGGCGTCGCGCGCAGCGGGTTCGACGGCATGGAAGTCGATGTGCTGGGGGGCAAGTTCAATCTGACCGACGTGGCCGCGCGGGTCGGCCTGGGCCAGTTGAAGCACCTGGACGAATTCACCGCGCGGCGTCGCCTGCTTGCCAGGCACTACTTCGATTGCTTCAACAGCGACCTGGGTTGCGACCTGCCGGTGATGGATTTCGAGAATTCCAACTGGCACATGTTCCAGATCGTCCTGCCCGCCGATGTGAAGCGGGCAGAGTTCATGCAGGCGATGAAGGAGCAGGGCATCGGCACCGGCGTCCACTACCCCGTGATCCACCTCTTCAAGCTGTATCGCGCGCTCGGCTTCACCGACGGCATGTTCCCGCATGCGGAGCGCGTGGGTCGCGGGATCGTCACGCTGCCGCTTTTCGCCGCCATGGTCGAGGGCGACGTGGAGCGGGTGTGCGAAGCCTGCAGCGTCGCCATCGGTACGGCCAGGGGCGCCGCATGAAACCCTCCGTGTCGGTCATCATCCCGGTCTACAACGAGGAAGACGGCCTCGACGCCTTGTTCACACGGCTCTATCCGGCGCTCGACGCGCTGGGGCAGAGCTACGAAATCGTCTTCATCAACGACGGTTCGCGCGACCGCTCGCCTGCCATCCTGCGCGAGCAGTTCGCCCAGCGCCCGGATGTCACCCGGGTGGTGCTTTTCAATGGCAACTTCGGCCAGCACATGGCGATCATGGCGGGTTTCGAAGCCAGCCGCGGCGAAGTGATCGTCACCCTCGACGCCGACCTGCAGAACCCGCCGGAGGAAATCGTCAACCTGGTGGCCAAGATGCGCGAGGGCTACGACTACGTCGGCACGATCCGCCGGCAACGCCAGGACAGCTGGTTCCGGCGTCACGCCTCGCGTGCCATGAACAGCCTGCGCGAACGCATCACCCGCATCAAGATGACCGACCAGGGCTGCATGCTGCGCGCCTATTCGCGGGAAATCGTCGACGCCATCAATTCCTGCCGCGAGATCAACACCTTCATTCCCGCCCTGGCCTATACGTTCGCGCAGAAACCGGTGGAAATCGAAGTCGGGCACGAAGAACGTGCCGCCGGTGAATCCAAGTACTCCCTGTATTCCCTGATCCGCCTGAATTTCGACTTGATGACGGCATTCTCGGTGGTGCCGCTGCAACTTTTTTCCTTCGTCGGCATCATCATCGCGACCTTGAGCTTCGTGTTCACCGCCTACCTGGCGATTCGCCGCATCTTCCTTGTAGGGCCCGAGGCGGAAGGCTTGTTCACCTTGTTCGGCATCGCCTTTTTCCTGATCGGCGTGACGCTGTTCGGCATCGGGCTTCTGGGTGAGTATGTCGGGCGCATCTACCAGCAGGTGCGCGCACGGCCGCGCTACCTGATCCAGGCCATCCTCGAAAAGCCCGAATGACAAGCGCCGTCGTGTTCGCGTACCACAACGTCGGGATGCGCTGCCTCGAAGTGCTGCTGGCACATGGCATCGATGTGCGTCTGGTGGTGACGCATCAGGACAACCCCGCGGAAAACATCTGGTTTGCAAGCGTCGCCGAACTGGCGCGCGCGCGCGGCATCCCGGTGATCACGCCGGATGATCCGAACACGCCTGAAACACTGGCGCGGGTGCGCAGGGCTGCGCCTGACTTCCTGTTCTCGTTCTACTACCGGCACATGTTGAAGCGCGACCTGCTGGTCGCGCCGACGCTGGGCGCCTACAACATGCATGGATCGCTCCTGCCGAAGTACCGCGGCCGGGTGCCGATCAACTGGGCCATCATCCACGGCGAAGCCGAAACCGGCGCCACCCTGCACGCGATGACCGAAAAGCCCGACAACGGCGCCATCGTCATGCAAAAGGCGGTGCCGATCGGCATAGACGACACCGCGCAAGAGGTCTTCGAGCGGGTCACCGACGCTGCGGTCAGCGCACTGGCGGCTGCGCTACCGGCACTTGTGGCGGGCACCGCACCGCACATGCCGCAGGACTTGTCCAAGGGCGCGTATTTCGGCGGACGCAAGCCCGAGGACGGCCGGATCGATTTTTCATGGCCGGCGCGCCGCATCCATGATTTCGTGCGCGCCTTGACGCGTCCTTACCCCGGTGCGTTCGCCGACATCGGCGCTCGCCGGGTGGTGGTCTGGCGTACACGCATCGGCGAATCCGTGCCCGCCGCCCCGCCGGTGCTGTGCGTCGCCAACGGAGCCATCGCGCTCGACTGTATCGATGGCCGGCGCCTGCTGGTCCTGGAACTGGAGGCTGATGGCCAAACCGTCGCCGCCGCGGACTTTCCGCGCGTGTTCGGCGGGTTGCGGATCCAACTCGCGTAAACTTGTAGGTTCGTTCCTACTTGACGTTGGTCGCGCACAGCGCGTGCAAGCAACGCACCCTGCATGAAAAAAGTCCTCATCCTCGGCGTCAACGGCTTCATTGGCCATCACCTCTCCAAGCGCATCATCGCGGAAACCGACTGGGAGGTGTACGGCATGGACATGGCGTCCGAGCGCATCGCCGACCTGCTGCCGGAAAAGCGCTTTCATTTCTTTGAAGGCGACATCACCATCAATCGCGAGTGGATCGAATACCACGTCAAGAAATGCGACACGGTGCTGCCGCTGGTGGCCATTGCGACACCGGCCACCTATGTCAAGGAGCCGCTGCGGGTTTTCGAACTCGACTTCGAAGCCAACCTGCCGATCGTGCGTGCCTGTGTGCGCCACGGCAAGCGGGTGATCTTCCCGTCCACCTCCGAGGTGTACGGCATGAGCGAGGACGCCGAGTTCGACCCGGAAAAATCGAATTTGGTATTGGGCCCGATCAACAAGCCGCGCTGGATCTATTCCTGCGCCAAGCAGTTGATGGACCGTGTCATCCATGCCTACGGCATGCAGGAAGGCCTGAAATACACCCTGTTCCGCCCGTTCAACTGGATCGGGCCGGGGCTCGATTCCATCCATACGCCCAAGGAAGGTTCCTCGCGCGTGATCACCCAGTTTCTCGGCCACATCGTGCGCGGCGAAAACATCCAACTGGTTGACGGCGGCATGCAGAAACGCGCCTTCACCTATGTGGACGACGGCATCGCCGCGCTGATGAAGATCATCGAGAACAAGGACGGCGTGGCCGATTCCCAGATCTACAACATCGGCAACCCGAAGAACAACTTCTCGGTGCGCGACCTTGCCACCATGATGCTGGACCTCGCGAAGACAATCCCGGAGTACCGCGAAAACGCCCGCAAGGTAAAGCTGGTCAAGACAACCTCCGGCACCTACTACGGCCGCGGCTACCAGGACGTGCAGAACCGGGTGCCGAAAATCACCAACACCATGAAAGACCTGGGCTGGGCGCCCAAGGTGAAAATGGATGCGGCACTCAAGAACATCTTCGAAGCCTATCGCGGCGATGTCGAAACCGCACGCCACCTGAACGACTGAACCGTGCCATGCGTGTCGCACTGAAGGTGGATGTCGACACCTGGCGCGGCACCGTCGAAGGCATTCCTCCACTGCTGGCCGCGCTAAAGCGCCACAACGCCCGCGCGACCTTTCTCTTCAGCCTCGGCCCGGACCATACCGGCCGCGCTATCAAGCGCGTGTTCCGGCCCGGTTTCTTCGGCAAGGTGGCGCGCACTTCGGTGGTCGAGCACTACGGCATCAGGACACTGCTATACGGAACCCTGCTGCCCGGACCGGACATCGGCCGCAAGTGCGCCGGGCTGATGCGCTCCGTGCGCGATGCCGGTCATGAAGTCGGCATCCATACCTGGGACCACGTCAAGTGGCAGGACGGCGTCGGTACCGATGTCGAACACGCCTCCAACGCCTGGACGGAACGGCAGATGGTGCGCGCCTGCGAGCGCTTCGCGGAGGTGTTTGGTATGCCCGCCAAAACCCACGGTGCCGCCGGCTGGCAGATGAACCCGCACGCCATCCGCCTGACCCAGCGTCTCGGTTTCGACTATTGCTCGGATACCCGCGGCAGCACGCCGTTCATGCCGGTGGTCAATGGCGAGGTGACGCTATGTCCGCAGGTTCCGTCTACCCTGCCGACCCTGGACGAACTGATCGGCCTGGACGGCTGCACCGCGGAGAACGTGCATGAGCGCGTGCTGGCCGCCGCTGATGTGCCTGCTCAACATGGCCACGTGTACACCCTGCACGCCGAACTTGAAGGCATGAAGCTGCTGCCCGTGTTCGAACGTTTGCTTGGGGCGTGGGAGGCGCAGGGGGTTGAACTGGTCGGCACGGACACCATCGCCGCGGCACTCGACCATCAGGCACTGCCACGCCACATGGTTCGGTGGGCGGAGGTGCCGGGCAGGAGTGGTGTGCTGGCGACGCAAGGTGCGGCGTTTCTGGCTTGAAACTGCCCTATCCCGCAGCCTCGCGCAAACGCGCCTCTTCCCGTGCAACGATGTCACAGGCGAGCTTGATCGACGTTTTCACCCGATCCAGGTTGCCGACATAACCGCCGAGCGCCTCCTCGGCGCGCTTGCGCAAGCGACCATGCTTCAACAGGCCGCGCCGCGCGAGCGCGGCAATATCTTCCTGGTCGTGCTCGGCGAAGCGCGCGATCTTCGACACCGCCAGATCAACCGGCGCGAAAAGGCGTACCTCCACCAACCCAGGGTCGACACCCGTGAGGCGCAGCGGCACTGAGTCCACGTGGGCGCCTTCGTGCAGCAGCGCGAAGGTTTCGTTGTACTGGCGGTCAATGTATAGGGTGCGCGGGATCCCGTCGCCGCCCTGGTAGGACACCTCGAGGTCGTCCGGCAACAGGATGCGCCGCGAAAACGCGGCGTCGATATCCTCGCTGACGCGCGCGCCGGTATAGAAAAATTCTGCCGCGCCACCGGCCACGTACATCACGATCGGCAACTTGTCTTTGGCGACACCGTTCGCGACCGAGTGCTGGATGCGCAGGACGATTTCGGAAAACGCCGCCACATAGCGACGATCAAGGTCGCTGGCGATGCGCGCGCTACGCGCCCTCACGACGCAACCTCGACGCTCGCCAACCGCGCGCGCCAGTGATCGACCAACGGCAAAAACCGCGACGGCTTTACAGGAGAGGTGTCGAGCCATTTTTGATACTCCTCGACCCGCAGCATCGCCGGTTCCAACGCGGCCGCCAGCGTCGCCAGGCCTTCGCGGTCCGCGCCGCGCCGCCCGGCCAGGAGCAATGCCAGCCCCGCCATGAACCAACGCGGCCCGGCGTCCAGCCAGGCACGCACATCCAGCGAGCCGGAGGCGCACAGGCGCGCCAGACGCTCCTCTTCTGCGCGGCCATGGCGCTCCGGCACCCGCGCCTCGCGCGCACTTTGCAAACCGATCGAAAGGCCTACGGCCGCCGCCAGCGCGGACAAGGTTTGAAAATCGCAATCGGTGCGCGCGCCCAGGCGGCAAAGCGTTTCCGGGCGCAAACCCGCCGCCGCCGCCCAATCGCGCTCGGACACGCCGCAGGCGCGTGCGCGGTCGCGCAGTTGTTGGAGCAGGTGGCGGAAATCGGTTTGCATGGATAAATCATTACACAAATTGACTTTAACATCAATTTTTTGAAACATTCTAGAAATCCATTTTGATCGGCCGCAGCCTGAAAGCAGCCTCGCGACCCGCCGGTAAGAGAAATCTGCTGAGCCACCTCACTTTTTTCACCCCGTCGACATCGCCACCCGCTACTATTTGACGTCGGCCCGAACTGCGCAAAAGTCGCAGAAGCGCCGCACACGGAGGAGTCCCCGGGAATGTACCCCCCCCCCCCCCCCCCGACGCACGTGGAAACACGCCCATGGCCGATGACGCGGCCCTGGCGTGCCTTGCGCTGGTGGCGCGCTTCCATGGCGTGGCCGCCGAGCCGGCGCAACTGCGCCACACCCTCGGCCTGACGGCCGACGCAGGCGCCGCCGACGTGTTGCTGGCGGCCAAACGCCTCGGCCTCAAAGCCAAAGCCGGCCGGCTCGACCTGGGACGCGCGGTGAACGGCCTCTTGCCACTGCCCTGCATCATCGGCCTCAAATCTGAGGAACAACCGGCGACCGCCGGCTTCGCCGTCCTCGCCAAAGCCGAAGGCGGCCGCTTCGTGTTGCACGACCCCGGCGCCGGCCGCGCCGTGATGCTGGACTTGCCCGCCATGGCCGCGCGCATCACCGGCAGCGCCATCTTCATCGCCTCGCGCGCGAGTCTGGCCGACACCCTGGCGCGCTTCGACTTCACCTGGTTCATCCCTGCGCTGGTGCGCTACCGGCGCCTCTTGGGCGAGGTGCTGGTGGCGTCCCTGGTGCTGCAGCTGTTCGCGCTGGTCACACCGCTGTTTTTCCAGGCGATTGTCGACAAGGTGCTGGTGCACAAGGGCTTGTCGACGCTCACGGTGATCGGCATCGGCCTGGCCGGCGCCATGCTGTTTGAATCCATGCTCTCGGCGCTACGCACCTATCTGCTGGGCCACACCGCCAGCCGCATCGACGTGGAACTGGGTGCACGTGCCTTCCGCCACCTGTTGGCCCTGCCGCTGGCCTACTTCGAGGCGCGCCGGGTGGGCGACTCGGTTGCGCGGGTACGCGAGTTGGAGAACATCCGCCAATTTCTGACCGGCCCGGCGCTCATGTCCGTGCTGGACCTGGCCTTCACTTTCGTGTTCATCGCGGTGATGCTGTACTACAGCGTGACCCTCACGCTGGTGGTGCTGGCCTCCATCCCTCTATATATGGTGCTGATGGCCACCGCCATGCCCGCCTTTCGCCGCCGCCTGGAACAGAAGTTTCAGCGCGGCGCCGAGAACCAGGCCTATCTGGTAGAAGCCGTGACAAATATCCAGACCCTCAAGGCCGGCGCGGTCGAACCGCAGGCGACGAGGCGCTGGGACGAGCAACTCGCCGGCTACGTGGCCGCCAGCTTCCGCGTGACCCGCCTGGCCGCCTTTGCGGGTGAAGGCATCCACCTGATCCAGAAACTCACGACAGTCGGCATCCTGTGGCTGGGCGCCTATCAGGTGATGGATGGCGCCATGACCATCGGCGCCTTGATCGCCTTCAACATGCTGGCCAGCCGCGTCGCCCAACCGGTGCTGCGCCTGGCGCAGCTATGGCAGGAACTACAGCAAACCGGCATCGCTGTGGCACGGCTTGGCGACATACTCAACACCCGCCCGGAGGCGCAACCCACCGCACGCGCCCAGTTGCCTCCGATACAAGGCCGCATCGAGTTCGACCAGGTGCGCTTCCGCTACCGGCCTGACGCCGCCGAAACGTTGAAGGACATCAACTTTGCAGTGGCACCCGGCGAAGTATTGGCCATCGTCGGCCGCTCCGGCTCCGGCAAAAGCACGGTGGCCAAGCTGATGCAGGGCTTGTACGTGCCCGAACGCGGCGGCGTGCTGGTCGACGGCGTGGATTTGCGCCTGGCCGACCCCGCCTGGCTGCGCCGTCAGATCGGCGTGGTGCTGCAGGAGAACCGCCTGTTCGCCCGCAGCGTGCGCGACAACATCGCGTTGGCCGACCCCGGCGCGCCGATGGAAGCGGTGATCGCGGCGGCAAAGCTGGCCGGCGCCCACGACTTCATCCTGGCGCTGCCGGAAGGCTACGACACCACGGTGGGCGAACAAGGCGCCACGTTATCCGGCGGCCAGCGCCAGAGGATCGCGATCGCCCGCGCGCTGATGACCCAGCCGCGCATACTGATCTTCGACGAAGCCACCTCGGCACTGGATTACGAAAGCGAAAAGGTGATCCACGACAACATGCGCGCCATCGCAGCAGGCCGCACGGTGGTGATCATCGCCCACCGCTTGTCGTCAGTGCGGGACGCCCACCGCATCATGGTGCTGGACCACGGCGAAATCGTCGAGGAAGGCACGCACACCGAACTGCTGAAGAAACCCCTTGGCCGCTATGCACGGCTCCACGCGCTGCAGGCAGGCTGAACCCATGACCGCCGCCACCCTCGCCCAGCGCTACGCCCAGGTGCTTTCCACCGCCTGGCGGGCCCGCGCGGAACTCACCCCGGCCAGACGCGAGCCGCTGGAACGCCAGTTCCTCCCCGCCACCCTGGAAATCATCGAAACCCCGGCCCCGGCCTTGGCCCACGGCCTCATCTGGAGCATCGTCGCAATCGTCGCCGCCATCCTCACCTGGAGCTGGTTCGGCCATGTGGACATGATGGCCGTGGCCCCCGGCAAGATCATTTCCGCCGATAAATCCAAAGTGATACAGCCGGCAGAAACGGCAGTGGTGAAACGCATACACGTGCGCGACGGCCAGGCAGTGAAAGCCGGCGACATCCTGTTGGAACTCGAAGCCGCCGCCACCGCTACGGCCGCTGAATCCCTGAGGCTACGCGACGCCCTCTTCGCCACCCGCCTCGAATCCGCAAGATTCGACGCCCTGGCCCGTGCCGCCACCGGCACCGCCACGAACGCCACGCTCATCCATCAAACCCGCGAAGAAGGCGACCGCCGTATCGTCATCGAGGCAGAGCAACGCGCCCTGACCAGCCAATACCAGGAACACCGCACACGGCTGGCCACCGTGGACGCCGAAATCCGCAAACGGCAGGCGGAACTCGCCAGCGCACAAGAACTGGCCAACAAACTCAGCCAAACCGCCCCCATCGCCAAACGCAGGGCGGAAGTGAATCGCCCCGGGTTTTGAGGAGGCTCCGAACTCTGAGAAGATGGAGTCATGAGCAAATCAAACCGATTTTCGCCCGAAGTACGAGAACGCGCAGTCAGGATGGTGCAGGAACACCGTGGCGAGTACCCATCGCTGTGGGCCGCCATCGAGTCGATAGCACCCAAGATTGGCTGCGTTCCGCAAACCTTGCATGAATGGGTGCGCAAACAGGAGATCGACACCGGCGTGCGCGAGGGGGTCACCAGCGAGGAACGTGATCGCATCAAAGCGCTGGAGCGCGAGGTCAAGGAATTGCGGCGTGCCAACGAAATCTTGAAGGTTGCAAGCGCTTTTTTTGCCCAGGCGGAGCTCGACCGCCGACTCAAGTCGTGAGGAGCTTCGTCGACAAGTACCGCGACACCTACGGGGTCGAGCCTATCTGTGAAGTGATGCGGATTGCCCCGTCGGGATACCGACGCCATGCTGCTTGCAAACGCCAGCCCGAATTGCGCAGTGCCCGCGCAAAAAAGGACGACTCGCTGATTCCGCAAATCGAACAAGTCTGGCAGGCCAACATGCAGGTCTACGGCGCAGACAAGGTCTGGCATCAGATGAACAGGGAAGGCAGCGCCGTAGCTCGCTGCACGGTTGAGCGTTTGATGAAACGCCTGGGCTTGCAAGGGGTCAGGCGCGGCAAAGTCATTCGCACCACGGTACCGGACAAAGCCATGCCCTGTCCGTTGGATCGAGTCAATCGGCAATTCAAAGCCGATCGTCCGAACCAGCTGTGGGTATCGGACTTCACCTATGTCTCAACCTGGCAGGGCTGGCTGTACGTGGCTTTCGTGATCGACGTGTTCGCCCGGCGCATTGTAGGTTGGCGTGTCAGCAGTTCGATGCGAACTGACTTCGTTCTGGATGCCCTGGAGCAGGCTTTATACGATCGCCAACCCGAGCGCTCAGAGTCACTGGTTCACCATTCGGACAGAGGATCGCAATACGTCTCCATCCTTTACACCGAGCGCCTCGCACAGGCCGGGATAGAACCCTCAGTAGGCAGTCGTGGCGACAGCTACGATAACGCATTGGCTGAGACGATCAACGGGCTGTACAAGGCTGAATTGATTCATCGCCGCGCACCATGGAAAACCAAAGAGTCCGTCGAACTGGCAACCCTCGAATGGGTGTCCTGGTTCAACCACCATCGATTGCTGGAGCCCGTCGGCTATATCCCACCGGCCGAAGCTGAGGCAAACTACTATCGGCAGCTCGCCGAGAACGCCAGTTTCGAAGTCTCAACTTAAACCAACCAGCCTCCACGAAACCCGGGGCGATTCACTATTCCTCGGAAATCGAAGTCATGCTGGAAAACAAAGACGTGGGTTTCGTCAAGGCCGGCCAAACAGCTGAAGTAAAGGTCGAGACCTTTCCCTTCACCCGCTACGGAACCCTGACCGGGACCGTAAGCATGGTCAGCAACGACGCAGTGAACGACGAAAAGAAGGGGCCGGTGTTCCAGGCCCGCGTGAAGCTCGACCACGCGGTGCTCAAGGTGGATGGGCGCGAACTACGTCTGACACCCGGCATGGCTGTATCCGCCGAGATCGCCACCGGGCAACGCAGGCTGATCACCTATTTTCTAGACCCATTGCGCAAAACCACTGTCGAGAGTCTGCGCGAACGATGAACCGCGTTCCAAGAAAACTCTCGTCTCGATACACAAAGTCCGTCACATTCGCCAAGGCCCTATCCATGAAATCCACCATCCTTCTGGCCTCCTTGTGCACTACGCTCGCCGGCTGCGCCAGTATCGCCTACAACCTCAGCAATCCCTCAATGGCGTTGGCCCAAACACCGGGGGAGTACTTCCGGCAGTTCTTGGCCAAAGCTGATGCCGAGTGCCGCGAGAAGCAACTGGGGCCGTATCTTCCAAGCGACGAACCGCAGGGAAGCCCACGTCGAGCGAACGCGACATGCCGATTCATGTTTCTCAAACCCTGGCAGCCCGGCGATTCACCGGAAAGCGCCTACGCGCATTCCCTGAAACTTCCGCCGCCACATGACAAGCCGGTAGATGTCTACAAGTCCGGCATGGGTCCGCGCGAGTACTTCGAGGCGCTGTGCGCGGCGCAGGCGGGAGAGTTTATTTTTCGGAAAGTAGCAGACGTCAGTGGCGTTTTGGAGATCCGACGTCGCTTGCCGGAATCAAGTGAAAGAAATCGACATCTCACCGCCTTCGAGGACCCAGCGACATACGCGCATTGGCAATCCAATGCTCCTTTGTCAATGGCGTTTGGTACGCCATATGAATACCTTGAACGACCTTTGCCAAACGGAAAAATTGAACACCACGTTGGTGACAGAGCCGATAGATATTTGCGTACACGAGTATCAGTATTGGATCGCAGTCAAAGCAAATACGGATTCATTTGGCGAGGAATTCATAGTTCAACACAACTGGAGAACGGCATAGCTGGAGGCGAGATGATTGTGCTCGACCTTGATACACAGGAAGTTCTTGGCTTCAAGAGAGCTTTTGTGCTTCGTTGGCTGGGACGATTCCCGACAGAGCAATCGATATCTGCAACTGGGTTCGAACGGATTGCGCATGCGTGTACTAGTGTGCGAGCGAAACCTGAAAAGGGGGCTTATCAGGATTTTCGGGATTTCTTAATGCAAGTTGTTGTTCCAGCACAGCGGAAAACAGGAGAGATGAAATGAGCACCATAGGACAGTGGTACGAAGCGGCGCTACAACAACTAGCGAGTGAAAGCTATCTCCGGAAAAGCAGTATGTCCTCAGACGGCGCGATTGCAGCACAGATCAGCCTGCGGGACGATCTTGCCCGTGGAAACACCCGAGAGAATTTGACAACCGGCGGGTTAATGAAGATGCCCGTAGCTTCGGTTGAGCAGCTTTCAAGTGGCAGTATCTTGCCAGCAAACGAATTCGCAGCCGCATGGGAAGTCGTCTACCAAGCCGACAACGATGGCTCAGGCTTCAGCGCCACCTTGATGCGGCGCCGGGTCAGCGGCAACGCCGATCCCGAATACACCCTCGCCTTCCGCTCCACCGAATACCGCGATGAAAAGAGCCGCGGCGGCGACTGGAAGCGCGATGTGGAAAACGCGGATGCCGAAATTGGCATGGGCGGTGGCTTCGCCTTTGGTCAGATACATTCCATGCGGCAATTATGGACCAACCTGAAAGCAGGTCGCGACGCTGACGGTAAGACCCTTACCAGCCTGAGCGACTTCGCATCGCGCATGTCTTCGGGTGAAAAAGTCAATCTCGTCGGGTACTCGTTGGGCGGGCAGTTGGCGACTGTACTCACAGAACTCGAACCCACCAAAGTCAATCAAACCACTATCTTCAACGCCGTGGGACGAGGTGCGTTGCCAGTCGGTACAAGTTTGCGGACTTTCCTCGACTACTTTGAAAATGTGCTGGCGACGCCCAGCATAGTTGGGGCCTATGAAACAACCGGCAATACCAATCTGTCAATCCTGCGCGACCTGGCTATTCAACAGGCTAACAAGGGGATAGGCCTCGAAGCATCCAGCAGAGGCATTGGCGGCGTAAACATGCCTTACGTCTATGACGACGCACGCTACCAATTCGCCGTCGCGATGACGAAGCTGAAGTATCCGACGCAGTTCGCAGGTAGCCCGGGTACCGTTGGCGAGATCGCCTCTGGCGTGCAAGACAAGATCACCAACTTGTTCGGTCACGCGACCCACAACGACGTCGAGTACGTCGCCAATAGTGGCGTGCGCGTTGGCGCCAACCAGACCCAATATATTTTCATTGAAGATCAGCCAAACATCGAAGGTGCGTTCGGACGCCTTCCGTTGGCGCCTACGCTGACGAAGTTTCTCGAAAACAAGGGGGATTTTGGCAATACCCACAGCATTACTTTGATCGTGGACACGCTGGCATTGATGTCGACGATCCAGTTGATCGACCCAACCCTGGCGGCAGACACCACATTGGAGCAGCGTCGGGCCGTGATGGGCCGCATGCAATCCATACTCGCCTCGGGAGCCAACCTCACCGGCAAAGGCTTGCTCTTTACGACCGGCACGGCCGAAGCGGACTCGCTTGAGAAGACGTTGGATGCCTTGCGGGTGCTCTACATAGGCAACAGCATCGCGAGAACCGAGTTCAGTGAAAAAGGCGCATCCGACATATCGAACGGCTTCGCCAACGCGGTAAACCGCACGCAGTTTTACACGCATCTCGCCGACCTAAAGTCAAAGATCGAACTACTCCCCGGCGGCACGCTGACCCCTTTCGTCTCGCCCACGATGTTCGACAACGCGCTCTCGCCGGGCGGTTTGAACAACGGCGAACCGCCCAAGAACAGCTTCGGCAATGCCGTCATCGACACCCAGGCCATTGTCGCCAAGGCGAGCCAAACGGATGCCGAGGGCAGGGCGTATCGCTACGCGCTTGGCGCACTCAACGACTTCGTGCTCACGGGCAACACGGCGGTCTATGCGGGAAAAACCGGTATCGACCTCGCCGACGGTACCCACCCCGACGGCATGACGGCGCAATACATCAAGGACCGCGCCGCCTTGCTGGAGCGCAAGCTTTACTACAACGTACACGACACCCCCTACGACACCAGCAGGATTGCGAGTTCGAGTGGCGGTTCGCCGACAGGTGAAACGGCTTTCGACCTGGCACCGAGCAAGTACGACAACGAAGACATTATTTGGTCCGACGCTGATTCGAAGTTGAAGATACAGCGGGGCAGCGGTACCACTGCGAACACAATCAAGGTCAGCTTCGGCTCCATCCACGGTGGCCCTCTGGTGGGCCTGGACGCCAACCCCTCCACCGGGTACGGCGATCGTCTGTTCGGCGGCGCGCGCGACGACATATTGCGCGGAAACAAGGGCAACGACTATCTCGAAGGTGGTGCCGGCCTGGATGTCTACGAATACCGCCCCGGAGATGGTAACGACACCGTGGTGGATACCGACGGCAGGGGCGTGATCAGGTACTTCTGGCGTGACGGCAACAATGTCGAGCAAAGCGTGATCGTCGCCGACGGCGCCATCAAAGGCACCGGCGACACCTGGACCAGTGCCGACGGCAAGTTCAGTTTCAGCAAAGTGGCGGCGCTCGATGCGCAAGGTGCGCCACTCGCCGGTCGTTTCAATCTGCAAATCAGCATGGCGAACGCCACGGGAAACACGCAGGGTGGCGTCGTCACGATCAAGGATTTCGACTTCACCACTGCTATCGCCAGCCGCAGTCTGGGAATTCGTCTCGGTGACACCGCCGTTGCCACGCCGGTAATCCCAGATCCCACCCGCTATTTCTTTGGGGGCATCCCGGTATCTCCTGCACAAGAAGACACTTGGCACAACCTCGAGGTCTACGGCGGCAATGCCGACTACAACAACACGATTTATGGTTCGCCTGATTCAGACAGTATTCAAGCGGGTGGCGGAAACGATACCGTTGCCGCCGCGCTTTCCACAGGGCCTGAAGCCACTGGTGACACCATCGACGCCGGTACCGGGAACGACGTCGTCACAGCGGGTGGTGGCAACGACAAGGTCTTCGGAGGCACCGGTGACGACAACGTCACCGCAGGGGCGGGTAACGACTGGTTGCTGCTCGAGGCTGGCAATGACTTCGCGGATGCCGGCAGCGGAAACGACCTCGTCGAGGCAGGTACTGGCCAGGACATTGTTTTGACTGGGGCCGGTGACGACCGCGCCTATGCCGATGCCGCCGTCACGCTGGCGGATCTGTTCGCGACTTCCGCCACCATCAATGGCAGCGGCAGTTCCACCACCAAAGGCGACTTCCTGGACGGTGGAGAGGGCGACGGCGACGACATCCTGATCGGCGGTGTCGACGCGGACGCACTGATGGGCGGGTTCGGGGAGGATGTCCTGGTCGGACTGGGGGGCAACGACGACATCTTCGGTGACGACAGGGCGCAGAGCGTGAGTGGCGGCTGGGTAGCAGTACGTACCTACAACGGTAGCGGCTTCTACTCCACGGCTTTCACCGGTGCACCACTGGTGGTCATCTACGATGGCATCGGGCAGGAGGCGTCCGGCAACTTTGGCCATTCCGACACCATCTACGCCGGCAAGGGAGACGACTTCATCGCCGCGGGCGGCGGCGATGACTATGTCGATGCGGGCGAAGGCGTCGACGTCGCCTTTGGCGAAATGGGGGCCGACGTGCTCATCATGGGTGCCGGCAACGACACTGCTTATGGCGACTCCAGCAACACCAGGTTGGCAGGCAACCCTCCTTCCACCAATAGCGCCTACAACGACTTCATCGATGGGGGCGAGGGTAGTGATTCGCTGTTCGGTGGCTACGGCAGCGACATCCTGCTCGGTGGCGCCGGCAACGATACCCTGCGCGGCGATAGTTACCGTACCACTGGCGATAGCTACGATGCCGATGGCGCCAGGATCGGCGAGGGTGAGGAGACCATCATTTACTGGGCAGGCGACGACTTTCTGGATGGTGGCGACGATAGCGACTACATATACGGCTATGACGGCGCCGACATGCTGATCGGCGGAAAGCAGAACGACTTTCTCTACGGCGGCTATGGCCGCGACACCTATGTATTAAACCGCGGTGATGGTGAGGACACCATCATCGATCCGGACGACAAAGGCGCCAACGGCGCCGCCAATCCCGACAAAAGTATTATCGTCCTGGGCGAAGGTATCACTCGCAACGATGTGGTGTTCAAGCGCGGCAGCCTCTTGATCGATCTCGGGCAGGGCGACCAAATTCACCTCACGCTCCCCGCCAACCAGACCGACCCGGCCGCCACCAAAGTGCTGGAACGCCTCGAATTCGCAGACGGCACGGTCATGACCTGGACCGACATCCTGGCGCAGGGCTTCGATTTCGAAGGCACGTCAGGCAACGACACCCTCTCCGGAACCGTCGGCCGCGACTGGATTCGCGGCCTGGCTGGCAACGACTCCCTGTCGGGCCTCTCCAGTGACGACACACTGGACGGAGGCGACGGCGACGACACTTTGAGAGGCGACAACGGCAATGACCTGCTGCGCGGTGGCGCGGGTCACGATACCTACCTGGGCATCGAAGGCCAAGACATCATCGACGACCTTATTGGCAACAACCAGTTGAATATTTCGCAGTACGTGGACAGCCTTACCCTCTCCCGCAACGGCAACGACCTCGTGCTCACCGAGCGCGGGTTCACAAACAGCGTTACCTTCAAGAACGGCTTCGCCACCGGTGGCACCGCTGGCTGGACGCTTAACGCCAACGGCACCTCGATATCGCTTTCCACCTACGTCGGCATGGGCGCACTCGCCCATTCCGCCGACACCACCGCGCTCGTCGCCCAGTTCGACACCCGCTGGCAAACCTACAACAACTCCACCGCCACCCCGCCACGCGTCAACGGCGGCAGCGGGGTCGATACCCTCACCGTCACTACCAGCAGCGTGGTCGATGGCGCCGGCGGCAACGACACGCTCACCATGAACAAGGCGGGCGGCACCACATACTTTCGCGGCATTCCCGGCAGCGTGCTGATCGGCGGCACGGGCGACGACACCCTCAAGGGCGGTGGCGACGACGACATCCTCACCGGCGGCACCGGCAACAACCTGCTGGACGGCGGCGCGGGGGAAGACCACTACGTGCTCTTCGCCGGGACCGGTACCGACACCATCATCGACCGGGGTGGCCTGGAGGTGCAGACCAGCACGGATTCCGGGGTGCTGGCGCGCTACTACGCCGGCTACGGCGGCTTCGACCGGGTGTACCTCCCCACTGGCGTCACCGCCGCCGGCCTCACCTATAGCTGGAGCGACGAAGCCATCCAGATCGAGCGCAACGCCGCCATACTCCACGGCGTGCTGGGCAGCGTGCCGCTGAACCTCAAGGTGCAAACGGCCATGCTCACCCTCACCTGGGGCAGCGGCACACAGTCGGTCAAGATCGCCATGCCGCATACCGACGAGCAGGCCGATTTCGGCATCGAGGAAGTGCGCTTCTCCGACGGCAGCTTCATGACCCGCGCCGAGTTGCTGGCCGCGGCCGGCTATCACGACCTCGACCCCAACGCCGCCGGCAGCACGATCACCGCCGACAACATCGACGCCGAAGCCGGTAACGACACCCTGTCCGGCAACGGCATCCTGCGCGGTGGGGAAGGCGACGACAGCATCACCGGCGGCAGCGGGCGCGACGCCATCGCCGGTGACGAAGGCGCCGATACCCTCACCGGTGGCGTGGGTGCCGACCTGATGGGCTTCGGCATCCGTGAATTCCTCGGGGCCGGCAACACCTATAGCGGCGGCCTCGGCAACGACATCATCCTCGGCACACTGGGTGCCGACACCTATCTCTATAACAGTGCCGACAGCATCGGCGACTACTGGCGCAACCCCGGCAATTCGCCGCACGCGCAAGAGTTGCCGTCGATGCCCTCCACCTGGACCGGCAACTACGCGGATCTGGTCGAGTTCGGCACCACCAGCGTCCCCTTGGACTACGCCGGCCTGGATACCCTGCGCTTCGGCGCCGGCATCAATGCCTCCGCCGTCGGCTTTGTGCGCGCCACCGGGCTCAGCTACTCGACCACTGCCCCCGCCGCCGATCCCGACCCGGCGGCGGTGGCCAGCAGCACTGGCAGCGATTTGGTGCTGTCCCTGAGCAGCACCGAGCAGGTGCGGCTGGTCGACTGGTACAAGACGACGCTACCCGAGTGGAATGGTGACGAGGAAGCCTACGTCGACGTCCCGTTGGCCCGGACCCTCGCGCGGGTGGAATTCGCCGACGGCACGGTGTGGAACCAGACCTACCTGGCCGCGCGTAGCACCAGCCCTATGGTCGGCACCTCCGGCAACGACAATCTCACCGGCACCGGCGGAACGGATTGGCTCGCCGGCCTGGCCGGCAACGACTCCCTGACCGGGGGTGCCGAGAACGACGCACTCGACGGCGGCGCCGGAGCCGATGTCATGGCCGCCGGCGCCGGCGACGACACGTACCTGGTCGACAGCAGCGGCGACACCATCACGGAAAGCGCCGACACCGGCGCAGGTACAGACACCGTGTTCGCCAGCGTCAGCTTCACCCTCGCGGCCAATGTCGAGCAGCTGGAACTCACCGGCACGGCGAACATCGACGCCAGCGGCAATGGCGGCAACAACGTGCTGCGCGGCAACAGCGGCAACAACGTACTCGACGGCGGCGCCGGCGCCGACACCATGGAAGGCATGGCGGGCGACGACGTTTACGTGGTCGACAACGCCGGCGACAGTGTGTCTGAAGCCGCCTCGGCCGGCGCCGACACGGTGCGTGCCGGCATCACATGGGTTCTCGGCGCCAATGTCGAGAACCTGGTTCTCACCGGCAATGCCGCCATCAACGGCAGCGGCAACGCCCTGGCCAACAGCATCACCGGCAACAGCGCGGCCAATACCCTCGAAGGCGGCGCCGGCGCCGACACCCTCACCGGCGCCGGCGGCAACGACACCTTGATCGGCGACGCACTCGACACCGCCGCCGTCACCGGCCGGCGCGGCCAGTACATCCTGGTCAACTATTCCGGCGATACCTGGATCCTCGACCGCACAGCCAACCGCGACGGCTTCGACCGCCTCACCGGCATCCTCACCCTGCGCTACGACTTCGACGGCGCCACCCAGGGTCTGGGTGACGCGCGCAACCCGCTCGACTACATCGCCGCGTATCCGGACCTGATGGCCGCCTACCACGCCAACGAGGCGGCCGGTTTCAACCACCTGCTCGCCGCCGGGGTCGCCGAGCAGCGCACCATCACCTTTGACGCCCAGGCCTATCTGGACACCTATGCCGACCTGAAGGCCGCCTTCGGCACCGACCTGCGCGCCGCCACCACCCATTACATCCTCGGCGGCGCCGCCGAACTGCGCGGCGCCACCCTGAACGGGGACGCCGGCGCCGACACCCTGTGGAGTGGCGCCGGCAACGACTGGCTGGACGGCCGCGGCGGCGCGGACATCATGGCCGGCGGCATCGGCGACGACACCTACGTCGTCGACAACGCGGAGGACGTGGTGCAGGAAAGCGCCTCGGCCGGCTACGACAGCGTGCGTGCCGGCCTCACCTGGACGCTCGGCGCCCACCTGGAAACCCTGCTGCTCACCGGCAACGCCGCCATCAACGGCACCGGCAACGCATTGAACAACCTCATCACCGGCAACAGCGCCGCCAACTCCCTCATCGGTGCGGGCGGCGACGACGAGCTTAACGGTGGCGCTGGCGCCGACACCCTTGAAGGCGGCAGCGGCAACGACGTGTATCACCTCGACCACGCCGGCGACATAGTGGTCGAAGCTTTCGAGGCGGGCAGCTGGGATGTCGCCTACACCAGCGTGAGCCGGGTCATCGCCAGCAATATAGAGGCGCTGGTCGCGCAGGCCGGCAGCCACCTCACCGGCGACGGTGCCGACAACACGCTGTACGGCAATTTCGATGTGGCCGCCAATACCCTCACCGGCGGGGCCGGCAACGACGGGTATCACGTCGGCGCGGGCGATGTGGTGGAGGAGGATTCGGTGGCCGGTGCCGGCGCATGGGATGTGGAGTACGCCTATGCCAACCGCACCATCGACGCCAACATCGAAGGCATCGTGGCGATGAACGGCGCCGCGGTCAGTGGCGACGGCCGTGCCAACGCGCTATACGGTACGCTCGATGCGGCCGCCAATACGCTTGCCGGCGGAACCGGCAACGACACTTACTACGCCGCGCGCGGCATGGGCGCCGATACGGTGGTGGAAAACGACGCCACCGCCGGCAATGCCGATGTGGCGCAGTTTCTTTCCGGGGTGGCCGTCGACCAACTCTGGTTCAGCCAGATCGGCAACGACCTCGAAACCAGGATTCTCGGCACCGGCGACAAGTTGCTGTTCCAGAACTGGTACTCCAACAACTCGCATCACGTCGAGCAATTCAGGACCACCGACGGCAACAAGACAGCCTCCACCACTGATACCTATTTCGCCAGCCTGGTGCAGGCAATGACGACGGTGGGCGGTACGGGTACCGCGACTTCGATCGCCGCGGTGGGCATGAGCACCGAACAACGCAACAGTATCGATACCTACCTCACGGTATGGCAGTAGGGGCGCAGTCGGGCCGCAAATCCCCGCACGGTGGATTTTGCGTTAACCTATGTTTTCCGCAACGCAACGTGAACCCATGACCAGTCCCACCGTCACCGGCCTGCCCGTCCCCGACTTCGAAGCTCCTGCCACCGGCAGCACCTTCAAGCTTTCCGCCCTCAAGGGCAAAAAAGTCGTGCTGTACTTCTACCCCAAGGACAACACGCCGGGTTGTACCGTCGAAGGGCAGGACTTCCGCGACAAACACGCTGAATTCCGCGCCGCCGGCGCCGAGGTGTTCGGTATTTCGCGCGATAGCCTCAAGTCGCATGAAGGCTTCAAGGCCAAGATGGGCTTTCCGTTCGAGCTGATTTCCGATCCTGACGAAACCGTGTGCCTGATGTTCGACGTCATGAAAATGAAAAACATGTACGGTAAACAGGTAAGGGGCGTCGAGCGCAGCACCTTTTTGATCGACGCCGATGGCAAGGTCGCGCGCGAGTGGCGCGGCGTCAAGGTCGCAGGTCATGTGGATCAAGTGCTGGAGGCCGTCAAGTCGATATGAGATTCACCCCGTTGTGCCCGGAGCCGCGTCTTTGCTGACGCGTCCCGTCATCCCAGCAGCACCACGCAGATTCGTCCTGTATTCGAATCCAGGCCGTTTGTCCCTCCAGACAAACGGCCTTTTTGCTTTTGAAGTCCATGTTCCATCCTCAAGGAGAGCCCGTTGAACGCCAGCGTCACGCAACTGCCGCCTTCGAAGAAGCCCGCCCGCAAATCCGCCACCGTCACCCGTCTGCGCTCGGCGCCGAACAAGCTGTTCGTGCTCGACACCAACGTCCTGATGCACGACCCGACCAGCCTGTTCCGTTTCGAGGAACACGATATTTTCCTGCCCATGGCGACGCTGGAGGAACTGGACAACCACAAGAAGGGCATGACCGAAGTGGCGCGCAATGCCCGCCAGGCCAGCCGCTACCTGGACGACCTGGTAACCGGCGTGGAAGCCTCGATCGACGAAGGCATCGCGCTCGAAACCCGCGGCGGCAAGGACGCCACCGGCAGGCTTTTCCTGCAGACCGAGGCGATCACGCACACCCTGCCAGCCTCGCTGCCGGCGGGCAAGGCCGACAACCAGATCCTCGGCGTCGTATTCCACCTGACCAAGAAGCACCCCGGCCGGCAGGTGATCCTGGTGTCCAAGGACATCAACATGCGCATCAAGGCGCGCGCGTTGGGGCTGCCGGCGGAGGACTATTTCAACGACAAGGTGCTGGAAGATACCGACCTGCTGTACACCGGTACTTCCGCCCTGCCGGCGGATTTCTGGGACACCCATGGCAAGGGCGTGGAAAGCTGGAAACAGGGTGACAACACCTTCTATCGCGTGCGCGGACCGCTGTGCCGCGACTGGCTGGTCAACGAGTTTGTCCACCTCGACGGTGAAGGCCGGCCGGCGGCGGCTGCGTTCCAGGCGCAGGTCACCGAGGTCAGCGGCAAGACCGCGGTGCTCAAGGTGCTGCGCGACTTCAGCCACCACAAACAGGCAGTGTGGGGCATCACCGCGCGCAACCGCGAGCAGAACTTCGCCCTCAACCTGCTGATGGACCCGACCATCGACTTCGTCACCCTGCTCGGGCAGGCGGGCACCGGCAAGACCCTGCTCACCCTGGCGGCCGGCCTGATGCAGACTCTCGAGGAAAAGACCTACACCGAAATCATCATGACCCGCGTGACGGTACCGGTGGGCGAGGACATCGGCTTCCTGCCCGGCACCGAGGAGGAGAAGATGACACCTTGGATGGGCGCGCTGGAGGACAACCTCGACGTCCTCAACAAGACCGACGACGAGGCCGGCGATTGGGGGCGGGCCGCCACCCGCGACCTGATCCGCAGCCGCATCAAGGTGAAGTCGCTCAACTTCATGCGCGGGCGCACCTTCATCAACAAGTTCCTGATCATCGACGAGGCGCAGAACCTCACGCCCAAGCAGATGAAGACCCTCATCACCCGCGCCGGCCCCGGCACCAAGGTGGTGTGCCTGGGCAATATCGCGCAGATCGACACGCCCTACCTGACCGAAGGCTCGTCAGGGCTTACCTTCGTGGTGGACCGCTTCAAGGGCTGGGGGCACAGCGGGCATGTCACCTTGCAGCGCGGCGAACGCTCGCGCCTGGCCGACCACGCTGCCGAGGTGCTCTGACGCGGAAAAACGGCTCAGTCCGCCTTGACCGAACCGGGCGAGGTGGACTGGTCCAGCCCGGATGTGCCGCTTTGCTGGGCATACTCCGCCAGCTTCTGCAGCACAAACTGGCGCACGATCGGCGGCAGTCCGGGAGACTCGCGAATGAACCGGTCGAGCACGGTGTCGGCGTCGAAATCGCCGCCTTGTTCCAGCAGGGAGGCGGAGGCGCCGTGATCGGCCATCGTATCGCCGCCGCCCTTGACCACCCGGTGGTGGGAAAAACCGCCTTCCTTCTTCCATTCAAGCGTGCGCTGCTTGCGGCGGATGTCGTAGCACAGCTGCATGCCGACGAACTCCCGGTCGGCCTTGACGTCCGCACGCTCGCTGTGCCGGAAATAGAAGATGAACAGGTCGAAATAGTCGCTTTGATACCAGCGCCTCTTCGGCCCGTCGGTCGCCTGCTTGCTGACGGTGATCTCACGAAACATCGCCGACCCTAAGCCCCCGCCTGGTATGGCAACACTGTAGAGGCCCTAGTGTAGCCGAGAGTGCCGGCCGGATCGCTGTTGTCGCAAAAATCACACGCCGAACCCGGCCAGGTTCGCCAGGGCCAGGGGCGGTCCCGTTCCGCAAAGGCGCCGCGGAACAATATTTGACCCCTTGATGCAAGCTTTGCGCAAGGCTCCGGCGTGTAGAATCCCGACCGGAAACCGCTGTAACGTAACGGTTACATCACAGGCGGCCCGCTTCAGTTACCCGTGCCAGGAAAGACCCCGATGCTTTATCAGTTGCACGAATTGCAGCGCAGGATGTTGAGCCCGATCACGACGTTCGCCGAAGGTGCGGCATCACTCTATTCCCTGCCGGGAAGTCCGTTGGCCTATCTGCCCTTTTCACGTGAAATCTCGGCCAGCTATGGCCTGATCCACAGGCTCGGCAAGGACTACGAAAAACCCCAGTTCGGCATCCACGAAACCACGGTGCGCGGCGAAAAGGTCGCGGTCACCGAAGAGTCGGTCATCGTCAAGCCGTTCTGCGAGCTAAAGCACTTCAAGCGTGCCACCCGCGCGCGCGACCCCAAGGTACTGGTGTGCGCGCCGCTTTCGGGCCATCACTCCACGCTCTTGCGCGACACCGTGCGCCAGCTGATGACTGAACATGACGTTTACATCACCGACTGGCTGGACGCGCGCATGGTGCCCCTGTCGGCCGGCAAGTTCCATCTCGACAATTACGTCGCCTACCTGATCGAGTTCATCCGCCATCTCGGACCGGATGTGCATGTCATTTCCGTTTGCCAGCCCACCGTGCCGGCGCTGGTGGCCATCTCGCTGATGGCCGCCGAGAACGACCCGAAAAGCCCGCGCACCATGACCATGATGGGCGGGCCCATCGATACCCGGCGCAGCCCCACCGAAGTGAACACGCTGGCCACCACCAAACCGTTCTCATGGTTCGAGAACCACGTGATCTACCGGGTACCGGCCAACTATCCGGGCTACATGCGGCGCGTCTACCCGGGCTTCCTGCAACATGCCGGCTTTGTTGCCATGAACCCCGACCGCCATCTTTCCAGCCATTGGGAGTACTACAACCAGCTGGTCAAGGGCGACGGCGAATCGGCAAGCCAGCACCGCGCGTTCTATGACGAGTACAACGCCGTGCTCGACATGGACGCCGACTACTACCTCGACACCATCAAGATGGTGTTCCAGAAACACGCCCTGCCCTTGGGAACCTGGGTCACCGGCGCCGCGCTGGGCCATCGTAAGGTCGAACCCGCCGCGATCCGCAAGACCGCGCTGTTCACCATCGAAGGGGAGCTCGACGACATTTCCGGCAGTGGCCAGACCGAGGCCGCGCACGGACTGTGCTCAGGCATCCCGAAGACCCGCAAGCAGCATTTCACCGCGCCCAAGTGCGGCCACTACGGCATTTTCTCCGGGCGGCGCTGGCGCGAGATGATCTACCCGAAAATCGGCGCCTTCATCCGCAAGCATGCGTAGCGATCCGCCGCCCGCGCACCTGATCCGCTTTCCCCAACCCCGCGGCAAAGGCTCCAGCCGCGCCAGCCCGTAAGCGCCCCATGTCAGAAAAGCTCTGTGTAGTCCGCAACTCGCCCATCCATGGCAGCGGCGTTTTCGCCGTCAAGCCGATAAAGAAAGGCACCCGCATCATCGAATACAAGGGCAAGCGCCTGACCCACAAGGAAGCCGACCGCATCTACGGCGGCACCTCCGAGACCGGTCACACTTTCCTGTTCACGCTCAATGACTACTACGTCATCGACGCCAACAAAAGCGGCAACGCGGCACGCTGGATCAACCATGGCTGCACGCCCAACTGCACCTCGATCTGCGAAGAGGCCGATGACGGCAAGCCGGAGCATGAACGCGTCTTCATCGACGCCGTGCGCGACATCAAGGCCGGCGAGGAGCTGACCTACTCGTACTTCATCACCCTCGAAGAGCCGCATACGCGGCGCATGCAGAAGATCTGGAAGTGCCTGTGCGGATCGAAGAAATGCACGGGCACCATGCTGGAGATGAAGAAAGACGCCTGAACGCCGCCCCGACAGGGATGGCGTGGCGCGGCCACCGGCCGGTTCCGGATGCAGGCGTCCGCGCGCTTTCTAGCGCATCACCCCGGCGCGCGGTGCGATCCGGTCGGCCAGAGCATTTGCCATGGTGGCGCCAAACCGCTTGGCCAGGCGCTCGGCGACATTCTCGCGCTCGGTGTAGTCGATGATGGTTTCGGCCTTGATGACATCGCGCGCGACCGAATCCACCGTCCCGAGCGCGTCGGCCAGCCCCATCTCGACGCTCTTCGCGCCGGTCCACATCAGGCCGGAAAACATCTCCGGGGTTTCCTTCAGGCGCTTGCCGCGACCTTTCTTGACCACATCGATGAACTGCTGGTGGATCTCGCCCAGCATCGCCTGGGTGAACTCGCGCTGCTTCTCGTTGGTGGGCGAAAACGGGTCCATGAAGGCCTTGTTCTCGCCCGCGGTGTAGACGCGCCGCTCGACGCCGAGCTTTTCCATCGTGCCGGTGAAACCGAAGCCGTCCATCAGCACGCCGATCGACCCCACCAGGGAGGCCTTGTCGACGAAGATCTTGTCGGCCGAGGCGGCGATGTAATAGCCGCCCGAGGCGCACAGATCCTCGACCACGACGTGAAAGGGCTTGTCCGGATACTTGGCGCGCAGGCGCTTGATCTCGTCATAGACGATGCCGGACTGCACCGGGCTGCCGCCCGGGCTGTTGATGCGCAGGATCACACCGGCCGTGTGTTCGTCCTTGAACGCGCTGGCCAGTGCGGAAGTGATGTGGTCGGCGCTGTTGTTGCCGCCGGACTCGATGACGCCCTGCAATTCGACCAGCGCGGTATGTTTTTCCGCCGTCGCCGAGCGCTTCCCCGGCAGAGGAAAATCGATCAGCGCGACGACGATAAGCGTGATGTACGCGAAGGTGAGCAGCTTGAAGAAAATCCCCCAGCGCCGCGAGGTTTTCTGCTCCTTCAGGGCGGCGAACGCCAGCTTTTCGATCGCCTGGCGCTCCCAGGAGGTATCCGCTGCGGTCGAGCCGGGTGGCGCTGGCGCCGCGCCACGCGCGGAGTCCGGGTTTTCGTTCAACATGGTCATTCTTCCAGGAAAATCCCGCCGTCCGCCTCGCGCACGGCCACAGGATGCAAACCCTGCCCCCGGCAGGGTCCTCCCGCGCAGGCGCCGCTTTGCGGGTCGTACATGGCGCCATGGGTGGCGCAAATCAAGTATAAGCCGTCCGCGTCGAAAAACACCCCGGGTTGCCAGTCGAGTTCGACCGGAACATGGGCACACTTGTTGAGATAAGCACGAGGCATGCCGTCAAAGCGCACCACGAACGCGGCTTCGCTGCGTCCGCCGCGTTCGACCTCGAAGCGCACGCCCTTGCCTCCTTCCGGCAATTCGGCCGATGCGCAGATCAGCCGTTGCGCGAGAGCCATTGCGCGAGTTCCTGGACGCTTTCCACCATCCCCTTCGGACTCAGGGTTTCGAGTTGCTGCCGCGGATGCGCGCCATAGGTCACCGACAGGGCGTCGACACCCGCGTTGACGGCCATCTGCGAATCATGGGTGGTATCCCCGATCATCAGGGTCCGCCCCGGCTCGGCATCCAGCCGCTCCATCAGGTCGAAGAGCATCTGCGGATGCGGCTTGGAGTGCGTTTCGTCGGCGCAACGGGTCCAGTCGAACATATGGTGGATGTCACCCTGCGCAAGCGCGCGATCCAGGCCGGCGCGCGATTTGCCGGTGGCGACCGCCAGAAGGTAGTCGCGCGACTTGAGTTCGGCCAGCAGTTCACGTATGCCGGGAAACAGGATCAGGTCGTTTTCATGCGTGCGCCAGTGGGCCACGTAGCGCTCGACCAGGCGCGGGTAGTCCGATTTGGCCAGCCCTGGCACCGCAATGGCCAGCGCGTCGCCAAGCCCCAGGCCGATCACATGGCTGGCGATCGTGTCGTCGGGCACGGGCTCGCCGATATCGCGGGCGGCTTCCTGGATGGACTTGACGATCACGGCGGTGGAATCCATGACCGTGCCGTCCCAGTCGAAAACGATCAGGTCGTAGTTTTTCATGCGGGTCGGGCAAGGCGGGAAAGCGTACCGAGGTAGGCTTCGCATTCGGCCGCTAGGCCGGCTTCGATGCGCACGCGCTCGCCGTTGTCGGGGCGAAGGAACGAGATTCTAGCCGCATGCAGGAACATGCGCTTCAATCCCGCCTTGGCGGCATGCCGATTGGCCTCGAAGTCACCGTACTTGTCGTCGCCCAGGATCGGATGTCCTGCCGAGGCCAGATGAACGCGGATCTGATGCGTGCGGCCGGTCTTGATGGTCACTTCAAGCAATGTCGCCTCGGCGTAGCGCCGGGCCACGCTCACCACCGAATGGGCTTCGCGGGCACCCTCGTGGCTGGCTTGCGAAACCCGGCGTTCGCCACCCTGGGTGACGTAACTGGCCAGGGATTCCACAATGTGGTGTTTTGCCTCATGCGGCCAGACACCGTTGACCAGCGCGAAATAGCGCTTGTCGATTCGCCCTTCGCGCAGGAGTTCATGCAGCGCCACGAGGAAAGGCCGCTTTTTCGCCAGCAGGAGGATTCCGGAGGTATCACGGTCGAGGCGATGCACCAACTCAAGGAATCGCGCCTGCGGCCGCGCCGCGCGCAATGCCTCGATCACACCGAAACGCAAGCCGCTGCCGCCATGCACGGCGACCCCGGCCGGCTTGTTGATGGCCAGGAGATTGTCGTCTTCCAGCAACACCGGGAATCCGTCACCGGCGCGCGCCGCGCCGGCAGCAACAGGTGTGGTGCGCTGCGCCTCGACCTCGATGGGCGGCACCCGCACCCGGTCCTCCGCGGCAAGTCGGGTATCGGGCTTGGCGCGCCCCTTGTTCACCCGCACCTCGCCGGAGCGAATGATCCGGTAAATCAGGCTCTTGGGTGCCCCCTTGAGTACCTTCTGGAGAAAATTGTCCAGCCGCTGGCCAGCCGAATCGTCCCCGATTTCAAGCACTTTCGCTGCTGGCTTAACTAGTTGGTTCATTTATATATATAATCCTCGGGTCGGAGCGGTATGGCCGGCATTCCATCAAGATTTCCCGGATCCTGCATTTTCCCCTGCCGCGACTGCGTCAGGTGCCTAAGCGGGTTCGCCTGCGGTTTCAGCAGTGCGGTGCGCCTTATCCCGGCGTACTTGCCGGCCGGCATCGCAACCTGGGGGTCAGGATGGCGCGCCTTTCACAAGGCTCGGCCGCCCTGTTGCCGTTTCGACCGGCTTGTCGCTCGCCAGATGTCATGACAAGAGCGATGTTATAGGCAAACGAATTCGCGCGCGAATCGCCCATTTGAAAAGTCCGGCTTCAGCATGAATGCCGGACCCACCACCGCCCAAGTGTCCCTCCTCTTTTCCATCGTCTTTGCGTTCTGCCTCGCGGGAATCATCTCCGCGAAGCGGCAGGCACTCGCCTTTGCCAGCCATCCGGCTGGCGTTTCGGTGCGTCCGGCCACGCAGGATGCGGGAGGCGGCCGGGTGCGACTTCGGGCCCTCTGGCGCGCGCCAGGAGCAATCAATGAAAAGAATGTTGTTCAATGCGACGCACGCAGAGGAATTGCGCGTCGCCATCGTGGATGGCCAGAAGCTGATCGATCTGGACATCGAAATCGCCGGGCAGGAGCAGCGTAAAAGCAACATCTACAAGGGTGTCATCACCCGCATCGAGCCTTCGCTCGAGGCCTGTTTCGTGGACTATGGCGTCGACCGCCACGGTTTCCTGCCGTTCAAGGAAATCTCCCGCACCTACTTCCGCGAGGGCGTCAACGTTCGCGACGCCACCATCAAGGAGGCTTTGCGTGAAGGCCAGGAACTGCTGGTCCAGGTCGAAAAGGACGAACGCGGCAACAAGGGCGCGGCGCTCACCACCTTCATATCGCTGGCCGGCCGCTACCTCGTGGTCATGCCCAACAATCCGCGCGGTGGCGGCGTTTCGCGCCGCGTGGAAGGCGATGACCGCCAGGAACTCAAGGAGGTCATGGACCAGCTCCAGTACCCAGAGGGCATGAGCCTGATCGCCCGCACCGCCGGCATCGGGCGCGAAGCCAACGAACTGCAGTGGGACCTGAACTACCTGCTCAAGCTGTGGGACGCGATCAAGAGCGCCGCCGATTCGCTCAAGGGCGCGAACCTGATCTACCTCGAGTCGAGCCTGGTGATCCGCGCCATCCGCGACTATTTCTCGCCCGATATCGGCGAGATCCTGATCGACACCGACGACATCTACGAGCAGGCAAAGACCTTCATGTCGCTGGTCATGCCCGACACCGAAAACCGGGTCAAGCGCTACCGCGACGATGTGCCGCTGTTTTCGCGCTTCCAGATCGAGCACCAGATCGAATCGGCCTATTCCCGCACCGTGCAATTGCCTTCCGGTGGCGCGATCGTGATCGACCACACCGAGGCGCTGGTGGCCATCGACGTCAACTCGGCGCGTTCCACCCGCGGCACCGACATCGAGGAAACCGCGTTCCGCACCAATATGGAAGCCGCGGAAGAAGCGGCGCGCCAGCTGCGCCTGCGCGACATGGGCGGCCTGATCGTCATCGACTTCATCGACATGGAGTCCGCGCGCAACCAGCGCGAAGTCGAGCAGAAGTTGAAGGACGCGATGAAGCCCGACCGCGCACGCGTGCAGATGGGCAAGATCTCGCGCTTCGGCCTGATGGAACTGTCACGCCAGCGCCTGCGCCCGGCGCTCGCCGAAGCCAGCCACACGGTGTGCCCGCGCTGCAACGGCACCGGCCACATCCGCGATACGGAGTCTTCAGCCTTGCACATCCTGCGCATGATCCAGGAGGAAGCGATGAAGGACAACACCGCCACCGTGCGCGCCCAGGTGCCGGTCGATGTCGCCACCTTCCTGCTCAATGAAAAGCGCCTCGAGATCAACCGCATCGAGGCGCGCCAGCGCGTCAACGTCCTGCTGATTCCCAACATCCATCTTGAAACGCCGCACCACACCATCGAGCGCCTGCGTTTCGACGACCAGACCGATACCAGCAAGCCCAGTTTCGAGCAGGTCGACACGCCGGACGCCGAAGGCTACAAGCGCAAGGAACCCGGCACGCAGGTGAAAAAGCCGGAACCGGCGGTCAAGGGCATCACTCCCGAGGCCCCCGCGCCGATGCGCGCCGCGGAGCCGGAAGCCCCGGTGCCTGCCGCTGCGGCACCCGCCAGCACCGGCACGCTGAGCGCGCCGGCAGGCGACTCGGGCGGCATCATCGGCCGCATCATGGGCTGGTTCAAGCCGCGTGCCGAACCGGTGCAGGTTGTCGAAACCAGCAGCGCGACGACTGCTGAAGTCAGCACCGCGACGCCGCCCACGCGCGAACGCGCCGACGGTGGCAATCGCAACGCTCGTGGCGGACGCAACGGGCGCGGACGCGGTGGCGAACGTGGAGAACGCAGTGAGCGTCCCGAGCGCGGAGAACGCACCGAACGCGGTGACCGTCCGCCGCGCGGCCCGCGCCCCGAGCGCGATGGACAGCGCGGCGAACGCCGCCGCGAGCCAGCCGAGGGCGCCAAGCCTGAGGCCGCTGAAACCGAAGCAACGGCAAGCACCGAAGGCCAGCGTCCCGAGCGGGGCGAACGTGGCAACGGCCGCCGACGTGAACGTACGCCGCGCCCGGAAGGCGATGCGGCAGCGGCCGAGCCGCGTGTCGACAGCCTCGCCGCAACCGGCGAGGTTCCCGCCGCTGCAAATTCCGCTGAAGCCGGCGCACCTCCCGATGCGGAACGTCCGGAGGGTGAAGGCGCACGCGACGGCGAAGGTCGTCGTGGCCGCGGTCGCCGCGGAAGGCGCGGACGCGGTCGCAGCGGCGAGCGTGATGGCGAAGGCGAAAACGCCGCAGCCGAAGGCGTGGAAGCTGGCGATGGCACCGCTGCCGAAGTACCGCCGTCCGCCGCGCCTGCGGCGCCAATTGCGGACACCGCCCCGGTGGTTGCTGCCGCCGCCGTCGCCGCGGTGGCAGCTGTAGCGGCGCCAGAACCTGTCGCTGCCGCTGAGCCTGCTGCCGTGATCGACACACCGGCGCCTGCGCCGGCGCCGGTCGCGCCTGTGGCCGCAGCGGAAGTGGCGGCACCGGTCGCCGTGGAGCCGGCACCCGTTCCTGCCGCGCCGGTACCGCCAGTTGCTGCCGAGCCCATCCGCATCAGGAAATCGGCTGCGGAACTCGAAGCCGAACGCTTGGCGATGCTCGCCGGCGCCGGACTCGCACTGGTGGAAACAGACTCGCAGAAGTGGCGCGCGGCCTATGACCGCGCCTCGCAACTGGTTGAACCCGTGCCGCCCAAGCGGGTGCTGCGTCCGCAGCCTCCGCTTGAACAGGGCCCCCTGATTCAGGTGGAAACCAGTCGGCGGTAATGCAGGCAACTAGGGATGGCGGGCCTTCGCCAGCCATCCCTTGTTTGAACCGGCCTGCATTCAGCAGGCCACCGGTGCCGCATGCCGAGAAGGCATCGAGCCCCCACAGCAGGACCAGAAGCCCGACTCAGGTTTCCGCGGGTCGCGCAAGCACCACGTCGATCAGGCCGTCGCACGCGTCCTCGATGTAATCGAGTACCGCTTCAAAGCCGTTCGGACCACCATAGTACGGATCCGGTACCACTTGCGCGCTGTGCCGGCGTGCGAAGCGCATCAGCAATCCCACCTTGCGCGCGTGCTCGGGCGGACATTTTTGCTCCATCAGCGCGAGGTTGTCCCAGTCCATCGCCAACAGGTGGTCAAAGGTCGCGAAGTCTTCGCTGCGCAGGCGGCGGGCCCGCTGTCTGGACAGATCGTAGCCTCGCCTGGCGGCGTGCGCCTGGGCGCGCGGATCAGGCGCGTCACCGATATGGTGGGCATGCGTTCCGGCCGACGCCACCTCCACGCTTTTCGACAAGCCGCGCAGCGCGAGCTTGTGGCGCAAGACGCCCTCGGCCGTGGGCGACCTGCAGATGTTGCCCATGCAGACGAACAGCACCCTGGACTTGACGACTGGATTGGCGATTTTTCTGCTCCAAAAGCAATGTTCACAAGCGACCGGAAGACCAGCTCGTCTTCAACGCACGACGACCCGGATCGTTGCGGATTATCGCGCAACACCTCGCATACGACGCCGTGGCACTGCGGCAAAATTCCGGCCACGAGCCTTCATCCCGCCCCATCAAACTCATGCGCGGACCGGGCGCTCCTCGCGTGGCGGGAACAAGGCCGCCAATCGCCGCATATCTTCCGACGGATCCGCCGCACCGAGATAAGCCAGGACGTGGCGGTCCGGGCGCAGTATGACCGCCGCGGCCCCGGCCTCGTACAGGGTTCGCTCGAGCACCCCTTCGCAGTCGACCACCGTCGAGCCCTCTGTTTCATTCCGCATATCCAAAGCTTCACCACGGCGAATCATGACGACCTGCCTCGGCACACACTGGCCCATGGCCGAAGCCAGGTGCCCGAGCGCGGTCCTGTTCGCCCAACCGATGCATGCGAAACCCGGTCCCAGAAGTTCGTCCAGCAGTACCCGCGTACCGTCGGCGCGTTCAACCACAGGTTGCGGGAAAAGTTGCCCCGGGCGCACCCCCTTGAAGGCGCTGCCAGGCACGAAGTAGCCATCGGCGAATCGTGGCTTGGGCTTGAATTTCAGCTGCAACACGTAATCGCGCGCGGGTGGATACAGGCCCGCGACCCGCAGCGCGCCCTGCATCGCCATCGCCCCCAGCCTGGACTTGGGCTGCATGAACCTGCCGATGCGCAACGCCATGACGATCAGGGACCAGGCATGCGGCTTGCGCTCGATTTCGTAGGTTTCAAGCAGGCTTGCGGCAAGTCGACCGCTGCTTACCGCAGCAAGCTTCCATGCCAGGTTGAACGCGTCACGCACACCGCTGTTCATGCCCTGGCCGGCGAAAGGCGGTGTGAGGTGGGCCGCGTCGCCGGCCAGTAGCACCCGGCCGACTTTCCAGCGTTCCGCCATGCGGGCATGAAAGGTGTAGACCACCTTGCGCACGATCCAGAGGTTCTCGTCGCCGGGCACGCGCATGCGCATCCAGGATCGGATGCGTCCCTCATCGAGCACGTCTTCCGGTTTCTCGTGGTCGAACAACATGAACTCGTAACGCAGGGTGCGATGCGGGCCGGGAAGACGTATCGCCGGACGCGCCGGATCGCAATAAGTGCGGGTATGGGGAAAAGGATCTTCCCGTTCGGCGAGATCGACGATCAACCAGCGTTCGGCGAAAGTGGTGCCGCTCATGGATACGCCAAGCGCCTCGCGCACGCCGCTGCGTCCGCCGTCGCAGGCCACCAGCCAGTCACAAGTAAGGGTGGCCGGGCCGGCGGGACCGTTCACATCGAGCGTGACTTTCGCGCCGCCGTCGTAGTGCCGCATGAGTTCGGTCGAAAGGCGCACGTCGACATGGCCGAAGCGGGCCAGGCCTTCCAGCAGGCGGGTTTCCAGCAGCGGCTGGCGGAACGCGTTGCGTTTCGGATGGCCGTACTCGCGGGAGGTCGGTTCGATGCGCGCGAACTCCCGCCCCGCCCAGGAAATGTAGTGCACACCATAGCCCGGCACGAGGTCCGGCATGACCGACTCGAGGACGCCCGCGTTCTGCAGCGTCCGCAAACTCTCGTCATCGATCGAAACCGCGCGCGGTTCCCCCACGGTCGACGGATGGCGTTCCAGCAACAGGGTGCGGATGCCGTAGCCGCCCAGCAGGTTGGCCAGGGTGAGACCGGTCGGGCCGGCCCCCACTATGGCTACCGGGTAATGCGTTGAAGCCACGAACGCTTCAGCTGCGCATGATCGCGCGTCCCCAAAGGTTCAGGGTGCGCTCTTCATGCGGCCACAGGCCGACCGGGCGGTCCGCCGCGCAGGTCTCGATCTCCGAGGAAATTTCCGCCAGGTTGCCGTCCGGGTCCGCCACCATGAAGAAGACATCGTTACCCGGGCCATGGCGCCCCACGCCCCATGCCATCGGTGTCTTCAGCCTTGCCATGTGGTCCGCCCAGTCGCGCAGCCTGGTCCAGTCGGGAGTCTCGAATGACTGGTGGTCGAAACGCGACACCGGCGCGCCAAACAGGGCCAGCGCATGGTGCAGGTGGTCGGTCCTCAGGAAGCACGCGCGCAGGACGCCCTGCCCGTCCTCGACGCGGTCCGAAAGGGTGAATCCGAGGTCATCGCGATAAAAGGGCAGCAGGCGCGACGGATCCTGGGTGCGCAAGGCGAAGTGTTGCGATGCCGCGGCGGGAACATCTGCGGATGCACCTTCCCCGGAAATGCCCGCGCTGAACACCGTGACATTCCCATCCGGGTCCGACACCGCGAACGCGTCAGGGTGGAACCAGCCCCACGACGGCAATGTGACATGCACCCGCTCCGGTACGCGCCGCCGGTAGGCCGCAAGTGCGGCGCCGTCGGGAAAACGCCAGGCCGCATACTTGAGTCGGTTCGCCACGCCGGCGGAAACCACCACCTTGCGGGCAGGCCCGTGGAGGATTTCAGCGCCCTCCAGGTTGGTATGGCGCATGACGAAATGCGCCGCATAAAAGCGCGCGCAGGCCAGCGGGTCAGGCGACGATATATGCAGATGGTCCAGTACGGCGCCGATTTCCATGGCGGAACCCAGTTTTGGTGAGCGCGCATGATGCGCAAGCGCTGCGCGGGTGTCAATGGCCGACGGCGGCCGCAAACCAGGCGACTTCGCGCGCGGGCAACTCGAGTGGCCTAGCGCGCCGGCAGGCAGAAAAAGCCGGCCACAGCCGCTTGTCCTGCCATGCCGGCATGTGCGATGCCATAGACCCCCAGCCCGACGACCAGGCCGCCGGCAATGCCGCGCGCAAGGCGACCGTTACGGCTTGCCGAAAGCATGCGCATCAGGGTGCCGGCCATCAGCAGGTTGGGCAAGGTTCCCAGGCCGAAGGCGAGCATCACCGAGGCGCCGCCGGCGGCATCCCCCGCCAGAAGCGCTGTGGCCAACATGCTGTAGACCAGGCCGCAGGGTATCCAGCCCCACATCAGCCCCAGGCCAAAGGCCCGCGGCAATGTATTGGCCGGCAGGAAGCGGCCGGCGACCGGCCGGATCACGCGCCACACCCGTGCGCCGATGCGCTCGATGGCCGCGATATAACGCGTCACACCAAACAGGTACAGGCCCAGTCCGACGAGCATGACGTTGGCGACCACGTACATCGCCAGCTGCACCGGCAGAAGATCGTTGAGAAACATCGCCATCGAGCCGGCCACGCCCGCGACGGCGCCGGCCACTGTGTACACGGCGATGCGCCCGCCATTGAACGCCAGTTGCAGCGACCATGGCGCCTTGCCGCCGGTATGTCCCGCGGACAAGGCTGTGACAATGCCCCCGCACATGCCGGCGCAATGCACGCCGCCAAGCAGCCCGACCATGAAGATCGCGCCGAGCGCAGCCAGGCTCAGGGTCATCGAAACACGCTCAGATCATCCGGGAATAGCGGTTGCGCATCTGGTCGGATTGCAGATAGCGGTCAAAGGGCATGGCGATGCCGCGCAGGAAAAAGCGGCCTTTCGGCGTCACCGTGATGTCCGATTGTGTCACTTCCACCAGGCCCGCGCGCTCGAACGACGCCAGTTCCCCGAGTTCAGGCGCGAAATACTCGCGAAAGTCGATCAGGTAGGCGATGTCGATCGACTCGAACGACACCCGGCCCTGGCACATCAGGCCCATGATCACGGCGCGACGCACCAGGTCATCGGAGGTCAACTCGATGCCGCGCGTGACCGGCAGGCGCCCCTGGTCAAGGCAATCATAGTATTCGTCGAGCGTACGCACGTTCTGGCCATAAACCGGGCCGATCTTGCTGATCGACGAAACCCCCAGGGCGACCAGATCGCACTCCGATTGCGTGGTGTAACCCTGGAAATTGCGGTGCAGGCGCCCGGAGCGCAGCGCCAACGCGAGTTCATCGTCCGGCTTGGCAAAGTGGTCCATGCCGATATACACGTATCCGGCCTCCAGAAGCCTTCGGACCGCCAGCAGGAACAGGTTGAGCTTGGTTTCACCGGTCGGCATGTCATGGTCGGCAATGCGCCGTTGCGGCTTGAATCGGGCCGGCAGATGCGCGTAGCTGTACAAGGCGATGCGCTCGGGCGATTCGCGGATGACTTCATCCAGGGTATCCGAGAACGTGCGCTCGTCCTGCCGCGGCAGGCCGTAGATGAGGTCGAAATTGACCGACGAAAACCCGGCCGCGCGCGCCGCCGCCAGAACCTCCCGGGTCAACGCCATCGGCTGGATGCGGTTGATCGCCTTCTGCACCTCCGGGCTGGTGTCCTGGATGCCCAGGCTCATGCGATTGAAGCCGAGCCTGGCCAGCAACTCGATGGTCGCGCCGTCGGCGGTGCGCGGATCGACTTCAATGGCATATTCGCCGTCCGGCGCGAAGTCGAACTGGGCGCGCAACATGCCCATCAGGTCGGTCAGTTCGGGATGCGAGAGGAAGGTCGGCGTGCCGCCGCCCCAATGCAACTGCGTGATGCGTCGTTCGCCGGACAGGTGCTCGACCTGCAGCGCGATCTCCTTTTCAAGGTAGCGCAGGTACTTGGCGGAACGCGAATGGTCCTTGGTGATCACCTTGTTGCAGGCGCAGTAGTAGCAGATCGATGAGCAGAACGGCAGGTGCACATAAAGGGACAGCGGGCGCGAAATGCCGCCAATATTGCGCTTGGACAGCCACGCCGCATAAGCGGCCGCGTCGAACGCCTCGACGAAGCGGTCGGCGGTCGGATAGGACGTGTAGCGCGGTCCTGAAGTATCGAAGCGAACGATCAGGTCACGATCGATTTCCATCGGGGATTTGGATTTGAGCAGCATCTCGCGCGAACCTGTTCGGATTTCGGATTAGCGAACTATGCCGGGCCGGGAAGAGGCAACTTTGATCCATGTCAATCGGGCGGAACAGGGAATCACCCAAATTGATCTGACACACGAAGTCCGGAAAAGCGCTATGCTGCGATTTGGCGCGCATTTTGCGCATTTTTGTTCGCCCAAATGAATGCTCCGCTAAGCCTCGCACACCTCAAGACGGCCTGTTCGACCTGCAATCTGCGCGAACTCTGCCTGCCCGTCGGCCTGTCCCACGAGCAGCTCGAAACGCTGGACGAGCTTGTCTATACGCGCAAGCGCCTCAAGCGAGGCGAAAGCCTGTTTCGCTCCGGCGACGAGTTCCAGTCGCTGTACGCCATCCGCAGCGGTTTCTTCAAGACCCGCGTGGCCGTAAGCGACGGCCGTGACCAGGTGTCCGGATTCCAGATGGCGGGCGAACTGCTCGGCATCGACGGCATTGGCACCGACGCCCACAATTGCGATGCGGTCGCCCTTGAGGACAGCGAAGTCTGCGTCATCCCGTACAACAAGCTCGAGGAGCTGTCGCGCAAGTTCGAGCCGCTGCAACACCATTTCCACAAGGTGATGAGCCGGGAGATCGTTCGCGACCATGGGGTGATGCTGCTCCTGGGCAGCATGCGCGCCGAAGAGCGGCTGGCGGCTTTCCTGCTCAACCTTTCGCAACGATTCACCGCGCGCGGCTATTCGGCCTCGGAGTTCATCCTGCGCATGACACGCGAGGAGATCGGCAGCTACCTGGGATTGAAGCTCGAGACGGTCAGTCGCACCTTCTCCAAGTTCCAGGACGAAGGCCTCATCAGCGTGCAGCAAAAGCATATCCGCATCACCGACATTCCCGGCCTCAAGAAGCTGATGGGGCAAACCGGCACGGCGAGCTGCTAGCGGGCCGCTCCCACTCCGGGGGAGCACTACGGAAGCGCCGACAGAACTTGCATCGGCTCCGCTGAATCGGGTCCGACGCGGTTGATCCACGTCAACATGCCCGGATGATCGCGCAATATCATCTGTCCATACCGCATCTTGCGCAGGCGAATGCGGGTTCGCGTTCAGTGCGCCCCGAGCAGTTCACGCAATCCAACCGGAGACCACATCATGTACAAGAATATCCTCGTTCCGATCGACGGCTCGCGTCTTTCCGAAAAGGCCGCCAAGGAAGCGGTCGGGCTGGCAAAAGCCGTTGGCGCGAAGATCACGCTGTTCCATTGTGTCGCTGATTTTCCTGCCCCGGTCTATGCCGAATCCGCCATCATGGCGGCCCAGGTCACCGCCGGACAATACCGCAAGGAAGCCGTCCGGCATGCCGAGGAGGTGCTTGGGAAGGCGGCCCGAAAACTCGAAGGAACCGGACTTGCCGTCGATACCCTGAATGCCGTCAACGACTTGCCTTACGAGGCGATCATCGGCGCGGCCGCCAAGAAAAAATGCGACCTCATCGTCATGGCCTCGCATGGCCGCCGCGGATTGTCGGGTTTCCTGCTCGGCAGTGAAACCCAGAAAGTGCTCACCCATTCGAAGGTACCGGTCCTGGTCGTGCGTTGAGTAAACAGGCCGATCCGGCATGGTCCCAAAAGTCGCGGCAACCGATCCCGGCGCATCCATGCACGCCGCGCTGGGATTCATCCAGGACGAGCATCGCACCCTCGCGGCGGTACTGCACGGCTTGAAGTTCGTCGTGCAGGATATCCGCGCCAGCGGAAGCCAGCCCGATTTCGAACTGCTGCGCGCCCTGGTGTACTACATAGACGCCTATCCGGAGCGGCTGCATCATCCAAAGGAAGAGCAATTCCTGTTCGCACGGCTACGCGAGCGCACGGCGGATGCGAATGCCCTGCTCGACGAGTTGCGAAGCGAGCATGAAGCCGGTGAAGGCGCCATCCGCAGCCTGGAAAAGACGCTTCTGGCTTTCGAGTTCGGCGGCCAGTTCGAGGCCTTCGGTGACGCCGCGAACGCCTATGTCGACAACTATTTCAGCCACATGCACAAGGAGGAACAGCAGATTCTTCCGCTGGCGCGCAAGTGGCTGACTGCAGCAGACTGGGAAGATACCCGTGCGGCATTCGCCGCCAACACCGACCCCGCATCGGGCGGTGACGCGCCCCGCTTTCGCGCCCTGTTCTCGCGCATTGTCAACCTCGCGCCGCCACCGATAGGCGTGGGTCCGCTGTTCCCGCGCCGCAACCCGCAGCACTGAGCGCGCGCCTGCCAAGCCGGTGCGCCAGGCGCGTGTCCGGCCTGGCCGATCGGGCCGCCGGCGATTCTCCTTACTGGCAGGCCTCCTGTTTGGGACAGCCCGGCGGCCGCATCGACGCATCAAGGGTGCAGCGGTTGACTTCCCATGGCGAACGGGACAGAAACACCGTCAAGGAGGATGAGCCGATGCCTACGCCCCAAAAACCGAAAAAGCCTACGGTGTAGGCCCCCATCCGGCTGATTTCAAGGTGTTCGCCGAAAAGCCAGAATTCCTGCGGGTCGAAAAGCGAGAAAAATACACCGGTAGCGGCGGCCGCCACCAGAAATGATGGCCAGATCACCCACATGATGCGTTGTGTCATTTTTGTCTCCCGATCCGCCTTGTAGTCGCCTGTTCCAAGCCCCGCCCTGGCGTCAAGGCGAGGTTTGCGCTGCCAATTCCAGCCGGGCGTTCAGCGGGTCGATCCAGGCACCCGCCAGGCGCCACTCGGCGGTTTCGAGCACCGCGTTCCAGCGGCCCGCGATCTGCGCCGCTTCGATCGGCCCCTCGTAGCGGCCTTCGCCCGCATGTCGAAGTTCGATGCGCTGATCCATGCCGGCGCGGGTCGGGTGCGTCAGGCGCAGGAACATCACCGGTGGTCGCTGCATTCCGGCCAGTTCCAGCCGCAGGCGTCCCGATGAGGCGTCGAACCCGGCACTCGCCTTGAGTTCAAGCAGGCGCGCCCGCTCCTCGCGCTTGAGCGTCTTGTTGATCGCCAGGCCCTGCTTGTAGTAATCGTCAGCCACCAGCCCGTCGGTGGAACTGAACGCGAGCACGGTGGTGTACACGCCCGCAACGATCACCGCCGCCGGGCCCGACATGAGCAGCCATGGCCAGGGTTCGCGATACCACGCCCTGGCGGGTGATTTGAGATCCGGTATGGTCTGCATGTGCATAGCTCCTGTGGATGCCTAGCGCGGAATCAGGAAAACGGCTTTTTCCCGGACCCGTATGTCATCGTGGTTGATTGCCTGGATTTCGAACTCGATCCGGTTGGATCCCGGCTTGCCTTTGCCCGGCGCGAGCCGCACGCGCACCGGGATGGTCTTGGTGGTCGCGCCGGGAACTTCGGCGATGGCCTCGGAGGCCACCTCCAGAGTTTCGAGTCCGGAAACGCTGATGCGGTAGCGCAGGAACTTCTCCTGCGTGTTCATCACCTGCAGGCGATAGACGTTCTCGATCATGCCGTCCTCGACGATGCGCCCGAGCGCGCCGCGGTCGCGGATCACGTCAAGCTTGAGCGGCACCCGCACGGCCAGCGCGCCGGCGACGGCAATGACGATCGCGCCGAGTATCGTCCCGTAAACGAGGGTGCGGGGGCGCAGCATGTGGCGCCAGATCTCGCCTTGCGTCCAGTGGCCCTTGAGGGCGTTCTCGGTGGAGTAACGGATCAGCCCGCGCGCGTAGCCCATCTTGTCCATGACCTGGTCGCAGCCATCGATGCATGCCGCACAGCCGATGCATTCGTACTGCAGCCCGTTGCGGATATCGATGCCGGTAGGACATACCTGCACGCAAATACCGCAGTCGACGCAATCACCCAGGCCGGCTGCCTTGTGATCAACCTTCTTGCCGCGCGAGCCGCGCGGGTCGCCACGCTCGCGGTCGTAGGTGATGATCATGGTGTCCTTGTCGAACATCGAGCTCTGGAAGCGCGCGTAGGGACACATGTACTTGCAAACCTGCTCGCGCATCCAGCCGGCATTGCCGTAGGTGGCAAACGCGTAGAAGAACACCCAGAAGGTCTCCCAGGGCCCGAGCGTCCAGGTCACGAATTCGGCCGCCAGCGTGCGTATCGGCGTGAAATAGCCAACGAAGGTGAAGCCGGTCCAGAGCGCGAAGATGATCCACGCGGAGTGCTTCAGGGCCTTCTTGAAAAACTTCTCGATGTCGGTTTCCTGCTTGTCCAGCCGCATGCGCGCCCCGCGGTCGCCTTCGATCTTGCGCTCGATCCAGAGGAAGATCTCGGTATAGACCGTCTGCGGGCAGGCATAGCCGCACCAAAGGCGGCCGGCGATGGTGGTGAACAGGAACAGCGAAAGCGCGCTGATGATGAGCAGCGCGGTGAGAAAAATGAAATCCTGCGGCCACAGGACCAGACCGAAAATGTAGAACTTTCGCGAAGCGAGGTCGAAAAGCACCGCTTGCCGGTCGTTCCAGGTGAGCCACGCCGTCCCGTAGAAAAGGATCTGTGTAAACCAGACCAGACTCCACCGCCAGCCGGCGAACCATCCGTGCACCGCGCGCGGATAGATCTTCTTGCGGACCTCATAGAGCGCCTGCTCGACCTCGGTCGATAGCTTGATGGGCTGCGCGACTACTCCGGGCGGTTGCGCAGGCAGGCTGGCAGGCAGCGGGTCGGGGCTTGTCATGAATCCATTCCGGTCAGGGTACCTTGCACGAACCCGGTCCGCGCCGCGTGCCGCCTGGCACAGGGCGCGGACCGGGTTCGCCTTGGGGTTCCCTTGCCTATTTCTGCGCTGCAGGCGCGGACGCCGCTTCAGGCGCCGCGGCGGGCGCAGCTGCTGCGGCAGGCGCGGGAGCGGCGGACTGCCCGCCACCCAGGCCGAACACGTAGGCCGCCAGCAGATGCACCTTGGCTTCGCCCAGGAAGTCCTTGTGGGCGGGCATCAGGTTGTTGCGCCCCTTGTTGATCATCTCCATGATGGCGTCGATACCACCCCCGTGCAACCAGACCTTGTCGGTCAGGTTGGGCGCACCCATTGCAACGTTGCCCTTGCCGTCGGCGCCATGGCAGGCCGCGCATGCGCCAAATTTCGCCTTGCCCTGCTGCGCCGCCAGCGAATCATGGGCCGCGCCCGACAGGGAAAGCACATAGTTGGCCACGTTCCTGACATCGGCATCGCCGCCCACGGCCGCCGCCATCGGCGGCATCACGCCGTTGCGGCCGGCGAGAATCGAGGTCTTGATCGCATCCGGCGTGCCGCCATACAGCCAGTCGCCGTCGGTCAGGTTGGGGAATCCCTTGCTGCCGCGCGCGTCCGAACCATGGCATTGCGCGCAGTAGGTAAGGAAAAGGCGCGAGCCGATTTCCTTTGCCTGCGGGTCGGCCGATACCGTCTTGACATCCTTGGCGAGGAACTGCGCGAACAGGGGGCCGTACTCGGCGTCCGCCTTCTTGACCTCGTCGGCGTACTGCCCCGCCGAACTCCAGGCGAGATTGCCCCTGAAGCTTCCGAGACCGGGATACAGGAACAGGTAGGCAAGCGCGAAAAACACGGTGATGTAGAACATCCACATCCACCAGCGCGGCAGCGGATTGTTGTACTCGCCCAGGGTTTCATCCCACGTATGCCCGGTGGTTTCGGTCTGGCCGGTCGGGTCCTTGGGCACCACCTTGCTGGAGGTGAAAAACAGCAGCACCAGGCAGATGACCAGCGCGATGACTGTCGCTGCCGAAATGTAGATACTCCAGAAGCCACTGGTGAAATCAGCCATGGCGAGCCCCTTTCGTCATTGTTTGGGCGGGCGGGATGGAGGTGTCATCGTCTAGCGGGATCATTGCCGCCTGCTGGAAGGACTGCCGGTTCGCCGGGGCGAGCGCCCATGCGATGATGCCGGCGAAAACGGCGAAGCTGACGATGGTCATGATGATGCGTACGGTATTGAGGTCCACGTTCGCTCTCCTTATTTCACGGACGGCGCGACGATCGCGCTGACCTTGGGCTGCGCCGCCGGATCGGGCGCCTGCGCCTTGGCGGGAGCCTGGATCTCGGCCTTGGCGGGGCTGCCTGCCTTGATCGCGGTGCCCAGCACCTGCAGGTACGCGATCAGCGCGTCCTGTTCGTTCTTGCCGGCCACTTCCTTCTCGGCACCGGAAATGTCAGCCTCGCTATACGGCACCCCGACCATGGACAGCGCCTTCATCTTCGGTGCCACACCCTTGGGGTCGATCGAATTCTTCGCCAGCCACGGATAGCCGGGCATGTTCGATTCGGGCACCACGTCGCGCGGATTGTTCAGGTGCACCCGGTGCCAATCGTCGCTGTAGCGGCCACCCACGCGCGCCAGATCCGGACCGGTACGCTTGCTGCCCCACTGGAACGGATGGTCATAGACGAACTCCCCGGCCACCGAGTAGGGGCCATAGCGCTCGGTCTCGGCGCGGAACGGCCGCACCATCTGCGAATGGCAGTTGTAGCAGCCCTCGCGGATATAGACGTCACGTCCGGTCAGTTGCAGGGCCGTATAGGGTTTCAGGCCGGTCACCGGCTCGGTGGTCGACTTCTGGAAGAACAGCGGCACGATCTCGACCAGGCCGCCTACGCTTACCGTGAGCACGACCAGCAGGATCATCAGGCCGATATTCTGCTCGATGGTTTGATGATTGATTTTCATGTCATTTCACCTGTGATTTCTTGTCGGTAGGCATCAGGCGTGGGCCAGTCCCTGGCCGGAGGGCTGCACCACCGGTGCATCCACGCTCTTGCCCTGGCCGATGGTCTTGATCACGTTGTAGAGCATCACGAACATGCCGGATAGGTAGAGCGTTCCGCCGACCAGCCGGATGAGGTAGTACGGGAAGGTCGCCTTGACGCTCTCTACGAAGGTGTAGGTCAGCGTGCCGTCGGCGTTCACCGCGCGCCACATCAGGCCCTGCATCACGCCGGCGATCCACATGGCGGCGATGTAGAGCACGATGCCCACGGTGGCGATCCAGAAGTGCAGTTCGATCAGCTTGGTGCTGTACATCTCCTTCAAGCCGAAGATCTTCGGAATCAGGAAGTAGACCGACCCCATCGACACCAGACCGACCCAGCCCAGGGCGCCGGAATGCACGTGGCCCACGGTCCAGTCGGTGTAGTGCGACAGCGCGTTGACGGTCTTGATCGACATCATCGGGCCTTCGAAGGTGCTCATGCCGTAGAACGACAGCGAGACGATGAGGAACTTGAGCACCGGGTCGGAGCGCAGTTTGTGCCAGGCGCCCGACAGGGTCATGATGCCGTTGATCATGCCGCCCCAGGAGGGTGCGAGCAGCACCAGGGAGAAGATCATCCCGATCGATTGCGCCCAGTCGGGCAGGGCGGTGTAGTGCAGATGGTGCGGGCCCGCCCACATGTAGGTGAAGATCAGGGCCCAGAAGTGCACGATCGAAAGCCGGTAGGAGTAGATCGGGCGCTCCGCCTGCTTCGGGATGAAGTAGTACATCATGCCAAGGAAGCCGGCCGTGAGGAAAAAGCCCACCGCGTTGTGGCCGTACCACCACTGCACCATCGCATCCTGCACGCCCGCATAGGCCGAGTACGATTTCCACATCGAGACCGGGATCGCCGCGCTGTTGACGATGTGCAGCAGGGCCACGGTCAGGATGAAGGCGCCGAAGAACCAGTTCGCAACATAGATGTGCGAAACCCGGCGTTTCATGATGGTGCCGAAAAACACCACCGCGTAGGACACCCACACCACGGCGATCAGGATATCGATCGGCCATTCAAGCTCGGCGTATTCCTTGCCGGAAGTGATACCCAATGGCAGCGTGATGGCTGCCGAAAGGATGATGAGTTGCCAGCCCCAGAAAGTGAACCCGGCCAGTGCTGGCGCGAACAGGGTGGTATGGCAGGTGCGCTGCACCACGTAATAGGACGTGGCGAAAAGAGCGCATCCGCCGAATGCGAAGATCACCGCATTGGTGTGCAATGGCCGCAGGCGCCCGTAGGTCAGCCATGGAATGTCAAAATTGAGCTCCGGAAAGGCCAGCTGGGCGGCGATGATCACCCCCACCAGCATGCCCACGATTCCCCAGATCACGGTCATGACGGCGAATTGCCGGACGACCCTGTAGTTATATGTGTTTTGCGACATCGCTCACCCCATCTCGTTTCAGACAAATCAGACTTTAGGGCCGGTGGCGACAACGCGTTTGATCCTTGTCAAACGACCCCCTCTTCACAACCCGATCCTGCCGGAAAAATGCCTTCCGCCCGCTTGTAACTGACACCCGGCTGACAATTGCGCCCGATTCAGCCTTTCAGCACACGGCGCCAGAGCCGCGGCCGGGTGCAATCTATTGGTCATCCTCGAGGATCTTCTGCCCGGCTCGCTCGACATCATCAAACTGGCCGCTGGAGAGCGACCACCAGAAAATTGCCCCGATCAGCAACACCATCACGACCGAGAGGGGTACCAGGAGATACAGGATGTCCATGGGGCTCGCCTTTAGTCCGCCCCGGCCAGCGCGCCGGCGGCGGGACCGTGTTTGGGTGCCGGCACCGGGGAAACGCCCGACTCGCTGGCACGGGGCATCACACGCAGGGAATTGAGCACCACCACCACCGAACTGATGGACATGCCAAGTCCGGCCATCCACGGCGCAAGTTGCCCGGTGGCGGCAAACGGAATCGCTATCAGGTTATAGACGGCCGCCCAGCCGATGTTCTGCGCCACGATGCGCATGGTGCGACGGGCGGTCTGGATTGCACGGGCCAGGTCGGCCGGGTCGCCGGACATCAGCACCATGTCCGCACGCGTCTGCGCCAGCGGCGCGCCGCTGCCCAGCGCCATGGACACATCGGCCAGCGCCAGCACCGGCGCATCGTTGATGCCATCGCCCACCATTGCCACAACCGCGCCTTCGCGCTGCAGGCGGGCCACCAGTTCATGTTTGTCCGCGGGCGACATGCCGGCATGCACCTCATGGATACCCAGTACCTGCGCCGCCACCCGCGCGGCATCCTGCGTGTCGCCGCTGGCCATGATGACCCGGGCGCCGTCCGCCTCCAGTCCGGCCACCATGGCGCGACCGCCGGTTCGCACACCGTCGCCCAGGAGGATCAATGCCGCCCAACCCATCTCATGCCCGAGCGCCGCAACCGTAAACCCGTGACGACCACGCTGCGCTTCCTGAATCGGCAAGCGCCCCGCCAGTTCCGCTACGAATTCGACACTCCCCAGTCGAAACCTTCGCCCGTCGACCATTGCTTCCACTCCGCGACCGGGAAACTCGCGCGCATCGGAAACATGACCCGTCGCCAGGCAGGAGACGTGCGGCGCGCCAGCCATCGCGATGGCCTGCGCTACCGGATGCACCGCCACCCTTTCCATCACGGCAGCAATTGCAAGAACGTCATCGGACGCAATGTCGCCGAGGACCGCGACTTCCTCCACCTTCATCCGGCCGGTGGTGAGCGTTCCGGTCTTGTCGAAAACGAAATGCGTTGCGCGTGCGAGGGTTTCAATCGCGTTGCCGCGCACCACCAGCACCCCGCGGCGCGCGAGATTCCCGATCGCCGACGAAAAGGCCACCGGCGCCGCCAGCGACAATGCGCACGGGCAGGTGACGATCAGCACCGCCACCGCGGCAGGCAACGCGCGGGCGGGGTCAAGGAAATTCCACGCCAGCGCGACACATCCTGCCAATGCGAGGATCGCCCACAGGAAGGTCGCGGCATGCCGGTCCGCCAGCTGGGTGATCGAAGGTTTGGCGTCGGCCGCGGCATCCACCAGGCGCATCAGGTGGGCCAGCCGGGAATCGCCTGCAGCCGCGCTTACCCGGACCGTGAGGGGCGCGACCAGGTTGATGGCGCCACCTGTCACCTCGCTGCCGGCGGACTTGCTCACCGGACGGCTTTCCCCGCTGACCAGCGCCTCGTCGGCAAGGCTTGCGCCGGCCACGACCACGCCGTCAGCCGGCATGGCATTGCCGGCGGCAACCAGGACGATGTCCCCGGGGGCGAGAATGCCCGCGTCGACCTCCACGGTGGCCGGCGAATCCGGCCATCCCGGGACCAGTGAAGCCTTTGCCGGCTGCATGCGGGCAAGCTCCTCGACCGCGGCGCCGGCGCGCTGGCGCGCGATACGTTCGAGATATCGCCCGCCGAGAAGGAAGAACACGAACATCGAAACCGAATCGAAATACACCGGGCCGGTGTCGAAGAACGTGTTCCAGGTGCTGGTGGCGAAAGTGACCAGAAGCCCGAGCGAGGCCGGAACGTCCATGCCGATGCGCCGGCGCGCCAGGGCGCGCAAGGCCCCCATGATCATCGGCGCGGCCGAATAGAAAATCACCGGCACGGTGAGGACGAAACTGGCGATGCGCAGGAGCTTCTCGATATCGGCCTCCATCTCGCCGTCGATGGCGAGGTAGGCCGGCGTCGCGTACATCATCACCTGCATCATCGAGAATCCGGCAACGAACAGGCGCCACAACGCCATGCGGTGCTCGCGCGAGCGCAGCGCCGAGGCGCTGACCGCGCTCATCGGCCAGGCACGATAGCCGGCACGCGCGATCGCCGCCACGATGTCCGCCAGCGTCGCCGCGGCGGCATCCCAGCGTACCCGTGCCCGGTGCGATACGAGACCGACATCCACAGCGGCCACACCCGCGACGCTGCCTACCTGCATTTCGATGAGCTGCACGCAACTGGCGCAATGGATACCCTCGACCGCGAGAACCGCCTCGGTGAGGGGGGCCGTTGCGGCAACGCCCGCGGCGCCCATGGCCCTAGCCGCCATCGGTGGGCGTGGCCACCGTACGCGCGCGATAGTGCGCGGCGAATCCTGCGCCGATGATCATGTCCGCGGCGGCCAGGCAGGCCGCGCAGCACATCGGGCGCCGCTCACCATCGAAAAGCAGCCAGTCCGCCACCGGGTCGGGCAGCGGCAATCCGCAGTGAAAGCAGGGGGCCGCCCCGGGCGGCGACGACGCGGGCTGGCTTGCGCGAGCACGGTTCAATCCAAGGCCGAACATCATGAAGCTCGCGGTGGTTTGGAGTGGCGAATGGGATGAGTGGGGTGGCATGCAGGCGTTTCCGGCGCGGCCTGCCAGGCCACGAACCAATCCGGACGGCCATTTCTTGACCGTGGTCACATCCTAGCCATCGGGACAGCGTAGCATTTGACTCAGGTCAACCGCAAGCAATCGAAACCGGCAATATTGATGCCTTGCAACCCTTGTGGCGCAAGGGTCTTAGCCCGTGAAGCAGACATTCCATGGAATCCAGTCACTACCTTGAACCGCTGTTCGCCCCGAAGAGCGTTGCCGTGGTCGGCGCCGGGCAACGCCCGGGCTCGCTCGCGGCAGCCGTCTTCCGCAACCTGAAGGAAGGCGGATTCAAGGGGCCGGTTCACGCGGTCAACCCGAAGTACGACCGGATCGACGGGACGCCATGCCATCCGCGCCTGGACGCCTTGCCCGAACCGGTGGACCTGGCGGTGGTGGTCACGCCCGCCGGAGCCGTGGTGGACGTGCTGGAGGACGCGGCCAGGGCGGGCATTCACCATGCCCTGGTGCTGACCGCCGGCTTCGGCGAGACCGGCCCGGAAGGCCGCGCGCTCGAAGCACGGGTGGCCGCCACCGCGCGCGCGCATGGCATTCGCATGATCGGCCCCAACTGCCTGGGCCTGATGCGGCCGGACCGCGGCATGAACGCCACTTTCGCGCGCCACGGCGCCATTCCCGGGCACATCGCCCTGGTGGCGCAGTCCGGCGCGGTGTGCGCGGCCCTGACCGACTGGGCGCACACGGCCGGCATCGGCTTTTCGAGCGTGATCTCGATGGGCGCCGGCACCGATCTCGATTTCGGCGAGATCCTCGAATACCTGATGTTCGACGACCAGACCCACAGCATCCTGCTCTACGTGGAAGGCATACACGACGCCCGCGCCTTCATCGGCGGCCTGCGTTCGGCCGCGCGCACCAAACCCATCGTCGTGCAGAAGGTCGGCCGACATACCGCCGGTTCACGCGCGGCGATGAGTCATACCGGTGCCCTGGTCGGCAACGACGCGGTGTTCGACGCTGCCCTGCGCCGCTGCGGCGTGGTGCGCGCACGAACCTATATGGAGCTCTTCTCCGCCGCCCGCCTGCTGGCTGCGGGCCGGTTGCCACTGGGCAACCGGCTCGCCCTGCTCACCAACGGCGGCGGGCCCGGGGTAATGGCCGCCGACTGCGCCGCCGAGCGCAAGGTCGAGCTTGCCACCCTGTCGCCGGATACGCTGGCGGCGCTCGATGCCGCCTTGCCGCCGCATTGGTCGCACGGCAATCCGGTCGACATCATCGGCGACGCCACGGCGGAGCGTTTCGCCGCAGCCCTGGGTCCCCTGCTGGCGGACCCGGCCGTGGACGGTGTATTGACGCTCTTCTGTCCGCAGATCGTTACCACGGCGCTTTCGGCCGCCAGCGCCATACTCGACCTGGCGAAAAAATCCCACAAGCCGGTACTCACCGCCTGGCTCGGTGAGGCCGAAGTCCGTGAAGGGCGCGCGGCGATCGAAGCGGCCGGCATGCCAGCGTTCCAGTCCCCGGAATCCGGCGTCATCGGCTTCTCCGCCCTGGCCGAATACTGGCACGCCCAACAACTGCTTCTCGAGGCGCCGCCGCCGCGTACGGCCAGCGACGGCCCCGACCTCGCTTGCGCCACTGCGCTGGCCGTGCAGGCCAGTGCGGAACACCGCACTTTGTTGACCGAGCCCGAGTCCAAGCGCCTGCTGGCCGCATTCGGCATTCCGGTACCGCGCACCGAAGTCGCTGCCACCGCCGTCGAGGCGGCGGCGGCGGCGCGCAGCATCGGCTACCCGGTGGCAATGAAAATCCTCTCGCCCGACATCGCGCACAAGAGCGACGTCAACGGCGTCACCCTGAACGTGCGCGACGAGGCCGAACTGAGCCGCGAATTCGACCTGATGGTCAAGCGGGTACATGCTGCGAAGCCACAGGCGCGGATCGACGGTGTCGCCATGCAACCCATGGTGGACAAGCGCTTCGGGCGGGAGCTGATGATCGGCGTGGCACGCGACGAGGTGTTCGGCCAGGTCATCAGCTTCGGCGCCGGCGGGGTCGCCGTCGAACTGCTGCGCGACAACGCCATCGGCCTGCCGCCGCTCAACGCACGACTGGCAGGCGAACTCATCGCCCGCACGCGCATCTCCGGCCTACTGGGCGCTTATCGGCACATCCCGGCAGCCGACCGCGAAGCCATCATCGACGTGCTGGTCCGGGTGTCGGACATGGTGTGCGCCTGCCCATGGATCAGGGAAATGGACATCAACCCGCTTTCGGTCGACGCCAATGGTGCGGTCGCGCTTGACGCGCGCGTGGTGATCGACCCGGAGCGCCTGCCGGGGCAGCCGGCCGACGGCGCGGCAGCCGCGCACCCGCGCCGCTATGGCCACCTGGCGATCCATCCCTACCCGGGCGAACTGGAGGGCGAAATCACGCTCAACGGCGGCGAGCGCCTGCGCGTACGTCCGATTCGTCCCGAGGACGCCGCCATGGAACTGGCCTTCGTCGAATGCTTGTCGGACCATTCGCGTTACATGCGCTTCTTCAATCCCACCAAGACTCTGGCGCCGCGCCTCCTGGCGCGCCTGACACAGCTCGACTATGAACGCGAAATGGCCTTGATCGCGCTTGACGGTGACGCGATGCGCGGCGTGGCGCGCTACTCGCCCAAGAGCGACGGCACCACCTGCGAATTCGCCGTCACGGTGTCCGATGACTGGCATGGCCGCGGCCTGGCCACGCTCCTGATGCAGCGCCTGATCGTCTGCGCCCGCGACGCGGGCTACCAGACCATCTCGGGCACGGTGTTGTCGGACAACCATGACATGCACCGGCTGATGACCCGGCTCGGATTCAAGGGCAAGCGCAGTCCCGAGGATCCGACGGTCATCGAATTCGCGCAAGCGCTTACCTGACGACTAGCCGGTCCCGCGCTAACATCGCGGCATGAAGACCATCGGACTGATCGGCGGCATGAGCTGGGAATCCACCGTTCCCTACTACCGCGTCATCAACGAGACCGTGAAGCAGCGGTTGGGCGGGCTGCACTCCGCGCGTATCGTGATGGTGAGCGTGGACTTTCACGAGATTGAAATCCTGCAGCGCGAAGGGCGCTGGGACGCGGCAGGCGCGCTGCTGGCGCGTGCGGCGCGCACGCTTGAGGGCGCCGGCGCCGACTTCCTGGTACTGGCCACCAACACCATGCACAAGGTGGCCGACACCATCACGGCGGCGGTGACGATCCCGCTGCTGCACATCGCCGACCCGACTGCGGATGCGATCACGGCAAGCGGCGTTTCAACCGTCGGCCTCATCGGCACCCGTTTCACCATGGAGCAAGCGTTCTATCGTGACCGGCTCGAATCCAGGCACGGCATTCGTGTTCTAGTGCCCGATGCTGCCGACCGCGACCTGGTCCATCAAGTGATCTACGACGAGCTGTGCCTGGGCGTGATCAAGCCTGCTTCACGCGACGCCTACCGCGCGGTGATGCAGCGCCTGGTCGACCAGGGGGCGCAGGCCCTGGTCCTGGGTTGCACCGAGATATCGCTGCTGGTCGGTCCCGGCGACGCCAGCGTTCCGCTATTTGATACCACCGCGCTGCACGCCGTCGCCGCAGCCGAGGCCGCGCTTACTTGAGCGCGAAACCCTGCCCGCGCACATAGGGCCCGAAGCTGTGCCTCTCCGGCACCGCATACTGGCGTGACTTGTCCTCGGACCAACCATAGTTTTCGACCCGCCCGAAGCGTTCCACCGCGCGCTGCTTTTCCGGCGCGGTTGGCTCGCGCGCCGCACGCCGCGCATCGTACGCAGCCAGCTCGGCATCGAAATCACTGCCGTCATAGCGATCGGTGTGGACCGTGATCGAGGGCGGCAGGCGCATCGAAAGCCGTCCACCGTCGGCGGGATGACCGACGCACAGCCCCGCGACCGGAAATACCCCTTGCGGCAAGGCCAGGAGTTCGCTGGCGCGCTCGACCTCGTTGCGGATCAGGCTGATCGGGCAGCAGCCCAGCCCGAGCGACTCGGCCGCGGTGATGAAGGCCTGCATGACGATGCCGGCATCCACTGCCGCGTTCATGAACATGTCCAGCGTGTCGTTGGGGAAGGGCTTGCCGCGCAATTCGGAGATGCGGCGCATGCGCCGGTTGTCACCGCAGAACACCAGGAACTCCGGCGCGTTGGCCACCCATGGCATCGAAGGCAGCAGCGCGTTGATCGAGGCGCGCAACGCCGGTTCGCGCACCAGGATGATGCTGGCTTGCTGCAGGTCGGACTTGGCCGGCGCCGACAATGCGGCCGCAAGCACGATGTCCATGGTTTCCTGTGCGATGGGCTGGGGCTTGAAGCGGCGCATCGAGCGGCGCGAAATCATGCCGGCGACAGTGCCTTCAGCCGGCATGTCGTGCCCGGCAGTTGCAGGCAGTCCGAAACGATGTTCGATCAGTTTGGCGATGGTCTGGTTCATGCTTGCATACTCCGCTCATGTGTCGCGATGGAAAGCTGCGGCCGACTATATTTGAAAGTCGGCCATCCGTCTCGGCTAAGATTCAAGCGCTCCCCCTTCCGTTCCATAAACAACCCACAGGATCCCGCATGACCATTGCACGCACCGACGACGGCGTCGACCTCTACTACGAATCCACCGGCAGCGGCACACCCGTGGTGTTCGTCCACGAATTCGCCGGCGACATGCGCAGCTGGGAGCCACAGGTGCGCCACTTCAGCCGGCGCTACCAGGTGATCACCTACAACGCCCGCGGCTACCCGCCATCGGCCGTGCCACCCGAGGCATCGTCATACTCGCAAATGCGCGCAGTGGCCGATATCCTCGCGGTGATGGACCACGCCGGCATCGCCCGTGCCCATATCGTCGGGCTTTCGATGGGGGGGTTCGCCACCCTGCACTTCGGGCTGCACCACCCGGACCGCGCCCTTTCGCTGTGCGTGGCCGGTTGCGGCTACGGCGCGGAACTGGCGCAACGCGACCGCTTCCGCGAGGAGGCGGAGGCCTGCGCGGCCATGCTGCTCAATGAGGGCATGGCCGTGTTTGGCGAGGAATACGCGATGGGCCCGACCCGCCTGCCCTTCCTGCGTTCCGACCCGCGCGGCTTTGCCGAGTTCAGGCAGCAACTGATCGGGCACTCCGCGCTCGGCTCGGCCAATACGCAGCTGGGCGTGCAGCGCGAGCGGCCTTCGCTCTACAACATGACCGAGTCGCTCGCGAAGCTGACCGTGCCGACGCTCATCGTCAATGGCGACGAGGACTGGCCCTGCCTCAAGCCCGGCATCCTGCTCAAGGAAACCATTCCGTCGGCGGCGCTGGCGGTCATTCCGAATTGCGGGCACACCATGAATCTGGAGGCGGCCGACCAGTTCAACCGCATTGTCGATGACTTCCTCACCCATGCGACCAGCGGCCGCTGGCCGATGCGCGACCCGCGCGCGATGGTGGCTTCGATCACCGGCGTGAAGCCCTGATCGATGCAACACGAGTCCGCAAACCGAAGCGCGGCATGAGAATCACCCTGGCGGAGAATTTCCGCGCAGTCTTCTATGCGCCCTACTACGCCCTGAAAAGCCTTGGCCTGGCCGAACGCGAAGGACTGGATGTCGCATGGCTGCCGCCGGGGTCACCGGGCGGCGCCATCGACGATGTGAAGCGCGGCACGGTCGACCTCACCTGGGGCGGCCCCATGCGGGTCATGCGCGACCACGACACCACGCCGGCGGATGGTGCGTCGCTGCTGTGCTTTGGCGAGGTCGTCGCGCGGGACCCGTTTTGCCTGGTGGGCCGGCCCGATCCTGCGCAGTTCCGGCTTGCCGATCTGGCGCATCTTCGATTGGGCCTGGTGTCCGAGGTGCCCACCCCGTGGCAATGCCTGCAGGCGGACCTGCGGGCCGCCGATTGCGACATCAATGCGATTCCGGTCACGTGGGGCCTGACCATGGAGGCGCAACTCCAGGCCCTGAAGGACGGCACGCTGGATGTGGCGCAACTCTTCGAGCCCTTCGTCAGCCAAAGCATCACCGAGCGGGCGGGCGCACTTCTCTACACTGCCGCGCGACGCGGCCCGACCGTCTACACCACCTTCATTTGCTCGCGCGCCGGAATGGCTGCCAGGGGCGCGGCGTTCGCCGCCCTGGATCGCGCGCTGCAGCATCTGCTTGACTGGATGGATTCCGAGGGGCCGGGCGAACTTGCGCGCGTCACGGCCGCGTACTTCCCGGACATTCCGGCCGACCAGTTCCGCGCATCCGTCGAGCGCTATTGCGCCGAAGGCGTATGGGCGCGCAAGACCGAGGTCTCGCGCGCAGGCTTCGACCGGCTCGCGGCCAGCCTCCTGTCCGGCGGCTTCATCGCTTCGCCCATGAGCTATGACGCATGCGTGCATCGCTTCGAACCGACTTCACCCCGCACTCCCGGAGACCCGAATGAAACCGATTGAGACCGGCATCGCGCTGCGATCCGCCATGCGCGTGTTCACAGGCTTCACCAGGACCGCCGCCGTGCTGTTGTTGGCGGGCATGGCTGCAACGGCGGTATCGGCAGCCGACTATCCCAATCGCCCGGTCCAGATGGTCATCCCGTTCCCCGCCGGAGGACCGGCCGACATCGTCGGCAGGCTCTACGGGCAGCACCTCGCGGCGATCCTCGGCCAGCCGGTCGCGATCATCAATCGCGATGGCGCGGCCGGCACCATCGGCACCGATGCCGTCGCCCGGGCCGTGCCGGACGGCCACACCATCGTGTTCGGCACCACCAGCACCATGGCCATCAACCAGGTGATCCTGAAGAACATCCCCTACGATTTTTCGCGCGACTTCGCGCTCGTCGGCCTGATCGCCAATGCGCCGCACATCCTCGCGGTGCGCGACGGCCTGCCGGTGAAGACGGCAGCCGAACTGATCGCCCTGGCAAAGCGCAACCCAGGCAAGTACACCTTCGCCTCGGCCGGCACCGGCACCATCGTGCAGATGGGCGGCGAGTTGTTCAAGCACGAGGCCGGCATCGACATCCTGCATGTGCCCTACAAGGGCGGCGCGCCGGCCACCCTGGCCCTGCTGTCGGGCGACGTGGACATGACGGTCAACGACCTCACCACCCTCAAGGCAAATTTCGCCAACGGCAAGCTGCGGCCGCTCGGCGTGGCCCACGGCGCGCGCCTGAAGCTGCTGCCGGAGGTGCCGACCTTCGCCGAGATCGGCATCCCGAGCATCGTCTCTTCCACCTGGTGGGGCATTGCCGTACCGGTGAAGACGCCCGCCGACGCCCAGGCCCGGTTGCGCGCGGCCAATGCGCGCATCGTGTCCGAGCCGGACTATGTGGCGCGGCTGGCCACCATGGCCATCGAGCCTCTGTCGCTGACGCCCGAGCAGAGCGTTGCGTTCATCGCCGCCGAGGTGCGCAAATGGCGGACTGTGGCCAACGCGGCCAACATCCGCATGGACTGAGGTTTTCACCCCTCGTCAACCTTTCGCCACCCGGAGACATCGACATGGCTGTTCTCATCACCGGCGGCGCCGGCTTTGTCGGACTCAACGTCGCCGGCGCCCTGGCCGACCGCGGAGACGCCGTGGTGCTGTTCGGCCCTGTGCCCCCGCCGGCTGCGCCACTGGCCTGGCTGCGAGCCAAGCACGGCAACGTGGAGGTGGTCACGGGCGACGTGACCCGCCCTGACAGCCTCGACGCCGTCATTGAAAATCACAAGATCGAGCGTGTCATCCACGGCGCGGCCATCACCGCGGACATCCACCGGGAAAAGCGCGCCGCGCGCGACATCTTCACCGTCAACGTGTTGGGCACCATCGAAATGCTCGAGGCCGCGCTCAGGCACAAGCTGCGCCGCGTCGTGCAACTGGGCACCGGCTCGATCTTCGGCGCCGCCGGCCGCGCCAGCCCGGTGCTGGACGAGCAGACCAGCACTGTCGTCCCGGAAACGATGTACGGCATCAGCAAATACGCGGCCGAGCGTACCGGGCTACGCTACCGCAACACGCGCAACCTGAACCTCACGGTGGTGCGCCTGGGCACCGTGTTTGGGCCCTGGGAGTACGACACCGGCGCGCGCGACACGCTGAGCGTGCCGCTGCAGTTGCTGGGCGTGGCCGAACGCGGCGAAGCAGCGGTGGTCAACGTGTCATCGGGTGGTGACTGGGTATATGTGACCGACGTCGCGCGCGGGTTGACCGCCATGCTCGACCTGCCCGCCTCACCCGACCCGGTTTACCACCTGTCGGCGGGTATGGTGTGGTCGGTAGAAGACTGGTGTGAACGCCTGCAAGGGCGCTTTCCGAAGTTCAGCTATCGCCTGACCGACCGCGCCGATGAATGCACGGTCGGCCGCAACAATGCGGCGCCGCGCTCGCCGATGCTGATCGAACGGATGCGGCGCGATACGGGCTACAGCCCCGACTACTTGCCGGAGCGGGCCCTGGAGGATTATCTGGAGTGGCGTGGCAAGCATCCGCCAGCCCAAGGCTAGGCGCGCGAACGGCGTGCCGCGCAGGGCCTGGATCGGGCAGCGAAGCTCGCACGACAACGGTGGTCGGGTCGCTGGTGCGCGGCGGGGCGATAAGCTGCGACTGCCACGCCCATGACGGCGGCCAGGCGGTGCGGGCTGGTTATGCAGTCATTCCGCCGTGGCACCCGATTCGCGGATCACCTTCGCCCATTTTTCGACTTCCCCCTTCATGAAGTCGGCGAACTGCGCGGCGCTTTGCGGGCGCGGCTGCAAACCCATGGTGGCCAGCCGCGCCTGCAGGTCCGGCTGTCCGAGCGCCTTGTTGACCTCCTGGTTCAGGCGCCTGACGATCTCGGGCGGCAGGTTGCCCGGACCTATCAGCCCATACCAGGTAGGCACGGAAAATCCCGCCAGCCCGGACTCGATCATGGTGGGTATCTCCGGCGCCACCGGCGATCGGGTCTCGGTGGTAACCGCCAGTGCGCGCAGGCGCCCGGCCTTCACCAGCGGCAGGCCACTGGTGAAGGCATCGAAGATGTAGGACACATGGCCGGCCATCACATCGGCCTCCGCCGGCGCCGCGCCCTTGTAGGGCACATGGGTGATGTCGATGCCCGCCAGCCGTTTCATCCACTCGCCGGCCAGGTGGTTGCCGCTGCCGGTGCCGGCAGAACCGTAGCTGAGCTTGCCCGGATTGGCCTTGACCCAGGCGATCAACTCACGCACGTTGGTTGCGGGCACTGAAGGGTGCGCTACCAGCAACAGGGGCGAATCACCAACATAGGCGATCGGCGTGAGGTCGCGCATGGTATCGTAAGGCAGGGCTTTCACCAGGCTGGCCTGGATCGGAATCGTGCTCGCCCCGACCAGCAGGGTGTAGCCGTCCGGCGCCGCCTTGGCCACCCGGTCTGTTCCGATCATCCCGGTGGCGCCGGCGACGTTCTCGACGATGAAGGTCTGGCCCATCGACTGGGCAAGCTTGTCGCCCAACGCGCGCGCGAGCGTATCGATCGGGCCGCCGGCGGGAAACCCGGCGACGATGCGTACCGTCCTGGCGGGATAGGTGCCCGCGGCCTGGGCCCCGACATCGCGGAACGGCGTCAATGCGATGGCGGCACATGCCAGCACGAAAATCGCGGTCCTGTGCATAGCTTTTCCTCCTTGTCCCGCGATCAGGACTTGCCGCCGCCGGTGCGACGGACCTCATCGGCCAGTTCCTCGCCGGTCTTGTAATGGGGCACGCGGTTGAAGACGTAGCGCTTGATGCGCTGGATAAAGGCGTTGGAACCCTTGACCTCCTCGTTCCAGTATTTGTCCGCCAGAGCGATGTTGCGCGGCAAGTCCACGTAAAAGCCATCACGCGAGCCCTTGCCGCCGAAGGTGTAGAGCTTGCCGTTGATGATGCGCCATGAATCGGCGTCGCCTCCCCAAGGTATGCCGTAGACGATGCCGTTAGCGCAATAGCCGTTGTATTGCGGGATGTATTTCGCCGGTTCCTTGTCGAATAGCGCCTTGTGTTCGGCCGTGGCGAAGCGGAAGGTGAAGCCGTCGATCACGGACTTGATGGCGGGGTCGCCCGCGCGGTGGCGGCCTTCGGTGAAATACGCGACCACATCATGGCCGAACAACATCAGGTGCGCATCGTCGGCGTCGGCCACGGCGTTGAGCGGCCGGATCGAGCCGTTCGGGCTTTGCGTGATCAGAGGCGCGCAGGCGGAAAGCACGCCGGCCAGTCCAAGCGCGATGAGAGACTTGATCAGGGTGTGCATATGGGCTCCAAATGCGGGCCAGCCGATCCGCGCGGCGGAGTACCGTGGGGCTGGCGCGCCAATCTTACCCTCCGGTCCGCACCGCTAGCGCAGCCCGACCTTGCAGGTTTCCATCCCCGTGACCAGCGCGGTGAACGCGTCACGCTTTTCGCGTGCGTCGTTGTGGAATTTCTTCCAGTCCCCGGTCCGGGAATCGAAGTACACGGTACTGCCGTCGAAGTCGGCGGATCCGCCGAGAAGTTCCAGCACGAAACGCCCCTCGGCATGATGCAGGTCCGCCGGCCTGCGAGGTGCATCCGACGCCTCGAGATAGGCAAGCAGGGCCGGACTCACGCTGAAGGCCGCACCCGGCGCGCAAAGCGCCCGGGCGCCGGCCCGAACCTGCGCGATCAGCGGCGCCATGGCCTGCTCGAAACGCGCCATGCTGACCCGGTCGAGCGTATCGAGCGGCACGGACAACAAGCCGATGGGCAACGCGACAACGCGCACAAGCGCACGCCTCCACCCTGCCAGGCGGCGGGCGCGGAACTGCATGTGCGCAAGGTCAAGGATGCGAAACACCACGCCGGGCAGCGCGACAAACAATCCGTAGACCGGCCGCAGCATTTCATAGGGCCAGGCGGTCGCAAGCAGGTACCCGCTCCAGGCCGCCAAAGCGATCCATGCACACAGAAAGGCAAGGCTTCGGAGGCGTTGCCGTTTCAATTGATCAGCGTCGGTCGCCGCGACCGGGGAAGGCAGTTCGCCGCCGGCCGGAGGCACGGCAGAATCGGTGGATAAACGCGACAAGTGCTGATCCCACGGATGCAAGTAGACGGGCAGAATCGCCACTGGCAGTGCGGGCGACAATTGCCCCGCAGCCGATGCGACAAGCCAGATGATAGCGGCGGGCATCGGCAAAAGCGAACACACTCCCGCCATCGGCCGGGCCATGGCGACAAAAGGATACGTCCGGCCTCGAGGACAATTTCGGCATCAGCCGCGCATAGAATGCGCTTTTCGCCAACGGAGCCAGGAAAAATGACTGCCAACACCGCCTACGTGCCGCCCAAGGTCTGGGTATGGGATAAGGAAAGCGGCGGCAAGTTCGCCAATATCAACCGGCCGATATCGGGCGCAACCCACGAGAAGGACCTGCCGGTCGGGAAACACCCCCTGCAGCTGTATTCGCTGGCCACGCCGAACGGGGTGAAGGTCACGGTGATGCTGGAGGAGCTGCTTGCCGCGGGCCACACACAGGCCGAGTACGACGCCTGGCTGATCCGCATCCATGATGGCGAACAGTTCGGCTCCGGCTTCGTCGCCGTCAATCCCAACTCCAAGATTCCCGCGCTGCTCGACCGCAGCACCGCAACGCCCACCCGGGTTTTCGAGTCGGGCGCGATCCTGATGTACCTGTCCGACAAGTTCGGCGGGGCGTTCATGCCCAAGGCGCCGGAAAAGCGCGCCGAGTGCCTTTCATGGCTTTTCTGGCAGATGGGTTCGGCGCCCTACCTGGGCGGCGGATTCGGCCATTTCTATGCCTACGCGCCACAGAAGTTCGAATACCCCATCAACCGCTTCGCAATGGAAGTCAAGCGCCAACTTGATGTGCTGGACAAGCAACTGGCGCACAACGAATTCGTCGCCGGTGCCGAATACACCATCGCCGACATCGCGATCTGGCCCTGGTACGGCGCGCTGGTCAAGGGCCTGGTGTACGGCGCGGCGGAGTTTCTCGCCGTGCATGAGTACAAGAACGTCATGCGCTGGACTGACGCCATCGCCCAGCGTCCGGCGGTCAGGCGTGGTCGCATGGTCAATCGCATTTCCGGCGACCCGGCGAGCCAGCTGCCGGAGCGTCATGACGCCGGCGATTTTGACAAGGTCGGCGCGGCAAAGTAACGCAAGGCAAGGGAAGACCATATGACCCGGACGTCCAAACCCCGCACGCGGTGGTCGCGACTGCTTCTCACCGCCCTGCTTGCCGCCACGGCAGCCGGCGTTACGCCGGCCCAGGACACCTATCCGTCAAGGCCGGTGCGTCTGGTTGTGCCCTACCCGCCCGGCGGCATCGGCGATTTCGTCGGCCGCCTGATCGCGCCCAGGTGGGGTGAGGCGCTCAAGCAGCAGATCGTGGTGGAAAACCGCGGCGGTGCCGGCAGCAACATCGGCATCGACTACGTGGCCAAGGCGGCGCCGGACGGCTACACCGTGCTGCTGTTCGACACCGCGATGCTGATCAACCCCGCCCTTTACGCCAGGCTGCCCTACGAAGCGCAGCGCGACCTGGCGCCAGTGATGGTGATCGGGCGCACGCCCCTGGTACTGGCGGTGAACCCGGGCCTGCCCGCCAACAACCTGGCTGACCTGCTGGCACTGGCACGTGCCAAGCCCGGTGGTCTTTCCTATGCCTCCGCCGGCAGCGGCACGCTGGTGCACCTGGCTGCGGAAATGCTCAAGTCCGCCGCCAACCTGGACATCGTGCATATACCGTACAAGGGCGCGGGACTGGCGGTTCTGGATGTAGTGGGCGGCCAGGTGCCGATGTTGTTTGCAGTGCCCGGCACGGCGCGCGCCCACATCGCCGCCGGCAAGTTGCGCGCCCTGGCCATCACCGGGGAGCGCCGCTTCAAGGGCCTGCCCGCCGTACCCACCTTTCTCGAAGGCGGTGTGCGCGGCATGGATGCGAGCCTGATCGTGGGCGTCATGGTTCCGGCGAAGACCCCGGCCGCCATCGTCGCCACCCTGCACGACACCCTGGCAACCGTCGCGGCGCACCCCGAGGTGGCCGGCAAGCTCGGCGACGCCGGCATGGATATCCTGTCGGCCGACCCGCGGCGCTCGGGCGCGATACTCGCCGACGAATATCCCCTGTGGGCGAAGGTGGTCAGGAGTTCGGGAGCGAAAGCCGAGTAGCGGTTGAATTGACCAGCCCGCAAACGGGCGCAACGGGAGGCAGTCATGGATGGCGGCAACAGCAACTTCGATGTCGCCATCGTGGGAGGCGGCCTGGCGGGGGTCATCGCCCTCACCTATGCCCGCCGTGCCGGCCTCGCTGCGGTCGTGCTTGAGAAACAAGGCGGCGTGGGCGGGCTGTGGCGCGACCTGCCGGCCTGGCAGGATATCCAGATCAGCGCCGCCGACTGGACGCTCGGCGACCTGCCCTTGCAGGGCACGGCGCAACCGGAGATCCTTGCCAACATCAAGGCATGGGTTGAACGGTTCGACCTGGCCGACGGCATCCGGCTCGATACGCCGGTTCAGCGCGCCCGCGCGACCGCCTCAGGGTGGGCACTGGACACCCCGCAAGGGACCGTTAACGCGCGGCATCTGGTCGCGGCCACGGGTGGCCACAACCAGCCGTTGGTTCCGGCCATTGAACGGGTTGCAAGCACGCTGCGTGAATTCCACTCGAGCGCGCTGCGCGAGCCGGAATTGCTGCGAGGCCGCGATGTCGTGGTCGTCGGCGGTGGCGCCTCCGCCTTCGACCTGCTGGAACTGTGCTTCCAGCGCGGCGCACGCCGCGTCGTCTGGGTCTACCGCGGCTTGCACTGGTTTTTCCCGACCAACAAGCCCAAGCACATCGCCGGCAGCGTGCGCGGATTCGCCCGGCTGCAGGCCAGCGGCATGACGGACGCGCAACAAAGCGCCGCCATTGGCGCCGACATGCGCTCGCGCTACGAGAAATTCGGCATCACCGACATCCTGCCCGCGCATGAATTCGACGTGAGGCACGACCAGCTCATACCCGGACGCGCCGGCATGCTGGCCAACTTCGGCGCGATCGAGCGCCATTGCGGCAGTATCAAGTCCATTTCCGGGCGCATCGTCACCTTGTCGGATGGTCATGTGATCGAGGCGGACCTGTTGCTCTGGGGCACGGGCTATGGCGTTGACCTGTCGTACTTCGAATCCGCGCAGATCGCCTCGATCAAGAGTCTCGACGCCCTGGGCGCGCGCTGCTCAAGCATCTTTCGCAGCCTCGATGCCCCGAACCTGTATTTCCCCTGTATCGGCCTGGACGGCATCGGCTCCGCGCCCTGGGCGTATTCGCTGCTGTGCCGGTCGATCATGTCGCACATCCGCGGCACCGCCCAGCTTGGCAACGAAGTTCATGGCCACAAGGTCAATCACTTCGAGATCGTCAACTACCTCGCCCCGCGCGACGCCGGCAGCTATGCGCCGGACACCTGGCGCACCTTCTACCGCGACATCGCGCTCAATACGCCGGACGATCAACCCTATCCGGTTCCCTGATGGGGCGCGGCGATTATCGCCGCCCGAATCACGCCACCCGAACCAGGCGTGGCACGGCGCCCTTGCCCCGCACCTCCGCCTCCTCGAAATCGGCCGCGGCAATCGCCCGGTCGAGCGCGGCGCGCAGCTCCTTGGCGGTCTCCAGCGTGAGTTCGACGCCGGCGCGCGCCCCGGCATCGAGACTGGTGTTGATGAAGTCGAGGGTGATGACGTCGCCCAGTGGCGCATGGCGCGCGTGGTCATAGGCCACCACGGCCTGGGTGAGCGGGAACCACTCGTCACCGCGCTTGGCCATGCCCTCCGCGCGCGCGATCTCGATGATGGACGTGCACATGGCGCCTCCTATTTCGCCAGGTGCTTGCCGAAGAAACCGAAAACCTTGCTCCAGCCATCCATCGCCTGCTCGGGCCGGTAGAGCGGCCGATGCCAGTAGAAAAAGCCGTGACCGGCGCCGTCGTAGCGATGGAACTCGTAGGCCTTGCCGTGCTTCTTGAGCTCGGCCTCGTGCTGGTTCACCTGCTCCGGGCTGGGCGCGCGATCGTCATTGCCGAACAGGCCGAGCAGCGGGCAGGAAAGTTCCTTTGTCATGTCGATCGGCGCGACCGGCGTCTTGGCGTTGAGCTCTTCCTGGCCCATCACCACGCGGCCGCCCCACAGGTCGATACAGGCGTCGACGTCCTTCTTCTGGCTGGCGTAAATGACCGCATGCCGGCCACCTGAGCATGAGCCAAACAGGCCGACCTTGCCGTTGTGGTTGGGCTGTGCACGCATCCACTTCACCGCAGCCTCGGTATCACCGACCATTTGCGAGTCGGCAATGCCGCCATCGGCGCGCACCTTGGCGGCGACGTCGTCCGGATTGCCCTGACCCTCGCGCTCATACAGGTTGGCGCAGATCGCCATGTAGCCATGATGCGCGAAGCGGCGCGTGGTCTCGATGTAGAGCTCGCTCCAGCCCGGCAGGTGGTGGATCAACACCACGCCCGGAAACGGGCCCGGGCCGGAAGGCTTGGCCACGTAGGCGCTGATCGGGGTGCCGCGATCGCCATTGATGGTGATGTTTTCGCAGGTCATGCTACGGTAAAAAGACATTGTTCTTCCTCCACACGTTAAGGTTGGTTTCGTCCATCGGTGCACGTCCGGTTGCAGCAGATCGCACTGACAAATCTGCAGGTGCCGTCACCGGTCGGGAATGCGATGAACGCGCTGCCTGAGTCTACCCAAACCGCGCCCCTTCTCCCGCGCAGCCGCAAATCCGCCGATCCAGCGGGTCGGGCCAGGCAACATGGCGCCACTTCAGGCGCGCGCTTGATCACCGAATCCGACAAACACCGTCGCCTCATCGACTGACTTGCGCTCGGATACCACGGCATTCGCAGGGAAGCTGTAGTCCGGCCATCCGAGCGCGATGCTTTTCAGGATGACCTGATCGTCGGCGATGCCGGCGTGCTCGCGCACCACCGGTGATTGCATGATCCCCTGGCTGTTGATCACCGCGCCCAGCCCGCGCGACCAGGCGGCATTGACCAGGGCATTGGTCACGGCGCCGCAATCGAAGGGCGTGTCGTCGCTGCCGTCCAGGACCCGGTCATAGGTCACGATCACGCATACCGGCGCATCGAACTGACGGAAACCGCGCAGCACCCAGTCGTGCCGCCCGACCTTGTCGTCGCGCTCGATGCCCATGGCGGAAAACAACTGCTTGGCCACGCCAACCTGCCTGTCGCGATGCTTGCCCGCGAACGCCTGACCGGTACGAAACTCCCGCGATTGCGGCACACCGGCGACCATTCGCTCGGTATTGCCGGCGCGGATCCGGTTCAGCGGCTCGCCGGTGATGACGTAGAAGTTCCAGGGTTGGGTATTCATCGACGACGGACTGCGCATCGCCAGGCGGATGATTTCTTCAATGAGTACTCTGGGAACAGGATCGGGTTTGTATCCGCGTATGCTGCGGCGGCCGAGGACAACATCATCAAACTGCATTCGGGGCTCCTGGGATAGGTGGCTTGGTTTCATTGGTTTCGAAAGTCTATCCGCACCTGGCGACGCGGGCTCGCACGATCTTCCCATTCTCACGTTCCACGATTTCGACCGAAGTTGATGCGTAACTTCACGTTTCGAGGGATGCAGCATCCGCCGTCAGTACCATCCGGCTTCATTTCACCTCCGCAATCCGCCCGCCTGGCGCTTCGGGCCGCCGCTTCGTCGCAAAAACGCACCACCTACGACACTGTCGTGCGACACTCGCCTCCCTCTCCACAACAGGCCGCCTTCACATGAAAATCAATACGTCGAACCTGTTGTCTGTTGTCGCCGCGTTTGCGTTCACGCTCGCCGGCGCAGATGTCCTCGCTGCCGGCTTTCAGCAAGGAGGCGCCGCTGACGAGGGTGGCAAGCCCATCGTGATCGGCATCTGGTATCCGAGCGAGGCCATTGCCAATCCACTATCCGTGGGCCCGACGACGATGCGGGTCGCAATCAACGCGCCGGTGAAGGGTCAGGCATTGCCGCTGATCGTGGTGTCCCACGGAACGGGTGGTTCCAACCTCGGACATTTCGACACGGCCATTGCCCTGGCTGACGCGGGTTTCATCGTGGTGGCCCTGAACCATGCGGGCGACAACTACGCCGACCAGAGTAGGAACGTCGACATCATGGACAGGCCGAGGCAGGTCAGTCGTGTGATCGACCACATGCTGTCATCCTGGGAGGGGCATGCGGCGATCGACCCGCGGCGCATCGGCATGTTCGGCCATTCCGCCGGCGGATTTACCGCGCTTGCGATCATCGGTGGCGTCCCGGACTTTTCGAAAATCGCTCCGATGTGCCGGCAGTATCCGGGCGACTTCGCCTGCCAGTTGCTGGCCAAGGGCGCAAGCCCGGCCGTCACGCCTGCCACCATCGCTGTCGCCGACGCACGCATCAAGGCCGCTGTGGTTGCTGCGCCGGCGCTTGGATTCACGTTCTCGCCGGACGGCCTGAAAAGCGTCAAGGTGCCGGTGCAACTCTGGCGAGCCGAGAACGACGTCCTGGTGCCGCACCCGCGATATGCAGAGGCGGTGCGATTGGCTCTGCCTGAGGCACCGGAGTATCGTGTCGTTGCGAATGCCGGTCACTATGATTTCCTGGCACCCTGCAGCGATGCGCTCGCTTCGTTAGCTCCTGCAATCTGCGCGAGCGCGGCGGGCTTCGATCGGGCGGCATTTCATGTCCGCTTCGATTCGGATGTCGTGAAGTTTTTTAAGAGGACGCTCGAAAATCACTGAATGGGACACACGCCGACGTACGTGGCGGCAACCTGGTGGACGTACCGTCGCCGCACATTGATGGGAAAGGGTCTGACGACGCTCTGCCATCGCTGTAAAGCGGACATTCATTTCCACCGCGCAGGCGTCTTCTCAACAGCACCAAGCGGTAGTCTCAATCAACACGTATGCCGGTGGCCTTGATCAGCCGGGCATACGCCGCAAGGTCGGCACGCATGCGCGCGGCGAAGTCTTCCGGCGTACCGCCTGCGACATCGATACCCTGCGCGGCCAGCTTGTCGCGCACCACGGGCAGCTTGAGCACCCGGTTGAACTCGCCATTGAGGCGTGCGATGACCGCTTTGGGTGTGCCCGCCGGCGCGACGATGCCCATCCAGACGTTCAACTCCACGCCCGGCACGCCTGCCTCGGCAAAGGTCGGTACCTCCGGCATTACCGCCGAGCGGGCCCGGCCGACCGTGGCCAGCACGCGCAGCTTGCCGCCCTTCAATTGCGACGCCACCGCCGGCAGGCCGGTGATGGTGAACTGCACGCGGCCGGCCACCAGATCGGGCAGGGCAATGCCCATCCCCTTGTAGGGCACATGGACCATGTCCAGACCCGCCTGCAGCTTGAGCAGTTCGCCGGCGAGGTGATGCGGCGCGCCGTTGCCTGAGCTGGCGAAGCTGAGCTTGCCAGGGCGCGCACGCGCGAATTCGACAAACTCCTTCAGCGACTTGACCGGGATCGCTTCTTCATTGACCACCAGGAAGAACGGCAGCGCGCTGGCATACACCACGGCGTCGAAGTCGCGCAGCATGTCGTAGGGCAGCCGTTCGCTCATCGCCGAGAGGATCAGGTAGCTGTCGTTGACCACCAGCAGGGTGTGGCCGTCGGGTGTGGCGCGCTTGACGTATTCGGCGGCGATGTTGCCGCTGGCACCGGGCTTGTTCTCGATGACCACCGCACCCAGCGATTCGCGCATCTCGGCAGCCAGGATACGCGCCAACGCGTCGTTGGCCGCCCCGGTCGGGAAGGGCACGACCAGCGAGATCGGCCGCGCGGGAAAGCCCTGTGCGCAGACGGCTCCGGCAATCAGCAACAGCAGGCCAGCTAGAACTCGGGTCATGCGTGGTCTCCATTCGGTCGCGGTTTCCCGGGGCGGTATGCGACTCGTTACCGTCCCGATTCTAACGAGGGTCGCGTCTGGCGGCGCAGCGGATTTCGCCCGCGCCGGCAGCGTGTACAGTGTGCCCCGCACACTTACTTGCAGCGGGAAAACACATGCGCATCACCGACCTCACCGTCACCATGTTCGAATGGCGCGGGCTGCCCGCCGCCTCTTACAGCGACAAGAACCCGGCCGCCTCCGCGACACCTGAACTGGGGCTTGTCGCCATCGAGACCGACACCGGCATCACCGGGCACGCCTTCCTCGGCGCCTCGTTCCGCAGCGCGCGCCTGGACGTGCTCTCGCTCACCCGCCACCTCAAGTCGGCCGTGATCGGGCAGGACCCGATGGAACGCGAGCGCATCTGGCAGGCGCTGTCCAGACGCATCCGCGCCACCACCTACCGCTGCATAGGCGCCATCGACGTGGCGCTGTGGGACATCGCCGGCAAGGCCGCCAACCTGCCCATCCACCAGTTGATCGGCACCTGCCGGCGCAAGGTGCCGGCCTACGTGAGCTCCTCCGTGCTCACCTCCCACGAGGCCTACCTGGAGCAGGCCGCCGCGATGCGCGACAAGGGATTCCGTGCCTACAAGATCCACCCGCCGGCGGGCCTGGACGCCACCATCCGCCTGTGCCGCGACCTGCGCGACCTGCTCGGCCCCGACTACCGGCTGATGATCGACCCGGCCGGGGCGTTCTCGTACCCTGAAGCCCTGCGCCTGGGCCGCGTGCTCGAGGAGCTCGACTACTACTGGTACGAGGACCCGCTGGCCGAGGACGACATCGGCAACTACGTGAAGCTGCGCCAGAAGCTCGACATCCCGCTCATGGCGACCGAATATTCACCCGGCGGCTTCCATGCCTACGCGCCCTGGATCACCGCACAGGCCACCGACTACCTGCGCGGCGACGTCGCCATCAAGGGCGGGCTTACCGCCATCCTCAAGGGCGCCCACCTTGCCGAGGCCTTCCGCATGAACTACGAGATCCATCACGGCGGCAACTCGCTCAACAACTTCGCCAACCTGCACGTGATGATGGCCATCGGCAATTGCGAGTATTTCGAGGTGCTGCTTCCCGAAAAGGCGCAGAAGTACGCCATCACGAACGACATCGAGGTCGACAGCGAGGGCTTCGTGCACGCGGTCGACGGGCCGGGCCTGGGCGCGCAGATCGACTTCGACCTGATCCGCGACAACACCACCGAGGTGTTGCGCTAGGCCTGCGGTCAGTCGGCCCGGATACCGGCCTCGCGCACCACGCGGCCCCAGGTGTCCATCTCGCCGTGGAAAAAGCGCGTGAACTCCTCCGGCGTGTTGCCGATCGCCTCGATCTGCAGCTGGGCGAATCGCTCGCGCAATTCGCGGCTCGCGCAGGCCGCGGCGATTTCCTTGGCGATGCGCTCGACGATCGCCGGCGGCGTCCCGCTGCGCATGAATACGCCATGCCATGACAGCACCACGAAGTCGCGCATGCCGGCGGTTTCGGTCACCGTAGCCAAGGTCGGCATCTCGGTCAGGCGTTGCGCCGTTGTCACCGCCAGCATGCGGATCTTGCCGCCTGCCAGTTGCGGCAGGGAGGTCTGCATGTTGTCAAAGGCCACCTGCAGGCGCCCCGCCATCACGTCCTGCAGCGCCGGGCCACCGCCCTTGTAGTGGATGATCGGCATGTCGACGCCGGCCATGCGCTTGAACATCTCGGCGGCCAGGTGCGCCGAGGTACCGATGCCGCCGGAGGCGATGTTCACCGTGCCGGGCGCGCGCCTGGCCATGGCGATCAGCTCCGCGACATTGCCGGCGGCCAGGCCTGCGGGAACCACCACCACCAACGGAACCCTGGACACCTGCGACACCGGCAACAGGTCGCGCCGCGTGTCATAGGGCACATTCATCATCGCCGGATTGACCGCGTTGGCGAAGGACCCCATGAACATGGTGGTGCCATCCGCCGGCGCCTGCACCAGCGCCTGCGTGGCGATGTTCCCGCCTGCGCCGGCACGGTTGTCGATGACGATGGTGCGGCCCAGCGCCGGGCCGATACGGTCAGCAAGCACGCGGGTAACGATGTCGGTAGGCCCGCCGGCAGGCGCCCCGACCAGCAGGCGCAACGGCCGGTCCGGCAGTTGCGCCTGCGACGGCATGGCAACGCCCGCGATTGCGACAGCAAAGGTCCCCGCCACGATTGACAGAATGCGCATGTGCTGGCCCCTCCTGCCCCGCTCCTGCGGGGCTTGTTGTTGTGATTGCCCTTAAGCCTTCGAAACCCAGGTCTTGCGCGGCGGGCTCTTCACCTCGACCTGTATGCAGTCTTCCAGCGCCTCGCTGAAATGCGGCACGCCACGCGGGTGCATCCACGCGTCCCCGGCCTCGGCGATGAACTCCTTGCCGCCGATCACCAGGCGCATGCGTCCCTTGACCAGGTAGGCCATCGACTCATGGTCGTCGTGCTGGTGCATCGGGTCTTTCATGCCCTTGCCCTTGAAGGCCTGCAGGAACAGCATGTCCTCGCCCACCAGGAGTGGCTTGATGGTCAGGCGCCCGGGTTCCTCGATCACCCCTTCCACGGCGGTGATCTGCTCATCGGGCACCGAGGCCCCGCTGCGGAAATTCACCCCCGAGGGGGACAACATGCGTTCATTGCCGACCGGCTTCATTGGTACGCTTCCTTTCGTGGCTGGCACCGGCCGGGACGGCGGGTGCGCGTTGACAGAACCGGCGGCGATGATTGCATCGCCGCCGGCGCCTGTCAACGCGATGGCCACGAACGAGGCGAATCTGCTTCGAAACAGCGGCCGCGCCTGCCGTTGCCCCGGGCAGTCAGGCTGCCTTAGCCCAGGTCCAGCGGCAGGTAGATGCGCGCGCTCTCGCGCTGCACCAGGAGCGCCACCTTGCGCCCGGCCTTGGCGGAAGCGTCGCGCAGTTCGTCCACGCTCTTGATGGCCCGGCCGTTCACCGCGATGATCACGTCGCCCGGTTGCACCCCGGCCCGTGCCGCCGCGCCGCTCACATCTTCAACCACCAGGCCGCCGGGAATGCCGGCCGCACCGCCCTCGCCGGGCGTGAGCGGACGCACCGCCAGTCCCATGCGGCCCTGGGCAGGATCGGCACGACTGGCCGCCACCTTGGGGTCAGGCATTTCGGCCACGGTCGCATCGATGGTTCTCGGCGCGCCGTTGCGCAGGATTTCGAGACGCGCGCGGGTACCAGGCCGCATGTCGGCCACCAGCGCCGGCAAGTCGCTGGAACGGTCGATCTCGCGACCATCCAGCTTGAGGATGATGTCGCCGGCCTCCAGCCCGGCCTTGTGCGCCGGGCCGTCCTTTTCGACCGAGGACACCAGCGCGCCCTGCGGCTTCTTCAGCCCGAAGGAATCGGCCAGCCCCTGGTTGACTTCCTGGATGCCGACGCCCAGCCGGCCGCGCGTAACCTTGCCATGCGCCACCAGCTGGTCGCGCACCTTCGCGGCCACATCGATCGGAATCGCGAACGACAGGCCCTGGTAGCCGCCCGAGGAAGAGTAGATCTGCGAGTTGATGCCGATCACCTCGCCCTTCAGGTTGAAAAGCGGTCCACCCGAATTGCCGGGGTTGACCGCCACGTCGGTCTGGATAAAGGGCACATAGCCATCCAGTGCGCGCGACTTGGCACTGACAATGCCCGAGGTTGCCGTATTCTCGAAACCGAAGGGCGAACCAATCGCCAGCACCCACTCGCCAACGCTTACGCCGGCCGGGTCGCCCAGCCTGACCGTCGGCAGGCCGCCGGCCTCGATCTTCAGCACCGCCACGTCGGAGCGTTTGTCCGCACCCACCACCCTGGCCCTGAATTCGCGGCGGTCGGTGAGTTTCACGGTCACCTCGCTGGCGCCCTCGACCACGTGGGCGTTGGTGAGAATCACGCCGTCGGCCGCCACGATGAATCCCGAGCCCTGGCCGCGCTGCACGCGCGGGCCCTGCGGGACGCGTGGAAACTGCGGGCCGAAGCGACGGAAGAATTCGAGCATCGGGTCATTGGCCCCGGGTGCGCCGTCTTCGGCAGCCTGCGACTTGCCGGATGTCGCGATATTGACCACAGCCGGGCCATAGGCGCGCACGATGCCGGCGAAGTCAGGATATGCGCCTTGCGTCACGACAGCCGGTGCCGCAGGTGCCGGCGTCGCGCTGGCGGCGGCCGTCGGTGCGGCGGCATTCGCGTGCGGCATCACGGGCATCTGCATGCCGGCGTAGCCGGCGCCAAACGCGGCGGCAACCGCGGCTGCTAGCAGGGTGCGCTTCAGGGAAGTGCTGGTCATGTGGATCTCCTTCTGTTGAAGTGGGCCTGCACGCCTTCCGCGGACAGGCTATTTTTGCCTACCGATAGACCGGCGCCCGCCGCGAAGGTTTAGTCAAACGGCCGCGGTCTTGTGTATCGAATTGTTTCCGGCCACGACCCGCCGGCTCCCGCGTTTGGAAGTCTCGCGCGCGAACTCGGGTAGAGTTGAGGCAAGATGCCTTCGGAGAACATGCCTTGAGCGATCAGGCGATCCTCACGGAAATCGGCAATGCCTTCCTAGGGCCCCTCGGGCAGGCTTGCCTGACCGGCGTCGTGCTCAATCTCACTGCCGCACTGGTCGCCTGGTACCTTTGGCGCCGCGATCCCGGCGAGCGGTACCTCGCGTTCTGGGCGGCCGGGTACGCATGCACGGCTTTGCGATGGATTGCCACCTACCCGGCGGTCGCACATGAAGCGCCGGTGGCCATGGTACTCGGGGCGATGTTTGCGAGCCTGGTGCTTGCACTCAACCTGACAGGCGCCTACAGCCTGTTGGCCAGGCCGGCCCCCAGCACGCGAACCTTCTTTCTCGGGCTGCTGGCCTTGCTTCTCGGCATGACCCTATTGACTTTCCCGTTCCGGATGCTTGCCCAGGCGTTCAGCATCGCCAGCCTGCTCACCCTGGCGGCCGCCGCCGGCATTTTCTGGCGCGCTCACGAGATACAGCCTCTGTCGGCCTACCGCATAGCGGCCGGTGCCATGTTGTTCAACCTTTTCGCCTGGAGCCTGGGGCTCCTCCTGCTTGGCCGCGGCTTCGTCGCCACGATCTATCCGCCGCTTCTGACGCTGCCGACGATGATCGCCATCTTTGTGATCGGCTATCAGCGCGCATTGGCCAAGGCACGCGACTCTGAGGAGACCGTCAACGCCCTGTTCGACACGGTACCGGTGCCGATCGTGATTTCCACCCCGCCCGAGGGTCGGGTCGAGCGCATCAACCGGCGCGCGCTGGAACTGTTCGGCCTCAAGCTGGAAGAGAACATCGGCAAAAGCGGCCCGGAGTCCGGCGTCGTCGGTGATGTCGACAAGCGCAACCAGATGTACCGCGACCTCGCCGAAGGCCGCGACGTGCGCAACCGCGAAGCCACTTACCTCACCTCCGAGGGCAAGCCGCTGCACATGTCCGTCAACGCCAGCCGGGTCGAATTGCGCGGCGGCATCCGCTATGTTTTCACGCTCTACGACCTGACCGACATCCGCCAGGTGGAGCAGGCCTTGCAGGAACTCAACGCCACCCTTGAGCAGCAGGTGGCCGACCGCACCCGCGACCTCGAGTCGTTCAGCTATTCGGTATCCCACGACCTGCGGGCGCCCTTGCGCGCCATCGACAGCTACAGCGCCATGCTGGCCGAAGAGGCCGGCGATGTGCTGTCGGCGCCGGCCCTGGCCCACCTGGCGCGCATCCGCGAGAGCTGCCAGCGCATGGGGCAGATCATCGATGCCATGAGTTCGCTCGCGCGGCTGGGGGCGGCAAGGTTCGAACCGACGCTGGTCGACATTTCCGCCCTGGCGACTGAAATCGCCCGCGACCTCGAGGCGGCCGAGCCCGGGCGGCGGGTTGAAATGCGCATCGAGCCCTGGATGCGCGCGACCGCTGACATCGGCGCGGTACGGGTGATCCTCGAGAATCTCATGCAGAACGCCTGGAAGTACTCAGCCAAGGTGGCGCTTGCGCGCATCACGGTCGGGAGCGAAACCCGCAGCGCGGGGCGGGTCTACTTCGTGCGTGACAACGGTGCAGGATTCGACATGCAGCGCGCCGGCGAACTGTTCCAGCCCTTCAACCGCCTGCACGATGCCGCGGAGTTCGAAGGCAGCGGGATTGGCCTGGCCAGCGTGGCCCGGGTGATCCGCAACCTCGGCGGGCGCATCTGGGCCGAGGCCAAACCCGGCGAAGGCGCCACCTTCCGCTTCACGCTCGGCCCGGCGGAGGTGCGCCAGCGCGAAGCCGACGCCGCGCGCAACGACCCCGGCGGGCGGAAAAGCGCCTAAACGACGACCGTCTGCGCCTGTCCGGCGGCGCGCTCGACAATCTCGCCGATGCGCCACACGGTTTCGCCAGCGGCGGCGAGTTCATTCATTGCCCGCCCCGCATCCGCGGCGGCCACGATCACGGCCATGCCGATGCCGCAATTGAACACGCGATGCATCTCCGCATCGGCCACGCCGCCATGCTGCTGCAGCCAGCCAAAAAAGGGCGGCATGGTCCACGCATCACGATGCAGCACGGCAGTGAGGTTCTCGGAGAGCACCCGCGGCACGTTCTCGACCAGTCCGCCGCCGGTGATGTGCGCCATCCCCTTGACGCGCAGGCCTTTCATCAGGGCCAGCAGGGGCTTCACGTAGATACGCGTGGGCTCCATGACCACCTCGCGCAGCGGCCGCCCGTGGAAGTCCGCATTCATGTCGGGATTGGCGCGCTCGATGATCCGGCGCAGCAGGGAATAACCGTTGGAATGCGCGCCGCTCGAGGCCAGGCCCAGCACGACATCGCCCGGTACGATGGACTTGCCGTCGATGATCAGCGATTTTTCGACCGCGCCGACGGCGAATCCGGCGAGGTCGTATTCGCCCGCCGGGTACATGCCCGGCATTTCCGCGGTTTCCCCGCCAATCAGCGCGCAGCCGGCCTGCTCACACCCTTGCGCGATACCGCCCACCACCTGCGCGGCGGTATCCACATCGAGCTTGCCGCAGGCGAAGTAGTCGAGGAAGAACAGCGGCTCCGCCCCCTGCACCAGGATGTCGTTGACGCTCATGGCCACCAGGTCGATGCCGACGGTGTCGTGCTTGTTCAGGTGAAAGGCCAGCTTGAGCTTGGTGCCCACGCCATCGGTGCCCGACACCAGCACGGGCTCCTTGTAGCGCTTGGGCACTTCGAACAGGGCACCGAACCCGCCGATGCCGGCCAGCACACCATCGCGCATGGTCTTTTTGGCCAGCGGCTTGATGCGGTCGACCAGCGCGTCGCCGGCGTCGATGTCCACACCGGCGTCGCGATAGGAAAGAGGGGGATTGCTCATGGGAAGTGCGAGTCTCGCAGGTAGAATCCGCGTTGTGCTGGCGAAGGTGGCCCGGGCGTCATGACCGCCGGGCACCGCGGTAATGCAGGTACGCCCGCAATGGCGCCTGAACCGTCAATTTTAGCCCACCCGCCCCGGATTTCCGGCGTTTCTGCCCACAGTTCCACATTCAAGCCTCCCTGATGCCCCTTCGCCCCGAACAGCTGCAGTCCGCCTGGTGGATAGCCCTGGGCCTGGGCCTGGTGTGGGTGTTGTACTTGCTCAGTCCCATCCTCACCCCGTTTCTGGCCGGTGCGGTGCTTGCCTACATCCTCAATCCCGGGGTCGACTGGATGGCGCGGCGCCGGGTACCGCGCGCGGCCGGCGCCACGCTGATGATCCTGCTGGTGATCCTCATTGTCCTGCTGCTGGTGCTGATCATCGCCCCGCTCATACAGAAGCAGGTGGCGGAACTTTCCCTGCGCGTGCCGACCCTGTTGATCAAGCTTGACGAACTGGCCGCACCGCGCCTGAAGGCCTGGTTCGGCTGGGACATCCATTTCGATGCCGCCTCGATCAAGGCCTTTGTCGCCGAACACTGGCAAAGCGACGACGGCCTGGCCAAGCGTCTCCTGGCCTCCCTGAAACTGGGCGGACTGGCCCTCGCCGGCTTGCTCGGCAACCTGATGCTGATTCCGCTGGTGCTGTTCTACCTGCTGGCGGACTGGAACGACATGCTGGCGCGCATCGACCGCGTGATTCCGCGGCGCATCCACGCCAAGGTGCGCGGCATCGCCGCCGAGATCGACGCGGTTCTGGCGGAATTCCTGCGCGGCCAGCTCGCCGTGATGGGACTGCTCGCGCTCTACTACAGCCTGGCGCTGTGGATCGGCGGGATCGACTTCGCGCTGCCGATCGGCATCATCACCGGCGGGCTGGTGTTCGTGCCCTACCTGGGGTTCGCCACCGGGCTGATATTGGCGCTGATCGTGGCGGCCCTGCAGCTCGACGGCCTGCACAGCCTCATCGTCGTGGGCGCGGTTTTCGGCTTCGGCCAGGTGCTGGAAAGCTTTTTCCTCACCCCGCGCATCGTCGGCGACCGCATCGGCCTGCATCCGCTGGCGGTGGTATTCGCGCTCCTGGCCTTCGGCCAGGTGTTCGGCTTTTTCGGCATCCTGCTGGCCCTCCCCGCCTCCGCCATACTTCTCGTCGGCCTGCGCCACCTGAAGCAGTCGTACTTCGCCAGCCCGTTCTACAAGCAGCCATGAACATGCGGCAGATGGTGCTGGGCCTGTCGCAGGCAGCACTTCCCACGTTCGACAACTTCGTGCCCGGGCGCAACGCCGCCGCGCTGGCGGCGCTGGCGGCACTCGGCACGCCCGCGTCGACCGACCGCTGCCTCTACCTTTGGGGCGAGGCCGGCAGCGGGCGCAGTCACCTGCTCGCCGCGTGGCGCACAGGCCACGCAGGCCATGCCGACTGCCATGTGGTCGATGACGTCGACCGGCTCGGCGAGGAAGCCCAGATCGCCCTGTTCAACCTGTACAACCGCGCCCGCGCCGGCGAAGCCTGGCTGCTGGTGGCGGGCCCCTGCGCGCCGGCGCAACTGGCGCTGCGCGACGACGTCAGGAGCCGCCTGGCCTGGGGCCTGTCATTCGAGATATTGCCGCTCACCGATGACGAAAAGCGTGCTGCGCTCATCAACCGCGCACACGCGCACGGCATGCAGATGGCACCGGAACTGCTTGACTACCTGCTTGCCCGCGCGCGGCGCGACATGCCGTCGCTGATCGCGCTCATCGACGCCCTCGACCTTTATTCCCTGGAAACCAAGCGCCCGGTCACCCTGCCGCTGGTGCGCGAACTCCTCAACCAGAACCAGACCCTTCCGCTATGAACCTGGCCCTGTTCGACCTCGACAACACCCTGATCGCCATCGACAGCGACCACGCCTGGGGCCGCTACCTGGTGGCGCGCGGCATCGTCGACTCGCAGGAGTTCGACCGCAAGAACGATTATTTCTACGAGCGCTACAAGGCCGGCACGCTCGACATCCATGAATACCTGCTGTTCGCCTTAGGCCCGCTGGCCGGCCGGCCGCGCGCCGAAATCGATGCCTGGCATGCCGATTTCATGCAGACGGTGATCCGCCCCGCCATCGGCGAGAAGGCGCGTTCCCTGGTACGTGCGCATCTGGCGGCGGGCGACATGTGCTGCTGCGTGACGGCGACCAACGCCTTTGTCACCGCGCCGATCGCGCGCGAATTCGGCATTCCGCACCTGATCGCCTGCGACCTCGAGGAACACGATGGCGTCTACACCGGCAAGCCCACCGGCATCCCGAGTTTCCAGCAGGGCAAGATCCTGCGTGTCGAGGGCTGGCTCGCCACCATGGGCAAGCGCATCGCCGACTTCCCGGTGAGCCATTTCTACAGCGATTCGCGCAACGACATTCCGCTGCTCGAGAGGGTCACCCGCGCGGTCGCCGTCGACCCCGACGACACCCTGCGCGACCTGGCGGCGCAACGCGGCTGGCCGGTGCTTTCCCTGCACGACCGGTAAGCGGCGACCGGCAAGGTAAACTGACCGCAAATGCTGCGTAAATTCATCTCGAAAGTCTTCGGCCGGGGCAAGGCCGACGCCTCCAAGACCAAAGCGGAACCAAGACCCGAGAAAGCGCCGGCCCAGGGCCGCAAGCGCGCGCCGGTGATCCTCAAGCGCGACGAGCACGGCATCCGCCGTGAACAGCTCTCGCGCGGCGCCATCGGCACCTGCGAGGGCCTGCAGAAGGCCGGCTACCAGGCCTATGTGGTGGGCGGCGCGGTGCGTGACCTGCTGCACGGGATCGCGCCCAAGGATTTCGACGTCGCCACCGATGCGACGCCCGAACAGGTTCACGCGGCCTTCCGCCGCTCGCGCATCATCGGTCGGCGCTTCCGCATCGTCCATGTGATGTTCGGTTCCGAACAGGTCGAAGTCTCGACCTTCCGCACCGCCGACCTGTCGGACGCCGATACCGACGAGCACGGACGGGTGCTGCGCGACAACACCTTCGGCAGCATGGCCGACGATGCCACGCGCCGCGACTTCACCGTCAACGCCATGTACTACGACCCGGTCGCCGAGACGGTGATCGACTATCACGGCGGCGTCAAGGACCTGCGCGCGAAGACCCTGCGCATGATCGGCGACCCGGAAGCGCGCTATCGCGAAGACCCGGTGCGCATGTTGCGGGTCACCCGCTTCGCCGCCAAGCTGGGCTTTTCCATCGACCCCAAGACCCGCGCGCCCATCAAGGGGCTGGCGGAGCTGCTATCGAACGTGCCATCCTCGCGCCTGTTCGACGAGATGCTGAAGTTGCTGCTCTCGGGCCACGCAGTGGCCTGCATCCGGCAATTGCGCGACGAGCACCTGCATCACGGCCTGTTGCCCCTGCTCGACGTGATCCTGGAGCAGCCGATGGGCGAGAAGTTCGTCATGCTGGCCCTGGCGCGCACCGATGAGCGCATCGGCATGGGCAAGGGGGTCTCGCCGGGATTTCTTTTCGCCGCCCTGTTGTGGCATGAGACCCTCTCGCGCTGGACCGCGCTGAAGGCCGCGGGCGAACACGCCATGCCCGCGCTATACCAGGCGATGAACGAGGCCATCGACACCCAGCACGACAAACTGGCGATCCAGAACCGCATATCGGCCGACATGCGCGAGATCTGGGCCCTGCAGCCGCGCTTCGATCGGGTACTCGACGGGCGTGGCGGACGCACCGCAATCAAGCTGCTTGAGCATCCGCGCTTCAGGGCCGCCTACGACTTCATGCTGTTGCGCGCCGAATCGGGCGAGATCGACACCGCCATCGCCAAATGGTGGACCGATTTCATCGATGCCGACCCCGAAGCGCGCAACGAAATGGCCAACGCCCGGCCCGGCCCCGGCCAGCGCACGGCCGCTGGCGAAGCCGGCATCGATTCCGCGGCACCCAAGCGGCGCCGGCGCCGCCGGCGCAAGAGCGGCGACGAGGCCGCCGGCGCCGCCGATCCCGCCTGACCCGGCGATCCGGAGCGGACGTGGCGCGCGCCTATGTCGGGCTCGGAGCCAACCTGGGCGACGCGACCGCCAGCATCGAGGCCGCCTTGGCAGCGCTCGCCGCGCTGCCCGGCACCCGGCTGGCCGGGCGCTCTTCCTTGTATTCAAGCGCCCCGGTGGATGCCGCGGGACCGGACTTTTGCAATGCCGTCGCGGCCCTGGAAACCGATCTGGCGCCACACGACCTGCTCACGGCGTTGCAGGCGCTGGAAACAGCGCATGGTCGCGCGCGGCCGTATCGCAACGCACCGCGCACGCTGGACCTCGACATCCTGCTCTTCGATGACATCGTGGACGCGGATCCCCGCCTCACCCTGCCGCATCCGCGCATGGCCGAACGCGCGTTCGCTCTCGTGCCGCTGGCGGAAATCGCGCCCGGCCTGTGCTTGCCCGATGGCAGGTCCGTGGCGGATCTGGCACGGCAGGTGCGCGACCAACGCATAACGCGAATCAACCCGGGGCCGCCGACATGAACTGGAACGTGCTCGCCAGCACCACCGGACTCCTGATCCTCTCGAACGTGTTCATGACCTTCGCCTGGTATGCGCACCTGAAGGAGCTGTCGGCCAGGCCCTGGTGGATCGCCGCCCTCCTGTCGTGGGGCGTGGCGCTGTTCGAATACCTGCTGCAGGTGCCCGCCAACCGCATCGGCTACACCGCGCTGTCGTTGCCACAGCTGAAAATATTGCAGGAGGTGATCACCCTTGCGGTGTTCGTGCCGTTCGCCATCTTCTACATGAACCAGCCGCTCAAATGGGATTACCTGTGGGCGGCCTTGTGTATGATGGGCGCGGTCTATTTCATCTTCCGCTGAATCGTGCTTGCGGCCCTGCCGGAGAAGTTCCGCCACATCGTCATTGAAGGCCCGATCGGCGCCGGCAAGACCTCGCTCGCGCGCCGCCTGGCCGAGCGCACCGGCGCCGCGCTGATGCTCGAAGCCCCGGACGAAAACCCCTTCCTGGCCAAGTTCTATCGCGACATGCCGCGTTATGCGCTGCCGACCCAGCTGTTCTTCCTGTTCCAGCGCATCCACCAGCTCGGCGAGCTCAAGCAGTCCGACATGTTCCGCGGCGTGACCATCGGCGATTTCCTGTTCGAGAAGGACCCGCTGTTCGCGCGCATGACCCTGAACGATGACGAACTCGGCCTCTACGAGCAGATGTACCGGCACCTGAAGCCGCAGGCGCCGGTGCCGGACCTGGTGGTCTACCTGCAGGCCGAGCCGGCAACGCTCAACGATCGGGTACGCCGCCGCGGCATCGCCCATGAACAGCCGATCTCCGAGGCCTACCTGCTGAAACTGGCCGAGCGCTACACGCGTTTCTTCCACCACTACGACGCCGCGCCGCTCCTGATCGTCAACGCCGACCATTTCAACTTCGTCGATTCCGACGACGACTTCGCCCTGCTGTTGCGCCATATCGGCGCGATGCGGGGACGTCGCGAATACCTGAACCGCGCCAGCTGACGCGGCCCCTGGAAGGACCTTTGCACCATGGATGTGATCCATTCCGTCGCCGACCTGCGCGCGCGCCTTGCGCGCGAACCCAACAACGTGTTCGTACCCACCATGGGCAACCTGCACGAAGGCCACATCCGCCTGGTGGACAACGCCAAGCCGCGTGGCGCGTGCACGGTGGTGAGCATTTTCGTCAATCGCATGCAGTTCGGTCCGCGCGAGGATTTCGACAAGTACCCGCGCACCTTCCAGGCCGATTGCGACAAGCTCAAGGCCGCCGGTTGCGATGTGGTGTTCGCGCCGGACGAAACCCAGATCTACCCTGAACCGCAAACCTACGCGGTGGAGCCGCCGGAAATCGCCAACATCCTCGACGGCGCGGTGCGCCCGGGGCATTTCCGCGGCGTCGCGACGGTGGTGCTGAAGCTCTTCAACATGGTCGCGCCAAAGGCCGCGATCTTCGGCAAGAAGGACTACCAGCAGTGCATCGTCCTGCGCAACATGGTGCGCCAGCTCGCCCTGCCGATCGAGATCATCCTGGCTGAAACGGTGCGCGCGGCGGACGGATTGGCCCTGTCGTCGCGCAACGGCTACCTCACCCCTGACGAGCGCGCCGAGGCACCCGCACTGAACGGCGCGCTGCTGCGCGCGCGCGAGGAAATCCGCGACGGCAAGCGTGACTTCCAGCGCATCGAACTGCAGGCCATGGCGCACCTGGCCGGTCGCGGCTGGAAACCCGACTACATCGCCATCCGCCGCCAGGCCGACCTGCTGCCACCCGGGGAGGACGACCGCGCGCTCGTCATCCTGGGCGCCGCGAAACTGGGTCCGACGCGCCTGATCGACAACATCGAAATCGAACTCTGAACACGCCATGACAAGTTCCAACCCCGGCAACCCCCTGATCGGCGGCTGGCAGTTGCAGCACTGGGAAATCACCTACGGCGACGGCCGCAAGCCCACGCTGCCTTTCGGCGCCGGTGCCGGCGGCCTCATCGTCTATGCCCCGGACGGCTGGATGAACGCGAGCATCGCACGCGCCGGGCGCAAGTCCTTGAGCTCGGAATCCGCCAAGACAGCACCGGCAGATGAACGCCTAGCGGCCTTCGACAGCTTTTTCAGCTACGGCGGGCGTTACCGCCTGCTGCGCGAAGAAGGTCTGGATTACGTGATCCACAGCGTCACGCAGTCGGTCAATCCCAACCTGGTGGGCACCGAGCAGAAGCGGCGCATGGAGTTCGGCGCGGACGGCAGCCTGACGCTCTCGGCCACCGACCATCTGCCCGGCACCCAGGTCACCCGCCTGCACCGCTTGACATGGAAACGCGTGCCATGAGCCGCGACCAGGCGGGCCCGCCGGACGGTGCCGGACCATTGATCGCGGCCATTTTCAGCGGCCGGTCGCCGCGCCCGCCGGTGGGCGCTCTGCTCGGCTCGGAATATGTCGCCTACGACATCGCCAGCGGCACGGTGCACATGCGCTTCACGGCGGCAGCGTCGTTCGTCAACCCCGCCGGCATGGTGCATGGCGGCATGCTCGCTGCGATGATGGATGAATTGCTTGCCGTGACCATGACGGCGACCATGCGCGAAGGCCAGTTCAATGTGACCCTGGACCTTGGCACCCGTTTTCTCAAGGCCGCACAGACCGGCGTGATCGAGGGGCACGGCAAGGTGGTCAAGCGCGGCCGCAGCGTCGGCTTCGCCGAAGGCGAATTGCGCAACGCCGCAGGCGAAGTCCTGGCCCGCGGCAACGCCACCATGCAGATCCAGGATGGTTTTCCCGTGCAATCCAGGCCGGCGAAAGAAGGCATGAACATACCTGCAATTCACGACCCGAAGGCCGATGCCGCACGGGTGATCGAAACCGTCGCCAATGGCGGTGTCGCCGTGTTTCCGGTCGACGTGGGCTACGCCATCGTCGGCAACAGCGAATCCGCCATCGCCCGCGTGTTCGCATGCAAGAAGCGCAGCTTCGAGAAGGCCTGCGGCATGTTCAGCAACCGCGACATGTTCATGGCGCTGGCCCGCGTAGGCGAGCGCGAGGTGGCGATCGTCGATTCCATCACCCGCAAGCACGGCCTGCCGTTCTCGGTGGTGGTGCCCTACCATGTCGACCATCCGTTCTTCTCGAACCTGACCGAGCTCACCCGCGAGCGCTCCTCGCGCGGCGACACCATCGACATGCTCCTCAATGTCGGGGCGCTCAACGAGGAAATCGCGCGCCTGTCGTGGGAGCGCGGCATGCCGGTGCTGGGTTCCTCTGCCAACACCTCGCTGTCCGGCAGCAAGTACCGCTTCACCGACGTGGAGCAACCGGTGCGCGACGAGGCCGACCTGACCATCGACTATGGCGACACCAAGTACTCGCATCCCGACGGCATGGGCAGTTCCATCATCGCCCTGCCGAGCCTGAAACCGATCCGCCGCGGCATCATGTTCGACCGCATCTGCGACATCATCGCCGCCGAGTTCGGCACCGATCCACGTACATTGGGCTGATGCACATGCACACGGCTGCCGACTGTCTTGCGAGACTCCTCGCACACGCCTTGCGCGTGACGATCATGCTGGCATGCATAGGCCCGGGCGTTGCATGTGCCGCCGATTTTCCCGCCCGCGCGGTAACCATCGTGGTGCCCTACGCTGCAGGTGGCGGCGGCGACGTGCTGGCACGCATGTATGGCGCAAGGCTCAAGGCGAAACTCGGCCAGAACGTGCTGGTCGACAACAAGCCCGGCGCCGGCACGCTGATCGGCTCGGAATTCGTAGCCCGGGCCGCGCCTGACGGCCACACGCTGCTCCTGACCACCAACAGCCTGCTGATCGCGCCCATCCTCAACGCCGCGGCCGCGAAGTTCGACCCGGTGCGCGACTTCGCCCCGGTGGTGCCCATCGGCGCCATCGCCATCGTGCTGGCCGCGCATCCGGCGGTGCCTTACAGCAACGCCGCCGAACTGATCACCCATCTCAAACGCAACCCGGGCCGCGCCAGTTTCGGGTCCGCCGGCGCCGGCGGCATCACCCATCTGTCCGGCGAACTATTCAAGGCCCGCGCCGGCGTGGCCATGACCCATGTCCCCTACAAGGGTGCCGCTCCGGCGCTGACCGACCTGATGGGCGGTCAGATCGACATGCTGTTCGACGCCGTCATCACGGCGCACCCGCACATCAGGAGCGGCAAGCTCAAGGCGCTGGGCATGGCGAACGCGACGCGCTGGGCAGGCGCACCGGAGATCCCGACCATCGCCGAATCGGGATTGCCGGGCTTCGAGGTCAGCGGCTGGTATGGCGTACTAGCGCCGGCAGCCACGCCGGCCGCCGCGCTCGAGCGCCTGAACGCGGCTTCCAACGACATCATCCGGGATGCGGATTTCGCCGCCAGGTTGCAGGCGGCCGGCCTGTCCCCGATGGGTGGCGACCTGGAGAACTACCGCAGGATCATGCGCAACGATTTCGCCACCTGGCAAAAGGTGATCAGGGACGGCAACATCACCATGCAGTAGCCGTCAGCGGATGCCGGCACGGCGCATTTGCCACCTGCCCGTCACGCGTCCGCCACAAATGCCTGGTCGGTATTGAACCTGGGCGAAAGCAGCAGCGGCGCGCCGTCGGTCACCAGCACCATGTCCTGGACGTGCCAGAAGTTGACATGCGGCTCCAGGGCCAGCACCATGCCGGCCTCCAGAACATGCGGACTCTTGCGCCGCAGGATCGGTTCCTGCTGGTGCCACCAGGTCCCCACGCTGTGGCCGATCAGCATATGGTGGTCGGGCCATCCCGCCTTGCGGTATTCCCCCATCGTGAATGCCCACAGCTCGTGCACATCCTGGCCGGCACGACAACGATCGATCACCTTGCGATGCACATCCAGGTTGATGGCGTAATCGCGCTTCTGCTCCGCCGTCGGCGTGCCGACAATCACGGTGCGCGACTGGTGCCCGGGATAACCCAGAAGGTAGGCCACGTAGTCGGTACGTATGGCATCGCCGCGCTCGATCACCATGTCGCTCTCGCCGCCATAGGGAACGGTGTTGCGGAACACGTTGAGGATGCCGTGCGCCCATTCGAACCCGAGGCGCAGGCAGGTGCCCATCATGTCGGCATGGACCTTGCGCTCGGTATCGCCGACGCGGATGCGGCTGAACACCTCAAGATAGGCATCATCAAGCAGGTCGGCAGCGCGGCGGATCTGCGCGACTTCCGCATCGGTCTTGATCCAGCGCACCCGGTCCATCAGATCGGTGCACTCGGTCATGCGCATGTTGGGCAGGGCCGCCTGGATCAGTTCCCAGTGCGAGGCGCTGAAGTAGTCCTTCTCGAACCCCACCCGCGCGGCAGCCAGTCCCATGCCGCGCATGACATCGGCCAATTTTTCCTGTGGTGAGTCGACATAGGCTTCGTAGAGAACGACCTCATCGATCCAGCCATCCCGCTCGGCCAGGCCGGCGGCGATCTTGTTGCCGACGATCACCGGTTTGCCGTTGCGCGGCCATACCAGCACCACCGGCCGGGTCGAATCGGTCAGATCCACATGCCGTTGCAGGGTTCCGGGGTACACCACCCCCGAGAGGTAGGTGAAGTTCTGTCCGGAGCGCAAAACCAGCGCATCCAGTTTCGCCTCGTCCATGAGCGCATTCAGACGCCCGATGTTCGCAATGTTCTCCCGCCTTGCCATATGCCTACTCCGGTTGGATACCCGCTGTCTTGACGATGCGGGCGAACTTGTCGTACTCCGCCTTGAGCATCGCCCCGTACTGTTCGGGCGAGGAAACGAACACTTCCAGGCCCTGTGCCGTGACCTTGTCGCGGAAATCCGCTGTCGCCAGGATCTTCCCGACCTCGGCATTGAGCCGCTCCACCGCCGCCTTCGGCGTGCCGCCGGGTGCCAGCAGGCCGAACCACAAGCCTACGTCAAATCCCGGCAGCCCGGCCTGGGTAAACGTGGGCACCCTGGGGTCGGCGAACGCGGTCTCGCCGGAGATCGCAAGGGCCCTGAGCTTGCCCGCGCGGACGTTGCCCAGCACCGTAGCCGGGGTCTGGAAGGAGAGTTGCGCCTGGCCGCCCATCACGTCCGCCACCGCCGGCGCCGCCCCCTTGTAAGGAATATGCACCAGCTTCACGCCTGCAAGGTTGTTGAAAAGTTCCGTTGCGAGCTGGTTGATCGAACCGCCGGGCGCGGCGCTATTGAGCGCGCCCGGCCTGGCTTTGGCCAGTGCGATGAATTCCTGCAGGCTGGTAGCCGGTACCGTCGGTCCCACGACCAGAAACAGCCCGGTACGGGCGAGTGACGCAACCGGCGCGAAGTCCCCGACCGACTGGAATGGCAACGGCGCCTTCGACAAATGTGGCACCAGCACGTGCGAATTGCCGGGCAGCAGCAGCGTATGCCCGTCCTTTTCGGCGGCCAGCAAGGCCTGCGAGGCGATGACCGTGTTGCCGCCCGGCCGGTTCTCGACCACCACCGTCTGGCCGAGGGCGTCTCCGAGTCTCGGCGCCAGCATGCGCGCCAGGATGTCGTTGGTGCCACCCGGCGAAAAAGGAACGATGATGCGCAACGACTTGCCTGGAAATGCCGTCTGCGCCAGTGCCATGCCGGCCGGCGAGGTCAGCAAGGTCAGCACTATGGGGAAGATCAATCTCGCCAGGGTGGTCATGGTGTAGGTACGCTCCGGTTGGGCAGGTTCGCAGGGAGTTGCGCTTCGTTTGACAGCGCGTGAATGCCATCGGCTCCAAAGCAATGGCCATGCCGTTCCGATCTGCCTTGACGTCAACCTGCACGCCGGATCGGCCCCGTCCGCGCCAATTGTCCGCAATCATATGCGCGAAGGCCGCCGCAAATCCAGTACAGGATTTCGCAAAACGGGAACAACGACAGCGCTTGACAGCGGCAAGCGCGATCCCTGTTTGTGCATGACAACGTCGGCAACACCAGGGTATGACTGCGCGCGGCCGAAGTGACACGCGCCGCGCTCCACCGGCAGTGCCTATCGCGCCTGCAACGGTACCTGCGCCGCGCCCACTTGGGCTGATGTATTTCGTGGAGCAGGCCGCCCGGCGGCCGCCCCGGAGGCGACGGGCCTGGCTGCCACCACCATCGCGACACGCTCGGTCTTGCGGCAGTCGGGATTGCCGCCGCAGGATGCCGCAAGTACCCGGACGAGCTTGTAGGTCAGGCGCCTATCCTTGCCGATCAGCGATGGTTCTTGAGAGCAGATCTCGAAGTCCGCCGCTTCGGTGAATTCCCGACCGGCACGGTCTGTCATCACCATGTAGCAGGCGGCATCGCCGTCCTGCAATTCCGTGACCCGGGCCAGGGTGGCCTTGGTCTCACCGCCGATCTTCACGCTGTCGGCGGGATTGGCTGTCGCCACCTGCGCGAATCCGGCGCCGGCCCCGCCAAACGCCGCCGCCAGCAGGCCCGCGACGACAAGCATCGCATGCATACCCTTCACGGCATTCTCTGCGAGGTACGCTGGCGGTTGAACACCTGCGCCATGCCGGGCCAATTCGAGTCGCTGATGCGCTTGGGGTAGCCCGGATCGATGCGGTCGCTGGCGATGTCGTAGCGGATGTACGAGTTGTCATCCAGGAACATGTAGGCCTTGTTGTTCTCCCAGTTGATCATGCCCGCCAGGCGTCCGGCATAGGGCTCCAGGCCCGGCCAGGTCTCGCGGCTGATCGCCTTCGGATAGCCCGGGTCCACCTGGTGGGTGGTCAGGTCGTAGCGTACATACATGCCGTTGGAGAGGAAGAACTGGACCTTGTTGCCCCAGTTGAGCGCGCCGAACAGCTGCCTGGCATGGCGACCCAGGCCGCGGAAGTTCGTATCGTCCACCGGCTTGGGATAACCGGGATCGACACGGTCGCTGCGGATGTCGTAGCGCAGGTATTCGCCATTGGACAGAAAGAAGTAGGCCTTGCCGCCCGAACCATTGAAGGCCGCCGTGATCTGGCGACCGTAACGTCCCATGCCCGGCCAGGTTTCATCGGTGACCGGCTTGGGATAGCCGGGGTCGACACGGTTGGCCGGGATGTCGTAACGCAGGTAAGTGCCGTCCGAGAGGAAGAACTGCGCCTTGCCGTTGCCCCAATGGATGGCGGAGGTGACGAACGGCGCGGCGTGCGCCGCGGCGGCGGCGAACATCAGGATCAACGCCGGCAGGTATTCGCGGAACAGGGCTCGGATCATTGGAATTGCCTCGGGAAGTGATGGCGATACCTGCGCTCAACGGCTTTCGGTGTGGAAACATGAGGGGAGACCCGCGTGGCGGCCGGTTCCCCGCGCTATTCGCAGGATGGGCGACCGCCGCAAGGCACGAAACTCGTATCTCCTGACGCCGTCTCCCGGGCACTTGGCCTCCGACTGGAAACCGATGAATCCGAACGCCCGCCTGTCCCGCTTACTGCTTTCCCTTGCATGTTGCTCCGGCAATCCGGCCATGGCGCAAATGCAGCAGGACCCTTCTTGGGCGTTCAAGGACTGGCGCGCCTTCGCCGAAGGCCCGGTGCGGGCGCGGCAATGCGGTGCGTTAACCGGCGGGGATGGCAGCCCCAGCCTCAGGGTGAGCGCAGCAGCATCCGACGAGGTCGCGATCTTCTTTGCCGAGCCGACCTCGCGTGGCATTCGACCAGCCATGAAGGCCGATGACCGCATCGGTTTCCGGCTGGACGACAAGCGCGCGTCGGTCTTCGAGGCCACCGTGGTCAATGTGGGCGTGGACAAGGACGGCATTCCCTATGCCAACGCCGGACTTTCGGGCCCAAGCGCTGCCATCATGATCACCGCCATGCGCGCTGCGACATCGGTCAAGGTTGTGAGTCTGGACAGGCGCAGCGGCAAACAGTCCGCGTTTCACGAATTTTCCCTCGCCGGTTTCACTGCCAATTTCCTGAAACTGTCGGAATGGTGCGGATTTGACGCCAACCGCCTGAAGCAGTCCTGATCCGACGTCCCGGCCTGGCTGCCACGACCATTCGATTGACCCTGCCACTTTCGGGGTTGATAATTGATGCCGGCCGGTGGCCATCGCCGTGCAGGGAGCAGGTATGCCAATCGAAGTGAACTGGGAGCGCGACGACTATTCGCGCGTTCCATACCGCCTTTATCACGACCCCGAGGTATACGCCGAGGAAATGCGGCGCATCTTCCGCGGCCCGTGCTGGAGCTACCTGTGCCTGGAAGCCGAAATCCCCAATCCCGGAGATTTCCGCACCGTATGGATAGGCGACACCCCGGTGGTGGTTTCGCGCGCGACCGACGCGGCCGGCGGTGCGATCCATGCCTTCGTCAACCGCTGTTCGCACCGCGGCGCGCAGATCGTGCGCAGGACCCACGGCAATGCGCCCGAACACGTCTGCATCTACCACCGCTGGTGCTACCGCACCGACGGCGAGCTCATCGGCATCCCGTTCCGGCGCGGCCTGAAAGGCGAAGGCGGCATGCCGAAGGACTTCGACATGGCGGCCGTTTCACCGCAGCGGCTCAAGGTCGCCAACGTCAACGGCATGCTGTTCGGCACCTTTTCGGAAGAAGCCGAATCGATCGAGGACTACCTCGGCGAATTCGGCATGGGCATGGTCAGGCGCTTCTTCCACAAGCCCATCAGGATCCTCGGGTACTCGCGGCAACTGATCCGCGGCAACTGGAAGCTCTACGCCGAGAATCTGCGCGACACGTATCACGCGAGCCTCCTGCACGAGTTCTTCGTCACCTACGGCGTGGACCGCGCCACGCAGAAGGGCGGTGTCAAGATGGACGCGCGCCACCGCCACAACATGAACCACGCCTACACCGCGACCGACACCCAGGAAGAGGCGAAAGCGGCCTACGCCGGCACCGCGGGGGTCAAGCTGGACCGCATGCGCCTGCGCGACACCAAGCTCCTGCAGCACACCCCTGAATTCGCCGACCGCATGAACCTGGCGGGCCCGACCTTCTTTCCCAATTGCATCATCATCCAGATCAACCACTCCATCGCCACGCGACAGATCCGCCCCAAGGGCGTGGACGGCGTGGAGATTTTCCAGACCGTGTTCGGCTTCGCCGACGACACGCCGGAAATGACGCGCCACCGCCTGCTCTCGGCCAACCTGGTCGGGCCGGCCGGCTTCGTGAGCATGGAGGATGGCGAGGCCATCGAGATCATCCAGAAATCCACCCTCAACGATCCCGACGCCGCCAACATCATCGAGATGGGCGGACGCGGGGCCATCACCGACCTCGAACATCGCGTGACCGAAACCCCGGTGCGCGGCTTCTGGTCCTACTGGGCCGAACTGATGGGCGTGGAAGCCCCGGGAGGTGTGCGGTGAGAGTGCCCGACGCGATTCGCCATGCGGCCTCCGACCTGATGGCGGAGTACGGCCTCCTGATCGACGAGGACCGGCTGGAAGACTGGGTGGAACTCTTCGAGGAAGCCTGCGACTACAAGGTGGTCATCCGCGAGAACGTCGAACAAGGCCTGCCCAACATCCTGATCTGGTGCGACAACCGCGACATGCTGCGTGACCGCATCGCCTCCTATCGCGATGTCAATGAATACAACCTGCACTGGGACCGGCACGTGATCGGGCCGTTGCGCTTTTGCGGCGAGGCCGCCGGCGTGTGGACCATCGAGGCCGCCTACAGCCTCTTCCAGACCGATCTCGAAGGCGCGTCACGCCTGTTCTCGGTCGGGCGCTACCGTATCGAATTCACGCTCGCTGGCGAGGTGGCACGCATCCGGACCGCAACCGTCATCGCCGACACCGGGCTGATTCCGACGCTCCTGGCTTCGCCCATCTAGTCGGCGCGAGGCAGCGCGCCGAACTTGCTACCAGGCGTTGTAGCCGCCGTCGACCAGCAGGTCGGCGCCGGTCATGAAACTCGATGCGTCGGAAGCCAGGAACAGCGCGGCGGTGCCCAGCTCATGCGGCAGCCCGAGGCGGTTCATCACATGCTTGGGTCCGAACAATTCGCGCGCCTCATCCATGGTGCCGGCACGCAACAGCATGCGCCCGGTTTCCACCGCGCCCGGTGACAGCGTGTTGACGCGGATGTTCTGTGCCGCATGGTCCATGGCCATCACCTTGGCCATCTGGATCAGCGCGCCCTTGGTGCCGCAATAGGCCACCCTTCCGGGCGCCCCCACCGACCCGAGCTGCGAAGCGATATGGATGATCGAACCGCCGCCGGCCCGGGCGATATGCGGGATCGCCCACTTGCTCATGAGGAAAGCGCCGTTGACGTTGATGGCGAACACCTGGGCCCACATGCCGAGGTCATAGTCGAGCACCGAGCCGGCGGCGTCGCTTCCGGCGGCACCGTTGACCAGCACCTGCAGCGCCCCGAATTCGGCGACCGTACGCTCGACCGCGTTGCGCGTCGAAGCCTCGGAGGTCACGTCGCATTCGATGGCGATCGCGCGCCCACCCGCCTTGACGATCGCCGCGGCGATCTCAGCAGCCGCGGCGCCGTTGGCATCGACACAAGCCACCGCCGCGCCGGCGTCCGCATAAGCCACGCAGATCGCCCGGCCGATGCCGCCGCCGCCGCCCGCGACCAAGGCGACCTTGCCGGTCAAGAGGAACTTGTCGAGAGTGTTCATGGCATCGCTCCGATGATGTGTCCTAACGCGTGATGGGCTCGGCCGGGCCCGCTGCCGCCGGATGCCGATACGGCGTCAGCGGCGGCCGAGATACGCTTCCTTGACCCTGTCGTCCTGCTTCAACGCCTCGCAGGTGCCTTCGGCGATGATGGCCCCGGTCTGCAACACATAGCCGCGGCTGGCGGTTTCCAGCGCGTAGCGCGCGTTTTGCTCCACCAGCAGCACGCTGGTGCCGGCGCGATTGACGTCGCGGATGCTGCGGAAGATCTCCTGCACGATGATGGGCGCCAGGCCCAGCGAGGGTTCATCCAGGCACAGCAACACCGGTTCGGACATCAGGGCGCGGCACAGTGCCAGCATCTGCTGCTCGCCGCCGGAAAGCGTCCCGGCGCGCTGCTCCGCGCGTTCACGCAGGCGTGGGAACATTTCCATCATGCGCTCGATCAGGCTGTTCACCTTGGCCTTGTCGCCGCGATAACGGAAACCGCCCATCTCGAGGTTTTCGCGCACGGTGAGGAACGGAAAGACCTTGCGGCCTTCCGGCACCAGTGCGATGCCGGCCAGCAGTCGCTCGTGCGAGCGCATCAGCGTGACGTCGTTGCCGCGAAACAGGATGCGCCCGCGGCGCGGCTTCATCGCCCCCGCCACGCCGCGCAGCGTGGTGGACTTGCCGGCGCCATTCGAGCCCACCAGGGTGACGATCTCGCCTTCGTTCACGGTGAAGGAAATATCCCGGCAGGCAGCCACGTCGCCATAGGCGAGTTCCATGCCCTCGACTTGCAGGAGCGCGGCCATCAGGAATCCAGCCCGCCGGTGAACTCGCCGCCAAGATACGCGTCGATCACCTTGGGATTGCTCTGCACGTCACGCGGCGCGCCGTCGAACAGGTACTCGCCATGGTCCATCACGAACACATGGTCGGCCACGTTCATGACCAGATCCATGTTGTGTTCCACCACCACCACGGTGATGCCGCGCTCGCGCATGTCCTTCAAGCGTTGCAGGAGGAAACCCATTTCCGCCGAATTGAGGCCGGCCGCGGGTTCGTCGAGCATGAAAAGCTTGGGTCCGGTGGCCATGGCACGCGCGATCTCGAGCATGCGCTGTTGGCCATAGGCCAGCGAGCCTGCCCGCTGCAGCGCGAGATCGGCCAGGCCGACGAATTCGAGCAGGGCCATGCCCTCCTCCCGGCAATGGGTCCAGTCGCGCCAGAACGCGGCACCGGGAATCAGGTACTGCCAGGCCGGCACCTTGTGATGGACGTGAAAACCCGCCAGCACGTTGTCGAGCAGCGAGAGCTGTTTGAACAGGCGGATTTTCTGGAAGGTACGCGCCAGCCCGAGGCGCACGCGCTGGTGCGCCGGCAGTCCGGCCAGCTGCTGCCCGGCGAAGATGAGTTCCCCCGAGTCGGGCTGATAGGTGCCCGACAGCAGGTTCATCATGGTCGACTTGCCCGCGCCATTCGGACCGATCACGGCATAGATGGAATGCTCGGGAATGGAAAGCGAAATGCCCTGCACGGCCTTGACGCCGCCGAAGCTCTTGCGCAACTCCTTCGTTTCGAGAAGCACGCTCATCGCCCGCCCCCGGCCGTGTCAGACGCCTTGGAACCACGCAGGCGCCCCACCAGCACCTGCCAGGCCTGCAGGATGCCGCCGGGCATGAACAGCACCACCAGCGTCAGCGCAAGACCGTAGACGATCAGGCGAAAGTCACCGAAGCCGCGCAGCAACTCGGGCAGGAAGGTAAGCACAATGGCGCCTATGACCGGGCCTATCATGGTGCCCATGCCGCCAACGATCACCATGGCCAGCATGGTGAAGGACTCGACAATGCCGAAGGCGTCCGGCACCAGTGTGCCGACAAAGCCCGGATAGAAACAGCCGGCCAAACCTGCGATCGCCGCGGAGAGACCGAAGGAAAACGCCTTCCAGCGCGCGCCGTTGACGCCCAGCGAAGCCGCGGAGATCTCGTCTTCGCGAATCGCCCGCAGGGTCTCGCCGATCGGCGAACGCACCAGGTTGTCGAGCATTACGTAGATCACCAGCGCGATGCCGGCAACCAGATAGAACAATGCCGCCTGGTTGCCGAAGGATATTTCCGGCAGGCCCGGCAGGTTGATCGGCGGCGGCGGCATGATGCCGTAGATGCCGCGCACGCCCTTGGTCACCGACTCCCAGTTGATGAGGATCTGGTAGACGATCACCGCGAAGCCGAGCGAGGCAATGCCCAGGTAGTGGCCGCGCAGGCGTGCCGCGAAAGCCGCCAGCAACAGTCCTACCAGCCCGGCCGCGACCACCGCGACCACACCCGCCAGCCAGAAGTTCCAGCCATAGTTCTTGAGCAGCACAGTGGTGACATACGCGCCGATGGCGAAAAAACCGGACTGGCCCAGGCTCAACTGCCCGGTGTAGCCGATCACCAGGTTGAGCGACATCGCCAGCAGCACGTTCATGGCGGTTACCACCAGGATGCCGCGCCAATAAGGCGTGCCGAGGATCATCGGCAGGAGCGCAATGACCACCAGCGCCGCGAGAAAGGCCGGCCATCGCACCGGGCGACGCAGCACGTCGGCAACGGGGAGGCTCATCGGACCACCCTCCTGTCACTGTGTGACATCCTCCCCGCGGGAGGATGAGCGCTCCCTTCGGGCGGCCGTTCGGGAGCACTCATACGTTCTCCTCGCGCCGCTCGGCGATAAGCCCGGTGGGCTTGACCACCAGCATGATCAGGAGCAGGACAAACACCACCAGGTCGATCACGCCTGAGCCGAGGTATTGCACAGTAAAGGCCTCGATGATGCCCACCAATATGCCGGCGATGATGGTGCCTTCCATGTTGCCGAAACCGCCGATGATCACGATGGCGAAGGCCTTGACGATCACGCTGGCGCCGGCGAACGGCGTAAGCACGATCACCGGTCCGAGCAGGGCGCCGGCCATGCCCGCCAGGGCCGAGGCGATGACGATGGTGAGTGCGATCAGGAAATTCTCGTTGATGCCCATCAGCCCCGCGGTTTCCCGGTCCTGCGACACCGCGCGCAGCGCCTTGCCCAGGAAGGTGAATTTCATGAAAGTGTAAAGACCGCCGATGGCCAGCGCGGCGACGATCACGACAAGCACGCTTTGCTCGGAAAAGAAGATCTTGCCGAAGCGGATGGTGTTTTGCGCGAACGGCGAGTCGAACTGGAACGGAATGGGTCCGAAAAGAATCAACTGGCCGTTCTCCAGCAGCACCGAAACACCGATGGTCGCGATCAGGGGCCGCAATTCGTCGCTGCGGTTGCGCAAGGGCGCGAACACGGCGGCATTGACCAGGAGCCCCAGCAAAGCGCCTGCCGCCAGCGCCATGAAGATCGACAACACATAGCCGGTGCCGTCGGACATGCCCATCCACTTGGTGAACAGGCGCGTGGCGCTGAAAAATGCCGCGAACGCGCCGACGGTGACGAAGTCGGCATGGGCGAAATTGATCTGGTTCATCACCCCGTAGATGAGGGTGAGCCCCAGGGCCACCAGCACATACAGGCAGCCCAGGTAGATGCCGTTGATCGACTGCTGCAGGATCAGGGCGAGAAAATCATTCACGCGAAGGAGCGCTTTTCAGGAAAGGATTGCATGACCGGGCCGCAACCCGGCAAGCCGCTGCCCGGACCCGGGCAGCGGAAGTCGTTTGTCAACCGCTTACCAGTTGAGTCCCTTCCAGGACAGGTCGGGCTGGGTTTCGACGAAGTGGATCACCGACATGTCGGAGTTCTGGCCCTTGGCGTCAAAGGTGATCTTGCCGGTGGTGACTTCCACGTCCTTCATCTTGGAGAAGCGGTCGCGGATGGACTCGGAATCCTTGGCGCCGCGCCGCACGGCCTCGGCGATCAGCAGCATGGTGTCATAGGCATGCGCGTTGATGTGCGTCGGCGTCTTGTCGGCGCCGTACTTGGCGCGGAAGGCCGACACGAAATCGGTGACCATCTTGCGCTTTTCGGTCGGGTCGAACTGGACGATGCGGATGTAGCCCACGGATGCCTGGCCGGCCTTCTGGTCATAGCCCCATGGCAGCCAGATCGAACCCATCTGGATGCCCTGCCCGCCGCCGCCCTTGACGACCTTGGCCTGGGCCAGCGCCTGCGACAGGCGCACCTGCTGGCCTTCGAGAGCGAAGGTTGGCAACACGTCCACCTTGCCGAGCGCGGCGATGCGGGTGGCGATCGGCGTGAAGTCGTTGACGTCCTGGGCGAAATCGATGCGCGCCAGGATCTTGCCGCCGGCCGCCTCGAATTCCTTGGCGAAACCATCGGCGTTGTCCACGCCCGCATTGGTCTTGACGTGCAGCAGCACCGCGGTGCGGGCACCGAGCTTGGTGTAGGCGTTGCGTCCCAGCGGCACGCCTTGTTGCGCGGCATTCGGGAAAATCCGGAAGACGTATTTGTAGCCTGACTCGGTCAACTGGTTGGCGGCGGAGCCGGCATTGAGCATCGGCACCTTGGCCTGCTCGAGGATGGGCGCGATCGCCAGCGACGCGTCCGAGCATTCCTCGCCCACCACGATATGCGGCTTCAACTGTTCAAGCACGCGCTTGACCGTATTGGTCGCCTGCAGCGGGCTGCAGGCGGAATCCTCGAACTGCACCTCGAGCTTGGTGCCGTTGATGCCGTTGCCCTTGTTGATCTGCTCGAGCGCCAGGGCGACACCTTCCTTGCCCTGCACACCGAAATAGGACGCGGGACCGGAAATCGGCACCAGTACACCGACCTTGATGACGTTCTGGGCAAGCGTGGAAGTTGAAAGCGCGGCAAGCGCCAGCGCCCCGATCAGGGCGCCCGGTTTCAGGGCGGAAAAACGAATCATGTTGAGCTCCTCGGATAGGGCAGGGAACGAGTGAACGGACGTCCCGAACGCAATTCACATTCGGGTACGGCTTTCATTTTTTGAACGGCTTTTTTTTAGATTACCTCAGACACTCCGCGGGAGCAAGCACCAATATGTCCGGTCAAATCAGGGGTCTGGCGAACCGGCCGCGAGCGCAGCGTGAAAACGACCGGCCGCCGCGATCATCGCGGCGGCCGCACGCCCGCGCAGGTGCTCGGGAAACATCTCGAACTCGAAATACCCGCCGAATCCGGCAACCCGGATATCTGCCAGCAGGGATGCAACGTCGATCAATCCATGTCCTGCTTCCTCACGCACGAACTGTGCCGGGTCGTCCGGCGCCGCCACGTTGCAGAACTGCACCAGCCTGATCTTGTGCGCGGCGGTTTCAAGCAGCGTGTAGAAGTCCGGGTCCCACCAGGAATGGAAGAAATCCAGCGTCAACCCGAGGTTGTCGTGCTCGCGCGCCAGGGCCAGCGCACTGGCGATGGTATTGACGCAGCCCTTTTGCAGGACACCCAGCGGATGGATCATCTCCAGGCCCAGGTTCACGCCATGGGGCGCCGCGGCGCGCGCAAGCTCTCCTACGCCATCCGCCACCTTCGCACGCGCCTCGCGCAGGGCGAGGGGGCCGTGTGCGACCCCGCCGGCAATCACCACCAGGGTTTGTGCCTCAAGTTCGGCTGCCGTTGTGATCAGCTGTGTATTGCGGTCTGCCTGTCCGCGCGCAAGCTCCGCGTCGCCATGCAGGAAATAGCCCGCGCTGTTGAGTGAGGAGACTGCCAGTCCGTGGCGCTTGAGCAGCGCACGGATGGCGGCGACCGGCATCTCGTCGAGCGCGCGCAAGGTCAGGCCCACCGCCTGCGCGCCCGCGCGTTCGGCCAAGTCGCAGAATTGCGCCAGCCCGAGATCGGGCGGGCAGACGTAGAAGTTGATTGCCAGGGGATTCATGATCAAATGGTTTCCGGTTCGACATTGGGGCGGATATTGCCATCATGTGGCGTGCAAGTCCCGGACTTCCTGCAGGCCCCCTTTTCCGACATGCCGCGCGCCCACCTGACGCCCAATCAACCCGCCGCACCGGCACGCGCGGTGCGCCTGGATTTCATCCTGCGCCGCTTGCGGATTGTCGCGCTGCTCTGTGTGGCCGGACTGCTGCCCGCGCCGCTGGCAGCGCTGCTTCCGCAGGACGCCGGCGGCACGCTGGTCTGGCTGCTCGACCTGGCGTGCCACTGGCAATGGCTGTTCGCCGCCGGACTGGTGATCTCCGCGCTCGGCTGCGCCATGGCGATTCCCCGCTGGGCCCTCCTGGTGCCGCTTGCGGCATTGCCGTGGTTGAGCGCTTCACCCGTGCTGCCGGCAGCAGCCGCCGGCGCGGAGGTGTTCAGCATCGCCAGCGCCAACGTGCATTTCGACAATGCCGACCCGCGTGCCCTGCTTGCCTGGGTCGAGTCCGAGCAGCCGGACGTCCTGGTGGTACTGGAGATTTCGCCCCGCTATGCGGCCGCGCTCGGCCCCCTGCGCGGCTACCCGCACCGTCGTGTGGTTCCGGCGGATTCGCCGTTCGGCATCGCGCTGTACTCGCGTCATCCCCTGGACCAGGTGGTCGCAACCACGGATGCGGACGGGCTGCCGCATATCGAGGCAATGGTCGCCTGGCAGGGTCGCCGCATCCATCTGCTGGCGGTACATCCCATGCCGCCGATTTCGGCTCACTTCCACGCCGAACGAAACGCCAAGCTGGCCCGCTGGGCGCGCGCCGCAGGGGCCAGCCGTTTGCCGACGCTGGTGGCGGGCGACCTCAACGCGACACCGTGGTCCACCGCATTCAACGAGCTCGATGCCCTGGGACTCAGGCGTGCCACCGGCCTGGCGCCGACCTGGCCTGCCGCCCTGCACGGGATCATCGGCATTCCCATCGACCATGTGCTGGCCTCGCGCCACTGGCGTCTGGTGGCGAGCGGCCGCGGACCGGGTCTCGGCTCGGACCACCTGCCGGTGATCGCGCGCCTGATGCCGGTCGGCGACCGCTGAGCGCGAGGCATCCATCCCCGGTCTGATATTCTGCGAAGTTCCAGAGGCGACCCTCCCAGAAAGAACCATGTCGACTGCCAGCCCGATCCGCGCGCCCCTGCGTCGCGCCGCGATGTTGAACGCAGCATTTCACCTGCTGGTTGCGCTGCTGTTGCTGGCGCCCGTTCTCGCCGCCGCGCAGGGCAGCATATCCATCGGGCGCACGCTTCCGGTGAGCGGACCGATCGCCGTTTATGGCGCGGCTAAAAAGGTCGGCGGCGAGGCCTATATCGAGCGCATCAACCGGGAAGGCGGCATACGCGGCAGGAAAATCGTGCTGACCACCCTCGACGACCGCTACGACGCCGCCGAAGCGGTCAAGAACGTGCGCAAACTTGAAGAAGATGGGGTGATCGCGCTGCTCGGCACCCTCGGCGTGCCGGCGGTGGCGGCGATCCTGCCGGTGGTCGACCAGTTGCGCCTGCCCGCCATCGGCCTGACCAGCGGTGCCGCGGGCGCCCGCAACCCGGTGCGCCGCTATGGCTTTCCGGTGCGCGCCAGCTATGCAGACGAGGCAAACGCGATCACCCGCCACCTGGCGAGCCTGAACTCGACGCGGGTCATCATCGTGCGGCAGAACAATCCGTTCGGCAATTCGGTTGCCGACAACATGCTGGCGGCGCTGGAGGCTGCAGGCATCAAGCCGGCGGCCGACATCACGCTGAAGATCGATGGCAGCGACCGCAATGAAGTGGTCGCGAAACTGGCGGCGGCAGAGCAGGTGAACGTGGTTTTCCTGGCGATGCAGTCGCCGGTGGCGATCCCGCTGATCGACTTGATGCGCGCCGGCGGCGTGCAATCCGGCGCCAACCTGTTCTCGATTTCCGCGGTCGATACCACCCAGCTGGCCGCCGCGCTCAAGGACAAGGCGCGCGGCATCGCCATTTCCCAGATCGTGCCGCTTACGCAACCCACCTTGCCGCTGGTCAAGGAATACATCCGCGACCTCAAGGCGATCAACGGCGGCGCCCCGTCCTTCTACGGCATGGAGGCCTATGTGGAAGCGAAGATCCTGGTGGAGGGCCTGCGGCGCGCCGGCAACACCATCACGCGCGACTCGCTGGTCACCGCGCTCGAATCACTCGGCACCTTCGACCTGGGCGGCATGCTGGTGTCCTACGGGCCGGGCAAGCGTGAAGGCTCGCGTTTCGTCGACCTGATCATGGTCACCCGCGATGGCGCGTTGATACGCTGAAGGCAAGACCAAAAAGAACCTGCCGGCTCGCCGGCGATAACCAAAAAACAATGGAGGAAGCGGCAATGCGGCCAAACAGGATCAAGCAGATGTGGAACGAAGGCAAGCCCGTGACGTTGGGCTGGCTGTCGGTCAACAACAACTTCACCGCCGAAGTGATGGCGCGCCAGGGCTTCGATGCCTTGTGCATAGACCTGCAGCACGGCACCAACACCATGGGCGACCTGGTTCCCATGCTGCAGGCGGTGTCGCAGACCGACACCGTGCCGGTGGTACGGGTGCCCTGGAACGACCCGTCGACCATCATGAAGGCGCTCGACTACGGCGCCTACGCCATCATCGTCCCGCTGGTGAACAACGCCGCCGATGCCGCCGCCGCGGTGGCCGCCTGCCGCTACCCGCCCAAGGGCATCCGCTCGTCCGGCCCGATCCGCGCCCTGCACTACGGCGGCGCCGACTACCTCGCCAAGGCCGACGACGAGATCCTGCTCATCGCCATGATCGAAACGAAGGAAGGCATCGCCAACCTCGACGCCATCTGCGCCACGCCCGGCGTGGACGCGGTCTACATCGGCCCTTCGGACCTGTCTTTCGCGCTCGGATTGCCGCCGCGCATGGACAACACCGATCCGCTGCATCTCGAAACCTGCAACCGCATCCTTGCCGCGGCCCACAAGCACGGCAAGAAGGCCTGCATGCACTGCGTGTCCGCGGCCTTCGCCGCCGACGCGTTGAAGCGCGGCTTCGACCTGGTGATGCTCACCTCGGACATCAACTGCATGGTGGCCGGCGCGAGAAAGCAGCTCGACGACCTGAAGGCCGCACGGGCATAAATCCTGCGTCTGCGCGGCAAGTTGCGCAGGCTCGTGCGCGGGACAATGGAGAAATCACGGCATGAAATTTTCCCTCCCCATCCTTCTGGCCTGGTCGGTGTCCTTGCTGTGGGGCCTGCCGGTGCAGGCGCAGGACTGGCCCAGCCGGCCGCTCAAGATCATCGTGCCCTTCCCCGCGGGCGGCAACACCGATGCGGTTGCACGGATGATGGCCAACCGCCTGCAGGATTTACTGGGCCAGGGCGTCGCCGTCGAGAACAAGGCGGGCGCCGGCGGGGTCATCGCCACCGATTTCGTCGCCAAGGCGACGCCCGACGGCTATACCCTCCTGATGTCGTCCACCGGTCCGCACACCGTGATGCCGGCACTGATGCCAAAGATCCCTTACGACGCCGTCAGGGATCTGGCACCAATCAGCAATATCGCCAGCAACGGGCAGGTGCTGTTGGTGCATCCGAACCTGGGGGTCAAAAGCGTCGCTGAGCTCATCGCCATGCTCAAGCGCGAACCCGGCAAGCATGCGTACGGCTCCGGTGGTGTCGCCAGCACCACGCACATGTCGGGCGAGCTGTTCAAGTCGATGGCAGGCGTCAACATGATCCACGTGCCGTTCAAGGGCGGCGCCCCGCTGGCGGTAGCCTCGCTTGGCGGCGAAGTGCAGATCTCGTTCAACAACATGTTCGACGCGTTGCCGCACATGAAAGCCGGCAAGCTGCGCGGACTCGCCGTCACCAGCGCGGCGCGCCAGCCGCAGGCGGCGGACCTGCCGACACTCGCCGAAACCGGCCTCACCGGGTATGAATCCGGCCCGTGGAACGGACTGGTGGCCCCGGGCCGCACGCCGCCCGAGATCATCGCCAGGCTCGCCGCGACCGCGCAGAAGATCGTCCGCGAGCCGGCCTTCCAGGCCCGCCTGCTGGAGATCGGCTCGGTGCCGATCGGCGATACGCCGGAACAGTTCCGCGCCCATATCGGGCTCGAACTGGCGCGCTGGAGCAAGGTGGTGCGCGAATCCGGCGCCAAGCTTGAATAGGAAGCCTGGACTCATGACAAGGCGTACCCAAGTCGGCATCGTAGGTGCCGGGCCGGCAGGCCTGCTGCTTTCCCACATGCTGCATCTGGCCGGCGTCGAGTCGGTCGTGTTCGAACGTGGCAACCGTGACCACGTGGGCACACGACTGCGTGCCGGTGGCCTGGAACATGGCACGGTGTCATTGCTCGAAGCGGTCGGACTCGGCCGGCGCCTGCGCGAGATCGGCCTGTTCGTCGAAGCCACCGATTTCCGTTTCGACGGTCGCGGCCACCGGATCGATTTCAAGGCGCTCACCGGCAAGCCGTTCACCATCTATCCGCAATACGAGATCGTCACCGACCTGCTGGAAGCACGCGCCGCCGCCGGCGCGGACATCCGCTTCGATACCCACGTCACGCATGTCAGCGGCCTGACCGAAGGGCAGCCGATCATCCACTATCTCGCCGACGGGGAACCGCGCGAGCTGGCCTGCGACTTCATCGCCGGCTGCGACGGCTACCATGGCGTTTGCCGGCAGGCGATTCCCGCGAGTGTGCAGAAGGTCTACGAGGAGAACTACCCGTTCGGCTGGCTGGGCATCCTGGCCGAAGTGCCGCCGCCTTCGCTGGAAGTGGCCTACAGCTGCCACGAGCGCGGCTTTGCGATGCAGTCCTTTCGCGCCCCCACCATCAGCCGCATGTACCTGCAGTGCCCGCCGGACGACCGGGCCGAGAACTGGTCCGACGAGCGTATCTGGAGCGAACTGTCGACACGGCTGAACGTGCCGGACCGCCCGGAAGTCGCAAGCGGTCCGATCGTGCAGAAAAGCGTGACCGCCATGAAGAGCTTCGTGGTCGAACCGTTGCGGCACGGCAAGCTGTTCCTCGCCGGGGACGCCGCGCATATCGTGCCGCCCACCGGTGCCAAGGGGCTCAATTCGGCGATGGCCGACATCGCCCTGCTCGCGCCCGCGCTGGCCAGCTTCTACAGGGATGGCCGCAGCGAGCGGATGGACCGCTATTCCGCTGACTGCCTGCGGCGCACCTGGCAGGTGCAGCGCTTCGCCGCGGAGATGTGCACCCTGCTGCACCGGTTTCCCGGCGCCAGCGAGTACGCCTGGCGATTGCAGCGCGAGAAGCTCGAATACATGACCGGCACGCACACCGGCATGCTGACCTACGCCGAGAGTTTCGTCGGCCTTCCATTCGCCGTGTGATCAAGCCGGCTTGCCGGTCGCAAAGGAACACCCGCATGAAACTTCACGACCGCACCGTCGTCATCACCGGTGCCGCCAGCGGCATAGGACGCGCGCTCGCATTGCGCTTTGCCGGCGAAAAACCCCGTGGCCTGGTGCTGGCCGACCTGCCACAACAGGGCGCCGCGCTTGAAGCGTTGGCCAAAGCCATCGCGGGCGCTGCGCCCGGCGGCGTGCCCGCCATCGCCGTGCCCTGCGACGTGGGCGCCGAAGCCGGCGTCCAGGCATTGGTTGCAGCGGCCGAGGCACGCTTCGGCCATGTCGACGTATTCTGCTCCAACGCCGGCATCATCCGCGACGGCAGCGAGTTCGCGCCCGACAGTGAATGGTCCCTCAACTGGCAGGTGCATGTCATGGCCCATGTGTACGCGGCCCGCGCGGTGGTGCCGGGCATGCGCGAACGCGGCTTGGGCTACCTGCTCAACACCGCTTCCGCCGCGGGACTGCTTACCTCGCTGCCCTCGGCTACCTACGCGGTGAGCAAGCATGCGGCGATCGCGTTCGCCGAGTGGCTGGCGATCCAGCACGGCGATGCCGGCATCCGGGTTTCGGTGCTGTGCCCGCAGGCGGTGGACACCCCGATGATCGCCAACCGCAGCGGCGCCGCCGCGGCCGCCAACGACGGCGTGATTTCCGCGGAGGCGCTTGCGGACTGCGTGGTGGCCGGCATGGAGGCGGAGAAATTCCTCATCTTGCCGCACCCGCAGGTGCTGGACTATCACCAGCGCAAGGCCGGGGACTACGACCGCTGGCTTTCCGGCATGCGCAAGTTCGCCGCCCGGCTGGGCGTCAAGCGCGCGATTTGAAGTATCCGCCGGCGGCCCCGGGTCCGCCGGCGTTTCCACTGCGGGCGCCCTAGCGCCCGGTGAATTTCGCCGGCCGCTTTTCCACGAACGACGCGCGCCCCTCCAGCGCATCCGCGCTGGTGCGGATGCTGGCCTGCACGGTGATCTCGCGCTGGAACTGCTCCGCATAAGTGGCCAGATCGCTCTGTTCGAGCAATTGGCGCGTGGCCACCAGCGCACGGGTGGGGCCCGTGGCCAGCTTCTGCGCCAGCGCCACCGCGCCGGCGCGCAATTCGGCGTCCTCGAACACCTCGTGCACGATGCCCCACTCCTTGGCCTTTTCCGCCGGCAACGGCTGGTTGAAGAGCATCATTTCCAGCGCGCGCTGGCGTCCGATCAGGCGCGGCAGCAGCCAGGTGGAGCCCAGGTCCGGCACCAGGCCGATGCGCGAGAACACCTGGATGTAGGTGGCGCTTTTGGCCGAGACGATCATGTCGCCCGACATCGCCAGGCTGAACCCGCCACCCGCGGCCACACCGTTGACGGCCACCACCACCGGCACGCGGCAGGTGCGCAGCGCGTTGAAGCAGGGCCAATAGAGCTTCATCACGCCGGCGGCGATATCGTCACCCAGGCTATCGAAGGCCTTGAGGTTCTGCCCGGAGCAGAAGCCGCGCCCGGCGCCGGTGAGCACCAGTGCGCGCAATTCGGGGTCGGCCGTCATTTCGGCGATGGCCGCGGCAAGGTCGCCCAGCAGGTCGGGCGTCATGGCATTGAGGCTCGCCGGTTCGTCCAGGGTGAGAATGCCCACCGCGCCTTCGCGCTCGCGTTTTACGCCTGCCATGGTCCTGTCTCCTTGGTGAAAAGGCGACATTCTTGCACCAATCCCGCGCCATTTGTGCCCTTCGGGAGCATGCGAACTCCGGTGCGCGCGCCCGCTGGAAAATCGATTTCGCTCCGGCGTATCATCCGGGCGGTGGTACGAAACAGCGGTGCCGCGTGCATCGACACGATGCTCCATCCATCCAAAACCAAAGCCCAATCATGATGAACGACGATGACCGGATGATCGCCGACGCGGCGGCCGCCTATTGCAAGCGTGACCCGGAGTACCGCCGCGTGCGCGCCGTGCGCAACGCCACCCCCAGCTTCGACCGCGCCGCATGGCGCGAAATGGCGGACATGGGCTGGCTCGGCGCCCGCATCAGCGAGGAACACGGCGGCATGGCGCTCACCTTCAGCCAGATCGCGATCATCCTCGAGCAGGTCGGCCGATCGCTGGCGCCGGAGCCGCTTTCCGCGGTGGGCGTGATGGCCGCCGGCGTGCTGGCGGGCAGCGGCAACGCGGCGCTCAAGGCGGAGTATCTGCCGCGCCTGGCCGCCGGTGAGTGGATCCCCACCCTGGCCTGGCAGGAGCGCGGTAGCCCGCTGGCGAGCGCGCCGGCGGACACCCGCGTTATCGAACGCGCGGGGCGCATGGTCATCGACGGCCGCAAGACCAGCGTCGCGGTGGGAGAGGCTGCGGACGCCTTCATCGTCTCCGCCTTGGGCGATGGCGGCTGTGCCTTGTACCTGGTGGATCGCGACGCCCCCGGCCTTACGGTCACGCCCCACCCGCGCGTGGACGGTGGCACCTGGAGCGACGTGATCTTGAACAATGTGCCGGTCGAATCCTCGGCGTTGCTTGCCAAGGGACCGGAAGCCACTGCCCTGCTCGAGCGCGTTCTCGACGAGACCCGGCTCGCCGTCAGTGCCGAGCTGGTGGGCCTGATGTCGGCGGTACAAGGCATCACGGTTGAATACCTCAAGGTGCGCCAGCAGTTCGGCAAACCGATCGGCAGCTTCCAGGCGCTGCAGCACCGTGCCGTCGACCTGTACATCCAGGTGGAGATTTCCAGCGCCGTGCTGGAACAGACCGCCGCGCTGTTCGACAGCGAAGCCGACGCGCAGCGGCGCGCCCAGGCCGCGAGCCAACTCAAGGCGCGCGCCTCGGACGCCGCACTTATCGTGACCAAGGGTGCGGTCCAGCTGCACGGCGGCATCGCCTATACCGATGAATACCATGTCGGCCTGTTCCTCAAACGCGCCATGGTGCTGGCTTCCTGGCTGGGCAATGCGACGGTGCATCGCACCCGCCATGGCGCGCTTGCCGATGCGGCCGAAGGCGCCGGCGCCTCGGAAGAACCGCTGGAACCCTTGCAGCGCGAAGCACGCGCCTTCGTGGAAGCCAATTTTCCAGCCGAATGGCGCTACCCCTCCTCGCGCATGCGCCACACCGAGGTGGAGCCGTGGCTGCGCAAGCTGCACGAAAAAGGCTGGGGTGCGCCCGGCTGGCCGGTGGAATTCGGCGGCATGGGCCTGTCCGCCTATGACCAGATCAAGATGCAGGAGGAATTCGACCGCCACGGCGTGATGGTCGTACCCAACATGGGCATCGCGATGCTGGGGCCGCTCCTGATCCGCTACGGCACCGAACAGCAGCGCCGCGACTACCTGCCACGCATTCTCTCGGGCGAAATGCGCTGGTGCCAGGGCTACTCGGAACCGGGCGCCGGCTCCGACCTGGCGAGCCTGCGCACCACGGCCGTGCTTGATGGCGACGAGTTCGTGGTCAACGGCCAGAAGATCTGGACCTCGTTGGCGATGGACGCGCACATGATCTTCATGCTGGTGCGCACCGACCCCGAGGCGCGCAAGCAGGAAGGCATCAGCTTCCTGCTGGCCGACATGAAGACCCCGGGCATCACCGTGCGTCGCATCGTCAACATTTCCGGCGAATCCGAGTTCTGCGAGGTGTTCTTCGACAACGTGCGCGTGCCGAAGCAAAACCTGGTCGGCGAGATGAACCGCGGCTGGATGATGGCCAAGTCGCTGCTGGGTTCCGAGCGCATCATGGTCGGCAGCCCGCGCCTGGCGCGCTACCCGTTGATGCTGCTCAAGAACCTGCTGCGTTCGGAAGGTCTGTGGCAGGAACCGGTGCTGCGTGCACGCTACGACGCGCTGCAGCTGGAGGTCGATGACCTCGCCGCCGCTTACATCCGCATGGTGGAGGTGTTGCGGCGCGGCGGGGAACTCGGGGCCGAAGTTTCGCTCCTGAAGATCTGGATCACCGAGGCCATGCAGCATGTCACCGACATGCTGCTTGAAGTCAGCGGGGACGCAGGAGTGATCGACGAGTCGCGCACGCTGGCCGACGGCAGCTCGCTGCATGCGGCCAGGCAGTATTTCCTGTCGCGCCCGGCCACCATCTACGCCGGGTCCAACGAAATCCAGCGCAACATCCTGGCCAAGGCGATCCTCGGGCTACCGGGGTAGGCTGCCGCCGGCTCCAGCCGCTACGCCACCGCCAACCCGAGAGTCCCCCTTCAGGTTCCAAGAACTCCGTCCAGCGCTGCCGCCAGCGCCAGGACGGGATCAGCCGGCATGTCCACCACCCGCCACGCCACGTGGGCATCCGGCCGCACCAGCACCGCCCCGCCTTCGTTGACCTGACGCAGGCGCGCCCAGGAGCCTTCCGCATCGCGCAGACCGGCCGCCTTCGCCCCCTGCTCGCCGATGACCGCGACGTCGATGCGCACACCTGCCTTGGCGGCTGCGGCCTGCGCGGCGGCACGCCATTCAGGACGCGCGCAGAACAGCGTAAACCCGCCCGGCCGCACCAGGTCATGCGTACCCAGGCCCTGGCCGTCGCGCTCGACGAAAGCGTGCGGCAGCCGGCTGCCGGGGCGTGTGATGGGGTGGTAGATGCCGGCCATCGGGTCGCGCGGCGGGGCTTCGGTGCCGTCCGGCACCAACGCGCCGCTCTCGTAGCGGTAGCCGATTTCCATGTCGTGCGCCTGCGGCCCGATGCGCTGGATGTTGAGCGCCTCGGCCAGGATCGCGCGCGCGGTGGCGCCGCCCGGAGTATCGGCATAGAGCCGCTCGAAGGCCTGCAGGTTGGCCTCCTTCTGCCCGGGCACAAGACCGATGGCCTGGTCGATCAGGCTGCGCATGCGAAAGCCATTCAACGCCCACTCGGAGACCCGCGCGCCGACCGGCTTCCTTTCGGATTCGTAACTGTCGAGCAGCGCATCCGGCGCCTTGCCCTGCAGCACCAGCGCGAGCTTCCAGGCGAGGTTGTGGACATCACCGAAAGCAGTGTTGAGGCCCAGTGCGCTGACAGGCGGATGGCGATGCGCCGCGTCCCCGGCAAGAAACACGCTGCCAACCCGGTAGCGCCCCGCGACCACGCCTTGAACATCCCAGCGGCCGATCTTGTGAATCACCGGGTTGAAATCGGTGAGGCGCATCAGGTCGCGCATCGCTTCGACCATTTTCGATTCTTCCATGGCGTCGGGATCGTCGGCGGGCACTTCGCGCATGAATACCCACGATTCGGAATGCCGGTCCCAGCGGGTCGGGCCGGTCTTGACCAGGCCGCCGCCCGCCCACTGCCCCTTGCCGTCCGGGTTGATGAAATAGAACAACAGGACGCCGTCGTCGTCGATCCAGCGCGACAGGTCGGCCGAGAAATAAGTGTTGACCATTTTGCGCAGCCGCCGCGGGCCTTCCATTTCCACACCCAGCGCACGGCCTATGGTCTTGCCGCCGTCGGCGGCGATCATGTAACGGGCGCGCACCTTGTAGTCGCTGCCCTTGGCGTGGTCGCGGATGGTAGCGACCACTCCCTCGGCACCCTGCTCGAAGGAAGTCATCTCGTGGTGAAAGCGCACCGCGCCCTTCGAGCGCGTTTCGGCTTCCCTGCGCAGCAGGGGTTCCAGTTGCATCAGCGGCAGGTTGCCGGCGTGGCAGGCGCTGTCGGCCATGTAGCGCTCGCGCAGCGCGCCGCCGCCGTAGCCGTCGAGGTTGCCGATCAGGCGCCGGTCCAGCTTGCCCTCGCCGCCCAGGGAAGTGCGAAAGCTGATGCGCTCCATGTACTCGGGCGGCGTGCCCTGGCGGTAGACCTCCTCGGCCAGGCCGTGCTGGCGGAAGATTTCCATGGTGCGCTGGTTGAGGATGTGGGCGCGCGGATGGTCGGTGGTGGTGTCGTTGCGCTCCACCACCAGCGACTCGATGCCCAGGTCGGAAAGCAGGATGGACATGGCCAGGCCGCAGCCCCCGCCGCCGACGATCAATACCGGTACCTGCACGTCACCCGCTTGCATGAAGCCTCCTCCTTGTTTTGGCATTGCGCAACGCTCGTGGTGCGGAATGCGCGAGGGTCGAAAAGTAGCACGCGAAATCGCCGCCCCTGGCAGGCGGCCACCTGTGTTTCACCTTGTGGAATTTCGGCGGCCCGCCACCGCTGCCCGGCGGGAAACCCAATACACTCGCGAAAAGCCGCAAAAGCCGGCGGGGATCGCGCCATCCCGCACATCCAAACCCGAGATCCAGAGGAGCAGGCAATGAGAGTGTTCACGCGTAGGTTCGTATCGGCCTTGTGCGGCGTGCTGCTGGCGGCCGCCAGCGGTACCGGGTTCGCGCAGGCCTTCCCCAACAAACCGATCCGGGTGATCATCGCCTCCGCCCCCGGGGCACCGCACGACATCATCGTGCGCCTGATGGCCGACAAGCTCGGCGCGGCCCTGAAGCAGCCGCTGGTGATCGAGAACCGCGCCGGCGCCGGCGGCAACATCGCCGCCGAGTTCGTCGCCAAGTCGCCCGCCGACGGCTACACCCTGCTCGCCACCATCGATACGGTGGTGACAGTGAATCCGCACATATTCAAGAAGCTGGCTTTCCGGCCGGAGTCCGACCTGGTGCCGGTGATCTACATGGCCGACACGGCGCAAACGCTGGTGTGCAACCCTTCGGTGCCGGCGAAAAACCTCACCGAGTTCATCGCCCATGCGCGTGCCAACCCGATCAATTATGCATCCGGCGGGCCCGGCGTTCCCGGGCACATCGCGATGGAACTGTTCATCGCCGCCACCGGCCTGAAAATGACCCACGTGCCCTACAAGGGCCCGGCACCGGCCATGCAGGACGTCCTGGCCGGCCAGGTACCCTGCGGCTTTCTCGCCACCCCGGTGGTCACCCCGCACATCAAGACCGGCAAGCTGACCGGGCTGGCGGTGAGCAAGAGCAGGCGCTCGGCCATCGCGCCGGAAATTCCCACGACGGCCGAATCCGGCCTGCCGGGTTACGAAGCCCAATTCGGCGAGATGATCCTCGCGCCGCGCGGCGTGCCCGAGCCGATATTGCGCCAGCTTGCCGAGGAGATGGGCAAGGTGCTGGCCCTGCCGGAAATTCGCGAGCGCATGATGGCTTCGGACCTGGAGTACATCCCGGGCACGCCCGCCACTGCAGCGGCGCGCCTGACGCGCGAATCCGCCAAGTGGAAGGAAGTGGTCGAGCGTATCAAGCTGGTGGTCGACTGACCCGCCTGGCGGGTGCGACCTGTGCACCCGCATCGGCGGCAATCGCCGCGGCGGTGCGCTGCAGTTCCGCGAGGTAGCGCCTGGCCACCTGCGCCTCGGTCTGCAGTCGGCGCGGCCATACGAGATTGATGCACGCCAGCACCGCCGTGCCGGACATCACCGGCACGGCGATGGCGGCGAGTTTGTCGTCCTCCTCGTCGGCCAGCCAGCCCAGCCCGCCAAAGGCGGTGTCGCGCACCGCATAGCCGCGCGCGCGGGTTTCGGTGATGACCCGCTTCATGCGCGCTTCGTCGATGGCCGCGCAGCCCGGGTAGCGCGCCGGATGGGCGCGCATGTGTTCGATGAGGCGCATGCGCTCGGCTTCGGGACAGAACGCCAGGTAGGCACGCCCGACCGCCGAGACCGCCATGTCGATGCGAAAGCCCACGCCGTCGCGATGCATGGCCAGCGAACTGACACGCCGCGACGATTCGATCAGGCGCATGTAGTAACCACACCGCACGCCGATGTCCGAAGGCCACACCACATTGCGCCGTAGGGCAACCAGGTGCGGGGCGGCGGCGTCCGCCAGGTCGAGCAGCTTCTGGTCGGCGCGTGCGGGGCTCAGGAAGGACACGCGGCTGTGGTAACCGCCATCGGCCATGGCGCGCCGCACCATGCGCTCGCCATCCAGCGTCGCCAGGATCCTCAGCAACGTGGGCTTGGGCATGCCGGTGTCGGCATGCAGTTCCGCCAGCGTGCTGCCGGGCCGCCGCTCGAGTGAGCGCAGCACCTCCGCCGCGCGTTGCAATACACGAATCGCCTTCACACCAGCCTCCCGCAGGTTCCACACCGTGGAACACAATCTTCGCCGATTTGAGGGTTCTGCGGTCCAGCGGCCATAATCCACGCTCCGAGACTTTCGCTTCCCGACGACCATGGCCAAAGTACGCAACATCCTGTTCATCATGTGCGACCAGCTTCGCGCGGACCACCTTTCCTGCTACGGCCACAAGACCCTGGCCACGCCGCACATCGACGCGCTGGCCGCGCGCGGTACGCGCTTCACCCGCGCCTATGTGCAGGCGCCGGTGTGCGGGCCTTCGAGGATGTCGTACTACACCGGCCGCTACACGCTTTCGCACGGGGCCACCTGGAACTTCGTGCCGCTGCCGGTGGGCGAGCGCACCCTGGGCGACTACCTGCGCCCGGCCGACGTGCGCACCGCGGTAATCGGCAAGACCCACCATGAACCGGACGTGGAGGGCATGAAGTGGCTGGGCCTGTCACCCACCGAAGGCACGGGCAAGCTGGTGGCCACCGGCGGCTTCGAGGAGTATTGGCGCGACGACGGCATCCACCCCGACCACAACACGCCCAAAGACCTGGTCTACAACGAATACCTGCGCGCCAACGGCTTTGCCGGCGCCAACCCCTGGCACGAGTGGGCCAACGCCGGCACGGACGAGCATGGCGAGCTCGCCAGCGGCTGGCTGTTGCGCCACTCGCGCCGCGCGACCCGGCTGCCCGAGCAGTTTTCGGAAACCGCCTACACCACCAACCGGGCGATGGAATTCATCACCGAGCAGGGCGACAAACCCTGGTGCCTGCACCTCTCCTACATCAAGCCGCACTGGCCCTACATCGCCCCTGCGCCCTACAACGACATGTACGGCCCGGAAGACTGCCAGGCCCCGGTGCGCTCGGAAGAGGAACGCGGCGATTCCGCCAACCCGATCTTCCGTGGCTTCCAGGAACACCCGGAGTGCGTGTCGTTTTCAAAGGATGAAGTGCGCAACACCGTGCTGCCCGCCTACATGGGCCTGGTAAAGCAGATCGACGACCACATCGGCCGCCTGACCGCCTTTCTCGAAAAAGCCGGCCGGCTCGAGGACACCCTGATCGTGTTTTCCGCTGACCACGGCGACTATATGGGCGACCACTGGCAGGGCGAAAAGGAATTCATGTACGAGCAGGGCGTGCGCATCCCCTTCATCATCGCCGACCCGTCGGCAGAAGCCGTGCGCGGCGCGGTGTGCGATGAACTGGTCGAAGCCATCGACCTGGTGCCCACCTTTCTTGACGTGCTCGGCCGCGAGATCCCCTTCCACATCCTCGAAGGCCAATCCCTACTGCCGTTACTGCACGGCAGCAAGGCCGCCGTCCGCGACGCCGCCTTCGCCGAACTGGACTACGCCATCTACCCCACCGCCCGCAAGCTGGGCATGAAGGCACGCGAGGCCCGCATGGTGATGGCTTGCACCAAGCGCTGGAAGCTGGTGCACTTTGGCACCGCGTTCCCGCCGCAGTTGTTCGACCTGGAGAACGACCCGCTGGAACTGCATGATCGCGGACGTGATCCCGGCGTGACCTACGCCGGCGCGCGCGAGGACCTTTACCGGCTGATGTTCGACTGGATGCGCGCGCGGCGCAACCGGATCGGTATGACCGATGCGGCGGTGGATCGCAGGCCTAGCCCGGCGGCGGCGGGTGGGGTGAAGATCGGGGTCTGGTAAAGCGCTTATTGCTTAGCCGACGAAGACTTAGGCCAAGCCCAAAGCAGCTGTTCAGGAATTCACGCTACCGGCCAAAACCGGCCCGACGCGGACTTACTATTCGATTACCTCTTCGGCGCGGAGCCGAAGTTCCTGAGGCAACGCAATGCCGAGCACCTTTGCGGTTGTGCTGTTGACAACAAGTTCGATCTTGGTTGGCTGTTCGATCGGTAGATCGGCGGGCTTCGCGCCCTTTAGCAATTTGTCGATATAAGCTGGGGCACGATAGTAATGTTCGGCGTTGTTCTGCCCATAGCTCATGAATCCACCAGCGACAACATGCTCACGGGTCCAGAACATAGTCGGTATTCGATTCTCGTTTGCTAGCCGGGCAATTTCCCGAGAATGGGTCGAATAAAACGCATCAGGCGACAGGATCAGCGCATCAATACGCTCTTTCGCCAACTGACGCATGACCCCTTCGATCTGACCTAGATCACCAGCTTGGACCCTTGAATACACTATCCCCAATGTTCCCGCCGCCGCTTCGACGCGCTTGGCATACACCAGGTTGGCGCCCGGACCATTGTTGACGAGGACGGCAACTGACTTCATCTTCGGTAACGCAGTTCGAAGGTACTCAAGGTGTTTGTTGCCGACTTCCACCGAGATGTTGGTCAAGCCGGTCACATTCCCGTTTGGGCGACCGAGACTGTTTACAAAACCATAACTGGCTGCATCTCCCACCGCAACCATGACAATCGGAATCGTCTTAGTTGCCTGCCTTGCCGCGACCGCCGCGAATCCAGTCACCGCCACGATCACGTCAACGTTGGCCCGCACAAGTTCCTCGGCGTATCCCGCAAATCGCTCGGCTCTCCCATCGGCAAAGCGCCATTCAATAGCGATATTCTTGCCATCCACGTAGCCCAACTCGTTTAGCCCTTGGAGAAAGCGACCGTAATTGCCGTTTGACAAAGAACTCGGTCGCGCCGTGCTGGCAAGAAACCCGATGCGGGGTCGACGGGCAGGTTGCTGAGCCATTGCCTCAAGCGACATGACACTCAGCGCCGCAAAAGATAAAACAACCTCACGCCTATTCATCCGATTCCCTTCGGTCTGAACAACGCACAACTGGCGCCAAATTTTTGAGTACGGCGCTTCAGCCGAGAAAATAGTCTACAACGGGACAGCCAGCGATCGATGTAAGCGTGTGGGTGGTCGCTTCGGGTTGATTTTGTACTATCAATAGCCGCGATAGGGCTGCCCTGGCGCAGTCCGCCCGGAACGGCTCATCGCCATTCGCAACCGGCCAAGAATGGCCGCTCACTGTCACGCTTTAGTAGGACGATTGATCTTCAACCCACATCAGCATGCCGCTAACGCCTCACCGGTCTGCTGTCCTACGAATTCCCATGCATACTGAGTCCGCAAGCAAGGTTTCAAATCCCATCGCCTGCTTATGCGCAGAATCCAGGACGCGCCGCGGAGCTTTTCCATTGTGAACGATATGGATGCAGGACCAGACGCACCCGATGCCATCGACCCAACCATCACCTGCGCCTCTTGCAGGGCGAATTGCTGCAGGTTGGAGGTGATCATTTTCGGGGAGGATGACGTTCCACCTGAATTTACCGAAGTGGACAAATGGGGAGGATCTGTCATGGCGCGTTTGGGCGACGGTTGGTGCGCTGCCCTCGACAGGGACACTATGCTGTGCGGAATATACGAACGTCGGCCGACCGTGTGTCGCGACTTTCAACTTGGCGGGAGTGATTGCATCACGGAACGCGCTATAGAGTGGCGGCGCTGACATTTCTCGGTGCCACTTGAAGTGTGTGCCATCCAGCCGCCGGCGGCAATCGGGGCCGGCAAGGCCATCGAATTGCGACGGCAACCGATTCCGTATTCAGCGACGCCGCAGGGCAAGATGTGCGGCCAGCGCACACAAGCTGAAGAAAAGCATCAGCAAACCAAGGTTGCGCGACCCCTGGTGTGACACCAGCCCGACGCTGTATCCCCCCAGCGCTCCCGTCAGTTGCTGCATCAGCCCCGCCAGCGCGGCGGCGGAACCGGCAAGCGCCGGAATCACGCCCACTGTTCCAGCCAGCGAAGGCGGAACCAGGAAGCCGTGGCCTATGCCCAGCAGCATGAGGGGCATGGCGAAAGCCAGCGGCGAGTCGAGCTCCAGCAGCGCCAAGCCAAGCATGAGCAACACGCCGGCCAGCGTGGCCACCTGGCCCAGGGCCATCACCCAGCGTTCGCCTTTGCTGTGAATAAGCCGACTGGTCAGGAAATTTCCGCTCATGTAGGAAAGCGGCACCAGCATGATGTACCAGCCAATCCCGTCCGGCCCCACGCCATAACTGCGCAATACGATGGGCGCGCCGGATAGAAACACATAGAACGCGGCCGTGGTGGTGCACAGGATCAGCACGTAGAGCACCAGGGTGCTTTGCCGCAGCAGGGTCGCGTAGGCTGAAAGCATGCCGGCCAGCCAGTGCCCGCAGGGCTGGCTTGCCACTGTGCCGGCCGGCAGGGCACGCCATGCCGCCACCAGCATGACCAGGGCAACCACCATCACGAGCATGAAGTTGCTCTGCCAGCCAAAACGCACATGCAGTTGCCCGCCGATCACTGCCGCGAACGGCGGCGACAACCCCATCGCCATGCCGATGTAGGCCATCACCTTGGTGCGTTGCGACCCGGTGAACCGGTCTTGCACCATGGCGCGGCCCACCACCGAGCCCGCGGCGCTCCCCGCCCCTTGCAGGACGCGCCCGGCAATCAGCACCTCAAGACTGGGGGCGAAGGCGGCAATCAGTGAGCCCGCGGCCAGCAGGGCCAGTCCGGTCAGGAGTACCCCTTTGCGGCCATAGCGGTCCGATAGCGGCCCGTATATCAGCTGGAAAACGCCAAACGCGACCACGAACCCGCTGAAGGTCAGTTGCACCTGCGCCTGGCTTGCGCCGAACAAGGCGCCCCACTCCTGCATGGAGGGCAGGCAGATCGTCATGGCGATCAGGCCGAAGGCGACCTGGGCAAGCAATAGGGCTAGGAGCAAAAGGGAACGCCGCCGAAATGCCTGGGATAAATGTCGGGAGAAGACTTCAAACCGGCTTGATACCGAAGATCACTCGTAACGCCACCGGAAACCAGATCGTCAACAGGCCGCTCACGACCCACAGCGGCACGGTTATCAGCGGGTTGAGCTTGCTCGAGTTGAAGGCGTAGCCCATCAGGATCAACATCGCCGCTGGAACGCAGGCCACCAGCCACAGGATGGTCAGCCACTTGGCTGGAACAAGGATGCTGCGTCTGGAAACAATGCCGTAGACAAGAAACACGATCGCAACCAGTAAGAGCGGCGCGAAGAAAATCAGGGCGAAGCCGTAGCTCACGCCGGAAATCACCTCGGCATCCAATGCCTCGCTGGAAAGCAGTTTCATCAGGTCGTTCATCTTCCTGCGCCTCCTTCAGAAGGAATGATAGCCGGCCGGCGATGATTCCCGATCCCCGGGTTTCGGCCGGCCCGGGAGGCATCAGGGCTCACGCCGCGTCGCGCAACAGCCTCATGCGTTGCCGCTCCGCATTCGCCAGGTGCTGGCGCATCGCCTTGCGCGCCGCCGCGGCATCGCGCTTGCGGATCGCCTCCAGCACCGCCCGGTGTTCGGCAATGTTGTCGCGCTTGCGGCCCCGGGTGACGAACAGCTCCTCGATGCGGGCATTGAGCGGCTGCCCGCCCTCCGCCCATAGACGTTCGATCACCAGCTTCAAGGCGCTGTTGGCGGAAGCCTCGGCGATGCACAGGTGAAATTCGCGGTCCGCCGCCGACTGCATGCGGTTGGCGCGCATGTCGGCGGCGAGACGCTCGAAGGCGCCTTCCAGCGCCTTCACCTGTGCCGGCGTGGCATTGCGCGCCGCCAGCGCCGCCGCCTCGCCCTCCACCAGCCGCCGGGTGCGCAGCACGTCGAAGGGCGAAATCTCCGCCGCCTTGCGCGCGCGCTGCGGCCGGCGCGGCGCCGCCGACACGTAGGCGCCGGAACCCACCTTGATGCTGATGCGCCCCTGCATTTCCAGCGCACCCAGCGCCTCGCGCAGTGAACTGCGCGATACCGAGAGCGACGTGGCCAGCTCGCGCTCCGCGGGCAGCCGCTCGCCAGGCTTGAAGGTGCCGGCCTCGATCTGGCGGACGATCTCGTCGGCGATGTGCTGGTAAAGCCGCGGTGCGGCGATGGGCTTGATGGGCATGACGCGCCAGTCTGCCGTGACATGCCAGCACGGTCAAGCCATGCTGCACTGCCGAATTGACACTGCCAGGGGTGGCGCGTAAATTGGTTTGAAAACCAGACCAGCGGAGGAGACCTGAATGCCGGCCATGCGCTTGCTGTTGGCGTTGTTTGCTTTTGCCGCGACGCTCCCCGATGCTGTACACGCACAGACGTTTCCTTCCAGGGCGGTGCGCTTCGTGGTGCCTTTCGCACCGGGCGGCCAGTCCGACGTGGTCGCGCGCACCGTGGGACAGAAGCTGGCGGAGCGCTGGGGCCAGCCGGTGGTCATCGAAAACAAGGCGGGTGCGGCCACCACCATCGGGGCGGATTTCGTCGCCAAGTCGCCGGCGGACGGTTACACCATCCTGCTGGCGCCGGCGCCCTTCGTCATCACCCAGTACGCCTACCCGAAACTCCCCTATGACAGCCGGCGCGATTTCACGCCGGTGACCATGCTGGTGACCAACCCGCTGGTGGTCACGGTCAATCCGGCGCGGGTACCGGCAAAGACCTTCCCGGAATTCGTCGCGCTTGCGAAGAAGGACCCCGGCAAGTTCACCTACGGCACGCCGGGCAACGGCAGCCTGCCGCACCTGGCGGTGGAACTGTTCCGCCTGCAGTCGGGCATCGACGTGCTGCATGTGCCCTACAAGGGCGGCGGCCCCGCGGTGCTGGACATGGTGGCCGGGCAGATCGCCTTCATGTTTGCGAGCCCGCTGGAAGTCATGCCCAACGTCAAGGCGGGCAAGCTCAATGTGCTGGGGGTCACCTCCGACAAGCGGGTGGCGTACTGGCCCGAGGTACCCACCCTCAAGGAAAGCGGTTTCAAGGACTACGAGGCCTACGCCTGGTTCGGCGTCACCGCGCCGGCGGCCACGCCGAAGGACATCGTCGCCAAGCTCAATGCCGATATCGTCGCGGTGCTGAAGTCGCCGGATGTATCCGAACGCCTGGCCGCGCAGGGGGCGGATGTAGCAGCCACCTCGATCGATGATTTCGGCCGCTTCCTTGCCGCAGAACACGCGCGCTGGTCCGCGGCGGTCAAGGCGGCCAATGTGGTTGTGCAGTAAGCCTGACAAGGAAACGACGTGAGTGACTTGAAGACCTACCCGGAAGGCACGCCGTTTACCGGCAAGATCGGCCGCACTGCCGCCACCTCGGAACCCGCATGGCCGCTGCCCGCCCAGGCCAAACCCGGTTCGCCCAACGTGCTGGTGTTCCTGTTGGACGATGTCGGCTTCGCGCAGTTGGGCTGCTACGGCTCGGACATCGCCACGCCCAACTTCGACCGCCTCGCCGCGGGCGGCTTGCGCTACCGCGATTTCCACACCACCGCGATCTGCTCGCCGACCCGCGCTTGCCTGCTCACCGGCCGCAACCACCACTCCAACGGCGTGGGCATCATCCAGGAAATGGCCACCGGCTACCCCGGCTACAACGGCATGGTGCCCAAGGAAAACGGCTTCCTCTCCGAAATGTTGCTGGCCCAGGGTTACGCGACCTTCGCCATCGGCAAGTGGCACCTCACCCTGGCCGGCGAATACGCCTCCGGGGCCTCCAAGGCACGCTGGCCGTTGTCGCGCGGGTTCGAGCGCTACTACGGCTTCATCGGCGGCAAGACCAGCCAGTGGTCGCCCACCCTGATCCACGACAGCCACTACATCGCGCCGCCCTTCACTGGCGACGAGAGCTACCACCTCAATGCCGACCTGGCCGACCGCGCCATCGAATACCTGGTGGACCTGCGCACGGTGGCGCCGCAAAAGCCCTTCTTCATGTACTACTGCCTGGGTGCTGGCCATGCGCCGCACCAGGTGGAGCGCGAATGGATAGAGCGCTATCGCGGCCGCTTCGATTGCGGCTGGGACAAATGGCGCGAAGAGGTGTTCGCACGCCAATTGAAGATGGGCATCGTCCCGCCCGGCACGAAGATCGCGCAACGGCCCGACCAGGTCAAGGCCTGGGATTCGCTTTCAGCCGACGCCAAAAAGCTCTACGCCCGCCAGATGGAGGTCTACGCCGCCTTCCTCGAACAGACCGACCACCACATCGGCCGCGTCATCGACCACCTGGAACGCATGGGCGAGCTCGACAACACCATCATCATGCTCGCCTCCGACAACGGCGCCTCCGCCGAAGGCGGCGAGCACGGCTCCTTCAACGAATGCCAGTTCCCCAACCGGGTCGAAGCCAGCATCGCGGACAACCTCAAGCACCTGGACGAATGGGGCGGCATCAAGTCCTTCACCAATTACGCCTGGGGCTGGGCCTGGGCCGGCAACACCCCGCTGCGGCGCTGGAAGCGCTACCTGCACCAGGGCGGCATGAGCGACCCGCTGATCGTGCACTGGCCCAAAGGCATCAAGGCGCGCGGCGAGGTGCGCGGCCAGTACGCGCATGTGGTCGACATCACGCCCACCCTGCTCGACGCGCTGGGCCTGGAACCGCCGCGCGTGCTTAACGGCGTGACCCAACGGCCGCTGGAAGGCACCAGCTTCGCGCACACCTTCAACGACGCGGCCGTGCCGACGGCCAAGCAGGTGCAGTACTACGAGATGATCGGCTCGCGCGCCATCTGGATGGACGGCTGGAAGGCGGTGGTCGAGCAGCCGCAAGGCGACTTCATGACCGAGGAAATGCTCGACGCGCAGAAGTGGGAGCTCTACCACGTGGCCAGCGACTTCTCCGAGAGCAACAACCTGGCCGACCGGCACCCCGAGAAATTGAAGGAGATGATCGAGCGCTGGTGGATAGAGGCCGGCAAATACAACGTGCTGCCGCTGGATTCGCGCATGCAGTTGCGCATGGGCGAGCGCAAGCCCTCCACCGTCTCGCAGGGCAACCGCCATGTGTACTACCCCGGCATGGCCGCGCAGTTCGAATACACCGCGGTAAACGTGAAGAACCGCTCGCACAGCATCACCGCCGAGGTCGAGATCTCCGCCGCGGGCGCCGAAGGCGTGCTGCTGGCGCATGGCAGCTGGTTTGCCGGCTATTCGCTGTACGTGAAGAACCGCCGCCTCACCTACGTGCACAACTACCTGGGCCTCACCGAATACCGCGTCACCGCGACCGAAGATCTGCCCGCGGGCAAGGCAGTGCTGCAGTTGCGCTTCACCCGCACCGGCGAACACCAGGGGCGCGCCGCCCTGTTCGTCAACGGCCGGCAGGTGGGCGAAGGCGAGATCCCGCGCACCATTCCGGCGGTGATCGAAACCTCGGGCGAGGGCCTGTGCTGCGGCTACGACTCCGGCGTGCCGGTCACGGCGGACTACGTGTCGCCATTCCGCTTTACCGGGCGCATCGCGCAGGTGGTGGTGGAAACCGGCGAAGGCGCCGGCGTGGACGCCGAGGCGCAGGTGCGCACCGCGTTTTCCGACCAGTAAACGCCCGGGAGAGCCGCATGAGAAAAACGTTCGCAAGCGTGCTGCTTGGCGCAACCGTGCTGGCCGGCGTGCTCATGCCGATGGGCGACGTCGTCGCCCAGCCCTACCCGTCAAAGCCGATCAAGCTGATCATCCCCTATGCCCCGGGCGGCAATACCGACATCGTCGCGCGCATCTTCGGGCAAAAACTGGGCGAGCGCATCGCCCAGCCGGTGGTGTTCGACAACCGCGGCGGCGCCACCGGCACGCTCGGGGTAGGCGTGGCCGCCAAATCGCCCGCCGACGGCTACACCATCGTCATCGGCGACCTGGGCTCGATGGTGATCGCCAACCATGCCATCCCCAGCCTGCCGTATCACCCGCTCAAGGACCTGGCGCCGATCGGCCTGGTGACCGGCGTTTCGGTCGTGGTCACGGTCAACCCGCAATCGCCGGTGACGGGCTTCGAAGACCTGCTCGCCCGCGCCCGCGCCCAGCCTGGCAAGCTCACCTACGGCACCTCCGGCGTGGGTTCGCCCAGCCACATGGCCATGGAACTGGTGCAGTCGATGACCGGCGTCAGGCTGCTGCATGTGCCGTTCAAGGGCGGCGCGCAGGCGGTCACCGCCGTGATTGGCGGCCAGATCGACTTTCTGGTCGATGGCGCCGCCTTCGGCCAGGTCAAGGGCGGCCGCCTGAAGGCGATCGCCGTGACCGGCCCGCGCCTGCCGGCCCTGCCCGATACGCCCGGCATAGGCGAGACCATCAAGGGTTTCGAATTCACCAACTGGTGGGGCTTCCTGGCACCCGCCGGCACGCCGCCAGAGGCGATCAACCGGCTCAACGAGGAATTCACGCAGATCGCTGCGCTGCCGGAGATCCGCGACCGCCTGAACGCCCTGGGGCTGGCGGCGCGCAGCGGCACACCGCAGCAATTCGCCGACCACCTCGCAAGCGAGACCGGGAAGATCGCCCGCATCGTCAAGGATGCCGCGATCAAGTTCGAATAGACCACGAGACACCCAAATGGCACAACGTCCCAACATCCTCTGGTACTGCTCGGACCAGCAGCGCCACGACACCATCCGCGCGCTCGGCCAGCCGCACATCGAAACCCCCAATCTCGACGCCCTGTGCGCCAGCGGCGTGGCCTTCCGGCGCGCCTATACCCAGAGCCAGATCTGCACGCCGTCGCGGGCCAGCTTTCTCACCGGGCGCTACCCCGCCAGCCACCATGTGTACCGCAACGGCAATGCCTACTTCCCGGCGCACGAAAAGCTGGTCACCCGCCTGTTCGCCGACGCCGGCTACGATTGCGGGCTGGTCGGCAAGCTGCACCTGTCGGCCGCCAAGTATTTCGAGCAGCGCCCGGACGACGGCTACCGCATGTTCCAGTGGAGCCACCACCCCACCCCGGACGCGGCGCGCGGCCACGACTACGAAAGCTGGTTGCGTTACGAGAAGAAGGTCGACCCGATCGAGCTGTACGCCTCCCACAACCAGTTCTGCGGCCCGGGCGTCGCCGCGCAGTACCACCAGACCACCTGGGTCTCGGAGATGGCGATCCGCTTCATCCGCGAGCAGCGCGACGGCCCCTGGCTGTTGTCGCTCAACCCCTTCGACCCGCACGCGCCCTTCGACGCGCCGCCTGAATACCTGGCGAAGGTACGGGCGGAGTCGCTGCCCTTCCCTCTGTTCCGCGACAGCGATATCGAGCGCCAGAAGGCCTTTGTCGCCATCGACCAGCAGACCAAGGTGGCGGTCGATCCGCGGGTGCGCCGCGAGGGCAGCACGGTGGTCGAGCGCGAGCACGACCTGGTGGCCTCCAAGCCGCCGGATGCCTACGACGCGCTGGAAGTCAAGGCCAACTACTACGCCATGATCATGCTCATCGACGACCAGTTCAGGCGCATCGTCGACGCCCTGCGCGACAGCGGGCAGCTCGACAACACGCTGATCGTCTACATGAGCGACCATGGCGAGCTGCTTGGCGACCACGGCCTGATCCTCAAGGGCTGCCGGTTTTTTGAAGGCCTGGTGCACATCCCGATGATCTTTTCCTGGCCGGAGCGCTTTGCGAAAGGCGTGCAGAGCGAGGCGCTGGTTGAATCGGTCGATGTCGCCCCCACGCTGCTGGAAGCCGCCGGGCTGGCGGTGCCGGAATCGATGCAGGGCGCCTCGCTCATGCCCATCCTTGAAGGCCGCGCCGATCCGCACCACCACAAGGACCGCGTGATCTCGGAGTTCCACGACTCCATCGGCGGGCCGCGCCATACCGACCACACCCATGGCTCGATGGTGTTCGACGGTCGCTACAAGAGCGTGGTGTATCACGGCCACCAGGTAGGAGAACTCTACGACCTGCAGCAGGACCCCGGCGAATTCGACAACCTGTGGAACGACCCCGCCGCGCGTGAACTCAAGACCGAGCGCCTGAAAGCGCACCTGGACGCGATGATGGCCACCGTGAGCGCGGGCCCGCCGCGCAGCGTGGCCTACTGAAACCACCGAGGAGAAATCCATGACAGACCCCGCATTCGGCGGCAAGATCGGCCGCACCCGCGAGGAATCCACCCCCTGGTGGCCGGAGCGCAAGGAGGCGCAGAAAGGCAGCCCGAACATCGTCATCGTGTTCATGGACGACATGGGCTGGTCCGACCCCGGCTGCTACGGATCCGAGATCGACACGCCGCATATCAACGCGCTGGCCGCGCGCGGCGTGCGGCTCACCCACTACACCACCCACGCGATCTGCTCGCCGGCGCGCGCGGCCTTGCTCACCGGCTGCAACGCGCACGGCGTGGGCACCGGCTGGCTGGCCAACAACCATCCGGGCTACCCCGGCTACTCCGGCGAGATCCCGCTGGAAGCCGCCACCCTGCCCGAGACCCTGCGCGCCGCCGGCTACGAAACCATCATGGTCGGCAAGTGGCACAACACGCCGGCAGCCGACAACGTGCCCGGCGGCTCCAAACACAACTGGCCCTCGCAGCGTGGGTTCGACACCTACTACGGCTTCATGGATGGCGAGACCAACCATTTCTTCCCGGCCCGGCTGATGCTCGGCAACCAGGTGCTGCCGGTCGACGAGTATCCGCGCGACTACTACACCGGCGACGACTGGATGGACCAGGGCATACGCTTCGTGCGCGAGTTGCGCGAGAGCAGCCCGCACAAGCCCTTCTTCCTCTACGTGGCCAACAACGCCATGCACGCCCCGCTGCAAGCCAAGCCCTCGGACATGGCCAAGTACAAGGGCAGGTACGACGCCGGCTGGACCGCCGCCCGCCAGGCGCGCCACCAACGCCAGATCGAGATGGGCCTGATCCCGCCGGATACCAAACTGCCGGCCTCCGACCCGCGCGTGCCGCAATGGGATGCCACCGATCCGGAGAACCGCCCGCTCTATGCGCGCCACATGGAAGCCTTTGCCGGCATGCTCGACAACGCCGACCAGAATGTCGGCAAGCTGGTGGCCTTTCTGGAATCGATAGGCGAGCTCGACAACACCATCATCCTGTTCTCTTCCGACAATGGCGGCACCGACGCCGGCGGCGAACACGGCATGGTGCAGAACAACCGTCGCTATTCCGGCCTGCCCACCCAGCCGCTGGCCGACGAGCGGCGCATGCTGGCGCAACTGGGCGGCCCGCAGAGCATTTCGCTCTATCCCACCGCCTGGGGCGAGGTGTCGAACACGCCCTTCCCCAGCTTCAAGACCTACACCGGCGGCGGTGGACGGCGGGTGTCCTTCATCGCCTCCTGGCCGGCGCGGCTCAAGGACCGCGGCAGTATCCGCCGGCAGTTCATGCATGTCACCGACGTGATGCCGACCCTGCTCGACATGGCGGGGGTAGCGCGGCTTGAGACCAGCCATGGCAAGCCGGCACGTCCGCTCGATGGCAAGAGTTGCGCGCAGATGCTGCTGGAGGACGCACCCTCGCCGCGCAGCGAGCAGTACTACGAATGCTGGTCCAACCGTGCCTACTACCGCGACGGCTGGCTGGCGCGCTCGCTGCAGATCCGTGACCGGCCGATCGACATGGACAACTGGACCCTGCACAACCTTGCGGAGGACTTTTCCGAATCCACCGACATCGCCGCGCAACATCCGGACAAGCTCAAGGAACTCATCGAGGCCTTCGATGCGGCGGCTTGGATGTACTTTGTCTACCCGCTCGACAACCGCGGCCGGCCGGGCAAGTTCAGCGACGTGCCGGCCTGGGCGCGCGAGCGCGCCAACCATCCGCGCCGCTTCCTGCCCGGGTCGCAGACCGCGCACCGCAGCGACGTGTTTCCCCTGGTGGGCAACCGCTCGTTCCGCATCCGCACCCGTTTCGAACAGCGCGCCGGCGACGAAGGCGTGCTGTGGTCGCTGGGCGACATCATCGCCGGCATGGTGATGTATGTCGAAGCCGACCGCCTGAACTTTCACTACAACGGCTTTTCCGAGCCCGCCAATTTTCCGCCGGTCAACCTCGCACCCGGCGCACATGAGGCGGTGATCGAGTACGAGGCGCTCGGCAAGCGGCGCGGCCGGGGACGCCTGCTTCTCGACGGCGCCGAATGCATTGGCTGGACCGAACTTTCGCCCACCCTCATGCTCGGCCCCTTCGAAGGCATGGACGTGGGCCTGGACCGGCGCGCGCCGGTGTTCTGGGAACTCTACGAAAGACATGGCGCCTACCGGTACAGCGGTGCCATCGAGGATGTGTGGATCGACCCGGGCGAGCGCGCCACGGCATGAAAAGGAGCAGGCCATGAATCAGCGACGCAGGGTTCTGGCGGGCGGTGCGGCGGCGACATGGCTGGCGCTCGGGTTGCCGCGTCACGCCATGGCGCAGGGCGCCGGCTACCCCAATCGGCCGATCCGCATCGTCGTGCCCTTTCCGCCCGGCATTCCGCTCGACGTGATCCTGCGCGTGGTCGGACAGCGCCTTTCGACCAGCCTGGGCCAGCCGGTGGTGATCGAAAACAAACCCGGTGCAGGTGGCAATATCGGCACCGAGTTCGCGGCGCGCGCGCCGGCCGACGGCTACACTCTCCTGGGCACCACCAGCGGCTTCGTGGCCAACCCCAGCCTTTTCAGCAAGGTCAGCTACGACCCGCAGAAGGATTTTGTTCCCGTCACCGGGCTGATCCGCACCCCGGCCGTGCTGGTGGTGGCGACGGACTCGCCGATCCGGTCCATCGACGAGCTCATCGCGCGCGCCAGGGCCAAGCCCGGAGGCCTGTCGTTCGCCTCGGGAGGCAACGGGTCACTGGCGCATTTCTGCGGCGAATTGTTCAAGGCGGCCGCCGGCATCGAGGCGCTGCACACCCCCTACAAGGCGGCGCCCGACATCCTCAATTCGCTGTTGTCGAAACAGACCGACTATGCGTTCCCGGTGTTCGCCACCGCGCTCACCCACATCAAGGCGGGCAAGTTCCGCGCGCTCGCCGTCACTTCGCAGAAGCGCATGGCGCAGCTGCCAGACGCGCCGACCGTGCTCGAGGTGATGAAGGGCGGCTTCGACCTGGAATCCGAGAACGGCCTGGTGGTCGCGGCCGGCACACCGCCCGACATCGTCGCTCGCCTGAACGCGGAGGTTGTGAAGATCCTGCGCGATCCGGCCGTGGCCGAGCCGATGGTCAACGCCGGCTTCGAGATGGTCGGCAGCACGGCGGCGGAATTCGGCGCGCGCATCGCCAAGGACGTGGCCCGGTATGCGGATATCGTCAAGCGCTCGGGCGCGAAGGTCGACTGAACTCTCCCAGGGAGAAGGCACATGGGCATCGCACGCATTCGTCTGTTTCTGGCCGCGGCATGTTTTTTCAACTGCGTGAGCGGGATGGCGCAATCTTCCGGCGACTACCCCAACCGGGCGGTGCGCATGATCGTGCCGCAGGCCGCCGGCGGCGGGCTCGACGCTTCCACCCGGGTGATCGCCACCCGCCTGACCGAAAACCTCGGCCAGAGCATCGTCATCGAAAACCGCCCCAGCGCCGGCGGCATCGCCGGCATGGAAGCGGTGGCCAAGGCGGCACCCGACGGATATACGGTGCTGATGGCCTCGGCCACGGTGGCGCTCAACAACGCGCTGGGCATGAAGCTGCCCTACGACCTGGAGCGCGATTTCGCGCCGGTCTCGCTCGGGGTCTCGATCCCGATGCTGTTCGTCGCGCACCCGGCCAGCGCGTACAGGTCGCTCCGGGATGTGGTCGAAGATTCAAAGCGCCAAAGTGGCGGTGTGGCCGTCGCCATCGCCTCCATCGGCACGCTGCCGCACCTGCTCTCGGAGATGATGCGTTTCAAGACCGGCGCCAACCTGAACCTGATCTTTTACAAGGGCGCGGCGCCGGCCTCGCTTGACGTGCTGTCCGGCCAGATCCCGTTTTTCATCGATGCGATCAGCCCGGTGGGCACGCATGTGGCCGCCGGCAAGTTGCGCGCGCTGGCGCTGGCTGCGAAAGCCCGCTCGCCGCTTTTTCCCGATGTGCCGACGGTGGCCGAGCAAGGCATGCCGGACCTGGTCGGTGCCGCGTTCTACGGGCTGCTGGTCCCGGCCCGCACCCCGCCTGCGATCCAGCGGCGCCTGCACCAGGCGATGGTCGCCGCGCTCGCCCACCCCGAAGTGCGCGAACGGCTCCTGAAACAGGGCTACGAGATCCACGCCTCTACCGGCGAGGAGTACGCTGCGTACATGAAAAACGAGATCGGCCGCTGGTCGCCCGTGGTCAAGGCGGCGGGGATCAAGGCCGAGTAATCCGGTTGCGTAGAGGAGGGCGGGACATGAAAATGCAGCCAATTCGAGCCGCCGCGCGGCGCCTCGCGCTGTGGATGGCCGGCCTGCTGGCAGCGGCGCTGCCGCACATCGCACCCGCGCAGGGCGGCGGCGCATGGCCGGCGCGGCCGATCCGCGTGATCGTCTCGTATGCGCCGGGCGGTGTCACCGACATCATCGCGCGCGCGGTGGCGCAACCCATGGGCGAGGCGCTGGGACAATCGGTCGTGGTGGAAAACCGGCCGGGTGCCGCCGGCGTGATCGGCACCGAACTGGTGGCCGCCGCGCCGCCCGACGGCCATACGCTGCTGATGTTCGTCGACGGCAACGCGATGATGCCCTCGGCGATTCGCAACCTGAAGCACGACCCGGTGAAAAGCTTCGCCCACATCAGCCTGCTCGGACGCGGCTCGCTGGTATTGGTGGCCCATCCTTCGCTGCCGGTGGCGAACCTGCAGGATGTGATCCGCTACGGCCGTGCCAACCCCACCGCATTATCGTTCGCAACACCCGGAAAAAGCGGCCCGCAACATCTCGCCTTCGAAAGCATCAAGGCAAGCGCCGGTTTTTCCGCCGAGCACATTCCCTACAAGGGCGGCGGCCAGGCGATCGTCGACGTGGTGGCCGGGCAGGTCAAGCTTGGCATGCTGGGCATGGCGCCCGCGCTGCCGCATGTGAAAACCGGCAAGCTCAAGGCACTGGTGGTTACCAGCCGCGAGCGTTCGCGCCTGCTGCCGGAGGTGCCGACGGTGGCCGAATCCGGCATTCCCGGCTTCGAGATGGCGCAGTGGCAGGGCATGGTCGCACCCGCCGGCACCCCGCCGGAGATCCTTGCCCGGCTGCATGCGGAGCTGGTCAAGGCCATGCGCACTCCGGCGGTGATGGAACGACTGGCCGCCATCGGCATGGACAATGCCACCAGCAGCAGCCCGGAAGACTTCACCCAGATGGTGCAGGTCGAGACCCGGCGCTTTCCCGAACTGTTCCGCATTGCAGGCATCCAACCGGAGTGAAACCATGGGCAAAAAAACCAACATCCTGTTCATCACCTCCGACCAGCAGCGCGCCGACTGCTATGGCTTTGAAGGACGGCGGGTGAAGACCCCGCACCTCGACGAAATGGCACGCAACGGCACCCGCTTCTCGGCGGCCATCACGCCCAACCTGGTGTGCCAGCCCTCGCGCGCCTCCATCCTCACCGGGCTGCTCCCGCTTACCCACGGCGTATCCGACAACGGCATCGACCTGCCGCCCGCGACAGGCGAAGCGGGCTACGGCGGCACCTTGTCCAAGGCCGGCTACGCCACCGCGCTGATCGGCAAGGCGCACTTCAGTACCTCGAACTGCTTCGAGCCCACCGGCACGCCGGAATGCACGGTGAGCTGCGCCAACTATCCGGCCGACTGGCACGGCCCCTACATGGGGCTTGATCATGTGGAGATGATGCTCGAAGGGCACAACATGTTCCCGCCGATGAAGCCGCCGCTGGGCCACGCCTACGAGCGCTGGTACCACGCCGACGGCCGCGGCGAAGAGCGCACCGCCCTGTACCGCAAACGCCTGCCGCCGATCAGCGACGCCCACGAAACCTTCAACTCGGGCCTGCCGGTGGCCTGGCACAACTCCACCTGGATAGGCAATCGCACCATCGACTACCTGCGCGAGCATCGCGACGGCCCGTTCTGCCTGTGGGCCTCCTTTCCCGACCCGCACCACCCGTTCGATGCGCCCGACCCGTGGTGCTACATGCACTCTCCCGACGAGGTCGAGTTGCCGGTGCACGGCGCGATGGACCTCGAGCGCCGCCCGTGGTGGCATCGCGCCGCGCTCGAAGGCGTGCCGAAGATGGCCAACGAGCGCCTGCGCGCCTTCCGCGAGAAGTCCTCGCGCACGCCGAAGCAGAGCGAGGCGCAGATGCGCGCGTTGATCGCCAACTACTACGGCATGATCTCCCTGATCGACCATCAGGTCGGGCGCATCCGCATCGCCTTGAACGACCTGGGCCTGGCCGAGAACACCCTGATCGTGTATTCCACCGACCATGGCGACTGGCTGGGTGACCACGGCCTGCTGCTCAAGGGGCCGATGGCATACGAAGGCCTGCTGCGCGTCGGCATGCTTTTCGAAGGGCCGGGCGTGCCAAAGGGCAAGGTGGTGGCCGACCCGGTATCGACCCTCGACCTGCCGGCCACTTTCTGTGACTACGCTGGCGTCTCCCTGCCCGGCAAGGTACACAGCCGTTCCCTCAAGCCGCTGATCGAAACCGACACCGCCACACGCGATTTCGCACTCTCCGAATGGGACCTGCGCGCCTCGCGCTGCGGCGTCGACTTGGCGCTGCGCACGGTGCGCACCAAAACCCGCAAGCTCACACTGGAGAAGAACAGCGGCGCCGGCGAACTCTATGACCTGGCCGAAGACCCGCACGAGATGGACAACCGCTTCGGCGACCCCGCCTATGCCAAGGTGCAACGCGAATTGATGGACATGATCGCCAGCCGGCCGGACGACGCCTGCGCGCCATTGCCGCAGATCGGCATGGCTTGAGCGGCTGGCGCGCAGCGCTGCAACGGCCATGAAGATCGCCGACATCGCCTACCGGGTTCTGCACGTAAGCGCCAAGACCAACTGGTCCTTCGTTGAACTGCGCACCGCTGACGGGCTCACCGGCTGGGGCGAATGCTCCCTCAACGGCTGGGAGCCCTTGCAGCGCGAATATGCAAACAGCTGGTGGCCAGGCTTGATCGGCGCCGCGGTTGGCGACCTGGCCGCCACCCAGGCAATATGCGCGATTCACCAGCACTCACCCGGCGGCCTGGTCGCGCATTCGATCAGGAGCGCGACCGAGCAGGCCTTGCTGGACGCGCTCGCGCAGGCGCGCGGGGTGCCCCTGTGGAAACTGCTGGGTCCCGCACTGCGCGACGCCGTCGAGGTATACGCCAACATCAACCGGGCCACCCAGCCGCGCACGCCGCAGGGTTTCGCCGCCAGCGCGCGGTTTGCGGTGGCGCAGGGATACCGGGCGATCAAGCTCGCCCCCTTCGATGGCGTGTTGCCGGCGAACGCCGAGACGGCTGACGGCGCGCGACTGATCGCCGCCGCGCACGAGCGCATCCGCGCGGTGCGCGAGGCCGTTGGCGAGGGCGTGCGCGTGATGGTCGATTGCCACTGGCGGCTGACCCCGCGCACCGCGCGCGAAACGCTAGCCGCCTTGCGCGAGGTCAGGCTGCACTGGCTGGAATGCCCGATTTCCGAGCGCGGCTCGCAGCACGACGAGATTCTGGCCTTGCGTCGCATCGCCAACTCACAGGACGTGCGCCTGGCCGGCGCGGAAAAGGAGACCGAGGTGGAAGGCTTCCTCCCCTATCTTGAACGCGGCCTGTACGACACCATCATGCCGGATGTGAAGTATTGCGGCGGTGTTGGCGCCCTGCTGCGCATAGCGCAGCTTGCCGAACGCCACGGTGTGCAGACCGCGCCGCACAATCCCACCGGCCCGATTTGCAACTACGCCAGCGTGCATGCCTGCATGGTCGGCGCCGGCTGCGATTTCCTCGAACTGCAGGTAGGCGAGAGCGGCCTGTTCACCGAGGCAGTTGACGGGCGCTATCCGGAGTTCGTGGACGGGCACTTCAGGCAGCCGCAACAGGCGGGGATGGGCGCAGCGCTCAACCCGCAAGTGCTGGATGCACATCCGTTCGCGGCGGTGAGCTTCGGGCTCGACCCGGCGCTGGGGTGACGAGGCGGCCGGATCCCATGCAAACCCCACTTCCGGGAGACCCTCACGTGACAATCGACTTGTCCTGCGCGGACCGCAAGCGGCGCAGGCTTTTGCTGGCCGCGACTGCGGCCGCACTCGCCCCGCGCGTAGCGCCGGCGCAGGAATATCCCTCGAAAACCATCCGCATCGTTTCGCCCTTCTCGCCCGGCGCGACCTCCGACCTGGTCGCCCGCGCGCTCGGTCCCGCCCTCGCCGCCGCCTGGGGTGTGGGCGTAGTGGCCGAGAACAAGCCCGGTGGCGGCAGCGTGGTGGGTGCGGACCTGGTCGCCAAGAGCGCACCAGATGGCCACACCTTGTTGGTGGCCGCCGCGGCCATCGGCGTAATCCCGGCGCTGCTGCCCAGGCTGCCCTTCGTGCCCTACAAGGACCTCTTGCCCATCACATTGGTGGGCACCGTGCCCTTCATGATGCTGGTGCACCCGTCAGTCCCGGCCAAAACCGTGCAGGAGTTCGTCGCTTACGCCAAGGCCAATCCCGGCAAGCTCAATTTCAGCTCCGGCGGCAATGGCACCATCCCGCACATGGGCGGCGAGTTGCTGAAACTGCGCGCCGGCCTCGATATGACCCACGTGCCGTTCAAGGGCGGTGCCGATTCGCTGACAGCACTGCTTGGCGGCCAGGTGCAGATGACCATCGACGGCGGGCCGCACGTGATCGGCCACATCCGCTCGGGCGCGCTGCGCATGCTGGGCGTCGCGACCCTGCAGCGCCTGGCGGAATTTCCGAACACGCCCACCATCGCCGAATCCGGTTTCCCGAGTTTCGAAAGCAACGCCTGGCAATCCCTGTGGGTGACCGGCGGCACACCGGCACCGGTGGTGAAGAAGATCTCAACGGAGGTCATGCGCATCCTGCGCATGCCCGAGATGGTCGAGCGCCTGCGCGCCATGGGCGTGACAACGATCGGCGGCACGCCGGAAGAGGCGGAGACCTTCATCCGCGCCGAAACCACCAAATGGGGCGCTGTGATCAAGGCATCAGGAGCCAAGGCGGAATGAGCGCGCCACTCGCGCGACGTTCCTTCGGCAAATGCGGCCTGACCATGCCGACGCTGGGCTTCGGCGCCAGCGGCATCGCCAAGACCGTACGTGAGGATGCCATCCACATCGTGCACGCGGCACTGGCCGCCGGCCTCGACCATGTGGACACCGCGCCCTTCTACGGACTGGGCGAAAGCGAGCGGCGCCTCGCGCCGGCGCTCGCCGCCGCTGGTCACCTGTTCACCCTTTCTACCAAGGTAGGACGCCTGATACGAAGCGGCAGCGACGGCGCGCCGCAATCGGTATTCGATTACTCCGAATCCGGGGCCGAAACCTCGCTGGCCGAGAGCCTGGCGCGTCTCGGGCGCGACCGCATCGACATGGCGATCCTGCATGACGTGAGCCAGCGCTTCCACGGCGAGCGTACCGATGCGGTGTTCGATGAGGCCATGCAGGGCGCGTACCAGGCACTCACGCGCTGGCGCCGCGAGGGCCGGGTGCGTTCCATCGGCATAGGCGTCAACGATTGCCGCACCTGCCTGCGCGCCCTGCGCGAAGCGGACTTCGACTTCCTGCTGCTGGCCGGTCGCCTCACCCTGCTGGATCACGAGGACTTCGACGCAGTGCTGCCGGAGGCGCAGAAGCGCGGCGTCGGCGTGATCGCCGCGGCGCCGTTCAATTCCGGCATCCTCGCCATCGGCGCGCGATCTGACGCCACTTTCTTCTATCAGCCGGCGTCCCAGGAGATTCTCGATCGCACCCGGCGTATCGAGGCGGTGTGCGCGAGCCACCGCGTACCCCTGCCTGCCGCGGCGCTGCAATTTGCGCTGCTGCATCCGGCCGTGGGTTGCGTGCTGGCGGGCTATCGCAGCGTGGATGAAGTGCGGCAGAACGTCGCGCACGCAAGGCACGCAATCCCGAACGCGTTCTGGGAGGACTTGCGTGCTGCCGGGTTGTTGTCGGCGTCGGTGGCGCTGCCCGGAACCCCGGCCGGTGGCATGGCCCGCACTGCGGCCCAGTGATCGTCATGGTGATCAGGCCGGACGCGACCCGGGCAAACCGGAGGGTGCGGCGCATGAGAGGCGATCGCGGATGCGCCCGACCATGCGCATCCGGATTTTGCCGTGCCGGCGCCAACCTGCGAGAATCCACAGGGTCGCGCATGACATTACCTTTCCAACCTGCGCTCCCATAGGAGGATATCCATGAACACAGTTCAAAGCGCACTGGCCCAGAAGAGCGGCGCCATCATCCATGTCCGTTCCGACGACATGGTCGTCAAGGCCCTTCTGCAGATGCGGGACAATCGCGTCCGCTCGGTGCTCGTCATCGATGAGGGAGTCCTGGTCGGCATCGTGACCCAGGGCGACTGCGCCATCAAGGTGCTGCTGCCGGGGCTCGATGCGAAACAGACGGTGGTCAGCCAGGTCATGACGCGCAACCCCATGACTGTCAAGCTGGCAGACCCGCTGGAAGCTTGCATGAGCCTGATGGCCGCAAAGGGCTTTCGCCATCTGCCCGTACTGGACGAAGGCAAGGTCGTGGGCGTGATCTCCATCGGGGACGTCGTCAAGGACATCATCCGCGACCTGCAGCACAACGTGGGCGACCTGATGGGCTACATCATGACTGACAGCCCCGGGGGCTGACGGGCGGGTTCCCCTCGCAGCCATACCAGCCTTGCCGCGGGACCCATGGCCCCGGCCCATGCATTCCAATAGACTCCCGTGGCCAAACGCCAGGGCGATCCTTTCCTGCCCCGCGCCCTCGGCACCGCCCTCCCACCACGGAACACCATGCACAACTACACCCAGCTCAAGATCACAACCGAAGGCCATGTCGCCGTTTTCACCATGGACAGCCCGCCGGTCAACGCGCTCACCCGCACCCTCAACGACGAGCTCACTCATGCCCTGGACTGGGTGTCCGAGATCGACGACATCCGCGTGGTGGTGCTCACCGGCGCGGGCAAGGTGTTCTGTGCCGGTGCCGACCTGAAGGGCCGCGCCGAGAACATCAAGGGCCCGGGCGACTTTCTGGCTCATTCGCGCCGCACACGCGAATGCTTTCACGCCATCCGCGAATGCGCCAAGCCGGTGATCGCCGCCATCAACGGCGCGGCACTCGGCTCCGGCGTCGCGATGGTGGCCTCGGCCGACATCATCTTGACCTCCGAGAAGGGCTCGCTGGGCCTGCCGGAGGTCGATGTGGGCCTGCTCGGCGGCTGCCGCCACGCGCAACGCCTGTTCAGCCATTCGCGCCTGCGCCGCATGATGCTGACCGGCTATCGTGTCCCCGGCCCGGAGTTGTACCGCCTGGGCATCGTCGAGGCCTGCACCACCCCGGAAGAGCTGATGCCGGCGGCCATGGAACTGGCGCAGACCATCGCCGCCAAGAGCCCGGTGTCCACCCGCATGGGCAAGCACACGCTCAACGTCATCGAGGACATGAGCCTGCGCGACGGCTACCGCTACGAGCAGGACATGACGGCGCAGATCGGCAAGACCGAAGACGCCAAGGAAGCCCAATTGGCCTTCAAGGAAAAGCGCACGCCGGTGTTCAAGGGTCGCTGATTTGCGAGGAAAGAACATGTTTGCCCGACTGCTGACTTCACTTCTGATCGCCGTCGCGGCGACTTGCGTACATGCGGCCTGGCCCGAAAAGCCGGTTCGCCTGATCGTACCCTTCCCCGCCGGCGGCGCGGCCGACTGGATGGCGCGCAGCTTTGTGCAGAAGCTTGGCGAAAGGCTCGGCCAGCCGGTGGCCATCGACAATCGCGGCGGCGGCGGTGGCGGTGTCGGCACCGAGGCAGCCAGCGTTGCCGCGCCGGACGGTTACACCCTGTTGTTCGCCACCATGGGAACGATGACCATCAACCCGGCGCTCTACAAGAGCCTGCGCTACGACCCGGTCAAGAGTTTCGATCCGGTCTCGCTCACCCACAACGCGGTGAACATGCTGGTCGTGCACCCCGACGTGAAGGCCAACACGGTGGCCGAACTGGTGGCGCTGGCGCGCCGCAACCCGGGCCAGCTGACCTTTGCCTCCTCAGGCAACGGCACAACCAGCCATTTGTCGGGCGAGCTGTTCAAGAGCCTTACCGGAGTGGACATGGTGCATGTGCCCTACAAGGGCAGTGGACCGGCACTGACCGACTTTCTCGGCGGGCGCATTTCCATGATGTTCGACACCAGCTCCAACTTTGTCGAGCACATGAAGACCGGCCGCGTGCGTGCACTCGGCGTGACCAGCCGCAACCGCCTGGCCGCCATGCCGAACGTGCCCTCGATTTCCGAGACCCCTGGCCTTGCGGAGTTCGAGATGTCGCTATGGCTGGGCGTGATGGCGCCGGCCGGCACGCCGAAAGAGATCATTGCCCGCCTCAACGCCGACCTGGTGGCCGTGATGAACACGCCCGAGATGGCGAAAGCGCTCACCCAGGCCGGCATCGAGCCGCGCACCTCCACCCCGCAGGAGTTCGCGGCGCTGATCAGGGCGGACATGGCGAAGTGGGCGGTGGTTGTCAAGCGCTCGGGCACGCAACTCGACTGACAACAAGGCACGCAAAAGCGCGCCAACGGAGACAAGATGAAACTCGCACTTCGCCGCCTGGCCACCCTGCTTGCGTTCCATCTGCTTGCTGCGGCACCGCTGTCACATGCGCAAGCCTGGCCGGACCGGCCGGTGCGCATCATCAACCCCTACGCGGCCGGCGGGCCTTCCGACCTGGTGGCTCGCCAGCTGGCGGAAGGGCTTTCCACCGAGCTTGGGCAGCGCTTCATCGTCGAGTCGAAAGCCGGCGGCGGCACGGTGATTGGCGCGTCCTTCGTCGCCAAGGCACCGGCTGACGGCTATACCCTGCTGCTGGCCACGGTCGCCCCGCTGGTGGTGCAACCGGCCATCAGCACCAGCCTGCCCTACGACGCCGCGCGCGATTTCGCCTTTGTCGGCATGTTCGCCACGGTTCCGAACCTGATTGCCGTGCATCCCTCGGTGCCCGCTTCCAACGTCAAGGAATTGATCGCCCACGCGGCGAAGAACCCTGGCAAGCTCAACTACGCCTCGGCTGGCGTCGGCACCGGTCCGCACCTGGGCGGCGAGCTGTTCTCGCGCATGGCCAACGTGAAGATGACCCACGTGCCCTACGCCGGCGCGGCGCCGGCCGTGCTGGGCGTGCTGGGCGGGCAGGTGGAGGTGTCGTTCATCAACATCACGCCGCAGTTGCAGCACGTCAGGACGGGCAAACTGCGCGCCATCGCCATCGGCAGCCGCCAGCGCTCCAGCCTGTTGCCGGACGTGCCCACAGTGGCCGAAGCCGGTTTGCCGGGTTTCGTGTCGGAGTCCTGGAACGGCATCGTCGCGCCGGCCGGCACGCCGCGCGCCAGCATCGAGAGGCTCTCCGCCGCCATGGCCAAGGTGATGGGCAGCGCCAAAGTGAAGGAGGCGTTGGCCCCGCTGGGCGCGGAGGTCACGCAGTCCGGGCCGGAGGAGTTCGCGGCCTACGTGAAGGAAGACGAAAGGCAACTGGTGCCGATCATCAAGAGCTTGGGGCTGACCAGCAACTGACCTGCAAGTACGCGGCGTACTGACGGGGGCCGCTTAAATCAGGCCATCACCATCTGCATGCGCACTTCGACCTTCAGCGCGCGCTTGATGGCGGCGAATACCGCCGAGATATTGCTCATGGTCGGGTTACCCGACTTGGACAGCATCCGGTGCAGACTCTTGGCCGGCTTGTGGATTTCTTCTGCAAGCGCCTCGAAACCAACGGTCGCGTTGACCAGATCACGCAGTATCAGCTTGGCCGACTCCGGTTCACCATTGACGAACAGGGTGATGGCTTCATCCAGCAGCGCCTGCGCAAAAGCAGGATCACTCTGCACGCGAGCCGCCACGGTCTCCTTGAAATTGCGGGTCAGCGCCATATTCACTTTCCTTGTTTGAGGGTTGACTTGCGGCGCTTGTAGTCGTCCCACAGCACCACCGCTCGGTCGATGTCTTGTTGCTGGCGCTTCTTGGTGCCGCCGCCAATCAGGATGATGATTTTCATGCCGTCCTTGCCGAGGTAGACGCGCAGTCCTGGGCCCCAGTCAATCTTGTATTCGCCGATGCCACGGAACCATTCCACATTGGACAGGTTACCCAGTTCCATCCGGCTCACGGCGACTCGTACCTTTGCCGCCGCCGCCGCATCCAGCGATCCAAACCATTGTGCAAAGGGGCTATCGCCCTCAGGCAGCAGCAACTCTTTGATCTGGTAGCTCACGCACCCAATGGTAACACAAACGTTCCCTTTTGCGCACAACCACCTTGATCAGTCAGCCTTCGCGCCGGTCTTCTTCACCAGCTCCGCCCACTTGGGCAACTCCGCACGGATCAGCGCGGTGAATTCGGCCGGGGTGCTGATGGTCGGCTCCACCCCCAGTGCGGTGAGTTGCGCGCGCAAGGCCGGTGTGGCCAGGGCGCGAGTGAGGGCTGTATGCAACGTGGTGACGACATCGGCAGGCAACCCCGCCGGCCCGAGCACGCCCAGCCAGTTGGATACGTCGTAACCCTTGAGTCCCGCCTCGGCAATGGTCGGCACGCCCGGCAGCACGCTCAGGCGGGATCTGGACGTCACCGCCACCGCGCGCACCTTGCCGGAACGGATATGTTCGTCGTAGACGGTGAAGGAATCGAAAGTCATGTCGAGCCGCCCGGCCAGGAGGTCGGTGAGCAGCGGCGCGCTGCCCTTGTAGGGCACATGCAGCATCTCCACCCCCGCCATGCTGGCGAAGAGCGCACCGGCCAGATGGCTGGAACTGCCGTTGCCGGCCGAGCCGTAGGACAGGCCGCCGCTGCGGGTCTTCGCCAGCGCGATGAGTTCGGTCACTGTCCTTGCGGCAACCGTTGGATGCACCACCAGTACGCGCGGCGTCAGGTGCGTCACGCTGACCGGAGTGAAGTCCTTCAGCGGGTCGTAGGGCAATTTGGCATGCAGTGCCGGGTTGATGCTCAGGATGCCCATGGTGGCGAAGAACAGGGTGTATCCGTCCGCGGGCGCCTTGGCCACCGCCTCGGCAGCCGGAATGCCGCCTGCGCCGCCCCGGTTCTCGATCACCACCTGCTGGCCCAACTCGATAGCCAGGCGCTGCGCCATGCCGCGCGACATGAAGTCCGCCGCACCACCCGGCGGGAACGGCACCATCAGGCGGATCGGCCGCTCGGGCCACGCCGCATGTACCGGCAGTCCTGCTACCGCACCCAGAAACACCGCCATCGCCAGCGCCATGCATTGCAAAAGCTTGATCATCCCTTGTCTCCCCTCCCGGTACTTTAGGCCATGCACCGCAGTCTCGTCACCTTGAGTGTCGCCAAGGCTGCTATGCGCGGCCACGTATGCCAGTGTTGCTTCTGCAAAGCCTAGGCAGCAGACGCGCCTGCGCATACAGTCCGGAGAATGGAAACATCGTCAGCAAGCTCATGAACCCGCCCAACGCCGCCCCGCTTTCGCACGTGAAGGTTCTGGACCTGAGCCGCATCCTCGCCGCGCCCTGGGCCGGGCAGATCCTCGCCGACCTGGGTGCCGACGTCATCAAGGTCGAGCGCCCCGGCGCCGGCGACGATACCCGCGCCTGGGGCCCGCCCTTCCTCAAGGACGTCGACGGCAATGACACGAAGGAAGCAGGCTACTTTCTCGCCGTGAACCGCGGCAAGCGCTCGATCACCGTAAGCCTCGACAAACCCGAAGGCCAGAAAATCGTGCGCGAACTGGCGATGCACGCCGACATCGTGCTGGAGAACTACAAGGCCGGAACGCTCGCGCGTTACGGACTCGACGAAGCCTCGCTGCGCGCCCTCAATCCGCGCCTGATCTATTGCTCGGTGACCGGCTTCGGCCAGACCGGTCCGCGGCGCGACCAGGTGGCCTACGACTTCCTGATCCAGGCCATGGGTGGCCTCATGAGCGTGACAGGCGAGGCCGACGGCAAGCCTGGCGCCGGGCCGCAGAAAGTGGGCGTGCCCATCGTCGACCTGATGACCGGCATGTACACCGCCGTGTCGGTACTGGCCGCACTGGCGCGGCGCAACGAATGCGGGCGCGGCGATTTCATCGATATCGGCATGCTCGACGTGCAGGTGGCCTCACTCGCCAACCAGGCGATGAACTACCTGGTCTCGGGCAAGGTGCCCAAACGCAACGGCAACGCCCACCCCAACATCCAGCCGCAGGATGTCTATTCCTGCGCCGATGGCGACGTGATCCTGGTGGTCGGCAACGACGCCCAGTTCGTCAAGCTGTGCGCGGCCCTCGACCACCCGGAATGGGCGCTGGACGCGCGCTTCTCGGCCAACCCGCAGCGCATCGCCCACCTGGCGGAACTCTCCACCCTGCTGCGCGCGGCCTTTGCGCAGTGGCCTCGCGCCAGGCTCATCGCCGCGCTGGATGAGGCCGGCGTGCCGTGCGGCGCCATCAACTCGGTGGCCGACGTGTTCGAGGACCCGCAGGTAAAGGCGCGCGGCATGTTGCGCCACGTACCGCACCCGAGCGGCGTCGACGCGCCACAGGTGGCAAGCCCGATGCGCTTTGCGGAAGCCGCATCCCCATCCATGGCCGCACCGCCGCTGCTCGGGCAACACAGCGATGCCATCCTCGCCGAACTGGGTTATGACAGCGCGCGCATCGCCACCTTGCGCGCGCAGGGAGTGATCTGAATGCTCAAGCTCCACTGGTCGCCGAAGTCGCCCTATGTGCGCAAGGTGATGATCTGCGCCCGCGAACTCGGCGTGCTGGACCGTCTTGAACTGGTGCGCTCGGTCGCGGCCATGACCAAGCCGAACGAACGCCTCATGCAGGACAACCCGCTGTCAAAAATTCCCACCCTGGTGCTCGACGACGGCCTGGTGCTGTTCGACTCGGCCGTCATCTGCGAGTACCTGAACGACCTCGCGGCCGGGCCGCTTTTCCCGCAGCAGGGACGCAACAAGTGGCTCGCGCTGCGCTGGCACGCCTTCGGCGATGGCCTGCTCGACGCCCTCATCCTGTGGCGCAACGAGCGCGAGCGTGAGGTGCCGCTGCCGGTGTTGATGGAGGCATTCGACCTGAAGGTGAAATCGTCGCTGGCCAGGCTCGATGGCGAAGCGCAGTCGCTTGGCGACACACCCTTGTGCATAGGCCACGTGGCAGTGGCCTGCGCACTGGGCTATATCGACTACCGCTTCGACGGGCTCGGCTGGCGCGCGCTGGCGCCGCGGCTGGCGGCCTGGCATCAGACCATTCGCGAGCGTCCGTCCTACAGCGCCACCGAACCGGTCGAAGGCTGAAGCGGACCGGCTGCGGCCGGCCGGGCTAATCCAGCCTGATGTTGCCGGCCTTGATCACCGCCGCCCATTTGGCGGATTCGGCCTGCATGAGCTGACGGTATTCCTCGCCGGTGGTGGTGGCGGGCAGCGCACCCTGCTTGATGATCGCATCGCGCACCTCGGGCAGCTTGACCGTCTCGACCAATGCCGCGTGGAATTTCGCGACGATATCGGGCGCAATGCCGGCCGGCATGATGATGCCGTAGTTGGACTCCACCAGGATGCGCGGGTAACCGAGTTCGGTCGCGGTCGGCACATTGGGCAAGAGGTCAATGCGCTGCGGCGTCTCGATGGCGAGCGCGCGCAGGCGCCGCGCATTGATCAGCGGCAGCACCCCGGAGAGGTCGCCGGCGAAGATCTGCACCTCGTTGCCGAGCAGCGCGGTGATCGCCGGGGCCGCGCCCTTGTAAGGCACATGCACGATCTCGATGCCGGCTTCCTGGCGCAGCAGTTCGCCGCCCAGGTGCGGCGTGGTGGCGTTGCCGGCCGAACCGTAGTTGTACTTGCGTGGCGCCGCCTTGGCCGCCGCGATGAGTTCCGGCAGCGTGCCTTCCTTCGCCTCGGCATTGTTGACGATCACCTGCGGCACCCGCGCCACCAGCGACACATAGGCGATCTTCTGCGCGTCATACGGCAGCTTCATCAGGTGCGGCAGCGAGGTGATCCCGCCCGGCGTGCCCATGCCGAAGGTGTAGCCGTCGGGCGCGGCCTTGATGGTGGCGTCCATGCCGATGGTGCCGCTGGCGCCGGCCTTGTTCTCGATGGTGATGGGTTGGCCGAGTTTCGCCCCCAGCGCCGGCGCCACCGCGCGCGCCAGCATGTCGACCGGACCGCCCGGCGGATAGTTGACGATCAGGCGGATCGGCCGCGCCGGCCATGCCTGCGCGAGGGCATCAGGCATCGCTGCAAGCGTCGCCAGCAGGGCCGCTGCAAGGGCGATTGTTGTCTTCATGTCCCGGTCTCCTTTGTTGTGGTTTGCTGCGTATTCACGCCACGCCGCGCCGCTGCGGCAGCGGGAATGCGGGTTCCACGCCTTCGGGCAGTGGAATCTCGTGGGCGTTCAGTGTCATGGCCACCATGGTGTAGTAGCCCACCAGGGCGGTGAGTTCGACCACGGTGCGCTCGCCGAAGCGTTCGAGCACCCGCGCGTAGGTGGCATCGCTTACCGAGCGGGTACGCCCCAGCTCAAGCGCGTGGCGATAGACGAGCTCGTCGTCGCCCTGCAATCCCGGATCAGACCCGGCGAGGATGGCCTCGATGATCGCGGCCTCGATGCCCGCCTTCTCGGCCTCCTTGCGATGCGCGTACCACTCGAAGGGCGAGTCGCAGCAGCGCGCGGTGACCAGGATGGCGATCTCGGACAGGCGCGGTGGCAACGTCGTGCGGTAGCGCAGCAGTTCCCCCAACGCCTGCCAGCGGTCCGCCAGTTCCGGGTTGTGGATGGCGGCACGCAACGGCCCCTGCACCCGGCCGCGCGGGCCCGAGACCACCTTGTTGTAGACCGCCAGTTGCTCGGCGTTCATGTCTTCCGGGGCGGGCAGCGTGACTCTGGGCATGGGGTTGCGGCGAACGGCGTCGTATGCGAGGCCGCAAGCTTATCGCCGGGGCCGACCTTGCGCCTACCGTCGAGGCGGCATGCCTGCTATGCCGGGGCGGAACTATCGCTTGGGTACCGGCCCGCTACGCCACATGCCATCACGCGCCATGCTGCCGACCATGTCGACAATTTCCCGCGCCACCGCGGCCACTGCGCGCCCCGGCCCCTTGGAACGCGCTGTCGCCATGGATATGGTGCGTTGCAAGGTGGGGTTGACGATGGGCGCAGCCTGCAGGCGACCGTCGGCAACCTCCTGCCATACCGCGTGCAGCGGCAACACGGTGTACAGGCGTTCGTTGGCCACCAGCGACTTCATCAGGGGCAGCGAATCGGCCTCGATCACCGGCGCCAGGGTGATGCGTTGCGCACGGGCAGTGGCGTCGAGCGCGTTGCGCAGGCCGTTGGGTGCGCCCGGCAGGATGAAGGGCAGTTCGTCGAGAGCGCTGAACTCGACGCGTTCGCCGGAAGTACGCTTGTCTCCGGCAGCGCCGATCAGGTAGCTGTCCACGGTGGCGAGCGATTGTTCATGTTCCGGCAGGGAGGCGCCATAGCGGTACAGGATGGCGATGTCGATGCGCGCGTCGGCCAGCCATTCCTCCACCTGACCGCTGGAGCCCTCGAGGATGCGCAGCCGCACCGCCGGATGCGCCGCGCGGATGCGGGTGAACAGCCGCCCCACCAGGGGATTCGCGATCGAGGGCAAGGATCCGACGGTGACCTGCCCGGCAGGCTCGCGGGCCTCGCCGCGCACCTCGTTCTCGAGTTGTTCCGCGTCCTCGAGCAGCATCTTCACGTGCGGGAAAATCCGCTCGCCCACCTCGGACAAGGAAACGCCGCGCCCGGTGCGGTTGAACAGGCGCGCGCCGCAATCGCGCTCCATGGCGTTCAACTGGCGCGACAGCAGCGACTGGTTGCTGTCAAGGAAGATCGCTGCCCGCGTCAGGCTGCCAAGTTCCGCGATGGCCAGGAAGGTGCGCCACTTGTTGAGATCGGCGGCGATGTCGAGGCGGATGGTGGTCGGCTTTGGCGCGGGCATGGGCTCAGGGCGCACTGCGGGGAGGGGCATTATCGGTCATGTCGGGCGGGGACCTGCGCCTGGAACCGGGCGTTTCATACCTGCTATATGCTGCACGCCCCTGACAAGGCCGCCACGCCCGGCATACTGTGTCAGTCCGTGCAAATGTCGCCCCCTGGAGATCCATCGCGCATGTCCCACTCAGACGCTCCCGCCGCGCCCCGGCCCCCCGGCAACGGGCCGCTCGCCGGCTATGTGATCCTCGACCTCACCCGCGTGCTTGCCGGTCCCTATTGCACGATGATCCTGTGCGATCTGGGCGCCACGGTGATCAAGGTGGAGCAACCCGGCACGGGCGACGATTCGCGCGGTTTCCTGCCCTTCATCAACGGAGAGTCCGCGTTTTTCGCTTCCGTGAACCGCGGCAAGAAATCGATCGCGCTTGACCTCAAGATCGCGGGAGACCGCGCGATTTTCGAATCGCTGCTGGCGCGCGCCGATGTGCTGGTGGAGAACTTCCGGCCCGGTGTGCTCGACAAGATCGGCTATGGCTGGTCGCACCTCGAGGCCCGCTACCCGCGCCTGGTGCTGGCGTCGATCTCCGGTTTCGGCCAGACCGGCCCGTATCGCGAAAAGGGCGCCTATGACCCGGTGGTGGTGGCCATGAGCGGCCTGATGAGCATTACCGGCTTTCCGGGCATGCCGCCGGCGCGGCCCGGCACCTCCATCGGCGACCTTGCGGCGGCACTGTTCGCGGCCAACGGCATCCAGGCGGCGCTGCTGCAACGCGCGCGCACCGGGCGCGGCTGCCAGATCGACGTGGCCATGCTGGAATGCCAGATCGCGCTGCTCGAAATGGGCATCGCACGCACCCTGGCCGACGGCGTCTCGCCCGGACCGCTCGGCGCCGGCCACCCCGGCTCCGCGCCTTACGACGCATTCCGCGCGGCCGACGGGTACCTGGTGATCTGCGCCGGCACCGACGGGTTGTTCGCCGCGTTCGCCAAACTGCTGGGTTTCCCCGAATGGATCGCCGACCCCCGCTTCGTTGACCGCAAGTCACGCGTGGCCAACCAGGCGATCCTCAAGACCGCCATCGAAGCCCGGCTTGCCGAACATCCGGTGACCGAATGGCTGCATCGCCTGGACCGCGCCGGCATCCCGGCCGGGCCGGTCAACGACATCGCGGCGATGATGTCCGACCCGCAGGTCCTCGCGCGCGGGGTGATCCTGGACATCGCCGGCAGCCCGGGGCAGAAAGCCGCCGCCACGCCGCTGCTGCTGGGTGGTGCCGCGTATCCGCAAAACCTGCCGCCGGCGCCCGCGCTGGACGGAAACCGCGACGAGATCCTGCGTTTCGCGGCCGCCGGCGCGACGCGTTAACATCGGGAGCCGCGAGCCCTCCGGCAACGGCGCGACTTCGGTAGCGCATCTTCCATTCCATTGCCCGCCACCTTGACCACGCCTTCGCCCTGGCGCGCCCATGCGCCTTTCTACCTGTGCGCGCTGGTGTGGAACTTCGGCCTGGGCATGACCCATCCGCTGATTCCGCTTTACGCGGATTCGCTCGGCATGTCCGGCGTGGCCATCGGCACGCTGATCTCGCTGCCGGTGGTGTTGCAGATCATGCTGAGCCTGGCCGGCGGCGCCTTTACCGACCGGCTTGGCGGGCGCATGCTGATACTCGCATCCTGCCTGCTGATGTGCGTCGGCGCCACCACGTATTCACAATCGGCCACTTTCGGCCTGATGTTCGGCGCGCAGATCGTGATGGTGATGTCGCGCGCCATGTTCTGGCCGGCCACCTGGACCATCGCGTCGAGCCTGCCCGGGTCACGCAGCGTCGAATTGGGGCGCCTGAACGCCATGACCAACTTCGGGCAGATCGCCGGCACCCTGGTCGCCGGCGTGTCGATCGCCGCTGCTGGTTTTTCCAACAGCTTCCTCATCCTGGCCGGGGTGGGCCTGCTTTCCTTCGGCCTGATGACCGGCCACCAAGGGGCGCGACCGGCCGCCAGCGGCGCACCATTCGCGCCGCTGGAACGCTATGGCCGCCTGATCCGCCTGCGGCCGATGCTGTTCATCATGATGTGCGCCTACATCTCGGCGCTGCCGTTCTCGCTGTCGGTCTCGTTCTATCCGCTGCTGTTCGAGGCCTATGGATATCGCCATGAGGTGAACGGTTTCATCCTGAGCCTGCGCGGCATCGGCGCGGCGGTGGCGGGCCTCATGGTCGCGCGCCACCTGAGCTTCACGATGAAGGGGCCGGTGGCGTTCTGGTCGGCGATATCGGTGGCCTTCGCGATCGGCATGGTCGGCACGCTTGACAACCTGCCCGCGGTCGGGGTGCTGCTCTTTCTTGTGGGACTGGGCTCCGGGCTGATGTCGCTCAACTTCCAGCTCATGGTCGCCGAAGTCAGTGCCGCCGAGGATCGCGGTTCGGCCAACGCACTCGGCGGGGTGGGCTGGGGTTTTTCGCACCTGAGCACGCCCATCCTGATGGGATTCCTGCGCGACAACCTGGGCATCGAGCGTGCGTTCATGATCCTTTCGGTGATCGTGCTCGTTTGGGCGGGTGGGCTCGCCCTCCTGCACCGCTGGGCGTTTGCCCGAAAATAGTCCCGCATGCCGCCGCGACCGCCTTCACGAACGCGCGTCCCGTACGCGCCCCTCCCAAGGAAAACGCAATGACCAACCCAAAGGTTCCCCCCTTGCGCATCGGCATTCTCGGCTGCGCCAACATCGCCCGCCAGTTTGCGGCGGCGGTCGCGCCCGGCGGGTGGGGCCGCATCGAGGCGGTGGCCAGCCGCAACGCCGACACTGCCGCCGCCTTCGCGGCTGCCTGCGGCATTGCCCGCCATCATGGCAGCTACGAAGCCCTGCTGGCCGATCCCGCTATCGACACCATCTACATTCCCCTGCCCAACACCATGCATGCGGAGTGGGCCATCAAGGCCGCCCGGCATGGCAAGCATCTGCTGTGCGAGAAGCCGCTCGCCACCAGCCTTGCCGACGCGGTGGCCATGTTCGCGGCGGCGCGAGAGGCGGGGGTCATGTTGCTGGAAGCCTACCCCTACTGGTTCCAGCCGCAGACGCGCGACATGCTGAACCTGCTCAATGGCGGCGCGATCGGCGAGGTACGGCTGATGCAGGCCGCGTTCGGCTTTGCCTTGCAGAACCCTGAAGGCAACATCCGCATGAACCCGCACCTGGGCGGTGGCGCCCTGCTTGATGCGGGCAGCTACCCCTTGAGCCTGATCCGCCTGGTGATGGGCTGCGCGCCCGCGCGCGTGACGGCGCATGCGCGCCCCGCCCCCACCGGCGTGGACATCGGCATGATGGCAACCCTCGAGTACCGCGACGGCCGCTATGCGCAGATGTCGTGCGCGATGGACGTGGCCAACCACCGCCGCGCCACCATCATGGGGACCCAGGGCACCATCGAGACCGAATACATCAACCACCCGTCCGTGGAGGTGCCGAGCCAGATGCGCATCCGCCACGGCGTGGCCAACACCATCCCGTTCGAGGAGATCCACTCCGCGCCGGGCAGCGGCTTCGCCTATTGCGTCGAAGCCTTTGCACGTATCGTGGCGGCGCGCGATTTCGATGCCATCGAGCGCGCTGCGAAAGCAAGCCTGGATATCGCCGCCACCCTTGAGGCGATCGCCCAGGGCGCCCGGTCCGGCCGGCCGATTGACGTCCGGAGCGCGTGATCGCCGCCCGCGGCAATCACGCGCTCAAAAAAAGAGGCGGACAAGCCGCCTCAAGTCGTCTCCTCCTCAGGAGCAATCAGTACGCGATGCCGATGGGCATGCCAGGCAACAAGTCGGTCCGGATCACACTACCGCTCGGCGACGGCACGTCCGGCGCATCCCAATGCGGGCAATGGTACCTGCCCGCAGCATGGAGATCGATCATCGGCATCGATGCGACCACCGGCAATACGTGGTGCCAGAACGACCGTTTGGGCTTCAAAGCGGCAACGGTCGTCCCCGAGCAGCGGGACAGTTTTCAATTATCGATCACCTTCATGGTGCGCAATCGCAATGCCATTAGGAAAGAAGAAGCGAGCGTATATACCCCTACAATTGGCGTATATAAGTGTGAATACGTATGTCCTTGCCGCGGCTTTCACACATAATCCGCCGGAATCAACGCGGACGACGGGAAAGCCGTCACGTTCCGTCAGGCAAAACCGGGTCAGATGCTCGATACCACCATTGAATCGCCGCAGACCAATGCGCCACGGGCCGCGGACCGGCGCGGCCGCGCTTCGATGCAATGGCTGCTTGCCGCACTGATCGCGGCAACCGCGCTGCCATTGATCGCGCTCCTGGGCTACCAGATGGTCCGCGAGACGCGGTCCGACATTGACGCGGCGCGCAGTCTCGTGCGCGGTTTGGCGGAGGTAACCGCCAACGATTCCGCCACGGCGATCAACAAGATCGAACGCACCGTACGCCTGCTCGCCCAGCGTCCGATGGTGCGCAGCCTGGACCCGGACAAATGCGATCCGGTGCTGGAAGAACTCCGCGGGTTCGAGCGCAATTTCAACAACGTCGTCACCTTCGACGCCGCCGGCGACCGGATCTGCTCCGCGCTGCGCCCGGCCGGCAAGGCGCCGCCAAATGTCAGCACCTCGCGCTGGTTCCAGCGTCTGGTTTCCAGCAACGACATCGTGATCAGTTCGCCGCAAATAGGCGCCTACTCGGGCCGCTGGATCGCGATCCTCGCGCATCCGGTCCGCGATCCGGGTGGAAACGTGGCCGGCGCCGTGGCGGTGGCGATCGACCTGGCCGCCTTCCAGCCGGTGGCCACCGCGGCACTGCCGCCCGGCGGCGTGATGGGAATCATCAACGGCGAGGGCATGATCGTCACGCGGCTGAGCCAGGCCGAGGAATCCATCGGCCGGAATGTGGCCGACACCAACCTCGGCAGGGCGGTGCTCGGCGGCGCGGCGAACACCGAAGTGATCACGGGGAACGACGGGATCGAGCGCCTGTACGCCTATCAGCCCATCGCGAAATCCGGCTGGTTCGTCACCGTTGGCGTGCCGACCGAACTGGTGCTGGCAAGGGCACGTCAGAGCGCATGGCGCAACGGCCTGGGTGCGCTGCTGGTGATCGCCCTGGCGGCGCTCCTGGTCGCGCGCACCTATCGCCGCATCGCTGTCCCATTGCTGGCCCTGCACGACACGGCGCGCGCCATATCCGAGGGTGACCGCACCCGTCGTGCGCCGGTCGGCGGGCCATCCGAGCTCGCTGAAGTCGCCACCACCTTCAATCGCATGATGGAGCGCATCCCGCAGATCGAAGGCGCCCTCAGTGAGCGCGAGGAGCAGTACCGGCGATTGTTCCTGGCTTCACCGGACGCCATCGTGGTCACCTCGGCGGGGCGAATCGAGATGGCAAACCCCGCCGCCGTCGACCTGTTCGGTGCCGGTATGGAGGGCGACGTCATAGGCCGCATGCTGATTGATTCGATCCACCCCGATTTCCGGGCGCGGGCGAAGTCCCGACTCGGCAGTGCCGCGCCCGAATCACGCGACCTGCGTGTCACCGAACTCGACATCCTGCGCGCCAACGAAAACCGCGCCACTGTCGAATTGATGGCACTCCCTTTCTCGTACGACGGCAATCCTGCAGTGCTGTGCATTTTCAAGGACATCTCGGACCAGCGGCGCCTGGAACGTGAGGTCCTCGCGCATCGGGCGGAAGCCGAGCGCCTGGTCAATCAACTCGTCGCGCAGCAGACGGCAGCGGCCATCGCGCATGAACTCAACCAGCCGCTGGTCGCCGTGTCCGCCTACAGCGAAGCCGCATTGGCGATGGTGCGCAATGGCGATCCGCAGGCCGAAAAACTGGCGCAGGCGCTTGAAGGCGCGGCCAGCCAGGCGCAGCGCGCCGGAAGAACCCTGCATGAGCTGCTGGATTTCCTGCACAAGAGCGACGCCGGTTCCGAGCCTGTCGACCTCAACGAAGTCGTCAACGACGCTGTCGCCGCCACGCTTGCCGGCAGCCCGGTCCGTTTCCTGCCCGAGATCTCGCTCGCCGCGCTGCCGCCGGTCCTCGCAAACCGCAACCAGTTGCAACGGGTACTGTCAAACCTGCTGCAGAACGGCATCGACGCAATGCAAGCGAGTGGTACATCGCCCGATTTGTTCAAGCTGGAGGTCCGCACCGCGCGCGTCGGCGACATGGCGCAGGTGACTGTACGCGACCACGGACCCGGCCTGGACGATCACGCCCGAAACCGCTTGTTCGAGCCATTCTTCACCACCAAGCCGCACGGTATCGGCCTGGGGCTCACCATCAGCCGCGCCCTGATCGAAAGCCACGGGGGCCGCATGTGGCACGACAGCAACGAGGCGACCGGCGGTGCCTTCCATTTCACCCTTCCGCTCACGACATGAAAACCGCTGCGACCGTGTACGTGATCGATGACGATTCCGCCGTGCGCGATTCGCTGGTGATGCTGCTTGAACAACATGGCTTGCGGGCGGTCGCTTACCCGGGCGCGGCGGCGTTTCTGCAATCGGTGCCGCCCACCGCGCCCGGCTGCGCCGTCATTGACGTTCGCATGCCCGGCACGGACGGCCTTGAGTTGCAGGAGCAGATGACCCGGCGCGGCTTCCTTCTCCCCGTCGTGATCCTAACCGGCCATGGCGACATTCCCATGAGTGTCAAGGCGATTCGCCGTGGTGCAGTCAACTTTCTCACCAAACCGGTCTCGGCCGGCGCGCTGGTCCATGCGGTGCATGAGGCACTGGAAGAAGGCGAGCGCGCCTACCGTGCAGCCGGCGAAGTCCAGTCCGCCGGCGCGCGGCTGGCCAGCCTGACGACGCGGGAAAGCGAGGTGATGGGGCTGGCGCTGCAAGCCTTGCCCAACAAGGAGATCGCCCGCCAATTGGGCATCAGCCATCGTACCGTCGAAGTCCATCGGGCCCGCCTGATGCACAAGACCGGCGCGCAGACCCTGCTGGAACTGGCGCGCCTGGTGGAAGCAACGCAGCAGCGGTCCTGACGACCGGCTGTTCTTTCGCCGGCACGGGAAAAGCGGGCCGATAGGCGACAATGGGCGCATGAAGACCCCCAAGCGCCTGCAGTCCCTGCTCGAGGAAGGCCTGATCGACGATGTCGTTCGCCAGCTGATGAGCGGCAAGGAAGCCACGGTCTACGTGGTGCGCAGCGGCGACGATACGCTATGCGCCAAGGTGTACAAGGAAGCCACCCAGCGCAGCTTTCGCCAAGCGGTGGACTACACCGAGAACCGTCGGGTCAAGAACAGCCGCCAGGCGCGCGCCATGGCCAAGGGCACGCGCTTCGGGCGGCAGGCGCAGGAGGAGGCCTGGCAGAGTGCAGAGGTGGATGCCCTGTATCGCCTCGCCGCCGCCGGCGTGCGCGTGCCGGTGCCGCACAACTTTTTCGAGGGCGTCCTGCTGATGGAACTGGTGGTCGACGAGCATGGCGACGCCGCACCGCGGCTCAATGATGTGCTCTTCACCACCGAGGCCGCGATGGGGCACCACGCCACCCTGATACGCGACGTGGTGCGCATGCTGTGCGCGGGCGTCGTGCACGGCGACCTGTCGGAATTCAACATCCTGCTGGCCGCCGACGGTCCGGTCATCATCGACCTGCCTCAGGCGGTGGACGCCGCGGGCAACAACCACGCCAGTCGCATGCTGTTGCGCGACGTGCAGAACCTGCGCGATTTCTTCGGTCGTTACGCGCCCGAATTGCTGACAACCGAGTATGGCCACGAGATCTGGGATCTCTACGCACGCGGCCTGCTTACCCCCGAGACCAAGCTGGCGGGTCTCTACGAGGCGCCTTCCGGGCCTGTTGATGTGGGCAGCGTGCTCGATGTCATCGAAGATGCCGCGGCCGAGGAAGCCGCGCGACTGCTGCGCATTTCGGCCGTCTAGGCGCGTCGCCGGCGCCCGCCCGGGCGCTCACGCAGAAAAGCGTCCATCCGCACCCAGCGGCAGGTAGGGGTGCGCCCGCGTGCGGGCCGCATCGACCTCCAGTACCGCCCGCCCGAGGGCGGCCAGGAACGGCAAGCCGGTTTCCCGGTACTCGTAGCGGCCGTCGTTGAGGACATCATCTTCATTGACGTAAAGCGAGGCGGACAGAAAGAACTCCGCGCCGCGCGTGGTATCGCAGACATATGCGCAATCGGCCAGGTAACCGAACGAGCGCCCCACCTTGTTGAACGAACGCACGCCTGCAGGCAACGCCTGCGCGCCACCGCCGCCCACCAGGTACTTGGCATGTGACGGGGGATAGGCGCGTTCATCGTAGAGCGGGTCGGCGCATTCCGCCGGCAACATGCCCATGCATTGCCGCAGATACTGGTGGGCCGCCGCATCAAGGCGAAAGCGCCGCGCCGGCGCGACCGCCTCGGGCATGACGATGGCCATGAGCATGGCGTGCGCCTCGTCGAGCGGCATGAAATTGCTGTCCGAGAAATCGTGCGGACCCGGTATGGTCTTGCGGCCATCCACCCAGGCGCGCCCCTTGTGCGCCCGACCGTGCGGGAAGGCGCGCACCTCGACCGTGGTCGCGGCATCGACGCGCGCGAGGACCTCGCGCCTGGCATCGACAAACTCGCTCATGCCGCTAGCCCGGTTTTCGGCAGGGGAACATGGCGCGATGCGCGCGATGATGCGGCTCATCGGACAGCCCATGTCCGAGAGCCGCGCATGGATGCGGTCCTGGCCGAGCAGGTCATACAGGCGGTTGAAGGGTTCGTTTTCGCTGGCCACGAACATGCGGCGAATGGAGCGCGCCACCGATTCAGGCTGGAGAGTGGTGCGCGGCCAACAACGTGGCTGGCCGCGTTGCACGATAAGCGAGTCGCGTCCGACGCCGCGCTGCGCGAATTCGGCCACCCGCTCCAGCGCCAGCGCGGCGACCGGCAGTTTGACCAGGCTGGCCGGGGCGAACCAGCGCTCGGGAACGACGCCGTGGCGGATATGCGTCAATTGCGGAGCAGCGCCGGGACGTCGGTCGATGCGGGTGTAGATCACCTGTAGTTCAAAGCGCGGGTCACGCCAGATGTCGGCCATGCCCGCGCCGGTCGCGCCGCGGATCGCATCCAGCGCATTGACGGCGCCGGTGACGGCCGGCCAAACCGCCGGCGCTGCCGCCATGCCGGCCACTGCGCGGAGAAACCGGCGCCGGTTCACCGCATCGACACCTGCCGCGCGGTATTGGTTGCGGCGCGCTTCTCGAACACCTGCAGGTTGCTGCTGCCGGGACGGTGGCTGTAGCCAATACCGGAATCAAGCGGATGCGCGTTGCGCGCGTAGGCCTCGCGCAACGCGTCCTGGCGGCGCTCCTTGAACAGCGCGATCGGCCGGGAATACGAACCGTACAGGCGGCCATTCCATTGCGTCGATGCATAGGCGGTGAAGGGGATCCCCGAGTCGTCCTGCAGCACCATGCTGGCCCGCTCCAGCACCAGGCTGCGCGCGACGCTGAACTCGGCGCGATGCAAAAGGTAGGAGGCGGCTTTCAGGAACACCGGTCCGGCGCCCAGGGAGCGCACATGGCGCTCCACTTGTGGCGTTCTGGCCAGCGCGCGATCGCTCAGGTCGGCCTGCAGGTAGACCAGTTCGCGCGTGGCCGGCTTGCCCGGCTCGGCCAGTTGCAGGCGTACCCCGCCAATGCCGCCGTGCTGCGCCATGCCCATGCACAGCGCGCCGTCTTCGTTCAGGTGGACGGCGTCGACCGCGCGCACGTCAAAGCCGCCGCGCGCCGCCATGGCCATCATGATCGGTGCCACGCCGGCCAGCTTGCCGCGCTTCAGGTCTTCTTTCATGGCGTTGGTACGGAAAAAGCTCAGGCGCAAGAGGGTCGACATCGACTGGCGCAGCTGCGCCAGGCTCGCTGCCGCCTGTGCTTCATTCATCTGCGGCCATGCCGGTGCCGTGCCCGGGTCTTCCAGGCCGATCAGGAGGTAACGCGGCGCGCGCGGAAAAAGGGTGTGCGCGTACATGAAATCGGGGCCGCTGAATGGGTAATACAGCGGGCCGCGCGATCCTTCGAGCGCGTCGACCTCGCGTTCCGAAAATCCGCGCCACAAGGCAAGCGCCCGCTCGCGGGTGCGCGCCCAGTTCACATCCATGGCCGCGGCATGTGTTCGCCAGAAGCCTGTCGCGCTGATCTCGCTGCCGTGTACCCCGGTCGGCCGCATGCCGGCCAGCAGGCGGCCGTTGGCCTGCATGACTTCCGCCGCTTCCGCCGCCGGCGTCGAAGGTGCAACGCACGCTGCCGGCGCGGCGCTGGCGGCAAGCATGGAGACGCCCAGGGCAAGGGCTGCAAAAGCACGCGGGATGGTCATGGTCGCAAAGTCCAAAGTTGGGCGCCGCCAGCGGGCGCAGGCTCCAGGCCTTTCAAGCATCCCACAACAACGCCTAGGCAATCGCCCAAAAAGGCGTACGAAACACCTGCCTGCGGCGAAACGATCGCGACAGGCGGCTCACGCCGATTCGCCCCGCGTGCGCCGCATGCCCGCATCCAGCGGGTAGATCGGCCGCCGGACCCGCTCGAAACTGAAGATGGCGTTGTCCGAACTCGTGACACCCGGCCCCGCGCACGGCACCACGGCGGCAGCCAAGGGCTCGAACACCGGGCGGAAATACATGCGCGACTTGAGCAGCAGAAAGCGAGCAGCGCGGGGATCGATGCCGACCGACTCGAAACAGCCGATATCGAGTGGCTCCTGCGGCTGCGAGGTCACCACGATCTGCGCGCGGCCGGTATCGAGCACGGCAGTGCGGCCCATGAAAAGCCGGTCGCCGGTGAAGATGGGGCCGGTGACGACATACTCGCCATCGCTGATCACCCGCACCCGGCCGGTCAGTTCGAGCGGCACAGGATTGGGCACGCCGATGCGCGGCATTGGCGTCTTGTTGCCCAGTTTCACCGTCACCTCGGCACCGATGCCGGCGGCCGCCATCTGCGCCACGACCTGCGGGTCGCAGGTGGGGCCGACGACGATGCCCTCGAAACCGGCCTCGAGCGCAGCGCGCAGCACATCGATGGTGTCGCAGGTACCGCCGGACATGACGTTGTCGCCGTGGTCCATGAGGATCACCGGCTTGCCATTGGCCTTTTCCGCCGCCTTGCGCGCACGCGCGATGGACTGCGCCAGCGACTCCTGGCGGAAGATGAATCCGGCGCGGCGCGACCAGAGGAAATCGGCGCCCCACTCGGCGGTGCGCTGCGCCAGCGCCGCAGCACCACGTCGCCTGGCGTCGGCCACCACCACCACGCTCATGCCGGCGTCCGGCGTGTCGGCCTGCGGGAAGCCGCCGAACACGCTGCAGGCAAGGATGCCGGGATCGCGCTCGCGCCACCTGGCGCCTTCCAGCGCCGCCTTCATGGCGCCCAGGTTGGTATTCATGCCGAGCGTCTGGGCCAGCACGCGCGCGTGGGCATAGCCGATCACGGGCTTGATCCGGCCGTCGAGCATATCGAACAGCAGCCGGCCGGCGTGCTCGCCGGTTTCGTACATGTCGATGTGCGGATAGGTCTTGAAGCCGACGATGATGTCGGCGTTGTCGACGATCTTGCGGCTGATGTTGCCGTGCAGGTCCAGCGCAACGGCCAGTGGCGTGGCGGGGGCTATGGCGCGGATGCGTTCGAGCAGGTCGCCCTCGCCGTCCGGGCTGTTCTCGGCCACCATGGCGCCGTGCAGGTCCAGCAGGATCGCGTCGCAGCCGCGCGCCACGGCCGCGCAGATGGTGTCGCACATGTGGGTGTAGGCGGCAGCCTCGACGGGAGCGCTCGGGTAGGCCATGCCGGCCAGCGGGGTTTCGATCTCGCAGCCGCGCGCTTCGGCCAGCGCGAGGAAGGCGCCCATGGCGACACGCGCGCCGGTCATGGCGCGGCGGGCGTCGGCGCCATAGTAGGGCCCCTTGCCATTGCCGGTGCCGAAGGCGGCCAGCGGCGTGGGCACCGGTGAGAAGGTGTTGGTTTCGTGCTGCATGCGGGCGATGACAACGCGCATCGGGAGGCCTCCTGTCGGGTCGCGGTGGATTATGTCAGCATGGCCGCGGGCGCTGCGTTCAGCCCTTGCGCGCGGGCGGTCGTGTCGCCAGGAAAATGCCGGGCAGGATCAGCGCGGCGCCGACAAAGTGGAAAGGGCGTATCGCTTCACCCAGCACCGACCAGGCCAGGCCCGCCGAGTACAGCGGGCCGAGATACAGCACCACGCCCACGCGCGCCGCGCCGAGTTCGCGCTGCATGAAGGAATAGGAAAGATAGGCGCCTACGCCGGGAAATACCGCCAGCGCGACCATGTAACCCAGCGTCGTCAAGGTCATGGCCGTGGGCATGTAGGCGAACGCCTCGACGATGGTGAAAGGCACCAGGATCAAGACCCCTGCCCAGCAGGTGAGCGCCAGTCGCGCGATGTTGCCAAAGACGGTCGGCCAGGCCTTGAGCAGCAACGCATAGATGGTCCATGACAAGGCGGCGGTCAGGATCCACAGGTCACCGACGGTGAACTCCACGTTTGCCAGCGCCCCCCATTGCCCCTTCAACACCACATGCAGCACGCCGGCCAGCGCCAGCGCGACGCCGGACGCCTGGGCCATGCCCATGCGCTCCTTGAGGGCGAACGTGGAAACGAGTGCGATCAGCACCGGAGAGATCGCATACAGGAGGCCGATGTTGGTGGCCGACGTGGTGCGCGCGCCGATGTACACAAAGGCACCGCAGATCCACATGCCGAGCAGGCCGAACACCAGCAACTGACGCGCTTCCTTGCGGATCGCGGCACGGTTGGCGGAGATTTCGTTCCAGGACAAGGCGGTCAGGATCACCGCCGCCAGGAACCAGCGACCGAGCGCCAGGGCATGCGGCGCCACTGTCGCCACGGCGGAGCGGGCCACCAGGTAATTCACTCCCCACAGCGCCGGCGTGACGAACAACAGGATGTAGGCGAGGCGCAGTTTTCGGGCGGGGGTCAAGCGTCTGTCGCGGGTCGGGGTTGCAGGGCGGTCGCAAGCTGCGCCCGCACACAAAAACAAAACGGGGCGCCTTGCAAGCGCCCCGCTTCGGATTGTAAAGCGGTGAAGGTCAGTCGATCGTCGCCAGCACTTCCGAAATGGTCGAAAAGATGCGGTCGATTTGCGCCTTTTCGACGATCAGCGGCGGCGAAACCGCGATGATGTCGCCGGTAGTGCGCACCAGGAGGCCTTTGGCGAAGCACTTGGTAAGCGCCTCGTAGGCGCGCTTGCCGGCGGCGCCGGGACGCGGCTCCATCTCGATGCCGGCCACCAGGCCGTAGTTGCGGATGTCGATCACATGCCGCGCGCCCTTGAGCGCATGCGCCGCCTGCTCGAAGTACGGGGCGAGTTCGCCGGCGCGCTGGAACAGCTGCTCGCGCTCATACAGGGCCAGCGTGGCATTGGCCGCCGCGCAGGCCACCGGGTGGGCCGAGTAGGTGTAGCCGTGCATGAACTCCATGCCGCCTTCGGGCGTGGCTTCGATGATGGCGTCGTGCACTTCCTGCTTGATGGCAACGGCGCCCATCGGGATGGTGGCGTTGTTGATCGCCTTGGCCATGGTCATGATGTCGGGCTTGACGCCGAAGGCGTCGTAGGCGAACGCGCCGCCCAGGCGGCCGAAGCCGGTGATGACCTCGTCGAATATGAGCAGAATGCCGTGCTTGTCGCAGATGGAGCGCAGCTTCTCCAGGTAGCCCTTGGGCGGCAGCAGCACGCCGGTGGAACCGGCCATCGGCTCGATGATCACCGCGGCGATGTTGGAAGCGTCGTGCAGGGCGACGATACGCTCGAGTTCGTCGGCGAACTCGGCGCCGAAAGCCGGCTGGCCCTTCGAGAACGCGTTGCGCTTGATGTCGTGGGTGGCCGGCAGGTGGTCCACGCCCGGCAGCATGCTGTTGCCGAACACCTTGCGGTTGCCCGGGATGCCGCCGACGCTCATGCCGCCGAAGTTGACGCCGTGGTACGAGCGCTCGCGGCCGATGAAGCGGGTGCGACCGGTGTCGCCACGCGCGCGGTGGTAGGCCAGCGCGATCTTGAGGGCGGTGTCGGCCGACTCGGAACCCGAGTTGGTGAAGAAGATGCGGTTCAGCCCCGGCGGGGTGATGGCAGCCAGGCGGCTGGCGGTCTCGAACGCGAGTGGGTGGCCCATCTGGAACGAGGGTGCGAAATCCATGCGCGCCACCTGCTCCTGAACCGCCTTGACGATCTCGTCCCGGCAATGGCCGGCCGCCACGCACCACAGCCCGGCGCAGCCGTCGAGCACTTCGCGGCCGTCGGGCGTCTTGTAGTACATGCCCTTGGCTTCGGACAACAGGCGCGGCGCCTGCTTGAACTGGCGGTTGGCGGTGAACGGCATCCAGAACGATGCGAGGTCCTGCTGCAGGTCGGTCATGTCCATGGCGAACTCCTCTTCGAAAGATGCCTCTATCTTAGGCATGGCAAATGCACTTGAGCGCCGATTTGCCGCATAATCATGCGGGATTCCCGCATTTGACGGCAATTAAATGAAAAAATCCCGCACCATCGCACTTGACGATCTGGATCGCCGCCTGCTGGCCCTCCTGCAGCAAGATACCGCCGTCACCGCCGAGCACCTTGGATCGCAAATCGGCCTGTCCGCCTCTTCGGTGCAACGGCGCATCAAACGCCTGCGCGCCACCGGCGCGATCCGGCGCGAAGTGGCCATCGTCAATACCGACGCGATCGGCAAGCGCATGACCTTCATCGTCGGCGTGAAGGTGGATTTCGGCCAGAAGGCCGGCGTCGATGCCCTGCAACGCAAGCTGCTGGCCGATCCGCGCACCCAGCAGGCCTACTACGTGACCGGTGAGGTCGACCTCATGCTGGTGGTGGTGGTGCAGGACATGCAGGACTACGACAACTGGTCCAAGACCCTGCTGCTTTCCTCCCCCGCGATGCTGCGCTTCCAGTCCAATGTGGTGATCGAGGGCCTGCGCGTCGGGCTGGCGATTCCGCTTTAAGCCGGCGCCAGCCTGGTGCTGGTGCAAAAACTGCTTGATTGGTGTCATCCCATCGCGATTTCCGGAGCCCTTGACATGCACCATCGCCCGAAACCCCTCTTCCGTCGACGATTTGTCGCTGCAATGGCAGCCGCATGCGCCGCCGGCCATCCGCTCCTGGCGCACGCGCAAGGCTATCCCGCCCGCCCGCTGCGCATCGTCGTGCCGTTTCCGCCCGGCGGCAGCACCGACCTGCTGGCGCGCCGCATCGGCGAAGCCCTGTCCAAATCGCTGGGCCAACCGGTCGTGGTGGAGAATCGCCCGGGCGCCGGCGGCACGACAGGCGCGGACGCGGTCGCCAAATCGGCGCCTGATGGCTACACCCTGCTGATGGGCGTGACAGGCAGCAACGCCATCGCGGCGAGCCTGTACCCGAAGTTGCCGTACAACCCGCTAACGGACTTCGCGCCCATCACCCAGGTGGTGTCCGCGCCGCTGGTGCTGGTAGTGAGCGCCGCATCCGGCATCAAGTCGGTGCGCGAATATGCAGGCGCCGCGAAGGCCACGCCGCTCACCTACGCCTCACCGGGCAACGGCACCTCCATGCACCTGGCAGGCGAACTCTTCGCCCAGGCCGCGCAAGTGAAGCTAACCCATGTGCCCTACAAGGGCAGCGCCGCCGCGCTCAACGACACCCTGGCAGGCACGGTGCAGTCCATGTTCGGCGATTTCCTGGTGGTGCTGCCGCAAATCCGCGCGGGCAAATTGTTGCCATTGGGGGTGACCTCGGGGCGCCGCCATCCGCTTCTGCCCGACGTGCCCACCATTGCCGAGGCCGGCGCTGGCGTCGGCGGACTAGGAACGCTGGAAGCGGCCTCCTGGCAAGGGCTCTTCGCGCCGGCCGGCACGCCACGCGACGTCGTCGCACGCCTCAATGCCGAAGTGAACAAGGCACTCGACAGCGCCGAGATCAAGGGCTTTTTCAGCCCGCAGGGCTTTATCGTCGGCGGCTCCACACCGGAACAGTTCAAGACACTGGTCGAGACCGAAGTCGCCAAGTGGGGCCGCATCGTGAAAGCCGCCGGCGTGGTGGCCGAATAGGCTGCGTCGGCTCAACAACGACCGCTTGTACTTCCACAGGTTCCCGCCCTTACACCCTCTTACACTCGCTTACGGACATCGACGCACTCCCGCATTTCTAATGCCCGTGTGGCCTTGATATGCCACATGACACTTGGACTTACAGGAGAACAACGCATGTTCGTCAAAAGCAAAGCAGCAATCGCCGCCGGCTTCGCCAGCACCCTGACCCTGGCCCTGACCGTGGCGGCCCCTCAGGCACGCGCAGCCGACAACGAAGGCTGGTACGGCGGCTTGAACCTGGGGCGCAGCCACCTGGGACTTACCGGCAGCGAACTCGACAACCGCTTCGGCGCGCAGGGGATCACATCCTCGTCATCGCTCGAGCGGCGCGATACCGCCTACTCGCTGGTGGGCGGCTACCAGTTCAACCGCAACTTCGCGCTCGAAGGCAGCTACGTCAATCTCGGACGCTTCAATTATCAGGCCACCACCACGGCACCGGCCGCCGGATCGATCACCGGGCGCTACGGCGTGCGCGGCTTCGGCGTCTCGGCTGTGGGCATCGTGCCGCTGCAGCAGGGGTTCTCCATCTACGGCAAGGCAGGATTGCTGCTCGCGAGTACCGAACTCGATGCAAGCCCGAGCGCAGGCATCACCACTGGCTCCTCCAGCGGCCGCTCAAGCAGCGGCAGCTTCGGTTTCGGGCTCTCCTATGACTTCACCAGGAACATCGTCGGCAAGGCGGAGTGGAACCGCTATACCCGCGTGGGTGACAGCAATACCGGGCGCGGCGATGTCGATCTCTACACGGTGGGGGTGGCGTACAAGTTCTGATCAACCAGCCTGGGCGTAACGCTTCTTCGACTCCCGGATCATCTCGAGCAACGCCTTGGCCGGATCGCGCCCCTCCGCCTTGGCGCGTTCCTTGGTTTCCACCCACAGCTTGAGATCGGCTTCGCCCTGCTTGGCATGGCGGTTCCAGTCCGGGTCGATCGGCGTGGTCAGCTCCAGGCGGATGCCGTTGGGGTCGTGGAAGTAGATGCTCTCGATCATGCCTTTGTGGTCGATCGGGCCGATCACCTCGACGTTGTTTTCCTTCAACCATGCCAGCCAGCGCCGCACCTCGGCCTGGTTTTCCACCCACAGTGCGCAGTGGTTGAAGGTGTCGTAGGCAGGGTGCGTGGACTTGGCCGCCGGCGGCAGATCGGTGCATTCGAAGAAGGCGATGGTCGAGCCGTCGCCCATGCGGAAGAAGATGTGGAAGTAGGGAAAGTTCTCGCCGGTGGAAGGCACATGGTCATCGAAGATGGTGCTGGCCAGTTCCATGCCCAGAACGCGCGTGTAGAAGTCCGCGGTGGCCGCCACGTCGTGGGTCACATAGGCCAGATGGTTGAGCATTTTCGGCACCAGGCCGGCGGGGCGGTTCGTGGGGCGGTTCATCGCAGGGGTCTCCAGTGAAGTGGGGCGCGCGCTCATGCCACGGCGCCGGCGTCGACGCGCTCGGCCACGGCGGGCATGACTTGTTCGGCGAACAGGCGCATCGAACGTTCGACATTGGCCTTGGGCATGGCGCCGAAGTTGTGCAAGGTGGCCACATGGCGCACGCCCATCTCGTGCAAGCGCGCCACCTTGGCCGCCACCGTGTCCACCGAGCCGAACAGGCAGATGCCGTTGGCGAGGATGTCTTCGTAGAAATGCTTCTTGGCGTAAAGCCGGGTGTCGACATACAGGTCGTAGGCGGCCTTGCACTGTTGCTTGGCCTCTTCGTCGCTGTCGGCCACATAGGTGTGCAGGGTGAAGACATGGTCGTCGTCCTCCGCCGGCAAGCCCGCCTCGGCACGGCCGCGCCGGTACTCGGCGAGCATGGTGCCGATGTCCTCGAAGTCCTTGCACGAGGCATAGGGCACGGTGAAGATGCGGTTGCCCTGTTTGCCCACATGGTAGGCCGCCTCGCGCGCGAGAATGGCCACATGGATGGGCGGCAGCCGACCCGCATGCGGCAGCACGTTCAGCGCCACCTTGTCAGACTTCGAAAACTTGCCCTGGTAGGAAAGCGTTTCGCCGGCCATCAGGCGCTTGACGATGTCGAGGTTCTCGTTGAAGCGGTCGCGCTTCTCGGCCGGTTGCGCATCGAAGCCGGTGAACTCGTGGCTCAGATAGCCGGAGCCGACACCAAATACCAGCCGGCCGCCGCTCATCATGTCGAGCATCGAATAACTCTCGGCGATGCGCCGCGGATCATGAAAGGTGAGGATGGAAATCGCCGAGCCGAGGCGGATCCTGCGCGTGCGTTGCGCCAGGGCGGAGAGCAGCACCACGGGGTCGGGTACCACGCCGTACTGGTGGAAGTGATGCTCGGCGCAGAAGAAGGTGTCGTAGCCGAGGCTCTCGCCCAGTTCGCATTGCTGCATCACCTGCTCGTAGAGCTGCGGGATGCTGCGGCCGAGGTCGGGATGGTGGTCGTTGACGGAAAAAACCGAGTACAGCAGAGGTGCCGGGGCGGTCATCTGGTTCGTCTCCACTGGCGTGGCCGCTTGCGATTGCGGCTTATGGTTGGATTGTGCGAGACTGATTCTACATTTCACAAAACTGCTGCGTTGCAACCTTGCAAATGCGGCCCGAGACCCCGGAGGAGACTGCAGTGCGAATATTTCGTTCGTCGACCTTTCTTGCCAATCTTGCCCGGCTGCTGGCGGCCGGCGCGCTCACCTGGGGCGCCGCCGCATTGGCGCAAACCTATCCGTCCAAACCCATCAACTGGGTGGTCGGCTTTCCGCCCGGCGGCGGCGCCGATGCCGTGACCCGCATGGTGGCGGCCAAGATGTCGCAGAATATGGGGCAAAGCATCGTGGTGGAAAACCGGCCCGGTGCCAGCGCCATCATCGCCACGCAGTACGTGGCGCAGGCGCCGGCTGACGGCTATACGGTGCTCAGCGCCGAGCAAGGCGCCCTGGTCTACAACAGCGCGTTGTTCTCCAAGCTGCCCTACGACGCCGCGCGCGACCTGACTGCCGTTTCCAACATGATCCGCGCGCCGCTGCTGCTGGTGGTGCACCCGTCGTATCCCGCCACCGACCTGAAGTCATTCATCGAGGGCGCCAGGCGGCAACCGGGCAAGCTCAACTACGCTTCCCCGGGCAAGGGTCTGGCGCACAGCCTGGCGATGGAGATCTTCAAGGTAAAGGCCGGACTCGACATCGCCGACATCACCTACAAGGGACTCGGACCCGCCACCCAGGACGTGCTGGCGGGGCAGGTGCCGATCGGCGTGATCGACACGGTGGTGGCGACCCAGCATATCCGCGCCGGCAAGCTTCGCGCGCTGGCGGCGTTTTCCAACACCCGCCTGGCGGTGCTGCCAGATGTGCCCACCACCACCGAGCTTGGCTACCCCGACCTCGACATCGCGCCCATCGTCGGCATGGTGGTGCCAAGCAAGACCCCGCGCGAGATCGTCAATCGGCTTGGCATGGAAGTGGCCAGGGCGGTGCGCGACCCCGAGGTCAACAAGAAGCTCACAGACCTGGGCCTGGAGGTAATCGGCAATACACCGGAGCAGTTCGCCGCGTACATCGATGACGAGACCAAACGCCGCCTGCCGGCGATCCGGGCGTTGAACATCCGGCTGGACTAACTGCGCGCCGGCCAGTCGCGCCGTCGCCTGAGCGCGCGGCGCGGCGGTGGCCCCACTAGCCGCGATTGGCGCGGCGCAGGGCCGCATGCAGCAACACATTGATACCCGGCACGGTTTCCTCCAGCCCGGCATGCTCGTGATTGTTGTGGGTAATGCCATCGCGGCAGGGTGTGAAGATCATGGCGGTCGGCGCCACCTTGGCGATGTGATACGCGTCGTGCCCGGCCTGGCTGGCGATGTCCAGGGTCGGCACGCCAAGGGAAGCTGCGGTATCGCGCACCAGCCCGACCATCCCGGCATCGAAGATATCGGCGCCCCAGTGCCATTCATCGAACACCTTCATTTCGCAGTTGGATCGCTGCGCGCAATCGGCCAACGCGGCCATGAACTCGGTACGCATCGCGTCCGCAACGGCCGGATCGTCGTGCCGGACATCCCCGGTGAATTGCGCGTAGTCGGAGAGGATGCCGGGCTTGTTGGGCCAGGCGTGAATCCGCGCGGCCGTGCCCTTGCCGCCAGTTGCGTGATACTTCCAGCCGATATCGTTGACGGCCACCGCCAGCATCGCCGCACCGACCAGCGCGTTCCTGCGCTTGTCCATCGGCCATGGGCCGGTGTGGGCAGTTTCGCCCAGCACATCGATGATGAAGCCGTGCGCGGTATAGCCGTGCGTGACCACGCCCACCGGGACCTTGCGTGCATCGAGTTCCGGCCCCTGCTCGATATGCAGTTCGAAATAGCTGTCCAGCGCGCGGCCGCCCACCGGTACCGGGCCGAGATAACCGATGCGCTGCAGTTCCGCGCCGATGGTGGCACCGTCATCCGCCTGGCGTGCGTAGACCCACTCGACCGGATGCACGCCGGCAAAGGCCGCCGAGCCCACCATCGGCGGCGAGAAACGGGCGCCCTCCTCGTTCATCCAGACCGCCACTTCGATGGGACGACGGGTCTGGATGGCGCGGTCGTTGAGCGTGCGCACCACCTCGAGCGCCGCCAGCACGCCGACGATGCCGTCGTAGCGCCCGCCGTTGATCTGGGTGTCCAGATGCGAACCCAGCACCACCGGCGGCAACGATTCGTACTCACCCCGGCGCCGGGCGAAGATGTTGCCGACAGCGTCCACCGTAACGCCCATTCCGGCCTCGCGACACCAGGCGCAGAACTCGTCGCGCATCTGCTTGTCCGCATCGGTGAGCGCCACGCGGGCGAGCCCGCCGGGCCGGCCAACACCAATCTGCGCGGAGCGCTCGATGGTGAACCAGAACCGCGAGGCATCGATGCGCAAATCCGCCAATACGTAGGTGCCCTGCTCCATGATCAATCCTCCAGAAGTGCCCGGACGGCGTTTTCGATAAAGGCGGCGTCCTCCGGCGCCTGGAACGGATTGCCGGCGCGATGCCCCCATATCGACGGAATCGGCTTGAGTTCGGCCCGGGCCAGGTGCGGCAACTCGCGGCGATTGTCCTCGATGCGAAAGTAAAGGTCATGATCTCCCGGCATCAGCAGCACCCGCGCGCGGATCGAATTGAGCGCCTTGGGCAGGTCGCCGCCGAAATCCGCGTGCGCGCCGATGTCGCCGTTCTGCCAGGTCCAGAGTTGCGCCAGCAGGTCCTCCGGGGCGCGGCGAGCATAGTTGGCCTCCCAACTGCGCACCAGGAAGTCTTCCAGCGAAGAGAAGCCGATACCGCGCCACACCTCCTCGCGGTAAAACTCCTGCGACAACGCCCAGCCGGCATACACCCTGCCCATGGCGCGGAATCCGCGCACCGGCTTCGCCGTGAACATGCCATCGTTGTAGGCGGGGTCGGCCGTCAGCGCGGCGCGCACCCCTTCGAGGAACACCGCGTTGTGCGGCGCGCAGCGCGCCGAGCCGCACACCACAGCGATGCGCTCGACCAGGTCGGGAAACGCCACCGCCCAGTGATAAGCCTGCATGGCGCCCATCGACCAGCCATAAACCAGCTTCACCTTCGCGATGCCGAACACTTCCGCCAGCAGCCGCTGCTGCACCCGCACCGCATCGTGATAGGTCACATCGGGGTAGCGATCGCCCACCAGCGGCCACGGCGTGTTCGAGGGTGATGAGGACAACCCGTTGCCAAACAGGTTGGGAATGATCACGAAGTACTTCGCAGGATCGAGTGCGCCGCCGGACCGCACCAGCCACTGCGTGTCGTAGTGCTGCGCCGCGAACGAAGTCGGATAGACGATCACGTTCGAACGGTCGGCATTGAGGGTGCCGAACGTCTTGTAGGCGATTTTCATGGCCGGAAACGTGCGTCCGGATTGCAGGACGACATCGCCTGCGTCATAGATGCGATAGTCCGCCTGGGTGGCGATGGTGGTCATGGCGCAAGACTCGGGAGACGAAAACGGGACACCATGATAGCGCCCGCAGTGCACGGCCGTGCGCTGCGGGCAGGGGCAACCCGGACACCCCTCCCGGGGCATCCGTATGGCCTTTAGTGCGACATCAGCACCGGCACCGTCATTTCCTTGAGGATGGTGCGGGTCACGCCGCCGAGCACGAGTTCACGCAGGCGCGAGTGGCCATAGGCGCCCATCACCAGCAGGTCGGCGCCCAGGTCGGAGATGCGCGACAACAAGAGCGACCCGACATCTATGCCGGCCGTGCGTTCCTGGGAGACCTCGACCTTGACACCGTGCCGCGCGAGGTAGAGCGCGATATCCGCACCCGGTGTCTCGCCATGCCCGCCCGAACCGGGATTCGCGTCGCCTACGATCACGGTGACGCGCTTGGCACGCTTGAGCAGGGGCAATCCGTCAGTAACCGCGCGCGTCGACTCCTTGGTGGCGCTCCAGGCCACCACGGCATGCTCGCCGAAGGTCGGGAAACTGCCCGCGTATGGAATCATCAGCGTGGGGCGGCCCGCCGCGAGAATGGCGTGATCCGGGAAGTCGCGCTGCTCGGGCCCGTCGACCTTGTCGGCATCCGCCTGGCCTAGGACAACCAGGTCCGCATAGCGTGCGCTGGTGGCAAGGCCGTGAACCGGATCACCCGAAAGACGGCGCACTTCCACACTGGATAGTCCTTCGCGGCGCGCGATGGCTTCAAACGCCTCGCCCGACGCGATGGCGTCGGCTTCGGCACGCTGCAGTTGGGCACGCGCGACTTCCTCACCCAGATGGGCGCGCACATAGGGCGGCAGGCGGGTGATATCCACGTGGGAAAGGCCGGTAAGGTGCGCACCGGATTCCTGGGCGAGCTTGATGGCGGCGTCGGCCGGCGCACTGCGCTTGGGATCGAGCCACACTGTGATGGACTTGTATGACATGGTTGGCCTTTCTTTCTTGCGTTTGTTGGATTGCCGATGCCATAGATTGACATCGGCAAGAAAGCCCACATTGATCGATATCAAACAAGCGGATGCGCGCCAGCCGATGCAATGCGCGGGGGCCTTGGCACTGTCCGCCTGCCTGCGGGTGAGTCTCCCGTGATGCTGAGCGTGAGAGAATTTCCCGCGCACTGAAGTTCATGGCCGGAAAATGGGAGCAAACGGCAAATCCAGGCCGCGGCACAGCCACTTGCAGCAGCCAACCCGGGAGAATCACTTGGATACACAAAAGGCCGGCGTCGTCCGTTTCTACGACACCCATCCCATCAATGAGGACGAGATCCTGGCCAAGCTGCGCGCGCGCGGCGATGACCCGGACAATCTCACCCAGGACCAGCTCAAGGACTTCGACCAGGACCACTATGGCGGAATCGACGTCGTCGACGCGTTGGCCGATCGCGCCGGCATCGGGCCCGGACTCCATGTGCTCGACGTGTGCAGCGGCATGGGCGGCCCGGCGCGCTGGCTGGCCCATCGCATCGGCTGCCGCGTCACTGGCCTGGATTTCACCCTTTCGCGGGTGGAAGCGGCCGAACGCCTGACCCGGCGCGTGGGGCTCGCCGATCGCGTGGACTTTCGTCACGGCGACGCGACCGCGATGCCGTTCGAGGCAAATGGTTTCGACATCGTCATCAGCCAGGAGGCCTGGTTGCATGTGCCTGACAAGCCTGCGGTTATCGCCGAATGCGCGCGCGTCCTGAAAGCCGGCGGCACCCTCGCGTTTACCGACGTGACCTTGCGGGTGCCGCTGACAGCGGACGAGGAGTCGCGCATGGGTGCCGAGATGCATGCGCCCGGCGTGGCCTCCGTGGATCGCTACCTCGCCCTGTTGCGGGACAACGGCTTGCAGATGCGCGGCAACGAGGACTTGTCAGCCATGTGGACCGACACCCTGGTCAAGCGCCTGGCAATGTACCGCGGCTTGCGCGACACCACGGTTGCCAAATTCGGCGAAGCGCATTTCGCCGCCTGGGACCATACCTACAGCTTTTTTGTCGGCCTGTTCTCGGCAGGCAAGCTGGGTGGCGCGCGCATCGTGGCAAACAAGCCCTGATCCAAAGCTCCACCAAACACGCCTCAATGAGCCCGATCACGCATATCCTCGTCGGATGGACCGCCCTGGAAAGGGCTCTGCCCAACCGGCGTGACAAGGCCATCGTGGCCACGGCCGGCGTGCTGCCTGACCTGGACGGGCTGGGCATCGTGATCGACTTTGCCACCAGAACCCTGGGCCTTGCGGAAACCGACTACTACCAGACGTTCCACAGGCTATACGGCCACGGCCTCGCGGCGGCGCTGGTGTTCGCGTTCATTGCTTATGCCGTAGCACATCGCCGGTTGATGACGGCAGCGTTGTCATTGGTCGCGGTCCACCTGCACTTCGCCTGCGATCTGTTGGGCTCGCGCGGCAACGGCCCGGACGACATCTGGGGCATCTGGTATTTCGCGCCGTTTTCCACCGCCCACGAGATCGCCTGGTCCGGACAATGGCCACTGGTAGGCTGGCAGAACATGCTCATCACCGCCGTGCTGATCGCGATCACCCTGGAACGGGCATCGCGCCGCGGATATTCGCCGCTGGTGATACTGAGTCCGGCTGCCGATCGTGAACTCGTCGCCGTCCTGCGCAAGTGGCGCGGCATTCAAAGCGACCGGTAAGTCTCCCATACCTTGGTCAGGCGCTTGACCGACACCGGCATCGGGGTGCGCAGTTCCTGCGCGAACAGCGAAACCCGCAATTCCTCCAGCAGCCAGCGGAATTCCTCGAGACGCGGATCCATCGAGCCTGCACGCGCCAATTCGATCATGCGCCGTTGCCATGCCTGAGCCAACGGGGTGAATTCGGCCGTCAGTCGCGTATCTCGTGCCGGGTCGGCGCGCAGCTTGTCGATCCGCACCGAGATCGCCTGCAGGTAACGCGGCATATGCGCCAGCCGTTCGTAGGGCAACGCGACGATGAAATCCTTGGGCAGCAGGCGCTGCATCTGCGCCGCGATGTCCTGGGCGGCAGCCGTGAAGGCCTTGGCGCCCACCAGCTTTTTCTGCATCGCCTGATGCGCCTCGAGCACGCGGGTGATGAGCCCGGTGATTTCCTGGGCGATGAGCGACAGGCGCGCGCGCCCTTCGTCGCGCCGCTTTGCAAACTCGGCTTCGCTGCGCGGTAGCGGCGTGGCCAGACAGGCGCGGCGGAGGGCGGCCTCGATCAGTTGCGTCACCAGTTCGCGCTCGCCGCCGAAAGGTGCATACATGAGGCCGATGGCACGAACGTTGAGGTTTTTTTCCAGAAAGCGGATCTGGTCCACCAGCGCCAGGCGCAGCAGGCGCGCAAGGCCCTTGATATGCGCGACGCCCGCGGCGCCCGGTTCATCGAACAACTCCACGTTGACGGCGCCGCCGGTATCGACCAGCGCCGGATAGCCGATCAGCGCACCGACTTCGACAATTTCTTCGAGTTCGCCGAAATCCCACTGGGTACGCCCCTCGTGCAGTACGCGCCCGGGCAGCGCAGCGGCTTTTGCGTCGGTGCGTGCCGCCCCGCTGGCGGGAGCCGTGCCGCCACCGAGTTTTGCGCGCGCCGTGTTGGCGAAACTGGCGGTTGCGCGGTCGGCATGTGCCGCACGCAGTTGCACGAGGTTGCGGCCCATGTCGAGCTGGCGGCCATGCTCGTCGACCACCTTGAAATTCATCACCAGATGCGTCGGCACGGTTTCCAGCTTGAAGGCATCCACAGGCACCACGACCGCGGTCTTCTCGCGAATCCAGCGTCCCAGCGCAGTTGCCATGGTGCCCGCCGGCACGGCCTCGCCGGAATGCGCGGCCGCGAAGCCGGTGGCGAAATCCGGCAAGGGTACGCAGCCGCGCCGGAGTTTCTGCGGCAAGGACTTGAGCAGCGCCAGCGCCTTTTCCTTGCGCATGCCCGGCACCAGCCAGTCGCACCGGTCTGCGTCGACCTGATTGAGGGCCGCCAGCGGCACAGTCGCGGTCACACCATCGCGCGGCGAGCCTGGTTCAAAGTGATAGGAAAACGCGAACTCGATCGGCCCGGCCGACAGGCGCGCCTTCTTGGGAAACAGGTCCGTGGTGATGCCCGCCGCCTCGTGGCGCATCAAGTCGTCGCGCTTGAGGAATAGCTGCTTCGGGTCTGCACGCTCGGCTTCCTTGCGCCAGATCTCGAAGGTGGTGCCGTCGACCACCCGCGCGGGAATGACCGCGTCGTAGAACGCATATATCAGCTCATCGTCGACCAGCACGTCGGGGCGGCGCGACTTGTGCTCGAGTTCCTCGATCTCGCGGGTCAGGCGTTGGTTGTGGGTGAAAAACGGCGCGCGGGTCTCGATTTCGCCCGCCACCAGCGCGCCGCGAATGAACAGCTCACGTGCATGCTTCGGGTCCACCTTGGCGTACTCGATGCGCCGCTGGGTGTAGACCGGAATGCCGTAAAGGGTCGCGCGTTCCAGCGCCATTGGACGGGTGGCGTTCTTCTCCCAGCGCGGGTCGTGCCAGGAGCGCTTGAGCAGATGCGCCCCGGCTTCTTCCAGCCATTGCGGGTCGATGTTGGCGAGGGTGCGCGCATACAGGCGGGTGGTCTCGACCAGTTCGGCGGCCATCACCCACTTGCCGGCCTTGCGGCCGAGTGAAGAGCCGGGGTGTGGATAGAAGCGGATGCCGCGCGCGCCCAGATAGTGCGCTTCGGCATCGCTTTTCAGACCGATGTTGCCCAACAGGCCGGTGAGCAGCGCGCGATGGATCTGTTCGTGGTTGGCCGGCTTTTCGCTGATGCGCCAGCCCTGCTCCTCGGCGAGCTGGACCAACTGGCTGTGCACGTCGCGCCACTCGCGCATGCGACGCACGGAAAGAAAGTTCTTCTGACAGGCCGCCGCGAGCTTGCGGTTGGTCAACTCGTCGCGCGCCTCCTCGAAAAACGCCCACAGCTTGAGGTAGCCGGCAAACTCGGACTTCTCGTCCTTGAAGCGCGCATGCGCCTGGTCGGCGGCGGCCTGGCGTTCGAGCGGGCGGTCGCGCGGGTCCTGAACCGACAAGGCAGAGGCGATGATGAGCAGTTCGGCCAGCGCCTGGCGGTCCCGTCCACCCAGGATCATGCGCCCGATGCGCGGGTCGAGCGGCAACCGCGAAAGCTCCTGACCCGTGGGTGTAAGCAGGTTGTCTTCGCCGAGGGCGCCGAGTTCCTGCAATAGCTGGTAACCGTCGGCGATCGCCTTCGGCGGCGGCGCTTCCAGAAACGGAAACGCCTCGATCTCCCCCAGCTTGAGCGATTTCATGCGCAGGATCACCGACGCCAGCGAGGAGCGCAGGATCTCCGGGTCGGTGAAGCGCGGACGGGCGGTGTAGTCCGTCTCGCCGTACAAGCGGATGCAGATGCCGGCGGCGACCCGGCCGCATCGTCCGGCGCGCTGGTTGGCCGCAGCCTGCGAGACCTTCTCGACCTGCAACTGCTCGACCTTGTTGCGATAGCTGTAGCGCTTGACGCGCGCCAGGCCGGTGTCGATGACGAAGCGTATGCCCGGCACGGTGAGGGACGTTTCCGCCACATTGGTGGCCAGCACCACGCGCCGCAACGCGCCGCCTGGCTTGAAGATGCGCTCCTGATCCTGCGCGGAAAGCCGCGCATAGAGCGGCAGTATCTCCAGTGGGGTACGGGTACCGGTCGCGTGGCGCGAGAGCAGGTCGGCGGTGTCGCGTATCTCGCGCTCGCCGGGCAGGAAGATCAGGATATCGCCACGCCCCGCGATGGCGCACTCGTCGACTGCGTCGACGATGGCGTCCTCGATGTCGCGTTCCTCGTCTTCGGCCATGTCGGGGTGGCGTACCGGACGGTAACGCACTTCCACCGGATACAGGCGTCCGGACACTTCGATCACCGGCGCCGGACCGCGGGCCGACTCGAAATGCCGCGCGAATCGATCGGCGTCGATGGTGGCCGAGGTGACGATCAGCTTGAGGTCCGGCCGGCGCGGCAGCAGCTGCTTGAGGTACCCCAGCAGAAAGTCGATGTTGAGCGAGCGCTCATGCGCCTCGTCGATGATGAGGGTGTCGTAGGCCTTGAGGTCGGGGTCGCCCTGGGTTTCCGCCAGAAGTATGCCGTCGGTCATGAGCTTGACGTAGGAGTCGCGCCCGACCTTCTCGTTGAAGCGGATCTTGTAGCCCACGGCCGTTCCAAGCTCGGTGCCCAGCTCCTGCGCGATGCGCGCTGCGGTGGCGCGTGCGGCGATGCGCCGCGGCTGGGTGTGGCCGACCAGCCCGGCGATGCCGCGCCCGAGCTCGAGGCAGATTTTCGGCAACTGGGTGGTCTTGCCTGAGCCGGTCTCGCCGCAGACGATCACCACCTGGTGGTCACGGATGGCCGCCGCGACGTCGGTGCGCCTGGCCGAGACCGGCAAGTCCTCCGGATAGGTGATCGCCGGCAGGCGCGCCACGCGCGCGGCCTGCGCCGCGGGGGAGAGTGATGGGAGGCGCGACATAGGGCGCGGATTCTAGCCGAGCGTGACTCGCGCGCCACGCAAACCGTGCCTGGCGGCGAAATTTCCTCGCGCGCGCCGCTGGCGGCCATATAAAATGAACTGCCACCCACGCCGCCGGACAACGAACTTGCCGCCGCCCATCCGCCCGCATCACACCGCCGATTTTGTCACCTGGTTCCGCTCGGCCGCGCCGTGGCTGCATGCCTTTCGCGGCAAGACCTTCGTCATCGCCTTCGGCGGCGAGATCGTCGAATCGGGACAGGTGGAGTCGCTCACCCAGGACATCAACCTGCTCACCTCGATCGGCATTCGCGTGGTGATCGTGTGCGGCTCGCGTCCTCAGATCAACGCTGCGTTGGCGGCGCGTGGCTTGACCACCGACTTCCAGCATGGCTTGCGCATCACGCACCCAAAGGCGATGGATTGCGTCAAGGAGGCGGTGGGCCGCTTGCGCATCGAATTCGAGCAGCGTTTTTCCTTCGGCCTGCCCAACACCCCGATGGCGCAGTCGGAAGGCGTGCGCCTGATGAGCGGCAGCCTCATCACCGCGCAGCCGGTGGGTGTGATCGATGGGCTCGACTTCCAGTTTTCCGGCAATGTGCGCGATATCGACGCCGAGACCATCCACCACGCACTCAGCAACGGCGACATCGTGCTCCTGACGCCGATCGGCTATTCGCCCACCGGCGAGGCGTTCAACCTGATGATGGAGGACGTGGCCGCCAGCGTGGCCATCGCGCTCGATGCCGAAAAGCTCATCTTCCTGATCGACGCCGCCGGGCTGCCCCCCCTGCCCGGCGCCAAGACCAAGCGCGCCAGGGCGCAGGAAATTTCCCGCGAACTCGCCGCCGCCGAGGCCGAAATGCTGTTCAAGGCGGCGGCGCAATCTCCGGAACTCTCCGGCATGAGCGATGACACCCTGCGGGCGCTGGATGCGACCGTGCGCGCCTCCAAGGGCGGGGTGGCGCGCACGCACCTGATTCCGCGTGAAACCGATGGCGCGCTCCTGATGGAACTGTTCTCCTACGGCGGCATCGGCACCATGATCACCGAGGCCGGTCTCGAGACCATGCGTGACGCCACCATCGAGGACGTCGGCGGTGTATTGAAGCTGATAGAACCCCTGGAAGCCGACGGCACGCTGGTGCGTCGCGGACGCGAGAAGCTGGAAGCCGAGATCGGCCAGTTCAGCGTGATCGACCATGACGGCGTGATCGCCGGCTGCGCGGCGCTCTACCCGTTCTCGCGCGAAGGGCTGGCCGAGATGGCCTGCTTCGTGGTGTCGCCCGGCTACCGCGGCCGCAACTACGGCGAGCAATTGCTTTCGCGCATGGAAGCCAAGGCGCGGCAGTTCCGCATCAAGCGCCTGTTCGTCCTGACCACGCGCACGGCGCACTGGTTCATCGAGCACGGCTTTGTCGAAGGCAGCCTCGATGAGTTGCCCGAGGCCAGGCAGAAGCTCTACAACTTCCAGCGCCAGTCGAAAATCTTCCTCAAGAAGCTCTGAGCACCGTACTGAGCGAGCGCGCGTCGCCGCGTAAACTACGGGTTTTCAGTTTCCGATTTTTCTGGAGAGCAACAAATGGCTCGAATGGTTCAATGCGTCAAGCTCGGTCGCGAAGGCGAGGGGCTCGATTTTCCGCCCTATCCGGGCGAACTCGGCAAGAAGGTATGGGAAGGCATTTCGAAGGAGGCATGGGGCATGTGGCTCAAGCACCAGACCATGCTGATCAACGAAAACCGCCTGTCGGGCGCGGACCCGCGCGCGCGCAAATACCTGATGGAGCAGGCCGAGAAATTCCTCTTCGAAGGCAGCGCCGACGCCGCGTCGGGCTACGTGCCGCCTGCCGCCTGAGAGCCCGCAGGCTTCAGGCGCCACCCGCGCGCATGGTCTTGACTCCGTCGGCGGTGCCGAGCAGCAACACGTCGGCGCCGCGCCGGGCAAACAGGCCCACCGTCACCACGCCGATGATCTGATTGATCTGCGTCTCCATCGCCACCGGGTCGGCAATGGAGAGCCCGGCGACATCGAGGATTTCGTTGCCGTTGTCGGTGACAAACCCCGCACGCAGCGTGGGCTTGCCACCCATGGCTGCCAGGGCGCGAGCAACGTGTGAACGCGCCATCGGAATGACCTCGACCGGCAGCGGGAACCGGCCCAGCTGTGCGACCAGCTTGGTTTGGTCGGCAATGCAGACAAAACGCTTCGCCACGGCTGCCACGATCTTTTCGCGCGTGAGCGCGCCGCCGCCGCCCTTGATCATTGCCAGGCTCGCGGTCACCTCGTCGGCACCATCGACATAGACCGGAATGTCATCGACGTCGTTCAAGTCCAGCACGCGGATGCCGTGACCGGCGAGGCGCTCCGCACTGCGCACGGAACTGGCCACCGCGCCCCTGATGCGGTCACGCATCTTGGCGAGTTCGTCAATGAAAAGGTTGGCGGTGGAACCGGTGCCGACCCCCACGATGGCGTCGGGCACGACATGCTTGATCGCCTCGCGCGCGACGGCGGCCTTGAGTTCGTCCTGGGTCATGGCAGACCTATTTCGCGGCTTCGTTGATCGCGGCTTCCAGTTGCGCCAGCGAAATTGCGCCGGGTATGCGGCGGCCATTCGCGAGGAACAGTGTCGGCGTGGCATTGACCCGCATTTTCTGGCCCAGCGCCTGCACGCTCTCGATCGGGTTGTCGCACGCACCGGAACCCGAAGGCGGCTGTCCCCTGAGCATCCAGTCGTTCCATGACTTGAGCTTGTCGGCGGAGCACCACACGGCCTTGGACTTCACCACCGAATCGGGGGACAGGATCGGATACAGATAGATGTAGATGGTGGCGTCGGGGATCTTCGCCAGCGTTTCGCGCTCGAATTTCTTGCAGTAGCCGCAATTGGGGTCGGCGAAGTAAGCCAGCTTGCGCTTGCCGCTGCCGTTGACCTGCTTGATGCTGGAAGCCACCGGCAGGTCATCGAATCTGATCGCGGAGAGCTTGTCGATGCGCTCCTGGGTGAGATTTTCCATGGTCTTGCCGTCGAGCACGTTGCCATGGAACAGGTAGGTCACCCTCTCGTCGGTGTAGATCACCTCGCCGCCGACGCGCACCTCGAACAACCCAAAGAATGGCGTACGGGTAACACCATCGATCACCGTGCCAGGCCGCATGCGCGATTCCAACAGGCGCTTGATGTTGGCTTCCGGCCCGCCGATCTTGAGCGGCTCCTTCGAGGTTTCCTGAGCGAAAGCAAACGCTGCAACGAAAAACGCCAGGCAAGCGCCGGCGAAGGAAAAGGTTCTGGTCATGTTGGGGCCCATGGTTTGGTCTGCCTGCACCCTTCTTGCGGACGATCCGGTGCGGTCAGCCTTCGTATTATCCGCGAATCGCGCCGCGGACGATGATTTTGGGTATGACCGGCAAGCGGCCGGCAAGGTTCAATCCGAAGTTGCGCAGATTGCGGGCGACCGGGTGCTCAAGCGCGAAAAGCCTGGCCATGCCGTGGGTGACGGCATGCATTTCCGCCAGCGCCGCCTTGCGGGCGCGCTCGTACGCACGCAAGACCAGCGGGTCGCCGCAATCGCGCGCGCCAGCAAGCGCTGCGCACAGGCGCGCGCAATCCCCGAAACCAAGGTTGAGGCCCTGCCCCGCCAGAGGATGCAGGACATGCCCGGCATCCGCCACCAGGGCAAGGCGCGCTCCGATCAAGCGATTCGCACGCTGGTTTCGCAACGGAAACGCCGCGGGCGCGCCAATGCAGGTCAACCTGCCGAGCTTGTGCATGCCGGCCTGCGCAACCCGCGCAGACAATGCTTCCCCGTCCAGTCCGACCAACTCGCCGGCAAACGCGGTACTGACCGACCACACCATGGAAATGCAGTTGTCGGGCAGCGGCAGCCACGCAAGGATGCCGGACGCGCCATCTTCCTCCACGCGGAACCATTGCGACGCGATGTTGTGGTGCGGCTTTTCGCAGCGGAAGTTCGCGACCACCGCGCTTTGCCGGTAGTCGAAGTGTTCGACCGCTATGCCGGCATGCTCCCGCACCCAGGATCGACCACCGTCGGCGCCAACCACAAGTTCCGACTCGATGACACGGCCGTCCGCGAGAATGATGCGCGCCTCGTCGGCGTTCGCTTCAAGCGAGGCTACCTGAACCGGACGCAGAACCTCAAGCGATGCCGAAAAACGCGCCGCGTCCGCCAGCACGCGGGAAAGCTCGCGCTCCTCGACGATGGTGCACAACTCGCCTATGCCGGCCCTGTACGCCGACAAGTCCAGCCCGGGCGAGAGCGTCGTGGCCTGGTCACCATAGACCTGCATGTCGTAAACAGGCGCAATCCGCGTCGGGTCGAGCGCGCCCCACATCTTCGTATGTGCCAGCCAGACCGCCGAGGCCGGACTGATGGCGTAGATGCGGGCGTCAAATTCACCGGCGGGCAAGGGAGCGTGCTGTGGCGCAGGGCGAGCATCCAGGACTACAACGCGCCTGCCCGCCTGGGAAAGCGCCAGACCGAGGGCCATTCCCGACAGCCCCGCCCCGATGATTGCAACGTCGTGTCTCACGTCGGCAAGGATACCTTAGCGGGGTTTCGAAGAGGCTAACCAAAGTCGCGCGGCCTAACCGGCGTAAACACTTCCTTGATGAATCGACCGGCTTCGCCGGCGATTCAGATCAGATCAATCCGGAAAAAAGCAGGTTTGTACTTTTTTCCGCTCAGAGGATCGGGTGCGCCCTAACGTAAACCTTTTCTTCCTTCATGGTGCGGCCGAGCAGCTTGACCATGGCGTACACGGCTTCGATATGCGCCACCGAAACATCGACGGTGTTGCCCAGTTCGATCACCGCGCCTACCAGGGCGTCGATCTCGGGATCGCGCCCGGCCTCGATGTCCTGCAGCATGGAAGTCTTGTGCTTGCCGACCTTCTCGGCCCCCGCGATGCGGCGGTCGATGTCGACGCGGAACGCCACCCCGAGTTTGGCCGCCACTTCTTCGGCCTCCTTCATCATCTTGCGCGCGAGCTCGCGCGTCAGCGGGTACTGGCAAATGTCGACCAGCGTCGAGTGGGTGAGCGCCGAGATCGGATTGAAGGTGAGATTGCCCCATAACTTGAGCCAGATTTCCGAGCGGATCGAAGGCAGGACCGGCGACTTGAATCCAGCGCCGACCAACACCTCGGATACCCGCTTCACGCGCTCGCTCTCCAGGCCGCCCATCGATGCATCGAGTTCGCCCACCGGAAAGCGCTCGCCTTCGATATGCCGGATCACGCCCGGCGCGGCGATCTCGGCTGCCGGGTAGACCACGCAGCCGATCAGGCGGCGCGGATCGATGGCAGCGGCGATGCGCCCGGTCGGATCGACGGATGCGACGGTCTTGCCTTCGTGCAGGCCGCCATGGCGCTGGAAATACCACCAGGGAATGCCGTTCTGCATCGGCAGGATCAGAGTGTCGTCATGGCAGAGCGACGGCAGGTCATCGACAACGGGTTCGACCTGATGGGCTTTCATGCCAAGGATCACCAGGTCCTGCGGACCTGCATCCGGGATGCGGTCGGTCGCCTTGATGTCGCGCGCCACAAATTCCTGGCCATCGTGCATCTGCAGCGTCATGCCATTGGCCTTGATCGCCGCGAGATTGGCGCCACGTGCGATCAATGTGACTTCGTGTCCCGCCAATGCCAGCTTGACACCCAACAACCCACCGATCGAGCCGGCGCCCACCACGCAGATTTTCATCGTGCAAATTCCCCGGGTCGGGTGGGACGAATCACCTCTTGGCTTCCGCATATCTTGCGGAAGCCGATGTCGCTTCCCGACCGCACAATTTTGTGAAGACCTCCGATAATACGCAAAAAATTGTGCGCCGCACAGTAAATTTACAGAAATTAGTCTTTGATTTTATTAAATAAATGCTTACTTTTTGAGATTTGTGCCGTGATGCAACACGCAGTTTCGCTGTGCCTTCGCTTGCACTCCTTGCACGCAAAGATGGTTTGACACCGGACAGGCCATCGGCCATAATCCGCCGCCTCGCGAGATCTCGCGTGCCACGGCGATTTAGCTCAGTCGGTTAGAGCAACGGAATCATAATCCGCGGGTCCGGGGTTCGAATCCCTGAATCGCCACCAAATTCAGCCATAAAAATCGTCCGGACTGCGCACTGCCGTGCGCCAGCAACGCTTCCGGCCGGTGTGGAATTGCGCCGAGGTCGACGGGTGGTTGGCGCGATGAATGATAAAATCAGGCGCTTATGTCCAAGTTCATTCGCCTGCTGTGTGCTGCACTCTGCGTGAGTTTCACGTTCAGTGCGGTGGCGCAAGTCCAGCGGATCGTGTCGATCCCGGCTGCCGCGAAACGCGCCACCTTCATCTTCAGCGGAGGGCCGGATGTGCTTGTCGACGGGCGTGCAGCGCGGCTTGCGCCCGGTGCACGCATATTCGACCGCAACAATTACCTGCAGATGCATGGCGCCGTCACCGGCACCCTCAGGGTCAAGTACCTGCTCGAGGCCACCACGGGACTGGTCCAGTCCGTATGGATCCTGACTGACGAGGAAATCGCCACGCCCGACCCGGTACCGCCTAAATAGCCGTGTCCGCGCGAGCGGACCTTCGATTCGCAGCCCCGCTCAACAACGGTTACCTGCACACCATGCCGAAAAAGCTCTATATCAAGACCTTCGGCTGCCAGATGAACGAGTACGACTCGGACAAGATGGCAGACGTTCTGGGCGCTTCAGATGCGCTCGAAAAAGCCGAGACGCCGGAAGAGGCGGATGTCATCCTGTTCAATACCTGCTCGGTGCGCGAGAAGGCGCAGGAGAAGGTGTTTTCCGACCTTGGACGGGCGCGCCTGCTCAAGCAGCAGAATCCGGCGCTCATCATCGGGGTGGGTGGCTGTGTTGCCAGCCAGGAAGGCGCGGCGATCGTGGCGCGCGCGCCCTACGTCGACGTCGTCTTCGGCCCGCAAACCCTGCATCGCCTGCCGGAACTGATCCGCCAGCGCCGCGCCACCGGCACGCCGCAAGTCGACATTTCCTTTCCTGAAATCGAAAAGTTCGACAACCTGCCTGCTGCGCGCACCGACGGCGCCACCGCGTTTGTTTCAATCATGGAAGGCTGCTCAAAATATTGCAGCTTCTGTGTCGTGCCGTATACCCGTGGCGTGGAAATCTCGCGCGACTTGGACGGTGTGCTCACCGAGATTGCCGGACTCGCGCAACAGGGCGTACGCGAAGTCACCTTGCTGGGGCAGAATGTCAACGCCTACCGTGGCGCCACCGCGGACGGCGAGATCGCCGACTTCGCGCTGCTGATCGAATACGTGGCCGAAATCCCGGGAATCGAACGCATTCGCTACACCACCTCGCACCCCAAGGAAATGACCGAGCGCCTGATCGGCGTCTATGCGCGGGTGCCGAAGCTGGTGTCGCAGCTTCACCTGCCCGTGCAGGCCGGCAGCGACCGGGTATTGGCGGCGATGAAACGCGGTTACACCGTGCTGGAGTACAAATCCATCATCCGCCGCCTGCGCGCGGTGCGCCCGGACCTGTCGCTTTCGACCGACTTCATCGTCGGTTTCCCGGGTGAGACGGAAGCGGACTTCGAAGCCACGATGCAACTGATCGAAGACGTCGGATTCGATGGCGCGTTCAGCTTCCTGTATTCGCGCCGGCCGGGCACACCGGCCGCCGACCTGTCCGACGACACGCCGCACGAGATCCGGCAGCGGCGCCTGGCTCGCTTGCAATCCCGCGTCGAGGAACAGGCTGCCGCCTTGAGCCGTGCCATGGTCGGCAAGGTCGAGCGCGTGCTCGTCGAAGGCGCGTCCCGCAAGGATGCCAGCGAACTGCGTGGCCGCACTGCAAACAATCGGGTCGTCAATTTCGCCGGCCATGCGCGCCTGGTCGGCGAGCTCGTCGATGTCACCATCACGGCCGCACTGCCGCATTCGCTGCGCGGCGAAATCGTCACCGTCGACTGAGGCATATCAACGTTGGCACGCCCCTCCAGAGAACTGCGATTCGAACCGGCCGACAACCGGCGGCTATCCAACCTGTGCGGTCCGCTCGACGCCAACCTGCGCCAGATCGAAGTGGCGCTTGACGTCAGCATCACGCGGCGCGGCGAGCGCATGACCGTGCGCGGTGATGCAGGCGCCGTGGAGCGGGCATCCGACCTGCTGGAAGCACTGTATTCGCGAGCCAACGCCGTACTCGAACCCGATGTCGTCCAACTCTCCATCGTCGACAGTGCAAACCCGGTGGCTGAAGACGGTGACGCGCCACGACTGATGACCCGCAAGCGCGACCTTGCCGGGCGCACACCGAACCAGCGCGCCTATCTCGACAGCATCCTTGCCCACGATGTCACCTTTGGCATCGGCCCGGCAGGCACCGGCAAGACCTACCTGGCGGTAGCATGCGCCGTGGATGCGCTCGAGCGCGACGCCGTCAAGCGCATTGTCCTGGTACGCCCCGCGGTGGAGGCTGGCGAGCGCCTGGGCTTCCTGCCGGGCGACCTTGCGCAGAAGGTCGACCCTTACCTGCGCCCCCTGTATGACGCGCTCTACGACCTGATGGGATTCGACCGCGTGGGCAAGATGTTCGAGAAGGGCGCCATCGAGATCGCGCCGCTTGCCTACATGCGCGGTCGCACCCTCAACCACGCGTTCATCATCCTGGACGAGGCGCAGAACACCACGCCCGAGCAGATGAAGATGTTCCTGACGCGCATGGGATTCGGCGCCAAGGCGGTGGTCACCGGCGATCCCACCCAGGTGGACCTGCCGCGCGGCAGCAAAAGCGGCCTGATCGAGGCCCAGGAAGTGCTCTCCGGCGTGCGCGGGGTGGCGATGACGCGTTTCACTTCAGACGATGTGGTGCGCCATCCGCTGGTGGGCCGCATCGTCGCCGCCTATGAGGCATATACCGCGAACCAGCCGGCAGACGGCCGCGCCGATGTGGCCGATGCGCTGCTGCGCGGGGGCCGACCGCGCGCCGCGTGAACCCGCATGGCGGCGCCGGAAATCCAGATTGTCAGCAAGCTGCCCGGCATACCGCGACCGGCGCGCTTCAGGCGCTGGCTGTCGTCCGTATTGCCGGCTGATGCCTCCGTTGCCCTGCGCGTGGTCAATGCGGTCGAGGCACGATGCCTCAATCGCGACTTCCGCAACCGCGACTACGCCACCAACGTGCTGACTTTCGCGTACGGCGGCACGCCGCCTGCCGCGGACATCGTGCTGTGCGCGCAGGTGGTCGCCCGCGAGGCGCGCGAGCAGGGCAAGTCGCTTGCCGCCCACTATGCGCATCTCACCGTCCACGGCGCCCTGCATGCGCTCGGTTTCGACCACGAGAAGGCCGGCGAGGCGAAACTCATGGAATCGCGCGAGATCGAAATCTTGGATACACTGGGTTTTGGCAATCCCTACGTCGAATCACCGGTGACCGGCAAGCCGAGGAAAGCAATGATGCACCGTGCGGCCTAGGGCGAGACCAGGCAACCGGTTTCGCATCATCCTTCAGCCGCGCCACCACCGTCGTTCCCATGGAAGAACCTCCCGCCCAGGCAAGACCCCGCCTGCTCGAACGCCTCTCGGCGCTCCTGATGCGCAAACCCGAAGACCGCGAGCAGCTCATCGCGCTGTTGCATTCCGCGCGTGAGCGCGACCTGCTCGATGCGGAAGCGCTCGCCATGATCGAAGGCGTGCTGCAAACCTCCGAGCTGTCGGCAAGCGACATCATGGTGCCTCGCGCGCGCATGGATGTCATCGACATCGCGACGCCGGCCGAGGAGTTCCTGCCGCGCATCCTCAAGAGCGGCCATTCGCGCTTTCCGGTGGTCGACGGCAATCTGGACGAGGTCATCGGCATCCTCCTGGCCAAGGACCTCCTGCGGGTCTATGCGGGTCAGGAACTGCACATCCGCGAAATCCTGCGGCCCGCGGTGTTCATTCCGGAATCCAAGCGCCTCAACGACCTGCTCAGGCAGTTCCGCGCCAACCGCAATCACATCGCCATCGTCGTCGATGAATACGGCGGCGTCGCCGGGCTGGTGACCATCGAGGACGTGCTCGAGCAGATCGTGGGCGAGATCGACGATGAGTACGACCTCGACGAGACGGCGGACAACATTCATGCGGACCGGGCCGGCGCCTGGCGCGTCCAGGCCCGCACCGAACTCGCGGATTTCAACCGGCACTTCAATTGCGCCCTCGCCGACGACGACGCGGACACGATCGGCGGGCTGGTGATCAACCGCATGGGCCGCATACCCAAACGCGGCGAATCCATCATCGCCGGCGACCTGCGCATCCAGGTGCTGCGCGCCGATAGCCGGCATCTCCATCTGCTACGCGTCACGCGTCTGCCGGGCATTCCTTGAGCGTCTCCCGCGGACGATTGACCCTTGTCGCGGCTTTGCTGCTGGGCGCATTTGCCACCCTCGGTTTCGCGCCGGCAGACCAGGCCGCGGCGAGTGTCGCGGGTCTCGCCGGCCTGTTGCTGCTTGTCAGGAATGCGACACCACGTCGCGCACTGGCCATGGGCTGGATGTATGGCCTGGGCTTTTTCCTGGTCGGGGTTTCCTGGGTCTATGTGAGCATGCATGACGTGGGCGGGATGCCTGCCGCCCTGGCCGCGCTTGCGGTGTTCCTGTTTGCCGCATATCTCGCGCTCTTCCCCGCACTGGCCACCGGCCTTGCGGCGCTGCTTGCGACTTCACGCCCGGGAGCGGGACTGCTGGCGTTGCCCGCATCCTGGGTACTGATGGAATGGCTGCGCGGGTGGCTGTTCACCGGGTTTCCGTGGTTGGCTCTGGGTTATGCGGGTACCGGCGGCCCGTTTGCCGCCTATGCCCCACTGGTGGGCGTGCACGGAATCGGTTGGCTGTACGCATTTGCCGCGGCGGCGCTGGTCGACCTGACACGACGGCCGGAAGGTCTGGCCTGGCGCCGTTTCCGCCCGCGCGATGCCGCCTTGCCCCTCATTCTGGTACTCGGTTTGATTCTTGGCCGGGTCGACTGGACCGTTGCCACGGGGCCTCCGGTAAAGGTGGCGCTGCTGCAGGGAAACATCGCCCAGGACCTTAAATTCGAGGAGGGCCGCCTCGAGTCGACACTGGCACTCTATCGGCGCCTGATCGACACCCACCAGGCGGACATCATCGTGACGCCGGAAACCGCACTGCCGCGCATGCTGCATGCATTGCCGCGCGACTACCTTGAAGGGCTGCAAACCAGGATACGCGATACGGGCGCCAATCTGGTGGTAGGTGTGCCGCGTGCGGAATCCACCGAACGCTATTTCAACAGCGCCGTCAGCCTGGGGGCCGACGAGACCCAGCGGTACGACAAGTTCCACCTTGTGCCGTTCGGCGAGTTCATCCCCTGGGGCTTCCGCTGGTTTGTCGACGCCATGAAGATTCCTCTCGGAGACTTCACGCGCGGCAGCGAGACACCGCGGCCGATGCGGCTGGGCAGCCAGCGCGTGGCCATCAACATCTGCTACGAGGACCTTTTTGGAGAAGAGATCATCCGCCAGTTGCCGGAAGCAAGCCTGCTTGTCAACATCAGCAACATCGCGTGGTTCGGGGATTCGCTCGCACCACATCAGCACCTGCAGGTCAGCCGCATGCGCGCGCTCGAAACCGGCCGGATGATGCTGCGCGCAACCAACACCGGCATGACCGCGGTCATTGGCGCGGACGGCAAGGTGGTCCGCCTGCTTGCGCCGTTCACCGAGGGCGCGCTGATAGAGGAAGTGCGCGGCCGGACCGGCGCGACGCCTTACGTGCGCCTGGGCAACTGGCCGGTCATCTCCGCGTCCGTCCTGCTGCTCGCGTTGGCCTGGCGGCGGCGCGCAAGGCAAGATCCCGCGCCAGCCTGACGGCCGTCGCCAGGCTGCCTGGATCCGCTCGCGCCGCCCCGGCAGCCGTGGCGGCAAGATCGAGCGCGGTACCGTGATCGACCGACGTGCGAATGAGCGGCAAACCGAGCGTGATGTTGATGCCTTCCCCGAAAGTGGCGTACTTGAGGACCGGCAAACCCTGGTCGTGATACATCGCCAGCACCGCGTCGGCATCGCGCAGCACACGCGGGGTGAAAAGCGTATCCGCCGGCAGCGGGCCGGTCAGCGTGAAGCCCCGCTTGCGCAATGCGGCAAGCGCGGGTTCTATGACTTCGATTTCTTCCCGGCCCATGTGCCCGGATTCGCCGGCATGCGGGTTGAGTCCCGCAACAACCACCCGCGGACGCGGGATCCCGAATCGCGACTTGAGGTCGGCCACGAGAATCTCGATGGTGCGTGTGAGACCGGCGATATCGATCGCGTCGGCGACTTCGCGCAACGGCAAATGGGTCGTGGCGAGGGCCACCCGCAGCATCGGCCGACCACCGGCGAGCATCATCACCACCCTGGTCGTGCCGGTGCGATCGGCGAGGTACTCGGTATGCCCGGTGAAAGCGATTCCCGCATCGTTGATGACCCCTTTGTGCACCGGTGCAGTCGACATCGCCGAAAAGGATCCGTCCTCGCAACCCGCGATGGCCGCGTCGAGCGTCTCGAGCACATAGGCGGCGTTGGCCGCATCGAGCTTTCCCGGTTTTTCAGGGCGCCTGAGCGGAACGTGCATGACAGAAACGCCACGCGGCGCGGTCGCACCCGGTTCCAGGACAGGATAATCGGATGTCACGCCCAATCTGCGGGCACGCCGCGCCAGCATGTCCGCATCGCCTACAAGTGTCACCCGAGCGCCGCGACTGGCGCTTGCGCGCGCGGCGAGCGCCATGCAGATGTCGGGGCCTATTCCGGCAGGTTCGCCCGTCGTTATCGCTATGACCGGGGGCATGCCGGTGCCGGTGGATCGATTGCCGGACATCGGGCGGTCCGCCGGGCTAGCGTTCGTCGAGCCTGATTTCGACGAACGCCCGGTCGCGCAACTGCCGCAGCCATTCCTGGTAGGCCTCGTCGGCCTTGCGCTCGCGCAACGCCTGGCGAGCCGCCTGGCGCTGGCGCTCCTTGCTGACGTCCTCGTTGCGCCGCTCGAGCACCTGGATCAGGTGCCAGCCAAACTGGGTTTGCACCGGGGCGCTTGTTTCGCCTGGCTTGAGTTCGTTCATCGTTTTCTCGAACTCGGGCACGGTGTCGCCCGGATACACCCAACCCAGATCCCCTCCCTTCGAGGCACTGCCGTCGTTCGAATGCAGGCGGGCGAGATCCGCGAAATCCGCGGCCTTGTTCTCCAGGCGTTCACGCAAATCCGCCAGACGACGCCGCGCCTGGTCCTGGGACACGAGTTCATTGGTGCGGATCAGGATATGCCGGACTCGCGTCTGCGTCACCGGCGCGCGAACCTCGCCGCCGCGCCGCCCCACAACACGCAGGATATGGAACCCGTTCGCGCTCTTGACCACCGCGCTGACATCGCCCTCCTTGAGGCCCGCGACGGCATCGAGGAACAGTTCCGGCAAGCGATCCTGCGAGCGAAATCCGAGAACGCCTCCGGAAAGCGCTTCGGGCGCATCGGATACGGCGGCGGAAACCTGACCGAAATCGCCACCCGAGCGCAATTGCGAAAGCGCCGCATCGGCACGCTTGCGGCGCTCGGCCAATTGCTCCGGTGTCGCGTTTTCCGGTACCCGGATCAGTATCTGGGCCAGGTTGATTTCCATGGAGCTGTCCTTGCGCGCTCCTTCCGACTGTGCCATGAAGTTGTCGACCTCCCCTTCGCTGATGGTCACCCGGCCCTCGACCTCGCGCTCCCGCACACGGGAAAGGATGATGTCGCTGCGCACGTCTTCGCGGAACTTCGCCAGCGGAATTCCGTCCTTCTCGAGCACATCGCGGAATTGCGACATGCTCATGCGATTTTCCTCGGCAATGCGTGCGACCGCACGGTCGAGTTGCACATCGTCGACGCGAATGGCGTTCTCGCGCGCGAACTGCAATTGCGCCCGGTCGACAATCAGCCGCTCGAGCACCTGACGCTCGAACACGTCATCCGGAGGCGGCGCAACGCGCTGGCTGCGCAGTTGGTTGCGGGCCAACCTGACGCGTTCGCCAAGTTCACGCATGGTGATCACTTCATCATTGACGACCGCCACGATGCGGTCGCCCAATTCGATGCGCGAGCGTGGCGCCGTGTTGGACAGGGAGGGCGACAATTTGTCGATCTGCGCAGCAGCCGGAATCGCCAAGGCTGACACAAGCACTGCGCAAGGCACGGCAAGCAGACGGGCGGTCAGACGTTTCAGAAGTTTCATTCGTAGTTGCCGAAGGAGCGCGGCAAGGGTTCCTGGTTTTCGTTGAGTTTCGTGTAGCCCGGGATATTGCGCCGCAAAATGTCCAGGGGATTGGACCCGAGCCGGGACAATCCGTTCAGTTCAAGCTGGAAAAAAATACCTGTGCTGGCGCGCTGGCTTGCTGTGGCGAAGCGCTGCAGCACCACCCTGCCGACCCAGCAATCGCCATCGTACTCGAAGCCTCCCAGGGATTCCACGACGCGGCCATCGCGCAAAGAATAGTTGTACCGCCCCACGCCGTACCATCCTCCGCCAAAATTCCACTGGGCCGCGACGTCGATCTGCTCAAGAAAATCACGCTGGTAGCGATATGAGGCTGAAATGGTCTTGCCGGGTTCTGGCGTGTAGCGCACGCCATGACTGATACGCTGGATTTCCTTCTTGTTCGGGCTGTACTGGAAAGTCGTGTCGTAGTTGACTTTTGGCAGCACTTCTCCGGAAAAGGAGGCCAGCAGGTCGGAACTGCGGGTTGAACGGGCGGTCTCTCCCGGCAATGTCACGCGCTGCTCGGTGAAGTAGAAACGCTGCCCGAGAGTAAAGCGCAGGCGCTCCCTGCCGTCCCTTTGGCTCAACAGCCGTGTCGTTACGGCCGTGGTCACCTGGTTGGCATCGGCGATCCTGTCCGAGCCGGAATACACATTCTCCGAGAAGATCTGCGCGAAATTGAAATCGGCAATCCCGGTATCAAAAATCGGGATGCCGGACTGATCGCGAGCCGGGACCCGCAAATAGTACAGGCGCGGCTCAAGTGTCTGTGTGTAGCTTTGCCCGAAATACTCTGTCGGTCGTTCAAACGACAGGCCGCTGTCCAGGCTGAAAGCCGGCAGGCTCCGCGAGAAACTGGCCGGTGCGCCGGCCGGGTTGTTGTCCTGCAGTTGATAACTTGTACTCAGCCATGACACCTTGGGAATCACATAGCCGCCGGGTGCCAGGATGGGGTAGCTGATGTTCGGAGATACGTGAATCCGGCTACCGTTGACCAGCGTCGGGTGCGAGAACCGGTTGTACTCCGCGTTGAAATTCAGATCAAAGCCGGCGGTGTCGTAGCGGCGGGTGTTGAACATCAATTGCGGGAGTCGCCCGTACGGGGAAACAACCGGATTGAGCGGGTCCCTGAGCGTCTGGTAACTCAGAGTCCTCGCATAGAGGGTGTACCACTGCGCCGCGTATTGAATAAAACCTTCGCGCGGCAGAAATGTCTGGGAGGTCGCGGATATGCGGTTGGAAAGGTCCGTGAAATAGCTGTCGTCGGACACCTTGTTCACATTGAGATAGCCGGTGAGGCCCGGCATGAAGGTCTGGTTATGGAGGATCGCAAATCCGCCGCGGGTGGTCTTGGTCTGCTGGTCGTCCGGGAGTATTTCACCGCGCGCTTCGCCGCGGTAGCCTTCGCCAAGATAGCGAAACGCCGCCGTGGTCTGCAGGCCGCGCTTGGTCATGTATCTTGGCGTGACCGTCAAGTCGCGATTCGGCGCGATGTTCCAATAGTAGGGCGTCTGTACCTCCTGGCCATTCTGCACCGAGCTGCCAAAGGACGGCGCGAGAAATCCGGACTTGCGTCGATCATTGAGCGTGAAACTCATCCCGGGAACGTACAGGATCTGCTGCCCCTTGAAGAACAGCCTCGCATCATCCGCCTCGCCCAGATCGCGACCATAGTCGAGCTTCAATTCACCGACCTGCATGTACCAGTCGTCGTTGCCCGGACCGCAGGTGGTGTAGGTCGCGTTGCTTGCGCGGTAGGCGTCCGGCCCGAGAAACTCCAGGCGGCTCGCTTGCCCTCGCGCGCGGTTGTTGGCCAGCAAATACTCGGCGGAAAGAAAGGTTCCGGTTCGTGCGTCAAGCTTGAGTTTGAGTTCAGATCCGGTGAACAGGTCGCCACTGCGCAGGATCCTGACGTTCCCGTTGGCGTCAAGCTCGTCGGTGACAACGCGATAGTTGATCCTGTCGGCCTTGATCACCGCGTCCTGCTTGCGCAATTGCGCGTCACCGTCGACTTGGGTGGAACGTCCGGATTCGCCGGATATCCGCAGTCCCTCGACAAATACCGGAAGCGGCCCCGCCCTCTCGCGTGCCGGTTTCAGTTCCCGCTCAACCTTGAGGGCAAGTCGCCCCGCCCGATTCTCGCCATGGTCCGCCCGTGCCACGTCCTCGGCCGACGCCCAAGGCGCCGCCACGAAAACGGCGGCAAGCGCCGCCAGCAGGGACCGGCAATTGCGAAATATCGGCATGCGCTGGGGAAAAAACAAACGCGCCTGGGTCGGCGCGGTCGAATGATTCCGATAAAATTCAAGCGATTATAAGTCACCAGCCCGCGCATTCCGGGCCGGCAAAGGCGAGCCCCAGAGACGGCAAGCCCCAATGTCGGTAGCCATGTGCAGCCCAATTTCGTGGACCGACTCGAAGCCCTGCAACAGTTTGTCGATCGATGCTTTCCCGGCATCCGGCCAGCCATGGAACCGGCATCGTCCGACGCCAGTTTTCGGCGTTATTTCCGCCTGCGTTTCGATAACGGCGCGGAATCCCGGATCGTCATGGATGCGCCCCCCGACAAGGAAGACTGCGCGCCGTTCGTCCATGTCGCCGGATTGCTGGACGCTGCCGGCCTGAATGTGCCACGCGTCCTCGCCCGCGACATGACGAACGGGTTCTTGCTGCTTCCGGACCTGGGCACCCAGACATACCTGACGGCGTTGCAGGCCGATCCGGGCTGCGCGGATGCGCTGTATGGCGACGCGATCGCCTCGCTGGTCGACATGCAATGCCTGTGCGACGCATCCACCTTGCCGCCGTACGATCGTGCGCTGCTGCTGCGCGAAATGGAGTTGCTGCCCGAGTGGTTCATCGGGCGGCATCATGCGTTTTCCCTCAGCGACCGCCAGGCAACCGATCTGAGAAGCGCGTTCGAGACCTTGATCGCGAACAACCTCGCCCAACCTGCGCTGTTTGTCCATCGCGACTTTCATTCGCGCAACCTGATGGTCGCGCCGCCTGCCGCCGGAAACAGCAGGAATCCCGGCATCCTGGATTTCCAGGATGCGGTGCGCGGACCGGTCACCTACGACCTTGTTTCCTTGCTGAAGGATGCCTATATCGAATGGGAGGAAGAGCGGGTGCTGGATTGGGCCATTCGCTACTGGAAGGCGGCCGGCGCGGCAGGCCTGCCGGTGGATGCCGACTTCGGCACGTTTTACCGCGACTTCGAGTGGATGGGCCTGCAACGGCACCTGAAGGTGCTGGGCATTTTCGCCCGCCTGTACCACCGCGACGGCAAGGACCAATACCTGGCGGACCTTCCGCTGGTGATGCGCCACACCCGCAAGACGTGTGAGCGCTATGTGGCGTTCACCCCGCTGTTGCGCCTGTTCGACGCCATCGAGCGGGTCGAGCGACCCGGCGGTTTCACGTTTTGAGCCCCTTGGCCGATTCACGCGCGGAGTTCCTGGCCGGCCTGGCCGCGGTTGCCCCGCTGGCGGTGGGAAGCATCCCGTTCGGGCTCATCTATGGGGTCCTCGCCATCAATGCGGGCATGTCGCCCGAACTCGCGGTAGCTGTTTCCACCATCGTATTCGCGGGGTCGGCGCAGTTCATGATCACCCAGCTGGTGGCTGCAGGCACGCCGGGCCTCCTCGTCGTCGCGTCGGTCATGACCATCAATTTGCGTCATGCGCTCTATTCCGCCGATCTGGCGCGCAAGTTGGCACACCTGAACCCGGCCTGGAAGGCGCTGCTGGCCTACCTGCTCACCGACGAAGCCTACGCCGCTGCGCTTTCGCGCTTCTCCGGCGAAACCGGTGCCGCGCATCGTCATTGGCATCTTCTGGGCGCCGGCCTGGGCTTGTGGCTGGTATGGCAGGCCAGTTGCCTGGCCGGGGTACTGCTGGGGGGGCGGATTCCCGCAGGCTGGTCGCTCGAGTTCGCAGGCACCCTCACCTTCATCGCCATCGTCGTGCCGCTTTTGCACGATCGCGCGATGTGGGCGGCAACGGCTGTCGCCGGAGCGGTTGCGGTGGCGGCAAACGCAATGCCCTACAAGCTGGCCATCATCGCAGCGGCGGGCGCAGGTATCGCGGCCGGTCTCGCGCTCGATCCGCGGAGACCGCAATGAACCTGTGGCTGGTGATGCTCGCCGCCGGCGCGGTGACGTTCGCCATACGCTTCTCGTTCATCGGCATGGCCGGCCGTTTCGAAGCACCGCCATGGTTCGTGCGTGCCTTGCGTTTTGTGCCGGCAGCAGCGCTATCGGCCTTGATATGGCCCGACATGGTCATCAGCGAGGGCGTGTTCACGCTGGCTGAACCTCGTTTGGTGGCCGGACTGGTCGCCGCCGGCGTCGCCTGGCGCACCCGCAATACCCTGCTGACGATCACCTGCGGCATGCTGGCGCTTTGGCTGCTCCAGTGGTTGCTGACAGCACGATGAAAGCCATGATCCTTGCCGCCGGGCGGGGCGAACGCATGCGTCCGCTCACCGACCGTTTGCCCAAGCCACTATTGCAGGCAGGCGGCAAACCACTCATCACCTGGCATGTCGAACGCCTGCGCGACGCCGGCATACGCGAGCTGGTCATCAATCACGCCTGGTTGGGCGGGATGATCGAAGCCGCGCTGGGGGACGGATCGGCGCTGGGCGTGCGCATCGCCTATTCACCCGAACCCGAGGCCCTGGAAACCGCCGGCGGCATCGCCCGCGCCTTGCCGCTACTGGGTGCGCGGCCATTTCTGGTGGTGAACGGCGATATCCATTGCGACTACGACTTCGCGCGTGCGCATGGCGCAGCGCGACGCATCGATGCCGGTGCGATGGACGCCTGGCTGGTCATGGTGGCCAATCCCGCCCACCACGCCATGGGCGATTTCACACTCTCTGCCGGTCGGGTCGCCGACACCGCCGGCCCGCGCCTGACTTTCAGCGGCGTCGGCATCTACAACCCCGCCCTGTTTGCAGGCATCATCCCGGGCACCCGCGCGCCCCTTGCCCCGCTGTTGCGCCGAGCCATGGCGGCGCAACGCGTCGCCGGCGAATTCTTCGATGGCCGCTGGACCGACGTCGGTACACCGCAACGGCTGCAACAGCTCGACGCCGAGTTGCGGCAGCTACCGGGAACCGGCCTACAATCCTGTCCATGAATACGCTCGACAACTCCCCCTTCGCCGCGCGCAGGGCACGCCTGGCCGAAGCCATGCGCGCGGCCGGCGGCGGCATTGCCGTCATCCCGACCGCCCCGGAACGCGCACGCAACCGTGACACGCACTATCCGTACCGGCACGACAGCTACGCATACTATGTTTCGGGTTTCACCGAACCGGAAGCCGTGACCGTGATTTTCGGCGGCGACACGGTGCGGTCAATGCTGTTTTGCCGGCCCAAGCACGAAGAACGCGAAATCTGGGACGGCTTTCGCCACGGTCCGGACGCGGCGCGGGAGGCGTTTGGCTACGACGAAGCGCATTCGATCGAGGAGTTCGACGCCCTGCTGCCGAAGCTGCTTGCAGGCGCGCCCAACCTCTTCTATTCGGTGGGATTCGACGACGCCTTTGACGCACGCATCACCCGGGCACTCAACGCCGTGCGCAACATGGCGCGGTCCGGCCTTTCCGCCCCTTCGACGATCCGCGACGTGCGGGCGATGCTCGATCCGATGCGATTGGTAAAGGACGCCAGCGAGATCGCGACCATGCGACAGGCGGCCGCCATTTCAACCGCTGCCCACAAGCGCGCCATGCGGGCGACCCGCCCCGGGCGCAACGAATGCGAAGTCGAAGCCGAACTGCTGCACGAATTCCGCTCCGGCGGCTCGGAGTACCCGGCCTACACCTCCATCGTCGCAGGAGGTGCGAATGCGTGCGTGTTGCACTACATTTCCAACAATGCCCCATTGCGGGATGGTGACCTGCTTCTGATCGACGCCGGGTGCGAACTGCAGAGCTATGCCAGCGACATCACCCGCACGTTTCCCGTCAACGGCCGGTTCAGCGGGCCCCAGCGCGACCTGTATCAGCTGGTGCTTGCCGCGCAGGAAGCTGCGGTCGCCGCGACCCGGCCCGGCACGCCCTACAACCTGCCACACGAGGCCGCGGTGAGAATACTGGCGCAGGGCATGCTCGACCTGGGGCTGCTCACCGGGTCGCTCGACGCGGCGCTTGAGCAAGGCGACAAGCGCGAGGGTGGCTATTTCCGCTTCTACATGCATCGCACCGGTCACTGGCTCGGGCTGGACGTGCATGACGCAGGCGACTACAAGCACGGCGAGCAATGGCTGCCGCTTGCCCCCGGCAACGTGGTCACGGTGGAGCCCGGCATTTACGTTCGCCCGGCTACGGATGTTCCCGAGCATTTCTGGAACATCGGCATCCGCATCGAGGATGACGCGCTCGTGACCGCGCAAGGCTGTGAACTCATTACCGCGGCTTGCCCGAAAACCATCGCGGACATCGAGGCGTGGATGCGGGCGTGAAATCATCCGGCGCCGGCGTACGGGTTGTCGTCGCCGGCGCCGGCGCCGTCGGGCTGACCACCGCCATCGCGCTGCGCTCGGTTGGCATTCGAGCGCGCGTGCTGGACGCGCGACCCGCGATGGTGTCGGCTGATGATCCACGCGCCATCGCACTGTCGCATGGCAGCCGCCTGATCCTTGAGCGCTTAGGCGTGTGGGATGCGGTCCGCGCCTCGCCTGTCCGCCGGATCGAAATTTCGCAACGGGGCGGATTCGGGCGTACACGTATCGACGCCACGGATCACGGCATCGACGCGCTCGGACATGTCACGCGGCTTGCCTGTTTGACGGGCGGGCTGGCGCGCGTGGCAAGCGAACAAGGGATCGAAGTACAACACGACTGCATGGTTGGCGCAGTCCAGGCCATGGGCGACGGCCTGCATGTCCTCGCCAACGGCGAAGCGGTCGTCTGTGACCTACTGGTGCGCGCCGAGGGCACGCCAGGCGACCACGCCGGCTCAAAGGATTACGGTCAGAGTGCGGTCGTTACCGAGGCCTGGCCTTTTGCGCCGCGCGACGCCTGCGCATGGGAACGCTTCACGCCGGACGGCCCGCTCGCGTTGCTTCCGCTCGAGGACGGGTTCTCGGTGGTATGGTGCATGCCTCCCGCGCGAGCCGCCGGGGTGGCGGCGATGACAGACGCGGAGTTCATCGCGGCCTTGAAAGAGGCCACGCGTTTCGCCCCGTACCGGTGGCAACGGGTAGGCCAGAGGCGGGCGTACCCGCTCGCACTGGTGCGACGCACGTCGGACGACGGCGGCCGCGAGGTGTGGCTCGGCAACGCTGCACAAACCCTGCATCCGGTCGCCGGACAGGGGCTCAACCTGGGATTGAGGGATGCTTTCGAACTTTCGCTCGCCTTGCGCGATCAGCCGGTAGACGATGCCCTTTCAAAGTGGCGCGCAAGACGCCGCATCGACCGCGATGCGATGGTGCGTACCACCGACACCTATGTTTCGCTCTTCTCCAACGACCTTGGTCCGCTGCGTATGGCGCGTGGCGCAGGGCTCGCCCTGGTCGACATCCTGCCCGCGCTACGCCGCTTTGTCGCCCGCCGCATGATGTTCGGCGAACGCTGAAAAGGCATGCGCCGCGCCGCCCCGGGGCGCCAATCGAAAACCCCTGTCAGCCGCGCGCATCGCGATTTTTCTGGGCGTATAATCCGCGCCCGCGCTCAAAAAATGAGCAACCCTTTCCGAGAAGACCGAAGCCTTGAAAATCGGCCCGCACACCCTTCCGAACAACCTCTTCGTGGCGCCGATGGCGGGCGTCACCGATCGGCCGTTCCGCATGCTTTGCAGGCGTCTGGGCGCGGGCTACGCGGTCTCGGAGATGGTCGCTTCCAACCTCGCGCTGTATGCCAGCACGAAGTCACAGCGCCGCATGGACCATCGCGGCGAGTCCGCACCGATCGCCGTCCAGATCGCTGGCGCCGAGCCGGAAATGATGGCCGCTGCTGCAAGGGTCAATGTAGAGCGCGGCGCGCAGATCATCGACATCAACATGGGCTGCCCGGCGAAGAAGGTTTGCAACAAGTGGGCGGGCTCGGCACTGCTCGCCAACGAGCCGCTCCTGGGCCGCATCCTCGAGGCCGTGGTTGCGGCCGTCGATGTGCCCGTCACCCTCAAGTTCCGCACCGGCCCTTCCCCTGACGAGCGTAACGCGGTGCGCGTCGCGCGGGTGGCGGAGAACGCCGGCATCCGCATGCTGACCCTGCACGGGCGTACCCGTGCCTGCGGCTTCAAGGGTCATGCCGAGTATGAGACCATCCGCGCGGTCAAGCAATCCGTGGCCATTCCGGTCGTAGCCAATGGCGACATCGATTCCCCGCAAAAGGCACGCGAAGTCCTGGCCCGAACCGGGGCGGACGCGCTCATGATCGGTCGCGCCGCGCAGGGGCGGCCGTGGATCTTTCGCGAGATCGCGCATTTTCTTGCCACCGGCGCCCACCTTCCGGCACCGGGCATCACCGAGGCCCGCGCGCTATTGCTTGACCACCTTGCGGACCACTATGGCTTTTACGGCGAGTTCGCGGGCGTGCGCACCGCTCGCAAGCACATCATCTGGTACACCCGCGGCCTGGCCGGGTCGGCCGCGTTCCGGCAGCACATGAACACGCTTGACACCACGACCGGGCAACTGCGAGCGGTCGCCGATTTTTTTGATTCAAGGCCCGGCGAGCGCCTCGCCTACGACGAACCGGCCACGCCGGGCGGCGCGGCCAACGACGAGCACACGGAGGCATTGGCGGCATGAGCAAGGCACAAGACAAGCAAAGCGAGATCGCCGAGTGCGTCCGCAAGAGCCTCGAAAAATATTTTCGCGACCTCGACGGCGCCAAGCCAGGGCCGGTCTACGACATGGTGGTCCACGCGGTCGAGAAGCCGATGATCGAGATCGTGCTCGACCAGGCCGCCGGCAACCAGACCGAAGCCGCCGAACTGCTTGGCATCAACCGCAACACGCTGCGCAAGAAAATCCAGTTCCACAAGATCCGCTAACCGCGAGGTCAACACATCCCATGATCAGACAAGCACTGCTGTCGGTATCCGACAAGACCGGTATCGTCGAACTCGGCCGTGCGCTCGCCGGCATGGGCGTCACCATACTTTCCACAGGCGGCACCGCGCAGGCGCTGCGTGACGCGGGAGTTGCGGTCACCGAAGTCGGCGATTACACCGGCTTTCCGGAAATGCTCGATGGCCGCGTCAAGACCTTGCACCCGAAGATCCACGGCGGCCTGCTCGGGCGACGCGCGGTTCCAGCACACGTGGCGAAGATGAAGGAGTACGGCATCGACCACATCGACCTGGTGTGCGTGAACCTGTATCCCTTTGTGCGCACCGTAGCCGACCCGGAATGCGCTCTCGAGGACGCGATCGAGAACATCGACATCGGCGGTCCGACCATGCTGCGCTCGGCGGCGAAGAACTGGGAGGACGTGACGGTTTTGGTCGACCCATCCGATTACGAGACCGTGCTCGCGGAAATGCGCGCCGGCGGCGGCAAGACGGAGCGCGCGACCCGTTTCGCGCTGGCGGCCAAGGTCTACACGCACACCGCGGCGTACGACGGTGCAATCAGCAACTACCTCACCTCGATCGCCTTGCCGGAGCACAAGCCCGCGCGCCACACCTACCCTGACAAGCTGACGCTGCAGTTCACCAAGGTGCAGGAAATGCGCTATGGCGAGAACCCGCACCAATCCGCGGCGTTTTACCGCGATGCCGAACCCGCAGCCGGATCCCTTGCCGGCTACCGGCAGTTGCAGGGCAAGGAACTCTCGTACAACAACATCGCCGACGCCGATGCCGCCTGGGAATGCGTGAAGACCTTCGAGGCCTCCGCGTGCGTGATCATCAAGCATGCCAACCCGTGCGGCGTGGCGATCGGGGCCAACGCTCTCGATGCCTATTCCAAAGCGCTCAAGACCGACCCCACCTCGGCCTTCGGCGGCATCATCGCCTTCAATGGCGCCGTCGACGGTGCCACGGCGGAAGCGGTCGCGAAGCAGTTTGTCGAAGTGATCATCGCCACCGCCTACGATGAACGCGCGCTCGCGGTATTGGCCGCCAAGCAGAATGTGCGCGTGCTGACGATCGCCCGCGCCGCCGGCGAGAACCGTTACGACGTCAAGCGGGTCGGTGGCGGATTGCTGGTGCAGTCGCCCGACACCCGCAACGTGTCCGACACGGACCTCAAGGTGGTGACCGCGCGCAAGCCGTCGGTGGCGGAGATGCACGACCTGATGTTCGCCTGGCGGGTGGCCAAGTACGTCAAATCCAACGCGATCGTCTTTTGCGGTGGCGGCATGACACTCGGCGTCGGTGCGGGCCAGATGAGCCGGGTCGACTCGACACGCATCGCCGCCATCAAGGCGCAGAATGCCGGCCTCTCCCTGGCCGGATCGGCGGTCGCGTCCGACGCTTTCTTCCCGTTCCGTGATGGCCTTGATGTGGTCGCCGAGGCGGGCGCAAAGGCGGTCATCCAGCCCGGCGGCAGCGTGCGCGACGAGGAAGTCATCGCGGCAGCCAACGAGCATGGCATCGCGATGGTATTCACCGGCGTCCGCCATTTCCGCCACTAGCGCGCCGGGAATGCGCATCCTCGGTATCGATCCCGGGTTGCGCGTCACCGGCTACGGGGTCATTGAGCGCAGCGGTTCGCGCCTGACCTACATTGCCAGCGGCACGGTCCGCGTTCCGACCCGGGATGACCTGCCGATCCGGCTCAAGGCGATCCTCGATGGTATCGGCGAAGTGGTCACGACGTTTCACCCCGAGACCGCCGTCATCGAGAAGGTGTTCGTCAACAGCAATCCGCAATCGACACTGCTCCTCGGCCAGGCGCGCGGCGCCGCCATTTGCGCCCTGGTGACGGCAAACCTGCCGGTTCACGAATACACGGCCCTGCAGATCAAGCAGGCCGTGGCTGGCCACGGCAAGGCGCACAAGAGCGCCGTACAGGAAATGGTGCGGCGCCTCCTTAGGCTCGACGGTACCCCTGGCACGGATTCGGCCGATGCGCTGGCCGCCGCCATATGCCACACCAATCATATCGGCACGCAGATGGCCGCCGGCGGGCAACTTGCACGCCTGGGCCTCAAGATGCGTGGCGGCCGCCTGGTCGATTGAAGCGTCTGCACAGGACGCGAGTCCGCCGCAGCGCGTTCCGCTACACTCCGCCACCATGATCGGACGCATCGCCGGTACCCTGCTGGAAAAGAGCCCTCCCCACATCCTGGTGGATTGCGGCGGCGTCGGCTATGAACTCGACGTGCCCATGAGCACGCTTTACAACCTGCCGGAACCCGGACAGAAGGTAGTGCTGTTCACCCAGCAGGTGGTACGCGAAGATGCGCACCTGCTGTATGGATTCGGCTCTGCCGGCGAACGCGAAGCGTTCCGCCAGCTCACCAAGATTTCCGGCGTCGGCCCGCGCACTGCGTTGTCGGTGCTGTCAGGCTTGTCGGTAGCCGAGCTTGCGCAGGCCGTCACGATGCAGGAAGCCGGCCGATTGACCAAGATCCCCGGGATCGGGAAAAAAACCGCCGAGCGCCTGCTGCTGGAACTGAAGGGAAAGCTGGGGGCCGATCTGTCGGCCGTGATGGACGTCAACCGTCCCGCGCCAGCCGGTAACGACGTGCTCAACGCGCTGCTTGCGCTCGGGTACAACGACCGCGAGGCACTTGCTGCGATCAAGCTTGTGCCGGCAGGCCTCTCGGTATCCGAGGGCATTCGCCACGCACTACGCTCGCTTTCCAAGGCTTAGGACTGGATTGCCCCGCGATGGCCATACAACCTGATCACCTCTCGGCGGGCGTGGATCGCGTCGTTTCGGCAGCGCCGGAATCACGCCAGGAGGAGGCTTTCGAGCGCGCACTGCGCCCGAAACTGCTCGACGAATATGTCGGCCAGGAACGAGTGCGCGAGAAGTTGTCAATTTTCATCTCGGCTGCGCGCAAACGCGGCGAGGCGCTCGACCACACGCTGCTGTTCGGCCCCCCGGGGCTGGGCAAGACCACGCTGGCCCACATCATCGCGCGCGAGATGGGCGTCAACCTGCGCCAGACCTCCGGTCCCGTGCTGGAGCGTCCAGGTGACCTGGCCGCGCTTCTGACCAACCTCGAGGCGAACGATGTGCTGTTCATCGACGAGATCCACAGGCTCTCGCCGATCGTCGAGGAGATCCTCTATCCGGCGCTTGAGGACTACCAGATCGACATCATGATTGGCGAAGGGCCCGCGGCGCGCTCGGTCAAGCTGGACCTGCAACCCTTCACGCTGGTTGGCGCGACCACCCGCGCGGGCATGCTGACCAACCCGCTGCGCGACCGTTTCGGGATCGTCGAGCGGCTCGAGTTTTACACACCGGAGGAACTCACCCGCATCGTCAGCCGATCGGCGGATCTCCTGAAGGTTGAAACCAGCAATGACGGCGCGCTCGAGATCGCGCGGCGCTCGCGCGGCACACCACGGATAGCCAACCGGTTGCTCAGACGCGTGCGTGACTTTGCCGAGGTCAAGGCCGAAGGCAAGGTGACACGCGCAGTGGCCGACAGCGCGCTGGCCATGCTGGAAGTCGACGCGATCGGTCTGGACCTGATGGACCGCAAGCTGCTCGAAGCGATCATCCAGCGTTTTTCCGGTGGCCCGGTCGGGCTGGACAACCTGGCCGCGGCCATTGGCGAGGAATCCGAAACCATCGAAGATGTACTCGAGCCTTACCTGATACAACAAGGTTATCTGCAGCGCACACCCCGGGGACGCGTCGCCACCGCCGCGGCCTATGGGCATTTCGGCCTGACCACGCCTTCGGCAACGCCCACCCAGAACCTGTTCTGAGCGGGTGCACGGTCGGTTAAAATAGGAATCGTTGGCGCTTGCGCCCGACCCGTTCGGGAGACCGGCGATTTCTTCTTCGCTAAGCATCAAACCCTTTGTCTGGCCGTCGCGCGTTTACTACGAAGACACTGACATGTCAGGCGTGGTTTATCACGCCAATTACCTGAAGTTCTTCGAGCGGGCGCGCACCGAATGGCTGCGCAGCTTTGGCTTCGATCAGGAAAGCCTGCGGCGCGAGCATCACCTGGTGTTCGCGCTCAGGCGCATGGAGCTTGATTTCATCCGCGCCGCCCGCCTGGATGACATGCTGGAGGTCAGCGTGGTGCCCGTGGTGCTCAAGCAGGTTTATTTCGTGCTTGAGCAGGAAGCGCGCATGGGAGGCGAACCGATCGCCCGCGCCAAGGTCCAAGTTGCCTGCCTCGACTATCCGGCATTCACCCCGCGCGTGGTGCCCGAGTTCATAAAACGGAAAATCCAGGAATGACCGTCACACAAGATTTGTCGATACTAGGTCTGATCACCGGTGCGAGCGTGCTGGTGCAGGCGGTCATGGCACTCCTGCTCATCGTTTCCCTGATGAGCTGGACCTACATCTTCCGCAAGTGGTTTGCCCTGCGCGCAGCACGCGCGCAGACCGAGAAATTCGAACGCGATTTCTGGTCGGGCGCGGACCTCAACGCCCTCTATCAGTCCGCCGCCAACGACCGGCATGGTTCGGGCAGCCTGGAACGCATCTTCGAAGCGGGCATGCGCGAGTACACCAAGCTCAAGACCGCCGCGCGCGGCGACGCCACCATGCAACTCGAAGGCGCGCGCCGTGCGATGCGCGCGACCTACCAGCGGGAAATGGATGACCTGGAATCACACCTGGCATTCCTCGCGTCGGTGGGATCGGTTTCGCCTTATGTCGGGCTGTTCGGCACTGTATGGGGCATCATGAATTCCTTTCGCGGGCTGGCCAATGTGCAGCAGGCCACCCTCGCCAATGTCGCGCCGGGCATTGCCGAGGCCCTGGTCGCGACCGCGATCGGCCTGTTCGCCGCGATCCCGGCTGTGGTCGCCTACAACCGCTTCGCCCACGATATCGACCGGCTCTCGATCCGCTTCGAAAGCTTCATCGAGGAGTTCTCCAACATCCTGCAAAGGCAGACGCGCTGATGAACGCCCAGCGCAGCCGCGGCAGCCGGCGCCGCATGATGAATGAGATCAACGTCGTGCCCTATATCGACGTGATGCTGGTGTTGCTGGTGATCTTCATGGTCACAGCGCCGTTGGTGACGCCCGGGCAGATTGAATTGCCATCAGTGGCCAAATCTTCGACCGCCCCGGCAGCGGCGATTGAAATCATCATCGGTGCAGACGGCGGATTGCGCCTGCGCGAACGCGGCGCCGCACAGATGGACAAGCCGGCCGAGCGCGCCGAGGCAGTACGCTATGCGAAGTCGCGCCAGGCCGAGGCTCCGGATACGCCGGTCGTGATTTCCGCCGACAAGAACGTCAAGTACGAATTGGTATTGGGCGTCATGGACGAACTGCAGAAGGCCGACATACGCCGCGTAGGACTTTCGGTCAAGCCGGCCGGGAAGTGATGCCGCGCGAATCCAACGCACCCCACCTTGAGCGTGGCGACAGTCGCGCCGGTACGGTGCGCTCCTTCGCACTGGCCTTTGTGGTGCACGGGCTGTTGTTCGCGTTCCTGTATTTCGGCATTCGCTGGCAAAGCCGGCCACCGGCTGCAATCGAGGCGGAATTGTGGAGCGAGCCGCCGCGCGTGGCTGCGCCCGCACCGGTGGCACCGCCGCGGCCGGCCCCCGAGCCGCCCAAGCCGGTAGTACGCGAAGAACCCAAGCCCGAACCTGAGCCGGCGCCGCGCAAGCCGGATATCGTGGAGAAGGAAGAGAAGAAGAAACCGGAACCCAGAAAAAAGGAAGAGAAGCCCAAGGTCGAACCCAAGAAGGAGGAGAAGCCCCGGGAGGATCCTTTCAAGGCCGCGGCTGAAAAGGAAATCAATCAGCGCGAGGCGGTCAACAAAGCCGCGCGTGAACTGGCCGCACTGAAGTCCTCCAGCGCGGAGACCGCAGCCAACCAGCGCAAGCTTGAGACTTGGGCGGACCAGGTCCGTAGCCTGATTCGACGGGACGTAAGGGCTGCGGTTGCCGATGCCGTCATGGGTAATCCGGAAGCCGTATTTGAAGTCAAGCTACTGCCAGGTCCACGCGTGGGAGCCGTACGCAAGCTCAAATCCAGCGGCAACCTGCCGTATGACGAGGCCGCCCAGAGAGCGATCGAGGCCAACGAGCGCCTGCCTGCGCCACCGGCTGGTGTGGTGCTCGATCCGGTGCTCGTGTTACGCATGCGTCCGAAGGAGGATTGATGCGCCCATCTATAATGGGCGCTTTCATGGGGTACCGAATGACGCGCCTTTTACGTCTCCTCGCCTTGTTCGCCACGTTGCTGCCCTTCTCGGCAGTCGCGCAGATGACTATCGATGTAACCGGCGCCGGCGCAAGGCAATTTCCGATCGCCATTACAAGTTTCCCGGGCGAAGCGGCGTTGCCGGAAAGCCTGACGCAAGTCGTTCGCGCCGACCTTGAACGAAGCGGCCTGTTCCGCATCGTCGACGCCACCGGTGTCGCTCCCGTGCCAACCGAGCCATCCCAAGTCCGCTTCACCGACTGGACGGCGAAAAACGCGGACTACCTCGCCATCGGCGTTGTGGTGCCCGCTCCAGATGGCCGATTGACGGTTCGCGTCCGCTTGATCGACATCGTCAAGCAAGCCGAGCTCGCCAGTTTCGCCTACACGATGGCGCCCGCACTTACCCGCGTAACGGCGCACCGCGCCGCCGACGAGATCTATGCCAAGATCACCGGTGAACGCGGCTTCTTCAACACCAAGATCGCGTATGTCAAGAAATCCGGCGCGCGTTTCGACCTGATCGTGGCCGACTACGACGGGCAGAACGAGCAATCCGCCTTGACCTCGCGGGAGCCGATCATCTCGCCCGAATGGTCGCCGGATGGCAGCCGCCTGGCCTATGTGTCCTTCGAGAACCTCAAGCCACAGATCTGGGTGCACGAGATCTACACCAGCAAGCGCACGCTGGTAGGCAATTTCCGCGGCAGCAACAGCGCCCCGGCATGGTCGCCGGACGGGCGTGAACTCGCCATCGTACTCACCCTTTCAGGCGCGTCGCAGATCTACACGGTGGCCGCGACGGGCGGAGAACCGCGACGCCTCACGACAAGCTCGGGGATCGATACCGAACCGGTTTACTCGCCTGATGGCGGCTCCATCTACTTCACATCCGACCGGGGCGGCGGGCCGCAAATCTACCGCATGCCGGCTGGCGGCGGCGAAGCGCGTCGCGTGACCTTCAAGGGTGCCTACAACGTGAGCCCCAAGGTGAGTCCCGACGGCAAATCGCTTGCCTATGTTTCGCGCAACAACGGGCTGTTTCAAGTTGCAACACTTGACCTCGCGAGCGGCCAGGAACAAACCTTGACTGATACTGTCAAGGATGAAAGCCCGAGTTTCGCACCCAACGGCAAGCTGATCCTGTACGCCACCGAGATCGGCGGCAAGGGCGTGCTGGCCGCGGTATCCACCGACGGCCGGGTCAAGCAACGATTGTCGGTCACCGCGGCCGACGCCAGGGAGCCCGCCTGGGGTCCCTTCACAAAATGAAAACCCGCAACCAAGAGGGAGTCACCATGTTCAAACACCTGACCGCAATTACAGTCATTTCTCTGCTTGCCGCATGTTCCTCCTCTGGTGACAAGCAACCGGAGGCGCCCGTGACGGAAAGCCACGGCCGCCAGCCCGTTACCGGCGGTCCCGGCACCAAGCCGCCGCCTGCACCCGATACCAACCGCATCACTACCGTGACCCCGCCACAGGTGGATGAACTGACCACCGGCGTTCTCGCCAAGCGCAGCGTTTACTTCGATCTCGACAGCTACGAGGTCAAGGCCGAGTACCGCTCGCTGGTCGAAGCGCATGCCGCGTTCCTGCGCAAGAATCCCGGGCGCAAGGTTGTGGTTGAAGGCAACACCGACGAACGTGGCAGCCGCGAATACAACCTCTCGCTGGGCCAGAAGCGGGCCGAAGCGGTGAAGAAGATGCTGGTGCTGCTGGGCGTGCCCGAGTCACAACTCGAAGCCGTGTCCTTTGGCGAGGAAAAGCCCAAGGCGCAGGGCAAGGATGAAAGCGCCTATGCCGAGAACCGCCGTGGCGACTTGTCGTATCGTGCGCGCTAGACCGGCATTGCCCTTACGGCTGGCGGCTTTGGCGACGGGCGTACTCGTCCTGCTCGCGACGACCCGACCGGCACATGCACAGTTGTTCAAGGACGACGAGCTGCACAACCGCACACGCACCCTCGAGTCCCAGCGCGCGGTCGATGTGCGCCGGGTCGATGCACTTGAGGGCCGCGTGGATACCCGCGCCGACACGCAAGCGCGCCAGATCATCGACCTCAACACCCTGATCGACGCGCAGAAGCAGGAAATCGCCCGCCTGCGTGGCCAACTCGAAGTCCTGACCAACGAGATCGAGAACGCAACAAAACGCCAGAAGGACTTTTACGTTGATCTTGACGGCCGGGTGCGCAAGCTTGAAAACCCGCCCCCGCCGCCGGTCCCGGAAAAGCCCAAGGGCCCTACGGCGGAAGAGCAAAAAGCCTACGAGAACGGACTCAACCTGGTGAAGGCGGCCAACTACAAGGGGGCGGCCGAAGCGTTCACGGCCTTTCTCAAGAGCTATCCACAAAGCACGCTGGCGCCCTCCGCGCAGTACTGGATCGGCAATTCGCTGTTCGCCCTGCGCGACTACAAGGGTGCGATCAGTGCGCAGCAGATTGTGGTGGATACCTGGCCGGATGACCCGAAGGCCCCGGATGCGATGCTCAATATCGCTTCAGCGCACACCGACCTGAAGGAAGTGCGCGGCGCCAGAGCTACGCTCGAAGCGCTGATCAAGAAGTATCCGCAAAGCGAGGCGGCGGCAACGGCCAAGCAGCGCCTTTCCAAGATGCGCTAGACACCATGGACAACGTCACGCCGGCCATGCTCGCGCCGACGGTGGCCTGGGCGGCATTTGCACTGGCTTTCGTCTTCGGCGTTGCCGCCCAACGCAGCAATTTTTGCACGATGGGCGCGATATCCGATATCGTCAATCTGGGAGATTGGACACGCATGCGCATGTGGCTGACAGCGATCGCGGTGGCCGTTCTCGGTTCACAAGGCATGCAGATTGCCGGCTTGATCGACCTGTCCAAATCGATCTATCCCGGCCCCAACCTCACGTGGCTTTCCGCAATCATCGGCGGCCTCTGCTTCGGTTTCGGCATGACCCTGGCGAGCGGGTGTGGCAGCAAGACCTTGTTGCGGATCGGCAGCGGCAACCTCAAGTCCCTGGTGGTGTTCATCGTTCTCGGCGTTTCTGCCTACATGACCCTGAAAGGGTTGTTCGGTGTATGGCGGGTTGGCGCGCTTGACCCGGTGGCGATATCGCTTGCCGGCGGACAGGACTTGCCATCCGTGCTCACGCGTGCCACCGGCATGAATGTGCAATCGGCGCGCGCCGGCGTTGCGCTTCTTTCCGCAGCGACGCTCCTCGCGTTCACGTTGCGATCGGCAGAGTTTCGCACCCTGGACAATCTGGCCAGTAGCTTTGCCATCGGATTCCTGATCGCGGCCGGCTGGTACGTGTCCGGCCGCCTGGGCTATGTTGCGGAAGACCCCAACACCCTGCAGGAAGCCTTCGCTGGCACCAACAGCGGTCGCATGGAGTCGTTCTCATTTGTCGCGCCGGTGGCATATACGCTGGAGCTTTTGATGATGTGGAGTGACAAGAGCAGGATAGTCACTTTCGGAATCGCAGCGACCCTCGGCGTTGTCGCCGGTTCTTTCGCATGGTCAATTGCTACACGGACATTCCGCCTGGAAGGCTTTCGCAACGCCGAAGACACTGCCAACCACCTGGCGGGTGGCCTGTTGATGGGATTTGGCGGTGTCACCGCGCTCGGCTGCACGGTGGGACAAGGGATGAGCGGTCTGTCCACCCTCGCGCTGGGTTCATTCATCACGCTGGCCGCCATCATCGCCGGTTCACTCGCCGGCTTTCGCTACCAGATCTGGCGCATCGAGCGAACTGCATGACACGAATCGCGGCGATCGTGGGCGACATTTCTGCATTTGACGTAGGCGCCCGGGAAACGCTATAATTTCTGGCTCGCGAAATAGGTTTTCGGGTCGTTAGCTCAGCCGGTAGAGCAGCGGACTTTTAATCCGTTGGTCGTTGGTTCGATCCCAACACGGCCTACCAGTTTCGACGGGGGTATAGCTCAGTTGGTAGAGCAGCTGACTCTTAATCAGTAGGTCCAAGGTTCGAATCCTTGTGCCCCTACCAGTCGGACAGCAGTAAAAACGGGGCGCTCCGCATGGAGCGCCCCGTTTCGTTTGACGAGCGGTTGAAGGGTGCGATATTGGCAACCGGTCCCGCGTACGCGTTCCGATTGCCTGCCTATGGCACCGCCTCCGCGTGCCGCAGAAGCGAGGCGATGCCGTCCAGCAATTCCTCTTCCTGGTACGGCTTGCCGAGGAACATGTTGACCCCCACCTCCATCGCATACTTGCGGTGTTTTTCCGCCGTCCGCGATGTGATCATGATGATCGGAATGTGCTTCAGCGCCGCATCTGCGCGAACGTTGCGCGTCAGGTCGAAGCCATCCATGCGCGGCATTTCGATGTCCACCAGCAGGATGTCCGGGCGCACAGCCTGCAATTGCTCAAGGGCGTCGACGCCATCGCGGGCCGTGAGGACTTCGTAATTTTCCCGCTGCAGCAGGCGCGAGGTGATCTTGCGCACGGTCAGGGAGTCATCGACCACCATCACCGTCGGCGCCGCCCGGTCTGCCCCGGGCGAAGACTCCCCTTCGCCGCCGGCGTCGCCTTCCGGACCGGCACGGGTGGCACCACTTGCAAGATTCTGCAATGCCAGTGGAACCGGGTTGAGTATGAGCACGATTCGCCCGTTGCCAAGCACGGTGGCGCCCGCGATCCCGATCACCCGCGAAAGCTGCGGCCCGATATTCTTGACCACCACCTCCTGGTTGCCGGCCAGTTCATCGACGTGAATGGCGGCTCGCTGCGTCCCGGACCGAACCAGCAGCACTGGCGACAGGCGTTGCGCCTGCGCACGTGACTTCGAATCCCCGAGCAGACGCGGCAAATAGAAGAGTGGATACTCCCGATCCTGCCAGTTGACCGTCTGGCTGGCATAGGCGGCCGCCAGATCCTCGGAACGGGTCTGCCGTACCTGTTCGACCATGACCGAAGGAATCGCATACATCTGCGTGCCCACCCGGACCAGGACGACCTGAGTGACCGCCAGCGTGAGCGGCAATGCGATGCCGAACCGGGTGCCCTTGCCGGGAGTGGATTCGATGTCGATCCGTCCACCCAGCGCCGCGACCTCCGCGCGGACCACGTCCATGCCGACCCCACGCCCTGCGAATTCGCTGACGGAATCCGCGGTGGAAAACCCGGGCATGAAAATGAAATCGGCGATCTGGGAGTCCGTCAGCGCGTCGTCCTCGCGCGCCAGCCCGGCGGCCACCGCGCGGGCGCGAATCTTCGGCAGGTCCAGGCCTTGACCGTCATCCTCGAAGGCGAGGAAGAACTCATTTCCTTCCTGTCGCGCGGACAGGTGAATCTGTCCGATCTCGTTCTTGCCCGCCGCAGCACGATCGGCCGGCGCTTCGATCCCATGGGCGATGGCGTTGCGGACAAGGTGCTCGAACGGACCGCTCATGCGCTCGAGCACCGAGCGATCGATCTCCGTTTGAACCCCGCTGATGTCCAGGTTCGCGCGCTTCCTGGCTTCCTTCGCAGTCTGCCGCACCACCCGGTACAGGCGCTCGGAGATATTGTTGAATGGCACCATGCGAACGCGCATGAGGTCGCCCTGCAGGTCACGGTTCAGCCGCGCCTGCGCAAGAATGGCGAGATCGGCATCGTCCACGCTCTTGAGCAGCGACTGCTGCACCGTCGCCACGTCATTCACCGATTCGGCCATCATCCGGGTGATTTCCTGGAAGCGCGTGAAACGGTCGAACTCCAGGGGATCGAACGTCTCGTCCTTTTCCTCAGCCTCGCGCTGCCGTGACTGCATCTGCGATTCGGCCGCGATTTCAATCTCGCGCAACTGATTGCGCAGGCGCACCACGCTTTCGGTGAGTTCCTTGAGCCCGGATTTCAGGCCGCGCATTTCACCCTCGATGCGGGATCGTGCGATCGCCACTTCGCCTGCCTCATTGACCAGACGGTCCACCAGGTCGGATCGCACGCGCAACAATGCGCGCTTGGGTTCGTCGGACAACGCCGTCGCTGGCGCGGTGAACGCCGGTGCCTGCACCGCATGGCGCATCGATGCCGTTTCAGGTTCCGGCGCAAACACCGGCGCATCCGCCGGCATATCGGCGCCAGCCCCCTGGGGCGGCGCAGCGACGTCTGCGATCGTGCCGGAAACAGCCTGCTCGTCCCCGGATGCGGCAAGCGATGGCGTCTCGCCAGCCGCTGCCGTGCTGTCGCGCAATCCGTCAAGCAGCGCGTTGACCCGATCGTATGAGGCGACGAGACCGTCGATGATGGCCGGCGGGATCGCAGGCAATCCGAGCGCGCTTTCGACCCGCGATTCCATGCTGTGCGTGACCTGACCGATCGCCATGGCGCCTGCCATGCGTGCACTGCCCTTGAGTGTATGCAGTGTCCGTTGCAAGCCCTGCGAATTGCCCGCGTCTGCGGGGGCAGCTTCCCAAGAGCGCAACTGCTGCCCCAGCAAAGGCACCAGTTCGGCGGCTTCTTCGAGGAAAATCGGCAGCAACTGCGGATCAATCTCGTCTTGTATGCGTTCGAGGAGCCGCTCCGCCGGATCAAAACCCCGCGCCAGAAGTTGCGCCGAACTCAGTGCATCGGAATCGGCCGGAATGGAAGGATGCGCCGCTGGCGTCGGCAAGCCCTGCTCCTCGACGAGCCGCGTGTTCGCTTCCACCGGCAGGGAGCCGGTCAGCGCCGCGACCAGCGGGACAGCGGAAATCGCCATCGCTTCAGGCACGGGCACGCGGGCCTCAAGGGCATCCTCAGAAACTACGGCGATCGGGGGGTCAACATGCGGCTCTTCTGGAATTGCACCGCCTGCCTGCTCCGCACCGACGGCGACGCGGTCGAGCGGCTGCTGTTCTTCGACACCGGAAGGTTCGGCAACCGGAACCTCGCCGACGACGTCAAATACCGCGTCATCGTCCCCCAATGCCAGATCAAGCCCGCCATCAAGGGTGCCATCGATGTCGAAATCCACCGGACTTGCCGCCTGGGTGACCTCGGCAGGCTCGCCTGCGGCGAGCGCTTCGGAGTCCGCCACCCACGGTGCGGTGATTTCATCGAACGCCGCGTCGGACGCGACATGACCAGCGTCCGCCGGCGCGTCAAAATCGAGATCGAGTGCAGCGCCCGCCGACAGCGCCTCGCCTGCGGATTCAGGCGCGGCCTCCGTCGCAAATGTCGATCCGAATTCAGGTACATCCGCAGTCTCGCGCCCCATCTGCAGGTCAGGCGGAATGGCGGGCAGCTCGGCGACCTCAGCCGGCTCTTCGGACGAAAAGTCGAAATCAACTGCCGAAACACCTTCCGACGACGCAGGCCCAGAATGATCTGCCGGCGGTTGTTTAGGGTTCGTGTCGATCGCGGCGATATCCAACGCCGCCTCGTCGGGATCCGGTACGTTCGCTTCCTCGCCCGCCGCAGCTTCGAACGGGGCCGTGGATTCCATGTCCCCGGATGCAGCCACCCACTCGAGGCGCAATTGCTCCAGGAGCACCTCCAATGGTTCCACCGGTGGCGGTTCGCGCAACTGGCGTACGGCGGAAACCAGCGCTTCAATCGCCGCGACCGCATCGGCCAGCAGCGTGAGTGCATCCTTGTCTGGCGCGATGAAACCGGCTCTTGCGACAAGCACGGCGCGTTCAAATGCGCGCGCCAGTTCATGCAAACGCCGAAAGCTGACGGTCCCGGCGATTCCCGCAAGCGTGTGCGAAGACCGTACCAGCGCCTCGCTCGGCGGCTGCGGCTCGGTAACCAGCGCCAACAATTCGCGCCGCATCACATCGAGGTGGCTGCCGGCCTCGTCGACGAAGATCCCGTAAAGACTGGGGCTCATGCGCATGTCACCGATGACAATGCTGTGCTCCCGGGCACTGTCGGCCGCGAGTTCTGCGGGTATCGGATCGACCACATCGTCCGTTGCCACCGAAGTCACGAGCTCGAAAGCCTGTCCTTCACGCAGTCGTTCGCACGCGGCGATCAACGGGCTTCCATCTGCTCCCGATACGCCGGTTGCAGAGAGATCCGTGATCCAGCGCGTAAACAGCTGCCGCGCCGCCTCAATCATCGCGTGCAGGTCGGCATTGGCGTTCCGGCCTTCCTGCAGCCAAAGGTTCATCACCTGCTCTACTGCCCAGGCGGCCTCTCCAAAGCGCGCAAGGCCCACCATCCGGCCACTGCCCTTGAGGGTATGGAAACCACGCCGGATCGTCGAAAGTATTTCGCGGTTCGTCGGCTCGACCAGGCTTAGCGCAAGCTGTTCGGCTATCGTGCCAAGTACCTCGTTGGCTTCTTCAAGGAAAATCGCCAGAAGTTCCGCATCGACGATCTCGTCGGAAGATTGCGCAAGTGCCCGGGTTTCCTCGGATGGCGCTGGCAGATCTTCACCAGGTGCGTCAGGTGCGACACCCGCCATCGCCTGGTCGATTTCGGCAAGCGCCGGCGCCGAAGCCTGGTCAAGCAGCTCGAGGGCGCGGCCCGCGCTTTGCTGCAGGCCCCGCTCATCAACCAGGTCCGCATCCTGGACGATCGCCTCAAGATTGGCCTTCAATTCCGCGGCCAGGACACTGTCGCCAGGCTTGTCCCGCCAGGCTTCGTAAAGGGTCTGGGCGTCGCGGCGTTGCGCCGCCAGTTCATCCTCGACGCTCGCCGTCTGCGCCGTTGGCGGCGCGTCCGCCGCATCGCCATCGAGCAAGAAGTCCACCTCGGCCTGCGGCGCGGCCATCTGCATGGTGTCATCGTCCGGCACGCGCGCACGACGCGGCGCCACCGGTTCCATGAACGTGTCGAACTCGGCCGGGCCGTGCTGCAGGGCTTCGACGAAAAAGCCCAATGCACTCATCGACCTTGCTACCTTCTCGAAATCGGCGGCGTCTGCGGAATAGTCGTCGGCAGCGAAACGGGCTATTTCCGCGCGGCATTCGGCGAGCACCTCCACCGCCCGCTCGGCGCCGAGCATCGACAGCGCGCCGGAAACCTGGCGCATTTGTCCCTCAAGCGCCGGCAAATCGCCGCGCTTGCCGGTGTCACGAAAAAACCCGTCCAGCACCGATTCGATGGTCGAAAGATTGCTGCTGATTTCGGCCACGACCTGGGCCATTACCATCCGTTCCTGCGCCTTGCGCGACATCTCGTCGAGTACCGGCGGCGGCACTTCCGGAACCTGGCCGGAAAGACACGCGCTCAGCCTCGAGCCCATCGCCATGACTTGCTGGGGAAATTCCGGCGAAAGTCGCGCGAAACTGTCTACCGCATGCTCGGCGAGCAGCAAAGCCGTCGCCAGTTCCAGGGCGATGCTTTCGGTCACGTTGCCCGGTTTGTCCGCCAAGTGCACGGCAACCGATGCGATGGCGCTGGCAAGAATGGAAAAATCCGGGTTTCCAAGCGCCGCGCCGCTTTCGCGCAGGCGTTCAGCCTGTTCGACGAACCCGCCCAGCTCATGCGACTGGCCCGAGGAAAAGCGGTTCCACTTGTCCTTTGCCGCACCGATGATCTCGCGCAACAGGCGCAAGTCGCCCTCATGGCGCTGCATGTCGCGGCGAGCGTCGTCTTCGGCCGGAATCGCGCGCTCCAGCGCGTAGACACGCCGAATCTCCTGCACTTGCGCACTCTGCACCCGGCTGCGTGCGACGAAGTACAGGGTGTCGCGCAACAAGCGCTCCGCAACGCTTTGCGATCCCTCCATCAACCGCTTCATCTGCAGGTCGATCCGGGCGCACAAACGCTTGGCCTCAAGCCCCGCCTGTGCGCCAACGGCGACCAGAGTTTCGGTGAAGCCGATCGTTACCCACCAGAAGGCGCGATGCTGCGCCATCGCCTGGGTACGTTCAATGGCGCGTACAGCCTCGGTCATTTCACGCAGTGCCGCGTTGTCCGCGGCGTTGCGCAGCCATCGCAAGAGGCCCGCCTGGAAGCGCCGCCGCTGCGCCGCCACGTACGCGATGATGTCGGCCGGCACCTCCTGCGGCTCACGTCGCGGCGGCCGCGGCGACAAATCAGGGAAGAACAGGTCCGATTCGAGAATCCGATCGGCCCCGCGCGCGGCCATCACATCCTTGTAGGCCGGATACAACCGAACCGGCTGGTGGGGCGCGCCTTCGACAAGGTCATCGAGATAGGTTGTCAACGCCTTGAACGCTGCGGCCAGATTCGCCGCCACCCCGGCGTTCATCGCCACACCGCCAGCTTCGAGGGCATCGATCAGGCGTTCGCACTCCTCGGTCAGGCGGGTGACGCCGTCAAGACCCACGATCTCGAGCGCGCCATGCGCCTGGTGCAGATGGGTCTTGCAGAACCTGAGTTGCGTCGAGTCGAGCGGATTTTCGGCAAAGGCCGTGATCGCCTCGGTCGCGCGCGCCAGGGCCTGCTCGATCTCGCCCTTGACCCACGTAAGCGGGCCTATGTCGAATTCTTCAGGCGCGCTCATTGGCTACCGGATCCGCAAATGTGGAATTCTGGACGGATGGCTAGGTCGGGCTGTCTCATGCCACCCTGAATCCGGACACCGACGATTTGAGTTCCTGCGCTAGGTCAGCCAGTTGACGCACCGACTCCGCAGTCTGGCGCGTGCCATCCGACGTGCGCTCATTCACGCGCAGCATTTCCTCCATGTTCCGCGCGACCACCTGCGCCGATTCGGCCTGCGTCGACGTGGTTACGGAAATGCCTTCGATGAGCTCCGAAAGGCTGCGCGATACCCGTCCGATCTCGGTAAGCGCCTGACCGGCAGCGTCGGAAAGATGGGCTCCCTCAACCACACCTTGGGTTGATTTTTCCATCGCGGAAACGGCATCCTGGGTGTCGGTCTGAATGGTCTTGACGATCGCCCCGATCTGCTTGGTTGCCTCGGCGGATCGCTCGGCGAGCCGCTGCACCTCCTCGGCCACCACGGTGAATCCGCGCCCGGCCTCACCGGCCGAGGCCGCCTGTATGGCCGCGTTCAACGCCAGTACGTTGGTCTGCTCGGTAATGTCGGAGATCAGTTCAACGATTTCCCCGATCTCCTGCGACGACTCCCCGAGGCGCTTGATGCGCTTGGAAGTCTCCTGTATCTGTTCGCGAATCTCGTTCATGCCGGCGATTGAGTTCTGCACCGCACTCATGCCCTTTTCAGTCGCGGTCAGCGCCTGGCGCGCAACATCGGCGCTTTCGCGGGCACCGCGCGAGACTTCACCGATATCCTCTGCCATTCGCAAGACCGATGCGCCGGTCTGGCGAATTTCCCCGGACTGCCGTTCCTGCGCCGTAAGCAGTTCGGCGGAGGTTTGCTGTGCCGATTCAGTGGCCAGCGAAACTTCCGCGGTCGCCTGATTGATCCGCAGCACGACGTTGCGCAATTCCTCGATGGTGAGGTTGACGGAGTCCGCGATGGCGCCGGTGATGTCCTCATTGACAGTCGCCTGCACGGTCAGATCGCCGTCCGCGACCTCGGCCAGTTCGTTCATCAGGCGCAAAATGGCTGCCTGGTTCTGGCTGTTTACCTGCCGGGCCTCGGTCTCCTCGTTCACCACCCGCTTGCGCTGTTCCTCCTGGTCACCCCTGTAGACCAGGAACATCAGGCCAAGGGCGGCCAAGGCGATCAGGGTAAAAAGGCCCATCATCGTGAAATTGAAGGCTCGACCGTCAAGTTCCTTCTGATATCCGGCGGCGAGGGCGGAAAGCGCATCCTTGAGTTTCTCGCTGTCCTGGAAGATTCGCTGTGCGGATTGCTTGGCATTGACCAGGCGCTGCATGTTGCCAAGGACGCCCGATACCGCCAGCTGGTACGCGGAGAATGCCTTTTCCAGGTCTGCCAGGCGCTCCTTTTGCTCGCTGTCGGTCGCCGCCGCGAGCCGCAGGGAGTCACTCCCCTTCGAAAGAGCTGTCAGCAGGTCCCGAAAGGTGTTGGTGTCCTTGCCAAGCAGGAACGCCACCTCGGGATCAATCGCCTCCCCGGCCAGGAGGGCATTGGCGTTCTTTGCCATGCGCTGGGTCAGCATCACGAGTTGGGCGCTGGCGGCGACTTCACGCGAATTGGCGCCAGCTGACAGTTTGAGCGACGCAACCTGTTCGGCCAACTCGAGCAACTGCGGATTGTTGGTGTTGATCGAGCGGATCGACGCGCCCAGCTGGATCAGGTTCTTCTGCTGTTCAAGCACGATCGCGGCATTTTTCTCGGTGTTGGTCCATTCGGACTTGACCGCAGCCAGGAGCGGCTCAACCAGTGCGGTGGTTTGCAGGCGCTTGTCGCCCTCACCCCCCAGGGCCAGAAGATTGACGGCAATCGCATCGCGGCTTTCACGGAGTTGCACGAATGCCTGTGCGTTGCCCTGCACTGCATTGGGAACCGCCTTCGCGAGGCGCTGGGAATGCATGAGGCTGTCACCGGTCGTTGCCACACCGCCCGCGTATTGCCCTGCGTCGCTGACATCCTTTCCCACGATGATCGCGAGGAAAACCAGCGAGGAAACCAGCAACAGCGCCAGGACGGAGTATTGACGCTCGATCGGCAAATGCCCGACCAGGGGAAGCGGCTTGCGCGTCGCGTCCGCCAACGTCTGCATCACGGTCGCAGAAGCTTCAGCGCCTGCGGGATCAGTGGAAATCGGGCGCTTGCCGCCCGGTAACTTGAAGCCTAATGCCATGTTGTCTCCTGCGGCCGGCTGAAGCTTCGCGCCATGCGCATGGCTGCCATCCGTTGTACCGTCAAATTCCTACATGCAAAAATTCAGGCATCGCCACCAGACGTGCCAAACTGAGTTCGCGCCAATGCATCCCCGCCTGATCGGTCCAGCTCTCGCCTGCCCACGGCTTGCCGGAAGACTCGGCGTCCATGGGCGTGAAATCACGCGGATTACGCAACCCCAGCATGCGTGAAACCAGCAGCGCCGAATTTATGCCGAGGCGCGCATTGACCAACACCAACCGGTTTTCCGTCCCGCGAGGCGTGTGCTTGCCGGTCGTGAACGCGGAGAAATCGACCACGCTCACGAGCGTACCCCGGGCATTCGCAAGCCCCGCGTACCAGTGGCGGGTCAGGGGTACTGGCGCGATGACAGGCACTGGCATGATTTCGCCCGCCTCGGTGAGATCAATCAACCAGTGTTCGCCGCCGCACTGGACACCCAGACGCGCAGCGGAAGCAGGCTCGGCCTTCGCGTTCGAAAGGCGGACCGCAAGATCCTGTTGAAACTGCCTGAGACTGGTACGAGAAGCCACGATATCAGGCGCTAACCGAGCTCGGCGATCTTCTTGAGGAGTTCATCGCTGTCCACGGGCTTGACCAGGTAGCCTTTGGCGCCCTGCCGGACGCCCCAGATCTTGTCGGTCTCCTGGTCCTTGGTAGTGCACATGAAAATCGGAATATGCGCGGTCTCGGGCGCGCGGGCGATCTGGCGGGTGGCCTGAAATCCGTTGAGACCCGGCATGACAACATCCATCAGGATCAGGTCCGGCATTTCGCCACGCGACTTGGCCACCGCCTCCTCGCCATTCTCGGCCGTGATGACCGAATAGCCTTTCTTGACCAGCAGCTCCTGCAGAAAAAAGCGCTCGGTTGGGCTGTCGTCAACCACCATGATTTTCTTGACCGGCATTCTGGTATTCCTGGCAATAAGTGCGTTCAGGCCCGTGCGGCGGAGTGCACGCCTACCGTACGTATCAGGCTGTCCTTGGTGAACGGCTTGGTCAGATACTCGTCCGACCCGACCATGCGACCGCGCGCGCGATCGAAAAGGCCGTCCTTTGATGACAGCATGATCACCGGCGTATCGCAGAAGCGCGCGTTCTTCTTGATCAGGGCGCAGGTCTGGTAGCCATCCAGCCGCGGCATCATGATGTCGCAGAAAATGACGTCCGGCGCGTGATCCGTGATTTTCGACAAGGCATCGAAGCCATCCTCGGCAAGGATGACCTGGCAGCCCGCCTGAACCAGAAAGATTTCCGCACTGCGCCGGATGGTGTTGGAGTCGTCGATCACCATCACCTTCACGCCGGCTAGATTCGATGTTTCGGCCATCGGCCCTTCCGCCCCTGGTTCACGCCATTGCACTGCACAACAAGCTCATGCCCCAACTAGCGCCCTGTGCGCGACAGCGCCTTCGACACGCGATTATATTACCCTGCCCAAACCCGTGTTGGCACGTGAAAAACTCACGCGATCCGTTTGATTCAAAATGCTTTTTGAATCAAAAAAACGAGTCTCGAAGCCTTCAGATTTCAGTCATTTCAAAGTCTTCCTTGCGCGCGCCACATTCGGGACAGGTCCAGTTCATCGGCACATCGGCCCAGCGCGTGCCGGCAGCAATGCCTTCATCAGGCGCTCCTGCTGCCTCGTCATATATCCACCCGCAAATCAGGCACATCCACGTCTTGAATTCGTTTTCCATGAGATCTTGTTGGTTTGAGCGCCACCAGGCCTTTGCGCGCAGCGGCAAGGGGAAGCCGCAGCGCGCCGCCGTTGCGGCACGCCATCCTGCTTCTAGGAATATCGGCTCTTCCGATAGAATCTGAATCATAACATTCAGGTGCGGCGCCGATGACCGGCCATCGCGCCCGATGCCCGCCCCCCTGCCTGCGATAATCGGCGGCACGAACACCATGGCATGACACCCAAATATCCCACCCCGCCTCTGGTGCTGACTTTCGCCGGTGCCGACCCCACTGGAGGCGCGGGCATTCAGGCCGACCTGATGACCATCGCCAGCCTGGGATGCCATCCCCTGTCGGTGATCACCGCGATTACCGTCCAGGACAGCCAGCGCGTGCATGCTGTCAACCCGGTTGATTCCGACTGGCTCGAGGACCAAGCGCGACAGGTGCTCGAAGACATGACCGTTTCCGCTTTCAAGGTCGGCCTGATAGGCAGTGTCGAGAACGTCGCGGCGATCGCCGAGATCGTCTCGGACTATCCGGATATTCCGTTGGTGCTCGATCCGGTGCTGGCGGCTGGAAATGGCGATGACCTTGCCAATGAAGAGATCATCGCCGCGATCCGGGAATTGCTGATTCCGCAAACGACGGTGCTGACCCCGAACAGCATCGAGGTACGCCGGCTGGCCGCCCCCGACTTGGGCGATGACGAGCACCCACTGGCCGATTGCGCCTTCCGCATGCTCGCGCTGGGTTGCGAGTATGTACTGGTTACCGGCACCCATGAAAACACGTCACAAGTGGTCAACTGGCTTTATGGGCCGGTCGCCGGCGAGGGAACAGATGACGAGGTCCCTGCCGCGGACATGGAAGGCCGCGTGCCGGTAGGGTTGGTGCGCAGTGATGCCTGGACCCGGCTCTCGGGCAGTTTCCATGGCTCCGGCTGTACGCTTGCGTCGGCACTGGCGGCGATGCTGGCCAACGGCCAGGATGTCCCCGCCGCCGCGCGCGAAGCCCAGGACTACACCTGGAACACGCTCAAGCACGCTTTCCGGCCGGGCATGGGGCAGTTCATTCCCGACCGCTTTTTCTGGGCTCGCGGCGGCGATGGAGGCGGCGCATGAGCCTGCCTGCCATCGCCGGGCTGTACGCAATCACGCCTGACTGGATCGATACGGGTCGCCTTGTCACTGCCTGCCATCAGGCGCTGAAGGGCGGGGCACGCGTTCTGCAATACCGCAACAAGTCGACCAATCGCGCGCAACGGCTGGAACACGCGCTGTGCCTCTCGGCGATCTGTCGTAAAACCGGCGCAACCTTCATCGTCAACGACGACGTCGATCTTGCGCTTGAAGTCGATGCCGACGGCGTGCACCTTGGCAGGGACGATGGCGATATCGCCGCCGCGCGCAAGCGACTCGGGCGTGACAAGAGGATCGGCGCTTCCTGCTACAACCACATCGAACTTGCCGTTGCGGCGGCCGCGGCCGGTGCGGACCACCTTGCCTTCGGCAGCATGTTTCTGTCGGGGACCAAGCCTGGCGCGGTCCGCGCGAACCCCGAACTGTTCGGGCAGGCACGCTACCTTGGACTGCCGCTGGTCGCCATTGGCGGCATCACGACGCAGAACGCTGCCGGCCTCATAGCCTCGGGTGCCGATGCCGTTGCCGTCATCCGCGACTTGTTCGAAGCCGATAATATCGAGGCCAAAGCCCGTGGCTTCAGCGCACTTTTTCCACTTCCTTGACCACAACCACCCTCGGTACTTTCATGACCAGCAAAAACGACACCTTGTTCGCACGCGCCCAGGCCATCATTCCCGGGGGGGTGAACTCACCCGTCAGGGCTTTCCGCTCGGTCGGCGGCACACCGCGCTTCATCACCCGCGGCGAAGGTCCGTTTGTGTGGGACGCCGACGGCAAGCGATATGTGGACTACATCGGCTCATGGGGCCCCTTGATCCTCGGACACTCGCATCCCGCCGTCATCGCAGCGGTGCAGGCGGCCGTGGCCCGCGGCCTGTCCTTCGGCATGCCTACCGAAGGCGAGATCGAGATCGCCGAGATCGTCTGCCAACTGGTTCCGTCGATGGAACGGGTGCGCTTCACCAGCTCCGGCACCGAGGCGGCGATGACGGCGATCCGCCTGGCACGGGGTGCCACCGGACGCGCCCTATTCATCAAGTTCGAGGGCTGTTATCACGGCCATGCCGACGCGCTGCTGGTGAAGGCCGGTTCAGGCCTTCTTACCCACGGCAATCCCTCCTCCGCCGGCGTACCGCCGGAAGTCACCCAGCACACCCTCGTACTCGACTACAACAACACCCAGCAGCTTGAGGACGCCTTCCGTACCCATGGGGACAAGATCGCCGCGGTGATGGTCGAACCGGTAGCCGGCAACATGAACCTGGTACCGGGCGACGCACGGTTCCTCAAGACCATGCGCGAGCTGTGCAGCAAGCATGGCGCCATCCTGGTGTTCGACGAGGTCATGAGCGGCTTCCGCGTGGCTTTGGGCGGCGCCCAAAGCCTCTACGGCATCGTTCCTGACGTCACGGTGCTGGGCAAGGTGATCGGCGGCGGCCTGCCGGTGGCAGCCCTGGGCGGCAAGCGTGAAATCATGGAGCACCTGTCGCCCCTCGGGCCGGTGTACCAGGCCGGCACATTGTCCGGAAATCCTGTGGCTGTGGCCAGCGGCCTGGCCACCCTGGCGGAAATTCGCAAGCCCGGCTTCTATGAAAAGCTCGGCGCCACCACCGCCGATTTCGCCGCGCGCATGAGCGGCGCCGCGAAGGCTGCGGGCGTGCCATTTTGCGCCGCTTCGGTGGGCGCCATGTTCGGCCTGTTCGCCTCGCCGACGCCGCCCTCGAGTTATGCCGAAGTAATGCAGGCAGACAAACCGTTGTTCAACAAGTTCTTCCACATGATGCTCGACGCCGGCGTGCACTTCGCGCCTTCCGCCTATGAGGCGGGTTTCGTTTCCGCCGCGCACGACAAGGCGGCCATTGACTTCACCATTGATGCGGCGGCGCGCGCATTCGCAGCCCTGAAAGCCTGAAATGCAGGTCGCCGCGCATACTTCCAACGAACACCGTCCTAAAGGACCTGCCCATGGCTGACATCCGGATTCTCAATCCGCAAACTCTTGGCAAGCCACTCGGCCAGTATTCGCAGATCACCCGCGTCAAGGCATCCGAGTTCCTGTTCATCGCCGGGCAGCTTTCAGCCGACCGGGATGGGAACATCGTCGGCCGCGACGACTTCGACGCACAGTGCGTGCAGGTATTCGCCAATCTTGAGGCCGCGCTGGCGTCGCAGGGCGCCACCTGGAAGAACATCGTGCAATTCACCACCTACCTGGTGCACTCGCAGGACATCCCGAAATTCATGGCCTACCGGTTGCGCGAATTCCCGAGATTTTTCCCTGACGGCGCCTATCCGCCCAACACCCTGCTGATGGTCGACCGTCTCGTGCAGGAGCCTTTCCTGGTCGAAGTGCAGGTGATCGCCGCCCTATAGCAGGAAGTAGCTCGCCAGCCCGAGGAAGATGAAGAACCCCATCGTGTCGGTGGCGAATGTCAGCAACACCGACGACCCCACCGCGGGGTCGCGGCCGAAGCGATGGCGCACCAGCGGCACCAGCATCCCCACCATGGTGCCTACCAGAAGGTTGAGCATCATCGCCGCCATCATCACCAGGCCCAGGCCCGGCAGCTTCGATATCGCGTAGGCGAAGACGCCTGCGATCAGCCCGCCGCCGGTGCCGATCAAGAGGCCCGTGGCAACTTCCTTGGTGATCAGGCGCCGCACATTGGCGCGCGTGATCTGGCCCAGCGCAAGGGCGCGGATGATGAGCGTCATGGTCTGGTTGCCGGAATTGCCACCGATGCCGGCGACAATCGACATCAGGAATGCAAGCATGACGATCTGGCTCACCGTGCCTTCGAAACGCGAGGCGACGTAGCTGGCCACACCCGCCGTCGCCAGGTTGAGCAACAGCCAGGGCGCGCGGTTCCGCACCGATTTCGACACCGGGGCGAAGATGTCCTCCTCCTCGCGCAAGCCCGCCTTGGACAACAGCTCCTCTTCCTGCGCATCGCGGATGAAGTCAACCACCTCGTTGACCGTGACGCGACCCACCAGCTTGCCGTCCTCGTCGACCACCGGCGCGGACACCAGGTCATAGCGCTCGAAGGCCTGGGCGGCATCGGCAGCCTTGTCCCATGGATTGAGGGTGAGCATGTCTGAGGTCATTACCGCCGAGACCAGTGCCTCCGCATCGGTCACCAGGATCCGGGTGATCGGCAAAACCCCCTTCAGACCCTCCTCGCGGTCGACCACGAACACCTGGTCGGTATGGTCGGGCAGCTCGTCAAAGATGCGCAGGTAGCGCAGCACAACCTCGAGGGTCACGTCCTCGCGCACGGTGACCATCTCGAAATCCATCAGGGCGCCGACAGCGTCGTCCGGATAGGACATCGCCGAACGCAGTTGCTCGCGCTCCTCCTGGGTGAGGCCTTCGCGAACCTCCTGGATGACTTCGGCCGGCAGGTCGTCGGCGATGTCGGCCAGCTCGTCGGTGTCGAGGGTTTCCGCCGCTGCCACCAGCGAAGCCCGATCCATGTTCTCGATCAGCGTCTCGCGGACCGCGTCGGACACCTCGACCAGGATCTCGCCGTCCCGTTCCGCCGACTTGATCAGATCCCAGATGGCGATCCGGTCATTGCGCGGCAAGGCCTCAAGGATGTACGCGACGTCGGCCGGATGCAGCTCGTCCAGTCGGGCGGCGAGCTTGGCGGTGTTCTGCCGGTAGACCAGGTTTTCCACCAGCTCGTGCTTGTCCATCACCTGGTTGTGGACGACGGTCTCGACCAGGCGGGCGCGGCGCAGCAGTTCCTCGATTTCGATCAGGGCTTCCTGGGCCTGGTCCGGCTCCATCGGATCCGGGCGCCCCGTCGGTCGGGGAGCCGCACCCATGCCGGGCAGCGGCTCGCCGTCGGCAGGCCTGTCAAGCTTTGGGGGGCGCGGATCGTTCATGGCGGAGTTTTCGAAGGCGGTCCGATTCTAGGCGCAATGGCCGTCGATGGACACCAACAAAACACAAAATCCGGCGCTCGCCGAGTGCGTCAGGGCGCCTCGACCTGCCGCATGCGCGCCTGTATCACCTGGGCCCGCTTGGCAAGGTAAGCGGATCCACGATTCAGATCGTAGTAGCGCGGTCGCGGCAGCATGGCGGCCAGGCGGGACGCCTGCTCGGCCGACAGCTGGGCCGCGGATATCCCGTAGTAATGGCGCGCCGCCGCCTCGGCGCCGAACACGCCGTTGCCCCACTCCACTACGTTGAGATAAATCTCGAGAATGCGGTCCTTGTCCATGCGCGACTCCAGCATCCAGGTGATCACCGCCTCCTGCGCCTTGCGCACATAGCTGCGCTCGCCGGACAGGAACAGGTTCTTTGCCAGTTGCTGGGTGATGGTCGAGCCGCCGGAGACCACCTTGCCCTTCTTCTGGTTCTTCTCGAAAGCCTGTTCGATGCCCTTCCAGTCGAACCCTTCATGATCCACAAAGGCGGTGTCCTCGGCCGCGATCACCGCGAGCTTGAGGTTCTTCGAGATCCTTCCGTACGGCACCCAGGCATGCCTGAGCGCGGCCTTCGGGTCCTTTTCCCGAAGCACGTCCAGGCGCGCGTCCATGAAACTGGTGGACGAGGGGTTGTGGTCCTCCCACCACCAGATGCGCACGTAGATCGACGCCTGATAGAGCAGAAATACAAGAAGGAGGGCTGCCGCCGCCCAGGCTGCCAAGCGCACGAAGCCCCGCAGGAGGCGCGCCATGTCAGGCGGCGGAGGATCCCGCCGGCCGCAAATGCGCTTGCGCGAATTGCGCCGCCGGCAATGGCCTGCCGCAAAGGTAGCCCTGCACCTCGTCGCATTCCTGGCGGCGCAGGAATTCCATCTGCGCGTCCGTTTCCACACCTTCGGCCAGAACCCGCAAGCCGAGGGCGCGGCCAAGCTGGATGATGGCCGTGGCGATGGCGGCGTTGTCGCCGACGGTTACGTCGACGATGAACGACTGGTCGATCTTCAGCTTGTCGATCGGATAGCGCTTCAGGTAGGAAAGTGACGAATAACCGGTGCCGAAGTCGTCGACCGCGATACCGACGCCAAGCCGGCGCAAGGCTTCGAGCTTGTCCGACACCATGGCATTGTCCATCAGGCAGCTTTCGGTCAACTCAAGCTCCAGGTCGGCTGCGGAAATACCCATCTCGTTGATGACATGCGCCACTTCGCCCACCAGCGCCTCGCGCCGGAACTGCAAGCCCGATACATTGATACCCATTCGTGGCACTAGGTACCCCTCGTCACGCCATTGGCGCAACTGGCGGCAGGCTTCGTGCATCACCCAGCGACCGATCGGAATGATCATGCCGCGGGCTTCCGCGAACGGAATGAACTCCGCGGGCGCGAGCAGACCATGCTGCGGATGGCGCCAGCGCACCAGCGCCTCGATGCCGGTCAAGCTTCCGCCCTCGACGGCGAACTGGGGCTGGTAGTGCATGACGAATTCCCCATTGGCAGTCGCCGCGCGCAAGGTCGATTCCTTGGCCAGGGCAAGATCGGCGCCCTCGGAGAGGCTGGGCGAATAGAACTGGAACCCCGCGCGCCCGCTGTCCTTGGCCCGGTACATCGCGCTGTCGGCGGCGCGGATCAGTTCGTCGACTTCGTTTCCGTCGCGCGGAAACAGGCTGATGCCGATCGACGGTGTCACATAGACCTGCCGTCCTTGCAGGGCGATCGGCGCGGAAATCACCGCCAGCAGCTTGTTGGCCACGCGAGTCGCATCGCCCGGCGCGCCAAGGTCGCCCAGCGCGATCAGGAACTCGTCGCCACCGAAACGCGCCACGATGTCCGCGTCGCGCAAGGCCGTCTTGATGCGCCTGGCCACTTCCTTCAGCAGCTCGTCGCCCGCCTGGTGGCCGAGCGAATCGTTGATGGTCTTGAAATTGTCGAGGTCTATGAACAGGATGGCCGCGGCGACTTCATGGCGCCGCGCCAGCGCCAGCATGCCCTCCAGGCGTTCTGCCAGAAAGGAACGGTTGGGCAGGCCGGTCAGGGCATCGTGTCGCGCCAGATAGTCGATGCGCGCCTCCGCCCGCTTGCGCTCGGTGATGTCGCGCAGCACACCGAGGCGATGGGTCTGCCCATCGCGATGCACCGTCTTGCCGATGATTTCGGCTGGCACCCGATGACCTTCGCGGTGCTGCACCTCGCATTCGAAGAGGAACTCCGAACCGGAGCGCATGTATTCAATGATCCGCTCGTGGGATTCGGCGGGCACGAACTCCAGGGTGTTGCGGCCCACCATCTCGTTGCGCGCATAGCCAAGAATCGACAGCAACGCTTCATTGACGTCGCTGATGACGCCGTTGCGGTGGAAGAAAATGCCTTCGGTGGTCGAGGATGCGAACTTGCGCATGCGCTCCTCGCTTTCGCGGAGCGCCTGTTCGGAGCGGAAATGACGGGTGATGTCGGTGATCAGCACGAAAGCGCCGACCTGCACCCCGGCCGGAGCGAAATGCGGGATCAGGTTGACTTCGATCTGGCTTGTGTCGCCTGACGGCAGCACCAGTTCCCGCGAATACGTCGTCCTTTCGCCGCGCAACACGGTGGCGACATGCGGTTCGATCATCCGCCAGGCGCGCGGACCTATCACCTCTTCGGTGGTGCGACCGACAATCGATTCAACGGTCCAGCCGTTGGACTCCGCGTACTGGCGGTTGGCGAACAGGCACTTCTGCGTCGCGCTGTCAAAATACGCGATGGCGGCAGGCACGCTGTCGGCCAGCGCGCGCAGCAAGCCGTCGCTGGCGCGCCGCTCCAGCGCGCCCTCGCGTTGCCCGGCTGACGGATCACCCGACATGCCAATGCCTTGCGGAGCGGCGCCCGACCGCCTCAGTTCGAGCCTTCAACACTCAGCGCGTCCTCGCGGGCAAACGTCCATGTCATGGTCAGGTCGAGAACACCATAGCGCGCAAGCATGGCCTGAGAAAAGCGCCCGTACGGGCCCGCGGTCTGGACGATACGGCGCGCGGCTTCGTCGACTTCACGGTTGCCGGAACTGCGATCGATCTCGATCTTTTCGATAGTCCCGTCCGCTTTCAGCGACACCGTCAGGATCAGGCGGTAGCGCCGCCCCTTGGCGGCCTCCGGGTAATTGTGGTTGCCGTAGCGCTCGACCTTGTCGGCCCACTGCTTGAAATACATCGCATACTCGACCTCGCGCGTCGAGGGCGTGATCTGCCCGCGCTTGGGGCGGGCGCTTTCGTCCTCGATCCGCTTGTTGATCTCCGCCTCGCGCCGCAGGATCGCCTGGGTGCTGGCGTAGAGGTCGGCGCCGGTCTTTTGCGGCACTGGCGGCGCCGGGTCGGGCTGCGCTTCCGGGCGGACCTCGGCCGCAGCGATCTTTGCACTGGTGCTGCGTACCGCGGAAAGCAGCCTCTTCTGTTCTTCCTCAAGCTGTTGCACGCGCGCGGACGCCTCGCGCAGTTCGTCACCGTCCTGCGACTTGCGATTCTTGGGCAGGAAGGACTTGGCACGTCCGGCCAGCGCTTCGCCGCCTCCGTCGAGATTGGCCTGGGCGAGCGCGGTGGGATTGACAGGCTTTTGGTCATGCCTGGCATTGACCAGAATGACGTCGAGACGGCTCTCCGCCGGCCGCATGCGAAAGATCTCGGGCGGCGTGAACCGCACGGCGAGCACGCCGGCATGGGCTGCCGTGGAAGCGATCAGGGCAAGTGCCAGAAAACGCCGCGAAGGATCCAGCTTGCGCCACCAGGCAGGCGCGGGAAAGGTCCGGAAAAACGCGTCGGCGATGCTCACAAAGTTTGGGGTTCGGGCCGGCGCGGCAAGCATCCGCGCGCATGACCGATGACTTCGAATGCCAGATTTTAATCGCTATTCGCGCCGGTTTCCTCAACTTCGGCCGAAATTTGTCCCGCCGGCGGCGCGCTTTGGCCCGCAAATACCAGGTCGGCCGACAATTGCCACAAATCCACGCCGCGCACCCGCACCAGAACCTGCGTGCCGCTGGCCAGGTCAGGCATCGCGGACGCGCCGGCGACCAGCGGAATCGATTCCAGCCGGACCGACCCGTCACGCGTGACCATGCCGGCCAGGGTCTCCTCTCCGCCCACAAACCCTTGCTGCTCCAGCCAGCGCAAGCACCAGAAGCGCTCAAGCGATCCCTGAAAGTCCGCGTAAGCGGTATAGGCCGCATCGAAGGCGGCAATCGCGCCAAGCAGCAGCTCGGAGTTCGCGGCGAACGGTGGACGTTCGCCGGACAAAACCGCCACCAGCTGCCATTGGTTGACCAGGTCCACGTAGCGGCGCAGCGGCGAACTCGACCAGGCGTAATGCGACACCCCCAGCCCGATATGTTGCGCGGGAACGGATGTCATGCGCACCTTGCCGGCCGGGCCGACGCCGGTCTTGACGCGATAGATGCCGGCCGCGCCACGGTCGGCAAGCAGCCGGCCCCAGGTGCTGTTGGCATATATCATCAGTTCCGAGACGATGCGGTCCATCGGCGCGCCGCGTTTGCGCTCGCTGATGTCCACACGCGCCGACTCGATGCCACCGCCCGCGGACGGCCATTCGATGCTGAAGTTGTAGTCGCGGAAGTTGAGGCTGCCGGACGGCTTGCCGCGATCGGCTTCGAGTCGCTTCGCCAGGCGCCACAGCGTCGACAGTTCGCCCGCAAAGGCATAGTCGCCGGCCCCCGCGTCGAGCGACTCTTCGGTCACCACCGGGTCAAGCTCGTGGTGACGCAGGTTCGCGGCGATGCGGATCGACTCGATTTTCGATTCCACCGAGGCGATCGCCATGTCGGCCGGCTCGACTTCGACATAGAGCGATAGGCAAGGCGCCACCTTGCCGGCCTTGAGCGTAAAGGCCTCGACCAGCGAATCCGGCAACATGGTGATCTTGTCGCCAGGCATGTACACCGTGGACATGCGCGATCGCGCCACGGCGTCGTGCGGGCTTTCCGGCGCGAACCCGAGTGCCGGTGCGGCGATATGGATGCCGATACGGATCCGCCCACTCGCGCCCGCCCCTACCGAGAACGCGTCGTCGATCTCGGTCGTGCTGGCATCGTCGATCGAAAAAGCCTCCGCCGCGGCGAGCGGCAGGCCGGCCGGCGGGTTGGCAGGCGGATGCGCCGGAAAACCCGTGCCACGCGGGAAGTGTTCGTGGATGAAACGGCCATGGTAGTAGTCGTATGGCCCGCCCAAAGCGCCGGCACGATGCAACAGGCGCGGAGCCGCCATGCCGGTGGCCACACACGCGGCCTCGAGCGCCTTGAATCCGACCGATTGCTTGTCGGGCCTGTAAAGCAACTGCGCGACCTGCGTGCGCAAGGGTTCGGGCAATACAAAGCGCGCAAGCTCGTCGGCATACTGCGCGATCAGTTCGGCTTCGCGCTTCTTGCGCTCAACCGATGCCAGGGCGGCCTTGAGCGCCTCCTCGGGCGCCGGCTTGTACCGGCCGCGCCCCTTCTTGTAGAAGTACATCGGCGCGCCATGCAGGCGCGTCACCAGGGCGGCCGACTCCACCGCGCTGGGCGGCCTTCCGAAGTACTCGGCGGCCAGCTCGGCGAAACCGAACTCGTCCTTGGGCGCCACCTCCCACAGAAAATCAAGGTCGATCGCTTCCGCCTCGCGCTCGGCTTCGCCCAGAAAGCTGCCCAGCCCGGGAGAATCGAAGCGCAACAGGATGGCCGCTGACTTGATCTTGGAGCGCTTGCCGTGCGCCGCTTCCACCTGACAGGATGCCTCGGCTTCGGACATTACGGAAGCGACCTTGAAGCCACCGTCTTCCTCGTAGAACACATTCACTGGAATTGGCTTCCTGCGCTGGCGGCAAAAGCGGGCGGCGCGGTTCGGCGCGCCGGATAAGGGTTTTACCTCGGCCGGCGTGCGATGGTGACAGGTTAAAATTCGCGCCCGGATTATAGCGGTGCCCCGCACACTGCCCGTAGACACCGCCCGTGGCATGACAATCATGTTGCAGGCCGGTTCGCGCCAGTGGCGCACCTTTTTCGAAACCGATTTCACCCGTTGGAGTTGCTCCCATGGCAATGGACGTTATTGACTACAAGATCTACGGATCGGAAATGCAGTTCGTGGAAATAGAACTGGATCCCAACGAAGCCGCAATCGGCGAGGCCGGCTCCATGATGTACATGGAAGACGGTATCGACATGGATACCATCTTCGGCGACGGATCGGCGCAGCAGTCGGGCTTCTTCGGCAAACTGATTGGTGCCGGCAAGCGCGTTCTCACCGGCGAATCGTTGTTCACCACGGTCTATACCAACAAGGGCCAGGGCAAGAAGAAGGTCGCCTTCGCCTCGCCCTACCCGGGCAAGCTGCTGCCGATGGACCTGTCCAAGCTCGGCGGCGCGCTGATCTGCCAGAAAGATGCCTTTCTGTGCGCCGCGAAGGGCGTATCGTTGTCCATCGCATTCCAGAAGAAACTCGGCGCCGGCTTTTTCGGCGGTGAAGGCTTCATCATGCAAAGGCTCGAGGGGGACGGCATGGCGTTCGTACATGCCGGCGGCACGATGATGAAACGCGACCTCGGCCCCGGTGAGACGCTGCGCGTGGATACCGGCTGCCTGGTCGCGATGCAGCCCACGGTTGACTATGACATCCAGTTCGTGGGTAAGATCAAGACCGCGCTGTTCGGCGGCGAAGGGGTGTTCTTTGCCAGCCTCACCGGCCCCGGCACGGTGATCATCCAGTCCTTGCCGTTCAACAGGCTGGCTTCACGCATCTTCGCAGCAGCGCCCAAGGGCGGGGGCGGAGGCCTGGGCGCTGGCCTGCTGGGCGGCGGTGGCGGGCGTGAGGAAGGCGGCATTTTCGGTGGCGACGACGACTGACCGCTCGCCTGAACGGATCGATCTTGAGCTCCCTTGCTCGGCTACAGGGCCAGGCATTCGGCCCCGGCTTCCATAAGAGCGGGGAGCGGATTGAATTCGATAGCACCGCATTCGGCCTGCACCTTGTTACCGAAGAAGATTTTGACGGCAAGCCGCCCTGGTCGGATATAAATGTCCGGCGCGGCGGATTCAACGACAGGCAGGTCCTGCTCGAATGGAGCGGCCGCGCCGGCAAGTATGCGATCGCGGTTTCCGATCCCGCCAGTATCGAGGCGCTGAAGGCGCAACTGGCGAAATCCGTTCCGGCCAAGGCCGGGTTCAAGGGCACCGGCCAGTTGGGACAAGGCACGGGTACCCGGGGCTGGTCGAGCGTCATGATCTGGCTCACCGTGCTGCCCGTTGTCCTGCCCTTGTTGTTGCTGGGCATACTCCTGTGGGAACACGACCGTATCGCCAACTGGGCGATCTCGCACGTTCCGGTCGCACAGGAACGCAAGCTGGGCGAAGCCGTGTTTGCGCAAACCAGAGCCAGGCTCAAGGTCGTGGAAGGCCCGTCGGCGGCGATGGTGCGCGAGATCGGTGCGCGTCTCACGAAAGGTTCCGCCTATACCTACGAGTTCTACGTCGCCGACGATAGCACCGTGAACGCCTTCGCCATGCCTGGCGGATTCGTGGTGGTACATACCGGCCTGCTGGCGCTGGCGGGCAATGCCGAGGAAGTGGCCGGCGTGCTCGCACATGAAGTCCAGCATGTCGAAAGGCGTCACAGCCTGAAAGCCATGGCCAAGAGCGCCGGACTGATGGTCACCGTGAGCATGGTTTTCGGCGACCTTGGCGGCCTGGTGTCGCTTGGCCAGGACCTGATCGGGCTGAAATTTTCGCGACAGCACGAAACCGAAGCGGACGCCGAAGGGCTCAAGACCCTGGTGGCCGCGGGTATTTCGCCGGTGGGCATGCGCGACTTCTTCCGCAAAATGGGCGAAAAGGAGAAGCTGAACCTCGGCTGGCTTTCATCCCACCCGGGCAGCGAGGAGCGCTACGCGGCCCTCGACGCCGCGCTCAAGGCATTGCCGGCGGCCGCATTGCAAGTACCGCCACTCAACTATGACTACAGCGCAATCAAGGCCGCACTGCCGGCGCCGCCCAGGCCGGCGGAGCGCACAGGCGAGAAAAAGTGATGGATGAACCTGCGACCGATACCGGCCCGTTGCGGGCCTTTCGCGACCCTTCGTACTCGCCCTTGGCGAAGGACCTGGCCGAGGTGCGTGTCAATATCGACCGGCTCGACGACGCCATCGTTGCGCTGATCGCCGAGCGCGCCATGTACGTCAAGGACGCCGCCCGTTTCAAGCGCGACGCCTTCCAGGTAGCCGCGCCGGCGCGCCAGGCCGAGGTCTTTACCCGCGTCCGCGCGCTCGCCGGGAAGCACGATCGCGGATTCGACGGACTGGCCGACGTCGCGGAAGCGACCTACCGTGCGATGGTGGCCGCCTTCGTTGCCAACGAGCAACGCTATTTCAACGACATGACCGACATCGGAGACACCCCGTGAAACCAACATCAGGTGGTCTGGCCTGTCTGTTCACCAGCCTTGCGCTTTGTGCCGCGGGCGTCGCCAATGCGCAGGAATACCCTTCCCACCCTGTGCGCCTGATCGTGCCCTTCGCCGCCGGCTCCACACCGGATGTGTTCGCGCGCATCGTCGCGGAGAAGGCTGCGCAGACCCTCAAGCAGCCGGTGGTGATCGACAACCGACCCGGTGCCGGCGGCAACCTCGGTACCGACCTCATCGCCAAGGCCGCGCCTGACGGCTACACCATCGGCGCCTCGATCACCGGACCGCTGGTCAACAACTCGGTGCTCTACAAGAAGATGCCCTACGATCCGTTCAAGGACCTCGCGCCCATCACCTTCGGGGTGCACCAGCCCAACGTGATCGCCGTCGCGCCATCCCTGGGCGTGAATTCGATGCCGGAACTCTTCGCGCTGCTCAAGAAGAACCCCGGCAAGTACAACTATGCCTCGATCGGCGCCGGCAGCCTGTCCCACCTGTCGATGGAGCTCATCAAGGCCAAGACCGGTACCTTTGTCGTGCACATTCCGTACGCGTCATCACCCGCCGCAGTGACCTCGGTCATCGCGGGCGATACGCAAATGGCCTCCCTTGCCCCGTTGGCCATCATGCCGCAGGTGCAGGCAGGCAGGCTGAAGGCGCTGGCGATCTCCACCCCACAGCGTTCGCCCCTGCTGCCCAACATCCCGACGTTCAAGGAAATCGGTGTGCTGGATGTGGAAGCCACCGCATGGATCGGCCTGGTAGCGCCGGCCAGGACACCGCAACCGGTGATCGACAGGCTCAACCGCGAGTTCGTCGCCGCGATGCGGGACCCGGCGACCGCCGACAAACTCAAGGCTCAGTACATGGAACCCGAACCCGGCACGCCGGCGGAGTTTGCCGCCTTCATGCAGGCCGAACTCAAGCGCTGGGGTCCCGTCATCCGCCGCAGCGGCGCCACCGCCGACTGACCATCCGGACAGACCTGCGCAGCTACTGCTGCTGCGCCTCGGCCAGGGTGCGCAACTGGAAGCGGCCGTCGTCGCTGAAAAGCCAGGTCTCGAAAAACTCCACCCTGCCGCGCCGCGCCAGCGTCGACGCAGGTGCCGCATAAGGGGCGGCGCGACGCACGCTATCCAGCGCCACCCGCGTCAATTCCGAATCGCCGTTATCGCGCATCACCCGCGCATCGATGAGTCCGCCACGGCCGTCGATCGCGACATTGACCACCACGATGGAGCGCAGCGGGTTGGGCGGTGCCCCGGGATACACCCGCTCGGCCGACACCTCATGGATGCGTTGTGCGACCTCGCGCTTGTACGCGTCGACCGAGCGCGCGGTCGATGATGCAGAAGGCGCGCGCGCCGGTGGTGGTGCGGCCGGCGCAGGCGCGGTGATCACGGCCGGCTCCGGAACGGGCTGCGGCTGGGGGTCCGGACGGGATGCGCAACCAGCCACGCAGGCCGCGAGCATGGGTAGTCCGACACGCAGGAACAAGCAGCCTGCCAATCCGCGCGTGTGCGGCTCCGGTGTTGCCAACATAGCCTTGTTCCCCCGCTCTTGCCCGCGACCGCGTGTTGTGAAAACATGGAGGGTCAAACCGCCGTCCCACATCATGCCCAGGGCAACAATCTACCAAAGTAAGGAGCAAGTCGAATGATCAATGAATCCGCCCGTCAGGCCTATGCGACCGACGGGGTCGTCTGCCTGCGAGGCATCATTGCCCCGGAATGGATTTCCCGACTGCGCGAGGGAGTCGAGGAGAACCTGCGTTCACCCGGCCAGTATGCCAAGCGCTACACGCCGGACGGCAATCCGGGCGGCTTCTTTGGCGATTATTGCAATTGGGAGCGCATCCAGGCCTATCGCGATTTCTTCTACGATTCACCCATCAAGCAGGCAGCGGCCGAGCTCATGGGGTCGCCCAAGGTCAATCTGTATCACGAGCATGTGCTGGTGAAGGAGCCGGGCACGCGGGAGAAAACGCCCTGGCACCATGACCAGCCGTACTACCCGATCGATGGGGAACACGTGATCAGCTTCTGGATTCCGCTCGATATGGTGGAAAAGCGCACCTGCCCGGAATACATCGTCGGATCGCATCGCTGGGGGCGCTGGTTCCGGCCGGCGCGCTTCGCCGACCAGAAGGCCCATGCCACGGCGACCGACAGCCGTTTTGAAACCATTCCCGACTTTGAGGCCGAACGTGCGCAGCACCGGATCGTTGCCTGGGACCTGGCGCCCGGCGATTGCATCGCATTCCACGGGTTGACAGTGCACGGCGCCCCCGAAAACCTTTCAACCCACAGACGGCGCGCCTTTTCCGCGCGCTTCACCGGGTCGGATGCGCGCTTTGTACTGCGCGAGGGCTTCATGTCGCCGCCGCCACCGGAACGCAACGGTCCCGCGCCCGGCATGCCGATGGATTCGGCCGTCTTCCCGGTACTGATTTCCTGATCCGCCAACCGTGTGAGCGTCCGCACGGCTGGCGCGGTATCAGGTACTGGCCCCTGCCGGCGGAAGCAGTTGCCAGGTCGAATTGGCAACCGCAAGCAGCGCCCCTGACGCGTCAAACAGCCGCGTCTCGAGGGTGTTGATCGACTTGCCCTTTTTGAGAAAACGCCCCTCGGCACGCAGGCGACCCGCCCGGGCGGGTCGCAGGTACTTCGTGCCCATTTCAAGAGTCATGCCGCGCCCGACCACCCGGGTCAGGAGATGCCCCATGGAGATGTCGAGCACGGTGGCAATCACGCCGCCGTGCAGGGAGCCCTGCGGGTTGAACATGAAATCGTGCGCCTCGAATTCCACCACGCAGGACTCGTCATCCGGGTAGCTGATCGCAAGGCCTAAAAAACGGGTCAGGAAGAAGTTGCCGAACTCGCGGGCATCGTCGGCGATCGCACGTTCGAATGCGGCGCGCGCCGCTGCGACATCAAGGGTCTTGCTCATGGCGGGCAGGATGACCGGCACCCGCACGGGTGCCGGGTTTGCGGCGGTTTAGCGAAGCGAGGCGTTGATTTTTTCCAGCGCCGCCGACTTGGGGCACAGCTCGTTCACGCCCAGGGTATTGAGCGGCACTGGCACGGTGTTGGAGTAGGCATGCAGGTCCTCGGGCTCGGGATCCACGAAGAGCAACCCGGTGACCACCTCGCCCTTGGCCTGATGCTCCTGCAGGTAGTTCATCGCGCCGATGCGGTTGTTGGGGTCGTATTCCGCATGCAACTTGCGCAGGCGCAGCACCGAACCGTCGTGTTGCACCACCTCCTGCACCGAACCGGGTGCGTAGTCGGTGGTGATCTCCTCGCGATACGGCATGAAGTCGATGCGGTTGACCGCTTCATTGTGTTCGCGCACGTAGTCGTAGCTCTTGGTCGAACCCGCATGGTTGTTGAAGGCCACGCAGGGCGAGATCACGTCGATGAAGGCGGCGCCCTGATGCGCAAGGGCGGCCTCGATCAGGGGCACCAGTTGCGTCTTGTCGCCGGAAAAGCTGCGCGCGACGAAAGTCGCGCCGAGCTGCAGTGCCAGACTCACCAGGTCGACCGGTGAATCGTTGTTGATGGCACCCTTCTTGGACTTGGAGCCCTTGTCGGCGGTGGCCGAGAACTGCCCCTTGGTCAGGCCGTACACGCCGTTGTTCATGACGATGTACACCATGTTGACGCCGCGCCGCATGGCATGCGCGAACTGTCCCAGCCCGATCGAGGCGGAGTCGCCGTCACCGGACACGCCCATGTAAATCAGGTCGCGATTGGCCAGGTTGGCACCGGTCAGCACCGACGGCATGCGTCCGTGCACGGTGTTGAAACCATGCGACTGGCCGAGGAAGTAGGTCGGCGTCTTCGAGGAGCAGCCGATGCCGGATAGCTTGGCGACGCGATGCGGCTCGATGTCAAGGTTGAACGCCGCCTGGATGATGGCGGCCGAAATCGAGTCGTGCCCGCAGCCGGCGCAGAGGGTGGAAACCGGGCCTTCGTAGTCACGCCGGGTGAACCCCAGCTTGTTGGTCGCAAGGGTCGGATGGTGCAGCTTGGGTTTGGCGATGTAGGTCATTGAGCCACCTTCTTGATCGGGGTCACGTTCGAGAGGGCAATGTGGTCGGCGATGGCGGCCACGATGAAGCGCGCGGTGATCGGCGTGCCGTCGTAGTGCAGCACCGCGATGATGCGGTTGGAATCGAGGTTGCCCTCGTTGATGAGCATGTTGCGCAACTGGCCGTCACGGTTCTGCTCGACCACGAACACCTGCTCGTGGGCGGCGACGAACTCCATCACGCTCTTGTGGAACGGGAAGGCGCGCAGGCGCATGGCGTCGATCGACTTGCCCTGCGCATCCAGGACATCGAGCGCCTCGGTCATGGCGGGGCTCGTGGAACCGAAGTACAACACGCCGAATTTGGTGGGCTTGGGCGCGGGGCGCGCGATGGGCATCGGCACGAGATCCTTGGCCGTTTCCCACTTGCGCTCCAGGCGCTCCATGTTGTCCACGTAGACCGGACCCTCTTCGCTGTAACGCGCGTAACGGTCCTTGGTGGTGCCGCGGGTGAAGAACGCGCCGCGCTTGGCATGGGTGCCGGGATAGGTTCGATACGGAATGCCGTCGCCGTCGACGTCGAGATAACGGCCGAAATCCTTGCCTGTCTCGAGTTCCTCGGCGGTCATGACCTTGCCACGGTCATAGCCGCGGGTGTCGTCCCACTTGAGGGGCTGGCACAGGCGCTGGTTCATGCCGATGTCCAGGTCGGTCATCAGGAATATCGGGGTCTGTAGGCGATCCGCCAGATCCAGCGCCTCGGCGGTGAATTCGAAGCATTCCTTCGGGTCTTCCGGAAACAGCAGCGGGTGCTTGGTGTCACCGTTGGACGCATAGGCGCAGGACAGCAAATCCGCCTGCTGGGTGCGGGTGGGCATGCCGGTAGAAGGACCGCCGCGCTGCACGTTGACGATGGTGGCGGGAATTTCCGCGAAATAGGCCAGGCCGATGAACTCGGTCATCAGCGATATGCCGGGGCCGGAGGTGGCGGTGAATGCCCGCGCACCGTTCCATCCGGCGCCGATCACCATGCCGATGGAGGCGAGTTCGTCTTCCGCCTGCACGATGGCGAAGCGGTTCTTGCCGGTCTCGGCGTCAACACGGAATTTGCGGCAGTGTTTTTCGAACGCTTCGGCCACCGAGGATGAAGGCGTGATGGGGTACCACGCGCACACCGACGCACCGCCATACACCGCCCCCAGGCCGACGGCGTTGTTGCCCTCGATGAATATGCGGTCACCGACCATGTCGGCCGCCTTGATCTTCAAGCCCATGCCGGCGCAGTCAAGATGGGTCTGCGCATATTCGCGCCCCATCTGCAGCGCGTGCAGGTTGGGCTTCAACAGCGCTTCCTTGCCGCGGTACTGCTCGCCGATGAGCTTGCCGATGGCTTCAGGGTCCATGTCGAGCAGCGCCGACAACGCACCCACATAGATGATGTTCTTGAACAGCGTGCGCTGGCGAACGTCGGTATAGGCCTCGTTGGTGATCTGCGTGAGCGGAATGCCGATAACGTTGATGTCCTCGCGGAACTTCGACTTCGGGATCGATCGCGTGCTGTCGTAGAACAGGTAGCCGCCCGGTTCGATCTCCCTGACATCGGCATCCCAGGTCTGCGGGTTCATTGCGACCATCATGTCGCAACCGCCGCGGCGACCGAGGTAGCCTTTCTCGGAAACGCGCACCTCATACCAGGTGGGCAGCCCCTGGATGTTGGACGGGAAGATGTTGCGCGGGCTGACCGGCACACCCATGCGCAGGATGGAACGCGCGAACATCTCGTTGGCGGAGGCCGAGCCTGAGCCGTTGACGTTGGCGAACTTGACGACGAAGTCGTTGACTGCGGATATTTTGTTCATGATGGGCTGGCGTTCCTTCAGGCGGCCTTGCGAGCGGGAACGACGTTGGTGGTGTGGCGGTCGCGGCAGCCAGGACCCGCCTTGGTGGTGGTAAGCAGGAACTTCTGCATGTCCCAGGCACCGGTCGGGCAGCGTTCTGCGCACAGGCCGCAGTGCAGGCAGACGTCCTCATCCTTGACCATCACCCGGCCGGTCTTGAGATCGGTCGAGACGTAGAGGTCTTGCGTAAGGTTCAGGGCCGGAGCGCTGAGGCGCTTGCGCAGGTCGGCCTCGTCGCCGTTGGTAGTGAATGTGATGCTGTCCATCGGACAGATGTCCACACACGCATCGCACTCGATGCACTGCCCGGCGTTGAACACGGTCTGCACGTCGCAGTTCAGGCAGCGCTGCGCCTCCTTGAAGGCAAGCTGCGGATCAAAGCCTAGTTCAACCTCGATCTTGATGTTCTTCAACGAGACGTTGATGTCCTTGTGCGGCACCTTGAAGCGCAGGTCGTTGGACACCGCGTTGTCATAGCTCCACTCATGGATGCCCATCTTCTGGCTCATGAGATTGACCATGGGCGGCGGGCGTTGGGTGACGTCCTCACCGCTGCAGAAGCGGTCTATCGACACGGCGGCCTCGTGGCCATGGGCCACCGCCCAGATGATGTTCTTCGGGCCGAAGGCGGCGTCGCCGCCGAAAAACACCTTCGGGATGGAGGACTGCATGGTCGATTCGCTGACCACCGGCATGCCCCATTTGTCGAACTCCAGTCCGATGTCGCGCTCGATCCACGGGAAGGAGTTTTCCTGTCCCACCGCGACCAGTACATCATCGCACTCGAAGTATTGGTCCGGTTCGCCCGCCGGCACCAGGCTGCGGCGACCGCGGTCGTCGTAGACCGCCTTGACCTTCTCGAACAGCATGCCGACCAGCTTGCCGCCGTCGACCTTGAATTCCTTGGGCACCAGAAAATTCAGGATGGGAATGCCCTCGTGGATAGCGTCTTCCTTCTCCCAGGGGCTGGCCTTCATCTCTTCAAAGCCCGAACGCACGATCACCTTGACATCCTCGCCGCCCAGGCGGCGCGAGGAGCGGCAGCAATCCATCGCCGTATTGCCGCCGCCCAGGACGATGACGCGCCGGCCGATCTTGTCGATATGCCCGAACGACACCGAGGACAACCAGTCGATGCCGATGTGGATGTTCTTCGCCGCCTCCTTGCGGCCGGGAATGTCGAGGTCGCGGCCGCGCGGGGCGCCGGAGCCGACAAACACCGCGTCATAGCCTTCGGTCAGCAGGCCCTTCAGGCTGTCGACGCGCTGGCCGGAGCGGAAGTCGACGCCCAGGTTCAGGATGTAGCCGCATTCCTCGTCGATGACTTCCTCGGGCAGGCGGAACTTCGGGATCTGGCTGCGGATGAAGCCGCCGGCCTTTTTCTCGCCGTCAAACACGGTGACTTCGTAACCCAGCGGCGCCAGATCACGGGCGACGGTGAGAGAAGCCGGGCCGGCGCCAACGCAGGCGATGCGCTTGCCGTTCTTCTTTTCGGCAGGCTTGGGCATGCGCCCGGACACGTCATCCTTGTAGTCGGCGGCGACGCGCTTCAAGCGGCAGATCGCGACCGGTTCCTTGGACTCGCCATCCTCGACGCGGCCGCGCCGGCAGGCGGGTTCACAGGGGCGGTCGCAGGTGCGCCCCAGAACCCCGGGGAACACATTCGACTGCCAGTTCACCATGTAGGCGTCCGAATAGCGTCCGGCGGCGATCAGGCGGATGTATTCCGGAACGGGCGTATGCGCAGGGCAGGCCAACTGGCAATCCACAACCTTGTGGAAGTACTCCGGCTGGCCGATGTCGGTGGGCTTCAAAATGCAACTCCTCCCGTGATGTGCGCACCCCGATGGCGCGCGATTCTTATGGATGGTGCGGGCAGGATTCTACCCCTGCCAACAATTTGGGGGGCGCTGCACGGGTAACTTACGGCACCCCGGGCGCAAAATTAACCCGCCCGGGAAATCCGGGTAAGCGTCTGATTTAAAACGCTTTGGCATATCCCGATCGCCCACGGCAGTCCTTTGCGGGCAGGCTTTCCGGTCACAAGCGCAGAATCCACGCCTGAAATCCTGGCGGAGGAAGATTGCGTCTGGTACTGCTCATGCGCCCAGGCGCAGTTTGACGATGCGATAGTTGAACTGTCTGAGCGTCATGCCTAGCAGTTGCGCGGCGCGCGATTTGTTGCCACCGGTTTCGGCCAGGGCCGCCCTGATGCTCGCCTCGTCATCCGGGTGCGACTGCCGGTAACGGCGCACGCCTGCGCCACCTCCAGCCAGGGTGTTAGCAGGCGCCGCGGAACTTGCGGGAACAGCCGCCGCGCTTGATGAACGCATCTCGTTGTCCAGCGCCAGTCTGACCTCCGGTGCATCGAGTATGCTGTGAGGGGTCAGCAGCGCCATGCGCTCCAGCATGTTGCGCAACTGGCGCACATTGCCAGGCCAGGGGTGCCGGGTAAGCAAGCCGAGCGCAGCGGGCGTCAGGCTGACATCGCGCCGGTAGGCCTGATTGATCTGGTTCAGGTGAAAGCGCACCAGCGCCGGAATGTCTTCGGGGCGTTCGCGCAGCGATGGCAGGCGCACCGGAATCACGTTCAGCCGGTAATACAGGTCGAGGCGAAAGCGCCCGTCTGCCACAAGCTGCTGCAAGTCCTGGTGGGTCGCAGCTACGACGCGGATGTCCACCTTGATCTCGCGCTGGCTGCCAACGCGTTCGATCACACGCTCCTGCAGCACCCGCAACAGCTTGACCTGCATGGCCAGCGGAAGATCGCCAATCTCGTCCAAAAAAATGGTGCCGCCGGCCGCCTGTTCGAAGCGTCCGATACGCCGCTCGTTGGCGCCCGTGAATGCGCCTTTCTCGTATCCGAACAGCTCGGATTCAAACAGCGTTTCCGGCACGGCTCCGCAATTGACCCGCACGAACGGCGCATCACGCCGCGGACTGGAGAGGTGCAGGGCGCGCGCGAACAACTCCTTGCCGGTGCCGGAATCCCCCAACAGCAGGATGGTCGCGTCAGTTTGCGAAACCTGCTCCACCTGCTTCATCGCCTCGCGCAATCCACCTGATTCCCCCACAATGCCGAACGCGGAAACATTGTGTGAAAGCGCCGATTTGAGCGCGCGGTTCTCGGATACCAGGGCTGCCGTCTTCTTCTCGACCAGCTGGTTGATCTTGAGGATCTGGCCGATCCAGCTTGCCACCAGGCGCATTAGTTGCACGTCGTCAGACAAGGCGCGTTCGCGCAACCGCAGGCGGTGCGCGGCAAGAATGCCCGCGATCTGCCCGTCAATCAGGAACGGAAGCGCGATATAGGCGACGGTCTCCTGGGGCAGCCGCGCGCGGTCCACCGTGCGCGCCAGGTAGTGGGGTTCGGCATCGATGTCCTGGATGATCGCCGTCTCGCCGGTTCGAAACGCGCGACCGGTGATGCCTTCGCCCGGCATGAAGCGGCCGCGCGCGACTTCCGCCGAGGTCAGGCCATAGGCATGTCGAATACATAACTGGCCGGTTGCCGGATCCGGCAACAGGACACGTCCACGATTCAGTCCGAGCAATTCGGACAACAGGTGCAGCGCCTCGCGAATGACCAGCGCCGGGTCAAGGCTTTTGCCCAGTTGTTTGGCCATTTCGCGCAAAACCAGCAACTCGCGATCCTGCCAGCGTTCGGGTCCGGCGGCACTGGCAGGGACCGAACGCGGATGGATTGGCCTGGATGTCACCATGGGTTTGTTCGCCGGACAATTTGTCAACACATTGGACAAATTGGTACGCACATTCCGGGCCAGATGGGCAGGTTGCGACATTTCGGCGTGATGCGGACCCGCTTCCGAAACCGCGCTCCCAGGTTGCGCTACAGAGCAGAGGCAGCATCGTACGACCGTCTGCGACCAACGGCAGGTCCGCGCCTGGCACATCGATTGCAATGCATGTGACCTAAGCGCCGCCTGCAACCCTGCGGCGCATCGCGCGGCCGCTTGGCACCCTGATCGGGCAGCGCGTCGGCATCACCCTTTCCGAGCCCACCCCACCTCAACCAAGGAGCATGCACATGCAACCCGGCATCCTGATCTCGCCCGAGCAACTGGCGGCAGCAAAATCCACCGAACCCCTGGTGATCATCGATACCCGCGACCCCGAAGCCTATGCCGCCGGCCACATTCCCGGCGCGGTGAACCTGCGCGACATCTTCACCTATCTGGCGACTTCGACACCCGAGGGCCTTGAGGAGATGACGGCGAAGTTCGCCGCCGAATTCGGCCGCATCGGTTTGTCAGGCAAGGAAACCGCGGTCCTGTACGAAGACACGATGAATTCCGGCTTCGGACAGTCGTGCCGCGGCTATTTCCTGCTGACCCACTTCGGCTACCCGAGCATCAAGGTGCTGCACGGCGGGCTGGGTGCATGGACCAAGGCCGGCATGCCCCTGTCGACCGACTCGCCGGTCCCGGCTCCTGCGACCTTCCCGCTTTCAATCACACCCGGGGCGGTGATGATCGACCGCTACGAGATGCAGAAGGCCCTGGGCAATCCGGGCATAGTGAAGCTCGACGTGCGCGACGTCGACGAGTGGGTCGGCACCAGCTCGTCCCCTTATGGCCCGGATTTCGCCCCCCGCAAGGGCCGTCTGCCGGAGGCCAAATGGATCGAGTGGTACCGCCTGATGAAACCCAGCGCCGCAGGCCCGATGTTCAAGAGCCCGATGGAAGTCAAGGCAGAGATGGCGACCGCCGGCATCACGCCGGACTCCAGCATCTATCTGTACTGCTTCAAGGGTGCCCGTGCCTCGAATACCTTTCTGGCGCTCAAGGAGTCCGGATTCAAGAACGTGAAGATGTACTTCGGATCGTGGAACGAGTGGTCACGCGATCCCGCCTTGCCGATCGACGAAGGGGTGATGGCGATGGCGGCCTGAAGACCATCCAGGTCAAAAAGCATCAGCGGTGCGCTCGCCGGCGCACCGCCCGACAAACCGAATTTCGAAATCCCAAAACCACATCGCCAAAGGATAAAAGCATGAGCAACCTCGCAGACCTGCCCGCCGCCACCCAGACCGTCAAGACCTACCTGCGCCCGATCGACCGCGACGGCCTGATGAAGTTCGCGGAGGCCGGCCGGCAGAATCCCGCCAAGCGCGGTACCAACAAGGTCCATACCGTCATGGAGGGACAGTACCGTTCCTACAGCTATGTGTCGGACCACCATCCGGTGGTCGTCGACGAGCCACTGCACCTGTTCGGCCAGAACACCGCGGCGGCGCCTGGTGAAATCGTTCTCTCAGCTTTGGGCGGCTGCCTGGCGGTTGGCATCACCGCGGTGGCCACCTGGAAGCAGGTGAAGCTCTCCAAGCTGGAACTGTTTCTTGAAGGGGACATCGGCAATCCGGCTGCCTGGGGTGCGGGCGGAGCGGAGATGCAGCCGCCGGAAATGGGCTTCCAGGCCATCCGCGTCAAGGTCGTGATCGAAGGCGACGCCACGCGCGAGCAACTCGACGAGATCGTCAAGCACGCGAACTACTACTCGCCGGTGGCCAATTCGATGCGCAACCCGATCGCCTTCGAGATCGGCCTCGCCTGATCTGCAATCGCACCTTCGACCCGCGGACCGCTATGAAAATCCCCGACGCCCCCCTTCACGAGCCCGCCCCGGCAGCCGCTTCGCCCCTGCTTGAGCGGGTGCGCCAGATCGCCACCGGGCAACTGGCCCCGCTGGCGGAAAAGATCGACCGCGAAGGCTTCTACCCTCGCGACATCCTCCGCGCGCTCGGCGATGCGGGGGCCTACAGGGCGCAGATGGGCGGGCCGCGCGGCGCCGGCGACTATGCCGGCGCCATCCTGGCCATGGCCGAAGTCTCCAAGGCCTGCATGTCGACCGGCTTCATGACCTGGTGCCAGGACGTGTGCGGCCTCTATATAGAACAGTCCGGCAACCAGGCACTGATTGAACGCCGGCTGGAGTCACATCTGGCCGGCGCATCGCTCGGTGGCACGGGACTGTCCAACCCGATGAAGACTTTTTCGGGCATCGAGACCATGCTGCTCAAGGGCAAGCGGGTCGCGGGGGGCTACGTCATCAACGGCACGCTGCCATGGGTCAGCAATATCGGCCCCGGCCACTACTTCGGCGCGATCTGCCAGGTGGACGAAGGCAGCGGCCACCAGGTCATGTTCCTGCTCGACTGCGGCAACCCGGCGGTGACCCTCAAGCATTGCCCCACATTCTCGGGCATGGAAGGTACGGGCACATTCTCGGTCCGCGTGACCGACCTCTGCATCGGCGACGCCGACATCATCGCCGACCCGGTGGGGCCGTACATCAAGCGCATCAAGGGCGCCTTCATCCTGCTGCAGACCGGCATGGCGCTGGGCGTGGTGCAGGGATCTATCGATTCCATGTGGCAGGTGGAGCAACAGCTCGGCCACGTCAACCAGTACCTGGAAGACCGGCCGAACGAGTTGCAGGGTGAAGCCAACGAACTGGCGGCGCGCATCCTGCGCCTGGCCGCAACGCCATTTGACGGCGGCCGCGACTACCTGCTTGAAGTGCTCGACGCCCGTGCCCACGGTGCCGAGCTTTCGTTGCGCGCGTCGCAGTCGGCCCTGCTGCACCAGGGCGCGCGCGGCTACCTGATGAGCGCTGCCCCGCAACGCCGCATCCGCGAGGCGCACTTCGTGGCCATAGTGACGCCGGCCATCAAGCACCTGCGCCGCGAAATGGCACGGCTTTCAGCCCAGGAGCAGCCGGCGTGACGGCGCGAGAATTCCGGCAGTTCATCTGCCGGGCCTGCGGCTACATCTATGACGAAGCCCTGGGCGACCCGGACGGCGGACTCGCCCCGGGCACCCGTTTCGAAGCCATTCCGGACGAATGGATGTGCCCGACCTGTGGTGTGGGCAAGGCGGATTTCGAACCCTATGTGGAAGCGAGTGCCTCGGTTGCGAACACCGTCGCAGCGCCAATCGCCGCCCGGCACGCCGCACTGCCGATCGTGATCGTCGGCGCCGGTACCGCCGGCTGGGCTGTGGTCAAGGCGGTTCGCGCCCTCGACAGCGAGCGCGCGATGGTAATGATCACCGGATGCGCCGGCGACGTGTATCCCAAGCCGCAGCTTTCGGTCGCCATGGCACAGGGGCGTGCGGCCGATGCCATTGTCACGGAAGCCGGCGTGGCAGCCGCACAGCGCATGGGTGTGCGCCTGATGAGCCAGACCTGGGTGACCGGCGTCGACAGCGTGCGCCAGCGTGTTCGCACCACCCGTGGAACGGTGACGTATTCGCACCTGGTGCTGGCCATGGGCGCCGCACCGGCCGCGTTGCCGCTGGATGACGAGTCCAATCAGTTGCTCTGGCGCATCAATCATCTCGACCACTACGCCCGCTTCCGTGCGGCGCTGGGAGACGCCTCCCGCCGCGTGGCCATCATTGGCGCAGGGCTGGTCGGATGCGAACTCGCTGATGACCTCGCCGGTGCCGGGCACCGGGTGACGCTGATCGACGTCGCCGACCGCATGCTGCCGGGATTGGCCAGCCGCGAAGAGGCGGCCGCTCTCGAAAAAGCTCTCGCCGCCGGCGGCACGCGCTTCGTCGGCAACGCGCGGGTTGCCCGGGTCCGCGAGGCCGCCAACGGTGTCGCCCTGCAACTCGATGGCGAGATCATCGAAGCCGACCTTGCCATCGCGGCCACCGGTCTCAAGACCGATGCACGGCTCGCGCGCAGCGCCGGCATCGCGTTCGACAACGGATTCGCGGTCGACCGCGAGACCATGCAAACCAGCAACCCGAACATCCTTGCCCTGGGGGATTGCGCTTCATTTGCGGGCAAGACCTACCGGTTCATCGAACCCATCGGGCGCCAGGCCACCGTTGCGGCCGCCCGCACGCTCGAAAAAGAGTCGGCCGGCTTTGCGTTGCGCACCGTTCCGGTGCGATTGAAGTCGCGATCCATGCCACTTACCTTCCGGCTGGCGGCGTAATGCGCCGGAATTGATCCAGAACGGGCATACCTGCTGCCACATGCACCAGCGCGGCCCGGCTGGCCTGATGTTTGCTCATGCTTGCAACTAGTTCGCTTGTTTCCTTCAACGTTTCCCTGATCAACCCACTGCACCCCGCGGAGCCCCCATGTCGCAATCGATCTACAAGCCCTACGATCCCAACCAGAGTTTCGGCGGCGGTTGCAGTTGCGGCCAGCATCATTCGGCAGCCGAGCATGATGCAGCCGAGGCAGCGCGCCTGACGGCACGTGCATCGAACCCGGAAACCCTGTCGCAGGACTTCGTTGAAGCCACCCTGGTGCGGGCGCTGTTTCCCGAGGATTCGATGCGCCGCAAATTCCTGCGAGCAGTCGGCGCCGGCACGGCGATGTCGGCCATCTCCTCGATGCTGCCGATCGGGCAATTGCAGGCGATGGCACAGGAAAAAGGTGGCAGCCTGGAAAAGAAGGATCTCAAGATCGGCTTTATCGCCATCACCTGCGCCACGCCGCTGATCATGGCCGACCCGCTCGGGTTCTACAAGAAGCAGGGGCTCAACGTCACGCTCAACAAGACCGCCGGCTGGGCACTGATCCGCGACAAGATGCTGAACAAGGAACACGACGCCTCGCACTTTCTTTCGCCGATGCCGGTGGCCATTTCCATGGGCCTGGGCTCGGTGGCCCAGCCGATGAATGTGGCGACGATCCAGAACATCAACGGCCAGGCCATCGTGCTGGCAAACAAGCACAAGGACAAGCGCGATCCCAAGCAGTGGAAGGGCTTCAAGTTCGGCATTCCCTTCGACTATTCGATCCACAACCTGTTGCTGCGCTACTACGTGGCCGAGCACGGCCTCGACCCGGATACCGACATCCAGTTGCGCGTGACGCCGCCGCCGGAACTGGTGGCCAACCTGCGCGCCGGCAACATCGACGGCTTCCTCGGGCCCGACCCCTTCAACCAGCGCGCGGTGTACGACGAGATCGGCTTTATCCACATCCTCTCCAAGGAAATCTGGGATGGCCACCCGTGCTGCGCCTTCGGCGTCTCGTCGGCCTTCATCAAGGAGAACCCCAACACCTTTGCCGCGCTGTATCGCTCGGTTCTCACGGCAGCGGCCATGGCGCGCGACCCGAAGAACCGCGGCCTGATCGCCAACGTGATCGCCCCGCCCAACTACCTGAACCAGCCGGTGCCGCTGCTTGAGCAGGTGCTCTCCGGCAAGTTCGCCGACGGGCTGGGCAACGTCAAGAACGTGCCGGAGCGGGTCGATTTCGATCCGTTCCCGTGGCAGTCGATGGCGGTATGGATGCTCACGCAGATGAAGCGCTGGGGCTACATCAAGGGCGACGTCAACTACAAGCAGATCGCCGAACAGGTGTTTCTGGCCACCGACGCGAAGAAGCGCATGGCTGAAGTTGATCAGAAGGCACCTGACAGCCCATATCGGAAGTTCAAGGTGATGGGCAAGGAGTTCGACCCCGCCAAGCCCACCGACTACCTCAACAGCTTCAAGATCAGAAAGGCGGCCTGAGCGTGAAAAGCCTGGGCTTTCGTGCGGCGATCCTTTCCATTCTCATCTTCCTCGGGATGATGGGCATCTGGCACGCTGCCACGATGCAAAAGGAGGGCGGTGGCGGGCCGGTGATGTCCGCCCAGGAAGCGGAGTACGCCAAGCTGATGGGCAAAGCGCCTGGTGCGGCGAAGTCCAACGGCTTTCCCACGCTGGCGCAGATGGGTGAAACCGCCTGGAAACATGTCAGTGATCCCTTCTACGACAAAGGCCCGAACGACAAGGGCATCGGCATTCAGCTGATGTACTCGCTGGGGCGGGTGGGGCTGGGCTTCCTGATTGCAGCGCTGGTGGCAATACCGCTTGGCTTCGTGATCGGCATGTCGCCCCTGATCTACCGCGCGCTCAACCCCTTCATCCAGGTATTGAAGCCGATCTCGCCCCTGGCCTGGATGCCGATCGCGCTCTACACCATCAAGGACTCGTCGATCTCCGGCGTGTTCGTGATCTTCATCTGCTCGATCTGGCCGATGCTGATCAACACTGCCTTCGGCGTGGCGAGCGTACGCCGCGAATGGCTCAACGTCGCCCGCACGCTTGAGGTATCGCCGCTGCGCAAGGCCTTCCAGGTGATCCTGCCGGCGGCAGCACCGACCATCCTGACCGGCATGCGCATCTCCATGGGCATCGCCTGGCTGGTGATCGTGGCCGCGGAGATGCTGGTGGGTGGTACCGGCATCGGCTACTTTGTCTGGAACGAGTGGAACAACCTTTCGCTTACCAACGTGATCTTCGCCATCCTCACCATCGGGGTGGTGGGCATGCTGCTGGACCTCCTGTTCGCGCAGGCCCAGAAGCTCGTCACCTACGTCGACTAGCAGACCATGGACAAACCCTTCCTGCAGATCGAAGGCCTCGCCAAGACCTATCCCGGCGCCGACGTGCCGGTGTTCGAGGGCATCAATTTCGGCATCGATCGCGGCGAATTCGTCTGCATCATCGGGCACTCGGGCTGTGGCAAGACCACCATTCTCAACGTGCTGGCGGGCCTGGAAACCGCCACGGCGGGCAACGTGTTCATGGACAACCGCGAAGTGTCCGGCCCCGGCCTGGAACGCGGTGTGGTCTTCCAGGGCCACGCGCTGATGCCCTGGCTTTCCGTGCTCGCCAATGTGGCCTTTGCGGTGAAATCCCGCTGGCCGGACTGGCCCAAAGACCGCATTGAAGGTCACGCCCGCCGCTACATCGAGATGGTGGGCCTGAAAGGCGCGGAACTGAAGAAGCCTGCGGCGCTTTCGGGCGGCATGAAGCAACGGGTGGGCATCGCACGCGCCTTCGCCATCGAGCCCAAGATGCTCCTGCTCGATGAACCCTTCGGCGCGCTCGACGCGCTCACCCGCGGCACCATCCAGGACGAGTTGCTCAAGATCGTGCGCGAGACGCATCAGACCGTGTTCATGATCACCCACGACGTGGATGAAGCCATCCTGCTGGCCGACAAGATCATGCTCATGAGCAACGGGCCGCGCGCGCGCATCGCCGAGATCGTGGTCAATACCATGGGCAAGGAACGCACCCGCAGCAGCATGCACCACGACCCGCAGTTCTATCGCATCCGCAACCACCTGGTCGACTTCCTGGTGAACAGGTCGAAGCTGCTGCAGGGGAGCACGCCCCAACTGCAGGACGCTGCCCCGGTGTTCGTCAGTCCCGGACTGGCCGCAAACGAGGAACCTCCGGCCGTCAACGCCGCATAAGTCAACACAACCCCAACCATCCACAAGGAGATTGCATGGATCGCACCGACGTCACCAAGAAAATCGTGTCCGTGAAGGTCAAGAAGGGCATGAAATGGGAGGCCATCGCCAAGAAGATCGGCCAGAGCAAGGAATGGGTCACCGCCGCCCTGCTGGGCCAGATGCAGATGACCAAGAAGCAGGCCGAAACCGCGGCTAAGATTTTCGGCCTCACCGATGAAGAAACCGCCTGGCTGCAGATCGTGCCCTACAAGGGTTCGCTGCCGACCGCGGTCCCGACCGATCCGCTGATCTATCGCTGGTACGAGATCGTCAGCGTCTACGGCACCACCATCAAGGAACTCATCCACGAGGAATTCGGCGACGGCATCATGAGCGCGATCGATTTTTCAATGGATATCACGCGTGAACCCGACCCCAAGGGTGACCGGGTGCATGTGGTGCTGTCGGGCAAGTTCCTCCCCTACAAGACCTACTAGGCATCTCGCCCCAGGCGCGGCCTGTTCGCGCCCGGCACTACACGGGTTTTCCCTCCGGACGGCGTTGCCTTTGTGGCACGCCGTCTGCTTATTTAGCCGGCGATCAATACCGATTTCACTTCCAACCACACGGAGCATCCGCATGACCCCGAACCGCAGAAAATTCATCACCGGCGCAGCCGGCGGCGCCACCGCCGCCCTGGCGTTTCCGGCAATCGCGCAATCCTTGCCCAATGTGAAGTGGCGCCTCGCCTCGAGCTATCCGAAATCGCTCGACACCGTGTTCGGCGGCGCCGACCTGCTGTCCAAGCGCGTCGCGGCGCTCACCGGCGGCAAGTTCCAGATCCAGGTGTTCGCCGCCGGCGAAGTGGTACCGGGCCTGCAGGTCGCCGATGCGGTGCAAAACGGCACGGTCGAATGCGGCCATACCAACAGCTATTACTACATCGGCAAGAACAAGGCCTTCGCATTCGAGACCACGGTGCCCTTCGGCATCAACCAGCGTCAGCAGAACGCGTGGATGTACTACGGCGGCGGGCGTGAACTGGTGAGCGAGTTCCTCAAGGACTTCAACATCGCATCCTTCCCCGGCGGCAATACCGGCACGCAAATGGGCGGCTGGTTCCGCAAGGAAGTCAAGACGCTTGCCGACATCAAGGGCCTGAAGATCCGCATCGCCGGCCTGGGCGGTGAGGTGTTCGCCAAGATGGGCGCAGTCCCCCAGCAGATCGCCGGCGGCGACATCTATCCGGCGCTTGAAAAAGGCACCATCGACGCCGCCGAATGGGTTGGCCCCTATGACGACGAGAAGCTCGGTTTCTACAAGGTGGCCAAGCACTACTACACCCCGGGCTGGTGGGAGCCGAACTCGGCCTACTCGTTCTACGTGAGCCTGAAGGAATGGGAAAAGCTGCCCAAGGAATACCAGGCCGCCTTCGAAGCCGCCGCCTACGCCGTCAACGCCGACATGATGGCCGAGTACGACGCCAAGAACCCCGCCGCGTTGAAACGCCTGATCGCCAACGGCGTCAAGCTGCATCCGTTCTCGACCGAGATCCTCAAGGCGGCGCAGGACGTGGCCTACGCGATGTACGACGAGGAAGCGGCCAAGAACCCGGCCTTCAAGAAGATCTACCTGTCGTGGGTGAAGTTCCGCGAGGACCAGATGCAATGGCACCGCGTGGCCGAGCAGACCATGGCGGCGTTTTCGTTCAACAACAAGCCGAACGTCAAGACCGTCGCCTGATCGCGTCATTGGCAGAAAAGGCCCCGCCCGTCGGGGCCTTTTCATTTTCGGATTCCGGCCTTACACGCGCCATCGCAGCGGCACGCCTCACGCCGCAATGGTAGATTCGCCCCTTTCGACAAGAACGCAAGGGAGACCAACATGCAAAGCTACGACGTCACCGAGTGGGGCAAACCCCTGCAAAAGGCGATCCGCGACACGCCTGCGCCCACCGGCACCGAAGTGCTGGTCAAGCTCAAGTATTGCGGCGTGTGCCACAGCGACGTGCATATCCGCGATGGCTACTTCGACATGGGCGGCGGCAAGAAATTCCAGATGGCCGACCGCGGCATGAAACCGCCGGTCACCATGGGCCATGAGCCCTATGGCACGGTGATCGCCGCCGGCCCCGATGCCGGCCCGGTGCCGATGGGCGAGGACCGCCTGGTCTACCCGTGGACCGGCTGCGGCAAGTGCGCGCGCTGCCTGGAAGGCGCCGACAACCTGTGCCCGACGCCCCAGTACATCGGCATCCAGCGCTCTGGCGGATACGCCGACCATGTGCTGGTCCCGCATCCGCGCTATCTGGTCGACGCCTCCGGCGTGGAACCCAGCTTCGCCCCCATCCTGGCCTGCTCGGGACTTACCACCTACAGCGCTGTCAACAAGTTGAAGCCCTTCGGTGCGAACGACTGGATCGTGGTGATGGGCGCAGGTGGCCTCGGCCTGATGGCGGTGGCCATGCTCAATGCCATGGGCCACAAGCGTATCGCCTCGTGCGATATCGACGCCTCGAAGTTCGCAGCGGCACGCGCAGCCGGCGCCGCCGAGACCTTCAACGCGGCCGACCCCGATACGCCGGCCAAGCTGCAGGCATTGCCGGGCGGTGTGGCCGGTGCGGTCGATCTGGTCGGCGCGACGCAAACCGCGCAGGTGGCCATGGGCGCCCTGCGCAAGGGCGGCCGCTACGTTCTGGTCGGCCTGTACGGTGGCGAGATCACGCTTTCGATGGTCGGCACCGTGCAGCGCGCGCTCACGGTACAAGGCTCCTATGTCGGCAACGTGCAGGAACTGCGCGAAGTCGTGGCACTCGCAAAGTCGGGCAAGCTCAAGGCCATTCCCGTCGAAAAGCGGCCAATGAGCGAAATCTCGCGCACCCTTGATGAACTCAAGGCCGGCACGGTGATCGGCCGTGTGGTGGCGGAGATCGCCTGATATTCAATCGCAGTCATTCAACCTCGCTGGACAGACATGGCAAATCCTTCACGCGGCACGCGCGGCATGGCCGTCGCGCCCCACTCCCTGGCCTCCCAATCCGCTCTGGCCGTATTGCGCGAAGGCGGCAACGCCGTCGAGGCGATGATCGCCGCCACCGCCACCATCGCGGTGGTGTATCCGCACATGAACGGCATCGGTGGCGACAGTTTCTGGCTGGTGCGCACGCCGGCTGATGGCGTCATCGGCATCGATGCCTGCGGCGCTTCCGCGGCGGGCGTTTCGCGTGCCGACTACGCCGGCAAGCCGGCGATTCCGTTTCGCGGCGGGTCGGCGGCGATCACTGTGGCGGCGACCATGTCCGGCTGGAACGCGGCCTACCGGCATTCGGTGGAAAAGCTGGGTGGCAAGCTGCCCTTGTCACGCCTGCTGGAGGACGCGATCCACTACGCGAAATCCGGCATCGCGGTGACGTATTCGCAGCACATGAATACCACCAAAAAGCTGCCGGAACTGAAGGATATCCACGGCTTCGCGGGTGCGTTCCTGATCAACGGCAAGCCGCCCGCCACGGGCGACGTGTTCCTGCAGCCGCGGATGGGGGCCACGCTGGAGCAGTTGGCGCGCGCGGGACTGGACGACTACTATCGCGGTGACCTGGCGCGGGCCATCGCCAAGGATCTCGCCGCCGCGCAAAGCCCGGTGACCCTGGCCGACCTCGAAACGCACCAGGCACTGATTCGCACGCCGCTCGAACTCGCCCACTCGCTGGGGCGCGTCTACAACATGCCACCGCCCACCCAGGGGCTGGTGTCGCTCTTGATCCTGGGCCAGATGGACCGGCTCGGCATTGAACGCTTTGACCATCTCTCGGCGGACTATGTGCATGCCGCGGTGGAGGCCACCAAGCGTGCCTTCCGGGTCCGCGACAAGTACATCACCGATCCGGAGGTCATGAAGAAGAACGGCGCGCCGGACCCGCAATCGCTGCTGGCGGCTGCCAACCTCGACGCCGAAGCCGCCAAGATCGACATGGCCAAGGCGGCTCCATGGGGTGCGGGCAAGGGCCCGGCGGACACCATCTGGATGGGCGTCATCGACGGCCAGGGCAACGCGGTATCGCTGATCCAGTCGATATATCACGAGTTCGGCTCCGGTGTCGTGCTGGGCACCACCGGCATCAACTGGCAAAACCGCGGCGCCTCGTTTTCGCTCAACCCGCAGCACATCAACACGCTGGAACCGCGCAAGAAGCCGTTCCATACACTCAACCCGGCGATGGCGCTGTTCAACGACGGCCGCGTCATGGTGTACGGCAATATGGGTGGCGATGGCCAGCCGCAAAGCCAGTCGGCCGTATTCACCCGCACGGCCGTGCTGGGCATGAATCCGCAGGACGCCATCGCGGCACCGCGCTGGCTGCTGGGCCGTACCTGGGGCCAGACCTCGGACACCTTGAAGCTCGAGGGCCGCTTCCCGGCCGCCACGGTCGAGGAACTGAAGCGCCGCGGTCATGACGTGGAGATGTACCCTGACTTCGACGAAACGCTGGGTCATGCAGGTTGCGTGATCCGCCATCCGAACGGCAATTTCGAGGGCGGCTTCGACCCACGCTCGGATGGTGGTGTGGCGGCCTGGTGAGGGCGCGGCGCCATCCCGATCGGGCCGCAAGTTTGGCAAAATCACGGTCTCGCAAACACACCCGCGCTTTTCAATATGCCGATCTTCGAATATCAGTGCAGCGACTGCGGCAACCACTTCGAGCAACTCGTGCGCTCATCCACGGTACCCGAATGCCCGAAGTGCGCCAGCCACAAGCTCGACAAGCAACTCTCCGTCTTTGCTGCTGCCAGCAGCGAATCCGCCGGCGCCGCGCCCATGGCCATGGGCCCATGCGGCAGTTGCGGTCACCCTGACGGACCGGGCAGCTGCGCGATGCATTGAACATGGAGCGCGTCCGGCTCGACAAATTCCTCTGGGCCGCGCGCTTCTACAAGACCCGCAGCATCAGCACCGAAGCCATCGACGGCGGCAAGGTGCGCGTCAACGGGGACCGCGTCAAGCCGGCCAAGGAGGTCAAGGCGGGTGACCGCATCGACCTGCGTGCCGGCGATTCCGAATACACCATCCTGGTGAAGGCGCTGGCGGACAAGCGTGGTAGCGCAGAGATCGCACGCACCCTCTACGACGAGACCCCGGAGAGTGTGGCCGCCAGAATCGCCGCCACGGAGAAGCGCCGCCGCTTCAGCGACCCTTCCGAGGAAATCTTTGCCCGGCCCACCAAGAAGGACCGCCGCAGCCTGGACCGGTTTCGTGGCGGATAATGCGTCGCAGAATCAACCGACAAGAACGGAGACAAACATGAAGCACCTTTCCGCAGCACTCGCTGCACTCGTGGCCGCGGCCAGCCTGCTGACCGGCGGCAGCGCGCTTGCCCAGGCGTACCCGAACAAGCCGGTCAAGATCCTCGTCCCGTTTGTCGCGGGTGGTACCAGCGACATCGTCGCCCGTGCGGTCGGCCAGAAGCTCACTGAAGCGGGCTACACCACGCTGGTGGAGAACCGCCCCGGCGCGAATGGCTCGATCGCCGCCGAAGCGCTGGCCAAGTCCCCCGCTGACGGCTACACCATCATGGTCGGTTCGATCGGTACCTATGCGATCAATATGGGGCTCTACAAGAATCCCAAGTACGACACGTTGAAGGACTTCGACGCCATCACCGTGGCGGTGCGCACGCCGAATGTACTCATCACGCCGCCCGCTTTCCCGGCCAACAACCTCAAGGAGTTCATCGAGCACGCGCGAAAGAACCCGGGCAAGGTGTCCTACGGCTCGTCCGGGTCCGGCTCCTCCGATCATCTCTCGGCGGAACTCTTCAAGCAGCAGACCAAGACCTTCGGCGTGCATATTCCCTATCGCGGCGGCGCGGCGGCCCAGACCGACATCATGGCCGGCAACATCGAGGCCTCGTTCCAGAACTTCGGTACCGTGGTGCCCTACATCCGCGCCGGCAAGATGAAGGCGCTGGCGGTTACGTCCGCGGCGCGCATGCCGCAGCTGCCCAACGTGCCGACCATGATCGAATCCGGCATCGCCGGTTTCGACGTCACCTCGTGGCAGGCGGTGGCGGCGCCCAAGGGCACACCGAAGGAGATTATCGCCAAGCTCAATGCCGACATCGCCAAGGGCTTCCGCGCCCCTGACCTGAGCCAGCGCTTTTCCGACCAGGGCTTCGAAAACGTGCTCGGCTCGCCCGAGCAGACCACGGCCTTCTTCAAGGCCGAGATTGAGCGCTGGGCGAAGGTGGTGAAGGCTTCCGGCGCGCAAGTCGACTGAGCGAGACTGCGGCGGGCGCCGCGGGATGGCCGGCGCCGGCGAATCAGACGGTCAACCCGCCCGACACCTCGAGTACGGCGCCATTGATGTATGACGCGTCCTCCGAAGCCAGGAAGGCGTAGACGCTGGCGATCTCCTCAGGCTTGCCCAGGCGCCCCAGTGCCACGCGGCCCTTGATCTGGTTCATCACATTCTCGGGAATGGCGTTCAGGATGGAGGTGGCGATGAAGCCTGGCGCCACCGCGTTGACGCGGATGCCCTTGGGCCCGAGTTCGCGGAACCAGGTCTTGGTGAAGCCGATCACGCCGAACTTGGTCGCCGAGTAATTTGTCTGGCCGAAATTGCCGTAAATGCCCACCACGGACGATGCATTGAGGATCACTCCGCTGCCCTGGGCGATCATGGTTTCAACCACGGCCTGCGAGCAGTTGAACACGCCCTTCAGGTTTACATCGATGACGGCGTCAAATTCGACTTCGGTCATCTTGACCAGGCGCGCGTCCTTGGTGATGCCGGCGTTGTTGACCAGCACGTCAATCCGCCCGAAACGATCCTTCACGCCGGCCACCAGCGCATCGACGCTGGCACGCTGGGTCACGTCGACAATCTCACCCCAGGCGGCGCCGGTTTCCTTTACGGCCGCGTCTATCTGCTCACGCCTGAGGTCGGCGATGACGACTTTCGCCCCCTCGTCGGCAAAACGTCTGGCGGTAGCGTGGCCGATGCCATTGGCGCCACCGGTGATGATGGCCACCTTGTCCTTGAGTCGCACTTTGTTTTCTCCCTGAAAAAACGACGCGCGACTCTAGCACATGGACAGGCTTCATGTTGCACCGCAATGTAAGACAATCAATTCGCCGCCATGGCGGCAGCGCGCAGGTTAACGGCGCTACGCGGACAAGACCCCGGCAAAGGCCAGGACTTCGTCCATGTAGTGTGCAAAATCGCCCATCCCGTGGTCACTGCCCTGAATCACCTTCTGGTGCGCGCCCGGAAACGCCGCAACCATTTCGCGCCAGTCGAGAAGTTCATCGCCAGTGGCGGCCATTACGAAGTAGCGCTCCGGCCGGGTGATGTTCTCGACATGCATGGCCCGCAACTCGTCCAGGTACTCCGCCCGGAATTCGAAACGGGTCGCGGTATCGTGATATGCCGTTTGCGGTCCCACATGGCGGGCGAGTTTTTCATGGGCGCGCATCGCCGGGTTCAGCATGACAGCGCAACAACCCAGAGTTTCGGCCAGCCAGGTGGCATAGAACCCGCCCAGCGAACTGCCTACCAGTGTCAACCGCGCCGGCGCGACCGTGCGGGCGAGCGCCAGGGCGTCGGCCACGGCCGTGGCCGGGCGCTCCGACAGTTGCGGGCAGGCGTATTGGTCGCCCAACCCGAGCAAGCGCATGCGGTCTCCCAGCAGGCGCGCCTTGAAGGATTGGGGAGAAGAACGAAAGCCGTGCAGATAAAGAATCATCCGAGCGCGTCCAGGATCTTCTGGTGAACGCCGCCAAATCCGCCATTGCTCATGACCAGCACATGATCGCCCGGCCTGGCCGCGGCCGTGACCGCGGCGACCAGGTCCCCAAGCGCGTTGAACGCGCGAGCCCGCCCGGCCAGAGGCGCCAGCGTCGCGGCCAGGTCCCAGCCAAGTGCGTCCTTGCCTTCGGCGGCACCATAGCCGAACACCAGATCCGCGTCGGCAAGGCTGCCCGGCAACGCCGCCTTCATGGTGCCAAGCTTCATGGTGTTGGAGCGCGGCTCGAGTACCGCCAGGATGCGCCCCTTGCCCACGTGGGCGCGCAAACCGGCGATGGTGGACTCGATGGCGGTGGGGTGGTGGGCAAAGTCGTCGTAGACAGTCACACCTCCCTTCACACCGCGCACTTCCATGCGCCGCTTCACGTTGCGAAAGGTCGCCAGAGCTGCGATGGCCTGAGCCGGGGCAACCCCAACCGTTCTGGCCGCCGCAACGGCGGCGAGTGCATTCAAGCGGTTGTGTTCGCCCAGCAGGTCCCACCGTACCCGGCCCAACGAGACGCCATCCAGGGCGATCTCGAAAGAGCCGTCGCCGTCACCCGGCCCTGCCTGCCAGGCACCATCGCCGCCGAAATACTCGACCTTGCTCCAGGCGCCACGCGATAGCACCCGCGTCAGGCTGGCTTCGCGCCGGTTGACCACGAGCGTGCCCGATCTGGGTACAGTACGAACCAAATGATGAAATTGCGTCTCGATAGCAGCAAGATCAGCGAAGATATCCGCATGATCGAACTCCAAATTATTCAGCACCGCAGTGCGGGCATGGTAGTGAACGAACTTGCTTCGCTTGTCGAAAAATGCCGTGTCATACTCGTCGGCCTCGATCACAAAGCAGCCATTTTCGGCACCGGAACGCGCAGATAGACCGAAGTTCTCCGGAATTCCACCAATCAGGAAGCCCGGCACCAAACCTGCGGCTTCGAGGATCCAGGCCAGCATCGAGGTGGTAGTTGTTTTACCGTGGGTCCCCGCCACCGCCAGAACATGACGGCCCGCCAGCACATTCTCGCCCACCCATTGCGGGCCGGATACATAGGGCAGCCCGCGGTCAAGGATCTCTTCCATCAGCGGATTGCCACGCGAGACCACGTTGCCGATGACAAAGACATCAGGTCCCAGCCCCGCCTGATCGGGCGAGAAGCCCTGTATCAGGTCGATCCCCAGTGCTTCCAGTTGCGTGCTCATGGGCGGGTAGACGTTGGCGTCGCAACCGGTGACCCGCCAGCCGGCCGAACGGGCGATGGCGGCGATCCCGCCCATGAAAGTGCCGCAAATCCCGAGAATATGTATGTGCATCGCGGAATTCTAGCCGAGGCCGTTTATGCGCCCGGTAGGTACAATTGAACCATGCCACGGCAACCCAAAGGCTCGGTTCACGCGCGACGCGCCATCGCGGCGCAAGCCGCTAAGATCATCGCCGAAGACGGCCTGGCGGACTACGGGGCTGCCAAGCGAAAGGCCGCCCGCCAGCTCGGTTTCCGCGAGTCGGACGGTTTGCCGGACAACGGCGAGGTCGAGGAGTCGCTGCGCACCTACCAGACCCTGTTCCAGAACGATGAGCAGCGCGACCGCCTCATGGACATGCGCAATGTGGCACTCGGACTGATGCGCGAGTTCGCCGCCCACCATCCATGCCTTGCCGGGGCCACCTGGAACGGGACGGCTACCCGGGGCGCGCCGATCGATATCGACCTGTTCACGGACGAGCAAAAAGCTCTGGAAATGCTGATGATCAACCGGGGCACCCCATTTACAACAACCGACCGGCCGCATTTCAGCCGGACGCTGCAAACCCGCGTTCCGGTGTTTCGATTCGCGGCGGAGGGTTACGACGTGCGCCTGAGTGTATTCAGCCGCGCTGACGAACGCCAGGCGTTCAAGCCCGATGCCTCGGGCGGGGCGGAGCGCGGTGCGGCGGAAAGCGTCTCGGCATTGCTCGAACAAGATGCGGAAGGCGATGTTGTGGAACGCTTCCTGTCATCCATCCGCTAATCACACCCCATGTCCTGGCTCAATCGCAATCTGGTCATACTCGTAGCCGGTGCGGCCGCCCTCCTCGCAGGTGTCTGGCTGGGTTGGGCGCGATTGCAACCGGCTACGCCCCCGCAGGCGGATGCACTTTGGAACACCCGGTTCTCCGACCTTGCGGGAAAGCCCTTTTCGCTTTCCAGCATGAAAGGCAAGCCACTGGTGGTCAATTTTTGGGCCACCTGGTGCGGCCCCTGCAAGGAAGAGATGCCGGATTTCCAGAAGCTGGCATCCAGCGATCTCGGCAAGCGCATTCATATAATCGGCATCGGCATTGATAATGCTGCCAATATGCAGTCATTTGCCAACAAACTTGGAATAACCTACCCCCTCCTGGAAGGCGGTCCGACCAGCCTGGATTTGCTCAGGGCGCTTGGCAACCAGGTGGGAGGACTTCCCTTCACCCTGGTGTTCGACGCAAACGGCAAAATGGTGAAGAGCCACCTCGGCAAGATCACTTACGAACAGCTTCAGGACGCCTCGAACCGCGCCCTCGGAATGTGAATTTCGTTTAAAATCGCCTCAACCGCGCGCTAATTTGCCGCCAACTCTTCACAAAGTCTGCAGGCGCTAGTGCCCGGCAGTGATGTGCAGCAAATGTCTTCTGGTCACGTCACATGATTCAAACCGGCATTTGACCGACATTGAAGGAAATTTCCATGGATTTGCGCAAACTCAAGACCCTGATCGAACTCGTCGAGAGCTCCGGCATTACCGAACTCGAAGTCACCGAGGGTGAAGAAAAGGTGCGCATTGCCAAGGCACCGCCGGCGAGTGCCGCCCAGCATGGTTACATGATCGCCCCGCAGCCGGCTCCCATCACCGCACCTGCTGCTGTAGTCAGCGCACCCGTGGCACCGGTTGCCCCCGCAGAACCCGCGGGCACGCCGATCAAGGCGCCCATGGTCGGCACCTTCTACCGCTCTGGCGCACCGGGCGCAAAGCCGTTTGTCGAAGTCGGCAGCCAGGTCAAGGAAGGCGACGTTCTATGCATCATCGAAGCGATGAAATTGATGAATGAAATCGTCGCCGAACAGTCCGGTGTGGTTGTGCAGGCCCTGGTGGAAAACGGCCAGCCGGTCGAATACGGCCAGACCCTGTTCATCATCGAATAGACGCGGAGCCCGGAAGACATGCCTATGTTCGGCAAGATACTGATTGCCAACCGTGGCGAAATCGCGCTGCGTATACAGCGTGCCTGCCGCGAAATGGGCATCCGCACGGTCGTCGCCCATTCCGAAGCAGACGCGTCGGCCAAGTATGTGAAGCTGGCTGACGAGTCCGTGTGCATAGGCCCTGCCCCGAGCCCGCAAAGCTACCTCAACATGGCTGCGATCATCAGCGCCGCCGAGGTGACGGACTCCGAGGCAATCCACCCGGGATACGGCTTCCTTTCGGAGAACGCCGATTTTGCCGAACGGGTCGAGAAAAGCGGCTTTACCTTCATCGGGCCGCGCGCCGAATCCATCCGCCTGATGGGTGACAAGGTGTCCGCCAAGCAGGCGATGATCAAGACGGGCGTACCGACCGTTCCCGGCTCGGCCGGCGCCCTGCCAGACGACCCCAAGGAAATCGTCAAGATTGCCCGCGAGATCAAGTATCCCGTCATCATCAAGGCGGCCGGCGGCGGCGGCGGGCGCGGCATGCGCGTGGTGCATACCGAAGCGGCGCTGATCAACGCCGTGAACATGACGCGTAGCGAGGCACAGGCAGCCTTCGGCAACCCGACCGTCTATATGGAGAAGTTCCTCGAGAATCCGCGCCATATCGAAATTCAAGTCCTGGCCGATGAGCACCGCAATGCCGTTTGGCTGGGTGAGCGCGACTGCTCCATGCAGCGGCGCCACCAGAAAATCATCGAGGAAGCGCCTGCGCCGGGCATTCCGCGCCGGTTGGTTGATCGCATCGGCGAGCGTTGCGCGGAGGCCTGCAAGAAGATCGGCTATCGCGGCGCCGGAACCTTCGAGTTCCTGTACGAGGACGGCGAGTTCTTCTTCATCGAAATGAACACGCGCATCCAGGTGGAACATCCCGTGACCGAAATGATCACCGGAATCGACCTCGTACAACAGCAGATCAAGGTCGCGGCAGGCGAGAAGCTGGCCTTCCGGCAGCGCGACATTCAGCTCAAGGGGCATGCGATCGAATGCCGCGTCAATGCGGAGGATCCATTCAATTTCACGCCGTCGCCCGGACGAATCACCTCTTACCACCCGCCCGGCGGTCCTGGCATTCGCGTTGATTCGCACGTCTACGCCAATTATTTCGTGCCACCCAACTATGACTCGATGATCGGCAAGGTCATTTCCTATGGCGGCGATCGTGCCCAGGCACTTGCGCGCATGCGCATTGCGCTGTCCGAAATGGTCGTCGAAGGCATCCTTACCAACTTGCCTCTGCACCGGCAACTCATGGATGACACCCGCTTTATCGCGGGCGGCACAAGCATCCACTACCTCGAAAAGAAGCTCGCCGCCCTGAAAAATGCCTGACCCCCGATCCGTAGCCGCCTTGGCGGCGTAAGGTGTGGCGTCCGGCCGGGTTGTGTTGCGGGACTTGATTTACACAGGAGCAAAAGGCACATGGCATGGCTTGAGGCGGTTTGCCTCTGCGACGAATCGATGGCCGAAGCCCTGAGCGAGGCGTTGATGGAGGCGGGCGCGCTTTCCGTAAGCGTCGAAGATGCGGACGCCGGAGGCGCGGCGGAGAAGGCGATTTTCGGCGAGCCCGGCAGTCCCTCGGGCCAGGTATGGAATCGCAATCGTATCGTGGCCCTGCTCGACGGGAATGCAGACGCCGCGGCCGTGATCGGCGCAGCCGCCGCGGCCTGCAACATCGACCCGCCGTTGCACGAATGCCGGCAAGTCGCCGAACAGGACTGGGTGCGACAAACCCAGGCGCAGTTCGATCCGATACGCGTCTCACAGCGGTTGTGGATCGTCCCGACCTGGCACCAGGCGCCCGATCCGGCGGCCACCGTGATTCGCCTCGATCCCGGACTCGCGTTCGGCACCGGTAGTCACCCGACCACGCGCCTTTGCCTGCGCTGGCTGGATTCAATTGGGCTCAACGGTCGTTCAGTGCTTGACTATGGGTGCGGATCAGGCATTCTGGCCATCGCTGCGGCAAAACTCGGCGCACGGCAAGTGCATGCCACCGACATCGACCCGCAGGCCAGTATCGCCACCCGGGATAACGCGCTCGCCAACGGATGTGTGGTCGAGGTTCTCGACATTGACCATGCCAGCGGCGTAAAGGCCGACATTGTGGTGGCCAACATTCTCACCAATCCGCTCAAGGTGCTGGCGCCCGCATTGGTGGGGCATGTGGTGCCCGGCGGGCGACTGACCCTTTCTGGTATTCTCGAAGAGCAGGAAGCGGAGGTCATCTCGGCGTATGCCCCGCTGATCCACCTTGTAAGGTTTGCCCTGGAAGACGGCTGGACTTGCCTGACCGGTATCGCGAAAGCCTGACCTTTGCGCGGCGTCCGCAGGTGGCTCGCAGCCGGATAGTTGTCGAATCGCCGAAGTCTGATTGCAATCTGCGCCCTTGACCGAACCTACCCAAGCCCATACGAGCACCCTGACGCGCTGTCCGGAATGCCGTACCGCTTTTCGCGTCACTGGCGAAACCCTCGTGCTGCGTCAAGGCATGGTGCGCTGTGGACAATGCAACGCGGTATTCAACGCACTCGAACACCTGGTTGACCCGACAGCAGCGGAGAATTCACCTTCAGGCGAGCAGGATGGCGCCGCCGGGGCAACCTCCAACTACGATCTGTTTGGCGCCGCGCCGGAAACCGACTCCACACAGGAATCCGTTGTCGTCGCCGCCGCCCAGGCGGTCCCGCATTCCCTGCTCATGCGCGAGCCGCCCGGCAAGCGCGGATTTCCCTGGCTAAGCCTGGCAGGAGCGCTTGTGGCCGGCGCCGCCCTGGCTGGTCAGGCAACCTGGTTCTATCGTGACAGGATCGCGGTTGCGTTTCCGGAAAGCAAACCCTATCTCGAAGCCGCCTGCGTGGAACTCGGATGCCGAATCTTGCCGCCAATCGACCCGCAGGCCATCAGCATAGAGTCCTCGGACCTGCAGGCTGATCAGGGCAATCGTGCCGTACTGGTCCTCACGGCGATCCTGCGCAATCGGGCCCCATTCAGCCAGGCCTTGCCGATGCTGGAGTTGTCGCTCACCGACGCCCAGGATCAGGCCGTGGCAAGACGCGTACTCAAACCGGCCGAGTACGCGCCGGAAGCACAGTCCCTCACCATTGGCGCGGGCAACGAAGTGCAAATGCGGGTGTTCGTCGATGCGGGATCGCTCAAGGCCAACGGCTACAGGCTCTACGCGTTCTATCCCTAGACACGCACGTACAATCGCGCCATTCGCGGGCCCCGCACGGCGGCCCATCATCTTGCTGCCGACGCGATTCGGCGGATTCAACCATTTGGAAGAGGTATTCATGTCGGTACTGATTTGCGGATCCATCGCCTTTGACAACATCATGGTTTTCCAGGGCAGGTTCCGGGAACACATTCTTCCCGAGCAGATCCACATTCTCAATGTTGCGTTCCTGGTACCGGAAATGCGCCGCGAATTCGGTGGATGTGCCGGCAACATCGCCTACAACCTCAAGATGCTGGCTGCGCGGGCGGATGAAGAACCGCTGATCATGGCGACGGTGGGGCAGGATTCCGCCTCCTACTTCGAACGCCTCAAGAAACTCGGCCTCGACGCCACCCGTGTTGCCCTGGTGCCGGACAGCTTCACTGCCCAGGCCTTCATCACCACCGATCTTGACGACAACCAGATCACGGCCTTCCATCCGGGAGCGATGGATTGGTCGCACACGAACCACGTTGGCGACGCAGCCAATGTCAAGCTGGGGATCGTCGCGCCCGATGGCCGTGCAGGCATGTTCCAGCACGCGCGCGAGTTCGCAGCGGCGGGGATTCCGTTCGTGTTCGATCCGGGCCAGGGATTGCCCATGTTCAACGGCGCGGAGTTGCTCGAATTCATCGATCTGGCCGACTACGCGGCGTTCAACGACTATGAGGCAAAGCTGGTGCAGGAGAAGACCGGCGAGACCATCGAAAAGCTGGCCTCGCGCGTCAAGGGCCTGGTGGTCACGCGCGGCGCCGAGGGATCTTTCATCTACGCCGACGGTCAACGTCATGAGATTCCATGCGTTAAGCCGGAAAGCATTGTCGATCCGACCGGTTGCGGAGACGCCTACCGCGCCGGTTTGCTGTACGGCATCGTCAATGGCCTTGAATGGCAACAAACCGGCCAACTCGCCAGCATCATGGGCAGCATGAAGATCGCCCGACGCGGTGCGCAGAATCACCGCATGACGCGCGACGAAATTGGCGCGTTATACCGGCAACAGTTTGGCGCCGCCATCTGGTAGATGCGGCGCCGCGGACTTTCAATGGAGCGCAGCAAATGAAATCGACCATCCTCATGCCTTCCTTCAGGTCCGCCGGCGTTTTCCTGGCACTCGCCGCGTCGATCCTGGCTGCGGGTTGCGCGGGGCCGTCCAGTTCGGGGAGCGTCTACACGCCAGGCCAGGCACAACGTGAACAGACCATCCGCATGGGTGTGGTTGAAAGTGTCCGCACGGTCACCATCGAACCCCGCCAAAGCGGGGTCGGCGCGGCCACCGGCGGCATCGTCGGAGGTATCGCCGGCAGCAATGTCGGTGGCGGGCGCGGGTCGATCATCGGATCGGTCCTCGGCGCAGTTGCTGGCGGGCTTGCGGGCCAGGCGGCGGAAGGCGCGGTCATGCGCAAGCAGGGCATCGAAGTCACGGTGAAGCTGGATAACGGCGAACTGCGCGCGGTGACACAGGAAGCAGATGAGAACTTCCGTCCGGGCGAGCGGGTGAGGCTGCTTTCAGGCAGCGGTGTGACCCGCGTCACCCACTAGTTGGGAAGAGTTGCCCCTGGACAGCCCCCGGCCGGGGGGCGCCTAGCAATCGTCGGGCGGCAGCAACTGCGTCGGGTCGAAGGACGCCACCCGCACTTCCAGCGACTTGCGGCGTGAGCTTTCGCCGCGCAGTATCCGGACCCGTGACTTCGCCACCCGCAGCCGCGTCGCAATGTATGCGGACAGCGCCGCATTTGCCGCGCCGTCCACGGCCTTTGCGGTGATGCGGATCTTCAACGCATCAGGCCCGAACAAGCTGGTCCCTTCTGATCGCGCGCCGGGCTGCACGTGAACTTCAAGCAACAGGATGCCTTCCTGCGGATCGAAGCGATACCAACTCACAAACGCGCCAGGCCGCCCAGTACCGCGCCTTGTCCGTATGCCACGACCACAAGGCCGATTTGCAGCAAGACCAGGAGGACGATGGGTGAAAGATCGAACCCGCCGACCATCGGCATGCGCCGGCGAATGGGCCTGAGCCAGGGGCTGACAATCGCATCGAGGATGTCACCCACAAACGAGTCGGTCCGTACCCAGGAAAGAACCGCGCTGGCGATCACCAGCCAAAGTGCGACGGTCAATACCGCCGCGAGGAAGCCGAACATGGCGCCCAGCAGCCATTCGGGAATGGCGCCACGAGCAATCATCAGGCGCATCGAGAGGACGTCGAAAAGCAGGCCGTGCAGGAGTTCGATGAGAAAGGCGGCAACCAGGCTGGCCCAGTCATAGCCGCCGCTGCCCGGCAGGATCCTGCGCAGCGGTTTGACCGCCCAGTCGGTAACCGCGCAAACAAATTGTCCGACAGGGTTGCGGAATGGCGCGCGTACAAGTTGCATCTGGAATCGCAATAACGCCGCCGGCATCAGCACCCAGTAAATGGCGCGCAATACGATGGTGAGAATGTCAACGTACACTTGGGCGACCATCCAGAAATGAAAAATCCGCGAGTCCAGTTGCCTCGACTCGCGGATTGTAAAGCCCGGAATGCTGAACGCATCCCGGGAAATTGCTCAAAGCTTAGGGACGGCTTCCGGTCGGGAAAGGCCAGGCCGCAGCAGGGTTGAGCGCAGGACGTGATCCTGGCGCAGCCGCTACCGAAGGCTTGGCCGCCGCCGCTGGCTTCGCAGCAGGTTTCGCTTTCGCGGCAGGCTTTTCTTTTGCCGGCTTTTTGGCGGCTTTCTTCGCCGCTTTCTTCGCAGGCTTTTTCGCCGCTTTCTTCGCAGGCTTTTTCGCCGCTTTCTTCGCCGCAGGCTTCTTTGCTGCCTTCTTCGCCGCTGGCTTCTTGGCAGCCTTCTTCGCTGCCGGCTTCTTCGCCACTTTCTTGGCTGCTGGTTTCTTAGCCGCCTTCTTCACCGCCGGTTTTTTGGCGGCGGGCTTTTTCGCTGCTGGTTTCTTTGCAGTTGCCATGATGCTTCTCCTTCATGAAGTGTCAAAAAAACTACCAACTAAAAAACCCGTCTGTACAAGCCCGGATTATTCATCGGCGCAAGCCTGTCGAAATTGGCTTGCGCTAATGAATGCCGCACACGCGAAAGCAGCCCGACTGGCTGGCCGCTTCGCGCCCCCAAAAAAAACGCCGGTGCGCATTGAGCGCCCGGCGTTTTTTCTGGAGGTGATGGGGTCGCTGGCCCCGCGTCGACGCTTGGAGGGAACAAGTCCCTCAAGCATGCCCGCAGGCGCCTGTGCTTTCACCGCATCAAAATTTGTTTGCCTAAATCCTTGCATTCAGTGCCTGGTCACGCTGTTGTGGAATCGAAGCCATTACTGTTTCAGTCCCAGCTCAGCGCCCCGCCGGTCTGATATTCGATGACGCGCGTCTCAAAGAAATTTCTTTCCTTCTTGAGATCGATCATCTCGCTCATCCACGGGAACGGATTGTCCTCGTTACTAAACAACGGGTCAATACCTATTTGCTGACAACGGCGATTTGCGATGTACCTGAGGTAGCCCTTGAACATCGGCGCGTTCAATCCGAGAACACCGCGTGGCATGGTGTCCTCCGCATAACGGTACTCGAGCTCGACCGCCTGCTTGAACAGTTCGCGGATCTCCTCGCGGAAAACCGGCGTCCACAAGTGCGGGTTCTCCATCTTCAGCTGGTTCACCAGGTCGATACCGAAATTGCAATGCATCGACTCGTCACGCAGGATGTACTGGTACTGCTCCGCGGCGCCGGTCATCTTGTTCTGCCGTCCCATCGCGAGAATCTGCGTGAATCCGACGTAGAAGAACAAGCCCTCCATCATGCAGGAGAAAACGATCAGGCTCTTCAGGAGCTTCTGGTCATTCTCGGGAGTGCCCGTGACGAAATGCGGGTCGGTCAGGGTCTCGATGAACGGGATGAGGAACTCGTCCTTCGCGCGAATCGATGACACCTCGTTGTAGGCGTTGAATATCTCGCTTTCATCCAGCCCGAGGGATTCCACGATGTACTGGTAGGCGTGCGTGTGGATCGCCTCCTCGAACGCTTGCCTCAACAGGTACTGCCGGCACTCCGGCGCGGTGATGTGCCGGTAGGTGCCCAGCACGATGTTGTTGGCCGCCAAGCTGTCGGCTGTGACGAAGAAGCCCAGATTGCGCTTGATGATGCGACGTTCGTCCTCGGTCAGGCCCTTGGAATCCTTCCAGAGCGCGATGTCGCGATTCATGTTGATTTCCTGCGGCATCCAGTGATTTGCGCAGGAATCCAGATACTTCTGCCAGGCCCACTTGTACTTGAAGGGCACCAGCTGGTTGACGTCGGTTTGACCGTTGATGATGCGCTTGTCCGCGACATTGACCCGGCGCAGTGTGGCAGGCGCCTCCACCGATCTGCCGGCCAGTGGCATGCCGTCCAGAGGTTGCGCCGGCGGCAGCGCGCCGCCAAGCCTCTGCGCGGAGTCCCCCACCGACTGCAAGCCCAGCAGGGCACCCGGCGCGACGCCGCGCCAGGCAGGAACATCATCCTCGAAAGTCAACATTCATGCATCTCCGTTACAGTACCCTGTGTGCGCGCCTTACTGGCACGCCTCGCATTCGTCAAAACCGGCGTCCCCGGGTCGCAACATGCAGGCCTGGCCGACAATCTCGGGCTCAGCCGCGGCAACCGCCGGCGACGCCGCGCCCTGCCCCGCCATGCCACCGTCAGACGGTACCGCATTCAACTGCCCCGTCTTGACAGTCGACTTCTCGGCGTTGGTGGCGCCAAGGGTGCGCAGGTAATAGGTGGTTTTCAGTCCGCGCAGCCAGGCGAGCTTGTAGGTATCGTCCAGCTTCTTGCCAGAGGCTCCGGCCATGTAGATATTCAGCGATTGCGCCTGGTCGATCCACTTCTGGCGACGGGCGGCGGCTTCGACGATCCACTTGGAATCGACCTCGAACGCAGTCGCGTAAAGACTGCGGATCTCGGGCGGTACGCGATCGATCTTCGCGAGCGAACCATCGAAATACTTGAGGTCGGCGATCATCACCGAATCCCACAGGCCAAGACGCTTCAGGTCGCGCACGAGGTATTCGTTGACCACCGTGAACTCGCCGGAAAGATTGGACTTGACGAACACGTTCTGGAACGTCGGCTCGATACACGCCGACACCCCGATGATGTTGGAGATGGTTGCCGTCGGCGCGATGGCGATGCAGTTCGAATTTCGCATGCCGTGTTCACGGATGCGGGCGCGCAACGCGTCCCAGTCGAGGGTTGTCGACTCGTCGACATCCACGTATCCCCCGCGCTCGGAGCGCAGCAACCTGATCGTATCCTGCGGCAGGATGTCACGATCCCATAGCGAGCCCTTGTACGAGCTGTAGCGTCCGCGCTCGGCCGCCAGGTCCGTCGAAGCCATGTAGGCGTAGTAGCAGACCGCCTCCATGGACTGGTCGGCGAACTCCACCGCCTCCTGCGACGCATAGGGAATGCGCAATTCGTGCAGGCAATCCTGGAAGGCCATGATGCCCATGCCGACCGGGCGATGCTTGAGGTTGGAGTTGCGCGCCTTGGCTACCGCGTAGTAGTTGATGTCGATGACGTTGTCGAGCATGCGCATCGCCGTGGCGATGGTCTTTTTCAGCTTGTCATGATCGATCTTGCCGCCCTTGAGATGGGCGCGCAGGTTCACCGAGCCGAGATTGCAAACCGCGATCTCGCTGTCGTTGGTGTTGAGCGTGATCTCGGTGCACAGGTTGGACGAATGCACCACACCCACATGCTGCTGCGGCGAACGGATGTTGCAGGCGTCCTTCCAGGTGAACCATGGGTGACCGGTCTCGAACAGCATGGAAAGCATCTTGCGCCAGATCGATACGGCAGGCACTTTCTTGAACAGCTTGAGTTCGCCCCTGGCCGCCTTTTCCTCGTAGGCAACATAGGCGCGTTCGAAGTCCTTGCCGAACTTGTCGTGCAGATCGATGCAATCGGAGGGCGAGAACAGCGTCCACTCGCCGTTCTCCATCACGCGCTTCATGAACAGGTCGGGAATCCAGTTGGCCGTGTTCATGTCGTGGGTACGGCGTCGGTCGTCACCGGTGTTCTTGCGCAACTCGAGGAATTCCTCGATGTCCAGATGCCAGGTTTCGAGGTAGGCGCATACGGCGCCCTTGCGCTTGCCCCCCTGGTTGACAGCCACCGCCGTGTCGTTGACCACCTTGAGGAACGGCACCACGCCCTGCGACTTGCCGTTGGTTCCCTTGATATAGCTGCCCAGCGCGCGAACCGGAGTCCAGTCGTTGCCGAGTCCGCCGGCGAATTTGGACAGCAGCGCGTTTTCCTTGATGGCCTCGTAGATGCCGTCAAGATCGTCCGCCACGGTGGTCAGATAGCACGACGACAACTGCGACCGCAAGGTTCCGGCATTGAACAAGGTCGGGGTCGATGACATGAAGTCGAAACGCGACAGCACTTCATAGAACTCGATTGCGCGTGCTTCTCGTTCCACCTCGCCCAGCGCCAGACCCATCGCCACCCGCATGAAAAACGCTTGGGGCAACTCGATGCGGCGCTCGTCCTGATGGAGGAAATAGCGGTCGTACAGGGTCTGCAGACCGAGGTACTCGAACTGGAAATCACGCCGCCCCACCAGGGCGGCGCCAAGCCGCTTCAGGTCATATTGGCCAAGGCGCTCGTCAAGCAATTCGGCAGCGATACCCCCCTTGATGAACTTCGGGAAATAATCGGCATACCGTGCCTCCATTTCGGCCTGAGACAATTCCTCGCCGATGACTTCGTGGCGAATGTCGTTGAGCAGAAGGCGGGCGGTCACATACCCGTAAGCAGGATCGTTTTCAATCAACGTGCGGGCCGACAGTATCAGGGCCTTGCGGACCTCTCCCTGGGGAACACCGTCATAGAGGTTTTTCAGCGAGGACTCGAGGATCCCGTCGGGCCGGGTCTCCGGCAAGCCTTCACAGGCGGATTCAAGCAGTTCTTTCAGGCGTGCGACATCCAGCGGAACCCGGTTGCCGGCATCGTCGACGACCATCAAGCCGGCATGCTGCGCGGCCGGTGCGCTCCGCTCCTTGGAGCGTGCCCGCTCGGCCGAACGCTTTTCACGGTAAAGCACATAGGCGCGCGCGACTTCGTGCTCTCCGGAACGCATGAGGGAAAGCTCGACCTGGTCCTGCACGTCTTCAATATGGAAAGTACCGCCCGCAGGCTGGCGTCGCACCAGCGCGCCGACCACGGCCTCGGTCAGGGCGGCGACCACTTCACGAATCCGCGCGGATGCCGCACCCTGCCCGCCGCTGATCGCCAGGAAGGCCTTCGTCATCGCAACGGTGATCTTGGACGGCTCAAAAGGGACCACCGCGCCGTTGCGCCGGATAATCCGGTACTGCGACTGCAAGGTGGCGGCATCATGCGGCACGCCTGACGCAGATTCACCGCGAAGCATCATGCCCGCGTCCGCCTTGCCGGCGTCGCCCATCTGAACTGACTGCATTGGCCAAGTCTCCCGAACTTGTTATCTACGTACGTCAACCTGCGGCTGGCGATAAGCAAGAACGGACGGAACACAACCGATCCGACCGCCACTACGCCAAACGGAAGTACACGCCCCTGATTCACACGCGCCCCGGTCCGGTTGTCGTCACTGCTCGTCAATGCAGCACATCGATTGACGGCGGACGCAGCCATTGCCGGAGTGCCGCGAAACCATTGCCGATGACACCGCTGTGCCCCTACGCACACCACTTACACACTATATATGGTGTAGCCCTTACCGGCGAGGACAAAGTCTAGTATAGCTTTTTGACATGCGCAAGAGTTTTCATGGGCCTGTCACATTCCCGGGGGAGCGCAAGGAAGTAGCGGCGGGGCGAAGCCCGCTGGCGACGAGCAATCTCTCCCAATCAAAGTGCGGCCCGGGATCGGTTTTGCGACCGGGTGCGATTTCGGAGTGGCCCGCCAGGCCGTTGATGGCGGGATAAGCGGCCAGCAAGTGCCGCAAGAGGACCGCCAGCCGCGCGTATTGCCTGACGGTGAACGGCCGTTCATCACTGCCCTCGACTTCGATGCCGATGGAAAAGTCGTTGCAACCGGACCGCCCGCGCCAGCACGAGACGCCCGCATGCCAGGCGCGTTGGTCGCACGAAACGAACTGGATCAAGGCGCCGTCACGACGCACCAGGAAATGCGCCGACACCTCAAGCCCGATCAACTGTCTGAAAAAAGGGTGCGCCGAGAAATCCAGCGTGTTGGTGAACAACCTTTCGATCGCGTCACCGCGAAACACCCCTGGTGGCAAGCTGATGTTGTGGATCACCACCAGCTCCACGACGGCTCCCGGGGGGCGCTGGTTGCAGTTCGGGGAGCGAATCGCCAACGCGGGGGAATACCAGCCCGCATCCCAGCGCGCGATTGGCCTGGCCATGCCGGCCCGGTCAGTCGGCAATGTTGAGCCTTTGCAATCGATACCGGAGCGAACGGAACGTGACGCCCAGAAGCTTGGCTGCGGCCGTGCGGTTGTTGCCGGTCTGGTTCAGGGCGGACAGAATGGCATCACGCTCGGCCTGATCCAGGTATTCCTGCAAGGGCATCTGCCCTGCACGCTCCTGCACGCCGGTGGCAAGCCCGGAAGTCTCGCCCGTTTCGCCCCGTGTCGGAAGCAGGCGCAGGTCGCCCACATCAATCTCCTCGCCAATGGCCAGCGCCATGGCGCGTTCCAGCACATTCTCCAGTTCACGCACGTTGCCCGGGTAGTCGTATGCCTTCAGCTGCGCAAGCGCAGGCCCGGTCAAGAACGCGGCGCGACCATTTTGTTGTGCCAGCCGCGTGAGTATCGCTTGCGCCAGGGTGGGAATGTCCTCGCGATACTCCCGCAGCGCAGGCATCTTTATGTCGATCACGTCCAGCCTGTACAACAGGTCCTGGCGGAACTTGCCCACCGCCACCAGGGCGCCCAGATTCTGGTGTGTAGCACTCACCAGCCTGACGTCAACGGCTTCCTCGGCGGTGCTGCCGACCCGTCGGACCTGCTTCTCCTGGATCGCACGCAGCAGCTTGACCTGCATCGAAAGCGGGAGGTCGGCCACTTCATCCAGGAAGAGTGTGCCGCCGCTTGCGGCCTGGAAAAATCCCTCGCGGTCGTCTTCTGCTCCTGTGAAGGCACCCTTGCGATAACCGAAAAATTCGCTCTCCATCAGGTTCTCGGGTATCGCGCCGCAATTGACGGCCACAAACGCACCAGGGCGACCGCTCAATTCATGCATGCGCCGCGCGGCGAGTTCCTTGCCACTACCAGACTCACCGGTCAGATGGACTGGCGCCATGTTGCGCGCGACGCGATCGATCATCTCGCGCACGTCCGCGATTGCCGGTGAGTCGCCCAACAGGCTGCGTGCGCTGCTTCGCACCCCGCTGGTCGGCCCCTTTCCCGGCACATCGATAGCGGAGCGCACCAGAGTGCGCAACTGTTCAAGGGCGACCGGCTTGGACAGGTAATCGAACGCGCCTGCCTTGAGCGCGGCCACCGCGTTGTCCGCGCTGCCGTGCGCCGTGATGACGGCAACGGGCGTGTCGATCAGGTTCTCGCAAATGTGTCGTACCAGTTCAAGGCCGTCGCCGTCGCCCATCCGCATGTCGGTCAGGCACAAGTCGTACGATTGGCCTGCCAAGAGGGCTCGCGCCTCGCCCACACCGCCGGCCTGGTCGACATCGAGCCCCATGCGAACCAGCGTCAGTTCGAGGAGTTCGCGTATATCCGCCTCGTCGTCCACGACGAGTACGCGCGGCGCTCCGCTTCCACGTCCCTGGCGTCGCGCTGGTGCCATCGAATCACGCTGGGTAGCCATGCCCCTCCATTACCAGTCTGAAATGCGCACCGCACTTCGAAATGCCTGTCGGCGCACGTTCTCCGGCAGCCAGGAAATCGAGCGCCGCCCGGTTCGCCTCGGCCAGTTCACGGGCGATATAAAGCCCAAGCCCCGTTCCGCGGGCATCGGTGGTGAAAAAAGGCTCGAACAGCTTGCCCGCATGCTCATCGGATACGCCGGAGCCGTCGTCTGCGACGTGCAGTTCCACCTGTTGGTCATGCGCCATTGCCGCATGAACCAGGATCGATCCGGATTGCATGCGCGAATGGCGGCGTGCGTTGCCAAGCAGGTTCCAGAGTATGCGGTGCAAATGATTGCGGTCGAACTGCACCCTGAGTCCGGGGGGTACAGAAAGCTCAAACACGCCCGCCGCAATGCCTTCGGTCTGGCAGATCTGGTCGATCACGCCACGCACGAAACCATCGAGCTCCAGCAGTTCCGGTTCGGCCCGGTCCCGCCGGTTCAGTTGCAGGACTTCCTGCACGATACGATCCAGGCGCGCGGTGTTGTCGCCGATAATCCTGGTCAGGCGCGCATAAGCCGGTTTGCCACTGGCCTCCTCGGCCAGCAGTTGCGATGCATGTCCGATGGCCGACAATGGATTGCGAATTTCATGGGCGATGTTCGCCGTGAGGCGGCCCAGGGCGGCCAACTTGACCTGTTGCGCCTGCACCCGCAATTTGCCCGCATCTTCCAGGAATATCAGCAACTCGCCTCCAACCTCGCCTGTCGCGATCAGCAGTCTCGCGTTCACACCATGCCCGGCGATGTCAAATTGTGCCCGGTTACCCCCTTCGCCGGCACGCCAGCGCCGCACGGTCCTGTCAAGGGCCGGAGCCAGTTCGACAAGGCGCTGGCCATTGACTCCTTTTTGTCCCAGCAGCCGTTCCGCCTCGGGATTAGCGAGCCTGACTGCCCCCTCCGTATCGACTACAAGCACACCACTGGGCATGTCGCGAATGACCAGCCGGTTGATCTCTATCTGATTGCGCAAGTCCTCCGAGCGCTGCCGGACCAGCGTTTCGTTTGCAATCAGGCGCTTCGCCAGCCGGTTCGTTACCAGTGCCACTGCGAAACAGCCACCCGCCAGCAGGCCGACAGGAAAGTAGTCGGTCCAGCCAATTTCGTACTGGAGCACCCAGTAAGTGTTCTCAACGAACAGGGCGAACGTGGCCAGCGAGGCATAGAAAAGGGAGGTCCGCCCTCCGGTAACAGTGGCCGCCGCCGCCAGTGGCATGAGCAGAAGTATGCCCAGGCCGGAGCGTATGCCGCCGCTGGCGTGAAGCAAAAGGGTAATGGCGACCACATCGCACACCGCATGAACCGCAAGGTGCACCGGAAACAAGGTGCGCAGGCGCTTGAGCGCCCACCAGAACATGACCGATAGCGCCAGGTAGGCGATGCATACCTTGTAGAAGAGCGCGGGATCCGTGGCGCCGAACACCCGGCTGTCGCCATACAGGCCAATGGCGACCAGCAGGACGCTCGCGAGGATCAGGCGCGACAGATTGAAATAACGGAGGGATTTCCAGAACGCGTCAGGAACCGCCGGCACGCCCGCTCCGCGCGCGAGAACCGGGGCGATCGACGCGGCGTTCATGAAACCGGCTTGCCTGCGTCTCGGTGGGCGTGGCTGCAATATGCCTCGCCTTGCGTGTCCAGAAACGCTTCGCCGGAGGGCAGATGAATGCCGCAATTGGCACACTGGACCATGCGTTGAACCTGCGAACGCTCCGGGGAGGACTGTGCCGATGAACTGGCGCGGGCCCGGCGCGCTTCCGCGCCTGCCTTGTAGCGAAACCACAGCAGTGCCGCGATCACCGCGATGACCAGCAACGCGAGCTTTCCCATCAACAATGCTCCGCGCTGAAGGCCGGCTGCGCGGCATGCGCCCGACGCGGGTTGCGCTTCGCCATCTTGCTCAAACCCGGCCGAGTACCACTTCGAGCACGAAGCGGGTCCCGATATAGGCCAGCACAAGCATGGCGAAGCCGGCGAAAGTGCCATTGAGGGCGGCTCGGCCGCGCCAGCCGTACGCATACCGGCCCAGCAGAAGCACGGCGAAAATCAGCCAGGCGATCAGCCCGAAAACGGTCTTGTGGTCGAACCGCAGGGCGCGGCCGAAGATTTCCTCCGCGAAAATCGCGCCACTGGCCAGGGTGAGCGAAAGCAACAGAAACCCGGCGCCCAGCATCTGGAAGAGCAAACGCTCCATCGTAAGGAGCGGTGGCAAACCGGCCAGCGGCGCGCGCCGCCCGGGACTGTGCAGCCGACGCTCCATGATCGCCATCAAGATCGCATGCGCCGCGGCGATCGCGATGAACGCGTATGCGCCCATGGCGATGCCGACGTGAGCCAGAAACGCGACCGAGGTGGCTTGCAAGCTCATCTCGGACCCACTGAAAAATGCCGGCGCCAGCACGCAAATCGCCGCTGGTGGAAGCACCAGCGCGGGCATGCCTTCAAGCGGGTAAACAAGGCTCTCGAATCCGTAAAACACCAGGGCGAGCAACGCCATCATGGACATCGCGTGCGCAAAGCCGAAGCGGAAGGCATCGCCTCCGAATACCTCGTGAAACAACAGGAACGCATGCAGGGCGACAAGCGCCGCGAGTGCGCCACGCTCCCACTGGCGCGCTTGCGCCCCGGCGCCGGGTGCCGGAGACCGAACCTGCCAGCGACTGCGCCAGAAGTGCAGCGCGAGTACTCCATAGGCCGAGGCGCAAAATGCGTGGAGTAGAATCTTCACCATCAAATCATTGTAGTTCAACCCGCTGTCTCGACTTCACGGATCGTCATGCTAGAAAACCTCACCAGCCGCCTGTCCAAGGTCGTCAAGACCTTGAGGGGCGAGGCAAGGCTGACCGAATCCAACATGGCCGACATGCTGCGCGAAGTGCGCATGGCCCTGCTTGAAGCCGACGTCGCGCTTCCGGTGGTGCGCGACCTGGTCGCCCGTATCAAGGAGAAAGCCCAGGGCGTCGAGGTGATCGGCAGCCTCACCCCAGGCCAGGCCCTGGTGGGTGTGGTCAATCGCGAACTTGCCGAGATCATGGGCGGCAGTGCGAGCGAGCTCAATTTTGCAACCACCCCGCCGGCGGTGATCCTGCTTGCGGGCTTGCAGGGCGCCGGCAAGACCACCACCGCCGGCAAGCTCGCGCTGCATATCCGCGAGCAATACAAGAAGAAGGTTTTGACGGTGTCGGCCGACGTTTACCGGCCAGCCGCCATCAAGCAGTTGGAGACCGTCACCGCGCAGGCGGGAGCCGATTTCTTTCCGTCGCGACCGGACCAGAAACCCGTTGATATCGCTCGAGACGCGATCAATTGGGCGAAGACCCACTATCACGACGTCCTGATTCTCGATACGGCCGGGCGACTGGGCATTGACGCGGCAATGATGGAGGAAATCCGCGCCCTGCATGCCGTCGCAAATCCTGTCGAGACATTGTTTGTCGTCGACTCCATGCTCGGCCAGGATGCGGTCAACACGGCAAAGGCATTTCACGATGCATTGCCGTTGACGGGCATCGTCCTGACCAAGCTCGATGGCGATGCGCGCGGTGGTGCCGCGTTGTCGGTTCGCCATATCACCGGGGCGCCGATCAAGTTTTCAGGGATCGGCGAAAAACTGTCGGGCCTCGAGGTTTTCCACCCGGAACGCATGGCGGGACGAATTCTCGGCATGGGCGACATCCTGTCCCTGGTGGAAGAAGCCCAGAAGGGCATGGACCTGGATGTGGCGAAGAAAGTCGCCGACAAGTTCCGCACCGGCCAGGGGTTCGACCTTGAGGATTTCAAGTCCCAGATCGGGCAGATGCGCAACATGGGAGGCCTGGCAGGAATGATGGACAAACTGCCGGCGCAGTTGTCGCAGGCCGCCCAAGGGGCCGACATGGACCGCGCGGAGCGCGAAGTGCGCCGCATGGAGGGGATCATCAACTCGATGACTCCGGGTGAACGCAAGCATCCGGACCTCATCAAGGCAAAACGCAAACAGCGCATCGCCAAGGGTGCGGGCGTACAGGTTCAGGAAGTAAACCGGATGCTCAAGCAATTCGAGCAGATGCAGGCGATGATGAAGCAGATGAAGAAGGGCGGCATGGCCAAGATGATGCGCGGCATGGGCCGTTTCATGGGTGGCGGCATGCCGGGCATGCGCTGACCCGCCAGCGGGGAACCACGCGCGGCAAGCTCGCTCAGGCGGCTACGCTAAGCTCGTTTTGCACCGCCTTGATGCCCGGCACACGCCAGGCCACCTGCTCGCAGCGCGTTTTCATGTCGGGAGAGGCAACCACACCCGTCAACGTGACAACGCCTTCCATGGCGCCGACCTCAACGTCCAGATCACGGGTGGGCGGATGCAACTTCAGCAAGGCCCTGACATGTGCCGCGGTTGTCAGGCTCACCAGGCGCATGCGCGAAGTGCGCGTTTCGATGAACCGCTTGTCACGCGTGTAGTCAATAATGCACTGGGCGCATTCCTGCGGCGGCAATTCGCTGGTGTCCAGAACCAGATCATATAAGGCGGGATCCCGGAAATCGACGTCGAAATGACGCCGCATCACGGCGGCATGCGCCTCGTCGAACAGGCGGATCTCTTCGCGTATGCGGCCCTCTTCGGCCTGACGGACGGTACTCATCAGGTTTTTGACGCGCACTTCCAGCGGCGCTGTAATGCGCACCCGCACCACATGCGGCACTTCCCGCAACAGCGCTACCCCTCCCCAACCGCGCAGGACCACGCTTTCGGGAATCGAGGCGATATCCAGGATTTCGGTTGCCGACAGGATCGTCGGCAGGGTTTCGTCCGGTGTGAGCGGCTTGCCGATGTCATCGCCTTGATCCAGAAGCCTCACAACATGGCTCTTGCGCACCCGGTTGCGGTCGCCGAGATGGTCGATGATCTCGTAATGGACAACCACCGCACCAATCCCGGCGGCGACGCCCTCGGCGACCTCAAGGCCCCGGCTCCCCATTTCCCGCCCCATCGCAACAATGGTCATCACTCACCTTGCCCTGACCGACACCGCGTGGCATGCCGCGCAATGTTTCCGAAAGCAGCATTTTATGCGCAAGGGCAATCCGCTTGCACGCAACAAGGTCGCGAATGGTAGAAATCCGCAGACCAGCGCGCTAACTGTGCGCAAACCCTGCCGCTTTCATGGGCATTGCTTCCCCTGCCGCTTGCTCGAAAATCTTTTGCACCAACCAACCTCCCGGCTACAATTGCGCGCTTCGCGGCAACAGTTCGCCGGCCTTCAGCGGATTTCGGCCGCAACGGTTCCCTTCCCAGCCATTCAATGGCGCAATTCAAGGAGATTCGGCAATGACGATCAAGGTTGGCGACACATTACCTGCAGGAACCCTTTCGGAGTTCATTGAAGTCGAAGGCAACGGCTGCTCCGTAGGCCCGAATTCATTCAAGGTTGAAGATCTTGTCAAGGGCAAGAAAATCGCCATATTCGGCCTTCCGGGTGCATTCACGCCGACGTGTTCCGCCAAGCATGTGCCAGGTTACCTCGCAAACTATGACGCTCTCAAGGCCAAGGGGATTGACGAGATCTGGTGCATCTCGGTCAATGACCCTTTCGTCATGGGCGCCTGGGGCCGTGAGCAAAAGGCGGCTGGAAAGGTCCGCATGATGGCCGACGGCAGCGCCGCATACGTGAAGGCGCTCGATCTCACATTGGACCTGACGGCCCGCGGCATGGGCATACGCTCCGACCGCTTCTCGATGCTGGTCGTCGACGGTGTGGTCAAGGCTCTCAATCGCGAAGCCCCGGGCAAGTTTGAGGTCAGCAACGCCGAAACCCTGCTCGGACAAGCCTAGTCCTGGCGCTCTGCGGGCGGCGCAAGCCGCCTGCAATTTCGCAACATGCTCAAGCAGCGAACGCTCAAGCAGGCCGTGACCGCCACAGGGGTTGGCTTGCATACCGGAGAGAAGGTGCGCCTGACGCTCAGGCCCGCACCGCCCAATACCGGCATCGTGTTCGAGCGGACCGATCTCGATCCACCGGTGCGTATCCGCGCCCGGCCCGACGCCGTGCGTGACACCCGCATGTCTTCCTGCCTGATCGCCGACGGCCCCGGCGGCGAGGTGCGCGTGTCGACGGTTGAGCACCTGATGTCGGCGATGGCCGGGCTGGGACTGGACAATGCCTGCGTAGAGGTTACCGCGCCGGAAATTCCCATTCTCGATGGCAGCGCCGCGCCGTTCGTCTACCTTTTGCAGTCTGCCGGACTGGTGGAACAGAACCAGCCAAAGAAGTTTGCGCGCATCCTCAAGCGGGTCGAAATCCGCGAGGGCGAAGGCAAGGCCTTGCGCTGGGTACGCCTCGAACCGTTCAACGGCTTCAAACTCGAGTTCAGCATCGATTTCGATCATCCTGCGGTTGATCAGACCGGCCAGTCCGCGATCGTCGATCTTGGGGAGACTCCCTACACAAAAGAAGTGGCACGGGCGCGCACTTTTGGCTTCATGCAGGACGTCGAGACCCTGCGGTCAAACGGACTGGCGTTGGGTGGCAGCATGGACAATGCCATCGTGATGGACGAGTTCCGCATACTCAACAGTGACGGGCTGCGTTACGCGGACGAATTCGTCAAGCACAAGATCCTCGATGCGATCGGCGATCTGTACGTGTTCGGCCATCCCCTGATCGGCGCCTACTCGGCACACAAGGCCGGACACGCGTTGAACAACCGTTTGTTGCGTGCCCTTCTGGCGGACAACACCGCCTGGGAACTCGTCAGCTTCGATCGCGAATCCGAGGGCCCCGTGTTCGCGCGTCCACAGCCGGGTGGGTCCCCTGCCGCCGCCTGGTGACGAGGTGGAGCATCCACCGCCCTCAATCGGGCCTGGCTGTCCCATCCCATGCTGATTGCCCGCTGGTTGCTGCTGCTTGCCGGACTTGGCATCTGTGTGAGCGTCGCGCTCTACATGTGGACCGGTAACGTCGGCTATTGGAACCTCGCGCGCCGCCTTTTCACCGCAACCGCAGCAGCCGCACTCCTGTTTTTCGCCATACTGATGCTGGAGAGGCTTGCCGTGTAGGTGGGCGAATAAAAGTCAGCGCCCACTCACATCAATTCACATTTTTTCACCTTTGGAGCGCGGTACAAGCCATGCGTCCCAACGGTTTGGTGGCTTCTACCCGGAAACCGTTGCGGCACAACGCCCGGGGCCTCATTGAACTTGAACCTGGATTGCGTTAACCTGCCAGCCCTTCGCGAGATATAGGCTCATCAACCGGGGAGCAATTTGCTTCATCTTTGCGGCCGCCGCGCTGTTCTGGGCCGCGATGACGACAACGCCGTTCCTGAAATTCGCCACTTGGCAGACTTTTGCGATACCGGCTGGCGTAACTTCCCTGAATAGGCGCCGCATTTCGATCAGCAGGCCAGCGCGGTCTGCCAGGGACGCCAGGCCTTCATGTTTCGTGATGAAGGCTCGCGGAAGTTGTTGATCGGGATCGGATCTCACGGAATGCCCTTTTTCGCGCACCCGTGTATGCCGGGGGTAGAAGCTGTGGAGGTGGATTGAGATGCATATTATTGTCTTTGCGCATCGATTGGCAACGCCGCGCTCAGTGACCTTGACGGCACGTCATGTCGTACTGGCCTCGGCTTGCGTGGTTCTTGCGATGATGGCAGGCGCCGCGTTCCTGTACTACGCAAGTTTCAAGTACGCTGCCGCGATCCGCTTGCCGGTTCTGGAATCCCTGGTAAAGAGCCTGCAGGCAAGCGAGGCGCGGCGCAACGAGGAATTTCTTCGCCAGAACCTCAACGCGATGGCTGTCAAGCTTGGGGAAATGCAGGCGCAACTGATGCGCCTGGACGCTTTGGGCGAACGTGTTTCCGGGCTGGCCGGTGTCAAGCCGCAGGAGTTCCGTGTCTCGGAACCGCCAGGTCGCGGGGGGGCGATGGTCGCACCGATGCGCGACCTCTCCCTCACCGAATTCGCCCGCGAACTGGAAAAGCTGTCGCGCGGTCTGGAAAGCCGGGCAGATTTCCTCAACGTCGCCGAGTCGGAGTTATTCAATGCCAAATTGAAGGCCAAACGATTGCCCACCGCGCTGCCCGTCAATGCCGACTACAACGCTTCGGGATTCGGGCAGCGCATCGATCCGATTTCCGGCCAATCAGCAATGCATGAGGGTATCGATTTCATCACCCAACCCGGTGCGCCCATCGTGGCAGCTGCCGGGGGCGTGGTCATCGCCGCAGAATGGCACCACGCCTTTGGCAACATGATCGAGATCGACCATGGGGGCGAGATCGTCACCCGTTATGCGCATTCGTCGGTCATGCATGTCAAGGCGGGTGACATCGTCAAACGCGGGCAGAAAATTGCGGAAGTTGGATCCACGGGTCGTTCTACCGGACCACACCTCCACTTCGAAGTGCGTTACCGCGGACAGGCCCAAAACCCCGCGAAATTTCTCCAGGCCGCGCAGCCGATCGCACCGACGACTGCGGTCGCGGATCGCGCCGCTCCATCGAAAGCCCCGGCGCCCGCAACGCGCTGATTGCCCGGCAGGCGCTCGCGGCGCCAGCGACCGGCATGATAAAATAGTGGGCTTTCAACACATATCCGTTCGGAGTTCGAAGGCGACTGGTCGCCTTTGTTCAACTGAATCCTGCGGACAAGTTCCAGCATCTGCATCCATGGTCACGCTGGCAAGAGTGCGTCAATTCATCGGCGCCCCAAGCCCGCCATCCTGTCCTGACTCGCCTCAGGAAGCCATCTCCGGCATGTAGTCAAGCCGCCACATAAAAGTCCCAATGGTCACCGGCATACTCAAGAAGATTTTCGGCAGCCGCAATGACAGGCTGTTGAAGGAATATTCGCGCAAGGTCGCGGCGATCAACGCCCTGGAGGCCGAACTGGCAAGACTGGACGACGACGCATTGCGCGCACGCACCAGCGAACTGAAATCGAAGGTTCAATCCGGCACCAGCCTCGATGAAGTCCTACCCGAAGCGTTTGCCATGGTCCGCGAGGGTGGCAAGCGAGCGCTTGGCATGCGCCACTTTGACATGCAGATGGTGGGCGGCATGGCATTGCATTACGGCAAGATCGCCGAAATGCGCACCGGTGAAGGCAAGACACTCGTGGCGACATTGCCCGCCTATCTGAACGCCCTGGCCGGCAAGGGCGTCCATGTCGTGACGGTCAACGACTACCTCGCCAAACGCGATGCGGAGTGGATGGGCAAGCTGTACGAGTTCCTTGGACTGAGCGTAGGGGTCAACCTCTCCGAATCCGACACCGAGGAAAAGCAGGCGGCCTATGCTTGCGACATTACTTACGGCACCAACAATGAATTCGGCTTCGACTACCTTCGCGACAACCTCGAGCACGAGCGGGATGGCCGCCGCCAGCGCCCGCTGCACTATGCAATTGTCGACGAGGTGGACTCGATCCTGATCGACGAAGCGCGCACGCCGCTGATCATTTCCGGCCAGGCGGACGACCACACGGAGTTGTATTACCGCATGAACGAGGTCGCGCCGCTGCTCACGCGCATGGCTTCCGAACCAAAGGCCGATCAGCCCGATCCCCCCGGGGATTTTTGGGTGGACGAGAAGGCACATCAGGTGCATCTGTCGGAAAAGGGGTTCGAGCACGCGGAGGAAATCCTTGCGCGCCTGAAATTGCTGCCCGACGGTGGCAGTCTGTACGAGCCGCAGCACATCGGGTTGATGCATCACCTGTATGCCGCGCTAAGGGCGCATCAGCTGTATCACAAGGACCAGCACTACGTGGTGCAGAACGGCGAAGTCATCATCGTTGACGAATTCACCGGGCGACTGATGAGCGGCCGGCGCTGGTCGGACGGCCTGCACCAGGCTGTCGAGGCGAAGGAAGGCGCCCAGATCCAGGCCGAGAACCAGACACTTGCTTCGATCACGTTCCAGAACTACTTCCGCATGTACAGCAAGCTGGCCGGCATGACCGGGACAGCGGATACTGAAGCATACGAGTTCCAGGAAATCTACGGCCTGGAGACCGTAATCATCCCGACGCACCGGCCGATGGTGCGCAAGGACAGGCTCGACCAGGTCTTCCGCACCACGCGCGAGAAGTACAACGCCATCATCGCCGACATCACCGATTGCCAGCAACGCGGTCAGCCCGTTTTGGTCGGCACGACGTCGATCGAAAGCTCGGAACTCCTCTCGGGAATGCTGGAAAAGCACAAGCTGCAACATCAGGTCCTGAACGCCAAGCAACATGCCCGTGAAGCCGAGATCGTCGCCCAGGCCGGCCGCCCGCGCATGATCACGATCGCCACCAACATGGCCGGTCGCGGCACCGATATCGTGCTGGGTGGCAACGTCGAGAAACAGATCGACCTGCTCGAAGCCACCGAGAACCTTTCGGACGCGGAAAAGGCCGAGCGCACCGCCAAGCTGCGCGGTGAATGGGAAGCATTGCACGCCGAAGTGCTTGCCGCAGGGGGCTTGCACATCATCGGCACCGAACGTCATGAATCGCGCCGTGTCGACAACCAGTTGCGCGGACGCTCTGGGCGGCAGGGCGACCCGGGTTCATCACGTTTTTATCTCTCCCTTGAGGATCCGCTTTTGCGCATCTTCGCCGGCGATCGCGTAAAGGCGATCATGGACCGTCTCAACATGCCTGACGGCGAGGCGATCGAAGCCGGGATCGTCACACGCTCGATCGAGTCCGCGCAGCGCAAGGTAGAAGCGCGCAACTTCGATATCCGCAAGCAGTTGCTCGAGTACGACGACGTGGCCAACGACCAGCGAAAGGTTGTCTACCAGCAGCGGAACGAACTTCTGGATTCCACCGACATCACCGAAACCGTAGACAGGCTGCGGGCGGGTGTCTTCGCGCAACTGGTCCGCACCCATGTTCCGGCGGAAAGCGTCGAGGAGCAGTGGGATCTCGACGGCCTCAACGCCATCCTCAGGGACGATTGGGGCCTGGATGCTCCGGTGCGGGAGTGGGCGGCAGCCGACTCGAACCTGAACGACGAAGACATACTCGGCCGCGTGGCGGGAATTGCCACGCGCACCTATCAGGCGAAGGTGGAGACGGTTGGCCGGGAAAACTGGACGACCTTCGAACGCTCGGTCATGCTGCAGTCGATTGACCAGCACTGGCGTGAGCATCTTGCGGCGCTGGATCACCTGCGGCAGGGCATTCATCTGCGCGGGTACGCACAGAAAAACCCGAAGCAGGAGTACAAGCGCGAAGCATTCGAGCTTTTCCAGACTTTCCTGGAGAATGTGAAGCACGACGTCACCAAGACGCTCATGACCGTGCGGGTACGGTCGCGCGAGGAAGTCGAAGCAGCCGAGGCCCAGGCACGCAAGGAAGCCGAGGAGATGGAGGCGCGCATGCAGCTACAGCACGCACTTGCCAACGCCGCGCCGGCCGAGCCTGTAGAGGCGCTTGCGCCTTTCAAGCGCTTTGCGCAAAAGGTCGGAAGAAACGATCCGTGTCCGTGCGGATCCGGCAAGAAATACAAGCAGTGCCACGGCAAGCTTGCCTGAAGGCCTGGCCGCTGCGATAAATCCGCTCTTGGTCCGTGATTCGACAGGAACCCGCCCATGCCCGTGAACCTAAAAATTCCCGAAGCAACCGCACTGGCCGCCGTCGCAGGCGTTGAACTGGCGGTTGTCGAGGCCGGTATCCGCAAAGCGAATCGCCGCGACGTCCTGCTCATGCGCCTGGCCGCCGGTTCAACGGTCGCAGGCGTATTCACCCGCAACCGCTTTTGCGCCGCGCCCGTCACCGTCTGTCGTGAACATCTCGCGGGCTCGGGCGGAATTCGAGCGCTGATTGTCAACACCGGCAACGCCAATGCAGGCACCGGTGAAACCGGTCTGGCCGACGCCCGTGCGACCTGCGCAGCGGTAGCTACCGGCCTTGGAATCGATCCCGCGCAAGTGTTGCCGTTTTCCACCGGTGTCATCATGGAAACGTTGCCGATGGACCGCCTGCTCAAGGGCGTTGGGGCGGCAGTGCAGGGGCTTGGCAAGGCCGGCTGGCTGGACGCGGCCAATGCCATCATGACCACCGACACCCAGCCCAAGGCCGCATCGCGCACGCTCGTCATTGGCGGCCAGACGGTCACCCTGACCGGCATTGCAAAGGGCGCCGGGATGATTCGCCCCAACATGGCCACCATGCTCGGCTTCATCGCCACCGACGCGCGCATCTCGTCACATGTGCTCAAGGCCATGGTCGCCCGCGCCGCAGACGCATCATTCAATGCCATCACCATCGACGGCGATACCTCGACCAATGATTCCTTCGTCGTCGCTGCGACCGGCATGTCGGCGGCACCCGCGATCACGGGCATAAATACTCCGGATGGCAAGGCATTGGCGAAGGCGCTTGACGAGATTGCGATCGAACTCGCCCAGGCCATCGTGCGCGACGGTGAGGGCGCGACCAAGTTCATCACCGTTCGGGTCGAGGCCGGCGCTTCTGTCGAGGAGTGCCGCAAGGTAGCCTACGCGATCGGCCATTCACCCCTGGTGAAGACCGCGTTTTTCGCATCGGACCCCAACCTGGGACGTATCCTTGCCGCTGTGGGCTATGCCGGCATCGATGACCTCGACCAGAGCGCGATAGATATGCACCTTGACGACGTGCTCGTGGTCAAGGATGGAGGCCGCCATCCCGGGTACCGTGAAGAAGACGGGCAGCGGGTGATGAAGCAACAGGAAATCCTGATCCGGGTCGTGCTCAATCGCGGCCAGGCCGCAACCACGTTATGGACATGTGATCTCTCCCACGACTACGTCTCCATCAACGCCGACTATCGCAGCTAGGCCCCTTGGCCCGGCTGCTCCGCAGCAACCCATTTCACCGCAGCGACTGTGACCGGTCGCCACGACCATGAACGACCTAGAGAACCTGATTCAGCGCGCGCACCAATTCATCGACAAACTCGAGGCCATCCTGCCACCGGTTCCGCAAGCCACGGCCTGGGACGCGGCGGTGGCGTTCCGCTGGCGCAAAAGCAACGGTCGCGGCTGGCTGCAACCAGTGCCGCGGCTTTCGCAAATCAAGCTGTCGAACCTGCAGGGCGTTGAACGCCAGCGCAAGGCCATGGAACAGAACACCCGGCAATTCGTCGACGGCCTGCCCGCCAACAACGTGCTCCTGACCGGCGCGCGCGGCACGGGCAAGTCTTCGCTGGTCAAGGCGATGCTTAACAAGTATGCGAATCGCGGCCTGCGCCTGATCGAGGTCGACAAGACCGAACTGGTGGATCTTGGCGAGATCACCGATCTGATCGAAAAGCGGCCTGAGCGTTTCATCATCTTTTGCGACGACCTTTCTTTCGATGAAGGCGACGCCAGCTACAAGTCGCTCAAGGTGGCGCTGGATGGATCGGTGTCGGCCGCATCGGACAACAGCGTCATCTATGCAACATCGAACCGGCGCCATCTCCTGCCGGAATACATGCACGAAAACCTTGAGTACAAGCATGTGGGTGAGGAAATCCACCCTGGCGAGTCTGCCGAGGAGAAGATTTCGCTCTCCGAGCGCTTCGGCATCTGGCTTTCGTTCTATCCGTTCGACCAGGACGAATACCTGACCATTGTCGACCACTGGCTTGCGCATTTCGGCTGCACCCAGAAGGAAACCGAGGACGCCCGCCCGGCAGCCCTCACATGGACCATAGAGCGCGGCTCGCGTTCGGGTCGGGTAGCCTGGCAATTCGCCAGGGATCACGCCGGCAAGTTGGGCAAGCGGACTGACGCCGTCAAGCCCCGGGCCGCGCGCAAGCCCGGCCGTTGAACGCCACTGGCACGGTGGTATTCCGTTGAACCAGCCGGTGGTGGAAGTCGTTGCCGCGGTACTGCTGCGCCCGGACGGTAGCTACCTTCTTGCCGAGCGGCCTGTCGGCAAGGTTTACGCCGGCTATTGGGAGTTTCCGGGCGGCAAGGTTGAACCCGGCGAAACGCCAATGCAGGCAATTTGCCGCGAGATCCGCGAGGAACTCGGCCTCGAAATCACCTGCGCGACCCGGTGGTTGACGCGCAGACATGTGTATGAACATGCCTCGGTGCGACTGCGATTTTTCCGGGTTACACAATGGCGCGGCGAACCGACCGGCCTCGATGGACAGCGCTTCGCATTCCAGGTGCCGGGCCGTGAGACGGTAGGACCGATGCTTCCCGCCAACGGCCCGGTCTTGAAGGCGTTGGGCCTGCCGGAGATTTACGGAATATCGCGAGCCACCGAACTGGGGATCGAAAGGTTCCTGGAGTGCCTGGATGCGGCACTCGCAAATGGATTGCGGCTGGTGCAGTTGCGCGAGAAAACGCTGGCGCCGCGGCTACTGGTCGAATTGGCAAGTGAAGTCACGCGCCGCTGCCACTCACAGGCTGCGCGCATTCTGATCAACGGCGATTTCGAGCTCGCGCGGCAGGTCAATGCGGACGGGGTGCACCTTCCGGCAAGCCAGCTGCTGGAACTGTCAGCGCGCCCCGAATTCGCGCTGGTTGGCGCCTCCACGCACGATGCCGTCGAGCTTGCCCGTGCGGCGGCACTTGGATGCGACTTCGCGGTGCTCGGGCCGGTCAAGCCTACGCCGACCCACCCGGGAACACCGCACCTCGGCTGGCAAGCCTTCGAGTCGCTTGCAAACGAAGCGGAATTGCCAGTGTACGCATTGGGCGGCCTGGAACCGGGCGATACGCGCAAGGCGGCCGAACATGGTGCGCATGGCGTGGCGATGATGCGCGGTGTCTGGAAGGGATAGTTCGGCGTCAGGCTTGTCCGGTTTCGGTTCCGGGATCAGGCTCTTCGCGGACCGGCACACGATACTCTTCGTTTGCCCATGCGCCAAGATCGATCAGGCGGCAACGCTCCGAGCAAAACGGCCGGAACCTGCTTGCGGGCGACCACAAGACATCGACCGCGCACACAGGACAGGAAACGCTCGCAGGCATGACGCGACTATAGGTTGCAGTAAGTCAGCTCGAAAGGAACATTCATTTCGGACTGTCGCGGCCGGCTCGCGCCCCACGCTCCGACGCTGTCGGCAACTGGTTCGGTAAAACGTATCATCAACGCATACTTGTTGGCGCTGATTTCCGGGATACAGGCCGGGTCGTCAGCCAGGCGCACGCGGATCAATTGGGCGACACGGCCGGACAACATCTGCTGGAATTGACCCAGAACAGCCACATGCTCGGCGGACTTTCCGCTGTCGCGCAATAGCCGCAGCACGATCGAAATTCCGTCACGCACGGGCAGCAACGGCGCCAGCCATGCGCGCAGGTCGGCAAAGCGTGCTGCTGGCGGCCTGTGCAGCCAGTGATGATAGGAAGGCAGGTCGAACTCGCAGGCACCGCCAGGGATGTTGATGCGGCTCTTGACGCTCATCAGCCACTCGTTCTCACGCAAGTGTTGCCCGGTCTTCATGGCGTACGAGGCCAGCGCTGAAAACGTTTCATCCGCCTCTGCCAGGACCTTGTCCAGCGCGTCCTGCGCCACCTCCGGAGAGCCGCGAAATGTCGACAATACCTGCCGCTGCCGCTCGAGTTCCTGCATCAGGTCGGACTTCAGGTCGGCCCTTCCGGCAACATCGATGATTTCGAAGATCGCAGCGAGCGCCGCGTGATGGTCCAGTGGATCTTCCCTGGACGCGAAATGCTGGGTCCGAACAAAAAGATCCTCAAGCCGCAACAACGTGCGAATACGCTCCGATAGCGGGTACTCGTAGGTAATCACCTGAATTTACTGGCAATCCATGCGCCGGGCCGAATTCGATCGATTGTGAAGCATGCTCCGGCAATTGACAATTGAAATCTCGATCAGGTGCCCTTGCCCGTCCGGGGACCTGCACCGGCATACTCGACATAACGCCGGTGCAATTGCTCGACCTGGGGCAGAAGCGCGGCCAATTCGCCGTCATTGTCGACCACATCATCGGCATGCGCCAGACGCTGCTCCCGAGAGGCCTGTGCCGCCATGATGCGGAGTACGGCCGCTTCGTCAAAACCATTGCGCGCCATCACCCGGGCGATCTGGGTGGACTCGCGGCAGTCGGCCACCAGAATGCGATCATAGCGGTCACGCCAGTGAAGCGGGTCCGTGGCCGCGGCCTCGACCAGCAGCGGAATCATCAGGATGCCATAGGGAGATTGCACCAGCCCCAACTGTCGCGCGGTTTCCGCCCGGATCAGCGGATGAAGAATGCCCTCCAGTTCGGACCGCGCGGTCGGACGTTCGAAAACCAGGGCACGCATGCGATCACGATTCATCGCGCCGGTGGCATCGATGAATTCGCCGCCGAAATGCCGGCGAATCGGCTCTACCCCTTTGCCGCCAGGTGCGGTCAGGGCATGTGCTATCGCGTCGGCATCGATGACTTCCACGCCGAAACCGGCGAACGCCGCCGCGACCGTCGACTTTCCGCTGCCGATTCCGCCAGTCAGGCCGACCACATATGGCCACCGATCCGTTTCGCGCCGAGGAGTGGTTGAATCGCTCAAAGCAGATCCAGATAGGCACGGGTAAGCGCGTCGCCCGCAAAAAGTGCCACCAGACCTGCACCTGCGAGATAGGGGCCGAACGGCATGGGCACTTCGCGCCCCCTGCGAGCCAGGATTATCAGGACAACTCCGATGATCGCCCCGACCACGGACGAAAGAAGCACGATCAAGGGAAGCATTTGCCAGCCGAAAAACGCCCCGAGGGCGGCGAGCAGTTTGAAATCGCCATAGCCCATGCCGATGCGCCCGGTAACAAGCTTGAATACCCAGTAGACCAGCCAAAGCGTGAGATATCCCGCCATGGCGCCGATTACCGCGGATTTGAGGTCGGTCATCGCACCCAGGCAGTTGAACCCCAGTCCCACCCATACCAGCGGCAACGTGATCGCGTCCGGCAGAAACTGGGTGTCGAAATCTATGAACGCAAGCGCGATCAGCGACCACGCGAGCACAAGGCCGGCCAGCGTTGCGAGGGAAAAACCGAGCCGCCAGGCGATAGCCGCCGAGACCAGCGCCGTCACCAATTCCACAACCGGATAGCGCGCTGAAATGGAGGCGGCACAGGCGGAGCAACGGCCGCGCAGCCACAGATAACTCAGTACCGGGACATTCTCCAGCGGTGTGATCATGTGTCCGCAAGCAGGACAGGCCGATCGTGGCGCTACAAGATTGAATCCATCCTTGTACGCCTCAGCCGCGACGGTGATGGCCGCAGGCGCATCCCAGCCACGTTCCTTGAACATGTCGGAAATTTCCGTGTTCCAGTCGCGTTCCATCATCCGCGGCAGGCGATGGATAACCACGTTCAGGAAACTGCCAACCGCCAGTCCCAGAACGGACACGGAGATACAAAGGAACAGCGGATTGGACCGCAGAAGTTCAAGCATGGTCATCGGGTGGCGCCTGTTTTCGCCACCCGCGTTGGAACGGCAGATTGATCAGACCACCGCGCCGAGCTTGAAGATCGGCAGATACATGGCAATCACCATGCCGCCAATGAGCGTACCCAGGACGACCATGATCATCGGTTCCATAAGGCTGGACAATGCCTCGACAGCATCATCGACTTCGGCCTCGAAGAAATCGGCAACTTTCGACAGCATGGAATCGAGGGCGCCCGACTCTTCACCAATGGAAACCATCTGGATCACCATGCTGGGGAACACCTGTGTGTTCTGCATGGCTACTGTCAGGCTCGTACCTGTTGCCACCTCGCCTTGTATGGCCTTCGTCGCCAGGACGTAAACCTGATTGCCCGAGGCTCCACCCACCGAATCGAGCGCCTCAACCAGCGGCACGCCTGCGGCGAACATGGTTGAAAGTGTACGCGTCCAACGGGCAATGGTCGCCTTGCGAACCAGTTCGCCGAACACCGGAGCGCGCAGCATGAGCTTGTCCATGAAGAGTTGCATCGCCTTGGATCGCTTCCAGGACTCGAAGAAAAAATAGAGTCCACCACCCAGGGCAGCGAAAATCGCCCACCAATAACTGACAAAGAAGTCCGATATGGCCATGACCACGAGCGTCGGCGCCGGCAGGTCCGCACCAAAACTCGTGAAGACCTGCTTGAAAGCCGGGATCACGAAGATCATGATGACGGCGGTAATGACAAACGCCACCACGATGATGGAAATCGGATAGAACAGGGCTGACTTGATCTTGCTCTTGATGGCAAGAATCTTTTCCTTGTACGTCGCAAGCCGATCCAGCAATGTTTCAAGAATACCGGCCTGTTCACCGGCAGCTACCAGATTGCAGAACAGCGGATCAAAATAGAGAGGGTACTTGCGGAACGCCTGGTTCAGGCTGGAACCGGTTTCAACTTCAGTCTTGAGTTCAAAAAGGAGCCGCGAGACCGCCGGATTCGCATGCCCTTTCCCGACGATATCAAATGATTGCAGCAGAGGAACACCGGACTTCATCATCGTGGCAAGCTGCCGCGTGAAGAGGGTGATGTCCTTGTCGCTAACCTTGCCGCCGGACCGGAAGGCCTGCTTCTTGACCTTCGTGACCATGATGCCCTGACGCCGCAAGGTCGCATTGACCACAGCGTCGCCGGTGGCACGCAATTCGCCGCGCACGGTTTTTCCAGCCTTGTCCTTGCCTTCCCAGACAAAGGTGAACTCTTTGGTCCCTTTCGCAACTGCTGTCGCCATACTCCCTCCAGAATCCGGTCAGCACAAGGGCCGGGCTACCCCTAAGGATCACTCGTTGGTGCAGCCAAGCACTTCCTCGACTGTGGTCAACCCCTGCTTGACCTTCACCAGGCCGGACTGCCGTAGTGTGCGCACACCCTCGCGCGCAGCCTGATCTGCAATGTCGAGCGCGGTCCCGTGTTTCAGTATGATACGCTGAATTTCCTCGGAGATTGGCATCACCTGATAAATCCCGACCCGCCCCTTGTATCCACTGCCCTTGCAGCGGTCGCACCCGACCGGGCGATAAGGTTGCCAAGACCCATCCAGGTCCTCCTCCGTGAACCCTGCCTCCAGCAATGCCTCGTCGGGCACGCTGGTGGCCTCCTTGCAGGTACAAAGGCGTCGTGCGAGTCGCTGGGCGGTAATGAGAATGACACTCGAGGCAATATTGAAAGCCGCCACCCCCATGTTCATCATCCGCGTCAAGGTCGTGGGCGCATCGTTGGTATGCAGGGTCGAAAACACCATGTGCCCGGTTTGCGCCGCCTTGATCGAGATGTCCGCGGTTTCAAGGTCGCGAATCTCGCCCACCATGATGATGTCCGGGTCCTGGCGCAAAAAAGACTTGAGCGCCGCCGCGAAAGTAAGGCCTGCCCGATCGTTGACGTTGACCTGGTTTATGCCGGCCAGGTTGATTTCCGCCGGGTCTTCGGCCGTGGAGATGTTGATGCTCGGCTGATTCAGGATATTGAGGCAGGTATAAAGCGAAACCGTCTTGCCCGAGCCGGTGGGGCCGGTCACCAGTACCATGCCGTAAGGACGATGCACTGCCTTGAGCAATCGCTCCTTTTCCTCCGGCTCGTAACCCAATGCTTCAATACCAAGGGTCGCCGAGGAAGGATCGAGAATACGCATCACGATCTTCTCGCCGAACAAGGTCGGCAAGGTGCTGACACGGAAGTCGATGGCCCGGTTCTTCGACAAGACAAGCTTCATCCGGCCATCCTGTGGAACACGCTTCTCGGAGATATCCAGCTTGGAAATGACCTTGATGCGGGACGCCAGTTTTTCCTTGATGGCCAGCGGCGGACTCGCCACTTCCCGCAGGATGCCGTCAGTCCGGAAGCGGATGCGATAACTCTTCTCGTACGGCTCAAAATGAAGGTCGGAGGCGCCGTCACGGATCGCATCCATCAGCATTTTCTGCAGAAAACGTACTACCGGAGCGTCATCCACGTCCGGCATGGATGCTTCTTCGGCCTTGGCGAGCGATTCGTCGTCAGTGAACTCAAGGTTCAGATCATCGTCCGGGACATCCAGAATGGACGCGCCGGCGGCTTCAGCCATCGTCGCGAGGATGGCGCCAAGCTTGTCATCTTCAACTACGACCGGATCAATCGCCAGCGATGTCTGGAACTTGATCTGATCAAGAGCGGCCTTATTGGTCGGATCGGAAATCGCAACAGAAAGCCGATTGCCGCGTTTGGCCAACGCGACAACACGATGCTGTTGAACGAGCTTGCGATCAATCGCGTCCGGAAGCACCTGCTGCGGATCGTACGTGCCCAGATCGAGGAGGGGATATCCAAATATCTCGGAAGAAAACTGCGCGACCTCCCGAGCCGACATCTTCTTCGAGGAAATGATCTGCTCGACAAAAGTGACGTTCGCACTTCTCGCGTCGTTGACCAGTTTCTCGGCTTCAGCAACCGCCAAATGCCCGCCTTGCACGAGAGCACGTGCAATTCCTGAAAGCGTATTCGGTAAAAGCGCAGCAGCCAAGGTTATCAGACGCGATGAAAGACTAAGACGGGATTATCAGCCCTGCGGCCAGATGCGGCAATTCGGACCGTCATCATACAGGCGCGCATCCACTCAAGATTTCGCGAAACACTCTTTATGACAATATCATAATCATCAACCGCATTTTAGCGCCGCACCTGCCTTCTGACGATCCAGATCATTGCATGAGGGCTCCTGCATCACAATCCAATCGGGCACACGATGGGGTGTAGCCACTCTGGAACCATAGCACGAGGCGGCATCGTGACCAACGGACTGCAACCGATCATTCCTCACGTCACTTCCGATGATCAGATCACGAGGTGAATTCCGGTGCGAACCCATCGCCGCGCCGAAATCAAAAAGGCAATAAACATGGTCGGGGTGAGAGGATTCGAACCTCCGGCCTCTACGTCCCGAACGTAGCGCTCTACCAGGCTAAGCTACACCCCGACGTTTTCGCAATGCGCCCCATCCCGGGACACCGTCAAGTCGCACTTCAACTGGTGCGTTCAACCGCGAAAGAACACAATTCTAGCAAAGTTTTCCTGCACTGGCTTTCTGGCAAGCCGTCAAGCAAGGCGGCGGCTCTAGCTGCCTCGGTCCTTGCCACCTCCGCGGTAAATTCAAGTGCACCGGTTTCGCGAATCGCCGACATAACGGCTTCAAAATCGGCCTCGCCCGGCTCGGTGATCGCGGTTCGCACAATCGATTTCTGGGCTTGCGTCCCGCAATCAAGTACCCGCAACAACGGCAATGTCGGTTTGCCTTCCGATAGGTCGTCGCCCAGGTTCTTTCCGGTGCGCGACACATCACCCGAATAATCCAGTACGTCATCGACGAGTTGAAACGCGGTGCCGAGGCGCATGCCATGCTCGGCCATGCGATCGCAGGTCTGCGCATCGGCGCCGGAGACCAGCGCGCCGATTCTCCCTGCCGCCTCGAAAAGCTTGGCGGTCTTGTAGCGAATCACCCGCAAATAGCTTTCCTGGGTAACGTCGGCGTCGCCGACATTCATCAATTGCAAGACTTCGCCTTCGGCAATGGTATTGGTTGCATCTGCCAGGATACGCATGACCTCGATGCTGCCTACGCTGACCATCATCTGAAACGCGCGCGAGTAAAGAAAGTCTCCGACCAACACGCTCGCGGCGTTGCCGAAAACCGCATTCGCCGTGCGGCGCCCTCGCCGCAACTCAGATTCATCGACAACATCATCATGCAATAGGGTTGCCGTGTGGATCATCTCGATCACAGCGGCCAGCGTATGGGCGCGACGATCGACCGTACCACAAGCACCAGCTACAAGCAGCAACAAGACCGGACGCAGTCGCTTGCCACCGGCGCCAACGATGTATTCGGCCACCTGGTTGACAAGGGCAACCTCGGAAGTCAGGCGTTCACGGATGCATTCATCTACCGCCGCCAGGTCGGCGGCCACAGACATCCTGGGATCAAATTGGGTCAACCTCTCACCTGCAGAAACAATGCCCTTCCGGCCTCCTGATACTAGGGTGAAAATCGCATAAACGCAAACTGGGCGTTGATCTGCCTTCGCGACGCCCTCGGCGCTGCCCTCCGCCCGGACTGAAGCATCGGACTCACCCGGCAAGCCCGCACCGAACACTCAACCCGTTGACTTGCAAGGAATTTTCGAGTATATTTTCAGGTTCCCCGCATTTGAGCGGGCAATTCGTCGAGGTTACCATGTATGCGGTCATAAAAACCGGCGGGAAACAGTATCGCGTTTCCACCGGCGAAAAACTAAAGGTAGAACAGATACCAGCAGACATCGGTCAAGAAATCATTCTGGATCAGGTGTTGATGGTGGGTAGCGGAGATGCCGTTAAAGTCGGCGCACCGCTCGTGGCCGGTGCCAATGTGACGGCGAAGGTTGTCGCGCATGGCCGCGGCGAGAAGGTCCGGATTTTCAAGATGCGCCGTCGCAAGCACTACCAGAAGCACCAGGGACACCGCCAGAACTACACCGAGATCGAGATCTCGGCGATCAACGGCTAAGGAGAGCAGTCATGGCACACAAGAAAGGCGGCGGCTCCACACGCAACGGCCGCGATTCGGAATCAAAGCGTCTGGGCGTCAAGATGTACGGCGGTCAGGCTGTGGTTCCCGGCAACATCATCGTGCGTCAGCGCGGCACCGAGTTCCACGCGGGCGACAACGTCGGCATGGGCAAGGATCACACCCTGTTCGCGAAGGCCGAAGGCAAGATCCAGTTCGCCGTCAAGGGTGTACAGCAGCGGCGTACTGTCAGCATCGTTCCAGCCTGAGTCTCAGGGCACCACAGGAAGGCCCAATCGTGCGAAGCGATTGGGCCTTTTTGTTTGTAGCGCCACTGCAGGCAGAACATACCGGAACATCCCATGAAATTCATTGACGAAGCCAATATCCACGTAAAGGCGGGGGATGGCGGACGCGGCATGGCTTCGTTCAGGCGGGAGAAGTTCGTCCCGATGGGCGGCCCGGACGGCGGCGATGGCGGGCGTGGTGGAAGTGTCATTGCAGTGGCCGACCGCAACATCAACACACTGCTCGACTTCAGGTACGCTCGCGTCCATCACGCCCGCAACGGTGAACCCGGTCGCGGTGCCGATCAGTATGGCAAGGGAGCAGACGACATCGTGCTGCGAGTTCCCGTCGGTACCCTGATCACCGATCTGGCCACAGGTGATATCGTCGCTGACCTCACCGCTGACGGCGAACAGGCGATGCTCGCCAAAGGCGGACAAGGCGGGCTCGGGAACATCCACTTCAAATCCAGTACCAATCGCGCGCCACGCCAGCATACGCTTGGCGAGCCAGGTGAAGAGCGCGAACTCAAGCTTGAACTCAAGGTGCTGGCCGACGTCGGCCTGCTGGGAATGCCCAATGCCGGCAAGAGCACGTTCATCCGCGCAGTCTCGAACGCCCGCCCCAAGGTAGCCGACTATCCGTTCACGACGCTGCATCCCAACCTCGGCGTCGTACGGGCCACCGATACGGTGGACTTTGTCATAGCGGACGTCCCAGGGCTCATAGAAGGTGCCGCAGACGGCGCCGGCTTGGGCACGCAATTCCTCAAGCACCTCGCGCGCACCAGGGTGTTGCTGCACCTGGTTGACATCGCCCCTTACGACCCGGCTGTCGATCCGGTCAAGGAGGCACGCGCCATCGTGGCTGAACTCAAGAAGTACGACCCAGCGCTCTATGCCAAGCCGCGCTGGCTGGTCTTGAACAAATCGGACCTGATCGAAGACCCGCAGGAACGCGAGCGCCGGGTCAAGGACATCACGCGGCGTTTGCGCTGGAAGGGACCGGTATTCCTGGTCTCCGGCATGAGCGGACATGGATGCCGGGACTTGTGTCGCCAGGTCGGCGAGTACCTTGCAAGCACGGGCGAGGACGACTGAGCATGTTGTCGGTGATGCAAGCCGCCGGGCGGATTGTCGTAAAGGTCGGCTCCTCATTGGTGACCAATGATGGCCGTGGCCTGGACATCGCAGCAATCGCCCAATGGGCCGGACAGATCGCCGCGATCCGCCTGGCGGGCAAGCAGGTAGTGCTGGTTTCCAGCGGAGCCATTGCCGAAGGCATGCAACGCCTCGGCTGGTCGCGTCGCCCCAAGGCGATCCACGAACTGCAGGCCGCCGCGGCCGTCGGTCAAATGGGGCTGGTGCAGGTCTACGAAACAAGCTTCCGTAGTCACGGATTGAAGACGGCGCAGGTGCTGCTCACCCACGACGATCTTGCTGACCGCAAGCGCTACCTGAACGCACGATCCACTCTGATGACCCTTCTAAACCTGGGCGTCATTCCGATCATCAACGAGAATGACACGGTCGTCACCGATGAGATCAAGTTCGGCGACAACGACACCCTCGGCGCATTGGTAGCCAATTTGATTGAAGCCGACACCCTAGTCATCCTTACCGACCAACGTGGCCTCTTTACAGCCGACCCCCGCCAGAACCCGGACGCGAAACTGATCGAAGAGGCCACGGCCGGCGATCCTGGGCTGGAAGCAATGGCCGGTGGGGCAGGTTCCTCACTCGGCAAGGGCGGCATGATCACCAAGATTCTCGCGGCCAAGCGTGCCGCGAAAAGCGGTGCGCATACCATCATCGCGTCCGGGCGGGAGGAAAATGTCCTCGTGCGGCTTGCCAGGGGCGAGGCAGTCGGCACACAGTTGCTGGCAGGCCATGAGCGGGTAACTGCCCGCAAGGCCTGGATGGCCGACCACCTCCAAGTACGCGGTTCACTCACTCTTGACCGCGGGGCCACGCATGCCCTGCTCGCGGGCGGAAAAAGCCTGTTGCCGATCGGCATAGTCGCCGTATCCGGCGAATTCGAGCGCGGTGAGGTGGTCGCAATCAGGGCAGAGGACGGCTCCGAGGTGGCGCGAGGCCTGGCCAACTACTCGGCAGGCGAAGCGCGCCGGATCATGCGCCGACCTTCGACGGAAATCGAGTCGATTCTCGGTTTCGTGGACGAGGATGAACTCGTCCATCGCGACAACATGGTCCTTGTCTGATCGCCGGACGCGTCCGGCGCCCCACTACTCGGCATCGCTATGCTGCGGAATCGACCTTGCCGCCAGAAATGGACAAGCGAGACAGCCTCGGTAGCAGCAGCATGACGGCCAGGGCACTGACGCACTGATCCGCAGTCAACAGCCCGGCATACAGGTGCGCGGCCGGCTCGACCACCTCCAGCAGCAGCGGGATACCGAACGGCGGTTTCAGAAAACCGGTCACGAAGGTGAACAGGCAATAGCCAAGCATGAAAAGGGTCCCCGCCCCCGGGTGCGCGTTACCGGAGGCTTGTCGACGGTATTCAAGCCAGATCAACATTCCGAGAAATGCCGCTTCATAAAGCATGACCGGGTGTCGCGCCGCCCCGTCACCGAAATTCACGCCGACGGGCAAATTGGTTGGGCTCCCGTAGGCGCTGCCTCGTAGTGCCCAGAAGAATGCCCCCAGGCTCAGGATCAGAAGCACCGAAGCAACCGGTGTCGCCAATTCGGTTGCGAGCCTTTCGGTCCGCTCAAGCCCCTCAGAAAGGTACAGGGCGAGATATCCACCCAAAAGCGCCCCCACAACGGAATTGCCGCTGACCCACCACAGGATCCGGTCAAGTTCACTAGCCGACATCCCGACGCGATCAGGGTGACTCAACACGAAAATCAGCTTCGATCCCGCCAACGCACCCAGCAACACCGCAGCCGCCCAGCGTCGCGTCGCGACCTCAAGTTCGCGCGCCTGCTTCATGGACAGACGGACGAAAACGAGCAGAGCCACCGTCCAGAACAGAAGCTTGACGAACAACGCCATGGTCAAAGGCATAGGCATGGCCGAATTGTATCGGCGCCAGTTGCGACGATCTCCGTTCTACGGAGAGTCAATCCGGCGAACCGCGCGACCGCTCGCGGCCGCCGGACGCAATGTTCCGCAAAATCTCGCGCCTGCCTTCGGGCATGCTGCCATCGCAAAACACGTCGCGCCAGAACTCATAGTAGTAACGGTTGATACCGCTGTCGTTTATCTGCCGCCATGCCGAACCCCGAGCAGCGGTCCACGTACCGCCATCCGCGCCTTTGCGCCCATATGCGAACACCCGCCGTTCGCCTGAAGCACACCTGATACCTTCGAAACTCACCGATTCGGCCCCACTCGAACTGCGGACAACCAGTGCAAAGCGTACAACGCCGTCGTTGTCGACAGAGAGTGTCTTGTGGTCGATGAAAATGGAATTCGTGGTCCAACTGGTTGCAAACCGGGCACGCGATTGCGCAGAAGAGAATTCCGGAAACTGTACATCCAGCTCCTTCATTGACGAATCTTCTTCGCGCTTCGGCACCGGAAGGTTCGATTTAGCCGCGCCTTCTTGCGCAGCGACGACCAACATCGCCGCGCACAGGGCAAAGCCCGCATGTCGAACAAAAGTGGGTCTAGGCAAGATCCCCCACCAGGGAAGCCAACACTTCCGACGCCAATTCGTTGAGCTGCGCAAGATACTGCGGGTGGTCACAGCCCACCTTCATCTGGGCGCCACTCTTGAGCGCCACAATCATGGGAGGTGCCAGTTCGAAGCGCAGGAAATGCACAGCCGACGTCTTCTCGTCGTTCTCGCGATCCAGATCCTCGTCGGCGATGGCATAAACCCGATCCTGCCCCTCGACTTCAACGAACATGCGCCGCTCAATGCCCTTGAGTTGCGAAAGCGCTCGCTGTCGCTCGGGCACGCTGGTGTATTCGATCAGCATCGTGGCCTTGAGGTTGGTTCCGTCCGGAATGAGCGGATTGTAGGACTCAAGCTCTCCCACAATGCCCGCCTCCTCGAAAATCTTTTCAATACGCAGCATTTCCTGCACCTGGTAACGAATGGTGAGCTCGTCCTCGAAAATGAGGGTGACATGCTCGCCCAGATGCACCGTTCGCTGTTTTTTGTGGGCAATGACGCGCGCGCGAAAATCATTGCGGGATTTCGAGTAGGCCTCGAGTGTCATGAGACTGGCCGGGGTCAACTGCGGCATTTCAATGTGTCCTCGTACGGAGCGAAAACCTACAAGCCGTAGGCGATACGCAAAAGGGAAAGCGGATGCTCGAGAGGAACTTCGCTCAAGCCATTTTCCCGCATGCCCTGTTCGATGTGATGGCCGGCAAGCTGGCAATCCGAGCTGATGAAATCCGGCTTGGCCGCATCCGATCCCGCCATGGCCTTGAAAACCGGCTTTCCGATCTTCATCGCCGTGGCATGGAATTCCTTCTTTACCCCCCAGGTGCCGGAATGCCCTGAGCAGCGCTCCACCGCATTGACCTTGGTGCCGGGCACAAGTTGCAATGTCTCGGCGGTTTTCCTGCCCACGTTTTGCACCCGCGAATGACAGGGAATGTGATACGACACGTTGCCCAGGGGATTCTTGAAATCGGTCTTCAGCAGGCCGTCCCGATTGCGCAGTATGAAATACTCGAACGGATCGAACATGGCATCGGCCACTGCCCTGACATCCGCGTCATCCGGAAACATCAGCGGCAATTCCTGCTTGAACATCAACGTGCAGGAAGGAATCGGCGTGAGGATCGCGTAGCCATCGCGCGCCAGCTTGGCTAGCGCCGGAATGTTCTTGTTCTTGAGTTTCTCGACAGCCTTGAGGTCCCCGAGTTCGAGTTTTGGCATGCCACAGCAGGCTTCCTTTTCGGCCAGCGTCCATGCGATCTCGTTGTGTTCGAGTACAGCGACCAGGTCACGACCGATGCCGGGTTCGTTGTAGTTGATGTAGCAGGTCGAGAAAATCGCGACCTTTCCGGGGGTGCGCTCGCCATGACGCACGGGCACATCAGGCCCCTTGCGCGGTCCGGAACGAAACCTGGATTCGGCGAATTCCGGAACCCATGCCTTTTCATCCACACCCAGGGTCATCTCCATGACCTCGCGCGCCATTTTGGTCTTGTTCACCGCATTGACCGTCTGGGTGACGATCGGGATTCCGGCGAACATTCCCAGGGTATCGGTTCCGGACAAAACGCGATCACGAATCCCGTTCAAACCCTGCTCGTGCTTTACCGCCTTGGCGCGCAGCATCAGGTGCGGGAAGTCGAGATTCCATGGATGAGGAGGGACGTACGGGCATTTCGTCAGGTAACAGACATCGCACAGGTAGCATTGATCAACCACCTTCCAGTAGTCCTGCTTGGACACGCCATCGACCTCCATGGTCGCGCTTTCGTCGACCAGATCGAATAGCGTTGGAAACGAGCCACACAGGCTGACACATCGGCGGCATCCGTGGCAGATGTCGAAAACCCGCTCCATTTCCGTGAAGAGCGACTCCTGATCGTAGAACTCCGGATTCTTCCAGTCCAGCGGATGCCGGGTGGGTGCCTCGAGATTGCCTTCGCGTGTGGTCATGGTCGATCAAGCATGTGCGTAATGGCGCCGTGCATCGGAAACCGCTGGCGCGAATGAGAAGGGGCGCAATCGCGCCCCTTGAACCGAACCGTCACCCCGGACTGGCCGGGATCATCATCAATCGACGAGCGCGTCGAGCGCTTTCTGGTAGCGATTGGCGTGCGAGCGCTCGGCCTTGGCCAGGGTTTCGAACCAGTCGGCGATCTCGTCAAAACCCTCATCACGCGCGGTCTTGGCCATGCCCGGGTACATATCGGTGTACTCGTGGGTCTCGCCGGCAACTGCCGCCTTCAGGTTGTTGCGCGAAGATCCGATCGGCAGTCCCGTCGCCGGGTCGCCCACCGCCTCGAGGTACTCCAGGTGCCCATGTGCGTGGCCGGTTTCGCCTTCGGCCGTCGATCGGAAAAGCGCGGCAACGTCATTCTGGCCCTCGATATCCGCCTTGTTTGCGAAATAAAGATAACGACGGTTCGCCTGCGATTCTCCGGCAAACGCGTCCTTCAGGTTTTGCTCGGTCTTCGAGCCTTTGAGTGATGCCATGTCTTATCTCCGATAAAAACACAATTGGCTGGATGAATTCAGATTTGTTTGCGCCGCGGGAATTAGCCCTGACGCCGCGCGCCTGACGATTCGCACCGGAAAGTCCCGGCTCCGCTGTCACCGCCGCCCAATCATAGCGCCTGCCGGCACAACCGCCAAATAAATTGTCTCAATCGGCGGGATAGCCGGAATCAATGTGCGTAGGATCGACCGTCAGCGACTTGGCCGCGACCGACTCGCCCTTTTGCGAACCCATTCCCTCGCGACGCTGGCGCGGACGTCGCTGGCCCTCCATGCCGCGCGCGAAAAGCAGCCGGGACAACTCGTTCAAGGCCAGTCCGTAGACTTCCCGCTTGAATTCGATCACGCTGTCCAGCGGCACCCAGTAGTCATGCCAGCGCCAGGCGTCGAACTCCGGATGCTCGGAAGAGCGCAGGCGAACATCGCAGTCGCGCCCCACCATGCGCAAAAGGAACCAGATCTGCTTCTGGCCGCGGTAATTCCCGCGAAAGTCGCGCTTGATCCAATCACGTGGCACGTCATAGCGCAACCAGTCGCGCGTCCGGCCGAGAATGCGAACATGCTCGGCCTTGAGGCCTGTTTCTTCGTGGAGCTCGCGGTACATGGCCTGTTCGGGCGTTTCGCCGTACTTGATGCCACCCTGCGGAAACTGCCAGGAGTGTTCTCTAACCCGCTTGCCCCAGAAAACCTCGTTGCGTTGGTTGACGATGATGATGCCCACGTTCGGGCGGTAGCCGTCACGGTCGAGCATGAAAATACCCGCTGATCCCTTAGAATTGCGATCCATTATAGACGCAAGAAACCGCCCGGGAAACCACCCAACATGCGCGCATCAAGGTTCTTCATTTCCACCATCAAGGAGGCCCCGAACGACGCCGAGGTCGCCAGCCACAAGCTGATGATCCGTGCCGGAATGATCAAGCGACTCTCCGCCGGCATCTACACCTACATGCCGCTGGGACTGCGCGTGATCCGCAAGGTCGAGGCGATCATCCGTGAGGAAATGGACCGCGCCGGCGCCGTGGAGATGCTCATGCCGGTGGTCCAACCGGCGGAACTCTGGCAGGAAACCGGCCGCTTCGAAAAGATGGGGCCCGAACTCATGCGGGTGAAGGACCGGCACGAGCGCGATTTCATCATCCAGCCCACCAGCGAGGAAGTCGTTACCGACATCGCGCGACAGGAGTTGCGCAGCTATCGCCAGTTGCCGCGAAATTTCTACCATATCCAGACCAAGTTCCGCGACGAGCGCCGGCCGCGATTCGGCGTGATGCGCGGGCGCGAGTTCACGATGAAGGACGCCTACTCGTTCGACCGCGATGCCGCGGGTGCCGAAAAGAGCTACGACATCATGTTCGCGGCCTACCAGCGCATTTTCGACCGCTTCGGGCTCACCTACCGGGCTGTGGCGGCGGATACCGGCGCCATCGGCGGGTCACGTTCACACGAGTTTCAGGTGATCGCCGACACCGGCGAGGACGCCATCGTGTTTTGCCCGCAATCGGACTACGCGGCCAACATCGAGCTTGCCGAAGCATTGCCGGCGCAGGATTCGCGCAATATGCCCTCGGCGCCCCTGCAGGTCACGCCGACACCCGGAAAGTCGACCTGCGCGGATGTCGCGACGCACTTAGGCGTCCCCCTTGAGAAAACCGTAAAGTCACTGGTGCTCGCCACCGAGGAACGTGACGCCAGCGGGGCGGTTAAGTCGGTACAGGTATGGCTGTTGCTGGTGCGAGGCGACCACGACTTGAACGAGGTCAAGGCCGGCAAGGTCGAGGGACTCAAATCCGGGTTCCGCTTCGCCACGGTGCCGGAGATCATCGACCACTTCGGCATCAAGCCGGGCTACCTTGGTCCGGTCGGCACGAAACGACCGGTGCGCGTGGTGGCCGATCGCACGGTCGCCAACATGAGTGACTTCATTACCGGTGCCAACCAGTGGGATCATCATCTCACCGGAGTGAACTGGGGCCGCGACCTGCCCGAACCCGAAGTGGTCGCGGACATCCGCAATGTCCGAGAAGGCGACCCGTCCCCCGACGGCAAGGGAATTCTGGCGATACAGAGGGGCATCGAGGTGGGTCATGTGTTCTACCTTGGCACCAAGTACTCCGAAGCCATGAAGGCCACCTATCTGGACGAGACCGGCAAGCCGCAGCTCATGGTCATGGGCTGTTACGGCATTGGCGTGACACGTATCGTCGGTGCGGCCATCGAGCAGGGGCATGACGACCGCGGCATCATATTTCCGGACGCAATCGCACCATTTGCCGTGGCCATTTGCCCGATCGGCATGGACAAGTCGGACGCAGTCCGGCAGGCTGCGCTAAGCCTGTACGACGAGCTCATGGCGGCAGGCATTGACGTCCTGTTTGACGACCGGGGGGAGCGACCCGGCTTCATGTTCGCCGACATGGAATTGATCGGCATCCCGCATCGGGTCACCGTCGGTGATCGCGGCCTCAAGGAAGGCAAGGTCGAGTACCAGGGCCGGCGCGACACAGCCGCAACCGCCGTGGCGACGGCGGATATCGCGGCGTTCGTGAAATCCAAGATGGGCGTGTGAGAACGGCTTCCGATTCGCTACCCGGGCGCCGGACCGGCTGGCAAAAACTGGCCCTGATCGCAGCCTTCGTTCTGCTGATATGCGCGCGGCTCCCGGCATTTGCGGGCGCGCAGCAGTACGAACCCTTGTCTGATTCCGTGCGCACCGCCCTGTCCGCAGCGGTGCGCGATGATCGCACGCCGCCAGAGCCGAAATTCGCCACCGCCCTGGACAAGGCCAATTGGCTGGCCACCATGTCGGACCGACTGCCGGTGCGGCACAAGCCCGACTACCGCAGCCGCGTCGAATTCCTCAAGACCGTGCACTACGAGTCCACCCGCGCCGGCCTCGACCCGCAACTTGTGTTGGGGCTGATCACCGTGGAGTCCGGCTTCAAGAAGTACGCCGTCAGCAGCGCCGGTGCGCGCGGCTACATGCAGGTCATGCCGTTCTGGACCCGCCTCATCGGCAACGGGGATACGCGCACCCTTTTCGACATGCGCACCAACATCCGCATGGGCTGCGTGATCCTGCGCCACTACCTTGACCTCGAACAAGGCAACCTTTTCCTCGCACTGGGTCGCTACAACGGCAGCCGCGGCCGGGCGGAGTACCCCAACGCGGTGATGGCGGCCGCACGCAGCAAGTGGCTTTGGGAAGCGCCAGGACCTGCGCGCGCGTCGCCTGCGGCGAACAACTCGGCGCCGCCGGTTGCGGCCCCTGCCGCCGCTCCGGCCCCGGCCACCCCACGACGCTGAGTTCGGTTCGGTGTCACCCTTCCCGAGGGTTAGAATGACCTTCCCTCTTGGCAAGGAAGCGCCGTGATCATCGTCATCGTTGATGACAATCTCGTCAATGTCCGCCTGACCGAAGCACTGGTCGAACAGATGGGCGATTGCCGGGCGCAATGCTTTACCGATCCGGTCGCAGCACTGGCTTGGTGCGAAACCCACCCGTTCGACCTGCTCATCGTTGACTACATGATGCCGGTCCTGGACGGATTGGAACTTATCGCAAGGTTGCGCACCAACCCGGAACGCGCGCAGGTGCCCGTCCTGATGGTCACGGCGAGCAACGAACGCGAAGTCTTGTACCGCGCCCTCGAAGCAGGCGCCACCGATTTCCTCACCAAGCCCATCGACACGGTGGAATTCGGTGCCCGGGTGCGCAATATGCTGGCGATCCGCCGGAGCCATGTGAGCCTGGCCAACCGGGCCGACGAATTGGCGGCGGAAGTGAAGAAGGCGACCGCGGAGATTTTGGACCGCGAAAAGGACACCATCCTGCGCCTGTCAAAGGCGGCGGAGTTCCGTGATCCCGAGACCGGAGCCCACATCGTGCGCATGGCGCACTACTCGCGGCTTATTTGCGAAGAACTCTCCGACGATCCGGATTTCATTGCAAGCGTGTTCGAGGCTGCCCCGATGCATGATGTCGGCAAGCTCGGCACCCCGGACCATATTCTTCTGAAACCGGGCAAGCTGACGCCGGAAGAATTCGAGATCATGAAACAGCACGCGGAGATTGGCTGGGTCATTCTCAAGGATGGCGCTTCTCCGATCCTTCGCGTGGCCGCCGAGATCGCGCGTGCGCATCATGAAAAGTTCGATGGATCCGGATATCCAAAAGGACTGGCTGGAGAGGCCATCCCGCTGTCCGGCCGCATCGTCGCCGTGGCCGATGTGTTCGATGCATTGACCAGCGCACGTCCTTACAAGGCCGCATGGGAGATTCCCCGCGCGGTCGAATTCATGCGCCAGCACCGCGGCACGCATTTCGACCCCGCCTGCGTCGATGCGTTCTTCTCACGCTGGGAGGAAGCCCTGGAAATCCGCGAACGCTTCAAGGACGACGACTGAAGCACGGGTGTGCATGGGCAGGCCGCCTGCGACGCAACCAAAGAGGAAGCGCCGCCCGAAGGCGGCGCTTGATGACACGGACGCAGCTTCCGAACGTCAGTCGGCCTGGCGACGCAGGAACGCCGGGATCTCGTACTTGTCCATGCCGGCGTTCTGCAGCGCTTCCACCTGTGCACGCCGATCCGCGCGTCCGGAGCGGAATACCGCAGGTGTTTCCAGGTCCTGGTAGTTGACCGAGGGCGGCTGGTCGAACGGCGTTGCCACCGCGATCGGCGCATTGTCGGTCCCGGTACGCAGCACGGTTTGCGGCACCAACGTGGGCTTGTCGGCACGCCGCGCGATGGCACGGCCTAGGCCGGTCGCCACCACAGTCACGCGCAGCTTGTCGCCCATGCTGTCGTCGAATACGGCGCCGCAGATCACATGCGCGTCTGGATCGGCAAAGTGCTTGATGGTGTCCATCACCTCCTTGTACTCCTTCATCTTGAGAGACTTGGAAGCAGTGATGTTCACCAGCACGCCGCGCGCGCCGGTCAGGTCGACACCTTCGAGCAGCGGGCTCGCCACCGCCTGCTCGGCGGCGATACGGGCGCGGTCCATGCCTTCAGCATAGGCCGAGCCCATCATGGCCATGCCCATCTCGGCCATCACGGTCTTCACGTCCTCGAAATCGACGTTGATCAGGCCCGGCTGGTTGATGATCTCGGAAATGCCGGCCACCGCGTTGTGCAGCACGTCATCGGCGGCGGCAAAAGCCTGCTCCATCTCGACATCGTCGCCCAGGACCTCCATGAGTTTCTCGTTGAGGATGACGATCAGCGAATCGACATGCGCCGACAGTTCGGTGATGCCGGCTTCGGCCGAGCGCATGCGCCGCCCGCCCTCGAAGAGGAACGGCTTGGTCACCACGCCGACGGTGAGAATGCCCATTTCCTTGGCGATCTCGGCGACCACCGGCGCGGCGCCGGTGCCGGTGCCTCCCCCCATGCCGGCGGTGATGAACACCATGTGCGCGCCTTCGAGCGCCTCGCGGATACGGTCGCGGTCGTTGAGCGCGGCTTCGCGCCCCTTGTCCGGATTGGCGCCAGCGCCCAGCCCGGTTGCGCCGAGCTGAATCTGGGTTTCCGCACCGGTGCGCGTGAGAACCTGCGCATCGGTATTGGCGGCGATGAACTCCACACCATGCACCTCGCGCCGGATCATGTGGGTGATGGCGTTGCCACCCGCACCGCCGATGCCGATCACCTTGATGTTGGTGCCGCTGGTTTCCGTTTCCAGAACCTCGAATTTGTTTGACATGCCTGGACTCTCCTAAAGAAACGATTCAGTCTTGAAACACCGAGATTGAGAAGCCTAGAAATTCGGGGATGCCGGCTAAACTGGCGCGACTCGCACGCCGGTAAAGCCGATAGCCCCTAATCACCAGACCTCCCCCACGAACACACCTGCTCCTTCGTAGCCTTTACCTGGCTTTCGCCTTCTTGAATCGACTGGCTGCGCCGGCGATTCAAGACAAATCAAAACCGGAAAAAAGTAGGGTTGCACTTTTTTCCGCTCAAAAATTTCCCTGGAACCAGGTCTTCATGCGACCCGCCATGTTCTTCAGCGAACCTGTCTTCTCAAGCACGCGGCCATGGTGCTGGCGCTGCGCCAGTCCCTCATAAAGCAGGCCGATGGCGGTGGCGAAGCGCGGCCCCTTGACCACGTCGGCCAAGCTGCCCTCATACTTGGGGTTACCCACGCGTACCGGCATGGAGAACATTTCCTCGCCCAGTTCGATCAATCCGGGCAGGGCCGCCGAGCCACCGGTTAGCACGATGCCGGAGGACAACAGCTCCTCGTATCCCGACTCGCGCAGGGTTTGCTGTATCAACTGGAACAATTCTTCCACCCGTGGTTCGATCACCGCCGCCAGGGCCTGCCGGCTCATGCTGCGCGGACCGCGATCGCCGATGCCCGGCACCTCGATCATCTCCTCGCCACCCGCAAGGCGCTGCATGGCCACACCGTGACGGATCTTGATGTCCTCCGCCTCGGGCGTCGGCGTGCGCAGGGCCATCGCGATGTCGTTGGTGATCTGGTCGCCGGCTATCGGAATCACCGCGGTGTGGCGGATCGCGCCCTGGGTGAAAACGGCGATGTCGGTGGTGCCGCCGCCGATGTCGACCAAGGCCACGCCGAGTTCCTTCTCGTCGTCGGTGAGGCAGGCCAGGCTGGAGGCCAGCGGTTGCAGGATCAGGTCACCGACTTCGAGGCCGCAGCGCCGCACGCACTTGACGATGTTCTGCGCCGCCGAGACCGCGCCGGTGACGATGTGCACCTTGACTTCAAGGCGCATGCCACTCATGCCCAGGGGCTCGCGCACATCCTCCTGGCCGTCGATGATGAATTCCTGCTTCAGGATGTGCAGGATCTGCTGGTCGGTGGGAATGTTGACCGCACGCGCAGTCTCGATGACACGATCTATATCGAACTGGCTGACCTCGCGGTCTTTGATGGCCACCATGCCGTGCGAATTGAAACTCTTGATGTGGCTACCCGCAATCCCCGTGAAAACCCGCGATATCTTGCAGTCGGCCATCAACTCGGCTTCCTCGAGCGCACGCTGGATCGAGCCCACGGTGGTGTCGATGTTGACGACCACACCCTTCTTGAGGCCCTTCGATTCGTGGCTGCCGGTTCCGATGATCTGCAGGCGCCCTTCAGGCGTGGCTTCGGCCACCACCGCGATGATCTTCGATGTACCGATGTCCAGGCCCACGATCAGGTCCTTGGCGTCACGCGTCTTGTTCATGCTCATCTGGTGTGCCTTCCCGTCAAGCGCGGCCTGCGGCCGGTTTGCCACTGCGTTGCGGTGTCTTGGGCTTGCGCTGTGGCGAGCGTACCGCCTGCGGACGTTCCGGCGCCATCGACGTACGCAATCCCGGTACACGCGCCGCGAAACCGTTCGGATAACGCAGATCCACCACTTCGACGCGCGCCGCGACGCGTCCGACGGTCGACGCGTACTGTGAAACAAAGCGCTCCAGCCGCGACAATACCGAGGAGCTTTGCTGCTCGCGTCCGATCTCCAGCACCATGCCATCGGCGAGCCGCACGGTCCATGCCTGGCGTGGCGACAGCATCACCACCTTCGGATCCTTGCCAATGGCCGCCAGGCGCTCGCGGAACTCACCGAAATGCCGCGCGACGTCGCGCTCGCTGCCCTCCGGACCCGTCAGCAGTGGCAGGCCGCGCCCCAGTTCACTCTCTCCGGGCGCGTTGAAGGCCTCGCCCAGGACACTTACAAAACGATTGCCGGCGTCGTCGTTCCAGCGCGCCAGCGCGCGATGTTCTTCCAGGCGCACCACCAGCCGGTCCGGCCACTGGCGCCGCACGCTCGCCTTGCGCACCCACGGCAGCGCCTCGAAAGCGTTGCGCGCCTGCGCAAGGTCGGCGGTAAAAATGGTGCCATTGATCTGCGGCACGCAAAATCGCGCCACCCGCTCGGCTGTCACGTGCTGCAATTCCAGACCTTCGGCCGGCGTGACCACCACGGCGCGGATCGCGAATTGCGGCTGCCGCGCAAACCAGCGCACTCCCGTCACAGCGGCGACCGTCAGCGCGACCACCAGCAACAGGGCTGTCAGGCGATTGAGGGCTAGAGGGTCGTTCCACATGGTCATGCGCGACGCGGCTCAAGGGTCATGGCAAGGATGCGCACGCACAGTTCTTCGTAACTGATGCCCGCGGCGCGCGCCGCCATCGGCACCAGGCTGTGTCCGGTCATCCCGGGCGACGTGTTGACTTCCAGCAGGTACGGCTTGCCGGCCGCGCTCAGCATGATGTCGATGCGCCCCCAGCCGCTTGCGCCCACCAGGCGAAACGCCTTGAGCGACAACGCCTGGAGTTCGGACTCTTGCGCGGCGGGCAGCCCGCACGGACACACATAGCGGGTGTCGTCGGTGAAGTACTTGTTCTGGTAATCGTAGTTGCCGTCCGGCGCGTCGATGCGGATCAGCGGCAACGCGGTTTCGCCGACGATGCTGGCGGTGTATTCAGCGCCGGCGATGAATTCCTCGGCGAGCGCAAGGTCGCGATATCGTTCCGCGGCCAGCCTGTAGGCTTCCGGGAGTTGCGTGACGTTCGCGACCTTGGTCAAGCCCAAGGTCGAACCCTCGCGCGCCGGCTTGACGATCAGCGGCAGGCCGAGATCGTCGGCGACCGCACTCCAGTCGTCGGCCGCATCGAGTATGCGGTAGCGCGGCGTGGGAATGCCCGCCGACAGCCAGATCATCTTGGTGCGCCATTTGTCCATGCCGATGGCCGACCCCATCACACCGGAACCCGTGTAGGGCAGCCCCAGCACGTCCAGCGCCCCCTGCAAGGTGCCATCCTCGCCGCCGCGCCCGTGAAGGGCGATGAAACAGCGCGCGTAACCCAGCCGCTTCAGATCGGCAAGGTCGCTTTCCGACGGGTCAAATGCCTGGGCATCGACACCCTGGCTCTTCAGGGCGGCCAGGACACCGTTGCCGCTCATCAGCGAAATCTCGCGCTCGGACGAAGCACCGCCCATCAATACCGCCACTTTTCCGAAGTCAGGCATGCGCTCCCCCGTCGGACAATTCGCGTGGCACGCCGCCGATGGATCCCGCCCCCATCGTGACGACGACATCGCCGTCGCGCGCCACATGCATGACCGCGCCCGCCATCTCGGTGATCTGCTCGACAAACACCGGCTCCACCTTGCCGGCCACGCGCAGCGCACGTGCCAGGGCCCTGCCATCTGCGGCCACGATCGGCGGCTCGCCCGCGGCATACACATCGGCCAGCACCAGCGCATCCACGCTGGAGAGCACGCGCACGAAATCCTCGAAGCAGTCCCGGGTACGGGTGTAGCGATGGGGCTGAAACGCCAGTACCAGGCGACGCCCCGGGAAAGCGCCGCGTGCCGCGGCGATGGTGGCCGCCATCTCGGCTGGATGGTGGCCGTAATCGTCGACCAGGGTGAAACGGCCGCCCGCGGGGATTCCAACCTCGCCATAGCGCTGGAAACGCCGCCCGACACCCTTGAATCCGGCCAGGGCGTTGACAATCGCCTCGTCCGCGATTCCCAGTTCGCTTGCCACCGCCACCGCAGCGAGCGCGTTCTGCACATTGTGCAACCCGGGCAGGTTGAGCACGATATCGAGCGTTCCGGCGCGGCCTTCGCGTCGCGTCGAAAAGCGCATCCTGCCGCCTTCGGCCACCACGTCCACCGCCCGCACCTGCGCGTCTTCGGCGAATCCGTAGGTGGTCACCGGCTTGCTCACGAATGGCATGATCTGGCGCACAGCGGCATCATCCGCACACAGGATGGCGTTGCCGTAGAACGGCAGGTGCTGGGTGAATTCGACGAACGCCTGCTTCAGCCGCGCGAAGTCATGGCCATAGGTTTCCATGTGGTCGGCGTCGATGTTGGTAATGACCGCGATCACCGGTTGCAGGTTGAGGAAGGACGCGTCGGATTCATCCGCCTCCACCACGATGTACTCGCCCGAACCCAGTCGTGCGTTCGCGCCCGCCGAGGTGAGACGCCCGCCAATCACGAAAGTCGGATCAAGACCTGCTTCTGCCAGCACGCTTGCCACGAGGCTGGTGGTTGTCGTTTTGCCATGTGTCCCGGCCACCGCGATGCCTTGCTTCAGGCGCATCAACTCGGCCAGCATGAGGGCACGCGGCACCACCGGCACGCGCGCGGCGCGGGCGGCCTGCACCTCGGGATTGGAATTGGACACGGCGGTGGACACCACCACCGCATTGGCACCCGCGACATTGACCGAAGCGTGACCAATGATGACGCTGGCGCCGAGTGACTCGAGCCGCCGGGTCGCCGCGTTCTGCGCCAGGTCGGAACCGCTGATCTGGTAGCCAAGGTTGAGCAGGACCTCGGCGATGCCCGACATGCCGGCGCCGCCGATGCCCACGAAATGGATGTGCTTGACCTTGTGCTTCATGCGCGCTCCGCAAATTCGATGCAGGCGCGCGCCACGACCGCGGCGGCGTCCGGCTTGGCGCACGCGCGCGCGCGCTCGGCCATCTCCAGGCAGGCGGCCCGCGACAGGTGTGACAGCCTGTCGCACAGCGCACGCGCCGTCAGTTCCGCTTGCGGCATCAGGATCGCAGCCTGCTTGTCCGACAGGAAGCGCGCGTTCGCGGTCTGGTGGTCGTCCACCGCAAACGGGAACGGCACGAGTATCGCCGCGACCCCCGCACACGCCACCTCGGCGATCGTGGTGGCGCCGGCGCGACAGATCACCAGATCGGCGCCCGCGTACTCCACGGCCATGTCGTCGATGAATTCAACCGGCGTCGCCTCGACGCCGGCTGCTTCGTACACTTTGCGCAAGGCCTCGATATGGCTGCGACCCGACTGATGCACCACCACCGGACGAAGGTCGGGTGCAAGCATGCCGATGGCCAGCGGCACCACCTGGTTGAGGGCTTTCGCGCCAAGGCTGCCGCCAACCACCAGCACGCGCAACGGGCCACTGCGCGAAGCGTAGCGCACCGCGGGCACCGGCAACCCGGCAATCGCGGCGCGCACCGGATTGCCGGTCCAGACGACGTTCGGCAACACATCAGGGAAGGCGCCAAGCACCCGGTCGGCCACGCGTGCGAGCACGCGGTTGGCCATGCCGGCGACGGCGTTCTGCTCGTGCAACAGGAGCGAACGCCCAAGTATCGCGGCCATCACGCCGCCGGGGAACGAGATGTATCCGCCGAAACCGATCACCGCCGCCGGGCGTTCGCGCAGCATGATGACAAGCGCCTGCCAGAAGGCGAACGCCAGGCGGAACGGCAGCAGCAGCTTGGCCAACAATCCCTTGCCGCGCAGGCCGCTGAAGGCCACCCAGGCCATCTCATGACCATGACGCGGCACCAGTTGCGCCTCCATGCCGCTCCGGCTGCCGATCCAGAGGATCCTGCAGCCGCTATCGGCAAGCACCTCGGCAACGGCAAGCGCGGGGAAGACATGACCACCGGTACCGCCGGCCATGATGACCACCAGCGGCAGCCGCGCCCGGGTCGCGGGGTCGAGCGCCAGGTTGATGCGGGTGTTCTGGTTGATCATGTCTTCAACCCCCGCATCAGGCGACGATTTTCATAGTCGACCCGCAACAGCACGGCCAGGGCCACGCAGTTCATCAGAATGCCCGAACCGCCGAAACTCATCAAGGGCAGGGTCAGCCCCTTGGTGGGAAGCACCCCCATGTTGACACCCATGTTGATGAGTGTCTGCACGCCGAGCCAGAGGCCGATGCCCTGTGCGACCAATGCGGGGAACGTACGCTCCAGTGCCAGCGCCTGGCGGCCGATCTGGATCGCGCGGCGCACCAGCCAGAAGAACATGAATATGATCACCAGCACACCGACCAAGCCCAGTTCCTCGGCGATGACCGCGAGCAGGAAGTCGGTATGCGCCTCCGGAAGGTAGAACAGCTTCTCCACGCTCGCACCCAGGCCCACCCCGAACCACTCGCCACGACCGAATGCGATGAGCGCATGGGAAAGCTGGTAACCCTTGCCGAAGGCGTCGCTCCACGGGTCCATGAAGCCGATGATGCGCTGGCGCCGGTACTCGGAAAACGCGATCAGCAGGGCGAAGCTGATGAGCAGCAGTACCACCAGCCCGAAGAACAGCCGAGCGTTCATGCCGCCCAGGAAAAGCACGCCGATGGCGATCGCCACGATCACGACGAAGGCCCCCATGTCGGGCTCGCGCAGAAGCAGCCAGCCGACAAACACCATCGCGCCGGCCATCGGCAGGAAGCCCTGCTTGAACGAGTGCATCACGGCGGCCTTGCGCACCGTGTAGTCCGCCGCGTACAGAAGGGCGAACAGCTTCATCAGTTCCGATGGCTGCATGTTCATGATGCCCAGCGGAATCCAGCGCCGTGCGCCATTGACGCTCTTGCCGATACCGGGAATGAGCACCAGCACCAGCAGGACCACGCCGGCGAGAAACAGCGGCAGGGCGAAGCGCTGCCAGGTCGCCATCGGAATGCGAAAGGCAAGGTAGGCCGCAAGGAATCCCAGCGCCAGGGAGAGCGCATGCCTTACCAGGAAGAATTGCGCCCGATTGCCGGTGAATTTGGAGCCTTCGGCGAATGCCACCGAGGCCGAGTAGACCATCACCAGTCCGATCAGAAGCAGCAACACGCCGACCCACAGCACGCCCTCGTCGATCTCGGCGAATTGCGCCGGTTCGACGGTACGCCCGCCATTGCCAAACTGGCGGCGCGAAAATCCGGCCACGGCTTCACGCATCGCCGCCTCCCCCGCTTGCCGGAGCCAGCGTGCCTGCAAGGACGTCCGGCGCCGCGGCTTGCGGCCGTGCCAACTCGCGCACCGCCGCAACGAACATTTCGGCACGATGACCGTAGTCGCGGAACATGTCGTAGCTGGCGCATGCCGGTGAAAGGAGCACGGTGTCCCCAGGGGTGCAACGCTCGGCGGCCAACCGAACCGCCTCCTCCAGACTCGCACAATCGACCGCCGCCACGCGATCACCGAGCGCGGCGCGAATGAGGGCGGCGTCACGGCCGATCAGCATGACGGCCCGGCAGTATCGCGCCGCCGGCGCGGCCATTGGCGCGAAATCCTGCCCCTTGCCTTCGCCACCGGCGATCAACACAATGCGGCCGCCCTGCGGCAATACCGCCCCCAGGCCCTGCAACGCGGCGATGGTCGCGCCCACATTGGTGCCCTTGCTGTCGTCCACATAAGTCACGCCGCCGATCTCGGCAACGCTTTGCACGCGGTGCGGCAGGCCCGCGTAGTCGGCGAGCGCCTTGAGCATGGGTGCCAGCGGCAGGCCGATGGCGCTGCACAAGGCAAGAGCGGCCAGCGCGTTGGCTGCGTTGTGCGCCCCGCGGATCTTCAGGGCATCCTGCGGCATCAGGCGGCGCACGGCTGCCGTTTCCTCACCGGTTTCCTCGCTGTTGCCCTGGGCGAGCCACAGCATGCCGCCCGGGCGCGCATCGCGCACCAGGCCGAAATCGGTGGCGTGCGCGGGAGAATCCGTACCGAAGGTGAAAACCACCGGTGCGACGTCGCGCCGGTTGCGCGGCACGAAAGGCTTGCGCATGGCCAGTACCCTGGCGTCGTCGCGGTTGAGCACCTGTATCGCGCCACTGGCAAATATGCGCGCCTTCGCGTTGCCATAGGCCTCCAGGCTGCCATGCCGGTCGAGATGGTCCTCGGTGAAGTTGAGGACCGTGGCCGCGTCCGCCCTGAGGCTGGACGTGGTCTCGAGCTGGAAGCTCGAAAGCTCAAGCACCCACACATCCGGCAACGCCTCGGTCGCGACCGCGTCGCGCCAGGCGTCCAGCACCGCGGGGCCGATATTGCCGGCAGCGACCGCGCGCTTTCCGGTACGCAAGGCGAGATGCGCCGCGAGTGAGGTGACAGTGGTCTTGCCGTTGGTGCCGGTGATGGCCAGCACGCGCGGCCGGTAGCCATTGCCGGCCTCCGCCTGCGCCAGCGCATGGGCGAACAACTCGATGTCGCCGAAGAACGGCAGGCCGCGCGCGCGCGCCGCCGCCACCGCGGGGTCGGTCTGCGGCCCCGCGACGGGCACGCCAGGGGAAACCGCCACCGCGTCGCACTGCGCGAACACGTTTTCCTCGAGCGGGCCACAGTGCGTGACCGCCTGCGGGCAGAGCGTCTGGAACTCAGCCAGGCCCGGCGGATTGATGCGCGTATCCGCCGCCGACACGACCGCACCGGCGGCGACGAGATAGCGCGCCATCGAGAGACCGGATTGACCCAGACCCAGGACGAGGATGCGTTGGTTGGCCAGTTCCATACCCTTACCTCAGCTTCAGGGTTGAAAGGCCGACCAGCACCAGCATCATGGTGATGATCCAGAAACGCACCACTACCTGGGTCTCCTTCCACCCCTTCTGCTCGAAGTGGTGATGCAGGGGCGCCATCAGCAGAATGCGACGGCCGGTGCCGAAGCGCCAGCGCGTGTACTTGAAATAGGAAACCTGTATGGCAACTGAGAGCGTCTCGATGACGAATACGCCGCCCATGATGGCCAGGACGATTTCCTGGCGCACGATCACCGCCACAGTGCCGAGCGCGCCCCCCAGCGCGAGGGCGCCGACATCCCCCATGAACACCTGCGCCGGATAGGCGTTGAACCAGAGAAAACCCAGCCCTGCTCCCGCCAGTGCCGCGCAGAACACGATCAACTCGCCCGCGCCGGGAATGTAGGGGATCAGGAGGTATTTCGAGTACACCGAGTTGCCGGTGACGTAGGCGAACAGGCCCAGCGCGGAAGCCACCATCACCGCCGGCATGATGGCCAGGCCATCCAGTCCGTCGGTCAGGTTGACGGCGTTGGACGTGCCGACAATCACGAAATAGGTGAGTCCAATGAAACCGAACACGCCAAGCGGATAGGTGACGGTCTTGAAAAACGGGACGATCAGGTCCGCCTTCTGCGGCAAGTCCATGGTGAACCCGCTGGCCACCCACTGCATGACCAGCGAAACAAGCTTGTCGGCATTCGGCGCCGACACCGCGAACGCCAGGTACACCGCAGCCACCAGGCCCACCACGCTTTGCCAGAAGTATTTCTCGCGCGCCGACAGTCCCTTGGGATTGCGATGCACCACCTTGCGCCAGTCGTCGACCCAGCCGATGGCGCCGAAGCCGAGGGTCACCACCAGCACGATCCACACGAAGCGGTTGGTGAGGTCGGCCCACAGCAGCGTGGCCACGCCAATGGCGATCAGCAGCAACGCCCCACCCATGGTGGGCGTACCGGCCTTGATCAGGTGCGTCTGGGGTCCGTCGTCCCGTACCGACTGGCCGATCTTGTAGGCGGTGAGCTTGCGGATCACCGCGGGCCCTGCGATAAGCGCGATGGCCAATGCGGTCAAGGTCGCCAGCACCGCACGCAAGGTGATGTAGGAAAAGACGTTGAAGGCCCGGATGTCCTTCGCCAGCCACTGGGCGAGTTCAAGCAACATGCCGAATTTCCTTTCCGGACAGTGCTTGCGACGGGCGTTTCGCCAAGGCGAGTTCAGAGGTCATCAGTGCGCCCCCGCCATGGTTTCGCCGGTGAGGCTGGCGACGACCCGCTCCATCCGTGCCGACCGCGAACCCTTGACCAGCAGGGTCGCGCCCGGCCGCGACAATTCGGCTGCAGCCGCATTGATCGCCTCGATGCTTGCAAAACGCGTGGCGCCGCTGCCAAATCCCTCGACCGCGGGCGCGGTTTCCTCGCCCAGCGCGAGGAGGCGGGTGATGCCGCGCTCGCGCGCATAGTTGCCGACTTCCTGATGAAACTCCGGCCCTTTGTCGCCCACTTCACCCATCTTGCCCAGTACCAGTACGCGCGTGCCGTCAATGGCAGCAAGCACATCCACCGCCGCCCGTACCGAATCCGGGTTGGCGTTGTAGCTGTCATCGATGACCACCGCACCGCTTCTGGCCACCTTTTTCTGCATGCGCCCCGTGTAGGGCGTGAAGGTGGCCAGTCCGGCGGCCACCGCCGCGAGCGGCACGCCGGCCGCGCAGGCGCAGGCGGCTGCGGCGCATGCATTGGCCACGTTGTGGCGCCCGGCGATGCGCAGCGGTATTTCCACATTCCCCGACGGCGTCATCAATTCCAGATGGCTGCCATAAAGGGCCATGTCGACCTTGGCCGTGACGTCGGCCGACCTCGAAAGTCCGAAGTCGACCACCTCGCGGTCGCGTACCAGGGTGCGCCAGTAGCCGGCGAAGTCGTCGTCGGCGTTGATGACCGCAACGCCGCCGGCGGCGAGATGCGCGAACACCGAGCCGTTTTCCGCGGCCACGTCGGCCACCGTCTTCATGAATTCCTGGTGCTCGCGCTGAGCGTTGTTGACCAACGCAATGGTGGGCGCGGCGATACCGGCGAGATAGTCAATCTCGCCCGGATGATTCATGCCCAGTTCCACCACGCCGATGGTGTGATGCGCGCGCAGGCGCAACAGCGTGAGCGGCAGGCCGATGTCGTTGTTGAAATTGCCTTCGGTATAAAAGGCCCCGGGGCCGGCATGCGTCTGCAGGATGGATCGCAGCATTTGCGTGACCGTGGTCTTGCCGTTGCTGCCGGTCACCGCAATCAGCGGCAATGTGAAGCCGGCACGCCAGCTCCGGGCCAGCGTGCCCAGGGCCAGACGGGTGTCGGCCACAAGCACCTGGCGCGCCAGGCCGAGGTCGCGCGCGACCACCACTCCGGCGGCGCCTGCATCAATGGCGGCACGGGCGAAATCATGGCCGTCGAAGCGATCGCCGACGATGGCGAAGAACAGGTCGCCGGCTGCCACGGAGCGGCTGTCCGTGGAGACGCGCAGCACTTCCGCCTCCTCCGGCGGCATGGCCGCACCGAGCATTTGTGCGGCGTTCGAAAGTTTCATCATGTGCGGCCTCCTGGCATGGCGGAGCGACGATTGTCGAGCGCCCTGGAGGCAACATCATGGTCGGAAAATGGCAGCCGCCTGCCGGCGACTTCCTGGTAAGTCTCATGCCCCTTGCCGGCCACCAGCACCACATCGGCCGTGCCAGCGGCGCAGACGGCTGCGCCGATGGCCGCGGCACGGTCGACGACGATGTGCGCGTCGGGTGCAGCGGCGGCGATCTGGTCGATGATGGCGCGCGCATCCTCGCCGCGCGGGTTGTCACTGGTCAGGTAGACGGCATCGGCAGCCCGTACCGCCACCTCGCCCATGACGGGCCGCTTGCCGGGGTCGCGATCGCCGCCGCAGCCGAACACAGCAACGAGCCGGCCGCCGCGCTGCTGCGCCACCGGACGCAGGGCCTCAAGCACCTTTTGCAGCGCGTCCGGCGTGTGGGCATAGTCGATCATCACCAACGGCTCGGCGCTCCCTCCCAGCGCGTTCATGCGCCCCGGCACTGCCGGGATCGCGCCGGCCGCCGCCGTTGCCATGCCCAGCGGCGCCCCGGCAGCCAACAGGGTGCCGATCACCGCGAGGAGGTTGTAGACATTGAACATGCCCCACACCGGGGCCGATACGGTCGCACCCGGCCAGTCGCCAGCCGTTTCGAACGCCACGCCCTCCGCAGTGAAACGGGGCGCACGTGCAAGTAGGCGCGCGGCGCCCGCAGGCAACGCGGTCGCCTCCGCCGACTCGATCCCGTAGGCGATGGCATCAACGTCGGCGCGCCTGCGTGCGAGCAGGCGCAAGCCGGCCGCGTCATCCTGGTTGACCACGGCATGCGTCACGGACGGCCAGTCGAACAGCCGCGCCTTGGCGGCTTCGTAGGACGCCATGTCGCCGTGATAGTCGAGATGATCCCGCGTGAGGTTGGTGAACACCGCGATGTCGAATTCCACGCCGGCGACGCGCGCCTGGTCCAGCCCGATCGAGGAGACTTCCATCGCGCAGGCGGCGGCACCGGCGTCGCGCATGCGCGCGAGCAGGCGCTGCAGGACGATGGCGTCGGGCGTGGTGTTGGGCACCGGCACATCCAGGTCGCCGAACCGCGCGCCCAGGGTGCCGATTACGCCGCAAGGTGAAGCGCAGCGCCCCATCGCATGGGCAACCCATTGCGAGACCGACGTCTTGCCGTTGGTCCCGGTCACGCCGATCATGTTGAGGGCCCGAGAGGGGTGGCCGAAAACGGCCGCGGCAAGCGGCCCCGCCAGGGGTTTCAAGCCCGGCACGGCGAAGTTCGGGACCGTCCAGGCGGGATTCCAGGTGAAGCCCGCCTCTTCCCACAGTACTGCGGCAGCACCGCGCTGCAGGGCATCCTGGACATGCTGGCGACCGTCATGCGCCCCGCCATGCCCGGGATAGGCAAGAAACACCGCGCCAGGTGACACGGCGCGGCTGTCCGCCGAGAGATCGCGGACGTCGATGGCGGCGGCGTTCAGCATCGCAAGGATCCCATCAGCATCCACGATCCGCACCCGTCCCGGGAGCGCGCCGACGCGCGCACCCACGAACCCCGGGCCGCGACCCTGGCGCCGGACTCATATGCTTTCCTTCACTTCGGAACCTTCGGCAGGCAGCACCACCGGCCGCATCGGCGCATCAGGTGCGACGCCGAGAATTCTCAGGGCGCCGCCCACCACAGTGGAGAACACCGGCGCTGCCACGTCGCCGCCGAAGTAGCGGCCTGCGGAGGGCTCGTCGATCATCACCGCGACCACCAGGCGAGGCGACGATACCGGTGCGAGCCCCACAAAGGACGCGCGGTACTTGCGGTCGGCGTAGCCCTTGCCCTCCTGCTTGTGCGCGGTGCCGGTCTTGCCGGCCACTCGATAGCCCATGGTCTGCGCCTTGGGCGCCGTGCCCCCCGGTCCGGCCGCCATCTCCAGCATCTGGCGCATGGCGCGTGCGACCTCGGGATGCACCACCTGGCTGCCGAACGCCGGGCCGGTGGCCTTGACGAAGGTGGCCTCGACCACATCGCCATCGCGCCCGAACACGGTGTAGGCGCGTGCCAATTGCAGGAGCGAGGCCGACAGGCCGTAACCATATGACATGGTGGCCTGCTCGATCGGCCGCCAGCCCTTGGCCGGCCGCAGCTTGCCAGAAACCGCGCCGGGAAACTGCACGCGCGGTACGACGCCGAAGCCGGCACGGTTGAACATGTCCCACATATCCTGCCGATCGATCGCCAGCGCCAGTTTCGCGGTGCCGACGTTGCTCGACTTCTGGATCACCTCGGCCACGGAAAGGGCGCCATGCGGATGCGCATCGGTGATGGTTGACGAACCGATGGTGAGCCTGCCCGGGGCGGTCTGAATCATGGTCGCGGGCTTCACCATGCCGAGTTCCATCGCCAGCGCCACGGTGAACGGCTTCATGGTCGAACCGGGCTCGAAGGTGTCGGTAAGGACACGGTTGCGCAACTGCGCGCCGGTCAGGTGGGCGCGATTGTTGGGATTGAAAACCGGCAGGTTGGCCAACGCCAGCACCTCTCCGGTGAGCACGTCCATCACGACAATGCCACCGGCCTTGGCGCGGTGGGTTTCCACCGCGTTCTTGAGCTCGCGGAAGGCCAGATACTGGATCTTGCTGTCTATCGACAATGCCAGATCACGCCCGTCGCGCGGCGCGCGAATGCTGGCCACGTCCTCGATGACGTTGCCGCGGCGATCCTTGATGACCTGGCGGCTGCCGGCATGCCCGGCAAGTTCGGCCTGAAAAGCCAGTTCGATGCCCTCCTGCCCGGATTCGTCGACTCCGGTGAATCCCAGCACGTGCGCCGCCACCTCGCCGGCGGGATAGTAACGGCGGTATTCGCGCTGCTGGAAAACTCCAGCCATGCCGAGCTGCGCGACGCGGTCAGCCTGCTCGGGTGGCAGCTGGCGCTTCAGATAAACGAAATCGCGATCCGCATCGGCAAGCTTCCTTTCCAGTTCGGCCAGCGGCATTTCGAGCGCGCGGGCCAATTGCTGCCGCTTCTCGGCGGACTGTTCGACATCGTCGGGAATCGCCCAGATTGAACGCACCGGTGTGCTGGAGGCGAGGATCTCCCCGTTGCGGTCGGTGATCTTGCCGCGATGCGCGCTGATTTCAATGGTCCGGCTGTAGCGCGATTCACCCTTTTGCTGAAGGAAATCGTTGTTCCAGGCCTGCAGGTAAATCGCCCGAGCCACCAGAGCGCCAAAGCCGACGAACACGATCGCCAGCATCATGCGCGAGCGCCAAAGCGGCAGGCGTAGCTGCAGCAGAGGGTTCGGCGCCGAAATCATCATTTGGCGGCCTCGCGCGACGCGGCAGGGGCGACAAACTGCAGGCGGCGCGCGTCGGGCGCGCGCATGCCAAGGGAGCGGGTGGCGATACCTTCGATCAACGCGTGCTTGGCCCAGGTGGATTGCTCGAGCTGAAGCTGGCCCCATTCCACATCCACGCGCTTTTGCTCGGCGCGCGCGCGTTCAAGCTCGATGAAGAGCTTGCGCGCCTGGTGATTCGAGGTCACCGTGGCCAGGGCGCAGGCCACCAGTACGGCCAGGAGCACGAGATTGACACGCGTCATGCCGCGGCGATCCTTTCGATCACGCGCAAGGTGGCACTGCGGGCGCGCGGATTGGCCGCCACCTCGGCGGCACCGGGCCGCTGGGCGCGGCCGATCAGGCGGTATTCCGGCGCCGGCAGGTCGGCGGCCCGGATGGGCACGCCCTTGGGCGGCTCCGCCAGATGCGCGCGCGCGCGCATGGCCAGCTTGACCATGCGGTCCTCCAGCGAATGAAAGCTGATCACGGCGAGCCTGCCACCGGCACACAGGCGGTCCAGCGCGATTTTCAGTCCTGCCTGCAATTCCTCAAGCTCCTGATTGACGTGAATCCGTAGAGCCTGAAAGGTGCGGGTCGCTGGATCCTGCCCCGGTTCATGGCGCCTTGTCCGCGACCTGACGACGTCCGCAACGAGGGCGGCAAGCTCGCCAGTTGAAGCGAGTTCCCCCTCTGCGCGGCGAGCAACAATCGCCTGTGCAATCTGAACAGCAAACCGTTCTTCCCCATGATTTTTCAGAACCTCCCTTAGTTCTTCCACCGTTGCCGTAGCCAGGAATTGCGCTGCCGTCTCGCCCGAGGTCGTATCCATGCGCATGTCCAGCGGCCCGTCGCGCCGGAATGAAAAACCGCGTTCCGCCACCTCGATCTGCGGGGAAGAAACGCCCAGATCCATCAACACACCTGCCACCTGCCCAACCCCGCATTCATCCAGCACGTCGTCGAGTCGCGAAAAGCCCGAATGCACCGCCATGAACCTCGCGTCGCCGATGCCCTGCGCCATCGCGATCGCATCGGGATCGCGATCAAGCGCGATCAGTCGCCCCCTGGGCCCGAGACGCGAAAGAATCAGCCGGCTGTGTCCTCCACGTCCGAAAGTGCAATCGACATAAATGCCATCCGACCGGATCGACAGCGCATCGACCGCCTCATCGAGGAGAACTGCGATGTGCGAGGCCCGCTTGTCATGGTTCACGTAGGGATGCGCTGTGCTAGAGGGTGAATCCAGCCATCGACTCCGGCATGCCCTGGGCGATGGTTTGCGCCTCCTTGGCAGCCAGCGTGGCGGAATCCCAGATTTCCAGGTGCGTGCCCATGCCGACCAACGCGACCTCGCGGGCCAATTGGGCAGCGGCACGCAATTCAGGCGCGATCAGAAGCCTGCCGGCCCCGTCGAGTTCGACATCCATTGCACTGCCCAGGAAAATCCGCGCCCAACCACGCGCCTCGATCGGCCACTTGGCAATCTGCTCGCGGCGCGCCTCCCATACCGGGCGGGGATACATCAACAGGCAGCCGTCGGGATGCTTGGTAAGAGTGAGCCTTCCCTCGCATTGCGCCTGCAATGCGTCCCGATGCCGCGCCGGGACCGTCATGCGCCCCTTCGCATCAAGATTCAGATTGGCCCCGCCCTGGAACATCCTCGCCTGCCCTTTGCTCTAACCATGGCCCCCAAAACCCACCGCCCCTATGAACAGCAGACAATTTTGGGATTTTGATCCACTTTTTCCTACATTTTCCCACTGTAGAGCATGCTTGCCTCAAATGCAAGCGTGCGCCGCGATTTTTTCAATCAAGACAATGACTTAGCGAACCTTGTGAATAATCGATGAAAATTTTTATTTATTAAAAACAATGGCTTAAATATCATCTATTCAAGTGAACTGTGACGATTAGACTGTATGAAGATTCACATCTCTCCGGCACCACCCCCGGGTGGGAACTTTGTGCGCGATTAGCACTCAAACGACCAGAGTGCTAATATTCATTCATGGCACACCCGATTCAGATCGCGGCCACAAGCGGCGATCCGAACCACAGTAGAAGAGAGGAGTCCCTGATGACAGCAAATCTCGCACTTGCCCCTGCAGCCGCTTGGAACCTGCCGGTTCCGTCGATGGTCGGCAGCATCGAGGGCTACATACAGGCGGTAAGCCGCTTCCCGGTTTTGACGCCGGAGGAAGAATTGCGCTACGCGCGCGACTATCGCGACAAGGAGGACCTGCAGTCAGCCGGGCGCCTGGTGCTCTCGCACCTGCGCCTGGTTGTTTCCGTGGCGCGTGGCTACCTGGGCTACGGCCTGCCGCACGCAGACCTCATCCAGGAAGGCAATGTCGGCCTGATGAAGGCGGTCAAGCGCTTCGATCCGGATCGCGGCGTGCGCCTGGTTTCGTTCGCGCTGCATTGGATCCGCGCGGAAATTCACGAGTATGTGCTGCGCAACTGGCGCCTGGTCAAGATCGCCACCACCAAGGCGCAGCGCAAGTTGTTCTTCAACCTGCGCAGTCACAAGCAGGGGCTCGACAGCTTCACCACCGACCAGGTGGACGACCTGGCCCGCGAACTCAATGTCAAGCCAGAAGAAGTGCGCGAGATGGAAATGCGCATCGCCGGAGGTGACACCGCACTGGAAGCGCCTGTCGAGCGCGAAGAGGAAAGCTTCGCGCCGATCGCCTACCTGACCGATGCCGAAGCCGAACCGTCACGCATCCTGGAATCCGGGGAGATCGAAATCCGGCGCAGCGAAGTCCTGGCCAGCGCGCTCGGCGAACTGGATCCACGCAGCCGTCGCATCATCGAGTCGCGCTGGTTGCGGGAAAGCGAAACCCAGTTGACGCTGCATGACCTCGCTGCCGAGTTCGGCGTATCCGCCGAACGGATTCGCCAGATCGAAGTCAAGGCGATGCAAAAGCTCAAGAAGGCGTTGGCGGAATACGCCTGAGGCCCGCGCCGATTCCCCGCCAGTTTCTCGCGGGCATCAATGTAAACGGGCTCCCCAAGGGAGCCCGTTTGCTTTCCAATCAGCCCGCCGCGCGGCTTATGAACGCATCGGCGCCACCCGCGACTTGAGCCCCCAGCTCCACAGTGCTTCAACGGGAAGCGGCAGCACCATGAACCAGTGCTCAAGTATCGCGAGCGTCAGCAAGGTGCCCGCGAACGTGAGACCGGTTCGCTCGAAAGGCCCGGAGTCGGTGGAAAAGGCGCTGCGCCAGATCAGCACTGCCAGCACCGTGGAGACCGTGACGGAGATCGGAAACAGCAGGTTCATGCGCCGCCGGGTGAAATAGGTGCCCAGATAGCGCAGATGGTCGGGCAGGAAATTCTCGCTGAGATTGCGCACCCCGAGAAACAGATTGAGCTTGGCGCTCTGGCGCATGCACCACAGGATGAGAAAGGTCCAGGTGCCGACCTGGTTGGGCGCGTTCCATGAGACCAGCACCACGGCCACGGCCATGCCGGCCAGCGCGATTTCGTGATACAGGATGGTCTGGATGGCGCACACGAAATGTGTCAATGCCGAGCAACCGGGCGGAGAAGGCGTTACGCGCGGGCCGGTCACGAAACCGAGCAGGAAACTCACTTCATGCCAGGCCCATACCAGCACCCCGCAACTGAAGGCGCAGTAGGCTCCGGCCACGCTGGTGCTGGAGGACGATACGTACAGGCCGTACAGGCCGGCCAATGCCACACCCGTCGCGCCCGCCATGCTCCACTGGAAAGTGCGGCGCGGCAAACCATCCAGATACAGGATCGCGCCGGTGGAAAACCACCACACGAACAACGCGAACAGGACTGGCAGCAGGTATTGCGACATCAGTCCTCCCGCGATACGACGGCGGCTGTCACCACGCCGGCGCCATGCGGATCTGCTCGGGCAACTCGTTCTTCTTGACCGGGATGAAGAACAGCCGCGCGAACGTGGCGCCCGCCGCGAGCGCAAGATAGCCGCGCTTGACTGCGCCGACGACGCCACCCTGCTTCTTGGCTTCGGCGACCCGGTCCGAAATCGCGCACAGGCGATCGAGTCCTGCGCGGAACGCCTCACAGTCGGTATCGAGCGTCAACGGGAATACCTGGCGCGAGATCTCCGAGGTGATGCGGAACACCGTGTGACCGTATTCCGCCGACTCCAGGCCCATGGCGCGGTGCATGATCGGCCGCGTGTGGTCGCGCACATACATGGTCGAATACACCGCCAGCAGGAAGAAGCGGATCCACAATTTGTTCAGCCCGCGCAGCAGGTGCGGATTGGCGCGCATGATCAGCGCGAACGACTCCCCATGGCGGAACTCGTCATTGCACCAGCGCTCGAACCAGCGGAAAATCGGATGGAAGCGCAGTTCCGGGTGCCGCTCGAGTTGGCGGAAGATGGTGATGTAACGCGCATAGCCGATCTTTTCCGACAGGTACACCGCGTAGAAGATGTACTTGGGCTTGAAGTAGGTATACGCCTTGGTTTTCCTGAGTCCGTTGAGATCGACCCCGAGGCCGAAGTCCTTGAGCGTCTGGTTGATGAATCCGGCATGCCGCGACTCGTCGCGCGTCAGGTAGGTCATCAGCTTCTTGATGTCGGGGTTGTCGACGTTCTTGCGGATTTCGTTGTACAGCACGCATCCGGAGAACTCCGAAGTGACCGAGCTGATCAGGAAATCGAGGAACTCCTGGCGCAGTTCCGGCGGCAACTCGCGGACTTCGGCGGCGAATTCGGGCGGGCGCTGGAAATGGTCGTGGTTGTTGTCGCCTTCATACTCGGCGAGCATCGCATCCCACTCGGTACGCACCGACGAGACATCGAGACGATCCATCGCCTTGTAGTCGGTGGTGTAGAAGCGCGGGCTCAGCAGGGAGTCGGCGCGCGCCTTCTCGGTGGCATCGGCGGGGGTTGCGATCGTGGCTGCGTAATCCATGTTGTCTCCCTGATGAAATCCTGATCGTGTTCGAGGTGCGATGCGCGGGGCTCAGCGCGACGTGCGCGCAAGCACCACATAGCGCGCGAAAATGCCTGCATTGGCCTGGCCGAACGCCTCCAGGTCGACATGCCGACCGGTCTGCGGGTCTTCCAGCGTGAGCCGTCCGTCAGCGCGGCTGCTCAAAATGAATGGGGGCGCCGAACCGACGCCGCTGCGCTTGCGCTCGCGCGCCAGCCCACGCATGGTGCCGCGCACGAAGTTGCCCTCGCCCGGCGCGATGGTGTCGATGACACGATCGTTTTCGGCATCGCGAACCACCAGGCTGCCATCCTCAGCATCGGCAAAGCGGAGATGTCGGACGGCGACCGGCGGCGAGTCCGGCACACGGGTCGCCCCGACCCCGCTGGACTTGCTCCAGCCGGCGGCCAGGAAGGTCAACGCCAGCATCAAGCCTGCGCCAACGAGGATCGGCTTGGGCAGGGGAATCTGGTCGTGTGCGTGGCTCATGGGCTCGATATCCGGGAATCAGGCGGCAAGCAACGCACCGCGCTCTTCATCTGCCGCCTGGCGTGCCGGTACCGGATTGGCACGGCCATCCTTGACCGGTGCGGCTGCCAGCGCGGCGCGCAGGGCATCGCCCAGAATGCGCGCCACGCGCTCGGCGTCGGGTACCGACACCAGCATCGGTACCGGGTCCTTCAGGCGCCACGGGCGCGCATGCGGCCACAGGTGCAGAAACGCCATCTTGTCGCGGCCAGTGAGCGTCAACGGCAAATCGCCGCTGCCGTCGGCGAAAAGCCGCATGTCGGCCGACGCGATGCAGCGGAACGGAATGTTCATGGTCAGCGACAGCGCTACTCCGATGCGCATGATGACGCGCTTGTCGGTGATGGCGTAGCAGGTGGTACGCGCCATCATCCACGCGAGGATGCCGAACAGGCACAACGCGATCACGCCCAGTGGCGCCAGGCGCGCCGCAGACAGTGCTGCCTCTGTTCCGCTCGCACCATTCGCGGACACCCACAGGGCATGCGCTCCGATGACCGCGAGGAAATACACCGCCAGGGCGCGCACGTGGAAGATGTTGCGGGCGATGCCGCTCCAGTTGGGCGCACCGATCCAGAGAAGACGCTCGTCCTTGGGCAGGGGCGCCGGCAGGTCGAGGGCCCGCTGTATCTCGAACTCGTTCACAGGAACGGCTCCTGCCGCGCCGGTTCGGCGTACAAGGTGCCCGCGGCGAAATACCCGGTGATTTTCTCTTCCTCAAGCTTGGTGATCTGGTCAGCGCTCGCCGTGCCCGGTACGGCGCTGAACTGGCTGGCGAGAATCGACTTGACATACACCTTGCCGCCCGCCGAATGCCGGCCGCGCTGCGCCGGTGCGACCAGGGCGTCGATGATGGAGAACGGATGGCGGGTGGCGATACGCGCGAAGTTCATCGGCAGCAGCACATTGCGGCCACCGGACTCCGCCGGCAACGAAACCTCGAGGTAGCGGATCTGCGGCTCGGCGCGATCCACCCAGCACTCGGTGACGGTACCGGCAACCTTGCCGTCGGCGCCCACGACTTCCATGCCGCGCGGATCCGCATCCTGTGCCGCGACCGAGAAGCTTTTCTCGACCCGCAGCGGAACGATCATCGGCTCGCCATGCAAGGTCATTTCCGGCACGTCTTCCCGCATCGCCCATGCCCCGGGACCAACGCCGGCGAGCATCGGGTTGCCGGTCGGCTCCAGCGGCGCGCCGGGCCAGCCGTCGACGGGTGCGGCCTTGAATTCCGGCTCGTTTACGGGCAACGGCACACTGATGGTCCGCCCGTCATGCAGCAGGAATTTCTTGGGTTCCGGTGGTGGAAACAGCTCGTTGGCGGTCTTGCCGTCCACCTCGGTGATCAGCGGATACCCTTCGCGCATGTTTTCACGCTGCAGGTATATCACCAGGCCAGCGAAGAAAATCCAGAAACCGTAGAGCGCGAGTTGCGCCACGTCTATGTATTCGGTGATTGCGCCTGTTGCCATGAAGTTACTCCTCGATGAAGATTCTGCGTGTGTTCATCAGCCCGGCATTTCCGCCAGACCGAATTTCGCCGGACTTGCATCCGTCGTTTTGCCGCGCCTGCGCACCAGCGGTCCGATGGCCACCAGCGTGGTGAAAAGCAACAATATTTCGACGTGGTAGACCACGCTGTAGGCGGTGGCGGGTTCGCTCAGCGCCTCGCCCAACGCCCCGCTGGCGGCCCAGCCGGAAAACAGGTCGCGCATGGCCCCGCCGATGGCGATGGCCACGCCGGAAGCCGTCGCCTGCACTGCCCCCCAGGCGCCCAGCGCGAGGCCGTTCTGGTCATGCACCTCGAGGTTCATCGCCGCGGTGAGCGTTCCCACCGAGAACAGGCCTCCACCGAACCCGATCAGGCCGGATCCGACGCGAAACAGCAGCGCTGAATCAAGGGGCGCGGCGAAGATGACGGCGGCAAAGGCAAAAATCCCGGTCAAGGCGCCGAAGGCTGCAAGTCGGTTGGGCTCCCCTCCCAGCCGCAGATTGCGCGACGCGTAGGCGAATGCCATGAGGGCGCCGCCGGCGGACAGCGCGGTCAGCGAGGTGGTGGCACCGACGGAGAGCTTCAGGATCTCGCCGCCGTACGGTTCAAGCAGGATGTCCTGCATGCTGAAGCCGGCGCTGCCAAGGCCGACAGCCGTCAACAGGCGCCGCGAGCGGCCGCCGTTGATGAATGCGCTCCAGGATTCGCGGAAAGTCGGGCGCGGCTTGTCGGGCGCGGTCGCTGCCGGGTTGCGCACCTCCTGCTTCCACAGGGCCACGAGATTGAGCACCATAGTGACCACCGCCGCCCCTTGTATCACCCGGATCAGGCGCACCTCGCCGAAATCCGACAGCAGGTAGCCGAATACGAGCGAGCTGGCCACCATGCCCAGCAGGAGCATGACGTAGAGCAGCGCCACCACCCGCGAACGGGCTTCCGGCGGCGCGAGGTCGCCCGCCAGTGCGAGGCCGGCGGTCTGGGTGGTGTGCAGACCTGCACCCACCAGGAGAAACGCGAGCCCGGCACTGGCCTGCGCGACCCACATCGGCGCGTTACCCTGCCCGGAGAGCAACACCAACGCAAAGGGCATGATGGCAAAACCGCCGAACTGCAGCATCGAGCCCCACCAAATGTAGGGGACCCGCTTCCAGCCCAGCACCGACTTGTGGGTGTCCGATTTAAAACCCAGCAGCGCGCGGAACGGCGCGAACACCAGCGGCAGCGAAACCATCAAGGACACCAGCCAGGCCGGAACAACCAGTTCGACGATCATCACCCGGTTGAGCGTGCCGTTGAGCAGCGCGAGCGCCATGCCCACGGCCACCTGGAACATCGCCAGGCGCATCAGCCGACCCAGCGGCAGTTCCTTGGTCGCGGCGTCGGCAAACGGCAGGAAGCGCGGGTCGAGACCACGCCAGTTCTGGATCAGCCGCCGTTGTACGTCCGCGTATTTCATGACCGCTCCAGCTCCACCGCCTGCGAGGTATAGAAACCGCTGGCGACGCGCAGGGTCCGGCCGTTGCGCCAGTGCGCGAGCGCCGGCTCATTGGCGATACCGCTCATCAGCCTGGCCTGGCTGACCGGCTGGATCGAAGGCGCCCGGTCGCCGCGCGGAAACAGCCGGCCCACTGCATGCATCGTCGCCAGCAGGGGTGTGCTCGGCGCAAAGGTGAACAGCATCGTCCCCCGGGTGCGCTCGGCCAGCGCGGTGAGCACGCGCAGGATGTCGGGTGTGTCGTAGTGGATCAGGGAATCCATGCCGACCACGTGATCGAATTCGCCCAGCGCGGGATCAAGCATGTCGCCGGAGCGGAAGTCGATCGATCCGGCACCAAGGTCGCGTGGCGCACGCTCGCGCGCCAGGTCAACCAGGGTCGGCGAAAGATCGATCGCAACCACGGCGGCGCCGCGCCGCGCGGCCTCCACGGCAAGTGCGCCGGTGCCGCAGCCGGCATCGAGCAGGCGCAATCCGGTCAGGTCGTCGGGCAACCAGGACAGCAAGGTCGAGCGCATGCGGTCGCGCCCGGCGCGGACGGTCGCGCGGATCCGGCCGACGGGAGCATCAGAGGTCAGGCGCTTCCAGGCCTCCACCGCGGTGCGGTCGAAGTAGGTCTCGATTTCCCCGCGGCGCTCGATGTAGGTGGTGTTCATTTGGGTCTACCTCGGTTTCAATCGAATCCAAGCAAGTCAAAAATGTCGCGATCACGCATCGGTTCGGCGACCAGCGGATCAGTACCCACCCACAGGGAGGCAGCCAGCCGCATGTATTCCGCCTGGACGGCGTCTACCTCGGGCGAGCTCTCCATCTCGAACAGGGTGGATTTCTTCAGGCGGCTCTTGCGGAACACGTCGAGGTTGGCGAATTGCGCCATCGTCTTCAGGCCGACACGCTCGTTGAAACGGTCGATCTGGTCGGTCGCGTCGCTGCGATTGGCGATCACGCCACCCAGGCGCACCTTGTAGTTTTTCGACTTGGCCTGGATCGCCGCGACGATGCGGTTCATGGCGAAGATCGAGTCGAAGTCGTTGGCCGTCACCACCAGCGCGCGGTCGGCATGCTGCAAGGGCGCGGCGAATCCGCCGCAGACCACGTCACCGAGAACATCGAAGATCACCACGTCGGTGTCCTCGAGCAGGTGGTGTTCCTTGAGCAGCTTGACGGTCTGCCCAACCACATAGCCGCCGCAGCCGGTGCCGGCCGGCGGGCCGCCCGCCTCCACGCACATGACGCCGTTGTAGCCCTCGTAGACGAAGTCTTCGACACGCAATTCCTCCGGATGGAAGTCCACCGATTCGAGGACGTCGATCACCGTCGGCACCAGCCGCTTGGTCAGCGTGAAGGTCGAGTCGTGCTTGGGGTCACAGCCGATCTGCAGGACACGCTTGCCGAGCTTCGAGAAGGCAGCCGACAGGTTGGACGACGTGGTGCTCTTGCCGATCCCGCCCTTGCCGTAAACCGCGAATACGCGCGCGTTGCCGATGCCGACCGTGGGGTCGAGTTGCACCTGCACGCTGCCATCCCCGTCGGGGCGTCCGCGCGATCCCTTCAGGGAAGACGGGGAAATGGTGGTGGTCATCATGCAGTTGCTCCTTCGTAGACGCCTTCAAGGCGGTCTTCCAGCTCCTCGCCAGCCCGGCGCAGGGCTTCGAGCGTTTCGGCATCAGGCTGCCAATAGTTGCGCTCGAAGGCTTCGATAAGACGATTCGCCACCCTGGCCGACGCCGTCGGATTGAGTTTGGACAGGCGTTCCCGCATGGCCGGATCCAGGACGAACGTGTCGGTCAATTGCTTGTAGACCCACGGCTGCACCTGGCCCGTGGTGGCCGACCAGCCCATGGTGTTCGTGAGATGGGTTTCAATCTGGCGCACGCCCTCATAGCCGTGCTTGAGCATGCCTTCGTACCATTTCGGATTGAGCATCCGGGTACGGGTTTCCAGGGAAACCTGCTCGGTCAGCGTACGCACCGCGCCCTCGCCGGCGGTCTGGTCGCCGATGTATACCGGCGGCGCCGCCCCTCCCTTGGCCCGCTTGACGGCGCCGGTGATACCGCCAAGGGTGTCGAAGTAGGTGTCGACCGTGGTCACGCCGAGTTCGACCGAATCGAGATTCTGGTAAGTCAACTCGACGTCGGCGAGCACACTCTGCAACAGTGCTCCTTGCTGGGATGGGCGTCCATTACGGCCATAGGCGAAGCCCTTGCGCCGGGAGTAGGTTTCGGCAAGTTCGCCTTCGTCTTCCCAGCGGCTGCTCTCGATCATGCTGTTGACGTTTGAGCCATACGCGCCATCGGCGTTGCCGTAGACGCGCAAGGCCGCGATCTCCAGGGTGCAGCCGTGTTCACGCTGGTAGGCCAACGCATGCTTGCGCACGAAGTTGCGATCCTCCGGCTCCTCGGCCGCCGCGGCAAGATACGCGGCCTCGGCAAGCAACTTGATCTGCAGCGGCATCAGGTCACGGAAAATGCCGGACAGCGTGACCATGACATCGATACGCGGCCGGCCCAGTTCATAAAGGGGTATCAGCGTGGCTCCGGCGATGCGGCCATAACTGTCGAAACGGGGCAGGGCGCCGATAAGCGACAGCGCCTGCGCGATGGGCGCGCCCTCGGTCTTGAGGTTGTCGGTGCCCCACAGCACCATCGCGATGGATTCAGGCAACGCGTTACCGTCGGCAATGTAGCGGTCCAGCAGGCGACGCGCCTGGCGCGCGCCATCCTTGACTGCGAACGTGCTGGGAATGCGGAACGGGTCGAAGCCGTGGAGGTTGCGCCCGGTTGGCAGCACCGCCGGCGTGCGAACGATGTCGCCGCCCGGCGCCGGCCGGATGAAGCGGCCATCCAGCGCACGCATCAGGGCGCCGACTTCGGTTTCCTGCGCAAGCAGCCCATCAGTATGCGCAAGTTCGTTGAACATGGCACGAGCCTTGTCGTCACCCGCGTGACCCGACATCGACAGAACATCATCGACGGCACGTCCGGCCACGACCGCCGCGACCGCGTCCCGGTCCGGGCGGATGCCGTGGGTCGCCTCGGCCATGGCCAGGAGCATGTCAGTGCGCTCTTCGGCGCTCGGGGCCTGCCCGACCACATGCAGGCCATGCGGGATGAGTGTGTACTCGAGGGCCAGCATCTCGGCGGCGAGTTTCATCACCCGCTCATCGGCGTCGCCGGTGGGCGATGCATCCCAGGGCGGGCTGGCCTCCGCGAGGTTCAAATCCGCCGCCTGCGCCTGCAGCAATTCGGCCAGCTCTCCGCGCTCCGGAGCGAACGGTTCGCTGGACCGCCAGCGTTCGATGCTCGATTTCAGTTCAAGCAAGCCACGGTACAGCCCGGATTGCGCCACCGGCGGTGTCAGGTAGCTCACCAGCGTGGCCCCGGCGCGACGCTTGGCGATCGCGCCTTCGGACGGATTATTGGAGGCATACAGGTAAATGTTCGGCAGGTCGGCGATGAGCCGGTCCGGCCAGCAGGTGCCAGCCATGCCGCTTTGCTTGCCCGGCATGAACTCGAGCGCGCCGTGGGTGCCGAAGTGCAGCACCGCGTGCGCCTGGAAATCCTCGCGCAGGTAGCGGTAGAAGGCGGAAAACGCATGGGTTGGCGCCATGCCCTTTTCGAACATCAGGCGCATCGGATCGCCTTCGTAGCCGAATCCCGGCTGGACGGCAACCAGCACGTTGCCAAATTGGCGTCCGAGCACGAAGATGGCCTTGCCATTGCTCAGCTGGCGCCCCGGCGCGGGCCCCCATTGCGCCTCGATGTCTTTCAGCCAGCGCTCGCGCCGCACGTGGTCGTCCGCGGCGATCGTGGTGTGCACATTCGCGTCGGTGCCGTGCAGGGCAGCGTTGCCATGCAGGAGCGCGTCGCGCAGCACGTCGACCGATTCCGGCAGCTCGATCGAATAGCCCTCCGCCTTCATCGCTGCTAGCGTGTTGTGAAGGGACTCGAACACGGACAGATGCGCTGCCGTACCGATGTTGCCTGCATTCGGCGGAAAGTTGAACAGCACCAGCGCGACCTTGCGCTCGGCGCGCTCGGCGCGCTTGAGCGCGACCAGTTTGCCCACCCGCGCGGCCAGCATCGCAGCCCGGTCGGGGCAGGTCTGCATGTCGTGGGAGCCATCGCGCGCGGTGAAGGTGCAGTGGCGTTCGCAGCCGGCGCAGGTCGCGCCGGCAGGCCCGGCCCGGCCACCGAAGACGGTGGGGCCGGTGGCGCCGTCGAGTTCCGGAATCGCCACCATGATGGTGCTTTCCACCGGCAACAGGCCACGCTCCGAATCACCCCACTGGTCGAGTGTCTGGAATTCAACCGGGTGTGCCGCCAGATAGGGCACATCCAGTTGCGCCAGAACATCCTCGGCGGCCTTGGCGTCGTTGTAGGCAGGCCCACCGACCAGCGAGAAGCCGGTCAGGGATACCACGGCATCGACCGCCACCTGGCCGTCCTTCATGAAGAAGCGGTCGATCGCGGGACGCGCATCCAGGCCGGCCGCAAAGGCGGGCACGACGCGCAATCCGCGCGCCTCCATGGCGGCGATCACACCGTCGTAATGCGCGGCATTGCTGGCCAGCAGGTAGGAGCGCAGGAGCAGCAGCCCCACCGTGCCGCGCGAATCGGCTGCAGCCGGCGGCAGGTGCATGGATTCGGCGGCAAGCCGACCCTTCATGCGCGGGTGATACACCCCCACCTCTGGATACTCGACCGGCAAGGCCACCTTGGCCAGGCCGCGCAATGCGCGCCGCGGACCGTCGGCATAGCGGTCGACCAGGAAGCGCACCATGTTGTAGACGTTGTCGTCGGATCCCCCCAGCCAGTACTGCATGGTCAGGAAGTAGGCGCGCACGTCCTGCGCGGTTCCCGGAATGAAGCGCAGCATCTGCGGGAGCCGGCGCAGCATCTTCATCTGCGCCGCGCCACCGGAAGAAGCCTTCTCCTTGTTGCCGCGCAGGCGCTTGAGCAGGGCCAGCGGACCGCTGGCCGGCTTTTCCATGTCGAACTTGCCCAGGCGCGTCAGGCGCGCCACCTCGGTGGCCGACATGATGCATGCCATCGCGTCGCAAGCGCCGCGCCGCGCCTCGAGCGCCGGCAGGATCGGCAGGAAATGATCCTCCATGAACATCATGGAGACAATGACGATGTCGCCGCGGGCGATGTCGTCGCGGCAGCGCGCCAGCGCCTGGGCGTCGGCAGACCACTCGGCGGCCGCGTGCATCGTCAGGTCGAGCCCGGGGAGATCGCGCACCAGGCGCGCTCGCGCGCGCTCGGTCGCACTGGACAGATGCGTGTCCATGGTGACGATGACCACGCGCACCGGCGTGTCCACAACGGCCTTAGCGGCCGAAGTGCGCTTTTGCGTCATACAACGTCTCCACGGTGATTTTTGTCAGCCCGCGTTCGAGCGCGTACTTTTCTGTGTTGCGCCGCGCCTTGCCGCGCACGAAGAACGGAATCTTCTTGAGTTCGTTCTCGCCTTCGACAGTCCATTCGGGTAACACGGGTGCGGGTTCCGCGGTCTCGATACGTGGCGCAGCGACCGGCGCCTCGGCGGCGCCTTGCGGCTGCGGACGCGCCACCTTGCCCGCATTCGGCAAGTGGGAGGCCACTGCGTCGTCATGGAACTCGAAGTCGTCACGGAACATCTGCAACAGGTGCTCTTCCAAGCCCATCACCAGCGGATGGACCCAGCTGTCGAACAGCACGTTCGCACCTTCGAATCCCAATACCGGGCTGTATCGCGCCGGCACATCCTGCACGTGGATGGGTGAGGAAATGACCGCGCACGCCACGCCAAGTCGCTTGGCGATGTGACGCTCCATCTGCGTACCGAGCACCAGTTCCGGCGCTGCCGCACCGATGGCCTTTTCAACCTCGAGATAGTCGTCGCTGATCAGGGCTTCTACGCCGTATTTTGCGGCCGCCTCGCGGACATCGCGCGCGAACTCGCGTCCGTAGGTGCCCAGGCCGACGACGGTGAACCCCATCTCCTCGCTGGCCACGCGGGCGGCGGCGATCGCATGGGTGGCATCGGCGAAGATGAAGACCCGTTTTCCGGTAAGGTAGGTGGAGTCGACTGAGCGGGCATACCACTGCATGCGCGAGCCGGAGGTTTCGCGGGCGGCGATGCCCGGACGTTCGCTCGCCAGCACAGCCGCAGGATCGATACCCGCCAGTTGTGCCACTTCGCGGATGAAGTCGCGCGTCGCGCCCAGCCCCATCGGCACGACGCGCGTATGGGGCATGCCGAACACCCGCTGCAGCCAGGCTGCGGTGGTGCGGCCGACCTCGGGATACAGATCGATATTGAAATCGGCCTCCGGCAAATTCCGGATATCGTCAACTGTGGCCCCCAGCGGCGCCACTACATGGACGTCGATGCCCATCTGGCCCAGCAGGCGGGAGATTTCGATGACATCGTCGCGGCACCGGAAACCCAACATCGTAGGGCCCAGCAAGTTTGCACGCGGACGCCGCCCCGGTTCGCGCTGGCGACGCACCGCGCCGGGTTGCGGAATACGGTCGTGCAACAGTGTGCGCACCAGCTGGTACAGGGTCTCGGCGGCGCCCCAGTTTTCCTTCTTGGAGTAGGACGGCAATTCGAGCGGCACCACCGGTATCGGCAACTTCATGCCCAGCGCCAGCGCGCCCGGCTGGTCCTGGATCAGTTCGGCGGTGCATGACTCACCCACCAGCATGGCATTGGGCTGGAAGCGCTCATAGGCCTCGGTCACCGCAGTGGTCACCAGATTGGCCGTGTCACCCCCCAGGTCACGCGCCTGGAAAGTCGTGTAAGTCACAGGCGGGCGCTTGTCCTGGCGCTCGATCATCGTGAACAAGAGGTCTGCGTAGGTGTCGCCCTGCGGCGCATGCAGTACATAGTGGACATCCCGCATGGACGCGGCGATGCGCATGGCGCCAACGTGGGGCGGGCCTTCGTATGTCCAGAGGGTAAGTTGCATGGCCAGCCTCCTATACCCGCAGCCGTTCACGGCGATCCAGCGGCCGCACAAACAGTTCGGCCAGGTCGGCTGCCTGGTCGAACCCCTGGATCGGACTGAACACGAGTTCGATCGACCATTTGGTGGTAAGTCCTTCCGCTTCCAGCGGGTTGGCCAGGCCGAGTCCGCACACGGTGATATCCGGCCGGGCGCTACGCAAGCGGTCGAGCTGGCGCTCCAGGTGCTGCCCTTCGGACAAGAGCAGCGTCGCCGGCAGGCGGTCCAGTTCGGCGCCCAGCATCTGTCGATCAAGGAAGGGGGTTCCGACTTCGACAAGTTCCATTCCCATCTCCGCGGAGAGGAATCGCGCCAGGGGTAGTTCCAGTTGCGAGTCCGGCAGGAAGCTGATGCGCTTGCCGGCAAGGCGGCTGCGATAGCGCGTCAGGCTCGCCCGCGAGCGTTCGATCAGGGGCGCCGTTACCGCTTCAAATACGTTGCCTGCAACGCCCCACGCGTCCGCGGCGGCGCGCAGCCAGTCGCGCGTGCCCTCCGCGCCGAGCGGATACGGGGCTGCAACCAGTTTTGCGCCCCGGGACTCGAGTGCGCGCACGGTCTCGCCGTTGAAGGGTTGTGCCGCCAGCATCAGGGTTCCCGGGCCAACACCCGGCAGTTCCATCGCGCGACGCGCCGGAAAAAACGAGACGGAACCTATGCCAAGCGCATCGAAGACGCGCCGGAACTGGTCCTCCACCACGTCGGCCAGGCAGCCGACAACGAGCAGCTGGCGCAGGGGCGTGGACGGCATGTGCGGCACCATTGACAACAGTGCGTTGTCCTCGCCCTGCGTGAAGGTGGTCTCGATGCCGGATCCCGAGTAGTTGAGCACGCGCACATGCGGCAGCAGGCGCCGGTTAAGGCGCTCCGCCGCCAGCCCGAGATCAAGCTTGATCACCTCCGACGGGCAGGACCCGACCAGAAAGAGCGTGCGGATTTCCGGGCGCCGCTCCAGAAGGCTGGTGCAAACACGATCGAGCTCCTCGGTGGCGTCCGCCATCCCGGCCAGGTCGCGATCGGTCAGTATCGCGGTGCCAAAACGCGGCTCGGCGAAAATCATCACACCTGCCGCGGATTGCACCAGATGGGCACAAGTGCGGGAACCGACCACCAGAAAAAAGGCGTCCTGCATCTTGCGGTGCAACCAGACAATACCGGTCAGTCCGCAGAAAACCTCGCGCTGGCCACGTTCGCGCAGCACCTTGATCTCGCGCGCGGTAGGCAAGGCGGCTGCCGGGGGCAAGGCACTCATGTCGGTCATTCCGCAAACCCCAGCGAACCGCCGGCGCCCGGTACCTGCGTGGAAGCACGGTCCAGGCGGGCCGCACGCAGTTTGTAGACGAACTGTGCGGCATTGATGACATAGGTGACATAGGCCGCCAAGGCGAGGAGCATTTGCTCGCGTGCGCCCAGCCAGCCATACGCCAGCACCACCAGATAGGCGGTGTGCAGCCCGATCACCAGCATGCTCACCACATCTTCCCAGAAGAACGGGCGGGCAAACAGGTAACAGCCGAACACGTCCTTTTCCCAGATCGCGCCGGTCACCATGATGGTGTAGAGCAGCATGGTCTTGATGACAATCGAGACGGTGGCGGCCATGTACCCTTCGCCCGTCATCAGGAAACGCAGCACCAGGCATGCACTGATGGCGAACGCCACAAACTGCACCGGTGCCAGGACACCCTGCACCAGCGTCCAGCGGGAGCGGTCACGGCGCAAACGCTCTTCCGCCGTATAGAGCGGTTGGCGCGCCACATGCCCGGATTGCACCGATTCCATCGATTCGCCTACTGTTGATTGCTGGGTTGAGAAGGAATGTAGACGGCTTCAAATCGAATGTCAACATAAGTTGACGTTCTAAAAAAGTTACACTACATTGCATCGCAACTTGACAAGAAATGCTGCGCCGGATTAAAAATGCCACACACGCAAAAGCCCCTGCCCGAGCCCAGCACTCCGCCCGAAGTGACGAAAAGCGGCCTGTCCCGAGACATGGCAACAAGCGCGATTCCCGGAAATTTTGTTGACCGGGCCCGTGACGAAACAGGAGGATGGGTATGGCCGAATCCAATAGAGACGCAGTCGCCGAGAGAAGCCACTCGGACTGCATTGGGCGCGATGACGCGGGACCGGAAGTACAGGCGGCCGCGCACTCCGCGTTCTCCACAGAAGGGCCGGACTGCGCCGAGCACCTTTCGCAATTGGTGCGCACGATCGAAACCGAGATCATTCCGCGACTGATGCTGGCGCATCGCGCCGACGCGGATGCGCACCTCTCGGCGCGCACCGCGGCAGGCCGCAGGCAGTCGGCGGATCTTGACGCGTTCACCATGTTGCTTCTGGAGGCCGATGATGCCAAGTCGGTGCAGTATCTGCGTGGCCTGCGTGATGCCGGGCATCCGCTTGACGCGATATATCTTGAAGTCCTCGCACCCGCGGCGCGAATGCTTGGCGATATGTGGTTGCAGGACACCTGCAGTTTCAGCGAGGTGACGGTCGGGCTCTCGCGCCTGCACCGCAGGGTCCTGGAGCTCGGGCCGGCGTTTCACAGCAGCCGCGGCACTTTTCAGCCTGGAAAGAGCGCCCTGCTGGTGGCAGCGCCGGGCGAGCAACACACCTTCGGACTATTCATGGTGACCGAATTTTTCCGGCGCGAAGGATGGGAAGTCGCCGGAGACCCGATTCAGACGGTATCGGATCTCGCCGATACGGTTCAGGACCACTGGTTTGAGCTCGTTGGCATTTCCGCCGGCACCGCCCAGCGACTCGAAGATGTGCGCACTGCGGTCTCGGCAGTCCGCAAGGCGTCGCGCAACCATTCGGTCGCGGTGATGGTGGGCGGCCCACTGTTCCTCGAGAATCCCGATTTCGCGACGCAGATCGGGGCCGACGGTTTTGGCGTCGACGCCCAGGCGGCCGTCGCAAAAGCGGAGCAATTGATAAGGCTGAGTGGAATTCGGCCGGCGACCTGATGTTCACGAGGCACGTCTACATCGGACGTGCCAATCCGTTTTGAATTGGAGTGCGGTGTCAATCAATATTTACTATACCGCGCTCCGGCTGGTAGTCGTTTCCGGAATATTATTTATAATCCTGAATCAATTTCCTAGTTGATTGACATTTGTCGGTGTAAGAACAGTTGGATCGTGCCGGACTTCTCCCAGCCTTTCAAGTCCCGCTTGCGGAGCAAGAACGCCTTTTTGAAAGCCCGTTGTGAAGCCCTTTGATGCCCCGGAAGACTCTTTCGGAATTCTGGATGCGCAAACCGCCGCGCAGCTCGTGGCGGCGGCCTCGGATATGGTGCTGATCGTTGACGATGCAGGGATCATCCGCGACATGGCCATCGGTAGTGATGAATTGTCGAAGGAAGGCTACTCCGAATGGCTGGGCCAGCCCTGGATCGAGACGGTCACGGTGGAAAGCCGTGGCAAGGTGGAAGCCCTCCTGGATGGTGCCTCCGCTGCCGGATCCCCGCGTTGGCGCCATCTGAACCAGGCAACCCAACATGGCGGCAATGTGCCGCTGCTGTTTTCCACCATCCGTCTTGAAAAGAAAAACCGCGTCGTCGCGGTCGGACGCGACCTGCGCCAGGTGGCCGCGTTGCAGCAGCGGCTGGTCGATGCGCAGCAGGCGATGGAGCGCGACTACTGGCATCTGCGCCAGGCCGAAACGCGCTACCGCCACCTGTTCCAGATGGTTCCGGACGCTCTCCTCATTGTCGACGGCTTCAGCCAGAAGGTTGTCGAAGCCAATGCGCGCGCAAACCAATTGTTCAGCCGTGACGCCGAAGAGGTGGTCGGACGTTTCATTACCGATGCTTTCACCGAATCCAGCGCCAGGGCGATACAGGCGCTGATGGCGGGCGTGCGCGCCTCCGGACAACCGGACGAGGCACGTGCCGAAACCGCGATCGGCGGCGACAGCGTGGTTGTGGCCGCCTCGATGTTCCGCCAGGAAAACGCCTCGCTGTTTCTCCTGCGCGTGGCCACGGCGACTGCAGCGCCGCGCGGCACACGCCCGGAGGACCGATCGCCGCGCGAATTGCTGATCGAGGCAGTTGAGCGCATGCCGGATGGTTTTGTCGTTACCGACAGCGAGGGCCTGATCCTGGCCGCCAATACGGCATTTCTCGATCTTGCGCAGGTTGCCACCGAAGCGCATGTGCGTGGTGAATCGCTCGAACGCTGGCTGGGACGCTCCGGCGTCGACCTGAGCGTGCTGGTGGCCAATCTGCGCCAGCACGGTTCGGTGCGCCTGTTCGCCACCAATGTACGCGGCGATCAGGGACTCTCGACCGATGCCGAGATCTCGGCGGTGTCGGTTCCGCACGGCAAGCAGACATGCTTCGGCTTCACCATTCGCAACGTCGGGCGCCGCCTGACCACCAACCCGCGCACGCCGCGCCAATCGCCCCGCTCCGTCGAGCAGTTGGCTGATCTGGTGGGCAGGGTTCCGCTCAAGGACCTGGTACAGGAATCGACCGACCTGATCGAAAAACTCTGCATCGAGGCGGCTCTGGAACTCACCCGGGACAACCGCGCATCCGCCGCCGAAATGCTGGGGCTTTCACGCCAGAGCCTGTACGTCAAGCTGCGCCGCTACGGGATGGGTGATCTGGGGTCGGAAAGCGACAAACCCTGAAAAGGTTGGCGTCATGCGCGCATCGTCCCGATGCGCCGGGCACTTGGCCAACAGCGGAAATTTGGTTGAATGCATTGAGACGGCGCACCACCACACACAGGCGAAAAACACCGCGAGCACATAGTGTAAATTATTATTGACGTTCATATACGTCAAGTGTAATTTACATGCATTCCCTTCGAATGCAGGCGCTCCATGTTCCATTCCGTATCATTGCCGACCCCTGGCGCGGTTGCGGAACTCCTGAAACCGATCACATGGTTCCCGCCGATGTGGGCGTTTTCATGCGGCGTCGTCGCCTCCGGCGTCGCGCCGGAAGGCAAGTGGCTGCTCATCAGCGCTGGCATTGCGCTTGCCGGTCCGTTGGTGTGCGCCACCAGCCAGGCGGTCAACGACTGGTTCGACCGTCATGTGGACGCCATCAACGAGCCGCATCGGCCGATTCCATCCGGACGCATTCCTGGCCAATGGGGCCTCTACATCGCCATGGCCTGGACCATGCTGTCGCTGGCCTTCGCGACGCTTCTGGGGCCCTGGGGCTTCAGCGCTGCGGCGGCCGGCCTGCTCCTGGCATGGGCCTATAGCGCACCGCCGCTGCGTCTGAAACGCAATGGCTGGTGGGGCAATGCCGCCTGCGGCATAAGCTACGAGGGCCTCGCTTGGGTAACCGGCGCCGCCGTGATGGCGGGTGGCACCATGCCGGGCTGGCAATCCCTGCTGCTCGCGGCCCTCTACAGTATCGGTGCGCATGGCATCATGACGCTCAACGATTTCAAGGCCATCGAAGGTGACCGGCGCATGGGCATCGATTCGCTGCCGGTCCTGCTCGGGGTTGACGGCGCAGGCCGGGTTGCCTGCCTGACCATGGCGGTACCGCAGGCAGTGGTGGTGGGTTTGCTGTTCGCCTGGGACCGTCCCTGGCATGCATTTGCGGTCGGCATGCTGTTGTCCGTGCAACTGGTGCTGATGGGCCGCTTCCTCAAGGATCCGCGCGGCCGCGCCACCTGGTACAGCGCCGTGGGCGTTAACTTCTTCGTCATCGGCATGCTGGTCAGCGCGTTCGGCATACAGGCGCTGGCACGAGGCGCGGCATGACGCACAAGCCGCTTTCCTGGCTGGGAATCGCGCGCCTCGGGCTGGTGCAGATGTCACTCGGCGCCATCGTCGTCCTGACCACGTCTACACTCAACCGTGTCATGGTGGTCGAGTTGGCGCTGCCGGCGATGTTGCCGGGTGTGCTCGTCGCCATTCACTACATGGTCCAGGTCCTGCGGCCGCGCCTGGGCTACGGATCCGACGTTGGCGGCCGCCGAACACCCTGGATCATAGGCGGCATGGCGGTGCTCGCCTGCGGCGGAATCGCCGCCTCATGCGCCACCATATTGATGTCCACGCATATCGTGCTTGGCACGCTGCTGGCAGTCGTGGCCTTCTGCCTGATCGGCTTGGGTGTGGGCGCCGCAGGCACCTCGCTCCTGGTGCTTTTGGCCAAGCGGGTCATTCCCGAGCGCCGCGCGCCGGCTGCCACCATCGTCTGGTTGATGATGATCGGCGGCTTCATCATCACCGCCACGTCGGCCGGACACTTGCTCGACCCCTTTTCTCCCGCGCGCCTCGTGGCTGTGACCAGCGGCGTGAGCCTGCTCGCCTTCATCACCGCATGGCTCGCCATCCGCAATGTCGAAGGCAGCGGTACGTCCGCGCCCACCGAGACAAACGACCAACCCGCGCCGCCGTTTCGCCAGGCGCTTGCCCAGGTCTGGGCCGATGCGGACGCACGCCGCTTCACCATCTTCGTGTTCATTTCCATGCTGGCCTACAGCGCCCAGGACCTGATCCTCGAGCCTTTTGCAGGCATTGTCTTCGGCTACACGCCAGGCGAATCGACCCGACTCGCAGGCCTGCAACACGGCGGGGTGCTCGCGGGCATGCTGCTGGTGGCGCTGTGCGCCGGCGTGGCGCGCAACTCCTGGCTGGGCTCGCTGAAGAACTGGACCATATTCGGCTGCATCGCCTCCGGATTCGCACTCATGAGCCTGGTGATGGCGGGCGCCGTGGGCCCGACCTGGCCGCTCAAGGTGTCGGTATTCACGCTCGGTGTCTTCAACGGCGCGTTCTCGATCGCCGCCATCGGCTCGATGATGCGACTGGCCAGCGACGGGCCGAAGGCGCGCGAAGGCGTGCGGATGGGACTGTGGGGCGCAGCCCAGGCGGTGGCGTTCGGACTGGGCGGCATGGCCGGGGCGGGTGCCAGCGACATCGCGCGCCTGCTGATCGGCTCACAGGCTGCAGCCTATGCGTCGGTGTTCTTCCTGGAAGGAATATTGTTCTTTTTCGCCGCCGTACTCGCTTCGCGCATTACCCCCGCAAAGAGTGCACAACCCCGCAAGGCCGCCACTGAATATCCGGGCAGCCGCATGGTCGGAACCTGAAGAGGAAACCCATGACACAAACCGAAAAAACCTACGATGTGGTGGTGGTGGGCGGCGGCCCGGCAGGAGCCACCGCGGCCACCGACCTCGCACGTGCCGGCCGTTCCGTACTGCTGCTTGACCGTGCCGGCCGCATCAAGCCTTGCGGCGGCGCGATTCCGCCGCGACTTGTCCGCGACTTCGCCATTCCCGATTCAATGCTGGTGGCCAAGATCGACACTGCGCGCATGATCGCCCCTTCCGACAAACGCGTCGACATTCCGATCGAGAACGGCTTCGTCGGCATGGTCGATCGCGAGCACTTCGACGAATGGTTGCGCGAACGCGCCGCCGGCGCCGGAGCCGTGCGCGAAACCGGTACGTTCGAGCGCTTCGAGCGCGATGCCGACGGCACTGCGGTGATCTGCTATCGCGCCGAAGGCGCGGACGGCGGCCCGCCGCACCGGCGCGTACGCGCGCGCATGGTGGTCGCCGCCGACGGCGCGCGTTCCGCGGTGGCGGCCCAGACGGTGCCGGAGGCCGCCAGGATTCCCTATGTGTTCGCCTATCACGAAATCGTCAAGGCGCCGCGCGACGGCAGCGCCGACTACCTGCCGGGACGTTGCGATGTGATCTACAACGGCCGTCATTCTCCTGATTTCTACGCCTGGATCTTTCCCCACGGGGAGACCGCCAGTATCGGCACCGGCAGCGCCCAAAAAGGCTTCTCGCAGCGTGCCGCCGTGGCCGAGGTACGCATGTGGGCCGGGCTGGGTTCGGCGCAAACGGTACGTCGCGAAGGCGCGCCCATCCCGATGAAGCCGGCAAGCAAATGGGACAACGGCCGCGATGTCGTCCTTGCCGGCGACGCCGCCGGCGTGGTCGCACCCGCATCGGGCGAAGGCATTTACTACGCCATGGCGTGCGGCCGCTTCGCCGCGGAAGCCGTCGAGACCGCGCTGGCGCAGGGCAACCCGCGCGCGCTGGCTCTGGCGCGCAAGCGCTTCATGCGCGAGCACGGCCGGGTGTTCTGGATCCTCGGCATCATGCAGAAATTCTGGTACTCCACCGACAAACGGCGCGAAAGCTTCGTCAATATCTGCCGCGACAAGGATGTCCAGACCCTCACCTTCGACGCCTACATGAACAAGAAGCTGGTGCGCAAGCGTCCGATGGCACACGTGCGGATCTTCTTCAAGGATCTCGCGCACCTGATGGGAATGGCAAAGACGTGATCCGGCGCGGCCGGCGCCTGGCAACCGACCCGGAATGCATTCGCTGGGTGAAGGTTCGACCGTGCCGTTAATGTCCATGCCGGCCGACCACGGCGAGCGCTTTGCGTTGGCCAACGAAGTGCACGCCCGGCCGCCGGAAGCGCTCGAAACACCGGCGCGCATTTCTTATCTGGCCGTGCTGGTCGACACACAGGAGCGCGAGCGCGAATCGCGCCACGTGGCCGTCCTGTGCGAACGCTTCCACGTCGCGCCGCCGGGCGCGAGCGCCACGCACTTCACCGCGCGGTTCAGTTCCTTGCGTTTCAAGTGGGAGCGCCACGGCGAGTTTTCCAGCTACACATTCTTCGTCTCTGGTCTGTCCGAAACGCCGTTCGCCGAGACCGCCATGAGCCTCCTGCCCGCCGGCTGGTTGTCAGGCATTCCAGGCGTGACCATGGTCGCCTCCCATGCGAAACTCGCGAAGACCCCGGCGGGTACGCCGGACGTCGCGCGCATGGCCGAGTACTTCAGCGGCAATGTCGCCATCGGCGCCGCCGTCGGCGAGAGTGCCGGCTATGCGTTCACCGACTTCCGCATCCACGACGACGGCTGCTCCCGCTTCGTGCTCTTCGACACCGCCTTGTCGCCGCGCCAGGCCGGCCGCCTGATGCAACGGCTGTTCGAGATCGAGGCCTATCGCATGATGGCCTTGCTGGCGCTGCCGATCGCGCGGCGCCAGGCCCCTCGGGTGCTGGCTATCGAACGCGCGCTGGCCACACTCACCGATGACATGGCGCGCGACGGCGATCGCGACGAAAAGCTCCTGGGCGAACTGTCCCGGCTCGCCGCGGAGGTTGAAAGCGGCCTGGCCGCAAGCAGTTTCCGCTTCGGGGCGGCGCGCGCCTACCACGACCTGGTCAACCGGCGGATTGTCGAATTGCGCGAAACGCGCATGGCGGGCTTTCAGACCATCGAGGAATTCATGAACCGCCGCCTGGCGCCGGCGATGGCCACCTGCTCTTCCGTATCGCGCCGGCTGCACGACCTTTCCGAACGGGTCGCCCGCGCCAGCGCGTTGCTGTCGACCCGTGTCGACATCGCGCGCGAGCGCCAGAACCAGGCGCTGCTGGCCTCGATGGACCGGCGCGCCCGCCTGCAGTTGCGCCTGCAGCAGACCGTTGAAGGCCTGTCGGTCGCCGCGATCACCTATTACATCGTCGGGATCGTCGGCTATTTCGCCAAGGCACTGAAGGCCGCGGGGCTGCGCGTTGATCCCGACCTGGCCGCAGGTCTCTCCGTGCCGCTGGTGGTCGTATTCATCGTCCTTGCGCTGCGACGCGTGCGCCAGCGCATCGTCGGCGGCGAGCGCGGCGATACGGCCAACGGCGTGTAAACGGGAGCGCGCAATGACAAGCGAGATCTTTGACACCCCACGCCTGGTCGACCTGGTCCTCGTCATGACGGTACTCGAATGTGCTGCCCTGCTCGCATACACCGCGTGGACCGGCCGAGGCATTCCCGCGGGCGATCTGCTGCCCAACCTGCTCGCCGGCGCATGCCTCATCCTGGCCTTGCGGCTGGCTGCATCGGGCGCCGATTGGACCGTGGTCGGGCCGTGCATGCTGGCCTCGCTGGCGGCCCATCTCGCCGACCTCAAACGCCGCTGGCGCGCCTGAAACCGCCATGACCCGCGAAATGGAAACCACCGGCCTGGGCGGCACACGCTTTTCTCCGCTGCGGATGACATCCGCACCGCAAAAGCTGCTGTGGGACTGCGACGGGCGCGACTGGCCGAATCGCGGCAGCAGCCGCTTCGTCAGTGCCGCATCACTGGTGTGGCATGTGCAGATCATGGGGCGCGGCCCGGTATTGCTCATGCTCCACGGCACCGGCTCGTCGACCCATTCATGGCGCGACCTCGCACCGCTGCTGGCGCGCCATTTCACCGTGGTCGCACCGGATCTGCCCGGACATGCCTTCACACAAGCCCCCGCCGCTGGGCGATATTCGATCGCTGCGTTCGCCGCGGCCGTGTCAGGACTTCTGGACGTGCTGAAAGCCCGGCCAGCCGTCGCCTTGGGACATTCCGCCGGCGCCGCCATCCTCGCACGCATGAACCTCGACGGCCATCTGGCCGACTGCAGTGTGGTGAGCATCAATGGCGCCTTCCTGCCCCTTCCCGGGTTGTCAGGCGTCATTTTTTCACCCATGGCCAAAGCGCTCGCGCGCATCCCGCAGGTTCCGGGACTGTTCGCGCGGCATGCTGCCAACTCACCGCTGGTCGAGCGACTGCTCGCGGAAACCGGCTCGGTACTCGATAGCGATGGCGCAGCGTTCTACGCCCGGCTGGCGCGCAATCCGGTACACGTGGGTGCGGCGCTTGCCATGATGGCAGGCTGGAACCTTTCCTCCCTCGGACCGGCTTTGCCGCGCATGTCGGTACCCATGCTGCTGGCCGCCGCGGACAACGATCGCACCATCCCGCCACGCCATGCACGCGAACTCGTCGGACGCATTCCGCGCGCACGTTTCGCACGACTGGCAGGGCTCGGCCACCTGGCCCACGAGGAAGACCCGCGCCGCGTAGCTGCGCTGGTATTGCGCTGGGGTCGCAGACAGCATGCCTGGCGACAGGACAGCCCCAATCCGGAAGGACTCGCCCGATGACCCGCTCCACTCCGGACGTACCCCCCGCCTTGCTGCAGGGCGGCCGGCCACATGCCGTGGTGATCGGCAGCGGCTTTGGCGGCCTGGCGGCCGCGATCCGCCTGGCCGCACGCGGCTACCGGGTGACCATGCTGGAAAAGCTCGACAGTCCCGGCGGGCGCGCCTATGTGCATCGGCGCGATGGCTTTGTCTTCGACGCGGGCCCCACCATCGTGACCGCGCCGCAGTTGCTGGAGGAGCTCTGGACGCTTTGCGGGCGCCGCATGGCCGACGATGTCGAGATGCGCGCGCTCGATCCGTTCTACCGCATCCGCTTCGACGACGGCACCTGGTTCGACTACAACAGCGACCCGCAGGCGATGCGCGCTGAAGTGGCGCGCTTCGCACCGGCCGATCTGCCTGGGTACGAACGCTTCCTGCAAGAGGCCGAGCAGTGCTACCGGCTCGGCTTCGAGGGTCTGGGCGCGGTCGCGTTCGACTCCATCGGCGACCTGATGCGCGCCTTGCCTGCGATGATGAAGATGCGCGCCTGGCGCACCATCCACGCCATGGTGTCGTCCTACCTGCGCGACCCGAAGTTGCGGGTGGTCATGAGTTTCCACCCGCTCCTGATCGGCGGCAATCCCATGGCGGTCACCTGCGTCTACAGCCTCATCACCTCGCTGGAGCGCAAATGGGGCGTGCATTGGGCCATGGGCGGCACCGGCTCCCTGGTTGCCGGCCTGGCCGGATTGATTCGCGGGCAAGGGTCGACGATCCGCTGCAATGCGGAAGTCCGGCAGATCACCGTTGAGAGCGGACGTGCCACCGGCGTGCTTCTGGCCGATGGCGAGCATGTCGCTGCCGACATCGTGGTGTCCAACGCGGATACCAGCTGGACCTACCGGCACCTGATCGCGCCGCAGCACCGGCGCCACTGGACCGACCGCCGCGTCGAACGCGGCCGCCACTCCATGAGCCTGTTCGTGTGGTACTTCGGTACCCGCAAGCGGTTCCCGGACGTTCCACACCACATGATGGTTCTCGGTCCGCGTTACCAGGGGCTGCTCAAGGACATCTTCAACCGGCACGTGCTGGCCGAGGACTTCAGCCTCTACCTGCATCGCCCGACCGCCACCGACCCCTCGATGGCGCCGGACGGCTGTGACACCTTCTACGCGCTCTCGCCGGTGCCCCACCTGGACAGCGGCACCGACTGGCACGTTCATGCCGAGAAGTATCGCCAGGCGATCGCGCGCCGGCTCGACGCCACCGTGCTGCCGGGCTTCGAGGCGCATGTCGCCACTTCCTTCATGACCACACCGCAGGATTTTCACGACCGGCTGTTGTCCTACAAGGGGGCGGCCTTCGGACTCGAACCGCACCTGCTGCAGAGCGCCTGGTTCCGCCCGCACAACCGCAGCGAGGACGTTGCCGGATTGTTCATGGTCGGCGCCGGGACCCATCCTGGTGCCGGCATCCCCGGCGTCCTCTCCTCCGCCAAGGCACTTGAAACGGTACTCCCCGATGCAAAATCCTTCGCACGCTGATACCGGTCTCCGCGCCACCGGGGACGACCTCGCGGATTGCGAGTCGCTCATGCGCGGCGGCTCGAAGTCGTTCTTCGCCGCCTCGCGGATCCTGCCGCTGCGCGTGCGCGCACCGTCAATCGCGCTGTACGCTTTTTGCCGCATGGCTGACGACGCCATCGACCTGGCCGCCGAGACCGCCGGCGCCGTCGACATGCTCAAGGACCGTCTCGAGCGCATCTACGCAGGCGGGCCGGCCGACATCCCGGCCGATCGCGCCTTCGCCACCGTCGTGCACCGCTATGGCATCCCGCCGGCGCTGCCGCTCGCGCTGGTCGAGGGCTTCGAATGGGACACCGCGGGCAGGCGCTATGAAACCCTCTCCGCGCTCTATGACTATGCAGCGCGGGTGGCCGGCACCGTGGGCGCGATGATGGCGCTCATCATGGGTGCGCGATCGCAGGAGGCGCTGGCACGCGCTTGCGATCTCGGGGTGGCCATGCAGCTGACCAACATCGCGCGCGACGTCGGTGAGGACGCGCGCGCCGGCCGCCTCTACCTGCCCCTCTCCTGGATGCGCGAGGCCGGCATCGACCCCGACCAATGGCTGCGTGCGCCCGAGTTCAATGCCGCGCTGGCCGGTGTGGTGGGCCGGCTGCTGGAGGCTGCGGACCTGCTGTACAAACGCGCCGAGCAAGGCATCGGCGCGCTGCGCCTGGATTGCCGCCCCGCCATCATGGGGGCTCGCCTGGTGTACGCCGAGATCGGTCGCGAGATCGAGCGCGCGCAAATGGATTCGGTGAACCGACGTGCCGTAGTGGGCGGACGGCGCAAGTTCGCCCTGCTGATCCGCGCGCTGGCGGCGGCCAACCTGCCGCGCCGCCATCGTGACCTGGCCGCCCTGGCCGAAGTGCAGTTCATGATCGATGCGGTCACCGCGCATGACCGACAGGCAAACGGCGAGCGTGGCGTGCCGAAACCGCGGCGCAGCATCGACGACCGGATAGGCTGGGTGATAGCGCTGTTCATGCGTCTCGAAGAACGTGACCGCACCAACGCCGTCTACGGACGCCTGCCCGGGCCCTGAGGCGCGGCAGGCCGGCGCTCAGGCCCGCCGCGGCATGCGGACGGGCAGCAGCATCTTTACCAGTTGCGAAGACAGCCGCGGCGCGTCCAGGGTTTCGTGGAACGCGGTGACGCGTTCGCCTCGCATGCCCGACTGCACCATCGAGCGCACGTAAAACGGCGCATCCTCGAGGGTGTGCACCAGGCGCGGGGCACTCCCCTCGTCGCTGCGCATGGTGCGCTTGACCTGCCACAAGCTTGTCGGCAGGCGCTGGCGCGGCGGCGCCTCGAATTCCGTCGCATCGCCGTTCCGCTTGAACCGCAGGGCCAGCACGCGGTCGGCACCGTGCTTTTGCCGCACGTCATAAATCACCCCGGTACTGCCGTCGGAGAACCGCGCGCGCGCCCAGTCCCAGTCCCTGAACGGGACGTCGATCGGCTCGTCGCCCTCGTTCGAATCAAGATACCCCGCGCCCTTCCATGAAAGCCCGGGCGTCTCGAACGACGCTTCCACGCGCGCGCACGGCGCGATCGGCCCCCATCGATGCCTGCCTGCATCGTCGAGTGCCGCGGCGAAGCGCGATAGGCCTTCGGGAAACACCCGCACCGTGCCGCGCACCCGCATCGGCCATGGCACATTGATCTCGTCGATCCTGATCTCCAGATGCTCGCCAGTCCAGCGCACGGCGCTGGGACCGATACTGAAGTGGCTGGCATCGCGGCTTATGCTGGCGCGTCCACGCTCGGTCATGGTCCAGCGGCGCGGCCGGCCGTACAGCGCCACATTGAGCGCGCAGAAGTCATCCGCCTGCCCCTGGCCGCGCCCCAGTGCCCACGAGTAGTAGGGAGAAAAGACGCTGCCTACGAAAGCGATGATGGTCAACCCGTGGCGGCCGTCGTCGCTGAGCGCGTCGAGATACCACCAGAGATAACCACCGTCCGGGACTTGCTGGTCGAATCGAGGCCCGCCATGACGGTCGCGGCCGCCAGCCTGCCTGACATCGCCGCCATCGGCACCCCCGGCCCCGGATGCACGCTGCCCCCGGTCAGATAGAGGCCCGGCAACCGGCTCGCCGCACCCGGGCGCCGGAAAGAGGCCATCCAGCCGTGCGACGCCTGCCCGTACAGCGCCCCCCCGGTGGCCGGAAAGAGATGACCGAACTGTCGCGGGCCGGTCACCACCGTGTTGCGGGTATTGCGGTCTATCGAGAGTCCCGCCCGTTGCAGAAGTGAGAAGCTGGCGCGTTCGCATTGAAGGATGTCCTCTGAATCGTCTAGGCCGGCATCGCCGTTGGCCGGTGCGTTGACCAGGCAAAGCAGGCGCTCGGGCGAGCCGTCATGGTGGCACGCATCGTCGCGGTCCTGCGCGCACACGTACACGGTGCCGGCGCGCGGCAGGCGGCCGTGGGCAAAAATGTCGCTGAATTCGGATGCGCAGTCCGAGGTGAAAAACACGTTGTGCCGCACCAGCGGAAACCCGGACGTGCGCGCGTTGATGGCCCAGGTCAGCGCGGACAACGACCGCTCGGCCCGCCGTACGGCGGGCACTGCAGCTATCGCGCCGGCGCCCGCCAGACCCTCCGCGAGGGCGGCGGCGTCGCCATTGAACACCACCGCATCGGCGTCGATTTGTTCGCCATCGGCGAGACGGACACCGCAGGCTCGGCCGCCTTGCACCAGGATCTCCGCGCACGGTGCGTCGTAGCGGATGGCGACGCCATTACGCCGCGCGATGCCGGCGAGCGCGCCAGCCACTGCCGCCATGCCGCCATCGACCGACCAAACACCGTCCATCTCGACCTGCGCCACCAGCATCAGCGTAGCCGGCGCGGCGAAGGGCGAAGAACCGCAGTAGGTGGCATAGCGGCCGAACAACTGCTGCAGCCGCGCGTCATGGAAATGACGCGCCAGCGCGCGCCACAGGCTGGCGAACGGCCCCAGGCCGGCAAGTGCCGCCAGGCCGCGCGGCCCGAGGCCGCCCATCATTCCGAGCAGAGTCGGGCGCGACGAGCGGATGTAGGGCCCCTCCAGGGCGTTGTAGACCTGCCGTGCCTGGTCGCAAAACCTGATGAAACGGCGCGCCTCCTGCGGACCGGCGAAGCGGCCGATCGCCTCCGCCGATGCCCCCCTGTCTGCATGCAGGTCCAGTCGGGCATCGCCCTCCCAGGCATGGCGTGCCAGGACAGACAGTGGCGTCAGCCGCAGATGCGACTCAAGCGTCTCGCCGACCTCGGCGAAGATGGCGTCGAAGATCCAGCGCATCGTGAACACGGTAGGTCCCGCATCGATGCCGGCGCCATCGACCATCACCCTGCGCATCTTGCCGCCGGGTGTCGGCGACTTTTCCAGCAGCGTGACCGCTAGGCCGCGCCGCGCCAGAAGCAGCGCGGCAACCAGCCCGCCCACGCCAGCGCCCACCACGACCACGCGTTGATTTTTCATGGCGCCGAAACCGCTTCCCGGCCCAGCGGGACGCCGCGCCCATGCCAGATGCCTTGCGCGTCGTAGGGCGTAAATCGAACGAACATCGATTCGGTGAAGTAGCTGCCGGCTGCGGACGCGCGGATCGCCTCCTGATGGGCGCCGCGCCGCGCGTAGGCATCCATGGATGCGGCACTCGTCCAGATGCTGAAGGTGGCCTGCCGGAAGACCGGCGCCTCGCCGAGGCCGACGGCCAGCATGCAACCCGGCGCCTGGCCGAGTGACACTTCGGCCGGTGGCGCATACCGCCAGAATCGCACCGCCCTTCCCGGTCGGATCGAGGCGCGTGTCAGGGCGGCAACCGGCGACGGCGCTACCGCGCCATCATCAGGCGGCGCGCTCGCCCCTTCGAATGGCTTCATGCCGGACCAGCTGCCACGCGCCGAGGTGGCACGCAGGCGCACGCTGAAAAACTCGGCGGCATGCGCGCGATAGCCCTGGATCAGCGCATGCGAGGCAAGGAACGCGTCGATCGCCGTGTCATTGTCGAACACGCAGAACATGCCCTGGCGCGAGGCGCTGGGCTTGAGTCCGAATCCGCCATCGCGCCCGCTGCCGAGCATCTTGAAAAACCGCAGGCCGGCCGCGCGCCGCAACCGATAGCGCCCCAACAAAAAGGCGACATAGCCCCACAAACGCGCCGCAGGGCGGATATCCACCAGCACCACTAGACCCACCCCTGGCGGCGTACCCGATCCGACGACTTCCACCGTGTCCCGGACAAACTCGGACCCATGCGACCGCTGCTTCCCCGCATCGGGAAGGTTCTTTTGCGTGACAGCAACTGTCATGGCCCGTTGACACCCCAAAATCACCCTAGTCGTAACTATACCTTGACATTTGCAGATGTAACGTTAAATATACGGTAGCGGCGAGGTGAGGTGCCAAAAGCTTTCCATTGGCAGGCCAGCGTCGTGGAATACCCACGTGCGGGTTGAGCACGGAAAATGGCCGCAAGGCCGTTGAGGAGAACTTATGGCTGATGATTCAAAAGTATGGCCAACGGGACTGACGGATGCAGAGGCGCGCGAGTTGCATGACCATCTGCTCAGCGGGACTCGCTATTTCGGCGGGATCGCGTTGATCGCGCACTTCCTGGTCTGGCAGGCTCACCCGTGGGGCAAAGGCGCCACGGCGTCCGTGTCCGGCATGCTCGACAGCGTGCAGACCGCGGCGCTTGGCATTTTGTCGATGGTTGTCTAGGAGAACACGAAAATGATCTATCACAAGGTCTGGCTGGTGGTGAAACCCACCGTTGGCATCCCCGTGTTCCTCGGCGCAGTGGCAGTGGCGGCCTTCGCCGTACACGTCGCTGTGATCTCGCAGATCGACTGGTACAAAGGCTATGCCAATGGAACCCCGGTTGCCGTGAAAAAGGCGGAAGCGCAAACCACCACGGCTGCCGTGGCGGTCCCTGAGCAGAAGCCCGAGCAGAAGCCGAAGTAGGAAGACGCCTTCCGCGCAAAGCGGAACGTCAGGTCCGGGATCGAATCCCCGCGGTTTCGATCCCGGATATTTTTTTGTCCGGCCGCCGCAATGGCGCCAGTGACCCAGCCCTGCCAGACGCCGCCGGCAGTTGATCGCCGAGCCACAAACCCTATCGCCCATCCCGAGCGAGCGCCCTCGCCCGCCCCCCAGTTGCCATGCGACGAAGCCAAAGATAACGGTTGACGTGACGAAATTATGTGTATACCTTTGTTGACACTGTTTGATGTTTTGTTTTGATTACACCGCCGAGACGCGGCCACCTAGCGGAGAAGCCCCATGAGCGAGCCCATGAACACGATCCGTCGCAGTCTGGCGCAGTCCATCGAAAGATCACTCACGCATTCGCTTGCGCTGGCCAGCGGCCATGGCGGCCCGCCGGGACTGCTGGCGGCGATGCGCTACGCCGTGTTTCCCGCCGGAGCACGCCTGCGGCCGCGCCTGGCCCTGACAGTGGCGTGCGCCTGCGGCGACGACAATCGCGCGCTCGCCGACGCCGCTGCCTCTGCCATCGAGCTGCTGCACTGCGCATCGCTGGTACATGACGATCTGCCCTGTTTCGACAACGCGCCCACGCGCCGCGGCAAGCCCTCGGTCCACGCCGCCTTCGGCGAACGCCTCGCGGTCCTCACCGGTGATGCGCTGATCGTTCTCGCCTTCCAGGTACTTGCACAGGCCGGCGCACTGTCACCCCACCGTCTTGCCTCCCTGGTCACCATCGTGGCGCGTGCGGTCGGCGCGCCTACCGGCATCGCCGCCGGACAGGCGTGGGAATGCGAGCCTAGTGTGCAACTGCGTGAGTACCAGCGGCAAAAAACCGGTGCCTTGTTCGCCGCGGCTACCATGGCCGGCGCGGCCGCGGCTGGCGCCGCACCGGACGGCTGGCGTATCCTCGGGGACCGCCTAGGCGAGGCCTACCAGGTCGCCGACGACATTCGCGACCTCATCGCCAATCCGGACGAACTCGGCAAACCGGTGGGACGGGACGCCGCCCTCGGCAGACCCAATGCGGCGGAGCAGCTGGGCCTTGACGGCGCGCGTCGACGTCTCGACCTGCTGCTTTCGGAAGCGATCGATTCGATTCCCCCGGAATGCCCGGGAGCAGCCGGGCTGCGCGACCTGATCCTTGCCGAGGCGAAACAAAGCTACGTACCCAAGGAACTCGCCACCGTGGCGGCCTGAGGCGGTCAACGGCCATCCCCATGAACACGCATGCCGCTGCGCAAGCGCCGTCCGCGGGATGGCTCGACAGGCTGTTCGCGTGGCGCGACCGTCTGATCGCCAGCGCCGCATTTCGCCGCCGCGCCGCCGCGTTTCCCCTGACGCGACCGCTGGCACGCAAGGCCGCGCGCGACCTTTTCGACCTGTGCGCCGGCTTCGTCTACTCGCAGATCCTGCTCGCCTGCGTGCGCCTGGACGTATTTCGCATCCTCGCCGACGGGCCCCTGCCGCTCGCGGTGCTGGCGGAGCGCACCGGTCTCGATGAAGATGCCGCCGTGCGCCTGGCGCGCGCCGGTGTCGCGCTGGGTCTGTTTGCCTGGCGCGGCGAGGAGCGTGTCGGCCTGGGGCAGCTCGGCGCCGCCATGGTCGGCAATGAAGCGCTGACAGCGATGGTGGAGCATCACGCGCTCCTGTATGCCGACCTCGAAGATCCTGTGGCCCTGTTGCGCGGCAAGGCCGGCGCCACCCGGCTGTCGAGCTACTGGCCCTACGCCGCCGACCGCGCCCGCGCAGGTGTCGAAGCGGGTCACGCGATCGAATACAGCAAGCTGATGTCGGCCTCGCAGCCGCTGATCGCCGAAGAACTGCTTGACGCCTATGCCTTCAAGCGCCACACCCGCCTGCTGGACATCGGCGGCGGCGAAGGCCGCTTCGCCGTCGCCGCGGCGCGGCGCCATCCGCATCTGCAGGTTTCGGTGTTCGACCTGCCGGCGGTGGCCGAGCGGGCGCGCGCGCAATTTGCCGCACACAGCATCGCGGATCGCGCCAGCGCATACGGCGGCAATTTTTTCACCGACGCCCTGCCAAGCGGGGCGGACGTGGTCTCGCTCATCCGCGTCATGTTCGACCACGACGATGCCTCGGTGCTGGCGATCCTTGGCAACGTGCGCGCGCTCCTTCCCGACAACGGCACGCTCGTCATCGCCGAACCGCTGGCGGCCACGCATGGCGCCTTGCCCATGGGCGACGCGTACTTCGGCTTTTATCTGCTGGCCATGGGGCGCGGCCGCTCGCGCACGGCTGACGAACTTGCTGCGCTATTGCACCGCGCCGGGTTTTCACGGGTTCGCCCGGTGGCTACGCGCATGCCACTGCAGACCGGAATATTGATAGCGAACCCTTGAAAAATGACATCAACTGGCGTACAACCAAGATTACATGTTTATATGTATCGCAATGTTTACACTCCGAAATGACGCCGTGATCACATTGTCCAGGACATTTCCGGGGCGGGGTGCTCACAGTCTTGCCGCGGAGTATGGGCAAAGAGAACGTCGTAGTTTGTCGTGGTGCGACGATCCCCGCCGCGCGGGAAGTGCGCGGTAACGGCCGCAAGGCCAAAACTGGAGGCCCATATATGGCTGAAAGACAACTTCATGGGGGCTCGAACTCCGGCCTCACAGAAGCGGAAGCACAGGAGTTCCACAGGCACTACTCGGCGAGCATGCTTGCCTTCGTGGGGGTTGCGGTCTTTGCACACATTCTCGTGTGGGCATGGCGTCCGTGGCTGACCTGAAGGGCGCTGCAAGGCGATCGTAGTTCGTAGTGACGTAGATGGGCGTCCGCGGAGCGCAAGCAAAGATGGACGGCAATATTCCGAGAACGGGAGATGGTCATGTCTGACAGGCATATATCGGGTGGTTTGCAAACGGCGGGGCATCAAAACGAAGGGCTGCTGGCCGCGGTTGTTTTCGGTTTGATGTTCCTGATTCTGCTGCTGATCGTCGTGTCCGCCAGTGCCCTGGGACTGAATTGGCGTTCGTGGTTTCCCGGAACGGAGCATTTCACGTCGCTCTTTGACGGAGTGAGGAAGGCGGCGAATTCCGTCATCCCCCTCATGTTCATGTGACAGGAGAAGAAATATGTGGCGTATTTGGCTTTTGATTGACCCCAGAAGGGCTTTTGTCATTCAGGGTATCGGGCTCGCGTTCATCGCGTTCATGATTCATTTCATCTTGCTGAGTTCCAACAAGTACAACTGGATCGACGGCCCAAAGACGGTAAAGGCACCAGCGACGCAAAACGCGCCGATGCCGGCACCTGCTACGGCCCCGGCTGGAAAGTAGGGCTGACTCTAAGGGTAGCGGGCAAGGCTCGAGCGATCGCCTAGCTTTGCCCGCCCCGGGAGTGAGGAAGCAACGGAGCCACGGCTCCGACAAAGACAGTGGTAGTGCCAGGCGGAGGATTTGGCAATGGCGATTCTGAGTTTCGAGAAAAAATATCGCGTCCGTGGCGGGACGCTCGTGGGCGGCGACCTGTTCGACTTCTGGGTCGGGCCGTTCTATGTCGGCTTCTTCGGCGTGACGACGGTGTTCTTCAGCCTCGTCGGCACTGCGCTCATCGTCTGGGGCGCCGCGATCGGCGGCACCTGGAACCTTTGGCAGATCAACATCGCCCCGCCGGACCTGAGCTATGGGCTGGGATTGGCGCCGCTGCGGGAAGGTGGTTTGTGGCAACTGATCACCGTCTGCGCGACCGGAGCCTTTGTCTCTTGGGCACTGCGCGAGGTGGAAATCTGCCGCAAGCTGGGCATGGGATTTCACGTGCCGTTCGCGTTCTCGTTCGCGATCCTGGCTTACGTGACGCTTGTAATCGTGCGGCCGATCCTGATGGGCGCCTGGGGGCACGGCTTCCCGTACGGCATCCTGTCCCATCTCGACTGGGTGTCCAACACCGGCTACCAGTACCTGCACTTCCATTACAACCCGGCGCACATGCTGGCGATCACCTTCTTCTTCACCACCTGCCTGGCGCTTGGCATGCATGGCGGGCTGGTCCTGTCGGCGGCCAATCCCGCGCCGGGCGAGCCCTACAAGGCCAACGAGCACGAAAACACCTACTTCCGCGACGCCGTCGGCTATTCGATCGGCACCCTGGGCATTCACCGCCTCGGGCTGTTCCTCGCACTCTCGGCAGTTTTCTGGAGCGCTGTCTGCATCGTCATCAGTGGCCCCTTCTGGACCCGCGGCTGGCCCGAATGGTGGACCTGGTGGCTGAAGCTTCCGATCTGGCGCTAGAGAAAAACATCCCGACGAGGACATCATGATCGAATACCAAAACATTTTCACCCAGGTGCAGGTGCGTGCCCCGGCCTACATGGGCACACCCATGAAGCCGGGCCTGGGTTCACGCCTGTGGGGCGTCACCAGCGAGCAGCAACCATGGTTCGTGCACCTGCTGGGCAGGATCGGCGATTCACAGGTCGGCCCGATCTATCTCGGCGGCTACGGCATCGCCTCGATCATCTGCGGCATCATCGCCATCCAGATCATGGGCTGGAACATGCTCGCCTCGGTCGACTACAGCCCGATCGAGATGATCAAGCAGCTTCCCTGGCTGGCACTGGAACCGCCGTCACCCGCATGGGGACTGTCGATCCCGCCCTTGAACGAGGGCGGATGGTGGCTGATGGCGGGCTTCTTCCTCACGCTATCCATCCTGCTCTGGTGGATCCGCATGTATCGGCGCGCCCGCGCACTCGGCATGGGCACGCATGTGGCATGGGCCTTCGCTGCGGCCATCTGGCTCTACCTGGTGCTCGGCTTCTTCCGCCCCTTGCTGATGGGCAGCTGGGGCGAGGCGGTGCCGTTCGGCATTTTCCCGCACCTGGACTGGACGGCGGCGTTCTCGATCCGCTACGGCAACCTGTTCTACAACCCGTTCCACATGCTGTCGATCGCCTTCCTGTACGGCTCGGCCCTGGTGTTCGCGATGCACGGCGCGACCATCCTCGCGGTAAGCCGCTTCGGCGGCGAGCGGGAGCTTGAGCAGATCGTCGACCGTGGCACCGCCTCGGAACGCGCGGCGCTGTTCTGGCGCTGGACCATGGGCTTCAACGCGACGATGGAATCGATCCACCGCTGGGCATGGTGGTTCGCGGTGCTCACACCGCTGACCGGCGGAATCGGCATCCTGCTTACCGGCACGGTGGTCGACAACTGGTATTTGTGGGCGGTCAAGCACGGCGTGGCGCCGTTCTATCCGCAAGTGTTCCCGCCGGTACTCGATCCGGCCGCGATGACGGGGGTGGCGCAATGATCAAGGCCCGCATGCACAAACTGCTGGTCGGCGGCGCGCTCGCGGCGCTGACCCTGCTCGCCGGATGCGAGCGCCCGCCGATTGAATCCGTACAGCGCGGTTACCGCGGCACGGCGATGGTGGGCATCTACAACCCTCGCACCGTCGAGGCCCAGTCCCCCAAGCACCAGGTCCCCGAAGCCGTCCCGGCGGTTCCCGCGGGCGGCCCGCCGGTGTCGACCATCTACAAGAACGTCCAGGTCCTGGGCGATCTCGGCATCGCCGAGTTCACCCGCACGATGGTCGCGATCACCCAATGGGTGGCGCCTGAGCAAGGCTGCGCCTACTGCCATGCCGGTGGCAACTTCGAGTCCGACGACCTCTATACCAAGGTGGTCGCGCGCAAGATGCTGCAGATGACGCGCAACGTGAACAGCTCCTGGAAGGCGCACGTGGCCGATACCGGGGTCACCTGCTATACCTGCCATCGCGGCAAGCCCGTACCCGAGAATGTCTGGTTCACCGATTCGGGTCCTACCGCGCGATCCGCGCATATGGGCGATCGGGCCGGCCAGAACGTGCCCTCCAAGGTGCCGGCCTACGCTTCGCTGCCCATCGACCCGTTCACGCCCTTCCTGAAAGAGGCGCAGGAAATCCGCGTCTACGGCGCCGCGGCGCTGCCGGAAGGCAACCGCCAGTCGATCAAGCAGGCGGAATGGACCTACAGCCTCATGACCCACATGTCCGACGCGTTGGGCGTCAACTGCACCTATTGCCACAACACCCAGTCGTTCGGCTCTTGGGAGGGCAGCACGCCGCAGCGGGCGACCGCATGGCACGGTATCCGCATGGTGCGCTCACTGAACACCGGCTATATGCAGCCTCTCACCGCCAGCTTCCCCAAGGAACGTCTGGGGCCGGAGGGGGATGTCGCCAAGGCCAACTGTGCGACCTGCCATCAGGGCGCCTACAAACCGCTCTACGGCGCCGCAATCGCCAAGGACTATCCGGCCATGTATGCCACCAGCGCGCCAGTGGCAGCGGCCCCCGCGCCGGCAGCCGTGCCACCCGCGGTCGCCAGTGCGCGCCGTCCAGCCGCATCCAAATAAGTCCGCGCGAACGCCTTTTACGTCTTGTTGCAACCCCCCTTAAAGGCGCCCTTCGGGGCGCCCTTTTTTTCTGTGTGGCGCCCGTGACCCCTGGCACCGCCGGGCTCGGGTAGGATTCCCGCTTGCGAACACTTGGCCTTACCTCCGGAATCGAATATGCATGCCTCAGAGCCACTTCCCTCCCGCTTGGGCCACCTTGCCACCCTCGGCCCGGAAGACGACTGACCATGGCCCTCGCATTCCCGTTTTCCGCCATCGTCGGCCAGGACGAGATGAAGCTCGCACTGTTGATTGCCGCGGTCGACCAGACCGTCGGCGGCGTGCTGGTGTTCGGCGACCGCGGCACCGGCAAGTCCACCGCGGTACGCGCCCTCGCAGCCCTGCTGCCTGAAATGCCGGCGGTGCCCGGCTGCATCTATCATTGCGACCCGAAGGCCGATCCGTCCGGCTGCGGCGATTGCCACGCGCGCGACGCCAAGGGCGCGAAGAAGCCTGTATCTGTCCCGGTTCCGGTGGTCGACCTGCCGCTGGGCGCCACCGAAGACCGCGTGGTCGGCGCACTCGATCTCGAACGCGCCCTCACCCAGGGGGAAAAGGCCTTCGAACCCGGCCTGCTGGCGCGCGCCAATCGCGGCTTCCTCTATATCGACGAGGTGAACCTGCTCGAAGACCATCTGGTCGATCTGCTCATCGACGTCGCCGCCTCGGGCGAGAACGTGGTCGAGCGCGAGGGGCTGTCGGTGCGCCATCCCGCGCGCTTCGTTCTGGTCGGCAGCGGCAACCCTGAAGAAGGTGAATTGCGGCCGCAGTTGCTCGACCGTTTCGGTCTTTCAGTAGAGGTCAAGACCCCCGAGGGGCTGGCCGAGCGCATCGAGGTGGTCAAACGCCGCGACGCCTTCGAGCGCGACCGCGCCGGCTTCATTGCCGCCTGGAAAAAGGAAGACGAGAAGCTGCGCAAGAAGATCGTCGACGCGCGCGCGCGCCTGCCCAAGGTGGCCGTGCCCGATGCGACGCTGGAGCGCGCCGCGCGTCTGTGCATGCGCCTGGGCACCGACGGCCTGCGCGCCGAACTCACCCTGCTGCGCGCCGCGCGTTCGCTGGCTGCCTTCGATGGCAAGACCACAGTCGATGACCAGCACGTCCGCCGCGTGGCCCCCTCGGCGTTGCGTCACCGCCTGCGTCGCGATCCACTGGACGACTCGGGATCGAGCGCGCGCGTCGAACGCGCCATCGAGGAAATCTACGCCCCATGAGCGATTCGCCGGCCGGCGCGCCGGCAGCGGCGCGCTGGGCCGATGCCCTGGCCGCCGCGCAACTCTTCGCACTTGACCCGCACGGGCTGGGCGGCATCTGTGTGCGTGCCCCGGCCGGTCCGGTGCGCGAGCGCTGGCTGGCCTGCCTGGGCGGCGCGCTCGCACCGCGCACCCCGTCGCGCCGCCTCCCCCTGCATGCCACCGAGGCACGCATTCTCGGCGGGCTCGACCTGGCCGCCACCCTCAACGCCGGCCGGCCCGTCGCCGAGCAAGGTATCCTGGCGCAAACCGATACCGGCGTGCTCACTGTCGCGATGGCCGAGCGCATCTCGCCCGCCACCACGGCACACCTGACCCAGGCGCTTGACCGTGGCGCGATTTCGATCGCGCGCGAGGGCTTCACCGCCGACGCGCAGGCACGCATCGGCGTGGTCGCGCTCGATGAAGGGATCGCCGACGACGAGCGCGCACCAGCCGCGCTGCTGGATCGCCTGGCGTTTCACCTCGACCTCACCGACATCGGCCTGCGCGACGCGGACGACATCCCCTTCGACGCCGCCGAACTCGGCGCCGCGCGCGCGCTGCTGCCCAAGGTCGGGGTCGGCGCACCGCTGATCGAAGCCCTGTGCGCCACGGCGCAGGCGCTGGGCATCGATTCCGCGCGCGCGACGCTGATGGCCGTGCATGCGGCCCGCTGCGCCGCCGCGCTCGATGGCCGCACGGCGGCAGACGAGAACGACGCCGTCCTGGCCGGCCGCCTGGTGCTGGCGCCGCGCGCCACCCGGCTGCCGCCGCCGGCCCAGGACCCGCAGCAGGAGGAACCTGAAGCCGAGCCGCCGGAACCGCCCCCCGACCCGCCTGCACAGGACAATCCGCCACCGGAACAGGACGAACAGGCGGACCCGCCGCCACCGGACGAGCGCACGCTTGAAGACCTGCTGCTGGCCGCGGCCACAGCCGCCATGCCGCGCGGTCTGCTGGCGCAACTGCACAGTGCGGAAAACCGCGCACGACGCTCGCAGGGCGGCGGGCGCGCCGGTGCCTTGCAAAAGGAGGCCAAACGCGGCCGGCCGGCCGGCGTGCGCGCCGGTGACACGCGACGCGGCGATCGCCTCAACATCATCGAAACCCTGCGCGCGGCGGCCCCCTGGCAACGCCTGCGCCGCCGCGAATCCGCTCCCGGCCAAGGTTTAGCAAGCGGATCACGCCGCCCGCGAGTTGATGTGCGCGCCCAGGACTTCCGAGTCACCCGCTACAAGCAGAAGAGCGAAACCGCCACCATCTTCGTGGTCGACGCCTCCGGCTCCTCCGCCCTCAATCGCCTGGCCGAGGCCAAGGGCGCGGTGGAACTGTTGCTCGCCGACTGCTATGTGCGGCGCGACCGTGTCGCCCTGATCTCGTTCCGCGGCCGCAGCGCCGAACTGCTGCTGCCCCCGACCCGCTCGCTGGTGCGCGCCAAGCGCAGCCTGGGCGGCCTGCCCGGCGGCGGCGGCACGCCGCTGGCCGCCGGCATCGACGCCGCAGCCCAACTCGCAGATGCCGTGCGCCGGCATGGCGAAACCCCGTCCATCGTGTTTCTCACCGACGGCAAGGCCAACATCGGCCGGGCCGGCGCGCCGGGACGCGAAGCCGCCGAGGCTGATGCTCTATCCGCCGCGCGTGCCCTGCGTGCCAGCGGCGTGGCGACCCTGCTGGTCGATACGTCGCCGCGCACCCAGCCACAGGCGCAACAGTTGGCACGTGAAATGAATGCCCTGTACCTCGCCCTGCCCTACGCCGATGCGCGCGGCCTGTCGGCGGCCGTGCGTGCAGCCCTGCCGGCAGCGCCTGGCTGACCCGGCACTGCAAACAGACCGGGTACCTCAGGAGCCGCCCCGGCGTGCCAAAAGCCCTTTTCCCCCAAGGGCTTCGCGGGTATGTAAATTGAACTTGACACTATTCATTGGGTCAGTACACTGACACTTGATCAAGACGTCGTGCCCGGCTTTTGGAGGCACCGCGCGTCCGCAAGGAGACCCATGGACACCGTAGCAGTCGTGCTGGAACAGCCGGAGCGCCTGGTGCTTTCCAGGCTGCCCCTGTCGCCTCCCGGCGCGGAAGATGTCGTGGTCGACATTGAATGGAGCGGTATCTCCACCGGCACCGAGCGGCTGCTCTGGTCCGGCCGCATGCCGCATTTCCCCGGCATGGGCTACCCACTGGTGCCGGGTTACGAATCCGTCGGGCGTGTCATCGAGGCGGGCGCGGCGTCGTCCCGCAAGGTCGGAGAACATGTGTTCGTGCCGGGCGCGAAATGCTACGGCGACGTGCGCGGCCTGTTCGGTGGTGCTGCCGCGCGTGTGGTGGTACCAGGCACGCGCGCCTTGCCCATCGCCGAATCGTTCGGCGAATTGGGTGTGCTGCTGGCTCTGGGCGCGACCGCCTTTCACGCCTGTTCTGTCGAAGGCGCGCGCCAGCCCGACCTGATCGTCGGCCACGGCGTGCTCGGCCGCATGCTCGCACGCCTGGCCGTCGCGGCCGGTGCATCGCCCACGGTGTGGGAGACCAATCCCGACCGCCGCAGCGGCGCGCAGGGCTACGCCGTGATCGACCCGGCCACTGATGAACGACGCAACTACCGCACCATCTGCGATGTAAGCGGTGCCGGCGACCTGCTCGATACCCTGGTGGCGCGCCTGGCCCCTGGCGGCGAGATCGTGCTGGCGGGCTTCTACGACGAACCGCTATCGTTCAACTTTCCGCCCGCCTTCATGCGCGAGGCACGCATTCGCATCGCCGCGCAGTGGCACGAGAACGATCTCAAGGCCGTGCGCGAGATGGCCGAATCCGGCCGCTTGTCGCTCGATGGCCTGATTACCCACCGTCATCCCGCCGCCGAGGCTGACACCGCTTACCGAACCGCTTTCGGCGACCCCGCCTGCCTGAAGATGATCCTGGACTGGAGAAACGTGCAATGAGTACAACCCTTGACGCCACCGCCACCTCAGTTGTGCAGTTCCACGCCCGGCTGCGCGACGAGGCAGCGCAGGAACCCTCCGCGCCGGCGGAAGCGGCCGGCGACACGCCAGCCAAGGAAACCCAGATCATCGCCATTTACGGCAAGGGCGGCATCGGCAAGAGTTTCACGCTCGCCAACCTGTCCTACATGATGGCCCAGCAGGGCAAGAAGGTGTTGCTCATCGGCTGCGACCCCAAGAGCGACACCACCTCGCTTCTGTTCGGTGGCAAGGCCTGCCCGACCATCATCGAGACCTCGTCGAAGAAGAAGCTCGCCGGCGAGGCGGTATCGATTGGCGACGTCTGCTTCAAGCGCGACGGCGTTTTCGCCATGGAACTCGGCGGCCCCGAGGTCGGCCGCGGCTGCGGTGGGCGCGGCATCATCCACGGCTTCGAGACCCTTGAAAAACTCGGCTTCCACGAGTGGGGCTTCGACTACGTGCTGCTCGACTTCCTGGGCGACGTGGTGTGCGGCGGCTTCGGCCTGCCGATCGCCCGCGACATGTGCCAGAAGGTCATCGTGGTCGGCTCCAACGATTTGCAGTCCCTGTACGTCGCCAACAACGTCTGCAGCGCGGTGGAGTATTTCCGCAAGCTCGGTGGCAACGTCGGGGTGGCCGGCATGGTGATCAACAAGGACGACGGCACCGGCGAGGCCGCCGCCTTCGCCGCCAATGCCGGCATCCCGGTGCTGGCCGCGATCCCGGCCCATGAAGACATCCGCCGCAAGAGCGCCAGCTACGAGATCATCGGCCGGCCCGGCACGCAGTGGGCACCGCTGTTCGAAACGCTCGCCACCAACGTTGCCGAAGCGCCGCCGGTGCGCCCCAAACCGCAAACCCAGGACCAGCTGCTGGGCCTGTTCTCGGCCGAATCGACCGGGCGCGATTTCCAGATGGAGCCGGCGACCTTGTTCGACATGGTCGGCAAGACCGAGGTCATCAAGCCTTCGCTCGAAGTGGTCTACGACAACGTCTGAACGGACAGCCCATCATGGATGCCATCGCCACCCCGGACGCCGCTGTCGCCAATCCGCAAGCGCTCGAAGGCGACGGCCTCGGCTGCCATTCCGGCAAACAACAACTCGAAGCCGCCGCGCGCTCGGCGGGCAAGAGCGACACCCTCGACCAATATGCGAAGGACTATCCGAAGGGTCCGCACGACCAGCCGCAATCGATGTGCCCGGCCTTCGGTTCGCTGCGTGTGGGCCTGCGCATGCGCCGCACCGCGACCATCCTGTCAGGGTCCGCATGCTGTGTCTATGGGCTCACTTTCACCTCGCATTTCTACGGCGCCAAGCGCACCGTCGGCTACGTTCCGTTCAATTCCGAGTCGCTGGTCACCGGCAAGCTCTTCGAGGACATCCGCGAGGCCGTCTACAAACTGGCCGACCCGGCCCTTTACGACACGGTGATCATCACCAACCTGTGCGTGCCCACTGCCTCGGGCGTGCCGCTGCAGTTGCTGCCCAAGGAAATCAACGGCGTGCGCATCATCGGTATCGACGTGCCGGGCTTCGGCGTGCCCACCCATGCGGAAGCCAAGGACGTGCTGGCCGGTGCCATGCTCCGGTATGCGCGCAACGAGGCGGAGCAAGGGCCGGTGGCAGCGCCGCGCGGCGGCCGCGCGGCCAAGCCGACCATCACGCTGGTGGGCGAGATGTTCCCCGCCGACCCGGTGGGCATCGGCATGATGCTCGACCCGATGGGCCTGGCCGCCGGCCCGGTGGTCCCTACCCGCGAATGGCGTGAACTGTATGCCGCGCTCGATTGCGCCGCGGTGGCGGCCATCCATCCGTTCTATACCGCCAGCTTCCGCGAATTCGAAGCCGCCGGGCGCAGCATCGTCGGCTCCGCGCCGGTCGGGCACGATGGCACCGAGGCCTGGCTGCAGGCCATCGGCAACGCCGCGAATGTCGGCCAGGACAAGATCGACGCCGCCAAGAACAAATTCCTGCCTGCGATCAAGGGCGCGCTTGCCGGCATGCCGATCAAGGGCCGCATCACGCTTTCCGGCTATGAAGGTTCCGAACTGCTGGTCGCGCGCCTCCTGATCGAAAGCGGCGCCGACCTGCGCTATGTGGGCACCGCCTGCCCGAAGACCCCCTGGAGCGAACCGGACCGCCAGTGGCTCGAGGCGAAGGGCGTGCATGTGCAATACCGCGCCTCGCTGGAGCAGGACCTGGCCGCCTTCCATGAATTCAAGCCCGATCTGGCCATCGGCACCACGCCGGTGGTGCAGGCGGCCAAGGAAGCGCGCACGCCGTCGCTTTATTTCACCAACCTGATTTCGGCACGCCCGCTGATGGGCCCCGCGGGCGCAGGCTCGCTGGCGGCGGTGGTCAACGCGGCGCTTGGCAACAAGGCGCGCTTCGACACCATGAACGACTTTTTCGCCGGCGTCGGCACCGGCCATGCGGCGGGGATCTGGGAAGACGTGCCGAAAGACCGGCCCGAGTTCCGTGATCAGGTGCGTCGCCAGGTGATCAAGATGCACAAGAAGCGCAAGGCGGAGGAGATGCTCTGATGCTCGTACTCGACCACGACCGCGCGGGCGGCTACTGGGGTGCCGTGTATGTGTTCACGGCCGTCAAGGGACTGCAGGTGGTCATCGACGGCCCCGTCGGCTGCGAGAACCTGCCGGTCACCTCGGTGCTGCATTACACCGACGCGCTGCCGCCGCATGAGTTGCCGATCGTAGTGACCGGCCTGGCCGAGGAGCAGCTTGGCCGTGAAGGCACTGAAGGCTCGATGAAGCGTGCCCATGCCGTGCTCGACCCCGACCTGCCCGCCGTGGTGGTGACCGGATCGATCGCAGAGATGATCGGCGGCGGCGTCACGCCGGAAGGCACCAACATCGCGCGCTTTTTGCCGCGCACCATCGACGAAGACCAGTGGCAGTGCGCCAACCGCGCCATGTTCTGGCTGTGGACCGAATACGGCGAACGCAAGATCCCGGCGGTCAAACCGCGCAAGCCCGGCGAAAAGCCCAAGGTCAACATCATCGGCCCGGCCTACGGCACCTTCAACATGCCCAGTGACCTGGCCGAGATCCGCCGCCTGATCGAAGGCATCGGGGCCGAGGTCAACCTGAGCTTTCCGCTCGGCAGCCACCTGGCCGATGTGGCCAAGCTGTCGAACGCCGAAGTCAACGTGTGCATGTACCGCGAGTTCGGCCGCATGCTGTGCGAGGCGCTCGACCGCCCCTACCTGCAGGCGCCGATCGGTTTGCACAGCACGACGAAATTCCTGCGCTCGCTGGGGGAACTCCTGGGCATCGACCCCGAGCCCTTCATCGAGCGCGAGAAGCACACCACCATCAAGCCGGTGTGGGACCTGTGGCGCTCGGTCACGCAGGACTTTTTTGGCACCGCCAGCTTCGCAGTGGTGGCCAATGAAACCTACACCCGCGGCCTGGCCAACTTTCTCGGCGAGGAACTGGGCCTCCCATGCCAGTTCGCGGTGGCCCGCAAACCCGGCGCCAAGACCGACAACGACGAGGTGCGCCGCCTGATCCGCACCAAACCGCCATTGATCATGTTCGGCAGCTACAACGAGCGCATGTACATGGCCGAAGGCGGCGGCGGCGGGCCGCCCGGCTTCAAGCCCAGCTACATCCCGGCATCGTTCCCGGGCGCGATCATCCGCCGCCATACCGGCACGCCCTTCATGGGCTATGCCGGCGCCACCTACGTGGTGCAGGAGGTATGCAACGCGCTCTTCGATGCGCTGTTCAACATCCTGCCGCTGGGCACCGACCTCGATCGCGTCGAAGCCACGCCCTCACGTCTGCATCAGGAACTGCCGTGGCTCGATGACGCGCGCGCGGTGCTTGACGACATCATCAATGCGCAGCCGGTGCTGGTGCGCATTTCCGCGGCCAAGCGCCTGCGCGACCAGGCCGAACGCGACGCGCGCAACGCCGGCGAGGCCGAGGTCAGCGTGAAACACGTCGAGAAGGCGCGCGGCGCGATCGGCTGAGCATTCGGGCGGTGCGCCGCACAGCGCCTGTCTATACGGAACGGGACGCGGCGGGGTTACCGGCACGCTTCACAGCCCGCGTCAGGCGCGCGTCGTAGCCCCAAGGCTCAGTTTGAGTGGTGCCGCCTATCTGACTCGAACAGATGACCTATCGCTTACAAGGCGATTGCTCTACCAACTGAGCTAAGGCGGCTTTTGAATGAATTATGACGAAGTTCGTAACCGGACCGCGGGCGCCTACTTTACAACGGTGAGCTTCGGCTTGCCGCCAGCCTTGGGACGCTCAGGCGCGGTGGCGGGTGACGGGGCGTCGACCTTGGCGTCAGGCACATGCTCAACCTTGGTCTCGACAATCTCGAACCCCATCCCGTGACCATTTTCGCGTGCATAGATGGCGGCGACACGGTCAATCGGCACTGAAATCTCCCGTGCCACGCCGCCAAATCGCGCGGCGAACTCGATGACCTCGTTGCCCATCTTGAGCCCGCTGGTGGCGTCGAAGGACACATTGAGGACGATCTGGCCGTCCTTGACGAATTCCTGCGGCACATGGGTGCGCTCGTTGACGACCACCGCCAGGTAGGGGGTGTAGCCGCTGTCGGTGCACCACTCGTAGATCGCGCGGATCAGGTAGGGGCGGGTCGATCTGTCGTGCGGTTCGTTGCGCTCTTCTGCCATGGCTTGTTCCTCGAAATGGCGGCAATTCGCGCGGCGCGTTTCGGCTGCCTCGCGCCTTACTTGCGCATCACTTTTTCCGAGGGCGTGAGCGCCTCGAAAAATGCGGGCCGGCTGAAAATGCGCTCGGCGTACTTCATCACCGGCGCAGCCTGGCGCGGCAGCGAAATGCCGTAGTGATCAAGGCGCCACAAGAGCGGCGCGATCGATACGTCGAGCATGGTGAATTCTTCTCCCAGCATCCACTTCTGCTTGGCCAGGTTGGGTGCCAGCTGGGTAAGAACGGCGGCCACGCGCTCGCGCGCACGGTCCTGCTGCTTCTGGTTGCCCTTTTCGAGCGAATCGATGTGGATGAACAATTCGCGTTCGAAATTGAGCAGGAACAGCCGGGTACGCCCGCGCATCACAGGGTCCGCCGGCATCAGTTGCGGATGCGGGAAACGCTCGTCGATGTATTCGTTGATGATGTTGGATTCGTACAGGATCAGGTCGCGTTCGACCAGGATGGGCACCTGGGCGTACGGATTCATCACCGAAATGTCTTCCGGCTTGCTGAAGAGATCGATGTCCTTGATCTCGAAATCCATCCCCTTTTCATAGAGGACGAAGCGGCAGCGATGCGAAAAGGGGCAGGTGGTACCCGAGTACAAAACCATCATGATCAAACCCTAGCTTTCAGTGCCGGTCTTGCCGGCACATTTGTCGTCCGGAACCCGGACGCGGAATCGACTGAACACGCCAGCGATTCCGCGCTGGCATCGCACCGGCAAAGGCGGATTCACCGCCCCTGCCGGCTCAATCAATGAATGTCTTTCCAGAACGCGCGATTGAGCATCCAAGCGCATGGCAGCAGGAATACACCAAGGAAAATCAGCACGGCGATGCCGAGCTGCTTGCGCTGCGCGGCAACCGGCTCGGACATCCACACCAGGAAACCGACGAGGTCGGCGATGGCGCTGTCGTACTCGACCTTGGACATCTTGCCCGGCTTGGTCTGCTCGAAGCCGACGAACTTTTCGATCGTCTTGGAAGGATCATGCGGGTCCTTCTCCTTGGCGTACTTCGCGACCTGCTCGCCCTGCAGTTCGTACAGGACGTGCGGCATGCCGACGTTGGCAAAGGCCAGGTTGTTCCAGCCGGTTTCGCGTGACGGGTCGCGGTAGAACGTACGCAGGTAGGTGTAGAGCCAGTCGGCTCCGCTGCCCGCGCCGGAAGCACGCGCACGTGCGATCACCGAAAGGTCGGGCGGCGCCGCGCCGAACCACTCCTTGCCGTCCTTTTTCGTCAGCGAGGTGGTCATGAGTTCACCCACCTTGTCGGCGGTGAACAGCAGGTTGTCCTTGATCTGCTGGTCGGTAAGGCCGATGTCCTTGAGGCGGTTGTAGCGCATCGACTGCGCCGCGTGGCAATTGAGGCAGTAGTTGACGAACAGCTTGGCGCCGCGCTGCAGGGCCTGCATGTCGGTAAAACGGTCGGCCGGCGCGCGGTCGAGCGCGATGCCACCTTCGGATGCTCCGGCCGGTGACGAAATGGCGGCCAGGAACAACGCGGCGGCGCCCAGGGTATGTTTGATTATTTTCATTACGGAACCTAGCCCTTTTACATGGTCAAGCGCGCGGGCACCGGCTTGAACTGGCCCCAGCGGCTCCACCACGGCATGCCGAGGAAGAAGCCGAAATAAATCACCGTGCAAACCTGAGATACCACCTCGCCCACGGGCGACGGCGGCTGGGTACCGAGGTAGCCCAGGATCAGGAAGGCGATCACGAAAATGGTGTAGATGTAAAAATGCAGCGTCGGGCGATAGCGGATCGACTTCACCGGCGACCGGTCGAGCCAGGGCAAGAAAAAGAAGATCATCGTCGACGCGCCCATGGCGACCACGCCCCATACCTTGGCATCGATCCAGAAGAAGTTCCACACCATCGCACGCAGGATCGAGTAGTAGGGCGTGAAGTACCACACCGGCGCGATGTGCGCGGGCGTCTTCAGCGGATCGGCGGGAATGAAGTTGTTGTACTCGAGGAAGTAGCCGCCCATTTCAGGGGCGAAGAACACAATCGCCGAGAACACCATCAGGAACACCACCACGCCGAAAATGTCATGCACGGTGTAGTACGGATGGAAGGGAATGCCGTCGAGCGGGATGCCGGTTTTCGGATCCTTGTTCTCCTTGATCTCGATGCCGTCGGGGTTGTTGGACCCCACTTCATGCAGCGCCAGGATGTGGGCCGCCACGAGGCCAAGCAGCACCAACGGCAGGGCGATCACGTGGAACGAGAAAAAGCGGTTCAGGGTGGCATCGCCGACGACGAAGTCTCCGCGCACCCAGATCGCCAGGTCAGGCCCGATCACCGGAATGGCCGAAGCCAGATTTACGATCACCTGCGCGCCCCAGTAGGACATCTGGCCCCACGGCAACAGGTAGCCGAAGAACGCCTCGCCCATCAGGCACAGGAAGATCATCACGCCGAACACCCAGATCAATTCGCGCGGCTTGCGATACGAGCCGTAGAGCAGGCCGCGGAACATGTGCAGGTAGACGACCACGAAGAACATCGAGGCGCCGGTGGAGTGCATGTAGCGCACCAGCCAGCCCCATGGCACCTCGCGCATGATGTACTCGACCGACTCGAAGGCTTTCGCCGCGTCGGGCTTGTAGTGCATGACCAGGAAGATCCCGGTGACGATCTGGATCACCAGCACCAGCATGGCCAGCGAGCCGAAGAAGTACCAGAAATTCATGTTCTTCGGCGCGTAGTACTCCGACAGGTGCGCCTTCCAGTTTTCCATCAGCGGGAAGCGCTGATCGACCCAGGTCAGGAGACCGCTTGCGGGCTTGTCCAACGCGCCCAGTCCGGTGACGACCACCGGTTCCTTCTTGCCAGCAGCCATGCTCCTATGCCCCCTTCTTGTCTTCGCCGATCACGAGCTTGGTGTCGGACAGGTACATGTGTGGCGGAATCTCGAGGTTGTCCGGCGCGGGTTTGGCCTTCCAGACACGCCCGGCCATGTCGAACGTCGAACCATGGCAGGGGCATACAAACCCCATGTCCTCGCCCAGCGCGACATTGGCGCCGGTAGGGAACGGGCCCGACGGCGAGCACCCGAGGTGCGAGCAGATGCCCACGGCCACCAGGATCTCCGGCTTGATGGAACGGGCCTGATTGCGACAGTACTCGGGCGTCAGTTCCGAAGGCTTGCGCTCGGACTTGGGGTCGGCAACCTTGGACTCGGTCTTGGCCAGCGAGGCAAGCATGTCCTTGCTGCGCTTCAGGATCCAGACCGGCTTGCCGCGCCACTCGGCGACGATCAGTTCGCCTTCTTTCAACTGACCGATGTCAACTTCAATGGGGGCGCCAGCGGCGCGCGCCTTTTCGGACGGAGCGAAGGTCGCCACGAACGGATAGGCCGTGCAAAGCGCGCCAATACCGCCCACGACCGAGGTAGCGACAATGGCGGTGCGCCGCCCGTTGTCGTCGGGTTGATCGTTACTCATGGGGAAAATGCCTCTAGGACCTTGGAATCGAGACGGCCGCTTGAAAATGCGGCAAACGCAAAATTATACCGGATCGCCGCACAGCTTTAAAGGATTTCCGGAAATCTCCTTCAATTTCATGACCTTAAGCGCATTTTCTTGCCAAAATCCGGGGCTAAATGTAACCTCCCTCCGGCTTCACATTGAAGCTATCAACTTAAAAAACCATCGTGAAAGTAGGGGTTAACATGGGCATGATGTCGGAATTCCGCGAGTTCGCGGTCAAGGGAAACGTAATCGACCTGGCGGTTGGCGTGATCATCGGAGGGGCTTTTGGAAAGATTGTCGACTCGCTGGTGGGCGACATCATCATGCCGATTGTCGGAAGCATTTTCGGTGCCCTCGATTTTTCCAACCTGTTCATCGTTCTCGGCAAGAATCCAAACAACCTGGTCGCACTGGCTGAACTCAAGAAGGCGGGCATTCCGGTGTTCGCCTATGGCGGCTTCATCACCGTGGCGGTCAATTTCATCATCCTCGCTTTCATCATCTTCCTGATGGTCAAGCAGATCAACCGGATGAAGAAGGAAGAGCCCGCAGCCGCGCCACCGCCTCCGCCGGCCACACCGGAAGACGTGGTACTCCTGCGCGAAATCCGCGACGCACTGAAGAAGTAGTCCGAAGGACCCAAGGGGTCCCCTTCGGCAGCCCTCGCTCAGGCCGGGTTGTCGATGTCGATATGCACGTGACGTATGCCGAAGCGGCCCGCCAGATAGCGGCCAACCGCTTCGGCACCGTACCTCTCTGTGGCGTGGTGACCGGCGGCGATGTAGGCGACGCCGGCTTCCCGCGCGAGGTGGGTGGTCTGCTCTGAAACCTCGCCACTCAGGTAGAGATCGCATCCGCTAGCGATTGCCGCCTCGAGATATCCTTGCGCACCGCCGCTGCACCAGGCCACCCGCCGCACCGGCAGTGCCGGATCGCCGATGAGCAGGGGGTCGCGCGACAGAGCCATCTTGACCCGGCTGGCAAAATCGCCGGCACTCACCGCGGCCCCAAGGTTGCCGACGCAACCGATCTGCTGGTCGCCGAACCAGGCGTCCGCGGCAAGCCCCAGGCGCGTTCCCAACTGGGCGTTGTTGCCCATTTCCGCCAGCGCGTCGAGCGGGAGGTGATACGCAAACAGGTTGATCTGGTTTGCCAGCAGAAGCCCGAGTCGGCGCCGTTTCGGCCCGACCACCCGCATGTCATCGCCTTTCCAGAACAATCCGTGGTGCACCAGCAGCGCGTCGGCACCTGCGCCTATGGCGGCTTCGATGAATGCCAGCGAAGCGGTGACGCCGGTGGCCAGCAGGCCGATGTCCGGCTTTCCTTCCACCTGCATGCCGTTTGGGCAATAATCCCGGAAGCGCGCCGGTTCCATCAGTTCATCAAGCGCTCCGAGCAATACCTTTGCTTCCACCCTGGTCACCATTGCCACCCCCATGTTCCGCCACTTGTGGTTGATATTCTCCCAGACCGCGACCATTTGCCTGGGCGTCTGGTTCGTGGTCGCAACGGTCAAGCCGGACTGGATCGCCCGCGTGCCGGGTGTCGCATCTGCTCCCGCTCCCGCGGCGACGCCGGCGAGCCCGCCCGCCCCGCGCGTTGCGACTGAAACCGGCCCGGCTCCCGAGGGCGCGCGTCAGACCGCGTCCTACAGCGAAGCCGCGCGACGCGCCATGCCTGCGGTGGTAAACATTTTCACTTCCAAGGAGGTGAAACTGCCGCAGCATCCGTTCATGAACGACCCGCTGTTCCGGCATTTTTTCGGCAAGGACCGCGAAGAGAACGGGCGTGGCACGGCACGCCGCTCGAACAGCCTGGGCTCTGGCGTGATCGTCAGCGCCCAGGGTTATGTGTTGACCAACTACCACGTGATTGAATCCGCCGACGAAATAGAGGTGCTGCTCTCGGACAACCGCAAGGCGCAGGCCAAGATCGTCGGCGGCGATCCGGAGTCCGACCTGGCCGTGATCAAGATCGATTTGCCCAACATACCGGCCATTGTGTTCGGACGCCCGGAGGCCGCGCGGGTTGGCGACGTGGTGCTGGCCATCGGCAACCCTTACGGTGTGGGGCAAACCGTCACCCTGGGCATCGTCTCTGCACTCGGACGATCACAACTGGGCATCAGCACATTCGAGAATTTCATCCAGACCGACGCCGCCATCAATCCGGGCAATTCCGGTGGTGCTCTCGTCGACGCCAACGGGCAGCTGCTGGGCATCAACACGGCGATCTATTCGCGTACCGGCGGCTCGGCCGGGATCGGCTTCGCGATTCCCGCGAACATGGCGCGCCAGGTGATGGACCAGATCATTTCATCCGGCTCGGTGACGCGCGGCTTCATCGGCATAGAGCCGCAGGAGATCACCCCGGATCTCGCGGAATCATTCAAGCTGCCCAAGAATCAGGGCGTGCTGGTAGCGGGCATCATCCGGAACGGCCCGGCGGATCGTGCCGGCATCAAGCCCGGCGACGTGCTGGTGGAGGTAGAAGGCACCGCTGTGCGCGATCCGAGCCAGATGCTGAACCTGATCGCCCAGCTCACGCCCGGCAACGATGGCAAATTCCGGATCATGCGCAAGGGCGAGGCGATCGACTTGACCGTCACCGTCGGCAAGCGCCCGCGACCGCAACGAAGCGCACGCGAAGGGCGCGAATAATCGAAGTCCGGACCGGAAAAGCGCCCGGTCGATCCCGCAGGTTCAGGAACCGGACGCGGCCGGCGCATCCTCGTCCGGCACATCGGTACGCTTCTTCTCGACAAATTTGGCGAAGAAAAGCCCGGCCTCGTAAAGGATGCACATCGGAACCGCTAGCGCGAACTGCGACACCACATCGGGCGGGGTGACCACCGCGGCTATGATGAAGGCGACCACGATAAAGTAGCCGCGCCATTCCTTCAGCTTTGCAACGCTGACGATACCCACCATCACCAGCACGACCACCGCGACCGGCACTTCGAAGGTCACGCCAAAGGCGATGAACATGGTGAGCACGAAGCCGAGATAAGCCTCGATGTCCGGCGCCGGGGTGATGGAGGTCGGTGCGAACGAGTTGATGAACGAAAAGAACTGGCCAAACACGATGTAGTAGCAAAACGCGATACCTGCAAGGAACAATACCGTGCTCGAAACGACCAGCGGCATTGCGAGGCGCTTTTCGTGGCTGTAGAGGCCAGGCGCCACGAAGGCCCAGGCCTGAAACAGGTAGAACGGCAGGCCGACCACAAATGCGAGCATGGCCGTCACCTTGAGCGGCACCAGAAAGGGCGAGATCACCGAAGTGGCGATCATCTTGGTCCCCTGGGGCAAGGACTGTATCAGGGGCAAGGCGAGAAAATCATAGATCGGTCCGGCCTTGGGCCAGACGAAAAACGCCAGGCAAAAAATGACGAGGAACACCACCACACTGCGCAACAGGCGGTCGCGCAACTCGACCAGGTGGGAAATGAAGGTGTCCTGGATGTCGTCGCTCATTGAGTCTTTCCGTCCGACCGCTTGCGATCAGGCTTTTGCGCCAGGCAGAGGGGCCGCCTCGGCGGCCGGTGAGGCGGCGCTTGCTGTAACGGCAGGCGCTTCGGGCGACGGCGCGTAAACCGGCATCGCCGCGGGCACCGGCATTTCGCTGGCGGCAAGCGCCTGGCGGATGGCCTCGTCCGCCGCGGCCGAGGCCTCCGGCGAGAGCGTCGACGCGTGCGCCCCGGCCGGGGCTGCCTCGGCAGCGGGCGAAACCGTTCCGCTGGCAAGGTTGTTCAATTCGGCGGCCTGCGCCTCGAAACCGGACACGGTTTCCTTGACCGAACTCTCGATGCTCTGCGCCGCTTCGGTCACGGTGGTGCGCAGCTTCTTGAGTTCGTCGAGTTCGATCTCGCGGTTGATGTCGGCCTTGACATCATTGACATAGCGTTGCGCGCGCCCCATCAGCGCGCCGATGGTGCGGGCGACGCGCGGAAGCTTCTCGGGGCCGATGACCAGAAGGGCCACCACCCCGATGACGATCATTTCAGAGAAGCCGATGTCGAACATGGCGGTCTACCGCGTCAGGACGCTGACATTGCGTGAATGGAATGCGCTCCCGCGCCGGGCTCGCAAGCCTGGCGCGGGAACCACAAGGGTCAGGCCCGGGTTTTTTCTTCGGGCTTGACGTCGATGGTCTGGCCGACCTTGCCGGGCTCGGCGGTGGACGGCGACGCGGACGCCTGATCGGCACCGCCTGCGGCGGCGCCTTCCTTCATGCCGTCCTTGAAGCCCTTGACCGCGCCACCGAGGTCGGAACCCATGTTGCGCAACTTTTTCGTACCGAAAACAAGCATGACGATGACCAGAACGATCAGCCAATGCCAAATAGAGAATGAACCCATGGAAATACTCCGTTAAACGTGGATATCGACAGTCAATACGCAGCGTCGGTTTTTATGGTTTCTTTGCCACGTTCCAGTTGCCGCGGGCCTGCGGCATGGATCAGCCACAGTAATGCATGCTGATGCGATCAATACCCTCAGCCGCGTTTCCACGGCCTTGGCCCGCCCATCACATGCATGTGCAAGTGCAATACTTCCTGGCCACCTTCACGCCCATTGTTGACCAGCACCCGGAACCCTCCTTCGGTTCCCGGATTGCACCCCGCTTCCAGCGCCAGCCTCGGCGCCAGAAGCATCATTCTACCAAGGAGCAGCTCATGGCGCGCGTGCGTATGCGCCATCGACTCCAGGTGCTCCTTCGGGATGAGCAAAAAATGCACCGGCGCCCATGGATTGATGTCATGGAAGGCAAGCAGCTCCTCGTCTTCGTAGAGTTTCTTGCTGGGGATCTTTCCGGCGACGATCTTGCAGAAAACGCAGTCCGGGTCATGGGCGGTGGCCTGGGTCATGTTTGGCGTGTCCTCATTCATTCAGGTTTTGGCAGACGGCTTGTTGCGCGAAGGATCTGCACGTGAGGCTTTTTCATCAAGGCCTGACAAACCTTCCCGGCGCGCGAGTTCGGCGAGCACGTCGGCAGGCCCCAGCCCATAGTGCTCAAGCGCGACCAGCGAATGGAACCACAAATCCGCGAACTCGCCGACGATGCGGGCACGGTCGCCATCCTTGGCCGCCATTACCGCCTCGGTGGCTTCCTCGCCGATCTTCTTGAGGATCGTATCCTCGCCGCGATGCAAAAGGCGCGCGACGTAGGACTTGTCGGGGTCACCGCCTCGCCTGCCGGCAATCACCTGCCCAAGGCGGACCAGCACGTCGTCGCTCATTTTCCGTAGATCTCGCTGGAAGACTTCAGTACGGGGTCGGTTTCGACCCACCTGCCGTCCTCAAGACGGCGAAAAAAGCAATTGTGGCGCCCGGTGTGGCAGGCGATGCCACCGATCTGGTCCACCTTCAGAAGCACCACATCGGCGTCGCAGTCGATACGCAGTTCGCGCAGGCGCTGCTGGTGCCCGGACTCCTCCCCCTTGCGCCACAGCCGCTTGCGCGAGCGCGACCAGTACACCGCCTGACCGGTGGTCACCGTTTCGCGCAGCGCCTCGCGATTCATCCAGGCCACCATCAGCACCCGGTTGGTAAACGCCTCCTGGGCGATCGCGGGAACCAGGCCGCGCTCATCCCAGGCAACCTCGTCGAGCCAGCCATCATCGACAGCGCGGGGAACCATTTCGGACACGCTCACGGCTGCACCCCGGCGGCAGTCAACGCCGCACCTCCCAAGGCAGTCATTGCCGCACCTCTATCCCGCGTTCGGCCATGCGCGCCTTGGCCTGACCCACGGTGTACTCGCCGTAGTGGAATATGGACGCGGCCAGGACGGCATCGGCCCGCCCCTGGAGCACGCCATCAGCGAGATGATCGAGATTGCCCACGCCACCCGAGGCGATCACCGGAACGGTCACCGCGTCCGCCACCGCACGGGTGAGCCCGATGTCGAAGCCGTTGCGTGTCCCGTCGCGATCCATGCTGGTCAGGAGAATTTCGCCGGCCCCGAGGCGCTCGACTTCGCGTGCCCAGCCAATGACATCCATGCCGGTATCGTTGCGTCCACCGTGGGTAAATACGCTCCAGCGCCCTGGCGACACCTGCTTGGCGTCGATGGCCACGACGATGCACTGGGCGCCATAGCGGCCCGATGCTTCGGCTACCAGTTGCGGGTTTTGCACCGCCGATGTGTTGATGCTGATCTTGTCCGCGCCCGCGTTGAGCAGGCGCCGCACATCCTCGACTTTGCGCACGCCCCCGCCAACGGTCAGCGGGATGAACACCTGGGACGCCACCTGTTCGATGATGTGCAAAATGATGTCGCGCTGGTCGCTGCTGGCGGTAATGTCCAGGAAGGTCAGTTCGTCGGCGCCCTGCTCGTCATAGCGGCGCGCGATCTCCACCGGATCACCGGCGTCACGCAGTTCGACGAAATTGATGCCCTTGACCACACGCCCGGCGGTGACGTCAAGGCATGGAATGATTCGCTTTGCAAGCATGTCGCTTTGCAGGCGCCCAAGGGCGCCACCTCTCAGTGTTTGTGATCGAAAGCCGATCGATACGGGGCGCCGCACGCACCTCGGCGGCACTGCCAATTGCTACTTTTCGGCTTCGGCCAGCGCCTTGGCGAAATCGAGCGTGCCGTCGTAGATCGCGCGCCCGGCGATCACCCCGACCACGCCTTCGCTTTCGATCGCCTTCAATGCCTTGATGTCCTTGACGCTCGCCAGCCCGCCGGAGGCGATCACAGGAATCTTCATCGCCTGCGCCAGGCGCAGAGTCGCCTCCACGTTGATGCCTCCCAGCATCCCGTCGCGACCGATATCGGTGTAGATGATGGCTTCGGCCCCGTAGTCCTCGAACTTCTTCGCCAGGTCAACCACATCATGGCCGGTAAGCTTGCTCCAGCCATCGGTGGCGACCTTGCCATCGCGGGCATCCAGGCCGACGATGATATGGCCGGGAAAAGCGCCACAGGCGTCGTGCAGAAAACCGGGGTTCTTCACCGCCGCGGTGCCAATGATTACGTAGCTGACGCCGTCATCGAGATAGCGCTCGACGGTATCGAGATCGCGAATACCGCCACCGAGTTGCACCGGCATGTCGTCGCCGGCAGCCGCGATGATGCGCTTGATGGCACTCTCGTTCTTGGGCTTTCCGGCAACAGCGCCGTTGAGGTCGACGATGTGCAGCCGCTTGCCGCCTTGCGCCTTCCAGTGGGAGGCCATGGCTGCCGGATCCTCGGAAAACACGGTGGCATCGGCCATGTCGCCCTGCCGTAGGCGGACGCAATGCCCGTCCTTGAGGTCAATCGCGGGAATGATCAGCATGCTGATGCCATGGCGTTATGCATGGATGTACGAAGGTGGCGGCTGTCTGGTGAAAAACGGATTTGGCAATGATAAGCCAGCGTGTTTTCAGGGATTCCAGGCGACAAAATTTGAGAACAGGGCAAGTCCGGCAAGATGGCTTTTTTCCGGGTGAAACTGTACGCCGAAAATATTCTCGCGCGCAACCGCGCAAGTGAAGTGTATCCCATAGTCGGAAGAGCCGGCACCGACCTGTGCATCCGCCGGGACCGGATAGTAACTGTGCACGAAATAGAAGCGGCTATCGTCGGCGATCCCGCGCCACAGCGGGTGCGACATGTCCTGGTGCACGCGATTCCAGCCCATGTGCGGCACCTTCAATCGCGCGCCATCGGCAGCATGCATTTCAGAAGAGAACCGCACCACATTGCCCGGCATGACGCCCAGGCCCGGGGTGTCGCCCTCTGCGCTATGGCCAAACAACATCTGCATGCCGATGCAAATGCCGAGGAAGGGTTTGCTGGCCGCCGCCGCCAGGATCACCTCGGACAACCCTGAGGCGCGCATTTCGCGCATGCAGTCCGGCATCGCGCCCTGTCCCGGGAACACCACCCGGTCCGCCGAGGCGATGACCGCCGGCTCGTGCGTGACCAGCACGCGGTCATCCGGCGCCACATGCTCGATGGCTTTGGAAACCGAGCGCAGGTTTCCCATGCCGTAGTCGATGACTGCAATGGTTTGCATCGCGTTTGCCTGTGGTCCCAGATGCCGGCGAAAACACCGGCGGAAATCTGACTAAAGTGTGCCTTTGGTCGAGGGAATCGTATCGCCTGCCCGCGGGTCGGGTTCGCATGCCATGCGCAGCGCACGACCGAATGCCTTGAATACCGTCTCGCACTGGTGATGCGCGTTCTCGCCGCGCAGGTTGTCCACATGCAGGGTCACCAGCGCATGGTTTACGAAACCCTGGAAAAACTCGTGCGTCAGGTCGACGTCGAAGGCGCCGATCATCGCGCGCTTGAAATCGACATGAAACTCAAGTCCCGGCCTGCCGGACAGGTCGATCACCACACGCGACAGGGCTTCATCGAGCGGCACATACGAATGCCCATAACGCCGGATGCCTTTCTTGTCGCCAAGGGCCTTTGCGAACGCCTGGCCCAGCGTGATACCGATGTCCTCGACCGTATGGTGGGCGTCGATATGCAGGTCTCCGGTGGCGGCGACGTCGATGTCGATCAACCCATGCCGGGAGATCTGGTCAAGCATGTGATCAAGAAACGGTACGCCGGTGGCGAAACTGGCCTGGCCGGTTCCATCCAGGTTGAGCTTTACCCGGATCTGCGTTTCCTTGGTGTTGCGGACGATTTCGGCGGTTCTCATCGGGTCGATCTCGCGGCGGCATCATTCGACGTCGCCGCAGCATTCCTGATAGTCGGGGAAGTCTAGCTCAACGCGGCGTCGAGCGCGGCGAGCATGGCATGGTTTTCGTCGGGCGCGCCGATGGTCAGGCGCAGGCAGTTCTCGAGCATCGGATGGCCGCCGGAAAAATTCTTCACCAGCACCTTCTGGCGTTTCATGCTCTCGAACACCGCCGTGCCGGCGCCCGGCCCGCCGTCGATGCGCACGCAGATGAAATTCGCCGCGGTCGGGTACTGGGTCAGGCCCTTCATGCGCGCGAGCGCGCTCTGGACCACCGCGCGCTCGGCCAGCACCTTGGCGGCCTGCTCATCAAGCACATGCTTGTTCTCAAGGATCTTGATGGCCACCGCCTCGGCCAGCACGCTGATATTGAAAGGGGCGCGGGTCTTGTCGAACTCACGGATCCATTCCGGACGACCGCCCACATAGCCCAGGCGCACGCCTGCCAGGCTGATCTTGGACACCGTGCGCATGACCACCATGTTGGGAAATTCGGCGATGCGCGGCATGAAGGAATCGGTTGCGAACGGCTGGTAGGCCTCATCGATCACCACCAGCCCGGGCGCGGCGCGGACAATACGCTCGACCTCGGCCATCGAAAACGGGCTGCCGGTCGGATTGTTCGGGTATGCGAGCCACACCAGCGCCGGTTTGTGCTCGGCCATGGCGGCGATGAAGGCATCAGCGTCCAGCGAAAAATCCGGCCGCAGCGAAACCGGCACGAACTTGAGTCGATAGAACAGCGCATGCATCTGGAACATCACGAACGACGGCGACGGCGCCATCACGACCGCACCGTCACGCGCGCAAGCGGCGGTGATGAACTGGATGCATTCGTCGGAGCCATTGCCGCACAACACGTCGCAGCCGGCGGGAACGCCCATTTTCTCGGCGATCAGCGCACGCAGGCGGGTGAGCGTGGGCACCGGGTAACGGTTCAGGGAAAGCTTCGAGACGACTTCGCCCACTTCACGCGCCAGCCAGTCGGGCAGGGAGTACGGACTCTCCATGACATCGAGCTTCACCATGCCCGCCGCGTCGGCCACATGGTAGGCGCCCATGGCGAGAATTTCGGGCCGGATCACGGATTGAACGATTTTCATGGTGTGCACTGTGCGGGGCGTGAATTCGAACATTTACGATCCGCCATGCCGGTCGAGGGCGGCGACGGTCGCAAGGCTCCTGTTGCCTAAGGCATGCGGTACTCGGCCGAACGCGCGTGGGCAGGAAGTCCCTCACCTCGCGCCAGTTCCGATGCGATCTTTCCAAGGGTCGCCGCGCCTGCTCTCGATACCTTGATGATCGAAGAACGCTTCTGGAAGTCATATACCCCGAGCGGCGACGAAAACCGCGCCGTGCGCGAAGTCGGCAGCACATGATTGGGACCGGCGCAGTAGTCACCCAGCGATTCGCTCGAATGCACGCCCATGAAGATCGCGCCGGCATGGCGGATCAAGGGCAGCAGGGCATCCGGGTCGGCTACCGAGAGTTCAAGGTGCTCCGGGGCGATATCGTTGGCGACTGCGCAAGCCTCGGCCAGGTCGCGAGTGCGAATCAGGGCGCCGCGTCCGTTCATCGACTTGGCGATGATGTCGCGCCGTGGCATGCCCGCTATGAGCCGGTCGGCCGCGGCGGCCACTTTCTCAATGTAGGCGGAGTCGGGGCAAAGCAGGATCGCCTGCGCGATCTCGTCGTGCTCCGCCTGGCTGAACAGGTCCATCGCGACCCAGTCGGGATCGGCGCTGCCATCGGCAATGACCAGGATTTCCGACGGGCCGGCGATCATGTCGATGCCGACCGTGCCGAACACGCGCCGCTTGGCGGCAGCGACGTATGCGTTGCCCGGACCGACGATCTTGTCGACCTGCGGAATGCTTGCAGTGCCGTAGGCCAGTGCGCCAACGGCCTGGGCCCCGCCGATGGTGTAGATGACATCCACACCCGCGATGGCGGCGGCGGCCAATACCATCGGATTGGTATGACCGCCCGGGGCCGGCGACACCATCACCAGTTCGGCCACACCGGCGACCTTGGCCGGAATCGCGTTCATCAGCAGGGAACTAGGATAGGCGGCTTTCCCGCCCGGAACGTACAGGCCGGCGCGGTCAAGCGGCGTGACGTTCTGACCCAACTCGGTGCCATCGGCCTCGGTGTAGCGCCATGAAGTGGCCGCCTGTCGCATGTGATAGGCGCGAATTCGTTCGGCGGCGGCTTCCAGTGCGTCGCGCTGGGCTGGTGGCAGACCGGCAAGCGCTTCATGTGTGCGTTCGACCGGGATACGCAACGCAGCCATCGAACGCGCTTCAATGCCGTCGAAACGCGCCGTGTATTCCAGGACAGCGGTGTCGCCGCGTGTCCGCACGTCAGCCAGGATGGCCTGCGTCGCACGTTCCACACCTTCGTCGGTCTCCTCCGCATAGGCGAGGAGATGGCGCAGTTGCGCCGCAAATCCGGAACTTGCGCTGTCGAGCCGGCGAATCGAAAGTGTCATTTGACGGCCTTCGCAAAGGCGTCGATGAGCGACTGCACCGCGGGGCGCTTGGTCTTGAGCGACGCCTGGTTGACAATCAAGCGCGAGGAAACCGCGCAGATCTCCTCGACCGCGCGCAGGCGGTTGGCCTTGAGGGTCGCCCCGGTCGACACGATGTCGACGATCACTTCGGCCAGGCCGGTCAGCGGCGCCAGTTCCATCGAGCCATACAGCTTGATCAGGTCCACATGCATGCCCTTGGCCGCGAAATGCTCACGCGCGACGTGGACGAACTTGGTCGCCACACGGATTCGCGCACCGCGTCGCACGGCGGTTTCGTAGTCGAACTCGTTGGCGACCGCGACCATCATCCGGCAACGCCCGATTTTCAGATCGAGCGGGCGGTACAGCCCGGCGCCACCGTTGCTCATTTCGTGCTCATGCAGGATGTCGGAACCGGCCACGCCGAGGTCCGCAGCCCCGTACTGCACGTAGGTCGGCACGTCGGACGCTCGCACGATGATGATGCGCACATCCGGCAGATTTGTGTCGAGAATGAGCTTGCGCGACTTGTCGGGATCATCGGCTACGCGGATGCCGACCGCCTCCAGCAGGGGGAGGGTTTCCTCGAAAATGCGCCCTTTCGACAGGGCCAGGGTGATCACGTTGCTGCTACCCGCAAAACTATGATTTTACTCGACAATCGTCCCGTCGGCCCTGACAGTGCATGGTATCGGGAGATACGGAAGGCTAACGCCTGCGCTCGATGCGCGCCCCCACCGCCGAGAGTTTTGATTCAAGCGCTTCATAGCCACGGTCGAGATGGTAGATGCGGTCGATCACGGTCTCGCCATCGGCGACCAGGCCAGCCACCACCAGCGAGGCAGAAGCGCGCAGGTCGGTGGCCATCACGTTGGCGCCGGTGAGGTTGCGCACGCCCTTGACCACCGCGGTGTTGCCCTCGATCTCGATCTGCGCTCCAAGACGCATGAGTTCCTGTGCGTGCATGAAGCGGTTCTCGAAGATCGTTTCGGTGACCATGCCGGTGCCTTCGGCAATCGCGTTCAAGGCCATGAACTGCGCCTGCATGTCAGTCGGAAACGCCGGATACGGCGCGGTGCGCAGATTGATCGCACGTGGGCGTCGCCGGGAAACGATGCGGATACGATCGGTCTCGACTTCGACTCGGGCGCCGCTTTCACTGAGCTTGTCAATCACCGCCTCCAGGGTATCCGGACGCGCGTTGGTCAATACGACTTCACCGCCTGCCGCGGCCACCGCGGTCAGGAAGGTCCCGGTTTCGATTCGGTCCGCCATCACCCGGTAGCGCGCGCCATGCAGCCGCTCGACCCCGCGTATGACCACCCGGTCGGTACCAGCGCCACTGACGCGCGCGCCCATCGCATTGAGGCAATTGGCAAGGTCGACGACTTCCGGCTCGCGAGCGGCGTTCTCGATGACCGTCTCGCCGTCGGCCAGGGTGGCAGCCATCATGAGGTTTTCGGTCCCGGTGACAGTCACCAGGTCGGTGACGATGCGCGTGCCCTTGAGGCGGCGCGCGGTGGCCACGATGTATCCATGATCGATGCGGATGTCCGCGCCCAGTGCCTGCAATCCCTTGATGTGCTGGTCGACCGGGCGGGCACCGATCGCGCAGCCGCCAGGTAGGGAGACGCGGGCCGTCCCGAAGCGCGCGACCAGCGGCCCCAGCACCAGAATCGATGCGCGCATGGTCTTGACAAGTTCATACGGCGCTTCAAGCCGGTCAACATGGGTGGCATCAAGCTTCAGCCCACCCGCTTCGCGCGCCACCTTGACGCCCATTTGCACCAGCAGATGTTGCATGGTCTCGACATCATGCAGGGCGGGAACGTTGTCGAGATCCAGCGCGTCCGCTGCGAGCAGGCTGGCGCAGATGATGGGTAGCGCGGCATTCTTGGCGCCCGAAATCGGGATTTCGCCGCGCAGGCGCTCCCCACCCTGCAATACGAGTTTGTCCATGATCGCCGCCTCAGGCAGCCTTCCACTCTTCAGGAGTCAGGGTCTTCATCGACAGGGCATGGATCTCGTTGCCCATCCGGGCTCCGAGCGCCTTGTTCACCAGTTGATGCCTGCCCACACGCGACTTTCCCGTGAACATCGCGCTCACTATCACCGCCTCGAAATGGGCCCCGTCGCCCGAAACTTCGAGATGTTCGCAAGCAAGTCCTTGCGCGATCAGGTCGCGCACGTATTCAGGTGTCACCATGATGTGCCCTCAATGCCTCAATTTGTAGCCGCGACCGAGCATGACCAGCAACGCCGCCGCCGTTACCGCGAAACTCCCCCCTACTACCGCCAGGGAAAGCCAGGGCGAAACATCACTTTGCCCGAAAAAGCCGTGACGAAAACCATCAATCATGAAGAAAAACGGATTGAAATGGGAAATTTTCTGCCAAAACGGCGGCAGCGAATGGATGGAGTAGAAAACGCCCGACAGGAATGTCGCCGGCAGGATAAAGAAATTCTGGAATGCCGCGATGTGGTCGAACTTTTCAGCCAGGATGCCTGCGAACATGCCGACGGCGGCCATGAATGCGCACCCCAGAAGCGCGAAAACGATGATCCACACCGGCGCCTGCATGGGTGGCCAGGCAAACACCAGTGTCACGGCCATCACACCCGCGCCTACGCAGATGCCGCGAACGATCGCGGCGATGACATAGGCCGCGAAGAACTCCACATGGGAAATCGGCGGTAACAGGACGAAAACGAGGTTGCCGGTGACCTTGGACTGGATCAGCGACGAGGAGCTGTTGGCGAAGGAGTTCTGCAGCATCGACATCATGACAAGCCCGGGCGCCAGGAAGGCTGCATATCCGACGTTGGCGTATACCTGCACATGCGACTCCAGCACATGGGAAAAGATCAGCAGGTACAGCAGCGCCGTCAATACCGGCGCCATCACTGTTTGCGCGCTGACCTTCCAGAAGCGCAGGAATTCCTTGTATAGCAGGGTGGAAAACCCGCTGCCGCCCAGCGGACGCTCGGGCGCGCTCAAGCCGCGGACCTTTCCATGATCTGCACGAAAACATCCTCAAGATCGGGAGACTCGATGGCGAGGTCCTCGATGTGCAGGCCCTGCCTTCGCACCGGGGCCAGGACCGCCTCCACCTGATCAAAGGTCGCCAGCTGGAACCGGTAGGTACCGGAGGATTCACGCGGCCCCATCGCCATGAGTTCGGCTGGCAAGCTTCCCGTGACTTTGAGCCGCAGGTAGGCGCTTGCATGGTGCTTGAGCAGGTCGGACGTCTTTGCCAGGGCCACCACCCGCCCGGACTTGAGCATCGCGATGCGGCCGCACAAGGCTTCGGCCTCTTCCAGATAGTGGGTTGTCAGTACGATGGTGTGGCCGTCGCGATTCAGGCGCGAAACGAACTTCCACAGGGTTTGCCGAAGTTCGACATCGACCCCCGCAGTCGGTTCGTCCAGGACGATCACCGGTGGCCGATGCACAAGCGCCTGCGCTACCAGCACGCGCCGCTTCATGCCGCCAGAGAGGCTGCGCATGTTCGCGTTGGCCTTGTCTTCAAGGCCAAGATTGGCGAGGATCTCGTCGATCCAGGCGTCATTGCGGCGAAGGCCAAAGTAACCGGACTGAAATCGCAGAGTTTCACGCACGGTGAAAAACGGGTCGAAAACAAGTTCCTGTGGTACCACCCCGAGATTGCTGCGCGCGAGCCGGTAGTCGCTCACCACATCATGCCCCATCACGGAAACCTGCCCGGCATCGGCGCGCGCCAGGCCTGCCATGATCGATATCAGCGTGGTCTTGCCGGCGCCGTTCGGCCCCAGCAGGCCGAAAAACTCTCCGCTCCCGACGGCGAGATCGACACCGTCGAGCGCTACCAACGCACCGTATCGCTTGCGCACCTGACGAACTTCAATTGCGTAATTCACGTCGAAAGGTATCTGCCTGTCCGGAAGTGCGATTGAGCGTGCGCCCGATTGCGCCCCTCGCGGGCGCCGACTTCCTTAACCAAGCGAAAGGGTCTCCACACCATAGAGACGGGCGATCCGCCGAATCGCCTCTGGCACGTTGGTCACCCGAAGCTTGCCGCCGCCCAGCGCACCCGCATGGCGCCGCCACTCGTTGATGCAGGCCAAGACACTCGAATCGCACTCGGCGACCGCGCCAAGGTCGAATTCGCGTTCGCCGCTGCGCAAAGCGGACACGCCCGCCGCGATGAGTCCCGGCGCACCGGACATCGTGACTTTCTCAGGTAAGCGAAACGGCATGGAAACCTTGCGTGCGAACCGATGCCCCGGCGGACTCATCGCCGCCAGCCGAAAGTAACTGGCGCGACGGCGAGTGCCGGATCAGGACTTGGCCTTGGCCTCTATGGCCTTGTTTTTGGCCGACAGCGCCTTGATTAGGCCGTCGATCCCATTGGAGGTGATTTCGGAATTGAACTGGTTCTTGTAGGTCTCGACCAGCCGAGCGCCAAAAACGTTGATATCCACCACCTTCCAGGTCCCGTCGAACCGTTCGACGTAGTAGTCAAGCTGGATCGGTTCCCCTTTGCCGGGCTTGACGGTCGAGCGAACCACCACCTCGGGATCCCCCGCCTGCATGCGCAACGGCTTGTACTCGATCACCGTATCCGGCCGATAAGTCGAGAACGCGCCGGAATACGTATTGGTCAACAGTCCCTTGAACTCGCGCGCCAATGCGGATTGTTGCTCCGGAGTCGCCTTGGACCAATGGCGACCAACTGCGGACTGGGTCATCCGCATGAAATTCACATAAGGAACGATCTTGGTGTCGACCAGTTGATTGATCTTGTGGCGACTGCCATTCTGGATATCCTTGTCCGACTTGATCACGGTGGTGACCTCATCGACGATTCGCTTGATGATGACGTCTGGCGCCTCCTGCGGGAAGGCAGTCCCGGCAAAGCAGGCGAGTGGAATCCCGACCGCAAGGGTGAGCAGAAATCTCTTGATCATTTCCATGCCAGGAACGCCCTGTCGTTCTAGTAGGCCAGCCCGGCCACCAGGCGGTGCGTTTCCTCACCTGCCCCGGATGCGCTCGCGGATGCGCCCATTGCAACTGCGGCCTCGATCCCGCCGACGCGCTGGTTGGCAGCCCCGACCCAGACGTCGTCCGGAAGGGCTGCCGATTTCCGGTCCCCGGTTGCGGGAACGTCGGGTACTGTTGGCAGCGCAGCCTTCTTGGCAGGCATGTCCCTTCCTTCCTCTTCGATCATCCCGCGACGACGCTGCAGGTAAGCGTCGCGGACAAACGAATACTTGTCGAGCGCCGCCTCCTCCAGCACATTGGTGGCATCCAGCAATTCAGAACGGCGATTCACCGCCCTCAACGAGTAGGCGACATTGCGGGTTGGCACATGATCCGCCCACACGGGATCGAGATAGGAATAGATGAGCGAGCCGACACCGTCCCGGATGCTCGACGGCCCGAGGATCGGCAGCACAAGATAAGCTCCGGACCCGATACCCCACTTGCCGAAGGTCTGGCCGAAGTCACGGTTGTGCTTTTCCAAGCCGACTTTGCTGGCCACATCGAAACAACCGAGGAGGCCGACGGTCGTGTTGACTACAACCCGGCATGCATCCGAGACCGCGTCACCCACCTTGCCCTGAAGCAGGCTGTTGACGCCAACAAAAATGTCATTGATGTTGGAAAACACATTGCCAACGCAATCGCGGGCCGGCTCCGGCACCACCGCCTTGTAGCCGGACGCAACCGGCCGCAGGATGGCATTGTCCACGCCCTCGTTGAAACCGAACATGGCGCGATTGAAACCCTCAAGCGGGTCGCCCGGGGTATTCGAAGACGCGCACCCGCCCGTCAAAGCCGCGATCAGGATCAGCAGGCCGACAAGCCGGTACTTCGCGAAACGAATCATTTTGCGTCCTTGTTGTCGCTTTTGCCTTCGGCAGCCTTGTCAAATACAAGCTTGCCGATCAATTCTTCCAGAACCATCGCCGAGGAAGTCGACTTGATCTTGTCCCCGGCCTTCAGCTTTGCTTCATCCCCACCGGGCGACAGCCCGATGTACTGCTCCCCCAACAAACCTGAAGTCAGAATCTTGGCCGACGTATCCCGCGGAAACGAAAATCCGCGATCTATGGCGAGCGTGACAACCGCCTGGTACTCCTGATCGTCAAAGCCGACCTTTGCGACCCTGCCAACCACCACACCAGCGCTTTTTACCGGGGCCCTGATCTTCAAGCCACCAATGTTATCAAATTTGGCAAGCACCTGATATGTTTCGGAAAAGTTGAAAGATGCCAGATTTCCGGCTTTGAGAGCCAGCACCAGAATGGCTGCAAAACCTGCCAGAACGAAGAGTCCGACCCAAAGATCAGTGATTTTGCGGTTCATTTAAGTCCCTTTTTCACATGCCCGTGAACATCAGCGCCGTCAGGATGAAGTCGAGCGCAAGCACCACCAGGGATGACGTCACGACTGTGCGTGTGGTGGCATGCGAGACACCTTCCGGCGTCGGACTGGCATCGAATCCCTCGAAAACCGCGATGAAAGTCACGGCAACCCCGAATACCAGGCTTTTGAGCACCCCATTGCCGACATCGTCAATCCAGTCGACGCCGTTCTGCATCTGGCTCCAGAATGCACCGTCGTCCACCCCGATCAGGACCACGCCAACGACATAGCCGCCGAAGACGCCGACGGCTGAAAACATCGCCGCCAACAGCGGCATCGCAAAAACACCTGCCCAGAAACGCGGTGCCAGCACCCGGGCGACTGGCGATACCGCCATCATTTCCATGGCCGACAACTGCTCACCGGCCTTCATCAACCCTATCTCGGCCGTGATCGAGGTTCCCGCCCGCCCGGCAAACAGCAGGGCGGTGATCACCGGCCCCAGCTCCCGGACCAGCGACAGCGCCACCAGGAGTCCCAGCGCCTGCTCGGAACCATACCGCTGCAGCGTGTTATACCCCTGCAACCCCAGGACAAACCCGACAAACAGCCCTGAAACGACAATGATCACCAGCGAATAATTGCCGATGAAATGCATCTGCGCCACGGTCAGGCGAAAACGGCGGAACGCCGTCCCCGAGGAAGCGATCAGCACCAGGAACAGGCGTGCGGCATAGCCAAGCTTGGCCACCATATCAGTGACCTGGTGGCCCAGATGGCGGGCAAGGGCGATCATCCGGACAGCCCGAGATCGGCGGCATAGTCGGCCGCCGGGTAGTGAAACCGCACCGGTCCTTCAGGACTGCCGTTGATGAACTGCTTCACGTACGGCAACTCGGAGGCGCGAATTTCGTCAGGCGTACCCTGTGCGACGATGCGCCCCTCGGCGAGAAAATAAACATAATCGACAATCGCGAGCGATTCATGAACGTCGTGCGTCACCACGATCGACGCGGCACCCAGCGCATCGTTCAGGCTGCGTATCAAGTTGGCGGTGATGCCCAGCGAAATCGGATCGAGGCCGGCGAAAGGCTCGTCGTACATGATCAAGGCCGGATCCAGCGCGATGGCACGCGCAAGCGCCACGCGCCGCGACATGCCGCCGGAAATCTCCGAAGGCATCAACGACTGCGCGCCGCGCAGCCCCACCGCGTTGAGTTTCATCAGGACCAGATCGCGGATCGCCGCCTCCGGCAGTCCGCTATGTTCGCGCAGGGGGAACGCAACGTTGTCAAACACGCTCATGTCGGTAAAGAGCGCGCCAAACTGGAACAGCATGCCCATGCGTCGCCGCAGGGCATACAGTCCGGCGGTATCCTGGGCATGCACATCAACGCCATCGACCATTACGCTGCCGGATTGCGGGCGGGCCTGGCCGCCGAGAAGCCGCAGCACGGTTGTTTTGCCCGAACCCGATCCGCCCATGAGTGCGACCAACTGGCCGCGCTTGACTTCAAGATCGACGCCCGAAAGTATTTGCCGCCCGGGTGCGCCAGTTGGCGTCGGGTATGCGAAGGAAACGCCCTTGATGGCCACGAAGGGCGGGGTTGGGGGCACTGTATATCCGGGAGGCCGGTCTGGTGAAAACAAGGCCTGATTTTAGCAGCAGCAAATTGCATACGTCATACATGCGGTGGCGCCCTTGGGATATAGTGCGCGCACCTTCGTTTTCCAGCCGATTCGCCACGTGCCAGCCGCACTGAATTTCCTCAATGTCGGCAAACGCTACGGTACCTCGCAGGTGTTGCGCGACGTAACGTTCGAGGTCGGCACCGACATTTTTTTCGGCCTTGTCGGGGTCAATGGCGCGGGCAAGACCACCCTGATCAAGTGCCTTCTGGATTTGAGCACACCTGACTCCGGACGCATCGAGATTTTTGGCCTGCCCGCAAACCAGCCTCGCAGCCGCGCGGCACTGGCCTTTCTTCCAGAGCGCTTCATTCCGCCATACCACCTGAGCGGCGGCGACTTCCTGCGCATGATGGCGGGCCTGCGCGGCGACGACTTCGACCCGAAGCGGGCGCTTGCCATGCTCGAGAAGCTCGACCTCGCGCCTTCAGCCTTGATGCGCCCCGTGCGCACCTATTCCAAGGGCATGACGCAGAAGCTAGGCTTGGCCTCATGCTTCCTTGCCGACAGTAGACTGGTGATCCTGGACGAACCGATGAGCGGACTCGATCCGAAGGCCCGCGCACTGGTAAAGACGCTTCTCAAGGAACTGCGGGCCCGTGGGCGCACCTTGTTCATTACCTCGCACGCGCTGGCCGATATCGAGGAACTCTGCGAGGCGGTCGCCGTCTTGCACGACGGCGACTTGCGCTTTCTCGGTTCTCCGGCGCAGATGCGGCGGGACACCGGGAGCGACACCCTCGAGAACGCATTCATGCAACTTACCAAAAGCGTCGCCGCCGTGGCGGAATGATGATGGCGACCAGTCCTGACAAGCCCGGTCTCCTCCTGGTCGACGATGACCCGCTCATTGTCGACACACTCTCCATCGTGCTGGGCGCGCATTTCGAGGTTGCCAGCGCCAGCGACCACGACGGCGCGCTCGACCGCCTCGAGCACCTGTCCACCCCCCCGCAAATGGCGCTGGTGGATCTGGGGCTACCCCCAACGCCGCATGACCCCGCACAGGGATACCGGCTGATCGCGAACCTCCTCTCACGCTCGCCGGGGATGAAGATCGTCGTGCTGTCCGGTCAATCCGAGGAGATTGCCGGCAGGCACGCCCGCGCGCTTGGCGCCATCGAATTCATCGCCAAACCCGCGCGTCCGGCGGATCTGCTGCGACTGCTCGACAATGTGATGGTTGCGGCCGGTGCGGAAACCGCCCTACGGACTGGCACGCTTGCGCCCGGCACCGATGCCTTGAGTGCGCTGGTGGGCGACTCACCGGCGATGCAAGGCCTCAAGACGCAGATTCGCTTGGTCGCGGATTCGCCATTTCCGGTGCTCATCGAAGGCGAGTCCGGTAGCGGCAAGGAAATCATCGCCTCGGCGCTGCACGCGCTTTCGGGTCGGCGTGACCGGGCTTCATTCGCCCTCAATTGCGCGGCCATCGCGCCGTCGCTGGTCGAACCGACCCTCTTCGGCTATGCCAAAGGCGCATTCACCGGAGCCAATTCGGCGAAAGCCGGCTATTTCGAGGAAGCCCAGGATGGCACCCTGTTCCTGGATGAGATCGGCGAGCTTCCCCTGGAGTTGCAGGCCAAACTCCTGCGCGTTCTTGAAAACGGCGAGTACAACCGGGTCGGCGAAACACATCCGCGAAAATCACTTGCCCGGATCATCGCGGCAACCAACCGCGACCTGCGCGCGGAATCGAAATCCGGCGGCTTTCGGCCCGACCTTTATCACCGGCTGTCAGTCTTTTCGATTCGGGTTCCGCCGTTGCGCGAGCTGGGCGATGACAAGCTTGCCCTGTTCGCCCATTTCCGCGACCTGTATGCATCTGCCGCCGGATCGCGCGCATGCGAGCTGGATACGGACGCCCGCGCCCTGTGGCTGGACTATCCGTTCCCTGGCAACGTGCGCGAGTTGCGCAACGTGGTGATACGACTTGTGACAAAGCATCCCGGCGCAAGATTGAAGGCGGCGGATATCGAACCCGAACTCGACAGCGGGATCAGCGTGTTGCCGCGGGATGGCGACAGGGAAGCCTCACTCGAGTCGGCGGCGGCGGCGGAACTGCAGCAGCGCCACCCTTTCAATCTGGACGCGCGGATGGCCGGCTGGGAGCGCGCCTACATTGCCGCCGCAATGAAAATCGCTGGCGGCAACGTCAGCCGAGCCGCCCGCCTGCTCGGGCTGAATCGCACAACGCTTTATTCACGCATGTCGGCACTCGAACGGGAAGGTTGAACAACTTGTACCTGAACCATTTCGGCCTTTCAGAGGCTCCCTACCGGATCACCCCCCACACGGACTTTTTCTTCGAGGGTGCCAATCGCGGCACCACCCTCGACGCACTGGTCTATACGATCACGCATGACGAAGGCATCGTCAAGGTGACCGGGGAGGTCGGCAGCGGCAAGACCATGCTGTGCCGGGTCCTGATGGAGCGCCTTCCGCCGAACGTCGAAACCATCTACCTGGCCAATCCATCGCTCGGGCGCGACGAAATCATGATGGCGATCTCGGACGACCTCAAGGTGTCGGCAACCGGACAACGCTCTTCACTGCTATTGCGGGCCCTGCAGGACAGGCTGATCGAACTCTACGCCGCCGGTCGCCAAGTGGTGGTGGTGATCGACGAGGCGCACGCCATGCCGGTGGAAACACTCGAGGAGATCCGGTTGTTGTCGAATCTCGAGTCGAAACGCCACAAGCTCCTGCAGATTGTCCTGTTCGGGCAGCAGGAGCTCGACGAGGTTCTGGGCACGCCGCAGATGCGCCAACTCAAGGACCGCATCGTCCACAGCTTCCGGCTTGAACCCCTGGTACGTTCCGATGTCGGAACCTACCTGATGTTTCGCATGCGTCATGCCGGCTACAAGGGCCCGGACCTTTTCACTGCAGGCGCAATCCGTCTTATTTCGGAGGCGTCAGAGGGACTCACCCGACGCATCAACATCCTTGCCGACAAGGCGTTGCTGGCGGCGTTCGCCGATGGCGCGCACCAGATTCTGCCCAAGCATGTCAGCGCCGCCGTCGCGGATTCCGAGTTCACACGCGTCAAGGCCGGTCCACGCATGGGCCTGTCGACCACGACCCTGGCGGTGGCGGCCGTCGGACTGATAGCGACCGGCGCAGCCGCGGCCCTGCTGGCGGTGTATATCGCCATCAAGCGCGCGCCCTGGATGGCGCAAGCCAGTCCACCCGCGGCTGTCAGCGAAGCGGCGCCGCCCGCGGCGTCCGTGCAGCCACCTCCCCAAAAAGCCGTCGGCTCGACTGACTTGAAAGCCGGAACAATTCCGTCCACCGCGCCGGTTTCGGCAACGCCCTCCGCAACGCCCACTGCCTCACCTGCGGCTGTCGTCGAAGCACAGCAGGCCAGTGCGGCACGCGTTGCGGAAGATGCCAGGCCCACTGCCGTGCCGCCGGCCGGAAATGCGCCTCACCCGGGCGCGGCACAAACATCGCCCCCCACGCCCGCGCTTGACCGGCGGCTCCGGGCGACCGAACACTGGCTGGAAAACTCCCCGGCCACCCTGATTACCGTTCAATTGCTCGTCGCAGATGGCGCCCGCGCCCGCGAGGTTGACGCTTGGATCGCCCGCCCCCCGCAGGGCCTGGACCCGGAGAAGCTGTATGTCGTCAACTCGGTGATTCGCGGCGCGGAAAAGATTGCCATTCTCTATGGTTCCTATCCTGACCGCGCTGCAGCCGCGACAGCAATCTCCTCCTTGCCCAAACCTGTCAGGGACGGCAAACCGATTGTCCGCAGCGTCGGTGGCATTCGCTCGGATCGCAAGCCGGAGTAAAGCGCTCGCGCAGCGAAAAGCTTCCGGGGGCCTCAAAAGACCTGTTGCGGCGCCACAACACGTGGCGGTCTTTTTATTGTTAATCATATATTTAAGAGATACTATTCATGTAATAGCGACGATTTCGCCCATCTTTACATCAAGGCAGTCAGGGAGACATGAAGCCGCGTCAGCGTAACAATTGCGACATAGGTCGCCGATCCCGGGCGCTTCCGGAAAGGCAGTCGGGTCCTTCCAGGTCTCTCGCATTGGCGTTGCTGGCCACCATGATCATTGCCGGCTGCGCGCAGCCGGTGCCCAAGCCCAATCCGCAACACATCGGCGGCACTCCTGTACCCAGGACCGCCGGCGATATCCCGCCGCCGGTCACCACTCCCCAGTTGCCACCCCGGCCAACACCGGCCACCAAGGCGGAGACTTTCAGTGTGGTGGTCAACGAGGTTCCCGCGCGTGATTTGCTGTTTGCACTTGCGCGCGACGCCAAGGTGAACGTGGACGTCCATCCCGGGATTGCCGGCAATGTCACCCTCAACGCGATCAACCAGACCCTGCCGCAGCTCCTCAACCGCATTGCCCGGCAGGTCGACATACGCTGGGAAATGGACGGCAAGAACCTTTCAGTACTTCCGGATACGGCGTTCCTGCGCATCTACAAGATTGACTACGTCAACATGTCGCGCGTTTCCGACACGACTGTCAGCGTCGCCACGGAGATCGGATCGACCGGCCGCGGCGCCACCACGGGCGGCGGCGGCGGCACCGGCGGGAGCAACTCTTCCACAGTGGTGACCAGCCAGTCGGCGAACCGCTTCTGGGACTCCCTCTCGCAAAACGTCTGTTCCCTGGTCGCCGCCACCCGCGTGATCTCGCGGGAGGAACGCGAAGCATCGCGTTCGCAGCAAATGCGCGACCAGGAGGATCGGCTCAATGTCGCCCGGGCGCTGGCGCCGGCTGGTGCAGGCGCTGCGCAGTTGATGCAGCAGGTGACTTCCGGCTCCCAGGGTGCGACACCGGCCAACCTGCAGATCAATTGCACGCCGCCAGTCGCGGGCGCCGCGGCGGCAACCCAGCTTTCGCTCAACAACCCGGTGATCGCCAACCGCGAGGCAGGCGTGCTTTCGGTCTACGCCACACAGCGCCAGCAGGAGCGGGTGCAGGAATTCGTCGATCGCGTGATGGGTAGCGCTCGTCGTCAGGTGCTCATCGAGGCCACCGTCGTCGAAGTCGAGTTGAGTTCCAACTATCAGCAGGGCATCAACTGGCAGCGCCTGCAAGGGGCCGGCAACACCGGTCTTTCGCTGACCATGCAACCGACAGGTCCGAATTCGCTGCCGGGCGGCGCGGTGCCAGGCGCTGGCGGAGCGGCCGTCAACGCGGTTACCGGCGGGATTGCGAACCCCGGCGCGACCAATTCCGGCATGCTGCAGATAGGGTACGTCAATCCGACATCGAGGCTGGGCAATATCGCCGCCGCCATCACCCTGCTCGAATCCTTTGGCAAGGTGCGCGTGCTGTCCAGCCCCAAGCTGTCGGTGCTGAACAACCAGACCGCGATCCTCAAGGTGGTCAACAACCTGGTGTACTTCACCATCGGCGCGACCACCACGCCCGGGACACTTGGCACGCCCACGGTCACCACGTTCACCTCAACCCCCAATACCGTTGCGGTCGGCTTCGTGATGTCGGTGACGCCGCAGATCGACGACCTCGATTCGGTGGCCATCAATGTGCGTCCGACGATCTCGCGCATCATTCGCTACGTGAACGACCCGAACCCCTCGCTCGCCGCCGCCGGGGTGGTCAACCCCGTGCCTGAAGTGCAGACACGCGAGATGGAATCCATCATCAAGGTGCCCAACCAGCAGATCGCCGTGATGGGCGGGCTGATGCAGGACTCCGCCACCAACAACGAAGACTCGGTGCCGGGCGCCGGCCGCATCCCGGTGGTGGGCGAGTTGTTCAGGTTCCGCAACGACCAGATGCGCAAGTCAGAACTCGTCATTTTCCTGCGCCCGGTCGTGCTCAAGGATCCGACGCTTGATGGTGACTTCAAGGAATACCGCGACCTGCTGCCGGGACAGGATTTCTTCTCACGCCCGAATCCGCTGGAACCACCGCGACTGGAAGGCCCCCGAAAAACCTCCGCGGACGACAACACCGCCGCGGCTTCCAGATAACGTCCAGGGCTTGCCATGAGCCTCTTGATGGACGCCCTGAAAAAGGCGGAAAAGGCGAAACAGGGCCCGAACAGCGTTTTTGGCGACCCGCCACCGGCTGCGCCTCCCGCAAACAGCGGGCCTGCGACCGAATGGCCGGTGCTGTCCATTGACCCCAGACCCGCTGCGCTCGAAGCCGAACTCGGTTTGACGGAGCCACCGGCCAAGAGCGCGAAACCGCGCCAGGACACACCTCCTCCCATCCCGCTGGCTCTCGATCCTTTGCCGGCTGCCACCGCGCCCGCGGTGCTGGAAGAGCCGTCCAAGGCGCAGGCACGCGCACCTGAACCCGAGATCCCGGCGTCCAGACCCGCACCGGCAAGCGAATCCAGGACTTCCCGAGACGACGAGTCCGCGAACCGCTTGGCGGCGAAAAGGGTGTTCTCCGCCAAGCAGCCTGGTACTGCGGCGAATTCGCGCAAGCCCTTCTACGCGGTCCTGGGCGTGTTGCTGCTGGCAGGAGCGGGCGGGGCGTACTACGTCTGGTCCGAAACACAAGCGCCCCCCGGTTTGACCGCAAAGGGACCGGCGACTTCGGCCTCCGGTACCATCATCGGTGCCCCATCACCAACGCCGGTTGCGCCAACAGCTCCAGCGCCCCCGACGCCCGCCGCACCTCCACAAGCCATATCAGCCGCACCGATCGCGGCTACACCGCCTGCTGCGGCGCCCAACCCAGTTGGCGAAACGGCACCTCCGCCGGCTACGGCGAATCCGGCTCCTCCGGCATCGCTTGCACCGGCCGGTATGCCGCCATCAGCCCGCCTCGCGCAAACTGTGGTGCCTGCATCCAGCGAGGACGCGCCCAAACCGCCCAATCCGCCTGCCGTGGCGGCGATGCAGGCTGGACGCAATGGGGTAAGCGCGCGCGGTGGCAACCCCGTCACCACGCCGCCGAACCTGCGGATAACCCGTGAGCGTCCGGGCCCGGGTGTCGATCCGGCGGTCAGCGCCGGCTACGCGGCGTTGTCGGAAGGCAATCTTGAAGCCGCACGAGAGCATTACAACCGCGCCCTCGAAGCCGACAACACCAACCGCGACGCGCTTCTCGGGCTTGCCGCGATCGCGTCGCGCAGTGGTCGCCGGGATGTCGCCGAGAACATGTACCGCCGCGTCCTCGAACTCCAGCCGCGCGACCCCTACGCGACCGCGCAGTTGACCGCACTTCACAACAGCGCTGACACCGCAAGCGCCGAAAGCCGGGTCAAGGCATTGCTGGCAAACGAGCGGGAGCCCGCGAGCGCTGCCCCGCTGCAGTTCGCCCTGGGCAACCAGATGGCTGCGCAAGGGCGTTGGGCGGAAGCGCAACAGGCCTATTTCACGGCCTACACCGCGGAATCCGACAACCCCGACTACTGCTACAACCTGGCCGTCAGCCTGGACCAGTTGCACCAGACCAGGTTGGCGCAGGACTTCTACGCCAGGGCGATCGCCCTTTCGTCGAACCGGCGCGCCGGCTTCGATCCGGCGCGCGCGAAGGCCAGACTCGAGCAGCTGGCCAACTCCGCGAAATGAACGCTCCCGCGGCCAAGGCCGCAACCAGCGGCGCAACGCCCCAGCAAAAGCCGCTCGGCAGGATTCTGGTCGAACGCGGAATTCTTTCCGACGACCAGTTGCGCATTGCGCTCAAGGAGCAGCAGCGCACCAACCAGCCGTTGGGCAAGGCGCTCAAGTCGCTTGGCTTCGTGACCGAAGCCACGCTGCGTGATGCCTTGTCGGAGAATCTTGGCGCCACGGGGGTCGACCTCGCGCACATCATCATCGACCCGGCAGCCATCAACGCGATCCCGCGCGAGTTCGCCAAGCGCCACATGCTCTTCCCGCTGGAACTCGATCGTCGCGGCCACCGTTTCGCTGTCGCCATGAGCGACCCCAACAACGTTGTCGCGCTCGACCAGCTGCGCGCGCACCTGCTGGCGACCCTGCGCGAGCCCTACGAGGTGGTGCCGCTTTTGGCCGGCGAATCCGAGATCGCGCGCGCGGTCGACCAGTACTTCGGCTACGAACTCTCGATCGACGGCATCTTGAACGAGATCGAAACCGGCGAGATCGACTACCAGAGCCTTTCGACCACCACCAACGAATACAGCCAGCCGGTGGTGCGCCTGGTGGACGCATTGCTGGCCGATGCCGTGCAAAGCAATGCGTCCGACATCCATTTCGAGCCGGAACAGAACTTCCTGCGCATCCGCTACCGCATCGACGGCGTGCTGCGCCAGATCCGCGCCCTGCACAAGCAGTATTGGCCAGCAATGGTGGTGCGCATCAAGGTGATCAGCCAAATGAACATCGCCGAAACGCGTGCGCCGCAGGACGGCCGCATCACCCTGTTCCTGACCGGCCGCTCGGTCGATTTCCGCGTGGCCGCCCAGCCCACGACCCACGGCGAGAACATCGTCCTGCGTATTCTCGACAGGCAACGCGGCCTGGTGCCGCTCGACAAGCTCGGGCTGCAGGACGCGCAACTCGGGCTCATGAAGCTGATGATCGCCAGGCCCGAAGGCATCATCCTGGTGACCGGACCGACCGGTTCCGGCAAGACGACCACGCTCTATTCGATACTCAATCACATCAACTCCGAGGGCATCAACATCATGACCCTCGAAGACCCGGTCGAGTATCCGATGAACATGGTGCGCCAGACCAGTGTCAACGAGGCCGCCAAGCTTGATTTCGCCACCGGCATCCGGTCCTTGATGCGTCAGGATCCGGACGTCATCCTGGTGGGCGAGATCCGCGACACCGATACCGCCGAAATGGCCTTCCGCGCCGCCATGACCGGGCACCAGGTGTATTCGACCCTGCATACCAACTCGGCCATCGGTGCGATTCCGCGCCTGCTCGACATCGGCATTCTTCCCGACATCATGGCCGGCAACATCGTCGGCGTGGTTGCGCAGCGCCTGCTGCGGCGCCTGTGCCGGCATTGCAAGGAAGCCCACCCGGCCAATGAGGTGGAATGCCGCATCATCGGCGCGGAAAGCGGCGAGCCGCCGGTGATCTATCGCGCCGTGGGTTGCGAACATTGCGAATACCGCGGGTACCGCGGCCGCCTCGCCATCATGGAGGTCCTGAAGATGGACTTCGACCTCGATGAGCTCGTCGCCCGGCGCGCCACCACGCGGGAATTGACCCAGCTCGCTCTGGCGAAGGGATTCATCCCCCTTGCCGAGGATGCGGTGCGACGCGTGCTCGACGGCTCGACCACCATCGAGGAGGTGGCGCGCGTGGTCGATTTCACCGGCCGGGTCATGGGGCAGCGGTAATGCGCGCTTCAACGCGGATTCCAGCTTCACGCACAGGATAGAACCGGGATGGCCGTATTCGCCTACAGTTCCGTCGATTCCCTCGGCAAGCGCGTCAACGGCCGGCTCGAGGCCGTCAACCTGGTTGACCTCGAACTGCGCCTGCGGCGCATCGGCCTGGACCTGATAAACGCCACGATCGCGGACAACACACGTCGCGCCTTTCTCGGCAGCACCCGAATCACCCGGCGCGACCTCATCACCTTCTGCTTCCATCTCGAGCAGATGCTTACCAGCGGACTGCCGCTGCTCGAAGGGTTGACCGAGCTGCGCGACGGAATGGACTCGCCGCGCTTTCGCGAGGTGATCGGGTCGATGATCGAGTCCATCGAAGGCGGCAAGACCCTCTCCGAGTCGCTCGCCGATCATCCGACCGTCTTCGACAAGATATTCGTCAGCCTCACACAAGCCGGTGAAGCGACCGGCCAGCTGGCGGAGGTATTGCGGCGCATATCGGAAGCGCTCAAGTGGCAAGACGAGCTGGCCGCGCATACCAAGAAAATCATCCTTTATCCCAGTTTCGTCGCGGTGGTCGTATTTGCGGCGGTCGCGTTCCTGATGGTCTACCTGGTCCCCCAGCTGGGCAGCTTCCTGAAGAACCTGGGACAGGAGTTGCCGCTGCAGACGCGGGCCCTTGTCGCGCTCTCCGGCTTCATGCGCGACTACTGGTACCTGATCCTGGGTACGCCAATCGTGCTGGCATTGCTGGTGATGGCGGGTTTGCGCTACTCGCCGAATTTCGCGTTCGCGTTTGACCGCTACAAACTGGAAATCCCCTACATCGGGCCAATCCTGCACAAGATCATCCTGTCCCGCTTCGCCAGCACCTTCGCGATGATGTACACCGCCGGCATCACCGTGCTGGACATCCTCAAGATCGCCGAAGACGTTTCCGGCAATCTCGCGGTCGGTGACGCGATCGCACGCGCCAGCGCCCTCATCAACGAAGGGCAGAACATCACTGCCGCATTCCAGGCCGTCGGCCTTTTCCCTCCCCTCGTGCTGCGCATGCTGCGGGTGGGCGAGACCACCGGCGGGCTGGATCAATCATTGCTCAACGTAAGCTATTTCTACAACCGCGAAGTGCGCGAATCGGTCGAGCGGGTCCAGGCCCTCATCGAGCCGACCTTGACGGTCATTCTCGGCCTGATCATCGGCTGGATCCTACTGGCGGTGCTGGGCCCGATTTATGACGCCATCGGCAAGCTGAAGATCTGAACGCCATGCTTACCCCTTCCAAACGCGTTCTTTCCATCACGGCAGCCGGTTGCGATTGCTATCTTGCAAGCACGAGCAAGCTGGTGCTGGAGGCGCGCTTCGCGCCTGGCGAGAGCGCGGAGTTCGCCGCTTTCGCGAAGTCGCGCCGCGCTTCGGTCTTCCGCGTGCTTTCCGACCAGATCGAGGAGGACTTTCGCCAGGACACGCTGCCGTTCCTGCGCGGCGCGGCGCGCACGCAGTTGCTGGAACGCAAGACCGGACAGATCTATCGCGACTCGCCTTACCACGCCATCGCTTCGCTCGGTCGTCAGGCTGACGGCCGGCGCGACGAACGCGTGCAACTCCTCGGCCTCACCAATGCCGAGGGCCTCAATGAATGGCTGACACCCCTGTCGGCTGCCGGCGTGCGTGTGGCAGGCGTGTACTCGCCACCGGTGGCCTCGCGGGACCTGTTGCGATTGCTGCGATCGCGCACCGGGACACCTCCCAGGCGCATGTTGCTCGTGTCGGTCAATCGCGCCGGCCTGCGCCAGACCCTGGTGGAAGGAGAAGTGCCGCGCTTTTCGCGCCTGGCGGCCGTGGCGCGCGAGGAAGGCGACGACTTCGCGGCCGCTTGCCTGGCCGAGGTCAACAAGACCCAGCAGTACCTGGTTGGCCTGCGCTTGCTGCCGCGGGAAGAAGCCCTGCCCACGCTGATCCTGGTCCCGCCCGGCCAGGAAGCCAACTGGAGCCGCCCCGGCCTGCTGGTCGATGCGGTCGACGCGATCTTCCTCGATGTCGCCCAGGCGCGGCGTACCGCCGGCCTGCGGCGCGTGACGGCGGCGGGCGACACCGACACCGCGATCGATGATGATGCGCAATTCGCGGACACGCTGTGGGTTCATGCGGTTGCCCGCGCGCGACCACGTTTCAATTTCGCTCCCGCATGGCTGAGCGAAAAGTACAAGCTGTGGCAAGCACGAGTCGCGATCTGGGCGGCCGGCGCCCTTGTGCTGCTCGCGGGCATAGGCTGGGGCCTCGAACGGCTGGCGCAAACCGAGAACCTGCTTGGGGAGTCGACCCGCCTGCGCGCCGAAACCGCGCGCAACGACATCAACTACGAGCGCACCAAGCGCAGCTTTCCCCCCCTGCCCGCGACGCCCGAGCATTTGAAGGCCAGTGTTACCTCGTTCGAGAAGATCAACGCGCGCGCAATCGCCCCCGGTGCATTGCTGGCGGAGGTGGGCCAGGCATTGGATCGCGCCGGTGATTTCCGGCTATTGCGCATGGACTGGCGGCAAGGTGACAGCGACCCCGCCGAGGCCGCCAACAACACCGTCGCCCCTGCCCCCCCACCAGCCGGCAATGTCCCGCCGCAGCGTTTCGAGTGGGTGACGCTCTACGGCATGGCTGGCAGGAATCCGGGAACCGCGGACGCGCGCCTTAACACCGAGATCGCGCTCAGAACCGCCGAATTGCTGCGCTCGGTGCGGGGCTCGAACGTTGCGATTGTCCGCGCCCCGATCGATCTCACCCCGCGCGGCCACATCGCGGGCAGCAGTCCATCGGAAGCGGCAACCTCACGCACGGTGATCGACGGCAACGGCAATGTTGAAATTCGCGTTGCGCGGAAGGTCAGCCCGTGAAATCGACCCTGGAGAACCTCAAGTGGGCGATCCTCGGCGCCCTGTTGCTGGCTTGTTTAGGCATCGCGGCGGGGATGCATGGCAATGCAAGGGAGCAGGAAGCTTCCAGGGTTTTCGCCATGGACGAAGCGGCGTTTCGCCAAAGCAAGCAGCGGCTCGACAGTGTGTACGCCGAAAGACGCGAGATCGATGACTATCTGCCGCGCTTCAATACCCTGCAGTCCCTGGGCGCGCTGGGCAACGAGAACCGGCTCGACTGGATCGAACGGATCGCGTCGGTACGCAACGAACTTGGACTGCCAAGGCTGGTCTACACCATCGAACCGCGCCAGGCCAGCCCGCATATCCTGCAGCCGGTGGCAGGTCTTACCTTCGAGACCAGCCGGATGAAAGTCGACTTCGCACTCGTGCACGAAGGCGATCTGCTGCGCCTGATCGAGCGATTGCGCACGCCAGCCATGGGCATATTCGAACTGCGGGCATGCACGCTCACCCGGTTGCAGACACCACCGACGAGTGACGGTGTCAAGCCCGGCACGGCATTCGACGGCAACCTCGAAGGTTCGTGCGAATTCGACTGGATCAGCCTCACCGGCCTGGCGCGTCCCGAACAGGCCATCGCGGCGACTGGCAGAAGCTCATGAAAAGCCCGCTCGACATGGCAATCGCCGTGCTCATGTTCGCGGCGATGAGTCCATTGTGCGTCTTCGCGCAGGACAAGGCGCGCAATTCTGCACCGGAACTTGGGAGATTGTTCTTCACGGCCGCAGAGCGTGAAAGGCTGGAACAGGATCGCGGACGCGTGCCGGACAAGCCCAATCCGGATACACCTCAATCGGTCAGCGTCAGTGGCCTGATCGCTCGGACAGGCCAGCCATCGCTTCCGGTCATCAATGGAAAAGTGGTCTTCCCGGGAGACAACCCGTCCGGGCTGCGCATTCGCGGCAGCGCCGATGGCCGGGTAACGATCACGCCCCCCGATGGCCCGGGCAGGGTGGCGAAACCCGGACAGTCTGTCGACCTTGCGACAGGCGAGGTACGCGAAATGTTCGAGCTTCCGGGCCAGCGGGAAGCGCGCAAGGCCGAGGTTCCCCTGCATACACCCTACATCACGGGCACGTTGCCAAAAGCCGAAGCCGCGCCGGTTCCGCAATTGAAAAAGGCAAAGCGGCCGAAACGCGGAAGCGCCAGGCGCGGCACCGCACCTCCGCCCAAACCGAAACCTGACAGTTCGCCGCCACCGGCGCCCAAAGTCGCACCGGCTGGCGCCGCCGCACCGGCCATTCCGGCCCCGTTGCCGCGCCAGCCCTGATTCCTCATGGTGCCGGATAGCCGCGGCAAACGCTGGCCCGGAATTTGCGGACAACCTGAATTGATGAAGCCGACACTTCCCGGAAAACTCGCGAGGCACCCTCCGTCCGGGCAGCGCGGTGCAGTGTTGCTGATCCTGGTCCTGGTTCTCATGCTCGGTGGCGCCTGGTTCGGGCTGAAAATCCTCGGCAGCGCGGGCACGATTGCCGCGACCAATGCCACCAGCCTTATCGCCGCGCGCGACGCCCTGCTCGGTGCCTCTACTGCCATGGTCGTGGTCGGCGTGACAAGCCCGGGCAGGCTGCCGCCGCCGGATTTTCTCGATCCAGGCGAAGGGCCAGCCAACTTTGACGGCAACATCAACCTCGGGTGCGCGCGCGCCAGCTGGACCGTCGGTGCCGCGCTGCCCGTAGTAGGCGGTACCCTGCCTGCAGACATCCGCTGTTTCGGCCGCATTCCCTGGGCGTCCCTCGGCCTCGGTGAATTCGGCTCTGTGCCGCAGGCCGATCCGGATGGCATCGTACCGTGGTATGCAATGTCGGCGAACCTCATCACCGGTTGCATCCCGGCACTCAACCCCGCGGTCCTCAATACCGCCTATACCGGTTTTACCGCACCGGCCACCTGCAAGACCGTGGCGCAGCCCTTTCCCTGGCTGACCGTGCGCGACTACCGCGGCAACGTGCTCACGACCCGCGCCGCCTTTGTGCTGATACTGCCAGGTCCCGTGCTGAGTGGGCAAAACCGCACCTCAGCTCCCCTGCAGGGCCCGGCGGCATACCTCGAAACCGTGACGGTGACAGCCAGTTGCAACCAGCCCTGCGTACCGGGCACTTACAACAATGCACGCTTCAACTGGCCCGACAACGTCGGGCTGAGCTTCGTACAGTGCGCACCACCCGGCATTGGTACCGGGTCAGATGCAGGATTTGCGCAGCCCTACCAATGCAACGATCGCATTCTCTACGTGACCATAGACGAACTGATGCAATTTGCCGAACGACGTGCGTTGCAGTATGCCGCCGACCGGCTGCAGGCGTTTTATGCGATCAATTTCTTCTTTCCGTATGCCGCGCCGCATGATCCGGCTGCAACCAGCGGCTTCGGCCAATGCCAGAACGGGTTGCTGCGCGGCCTGATCCCGCATGTGAAGGAGTCCAGCGCGCTCGACCCGAGCCGCTGCACCCACACCGCTTTCGACTTCGACTCCGCGAACCCGCCGCCGCTCACCTTCGAGGCCTGGTTCAACGGCAACAAATGGGGCGACTATATCTACTACGCCGTTGCCGCCGACTGCACGCAGGCTACACCTGGCGCGAACGCAGCCGCCAACTGTGGCGGCGGTAGCGGTGTGCGCCTTGCGGCCGGCCCGAATGCCGGCGCGCGCGCAGTGGTGGTTTCGACCGGTGCACCGATAACATCCGCGCCGTTTGCCGTTTCGCGCGGCGCGGCGCAGGTCCGTCCGTCAGCCAACATCGCGGATTACCTCGACAGCGCCGAAAACACCAACGGCGACAATCGCTTCGACGCGCCCACCACCGCCATCTCGAGCGCCTACAATGACAAAACCCTGGTGGTAGCCCCATGAAATCCTCATTCCGGCAGCACGGATTCACCCTGACCGAGATCGCAATCGTGATGCTGATCATCGGTCTGGCCTTGGCAGCGACCGTGGTTCCCGTGGGCCGCCTGATCCAGTCAGGCCAGATCGGCAACAACCAGGACAAGCTCGAATCCATGCGCGAAGCCCTGCTGGCGTTTGCCGCCATCAATGGCCGCCTGCCTTGCCCTGACAGAACCGGAGATGGCCTAGAAGACCGTCGCGCCGTCGGCGACCCGTCCAGCTTCGGTTGCGCCGGCAACATCTACGAAGGCTTCCTGCCCTGGGCCACCTTGGGGGTCCAGCAGGTCGACTACTGGGGCACGCGCCTGCGCTACCGGGTCAGTGCTGAATTCACCCGGGCCGGCAACACCAACGAATGGATTTGCGGCGCCAGCGCGGGCCAGTCCCTGGCAGGCACCGGGGCGCCGGGATGCTCGGGAGTCAGCGGCAGCCTGCCGCCCGGCTGTAGTGCAACGACAAGCAACCCCAACAGCTGCACCTTCGAGATCGCCGATACCGGCGATATCCCGGTGCGTGATGGCCAGACCGGCCGCACTGGCTCGGTTTACCTGATGAATCCGACCGTCATTCCCCCTACCGGCGCGGTAGCGGTCATCCTATCGCATGGCGCGAACCGGCTCGGGGGCACCGGACAGGATGGCACCGTTTACGGTACGCCCGCCGCAGGCACCGACGAAGCGCTCAACGGCCCTGCGCTTGGCACGATTGCCACCGGCGCGCGCCTCGCAGCCGCACCTTTCATTTCCCGGCCACCACTGGACGGCGCGCCAGCCGCATGCAACGACAACGCCACCACCGCGCTGTGCAATTTCGATGACCAAATGGTCTACATCGGTGCCAACACGCTGGTGAGTCGGGTCCTGCAGTCAGGGCTCAGATTGCGCTGATGCCGGCGGCAATGTAGCGCCGCGCTTTCAGGCCGCCGCAAAGCGCGCTTCGAAGCGCACCTTGCCGGGCTCATTGCGTACAAGGCCGAGTTTCACGCCACATGCTTTCGCCAACTGGTTCGCCTGGTACAACCCGATTCCCAGTCCGTTGCGCGATGTCACCGGATTTTCGAAAAGCTTGCGCGCGACCTGGTCATCGACAACCTCGCCATCGTCCTCGACCGCCAGCGTCGCGGTCGATTCATCGACGCTGATTTCCGCCCGTATGCCAAGGGCGGGTTGACTCTTGCGCTTCTGCAGCGCGTTCTGCAGGAAATTGTCGAGCGCACTGGCAAAAGCGTCAGCGGGAATGTCCATGGTCCCACTTCCCGAAGCGTCGAAACGCACGCCCTGGGGCTCATATTGCAAGCGCATGCCCTGCCACCATTGCCGCCAATCCATCGGCTCACCGAGCGCCGCGGCAGGTTGTCGCAGCTTGGCCAGCGTTTGCGTCAAGCGGCGCGAAATCTCTGGTAGCTGACGTGCCACCAGTTGCCGCACCTGACGGTCTTCCGGCAGGCTGGCCGACGCGGCGATCAGGCCATCAAGCGATTGCAGCAGGTTCTTGACGTCGTGTGTCAGTCTGGCACCGGTTTCATGCACCGCGCGCATGTACTGCCGGGAACCAAGCCGCTCCTCCCGCGACTTGGCGGTATGAAACTGCAGGGCCACCTGCACCAATAGCCTCGCATGCCATGCCATGGCGGCGGACATCGCGCGGCCCGTGAAGATGCGAACCTCGACTTTCGCGCCGGGATCGTCCGGAATCTGGAACTCGAACCGCTCCTGGTACGCGCCAGTCGCATCGCCAATCCCGCCCGACCGGATCGCCCCGTTCCAGGCTGCTCCCGACATCGGGATCAACTCGCCCACGGCGCGCATGGCGCCGGCAAAAAAGCGATCAGCATCGCTTTCGTCGCGACTCAATCGTGCCAGGCGCTCAAGCCATTGGTCATACGGAATGGCGTAGGAAAGCAGGTAGCGGGAAAAAAGCATCATCACGCTGCCGTGCCGCTCGTTTTCATCCGTCCCGCGCAACATCAGGTGCGCCGTGATCAGGAGCGCGCCGACACTCACCAGTGCGATGCCAATGCTGGCCAGATAGCCGCGCCCACCCAGCGTCATGAGGACAATGCCGGAGAAACTCACCACCAGCAGCAACAGGAGGAGCCATACGCTATGCACCGGGTCATACATACCGGGAAACCGCGTAGCCTCATGCTCGGCACGCGCGAGCCGTGCCGCTTCCGCAAGGAGCAAAACCAGGCATGCCGCCAACGCCATTTCCATCCATGTTCGCGTCAAGGCACCCGTCATTTCCTGACGGACGGGTTCCGGCAGCAAATCCGGCAACACCAGCGTGAACAGGAAGGTCATCAGGAAACCGAGCGCACCCAGATGCAACCAGCGCTCGTTGCGATGCGAGAAATCGAACACCCGGCCGCCGACCAGGGCAGTCACAAATGCGCTCCACAGCAGCATGATCCAGGGGTTGAGAACCAGCGTCACGCCCAGCGCGCCGCCGGCGACCAGCAGCACCTCCCGCGGACTCATGCGGCGGTCCGCCGCGACCACCGGTTGCCACAACAAGAATGCGCCGAGATGCGCGAAGAACAATGGCTGGCGCCAGATGTGCGCAAGGCGTTCGAGTTCGCTTGCGAACAGGAGTGCGATCGCAAACACCAGCAGGAGACTGCGAAATCGCTCGCGCGGCGGGTCCATGGTCGGCGCATAATAAAGGAATGCAGCATGATGAACGGGCGACGCCCGCGAGCCCAGCGCCACGCGACTCCTTGCGCGCCATCGCCACCATTGCGCGATATACGGCAGCCGAGGCGATCCATAGCCGCGTGGTGATTTCGGCCCTCGTGATCATCGCCGCAGGAATCGCACTGGGACAGTTCGAAACCGAACTCGCGCTGACCGACTCGCGCGGCATTGGCGCCGCAACCCAGGCATGGTTGTTCCGCCTCTCCGCGGTGTTTCTCATCGCCAGTTTCGCGGTTTCGTCACTGGTGCGCGAAGCCAACGACAAGGGGCTTGAGTTGTTCCTGTCGCTGCCGCTGCCCCGCGCCGGATACTTGTTCGGCAAATGGGGAGGTTGCACGCTCGCTGCTGCGCTACTGGCAGTGCTGTTCGCGTTGCCACTCGCCCTCGCAGCGCCCTGGAGCGGAGTGTCGGCGTGGGCGCTGTCGCTGTTTCTCGAACTGGCGATCGTCGCCAGCGCCAGCCTGTTGTGCGCCCTTACCTTTACCCACGTGGTCGCAAGCCTGGCGGCGGTGACCGCCTTTTACGCACTGTCGCGCATCATGGGCGCGGTGCTTGCCATCGGAAGCAACCCGGCGGCGGCACAGGACTCGGTTGCGTTCCGATTTGCCACGACCCTGGTGGACGCGATCGCAGCGGTGCTGCCGCGTCTCGACAGGTTCACTCGCACCGAATGGCTGATGGCGGACGCCATTTCCTGGCCGGAAATTCCCTGGCTGGCCACACAAGCATTGGTATATGTGGCACTGTTGCTGGCGGCGGCGTACGTGGACCTGATGCGTAAAAGTGTCTGAGTTGCGAATTGGCCAACCCGACCAACGCCCGCTTGGCGTGGTGCATCCCGTGGCATGGTGTCTTCTGGCACTGGCGCTGCTGGCGCAAGTCACGCTTTCCGTCCTGACCCCGCGTCAGCGACCACAAGCCGCGGACCTGGCCGTGCCGCCAAGCGCGCACGCCATCACCGCAGCCTCGCTCGGCGACCCAATCGCTGCGGCCAAGGTCATGAACCTGATGTTGCAGGCACACGACAATCAGCCCGGAATTTCGATTCCTTTTTCGCGTCTTGACTACCTGCAGTTGCAGCGCTGGCTAGCGCGCATCCTCGAACTTGATCCGGCCGGCCCGTACCCGCTCATGGCGGCCAGCCGGCTCTATGGCGAAGTACCCGACCGGCAGCGCCAGCGCCTCATGCTCGACTTCGTGCACGAAAAATTTCACGCGGACCCGAACCGTCGCTGGCCGGCACTGGCCCATGCCGCCCACGTCGCCCGGCATGGCCTCAAGGACTTGGCACTGGCTCGCACATACGCTGCCAGCCTGAGACGAGAGGCGACCGGACCGGCGGTCCCCCCCTGGGTCAAGCAAATGGAAATTTTGCTGCTGGCGGACATGAACGAAACCGAGGCTGCCCGGGTCTTGCTTGGTGCCTTGCTGGAAAGCGGGCAGGTTACGGACCCGGCGGAAGCGCGATTTCTCACCTCCCGTATGACGGAAATGAACGCCGGGCTCACGCACAAGGCAGATCCGAAAAAGTGACGGGATTTCGTCACTTTTGTCCGGGATGCGACGGAACAAGAGTTCCCGAAATTCATCCAGGAAGCCATTTCACGCGCGATCACCCTGAAATCAACACTTTCCGTCTTCACAATGATGTGCTACAACTTGGCATAACCCTTGCAAAATCAATGTAGTTAAAAGCATCATTTGTTAAAAAGCTTGAATTTATTCCGGAGGCGGCATGCGTAAACAACAAGGCTTCACACTGGTCGAAATTGCAATTGTTCTGGTCATCATCGGCCTGCTGCTAGGCGGTATCCTGCGCGGGCAGGAATTGATCCAGGGTGCGCGCGTGCGCAACGTGATCGATCAGCAAAATGGCATACGCGCGGCCTTTTTCGCGTTTCAGGATCGGTTTCGCGCGGTCCCGGGCAATCTGACCGCCGGCCAGGTCACCCTCGTCGGTAACAGCGTCATTGCGGCCGTAAACGGTGCGGGCTCAGGGCAGGTCGACATCCGCGACTCGCCGATCGCCTTTCAGAACCTGACGGTCACCGGCTTTTTGTCCTGCTCGGTCTGCAACGCAATTCCAAATCAGAACTCGACCGCAGCCAATAGCCCCGCAAACGTCTACGGTGGCGTATTGCAGATCGCCACGGACCAGAACTTCGCGCAGGGGTTGCTTGCCGTCCAAGCTGCCGTGCCGGCCCGCACCAGCATCAAGACCGGCAACCTGATCCCGTCGAACGTGATGGCCGAAATCGATATCAAGTTCGATGACGGCAATCCGTACACGGGCAACCTTAGGCTGAGTACCTGGTTTGCCGCCGGCGGGGTACAGCCAACCCAGGCCGCTTGCGCAGCCGGGCCCCTCGCGGCCAATTCTCCCTGGAATAATGGTCAAGCCGCTGCGCCAGGCGGAGCCATCGGCCCCAATTGCGGCGGTGCCACGCTTTTCTAGGAATAATTCCGGGAACGTCGCCGGATACCCTGCGCACCTCTTGTGCATCCGGCGACGAAATGGTGTCGGCCAGCTTTACAGTAGCCGCATCAGAATCCATTAAATCCAATCTAACCGTTTGATAAATATATTCTTTTGTTGTCGGCATATTCCTTGCGATAATGTTTTCAACATGACCAGGCAGCGGAGCGGCAAGAGAATGTCCAAATTGATCAGCGGGTTCCTGTTTGCCATTTGCGCGTCTGTAGCGCTGCCAGCAGCGGCTTTGACCGCTTCAACAACAACGCCTCAGTTTGAGGCGGATGCCGCTTCGATAGGTTCGGCGCTCGACCCACGTGATTTCGACAGCTTTCTTGGCGGTGGCCTTTTCACCTTCGTCGACCTGAGCCCGGTGACGCTGACACCGTCGGGTACTGCGCCGTTGGGCTCCCCGTCCATTAGCATCAGTTCGCTTTCGGAAGGCTATGTCCACTACGCAGCGTACGCGCTATACGGCGTCAGCTTGTTTCAGGGCGTGGATACCTTCAATTACAACACCATTCGCATCGATATTAGCGGCACGGGCACCAGCGCGCTTGGGTTCGGCTATGGCTCAACGGGTTACGTCGACAGTGATCTCATCGTGACGGTCATCGGCGCGTCGGGAAATCTAGGAACGGAAACGATTGCCCTGGCCGGATTGGCGAATACCGCACGGTTTTTGGGCCTGGTTTCTACCACTCCGATCACGAGAATAGAAATCGCTGCCAAAAACCCAGGCGAGGTGCGCGAACTCAATGTGTTCAATCTTTCGGTTGGCACCGTGGCCGCGGTACCCGAACCTTCGCTTGGCCTGATGTTCGGCATCGGCCTCGTGCTGATCGGCGCGGTCGCCAGAAGGAAGACCCGCTGATCAAGCGCGGTTCTCCAATCGAAAGCCCCGCGATGCGGGGCTTTTTTGTTTGGCCGGTTTCGTGGTGCCCGAACTGGAAATGCGCCTCTTCGCGCCATCTTCATCGCAGGTGCCCTTGCGATTCATATCCCGCGCAGCAAACGGGTTTCCCCGAGTGCGATTGGTTCGGGTGTTCCCTTGAGTACGATCACATCCCCGGCAAGCAATTCAAGGCTTGAGTCCATGGGCGGGTTGGCCTGACCCGGCCGGCGCACGGTCACGACTTCGAGACCAAGATTGTCGAGTGCCGCTGCTCCCAGGGTGGTACCGATGGCTGCGGCACCGGACTCCAGGATGACTGAATGCAGCCGCACGTGCTGCCGGTCCGTGAAATCCTCCGGCTCGTCGCTGGAGCCGTGGAAAAACCCGCGCAGCATGCGATAGCGCGAATCGCGCACCGCACCCACTCGCCGCACCACGCGCGAAATCGGCACGCCCGTGAGCAACAGCGCGTGGGATGCCAGCATCAGGCTCGATTCCAAGGCCTCGGGCACCACCTCGGCGGCACCGGCGGCGTGCAGCTTGTCCATTTCCGAATCGTCCTTGACACGCACGATCACCGGCAAGCCGGGGCGGATTTCATTTACGTGACGCAGGATCTTCAGGGCCGCGGGCGTATCGGCATACGAGATCACCACGGCTTGCGCACGGGCGAGGCCTGCGGCCATGAGCGACTCGCGCCGACTTGCATCCGCGTACACCACGGAGTCGCCCGCAGCAACCGCCTCGCGAATGCGTTCGGGGTCCAGGTCCAGTGCCATGTATTCAACGCCTTCGGCCGCCAACAGCTTGGACAGAACCTGCCCGTTGCGGCCGTATCCGCAAATGATCACGTGCTTGGAAGACTTGATGCTGCGGGAGGCGATTTGCGTCAGCTGCAAGGACTTGAGCATCCATTCATCGCGCGAGAAGCGCATGACAATGCGATCGCTCGCAGCAACCAGAAACGGGGCCGAGAACATCGAAAGCAGCATCGCCGCAAGAATGGCGTCCATCAGCGCACCATCCACCAGCTTGAGGCCGCCCGCCTGTGCCAGGAGTACGAAGCCGAACTCGCCCGCTTGCGCCAGTGCCAGACCGGTGCGGATCGCCGTGCCGGAGGGTCGTTTGAAAAAATGGCTCAGACCCGCCACAACGGCGAATTTCGCCACCACCGGCAGGGTGGCGAGCAACAACACGAGCAGTGGTTGCGCGACAACCGAACGCACATCCAGGAGCATGCCGATGGTGACGAAGAACAGGCCCAGCAGCACATCGCGAAACGGCTTGATGTCTTCCTCGACCTGATGGCGGTACTCGGTCTCTGAAATCAGCATGCCGGCGACGAAGGCGCCGAGTGCGAGCGACAGGCCGGCGTGCTCGGTGATGTACGCAAGCCCCAGGGTCATCAACAACAGGTTGAGGATGAACAGTTCATTGGAACGGCGCCGCGCGACCACCGTGAGCCAGGCACGTACCAGCTTGCGTCCGGCGAAAAGCAGCACCGCCAGCACAACGGCCGCCTTGGCCAACGCGATTCCGAGGGCGACCGGGATGTTCTCCGGGGCGCTTGCCAAGGCAGGCACCACCACAAGGAAAGGCACAACCGCCAGATCCTGAAACAGCAGGATGCTGATCACATCACGCCCGTGCTGCGACTCCAGTTCTCCCCGTTCCCCGAGCAACTTGACCAGGATCGCGGTCGACGACATGGCCAGCGCGCCTCCCAGGGCCACGCCGCCTTGCCAGCCAATTCCCACGAAAATGGCTGCCGCCACCCCCATGGCCGTGGTCAAAAGAACCTGGGCCATTCCCATGCCGAACACCGTGGCTCGCATGGCCATGAGCCGGGGAAGATTGAATTCCAGACCAATGGAAAACATCAGGAAAACCACGCCGAACTCGGCCAGATAACGGGTTTCCGGCGTATTTGGCACAAATCCCAGCGCGTTGGGGCCGATGATCACACCGGCTAGCAAATAACCGAGCAAAGGCGGCAGATGGAGCTTGCGGGCAAGCGCAACGATGCCGACTGAAGCAGCCAGGAATATCAGGACGATTTCAAGCGTCTTGGGCATCAGGACTTATGCAATCAAGTTCCGGTGTTCCGGACGAACCGGGTTCCATGTGGCACGCTGAACCGCAAATTTTGGCAAAAAAATCGGGCCCCACTGCAATCTTGATGCCAATTTTCAGTGCCAGCGCGAGTGGTTTGATATACTCAGACGCATGATAGCCGCTGCACCAGTACCCCGACAAACAACCGCCCCGCACATGACTGGCGCGGACACTTTGCCGCTTGCGCGCGAGGTGTTCCAGGTCGAAGCTGCGGCCGTTGCGGCGCTGGCCGACCGGCTTGACGGTGGGTTTGCCCATGCGATCGATATTTTGCTGCGATGCGGCGGACGAGTTGTGGTGTCCGGCATCGGCAAGTCGGGGCATATCGCCCGCAAGGTCGCGGCGACGTTCGCCTCCACCGGCACTCCGGCCTTCTTTGTGCATCCTGCGGAAGCCAGCCACGGTGACCTCGGCATGATCAGCCCGGATGACGTCGTGGTGGCGTTTTCGAACTCCGGCGAAACCGCCGAATTGCTCGCCATCCTGCCAACAGTCAAGCGCCTGGGTGCCGGCTTGATCGCCGTCACCGGCAACCCTGCCTCAACCCTGGGCCGGTTGGCGGACGCCAGCCTCGACACCAGCGTGGCCAAGGAAGCGTGCCCGCTCAATCTGGCGCCCACCGCAAGCACCACCGCGCAACTCGCCATGGGCGACGCCCTTGCGGTCGCGCTGTTGCACGCAAAGGGCATCGGCCCCAATGATTTCGCCCGCTCCCACCCCGGCGGCGCCCTCGGCCGCAAGTTGCTCACGCGGGTGGGAGACCTGATGCGCACCGGTGATCGTATTCCTGCGGTGCCTTCCGACGCCACCCTGGCGGAAGCCGTGCTGGAAATGTCGCGCAAGCAAATGGGCATGACCGCCGTTGTCGACGGCGGCCACCGCATCGTCGGGGTGTTCACCGACGGCGACCTGCGTCGTACCCTTGAAAAGATAGAAAACTTCCGCGCCGCCCGCGTCGCCGACGTGATGACGGCCGCGCCGCGCACCATCGGTGCGGACGCGCTGGCCACCGAAGCCGTGCACATGATGGAGGCCGCGCGCATCACCCAGCTTCTGGTGGGCAACGACGGCGTGCTTGTGGGCGCCCTGAACATGCACGACCTGTTCCACGGGAAAGTGGTCTGAGCCGAACGCATGGAAGCGCTCCCCGTACCCCCGGCAGGTTCGCCTCAGGAACGCATGGCGTCGCTCAGGCTGATGGCTTTCGACGTCGACGGTGTGCTTACCGATGGTCGACTATGGTACGCGGCCGATGGCAGCGAGCTGAAATCATTCAATGCCCACGACGGCCATGGCGTCAAGATGCTGCGCGAAGCCGGCATCAAGCTCGCCATCATCACCAGCCGGCGCTCGCCGGTGGTGGAGCGACGCGCGCGCGAACTTGGTATTCACTACTGCTTCCAGGGTGTCGCGGCCAAGTTGTCCACATTCAACGACTTGCTCGCGGAACTCAACCTTGAAGCCGGCCAGGCCGGCTATATGGGCGACGACCTGCTCGACCTGCCGGTCCTGATACGTGCCGGCTTCTCGGTCAGCGTGCCGGATGCGCCAGCGGCCGTGCGCTTGCGCGTGCACCACGTCACGGCCCGCCCGGGCGGCGGTGGCGCCGTACGCGAAGTGTGCGAACTCATCCTCAGCGCGCAAGGCAAGCTCAACGCGATGATTGCGGAGTACCTCGCATGAGGATCCTGCCGCGCGGCGGCGCCGGAGCACTGTTCCCGCTCGGCGTGTTGCTGCTCCTGGCCATGCTAACGTTCTGGCTGGCGCGCAACATCGTGATCGAAGGCTGGAGCGAGCCGCCGGCACCAAGCCGCGACCCCGACTATATCGTCGAGCGCTTCACCCTGACCAGCCTGTCCGAGACCGGCGCGCCACGCTACATTCTCTCCAGCGACAAGATGGTTCACCTGCCGGGCGACGACTCTTCGCTGTTGACACGCCCGGTGCTACGCCAGGCGCAGCCCGGCCAGCCGGAGATTCGCATTCGCGCCGACCGCGGTGTCATCACCTCCGGGGGCGAAATCGCCCACCTGTACGACAACGTGGAGGTCCTGCGGGCCGGCGAAGCCGCCACCGCCAAACGCACGGGATCAAGCGAAATGCGCGTGACCACCAGCTACCTGCGCGTACTCCCGGACCAGGACCGCGCCGATACCGCGGCGCCGGTACGCATCGAGCAATCCGGTTCCACCCTGCTCGGTACCGGGATGGATCTCGACAACCGCTACCGGCGATTCCGGCTGCTATCGGCCGTTAACGTCACTTACAAGAAGGAAGAGGCCGGTCCGGCGCCGCGTCGCTAGGTCCGGTTCTCGCCAGCCATCCAGATGCCAGCCGGGATTCTCAAGCTGCTCTTCGCCACCCTCACAATGTTGGCGGCAACTACCCCAGCGCTTGCAGAGAAAGCCGATCGCGACAAGCCCGTGAACATCGAGGCCGATCGCATGAACTACGACGATCTTCGCCAGATCAATGTATTTGAAGGCAACGTCACCCTGACCCAGGGAACGCTGGTCATTCGCGCCGACAAGCTGACGGTACGCCAGGATCCAGAGGGCTTCCAGCGCGGCACCGCGGAGAAGGGCCCCGGCGGCTACGCCTATTTCCGGCAGAAGCGCGAAGGACTCGATGAACTCGTCGAAGGCTGGGCCGAACGCATCGAATACGATGCCCGCAACGAAAAGGCCGAGCTGATCACGCGAGCGCGCATCCTGCGCAGCGGCGACGAGGTGCGTGGCAGCAACATCACCTACGATTCGCGCACCGAGTTCTATACCGTGGTGGGCGGGCGCGATGCGGCGTCCGCCAACAATCCGGACGGCCGGGTCAGGGCCGTGCTGCAACCGCGCCCGAGTCCGGCCGGCGCGCCCCCCGCGGAAGCGGGCGACAAGCGTGCCCTGAACCTCAAGTCCTCGGGCGGCATCGCCGCGCCAAGGAGCGAGTATCCGGAGCCAAACAGGAAATGAGTCATCTTTCGGCGTCCGGATTGAAGAAGAAGTACAAGTCGCGCGAGGTCGTCAAGGATGTCTCGTTCGACGTGGCCAATGGCGAGGTCGTCGGCCTGCTTGGCCCGAATGGCGCCGGCAAGACGACCTGCTTTTACATGGTCGTGGGCCTGGTGGGCGCCGATGCGGGCTCCATCACCCTGGGCGGCGAAAATGTGACCTCGCATCCGATGCACCGGCGGGCGCGCCTGGGCTTGTCCTACCTGCCGCAGGAAGCCTCGGTGTTTCGCAAGCTCACCGTCGAGGAGAACATCCGCGCGGTGCTCGAACTGCAGGACCTCGACGCTGCGCGCATCGAAACCCGGCTCGATGAACTTCTGGGCGAACTCAACATCGCCGGACTGCGCGACAACCCGTCGCTCTCGCTTTCGGGTGGCGAAAGGCGCCGGGTGGAAATCGCCCGGGCGCTCGCCACAAATCCCAAGTTCATCCTGCTCGACGAACCTTTCGCCGGCGTCGATCCTATCGCGGTGCTGGATATCCAGAAAATCATCAGGTTTCTCAAGGAACGGTCGATAGGCGTATTGATCACCGACCATAACGTGCGCGAAACCCTTGGCATCTGCGACCGCGCCTACATCATCAGCGAGGGGCGTGTACTGGCCGCGGGCGTTCCGGATGCGATTGTCGAAAATGAAAACGTGCGCCGGGTGTATCTGGGCGAAAACTTCCGCCTCTAGGAACGAATGAAGCAGGCCCTACAACTCAAGCTTTCCCAGCACCTGACGCTGACGCCTCAGTTGCAGCAATCGATTCGACTGCTGCAATTGTCGACCATCGAACTGAATCAGGAAATCGAGCAGATCCTGTCCGAGAACCCGCTTCTGGAGCGGGACGACGAGTTCGCCGCCGCCGAGCCGGTAACCTTCGGAGGCGACGAGAAGGTGCAGACCGAATCCCTTCCGGAACCTGCCTCCAGCGCCAGCGAGGCCACCTCGCCGGAGGGTGACTGGAGTGAACGCGAATCGGCATCGGCATCGCGCACCACCCGCAGCGATGACGATGAGGATTCGCCGGGACGCCAGATCGCCGCCGCCGGCACCACCCTGCGCGAGCACCTGCTTTCGCAAATCACCCTCATGCGGCTGACTCCGCGCGACCGCGGATTGCTCACCGCCCTGATCGAGGCTCTCGACGAGGACGGGTACCTCACCATCCCGCTGGCGGAAATCCAGGACCTGCTCCCGCCCGAACTCGATGTCGACGCGGACGACCTGGAGACCGCCTTGCGGCTCCTGCAGACCTGCGAGCCGGCGGGCATCGCCGCGCGCGACCTCACCGAAGCTCTCCTCCTGCAACTCAACGGATTGCCACGCGACGCTGCCAGCACGCTCGCCCGCAGCATCGTTTCGACGCACCTTGATCTACTCGCCGCGCGCGACTTCGCGCAGATCAAGCGGGTATGCAAGTGCAGCGAACCCGATCTCAAGGCCGCGCGCGAACTGATCCTGTCGCTCAACCCGCGCCCCGGGGCGCAATTCGATACCACCGACACCCGCTACGTCACGCCGGATGTGATCGTGCGCAAGACCAAGACCGGATGGCGTGCCAGCATCAACCCGGACGCAGTTCCGCGCCTGAAGATCAACCGCATGTACGCCGACATCCTTTCGCGCGAACGCGGGCGTGGGGCCAGCGGCGAAGCCGGCGGGCTGATCACCCAGTTGCAGGAGGCCAAGTGGCTGCTCAAGAACGTGCAGCAACGCTTTGAAACCATCGAGCGCGTTGCACAGGCGGTCGTCGAGCGTCAGCGACATTTCCTTGACCACGGCGAGGTCGCGATGCGCCCGCTGGTCCTGCGCGAGATCGCCGATGAACTTGGGCTGCATGAGTCGACCATATCGCGGGTGACCACCAATAAGTACATGCTCACTCCGCGCGGTTTGTTCGAACTCAAGTATTTCTTTGGCAGCCACGTGGCTACCGACACCGGCGGGGCTTGCTCTTCCACGGCGATCCGCGCTTTAATAAAGCAACTCGTTACCTCGGAGGATATCAAACGACCGTTGTCAGACTCGAAGATTGCAGACATCCTGGGCCAGCAAGGGATCGTCGTGGCGCGGCGCACCATCGCCAAGTACCGGGACGCTCTCAAGATTCCACCGGCCAATCTGCGGAAATCCTTGTAAGTCGCATACAAGCCGCAGGACGTATAAACGCAGGTCGCCCTCATGAACCGGATTGTCCGGTCGATATGCCGGACTGGAGCGGTTCGAATCGCTAAGGAGGCAGCATGAATTTCAAAGTCAGCGGACACCATGTTTCGGTCACCCCCGCCATTCGCGACTACGTTCATTCCAAATTTTCCCGTATCAACCGCCATTTCGATCATGTGATTGACGTCAACGTCATCCTGACGGTCGAAAAACTCGCCCAAAAGGCCGAAGTCAGCGTCCATGTCCGCGGACGCGACATTCACGTCGAAACCGTCGACGAAAACATGTACGCCGCCATCGACACGCTTGCCGACAAACTTGACCGCCAGATCATCAAGTACAAGGACAAGGCGCAGGCGCATCAGCACGAAGCGCCGAAGCGAATCCTCAACTAGCGCCAATCCGCACCGGCGCGTCCGCGACAACCCCGCAGGGGTGCGCAGGCGCGCCGCAGCCGCCCGGTTCGCAGCAAATGCGGACGTATAATCCGGCCCTCGAATTCAACCCGGCGATCATCAGAGTCGTCGCGGCAGCATGAGCTCGCAACCCCAAAGCGTCACTTCGACCATCGCAAGACTGCTTCCGACGACCAACGTTGCGCTTGATCTCGAGTTGTCGAGCAAGCGACGCGTTTTCGACGAGGCGGGACTTTTGTTCCAGCATCATCAGGGCATCGCGCGTGCAACGGTATTCGACAGCCTGTTCGCCCGCGAAAGACTGGGCTCCACCGGGCTGGGCCAGGGCGTGGCGATCCCGCATGGCCGCATCGCCAAGCTGGCCGCACCGGTCGGGGCATTCCTGCGACTGAAAGAGGCAATTCCATTCGAAGCACCGGACGGCAAGCCGGTCAACCTGCTTTTTTTCGTTCTGGTGCCCGAAAAGGCCACCGAAGCGCACCTGCAAATCCTTGCGGCGCTGGCGGAAATGTTCTCCGACAGCCGCATGCGCAGCGCGCTTGCAACACTCCCCGATGCGGCGTCTGTGCATCGCGAACTCATCACTTTCAGGCCAGATGCAAACCCTGTCGCTTAAGGCCCTGTTCGACGACACCGCCGACGAACTCGCCCTCACCTGGATCGGCGGCGAAGAGCACGGTGGAAATACGCTCAACCCTGAAGCCTATGCCACCCACGCGGTGGCCGACATGGTGGGGCACCTGAACCTGATCCACAAGAACCGCATCCAGGTGATCGGGCAGCCGGAGTACGAATACCTGTCTTCCCTCACGGCGACACGTCAGCAGCACCTGTTGGCCGAGCTCCTGGGCGGCGGCCCGCCGGCGGTGATCGTAGCCGACGGCGTCAACGCGCCCGCACTGGTGGTTGAGGCCTGCGCGCACCATGGCGTGCCGGTATTCACCACCCCCACCGCGGCCGCGACCCTCATCGACATGCTGCGGGTCTACCTCACCAAACTGCTGGCCGAGAAAACCACATCGCACGGCGTGCTCATGGACGTGCTGGGCCTGGGTGTGCTGATCACCGGCGAGTCGGGGCTCGGCAAGAGCGAACTTGGCCTTGAACTCATCAGCCGCGGTCACGGGCTGGTAGCCGACGATGTGGTCGAACTGACCAGGATCGCCCCGAGAACAATCGAGGGCCGCTGCCCGCCCTTGCTCAAGGATCTTCTCGAGGTTCGCGGACTCGGCTTGCTGGACATCAAGGCCATATTCGGTGAAACCGCGGTGCGACCGAAAATGAACGTCAAACTCATGGTGCACCTGGAGCGGCCGAGCGCCGCCGCCAAGGCCGACTATGAACGCCTGCCGCTGAACGCGAATTTCCAGGATCTCATGGGCGTCAACGTCCGACGCGTCAGCATCCCGGTCGCCGCCGGACGCAACCTCGCCGTCCTGGTCGAAGCCGCTGTCCGCAACACCATCCTGCAACTGCGTGGCGTCGACACCATGGCCGACTTCATGGCACGCCAGCAGGACGCCATGGATGAAGGTTGACCACCCTTCGCACGGCGGGGGTGACGCTGTGCAGCAAAGCGTGATCTAATTCATCGCGGACCGGACGCGCCAGGGGGTGCGCCGCCGCCAACGAACCAGAGAGGACAACCAGATGAAAAAGCTTTTCGCCTGCATGATGCTCGCCCTGCCGCTGGCCGCGACGCCCGCACTGGCCCAGGACAAGAAGGAGCCGACCAAGCAACAGAACAAGATGGCTGAATGCAACAAGTCGGCCGAAGGCAAGAAGGGCGACGAGCGCAAGGCGTTCATGAAGTCTTGCCTGTCCGACAAGAAAAAGGCCCAGCAGGAAAAGATGGCCTCCTGCAACAAGGACGCCACCGGCAAGAAGGGCGACGAGCGCAAGGCATTCATGAAGGACTGCCTGAGCAAGTAAGCGATAGAACCCGGCTCATGGGGCGCACGTTTGTGCGCCCCAGTCGTTTTTGCTTCATCATTTGATCGATGGAACCACGCATCTCCAACATGAATTTGGCGCGGGCGCGCCGCAACGCGGCGCCGGGCCGGCAGGCGCAACCGTCATGCAACTGATACTCGTCACGGGCCTGTCCGGCTCCGGCAAGAGCGTGGCGCTCAACGTACTTGAGGACGCGGGCTACTATTGCGTCGACAACCTGCCCGCCCCGCTGCTCCCGGAGCTCGTCGCCACGCTGCGCGAGGCCGGACGCGACAAGGTGGCCGTCGCCGTCGATGCGCGTACCGCATCGGTGACCGATTCGGTTCGCAAGGGTGTCACCGACCTGCCGCAGTACCTTTCGAACCTGACCTTCTACGGCGTGGATGTACGCGTCTTGTTCCTCGACGCCAAGACCGAGACCCTGATCAAGCGCTTTTCCGAAACCCGGCGGCGCCATCCGCTCGACGACGGCAGCGCCACCATCCCCGAATACATCCAGCGTGAACGGGAAATCCTTTCGGAACTGCAGCCGCTGGCGCACCACATCGACACCAGCGACTTGCGCCCCAACGCGCTGCGTGACTGGCTCAAGGACTTTCTCAAGCCTGCGCGTGCCGACCTCACGCTGGTTTTCACCTCATTCGGCTTCAAGCATGGCATCCCGCTTGATGCCGACCTGGTGTTCGACGTGCGCGCACTCCCGAACCCGCACTATGACCCGGTGTTGCGGCCCTTGACGGGCCGTGACGCACCCGTGATCGCCTTTCTGGACGCGACGCCAGCCGCGCAGGAACTGCTCGCGGATATCGACGCCTTCGTGGCCAAGTGGCTGCCGAGCTTTGCGCGCGACAACCGGCATTACCTCACGGTGGCCATCGGCTGCACGGGCGGACAGCATCGTTCGGTGTATTTTGCCGAGCATCTCGCCGCAGGCTTCATCAAGCGTGGAACCGGAACGCTGGATGCTGAAATCCTGGTCCGTCACCGCGAGATCAAGCCAAATTGACCGCGGCCCCAGGTTCGGTCACGATCGCCTCGGCGGCGCCTGATTTTTCGCGCCTGCCGATCTTTCCCCTCGGCACGGTGCTATTTCCAGGCGGCGCCCTGCCACTTCGGGTTTTCGAAGCGCGCTATGTCGACATGACGCGTGAATGCATGAAAAACGGCAGTCCGTTCGGTGTTTGCCTGATCAAGGAGGGCGCGGAGGTCGGAGCACCGGCCGTGCCTCACACGACCGGCTGCCTGGCGGAAATCCACGACTGGGACATGCAACAGCTAGGCGTGCTCTCCATCAAGACCCGCGGCACGCGGCGCTTTCGCATCATCGAAACCAGCGTGGCGCCGGATGGCCTGATCCGCGCCCGGGCCGAACCCATCGACGCCGACGCACCGGCTGCCATCCGCACCGAATTCGGCCAGCTCAGTGCGATCCTGCGCGACATCATGCCGAAAGTACCGGCAGAAATGATTCCCGAGCCCCATGCATTCGAAGATGCCTCCTGGCTTTCCAATCGACTGTCGGAGTTGATGCCGGTCCCGGCTCTGGCAAAGCAGAGATTGATGGAACTCGAAGACGCGGACATGCGCCTGGAGATCATCTATCGCTTTCTCGGCCAGCAAGGCCTGAAGTAAGCAAATGGCGCCGCCCAGCGCCTTGCGGTGCAGGCTTGCTCAAGCAAACAGGTCAGGGGCCTGCAGGAAGGACAGCAATTTTCTTACCGGAGCCGGCACCCCTGCATCCGCCGCCCGGGACAACGGCATCCACACGTGGGCGGACTCGCGAGCCACGATGTTCGCGCCGTGAGCGATCCGCGCGATGATCGGCGTGATCGTCAAGTGGTAGTGCGTGAATCCATGTTCAACAGGCGCCAATTGCATGATGCCTGCCCATGTCGCACCCAGCCGCTCTGCCAGTTGCCTGGCCTGCGGTAAATCGTCGGCCTGCGGCAGGCTGAGCAAGCCCCCCCAGATCCCGGCGGGCGGACGACGCTCAAGCAGCACCCGGTCGGCATCGCGCAACACCAGCATCACGCACTGGCGGCGCGGCACCACCTTGCGCGGTTTGGGATGCGGCAGTTCGGCGGTGCGGCCGGTCTTGCCGGCGACACAGGTGGCGGCAATCGGACACTCGTCGCAGCGTGGGCGCGAGCGAACGCACAAGGTGGCGCCCAGATCCATCAGGCCCTGCGTGTATGCCTCGATGCCGGCGTCAGGCAATACCTCTTCGGCGACGCGCCACATCGCGGCTTCCACGGCAGGGGTTCCGGGATAGCCTTCAATACCGAAATGGCGCGCGAACACACGCTTGACGTTGCCATCGAGGATGGCCGCGCGCGCGCCAAACGCGAATGCCGCGATCGCCGCGGCCGTCGAGCGGCCTATCCCGGGCAAGGCCTGGAGCTCCTCCTGTCGCTCGGGGAAACGCCCACCCTGTTCGTGCACGATGATCTGCGCCGCGCGGTGCAGGTTGCGTGCCCGGCTGTAGTAACCCAAGCCACTCCACAGACGCATGACTTCGGCGGGTTCGGCGGCGGCAAGCGCTTCGACATCCGGACATGCCTCCAGAAATCGCGCGTAGTAGCCGATCACGGCGCCAACCTGGGTTTGCTGCAACATGATCTCGGAGAGCCAGATTCGATAGGGGTCGCGGGTGTTCTGCCATGGGAGGTCATGCCTGCCGTGAATTTCCTGCCACCCGACCACACGTTCCGCAAAACCCGGACCGCTTGCGCCTGCCCGGTTCATCGACGGCGAAGGCTCGGTGGAATCGAGCGCCTTCGCCCGCTTCCTAGCGACCAAGCAATCCCCGCAGCTTTTCCTTGGCCTTGTCCTGCGCTGACGGCTGCTGTGCCGGCGGCTGTGCGGGCGCGTTGCCGGACGCGGGGGGCGCATTGGCGGCAGGCTTGGTGAGTCCGAGTTTCTCGCCCAGCTTGTCCTTGACCGATTCCCTGGCCTTGTCAGTCACCAGATTGCCGGCGACGGCGCCATATTGCACATCGTACTTGAGGGCGTCGAACGGGCCGTTGATCTTCACCGGAATGGTCAGGCCCTTCAACTGCGCCAGGTCCTTCGCCTCCTGCCCGCCGGAGGTGTTGACCACCGTCGCCTTGGCCAGGTAGTTCATCGAGGACCCGGGGATATCGACCGTCCCTTCCCCCCCAAGGCGCACGAAGGGTGATTTGGCATCGAGATCGTTGGAGGTGGCAATACCGTTCCGGATCTGCGCGCTGATTTTCATTTCGGTGAAGTCGGTCTTGTCTTCCTTCTTCGCTTCCTGGATCTTGGACTTGTTCAGCGACAGTGTCGCCTTTGCCTCGCGGAAAGACTTGGCCAGGTTGATACCCTTGTAGGCGCCGTCCTTGAGCAGGATGGAAGCCTGACCGTTCAACGCCTTCTTGAGCGCCGAGGGCAGGTTGCCGGAGGTGGTGACATCGAGCATCACGTTGCCGCGGCCTTCGAGGATGTCCTTGTTGATCGCGTCCTTCATGAGCGGATTGATGTTCACACCCGTCAGGTTCTGGCGGATGGCGTACGAGTTGTTGAGCGCATTGACCGAAACCGACCCGGCCAGGGTGCCCTGGTAGAGGCCTGCGTTCATCGGATTCACATCAAGCTTGCCGCCCGCCGCCTTGATGACCAGCGTCACGTTGTTGGCCTTGACGTTGCTCGCCTGAAACTGGCCGATCTTGACCGTGCCGCTGGCGTTGAGCGACTTCAGGCCCGACAAATCGATCGGCTTTTCACTTTCAGCCGGCTTGGCGGCTCCCGGCGCGGCCGGCGGAAAGTAACGGTCCACGTTGAGCTTGTCGATATTGAGGTCGAAGGTGATGGCGCCCGCATTGAACTTGGTCAAGCCCACCTTGGCCTGGACACTGCTCTCATCGAAGCGGGTGGAGAGGTCAGTGCTGACCGATTCACGCGCAAGGTCGGCGCGCACGCTGCCGGTGATCGGCAGCTTGACGGTTTTCATCGGCATTTGCGGATTGGCTACCGTCAGGTCGGCGTTGAATCGCGGCAGGTCGAACTGCCGGGCCTCGAGGTTCGAATTGAGTGTCGTGGTGATGTTGCCCGTAACCGACGAATCACCAAATTTCGCCTGCGCGATGTCGATGACGACCTTGCCGACATTGAGCGCCTTGGCCGAACCCTTGACCTCGCCGAGGCTGAACTTCGCATCGACGGTCTCACGGCCGGAAAGCTTGATACTGCCGCTGATGGCGTCACCCGCGGCCGAATCGCGGTTGACGGCCAGCTTGGGCGCTTCCACCCGCACGTCGAACGCGTCATCGCCTTTCTTGCCCACCGCGGTAAGTGAAACGCCGTCGAGCGCGATCTGGCCCGCTTGAGGATTGAACACCAGCTTGGGCGCCTTGGCCTTGAAGTCGTTGATCAGCATGCCCGGCATGGCACCGGAACCACTGGCCGACATGCCTTCCACCGCTATCTTGTGATTGTTCAGGTCGGCCTCGAATTTGGCAGCATCCATTTTCACTGAGCCGCTTTCGCCACCGCGCCGTCCCTTGGCTTCAAGCGCGATCTTTTCGGCCACCACGGCCTGGGTCTTGCCGTTGGCGGCAAGCTTGGGCGCAGAAAGCTTGATATCGAACGGCTCGCGGTCCAGCGTGCCGCGCATATCCAGGGCCAGCTTTTGCGCATCGATCGCCTGGGTCTGACCGTCGAACTTCAGGTCGCCCGCGGCGATTTGCGCGTCCAGGCCGGCCAGGTCGAATCCCGCCTTGCCCTTCTCCGCAGCCTGGCGCGCCGAGCCCGATACCTTGGCTTCCAGCGAACTGAAGGCGTACTGCTTCTTTTCCAGATCGAAAAGCACACCACCGGCCACCGCCACCTGGGCATTCACGGTTGGCTTTGTGCCCTGGACACGCGCCTTCAGGTCGATCTTGCCGGGCACCTTGTCTGCGATGCGGCCGGTCGAAAGGTTGAGCTGATCCACCGAGACGGCCTGACCGGTGACTTCGTCGCGGTAGGTCAACGCCGCGCCGGAAAGCTTGATGCCCTCGACATCGAACTTCAACTTGTCGTCCGACTTTTCCTCAGGCGACAGGAGATCGTCGAAGTTGAACTTTCCATCCTTGCCGCGGATGACCGCCGCGTTGAGGCCGTCGACTTCGATCTTGTCGACGATGAGTTCCTTGCGCAGCAGCGGGAACAGGTCGACGAACACTTTCGCGCGTTCCAGCTTGACGAAGGTCTTGTCGCTCTTGAACTCCGAGAACGTGACCTGCCCGACCTCGATGCCGATCTTGGGAAACACCTTCAGGCCGATGTTGCCCGTGATGGTCAAGGTGCGCTGCTTCTTTTCCTTCACCAGCCGGGTGATGTCGTCCTTGTACTTGTTCGGGTCGAAGGTGGCGGCAAAGATGCCCAGGCCCACCGCGAGCAGGACCAGAGAGCCGATAACGGCCATCAACAGCCACTTGACGTACTTCATGTCGCGTTGTCCCTGACGAACGATCGATTGGAGTGTAACGCAGGGGGTGGCGATAAGGATGACCGGTCAACGAATTGGCGCCCCGTCAGGCCACTCGGCGGCCATGGCGGGGGATCACCCTCAGACGTTGAAGCGGAAATGCATCACGTCGCCGTCATGCACGATGTACTCCTTGCCCTCCAGGCGCATCTTGCCCTTGTCCTTGGCGCCTTGCTCGCCGCCGAGCGCGATGAAATCGTCATAGGCGATCACCTCCGCGCGGATGAAACCCTTCTCGAAATCCGTGTGGATCACACCGGCCGCCTGCGGCGCAGTGGCGCCCACCGCCACGGTCCAGGCGCGCACTTCCTTGACGCCCGCAGTGAAGTAGGTCTGCAGGCCCAGGAGCGAATAGCCGGCGCGGATCACGCGATTCAGGCCGGGCTCGGTCATGCCCATTTCCTTGAGGAAATCGAGCTTGTCTGCGTCGTCCAGGCCGCCGATCTCGGCCTCGATGGCGCAACTCACCGCCACCACCGGCGCGCGCTCCGCTGCGGCATGGGCTTTAACCTTGTCCAACATCGGGTTGTTCTCGAAGCCGGATTCGGACACATTGGCCACATACATCGTCGGCTTGGCGGTGAGCAGGAACAGGGACCTCACCAGTACGTGCTCTTCCTTGCTGAACGCGATGCTGCGCGCAGGCCGCGCTTCGTTCAGTACGGGCTGCAGCTTTTCAAGCACCGCCACCAGCTTGGCCGCTTCCTTGTCGCCGGATCGCGCGACCTTCGAATGGCGGTGGTACTGCTTTTCCACCGACGCAAGGTCGGCCAGCGCAAGCTCGGTGTTGATGGTCTCGATGTCGGCAATCGGATCAACCTTGCCGTTCACATGCACGACGTTGCCATCTTCGAAACAGCGCACCACATGCGCGATGGCATCGGTTTCGCGAATGTTGGCGAGGAACTGGTTACCCAGGCCTTCGCCCTTGGAGGCGCCCGCCACCAGGCCGGCGATATCGACAAATTCCACCGCCGCCGGAAGCACACGCTGCGGATTGACGATTTTCGCCAGTGCGTCCAGGCGCGGGTCGGGCACCTCGACGATGCCGACATTCGGCTCGATCGTGCAGAAGGGGTAGTTTTCCGCCGCGATGCCGGCCTTGGTCAGCGCGTTGAACAGGGTGGACTTGCCTACATTTGGCAGGCCAACAATGCCGCATTTGGTGCTCATGATGGTTCTTTCAGAATGATTCGGCGAAGGATAAGTCGGGATTGCAAAGCCAGGCGGCCGCCTCGTCGGCAAAGCGCTGGCATTCGGCCACGCCGCGTTTCCAGGCTGCAACGCGTGCCGGATGGTCGGTGGCGTAGCGATAGAAGTCGTTGCGGTCCGGAAGCTTGGCGTTGGGTAGCGACGCCACGAACTGTGCCGAAGGCGCGATCAGGATCATGGAGGCCAGCCAGTCCGAGCCGCGTCCCTTCACACCCTGCTTGCGCCACGGCAGGAACTTGTCCAGCCAGCCAGGAGTCACGCTGGGGGCGAAGTGCGGGTAAAGCGTCAGACGCTCAAGCCCCGAATAGGGGTAGAACAAGTGGTAGTCGATCAGGCCGCCATCCCAGTACCAGCCGGGGGGCGCGCCGGGAATGTCGGGCACCGCTTCGCACACGATGGGAATGGAACCAGAAGCCATGAACGCATCGAGCGTGTTCTGGGCCGTGAGTTCGATCTGGGTGCTGCCGAATGCGTCACTGTTGAACAGGGCGGCGGCCACGCCATGATCCTGGCCGTGGGTGAACACCACCCGCCGCAAATGGCGCGCGAGATGCCTGCGGCCGCGGGCGTTGGCGAGCCCCGCTCTTCCAAACGCGCCGCGCGACCCGTTGCGGTCCAGCACCCCGGTCGCACGCGAGGTCAGAACATGCAGGGTCATGTCGGGGCGCGGCCGCCATTGAGCGAAGCCCGCGTTCACGTTACCGCGCATCAGGGCTGCCACCTCGCGCGGGCCGGGCTTGATGGCGAAATTCTGGTCTTCGATATAGCCGCGCTCGAGTTCGGTCAGGGCAGCCACCGGGTCATCATGGGCGGCTGCGGCCATGCGCCAGGCGCCGATCGAGGCGCCCACCAGAGTCAGTTCGCGCGCGCCGCGCAGCCAGTCACCGAACAGCCAGCGATCCAGCGGCATCAGCGCAAGCCCCTTGGGTCCCCCCGCCGCTGCCGGCACGCAGGCGATATCCGTCGGCGCCAATCCGTGCGCGGTGATGTGCTCGCGCGCACGGCGCCCGAGCTTGACGGTGATGGCGCGCTTCACGCCTTTTTCTTCGCGTGGAGTTTCATGGTGGCCACCTGCATGCTGCCATTGATGGCCTCCGGCATCACCTCGACCGCACGCGCCACGCAATCGTCGATCAGTTCCTGATGCTCGCGGCTGGGGCGATGCAGCACGAAGTCCGCCACATCCTGCTCAAGCTTCAGTTCGCGCGGGTGGCCGATGCCGATGCGCACGCGCCAGAAATCGCTGCTGCCGATACGTGCCTGGATGTCACGCAAGCCGTTGTGCCCGGCATGCCCGCCGCCCTGCTTCATTTTCACCGCGCCGGGTGGAAGGTCAAGTTCGTCATGCGCGACCAGGATTTCTTCCGGCGCGATCTTGTAGAAACCGGCCAGCGCGGCCACCGCCTGGCCGGAGCGATTCATGTAAGTGCCGGGCTTGAGCAGGAACGCCGACCCCGCCTTGGCGACTTCGCCATGAAAGCCCTTTTCCTTGTGGAAGCCCGCGCCCATGGCGCGCGCCACCCGGTCGGCCAGCCAGAAACCCGCGTTGTGACGCGTGTCCTCGTACTCCGACCCGATGTTGCCCAATCCGACAATCAAGCGAATGGCCATAATGAAAAAAGCCCCAACTCGCGTCGGGGCCCCGTCGAAGCGCGCGCTGCGAAGCAACGCGTGAATGAGACGAATCGGTCCGCCGCGAAGCGCACGGACCGAGGGGATTTACTTCTTTGCTTCCTTCTTGGCCGGCGCCTTTGCAGCAGCTGCGTCGGCGGGCTTCTTCTGCGCCGTGGCCGGCACGTCGGCGGCCGACGGTGCTCCAGCGGCGACTTCCTCTTCCTTTTCACCGCCGGGCACCGTGGCGCTGGCGATGACCGGGTTGTCGTTGCCATGCACGATGACGCGCACGCCGGCGGGAAGGGCCAGGTCCTTGATGTGGAAAGCATGGCCGGCCGAGATGTCCTTCAGGTCGACTTCGATGAATTCCGGCAGGTCCTTGGGCAAGCAGGCGATCTCGACGTCGTTCATCACGTGCGAAACGATCGCGCCGCCGAACTTCACGGCATGCGAGATGTCGGCGTTGACAAAGTGGAACGGCACGCGGATGTGGATCTCGCGATTCGCGTCGACACGCTGGAAGTCGATGTGCTGGATCTGCTGCCGGAACGCGTGCATCTGGTAGTCGCGAAGCAACACCGGTTGCACGGCGCCGTCGATCTTGAGATCGAGGATGGACGCATGGAATGCTTCCTTGCGCATCGCGTGGAACAACGGGTTGTGGTCGATCTCGATGGCTTCGGCAGGCTTTTCTCCGCCGTAAACAACACCGGGAACCTTGCCAGCGCGACGCAGGCGGCGGCTCGCACCCGTACCTTGCAACGTGCGCTTGGACGCAATGACTTCGATTTTCATGGAATTTCTCCGTTATGCGCGCGATTCCGCGACCAGAGCCGCGCGCGGGTTTGTACTGCGGGGTTTCGTACTACAGGGTTTGCTGCCGGCATGCGTCGCATGCCGCTCTTCACACCTACTCGATGAAAAGACTGCTCACCGAGTCTTCGGAGTTGATGCGGCGGATGGTCTCCGCCAGCAATTCGGCCACCGAGAGCTGCCGAATCTTGTTGCAGGCGCGCGCATCGTCGCGCAGCGCGATGGTGTCGGTCACGACCAGTTCGTCAAGCGGCGAGGCGGTGATCTTCTGCACCGCATTTCCGGAAAGCACCGCATGGGTGCAATACGCCACCACTCGCTCGGCACCGCGTTCCTTCAGGACTTCGGCGGCCTTGCACAACGTGCCGGCGGTATCGACCATGTCATCCATGATCACGCAGGTGCGGCCATCCACCTCGCCGATGATGTTCATGACTTCCGACACATTGGCCTTGGGCCGGCGCTTGTCGATGATGGCCAGTTCGCTGTCGAGCCGCTTGGCCAGCGCACGTGCGCGCACCACACCGCCGACGTCGGGCGATACGACGATCAGGTTCTGGAAATTCTGCTTCCAGACATCCCCCAGCAGGATGGGTGCCGCGTAGATGTTGTCGACCGGAATGTCGAAGAAGCCCTGGATCTGGTCCGCATGCAGGTCCATGGTGAGGACCCGGTCCACGCCCACGGCCTCGAGCATGTTGGCGACCACCTTGGCCGAGATCGCCACCCGCGCCGAACGCGGTCGGCGGTCCTGGCGCGCATAGCCGAAGTACGGGATCGCCGCGGTGATGCGTGCCGCCGACGAGCGCTTGAGGGCGTCGACGATCACCATGATCTCCATCAGGTTGTCGTTGGTCGGGCTCGAGGTTGACTGCAGCACGAACACGTCGCGGCCACGCACATTCTCGAGAATCTCGACGTTGACCTCGCCGTCCGAAAAACGGCCTACCGCGATGCGCCCCACCGGAATCTGCAGGCGACGCGCGACTTCCTTGGCCAGCAACGGGTTGGCGTTGCCGGAAACGACCATCAGGTTCGAATTGGCCATGGCGGTTTGCCTGCTATCGGCGGGACAACCCGCTCAAGGAAAGAAATGGCTGGGGAAGAAGGATTCGAACCTTCGAATGCCGGAATCAAAATCCGGTGCCTTAACCAACTTGGCGACTCCCCACCCGTGAAACCCTGCATTTCAATCGTGCGCGTGGCCCAACAACGGATGCGCATCGAGCCCGCGAGCCACGAAGCCCCTGCAATCGGCGGGACACCCCGCAACAACCGCATCGGCCTCTTCCCGCGACCCGAAAGCCGCGAAAACGCAGGCGCCCGAACCGGACATTCGCGCGCTGATCGCCGCCTTGGCGTCGAAACTGCGCAACCACCGGAGCGAGCGAGACACTGCTTCGTATCCCGCGCACGCCACCGGCTCAAGATCGTTCCGGAATCGACTCCCCGGAAATGACCATGCGCCGGCAGAAAAGTCCGCTATTTTGACAGATTCGCTGTTTCGGGTCAATTCCGGCGATCGAAAAATCGCCGCGGTCGGCACTTCCACCGGCGGTACCAGGACCGCGAACCAGCGTGCCGGCAAATCCACCGCCAGCAGGTCCTCGCCGATGCCCCGGGCAAAGGCATTGCGCCCGAAAATGAAGAAAGGCACGTCGGCGCCCAGGGATACGCCAATCCGGGCCAGCGCAGCGCGCGGCAAGTCCAGGCGCCACAGGCGATTGAGCGCCAGGAGCACGGTGGCCGCATCCGAGCTGCCGCCACCGAGCCCGCCCCCCATGGGAATGCGCTTGACGACCGCGATGTCGGCCCCGAGCGCCACGCCGGTGGCTTCCTGCAGGGCACGGGCGGCACGAACCACCAGGTCCGCCTCTTCCGGCACACCCGGAAGATCGCTCACGCGTCTCAACCGCCCGTCCCCGCGCACCGCGATCTGCACGGTGTCGCCGTAGTCGAGCAACTGGAACACCGATTCGAGCAGGTGATAGCCGTCGGCCCTGCGACCAACCACATGCAGGAACAGGTTGAGCTTGGCCGGGGCGGCAAAGGCATGCATGCGATTCATTGCCGCGCGTCGGGCAGTGGCGCCGCACCCGACCGGGTGGTCCAGGCAAGCCACGCCAGTACGGCGACCTGCAGGACCAGCAAGGGAACCCACGCGGCATAGTATCCGGCACGCGCGTAGCCGCCGACGGTGGCCGGCCACAGGTTCACCACCAGTCCGATTCCCCACTGCAACACAAACGCGCACGAAAACGCCATCAGGTTCACCGACGTATTGACGCGCCCGGTCAGTTCCGGCGGAAAGCGGGTCGCAAGCAAGGTGTAGCCGATCAACAGGCCGTTTGCGCCATAGCAAAACACCCCCCAGACCAGGTGCGGCCAGGTCGCAGGTGCGGCCATCAGCCACGCTTGCGCCAATATGGTCAACAACATGTATGCCTTCAGGGTGGTCAAGTGGGCGATGCCCCTGTCGCGCAGCCGGTCGGCGATCCAGCCGGATGAAACGAAAGCGAGGGTCATGCCGAAGTTGCCGGCCACCAGCACGTTACCGATGGCGAAACGGTCCGTATAGCCCGCCACGTCACGCATCCAGGTCGCCGTCCAGAGGCTTTGGAACGCCAGCATGGTACCCAGCACCACCATCATGGGCACGCAAACACGCCAGAACTGCCGATCGACATAAATCGCACCGACGCCGGCCATGAGCTGGCGCATGGTCTGGCCGGCCGCCACCGGGCGGGTATGGCGCGAGGTGGCCAGCGCCATGCCGGCGACCACGCAGGAAAACGCCGCCAGCATCAGGATCACTGCACGCCAGCCGAACTGGTCGATCAGCCATTGGGTGGGCGAACCCGCCAGCATGGCGCCGGCGCCGCCCAGCATCATGATCAAGCCGGTATAGGTGGCGGCGCGTTCGCGCCCTGCCCAGGCATGCACCGCGGACATCGAGGACATCAGTGCGGCGCCGGCCCCCACACCAATCAGGCAGCGCCCGACCACCAGGGCGAAGGCGCTGTCGGCGCAGGCAAAGATGGTGGCCCCCAGGGCCACCGTGGTCAGCATCAGCGCATTGACCACCGAATGGCCGAATCGGTCCAGCGCGATGCCGAGCGGAATCTGCGCCAGCGAAAAGGTCAGGAAGTACGCACTGGTCAGGAATCCCAGGCCACCCGCGCCCAGGTTGAACTCCTTGGCCAGAAGCGGACCGGCCACGCCATTCACATTGCGAAAGAAATACGACCCACCATAACTGAGCGCGAATGGCAGGAACAGCCAAAAAAGTGAGGGGCGTTTGGCAGGGCCTGCAACCATGGCCGGGGCGGTTGAAGACACGGAAATCGTGGGGACGGGAATTGGCAGTGGCGGGACTGGCACGCCAGGCACTACAGGGGGTCGCACTATAGCACCACAAAGGTGCATGGGCGATGCGGATACTCAGGACCAGCCGTCAATCACCAGTCGTATTTCCAGGGGACGCGCCGCACGGGTAAACACCATCACCAGGCGTCGCGGCAGGCGCGCCTCGCCCTCGTAGTCGAAATCGATTTCCCAGCCGGATTCGGAAATACGGGTCGGCCGGCCTGCGGCGTCGCGCCGCACCACCGCGTTGGCTCCCGGGCGTGAGCGTACCCAGTCGGACAAGCCGGCGAGGGGTAGTGGCCAGCCCAATTGACGCTCGGTCAGGGTTTCGACGTCCGCCGCCCGGTACCTGGCCTGGTTTGCGTCGGTGAGGGTGACGCCCGCAGGTTCCCGGACGATCAACGCCAACTGGTTGCCGAGCGGGGAAGCAAGGCTGATCTCGTCGCGCGTTTCCGTATGCGCCCAGGCGATCTTGCCCGACAGGCTTTCCTCGCCATAGCGTACTGACACCCGTCCCTCGATGGCGAAAGTGTCGGCATTTGTCGCAGCCTGGGCCGGCTCCGGCTTCGGGCCTTGTATCGCACAGCCGGCGACAAGCGTGCAAAGGGTGATCAAGGATGCCACGCCGCGGCGAACGGCGCGCATGAGGGGCATTGCCAGCCGTTTCAAGGCTTGAAGCGCTTGATGGTGCTTTTCAGTGTTTCATTGTCGGGCGCGCGTGCCAGCGCCTCGCGCCAGATACGGTCCGCTTCGGCGGTGCGACCTAGTTTCCACAGCACCTCGCCCAGGTGGGCACCAATCTCGGCATCCGGCATCAGCGCATAGGCGCGCGCCAGGAGTTCGCGCGAGCGCTCCAGGTCGCCAAGGCGGTACAGCACCCAGCCCATGCTGTCGATGATCATGGCGTCATCCGGCGCGATCTTGAGCGCCTTTTCGATCAGGTCGCGCGCCTCCGCAAGCCGCTCGTTGCGGTCCGCCAGCGAATAGCCGAGGGCGTTGTAGGCATGCGCATGATCAGGCTTGAGCTGAATCACCTTCTTCAGGTTTGACTCCAGCAGGTCCATGCGCGCGACCTTCTCGGCCGCCATGGCGAAGTCATACAGCAGGTCCGGATGGTTGGGCAGACGGTCAAGCCCCTTTTCCAGGACCTCGAAGGCTTCGCGGTTCTGCCCGGCCTCGCGCAGCATCTGCGCCTCGGCCAGGATGATCTGCACGCGTTGCTCGTTGTTGACGGCACTCAAGGCCTGCAGGTGCGCGCGCCCCTCGGCGATCCGGCCTTCCTTGGCGAAGCTGCGGGCGATGCGGCTTTGCGCCGGCATGTACTGGGTCCCCGCCTCGATCCTGCGATAGTTGGCACGCGCCTCGTCGAACTTTTTCTGCTCCTCGGCGACCTGCCCGAGGTACAGGTAGACCAGGTTGGGATCACGCGGATTCTGGCCGAGCAGGCGCCTGAGCGAGGATTCGGCACTCGCATAGTCGCGCGCGTCGAGCGCCAGCAAACCCAGGGCATAGAGCACATCGGGATTGTCGGGAAACTGCTTTTCGATACGCTGGAACTCGGCACGCGCTTCACCATACTTCTTCTCGGCCACCAGCGAGCGCGCATACGCCATGCGCGCCTCGGAAGACGCCGGATTGACGGCAAGGTAAGCGCGCAGTTCCTCGCTGGCCTCGGAAGCCGATCGCTTGGCAAGCAACTGCGCCGCCAAAAGCGGCGGGAATTCCCATTCGGGTTTGAGCTTGGAAGCCAGGCGCGCTTCGCGAATGGCGAGGTCGTCCTCGTCCGCATTGGCAGCGGCCTGCGCGACCGAGCCATGGGCCTCGGCGACATCCGGATACTTCGCGGCCAGGCGCTGGATGATCGACAGGGTGGTCTTGCGGTCGCCGGCGCGCGCGAGCAGGCGATTGAACTGCAGGAACCCCTCGGCCACATTGGCGCCATCGGCGGAAAGCAGCCGCTCCAGGTGCGGATAGGCCTCTTCGCCAAGGCCGGCCGAAACCAGCAGGCCGGCGAGCGTCTGGCGGGCATCCAGGTTGGCCGGGTCGGCCGCGACCCAGATGCGCGCGCCCTCCAGCGCCTTTTCGTTGTTGCGCTCGTAGAACGCGATTTCCACAGCGCGTTGGGCAATGCGCGGATCCCTGGTGCGCTGGGCCAGTTCGAGGTACTTGGCCAGCGAAAGCGCGGCCGCACCCCGCTGGCCGGCGATTTCGGCGGCCAGGAGTTCATACAGGAGCCCCGGGGTAAGTTCCAGGTCCGGCAGGGCCTGCGGGCTCGAGGCGGCGCTGCGCGGCGCCCGGCGAATCGCGCGCGGCGCCGGCGACGGTGCAGCGGGCGCGGCTTGCGCCAGCACTTCCGGCGCCCGCTGCGCAGCCACAGGCATGCTGGCGCCAAGCGCCAGCAGACTGCAAAAAGCGGCAGCCGCCGTGACCCTGGAATTGATGTTCATCGCGATAGCAGTCAAGTCTGTTGGGAGACGGCCGGTATAGTGTGCGCCTCCACCGACCAATATTACAGCAGCCCTTCGCGGGGCGCACTGCGAACAATGCCGGAATTACCCGAGGTAGAAGTCACCCGGCGCGGTATCGCCCCGATGCTGGAAGGGCGGCAAATCACCTCGGCCACGGTGCGCGAAAGGCGCCTGCGCTGGCCGATCGAGGCCGCGCTCGAAACCAGGCTCTGCGGCCTGACCGTCCGCTCGGTCGGAAGGCGGGGCAAATATCTCCTGATCGATTGCGCCGGACCGAAAGCCGCGGGCTGGCTGATCGTTCACCTGGGCATGTCCGGGTCATTGCGCTTTGTCGACCCGGGCACGGCACCCCGCAAGCACGAACACTTCGACCTCGAGGCCGGCGGCAGGGTCATGCGCTATACCGACCCGCGGCGCTTCGGCGCCGTCCTCTGGCATCCCGCAACGGCCGGCCCGGTCGACGACCACCCGCTGCTGTCAGGGCTGGGCGTCGAGCCCCTGACCCCCGCCTTTTCGCCAGCACTGCTGCATCGGGCCACACGTGGCCGCAAGGTCAGCATCAAGCAAGCGCTGCTGGCCGGCAACATCGTGGTGGGGGTGGGCAACATCTACGCCAGTGAATCGCTGTTTCGCGCCCGCATCAACCCCAAGACCGCGGCCGGGCGGGTCAGTCTCGCGCGCTTCGAACGACTGGTGCCGGAAATCCGCGCGGTGCTGTCCGCCGCGATCGCCAAGGGAGGCAGCACCCTGCGTGATTTTTCGTCCGCCGCAGGCCCCGGTTATTTCCAGCTCGAATACTTCGTCTACGACCGCGCAGGAGAGCCTTGCCGCATCTGCGCGGCACCGATCCGGCGCATCGTGCAGGGACAACGCTCGACCTTCTACTGCCCCGTCTGCCAGCGCTGACAGCGCGCCTGAATGGCGGCCGAAATCCCCATGCCGCGTGAGATAATTGACAATAATTCACAATCGCTGACAAGCGCGCCAACCAGCGTGCGCGCGACCAAAGCCCGGGCGCCCCTTCCATGAACAGCGTCAACCTCGTCGAACGCTTCCAGCTCTACAGTTCGTGGCGATTCGCGCTTGGCCAGGCGATCATGCGGTTTCGCGACTGGATGAGCGAGAACAACATCGCCGACGTCCAGGGCATCACGCGCATCCAGCGCGTACTGGACCGGCTGGCCGAGGACAAGCTTTCAATCGCGTTCGTCGCCGAGTTTTCGCGCGGCAAGTCGGAGCTGATCAACGCCATCTTTTTCGCCGACTACGGACGCCGCATCCTGCCTTCTTCGGCCGGCCGCACCACCATGTGCCCGACCGAGCTCCTGTACAACGATGGCGACCCGCCGCAGTTGCGCCTGTTGCCCATCGAGACTCGCGCAGGCCATCGCAGCGTGGCGGAATACCGGCAGTTTCCCGACGCATGGACCACCATCGCGCTGGACACCTCGTCGGGCGACGCCATGCTCGAGGCCTTCCGCCAGGTGAGCCAGGTGAAGCGGGTGCGGGTCTCGGTCGCCCACCAGTTGGGCCTCTTCGACGAAAAGGACCCGGACGCACGCAATACCGTGGCGTCGGACGGCACGCTAGAGGTTCCTGCATGGCGCCATGCGGTGATCAATTTCCCGCATCCGCTCCTGGCGCAGGGCCTGGTGATCCTCGATACCCCGGGCTTGAACGCGATCGGCTCGGAGCCCGAACTCACGCTCAACCTGATCCCGAGCGCGCATGCGGTCCTGTTCATCCTCGCCGCCGACACCGGTGTGACCAAGAGCGACATCCAGGTCTGGCGCGAGCATATCGGCGGCTCGGTGCGCGGGCGCATGGCGGTGTTGAACAAGATCGACAGCATGTGGGACGAGCTCAAGACCGGCACGGAAATCGAGGCCGAGATCGCCAGCCAGACCCGCCAGGTGGCCGCCACGCTGGGCCTGCCCGAGACGAGCGTGTTTCCGATCTCGGCGCAAAAGGGCCTGGTCGCCAAGGTCAACAATGACCCGGAGCTGCTCGCGAGGAGTCGCCTGCCGCGCCTGGAGACCGCGCTGTCGCAGGAACTCATTCCCGCCAAGCAGGAAATCGTGCGCGATTTCATCGCCGACGAGATGCGCGACATCATCGGCGCCGCCCAGGCCCTGCTGGCCGCGCGGGTCGGTGAAGCGAAGGACCAGCAGTCGGAACTCGTCGGACTGCGCGACAAGAACCAGGGGGTCATGCAGGGCATGCTCGATCGCGTCAAGGCGGAGAAGACCCAGTTCGAGCGCGGCCTCATGCAGTTTTCGGCGATTCGCAGCGTGCTCGCGCGCAGCACCAACACGCTGTTCGCGCATCTGGGCATGGAAGCCTACGCGGCGCAAGTGGAGAAAGCGCACAAGGGCATCAGCGGCGCCACCTTTTCGGCCGGCATGCTCGACGCCATGCGCGGGTTTTTCTCGCACAACCGCCTCCTGCTGGAAACCTCCAACCGCATCGTCGCCGAGATCACCGACATGATGGCGGCGATGTACCAGCGCTTCTCGGAGGATTTCAAGCTCAATCTCTCGATGCCGCGCCCGTTCTCGATGGCGCGCTACATCACCGAGCTTGATCGCGTCGAGGACAGTTTCAACCGCCGCTTTGGCGCCTTGTCGATGATCACGCAGTACGAGCGCACGCTCACCAAGCGTTTTTTCGACGTCGTCGCCACGCGCATCCAGAAGGCCTTCGAGATTGCCAACCGCGATACCGAAGGATGGCTCAAGGCCGTGATGAACCCGCTGGAAGGCCAGATCAAGGAGCGCCAGCACGGGCTCAAGAAGCGACTCGAATCCCTGAAGCGCATCCATGCCGCCGCCGACACGCTCGAGGAGCGCATCGACGAATTGGCCGAAAACGAACGCATGATCACGTCGCAGGTGGTGGCGCTGGAAAACCTCCGTCTGGAAATCGAGGCCATGCTGAGCCAGGACATGATCGAACCCGAGGTCGAGCGCCCGGGCTTCGACGTTTCGCTCTAGGCGATGTAGCGGCCGCCGGCGTCAGGCGCTGCGCCCGGTCAGCTTGAGATAGCGGGTGTACAACTCGGCGTGCGATTCGCTGAAATCGGGATGCACGGGAATGCAATCGACCGGGCACACCGCGCGGCACTGCGGCTGGTCATGATGGCCCACGCATTCAGTACAGAGCGCCGGATCGATCTGGTAGATTTCCGCGCCCAGCGATATCGCCTCGTTGGGGCATTCCGGCTCGCACAGATCGCAATTGATGCAACGATCGGTGATGGTCAGTGCCATCGCATCCCGGCGCTACTCGCGCGGCGTCTTGGCAAGCTTTTCGTCAAGCCAGCGCTTGACCGACGGCGAGACGAACTTGGTGACATCGCCCCCCATGGTGGCGATCTCCCGCACCAGCGTGGCCGAGACGAACTGATAGTGCTCGGAAGGCGTCATGAACACGGTTTCGGCCTCCGGCATGAGTTGCCGGTTCATGCCTGCCAGCTGGAATTCGTACTCGAAGTCCGACACCGCGCGCAGTCCGCGCAGTATCACCTGCGCGTTGTGCTCCTTGACGAAATTGACCAGCAGACCGCGAAACACGGCGATTTTCAGGTTGGGCACATCAGCCAGGGCCTCGCGCGCGATCTGCAGCCGCTCGTCGAGCGTGAACAGCGGACGCTTGGAGCGGCTGTCGGCCACGCCGATGACCACTTCGTTGTAGAGCTTGGAGGCACGCCTGAACAGGTCCTCATGTCCGCGTGTGAGCGGATCGAAGGTTCCCGGATACACCGCCCGTACCTTGACATCACTGATCATTTTCTTCCCTTGTCGCCAGCTGGTAGAAAACCGCCCCGGCGCGGCCGGATTTCCATATCCGCCAGCCGGGTGGCGGACCAAACGCGGCTTCCGATTCGATGTACACCTTGCCGAGCGGCGCAACCAGCGTGCCGACCTGCGGCCACAAACGCTCTTGCCACCCCTGATTGAAAGGCGGGTCGAGGAAAACCAGATCGAATCCCGTGTCCGCACCTTTCAAAAATTGTAACGCATCGGTTCCGCCCACCCTGAAACGCGCGCCGGCGCCGAGCATGTGCGCCGCGGCGGCCAGTGCCGCACGCGCCGGAGCAGCGCTCTCCACCACCACGACCTCGCGAGCGTTGCGCGACAAGGCCTCGAAGGCCAGCGCGCCACTGCCGGCGAACAGGTCCAGGCAGCGCATGCCGGTCAGGTCCTGGCCCAGCCAGTTGAACAGGGTCTCACGCACCCGATCCGGGGTGGGCCGCAAGCCGGGAACCGGCGCAAACCGCAAAACGCGGCGGCGCCATTGGCCGCCGATGATGCGCACCTCGCATGGTTGCGCCCGACCGGTTCCCTGAGCGACCGGGCGCGCAGTCCCGCCGCACTTCCGTGTTGCTTTCATGCGCCGATGTTACCGCGCCAGCGGTTCACTATCGGAGCGGGCGCGCCTGCAGCAGGGCCTCCACGGCGCCGACATCATGGCCGCGCACGAAGCGGCCATGCACATACGATGACTGCACCGCTTCAAGGCGCAATCGCACCTCCCCGCTACCGTCAGGCCGTTCCAGGGTCCAGATGCCCGCCCCACTCATGCCCTGCAGTTCCGGCGTATGGATGGGCACGCCGTCAGTGCGACACGCGATGCGGCCATAGTCGAACACGCGATCACAGCCGCGCGAAGCGATATGCGGCAGGTCGAGCGGGCATGTGACCATGGTGAAGCGCCTGGCGCCCAGCCACCCCCGATCAAAGCGCGAGAGTACCGCCGGATATCCGGATACCAGGGCGCGGGCGCCGTCGCGCAGCGGGCGGCGGCGGCGCCTGCGCGATGCTGAATGCGGGACAACGGCCGGCACCCGGCCGCGCAACAGCAGTGCGGCGCCGGCGACATCGCAAAGTTCGATGGTCGCGATGTCGGCGCCTTCGCAGTGGTTTACCCGCGCCCCCGCCAGGGACACGAAACCGTGGCCGGACGCGAGCGGCGCGAGTATGTTGCCCATCCTGGTGCCAGTGTCGAAAAGATGCGCCGCCGTCAGGAGGACCGACCGGCCGCGCGCACGCAGGAGCGTGGCCGTGCCAAGCACCGCGGCACGATGAAAATCATGCACCACCAGGGCAAGCGTGCACGCGTCCAGTGCGGCACTTGCGCCTTCGAGATCATGTGCGACGGCCCCGCCAAAGCTCACGCGGGTCTCGCCCAGCGCATCCCAGCGCATCACCGCGTTCGCCTCAGAAGCCGATGCGGGCCTTTTTCAGCGGGCGGCTGTCATCGATATCGTCGACGACGAGTTCATCGCGGCCGGCCAGGCTGGCGTTGCCGAATGCCTTGTTGATGAGGCGCCGCATTTCCCGCGGCGACACATCCGCCAGGCGCGCCTGCACGTCCGCACCGGGCACGGCGGGGAAACGCCGCCCCCAGTCGTGTTCCTCGCGGATGTCACGATAGATGGCGATCGCGATGCGCCGCGCGGCTTCCTCGTCCGGCGCCTCGATCTCATAGACGTTCATGCGGTTGAGGATGGGCTCCGGGATCGACCTCGCGTCGTTGGCGGTCGCGATCCACACCACATCCGAGGCGTCGATCGGGATCTCGATGAACTCGTCGATGAACTCCGAGGCCGTGTCATGTTCAAGCAGGCTGTAGAGCGCGCCGAGCGGATCGTAGGCGCCATCGGCGGCGGACTTGTCGATCTCGTCGACCACCATCACCGGATTGGCGTACTCGCCGCGCAGGAAGGTTTCGAACACCTTGCCCGGCTTGGCATTCTTCCACTGCGAGGAAGCCCCGCCGATGATCCAGCCGGCGGTGAGCGAACTCATGGAAATGAAGCCGAAGCCGGTGCCGAGCAGCTTCGACACGCGCTTGGCGAAGTGGGTCTTGCCGATGCCGGGATCGCCCAGGAGCAGCATGGGCGCGAGTTCCAGGTTGTCGCGACTGTTCACACACAGGGACAACTGTCGCTTGATGTCGTCGAGCACCTCGGAAAAATTCGGCAGGTCCTCGTACAGGTTGTCCATTGCCGGCAGCGAAGACGGCTTGACCGAAAAGCGGTTGCCGCCGGCCTTGAGCATTTTCTCGTAGGTGTCGCGCAACACGTCGTTCTGGCCCGGCTTGATTTCACCGATGGCGTCCTCGACGTCAGCGCAGTCATAGACGCGCTTGTAGCCTGCAATCGGGATCGAAAAGCCCGTGGTGGAAGTTGCAAGTACCGGCAAGGATGCTGCGCTCATGGTCTCTCCTGGTTGGAAAAACAATCACACTTGAAACGCCTACTCCCACTTCTAGCAACGTTCGTGCTCAAAGCGTGTTGACATCAGGTTATTGGAAATCTTCGCGCAAAAGAAGTCAGCACTCGCGCAGGCCGGCTGCCAAATTTGTCCGGCGCCGTCTGCGACGTATGCCCCGAGCGGTTAACATCAACGCTGGTCACGCTTTCCGCCCGCATGAAATGACAAACAAGCATAACGACGCGCGGCGCCGCGCAATCCTGATGGGCGCGGCTGGCACCGCCCTTGCGGCAGGCTGGCAGCCTGCCCATGCCCAGGCACTGGCGGGCAAGACGATCCGCCTGGTGGTCCCGTTTCCGGCAGGTGGCCCCACTGACATCATCGCCCGCCCCCTCGCGCAATTGCTGGCGGATTCACTCGGCGCCAGCGTCGTGATTGACAACCGCGGCGGCGCCGGCGGATCGGTAGGCGCCGATGCGGTTGCGCGCGCCGCGCCCGACGGCCTCACCTTGCTGATGGCGACCGTGGGCACGCATGCCATCAACGCGGCGCTGTACCGCAAGCTTGCCTATGACCCGGTGCGCGATTTCACGCCGATCGCGCTGGTCGCGGCGGCGCCGGTGGCGGTCGTGGTCCATCCCGCGCTGCCCGCCGATTCCCTGCCAGCGCTTGTCGCGCTGGCGAAGAAAACGCCTGGCAAGATTTCCTACGGCAGCGCCGGCAACGGCACGCCCGGGCACCTCACCGGCGTGATGTTCCGCAGCGCTGCCGGCATCGATATCACGCATGTACCTTACAAAGGCAGCGCGCCGGCCGTGACCGACCTGCTGGGCGGGCAGATCCAGATGATGTTCGACCCGCTGCAATCGGTGCTGCCGCACATCGCATCAGGCAAGCTGCGCGCCCTGGCGATCTCGGGCGCGACACGCTCGGGCATCCTGCCCAACCTGCCAACGGTGGCCGAATCCGGCTTTCCCGGCTTCGAGTCGACCGCATGGTGGGGCGTGTATGCGCCCGCAGGATTGCCGGGTGCCGTTCTCGCGCAATTGACGGTCGAGACCGAAAAGGTGGCGCGTGGCAACGCCTTCCGCGAACGCCTGGTCGCGCTGGGCGTCGCGCCGCGTGTGCTTGCCGGCGCTGCGTTCGCCGAGTTTCAGCGCGCCGAAATGGAAAAATGGGGCAAGGCGGTGCGCGACTCCGGCGCCACGATCGACTGAACAGGAAATGCAAGTTCGATGAAACTCAATGACGAAGAGCAGGACATCGCCGCCGGCAAGTTGGGGCCGGTGCCGCAAACGGCCCTGAAGCACCAGATCGCAGTGGGCGACTTCTTCGGTGCCGCCGATTTCGTGCCGGTCACCCAGGCCCACATCATGGCCGATACCGAAAGCCTGGGCGAGGCGGGCGTGCGCTGGCTGGAGGCACTGGCCGCCACCCGCGAAGGCCGTCGCCGCGTGCGCATACCGACCATCACCGATCCGCGCGGCACCGATTTCGCCAAGGCGGCCTTTCTCGGCCAGACCAGGGCCATGCTCACCCTTGAGGAGCGCGCCATCGCGGCTTTCGTCAAGCTCGGGGTGATGATGACCGACACCTGCATCAACTACCAGACGGTGCAGCCGGCCCTGCGCAACGAGCATGTCGCCTTTGGCGACACTGGCGTGGTGATCTATTCGAATTCGGTATGCGGCGCACGCTCGAACTTCGAGGGCGGCCCCTCGGCCTTGTCGGCGGGCCTCACCGGCCGCACGCCGCGCTACGGTTTCCATCTGCCGGCGGCGCGCCAGGCCACCCTGCACGTGCGGGTGGACGACACCCCGGTTTCGCTCAATGAATGGGGCGCGCTGGGCGGCGTGATCGGGCGCCTGGCGGGCAATTACTGGGCGGTACCGGTGATCGAAGGCATCGCCGGCGCGCCGAGTTCGGACCAGATGAAGCATTTCGGCGCGGCGATGGCGAGTTTCGGATCGACCGCGCTTTTCCATCTCGTGGGCCTGACCCCCGAGGCCGGCCGCCTGGCGGATGTGGCACCCGCGGGCTTGCCCTCGCATCGGGTCGGCCGCGCGGACTTCGAGGCCCTGCAAAAGTCCTACCGCAAGGACGACGCGGTCGATGTGGTGGTGTTTTCAGCGCCGCAATTGAGCCTCATGGAACTGCGCGACCTGGCCGGCATCTGTGAAGGCCGCAGCATGAAGGTGCCGATGCTGGCCGTGACCAGCCCGCAGGTGAAACCTGACTGCGACCGCATGGGCTATACCCGCATCATCGAGGAAGCCGGCGGCAGCGTCCTGTCCGGCATGTGCTTCTACCAGTCTTACGCGCGCGAGATCGCCGAGGCCAAGGGTTGGAAGCGGCTGGTCACCAACAGTGCAAAGATGGTCAACATCCTCGGCGGGTACGGGTACCAACCGATGCTGGCGTCGATGGAAGAATGCGTCGATGCCGCCGAATCCGGGAGGCTCGCATGAGCAATGCGGCGAAGACATTTACGGCGCGTCACGCGATGGGCCGCGCCGTGCAGGGAGAGGCTATGGTCGCCAACGACGGATTTTCGGCGCGCTATGACCTGGACCGGATCGCCGGCGTGTTCTCGCGCCCGGCGCACAAGCTGGTGGGACGCAGCTATGTGGGCAAGGTGCTGGTGCTCGATACCGCCAAGGGTGGCGTGGCCAGCGCCTGGATGCTGCACGAGATGCAATCCCGCGGCGTGATCCCGGCGGCCATCGTTTTCAACAGCGTGAATCCGATCCTGGCCCAGGGCGCGGCGCTCGGCGACGTGCCGATGCTTGCCGGTTTCGATTGCGACATCACGGCCAGCATTCCCGACGGCGCAAGGGTGGCGGTCGATCCGGCCTCCCATACCCTCACCATCCTTGAATAGCGGAGCCTCTCCAGCCTTGATTCTGCAAGCCAGCACCCTGCCGGACTATCGCCGGCTCAACGAAAGCGCGGTCCTGACCAGAACACCCTGCGGCCCGGACCACACCATGGTGTGGCGCCGCTGGGGCAAGGGAACGCCGCTGGTGCTGCTGCACGGTGGCAGCGGCGGCTGGTCGCACTGGCTGAAAAACATCGACGCCTTGTCGCGCGACCGTGAGCTCTGGGTGGCGGACCTGCCGGGCTGCGGAGAGTCGGACCTGCCTCCGGCGACCTACGATGCGGACTCGCTTTTTCAGTTTGTCGCCGATGGCATGGCCTCGATCGACCAGGGCCGGCCGGTGGACCTGGTCGGCTTTTCGTTCGGCTCGCTCGTCTCCGGGCTGATCGCGGCGCACCGGCCCGAGGTGGTTCGCCGCATGGTGCTGGTGGCGCCGCCGGCGCTTGGCCTGAAGGCACAACCTCTTGAACTGCTCTCGCTGGGACGCGAGATGTCGCCCGACGAGCAGATGCAGGCGGTGCGCCACAACCTGAAGCGCCTGATGCTGCACAACGACGCCGCCATCGACGACATGGCCGTGGCCCTGCACGCGGCGAACTTCAGCGGCGACCGCCTGCGCTTGCGCCGCCTGCCGCGTACCAGGATCATGTTGACCCTGAAAACCATGTGGACCTGTCCGGTCTACGCGATCTGGGGCCGCGAGGATTCGCTCGCACGCCAGGAACTGCACCGACTGCGCGAAGTCCTGGAACCCTGCGACTTGCGCGAGCTCACGGTCATCGACGACGCGGGCCACTGGGTGCAATACGAGCAGCCGGAGGAATTCAACCGCGTGCTGGCGTCATTGATCGGCTGAACGCCGGCGCATGCGCGCTCAGTTTTCCGCGCGGATGCCCAATTCGTTGGCCAGCGTCTTCCAGCGCGCAAGGTCTTCGCGGATGAAGCGCGCGAAGGCTTCCGGCCCCATGCCGGTGGGCTCGAGTCCCTGGCCACGAAGGTTGTCGGCGATCTCCGGCATGGCCAGCACCTGCGCGGTGTCGGCGGCGACCTTGTCGATGATCGCGCGCGGCGTGCCGGCCGGTGCCAACATGCCGAACCAGCCGCTGGTATCGAGTTTGGGCACACCCGCCTCGCCAAAGGTCGGTACCTCCGGCAACACCTTCGAACGCACCGAGCCCACCAGTGCCAGCGCGCGCACCCGACCGCTTTTCAGATGCGGCATGGCCGTGCCGATCGAATTGAACGAACTGGTCACCTGGCCGCCCAGCAGGTCGATGATCGACAGCGATTCGCCCTTGTACGGAATATGGGTCAGGTCTATGCCAGCACCGCGTTTCAACGCCTCGCCGTAAATGTGGAAGGAGGACGCGTTGCCGAACGACGCATAGTTGAGCGGCGCGCCGGCCGCCTTGCCGGCCTTCGCCGATGCGATGAATTCCGGCAGGGTCTTCCAGGGTGAATCGCCCCGGACCAGCAGCACCACCTCGGAGCGGATGAACTGCACCACGGGCACGAAATCACGCTCCGGGTCCCATGGCACCTTGGCCATCAGCGCCGGCGCCTGCACAAAGGACGTGAAGGTCGACAAGAGCGTGTAACCATCCGCCGGCTGGCGCGCCACGTACTCGGTGCCGATCACGGTGGTGGCGCCCGGACGGTTCTCGACCACCACCGGCTGGCCCCAGCGCAGCGAAAGCTTTTCCGCCACCAGGCGCGTAACACGGTCCGGGCTGCCGGCGGTGGTGCTGGGCATCACGATCTTCACCGGTTTGCCAGGCCAGGACTGCGCCGCGCACGCGAGCGGGTCGAACGCAACGGCAACGGCGCACAGCAGGCGCGTCAGTGTGGAGATTCGCATTTTCACTTGTGGCACTCCCGGTTTGTCAGACGACTGCAACGCGACTGCGGATCCAAGGCATTACTTCAGCGGCAAACAGTTCCACCGAGCGCAAGGAAGTCTCATAGGCCAGATCACCGAACGCGAAGCGCGTGAGGATGAAATTCACACCCGAGCGCTCTATCTGCGCGGCGAGTTGTTCGCGCACCACTTCCGGCGTTCCGGAAAGCGCGCGGCCGGCCGCCACGAGTTCGTCCCAGGTGGACGGGAAGTAGGCGCCCGGCCTGGTGCCGTTTTTCACCCACAGGTGCATGAAGCTCGAATACCAGCGCGCATAGGCCTGGCGCGCCAGGTCTTCCGCCTCCCCCTTGCCCGGCGCGATGACCATGTGGCGGGTGGTACCCATCATCGGCAGCGTGCCGGCCGGGTGACCGGCCCCGGCCCATTCGGCGCGAAAACGGTCGGTCATCACACGCACCTGATCGAGCGGCGCGTTGCTCACCACGTTGCAACGGTTGGCCACGCACCATGGCACGCTGTCCGGGTTGCCGATGCCGTACCAGAGGGGCGGGTGCGGCAACTGCTTCGGCGCCATGGCGACAGGCACCCGGTCGAACACATGGAACTTGCCCGCGAAACTGAATTCGCGCGTGCCGCTGCCGGCGGCCAGCGCGCCCATCACCACCTGGTAGCTCTCCAGATAGCGCGCCTGCGCCTCTTCGGGGTCGACCCCGTAGTAACCCAGTTCAAAGGGCGAAATGCCGCGCCCGACGCCCAGCTGGAAGCGGCCGCGGCTCAGGTGATCGAGCATGCAGATCTCCTCGGCCAGGCGCAGCGGGTGGTACAGCGCCAGCGTGTACACCAGCGGGCCGAACAGGATGCGCCGGGTGCGCTGCGCCACCGCCGAATGGAACACCGAGGGCGAGGGCGACATGCCCAGCGGCGTGGCATGGTGCTCGGCCGTGAGGTACACATGGATGCCGACCCGCTCGTACGCTTCGATCAGGCGCAAACGGTTCTCGTAGAACTCGTCCAGCGGCAGGCCGCTGTCGTCAAGATGGTCGAAGACGCCGAACTGCAATGGATGGGTCATGGTGCAAACGATCGCCAGAAGCGTACAAAGCCGAGATACTGCTGCGACCACCAGCCGCGGCCATAGTCGGCGCCAGCGAGCTGGTCGCGAATCCCGGTGGGCGGCGTGCCGGCGCGAAAATCCGCGGTGCCGAACAGCAGGTCCCAGAAGGGAAACAGTGCGCCGAAATTGACGCCGCGATACGGCCCTTCATGCCCGTCGCCAATGGCATGGTGCCAGCGATGGAAGCGCGGCGACACCAGCAGGCGTTCACCGACGGCACCAAACCATAGCCGGGTATTGGCATGCGAGAGGTTCTCGATCAGCACGGCGAAGGCCGCCAGCGCGATGAACTGGCCCGGCGGCACGCCGACCAGGCGAATCGCCAGCGCGGTGGCCAGGGTGACGACCAGGTCGTCAAGGACATGGTTGCGGTTGTCGCTCCAGAAGGTGAGCTGGCGCTGGCTGTGATGCACCGCGTGCAGCGCCCACCACCAGCCGAACCGGTGTTGCAGGCGGTGAATCCAGTAGCCGAACAGGTCGAACACCAACAGGTAGGCGAGAAACGCCAGCAGCGGGTGTTCGCCCAGGAACGGCACGACGGTCTCCAGCGTCGGCCGTACCACGCCCACCGAGTGCAGCGCGGCGTCGAGCTCGGATTCGAGCGGCAACAACAGGAAAAAGAAGAAAACCTGCATGACTCCCAGCTTGGCCAGCAGCGTGTAGATGACGTCGGTGCGGATGGCTTGTGCATCGATGCGCGGTTCCGCCGCGGTCAGTGCCTCGAGCGGTCGCAAGACCAGCAGCATCACACCCACCTGGAGGGCGCCCAGAAGCGCAAGCTCGGTGCCCAGAAAGGCCTCCTCGACGAAATGCATCACACCCAGCGCGAACATGGCCGGTTGCACCACCGATTCGAAAACCCAGGTGTGCATCGTCTCGAACCATTGAAGAAACGGGTTCATTGGTCAGGCCTTCGCCGCCAGGATCGCGAAGCACAATCCCCGCGCCTTGAGGCCGGCGATCAGCGGATCAAGCATCGGGGCGAACGGTTCCTTGCGCGACCAGATGCCGGTATGCATCATCATGATGTCGCCGTCCTTGAGGGACGCCAGGGCACGCTTGAGCAGAACTTCATTCGGATATTTGTCGGAAGGCAGCTCGTCACCCAGGAAGCCGGCCGCCGACCAGCCCACATGGGTATAGCCGCACGCCTTCCCCCATCGCAGCGTGCGTTCCGACACATGCCCGCCCGGGGCGCGCCACAGCGGCGCGAGCTCGGCACCGGTGGCGGACTTGAACCAGGTCTTCACGCGATCAAGCTCGCCGCAATATTGCGCCTCGTCCCAGACAATGGTCTTGCCGCCGGATGCGCCGAACTGCGGGCGCACCCGCACCCGGCCATCCGGCAGGTCGCCCTTCCAGTAGGTGTGGTCCCAGGTATGGGTGCCGAACGCGTGCCCCTCGGCCACACGCGCCTTCCAGAAAGGCACCCAGCCCGGGCCCAGCGAGGTTCCACCGTCGAAGGTCTTTTCGTTGGCGAGAAAAAACGTCGCGCGAATATCGTGCTTGCGCAGGATCTGCGCGATATTCTCAGCCTGCGACATCGAGCCGGTATCGATGGTGAGATACAGCGTGCCCTTGCATTGGCCCAAGGCCAGGGCCGGCGCGCACAGGATCAGAGCCGCGGCCCGCCGCCTCATTTGCGCGGGGCGTGGGCGTGGTAGTAGATGCCGTGCGGCGAGCGCCCCACCGGGATGGACGCCTTGACCGCCTTGGTGGCGAGGTCGATCACCACCACCTTCTTGGCCCAGCGCGCGGTGACCCACATCTCGTTGGCGCCAGGCACGATCTCCAGGCAGTCCGGCCCGCCCTTGACGGGATATTCCTCGACCACCTTGCGCGCCTTCCAGTCGATCATCGAGACGGTGTTGGCGACGCGGTTGGACACCATGATGTGCTTGCCGTCGCCGCGTGGAAACACGTTGTGCGCCCCGGAACCGGTGGGTACGGTGGCCACCACCTTGCCGGCCGCGCGGTCGATCACCGCCACATGGTGGGCGCCCATCACGCCCACCCAGATTTCCTTGTCGTCCGGCGAGGTCCATATACCGGCCGGACCTTCGCCCACATGAATGTTCTGCACCACCTTTTGCGTGGCCACATCGATCACGGCCACCGACGCCGCGCCCTGCTCGGTGACGTAGATCAGCTTGCTATCGTTGGTGAAGGTGAGGTGCGAGGGGATCGCGCCGGTCTTGACCCGGGCCACCGGCTTGGCGACGTCGCGCCGCTTGATGATGTCGTCGCCGTTGTAGATGTCGACATAGTCCATGCGCAGGGCGGTGGTGACAAACCACTTGCGATCCGGCGAGAACGCCAGCTGGTAGGGGTCCAGCATGGGCATCCTGTGCGTGAGCGCTCCGGTCTTCCGGTCGATGAACATCAGCTCATTGTTGGCGGTGTTGCCGATCAACAGCGCGTCATCGTCGGGCGTGGCCATCATGTGGTGTGGCTGCTTGCCGATGGTCACACGCCCGGTTTCCTTGTAGGTTTTCGGGTCGATCAGGCTGATCGAGTTGCTGAGCGAATTGAGGACGATGACTGCATCGGCAACAGCGACGAACGGCCAAGCCGACCCGGCGAGTATCAGGCAACGCGCGAATTTTCCAAGTATCGAGTTCACACTCCCATTTTACCCGCCGTGGAAGCGCGCACATCTAGGGAAAACAGCCATTTCACCCTGCCGATTGCAGGCCATTTGAGGATGATCAACCCGGCCCGATGCACAGGGGACGATCAATCTACCTTTGCGCCCGAATCGCGGACGATGCGGCCCCACTTGGCGGTCTCGGCCCGCATGAAGGCCGCGAATTCGGCCGGCGTCCCGCCGGTGATTTCGATGCCCAGGCCCTTGAAACGCTCGCTAACCTCGGGCATGCGCAGCACCCTGGCCACCTCGGCATTGAGCCGCGCCACGACCTCCGGCGGCGTGCCGGCCGGCATCAAAAGACCGAACCACTGCAGCGCCTCGAATCCCGGATAGCCCGATTCGGCCACCGTGGGCAGGCCCGGCGCCACCGGCGATGGCTTCGCATTGGTGACGGCCAGCGCGTTGAGCTTGCCGCTTTGCACATGCGGCAGGAAGGCCACTGCGGTGCCAAAGGCGACCGATACCCGGCCGCCGACCAGGTCCGCGATCATGGGCGTATCGCCCTTGTAGGGGATGTGCTGCATCTGCACGCCGGCCTGCGCCTTGAAGTATTCGCCGGTGAGGTGCGAGACGCCGCCGTTGCCGCTGGAGGCGAAGGTCAGGAGCGTGGGCTGCGCCTTGGCCAGGGCCACCAGTTCGCGTACCGACCTGGCGGGCACCGACGGGTGAGCCACCAGCATGATGGTGGCCGTACCGATCATGGACACCGGCGCGAAATCCCGCACGGCGTCATAGGGCAGCTTTCCATAGAGGCTGCCGGCGATCGCGTGCGTGCTGCTGGTGCCGATCAACAGGGTGTAGCCGTCGGGTGCGGCCTTGGCGGCAACATCCGACCCGGTGGTCCCGCCGGCACCGCCGCGGTTGTCGATGACGAAAGCCTGGCCCAGGCCTTGCCCCAGCTTTTCCGCCAGCACCCGGGCGACGATGTCGGTGGACCCGCCGGCCGGGAACGGCACGATGAAACGCACCGGCTTGGTGGGCCACTGGGCGTGGACGGCGGCGCTCGCGAACCACAGCGTCGCCAGCGAAAGTCTCAAGAAAGCAGCTGCGCGCATCGGTTGGCTCCTGTTGGCAGAATTCGAATTGGTCAGGCCTTCGCACCCAGCAACTGGCTGGCAATGCGAGCCCCGGTATTGATGGAGTCGGTCAGCCCGAGATGGCCATGCCCCACCGCCAGCCACAACCCGGGCTTGTCCCGCGCCGGGCCAACCACGGGTACGGAATCCGGCATGCAGGGCCGATGCCCCATCCACGGCCTGGCTGGCAATTGTTCCAGGCCGGCAAATGTTTCGCGGGCGAAGCGCTCGAGAATGGCGGCGCGGCGCATGTCCGGCGCACGCTTCAAGCCCGCGATCTCGACCGTGCCGCCGACCCGCAATCCTTCTTCCATGGGGGTCACGAACACCTTGCGGTCGGCCAGCACCACCGTGCGTGATACCGCCTGGCCGCCACCGGCGAATTGCACATGGTAGCCGCGCTGGGTTTCCAGTTTGAGATGAATCCCCAGCGGGTCGAGCAGCGCGCGTGACCATGCCCCTCCCGCCACCACGGCATGGTCAAAGCTGCGTTCACCGTCCGCAAGCTGCAGGCGCCAACGGCCGTCTTGCGGTGCCAGTGAACGCACCTCACCGCGCACCACCTCGCCACCCTGCGCCGCGAAGGCGCGCGCGATGGCCTGGACATAGCGGAACGGGTGCAGGATGGTGGCATGGTCGGCCATGTAGACGCCGACGGCGTAGCGCAGCCCCACGCCCGGTTCCAGGTCGAGAACGCCGGCACGGTCCAGTTGTGTGAACTCGTAGCCGTGTTCCTTTCGCATGCGCCAGCCGCCGGCATCCTTGGCCAGCGCCGCGGCATCGGGGTACAGGTGCAGATGGCCGCGCCGCATGAACAGTTCCGGCACGCCTACTTCGCGGGTCAAGGCCTCATGAGCGGCAATCGCGCCGCGATGCAGGTCGGCCAGCTTCACGCCGGATTGCGCCACCCGCTCCGGGCTGGAAGAAGCGACAAACGCCATCAGCCAGGGCAAGGCGCGCGGCAAATACGCGGGCGGCAGGAATAGCGGGCTTTCCGCATCCGCCAGCATGCCCGGCACGGTCTTCACGACGCCCGGCATCGCCAGGGGCGCAACCGAACCCGGGCTGATGGCGCCGGAATTGCCGAAACTGGCCCCCTGCCCCGGCTCGTCCCGGTCGATCAGGGTGACCCGTGCGCCACAACGTGCCAGGGTGTAGGCCACGCAGGTGCCGACGATGCCGGCACCGATGACCGCCACCGCCGGTGAGGCACTCGAACCGGACACGCCTTAGGCCCGGGCGCGCTTGTCCGAGACCAGGCGCCCTTCCTTGAACACCAGTTGCAGCTTGCGCACGTTGTTGATGTCTTCCAGCGGATTGGCACCCACGACGATCAGATCGGCCAGCTTGCCGGTTTCAACCGTGCCCAACTGATCGCCCATGCCGCACACCGCGGCACCGTGCTTGGTGGCTGCGATCAGTGTCTGCCACGGCGTGGCACCGTCACGTACCCACAAACCCATTTCCAGCAACGCCGCATCCTTGAGGGGACGGATGTCCGAGCCGAGAGCCATCTTCACGCCCGCATCGAGCGCCTTCCTGAACCAGCCGGCGTGCACGTCAGAGGCCGCGTCGGCACGACAGCAAAGTGCCAGGGCCAGGTTGCGCTGGGTCACCCAGTTGCGCTCCCACAGGTTGGTGGTTTGCTTCGGCGTCAGGTGGCTGATGGCGAGCGTCGGCACGTACCAGGTGCCGTGCTTGACCAGCAGCTCGATGCACTCGTCATCCATGATGTAGCCGTGTTCGATGCTGTGCGCGCCGAGCGTGACGGCGGCTTTCACCGCCACCGGATTGGTGGCATGCGCCATCACCTTGAAGTCGCGCTGCTTGCAGATCTCGAACGCGGCGCGGATCTCGTCATCGAGCAGAAACGAATGGGTGTGCAGGTCCCACGGCGGACCCATGATGCCGCCGGAGAGGTTGAGCTTGATGTGGTCGACGCCGTTCTTGATCTGCTCGCGGATCGCCTTGACCCAGCCGTAGGGGCCATCCACCTCCAGCGCGTGGCCGGAGGTGAGGAAGTGTCCGCCGGTGGTGGTGAGGAAATGCCCGCTGGCGAAAAGCCGTGGCCCGACATGCTGGCCGGAGTCGAAGGCGCGTTTCCAGGCCACATCCATGTAGTGGTGCGAACCCGCGCAACGCAGCCCCGTGATGCCGGATTCGGTCAACGCCGCCATCAGCTTGTGCCCGAACAGCGTGACCTGCTCCGGCAACGGCATGTCGTTCAGGGTGAGGTAGTCCGGGTGGATGTGCACGTCCCATAGTCCTGGCAGGAGGTAGGCGCCCTTGAGATCGAACACCTGCGCACCGGCCGTTTCAGTCAGGGGCGACCCTTGCGAAATCTGCGCGATGCGGCCGTCCTCGACCACCACGGTGGAATTGGGTTTGGGTTCAGGGTTGACGCAGTCGATCAGCGTTGCGTTGGTGAGTATGGTTTTCATGGTGCTCATTCCGGCTTGATGCCGACCGTGGCGGCGAGTTGCTGCCATTTGGTGATTTCACCCGCGATGAAGCGGCCAAAGTCTTCCGGCGTACCGCCGCCGGGCGCGATGCTGCGGTCCTCAAACACCTTGCGGAAATCCGGCGCACCGAGCGCTGCGGCCGTGGCCGCATTGATGCGGTCGACCACCGCACGCGGCGTCCTGGCCGGTGCCAGCAACCCGAACCAGGTGCCGCCGGTCATGCCGGGCAGCCCGGCTTCCGCCATGGTCGGTACCGCCGGCGCGCTGGGCAGACGCCGGTTGGTCGCCACCGCAATCGCCTTCAGCTTGCCGGCCTGCACCTGCGCCAGCACGGCCGCCGGCGCGTCAAAGGTGTACTGGATCTGCCCGCCCATCACGTCGATGATCGACGGCCCGCTACCCTTGTACGGCACATGCGTGGTCTTGATGCCGGCGGTCACCTTAAACAACTCCCCCGCCAGATGGCTGGAGGTGTTGTTGCCGAAGGACGAGTAATTCACCTTGTCCGGATTTGCCTTGGCATAGGCAACCAACTCCCCCACCGTGTTGGGCGGAAATGCCGGAGACGCCACCAGCAGAAACGGCACCTGCCCCACCAGTGCGATGGGCTGCAGGTCTTTCTGCGGGTCGTACTGCATGACCTTCACCGTGACCGGCGCGATCGACACCTCCGGCGACGCCGCCAAGAGCAGCGTGTAGCCATCCGGATCGGCACGCACCACCGATTGCGCCCCGATCATGCCGCCGGCACCGGCGCGGTTCTCGACCACCACCTGCTGGCCGAGATTGGTCGAAAGGCGTTCGGCCAGCAGGCGGCCGGCAATGTCGGTGGTGCCGCTGGGCGGGTAGGCGACGATCAGCTTGATGGGTTTGGTGGGCCAGGTTTGGGCGTTCAAGAAGCCCGATGCCATGAGGGACAACACAAGACCTGCAAGCAGCCTATGACGAAAACGCATGAACACCTCGCATTGCGCGCCGAAAAACCAGGGAAAGTCCGATTTCTTCAGTCTACAAGCAAGATTACCCCTTCTCCAGAGAGGTGACATCGCTATGCAAAGTTCGCATTCCTGCGCGCCAGACGAAACAAGGTTTCCGGCTGCCGGCATGCGCAACGGCATGCCTCAAGAAGTCGGGGCAATGCGTACCTGGTCCGTACAACCAAACGTCTTGAGGGACAATGCGAACTCGGCGCCAAAATGAAGCGTTCGCCGTTCCCCGCCCGATTCTCGCTACCCATACCGATTGATGACCCCGCCCGCCTGGACCTGGATTCTGCTCGTCGTGATTGCCGCTGCCGCGCAAACCCTACGCAACGCAGCGCAAAAGAAAGTGTCGGGCACGCAGGGCCCGCTGCCGGCCACGCTGGTGCGCTTCGTATACGGACTGCCATTCGCCTGCCTGTGGCTGGCGGCAGTGATCAACTACGTCGGCGTATCGCCCACATTCACGTGGCAGTTCTTCGGCTGGACGGTGCTGGGGGCGATGGGCCAGTTGTTCGCCACGGCCTTCCTGCTGATGGCGATGAGCCAGCGCAACTTCGTGGTCAGCGTGGTGTACGCCAAGACGGAGATCGTGCAACTGGTGGTGCTGGCCTGGGTGATTCTGGGTGACGCGGTGCCTTCGGCATCGGTACTCGCCGTGATCATTGCGACGATCGGCGTGATCATTCTTTCCACCAATGTGGAAAGCCTCAAGCGGCTGGAGTTCGCGCGCTCGATGTTTACGCCGGCGGCGGGATATGCGTTTGCTTCCGGCACCGCGTTTGCGTTTTCGCTGCTGGGTTATCGCGGCGCGGGGTTGTCGGTGCCGGAATCGCCGGCGTTCGTGACCGGCGCTTTCGGCCTGGTATGTGCGCAGACCATGCAGACCGTATTGCTGGGCACCTGGCTGTACATCCGCCAGCCGGGCGCACTGCGGGCCCTGGCGGGCGAATGGCGCATGTCGCTCTCGGCGGGCGTGCTGGGCACGATCGCCTCGGTGGGCTGGCTTACCTCAGTGGCGCTGCACAACGCGGCCGAGGTGCGGGCGCTGGGCCTGATCGAGGTGTTTTTCAGTTACGCGGTGTCGCGCAAGCTGCTCGATGAGAAGGTATCCGGCACCGAGATCGCCGGGGGGGCTCTCATCATGGTGGGGGTGGTGCTGATTTGCTTGCGGGTCATGTAATGGCCTAGCGCGAATGCAGCCGCGCCCGGAACCCTTCCGGCAGCATCGACAAGGCATTGCGCTCACGCACCGGCTCGCTGCCGACGCGCTCGATATGGAAGTTCTTCATCAGCATGGCCGTGACCATGCTGATCTCCAGCATCGCCAGGTAGCGTCCGGGGCAGAAGCGCGGGCCGCCGCCGAAGGGCATGAGGACGCGTTTGGCGGCGCCGGCCCGCTCCGCATTGCCTTCTTCACCCAGCCAGCGCTCGGGGCGAAAGGCGAGCGGTTGCGGAAACAGGTCAGGGTTGAGGCTCGCCGGACGCATCAGCGTGGCAATGGGCGTGCGGGCGCGCAGTTCGACGCCGCAAACCGAGACCGGCTCGTTGGATTCGTGCGACAGCAGCGGCGCCACGGGCTTCAGGCGCATGGCTTCGCGGGTGGCGGCCTCGATGTACTGGAGTTCGTCGATGCGGCTGAAATCCTCCAGCACGTGGGCTTTGCCGAGCACGGCGTCTGCTTCACGTTGGGCGGCAGCCTGAGCTTCTTTCTCGTCCGAGAGAAAGCAAGCCAGCCAGGCGAGCGTGTTGGCGGTGGTGTCCTCCCCCGCCAGCAGGGCGGTGAACACGTTGCCGCTGACATCAGCATCCGAAAACCCGGAGTCGGGCGTGTCGCGTGCAGCGAGCAAAGCCTCGATCAGGTTGCCCGGATGCTCACTCAACGCGGGGTCGGCGGACATGCGCTTGCGCGCCTCGGCGATGTAGCCGTCAATCGCCTGCCTGACTTGGGTCAGGTCCTTCTCTAGTGCGATGTCGGCCGGCAGCCTGATGTAGCGCCACCAGGGAAAAATCGCGGTCATGCGCCGGTTGATCATGGGGAACACCTGATCCAGGTGCCGCTGGATGGCGTTGTCGCCCTGCTCTATGGTGTTGATGTCCAGGCCGAAGGCGAGGCCGGCGGTCACGTCCACCGTGTAGCGCATGAACTCCAGTTGCAGGTCCAGCACTTCAGCGGCGCGCGCGGCACGTTCGAAGCGTGCCAAGAGCCGTGTGGTGACCGTCACCAGGTTGGGGAAGTAGCTCCTCAGGTGCGCCGGGTCGAAGGCTTTCATCACCATGCGGCGCTGGCGTTCCCAGTCCGCGCCTTCGGAGGAAAAAAGCCCGGCGATACCCAGTTCACGGAAGATCGATTCCACCGGCCGTACCCGGCGGAAGGCGCCGGGACGGGATTTGAGGATGCGTGCGATCTCGGCCGGGTCGTCGATCACCAGCATCCAGCGCCTGGCGAGGTGTATGCGGAATGGTGTCCCGTAGCGCCGCGCCCATTCCTCCAGCACCAGATGCACGCGCGGCGGGTCGAAGTACGGCAGGCTGCCCACCAGCGGCCAGGCGGGCGGATGGGCGAGCGAGCTGAAGCGGCGCGGTGCCGTGCCCATGGCGGTGGCGGTGTCAGACATGGCGTTACGGTATCACGCCACCCGTCGCGAATTCACACGCCACGGACGCAGGAGCGATGCGCCGCCTAATCCGGCGCGCCGACCACCACGGTGGCAAACTGCGCCGGCTTTACATGACGTGCGAACGCGGCTTTCACGTCGGCCACCGTGACCCGTTCGACATTGGCCACCCATCTGTCGAGATAGTCCAGCGGCAGCTTGTAGAAGCCGATTACCGAGAGGTTGTCGAGGATCTTGCGGTTGTTGTCGATGCGCAATGCAAAGCCGCCGGCCAGATTGTCCTTGGCGGCCTTGAGTTCGGCCGCGGTGGGCCCTTTCTCGACATATTCAGCAACGACGCTGTTGACCAGCTTCAAAGCATCATTGGCCTGCTCCTTTTTGGTTTGCAGGCCCAGCTGGAACGGGCCCGGTTCGGACAGCGGCATGAAATAGCTGTACACGCTGTAGGCCAGGCCGCGCTTTTCGCGCACCTCGTTCATCAGGCGCGAGACAAAGCCGCCGCCACCCAGCACGTAGTTGCCGACGGTCAATGCGAAGAAATCCGGATCGCCCCGCGACAACGAGGGCATGCCCAAGAGGATGTGCGATTGCGATGCCGGATGCGCGATGTGCTTGGGCGACGAATCCGGCGTGCCGATGGGCGGCAACGCGGCGGGTGTCGTGCCCTGCGGCAGGTTGGCGGTGAGCTGCTCGGCAATCGCTTCGGCGTCGGCACGCGAGATGTCGCCGATCATGGAAACCACCGCGCGGGAAGCGGCGTAGTTGGCGCGATAAAAACCCTCGATATCCATGCGCGATATGCCGGTGACGCTTTCCACCGTGGCGTTCGCGCCGTAGGGGTGGCTGCCGTACATGGCCTGGAAGAACGCCTTGTTGGCTATCGCCTCCGGCTTGGTTTCGGCTTCCTTCAGGCCGGCGATGGCGCGCGCCTTTTCACGGTTGAGCGCCTCTTCCGGAAAGGCCGGGGTTTGCACGATCGAAGCCAGGAGCGCGATGGCGGCATCACGCTCCGCCTTCGAGGACAAGGTGCGCAGGGTCACACCGGCACGGTCGAAGTCGGCACGGGCGCCACGCTGCGCGCCCACGTCGGCAAAGCGCTCGGAAATCTGGTTTTCGTTCAAACCGCCGCTGCCCAGCGCCAGCATGCCGTTGGTCATCCCCGCCAGCCCGGCCTTGCCCGCCGGCGCGCGCTTGCCGCCGGCGTCGAAATCGACCGCGATGTCAAGCATGGGAATGGAACGGCTTTCGACAAACATCACGCGGGCGCCAGTCTTGGCGGTCCAGGACTGGATAGGCAGGCCGGCCCAGGCGGGCAGGGTCAGCATCAGCACGGCACAGGCGGCCGCGCCACGGGCAACAGAGCGGATCATCGGATTCATGGCGGTTCGATTCAATGGCGCAGGCCAGCGGGTGCGGCCTTGGGTTTGGCGGACATCGGCAGTGGCGTCAGGGTGGCCACGGTGAGGGTGTCGTCGCCAAAGTAGCGGGCGGCCACCGACTTCACCTGCTCGGCGGTGACGGCGCGGATTTTTTCCAGCGCGCGGTCGATCTGCTTGTGCGACAGGCCGCTCATCTCGAACTGGGCGATCTCCATCGCCTGGCCGAAGATCGAGTCGCGCTTGTACACCTGCGCGGCCACCACCTGCGCCTTGACGCGCTTCAATTCCTCTTCGCTGATGCCTTCGGTGGCGATGCGGCGCACCTCGCCGCGCAGTGCTTCTTCCAGTTCGGCCACCGTCTTGCCGGCCGCAGGCGTGCCTTCGAGCATGAACAGCACCGGGCCGCGTGCGGTGTTGTCGTAACCTGCGCCCGCCTGGCTGGCAATACGCGATCCCCGCACCAGGTTGCGGGTCAGGCGTGCGCCTTCGTGGCCATCCAGCACGCCGCCCAGCACCTCAAGCGCATGGGCGTCGTCATCCTTTTCGATATCCACAATCCGCGGCGCTCGCCAGGCCAGGGCCACATAGGGCAGTTCCGCCGGCGCCTTGACGTTGACGCGGCGGATGCCAGCCTGCTCAGGCTCATCCTGTGCCTTGCGCTCGGGCAGCACCTTGGGTTTGGCGCTTCCATAGTATTTCTTCGCAAGACGCACCACTTCTTCCGGGCTGGCATCGCCGGTGACGATGAGAACGGCGTTGTTGGGCGCGTACCAGGTCTTGTACCAGGCGCGCGCATCGGCGCCCTTCATGGTTTCGAGGTCGCGCATCCAGCCGATCACCGGCGTGCGGTAGGGGTTGGCCTTGTAGGCGGTGGCCATCAGAGTTTCGTGCACCAGCGAACGCGGCTGGTCGTCGGTGCGCAGGCGGCGCTCCTCCATGACCACCTTGATCTCCTTGGCGAACTCGGCGTCCGAAAGCTGCAGGTTGCTCATGCGGTCGGCCTCGAGCTTCATCACCAGCTCAAGCCTGGACTTGTGCACCTGCTGGAAGTAGGCGGTGTAGTCGCGGCTGGTGAAGGCGTTTTCGCGGCCGCCGGCGGCCGCCACGCGGCGTGAGAACTCGCCGGGCTTGAGCGTTTTGGTGCCCTTGAACATCATGTGCTCCAGCACATGGGCCACGCCGGTGACGCCATTGACTTCGTCGATACTGCCGGCGCGATACCACACCATATGGGCCACGGTGGGCGCGCGGGTGTCCTGCTTGACGATGATTTTCAGGCCGTTGGGAAGGGTTGTTTCGAAGGCGTCGACCGCGATCGCCGGCGCGGCAAAAGCAGACAGGAAGGCGAACGCGGCTGCGCTCGCCCGGATGCGGGGGGTTTTCATCGGGTGGCTCTTGTTAGAATTGGTGTCGGTTGCATCGCCACCATGAAAATCAGGCAGGCGCGGAACCGACTCCTTGGATGGTACGCGTTGTTGGACGGGTGGAAGCCGCTTCAAGTTCCGATGTTTTCCTTTTTCAAGCCAAAACCCGCGCCCGAACCGGTGCCACCGACCTCATCGGCCGCACCGGCCCCGCCGACGCCGGGCCTCGCCCCTGCAGCCGCGCCACCTGCCGCGCCTGAACCAGCACCGGCCAAGGCCTCCTGGACCGAGCGCCTCAAATCGGGGCTTTCCAAGACCCGCGCGCAGCTCACCTCGCTTTTCACCGGCATCAAGGTCGACGAGGCGCTGTTCGAGGAACTCGAATTCGCGCTGATTTCGGCCGACTGCGGCGTGGATGCGTCCCAGCACCTGATCAGGCAATTGCGCGAGCGCGCCAAGCGCGACGCCATCGAGGACGGCGAGACCTTGAAGCGCGCCCTGGCCGACCTGATCGCCGATCTGCTCAAGCCACTGGAAAAACCGCTCGACCTCAACCAGGCCAAGCCGCTGGTGATGATGATCGCCGGGGTCAACGGGGTGGGGAAGACCACCTCGATCGGCAAGCTGGCCAAGTATTTCCAGTCCGAGGGCAAGAGCATCCTGCTGGCGGCCGGCGACACCTTCCGCGCCGCCGCGCGCGAGCAGTTGATGACCTGGGGCGCGCGCAACAACGTGGTGGTGATCTCCCAGGAAAGCGGCGATGCCGCCGCGGTGATCTTCGATTCCGTGCATGCCGCGCGGGCGCGCGGCATCGACATCCTGATGGCGGACACGGCCGGGCGCCTGCCGACGCAGAACAATCTGATGGACGAGATCCGCAAGGTCAAGCGGGTGATCGCCAAGGCCGAAGCGTCCGCCCCGCACGAAGTAATGCTGGTGATCGACGCCAATACCGGCCAGAACGCGGTGGCCCAGGTCAAGGCCTTCGACGACGCCCTTGGCCTCACCGGGCTGGTGGTGACCAAGCTCGACGGCACGGCCAAGGGCGGCGTGCTGGCAGCAATCGCGCGGGCGCGGCCGGTGCCGGTGCGCTTCATCGGCGTGGGCGAAGGCATAGACGACCTGCGGCCGTTCTCGGCACGCGAGTTCGCCAACGCCATGCTCGGGCTTGACTGAGAGCGGATCCGCCGCGTCATGATCGAGTTTTCCGCCGTCACCAAGCGCTACCCCGGCGGGCACGAGGCGCTCAAGTCGGTAAACCTGACGGTTGCCGACGGCGAGCTGCTGTTCATCACCGGGCATTCGGGGGCGGGCAAGAGCACGCTCCTCAAGCTGCTGCCGGTGATCGAACGGGCCACCAGCGGCAGCGTGATCGTCAACGGCCAGAACGTTTCGTCGATGCGCCCGGCGGCAATCCCTTACCTGCGGCGCAATATCGGCCAGATCTTCCAGGACCAGAAGCTCCTGTACGACCGCAGCGTGTTCGACAACGTGATGCTGCCGCTCCTGGTCACCGGTGTGCCCTTCAAGGACGGTGCAAAACGTGCCCGCGCGGCGCTCGACAAGGTGGGCCTCCTGGCGCGCGAGAAGGCCAATCCGATCGCGCTGTCGGGCGGCGAGCAGCAGCGCCTGGCAATCGCGCGGGCAATCGTGAACCGGCCCGCGATCATCATCGCCGACGAACCCACCTCCAACCTCGACGCCGACTACGCCGCCGAGATCATCGACCTGTTCGTGGCCTTCCACCAGGTGGGCGTCACGCTCATCATCGCCACCCACGACGAGTCCGCAGTCACGCGCGCAGCGGCGCGCGCCACCGTGCGCAGCGTGCAGCTCAAGGGCGGCGAGGTGGTGGAATGAAGGCCTGGCTGACGCTCCACTGGATGGCGTTTGCCGGTACGCTGGCCAAGCTGGGCGCGACGCCCTTCGCCACGCTGCTCAATGTGCTGGTGATTGGCGTAGCGCTGGCCTTGCCGGCCGGCGCCTACACGCTGCTTGTCAACCTGCAGCAGGCCGCGCGCAACGTTTCCAGCGACCCGGAGTTCTCGGCATTCCTGTCGCTGGATGTGAAGAAGGATGACATCGCCGACCTCGACCGACGCCTGCGCGCGCTACCCGGTATCGCGCGCGTCGAGTTCCGCTCGCGCGAGGCGGCGCTGGCGGAGTTTCGCAAGCATCCTTCGATGGGCGACGTGATCGCCGCGCTGGACAAGAACCCGCTGCCAGACGCCTTCATCGTGCGATTGGCCGACACCAACGCCGAAGAACTCGACCGCCTGGCCGAAAAGGTGCGCGGCTGGGCCAATGTGGAACATGTGCAGGTGGATTCGGCCTGGGTGCGCCGTGTCGCCGCGGCTGTGGGACTGGGACGGGTGGCCGTCCTGATCCTGGCCGGCCTGCTCTCGTTCGCACTGCTTGCCGTTACCTTCAACACCATCCGCCTGCAGATTCTTACCCAGCGGGAAGAGATCGCGGTGTCCAAGCTGCTGGGAGCGACCAACGGCACCATCCGCCGTCCGTTCTACTACTATGGCGCCTTGCTGGGCCTGCTCGGTGGCGGCGCCGCTCTGGGCATCGTGTACGGCGCGTTTTACCTCCTCAACAATAGCGTAGCGGAGTTCGCGGCCCTGTATGCCTCGGATTTCCGGCTGGGCGCGCTGCCGCCGGAGGACATGGCGTCCATCCTGGGCTTTGCCGCGGCGCTGGGCCTGGCGGGCGCCTGGCTTTCGGTCTCGCAGCACCTGCGGGAGTTTGAACCCCGCTAAGCCGGGCAACGCCTCGGCACGTTCAGTTGCCTGCGAGCAGCAGGCGAATATCGGACACCAGCCGGTCAAGCGACGAGGCATTGTCGCCGGAGGGCGAAGGCCGCACGAACAAACGCAGACGCCCCAGCGGGTCGAACACGTAGGTGCCTGCCGAGTGGTCCATGGTGTAGCTGCCGGGCGTCTTGCCCGGCACCTTCTGGTAAAACACCTTGAAGTCCTTGGCCACCGCCGCCGTGGTGGCGGCATCGCCGAACAAGCCAACGAAGCCGGGATGGAATGCCGGCACATACTGGGCGAGCAGAGCCTGGGTATCGCGTTCCGGGTCGATGGTGATGAACAGCACCTGCAGCTTCTGGCCGTCCGGTCCCAACCTGGAAACCACCTCGCGCATTTCGGCCAGCGCCGTAGGACACACATCGGGGCACTGGGTGAAGCCGAAGAACACGGTGACGACCTTGCCCTTGTAATCGGCCAGCGTGACTCTCTTCCCGTTATGGTCGGTCAGGGCAAAGCCCTTGGCATAGTCGGCGCCGGTGACGTCGGTGTTGCGGAACTGCGGCTTGCCGTCGCCGCAGCCGGCCAGTGCCACGGCCACGCAGAGAAGGAACATGCGTGCAAGACGGGACAGGGTCATTGACTCAGGTAGGGCTGCAGGTAGTGGTCGACCAGCAGCGCCGCGAACAGCGCCGCAAGGTAATAAAGCGAGTAGGTGAAGGTGGCGCGCGCCTGCTTGTCGCTGTACGAGAGGTAAAGCTTCGCCGCATGGCGGATGAAGCCCGCCGCCAGGATCAGCGCCGATACCAGGTACAGCCAGCCGCTCATGCGGATGACAAACGGCAGGATGCTCACCGCACCGAGCAGTACGGTGTAGAGCAGGATGTGCAGCTGCGTGAAGCGCTGGCCGTGCGTGACCGGCAGCATCGGCAGGCCGGATTTGCGGTAGTCCTCCACGCGGTACAGGGCCAGCGCCCAGAAATGGGGAGGCGTCCACACGAAGATGATCAGCACCAGCAACACGGCCTCGGGCCCCACGTCACCGGTGACCGCCGCCCAGCCCAGCGCCGGCGGCATCGCGCCCGACAATCCGCCGATGACGATGTTCTGCGGCGTGGTCGGCTTGAGAAGCACGGTGTAGATGAAGGAATATCCGAAAAAGGTGGCGATGGTGAGCCACATCGTCAGCGCATTGACCCATGCCAGCAGCAAGGCGCTGCCGATGGCGGCGAGCAGCAGGGCGAACACCAGCGCCTGTGCGGTGCTGACTTCACCGCGCGCCATCGGGCGCGCGCGGGTACGCGCCATTTGCGCGTCGATGCGCTGTTCGATCAGGCAATTGACAGCGAACGCGCCGCCGGCCAGCAGCCATATGCCCGCCGTGCCGGCGAACAGCACGGCAGGCTCGACCATGCCGGGCGTGGCGAGAAACATGCCGATCACGGCGCAGAACACCGCCAGCATGGTCACGCGCGGCTTGGTCAGTTCGGCGAACTGGCGAATCCGTTGGCTGGCTGATGGCGCGCGCTCGGCGCTGGAGACTTGCATGGGTTCAGGTGGCCCGCGCCAGGCTTGTTGCGACGGGCGTCGGCTCGGCAGCGGCGAGCCGCGAGTTTAACAGCGCAAGCACCGCCGCAAGGGCGGCCGCGCCGCCGTTATGCACCACGGCCACCGCCAGCGGCCAGGCGAACACCACATTCGAAACGCCGGTCAGTATCTGCAGCGTGAGCAGGCCAACCAGCGTCATCGCCATCCCGCCGCACATCGCGGAACGCGCGCTTTCGCGCCATAGTCGTGCCGCAAGCCATACAAGTGCCACCGTGACGACCAGCGCAAAAACCCGATGCGCCCAGTGGATGGCCACCAGGGCCTGCACCGGCAGGAAGGTTCCGTCATCGTTCATTCCGAGCGGGCGGGTGAGGTCGAAGCCGCGCGCGAAATCGACTTCGGGCATCAGGGAACCGTTGCACAGCGGAAAGTCCTGGCAAGCCAGCACTGCGTAGTTGGTGCTGACCCAGCCGCCCAGCGCGATCTGCGCGAACACCAGCAGAAGGACCAGAAGGGCCGCGGGGCGCAAGCGTGCCGCGACATCGGTCGGCACCGCCATCGGTTCGGTGCGCGCGGCCAGCGCCGCTAGCGCGCACAGCAGCAGCACGCCCAGCAGCAGGTGCACCGTCACAATCACCGGCATGAGCTTCAACGTGACGGTCCACGCGCCGAACGCGCCCTGTATGCATACCAGCACGAACAGGCCGGTGGCCGGCCAGGGTGAACGCGCGAACCGGCTCCGCCTGACCCAAGCGAGCGCCATGAGGACGGTGATCAGTGCGCCCACGCCCATGGCGAAATAGCGATGCAGCATTTCGATCCACGCCTTGGTGAATGTCACCGGACCGGTGGGCATGGCGGCTTCGGCGGCACGGATCTGCTCGGCGGCGGCAAGCGGATTCGAATGACCATAGCACCCGGGCCAGTCGGGACAGCCAAGCCCGGAGTCGGTGAGTCGGGTGAAGGCGCCGAACATGATCAAGTCGAAAGTCAGGAAGGCGGTGATCCACACCAGTTTGCGGTACTTGTCCGCGTCGCCCCTCACCCACACCCAGGCGAGCGGCATGGCGGCGACCATCAGGCCGACTGCCAACAACTGCATGAGCGCGAACGCGTTCATCAGCCTATCCTTGAATACTTGAGCAAGCGACTCAGGTCCTTGCTCATCTTCATGGGATCAGCCCCCTTCGGATAGCGCAGCACCAGATTCCCCAACGGGTCGATCAGGTATATATGGTCCGCACGCACCCCATCGGCGGGGAAGGCGTTGGCTACCGACGAACCCCCAGCACGAAGCATCCTGGTTCCGTCATATTCCCGGATGATCTGGGTGGTTAGCGGCACCTCGTCGATGATGATCCAGGCTCTTTCCAGCCGGTCGCGCTCCTTGCCTTGCATGGTGCGCAGCTGGCGCATCTTGAAGAGCTTGTCGGTGCAGTCTTTGGCGCATGCGCCGCCGTCGAATGTAAGCAGGACCCACTTGCCCCTGAAATCCGAAAGGCGAAAAGGCTTGCCGTCAAGCAGGGCGAGTGGCACCTCGGGAACCGCCTTCACCGGTTCGACAAGGGTGCCATAGTTGACTCGGCCCTCAGGGCGGAAAAAATAGAATGTGACGTAGGACGCAATGACGGGCGTGGCGCATACCAGGAATAGCAGCAGCATCTTGATGCGCCCGGCGATCATGGCTTCGCGGTATGCGTCTTCACGTGTCTCTAGATGGCTTGTCATGGCGAAAGAAGGTAAAGAACAGGAACAGTCCGAGGGTCAGCAAGGCGAGCGAATACCACTGGAAGGCATACCCGCGGTGCTTCGCCGCCGTCATGCCGGCATCGCTTGTGGGGCCCGCGTCCGGTGCGCGGATCAGGCCGTCACCGCCGGCATCGCCGATCTGGCGCAGGATGAATGGCTGCACATCAAGGCCGGTGCGGGCGGCGAATTTTTCAGGGGTGAGGTTTTGCCACAGGCTGCCGGCATCGGTATTTTCCTTGAGTTCCAGCGTGCGCCGCGGCGCGATGTATGCCCGCCCACGGATCTCGACCAGGCCGGCCGGAGTGGCAACGGCCGGCAGTTTCGAACGATCCGCCCCCGGCTGGACAAGACCCCGATCGACGAGGATCAGTTTGCCCCCACCTGCCGGCCTGAGCGGCGTGATCACCGCCAAGCCGGAGACGCGTCCGGCGAACCGGTTGTCCCAGTAGACTGTCGAGGCCGCCATAAATTCCCCGCGCACCACCAATTTGCGACCATCCACCGCCTCGGCCGTCAATGCAGCGCCACCGACAAGCACTTCAACGGCGTCGCGCCCTGCGGCCGCGCGGGCTTCGAGTTGGTCCTTCTCCAGCGCGCGAGCGCTTTGCCAGTTTCCGGCCCACGAGGCAAGCGCGATGATGACGGCCGTTGCGATTGCAGGTAAAAATCGGAACTCCGGGCGGGTACGCAGGCGAATCATGGGGGGCTCTGAAGCGCGCACAATAGCGCGTGCCCGACCCGCGTGGCAGCGTGCCACGCTCCATAGCCGGATACTTCAATGAAACTCATTCCTGCATTCATTCTCGTGGCCATCCTGGCCAGCCTGGGCTCCGCACTGTATTTCATGATCAAGGACGGCAGCCGGACGCGCCGCACCGTGCAGGCCCTCACCGTACGCATTTCGCTTTCTGTCGCCCTGTTCCTGTTTCTCATGTTCGGCTACTGGATGGGGTGGTTCGTGCCGAACCAGCGTCCGTTCTAGGCCGCCCGCGGCGCGCTTTCAGGAGCCCAATGAAAAACGCCGCACTCGCGTGCGGCGCTTCGCTGGCGCGTAGAACAGCGCCTTACATCCAGTAGACGACGATATAAAGGCCCAGCCAAACAACGTCGACGAAGTGCCAGTACCACGCCGCACCTTCGAAAGCGAAGTGATGATCCGGCTTGAAGTGTCCCTTCAGACAGCGAAACCACACCACCGTCAGCATGATGGCGCCAACCGTCACGTGGAAACCGTGGAACCCGGTCAGCATGAAAAAGGTCGAGCCATAGATCCCGGATGAAAGCTTGAGGTTCAAATCCGAATAGGCGTGTGCATACTCGTACCCTTGGCAGCCCAGGAAGACCACGCCGAGGGCGATGGTCAGGAAAAGAAAAAGGTTGAGCACGCCACGCTTGTTGTCCTTCAAGGCATGGTGCGCGATGGTCAGCGTGACGCCAGAAGTCAACAGCAGGATGGTATTGATGGTGGGTAGCCAGAACGGGCCCATGGCCGTGAAGGGCTCGCCATACTCCGGCCCGGCTGTGGGCCAAATCGCCTTGAAGTCCGGCCAGACCATGCGCTGGTCGAGTTCGCCGAGCCAGGGCACCGAAATCTGGCGCGCGTAGAAAAGGGCGCCGAAAAACGCCGCGAAGAACATGACTTCGGAAAAGATGAACCAGCCCATGCTCCAGCGGAACGAGAGGTCGACCTTGCCGGAATACTGACCGCCTTCGGATTCACCTGCGACGGTGCCGAACCAGCCGAACAGCATGTAAATCAGGAAGGCGAACCCCAGCCCGACCGCATACACGCCAGGCATCATGCCGTTGATCCAGGTGGCCGCGCCTATGGCCATGAGGAACAATGCAATGGAGCCCTTGATGGGCCAGGAGGACGGCTGCGGTATGAAATAGTCCGGAGTCGTTCCGTGTGCGGCTGGTGCGCTCATGCTTCTTTCTCCTCGCGTCGTTCACTGACGGCGCTTATCGTTACTGCGATCAACACTACTTTGCGGTCACAATCCGGACCAACACCACCAGCGCCGCGACAAAAACCGCCGCGCCGAAAATCCCTGCGATGATTGCCTGCCTGGGGCTGATCTTCGCGACATCGTCGTCATAGCCTGCCGACTTGCGAATGCCAATAAACGACCATAGCACTGCGCGCATGGCCTGCATGGGCGACGCCGTTCCTCGCGGCTTGCCCTCCCCGCTCAAGAGTTGCCCTTCCCGGCGATCTCGAAGAACGTGTACGACAGCGTGATCGTCGTCACGTCTTTCGTCATGTCGGGATCGATCACGAACACCACCGGAAATTGCCTGGACTCTCCAGCCGCGAGGGTCTGCTGCTTGAAGCAGAAACACTCGAGCTTCTTGAAATATTGTGACGCCGCCTTCGGCGCATAACTCGGGATCGCCTGGCCGGTCATGGGGCGATCGGTGAGATTGGTCACCTCGTACATCACCTGCACCAGTTCGCCCGGATGCACCTGCGTGCTGCCCGACACCGGCCGGAAACGCCACGGCATATTGTTCGAATTGGCGTCGAACTCGATGGTGACCTTGCGGGTCAGGTCGACCTGCGTGTTGGTTGGGCGCGCATCTGCCTTGACCAGCTGGTTGATCCCGGTGATCTCGCAAATCGTCTTGTAGAACGGCACCAGCGCGTAGCCAAATCCGCCCATGAGCACCACCACCACGAGAAGCTTCTTGAGCGTTTCGCGGTTGCCGGCGGTTTGTGCGGTTTGTTCGGATTGTGCCGTCATGTTTGCCTCAGCCGAACAGTACCCGCTTGCCGATCACGCCCAGGAAGAAGACAAACGCGATCGACACCAGCACCACGGCTGTGCGGCCATTGCTGCGGGGTGCGGTCGGTCCGGTCTGGTTCGACATGGTTCCGAGGAAGTGCGCGCGGCGATGGATTCCGAAATCCCCTTACTTTACCTGCGGAGCGGTCTCGAAAGTGTGATATGGCGCCGGCGACGGAACGCTCCATTCCAGGCCCTCCGCACCCTCCCAGGGATTGGCCGCGGCCTTGGTGCCGCCCTTGATCGCCTTGATGACCACCGCCAGCAGAATGAGCTGCGAGAAACCGAAACCAAACGCGCCGATCGAGGCGATCATGTTGAAGTCCGCGAACTGGGTTGCGTAGTCCGGGATGCGACGCGGCATGCCGGCCAGGCCGAGGAAGTGCATCGGGAAGAAGGTGATGTTGAAGAAGATCATCGAGCACCAGAAATGCAGCTTGGCCAAGCCTTCGTCGTACATGTAGCCGGTCCACTTGGGCAGCCAGAAATACACGCCTGAGAACATCGCAAACAGCGAACCGGCCACCAGCACATAGTGGAAATGCGCCACGACGTAGTAAGTGTCCTGAAGCTGGATATCGACCGGAGTGACCGCCAGGATAAGGCCGGTGAAGCCGCCCATGGTGAACACGAAGATGAAACCGACCGCAAACAGCATCGGGGTCTCGAAGGTCATCGAACCACGCCACATGGTGGCGATCCAGTTGAACACCTTCACGCCCGTGGGCACGGCGATCAGCATGGTCGCGTACATGAAAAACAGCTGGCCGGCCGCCGGCATACCGGTGGTGAACATGTGGTGCGCCCAGACGATGAACGAGAGGATCGCGATCGACGAGGTGGCGTACACCATCGAGGCATAGCCGAACAGCTGCTTGCGGGCGAAGGCGGGGACCACATGGCTGATGATGCCGAAGGCAGGCAGGATCATGATGTAGACCTCGGGATGGCCGAAGAACCAGAAGATGTGCTGGTACATGACCGGGTCGCCGCCGCCGGCGGCGTTGAAGAACGAGGTGCCGAAGTGGCGATCGGTGAGCACCATGGTGATGGCGCCGGCCAGAACGGGCATGACGGCGATCAGCAGGTAAGCGGTGATGAGCCACGTCCAGCAGAACATCGGCATCTTCATCAGCGTCATGCCGGGCGCGCGCATGTTGAGGATGGTGGTGATGATGTTGATGGAGCCCATGATCGACGATGCGCCCATGATGTGCATGGCGAAGATGCCCAGGTCCATGCCAAGGCCCATCTGCGTCGAGAGGGGCGCATAGAGCGTCCAGCCGGCGGCGGTGGCGCCACCAGGCACGAAGAAGGAAATCACCAGCAGGGCGGCGGCCGGAACCAGCAGCCAGAACGACCAGTTGTTCATGCGCGCGAACGCCATGTCGGGCGCACCGATCTGCAGCGGGATCATCCAGTTGGCGAAACCCACGAAGGCCGGCATGATCGCGCCGAACACCATGATCAGGCCGTGCATGGTGGTGAACTGGTTGAACATCTCCGGGCGCCAGTATTGCAGGCCGGGCTGGAAAAGCTCGGCGCGGATGCACAGCGCAAGCACGCCGCCGACCATCAGCATGGCGAAGGAGAACCACAGGTACAGGGTGCCGATATCCTTGTGATTGGTGGTCATGACCCAGCGCATCAGGCCGGACGGCGGGCCGTGGTGGTGGTCTTCGTGATCGTGGGCGTGGCCGTGATTGTCGAGAACTGCGCTCATGATTGCCTCTGCGGGTATGACGTGATCGTTGACGTGTCTGGTGTGCGGCTTATTGCGGCTTGGCGGCGAGCTGGCTCAGCTTGGCCGCATCCCAGGCCTTGGCGGCCTTGATGTCGGCAGGCATCGCGATGTCATCGGACTTGTTGCCCCAGCTGTTGCGTGTGTAGGCGATGACCGCCGCCAGTTCGACATCCGACAGGCTCTTGAACGAAGCCATCGCGGTGCCCTGGCGGCCGTTGATGAGCACGGCGACCTGGTTGTCCTTCGGGCCCTGCACCACCTTGGCGCCATCGAGCGGCGGGAAGGCGGGCGGGGTCCCCTTGCCGGTGGCCTGGTGGCAGGCCACGCAGGCGGCGGCATAGACCTTTTCACCACGCGCGACCAGCTCGGCCTTGGTCCACTGCTTGTTCGGGTCGTCCATCTTGGCGGCCATCAACTTTTTCTGCTCCTCGACCCACTTGGAGTAATCGGCCTCCGACTTGACGTTGACGACAATGGGCATGAAACCGTGCTCCTTGCCGCACAGTTCGGCGCACTGGCCACGGTATATGCCGACCTTGTCGGCCTTGAACCAGGTGTCGCGGATGAAGCCGGGGATCGCGTCCTGCTTGACGCCGAAGGCGGGAATCATCCAGGCGTGGATCACATCCTGCGCGGTGGTCAGGATGCGGACCTTCTTGCCCACCGGGACAACAACCTCGTTGTCCACCTCAAGCATGTAATTGATGCCCTTTTCGGCCTTGCCCTCTATCTGGTCGACCGGCGTGGACAGGCTCGAATAGAAGCTGATGCCTTCGCCTTCGCCCTTGACGTAGTCATAGCCCCACTTCCACTGGTAGCCGGTGGCCTTGATGGTGAGGTCGGCGTTGGAAGTGTCCTTCATCGCCAGTACCGTCTTGGTCGCCAGGGCGGCCATGACGATGACGATGATCATCGGAACGACCGTCCAGGCGATTTCCACGGTGGTGCTCTCATGGAAGGTTGCCGGCTTGTGCCCCTTGGATTTGCGATGCGCGTACACGGAGTAGAACATCACGCCGAAAACCGCGACGAAAATCACCGCGCAGATCGCGAGCATCACGATGTGGAGGTCGTAGATCTGGCTGGCGATCGTCGTTACCGGTGGCGCCAGATTGAGCTGGTTTACCGCCGGCCCGCCAGGCATGTCGCCCGTGGCTGCGCTGGCGATGCCGGTTGCGAGCGCCAGCGAAACGCCGGCGGCATACAAGGTCTTGCTGCAAGAGGTTGCTACGCCCATCATGTCCTCAGTCGCGATTGATTATGTGTGTTCATGGTCCGGAGGTGCCTGGCCTGCTGCCACAGCGCTCCCGGTTGTCAAGTTCAAGCGTTGGACGCCCCACGCAGGGCCGCCCCGAATTCGTTTGCAAAGGCCAGGCGTCGCTCGAATCCCAGATGCCGCCCCAGTTCAACCTGTTTTCCGGACTGCGAAAGCAGTACTTTCACCCCCGCAGGCTGGCGCAACACCGAAAGCCGCGCCCAGCGGGGGTTGAATTCCTGCACACTTCGCGTGCTGCCGTTGCCATGCTCGATGGTCACCATCCGGGGGCCCACGGAAATCCGCTCAAATTCACCCGCGCGCCTGCCACAGGCGAAAAAGGCGTAACCCACCACCAGCATTTCCAGGCCGGCAAAGGGAAGAATCAACCACGGTCCATACGAGGCAAAAGCTACGCCGAACCCGAAGGAAAGAGCAACCAGACTCGCGAAAACCGCGATCAGTCCGCGCGGTCCGATCGAACAATTCCGCCGCGACAGGAATTCGACATTTCCATGCTGCGACGCAAAAGTTGAGTCCAACTCTTGATGTTTCATTTATATGAACACTCACACTTCAGGCGGCGAGTTGTCTTGTTTGTGCACCCCGTAATCTGAAAATTATAGCAGTCTTTCAAATCACGACTTTCAAACGCCACGCCGGGGCCGGCGTTGCTCCGAAATGCGTCAAGACCACAATACGCGCGTGGGCAAAGCATGCGGGATCAAGCCCAAAACGTGACGGATATCACGCCCCATTGCAGGGCGCGATCTGATCATGCCGCGGCGTTCCCGCTGCACCCGATACGCCGGCCGGCGGCCCGCGATCGCGCTGCCGGCGTCCGGGGCACCCTTCCGGCGTCCGTCAGCCTTCGACGAACTGCTCGGCCCAGGACAGGGCCTCCAGATGCGCCCGGTTTATCTGTTCGTTGGAGAGCTGAAGGGAGCGCGACAGTTGCTCCACTTCGTCACCATCGGCGACCTCGCATGCCTCCACCAATTGCAGAAACGGCGCGAGTACGCCGCTGCGCTCGATCAAGGCATCGTTGATATCCGAAGGCAGGACGATGTTTTCCAGCGCCTGCTCCATCGGCACACCCAGCATCACGTCGAGCAGCGAAAACACGCCGGCGAGGAACGCGTTGTCGCAATCTTCGACTGGCAGACATTGAGCCGCCAGCAATTCCATGAAGCGGGCACGCGTGACGGCGAAACTCGCCACCACCGGCGGCGCAGTGCCACTCTTGATCGAGGTCAGCAGCAGCGCGGCCCAGCGGAACAGCTTCTTGAGACCCAGGATCATCACCGCATGGCGGAAAGAGGTGACCTCGCAGCCAAGGCCGAAGCCGGCGGAATTGATGTAGCGAAGCAATTTGAAGGACAACGTCGGATCGCGCTTGAGAAGCTCCTCGATGGTGCCGGGGTCGGCCTCCTTGCGGACCAGGTTGATCAACTGGATCACCGTGGAGTAGGCGGGGTTCGCGAGCTTGGCGGTGACCGCGGTCGGTCGTTCGAAGTAGTAGCCCTGGAAAAATTTCACGCCCAGCTTCATCAGCAGTTCGAATTCGGCCGCCGATTCGACCTTTTCGGCGATCACCTGGGCATGCTGATGGTTGCCGGCGATGCGCACGGCGGCCGGAAGGGTTTCCGGCTTGAGCCGACGCATGTCAAGCTTGATGTAGGACGCGTGGGGTACCCATGAAATATAGGGGCGCGTGAGGACATAGGCGCCAAAGGCGAGCCGGAAACCGCGCATGCGCAGTTGCTCCAGTATCTCGGCGGTAACCGCGATCAGGTCGGCGGCGTTGTCCTCGATGGCCGGAATCTCCAGCACGATCCGCTCGGGATCGACGATTTCGAGGTGGACGCCGGTCAGCGTCTCGGTAGTGCAGTTGACGAAAGCGAGTTTCTTGCCAAACAAGGCTTCGCTGCCGATGTTGGAAAGCGCATTGAACATCAGGGCGCTGTCGGTCGCGGCGGTCATCACCTCGGTGACGGCATCCGCCCCGGGATGCCGGCGATGCAACAGTTCATAGCCGATCACGCCGCGCTTGGCATCGACAATCGGTTGCCGCGCGATGACCGCGATGTCACCACCAGTCGGAATGAGGGCTGCAGGCCCCATCGGGTCGGGTACTGCGTGGGCGGCCAGGGACATGTTCGAATCCTGCGTCAGTCGGATTCCGTGATCTTCCCGCAATCCGTCGCCCGGCCAAGGATGGAGTTGACGCCCGATTGCCCCGTTATTTGCGTCGCGGCGTAAAGGTGACCACCGCTTCGCCGCGCCCGCTGCGTCGGGGGAGGGACTTCCATGCATGCCCGTAGATCACTTCGAAGGTGGCCGGCAGCCTGCCGCCATTGCGCAAGCGCTCGTAAGCCCGTCGCACTTCCTGCAACCGGCCGCGGCCGGTGAGCGAGCGCCTGCGCCCGGCCATGGCGTTGGCCGATCCGGTGGAGCGCAAGTCCGCGAACAAGCCATCCAGCGTTTCGTAGGTCAGCGTCAACACTTCCATGTCCATGACCGGCGCGGAAAAGCCGGCCCGGCCAAGCGCATCGCCGATGTCATGAAGATCGATGAATCTCTTGACATGCCAGCCGTCGCCGGCCGCCGCGAAACTGTCACGCAATTCCTTGAGGGTATCGGGCCCCAATGCGCTGAACATGATGAGCCCGCCGGTTTCCAGCACCCGTTGTGCTTCGGATAGCACAGGAAAGGGGTCATCGACCCAGTGCAGGGCCAGGTTCGACCAGGCGAGCCCGAAAACGCCATCGGCAAACGGCAGGCTCGCCATGTCGGCATTGACCCCATTGACGGCAGGGTTGCGCGACCGAAGCCAGTGCCGCCACCCGGTGGCTTGCGGAATCGAGGCCCGTACCATCGCATGGGCGAGATCGACACCGGTCACCCGGGCGGCGGGAAAACGCGCCAGCAATCCGGATGCGGCCGCGCCGGTGCCACAGCCAAGATCAATAATGCGGGCCGGATCAAGACGTATCACCTCGAAGCGCTCAAGCATGCGGGAAGCCACTTCCCGGTGCAGGGCATCACCCTGGCCGAATGTCGCCGCCGCAAGGGAGAAATTGCGCTTGATGGCGGCTCGGTCGGCGAAAAACGGTTCGTCGGCGACGTTGGGCGGACTTTTCACGGTATTGCGATATGGACGGGGTTGGTAACGCGCCAAGCTTCTGGCCGATAATCAGATGATTGCGGCGACCGGCGCACGAATCCCTATTGTCGCCTGCTGCACGCCACCGGAACGCGTGATGGGCATCTTCGGCTTTCTTGAACGGACGGACATCGCGCAGGACTGTCGCCTTTGCGGGCAGTCCTCGCTGCGCGCAATCTGTGCTGGATGCGACCACGACCTGTCACGCCTGCCGGCGATGCACTGCAGGATCTGCGCGCTGCCCCTGCCGGCAGCTTCGGTTTGCGGCAGATGCCTCGCCCACCCGCCCTCTTTCGACGCCACATGCGCGGCACTTCGCTACGAGTTCCCGGCTACCCACCTGATCCAGGCCTTCAAGTACGCCGGCGCGGTTGGCTTGGCCAGCACCCTGGCAACCTATCTTGAGGGCGCCATCCGCGCCACCGGTGAGGAGATGCCTGACCTTCTGATGGCCATGCCGCTGGCAAGGACCCGGCTCGCCGAACGCGGCTACAACCAGGCCCGCGAGATCGCGCGCTTGCTGGGCAAAAACATGGGCCTGCGACTGGATACCAACAGTGTTGTCCGCATCCGCCACGGAGCGCCACAAGCAGAACTGCCCATGCCCGAACGGCGCCGCAACGTGCGCGGCGCCTTTGTGTCCAGGCGCGATTTCACGGGGCTCGACGTGGCCGTGGTCGATGACGTCATGACAACGGGCGCGACGCTTGACGAATTGGCCGGCGTGCTCAAGGCCGCGGGTGCAAAACGGGTCCGCAACTGGGTGGTCGCACGTACACCCCTGTAGTGCCGCAAGCCGGGCATGCCGGGTCGGCAAGCATCTGCGCCACTTCACATGAAATAGAATGAAAAGCTTCCCTGCCGGCGGGCTGAAACCTTGAATCAGGCCGCCCGGGCCCCGATCTATCCGCAACGACCGTTTTCCGGAAACCCGCCGCTCATGAACGCCCCCGCCAATACCGCCTCGCCCCAGGTCATAGACGTCACCGAAGCCACCTTTGACCATGAGGTCATGGAGGCATCGATGCAGATGCCGGTGGTGATCGACTTCTGGGCCCCGTGGTGCGGCCCGTGCCGCGCGCTCTCCCCGGTGCTGGAGAAGCTGGCGGGCGAGTATGCCGGCCGGGTCAAGGTGGTGAAGATCAATTCCGACGAGAACATGGGCTTGTCGCAGGCATTCGGGGTGCGCAGCATCCCCTACGTGGCCGCACTGGTGGGCGGCCAATTGGCGGCGCAATTCATGGGTGCCAAGCCCGAGGGCCAGGTCAAGGCCTTTTTCGACCAGGTACTGAAGGCGTTTTCGCAGGCCCTGCCGGAAGCCGCGCAGGCGCTCGAAGCCGCCGCCGCCAACGCGGCGCCACCACTGAGTCCTGCAGAAACCAAGCGCGGCCAGGCGGCACAGCTGGCCGGACGCGGCGACCTGGATGGCGCGATCGCCTGCCTTAACGAAGCCCTTGCCCTCGAACCCACCCTCACCGCGGCCCGGCTCGACCTGGCGGAGGTCGAAATGGCAGCCGACCGCTTCGATGCGGCGCGCGTGCACCTGGACGCGGCCGAGCCTAAATCCGACGACCGCGAATCCGTCCTGCGCCTGGATTCGCTCAAGGCCCGCCTGGTCACGCTTGATGCCGTCAAGGACCTCCCGGCCACAGCCGAACTGGAAGCCGCGCTAGCCGCCCGTCCCGACGACCTGCGCATCCGCTTCGACCTGGCGCATGCGCAGATCGCCGAGGGCGATTTCGAAACCGCGCTGGAAAACCTGATGACCATCCTGCAAACCGACCGCAAGTGGAACGAGGAAGGCGCGCGCAAGGCAATGATCAACGTCTTCAACCTGCTGTCGGGCAACGAGGAGGCGCACGACCTGGTTTCGAAGTACCGTCGCCGCCTGGCGACCGCACTCAACTAGCGGGGCGCGCTTGCCGCGCGGCGGCGCCGTCGGCAGGAACTTGCATGCTGCACATCATCCTGTTCGAGCCCGAGATCCCGCCGAACACCGGCAATGTCATCCGGCTGGCGGCCAACACCGGCACCCAATTGCACCTTGTGGAACCGCTCGGTTTCCGCATGGAAGACCGGCAACTCAAGCGCGCCGGGCTTGACTACCACGAGTACGCGCGCGTGCGCGTGCACGCCGACTGGGCCACCTGCCGGGCGGCACTGGGAGAACGCCGCCTGTTCGCGCTCTCCACGCGCGGTTCGAGGAACTACGCGGAAATGTCTTTCCGGGATGAAGACGCATTCGTCTTCGGCCCCGAAACACGCGGGCTGCCGGCAGCGGTACTCGAAGAATTTGCCACCGAGCGACGCCTGCGGATTCCGATGGTGCCGGAAAACCGCAGCCTCAACCTTTCAAATGCGGTCGCAGTCGTGGTGATGGAAGCCTGGCGCCAGAACGGTTTCGCCGGCGGCGCCTGAGGCGACTTGCCTCAATCGCTATTCGGAGCGCGGATCACGCGCCAGGAGCGCCGATACCGCCTGGCGCGGTCCGACGCCTTCGAAAAGGATCTGGCATACCGCGCTGGTGATCGGCATGTCGACTCCATGACGCTTTGCCAATGTGCGGGTCTCACGGGCGGTGTAAACCCCCTCAGCGACATGACCGAGTTCAGCGAGGATCTGGTCGAGTCCCTGGCCGTCGGCCAGCCTGCGGCCCACGGTTCGATTGCGTGACAGGTCACCGGTCGCAGTGAGGATCAGGTCGCCCATGCCGGTCAAACCCATGAAGGTCTCGGCGCGCGCACCGAGAGCCGCGCCCAGCCTGGCCATTTCGGCCAGGCCACGGGTGATCAAGGCCGCGCGGGCGTTGAGCCCGAGTCCCAGGCCGTCGCTGATGCCTGCCGCAAGGGCGATCACGTTCTTGACCGCACCGCCCACTTCGACTCCAGCGATGTCCCCGCTCGAGTACACGCGAATGTTGCCACCATGCAGTTCCTGCGCCGTGGACGACGCGAAGGCGGTATCGGACGAAGCGAGGGTGAGCGCGACCGGCAGCCCCTGCGCCACCTCGGCCGCGAAGCTCGGCCCCGACAACACGCCGCGCGGCCATGCCGCCGGCAGTGTCTCGGCCGCAATCTGGTGCGGCAAGCTTGACGTGCCTTGCTCGAAGCCTTTGCACAGCCAAACCACCGGCACCGCTGCGCCGGCATCGGCAATACGCTCAAGGGTCGCGCGCAAACCTGCAACCGCGGGTGCGGCGATCACGATGGCCGCACCCGCGGCAACAGCGAAGTCCTCGACCGGCACGACCTCAGGCGGCAGACGCACCCCGGGCAGGAAAACCGCATTCTCGCCCCGCTCGCGCATGGTCGCAGCCAGGCCGTGCTCGCGGGCCCAAAGCGCCACCCGCCGTCCGGGTCGCTTTGCCAGCGCAATCGCAATCGCGGTACCCCAGGCTCCGGCACCAAGTACGCCGATATCCATTCTTCTAGACGCCCCAGACTTGCGAAATGCGCACAAACCCGGTGGCGCCGTCGCGATGGCGAACCCGCACCCAGCCGGGCGTTCCGGGCGCGGTTTCGACAAGATCGAGAACCACATCGGCGGCGACTTCGAGCACGGCCGGGGACGCGTCATCCGGCCTTTCACGCACCTGCGCCACGGCGACACTGACTATCGTGCGGCGCTCGGACACCTGGCGGCGCTCCAGCCAGGCCATGTCGCCAGACCGGTCGCGCACCTTGAGCCAGCTTTCAATGGAGACCACCACTTCGAAAGGCATGCCGCGAGGCGCCACGAACAGCTTCTTGCCACGCACCGCAGGCGCGTCGTAGAGGATTGCCGGGGCATCGCCTACGGAGCGGTACTCCACCGCCTTCTGTGCCGAAACCGGGGCCAGACCCAGAAATACGGAAACGGCCAGACCACTTGCAAGCCGGCGCATCGCGGCCCCGCCTATTGCACCGTCATGGTCGCGGGAGCGGCTTCCTGGCCATTGCGACGCGCTTCCTCCATTTGTTGCAGGCGTTGCGCATAGAAAGCTTCGAAATTGACGTTTGGCAGGTGCAACGCAGGAAATCCCGCCCTGGAGACGACGTCGGCAACATTGGCGCGCAAGTACGGAAACAGGATGCCGGCACAATGGATGCCGAGCAGCGGATCGATCTGGTCCTGCGGGAAATTGCGGATCTCGAAAATGCCCGCCTGGCGGATTTCCACCAGAAACACCACGCGTTCCTTGAGTTTGGTAGTCACCGTGGCGGTCACGACCACCTCGTACATGCCCTCATTGAAGTTGGTCGCATCAATGTTGATCTGGGTCTCGAGCGCGGGCGGCTCGGTTTCCAAAAAGATCGCCGGCGCATGCGGAATCTCGATCGACAGGTCCTTCACGTAGATCTTGTCGAAGTTGAACACTACGGCGGCGCCGGGCGCCTGGTTGTCGGATTCGGCCATTTTGGTATCTCGTTCTAGTAAGGATTGTGGGTGGGTTATGCCTGCAGGGCCGAATCAGGCGCCCTGTGTCGCGAGCAGCGGCGCCAGTCCGCCGGCACGATCGAGCGCGACCAGGTCGTCGCATCCGCCAATATGCCTGCCACCGATGAATATCTGCGGAACGGTGGTACGCCCGCTCTCCTCGATCATGGTCTTCTTCAGCCCAGGCTCGAGGTCGATGCGGATCTTGTCGATGTTGTCGACACCGCGCGAGCGCAACAACGCCTCGGCACGGATGCAATATGGGCAGGTGGCTGTCGCGTACATGCGAACACTGGTTGCTGGCATGGCTGTTCCGGTGAAAGGATCGGGGTCTGGATTATGGAAAAGTGGCGCGCTGAATCACCTGCCGGCTATTTCGACACCGGCAACCCGGCCTCGCGCCAAGCATTGAGGCCACCGGTGAGCACGTACACATCGGCGAGGCCGAATGCACGCAATTTGTCCGCGGCCGCCGCGGCGCGTTGCCCGGTGTCGCAACTGACGATCACCGGATGGCTCTTGAGCTTTTCGATCTCGCTGCGGCGCTCGTCGAGCACCTTGACGGGAAAATTCTTCGCGTTGGCGATATGGCCGCGCGAATACTCGGCCTGCTCGCGAATGTCTATCACCGTGGCGTCCTTGTGGTTGATCATCTGCGTGGCTTGCAGGGTGCTGACGCGCGCGCCGCCGCGCGCCCCCGCAACCAGGGGCCAGACCAGCATGGCCCCGGATACGAACGCCACGGCGATCAGGGGCCAATTGTCAATCACGAACTTTTCAATCACTTCGATTCCTTGGGACGTTAACGACCGGGTACGCCGCAAAACACCTGGCGCATCAGGGACACCAGGTTGATCATGCGGTCGTCGGCGATACGGTAGAAGACCTTGTTCGAATCCTTGCGCGTCTTGAGGATCTTCTTGTCCCGCAGGATCGCCAGATGTTGCGAAATATTGCTCTGGGAAGTACCGACGGCTTCGACGATCTCCTGGACGGAGATCTCTCCACCTGACAGCAAACAGAGGATTTTCAGCCTGAGCGGATGGGCAATCGCCTTCATCGCCAGGGAAGCCTGCTCGATTTCCTCCGACCGGCCGATCAGGTCGAAGACGTCCTCAGTCACTTTTTTCGCCGCCGGCATCCATGCCCGCCAAGCACAACCCAAACCGCGATTATAAAATAGAGTGAGTCAACCCATGTCCGACGCCATGTACAAACTCGTAATGATGCGCCACGGCGAATCCGTGTGGAACCGCGAAAACCGCTTCACCGGCTGGACCGACGTCGACCTCACCGACACAGGGGTCGAGGAAGCCCGGCGTGCCGGCCGCCTGCTGAAGGAAAAGGGCTTCGGCTTCGACAGCACCTTCACTTCGGTGCTCAAGCGCGCGGTCAAGACCCTCAACACGGCGCTGGAAGAACTCGACCTGCTTTGGCTGCCCACCGAAAAGCACTGGCGCCTGAACGAGCGCCACTATGGAGCCCTGCAGGGCCTTGACAAGGCGGAAACCGCCGCCAAGTACGGGGATGCGCAGGTACTGGTCTGGCGCCGCGCCTACGCCATTGCGCCCAATCCGCTCACAGGCGACGACCCGCGCCATCCGCGCTTCGATCCTCGCTACGCCGGCGTCGAGCCGCAACTGCTGCCTGCGACCGAGTGCCTCAAGGATACGGTGGCCCGGGTTCTGCCCTTCTGGAACGAGCGCATAGCCCCCGCCGTCAAGAGTGGTCAGCGGGTGCTGATCGCCGCCCACGGCAACAGCCTGCGCGCCCTGGTGAAGTACCTGGACAACGTCGGCGAGGATGAAATAGTCGGCCTCAACATTCCGACCGCGCAGCCGCTGGTCTACGAACTCGATGCCGACCTGCGACCGATCCGGAACTACTACCTGGCCGACCCCGAGGAAATCGCCCGCGCGCAAGCCGCGGTGGCCGCACAAGGCAAGGCCCGGGCCTGACCCGCGTGCTGCGACGTGCCCACGCGCGGACAGTAGCCTGGCTTTGTGCGGCCCTGCTGGCGCCTGACCTGCAAGCGCAGGGCGGCAACGCCGAGGAACTCAAGGAACTGCGCGGTCGCATCGATTCCCTGAAGCGTGACATCGACCGCGCTGAAGGCAACCGGGCTGAGGCGGCAGATTCGCTGCGGGAATCGGAGCGGGCGATTTCGGAGGCCAATCGCGCCCTGCGCGAACTGTCAGAGGAAAAAAAGGGAGCGGAATCGCGCCTGCAGGAACTTGGCCGCAAGACCCGCACAGTGGGCGAGACGACCGGCGCACAGAACGCCCGCCTGTCACGCCTGATCCATGACGAGTACATAAAACACGAGCGCGGTTACGTCCAGATGCTGTTTTCCGGCGAAAGCCCCGCTGCGGCCGCTCGGGAAATCCACTACGCAAGCTACATTTCCCGCGCGCAGGCACGCCTGATCGAAAGCCTGCGAGCCAACCTGCAGGAATTGCAACGTCTTGCCGGCGAGGCGCGCGAGAAAACCGCGCAGCTGGCCGAGATCGAAACCCGCCAGCGCAGCGAGCGCGAGCAACTGTCGCGCGAATCGGAGGCGCGCAAGAAGGTGCTGGAACGCCTGGCGACGCAGATCAAGTCGCAGCGGCGCGAGGTTTCGACCCTGGAACGCAACGAAAAGCGTCTCACGGACCTGATCGAGAAGCTGGCCCGCCTGGCCCAGCCGAAGGCGCCGGCGGAACCGGCCAGGCGCGGCGCCAGGCGCAACGACGCCCTCCCCGAGGCCGGATTTTCCGGCGCGTTCGCGTCCCTGCGCGGCAAGCTGCGCCTGCCCACCCGGGGGGAGCTCTCCGGACGTTTCGGCAGCCAGCGCGAGGGAGGCGGAACCACCTGGAAGGGCGTGTTCATCCGTGCCCAGCAAGGCGAGGAAGTCCGCTCGGTTGCACCAGGACGGGTAGTTTTCGCAGACTGGATGCGCGGCTTCGGCAACCTCATCATCGTCGACCATGGCAACGACTACCTGAGCATCTACGGAAACAACGAAACGTTGTTCCGGCAGGCTGGAGACGCGGTCGGCAGCGGAGATTCGATCGCTCGCGTCGGCAGTAGCGGAGGCAACGCGGAAACGGGTCTATACTTTGAATTGCGACACCATGGCAAGCCATTTGACCCGCTTTCGTGGGCCAAAAAGTAGTAGCTTTGTTGGCTCTGCGAGGGAACCAACTGACTTGCGATGGCGTCCCAGTCTTGTATCGGGTCGCGGGTTTGGGCGTTGTGTCAAAACCGGTTGGAAGCCAGCATGGTGCCCCTGAGGTGCCGGAGCCAAACATGAACGGCAAATGGAAAAGTAGCAGTCTGGTCGGCGTAGGCGTGGTGGCAGGCGTGCTGCTGGGCCTCAATTTTTCGGCCATAGCCCAGCGTGAGGCGCGCAGCCCGCTGCCCCTGCCCGAAATCCAGACCCTTGCCGAGGTGTTTGGAAACATCAAGCGCGACTATGTCGATTCGGTTGACGACAAGAAGCTCCTGACCGGCGCGGTCAAGGGCATGCTCAGCGATCTCGATCCGCATTCGGCCTACCTGGACCCCGAGGAGAACAAGGAGTTCGAGACCAGCATCCGCGGTGAATTCGGCGGCCTGGGCATTGAGGTCGGCACCGAAGACGGCTATGTCAAGGTGGTTTCGCCCATCGAGGACACCCCGGCATCGAAAGCGGGCATCAAGGCCGGCGACCTGATCGTCAAGATCGATGACACCTCGACCAAGGGCATTTCGCTGGGCGATGCGGTCAAGAGGATGCGCGGCAAGCCGAAGACCCCCATCAAGCTTACAGTGGCACGCAAGGGCGAGAACCGCCCACTGGAGTTCACCCTGATACGCGAAGTGATCCGCGTGCAAAGCGTCAAGGCGAAACTCATCGAACCCGGTTACGCCCACATCCGCCTCACCCAGTTCCAGGAGCGCACGGTCGACGACCTCGCCCGCGCCATCGAGCGCATGTACAAGGAGTCCAACGGCAAGTTGAATGGCCTGGTGCTTGACATGCGCAACAACCCCGGCGGCCTGCTGCATACGGCCATCGGCGTATCGGCCGCGTTTCTCGAGCCGCGTACCCTCGTAGTATCGTCGAACGGGCGCCTTCCCGACACCAAGCACGAATACATGGCCACACCCGAGGAGTACTCCTTCCGCAATCGCGAAGACGTGCTGCGCGGTCTGCCCCCCTCGATCCGCACCGTGCCGATAGTCGTTTTGGTCAATGACGGCTCGGCGTCGGCCTCCGAAATCGTCGCCGGCGCGCTACAGGACCACAAACGCGCGGTCGTGATGGGCCAGACCACCTTCGGCAAGGGGTCGGTGCAGACCAAGTTGAACCTGTCCAATGGCGCCGGGATGAAGCTCACCACGGCGCGCTACTACACGCCGTCCGGGCGTTCAATCCAGGCCAAGGGCATCATTCCCGACTGGACAGTCGCCGAAACCGCCGAAGGCGCGGTGCGCAGCGCGCGCATGCGCGAGGCCGATCTGGCCAACCATCTGACCAACGACAAGGATCCGGACGCTGAGAAGAAAGCCGCGGTGACCGAGCCTGCCAAGGCCGATGCCAAGCCGCCGGCGCGGATCGAATTCGGCAGCAAGGAGGATTTCCAATTCCTCCAGGCGATGAACCTCCTGAAGGGGCAGCCAGTCAAGGGCGAAAAGATCAAGGAACCCACGCCCAAAACAGCGGAAGCCAAGAAATAGGCTGTCGACGCGCGCGGCTTGGAAACAGGGGCTGCATGCCCCTGTTTTTTTGTCACGATTCCGACAGAACGTGTACATGGACGACGATCAACTGTTGCGCTACTCGCGCCACATCCTATTGCCGCAAGTCGGCATCGAGGGACAGGAACGCCTGCTCGGCAGCCATGCGCTAATCATAGGCGCCGGTGGCCTGGGTTCGCCAGCAGCGCTTTACCTTGCGACCGCCGGCGTGGGACGGATCACGCTGGCCGATGGCGACACGGTCGACCTCACCAACCTGCAACGGCAGATCCTGCATCGTACTTCCAGTGTCGGCCAGCCGAAGGCCGCCTCGGGACGCCGGACACTGGCGGAATACAACCCGGGCATCACGGTGGTCGCACTGGAAAAACGCGCCGAAGGGCCGTTGCTGGACGAATTGGTGGCCAGTGCCGATGTGGTGCTCGACTGTTGCGACAATTTCGCCACCCGCCATGCGGTCAACCGCGCCTGTGTACGCCATGCCAAACCTCTGGTGTCCGGGGCAGCGATACGCTTTGACGGGCAAGTGAGCGTGTTCGACATGCGCCGTGCCGATGCGCCCTGCTACCAATGCCTGTTCCCCGAAGGCCAGGATGTCGACGAGTCCCGCTGTGCGGTGATGGGCGTGTTCGCACCGATTACCGGCATCATCGGAACGGTGCAGGCTGCCGAAGCACTGAAGGTGCTGGCCGACATCGGCGAGACCCTCAACGGACGCCTGCTTCTGCTCGACGGCCTGTCGATGGAGTGGCGGCAGGTGCGCCTGAAGAAGGACAGCGCCTGCGCCGTGTGCGCCTAGGGCGTCACGACGCTCCGAGGCGGTCCGGATTGCCTTCAGCCCAGCAGCAGTGGCAACTGGCGATCCAGCCCGTCGACCGGCGATTTCTTGAAGCCGCTTTTGGCAAACTGGTGCCAGCGCCCGATCACGTAGCACAGGAGCGCGTTGGCCTGCGCGGAGACATCCACGGACGTGGGAATCGTGCCCTGGCTGACCGCGATACGGATCGACTGCTTGAGGCTGGCTTCGAGCTTGTCTGACAAGGCATTGATGCGCGCCTGCAAGCGCTCATTTTCATTGACCAGCGCATCGCCGATCAGGACGCGGGTCATGCCCGGATTTTGCGCCGCGAAGCGCAATGTCATGGTCACGACCGCATGCACCTGCCTGAGTCCGTCGGCTTCGTCCGCAGTGATTCTGTTGATCAAGCCGAACAGCGAGCCTTCGATGAATTCGATCAAACCCTCGAACATCTGCGCCTTGCTGGCGAAATGCCGGTACAACGCGGCCTCCGACACCTGCAGGCGTTCCGCCAGGGCGGCCGTGGTGATCTTTTCACCCTTGGGGGACTCCAGCATCTGCGCTATCAGCTGGAGGATCTGGGTCTTGCGTTCTCCGGAGCGGGCCATCTTGTCCTGGGTGCGAAGTTGGATCGCGAGGCATGAATCTCAACGCGTCGCCAGTTGGCGGCGCCATGGCATGCGTGAGTACTTACTCAATTGAAGCACCGATTTGAGCTTGACGTCAACAAAGGCCGGTCGACCGGGTTCCCGTGAAACCCAGATCGTGGTCAGCCCCAGCCGGCGCGCCGTCCTGAGGTTGTCCAGGTTGTCCTCCACCATGACCACACGGCGCGCATGCCCACGATGGCGGCGCAGGATGCGCGCCAGCGACGAACGCGCAGGCTTGGGCACGTAACGCATTGATTCAATGGTTTCGATGGCATGCAAATGCGGGCCCACCCCCATCACCGCCAGCACCGCATCCACGTAGTGGCGCGGCGCGTTCGAGGCGATGATCTTGCGGCCAGGCAAGGTCTTGAGCAGCCGGCGCAATGGACGGTCATAGTCCAGCAGCCGGTCGAGATCGGGAAACTGGTGGGTTTCCTGCAGGAAATGGTCGGGGTCGACCGCATGTCGGCGCATCAGCCCCAGCAAGGTCGCACCATAGCGCTGCCAGTATTCGCGACGCAATTCGTTGGCGGCGGGCTCGGCGAGGTCGAGGTGCCGCATGACATATTCCGTCATGGAACGGTTCATGCGGTCGAAAATGTGCGGCGTGGCGCGATGCAGGGTGTCGTCGAGGTCGAACAGCCAAAGGGTGCGGTTGCGGTCGGGATGCAAGGCGGACGCGTCAGTGTGATTAAACTTCGGTCGATGCGATTGTCACCCAACTTCACGCTTGCCGAGTTGATCCGCTCGGAAACGGCCGAACGCCTGGGCATCGACAATCGTCCCGGACCGGACCATGTGGCCAACCTGGGCCGCCTCGCCGCGACGATGGAGCAGGTCCTGGTAGTGCTCGGTCAACCTGTCGCGATCAACAGCGGCTACCGTTCGCCCGCCCTCAACGCCGCCGTCGGCGGCGCACCGCAGTCCCGTCACGCACTGGGGCTGGCCATCGATTTCACATGTGCCGGATTTGGCACCCCGCTGCAGGTCGCACAAGCGATCGCGGCATCTTCCCTGCCGTACGACCAGTTGATCCATGAGTTCGGGCGCTGGGTGCACCTGGGCCTCTCAACGCAACCGGATGCGCCACGGCGCCAGTTACTGACCATCTGCAACAGCGCCGCCGGATACCTGGACGGACTCGTCGCCTGCCCGTAGCCGGACTGTTGCGTGGCCTTCGCTCGCTCACTCCTTGCTGCATCGCGGCGTGACAAGCGGCTTATATCAAATTAGCATTTACTTATATTATTAAGTTCGAACGCGGCAATGATACCCCTGCTGCGTTGCGCCGCCCAGCAGACAATGCAAAAAGGAACCTCGAAAATGGACGTTGGTGGCTTCATCGGCCGCGTCAAAGGCGCGCCTGAGAACTTTCTCGACGCTCGACAGATTCGCGCCGTCCAGTCGGGCCGGCGCGAGTTCCTGCGCAACACCCTGTTGGCGGCGGGCGCCGCCACCGCCGCACCCGCGTTTGCGCAAACACAGGGGGACAAGCTGATTCTCGAACCCCAGCCGCATGCCACATCGCTGGGCCAGCCGGTCGCGGTCACCGGGTACGGGATGCCATCGAAACATGAGCGCAACCTCATGCGGCGCGAATCACCCGGCCTCACCCGGGTTGGCGCTGCATCAGTGTCTTTCTCTCCCTTGCAAGGCATGTTCGGCATCATTACCGCGTCCGGCCTGCATTTCGAACGTCACCATCAGGGGTGGCATGATCTTGATCCGTCCCGACACAGGCTCATGATCAACGGATCTGACGAACGGCTGGTAAAGCACCCCTCCATCTTCACCATCGATGATCTCATGCGCATGCCATCGGTTTCGCGCATGCATTTCATCGAATGCGGCGCCAACACGGGCATGGAGTGGGGCAATGTTGCCGTGCCGACAGTCCAGTACACCCACGGCATGCTTTCCTGCGGCGAATTCACGGGTGTGCGCCTGCGCGACGTCCTCGACTATTGTGGCGCCGACTACAAGCGCGGTCGCTATGTGCTCGCTGAAGGGGGCGATGGTTCCGGCCTTACACGGACCATCCCGATGGAACTGGTTGAAGCCGGGGAAGTGCTGCTCTGTTACGGCATGAACGGCGAAATGCTCCGTCCCGAGAACGGCTATCCGTTGCGCCTGGTGGTGCCTGGCGTGCAGGGTGTCTCCTGGGTGAAATGGCTGCGACGCATCGAGGTCGGCGACGCACCCTATGGAGCGCGTGAAGAGGTCATGCACTACGTGGACATGATGCCGGACGGCACGCATCGTCAATACACCTCGACCCAGGAGTGCAAGTCGGTCATCACCACACCATCCGGCGGGCAAACCTTGCTGGACAAGGGATCCTATAACGTGACGGGGCTTGCATGGAGCGGACGCGGCAAGATTCGGCGCGTCGACGTCAGCTTCGACGGCGGGCGCAACTGGAAGACCGCGACCTTGCAGACGCCGGTGCTGTCGAAGTGCCTGACCAGATTCTCGCTACCTTGGTCATGGAACGGCGAAACGGCGATCCTGCAAAGCCGTGCCATCGACGAAACAGGCTATGTGCAGCCGCAAATGCGCCAGCTTCGGGCGGTCCGCGGCACGCGTTCGATTTATCACAACAACGCCATCCAGTCGTGGAAAGTTGAAACCTCGGGGGAGGTCAGCAATGTCCAGGTCTAGGCTGACTGTCGCACTGATCGCGCTGATGGTTTCGGTCACCGCTGGCGCGCAGTCAAAGTCCGCAGGCAACGTCGCCTGGACCGGTCTCGGACGCGCCGCAACACCCGCCGAGATCAAGGCATGGGACATCGACGTCCGACCGGATTTCAAGGGCCTTCCACCGGGGGCCGGCAGCGTCGCCAGGGGACAGGATATCTGGGAAGCCAAATGCACTTCCTGCCATGGCGTTTTCGGCGAATCCAACGAGGTGTTCACCCCGATCGTCGGCGGCACCACCAAGAAGGATATCCAGACCGGGCGTGTCGAAGCGCTGTCGAAGGGCTCCGAAGCACAGCGCAGCACCATGATGAAAGTCTCGACGCTGTCCACGCTGTGGGACTACATCAACCGCGCCATGCCGTGGAACAACCCCAAGACCCTCACCCACGACGAGGTCTATGCGGTGACCGCCTACATCCTCAACCTGGCCGATATCCTTCCTGCCGACTACACACTGTCCGACAGGAATATTCGCGAAGTGCAGGAAATGTTGCCGAATCGCCACGGCAAGTCGGCGAAGCACGGTTTCTGGTTGCCCACCGGAAAGCCTGATGTAAAGAACGTCGCTTGCATGCGCGATTGCGGCCCGGAACCAAAAATCGCCTCCCGCCTTCCGGACCATGCGCGCAATTCGCATGGAAACCTGGTCGAGCAGACGCGCAACCTGGGTGGCGTGCGTGGCCAGGTAACGCAAGCCATCACGGCAGCGGCGGAAAAGAAGTCCGAATTCGCCAGCGTCCGTGACCTGACCTCGAAAGCGGCGTGCCTCGGATGCCACGGTATCGACAAAAAGGTGGTCGGGCCGGGATTCAATCAAGTCATGGAAAAATACGGCAAGCAGGACCAGGCGGAAGCGTACCTTGCCGGCAAGATTCGCAGTGGCGGACAGGGAACCTGGGGTCAGGTGGCAATGCCTCCCGCCACCATGATCAGCGAGTCCGAAGCGACACTTCTGGCACGCTGGATCCTGAAAGGCGCGCCCGAATAGCGGGTCAAGCCCGGCATTGGGCTACCCTTGCATCAAAACCCAAGTAATTTGCCGTCAACACACATGGAGATAGGTATGCAAAAAATCGACACGGGGCGCCGACTGGTGCTCAAGCAAGGCTCTGCCAGCGCCGTGATGGGCTTGTTCGTCGCCGCCGGACTGGTCAGGTCTGGTGCCGCCCACGCCGCATGGAATCAGGCCGCGTTTTCCGCCAAGGGCGTCGAGCCGGTCGTCAAGGCGCTCGGTGGCGCAAGTCCGGCCGCCAGCAAGGAAGTCAGTTGGGGATCTACGCCGGAGATCGCCGAAAACGGCGCGGTGGTGCCGATATCCATCGAGAGCAAGATCCCCAAGACAGAATCGATCGCCATCCTGGTTGAAAAGAACCCGAGCAGTCTCGCCGCCGTGTTCACGGTCCCTGCCGGTACCGATCCGAGTGTCAGCACGCGCGTGAAGATGGGCGAAACCTCGCAAGTGCATGCACTGATCAAGGCCGACGGGAAATACTTCGTCGCCACCCGCGAGATCAAGGTCACCCTGGGCGGTTGCGGCGGCTAGTCATTACCCATACATCACCGAGTTCGAAAGGAAACACCATGGCAGACCCGATGCGCATCCGCGCCAAAATCGAAGGCACAAAGACCGTCGTACGCGTACTGATGGCCCACGAGATGGAAACCGGCCAGCGCCGCGACAGTGGCGGCAAGGTCATTCCGGCCCACTTCATCCAGGAAGTCACCGCAGTCCACAACGGCAAGAACGTGCTGGCGGCGGAATGGGGGCCGGCGATATCGAAGAACCCCTATCTCCAGTTCCAGTTCAGCGGTGCCAAGGCGGGCGACAAGATCACCATCAACTGGACCGACAACAAGGGCGACAAGCGCAGCGACGAAGCCACGGTGGCCGCCTGATCCTCTGCCCTATGGCCGCGCGTCGACGCCAACCACCGCGCGCCCCCAAAAAACAAGGAGACACAATGCAGACGCGATCTGGATACGCGATGGCCGGGCTCGCCCTGGCCTGCGCCGCGACATTGAGCATGGCCCAGTCCGGCGACGATACCGTGAAGAAGATCGAGGAGTATCGCCAGGCCCTGGCGGGCGGCAACCCGGCGGAACTGTGGGAGGCACGCGGCGAAGACCTCTGGAAGAAGAAGGCCGGTCCGAAAAATGTCTCCCTGGAAACCTGCGACCTCGGAAAGGGACCCGGTGTGGTGGCAGGCGCTTATGCGGAATTGCCCCGTTACTTCGACGACGCAAACCGGGTGATGGATCTCGAGACACGTCTGGTGCACTGCCGCACCACCATCCAGGGACTCACAGCGGCGGAGGCCAAGGCCCGCCCCTTCGGCAACGGCAATCAACGTTCGGACAACGAAGCCCTGGTTGCCTTCATCACCGCGGAATCCAAGGGCGTGAAGATGAACGTCGCGCTCAACCACCCAAAGCTGCGCGAGGCATATCAGCTGGGCAAGAAGATGTTCTTCTTCCGTGGCGGCCCGCACGACTTCGCCTGCGCCACCTGCCATGCCGAAACCGGCAAGCGCATTCGTCTGCAGGATCTGCCCAACCTGACCGAGCAGAAGGATGCGCAGCGCGCCTACACCACCTGGCCCGCATACCGCGTATCCCAGGGGGAGTTGCGCACCTTCCAGTGGCGACTCAACGACTGCTTCCGGCAGCAACGATTCCCGGACCTCGAGTTCACCTCGGAGGCTTCGGTCGCGCTGACGACATTTCTGGCCTACAACGCCAATGGCGCCGCGTTCAACGCGCCCGCCATCAAACGCTAGGCCGCCCACCGGAACCTGATACATGAAGACGACAACACAAATCATCACCGGTCTGTCACTGGCATTGGGCGTCGCCGGTTGCGCTACCACCTCTGACGCGGAACTGACGCGACAGGCCGTCGAAGTGCTGCGGGCATCCTTCAAGGAGCGCGGACAGGCGAAGCTTGACCGACTCAATCAGGACGAGCCCCAGGCTTTATGCAGCGCAAGCGACGGCAAGCCCCTGGACAAGGAGGCGCAGTCGAAGCTGGAGAACGCGCAACGCGCGCTGGTCCGCTACCCCGCCGACGGCAAGCTGCTCGGCGACTGGCGCCAGGGCGAACGCATCGCGCAATCCGGTGTCGGCAAGCAGTTTTCCGACAACCCGGCAAACCCGGCGGGCGGCAATTGCTACGCCTGCCACCAGATGAGCCCGCAGGAAATCTCCTACGGCACCATCGGCCCGTCGTTGCTCGGGTACGGCAAGATGCGTGGCAATTCCGCCGCCATCCAGCAGTACACCTACAGCAAGATCTGGAACGCGCAGGCTTACAACGCCTGCTCCAACATGCCGCGCTTCGGTCACAACAACATCCTCACGGAACAGCAGGTCAAGGACGTCACCGCACTGTTGCTCGACCCGGATTCGCCCGTCAACAAGTAGGCGGGCCCCGGCGGGCGCGTAATTCCCGCCCCGCCAGCACCGCCGCCACGCAAGAACTCCATCATGAACCGCCGTGAATTCCTCAACCTGATCGCCGCCGCGTCCGCAAGCGGCCTGGCACTGGATGGCGGCGATGCGCTGGCAGTCAACCCGGCGGCCAGCCTGTACGACTTCAAGGCCTTCGGAAACGTGCACTTGCTGCACTTCACCGACTGCCACGCCCAGTTGCTGCCCGTTTATTTCCGCGAACCGGATGTCAATCTCGGAGTCGGTGAAGCGGTCGGCCGACCGCCCCATCTGGTAGGCAATGCCCTGCTGGACTACTTCAAGATCAACCCGGCGATGACGCCGCGCGGTGCGGCGCGCGACCTGGCGCGAAATACGGCGCATGCGCTGACCTACCTCGACTTCGCCCGCGCGGCAAAGCTATACGGCAAGACCGGCGGCTTTGCCCACTTGGCCACGCTGGTCAAGAAGCTGCGCGCCGACCGCCCCGGCGCCCTCCTGCTGGACGGCGGCGACACCTGGCAAGGTTCGGCGACCGCCCTTTGGTCCAACGGACAGGACATGATTGACGCGTGCAAGCTGCTGGGCGTCGACGTGATGACCGGTCACTGGGAATTCACCCTCGGCGCGAAACGCGTTGAGGAAGTGGTTGCCAAGGATTTCAAGGGAAAAATCGATTTCGTGGCGCAAAACATCAAGACCGCCGACTTCGGCGATCCGGTTTTTCCCGCCTTCGTGATCAAGGAAATGAACGGTGTGGCGGTGGCAATCATCGGTCAGGCCTTCCCTTACACGCCCATCGCCAATCCGCGCCATATGGTGGCCGACTGGAACTTCGGTATCCAGGACGAAAACATGCAGAAAACGGTCAACGAAGCGCGTGCCAAGGGTGCTGCGGCGGTGATCGTCCTGTCGCACAACGGCATGGACGTCGACATCAAGATGGCCTCCCGCGTCACCGGCATCGACGCCATCATGGGTGGCCATACCCACGACGGGGTGCCGCAACCGATCATCGTCAGGAACGCCGGCGGCCAAACGCTGGTCACCAATGCCGGCAGCAACACCAAGTTCCTGGGCGTGCTCGACCTTGAGGTCAAGGGCGGGCGGGTGAGCGATTTCCGCTACAAGCTCTTGCCGGTGTTCTCCAATTACCTCAAGGCCGACGCGGAGATGCAGGCCCTGATCGACCGGGTGCGCGCGCCGCACCAGGCCAGACTGTCCGAAAAATTGGCGACAACCGAGGGCCTGCTTTATCGCCGCGGCAATTTCAATGGCACGCTCGACCAGGTGATTCTTGACGCACTGATGGAAGTCAAGGGCGCGCAGATCGCGTTTTCGCCCGGGTTCCGCTGGGGCACCAGCCTGCTACCCGGCCAGGCCATCACCATGGACCACCTGATGGACCAGACCGCGATCACCTACCCCTACGTCACGCAGAACGAATTCACCGGCGAGCAGATCAAAACCATTCTCGAGGATGTGGGCGACAACCTGTTCAATCCCGATCCGTACTACCAGCAGGGCGGCGACATGGTGCGGGTGGGCGGCATGACCTATGCCTGTGATCCGAATGCGAAGATGGGCGGCCGCATCTCCGACATGCGCCTGGGCGGCAAGCCGCTCGAGGCGGACAAGAAATACAAGGTGGCGGGCTGGGCGCCAGTCGCCGAGGGCGCCTCCGGGCAGCCCATCTGGGACCTGGTCGCCGGATACATGCGCTCGAAAAAGGTGATCCAGCCTGTCAGGCTGAACCTGCCGCGCCTCACAGGCATGGCCGGCAACCCGGGAATTGCACGATGAAAATCTCCAAGCTATGGGCTGGTTTGCTCGCGTACGTCCTTGCTCAAGGGGCGAATGCCCAGCCTGCCGCCACGTTCAGCACGAAACAGCTGACGCCGGAAACCGCCCTGACCGCCGCGCGCGCCGCGCTGGAGCATTGCCGCAAGGGTGGCTTCCAGGTGGCAGTAGCTGTCGTGGATCGCGCCGGCGTCACCCAGGTGCTGCTGCGCGACCGCTTCGGCGGCGCGCATACCGTGGAGGTGGCGACGAACAAGGCCTGGACCGCTGCCAGCTTTCGCATCAGCACCACTGCCCTTGCTGCGGAAACACAGGCCGGCAAGCCGATGAGCGGCATTCGCGCGACACCGCGCGTGGCCGCCTTCGGCGGTGGCCTGCCGATCGAGGCTGGCGGCGCCGTGCTGGGCGCCATCGGCGTCTCGGGCGCTCCTGGCGGAGATGCGGACGACGCCTGCGCGCAGGCGGGCATCAAGGCCATCGCCGACGCCATAGAGTTCCAGTAACCGTGCAGACCCGCCGCCAGATCCTCGTCGCCGCCGCCGGCACGCTGATCGCGGCCCCGGCAACCGCGGCATGGGAACCAGGCGAGGCGATACAACTCCCGCCGCTGACGCTGCTTGATGGCAAGACGTTCGATCCGGCAACCCTCAAGGGCAAGCTGGTGATGCTTCAATTCTGGGCCTCGTGGTGCCCGTTTTGCGCCAAGCAGAATCCGCATGTGGAATCCCTGCATCGTGCCCAGCAGGCGCACGGGCTGGAAGTGCTGGCGGTGTCGATCGACAAGACCACGAAGGCGGCTTCAGACTACATGCGCGCGAGGGGCTACACCTTCCGAGCCGGCATGGTCAATCCGGCCTACGAACGCATCTATCGCCTGCGCCGCGGCTTGCCGCAGGTGTACGTGATCGGGCGCGACAGCAAGGTCGCAAGAATCGAACTGGGCGAGATGTTCGAAGACGACATCCGCGACATCGCAAAACTGCTCTGACGCGGAACGGCTCGCCGCGTCCGCAAGCGGCGCCCTTACTTGCTGCGAATCAGCGTACCCACGCCCTGGTCGGTGAGGATTTCGAGCAGCAGCGCATGTTCCACCCGGCCGTCGATAATGTGCACGCCATGCACACCGGAGCGCGCCGCATCGAGTGCAGAGGCGATTTTCGGCAACATGCCGCCCGAAAGGGTCCCGTCCTCCACCATGGCATCGATGTCACGCGGCGTGATGTTGGTGAGCAACTTTCCGTCACGATCCAGCACGCCGGGCGTGTTGGTGAGCAGCACCAGCTTCTCGGCCTTGAGGATCTCGGCCAACTTGCCCGCGACCACGTCGGCATTGATGTTGTAGCTCTCGCCATCCTTGCCCACACCGATGGGTGCCACCACCGGAATGAAACCGCCTGCCTCCAGGGTGTCGATGACCGAGGGGTCGATGGATTCGATATCGCCGACCTGGCCGATGTCGATGAATTCGTTGGGCCGGTCACGGTCGGGCATCATCAGCTTCTTGGCGCGGATGAACCCGCCGTCCTGCCCGGTAAGCCCCACCGCCTTGCCGCCGGCCTGGTTGATCAATGTGACGATGTCCTTGTTGACGGTGCCGCCGAGCACCATTTCCACCACGTCCATGGTGGCCGCGTCAGTCACGCGCATGCCCTGTACGAACTCGCTCTTGATGCCGAGCTGCTTCAGGCGCTGCTCGATTTGCGGTCCGCCACCGTGCACCACCACCGGGTCCAGCCCTACCAGCTTCAGCATCACCACATCATGCGCGAATTGCTGCTGGAGCTTCAGGTCCGTCATGGCGTTGCCACCGTACTTGACCACGATGGTCTTGCCATGGAAGCGGCGCAGGTAAGGCAAGGCTTCGGCCAGGATGGAAGCCTGTACGGCTGGAGGGACTTTGGCTTGTTCGGTAGTCATGAACCCGTATCCGGTAAAGGGAAATGAATGCTGCAGTAAAACTCGCGAATGGCCGGCGCTTCGGCTTCCATTCCCGGGGAGATCGCCCGGAAGCCCGAGCCAAGAATTCCGGAATTGTAACCGCGTGTAAATCGCCAATTTGATCGGCCACATGCCCGGCATGAAACGGACGCTCACACATCAATCAGCGCGGGGGAATGTGGAAAAGAAAAAGGCGCTTCCGATGAACCGGAAGCGCCTTTGAAAAGTTGCGGGATCCAGCAGGGGAACCAGATCCCGCCCCGCCCACATCATCAAGTGCGGGAGGAGGTCGCACAAGACAACGCCACGCGAACGTGAAGGACGGGTGCCGGCGGTGTTTCAGGGGAAGGAGCCACCGCCAGCGTACTGCCCGTAAAAGCAGATAAAGCTTTGAGTTACTGCACCGTCAAAAGTTTCCGGGTTTCGACAACTTTTTTCGGCAGGGTCAAGGTCAGCACACCGTCCACATACTTGGCGACGGCATTTTCCTGATCGATTTCCACACCCAGTTCAAAGCTGCGAACCGCACGGCCGACCTGACGCTCCGTATACAAAATACGATCGCCTTCTGAAGCGCTACGCTCGCCCTTGGCTTCCGCCGTGATGGTGACACGCGCACCGTCGATCTCGACGGCGATGTCTTCCTTGCGAAAGCCCGGCAGATCGGCCGCTACCGAATAGCTCGCGCCCTGCTCGGTGACCTCGAAAGGAATCGCGCGGACGCTTGTCGCAGGCCGGGCACTGCGTTGCGCCAGCGCGCCCAGCACATCATTGAAGGCGGCATCGAAGGGGCTGCGGCGCGCATACGAATAAAGCATGGTCATGATCGTTTCTCCGTTGTCGAAATTTTTTTGCGGTGGACACCGCGATGCATACCAAGGTGGGCCCTGCAAGACTTTTTTCAAGAGGGAATTGCAGCGCATATGTGCGATGGAAAAGCCCGATTGCTGCGCAGTGGCGCAACGCGCCGCGTGGCGGCATGGCAAAACCGATCGAGCGCGTAGATATGGTCATGGGCCGGCTAATCAAGTGGCCTAAAATCGACGGCATCGGCCTCGTTGCCGCCGCCAAATCCATGCAAGTTCCCAGCCCCAATTTCGAGAATCCCGAACGCCTCGCCTGTGCGCGTTGCGGCACCATGCTGGAATGCGGCGCACGCAGTGCCGGACCATGCTGGTGCACTACCTTGCCCCCGCTGACGAAGGTTGACGCCAGTCTGAATGGCTGCATGTGCCCGACGTGCCTCGCCGACGCGCTGGCACGACAGGGCAAACCATGATCGGGATCGGTTTCTATACCGGTGCAATTCCGCTGGCGCGGGACACCGCAAGCGCCTTCCCGGGAAAGACCAGATTCATGAACGTCTGCGGGGCCGGAGGTCCTGGCGCATGACGCGCACCCACTGGAAGGGCGCGATCGTGGCGCTGCTCTTGGGCGTGGTCGGCGCGATATACATCGGCAAGCTGCCGCCGGCTATCCCGGCGCTGCGCGACGAGTTCTCGCTCACGCTCGCGCAATCGGGATGGCTGGTCTCGGCCTTCAATACGCTTGGCATGGTCGCCTCGATCTTCATGGGGCTCTTCACCGCACGCGTAGGTGCTTGGCGACTCTGCATGGGCGGCCTGGGCTTTCTGGTGCTGGGAGGAGCGATCGGCGCTTTCGCCCCGGGTGCGCAATGGCTGCTCGCAAGCCGATTTCTCGAGGGCGTGGGCTTTCTTTCCATCGTGGTGGCGGCGCCAGCACTGATCATGCAATCCACCGCCCCGCAGGACCGCAATCGCATATTCAGCTTCTGGGGCGGCTACATGCCCACCGGCACCACGCTGGGCATGCTGCTGGCGCCCCTGTTGATCCAGACCCTGGGCTGGCGCGCCCTGTGGCTTGCCACGGTCGCCTGCGCCTTGGCCGCGCTGCTGCTGCTGTATACCCTGCGCGGCGCCTATCACCCGCCGGCAGCCGCCGGCACCACGTCCTGGCGTGCCTCCGCCGGGCCGCTCAAATCCGCCGGCCCATGGTGGATCGCATTGGCCTTCGGCTGCTACGCATTCAACTACTACGCCATCATGGTCTGGCTTCCCACCTTCATGGTAGGTGAGCGCAACACGCCACTCGGTGTGGCGTCGTTGCTCACGGCGCTGATGGTGGCGGCGAACATTCCCGGCAACCTGCTGGGCGGCGCACTCCTGCACCGCGGCTTCGCGCGCGGCACCAATGTTTGCCTGGCCGGATTGGTCACGGCGCTGACCTGCCTTGTGATCTTCTCACCCGCACTACCGGACTGGGCGCGCTATCTCGGTTGCGTCGCGTTTTCTTTCTCGGTGGGCATCCTGCCGGGTTCGGTGATGTCGTCTGCCCAGACCCACGCGCGCACGCCGGCGCAGGTGGGCACGGTGCAGGGCATGATCAACCAGGGGTCCAACTTCGGGCAGTTCGTGAGTCCGCCACTGGTAACGGCAGTGGTCGGTGCCTCGATGGCCTGGGATCGTATGCTCGTTCTACTGCTTGCCACCAGCACGATCATCTTCATGTCCGGATGCGTCATCCGCGTGATCGAGCGGGGCCTCGCCGCCGCCCGGCCGTAAGGCCGCTGCGGACACTTTCTGCGGCTCGCATCCGGCCGGTAATCCATTGAAAAGGCGGTCTTTTCCAATTTTTGCTGCATTGCATCAAAAACCTCTTGACTTGCCAACATTCGCCCATATAATTGAAATTGTTGCGATGCAGCAATTCAGCTTGAATCGCTCCCAGAGCACCCCGTCGCCGGATGCGTACCCGAGGCGACTTTCCAGAATCCGCCATCGAAAGGAATCTCACCATGTACAGCACGCCCGACCAATTCGCCGCCGCCAGCAAAGCCGGCTTTGAAAGCTTCGTCAACGCCGCCTCCACTGGCATGAGCAGCTTTGAAAAGCTTGTCGAACTCAATGTTTCCAGCGCCAAGTCAATGTTCGACGAAGCCACCCAGAACGCCCGTGCCGCCTTGGCCGTAAAGGACGCCAAGGAACTCCTGGCATTCAACGTCGGCGCCGCGCAACCGGTGATCGAAAAATCGCTCGCCTGGTCCAAGGAGGCCTTCGGCATCCTGAGCCAGGCCCAGGCGACCCTGCGCGCCAGTGCCGAAGAGCATGCCGCGGCCGCGCAAAAGGAATTCGCCGCCACGCTCGACAAGGCATTGAAGAGTGCGCCGCCCGGAACCGAAAGCGCGGTCGCGGCCTTGCGTTCAGCCGTCGCCGCCGCCACCTCCGCCTATGACAACGCCGCCAAGGCGGCCAAGCAGGCTTTCGACACTGCCGAAAGCAGCTTCACCAGCGCCGCCTCGACCGCCGCAGCGAATGTCGCTGCCGCCACCAAGGCAGCGTCCAAGCGCAAGTAAGCCACAAGCATCAGATCTCCTCGCAACACCTTCAAGCCCGGCCTTGCGCCGGGCTTTTTTTCGCCCCGCGCTCGCGAAGGCTCAGCCGCCAGACTGCGCCATCCGGCTGCGCAACGCCGTCTTCTGCACCTTGCCCAGCGCCGTCTTGGGCAGGCTCTCGGCAAATACCACCCGGCGCGGATGCTTGTAGCGTGCAAGCCGGCCGTCAAACAGTGCGATGACCCCATCCTCATCAAGGCTGGAACCCGGTCGCCTGACCACCACCGCGACCGCGACCTCGCCCCAGCGCGCGTCTTCCTGCCCGATCACCGCGGATTCGACGATGTCCGGACAATCCGCCAGCACGTTCTCCAGTTCCGCCGGATAGATGTTCTCGCCTCCGGAGATGATCATGTCCTTGGAGCGACCCACCACCCAGTAAAAACCTTCGGAATCCCGATAGGCCAGGTCTCCGGAACGGAACCAGCCGTCGGCGAATGCCGGATTGCCGGGGTCATTCCAGTAACCCGCCACCACGTTCTTCCCGCGGATGTATATCTCGCCGGTCTCGCCGGTGGCCGCATCCTTGCCATCGGCGTTCACCAGGCGTACCTCCACATGCATGGCCGGCTTGCCTGTGCTGCCCGCATGACCGAACGCGTCCCCGGCCCGCAGCACGATCGAAACCGGTCCCGTCTCGGTGGCGCCATACACCTGGCTGACCGGCACGCCACGGGCCTGCACCGACTCGATCATCGACAAAGGCACGGTCGACGACCCGGTATTGAGCAGGCGCAGGCTCGACAGGTCCGCCAATGGCCAATCGGGATGCGCCAGAATCGCCTTGAGCGTGGCCGGCACCAGCAGGGACAAGGTGGGCCGGCGTGCGGATACGTCGGCGATCCAGGCGGCGGGGTCGAATCGAGCGTGCAAGGTGGTGGTGCCGCCGGCGGCCAGCACCGGCAGTGTCTGGATGCACAGTCCGCCGACGTGAAACATCGGCAGCGCGTTCAGCACATGATCAGCCGCCGTGATGTCCTGGGCGGCGGTCGCCGAGGCGATGTTCCACAGCAGGTTGGCCTGGGTATGCAGCGCTCCTTTGGGTGCACCGGTGGTACCCGAGGTGTAGACGATCATGACGGGACTGTCGTCACTGCCGGCGAGTGGCGTGTCACGGGGCGCAGCTTCATCGACCAGCGTTGACGTCGCGGCGACCGCGATGCCCGCGGCGCGCGCCGCGGCGGCACCGGCATCGGCGAATGCCTCATCACGGAACAACAGCCGGGTGCCGGATTGGCGCAGGATCGCCACCAGTTCCGGCGTCGCCAGGCGCATGTTGAGCGGCACCGCAATCGCGCCCAGACGCGCCAGCGCCATCAGGAACACGATGAAATCCGGATGGTTCAGGCCCAGCCAGGCAATTCGTTCGCCTTCCTTGACAGCATGGCGGACCGACAGCGTTGCGGTCGCGATCTCGATGCGGCGCCACAATTGCGCATAGGTGACCTCCATGCCATGCAGGTGCATAGCGCACTTGTCCGGTGTCATACCGGCCCAATGCTCGACGATGCGCGAAAGGTTCATGACTGGCTGTTGACAGACGCTAGGCGGAACGGACTCCCCGCGACGAATTGGGCACGTGCTATCGCGCCAATGCTAGACGGTTTCCTCGTCGCGCTCACCCGGCTCGTACAGGCATTCGCGGCCCAGCTTGTCGACGCACAGTTCCGCCGTCCACGGCAGCATCAGCGAACCGCAGCGCGAATCGCGGTACAGGCGCTCCAGCGGCAGGCTTTTCAGCATCGACTGGCCACCGCAGGTGCGCACCGCCAGGCGACAGATCTCGTTGGCGTTTTCCATGATGGTGTAGTGCGCCGCATACAGGCCCAGGCGCACTTCCTTGTGCGGGTCCACCCGTGCCGCACGGGCGATCTGCAGGAAGATCGCGCGGGTCTGCTCGAGCTTGATCTTCATTTCCGCCACTGCCACCTGCTTGGTGGGATACATGCGGCGCTTCACCGGCGGCATGCCCGGCACTTCGCCGCGCAGGTATTGCACCGTGAAGTCGTAGGCGGCCTGCGCGATGCCCATGTAGGTGGGCGAGAGGGTGGCGAACATGTGCGGCCAGCGTGATGCCGCCTGGGCGTAGATGCCTTCCGGCATCAGGCGCTCGCATTCCGGCACGAACACATCCTTGAACAGCAGGTTGCGCGACACCGTGCCGCGCATGCCCAGCGGGTCCCATTCGCCGCTGACAGTCACGCCGGGCAGGTTGCGGTCGACCGCGAGGTACAGCGAATCACGCTGCGTCGCGCCGGGCTTGTCCACCGTGCACAGCACGCCGTAGTAGTCGGCCGCCCCGGCCAGCGAGGCGAAGATCTTGCGGCCGTTGACGATATAGCCGCCCTCCACCTTGGTGGCCAGCGTGCCCCATGGCGCCTTGCCGGCCGCCGCCGCGCCGCCCTCGGAGAACGGCTGCGAATAGATCTTGCCCTCGCGCACGATGCGGTCGTAGTGGATGGCGCGGTTCTTCTCGTGGTCGGCGCGATCCTCCGGCGACATGTCGAGGTCGTCGGCGATGAAGCCCGACCAGATGGTCGAACACACGTGCATGTTGTAGGTGAGCGCGGTGGCGCCGCAATGGCGGCCGATCTCGGCCGCGACCATCACATAGGTGGCGAAATCGGCGCCCCAGCCGCCGTATTGCTCCGGCACGCAGATGCGCAACAGTCCCGCGTCGCGCATGTCGGCATAGTTCTCGAAGGGAAACACCGCATCGCGGTCGATCTGTTCGGCGCGCCTTGCAAAGCGATTACGCCCAAGGTCCGCGGCAATCGTCAGCAGTTCACGCTGTTTCGCGGTTGGCTCGGCATACTCGCCGATGATGGAAGGCGGAAGATACGCCCCCCTGGACGGGGCAGACGCCCCGATAGGCGAAGTCTGGAGGACTGCAGCCATGTTGGCCTCCTAGTTCGGAAAGTGCTTGGCGAGAAATTCCAGCGCCAGCGCATTGAACGCAGCAGGCGCCTCGAGATTGGCGATGTGGCCGATGCGCGGCAGGCAGCGATATTCGGAGTCTGCAATGCGCTCGGCCATTTTCTGCATTACCTCCGGCACGGCGTTGCGGTCATCCTCGCCGGCGATGCACAAGGTCGGCACGCGGATGCCGGCCAGGTTGGCGCGCTGGTCGAAGGAGACGATCGCCGACAGCGCCGCCCGGTAGGTGGCCTCCGGCACCTTGCTCATCACCGCGTGCGCCAGCGTCACACCTTCCGTTTCGGCATCGCGGCCGATCATCGCCGCCACCAGCTCCGGCGCCAGACCGGCCATGCCGCGCCCCGCGTCCAGCGGCGCAAAACGGCTTTGCAGGAATTGCCGCTGCCAGTCACCCCCGGGCTTGCCGAAGGCCGGCGACGTACCGGAGAGGATCAGGCCATGCACCTTGTCGGGACACTGCGCCATGGCCTGTTGCGCCACCATGCCGCCCATGCTGTGGCCAAGAATCACGTTGCGATGCGCGCCGGTCTCATCGACCAGCGACTCGAACGCGCGCGCCAGCCCGACATTGTCGTACGGGTCGATCATCGCCGAGCCGCCGTAGCCCGGCATGTCCCAGGCCACGGCGCGATAGCCGGCCGCCACCAGCGCCGCGATGGTCGTGGGCCAGGCTTCCTTGCCGCCGCCCACACCGTGCAACAGGAACACCGCGGTCGAGCCGCGCCCTTCGTCGATGCAGGCGATCTTGCCCATCATGTCATCTACGCCAGCTCGCCGTGCAGCACGCCGGTGTCGACCACCAGGTCGCCATCGAGCATGACGGTGCAGTTGCGCAGGGGCAGGTCGAAGTGGCCGAGGGTATGCCGGCCTGCCACTTCATTGGCGCCGGTGGAATACAGGAAATTGCCGCCGAAGGCGCGCAACTCGGTGCCGTTGAAATCGCGCTTGTCGTAAAAGGCCATCGAATCCCAGCGCGCCGCCGGGTTCATGCCCCAGCCGACGTGGGACACCGCATAGGCTTCCTGATCGCCCCAGGCGGCGAAATAGCCTCGCATCAGGTCGGCGTCCAGATGGTCGCCGCCGATGTCGGTGACGTAGTCGTTCTCGATGGTCAGCACCACCGGCTTTTCCAGGTAGCGCTTGAAGGTGAGGTTGACGTCACCTTCATTCATGACCAGCGTACCGTTGACACTGCCGGCCGCCGGAAAGGCCAGGCACAGGCCGCCCGGCCAGTGCGAGATGGTGCCGGCACGCGCCGTGTAGCCCCAGCCGCCGCCGACCCGGGCGTTTTCCAGATTGATGTGCAGGTCGGTGCCGGCGACCGAGGTCACCTGCATGGACTTGGCGGCGCGCAGGCGCTTGATGCCGGCCTTGACCCGGGGTTCGAGGGCGGGGTCGGGGCGGCAGCGCTCCAGCACTTCGGGATGCTCGTTGGAGACCATCAGCACGCGTGCGCCCTGGCCGAGAATCTCCGGCAGTTCCGGCGCGTGCAGCAAGCCTTCCACGGTCAGGTCGGCCACAAAAGTGCATCCGGCAAGTGCCTGAATCACCGGTCCCAGGCGCGCGATCGCGTCCGAAGCCCCGGTCGAGCGCACCGGCACCGGCGCCGAGAGCTTGGGCGACGTGAGTTCGATACGGAACACACTGGCGCCCAGGCGCGCCAGTGCCAGCACGGCGAGTTCCACATTGACCGGCCGCGACTGGGTTTCCGACAACACCGCCGCCACGTCACCGGCCTTGACGCCACACAGGGCGAAGGTGTCGGCGAAGCAGTCGATCCACTTGGCTTCTATGCGTTCCTGCAGCATGCGCGGCTCCCGAAAAGGCGCAAGACCTTGCGCCTTTGATGACGATGGCGCATGATATATGAAATTTCATGTAATGCAAATCCATGCCGACCCGGCCATCGCAACTACGCTTCATCGACGACTACCTGTCCTACCTGCTGGCACGCGCCAGCCACGCGGTGTACAAGGAGTTCGAGCGCACCGTCAACGCAGCAGGGTTTTCTTCGCTGCAGTGGCGGGTGCTCGCCACCTTGGCCGACACCGACGGCATGGCCATCGGCGACTTGGCGCGTGAAGTGCTGGCCAAGCAACCCACCCTGACCAAGCTGGTACAGCGCATGGCCGAGGCGGGATGGGTGGAGCGCACTGCCGATGCGCGCGATGCGCGCCTGACGCTGGTTCAGGCCACGCCCAGGGGCCGGCGCGAAGTGGCGCGCCTGATGGCCGCCGCCAAGACCCACGAAACCGAAGTCCTGGCCGGCTTCGGCGCCGGGGAAGTAGCCACCCTCAAGGCCTTGCTACGCGGCATGATCGACCGCTCCGAGCGCCCGCCCCGTTCATCCTGAAGGCAAAGCCGCCGTCCCCTCAGGCCGTCACACCCTTGGGTACGGCGCGCAATAGCGCGTCCTTGCGCCGGGCATCCTCCTTCGCTCGCGTCGCCAGGGTATGCGCCTGTTGCGCACCCGACAGGTACTGCTTCGGCCAGCCGACGTCGCGGAAATCGTATTCCGCCGCCGCATGGAGTGTGAAGTAAGGATCGGCCAGATGTGGCCGCCCCAGTGCCACCAGGTCTGCGCGACCCGACGCCAGCAGCGTGTTGACCTGATCGGCCGTGGTGATGGCCCCGACGGCCATGGTGGCGATGCCGGCGTCATAGCGCACCTGCTCGGAGAACTGCGCCTGGTACATGCGCCCATAGACGGGTTTCGAGGCCGGATCGGTTTGTCCCGTGGACACATCGATCAGGTCGCACCCGTGCGCCTTGAAGGCGCGGGCGATTTCCACCGCATCGCCGCCGGTGGTGCCGCCGGGTATCCAGTCGGTGGCGGATATGCGCACGCTCATCGGCTTGTCGGCAGGCCATGCCGCACGCACCGCGTCCCATACCTCGAGCGGCCAGCGCAGGCGGTTGGCGAGCGACCCGCCGTATTCATCGGTGCGCTTGTTGGTTACCGGCGAAATGAAGCTGGCCAGCAGGTAGCCATGCGCCATGTGCAGTTCGAGCATGTCGAAACCGCAGGCAATCGCCCGGCGCGCGCTGGCGACAAACTCGTCGCGAACGCGATCCATGTCGGCACGCGTCATTTCGCGCGGTACCTGGTTGGAAGCAGCGTAGGGCACGGCGGAAGGCGCCAGGAGTGGCCAGTTGCCGTTGGGCAACGGGTGATCCATCTGCTCCCAGCCCACCTGGGTGGAGCCCTTGCGACCCGCATGTCCCAGCTGCAGGCAGATCTTTGCTGCGCCGCTCGCATGCACGAAATCGACCACGCGCTTCCAGCCCGCCTGCTGGTCGTCGTTGTACAGGCCCGGGCATCCCGGGGTGATGCGCGCTTCCGGCGACGGGCAGGTCATCTCCACGAACACCAGGCCAGCCCCACCCACCGCGCGTGCGCCGTAGTGCACCAGGTGCCAGTCGCCCGGCACCCCGTCCTTCGCCATGTATTGCGCCATCGGCGAAACCACGACACGGTTGCGCAAGGTCATGCCGCGCAGGTGGAAGGGCGCGAACATCGGCGGCGCCTTGAAGCCGGCCGGCAGGGTGGCGCCCTCGGTGCGTGCAACCTCGCCGTTCCACCAGTCTTCGAGTTCCGCCACGCTGGCGGCGTCGCGCATGCGCATGTTCTCGAAGGTGATGGCCTTGGAGCGGCTCATCAGGCTGAAGTTGAACTGCGCCGGATGCATGTTCCAGAAGCGCCGCACGTTCTCGAACCACACCAGCGACACATTGGCGGCGTGCTGGATCCGGTCGGCTTCCTCATGGCGTGTGCGATCGTAATCGCGCAGGGCCGCCAGCTGGTCATCGGGATGGCGCAGTATGGAGGCGTGCAGCCCGATCGCATCTTCCAGCGCCAGCTTGGTACCGGAACCGATCGACCAGTGCGCGGTATGCGCCGCGTCGCCCAGCAGCACCACATTCTCGTGGCTCCACTTCTCGCAGCGGATGGCGGGAAAGTTGCGCCAGAACGAGCGGTTGGTCAGAAGCTTGTGGCCGCCCAGCAGGTCGGCAAACACCTCCTGGCACAACGCCGCCGTGCGTTCCTCGTCCTGGATGCCAAGGCCGGAACGCGCGAAGGTCTCGTCGGTGGTTTCCAGCACCAGCGTGCAGCGCGGTGCGGCACCGGGGCGGGTGTACATGTAGGAATGCAGGTTCCAGATGCCGTGCTCGTTCTCGGCGAACGCATAGGTGAACCCCGGCAGTGTCATGTCGGCGCCCAGCCAGCAGAACTTGTTGCTGCGCAGGTCCACCTGGGGCGCGAAATGCGCCTTCCATGTCTCGCGCACGGCGCTGTTGATGCCGTCGGCACCGATCACCAGATCGGCTTCACGCGCCACCTCGTCGATCGGCCGCGCCTCGCTCTGGTAGCGCACTTCGATATCGAGTTCGGCGGCGCGCTTTTGCAGGATGGCCAGCAGGGCCAGTCGCCCGAGTCCGGAGAACCCGTGCCCGCCGGAACGCATGATGGTGCCCTTGTAGTGCACGTGGATGTCGTCCCAATAGGCAAAGCTGGCGGCGATCGCCTTGTATGAAGGCTCATCGCACGCACGCAGGTTGCCGAGGGTTTCATCGGACAACACGATGCCGAAGCCGAAGGTGTCGTCGGGGCGATTGCGCTCGGTTACGCGGATCTTCGCTTCAGGAAACGACTTCTTGATCAGGATCGCGCTGTACAGGCCAGCCGGACCGCCGCCCAGGACTTCGATCTTCATTTGGGTTCTTCCTTCAATTGCGGGCGAGAAGCTGGCGCACCAGTTCACCCTTGATGATCTTGCGGGTCGGCGTAAGGGGCATCGCCGTCACGATTTCCAGACGCTCCGGCCACTTGACCTTGCCGACGTCTTCGGACGCCAGAAAGTCCCGCATCTCCTCGAGCGAGAATGCGTGTCCCGGGCGCGTGACCACAAAGCAGCAGGCCTTCTCGCCTAGCACCGCGTCCGGGATTGGCGCGACAGCCACCTCGGCCACCGCGGGATGTTTGAGCAACATCGCCTCGACATCCAGCGGATTGAACTTGACGCCGCCACGGTTGATGATTTCCTTGACGCGCCCGGTAAGTCGCACGTTGCCTGCGTTGTCGATGACAGCAAGGTCGCCGGTGCGGAACCAGCCGGCCTCGGCGAAGGCATCCCGCGTGGCTTGCGGGTTTTCGAGGTAGCCGGCAAAGAGCGACGGGCCGCGCATCTGCAGTTCGCCTTCAATGCCCGGGGAAAGTTCATTCCCGCCGGCATCGACCACCCGCAATTCGGTACCGGGCGAGGCGCGCCCGGTGGATTCCAGGCGTACCGGTTCAGGGTCGCCGGGCCGGGTGAAGGCGCCAGCCTGCAGCTCGGTCATGCCCCACAACTGCATCACTTTGCCGCCGCCCAGTCGTGGTTCCAGCGCCCGGCCAAGCGCGGGTGGCACCGCGCTGCCGGAGATCTGCACGAACTTCAGACAGGTCATGTCCAGGCCATCGAACAGCCCGCCGTTGAGGCAGGCGGCGATATGCGCCGGCGCGGTGAAGGCTGCAGTAGGGCGCATGATGCGGATCGCATCGGCCAGGCCCGGCGGCGAGAACGCCGGCAGGAGCGCAATGGTCGCGCCCACGGCCAGCGCCATGTTCACCGTGAAAAGACCATACAAGTGGGTAAACGGCGCGGCCGACAGCATCACATCGTCCGGACCCAGTGCCAGTTCGGCCGCTGACAGGCGCGCATTGGCGAGAAAGTCCTGATAGGCGTGCGGCACCCCCTTGGGTGACGACGTGGTTCCCGAGGTGTAGAGCAGCAGGAACGGATCCTCGCCCGAGAGCCTCGGCAGACCGGTCGCTGCCTTGGTGTCAGGCAATTCACGCCAGTCGCGTGCTTGTCGCGGCACCTGGTCGCCTACTGCAATGACTTCGCGCAATGCCGGCAGTCCGCTACGCAAGCCCAGAAAAGTGTCTGCGGCGGCATAGTCCTTGGTCGCATCCAGGCACACCACGGCAACCGCGCCGCTGTGCCGCAGCAGGCCTTCGAGGTCAGCGGCGCGATATGGCATGTGCAGGGTTTGCATCACCGCACCGAGCGATGCAATCGCGAGATAGGCCAGCACGAACTGTGGCGTGTTGGGCAACTGCACTGCGACCACGTCACCGCGCCGGATGCCCAACGCCGACAAACCCTGCGCCACAGCCAGCGCTTCATCCCGCAGCCGCCGGTATGACCACACGGCATCGCCAAGCCGCAAGGCCGCATGATCCGGGCGCTCGCGCGCATTTCGCTCCAGCCAGTCGGACAAGGTTTCGTCGTTCCAGTAACCGTTGGCGCGATAGGCGGCACCGCGCACCGGGTCGAAGGTGATGGAAAGGCGGGTCATGGTCTTGCCTGGCGCCAGGTCTCAGCCACGCGCCGCGCGGGCGGGCTCCGCGCGCGCAAAGCCCTGATACAGGTCGAGCATGCGCTCGAACCAGGCGCCAACCGCGTCATCGGCTTCCAGAACAGGTTCGGGATATACGATGCGCGCCCATTGCAAGGGGCTCATCATGATGTGGTCGGCATAACCGGGGGTCGCACCGCAGACAAACGGCTGCGCGCGCAAGCTTGCACGCAAGGGGTCGAGCGCGCGGCGAAACCCCTTGGTCGAACCCTCGCGGCCGGCATGCAGTTCCTCAAGCGTTTTGCCGAAGCCCTTTTCAAACCCCGCGCGGACGTGGGCAGCGTCGCCGGCGTCAAGGAGTTGCGTGACCGAGAGCGCACACACCGGCGCCAGCGCCGCCATCAACTGGCGGTCGGCCACCGCATTGACGAAACGGCCCAATGCCAGTCCGGCAGGTCCGCCAAACAGGCTTGGCGTGGTCGGATAGGTGGTTTCAAGATACTCGGCGATCTTCCACGAATCGCTGACCACCGTTTCGCCGTCGCGGATGATCGGCACCTTGCCCTGGCCGGAAAAGGAGATCGCCGCCTTGTCGGAAATGCGCACCGGCTGCGTCTCGAACGCGAGCCCCTTGTGCTTAAGGGCCATGCGCGTGCGCCAGGAAAACGAACTGTAGCGCGCGCCACTGTCGGCCCCGAGCTCATACAGAACGATCATGGCCTTATCTCCGGGTTGTCTGATAAATACTTTAGGTCTAAACTATTCAGATGTCAATCATAATGCGCAAACCCGCTGCGAGAAGGACGAGACCATCATGAAAATCCTGCAACCACCCGGTTGGGCCACACCACGCGGTTACGCCAACGGCATAGCCGCGCGCGGCACGCTCGTCATGATCGGCGGCCAGGTCGGCTGGGACCCGGTCAAGAGCGGTGCCGGCGGCAAGGGCGTATGGCCGGCGCTGGACTTCGCCGGACAAACCCGCCAGGCATTGCAGAACATCGTCGCCATCCTGGCCGAGGCCGGCGGCAAGCCGGAGCATCTGGTGCGCCTGACCTGGTATGTGCTCGACCGTGACGAATACGTGGCCGCATGGCCCGCCGTGGGCGCGGCCTACAAGGAAATCATCGGGCGGCACTTCCCTGCAATGTCGGCCTTTGGCGTCACTTCGCTGGTGGAGCCGGAAGCAAGACTGGAAATCGAAGCTACCGCAGTAGTTCCCGATTGAACCTGATACATCAAACCATGCACATTCCCCACAGCCTTCGCGCCCTGCTCCTGGCAGGCGTCACCGCCCTTGCCAGCGTGGCGCAACCGGCATTCGCGCAGGGCTATCCCGCCAAGCCAGTCCGCATCGTCGTGCCCTACCCGGCCGGCGGCGGCATCGACATCATGTCGCGGCAGATCGCGCAGCGGCTTGCGCAGAAGTTCAACCAATCGGTGGTGGTTGAGAACAAGCCGGGCGCCGGCACCCTCGTCGCGGCCGAAACGGTCGCACGCGCGGCACCGGATGGATACACCCTGCTGGTGACCACCGATGCCACCATGACCATCAACCCGCATCTGTACGGCAAGCTGCCCTACGACCCGGTCAAGGACTTCGTGCCGGTCACGCAATTGGTGCTCCTGAACCAGTTGCTGGTGGCCAACGCCAACCTGCCGGCAAGCAACCTCAAGGAATTGCTGGCCTATGCCAAGGCCAATCCGGGCAAACTGAACTACGCTTCATACGGTGTGGGCAGCCAGCCGCACCTGGCCATGGAAATCCTCAAGTCCCAGGCCGGGGTGGACATCGTCCACGTACCGTACAAGGGCATCCCGCAGGCCGTGCCTGCGGCGATCGCGGGCGAGGTCCAGCTCACCTTTTCGGGCGCGGCTTCAACCCAGGCACACATCAAGGCAGGCAAGCTGAAGGCCATCGCCATCGGCGGGACGAGGCGCCTTTCGATCATGCCGGATGTCCCGACCTTCGCCGAATCCGGCTTTCCCGACGTGCCGGCCAACGCATGGTTCGGCCTGTTCACCCCCACCGGCACCCCGCGCGAGATCGTCATGACGCTGCACGGCGAAGTCACGCGCATGCTCAAGGAGCCGGATTACCTGCAGAAGGAAATCGTGGCCAAGGGTTACGAGCTGGTTGCCGGCACGCCCGAGGATTTCGCCAGCTTCCTCACGGCCGACAGCACACGCAACGCCCGCGCCGTGAAAATCTCCGGTGCCCGCGCCGACTAGCTTGCAACACTGAAAAGTATGCATGCCGGATAAAGCGACCGACAGACGCCCCTTTGCCGCACTCTGGTTCGCGGTTCTGGCCATGGCCGTCGGCATTCCTTGGGCGCTGAATGCCTTCGAACTGGTCGAGGCCAAGCTCCTTGACCTCGAGTTTCAGACAATCCGCAAGATCGGCCCCCGTGAGATCGCCCGCGACGTAGTAGTGGTCGGCATCGACGTAGAGGACCTGCGCCGTTTCAACGACCCGAAGGATTTCTGGCACCCCCACTACGGCCGCTTCCTCTCGGCGGTCGCGGATGCCAAGCCCGCCGTGGTGGGAATGGATATCGTCTTTCCGGAGCGTTCCTACCAGCGACTGGTGCCTGGAATAGACCAGAGCTTGATGAAGGGGCTGCTTGCATTGCGCGCATCTGCGCCCCTGGTGATCGCCCGCACAGTTGACGATTTCAACGCCTTTCGGCAGATTTTCCCGCCCTACCTCGCCGTTGCCGGCGCAGACGCTGTCGGCAGCGCACTGGTGTGCCGGGACGGGGACGAGGTGATTCGCCGCTTCGACGAATACCTGTGTGACAGCGCGCGCCGCGACCCAATTCCGAGCCTGGCCGGGCTGATGGCGGGCCATCTGGGCGTCAGGGAATCATGGCGGGGCATCATCGACTACGGCATGGGTCCGCCGATCAGCTATATCCCGTTTCGCGACGTTATCTACTGGTCCGACCGTGGCGATCCACGACTGCAGACGGCGCTCGCCGGTAAGCCCGTGCTGCTCGGCTTTATCCTGCCCTTCGAGGACCGGAAAACCGTTCCGGTCGACCTGGCTGCCCTCGAACCGGGCAATCATTTGGTGCCCGGCGTTCTGGTGCACGCACAGATCCTGCGCAACATGCTCAACGGCGGCCTGGTACGGCAGCCACCGGCGCTGCTCATTGCACTGCTCATCCTGGCAGGCGCCGGTTTCTGGCTGCTTCCATCCGCCCCCGGATCGCGCCTAGCCTTGCTCGGATTCCTGATCGCATTGCCGGCTGGCGCCCTACTGGCGCTCAAGTCCCAGCACACCTTCGTTCCGGTCCTCGCACCCATGCTGGCCGCCTTGCTGGGCGCAGGCGCGCGCTATGTCCATGCAGCCACCGCGCAGGCACGGGAGCGCGCCTTGTTGCGAAGTTCTTTCGGAGGCTATGTCAGCCCGCAGGTGATGAGTGCGATTCTTGCTGGCTCGGTCCATCCCGGGCTCGAAGGCGAGCGTCGCAATGTGGCCGTGCTGTTTTCCGACATCCGCGACTTCACACGCCGCAGTGAGGGCATGACACCGGAAAGCCTGATCGACATGCTGAACCAGTACTTCACCGAGATGACCGACGTCGTGCATGCGAACGACGGCACGGTGGACAAGTTCATCGGCGACGGCATGATGGCCTTTTTCGGCGCACCACAGCAACTCGACAATCCTTCGCAGAATGCCGTTGACGCCGCGCTGCAGATGCTTGAACGGCTGGAAACACTTAACCGGAAGCTCGTCGAGCAAGGCTTCGAGCCGCTGCGGATCGGCATCGGCATCCATGTGGGCGAGGTCATCATCGGGCACGTCGGTTCGGCAAGCCGACACGAGTACACCGCCATTGGCGACGCCGTCAACACCGCATCGCGTGTGGAAGGCCTGACCAAGGATGCGGGATGCCCGCTCCTGGTCACCCGGCCGGTTTTCGCTGCGCTTGCCAGGCGCACGGGATTTGCCGACCTTGGCAGCAAGGAAATTCGCGGGCGCTCGGCGATACAGATATACGGCCATTCTGGCAATATCACTGCCAATTCCGCGGTCGGCGCAGCACCGCCAGGGAGATAATCCGCATGATGGACAAGCGTATTTCGAAGGCCCCCGGCCGGCAGTTGCCGCAGCGCCGCCAATTCCTGAAGGTCGGCTTAGGCTGCGCCAGCATATTCGCCTCTGGACCGTTGGCACAGGTTTGGGCACAAACCCCGCAAGGAGAGCAACTCCTCAAGTTGCCCAAGGTGGCGCTGGTGATCGGCAACAGCCGCTACCCGCAGTCGCCGCTGAAAAATCCGGTCAACGACGCACGCGCCTTTGGCGAGGCGCTGCTCAAGCTGGGCTTTGATGTCAGCGTGAAGCTCGACGCCGACCGTGCTGCCATGAATGCAGCCATCGCCGCATACGTGGACAAGCTTACCAAGCAAAAGTGCGTTGGCCTCTTCTACTACGCCGGCCATGGCATGCAACTGGCCTGGAAGAACTACCTGTTGCCGGTGGACGCCAGCGTCGCAGCCGTAAAGGACGTGCAGTCACAGGGCGTCGAACTCAACGCCTTGATTGCCGGCCTGACACGCGCATCCAACCCGCTCAACCTGATTATCCTCGACGCCTGCCGCGACAACCCCTTTGGGAGTGTTGCGCAACTGGAGCAAAAGGGCTTGAGCCAGATGGATGCCCCGCTCGGCACTCTGCTGGCCTACGCCACCTCGCCAGGGAATACCGCGAGCGACGGCGAGGGCGCCAACGGGCTTTACACCGAGAACCTGCTAAAGGAAATCCAGGTCAAGGAAGCCAAGGTAGAGGACGTATTCAAGCGCGTGCGACTGAGCGTCCGGCGCGCTTCCAGGGGGTTGCAAATCCCCTGGGAAAGCACTTCGCTGGAAGATGACTTCTACTTCCTGCCGCCCGGCATACTTGCCAAGCCGGGTGATGACGAACGCGCCCGGCAGTTCGCCGAGGAACTCAAGTTGTGGGATTCGATCCAGGAGGCGGCTTCGCCAGCCCCGTTCGAGTCCTACCTCAGGAGGTTCCCCAGCGGCCAATTTTCCGAACTCGCGCAACTACAACTCGAACGCCTGCTGGCCAAGGAAGGGGAAAAACCGATCCTGATCGCGCCGGCGATCGGCAACCCCTACACCGCTGGTACTTCGCGCGCGGACACCCGGTTTCTGATCGGCGACACCTGGACCTGGCGAGTATTCGACCGCCATACCGGCGCCGAGAAGGGCACGCGAACGCATACAGTCACCGAAATTACCGACAACGAGGTGCGCTTCAACAAGGGGAGGATCATCTCCGACCTGCTCGGCAACATCAAGCAATCCGGTGACGGCCGCCGCTACACCGGCAATCAGTTCCAGCCGCTCGAATTCGCCGTGGGAAAACAATGGACCACGCGCTTCCAGGTGGTCAACCCGGCAGGCAACAACGTCGAATCCGAATACACCTTCCGCATCACGACAAAAGAAAAGGTCAACGTTCCTGCCGGCACCTTCGATTGCTTCCGCATCGAAGGCAAGGGAATCAGCCGCGCCCGATTCGGTTCCGGCAGCACAACGCTGATGAACAACTTCTGGATGGCACCGGATGCTTGCCGGCGCGTCATAAAGCAGGAAATCAACCGCACGTTCTACGGGCCACGCGGCCTGAACCAGCTTGAAGACGACCGGACTGAATTGGTGTCGTTCAAGCAAGGCTAGCAGCAGGCGTTCGGCAATGGCAATGAAGCATTCGCAAGCATGGCCAAGCGGCTGTCACATTGCGCCCGGCGATACAGGTATGCAACCATTCTGGCAGGGACACCACGAATTCCATGGCTGCCGCTACACCGCAAGGGTGATAATCTGAACCATGGGCAAACGCTATTCGAAGGCACCGGACCGGCAGTTTCAACAGCGCCGGCAAATCATCAAGGTCGGCCTGGCCGGCGCGAGCGTATTTGCCTCCGGACCGTTGGCCCATGTATGGGCGCAAACACCGCAAGGCGAACAGCTCCTCAAGCTGCCCAAGGTGGCGCTGGTGATCGGCAACAGCCGCTACCCGCAGTCGCCCCTGAGAAATCCGGTCAACGACGCGCGCGCGTTTGGCGAGTCATTGCTGAAGCTGGGCTTTGATGTCAACGTGAAGCTTGATGCCGACCGCGCCGCCATGAATGCCGCTATCGCAGCCTATGTGGACAGGCTTGCCAGGCAAAAGTGCGTGGGGCTGTTCTACTACGCCGGGCACGGCATGCAGCTGGCCTGGAAGAACTACCTGTTGCCGGTGGATGCCAGCGTCGCCGCGGTAAAGGACGTGCAGACACAGGGCGTCGAACTAAACGCCCTGATCGCCGGCTTGACCCGCGCGTCCAACCCGCTCAACCTGGTCATACTCGACGCGTGCCGCGACAACCCCTTTGGCAGCGTTGCGCAGCTGGAGCAAAAGGGCTTGAGCCAGATGGATGCTCCGCTCGGCACCCTGCTTGCCTACGCCACCTCCCCTGGCAACACTGCCAGCGACGGGGAAGGCGCCAACGGGCTTTACACCGAGAACCTGCTAAAGGAAATCCAGGTCAAGGAAGCCAAGGTAGAGGACGTATTCAAGCGCGTGCGACTGAGCGTCCGGCGCGCTTCCAGGGGGTTGCAAATCCCCTGGGAAAGCACTTCGCTTGAAGATGACTTTTACTTCCTGCCGCCAGGCATGATTGCCAAACCTGGCGATGACGAAAAGGCACGTCTGTTTGCCGAGGAACTCAAGATCTGGGAATCGATACAGGAGGCCGCGTCGTCTGCGCCCTTCGAGTCCTACCTCAGAAAGTTTCCCAGTGGCCAGTTCGCCGAGCTTGCGCAATTGCAACTTGAGCGCCTCTTGGCCAAGGAAGGAGAAAAGCCGATCCAGATCGCCCCCGCCAACGGCAACCCCTACACTGCGGGCAGCGCACGCGCGGATACAAGTTACGTGATTGGTGATTCCTGGACTTGGCGCGTATTCGATCGGGAAAGCGGTGCCGACAAGGGCCGCCGATCCAGAACCGTCACCGAAATCACCGAGCATGAGGTGCGCTACAACAAGGGACTCCCGGTCACGGATCTGCTTGGAAATCTGAAACGGACCGCCGACGGCCGGCGCTTCACGGGCGGGCAGTTCCTGCCGCTCGAATTCATGGTCGGCAAACAGTGGACGACGCAATTCAGGTCATTCAACAGCAGCATGAACGTGGAATTCAATTCCGAGTACACCTTCCGCATCGTTGCCAGGGAAAAACTCACCGTCACGGCCGGCACTTTTGATTGCTTTCGTGTCGAGGGAAAAGGGATAAGTCGCCCGATTCACGGATCGGGAAGCACCACGCTGCTATACAACTATTGGATGGATCCCGCGGTCTGCAGGGGCGTGATCAAGCAGGAAATAAACCGCACCTTCTTTGGTCGATTCGGCATGAATGTCATCGAAAATGATCGATACGAACTAATTTCCTACAGGCAAGGTTGACCGGGCGGCGTTCCGGCAACCGGTACAGGAGTTCAAAAAATTAGATTCCATGCACCCATCCTGATATGCGCGCTCGCCGCCCTGTCGCTTTCACCTGCCGCCGCGGGCGAACCGGTGGCGATGGCGACGGACGTCAAAGGCACTGTGACCCTCGTCGGCGACAAGCCCGTACCCATCGGCATGCTGCACTACTTCGAAGCACCGACAACCGTTCGCCTTGCTCCCGGCGCAACGCTTGCAGTGACCTACTTCGCCAACCCGGTCCAGTACAGCTTCAAGGGACCGAGCGTGCTCACAATCGAGGCGATCGTGCCAAAGGCATCCGAGGGTGCCGCGCCTGAAATCCGGCGTGTCGGACCGGAACGATCCATCGACGGCGGCCTGACCAAGGATCAATGGCGGCGACTGCAACAGGCGACCGTGGTGATGCGCTCGGCGCGCCTTGCTTTCGCGGTAATCTCGCCGAACCAGACTTCCATTCTGTCCCCGCGCGCGGAGCTGTCCTGGACACCCGCAGCGGGCGCAAGGAGCTATCGCCTCACGTTGAGTGACGATCAGGATAACCCTATTGCAACCTGGCCCAGTACCTCGACGACAAGCACGATTCCCGAAACGGCGAGACTTGCAGCGGGAAAATCCTTTCGCTGGAAAGTTGAAGCCGTGGATGTAGCGCCGCCGCTGGTCGCAAGCGGTGTTTTTTCCACCGCGACAGCGGAAGTGGCAGAACGCATGACACGACAGCGTCCTGCCGACGGCGGGGATCTTGCCGCCAACGTTTTCTACGCAACGCTCCTCGATATCGAAGGGTTTGCCAGCGACGCCAAAGCAGAGTGGCGGCGCCTCGCACGCCAGTTTCCCGATGAGCAGGCGCTCCGGCGCCGCGCGGCGCCCTGAGCGCCTGCGCCAACAACCCGGTTTGCCGTGTCCGTCAACCTGCGTCGCTATAATCAGCGCCCTCGAATTGCCTGCAACGCACCAAGGAATTTTTCATGACCGCACACGCGCCCAAAGCCCAATTCACCTGGGAAGACCCGCTGCACCTCAACGAGCAGTTGACCGAAGACGAGCGCATGGTGCGCGAAGCGGCCTACGACTACTGCCAGTCCAAGCTGCAGCCACGCATTCTTGAGGCATTTCGCCACGAGAAAGGTGACGCGTCGATCTTCCGCGAAATGGGCGAAATCGGCCTTCTGGGACCGACGATTCCCACCGAATACGGCGGCCCGGGCCTCAACTACGTGTGCTACGGCCTGATCGCACGCGAAGTCGAGCGTGTGGATTCCGGCTACCGCTCGATGATGAGCGTGCAGTCCTCACTGGTGATGGTGCCGATCTATGAATTCGGCTCCGAGGCGCAGCGCAGGAAATACCTGCCCAAGCTTGCCACCGGCGAATGGATCGGCTGCTTCGGCCTGACCGAGCCCAACCACGGTTCCGACCCGGCCTCCATGATCACCCGCGCCAGGACGGTGCCGGGCGGTTTCTCGGTCACCGGCGCGAAGATGTGGATCTCCAACTCGCCGTTTGCCGACGTGTTTGTCGTGTGGGCCAAGAACGACGAGGGCCGCATCCGCGGCTACATCCTCGAAAAGGGCATGAAGGGTTTGTCGGCACCGAAGATCGAAGGCAAGTTCGGCCTGCGCGCCTCGATTACCGGCGAGATCGTCATGGATGACGTTTTCGTGCCGGCCGAGAACGAGCTGCCCAATGTGGAAGGCCTCAAGGGCCCGTTCACCTGCCTGAATTCGGCGCGCTACGGCATCGCCTGGGGTGCACTCGGCGCAGCCGAAGACTGCTGGCACCGGGCGCGGCAATACGTGCTCGACCGCAAGCAGTTCGGTCGCCCCCTGGCCGCCAACCAGCTGATCCAGAAGAAACTCGCCGACATGCAGACCGAGATCACGCTTGGCCTGCAGGGCTGCCTGCGCCTGGGCCGCATGAAGGATGAAGGCACCGCCGCAGTGGAGATCACCTCCATCATGAAGCGCAATTCCTGCGGCAAGTCGCTCGACATCGCCCGCGTGGCGCGCGACATGCTGGGCGGCAACGGCATCTCCGACGAATACGGCATCATCCGCCACATGGTCAACCTGGAAGTCGTGAACACCTATGAAGGCACGCACGACATCCACGCCCTGATCCTGGGGCGGGCGCAAACCGGCATCCAGGCGTTCCAGTAGCCCGCATCGTGTCGGCCGGCGCAGCGATGCAACCCGGCCGACGCCTGCACCTCGCGGCAAGTCACGTGCTGCGGGCCATCACTTCGATCTGGCTTGTCTTCCTGACAATGCAGGTCGCGTCCGCCGAACAACTCACCGTCGGCTCCAAACGCTTCACGGAGTCCTACATCCTGGGCGAGATCATCGCGGCGACGGCAGCGCCGCATGCGACGGTCACGCATCGCCAGGGCCTGGGCAACACAGCCATCGTTTTCGAGGCGCTCAAGACCGGCGCCATCGACCTCTACCCGGAGTACACCGGCACCCTTGCGCGCGAAATGTTGAAGCTCCCGCCCGAGGCCACCTTGGCAGACATGCGCGCCGCGCTGCTACCCATGGGCCTGGGCGCAGCTGTGCCGCTCGGCTTTCACAACGGCTACGCGCTGGCCATGCGACGTGAAGAAGCCGATCGTCGCAAGCTCACCGCCCTTTCTGACCTGAAGGCCAATCCGGACCTGAAACTCGCGCTCTCGCACGAGTTCCTTGGTCGCGTCGATGGCTGGCCGGGACTGGCCGCCCGCTATGGATTGCCGCACAAGCCGGTGGGCATAGACCATGGACTCTCATACGACGCGCTCGCCAAACGCAGCATTGATGCCACCGACATCTACACCACCGACGCGAAAATCGCCCGCGAAGGCCTGGTGGCGCTCAAGGACGACCAGAACTATTTTCCGCGCTACGAGGCCGTGCTGGTCTATCGCCTCGATCTGGTAAGCCGCGCCCCGGCCGCATGGAAAGCCATCCAGACGCTGGAAGGTCGCATCGACGAGTCCGCGATGATCACCATGAACGCGTCAGCCGAAATTGACGGCCGTGCCTTTGCCACAGTCGCCGCCGAATTCATTGCTGGCAAGGACGGCAGCACCGGCCGCGCGAGTTTCACCTCCAAGTTGTTCGGTGACGACTTCTGGAGGCTGTTGCGCCAGCACGTACTTCTGGTGGTGGTGGCCGTCGGCGCAGCCATCGCCCTCGGCGTGCCGCTTGGAGTATTGGCCGCCGGCATACCGGCGCTCAAGCAACCGGTGCTGGCGATCACCGGCATTTTGCAGACCATCCCTTCACTGGCACTGTTGGCGATGTTGATCCCGCTTCTGGGTAGCATCGGCACCGGCCCGGCACTGGTGGCGCTGGTGCTCTATGCGCTCCTGCCTATCGTGCAGAACACCTGCACCGGACTGGCCGGAATAGCCGCCGGACTGCGGCAGGCGGCCCTCTCGCTGGGTCTCACCCGACGTCAGCGGCTGACGCACATCGATTTACCGCTGGCCATGCCGGTGATCTTGGCCGGCGTAAAGACAGCGGCGGTCACCACGGTGGGCACCGCGACCATCGCCGCCTTTATTGGCGCCGGAGGCTTCGGCGAGCGCATCGCCACCGGCCTTGCGTTGAACGACAACGCGACCCTTTTGGCAGGGGCGATTCCCGCAGCGCTTCTGGCATTGTTGACCCAAGGCCTTTTCGCGCTCGCGGAGCACCGCATCGACCGCTCCGTCGCCAGAGGCCACTGAGCCGCCGATCCATCGGCAACGGTTGCAGTTGGCTTGCGGTGGCCAGCCGATAGCCATATACTTGCTTTTGGCAACTAACGACTTGTCAATGGCTATCCCCATGCAATCCACCGCCGCCACCATCTCCCCGTCCGACCCGGTTGAATCCGTCCGCCAGTTCAACCGCTTCTACACCCGCCAGATCGGGCTGCTGGAAGAAGGTTTGCACAAGAGCGCGTTCTCGCTGACCGAGGCGCGCATGCTCTACGAGTTGGCGCACCGCGATGGATTGACCGCCCGCGACTTGTGCAACGAACTGGGTCTGGATGCCGGCTACCTGAGCCGCATCCTCAAATCCTTCGATCAGCGCGGCCTGATCGCGCGCACGCCAGCGGCGGGCGACGCGCGTCAGTCCATTCTCGCCCTCACCCGCAAGGGCCGCGCCGCCTTCGCGCCGCTTGACCGCGCCTCGCGCGCGCAAATCGGCACCATGCTCAAACAGCTAGGCGATAACGAACGACACAAGCTGCTCCAGGCCATGCAGGATGTGCAGCAAGTACTCGAACCGGGCCCGGAACCGCGGGTACCGTACATGCTGCGCGGCCTCAAGGTAGGCGACGCCGGCTGGATCGCGCGTCGCCAGGGCATGCTCTACCACGAGGAATTCGGCTGGGACCACACCTTCGAGGCCATGGTGGCCGAGATCCTCGTCGCCTACATCCGCAACTTCGATGCCCGCCACGAGAACGCATGGATCGCGGAACGCGAAGGCGAGATCGTCGGATCAGTGTTCGCAGTGCGCCAATCAAATGACGTGGCCAAGCTGCGGATGCTGTATGTCGAGCCCTCCGCGCGCTGCCTGGGCATAGGCGCTCGCCTGGTCGATGAATGCATCGCCTTTGCGCGGGAACGCCGCTACAAAACCCTCACCCTTTGGACCAACGACATCCTGGTATCGGCAAGGAAGATCTACGTGGCTGCCGGATTCAAGCTGGTCCAGGAAGAACGCCACCATTCCTTCGGCGTGGACCTGGTCGGGCAGAACTGGGAACTCATGCTGTAAACGCCAATGGTCCGTCTGAACGGACGCCTCCACCACATCTTCAGGAGGGTTTTCGGCGGCGCGGCGCGAACACCATGCTCGCCGCCAGGCCCGCCAGGGCGCCGATCGCCACGGTTGTGCCAATCTTGGCCAGCACCGGCGAGGTGGAAAGCGCCAGCATGGCGAACGCCGAAAAGGTGGATGCAGCGGCCAGCAGAACGGAGAGACTGGCACGTCGTCGCTCACCCGGCTCCGGCGAGAGCGTGGAAAAAAACATGGTGTAGTTGGAAGCCACACCCACCACCAGCAGCAATGCCACCACATTGAAGATGGTGAGGCTGCCCTCGATCATCAGGATCGCCCAGGCGGTGAAGACCACAGTAGTGACCAAGGTTGCCAGCATCGAAGCGATGGCGCGAAGCTTGCGCAGTTGCAGCGCCAGCAGCAGAACGATGCCGAGGGCGCCGAAAAGCGCAGTTCGCAGCGTGCGTTCGCGATAGCCAGCCACCAGGGTCTCGACATCGCCCTTGAGATCGAGCAGTCGCACGCCGGCTGTGCCCGCCCCGGTCAGGGCGCGACGCACGGCGCCCGGGTCGGCCACACCATGCAAAAGCACCAGCACGGCCACGCCGTCATCGTTGGTGACGACCTGCGCGTCCAGCCAGCGGCCGATGATGGTATCGCCGTAGTAGGCCCGATCAAGCGGCGCCCCGGACTTGGCCGCGGCCACGGCAGCCACGAAAGGCTCGAAGGCGCGCGGCTGGAACTTGCCGCCCGCCAGCACTTCGGCAACCCGCGCGCGCAGGGTCGCTTCGTCCGGCAACGTTGCCTGACGGCGCTTTTGTTCCTCGATGGGCGGCAACAGCACCGCCGGGCTGTCGTAGCCGGCCAGCATCCCCGCAGCCACTTGCGCGTCGAGCAGTTTGGCCACGCGCGTGGCGCTCGTCAGCGCTGCGTCGCGACTCGCGCCCCGCACCACCACCATGGTGCGCAGGTCGGGCATGCCGATGTCGTTGCGGAATTGCGCATCGCGAGACGTCTCGCTGGCGGTGCTGGCCGAAAGCGCATCCAGATTGTCCTGCCACATCGTGGGATTGCGCTGGATCAGCAGAACCAGCACGGCCAGCGCCGTCACTGCGAGGGGAATGCGCAGCCAGGAGAGCCGGTCGCCCAGCACGCCCAGCCATTCAAAATGCCGCCACCGGATTCCCTGGTAACCACGCCCGTCCGCGGCGCCCCTTGGCAACAACGCGGGCAACAGCCAGCGGGTGGAGCCGGCTGCCACCAGCAGGCCGACGATGGAAAACAGGCCGAGTTGTTGCAAACCCTGGAAGCCGGAGAACAGCATGGCTGCAAAGCCGATCAGCGAGGTCATGGTCGCCAGCAGGATCTGGCGCCAGAAGCGCGGCGCATGCGTGCCCTGATCGTCGCGCTGCACGAAGGTGTAGATCGCGTAGTCCACCGCTTCGCCGATGAGAGTCACGCCAAAGGCGAGCGTGATGCCGTGGATGCTGCCGTTCACCCATCCAACGGCCGCGAACCCGGCGAGCGCCCCGGTGGCGACTGGTATGACCGCCAGGCCGAGGAAACGCGGACTGCGCAGCGCCCAGAGGAGAAGCAGCGCCACCAGGCCGGTGGCCAGCAGCGAAAGCCGCTCGGCATCACGGCCGATGGCGTCACGTGACTTGACGATGAAGTAGCCGGCACCGGCGAACTCCAGCACCGGCCGCGCCTGGTCCGCTGGCCAATGCGCGAGCACGGCCTCGGCGTGGTTCTCCGCTGCCGCCATGGTTTTCCGCAGCGCGTCGATGTCCTGCCCGCGCGCCGCTGTTTCAAACAACAGGACCGCTGCGCGGCCGTCGGCGGTGAACCAGACCCCGTCGCCTGCCAGGCGCGCCGCCAGGCCGGATGCTTTCTGCACCAGGCCCAGCGACTCCAGCGTCGGGTCCGCCGCCGCGACGGGGCGGATCAGAGGGCCGCGCGCGGACACTAGTTCGCGTTCCAGGCGCGCAAAGGCATCGCCCAGTTCCGCCACGCCGAAACGCTCGCCAGGCGCCGCTTCGCCCGCACCGCCAGTCAGGATGTAGCGCGCCGCAAACAATCGTCCACGCTCGGCTTCGTGTGCCGCGATCTCGCCATTGCTCGTCCAAGCGATGGCCCGGTCGGCAGCCAGGCGTTCGCGCAGACCGCGGCTGGCCTGCGAAAGCGCGGCGGTTTGAGCCGCCGTCAACGCGTCCGCGCCGGCCGGCGGTTCCAGCCGCAGCCCCAACAGCATGATGCGCGTGGAAAGGCCGTCGCGTAGCTGGTCGGCCATGAGGCGCTGGTCGGCGTCGGCTGCGCCCGGCAGGAACGACGTAACGTCGGTCACCACCGTGGTGCGGGTGATCTGCAACACCGATGCGGCCAGCAGGATCAGCCACACCAGCCATGGCCAGCGTTTCATCGGAACGCCGCCGGTGCTAGCGCGCAATGAGCGTCAATTCGCTCACGTCGCCGCCGGTTTCAGTGGTTTCGACCAGGCGCAGGCGTCCCTTGTCGCCCGCGACGACGATTCGGGCAACGCCACGCTTGAGGATCGCGTCTTGCGGAACCAGCGTCATCTCCCACCGGTTTCCGGTGCCTGCCATGCGGATGTCGAAAGCGCGCCGCAGGGCACGCGGGTCTCCCGAGAGCACCGCACGCAGCGCTTGGGCATAGGCCGCGAGATTGGGGCTGGTTTCGAAACGGATCACGTTGGGCGCGCCATTGCCGCTGCGCACGGTGACGGACTCGGCGGAGATGACGACGCTCTCGCGGATCGGCACGGTGGTGGTTTTCTCGACATTGGCGCCGGGGCTGTAGGTGAGGGTCCCGCGCGACTCCAGCGGCATGGTCTGCAGCGACGAAATGCGCCGCTCGATGAACGGCACCGCGGCGAGAGGTTGGCGCGCAACTGCCGGCAGCACCTGTGCCAGCAGGTCCTCTGCCGCCTGGCCCGCCAGCGGCGAAAGCGCCTGCGCATGGGATGGCCCTGCCAGGGCGCAATACCCAAGCGCGACCATGCATAGAGTTCTCTTCAATCCGGCAATCATCTTCGTGGGCGAGGTGTCGGTTCGCTCCCGCTCCGGAAGCAACCTGCGCCACTTTACTGGAGATGGCGGATCGCTTGCCGGATGCGCTCGGCCGGCGGCGCCCCTGCCAACTAAATGACCGTCAGGCCGTCATCGGTGGACAGCGCGGCACCGGTCCTGTACGGCAATTCAAAACCACGCTCCTGATCCCCGACAGCGATGGCGCGGATTAGGGGCGCCTGCACAAGCACGCCGCCGAATATGGTGGCAAAAGCGACATCAGCCGCGTCCCGGCCGGTGCCAAAGCGCACCACCCCCATGGGAATCGAGGTGCCGGACGGGTCGAAGATGTACCAGCGGTGGCCGACATAGGCCTCTACATAGGCATGAAAGTCGGGTGGTCCCAGCGCCGGGTCGGCGCCGTAGTCGGTACCGGTAGCAAAACGCGCAGGGATGTTTACGGCGCGGCACAGGGCGATCATCAGGTGGGCGAAATCGCGGCACACGCCGACCTGTTCAATCAGCGTATCGACCGCCGAGGTATTGGTGTTGGTGGTGTTGGAGGTGAAGGTCACATGGTGGCTCACCCAGTCGCAAATGGCCTGCACGCGGCGGTAGCCCTGCGGCATCTGGCCGAACTGGTTGGCCGCGCGACGCAGCAAGCGGTCCGACTGGCAGTAGCGGCTGGGGTAGAGGTAGCCAATCACATCGGTGGGCAAGTCGCGCACCGGCACTTCCTCGATCTGTTCCGGTCGCGCCTGGTGATGCGCGATGTCCACCGTGGCGGAGTAACGCACGCCCAGCCATCCCTGCTCGGCTCGCAGGCGCACGTAGCGGTTGCCGGTGGCCGCAATGCGATCGACACGCAGCGGGACATTCTGGCTCAGCGTGAACTGCTCGGCCGAAACAGTCTGGCAGTTCGTATGCGCAGCGTGAACGTTGAGCACGAAATCGGCGCCGCCCCCGTCAATCTGGTAGTTCAGCTCGACCAGCAGCTCTATGCGAATCATGCCCGCAGGCGGAACCGTCCGCCGGTTGTAGGGATGGTCACGGCAGTCTCAGGCGTAGCTGCGCAGACTGCGCGAAAACTCCACCAGCGGCACGACACCGCTGGATTCGGCGCGGCGACACCATTCCTTCAACCTGGCGACAAGTTGATCCGCCGGCGCCGTCGAGCTTGCCCACATGGTGGCGAGTTCGGCACGCATCTCGTCCATGGTTTTCACGGACCTTTCCTCGCGCGAACCAAGGCGGCGCATTGATTGCGCGTAAGCCGCCAGCACCTGGTAGCGATGCCGCCCGACCGCCTTGAACATGGAAAGATCGACCTCGCGCCGATGGGCCACGAAGCGCGGCACCGGTACGCCATGCTTTACTTTCGCCAGACCCGCGAATTGCAGGATGCGGATATACATCCAGCCAATATCGAATTCGTACCACTTGTTGGAAAACCTGGCCGATGTCGGATACGCGTGATGGTTGTTGTGCAGTTCCTCGCCGCCGATCAGGATGCCCCAGGGCGACATGTTGGTGCTGGCGTCCTCGCAGTTCCAGTTGCGGTAGCCGATATAGTGGCCCACGCCATTGATGACACCGGCAGCCCAGAACGGGATCCACGCGATCTGCGTGATGAAGATCAGCGCGCCGGGCACGATGCCGAAGAGCAGCACGTCGACCACGCCGGTCAGCGTAAGCCCGAGCAGCACATAGCGCGAATACAGGTTGCGCTCGATCCAGTCATCCGGCGTGCCCGCCCCGTAGCGCTCGACCATGGCGCTGTCGCCGGCGGCCTTGACATACAGGAACACACCACCCCACAGCACCCGGTTCAACCCCAGAACCTGCGGGCTGTGCGGATCCCCGGCGGTTTCGCGGTGCGCATGATGCTTGCGATGCACTGCCACCCACTCGCGGGTGCGCATGCCGGTGGTAAGCCACAGCCAGAGCCGGAAGAAATGGCTCACCGCGGGGTGCAAGGTCAGGGCATGATGGGTCTGGCAGCGATGCAGGAAAAGCGTCACGCACACGATGGTGATGTGCGTGAGCGCCAGCGCCGTGGCGACATACGCCCACCATGGCCAGTCGAACCAGCCGGAGAATAGATGCGGCACTTCGCTTCAGCCCCGCCTACTTGCTGCCCAGCGCGACCGGGAAGTTGAGGCTGGCCTTGTTGTAAGCCGCCGGAGCGTATACCAGGGCGATGCGCACTTCCTTGAGAACGCCGGCCTTGAGGGCAGCAGCCGGAAACTCAACGTCGAGCGTCTGCGTCATGTCCTGCCCCGGATCGAGCCGGTTCTTCGCGCCATAGGACGAATCCATTTTCACCACGGGCTCGGCGCGATTGTCTTCCATGGCCAGGGGCTTGCCTTGGGAGTCGACGAAGATGATCTTCGCCTCCAGCATGCTCACGGACTGGTCGGCAGAGGTGTTCCTGATGACCAGCTTGCCCGACAGCTTGGCCGGCGCGGAAACCTTGCCCGACACCTCTTCGACACGCTCGGTGACCTTCATGCCGGTGATTTCGCCGCTGACGATGCCAACGGCTACCTTGGCGGCGTCCGGAGCCACCGCGTAGACCTTGTCATTGACCACCACGACCGGTGCGGCGGGCTGCTGTGAACAGGCACTCGCCAATGCGGCGGCGGCGAAGACGCCAGCCATGCCAACGGTACGATTGCGCAGCGAAAGTTTGGAGCCCTTGGACTGATTCATGATGTATTCCTGAAATCCCGCGACTATGGCGACTGTTTGCGATCCTGTCTGTGCGTTTCCACACAGACGGCATATCAGACCGGGCGCATACTCCAGCGCCGTATTTTTGACGAAGCCGCACGCCGGGCTTCCCGCTCCATGTCCGGCTACCGCACCAAGCAGGAAAGCATCGCCGTCGCCGGCGTGGCCGATCTGGAAGTCCGCTCGCTTCTTGATCGCGAACAGTTCTCGGACCCCCTTGGCGAGGCCGAACGCCTCGGCATCTCGTCCGCCACCTGGCCCATGTTCGGCCTGACGTGGCCTTCCGGCATGCAACTGGCCGCGCAAATGGCCAGGCGGCCCGTCACCGTCGGCGAAAGCATCCTCGAAATCGGTTGCGGTCTGGCGCTGGCCAGCCTGGTTTGCCACCGCCGCGGCGCCGACATCACCGCCAGCGATCGCCATCCCCTGGCCGAGCGTTTTCTTATCGAAAACCTGCGCCTCAACCATCTGTTGCCGCTTCCCTACCGGCACGGACATTGGGGCGCGCCAACGCCCGCGCCGCTTGCCACTGACGGGATTCGGATTCCGGTCGCCGGCTGCTTCGACCTCATCATCGGCAGCGACGTGCTCTACGAGCGGGATGCGCATGGGTCGCTGGCAACCTTCATCAGCCGGCATGCACGGGAGAGCGCGACGGTCTGGATCGTCGACCCGGACCGCGGCAACCGCCCGGCCTTCAGCCGCAACATGGCCACCGAAGGCTTTTCGCTGCGTGAAGAGCGGCTTGACACCATTGGCACTCTGCGCTCGCCAGCCTACAAGGGCCGGCTGATGCGGTTCAGTCGCGGCCGTGAAAGCGGCACAGTTTCCTGATGCGCGTCTGGCGGGTCATCCTGGCAGCGATTTGAACGACAATCGCAGCTTTGCGGGGGAGATGGCCGATCATGGCGCAGGTGCGGACCGAAGTGGCAGGCAATGTCTGGAAAATCGAAGTCGCCGTCGGACAGACGGTTGCCGAAGGCGACGTGCTGGTGATCATCGAATCGATGAAGATGGAGATTCCGGTAGAGGCACCCGCCGCAGGCACGGTGCGCGCGCTGCGCGTGGCTGAAGGGGACCCGGTCGCCGAAGGCGCGGTCGTGGCCGAAGTCGACTGAACCTCAGGCTGCGCGGCTGAAGTTCGCCGCAGTCACCTTGAGCGCCTCCACCAGCAGCCGACCGGCCGGACTCAAGGACCCGCGACGGCGGCGCGTGATACCGACACTGCGGACCCATTGCGTACCGCCTACCTTGAGCGGCAGCAATTGGCCGGCCTTTTCCTCCCACCAGATCAGCTCGCGCGGAATGAAGGAAAGCACGTCGCTTTGCATCACCACCGACTTCATCAGCACCGTTGAGGTGGTTTCAATCACCGCGTCCGGCGGCTCCAGGTCATGGGAGCGGAACATGTCATCGAAAGCCAGCCGCTCGAGCTCGCGCCGGCGCGGCAGGATCCAGCGCGCCTCAAGCAGGTCGGCCGGCGCCACGCTCTTGCGGCGCGCCAGCGGATGGCCCGCACGTGCGACCACGACGCCGGTTTCGGAAAACAGCAGGTCATGGGTGAGTTCCGCGCTTGTGGGCCGCACAGGCACTGACGAAAGTGCGAAGTCCACCTCGCCGTTGGTGACCCAGGGCATGAGGGATTCATTCAGGCCGTAGAGCACGGTCACCTTGAGTTCCGGATGGCTCTGCATGAGCGAGAGCAAGGCCTGCGGCAGCAGGCGATTGGCCTCGGTCGGGCCGCATCCCACCAACACGTGACCGCGTGTCGCGCCTTTCAGGGCTTCGATCTCGGCTTCGGCATTGCGCAATTCGGCCTCGATCGTGCTGCCGTGGGCGACCAGCGCTTCGCCATAAGGGGTGGGGGTCACGCCGAACCGTCCGCGCTCGAGCAGGCGCACCCCGAGGGACTTCTCCAGCGCCTTCAGGCTTTTCGAGAGCGCGGGCTGGGAAATTTCCAGTTCGGCGGCTGCCTCGGTCAGGCTGCCATGGCGCACGGCGGCAAGGAAAAGCTGGAGGCGTCGATAATCCATAACCAATGGTAATGGAAAATGCATGGCTGGTTGTTGCTGCGTTGCCCCAAGCGTTGCTATCTTGCTGCCTCGCATTCGCGCACAGCGACCCATACCGAGGAGCACCATGCATTCCATCGACATCGCCAAGCTGGTCGAGCCCGACCGCGTACACCGGCTGGCCTACACCAGCCAGGAAATCTTCGACCTCGAGGTCGAGAACATTTTCGAGAAGATCTGGGTGTACTGCGGCCACGAATCGCAGGTGAAGAACCCGGGCGATTACCACACGCTGCAAATCGGCCGCCAGCCGATGGTGATGGTGCGTGGCCGCGACATGAAGGTCCGCGTGCTCTACAACCGCTGCCCGCATCGCGGTGTGGAATTGTGCGGCAACCAGCGCGGCAACACCGGCAGCAATTTTGTCTGCTCTTACCATGCATGGAGCTTTCACCTGGACGGCAAGCTCGAAGCCATTCCGCTCATGAAGGGCTACGACGGCACGCGACTCACGCGCGACAACCCCGACTGCGACATGAAGGCAGCCGCCCGCGTCGATTCGTATCGCGGCTTTGTGTTCGCCAGCCTTTCAAACGAGGGCCCATCGCTTTCCGAATTTCTCGGCGAGGCCAGGATCGCCTTCGACGACATGTGCGACCGCTCGCCGGTCGGCGAGGTGGAGGTGGTGCCGGTATGCCATCGCGTGATCCAGCACTCGAACTGGAAGTTCTTCATGGAGAACCAGCTCGACGCCCTGCATCCCTCGGTGACGCACCAGTCCACCGGCGTGGCCGCCGGCGTGATCGAGAAGGAGATCGCCGCCAAAACCGGCCACGCGCCGCTCTACTATCACTACCTTTCGACCTTCGCCACGCCCTTCGACAAATGGGACACGGTGCAGACCATCAATTTTCCGCGCGGCCACGGCATCCTCAAGGCCTACATGGGCTTGCGTCCGCAGGATCCTGACACCAGAGCCTACGAAAAACTGATGGTCAAGGCCTACGGCAAGGAGAAGTCCGAGGAATACCTGTCGCGCTCGATCCACCATGTGCTGGTCTATCCCTATCTGTCGGTGCAGTCGCCGTTGCAGCAGTTGCGTTGCCTGCGCCCGCTCGGCCCGAACAAGACCTTGTCGGAGATCTGGCACTTCCGTTTGAAGGGCGCGCCGGAGGCGATCTACCGCCGTTCGCTCTGGTACTACAACCTGGTGAATTCGCCGGCCACGATGATCAACGCCGACGACCTCGAGAACTGGACCAAGGGCCAATGGGGCCTCGAATCGAACGGCAGCGACTGGGTCAGCTTCCACCGCGACTACGGTCGCGACACCGTCGAGAACGGCGTCACCTATTCCAACAAGGGGACTTCCGAGGCCGTGATGCGCAGCCAGTTCCAGGCCTGGACCAAGTACATGCAAGGGAGCCTGTGATGGCCACGAAGAAGAAGCCGGCAGCACGCAAACCAGCGGCGAAGAAAGCCGCGACTGCCAAAAAGCCGATGGCCGCCAGGGCTGCGGCAAAACCCAAGGCGGCTGCAAAACGGATTGAACGCGCGCTCCAGGGGGGCGTGACACTGCTGGCCGGCGAAACAAAGGGACGCACCGGCGCCCAGGCCATCGCGCCGGACCATTCACCGCGCGCCAAGCCGGCCGCGGTGCGCGCGCCGCGCGCGGTGTCGGCACCGGCCAGGGCCGCGACCGGCCTCCTCGAACGCGTTTCACAGTTTCTTTATCGCCAGTCCGAATTCCTCGACAACAAACATTGGCAGGACTACATCGACCTGTTCGCCGACGACGGCGTGTACTGGATGCCGGTCATGCCGGAGCAGACGGAATGGGAAGGCTCGGCCTCGATCTTCGCCGAGGACAAGATGCTCATGCAGGTGCGCATGGGTCGCGTCACCCATCCAAATGCCTGGTCGCAGGCACCGATGTGGGCCACCAGCCACGTGGTCGGCAACGTCGTCATCGAGAAGGACAGCGCGAAGGAAGTGGTGGTCCGCTCGCGCTTCCACATGATGGAACTGCGCCGTGATAGCGTGCGCCACTTCGGCGGCACCTACCGCCACACGCTGGTGAAGAAGGGCAACGACTTCCGCATCAAGCTGCAGCGCGTGGATATGTTCAACGGCCAGGCCGCCTACGACTACGTGCTGCAGGTCTGGGTCTGAACCGATCGTTCCGGCGGGTGAAACCTGCCGGGACAGGCTATTGCATTTCCTCGCGCAACAAGCCCAGGTGCTCGTACATCGCACGGTCGGTGACGACAAACAGGTCGGCATCGCCTCCGGCGGCGGTGTGGCTGGCCCAGGTCCAGTGCGGAATGGTGAAGACATCGTGCTTCTCCCAGCCGAAGCTGGTGCTGCCCACCGTACTGCTGCCAGAGCCTGACACCACCAGGCAGATGGCATTTGCGGTGGAGCGCCGCGCCCGCGTGCCGGCCCCCTTTGAAAGACGCATCGCGTAACAATCCAGGGAGGGCATGACGGCACCGCCGGTCATCGGGTTGGTATAGCGCAGGTGTTTGGCGCCATCCGCGCCGGGCGGAATCGAGGCCAGCAGGGCGCGCGTGACCGCGCCGGGATAGTGATACTTGGCCGAGTGCGCGGCCGCCGCGGCGGCCGATTCGCCGGGTACGGCCATGCCGGCACCCTTCCAGAGACGTTCGTCACCCTCGTCAACTTCCCAGAACGCCTCCGCACCGCGACTCCCCGGCTCGAAGAAACTGGCGTCCAGGTTGCAGACCAGGGGCATGTTGGCGGCATCGAACCAGACCGTGCGCTCTTCGCCCTGGTTGATATGGCCATGCCAGCACATCGGCGGCGTAAGCACCAGGTCGCCCTCGTCCATCGCGCAGCGCCGACCGTTGACAACGGTGCACGCGCCTTCGGCCCGCGTGGCAAAGCGGATGGCGGACGCGGTATGGCGATGCGGCACGGCGCGATCACCGGGATTGAGGATGGTGAAGGCGCCGATCAGGTTGGATGTGGTGGTGGTGGCGCCGCCGAACGCCGGGTTGACCATGATGATGGCACGCCGCTCGACATCCTCGATCGGCACCTCGCGTGCGGCGCGCACGGTGAAGGGCTCGAAATCCTTCCAGCGCCAGTGCATGGGCGCATCTTTCGCGCCGGGCGCCATGGGCGTGATGCGCTTGTAGCGGTCCCACAGCGGATGGTAGTTCGCCCCCTCCAGGGCTGCGATCAGGGCGGCGTCGGGGCGGTTGGCGTCGGGTACTGCATTCATGGTGGCGTCCATAACGAAAAGGGTCTGGCGCGATTGTGCGTCAGCGCCGCGTGCCTGTACAGGGACGCAGGCGCGAACTTTGCTACAGTCTCGGTCTCGCGCGCCGGCGGACCCGGCGCCTTCCGTTTTCCGTCAGGAGATGCCATGAAATTCCGTCTCGCAGGATCCGTTGCCGCGCTGCTGGCTTCGGCACTTTCGTTATGCGTACCCGCACAAGCCGCCGACACCTTGCGCGTCGGGTTCCTGACAACCCTGTCCGGGCCCGCCGCCGCCCTGGGCGTGGACATCCGTGACGGCTTCAACCTGGCGGTCAAGCATTCCGGCGGCAAGTTGGGCGGCATCAACCTGGACCTGCAGATCGTCGACGACCAGTTGAAGCCTGATGTGGCAAAGCAGGCGGCAGACCGTTTCCTGCAACAGCAGAAATCCCACGTCATCACCGGCGTGGTGTTCACCAATATCCTGCTGCCCATCCTGCCGACGGTGCTCGACTCCAAGACCTTCTACATCAGCCCCAACACCGGCCCCAACGACTACGCCGGCGCCAAGTGCAACCCGTATTTCTACGTCGCCTCCTGGCAGAGCGAGGACATTCCCAGCGCAATGGGCAAGTTCGTCTCCGAGCGCGGCATCAAGAACGTGTACCTGATCGGCGCCAACTATCCGGGCGGACGCGAGAACCTCTCCGGTTTCAAGCGCCTCTACAAGGGCAACATCGTCGACGAGGTCTACACGCCGATGAACCAGCTGGACTTCTCGGTCGATCTCGCGACCATGCAGTCCAAGAAGCCGGAAGCGGTGTTCATCTTCCTGCCGGGCGGCATGGGCATCAACTTCATCAAGCAGTTCACTGCCGCCGGCCTGGGCAAGAGCATCCAGCTGCTCGTGCCGGGCTACTCGGCCGATGAAGACACCATCAAGCCGGTGGGCGATTCCCTGCTTGGCACCATCAACACCTCGCACTGGGGCCATGATCTCGACAATCCGCAGAACAAGAAATTCGTCGCCGATTTCGAGAAGGAGTACGGACGCCTGCCCACCATGTACGCATCCCAGGGCTATGACACGGCCATGCTGATTGATTCGGCGGTGAAGAAGGTCAAGGGCAATGTGGAAGACAAGGAAGCCTTCCGCAAGGCCCTGAAGGCGGCGGACTTCAAATCGGTGCGCGGCGCCTTCAAGTTCAACAACAACAACTATCCGATCCAGGACTACTACCTGCGCGTGGTGCGCAAGGACGAAAAGGGCCGTACCACCAACCGCATCATGGGCAAGATCCTGACGGCGCACCAGGACTCGTTCGCCAGCCAGTGCAAGATGCAGTAAGCAACGCCACATAACCACAAATCCAAAGAGGAAGACCCATGTTCAAACCCTGGAAACTGGCCGCCGGCGCCCTGCTGGCCGCCACCAGCGTTACCGTCTCGGCGCAGGAAATCACGCTGCGCATGGTGAGCGCCTTCGCCGAGAACGGCTACTACGTTCAGCTGCTGCAGAAGTGGATCACCAAGGTCAATGCCGAAGGCAAGGGCAATGTGCAGATCAACTTCATCGGCGGACCGAAAGCCATCCCGACCTTCGAGGTGGGCAATGCGGTCAAGACCGGGGTGGTCGACATGGGGCTTTCCACCGGCGCCTTCTACACCAACGTGATGCCGGAGGCGGACTTCCTGAAACTGACGCAGATCCCGATCGCCGAGCAGCGCAAGAACGGCGCCTTTGCGGCCATCAACGAGGTGTGGAACAAGAAGGCCAACATGGCCTACCTGGGCCGCATGGTCGAGAACCAGCCTTTCCATGTGTACCTGACGAAGAAGGTCGACAAGCCTGACCTCACGGGCCTGAAGATCCGCATCACCCCGGTGTACCGCGACTTCTTCCAGGCCATCGGCGCCAATGTGGTGACCACCCCGCCGGGCGAGGTTTATACCGCGCTGGAACGGGGCGTGGTCGACGGCTACGGCTGGCCGATCGGCGGCATTTTCGACCTCAACTGGCAGGAGAAAACCAAGTTTCGCATCGACCCCGGCTTCTACGACGCCGAGGTGTCGATCATCATGAACCTGGACAAGTTCAAGGGCCTGAAACCCAACCAGCGCGCCTATCTGGAAAAGCAGATCCTGGCGCTGGAAGCGCAGAACCCCACGCTGTGGAAGAACTACACGGCTGAAGAAACCGCGCGCCAGGAAAAGGCCGGCATCCAAGTGATCAAATTCGACGCCGCCGGCACCAAGAAGTACATCGACGCCGCCTATGACGCCGGCTGGGCCAGCGCCTTCAAGGCCAGCCCCGACTTCGCCAAGAAACTGAAGACGCTCACCTCCAAGTAATTCGCGTGCAACGCTTCGACGCCGCCATCGGCAAACTTTCCGACGCCCTGGCGGTACTGGCCAGCCTGATCCTGCTGGCCATGATGCTGACCATTTGCGGGGACGTGTTCACGCGCAATGTGGTGATCCCCGGCGTGAGCCGGGGCCTGGCGTGGAGCAACGAGATCTCGGAGTTGATGCTCTACGCCATCACCATGCTGGCGGCGCCATGGCTGCTGCGCGGAGGTCGCCACATCCGCGTTGACATCCTGCTGCGGGCGTTGCCGAAGAAGGCTGCCTACGTGAGCGAATGGATTTCAGACATCGTAGGCTTTGCCTGCTGCCTGTGGATGCTCTGGTACGGTGCGGCCGCGGCGTTGAATAGCCACCAGGCCGGTGCGCAATCGATCAAGACGCTGGTCATGCCGGAATGGTGGTTCCTGGTGCCGTTGCCGGTGTGCTTCGCGCTGCTGGCCGTGGAATTCATCTTCCGCATGTGGCGCCTGGCCAACGGCGACGTGGGGCCGCGTGACGACGCCGTGAGCGCTGCATGAGCTGGGGAGCCGCGGCCTGGCTGATGCTGGGCGGATCCACCGTATTGCTCTTCATCGGCCTGCCGGTCGCCTTTTCGTTTTTGGTGATCAATCTCATCGGCGCCTGGATCTGGCTGGGCGGCGAGCCGGGGCTCATGCAACTGACGCGCAACAGCGTCAATTCCGTGATGAGCTTTGCGCTCACGCCCATTCCACTGTTCGTGCTGATGGGCGAAGTGCTGTTCCATACCGGACTGGCCGTCAAGGTGATCGACGGCATCGAACGCCTGATCCGCCAGGTACCCGGGCGCCTGGCCGTGGTGGCAGTGGTGGCCGGCACGGTGTTCTCGGCCATCTCCGGCTCAACCATCGCCACCACCGCCATGCTTGGCAGCCTGATGGTGCCGGTGATGCTGGCGCGCGGCTACCACCCGACCATCGCCACCGGTCCGGTGATGGCCATCGGCGCGGTCGACATGCTGATCCCGCCCTCGGCGCTGACGGTGCTGCTGGGCTCGCTTTCCGGCATCTCGATCTCTAAGCTGCTGCTCGGCGGCGTGATGCCTGGCCTCATCCTCTCGCTAGCGTTCGTCGGCTACATCATCGTGCGGGTGAAACTCACCCCCAGCCTTGCCCCAAACTCCGACGTGGAGCAGCACAGCGGCTTCGAGCGCTTCAAGCCCTTCCTCATATACGTGGTGCCGCTGGTGTCGATCTTCGGCGTGGTGGTGGGCGCGATGGCCGCCGGCTGGGGCACCCCCACCGAGTCCGCCGCGCTGGGCGCCTTTGCCACGGTGCTGCTGGCAATGGCCTACCGTGCACTCACCTGGCGCATCCTGCTCGACTCCCTCAAGGGCACGGTAGCGATCTCCGCGATGATCCTCTTCATCATCGTCGGCGCCACCACCTTTGCGCAGATCCTCTCCTTCTCCGGCGCCTCCAACGGCCTGGCCGAAGCCATCACCGGCGCCGGCCTGCCGCCCTGGGCCGTGGTGGCCGGCATGATGCTGATGCTGATTTTCCTCGGCATCTTTGTCGACCAGGTCAGCATGATGATGATCACGCTGCCGATCTTCATGCCGGTGGTGACTGCGCTTAACGTCGACCTGATCTGGTTCGGCGTGCTGTTCCTGATCTGCATGCAGTTGGGCCTGTTGCTGCCGCCACATGGGTTGTTGCTCATGACCATGAAGGGCGTGGCCCCGCGCGAGGTAACCATGCTGCACATCTTCCAGGCGGTGGTGCCCTACGTGGCGATGAGCCTGATCCTGCTGGCGCTGGTGTTCTTCGTGCCGAAGGTGGCGACCTGGTTGCCGGCGTTGATCGGGTAGCGCAGCGGACTCGGATGGCCCGGCGCGAATCCGGGAAGCAACGCAACGTCGGTTGGGCGTCCTACCAGACGCACTTCGCCCGAAACTGCTTCATCGCCACGTCGTTGGTCACCAGCGTCGCGCCTTCGATGATGGCCTGAGCCGCGAGCATGCGATCGAACGGGTCGCGATGCTCGGTGACAAATCCGCCTGCCTTGATCGCATGCTGGCTGGTGATCGCCAAATGCGTGAAGCCATCGGCGGCGATCAGTTCGTTGAACTGGCTGACGGCCGCTTCCGCGCCCGGCAGCTTGCCGATGCGATGCTTGGTGGCGATTTCCCACGCGCTGGCGGCGCTGACCAGGACCGTGTTGGCCTCATCGGCAATGACTGACGCGGCGCGTTTGGACAGACGCCTGTCATCCTGCCACCACCACAGCAGGGTATGGGTATCGAGGAGCAGGCGCATCAGCCGCCCCTCCCCTCCCAGGCTTTGAGTTCCTCGTCCGGTAAAGCCTCGAAGAACGCGGAATCGTCGATGCCCTTCAGACGGCCGCGCAAGCGCTGCGGCGCCGCCGCCTCGAGCGGCACCATGCGCGCATAGGGCTTGCCCGCCTTGGCGAGAATGATTTCCTGGCCGGCATGCGCTTGTTCAAGCAATTTTGAAAATTGCGTTTTGGCATCATGGACGTTCACAAGCATGTTCTTTTTCCATCTTCAACGTGATGGGTTCGATTATAACTAAGTCCATGGACTTAGTCCGCATTATTGGCGAACTTCCCTCCCGTCCAACCCTACCAGCCGCAATGCAGCGGCGACATTCCACGCGGTGGCGCCTTACGTGGCGATGAGCCTGATCCTGCTGGCACTGGTGTTCTTTGTGCCCAAGGTGGCGACCTGGTTGCCCGCGTTGATCGGGTAGCCAGCCACAGCGTCAATTGCGATTCATGCGCATATAATGCGCATGAACATCCTTGGCCGGGGTACGATCCCATGTACAACGTTTCCGCCCGCAAACGTCCCATCAATCTTACGGTGAACGAGGACCTGGTAGCGCAGGCTCGGGACCTGACAGATAATCTTTCCAACGTTGTCGAGACACTCCTGGCCGACTATGTGGCGCGGGAGCAGAAAACCCGCGACGCAAGGGCACGGGAGTGCTCCGCAGTCTCTGCGACATGGAACCGCTTCAACGATACGCATGGTTCGTTCGCTGACGAACACTCGCCTCTATAGATGCCGCAATTCGACATCCACGAAAACAAGGGTGTAAACCACGAGTCGATTCCGTACGTCGTAGTAGTTCAATCGGCGCTTTACGATGACTTCCGACGCCGTGTGGTGGTGCCACTGGTGCGCAAATCAGCCGTTGGAGCAGTGGATCGCGAACGCTTCAACCCGGAATTCCGGATCAAGGGCGTGCCTGTAATCCTGCACCCCCTGGAAATTTCCTCGGTGCCTGTGGATCGATTGGGCAAGGTTGTAGGTTCGCTTAGCGGCGACGGGCAACGCATCATTGATGCCCTCGACGAACTGTTGACCCGCTCCTGGGGGTGAAGCCGCTTATGCAACTGCCCGTAGGGTTGCCACTCCACGGGCAGTTGCTGATGGAAATGAAATTCGCGGCATTGCGCAATGCGACCGTGTCGCACATTCTCCAGACGGTGGCGCCATGCGTTGCGATGAGCCGTATCCCTTGGCGTACATCTCATCCCGGAGGCCTGCGTGTATGGCTGCTGTCGGCCAATAAGCGACATTGCCGAGACGGCTCCAAAGCGGACCTTCAATTCTTATTGCTCGAGTAAGGCTATAGCAACACCGGTGACGGTCGGCTACTCCTTGCTCCATTCGATGACTAGGCGCAGCAACTCTTCATTGATCTCTTTCCAATCGACGGCCAGGCGACGTTCAAAAAAATATGCGATCTCCACGCCACGATAGGCAAATCGAGTCACATATTCATCCTTGTCGCGATCACCCGGGGACGTGCTCCGTCTGGTCAGCCAGAGAATGTCCCCCGATGGGGAACGTACATCTGATTTGTCCCGCAAGATGAAGTAGCCAGATCCGAGATATTCGGTCGCACCGGTACCAACAACCGCAGTCTTGGTTGCACCAGTAGTTGTTCGGGTGTAGTGGGTTTTCCATCCATCCACAATGATCTCGGCGAGCTCGGACGGTGTTCGAAAACCGTCGATCCAAAACTTGATCAAGTCCCGTCGCGGAACGTTCGTGTTGCGAAAGGGCTTCTTTTCGGGCCAGGTGAAATAACCGTCAACGAAGTTTCCATCCGGTGGAACCTGCCCAAGATACTCCCGCGGTATTCGAAATCGCGCTCCGTACATATCGAACTCGAGGAACTCCTTGCCATCGCGCTTTACCGACTTTGGCTTCAAGACGCGTTGGTCTCGCGGTAGTCGTGCGAGCGCCTCGTCCTCCGCCTTGATCTTCGCCAGCCGCTTTTCTTCCGCCTCACGGGCCTCCCTGATCATGCGTTCGTTGGTCGGCGACATTTGCGCGATCTTGGGGTCGGCTGCACTTGCGACTCCCACTATTTCATTGAGCAGGCGCGGAGACGCAACTGCTGAAATCAATAGCACCAAGATCAATATTGCGAGCCTTCTACCAACCAATGGTGACTGTGCGTTCATTGTCTAGCGGCGTCTTGGACTATCGCGATTAAAACAACGCCTCGGTTTCATACGACGCGAAATCGATGACGTTGAAATGTCCGCTTTGCTCGGGTTGAAAAGTCAGCTTTGGGTCGTAAGCGGGCATACGAAAAGCAGCTACGACTCTACATCGATTTTCCCTTCGGGGGCCTCCAGATTTGCCAACATCCGTTTGAGAAGCCCGAGCAACACATCTCTCTCTCCCACCGAAAATCCCAACAGAGCCTCATCGCGCCATCCGGTCGCCAGCGGCAGGATGCGCTCATAGAGTTTGCGTCCACGAGGCCTGATGAGGACTCGCGCGGTGCGACCGTCCGGCGTCTCCGCGCTACGCTCAACCAGTTTGTCGCCCTCCAGTCGTGTCAGCAGGCGGCTCAAGGTCGAGTGCGGCACCACCGCGTAAGCCGACAAGTCGGCAATCGAGATGCCGTCGCCGCGTGCCAGCACCGCCAGAACACGCCAGTGCTGGAAGGTGACGCCAAGTTTCAGCAGATCGTCTTCGAGCGAGCGGTTCAGGCGCCCGGCGACCCGATTCATCATGTAAGGGATCGAGTCATCGAGGTTGTAGTTCTCGAGGTCCGCCTTGCTCGCTTTCCTGGAAATGGCCATGTTTGTTCCACGGGAATGGGTCCGGTCGGGTTTGCCTTGACACACCGGTAGGTGAATAGTAATTTCACAACGTATGCAAATGCAAATATCTTCTCGCTTTGATCGCTACTGACATCGCCGGCCTGCTGCGCCCGGATGCGGTGCACCGCGACGTGTATGCGGATGCGGCGCTGTTCGCGCTGGAGCAGGAGCGCATTTTCCGCCGCGCGTGGATCTACCTGTGCCACGAGAGCGAGATCACGCAGCCGGGCGACTATGTGCTGGCGCAATTGGGGCCGGACGAGGTGATCGTCGCGCGCGGTGCCGATGGCGGCATCGCCGCCATGCACAACCGCTGTGCGCACCGCGGTGCACGGGTGATGATGGCGCCGCGCGGCAATGCGCGGCTATTCACCTGCGCCTATCATGCATGGAGCTTCCGGCTCGACGGTTCGCTCGACAGCGTGCCGGCACCGGAGGGGTATGCAAAAGGCTTCGCCGGGGGCGGGCGCGGACCGAGCCTGACCCGCGTGGCGCGGGTGGCCAGCTATCGCGGCTTCGTGTTCGGCTCGGGCGCGGCCGCGGGGCCGGACCTGCCCACCTTTCTGGGCGGGCTTGCCAGTGCGCTCGACAACATGGTCGATCGCGCACCCGGTGGTGCGCTGGTACAGGCCGGTGGCCGGTTGCGCATGGAGTACCGCGGCAACTGGAAGCTTTTCATGGAGAACGTGGTCGACCTGGTGCACCCGCAGTATGTGCACGGCGGCTCGGTGGCGGTGGCGCGCGAACGGCGTGACACGACCACACTCGAAGGCCAGGCCGGGCAAACCGCGCAGATGCTGCTGGCCAACGGTCTGCGGCTTTCCGAGTGGGAAAAGATCGGCCTGCACGCCTTTCCCGAAGGGCATGTCTACATGGACGGCTTCTACCGCGATGGCGTGATCGCCAGCGAGCGCGCCGATCCGGTGTTCGAGCGCTATCGCATGACACTGGTCGAAACCCATGGTGAAGCCCGGGTGCGCGAGATCCTTGCGATGGACCGCTTCAACAACCTGATCTGGCCGAACATTTCCATCAATACGCGCTTCCAGACCATGCGCATCGTGCAGCCTGTTGCTGTGGATCGCACCGTCGTCACCAGCCTGTTTTTTCGCATGGAAGGCGCGCCGCCGGAGATGTTTGATTTGAGCCTGCGCTTTCTCAACACGGCCAGTTCACCCGCGTCCCTGGTGGCCTCCGATGACCTCGAAATCTTCGAGCGGTGCCAGCGCGGGCTCGTCGACCCGGCAGCCGAATGGGTGGACATGAGCCGTGCCATCGGGCGCGATGCGCCCGCAGTTAGTGGCGCTGTCGACGCGCCCGGCACCAGCGAGCTGCCGGTGCGCGCGCAAATGCGTGCCTGGCGTGCCTGGATGGAAGCGGAGGCCGCATGAACATGGGCGATCTGAAGGCTGCTGTCGGTGGCGCACTGGCGCCGGGCGTACTGGACGAACTGCGCGAATTCGCCTTCGAGGAGGCGCGGCTGCTGGATACCGGCCACTATGAAGCCTGGGTGGACCTGTTCGCCGAGGACGGCGTGTACTGGGTGCCTTCCGAGCCTGGGCAAGCGTCGCCGGAAGACTCCCTTTCGCTTTTCCATGAAACCAGGCCACTCCTGCAGTTGCGTGCGCGGCGCCTTTCCCACCCGCAAACCCATATCCAGGCGCCACCGGTGCGCACCCATCATCACCTGAGCAACCTCGTCGGCCAGGATCTGGGCGGCGGCGAATACCTGCTGCGCTCCATGCTCCTGATGGTGGAGTGGCGCAATGGCGAACAGCGCCTTTTCAGTGCTGCCTGCGAGCACCGACTGCGGCGCACGCCCGAGGGCCTGCGCATCGCGCACAAGCGGGTTGACCTGCTCAACTGCGATGCGCCACACCGCGCGTTTGCGATCCCTTTCTAACCGCTTCCCCACTTCACCGCTTCTTCCGGAGGTTCCATGAGCATCAAACGCAGACTCGCATTCGCCCTGATCGCCGCAGCACTCGGCACCGGCTCCGCACTGGCGCAGGAAACCGTGCTGCGCGCGGCGGTGTTCGTACCCACCAACACCGTGTTCGGCGAGATGTTCGGCCGCTTCGTCGCCCATGTGAACGCCGAGGGCAAGGGTCTGGTGCAGATCAACCTGGTGGGTGGCCCTTCGGCCATCCCCAGCCTGGAGCAGGGCAACGCGGTGCGCACCGGCGTGCTCGACATCGCCGCCGTGCCACCTTCGTTCTACGCCGGCAACATGCCTGAGGCGGACGCGGTGATCATGTCGCCACTATCGTTCAAGCAACAGCGCGCCTCCGGAGCATGGGACGCACTCAACAAGATCACCAACCAGAAGATGAATGCCTGGTACCTGGCCGCCTATGGCGAAGGCATTCCCTTCCATATCTGGACCACCAAGCAGCCCACCTCGGCCAACTTCCAGGGCTGGAAGTTGCGCACGGTGCCCAACTACACGGCCTTTTTCCAGGCTTTAGGCGCCGCACCCATCACCATGCCGCCGGGCGAGGTGAAAACCGCGCTGGAGCGCGGCGTGGTGGACGGCTATGGCTGGCCCTACATCGGCATCTTCGATCTCGGCTGGGGCGGCGACACCAAGTACCGCGTCGATCCGGGCTTCTTCAACGTCGTGGTCAATGTGCTGGTGAACCAGAACAAGTGGAAGGCCCTGCGCGATGACCAGCGCGCCTTCCTCACCCGCATGGGCGAATGGCTGGAAACCGAGAACACCCGCTGGGCCGCCGAGAAAATCGCCAGCGAAACCAAGCGCCAGACCGACGCCGGCATCAAGATCGTCAACCTCGGCCCGGACTACGTGAAGCTGGCCTACAGCGCCTACTGGGCCGAACTCACCAAGCGCGCCCCGGAGTCGGTCGGCATCCTGCGCCCGCTGCTCGAGCGCAAGCCCTAGGCGATGACCCCCACACCCCCGCCCGAAGCCGACAAGGCCGACCCGCTGGTCGGCCGCGCCCTGCCGCGCGCGGCGGCCAGGCGCCTGATCGCCGGGCGCGGACGCTATACCGACGACCTGCGCATGCCCGGCCTGTTGCATGCGGCCTTCCTGCGCAGCCCGCTGGCGCATGGGCGCATCGTCGCGCTCGACCTGGCACCCGCGCGTGCCATGCCCGGCGTGGTCGCGGCCTTCGACGGGCCGGCGCTGGCCGCGATATGCCCTGCCTGGACCACCACATTCAACAGCCTGCCGGCACATCGTTCCTCCGCACAGCCACCGCTAGCCCTGAACCGCGTGCTGTGGCAGGGCCAGCCGGTGACCATCGTCGTCGCAGCCAGTCGTGCCCAGGCTGAAGATGCCGTCGCTGCCATCGAAACCGAATGGGAGGAACTGCCGCCAGTGGCCGATGCGGCCGCCGCGCTCGAAGCCGGCAGCCCCGCGATCCACGCCGAGCTGGGCAACAACCTCGCTTTCTCCCACGCCATCGATGCCGGGCCGGTCGATGCGTTGTTCGCAGGTGCGCATCGTGTGATCCGCCGCAGCCTGCGCTTCGGGCGGCACACCGGCGTGCCGCTGGAAGCGCGCACCATCGTCGCCGAGTTCGACCCGGTCATGCGGCAGCTCACGGTGCACCAGTCGACCCAGGTGCCGCACCAGACCCGTGCCGCGATTGCGCGCCTGTTTAGCCTGCCGGAGGTCGATGTGCGCGTGATCACGCCGGACGTCGGCGGCGGCTTCGGCATCAAGCTGCATGTGTACGACGACGAGATGGCCACCGTCGCCGCTGCCATGCAACTGGGCCGCCCGATCAAGTACGTCTGCGACCGCCTTGAAGCCTTTGGCAGTGACGTGCATGCACGTGCACACCAGGTCGAAGCGGCGATCGCCGTGGACGCCGACGGCCAGGTGCTCGCCTTCAGCAGCGACGATCTGATGGAGATCGGCGCCTTCTCTATGTATCCGCGCACCAGCGTGCTCGAAGGCGTGCATGCGATCTCGGTGGTGGGCGCGCCGTATCGCGCCGCAGGCCTCAGGGGCCGCTTGCGTGTCGCTTTCCAGAACAAGGCGCCGGTGGGCGCCTACCGCGGCGTCGGCCAGCCGGTGGCCTGTTCGGTCACCGAGCGCCTGATCGATGCAGCAGCCACCGAACTCGGCATCGACCCGGCGGAGATGCGCCGGCGCAACTACCGCAACGCCGCTCTGCATGGCAGCGCGACCGTCAACGGCATGGATTTCGGCCCTTCGTCCCATGCCGCCTGCCTGGAACGGCTGCTGGAACTGATGGACTACAAGGCCTTGCGTGAACAGCAACGCAGCGCGCGGGCGAACGGCCGCCATCTCGGCATCGGACTGGCCGCCTTCATCGAAACCACCGCGCCGGGCCCGGCGTTCTATGGAGCCTCGGGCGCGCCGGTGGTGGCGCACGACGGCTGCATGCTGCGCCTGGAACCCGGTGGCGCGGTCACCTGCGTGAGCAGTTCGAGCGACCAGGGCCAGGGCATCGATACAGCCCTGCAGCAACTGATCGGCGATACGCTCGCGCTCCCGCTCGCTTCGGTGCGCATCATGCGCGGCGACACGCTCACCACGCCGGTGGGCGGCGGCACCTGGGCCTCGCGCGGCCTCACCGTCGGCGGCGAAGCGGCGCTCGCCGCGGCCCGGTTGCTGCGCGAACGCCTGGCCACGGTGGCGGCCGCCGTGCTCGGCACCAAGCCCGACACTCTCACGCTCGACGCTGCCGGCTTCCATGCTGACGGGCGCGCCATCGCACTCGCAGAACTGGCGGCGCTGCTGCACTACCGCCAGCATGAATTGCCGGCCGGCGTGGCGATCGATTCCGCCTGCGTGGCCTATGCCATCCCCAACCGCCCGTACTTGGCCGCCAACGGCATCCAGGCCAGCCTGGTGGAAGTCGACGTCGATACCGGCTTCATCCGCGTGATCAGGCATTGGATGGTGGAGGACTGCGGCCGCATCATCAACCCGCTTCTCGCGGACGAGCAGTTGCGCGGCGGGGTGGTGCAGGGACTGGGTGCCGCCTTGTTCGAGGAATGTCTCTACGACGCCACCGGCCAGATGCAGAACGCGACCATGGCCGAGTATCTCGTGCCGATGGCCGCCGAAATGCCCGACATCATCATCGACCATGTCGAGACGCCCGTGACCGGCACCCTGCTGGGCGCCAAGGGCATTGGCGAAGCCGGCACCATTGGCGCGGCCGCGGCCCTGGCCAATGCGCTTGACGACGCATTGGCGCCCTTCGGCTGCCGGGTCGACCAGCAACCCTTCACCCCGGAGCGGGTGCTGCGTGCGCTGGGCCGGGTCGCCTGAAAGCGCGGCGTGAAAATCCTCGCGATTCGCGAGACCACGGTCTCGCTGGCCGCCGCAATGCGCAATGCGTCCATCTCGTTCGGCGCGATGACCGCCTCCGCACTCGCCATCATCACCGACCGCGTGATCGACGGTGAACCGGTCACAGGCTTCGCCTTCGATTCCATCGGCCGCTACGGCAAGGGCGGATTGCTGCGCGAGCGCTTCATTCCCCGGCTGTTGAACGCGCCGCCCGACAGCCTGCTGGACGCGCAAGGCCTGCCCGACCCGGAGGCCTGCTGGAAGGCCATGATGCGCGACGAGAAGGATGGCGGCCACGGCGAACGCCCGGGCGCGGTCGGCCTGATCGACGCGGCGCTGTGGGACCTGCGCGCCAAACTGCTGGGCGAACCGCTCTGGCAGACCCTGGCGCGCGCCTACGGGCATGCCACCGCAGCACCGCGCATCGCCACCTATGCCTCATGCGGCCACTTCCAGACCGACGGTGGCGTCGGTCACCTCCAGGATGAGGTCAAGGCCGCGCTCGCGCTGGGCTACACCACGGTCAAGATCAAGGTCGACGGCCGCGACATCCGCAGCGATGCGCGCCGTGTCGAGGCGGCGCTGGCAGCGCTGCCTTCGGGCGCGCATCTGGCCATCGACGCAAACGGTCATGCGGATCCTGACGCAGGGGAATGGATGCGCACCATGCACGGCTTCCAGCTGGCGTGGATCGAAGAGCCAGTGTCCCCGCTCGACTACGCCGGCCTGGCACGGTTCGCGCAGGCCTATGGCGCTCCGGTGGCCACCGGGGAGAACCTGTTCTCGCATGACGATGCGCAAAACCTGCTGCGCTACGGGGGACTTGAACCCGGACGGGACCGCGTCCAGATCGACATGCTGCTCGCCTACGGCATGCCGGAGTACCGGCGCATCCTCGACACATTCGCCACGGCCGGATGGCAACGCGGCGCTTTCTGGCCACATGCCGGCCACTTGTTTGCGGCACACGCGGTTGCCGGCCTGGTCCTGGGCAGCCACGAATCCGCCCCCGATGACACCCGGCTCTATGGCGGCTTCTGGGATGGCACCCGTGTCGAAAACGGCAAGGTCATGATTCCTTCACTGCCAGGCGCGGGGTTCGAGGCCAAGGCCAACCTGCATGCCGTGCTGCGCACCCTTTGCTGAAACCACAACACTTCTACCCACTCACGGAGAACCCCATGGCAAAACTTCGGCATATCGCGATCTCGGTACCGGACATCGAGAAGTCGGCGAAGTTCTACGAAGAGACCTTCGGGCTCAAGCGCGTGAACCTCGCCATCACGCCCTACGGCGACGGCCTGTCCCTTTCCGACGGCGTGATCAACCTCACGCTCCTGCATTTCCACACCGAGGACGCCGCCGGCGACGAGCGCGGCAAGGACTTCGTCGGCATCCACCACATGGGCTTCATCGTCGAGGATCTGGAGCAGATGAGCGAGAAGATCAAGGCCAATGGCGGCAGCTTCCATCGCGAACTCAAGGGCGGTGGCGGCGTCGATTTCGAGCGCAAGTTCAGGGATCCGGATGGGGTGGTTTTCGACATTTCCCACAAGGGCTGGGTGGGAATCGAATCCTGACCTGCGGTGTTTGCGAATACGCCTACGTGCCGCGCTATCATGGGCGGCCTCGGAGGCCGTCTGCCAACACGCCTCGCACGCCCCCGCCGCAGCCGCCCGACAAGGCAGAAACCAGCAAAGAACAACCATGACCGCCCCCCTCAAGATCATTTCCTCGATGGCCACCAAGGAGCTGCTGGCAATGCTCGGCCCGCAGTACACCCGGGAATCCGGCCAACCCGTCATCTCCGAGGCCGCCGGCGGCGTGGACATCAACAAGCGCGTGCGTGCGGGTGAGGCGGTGGACGTGGTGATGCTCGCCGCCAACGCGATCGACCTGCTCATCGGCGAGGGCCACCTGGTGGCCGGCAGCCGGGTCGACGTGGTGAAGTCCGGTATTGCCGTCGCGGTGCGCGCGGGAAGTGCAAGGCCGGAGATCGGCTCGGAAGAGGCGGTCAAGCGCGCAGTTCTCGCGGCGAAGAAAGTGAGTTACTCCACCGGCCCGTCGGGCGTCTACCTCGAAAAGCTGTTCGAGCGCTGGGGCATACTCGCCGACATCAAGCCGCGCCTGGTGCTGGCGCCCCCGGGCATTCCGGTCGGCTCGTTGCTGGCCAAGGGCGAGGCGGACCTGGGCTTCCAGCAACTGTCTGAACTCAAGCACCTGCCGGGCATCGACATTCTGGGACCATTGCCGCCAGCCATCCAGCTGATCACGACATTTTCCGCCGGCCTGTCAGCCACCTCAACCCGGGTTGCAGAGGTGCGCGCCATGCTGGATTACATGAACTCACCAGCCGCATTGCCGGCCAAGAAAGATGCCGGGATGGATCCAGTTTAGAGGTTCGCCATGGAACGCTCCTTCAAGGAAGAAATCAAGCTCCTGCGCCTGAGTGAGGGCGACACCTTCCACGGCGAGGGCATCCTCGCCGTGACCAAGGCCCTGCTGCAATCCGGCGTCTCCTACGTGGGTGGCTACCAGGGCGCACCGATCTCGCACCTGATCGACGTGCTTGCCGATGCGCGCGAGCTGATGGACGAAATGGGCATCCACTTCGAGGCCAACGCCTCCGAAGCCGGTGCTGCGGCCATGCTGGCGGCCTCCATCAACTACCCGGTGCGCGGCGCGGTGACGTGGAAATCCACCGTCGGCACCAACGTGGCCTCCGACGCCTTGGCCAACCTGGCCTCCTCCGGCGTCAAAGGCGGCGCGGTCATCATCATCGGCGAGGACTACGGCGAGGGATCCTCGATCATGCAGGAACGCAGCCACGCCTTCGCGATGAAGTCGCAGATGTGGCTGCTCGACCCGCGCCCCAACCTGCCCTCGATCGTGCGCTCGGTGGAAAAGGCCTTCGAGCTCTCGGAGGCCTCCAACACACCCGTGATGGTGGAACTGCGCATCCGCGCCTGCCATGTGCACGGCGCCTTTGAATGCAAGGACAACCGGCCGCCGAAAATCTCGCGCCTGGCCACCATGACCGAACCCGCCTTCGACTACGGCAACATCGTGTTGCCGCCTTCGTCCTACGCGCAGGAAAAGCACAAGATCGAGAAGCGCTGGCCGGCGGCAGTCGAATTCATCAAGCGCGAAAAGCTCAACGAGACCTTCGCCGGTGAAAGCGTCGACGGGCAGGCGGCGCTCCCCGACATCGGCATCGTTCTCCAGGGCGGAATGTACAACGCCGTGATCCGCGGCCTGCAACAGTTGGGCCTGGCAGATGCCTATGGCGCCTCGCGGGTGCCGCTCTACGTGATGAACGTGACCTACCCGCTGATCCCGGATGAGCTCACGGCTTTCTGTTCCACAAGAAAGTCCGTTCTGGTGGTCGAGGAAGGCCAGCCCAATTACATCGAGGACGCGCTGCACGCCATCCTGCGTCGCGCCGACGTGCAAGCGAGGCTCTACGGCAAGGAAGCCATTGGCGTACCGCCTGGCGAGACCGGGGTCTTCCCCATGGCGGGTGAATACACCGGCGAAGTGATGCTGCGCGCCCTCGGCAAATTCTTCACCGCCATTGGCGCTTCAGGACTGGATGCCGATATCCTCGCCGCCCCGCAACGCACCGCCGATCTCAAGAAGCGCGCCGCCGAACTGCTGGGCGCCCCGGTGCCCAACCGTCCGCCGGGATTCTGCGTCGGCTGTCCGGAGCGCCCGGTGTTCTCGGCCATGAAACTGCTCGAGCGCGAAGCCGGCAGTTATCACGTGTCCGCCGACATCGGCTGCCACCTGTTCTCCAGCCTGCCGCCCTTCAACATAGGCAACACGGTGTTGGGTTACGGTTTGGGATTGGCGTCGAACTCCGCCATTGGGCCCTTGTTCAACAAGCGCAGCATCACCGTGATGGGCGACGGCGGCTTCTGGCACAACGGCCTGTCTTCGGGTGTTTCCAACGCGGTGTTCAACAACGACGACGGCATCCTGGTCATCATGAAGAACGGCTACTCGTCGGCGACCGGCACGCAGGAGCTGCCTTCCTCGCCGCACCAGAGCCAGACCCACCGAGCCACCGACATGGGCATCGAACAGACCCTGGCCGGCCTGGGCGTGAAGTGGATGAAGACGGTTGACAACTACAAGGTTTCCAACACCCTGAAGGTGTTGCGCGAGGCCATGACCATGCCCTTCAACGGGCTGAAAGTGATCATCGCCGAAGGCGAATGCCAGCTCGAGAAGCAGCGCCGCCTGAAACCCATCAACGCGGAGAAGATCAAACGCGGCGAGCGGGTGGTGCGGGTGCGCTACGGTGTCGACGAGGACACCTGCACGGGCGATCACTCCTGCATCCGCCTCTCCGGCTGTCCTTCGCTCACCATCAAGGACTCTGCCGACCCGCTACGGCTGGACCCGGTGGCGCATGTGAACAACGGCTGCGTGGGTTGCGGGCTATGCGGCGAGGTGTCGCACGCCGCCACGCTGTGCCCCTCGTTTTTCCGTGCCGAGATCGTGCACAACGCCAGCGCCTGGGACCGGTTCAAGGCGAAAATCCGCGCCGCCGTCATCGGTGTATTGCAACCGGCATGAATGCCATGACCCAACGACCGGTGACCATTCTTGTGGCCGCGCTCGGCGGCGAAGGCGGCGGCGTGCTCGCCGACTGGCTGCGCGATGTGGCGGTGGCCGCCCATTTGCCGGTGCAAAGCACCTCGATTCCCGGCGTGGCGCAACGCACCGGCGCCACCACCTATTACCTCGAGATCTTTCCGCAGCCGGAACAAGGCGCATTGGCGAAACGGCCGATCTTCGCCCTCACACCCGCACCCGCCAATGTCGACCTGATGGTCGCCTCGGAACTGGTGGAAGCCGGCCGCGCCATGCAGAATGGTTTTGTGAGCGAGCGCACCACGCTGATCGCCTCCACCCATCGCATCTACGCCACCTCGGAAAAGATGACCATGGGCGACGGCCGCTACGACGGGCAACGGGTCATCGATGCGGCCCTGGAACTGGCCGGCAACGCCGTGTTGTTCGACATGGCGCTCGCCGCGCAGCAGGCCGGCACGGTGATCTCGGCCGTGATGTTCGGCGCGATTGCCGCCGTGCTGGAAAAGACCCGTGCCCTGCCGGTCACCCGCGCGGCTTGCGAGGATGCCATCAAGGCATCGGGAAAAGGCGTGGAGGCGAGCCTGCGCGGCTTTGCGGCAGGCTACGTAGCCGGCATGGGCACCGTGGCAGAAGCGGCGCCACCCGCTGCAACGCCCGGGCAGGCGAAGATCCCGACCGAAGCTTTCCATCCCGCCGCACGCGCCATCGTGGCCGAAGGCATCAAGCGCACTACCGACTACCAGGATGACGCCTACGCGAAGCTGTACATCCAGCGCCTGGAACACGTCGCCGCGCTCGACCGCGGTGACGGCACCCTGACTGCCGAAACAGCGCGCTACCTTGCGCTATGGATGAGCTTCGAGGACGTGATCCGGGTCGCGGACCTGAAGACCCGCAAGAGCCGTTTCGCGCGGGTGCGCGACGAGGTGCAGGCCAAGCCCGACGAACCACTGCACATCATCGAATTCCTGAAGCCGGGTCTGGATGAAATCGCCGGCATGCTGCCGCCTTCGATGAGCCGCGGCTTCCATGCCTGGGCCGTGCGTCGTGGCTGGGAAGAAAAGCTCTCCATCGGCATGCACATCAAGACCAATTCGGTGACCGGCTTCCTGCTGTTGCGCGCCATGGCCGGCATGCGCTTCTGGCGCCGCCGCACCGCGCGCTATGCCGACGAGCAAGCCATGATCGAGCGCTGGCTCGGGGCCATCGTCGCCGCCGCGCCGCGCCACCCGCGCCTGGCCTTCGAGATCGCGCTGACCGCGCGCCTGATCAAGGGTTACAGCGACACCCACAAGCGCGGGCGCGCCAACTTCAACCGCATCTTCGACACCCTGGTGGATGGCACGGCCGTAGCTGACGACGATGCGAGGGCCAAGGCCATCTTCGCCGCGCGCGAAGCGGCGCTGGCGGACCCGGAAGGCAAGAACCTCGACGCGTCCCTGGGACGGCACGGCATCGCACCGCGGCCGGTGCGGGAACAGCCAATCAAGTTCATCAAGCCGGCAGTGCGGAAGGAAGCCTAGTAGCTGTTCGAAACTTCTAGACTATTTCGTTGATACCTTAACGGCCAAGGCGTCTCGGTGCATGCCAACCATGTGATAGGGCTCAACCTGAGGACCTCCGCACCCCTCTCCCCCGCACGAACCGCGCGCCTTGGCGTACCAACCGCCATTTCGCTTGTCGACAAACTGGTCACGCACCAGGTCATTGGTCTGTTCATGGCGTCGCCACATGTCAGATTGTCCAGTTGCAAGCGACACTGCGAGAAAAGCCCGCATGCCTTCCACCTGTTGCCACCAGAACTTGCTCCGATCGACAGTTCCGTCCGGATACATCTTCGTGAACACGCCGCCATCGGTTTCGTCGTAGCCAACCTTGACCGCAAACTTGAGCAGTCGCTCGGCACTCTGGCCATAGACACCAGACAATCCACGCTTCTCGGCAGCCATCAGCAGGTGGACCCATTCGAACTGGTGGCCCAGATCGACGTAGCCGCCCTTGTCCCTGGTTGGCAACGGTTGCCAGTTTTCATCGTACCACTCGGGTATATAGCCTCCGCCGTCAGGCGTTCCCTTCAGAAGGCGATAGAGGACGAAATCGCCAACGCTCTTCACACCCGCAAGGGCGACCGGATCGCGTGTTGCATCATGCAGCGCCAGCAAGGCTTCAAACAGATGCATCATCGGGTTCTGCGAGCCCACACCGGGCGCGAGACTAGAAAAATCACGCTGCGCTTCCCCGCGAAAACCACCTTTTTCGTCACGCATCCAGGAATTGATTTCGTCCCATGTTTGCAACGCTGCAGCCCGATAACGATCTTCCCCAGTTACCCTGGCGATATGTGACATAGCGAGCAGCGCAAATGCGTGCGCGTACAGGTTCTTTACTCCGTGGATCACCTTACCCTCTGGCGAGACCCGATGAAAGAATCCGCCATGGACATTGTCGCGATACTGCTTGAGAATGAAATCGGCGCCCCGCATGGCGGCGTCAAGGTAGCGCCTATCCTTCGTAAGTTCGTAACCGATGGTGAATGAAAACACCAGGCGAGCATGCTCGGTCAGGTAGCCAGGCTGATCAGCAATCGGCTTCCAGTCCCGCTCAAACGCCGTACGCATGAAGCCGGATTCAGTCGGCGCCACCTTGAGCCAATGGTCAAGCAGGTCAACTGTCAAGGCATGGCGGTGCCAATCCGCGTTGACACGCACAGCCTCGCCTCCGCCGAGACCGCACGCTGAGGACACGCAGCCAAGAACCGCCGCCAATAGCCATGCCGCAAAGGTGGAACGCAGATGACTGGGCTTACGAACTTTCGACATATTGCGTACCTATTCCGCGAACAATTGCCGAATGCTCGCGAACACCTGGAACTCGGGCACGTTCCCAGACAGGGCGCGAAAAAGCCTCGCGGCCCGCTCACGCACCTGCCGTTCGAAGCCGATCTGTGGTTCGCTGATGACGCGAGCGAGGAATGCCTGGTGCGTTGGCGGGAGGATATTCATGAAGCGCTTGACTGAATTCGGTCGTGATCTGCAGGCTCGCGACCTGCATCTGGAAGTAACTTTACCGGAACGATGACATGGCCGACGAGCAAGCCATGATCGAGCGCTGGCTCGGGGCCATCGTCGCCGCCGCGCCGCGCCACCCGCGCCTGGCCTTCGAGATCGCGCTGACCGCGCGCCTGATCAAGGGTTACAGCGACACCCACAAGCGCGGGCGCGCCAACTTCAACCGCATCTTCGACACCCTGGTGGATGGCACGGCCGTAGCTGACGACGATGCGAGGGCCAAGGCCATCTTCGCCGCGCGCGAAGCGGCGCTGGCGGACCCGGAAGGCAAGAACCTCGACGCGTCCCTGGGACGGCACGGCATCGCACCGCGGCCGGCGCGGGAACAGCCAATCAAGTTCATCAAGCCGAAACTGCAGAATCGCGCTTAGCCGACGGCTTGCGTGGCCCGCAAACTCGCTTGGGGCGAGACATTCGTCACACATTCCTCCCGTCCACGCAGGGCGTGGTGCGTTTGCGCACGCCAGTTGCGAGCTGCGTGTGGACGCCCAGTGCGCGCAGGTGAATCATCTGGTCACGGGCTCACGCAACCCGGATTCACCGCAACCACTAGGGGAACAAACATGGACACCAGGACACTCGGCAAATTCTTCATTGGCCTCGGCATCATCTATGGCATGGTCGTGTTCGTCGGCAATGGATACTCCACCTCGGCCAACGCCTTGACCACTCCGGCGTCGCCCGTGCCGGTTGCAACAGAAACACAGCCTGCACCGCAACTGACCGCTGCCGTGGAATCGGAGTACTACAGCGCGTCCGGCGAAGGGCGGTTCATGCCCAACGGGCAGCTCGTAGGCGGGCGTTAGCCAAACGGTCACCTACCCGCGACGGGGAGGCCGGAAATCGGCCTCCCCGTTTTTCATTTGCGGCATGACCATGCGTGATAATCGGAATCAGGTTCCACACAACAACAAACCCGCATGACCATCCTCCGCGCCGAAGCCATCCCCGTCAGCGTCCCGTTCGAGATCGGCGGTCCCAAGCCGATGTTCGCCGGCGTGCCGCGTCGGATGGACATCCTGCTTATCCGCATCGAGACCGACCGTGGCCTGGTGGGCTGGGGCGAGGCATTCGGCTTCAGCATCTGGCCGGCGACGCGCCAGGCGTTTGAAAAGCTGGTGGCGCCCTCGGTGATCGGCAAGGACGAGACCGACATCGCCGGCTTGTCGGACTCGCTGCAACGCATGCTGCACATCCTCGGTCGCGGCGGCGCGGCCATGTATGCGCTGGCGGGCCTGGACATCGCCTTGTGGGACCTGGCCGGCAAGGTCGCCGGCAAACCCATAAGTGCGCTGTTGGGTGGTGCGAAGCGCTCGACCCTGCCCGCCTATGCCAGCCTGATGCGCTACGGCACCGTCGACCTGGTGGCGCGCAACACCACGGAGGCGCTGAAGCGCGGCTACCGCGCCATCAAGCTGCATGAAGTCGAAAGCGAACTGGTGCGCGCCGCGCGCAAGGCGATGGGAGCGGATCCGGCGCTGATGATGGACGTGAACTGCCCGTGGACGGTGGAAAAGTCGCTTGCCATGGCCGACGAGGTGCGCGACTGCGACCTCCTTTGGCTGGAAGAGCCGGTTTGGCCGCCGGAAGACTTCGCCGGCCTGGCAGAGGTGCGCCGAAAATCCGACCTGAAGATCGGCGCGGGCGAGAACAACATGAGCGCGCATCATTTTTCGCAGATGTTCGCAGCCGGCGCGGTGGACTTTGCACAACCCAGCGTCACCAAGATCGGCGGTATCTCCGAGTTCATGAAGGTGGTGGCACTGGCTGCGCGTCATGGCGTGGCGGTGATGCCACATTCACCCTATTTCGGCCCCGGACTGCTGGCAACGCTGCACATCCTTTCCACCTTCGTGGAGGAAACCATGGTCGAGTATTCATTCGCCGACCTGGGCGTAAGCCCGATGGGCGACGCCATTGCCATCCGCGACGGTTGTATAGCGGTGCCGCAGGGCCCGGGGCTGGGGCGCGATCCGGACATGGGCATAGTTGAACAATATCGTGTGCCCTGATGAACGCCCCATTCGCCCGCATCGAACCGCGCTATCGGCAACAACAAACAAAACAGGAGACACCATGAAGAAATTCGTTCATACGTTGGTCGCAGCTTGCATCACCGGGCTTCTTGCCTTCAATGCGACGGCACAGGAATTCCCTTCGCGCACGGTGCGCCTGGTGGTGGGCTTTCCGCCGGGCGGCCTGGCCGACATCCTCGCGCGGGTTCTGGCCGACAAGTTGCCCACGGTATGGAACCAGCCCGTGGTGGTTGAAAACCGCCCGGGCGCCTCCGGCACCATCGCAGCCGATGTGGTGGCCAAGGCCAACCCGGATGGCCACACGCTGCTGGTGATCCTCACCAACCATGTGGTGATCGCCGCGGTACGGCCCAAGCTGCCCTTTGATGCGCTGGCGGACTTCGCCCCGGTGTCGCAGGTGGGCTCCTCGCCATTGCTGCTGATGGCCAACCCGAAGCTGCCGGCCAACACTTTGCCCGAGCTGTTCGCCCTCGCGAAGTCAAAGCCCGGCGTGATCACCTACTCGACGCCGGGTGACGGCTCGGTGCACCACCTCTCGCAGGAACTGATGAACAACGCCGCCGGCGTGAAGATGGTGCATGTGCCGTATGTGGGCGGCGCACCGGCCATGCTCGACGCCATGTCGGGCGTGGTCGACCTCAACATCGGCAGCCCGGCGCAAGCCCTGCAGCAGGTGGAGGCGGGCAAACTCAAGGCCATCAGCTACTCGGGAGAGAAGCGCTCCGCTTTGCTGCCGCGCGTACCCACGGTGGCAGAGGCTGCGATTCCCGGCTTCTCCGCCGCGCTTTGGGGTGGCGTACTGGCACCGGGCAAGAGCCCAAAGGCGCTGGTCGCACGCATTTCCAACGATATCCGCACGGTGATGAATCTGCCTGACGTGCGCGAGCGCATGGCCAAGATGGGGGTCGAGATCGTCGCCAGTTCGCCGGAGGATTTCGACAAGTTCATCCGCACCGAATTCGGCAAGTGGAGCGGGGTTGCGAAGCAGGCAGGCGTTAAGGGCGAGTAACCGCCTGCCGACGCGTCTGCGTCGCGCAGACCAAGTTTGCGTATGTGGGCCTACGCCTGCGCGCCCACCGAACGCGATCGCTTCAGGGTTTCGGCGATTTTCGCGGCTTCTGTCCATCCCAGTTCGGCGATACGCGCGCGGCACCCCGGCAGCATGCGCGGAATGCCGTGCGCAATGTAGACCTGGGCGCTGGCTCGCCCACCATGTCTCACAATATGGACCTGCTCCTATTCGTTGACCATGCTCGTCCAACCCATATAAACTCGACTCGCAATCGCGTCAGCCCACCCTGAAACTTGCAATGCAGCCTCTACATTGCAATAGGAACGTTCCTCTATATGGACCACGAAAACATCCCCGTCAATGGAGCGACGCTGCACGCAGTCGCGGCCGGCCCTGCGGGTGCACCCGCGGTCGTGTTCATGGGTTCGCTGGCCTCGGATACCACCAGCTGGGGCCCGCAGATCGAGGCCATGGCCGCCGCAGGGTTTCGCGCGATCTGCTTCGACTTTCGCGGCCACGGCGCTTCGTCAGCCGCGCCGCCGCCATTCACGCTCGAGCTTTTCATGGATGACCTGCGCGCGGTATGCCGCCACTTCGGTGTGGCCCGGCCGCACCTGGTGGGGCTGTCGCTGGGCGGCATGGTGGCCATGCATGCGGCCATCCATGCGGGCGCTGACTACTCAAGCATTGTGGTCGCGTCGGCCAAGGCGCACATGCCGGAGGCGGCCGCCAGCGCTTGGGCCGCACGCGCGCTTGAGGTGCGGCGTGACGGCGTAGGCATCGTGGTGGCGGGCTCCATCGAACGCTGGTTCACCGAGCCCTTCCACCATGCCCATCCGGAAGTGGTCCAGGCCGCGCGCGAGATGATCCTGCGCACCGACGCCGCCGCCTACGCCGACTGCATCGACATCGTGCGCCACGTCGACCTGCTGCGGCACCTGCCGACAATCCGCCTGCCGGCCCTCTACGTGGTGGGCGAACACGATCTGGCGGCCACGCCGGCGGAAATGCGCGACATGGCCGAACGCACGCCTGGCGCCCGTCTGGCGGTCATCCCGGCGGCGGCGCACATGCCGGCGATCGAACAACCGGCAGCATTCAATGCCTGCTTGCTGGAGTTCTTCGGCAAGTGAACCTGCACTCGGAACTGGCGGCAGCGGCCGAGCGCTGGCCGACACGAATCGCGCTGATCGATCCTGACGGCGACGCGCGGCTTTCGTATGAACAACTGTTCTCCCGGGTAACGCGCCTGGCCGCGGGGCTGGCCGCGCTCGGTCTGAAGCCCGGCGAGCGGGTCGCCATGCTGGTGGCCAACTCCTGGGAATACGTCACCGCGTTCTTCGGCGCCAGCGCCGCCGGCCTGATCGTCGTGCCGATGAACATCCGCCTGCTCGAGGACGAACTCGCGCACATGGTGCGCGACTCCGGCGCGCGCCTCCTGATCATCCAGGAGTCGCTGTTGCTGGAGCGGCCGGCCCTAGCGGCCATTCCCGAACTCGGCGTCGCCCTGGTGCGCGCCTCCGCCGGCGCGACCGCGCGGCGCTTCGAGTCGATCGACGCGGCACCTCTGCCGCTGGCCCGGACACCGGGCGACGCCGTGGCATCGCTCCTGTACACCAGCGGCACCACCGGTGCGCCCAAGGGTGCCATGTTGCCGCACGTCTCATGGACCACGGTATCGGATTACGTCCGCGATTTCCTGCACTATGGCGACGACGAGGTCACCCTGCACGGCGGGGCACTGACACACGGCTCCGGCTTCCTGATGCTGCCGACCTTCGCCGCCGGCGGCACCAACGTGGTGTGTGCCCGCTTCGACCCGCCGCGCGTGCTCGACATGTTCTCTTCGCTGGGCATCACCAACGGCTTCCTGGTGCCGACCATGATCCAGATGCTGCTCGACGCGCCGCCGCCGGCGGACCGCAGCCGCTGGCGCCTGCGCAACCTGTACTACGCCGGTTCGCCGATCGACCCCAACACGCTGCGCGGCGCGCTCGAAACCTTCGGTCCGGTCCTGATCCAGTCGTTCGGGCAGACCGAGGCACCGATGTTCCTCACCCTGCTCGATCATGCGGAGCACCAGGCCATCGCCGCGCGACCGCACCTGATCCGCTCCGCGGGCCGGGTGATCGAGGGGCTCGAGGTGCGCATCGTCGACGACGATGACCGCGAGGTACCGGCCGGCGAAATCGGCGAGATCGTCGCACGCGGCCCGCACGTCATGAAGGGCTACTGGAACCGCCCGGAGGCCAGCGCGGATACGTTGCGCGGCGGCTGGCTGCACACCGGCGATGTCGGCCGCTTCGACGACGAAGGCTATCTCTACATCGTCGATCGCAAGAAGGACATGATCATCTCGGGCGGCTCCAACGTCTATGCGCGCGAGGTCGAGCAGGCGCTGCTTGGCATGCCGGGGGTCCGCGAGGCGGCGGTGATCGGCCTGCCGCACCGCAAGTGGGGCGAAATGGTCACCGCGGTGCTGGTGGCCGGCACCGCGCCGCGCCCGACCGACGCCGAGATGGAGCAGTTCTGCCATCGCAACATCGCCGACTACCGGCGCCCCAAGAAATTCATCTGGGTGGACGACCTTCCGCGCAACGCCTACGGCAAGGTCTTGAAGCGCGAGTTGCGCAACCGTTACGCGGAGAATGCCCATGAATGATGCGTTGTCGCGCCAGGACACACTGCCGCCGCCCGACCCGGCGGTGGCCGCCGTGGTCGCCGCCGGCGTCGATATCCCGGTCGTCGATGTGGGGCCCATGTTGCGCGGCGAACCGGGTGCGCTCGACCAGCTCGCCGCCGATGTGCGCCTGATCTCCGCGCGGCTGGGCTTCATGTGCATCGTCAATCACGACGTGCCATGGTCGCTGGTCGAGAATGCCGTCGCCCAGACGCTCGAGTTGTTCCATCTTCCCGAAGAGGAGCTTCTCAAGTCACGGGCGCGGTTTCATCACCAGGGCTACTGGCCCTCCGGCGTCGGGCGCAACGCCCGCACCTTCCAGAAGGAGGCCGCGCGCGCCTCTTACGGATCGGGCTGGGCGCTGTTTCGCGAACGCGCGGCCGACGACCCCGATGTGCTGGCCAACAAGCGCCACCGGGCACAGAACCTGTGGCCGGACCCGGCGCTGCTGCCGGATTTTCGGCACCACATCCTGCAATACCAGTCGGCCATGCTGGAACTGGGCCTGCAGATGGTGCGGGTCTACGCCCGCGTGCTGGACCTGCCGGCCGGATTCTTCGATCACGATTTCGCACGGCCGGAATTCCACAACCGGCTCAACTACTACCCGCACCGTGAACCGGAAGAAGGCGTGATCGCCCAGTCCGCCCATTTCGACCATTGCTTCCTGACCCTCCTGCCGATGTCGCCGGTGCCGGGCCTGCAGGTCAAGAAGCCGGGCGACACCACCACCTGGATCAACGTTCGCTACGTCGACCAGGGCATCATCGTCAACACCGGCGAGTGGCTCAACCGCCTGTCCAACCGGCGCATTATCCCGACACCGCACCGGGTGATGAATCCGCCCGAGGAACGCGTCACCGTGCCGTTCTTTCTCAACGGCGGCGATGACATGGTCTGCAATCCGGCGCCCACCTGCATGGCCCCGGGCGAGACGCCCGCGTTCGAAGCCGAGACCTTCCACGCATTCTTCGAGGCCTATCTCGAGGGCAGCTACAGGAATCGCCAGTAACCCACGCACCACGACAGGAAAAAAGATGAAATTCGGACTCTTCGGCGGCGCCACCTCCCATGGCAGCGCTGTCGCCATCGACAGCGGACAGGACTACCGCCGCTACATCGACTACATCTGCGAAGCCGAAAAGCTCGGCTTTCACAGCGTGTTCATGGTCGAACATCATTTCACCGGGTTCAACCAGGTGTCGGCGTCGCTGACCTTCCTGGCCTACCTGGCGGCGCGCACATCGAAGATCCGCCTGGGCACCGGCGTCACCGTTCTGCCCTGGCACAATCCGGCGCTGCTGGCCGAGCAGGCCGCCACGGTGGACATGCTGTCGAACGGACGGCTCGATTTTGGCGTCGGGCGCGGCTATCGCTATTCGGAGTTTTCCGGATTCTGCATTCCGATGAGCGAAGCCGAGGAACGCTACAACGAAGCGCTCGAAGTCATCCGCAAGGCATGGACCTCGCCCGGCCGCTTTTCCCACCATGGCAAGCGGTGGAATTACGAAGACGTGGTGATCGAGCCATCGCCGACCCAAAAACCGCATCCGCCCTTCTGGGTCGGCGCCGGCAACCTGGACGTGATCCGCACGGTGGCACGCGAAGGCATCAAGGTGCTTCTCGACCAGCTGTCGACACCCGAGGTGTGCGGACAACGCCTGGCTGCCTACCGCGAGGCGGTGGAGGGACAGGGACGCGTGTTCAACCCGCTGGACGTGGGCCTCACGCGCGGCCTGCACATGGCCATGAACGCCGGGGAGCGTGACCATCAGCACGCCTTGCGCGCGCAGTTCCTCGAGCATGTACGTCGTCTGACGGTCAATCCGAATGCGACCGCCGGTACCCTCGCATTGGCGGCAACCGGCAGCAGCCCGCGCGAAGCCACCGAAAAAACCACCCTGATCGGCACGCCGGACGAAATCATCGGGCGGCTCAAGGTCCTGCAGGCGCAGGGCATCGAATACGTGCTGCTGATGGACCTCGAAGGCTCGCTCGACTCGCTGCGCACGTTTGCACGCGAGGTGATGCCCGAGTTCAACCGCGATGCCCCGGAAACGACAACGGCAGCGCAACGCGCTGCCGCCTGACCGGCAAAAGCCGGCGGCCGGCTTCACCGCCGGCCCCGGGTGCCAGGGACTACTTCCTGGCGCCCTTCTTGTCGTCCTTCTTCTTTTCGTCCTTCTTTTCGTCTTTCTTTTCTTCCTTCTGCTCGACCTTGAGCATGTCGGCGCGCTTCTTGATCACGTCGTCGAGCTTGCCCTTGAGCGCCAGCACGGTGAAGGGCGCCAGCGCCTTTTCGCGCGCCACGCGGTCGGTGAAGCGCTTGGTCTCTTCGGCCTCGGCCTTCTCGCGCTTGGCCTTGTCTTCGGGCTTTTCATCTACCGGCACCTGCTTGCCAGCGCGTGCCGGCGTGCCTTCGACCACCAGTTGGGCATAGGTGCGGTCCTTGTCCACCTTGCCAAACTTCATGCGGTACGCGAGGCCATCAAACGTGGCAACCGCAATCTCGGTGGTGTCGTCGATGCCGGTATCGGCATCCTTGGCCGCCACGTCAGCGACTTCCACCTTGGCCAGCGCATAGGTGGCGCCATTGGCCTTGTTCTGGTCGAGTTCGCCACCCTTGCCGTCCAGCACCCAGGCGGCGTCCATGTGCTCGCGCGCCACCTTGTAGCCGTCACCGGCAACCTTCACCTCGATGGACTTGATGTTCTCGATGGCCACGCCTTCGCGTGAGACCCATTCCGATACGGTAGTGGTGGCCTGCTTGAGCGGGTCGGACACCACGATCACCCGGGTGGCGTCGGCCGGCAGCATGACGAAGCGGCCGTCGCCCAGCGCCTTGCTGGCGTCGCCTTCCGGCCGCGACTTGAAGTATTTCTTGCCGACCAGCAGTTCCGCCAGCACCTTGCCGTCGGCTCCCTTGAGTGTGACGACCGTTGCAGCCCCTTCGCCCTTGCCGGGCGCCGCCAGCTGCATGCGCGGCCGGTCCTTTTCGCCGATGGGTTCGGTCTGGCCGGTCTTGAGCTCCAGGACCTTGACCACCAGCTCGCTTACTTTCTCGATGTCGGCCGGGAATCCGCCTGCCTCGGCAATGATCCAGCGACCGTCCTTTTTTTCAAGATTGATGCTGCCCTTGGGTTCGGCCACGGTCACGCGCGTGACGTCGGCGGCCTTGAGCTGCGGAAACAGGGTCTGCCCGAGCGCGGCGGCGTTGGAGGACGACTGCCCTTCGCCACGCAGCATGTACACGGCACCGGCGCCGGCGGCGATCGCCAGCGCGATCAGGATGATGACGACACGATTGGCCATGGTTCAGGCTCCCGTTGCCGCAGGCGCCGCTTCGGCGGCCGCCTTGGGGCGTGCCGTGGCGCGGCGCTGACGCGAGATCGCCATGCCGATGCCGAACAGCGCGACCAGCGCCGGCACCACCACGATGTTGGCCACCTTGGTCCAGAACTGCAGGGCCTCGGCGTCCTGCCGCAGGTCCTTGCGCAATTCCTTCAACTCCTTGCGGGTGGACAGCACGCGCTTCTTGAAGTTATCGAGTTCGGCCTGCTGCTCGGGCGTGAGGATCTGCGCCGACTTGGCATCACCTGTGGGCTTCTGCAGTTTCTGCATCTTCTCGGTGGTCTGCTGCAGGTCGTCCTCCATGGCCTTGATCTTGCCGAAGTACTGCTTTTGCGCGTTGGTCTCCATCTCGCGCACCACGGTGAGCGGACGGAAGATCGAGGTGCGGGTACGCAGGGTGGACAAATCGTCCCCCGCGGCGGCCTGCTCCACCAGGCCTTGCGCGAAAGCGAGGTTGCCGTTGGAGGGCACCACCACGCGCTGGCCGAAGATGTTCTGGATTTCCACCGCCGCGCCGTCGGCGAGCATGTCGGCATCGGCCACGATCACCACCGAATTGTCCGCCGCGCCTTCCTTCAGTTGCGCCGGCTCGGGTGCCTTCTTGGCGTCCTTGCCGTCATCCTTCTTCGGCATGCCTTCCGGAACACCTTCAGGGAAGGCGGTCTTGAACTTGCCGGTCAGGCGCGCCGCCAGGGCCAGGCTCTTGTTGGACGGCACGAAGCCCTTCATCGCCGTGTCGCCGGAAAGCGAGGCGACGATGCCGTCGACGAACATGTTGTTGGGCGAGGACTTCATCAGCTCGCTCACCTTCAGGCCCGCCGCCGGCTTGATGTCGAACCCGCCGGAGAATGCCAGCAGCACGGTCTCGATCTGGCTGGTGGCCACATCGTCACGGTTCATCGCGGTGCGGTTGAGCGTGAGGATGGTGGGCGTGAGACGCTGGCCCGCGCCGGAAGCGTAGGTGACGTCCGCCAGCGCCTTGCCGAGCTCCATGTTCACGCCCCAGGCCTTGAACAGGCGCGGCAGCGTGGACTGGCCAGGTTGGCCCTGGGCCATCGGCATCATCGGGTTGGGCTGCTGGTCGAAGTACATGTGCGGGTCGACAAAGGCTATCAGCTTGCCGCCGCGCAGGACGAACTGGTCGAGCGCGTACTCGGTGCGATCGGAAATGTCGCGCGGGTGGATCAGGAGCAGGGTCTTGATCGCGGGATCGATGGTCTCGGCGGTGATCGGGATGTTCTTCACCTCGAAATCCCGCTTGAGCTCACCAGCCAAAACCCACGGCTCGGTGGGCTGGCGCGACATCATGTTCATCGGTGCGCCCATCACCGCCACCGCGCTCATCAGGCCGATGACCGGGCGCTCGGTGTTGGCCACACGGGCCACGGCGCGGATCAGGTCGTACTCGAGCAGGCGCTCGCGCTGCGGGTTGATGCCGGCGATGGCTTCCTTGCGGTCCAGGCGCGAGACCGTCAGGCCCATGTAGAACTGCTCGCCGGTGGTGAGCGTCTGCGGCTCGATGCCGTCGAGCTGCGCAGCGTCCTCCTCGTCGGAATCCGGCTTGGGGTTGTATTTCTCGATGATGATGTTGCCGCCGCTGGCGGCCTTGAATTCGCGCAGCAGGTCGTCGACGCGCTGGGCGAAGCTCTTCAGTTGCACCGGCATGGCGTTGTCGCCCTGCGAGATGTACAGGCGCACCTTGACCGGGCCATCAAGCTTGCCGAGGATCTTTTTCGTGCCTTCGGAGAGCGTGAAGAGCTTGCCGTCGGTGAGGTCGGCACGCACGGCCACGCGCGAGGCGAGGAAGTTGCCGGCCACCAGGAGCAGGAACAGGGCGATCAGCCCGGCCGCGGAATACAGGAGTGTGGATGACTTGTTGTTCATGATGACCAGTTCCTCAGGAGCGGCGATTGCGGATCACGAGCGCCGTGGCGAACAGCGCGAACCCGGTGACCGAGAGGAAGAAAAGGAGGTCGCGCGAATCGATCACGCCCTTCTGGAAGCCGTCGAAATGCGTCATCACCGAGAAGGCGGCGACGGTTTCGATCACCGCCGGGTTGGCCCAGCGGGTAAGCATGTCGGTCACCGGATTGAAGCCAGCGAGGATCAGGAACAGGCACAGCACCACCGCGAGGATGAAGGCCACCACCTGGTTGCGTGTCAATGCGGAGGTCAGGCCGGCGATCGAGAGGTATGCCCCCGCCAGGAAGAAGCTTCCGAGGTAGCCGGTGATGATCTGGCCGTTGTCGGGATCACCCAGCCAGTTCACGGTGAACACCACCGGAAAGGTCAGCGCCAGACCGATGGCGAGAAAAAACCACGACGCAAGGAATTTGCCGACGATCGCTTCCCACGCATTGACCGGCATCGTCAGCAGGAGCTCGATGGTGCCCGAACGGCGCTCCTCCGACCACAGACGCATGCCCACCGCGGGCACCAACACGAGGTAGAGCCACGGGTGCCAGGTGAAGAACGATGCCAGGCTGGCTTCGCCACGTTCGAAAAAGCTGCCTACGGTGAAGGTGAAAAAGCCCGTCAGCAAAAGGAAGATCACCAGGAATACGTAAGCCACCGGCGAGCCGAAATAGGACACGGTCTCGCGCTTGGCGATGGCCCGGATGTTGGCTATGGATTGCGGATTCATTTTTTCACCGTATCGGGCAGTGTGAGTTTGCGGAACACCTCGTCGAGATGGCCTTCTTCGGTGCGCAGTTGTTCGATGCGCCAGTTTTCACGCTCCGCCAGTTCGATCACCGCACGCGCCAGCAGCGGCGCCGCGGTCTTGTCGCGCGGGTAAGCACGCACTGCGTCGGCACCGGCTGCCGGAATGGCCTCGCAGCGCGCCACGTCGGGCAGTTCTGCCAGCTTGTTGGCCACCAGCGCCGCATCCACGCCGCGGGCGGCCAGCGTCACCGCGCCGGCGGCCTCCGACATGGCCTTCAGTTCACCCGGCGTGCCGTTGGCGACGATGCGGCCGCGGTCGATGATGATGGCGCGGGTGCAGGCGGCATCGACTTCTTCGAGGATATGGGTGGAGAAGATCACCGCCTTGGTCCGGCCCATCTCGCGGATCAGGTTGCGCACTTCATGTTTCTGGTTGGGGTCCAGACCGTCGGTCGGCTCGTCCATGATCAGCACTTCAGGGTCATGGATCAGTGCCTGGGCCAGGCAGGTCCGATGACGATAGCCCTTGGACAAGGTGTCGATCGACTGGTACAGCACGTTTTCCAGGAAGCACAGGTCGACCACGCGATTGACAGCGCGCTTCCTCGCATCGCCGGTGATACCGCGCAATTCCGCCACGAAGGTCAGGAAGCCGTTGACGGTCATGTCGCCATAGGATGCGGCGCTCTCGGGCAGGTAACCCATCAGGCGCTTGGCGGCCAGCGGCTCGGACACCACATAGTGCCCGCCGACGCTGACGCGACCGAAAGTCGGCGGGAGGAAGCCTGTGATCATTCGCATGGTGGTGGATTTGCCGGCGCCGTTGGGGCCCAGGAAACCCAGCACCTCGCCGCGCTCGACGTTGAAGGACAGGTTGTCCACCACCGTGTTGCGACCAAAGGTTTTGGTCAGGTTTTCAATTCGTATCATGCGATCGCCATGGTTTTGTTGTAGTCGCCTTCGGGCCATTCGACAAAAGGCCGCGAGCGAAAATCGGGGCGGACAAGTGTATTTCAAGAGGTCAGGGCGGTTATGGAAAACCCTGACGGACCACACGACGGGTTGCCGCCGCGCAAACCCTCAATTATGGGCTAGTTTGGTGCAACCGGTCCAAGAGCGGTCCGCACGCAACAGCGGCGGCCGTATGGTCGGGCTGGAAAGCACGGATACCTTCAGCTTTCAAGGATTAACAATTCCGCCCCCCCGGGAAGGGCCGCGCTGCCTAGAATCCGGGCCTTCCATTCAAGGCAAAGCCGGCGAAAGCTGGTGACGCAAAGCTTCCGGGCTAACGGATTCCGACCAGGAATCCCAGGCCAGCGGGGCCGCCACCCGGGAGCCGGTGAACCAGGCCCCGCCGTGCGCAGTCGCTTGTCCTTGAAGCCATTCATTCCAAGGACCAGACGTGCGCAAGACCTCCCTCCCTTCCATCGCGGCCACCATCAACCTGCTGGCGCTGGCCAGTGGCGCAGCGCATGCCGGCTGCGCGCTGATGCAACCGGCCGACAACCAACTGGTGATCACGGTCACCGCGGGTCCGCCATGCGACCCGGCCGTCATGCGCGACAGCCTGCGCTATGCCATCCTGATGAGCGAATCGGCAGGGTTCGCGCGCCTCGGCCGCTTGCCGAGCGGCGCCTTCGCCAACCAGCAACGCACCACCAGCAGCAACCTGTTCAAGCTCGGTATGGCGCCGTCGGCCACGCCGCCGCCCACCCGTTTTGTGATGCCGGCCATGGTGCCTGCCAAGTAAGGCGCCGGACGTTCTAGTAGATCCCTGCCGCCAGTCCCGCCGCCAGCAATGCGCCGACTTCCTCGCAACGCGCGATGTCCGCTAGCGCGATGGCTTTCGGTGCCGCGATCGACGCCGGCGTTTGCGCGTGCGTGCAGACGATCGTCGGCGCGCACACGGCCTTCAGGCGCCAGCCCGTGGCAATCCGTTCCATTTGCCGGGCCGCCCCCTGGCCATCGCTGCCGGCGCAAACCAGGGCGGCGTATGCGCGACCGTTGATGCGGTCAAGCGCGGCGTAGTAGGTGCGGTCGAAAAAATCCTTCATGAGGCCGGTCATCGAGGCCAGGTTCTCCGGTGTTGCAAAGACGTAGGCATCGGCGGAAAGCACTTCCGCAGGGCCGGCGTTGGGGGCCTCGAGTATGCGTACCGCGACTTCGCCGCTCGAGGCGGCACCCCGCGCTACCGCCTGCGCCATCTGTCGCGTGCCGCCGGTGCTGGAGTGATAGACGATCAGCAGGGTCTTCATCTGCACGATTATCTCCGCAGCGGATCATCGAATACACTTTTGCATCCGCGGGCAGACCAAAGCGCCCTCTCCCCAAGCCCAAGCGCCGGCTTCATTCCAGCGCGGTATCCCGACACTGAAAGTTTTCTCCGTGAACAACGAACTGATCATCGAAACCCGTGACGGCATCGCGCATGTCACCCTCAACCGCCCGCAAGCGCGCAACGCCCTCACCTACGCGATGTACGAAGGCCTGGCGGCCTACTCGCAACAGATCGCCAAGGATCCGGCCGTCAAGGTGCTGGTCATCCGCGGCGCCGGCGACAAGGCCTTCGCCGCCGGCACCGACATCTCGCAGTTTCTCGAATTCACCAGCGGCGAGGATGGCATCGCCTATGAAGAGCGGCTGGGCGCCTGCCTTGAGGTCGTGGAGCGCTGCCCCAAGCCGGTGATCGCCGCAATCGACGGCGCCTGCACCGGCGGCGGCGCCGCGATCGCCTCGGTGTGCGACCTGCGGGTGGCCACGCGCGCCTCCAAAATCGGCTTTCCGGTCGCACGCACGCTGGGCAACTGCCTGTCGGTCAAGAACCTGGCGCGCATGTCGGCCCTGATTGGCCAATCGCGGGTGACAGAGCTGATGTTCACCGCGCGCCTGGTGAGCGCCGAGGAAGGCGCTGCCATCGGTTTTCTGCATGAAGTCGTCGACGACGGCGCCGCGCTCACCGCACGTGTTGCCGAGCTCGCACAATCCGTCGCCAGCCTCGCGCCGCTGACGCTCGCTGCCACCAAGGAGCAACTGCGGCGCCTGCGCGAAGGCATGCTCTCGCACGTCGAGGACGACGACATGGTGCGCATGTGCTTCGGCAGCGAGGACTTCAGGAACGGCGTCAAGTCCTTCGTCGGGCGCAAACCGCCGGTATGGACAGGCCGCTGAATCTCACAAAAAGCGGCCGCGCGCGGCACCGGCGTCAGCCCTGGTCGGCATCCCGCTTGTGCGCCATCAGCGCCATCAGGCGCCGGTCGCGCCATGCGGCGCGCGCCTCGAGCTGATCTTCGCCCAACACCGTGCGTCGCTCCGCCTCGATACGCCGGATGGTTTCGGCGTCCCAGGCAAAGGGCACGTGCGACTGCGCCAGTGAGATGTTCGAGGCGCCAAAACGTGCGGCGTAGTCCGCGACGCCCTTGGGCGCATTGAGATCGATGGTCTCGAAAGGCCCCATGAAGCTCCAGCGCAGCGCAAGTCCTTCCTTCAGGACCTTGTCGATGTCTTCCGCCGAGGCCAGGCCCTGCGCATAGAGGTTGAAGCATTCGTTCAGGACCGCGCCCTGCACCCGGTTGAGCAGGAAACCATGGATCTCGCGTGTCAGGGTGACCGGCTCCTGGTGCGCTCCGGCATAGAGGGCGCGGGCACGTGCCAGCGCCTCGGGATTGGTCCACGGCGCGGGGCATAACTCCACCAACGGAATCAGGTAAGGCGGATTGGTGGGGTGTGCCACCAGGCAGCGGCCCCGCCCGGCCAGGTTTTCGGTGTACTGCGAGGCCGGAATCCAGGAGGTGGAACTGGCGATGATGCAGTCCGGCGGCGCGAGTGGGTCGAGCTGGGCGAAAATTTCCTGCTTGGCGGCGAGGGTTTCACGCACGTTTTCCTGCACCAGGGCGGCGTCCTTCAACGTCGCCGCCAGCGAGGTCTCGCAGGTAATGCGGGCCAGCACCTTTCCCGGCGCCTCCTCGATGAGGCCGAATTCCTTCAAGTCGCCAAGACGCTCGCCGATCAGTACATGCGTGCGCGAAAGCGCCGCTGCATCCACGTCTGTCATCGCCACCGGATGCCCGGCGCGCGCGAACACGATGGCCCAGGCGCGGCCTATCAGGCCGGCGCCGACTATGGCGATTTTCTGCTTCATTGATGCTCCCGGTCAAAGGCTGCGGGTTGCTTCAAGGATGTGCATCACGGCGAAGCGCTGTGACGGCCGCGCAACGACGACACTTTTCCGAAAACATGACGTTTATCAGGCCACCACCCATTTACGGCGGCTTCAGGCGGCGGCGGATTATAGACCCGGGAACTGCCCTGCTTTAGACTTCGAACCTGAACCGCCGGCGGGAGTAAGACATGTACGCGCTTTCGCTGAAACGGGATTGGTATAGCCACGCAAAGTGGCAGGGGGATTTTCCTTGTGACACCCGCCGGGTTGCCACAGAACGAGGCCGCTCGCCTACGAGCACTGGACAGCTTCGAGATTCTCGACACACTGCCAGAGGCCGCGTACGACGATATAACACTACTTGCGTCACGGATTTGTGGTACGCCGATTGCCCTGATCTCCCTAGTCGACCGCGACCGCCAGTGGTTCAAGTCGAAAGTCGGGCTCGCGGCCCCTGAAACGCCGCGCGATCTGGCGTTTTGCGCGCATGCGATTCTCCGACCGGATAATGCACTGGTCGTGAACGACACGCATCTCGACGAGCGATTTCGCGACAACCCGCTGGTCACCGAAGATCCCTCCATCCGCTTCTACGCAGGCACACCGATCGTCACCGAAGATGGTTTCGCGCTTGGGACGGTCTGCGCGATCGACCGCGCGCCCCGCCACCTCGACGACACGCAGATTGCCGCCTTGCACTCCCTGGCGCGCCTCGCCGGTGCGTTGCTCGAACGCGGACGACTTGCAAAAGCCGAAGCCAGGCGTGTGCTCGAAGAAAAGAACCGCGAACTGGAGTACCTGCTGGCATTGAACGACCAGGGCATCGACCAGAAATCCTTTGTGGATACCGACTACCGGTTTCGCTATGTCAACCAGACTTTCCTGGAATACGCGGGGCAGGATCGCGCCGCAGTGATTGGAAAGCCCATGTCCGCCATTTTTGGAAGGGCGCGATTCGAAAATGAAATAAAACCGCTGATTGATCGCGTGCTGGCCGGCGAGAAGATAAGGCTCAAATCTGTCATCGACTACCCCGTGCACGGAAAACGCAACCTTGACACGGTTTCACACCCGATCTACGACGATGAGGGCAAGCTGCTCGGGGCGATCCTGAGCACACTCGATGTCACGGAAACGATGGCGCAGGAGATGAGGCTCGCACACACGATCGAGGGGCTTGAGGAGAAAACCCTGGCCCAGCAGAAATTCATTCACATCCTTTCGCACGACCTGAAAGAGCCGATCAACACCATTGTCAATTTCTCTTCGCTCCTCGCCGGTACGGAGTCGGTGACAATGACGCCACGCGAACGCGATTTTGCCAATCGAATCCTCAATGGCGGCAACCGCATGAAGTCGCTGCTTGATGACCTTCTTGAACTTGTGCGTCTTGAAAACGCAAATCTGTCAATGGGCACCGTTGACCTTCAGACGTTGATGGTAGAAGTCAGGCAGGATCTCGCCGATTCCCTGCAGCGCGCCAACGCCCGCGTCGAAGTGGCACCGCTACCGACCGTCTTTGCGGAACGGCATCTGCTGCGAGTGCTCCTGCAGAATCTGGTTTCGAACGGAATCAAGTTTTTCCGACCCGGCATCACGCCGCTGGTGTCGGTCGACGCGATCGGAGTGCCGGGCGGGCATGAAATTCGCGTTGCGGACAACGGGATCGGCGTGCCTGGCGACCAACTTGAAAACATCTTCGACATGTTCAGACGTCTGCATTCGCGCAAGGCCTATGAGGGCACCGGCCTGGGACTTGCCACTTGTCGGCGCATCGCTGAATTGCATGGCGGCCGCATATGGGCCACATCTACACAAGGGCAAGGAACTTGCCTGCACCTGTTCCTTCCGGCAAATACCATTGCCTCCGGAAAGAAGGATACCGAATGAAACCGATCGAGCGCATCGTCCTAGTCGACGACAATGAAGACGACAATGTGTACCACTCCATCGTCATCGAAAAGGCCGGCTTCAAGGGCGAAATCTTCGTATTCGAGAACGGTGTTGCCGCGCTGGAGTTCATGCGCACCACCGACTTGAACATTCCGACGCTGGTATTCCTCGACATCAACATGCCGATGTTGAATGGCTTCGAGGTCGCCGAGCAAGCGGCGCCCATCATCGCCGACACACGCACTATCATCATCGTGATGCTGACTTCGTCGAATTCGCCGTACGACCGCGAACGCGCCGGCAACCTGGAGGTTGTTCATGGCTTTTTGACCAAGCCGCTGACCGCATCGGCAGTCCAGGACCTTCTCGCGCAAGACTGAGCGCTGCCCTATCAGGCGAGTGTCACATCAAAGATCGCGCGCTTTTGCGCCGCCACCTGCTCCAGCTTTACCGTCACCAAGGCGCGCTGCGCCTGCGTCATCGACCGGTAAAGAAAGTCACGCTGGTTCTGCGGCTCGCCCTCGACAAACATCTGCGTGATCAGCGCCTGCTGCTTCGGCGGCTTGGCGGCGACGTGAACATGGGGTGTGCGCCCGCTATAGGGCATCGGGCTGATGGTCTGGAAGGCATAGCGCCCCTCCGCGTCGGTGCGGGTCCAGCCGAAGCCCGCGAAGTTGCGATCGCGCTCATCCGGGGTGCCGTCGCGCGAGTGGGTATAGCGGCCCAGCGCATCGCATTGCCAGATCTCCACCCGGCAGCCCGCAACAGGCTTGCCGAAGCGGTCCAGCACGCGCCCATCCAGCGTCAACAGGACCGGCTTGCCGAGCATGGCGCCCCGGACCAGGTTGGTCAACGGTTCCGCAGTGAAGGCCTCGGGATAGAACGGCCCTTCGGTCATGGCGGGGGTGGGCGCGCGAGGGGACTGCGCACGGAGCGCACTGGCAGGCACGCCCAGCAGGGCTGCGGAGGCGACAAAGCGGCGGCGGGTCAGGGGCATGGGGATCTCCGGGCTTCGATGAGGTATGCCGGGACGGGCCCGACGCCGACCATTATGCGCAAAAACCCGCCCGTGGCGCCGCGGCGAATTGACAAACCGTGGTGCCCTGCCTACCCTCGCGTCCGGCTTCACCCACAGGCGCACCCAAACCCGCAATCCTGCGCCGCCCGGAGACATACGCATGGAACGTTCATTTGCCGCCGAGATCGAGTTGCTCAAACTCGGCGAAGGCGCGCTGTTTCGCGGCGAGGGCATCCTCGCCGTTACCAAGGCGCTGCTGCAGTCCGGCGTGTCGTACGTCGGCGGCTACCAGGGTGCGCCGGTGTCGCACCTGCTCGATGTGATGGTGCAGGCGCGCGACTACCTCGATACCCTCGGCGTGCATGTGGAATCCTGCACCAACGAAGCTTCGGCCTGCGCCATGCTGGCCGCCTCGATCAACTACCACGCACGCGGTGCGGTGACGTGGAAATCGATCGTCGGCACCAACGTGGCGGCCGACGCGCTTTCCAACCTGGCCTCGGCCGGGGTCAAGGGCGGCGCGCTCATCGTCGTCGGCGAAGACTACGGCGAAGGGGCCTCCGTCATTCAGGAGCGCACCCATGCCTATGCGATGAAATCCTCGGTGTGGCTGGTTGATCCGCGCCCCAACCTCAAGACCATCGTCAAGACGGTGGAGCAGGCCTTCGAGCTCTCCGAGGCCTCGAACACCCCGGTGATCATGGAACTGCGCATTCGCGCCTGCCACGTACAAGGCGAATTCACCACCCGCGAGAACCGCGCCCCGCAGGTTTCGACGCTGGAGCCGCTGGCCGAGCCTGCCGCTTTTCTGTACGACCGCCTGTCCCACCCGCCAGTGACCTTCAAGCAGGAAAAGCTCAAGGGCGAGGTGCGCATGCCGGCGGCGCGCCGCTTCATCCTTGAGCGCGCGATGAACGAGGTGTTCGAGGGGAAGCGTTCCGAGGTGGGCGTCATCGTCCAGGGCGGGCTGTACAACAACCTGATCCGCGCGCTCGAACTGGCCGGCCTGGCCGATGCCTTCGGCGCGACCGAGGTCCCGATCCTGTGCCTGAACGTGGTGTATCCGCTGGTGCCGGAACAGATTGCCGCCTTCTGCGCCGGCAAACAGAAGGTGCTGGTGGTCGAGGAAGGCCAGCCCGAATACATCGAACAGGAAATCGCCACCCTGCTGCGCCGCGCCGACCTGCAGACGAAACTGCACGGCAAGGACCTGCTGCAGGCCGCCGGCGAATACTCGACCGAAGCCATCCTCGCCGGGGTGACGAAGTTCATCGAGGGCGCCGATGTGGTGGCACTCGAGGCGGCACATGCCGCCCGCGAAGACGGCGCGCGCCTGCTGGGCCGCCCGGTGCCACCGCGCCCGCCGACCTTCTGCGTCGGCTGCCCGGAGCGGCCGGTGTTCTCGGCCATGAAGCTGGTGCAGCAGGACATCGGCAAGCTGCATGTGGGCGCCGACATCGGCTGCCACGCCTTCGGCACCTTCGAGCCCTTCTCGCAGGGCAATTCCATCCTCGGCTACGGCATGAGCCTGGCTTCGATCGCCGGGGTCACACCTTTCCAGCAGCGCCGTTCCATCGCCATCATGGGCGACGGCGGCTTCTGGCACAACGGCCTGCTCTCGGGCGTGTCGTCGAACCTGTTCAACAAGGGCGACGGCCTGCTGGTGATCATGAAGAACGGCTACACCTCGGCCACCGGCACGCAGGAGCTGATCTCGTCACCGGAGGAGGAATTGAAACGCATCGCCGGCGCCGGCAGCGCCACCGATACGCAAATGACCATCGAGGACACCTTGAAGGGTGCCGGCGTCAAGTGGATGCGCACCGTGCACAACTACCGGGTGGCCGAGATGATGGCCACCCTCAAGGAAGCGCTCACCACCAAGGCGCCAGGCCTCAAGGTGATCATCGCCGAAGGTGAATGCCAGCTGGAACGCCAGCGGCGCATCCGCCCGCTCAACGCGGCAGCGATCAAGCGCGGCGAACGCGTGGTGCGGGTGCGCTACGGCATTGACGAGAACGTCTGCACGGGCGACCACTCCTGCATCCGGCTCTCGGGCTGCCCCTCGCTCACCATCAAGGACCCGTCCGATCCGCTCAAGGTGGACCCGGTGGCGCATGTGAACAACAATTGCGTGGGCTGCGGTCTGTGCGGCGAGGTGTCCCACGCGGCCACCCTGTGCCCGAGCTTCTACCGCACCGAGATCGTCATCAACGCCACGGCATGGGACCGGTTCAGGCGCGGCGTGCGGGAGTTTTTCATCGGACTGATCGCGCCGAAGCGCCGCGCCACCTCGGGAGCGCAGGCATGAGCAGCGCACGCAACCTCACGCTGGTGATCGGCGCCCTCGGCGGTGAAGGCGGCGGCGTGTTGGCCGACTGGGTGGTGGCCACCGCCCAGGCCGCCGGATACCCGGTGCAGGCCACCTCGATTCCCGGCGTGGCGCAACGCACCGGCGCCACCACCTATTACGTGGAAATCCACCCGCAAAAGCGCGCCGAACTGGGCGGGCGCGAGCCGGTGATGTGCCTGGCCCCCGCGGCCGGCCAGGTCGATGTGCTGCTGTATTCGGAACTGGTGGAAACCGCGCGCGCGGTGCAGTTGGGCCTGGTGACCAAGCGCACCACGCTGATCGGTTCCACCCACCGGGTTTATCTCACCGCCGAAAAGATGCAGATGGGCGACGGCCGCGTCGATACGGCGCGAGCCATCGCCGCCATCGAAGGTGCCGCGAAAAAGGCCATCCTGTTCGACATGGAAGCCGAGACCGCCGGCGCCGGTACCGTGATCTCGGCGGTGATGTTCGGTGCGCTGATCGGGTCCGGCGCCTTGCCGCTGGCCCGTGCCGACGCCGAAGCCGCCATCCGGGCCGGTGGCAAGGGCGTGGAGGCGAGCTTGAAAGGCTTTGCGGCGGGTTATGCGCGTGCCGCCGGGACAGCATCGGCGCCCGCACCGGCAGCATCCGCTGCTCGCAAGCCCGCCAGTGCCGCCGATCTGGCCGGTCGCATCGACGCCTTTCCCGAGAGCGCGCGCGACATCATCGCGCTGGGCGTGGAGCGCTGCAGCGAATACCAGGACCCGGCCTATGCCGCGCAATACCTCGACCGGCTGACCCGGGTACTGGAAGCGGACCGCACGCAGGGCGGCGGGCCGCTCTTCATGACCACCCGCGAGACCGCGCGCTTCCTGGCCCTGTGGATGTGCTACGAGGACGTCGCCCGCGTGGCCGACCTCAAGTCGCGCCCCGAGCGCTTCGACGGCATCCGTGCGGAAGCCGGTATCGGCAACGACGAACCGATCAAGGTGGTGGAGTTCTTCAAGCCCGGCTTCGACGAAGTGGCCGACCAGCTGCCGCCGGGCCTGGGCGATCGGGTGCGTGCCTACGGCAGGAAACGTGGCCGCGCGGCGATTTTCGAGAACGGCATTCATGTCGAGAGCACCTCGTTCTTCGGCGCCCTGCAACTGCGCGCGATGGCGACCCTCGGCCGCTGGCGGCGCAAGTCGTCACGTTTCATCGCGGAGCAGGCGCTGATCGAACGCTGGCTGGCCGCCATCGTCGCCGCGCCGTCGGCCGCGCTGGCGAGCGAGATCGCCCTCACCGGGCGGCTCATCAAGGGCTATTCCGAGACGCACGCACGGGCCAAGGAGAACTTCCTGCGCATCCTCGAGACCATCGTCGAGGGTGGCCGTATCGCCGACACGGGCGAGCGCACCCAGGCAGTCCGGCGCGCCCGCGAAGCGGCCCTGGCGGCGGCTGAAGCCGGGCCGCTGGATACCGCACTGGCCGCCTATGGCGTGGCGCCGCGCGAATCCAAGGCCATACCCATGACCTTCCATCCCCGCAAGAAGGCAGCTTGAAGCCTCAAGGAAGCAGTCGGGATACAACAAAAGGAGACCTGCCGTGAAACTTGCCTCATACAGAACCCTCGCGGCGGCCACCGCGCTTGGCCTGGCCGCCCTTAGTGGATTGGCCGCAGCGCAGGCCTGGCCCTCCAAGCCGATCCGCATGGTCGTGAACTTTCCCGCCGGCGGCGTGGCCGATGTCGTCGCGCGGGCCGTGTCTCCAGGACTGGGCGAGGCGATCGGGCAACAGATCGTGGTTGAGAACCGCCCCGGCGCCGGCGGCAACATCGGCGCCGATGCGGTCGCCAAGGCCCCTGCCGACGGCTACACCCTGCTCATGAGTTCCGGTGGCACGATCTCGATCAACCCGTCGCTCTACTCAAAGATGCCGTTCGATCCGGCCAGGGACCTGCAGCCGGTGGCCGCCGCCGCCCGCGTGCTGGTGTTCCTGGTGATGCGGCCGGATCTGCCACCCAAGGACATCAAGTCATTCATCGACTATGCACGGGCCAACCCGGGAAAACTGTCGTTCGGCTCGCCCGGCAACGGCAGCTCGCCGCACCTGGCCGGCGAAATGTTCAAGAGCTCGGCGAAGTTGTTCGCGATCCATATCCCCTACCGCGGCGCGGCGCCGGCACTCACCGACCTCTTGGGCAACCAGCTCGACTTCATGTTCGACCCGGGCATCGGCTTGACCCACGTGCGCAGCGGCAAATTGCGCCTCCTGGCAGTGGGCAGCCCGAAGCGCTCGCCACTGTTCCCCGATGTGCCGACCCTGGATGAAGCCGGGCTCAAGGGATTCGACGCCGACAGCATGTTTGGCTTCTATGCGCCGGCGGGAGTACCGCAGGACATCGTCACGCGCCTGAACCGCGAGATCAACCGCCAACTTCAAACCCCGGCGATTCGTGACCGCGTGGCCGCGCTCGGAGGCGAAGTGGCGCCCATGACACCCGCAGAATTCGCCGAGCGCGGCCGCCGTGACGCGGAGCGATTCGGTGCGATCATCAGGGAGCGGAAGATCGTCGGAGATTGAGGAAGCGGACGCGAGGTCCTTCGGACTTTTCGTTACCACCCATTCACCCTCATCGGGTCGCAACACTTTTTTCCAGCGACACCCGGGCCCGGGGTGGCGTCTGACGTCGCCGGTCTACACAAAATTGGCGATGGCAAAAGCCGCCACCACGAGCACACTCGCGCGTCGCACCGTCTGTGAACAAACGTTCCCAGGGTGCTCTGCAAGCGAGGGCGAGCAATGTATTCATTCATCAAGACGGCTGTATCGACGGGGGTCTTGGCATGGTGCGCGGCAGCGCATGCGCAAAATTCCTCCGCTATCGAAGTGCAGGGACCCTTTGGCGGTCCGTTCCAGACCATCTGGAATACAGGGCAAAACATCATCGGGTTGGCGCCGGGCGTCTTTGATGTATTTGGGGCAATTTCCATTTGCGCAGGCGGTGTCGCGAGCATCGGTGACCGCTGCGCCCAATCCAATGCGACTACCGTGGTGACAGCCACACGCGGTGGGGTGAATCTTGGCAACGTGTCCAACGCACCCTTCGACATCGCGCCCAACTATTACGCCCGCGGGGTTGCATGGACCGGCCAGACGGGTGCGGTCACACTCAACATTTCTCATCCTGGCTATCCATCGATCAGTGTCAATACGCCAAGCCTGGTCGGCGCTTCAGTTATGCCACTCGCCGACAGCATCACAGTGAGCTATTCATCAGGCAACCTCTCACCGACGTTCAACTGGCGTAATCCGTCCAACCTGCCGATCGATAATGTGCGGGTGCTGCTGTACGACACAACCCAGCGCGTTGCCCCGGGGGCGATCGGCACCGCAGGCCTCGCCAATCTGATTTTTCGCCAGGACCTTGGCGCCAACGCAACGACTTTCACTCTCAATCCCGGCACCACGGGGCTCTCGCAGAGCCTTCAGGTAGGACGGCAGTACTCGCTGAGTATCCAGGAGCAGGATTTGCGCAATCCATCGGGTACCGGATCCGGCGACAACACCCTCAGCCTCTCGCAGGCCTACGTGAATTTCACCCTCGGAGCGAATGGAGGGGGCAGCCCGGTCTATTTGCCCACCCTGCTGCCCGGCACAAGCCCGGTCTTCAGCTTCAACATCGGCAATATCGTCGCCAACCAGACTTACAGCATCGACCCCGATGTAGCAATCGGCTATGACTATCGGATCGGCGCAGGCAATCCCAATTTCGCGTCGGTGAGCCTGCCGACCGGCCTGGCACCAGGCAACCAGTACAACCTGCTGCTCTGGGACGGTACGCAGTGGGTGGCGGCCGGCAGCATCCTGGGGGGCACGGCCCACAGCTTTGGCGGCAGCGGGGTCGATCGCTTCCGCATCACCGGTATTCCATTGTCAGCCAACCTGGACCCGAACAGCCCCACGGCCTTTGTGACTGACCTGACCTTTACCGGGGCAGGCAGCTTCACCGGGACCATGACCCCGCTCACCGCACCGGTTCCTGAACCCGAGACCTGGGCCATGCTCGCGGCCGGCCTCGGATTGATCGGCACGTCGCTTCGGCGACGCAAGTTCGCTTCAGACAGTCGCGTCGGACGAGTAGTCCAGGCGCTCTAGCGGGCCAGCCTCACCTCGGGACTAACGCCGCCGCCGGCAGCCGCGCCTTCAGGTCTTCCGGAATCAGTACTGCACGGGCATCGCGCTCCTGAAAGCGCCAGCCTTCCGGCGAACGCACGAACTGGTCGACAAAATCGAGCAGCATCATGCGTTCAGGTGCGTAGGTGAAGGGCGGATTGCCGGGCAGGAAGGCGTAGTACGACATGTTGTAGAACGTTGCCCGCGCCCGGTTTTCCGTCACTTCGGTGAAATGGAAGTTGGTCGTGACATGCCGGGTGAATTGCTCGGCAGGACGGGCGTGCATGGCGACGAGTATCGCCTCCCGCCCTTCCAGGCGCACCCCGGTGCGGATGAACACCCCGTCAGGGACGAACAGGTCGGCAAGCGCCTCGTACTGCTTGTGGTCGATGTTGTACGCCCATGCGTGGCTCAACGCCACGCACTCGGCTTCGATCTCCCTGCGTGTTGCCTTGTCCATGTTCGTCTACCGTGCGGCCGGACGGCTATTTCTCTTCGGCCTTGATGCCCGACACTTCGGCGCTGGCGGTGCCGGCATCCATCGGAAAGCGGTCGCCAAAGTCGAACATGTCGTCATGCTGGAAACCGTCGTAGGACTGCACTTCCCACCAGTTGTGGTCGCAGTCAACCAGGTAGAAGGAATACACGCCGTGCTGGTCGGCGATCGGCAACACCTTGCGGATGCCGTACTCGTCCTTGAGTTCGTTGGCGGCCTTCCAGCAGCGGTCGACTTCCTCGCGCGAGCCGACATCCACGCCCCAGTGGTTGAGCAGGTTCACCGGCTTGAGCTTGTCACCGACCTCGACACATACGATGTGGAACTTCATGCCGCAGCGGATCACCATCGCGGGGATGGCATGCCGCACGCATTCGAACCCCATGAATTCCTCATAGAACTTGCGTGAGGTCTTGAGGTTGTAGCACTCGAGCGTGCCGTGCGACATCACATAGGGCTTGATGACGGACTTGGCCGAATTGGGCGGCGTGAAGGCGGCGTTTTCGATGGCGGGGATCATGGCTTGTCTCCTTGGTTGTTGTTTGCCGCCGAATCGGCGGCGGTCAGGAATGAATCGGCAAAGAACTCGTCTTCGGGCAAGGCCCGTTCGGCGACGAAGTCGCGGCGCGCGGCATCGACCATCACCGGCGCGCCGCAGGCGTACACCTGGTGACCGGAGAGATCGGGAAAGTCTTCCAGCACGGCGCGATGCACCAGGCCGGTCCGTCCCTGCCACTGATCTTCCGGCAATGGCTCCGAAAGCACCGGCACGTAGCGGAAGTTGGGCAATGCCTTCTCCCACTCGCGTGGCAGGTCGATCAGGTACAGGTCGCGCTTGGAGCGGCAGCCCCAGTAGAGCGTCATGGGGCGGGAATCGGGCCGCCTGGCGGCGAACTCCAGCATGGCCTTGATGGGGCCGAAGCCGGTGCCGCTGGCAACGAACACGGCGGGCTTTTGCGACTCGCGCAGGTAGAAGCTACCCAACGGCCCTTCAAAGCGCATCACTTCGCCGACCTTCACCCCACCGGAAAACAGGCGGTCCGTGAAGGCCCCGCCCGGCAGGTGGCGGATGTGGAACTCCAGCGCACGCACGCCTTCGACCGTGTGGCAGACCGCGATCGAGTAGCTGCGCCGCGAGCCGTCCTTGAACATGAAGTCGACATACTGGCCGGCAACGAACTGCATGTTCTCGTTCATCGGCAGGCGCACCCTGAGCAGGATGACGTCATGGGACAGCGGGGTGATGTCCGTCACGCGGCACGGCACCACCTTGGTTTCGATGCCGGCCAGGCCTTCGATCTCCTTGACCTCGATGACGCAGTCCGACAGCGGGCTGGACTGGCACAACAGGGCGAAACCGGCGGCGCGGTCCTCGTCCTTGAAGTAGGCGGGATGCGAGTCGCCATAGTCGACCTTGCCTTCGACGATGCGCCCCTTGCACGAATTGCACACCCCCTGCTTGCAGGAGTAGGGCATGAAGTTGCCCGCGGCCAGGCCGGCGGCGAGAATGCGCTGGCCGTCCGCTACCTCGAAGCGGTGGCCACTGGGCATCAGGGTCACGGTATGCGCCACGAAAACTCTCCTGTCAGGCCATGGTGTTGACGAGGCTGCCCACCCCCTGCACCTCGCAGCGCACCACATCGCCCGCCTTGAGGAAAATGCCGCGCGGCGTGCCCACGCCCGCCGGCGTGCCGGTGATGATCACATCGCCGGGGAAGAGCGTTACCCGTTGCGACATGAACGACACCAGTTCCGCATCGTTGAAGATGATCTGGCTGGTCGAGGAATCCTGCATCAGGGTGTCGTTGACCCACAGCTTCAGGCCCAGATTTGCGGTATCCGGCATGTCCTCCTTGGGTACCAGCCAGGGCCCCATGGGGCAGGAGCCATCCCAGTTCTTGTGGCTGACCCAGTCGTACTCGAACGGCGAACCGGAGTTGGGCTTCATGCCCATGCGCCGGAGGTGGTCGCGCGCGGAGAGGTCGTTGGCGATACTGTAGCAGGCCACGTAATCCATCGCCTGTTCGATCGATACATCCTTGCAGGTCTTGCCGATCACCAGTGCGACCTCGATTTCCCAGTCCACGGTCTTCGAATAGGTCGGCAGCTTGATCACCGCGCCGTGGCCGGCGAGCGTATTGCGCGGGGTCTTGATGAAGCACCACGGCGGCATGCCGACCTCATGCGGGTCGGGTGCCGGCGGCAGGTTGAAGGCACGCGCCATCTCGGCCATGTGGTCGTGGTAGTTGGCCCCGGCGCAGTAGATGCCATTGGGGTAAAGCACCGGCGCCAGATAAGTGAGCGAGTCGACCGGCTGCCCGGTCTTGCCCGCCAGCCGCGCCGGTGTTGCAGCCAGGGCGCGCAGGTCGGCGCTGGCGGCCGGCCAGTCTTCCATCACGGCCAGCACGGTGGGAGTCGCGGGACGCACATCGGCAAGGTCATAGGCCAGGCCACCGATGGCCACCGCCCCGGTGGCGCGCCCGGCCTTGGAGTAGGAAAGCAGACGGAACGAAGACATCACTTGGCCGCCGTCATGTTGCAGTTCTGCCCATAGGAATCGAGATGGCCGGCGACGATGCGATCGACGGTCCGGTTGGTGATGCGGCCGGTGTCATCGCGCACCACCGTGCGCAATGCCCAGTCCTGGATCGGCATGTGGTTTTTGTTGAACTTGAAGTTGCCGCGGATCGACTTGAACTTGGCGCTTTCGATGGCCGTCGTGAGGGCTTCCTTGTCGCCGACCTTGCCCTTGATGGTCGGCAGTGCGGAAGAAAGCAGCATGCCAAGGTCATAGGCCATCGCCGCATACAGGGTGGGCAGGCGCTTGTATTCCTTCTCGAAAGCCGTGACGAAGGCCTTGTTCTCGGGGTTGGGTGTGTCATGCGCCCAATTGGTGGAGTTCATCGCACCCATGGCCGAGTCACCCACCGCGCGCAGGATGTCTTCCTCGAATGAGGAATTGGGGCCCACCAGCGGCGAGATTTTCGACAGGCCCGCCAGCTTGTATTGCTTCATGAAGTTGATGCCCATGCCGCCCGGCAGGAAGGCGTAGACGAACTCGGGTTTCTTCGCCTGGATGGCCGCGATCTCGATCGAATAGTCGAGCTGGTTGACGGTGGTGTAGACCTCGCCGGCCAACGGTTCCTTGTAGTAGCGCTTGAGTCCGGCCACCGCGTCCTTGCCGGCGGGGAAGTTGGGCACCACCACGTAGATGTTCTTGAGCTTCTTGGCGGTGAAGTACTTGCCCATCACTTCATGCGGCCCGTCGGTCTGGTAGCCCACGGAGAAGTAATAGCGGTTGCAGCCGGCGCCAGCCAGGTCCGACGGACCCGGTACGGTGGACACATACGGCGTTTTCGCCGCGACCGCGGCGGGCGTTACGGCAAGAACCACCTGGCCGAAGATGGTGCCGGCCAGCATGTTGACGCGGTCCTGGTTGATCATCTTGTCGGCAAGCTGTTTGCCGATCTCCGGCCGTGCCTGGTCGTCACCGGGAACCAGTTCCGTCGGCACGCCGCCGAGCGCGCCGCCGCCCAGCTTGAGGGCGAGGTTGAGCCCGGCCATGGTTTCCGTGCCGAAAGCGCTGGCCGGCCCGGACATGGTGCTGATGACACCGATCTTGAATTTTTCCTGCGCCTGGGCGCCGGTGACGGCGAACGCCACGCAGGCGATCGCAAGCATGCCGCGGAACTGCAGTGCCATGTTTGTCTCCTTGTTTGGCCGGGCGAAGAAGGATTGAAGGCGCCCGACACGTGTTTGTGGATGCATTGTGCAGCCGGAAATGCGGATTCACTATACTTTGCAATCAATGGTCTGTATTGATGGCGTTGATAGATGAAGGATCTCAACCTGCTGCGGGTGTTCGAGGCGATCTGGGAAACCCGCTCGGTCAGCAAGGCTGCGGATCGACTGGCGCTCACCCAGCCTGCGGTGAGCAGCGCCCTGGCCCGTCTGCGCGAGGCCTATTCCGACCCGTTGTTCACGCGCGCGGGCACGCAAATGGCGCCCACCGCTTTTTGCAGCCAGCAGGCGCACTACCTGCTCGACGCGCTGGCCCTGGTGCAGCGTTCGCTTTCGGATGTGCAGGCCTTCGATCCCGCCACGTCGACACGCGAGTTCGTGCTCGGCATGCGCGACATTGGCGAGGCCACCCTGCTGCCGCCGGTGATCGCGCATTGCCGGCAGGCGGCACCCGGCGTGCGCTTCCACACCATGCTCTCGCCGCTGGAGACCACCAACCAAAAGCTGGCGGACGGCCGCGTGGACCTGGCGGTCGGCTTTCTGCCGGCGCTGGAAGCCGGCATCCACCGCCGCGAACTGTTCACCCAGCACTATGTGTGCGCGATGCGCGCCGGCCATCCGCTCCTGGCGCGCCGGCTGCGCATCAGCGACCTGGCCGGCGCCGGCCATGTCGCCATCGAATATCTCGGCACCGGGCACGCGCTGGTGGAACGCCAGTTGAAGGAGCAGGGACTCGACCGACCCGTCGTCCTGCGCACCCCGCACTACATGGCGGCAGCACCGATCCTCGCCACCACCGACCTGGTGTGCCTGATGCCGGAAATGCTGGCGCGCGCGCTCAAGGCCAGCCACGACATCGAATTCCGGCCGATTCCACTGAAAGCCATGCGCTTTCCCATCGCGCTGTACTGGCATGACCGCTTCCACCGTGATCCGGGCAACCAGTGGCTGCGTTCGGTCTTTGTCGCCTTGCACACAAGCTAGGCAGACGGCCGCCTCTTGCGGGCGGCGGGCTTGCCGACCGGACGCACCGGGCCAGACGTTCCGGCTGACTCCGGCTCCGGTGAAAGACCGTAATGCGTACGTGGTTCCCTCAGCCGGTTCATGGCACCCGCATCGGCAACGAACAGGTTGCGAAACGCCTTTCGGCCGGCAGTGCGATAAACCGCGAAGTCGGCTCGGTCGATGGTGATGATGTCGGTCACGCCGGTCTTGTTGGCCAGCCACACCAGCGAGGCATCGGCCAGATACATCGGCCGATCCGCATACTTGCGCATCATTTTCGACAGGCCGGGCAGGTCTTCGGCCGTCAGGGAAACGATCTGCATGAGGCCGCGTTGGTGGCCGGCGTGCAGCCAGTCGAGAAAATCGCCCTGGGCGGCGGCGCTGAAGTCGAGGAAATACATGACCTCGGACACGACCTCCCAGGTTGTAAGGCAGCGCAGCTCGGCGCCATGCGCGCGAAAGAATTCGACCGCCGGCAGATGGTGCTTGTCGCGCCGGTTGTAAAGCGCCGCCAGCGGCCCGCTGTCAGCCAGGACGCTTGGCATCGAGGCGAGCGCGCACCACACGTTTGATATCCGCAGCCTGAAGGGTGTCGTCGCCATGGCGACCGAATCGCGCTGCGCCAAGCTCGAAGAGCCCGCCTTCGCCAGCCGGCAGCGTCTTCGCCAGCCCCTGCAAGGCCCGCTTGACGATCTCGGTCTTGGTCAGACCGGTGCTTGCCCCAAGGCGCGCAAGCAGTTCCGCTTCCGTGTCGGTCAATCGCAGGGTTAGAAATTGGGCAGTCATCGCGAGATGCATGTCGTGTTACAAACTTAAGTTAATGTAACACGGCTGAAAGTCATAGTTGGCGGTAAGTCGCGCTTGCCACCCCCAACGCGAAGCCGCCTCCCACCGATCCAGGTTATGACGCATAATGTAGATTCAATCACGTATATCCATGGAGCAACGCTATGGGAACCTCGGATGTGTCGGTGGCCAAGTGGGGCAACAGCTTGGCCGTCAGAATTCCCGCAGATGTCGCCCGGCGGGCGGGCATTCGGGTGGGCGACCGCCTGGAAGCGCGCCTGACGATAGACGGCGGTCTCTCGCTTCGGCCGGCCCACTGGGACCGTACGGTCTTTCTTCGCGAGTTGCAGGACTCGCGTGACGCCATGCCGGCCGGTGCGTCGGTCATGGACAAGGTGCGGCGCGGGGGAGCGTATTAGTGGTCTATGTGGATACCAGCGTCCTGGTCGCTCTGCACTTCAACGAAGTCGGCAGCGCCAAAGCCGCTCGCTGGTATGCCCAGTTGAACGACGAACCGGTTTCGGCGATGTGGTGCGTCACCGAATTCGCAAGCGCGATCAGCATCAAGTTGCGCACCGGCCAGATCACCGCCGCGCAAGGGGAGGGCGCCTGGAAATTGTTTGAACGCATGAGCGCGAACGACCTACGGCTGTTGCCGGTCACGCCCGCGACCTTTCATCGCGCAGCTACGTTGATTCTGGAACCGGGTAGTGGCCTGCGGGCTGGCGATGCGCTGCATCTGAGCGCATCGCTGGAAGCGGGCGCGTCGTCTTTGGCGACCCTGGACGCGACGCTTGCGAAAAACGCGCTGCGCTGCAAGTTACAGGTCCCTTTTCCTTGAACGCCCTCCTCACTGCCTGAACAGCCGCGCAAAATTGCTGCGCAGCCACTGGTTCGCGGGTTCCTGGTGGAAGCGCCGGTGCCAGTACTGGTTCACCTGGAACGACGGGATCTTCAGCGGATGCGGCAACAGTCGCACCGGCAGGATCTTCGCGAACGCCTCGCCGAGGCGCTGCGGCACGGTGACCACCAGGTCGGTTTCGGCGATCACCATCGGCACGGAAAGAAAATGCGGCAATCTCACCCGCACGTCCGGTTCGATGCCGGCGCGCTCGAACACCGCCTCGACGATGCCATGGCCGGTGCCCTGCGCGGACACCACGGCATGGCGCGCCTCGCGAAAGGCCTTCAGGCTCATGCCGGTGGCGGCCTGCGGGTGGGCATCACGCACCATGCACAGGTAGGTTTGCGAAAACACGCGCTGCTGATAAAAGCCGGTCTTGAGGTCCGGCAGGAAGCCCACCGCAAGATCGACGACACCCGACTCCATGGCCAGCCGTGCTTCGCGTGACGGTAGCGCCACCGTTTCCAGCGTGATGCCCGGCGCCGCCTTTTCCAGAAAGCGCAGCAAACCCGGCAGGAAGACGATCTCGCCGATATCCGACATCAGCACCGTGAAACGGCGCGTCGCACGGGCAGGGTCGAACTCCGCCTGTGGCGCCAGCCCCTCGCGCAAGGCACCCATGGCCTGGGCGATGCTGCCGGCCAGGCGCTCGGCGCGCGGTGTGGGCGCCATACCCTGCGGGGTGCGGGTGAACAGTTCGTCCCCCATCTCGCGACGCAGGCGGCGCAGGGCGTTGGAGACCGCCGGCTGGGTCACACCCAGCGCCTCGGCCGCGAGGGAGGTGTTGCGATGCACATGCAGGGCCTCGAACACCCGCAGCAGGTTGAGGTCGAATCGGGCGAGGTCCATGCGAGCGGTCCTGTAAGCTGAAAGGGCGAACGGCATAAAAATACCGCATATTCACCACAGTGATTGCCCTCCGGCCCTTGCAGGGGTTACCCTGCTGCCCTCAACAGGCTGGCGTCTGGACAGGAGCACACAACGCCCGGCGCAGCCAAAACGCAGGAGACACCCATGAACGCCCCCGACCCCGCATTCGCGCCCGCCGCACCGCTCGCCTGGCATACGTCCGGCGACTCCCGCGTCCCGTACCGCGTGTACACCGACGAGGCCCTCTACAAGGAGGAACTCGAACGCCTGTTTTACAAGGGCCACTGGTGCTATGTGGGCCTCGCGGCCGAGATCCCCAACCACGGCGACTTCAAGCGCACCTTCGTCGGCGAACGCCAGGTCATCATGGTGCGCGACGCCGATGGCGCCATCAATGTGGTGGAAAACCACTGCGCGCACCGCGGCGTGGCCTTCTGCGAGAAGAACTTCGGCAACCGCAAGGACTTCATCTGCCCCTATCACCAGTGGAACTACGACCTGAAAGGCAACCTGATCGGCCTGCCGTTCCGCCGCGGCGTGCGCCAGGACGGCCGTGTCAACGGCGGCATGCCGGCCGGCTTTCGCACCGAGGATCATGGCCTCACCAAACTGAAGGTGGCCGAAAAGGGCGGCGTGGTATTCGCCTCCTTCGACCACTCGGTCGAGGATTTCGACACCTACCTGGGTGAGGTACGCCCCTGGTTCGAACGCGCCTTCAACGGCCGCAAGCTCACCATCCTCGGCTACTCGCGCCAACGCATTCCCGGCAACTGGAAGCTGATGCAGGAAAACATCAAGGACCCCTACCACCCGGGCCTGCTGCACACCTGGTTTGTCACCTTCGGCCTGTGGCGCGCCGACCAGCGCTCCTACATGCGCACCGATCATCACGGCCGCCATGCGGCGATGATCGGTTTCAAGAACAGCGGCGGCAAGAGCGAGGTGACCCAGGGCGTATCCAGTTTCAAGGAGAACATGGCGCTGGAAGACGACCGCATCCTCGATGTGGTGCCGGAGGCGTGGTGGAAGGGCGGTGACCTCGGCATCGACGCCGTGCCCACCGCGTGCATGCAGACCATCTTCCCCTCGCTCATCATCCAGCACAACGTCAATTCGGTATCGACACGCCAGATCGTGCCGCGCGGGGTGAACGCCTTTGACTTCGTCTGGACCCACTTCGGCTTCGAGGACGACACCCCCGAGATGACGCGCCGGCGCATGCGCCAGGCCAACCTGTTCGGCCCGGCCGGCCTGGTATCGGCCGACGATGGCGAAGTGGTGGAACTCTCGCAGGTGGGCTTCACGCAGCACCCCGACTACCAGACCATCGCGGAACTCGGCGGCGTCGAGACCGGCAACACCGACCACATGGTGACCGAGACGCTGATCCGCGGCATGTACGGCTACTACCGCAAGGTCATGGGGATCTAAGCGCATGAAATCCCCGCTCGAACTGCGCCTGGAACTCGACGACCTCTACGCCCGCTATACCGCGGCGCTGGACGAGGCCCGCTACGACGACTGGATCGACCTCTTCACCGAGGAATGCTTCTACCGGGTAGTGCCGCGCGAGAACTTCGACCGCAACCTGCCGCTCTCGACCATGATGGCCGAGAGCCGCGGCATGTTGAAGGACCGGGTCTACGGCATCACCAACACGCTGTACCACCAGCCCTACTACCAGCGCCACATCGTCAGCGGCTTGTTCATCCGCAAGACCGAAGGCGAAACGCTCCATACCCAGGCCAACTACGCGGTGTTCCGCACCAAGCAGAACGAGGTCTCGGAGGTGTTCAATGTCGGCCGCTACATCGACACGGTAGTCGTCGATGGCGGCACGTTGAAATTCAGGGAAAAGCTCTGCGTGTTCGACAGCGAGTTGATCCCCAATTCGTTGATCTACCCGGTGTAGCCGCGCCGGCTTGGGCTTGAATCGGGCGATTTTCCAGCGCTCTTCGAAGCAATCGCCTCACGGTCGCGCGGGTAGCATCGGTTGCAATGGGTCAAGCCGTGCCTGCGGAGCAGTTGCGGCAGGCCCGCATTCCGCAACCGCACCATGCCCGCCATCGCCGACGCACCGACCGCCGCCATTGATCAGCTGGCGCGCGACCTCAAGGTCCCGCCCTGCCCCGCCGTGCTCGCCCGGTTCCTGTCGGAAGCACGCAAGGACGATCCCGATCCGCGTGCGCTGGCCGGCCTGATCAGCCAGGATGCCGGCCTGGCCGCCGCAGCCCTGCGTGCCGTCAACGCCCCGGCCTACGGCCTGGCGCGCAAGGCCGACGATGTGCCGCAGGCCCTTGCCATCCTGGGCCTGCGCGCGGCGGTCAACCTGATCACCGGCCTGATGCTGCGCCAGGCGTTTCCCGCCGCCTCCGGTGCGCTCATGCAGCGCTACTGGGACCAGTCCGCCAGCATCGCCGAGGCCGCCGCGTTCGTGGCCGACCGCACCCGCGGATGCGGGCGTGACGAAGCCCATACCTACGCCCTGTTCCGCAACTGCGGCATTGCGGTGATGATCGCGCGCTTTCCCGACTACGGCCCGTTTCTGGAGGCGCATGTGGAAGCACCCGGACCGGCCCTGCTGGCGGCCGAAGAAGCGAAATACGGCTTCCACCACGCCCGTGTGGGCCACGCGCTGGCGCGCGGCTGGATGCTGCCCGAGACACTCGCCTACAGCATCCTGTTCCACCACAACGTCGAACAGGTCGCCGGACGCACCGGCGACGCACGGCATGCGGATCCGGCCTTGCTTGCCGTCGGCCTGCTGGCCGAACAGGTGGCCACCCTCAAGGCCGGCGGCGGCATCACCGCCGAGTGGCTGGCCCACGAATCCTTCGTGCTCGCGACCCTGCGCATCAGCGCCGACGATGTCGTCGCGATGATCAGCGACAGCGGCGACGCCTGAACCGCCTCAGAAAAGCGCCAGCGTACGCACCTCGATGCTCTGCCGGGGTGCCGCGCCCACAGGGGTGGTCGGGTCGTCGAACGAGGTGTGGGGCGTAAAGCGGGCGCGACCGTCCGTGGCGGAGTCGTACACCTTGAAGACGATGGCCTCGTCACGCGCCTGGCGCGGAAAGTAGGCCCAGCGGTGCGCCGGGTTGTAACGCAGGCGGTAGGTCTGTCCCACCCGGTTCGGATAGCGACGTTCCGCCACCATCAGGTCCTGCGGTGCGACGCTGCGCGCATCGGCCATGGCCAACGGGTTGGACTCGATCATCGGCTGGATCGGCCGCCACACCTGGATGATGGCGAAACGCCGCGCAAGCAGTGCCTCGGCCTCATCCGGCAGGATATCGCGCAGCCGCTGCGGGCCCGACCATTCGGTGAAATCGTTGTGGGCGCCGCGTATCACCTCGCGCAAGCGCTTTTCCTGGCGCTCCGCCTCGTCACCCGAGCGCAGCGTGTGGTCGAACACCACCACCCGGTGCGCGCCGGAAAGCCGCTTCACCAGATCGATCATTTCGGGATAGTAGGTGGCGGCGAGTTCCTGTGGATCGAAAAAGTCGCGCACGGCCGTTTGGTGACCGGTCAGAAGATAGCCTGAGGTATCGAGAGAGAGGCCTCCAAGGCCGCGCGCATCCTCGATGTCCACCGTGCGGTTCTCGTAGGTGCCGGTATTGAGCCTGTCGATGCTGCCCTGGCCGAAGGTCTCGTTGACCAGCTTTTCGCCGGTGTCGACGGTATAGGTGATGGGTGCCGAAACGCTCGTCATGCCTGACATCCTGCGCGATGCGCGAAAGCAGTGCGGGGTGCCGATGTTACGCCACGCATGCGGCCGGCGGCGTCAGGCATCGGCTCGCGTACGGCGCCGCTCGCCCAGCAGGATGTACAGCCCGGAGGCGATCATCAGCACAATGCCGGCCCAGGCCAGCAGGTTGGGAATATCGCCCCAGATCGCGAAGCCGAGCACCAGCGCGACCAGGAGGCCGGTGTAGCGGAATGGACCGATGACCGACATCTCCCCCTGGCGCATGCTCGCGACGATGAGGTAGAAGCCGGCGGAGACAAAAGCCGCCGCGCACGCCACCAGCAGCAACCCGGTGCCGCTGATCGGCCGCCAGCCTTGTGTGAGGGACCAGATGCCGGACATCAGGCACGCCGAAACCGTCGCCGCCGCGGTGATGAGGATCGACGGCACGCCCGGCGGAATGCCGCGCGTGAGCAGGTCGCGTGTGGCATGCAGCACCGTCGCCGCGAGGCTCAACAGCGCCCAGGCGTTGAAGCCTTCGGCGCGCGGCTGGATGATCAGCACCACGCCAGCGAAGCCCGCGAGGATGGCCAGCCAGCGTGCCAGGTTCACCTGCTCGCGCAGGAACATGACGGCGAATACCGTCATGAACAGCGGCGCGGCGAGATTGATGGCCGTGGCATTGGCAATCGGCAGGTGCACCAGGGCAGCAAGGTAGAGCAGCGTCGCGGCCGCGTCGATGACCGCGCGCAACAGGATGCGCGGCCGCCGGATGTCGGCCAGGCGGCGGGTGGCACCGGACACCCGGGCGATGGCGAAGATGATGAGCATCACGAAAATGCTGCGCACGAACACCAGCTGCGAGATGGGCATGGCCTGGCTGGCGTACTTCACGAAGGCGTCGTTGACGATGAAGCAGGACATCGCCCCGGCCATGCAGGCGATGCCACGGCGATTCGCCGCCGCCAGCGAAGCCTGCGAAACGCTCAATCCTTGCGCCCGGTCTTGAGCACGGCACTCGGCAGAAGTTGCGCGAGTTCGGTGCCCTGCAGGATGCGCATGCCGTGGTCGGTGGCGAAACGACGCGCGCCGTCCGAGACCCTTCCGATGGATACCACCATGCTGTCCCACGCCTCGGCCTTGCGCCGCGCGGCCTCGAGCTCGCGCAGGGTTTCGATACCCAGGCTGGCGGCCTTCCAGCGCTTGCATGAGACCAGCGTCGTGCGCCCGGCCTTGACAGCGCAAAAATCGGCTGCGCCTTCGGTGGCCGTGACCTGGTAGCCGTCGCGCTGCAAGCCGGCCTCCATCACGGCGGCGAATTCGCGCCAGGCCATGGCTTCCACCGCTTCCAGTGTCGCCGCCACCCGCGCCGCGCCCGGCACGCGCCACTGCCGCCATGCGGCGACGCACCCCGTCACCACGAAGGGCAGCCCGACAAAAGGTGCGAGCGTCGCCATGTCCTTGGGGAAAATCGCGTAAGAGCCGGCGCCGATGGCGATCGCGATGCCGAAGCTGATCCACCAGGGCGAGCGCAGCAGCACCGCGAAAAGCGAGTTCTCGGACATTTTCAGTTGCATGGGGGAAACCTTGACGTGGAGCTTCGGGCGGCCCGCACTATACGACGACAGGGCGGGTTGCGCGCCTCATGCGATGTTCGATTCCCCGGCCACCGCCGCATCCAGGGGCGTCACCTGCCAGCCCGCAGCGGTGCGTTCGAAGCGCAGTGGCAGGGCATTGCCGTAGTAAGCCGGGTTGATCGCCACCCCGAGCAGGCCGGCCAGAACATAGAAGATCCCGCCATGCGCCACGATCAGGGCGGTAGCCGGGTGCGCCCACGCCTCGATGAGGCCGGCCCGGGTACGGGTGACAAATGCTTCAAGCGACTCGCCACCCGGCGGATCGCAGGTCCAGTCGAGTGCGCGCGAGGAGGTGCCCACCAGGTCGCCGAAATTGCGCTCGCGCAGGCCCGCACAGGTCACCGGGACGATGTTGTGGCGCGCGGCGACGGCTTGCGCGGTGCGGTGCGCGCGGCGCATGTCGCTGCAGACGATGCTGGCGAAGCTCTCCGCCGCCAGGATATCCGCCGCACGGATCGCCTGTGACTCGCCGGTGTCATCGAGCGGCTCATCCGGCCCCTGGAAGATGCGCAGCGCATTGCGCGCGGTCTGTCCGTGACGCAGGAAAACAAAACGCTCGCAGGCGGGTTCGGCGCCCAGCGAGCCGGCGAGGCGCAGCAGTTGATCCAGGCCGCGCGTGGAGGGGATCAGGAGGGTGTGGGTCGACATGGGACAGGCTGCGTGAAGGAGGGAGGAATTGCGAGCGTGGCGAGTGCGGGATGGCCAAGCCGCAGTTTAGCCGCCGCCGACACCCGCGGTCCAAGCGGGTTTCGTGCGCCTTTGGCATGATGTAGCCTGCGAAAACAAAATCAGGGAGACGCAAGATGGCCATTCATGGCATGAACCACTTCACCATCCTCACCGATGATGTGGAGGCCACGCGCGAGTTCTACTGCGACCTGCTCGACCTGCATGTCGGCTGGCGCCCGCCGTTCACCTTTCCCGGCCTGTGGCTGTATTCCGGCGAAACCGCGATCCTGCACGTGATCGGCGGCAAGACCCGCGCGGACCTCAAGGCCGGGGTGATCGACCACATGGCCTTTACCGCCACCGACCTGCCGGCCACGGCCAGACTACTCAACGGCCGCGGCATCGCGTACGACCTGCGGCGCCTGGCAAACGCGCCCGATGGACAGTGGCAGATGTTCTTCTTCGACCCCAATGGCGCGCGCGTCGAGCTCGATTTCGACGCATCCGAAGCGGCACCCGCCTGACGCACCATGCGCCAGGCGCTGGTGCTGCTGCTGTTGCTGGGTTGCACCGCCGGCGCTACGCACGCCCGGGAGATGGTGGAAGTGCCGGCCGGCCAGTTCACCATGGGCAGCGACGATGGTCCCGCGGATGAACGGCCGGCGCATCGTATCGAACTCGCACGCTTTCGCATCGACCGGCTGCCAGTGACCAATGCCGACTTCGGGACTTTTCTCGACGCCCAGGGGCCGCGCGGCACACGAGCAGGGCAGGCTTATCGCCGCTATGACGACGACGACGGCGACGCGCGCATCCACCGCGTCGACGGGCGCTGGCGCGCCGATCCCGGCTTTGAGCGGCACCCGGTCAACGAGGTCACCTGGGCCGGCGCGCGCGACTATTGCGCATGGAAGGGCAAGCGACTGCCCACCGAAGCCGAATGGGAGAAAGCCGCCCGCGGCACCGATGGCCGGCGCTACCCCTGGGGCAACCAGGCCCCCGATTCGAGTCGCGCGCGATTCGGCGCCGGGTGGACGCAGACCGTTGCCGTAGATGCGACGCCGGCCGGTGCCAGCCCGTATGGCGCCCTCGACATGGCGGGCAACCAGTGGGAGTGGGTGTCGAGCCTGTACCGCCCCTACCCGTACCGCGCCGACGATGGCCGCGAGGATCCGGACGCGGACGGTGCGCGTGCCACGCGTGGCGGTGGACATGATTCGCCGCCTGAGGAACTGACCACGACGCAACGCGGACGCAACCTGTCACGGGCGCCGCGGGCCGGGCACCACAACATCGGTTTTCGCTGCGCCCTGTGAAGATGGCGCCCAGAACGCAAAAGCCCGGCACAAGGCCGGGCTTTTTCAGCTGAAGGACAGCCGCGCCGAAAACTACTCGGGTTCGCGGATGTTCGCCGCCTGCTTGCCCTTGGGGCCGGTGGTAACGTCGAAGCTGACCTTCTGGTTTTCCTTCAGGCTCTTGAAACCGCTGCCCTGGATTGCGGAAAAATGCGCGAAAAGGTCTTCGCCGCCGTCATCCGGCGTGATGAAACCAAAACCCTTGGCGTCGTTGAACCACTTCACTGTACCTGTTGCCATGACTTGAACTTCCTTGAAAATTGAAAATGGGGCTTGCCCCGGGAGGGCGAAGGTCAAGACGGCGGGGTGATGAAGGGAAAAATACCGAACCGAAGACAACTGGTACTGAACCAGACAACAACAACAACACTTCTTGAATATCGCTTTGGCAATATGGGGACTAACACCCATATAAGCAAGACATTTCGGATCCGCAAGTCGAATTGACCCGGGGCCAGGCTCAATAAACAACAGATTGCCCGCCGAACCCCCGCCACCGCCACAATCGCTTGCACGGGGAACCGTGCCCGCAGCGGCTAGAATCGGCGGAACATCTTGCAAAGCCATTCCAATCACGGGAGCCCGACAACTTGAAGCATTCCGCAAAATCCCTCTTCGCCTTGCTCGCACTGGCTGCCGGCATCGTCACCGCGACACCGGCCCATGCCCTGGACGCCACCCTGACCCGCATCAAGAAGAGCGGCGTCATCAAGATGGGCCACCGCGACGCTGCGGTGCCGTTTTCGTATGTGGATGGCGGCCAGGTCAAGGGCTATTCGATCGACCTGTGCATCGCCGTGGCCGAAATGGTGCGCCGCGAACTGGGCATGAAGGACCTCAAGGTGCAGTGGGTGCCGGTGGATGCGAAAAGCCGCTTCACGGCCGTCAAGAGTGGCGCGATCGACATCGAATGCGGCGTCACCACCAACACCCTGGGGCGGCAGAAGGAGTTCGACTTCAGCCCCATGACTTTCGTCGACGGCGCCAACATCGTGGTGCGCAACGAAAGCAGCATCAAGAGCGTGCTGGACCTCGCGGGCAAGACGGTCGCCGTCGCGCCCAACACCACCACCGAGAACGCCCTCAAGATCGGCTTTGCCAGACGCAAGATCGACGGCAAGGTCGTCATCTACAAGGACCATCTCGAGGGCATTGAGGCGGTCAAGAGCGGCAAGGTCGATGCCTACGCGGCGGACCAGTCGGTGCTGGTGGGCCTGACGCTGGCGGCGGGCGGCGCTTCGGTGCTGCGCATGCCGCCCGAGCAGTTCACCTACGAACCGTATGGCCTGATGTTCCGCCGCGGGCAGGTGGACTTCCGCGTGGTGGTCACCCGCGCACTGGCCGAGGTATACCGTTCGCCGCTGCTGGAAGACCTGTTCGGCCGCTGGTTCTCGGCCTTCGGCGGCAAGCCGACGCCGCTCCTGGAAACCATGTACATACTGAACGGCCTGCCGGATTGATGATGTCCGCCGCGATCCACGAGTCACGCGCATGATCGAGGTCCGCGGTGCCGGCAAGACCTTTCGTTCAGGCGTGCGCACCACCGTCGCCCTCGGCGAAGTCGACCTTTCAATCGCGGATGGCGAGTTCGTCTCCTTCATCGGCCCGTCGGGTTGCGGCAAGTCGACCCTGCTCAACATGATCGCCGGCATCATCGCGCCTTCGACGGGAACCATCCTGCATGACGGCCGCGCGGTGAACGGGCCCAACACCGCCACCGGCTACATGACGCAGCAGGAAAGCCTGCTCCCCTGGCGCACGGCGGCGGCCAACATCGGCCTGCCCCTGGTGTTGCGGCATACGCCGCAGGCGGCGATCGATGCGCGCGTGGCGGAAATGCTCGCCCTGGTCGGGCTGAAGAACTTCGGCGGCCATTTCCCGGGTGAACTCTCCGGCGGCATGCGAAAGCGTGTCGCGCTGGCGCAGATACTCAGCTACGACCCCGCCACCCTGCTGATGGACGAGCCCTTTGGCGCGCTCGACGCGCAACTCAAGCTCCTGATGCAGGGCGAACTGCTGCGCATCTGGGAGGGTGCGAAAAAGACCATCATTTTCGTGACCCATGACCTGGCCGAGGCCATCACCATGAGCGACCGGGTGGTGGTGTTTTCCAGCCGCCCCGGGCGCATCAAGGCGATCGAAACCATCGCCCTGCCGCGTCCGCGCGACCCGCTGACGATACAGTTCGAACCGGCCTACCAGGCCGTCCATCGCAAGCTGTGGGATCTGCTTGCGCCGGAAATCGAGGCCAGCCGCGCGGAGGCCTTCGCATGAGCATGATGCAGGCCGGCGCGGAGGCCGCCGAAGCCTTGCCCGCGCCCTTGGGAGACCGTGGCGTCGCCTCCAACCTGACCATCCGCCTCGGGCAGGCCGGCATCGGTGTGGCATTGCTGGCGGTATGGCACCTCGCCTCGGGCAGGCTGATCGATCCGTTCTTCATCAGTTCGCCATGGGCGGTGATCATCAAGCTATGGACCTGGAGCGTCGACGGAACCTTGTGGCATGCGTTTGCCTATACCTTCCAGGCGATGTTCCTGGGATTCGTCATCGGCAGCCTGACGGGTTTCTTCACCGGCTTCGCGCTCGGGCGCTCCGACCTGCTGGCGCGCCTCTTCGACCCCTACATCACCGCGGTGTATTGCATGCCCAAGATCGCGCTGGCACCGCTCCTGATCCTGTGGTTCGGCATCGGCATCGAATCCAAGGTGGCGATGTCGGCCCTGATCGTCTTTTTCCTCGTGTTCCTCAACACCTTCGCCGGCGTGCGCGACGTCAACCCGCTCTACCTGCAGGTCACCAGCATCATGGGCGCCACCTCGATGCAACAACTGCGCTATGTGGTGTTCCCGTCAGCCGCGGCGTGGGTGCTGACCGGGCTCAAGGTCTCGGTGCCCTACGCCCTGATCGGCGCGGTGGTGGGCGAGCTGATTTCCTCCAACCGCGGCATCGGCTTCCTGATCGGCCAGGCCTCCGGCCTGTTCGACACGGCGGGCGTGTTCGCCGGACTTGCGGTGCTGGCGGCCACCGGCATCATCCTGAATGCGGGTCTCAAGAAGCTGGAGACCCGCCTGTTGCGCTGGCGCGGCCAGAGATAGGCAAGGCATGTACGACCTCAAGATCGAAGGCGGGACGCTGATAGACGGCAGCGGCGCGGCGCGCCGCCTGGGCGATGTCGGCATCACCGGCGGGAAGGTGGTGGCGCTGGGCACCGCCAGCGAGGCGGCGCGCCGCACCATCGATGCGCGCGACAGGGTGGTGTGCCCGGGCTTTGTGGACATCCACACCCACTACGACGCGCAGGTGCTGTGGGACCCGCTCCTGACCGTATCCCCTTGGCACGGCGTGACTACGGCGGTGATGGGCTCCTGCGGCTTCGGCATCGCGCCGACGCGCCCCACTGGCCGCCGCGCCATCCTGCGCACGCTCGAGCGGGTCGAGGCGATGAGCCTGGCGGCGCTGGAAACCGGCATCGGCGACGAATGGCCGTTCGAGACCTTTCCGCAGTATCTGGACGCGGTGGAAGCGCGCGGCACCGCAATCAATACCGCAATGATGATCGGCCATACCCCGACTCGGCTTTACGTGATGGGTGCGGACGCGGTCGAGCGCGCGGCCACCGACGCCGAAGTCGCGCAGATGCGCGGCATCGTGGCCGAGGGCCTGAAGGCGGGTGCGATCGCCTTCGCGACTTCGGTGTCGCCGGTACACATCGGCTTTGATGCCAAGCCGGTACCAAGCCGGCTCGCCTCGCAGGAAGAACTTCTGGCGCTGGCCGGCGCCGTGCGCGATGCCGGCAGCGGCATGATCCACTACAACCTGCTGCGCGAGCCCGACTTCGCGATGTTCGAAAAGCTGCATGAGGCCAGCGGCGCGACCGTTTGCTGGACCGCTCTGCTCGCCGGGCAGCGCGGGCGCGGCGGACACCGCGACACGCTGGAGAAGAGCGCGGCGCTGATCGCGCGCGGGCTGCCGATCCACCCCCAGACCGCCTGCCGTCCCATCGTCATCGAATATGACTTCCGCTCCCCGGTGGTGTTCGACACCTGGAAGGTGTTCGAGCCGGCGCGCAAGGCGACTGACGCCGGGGCACGCGCGCGGGTCTATGCCGACCCGGAGTTCCGCCACCAGTTGCGCGAGGAGATGGCCGGGCGCGGCGGGCGCGACCAGTATTTTTCGGCCGGCGCCGCGGAAGGCCAGTCGCGCCGGGCCAGCTGGCGGTTCACCGAGGTTTCGTATTGCGAGCAGCAGCCCGCGCTGGTCGGTCAGCGCCTCGAGGACATCGCCGCCGAACGCGGCAGCCACGCTGTCGACGTGATGCTCGACCTCGCCTTGCTGGACGGCGCACCGGTGCGTTTTCGCGTCCCGGTGGTGAATTTCGACGAGGACGAAGTCCAGGAACTGTTGCAGGATCCGAACGTCGTGCTGGGACTCGGCGATGGCGGCGCGCATCTCTCCCAGTTGTGCGATGCCTGCTATCCCACCTACCTGCTGGGCCACTGGGTGCGCGACCTCGGCGCGCTGTCGCTTGAACGCGCGGTGCAGATGCTTACCAGCCGCCCGGCACAGGTGTTCGGCATCCGCGACCGCGGACTGCTGGCCGAGGGCCGGCCGGCCGACGTGGTGGTGTTCGACCCGCGTACCGTCGGCGCCGGCGCCCTGGAACGTGTATATGACCTGCCGGCAGGCGCCGACAGGCTGATCTCCCGGCCGAACGGCATCGACGCGGTCATCGTCAACGGCGAGATGCTGCCGGCCCCCGGCGAGTCATGGGAGGCCCGACGCCCCTACCCGGGCCGGCTGTTGCGCAACGGATTTGCACGGCAATAAAGGAGCCACACATGAACAAGCAACACGAACGCCGCCTGATCCTCAAGGGCATCGCCACCGCGACACTGGCAGGCAGCATGACGCCGGCATTTCCCCAGGCGGCGCCGACCGGCAAGCTGACCTCGATCCGTTCGACCGCACGCTCCTGGCTGTGGAGCCCCGAGGACTACGCCGCGCAGATGAAACTGTTCGACAAGGCCGGCGCCACCGTCGGCCTTGCCGCCACCAACCGCGGTGTCAACCAGGACGCCCTGCTGTCGGGCGCGGCGGACGTGCTGCTGGGCGCGCCGACCCAGAACATGCGGGTGCAGATCCGCAAGCAGCCCGTGAAGATGATCTGCGGCTTCGTCAACAAGTTCGCCTCCAACGTGGTGGTGAAAAAGCCGCTGGCCGACAAGGCCGGCGTGACCGAGGCATCGCCGGTGGCCGCCAAGGCGGCGGCCCTCAAGGGCTTGCGCATCGGCACCACCGGCCCCGGTGGCGGACCGGACCAGCTCACCCGCTACCTGATGAACCTGGCGAAGATCAATCCGGATCGCGAGGCGCAATTGGTGCCCGTGCAGGGCGGCCCGGCGGCGATGATCGCCGCCTTCGAAAAGGGGCAGATCGACGGTTTCTGCCTCTCTTCACCCACCTCGGATGTGGCGGTCTCCAAGTTCGGCGGCGTCTACCTGTTCAACATGGTCAACAACCCGCCGCCGGACCTGGCCGACTACCTCTACATCTCCGCTTCGGTGACCGAAAAAACCATCAAGGACAAGCCGAAGGAACTCGTCGCCTATTGCCGCGGCATCGCGCTGGCGTTGAAGGCCATCCACGGCGACCGCACGGCCTTCCGCAAATGGGCCCGCGAATACTTCAAGGACCTCGAGGACGACCTGTTCGAGCGTGCCTTCGCCAACAACGCGGCGATGTACATGAGGACACCGGTGCCCACGCGGCCGCAGTTCCAGCGCAACGTCGAGTTCCTCGACGCGGAATTGCGCATCCTCAACCAGCCGGGCGTGCCCGGCGGCTTCAGGTTCGACGACGCCTGGGACCTGAGTTTTGTCGAGAAGGCGATGACGGGCCTGTAGCGCCGGCGGGTTTGCCGGGGCCGTTACTGCGCCTTGGCGCCCGAGGCCTTGGCCACCGGCGCCCACTTGCGCACCTCGGCGGCCATGAACGCGCCCAGTTCCTCCGCCCCGGCCGGTGCTGGGGTTGCGCCATGGGCATTGAGCGACTCCAGAACCGCCGGCTTGGCCAGCATCGCCTTGATCGCGGCATCCAGCCTTGAGATGATCGCGCCCGGGGTGCCTGCGGGAGCCAATACGAACAGGCGCGGCGAAGCATCGAAACCCGGCAAGGTATCGGCCAGCGCCGGCCACTCCGGCGCTCCCGCGAGCCTGACCGGGCTGGTCAACGCGATCGCGCGCAACTTGCCTGACTTCACTTGCGCCAGCGCCGGCGGTGCCGACAACACGCCGAGCGCGATTTGCCCGCTCACCAGGTCTGGTATGAGCGCGGACGCGCCCTTGTACGGCACGTGCACGTATTCAAAGCCGGCCTGGGTTCGGAACAGTTCCATCGCCAGGTGATGCACCGTGCCCACGCCCGGCGAGGCATAGCTGTACTTGCCGGGATTGGCCTTGAGCAGCGCCACCAGTTCCGCCGCGTTCTTCACAGGCAGCGCCGGATTGGCCACCACGACCAGCGGCAGCGCGCACACCGAGCCCACGGCGGCGAAACTCTTCACCGCATCGAAAGGCAAAGACGCATAGATGGCCGGTGCGATCAAGAGCCCGGTTTCACCGAACAGCAAGGTGTAGCCATCCGGCTGCGCCTTGGCCACCGCATCGGCGGCAAGCGTGCCGCCGGCTCCGGCACGATTGTCCACCACCACCTGCTGCCCGAGGGCTTCGGAAAGGTGGGTAGCGGTGAGTCTCGCGAGCGCGTCGGCGCCACCACCGGCGGGATAGCCCACAAACATGCGAATCGGGCGGTTCGGATACTGCTGGGCCTGCGCAACGCCGACAAATGCTGCCGCGAGCGCAAGGAGTACTGCGAAAAATGCCTTCATGATGCCTCCTGGTTTCACGCCTTGCCCTTGCCGTGCGAAGTGGGCAGCCTGGCCAGTTCGCGCACGCGGTCCGCATTCGGCGCAAATCCGAGACCGGGCGTCTCCGGCAAGGTCAGCCAGCCCTCCTCGGGTACGGGAAGGCCGTCGAATATCTTCTGCAGCACCAGCACCGCCACATAGTGATATTCGACCAGCCCGCCGTTGGAAACGCCCGCATGCAGGTGCATGTTGTGGAATGGCCAGGCACCGCCATTGTCGATCGGCACATTGAAAGCCTGCGCCATGCCGGCGATCTTGAGAACCTGCGAGTACCCGCCGGAAATGGTGACGTTGGGCTGCAACACATCGACCGCGTTGTGGGTCAGGAGGTCACGGAACCGGTATGCCAACCCTTCGTTCTGCCCCGCCGCGAGCGGAATCGAGGTGCGCCTGCGCAGTTCGGCCATGCCCGGCACGTCGTTTTGCGTGAGCGGTTCCTCGAAGAAGGTGATGCCGTAGGGTTCGATGTCGCGCGCCAGTCTGGCGGCGTGAAACAGGTCGAGCCCGCAGTTCGCATCGACATACAGCTTCACGTCCGGTCCCACGGCTTCGCGCACGGCGGCCACCCGCTTCACATCCTCGCCAATCACGTCGTCAAGCGGGCGCGGCTCGTCGCGGCGCGCCAGCGCATGCTGGCCCACCGTCATCTTCAGGCGGGTGAATCCGCGCGACTTCCACAGCCGTGCCGCAGCGGCAAGTTGTTCACGGTCGAGAAAGCCGAAACCGAATGTCGCATACAGCGGCACGCGCGAACGCGCGCCGCCAAGCAGGCGCCAGAGCGGCAGGCCGAGCGCCTTGGCCTTGATGTCCCACAATGCGATGTCCAGCGCGGCGATCGTGTGGCTGGCATACCCGGTCTGGCCGCGCGGCGAAAGCAGCCAGTAGAGTTTGTCCCACAACGCCTCGGTGGCCAGCGGATCGGCGCCGATGAGCGCCGGGCCGGCGACATCGCGCACCGCCGCGGCGATGATTTCTTCCTCGGTGATCGCCGTCATGCCATGGCCGACCAGACCCGTGTCAGTCTCGATCTCGGTGAGGCACAGCGACAGGCTGGTTTCCTTGTTCAGGCCGAGAATATCGACCGTGACCGGGACATTGAGCGGCGTGGCGGATACACGGACAATTTTCATGGCGGACTTTCACGCCCCGTGCACCGGAGCCGGGGCATGGACAGGGAGTGCGGGAAACGTGGCGACCAGGCGGGTGGTCAGTCAAGCGCGGCAATGACTTCGATTTCGATCAGGAACGCAGGATCGACCAGCGAAGTGACGCCCACCATGGTGGCAGCCGGATACGGACCATCGCCAAAGTAGCGATTGCGCACCGCGCGCACCGTGGCTGCCTTTTCGGGCGTGAGGTCCACCACATAGGTGACGACCTTGAACACCTGCGCGAATGACGCGCCGGCGCCCGCAAGTGCCGCCTGCAGGTTGACGTAGACCTGTTCCGCCTGCGCGGCAAGGTCGCCGCGCCCGACCGGTTCGCGCGCTTCATTCAGCGCCACCTGCCCGGCCACATGGACCTGCCGGCCGGCGGGGACGATGGTGATATGCGAATAACCGACCGGCTTCGCCAGGCCAGCGGGATTGAGGGCTTGGGCAGGCATGTCACGACACTCCGCAAGTGGAAAAACGCAATAGTAGCGTCAGTCAGCCCATTTGCCTGCCCGTTCCCGAAATGAAAACGGCCCTTGCGGGCCGTTTCGGGGCCTAGCGTTTGCGCCTGTCAGGTGGCAGACTTGGACCTGCGGCGGCGCGCGATCACGCCGCCCATCAGGGCGAGGCCCGCCAGCATCATCCCGTAGCTGCCAGGCTCGGGTACCACGGCCACACCGGTCACCTGGATCTCCGAAAGGGCATACAAGCCATCACCGCCCAAGCCGATGAAGGTAAGCTTGCTGGCAGTAATCGGTGAAGAAAACAGGAACGAAGTCTGGTTCATCCCGCCAGCGGTCGGCGCTTGGGAGAATGAAGCCATACCCACCCCGGTGCCAAGCGGGTACAAGGCCAGATAAGTATCGTTGTTATCATGTTCAAGCTTGATACTGCTGATGGAATAGACAGCGCCGAGATCAAGTTCAAAAACCGGCGCATTGCTTGTCGCCCAGAACACTGTCCCCGTGGTGTACTCGGTACCTACCCCGAGGAACGTGCCGTCCGTGAGCGTCGATAGGGCTGCTCCCAACGTCGTACCTTGGGTAAGGGTCACCGGCTTCAACAAAGCAACATTGCTTTCCGCAACAGCTTGCGCACCGCTTGAAACCAGCAGCGCTGAGGTAGCAAGCACGGAAAGAAAAAGCGTTCGAATGGTCACGATTGGCACTCCTGTGATCTCACTGGTAGTCAACACCGGGGAACGGTGAATGATTCCAAAGAACTACGATACCGGTTTGCGCAATGCAACAAAATGGCCCGTTCGGACTATCGCAGCCGGCGGCTAGCCCCCGGCAGGACGGGTGTTGTTGTCGGACAACGAAAGCAGGCCCTTCTTGCCAAAATGTTCCCGCCAGGCGATGGGTTTGGTCATGCCAACGATGAAGCCCTTGACAACCGCCACGGAGCGCTTAGCCAACCCGTCGGCCTGTGGGCTGCCCTTGCGACGCACCATCATGGTGCCGTAGGTCTCGTTCCGTTGGCCGGCAATGAGCCAACTGTAGATCAGGGCGGCAATCGTTGCTATACCGAGAAACAAAACCACGATCAAGGCAAACAAGGACATCGAAAAACTCCGCTTGTTCGGTTAAAAGGAAACGACGCTCGTGTCGCCTTTACGGATGAACCGGCGCCTTCCCAAGCCTCGCGAAGGTTAAAGGGTGTCAACTCAAGATTGCGTAACAAAATTGCACCTGTGACACGGCGAGCGAGCCCGGATATCATGACGACATCAACCCTCAAGCGAGGAGCGTTTCAGGCGAAATTCCCGTTTTTCCGCAGGAGAGCGCCGCACCGCCAGGTGCGGCCACCGAAGGCGCAAACTCCCATGCACGCTCAGGTCTACGTACTGCACAACATCATCGCCGTCTGGAGAGCCGTCCGTCAAGGACGCACCGAAGGAGCAAGGCCGCGAGGCTGAATCTCTCAGGTACCAAGGACAGGGGGAGCGGCAAGCCGGGCCAGCAGGTCCGGCTCCACTCTCTCTGGAGAAATGCGATGAAGGTATTGGTATTGGGCGCCGGCCTGCTCGGCGTGACGTCGGCCTATTTCCTGCGCCAGCAGGGTCATGAAGTCACTGTGATAGACCGCCAGGCCTCCCCGGCGGCGGAAACCAGTTTTGCCAATGGCGGCCAGATCTCGGTCAGCCACGCCGAGCCGTGGGCCAATCCGGGCGCCCCCTTGAAGGTGCTGAAGTGGCTCGGCAAGGAGGACGCCCCGCTATTGTTCCGGGTGCGCGCGGACATGCGCCAATGGCTGTGGGGTCTGCAGTTCCTGCGCGAATGCACACCGGCGCGCACGCGCTGGAACATCGCGCAGATCGTGCGGCTGGGCACCTACAGCCGCGACACCCTGCAGGCCCTGCGCGCGGCCACCGGCCTCAACTATGACCAGCGCGCCCAGGGCATCCTGCACTTCTACACGAGCGAAAAGGAATTCGCGGGCGCCGAAGCGCCGGCCGCGCAGATGCGCGCATTGGGGTGCGACCGGCGCGTCATCTCCGCCGACGAGGCGGTGCGCCTCGAACCGGCACTTGCGCACATCCGCCCGCGCCTGGCCGGCGCCACCTACACCGCCGAGGACGAATCAGGCGACGCCAACCAGTTCGCCCGCGAGCTGGTCAGGCGTTGCGAGGCCGATGGCGTGCGCTTCCTGATGAGCCATACCGTCACTGCTCTGCGCGCGGCCGGCGGCGCCATCGACCATGTGGAGGCCACCGACACCGAAGGCCGCTTCCAGCGCATCCGTGCCGATGCCTACGTGCTGGCCATGGGCAGCCTTTCCCCGCTGTACGCCAGGCCGCTTGGCATTGAATTGCCGATCTATCCCGCCAAGGGCTATTCGGTGACCATGGCGGTCAAGGACGAGTCAAAGGCACATCAGGTGTCGCTCACCGACGACGAGTACAAGCTGGTGTTCTCGCGCCTGGGCAACCGCCTGCGCATTGCCGGCACCGCCGAACTGAACGGCTATGACCGCGACCTGAATCGGGTGCGCTGCGAAGCTATTGTCAAGCGGGCGGAGGAACTGTTTCCCGGTGCAGGCGAAACCGAAAGCGCGCAGTTCTGGACCGGTTTGCGGCCGGCGACGCCATCGAACGTGCCGATCATCGGTCGTTCGAAACTGCCCAACCTGTACCTCAATACCGGCCATGGCACGCTGGGATGGACCCATGCCTGCGGCTCGGGCAAGTCGATCGCGCACATTGTCAGCGGCGCAAAGCCCGAGGTCGACTTCGCCTTCGTGGGCATCGCGTAAGGAAAAGGCGGCGCGCGGCGCCGCCTTTGGTCAGTTCGCCGACTCGATCTGGCGCAGCTTGAAGCGCTGGATCTTGCCGGTGGCCGTCTTGGGCAGGTCCTTCACAAATTCGATCGCGCGCGGATATTTGAAGGGCGCCAGGCGATCCTTGACGAAGGCCTTGAGTTCATCCTCGCTGCAGGTCGCGCCCGCCTTGAGCACCACAAAGGCCTTGGTCTTTGTCAGTCCCGCCGCATCCGGCACGCCGATGACGGCCGCCTCGAGCACCGCGGGATGTTGCACCAGCGTCGCCTCCACCTCGAAAGGTGAAACGTAGATGCCGCTCACCTTGAGCATGTCATCGCTGCGCCCGCTGTAGGTATGGCTGCCGTCGGCATTGCGCACGTACTTGTCACCGCTGCGCGTCCACGCGCCCTGGAAGGTCTCGCGCGATTTTTCACGGTTGGCCCAGTACATCAGGGCCGCGGTCGGTCCCTTGATATATAGATCGCCGATCTCGCCGTCGGCGACCGGCCTGCCGTCCTCGCCGCGCAGTTCGATCTCGTAGCCGGGCACCGGCCATCCGGTCGTGCCATAGCGCACCCGCCCCGGCTGGTTGGAGAGAAACACATGCAGCATCTCGGTGGAACCGATACCGTCGATGATCTCGGCGCCGAAATGCGCCTGGAAACGCTCGCCCAGTTCCGCCGGCAGGGCCTCGCCGGCCGAGGACACCAGGCGCAACGCCACCTGGCTCTTCACCGGCAGGTCGGGGGCGGCCAGCATGCCGGCAAAGCCGGTGGGCGCACCGAAGAAGATGGTCGGCTGGTGGTCGATCCAGCGCTTGAAGGTCGCCGCGGGGGTGGGCCGCTCGGCCATCAGCACCACGGTGGCGCCCACGCTCAACGGGAAAGAGAGGGCATTGCCCAGGCCATAGGCGAAGAACAGCTTGGCCGCCGAAAAGCAGGTGTCGGACTCGCGGATGCCCAGGAGGCGCGTGCCGTACAACTCCGCGGTCCAGTACAGGTTGCCGTGCGTGTGTACCGTGCCCTTGGGGCGGCCGGTGGAACCTGACGAGTACAGCCAGAAGGCCGGCTCGTCCGCGCTGGTATCTGCAGGCATCGCCACCGGCGCCTGGGCCGCGACAAAGCCGGCGAACGGAACGGCGTTGGCAGGCAGCGCGCCGGACGGGTGCGAAACCACGATGGTCGCCACCTCATTGGGCGCCTGCGCCAGCGCCGCCTGCACGGTCGGCAACAAGGCGCCGGATACCAGCACCGCCTGCGCGCGGCAATGGGCGATCATGTAGGCGTAGTCGTCCGCCGTGAGCAGCGTATTGACCGCCACCGGCACCACACCCGCATACAGGGCCCCGAGAAAGGCCACGGGCCAGTCGTTGCAATCGTGCATCAGCAACAGCACGCGTTCGTCGCGACGGATACCGGCAGCGCGCAAGGCAGCAGCCATGCGCCGAACCTGCTCATCCAGCGCGCCATAGGTCAGGACGCCATCGTCGTCGATGTACGCGGCCTTGGCGGCGCGGCCCTGATTGAGCGCAAACAGATGGCTAGCGAAATTGAATCGCTCGGCTGGGGGTGCGACGTCCGGGTGCGACATGGCTGTCTCCGTTTGACTTGCCAAGCAAGGCAAGATGAATTATTGTGCTTGCACGCAATATAAAGCTGCAAAATAGTCATGTCAAGCACTATAGTGCATGAATCTGGGGCAATCGACCCCGAAACGGCATCCTCTGCCGCACTGGCCGAGGGCGGACCTGCCTCCCGCAAACACCCTTTCCTTTCCGCCTTGGGCGAGCGGGTCAAGGCGTTGCGGGGTCGACGTGGCATGACGCGCAAGGCGCTCTCGCTGGCGGCCGACGTTTCGGAGCGCCATCTGGCCAACCTCGAGTATGGCGAGGGTAACGCGTCCATCCTGGTGCTGCTGCAGGTGGCCTCCGCCCTGCAGTGTTCGCTGGCGGAAATCATCGGCGACCCCACCACCGCCTCCACCGAATGGCTGCTGCTGCGCGAACTGCTGGAAAACCGCGACGAGGCCACCTTGCGCCAGGTGCGCGTGGCCGTGGGTGAAATGCTCGGTACCGGGGGCGGCAACGCGGCGCGCAGCCCGCGGGTGGCGCTGGTGGGATTGCGCGGCGCCGGCAAGTCCACGCTCGGCGCCATGCTCGCCGATGACCTCGGCTTTCCCTTCGTGGAATTGAGCCGCGAGATCGAGAAATTCGCCGGCTGCTCGATCTCGGAAATCCAGGCGCTCTATGGCATCAACGCCTACCGCCGCTATGAGCGCCGCGCGCTGGAAGAGGCCATACAGATCTACCCGGAAGCGGTGATCGCCACCCCCGGCGGCCTGGTGTCGGATCCCGCGAGCTTCAACCTGCTGCTAGCCCACTGCACCACCGTCTGGCTTTCCGCCGCGCCGGAAGATCACATGAAGCGGGTCGCGGCGCAAGGCGACCTGCGCCCCATGGCGGCCAGCCGCGAGGCGATGGAAGACCTCAAAGGCATCCTCGCGGGGCGCGCCGCCTTCTACTCCAAGGCGGAATTCAAGGTCGACACCAGCGCAGAGGCGCTGGAGCCGACTTTTCGTACCCTGCGGCAGGTGGTACGCGGCGCCCTGAACCTGGCGAACTGACGCGTCGCAACACCGAATGTGCACGAAACTGCTTGACGATCGCAAAGAATATGCAATATTATGCATTTATCGGAAAACGTTTGATGCATTATTTTGCCATTTCAGGAGACCAGAGCCGTGAGCAGTGATCCCCGCGTCAACTACCAGACCACCCCCGCCCAATACCGCCACTGGAAACTGAAGTTCGAAGGCCCGGTGGCCACCCTGGCCGCCGACTTTGACGAAAACGCCGGCCTGCGCCCGGGCTACAAGCTCAAGTTGAACAGCTATGACCTGGGCGTTGACATCGAACTGAACGACGCCATCAACCGCATCCGCTTCGAGCATCCCGAAGTGCGCACGGTGGTCGTCACCAGCGCGAAGGACCGCGTGTTCTGCTCCGGCGCCAACATCTTCATGCTGGGCGTCTCGAGCCATGCCTGGAAGGTGAACTTCTGCAAGTTCACCAACGAAACCCGCAACGGCCTGGAAGATTCCTCGAAGAACAGCGGGCTCAAGTTCCTGGCGGCGGTCAATGGCGCCTGCGCCGGTGGCGGCTACGAACTGGCGCTGGCCTGCGACGAAATCGTGCTGGTCGACGATCGCTCTTCGGCCGTGAGCCTGCCCGAGGTGCCGCTTCTGGGCGTGCTGCCCGGTACCGGTGGCCTGACCCGCGTGACCGACAAGCGCCATGTGCGGCATGACTTGGCCGACCTGTTCTGCACCAGCGCCGAGGGCGTGCGCGGCCAGAAGGCCAAGGACTGGCGCCTGGTCGACCACATCGCCAAGCCGGCCGCGTTCGCGCAAAAGGTGCAGGAACGCGCGCTGGAACTGGCCGCGGCCAGCGACCGGCCCGCCGATGCGCAGGGCGTGAGCCTGACGCCACTCAAGCGCAGCATCGAGGCCAACGCCTTGCGCTACTCGCATGTCAGCGTGGAGATCGACCGCGCCAAACGCACGGCCACCTTCACGGTCATGGCGCCGACTGGCGCGCAGCCAACCGACATCGTCGGCATCCTCGCTGCTGGTGCCGGCTGGTATCCGCTGGCGGTGGCGCGCGAACTCGACGACGCCATCCTGTCGATGCGCACCAACGAACTCGACATCGGCACCTGGATCATCAAGACATCGGGCGACGCGGCTGCCGTGCTGGCGATGGACGCCACCCTGATGGCGCACAAGGACCACTGGCTGGTGCGCGAGACCATCGGCCTCCTGCGCCGTACCTTCGCGCGCCTGGACGTGTCTTCGCGCAGCCTGTTCGCCCTGGTCGACGAAGGCACCTGTTTTGCCGGCAGCTTCCTTGAACTGGCATTGGCCTGCGACCGCATCTATCACCTGGCCCTGCCGGACGCCCCGGAAAAGGCACCCACGGTCACCGTGTCGGACACCAACTTCGGCCTGTTCCCGATGATCACCGGCCAGAGCCGCCTGGGACGCCGCTTCTACGACGAACTGCCGGCGATGGAAGCCGTACGCGCCAAGGCGGCACAGCCGCTCGATGCGGACGCAGCGTTTGCCCTGGGCCTGGCGACATCCAGTCCCGACGACATCGACTGGGCTGACGAGGTGCGTATCGCACTCGAAGAGCGGGTGGCGATGTCGCCGGACGCCCTGACCGGGCTGGAAGCCAACCTGCGCTTCAACGGCCCGGAGAACATGTTCACCCGCGTGTTTGGCCGGCTCACCGCCTGGCAGAACTGGATTTTCCAGCGCCCCAACGCTGTCGGCGAAAAGGGCGCCCTCAAGGTGTACGGCAAAGGCGACAAGGCCGCCTTCGACTGGAACCGCGTCTAGACAAACCCCAAGCAAAACCCCAAAGGAGCATTTCGACATGAGCGGCATCAACTACAGCGAGAAGATCCCCAACAACGTCGGCCTCTCGGAGGACCGTACCCTGCAACGCGCGCTGGAGCAGTGGCAGCCCAACTACCTGTCGTGGTGGAACGACATGGGCCCGGACGGCTCGCAGGATTTCGATGTCTACCTGCGCACCGCGGTGAGCGTGGATCCGCAGGGCTGGGCGCAGTTCGGGCATGTGAAGATGCCCGACTACCGCTGGGGCATTTTTCTCAACCCGGCCGAGAAGGACCGCAAGATCCACTTCGGCGACCACAAGGGCGAGGACGCCTGGCAGGACGTGCCCGGCGAGTACCGCGCCAACCTGCGCCGCATCATCGTGACGCAAGGCGATACCGAGCCGGCCTCGGTCGAGCAGCAGCGCCACCTGGGCCTCACCTGCCCCAGCCAGTACGACCTGCGCAACCTGTTCCAGGTGAACGTCGAGGAAGGCCGACACCTGTGGGCCATGGTCTACCTGCTGCACAAGTACTTCGGCCGCGACGGCCGCGAGGAAGGCGAAGCCCTGCTCGAGCGCCGCTCCGGCCAGCAGGACAACCCGCGCATCCTGCAGGCGTTCAACGAGCCCACGCCCGACTGGCTGTCGTTCTTCATGTTCACCTACTTCACCGACCGCGACGGCAAGTTCCAGCTGTGCGCGCTGGCCGAGTCGAACTTCGACCCGCTCGCCCGCACCACCAAGTTCATGCTTACCGAAGAGGCGCACCACATGTTCGTGGGCGAGTCCGGCATCTCGCGCATCATCTCGCGCACCTGCCAGAAAATGAACGAACTCAAGACCGACGACCCGGCGAAACTGCGCGAAGCCGGCGTGATCGACCTGCCCACCCTGCAGCGCTATCTCAACTTCCATTTCAGCGTGACGATCGACCTGTTCGGCGCCGACGAGTCGAGCAACGCCGCCACCTTCTACAGCACGGGCCTCAAGGGTCGCTTCGAGGAGACCAAGCGCACCGACGACCATGTGTTGAAGGGCCAGTTCTACAAGGTCCTCAACATCGTTGGCGGGCAACTGGTGGAAAAGGAAGTGCCGATGTTGAACGCGCTCAACGAAGTGCTGCGCGATGACTACATCAAGGATTCCGTCGGTGGCGTGGAGCGCTGGAACAAGGTCATCGAGAAGGCGGGCATTCCGTTCCGCCTCAAGGTGCCGCACAAGGCATTCCACCGCAATATCGGCTCGCTCTCCGGTGCCAAGGTATCGCCCGAAGGCAAGGTGGTGTCCGACGCCGAATGGAACGCCCGCGTACGCGAGTGGCTGCCCACCGCCGAGGACCGCGCTTTCGTAGGCAGCCTGATGGGCCGCGTGGTCGAGCCGGGCAAGTTCGCCAACTGGATCGCGCCCCCGGTGATGGGCATCAACCGCCAGCCGGTGGATTTCGAGTACGTTCGCTTCAACTGAAGCGCAGCGGCGCCTTTCGGCGCCGCGCATCCCAGCCGCGGAACGCGCGAGTGCGCGTTCCGTCTTATGATCAACGTTCCTCCTGAACGCGCCTTTCGCTCGCCCATGAACGCACCGGCAGACCCCGCCCTCATCAAGCAGCACCTGATCGACCCCGAGATCTGCATCCGCTGCAATACCTGCGAATCGATCTGCCCGGTGCAGGCCATCACGCACGACTCGCGCAACTACGTCGTCGACGCGTCCAAGTGCAACCTGTGCATGGACTGCATCTCGCCCTGCCCGACCGGCTCGATCGACAACTGGCGCACCATGCCCAAGGTGGCGGCCTACACCATCGAGGCGCAACTGGAGTGGGATGAACTGCCGCCCGAGGTGCCTGTGGAAGCGCTCGCCGACGCGGCGCCTGCATCAGCCGAAACCGTCATGCCGGCACCACCTGAGGATGCCGCCACAGTTGAAGGTGCAGCCGTTGAACCTGCATTCAACAGCGCCCGCTTCGGCTCCACGCTGCCGCCGTGGTCCGCCGCCCATCCCTATACCAACCTGTACGGGCCAAAAGCAGCCGAAAAATCGATTGGCGCCACCGTGGTCGGCAACGTGCGGGTCACCGAGGTGGGCAAGGAATACGACACCCACCACATCGTGCTCGATTTCGGCCCCACGCCCTTCCCGGTACTCGAGGGCCAGTCGATCGGCATCATTCCGCCCGGCCAGGATGCGAATGGCCGCGCGCACCATGCGCGACAGTACTCGGTGGCCAGTCCGCGCAATGGCGAGCGCCCCGGCTACAACAACGTGGCGCTGACCATCAAGCGGGTGCTGGAGGACCACCAGGGCAACCCGGTGCGCGGCGTTGCCTCGAACTACATGTGCGACCTGGCGGTGGGCGACACCGTACACGTGACCGGCCCGTTCGGCGCAAGCTTCCTGATGCCCAACCATCCGCGCTCGAACATCGTGATGATCTGCACCGGCACCGGCAGCGCGCCGATGCGCGCGATGACCGAATGGCGCAGGCGGCTGCGCAACAGCGGCAAATTCGAGGGTGGCAAGCTGATGCTGTTTTTCGGCGCCCGCACCAAGGAAGAACTGCCCTACTTCGGCCCGCTGCAGAACCTGCCCAAGGATTTCATCGATATCAATTTCGCGTTCTCGCGCGCAGCTGGAAAGCCGAAGCGTTACGTCCAGGACGTGATGCGCGAGCGCGCCGCCGACCTGGGCCCCTTGCTGGCCGACCGCAATACCTACTTCTACGTTTGCGGGCTGAAGAGCATGGAAGAAGGCGTCCTTCTGGCCCTGCGCGACGTGGCCGTACAATCCGGCGGCGACTGGGAAGCACTGGCGACGGGCCTGAAGAAGGATGGCCGCCTGCACCTGGAAACCTATTGAACCATGCTCCGGGCGGCCAAGGCCGCCACACCGCCAATCGCGCCAGCGCGCTGCCCGCCATGCCCTTCATCGACGTCCTCGGAACCAGCATCGAATACACGCGCCATTCCGGCGCTGGCAACCGTGCCACCGTGGTGATGTTGCACGAAGGCCTCGGGTCAGTCTCGATGTGGCGCGACTTTCCAGCACGAGTGGCGGGAACCACGGCCCACACGGTGATCGCCTACTCACGCATCGGCTACGGGAAATCCGAACCGCTGCCGGATGGAAACGATCCGGCCGGCCCGCGGCGCAACCTGCGCGCGCCCGACTTCATGCACCGCGAAGCCTTCGAGGTGTTGCCGGCCTTTCTCGCCGCACTCGGCATAGAGCGACCGGTGTTGTTCGGCCATTCCGATGGCGGCTCGATCGCACTGCTGTACGCCAGCCGCCACCCGGTAACCGGCGTGGTCGTGATGGCACCGCACGTGAAGGTGGAGGACATCTCGATTGCGAGCATCATCGAGGCGCGCACCGCCTGGGAAACCACCGACCTGCCGCAAAAGCTGGCCAAACACCATGACGACGCCGAAGGTGCGTTTCGCGGCTGGAACGACATCTGGCTGCGCCCTGACTTTCGCGACTGGAACATCGAAGCTGAACTGCCATTGATCAAGGCACCGATCCTCGCCATCCAGGGTGAGGACGACCAGTACGGCACGCTTTACCAGATCGAGGAAATCGCCCGCCGCAACATCCGCACGCGGCTGTTCAAGATTCCGGAGTGCAAGCACTCGCCGCACCGCGACCAGCCCGATATCGTGCTCTCCGCAGTGCAGTCTTTCCTGGCGACCCTGCCGGAGACGCGCAAGAGCGAGGCCTGACGACGGCTGGAAGGATCAGCCGCCCGACCCAAAGGCGGCGCGCCGCAAGCGGTCGTTGACGCCATCCCACTCGGCCCCCACGGGTGGCGTCTCCACCAGGATCACGTCGCAACCGGCGGCATCGAGTTGGCGCAGCGCGGCGTAGAGGCCGTGCGCGTAGGCCTGCGGGTCGCTGCCGGCGCGAATGCGAGCGTGCACGGCAAACGGCGCATCGGTGATCGAAAGCAGCGCTACCCTATGGACCGCCTCATCCGCGATCGCCGTGGCGAGTTCGCCGGCGGCCACCAGCCGCGTGGGCGTCGCGGGCGCGTAGTGCGCATCCAGGCTGCCTGACACGCGCGGCGATTGCGCCTTGGCCGCGTGCCCGGCGACAGGGCTGCCCAGTAAAGCCGACACCTGTTCAGCGGTGATGCGCCCGGGCCGCAGTATCCGCACCGGCGTGGTGGTGCAATCGACGATGGTCGATTCGATTCCCACGTCGCTTTGGCCACCTTCGAGCACCAGGTCGACCGCATCGCCGAATTCGCTGCGCACATGCGCCGCGGTGGTGGGGCTGACCCGGCCGAACTTGTTGGCCGAAGGTGCAGCCACGCCGGCAGGACGACCATCTCGACCGGCTGCGAACGCCGCCAGCACTGCGCGTGCGACCGCGTGCGAAGGCACCCGCAGGCCCACCGTGCCCTGTCCACCGGTGACTGCATCGAGTACATGCGGGGCGCGCTTCAGGATCAGCGTCATGGGGCCGGGCCAGAAGGCCGCGGCCAGGCGTCGCGCGGAATCGGGAATGTCGATGGCCCAGGCCGGCATGTCAGAGGCTTCAGCCACGTGGACGATCACCGGATGGTCGGCAGGACGTCCCTTGGCGGCGAAGATGCGTGCGACCGCCGCAGGATTGGAGGCATCCGCAGCCAGGCCGTAAACGGTTTCGGTCGGCAGGCCGATCAGGCCACCGCGCTCGAGAACCTCGACCGCGCGGCGTACTTCGTCTTCACTCACGGCGCGATCAGCGCGCGTATCGATGCGGCGGACGCCAGCGCCTCGGTCAGCGTGGTGCCCAGCACCGTGACATGGCCCATCTTGCGCCCGGGCCGCGCCTGCGACTTGCCGTACAGGTGCAGCTTGGCGCTGCCATGGCCGAGCAGTTGCTCCCAGTGCGGTGGCTCCCCGGCATGCGACCCGCGCCACGATTCACCCAGGATATTGAGCATCACCGCCGGCGTGTGTTGCCGCGTATCGCCCAGCGGCAGGCCGGCCAGCACGCGCACCTGCTGCTCGAACTGGCTGGTCACGCAGGCATCGATGGTGTAGTGGCCGCTGTTGTGCGGACGTGGCGCGATCTCGTTGACCAGAATGTTGCCGTCATCCAGCACGAAGAACTCGACACACAACACGCCCACATAGTCGAGCGCTGCGGCAATCCGCAATGCGTTCGAGCGCGCCACTTCGGCCAGCTGGTCGCCGATGCGCGCCGGCACCACGCTTGTGTCGAGGATGCCGCCCTTGTGCTCATTCTCGGCGACCGGGAACACCGCCACACTGGCCTCGCGGGTGCGCGCCACCACCACCGAGATTTCGGTCTTCAACTGCAGGCGCTTTTCCAGCACGCAGGGCACCTCGCCGAATTCGGCAAATGCCGCGCGCGCCTCTTCGGCGGAGGCCACGCGCGCCTGCCCCTTGCCGTCGTAGCCCAGGCGCGCCACCTTGAGGATGCCGGGGAACAGCGACGCGTTCGGGGCGTCGAGGTCGGAGGCGTTGCGCACCACCAGGTGCGGCGCGACCGAAACGCCGGTGGATTCGATGAACTGCTTTTCGCGGATACGGTCCTGGGCGATGGCCACGCTGGCCGCCATCGGGCTGACCAGGCAATGCCCGGCGAGAAATTCCAGTGCCTTGGCCGGCACGTTCTCGAATTCGGTGGTCACTCCCTTGCACAGGCGCGAGAGTTCCTCCAGCCCCTGCGGGTCGAGGTAGTCGCGGCGGATGTGCAGGTCAGCCACAGTGCCGGCCGGGCTCTCCGCGCCGGGGTCGAGTACGGCCACCCGGTAGCCCATGCTTTGCGCGGCCATGCAGAACATGCGGCCCAGCTGGCCACCGCCCAGCAAACCGAGCCAGGCGCCCGGCGGTATGATCGGATAGGACATCGGGCGTCCGCTACGTCTACTTCGCCGGCGGCAGCGTCATGTCGCGTGCCGCCTGGTTCTGGCGCTTGCGAAACGCTTCCAGTTTGCGCGCCAGGGCCGCATCGCCGCGCGCCAGCATGGCCACGGCAAACAGGGCGGCATTGGCGGCGCCCGCCTCGCCAATGGCGAAGGTGGCCACCGGCACACCCTTGGGCATCTGCACGATGGAATACAGCGAATCCAGTCCCGCGAGGTGGCGTGACGGCACCGGCACACCCAGCACCGGCACGATGGTCTTGGCGGCGATCATGCCCGGCAGGTGCGCCGCACCACCAGCCCCGGCGATGATGGCCGACAGGCCGCGCTTCGCCGCCGCTTCGGCATAGGTGAACATTTCGTCCGGCATGCGATGCGCGGAAAGCACCTGGAACTCGTGCGGCACGCCGAACTCGGCGAGGATCTTCACCGCCGCCTCCATCACCGGCCAGTCGCTCGAGCTGCCCATCACCACGCCGACCTGTGCCCTGGGCTGCTTTTTGGGCGCAGGACGTTTTGCCGAAGCCTCGCTCATGGACGCAGTTCCTCGCCGGTGAGCCGGGTCAGCGCTTCGCGGTACTTGGCCGCGGTGCGTTCGATGACTTCGGCAGGTAGCGGCGGCGGCGGCGGCTTCTTGTTCCAGGTAAGGGTTTCCAGATAGTCGCGCACGAACTGTTTGTCGAACGAGGGCGGGCTGATGCCCACTTGGTACTGGTCGACCGGCCAGAACCGCGAGGAGTCGGCGGTGAGCGCCTCGTCCATCAGCGTGAGGGCCCCGTCGGTGTCGAGGCCGAATTCGAACTTGGTGTCGGCGATGATGATGCCGCGGGTGGCCGCATAGCGGGCCGCTTCCTCGTAGAGGCGGATGCTGATCTCGCGCACCCGATTGGCCAGGTCCGCGCCGATCAGCTTGACCACATGATCGAACGAGACGTTCTCGTCATGCTCGCCGAGTTCGGCCTTGCTGGCGGGCGTGAAGATCGGCTCGGCGAGCTTTTGCGCCTGCTGCATGCCGGCCGGCAACGCGATGCCGCAGATGCTGCCGGTGGCTTGGTAGTCCTTCCAGCCCGAGCCGATGATGTAGCCACGCACCACCGCCTCGACCGCCAGCGGCTTGAGCCGCTTGGCCACCACCGCGCGGCCGGCGACCTGCGCGACCTCCGATGCCGCTACCACGCTTTCCGGCGCTATCCCCGTCAGGTGATTGGGCACGATGTGCCCGAGGCGGGCGAACCAGAAATTGGCCATCTGGTTCAGCACCCGCCCCTTGGCGGGGATCGGTTCGGCCATCACCACGTCGAACGCCGACAGGCGGTCGGTGGTGACCATCAGGAGCTTGTCGTCGCCCACGGCATAGGTGTCGCGCACCTTGCCGCGGTAAACGAAGGGCAGGCTCTTGATGGACGATTCGTAGAGGGCGGTCACGTCGCGGTTTCGCCCTTAGTTGACGACCTGCGAGAGCTTGCCCGACGCATACGCGGCGGCAATGTCGGACAGCGGGACCGGCTTGATCTTCGATGCCTGTCCGGCACAGCCGAACTGCTCGTAGCGTTCCTTGCAGATCGCCTTGGCGGCGGCGCGCGCGGGCTTCAAGTAATCGCGCGGGTCGAAGTGGCTCTTGTTCTCGTTCATGAACTTGCGGATGGCGCCGGTCATGGCCAGACGGATGTCGGTGTCGATGTTGACCTTGCGCACGCCGTTCTTGATGCCTTCCTGGATTTCCTCGACGGGCACGCCGTAGGTTTCCTTCATCTCGCCGCCGTTGGCGCGGATGATGGCCAGCAGGTCCTGCGGCACAGAAGAAGAACCATGCATCACTAGATGGGTGTTGGGAATGCGCTTGTGGATTTCCTTGATGCGCTCGATGGCCAGGATGTCGCCGGTGGGCTTGCGCGAGAACTTGTAGGCGCCGTGCGAGGTGCCGATGGCGATCGCCAGAGCGTCGATCTGGGTCTTCTTGACGAAGTCCGCCGCCTGGTCCGGGTCGGTCAACAACTGGTCGCGGGTCATGGTGGCGTCGGTGCCGTGGCCGTCTTCCTTGTCGCCCTTCATGGTCTCGAGCGAGCCCAGGCAGCCCAGTTCTCCCTCGACGGTGATGCCCAGCTTGTGCGCCATGCCGACCACCTTTTCGGTGACATCGACGTTGTATTCGTACTCGGCGATGGTCTTGCCGTCGGACATCAGCGAGCCGTCCATCATCACCGAGGAGAATCCCAGCTTGATGGCGCCTTCACATACCGCCGGCGACTGGCCATGGTCCTGGTGCATCACCACCGGGATATGCGGGTAGGTGTCGACCGCAGCCTGGATCAGGTACTTGAGGAAGGTTTCGCCGGCATACTTGCGAGCGCCGGCCGAGGCCTGCATGATCACCGGCGAGTCGGTCTCGGCGGCGGCTTCCATGATGGCCTGGACCTGTTCCAGGTTGTTGACGTTGAAGGCGGGCAGACCGTAGCCGTTTTCGGCGGCATGGTCGAGAAGCTGGCGCATCGAGACGAGTGGCATGGAATCTCCTGGGTTTGCGGGGAGGAAAAAAACAATTTTAAGGGAGGCACGTGGCGCGCAAGCCCGTCAATGCTCGCCGACGCGGACGATCTTGAGGGTGTTGGTGCCGCCGGACTTGCCGATCGGCTCTCCGATGGTGATGACGATCAGGTCACCTTTGGCGATCACACCTTCGGCGAGCAGGAAGGCTTCTGAATCGGCCAAAAGGCGGTCGCGATCCAGCGAGTCCATCGGCATCATGAAAACGCGCGTGTCGCGGAACAGCGCGAGCTTGCTGTAGGTACCCGCCTCCGGGGTCAATGCATAAATGGGCACGCCGGAATTGAGGCGGCTCATCCACAGCGCGGTAGAGCCGGATTGCGTCAGGGCAACGATGGCCTTGACCTTGAGGTGATGCGCGGTGAAGAGTGCCGCCATCGCGATGGACTGGTCGATGCGCGTGAACACGCGGTTAAGAAAGTCCTGGTCGAGCTTGACCTCGGTATCCATCGATTTGTCGGTCTCGACGCAGATGCGGTGCATCGCGTCGACCGCTTCGACCGGGAATTTCCCCGACGCCGATTCGGCCGACAACATGACCGCGTCGGTGCCGTCGAGCACCGCGTTGGCCACGTCGCTCACCTCGGCGCGGGTGGGCACAGGCGAGGTGATCATGGACTCCATCATCTGGGTGGCGGTGATCGAGAGCTTGTTCATCTCGCGTGCCATGCGGATCATGCGCTTCTGCAGCGCCGGCACCGCGGCATCGCCCACTTCCACAGCAAGGTCGCCGCGCGCAACCATGATGCCGTCGGAGGCCTTGAGGATCTCCTCCAGCGCGGGAATCGCCTCGGCGCGCTCGATCTTGGCGATGAGCAGTGACTTGCCGCCACGCGCGCGCATGAGTTCGCGCGCCATGTACATGTCGGAACCGGATTTCGGAAACGATACCGCCAGGTAATCGGCTCCCAGCGCCACCGAGGTATTGATGTCCTCGATGTCCTTGGCCGTGAGCGGGGGCGCCGTGAGGCCGCCGCCCTGCTTGTTGATGCCCTTGTTGTTCGACAGCACGCCACCCACCTTGACGGTGGTCATCACGCGATTGCCGGACACCTTGTCGATCGTGAGCACGATCTTGCCGTCGTCAAGCAGGAGCACGTCGCCGACCTTCACGTCGTGCGGCAGTTCCTTGTAGTCGATGCCGACCACGTCGATGTTGCCCAGTTCGCAACCTGCGTCCAGAACGAAGGCCGCTCCCTTTTCCAGCTGAACCTTGCCTTCGGCGAATTTGCCGACGCGGATCTTGGGGCCCTGCAAGTCCGCCAGGATGGCCACCGCGCGCTTGTGCTCGGCGGCGATCTTGCGCACCAGGGTGGCGCGGTCGATGTGGTCCTGTGCCGTGCCATGCGAAAAGTTGAGGCGCACGACATCGACGCCGGCGGCGATCAGTCGCCCCAGGGTTTCCGCGTCGCTTGAAGCGGGGCCGAGCGTGGCTACGATCTTGGTGCTGCGTGGCATGAAGTTTCCTTGTTGTCGAATCGTGGATGCGGGCGCCCGCTCCGGGCCGTTCAGGCGCGCTCTTCCAGGATCTGCACCGCGGGCAACACCTTGCCCTCGAGGAATTCGAGGAACGCGCCGCCAGCGGTTGAAATGTAGCCGATCTTCTGCGCCACCCCGAACTTGTTGATGGCCGCGATGGTGTCGCCACCGCCGGCGATCGAAAACGCCTTCGATGCGGCGATCGCCTCCGCCACTGCGCGGGTGCCACCGCCGAATTGATCGAACTCGAACACCCCCACCGGGCCGTTCCAGACGATGGTGCCGGCGTTGGCGATCAGGCCCGCCAGCGCCTGCGCGCTTTGCGGGCCGATGTCGAAGATCATGTCGTCGGCCGCCACGTCCTTCGCTGCCTTGGTGGTGGCGGCCGCATCGGCGGCGAACTGCTTGCCCACCACCACATCCACTGGGATAGGTACCGAGCCGCCCTTGGCCTTCATTTTCGCGATCACCGCCTTGGCGTCGGCGAGCATGTCCGGCTCGGCCAGTGACTTGCCGATGGGCAGTCCTTCGGCCAGCATGAAGGTATTGGCGATGCCACCCCCCACGATCATGTGGTCCACCCGCTCGGCCAGTGCCTGCAGGATGGAAAGCTTGGTCGACACCTTGGAACCGGCGACGATCGCCAGCAGCGGGCGCTTGGGCGCTGCCAGGCCGGCCTTGAGCGCATCCAGTTCCGCCGCCATCAGCGGCCCGGCGCAGGCGATCGCCGCATGCTTGGCGATGCCGTGCGTGGTGGCCTCGGCGCGGTGCGCGGTGCCGAAGGCGTCGTTGACGTAGATGTCGCACAGCTTCGCCATCTTCTGCGCGAGTGCATCGTCGTTCTTCTTCTCGCCCTTGTTGCAGCGGCAGTTCTCCAGCAGCACCACCTGCCCCGGCGCCACCTCCACGCCATCGACCCAGCCGGTCTTCAAGGGCACGTCGCGGCCCAGCAGTTCGCCGAGACGCTTCGCGATGGGCGCGAGCGAGTCCTCCGGCTTGACTTCACCCTCGGTGGGCCGCCCCAGGTGGGAGGTCACCATCACCGCGGCGCCGGCATCGAGCGCAAAGCGGATGCCGGGCACGGAAGCACGGATGCGCGTGTCATCGGTGATGTTGCCGGCGTCATCCTGCGGCACGTTGAGGTCGGCGCGGATGAAGACGCGCTTGCCCTTGAGCTGCTGGTCGGAGAGTCGTTTGAAGTTCATGTCTTGCACCGCTGAAAAAAAGGGGCGCCTCAATGACGAATGAGGCGCCCCGGGTCTGAAACGTGGAGCCTTACTTCGCGCTCATCAGCGCGACGGTGGTATCGAGCATGCGATTGGAGAATCCCCACTCGTTGTCGTACCAGGACCCGACCTTGACCAGCGTGCCCTCGGCCACCTTGGTGAGCGAGGCGTCGAAGGTCGACGAGGCCGGGTTGTGGTTGAAGTCGGACGACACCAGCGGCTCGGTGGTGTAGTCGAGGATGCCCTTGAGCGATCCGTTGGCCGCCTCGCGCATGATGGTGTTGACTTCCTCGACCGAGGTCGGGCGGCGCGCAGTGAAGGTGAGGTCGACGATGGAGACGTTGATGGTCGGCACGCGGATGGCGTAGCCGTCGAGCTTGCCGTTCAATTCCGGCAGCACCAGGCCCACGGCGGCGGCGGCGCCGGTCTTGGTGGGGATCATGTTCTGCGAAGCCGAGCGCGCGCGGCGCAGGTCCTCGTGGTACACGTCGGTCAGCACCTGATCGTTGGTGTAGGCGTGCACGGTGGTCATCAGGCCGGCGACGATGCCGAGCTTGTCGTGCAGGGGCTTGACCAGCGGCGCCAGGCAGTTGGTGGTGCATGACGCGTTGGAAATGACCGTGTGCGAAGCCTTGAGCACGCCCTGGTTGACGCCAAACACGATGGTGGCATCGACATCCTTGCCGCCGGGGGCGGAGATGATCACCTTCTTGGCGCCGCCGGCGATATGCGCCGAGGCTTTTTCCTTGCTGGTGAAGAATCCGGTGCACTCCAGCACCACGTCCACGCCCAGTTCGCCCCACGGCAGTTTGGCCGGGTCACGGTTGGCCAGCACCTTGATCTTGTCACCATTGACGACCATGTATTCGCCGTCGATACCGACGGTGCCCGGGAACTTGCCGTGGGCGGTGTCGTATTTGGTGAGATGCACGTTGGTCTTGACGTCGCCGAGATCATTGATCGCGACGATCTGGATGTCGTGCTTCTTGCCGCCTTCGTAGTGGGCGCGGAGGATGTTGCGCCCGATGCGGCCATAGCCGTTGATCGCTACCTTGATGGTCATTGCCTGCTCCGTGTCAGATCAGAAAAAGTGCCGCGTGGTTGCGCAGCCGGAAATGCTCCCCACAGCCCCGCGCTGGCGGCCGTGAAGCTAGATCACGCTTTTCACGGCCTGCGCGACATTTTCGGCCGTGAACCCGAAAAACTTGAACAAATCCTTGAAAGGCGCCGATTCGCCAAAACGGTCGATGCCGATCACCTTGCCTTCCAGCCCCACATACTTCCACCAGAAATCGGTGACGCCGGCCTCCACCGCGACCCGCGGCACGCCGCGCGGCAACACCATCTCCCGATAGGCCGCATCCTGGGCGTCGAATACCTGGGTGCAGGGCATGGAGACCACGCGTACCTGAACACCTTCGGACGCAAGCAATTCCCGCGCCTTGGTGGCCAGTTCCACTTCGGAACCGGTGGCGATGATGATGGCGGCAGGCTTGTCGGCGTCGGCCAGCACATAGCCGCCGCGGGCGATATTGGCGATGGCAGCCGTCGCTCGCGCCTGGAACTGCGAATTCTGGCGGGTGAAGATCAGGCAGGCAGGCCCGTCTCGGCGCTCCACAGCCTTGGTCCAGGCCACGGCGGATTCGACGGTATCGCAGGGGCGCCAGACATGCATGCCGGGGATCAGACGCAGGCTCGACACATGCTCGACCGGCTGGTGGGTCGGGCCGTCCTCGCCCACGCCGATGGAGTCATGGGTGAAGACGAAGATGTTGCGCAGCTTCATCAACGACGCCATGCGCAGGGCATTGCGCGAATAGTCGGCGAAGGTGAGGAAGGTGCCGGTTTCCGGAATGAAGCCGCCATGCAGGCTCATGCCGTTGGTAATGGCCGCCATGGCAAATTCGCGCACACCGAAATTGACGATGTTGCCGGCCAGTTTGCCGTCCGCGCCACGCGCGACCACCTGGCTACCGGGCCAGTTGGTGAACACGCTGCCCATCAGGTCGGCGGAGCCGCCGATGAGTTCCGGCAGCACCGGCGCGATGCCGGCGATGGCGCCCTGCGAAGCCTTGCGGGTGGCCACCGTCTCGGCCTTGGCGTTGACGCTCTCGATCAGGGCGGCGACCGTCGTGTTCCAGCTGGCGGGCAGGTCGCCGGCCATGCGGCGACAGAATTCGGCGGCCAGGTCGGGATGGGCCTTGGTATAGGCGGCGAACTTCTCGTTCCAGTCCTTTTCCAGCAGGGCGCCACATTCGCGCGCGTTCCAGCCGGCGTACACCTCGGGCGGGATGACAAAGGGCTCGTGGTTCCAGCCCAGCGCGGCACGGGTGGCAGCAATTTCTTCCTTGCCGAGCGCCTCGCCATGCGCCTTGGCGGTGCCGGCGCGGGTCGGCGCGCCCTTGCCGATGACGGTCTTGCAGCAGATCAGGGTCGGGCGCTTCGTTTCCGCCTTGGCGGCCGCAATCGCCGTATCCACGGCGTCGGCGTCATGGCCGTCCACATTCGGGATCACATGCCAGCCATAGGCCTCGAAGCGCTTGGGCGTGTCATCGGTGAACCAGCCGGCGGTCTTGCCGTCGATGGAAATACCATTGTCGTCGTACAGGGCGATCAGCTTGGACAAGCCCCAGGTACCGGCCAGCGAGCAGGCTTCGTGGGAAATGCCTTCCATCAGGCAACCGTCGCCCAGGAACACATAGGTATGGTGGTTGACGATGTCGTGGCCGGGGCGATTGAAGGCCGTGGCCATCAGTTCCTCGGCCAGCGCCATGCCCACCGCGTTGGTGATGCCCTGGCCGAGCGGCCCGGTGGTGGTTTCCACGCCCGGTGTCATGCCGTACTCGGGATGGCCGGGTGTTTTGGAGTGCAACTGGCGGAACTTCTTCAGTTCCTCGACAGGCAGGTCGTAGCCGGTCAGGTGCAGGAGCGAATACAGCAGCATGGACCCGTGGCCGTTGGACACCACGAAACGATCGCGATCCGCCCACTTCGGGTTGGCCGGGTTGTGGCGCAGGTGGCGGTTCCACAGTCCCACGGCGATGTCGGCCATGCCCATGGGCATGCCAGGATGGCCGGAATTTGCCTGCTGCACGGCATCCATGGTCAGTGCGCGGATGGCGTTGGCCAGTGTTGCTGCGGAAACGGGGGTGGTCATGAGAAGAATTTCAGGAATGGCCGGGCGGACCGAAAGTACATGTTGCCCTGCGATTCCCCCGCGACGCGTGAAGGCCGGCGAAGAAAGTGCAGGCGGAGAACCTATAATTATACGCTGACGGGATGGCGATCCCGGCCCTCATGACGCGCCGCAAAAATCGTCGACGCCTTCGCAATCCGCCTTTGCAACCCAACCCCTTTTTCTGCCCCGGAGCCGCTGCCCCATGCAGGGCCTGCACCTGACTGGCGACCTGTTCGATTGTGCTTGCGCGCCGCACCGGCTCAAGGATGTGGCCGACCTGCGTGCACATTGCCTGGCGGCAGTGCGCGCTGCCGGCCTCTCGCCGGTAGCCGACCTGTTCCACGCCTTTCCCGGCAGCGCGGGCGTCACCGGCGTGGTGCTGCTGGCGGAGTCACACATGGCGGTGCATACCTGGCCGGAAACCATGGGCGTGACGCTCGACATCTATGTGTGCAACTTCGGCGCCGACAATTCCGCCAAGGCCCAGGCGCTGCGCGATGCCATGACTGTGTACTTTGCGCCTGCAAGGCAGCATCTGCAAACCCTGCAACGTGGAGCGAAGTCGTGATTCCCCGCCTGTATTGCCAGGGCGAAATCGCCGTCGGGCAGACGCTGGCGCTCCCCGACAAGCCCGCCCACCACGCCCGCGATGTGCTGCGCCTGGCCGGCGGCGACGAAATCACACTCCTCAACGGTCTGGGCGGCGAATACCGTGCGCGCCTGACTGCGGTGACCAAACGCGACGTGGAAGCCCAGGTGCTGGAATTCCGCCAGCGAGAGGCCGAAGCGCCCTACCCGGTGACCATCGCCCAGAGCCTGGCGGGCGGCGACAAGATGGACTGGGTGGTGGAAAAATCGGTCGAACTCGGTGCCGCGGCGATCGTGCCGCTGGCAGCCACCCGCTCGGTGCTGCGGCTCAACCCGGAGCGCGCCGCCAAACGCCTGGAACACTGGCGTGCCATTGCGCAAGCGGCTTGCGAGCAATGCGGCCGCAATCGCATTCCCGCGATCGCCCCCGTAAGCCCCATCGACCACTGGCTGGCCGGCATGCGCGATCAGGATGGGCTCAAACTCATGCTTTCGCCAGTGCATGCGACGCAGTTTTCCAGCCTGCCGACACCGGTGGTTGGTACGCCCGTTACGCTGTTGATCGGCCCGGAGGCCGGCCTTTCAGATGCCGAAGAGGCGCTGGCCCAATCGGCCGGGTTCCAGCCCATCCTGCTCGGGCCGCGTGTCATGCGCACCGAGACCGCGGCGCTGGCCGCGCTGGCGGCGATTCATGCGCGCTGGGGAGATTTCTGAGGTCGGGGTCGATCACACCATCGTAGCGATGGCGATACACCCTTCTGACGACGCGGCTTGGCGGTCGAAACGGGACACACCTGGGCGGGCAATGCACAGCAGAAGTGCAGGCCGCAACACTTTCGCCTCGTCGCCGCGCGCCGGCGTGCCAACCGCGCCCCTCCCATGCGGCAGAGACGCCCGAATGCGGCGGCGCGGCATCTGGCATATCAATTGCAACGCCCTTCCTGAAGCAGTTCGTTCCCTCGACGCCGCCTGGGGCGCATCCCAGGTCCACAACGGAAGGAAGGTTGGCCATGTTGATGAAGGTCGCAGCGAAAACACTGGTAGCCACACTGTTACTGGCCGCAATGATCACCCCGAGTTCGGCGCAGCAGCCGACCCGGATCCGCGTCAGCCTCGACTGGCTGTTCCAGGGCCCGGCCGCGTTCTTCCTCCTGCCCCTGGCCAAGGGCTATTTCAAGGAAGAAGGCCTGGATGTCACGATCGACGCCGGCAACGGGTCGGCGGGCGTGCTCACCCGGGTGGCGGGCGGTTCGCATGACATGGCGCTTGCCGACGTGAGCGCGTTCACCGAATTCCTCGGCGCGAACCCCTCCTCGCCGCAAGCACAACTGCAGGGCATCTTCACGCTCTATGATGCCTCGCCGGCGGCGGTTGTCACACTCAGGAAGTCGGGCATCACCAAGCCTAAAGACTTTGAAGGCAAAACCATTGGCGGGCCGATCTCCGACGCAGGACGAAAGGCGTTTCCGCTCTTCGCCCGTGCCACCGGCCTGGACATGAGCAAGATCAAATGGACCACGATGGAGCCGTCCCTGCGCGAAACCATGCTGGTGCGCAACGAGGTCGACGCCGTGACCGGATTTCTTTTTTCCAACTGGTTCAGCCTGCTGCAGCGGGGCGCCAAGGAAGAGGACATCGTCGCCTTCAAGTACGCCGACCATGGCGCCACGTTGTACGGCAGCTTCATCGTGGCCAGCCCGAAGTTCATCGCCGAGCAGCCGGACGCGATCCGGCGCTTCAATCGCGCGCTCGTCAAGGGTGTCCGGGAGGTGGTCCAGAATCCTGACGCGGCGATGCAATACGTCAAGGCGCGCGATCCGCTGATCGACCTGCCGCTTGAAACGCGCCGACTCAAGATGGCGATCGATATCTCGGTCAAGACCGCCAACACGGTGGCCAATGGCATCGGCGCGGTCAACAAGGTCCGTCTCGAGAACTCGACCGCGGAGGTCGTCGCGGCATTCGCGCTCAAGAACTCTCCGGTGGTCGACAACATGTTCAATTCGAATTTCCTGCCGGCCAAGAGCGATCGCATGGTGTTCTCGAAGTAGTCGCATGGCCAACAAGCTCCCGATCATCGACTTCAGCGGCCTCGCTTCCGGCCAGCAGGAAGCGCGCGTCGCCATCGCCGCGCAGATCGAACGCGCCTGCCGCGACACCGGGTTCTTCTACCTGGTGGGACACGGCATCGATCCGCTTGTGATCGATGCCGCGTTCGAGGCGTCGCAACGCTTTTTCCGACAGCCCGAATCGATCAAGCAGCAGGTGTTTCACAAGCAATCCAAAAGCCTCGCGGGATGGGAGCCGCTGTGCGCACAGTCGCTCGACGGTGTGTCGGCGCCCGACCTGAAGGAAAGCTTTTATTGCAGCTTCGACCTGCCCGACGACCACCCGTATGTCGCGGCGGGCATGCGTTCATGGGGCGCCAACCAGTGGCCGGCCGGATTGCCCGGCTTTCGAAGTGCGATGCTCGATTACCTGACGGCGGTGACCGCGTTGTCGCACGAGGTGGTGCGACTGTTCGCGCTCTCGCTGCGCCTGGAGGCCGCGCATTTCGACCCGATGTTCGAGGAAGCCAGCTGCCATCTGCGGCTGGTGCGTTACCCGCCGCATCCCGAGGCGGCGCCTGCGGACCAGTTCGGTGCCGGCGCGCATACCGACTGGGGCGCCGTGACCTTGCTGATGCAGGATGGTGCGGGCGGGCTGCAGGTCAAATCGGTTGCGGGTCAATGGATCGACGCGACGCCGATGCCCGGCGCGCTGATCGTCAACATCGGCGACCTCATGGCGCGCTGGACCAACGATTACTACCGCTCCAGCCCGCACCGGGTGCGCAACCGCCAGACCGACGGTGACCGCTATTCGATGGCGTTCTTCTACGCCCCGGACCCACAAGCGCGGATCGAATGCCTGCCCACCTGCACGGACGCGCAAAACCCGCCGCTATATCCGCCTTGCAGCGCCATCGAGCACATGATGGAGATGGTCGAACGCACCTACGGCAAGGGGCGGGCTGTCACAGCGTAGTCAAGCGCCGGTTCGGGAACCCGTCGAATCCAGAATCCGCGAAAACGGCCATACACGCCGCAATCAGGGAACGATGCGCTCCTTCCGGAAGCGCGTGAGCAAATCGACGAACATGTCCTCGCTGTCGACCACCTCGTGAAAGCCATGCTGGCGGGATTTGGTCAGGTTGGACATCACGTCCCAGGTGGTATTGAACACATAGTCGCCGAACGGCCATGCGACGACTTCGTCGAAGCGATAGGGCTTCAGACCATGCTTCCTGACAATCGCATCCCACAACGGCGCCTTGTCAGCCATGAACTCGGTGAGGTTGAGCGGTGACGGCTCGCCCGCCTCCATGCCGAACACGGCAGCCAGGCGCGGCCAGATGTCCAGCCAGCGGAAGTAGTCGCCATTGGTGATGTTGTAGGCCTGGTTGGCGCAGCGCGCATCGGTGGCGGCCCACAGCGCGGCGTTGGCGAAATGGCCGGAATCGGTCACCTGGTAGATGTTGCGCCCGGTGCCGGGCTTGCCGGGCCAGGCCATCGGGCGGCCGAGTTCCTTCATGATGGCAGCGTAGACGGCGATCACCGGCAGGATGCTCATGGCCGTGCCGGGGGCGAATCCGCACAGGGTTTGCGGGCGCAAGTCGGCCCAGGTCCAGCGCTTGCCTTTCTGGAACTCGGTGAGCCAGTCGATCTGGTCGAAGTAGTAGTTGGCGCCGGCGTGGCGCGAATCGGACTCGCGCGCCGGGGTCTTGTAGGGCCCCAGATGCGTGCCGTAGTACTTGGTACCGGTGATCAGGACCACCCGCTCCAGTTCGGGCGAGACGCGCTCGATGGCACTCACCGAATTGACCAGCATGTCGCGGTTGGGTGCGATGTTGGAGGCGTAGTCGGCCGCCTTGCCGGCGGAGGCCTGGAAAGCCGCATAGAACACATGCGTCACGTCGCCGAAATCCGGTGTCCAGGGTTGCAGCACATCAACGGGGACATAACGCACCCGCTCCCGGTCTTCACCCTTGCGGCGCGACAAACCAATGACCTCCCAATCCGGAAGGGCGGCCAGCTTGTCGACGATATAGCGGCCCATCACGCCCAATGCGCCCACCACGACTGCCTTCTTCATGCGTTTCCCCGATACGTATTCATCATCAGTTTTTTTCGAAGCCGGTCAACCTCGACCGCGCGAACGTTTGCGTTGCATCCATGCCCAGCGAAGATACAGGCCCCAGCCCACATGCACGACCAGGTAGCCCGCCGCCGCCAGAAGCGCAGCCAGCAGCGGCACACCCACCAGCAGGGGCATGCCAAGTGACAGGGACCAGGCACCGAGCGCTTCGGCCCATTGGGCCGGTGTCATGCCGCTCAATGACGGCGCCGCCATCGCGTCCGCGGATGGCCCGATCACGAATGCGCCCACCTGGTAAGCCAGCAAGTAGAGTGGAATGATGGTCAGCGGATTGGTGTAGAGAGTGGTTACCAGCGCCACCGGAAGGTTGCGTTTGAGCCAGATGGCGCCAATGGCGCCGCCCAGCATCTGCAACGGGCCCGGGATCAGGCCGCAAAAAAGACCGATGGCGACACCGCCCGCCACGCTGTGACGGCTCAGGTGCCACACCGCCGGATGGAAAAAGCGCGGGCCGAGAAAGCGCGCGACCGCGGTGTCGCGGTACTTCTCCATATCGGGCAACACGCGCTTGAGCCAGCGGCGGGGCATCGGCTTCCTCTCGTCATTCGGACGAGCGCGAGTATAGGGATTCGCGAGCGGATTTCCCTCGGGGACAACCCTCACGAGCCGGGGATGATCCCCGGCGGCAGCGCAAGGCAATGCGCCGCAATCTCGCAGGGCTTGGCCCACCACACCTGCCCGGCGTGCGTGTGCTCGAGGCAGTGCCGCAGGGCGCGGCGGATCATGCGCAGGCGGAAGGGCTGGCCGAACACGTAGGTATGGATGGACACGTTCATCACCAGCGGATGGGCGGCCGACTGCTCGATCATCTCATCGAACTGCTCGACGATCATGTCGCAGAAGTCGGAAGCGTCCTGCTTGCGGTGGATTACCACCTGCGAATCGTTGAGTTCGATCGGGTACGGCACCGAGAGGATCGGGCCGTTGCGGGTGCGCAACCACACCGGCTGGTCGTCCATCGGCCAGTCCATCACGTACTGGTAGCCGATCTCCTTCAACAGGTCGAGCGTGTTGCCGGTTTCGTAGGCGCCGGAGCCCATCCAGCCGGTGGGCGGCTTTCCTTCATGGCGCGCGATGGTGTCGGTCACCTCGCGCAGGATGCGCTCTTCATCCGGCTGCCACAGGCCGCGCAGGTTTTCCGCATTGCTGCGGCCATGGGCCACCACTTCGTCGCCGCGCTTGCGGATCGCGTCCATGATCTGCGGCGCATAGTCGTACAACAGGCTGTTGCAGTTGTGGCCGGCCGGCAGCTTGAGCGTGTCGAGCATTTCGAACAGGCGCCACACGCCGATGCGGTTGCCGTAGTCGCGCCACGAGTAGTTGCGGTGCGTCTGCGGCTCGCCGGTCTTGGCCGGGTCATGTCCGAGGCCGGCGCCATAGGCGAACCACTCGATGTTGGTGGTGAGCGTGAAGGCAAGCCGCTTGCCGCCCGGCCAGCTGTAGTCGCGCCGCTCCGGAAGCGGGATGTAGTCGTAGCGATTGTGCTGCGGCAGCAGCGGCTTCCTGTCGTTCATGTCAGTCGACTTTCGCCCCGGAGGCCTTGACCAGCGGTGCCAGCATGCCGATCTCGCGGGTGATCATGCGGCCGAACTCCTCGCTGGTGGTGGTGATGCCGTCGGCGCCCAGGGTTTCGTAGATCTTCTTCACCTCGGGGCTTGCCACCACCTTGGCGAACTCGCCGTTGATCTTTCGCACCAGCGCCGGGTCCATGCCCTTGGGGCCGAGGATGCCGCTGTAGAGCACCACTTCGTATCCGGGCAGGCCGGCTTCGATCATGGTGGGTACGTCCGGGACGGCACCTACCCGTGCCGGCGTGGTGACGGCCAGGGCACGCAGCTTGCCGCCCTTGACCGCACTCACCGCCGGCGGCATGGTGGAGAACACGAACGACACGTCGTTGGCCATGATGGCCTGCGTGGCCGGCGAGCTGCCCTTGTAGGGGATATGCGTGACGGACACGCCCTGCGAAGTGGCAAACAACTCACTGGCCAGGTGCAGGATGGTGCCATTGCCGGAGGAGCCATACGAGAACTTGCCGGGGCTGGCCTTGAGCATGCCGACCAGTTCCTTGACGGTCTTGACGTTGGTGGAGGGATGCACCACCAGCATCAACGGTGTGGAGGCCACCAATGCGATCGGCGTGAAGTCCCTGACCGAGTCGTACGGCAGCTTGGCATAAAGGCTGGCGTTTATCGCATGCGTGGTGATGTCCTGCAGGAACAGGGTGTAGCCATCCGTCGGCGATTTGGCGATGTAGTCCGCCGCGATGGTGGTGCCGGCACCTGACTTGTTTTCCACCAGTACGCTCTGCCCGACATTGGCAGATAGCTTGGCCGCCAACGCGCGGCCGAGCACGTCGGAAATGCCGCCGGCGGCGAATCCCACCACCAGGCGGATGGGTTTGTTGGGATAGTCAGCTTGCGCACGGGCAAGCGGGGATGCGGCCAGGAGAGCGGCCGCCAGCACTGCTGAAACAAAACGCATGAACAACTCCGTCGGATGGGTGAAACACTCCCAGATGCAGGAAGTATGCCTTACACCAGCGCGACCGACGGATTCTCCTTCACGGTAATGCGCCACAGCGTGCGCGCCTGGTCATGTTCGGGCAACGGCGCCGCGTGCAAAAGCTGCGCGTTGTCCCAGACGATGACGTCGCCCACCCTGTAGTCGACGGTGTGCAGATACTTCGCCTGGGTGGCATGCGCCTTCAGCTCGTCGAGCAGCGCCACGCCTTCGGCCTCGTTCATGCCTTCGATGCCGAAGGAACTGCCGGACACGGCATAGAGCGACTTGCGCCCCACATGCGGATGATTGCGCGCGACGGCGTGGCGCACCCAGTGCACTTTTTTCTTCTGCGCCTCATTGAGAACCGAAGCCACGGTACGCGAACGCTCGTCGAGGTCGTCGCGATTGCCATAGTGATGGCGCGCGATCAGGTCCTCGATACGCGCCTTGGTCGCCGCGGGCAGGTCGTCATAGGCGCGCGACTGGTTGGCGAATGTGGTGCCGTTGCCGACATCCGGCATCTGCAGGGCGTAAAGCATGGTGCAGCGCGCCGGTACATCCAGGTAGGAGTAGTCGGAATGGAAGTAGGTGCCGGCATCCTTGAGCCCCGTGGGCTTGCCATCCTTTTCGACGTTCGACAGCACCAGGATGTCGGCAATCTCCGGATGGTGGAAGGTGTCGATCACATGCGGTTCGGCACGCCCCCAGTGCTTGGAGAACGCATGGAACTGTCGCGCCGTGAGGTTCTGCTGCGGAAACATGATGAAGCAGTGCCGATGCAGCGCGGCTTCGATGGTTCTGAAATCCGCGTCCGACAACGGTTGCGACAGGTCGACGCCCTCGATGCGGGCGCCGAGCACATCGGATAGCGGTTGAATCGAAATCATCGACGGCATGCGCGTTGGATTCTTCAGGCTTGCGGCGCCCTACTTCAACAGGTCGGGCGAGACCCAGCGCGGCAGAAGCAGCGGGATTTCCGGCCAGATGATGATCGCGCACAGCACCAACAGCATCGGAATGAGCATGATCATGGTGTCCTTGAGCGCGAACTTGAGCGGCACCTTGGCCACCGCGCATGAAATCATCAGGCACATGCCATACGGCGGCGTCACAAGGCCGAAAGCCAGGGAGACGATGCCGATGATGGCGAAAGACACCGGGTGCAGTCCCACGGACGCCGCCAGCGGCTGCAATGTGGTGCCGACGATGATGATGGCCGGGATCGCGTCGAGAAAACAGCCCACCACCAGGAACGCCCCGGCAATCAGGAAGCCCACACCGATCGGGCCCAGGCCCCACTCCGTCACGTTCGCCAGCAGCGCCTTGGGAATCTGGTAGTAGGCCAGAAGCCAGCCGAACACCGATGCGGTGCCGATGCAAAACAACGCCACCGACGCCAGCCGGCCGGTATCAACGATCGCCGTATAGAGTTGCTTGATGCTCAATTCACGGTAGTAGAAGATCGACAGGATCGCCGCATACAGCACGGCGGCCGCTGCCGATTCGGTGGCCGTGAACCAGCCCAGCAAAATGCCGCCGACGATGATCAGTGGTGTCGTCAGGGCAGGGATCGAGGTCAGCGCCGAGCGACCGATCTCGCCCAGATTGGCGCGCGGGTAGACCGGATAGTTGCGGCGCTTGGCGTAGGCATGGACCGTAGCCATCTGCGCGAGGCCGATGAGGAGGCCGGGAATCACGCCAGCCAGATACATCGCGCCGATGGAGGTCGAGATCACACCACCCCACACCACCATCAGGATCGAGGGCGGGATGATGACGGCCAACACCGCCGACACCGCCGTGATGGCGATCGAAAAAGACAGGTCGTAGCCTTCCTTCACCTGCGCCTCGATGAACAGCTTGCCCTGGCTTGCGGCATCTGCAGTCGACGAACCGGAAATCCCGGCGAAGAAGACCGACAGCACCACGTTGATTTGCGCCAGGCCGCCGGGAAAATGCCCGACCAGCGCACGCGAGAGACGCATCAACCGATCGGTGATGCCGCCCACATTCATGAGGTTGGCGGTGAGCAGGAAGAACGGCACCGCCAGGAGGATGAACGAGTTGTAGGCCTTGAACATCTCGTTGAACAGCACCATGGGCGACAGGCGCGGTTCGATCACCAGGATGGGCAGGGTGGCCAGGCCCAGCGAGAACGCCACCGGGACTCGTATGGCCAAAAGGAAGAAAAAACCGCCAAACAGGACCAGCGCGGCCATGCCCGGGGTGAGCGCGGCGCCAGTCACATGGCCTCCTCTGGAGAGTTCGCGTCGAGGTCTTCGCCGCGCTTGTAGAGACCGATGTCACGCACGAAAGCTTCGATCAGGAACAACAGCCACGACCCACCGGCCACTGGCCAGGCGATAAAGATCAGCCACATCGGCAGATCGGCCAGTTCGGAAGTCTGGTTCCAGCCGAATTTGGTGAACTCGATGCCCCAGTAAATCATCACCCCGGTGAAGCCCAGCACGAAAACATTCGCAACGATGCGCAACACCGCATTGGTACGCGGGGAGGTGTCGTTCCAGATGTCGACGTCGAAATGCAGGCGCTCGCGCACTCCGATGATCGCGCCGATCATCACCATCCAGATGAAGAAGAAGCGGCTCATTTCCTCGGTCCAGATATAGGCCGGGATCAGGGACGTGAAACGCGAAAAGATCTGGATCGACACCGGAATGATGAGGACCGCCACGGCGAGCGCAAGCACCCACGTGAGCAGCCGGTGGTAGGCATCTAGGAATTTGGTCATTGGGCGCGGTGCGCGGGCACCGGTAGCGGAGGGAGCGATACAGGCAGGGCGGGCTTCAGGCCCGCCCCTTGCAAGGCGTTACTTGATGGCGTTGATCTTCGCGTAGATGGCGTCAGCGCCGATTTCCTTGGCGTAAGCGGCCATCACCGGATCGACCAGCTTTTGCATCGCCGCGCGATCGGCAAACGGAATCTGCTTCAGCTTGCCGGCCTTCTCCATTGCGTCGAGTTTCTTCTGGTCTTCCGAGGATTCGATCTGACGACCATAGGCGCCCGCTTCCTTGCCGGCCTTGACGATGGCGTCCTGCAGGTCCTTGGGCAATTTGGCGAAAGTCTTCGACGAAAAGCACAGCGGACGGATGGTGATGGCGTGACGGGTCAGGTTGATGTTGGGCGCCACCTCATTGAACTTCATCGCCTCCACCCCGGCAGCCTCGTTTTCGCCGGCCTCGATGACCTTGTTCTGGATGGCGTTGTAAATCTCGTTGTAGGCGATGACGGTGGGCGACATGCCGATGGCACCGAAGGTCTTGCTCCAGATCGGCGCGCCCTGCACACGTACCTTCAGCCCCTTCAGTTCGGCCAGGTTGCGTGCCGGCTTGTTGGCGAATATGTTGCGCACGCCGCCACCGGCATAGCCGATCAGCATGACCTCACCCTTTTGCGTGACTTCGTCGGCCACCGGCTTCAACACGTCCTGGTCAAGCACCTTGTTCCAATGGTCGAGGTCGCGGAACAGGAAAGGTGCGTCGATGAAAGGTGCCGCCTTGGAGAAGGTCGACATGTGCGCCGGCGAGACGATGGCGTAGTCCACCGCCTTGCCCTGGTTCATGTAGGCAAAGTATTCCTTTTCCAGGCCCAGTTCACTGTTGCGATGGAGAACGAAATTGATCGGCTTGCCGTAGTACTTCTTGACCAGTTCCTCAAACTTGAGCATGGTCTTGTTGAAGGCATGATCGTCGGCGAATTGCGAAGCACCATGCAGGGTGATCGGTGCCTGGGGTTGTACGGCGCCGGCGGCGCACAGGGCGATCGCGCCGGCAAGGGCGCGCAGGGTAAAGCGTTTGCTTTGCAGCATGTTGTCTCCTCGGAGAGGGTGGTTCGGAATTTATTGTTGGTAGCGGCCCGGGATTGGTCGCTGTCGCGGCGACGCACAATTAACCGGGCCGTTAAAACCGCGAAGGATTGCATAGGGCGTGCGGCGCTGTCAATCCGGACGGCGGCGAAATCGCGGAGAATACGGGTCCGCGTCCCGAATCGCAGTGCAACACATGGCAAACAGCAATCCCGTGATCATCGCCGGTGCCGGTCCGGTCGGACTTCTTGCAGCACTGGTTTTGGCAAGGCAGGGGGTTGCCGTGCTGGTGGTCGAAGCCGAGGCCGGGCTCACCCACGACCTGCGCGCCGGCACCTTTCATCCGCCCACGCTGGAATTGATGGCGCCGCTCGGCATCACCGGGCGCATGCATGAAACCGGCATCAAGGTGCCGCGCTGGCAGTCGCGCGATCGCAAGGAGGGGCTGATCGTCGAGTGGGACTTGGGCGCGCTGGCCAAGGACACGGCCTACCCATACCGGCTGCACCTGGAGCAGCATCGGCTCACGCCGATTCTTCTGGAACTGCTCTCCGGATTCCCCCATGCGCAGGTGCGCTTTTCAACCCGCTTCGAACGCATGGAGCAAACAGCAGAGGGCGTACGGGTGGCGGTGGGCACCCCGAACGGGACGGAAACCATCGCCGGGTCATGGCTGATCGGCGCCGACGGCGGCCGCAGTGCGGTGCGCAAGGCGGCCGGCATCGAATTCGAGGGCTTCACCTGGGACGAACGCTTCTCGGTCATCAGCACCACCTGCGACCTGGCGCGCTTCGGATTTGCCGACAACGCCTACATCGCCGACCCCGAGCAATGGGTGGCGGTGTTCCGCATGCCTGATGCCGGACCACCCGGCTTGTGGCGCATGACCAGCCCGGTCAGCGCCGAGGTGAGCGATGCGGAAGTGCTCTCCGAAGCCTATGCGCAACGACTCATGGCGCGCATCCTGCCGCTGGACACGGTAGCCGAGATCACCCATACCAGCGTGTACAGCGTGCACCAGCGGGTGGCGCGCGACTTTCGCGCCGGCCGCGTGTTGCTCGCCGGCGACGCGGCCCATGTCAACAATCCGCTCGGCGGCTTTGGCTTGAACAGCGGCATCCACGACGCCATCAACCTCGGCGAAAAGCTCGGCCGTGTCGTGCGCGGGGAATCCGGCGACGAGTTGCTCGACCTCTACGTGCGCCAGCGGCGCACGGTCAACCTGCAATACGTGCAGGAGATCTCGATCCGCAACAAGAAAAACCTCGAAGAGAAGGACCCGGTCGAAAAAAAGCGCAAGGCCGACGAAATGCGCGCCACCGCGGCCGATCCGGTCAAGACCCGGGAGTTCCTGCTCAATTCATCGATGATCAACAGCATGCGGCGCGCCAACGCCATCGCCTAGGCGCCAAAAAACCGAACTCAGGCGCCCGCCCGCGGTGTCAGCGGCCTGCCGATGCGCCGGCCGACGGCCAGCCGAAAAGGCCCGAACCCAAGCGCAGCAGGTCCTCGGTACCGGCGCGCCAGTGGGTGGCCTGTTCGCTGACCCAGGTTTCAAGCGTCGGCCCCGGTAGCAGGAGCACCGCGGTGCTGTCGGTGCCGTCCATGGAGATGCTCATCCCGTGACGACGGGCCAGGTGCAGGATGGCGCCGTTCTCGCGCAGGCAGTGCATGTAGATGCGCTGCAAAAAACGGTTGCGCGCCCAGCTGACCGCCTGCTCGAACAGCGCACCACCCAAGCCCTGTCCACGGGCGGCCTCATGTACCGACAAACCCAGTTCGGCACCCTCGCCCACCGGTGCCACATGGGCCATGGCGATCAGGCGGTCCGCCCCATCGGCAATGCCTAACACGGCGTCGGCATCAAAATCGATCAGGTCGACGTAACGGTCGACCGCGGCGTCGTTGAGGGTGGCGCCAAAGCGCAGGTGCCGGTCTTCCTGCCCGAGGGCCTTGAAATGCGGGCGCAGGCGCCAGCGATCGGAATCGACCAATTGCCTGATGACGGGATATTGCATCGCGGATCCTTGGCCCCGGCCGCCAGGCTTCTGGCCGGCGGACAAGGCAGTGGAACATGAAGGCGGGATCGCCATCCAAGCACTCATTGTGCAACGCACAATGACGCTGCGCAACCCGGTTTTACAAAGACTTGCAGTAACAGAAAACAAAAAAGCCAGTGTTCGCTTACATGCAAGTCACTGACTTTTATGTCATTTCGAAGCCAACGCCACCGCCGTACGGGCGGCTGGTGTAAAAGCCCGGTCGCGACTGAGGGTCAGGCGCGGGTAGCAGGCTGCGTGGCCGCCTTCATTTGCCGGGCTTCCTGGGCGAGCTGGACGGTATGCCCAAGCAGGGCCTCCATATGCTCGGAGAGCATGCCCATGAGTGTTTCAACCGCATTGCCCGGCGTACCGGCGGAGGCCCGGACGGCGTCGATGTCCGCCTGAAACTGGCGCAACTGCGCGCGCCGCTCTTCCGGGACGGTCTCGAAAAAGGCCTCGATCAACCGGGTGCGCTCGGCAAAGTAACCCTGGGGGTTTTCTTCGGCAAGCTTGCGCAGCGTATCGAAATCGGGTTCCTGGGCCATTTTCGTACCTCATGCGTGAACGGGGATCCATTGTAGGAACACAATTTCCTGGCGTGGTTTCCCAATGCGCAACAAATTGTGTCCCCGCAACACCTGTTAACGATACAGCTGTCCGCCGTCGATGTCGATCACCGTGCCCGACAGGTAGGAAGCGCGGTCGGAGGCGCAGTACAGCACCACGTCGGCTACTTCCTCGGCTTCGGCGATGCGCCCGAACGGCATGTTCGAGAGCAGTTCCTCCCAGCGCGACTCGTCGCCCAGGGTGGTCTTGGCGCGCGCCTTGGTTAGGGTGATGATGCGGTCGGTGCGGGTGGCGGTGGGGTTGACGCCCAGCACGCGCACGCCGTGGTTGGTGGAACCGCCGCCGATGCCCTTGGTGAAAGCCATGATCGCGGCATTGCCGGTGGCGCCGCAGATATAGTCGAAGGAAGGCTTGGCACCGGCCAGGCCGATCACATTGACGATCACGCCGCTCTTTCTCTTCATCATGGCCCCCAGCACCTCGCGGGTCATGTTGATGTAGCCGAACACCTTCAGGTCCCAGGCCTCGCGCCAGCGGGCTTCGTCGATGGCCTCGACCGAGCCGCCAGGAATCGCACCCGCGTTGTTGATCAGCACGTCGACTTCGCCGGCGGCCGCGGTCAGCGACTTGGCCGAGCCCGGCTTGGACAAGTCCACCGGGTGCAAGGTGATGTTCACCTTGGCAGCGGCAAGTACCTGCGCCTTGGCTTCCTCCAGACGGCCGGCATCGCGCGAGGCCAGGTGCAGGTTGCAGCCTTCGGCGGCGAAGGCCTTGGCGCATGCCAGGCCGATGCCCTTGGATGCGCCGGTGATGAGAACGGTCTTGCCCTTGAGTCCGAGATCCACTTTTACTCCTCCTTGAGTTTAATTTGCGGGGCAAGCAGACCTGAACCGGTCCGCGCTGTCCCGACCTTCAATGAAAACTACATCGTCACGCGCCACCAACAGGTCGAGCAGATAAAAAAAACGCGCATTGGTCACGCCGGAAATTCGGTCGCAACGCTAGTGTTGACGGGCGAGAACGCCAAAACCCGGCAGCGGATCGCGAATGCCGATACGCCTGAGCGCCAGCCAGTAGGTGGCGACATTCACGCCGATCAGCGGCTTGCCATGCGCGGCTTCGATCTCCTCGGTGATGGCGGAGACCGGCAGGTTGGTGCCGACATGGATCAGCACCTCGGCGTCGGGCCGATCCACCGCGCGGAAACCGGCGCGTATCTCGTCCAGGGTGATGCGCGCCACCGCTGTCGGGCCGGTGGCCTTGAGACCGTGCGAGGCCACCACATCAAAACCGCAGGCGGTGAAAAACTCCGCGATCAGCGCATCGGCCGGCGGCCAGTAGGGGGTGAGTACCGCGATGCGGCGCGGATTGCCGATCGCTTCCAGGCCCTTGAGCACAGCCGTCGACGGCGTCACGAAGGGAATGCCGCACAAGGCCTCCAGCCGCGCGGCCTCGCCTTCAGCACGCGCGCGGTCGCCACGGAACGAATGGATCGAGTGCCCGTGGGCCACCACATGCGGCTCGCACGGCAGCACCAGCTTCAGCGCATCCTCAAGGCCGCCCTTCTCGGTAGCCAGCGCCTGCTTGTAGACCTCCATGTCGTCATACGGCCGCGGCGGCAACAGCATGCGGGTGACATGGTTGGTCACGCCCGCCGGCCGCATGGCCTCGAACTCCGGCTGCACGATGGTGTTGGTGGCCGGCACCACCACCGCCACCTTGGCGCGCGAGGCGAGGATGTCGGTGGAAGGAACGCGATGCTGCGAATCTGTCACGGGCCGCTCCGCTCTTGGGTGGCTTTTCTCGTCATGGAATCGACTGGCTCCGCCAGCGATTCCATGCTGATCAGACCCGACAAAAGTAGGTTTGTACTTTTGTCGGAATCAGAAAGACCTCGGCATGCCCAGCACATGCTCGGCCACGAACGAGAGGATCAGGTTGGTCGAGATCGGCGCCACCTGGTACAGGCGCGTCTCGCGGAACTTGCGCTCGACGTCGTATTCGCAGGCGAAGCCGAAGCCGCCATGGGTCTGCAGGCAGGCGTTGGCCGCTTCCCAGGACGCCTTGGCCGCCAGGTACTTGGACATGTTGGCTTCGGAACCGCAGGGCTTGTGCGCGTCGAACAGCTGGCAGGCCTTCCAGCGCATCAGGTTGGCGGCCTCGGTCTCGATGTAGCTCTCGGCAATGGGGAACTGCACACCCTGGTTCTGGCCGATCGGGCGATCGAAGACGATGCGGTCCTTGGCATAGCTGGACGACTTCTGGATGAACCAGTAGGCATCGCCAATGCACTCAGCGGCGATCAGCACGCGCTCGGCATTGAGGCCGTCGAGGATGTAGCGGAAGCCCTTGCCTTCCTCGCCGATCAGGTTCTCGGCCGGAATCTCGAGGTTGTCGAAGAACAGCTGGTTGGTCTCGTGATTGACCATGTTGCGGATCGGGTGCACGTCAAGCCCGTTGCCGATGGCCTTCCTGAGATCGACCAGGAAGATCGACAGGCCGTCAGCCTTTTTCTTCACATCCGCCAGCGGCGTGGTGCGCGCCAGCAGGATCATCAGTTCAGAATGCTGGATGCGCGAGATCCAGACTTTCTGGCCGTTGATGACGTACTTGTCACCCTTGCGTTCGGCGGTGGTCTTGATCTTGGTGGTGTCGGTGCCGGTGGTGGGTTCGGTGACGCCCATCGATTGCAGGCGCAACTCGCCCGAGGCGATCTTGGGCAGGTAGAACTTCTTCTGTTCCGCCGAGCCGTGGCGCAGCAGGGTGTTCATGTTGTACATCTGGCCGTGGCAGGCGCCGGAGTTGCCGCCCTGGCGGTTGATCTCCTCCATCACCACCGATGCTTCACCCAGGCCCAGGCCCGAGCCGCCATATTCCTCGGGAATCAGCGCGGCCATCCAGCCGGCCTTGGTGAGCGCGTCCACAAACGCTTCCGGGTAGGTGCGCGCATCGTCGATCTTTTGCCAGTAGGCGGAATCGTATTGGGAGCAGAGGGCCGCGACGGCCTCGCGGATTTCGGGAAATTCGTTGGGTGCGTTCATTTCTTGTGGGCCTTGCAGGCGGGAGTTCGACTGGCGATGGAAGACAAAAGCCGGCACTGGTCGACCGGCTTTGGAACGGAGTGGAAATCAGGTTGGCAAACCGGCCATTCCCCGATTTGAAGTCGGGAACGATGTCCGAAGCGCGGCTGGCGGGCGAAATTATATGCCCGAAAGGGCGCAGGAATTTACAAGCCCGCGTCTGGCCTGAACCGATGCCGACCGGAGCTCACCAGTAAAACGACCTGCAAAAGCACTGCGCGCGGCGGCGCGTCAGTCGCGGCCCGGCCGACGCCCGAACATGGCGCCAAGCATGCCGATGGCGCCGCCACGCCGCTGCGGGCCGGCTACGACGGGCAGGGCCGGCAAAGATTCTTCGTCCCCGCCGATCACCCTGACCTCCCGTCCGACCAGGGAAGACGGATCGACCTCTTCAACTTCTTCACCGAATTGCGATACCACGTAGGCGCGCATGAACCACTTGAGGGGCTCGCTCCTGATGGCGGTAATGGTCGACCAGTCACCACCGAACCACCCGTTCAGAACGTCTTCGATGACGTACCACTCGTTTGAGACGATCGGTCCGCCCACGGCCCAATCGGAGGAAGGATGGTAGCTGCGCGGATCCCAGAAGCCGCTCTCGGGATCATGGCGCTCTGCCTGGGAATGGCGCTCCGGCACAGGCTTCAGGCCCGCCGACTTGGCCACCCAAAAATCCAGCAACGGTCCTTGAATGCGCTTGACTATCATGCGGTCTCCGATTCCCGTGAGGTATATCGTTGTCGGCGCGTCTTGCCGGGGCACGTCGATTCGTGACACCCGCAAAACATTCCCGTTGCCGGCGCATATCCCATGCCATACGTGAGGGTCAACAAAATCAAGCGCTTGCCATTCCCCTTCGCGAAAAATCGAGATCATCGGGGCATTTGACCAATCGCGTAGGGGCAAATGCCCCATTCATGACGGGGGAAGCCATGCGCCAGCGCTGCTGGCAGGCGTCGAACGAATGGGGGGAAAGAAAGGAAGAACGCTGGAGCGGGTGAAGGGAATCGAACCCTCGTCGTAAGCTTGGGAAGCTTCTGCTCTACCATTGAGCTACACCCGCAGCGGCTTGGATTTTACGATGTTTTGCCTGCGCCTTCCATCCGTGCCCGCCGGCTTCAAGGATGGGCCGACAGCAGTCCGCCATCGAGTGCGCGCCACAAGTACATCGCCAGGTAGGACCGATAGGGCGCGGCCGCACCGGGATCGAATCGTTGCCTGCGCCGGCTTCCACGCACATGCAGGCGCTCCTCGATCAGCGCCAGCGCACGCTGGATGCTGCCATCGGCCGCCGGAAATATGTCCTCGTGCCCAACATAGAACAGCGCGATGATGGACGCGGTCCAGTCGCCCAGGCCGCGATACTGCTTGATCGCGGCCATCAAGTCGTCCGGCGGCAGGCCATACCAGTGGTCCAGCGCCGCCGCGTCGCGCCCGACATGGACTGCGATGTCGCAGATCGTGCGCGCCTTGCTGCCGCTCAGGCCGCAGGCGCGCAGGCTTTCATGGTCCAGCAGCCACGATCCCGGCAACCGCGCCGCCTCTGCGCGGACACGGACGCGCTCGTAAATGGTCGCCGCCGCCTGCGCCGACAGCATCTGCCCTGCCACCACGCGCACCAGGGCTTCGGGCAATGGAATGTCGCGGCGCTTGAGCTTCGGCACGGTCTTCATGCCGTCAAGCAGCCCGGCAATCTCCGGGCAGGAGGCCTGCAGATGCCGCTTGATCCTGATGCTCATTGATGCCGGTCCCGGATGGATTGCGCGTGCCGATCATAGCCCAGCCGCGCGCGCCAAAGGCACGACGCGCCCATTCCGGCGGTCATTGGCTCGGCTCCGCCCCGCTTCCGATAAACTGGCGCCCTTCCCGCGTTGCACCCACCTTTTTTGCAAGAGCACCCGCAGTGATCGACGTCACCGTCAACGGCGAGCCCCGCCATCTCGATTCCGGCATCTCCGTGGCGGCCCTGCTGGCGCAGATGGCGCTGGCCGGCAAGCGCGTGGCGGTGGAAAGAAACGGTGAGATCGTGCCCAAGGGGCGCCATGCGGAAACCGTTCTTGCCGCTGGTGACAAGCTGGAAATCGTCGCCGCGGTGGGTGGCGGCTGAATAGGAATACCGATATGGACATGACATTGAACGACAAGCCGTTCGAGATCGCCGGCAAGGTGTACCCCTCGCGCCTGCTGGTAGGCACCGGCAAGTACAAGGATTTCGACGAAACCCGCACTGCCATCGAGGCCTCGGGCGCACAAATCGTCACCGTGGCGATCCGCCGCACCAACCTCGGCCAGGATGCAAGTTCGCCCTCGCTCCTGGATTACCTCCCACCTTCGAAATACACGCTTTTGCCCAACACCGCTGGCTGCTACACCGCCGATGACGCGGTGCGCACCCTGCGCCTGGCGCGCGAACTGCTTGACGGCCACTCGCTGGTGAAGCTTGAAGTGCTGGGCGACCCGCACACGCTCTACCCGAACATGCCGGAAACGGTCGCCGCGGCAAAAACACTGGTCGCCGACGGTTTCCAGGTGATGGTGTATTGCAGCGACGACCCCATCCTCGCGCGGCAGCTCGAAGAAATCGGCTGCGTGGCGGTGATGCCGCTGGCCTCGCTGATCGGCTCGGGCATGGGCATTCTCAACCCCTGGAACCTTTCGCTCATCATCGAAAAAGCACGCGTGCCGGTGATTGTCGATGCCGGCGTGGGCACCGCCTCCGACGCCGCTATCGCCATGGAACTCGGCTGCGATGGCGTATTGATGAACACCGCCATTGCGGCCGCCAGGAATCCGGTGCTCATGGCTTCCGCCATGAACAAGGCGGTGCAGGCGGGGCGCGAGGCCTTTCTCGCCGGCCGCATGCCACGCAAGCTTTACTCCGCCACTCCTTCTTCGCCGACCGCGGGCATGATCGCCGCCAAGGGCGCCTGATCGCCACCGCCCAGCCGGGCGCCGCAGCAAGGAAAAGGCGCCGGTCATCGGCGTGGGTCCCACATGCAGAACACTGACACCCCCGAACCGGATGCAACCCCGGCCACGGACCCCGCCGCGCGCCTGACAACGCAGTCGATCCGCAGCTTCGTGTTGCGCCAGGGACGCATGTCGCCGGCGCAAACCCGCGCCTATGAAACGCTGTATCCCCGCTATGGCCTGTCATACGTCGCAGGCCCGCTTGATTTCGAGCGAATCTTCGGTAGAGCCGCCCCCGTGGTGCTGGAAATCGGCTTCGGCATGGGCGAGACCACCGCACGCATCGCCGCCGCCTTGTCACAGACCGACTTTCTCGGACTCGAGGTGCACGCACCCGGCGTGGGCGCCCTGCTCAAGCTGCTCGAGGAAGGCAATCTCAACAACGTGCGCGTGATCCGGCACGATGCCGTCGAAGTGGTGCGCGACATGATCGCTCCCGGCAGCCTGGCCGGCATACACATCTTCTTCCCCGACCCGTGGCCCAAGGCGCGCCATCACAAGCGCCGCCTGGTGCAGGGGCCATTCGTCGCCCTGCTGGCCAGCCGGCTGGCCCCCGGTGGCTACCTGCATTGCGCCACCGATTGGGAAGAATACGGCCAGCAAATGCTGGAAGTCCTCTCCGCCGAACCCCTGCTCGAAAACACGGCAGCGGGGTTCGCCGAGCGACCGGACTACCGCCCGCTCACCAAGTTTGAAAATCGCGGCATCCGCCTTGGGCATCAGGTGTGCGATGTAGTATTCCGCAGGAACACTAGAGCCACGACCGAATCCGGCAACGACACCACGAAACCACAAGGAACCTCATGAAAAAGCTTCGCAGCCTGGCATTGACGACGATTCTGCTGGCAGCCGCAGTGCCGGTGAACGCACAACTGCGGGCCCCGGCGCCACCGCCACCCGCGGCGGCACCAGGGCCGGGGCCGTCGGCGGGGGGCGCACCGCAAGGCCCGGCCGGCGGACCGCAGCAAGTCGATCCGCTGACCCGCGAATTCCGCGAATGCATACAGAAAGCCCAGGCAGCCATGCAGGCGGCCAAGGCCGATGACCCGGGTGCGGTCCACGCCTGTCTCACGGGGGAAATCAAGCGTCAGGACAGTCGCCTGGCCAATGCGACGCAGAAGGTCCTCAAGGTCATACCGCCCGATGGCAGGAAAAAACTCGAGACCGCCAATGCCGATTGGCGCCGCTATCGCGGCAGCGAATGCGCATTCATGGCCGACGAGAACGGCCCGCCGCCGGCCAACCTGCAAAACGCCGATTGCCGCCTGCGCATGACCGCCCTGCGCGCCGCCGATCTCGACAATCTGGCCGGCATGCTGTCGCGCCAGGAAGCCGCCTTCAAGGCGCAACAGGAGAACGCGGCGCCGGCACCCGCAACTCCCGGCGCAGCTCCGCCAGCCCCTGCCAAATAGCGATCTTGCCCGCGCGGTTTGCAGGCGCCATCAGTTCGTCCAGGTCACCCAGCCGAACTGCCAGGTCACCAGCACCACGGCGCCAAAGACGATGCGATACCAGGCGAAAGGCTTGAAGTCGTGGGTGGAGACGAAGCGGATCAGCCAGCGCACGCAGGCATAGGCGCTGATGAAGGCCGTGATGAAGCCGGTCGCCCACATGCCGATGTCGTCCATCGAGAGCAGCGCACGCTCCTTGTAGAGCGAATACAGCGATGCCGCCACCAGGGTCGGCACGGCCAGAAAGAATGAGAACTCGGTCGCAGCCTTGCGCGACAGGCCGAACAGCATGCCGCCGATAATGGTCGCGCCGGACCGGCTGGTGCCCGGCAGCAGCGCGAAGGTCTGCGCGATGCCGAGCTTGAGCGCGTCGAGAGCGGTCATGTCCTCAACTTCGGCCACCCGCACCGGCCGTGCCGCGCGTCCCGCGCGCTCGACCCACAGGATGACAATACCGCCCAGAATGAAGGTGATGGCTACCGTGATCGCATTGAACAGGTGCGCCTTGATGGCCTTGTTGAAGGCCAGCCCCAGAATGGCCAGCGGCATGAAGGCGATGGCCAGGTTGGTCCAGAAACGCCGCGCGCGCGGATCGGTCGCAATGCCGGTGAAGGCGCCCCACAGCCGCTGGCGGTATTCCACACATACCGCCAGGATGGCGCCGCTCTGGATGACGATTTCGAACAGCTTGGCCTTGTCGCCGACAAAACCGACCAACTGGCCGGCCAGGATGAGGTGGCCGGTGGAGGAAATGGGCAAAAACTCAGTGAGGCCTTCGACCACCCCGAGGATGGCGGCCTTGATCAAGAGCGGGATATCCATGGGCGGATTTTACCTGCCGCACTCGCTGCCTACGCTCCGGTTCGGCTGTTCCACAGAGAAATTGCAGCGCAATGGGTAATGATTTCCCGTGTTGCAACGACCAAACGGGTACGCCAGTCTGCGTCCAGCAAACCACCGGGTCAACTTCATGCCAGATCGCCGCAAATTCCTGTGCTCCGCCGCAACTCTTGCCACCGCGGCCGCCTGGCTTGTTCCCGAACGCGCGCATGCGCAAGGCACGACCAACATCATCGAGCTCAAGGGCGATGTGCAGGTCAACGGGCGCCGCCTGCGCCCGGACGGCATCATCCAGACCGGGGATCGCATCCAGTCCGGGCCGGGCAGCACGCTGGGCTTCACCATCAACCGGGATGCGTTCCTGATCCGGCCCAACAGCGACATTTCGATCACTCGGGGCGGCTCGCTGTTTGTGGCCGATGGCCTGCGCCTCATCACCGGCGCCGTGATAAGTGTGTTCGGCCGCAGCAGCCAGCCCCGCCAGGTGATCGCGCCGACCGTGACGGCCGGCATTCGCGGCACCGGGTTTTACGTCGAGGCCCGACCTGATTCAACTTACTTCTGCACCTGCTTCGGCGTCATTGACCTGAGCGCCGCGAATGGCACGCGCGAAACGGTCACCTCGACCCACCATGCGGCCCGGCGCATCCTGGCAGCCCCCTCGGGCGCTGCGGCGATCGTCCCGGCCCCGATGGAAAACCACGAGGATGCAGAACTCGACCAGTTGGCGGTTCTGGTGGGACAGCGCACGCCCTGGTACCGGCGCTGAGCGGCCGGAAGCCAGGCTACTCGTAGCGCAAGGCCTCGATGGGCCGCAGGCGTGATGCCTTGCGGGCCGGGTAGAAGCCGAAGAAGATGCCGATGCCGGCGGCGAAACCGACCGCCAGCAACACGGCCTCGGCCTGGATTTCCACCCGCCAGCCGGCGAAGTTGCCGATCGCCGCCGAGCCGGCAAACCCCAGCAGCACACCCGCCAGGCCGCCAATCATCGACAGCGTCACCGCCTCGACCAGGAACTGATTGAGGATATCGCGGCCGCGCGCGCCAACCGCCATGCGCAGGCCGATCTCGCGGGTGCGCTCGGTCACCGACACCAGCATGATGTTCATGATGCCGATGCCGCCCACCAGCAGCGACACGCCGGCAACGGCGGCCAGCAGGATGGTCATGATCTTCGACGAGGCCTCCTGCGCCTGCAGGATCTCGGTCAGGTTGCGGATGGTGAAATCGTCGTCCTGGCTGGATTGCAGGCGGTGGCGCTGCCGCATCAGGAGACGGATTTTTTCCTCCGCCTCGGACATCGACATGCCGTCGCGGGTCTTGATGGAGATGGTACCGACGCGGCGCTGCTTGCCGGCCTGGTTGCCGAACAGGCGATTGCGCGCGGTCGACAGCGGCACGAAGATCACGTCGTCCTGGTCTTGCCCCAGCATGCTCTGGCCCTTTTTCGCCAGCACGCCGATCACGGTGAAGGGCACCTGGCGCACGCGGATGGTCTGGCCGATCGCGTCGTCCGGTACAGCGGTCTCGCCAAACAACTTGGCCATTACCGATTGCCCGATCACGGCCACCTTGCCCGCGCTGCCCAGCTCCGCCGCCTCGAAATCGCGCCCGCCCGCCAGCGGCCATTCGCGCGCCTCGAAATAGTCGTTGTTCACGCCGTAGAAGGTGGTCGACCAGTTGCTGTTGCCGAAAATCGCCTGGCCAGTGCCGCGTGTCGACGGCGCCGCCACCTGTACCTCGGGCACTTCGCGCACGATCGCGGCGGCATCGTCCTCTGTCAGCGACTGCGAGCTGCCGGCGCCGCCGCGCGCCCCGCCGGCCACGGTGGAGCCCGGGAACATGATCATGATGTTGCTGCCGAGCGACTTGATCTGCTCCTCGACCCGCGCCTGCGCCCCGTTGCCCACCGCCAGCATGGTGATGACCGCTCCCACGCCGATGATGATGCCCAGCATGGTGAGGATGGAGCGCAACTTGTTCACGCGCAACGCGTTCAAGCCGATGCGCAAGGTCGCCAGCAGGTTCATGCCGTGGCCTCGGGCGCGGCGGACACCGGCTGGTTGACGCGGTCCTCGACGACACGGCCATCGCGAAAAGTGATGATGCGCCGCGAGAAATTGGCCACATCCTGCTCGTGCGTGACCAGCACCACGGTGATGCCTTCGCTGTTCAATTGCTGGAGCAGGGCCATCACCTCGACGCTGGTCTTCGAGTCCAGGGCGCCGGTGGGCTCGTCGGCCAGGATCAGGACCGGATCATTGACCAGGGCGCGCGCGATGGCCACACGCTGCTGCTGCCCGCCCGAGAGCTGTGAAGGCTGGTGGTCAAGGCGGTTGCCAAGCCCCACCTGGGTGAGACGGCGCGTCGCGCGCTCGCGTCGCTGGCCCTTCGGAACACCGGAATACAAAAGCGGCAGTTCCACGTTTTCCAGCGCCGCGGTGCGCGCCAGCAGGTTGAATTGCTGGAATACGAAGCCGATACGGCGGTTGCGCACGCTCGACAATGCGTCGCCGGTCATGCCGGCCACGTTCTCGCCGGCCAGGAAGTACTCGCCTCCGGTCGGCGCATCCAGGCAACCGATCAGGTTCATGAAGGTGGATTTGCCGGAGCCCGAAGGCCCCATCACGGCCACAAACTCGCCGGCTTCGATCGTCAGCGAAACACCGTCAAGCGCCCGGACGACGTTGTCGCCCATGCGGTACTCCTTGGTGAGATTGCGTGCAACGACAAGTGGCTGGGCCATGGGTACCCGCTGATCGCTCAGAACGGCATCCGCGGACCGCGCGGAGCACCGGCCGGCGCCGCCGCTCCGCCCTTGCCTGCCACCGGGGCCAGACCGATGAGCACCTCCTGGCCCTCCTTGAGGTCACCACCGACGATTTCCGTCATGCTGCCGTCGCTGAGCCCGAGGCGCAGCTGAACCGCCTTGGGCTGGCCCTTGCCCTTGTCGCCCGTGTCGGCCACCCAGACCCTGCCACGCGCGGGTGCGCGCCCGGTCTGTTCGGCGATGATCTCGGTGTAGCGCTTCTTCTGCTCCTCGCTCAGGATCGCCATCATTTTCTCGCGGATCTCGGCACGGTTGCGCTCGACGGCCTTGGGACGCTCTTCTTCCGGCATGTCGCGCAAGGCCATGAATTTTTCACGCATGCCCGCAAAGATCGCCTCGGTCTTGGCTTGCTGGTCCGCATCAAGCTTCAATTCCGCGACCAGACGCTCGCGCTGCGCCGCGAAGCCGCCGCGCCCGCCACCCTGTCCTGCCCCGCCGGCGGCGGCAGCAGGCGTCGCAGCGGCGCCCGAGCCGCCCGGGGCAGCGCCGCCACCCGCAGGCGTCTCTTCGGTGACGCCCGGGGGGCGGAAACGCAATGCGCTGTTGGCCACCTTGAGGGCACTGTCGCGACGGTCGGTAACGATGCGCACACTGGCTGTCATGCCGGGCAAAAGGTTGAGATCGGGATTGGCCGCCGAAATCACCACGGTGTAGGTCACCACGTTCGAAACGGTCTGCGCGGCCTTGCGCACCTGCCGCACCGCGCCGCTGAAAGTGCGGCCCGGAAACGAATCCACGGTGAAGGTGGCGCTCTGGCCGACGCGAATGCGCCCGACATCGGACTCGTCGATCGCCGCCTCGACCTGCATGTCGGCCAGGTTGCGCGCGATGATGAAAAGCTCCGGCGCCTGCAATGAAGCGGCGACCGTCTGGCCCGGTTCGATCGAGCGCTTGACCACCACGCCGTTGACAGGCGACCGGATCGCCGTACGCTCGAGATCTATCTTGGCCTGCGCCAGTTGCGCGGTACGTTGGCTCACCACCGCCTCGGAATTCTTTGCGGTGGCCACCGCCACCCCGAGCTGCGCGCGCGCCGAATCAAGGCCGGCCAGTTGCGCCTTGTAGAGCGACTCGGCACGGTCGGCCTCGGAAGCGGCGATGAAGTTCTTCTCGACCAGCGACTTCTTGCGCTCGTAGTCGCGCTTGGCGTCAGCGAGGTTGGCTTCGGCGCGCGCCACCTCGGCCTTCTGCACCGCCACATTCGCCTGCTGAGTACCTACCGAAGCGCGCGCCGCATCGAGATCGGCCTGCGCCTGGTTGAGGCGATACTGGATCTGCTCGGGATCGATGCGCGCGATCAGCTGGTCCTTCTTGACCTCGCTGTTGAAGTCGACAAAGATCTCCTTGATCTGCCCGGAGACCTGTGACCCCACCGATACCGAAACCACCGGATTGAGTATGCCGGTGGCGGCGACCGTCGCCACCAGGGCGCCCTTCTCGACCTTGGCGATGCGGAACTTCTGCGCTTCGTCCTTGACGCCGTACTGGCTGTAGGCGTACCACGCGCCAGCGGCCGCTGCCGCGGCCAGGAGCCACCACCACCACTTGCTGCGTTTTGCGCCGGATGCCATGGAATTTCAGTCTGTGCGGGTTCTTGCGGACGCCTCGATTGTAGGGGGATTTGCCCCCCGCAATCGAAGCCCGTTTGTAACCAGCCGTGAACCCCGGCGAGCAGCCGGGTCAGCGCACGCTGTTGGCCCCCACGACGGTGAGCGCGGTCATGTTGACGATCCGCCGCACGGTCGCAGAAGGCGTGAGGATATGCACCGGGCCGGCGCAGCCGAGCAGGATGGGGCCGATGGTGACGCCGCCGCCAGCCGCTGTCTTGAGCAGGTTGTAGCTGATGTTGGCCGACTCCATGTTGGGGAAGACCAGCAGGTTGGCGTCGCCCTTGAGGGTGGAATCCGGCAGCACCGCGCGCCGTACTTCGGTATCGAGCGCGGCATCGCCATGCATTTCGCCATCGACCTCGAGAGCGGGGGCGCGCTGCCTCAGGATGGCCAGCGCTTCGCGCATCTTGAGTGCGGAAGGCACGTTGAGCGTGCCGAAATTGGAATGCGACAGTAGCGCCACCTTGGGCGCGATACCGAAGCGGCGCATTTCCTCGACCGCCATCAACGTGATGCTGGCCAGTTGCTCGGCGGTCGGATCATGGTTGACGTGGGTGTCGACCAGGAACACGGTACGGCCCGGCAGCATCAGGCCGTTCATCGCAGCGTACTGCGCCACGCCCGGTTGCCGGCCAAGAGCCTGGTCGACGTACTCCAGGTGCAGCGAATGGGTGCCGAAGGTGCCACACACCATGCCGTCGGCGTCCCCGCGCTTGATCATCATTGCGCCGATCAGGGTCAGGCGCCGGCGCATTTCGATCTTGGCATACTGCAGGGTCACGCCCTTGCGCTTGACCAGGTCGTGATAGTCCTCGACATAATTGCGATAGCGCTCGTCGAACTCGGGGTTGATGAGGTCGAAGTCCACACCGGGCCGCATGCGCAGGCCGAAACGTTCGAGGCGCTGTTCGATCACCGCGGGCCGGCCGATGATCACCGGTCGGGCGATGCGCTCGTCGACGATGACCTGCGCGGCGCGCATGACGCGCTCCTCCTCACCCTCGGCCAGCACGATGCGGCTTTTCTTCTTCGCTTCGAACGCGGCGCGCGCCGCCTGGAACACCGGCTTCATCAACAGGCCGGAGTGATACACGAACTGCTCGAGCTGGGCGCGATAGGCGTCGAAATCGGCGATCGGGCTGGTGGCCACGCCCGACTCCATGGCCGCCTTGGCCACCGCCGGCGAGATCTTGGCGATCAGGCGCGGATCGAAGGGCTTGGGGATCAGGTACTCGGGGCCAAACGACACCTCACCCGTGCCGTAGGCCAGTGCAACCACCTCGCTTTGCTCGGCCTGCGCAAGCTCGGCGATCGCATTCACCGCGGCGATTTCCATCTCGGCCGTGATGGTGGTCGCTCCGACATCGAGCGCGCCGCGGAAGATGAACGGAAAACACAGGACGTTGTTCACCTGGTTGGGAAAATCACTGCGCCCGGTGCACATGACCGCGTCGTCGCGAACCGCATGCACCTCGGCAGGCATGATCTCCGGCGTCGGGTTGGCAAGCGCGAGGATCAGGGGGCGCGCCGCCATCTTCCGGACCATCTCGCCCTTGAGCACGCCGCCCGCGGACAGGCCGAGGAAAACGTCGGCGCCTTCGATCACATCGCCCAGGGTCCGGCCCGGGATGTCCTTGGCATAGCGCGCCTTGTTGTCGTCCATTTCTTCCTTGCGGCCCGTATAGACCACGCCGGCGATGTCGGTGACGATGATGTTGGCCATCGGCAACCCGAGCTTGACCAGCAGGTCCAGGCAAGCCAGGGCAGCCGCGCCTGCGCCGGACACCACCAGCTTGACCTTGCTGATGTCCTTGCCCACCACCTTCAGGCCGTTGGTGATGGCGGCGCCCACGATGATGGCGGTGCCGTGCTGGTCGTCATGGAAGACCGGGATCTTCATGCGCTCGCGCAGCTTGCGCTCGACGATAAAGCACTCGGGCGCCTTGATGTCCTCGAGGTTGATGCCGCCGAAGGTGGGCTCGAGCGCGGCGATGATCTCGACGAGCTTGTCGGGGTCGCGCTCGTTGATCTCGATGTCGAAAACGTCGATGCCGGCGAACTTCTTGAACAGCACCGCCTTGCCTTCCATCACCGGCTTGGCCGCCAGAGGCCCGATATTGCCCAGGCCCAGCACCGCCGTGCCGTTGGTGATGACGCCTACCAGGTTGCCGCGCGCGGTGAGGTTGCGCGCCTGCGCCGGGTCGTTCTCGATCTCGGTGCAGGCGAAGGCAACGCCCGGGGTGTAGGCCAGCGCGAGGTCGCGCTGGTTCACCAGTTGCTTGATCGGTGTGACCGAAATCTTGCCGGGCTGCGGATAGCGGTGGTAATCGAGCGCCGCCTTCTTCAACTGCTCATCGACCTGCTTTGCCATGAATGTCTCGCTGCGTGCGTGAATGAGGGCCATGCGCGTGGGAAACACGCCGGAACAGCCTCAAAACCGGGGCTGCGAAGTCTACTCCGCTTGCCATTGCCGGGGTAGTTGCCGCGCACGTCAACACGCCCTCTGGCAGACTAGAATCGGGGTTTACCCGAAGAATCGAATCGATGAACGCGCCCCATCCCGCCGTGCCCCCCGCGCCCCGAGCCATCGCACCCGCGGCTGCCCGCATGGCCGACATCGAAGCCTTCTACGCGATGGAGATCATGCGCGAGGCCAACGCCCTGGAGCGCGCCGGGCGTTCGATCATCTACCTGTGCGTCGGCGAACCGGATTTCTCGGCACCTGACATGGTGATGCAGGCGGCCGATGCGGCCATGCGGCGCGGCGACACCCACTACACCGTGGCCCTGGGTATCGCGCCGCTGCGTGAAGCCATTGCCGGCTTCTACCGTACCCGCCACGGGTTCATGCTGCCGCCAGAGCGGGTGGCGGTGACCGCCGGCGCATCCGGCGCCATGCTGATCCTCTTCGGCACCCTGGTCAATCCGGGTGACGAATGGCTGATGCCGGACCCGACCTACCCATGCAACCGGCGCTTCATTTCACTCTATGGCGGCACCACCCGGCTGATACCCTGCGGCCCCGCGGAGAATTACCAGTTGACGCCGGAACTGGTGGACCGGCACTGGGGGCCCAACACCCGCGGCGTGATGCTGGCCTCGCCCTCCAACCCGACCGGAACCACCGTACCTGTCGAGGCGATGCGCGGCATCCATGAGGTGGTCCGCCGGCGTGGCGGAACCCTCCTGATCGACGAGATCTATCACGGCCTCACCTATACGCGTGACGCAGCGGGAAATTTCAGCGAAGAGCCTACTGCGCTCGCACTGGGCGACGATGTCTTTGTCATCAACAGCTTTTCCAAGTACTTCAGCATGACCGGCTGGCGCCTGGGCTGGCTGGTGGCACCCGATTCGTACATGAAGCATGTCGAAAAACTGGCACAAAACCTGTTCATCTGTCCGCCCACCATCGCCCAGCACGCAGCGCTGGCCTGCTTCACCCCCGAAGCACTCGCCATCCACGAGACCCGCCGGGCCGAGTTTGCCGCGCGTCGCGACTATCTGATCCCGGCACTGCGCAAGCTCGGCTTCCTCATCCCCAACACGCCTGAAGGCGCGTTCTACGTCTACGCGGAAATCTCCAACCTCTCCGACGACAGCTTCCGCTTTTGCACCGAGGTGCTGCACGGCGCCGGCGTGGCCATCACGCCGGGGCGCGATTTCGGCGATGTGGATGCCCACAAATACGTCCGTTTCACTTACACCATCGGCATCCCGCAACTGACCGAAGTCGTCGCGCGGCTCGCGGCCTTCCTGAAGCGCTGACCCACAGGGACATTTCGCATGGCCAGAATCGCCGTCGGCGGCTTCCAGCACGAAACCAATACGTTCGCTCCCAGCCCGGCCGACTACGCGGCATTCGAATCCGGGGGCGGCTGGCCAGGGCTTTGCGCCGGCCACGACATCCTGTCGGCCGTGGCGGGCGCCAACATTCCCGCTGCGGGGGCCTTCGAGGCCCTGCATGCCGCCGGGCACTCGACAGTCGGACTGGTATGGGCAGCGGCTTCACCTTCCGACCGCGTGACCGCCGATGCCTTCGAGCGTATCGCAGGCGGCCTGGTGGAACGCCTCAAGGCGGCGCTGCCGGTCGACGGCGTCTATCTCGACCTGCATGGCGCGATGGTGTCCGAAGCCTACGACGATGGCGAAGGCGAACTGCTGCGCCGCGTCCGCGCGGTGGTGGGCGAGCGTGTGCCGATCGTGGCAAGTCTCGACCTGCACGCCAATGTCACGCGCCAGATGTTCGCCATCGCCGACGCGCTGACGATCTACCGCACCTACCCGCATGTCGACATGGCCGAGACCGGCGCACGCGCGGCGGGATTGCTGAACCGGATGCTGGCCAGCGGGCGCCGCCCCGCCAAGGCCTTCCAGACCTTCGACTATCTCACCGGCATTCCGTCGCAGTGCAGCTTCATCGAGCCGTGCAAAGGCCTGTACGCGCTCATCGAGACCCTCGACACCCGCCACGGCGTGACGCTCTCCTTCGCGCCCGGCTTTCCGATGGCGGACTTCGCCGAATGCGGCATGTCGATCACCGGCTACGGTGGCGATGCTGCCGCGCTCAATGCTGCCATGGCCGAACTCGCCGGTGCCATCGTCGCCGCTGAAAAGGACTTTGCGCTCGAGCTGCACTCACCCGAGGACGCGATCCGCCGCGCACTGCAAACCGGCGCGATCGGGCTGCCGACCGTGCTGGCAGACACCCAGGACAACCCCGGCGCCGGCGGCAATGGCGACACCACCAGCCTCCTGGCGGCAATGCTGGCGATCCGCCCGCCGGATGCCGTGCTGGGCATGCTGATCGATCCGCCAGCGGCGAAATTCGCCCATGAAGTCGGGCGCGGCAACACCGCCGAGTTTTCGCTTGGTGCGATCTCCGGCGTACCCGGCATCGCCCCGGTGCGCGCGCGCTTCAAGGTCGATGCCCTGGGCGACGGCAGCTTCACCGGCTCCGGGCCGTTCTATCGCAACTTCAAGCTGCACATGGGGCCGATGGCCGCCCTGCGCAGCGTCGACGCGCCGGGCGTGCGGGTGGTTGTCGCCACTACCAAATGCCAGACCGCCGACCAGGAAATGTTCCGCCACGTCGGCATCGAACCGAAGCTGCAGCGCATTGTCGCGGTGAAAAGCTCGGTGCACTTCCGCGCCGACTTCCAGCCGATCGCGCGCGAGGTGCTGGTGGTCAAGGCCCCCGGCCCGGCACTGGCGGATCCGGCGGAATTCGCGTGGAAAAAGCTGCGTCACGGCATGCGCCTGCGTCCGCTCGGACCTGCGTTCGCCTGAGGAAGGTTCCGTGATGCCGCAACGCTTCGTCATCGCCCTGATCAAGCACGAGACCAACACCTTCTCGCCCATCGAAACCCCGCTGGAACGCTTCGGCCACGGCCACGGCCCGGCGTTCGGACGCGATGCCCGCAAAGCCTTCGAGGGCTCGGCTACGCCGATGGCCGCCTACATCGACATCGCGATCCGCGAAGGCGCGGAAATCGTGACGCCGGTGGCGGCGGAATCCTGGCCCTCGGCCGCCTGCAGCCGCGCCACCTTCGAGACCCTGGTGCGACCGCTGGAAGACGCGGTACGCCAGGGATGCGACGCGATCTTCCTCGACCTTCACGGCGCCATGGTGGTGGCCGACAACGACGACGCCGAAGGCGAGATCCTCACCCGCCTGCGTGCCATCGCGCCGACCGTGCCGATCGCCGTGACCTTCGATTACCACACCAACCTGTCGCCGGCCACGGTCAAATTGGCCAACGTGATCACCGGCTACAAGACCTATCCACATGTGGACATGTACGAAGTGGGGCGCCGGGCCGGCGAGATCCTCATCGACGCGATGAAGGGCCGCGTGCGGCCGGTGCTGAAATGGGGCAGCCTGCCGGTGGTGCCCTCGATCATGCGCCACGCCCCGGAGGACGGCCCCTCGGGGGAAATACTCGGCATCGCCCGCGATGCCGAGAAACGTGGTGACGTGCTGGCGGCCACGCTGCTGCCGGCCTTTGCCCACGCCGACACGCGCTTTACCGCGCTCTCGGTGGTGGTGGTGGGCGACGCCATGAAGCCGGACGGAGAGGCGCGTGCGCAGGCCGTATGCGATGCCATGCTGCAGGTGGCGCGCAGCCGGCGCCGCGAGTACGCCTACACCCCGACCACCCTTGCCGAGGACGTCGCGCGCGCCCACGCGCTCGGACGTGACGGTCCGGACGGGCCGGTATTGCTGATCGACCACTGCGACAACTGCGGTTCAGGCGGTACCCAGGACGTGATGCTGGTGGTCGAGGAAATCCTCAAGCAGGGCTTGGACGACATCGCCATCGCGCCGATCCGCGACCCGCAGGCGGTGCAGAAGATGATCGCCGCCGGCATCGGCAACAACGTCACCCTCGCCCTGGGCGGCAAGACCGACATGCCGAGCATCGGCCTGGCGGGCCATCCGATCACCGTCAGCGGGCGGGTCCGCACCATCACCGACGGCGAGATCGTCTTCCGCGGCCCGATGTACACCGGCCTCAAGTCACACCTCGGCCCGACGGCCGTGCTCGAGGTCGCAGGCAGCCGCGGCAGCGCGCAGATTGTCGTCACCAGCCTGCACCATGAACCCTTCGACCTGGTGATCTTCCGGCACTGCGGCATCGAGCCCACCCGGAAGCGCTTTCTCATGCTCAAGAGCCGCATCCACTATCGCGCCGGCTTCAAGCCCATCGCCAGCCATATCATCGAATGCCATGGCGCAGGCGTGACCAATGCTGATCTGTCGGTGTACCGTTATCGCAATCTCCCGCGCCCGAGTTATCCGCTGGACGCCTGATCGGCCCACCGGCCGACGTAGAATCCCTTAATGTCCGAACCCGAAAACCTGCTGATCGATATCGGCAATACCTTCATCAAGTGGAGTCGTCACGCCCTGGGCGTCGCGGGCGCCACCTCGGAAGCCACACAGACCGCGGGCGGGCGCATGCTGATCGAGGAGGTTTCGGATCTTGGAGACGCTTTTCGCGAACAGGAACCGCCGCGCCTGATCGTGGTCTCCAATGTCGCGGGCACCAAGGTGCGCAACCCGTTGTTGCGTGCCCTTGAGGTATGGCCGCAATACGCCAATGCCCAGGGTCCGATGCACTGGATCGTCTCGCGCGAAGAACAATGCGGCGTGGTCAACGGTTATCGGAATCCGGCGCAATTGGGCACCGACCGCTGGGCCGCCCTGATCGGCGCGCGCGCGCTTGAACCCGTCGACCCGGTCCTGGTGGTGGTTTGCGGCACGGCCACCACCATTGATCTCCTGTCACCGGAGGGGCGTTTCATGGGCGGCAACATCCTGCCCGGCATGGGTTTGATGTTGCGTTCCCTGCACACCAATACCGCCGCACTGCCGGACGCCGACGGGGACTACCTCAACCATCCCACGCAGACGGTCGACGCGATCACCTCCGGTTGCCAGCATGCCCAGGCCGGCACCATCGAGCGCTTGTTCCGGCGCCACCGCGCCGAATACGGCGACCTCAGGTGCATCATTTCCGGCGGCGCCGGCAAGACCGTGGCGCCGCGCCTGTCCATCCCTTACCGGTATCATGAAAACCTGGTGCTCGAAGGCCTGCACCGCATCAGCCTGACCCTCTGAGCGTTTACGTCCCGGCATCCATGCGCGTCGTTTTCTTCCTGCTGCTTCTGGCCAACCTCGCGTTTTTCGGCTGGCACGCCGGCTATATCGGCCCGGGGCCCGAGCCGATGGGCGAACCGGGCCGGCTGGCCCAACAGATTTCGCCCGAGAAGATCCGCATCATCAGCCCGGAAGAGGCCAAGAAACTTGCCACGGCCAACGTACCCAAACCCTTGTTGTGCCTGGACTGGGGCAGCTTTCCGCCCCAGGACTCCGAGCGCGTTCAGGTACTGCTGGCGGCGATGACGCCGGCGCCGAAGATCAGCACGCGCAAGGTCGACGAAACCGCCGGCTGGTGGGTATCGCTGCCGCCGCAAGGCAGCAAGGCCAACGCGGACAAGAAGGCCGCCGAGTTGAAGCGCCTGGGCATCGACGAGTTCTTCATCATCAGCGAGGACGGGCCCAACAAGTTCGCAATTTCGCTGGGTGTGTTCAAGAACGAAGAAGGCGCGAAGAACTACCTCGAGACTCTTTCGAAGCAGGGCGTCAAGACCGCGCGCGCGGCCGAGCGCGAAACGCGTGTGGCCAAGACCATTTTCACCCTGCGCGGCGTGGATGACGCCATGAAGGTGAAGCTCTACGACTTGCGCAAGGAGTTTCCGACCCAGGAACTCAAGGACTGCGCTCCCGAGGACAAAAAGGCCGATCTGAAGGGCGAAGCCCGGCCCGACGACAAGAAGGCGTGAACCTCAGCGAGGAATCAGCGGCGTCCCCGAATCGCTGAACTCCGGACGAATCGATCCGCTCCCGCGATAGGCAGGCTGTACATCGCTCTCCGGCGTAGGCGGAGGAAGTTGGCGCGCCTGCGGGACAGGCCACAAGCCAGCGGCGGGCGCATCCTGCCCGAGGACTTCGAAACGACGCTGGCGCTCCAGGATGCTGCGCAGTTCCTCCATGCTGATGCAGTTGCGCAGGCCCGGTGCGCAGCCCCAAGGAGGGGCGATCAGGCCAGCAGGTGGCCTTCCGCCGGAATACCCTGGAAGGACCGGGCCCACCACAATGGATCCAGCCACCTGGGCGCCGCAGTGAGCGGAGGCCAGCATCATCATGAGGAGGGTAGGCAGAAAGCCGCCCCGGGTCCTGCCACGGCCATGCAGACTCCACCCGGCTGCCGAACAGCGGGAAGCCATCATTTCAGGTGCTCGCCGACAAGTCGACGATGCGCGAATCGTCGCGATTGCCCCACTCGCCCCACGAGCCAACATAGTTGCGCACGCGCGGGTAACCCAGCGACTTCAGCGCGATGAAGGTGCTGGCCGAGCGGTAGCCACCGTGGCAAACCGCGATGATGGATTTGTCCGGCGTGACGCCCCTGCCGGCATAGAGCGCGCGAATCTCGTCCGCGGGGCGATACGCGCCCTGCGCATCGAGGTGCTCGCGCCAGAACACATGGATCGCGCCGGGAATCGTGCCGGCGCGCCGGGCGCGCTTCTCGGTGCCGCGATACTCCGACTCGCGCCGCACATCCACGATGACCGCATCCGCGTTGTCGATCGCGTCATGCACGTCGAAACGCGTGGCCAGGAAATCCAGGTGGAGTGCCGCCTTGAACGGCGGCGGGGTTGGCGGCGCCTTGGTCGGGTCCACCGGCGCGGGTGCGCCCTTGAGCTGCACGAGATCATGTCCGGCGGCATGCCAGGCCTGCGCGCCGCCATCGAGAATCCTTACGTCGGGATGTCCAAGCACGGCCAGCATCCAGACCGCGCGCGCCGCGCGCTCGCCGGATTCGTGGTCATAGACCACCACCGGTTTGTCGAGGCTGACACCACGCGCGCCGAAAAGCACCTGGAAAATGCCGAGAAAGGCCGCCAGTGGTGCCTCCGCGGTATCCATGAGGCTGATGCCGTAGATGTCCACATGGCGGCTGCCTGCGATGTGGCCGACCGCAAAATCCTCGGCCGGCCGCAAATCGAGAAGCGTAACGGCGCCAAGGCGGTCGCGCAGCTCGTCGGCACTGACGAGATAGCTGCGGTTCGGGAAGCTCGCAATGGACATTTTCAAGGGGTTGCGCATGTGTGCCTAGGAAGCGCGCACCTTGGCCAGCGTGGCGGTGGTGGAGCGCTCGAACAGGAAGGGGATCGAATGCACCGACCCGCCCCAGCCGCGCACCTCGGCAGCACCCACGATGGCGTCGACCTTCCAGTCCCCGCCCTTGACCAGCACCTCCGGCCGCGCGGCCAGAATCGCCGAGAGCGGCGTGTCGTCGGTGAAGCAGGTGACCAGGCTCACGCATTCCAGCGCGGCCAGCACGGCCATGCGGTCGCCTTCGTTGTTGATGGGGCGGTCGTCGCCCTTGCCGAGGCGCTTCACTGACGCATCGCTGTTGGCGGCGACGATCAGACTGGCCCCGAGGGCGCGCGCCTGCGCGAGATAGGTCACGTGGCCGCGGTGCAGCAGGTCGAACACCCCGTTGGTGAATACCAGCGGGCGCGGCAGCGTCGCGGCACGCGCAGCCAGATCGGCCAGGGCGCAGATCTTGGCTTCGAAGGCCGGCGCCACATAGGTCATTTGCGCTTCCAGTGCGGCGGGACGGTCTTGTCGAAAAACGGCAGGCCTTCGATGCGCGCCGCCCAGGCGGCGATCGCAGCCGGGCGGGCGCCCATGAATGCCAGTTCCGGCTTCTTGCTGTCCAGACGGGCCAGCATGGCCACATGCGGGTACAGCGCGAAGTCGGCAGCGGTGATGCGCGCACCGGCCACGTAGTCGCCCTGCATCAGGCCGGCGATCACACCGAGTTCCGCGACCACGGCATCGCGGGCGGCGGTGAAACTGGCCGGGTCAACCGGACCGCCCGACGGGTAGAACACCAGGCTGGCAAGTTCATATACCAACCGGGCGATGCCGTCGTCGATCTCCGAAATCCAGCGCCGCACAATGGCGCGATCGCGCGAGTTGCCGGGGAACAGTTGTGGCGTGGCCGGGTATTGCTCTTCGAGATATTCGACGATGGCGTTGGATTCATAGAGCGCGAAATCGCCATCCACGACCGTCGGCACGCGGCCACGCGGGTTGAGCGCGAGAAATTCGGGACGCTTCAGGTCGCCGGCATCGAAGGACATCAGCTTGAAGTCGTAGGCCAGGCCCTTGAATTCAAGGGCGAGCCAGACGCGCCAGGCCGGCGGGGAACCGGAACCGTAGTGAAAGGTGATGGGCATGGGGAGAACGCCGGCGGCGGCGCGAAGTGGGCCCGGGGTCCCGGGTGGAGGCCGCATTCTACTGGCCTCCCCGATGGCGGCAGCCTGCTCAGCCCGGCAAGGGCGGCGGCGTGAGGGTCTCGCTCAACTTGGCGCCCAGGCGCCGCGCGACTTCCTTGCGGTACTTGTTCAGGTCCTGCACCGATTCAAAGGTGCGGTCAAACAGGATCGACGCATTGTGCAGGATGCGCTCGATGACCTTGTTCTCCCACTCGCGATCGAAATCGATCTGCCGCGTCAGCCAGTTTTCCAGCCAGGTCGGATCCGGCAGCTTCGACTGCACGGTGTCGTTGGGGAACATCGACTCGTTGACATGCAGGTTGGTCGGGTGCAGGGCTTGCGCGGTGCGGTTGGCCGAAGCCATGAGCACCCCGATCTTGGAAAACGCGGCGCGCGCCTGGTCGCCGAAGGTGCCGATGGCACGCTTCATGTACTGCAGGTAGGCGCCGCCGTGGCGCGCCTCGTCGCGCGAGATCAGGTTGTAGATGTGCTTGATCACCGGTTCGGTATGCCACTCCGAAGCGCGCCGATACCAGTGGTTGAGGCGGATTTCGCCGCAAAAATGCAGCATCAGGGTCTCCAGCGCCGGCGCCGGGTCGAACGGAAAGCGCACCGCGTGCAACTCCTCTTCGGTGGGCACCAGGTGCGGGCGGAAGCGTCGCAGGTATTCGAGCAGCACCAGCGAGTGCTTCTGCTCCTCGAAAAACCATACGCTCATGAAGGCCGAAAAATCGGAATCGTGCGCGTTGTCGCGCAGGAACATTTCGGTCGCTGGAAGTGCAGACCATTCGGTGATGGCGTTCATCTTGATGGTGCGCGCCTGCTCGTCCGAAAGCCGGGACGCGTCGAAGCTGTCCCATGGCACATCGGTTTCCATGTTCCAGCGCACCGCCTCAAGACTCTTGAAGAGTTCGGGATAAAGCATGCTGTTCTCCTGCGCGAACCGGTCCGGCCGGACTAGCCTTCGCGCGCTCATGATGCGGCCAAGTGTAACAAACGGAAACTGCAGTTTTCCTACAGGGCGTCAGGGTTTTCCAGCAAGCCGGCGGCATGCCCGCGTATGGCGGCACGCTCCTCGGCGGACAGGCGCTGCAAATTCTTCACCATCAGCGCCGTACGCATGTTCCCTTGCATCTCTGACTCGTGCCGGTCGAGAAAATTCCAGTAAAGCGCGGTCATCGGGCAGGCCTGTGGACCATGGCGTACCTCCGGCCGGTAACGACACCCGGCGCAATAGTTGCTCATGCGCTTGATATACGCGCCGGAGGCCACGTACGGTTTCGACGTGAAACGCCCGCCATTGGCGAACAGCGCCATGCCGGCGGTGTTGGGCAACTCCACCCATTCCACGGCATCAACGTAAACGGCCAGGTACCAGCGGTGTACCGCCTGCGGCGAAATTCCGGCCAGCAGGGCAAAGTTGCCGGTCACCATCAGGCGCTGGATATGGTGCGCGTAACCATATTTGAGGGTCTGGCCGATGGACTCGCGCATGCAGATCATGTGGGTATCGCCGGTCCAGTACCAGGCCGGCAGCGCGCGCTGGTGGCCATAGTGATTGGCCTCCCCGAGCCGCGGCATGTCCAGCCAGTACACACCGCGGATGAATTCGCGCCAACCCAACACCTGGCGGATGAAGCCTTCCACGGCGGGCAATGGCAACTTGTCACGCCGGTATGCTTCGACGGCCGCGGCGATCACCTCGCGGGGATTGAGCAGTTTCAGGTTGAGCGCGGCGGAAATCAGCGAGTGCCAGCCGAACGGCGTGCCGGTCCACATCGCGTCCTGGAAGCGGCCAAAGCCGGTCAGCCGCAGGGAGACGAACTGCTCCAGCGCCTCCAGCGCCTGTGCGCGGGTCACCGGCCACGCGAAATGCGCGAGTTCGCCCGGATGGTCGGCAAATCGCTCCGCCACCTCGGCCAACACCTCGCGCGTGAGCGCGTCCGGGGGGAAAAGGGCCGGGGGTGGCACCGCACCAGGGCCCGATTTCGGGAAAGCGCCTCGATTGTCGGCGTCGAAGTTCCACGCGCCCCCCTCGGGTTCACCCTCCACCATGAGGACGCCGGTGCGTTTGCGCATCTGGCGATAGAACATCTCCATGAGCAGGGTTTTCCTGGCGCCTGCCCACCGGGCGAAATCCTGTCGGGCAATCAGAAAATGGGTATCGGGGCGCACCTCCAGCGCGACCGCGGCGGCCGCGCAGACATCCTGCAATTCGGCCAGCAGCCGGTACTCCCCCGGCTCGCACACCACAACGCGCTCCGGCCTGGATTGCGCGATGCGCCCGGCCAGCACCGCGGCGATCGGTCGTCCTGCGGAGGCTTCAAGGCTGCTGTAGTCGACCGGGACGCCGCGCGCAACGAGTGCGTCGCGGTAATGCCGCATCGCGGCCAGAAACAGCGCGATGCGCGCCTTGTGGCTCCAGACCACCGAAGCCTCTGCGGCGGTCTCGACCATCAGCACTCCATCCCGGGCGGGATCGAAACCGGTCAGGCCGGGCGCTTCGGGATCAAGCTGGTCACCGAGTATGAGAACGAGATGGCGCATCGCCCGATCCGCATCAGCGCCGCTCTGGCACGGCGGCGGTCGGACGGGCGCGGCGACAGCGCTCGGAGCAATACTTCACCTCGTCCCAGGAACGCGTCCAGGCGCGGCGCCACACCATGGTGCGACCGCACACCACGCAGATCTTGGCAGGAAGCGCCGCCTTGTTGCCGCGGAATCCTTGCCGCGCCACCCGTGGCACGCTAGCTGGCGCGGCGCGCGCGCCAGGACTTCACGCCCTCGTGAATCGCCGACAGGGTGCTCATGGCGCGTACGCCATCCGGCAATCGGCGCCCCAGCACCTCGGTGCCGCCGCCGGCCCAGATTTCGATCTGCGGCGGCAGGCTGCGGCGCAGCTCATTGAGCCCGTCGACCGCTTGCGCCGCCGGGTAGGCAAGGCTGAACGACAAGGCCACGATGTCGGCGGCCTGCGAGGTTGCGCCAAGGACGATGTCCCATACCGGGGTATCCACACCGAGCGAGATGCAATGCGCGCCTTCGAGCACCAGCATGGCCTCTGCCATGAGCAGTCCGAGCCCGTGCTGTTCGTTGGGAAAGGTGGTCAGGAGCACGCGCGGGGCCGAGGGGCTTTGCGGCACATTGGCGATGGCATTGCGCAACACCACCTGCAGGGCCTCGGTATAAAGATGCTCCTCGAACACTTCGAGCGTTCCCTGCAACCACAGTTCGCCGATGGCCACATTGAGTGGGGCGACGATGTCGGTGACGAATCGGCCCAGGCCGTTGCGCACCACCTCCTGACCCAGGCTGCGACGCAACTCCTCAACCTGGTGGTTACGCACCATGTCGAGGTAACGCAGGAGGCCGTCGGGCAGCTCCAGCCGGCCGCCGGCGTTGTCGGTGTCCTGGGACAGGGCCTTGAGCTCCTCAAGTCTCAGCTGCATGATCTTGCCCGGGCGATGGCCGTTGTCCATCAGGCGCTTGATGGTGCGCAGCTTCTCAACCTGTTCGCGCGGATACACACGCTCCCCGAAAGCATCCCGCTCGGGGTTGGGAAACCCGTACCTGCGCTCCCAAACACGCAAGGTATCCTTGGACAGGCCCGTGTCGCGTTCCACCGCACCAATACCCATCGAAGGAGACTCACCGGAAGCCGGGGTATGCGCCTCGATGACTCCTGTTTCGGCTTTTTGTTCCATTAGATTGTCCAAGACATTCTGATTGACATACACTTTAAGCGTCCATATATTACTACGCAACACCTATTTTGACGTAGACAAATCTGTTTGGTCGTCAGGGGTATTGGTTCAACACTTCAGTGTGTTCGCCCTACCTGCCGCGCCCGGATTCGCCTTCGCATAGCGCGGTGTCACCATCAACTTCACAGCCAATCACCATGAACGCACCTGAACGCCTGCCCCTGCCGGACATCCAGTCAACCCCCGACCTGCGCCGCCTGGCGATCCAGCGAGTCGGCATCAAGAGCGTACGTCACCCGATCAAGGTGCGTTCCATCGATGGCACCGTCAACACCACAGTGGCCATGGTGGACATGTACGTCGGCCTGCCGGCGGACCAGAAGGGTACGCACATGTCGCGCTTCATCGAGATTCTCGAACAACATGGCGGCGACCTCTCCACCGCGGGTTTCGCCGGCATGTTCGACCACATGCTGACGCGCCTGGAAGCGCAAACCGGGTATCTGGAAATGCGCTTCCCGTATTTCCTCACCAAGACCGCGCCGGTATCAGGCGTACAGAGCCTGATGGACTACGACGTGACCCTGCGCCGCGAGCGTGTCGCAGCCGACGCGCCGGTCGAATACTGGCTCCAGGTGCTCGTCCCGGTGACGAGCCTGTGCCCCTGCTCCAAGGAGATCTCCGCCTACGGCGCGCACAACCAGCGTTCCCATGTCACCATCAAGATCCTGGTGGCCGAGCCGGTCGCCATCGCTGAACTGGTGGGGGTGGCTGAACGCGCGGCGTCATGCCAGCTCTACGGCATGCTCAAGCGTCCCGACGAGAAATACGTCACCGAGCGCGCCTACGAAAACCCGAAATTCGTCGAGGACCTGGTGCGCGATATCGCCCTTGAGCTCAAGAACGACGCCCGTGTAGCGGCATTCACGGTGGAGTCGGAGAATTTCGAATCCATCCACAACCATTCCGCCTACGCGCTGATCGAACTCGACAAGCGCACCGCGGTCTGACGCGGCGCCTGGCGCATCCAACCCCGACCCGCCTGCGTAACATGCATATGCAATCCGGACAGGAACGGCTGAAACAATGAAGATCGCGGTCATCGGCAGCGGCATCGCCGGGCTTTCCTGCGCGCACGCGCTCACGCGCGATCACGCGATGGCCGTCACCCTGTTCGAGGAGGGCGCCTATCTGGGCGGGCACACCAATACGGTGGATATCGAAGTCGATGGCATCCGCCATCCTGTCGATACCGGGTTCCTGGTGTTCAACCACCGCACCTATCCCAACCTGGTGCGCCTGTTCGGCGAGCTCGGGGTACCCACGGCCAAGAGCGAGATGTCGTTCTCGGTCAGCCTGGGCGGCGAGATCGAATGGGCCGGCACCAACCTGGCCACCGTCTTCGCTCAACCTGCCAACCTGTTGCGCCCGCGCTTCATCGCCATGCTGCGCGACATCCTGCGCTTCAACCGCGCAGCGACCGTGGCCGCCCTCGGCGCCGACGACCCGATCTCCCTGGGCGAGGTGCTCAGCCGCGACCGCTACACCGACGCCTTCCGCGACTGGTATTTGCTGCCGATGGCCGCGGCCATCTGGTCCTGCCCGACCAGCGCCATGCTCGGCTACCCGTTTTCGACGTTTGCGCGCTTTTGCCATAACCATGGCCTCCTGCAGGTGAAGAACCGCCCGCAGTGGTACACCGTCGCCGGCGGTGCGCGCGAGTATGTGCGCAGGATGTCGGCGCTGATTGACGACATCCGCATCTCCACCCCGGTCACACGGGTGCGACGTACCGCCGCCGGCGTGCTGGTGCACGCCGTGAAGCAGGGGCGTGAAAGCATCGAGCGTTTTGACCACGCGGTGCTGGCATGCCACAGCGACCAGGCCTTGGCGATGATCGAGGAACCCTCGGCAGCCGAGCGCGCGGTGCTCGGCGCGGTGGGCTACCAGCCCAATGTGGCCTGGCTGCATACCGACCGCGCCCTGCTTCCACGGCGTGAGCGGGTATGGGCCGCCTGGAACTACCTGAGCGACGCACCGGGCACCACCGCACCAACCGGCCATGCATCCCGCCCGGTGGCGGTGAGCTACCTGATCAACAAGCTTCAGCCGGTGCCGTTCAAGAGCCCGGTGGTGGTGACCCTGAACCCGCCACTCCCGCCACGCGACGATCGTGTACTCGCCCGCTTCGACTACGCCCATCCGGTTTTCGACCAGGCAGCGGTGGCAGCACAGGGCCGCCTGCCCGAGATCCAGGGCGCCGACCGGCTCTGGTTCGCCGGCGCCTGGGCCGGTTACGGCTTCCATGAAGATGGCCTGAAGGCCGGCCTCGCCGCCGCCAACGGCCTCGCGGCGCAGGTCTGCGCCCCGGGACGCGCGGCCGCCTGACGCCATGCGCGACTGGCTCTTCTGTGGGGAAGTCCTGCACCGCCGCCTGCGGCCGGCGGCCAACGCCTTTCGCTACCCGGTGTTCTTCCTGCGCATTCCGCTTTCCCGCCTGGACGAATTGCCCAACCCGGTCTTCTCGCTCAACAGTTTCAACCTGCTCTCGTTTCACTTTGCCGATCACGGGGACGGGCGGGCGCCGCGCGAATGGATCCGCGACCTGCTCGAGAGCGAAGGCGTGCCGGTCTCCGGCGGTGAGGTGGAACTGCAGACTTTCCCGCGCGTGCTCGGCTTCGTCTTCAACCCGGTGAGTTTCTGGTACTGCCACGACACCGCCGGCGAGCTCGTCGCCGTGGTGGCCGAAGTCAACAACACCTTCGGTGAGCGGCATTGCTACCTGCTGCGCAACCCTGACGGGGCGCCGATTCGCGCCGGCCAGGAAATGCGCGCCACCAAGGTGTTTCATGTCTCGCCGTTCTGTCCCATCGAAGGCGGCTACCGCTTCCGCTTCCACGAAGCCCTCCGCGCCGGCACAACCCGGGTGGTGGCCCGCATCGACTATCACGATGGGGAGGGCGACCTGTTGCTCACCAGCGTGAGCGGCGCGGCGCGCGAGTTTTCCGCCCCCGCCCTGGTGCGCGCCTTCGTCACGCACCCCATGATGACCTTTGGCGTCGTCGCGCGCATCCATTACCAGGCGCTCAGGCTCTGGCTCAAGGGTGCGCCTTTCTTCCGCAAGCCACTGCCGCCGGCAAGATTCGTCTCGCGCTGACCGCACGACACCAACCCATCGAACGCCTTCGCCACATGCCTTCCGAAGCCGCCAATCCCTCACGCGCCCCCTCGCCTTCTACCAGTGCGAACCCGCGCGTGCCGTTTTCCGCACGCGCCGTGCTTGGCCTGCTCTCGCGCCTGCGCGGCGGCCGGATCACACTCTCCGGCCCGGGCGGCTTCGAGCGCACCTTCGGCGAGGACGCCGGTACGGATGGCGCACCTTCGCTGCCGCATGTACATCTGGTACTTTCAGACTGGGACGTGGTGGGCGTGTGCATGAAACGCGGCGACATCGGTTTTGCCGAAACGCGCATGGAGGGTCGCTGGCATGTCGACAACCCCGCCGCCCTGATCGAGCTGTTCTGCCGCAACCGCGCCGCGCTGGAGAAGGCGATCTACGGCTCGTTCGCCGGCAGCGTCCTGTATCGCATCAGGCACCTGCTCAACAGCAATACCCGCACGCGCGCGCGCAAGAACATCGAAGCCCACTACGACCTGGGCAACGATTTCTACCGGCTCTGGCTCGACTCGACGATGACCTATTCGAGTGCGCTGTTCGACGCCGGCCACGCCGGTTCTCTGGAGGCTGCCCAGACGGCCAAGTACCGGCGCATCCTGCAAAGGCTCGCCCCGAAGCCGGGCGACCGCCTGCTGGAGATCGGCTGCGGATGGGGCGGCTTCGCGGAAGTCGCCACGCGCGAGTTCGGCGTACATGTGACAGGCCTGACCTTGTCCCCCGAGCAGTTGCGCTTCGCCACCCAACGCCTGGAACGCGCCGGGCTGGCCGCTCGCGCCGGCCTCAGGCTGCTCGATTACCGCGACATGCATGGCGAGTTCGACCACATCGCGTCCATCGAGATGTTCGAGGCGGTGGGCGAAGGCTACTGGGACAGCTATTTCGCCTGCGTGCGGCGTAACCTCAAGCCGGGCGGGCGGGCGATGATCCAGACGATCACCATCGACGAAAGCCTGTTCGACCGCTATCGCAAAAGCACCGACTTCATCCAGCAGTACATCTTCCCCGGAGGCATGCTGCCCAGCCCGACAGAGTTCGGGGGGCGCGCCGGACGCGCCGGGCTGGCAGTCTCGGATGCGTTCCGCTTCGGGCGCGACTACGCCGAAACTCTCAGGCGCTGGCGCACGACCTTCATGGCCAGGTTGCCGGAAGTGCGGCAACTCGGCTTCGACGAGCGCTTCGTTCGGTTATGGGAGTTCTACCTCGCCTACTGCGAAGGCGCCTTCAACGCCGGGTCGACCGACGTGATCCAGTTCGAGCTGGTCAGGAGCGACGCGTCATGATGCACGGGACATGGCTTCGCAGGACGGCGATTGCGATCCTGGTGGCCGCCGGCGCCTGGTCCGCCGTGCCGGCACTGGGCAGCGTGCCCGCGCCGGGCAGCGAAGCCGCGCCGTACGTCAGCAATCTGGTGCCGGGCGCCAGGGTGGTCGGCAGTGGCCGGCTCACCTGGCTGGGCATCCATGCCTATGACGCCGTTCTCTACGCGGCCAACGCGCGCTTCGCCGACAACGCCGCCTTCGCGCTCGAACTGACCTATGCCCGGAAATTCAAGGGCTCCGCCATCGCCGAGCGCAGCGTCGCCGAAATCCGCAAGCTGGGCATCGCCGACGAGCGCGAACTCGTCGAATGGCAAGGCGTGCTTGCCGGCCTGTTCCCGGACGTCGTCCCGGGCGACCGCCTGACCGGTGTATCGCAGACCGACGGCACCGCGCGGTTTTTCCACAACGGCCGCGCCTTGGGCGTGCTCTCCGACGAGCGGTTGCGCCGCGCGTTCTTCTCGATCTGGCTGGATCCGCGCACTTCGGCGCCGGACCTGCGCCGCAAACTGCTCGGCGATTCGGGGCAACGATGAGCGGTGCCGCAGAGCGCCTGCCGCCCGCGCGCCTGGCGGCTTACGGCGCCCTCGGCCTGCCATTGGCGGCGGCGGCCCTGCCGGTCTACGTATATGCGCCCAAGTTCTACGCCGGTCTGGGCATGTCGCTCGCACTCGCCGGCGGCATCCTTCTGGCAGCGCGCCTGGCCGACGCGCTGGTCGATCCGTGGCTGGGGCTTCTTGCGGACCGCACGCGCCGGTCCCGTCGCCTTGTTGCCATCGCGTTGCTGCCGCTGACGGCCGGCCTGGTTACCATGTTCAACCCGCCTGCGGGAGCTCCGCTGGCCGCATGGCTGATTGCCACGGTGGCACTGGTCACACTGGGCTTTTCGGCCGCGTCGATTGCGTATCAGGCATGGGGCGCGCGCCTGGGAGATGCGCGCGACCGCACTTCCGTGACCGCTGCACGCGAAGGGTTCGGACTTGCCGGTGTAGTGCTGGCATCTCTGCTGCCACAGGCATTTGCGACCACAGTCGAAGCCGGCCTGCCCGCGGCAACCTGGGTGCTGGCAGGCCTGACGGCATTGTGCGCGGCGGTCACGCTACTCGGTGCGCCCGATTCGCCACCGCCGGCACCTGACGCCAATACTGCCAGCCGTAGCGCGTTCCAGGCCCTGCGCAGTCGCGGCTTTCTCGTTTTGCTGGGCGTATTCGCGGTCAACGGGATAGCGTCAGCCATACCGGCAACGCTGTTCCTGTTTTTCGTGGCCGACATCCTCGAAGCGTCGTCCGCCAGCGGCGCGTTCCTCGGCCTCTACTTCGTATCCGCTGCCCTCGCCCTGCCCATCTGGGTCCGCGTCGCCGCGCGGGTCGGCAAGCGCCGTGCCTGGGGCGCCGCAATGGCGTTGGCGATTGCGGCATTCTCATGGGCGTTCTTCCTGCAAAGCGGTGACAGCATTGCGTTCGCCCTGATCTGCGCGGCGTCAGGTGCCGCCCTGGGAGCCGACCTCGCCCTCCCTCCGGCGATGCTGGCAGACACCATTGAGCGGGATGGGGCGAAAGGCGCGGAAGGCAGCTACTTCGGGCCATGGAACACGGTGACCAAACTCAACCTCGCCCTTGCCGCCGGCCTGGTCCTGCCCGCGCTGGAATGGTCAGGCTACAGGAGCGGTGTGCCGACAACCGCCGCCGTTCTTCCAGTCGCCTACTGCGTCATCCCCTGCCTGCTCAAACTGCTGGCCATCGCCGGACTCTCCCGCCTGCCAGACTGAGAACCCACACCACCTGCGCCCGGAGCCCCCAATGAAAAGACTGCGAAACCTTGTTGCGATCGCCCTGCTTTCTCTGCTCGCAGGTTGTGCCGGTGTCGTCCCCGACGAATACCGCGCCGAGAAGCCTGTCCTGGACCTCGCCAAGTACTTCAACGGCACCGTCGATGCCTGGGGCTTGTTCACAGACCGGTCCGGCAAGGTCGTCAAGCGCTTCACGGTGGTGATGCGTTGCACCTGGAACGGCGACACCGGCGTGCTTGACGAGGACTTCACCTACTCCGACGGCACCCGCGAAAAGCGCATCTGGACCGTGCGCAAGGTCGGGGATGGCCGCTACGTCGGCACCGCGGGGGACGTCGTCGGTGAAGCCGTCGGCGTGGCGGCGGGCAACGCGCTCAACTGGCGCTATGTGCTCGACCTCAAGGTGGACGGCAAGAGCATCCACGTCGATTTCGACGACTGGATGTACCTGATGGACGATGATGTCATGCTCAACCGCGCTCGCATGAGCAAGTTTGGCGTAACCCTGGGCGAAGTGACGCTATCGTTCAGGAAGCGCCGCTGACCCCAAGGAGCATCGCCATGCCCCTGAACAAGCCGATCCACGACTGGCAAGGACGCCGCGTATGGATCGTTGGCGCATCCACCGGCATCGGCGCGGCCCTGGCGCAAAGATGGGGCGCGGCCGGCGCACGCGTGGCCTTGTCGGCACGCAGCCGGGACAGGCTGGAGTCGCTGGCAACCGACCTTGACGAGGCCATCGTGCTGCCTCTCGATGTCCGCGACCCCGTCGCATTGCGCGAAGCACATGAAGCCATCGTCGAACGCTGGGGTGGCGTGGATCTGGTCGTGCTCGGCGCCGGCACTTACTCGCCGATGCGCGCCGACGCGTTCGACCTGGCTTCGATGAACGAGCACTTCGCGATCAATTACCAGGGTGTGGTCAATGCGCTGGCCGCGGTCCTGCCGGGGTTCCTGGCGCGCGCGGCCGAGCATCCGGCGCTGGCGATCGTCTCCTCGGTCGCCGGCTATCGCGGGCTGCCCGAGGCCCTTGCCTACGGCCCTTCCAAGGCGGCGCTCATCAACCTCGCCGAAACACTGTACCTCGACCTCGCACCGAAAGGCATCGGCATCTACCTGATTGACCCGGGCTTCGTCGATACGCCGCTGACCCGGCAGAACAAGTTCGAAATGCCCGCCCTGATCAGCGCGGTCGAGGCAGCGCGGCAGATCGAACTGGGCCTCGGCCGCGGCGAGTTCGAGATCCATTTTCCCAAACGTTTCACACGCGTGATGCGGGCCTTGCGCCTGCTCCCTTACGGGCTTTACTTTCGCGCGGTGCGCAAGTTCACCAGGCTCTGAGGCGCGACCATGATCGATCGAACGGATGGCCAGATGACGCGTTCGCCCGAGTTGGCGCGGCTGGTGGACTTTTTCCAGGGCATCGATGCGGCAGGTGCGGCCCGCATCGAATCGCTGTACACGCCGGATGCCTATTTCAAGGACCCCTTCAACGAGGTCAACGGCACGGCGGCGATCCGGCGCATTTTCGAGCACATGTTCGACCAGGTGGCGGAACCGCGCTTCACCATCACCACCGCCATGCAATCCGGCTCCGAAGCGTTTCTCTGCTGGGACTTCAGGTTTCGCATGCGCCGTTTCGACACGCGAACCGTACAGACCATCCGCGGCGCAACCCATGTGCGCTTCTCGCCGGACGGGCGCGTGGCCTGGCATCGCGACTATTGGGACGCGGCGGAAGAACTCTACGAAAAACTGCCCATGCTGGGCACGTTGATGCGCTGGCTGAAACGCCAGGCCGGGTAAAGGGTCGACGTTCGCGCCGCCGGAACGGCGGGCGGTTCGCTATTTCTTGGCGTCGGCGGCGCGTGGCGCCACCGGTACATACTCAAGCACCTTGACGACCTGCTTGACACCGCTGGTGCGCGATGCCACGGTGGCCGCGCGATCGCCTTCCTCGCGGGTCACAAGGCCCATCAGGTAGACCACGCTGGCTTCAGTGACCACCTTGAATGCGTTGGCCTGCACTTTCGCATCGTCGACAAAATTCCCCTTCACCTTGCTGGTGATGATGGAGTCGTTGGTGCGGGCGGTCAGCGAAGAGGCTCCACCGATCTGCAGTTCATTGACGATTGTGGCCACGTTTTCGACACCACCGGCGACGCGCTCGACTTCGGCGCGAAGCTTTTCGTCAGGCACTTCACCGGTGAGCAGGACGCGACGATTGAAGCTGGTGACGTTGACATGCACCTTGTCTCCAAAGCGCTCGGCGATGCGTGACTCGGCCTTGAGCATGATGGACCTGTCCTCCGCTTGCGCGGGGAGCGTGCGTCTATCGTCGGCCGCGAGCACACCCGCCGCGACTCCGCCGGCGATCACCGGAAAACACCCTTGCAATGCGGGAAGAAACGCCAGCACGGCGGCCAGCGAAACGAGATTGCGACGATTCATGGGAGCTCTCCATATAAAAGCGTATCGATGCCATCACACAGGCAATGCAAGGCCAGCAAATGAACCTCCTGGATACGCGCGGTTCGTTCCGCGGGCACACGCAGTTCGATGTCGTCCCGGCGCAAAAGTTTCGCTATCTTGCCCCCGTCCTTCCCGGTCATGGCCACCACCCGGATATCCTGCGCGTGCGCCGCCTCGATGGCGGCAATCACGTTCGCCGAATTGCCCGAGGTTGAAATGGCGAAGAGGACATCGCCTTTCCGGCCTATGGCCTCGACCTGCTTGGAAAAAATCCGCGTGTAGTCGTAGTCGTTGGCCACCGCGGTCAGGATGGACGTATCGGTTGTAAGCGCCACGGCAGCCAACCCGGGACGCTCCCGCTCGAAACGCCCCACGAGTTCGGCTGCGAAATGCTGCGCATCCCCGGCGGAACCACCGTTGCCGCAGGCCAGAATCTTGCCCCCGGCCCCGAGCGATTCGCACATCGCCTCGATGGCAGCACAAATGGGGGCGGTCAACTCTTGGGCGGCGCGGCGCTTGGTCTCGATGCTTGCCGCGAACTGCGCTTGTACCCGCGGCCCCAGATCCACGGATTTCACCGGCCGCACCATGCCACTGTCTCACATGTTCGCATGGCCGGATTATAGCCGTCCGACTAGGCATCGAATGCGGACTTGATCCACTCAATCGCGTCCGGAGAGGCGCGCTCAAGCAGCACGCAGTCGAACCTGCAAGGTGCATCGGGCCGCCCAGACAGGTAAAAGCGTGCGGCAGTAATGATGCGCCGCTGTTTGCGCACATCCACGCTTTCGGCCGCGCTTGCGAACGAGCCGCGTGATCGCAGCCTCACCTCCACGAATACGATTGCCGCGCCATCGCGCATGACCAGGTCGATCTCACCCATGCGGCAGCGAAAATTGCGCTTCAGCAACACAAGGCCGCGGCTCTCGAGATGGGCCAGCGCCAGATCTTCGGCAAGCATCCCGGTGTCGCGCGCGCTGGCCATTGGCCGCCTAACGGGTGGCGGAGGGCGACACGGCGCCGTCGCGATACTCGACCTGCAAGGGTTCACGCACAATCAAGCCGGCACGCACGGTCAAGGTCCCGGTTACACCATCGAGCGTGAATTCCGTGCGCGCGCGCGCCAGTTCCCCGGCGACGCGATAGGCGTCGATGCCCAGGGCATAAATGCGTTCCAGGTCCGCCGCCAGCTGCGTTTCAGGCCGCGGGAAGACCATGGTCGCCGCATGGTCCGGCTGATGCAGCCAGGGCATGTCGACGAAGCGCAATCCATTGAGGTCATGCGGCTTCTGCGCCTCCGTGCGGGGCGTCCCGGCAAACACCTGGGAGGTGCCGATCACCGGTGTATTCCTGCCGAGAAAGGGGCGGATCAAGCGTGCCCGTTCGGCGTCGGCCGCGAGGAACACCATGTCCGCGCGAGCGCGTTCGACAGCCTGTCGCACCCGCGACGCGCCGCCGGTGTACTCGACAGTCTCCTTGATGACACCACCCAGCTTGATCCACGCATCGGCGAACGCCGCGGCCGCACGCCGGGCCAGCGGTGCGCCGGAGGTGACCACGACGGCGCTGCCCGCATCGGGGCGATAGGCCGCCGCCGCCGCGGCGCGCGCTTCGGATTCGATGTTGAGGGACAAGGCGAACAGGTTATGCGGAAGCGCGGCATCGCCGTCCGGCGTGTTCAGCGCCAGGGTGGGCACGGCGAGCGGGCGACCGATGATGCCGGTTACTTCCGCCTTGGTGAGAGGCCCGACGATCACGCTTGCATGGCTGGCCAAGGCCTGTTCAAACGCCAGGCGGGCGCTTTCGCCGGTTCCGTCGGTTTCGAAGACGCGCACCTCCGACTTGTCGGCGGCGATGGCACGTGCGGCCATGAACCCCTGCCTTGCCACCTCGCCAGCGCGACCGAACGCGGAGCTCTTTGCCGGCAGGATCAGCGCGACACCTGAACGCGCCGCCGGCATGGCTGCCGCGTCGACGGGCGCAGACGTGGCAGGTGCGGTGATCACCACGCCCGGCTTGGACGTACCGTCTGCCGCAGCCCCGGGCGCCGCAGCATCGGAGTGTTTCTCCTTGGCCGTTGTGATTGCCGGCAGGGCGTCCCGCACGGGCGCGCCGCCTTGGGCCGATCCAACTGCGGCAGACGCTTCCACGGACGCAGGCGTGGCTGCGGATTCGGGCTTGTCGGCGGGTTTGGCCACATCGGCATTGCGTTCGGCGCTTGCCGCTGAACCGGGTTCGGATGCGCCGGCAGGACGCGGGCGCAGCAACCAGTCAAACAGGTCGCGGACCGCATCCAGCGGGGAGGTCGAGGAGGTATTTGCCGGAGCGCGCGCCCCGCGACTTGCCGGATCCTGCTGCGCCGCGCACAATACAGGCCAGGTCAGCGCGCAACTCATGATCAGAACGCGCCCAAGCACTCCCGCCCGGCCGTCAATCCCACTTATCCACCGATGGCCAACGTGGCTAGTCACGATAGCGTTCCCGCTTCAAGCAACGACGCGACGCCCCCTGACACAGGGCCCAAGCTTGCCGTTGCATTATATGTGGTGGCAACACCCATCGGAAACCTGCGCGACATCACGCTGCGCGCCATGGATGTGCTGCGTGCCGTCGATGTGATTGCCGCGGAAGACACCCGCACCTCGGCGCCATTGCTGGCTTCATTCGGCGCGCGCGCGCAACTGATCGCAGCACACGACCACAACGAAGGCGCCGCTGCGCTGCGCATCATCGAGCTGCTTGCCGCCGGCCGTACGGTGGCCCTCATCAGCGACGCCGGCACGCCGGCGGTATCGGACCCCGGCGCGCGGATTGTCCGCGCGGTGCAGGCTGCCGGCTTCGCCGTTGCGCCGGTGCCGGGGCCCAGTGCGGCCATCAGCGCGCTGTCGGTATCCGGATGCGAAGGTCCTTTCCTGTTCGCCGGATTTACGCCGCCCAGGAGTGCCGCCCGGCGCACCATATTGCGCGAACTGGCACTGGCCAGCCACAACACCGTTCTTTATGAAGCACCACACCGCATCCTGGACCTGGCCCGCGACCTGGCACTCGAGTTTGCGCCCGACCGGCGCATCGTGCTCATGCGCGAACTGACCAAGCGCTTCGAGACGGTGCAAGCCCTGCAGATCGGCGCGCTCCAGGCCTGGCTGGAGGCGGATTCCAACCGTCAAAGGGGCGAATTCGTACTCGTCATCGAAGGCCTGCGGGAGCGCAACGACGATGCGGTCGAGGCAGACCGCATACTACGTATCCTTCTCGATGAACTGCCTGTCAGGAGTGCGGCGAAAATCGCTGCCGGCATTACCGGCCAGTCCAAGAATGCGCTCTACCAGCGCGCCCTGGAACTCAAGGGCGAGGCCTGACCTGTGCGCATCAACGCAAGACGAATACAGGCTTGAGCTGCAAGGTATCGCGAATCCGGTCTGCCACCGCCTGCGCGGCCCCGCGATCCGGGAAAGGGCCCAGCTGCACGCGATGCAGACGGTCCCGCGCGACGATGTACATGGTCTCCACCAGCCACGGCAATTGCTGGTAGGCCTTGGTGCGAAATTCTTCAGCCCCTTCGCGCGCACCAAACGCTCCAAGTTGCAGGTAAACCCCGTCCGGCTGCGTGGATGTCGCAAGCACGGCTGTCTCACTCGTCGGCGGGGTCGCCGGGATGTTGCCGCCCGTGGCCGCGGCTGGTCGCTCGGAGCGGTCCGAAGCAGGCGTCTGGACGCGTCGCGGCGCGGGGGCGGGGGACGTGTCGGCCCGTGCGACCGCTTCGGCGGGCGGGCGCCCGCCGGTATCGCCGGGACGCAGGCGTTCGATCTCGACCTGCGCGCTGCCCTGGCCCACATAGCCCAACTTGAGCGCCGCGGTATAGGAAAGGTCGATGATCCGTTCCGAATGGAAGGGGCCACGGTCATTCACCCGCACCACCACCGAACGCCCGTTGGCAGAATTGGTCACCCTGACGAAGCTCGGCAGCGGCAACGTGGGATGAGCCGCGGTCATGGCGTACATGTCGTATGGCTCGCCGCTGGAGGTCTTTTGCCCGTGGAACTTGCGTCCGTACCATGAGCCGACACCGCGCTGGCGGAACTCGACGTTGGCGGGCAGCGGCGTATAGGTGCGGCCGAATACCACATAAGGCCGGTTGGCCGCCGTGCGCAACGGTGGTTCATCAATCGGCACCGCGTCCGGCGTCAACTCGAGGTTGGGCGGCGGGTTGTCGCCCGGGCCATCATCCTGGTAGTAACCGCCTCGGCCGGACCGGGCGGGCGGCAAGACCGGGCGGGCCGGCGTTCCTTGCGCAGTTGCGGGAGGCTTCGCGACCGGGGCGGAAGGAGCGGGAGGAGCCTCGCGGCGGACCGATGCGCAACCGGCCAACAACAGGAGCGAAGCGGCCAGCGCCGCCCGACGCAACATCAGTACTTGAAACCGCGATGCAGTGCGACCACACCCGCGCTCATGTTGAAATAGTCAACCCGATCAAAGCCCGCCTCCGACATCATCGATTTGAGGGTTTCCTGATCGGGATGCTTGCGTATCGACTCGGCCAGATAACGGTAGCTCGCCTCGTCGCCGGCCACAAGCTTGCCCATCCAGGGCAAGAGACCGAAGGAATACGCGTCATATACACCTGCGAGCGGCTTCCAGACGCGTGAAAATTCCAGCACGAGCAGACGCCCCCCTGGCTTCAGGACGCGGCACATTTCCCTGAGCGCGTTGTCCTTGTGCGTCATGTTGCGCAGGCCGAATGCGACGGTCACCAGGTCGAACATGCCGTCGGGAAACGGCAGGTGCTCGGCGTCGCATTGGGCAACCGGCAGGTCGAGACCGCGATCGAGCAGTCGGTCGCGACCATGTGCCAGCATCGCGTTGTTGATGTCGGTAAGCCAGACCTGTCCCGCGGAGCCGACACGCCCGGCCAAATCCCGCGCCAGATCGCCGGTGCCGCCTGCGACATCAAGCACCCGCTGCCCCGGCCGAACACCGCTCTGGGTTATCGCAAACGCCTTCCAGGCCCGGTGCAATCCGCCGGACATGAGATCGTTCATCAAGTCGTACTTGCCGGCAACCGATTCGAAGACCGCGCGAACCCGTGCGGCCTTTTCCGCTTCCGGGACACTCTGATAACCGAAGTGCGTATCCGGCATTCCCGGGGCCTCAGCTGTCGCGCGAAGCGCCGGCCGCCTCAAGTCGCTTCAGGTATTCATCCCAGAGCATGTCGCGACGCTGACCGAGTTCGTACAAGTAGTCCCAGGAAAAAATCCCGGTCGAATGGCCGTCGGAAAAGACCGGTTGCAGCGCGTAGTTGCCCACCGGTTCGATCTCGCGGATCTCCACATTGCGTTTGCCGGTCTGCAGGACTTCCTGTCCCGGTCCATGCCCACGCACCTCGGCCGAGGGCGAGTTCACGCGCAGGAATTCGAACGAAAGCTCGAATCGGGCGCCATCCGAAAACGCGACCTCAAGCCGGCGGCTCTGCTGGTGCAGCAGGATTTCAGTCGGTACTGGGGAGTCTTTTGTCAGTCCAGCCATGGCGCGCGGACTATAGCATGCAAGCACCGCCGGCCCTGCGCTACGCCAAGGCAGGAGATCGCAAATGCGAGGCTGAAATCAGGTTCGCCAAGCGGGGAAATGTCCCGCCAATCGGCCGACTCGTCAGGCCATGACGCCTACCCTGATGTGTTCGAAGTCGCGTCCGCGCCGCATGAGTTCATCAATGCGCAAGCGATAGGTGATGCCGGCATCTCGCATCTCGATGATCCTGCCGGGCCTGAACCAGCCCCCCGGAAGCACCAGTGCGATGGAATCGTTTGCGTGCAGCGATCCAAGCCGGAAGCCGGCGCACCAGGGTTGCGCCTTTCCGGCTTCGCGCACGCCCACGCCGTGTGGCTTGCCCTTGAGCACCTCGACACCCGCCTCGACTATGCCGGGACTGCCGCCCACTACCCTGGGCTCGCAAAGCCGGCGGATGTGCGCCATGGTCACCGGGCCGTCGTCGCCGTCCTGACGCAGCCGCATGGCGATCAGCTGCCCCTCGCGGAACCGTGCGCCGGCGCGCACGCGTCGCAGGCTGAAACCTTGCTCACCCCGGGCCACGATCTCCCAGTCCTCGAAGAGCACGATGGCCTCGCGTGCCCGGGCATCGTCGCGCGCGCGCGCGACATGCTGGAACACGAAGAGCTCGTCGAAGCTGCGTCGATTGGTCGCGTCTTCGGGGCGGTTCAACAGGAAAGGTTCGCCGGCGATCATGAAGTACATGGCCTCGAAGTCGTTGCCCGCGAAGCTGAGACTGACGCCATGTCCGCCGCTGCCGGTTGACACCAGCGCGCCGCCGGTCGGCTCAGCCGAGAGCCGTTCACCGCACCATGCCCGCCTTGCCCGCCCGAGGATGTCCGCCGCCGGCCGATTGCGCAGGGCCTCCGGAAGACGCAGCTCGTCGAAGGCGGCGCCACGGGCAAGCTTGCGCATGCGCCGCGCAAGACCACGCGATAGCCTGGACACATCGACCACGTGACGCAACCGACCCAGGCTGACCACCCGCAGATGCCGTGGCCGCACGCATGGCTTTTCCGCCGTGTGGCCAGCCTCGGGACGTCCCGGCGACTCGCCGGGATGCGCGGGAAAACTGATGCGCCCTTCCCAGAAGGCGGCCAACTCGAACAAGGCGTCGCGCTCCGGACCGGATTCAGCGCGCCCTGCCATGCTTATGAGAAGGGCGCGTCGATACGTGAGCGACACACTTGTCGACTTGCGCGGATGCACGCTGTCGCGCACAAGTGCGTCACCAATGCCGTATTCCGTGGCGAGTTCGACTAGGCGCTGCAGATCCTCAAGCACATCATCAGCCCCGCCCTGACCGGCCCGGTACCGCGCCCGCAGGATGTCGCAAAAGTAACCGCCGGCGCGCGCCAGGCACAAGGCGCGATGGGCGGCGAGTTCGGGGGTGACAATCGCCGCTTCGAAGCAGGTGAGATAGGCAGTAGCCAGCACACGCCATTGCGCGTTTGCATGCATGAAGGCGTTTCGCTCGACCGGGCCGAGCGGCAGTGCCTTGCCTGCATAGCGGGCGGCGTACTGCGCATCGGTCAACGCTGCCTGGACACGAATGGTTTCGAGTATCTCGAGCCGGTTGCGCGGCGCCATTTGGGTTTCGGCAAGTTCCGCCAACAAGGCCGAGATGGCGTGATGCGAGGATCGAGGGTCCGAAAGTGGCAAGGTGCCCAGCCACAGTTTTGCGCCCCGGGCCGTGCTGACGCCCGGTCTTTCCGCCAACATCATTTCCGTAAGTTGCATGGCCAACTCCGTCTGCGGGCACGATGGCAACAGCCGGCGACCCGAATTATGCAAATGTCATAATAGCCTTATCGGCAAAAAATGACAATGGCATAGGTCTGGGTTGGATCAGTGGGAAGCGCGGGCTACGGTCAAGTCGCCACGTAGGTGCAGCGATCGTATTCGTCCAGGTGTTCCGCAACCGCTTCCAGGGTGAGTTTTCGGGCGGTATCCGCATGCACATCGACAGCCCGCCCCGGCGCGAACCACCCGGAGGGCACGAGGATGCTTGACGGAGATTGCAGAACCGGTAACGCAGGCAACATCAATCCTTGTCGATACTTTTCGTCCGGGACTCCGATCCCGGTCGCGGGAACACGCACCGCCACTGCAGTCGGCGCGCCCGGCAAGGCTTTCACGCCCACCGCCAGGATGCCGCCGGCCTGTACGCGGGCCCAACGCACCACGCCGATCATGAAGGCACTGGCATCGGACGGCCGGATGCCAACCAGGCTTCCAGGCACCACCCTGGCGCCCCCGCTGCCAACCGGACGCGTCATGCGCAATCCGGCAACATTCTCATCGACCAGTGTCCACTCTTCCATTGCGAACGCGGCGGTAGCGCCGGCATCCGCATTCGCCGACGCGGAACCACGACCGAACGTCGCGATCTCGCGCATTTGGCGCGTGGACATTTCGGGTGCCGGTCCCGGTTGCCGAAAGGGCTTGCCGGACACGAAAAAATGGATTGCCGCCATTCCGGTGGCAACCAGCGCCTTTGTCGTTGCCGCGCGTCGCGGCAATTCGCGACCGACACGTCCATCGCCCCAGTGCCTGTAGAGGCCGATCAAAGTTCGCTCCAGAACCGGCACCGGAATATCGTCGCTCAGCCCCAGGCTGGCAGGGGATTCACCCTTGCGCAACAGGTGGACACGCTTCTTGAGCGCCATCTCAAGATTGCCGATGTCGATGTAGCGCAAGCCCTTTCCGCCGTACGACTCATCAGCGAACTCGGGCCTGAAAGCGCCCTGTCCGAGCGTCGTATCAACCAGCAGGGGCGGCTTGACCGGCTTCTGCGGATGCAGACTGGTGATCACGACACGATTGGCCAGGCGATCAATCCACGAAATGAGCGGCAGCATCATCCGGTAGTCAACCTCCGACGGCAGTCCCAGACTCAACAGCAGCGGCCGCGCATAGGCGCCCATGCAATGGGTTGCCCCGACACCGCGCAGATGGCGGTCCTTCACCTTTTCCACCGCCACACCGATTGTCTCGGCAGCCACGTAGAGCTTGTGCAACAGCAACCAATCGGCAGCCGGCACCTCGCTCCCGGCGCACAAGGTGTCGAAAACAAGGCGTCCCTGCGCATCCAGGGCGCGCTGGCAGATGATCGCGGTCTGCCCCTTGAGGTCACGATCGCCGTCCAGGACGGACTGCACGCAGGCCTGGTAAATCAGGCAAAAGCCGCGCCACAGTTCCTGTGTCGCCTCAAGGACGTGCCCTTCCATCTCCGCCAGCGGCAAGGGGCGGAAACTGCATTTGCGCGCCATTTCCGCCTGCACCTGGACGACCGCGCCGCGCAGGCATTCAGCGATGCCGAGCAGTAACGAGGGCTTGAATCCGGCGATCGGCAGTACCGCGATCTGGGCCCGCAAATGCGCTTGCGCTGTCGCGACGTTGGAAATCGGCAAGGCCTCCACCCAAATCGCGCACGCCTCCACGCTGGAAAACGCCGGCGCCGCATCGTCGCTCGGGGCGGGCAAATCGAATCGCAGGTTCATTTGGCCGCCCATGGGTCACGGGCAAACGCGCAAAACGCCCAGCCCCTTGCGGCGTCGGCTTGTGAAATCGTCTGCAAGAAATGAAAAATCGGGGGGAAGATCACTGATGAATGCAGGTTGGATGCAAAACCGCGGATCGATTCAGCCATAAGCATTAATCGTAACCGAAACCGCCCGGCAAGACCCGCCCAGGGCAACTTCCCGTCACAACAAAACCCTTTCAATACCTCCTGCGGCGGCCGCGGCGACATATTCGGGCATCCAGTTCTCGCCCAGGACATGACGCGCGATCTCCACCACGATGTAATCGGCCTCGGTACCGGCATCGTTGCGATAGCGCGACAACCCCTGCAGGCAGGAGGGGCAGGAGGTGAGCACCTTGACATCGCCCGAGTGCCCCCCAGCCTGGATGCGCGCCACGCCCTTCCTCATTTCCTCTTCCTTGCGAAACCGCACCTGTGTCGAGATGTCCGGTCGTGTCACAGCCAGGGTGCCGGACTCTCCGCAGCAGCGGTCGTTCAGGTCCACCTTCTGGCCCATGAGCTGGTTGACGACCTCGGTGGCCTTGTAGGTCTTCATGGGCGTGTGGCAGGGTTCGTGATACATGTAGCGCGTCCCTGTGAGCCCCTCGAGGCGAATGCCCTTTTCCAGCAGGTACTCGTGGATGTCCAGCAGGCGGCAGCCCGGGAAGATCTTCTCGAACTCGTACTTCTGCAGCTGGTCCATGCAGGTGCCGCAGGACACGATCACGGTCTTGATGTCGAGATAGTTGAGGGTATTGGCCACCCGGTGGAAAAGCACCCGGTTGTTGGTGGTGATCTCCTGCCCTTTGTCCGCGTTGCCCGAGGCTGTCTGCGGATAGCCGCAGCACAGGTAGCCCGGCGGAAGCACGGTTTGCGCCCCCACGTGATACAGCATCGCCTGGGTGGCCAGGCCGACCTGCGAAAACAATCGCTCGGAACCGCAGCCGGGGAAATAAAACACCGCTTCCTGGTCGTCCGCGGACAGGCGTGGATTGCGGATGACCGGCACCACCTTGTCATCCTCGACGCCGAGCAACGCACGCGCGGTCTTCTTCGGCAAGCCGCCGGGCATGGGTTTGTTGATGAAGTGGATCACCTGCTCCTTCATCGGCGCGCGCCCCACCGTGGCCGGCGGACGGCGGGTTTGCGAACGGGCAAGCAGCGACCCACGCGCGATCTGATGTGCCACGCGCTGGATCTTGTAGCCGATCTCGATCATGCCGGTACGGATGGCCTTGATGGTGGTGGGGTCGGTGGCGTTGAGGAAAGCCATCGCCGCCGCCGTGCCGGGATTGAACTTGCGCTGCTTCAACTTGCGCAACAGGTTGCGCATGTTGATGGAAACGTCGCCGAAGTCGATATCGACCGGGCACGGCGTTTCGCACTTGTGGCACACGGTGCAATGATCGGCGACGTCACCAAATTCGTCGAAGTGCTTGATCGAAATCCCGCGCCTGGTCTGCTCCTCATACAAGAACGCCTCGATCAGGAGCGACGTGGCCAGGATCTTGTTGCGCGGGCTGTAGAGCAGGTTGGCGCGCGGCACGTGGGTCGCGCACACCGGCTTGCACTTGCCACAACGCAGGCAATCCTTGACGGAGTCGGCAATGAAACCGATTTCGCTCTGCTCGAGGATCAGCGACTCCGTGCCCAGCAGGTTGAACGACGGCGTGTAGGCGCCGGTGAGATCGCCGCCGGGCATGAGCTTGCCCTTGTTGAAGCGCCCCTCCGGATCGACCCTGCGCTTGTAGTCGCGAAACGCCGCCAGCTCGTCTTCCTCGAGATATTCGAGCTTGGTGATGCCGATGCCGTGTTCCCCGGAAATCACGCCGCCCAGCGAACGGGCGAGCACCATGATCCGCGCCACGGCGGCATTGGCCTCCTGCAGCATTTCGTAGTTGTCGGAATTGACCGGTATGTTGGTGTGCACATTGCCGTCGCCGGCATGCATATGTAGCGCGACCCAGGCACGTCCGGACAGCACGTCGCGGTGGATGCGTTCGCATTCGCGAAAGATCGGCAGGTACGCCGCGCCGCCAAAAATCTCCTCGAGCGGCGCGCGCAATTCGGTTTTCCAGGACACCCGGATGGTGTGGATCTGGACCATCCGGAAGATGGATGCCTCTTGTGGCATCGTCAACGCGTCAGCCTTGACGCCGAGGGCGCACAAGGAGAGGGCGCGCTCGGCAACCGGTTCGTCGAGCGAATCGCGCAGTGCGAGCCAGCGCATCCGCACGCCCGCCAGGAGCTCGAGTCCCTCGCGAACCCGGTCGCCGAGAAGCTCGTCCTTCGAAAGCGAATCGTCGTCGGGGTTGACCGGCAATACAGGCTGGCGCAGGAATTCGTCGAGCCGGTCTATCAGCTTGAGCTTGTTGGCGATGGACAGCTCGATGTTGATGCGCTCTATGCCGTCCGAATAGTCACCCAGGCGATCCAGCGGGATGACCACGTCTTCATTGATCTTGAAGGCGTTGGTATGGCGCGCGATGGCGGCAGTGCGCGCGCGGTCCAGCCAGAATTTCTTGCGGGTCTCGGGCGACACCGCGATGAACCCTTCGGCGCCGCGGGCGTTGCACATCCGCACGACCTCGCTGGCCGCGCGGGCCACCGCATTCTCGTCGTCACCACAGATGTCGCCGACCAGCACCATCTTGGGCAACCGGCCACGCCGCGACTTGGTTGCATAGCCAACCGCCTTGAGGTAACGCTCGTCCAGGTGCTCCAGGCCCGCCAGCACCACCGGGGCACGGGCGGAACCAGGATCGGCCGCGCGTGCGCGCGCCGTTTCGGCGTCAAGGTAGTTCTTTATCTCGACAATGGCAGGCACAGAATCCCCCACCAGTCCGAAGAACTCCAGGCAAACGGTGCGCGTATGGTCGGGCATGCGGTGGAGAATGAAGCGCGCCGACGTGATGATGCCGTCACAGCCCTCCTTCTGCACCCCCGGCAAGCCGGAAAGGAACTTGTCGGTCACGTCCTTGCCGAGGCCGGCCTTGCGGAATCTCCCGCCTTCGATTTCGAGAATCTCGGCTTCGCCGTGCGGCGACTTGCCGTCCTTGCGAAAGCGCTGGATGGAAAACCGCGCCATCGCCGCATCATGGATCTTGCCGCAGTTGTGGTCCAGACGGGTGATTTCCATGAAGTACCCGTTGGCATCGACCATGCGCCATGACAAAAGGTTGTCGATCGCGGTGCCCCACAGCACGGCCTTCTTGCCGCCCGCGTTCATCGCGACGTTGCCGCCGATGCAGGAAGCATCCGCCGAAGTCGGGTCAACCGCAAACACGAGGCCGCAAGCCTCGGCCGCCTCCATCACGCGCTTGGTGACAACGCCGGCGCCACACTCGATGACGGCGTACTCGCGCGCCATCGTTCCCGGCAAGGCGATTTTCTCGACCGCCCCCATCGCGTCGAGCTTTTCGGTGTTGATCACCGCCGACAGGCGCGTCAACGGCACTGCTCCGCCCGTATAGCCGGTGCCGCCGCCGCGCGGAATGATGGTGAGCCCCAGTTCGAAGAGCTCGCGCGCAAGTAGAGCGCACTCCTCCTCGGTGTCCGGGCTGAGAACCACGAAAGGATATTCGACACGCCAGTCGGTGGCGTCGGTTACGTGCGAAACCCGCGCCATGCCGTCGAAGGCGATGTTGTCGCGACGGGTCACCCTGGACAGGCGCTTCAGGCAGGCGCGCCGCAATTTCGCCATTTCATCGAATTCGTGCTCGAAGGCATCAACCGCCTTGCGTGCGGCGGCAATCAGCCGGACCACCTGCCCGCCCGACCGCGCGACGCCCAGCCCTTCCTGCTCGTAGGCGGCGCGCCGCTTCTCCATGTCCGACAGGCGGTGATGCAAGGCCTCGACCAGGGCCGCCCGGCGTTTGGGGTTGTCGAGCAGGTCATCCTGCAGATAGGGATTGCGCTGCACCACCCAGATGTCGCCCAGCACCTCGTAGAGCATGCGCGCGGAGCGCCCGGTCCTGCGCTCACCACGCAGCTCCGACAATACTCCCCACATTTCGGCGCCGAGCAGCCTGATGACAATTTCGCGATCCGAAAACGAGGTGTAGTTGTAGGGAATTTCGCGCAGGCGCGGTTGATCCCCTGGCAGCTCATGCTGCGGCAACGCTTCGGGGGGAAGGTGCGCCAGATTGGTCATGGTGTTGGCGGGTAGCCGAGTCGCGGCCGCCCAGCGGAACTTGATTCAAGTCAAGATTTTACCGCGACGCAACACGGGAATCCGGCAACAACCCTGTCGGAGAAAGGGTGTATGGCGCAACCCGCTGGTTCCCGGTCGGGAACCTTGGGTGATTTACGCGGGAAAGAGCAACGGACGAGCGTTTCCCCGCCGTTACTCGACCTTTTCTTCGACCCAGCCGCGGCTGGCAAGGAAGGTTTCAAAACTTGCCTTCCTGTATTCACCGCCGCCGACATACGCGTCGAACTGCTTGAAGGCGTCCACCTTGGTACGCGAGCCGCGCCGCGCCAGCACTTCCTTTCCTTGCGGATCGAGGAACGCCCATGCGGGGACGGGGCTGGCTTTCAGGTGCTTGATGGCATCGGCGCGGCGCATTTGCGTGCCGTCGGCCAGGGAAATCTGGTCATCCGGATTGCCGCGGATGTCGAAATACGCCAGCACGTACCGGCTTGAGTAGGCCTTACGCAACTCCTCTGACGAGAAGGTGTGCTTGTTGACATACACGCAATATGGGCACTTGTTGAAGCCGTAATAGACGAATACCGGCTTGCCCTGTTGTTTGGCGACCTTGAGTGCCTGGTTGTATTCCTGGAATACCCAGCCGTCGGGCAACTCGGCACGCGCAGCGCCGGCAGCTACGACCAGAGACCCGGCCGCCAGCCAGCAGGCAAGTCGCCCCGCAAATCTTGACATACTGAACATGGTCATCTCCATTAAACGTGCCGCTCAGGCCGAAGCCTTGAACCCGGCAGCGACATGCGAGCCGTCACAAAACGGCTTGTTCTTCGATGCGCCGCAACGGCACAGGATGGCCTGGGTCATGCGCGCGATGGTCGCACCGGTGCCGGTGACGACTTCCATGTTGCCCGATACGGAGTAGGGGCCATCCTGCAGCGGCTCGATGGTGAGCTTGCCGTTGCGTTTTGACAACGGCTTCATGTCCGGTCCAGGCTGCGCCTCACCACTGGCGACGAACTTGGCTTCCTTGTGCGCTCCATCGCAATACGGCTTGGTCTTCGAGGCGCCACAGCGGCACAGTGTCGCGCGTTGGAGGTTGCCCTTGCCCTTGAGGCTGATCTCGGCATGAACCGCGAGCGGCCCGTTCTCGCGCATCCGTACCAGGTTGACCGCAGGAGGTTTTTCTTCCGGGCCGCCATCATGGCGCTTGTAGGTAAGTGCCCCGGAAGGACACTGCCGGACCGTATGCATCACGTTCTCCAGCGTATCGCCGTCGGGCTTGATCCAGGGACCCTTCACATTGGCCAGAAACACCGCCGGCGCGCCAAGCACGCAATAGCGCGCATGGATGCAGCGCTTCCCTTCAAAATAAATGGTGACCTTGGTCTGGGTTCCCTTGGAGGAAGTGATGTCGTCACCGGACGCCGCGACCACATCGCTGCCTTGCTGCGCCTCGACCGCGACCGGCGCCATGCCGGCGATTCCTGCCGCAGACCCGCCCAGCAGCAGGCGGCGCCGCGCGGCGGACGGCAATTGCATCTCCGAACCGGAAGTGTCTACTGGCTCCGGCGTTCTAGGCGTTTCCATTCATCACTCCTCTCACGCGCGCACCGCGCGCGAAAACGTCCCCGACGACGCGGACGGCAGGAAATGATACCGCTGAAAGCCGAGTCGCGCGCGCGCTGCCGGAGTGAGCCTAAAGCATGGCTACCACGACGTAACGGGCCGCTTTGCCAACGGCCATCGCGACCAGACACTTCCACCACGTCAAGCGCAGCCATCCGGCACCCACGCAAAGCGCGTCGCCCGCCAGCGGCACCCAGGAAAGCAGCAGCAGGAGTGCGCCATGGCGACGCAGCCGGTCCTCGTGAGGAACGCGCTGGCGATGCGGAATGAAACGGCCCATGGCGTAGGAAACCATGCCGCCGGCCGTGTTGCCCACCGTTGCAACCGCGAGTGCCGGCCACAGCAAGTCAGGATGAACTCGCAACACCGCGAAAAGCATCAGCTCGGACGATACCGGTACCAGCGTGGCGGCGACAAAGCTGCCAAGCAGGAGCGACCAGAGCGATGCTTCTGCCGTGAAATAGGATTGCAGGGCGTAGAGCATATTCGTTCCACCCCTTTTCTGGGGGTACAATCCACCCCCTCTTTGGGGGTCAAAAAATGTCCATCAAGCATCCGGATTATCTCCGCAAAATACTTACCGCGCCGGTCTACGACGTCGCGGAGGAAACACCGCTGGAAAAAGCGCCCGGCCTTTCGTCGCGCCTGAACAACACGCTGCTGCTCAAGCGTGAGGACATGCAAAGCGTCTTTTCCTTCAAGCTGCGCGGCGCGTACAACAAGATGGCGCATCTCACCCCCGCCGAACTCGCCCAGGGCGTCATCTGCGCGTCGGCCGGCAACCACGCCCAGGGCGTGGCGCTTTCGGCCAAGCGCCTCGGTGCGCGCGCGGTCATCGTCATGCCGGTGACGACACCTGCGGTCAAGGTGCATGCGGTCCGCGCACGCGGTGGCGAGGTCGTGCTGTTCGGCGATTCGTTCGACGAGGCAAATGCGCACGCCCGCGAACTCGAGGCGCGCGACAAGCTGACGTTCGTGCATCCATTCGACGATCCGGACGTGATCGCAGGCCAGGGCACCATCGGCATGGAGATCCTGCGCCAGCACCAGGGGCCGCTGCACGCCATTTTTGTGGCCATCGGCGGCGGCGGCCTCATCTCCGGCATCGCGGCGTACATCAAGCGCCTGCGACCGGAGGTCCGCATCATCGGCGTCGAGCCGGCCGACTCCGACGCGATGTCACGCTCGCTCGCCGCGGGCCGACGCGTGAAGCTGGACTCGGTCGGATTGTTCGCCGATGGCGTGGCCGTGAAACTCGTCGGTGAAGAGACCTTTCGCATCTGCCGTGAGCTCGTTGACGAGGTGATACTGGTCGATACCGACGACATCTGCGCGGCCATCAAGGATGTCTTCGAGGACACGCGGTCGATCCTCGAACCCGCGGGTGCGCTCGCCATCGCCGGCGCGAAGGCCTACGTGGAACGCGAGAAGTTCAAGGGCCAGACGCTGGTCGCGGTGGCATGCGGCGCCAACATGAACTTCGACCGGCTGCGCTTCGTTGCCGAACGCGCCGAGGTGGGCGAGCGCCGCGAGGCCATCCTGGCGGTGACCATTCCCGAGGAGCGCGGCTCATTCAGACGCTTCTGCGAACTCATCGGCAACCGCAGCGTCACCGAATTCAACTACCGCATCGCTGCGGCCGAGCGCGCCCACATCTTCGTGGGACTTTCCATCCACGACCGCGCCGACGTCGCGCGCCTGGTCCGCAACCTCGCGCGCCACGGGTTCGAGGCGCTTGACCTTACCGATGACGAGTTGGCCAAGTCGCACGTACGCCACATGGTGGGCGGCCACTCGGTCCTGGCCAGGGATGAATTGATGTACCGTTTCGAGTTTCCGGAACGCCCCGGCGCCTTGATGAAATTCCTGACCAGCATGCGCCCCGACTGGAACATCAGCCTGTTTCATTACCGCAACCACGGCGCCGATGTCGGCCGCGTTTTGGTGGGCATGCAGGTGCCGCCCAAGGAAATGGGCGCCCTGAAGAAGTTTCTTGCCACTCTCGGGTATCGCCACTGGGACGAGACCGGCAATCCTGCGTACCGCCTTTTTCTCGGCTGACGACCATGCGCCTGGCATTCCGCATCCTCAACGTTTTTGCCGTCGACGGCGGCCGCTTCACCGGCAACCCCCTGTGCGTTTTCGAGGACGGGACCGGCCTGACCACCGAGTCCATGCTCGCGCTGGCGCGCCAGTTCAACCTTTCCGAGACGACTTTCGTGCTGCCATCGGAGGACGCCACCGCGGCGGTACGCATTTTCACGCCGGCGATGGAACTTCCGTTCGCGGGCCACCCGACACTCGGCACGGCGGAAGTCGTGCGCGACTTGAAGCGGTCGCCCCCGACAATTACGCTCTCCATGCAGGCCGGCATCATCCCGGTGAGCGCGCAACAAAACGTATGGACCCTGACCGCGGGGCTGCCGCAATCACGCGGTCTTGAAAGCGGCAGGATTGACGCACTGGTCAAGGCACTGGGCCTGACGCCCCCGGACCTTGCTTCAAGCCCGCTTTGGGTTTCGACCGGGATGGAGCAGTTGCTGGTTCCACTGGCTTCAGTAGAAGCGGTTGATCGCGCGCAATCCGGTCCCGGGCTGTCCGCATTCGCCAACGACTTCGGCAAGGTCGGTATTTATGTGTTTTCTCCGCTTGCAGAACAGGAGCTTGCGGTGCGCTTTTTTTTCGGCAAGGCAGGCGGCGTACTCATGGAAGACCCGGCGACCGGATCAGCCTGCGCGAATCTCGGCGGCTACGCCCTGGCCACCGGCATTTCGCCGCCGTTTGCGCGCACCCTCTTACAGGGTAGCCAGGTACAGCGCCCTTCCCGGCTCAGGCTGTCCGTGGATGCGTCGGGAAGGATACTTGTGGGCGGTGAGGTGATCGAGATCGGTCGCGGCCACATCCAGCTCTGAACCGGGTGGTCAGTCTTCGACCCCGGACTCGTCAAGAATTGCGCTGCCTGGCGCGCCACACGGCTCTTCGTCGAACGCGGTATCGCCCTGCCCCGGCAACAACTGGCCGAACGCGGAGAAATCGTGCAACTCGCCATCCATCAAGTGGCTGGGGGCGACATTGGCAAGGCTGGTGAAGATCGATTCGACGCGACCGGGATAGCGCCGTTCCCACTCATGCAACATGGCCTTCACCTCGCGTCGCTTGAGGTTCTCCTGCGACCCGCACAGGTCACAGGGGATGATCGGAAACTTGCGCTCCTCCACGAAGCGCGCAAGATCCGCCTCCTTCACATAGGCCAGCGGGCGGATGACCACATGCTTTCCGTCATCGGACTGTAGCTTCGGCGGCATGCCCTTGAGCTTGCCGTTGTAGAACATGTTCAGGAAAACGGTTTCAAGAATGTCGTTCCGATGATGTCCAAGCGCGATCCGCGTGGCTCCCAGTTCGGTGGCCACCCGATACAGGATGCCCCGACGCAGGCGTGAACAAAGCGAACAGGTGGTCTTGCCTTCAGGAATGAGGCGCTTGACCACCGAATACGTGTCCGCTTCCTCGATGTGAAACCGCACACCCCGCGCGCGCAGATAATCCGGCAGGACGTGGGCGGGGAAGCCCGGCTGCTTCTGATCCAGATTGACTGCGATGATCTCGAAAGAAACCGGCGCGCGTTCCTGCAACATCAGCAGGACTTCCAGCATGGCGTAACTGTCCTTGCCACCGGACACGCAAACCATCACGCGGTCGCCTGCGCCGATCATGTCGTAGTCGGCAATGGCCTGTCCAACCAGTCGCGCCAGGCGCTTGTCCAGTTTGTTGCTTTCAAAGGCGCGCCGGCGTTCCTTGGGGCTGAAAACCAGCGGTCTCTCGGTCAGTTGTCGCATCGGATCGCCTACAGATGGATCGAGCGACCGCCATCAACCGCGATGATCTGTCCGGTAATGAAGTCGGCGTCGCTAAACAGGAACGAAACCGCACGCGCGATCGCCTCGCTGCCTCCCTCGCGCGCCAATGGTGTCGTGGCCAACACGCGCGCCTGCTCCTCATCAGGTATATGACCGGCAGCAAGCTCCCTGGCGGCCGGCCATTCGATGGGCCCCGGCGATACCCCGTTTACCCTTACTGCGGGCGCCAGTTCCAGGGCCAGGGAGCGGGTAAGCCCCGCCAGGCCGGCCTTCGCTGCGGTATATGCAACGTAATTCCTGAGCGGCCTGTCGGCATGGATGTCGATGATGTTGACGATCGCCCCCCTCGCCTTGATCAGGGCCGGCGTCGCCGCCTGGGACAAGAACAATGGCCCTTTCAGGTTGCTGGCGAGCACATCATCCCATGCAGACTCGGTGATTTCCCCGAGTGGTGTCGGATAAAACGACGAGGCGTTGTTGACCAATCCGTCAAGACGCCCGAAAGTCCGCAGCGCCGTTTCGATCAAATCGGGCAAAGCGCCGATGTCGGCCAGTTCAGCGGCGGCGATTTCGGTCGAGCCGGAACGAATGGCGTTGAGTTCACGCTTGAGCGTCGCGGCATCTTCACCGGCGCGACGATGGTGTATCAGGACATTGCCGCCCTTGCCGTGCAGGCGGCGCACGATCGCCGCGCCCACCCGGCGCGCGGCGCCGGTGACGAGAAAGACCTTTCCCGCAAGAGGTTGATTCATTTGGCGCACGCCAGCAACGACAGGGCTCGATTTTACTATCCGTCCCTCGCGACGCCATAAACCCTGATCTTCGACGCGCCTGCTTGCGAGGGCCGCGCGGCACCATGCGAAAATCCCGTCCCAAAGTACTTGCCTCCGGAAATGCGACTGAATCCGGCGGGCGGCTCCATGGACAGAGTTTTCTCCAACCTGGCATGAAACCCGACGCCTCCCTTCCAGCCACATCGGAATGCTCTGCCTACCAGGCTGTGCGTGATGCCATCGACGCGGCCGGCGGCTGGATCCCCTTTGAGCGTTACATGGATCTGGCCCTGTTCGCACCGGGCGCAGGCTACTACACCCGTGGACAGCGTCAATTCGGCAAGGGGGGAGACTTTGTCACCGCCAGCGGCATTTCCGGATTGTTCGGGGCCACGCTGGCACGGCAGGTGGCCCAGGTTCTCGAAGCGAGCGCGCCCGTCGTCCTCGAGTTCGGCGCGGGCAATGGCCAACTCGCCGCCGACTTGCTCAATGCACTGGGTAGCGCAGTCCAACGCTACGAAATCCTCGAACTTTCACCCGCGTTGCGCGCCTTGCAGGCCGAGGTCATCAACACCGAGGCACCCGAGCATGCCCGACGAGTCGTTTGGCGTGACAGCCTGCCGACGGCTTTCAAGGGCTGCGTGATAGCCAATGAAGTGCTGGACGCGATGCCGGTGCACCTCATGGCGTGGACGCCGCACGGAATTTTCGAGCGCGGTGTCATGGCAAGCGGCAGTGCCCTTGCGTTTGCGGACCGGCCGGCGCTGGGCCCGGCAGCCAAGGTTGCGCACCAGCTGGCTTCTCGCCATTCAATCGCACCGGCATCACTTGCCTACTTGAGCGAAATCAATCTGGCCGCCACGGCATGGATCCGTTCACTTGCGGATTTTCTGGAATGCGGCGTCGCCCTGCTGGTGGACTATGGCTTTCCGGCCCGCGAGTTTTACCATCCTCAACGCAACCAGGGCACCTTGATCAGTCACTATCGTCACCGCACGATAGAAGACGTCCTGGCCTTGCCGGGCGAGGCCGACATCACCGCGCATGTGGATTTTTCGGCGCTCGCCGATGCTGCCACCGAATCGGGACTGGACTTGCTGGGCTACGCCAATCAGGCCGGCTTCCTGATTGATTGTGGAATCACCGATCTGCTGGCCGGGACATCCGCTGAAGACGTCAACACCTACCTGCCAATGGCCAATCAGGCCAACCGCCTGCTTTCGCCGGCGGAAATGGGTGAATTGTTCAAGGTGATGGCCATTGGGCGCGGCGTCGAAGACCGGCTCATCGGTTTCGCCCGCAGTGATCGCCGGCATTCGCTCTAGCAACGATGCGCCTGTTGACGGCATTTCTCCTGGCAGGCTGCGCGAGCACCGCACTGGCGGTCGATGCGGACCGCAATGCCCGCGACGCCCGGGAGCGCTGGCGCGAAAGCCCCCATGGCGCGATGCTGGAGCGCATCATTCCGCCGTATCTCGAACCTTCGCGACTGCCCGAGCCAGAGTCGGCCGGCGCGCGACTGACGGGGCAGTACTGCGTCCAGTGCCACAACCTAGCCAGTCCCGCCATGCATCATGCCGAAAAATGGCCGGCGATCGTCGAGCGCATGCTGCCGAGAATGCGCGGCCATGGCAACCTGGGTCCCGCAATGCTGCAGATGATGGCTGGCCTAAAGGCACCGACCACGCAGGAAACAGAAACCCTGACGGCCTACCTGCAAAAGCATGCGCAGGTACGGGCAAGCGCGGACAGCCTACCCGAAGCCGGGCGCACCGCCGCCTGGAGCAGCTATGTCCAGGCATGCGGCCAGTGCCACGCGCTGCCCGACCCGCGACGCCACACGCGAGCCGAATGGCCCGCGGTAGTGGCACGGATGGAACGCAACATGGCCTGGATGAACCGCGTGTCGGGATCGCAGCGCAATCCGCGGGAGCCGCAATATCGCACCGAGGACATCCTCGCCTACCTGCAGCGCCACGCCCGACGCTAAGGGCCCTCCCACCCCGTCAGATTTTCGGCACCGCCATGCCGCGCACCACCGCCGGGCGCGCACTGATCGTGTCGTACCAGCGCTTGACGTTGGGAAAATCGGCGAGATCGACCTGATGCCATTCATGGCGCGCGATCCAGGGATAGGTTGCCATGTCCGCGACGCCATATTCGCCGTCTGCGAGGTATGGTGTCTTCGCCAGATGCCGGTCGAGCACGCCGTAAAGGCGCCGGGTTTCCTTCGAATACCGCTCGATGCCATAGGGAATCTTTTCCGGGGCGGCGCGCAGGAAATGATGCGCCTGTCCGATCATCGGCCCGACCCCGCCCATCTGGAACATCAGCCATTGCAGTGCGTCATACTTGCCGCGCACGGATTCAGGCAGGAACCGGCCGGTCTTCCCGGCCAGGTACAGAAGGATGGCGCCGGACTCGAACATGGAGATCGGCCTGCCGTCCGGGCCTTCGGAATCAAGAATCGCGGGGATCTTGCTGTTTGGATTCAAGGCGATGAATTCCGGCGTGAACTGGTCGTTCTTGCCGATATTGATGGCATGGGCGCGATAGGGCAGGCCACACTCCTCCAGCATGATGGATACCTTGCGGCCGTTGGGTGTACCCCATGTAAAAAGATCAATCATCGGATGCTCCGTAAATTGTGAGGATGCGTACGCTATCACAGGCGCATCGCCTACAATCAGCCCATGCTCAAGTGGCTTATCGTTTTCGCGCTGGTCTGCGTCGTGTTTTCGGCGGTCTTGCCACGGCTTGCCCGCTTCGGCATCGGCCGCATGCCGGGGGACTTCCGTTTTCGGGTGCGCGATACCGAGGTTTCCATACCGCTGGGGTCAACCGCGCTGTTCGCTGCCTGCTTCTGGCTGATCGCGCGCATCATCTAGCCTGCGCTTCGTCGTTCCCGCAGTTAGGGCAGGCCGGCCGACGCCAGTGCTTCGGCGATGGCCCGTTCGCGCGCGGCCCGCAAGGCCACCTGTATTTCAGCGGGCGTTGAAACCGCTGCGGCGATCCTGCCCGCGTCAATATTGCAGAACGCGGCAAGCGCGGTCAGCAGGCGGGCCGTGGCATCCGCGCTCGCAAGACCCGGCGATGCGCCCGCGGCAATCGCTTCCAACACCCGGACAAGCGAACGGAACCGCGCAGGCTGGCGCAAGCCATCGCAAACGCGAACCAGTTCGGCAAGTTGTCGTGCGTCAAGTCGATTCGCATCCAGAAGCCAGTCCCGGTGCCGCGTGGCCAGCACGGCCAGATCGCGGCATTCGGTCGGCACGCGGAGTCGCTCGCTCAACTTTGTCACTTCCGCCGGCGTCAGGCGGGCGCACAATGAAGCATAGCGTTCGGCCAGCGTCATGCCGCCACGGGCAGCGGCGGCAAGCGAACGCATCGCCTCGCACCCGGGCGGGTAGCCTGCAAGTTCCGGTGCGATGCGGTTGAGCGCGCCACATTGCATCAACACCCCGAACATCGCCTGCGGATCGGCCTCCATCAGTCCGCGACTCATTTCCTGCCATACCCGCTCGGGCACCAGCGCATCGACCTCGCCGGCATCGGTCATGCGGAGCATCAGGGCCATCGTCTCGGGCGCCACGGCGAAACCGAAGCGCGCGACAAAGCGCGCGCCGCGCAGGATGCGCACCGGATCTTCCGCGAACGCGGGACTCACATGCCTCAGCACCCGATCGGTCAGATCGGCGCGTCCACCGTATGGATCGACAATCGGGGCCGACGAATCGTCCGCGTCACGCGCCATCGCGTTGACGGTGAAATCGCGGCGTGCCAGGTCCTCCTCGAGCGTCACGTCCGGCGCGCTGTGGAAGGCGAATCCCTTGTAACCGGGGGCGGTCTTGCGTTCGGTGCGGGCAAGCGCGTACTCCTCGTGGGTATTGGGATGCAGGAATACCGGGAAATCGCGCCCGACCGGACGGAAGCCGGCATCGACCATCTGCTGCGGCGAGGCACCCACAACGACCCAGTCCCGGTCGGCCACCGGCAAGCCGAGCAATTCGTCGCGCAGCGATCCGCCGACCTGAAAGATCTTCATCGATTGCGCGAAACCGGCCGGCTTGCGACGTTGAAGAAGTTAGTGCTATCGGCCGGCGTGATCGCGCAACTTCATGTAGCGCTCGCGCGGCGTATGTTGCGCCAGGATATCGGTCATGACGGCCTCCATCGATGCGGCCTGCACATCCAGTTCGGCCGGAAACGCCGCTGTGGAAACGCTGTCAACCGCGAGTGAATCCAGGTTGTCGCGCGAAATCAGCTCGACCGGTGCGAATTCCATCAGCCATGCCTGCAGGTAGGCAAGACTATCCGGCAATCCGATCACCGGACGCGGATGGCCGCTTGCACGACCGGCAAAGGCGATGATGTCACGCAACGTGTACGCCTTGGGACCCGCAAGGTCGTAAGTCCTGCCAAATGTCGCCCGGTTGTCCAATGCATTGACGAAGGCGCTTGCGACATCCTCGACATACACCGGTTGCAACCGCGTATACGGCCGGCCCAATGCCATCAGCGGCAGGAACTCCTGCATGCGGGCAAACAGGTTGAGGAAACGGTCGTCGCGACCAAAAATCACCGAAGGTCGGAATATCGTGACGGCCGTGGACCCGGCTGCTTCACGAACCGCTGCTTCTCCCGCGGCCTTCGAGCGAAGGTACATCGACGGTGCGTCGATAGACACGCCGAGCGCGCTCATATGCAGCAAGCGCGGCACCGCCGCAGCAGTGCACGCGGCGGCAACACGCCGCGGCAGGTCGACATGCGCCGCCTTGAACCGCTTGCCATAGGGCTGGCCCTGATCGCCGTGCAGGATGCCTACGAGGTTGATGACGGCATCTTTCCCGGCGACAAGGCCCGCCAAGGCGGCGTCATCATGAACATCGATCTCGACGACATCGACTGTCGGCAGGACGATGAGGTGCTTGGCCCGCTCGCGCCGACGCGTGGGCACGACAACCCGCCGGCCGCCGGCGACCAGCTTGCGGACGATAGCCGAGCCGACGAATCCGCTGCCACCGATGACCAGAATGTTTCGTGAAATCATGTTGCCCTTGCAGTGATATGTGCGGTTCTCAAATTCTAGAGCACGCCCGCCATCACCTGAGCGGATCAGGGCTGAACAGTCCGGCGTTCACGGCGTGTCGGTCGAGCGCTCGTCGCTGCGGCGTGGCGGGACGGGCGGCAGGCGATCGCGAATCGATGCCGGCTTGCCCGTAAAAAGCGCCTGGTAGATGACAGCGTTGCTGATGACCTTCTTGACATAGTCGCGGGTCTCGTTGAAGGGGATCGACTCGGCAAAAACCGCCGCTTCCATGGGCCGCACATCGCGCCAGCGCCGCGGCCGGCCCGGACCGGCGTTGTAGGCGGCGCTCGCCAGGGCCTGGTGGCTGTACAACTCGTCCAGAACGATTTTCAGGTAGTTGGTGCCCAGAGTCACATTGACCTCCAGGTCGTTCACGCGGCCATGGTTGTAGTCCGCGATGCCGATCTTCTTTGCCACCCATTTCGCCGTTGCAGGCATGAGTTGCATCAGGCCGGAGGCACCCACCACGGATTTTGCACTTGTGATGAAGCGGCTTTCCTGGCGCATCAGGCCGTACACCCAGGCCTCGTCTAGCCCGAGCGACCTGGCTTGCGGACGCACCTGCTCGATATACGGGCTCAGATAGCGCAGGTTGAAGTCATGCAACTGGCCTGTCTTGTCGGCGGTATTGATCGCACGATCCGGTAGTTCCTGCTCCTTGGCCAACTGCGCCGCTGCAAGCAACTGCCTGTCGTCCATGCCGCGTATGGTGTAGATCCATTCACGATTGGCGTCAGGACGAAAGCCGAGTCGATAAAGCGCGAGCGCGCGCTGCAGGCCCGGCAGCTGCGAGGCGGACGCGATTTCCTCGCGCGAAGCCTTGTGCCCCACCGGCGGCAGTACGGTCTGGCGGTTCAACTCGGCGCCGGCCAACTGGCCATAGAACGAGTATTCGCCCGCGATCGACTCAAACAAGGCGCGCGCTTCCTCGGAATTCCCCTGCGCCTTGATCGCGCGGGCCTGCCAGTACACCCAGGTGGATTCCGCCCGCAAAGGAGCCGACATGTCCTTGATGGCACGCATCACCAGCGGCCAGTTCCCGGCGCGCAATCCGGCGCGCGCCATCCACTGCAGGTATTCGTCGCCTAGCTGGATGTCCGCCGCCTCCAGGAACCAGGTTTCCGCCTCGGGTATATGGCGACGGGCCGCCTGAAAGGCGATCTGCGCCCATCCCCACTGATGCTCCGCCTCGGTGAAGGGCTTCTTGCCGATCTTCTTCCACCAATCGGCGGCTTCACGGACATCGGTCTTGGCCAGCCGGCCGACGGCGAGCAAGGCCAATTCGCGCTGCGGCCTGGTCCGCAGTTCGAATCCACGCTTCAGCCAGGCCGCCGGCTGGTTGAAAGCGCCCTCAACCTGGCGCTGGTCCAGGGCCTGGTTTTCCGGCAAGTATTCAGCGGCGCGTTTCAGCGCGGCCAGTTGCCCGGCGTCGCCGAGCTGGCGGATGCGTTCCCATACATGGCGATCCAGCAGCCGGTTGCCCTGCAACAGGCGTTCGGCCATGGCCACGCAACCATCGGGCAGCTCCCTGGGCGTGAGCCACAGCGATCGCGCCTCCGCAAACCCCTCTTCTTCATTGCGCAAAACCCGGGCCAGGGCGGAAAGGCACAGTACCTCCAGGTCCTCGGTATAGACAACCCTGGCCCGCACTTCGGCGAAACGCTCCCACGCCCGTCTCTTGCCTAGCTGCCGCAGCCACTCCACCCGGACACGCTCGGCGAGCACGCTGTTGTCATGACGGGACAGAAAAGCCTGAAAGTCGGCGTCGTCTACGTCCGAGCGCTTGGCGAGCAACTGCCAGTAGTCTCCATACATTTCCAGGACATGACCACGCAATTGCTCAGCGGACTGGGCAAGCCGCTCGCGATTGCCAGTGCGGTAGGCCTCCCGCGCATTCAGATAGGCGTCATCAGGCGATGCCGGGGCCACCTTCCTGGGTGGGGCCGCCGACGAAAGGCAGGGCAACAGGACCGCGATCAACAACAGGGCGAAATGCCGCTTTTGAATCATCATGCGTTCGTCGCGTTATCGGTTCAGAATAGTACAACGCATCCCGACCCAATATTGATGACCTCCACGCCAATTCCCTCGCTCCAGCCAGACCCCCTCGCCTCCCGACGCGCACAATGGCGTCGTGAACTGCTGGCACGCCGCAAGGACCAGCCGGCGGAAGAGCGCGCCGGCGCGGACCGGCTACTGGACTCAAGACTCGCGCAGGCCCTGGAATCCGTGGACGGCGTGCTGGGTTTCTACTGGCCGATTCAGGGGGAATACGACGCGCGACCGGTGGTGACGCGCTGGCTGGCAGGCGACACCGGCCGGCGTGCGGCGCTGCCCGTGGTGATCCGGCGTGCGGCGCCATTGGTCTTCAGGAACTGGACGCCCGATACGCCCATGGTACCTGCGGGCTTCGGCACTTCGGTCCCCCTCCCGGACGAGCAAGTGGTCCCACGTACCTTGCTGATTCCGCTGGTCGGGTTCGACCTTGCGGGCTATCGACTCGGCTATGGCGGCGGCTATTACGACCGAACTGTCGCCGCGTTGCCGCTACGCCCGCATACCATTGGCATAGGCTATTCCATTTGCAAGCTCGACAGCATCGAACCGCAAAGTTACGACCTGAAACTGGACCAGCTGGTCATCGCCTGACATGCCCGCAACGCCGGCCAATGTCGTGTCCTGTGCTAGACTGGCAGGCTAAACTGCTGTTCCTGAACGATATTTTTTGAGCGCGCCCAAAGCCCGGGAAGGATATTCATGACCACCACCTCGTACGCCCCCACCCGCAAGATCAGTTCCTTCCATCCGCCGCAGCGCACCCTGATGGGCCCGGGCCCGTCCGAAATCAATCCGCGTGTCCTGGCGGCGTCGAGCCTGCCTTCGATCGGCTACCTCGATCCGATCTTCGTCGACATGATGGATGAACTCAAGCAACTGCTTCGCTACGCCTACCAGACCAACAACCAGTTGACGTTCCCTCTTTCGGGGCCGGGTTCGGTCGGGATGGAGTCATGCTTCGTCAACATGGTCGAGCCGGGTGACAAGGTCGTGGTCATGCGGAATGGCGTCTTTGGAGGACGCATGATCGAAAACGTACAGCGCGTCGGCGGCACGGCTGTCGTGGTGGAAGACGAGTGGGGCGAGCCATGCGATCCGCAGAAGCTCGAGGACACACTCAAGCGGAACCCGGACACCAAGATCGTCTCGTTCATCCATGCCGAGACCTCCACCGGCGCCCAGTCGGACGCGAAAACGCTTGTTGCGATCGCCCACAAGTACGGCGCGCTGACCATCGTCGACGCCGTCACCTCCCTGGCGGGCACTCCCGTCAAGGTCGACGAGTGGAACATCGACGCGGTTTACTCGGGCAGCCAGAAATGCCTGTCATGCGTCCCGGGCCTCTCGCCGGTGTCCTATAACGACGCGGTGATCGAGCGCGTCAAGTTGCGCAAGGACAAGAACCGCGTGCAAAGCTGGTTCATGGACCTGAACCTGGTGCTGGGCTACTGGGGCGAGACCACCCGTACCTATCATCACACCGCGCCGATCAACAGCCTGTTTGCGCTGCATGAAGCGCTTTTGCTGCTCAAGGAAGAAGGCCTGGAGAATTCCTGGGCGCGCCACATGCGCCACCACCTCGCGTTCAAGGCAGGACTGGAAGCGATGGGGCTGGAGTTCCTTGTCAAGGAAGCCTATCGCCTGCCGCAAATGAATGCCATCAAGATTCCGGAGAGCTTGCAGAAATCCGAAGGCGAGGTAAGAAAGCGCCTGTTGAACGAATTCAACATGGAAATCGGCGCAGGGCTTGGCCCCTTGGCAGGCAAGATCTGGCGCTTCGGACTGATGGGTTACTCATGCAAGCCCGAGAACGTCATGCTTTGCCTGTCGGCCCTCGGCTCGGTCCTGATGGACATGGGCCACCCGGTCAAGGTGGGCCAGGCGGAAGCCGCTGCGCATTCGGCCTATGCTTCCATGCACGCCTCGGCGGCCCAGGCAAAGCTGCGCGCGGCCGCCTGAACGCATCCCTTGAACCGCACGCGGATCAATGGCCACTCCGATCGATCTGACGCAACGGGCGGATAGCATCAACCCCGCCGGCGTCGTCGCCGTCCTGTTTGCCGACATCGCCGGCAGCACCAAGCTCTATGAAGTGCTGGGTGACGCCACTGCCAAGGCAATGATTGACGAGGCACTGGTTGAAATGACGGCGGTCACGGCACGCCATGCGGGCCGCGTCATCAAGACCATCGGCGACGAAGTCATGTGCGTCTTCGATGGCGCCGATCGCGGCTTCATCGCAGCCACCGACATGCAAAACCGGATCGACAAGCTGCCTGTGGTCAATGGCGCGAAACGACGCATCCGCGTGGGTTTTCACGCCGGCACCGTGATCGAGGAAAACGGCGACGTGTTCGGCGATACCGTCAATACCGCGGCGCGCATGGCAGGGCTTGCCAAAGGCATGCAGATCATCACCACGCGCACAACCGTGGACATGCTCTCGCCCGCTTTGCGCATGGGCACCCGCGACATCGCCGCGCTTGCCGTCAAGGGCAAGGCCGATGACCTGGCCGTATGCGAAGTGATTTGGCAGGAGGGCGATGACCTCACCATGACCGCGCCGTCGGTCAGCCTGCCGCAATCACAGGCCATACTCATATTGCGGCATGCCGGACGCGAGATCCTGATGAACCAGTCAAGGCCGGCCGTTTCACTTGGTCGGGACGCCGGCGGCGACGTCGTCATCGCGGACCCGAAGGCCTCGCGCAATCATGCACGCATCGAGCGCCGCCGCGACAAGTTTTTCCTCGCCGACCAGAGCACCAACGGCACGTTCGTGACCTTCACGGGGGAGGCTGAACTTTCCCTCAGACGCGAGGAACTGATGCTGCGCGGATCCGGCATCATCGTCTTCGGCCACAGTTCGGCGGAATCGTCTGCGGAGACCCTGGAGTTCACGGTCCGCAACTGATTTTCGTGCCGGACATCGGCGTGGCGCCGGAACTACCTCAACCGCCAGCCAGGACGCACTGACACTGCCGTGCCGGAGCCGCGTTCGAAAACCGCAGCACAACTCAGCACCGCTTCAGGCGACCCGTCGCAACGCCTTGTTGCGCCCTTCCGGCGCACCCAGCAACCCTGCGGGCGGGGAGTTCTCGAGCTTGCCACGCACGGGTTCGGCCACACATGCGGCCGCGAACGTCAGGTTCACGTCCTGTCCCGACGTGCCCGCCGAAGCCAGACAGGACTGGCCCAGTTTCGCATTCAGGGGCTTTTGCACACCTTCGGCGATCAGGTCGACCGCATTGCCTTCCGGGAGTTCAACCAGGTACTTGCCCGCGCCGGCTTCGCGTGCATCGAGGACGACCCGCAATCCGCGCAACTCGCGAAGGATGGCCGCGCCTGCGCCCTCGGGAAGGCCGCTGATGTTCAGGTTGACCTTCTGGGTCCCGAAATTGAATCGCGCGAGGAAGAAATTTTTCGAGAACTCGTCGCCCACCAGTTTGCCTATATCGGCGAGCGCGGCGTCCTCCGTCGGCCATGAGGTGCTCTTCGGCATGGTCGTGTTGACGTAAATCTCCTCACCCGAAGACTTGTCGATGGCCTTGATGGTCCAGGATGTCAGGGCGGTCTTGGTGATGGTCAAACCGGATGCGGCGAGCTTGGCGGAAAGTTGCTTTACCTTGACCTCGCCGACGATATGGAAGTCGGCCGGCTTGGCCGACGCCGCTGTCTTGGCCTCGCCTTCTGTCGACCAGACCCGAAAGCCGAACGACTTGATACGCTCCTTGATCATGTTTTCGGCCAACTGCGAGCGAGCGGGAGGAATCGGCTCGGTCGATTCGGCATTGCGGATCAGCATTTCGACCGAAATCCGCGGATCACCGTTGTTGCGGATGAAATCGATACGCTCCTTCTCGCTCATTTGATTGAGCGTCTTCTGCACGTCGCGCACCTTGATGGTTGCGCGTGTCGCAAGCGCGATGAGGCCGTCCTTGCCGGCTTGCGGCGCGTCTTCCGACAACGTTGCCTTGATGAACTCGCCCGATCGCGCAAGCATTTTTTGCGACACCCACTCATAGTTCTTGTTGAGTGACTCTTGTGCGACATAGAGACCCAGCGCCTTTTCAACCAGCTGACGCTTCGCGTCGGCACGCGCCTCGGCACCGGCCGCCGCCGCATCACCGTTGAATTTCGCCGGATCCGCCAAGCCCAGCGCACTGATAACGATCGTGCCTGGCTCGGGCGCGGGTTCGGCCGGCGGACTGGGCACCGAAGCCGGGGCTGCGGATGAAGGCACCTGGGCCGCTATAGCAGGTGCCCCCGAGGCCTGCGCGGGAGCCTCCGGCTTGCGCGCCATGGTCATCCACAAGGCACCTGCGACGACCGCGATCGCCGCAGCCGCGCCAGCAACCAGCATTCCCGATTTGCCACTCCCCGAACCCGGTGCAGTCACCGGCGGCGGTGTCGGCGAAGATGTCGTAGGCGCGCTCACCATGGTGTCCCCGCCGCGGGCGGATCCCGCCGCCTTGGCAATTGTCGCGTCGGCAAGGTTGATCACTGTTGAGTCAGTTGCTTCGGCCTTGCCCTCGACGACATCCCGAATCGCCTGGGCGAACTCGGCGGCGGTCTGGTAGCGCTCCTCCGGATTCTTTGCCATGGCCTTGCGAATCACCGCGTCCCATGCCGGCGGCAGCGTCGCATTGAGCATGGAGGGTGCAAGCGGCTCTTCCTTTAGCACCTTGTGCATGATCGTGGTTACCGCGCCAGTGAAGGGCTTTTCGCCGGTAAGGAACTGGTACAGGATCACGCCACAGGAAAACAGGTCGCTGCGCCCATCAACCGGCTGCCCGAGAAATTGTTCCGGCGACATGTAGGACGGCGTGCCCAGCACCGTGCCGGCCTGGGTGAGTTCGGAAGTCTCGATGCGCGCAATGCCAAAATCGGCGACTTTCACCGATGCCCCGCCATCGAGAAGGATCACGTTCGCGGGCTTCATGTCGCGGTGGGTCACCCCGTGCGCGTGAGCATGGCCAAGCGCATCGAGAATCTCCCCCATGATGCGGCCGGTTTCCTTGACCGGGAAACGACGGTTCTCGTCGAAGTAGTCCTTGAGTTCGCGCCCCTTGATGAATTCCATCGCGATGAACGCGATACGCCCGCCCTCGCCACCGGCCGGGGTATCGACCACCGTGGCATCGGGATCGGCCGGCGGCGCCGAACCGGCGTCATCTTCGCCATATTCGTAGATGGCAACGATATGCGGGTGATTCAACCGACCGGCCGCTTGGGCCTCGCGCTTGAAGCGCGCCAGCATGTCGCCCATTTGCGAGGGTTCGAACTGGTCGGACCTGATCGTCTTGATCGCAACCGTCCGCTCGATGACGGGGTCGAAACCTTCATACACGACCCCCATCGCTCCGCGTCCCAGTTCGCGACGGATCAAGTACTTGCCAAGCTTGGCGATCTCAGCCATTTACACACCTCGCAAAAAGGCGCGCCGAGACGCAGCCACGGCGCAGGGTGCTTAGTTTTGAACCAGAACGCATGTTGCCCGCTGGATGGGGCAGGTTGCCGGCAAGCGCCGGCAGCGCGCTATTTGTACTTGGAATCGATTTCCCAGACCGCGGTCTGCACCAGCCGCTGGACCATGGTGTCAAGCCCGACGCCGCCCTTGGCGCCGTCGGAAACGCCCATTACGGAGGTGCTGTTCTGGCCGACTTCCATCTTCAGTTCCTGGTAGCCCTGCGCAACCTGTTCGGTGGTGTTGGCATCCATGATCTTGTAACGCATGCCGACCAGCCACACGCCGGTGGATTCGGTGGTCTGCACGTTGGACACGACATGCCCTGCAACCGCCCCGCCCATGCCGAACAAGCCACCCAGCGCGCCCAGCGGGCGCCCGTCAAAACCCTTTTTGTTTTCCGCGATCTGTTCGGCCTTGAGGATGTCGAATTTGACAATCCACTTGGTGCTCTTGAGCTTGCCCACCTGCATGGTCTTGCGCGCGGCATTGGGGTCGCCAAGGTTGTAGGCCAGCGCAACCTCGTTCAGGAGCGCGCCCAGATTGGACCTCTCAAGAACCGAGAAATTGGCCTGCGAAAGCTCAAGTTCGGCGAAGTCGGCGATGTTGTTAGGGCCAAATTTCTGGGCGAAGTTCGCGTTATTGCTCTTCACCTCGCCGGGAATGACCACCAGCGCCGGCCCCTTCTTGTCCTTGTTGGCATATTCGACCTTCTTGTAGGCCGCCTGGTCCGCCGCCTCATTGGCCTTCTGGGACGTGCTGCTCCCCGCTGTAGGGGACGGGTTGCCGAAAACCGGCTGGGCGCCGACGCCTGTCGACAACAGAGCCGCACATAGTGCGATCGCGAGAGTAGTTTTCATTGCTGGGGGCTCCTGCTTGAAGTTTCGCGGACGCTATTTGCGACCCGCGTCCTGTTGACAATAATCGCTGTAAAGCCGCGCCACGGCTTCTTCGGCCTGTTCGTTGATCAACGTCAGCGCCATTCCTGCCGTATCTGCACCGGCATAACTTTGCGAACGTGCCTGCGCCTCGGATACTTTCTTGCCGTTGGCGCCGGTAAGTACGAACTGCATGCCTACGGCCACCTGGTTGATCTTGAGCACAGGGTTGACGGTCGCGGAAGATGAAATCAGGCCGCGCAGGGTGTAATTGGCCGAGAGGCGCTTCGCAGCCGAAAGCGCAGCATCCGGATCGTTCTTGAAATATGCGTCGATTTCCGCCTGGGCCACCTGACGACGGATTTCCTCGGCCGAATAGGTGCGCAAACCAAGATTGCGCAAGCGCTGGTTGACCGCCTCGAAATGCGGGCTGAACGATGACTGCTTCGCCTGCACAACACCGTTCCTTTCCTCACCGATGAGCACAAGAATCTTGCGGTTCTTGATCTTGTCCTTGCAAGGGGTGGACAGCATCGCACCGACGCGCGCATTGCGCTCGGCTTCGTCCTTGGCCGCCGCACCGTCCTCATTTGAGAACTTGAAGCCTTGCGCATGCACCAGCATGCAGCCGCCGCCCAGGACCAGCGCCGCGAAAGCGCGCGGAATCAAGCTGAAATTGCTCACCACGCGCCTTGCCCCGATGAAAGTTTCGAACATGCGACCATTTTCCCGAGTGAGTGCTGAAAATTCAAGCTACTTGGTGCGTTTCGGGCGATTAATCAGCACAAGTGTGCAGTTTCGCACGCCCGGAGTCTTGCAGGAAACGTGCCTTGCCTGATTTGGGGCCGCAGACTATAGCCCGAGGCGCTGCCAGATGGTCGACGTGAGCCCGGCCATATTGAGTGTATAAAAATGCAATCCTGGCGCGCCGTTGCTGAGCAGCCGGTCACAAAGCTCGGTCACGACGTCCAGTCCGAACGATCGGATCGATGCCCGGTCATCGCCGAACGACTGCAGCTTCAGGCGCATCCAGCGCGGGATCTCCGTTCCGCAGGCGTCGGAAAACCGGGCAAGTTGGGTGAAGTTGGCGATCGGCATGATGCCGGGCACGATAGGGGCGGTCACCCCAATCCCTTCGCACTCGTCGCGGAAACGGAAATAGGCGTCGGCGTTGTAGAAATACTGCGTGATGCCGGCATTGGCGCCGGCATCGACCTTGCGCTTGAAGTTCAGCAGGTCATCCTGCGGCGATTTCGCCTGCGGATGCACCTCGGGATATGCGGCAGCTTCGATGTGAAACCAGTCGCCGGTCTGTTGCCGAATGAACGCGATGAGTTCGGAAGCATAACGAAAATCACCCATCTCGCCCATGCCGGACGGCATGTCGCCGCGCAAGGCGACCAGATGGCGAATGCCATTGCCCTTGTATTCGTCAAGGATCGAGGCGATGCCGGCGCGGGTCGCGCCAATGCACGAGAGATGTGGCGCGGCCTCGAAACCTTCGCGCTGGATTTCCAGCACGGCCGAAAGCGTGCCATCGCGCGTAGTGCCGCCAGCCCCGAAAGTCACCGAAAAGAAGCGTGGCTTCAACTGTTCCAGCTGGCGCCTCGTGGCACGCAGCTTTTCCAGCCCTTCTTCGGTCTTGGGTGGAAAAAACTCGCAACTGAATACGCCGTTCATTTACTTCTTTTCTCCCGCGGGTATGAGCGATGCCATCGCCCATGAAAATATGCTGTACAGGACTGCGCCGATCACGCCATCCCAGAACCCCGTCACGACGAATCCCTTGAGCATCGATCCTGCGAGCCAGAACAGGAACCCGTTGATCGCGAGGATGAACAAGCCCAGTGTCAGCAGGGATATGGGCAGGGTCAGAAGCACCAGAAGCGGCCGGATCAGCGTGTTGATGAGTCCGAGCACAAGCGCAGCCAGCAACGCAGATCCGAAACCGTCGACCACAATGCCAGGCACAAAGTAAGCAACGGCAATCAACGCCATCGCGTTGAATACCCATGAAAGCAGCAGCTTCATTGCACCTCCCGCGAAACCGCCCCTGGCGACAAAGGAAGGAGCCCCCGGCCGCAACCGCAGAAGATGGGCCGGGGGGCGTCCCCCAGCCCACACAGGCTAGTAACGATAAGTATCCGGCTTATACGGTCCTTCGTGCTTCACGCCGATATAGGCCGCCTGCTCCGGTGTCAACTCGCTCAATTGCGCATTGAGCTTTTTCAACTGGAGGCGCGCCACCTTCTCATCGAGATGCTTGGGCAGGACGTAGACGCCAACCGGGTATTTCTCGGTCTGCGTGAACAATTCGATCTGCGCGATGGTCTGGTTGGCGAACGACGACGACATCACATAGCTGGGATGTCCGGTGCCGCAGCCAAGGTTCACAAGGCGGCCTTCAGCCAGCAGGATGATGCGCTTGCCGTCCGGGAAGATCACATGGTCGACCTGAGGCTTGATGTTTTCCCAGGTGTACTTCTTCAGCGAGGCGACGTCGATTTCGTTGTCGAAGTGACCGATGTTGCAGACGATCGCCTGGTCCTTCATCCTTGCCATATGGGCATGGGTGATCACATGGTAGTTGCCGGTGGCGGTGACGAAGATGTCGCCGTGCTCGGCCGCGTATTCCATGGTGACCACGCGATAGCCTTCCATCGCCGCCTGAAGGGCGCAGATCGGGTCGATCTCGGTCACCCAAACCTGTGCCGAAAGGGCGCGCAACGCCTGCGCCGAGCCCTTGCCGACGTCGCCATAACCGGCGACGATCGCGACCTTGCCGGCGACCATCACATCGGTGGCACGCTTGATGGCGTCGACCAGCGACTCGCGGCAACCGTACAGATTGTCAAACTTGGACTTGGTGACCGAATCGTTGACGTTGATGGCCGGGAAGGCCAGGCGACCTTCCTTGTGCATCTGGTAGAGCCGGTGGACACCGGTGGTGGTCTCTTCGGTCACGCCCTTGATCTGCGCCAGGCGCTTCGAGTACCAGCCGGGCTGCGCCGACAGGCGCTTCTTGATGGCGTTGAACAGGCAGATTTCCTCTTCGCTGCCGGGATTGGCGAGAACCGATGCGTCCTTCTCTGCCTTGGTCCCAAGGTGCAACAAGAGCGTGGCGTCGCCACCATCGTCCAGGATCATGTTCGAGAAGCCGCCATCCGGCCACTCGAAAATGCGGTGGGTATAGTCCCAGTATTCGTCAAGGTTTTCGCCCTTGTATGCGAACACCGGCGTACCGTTGGCCGCGATGGCCGCGGCAGCATGGTCCTGGGTTGAATAGATATTGCACGAAGCCCAACGAACCTGGGCGCCCAGCGCCTCGAGGGTCTGGATCAGCACGGCGGTCTGGATCGTCATGTGCAACGACCCGGTGATGCGTGCGCCACGCAGCGGCTTGGTGAGCGAAAATTCTTCGCGGATGGCCATCAGACCGGGCATCTCGGTCTCGGCAATGCGGATTTCCTTGCGGCCCCAATCGGCGAGTTTGATGTCGGCGACATGATAATCCTGGGCGGGCTTGAGTACGGCTGCCATCTTTACGGCTCCTTGAAAGACGGAGCGCCCGGTTGCCACAAAAGCAAAACGGCGCTCCAAACACGGTTTAAAGGTGTTTGAGCGCCGTTTGTTCTTGCTGAGCCTGGCTTCGATGAAGTCCGAAGTCGCAACGCTCCTCAGCAGATCGAATTATATGCCAGAAAACGACCGGTCCGACAAAGTAAAGTGCCCTTCGTCAGCCCCGGGTTAACGGCATTTCGGCGAGCTTCCACAGGGCAGGGAAGAACAAAACCCTGCCCCGGGGGCTTAGACGCCGGCGGCCGCCTTGAGAGCAGCAGCCTTGTCGGTCTTTTCCCAACCGAACTCCGGCTCTTCGCGGCCGAAGTGGCCGTAGGCCGCAGTCTTGCGGTAGATCGGACGCAACAGGTCGAGCATCTGGATGATGCCCTTGGGCCGCAGGTCGAAGTGCGCGCTGACCAGCTGGGCCAGCTTCTCGTCGGAAACCTTGCCGGTGCCCTGGGTGGTCACCAATACACTGGTCGGCTTGGCGATGCCGATAGCGTAAGAAACCTGCACCAGGCACTTGGTGGCAAGCCCGGCGGCTACAATGTTCTTGGCAACGTAGCGGGCCGCATAGGCGGCCGAACGATCGACCTTGGACGGATCCTTGCCAGAGAACGCGCCGCCACCGTGGGGGGCGGAACCGCCATAGGTGTCGACGATGATTTTGCGCCCGGTCAGTCCGCAATCGCCCTTGGGGCCGCCGATTTCGAAGTTGCCGGTGGGGTTCACCAAATACTGGATTTCGCCCTTGAGCAAGGCTTTGGGCAGTACCGGCTTGATGATCTGCTCGATCACCGCCTCCTCGATCTGCTTGTGCGTCATTCCGGGCTTGTGCTGTGTCGACAGCACCACCGTGTCAATCGCGGCAGGGCGCCCATCGACATACTTGAGGGTCACTTGCGACTTGGCATCGGGGCGCAACCACGGCAGACGGCCGTCACGGCGCAGGTCGGCCTGGCGCTCCACCAGACGGTGCGAGAGATGGATCGCAAGCGGCATCAACTCAGGGGTTTCGTCGCAGGCATAGCCGAACATCAGGCCCTGGTCGCCGGCGCCCTGATTGAGGTCGAGCCCCTGCCCTTCATTGACACCCTGGGCGATATTCTGGGATTGCTCGCCGTACTGGACCAGCACGGTGGCGGTATCGGCATCAAAGCCGATGGCGGGATCGGTATAGCCGATGCTGCGCACCGCATCGCGTGCGACGGCGGCGTAGTCGACCTTGGCGCCGGTGGTGATTTCACCGGCGAGAACGATCAGGTTGTCCTTGACCAGTGTCTCGGCGGCAACCCGTGAACGGGGGTCCTGGGCTAAAATTGCGTCGAGAACCGCATCAGAGATCTGATCGGCCACTTTGTCCGGGTGGCCTTCGGAGACAGACTCCGACGTGAACAAGAATTCGCTCATGAGTTTGGGCTGAAAAAAGTTGATTGAGGGGCGCTTTTGCGCGGACCGAGGATTTTAGCAGACCGCTCCCGCCCCTCCTAAGTGCTTAAACTTATTTTCACATTCGCATCGCGCTTGCCACTGGGCTTGCTGCATGCCATGGGCGCGCTCATCGGGCTTTTCATCTACAAATGGTCGAAGGGCTACCGGCAATGTTTCGACGCAAACCTGGCCCAGGCCGGCATTACAGATGACATTACCCGCGGCACGGCCATCCGCGAGGCCGGGAAGGCCATGGCGGAGTTGCCGGCCATCTGGCTGCGTCCGGCGGACCAAGTCGGGAAAATGGTGGTCGAAACTCGCGGATGGGAGTGGATAAACCGCGCCCACGCTGCCGGAAAGCCGATTCTCTTCCTTACGCCGCACCTGGGCTGCTTTGAAATCACCGCGCAGGTCTATGCACTGCGCGCGCCACCGCAATGCCCCATCACGGTGCTTTACCGTCGGCCGCGCAAGGCGGCTCTGACCCCCCTGATCGAGTCCGGGCGGGGCCGTCCCAACATGAAACTCGCCGCAGCGGATTTTTCCGGCGTGCGGGCCCTGATTCGCGCACTGCGGCACGGCGAAGCGGCAGGACTGCTGCCCGACCAGACTCCGCGCTTCGGCGAAGGCGTCTGGGCACCGTTCTTCGGCAAGCCGGCCTACACCATGACACTGGCCATGCGACTGGTGCGCGCCAGCAACGCGACCATCCTGCTCGCCTTTGCCGAACGGTTGCCCAGGGGCGGCGGATACCGGCTCACAGTCCGGCCATTCGCCGAACCACTTTCCAATGACATGGCAATCGCGGCGACGCAGCTCAATGGCGCCCTGGAAGCGCTGATCCGCGAGTGTCCGGAGCAGTACCTGTGGGGGTATGACCGCTACAAGGCGCCCAACGACAGAATCAGGGCCGCAGGAACCGGCGATCCGGAAAGCCCGCCATGACAGCGCTTCTGCTGGCGCTCATGCAGATAGCCCATCCGCTGCCGCTGCCGGCACTGCGCGCGGCCGGTTCGCTGCTGGGCCGGGTTCTGCATCTTTTCGCCCGTGAACGCCGGCATATCGCCGACATCAACATCAGGGCATGCATGCCTGAGCTGGGGGACGCCGGCCGGGCAGCGTTGATACGGCAAACGTTTCAACTGTTCGGACAGGGCTTTATCGACCGCGCGATTCTCTGGCACGCACCGGCGGAGCGCCTGCGCCGGATGATCCGTGTGCGTGGTGAAGAGCATCTCGCCGCAAATTCTGGCCGGCCGGTCATCCTGCTGGCGCCCCATTTCGTCGGTCTCGACGCGGCCTGGGTGCGCCTGACGCTCGACCGGCGCATGGCGACGATGTATGCCAACCAGAAGAACGCGGACTTCAACCGGGCCCTGATCGCCGGGCGCAGCCGCTTCAACGACCCGGTGCTGCTATCGCGCCAGGACGGCGTGCGCGAAGCATTTCGCGCCATGCGCTCGGGCCTGCCGCTCTATTACTTGCCGGACATGGATTTCGGCGCGCGGGACGCCATCTTCGTACCGTTCTTCGGCGTCAGCGCGGCAACAGTGACCGCAGTGCCACGCATCGCCAGTCTGGCTGGCGCGGCCACCATTCCCTGCACAACCAGCCTGACCCCGGAAGGCTACGAGGTGGTTATCCATCCGCCGTGGCAGGACTATCCGTGCGGGGACATCGAGACCGATACCCGTCGCATGAATGCCTTCATCGAGGCGCAAGTGCGCCTGGCACCGTCGCAATATCATTGGCTGCACAAGCGCTTCAAGACCCGGCCACCCGGCGAACCTTCCTTGTACTGAACCGCGATCACCGACCGCAAACGCCATGAAACTTCAGTTCTCCAAGATGCACGGCCTGGGCAATGACTTCATCGTCATCGACGCAACCAGACAAAAGGTCGAACTTGCCCGCGAACAATGGCGTGCCCTTGCCGACCGGCATTTCGGCATTGGCGCGGACCAGATCCTGATCGTCGAGGCGGCTAGCGGCGAGGGCATCGATTTCCGCTACCGCATATTCAACGCGGATGGCGGTGAAGTCGAGCAGTGTGGCAATGGCGCGCGCTGCTTCGTGCGCTTTGTGCGCGATCACGGCTTGACGGCCAAGGACCGCATCCGGGTGGAAACCATGCGCGGGATCATCGAACCCCGCCTGGAGGCCGACGGACGCGTCACCGTCGACATGGGTGTGCCCTCGTTCGAACCGGCGGCATTGCCGTTCGACCCGGAGCACGCAAGCCACGCGGGAACGCCGCACCGCCATTTCATCGCGCTGCCCGATCATGCCGTGGAAGTGACCATCGTTTCGATGGGGAATCCGCATGCCGTACAGGTGGTCGCCAACGTCGATACCGCGCCGGTTGCGCTTGATGGTCCGCAAATCGAATCGCACGCCGCATTCCCAGCGCGTGTCAACGCCGGGTTCATGCAGGTGGTTTCGCGCAGCCACATCCGGCTGCGCGTCTTCGAGCGCGGCTCGGGCGAAACCCTGGCCTGCGGCACCGGTGCCTGCGCCGCCGTGGTGGCGGGCATGGACCGCGGTCTGCTCGACGCCGACAGGCCGGTTCTGGTCGACACGCGCGGCGGCCAGTTGTCGATTCGCTGGTCGGGCCCCGGGACGTCGGTGTTCATGACCGGCCCGGCCGTCACCGTTTTCGAAGGCAGCATCGACATCCCTGCAGTTGAGTAACCACGACGCTGCCCGTACAATCTCCCCACGCCTTAAGCGAGTTTCCGGATGAACCCCGACGCCGTCGCGCAGTACCTGCAGCACAATCCCAAATTCTTCGAGGATTACGCCGACCTGATGGCGCAGATCTTCGTGCCACATCCGCATGGCGGCCGCGCCATCTCGCTGCCGGAACGGCAAATGCTCAACCTGCGGGAGAAAGTGCGTTCGCTCGAGCACACGCTCGCGGATCTGGTCGAGACCGGGCACAGCAATGACGCGCTTTCCAACAAGATGCACCGGTTGAACCTTGCACTCCTGGCCGCCGCGCCGGTTTCGGCGACCCGCGTGATCGAAACGCTCAACTATCACCTCCGCGAAGATTTCGCCATTCCCCACACGGTGTTTCGCGTCTGGGGTGTCAAAAACGAGTTTTCCGGCCCGGACTGGGCCTCCCCGGTCAGCGAGCCGCTCAGGCAACTCGTGGTCTCGGGCAGTCCCGCCCTCAAGCTTCCATACTGCGGCCCCATCCATGGGCTGGTCGCGGACGGCGCTCCGATCGGGGAAGAACTGGCGAGCTGGTTCGGCGAAGGCGCGTCCCACCTGAAATCACTCGCACTGATGGCGGTACGCGGCAACGCAGGCGGTGGCGGACTGCTAGCCTTCGCCAGCGAAGACGAGCGCCGCTTCTATTCCGGCATGGGTACGCTGTATCTTGAGCGACTTGCCGAATCGCTGTCGGCCGCTCTCACGCAACTGTTTCCCGCGGGATGAAGGCCGCCGCTACGGGTCATGTTGATCTGGCGGCGGACTTCCAGTCTTTTCTGGCGACGGAGCGCAACTACTCCCCTGCCACCCTCGAAAGCTACGGCCGGGAGCTCGAGGTGCTATTCCGGTTTGCAGACGGCCGGCCGCTGGAAACGCTGCGCCCGGCAGAAATCCGCACCTTCGCCGCACGCCTGCACCAGAGAGGTCTGGCGCCGCGCTCGATCGCGCGGGCATTGTCGGCCTGGCGCAGTTTCTTCGCCTGGGCTTGCCGGCGCCGCGCTTTCGAGAGCAACCCGGCGGCCGGAATCCGCGCACCACGTGCCCCACGCACCTTGCCAAAGGCCTTGTCGGTGGACCATGCCGGCATGCTGCTCGACCACACCACGCCCGACCCGGACAATCCGCAAGAACTGCGCGATCTCGCGATGTTCGAACTGTTCTATTCATCCGGATTGCGCCTGGCCGAATTGGTCGGCCTCGACCTGATTGCGAGCCCCGAATCTGCCGGATGGCTCGATGAGCGGAATGCCGAAGTCACGGTAACCGGCAAGGGCAGAAAAACCCGCACCGTGCCGGTCGGGCAAAAGGCAGTGCAGGCGCTTGTCGCCTGGCTTGGCGTGCGGGGACAGATCGCCAGACCGGACGAAACCGCGCTGTTCGTGGGCGCGCGCGGCAGGCGGATCGCACCGGCGGTGGTGCAGGCGCGCCTGAAGGATTGGGCGAATCGCAGCGGAGTCCCGGCGAATGTGCATCCGCATGTGTTGCGCCATTCCTTTGCCACTCACGTGCTGCAATCCTCCAGCGACTTGCGGGCGGTGCAGGAGTTGCTGGGCCACGCCAACATCAGCACCACGCAGATCTACACCCATCTCGACTTCCAGCAATTGGCGCGCGTTTACGATGCGGCCCATCCGCGCGCCAGGAGAAAGTGAACGCGCTTGATTGATGTTTTCCTCAAGGCCGGCAAGGAAAAGTCGCTGGCGCGCCGTCACCCCTGGGTTTTTTCGGGCGCGGTGGACAAGGTCTCGGGCGAGCCTCTGCCGGGAGAAACCGTCCGTATCCGCAGCCACGGCGGCGGCGTTCTCGCTTTGGCAGCCTACAGCCCGCAGTCGCAGATTCGCGCACGTGTATGGACATTCGACGCGGATCTGCGAATTGACGCGCGCTTCTTCGCCGAGCGCATCGCCCAGTCGATCTCGCGCCGGCGCAAGCACCGTCCGGGTGAAGGCATGCGCCTGGTGCATGGCGAATCCGATGGGCTGCCGGGCCTGATCGTCGACCGCTATGGCGACACCCTGGTTGCGCAGTTTCTTTCCACCGGGGCTGAGAAATGGCGTGTGGAGATCGCCGATGCCCTGCTCGGCGCCACCGGGCTGACCGACCTCTACGAGCGCTCGGACGCCGACGTTCGGCAGCTGGAGGGCCTGGCGCCGCGCAGCGGGCCTTTGCGCGGCGCGCCTCCTGACAGTACGGTCATTGAAGAACACGGCGTCCGCATCGCGGTGGACATTGCCGGCGGTCACAAGACCGGCTTTTACCTCGACCAGAGCGAGAACCGCCGCATCGTGCGCGAACTCGCCAACGCCAGGCCCGGCATGGAGGCGCTCAACTGCTTTTGCTACACGGGCGGATTTTCACTGAGCCTGCTGGCAGGTGGTGCAGGGAAGGTACTCTCGATCGACTCCTCCGGTCCGGCCCTGGATATCGCGCGCACAAACGTGCAGTCCAACGGCCTGGATGCGGCCCGTGCCGAGTGGCGTGAAGACGACGTCTTCAACGCGCTGCGCGATTTGCGCAACACCGGCCGAAGCTTCGACCTTGTCATCCTGGATCCGCCGAAGTTCGCCCCCACACCGGCCTCGGTGGAGCGCGCCGCGCGTGCCTACAAGGACATCAACCTGCTCGGCTTCAAGCTGCTGAAGCCGGGCGGCCGGCTTGTCACATTCTCGTGCTCGGGTGGCGTCAGCGCCGACCTGTTCCAGAAGATCATCGCCGGCGCCGCGCTAGACGCGGGCATCGATGCGCTCATAGAGCAAAGGCTGTCTGCAGCGGCTGACCATCCGGTACGACTGGCATTTCCTGAAGGCGAATACCTCAAGGGACTGGTCTTGCGCCGTTAGGGCTCGCGCAGCGCGCACGCCCGGGATTGGTCAATTCTTCCACCGCAAATTTGCGCTGGCGCAAACCATCCTCTAGACTCGGCAAATGCCCGCGGTTTCCGCACCCGACCCCACCTCTCGCCTGCGCGCCACGGGCGCCCGCGTCACTGGCGCGCGCGTGGCGATCCTCGAGTTGCTTACCCGCGCCAATCGCGCCTTGTCGCATCGCGAAGTGGAACTGGCGCTGGAAAGTGCGCACATCGACCGCGTCACCGTCTATCGCGTGCTCGACTGGCTCACCGGCGAAGGACTTGCGCACAAGATTGCCGATGATGAGCGCGTATACCGCTTCAGCGTGGTCGGCAGGCGCGACGAATCGCATGCGCATTTCAAGTGTCGTGCATGCGGCAATGTGTTTTGCCTGCCTGTCGGCAGAACGCTCGACCTGCAACTCCCCGAGGGATTCCGGGGTGAGGAAATCGAGCTGTCGGTCAGGGGAGTTTGCGCCGCCTGCGCCGGCTGAAACCCGCGCAGGTCGACATGCCCGCCTTGGCTTGGGCTTTGCTTGTGCAATCATCCGCAGGAAAACGCCGGGCGCGCGCATTTCTGCTATTCTCCCGCGCCGTCGATGACGAGCGCCAATCCTGAAAGACCACAATGGCAAGCCAAGTACCCGTCACCATCCTCACCGGCTTCCTCGGCGCTGGAAAAACCACGCTCCTGAACCGCATCCTCTCCGAGGATCACGGCCACCGCATCGCCGTGATCGAGAACGAATTCGGCGAGGAGGGCGTGGACAACGACATCCTGCTGCGCGAACAGGGGCAGGAACAGATCATCGAGATGAACAACGGCTGCATCTGTTGCACCGTGCGCGGCGACCTCGTGCGCATCCTCGGCGACTTGAAGCGCAAGCGCGAGGACAAGAAACTTTCATTCGACCGCGTCATCATCGAGACCACCGGGCTCGCCGATCCGGCGCCGGTGGCGCAAACCTTTTTCATCGACGACGCCATCGCCGAGTACTACCTGCTCGACGCCATCGTCACGGTGGTCGACGCCAAGCACGCCCAGACGCAACTTGATGAGCACCATGAGGCGCAGGAGCAGGTAGGGTTCGCCGACCGGATCCTGCTCTCGAAGATGGACCTGGTGCCGGAAGACGAGCAGAACCGCCTCAAGGACCGGCTCAAGCGCATGAACCCGCGCGCGCCGATCAAGCCGGTGCATTTCGGCAATACACCGATCGACGACATTCTGGATATCCGCGGCTTCAACCTCAACTCCATCCTCGAGGTGGAGCCCGGCTTTCTCGACGACGAGGACCACGAGCACGATGACCAGGTGCAGTCGTTCATCTTCAAGACCGACAAGCCGTTCGACTCGATGAAACTCGAGGAATTCCTGTCGGCCATGATCCAGGTGTACAGCAAGGACATGATGCGCTACAAGGGCGTGCTCAACATGGCCGGCCAGGATCGCCGCGTGGTGTTCCAGGGCGTGCACATGATGATGGGGGGCGATCTGGCCAAGCCATGGGGTCCCGACGAGAAGAGAACGAGTAAAATGGTTTTTATTGGGCGCAACCTGCCGAAGGACGTTTTCGTCAAGGGGCTGGAACTGTGCACCGTGGGCTAATCGCCGGTTTGCCGGCAAGCAGGGGAATTCAATGAGTGCGGTCAAATCCAAGCAGCCGGTAAAGGTACCCACCGAGGCGGAATTGCTGCGCATGCCGGCCAAGGACTACATGAACGAGGCGCAACTGGCTTTTTTCCGCCAGACCCTCCAGACCCTCCGCGAGGAGCTCATGACCAACGCCGGCGAGACCTCGGAACACCTGCGTGAAACACCGTCGGTACCCGATCCCGCCGATCGCGCGACCATCGAGGAAGAGCACGCGCTGGAGTTGCGCACCCGCGACCGCGAGCGCAAGCTCATGAAGAAGATCGAGCAGTCGCTGGCCCGTATCGAAGCCGGCGACTACGGCTATTGCGACGAAACCGGCGAACCGATCGGATTGAAGCGCCTGCTGGCACGCCCGACCGCCACCCTTTCGATCGAGGCGCAACAGCGCCGTGAACTCAAGCAGAAGATGTACGGCGAGTAAGCCGGAACCGGACACCCGCCGTCGCGTGGCGGCAGCATCACGGCCGCGATGGCTGCGACACCGCACCCGGGTCGCCGGGCCATGTCAACATTTGCGTCAGGCGGTTTGTCCCCTCTACAGCGTGGCAGAATCTGTGGTACAAGACCGTTTCTCACGTCCACAATTCGGGAGCCCGGGCGGTTGTGAACCCTGCTGCCCTGCTTGATCGCCTAAGTGGCTTTTTCAATTTTCAACAAGAAGGGAAGCGAGCCTCCGGCCCCTGCCGGACGCACGCGTTCCTCCACGCGCGCGCCAGCAAGTACTGGCACGGCGCGCCCCGCTGCGGGCAGCCAGCAGCCGGCTGATTCCGCCAAGGTTTCCCCGGCGACCATCGATCGCGTCGAGGCGGAGATGGCGTCGCTGGATGTACCCGAAGAACTGGCGCGCGCCGCCAGTCGACAGGCCGGGGCGAAGCCCGTCATAGAACACGGATTCCAGTCGGGCGGTGGTTCACGCGCCGCGCAAAAGTCACCGGCTGCTGCTCCGGCCCGTGCGCCGGGCAGGTCCGGAGAACCCAACTCCGTGATGATGATGGAAATTCAGGAAAGCCCGTTCGAGTCCGCGCCCGCGCTCGAGGAAGCGGCAATCCTGTACGCAAACCGCCAGGACGCCGCGGCGCAAAGCGCGCTTGAAGAAGCGGTTCAAAGCGATGAAATTCCCAACCAGGCGGCGCGTCAGGCCTGGCTGATGCTTTTCGACCTCTTCGAGAACCAGGGTCGCCGCGCCGAATTTGAAGCCGCCGCGATCAAGTTCGCCATTCGTTTCGAGACCTCGCCGCCGGCATTTAACGACCGCTCCGAGGTCAAGAACACGGCCCCCGCCAGTTCCCCGCAGGTTGCGCTGACTGGAAAGCTCGACGCCGCCGCCGCGAAGCAATTCGCCAACCTGCGCACCATCGCCGCCAAGCATCGGACCTTGCGCATCGACCTCGCGAAAGTGGAGCGCATCGCCCCGGAAGGCAGCGATGAATTTCGCGCATGCCTGGCGGCCCTGCGAAAATCCGCACATTCGGTGGTGCTTGTCGGCGCGGAGCACGTGATCGCCCTCCTGCAGGGCCAGATCGAGACCGGACGCAGTGACATTCCCGAAACATACTGGCTGCTGCTGCTCGACCTGTACCAGGAACTGGGCATGCATGACCCGTTCGAGGAGGCGGCGCTCAACTACTGCGTCACCTATGAGGTGTCACCTCCTTCCTGGGTCGAGGCGCCCAAGGGGGCTGCCAAACCTGAAACCGTACCCGCACCGCCGACTGAGGCCGACGACGGAGCGTTCTTCCTGCGTGGTGAAATCGAAGGCGGCGCTGAAGCTGTTCTCAAGGGTATCGGCGAACTCGCGGCCGAGAAAAGCCATGTGGTCATCGACGTCTATCACTTGAAGCGCATGGACTTCATCGCCGCCGGGTCGCTGCTCAACCTGGCGGCGGCATTGAAATCAGCCGGAAAATCGGTCGAATTGCGCAGTCCGAGCCCGTTGCTGGCGACGCTTTTCGTCACCATGGGCTTTACGGCCTACCTGAAAATGGCCCGCCGCAAGAACTAGGCGCGCATCGATCGAAACCCGATCGGCCCTCCCTTGATTGCGGCGCAGCCGCCCCCACCTGAACCTCCAATGGAACAGTATCACGGCACCACTATCGTATCCGTGCGCCGCGGCCGTCAGGTCGCGCTTGGCGGCGACGGCCAGGTCACCCTCGGCCACATCATCATCAAGGCCAGCGCCCGCAAGGTGCGGCGCCTGTACCAGGACCGCATCCTGGCCGGCTTCGCCGGAGGCACCGCCGATGCCTTCACGCTGTTCGAGCGCTTCGAGGCCAAACTGGAAAAGCACCAGGGGCATCTGCTGCGCGCTGCCGTCGAACTGGCCAAGGACTGGCGCACCGACCGCATCCTGCGCCGGCTCGAGGCCATGCTGGCGGTGGCCGACCGCGACCATTCGCTCATCATCACCGGCAATGGCGACGTGCTCGAACCGGAACAGGGCATTGTCGCCATCGGTTCCGGCGGCGCCTATGCCCAGGCGGCCTGCAAGGCGCTCATCGACAACACCGAACTCCCGGCGGCCGACGTGGTGAAGAAAGCGCTCGAGATCGCCGGCGAGATCTGCATCTACACCAACCAGAACCACGTCATCGAAGTGCTGGAATAGGCGAGCGGCAACGCCAGTTGCGCGGCAAATGCCACCGCGCCGTGCCCGCCCCTGCCTGCCACCACTCAAACAGGAAACCAGAGGACGCCCCATGTCTTCCATGACCCCGCAGGAAATCGTCCACGAACTCGACAAGCACATCGTCGGGCAGGCGCGCGCCAAGAAGGCGGTCGCCATCGCGCTGCGCAACCGCTGGCGCAGGCAGAACGTGGCCGAGCCCCTGCGCTCCGAGATCACGCCCAAGAACATCCTGATGATCGGCCCCACCGGCGTGGGCAAGACCGAGATCGCGCGCCGCCTGGCCAAGCTGGCCGACGCCCCTTTCATCAAGGTCGAGGCCACCAAGTTCACCGAAGTGGGTTACGTCGGGCGCGATGTGGACACCATCATCCGCGACCTGGCCGAGGTGGCCATCAAGCAGACCCGCGAATCGGAAATGAAAAAGGTACGCCTGCGCGCCGCCGACGCCGCCGAGGAGCGGGTGCTCGATGCCCTCCTGCCGCCGGCGCGCGACTTCGGCTTCCATGCCTCGACGGCTGATGAGCCGGAAAACGCCACGCGCCAGAAATTCCGCAAGAAGCTGCGCGAAGGCGAACTCGACGAGCGCGAGATCGAGATCGAGGTCACCCAGGCAGCGGCGCAGATGGAAGTGCTTGCACCGCCCGGCATGGAGGAGCTGACCTCGCAATTGCAAGGCATGTTCGCCAACCTCGGGCAGTCACGCAAGAAAGCCAAGAAACTCAAGGTCAAGGACGCGCTCAAGGTCCTGACTGACGAGGAGGCCGCCAAGCTGGTCAACGACGACGAGCTCAAGACCCGCGCCATCCACAACCTGGAGCAGAACGGCATCGTCTTCATCGACGAGATCGACAAGATCGCCAGCCGCTCGGAAATGCAGGGCGCCGACGTCTCGCGCCAGGGCGTGCAGCGCGACCTGCTGCCGCTGGTCGAAGGCACCACCGTCACCACCAAGTACGGCATGGTCAAGACCGACCATGTTCTTTTCATCGGTTCGGGCGCATTCCACTATGCCAAGCCCTCCGACCTGATCCCGGAATTGCAGGGGCGCTTCCCGATCCGCGTCGAGCTCGAATCTTTGGCCGTATCGGACTTCGAGAAGATCCTCACCGCCACCCATGCGTCGCTCACCAAGCAGTACGAGGCCCTTCTGGCGACCGAAGGGGTCGTGCTGGCCTTCACGCCGGAAGGCATCCGCCGGCTGGCCGAGATCGCCTTCTCGGTGAACGAGAAGACCGAGAACATCGGCGCACGAAGGCTCTACACCGTTATGGAAAAGCTGCTCGAGGACATCTCCTTCGAGGCAGTGAAATCCGAAGGCCGCACCATCACCATCGACCCTGCCTACGTCGACATGCGCCTGGGCGAGCTTTCCAAGTCGGAAGACCTCGCCCGCTACGTGCTGTAGGCGACTGCTCAGAACCCCGTGGAGAAGGTCAGCCGCAGGGTGCGCGGCTCCACCGGATGGAAATGCACGTCGCTCACACTGGCAGCCTCGCCGCGCAGACGCGACTCGTAGAAGTAGTCGATGTCGCTGGCCTTGCGGTTGAACAGGTTGAAGACATCGAGCGCAACGCGCATGCTGCCGGAAATCCTGTAGCCGACCCGCACGTGCGCCAGGCTGGTGGGCGCCGAACGCACGCTGTTGTCGTCGATCAGCGGTCGCGCCCCCAGGTAGCGCCAGTGCAAATGGCCTGACCATGGGCCGCGGTCACGGACGGACACGCCAAAACTGACGGCCTTTTCCAGCGCGCCGGGAATATGCACGCCCAGGTCGGTAGCGGGATCAAACGACCTGAAACGCGCCTTCGAAAACGCCACGTCGAAGTCGAACACCAGCCACTGGGCGGCGACATAGCGGTTGTTCCACTCGATGCCGCTACGGGAACTGGCGCGGCTGGGCTCGGTTTCGCCGGCGTCGCCAACGAACAGCAGTTCGGAATCGATATCGAGACGCCAGAGCGCAATGGAGCTTTGCAGCCCGTTGATCGCCTCGCTGCGCACCCCCAACTCGAAGCCGCGGGTGCGCACCAGGGGGGTGACCGGCGTTGTGGCGAGGCCGCTCCTGGGCGCGATGGTCTGTGTCGTGCCGCGCGCATCGTTGCTGTGAAAGCCACGTCCAAGGTTGGCGAAAAGCTCGGTACGGGCCCATGGCCCGAAAATCAGGCTCAGCTTGGGCGAAACGATGCCGTCGGCAACCTGACCGGAATTGGCGGCATTGTCACTGGACACCTTGAAGCGGTAACGGTCGTAGCGCAGCCCGACGATACTGCGGAACTTCGCGTGCCATTGCAGGGTGTTCTCCACAAACAACCCGAGGCTGCCCTGGCCGATGCGATCCTCGCGGGTGGTGGACAGTACCGATCGCGCCGCGGTGGCGTACAGCCCGACCGGAGACAACCTGTCGAAGCGCCCTTGCGCCCCCAGGCGGGTCGTTGAAGCAAATCCGCCCGCATTGCCAAACCAGGTGTGGCTGGTGTCGAACCCGGCCATGCTGCGTCGCTCGGATTGCAGGAACTGGTCCCCATTGACCGGGTCGTCCAGCGCATAGGTGAAGTTGCTGAACAGATCCAGCCTCGAGCGCATCGCGTAGGCGTTGAATTCGAACGCCGTGTCGGCCGACTGGCGTCGCAGGTTCCACGACAGGCTGTAGCGGGCGGTCTCGCCGCCATCGGTCGCATCGACGGCACCAAACCGCCCCAGCGCGCCGCTATCGACCGCACGCCGAGGAATCTGGTCGGTGGAACTCCATTTCGCGGTGTACGCCATCGCGGTGAGGGAAAAGCCGTTCTGCGGCGTGCCGCCGGACCAGCGCAACAACGCATTGAGCTTCTTGAGCCGCTCCGGGTTCTCCCACGGCCCGTTGGCACCGGCGGCCTCGACTGCATACAGAAGCGACTTGTCGCCCACCCGGGTCGAATCGGCTGCCAACAGGCGCCGGTAGCCACGCTCGCCTACGGTCAACGAGGCAAGCCCCTGCGGCAAGCGATTCTTCAGTCCCAGGCGCGCCGAGCCAGCGGAAGCGAAATCGCCGTCTTCGGCGAAATACGGCCCCTTGCGATAGGCAATGCGATCGACCAATTCAGGAATCAGGAAATTGAGGTCGGTATAGCCCTGGCCGTGCGCGTGGCTGCGCATGTTGACCGGCATGCCATCGACGAAGGTGGCGAAATCGGTGCCGTGGTCGAGGTTGAAGCCGCGCAGGAAGTACTGGTTGGCCTTGCCGTCACCGGAGTGCTGGGTGACGATGACGCCAGGGACGAATTCCAGAAGTTCGCCCGGGCGCAACAAAGGCCGGCTTTCGATCAGGCGCGCGGTGACCGCACCCTCGCTGGCGGCATCGGACGTGCTGATGGCGTTGTCGTAGTGGCCACTGACGGTCACTTCCGGAAGAAGGGCGGCTTCCTGCGCCGATGCCGCAACTGCCATCGAGGCGGCTGCGGCGCAAAGGACTTTCGGAAATGGGAGCCGCACGGTATGACGAATTTAGCAATGTTCATACCGACCAACAAGCAGCGAGGCATTTCCCCGATTCACCCGACGATGCCGAGCATTCGCACCCAGACCACCTGCACCCGCGCACCGGATTGCCTGGGGCAGAACCATCTGTTCTGAACCAATCGGCGTGGCGCTATACTTCGCGAATGCGCGCGTTTCGCCACTTCAGGTTTCTCGCCTTCGCCTTGATCATCGCGTTGATCCAGGCCGGCGTGCCTGTGCTCGCTTACGCCAAGATGGCCAAAGAGAATGGCCTGACGCAGGAGATCTGCTCTCCGCAAGGCATGAAGAAGGTGGTGATCGACGCCAACGGTGTTGCGCAGGAAGTCGCCGCAGATGCCAGCCAGAACAACCATTGCCAGTTGTGCGCTTCAACAGGGCCGACACCGATCGCCACCCTGATATCCATCCATGAAAGCGCCCGCTCGCCGGCGCTGATCCGTGTAGGCCAGACCTGCTATCCATCAGGTTCGGCCGTCAGCGCACCGCCCGCCACCGGGCCTCCCTCCGGCTCCTGACCCACAGGCAGCCCCGACCTGGCCGTTGACGGCCAGAGTCATCGTTTCAGTTTTTCGCCCTGCCCGGCCTACGGGCGGCTAACGACTTTCCACGAGGGAAACATGCTCAATCGTTCCACGCGGCAGCGCGCCAGCAGCACATTCTTGAAGTTGATTCTTGCGGTCGGCAGCGTCTTTATCTCGCTCGCTCAGGTGCAGGTCGCCGATGCACAAGACAAAAACGCCGCCGAGATTCGCAGCGCCATCAAGGCCATCTGGGACAAGCCCGGGGCGCTCGTGGAAGTCGACCCGGTTTCCGTGGTCGGTAACCACGCCATCGCCGGCTGGACGCAGGAGAAACGCGGCGGACGTGCCTTGCTGCGTCGCGACCATGGCAAATGGACTGTCATCGTCTGCGGTGGCGACGGCCTGGCAAAAGCCGCTGCGCTGCGCCAGACCGGCATGTCCGCCACCGATGCGTCAAGCATGGAAAAGGCCGTCGCGAAGGCTGAGGCGGGCGTCCCCGAGACACGGCGCAGGATGTTCGCTCTGTTCGAGGGTACGGTCAGGGTGGACGGCAGCGCAGGCCACGCTGCACATGGCGCACATGCTGGACATGATGCCCATGCGGCGAAAAAGTAGCTGACGCCATCTGCGAAACCCACCCGTCTAGCTCGCAACCATGTATCGCTTGTATCGTCTCGGCCTTTCGGTATTCGCCTTTTGCATCGCGTTGATGCAATTCGCCATGCCGGTGGTCACCTATGCCCGCATGGCACAGGAGAGTCGACTCGGCCAGATTGTTTGCAGTCCGTCGGGCGCAAGCAAGCGGGTCGTCGTCGAGGCGGACGGCACGTTTCGTGAAACCGATACATCCACCGGGCATGTCGATCATTGCGCGCTTTGCAGCGCTGCCGGAACCGGGTTGCCCGCGATACAGGCCGCCATGCCCGGCATCACCGCCGGTGAAAGTGCGATTGGACATGGCCGCTTGTGGTACCCACACGACCCTGCCGCCCTCACACCGCCTGCAACCGGACCTCCATTCCCCTCCTGAAGAGCCCCCACTCGGTGGCGTTGTGTGACGAGCAGCGCCCGTTCGGTTGGTCCACGCCGCATTTGAGCAGCAGTCGCCCAAGGAGCGCCTGCCATATGCGGCCATTTAAGGAGGATTCATGAAACTGCTGTTCAGGCGCCGCCCTATGGCCGACGCATTCGACGCTTCAAGCCTTTCGTCCCCTGTCGCGCTTGCCGCGGCGTTCATGGCGATCACGTCTTCGCCCGCGCTGTCACAACAGGAACTTCGCGAAGTCCAAGTCACCGGACGACAGGATACCCTGGAGCGTCCGCAACTTGACACGGTCATTGGTACAGGCAGCCGACTGGGCCTGACCGCCCGCGAGACTCCCGCCTCCGTGACGATCATCGATCGCGCCAACATGGAAGCGCGCGATGCGCGCAACACCCAGGAAGCACTGCTGGCGGCGCCCGGCCTGCACGCCTCGGCCACCAATGCGCCCCCGGGTTTTGCCGGTTATGCATCAATGCGCGGCTTTTCCGGGTCGCAGGTGACACAAACGTTCAACGGCATCACCGTGCAGTACGACGCCATCGCGGCACGACCGATCGATGCCTGGCTGATCGACCGCGTCGAGGTTCTCGGCGGTCCTTCCAGCTATCTCTATGGGAGCGGTGCGGTCGGCGGAACCATCAACTACGTCAGCAAGGTCGCCACACGCGACGCGTTGGTGCAGGACGCCTACCTGGCCGGAGCCTCCTTTAACACCCTGCGCGCCGCATACGGCATCAACGTCGCCCTTGGCGGCAAGGAAGCGACGAACTGGGTGCGGTTCGACGTCAGCCGCTCGCAGTCGGATGGCTACGTCAATCCCGGCAAGTCGGAAAGCAACGCCCTGTCGTTCTCGTGGCTCGCCGACCTGGCGCCAGGCGTTTCGCACACGCTCGCCATCGAGCGCGCCGATGAGAAGCGCCTGCCCTACTGGGGCACGCCCGTGCGCCGGCCCGCCTCAGGGGGCGAAGTCGATCCGGCCACCATTCGCATCAACTACAACGTCGCCGACGGGTTGTACGGCAACCAGATCCTGTGGGGACGATCGATCACCGAATGGCGCGCGTCGAAAGGCACGACATTCACCAATACGGCGTACCACTACGACGCGGAACGGCTCTATCGCAACGTCGAGGTGTATCGCTGGAATGCCGCCAATACCGCAGTCGAACGCGGAGCGCTATTCGCCCAGCGCCACGGCCACCGCCTCTGGGGTGACAAGATAGAAGCCAGCCACAAGGGCAAATTGTTCGGACTCGACACCGCCTGGGCTGGCGGTTTCGATATCAGCATCAACCGGCAGACACGCTATCCGTTCTCGTCGCCGGCATTCTCTGCCATCGCAGGCGCGCCGCTGGACACGGTCAATCCGTATTCGCCGACTCTGAATACATTTTTCGGTGTCCTCCCCAGCGCCCAGGACGCCACCAATCCCGATCGCGAAAACACTGTTCGCTCACGCGCTTTCTTCGCCGAGAACCGCACGAAATTCGGTGGCGGATGGAGTCTCACCACTGGCTTGCGGCAGGACTTCATCGCCATTCGCATCCAGAATCGTCGGGCGGTCACGGCCGCAGATCCGCGCCTCTACGGTATCGACTACAAGGCGAGCACCGGGCGCATGGGCCTGATGTACGAGATCAGCCCAAGCGCAAACATGTACGTTCAGTACAGCACTGCGGCCGATCCGCCGGCCGGAGTCTTGATGACCGGCACGTTCGCCCAACTGCGCGACTTCCCGCTTACAACCGGAACCCAGTGGGAAGCAGGCACCAAGTTCGACTTCTGGGACAAGAAGGCGTCCGCCACCCTGGCGGCCTATCGCATCGTACGCAAGAACCTTTCGATTACCGACCCCGCCAATCCGGCCGGGCCTCCCATTCCTGTGGGGCAGCAATCCTCGTCAGGCATCGAGGCCAGCGTCGGGGCCCGCATCTCGAGCGACTGGCGCATCCAGGCCAATGCCGGCTATGCGGAGGCGCGCTTCGACAATCTGGTCGAGGCTGGCGGCGTCTCCCGGGCCGGCAACGCGCCGCCCAACACACCGAAGCTCACCGCCAACCTCTGGGTCACCTGGAGCGGCAAGCCCGGTTGGGAGTCCGGTGCCTGGCTACGGCATGTGGGCTCGGTCTATGCGGACAACGCCAACACGATCACGGCTCCCGGGTACCAGTTGCTGGACCTGTTTGCCAGCTACCGGGTGACGAAGAACGCCACATTGACGGCCAGGGTACGCAACGCCACCGACAAGCTGTACGTGTCGAACGCCACCGGAACGCCATTGTTCATATTTGGCGAGCCGCGCAGCTTCGAGCTCGCGCTGCGCGCGACCTATTGACGGAGCGGGAAATGAAGCGCTGGCTTTATCTTCTGCATCGGTGGGCCGGTATCGCCCTGTGCATCGTGATGGCGCTCTGGTTCTTCTCCGGCGTCGTCATGATGTATGTGGGTTACCCCAAGCTCACGCCGCAGGAAAGGCTGCGACACCTTCCGGCGTTGGCCTTGGCGGATTGCTGCGTTCCACCGGCGGTCGCCCTGGCAGCCACCGGCCTCAAGGGCGGCACGGACGAGATGCGCCTGGCCATGGTGGCGGGCGCACCGCGTTACCTGATCCGCAAGGGCCGCGAACAATGGTTCGCGATCGATGCGCGCAGTGGCGTGGCCATCACCAGCGTGGGGCCCGAAGACGCCCTGCGGGCAGCTCGCGAGTTTGCCGACGAGCACGACGTCACGTTGATCGACTCCCTTCGCGAAGACGCCTGGACCCACTCGCGTGCGCTGGATCCCCACCGGCCGCTGTACCGCATCGCGATTCCCGACGCCGCAGGGTCCGAGGTCTACGTGTCCTCCCGCACTGGCGAAGTTGTGCGCGACAGCACCGCGACGGAACGCGGCTGGAACCGGGTGGGCGCCTGGCTGCACTGGCTCTACATGTTCCGCGGCAACGTCTTCGACCCGGCCTGGGCCGACATCGTGGTCTACAGCTCGCTGGCGGCCACCTTGATGGCGACACTCGGCACGTGGATCGGCATCCTGCGCTGGCGCGTGCGCGACGTGTATCGAAAGGGAGGCTCGCACATCCCGTACCGCGAACCGTGGATGCGCTGGCACCACATTCTCGGCCTGATGTTCTCGGCGGCGACCATCCTGTGGATATTCAGCGGCCTGATGTCGATGAACCCGTGGAAGGTGTTCACGCCTTCACATGCGCACCATGACAGTACTGCATTCGCCGGTGGCAAGCTGGAACCTGCTGCGTTCGGCGTTTCGCCTCAAGCGGCTGTTGCGCGCGCAACCCCCGACCTCGGCGCAGTCAAGGAACTCCAATGGCATTGGTTCGATGGCAAGCCCTGGTATATCGCCCGTGATGCATCCGGCAGAACCCGCGTGGTCCCGGGCAACGGCGCAACTCCGCCGCTGGCGATGTTCGATTTCGACGCCCTGACGGCTGCCGCCGCGAAATCCATGCCCACGGCGACCGTCAACAGGGCGATCGTACTGCGCGAGCACGACAACTGGTACATCGACCGCGCACCCCACACCATGCTGGGGCATGTCGAGAAACGCCTGCCGATTCTGCGGGTGGAGTTCAACGACGACGCCAACACCTGGCTGCACGTGGATCCATACACCGGGACCATCCACAACCGCATCGACAATCACGCCCGCTGGAAGCGCTGGCTTTTCGCAGCTTTCCATAGCTGGGATTTGCGCGGATTGGTCGATCGGCGTCCGCTCTGGGATGTATTGTTGGTTGGATTCTCGCTCGGTGGCTTCGCGCTTTGCGTAACCAGCGTGGTGATCGGCTGGCGGCGCCTGCGACGCAAAGTACGCTCATCGTGGCCGCGCTCCTCCCCCAACAAAACACCTCCAATGAATGACGGAAGCCATGCCCGCCCGAGTCGGACCGTTTGAGGAGCCAGGCGTGCGCCCCAGGCTCGCCTTCGGGCTGGCAGTGTTGCTGCACGTCGCCGTCCTCGCGGCACCATTCGCACGCAGCGACGTTCAGGTACGGCCGGTGATTCCGTTGCAGGTGCAGTTGGTGTCGGTGCCGCCATCAAGCCTAAGGACGCCAACAGCGCTCGACGAACCGGGCCGGTCCGAACGCCGCAGCCGAACGACGCCATCGCCAGGCCGGGCGTCCAGCTTGCCGCCGCACTCAGCGGCCACGACCGCCACGCCACCAAGCGATCGTATGTCGCCCGTACCATCGCCCTTCCCGGTTGGCGCGGAACTGGTCCGGCAGCCAGTTGAAAAAATGAATCCGGAGCCGGAAATGGTTTCCTCAGCCTCCGGATCGCGTTCTTTCCATCCGCCAACGGCAAGCAAGGCGCCCGAAGCACCGGCCCCCGCCGGCAAACCGGCAAACGTACCAACCGTCAACGGAATCGACTATGAGAGCGCGCCAGTGCCGGTGTATCCAGCGCTATCCAGGCGCCTGCGGGAAACAGGCCGCACGACACTGCGCGTGCTCGTCGGCATCGATGGACGTCCGGAGCACATTGAACTGCATTCGAGCAGCGGATCAGATGCGCTCGATCGCGCCGCATTCGACGCCACTGCGCGCGCTATATTCAGGCCTTATCGTGAATCCGGGAAGCCGGTCCAGGCCTGGACCATTGTGCCGATTCGCTTTTCCCTCGATTGAAACCCGATTCCCGAAGCAAAACACTCACTAAAAGGCAAGCCATGAACAAAGTCCTCTATGCCATCGCAATCGCCGCTTTCGCCGGCAACGTCAACGCCCAAGTCACCGTCAAGGACCCCTGGATCAGGGCCACGGTGCCGCAGCAAAAAGCCACTGGCGCGTTCATGCAGTTGATCGCGGCCCAGGACACCCGCTTGGTGGAGGCGAAATCCCCGGTCGCCGGAACCGTTGAAATCCACGAAATGAAAATGGAAAACAACGTCATGAAGATGCGCCCGGTGCAGGGGGTGGAAATCGCTGCGGGCAAGGCGGTCGATCTCAAGCCGGGCGGCTACCACGTCATGCTCATGGAACTGAAGGAACAAATGAAGGATGGCGCCAGCGTGCCGGTGACCCTGGTGTTCGAGGGCAAGGACAAGAAGCGGGAAACAGTCGAGATCAAGGCCACCGTGCGTCCGCTGGCGGGCGCGGCCGCCAAGAAGGATCCGCACGAAGGCCACAAGCACTAGCCCGATGCGCCTGCCGCGCGGCCGACCGCTGCTTGCCAGCCTGCTGATACTTGCCGGCAACGCCGGCGCGGTCGATTGGGAATGGCGCCTGCCGGCGTGGGCGCCCAGGCCGGTGGTGCCGGCCGACAATCCGATGTCGGTAGCCAAGGTAGAACTGGGCCGGCACCTGTTCTACGACCGCCGCCTTTCCATCACCGGCGGCGTGGCGTGCGCGAGTTGCCACATCCAGGCGAAGGCATTCAGCGACGCGCGCAAGGTCGCCATTGGCGCCACCGGCGTTGCCCACCCGCGCAATTCCATGGGGCTGGGCAATGTCGCGTTCTTTCCGGCGCTTACCTGGGCCGACCCGCACAAGACGCGCCTCGAGACCCAGGCACTGGTGCCGATGTTCGGCGAGCATCCGGTGGAAATGGGCCTGGCGGGCCGCGAGGCCGATATCGAGCGCCTGCTGCGGCGCGACCCGCGCTACGAACGGATGTTCAAGCAAGCGTTCACCGACGACGCAGACCCCTGGCGGATTGCCAACCTCACGCGCGCCCTGGCGGCGTTCCAGCGCTCGCTCGTATCCTTTGATTCCCCTTACGACAGGTACCGCTTCGGCGGCGACGCCAGGGCTGTCGGCGCCGCGGCGAAGCGCGGCGAAGCGCTTTTTTTCAGCGAACGCCTGGCCTGCTTCCACTGCCACGGCGGCATCACCTTCAGCGACGCGGTCATGCACGAACGGCTTGAAAAGCCCGAGACCGGCTTTCACAACAACGGCCTCTACAACATCGACGGCAAGGGCGCTTACCCCGCAGACAACCCCGGATTGATGGCCATCACCGGCAAGGCCGAAGACATGGGGCGTTTCCGCACGCCGAGCCTGCGCAATGTGGCTGCAACCGCGCCCTACATGCACGATGGCTCGATCGCCACGCTGGGTGAAGTGCTCGACCACTACAGTGCGGGGGGACGACGTGTCGCCGCCGGGCAGCATGCGGGAAACGGCGCGCAAAATCCGCACAAGAGCATGTTCATCACCGGTTTCGCCTTGAACGCGCGTGAACGCGCTGACCTGATCGCCTTTCTCGAAAGCCTGACCGACCGCCGGTTTCTCGCCAATCCTGCCCATGGCGACCCCAACCTTTCCGCCGGAACGGCACGCAACTCATCCCCGGAGAAACCATGAAACACCTGATTGGTCTGCTTTTTCTGGTAGCGCTTGCTGCCCACGGACATGACTTCTCGGCAGGGGACGTCCGGATCGTCCATCCGTTCGCGGTGCCGACGGTGCCCGGCGCCACCACTGGCGCGGCCTATGTATTGCTGGAAAATCGCGGCAAGCACATCGACAGGCTTGTGGCGGCCAGTTCGCCCCGTGCGAAGCGGGTCGAACTTCATCACATGACCACCAGCAACGGCGTCATGCGCATGCGCGAGGTCGATGCCATCGAGGTCAAGCCCGGCGAGAGCATCAAGATGCGTCCGGGCGCGGGCTTTCATCTCATGCTCACCGACCTGTCGGCTCCTCTCAGGCAAGGCGAGACCTTCCCCATTTTCCTGACCTTCGAGAAGGGCGGCAAGGTCGAGGTCAAGGCTTACGTGCAGGTGCCCAAGGCTTCTGCCGGCGAACACAAGCACTGATCTCCCGCGGCACCTTTCAGGGGCGTGGCCGGAAGGCCGGTTGGCTATAATCCGAGATTGCCCCCAGCGCCTTTTCGACATCCGTCAACGGCGCCCACATCCCATGCTTTCCGCAGTCAAACAGGAAATCGTCGCGGCGATCGAAGCCGCGCTCGTCACGGCCGCATCCGTTGATGCGGCCGCCATGCCGGCCATCGTGCTCGACAGGCCCAAGGTCGCCGCGCACGGCGACCTCGCCTGCAACGTCGCCATGCAGCTGGCGCGCACGTTGAAGAAAAACCCGCGCGAACTCGCCACCGCGATCGCCGCCGCCCTCGGCGCGGCGGGCGGGGTGATCGCCGCAGCCGAAGTCGCCGGCCCCGGGTTCATCAACCTGCGCGTCACCTCCGAGGCGAAGCTGCGGGTAGTGCGCGAGGTCCTGACCGCGCGCGAGGGCTTCGGCCGCGCCGTGCCCGGCAGCGCCGGCGCCATCCTGGTGGAATTCGTGTCCGCCAACCCGACCGGCCCGCTGCACGTGGGCCATGGCCGCCAGGGTGCGCTGGGCGACGCCCTGTCGTCGCTCTTCGAAGCCTGCGGTCACACCGTCACCCGCGAGTTCTATTACAACGACGCAGGTGTGCAGATCGCCAACCTGGCGGTGTCGGTACAGGCGCGTTGCCGCGGCCTGTCACCGGGCGATGCCGGCTGGCCTGAAGCCGCCTACAACGGCGAATACATCGCCGACATCGCCGCTGATTTCCTGGCGAAGAAATCCGTGCATGCGGCCGACCGCGAAGTCACCGCTTCGGGCGACGTCGATGATATCGATTCGATCCGCAACTTCGCCGTCGCCTACCTGCGCCGCGAGCAGGATATCGACCTGAAGACCTTCGGCGTGCGCTTCGATAACTACTACCTCGAATCCTCGCTGTATTCCGAGGGCAAGGTCGAGGAAGCGGTGGCTGCGCTGGTAGCCGCCGGCAAGACCTACGAGGACGGCGGCGCCCTGTGGCTCAAAAGCACCGACTACGGGGATGACAAGGACCGCGTGATGCGCAAGTCCGACGGCAGCTTCACCTACTTCGTGCCGGACGTGGCCTATCACATCACCAAGTGGCGCCGCGGCTTTGCCAAGGTGGTCAATGTGCAGGGCTCGGACCATCACGGCACCATCGCGCGGGTGCGCGCCGGATTGCAGGCCGCCGGCGTCGGCATTCCTGCCGGTTATCCGGATTACCTGTTGCACAAGATGGTCACGGTCATGAAGGGCGGTGAGGAGGTCAAGATCTCCAAGCGCGCCGGCTCTTACGTGACCCTGCGTGACCTGATCGAAATGTCCGGCGGCGGCAGCAGCGAAGCCGAACGCTCGCGCGGGCGCGACGCGGTGCGGTTTTTCCTGATCTCGCGCAAGGCCGACACCGAGTTCGTGTTCGACGTTGACCTGGCGCTGAAGTCCACCGACGAGAACCCCGTCTACTACGTGCAATATGCCCATGCGCGCATCTGCAGCGTGCTCGCCAGCTGGGACGCGCGGTGGGACACCCGCATCGCGGCGCTGGGCGCGACCGATCTTTCCCCGCTGACCCACGAGCGCGAGCTAGCCCTGGCGCAAAAGCTCGCCGAGTTCCCGGCCATGGTCGAAGCCGCCGCGCGTGACCTTGCGCCGCACGACCTGACCTTCTACGTCCGCGACATCGCCTCGGCCTTCCACGCCCTCTACAACGAGCGTGAACTGCGGGTTTTGAGTGCCGCCGAAGAGGTTAAAATGGCACGGCTGGCGCTCTATGCAGCCACAGCGCAGATCATCCGCAACACGCTGGCGCTCCTCGGAGTGTCCGCGCCCGAGCACATGTAATCACCGGCAACCCGGTCAGGCCGATGGCACAACGCGACTACAAAACCCGAGGCGGCCCTGCGGCCCCCAAGAAAAAGCATGCCGGCGGCACGCTGGTCGGCATCATCATCGGCCTCCTGCTCGGATTGCTGCTGGCAGTAGCCGTCGCCTTCTACCTCAACAAGGGCCCCAAGCCGTTCGCCGACAAGACCGGGCGTGGCGACAAGGCCGCGGCCTCGAAGGGCGCAAACGACACGTCCGACCCGAACAAGCCGCTATACGGCAAGGATGCCAAGACCGGCGATGGCAAGGGCGCAGCCCCGGCGAAGGATGGCGAGAAGCGTTTTTCGTTCTATGAAATCCTGCCGGGCAAGGAAGAGATCGTCGATCCGAAAAAGGCCGTCGAGGCTGCCAGGACGGAGTCGAAGGCGGACGCCAAGACCGACGAATCCAAGCCTGCCGCCAAGGAAACCTATTTCCTGCAGGCGGGCGCATTCGGTTCCGCGGGTGATGCCGACAACCAGAAAGCCAAGCTCGCCCTGATGGGTTTCGAGGCCAGGGTGGAAACCGTCGATGTCGAAGGCAGGGGCACCATGCACCGGGTGCGGCTTGGCCCCTACGCCAAGCTCGACGACATCAACCGGGTGCGCGCCACGCTCACGCAAAACGGGGTTGACGCCTCGCTGATCCGCCTCAAGGACGCCCCGAAACAGTAGTCTGACCGGCCGCAGGTCCGCCGGGCGTTGCCAGTAGTCGGCCGGCATTGAGCACAAGCGCGCGAAATGGGCGATCATCCGTTTCGTGTGCGATCGAATTCCGGAGAGCTTTCATGACCCATGACCGCAGAAAATTCATTGGCGCCCTGGCCGCGGCCGGCGCTGCCTCAGTCGCCCTGCCCGCGATCGCGCAACGCCGCGCCCCCGACGCCGGCATCGACTACAAGGTGCTCGATACCTCGCAGCCGGTCGAAGTTGCCGGCAAGATCGAGGTGATGGAGTTCTTCTGGTACGGCTGCCCGCATTGCTATGCCTTCGAGCCGCAATTGTCCGCCTGGACAAAGACCCTGCCGGGTGATGTGAGCTTCCGGCGCCTGCCGGCGCAGTTCAACCCCACCTGGACCCAGCACGCACGGCTGTACTACGCCATCGAGGTGATCGGCGAGGTCGAGCGCCTGCATCGCAAGTGCTTCGATGCCATCCATACCGAGCGCCAGCAGCTGTCGCAGGAGGCCGAAATGATCGACTGGGCCGGCAAGAACGGCGTCGACCGCAACAGGTTTTCGGAAGCCCTGCGTTCGCGCCCGGTGGCCGACAAGATGGCCGTGGCGCTGCAGGTGCTCAGGGCCTACAGGATCGACGGCGTGCCGGCGATGACGGTCAACGGACGTTTCCTGACCGCGCCATCGATCGTCGGCAGCCATGAACGCTGCCTGCAGGTGGTGGACGCCCTGGTGGAGCAGGAGCGGCGCGGCAAACGCGCCTGACGCTTCGGCCGCGCCGGGAAAAGGCCGCCCGCGGGCGGCCTTTCTTGTTGCGCGCGGCATTTCCCTCACCCGTCATTTTGCGCCGGGGTATAGCCAGCCATCCTCCACACGCACGGCCGCGCTGCGCCGCAGTTCAGCCACCAAGGTCGCGGCCAGTTCGTCCGGCGGCAATTGATATGTGGCCGCGTTGATGGCCTTCAGCAGTGCCAGCCTGGCGAGCCTTTCTCCCAGCCCCGCGAGCGGCAGGCGCCCTTCAATCATCAGCAGGAACGCCAGCGTGACCCTGGCGGCATTGCGGCTGTTGCGGTCAGGATCCTCCTCGAACCAGGCCAGGCGCGAGCGCGCCCTGTCGAGTACGGCGGCGACATTGCCGAACGGCGCGCCATGCCCGGGAATCACCAGTCGGGCGTCAAGCCCGGCGATGACCTCGAGCGTGCGGCGCTGCGCGGCGAAATAAGGCTGCGGCGCCGTCTCGGGCGGCAGGGCGGGAAAGATCACCCCGAAGCCGTTTTCCCACAACGCGTCCGCTGAAATCAGGATGCGCTCGCTTTCGCACCACAGCATCATCGACTCCATGTCGTGGCCGGGTGAGGCGATCACCCGCCAGTGCAGGTCGCCCAGCACGAACTCGTCGTCCGGCCCGAAGGTGTCGTCAAACCCGAAACGCTCGCATTGCTGCCCCATCGGCGCCAGGTGCAGGGCCTCCTCATCCCAGTCGCGCACCACCCGGGCCTCACCCTGCGGGATGGTCACGCGCACGCCGGGCCACGCCCGCGCCAGCGCGGCGTTGCCGCCGACATGATCGGAATGGGTGTGGGTGTTGATGATGCGGCCCAGGCCTTGCCCTTCCAGCACGTGCCGGACCAGTTCGACCGTCTGCGCTGCGTGGCTGCCATAGCCTGTGTCGACCACAACGGCTTCATCGCGCCCCAGGAAGACGATGTTGTTCGACGACACCCAGCCGCGCTCGAGCACACGCATCGAGGCCGGCAGTGCCGCCACTTCCCTCTCAGGCATCGCCGGATTCACGTGCCTCGGCGATGCGGCGCCATACCGCGCGCTTGTAGTCGTCCGACGCACTCGACCATCCGGCCACCTCGTCGAGCGTGCGCCCGCAACCCGAGCAGGTGTTGCCGGCCGCATCCAGCCGGCAGATGCCTATGCATGGCGAAGGCACCGGCACACCCGGCGGAAACCTGTCAGCGGTGTTCATGACATCCTTCTTCAATAGCCGCGGGCGCGGTCGATCACGCCAACCACCGGTTCGCCGCGCTCAAGTGCACGGACCTTGCCGGCGATCTGCGCCATGGATTCATCCACCAGGGTCATCGCCGACACGTGTGGCGTGAGGACCACCTTGGGGTGCCGCCAGAGTGGCGATTCTGCCGGCAGCGGCTCGGGGGCGAACACGTCCAGCGCCGCGCCCGCGAGATGGCCCTCGTCGAGCAAGCGCAGGACGTCTGCCTCGACCATATGGCCGCCGCGCGCGATATTCACCAGCGCGGCGCCACGCGGCAATTGCGCCAGCGTGGCCCCGCAAAGAATGCCGCGGGTGGAGGGTGTGAGCGGCAGCAGGCACACGAGCATGCGGGTTTGCGCGAGGAACGGCGCAAGCGCGGCGTCGCCGGCAAAGCACTCGACGCCTGCGATGCTCTTGGGAGAGGCGCTCCAGCCGCGCACCGGAAAGCCCATCAGCCGCAGGTAACCGGCCACCGCCCGGCCCAGCACGCCCATGCCCATGATCCCCACGGTGTATTCGCCGCGCGACCGCGGCGGCAGCCGTACCCATTCGGCCCGCTTTTGCTGACGCGCGTACCCATCCATGTTGCGCAGGTAATTCAGCGCGCACCAGGCGACATACTCCTGCATTTGTCCCGCCATGCCCGCGTCGTCCAGGCGCACCACCGGAATGTGGGTAGGCAGGTTGGGGTCGTTGAGTACCGCGTCGGCACCGGCGCCGATATTGAGGATGGCCTTGAGTCGGGACTGGCCGGCGAAAAACGCCGCCGGCGGCTTCCAGCACACGGCATAGTCGCAGGCGGGTGCGCCGCCCGCGGCCCAGTCGTGCACGCGCGCTTCGGGCAGGGCCGCGCGCAAGGCCGCGATCCACGGCTGCGGATCGGGCTCATCGGCGAAGAAAAGAACGTCAGGCACAGCCGGCTTCAGGTGGCGGCTTCGAAATCGACCAGTTCCGCCCCTTCGGCCACCTGGTCACCCGCGGCGAAATGAAAGGCCTTCACCACGCCGGCGGCGGGGGCGGCGATGGTGTGCTCCATCTTCATCGCCTCCATCACCATCAGCGCCGCGCCCTTGTCCACCTTTGCGCCGGGCGCCGCAAGCAGGGCCAGCACCTTGCCGGACATCGGCGCCGTCAGATGGCCGCCGGCAACGTCATCGTCCGCATCGCCTGCGGCCAACAGCGGGTCATGGCGTTCAAGGTCGTGACGAACACCTCCCACGAACACCGTGCGCTTGACGCCGTCGCCAATGACCGCCGCCTCCACATGCGTCTCGCCCCACAGGAAGGACACCCGGCGTCCCTTGACCTGTCCGGCCGCAGCGCCCGCCAAATCGCCCACCCGGATCACCGGATCGGGGCGGGTGAATTCCAGCACGACGTCGTGGGCGGACTCCCCCGACTTGAACGTCAATGTGCGACTGGGCACGAGATTCATGCGCCAGCCGTCGCGCGCGTCCCACGGGCCGCTACCGCCGGCAGCCGATGCGTGCTCCATGAAAGCAGCCGCCGCCAGCACCGCCGCCGGTACCGGCGCATCCGTCGGCAGCAATTCCGCGCGATTGCGTTCGATCAGCCCGGTATCGAGATCACCGCTGGCAAAGGCCTGCGACGCGATGACACGCCCAAGAAAATCCACATTGGTCGACAGGCCTGCGATTTCACACTCGCGCAGGGCCTGCGCCATGCCGCGCAGCGCGGCGTCGCGGTCCTCGCCCCAGACGATCAGCTTGGCGATCATCGGGTCGTAGTAGGGGCTGATGGTGTCGCCCTCGCGCACGCCGGAATCGATGCGCACCGCGCCGTGGTCGTCGTCGACCGGCATGCGCATGTGGGTGATGGTGCCGATCGAGGGCAGGAAGTTCTTCGCCGGATTCTCGGCGTAGATGCGCGCCTCGATTGCGTGGCCGGAGATCTGCAGGTCATCCTGCATCAGCGGCAAGGGCTCGCCCGCGGCGACGCGCAATTGCCATTCCACCAGGTCCAGCCCGGTGATCTCCTCGGTGACCGGATGCTCGACCTGCAGCCGCGTGTTCATTTCCATGAAAAAGAAGCTGCCATCCTGGTTGGCGATGAATTCCACCGTGCCGGCACCGACATAGCCCACCGCCATGGCGGCATCGACGGCCGCCTTGCCCATGGCGGCGCGGCGTTCCTCGGTCATGCCCGGCGCGGGCGCTTCTTCCAGAACTTTCTGATGGCGCCGCTGCACCGAGCAGTCGCGCTCGAACAGGTAGACGCAGTTGCCGTGGGTGTCGGCAAACACCTGGATCTCGATATGGCGCGGGCGGGTCAGGTACTTCTCGATCAGCACAGCGTCGTCACCGAAGGAGGCCGTCGCCTCACGCTTGCAGGACGCCAGCGCCGCCGCGAAATCGGCCGCCTTCTCAACCACCCGCATACCCTTGCCGCCACCACCTGCGGACGCCTTGATAAGCACCGGATAGCCGATCTTGTCGGCCTCCTTTTGCAGCAAGACCGGGTCCTGGTTGCCGCCGTGATAGCCGGGCGTCAAGGGCACCCCCGCCTTTTCCATCAGCTGCTTGGACTCGGCTTTCAGGCCCATCGCGCGGATCGCCGCGGGCGGTGGTCCGATGAACACCACGCCGGCCGTGGCGCAGGCCTCGGCGAAGTCCTCGTTCTCGGACAGGAAACCGTAGCCGGGATGAATCGCCTCGGCGCCGCAGCGTCTGGCGATCTCGAGGATCAGGTCGCCGCGCAGATAGGACTCGCGCGCCGGCGCCGGCCCGAGGCGATAGGCCTCGTCGCATTCAGTGACATGCTTGGCATTGGCATCCGCATCCGAATAAACGGCGACGGTGCGAATGCCCAGTCCGCGGGCGGTTGCCGCCACCCGGCAGGCGATTTCGCCGCGATTGGCAATCAGGATCTTCTTAAACACATTCTCTCCTCGCGGCGAAATCGCCTCGCGCGCAGCCGCGCTCAAAGGCGGTTTGGCTGCGCCGCTGCGCAGCCTTCGGCTGCTGGTCGCCGCGGACTTCGACTTGCAGGGTGGTGGTCTTGGACATGATTTTCCTGTTCACTGACCTTACATGCGGAAGACGCCGAAGGTGGTCTTCTCGATCGGCGCATTGAGCGCCGCGGACATCGCCAGGCCCAGCACGCGGCGCGTGTCCACCGGGTCGATGACACCGTCGTCCCACAGCCGCGCGCTGGCGAAATAAGGGTGGCCCTGGTGCTCATACTGCTCGAGGATGGGCTGCTTGAACGCGGCCTCTTCCTCGGCGCTCCAGGTGCCGCCCTTGCCTTCGATGCCGTCGCGCTTGACGGTGGCCAGCACCGATGCGGCCTGCGCCCCTCCCATGATGGAAATCCGCGCGTTGGGCCACATCCACAAAAAGCGCGGCGAGTAGGCGCGCCCGCACATGCCGTAGTTGCCGGCGCCGAAACTGCCGCCGATGATCACGGTGAACTTCGGCACCTTCGCCGTGGCCACCGCCGTGACAAGCTTGGCGCCGTCGCGGGCGATGCCGGAGGACTCGTACTTCTTGCCCACCATGAAGCCGGTGATGTTCTGCAGGAACAACAGCGGAATGCCGCGCTGCGCGCACAGTTCGATGAAATGCGCGCCCTTCAAGGCCGACTCCGAATACAGGATGCCGTTGTTGGCAAGGATGCCCACCGGCATGCCGTAAATACGCGCGAAACCGGTGATGAGGGTGGTGCCGTAGCGCGACTTGAACTCGTCGAGCTCGGAACCATCGACGATGCGTGCGATCACCTCCCGCACATCGTAGGGTTTGCGCGCCTCGGCCGACACCACCCCATAGAGCTCTTCGGGCGAATAGATCGGCTCGCGCGGTTCGGCGATCTCGAGTTCCGGGCGTTTCACCCGGTTGAGGTTGCCGACGATGCGCCGGGCGATCGCCAGCGCATGCGCGTCGTTCTTCGCCAGGTGATCGGCCACCCCGGAGACGCGGGTATGCACGTCGCCACCGCCCAGCTCTTCAGCGCTCACCACTTCACCGGTGGCGGCCTTCACCAGCGGCGGGCCGCCGAGGAAAATGGTGCCCTGGTTCCTGACGATGATGGTCTCGTCGCTCATCGCCGGCACATAGGCGCCGCCGGCGGTGCATGAGCCCATCACGACCGCGATCTGCGGGATGCCGCGCGCGGAAAGGTTGGCCTGGTTGTAGAAGATGCGGCCAAAATGATCACGATCGGGAAACACGTCCTCCTGTGTGGGCAGGTTGCCGCCGCCGGAATCCACCAGGTAGATGCACGGCAGGTTGTTCTCGCCCGCCACTTCCTGGGCGCGCACATGCTTTTTCACCGTCATCGGGAAATAGGTCCCGCCCTTGACGGTGGCGTCGTTGCAGACGATCACGCATTCCTTGCCCGACACCCGGCCGATGCCGGTGATCACCCCCGCGCCGGGCGCGGCGTTGTGATACATGTTGTGGGCCGCAAGCTGCGAGAACTCGAGAAACGGCGCGCCCGGGTCGAGCAACTGCTCCACCCGCTCGCGCGGCAGCAGCTTGCCGCGGCCGACATGCTTCTTGCGCGCGTCTTCCGGACCGCCCTGTGCGATATGGGCCACCTTGGCCTTGAGATCGTCGACGGCGCCCTTCAGGGCCGCCGCGTTGGCGGCAAACTCGGGGCTGCGGGTATTGATCGCGGTGGCTATGGTCGCCATGTGTCTCCTCTCGCCCCGAACCGGGCAAGGTTTACGTTTACGTAAACGTCAATTGTAGCAACGCCGGCCTGCCAGACGGCATCGGCGACTGATGTCGACCGCCAGGGGGCGCAGAGGTTGCACGCGGTTATGTGCCGGCCTGCGCATCCGGCCGACGCGCGGGCACGGTGCCCAGCACGGCGCCGCCGATGATGGCCGCCATGGCCAGCAGCGCCAACGGGCCGAGTGTTCCCGCCCCCGAAAACGCCAGCCAAAGGGTCGACAGCAACGGTGTCAGATAGGACAAGGTTCCGATCACCCGCGGGTCGCCGCGCTTCATCGCCGCATCCCAGGTGAAGAACGCGATGCCCAAAGGACCAATGCCGATGGCGGCCATCCACATCCAGTCCGACCCGGCGATCGGTGCCGCCGGTTCCCAAAGCCGGTGGCAGGCGAGCGACAGCAGGCCTGATACGGCGCAAAACGCGCCCACTGTCCCGCTCGGAAAGGCCGGCATGCGCCTGGTCAAGAGGGAATAGGTCGACCAGATCACCGCAGACGCCAGCGCACAGCCATAACCGAACAAATGGCCCGCTTCGACGCTGAACTTTCCGCCTGTCGCAAGCAGCGCCGCGCCGCCAAAACCGATCAGCGCAGCGGCGACGTGGCGCCCGGTGAGCGGCGTCCCAGGTACGATCACCGGCGACAGCACCACGATCAGCAGGGGCCACAGGTAGTTGATCAGGTTGGCTTCGATCGGCGGCGCGTTGCGCAAGGCGGTAAACAGGAAAAAATGGAACCCGAACAGGCCATACACGCCCAGCGCCATCAGACGCAGGTTGGCCGCGCGCCAGTCGCGCAGGTGCGTGGCACCGCACACCGCGCCGATCAGGAGGCACATGCCCACCAGCAGGAATGGCGGGATATGCGCCAGCTTCAGCGACAGCCAGGCGACCGTCGACCACAGCAGGATCGAGATCAGGGCAAGGACGAGCGGCGGCATCAATCGGGCAACGCTGCGGACAAACCGGCGCGCCGTGGCGCTAGCGCCAGGTCTTCTTCTTCTTCCAGCGGCGCGCCCCGCGTGCGCCCTCTTCCTTCATGCCGAGGTAAAACTCCTTGATGTCTTCCTTTTGCATGAGGTTGGCGCAGGTGTCTTCCATGACGATGCGCCCGACCTCGAGCACATAGCCGAAGTCGGCCGTCTTGAGCGCCATCTGCGCGTTCTGCTCCACCAGCAGGATGGTGGTGCCGCGCTCGCGGTTGATGCGCACGATGATCTCGAAGATTTCCTTGGTGAGCAGGGGCGAGAGCCCCAGCGAGGGCTCGTCGAGCAGCATCACCTTGGGCGCGGAGAGCAAGGCGCGCGCGATCGCCAGCATCTGCTGCTGCCCGCCCGAGAGCAGCCCGGCGTCCTGCTTCGCCCGCTCCTTGAGGATGGGGAAGTAGCCATAGACGGTTTCGGTATCGCGCGCCACGCCGTCACGGTCGCCGCGGGTATAGGCGCCCATCTTGAGATTGTCTTCCACCGAGAGCAGCGGAAACACTTCGCGTCCTTCGGGCACATGGCTGATGCCGGCACGCACGATGCGGTCCGGCGTCCAGCCGGCGATCTCGTTGCCGGCATAGGTGATCTGCCCCTTGTTGGGGTCGATGATGCCGGAAATGGTCTTGAGGATGGTGCTCTTGCCCGCGCCATTGCCGCCCAGCACGGTGGCGATCCTGCCTTCCTGCACCGCCAGGCTCACCCCGCGCAGCGCCTGCACCGGCCCGTAGCTGGACTCGACGTTGCCGAGCGTCAGGATGGTGTTGCCGCTCATTCCTGCTTCCCCAGGTAGGCCTCGATCACCTTCGGATCGCTTTGCACCTCGCGCGAGGTGCCGATCGAGAGCATCTCGCCCTGGCTCAGGGCCAGCACCCGGTCGGACACCCGGGACACCAGCGACATGTCGTGCTCGACCATCAGCACCGTGACGCCAAGGTCCTTCTTGATGTCCTCGATCCAGAAGGCCATGTCGTCGGTTTCCTCGGGGTTGAGCCCGGAGGAAGGCTCATCGAGCAGCAGCAGCTTGGGACCGATGCACAGCGCGCGCGCCATCTCGACCACCTTGCGCACGCCATACGGCAGGCCGGCGACGAAGCTGTCGCGATAGTGCTGCAATTCGAGGAAATCGATCACCTTCTCGGCCGCCTCGCGATGCGCAAGTTCCGCGCGGCGCACCGAGGGGAGGAACAGAAGCTCCTGCCATAACGAGGTGCGCGCATGGTTGTGCCGGCCGATGAGCAGGTTCTGCAGCACGGTGGCGTGCTCGAACAGTTCGATGTTCTGGAAGGTGCGCGCGATGCCCAGGTTGGCCACCCGGTGCGGCGTCATCCCGGTGATCTCGTTGCCCTCGAAGATGATGCGCCCCGAGGTCGGCGGGTAGATCAGGCTGATCAGGTTGAAGATGGTGGTCTTGCCGGCGCCGTTCGGGCCGATGATGGTGAACACCTCGCCCTTCTGCACTTCGAACGAAACATTCGTCACGGCCTTGACGCCGCCGAACTGGATCGACAGGTTCTCGACTTTGAAGAAACTCATTTCAGTCGATCAGATTTCATATATGCCTTCTGGCGCCGGAACATGCCGCGGCGATAGAAGGGGAACAGCGAGAAATAGGTGCGGATCTTGACCCAGCGGCCGTAGATGCCGAGCGGCTCGAAGAGCAGGAAGGCGATCAGGATGAGGCCGAAGATGGTGGGCTGCAGGCCGGTCTGCTGCCCGATGGCGGCCGGCAGGTAATCCTTCATGAAGACGATCACCTGTGGCAGCGCGATGATGAAGGCCGCGCCGAAGATGGCGCCGTGGAAGGAACCCAGGCCGCCGATGAACACCAGCGTGGCCATCTCGATGGACACCAGCAGGTTGAACTGCTCCGGCGAGATGAACTGCAGCTTGTGCGCATAGAGCGCGCCTGCCACGCCGGTCAGCATGGCCGACAAGGCGAAGGCCACCGTCTTGTAGCGCGCCAGGTGAATGCCCATGCTTTGCGCGGAGATCTCGGAATCGCGAATGGCGACAAACGCACGCCCGGTGGGGCTGCGCATGAGATTGATCATGCCCAGCAGGATGATCGCCGTAAGCCCCAGGCACAGGTAATAGAAGCGCGCATCGCTGTCGATCATGGCGCCGAAGAAATCGATCTGCTTCAATTGCTTGCCGGAGTTGCCGCCGGTGACATGCTCCCAGCGGGTAATGATCTCCTCGACGATGAAGCCGAAGGCCATGGTGGCGATCGCCAGGTAGATCCCTTTCAGGCGCAGCGCCGGCAGGCCGACCAGGATCCCGGCCAGGCCGGAGAGCAATGCGGCGGCGGCCAGCGAAACGGCGAACGGCACGCCCTTGGCTTGCAACAAGGCCTCGGTATACGCACCCACCGCGAGAAAGGCCGCGTGACCGAGCGAAATCTGGCCGGTGAAGCCGATCAGGAGCATCAGTCCCAAGCCAATGATGCAGTAGATCAGGATGAACACCATCTGGCCCACCAGGTACTCCGGCAACACCAGTGGCAACGCCAGCAGGGCCACGGCCAGCAGGGCATACCAGAACACCTGCACGCCATCCTTGAACAGGCGCACATCCTGGTCGTAGTCGGTCTTGAAATGAAAGCGCATCAGACCTTCTTCCTGAGTTTTTCGCCGAACAGGCCCGACGGCTTCACCATCAGGACGACCAGCACCACGATGTAGGCGGCGATGTCCTTGACGCCCTCGGGCAGGTAAAACCCGGCGAACGACTCGACCAGGCCGATGATGATGCCGCCGGCGATCGCGCCCGGAATGCTGCCGAACCCGCCCACCACCGCCGCCGGAAAGGCCTTCAGCCCGATGAATCCCATGTTGGCATGCACGAAGGTGATGGGCGCCAGCAGGATGCCCGCGAAGGTGGCCACTGCCGCCGAAAGCCCCCAGATGAGGGTGTTGATGCGCGCCACCGGAATGCCCATGTAGTAGGCCGCGAGCTGGTTCTGCGAGGCCGCCTGCATGGCGATGCCGATGCGGGTGAAGCGGAAAAAGCCGAACAGCACCACGCACAACGCCGCCGTCATGAGGATGATCATGAGCTGCTCGAGCGAGATGGCCGCGCCGCCCAGATTGACCACCTTCTCGGCGAACGGCGTGACGATCTTGTAGGTGTCGGTGCCCCAGCCGGGCATCATCGACACGACGCCGCGCATCACGTAGCCCACCCCGATGGTGACCATCACCACCGTGAACTGCGCCTGTCCCAATACCGGGCGCAACACGACGCGCTCGGCCGCCATGCCGAAAATCGCCATCACGATGAGCGCGAAGACGATCGCCGCCCAATACGGCCAGCCCATGATGGCGGTGGCGGTATAGGCAAAGAAGCCGCCCAGCATCATCAGGTCGCCCTGGGCGAAATTGACCGTCTCGGTGGCCTTGTAGATGAGCACGAAGCCCAGCGCAACGAGCGCGTAAACGCACCCGATGGCGAGACCACTCAACGCCAATTGAAGAAACTGCGCCACCTTGACTTGTCTCCGCGCTGCTTGAGGAACGCCCGTGATTTGCTTTGGTTTTCAGGCGCCGCAGAGACTAACCGGGCTGCCCCCTGGAGTCAATGCGGCGAACCCCTAGGTCATGGTGCGGCGCAAGGGACGCGCGCCTGTCGCATTGGATCATGCCGCCGCCGTTCCGCGGGCCTGGCGGCGCGACAGCGGCTCCGGATCGCGCAACAGGCGCTTGACCGCATGCACGGTGGCGACTTCGCCCTGGTTGGCGAAGGCCTCGTGGTTGCGCTCGATGTCGGCAGGCACATAGTGGTAATTGACCATGAAGCCGGCCGCCTGGGCGATGCCCTTGGGCGAGACGTCGGCCATCCAGTTGACCCGCGCCAGGCGCGCGCCGTTGCCAAGGTGGAAACGCGCCACCGGGTCGACGGCGCTGCCGTCGCGGCTGCGTGCCACCAGCAGGTAGTAGGCGATCGCATTTTGCAGCACCGGTTTCAAGGCCTTGCATGCGATGTTGTCTTGCTGCCAGTCGAGCTCGTCGAGCAGCTTGAGGGTTTCCAGGTCCGCCGGCGTGAACGGTGCCGGGTTCTTCGCAGACCGGGTGCGCCCCACCCAGGCGAGAAAACCCGGCACCGGCGAGAGCGTGACGAAGGTGTCGAGCGCCGGGCACTCGCGCTTCAATTCCTCGACCACCTGCTTGATGAGGAAGTTGCCGAACGAGACACCGCGCAGGCCCAGCTGGCAGTTGGAGATGGAATAGAACACCGCGGTGGTGGCTCGGGCGGGATCGGTGGCCGGCCGGCCCATCGCCAGCACCGGCGCGATGGCATCCGGGATTTCGCCCTGCAGGGCCACTTCCACGAAGATCAGCGGTTCGTCGGCCAGGGTGGGATGAAAGAACGCGAAGCAGCGCCGGTCGGCCGGCTCCAGGCGGGCGCGCAGGTCTTCCCAGCTGTCGATCTGGTGCACCGCCTCATAGCGGATGATCTTTTCGAGGATGTGCGCCGGCGTGGTCCAGTCGATGCGTCGCAACACCAGGAAGCCGCGGTTGAACCAGGAGGAGAACAGGTGGACGAAATCGGCGTCGACCACGCCCAGGTCGCTGTCGCGGCCACGGTCGGCCATGGCGCGGATCAGGTCCTCGCGCATGCGCACCAGCGCCGCCGTGCCGCCCGGCGCGAGGTTGAGGCGGCGGATCAATTCCTGGCGGCGCGGTTCGGCCGCCTTGTGCAGGGCGAGGGTATTGGAAGCATCGGGATTGTCCCGGTAGCGTGCAATCGCATCCTCGAGGCGCCGGCGGTCCGCGCCAAAACGCCCTGCCCGCAGGGCTTCAAGAATGCGGCCACGCGCCACCGGATCAAGCTGCATGTAGCGCTCGATGATGGAGGTGGCCATGGCCACCCCGGATGCCTCGCCACGGCCGGAAATCAGGGCCACGCAATCGCGCAGCAGTTCCCCCATGGAAACCCGCTGGCGCGGCATGGGTGGCGTGATGGCGGCCGGCAGGGAGGACAGCAAGGCTCGGATGGGGTTGGATCCCATGAAATGCTCCGGTTTGGATGTACCTAGACCACGGTTTCGGCGAAGTTCACCGCTGTTGGCGGCAGGATAGGCGCATATATTGACACAGCAATGAATCCGCGCCCATTCCGGAAAACCCGCGCGGGCAATTCCGGGTGCGCACACGCCGGCGACTGCACTATGATGCGCGTTCCCTGAACCTGGCGCCCATCGCATGTCCTGGCAACCCGAACTCGACGATCTGAAGAAGCGCCAGGCCGCGGCGCTGGAACTGGGCGGACCCGAAAAGGTGGCGCGCCATCGCAGCAACGGCAAGCTGACCGTGCGCGAACGCATTGCCGCCTTGCTGGACGAGAACAGCTTCCAGGAAATCGGCTCCGCCTCAGGCTTTGCGCAATACGACGCGGCCAACCAGCTCAAGGCCTTTGTGCCCACCAACCAGATCATGGGTCGCGGGCGCATCGAGGGCCGCACGGTCGCGGTTTCAGCTGACGACTTCACCGTGCGCGGCGGCGCCAACGACGGCGGCGTGATCGAAAAGCTGGGTTACATCGAGCGCATGGCCCACGAGTTGCGCCTGCCGCTGGTACGCCTGGTGGACGGCACCGGCGGCGGTGGCTCGGTCAAGACCATCGAGACCATCGGCCGCACCTATGTGCCGGAAGTGCCCGGCTGGGAGTTCGCCATCATGAACATGGCCACCGTGCCGGTGGTGGGCCTGGCGCTCGGTTCGGTCGCGGGACTCGGCGCGGCACGGGTGGCCACCAGCCACTATTCGCTGATGGTCGAGGGCATTTCGCAGATTTTCGCCGCCGGCCCGCCGGTGGTGGCGCGTGCCGGCGAAAAGGTCACCAAGGACGAACTCGGCGGCACTTCGATTCACGGCAGCAACGGCACGGTCGATGATGTGGTGGCGAGCGAGGCGGAAGCCTTCGCCCGCACGCGGCGTTTTCTTTCCTACCTGCCGCCGTCGGTATACGCGTTGCCGCCGCGCGGCGCGATCGAAGACGATGCGGCGCGCAGCGAAGAATGGCTGCTTGGCGCCATCCCGCGCGACCCGCGCAAGGTCTACAAGATGCGCCCCATCGTCGAGGCGCTGGTCGACAGTGGCTCGTTTTTCGAGATCGGCCGCGCCTGGGGCAAGTCGGTCATCACCGGTTTCGCACGGCTGGACGGCTGGCCGGTCGCGGTGATCGCCAGCGACCCCTACCACTATGGCGGCGCGTGGACCGCGCGCGCGTCGGAGAAGCTGGTGCGCTTCATCGACATGGCGCAAACCTTCCACCTGCCGGTGGTGCACCTGGCGGACATCCCGGGCTTTCGCATCGGCGTGCAGGCGGAGCAGGAGTCGACCATCCGCTACGGCTCGCGCGCCATGGCGGCGATCTACCAGGCCAACGTGCCGTGGTGCTCGGTGCTGGTCAGGCGCGCCTTCGGCGTGGCCGGCGCCGCGCACCAGAGCACCGGGCGCTTCAACCTGCGCTATGCCTGGCCTTCGGGCGAATGGGGCTCGCTACCGATCGCAGGCGGCCTGGAAGCCGCCTACAAGGCCGAGCTGGAAGCGGCGCCCGATCCGGCGGCGCGGCTGGCGGAAATCGAGGCGCGGCTGCGGCAATTCACCTCGCCCTTCCGTACCGCCGAGCAGTTCATGGTCGAGGAAATCATCGACCCGCGCCAGACCCGGCGCCTGTTGACCGAGTTCGCCAACCTGGCGGCGCCATTGCGCACGCCCGGCCCGTCGTCCTTTGGCATGCGGCCGTGAATCCGAGTTGTAGCGGCGCTTGCGCCCTTGCGACACTGCGCTCCTGATCCACGCATGAACTGCGGGAATAATCCATGAACAAGGTAGCCTTGGTTATCGGCGCGGGTGACGCCACCGGTGGCGCCATCGCGCGGCGCTTTGCCCGCGAAGGGTTCACCGCCTGCGTGACACGGCGCGACGTCGAAAAGCTGGCCCCCCTCAAGGCCGCCATCGAGGCCGACGGCGGTACCTGCCATGCGTTCGGCTCGGATGCCCGCGACGAAGACCAGGCGGTGAAGCTGTTTGCCGACATCGAAGCGACCATCGGCCCCATCGAGGTGTGCGTGTTCAACATTGGCGGCAACGTGCGCTTCGGCATTGCCGAGACCACCGCGCGCGTTTACCGCAAGGTGTGGGAGATGTGCGCCTTCGCCGGCTTTCTTGCCGGGAGGGAAGCGGCAAAGGTCATGCTGCCGAGAAAGCAGGGCACCATCATATTCACCGGGGCCACCGCGTCCCTGCGCGGCGGATCGGGATTCGCCGCCTTTGCCGGCGGCAAGCACGCCCTGCGCGCGCTGGCGCAAAGCATGGCGCGCGAACTGGGGCCGCAGGGCATCCATGTGGCGCACAGCATCATCGACGGCGCCATCGATACCGCCTTCATCGCGGAGCGCTTTCCCGAACGCTATGCGTTGAAGGAACAGGACGGCATCCTCGACCCCAACGCCATCGCGGATGCGTACTGGATGTTGCACACCCAGCCGCGCTCGGCCTGGACGCATGAGCTGGACCTGCGGCCCTGGCTGGAAAAGTGGTGACGCGCAAATCGACAACACACGGAGACCGACATGAGCAAGACAGTGGAATTCTTTTTCGATTTCGGCAGCCCGGCATCCTATCTGGCCTGGACGCAACTGCCGAAGATCGCCGCGGCCGCCGGCGCACAGATCGTCTGGAAACCGATGCTGCTGGGCGGGGTGTTCAAGTCCACCGGCAATGCCAGCCCGGTGACGGTGGCAGCCAAGGGCAAGTGGATGATGGGCGACCTGGCGCGCTTTGCCGCGCGCTACGGCGTGCCGCTGAAGATGCCGCCCAACTTCCCGGTCAACACGCTGGCGATGATGCGCGGCGCGGTGGGCCTGCAGATGCGCCAGCCGGCGGATTTCGACCGCTACATGAAGGCGATGTACGAGGCGATGTTCGCCAGGGGCCTCAACATGGGCGACCCCGATGTGGTGGCCGGCGTGCTCACCGCCGGCGGCTTCGATACCGCCGCCTTCGCCGCGCTGACGGCGGACCCGGCGATCAAGCAAGGGCTGGTGGCCAACACCGAGGAGGCGGTGGCGCGTGGCGTGTTCGGCGCACCCACCATGTTCGTCGGTGACGAGATGCATTTCGGGCAGGACCGGCTGGATTTCGTCGCCCAGGCATTGGCGCGATAATCGGCCTCCCGCCGCAAACTCGGCGGTCCGTTTCCTGAATACAGCGCCCCATGACCCTTCCCAGCGAGGCCGCGCCAGCGATGGCCGAAACAGGATTCTCCGCCACGGCACTGGAAGCCCCGGTCGCCCGCGGTGAGGAATTCCGCGACAAGAACCCGCGCAAGGTGCTGTCAGCTGCGGAGTTGGCGCCGCTCACCCGCCTTTCAGACTGGAAAAGCGCCGCCGCGCTGGCGCAGACCCTGGGGCTACTGCTGGCCACGCTCGCGCTCGGGGTGTTCGGCTTTCATCTGCTGCGGGGAGGTACGCCGGCGGGTGTGGCCTGCATCCTCGCGGCCATCCTGCTGATGGGCTGCTGGCAGCATGCGCTGGCCATCATCTCGCACGAATCCACCCACTATCGCCTGTTCGCCAGCCGCTTCGCCAATGATTTGCTCGGCCGCATCGCCGGCATGCTGATCGGCGTTTCCACCTACTCGTACCGCATCGTGCACCGCGTGCACCACAACAACCTGTACGAGGCCATCGACCCTGACCTGGCGCTCATGGCCGGCTATCCGCGCGGGAAAATGTACCTGGTGAAAAAGCTGCTCAAGGATGCGGCCGGCCTCACCGCCTGGCGCAACTACCTGTACTTCTTCGGCGCCCCGGCGATGAATGCCGCCACCGGCGCGAAACAAAAGCCGCTCGACGACACCACCGAGCGCCTGCGCCGCCAGGCCCTGGCCGACCGCTGGGTGGTGGTTGCCTTTCACGTGCTGATGCTGGCCGGCACATTTGCATTGGGTGTGGGTATCGAGTACGTGATGCTGTGGATCCTGCCGGCCATCACGGTACAGGCGGTGATCCTGCGCCTGCGCGCGGTGGCCGAGCATGGCGCCCCTTCGCACATCCGCAGCCCGTTCGGTGCGGCGCGCACCAACATCGCCCTGCCGTTGTGGGCGCGCGTGGCGCTGTTTCCGCACCATGTGAACTACCACCTCGAACACCATCTGTACCCGGCGGTGCCGCATTACCACCTGGCCGCCCTGCACGAAAAGCTGCGCGCCGCCGGTGCGCTGCAAGACGCCGAAGTGCGCCCCTTCGCCGAAACCATGAAGCGCGTGTTCGCCAAGCGCGGATCCTTGCAAGCAGAAGCCCGCAGCGCCAACGCTGCCTGACCCACCCCAACCCTTTCGCCTTTCAACAAAGAGACATCATGAGCGACGCCAATCCGATCCGCTACGAAACCGATGCCGAGGGCATCGTCACCCTGAACTTCGACGCCCCCGGCGCACCTGTCAACACCATGACGCAGGCCTGGACCAACGCCATGACCGAGGCGGTGGACCGCATCCTGGCAGAAAAGGACAAGATCACCGGCGTGATCCTCGCCTCGGCCAAGAAGACCTTCTTCGCCGGCGCCGAACTGAAGGACGTGCTGAAGCTGAAGGAAGAGGACGGCCCGCGCTGGTACAACGAAATCCAGCAGACCAAGCGCGACTTCCGCCGCCTGGAAACCTGCGGCCGGCCGGTGGTGGCCGCCGTCGCAGGCGCCGCCCTGGGTGGCGGCTGGGAACTGGCGCTCTCCGCCCACTGCCGCATCGCACTCGATGAAGCCAAGATTTTGCTGGGCCTGCCGGAAGTGACGCTTGGCCTGTTGCCGGGTGCAGGGGGCGTGACCAAACTGGTGCGCATCCTCGGTCTTGAAGTGGCCTTGCCGATCCTGATGGAAGGCAAGACCATGAACCCGCGCCAGATGCATGAGCTGGGGCTGGTGCAGGACCTCGCGGCCACACCTGAGGAAATGTTCGCCAAGGCGCGCGCCTGGATCAAGGCCAACCCCGACGCGCAGCAACCGTGGGACGTGAAAGGCTACCGCCTGCCCGGCGGCAGCCCGGACAGCCCGAAGATCGCGCAGATGCTTTCCATCGCGCCCGCCATCACCGCCGAAAAAACGCGCGGCCTCTTGCCGGCGCCGGAAGCCATCATGGCTTGCGCGGTGGAGGGCGCGCGGGTCGATTTCGATACCGCCATGCGGGTGGAGAGCCGCTACCTGATCAAGCTGGCGGTGGGCAAGGTGGCCAAGAACCTGATCACCCTGTTCTTCAACCAGACCGCGATCCGCGGCGGCGCCTCGCGCCCCAAGGATGTGCCGAAGTGGAAGGCCACCAAGGTCGGCATTCTGGGCGCCGGCATGATGGGCTCGGGCATCGCCTGGGCCAACGCCAGCCGCGGCGTGGCCTGCGTGTTGAAGGACGTCTCGATGGAAGCGGCCGAAAAGGGCAAGAGCTATTCGGCCAAGCTGCTCGACAAGCAGATCCAGCGCGGCCGCATGGACGAGACCCGCGCCGGCATCACACTCTCTCTCATCACTCCCACAGCCTCGAATGACGACCTGGCCGGCTGCGACCTGATCATCGAAGCCGTGTTCGAAAAGCGCGATTTGAAAGCACAGGTGACGAAGGAAGCCGAGCCGAAACTGGCGACCAATGGCTTCTTCGCCTCCAACACCTCGACCCTGCCGATCACCGGGCTGGCGCAAGCCTCGGCCAAGCCGGAAAAATTCATCGGCCTGCATTTCTTCTCGCCGGTGGACAAGATGGCGCTGGTGGAAATCATCAAGGGCGAGAAGACCGATGCCGAGACGCTTGCACGCGCCTACGACTACGTGCTGCAGATCGGCAAGACGCCGATCGTCGTCAACGACAGCCGCGGCTTCTACACCAGCCGCACCTTCGGCACCTTCGTGCGCGAAGGCGCCTGCATGGTCGAAGAAGGCATCCCCGCCACCGTGATCGAAAACGCCGCGCGCCAGGCTGGCATGCCGGTGGGCCCGCTGGCGGTGATCGACGAAACCTCGATGAGCCTTTCAGTGCACGTGATGCAGCAGACCCGCACCGACATGGCGGCCGAGGGCAAGACCTACGTGCCGCAACCCGGCGAGGCCCTGTTCGAACGCATGGTGAGCGAATTCAAGCGCCCGGGACGCGCCGGCGGCGGCGGCTTCTACGACTACCCCGCCGGCGGCAAGAAGGTGCTGTGGTCGGGCCTCAAGCAGTTCGAGAAGGCCGGCGTCACATACGACCTGGAAGAACTGAAAAGACGCTTCCTCTACCGCCAGGCCATCGAGACCGCGCGCTGCCTCGAGGAAGGCGTGCTCACCACCTCGCACGACGCCAACATCGGCTCCATTTTCGGCATCGGCTTTCCCACCTGGACCGGCGGCGCCTTGCAGTACATCAACAGCGAAGGCGTGGCCGATTTCGTGAAGAACGCCGATGCGCTGGCCGCGAAATTCGGCGAGCGCTTCAAGGTGCCGCAGATCGTGCGCGACAAGGCGGCGCGCGGCGAGGGGTTCTGAGGCTGCTCAACAATCCATGGCTAACCGTCTCGACGTCCTGGAATCAAACGCACAAAAGCTCGACCGTGACGTTGAGGCTACATGGGAATTGGAAGCGGACCTCAGGGAAGCTGAGCTCGAATCAGGTGCTACAAAGGAAGTTCCGGCCAAGGAGGCAATGCACCGGCTTCGAGCCGCGCTTGCCGGGTGACATATTCCCATCATCGCCGCGCCGCATCCGCGGCGGATGTCCATATGATGGATACGGATGCCATTGATCGGTATCGAGAGAGTTATTGGCTCCCCGATAGCTGCTGTTCAAAGCGCAAAATCGACCCACTCCTGACCTTCACTATCGCGAATTGGTCGTCACATAGCCGTCACTCGTGTGTCCAGCCTGTCCCCAGATTTCCACCTATCGCGCTGTTCTGATTCTGATCGCACAATCGACCTCCGGGCACGAAGGTTGTATTGTTGTGGCTGATCCTCGATGACGATGAGTGGCATAGATGATCCGTTGCCTGTCCTGCGCGCACGACAATGCCGACGCTCAGAAGTTCTGCGGCGAGTGCGGCGCCCGACTGCCGGGCGCAGTGGTCGTTGACGAGCCGGTGGATAGGCCACGGTCCTACACGCCGCGCCATCTAGCCAAAGAGGTATTGAGCTCCCGCTTCGCGCTTGAGGGGGAGCGCAAGCTGGTTACGGTGATGTTCTGCGACATAGCGAACTCGACGCCTTTGGCGGCTCGCATAGGCGCTGAGGCCATGCACGGCCTGCTCAACCAGTTCTTCGAACTGGCGCTTAGCGAGGTGCACCGCTACGAGGGCACCATCAACCAGTTTCTAGGCGACGGCTTCATGGCTTTGTTCGGCGCGCCGATCGCCTTCGAGGATCATGCGCGGCGTGCTTTGCTCGCCGCCACAGCCATCCAGCAGCACGTGCGTGACGCAACAAATGATGCATTGGCGCTGCGCGAGCTGGGCCTGCGTATAGGGCTCAACACCGGCATGGTCGTGGTTGGCAGCATCGGTGACAATCTGCGATTGGACTACACCGCTTTCGGCGACGCGACCAACCTCGCCGCGCGCTTGCAGGGCTTCGCCGACCCCGGCACGATCCGAGTCAGCGAATCGACGCGGCGCGCTTCCCAGGCGCACTTCGAATTCAAGAACCTGGGCCGGCATGCACTCAAAGGCATCGCCGTTCCTGTGGCAGTATTCGAGCCGCAAAGACCCCGCATCACGATCAAAACCGGCTCCGGCAACAAGCGCGACAACGTCGGATCGGCCCTTGTGGGTCGCGAGCACGAGCTCGCCGCCCTGTCGCAGTCGCTTTCAAACCTTCGATCGGGCCAAGGCGGCGTCGTCCTCATTCGCGGCGAGCCCGGGGTGGGCAAGTCCCGCCTTCTGGCCGAGGCCAAGCAGCTTCCGCAGGCGCAGGTCATGCGGTGGCTCGAAGGCCGCTGCGTCTCGTTCGGACGCGGTCTGAGCTACTTGCCGTTTATTGAGATCGTAAAGGGAGTCTTCGGCATCGGGGAGAACGACAGCGAAACGCAGGCGCTGCGTAAGATCGAGGTCGGTGCACGCGACCTGTTCGACGCGCGGGCATCGGAGATCGTGCCCTACCTCGCCACGCTCATGGCGCTGGTCCTGACCAGCGACCACGAGCAGCGCATCAAGTTTCTCGATGCCCAGGCGATGAAGCGGCAAGTCTTCTTGAGCATGCGCCAGCTCTTCGAGCGGTTGGCCGCGCATGGGCCGTTACTTGTCTGCCTCGAGGATTGGCACTGGGTCGACCAGTCATCAATCGCACTCTGCGAGCATCTGTTGCCGCTCGCTGAAGGGTTGCCGATTGCGTTCTGGCTTGCCTGCCGAGCCGAGCCCGCCGAGCCTGCGGCTCGCATTCGACCGGCGGCCGCCAATACGAATATTCGTCTCGATGAGATTGCTCTGGCGCCGCTGGCCGGCGCGCAAAGCCGTGCACTGCTCGATAATCTCGTCGGCGCAGGGACCCTGTCCGATGGGGTGCGCAGCCACATCGAGCGACGTACGGGAGGCAATCCGTTTTTTGTCGAGGAGGTCGTGCGCGCGCTGATTGCCGATGGCACGTTGGTGCCGGACAGCCGCTCGCAGGCTTGGCGGCTTGCGCGGCCAATCGCCGACCTTGTCATCTCCGACACTGTTCAAGGCGTGGTTCTCGCCCGGGTCGATCGGCTCGAGGAGGGCGTCAAGAGTGTGTTGAAGCTCGCCGCGGTGATCGGCCACAGCTTCCTCCTGCGCATTCTGAAGACAATCGCCGAGGCGCGCGACAACGTCGAGCAGGGCCTCGGCCGGCTCGAGGACGCCGAGCTGATCCGGCTACGCCAGCGGCAGCCGGAGCTCGAGTACATCTTCAAGAACATTCTGGTGCAAGAAGCAGCCTACGGCAGCATTCTGGCCGAGCGCCGCCGCGTGATCCACCGCAGCGTAGCGCGGGCCATCGAGGCACTGTTTGCCGATCGGATCGACGAGATGACGAGCCTGCTTGCCCATCACTACGCGCTCGCCGAGGATTGGGAGATGGCACTCACCTATTTGACCAAGGCCGGCGACCAGGCAGGGCGCATCGCCGCGGACGTCGAGGCGCTCGAACACTACCGACAGGCCGACGCAATATTCATGAGAATCGGTGCGCGCGAATTGACACCGCTGCAGCGCGCAGCCATGGACAGGAAGCTCGGCCAGGCGTTCTATGGCGTGGGCGACTACGAGCAGGCTGTGGCCTACAGTACCCGTGCTTTATCGCTTCTTGGCGTCCGCTATCCAAAAACACGGTGGGGTGTCCGCGGTAGCGCATTGAAATATCTGGCCGCACATTTCCTGCGCCGGCTGATGCCTGCCCATCGTGACTTTCCTTTCGCGCGCAGGATGGACTTGGCGACTGCGCAAGAGATTTCCGCCACTTGCCGATCTTTGGCCTGGCTCGACTACTTTGCGGACGAGGAGAGATTCGTTCTGGATGGCCTGATCGAGCTCGACGCCGGCGAACGCAGCGGTGACGTGATTGCCCGGGTACGCGGCCTTGGCCTGCTTGCTGTCGTGCTTTCGATGTTCGGAGCTTTGGCCCCGGCGCACCGCCGGGCCAACGAAGCCATTGCGATTGCACAAGCCGACAACGACGCAGCCTTGATCTCGCATGCCGCCCTTGCGCGGGGCTGGATCGAGTTCGCAAGAGCGCCCGTGGACAAATGCAAAGGATCGCTGGAGCAGTCGGCATCGGCATTTCGCAGTATTGGTGACATCCGCGGATGGGCAGGTCCGACTGCCTACCTCTACTGGGTCCACTACTGGCTCGCAGACCTGGCCGAGGTCGCGAAAACCGCTGCCGCGATGGTCGAGATTGGGGCTGGCGCCGGCGATCCTCACGTTGTGTGCTGGGGGCGCAATGGTCTGGGCCTTGCGAGTACTGCAATGGGTCCGCTCGAAGAAGCCGTGGAACATTTCTTGAAGGCCCGCGAACTGTCTATCCAGATCACTTCCTATCGTTTCCAGGCAGGGATCGAAGGGCAGTTGGGAAAGTGCCGAATCAGACAGGGACGGCTGAGCGAGGCGGCCACCTTCCTGGAGGAATCGGTGCGATTGATCGAAGGCAAGAACCTGCGTGGCATGTGGTCGTCCGATACATTGAACGGCCTTGTCGCTCTCTGGCTCGCCAGGGCAGTTCGGCTACAGGGCGCCGAGCGGCGTGCTGCCCTTAACGAGGCACGACGGTGGTGTCGCAGGGCGCTGCGCTGTACCCGGCACGCGGTGGGCTGGCTGGCCGAGACGCAACGGCTGCAAGGCACGCTGACGTGGCTCTGCCAGGAACCGACGAGGGCGAATGCGTACTGGAATTGGAGCCTTGATACTGCAAATCGGGGAGGAATGCCCCTCGAGGCTGCGCGCACATTGCTCGAGATGGGAGTCTGGCGCAGCGACGCTGGCCTCGTGGAGCAGGCGCGGCAAGTGTTCGAACAGACCGACGCCGACGTCGACCTCGCCTTCTGCACGCATGCCCTCGCGCGTATGTCCGCAGCCGCGGGCAGCGACGCCGAACCAGCCCTGCGACGCTACGACCAGGCAATCACCTCACTCGATGCCGTGAACGCCGAGTACAACCTGGGGCTCGCTTGCCAGGAGCGCGCCCAACTGCTGACGAAACTCGGCGCCCATGACCGGGCCCAAGCCGACCTGGCCAGAGCTCGGCAGTGCTTCGCGACTGTCGGCGCCACAGACGGGAAGTTCGAAGGGTAGCCGGTTCCCACGGCTGTGGTCGGACGCGTGGGCCGGCCGTCACTTGGAACATGAGCGGGCGACTTCGCACACATGGTCTGAGATTCTCCTTTGGGCGCAACCGAACTTCCCTCAATAGACACCCCCACCTGTGGGACCCATTGATCCCGCAACGAAGGGAGGGTTAACAAGCAGCCGGTCGCAGATTTCTGCTTCTGGCCGTTAACGTACATTCCCGAAAAGCCGCTATTTGCGGCAGTGTGCCGCCGATCTTTCAGTCTCGCGACTCTCCTTCCCCGTCGGAGGCCACATGACAACCCTGCTAGTTTCAACGAAGGGGCAAATCGTTCTGCTGGCTGCGCTACGGCGCCGGCTTGGCATCGGCGCGCGGCTGGAAGTAATTGAAATGGCGGATGACCTGAAGTTGCGCGTGATCCGTATCGATGCAGCATCGGACACCGCCGGTCTAGCTGGCATGGTGAAGGCCCCCGCGCATGGCATCCATCGCTGGTTTCTGGACTTCGATCCGGCAATGTTGCCTACGCGCTCGCCTGCTGCCATGTCTTGACTGGGCCACAGCAAGGCGCGGAAGTTCGTCGGCAAGCTCCCCTGCCCGCACCCGCAGTGATGCGTTGCCGCAACTTGACGAAGCTGAATTTCGTATATACATTGTCGATATGGGAAGCGTATATTACAAAGGCGTCCATTTCGAATGGGATGAGCTTAAGTGCGCTGCCACCCGGGAAAACACGGCGGTGTGACATTTGATGAAGCGCTCGACGTTTTCTTTGACCCTGGATTGCACATGGTCGATGCCAGCCGCAACGATGAAGTTCGCGACGGCATCATGGGTTATGGCACCCGATCGCGCTTGCTGTTTGTGGTGACGATCGAAGTGCTGGATCGCGGTTTTCGCATCATCAGCGCACGCAAGGCCGAACCGGCTGAACGCCGTCTTTACGAGGATGAATGACATGGGCAACAAGACGCTGGAGCGCATCAAGAAGCGCATGGTGAAGGATCCGCCGATGTCGTTGATCAGCATGCGCCTGCCGGCAAACATGATCGAAGAACTCAAGGAAATTGCCGCAGCCAAGGGCTTTTCCGGCTACCAGGCCTTGATCAGGTACTACGTTTCGCAAGGCATGCGCGAAGACCTGGCCGCCATGGATGCACCGAAAATCGACGCCATCGCCGAAGTGCTCGCGGCCAGCGGCGTACCGCGCGGGATCATCGACAAGGCCATTGCGGCAGGCTGAGTTTCAGCCCGCCGTCCCTAAGCCAGCCGACCGCCCAAGCGCAGCGCCTTTCCAGAGGGAGATGTAGTTGCCACTTCCATTTAGCTCAATCGAACTCAGGCGGCAGCGCGCCTTGGCAACACCCAGTTCGGCCGCGCGAAGTGGCAGGTATAGCCGCCGGGGTGGCGTTCCAGATAGTCCTGATGCTCCGGTTCGGCGAGCCAGAAGTCTCCCGCCGGCGCGACTTCGGTCACCACCTTGCCCGGCCACAGGCCTGAGGCTTCGACATCCTTGATCGTATCGATAGCCTCCAGCCGCTGGGCTTCGGAGGTGTAGTAGATCGCCGAGCGATACGACGGGCCGCGGTCGTTGCCCTGGCGGTTGGGCGTGGTCGGGTCATGAATCTGGAAAAAGAATTCCAGCAGGCGCCGGTAGCTCATCACGGCCGGGTCGAAGACGATCTCGATCCCCTCGGCATGGGTACCGTGGTTGCGATAGGTCGCGTTCTTCACGTCGCCGCCGGTGTAGCCCACTCGCGTGGACAGGATGCCGGGCATCTTGCGTATCAGGTCTTGCATGCCCCAGAAGCAGCCACCGGCCAGAACCGCGCGTTCAGTTGTCATTTCAATGCTCCTCAACCTGGTTGATGAAATCGCCATAGCCCTCGGCTTGCATGTCGTCCTTGTGGACGAAACGCAACGAGGCCGAATTGATGCAATAGCGCAACCCGCCGCGATCGCGCGGGCCGTCCGGGAAAACGTGGCCGAGATGGCTGTCGCCATGCGCCGAGCGTACCTCGGTGCGCACCATGCCGTGGCTGACATCGCGCAGTTCGTTTACGTACGCGGGTACGATCGGCTTGGTAAAGCTTGGCCAGCCGCAGCCCGACTCGAACTTGTCCGACGACGCGAACAGCGGTTCGCCGGACACGATGTCGACATAGATCCCCGGCTCGTGATTGTCGAGGTACTCGCCCGTTCCCGGCATTTCGGTACCGCCATGCTGCGTGACCTCGTACTGCTCGGGGGTGAGCCTGGCGATCGCTTCCGCGGACTTGGTGTAGGTCTTCATGAATTTTGGCGGGTTTACTCGAGCTCTGGAAAATGGGGCTGGCAACTAGGAATTTCAAGCTTACCTTGGTCGCGTGGCGCAGTCGAAGCTTACAACTCCGCAGCGAGCTGTTCAGTCACGGGCAAAAATTTTGTCTTACAATGTAAGCCATCTATTTTCTCTGGCGAAACTTTGCCATGTCTACCCTGCTGGTTTCTTCGAAAGGCCAGATCGTTCTGCCCGCCGCGCTGCGGCGCAGGCTAGGCATGGGCGCTGGCGCTCGGCTGGAAGTACTGGAAGAGGCCGACGGCCTGAAACTGCGTGTCGTACGTGCTGTGGCGAAAACCGACCTGTCCGGAATGGCCGGCATGGTGAAAGCGCCATCGCGCGGCACGCCGCGTCGGCTAGAGGACTTCGATCCAGCGAGCCTTGTTTCCCGCAAGCCTCCCGGCAAGTCATGAAGGCGCTCGATACCAACGTACTGGCGCGCTTCTTCATTGACGATCCCGATGACGCCCAGGCGGCGAAGCAACGCCCCGCCGCGATTGTGGCGATGTCGGAGCGCGGCTACGTTTCAGTCACGGTGCTGCTCGAATTCGAGTGGGTCATGCGCGGTTTCTACGGGCTTGCACCGAAGGATATCGTGCGCGTCTTGCGATCCCTGACGGGAATCGAGCACCTCACCCTGGAAGACCGCGACGCGGCGCTTGTGGCGATTGAAGGCCTTGAGAAAGGGCTGGATTTTGCCGATGCCCTGCATGTCGCGCGCAGCGCGCGCGCCTCGGCCTTCTCGACCTTGGATCAGCGCCTCTTCAAACGAGCCAAATCTTTGGCGCTTACGCCGCCGGTGGAACTGTTGGGCTAAAGCAGCACAGCGTTTGACTACGCCAGCCGCCCACCCAGCCGCTGCGCCAGCCAATCCGCCACCAGATTCGCCCCCACCTGCCGGTTGTCCTCCTGGCAGTGCTCGCAACCACCGTCATGCACGGTCAGCACCTTGAGGGTCTTGTCGGCTGATCCGACGGCGTCGTAGAGGCGCTGCGCGAAATCGAGCTGGACGATGTTGTCGTTCTCGCCGTGGATGCAATAGAACGGGCAGGCGATCTTCTCGGCGATGCCGGGCAGGCGGTAGTCTTCCAGCTTTTTCATGCAGGCCTCGATGTCGGGGCGGCCCAGCACCCAGGGCAACTGGAAGCCCGGCGCGGAAAGCTTGGTGCCACCAGCGCTCATGATCTTCAGGCGCCGCTGCCAGGACTCGTGATAATCGAAGTGCCCGCCCCAGGCCACGCAGGCGGCGAAGCGCGGTTGCATGGCGGCGGCGCGCGGGGCGTAATAGCCGCCCATCGAAAAGCCCATCACCGCCACTTTCTGCGGGTCGACGTCGCCGCGGCCGCACAGGTAATCCAGCGCGCTGGTGGCCGGTACTTCGTAGTCGTAGCGGCTGGGGATGCCCTGCAGGCGCAATGCCTCACCCTGGCCCGGGCCATCGATGGCCAGCACATGGATGCCGCGATTGGCGATTTCGATGGCGCCGAACAGCACGCTCATTTCCTTGGCGTTGTCGAGCCCGTCGAACATCACCACCGCCGGCGCCTTTGCCGGCACGTTGGCAGCCTTGACGAAATACGCCGGCAGCGTCGTGCCCTCGTAGGGCACCTGCACGAAGCTGATGTTGGGATAGCGGATCGCCAGCCCCTGGCGGAAGGTGCGCAGGCAGTCGCGGTAGGTATCCCACTTGCGCTCGGAGGGAGGAATGAAACGCTCGCCGCAGAAATAGTAGGTGCCGGCGCGCAACCAGTAGGCGGCGGCAGTGAGCTTTTTGCCTTCCGCGGCAGCGGCATCACCAAAGCCCTCGATGCGCCGCGCCATGTCGGTCCACTCCTGCCACCAGCGCTCGTTGTCGCCGACATGGCCGGAGAGGCGCTGGCCGATCTGGTCGATCTCGCTGATCGATGCCGCGCCCCAGGTCTGCATTTCGATGCCGAACATCATGCCCTGCGACCACATGTGGTTTTCGGGGAAGTACTCGAACCAGTGGCTGGTCTTGTGGGCTTGCGTCATAAGGCGTGAATCTCGAGGTGGTGGTTCAGGGCAGGAAGGCCAGCTTGCGTTGGTCGATGCCGAACACGTCGGCCAGCCAGTCGAGCATGAGTTCCTGGCCCAGGGTGGGGTTGTCGTGCTGGCAATGCTCGGCGCCGGTTTCTTCCTCGGAGGTAAGCCGCAGGGTCGCCTTCACCCCGTGCTTCACGGCATAGTCGTATACCGTCTTCGCGTTCTCCACGCCCAGCACGTCGTGGCCGCCATGGATCACCAGGAAGGGGCAGCGCATGTTCTCCAGCACGCCTTCCAGCTTGAAGGGTGCGGCGATCTCGGCGGATTCTTTCATATTCGCGCCGCCGAACACCCAGCACATGTGCTTGGCCAGACCATGCGAGTCGTCGCGGGTTTTCCAGCGCGCGCCGATGTCCCACATGGCCCCGTGCGCTATGCAAGCCGCCAGGCGCGGCTCCATGGCGCCCGCACGGGCGGCGTAGTAGCCGCCGAGGGATGATCCGCTCACCGCGATGCGCGCGGCATCCACGTCAGTGCGCGCGACCAGCCAGTCGATGCACTTGCCCACCGGCACCTCATAATCGAAGCGCGTGGTCACGCCGTGGCGCCTGAGGGTGCCGCCCTGCCCGGGCCCGTCGACCAGCAGCACCGACATGCCGCGCTGCACCGCGCCGCGGCCGGTCATGAACCACAGTTCGTCCTTGAACGAATCCAGCCCGCCAAAGGAGATCAGCACCGGCTGCTTTGCTCCCCCTGTGGGCGAGCGGATGAAATAGCCGGGCAGCGAGACGCCGTTCTCATACGGAATCTCCACCACCTCGCCGGGTGGCGTCAGGCGGGTGAAGAACTGCTTCGACACCGTCTCGCAGGCGTTGAAAGTGAACAGCCGGCGCGGGTCGCGCGGGTCGAGCCAGAACTCGGCCTCGCGGTAGTAGTTGGCGGCACGCAGCCAGCAATTCATGGCACTACGCACATGGCCGCGCACGAACTCCATGTCGCCGCGCTCATGGTTGCGGCGCGCGATCACGGTCCATTCGCGGTGCCAGCTTTCGGCATCGCCGGGGATGATGCGGCTGCCGGCCTGCATCACCTCGCTGACCGCACCACCACCTTCCTGCGTTTCGCCCAGGCCACGGCGAAACTGGTACGAGAACCAGAAGTCCTCCGGCCAGTGGTGCCAGCCGAAGGGTTCGTACTTGGGCGCGCTCATTGCGGCACGAAACCGATGTCCTTGACCAGCTTGCCGTACTTGGCATAGTCGGACCGGATCGCGTTGTCAAAGAAAGCCGGTGGCTCGGTCACCACGATCAGGCCCGCGGAACCCAGCTTCTCCACCACCTCCGGCTGCTTCATCGCGGTGTTGATGGCGGTATTGAGGCGCTGCACGATGGCCGCCGGCGTACCGGCCGGCGCTACATAGCCGAACCAGCCGTTCGAGGTGTAGCCCGGCACCGCGTCTCCGACAGTAGCCGCATCGGGAAACTGCACCACCTTGGTGGCGTTGGTCACCGCGAGCAGGCGGATCTTGCCGGAGCGGATATGCGGGGTCAGGCCGGTGATGCCGTCAAAGGCCGCCTGCACCTGCCCGCCCATCAGGTCGGTGACGATGGGCGCGCTGCCCTTGTAAGGCACGTGAGTATAGGTGAAGCCCGCCTTGATGCGCAGGTCTTCCATCGCCAGATGCGGAAAGCCGCCTTCGCCGTTGGTGGCCATGGTGAGCTTGCCGGGATTGGCCTTGGCGTAGGCAACCATTTCGCCGATGGTCTTGAACGGCGCGTCGAGGTTCGCCGCGATGCCCAGGAAGTTGGTGGTCGACAAGGCGATCGGCGCGAAGTCCTTGAGCGGGTCGTACGAGAGCTTCTTGGTGGTGTGCGGCAGGGTCGTCAACGTGCCGCCCTGGCCGCCGCCGATGGTGTAGCCATCCGGCGCGGCGCGGGCCACGGCCGACAAGCCGATCTGCCCGGCAGCGCCGGCCATGTTTTCCACCACGACGGGCTGGCCGAGCAGTTCCCCCAGCTTGGGCTGGATCAGGCGCGACATGATGTCCAGCGTGTTGCCCGGTGGAAACGGAATGATGATCTTGATAGGACGTTGCGGCCAGGCTTGAGCCAATACGGATGCGGCCGGAAGCATGGTTGCGGCTGCCATGCCTGCGAGCATGGTGCGACGGGTCGGATTCATGCGGGTCTCCTTTGCGATTGCTTGTGGGCGGGTCAGGTCTTGGACGGAATGATGGGCAACAGGATACCTGCGCCCACCTCGGGGCCGAAATGCAGGGTCACCTCGGTATCAAACCGCGCCGGCGGCCGGTCTTCCGGGTCGTCATGGATGAAGGGGCCGCAGCCGTTCATCGGGTTCTTCATGTTCGACAAAGTCGCGGCGTTCAGGCCGTGCTCGTAGTCGCGCCCGCGCACCGACAAGCCGATGCGGTAACCCACCGGCACGACGATGCAGGTCGGCCACACCTCGACGTTCACGTCCACCGGCACGCCCGGGGTCAGCGGCTGTTTCTCGTCGTGGGTGTGATACGGACGATGCGGCAAGGTCTTCGCCGGGTCTTCCTTGCGCTGCGAGCAGCGCAGCCAGCCCTGGCCGATCGGGGTCAACGGGTCGAGCGCGCCCTGGAACAGCACTTCCTTGCCGTCCGGCGCGAAAACGCGCAGCACGATGAAGAGGTCGGCATCGCTGGTCCCGGATGCCAGGCGCAGGTGCAGCGACGAAGGCCCGGTGATCTCGGTCTCCTGCGTCAAGGGCGGGGTCAGGAAGGTGAGCCCGTCGCCCATGGTCTTGTAGCTGATCGTCGCGGGCGCGGCGGGCGGCGAGGTGGTGAGCGCCATGTTGGCCGGGTCGAGGTAGTAGCGCGTCCATTGGGTGCGAGCCAGCGGCCATTCGTTCTCGTGGCGGATCACGAAGCGGTCGACATGGCGCACGTTCAGCTGCACCGCCGGCTGCTTGTCCCAGCCGTTGTCCTCGCCCTTCAGGAAATGGTTGAAAAACCGCTTCTGCAGGTCGACGCCGTAGTCGGTGTAGAACGGTGCCCAGTGCGAACTGCCGTGCGCCTCCAGCCACTTTTGCTTGGAAGCGGCGCCCAGGTAGCCCTCGAAATTGCCGCGCGGATGCAGGCCCTGCCCGCCCCAGTTGGCCGCCGAAAGCAGGGGCACCGTCACCTTCGAAAGGTCGGCGGTGCGCTCGCGGTGATAGTCGGTCAACAGCGGGCGCTTGAGCAACTCGGCCCACATGTTCTCGCGGTTGGCGACCAGTTCTTCCTCGGAAAGGGTCTCCGGGCCGCACACCAGTTCGCCGGTGATGCGGCTTTTCGCGCCGCGCTCGCCCACGCCGTGCTGCACGGTCTTGACCTGCATGTCCTGCCAGTTCTTGCGGAAGGTGCAGATGATGCCGCCATGGCGGTTGCCATCGCGGTAGTTGTCCCACCAGCCTTCCCACACGCAAATGGCGGCAAGGTGCGGCGGTTGCGTGGCGGCGGCGCGCCACTGGTTGGCGCCATAGTAGGAAATGCCGTTCAGGCCGATCTTGCCGCTGCTCCAGGGTTGGACTGCAGCCCACTCGATGCAGTCGTGATAGTCCTTCTGCTCACGGTCATTGTTGTGGCACAGGTAACCGGGCGAGCGGCCGGCGCCGCGCGAATCGACCCGCACGCACACATAGCCGTCCGGCACCCATTTTTCGGGGTCGACCACTTCCCAGTTGGCGTGATTGTTCGAGGTGTTGGCTACCGCGTCGGGATTTTCGCGCGCCATGATCTCCCAGGCGGTCTTGTAGCCATCCTGAAAGGCGAGGCCCTTGCCATACGGGCCGTAGCTCATGATCACCGGATACTTGCCGGGTGCGAGAGGGCGGAATACGTCGGCGCGCAGCACGACACCGTCGTCCATCCTGATCGGCACATCCCAATCGATGTTCATGCCATCGCGTACTTCCGACTTCGATTGCTGGTCCATGGGTGGATTCTCCTGTTGGGATGCTGCGGATTGAAATAGGGGATTACTCGGCCGGCCATGGCACGGCCACGCCCGCGGCGGCGGCAAGGCGGGAGAGCTCGGCGCGAATGCCTGGCGGCAGCGGAACGCCGGCACCGCTGCGTCGCAGGTATTCGCGGTCGCCGCGCTCGCCCGGGGCAAGCACGGCGCCGACCGCCGCATCCGCCGGCATTGCCTTGATGGCGGCAATGGTGCGGCCGACGTCGGCGCGAAAGCTTGCCTCATCGCTGAAGCGGAACACGTCGATGGCGATGATGAGCGCGTTCTGCCGGTGCAACCTGCCCATGCTGCCAGGTGGCGCCGCCAGGTACCCGGCCAGGATCGGGTTGCCGGCCGCCACGCTTGCGATGAGTTCGATCATCAGCGCCAGGCCGGCGCCCTTGGGACCACCCAGAGGCAGCGGGATCTGCGCCTTGGCCGGGTCGGTGGTGGGATTCCCCTCGGCATCCAGCGCCAGGCCGGCCGTAAGCGGCGTGCCCAGCCGGCGCGCCTGCACCAGCTTGCCTAAAGCGATGGCGCCGGTGGACATGTCGAGCAGCACCGGGTTGTCGGTCGGCCCCGGCGTGGCGATGGTCAGCGGCGCGGTCGAGACCGCCGCGCCGCGCGTGCCGTGATAGGCCATCATGGGAATAGAGGCATTGAAGCCGATCGCCGCCATGCCGGCGCGCGCCATGCGCTGGGTGTAACAACCTATGGCGCCGGTATGCGAGGTGTTGCGCACCAGCGCCAGGCCAATGCCCGCGGCCTTTGCCTTCTCCAGCGCCAGGTCGGCGGCGCGCTGCATCGCCAGCGCCCCGGCCGCGCGCCCGGCGTCAAGCAGGGCCACCGCCGGTGCGTCGACCACCACCTGCATCACCGGGCGCGGCTCGATCACACCTTCCTCGACCATCTCGAGGTAGCGTGGCAGGCGCGACACGCCATGTGAATCCACGCCACGCAGGTTGGCCCACAACAGCGTGTCGGCGACTACGCCGGCATCCGCCGCCGGCAGGCCCGCATGCGCCAGGATCGCGGTGGCGAAGTCGCGCAACGCCGGCGCGGGCACGACCACGGGTTTCGTCATTGCCGCTCGATCTTGCGTACCTCGATGAGGTTGCGCCATTTGCGGTATTCCCGCTCCACATAGCGACGCAGTTCTTCAGGCGAGCTGGTTTGCGGGTCGCCGCCAAGTTCGGACACGCGACGCGCCGCCTCGGGCGCTTCCAGCCCCTTGACCATCGCGCGGTTGAGCTGGGTGACGATGGCCTCCGGCGTGCCGCCGGTGGTACCCAGCGCGATGAAGGACATCACCTCATACCCGGGCAGGGTCTCGGCCATGGTCGGCACATCGGCGAGCGGCTTGTAGCGCTCGCGCGAGGTGACGGCCAGGGCGCGCAGCTTGCCGCTCTTCACATAGGGCAGAGAAAGCGTCGGCGCCTCGAACATCACCTGGATGCGCCCGCTCAGCAGTTCGGTCATGGCCGCGTTGCCCCCCTTGGTGGGGATGTGGACGATCTCGGTGCCGGCCATCGCATTGAACAACTCGGAGGACAGGTGATGGATGGAGCCGACACCGGCAGTGGAATAGTTGAGCTTGCCCGGGTTGGCGCGCGCATGGGCGATCAGTTCGGCCAGGGTCTTGTAGGGTGCATCCGGCAGCACGTTCACAAGAAACGGATACGAAGAGATCATGGACACCATGGCGATGTCCTTCAAGGGGTCGAACTGCGGCGATACGGTGAGCGCCGCCTGTGCCGGGTAAGCGCCGGTGATCAGGATCAGGGTATGACCGTCCGGCTTGGCGCGTGCCACGAAGGTCGAGCCGACCGCGCTGCCGGCGCCCGGCTTGTTCTCCACCACCACGGTGGCGCCGAGCGCCTCGGCCAGGCGTTGCCCCACCAGGCGCGCCATGATGTCGGCCGAGCCGCCCGGCGGGAACGGGCACACCAGCGTGATGGTGCGTGACGGGAAGGTCTGACCCTGCGCCGGCAGGGCGGCGACCAGACAGCCGAGCAGAACAAGGCGCGCGCATCGCGCGAGAACGCGTGAAAGCATGGTCGGGCTCCGTTGGGTCAAGCGGCGGCGGTCAACGCGAAATGCTTGTCGAGCCAGTGCTTGAGCACCGCCTGTGACAAAACATTGCCTTCGGCCAGCATGAAATGGTCGACATCAGCCACCAGGTGCAGGTCGGTGGGCTGCCCGGCGTGCGCGAAGAGGTCGATGGACTGCTCGGTCGGTGTGACGGTATCGACCGCCGGATGCAACAACAGCAGCGGGCGCGGCGCGATTTGCCCCACCACTTCATTGGCGCGGAAGGTGTACATGCTCTCGACAACCTCGAACGGAAACTCCAGGATGGACCCGGCCGAGAGGTTGTTGCGCATGCCCGGCTTGATCGGCACGATGTCCCAGCGCGGCACGCGGATGGACACACCCTCGGCCAGCTTCCGGCGCCCTTCCTCGAGCATGCCGCTGAACTTGGCCCAGGCCTCTGCGGACTCGTGCTGCTTGCGAAATTTCTTGGCGCCGTCGCCCCAGCCACCCACAGAAATGCAGGCCGCCACCCGCTGGTCGACACCGGCGGTGTACACCGCCACCGCGGCACCGAAGGAAAAGCCCATCACCGCCACGCGGTTGGCGATCACTTCGCCGCGCGCCGACAGCCAGGTGAGGGCATTTTTCGTGTCTTCCACCTGCTCCAGGCAGATCACCCGGCCACGCTCGCCCTCGCTTTCGCCACAGCCGCGCATGTCGAAGCGCAGCGTCACGTAGCCCAGCTTCTCGAACAGGCGCGCCGCCACCAGCGCCACGCCGCCGTCCTTGTTGCTGCCGAAGCCGTGCAACACCAGTATGCCCGGGCGCTTCTCGCCGGCAGCCATGCCGTCCGGGACGTGCAGGACACCGGCGAGCGTCAGCTGGCCGGAGGGAAACGAAACCTTGTGTTCCATGCGAATGCTCCGCGCGGGCTTGCCGCGCTTCAGGGATTGTGCGGCTCAGCCGGCAGGGCCACGCAAAACGATGTTTGTCTCTTCATGGCATTGTCGCGTCCGAACCCGCGCGATTGCCCTTGCATTTTGGGACTCGAATGATCGTTCTTTATCGCGCGATAATCAAGTGTGTCGTGATGCCCCGCCACGGTGCGCCGTCGTGCACGCAAACCTGAAGGGTCAAGGATGGGAAAGGCGAAACACAGCACCAAACCCCGGCCCGCAAAGGGGCTATCCGGCGAACCGGACAAACCGCCCTACACGCGCAACCGCGCAGAGCGCCTCGCCGCGGGACGTTCGCTGCGTCGCATCATGCCGCGCTCCGCACATGCCCGGACCGCAGACACGCCCCGGGACGTGGTGGCCCTGCTCGAGGAATCCAACCAGGGCCGACTGTCCCATCTGGTACCGATCCGCTATGGCCGCATGCTGCATTCACGCTTCGCCTTCATGCGCGGTGCGGCGGCGATCATGGCCCACGACCTCGGCCGGCAAGCGCATTCGGGCATCGTCACCCAGCTATGCGGTGACTGCCACCTCAACAACTTCGGCGGCTATGCCAGCCCCGAGCGCGAGTTGCTGTTCGGCATCAATGACTTCGACGAAACCCTGCCGGGGCCGTTCGAATGGGACGTCAAGCGCCTGGCCACCAGCTTTGTCATCGCCGCGCGCGACCAGAAGATCGCCGAACGCCATTGCATCGAGGCGGCCCAGGCGGTGGCGTACAGCTATCGCACCCGCATGCTGGAGTATGCCCGGACCAATGTGCTCGACCTCTGGTACGCACGGGTGGATGTCAACACCCTGGTGCAGATTTCCAGGAGTCCGGAGACCCGCCGCCGGCGCGAAAAGATGCTGCGCGACGCGAAGCGGCAGGAATCCGCGGTCAGCCTGACCAGGCTTGCGCATACCGGCAACGGCGAACCGCGCTTCATCGACCAGCCGCCGCTGATCTACCACCCGCAAGGCCGGGAGGATCTCCATGAGGAGGTCCGGCGCTTCTGGCATCACTACGTCGAAAGCCTGCCCGAGGAACGCCGCAAGCTGCTCGACCATTTCCGCCTGCTCGATGTGGCCGTCAAGGTGGTGGGGGTGGGCAGTGTCGGCACCCGCTGCGCCATCGCGCTCCTGATGGCCGAGGATGGCCATCCGCTGATCCTGCAGTTCAAGGAGGCGCGGGCGTCGGTCTACGAGCCCTTTGCCGGGCGCAGCAAGTATCACAACCACGGCCTGCGGGTGGTGGTGGGCCAGCGCATGATGCAATCGCAAAGCGACATCTTCCTCGGCTTCTCGCACGTCGATTCGCTCAAGGCGGATTTCTATGTGCGCCAGTTGCGCGACATGAAGGTGGCGCTCGATTTCGAGCACATGTCGGCCGAGGAGTTCATCGAGTACGCCGAGGCCTGCGGCTGGGTGCTGGCGCGCGCCCATGCGCGCTCGGGCGATCCGGGTGTCATCGCCGGCTATCTGGGCAAGAGCGACGTGTTCGACCGCGCGATCGCGGCGTTCGCGCAACAATACGCGGACCGCAACGAGGCGGACCATGCCGCACTGGTGGCGGCGGCGAAAAACGGCCGGGTGCAGGCGCTGACAAACGAATCATCTGCCGGAAGAAAGTCAATCCGCTCAATTGCACCTGACCCGAACTAGGAATTCCCGCATGCCGCGCTCATACCGACTTGCATTCCGCGAAGCGATACGACCTGATGTCAACCCGGTGACCCGATTCGGCGGCCAGCCGGCCTGGCTGGAAGAGCCGATCACGCCTCTCAGTCGCCGCACCGGCAAACCCATGACATTCATCTGCCAGATCGCGATACCGCCGGAGTGGCATGGTACCGCGCCTGCGCGCATGGCCTACGTATTCATGACCGGCGGCGGTTTCGACTACGACGTCGTCGAAACCTGGAACCCGGACGACGGCGAGACTGCCGTGATCGTCCAGCGCGGGGGGGCAGGCCATCCCGCGGCGGAACCATATCCGGATACGCTCAAGCGTTGGGAAGAGGTTGACGGCAGACGCGCCGAAGTCCCGCATGAATACGTGGTCGATCAGACCCCCGCCGAAGAGCCGGACTACATGCCCATGGAAGCGCTGGATGCGCTCGACGAGGATAGACGCGACGCCCTTGCCGATGCCTGGGCCGGCAACAAGATCGGCGGCAGCCCGTCCTGGGTCCAGTACGAGGAGTTTCCCTACGAAGACTGGCGGCTTCTGCTTCAGCTTGAGGACAGCACCTACCCGTTCAATCTCAATCTCGGCGGCGGCGTCGGTTACGTCTTTCTGAACGCTGCGTGCACAGAGGGCAAGTTGCTCTGGCAGTGCTGAGCACCTCTGTGGTGCAGGATCGCCACTTGCGTCGGGTCCGTGCAGGTTTTCGTGGAGGAGTTTTCGTGGAAAGAATTGTCGTCATTGGCACAGGAACCATGGCCGTCGGCATCGTTGCCGGCTTCATCGAGGCCGGCATGGAGGTAGTGGTTCTCGGCCGGTCCATCGAGAAGGCGCAGGCCGCGCTGGCCGGCGCGCAAGCACTCGCCGACACGCTCGCTTCGGGCAAGCCACGTACGCGCGCCATGGCCACCACGGGCACGATCGCAGCCTGGAACGACTGGTCGAACGTGGCCTGGGTGATGGAGACCGTGGCGGAGAATTTCGAACTCAAGCGCGAACTCTTCGCCTGGCTGGACGCGCGCGTGCCGGCCAGCGTGCCGATCGGCAGCAACAGTTCGGGATTTCCGGTCTCGCGCATCGCCGACGGCCTTGCCACGCGCCGGCGCATGTTCAATGCGCACTACTTCATGCCGGCCCATCTGGTGCCGCTGGTGGAGGTCGCGTTGGGCGAGGATTCCGACCCCGCGCTCGGCGAAGCCGTATGCGCGCTGTATCGCCGCGCCGGCAAGAAGCCCGTGCTGGTCAGGAAGGACATTCCCGGCTTTCTGGCCAACCGCATACAACATGCCCTGATGCGCGAGGCCCTGGCGCTGATCGACAGCGGCATCGCCTCGCCGGCGGATGTCGACATCGCGGTGCGCTACAGCTTCGGCTTTCGCTATGCTGCCTGCGGCCCGGTCATGCAGAAGGAAATTTCCGGCTGGGACAGCATGGCGCGCGCCGCAGCGGAAATCTATCCGTCCCTGTCGAACACCCATGTGCTGGCCGACTGCGTGGCCGACCTCATCAAGGCCGGCAAGACCGGCATGAAGGCTGGCGCCGGCTTCATGGACTGGCCCGCGGAACACGCCGCCGGCGAGCGTGCCGCATATGAAAAGCGCCTCAAGGCCGCCTTCGACGTGCTCAGCCCCGACCGCGACGCCTGACGGTCTGCCGCAGGTACTCCCGCGCCACCGGTTCCGGTACCATCGCCCGCTCAAGCATATCCATACCCAGGCGTCCACCTTCCAGTACAGGAACGAACATGATTGAAATTTCATCAAAGCGGATGATCGGCCCGGTCATCCGCCTGCATCCCGACGACAACGTGGTGGTCGCGCGCGTCGACGTCGCCATCGGCGCGGAAGTGCCCGGCGAGGCATTCACCATCCGCAGCCAGGTTCCGGCCGGCTACAAGATCGCCGCGCGCAAGATCCGCAAGGGCGAGCCCATCCTCAAGTACAGCGTCACGGTCGGCTTCGCCAACGTCGACATCGAGGCAGGCACCATGGTGCACAGCCACAACACCGAGTTCCGCGAGTTCGACCGCGACTACGCGCACGCCAGCGAGTTCAAGCCGGTCACGCCGGTACCGGAAGCCGAGCGCGCGACCTTCAAGGGTTATGTGCGCGCCAACGGCAAGGTGGGCACGCGCAATTTCATCGGCATTCTTTCCACGGTGAACTGTTCGTCGACTGTCGTCAACAAGATCGCGGAATGGTTCACGCCGGAGCGCCTTGCCGAATTTCCCAACGTCGACGGCGTGGTGGCGTTCAGCCACTCGATCGGCTGCGGCATGGAGATGACCGGCGAGCCGATGCAACTGCTGCGCCGAACCATGGCAGGCTACATCCGCCACCCCAATCTGGCCGCGGCCCTGGTGATCGGCCTGGGTTGCGAACGCAACCAGTTGAACGGGCTTCTGGAACAGGAAGAGCTTCAGGCCAGCCCGCACCTGCATACATTCGTGATGCAGGAAACCGGCGGCACCCGCAAGACCATCGAGGCCGGTATCGCCGCAGTGCGCGCGCTGCTGCCGGAAGCCAACAAGGTCAAGCGCGAAACGGTATCGGCAAGTCACCTGTGCGTGGGCCTGCAGTGCGGCGGCTCGGACGGTTTTTCGTCCATCACCGCCAACCCGGCGCTTGGCGCGGCGGTGGACATCCTGGCGCGCCATGGGGGCACCGGCATCCTTTCGGAAACGCCGGAGATCTACGGCGTGGAGCACACCCTCACCCGGCGCGCGGCCAGTCGCGCCGTGGGGGAAAAGCTGATCGAGCGCATCCGCTGGTGGAAGGATGAATACTCCGTCGGACGCGACGTGCAGATCAATGGCAAGGTCAGTCCCGGCAACCAGATCGGCGGGCTGGCGAACATCTTCGAGAAATCGCTGGGCTCCTCGATGAAGGGCGGCACCGGCCCGTTGATGGCGGTCTACAAATACGCCGAACCGGTCACCGAAAAGGGCTTCGTGTTCATGGACACTCCCGGCTTCGACCCGGTGTCGGCGACCGGCCAGATCGCCGGTGGCGCCAACCTGGTGGCCTTCACCACCGGACGCGGTTCGATGTTCGGCTCCAAGCCCGCCCCGTGCGTGAAGCTGGCCACCAACAGCCCGATGTTCCATCGGCTGGAAGAAGACATGGACATCAACTGCGGCGAGATTCTCGACGGCACGGTGTCGGTACAGGAAATGGGACAGCGCATTTTCGAATTGTTCCTGCGCACCGCTTCCGGCGAGGCGTCGAAAAGCGAGCTGCTCGGACTCGGCGACCACGAGTTCGTGCCCTGGCAAATCGGCATCATGAGCTGAGTCGAGGTCAAGATAGGCTGAACGCCGACTCGGGCCGATGGGGTTTCCGTCGTCTTTTGAACCCGATGTCTGCAATTGGTCGTGACTGGCGAGGACGAATCGGATGAACAGGCGGGACACGATCCTTGCGTTGGCCGCACTCGGCGCAGCGCCTTTAGCAGCCCGGGCCCAACAGGCGCGCCTGTATCGCGTGGGCATTGTTTGGGTGGGCGGCGCCGCCTCCGCTTCCATTGACGGTCTGCGAGACGGCCTCCGGGACCTCGGACTGGAAGAGGGCAAGCATGTCATCTTTCATCTGCGCGACAGCGGCGGCGACCTCAAGTCGATAGAGACCGCGGCGAAGCGCCTTGAGGCGGAAAGGGTTGACCTCATCTACACGGTTTCCACGTCCGTGACGGTTGCGACCAGGCAGGCGACGAAGAACGTTCCGATCGTGTTTTACGCCGGAACCGACCCGGTGAAGGTCGGTCTCGTCGAAAGCTATCGAAAGCCGGGTGGCCGACTCACGGGAATCCACAGCCTGACCGTTGACCTCATGGCCAAACGCCTTCAGCTCCTGAAGGAAATGGTTCCCCGTCTGCGCCGGGTGGTGGCGTTCCATAACCCGAAGAATCCGGCGTCGCAACAGTCCGTAAAAATCGTTCAGGAGGCCGCCCAGCGTCTGAACGTCGAGCTTGTTGAGCGCAAGGTCCTATCGGTCGAACAATTGCGCAACGCCCTGGATGCGCTGCGCCCTGCGGACGCCGATGCCATCCTGTCCGTGGCTGACTCGATGGTGAGCAGCCAGCCGGAGTTGATCATCCGCACCGCTCGGGAAAAGAAACTGCCGACCATGTTCCAGTTCAGCGATGACGTCGCCCGGGGCGCAATGGCCAGCTACGGCGTGAGCTACTACGACCTCGGCCGGCTGTCAGCCAAGCACGTCCAGCGCATTCTCGCGGGGGCTTCCCCGGCAGACATGCCGGTCGAGCAGATTGACAGATTCAGTTTCATTGTCAATCTCAAGACCGCCAGGGAGTTGGGCATCACCATTCCGCAATCGGTGCTGCTGCGCGCCGACAAGGTGCTCGAATAGCAGAAACGCAAGTCGGACTGACGGCGCCCCGGCCTGGTGCGCACGGGATGGGATAATGACGGGCTGACTGCGCGAGAAGCATGTCATGCCGACCCGTAACACCAACCTGATCCCACTCCATGCGCCGCATTTCCCTTTCCCGCTACCTGATTGAAGAACAACGCGAAAAGCACTGGATCGAGGGCGACCTGCGCCTCCTGATCGAAGTGGTCGCACGCGCCTGCAAATCGATCTCCAACGCCATTTCCAAGGGCGCCCTGGCCGACAATCTCGGCAGCGCCGGCGAAGAGAACGTCCAGGGCGAAGTGCAGAAAAAACTCGATGTCATTTCCAACGAAATCCTGCTCGAAGCCAACGAGTGGGGAGGCCACCTGGCCGCCATGGCCTCCGAGGAAATGGAGCATCCGCACCAGATCCCGCACCGCTTTCCCAAGGGCGAATACCTGCTCCTGTTCGATCCGCTAGACGGCTCATCCAACATCGACGTCAACGTGTCGGTCGGAACCATCTTCTCGGTGCTGCGCTGCCCGGAGGGCGTGACCGACCCGGACGTCGAAGCCTTCATGCAGCCGGGCGCGAAGCAGGTGGCGGCCGGCTTCGCCGTCTACGGCCCTTCCACCCTGCTGGTGTTGACACTCGGCCACGGGGTGGCGGTATTCACCCTCGACCGCGAACTCGGCAGCTTCGTGCTGACGCAAGACGCCGTGACGATCCCGGCCGATACGGCCGAATTCGCCATCAACATGTCGAACATGCGCAACTGGGAAGCGCCGGTCAGGCGCTACATCGACGAATGCTTGGCCGGCAAGACCGGCCCGCGCGGCAAGGACTTCAACATGCGCTGGGTCGCCTCGATGGTGGCCGACCTGTTCCGCATCCTCACCCGCGGCGGCATTTTCATGTACCCGCAGGACGCCAAGCACACCCACGGGCGGCTGCGCCTGATGTACGAAGCCAACCCGATGGCCTTCATCGTCGAACAGGCCGGCGGCGCGGCGACCAACGGCCGCACCCGCATCCTCGACCTGCAGCCGACCGGCCTGCACCAGCGCACCGGCCTTGTGATCGGCTCGAAAAACGAAGTGGAACGGGTCACGCAGTACCACACCGGCGCTTGAGCCCGTCCCGGCGACCGGCGCGCATGCATCAGATTGCCGGACGCTGCCTGCACGGCACGCCCGGCGCAGAAGCCGACACTTGAATTCCGCGCCTGACCGCCTGCCCGCGGACGGCCGTGCCATCGCGCTTATGGTGCTGCTGTCGGGAATGTGGGGCCTGAACCAGGTGTGCATCAAGCTCGCCGAACCCGGCGTCTCGCTGGTGATGCAGGCATGCCTGCGTTCGGCCATCGCGGCGGTCCTGTTGTTCCTGTGGACGCGCCTGCGCGGCATCGCGCTCTTCAACCGCGACGGCAGCCTGTGGCCCGGCCTCCTGGCGGGCCTGATGTTCGCGGCCGAATTCGCCTTCATCCACGCCGGCCTGAATCACACCAGCGCGGCACGGATGGTGGTGTTTGTCTACCTCGCGCCGGTGTTCACCGCGCTGGGCCTGGCGTTCCTCATTCCGGGTGAGCGCCTGAAACCCCTGCAATGGGCCGGCATCGCGGTGGCTTTTGCGGGCATGGCGACCGCCTTTGCCGAAGGCTTTGGCAGCCCCCAGGGCAGCACCTGGAAGGGCGACCTGATGGGCATGATCGGCGCACTGCTTTGGGCGCTCACGACCATCCTGGTGCGCACCACGGTGCTGTCGAACGCGCCGGCTGCCAAAACCCTGCTCTACCAACTTGCCTTTGCAGGCGCGACGCTGCCGCTGGTTTCATTGGCGCTGGGCGAATCCGGCATCGGCAGCATGACACCGATGGTAGTGGGTGCGATGCTGTATCAGGGTGTGCTGGTGGCGTTCGCCAGCTATCTCACCTGGTTCTGGCTGCTCACCCGCTATTGGGCGGCGCAGCTTTCGGTGTTTTCATTCCTCACGCCGCTTTTCGGCGTGGCGTTTGGCGTTGTACTCCTGGGCGACCATGTCAGTGGCGCCTTCGTCACGGCCGCACTCCTGGTGGGAGCGGGCATCGCACTGGTCAATCTGCCACGGGGAAAGCGGGCCTGACGGCTATTGCTTGATCGGCAGGCCGAAGTGGTTGCGCCGCACCACATTGGGGTCGCGCGGCTTGCGCACCGCCGGCCGCGGCGGTGCCGGCATGATGGTGGCGATGGCGTGCTTGTTGATCACCTGCTTCTCGAAACCTTCCAGCGCCACCGTGTGCTGGTCGAATGAACTGATCTTGCCGGCCAGCTTGACGCCGTTGACGAGGTAAATCACCACGGTGCGGCGCAGCTTGCGCAGGTTGTTCAGGAAGGGTTCCTGAATGCGTTCGCCATGCGGAATGGCGGAGATATCGACGGGTGGTGTGGGGGACATGGCTCAATTGTCGCTCGAAACTGTGCGACGCAGCATTAACATGCGAAGCAGGATACCGACAGGCGATGCAAGCATCGTGCCGTCCGGTCCGGCAGGCGCGCCGGCTTCAGTCGATCAGGATCGGGCGCGCGCCGGTGACAAATACAATCGAGCGACCGGCCGGAAGGTTCGCATGCAAGGCCTCGACCAGCGGCGGGTTCACCGGCGCATCCGACTTCCAGGTGATGACGAAATTGGCCCCGGACCCCCCCTTGTCGTCGCTGCGCGGGATGAATATCTCCAGCGTGCCCATCGGCGCCACAATGCGCGGCGCGGTCACATACTCCTTGATGCGTTTGCCGTCGGTGTCGAAATAGACCGCGGAAGTCACGCGCATCGGGCGCACCGTATCGGTGTTGCGGATACTGACCATCACCGAGACCAGCATCTTGGCGGAATCGCCCTTGCCGCCGGCTTCGCCATGCTGGATGTGCGAATACACCGGCAGGTAGAGCGATTGACCTGTCATCCGGGCGGGCGCGGCCTGGCCGAACGCCGGTCCCGCCGCCAACAGCCAGCACAACGCCAGTCTTGCAAGCCACACCATGCCTGTCACTCCCGAAAGTCGCCTACTGCAAGGATAGCGCAGCCAGGCGAAGCCGGGCTCAAGTTCCGAGCCGGCGCGTCGTTATCCAAAAACGGCTGCCGACCGCAAGCGGAGTAGTGCACATGTTAGAAATCGAAGAAGCCCAGGAACACGACGCCCGCGAGCGCCTGGCCCGACTCGAGGCCAGGGTCGCCGAGCTCGAGGCGGCGCTTGAGCGCGCCCTGGGAAAGCAGGATCTGACCCCGTCGGCCGAGCACTTCGCCAAGACACAAAAGCTCTCCACGCTGGCATGGCATGAAGAAAACGAGCCGGTGGCGCCAAAATCCGACAGCATGGGCCTGACGGCGGCTTTCGCCACGCTCGATTCGCGCCTCATGGCGGCATCCGACTTCGAAAGCAGCCTGCGCAAGGCGCCGGATCTCTCCCACGTGGTGCCCATCGACGCCAGCCTGATCGATGAAGCCTTCGTGCCGAAAGTCGAGGCCCGCGCCCGCACACGCCAGGCCACCCGGCGCATCCGCTGCTCCATCGAGGAGTTGCACCCCGGCCTGCTGAAGCGGATCTCGGCGATCTGGCAATCCACCGAGTGCTACGAATACCTGAAAAGGTTGATCATCGACGATCGCGGCGACCGCAACGGCTTCGACCCCAACGTGATGAGTGAACTCCTGTTCCTGAGCCAGATCCTCGAGGCCACCACCAGCCGCGACGCCTGGGCGGCTAACGCGCGTCCGGTCTGACCCCTGCGGGCCGGATCGCCAGCAGGCACGCCAGCGCTGCCAGCGACAGCGTGCCCGACAGGGCCAGGGCGGCCGCACCGCCGCGCGCCTCCAGAAGCAATCCGAAGGTCCAGGGCGCGCAGGCCTGCAGCGTGCGCGCGCCCACGCCCAGCCAGCCCTGCTGCAGGCCGTAGCCGTCAGGCCCGAACAAGGCCAGCGGCAAGGTGCCCTTGGCGATGGTGATCATGCCGTTGCCCGCCCCGTGCAGCACCGCGAATACCGCCGCCGCCAGCGGCGGACCGCCGACCATCACCAGCACCAGCGCCCCGGCGGGATGCAGCGCGGTGGCGATGCGCGCCGCCACCAGCGGGTGGTACTTGAAGCGGCTGGCCGCGGCGAACTCGGCGAAGCGCGCCGCCACCTGCGCCGGCCCGAGCAGGGCCGCCGCCATCACGGCCGCCGCGGCGCCGGCGCCCATCGCCGCCAGCACGCCCGGCAGGTGCGCAGCCATCGACGAGGTGACATACGAGGTGATCGAGAAAAACAGCGCCAAAAGCCAGAACGTGCGCCGCTGCCGCGGGCCGGGCGGCGCGCGCGGTGCCGCCGCCTGCGCCGCCGCTGCCGCCCGTTGCGCCGGCGTGCGGCGCGGAATGAAGCGCCAATAGAGCGGCAGGCCCAGCACCAGGTGCAGGGCGGCCCAGGTGAAGCAGGTGCCGCGCCAGCCGATCTGCGCATCCAGCCAGGCCGACAGCGGCCAGCCCACGGTGCTCGCGAATCCGGCGATCAGGGTGATGCCGGTGATCGGCTTGCGTGCTTCGGTCCCATAGATACGCACCAGCGCCGCGAACGCCGCGTCATACAGGCCCAGCGCCATGCCGGCGCCCAGCACGCACCAGGCCGCGTAAACCATCCAGGCCGCGTTCGCCATGCCGAGCAACGCCAGCCCTGCCGCCAGCACCAGGTTGGACAGCATCAGCACGCCGCGACCGCCACGACGGTCGATCGCCCGCCCGACGGCCGGCCCGCACACCGCCATTACCAGAAGGGAAACCGAAAACGCCCCGAATACCGAGGCCCGCGACATGCCAAGGTCGCGCGCGATCGAGGTGGCGAGAATCGCCGGCAGGTAGGTGGAGGAAGCCCAGGCGAGGGTCTGGGCAATGCCAAGCGCCCAGACCAGGGCGATGGCGCCCTGCGGGTTGTTGCCGGGCGGAGGGCTGGAGACGGAATGCGACGACACGCCCGCCAGTATGCCGCAGGCCGCCCGCGGGCGGCCCGGAACGCCTGGATCTAGAGGCCGAGGATGCGCGCGATCTCGGTCGCGTAAACCCCTTCCCGCACCACCTCGCCGCGCACCGCCTTGGCGGCGTCACCCACCGCATGCAGGCCCTCGGCGATCCAGTGATGCCGTGCGCGTGGCGCGTCGAGCATGCTGCGCAGTGTCAGCACCTCCTCGCGAAGCGCCTGCACGCCCGGCTCGTCGGCGTCGGCGCGCGCGATCTCGGCCTCAAGGTCGCCGACCAGACGGCTGATGCGCGCCAGGTCGAGTTTCGGCGCGCGCTTGCCGGTCAAGGCATCGATTTGTGACATGGCTTGCTCCCGTAGGGTTGCATTGGAGATGCGCACAACGCGCCCGGGCATGATGGCGCATCCCGGGGTGCGGACCTTGACAAGCATCAACTTCGCCGCGCCCGCCAGGCGCGCCGCGGGCCTGATTGCCCGCTTGGTGTAGCGATTGCTACACTTGAAGGACTTCAAAGCGCCGCGGAACCGGTTTTCTTCCCCGGCGCCCCCTACCGGAACCCATGCCATGCGAATGACCGATTCGATTCGTCCCGCTTTGCCCCTGCCCCTGGCCTTGGCCGCCCTGCTCGCCGCCTGCGACAAGCCGGCGCCGCCTCCGCCACCACCGGCGCCGACCGTGGCGGTGATACAGGTGGCCATGCGCGAGGTGCCGGTCCTGGTGGAGGTGGTCGGGCGCACCGAAGGCTCGAAGGAAGTCGAGGTACGGGCACGCGTTTCCGGCATCCTCGGCCGCGTTCTTTACACCGAGGGCAGCCCGGTGCGCGCCGGGGCGCCCCTGTTCGGGATCGACCCGGCCCCCTTCGAGATCGCGCTGGCGCAGTCCAAGGCGGCATTGGCGCAGGAACGGGCGAAGAACGAGCAGACCCAGCGCGAAGCCGAGCGCCTCAAGGACCTGATCGCCAAGCGCGCCATCAGCCAGCGCGAGGCCGATGACGCGGCATCCAACTTCAAGACTTCCAGCGCGGCCATCCAGGCCGCCGAGGCCAAGGTGCGCGAAGCCGAACTCAACCTTTCCTACACCTCGGTAAGTGCGCCGATCGCCGGCGTCACCGGGCGCGCCCTGCGCTCGCAGGGCAGCCTGGTCACCGCGGGGACCGAATCCAGCCTCCTGACCACCGTGTCGCAGACCGACCCGCTGTGGGTGCGCTTTTCGCTGTCGGAATCGGAACGGCAGGTCGTGACCTCGGGCAAGCAGGGCGGACGCGGCAATGAAGTGCGCCTGGTGCTGCCGGACGGCAAGACCCATCCGGTGGCCGGCCGTCTCAACTTCGCCGGCTCCACCGTCGACACGCGCCTGGGCACCGTGCAGTTGCGCGCGGAGTTCGCCAACCCCGACCTGCGCCTCCTGCCCGGGCAGTACGTGCGCGCGCAGGTGGTGGCCGGCTCGCAGGAAGCCATCGTCGTGCCGCAGTCGGCCGTGCTGCAGGGTGACGCCGGACGATTCGTGTGGACGCTCGGGCCGGAAAACAAGGCGACGCCGCGCCCGGTGGAAACCGGCGCATGGCTGGGTTCGGACTGGATCATCCTGAAGGGCCTGAAGCCCGGCGACAAGGTGATCGTCGACAACCTGTTGCGCCTGCGCCCCGGGGTCACGGTGCAACTGCAGGCCGCCGGCGCATCCAAGGGCGGCCCGGCCGGCGCGCCTGCGGGCGGCGCGCCAGGCGCTCCCGGCACCCCACCCGCATCGGCACCGCCCGGCAAGTCGCCGGACGACGCCAGGAAGGCCGGCTAAGGAACCGCGATGTCAAGATTCTTCATCTTCCGCCCGGTGTTCGCCGGCGTCATCGCCATCCTGATCGTCATCGCCGGCCTGGTGGCTTCGTTCGTGCTGCCGGTGTCGCAGTATCCGGAGATCGCGCCACCCACCGTGACGATCACCACCAGCTATCCGGGCGCCTCGGCCGAAACCCTGGCGCGCACGGTGGCGGCCCCCATCGAGGAACAACTCTCCGGTGTCGAGCGCCTGTCGTTCTTCAGTTCGATCGCCTCCTCCAACGGCACGGTCACCATCACCGCCACCTTCGAGCCCGGCACCAATGTGGATCAGGCGGTGTTCAACCTCAACAACCGCGTGCAGCTGGCCCTGCCGCGCCTGCCTGACGAAGTGCGCCGCGCCGGCGTGATCGTGCAGAAGCGTTCCATCGACATCCTGCTGGTGGTGTCGCTGATCTCGCCGAACGCGAAGTACAACACCCTGTACCTGTCGAACTACGCGACGCTTTCCGTGGTCGACGAACTCAAGCGCCTGCCGGGCATTTCGGACGTGACCGTGTTCGGTGCTCGCGACTACTCCATGCGGGTATGGCTGCGCCCCGACAAGATGGCCATGCTGTCGGTCACGCCGACCGATGTGGCGCAGGCCCTGCGCGCGCAGAACGCGCAGTTCGCCGCCGGCAAGGTGGGGGCCGAACCTGCGCCGCCCGGCCAGGCGCTGGTGTACACGGTGACCGCGACCGGCCGCCTGGTCGACCCCGAGCAGTTCGGCGAAATCGTCGTGCGCGGCGACGGCCCGGGCGGCGTGCTGCGCCTGAAGGACATCGCGCGCATCGAACTGGGCGCGCTCAACTACGACACCTTCAACACCCTGGATGGCAAGCCCACCATCGGCATGGCCACCTTCCTGCAGCCGGGCGCCAACGCGCTGGAAGTGGCCAAGCTGGTCAAGAAGCGCATGGCCGAGCTCAAGGCCGGCTTCCCCGAGGACGTGGACTTCAAGATCCCGTTCGACACCACGCGCTTTGTCGATGCCTCGATCAAGGAAGTCGTCAAGACCATCTTCGAGGCCGCCATCCTGGTGGTGCTGGTGGTGTTCGTGTTCCTGCAAACGGTTCGCGCGACCATCATCCCGATGATCGCCGTGCCGGTGTCGCTGATCGGCACCTTCGCGGGCCTGTGGATGGTGGGCTTCTCGATCAACACGCTCACGCTTTTCGCCATGGTGCTGGCCATCGGCATCGTGGTCGACGACGCCATCGTCGTACTGGAGAACGTCGAGCGCCTGATGCGCGAGAACGGCATGAAACCCTTCGAGGCCTCCCTGCAGGCGATGCGCGAGGTATCGGGCGCGGTGGTCGCCATCGTGCTGGTGCTGTGCGCGGTGTTCGTGCCGGTCGCTTTCCTGGGCGGCATCGCGGGCGCGCTCTACCGGCAGTTCGCCGTCACCGTGGCCATCGCGGTGGTGATCTCCGGATTCACCGCGTTGACGCTCACGCCGGCCTTGTGCGCCATCATGATGAAGGCCGGCGCCCATCACGAATCGAGGATCTTCCATCCCTTCAACGTCGCCTTTGAATGGCTCACCGGACGCTTCCTGTTCTTCGTCGGCGCGGCGATCCGCCACCGCTTCATTTCGGTAATCCTGTTCCTGGGGGTGGTTGGCGGCAGCGCGGCGATGTTCATGAACGTGCCCGGCAGCTTCGTGCCGCCGGAAGACCAGGGCTACGTGTTCGGTTCGATCCAGTTGCCCGACGGCGCCACGCTCGAGCGCACCGGCAAGCTCGCCGACCAGGCGCAGAAAATGGTGTCGGCCAACCCCGCGGTGCAGTATGTGCTGGGCATCGTCGGCTTCGACCTCATCGGCGGCGGCAACAAGACCAACGCCGCCACCATGTTCGTGCCGCTGGTCGACTGGAGCGACCGCACCTCGACGGCCCAGCAGGTGGCCGGCGACATCATCCGCAAGGGGTCGGGCTTCCGCGATGGCCTGGTGCTGTCGTTCCCGCCGCCGGCCATCCGCGGCCTGGGCACCGCCGGCGGGCTTGAGCTCTACGTGCAGGGGCGCACCAACGCCGACCCCAAGGCCCTGTTCGCGGTGACCCAGGACTTTCTCGCGGCGCTGCGCGCCGACCCGCGCATGACCGGCGTGAACTCGTTTTTCCGCCCGACCACGCCGCAACTGAAGGTCGAGGTCAACCGGGAAAAAGCGCTCGCGCTGGGCGTGCCGATCACCGACGTGTTCGACGCCCTGCAAAGCACCATGGGTTCGCTGTATGTGAACGACTTCAACAAGTTCGGCCGCACCTACCGCGTGCAGTTGCAGGCCGACGCGGCCTATCGCGCCCGGCCGGAAGACCTCGGCAACGTGTTCGTGCGCGCGGCCGCAAGCGGCGAGATGATCCCGCTCAAGGCCCTGTTGACCGTTGGCAACCTCACCGGGCCGGAGCAGATCGAGCGCTTCAACGGCTATACCTCGGCCAAGGTGCTGGCCGGCGGACGGCCCGGCGTGTCCTCGGGCGACGCCATCCGCGCCGTCGAGGAGATCGCCGCGAAAACCCTGCCGCTGGGCTACCAGATCACCTGGGCCGGCCAGGCCTTCCAGGAGAAGCGCACCGGCAACGCCTCGGCGCTGGCCTTCGGACTGGCCCTGGTGATGGTGTTCCTGATCCTCGCGGCGCTGTATGAGCGCTGGAAGCTGCCATGGGCGGTGCTGCTGTCGGTCCCCTTCGCGGTGGGCGGTGCGCTCACCTTCGTGATGTTGCGCGGAATGGAGAACGACATCTACTTCCAGATCGGCCTGGTGGTGCTGATCGGCCTGGCGGCGAAGAACGCCATCCTGATCGTCGAGTTCGCCCAGCAGGGTTACCTCGAGGGCATGACGGCGGTGGACGCCGCGCTCAAGGCGGCGCGCCTGCGCTTCCGTCCCATCGTGATGACATCCCTGGCCTTCGTCCTGGGCGTGACGCCACTGGTGTTTTCGAGCGGCGCGGGCGCGGCCGCACGGCGCTCGATGGGCACCGGCGTATTTGGCGGCATGCTGGCCGCCACCTTCATCGCAACGATCTTCGTCCCGCTGTTTTTCGTCATGACGGCAAGCCGGCGTCCGCCGCGCGATGTCGAGGAAAGATCACCGGAGACCCCGGCAGGCCCGCCCCCCGTCGCGCCCGCCCTGGCCGCAACGACCGCAGCGGAGAAACCGCAATGAATCCGTTTCGCCTGAGCGCAGCTGCCGCCGCCCTGTGGCTGGCCGCCTGCGCCCCCCTCGGACCCGACTACAACCGCCCGGCGCAGGAACTGCCCGCCGACTACCCGGAAGCATCCACCGGGACGGCCGCGGCACTGCGCGCCGACTGGTGGATCACCTTCAACGATCCGGAGCTGACCGCGCTCATCGAGGCGGCTCGCGTGCGCAATGCCGACATCCGCATCGCCGCGGCCCAGGTGGAAGAAGCCGATGCGGCACTGCGGGAGGTCGACGCCGGCTTTTATCCGCAGGTCGACCTGTCGTTTGCCAACCAGCAGTCGCGCGTGTCGGCGCTCACCGCGCTGCCCAACCCGCAGCCACGCGTGCGCCTGGATCGCCGCCTCGCGGCGTCAACTTCCTTTGAACTCGACTTCTGGGGCCGCCTGCGGCGCGGCGTCGAGGCGGCGCGGGCACAGGCACTGGCCACCCGTTTCGGCCGCGACACGGTCGCCATCACGCTGGCCGGCACGGTGGCGCAGGCGTACTTCTCGCTGCGCTCGCTGGATTCCCAGGTGACGCTCACGCGCGCCACACTGGCCACGCGCAACGAGTCGCTGCAGGTGATCCGTGATCGCGTCGCCGGCGGGGTGTCACCCGAGCTTGAATTGCGCCAGGCGGAAGTCGCGCGCGCCGACGCCGCGGTACAGCTCGAAGAACTCACGCGCCAGCGCAAGGTGGTCGAGCATCAACTCGCGCAACTCACCGGACGCGCCGGCACCCGGGTCGCCGAAGGCCGCCTGGAAAGCATGCCGGTCCCGCCCTTGCCGCCGGCCGGCCTGCCATCGAGCCTGCTGGAACGCCGCCCCGACATCCGCGCCGCCGAGCAGACCCTGGTGGCCGCCAACGCGCGCATCGGCGTGGCCAAGGCGGCGATGTTTCCGACGATTTCGCTGACCGGCAGTTTTGGCGGCCAGAGCGCCGCCTTCTCCGACCTGTTGTTGGGGGGTGCGCGCATCTGGTCGCTCGGCTTCGGGCTGGCGCTGCCGCTGTTCGACGCCGGCCGCACCAGCGCGCGGGTGGAACAGGCCGAGGCGCGCGCGCGCCAGGCGGTGGGCGGCTACCAGAAGGCGGTCGAAACAGGTTTCCGCGAAGTCGCCGACGCATTGAGCAATCTCGAAATGGGACGCCGCAGCGAGGAGCATCTCGCCGCGCGCCTCACCGCTGCGCAACAGGCGCTCGGGATCGCCCGTACCCGCTATTCGGCGGGCTATTCCGGGTACCTCGAAGTGCTCGACGCGCAACGCAGCGCCAACGAGGCCGATCTGGCCGCGGTGCGCAACCGCCAGGCCCTGCTGGCCTACAGTGTCGACCTGATGAAGGCGCTGGGCGGCGGCTGGCCGGGTGCGCCTGCCACGAAATGATGAACGCCGCCTGCCCGCCGGCGACCAACCGGCGCGTCCTGCAGCGCGAGAGACGGCGTCGGAAATTCGTCGCCGCGGCCGAACGCCTGTTCCTGCGCTGCGGATATGCCGGGACCAGCGTCAACGAAGTGGTGCGACTGGCCGGCGGATCGCTGGCCACCCTGTACGACGAATTCGGCACCAAGGAAAAACTGTTCGAGGCGGTCATCGCCGAGCGCGTCAGCCGGGCTTTCGATGCGACCGGTGAAACGACCGCTGAAGGCCGCCTCGAGGAGCGGCTGCGCCAGTTGGCCGCGCGCATCCACAACCGCATGCTGACCACGCAGTCGCTGGCGCTCTACCGCCTGGCGGTGGCGGAGGGTCCGCGCTTCGCCGGCCTGCGCGAAGCCGTGCTGGTGGCCGGCATGGAGGCGTTTCTGGCGCGGCTCGCCCAGTACTTCATGATGCTGTCGCGGGACGGCGAGTTGCGCATCGACGACGGCGCGCTCGCGGCGCGCCGGTTCCTGGCGCTGGTGCAGGGGCAACACCAGTTCGCCGCCGCCTGCGGTGATGTGCGCAGGTTCGACGCGGCCACCCGCGCGACCCATGTCGAGGACGCGGTCGCCGCCTTTCTGGCGATCTACCCGGCAAGACGCGGTCGGGGCGGGGCCGCAGCCACACCCGCGCCGCGACCGCGCAGGCTCAATCGACCGAAGGCTTGAGTTCGGTCAGGATCGGCCGGAACTGCGCGATCTGCCCGCGCAGGATGGCGTCGAGCTCGGCCGGCGTCGACCCTTGCGGCTCAGCGCCGAGCTCGGTCAATCGCTTGACCATGTCCGGATTGCGCACCGCGGCGGCGACTTCCTTATGCAGGCGCTCGATGACCTCGCGCGGCGTCTTCGCAGGTGCGAACAGGCCGTTCCAGCCGTTGGCCTCGATCTGCGGGAAACCCAGTTCACGCACCGTCGGCACGTCCGGCAACGACGGAATCCGCGTCGACGCATTGGTGGCCAGCGCCTTGAGCGTGCCTTTCCTGATGTCGCCCAGCGACGATGACAACTGGTCGCCGCCCAACTGCACACGCCCGGCCATCAGCTCGAGCTTCAACGGCGCGGCCCCCTTGAAGGGGATGTGGGTCATGGCGATCTTCGTGTCGCGCTTCAGGGTTTCGCCCACCACGTTCATGAACGAACCCGGTCCGGTGGAGCCGTAGTTGTACTGCAAGGCCTTGTCCTTCGTCAGCAGCGCCACCAGTTCGCGCAGGTCCTTGGCCGGCACTGAAGGATGCGCCGTCATCACCAGCGGCACGTTGACCACGTTCGAGATGGCGGCAAAGTCGGTGTCGACGTTGTAGGGCGAGCGTCCGGCGAGCGCCAGCGATACCGAGGCCAGCGGAAAGGTGATGTTGTGCATCAGGATGGTGTAGCCGTCGGCAGGTGCCTTGGCCACCGCATCCGCGCCGAGGGACCCGCCGGCGCCGCCACGGTTCTCGACGGTGACGGGTTGGCCCATGGCGTCGCCCATGCGTTGCGCCACCAGGCGCGCGACGATGTCGGTGGTGCCGCCGGCCGGGAACGGCACCACGATCCTGATCGCCTTCGAGGGGTAGGCCTGGGCGCAGGCCGCGGTGGATGCAAACAGGGGGGCAAGTGCAAGCAAGCCCGCCGCCAGGCACATGCCGGATGCGAATTTCATTTTCTTGTCTCCTTTGTGGTTTGGCGCACGGTCGCAGCCGGCGCTCCCGCGCAAGTATGCCGCATGTCCACCGCCGCACCCGGCGTGGTTCACAATAGGCAACCCGCCCACTTACCGTCGGATGCAGAGGATGCCCAGACTCACCATCACCACCCTCATCATGTATTGCGCCCTCTCGGCGGCACACGCCCAGACGGTCTACAAGTATCAGATGCCCGATGGCAGGATTGTCTACACCAGCGAGACCATGTCCAATGCCAAGCTGCTGGGCACGGTGCGCGAGCCGCAGGCAGCGCAACCGGTGGATGCCGCGAAGCAGGAGAAAATGCAGCGCGAGCGCGAGGCCGCTTCGCAGTCAGGCAGACAGCGGTCGGAGCGTCTGGCGGCGGTCAATGCGGAGGTGGCCGCCGCGACCAGGGCGCTCGAGGAAGCCAGGGCGCGCCAGGTCGCCGGTGTCGAGCCCGAGGAAGGCGACCGGACCGGCACCGTGCGCGCCGGCGGCAGTCGCGCCAACAGCGCCTATCTGGAACGACAGCAGCAGTTGCAGGAGGCCGTCAATGAAGCGCAGAAGCGCCTCGATGCCGCCTACAAGGCGCGCAACGAGGCGCGCTGATCGGCAGGACGGCTATTCGCGCGGCGGATTGAAAGTCCGCGGAAACACCACCGGCCCCTGGCCGCGCTTCAGACGGTAAAGTTGCGCCGGCCGGTTTGCGCCGGTACGCACGCCGGCCGTCTCTTCAACAAGCCCGGATGAGAACACCCGGGTGCGGAATGCGCTTTTCTCCAACGGACGGCCGAGCACTACCTCGTACATGCGCTGCAGCTCCGAAAGGGTGAATTCCTCGCCCAGCAAATAGGCGGGCAGCGAGGTGTACTCCACCTTGGCGCGCAGGCGCCGGATCGAGGCCGCCAGGAGGTTCGCATGGTCGAAGGCCAGCTTCGGCCTGACACCCTCGCCTTCCACCCCATGCCAGGCCGCATCCGCGGCGTTGGCCCCCTTGCGCGGCAGGGCCGGAGGCAGCGGCATGAGCGCGAAATACACATGGGTGGCCGACCAGCCGCGCGGATCACGGACAGCATTGCCCCAACTGCCGACCTGTTCGAGGTAAGGGCTGGCGACACCGGTCTTCTCGCCGAGCTTGCGGCGGGCGCAGGCTTCGAGGTCGATGTCACGCGCGGTATCGACGAAGCCGCCGGGCAGCGCCCAGGCGCCAGGATGCGGCTCGCCCGCCTCGCGTGGACGTTGCACCAGGAGCACCTGCAGGCGGTCGCCGTCGACACTGAAGATCGCCAGGTCCACGCTCACCAGCGGGCGCGGGAAATCGGGTTGCAAGCGGCTCATGGTGGCTTTCAATGGATCTTGCGGAAAAGGAGTTGACATGCTATCCGACTTATTGTTACAGTACAACTTACTTAGTGTGTTTATACCACTAAGTAACCATCGAAAGGAGAAACATCATGCTCGGCATCCGTTACATCAAGGCGCAACCCACCACCTATCTCATGGCCTATCGCGGCGGCCGCATCATCCGCCAGGGCGCGGGCCTCTCCTTCTTCTACTACGCCCCGGTCACGTCGCTGGTGGCAGTGCCGGTGGGCAGCCATGGCGAGGATTTCATCTTCGAGCTGATCACCGCCGACTTCCAGGCCGTCAGCGTGCAGGGGCAGGCCACCTGGCGTGTCGCCGAACCCGCGAAAACCGCGACCCTGCTCAACTTCGCCCTGGCTGCCGACGGCCACAGCTACGCGTCGGAAGACCCGGAGCAGTTGCGCGCGCGCGTCGTCGCGAACATCGAGGTGCTCGCGCAGAAGGCGGTCAAGGGCATGACCCTGAAGGAGGCGCTGGGAGCCAGTGACACGGTCGCCGGGACCATAGGCGCCGGGCTGGCGGCACAGGCCGAGATCCGCGCCCTCGGCCTGGAGGTGCTCGGCGCGGCCATCCTCGCCATCAAGCCCACGCCCGAAACCGCGCGCGCCCTCGAAGCCAGCGCCCGCGAATCCATCCTCAAGGCCGCCGACGAGGCGATCTTCGAACGGCGCAATGCCGCGGTGGAAAGCGAGCGCGCGATCCGTGAAAGCGAACTCGACACCGAAATCGCGGTCGAGCAGAAAAAGCGCGCCATCCGCGAAACCCAGATGGAAGCCGAGGCCAGCATCCGTGCGAAGAAGGCCGCGCTGCGCGAAGCCGACATGCGCGCCGACATCGCCCTGGAGGAAGAGCGCAAGCAGTTCGTCACGCGCGCCGCGGAGAACACCCGCACCATCGCCGAGGCCGAGGCGCACAAGGTGGCGGCGGTGATGGGCGCCCTGCAAAACAGCGACCCGCGCGTGGTGCAGGCGCTGGCGGCAGCCGGCATGCAGCCCGGGCAACTGATCGCCCAGGCCTTCGGCGGCATTGCCGAACGCGCAGAGCGCATCGGCCAGCTCAATGTCTCGCCCGAGTTGCTGCAGGGGCTGCTTGGCGCGGGCGCGGGAGAGCGTCGTGGCGCTTCCTGACGACAGCGCCCGCCCCGGCGGCGGCGAGCGCAAACTGGTGCTCGTCGAACGGCGCACGCGGATCGAGGAGCTCCTCGCGCGCCACCACACCCTGGCGCAGGCGCGCTTCTACATCGAGCACCTCGGCGCGGATTTCGGCGATTACCTGAAGGAGCACACCACCTACAAGGCCGCGCGCGCCATTGCCCACCAGTCGCTCGCCGCCCACGGGCGCTTCCAGGCCATCGAGCGCGCATTCCTGCCCAATTTCCTGTTCGGCCCCGGCGACATTGTTTTCGCGCTCGGGCAGGACGGACTGGTGGCCAACACCATGAAATACCTCGACGGCCAGCCCCTGGTGGGGATCAACCCCGATCCGCTGCGTCACGACGGCGTGCTGCTGCCCTTCGAGGCGCGCGACCTCAAGGCGCTGCTGCCCGACCTCCTGACGGACCGGCGCGAAACCCGCGGCATCACCATGGCGCGCGCCACGCTTTCGGACCGGCAAACCCTGTATGCGGTGAACGACCTCTTCATCGGGCCGAAAAGCCACACCTCGGCACGCTACGAACTTGCCCTCGGCGACCGGCGCGAGGTGCAGTCATCCAGCGGGATCATCGTCGCCACCGGCCTGGGTTCGACAGGCTGGATGAAGAGCGTGCTGCGCGGCGCCTCCGGAATGCTGGAAGGCATCGAGGGCCGCCCCTTCGATCTTGCCCCCGCCGCGCTCGACTGGGATGCGGGGCGCCTGCGCTTTGCAGTGCGCGAACCCTTCCCCAGCCGCAGCACCCAGGCCCGCCTGGTGTACGGCGAGATCGCGCGCGGCGTGGATGCACTGGACATCACGTCGCTGATGCCCGAGAACGGCGTGATCTTCAGCGACGGCATCGAGAGCGACTATCTCGCCTTCAATGCCGGCATGCGGGCCAGCATTGAAGTGGCCGAGCGCGCCGGCCGGCTGGTGGTCTAGGCGGCGAGCGATTCCTCGAGCAGCGTGAGCGCCGCCCGCGTGAACGCGCGCATGTTGGCCACCCGCTCGGTGCTGCCGGTCTCCAGGGTCAGCACTTTCTCGACCGGTCCGCTCAATGCAACGCAAGTGTGGCCGGCGGCGTCGCCGTAACGATTGCCGGTGGGTCCGCTCGCGCCGGTTTCCGCCAGGCCCCAGGTGGTCTCGAAGCGACTGCGCGAGGTGCGCGCCAGCAGCATGGCGTAGGGCTCCGAGGACGACCGCAGGCCCTTCATTTCGGCGTCGCCTATGCCCATCAGCAGGCTCCTCGCCTGCTTCGTGTACACCACCGCGCCGCCGAGAAAATAGGCGGACGCCCCGGGTACGGCCAGCAAGGTGGCGGCAAGCAAGCCGCCGGCGGAAGATTCGGCGACCGCGATGGTCTGCTTGCGCGCCTTGAGGAGGGCGGCAATGTGTGCGGCTTGCGGCAGAAGGGTGTCCATGATCGCGACCGGTGATTGGGAAGGAACACCAGTTTAGTCCTGCCGCGCTCGCGCGCACCGCCGGCCGCGCCCATTGCACACATGGCCTGGATCAAAGAAACTACGTCGCACCGCCAAGGCCATGCACCGGTCGCGGCGCCTTGCCGACCAGCCCCTCCTTCAAGGAAACCGCATGCTTCGCCGAACCGCCCTGCTCGCCCCGCTCATCGCACTGCCGTGGGCAATCCTGTCGACTGCCCCGGCCGCGCTCGCCCAGGGCTACCCCGCCAGGCCGGTCAACCTTGTGGTCCCCTATGCCCCGGGCGGCGCCACCGACCTGCTCGGTCGCGCGGTGGCGCAAAAGCTCGGGGAGGCGCTGGGCCAGACGGTGATCGTGGTCAACCGCGGCGGTGCCGGCGGCAACGTCGGCGCCGAATCGGTGGCCAAGGCGGCGCCGGATGGCTACAACCTGCTGGTGGGCACCATCGGCACCCATGCGATCAACAGCAGCATCTACACCAGCATGCCCTTCGATCCGGTCAAGGATTTCGCGCCGGTTTCCCTCATGCTCACCAACCAGCTGGTGCTGCTGGTCAACCCGGCAATACCCGCGCGCAGCGTGGCGGAACTGGTGGCGCATTCGAAGACCCGCGGCACGCGCCTTTTCTTCGGGTCGGCCGGCACCGGCAGCTCGCACCATCTCGCGGGCGAACTGCTGAAATCCCGCTCCGGCCTCGAGATGACCCACGTGCCCTACAAGGGCAGCGGCCCGGCCCTGGTCGATCTGGTATCGGGCACGTTGCAGGTGATGTTTTCCGACATCGCCGGCGCGCTGCCGCACATCCGCACCGGCCGCATCATGCCGCTGGCGGTGGGCGGGGCGCGCCGCTCCGCCCTGATGCCCGATCTTCCCACCATCGCCGAGGCCGCCGGCCTGCCCGGCTTTGACGTCAGCGCCTGGATGGGCGTGTTCGCCCCCGCCGGCACGCCGCCGGCGATCGTGGCGCAACTCAACGGCGCGCTGCAGAAACTGCTCGCCGCGCCGGACATCCGCGAGCGCTTCGCAGGCCTTGGTGCGGAACCCCTGGCCAGCACGCCCGACGAGTTCAGCGCCCACATCCGCAGTGAAATGGCCAAATGGTCCCAACTGGTGAAGTCAGCCGGCATCAAGGGGGAATGATGAGCGAACGCATCGAGGTCGATGTGCTGGTCGCCGGCGCCGGCGCCTGCGGGCTGATCGCAGGGCTGCGCGCCGCGCAGCTGGGCGCCTCGGTGGCGATCCTGGAGAAGCATGACCGCTTCGCCGGCAACACGGTGCTCTCGTGTGGCTCGATCCCCGCCGCCGGCACGCGCATGCAACGCGCGGCCGGCATCGCCGATGACGTGCAGACCATGATCGCCGACATCGAGCGGGTGGCCGGCCCGCATGACGCCTCGCACCTGACCCGCACCGTGGTCGAACGGTCGGCTGAACTGGTGGAATGGCTGGTCGACCATTGCGGCGTCGAGGTCAAGCTCTACACGAACTACAAGCATGTCGGACACACCATCCCGCGCCTGCACACCCAGCCCAGCGGCCAGGGTTCGGAACTGGTTGACGCACTGGCGCGCGCCGCGGCACGCGCCGGCATCGAGATCGCGTTTTCCAATCCCGTAATGCGCCTGATTTCCGACGCAAGCGGCGCGGTGACCGGTGCCGAAGTCGGCGCCGGCGACGCACGCTACATCGTCGACGCCCGCAAGGTGATCCTGGCCACCAACGGCTATGGCGCCAACCGAACACTGCTTGCGCAGTTGTGCCCCGAGATCGCCGGCGCACAGTATTTCGGCGCCACCAGCGCCGAAGGCGAAGCCATCGAGTGGGGGCGCGCGCTGGGCGCCGGACTGGGCAACCTGGCCGCCTACCAGGCCCATGCCAGCGTGGCGTACCCGCATGGCGAGTTGCTGACCTGGAGCGCCGCGGAAAAGGGCGCGTTCTACGTCAACCGCGCGGGGCAACGCCTGGGCAACGAGAACATCGGCTATTCCGGTTTCGGCGCGCTGGTCATGGCCGCGGGCAACGAGGCCTATGCCATATACGACAGCCGCATCCGCGACTATGTCGCCCACTACCAGCCCACCTACAAGGCGCTGGTGGATATGGGCGGCGCGAAGGAAGCCGGCAGCATTGAAGCGCTGGCGGCGCTCCACGGCATCGACGCCGCGGCATTGTCACAAACCCTTGCCGACTACAACCGCGCCGCACGCGGCGAGGCGCCCGATACGTACGGCCGACGGGACTTCGGCATGGCGCCGCTTGAAGCCCCCTATGTGGTCACGCGCGTGGGCGCCGCCCTGTTCCATACCCAGGGCGGCCTGATGGTCGACGAACGCGCCCGCGTGGTGCGCGTCGATGGCACCCCGATTCCCAATCTCCTGGCCGGCGGCGGCGCCGCCGTGGGCCTGAGCGGAAAAAGCGGCGGCGGCGGTTACGTATCCGGCAACGGCCTGCTCACCGCCACGGTTCTGGGCTACATCGCCGGCGAGACCGCCGCAGCCGGCCTGTAGCCCCGGGTTCGGCCGGCCAGCGCCGGCTCGCCCGCGGCCAGCAGCGCCGCATCGGGCACGCTTTCCATCGGCACCCAGTTGCGCGAGCGCACATGGTCCGGGCGCGGGTTGGGCACATCATGCGGGCGGTTGGCGCAGGTGTTGAAGCAGAAGTAGGCCTGCCAGCGGTCGCGGTGCGACAGGTTGTGGCCGCTCGCATGCATGAGGTTGCAATGGAAGATCGCGCAGGTGCCGGCGCGGCCGGAAACCGGCACCGGCGCGGGCGACTCGGCCATGCGCCGCTTCATGTCCTCCGGCGTCACCGACCACAGGCGGTACGCCGTGCTGGTATCGAGGTAGGCCTCGGTGCGGCCCCAGCGATGGCTGCCGGGCAAAAGGTACAGGCAGCCGCTGATCTCGGTGGCGTCGTCGAGCATGACCATGAAGGTGGACATGTCGGGCCGCGCTATGCCATCGAGGTTCCAGGCGCCGAAATCCTGGTGCCAGGGCCAGATCGAGCCCTCGATGGCCGCCTTCACGTTGACCTTGGAATGGTGCAGGTAGAGCTTGTCGTCGCCCATCAGCTGTTGCGCCACGCCCAGCACCCGCGGCGTGCGCGACAGCGCGCGGAACGGCGCCGACGCGGTGGCGCCATCGGCCTCGTGCATGCGGAACATCGACTTGGGCGCGCGCTTGCTGCCTTCGCGCACCGTGCCTTCGTGCTCCACATCCCACAGGCGCTCCACCTCGCTGCGCAGGAGCGCCACCTCGGCTGGCGACACCAGGTCGGGAAAGATCAGGAAGCCGTCGCGCTCATACGCCTCGCGCTGCGCCTTGGTCAATTGCATGGCAGTCTCCTCGCCTGGTTGGGTGCCGATCCGCGGTCAGCCTTCGACCCTGGCTTCGCCGAAGCCGCTGCCGGCCTTCTTGTATTCCTCGCGCGGCGGGCTGAAGATGTCCAGCACCACGCATCCTTGCGGCCCGCCGATGATGCCATGCACCGAGCCGCCGGGGGAACACCAGAAATCGCCGACCACGCATTCGACATGCTCGCCATCCTGGATGCGGGTGCAACTGCCCTCGAGCAGCACGCCCCACTGCTCCTCCGGATGGCTATGGATCGAACCGGCCGCGCCGGGCGCGATGGTCACCACCGAAAGCATCACATTCTCGCCCGGAAAGACGCGGGTTTCGAGCCCCTTGCCCAGCACCCGCGCGATGCCGCGCGGATCGTCCTTCAACTGATACACCCACGATGCCTTGGTCATGCCTGGTCTCCATGTTCTTGTATGCAAGCGGGAACGCTAGGACGCGCAACGCGGCAAACCGCGTGGGACGCTGTCGCCGCGTGCGCAAAGTATAGGCTGGAGAGGCCAGACCGGGGAGGCCGGAGGCTGCGATGCCGGCCATGCCCGGCGGCCCGGGCAGCCATCCCGCCTGCGGAAAAACGCGGGCAGCAGCCTGGCCGGCTACGCGCCCCGGCGCGGGCTGCGCTTGCGGCGAGCCGCCGCGCCAACCAGCGCAAGACCGGCGAGCATCAAGGCATATTCCGCAGGCTCGGGTACCGACGCAACCAGGATCCGGTCCACGCCATAGGCTTCGTCGAGTGCCGAGACCGTGAGATACACGTCCGTGAAAGCGGCGGCCTGGGTCAGGCCGATGAAGAATTGACCGCCATTGCCGGTCTGCAGCGGGAAGCTGAGCAGGGTGGTGCCGGCGACGAAAGCGCCAACGCCGGTGCGCAGCACGACCGTGCCATCGACCTCGCCGATATCGGTGAGGGTCAAACCAAAGGCGCGCGTCGGCGCGTTCAGGGCGAAGTGCAGGGTGCCGGTGGACTGGAAGTTGCCCGAGATCGGGTCGACATAGCTGAGCAGGTAGCGCGCGCCGTCGGTGGCATACGAGCCGAAGCCGTCGCCCGGGGAATTAGAGGCATCTTGAATGCCGATCATCGCCCCGAAAAGCGGATTCACCGTAAGCGAGGGCGCCGCCACCGACGCGTTCGCGCGCAGTCGCGCCGCCACGGTTTCGAAACTTTCCATCGCCGTGGACCCTGCCGCAGCCTGGAACAGGCTTTCGTTCGTGAAGGTGGCGTCAGCGGCACGCACCTGCGTCGCGCCCAAGGTCATGCAAGCGGTGAGCGTTGCAACCAGAGTCCTGAAATGCATGTCGGCTTCTTTCGAATCGGGAGCAAGACACACAAGTTAACGTTTACCGGGGCACCGCACAATGGCCCGGATGGACTACCCGGCAAAGGCGCCCGGCCACAACAAAGGCAGCTTCACGCTATGCTTCGCGGCTCAACTCCCCACCACAAACCGAATACGGGACCCGTCATGCTCAAGCTCTACTACGCCCCCAACACCTGCGCGCTGGCCTCGCACATCATCCTTGAAGAGTCCGGCGCCCCTTACGAAACCGTGCGCATGGACTTCGCCAAAAACGACCAGAAGAGCGCGGACTACCTGGCCGTCAACCCCAAGGCGCGCGTGCCGGCGCTGGCCACCGAGCACGGCGTGCTCACCGAAACGCCAGCGATCCTGGCCTACGTGGTGCAGGTTGTCCCGGCAGCCAAACTGGCTCCCACCGATCCGTGGAACTTCGCGCGCGCCCAGGCCTTCAACAGCTACCTGTGTTCGACAGTGCATGTCGCGCACGCCCACAAGGGCCGCGGCGCGCGCTGGGCCGATGACGCAGCCGCCATGGAAACCTTCAAGAAGAAGGTTCCGCAGAACATGACCGACTGCTACAACCTGATCGAGAACACCATGTTCGCCGGGCCCTGGGTGATGGGCGCGGACTTCGGCATTTGCGACGCCTACCTGTTCACCATCTCGCGCTGGCTGGAAGGCGACAGTGTGGACATCCGGCAATTCCCCAAGGTCAATGAGCACTTCAAGCGCATGGCGGCGCGGCCGGCGGTGCAGCGCGTGCTCGCGCTGCACCAGTAAGCGCCGGGCGCGAGGAAGACCCGCCCATGCTCTTCATGGTCATCAGCACGCCACGCCCGGAAAAGTCCTCCACGGTGGCGGCGTCGCGGCGCGGTTTCTGGAAATGGTTCAACCCGATGCTTGCCGACGGGCAGGCGAAATGGATCTACGCGCGACCCGGACGCGGCGCGGTGGCGCTGTTCGACACCACCGACCACGAGCACCTGCACCGCCTGCTGGGCGCGTGGGCGGAGCTGATTCCCGCCACCTTCGAGATCCATCCGCTGATTGATGCCATGGCGGCGCAGGCGCACCTCGCCAAACAGAAATCGCGCTGAAATCCCGGGCGCCGCCCGCCACCTTCCACCCGATCAGGATGAGGCGGCCGGCGGGAACCAGCTCGGATCGACCAGGTCGAGCAACTCGCCGCCCAGCACCTTTTGCAGGGTGAACACGCTCTGCGGACGCTCCGCCGTCCTGAGTTTCAGGCACCAGTCGATCAGTTCCAGCAGCTGCGGCGAGTAGCGCCCGCGACCGCGCACGGCGGCCGGCTCCATGCGGTCCTCCCTTACGCGTTCGCTGGCGCGTTGCGGCGGCATGCCGGCGAGGCAAAAATAGAGGGTCGCGCCAACCGCGTAGATGTCGGTCCAGGGCCCAAGCGGCTCGTCCGACCCGTCCTGTTCCGGGGCGGCGAATCCGGGCGTGTTGATCCCGACGAGCACCGTGTCGCTGCCGCCCAGACCCAGGCGGGTCGCGCCGAAGTCGAGCAGGATGGGCGCGCCGTCGCGCCGCAGGAATATGTTGGCGGGCTTGATGTCGAGGTGCAGCAGCTTCCGGGCATGCACTTCGCGCAGGCCCGCCAGCAGGCGCACGAACATGTCGCGCAGGAAGGTCTCCTTGTTCGAATCGGCGGCGCCGGACGGCAGGCGCAGATATTCCTGCAGGTTGACGCCGGATTCGTAGGGCATCACCAGGTAGGCGGTTTCGTTGGCGCGAAAGAAATTGAGCACCCGCACAACGTTCGGATGGTTGATGTTGGCCAGCAGGCGCGCCTCCTCGAAAAAGCTCTTCATGCCCTGGATGAAGGCCTGGCGCTTTTCGGGCAGGACCACCGGCACCGGGTTGTCGCCTTCGCGCATGGCGATGCCGGCGGGCAGGTATTCCTTGATCGCGAAGGCGGTCCCCGACGTGTCATGCGCCAGGTAGACGATCGAGAACCCGCCGTGCGAGATCTTGCGATCGATCCGGTACTGCTCCAGCATGAAACCGCTGGGCAAGGGCTGGTTGGTCTGCTTTGCCACGGTGGGCGGGGGATTCGGGGGAATGATTGCCGACACCCGCCATGCCATCGGCATAGCGGGAACATGTTGTGCCGATTTTAGCGTTCGCCGCGCCTGACAGCCGCGCGCCGATCCCCGCCCCGACCTAGGTGAAATCGAACAGCTTCTCGAAGTTCGCCATGGCGAGGATGTCGCGCGCGGTCCCCGATGCGACGGCAAGACTCACGGCCGTGCCGGCGGCCCGGGCTTTTTCACGCAGGCCAAGCAGCATGCCAAGGGCCGAACTGTCCAGATAGGTCACTTCGCGCAGATCAACAGTGATCCTGCCCGCGCTGCTCAGGGCCAGTGCCTGGTCGCATGCCCGGTGAAACAGCGGATGGGTTTCGAATGTGAAGCGACCAGCGACAAGAATGCGCGCGGCGCCGTCAGCGCCGGAAAGCCGAATGCTCATGCGTGTTGATCCGTGCGAAGAGGTGCCAAAGCGTCCTGAAATCGGTCATCCAACCGCGACGCGCGATCGATTGCCTTGCAGCGCCTCGGCCAGCGCGGCCTCGGTACGCTGGATGAAGTACTGGTAATCCGGATGCTGGTCGTACTCCGCGATGCCGATCGAAACGCCAGCGTTCACCGGGGTCCAGCTGCCCAGCACGTTGCCCGCGTGCAGCGCGCGTTTGAGCTTTTCGGCGATGCCGGTGGCGAGCTCCCCTGCACGCGCCCTTGGCGTCTCGACAGCCACCAGCAGGAAGTGCTCTTCATCGTAGCGAAACAGGTGATCGGTGGTGCGGGCGCTGTCGACGACAACGTTGACCGCGGCCTGCAACAAGCGGCTGCGCGTGCCCGCCCCGGCGGCCCCCTCCAGCGCGGGAAATTCGACACGGATCAGGATGAGGCAGAAAGGCCTGCGACTCTCCTTGTGGGCGCGCATTTCGCGGCCGAGAATCGCCGCCAGATAGCGGCGACCCGGCAAACGGGTTTCCTCGTCGAGCCCGTCGTCATTGCTGCCCGCCCGCTCGAACAACTCGTTGACATGATGGCGAATCATGTCGAGCACGGTCTTGATCGTGGCGATATGCCTCTCGGCATCCGCACGTTCCGCGGATTCATCCAGCAAGCACGGCAGGAGGTTGTCGTCCATGTTGTCGATCGCATCGATGACCGCGCGAAAGTCATCGTCGTGCTCGAACATGGCCGCGCCCTTGTGGTGCATCCAGACGCCGAACTCGGAATCGCGCAGGCGCGCCAGGGCAGGCATGCGACGGTTGCCCCATACGGCCATGAACAGGCCCTCGGCCCATTCCGAAAGGGCGGCACGCTGGCGCGCCCGCTCGATGGCCGCACTGCGTTTCTGGGCGATCAGCCGGTAGCCTTCATCATTGCGCACCACGTCCTGCGCGTCGCGCAGATAGGCCTGGTTCATCAGGCTGTCCGCAAGGTGCAGCAGATCGGATACATACGCCAGCGCGATCATGCGCTCGTTCTGGTTCAGGGGAGTGAAGTCGATACGGCGCCGGATGCCCCGCTTGAGCACGCGAATCCCCGCCGGGATCAGGTCGATCGGCACGCGCACGCGGGCGTGCACGATGCCGACCTCGATCTGCCGGTGGATTGCCTCGACGATCTCGCCGTCCTCGCTGACGGCGAAGAGCTCGACCATCCAGCGCCGCAGCGAAGCCCGCAAACGGCGTTGCACCCGCTCCTGTTCCATGAAACCGGTCGTGCGCGGGTTCTGTTGCAGGCGCTCATAGAATTCCTCGGTGAGGGTCTGCGCGCCTTCCTTGACCACCGCCGCAACAGCCTCGCGGATATTGCGTGCGGTCACGGCGAACAACTCGCGCCAGGCGCGAATCGCCTCCTCCTCCATCTCCATGGGTAGCTCAACTGCGATTGGGGCTCTCATGCTTGTTTGGCTTCCACGTACTGCGGACACACACTTGAAGCCGCCAGATTATTCATTCAACCGCGAAAAATCCACGGATTGAGGCATCCCGGTGCCCTCCAATTTCGCACTTGCGAAAACATCTTCCCGGGCAGCATGCGCGCTACGCGGACGACATCGCTTGCCGACCGATTTTCAATTGAGAATCGATACCATCCGTTGCTCCCCGGGACACGTCCCGGTGCCTCCGCAAGTGTTGTTTTCGCGACGCAGGCGTCGCAATCCATCGCTCGCCCCGGCCGAAACCCTGCCCGGCAAAATCGAAGACGGCCGTTTTGCAAGGCATCCCGTTTTGAGAATCGCTCTCATTTTTTGTTGCGTTTTTGGTAGCGCCCGGGTGTTGCATGAATGCCACGCACACCCGGATTGACAGGCGCCAATCCTCTGGATCAGGTTGGCGATTCGCGTCACGTGGCCCCCAAAAACAAAACCGCCGCGTTAAAGCGCGGCGGTTTCGTGAAGGCCGCCGCAGCGGCCCGGGGGGCGACCTCAGCCGACCTGCTTGACCTTGTTGGTCAGCGTGCCGATGCCGGTGATCATGAGTTCGACCACATCACCGTCCTTCAACCACACCGGCGGATCCATGCCCAGCGCCACGCCGGAAGGCGTGCCGGTGGCGATGGTGTCACCGGGCTCCAGGGTCAGGCCACTGGTGAGGCTTGAGACGATCTGCGCGCAATTGAACAACATGTCGGAAGTGTTGGAGTCCTGGCGCACTTCACCATTGACCTTGAGCACCAACTGGTGGCCGGCGGTGTCGCCGAACTCGTCGGCGGTGACGATGCACGGGCCGATCGGCGCGAAGGTGTCCATGGACTTGCCCTTGAACCACTGGCCGTGCGCCTTCTGGATCTCGCGCGCGGATACGTCGTTGACGATGGTGTAGCCGAACACCGCCGACAGCGCCTCGCCTTCGGAAAGGTTGGTGCACTTCTTGCCCATCACGATGCCGAGTTCGATTTCATAGTCGAGCTGCTTGGTGGCGCGGCTGTCCCAGCGGATCTCGTCGCCATTGCCGATCACCGTGGTGGGTGGCTTGGAGAAGAACTCCGGCACCGGCGGGAAGGACACCGGCACGCCACGCGCGCGCGCGCCTTCCTCGATGTGCAGCTTGTAGTTGCGGCCGACGCAGAACACGTTCTTCTTGTAGTGCGGGATCGGCGCCAGCAGCTTGACCGACGCGGCGGCAATCCAGCCATCGGCGGCGGTGGCAAGCTTCTTCGCATCGGTCAAGGCGGTCTCGCCGGCGGCGATGAAAGACAGCATGTCGGCCGGCATGTCGCGTCCGAGCATGGACTTGCCTGCCTTGACGATGTCGAGAATGCCCTTTTTGTCATCCAGAATGCCGATGCGCTCTTCGGCGCCGGACTTGAAAGTCACGAATTTCATGTTGATCCCTGTGCTGGTTGTTGGATTGCGACGTGTTTTCCCGCGCCACGGCCGGAAAAGCCCGCTAGCTTAGCAGCGTGGCGGAAACCGCGCGCGCAGGCAGTATGATGCGCCGCACCCCACTCCGAATCACGCGACATGCACAACCCATCGGCCGGCACGAACGGCGGCGACTGGCTCGCCGAGGCGGACATCGCGCCGCTCCTCATGTCCTACGTGCAGCTCACCGGCGACACCGCGGCCTTAGACGAGGTCGCGCCATACATCAACGGGCCATGGAATTTCATGGAAAGTGTCCCGGCACCGCTCAGGCAGGCGCTGCGCGAAAAGGTGACGGCCGCCATGGCGGACATCGCCGCCGGCCGGCGCGCACCGGCGGCGCCACCGTCGGGTGAGTTGCTGCATCGCATGTTGTCGGTGTGTGTCGGCCAGCCGGTACCGCAGGAATACGTGCCGATGATCTGCCACGAAATGGGCTTTGACGGCGCAGCGCCGCTGGAGGTGACCTGGCGCCGCCGCCCCCCGGCGGACGTGCTGGAAAGCTTCAAGGTGCTGATCATCGGCGCCGGCGAGTCGGGACTGTGCACAGCCATCAAGCTCAAGGCCCTGGGGATTCCCTTCGTCATCATCGAGAAGAACGCAGGCGTCGGCGGCACCTGGCTGGAAAACACCTACCCCGGCTGCGGCGTGGATACGCCCAACCACTTTTACCAGTTCTCCTTCGCGCCCAACCCGGACTGGACGCGCCATTTCTCGCAAAGCCGTGAAGTGCAGCAGTACCTCGACCGTTGCGCCGACGACTACGACCTCAAGAAGGACATCCGCTTTCAAACCGAGGTGCTGGCCGCGCGCTACGACGAGGCAAGCGCGACCTGGCGCGTGACCTGCCGGTCGTCCCGGGGAGAAGAGATCCTTGAGGCACGCGCCGTGGTGTGCGCCGTCGGCCAACTGAACCAGCCGCTGGTGCCGGACATACCCGGTCTTGACGACTTTGCCGGTCCGAAATTCCACACCGCCCGCTGGGACCACGCTGTCGATATCGCCGGCAAACGGGTCGGCATGATAGGGACCGGCGCCTCCGGCATGCAGGTCGGCCCTTCGATCGTCGATGCGGTGGAACACCTGACCATCTTTCAGCGCAGTCCGCACTGGGCGGTGTACAACCCCAACTACCACGCCACCGTACCGGCGGGCATGAAGCGCGCGATCCGCGAACTGCCGCATTACGCGCAGTGGCTGCGCTTCCAGCTGTTCTGGGCCTCCGGCGATGGCTTGTACGAGTCGTTGAAGGTGGATCCCGCCTGGCCCACGCCGGACCTGTCGCTCAACGCCGCCAACCAGGCCTTCCGCGAACGGCTCATCGCCCACATGGCAGCCGAGACCGGCGGCGACGCGGCGCTGATGGAAAAGATCGTCCCGCAGTACCCGCCCTATGGCAAGCGCATGCTGCGCGACAACCACTGGTTTCGCATGCTCACGCGACCGGATGTGGAACTCGTCAACGCCGGCATCGAGCGCGTGCTGCCGGACGGCGTCCTCGCGCGCAACGGCAAGTTCCATCCGCAGGACGTGCTGGTGCTGGCCACCGGCTTCCAGGCCAACCGCATGACCTGGCCGATGACCATCGCCGGGCGCGATGGTGTGACGCTGCGCGACCTTTGGGGCGAGGACGACCCGCGCGCCCACCTTGGCATCACGGTGCCTGGGTTCCCGAATTTTTTTCTCATGTACGGCCCCAACACCAACCTCGCACATGGCGGCAGCGCCATCTTCCACAGCGAGTGCCAGGCCCGCTACACCATGCTGGCGCTGCGCGAACTGCTGGAGAACGGCAGCACCGCGATGGACTGCCGGCAGGAGGTACACGACGCCTTCAACCGTCGCGTCGACGCACTGCATGCCACACTGGTGTGGTCGCACCGCCGGGTGGGCAGCTGGTACAAGAACCAGCGCGGCCGCGTATTCGCGACCACGCCGTGGCGCCTCGTCGACTACTGGAACATGACCCGGACCATGGACCCCGCCGACTACCACTTCACCAAATGAGCAATCCATGACAAACACTACGAATCCGCAACAACGTATCGAGGACATCGCCCGCCGGCTGATCGACGCGCGCCGCACCCAGACCCGCATATCGCTGGCCGACATGATGCCGGCCGATGCGGCGGAAGCCTATGCCGTGCAGGACCTGGTGGCGCAAAGCCTGGGACCGATCGGCGGCTGGAAGGTGGGTGCAAAAGGCCTGGATGCCGAACCCACCTGCGCGCCGCTGGCGGCCGCCGGCATCATGCCGACACCGGCGACCCTCGCCGACGGTGCATGGCGCGCGCGCGGCATCGAGACCGAGCTCGCGGTGCGATTCGACGCCGACCTGCCGGAGCGCGAAACGCCCTATACCCGCGCGGAAGTGCTGGCGGCGGTTGGCGCGGTACTGCCGACCATTGAAGTCGTGGAGACACGGCTGGCCGATTTTCCGAAAGCACCACCGTTGGCGATGCTGGCGGACATGGGCGCGCATGGCGCGCTGGTGACCGGCAGCCCGATTCCATTCAATCCGGCGCTGCTCGACTCGACGAAGCTATCTGCCCGACAATGGTTTGGCGGCAAGGAGGTCGCCGACGGTACCGGCGGCAACCCGGCCATCGACATCGGCCGCGTGCTCACCTGGCTGGCCAACCACTGCGCGGCGCGCGGGCTGGGCCTGACAAAAGGGCAGATCGTCACCACGGGCTCCTGCACCGGTATGCTGTTCGCGCCGGCGGGCACTGCAGTGCGCGGCACGGTAGCCGAACTGGGCACATGCGAACTGATATTTGACTCTTCTGGCACCGGCACGGCGAGTTCGCCTGCACGCTGAACGAAGGGGGCGGCACGCGTGAAGCCCGATGCCCGCTCGCGGTCTGCAAATCCCGTCGCTTGAGTCAAGGCGCTGCAGTAAGGGCGAGCGCGAAGCGGCGCATTTCCGCCAGGTCCGTATCCGCTACCGCGGCGTAGTCCAGCCCGCCCGCCGACCAAGCCGCGATACTGAAGCCGCGCACCGTCATCACCTCCGGTGCGCCTGCCGGAAGCGCGCCGCCGCGCCAGACGAACAGGTTGACCGGATGCTTGCGGATCCGGTAGACCACCGCCACCGCATCCTTCCCGCCGATCCGCTCGAGCCTTGCGCCTTCCAGCACAAAGCCGTGCGCCGCCAGGTCGCGCACCTGTGGCGCGAAATCCACCTTGCCCTGAAACCACGGCTTGACCACGTGACGGTCCGACGAGGCCACTTCGATCAACCGGGCGGACGCCAGCGACGCCACATGGCGGGCCACCAGTTGCTCCTGCGGCGGCATGGTCGCAGGGCCGCGCAGCACCAGGGCGGTTGCCAGCACGCCGAGCGCCGCGCTGCCCGCTGCCAGCATCAGGGCCTGCCACCAGGCCAACATCGGGCGACGCGTGGGCGACAGGCCCTGGGCACTGGCCTCGCCCAGCCGGGCAACAATCGCCCGCCGCAGCCCTTCAGGCGCCACGTGCCGCGGCGCGCTTCGGATGGCGGCGCGCAATGCCTCGCGCTGGCGGTGCAGGGCCGCGCATTCCGCGCACCCTTCCACATGGCGGCGCAGTTCGGCGTCGCTGCCGGCATCGAGTTCGCCGTCCTGCCACGCATCGAGCATCTGGCGGGTGCGCAGGCAGCTCATGTCGCCGCCTTGCGCGCTGTACCGCGCAGTGTTTCTGCCAGCAGGTCGCGGCCGCGGGAAATCCGCGACATCACCGTTCCGATCGGCACATTCACGATGGCACTGATCTCCTTGTAGGAAAGTTCCTCGAGTTCGCGCAGCACGATGGTTTCGCGAAATTCCACCGGCAGCGCCGCGATGGCGGCATGCACCCGGCGCGCCTCGGAGGCGCGCGATGCCAGTTCCTCCGGGTTCTCATGCGCCAGCGCGCCCAGCGCGCCGTGGAGTTCTTCGTCATATTCCTGCTCGCGTTCGCCGCGACCGCCGCCACGCAGCCAGTCGATGCACAGGTTGCGCACCACCGCCATGAACCAGGCCTTGGGATTCGGACCGGACAAGGTATCGAAGGCGCGCAAGGCACGGATGCACGCCTCCTGCACCAGGTCCTCGGCGGCCGCGCCGTCGCCGGTGATCCAGCGCGCGAGATTGAACGCCGCGTCCAGATGAACCAGAACAGCCTTCTCGAAATAGTCGGGGTCGGGAGATTTGCCCATCGTCGGGAGCGGTGCCGCACGTGTGCCCACCCTCGCATGACGAGCGGGATGCGCAGTTTATTCCCGAAACCGGTGAATTCGATCGCCTGCGATGCCCGGGAATATTTCGCCGCACTGTTTCGTCTGGTCAGGCAGGTTGTCTTCGAATCACACCGGGGGAAAAATGACATGAACGAAAACACATACTCGAGGCGCGACTTCCTGCGCCTGGCAGGCATCGGCGGCGGCGTGGTGTTCGCTTCCACCCTGCCGGGTTGCGCGAGCATGGGGCAGGCTGGCGCCGACTTCCACTTCGTGCAACTGTCCGACATCCACTGGGGCTACAGCAATGCCTCGGTCAATCCGGATTTCAAGGGCACCCTGCCCAAGGCCATCGCCGCGGTCAACGCGCTGGAGCAAAAGCCCGACTTCGTGGTCTTCACCGGCGACCTCACCCAGACCACCGACGATCCGAAGCTGCGCCGCGCCCGCTTGAAGGAGTTCCGCGACATGGCCGCGGCGATCAACGTGCCGGTGCGCTTCTTTGCCGGCGAGCATGATGCCTCGCTCGACCGTGGCGATGCCTATCGCGAATTTTTCGGCGACACCCTGCGCTATACCTTCGACCACAAGGGGGTGCATTTCATCGTGCTCGACAATACCTCTGACCCCGCTCCCATCCTGGGCGAAGCGCAACTCACCTGGCTGAAGGCCGACTTGTCAAGGCTCACGCCCGAGCATCCAATCGTCGTCCTCACCCACCGCCCGCTTTTCGCCCTCTACCCGCAATGGGACTGGGACACCCGCGACGGCGCCCGTGCGATCGAACTGCTGATGCCGTTCCGCAACGTGACGGTCTTTTATGGCCACATCCACCATGAACACCACTTCATGACCGGCCACATCGCGCATCATGCCGCCATGTCCACCATGTTTCCGCTCGCCGCCAAAGGCAGCATGGAAAAGAAGACCCAGTTGCCGTGGAATGCCGCGCAACCCTACCGGGGTCTTGGCTGGCGCAGCGTGCAGAGCGCCGGGGGCATGCCGCGCGCGACCGAACGTCCGCTCGCCAGGACTTGACGGCGGTGAACGCGATACCCGGCCGGCGCCGCCTGCTGCGCGGCGCCGCGGGTCTGCTGGCCTGCGTCGCCGGTGTCACGACGGGCCAATCCGCGCCGCGGCGCATTTCACTGGAGGTGCGCAAGTTCGCATTTGTGCCCGAGCAGATCACGCTTGCAATCGGGCAACCGGTGATCCTGGCGATACGCACCCTGGACTTCGCGCATGGCGTGAGCCTGCCGGATTTTGCGCAACGTGTCGATTGCATTCCCGGCATCACCGTCGAGCTCGCGTTTACCCCGGACAAGGCCGGCCGGTTCGGCTTCGTGTGCGACAACTTCTGCGGCGAGGGCCACGACGACATGAGCGGCTTGGTGGTCGTGGCAGCGGCATGAGCCGCATCCCGACCGGCGACGCCCTGCTCAATCCAGCTTGACCCCCAGTTCGGTGGCGATGCGGATCCACTGCGGCGCGACTTCGCGCCACATCTTGCGCGTGGCCTCCAGCCCCTGCGGCTTGTCGGGAATGGCGAAGTTCTCGCGCAGCTGGCGCGCACGCGGCGTCTCTGCGCCATCCACCGCCACCTGCGCGAGCTTCTGCAGGATGGCTTCCGGCACGCCGGCAGGCGCGGTCAGCGGCAGCCCGCCTTCCAGCCGTACCAGCGGGCCTGTCACGCCCTGCTCGACCAGCGTGGGCACGTCGGGCAGCTTGGGGCAGCGGTACATGCCGGTGACGCCGATGGCGCGCACGCCGCGCGACTGCACCGTTGCGAAGGCCTGGTAGCTGCCCACCGCGATCTGCGTCTGCCCGGTGGCCAGGTCCACCCACATCGGTGATTCGCCCTTGTAGTTGACGGTGGCGATTTTCGTGCCGTCAGTGCGGTTGACCTGGTCGGCCAGCATGTGCGGGTAGGACGCCGGCGCGTAGGACCCCATGGATGCCTGGTTCGCCTTCGCCCAAGCCACGAATTCCGGAAAGGTGCGCACCGGCAGCTTCTCCGGCACCGCCACCACCAGCGGCCCGCTGGGGAACACCGTGATCGGCGTGAGGTCGCGGTCCAGGTCGAAGGGCAGCTTGCGGTACAGCACGCGGTTTTGCCACACCGCGCCGGTGGTGGTCACCAGCAAGGTGTAACCATCCGGCGGCGACTTGGTCACCGCCTCGATGGCGATGATGGCGCCTGCACCCGGCTTGTTCTCGACAACCACCGACTGTCCGGTGGCACTGCTCAGTTGTTCGCCGTACATGCGCGCATAGGCGTCGGTCAGGCCTCCTGGCGGAAAGCCGACCACGATCCTGATCGGCCGCGACGGCCAGGCCGCACCTTGAGCCGACCCGATGCGCGGCAGGAACACCGTTGCCGACCCGGCGGCAGCGGCACCCAGCAAGCGGCGGCGCTGGTTGGTTTCGCTCATGCCAGCAGCCTTTTCACACGTTCCGGCACCAGCGGATAGCGCCGGATGCGCACGCCGGTGGCATCCGCCACGGCATTGGCAATCGCCGCCGGAAAGCACACGATCGCCGGCTCGCCGGCGCCACCGATGGGCTTGTCGGGCCGGTTGATCAGCACCAGTTCCACCTCGGCCGGCATGTCGTCCATGTTGGCGATGCGGTAGGTCTGCCAGTCCACGCTGGTGACGCGCTTGTCGTTGAAATGCACCTCCTCGTACAGAGAGCGACTGATGCCCTGCATGATCTGGCCTTCGAGTGCAGCGCGCACGCCGGTGGGGTTGACCATCAGGCCGCAGTCGTGGCCGATCACCACTTTCTTCACCCAGATACGCCCGGTGGTCTTGTTGACCTCCACCTCGCAAGCCACTGCGGCATAGCTCTGGTATCCCGAATGCAACGCGATGCCACGCCCGGTCATCACATTGCCGCCGGCGGCGCGCGAGGTGCGTGGCTGCCAGCCCATTTTCTCGGCTGCCGCCTTCACCACCGCGATCTCGCGCTCGTCCTTCAGATGCTTCAGGCGAAAGGCCACCGGGTCCATGCCCGCCGCCAGCGCTACTTCATCGATGAAGCTTTCCTGGCCGAAGCGGGTCTGCATTTCCTGCGGGGCGCGCAGGTGCGCGGTGCGCATCGGCGAGGCTTCCTGCAGGTAGGGCGGCACGGTTTCCCACCAGTGCACATGCTTGGGGAACTGGTAGCTTTCCTCAGGCGTGTTGAAGTTGTAGGCGTTCCATTTCTTGTGCCCGGTCAGCATGCCCACCAGGGTGTGCTCCGGGCTCTCGCCGGTGAAGCGCACATCCCAGCCGTTGAAGCCCTTGGCCTTGAACTGCCAGCCGGTCACATTGTTGGATTCGTCCAGCCCCGCCTTCATGCTGATGATCGCGGCCGGCGCCTTGGGGTCCCAGGCCGTGCCCTCCGCACGACTCCACTGCATGCGCACCGGGCGGCCGAATTCCTTCGACAGGATTGCCGCTTCGTACGGCGCCTCATCGGCATCGCTGCGACCATAAGAGCCGGCGCCGTGCATCCACTTCACCTGCACGTTCTCGCGTGGCAGGCCGAGGAACTTGGCGATGCCATCGCGCAGGAAGTGCGGTTTCTGCGTATCGGCCCAGACCTCCACCTTGTCTCCGCGCACATCGGCCACGCCGCAGGAAGGCGAGATCCGCGCGTGCGACTGGAAAGCACATTCGTAATCCGCTTCCACCACCTTCTTCGAGGTCGCCAGTGCCTCAAGGGTGGGCTTGGGGTCAAAGTCCTTTTTGCCGCCGAACATCGGGATCGCGTTGGCCGCTGTCGGTTGGGCCGCGCGGATGTAGTCGAACACCTTCCCCTCGCCGCCGGCGAACGGGCCCTGCACGTCGCTCCAGGTCACCTTGAGAGCGCGGGCGGCGCGGATCGCGTCCCATTCTGTCTCGGCCACCACGGCGACAAAACCGCCCTTCACAAAATGCTTCGCTCCCGCGATGCCGGCGATCGATGCCGCATCCACCGCCACCGGCTGGGCGCCCGCCACCGCCGGACGCACGGCGCGCGCATGCAGGAGGTTGGGCGGCCGGATGTGCGCGGTGTAGTGTTCCTTTGCCATCACCTTGTCGGCGATGTCCTTGCGTTTGAAGCCCTTGCCGACGATCTTGTACTGGGACGGATCCTTCGGCTTGGCCTGCCCCACCGCGTCCATGCCGTTGCCCACCGCGTTGTTCCACTTCATCGGTGTCGAAAAGTCTTTGCCCCCCACCAGTTCCGCGTAGGTCACGCCACGGACAGGATCGGCCTTGACGAACACCCGGCCGTTTTCAACCGTGAGCGCCTCGGCTGCCACCGACAGCTTCGCCGCGGCCGACTCCACCAGCACCCGACGCGCCTCGGCCGCCGCATTGCGCAGCGGCCTGGCGCCCATGCGCAGCCCGGTACTGCCGCTGCCGCCACCCTGATTCGGCGACAGGCGTGTGTCACCCAGGGTCACGTGCACCGTGTCGAGCGCGACGTCGAGTTCATCGGCAACGATTTGCGCGTAGGCCAGGTCAAGGCCCTGCCCGCAATCCATCTTGCCGGAGTTCACCGTCACCATGCCGTCGGCGGCGATGCGGATCCAGGTGTCGAGCGCGGAAGGATGCGGGCCCACGATGACAGGGGCAGCCGCCTGCGCGGCTGCGTCACCCATGGCCAGCACGCCGCTGGCCTGTACCACCAGGGCACCGGCGGTCTGCAGGAATTCGCGACGAGTGAGAGTCAGGTCGTTCATGATCGTCCCCTTATGCCTTGGCCATGGTTTCGCCAGCTTTCTTCACTGCGCGCAGGATGGCGATGTGGGTACCACAACGACATTGCACGCCGGCCAATCCCTTGCGTATCTGCGCCTCGGTCGCCTTGGGATTTTTCTCCAGCAGCGCCACCGAATGCATGATCCAGCCGTTGGCGCAGTAACCGCATTGCGCCGCCTGCTCCTCGACAAAGGCCGCTTGTACCGGATGCGGCTTGCCGTTCTTTTCAAGCCCGTCAAGCGTGCGGATGGCCTTGCCACCCAGGCTGCTTACCGGCGTGACACATGAGCGGACCGGTACTCCGTCGACCAGCACGGTGCAGGTGCCGCACTGGGCCATGCCGCAGCCGAATTTCGGCCCCTTCATTTTCAGGCCGTCAGTCAGGGCATAGAGCAGCGGCTCGTCCGCCCGGGCGGTGACGGCGCGTTTGGCGCCGTCGATGTTGAGCGTGTATTGCGGCATGGTGTCTCCTCCGGTGTTTTTGAATGCGCGGGCAAATGTAACGCAAAGCCTGCTGCACGATCACCCTGAAAATGTTGCAACGCAATCTGGCAACCTCGATGCCTGCGCAGTACCATTGGCTCCCCCGGAGCGCGGCCATTCATGCGGCGTACGGGACCACGGAGGCATGCGCATGAAGGCAATGGTCGTCAATCGCTGGGGCGAAAAATCGCTGCTCGAAACCCGCCCCGACCCACAGCCCGGCCCCGGCGAGGCCGTCATGAAAGTGCGCGCGGCCGGTGTCGGGCTGACGCTCCTGAACATGCGCACCGGCAGCTTCGGCGGTGCGACGCCGCGCATCATGGGGCATGAACTGGGCGGCGACATCGTAGCCGTTGGCAGCGGCGTGACCAACATCGCCGCAGGCGAGCGCTGCGCGGTGTACTTCTACCTCACCTGCGGCCATTGCCGCTGGTGCCGCGGCGGACGCGAGACCCTGTGCGAGAAATTCGGCGGCTATGTCGGCGTGCACCGCGACGGCGGCTTTGCCGAATACGTGTGCCTGCCGGCGGAAAACTTCCTGCCGATTCCGGCCGGCCTCGATTACGAGGCGGCGGCGATCGCCGCCGACGCGGTGAACACCAACTGGCACTGCATGCGCGAACGGGCGAAGATCAATCCGCACGACACGGTGCTCCTGATCGGTGCCGGCGGCGGCGTGGGCATACACGGCGTGCAGGTGGCGCGCCTGTTCGGCGCGCATGTCATCGCCGTCGACGTGTCGGAAGAAAAACTGGCGCTGGCGCGTCAATGGGGCGCCGCCGACACCATCAACGTTCGCGCGGTAGCGGATGTGGCGGCCGAAGCCCGGCGCCTGACTGATGGTCGCGGCGTCGACGCGGCGGTGGACTATGTGGGTCATGGCCACACCTTCCAGGCCGCCATCGACAGCCTCGCCGTGGGCGGGCGCGCGGTCATCGTCGGCGTGGGCAAGGGCCCGGCGAGCGTCGACCCGCGCACCCTGATCCAGACCGAGCGCGTGGTCACCGGCTCGCGCCACTCCACCCGCACTGAACTGATCGAAACCATGGAGATCATGGCGCGCGGCCTGGTCAGGCCGGTGGTGGGCATGCGCACGCATTTCACGGAGGTCGAATCCGTGTTCGACGCGATCCGCGGCGAGACGCTGCCCGGGCGCGGAGCGCTGACCTACGACTGAACCAGCGCGTCCGCGAATCCGTGATTGACGTCGCGATGGCGCGCCTCGTCGGCACGCACCGCGACGATCACCTCGCGCAGGCGCGCGTCGGGCGCGAGCTTCCAGTACTCGATCGCGATCTTCGGCGCCGCGATGTTGGCCTGGATGCCGCTGTCGACATCGGCCAGGTATTCGCCGTAACTCACCACCGCCTCTTCCTCGAAGTAGCCGGTAAGGCGATGTGCAGTGCGCGGTGAGACCACGTAGAGGATGAAATACAGGTTGTAGAAGACCCCCTGGGCTGCGACGATCAGCAAGCGCTCGAATCGCGATGGCCGTGCGATCTCGACGAAGGTCATCAGGTGCATGCGTTCATTCTCCGCCTCGTCCATCAGGAGGCGAATGCGACCGCCGTCGCTTTCCATGCGGCGCAGGGCACGCAGGTGCTGCAAGGTGCCGCCCACCATGCCGGGAACCGCGGCAACCGTCTCCAGCACCACGGCGCGATGGCCGTAACGATGGACGAAGAATGTGTCAGCGAAAAAGCGCAGGCCCTTCGTCAATGCCAGGGCAATGCGATCCGACCAGTCTGCAGCCAAATGATGCTTTTCTCGATTCGGCATGTCCGGACTCCATCGGGTTGGCGAAGCCTTGACTCCATGTATAGGCCGGTCGTCGACACTGCACCGTACGTGCGCGCACAGACATGCGATACAGCTGACTCTAGTGTGCGCAGGTCGCCATCTCGCGCGTCGTTTGCCGATGGAGTCCGCATGGATACGTCCCAGTCCCAGCCCGCCGCGCCTGCAGCGCCCGAGTCCGAGAGTGACCAGATCAGCCAGAACGTCAGTGCCGTCCTGGAGTTCTACACCCGCGAAGAGCAGAAGATCAGCCGCTCGCAGCGGGTCCTGGAACGCCTCAGCCTGCTCGTCGGACAGCCGGCCTTCCTGGGCTTAACACTTGTCTTCGTCGCTACCTGGATGCTGGCCAACACCGTCATGCGCATCAATGGCGTCGCGGGATTCGACCCGTCGCCGCACCATTTGCTGCATGGCGTCATCAGCCTGGCCGCCCTGTTGACGGCAACCGTTGTGCTGATCAAGCAGAACCGCATGTCGCGGCTGGACGAACAACGCGCCCACCTGGACCTGAAGGTGATGCTGCTGACCGAACAGAAGGCCGCGAAGATGATCGATCTTCTCGAGGAACTGCGCCGCGACATGCCCAACGTCAGGGACCGTGACGATGCCGACGCGGCAGCCATGCAGCACGCGATGAATCCGGACCGGGTGCTTGCAGCGCTCGACGAAGGCGCCGAAGTCGACGACCGGAAAAATTCGGCAAGCGTGCCGGAGGGCGCTGGCGACAAGACCTGACGCTTCCCGCCCCCGCCGGCCAAGCCGGCCTTGTCAGGGCCGCAGCTGCGCGCGGATTTCGCCGCCCTTGTTGGCGTCCGTATGCACATTCACATACAGGTTGCCTGCCTTGTAGGCATCGTATTGCGCCTCGGTCAGCATGCTGCCGGCCGGCACCATCCATTCATTGCCCAGACCGGTCAGGCCAATGACGACCGGCCCGTTCTGCCCGGGTGCACCCTGGTGGATGTGCGCCATCGTGGCGTCCAGCCCGCTGACCATGATCCTGCCACTGACGGAACGGTCGGTGCCGACCCTGATCATGCCCATTCCGGAGGCGCGGGTCGTGACGGCGGGCACTTCGCTGGCGCCGCTCAGGTTCAGGCGCATGCCATGGTTCATGTCGCCTGCCATGCCGTGGTGCCCGCCCTGGCTGGAACAGCCTGCGATCAGGACGAAGGCGGACGCGGTGACGAGCGTGGAGATGCGGAAACGGCGTGATGGGGTTTTCATGGGCGTCCTCAATGGGTTTGCAAGCCCGGCGTGACGCCAGAACGGCGTGGCGGGACAGGACGACAATTCTGTGCCGGCCGGGCGCATTATTCTGTGCGCTATCGCTCACCCGCTTCACCGGGCAGACGCGAGTCCGGCGGCTGCGGTAGAGTAGGCGCGGGCCCGAAATAAAAAACCGGTCAAACCGCAGGCAACACACCGGGACCCCGATCCCCGCGCCGATTTGTGGCGGGGCGCGCCTGGATGACAGGAGACAAGCCTTGAAGCGCAATTTCGCATTTGCCATCCCGTTCGCGTTCGCACTGTGCGCCGCCATGCCGGCGCTGGCGCAAACCTGGCCCGCAAAGCCAATCCGCATGGTCATCCCCTATCCGGCCGGCGGCAGCGTCGACCTTTCCGGGCGGCGCCTCATCGAAGACCTGGGCGCCGAACTCGGGCAGCCGGTCACGGTGGACAACCGCAGCGGCGCCAACGGCATCATCGGCACCGAAGTGGTAGCCAAGGCCGCACCGGACGGCTACACCTTCCTGGTCAGCACGCTTTCCGCCCACGCCGGCAATCCTTCCGCGGTGAAGTTGCTGCCCTTCAATGCGATTGACGACTTCGCCCCCGTCACCGTGATCAACTCGGTACCGCAAGTGCTGGTGGCGCACCCCGCATTTCCGGCCGAGAGCATCGCCGACATCGTGCGGCTGGCCAAGGAGAAGCCCGGGCAGATCACCTATGCCTCGTTCGGTACCGGCGGCATGGCGCACCTCGCGATGGTGCAACTGGAATTGCGCGGCGGCGTGAAAATGACCCATGTTCCCTACAAGGGCGGCGCCCCGGCGCTGGCCGACGTGATGGGCGGCCACGTGCCGCTGTATTTCTCGGGCATCAATTCGGTGCTGCCGCATCTCAAGACCAACCGCCTGCGCGCCATCGCCGTGACCAGCACCACGCGCTCGAAGGCGCTGCCCACTGTGCCGGCGGTGGCGGAGACCTATGCCGATTTCGAGGCCGGCGTCACGCCGGCGGTATGGCTGCCGGCACGCACGCCGCCGGAAATCGTGGCGCGCCTCAACGCGGCCATCGTCAAGGTGATCAATACACCGAAGTTCCGCCAGGTGGCCGAGCGCGATGGCGAAGGCGACCCGGTCGGCAACCGCCCCGAGGAAATGGCGGCGATTGTGAAAAAGGACATCGAACGCTACGCTACGCTGATGAAGGCCGGCGGCATCAAGCCGGAATGACAACCCCAGACTGAAATCCAGGAGATCGCCATGAACCAGATCGAAAAGAAGCAACGCGTCGGCTTGCTGGTGCCGTCGTCCAATTCCACCCAGGAGCCGGAATTCATCGCCCAGTTGCCGGCGTCGGTGTCGCTGCATGTGACGCGCCTGTCGCTGGCCACCGTCGACCCCGACTCCACCCTCAAGATCGTCGAGGAACTGGAGAAGGAGGCGAAGAAGCTGGCGGATGCCGACGTTGACGTCATCGTGCTGGCCGCCACCGCGCCCTCCACCCGCATGGGCAAGGGCTATGACGCGCAGTTGATCAAGCGCATCGAGGACGCCACCGGCAAACGCGCCACCACTGCCGCCACCGCGATGATGGAAGCCTTCGCCGCCATGGGCGTCAGCCGCGTCGCGCTGGCCGCGCCGTGGGCGTCGCAAACCAACACCGTGGTCGCGGCCTTCCTGCAGGCGCACGGCATCGAGGTGGTGAGCCAGGTGGCCATGGAAGTCACGCGCAACAACGACATCGGCCGGCTCTCGCCGCAAACAGCCTTCGACTACGGCCTCAAGTCGGACCGTCCGGAGGCCGACGCGATCTTCCTCGCCTGCGGCAACTGGTGGACCGCCTCCATCACCGAACAGCTCGAGGCGAAGGTCGGCAAGCCCGTGCTTTCCACCAACAACATGGCGATCTGGGCAGTGCTGCGCATGATCGGCGGCCACGCCTCGGTGCCGGGCTACGGGCGCCTCCTGCGCGAAATGCCGTCGGTGCCGACGCTCTCCGCCGGCAAGGCGGCGTGATGCGCTGGCACGTCCTCGCACTGGCGCTTGGCTGCGCTGCCCTGTGCGCCGGCCAGGCCCAGTCGCAAGACAAGACTGTCCGGCTGCAGGTGCCATTCGCCACCGGCGGCGGCACCGACATCCTGGCGCGCATCCTGGCACCGCGCCTGTCGGAAAAGCTCGGCCAGCCGGTGGTGGTGGAAAACCGCGGCGGAGCGGGCGGCGCCATCGGCGCACGCTATACCGCCCAGGCCGCGCCAGACGGGCTGACGCTGATGATCGGTTCGATCTCAGAGATCGGCATCAATCCCAGCGTGAACCCGAGAATCGGTTACGACGTCTGGCGCGATTTCGTCGCGGTGGCGCCCCTGGCCATCACGCCCATGGTGCTGGTGGCCCACCCGTCGGTGCCGGCCTCGACACCGAGGGAAGTGATCGCGCTGGCCAACGCCAAACCCGGGCAGATCAACTACGGGTCGGCCGGCCCCGGCAGCGGCGCGCACATGGGCGCGGAACTGTTCCGCTACATCACCAAGACCGACATCGCGCATGTGCCGTACAAGGGCACCGGCGCGGCGGTGGCCGACCTGGCCGGCGGCCAGGTGCAACTGGTGTTCACCACCGTGCCCTCGGTCGTCGGGCTGGTCAAGGGCGGTCGCCTCAAGGCCATCGCGGTGGCCACCCGGGAGCGGGTGTCCGCCCTGCCTGACGTGCCCACCTTCGTGGAAACGGGCGTGCCCGAATACCTGATGGACTACTGGTATGGCCTGTTCGCCCCAGCGGCGCTGTCGAAGGACAACCAGGCGCGCCTGCAGGGCGTGTTGCGCGAGGTGATGCGCATGCCCGACATCGCCGCCAGCCTGGACCGCGCCGGACTCATCCCCATGGGCGGCACTCCGGAGGAGTTCACGGCCTTCGTCAAGAAGGACATGGACCGCTGGGCCGCGGTGGTGAAGGCCGCCAACATCAAGGTGGATTGAGCGCCTACCCGTGACCGGCGACGAATCGAGCCGCAGGCTTTGCGAGGCCATTGCCGCCTGGCGCTACGAGGATTTGCCGGCGCCGGTGCTGCGCATGACCAAGCTGTGCCTGGCCGATACGCTGGGCGTGATCGGCGGCGCCGCGCGTTCGGCCGGCATCGCCGAGCTCAACGCCCGCCTGGCGCGCTGGGAATCCGGCGGCAGCGCCACCAGCCTGGTCGGCAAGCGGCGCTTCTCGCCGCCTTCCGCCGCGCTCGCCAATGCAACCGCGGCACATGCGCTCGACTACGACGACATCCACGACGCCGCGCGGGTGCACAGCGGTTGCGTGGTGCTGCCCACGGTGCTGGCCTGCGCGGAGGACCTCGGCGGCGTGTCGGGCCGCGATTTCCTGCTGGCGCTCGCCGTCGGCACCGAGATGCACGCCCGGCTGGGACTGGCCTGCCACGACAGCCTCTCGCAAGGCTGGCACCCGACGGCGATCTTTGGCTCCATGGCGGGCGCGCTGGCTGCCGCGAACCTGATGGGACTCGATGCCGGGCGCATGGGCAACGCGCTGGGCATCGCCTACCACCAGGCCAGCGGCTCGGCGCAAAGCGCCTACGACGGCGTGCTCACCAAGCGCCTCGGCCCCGGCTTCGCGGCGCGCGACGCGGTGATGAGCGCGGCCCTGGCGGCCGACGGCCTGACCGGCACGCCGCATTCGCTCGAAGGCAAGGCCGGATTCTTCGCGCTCTACATGCAAGGGCGGGTCCGCACCGAACAGATCACCGAAGGGCTGGGCAGCGCATGGCGCATCGCCGAATACAGCCTCAAGCCCTACCCCGCCTGCCGTTGCAACCACGGCGCCATCGCGCTGGGGATACAGTTGCATGATCAGGGGCTCGACCCGGCCGCGGTGGCCGCGGTCGAGATCCGCCTGAGCGAAGCCAACTGGACATTGGTGGGCAAGCCTTACGATGCCGGGCTTGATTCAGTGGTGCATGCGCAGTTCAACGCCGCCTACAGCTTTGCGCGCGCGCTGATCGATGGCCGGGTCGGCCCCAGGGCCTACGAACGTCCCGCCATCGGCGACGCCACCGTGGCAGCATTGGCGGCGAAAGTGCGGGTCGCGGTTGACGACGCGGTGCCGAAGGACGCGATGGCACCGGTATGCATCGAGGTAAGGCTGGCGGACGGCCGGACTCTCAAGCTGTCGGGCAACACCCTGAAGGGCAGTCGCGACGAACCCATGAGCGAGCGTGAAGTGCAGGACAAGCTGCGCGGCTGCTTCGAATTCGGCATGGATGCGCCGGCATCCGCCGCAGACCGGCTGGCCGATGCGATTTTCGCACTCGAGCACGCAACCGATGCCGCCGCGACCATCCGCACCGCCTTTCCCGGCCACTGAAAAGCGCCGGACTAATACACACAGCAAACACGAGAAACCACATGCTTGATGTCATGGACGAAACCCTCTCCGCCGCCGCCACCCGCTGGCTCGGCGCCTTCGGCGACGCAATCGCCAAAAAAGATGCGGCGGCGATGCAAGCCCTTTTCAGGGCCGACTCGCACTGGCGCGACCTGGTGACCTTCACCCACGAGGTCAGCACCACGAGCGGGGCGGCGAAGATCGCCGCGGCGCTCAAGGCCAGCAGCGCGGGCAAGTCGCCCGCCGGGTTCGCGCTAGACCCCGCGCGCAGCGCGCCGCGCGTGGTGATGCGCGCCGGCGAGAACGTGGTCGAGGCCTTTTTCCGTTTCGAGACCACCCACACCCGCTCGCTGGGCATCGTGCGCTTCGCCGCGCCGGCCGCAAGCGGCGACATGCCGCAGGCCTGGACGCTGTTTACCGCCATCGACGAGATCAAGGGCCATGAAGAGCACGTCGGCAGCCGCCGGCCGCGCGGCGAAGCCTATTCGCGCGACTTCACCGGGCCCAACTGGCTGGACCGGCGCCATGCCGCGGCCGCCTATACCGACCGCGAACCCGAGGTGCTGGTGGTGGGCGGCGGCCAGGCCGGGCTCTCCACCGCGGCACGCCTGAACCAGCTGGGCGTCGACACACTGGTGGTCGACCGCGAGGCGCGCATCGGCGACAACTGGCGCCACCGCTACCACGCGCTCACGCTGCACAACCAGGTGCAGGTGAACCACCTGCCCTACATGCCCTTCCCGCCCAACTTTCCTACCTACATCCCCAAGGACAAGCTGGCCTCCTGGTTCGAGTCCTATGCCGAGGCGATGGAGATCAACTTCTGGACCGGCACCGAGTTTCTCGGCGGCGACCGCGACGAGGCCACCGGCCGCTGGACGGTGCAGGTGCGCCGCGACGGCCAGGTGCGCGCCCTGCATCCCAAGCACGTGGTGATGGCCACCGGCGCCTCCGACATGCCCAAGGAAGTGAATATCCCCAGCCTGGCGCGCTACAAGGGGCGCGTGATCCACGCCAGCGGCTACAAGAGCGCCGACGGATTCGCCGGGCGCCACGTGACGGTGATCGGCACCGGCACCAGCGGCCACGACATCGCGCAGGACCTGGCGTCCAACGGCGCCTCGGTCACCCTGGTGCAGCGCAGCCCGACGCTGGTGGTCAATGTCGAACCGGCCGCGCAAATCCCCTACGCCCTGTACAGCGAAGGCCGGCCGCTGGAGGAATGCGACCTCATCGCCGTATCCGCGCCGATGGCGCTGGTGGAAAAGTCGCACCGCCTCATGGCCGTGCAGTCGCGCGAAATGGACCGCGAGCTTTTGGCCAACTTGAGGCGCGCCGGCTTTCGCATCAACGACACCGACGAGCGCGGCTGGCAGTTCATGTTCTTGACGCGCGGCGGCGGCTACTACTTCAACGTCGGCTGCTCGGAGCTCATCATCGCCGGCCGCGTCCCGGTGGTGCAGTACGCCGACATCGAGACCTTCACCGAAACGGGATGGCAAACCAGGGACGGAAAGGCGCAGGCCACCGACATGATGGTGCTGGCCACCGGCTACCACACGCAGGAAGTCGTGGTCAAAAAGTTCTTCGGCGAGGCCATCGCCGCGCGCGTCGGCCGGGTCTGGGGCATCGACTGGGACAAGCAGGAATTGAACAGCATGTTCACCCGCACCGGCCAGACCGGCCTGTGGTTCATCGCCGGCAGCTTCGCGCAATGCCGCATCTATTCCAAGTACCTTGCCCTGCAGATCAAGGCCCAGGAGATCGGATTGGCAAACGCCGCCTGATCCGCCATTCGCATCATCCAGAACGCAACGAAGGAGACAAGCCATGACCACGCAACTCGCCCGCTACAAGGAACTCGTGCCCTACCAGTCGCAGCATGCCGAAAACGGCATCCCGCGCCAGGTGATGGAATACCTGGCCGCCACCCGCGTCTTCCCGGTGGTCTCGCCTGCAGGGCTGGTGGGCCGCAACGCCAACGCGCGCCTGCGCGGCTGGCCCGGCCTGTGCCTGACCATCGCCGAATGCGTGCCCGGCCATGGGCCGGTGGCGCACAACCACACCGGCACGCTGGAGACCTTCCTGTGCATCGACGGCCGCTTCGAGGTGCTGTGGGGCGACGACCTCAAGCACAAGGTGGTGCTGGAGCCGGGTGACCTGTGCTCGGTGCCGCAGGGCCTGTATCGCTCGTTCAAGAACCTGGCCGGGCATGACGCGGGCCTGCTGGTGCTGATCCAGGGCGACCAGAACATGAGCGACAAGATCGAGATGCCGAAAAACCTCGGCGAGAAGATCCGCAACCAGCATGGCGAGAAAGTCCTGGAGTTGCTGGCCGGCATCAACATGCGTTTCCAGGGCGAGGACACGCCCGAGTACACCCCTGCGCAAATGGAAGGTCGCATCGCCCGCTTTGCCAACCTCAAGGCGTACACCACGCCCGGCGGCGCCACCCTCTACCCGCTGATGGCCCCGAAAGGCGCGGCAATGGCCGCGCCGGTGGAGAACTGGCCCGGCCTGTCGGTGGCCATCCAGGTCTCAAAGGCCGGCGAATCGACCTCCGACACCACCGCCGCCGACCAGTGCCAGTGGCTGGTCAACCTCGGCGAAGGCGAATGGGAAGTGACCCAAGGCGGCGAGCGCACCGTGCTCAGGCACCTCGACTTCATCTGCATCGATGCAGGGACCCAGCGTACGGTGAAGAATCTCGCCGCATCGGACGCCCGCCTGCTGGTGGCCAATCAGGGCCGCGACACCATCCGCCACTGAAAGGCCATGCACATGCGCAATTTCAAGGTCGGCCGCCTCATGGCCGGCGCCCTGCTCGCCTGCCTGCCGCTCGCAGCGGCGGCCCAGGCCTATCCCAACAAGCCGATCCGCCTGGTGGTGCCATACGCGCCGGGCGCGGTCACCGACCTGGCCGCGCGCCTGATCGCCGAGCGCATGTCGCCACTGCTCGGCCAGCAGGTGGTGGTCGACAACCGTGGCGGCGCCGGCACGCGCATCGGCGTGCAGAACGTCGCCACCTCGCCGGCGGACGGCTACTCGCTGCTGTTCGCCAATTCCATCACCCATGGCACGGTGCCGGCGATGTCAAAATCGCTGCCCTTCGACCCGGTGAAGGATTTCGCGCCCGTGGTGCCGCTGTTCTGGTACGCCTCCACTCTGGTGTGCCACGCCTCCGTGCCGTACAACAACGTGCAGGAGTTCATCGCCTACGCGAAAAAGAACCCCGGCAAGATCACCAGCGCCACCGCCGGCCCCGGCTCCGGCCACCACCTGTCGGGGTCGCTCTTCACCAGCATGACCGGGGTGGAGATCACCCACGTGCACTACAAGGGCGGCGGCCCCGGCCTGCAGGACGTGCTGGCCGGCAATGTCAACTGCATCTATGGCGACGGTGCAGCCAAGCAGCATGTGGACGCCGGGCGCCTCAAGACCTTCGCCACCACCGGCCTGCAGCCCGACCCGCGCTATCCCGGGGTGCCGACCATGGACGCGGCCGGCGTGAAGGGCTACAACACGGTGTGGTGGCAGGGCATCGTCGCGCCCGCTGCGACGCCACCGGACGTGATCGCCAAACTCAACGGCGCCGCCAACGAAGCGCTCAAGGACCCGGCGGTGGTCAAGCGCGCGCTCGACATGGGCATCTACATCCTCGGCGGCCCGCCGGACAAGCTGGGGCAACAGATCCGCGAAGATATCGCCAAGTTCGCGAAGATCGTCAAGGACGCCAACATTCCACAGGAGTAAGTTTCAGTGCGCACCCTCATCTATGGCGCCGGCGCCATCGGCGGCTATGTCGGCGGCCTGTTGGCCAAGGCCGGCGGCGATGTCACCCTGCTGGCGCGCGGCGCGCATGCGGCCGCGCTCAAGCGCGACGGTCTCACCATCGAATGGCATGACGGGCGCAGCCTCGAGGTGCGGCCGCCGGTGCTCCTGCCCGGCGCCGCCGCCAGCCGCTTCGACACGATCTTCGTGACCTTGAAGTCGATGCAACTGGCGGACGCCGCGGCCGACATCGTCCGCCTGCTCGCGCCGGGCGGCAGCCTGGTGATGATCCAGAACGGCCTGCCGTGGTGGTATTTCGAACGCCTCGATTCGCCCTTCGCCGGCACGCGCCTGAAAAGCCTGGACCCCGACGGCCGGCTGGCCGCAAGCTTCGACCTCGATAGCGTGATCGGCTCGGTGATCTACAAGCCGGTGATGCTGGCGGCGCCCGGTCGCCTTTTCATCCCCAAGGTGGCCCTCGACCGGCTGATCATCGGCGAACTCGACGGCCGCACCAGCGCGCTTGCCACCGGCGTGGCCGATGCGGTCACCGCAGCCGGGTTGCCCACCGACATCACCCCCGATATCCGTCTGGAAAAGTGGCAGAAGCTCGGCTCCAACCTGGTGTGGAACCCGCTGTCCGCGCTGACCCAATCGACCTCCGGCTACGTGGCGGCCAGCCCGGCAGGCGCCGACCTGGTGCGCCGCATGATCAGTGAAGGCCGGGCTGTGGCGGCTTCGATAGGCGTGGCCATGGGCCTGGATGCCGAGGCCGAGTTGAAGCGCGTCAAGGGCAATTTCAGCCAGCAGCCTTCGATGATGCAGGACATCCGCGCCGGCCGGCCCCTCGAACTCGACGCCATCCTGGGCGCGGTGATCGAGATCGCGGCCATCACCGGCGTGGCGGTGCCCACGCTGACCGACATCGCCACCTGCGTGGACCTGCTCGACCGCCGCGTGCGCGAGGACCGCGTGGCCTTCCGGCCGCAGTCGCTGGCCGGCGCCTGAGCCGGCCGCCGGTCGCGGCGCGGATGGGCCGGGTTCAATCGATCTTGATGCCCGCGCCCTTGATCACCTCGGTCCAGCGCGCGGTTTCGCTGGCGATCATCTTGCCGTACTCCTCGCCCACCAGCAGGTTGGGCTCGGCGCCCATGGCGGCGATGCGCTGCTGCAGGTCGGGCGTGGCCATGGCCGCGAGGGTCGCCTTGGCCAGCCAGTCATAGGCCTCCTTCGGCGAGCCCCTGGCCACGGTGAATCCGATCCAGTTGTTGGTGACAAAGGGCACGCCCTGCTCCACCGCCGTGGGAATCTGCGGCGCGGCGGCCGCGCGCTTGGCCGACGACACCGCCAACGCGGTCATCTTGCCGGCGGTGACCTGCGGCAGGCCGGTGGGGATCGCGGTGATCATCAGGTCGACCTGGTTGCCCAGGATGCCCACTACGGCGTCGCCCATGCCCTTGTAGGGGATCTGCTGCATGACGATGCCGGCGTTCTTGGAGAACAGTTCGGTGACGAGGTGATTCACCCCGCCGTTGCCGGAACTGCCATAGTTGATCTTCCTCGGATTGGCCTTGGCCTGCGCCACCAGGTCCTGCAGGGTCTTCATCTTGCTGTCGCTCTTGACGACGATGAGAAACGGCATTTGCGCGACCAGGATCACCGGGGTGAGGTCGGTGTGCTCCCAGGGCAGCTTGCTGCCGAAGATGCCCGGCAGCGTGGTGTAGGTGGCGTCGGTGGTGACGATGGTGTAGCCATCGGGCGGCGCTTTCGCACCGGCCTCGTAGGCGATGCGCCCGCCGGCACCGGTGCGGTTTTCCACGATCAGAGTCTTGCCGGTCTGCTCGGTGATCTTGAGCGACACCTGGCGCGCCACGTTGTCGGACAGGCCGCCGGCCGCGAAAGGCACGAGGATCCTGATCGGCTTGTCGGGGTATTGCGCCCCTGCCACGCCGGTGAGCGCAAGCAGGGTCGTGGCGATGATCGCGCGGGTCTTGGTGAACATGTTGTCTCCTTTTGTCTGGTTCTTCACAGGTTTTTTTCTTCATCCGACCACGGATGGCCGAGCGCGCTTGCGGAAAGCCCGCCGTCGATCACCAGCTCGGTGGCGGTGATGTACTTGGCGTCGTCGCTGGCGAGGAAGGCCACCGCATTGGCCACGTCCCAGGCGTCGCCCATATAGCCCATCGGCACCACCTTGTTGCGCGCATCGAGGGCCTCGGCGTAACCATCACCGAACTTCTCCTTCATGCGGTTGGTGATGCGCGGGGTGGCCATCAGGCCGGGGCGCACCGCCACCACGCGGATGCCGCGCCCCGCGTACTGCACCGCGACGTTGCGGGTGAAGGCGTCCACCGCGCCCTTGGAGCTGGAGTAGGCGATGCTCGGGTACAGGAAGCTCACCGCCGCCAGCGACGAGTTGTTGATGATGACGCCGCGCTTTTGCCGCACCATCACCGGCAGCACATGGCGGCAGGCCAGGTACATGGACTTGACGTTGGCGGTCATCAGCCGGTCCCACACCTCCTCCTCGATCTCCTCCGGCCCGCCGATGGCCTGCAGGCCGACGTTGTTGAAGAGGATGTCGATGCGGCCGTATTCGGCCACGCAGCGTTCCACCGCGGCCTTGATTTCGGCTTCTTTCGTGACGTCCGCCGTGTGTGCGATGCAGGTGCCACCCTCGGCCTTGATCGCCTCGATGGTGCCGGCAAGCGACTCCGGCGAGCGGTCCAGCGCGAAGATCTTTGCGCCCTCGCGTGCCAGCAAGGCCGACACCGCGCGGCCGTTGCTCCAGCCCGGCGACGACGCGCCGGCCCCGGCGATGAACGCCACCCTGTCCGAAAATCTCACTTCTGTCTCCTGCTGTTCTGGTGCGGCCCTCTGGAGTGGGGCCGTGGGCACCATAGTAATATCATCCGCGCCGCGCAGGGTGCCGCGGCGCATCAACCGCAGCCACCGCAACGAACTTCCGGAAGGTATTTCCCGCATGTCCCGCCACACCATTGCGATCCTCGACGACGACCACGTCATTCGGCTGGCGCGTTACGCCCTGGCACGCCCGCCCGAAATAAGCGACGACTGGGTGCGCGCCTTCTTCGCCCCGGAACCCTCCGATCCCGAGGTCATCTACGCCACCGGCCACGGCCTGCACGCCTCCGACGGCATCAGCGTCACCCCGCTCGGCGCCACCCTCGACCAGGTGCGCGCGGCCAACCCCTCGGTGATCATCTTCCGCCGCGGCACGGTCGACGCGGACCTGATGGCGGCCTGCCCCAACCTGAAATTCGTGCAGCGCATCGGCGCCCGCGCCGACGCCATCGACCTGGCCGCCGCGCGCGCGCGCGGCATCCAGGTGTCGTGCATGCCGCGCCTGACGCTGATCTACACCGCCGAGCACGCCATCATGATGATGCTGGCCCTGGCCAAGCAGCTGGTGCGCGCCGACGCGCAGATCCGCGCCGGGCAATGGAACCGCGACCTGGTCAAGCCGACCGACTCGGTGGCCTACAACTGGACCGGCTACAGCGGCCTTTCAGGCCTGTACGGCAAGACGCTCGGCATCATCGGCATGGGCGAGGTGGGCGCCATCATGGCGGGCATCGCGCGCGGCTTCGGCATGCAGGTGCTGTATTTCAACCGCACCCGGCTGCCTGCCGGGCGCGAAGAGGAAGCCGGCGTCACCTACGCCGAGCGCGCCGACCTGCTGGCGCGCGCCGACTATGTGTCGGTCAACGCCGCCAACCTGCCGGCCAACCGCGGCATGATCAACATGGACATGTTCAAGGCCATGAAGCGCACCGCCTACTTCGTCAACACCAGCCGCGGCAAGCTGGTCAACGAGGACGACCTCTACACCGCGGTGTCCAGCGGCCTGATCGCCGGCGCCGGCCTGGATGTGCACTGGGAAGAACCGCGCGAAGCCGGCGACAAGCTGTATTCGCTGCCCAACGTGATCATGACGCCGCACTACGCGGGCGGCACGCGCTTCGGCGTGCTCGACGAGCTCAAGGGCATTTTCGACAACTGCCGCAACGTGCTGGCCGGCGGCACGCCCACCCACGCGCCCTGACGGTTGGCGGTTCCCGCAGCGGCCGCGGTTTGCGCGACCGCTGCGCGACTCACCTCACGTGACGTCGATGCGGTACACCCGCGCCGCGGTGGCAAGAAACAGCGCGTTCTTCTCCGCCGCGTTCATGCCTTCCGCGATGCGCTTGAAGGCGTTCCACAGCACCACGTAGCTGCAGGTGCCCTTGTCAACCGGGAAGTTGCTCTGGAACATGCAACGGTCCGGGCCGAAGGCTTCGATGCAGGCCTTCGCATACGGCCCCCATCCCGCCGCCAGCGCGATCGAATCGGGCGGCTCGGGCCGGTCGGCAAAGTCGAAGCCGAACACCCGCATGCCCATGCCGCCGACCTTGACCACGACGTTGGGACACTGCGCCAGGCGCGCGATGGCCGGCTGCCAGGCGCGGAACACCTCGTCGCGCTTGTCGGCGTAGGGGCCGATGCCGATCGCGCCGCCCACATGGTTGAGCACGATGGTGGTGTCGGGAAAGGCCTGCGCCAGGTCGACCAGTTCGTCCAGTTGCGTGTGATACATCCACGCGTCGAAAGTGAGGCGGCGCGGCGCCAGGCAGGCGAAGCCGCGGCGGAACTGCGCATCGGCGAGCAGCCCCGGCGGCGGGTTGGCGAGCGACCCGCGCGCGGCAGGGTCGGGGTGATGGACGCTCGACTGGCGGATGCCGCGAAAGCGCTGCGACGCAATGGCGATGTGGGCGTCGAGCGCCGCGCCGGTTGCATCGCCCAGACGCAGGTCGACATTGCCGACGATGGCCGCGGCGATGCGGCAGGGCCCGTGCGCGCCGCTGGCGCTGGCCTCGGCCACGCGGTTGACGAATTCGGTTTCGCCCAGGCTACGCAGTTCGGGCGGGCCTTCGGTGCGGTAGTGGGCGCCGCACTCCATGTAGGCGGTGGCGACGATGTTGTGGCCGGCGCCCGCATCGGCCAGCACCTCGGCATGCAGGTAGCGGTTGCCGGGGTGGTCCCACAGATGGTGGTGCGCATCGATGATGGGCAAGGCGGGGTCCAGCGCGGCCTCGCTGCGGCGGGCCAGCCAGTCGGGTCGGACGGGCAGGTGCGGACTGACGGGTTGCGGCTGGCTGCTCAAGGGCGGTCCTCCATGAATAGGCAATCCCTGCGGTCGGGCAGGGATCCCGGATCATAACGGCCTGGCGCCACCATCGGCCGCGCGGCAGCGCCTCACGCCGACTGCCAGATCACCCGGCTGCCCGAGCGCTCCCAGCTTTCGTAGTGCACCGAGTAGATTTCCTCGATGCGGTTGCGCTTGACCTTGAAGGTGGGTGTGATGATGTCGTTGTCCACCGTCCAGGCGGTGGTCACCACGCACAGGCATGAGAGCTGCTCGTGCGGGTCGAGGGTGGCGTTGACGCCCTCCAGGTGCCTGACCAGAGAGCTTTCCAGCTCGGAACGGGCCGCCGGGTCGCCGGCCAGCGCGGCGAACTCCGCGTTGAGCATGGCGATGCCGAGCGGCTGGCCGAGGTTGGCGCCGGTGACCACGCAGGCTTCCAGCGCCTCATGCATGACCAGCTTGTCCTCGATGGGCGCCGGGGCCACGTACTTGCCCTTGCCGGTCTTGAACAGGTCCTTGATACGCCCGGTGATACGCAGCCTGCCCTCGGCATCGATCTGCCCCTTGTCGCCGGTGCGCAGCCAGCCGTCGGTGGTGAAGCTGGCGCGGCTTTGCTCGGGCTCCTTGTAGTAGCCCAGCATCATCGCCTCGCTCTTCATCTGGACTTCGCCGCTTTCGGCGTCGATGCGCGCCTCGACGCCTTCGTAGGCGGGCCCCACCGTCCCTTCCTGGTTGCGGCCCGGCACGGTGAGGTGCGAAAGCGCCAGGTTTTCGGTCATGCCATAGCCTTCGTTGATCGGCAGGCCGAGCTTGCGATACCAGGCCAAAAGCTCCAGCGGCATCGGTGCGGCGCCGCCGGCGGCGATGCGGCACTGGTCCAGGCCGAGCGCCTTCAGGACCTTGCGCCGCACCAGGCCACCGATGATCGGGATCGACAGCAGCAGGTTGAGCTTGGCCGGCGGCATCTTGTGGTTGACACCCTGCTGGAACTTGACCCACAGGCGCGGCACCGAGAAGAAGATCGTCGGCCGCGCCCGTTGCATGTCCGCCGTGAAGGTCGCCAGCGAATCGGCGAAGTACAGCCGCATGCCGGTGCGCAGCCAGCCATGTTCCACCAGCATGCGCTCGACCACGTGGGCCAGCGGCAGGTAGGACAGCATGCGGTCCTCGCCGGTCATGGTGAGGCGCTTGATGCCCTTGTCCAGCGCCCAGGCGAAACTGCCGAAGGTGTGCATCACCCCCTTGGGGCGGCCGGTGGTGCCCGAGGTGTAGATCAGGGTCGCGAGTTCGTCGGCGCCGCGCAGCACCTCGCCCGGCATCGGCTGGGTGCGCCCGCACAGCGTCTCCCAGCCGGTGTAGCTCTCGATCGCGTCGCGCGGCGACAGCGGATAGCTGATGCACGGCAGGCCGGCCGGCACGCCGGGCTTCATGCCCTCCCAGCCGTCAAGCTTGCCGATGAAGCAGGCGCGCGACTCGCTGTGGGTGAGGATCTGGTTGATGGTGTCGGGCGCCAGCGTGGGGTAGAGGGGCACCGACACGTAGCCGGCCATCCAGATGGCCAGGTCGCTCATCAGCCACCAGGCGCAGTTCTTGGAGAGGATGGCGACCCGCGCCCCCGGCTCCCAGCCCTGCGCCTTCAGGTGGGCCGCCATGCGGCGCACCTGGTCGGCCACCTCTGCCCAGGTGAAATCCCGGACCTCGGCGTTGCCCATCGGCTGGGTCAGGGCGATGCGCCCGGGGGCGGTTTTTTCCCACTCGTACAGGCGTTGCAGGGCCAGCAGCGTGTCGGGCACGGTCGTCATGTCGTCGTCTCCTCGTTTTGGCAGACGGCGACCCGGTCACGCGCATGCTCCTGCGCCGTCTGTCATGGAATGATAAGACGATATCCGGCCGCGGCGCCATTGATCCATGGCAAATGGTCGCGTGATGCGACGCGGAGACCACCGTCCAGCGGGCGGCTACGGACAACGGGCTTGCCGGCCGGCGGGATGGTCCGCCGGCCCCGCACCAGGCTAGTGCGTGAACCCCGCCATCGGGCGCACCTGCGGCAAGCTGAACTCCTTGCCGACCTTGGCGCATGCTTCGATGTAGTTGCGCCGCGCGGCGGGTGGCAGGGCGTCGATATCGACATCGCCCGACTCGTCGCACGGAAAGGCCAGTGCATGGCCCTGGCGGAACAGGGAGGAGAAGCACACCTCGAAACGCTCGACGCGCGCATGCTGGATGCGCCGGGGTGCGGATTCGGTAGCAACGGAAACCAACTGCAAGGCAGTATCAGGCATGGATCGGCTGGGCATGTCGGATCGCTCGTAGTGGACTGCGGTGGCTGGCGCCCCCCGGCGGCCTGCCCGTCGGGATCGTCCAGGCGGGAGCGATGCAAAACCCGAGCCAGATACCGCGTCGCAGCACTGCAGGTTTACGCGAACTACCAGCAACCCTCGATGGTGTCCGAGACCTTCTCGTCGAACTCCAGCAGGATGCCGCGCGCGATGTTGCCGACCTCCGATTGGGGCTCCAGGCGCAGGATCATCTCGTACTGGGCGCGCGCGGCGGCGCGGTTGCCCATGCCGTCGAGCGCCAACCCGTAGAAGTAGCGCGCCGACGCGTTGGCCGGATCCAGCGCCAGACCCCGGACGAAATGCTCAATGGCGGCCGGAAAGCGGTTGTCCTGCAATTGCGTGAACGCCTCCGCAAACGCCTTGCGGGCCTCGGCCCGGGCTTGCGGTGATGCGGCCGCCGAAATCCGCCTGGCCTCCTCGACACTGACCGCCTGGGCGTGGACTGGTATCGGGCAGGCCGCGGCGAGCGCCAAAATGAGGCCTGCAAGCAACCAAAAAGCGAGTACACGCGCACCGAAATATCCTTGGTGGTCAATGATTCCTGAAACTTTTTCGATTCTGATGGGCAACATATGATGCTTTCGACGCTGCGACAATTCCGGCGAGGACACACGCGTGCAACCATCCTAGCGACGCACCGTAACGGCGGATTGACCGGCATCAAGCACGCGTGATGTGGGATGCATGCCCGGCCATACGGGCGGGGCTCTTGAGCTACACATTTGCCCCCTCACCTAGAATCGTGCTCGCCGAGTACGATTGCGGCGCAAGAGTCCGACATGCCCCAACAGGAGGGAACCCGCTGGATGGCACACGAAACCGTACAACCTGAATCGGCCGAAGTATTGGCCGCCCGGCGCGCCGCCGAGGAAGCCTATTTGCAAGGCCTGGAGGGCGCGACCGTCGTCTATCTTGAGCGCAGAACCGTGTGCCTGATCCGCATGTCAAACGTCCGCACAGCTCAGGATATCTTCCATTCGTACGCCACGCCTTGTGGCCCGCAGGGGTTGCGCGTATTCCCGCACCCCTGGGGTTTTGGGGCACGCTGGGGCAATTTCAGCATCCGGCCCAGGCTGGTCGCAGGAGGTGCGTATTCGAACTGGCGCATATTCACTGATCCCGCGGTGATTGAACGCACCACCCGTTTGCTCGAGGCTGCCAGTGGGCGCCTCGAAGGCGAACTCATTCCCCTGGAACCCCGGCAAGTCGGCGAGGGCCTGACGGTAACCGGCGTGATTCGCAGTTCGGCAGAAGTCAAGAACATCTACGATTACCTGCTGGACGTCGAATGTGGCAGCGACCTGCACTGAAACCCGTTTCCCCTGACCGGCTACCCGACCCGCTGCATCCAGCACCGCACAAGCTTCACGTTGAGCACCGCCCCTAATGCAGCCGGATGCCCTGTGACTGGATCACCCGCGCCCACTTGGCGGTTTCGGCGCGGATGTAGGCGGCGAAGTCGCCAAGGTTGAGGATGGAGGTCTCGATGCCGTTGGACTTGAACTGCGACTGCACTTCGTCCGACATGACCGCCTCGCGAATGGCCGCCACGAGGATGGATTCGGTGCGCGCCGGCAAGCCGGGCGGCGCGGCGATGCCGAACCACACCGTCGACTCGAAGCCCTTCAAGCCCAATTCCGCGATGGTCGGCAATTCGGGCGCGCTGGACGCGCGCGTGCTGCCGGTGGAAGCAATCGCCGTGAGCCGGCCGGCCTTGACATACGGCATCACGGTCGAGGCCGGCGCGAACATCACCCAGATGCGCCCGGCCAAGAGGTCCGTGATTGCCGCCGCGCTGCCCTGGTAGGGCACATGCACCATGCGCACGTCGGCCATCACCGAGAACAGCGCCGCCGCCATGTGGATGGCCGTGCCATTGCCCGCCGTGCCGTAGGCGACGTGGTCCGGCTGGTACTTCAGGCGCCGGATCAGGGCCTCCAGCGTTTCGATGCCCAGATCGGGGTTGAGCACGAGGATGTTGGGCACCCGGCCAATCAGCGCCAGCGGAGAGAGGTCGCGTGCGATGTCGACATCGGTCGGGCTGTTGGCGGCGGTGTTGATGACATTGGCCACGGTGGCAAAGAACAGCACGTGGCCGTCCGGCGGCGCGGTGGCGACGGCGCGCGCGGCGATGCCGCTGGAGGCGCCGGCGCGGTTTTCCACCACCACCTTTTGCCCGATGACCGGGCCCAGCTTTTGCGCGACGATGCGCGCGGCGACGTCGGATGAGCTGCCGGGCTGGAAGCCGACGATGATGCGCAGCGGCTTTTGCGGGTAGATGTCCTGTGCGGTGGCCGTGCCGGACACCGCCATCAGAAGCACCAGCCAGCTGCGGAGTCGCATGGAGTGGCGATCGGGAGAAAGTTGGAAACAGCCACCCATGATAGCCTCGCACGCCGCAGCAAGCCATGCAGCCAGGAGACCTATGAACGACAAGCTGGGGTTTGACCACATCCACCTGATCAGCCGCGACCCGCGCGCCGCGGCCGACTGGTATTGCGACAAGTTCGGCGGCGAGGTCACCACCGTGCAGGAGAACCTGCGCGGTGCGCCGCAGATCGACGTGCGGGTCGGCGGGATGACCCTCGTCATCCGCGGCCAGCGCCCCGGCGAACAACCCGCAGAGCCGGCGCCGATGCGCGCCTTCGACGGCTATTCCAGCCATGACGGCTGGGGCACCGACCACTTCGGCTTTACCTTTCATGGCGACCTGCGCGCTTTTTGCGCGGAACTCAAAGCCAAGGGTGTGCAGATGGCCGTGGAGCCGTGGGAGTTCAAGCCCGGGCTGGTGCTGTGCTACGTGGCCGCGCCGGATGGCGTGAGCATCGAACTGATGCAGGCGGGTTCTTGAGCAGCAGGAGAATGTAGTGGCGCTGCCAGGCTGCCGGCATGCCGCATGACCGGGCAGTCGCGTGGTTCCATGTTGCAACGCCTGCTACCCAGGAGAACCTGGACATGGGTCGCGGCAGCGTTGCTCGCCTTGCTGACCTGTGCCGCGGCGCTCTTCGCCTACGACATGCATGCGGCCCATGAGCGCGTCAACGCGCGCGGCACGGTGATTTCTTCCCCGCAAGGAAACATCGAGTACACCACCGGCGGATCCGGCCCGCCTGTATTGGTGATCCACGGCAGCGGCGGCGGTTACGACCAGGGCGAACTCCTGGCGGGTGCCGTGCTGGGTGGGCAATTCCGCTCGATTGTGCCCTCGCGCTTTGGCTACCTGCGCTCGACCTTTAACGAGGGCGCCACCTTCGACGACCAGGCGCATGCCTATGCCGCCCTGCTCGACCGCCTTGGCGTCAAGCGGGTGGCGGTGGTCGCCATGTCGCATGGCGGTCCTTCGGCCCTGCTGTTCGCGGTGCTTTATCCCGAGCGGGTGTCTTCGCTGACCCTGCTCTCCGCCGGCGTGGCCGCTTCCGCCGCCGCGTCCCAGGCTCAGGCCAACCGCAAGGGCGAAATGCTGATGACGATCTTCCAGCATGACGTGCCTTACTGGATTGTCTGCAAGCTGTTCCGTGGGCAATTGATGCGGCTGATGGGGGCGAGCGACACGGTCGTCGCCGGACTTTCGCCCGGCCAGCGGCAACTGGTGGACCAGATCATCGATTTCATGAACCCGGCCTCGCTGCGATCCGCCGGCACGGCCTTCGACAACAAGGCCGCGATGCCCAACGCGCGCATCACGGCGATACGCGCCCCCACCCTGGTGATCCATGCCGCGGATGACCAGTTGCAGCTGTTCCACAACGCCGAGTACGCCGCCGCCACCATACCGGGGGCGCGGCTCGCGCCTTTTGACAAGGGCGGGCACCTGCTGGTGAGCGTGGAGCAGGCGGCGATCCGCACGATGGTGCAAAAGCACATCGTCGACCACGGACCCTGAGCGTTCTCTTGCCATAATGCGGCACTGCGCACACTGACTCATCCGCGGCAGCCCCACAATATGCGCTGCCACGCGCGGCGCCGCGAGCCGCAAGCCGTGTCGCACCTGCCATCCAGAGCGGAGACCCCATGTCCACATCGGCCATTGCCGAACCGATTCGCCCCGCAACAAGTGACGCCATCGTCTCCGTGCGGGGCGTCAGCAAGACCTACGCCAGCGGATTTGTGGCGCTCAAGCATATTGACCTGGATATCAGGCGTGGCGAGATCTTCGCCCTGCTGGGCCCGAACGGCGCCGGCAAGACCACGCTGATCGGCACCATCTGCGGGCTGGTCAACGCCAGTAGCGGCACGATCGTCGCCGACGGCCACGACATCGTTAAGGACTACCGCGCCGCGCGCGCGGCCATCGGCCTGGTGCCGCAGGAACTGCACACCGACGCCTTCGAGACGGTGCTGGCCACGGTGCGCTTTTCGCGCGGGCTGTTCGGCAAATCACCCGACCCGGCCTATCTGGAAAAGGTTTTGCGCGACCTCTCGCTGTGGGACAAGCGCGACTCGAAAATCATGACGCTTTCCGGCGGCATGAAGCGCCGCGTGCTGATCGCCAAGGCACTGTCGCATGAACCGAAGATCCTGTTCCTCGACGAGCCTTCCGCCGGGGTCGACGTGGAGCTGCGCCACGACATGTGGCGCATGGTGCGCGAACTGCGTGAACGCGGCACCACCATCATTTTGACCACCCACTACATCGAGGAAGCCGAAGACATGGCCGACCGCATCGGCGTGATCAGCAAGGGCGAACTGATCGTGGTGGAAGACAAGCAGGTGTTGATGCGCAGGCTGGGCAAGAAGCAGCTCACCCTGACATTGCGAACCACGCTGAAGCAGGTGCCGCCGGCGCTCGCGGACTTAGCCCTGGAACTCTCCGCGGATGGCCATTTGCTGACCTACACCTTCGACAGCCAGAAAGAGGAAACCGGCATCGCCGCCCTGCTCAAGAAACTGGCCGACCACGGCATCGAGTTCAAGGACCTGCACTCCAGCGAAAGCTCGCTGGAAGACATTTTCGTGAGCCTGGTACACAAGCCGGCGGAGGTGGCGGCATGAACATTCACGGCATACGCGCCATCTACCGCTTCGAAATGGCGCGTACCTTCCGCACCCTGATGCAAAGCATCGCCGCGCCGGTGCTTTCCACCTCCCTCTACTTCATCGTGTTCGGTGCGGCCATTGGCTCGCGGGTGGGCGACATCGACGGCATCAGCTACGGCGCCTTCATCATCCCTGGCCTGGTAATGCTCTCGCTCCTGAACGAGAGCATCTCCAACGCGTCCTTCGGGATCTACATGCCGAAGTGGTCCGGCACCGTGTACGAACTGCTCTCGGCCCCGGTGTCGTGGTTCGAGGTGGTGATCGGCTACGTGGGCGCCGCGGCCACCAAGTCGGTGATGCTGGGCATCCTGATATTGGTGACGGCGCGCCTATTCGTGCCCTACAGCGTGGCCCACCCGGTTTGGATGATCGGCTTTCTGATACTCACCTCGGTGACCTTCAGCCTGTTCGGCTTCATCATCGGGCTGTGGGCGGACGACTTCCAGAAACTGCAGGTGGTGCCGCTCTTGGTGGTGACACCGCTCACGTTTCTGGGCGGCGCGTTCTATTCGATCAACATGCTGCCGCCACTGTGGCAGAAAGTCACCCTGTTCAACCCGGTCGTGTACCTGATCAGCGGGTTCCGCTGGAGCTTCTACGGCGTGGCCGATGTGCACATCGCGGTGAGCACGGGCATGACGCTGGGGTTCATGGCGCTATGCCTGCTGCTGGTGTGGTGGCTGTTTCGCAGCGGGTACAAGCTCAGGCGGTGAGGAACGGCCAAGGCCGGCCGGTAGATTGAATGTAGGCCCTGGTTTTCAAGACCGGCTGTTTGGGTTTCGCCAAGAGTGGTAGCCAGCCGCCGCCTGACTACACAAAGTCAGGCCGTAGCAAATCCGTGCCCGATTCCTTCATCATCGGGCTTGCCGAGCGCGGTTATTTGAGGTGATCATTGATGCCACCGTCCACCGCAAGCAGCCAACGGAGACTCAATTGGGCGGACTCTATATCGTTGTCTTTGGCACCGGACTGCTTATTGCGCCGCTGATTTCGGCATTGGTCGCTTCAAGTGCCTTCGGGCTTCCCGGACCAAGCGCCTATGGCGCATCACTGCTTGCGTATACCGGCTTCGCGCTCGCTTGCATGATGTCGGCGAACAGCAACTTGAGTCCATTTGCATTCTGGCTGTTTGCGGTCCCGTTTTGTTACCTCACCTTCACCATGTTGTCCTTCCTTGTGTTCCTGCTGGACAAGAAGGACAGCCATGGCGTAGTCATCAACGTTGAAAGGCTCGCCAAGAGCGCCATCGCGACAACCGGCATTTTGGTTGCGATCAATCCCTATAGCTATCTTGTGTTCAAGCCGCCGCTATAGTCAGCGCTGCGAAGTGCCACGCTTTGACTTCGTACTCGTGAGATGCCCAGCGTTGGCGGACCGGGTCACAAGTTCAAGCGTTGAGGAGAAGTTGGCGGGTGTCGCGCGAGGTTATTCGGACGATGGATGCGCCATTTAACACATAGTTGCGTGTTACACTTAATTGTGTGTTAACGGACCCCGCCATGGCCAATACCGTCAATTTCACCGGATCAGTCGACCGCAACCTGCTCAAGCGCGCCAAGGTGATCGCCGCCAAAACCGATTCCTCGATCAACGCGCTGTTCAACGCGGAGTTGCGCTACCTGGTGGAGACGTTCGAGACGGCGGAGGCCGGCGGCAACCAGAATTTCCGCGCCTTGCTCGATTTCTCGTTCGGGCGCAAGGACGCGCGCGACACCATGAATTCGCTCGGCATCGATAGCGACGAGGATCTCTTTTTGCTGATGGCGCAAGCCCGCCTGCCGATGCCGCGCCTCTCCGACGCCGAAACGCGCGCAATGGTCGAGCAACTGAACACCCTGCCGACCGCGTGACGCAGCAGGCGCACCCGAGCCCGGCGGACATCGCGCTCCTGCCCGATGCCAATCCACTGATCACCCTGGCCTACGCCGACGCGCTGGACCTCCTATTCAAGCCGGGATGGACTGTCACCCTGGTCGACATGGTGCTGCACGAAGTTACCCGCCAGACAACGCCCACCAGCAAAAAGCTCGCGAGATGGGCTGCGGCGAAGCAGGTGCAAGTGATGCCCACCCGCACCTTCGCCCGCTTCAAGGAACTGAGCGCCGCAGGGTCCGCGCCGGGCAAGAACAACCTGGGCGAACTCGCCATTCAGGAAGCGATGAACGAGCTCGCCATCGCATCGCCGCCGCGAAACGGCGTATTCCTGTTTGAAGACCACAGAATCGCCCGGGCCAGCTTCCTGCTGCCCGAAAACTGCCGCAAGGTCAGCACACGCGCTTACCTGTGGTTTCTGCAGGACAAGGGCTGGATCGCTTCGGCTGCGGAGGTTGAGCGAAACGCGATTGCCGCGGGCCGACAGTTCTCCCAGGTACGGTTTCCGCCTGGCACTTGATGCCAGGCGGACGCGCGCTTGCCGAGCTGCCCGCAAAGCGCCGGGGATGACGTATGGCAAGTGCAGTTCGCTTAGCAGGTCACCTGCAAGTTGCCGGCAATGCGCCGCCCCGTACATCAGGCGCGCTGCAACTCCATTCCACCCGCCCAGTCACCACCTTTGGCATCACGAACAAGGCCTTGTTCGCGTAACTTCCTTGGTCGTCCGCGAACCGCGCCTGAAATCGCTGTCCGTCACCAGAGGCCGTTGCACGCACCTGGCCGAGCCTCCCGGCCGCCTGGTCGATCGAGCGCACACGCAAGAACGCATCAAAATTGTCCGGCAGCTTGCGGTTTGACTCGAAGAATCGGTCTACTTCCGCTTGGCTGCTGCGAAGTGCCGCGGTCACAACCAGGGCGCGCTCTCGTTCGGCGCGTTCACGGTCTATTTGAAAAACAATATAAATGCCGAATACCAGCATGGCGAGAGATGTGAATATCACCACGTTTCTCAGCCTGAATATCTGCACGGACAACTTCGATATTCCTTTCTGGGCATCGCCCTATTGCTCGGACTTCCCTCTTGCCGGCAACCTTTGACTAGGTCGATTCAGCCATTCAGGGCAAAGAAGCGCTTAGTCGTAGTGCTGGAACTCCAGCATCACGCAGCCGCCGCGGCTGATGAAGGGCCCGTGCAGCGCGCCGGGCGGGCGGCAGGCAAAGGTATAGGCGTCGAAACGCTCGCCGCCGTTGCCCTTCGGGTCGCACCCGACGACGAGATCGCCTTCGACGAGGAAGACTTCTTCGTGGAAGTCGTGCACCACCGGGCTGGGCAGCAGCGTGCCGGGCTGCCAGCGCGCCAGCCGGGTGCGCGAGCCACGCAGGTTATTGGTGTCGAGGTTGTCGGCGAGGATCAACTCGCTGATCTTTCCTTCGAAGCCCGGCACCGGCGCCCAACGCACGTCAGGGCGGGCGTCAGCCTCGAGCAGAATGCGAAAGAATTCGCGGTGGGGTTTGCGTGCCGGAACGGCGGGAGAAGTGTTTTGCATGGCGACGATTATGCCGCCTTGCGTGCCCGCCGGGTCATTGCGTGGCTGTGGGTGGTGATCGGCTACGTAGGCGCGGCGGCCGCCAAGTCGGTGATGCTCGGCGTGCTGATATTGGTGACGGCGCGCCTCTTCTTGCCCTACAGCGTGGCCCACCCGGTGTGGATGATCGGCTTTCTGGTGCTCACTTCGGTGACGTTCAGCCTGTTCGGCTTCATCATCGGGCTGTGGGCGGACGACTTCCAGAAACTGCAGGTGGTGCCACTCTTGGTGGTGACCCCGCTCACGTTCCTGGGCGGAGCGTTCTACTCCATCAACATGCTGCCGCCGCTGTGGCAGAAGATCACCCTGTTCAACCCGGTGGTGTACCTGATCAGCGGGTTCCGCTGGAGCTTCTACGGCGTGGCCGACGTGCACATTGGGGTGAGCACTGGGATGACGGTGGGGTTTACGGGGGTGTGTTTGGTGCTGGTGTGGTGGTTGTTTCGGACGGGGTATAAGCTTCGGCGTTGAGACGCCAGTTGGCCGATACCAATGGAGAAATGGGTTATGAGCAGCATGCGGAATCCCCCTCATCCCGGCGAAGTGCTCTGGGAGTTACACATGAAGGAATCCGGAATTTCAGTTTCCGAAGCAGCCCTGCAGTTGGGTATATCGCGGCAGGCGATAACGGCGATCGTGAATGGTCGCGCCGGAATCAGCGCCGACGTGGCCCTCCGGCTATCGGAAGCGCTCGGGACCAGCGTGGCAATGTGGACTGGAATGCAGACCGCCTACGACCTTTGGCAGGCCAAGCAGAGCAATGGTCTTAGCCTAGGTTAGAACGCTCACAAAGACAGCTTAACCAGAGCTGGATACATTGACACAACACCATTTTACTGTATATAAATACAACCTCCTCGCAATGCTTGTATTTAGGCTTTTCGAAGCGGTAAGGTCATGAGAAGTCCTGAGCGGACAGCCCGACAGAAATCACATGGCCTTACAATTGTTACGTCACTCTCGCCTGACTGTATTCTCGGCGCAAGAAAGTTGTGCATGACTCCGAAACGTTTTTCGTCAATTTCCCTTTTTTCTGGTGCGATGGGACTCGACTTGGGATTTGAACAAACCAAGCGCTTCAATCTGCTTGCCTGCGTAGAAAAGGAACCAGTATTTTGCGAAACCATACGTCAGAATGTCTCTCGAGGTAATTTGCCGTCGACGCTTCGAGTGTTCAATGACGACATCAACGATGTTGATCCGCTAGCTGTTTTAGAAAGTGTCGGACTAAAGCCCGGTCAACTTGATTTGCTTGTCGGCGGCCCACCATGTCAAGCATTTAGTACGGCAGGCAAACGACAAACGGTATCCGATCCACGTGGCACTCTGATCTGGCAGTTTCTTCGATTCGTAGAGGTCATGAGACCCAAAGTCTTTGTGATGGAGAACGTTAGGGGTCTACTCTCCGCAGCTCTTATGCACCGCCCCATTAAGGATCGTCCTGGACGCGGCGGCGCAAAGCTGAGGCCCGAAGAAGAACCTGGATCTGTTATCCGCATGTTTGCAGAGGAATTGAGCAAATTTGCAGGCGCCCGATACGTCGTGGACTGTTTCGAGGTCAACGCAGTTAACTATGGCGCACCACAGTTGCGAGAGCGGGTCTTACTCATTGGCAACCGCTTCGAAGGCACGATTAATTTTCCGAATCCCACACACGGATTGCAAGTCGCGCAAAGTCCCAAGCTAACCCCCTGGGCAACTCTTCGAGATGCAATCGGAGACCTAAGGGAGTCCTCTCCAACCTTGATGGATTTCAGCCCACGAAAAAAGACCTTCTTGAGCCTTGTTCCTCCAGGTGGCAATTGGCGAAGCCTACCCGTGGCACTTCAAGAAAAATCTATGGGCAAAGCGTGGCACGCCAAAGGCGGTCGCTCTGGTTGGTGGCGAAGATTGAGTTATGACTTACCTTGCCCTACGCTGGTGACTATGCCCAATCACGCCAGCACATCTCTTTGTCATCCGAATGAAATCCGCGCGTTGAGCGTACGTGAGTACGCGCGCATTCAGGAATTCCCAGATGCGTGGGAAATTTGCGGCAATCCATCACAGCAGTATGCCCAGATCGGAAACGCGGTACCTACGCGCCTAGGCAGAGTTGCCGGCAACGTAGTCGCAAATTTCCTGGATGACATTGATCTACGCAGAGGGCAAAAGTACGCAGGTCGCCAGGATTTCTTTCGACTTGAGTATGTTCAATCTCATGTTCGAACTCGAAAATGGTTCCATGAGGGCAAGTCGGTCGCGTACAGCGAAGGAAATATAAGTGACGTCGCTGACGCCACGTACTCGGCGCCGCGTACGGTTAGGCGCGTAATGAGTTTGCAAAGCACGGCGAGTCAATCTGACATGTTTGAAACCGCCTAAAGCTGACCATGCCACTTCGCGCTCGACGATTTTTTCGCAATGCCTTAAGGGAGCAACTTGATCCTGGGGTGCATGAAAAAATAGTTGAGGAGACAGAACTCCTTCTTGGCCGTCGTTATCGGCAACTGGCGGAGCAATTTACCGACATCACGGATACGAACTTCAATCCATTCTTGCTCTTGATTACTTCACCCGTGTACAACACGTTTAGTCCGTACGAGGTTGCTGAACGACTACAACTGGGAAAGGCATTCCACGGGGACGATACTGCGTTTGGTCGATTCGGTGAAGAAAAGCTGCTGCCACTTTTCGGCGCATCAAATCCCGCAGAGAAGGAAGGGGCCGCGTGGGAACCAATCGACAAAGAAATAACGATTGATGATCAGCGCTACTTCATGAGCATTAAATCCGGCCCATGGACAATGAACCAGTCTCATGCCAACGGCATGATCGAAAAGTTTCCCAAGATCCATGCCGACACAGACTGCCCGATCATTGTCGGAATAATGTATGGCAAGTATGAGAATCTAAACAACAAGCCACAACTTGTTGAAGACGCCCTTCACAGCCCACCATGGTTTGACTATTTGGTCGGCCGTGATTTTTGGGAGTTTGTTAGCGGCGTAAAAGACGTGCACAAACACATTTTTGCCGCGATTCGTGAAGCCCAAAAGAACTTCGCACTAAAACATCAGGACGAAACATTCCATGAGAAATTGATTGGCAATCGAATCTTGATCGCTTCATCGTTGAGAAAGCAATTCAAGGTTGATGAAGATGAAGATTTTTGGGCGACCTTATTCAACAATATGTTTTGACTTAGGCGGCACCGCTGAGGCAGAGCATCACCCGCACGCCCCCACCGCCCCGCAAGCCGTACAGAACTCGCACCCGTCCTTCTTGATCACGGTGGCGTTGCCGCATTCGCTGCATAGGCTGCCCTGCATCACTTCCACTTCGCCCTTGGCGCCGCCAACCGCGCGCGGCGCTTCGAGGATGCCCATTTCGCGTGTGGGATAGCCTTCTTCCGTGAGCACGCCCAGCATGGCGTAGCGGTGGATGATCAGGCGGGCCAGGTAGGCCACGGTGGAGGGCCAGGTTTGCTGGCGGCGCTCGCCGGGCACAAAGGCCATGAAGTCGCCCAGCGGCTCGGCGTAGTTCAAGAGCTTGCGCAGCTTCATACCGATCCACGCCGGGTCCAGCACGCGCATGTCGAGCGAGAGGATGCGTGACAAGCCATCCAGCGCGCGCGGGTAGTTGCCGCTGAGCCACATGGAATACGGGCGGGTCACGCCGTCGGGCAGCGTCACTTCCTTCAGGCCCAATACAAAGTCTTCATCCGTGGCCGGGTTGACGATGTCCACCGTCCAGGAGAGCGTGCCGTCGGTGCCGGTGCGCGGTTCGGTCAGGGCGAACATGGCGTCGAGCACCGGGTGCGGGCGGCCTTCGGGGCTCAGCAAATCGGGCGCCTTTTCATCCAGCGCGCCCAGGCGGTCGCAGCGCCACTGCACCAGTTGCGCGAGGCCGGCAGCCACGGAAGGGATCAACTTCTGCTCGCCGTGCGGCGGGAAGGGCATGACAAAGCTTTTCTCGCCCGGGGTCTTGGAAAGCACTTCGAGCTTGAGCTTCAGCCAGGCGCGGTCGTTGGCGCGCATGTCCATGGAAAGCGTCTTGGCCACTGCACCCAGGCCGCGCGGCTGGTCGGTACCGTTGACCCATACCTCGAACGGGAAGGCCTGGCCTTCTTCCTCGATATGGCCGACAAACAGGCCGAATTCGCCACCGGGGTGGCTCATCATGTAGGTCCAGGCGCTGTTGCCGCCCGGCAGCGTGGGCCGGCCGGGCCAGCGCAGGCTGGCCAGCACGGGCGCCGGCAGGCTCTTGATGGAAAGGCGCTTGTTGGCTTCCAGGATCTCCACGTCCTGCGGGGTCTTGTTGGTATCGGCCGGCTTGTCGCTGGTGACTGACAGCACCGAACCCAGCACGCTGTTGGGGCGGTAGGTGGCCAGGCCCTTCAGGCCGGACTTCCACGCGCTCATGTACAGGTTTTCGAAGTCCGAATACGGGTAGTCGGCCGGCACGTTTACCGTCTTGGAGATGGAGGTGTCGATTGCCGGGGCCACGGCGGCCACCATTTCTTCATGCGCGGAAGCCGAAATCTCCAGCGCCGTCACGAAGTACTCGGGCAGCTTGCTCATGTCGCCGCCCACATGCTTGTACAGGCGCCATGCATAGTCTTCCACCGCATATTCCTTGTGGGTGCCGTCGGCCATGCGCTTCTTGCGCGTGTAGGTCCAGGAGAACGGCGGCTCGATGCCGTTCGATGCATTGTCGGCAAACGCCAGGCTGATGGTGCCGGTGGGCGCGATGGAAAGCAGGTGCGAATTGCGGATGCCGTATTTGCGGATCTTGTCCTTGACCTCGTTGGGCAGGCGCGAGGCGAAGTTGCCGCCGGACAAGTACATGTCGGCGTTGAACAACTGGAAGGCGCCACGTTCGCGCGCCATTTCCACCGAGTACAGGTAGGCACGGTCGCGCATGGCCTCGGTGATCTTGGCGGCCATGGCACGCGCTTCGGCGGTGTCGTAGCGCAGCTTCAGCATGATGAGCGCATCGCCCAGGCCGGTGAACCCCAGGCCCACGCGGCGCTTGGAGTCGGCTTCGGCCTTTTGCGCCGGCAGCGGCCAGTGGGTCGCATCGAGCACGTTGTCCAGCATGCGGGTGGACACGTCCACCACCTTGCCGAAGGCCACGAAGTCGAAGCTCGGCTTTTCGCCGAACGCGTCCTTCACAAACTTGGTCAAGTTGATCGAGCCCAGGCAGCAGCAGCCATACGGCGGCAGCGGCTGTTCGGCGCACGGGTTGGTGGCCTCGATGGTCTCGCAGTAATAAAGGTTGTTGTCCTTGTTCATGCGGTCCAGGAACAAAATCCCCGGCTCGGCATGGTCGTAGGTGGACCGCATGATCTGGTCCCACAGGTCGCGGGCGCGCACCTTCTGGTAGACCCACTGGCCGTCCTCGCGCTGGTAGGCGCCGGCCTTCATGATGTCGGCCGAGGGCTTGGCCTTGTGCGCGAGCTCGACGTCGCCATCGGCTTCCACCGCCTGCATGAAGGGGTCGGTCACGCCCACCGAGACATTGAAGTTGGTGAGGTCGCCCTTGTCCTTGGCGTGGATGAATTTCTCGATGTCCGGATGGTCGCAACGCAGCACGCCCATTTGCGCGCCGCGCCTGGCGCCGGCCGATTCCACCGTTTCGCAAGACCGGTCGAACACCCGCATATAAGAAACCGGGCCCGAAGCGCGCGAGTTGGTGCCCTTCACATGCGCCCCTACCGGGCGGATGGACGAAAAGTCGTAACCCACACCGCCACCGCGGCGCATGGTTTCCGCTGCTTCAGACAGCGCGGTGTAAATGCCGGGGCGGCCGTCCACCACTTCAGTGATGGAGTCGCCCACCGGCTGGACAAAGCAATTGATCAGCGTGGCGGTCAAATCGGTGCCGGCGGCGGAGTTGATCCGGCCGGCCGGAACGAAGCCGTTTTCCTGTGCCCAGAGGAACTGTTTTTCCCAATGTGAGCGTTTGCTCTCGGGCTCCACTGCGGCCAATGCGCGGGCCACCCGTTTACGGACTTCCTGCACCGTCTGTTCGGTGCCCTTGGCGTACTTCTCGACTAACACCTCGGCACAGATCTCCTGCTCGCCCAGGTTGGCTGCGGAGTTAACTAAACCTTTTGAATCAATGGTTTGCATAATTATCCTCGCCTAGTGATGGAAGATAGCGTACACCCGTTTTGGCGTGCCAACACAAGGCAATAAAAAAATATTTTTGCGGCCCGGACGGGCCCGAAAAATGCTGTTTTTTGGTGCAGAAAAGTGGTGTTCCGGGATGGGGTGGCGGCGCCAGAACAGGCAGCCGCGGCGGTGTTTATACGCTTATTTCTCAGGCGGGGGTGCCGCCCTGGTTCAGGACTGCCGAAACCCGGTCCGGCGCCGCTCCCCACCCAGCGCCTGTAGCAGGTGCGTCAAGGCGAGTTGGGCGCGCTGGACGGTGCGTTCGTCTTCAATATCGCGCTCATGCATGATCCACGCGGCCAGCTCATTGCGCAGGGTCGTGCGGCCATTTTCAGTCTGCGCCAGCACGTTCAGTTCCATCAGCGCGGTGGTGGCGGTGAGGCCTTCTTCATGGACGATGGCCTCGACGGCCACGTCCACGTCCTCGCTGGTCACCTCACCGCCGAGGATCTCGCACACTTCGCTGCGCAGGTCTTCGTATCCGCCGATCATGGCTGTCTCCCTCGTTGTGCTGTACATGGGCCGGGCGCAAAGACGCCAGCCTGTAGGTACACACTACGCCCGCGGCGCGAGGGAAACTTGATGTTGCGCAAATGTCGCGGCGATCACAAATAGCGCCATTGCGGCGCCACCTCAGACCTCCAGGATGAACTTGCCGAAGTGGCGGTTCTCGCGCATGGCCAGTTGCGCCTGATCCGCCTCGGCCAGCGCATAGGTGCGCTCCACCGGCATGGCGAAGGCCCCTGCGGCCACATCGGCCTCAAGGTCCTGCCACGCCGCCGACACCACGGCAGCGGCCTCGTTCACGTCGCGCAAGCGGAACGACACCCCGCGCAACTGCACGCGCTTCTTGGCCAGCAGGTCCAGGTCGATGGGCCCTGACACGCCGCCCATGCGGCCCACCTGCACCCAGCGCGCGCCGACGGCGGCCATGGCGAGGTGGTCGTCGATGGCCTTGGCGCCGACCATGTCGACAATCACGTCCGCACCGCGGCCGTCGGTGGCGGCGAGCACCGCCTGCGCGGCGCTGCCCTGCGCATAGTCGATGCCGTGGGTCAGGCCGAGCGTGGTCAGGCGCGGAATCTTGCCCGGGCTGGCGGTGCCGGCCACCACGGCCGCGCCGATCCGGCGCCCGAGTTGCGCGGCGGCAATGCCCACGCCGCTGGCGGCGGCCTGGATGAAGAGCGCGCCGCCCCTGGCCAATTGCCCGTTGGTCACCACCGCGTCATGCGCGGTGAACAGGGCCACCGGCAAGGCGGCCGCCTGCACGAATGACAGCGCCGCCGGCATGCGCACCGCCAGGCGATGGTGGATCACCACCTGCTCGGCATAGGCGCCCGAGGGCATGCCCATGACGCGGTCGCCGACCTTCCAGCCGGTGACATTCGCCCCCATGCCGATGACCTCACCTGCGGCCTCCAGTCCGGCGATGGGATGTGGCGGCCTGGTGGAGATGCGCTCGTAGTGCCGGGCGCTGCGGCCAAGGTCGGCGCGGTTGAGACCGGCCGCACGCACTTTGAGCAACAGGTCGTCGGGGCCGGGGGTGAGGTCCGGCAGGTCTGTGAAGCGCAGCTGCGATTTGCCTGCGTCGTTCTTTTCGATGATCCACGCCTTCATTGACAAGCTCCCTGGTTATTCGGCCTTGATGCCGCGCTCGCGGATCAGCTGGCCGTACTTCTCGTAGTCCGATTTCACCAGCCGCGCGAACTCCTCGGTGGGCGTGGCGCCCTTGCCGTAGCCGGCGTCCTGCAGGCGCTGCTGCACCGCGGGTTCCAGAAGCGCGGCCGCGAGGTCACGCTGCAGGCGCGCCACCACCTGCGGCGGCGTGCCGCCCGGCGCCAGGAAACCCAGCCAGCCTTCGACGCTGTAGCCCGGCAGGGTCTCGCCCACGGTGGGCACCTCCGGCAGTTGCGGCGAGCGCTGCGAGCCGGCCACCGCGATGGCGCGCAGCTTGCCCGCGCGAACATGCGGAATCGAGGTGGAGAGCACGTCGAACATCATGGTGATCTGCCCGCCCATCACATCGGCCAGCGCCAGCACCGAGCCCTTGTAGGGCACATGCACGGTCTTCACCCCGGCACTGCGATCCAGCAGTTCGCCGGCCAGGTGCGAATGCGCGCCGACGCCCCACGAACCGTAGGTTAGCTTGCCCGGCTGCGACTTGGCCAGCGCCACCACATCGGCCATTGTGCGCACCGACAGGGTGTTGTTGACCACCAGGATGTAATAGGACTGCACCGCCTGGGTGACAGGTACCAGGTCCTTCATCGGGTCGAAGCTGAGCTTGTACAGGTGCGGATTGACCACCAGGTTGGGCGACACCAGCACGATGGTGTGGCCGTCGGCGGGCGAGCGCGCCACCATCTCCATCCCGATCGATGAACCGGCGCCGGGCTTGTGCTCGATCACCACCGTTTGCCCGAGGCGCTGCGCCAGGCCCGGCTGGATCGCGCGGGCGACGATGTCGGTCGAGCCGCCGGGCGGAAACGGCACCACCAGGCGCACCGGGCGGGACGGAAACTCCTGCGCGAACGACAGGCAACTCCACAGCGCGCAGGCAAGCGCTACGATCCACGGCTTCATCTTGCGTCTCCTCGGTGTTGTTGCCGCCACCGCGGGGGCCGATGAAGCCGGGCCGCGGTCAGGGCATGATTTCGCCGCCGTTCGGGTGCAGCAGCTGGCCGCAATAGTAGCGCGCCTCGTCGGAGGCCAGGAACACGAAGGCCGGCGTCATGTCTTCCGGCGTGCCCAGGCGCTTCAGGGGCAGGCTGGCGGCGTGCGCGGCCTTGACGTCTTCCGGCAACGGGTCGAAGCCGGTGTCCACCAGCCCCGGCGAGACGCCATTGACAAGCACGCCATAAGGCGCCATTTCCTTGGCCAGTGCGCGGGTGAAGGCGATCACCCCGCCCTTGGCGGCGGAATAGGCGGTGTAGTTCTCGCGGCCGATGTAGCCCAGCTGCGAGCACAGGTTGATGATCCAGCCGCGCTTCCTTGCCTGCATGTGGCGCGCTGCGGCGCGCGAGCACAGGAACTGGCCGCGCAGGTGCACGCTCATCATGCGGTCCCAGTCGGCCACGCTCATCTCGGTGATGGGCTGCGGGCGCTGGATGCCGGCGTTGTTGACCAGCACATCAAGGTGGCCGAAGCCGGCGATCACCTTGGCGAAGGCTGCGTCGACTTCGGTTTCCAACGTGACGTCCGCCCGCACCGCCATGGCGCGCCGGCCCAGCGCCTCGATCTCGGCCACCAGGCTTTTCGCATCGTCCTCGCCCGCCACATACAGCACCGCCACGTCGGCGCCCTCGGCTGCATAGGCCAGTGCGACCGCACGGCCGATGCCGGTGTTGCCGCCGGTGATGAGCGCGGTGCGCCCTGCCAATCGATTCAAACTCATGGGACCTCCCTGAAAAGCCGCCCCCAGCCCTGCACCCGCTTCGGGTCCACGCCGGAAAGCTTGAGGCACTTCCATACCGCGGTGGAAATGCTGTCGTAGATCGGAATGCCGGTTTCCTTTTCGAGCGCCTCCACCAGCGGCGCCGAGCGCAGGTTGGTGCACAGGGGAATGATGGCCGCCGGTTTCGCCTTGGCCACCTCACGCGTCATGGCGATGATCTCTTCCTCGGTGACTTCGGAGAACGAGAAGTTGTGCGAAAGCCCGAGGTGGCGCTCGGCCACCACGTTGAAGCCGGCCTTGGCATAGTTGGCGTTGATGCGTTCCTGCACGTCGTCGGTATAGGGCGTCACAAACGCGATGTCGCGCGCGCCGGTGGCACGCAATATCTCGTTGATGGCCAGTACCGAGGTGCCCGCCGGGATGCCGGTGCGCTCGGTGATGCGCTGGCACAGCAGCTCGTCGGACTCGAAGCCCAGCCAGGACGACGAGGTACCGTTCCAGGCGATGGCATGCAGCTCGGCGTCGGACAACAGGTCGGCGGCGGCGAGGATGTTGCTGTCGTCGAACTGTGACAAGGCGGTGTCGGACAGGGCGATGGTCTTGACGCGAAAGCGCCCGAAATGGGCGGTGACCTCCGGCAGGCCGGCCAGCATCATGGTGGTGATGGGCTCGAGCGCGGTGTTGGAAGACGGCGTCAACATGCCGATGAGGGTGCGTTTTACGGGCATTGGGTATGGTCTGGCGGAAATGCTGCGATGGAAAAATGGCTCGCAAGGTGCGTGCCGTCGGCGTCAATCAGGTTCAGGCGGCCAGCGCTCCCGCGAGGTCGAAGTCGTCCTGGCTTGTGCGCTTCATGTCGAGGCCTTCTTCCACCTCATTCAGGTGCGCGAGCATGAGCTTCGCGGCGCGCGCGCCGTCGCCCTTGGCGATGGCTTCGGTGATGGCCACATGGTCGTTGCCGCGGCAGGCTGGCACGTTGGGGCTTTCGTACAGGTAGATGATCAAGCTGGTGAGGGTTTCCAGTTCGCGCAGCACGCGCAGCATCAGGCTGTTGCCGGCCAGTTCCGCCAGCAGCAGGTGGAATTCGCCGGTCAGGCGGATCAGGGCGCGGTGGTCGCCGGCCGCGTGGGCCTCGCCCTCCCTTTTCAGGTGTGCTTGCAGGCGCCTCACCATCGCGCCGTTGCTGCGTGCGGCGAGGCCCTGCACGATGGCGGGTTCGAGCAGGCGGCGCACCTCGAATACCTCGCGCGCCTGCTCGGCGGTCGGTTCGCTCACGAACGCACCACGGTTGGGATGCAGGGTGACGATGCCCTCATGCGCCAGGCGCGCCAGCACCGCGCGCACCCGGGCGCGATTGACGCCGAACACCTCGGCCAGGCGGTCTTCCACCAGCTTGGTGCCCGGCGGCAGGCGATGCTCGACGACCGCGCCCATGATGCGCTCGACCATCTCGTCCTGGGTCGGGGGCTTTTTGGGTGCAGGTTTGGCTGGCATGGCGGGGGCCGATTGTAATGCCGCGATGCCTCCCCCGGGCGTGGACAGCAACTTTGCGCGCGCACCAAAATGGCTCATGAACGCACCTAAATAGTGTACAAACAATATCGTATATTGTTGACAATTTCTTGTTGTTTAGTCAACAATAGTTCCATCCGCGAATCTGCGGACCGTCATTTCGCAATTCCCGCATCCGAAGGGAGCGCCGCGCATGAAGCTCTTGCTGGTCAACGGAAATCGCACCCGCCCGGTCACCGAGGCGGTGCTGGCCGAGGCGCGCGCGGTGGCCGGGGCCGACACGCAGGTCGATGCAGTGGAAGCCGCCTTCGGCGCCGACATCGTGTTCTCGCATGCCGAGCATGCGGTGGCCGGCCATGCGGTGCTCGACGCACTGGCACGCCATGCCGCCGGTTACGACGCGGCCATCCTCGCCATCTCGTTTGATTCGGGTCTCGCCGCCGCACGTGAACTGCTGCCCATGCCGGTGCTGGGCATCACCGAAGCGGCGCTCCTCACCGCCTGCCAACTGGGCCGGCGCATCGGCGTGGTGACGGTGGGGCGCAACTCGACTTCGTTGTACCGCGATGTGTTCGCGCAAAGCGGCGTGGCCGGGCGGATCGCCGCCATCGGCACGGTGGAACTTGCGTCGGCGGGTGAATATCTTTCGCCACTGGAATTCGACAAGCGCGTTGCCGCGGAAGCCCGGCGCCTGGTCGACACGGAAGATGCGGACGTGGTGGTGGCCTGCGGCGCGGCGCTGGCCGGCATCTCGCGCCGCGCGTGCGCCGAGGTGCCGGTGCCCTTCATCGACGGCGTGGGCGCCGCGGTGCGCCAGGCCGAGGCGCTGGTGCGCGGCGGCTACGCGGCACGCCCACGCGCCCCAGGACCGCGTGCCACCATGGCCGGCGTATCGCCGGAACTGGCCGCCCTGTTCGCACGCAGCTGAAAACGGCATGGCGCGCACCCTGATCCGCAATGCGCGCGTGCTCACGCTGGACGATGCCGGCAGGGCGCATGCCTGCGCCGACATCCTCATCGACGGCACGCAGATCGCCGCCATCGGCCCCGACCTCGCAGCGGAAAACATCGACCGGGTGATCGAGGCGCGCGGCAAGCTCGCCATGCCGGGTCTCATCAACGGCCATTTCCATTCGCCCGGCAACATGATGTGCGGCGCGCTCACCGACATGCCGCTGGAGCTGTTCATGCTCTTCGAGGTGCCGCCGGGCGGCGAAGGCGGCGTCGGGCACCGCCTGGCCTATGTGCAGACCCTGCTGGGCGCCGTGGAAATGTTGAAGAGCGGCATCACCGCCGTGCATGACGACCCGTACCACAACCCCGCGCCCACGCCGGAGGGCATCAACGCAATCATGCGCGCCTACGCGGACTCGGGCATCCGCGCCACGGTGTCGATCAACCACCCGAACAAGGTGGAGCATTCCAAGTACCCTTTCCTCAGGGACCTGCTGCCGGCGAACGTGATCGCGCGCATGGATGCGGTGCCGCGCTGGAGCGCCGCCGAGGTCACCGATCTGTATCGCTGGTTCCACCACCAGTGGCACGCCACCGCCGACGGGCGCCTGCGCATCGCGGTATCCAATTCGGCGCCGCAGCGCGTCTCCGACGACTACTTCGGTGCGCTCTCGGATTTCAGCCGCGCGCATGACCTGCCCTTCGACATCCACATGCTGGAAACCCGCCTGCAGCGGGTATTCGGCCAGGAGGTGTGGGGCAAGTCGCTGGTGCGCCAGGTGCATGACCTGGGATTCCTCGACGAACGCATGCTGGTGATCCACGCCATCTGGGTCGACGAGGCCGACATGGAACTGCTGGCCCAGGCCGGCTGCACCGTGGCCCACAACCCGGTGTGCAACCTCAAGCTCGGCAGCGGCGTCATGCCGTTCCGGCGCCTGGCGCGACATGGCATACCGATTGCATTGGGTACGGATGAACGCAACACCGACGACACCACCAATGTCTGGGGCGCCATGAAAACCGCCGGCCTGATCCACAAGATTGCCGAACCCGATTACCGCGACTGGCCCACCGCCACCGAAGTGCTGGCCTGCGCCACCCGCGGCGGCGCGCGCGGCATGCGCCTGGAGGGCACCATCGGCCAGCTCGCGATGGGCGCCCAGGCCGACCTGATCCTGGTGGACCTGGACACCCTGCCCTTCACCCCGCTCAACAACCTTGAACGCCAGCTGGTGTTCTGCGAGAACGGTTCTTCGGTACGCCTGACCATGGTGGCCGGCGAGGTGGTGGTCGAGGACGGCGTGGTCAAGAGTGTCGACGAAGCCGCGCTGCGCGCCGAGGTGCGCGAGCTTTCCGCCGAATTCGCCGACAGCATGCGCGCCACCGAAGCCGCCGCCGGCGCGCTGGAGCCCTATTACCGCGACATGTATCTGCGCGCCCTCAAGGTGCCGGTGGGCATGGAACGCCGCGCCGGACCGATGCTGCCGTAAAGGAAACCGATGCTCGCCACCCACGGACGCTTCGACTATTCGGCCATCACCGAACGGCCCGGCTTCACCTGGCCAGGCGGCAAACGCCTGGCCGTGTATGTGGCGCTCAACCTCGAGGCCTATGCCTTCGGCGAAGGCATGATCGAGGAGATCGCCACGCCCGGCCCCGGCCCGGCGCCCGACGTGATGAACTGGTCCTGGCTGGAATACGGCAACCGGGTGGGTGGCTGGCGCCTGCAGCGCATGTTCGCCGAGCTGGGCCTGCCCTGCACCCTGCTGGTCAACGCCGAGGTGTATCGCCATTGCCCGCAATTGCCCGAGGCCTTCGCCTCGGCCGGTGCGGAGATCGCCGCGCACGGGCGCACCAATTCCGAATTGCAGGGCAACCTGCCGGAGCCCGCGGAGGCCGCGCTCATCGCCGGCGCCACCGCCGCCATCGAGGCCGGCGCCGGGCGCCGCCCGCAGGGCTGGCTGGGGCCGTGGATTTCCGAGAGCCGGGTCACACCCGACCTGCTGCACGAGGCCGGCTACCGCTATGTGCTGGACTGGTGCTGCGACGACCAGCCCTTCTGGCTCAAGACCCGCGGCGGGCGCCTGCTGGCCGTGCCCTATCCGCAGGAATTGAACGACAGCAACACCGTGATCGGCCGGCGCGTCAATCCGGATGCCTTCGCCGACATGATCGTCGACAACTTCGGCGAAATGCGCCGCCAGGCCGCCGACCAGCCGCTGGTGATGGGCGTATCGCTGCATGCCCACTGCGCCGGGCAGCCGTTCCGCCTCAAGCATTTCCGCCGTGCGCTGTCGGTGATTTCCGCCGCGCTGCCCGACGTCTGGGTCACCACCGCCGGCGCGATCGCCGAGCATTACATCAACACGAGCGCCGGGCTTGAACCGGCGCCGCGAGACAAGGCGCAGTGAGGCGCGTTCCTCACGCTCAATTCCGCAAAGGAGAACCGCATGCAGGACGTCAGCCTTGAAAAAAGTGGGTCCGTGAACCTTGACCGCAGGGAGTTGCTGGCCGCCGGCACGCTCGCCGCCGGCGCCCTGCTCGCCAGCGCCGCCGGCAGTGCCGACGCGCAAACGCCACTGCCGCCCAAGCTTTCCACCCACGCCCTCGACACCTACACCGGCAAGCAGGCCGCCGGCATCCGCATCGACCTCTACCAGATCGAGGGCGATACCCGCAAACTGCTCAAAAGCGTGCGCGCCAACGAGGAAGGCCGGGTCACCTCCAACCTGCTGGAAGGCGAAACCCTGAAAGTGGCACGGTATGAGCTTGTCTTCCACGTCTCGGAGTACTACAAGAATCTTGGCGTGACGCAATCCAACCCGGAATTCCTCGACGTGGTGCCCCTGCGGGTGGCGATCTGGGACGCCAAGCAGCGTTATCACATCCCCCTGTATTTCTCGCCCTGGGGCTACATGACCTATCGCGGCAGCTGACGCGCGCGGCCATTGAAACCACCCCACTTGCCTGAAACACACTCCGGAGAACCCGTCATGGAAGACACCCTGAAATCCCGCCGTGAATTCATCGCCGCCGGCATTGCTGCCGGTGGAGCCCTTATGGCCAGCAAGGAAGCGGCCGCCCAGGCCCCCGCCGGCGGCCGCGTCACCGCGCACATCCTCGACCTCTACAGCGGCACGCCCGCCAGCGGCATCAAGCTCGACTTCTACGCCTACGAGGGCAACACCCCGACGCTGATCAAGTCGGCGGTTACCAACGCGGACGGCCGTCCGCCGGAAGGCCCGCTGGTGCAGCCCGCCGGCATGAAGACCGGCCGCTATCGCATCGACGTGCATGTGGGTGACTACTACAAGAAGATCGGCGCCAAGCTGCCGGGGGGCTACCATACCCGGCTGACGATGGAATTCGACATCTACGACGCCAAGCAACCGCACCACCTGCCCTTCCAGATCACGCCGTGGACGCAATCGTCCTCGGTGCTGCCGGGCTGACACCCGTTCCCGCACTCCCCCACGAAAGGAAACTCCATGAAAACAAGCTTCAAGGCCCTGGCGGCCGCCACCCTGGCCGCCCTGGCATTCGCGCCGCTCGGCGCCGCCGCCCAGGACAAGGTCCGTCTGGCCGGCAACTTCGAGATCGCGCATTCCTCCTCCATCGCGATGGAGCAGGTGTTCAAGCCCGAGTTGGCAAAGCTCACCAAGAACGCGCTCAACGTCGACCTGTTCCCCGCCATGCAGCTGGGCGGCGCCAAGGAGAACGTCGATGCGGTGCGCGCCGGGTCGCTGCTCATGACCTGGACCGGTGCGGCCTACATGTCGCGCATCGTCCCCGAACTCGAAGCGGTGAGCCTGCCCTTCCTGTTCCCCGGCCGCGAAGCCGCCTTCAAGGTACTCGACGGCAACGTCGGCAAGCTGCTCGACCAGAAAATGGCCGACAAGAACTTCCTGGTGCTGGGCTGGATGGAACTCGGTTCGCGCAACATCACCAACAGCAAGCGCCCGATCAAGACCATGGAAGACCTGAAGGGCCTGAAGATCCGCCTGCAGCCCAATGAGACCCACCTGGCCACCTTCCGCGCGCTCGGCGCCAACGCGGTGGCCATGGATGTCAAGGAACTCTATTCCGCCATGGAGCAGAAGGTGCTCGACGGCCAGGAAAACCCCTTCCCGATCATCCGCGCCGGGCGCTACAACGAGGTGCAGAAGTACCTCTCCAACAGCGGCCATTTCTTCGACTTCATCCTCGTACTGGCCAACAAGAAGTCATTCGAGGCCTTGAAGCCCGAGTACCAGAAGGCGATCCGCGAGGCGATGAACACCGCCGTGGCCAGCCAGCGTGCGGCAGCCGCCAAGCAGGACGCCGAGGCACTCGACGAACTCAAGAAGAAGATGGAGTTCACCGAGATCACCCCCGCGGTGCGCGAAGCCATGCGCAAGGCCTCCGCCGGCGTGGTCGACGAGGTGAAAAAACGCGCCGGCGCCCCGCTGGTCGACAGTGTGCTGGCCGAAGTGGCCAAGATGAAGTAAGCGGCAAGGCACAGCAAACACCAGACCGGAGAAGATCGATGTTCGGAAAATTGCTGGACGGCTTCGACCGGCTGGTGTGCTGGGCCATCATGGTGGCGATGGCCCTGATGGTGGCCGTGGTGTCGGTGCAGGTGCTGCTGCGCTACGGCTTCAACTCCTCGCTTGACTGGGCCGACGACATCGGCCGCCTGCTGTTTGTCACCTCGGTGTTCCTGGCGGTGCCGATCGGCATCCGCCACAACGCCCATATCAGCATAGAACTGCTCGTGGCGCACCTTCCGGAGGGCGCGCGGGACATCCTCGCGCGCTTCGTCGCCGTGCTTTCCGCCGGCATGATGGTCATGATCGCCTGGTTCACGGTCCAGGTGGCAATCGACCAGTGGAGCGAGATGATGCCCACCCTCAGCATGAGCACCGCATGGTTCATGGTGCCGGTCGCCTTTGGTGCAGCGCACAGTGCGCTGCACCTCCTGCGCGTCATTGTGGCCGGGCCGGCGGCGCGCGCCGATCTGGCCGCGGAATAGGGGACGCCATGTCTATCGGCATATTCCTTGGCTTTCTGCTGTTGGGCGTGATCGGCATGCCGATCGCGTTTTCGCTCGGATTCGCGGCGCTGGTGGCGCTGGCCTTCTCGGGTGAGGGCTTCGCGATCATCCCGCAGCGCATGATGCATGCGGTCAACTCCTTCCCGCTGATGTCGATCCCGTTCTTCATCCTGGCGGGCGAACTGATGGTCAAGGCCGGCATCGTCGAACGCCTGATCGAACTGGCCAACGCGGTGGTCGGCCGGGTGCGCGGTGGGCTGGCACATGTGACCATGCTCTCCGGCGCGGGGCTGGCCACCGTGTCGGGCGCGGCGGTGTCGGATGCCAGCGCGCTTTCGACCATCCTCGGACCTTCGCTGACCAAGGCCTATGACAAGCCCTTCGCCTCGGCGATCGTCGCCGCGGCGGGCAACCTCGGACCGATCATTCCACCTTCGGGCGCGATGATCGTCTACGCCTTCATGGCCGGCCCCTCGGTCTCGGTGGGCGGCATGTTCATGGCCGGTGTCATTCCCGGTTTGCTGATCACCATCGGCTTCATGCTGATCTGCACCTGGTACGTGGCCAAGCGCGGCTATCCGGCCACCGGCGAGGCTTTCAGCTTTGCCAACGTGTTCGCGCAGTTGCGCCGCTCGGTCATCATCTTCATGATGCCGGTGGTGGTGATAGGTGGAATCGTCGGCGGCGCCTTCACCGCCACCGAAGGCTCGGCCATCGCGGTGGTGTACGCGCTGGCGGTGGGCTTCCTGGTCACGCGGCTCCTCAAGGTGGCCGACCTGCCGGGCATATTGCTGCGCTCGGCCATCACCACCGCCATGGTGGGCGCGCTGATCGCATTCGCCTCGGTGGTGACCTACCTGCTGACGGTGGACTTGCTGCCGATGAAGGTGGCAGCGCTGGTGAAGTCGATCACCGACAGCCCGCTGGGCTACATGGCGCTGGTGGCGGTGGTGCTGTTCATCGTCGGCATGTTCCTCGAATCCAACGCCGCCTACATCATGCTGGTACCGCTGCTGCATCCGATCGCCTTGCAGTATGGCATCGACCCCCTTCACTTCGGCTTCCTGTTCGTGCTCAACCTGGTGATCGGCATGCTCACGCCGCCGGTGGGGGTGGTGCTGTTCGTGGTGTGCAGCATCAACAAGATATCGATGCGCGAAATCGTCGTCGCGCTATGGCCCTTCATCACGCTGATGTACGGCGTGCTGGTGCTGTGCATGCTGTTCCCGCCCATCGTGACCTGGCTGCCGCGCCTGCTCGGCTACGGGGCCGGCTGACGCGCGATGGCACTGCACCGCATCGGCATGGTCCTGCCGTCGTCGAACACGGTCGTCGAACCCGAGTGCATCCGGCTCGCCGGGCTTTTGCCCGACGCGTCGGTGCACTTCGCGCGCTTCGCGCTCACCGCGGTGAGCGTGGCCAACCCGGCGGCCGCCTATTACGACTCCGGCGCCATCCTCGGCGCGGCGCGCCTGCTGGCCGATGCGCGCTGCCACGCGATCTGCTGGAACGGCAGCGCGGGCGGGGTGGTCGGTTTCGAGCGCGACCGCCAGTTGTGCCGTGAGATCACCACCTCCACCGGCATTCACGCCACCACCTCCAGTCTCGCCCTGCTCGATCAGTTCGAGCGCACCGATGTGCGGCGCTTTGCCATGGTGACGCTCAATCCGCCCGAGATGAACCGCACCATCAAGGCGCACTTCGCCGCCGCCGGATACGAGTGCGTGGCCGCGACCGAGCGTGCCGACATTGCCGACAATTTCGCCATGGCGGCGGTCAGCCCGGACGAGATCCGCGCCATGGCCGTCGCCTGTGTTGCCGGCAGCACGACCCGGCCCGACGCGCTCATCATCTACGGCACCAACACGCGCGGCGCCCTGGTGGCCAGACAGTTGCGCGACGAGCTGGGCCTGCCGGTGTACGACTCGGTGTCGTGGGGCATGTTCGGCGCCCTGCGCGCGCTCGGCCGCGACATCTCCGCGTTGGTCAGTTGAGGCCAAGGCGCGTACGATCCGCACTGCAACATATCCTCACAGCACGCATTCATTCACCCCTCGGAGCTTTTCATGACAAAACACAAAACCCCGACTGCCGGCCAACGTGTACGCAAGCTCGGCCGCCTGCTCGCCCTCGCCGCCGCGCTCACCACTCCGCTCGCCTTCGCACAGAACATGCGCGTGGCCGGCAACTTCTCGGCCAACGGCAAGCATGTCGGCATCGAAAAGGGCTTCTTCATCGCCCTGCCCAAGCTCTCCGGCCTGCCGATCGAGGTCAACTACAACACCATGGACGCGGTAAGCGTGCAGGCAGCCGATGCGCTGCGCCTCTTGCGCTCCGGCACCTTCGACGTGATGTCGGTGCAGATCGGCATGGCCTCGCGCGATGACCCGTTCTTCGAGGGCGTGGACCTGATCGGCGTGTCGACCAACATGGCCGACCTCAGAAAGGCCGTGGACGCCTATCGTGAAGTGTTCGACAAGCGCCTGCAGGCCCGCTTCAACTCCAAGGTGATGACGCTGTGGCCGTTCGGCCCGCAGGTGTTCTATTGCAACCAGCCCATCAAGACCCTTGACGACCTGAAGGGCATGAAGGTGCGCAGTTTCACGCCTTCGATGGCGGCGCTGATCCAGAGCCTGGGCGCCACCCCGGTGACCCTGCAGTTCTCCGAGGTGTACCCCGCCCTGCAGCGCGGCGTGGCCAACTGCGGCGTGACCTCGCCCACCTCGGGCAATTCCGGCAAGTGGCCGGAGGTGACCACGCACTTCCTGCCGCTGTCGGTTTCCGGCTCGGTGCAGGGACACTTCATGAACCTGGACTACTGGAAGAAGTTCAACCCCGAGCAGCAGAAGAACCTGACCTCGCAGTTCAAGAAAATGGAAGACGAGATGTGGTCGCTGGCCGAGCGTGCCAACGCCGATGCCGTCAACTGCAACGTCGGCAAGGAACCCTGCAAGGAAAACACCAAGTTCTCCATGAACCTGGTGCAGGTGTCGGCCGCTGACGAGAAGCGCGTCAAGGACGCCGTCTCCAAGGTGGTGCTGCCGCTCTGGAAGAACACCTGCAACAAGGTGGACCCGAAGTGCACGGAAATCTGGAACGGCACCGTCGGCAAGGCACGCGGCTACAAGATCGACTGAGCCGGTCATGCCGAAGAACGCGTTCTCCCGCTTCCTGGAGGCCAGCACCTCGGTGCTGGTCATCATCTGCGGCTGGTGGCTGGTCGCGTTCTCGCTGGCCAGCTGTTTCGAGATGGTGGCGCGCAAGCTGTTCCAGTTCAGCCTGCAAGGCATCGACGAGATCGGTGGCTACACGCTCGCGGTGACCAGCGCCGTGGGGTTTTCCTACACGCTGATCACCCGCGGGCATACGCGCATCGACTTCCTGGTCTCGCGCTTTCCGGTCAAGATGCGCGCGGTGCTCAATTGCATCGCCATGGTGACGCTGGCCGGCATGGTGCTGTTTGCGGCCTATCGCGGCTGGAACGTGCTCTCGGAGACCATCGAGTTCCAGAGCACCGCCACAACCCCATTGCAGACGCCGATGTGGATTCCGCAGTCCATGTGGTACGTGGGCATCGTGCTGTTTGCCGCCATCACGCTTTACCTTGCGCTCAATTCGGTCTGGCTGCTGGCACGCGGCCGGGTCGATGAACTCAACCGCTACTACGGCCCGCAGACCCTCAAAGAGGAAATCGAAAGCGAAGCCGGCGACGTGTTGAAGGAAGTCGCGCATTCCGCACCGGGAGCCAAGGCATGATCGGCGCCACTGAGATCGCCATCGGCTTCGGCCTGATGCTGTTGTTGATGTTCGTCGGCCTGCATGTGGCCACCGTGATGTTCCTGGTGGCGATGGCCGGCGCCACGATGTATCTCGGCAAGTCGGCGGTGTTCGCCTTCGGCAACCAGTTGTGGGGCGCCACCGAGGACTACGTGCTGCTCTCGATCCCGCTCTACATCCTCCTGGGCGAGGTGCTGGTAAGGGGCGGCGCCACCGACAAGATGTACCGGTCGCTGGCCGACTGGCTCAACTTCCTGCCCGGCGGCCTGCTGCATACCAACATCGGCGCCTCGGCCCTGTTCTCGGCGGTGTCCGGCTCGTCGGTTGCCACCGCGGCGACGATTTCGACGATTGCGCTGCCCACCTTCAAGAGCCGCAACTACGACCAGCGCATGGTGCTCGGTTCGATCGCCGCCGGCGCCTCGCTCGGCAACCTGATCCCGCCGGGCATCGCCTTCCTGGTGTACGGCGCGATGACCAGCACCTCGGCGGGCCAGCTATACGCCGCCGGCGTGATCCCGGGCCTGTTGATGACGTTGATCTTCATGGCCACCATCATCCTGATCAGCTGGTGGCGCCCGGACCTGACCGGCGCCAACATCCGCGAGCCGGACAGCCCGCTGTCGGAAAAGATCGGCAGGCTCAAGCACCTGCTGGCGCCGCTGGCGGTGTTCATTGTGGTGATGGGCAGCATCTACACCGGCTGGGCCACCGTGACCGAAAGCGCGGCGCTGGGCGTGGTGTCCTCCCTGGTGGTGGCGGCGCTGTACCGCAAGCTCACCGTGAAGATGCTGCACGACTCGTTCTTCGCCACCATGCGCCTCACCGCCATGAGCATCCTGATCCTGGCGATGGCCTTCTACCTCAACTTCGTGCTGGGGCTGCTGGGGGTCACACAATCGCTGGCCGGGCTGGTGAAGTCGCTCGACGTCTCGGCGGTGCAGCTGCTGTGGGTGCTGGCGATCTTCTACCTGCTGCTGGGCGTGTTCTTCGAGACCCTGCCGATGCTGGTGGGCACCATCCCGATCGTGTTCCCGTTTGTCACCGCGGCCGGCATCGACCCGGTGTTCTTTGGCGTGTTCATCGTGCTGATGTGTGAGATCTCGCTGATCAGCCCGCCGGTGGGCATGACGCTCTACGTGATCCAGGGGGTGCGTGGCGAGGGCACCATCAACGAGGTGTTCCAGGGGACGATCCCGTTCTTCGTCTCAATGATCGTGATGACGGGTCTTCTGATCCACTTCCCGCAAATGGCGCTTTGGCTGCCGCAGCTGACATTCGCAAAATAGGCGGGCCGGCGATCGGCCGGCCTGGTCGATTCATTTTTGACAGGAGACACCCATGGCCATACCGCGCAAGCTGCCACGCAGCCCGGAATTTGTATTCAAGGCGGCGGATGCCGTCGAGACCGTGGTCGCCACGGTCGAGGGTGCCGCCATGCAGGGTGTGCTTTCGGTGGCCCCGCTGGTGTGCGGCGACGAGAGCTCGATGACCCGCTGGACCCGCAAGAAGGGCCTGATCGATCCGCTCCACCAGCACGATGACCATGAATCGATCGCCATCCTGCTCTCGGGCAAGCTGCGCATGGTGATCGACGGTCGCGAGTTCATCGCCGGCCCCGGTGACAGCTGGGTGCATCCGCGCGGCGTCCCGCACTACAGCGAGGCTCTCGAGGACTGCGTGCAGATCGAAGTCAAGTCACCACCGATCCGTACCTGGCGACTGCCCGGCGACACTGCCTGAAGGCGATTCAGACCGCCACGGAAGGTCGGCGCACAGCCTGGTTGAAGGCATCCGCGATCGCGGCGATTTCCTCCGTCGCGGTGGCAATGCCGTACACATAGTGATCCGGCCGCACCAGCGCGGCCACGGCGCCATGGCGGGCAAACCAGGCGGACACGATCCCGTCAGCCTCGATCACCGCTGCCAAGTGCCTGGGGCCGCCCTCATCGCCAGTCGGGCCGCACACTTGGATAACCTGCGCGCCGGATTCCCGGACCGGCGCGGATGCCGCCACCACAGCGGGGTCGACGCCTTCGGCCAGCACCAGCCGCAAGCCGGTGCCGGCGATGTCGTCGAGCAGGCCGCTCTTGCCGCCGCAAGTCACCGCGGGTTGCGGGAACAGCGTGCCGTTGGCCGCATGCGCCTGCGGCGCGATGAGGCCGCAATCCAGCGGCGGAATCAGGTCCTGGCGCGGCACGCTCTTGACCACCCCGCCGGCCTGGGCGATCAGGTCGGCGTCGCGCTGGCGCGCCTTGACCGGGTCGCGCTCGCAGATGTTGTGGCCGATGTGCTTGATGGTGGTGGTGAGCCGCCGCACATGGGAGGAACGCTCGGCGCCATAGGTGTCGAGCAGGCTATCGCCGGCGCGGCCCTGCAAAACGGCATCGAGCTTCCAGGTGAGGTTGGCGATGTCGCGCACACCCTGGCACATGCCCTGGCCGAGGAAGGGCGGCTGCTGGTGCGCCGCGTCGCCGGCCAGGAACACGCGGCCGACACGCCAGCGGTTGGCCACCAAGGCATGAAAACGGTAGCTGGCCTGGCGCCACAACCTGCCTTCATCGGGCAAGAGCCAGCGCGACAACAGGCGCCAGGTCGCCTCATCGGATTCCATCGCCCTGGGGTCTTCGCCGGGCAGGAGCATGATCTCCCAGCGCAGGTGCCGCCCGGTGCCGAGCAGAAACGTGGTGGGCCGCGCAGGCTCGCAGAACTGCGCGTTGGTCTTCGGCAGGCGCGCACCGGCGCCTTCGTTCAGCAGCACATCGACCACCAGCCAGGGCTCGTCGAAGCCCAAGTCATCGTGCACCACGCCGATCTGCCGGCGCACGGTGGAGGAAGCGCCGTCGCAGCCGATCAGGTATTTGGCGCCCGCCTGGCGGGCCGTGCCCGCGGCATCGCGCAAGCCGATGGTGACACCCGCCTCGTCCTGTGCGAGGGAGACGAACTCACAGCCCAGTGCCAGTTCGACCGAGGGCAGTTCGCGCACCTTCGCACGCAGCACCTCCTCGATCGGCGGCTGCAGGAACACCACCGAGGGCGTCCAGCCCAGCGGGTAGGGCGGATCGATCATGGTGAGGCGACGGATCAACTGCCCATCCACGCCGTAGTGCTCGGAGGGGAGAAAGGGCGCCAGGTGCGGCCGCATCGCCTCGGCCACGCCGAGGTTCTGGTAGACGCGCAGGATCTCGTGGTCCATGGCGAAGGCGCGCGGCTTGTCGTAAACGTCGGTCAGGCGGTCGACGACCAGTACGCTGTAACCCATCTGGCCGAGCATGCAGGCGGCCGTGGCGCCGGCCGGCCCGAAGCCGGCGATGGCGATGTCGTAGTGCTTCATTTCAGGTTCCCGGCAGGGGCGCTCCCGCGCCCGGAGGTTCAGATGCGCAGTTCGGCCGCGAAGCCCACGCTGCGTTGTGCCGCCTTCAGCTCGGCCGTCGGGCCGGTGGCGATGCCCCAGTGGTCGATGCGTCCCGGCGGCCATTTCCAGTCGTCCGGCGTGCCGACGCGATAGTGGTCGTCCACCTGCGACACCTCGGCGGTGTACTCGATGACGAAGTTGAAAGGGCCGATGAAATAGTTGAACAGGTTGTTGCCCGGCCCGTGACGCCCGGGGCCCCACACGATGGGATGGCCGGCCTCCTTCATGCGGCCACCGCCGCGCATCACGTCGTCGAGCGCCGGCACCACGAAGGCGATGTGGTTCAGGCAGGTGTTGTCGGCCTCCGCATAGGCGAAGTTATGGTGGTCGTTGTTGCAGCGCATGAAAGCCATGATGCGGGTGCGGTCCGAAAGCCGGAAGCCCATCGCCTTTTCGACAAAGGCCTGCATGGCCGGAATGTCGGTGCTGTTCATCACCACGTGGGCCAGGCGCTCCGGGCGGTCGCGCACGACGGCGGCGTCGGCATGCCGCACGTCCTCGCAGATGGCGCGGATGATGCGGCCCTGCGGATCGCGAAAGGCGATGCCGTAACCGCCGCCCGGCTCGTCGATCGCGGAAGGCGCGCGCAGGACGGTGCCGCCATTGGCCGGCACGCTGGTGGCCAATGCCTCGACGGCTGTGCGCGAAGTTGCATTGAGCGTGATCGCCAGCACTTCCGGCGTGGCCGATTCGGTGAGCGAGATCAGGTGATGCTGCGGCCCGGTGCCGCGCAGGTACACCGTCTTTGCGCTGCGTGCGGCCACAGATAGGTTCCAGGTGCCGGTATAGAAGTTTTCGGCAGCGGCCACGTCGGGCACGCCGATCTCGACGCTACGCAGACCGTTGACCATGGGGAAATTCATGTACTTGTTCCTTGCGGTTACTTGGCGGCGAGGGCGATGATGCGATCGCACCCGCGCCGCAGCATAGTTTTATTCGGGGAACTCTAGCTTACCGTGAACACGACCCGGTCGCAGCCATTGCTGGCATGCGGCCACAACCGGCCGACATTCCAGACCGACATTGGTTGACGCAAACCCGATCGCGCGGAGATACTCCAGACAGACCAAAACTGCGCCGCAGAATTGGCGCCGAAATCGAAGGAGGAACAAATGTCAGCCATGGTTGAGTCGCTGTTTCGCGGCACCATTGATGGCCTGCCGTCGCGCGTCGATGTGGGGCGGCAGATCACTCCGGAGCACTTCGTGCTCGAGCGTGAACGCATCTGGCGGCGCGCATGGCTTGCAATCGGCCACACCCAGGACTTGCCGCAAAAGGGCAGTTACTTCGTCTACGACATTCCGACCTTCAGCATGTCACTACTGGTGGTGCGTGGCCAGGATGACCGGGTGCGCGTGTTCCACAACATATGTCGTCATCGCGGCAACAAGCTGGTCCGTGAAGGCGCCGGAAACCGCTCGCATTTCACCTGCAATTTCCACGGCTGGGTATTCGCCGCTGACGGCAAGTTGCGCGAAATCACAGACGAAACCGAATTCGAAGGTTGCGACAAGTCCACACTCGGCTTGATCCCGATCACCTCGGAGGTGTGGAACACACTCATTTTCATCAACCTCGAGGACAAGCCGCATTGCACCCTGGCCGAATGGCTGGGCGATCTCTACAGCCAGTACGACGGCTACTTCGAGCCGCGCGAGAAGGTGGCGGCTTTCAAGGCGGTGGTCGCCACCAACTGGCACCTCGCCGTCAATTCCTTTACCGAGGGTTACCACACGCTCTACCTGCACAAGAGCACGGCGCGCGACTACCAAGGCGGACGCAGCAACCCGCAGCGCCACCGGCCGCAGATCGAGATCTTCGAGCGTCACCACCGTTATTCGGCGCCGGGCAATCCCGACAAGGTGTTTGTCCCCGGCGAGAAGATCGCCGCGAAGTACGGGCGCATGATGATCCCCGCGTTCGACTTCGATTCCAGCGGCTTGCCGCCAGGCGTCAATTCCTCGCGTCACGACAAGTGGGCCTTCGACGTGGTGGAGTTCTTTCCCAACGTCGTGATGTTGCATGGCAATTGCTGGCAGAACGAAATCACCTACTGGCCGATCGACGCGGGGCACACCCTGATCATCAACCAGGCCTGGGCGTACAAGGCAAAAAACCTCGGGGAACGCCTGAGCCGCTCGTACTTCCGTGCGCGGGTACGCGACGTATTTCGCGAAGACTTGAACACTTTGGAGGCGCAGCAGGCCGCCCTTTCCACCGGTGTGATGAACGAAGTGGTGCTGTCGCGCCAGGAGATGGCCCTGCGCCACCACTACACGGTTTCGGACCGGATGATCGGAGAGGGATCATGAGCAGTGCATTGTTGCCCGAGCAATTCAGCATGCTGGAACCCTGGGTCGCCGAGTGGTCGATCCCGCATGAGGCTGGCCGCTTCAACAAGCGGGTATCGACGCCGCCACGGCAACTCGACCGCTTTGTGTCGGCAGTATTTCCGCGCATTGAGGAGATCGTCGACTTCCTCAATGCGATTCCTACCGCCAATCCGGATGCCTTGCGGGCGGACGAGCGCCGCTTGTTCGACCTTGCCCTGATGTGCATGGAGGCGTCGATTCCTTCGGATCTCGGCTGGGAAGGAAATGACATCGAGGACGCATGGCCGGCCAACCGCCTGACTTTCCTGGCGCCCAGCCTGTTTCCCGAGCCCGCCAACCGCTCGAGTGGGGACTGAGATGAAGTTTTTCATATCGACATTGCGCCTGTGTGTGGCGATCGCCGTGTGCGCTGTGGCAGGCGGCGTTTTCGCCCAGCAGTGGCCGACCAAACCGATTCGCTGGATCGTGCCGTTCCCGCCCGGGGGACCGGCCGATTCAGTGGCCCGGCAGATCGCGCCGCAACTGGGGGAACGTCTTGGACAAAGCATACTGATTGACAACCGGCCCGGCGCCAACAGCAACATCGGCTTCGAAGCAGGCGCGCGCGCCGCGCCGGACGGCTACACCATGCTGTTTGCGGTGGCGGCCCTCGTGACCAACCCGCATCTGTACAAGATCACCTGGGATCCACTCAAGGACTTCATCCCGGTCGTACAGATGAACCAGCTCCAGGCCATGCTGATCGCCAGCAGCAAGTTCGGTCCCTCAACCCTGCAGGAAGTCATTGAGTATGCAAGCGCGAAAAAGGGGCCAGTCAAGTGCGCGTGGGGCGGCTCCATCCTGCTCGGTCTGGGTTGCGAAGTGCTCAAGCTGGATCGCAAGCTAGACATCACCGTCGTAACCTACAAGGGCTCGGCGCCGGCGATGACAGATCTGGTGGGCGGCCACGTCGATCTGATGATTGACGTCTCGAACACCGCGATGCCACAGATCAAGGCAGGCCGCGTGAAGCCGATCGCCATGCTCAATACGGCGCGCGGCAGGCAACCATTCCCGGACTTGCCTGTATTGGGCGAGGTGGCACCCGGCTTCGAAATCCTCACTTGGCAGGGCATCGTGATGCCGACCGGTACCTCCCGCGAGATCGCCGCGCGCATCAACCGCGAGGTCAATGCCATCCTGCAGACACCGGAAATGAAGCAGAAGTACCAGGAGGCGGGACTTGAGGCGGTGTCCATTTCGCCTGAGCAGTTTGGCGAGGTTCTGCAGCGCGACTATGCCAAGTACGGCAAGATCATCAAGGCCGCCAACATCAAAGTGGACTGAAACAGCCCGACCGCGGCCCGGCGTCCATTGTCACTTTGCCTTACCGCCCGTTTCCTGCCAGCTTCAGTCGCCGCGCTCCGCCCGCGCGCCGTCTGCCCGCAACGCCGCAGCACGTTCCAGGCGCGCCCGGATCGCATCGAGCAGATCCGTGCGTGTCACAGGCTTGATCAGGAAGTCATCGGCGCCCAGGTTCATGCCCTTGCGCTGCGCCTTGGCGTCCGGCACCGATGTCATGAAGACCAGCGGCACCGCCGCGGTCGCTTCCTGCGTGCGCATGGCCCCCAGGAACCCGAAACCGTCCAGGCCGGGCATGCGCACGTCGGCCAGCACCAGGTCAGGCGGGTCTGCCAGCACGTGCTGCAACGCGCCTATCCCCTCGCTGAACTCGCGCACCTGATAACCGGCATCCTTCAGGTGACGGCACACCAGGCTGAGAAAAGCGGCGTCGTCATCGATCACGACGATGCTTTCGTAGAGTGGAACACCGCTCACCACGCCCTCAGTGCCTTTGCCGCGCGAACCCGGATCGCGCTGTTCAAGCCGCCTTCGCCCCGGCCACGGGATTGCGCCAGCTCGCCAGCAAGACGGCCTGCTTTTCGCGCGCCGCCTTCAGGTGACGCTCCTTTACATGCCCGTAGCCGCGGATATCCTCCGGCACCGAGGCGATCGCCACGGCCGTGTCAAGGTTGGCCTTGGAAAGGCTGCCCAGCAGGCCCGCCACGGTGGACCGGTACTCGGCGATCAGGGCACGCTCGGAGCGCCGCTCCTCGGTGTTGCCAAAAACGTCAAAGGCGGTGCCGCGCAGCCCCTTCAACTTGGCCAGCAGGCCGAAGGCCTTGAACATCCACGGGCCATATTGCTTCTTGACCAGTTCGCCGTTGTTGTCACGCTTGGCGAACATGGGCGGCGCGAGGTAGAACTTGAGCTGGTAGTCGCCCTCGAACTGGGCGCGGATCTTTTCCATGAAGGCCGGGTCGGTGTACAGGCGCGCGACCTCGTACTCGTCCTTGTAGGCCATGAGCTTGAAGTAGTAGCGCGCCACCGCCTCGGCCAGGCGCGTGCCGCCCACCTTGGCCGCTTCGGCCTGGCGCACTTCCTCGACGAAGTCGCTGTACTGCTTTGCGTAGGCGGCGTTCTGGTAGCCGGTGAGGAACTCCACCCGCTTGGCCACCAGTTCCTCCAGGTTGCGCGAAAAGCCGCCGTCGGCCGGCTTCTTGGAGGTGAGGGTGATCACCTGCGCCGGGGTGGCGATACGCTCGACCGCCGCGGCATCCACCGCCGCATAACGGCCCCAGTCGAAAGCCTTCTTGTTGAAATCGATCGCCACGCCGTTCAACTCGACCGCGCGCATCAGCGCGGCCTCGCCCACGGGAATGGTGCCTTTCTGGAACGCGTAGCCCAGCATGAACATGTTGGTGGCAATCGCGTCGCCCATCAGCGCGGTGGCGATGCGGTTGGCCGGCACCAGCGAGACGGCATCGGCGCCGGCGGCGTCGATCAGGGCCGCCTCAAGCGCCCCGGACGGCATTTTCCAGTTGGGGTCCTTGACGAAGGCCGAGGTCGGCGAGAGTGTGCTGTTGACCAGCACACGGGTGCGGCCCGCGCCCACGCGCGAGAGCACATCCTTGCCGGCCGAGACCACCAGGTCGGCGCCCACCACCAGGTCGGCCGCGGCGGTGCCGACGCGGGTGGCATGCAGGTCATCTGGCGAAGCCGCGATCTGCACGTGGCTGGTGACCTGGCCGCCCTTTTGCGCCAGGCCTGACATGTCGAGTACCTGGGCGCTCTTGCCTTCGAGATTGGCGGCGACGGCGACGATCTGGCCGATGGTGATGACGCCGGTGCCGCCAATGCCGGTGACCAGGATGTTGAACGGCTGTTCGACAGCGGGGATCACCGGCGCCGGCAGGGCGGGAATCGCGGTGGCGTCGGCGCCGGCCTTGGCGCTGGCCGCAGGCTTGGCCGGCTTTTTCAGGCCGCCCCCCTCGACGGTGACAAAGCTCGGGCAGAAGCCGGTCACGCAGGAGTAGTCCTTGTTGCAGGCCGACTGGTTGATCTTGCGCTTGCGGCCGAACTCGGTTTCCAGCGGCTCGACGGAAATACAGTTGGACTTCACCGAGCAGTCGCCACAGCCTTCGCATACCGCGTCATTGATGAAGGCGCGCTTGGGCGGATCGGGAAACTGGCCGATCTTCCTGCGCCGGCGCTTCTCGGACGCGCAGGTCTGGTCGTAGATCATGGCGGAGATGCCGGGCTTCTCGCGAAGTTCCTTTTGCACCGCGTCGAGTTGCTCGCGGTGACGCACCGTGACACCCGGCGCCCATGCCGTGCCGGCGGGGTACTTGTGCGGCTCGTCGGTGACCACGATGATGGGGGTGACGCCCTCGGCGTGCAGTTGCTGCGAGATCAGCCAGGGGTTGAGCGGTCCGTCATGGCGCTGCCCGCCGGTCATGGCCACCGCGTCGTTGAACAGCACCTTGTAGGTGGCGTTGACCTTGGAGGACACCGCCGCGCGAATGGCCAGGAGGCCCGAGTGGAAATAGGTGCCGTCGCCGATGTTGATGAACACATGCTTCTCGGAGGTGAAATGCGCCGCCCCCGCCCAGGTGACGCCCTCGGCGCCCATGTGGGTGAAGGTGGAGGTTTCACGGTCCATCCACTGCACCATGTAGTGGCAGCCGATGCCGGCCAGCGCTCGCGAGCCTTCCGGCACCTTGGTGGAGGTGTTGTGCGGGCAGCCGGAGCAGAAGTAGGGCGTGCGCACCGCCACCGGAATCGACTTCGCGACCGCGCCTTCGCGCGCGTCCAGGAAGGCGATGCGCGCCGTAAGGCGGGCGCGCAGCTCGGGCGACGCCAGCGGCAACAGCCGGCTTACCAGCGCGCGGGCGATCATCGAGGGCGTGAGCTCGCCGTTGACGGCCAGGAGCGGCCGCCCGGCCTCATCGACCTTGCCGGTCACGCGCGGCGCGCCGGGCGTGCCGTAGAGGATTTCCTTCATCTGCGATTCGATCAGCGGACGCTTTTCCTCGACCGTGAAAATCTCGGTCAGGCCGGCGGCGAAATCGCGCACGCCGGTTTCTTCCAGCGGCCAGGTCACGGCGATCTTGAAAAGGCGCAAGCCGAGGTCTGCCGCCACCTTCTCGTTGATGCCCAGGTCGGCGAGCGCCTGGCGCAGGTCGGCGTAGGACTTGCCGGCGGAGGCCAGCCCTAGGGTGGGCTTCACCCCGGTGGCCTCGCGCCACAGCACGCGGTTCAGCTGGTTAGCGCGGATGTAGGCCTTGACCGCCGGCAGCTTGTAGTTGAGCAGGCGGGCTTCCTCGCCGAGGAAATCGATGAAGTTGAAACGGATCGAAAGGCCGCCTTCCGGCATCGCGAAGTCGGTCGGGATCACCGGGGTGATGCGCGAAGCGTCCAGGTCCACCGTGGCGCCGGACTCGACGATGTCGGTCACGCACTTGATGCCGCTCCACAGCGACGCGAAGCGCGACATGGCGATGCCGTGCACGCCGTAATCGAGGATGTCCTGCACCGAGGCCGGATAGAAGATCGGCGTCGAGCAGGCGATCAGGATCTGCTCGCTCTGGTGCGCGGTGGTGGAGGACTTGGCGCCATGATCGTCGCCGGCCAGTGCCAGCACGCCGCCCCAGGGCGAAGTACCGGCCATGTTGGCGTGCTTGAAGACGTCGCCGCAGCGGTCCACGCCCGGGCCCTTGCCGTACCAGATGCCGAATACGCCGTCATAGTTGGCGCCCTGGAACAGGTTGACCTGCTGCGTGCCCCAGATCGAGGTGGCGGCCAGGTCTTCGTTGACACCGGGCTGGAACACGATGTGGTGTTCCTTCAGATGTGTTTTCGCCTTGGCGAGCGACTGGTCGTAGCCGCCCAGGGGCGAACCCCGGTAGCCGGAAATGAAGCCGGCGGTGTTCTTGCCGGCGGCCAGGTCGCGCTTCCTTTGCAGCATCGGCAGGCGCACCAGCGCCTGCGTGCCGGTCATGAAGGTCGTGCCGCTGTCGTGGGTGTACTTGTCGTCGAGCGAGACGGATTCAAGCAGCTTGGGATCAACCGGTGCGTTCATGGAAAGTCGTTGCCTGTGTCATGGGCTGGAAGGCTGAAAGTATAGGGGCCAAGCGCAGGAAAGTTTTTCCTATTTTTGCCACTGCGTCTGGTTTCGCGATACATTTTGCGTTGCAACAACGCCATTTACGGGAAAAATGATGTCGCCCTCCGCACATGCCGCCGCGCTCGACCGTACCGACCTCAAGATCCTCGAAGCCCTGCAGGTCAACGGGCGCCTCACCAACGCCGAACTGGCCGAGAAGGTCGGGTTGTCTTTGTCACCCTGCTGGCGGCGCCTGAAACGACTCGAAGAATCCGGCGTGATCGAGGGTTACCAGGCGGTGCTCAACCGCCGCGCGCTGGGCCTGGGTGTCACCGCCTTCGTGCGGGTGGACATCGAGCGCCACACCCCGGCCATGGAACGCAAGTTCGAGGAGGCCATCGCCGATCTGGACGAGATCGTGTCCTGCCACGTGATCTCCGGCGAGGGCGCATTCATGCTGGTGGTGATGAGCGACTCGCTGGAAAGCTTCTCCAAATTCGCCCTCGATACCCTGATGGCGCTGCCCGGTGTGAAGGACACCCGCACCAGCTTTTCGTTGAAGGAAGTGAAGTCGAGCTCGGCGTTGCCGTTGAAGCAGGCTAGGGCCAGGTGAACCTGCCTGACCGGACAGGCACACCGGACGGACACAGGTCCGACGCCGGACAATGGATCGCAGGCGCGCTCACGCCAGCGCAACAAGATTCGCGGCCGTCGCGCCCGGAACGGCGGAGAGCGCGATGCCCGCGTCGAACGTGACGAGCCGCCCCCCGTGACGCACTGCCAGCGCAAGAAGGTAGGTGTCGGTGATCTGCCGGGCGCCGTGCACCCGGGAACTGTCAGTCACGCGCTTGTCCGTAATTGAAACGTCATCCGGCCAGAACGCATGGGCCGGATGCATGGTCGCCTCCCGCAGCCGCTCGATCACGCTGCCAGGTGGCCGAGCGCCGGGGTAGGCGGGTTGCGACATGATGCGCACGCAACCGTTTTGCGTGATCGGGCATGATGCCCAGCCATGCCCGATATTCGCCTTCAGCCAGGCGTGGGCCGCCGCGTGATGCGGATGCGCCTGGTCGAGCAGCGCGATGAGCACGTTGACGTCGAACAGCGCACGCATGCGGCTTGCGGCTGCTAGTACTCGCCGTCTTCACGGAGTTTGTTGATCAGGTCGTTGCTGACCACACGCCCCTCTCCCGCGAATGGCCGAAAACCATACGCAGCCTTTGGCTCACGCGCCGCAGGCGCGTGAGCCCCCGCCAGCCCCAGGCGCGCGAGTTCGGAAATGACCTGCCCAGCCGTCTTCTTTTCCCGCTTCGCCAAATCCTTCGCTGCGGAAAGCACGTCGTCTTCGATGTCGAGGGTAGTGCGCATGTTTTGATGCTATTGCATCAAACATCAGATGTCAATCGACCCACCCGCGGTTTCCCGGGGCAATCCACCGTCGGCTGTGCGCAGAGAGTAACGGGCTGCCGCCCTCATTCCACCCGGATGCCGGCGGCACGGATGACCTTCGCCCAGCGCTCGGTATCAGCGGCGATGAGGCGGCGCAAATCCTCCGGGCTGCCACCGGCCACCTCCACATTGCCGGCGGCGAGCCGTTCACGCACATCGGCTTGCTGGAGGATGACATTGACTTCGCGATTGAGCCGCGCGATCACCTCGGCCGGGGTACTGGCCGGCGCCAGCAGGCACAACCAGTCGGACACGGTCACCGCCGGATAGCCGGCCTCGGCCATGCTGGGCACCTCCGGCACGGCCGGCAGGCGCTTCTGGCCCACCACGGCCAGGGGTCTCAGTGCCCCTGCCCGGATATGCGGGATCACACCCGGCGCCAGGCCGAACATGACCTGCACGCGACCGGTGAGCATTTCCTGCACCGCCGGCGCGGCGCTCTTGAAAGGCACATGGACCATGTCCACGCCGGCTTCCTGCTTGAAGAACTCCGCGGCGATGTGGGCCGGCGCGCCATTGCCGCCGGAGGCGTAGTTGAGCTTGCCGGGGTTGGCGCGCGCGTAGGCCACCAGCTCGGCGACGGTCTTCACCGGCACGGACGGATGCACCACAAGGATGTTGTAGCCCCACGAGATCTGCACGATCGGCGCGAGGTCACGGCGGATGTCGTAGGGGATTTTCGGGAACAGCGTGTGCCCGATCGTCAATGGCATGAGACCCAGTCCCAGCGTATAGCCGTCGGGTGCGGCGCGCGCCAGCGCGGCGATGCCTATCGTGCCGGTCGCGCCCGGTATGTTGTCGATGACGATGGGCTGCCCGAGCAGCTTGGCCAGGCGCTCGCCGATCAGGCGCGCGATCACGTCGAACGGTCCGGGCGCGGTAGGCACGATCAGCCGGATCGGCCGCTCCGGCCAGGCCTGCGCATGCACCATCCCGGCACCTCCCAGCGCGATGCAGGACAGCGCTGTTTTCAAGATCAATCGGCGATTCTTCATCGGGTGATGCACCTTTCGAACGAGCGCCGGGGCGCGGGATGGTCACCAGCCAAGCGCGAGACGAACGATTCGCTCCGCTTCCGCGGCGCTTGCGGGTGCCCTGCCGCGCCACGCCACATGGTGGTCGGGGCGCACCAGCAGCACCTCGGCCTCATACAGGGGCGCCAGGTCCGGGGCATTCAGGCGTACCTCCACCGTCGGCACACCGATCGCTTGTGCGGCGCGCAGCAGGCCGGCGGCGCTTTCGTTGCCGGTGACCAGCACGGTGAACCATCTGCCCAGATGGTCGTAGAGCGATGTGCCGTCCGGCAGGAACACACTGGGCAGCCGGGCTCCCGGCGCCGTGGTGGGGTGGTAGGCGACAGGGTCGTCGATCCAGCGTGCCTCCGGCTCGTGCGCGACGATGGGCGAATCGCGGTAGGCGTATCCGAACTCGATGCCCCAGCTCTCGTTCTCGTGATTGCCGAGTTCCGCGATGCGCGACGCCGCGCTGGCGCGCGCCTGTGCGCCAGCGGGACCGGATTCGACCAGTGCCGGGCTGTAGAGCGCGGCGATCTCCATTCGAACCCCCGCATGCCGCCGCGAGCCAGCGCAGTTGCGCAGCGCCACCGGACGCCGCTCGGGTTCGTAGGATTCGAGCAAGCCCGGCCCGCCAAAGCCCTTGAAGGTGGCCGCCAGTTTCCAGCCCAGATCGAAGGCCTCGCAGACCCCGGTGTTCATGCCGTAACCGCCAGTCGGTATGTACTGATGCGCGGCGTCGCCGGCCAGGAACACCCGCCCGCGCTGGTAGCGATCCGCCACCACCAGGTGTGGCGACCACGGATTGGCCACCAGCACCTCGAGTTCGATCGGCTGGCCGACAAAGCCGGTCACCAGCGCCACCGGATCGACGGTTTTCGGATCCACGCCGGCGGGCAGGCGTGCATGCAGGGTCCAGACGTCACGGTCGTTCTGCGCGATCAGGGTACCCAGGGGCGACTGGTAGTGCCAGGCGCGCCCCCAGCGCATCAGCAGGTCCTGGCGCGGCGAGCGGAAATGCACCATGTAGCGCTGCATGATGCGCATGTCACCCTCGAGCGCGATGTCCAGGCAGTCGCGCACCCGGCTCGAACCGCCGTCGCAGCCGGCCAGATAGCGGCAGCGCACGCTCGAATCACCGCCCCCGTTGCGGTCACGCAGGACGGCGGTGACGCCTTCCTCATCCTGCGCAAGGTCGACAAACTCGACGCCGAAGCGCACGTCTACCAGCGGCTCTGCCTCGATGGCCGCGCGCAGGGCGGGTTCGATCACCACCTGCGATACCCGCATCGGCGATTCGGACGGTTGCGTGCCGTCGTTGCGCGCGCGGATCAGGGCACGATGTTCCTCGACGCTGGGGTAGCGGAAGCGGTGCAGCTCGTGCCCGGTGAAACGGGTGATCCACGAAACGTCGAAGCAATGCCCCTCCGGAACGGCCACCTTGCGCAATGCATCCGCGATGCGCGCGCCGCGAAACAACTCCATGCTGCGCGCGTTGGTGATGTCCATCTTCGGATGCGCCGTGGTGGTGGCGTTGCGCTCGACAATGATGCTCGCAACCCCGCGCCGCGCCAGGTCGAGCGCCAGGGTCATGCCGACCGGCCCGGCCCCGGCGATCAATACGTCCGTTTGTTCCACCTGTCCCAACCCCGACTTTGCCGGTTGCGCGTTACATGCGTGACTCACCCACAGGGCGATGCCTCAATCCGCCCTCGCACCCGAGCGCTTGACCACCGCGCCCCAACGCGCGACTTCGCTTTTCATGAGGGCACCGAGTTGTTCCGGCGTGCCCGGCTCGACGTTGAAGCCGATGTCGATGAAGCGCTTGTTGACGCCCGGGTCGCGCATGGCCTTGGCGATTTCGGCCGCAAGCCGGCGCACGATGTCATCCGGCGTTCCGGCCAGGGTGACCGCGGCGAACCACACGTCCATGGCCACGTCGGCGAAGCCCAGTTCGGCCGTGGTCGGAACGTCGGGCAGGAACGGAATGCGTTTGCCGGTGGCCGCCGCGAGGATGCGGATCTTGCCCGCGCGGGCCTGCGGCAATGCCGAAGGCAGCACGTCGAACAGGCCATCGACCTGCCCGGCAATCACGTCCTGCATGGCCGGCGCCGAGCCCTTGTAGGGCACATGCGACATTTCGATGCCGGCCACGCTCTTGAACATTTCCATGCACAGGTGCCCGCCGGTGCCCACGCCCTGCGAGGCGAACGAGAGCGGCCGCCCGCCCTTGGTCATGGCGACCATCTCGCGCATGCCCTTGATCGGGCTGTCGGCACGCACCAGCAGCACGGTGGGTGCCGACATCAGCATGGTGAGCGGGGTGAAGTCCTTGATCGGGTCGTAGGAAAGGTTCTGGTACAGCGAAGGGTTGATGGCCAGCGCGCCGATGTCGCCGATGAAGAGCGTGTGCCCGTCCGGCGCGCTCTGCTTCACCGCCGAGGCGGCGATCTGCGCACCGCCGCCCGGCCGGTTGTCGACCACCACCGACTGCCCGAGCGCCTCGCCGAGCTTTTGCGACATGCCGCGCGCCATGATGTCGGTGGGCCCGCCGGCCGCGAACGGTACGACGATGCGCACCGCGCGGGAAGGAAAGCCGGCCTGCGCCGATGCTTTGCCCGCCAGCAACAGGCCGCCTCCGGCCACCCCCGCACGCAACAAGGTACGACGATCCATTCAAGTTCTCCTCTGGTTTGACTGATTGTTGTAGATGCCGACCCGCACCTTAGCGCAGGAAGATGTCGGGCGCAATCGCGCAGCGCAGCGAGCATTTGTCGTGACGCGCGGCCATGCCGGTGCTAGGATTTTCCCCACGCGACGGAGACCAACCCCATGACAAGCACGAGCAGCGGCATCGTACCCGGCGGATTCGCACTGAAAGGCCTGCATCACTACGCCTACAAATGCGAGGACCCGGTCAAGACCCGCCACTTCTACGAGAAGGTGCTGGGCCTCAAGCTGGCGCACACCGTGCGCGCCACCGCCATGCCCTCCACCGGCGGCGAGCCGACCCACTACTTCCACCTGTTCTTCGAGATGAAGGACGGCAGCTACATCGCCTTCTTCGATCTGGGCGACAACGAGAAGTCCCTGCCCTCGCCCAACACTGCGGCGTGGGTCAACCACATCGCCTTCGAGGTGGCGGACAAGGCGGAACTGCTGGCCGCCAAGGCGGCGCTGGAAGGCGAAGGCATCGAGGTGGTGGGGCCGCTCAACCACGACTTCGTCGAGTCGATCTACTTTTTCGACCCCAACGGCATCCGCATGGAGTTCACGTTCCGCATCCCGGAGGCCGACCAACAGGGCGGCCATGTCTACGGGCAGGCCGGCACGCCGGACGAGGAGTTTGAGAAGTGGGTCGCGGAACGCTCGCGCGCCAAGGATTTCGCGCGGTCCTGGGCGCTGGCGCAGCGTTAGGCGGCGAGGCCGGGCCATTCGAACCTACGGCTAAAACGTCCCCGCGTAGCCGCCGCCGTCGATCATCAGGTTCTGCCCGGTGATGTAGCCGGCGTGTTCCGAACACAGGAAGGTGATGTAGGCACCCGCCTCTTCCGCACGGCCGAAGCGCCCGGCCGGATTGCCGCGCCCGCGCTCCTCCCACAACTGATCGTAGGTCTTGCCGGATTCCTCGAGCATGCCGAGGATGTGGTTCTTCTGCGCGTCGGTGGCGAACACGCCCGGCAGCAGGTTGTTGATGGTGACGTTGTGGCGCACCGTCTGGCGCGACAGGCCGGCCACGAAACCCACCAGGCCCAGGCGGGCGCTGTTGGACAGCGGCATCTCGCCCTGCGGCGATTTCACCGAGCGCGAGCTGATGTTGACGATGCGGCCGAACTTGCGCGCGATCATGCCGTCGACCACCGCGCGGATCATCGCGATGGGCCCCAGCATCATCGAATCGATGGCGGCGATCCATTCGTCGCGTTCGACATGACGGAAATCGCCGGGCTTGGGGCCGTCGGCGTTGTTGATCAGGATGTCCGGGTTCGGGCAGGCGGCGATGGCAGCGGCGCGGCCCGCTTCGGTCGTGATGTCGGCCACCACGTAGTTGACAGTCACGCCGGTTGCGGCGGTGATGTCAGCCGCAGCCGCCTTGAGCGTTTCCGGATTACGCGCCGCGATGGTCACCAGCACGCCTTCGCTGGCGAGAGCCTGCGCGGTGGCGCGCCCCATGCCGCGGCTGCCGCCGAATACCAGCGCGTGCCGGCCCTTGATGCCCATGTCCATCGTTCGTCCCCCTGAAAATTGAGGAAAGAGTTTAGCGTGCCGCCAATCCTCCCGCGGCAGCGGTTCACCGAACACGCACGCTACGCTCCATGCAACGCAAATGCACTACAATTCACCTCATGAAAACTGCCACTATCCCGTCAGTTCGTGTCGAGCCGGAGTTGCGCGCGGAAGTCGAGTCATTGCTGAGCGAAGGCGAGACAGTGTCGGAATTCGTCGAGGCATCGGTCCGCGCGACCGTGCTGCGCAGACGCCACCAGGCTGAATTCATCGCCCGGGGCCTGCGCTCGCTCGAGGATGCGCGGCGCACAGGTGACTACGTCGCCGCGGACGATGTATTACAGACACTCCAGCGCAAGCTGGACGCAGCGCGCCAAGGTAAGCCCGGCAAGCCAGCGAATCGACGGTGACGTATCGGGTACGCCTTACCCGCGAAGCCGAAGCAGACTTTGAGCGACTGTTCGACTTCGTCATAGAGCGCGAACTTGGACGTAGCGGCGGCGACCTCGCGTTGGCCGAACAAGCGCTTGCCGCCATTCGCGCCGGCTTCGCCACCTTGAAAACCTCGCCCTTTACGTGCCGCAAGGCCGGTCAAAGTCCTTTCTTGCGCGAACTGATCATTCCGTTCGGGCGGTCAGGCTATGTGGCGCTATTCGAGATTGTCGGCGCCACGGACGTGGTCATCTCGGCGGTCCGACATCAGCTTGAAGACGACTATCACTGAGTTGCGTCGCAGTCACGGCGTTATTCGATCGCACGTTCTGCCTGCAGCGCGCGACACCTTGGGCAAGCAGGAATCAGCGAGGTGCTTCGCAGATCCAGGGTTTCAGCAGGGGGCACCTGCGCAAGCTTGCGCCTCCGGGGACTCGCAATACCCGCGTAAACTCGTTGCAGACCCGGATTGAAAAACAAACGCAACAATCCAGCAACAAGGGGGATACAGATGAACAGGCGCGACGCAGTACTCGCACTGACTGCGGCGGGCCTCGCGCCGCTACTGGCGCATGCGCAAACGGCCGGCAAGGTCTACCGGATCGGCTACCTGAGCGCGCCAACCCGCAAGTCGGTCGAGCGGGTGCTTGAGTCTTTCCTTGCCGCCTTGCGGACCTTGGGCTGGGTCGAAGGGAAAAACCTGCAGATCGAATACCGCTGGGCGGAAGGCAATGTCGAGCGACTGCCCGCCCTCGCGGCCGAGCTGGTCGCACTCAAGGTGGACCTGATTGTCGCGCCCGCCGCTACCGCCGCGCTGGCGGCGAAGAACGCCACTGGCAGCATACCGATCGTGATGATATTTCCGGCCGACCCGGTGGCTTCGGGGCTGGTTGCCAGCATCCGGCGTCCGGGCGGGAATGTCACTGGCACATCGGGAAGCACAGGCCTGGAATTTCTTGGCAAGCAGCTTCAGCTCATGAAGGAGATGGCTCCCCGCATCTCGCGCGTGGCCTTCCTTTGGGTCGCAGCCAACCCGGATTCACAATTGCATTGGAAAGAGCTGCAAACTGCGGCGGGTTCGTTGCGAATACCTATCCAATCGCTGACGGTGCGCGGCCCTGAAGACTTCGAGGGCGCATTCGCCGCCATGGCGCGCGACAAGGTGGATGCGGTCATGCTTTCCCGGGATGCGGTGTTTCTTGTCAACCGGAAGAGAATGGCCGATCTCGCGATCAAGTCGCGCATGCCCGCCATGTTCAACCACAGCGAGTCGGTCGAGGACGGTGGCCTCGCGGCCTATGCGGTGAACATGAGCGCCTTCATCGGCCAGGCCGCCAGGTATGTGGACAAGATCCTCAAGGGCGCGAAGCCGGCCGACTTGCCGGTGGAGCAACCAACGACATTCGAGTTGATCGTCAACAAGAAAACCGCCAGTGCGCTTGCCATCAAGATCCCGGACGCAGTCCTGCTGCGCGCGGACCGCATCATCGAATAAGCTAAATCGTCGCGGAGTTCGCGGGCAATCCCGCCAACACCCGGCCATACGTCTCCAGGTTGGTCTTGAGCGTCAACAGCCCGTGCATGTTGATCGCGTGCAGGTCGCGCGAAGCCAGTTGCAGGGGATTGGCGTTGGACAGGCCCGCGCCGCCCGAGGCGATGAACAACGGGTCCACCGCCTCCAGGCACAGTCGCACTGCAAACGCGCAGTCCATGCGCGCCTTGGCGCGGCGATCATGCGGCATCACTTCACGCCGGGCCGCATAGTGTTCGACTTCGTCTACCAGTCCATGCAACAGCATCTCGGCGGTGTCGATCCGGGTCGCGGCATCGGCAAGTTCAAGGTGCGTGACCGCCGCTTCCTGTTGCTTTTGGTCGAAGGTATAAGCCACGACCCGCCCGGGCAAACGGGAACGGAATACCTCCAGCGCATTGCGTGCGATACCGATCGCAGGCCCGCACAGAAACATCGCGAGCACCGGCACTGCGGCCGAGCAATACAGGGTCGTACGGTGGAGTCCGGCGCCCGGCGCTTCGCCGTTCTGCAACGCTACCAGCGATAGGGCCCGATGGGCGGGAATAAATACGTCCTGCGCGGTCACGCTGTTGGACCCGGTTCCCGCCAGGCCCGCGACATCCCAATCATCCTTGATTGCAACATCCTCCCTGGGCAACAGGAAGACGAGGGGCTCCGGTCCGGCCCCGGTCCCTGCTTCCGGCATCGCTCCCAGGATCAGCCATTGCGCATGATGGACGCCGGAGCAAAAGGGCCAGAAGCCCGACACCCGATATCCGCCGTCGACCGCAACCGCCTTGCCACGCGGAGCCAGCACCGCGGATACGCGCGCATCCGGGTTCCCGGCATAAACGTCGTCCTGCGCCCGCTCCCCGAACGTGCCCATCAGCCAGGCGTGCGCATGCATCACGCCCAGCACCCACCCGGTCGAGCCGCAACCACGCGCGATCTCGGAAACCACATCCAGATGCACGTGCAGGCTTTCTTCAAACCCGCCACTGCGCGCCGCCTGCAGCGTGCGGACCAGTCCCGCCTCGCGCAATGCATTGATGCTCTCGGGCAACACGCGCTTGGTGGCAGCCGTTTCAAATGCACGCCCGCGCAGCCCCGCAACCAGCGCAGTTGCCTTTGGCAGGTGTTGTGTGTCAAGCAATCTCACGACCGCGTTCTCCTTTGTGATCGGTCAGTTGCAAATCTCGAGCGATGTCAGCGGTTGTCGAAAATTGCCCGCTTGCCAGGCGCAGGATGCAAAGGCTTACTCGATCACCCTGTCCACCCGCGCCAGAAACGCCGGCGGAATCGTCAGTCCGATGTCCCTTGCCGCCTTCGCACTGACGACAATGTCGAACTTGGTCGGTTGCTGGACTGGAAGGTCCGCAGGCTTTGCACCTTTCAGGATTTTGTCCACGTAGGAGGCGACCACACGCAACAACTCCTGCCGGTTTCCCGAATAGGAAAGGAGACCGCCCGCGTCCGCATACGCCTGACCCGGCGCAGCTGCCGGCAGGCGATGCTTCTGCGCCAGATCGGCCGCACGCTTTTGCGGGAGGCTGGGCTGTACCAGAACCGCGTTCACCCGCGCCTTTGCCAATGCTTCGAACGCGGCATCAAGCTGGTCAACGCCCCTGACGCTCTGAATCTGAAGCGTGACCCCCAACTTGCGCCCGGCCGCCTCGACATGCTCAAGGAAGGCAGAGGTAAACGAATCATCCGCGTTGCCCACCACGCCTATGCGTTTGGCGGTGGGAACCAGGTCCCTGAGAAGTTCGAGCGTCTTGGCCGCCAGTTCCAGGACAGCACCTGACATGCCTGTCACGTTGCCGCCGGGACGCGCCAGGCTGGTGACCAATCCGGTTGCCACCGGATCGGCCGACGGCGCCATCACGATCGGAATGGTTGCGGTTGCCCGCTTTGCCGCCAGCGAGGAGGGGGTTTGCACGGTCACGATGGCATCCAGCTTGAGCGCGACCAGTTCGGCAGCCAATTGGGGCAGCGTGTCGTTCTTGCCTTCGGTCCAGCGCGCCTCGACCGCGAGGTTCTTGCCTTCGACGTAGCCCAGTACACGCAACTGTTCAGAAAACGCGGCCAGCCAGTCCTTGTAGCCGGCGGCCGACCCCGGCCCGAGGATGCCGATGCGGGCGGTCTTTGCCCCTTGCGCCCACACCCGCGACCAAAGCGGGGGCGCCAGCATGCCTGCGCCGATTGCGAATACGACTTGGCGACGACCTTTCATGAAGCCTCCCGGTAAAGCGGGCATTATGCCTGCCCGATCCCTGGATCTCCCGATTCGGTGGATAATGTTGCGTCGCGGCCGGGGATTCCGGCCCCCTCTTTTTCAGCCGGGAGATTTTCCATGTCCAAGCTGCGCATCGAAGGTTCCTTCGTCGCCTCCGTCACCCCCTTCAACGCCAAGGGCGAAATCGATTTCGGCGCCTTCCGCGAACTGATCGATTTCCAGCGCCGCAACGGCACGGTGGCCATGCTGTTCATGGGTTCCACCGGCGAGCCTTCGTTGCTCACCCCTGAAGAAAAGAAGAAGCTGGTGGTCGAGACGGCGAAAATGAAGCCGGCCGGCATGCACTTTTTCTACGGCTGCACCGGCAACACGCTGGAGCAGGTGGTCGACAACATCAACTGGGCCAAGGCCAATGGCGGTGACGGCGCCATCATCGCCGCGCCGCCCTACCTGTGCGGCCCGGAAGATGACATCGAGTCCTTTTTCCTCGAGATCGGCGACGCCACCGATCTGCCGCTGGGCATCTACAACAACCCGCCGCGCATCAAGACCGACCTGCATTGGGACCACCTGCTGCGCATCTTCAAGCACCCCAACTATGTGATCCACAAGGAGTCCACCACCCGCGTGGGCCAGGTGGCGCAGATCCTCGCCGCGCGCCCCGACGTCACCGTGATGTGCTGCGATTCGCCCAACCTGGGCCTGGTGGTGCCCACCATGTCGCTGGGCGGGCACGGCACGGCCAACATGGGCGGCAACATCATGCCGGCCGAGATGGCCACCATCTCCACCCCGTGGAAAGGCGGCGCGGAAGCAGAAGCGTTCAAGAACACCTACCTGCGCATGCTGCCGCTGCTGCACTTCAACTATTCGGCCATCAACCCGGTGGCCATCAAGAGCCTGATGCGCGCCGTCGGCCTGCCGGTGGGCGCGTTGCGCAAACCCTTGAAGCCGCTGGAAGGCGAAGCCCTGGCACGCGGTGTGCGTATCGTTCGTGAACTGGGGCTGGACAAGCAGTACGGCTGGTCCATCGAGCCCAAGCTGGCGCGCGCCGCCTGATATCGCCCGGCCCCGCACCAAGGCCGCCCCGGGGCGGCCTTTTTTGACCCTGGAAGAAACATGAACCCGCTATTCAAATACGTTCTCGCGCCCCTGCTGCTGGCCCTTGCCGCCGCCGCCGGCGCGCAAACCTACCCATCCAAACCGGTGCGCATCGTCGTGCCCTATCCGCCCGGCGGCACGGTGGACGTGGTCGCCCGGGTGGTCGCGCAGCGGCTTTCCGAGCAGACCGGCCAGCAGTTCGTGGTCGACAACCGCGCCGGCGCCAATGGCACCGTCGGCAGCGACCTGGTCTCCAAGGCCGCCCCCGACGGTTACACGCTGCTGGTGCAGGCCTCGATCTTCGTCGCCAACCCGCTCTTCCTGCCGAATGTGCCCTACGACGTGCAAAAGGACTTCACACCGGTGGTGAACTTAGGCTCGGTGCCGCTCTTGGTCACCGCCCACCCCAGCGTGCCGGCGGCGAACCTGCGCGAGTTCATCGCGCTGGTGAAGGCCGACATCAAGAAGTATTCGTTCGCCACTTCGGGCCTGGGCTCGGCCGGCCACCTGTCGGAAGAAACCATCAAGCGCCAGGCTGGCATTGCCGACATGCTGATCGTCCCCTACAAGGGCGCCGGCCCGGCATTGTCCGATCTCGTCGGCGGCCAGGTCAGTTCCATGATCGACCCGTTGCCCTCTTCCTATCCGCTGGTCAAGGGCGGCAAGCTCAAGGCGCTGGCGGTCACCGGCGCGAAGCGTGTGCCGTTCATGCCGAACGTGCCGACGGTGGCGGAATCCGGCCTGCCCGGGTTCGAAATGGTGTCGTGGTACGGCATCTGGGGTCCCCCCGGCCTGCCGCGCGACATCACCAACCGGTTGGCGACTGAAGCAGCCAGGGCGGTGCGCTCGCAGCAGGCTGGTGAGCGCCTTGGCGAGCAGGGCTTCGAGCCTTCCGGCGCCGGGCCGGAGCAGTTCGCGGCCTACATCCGCGAGGAAATCACGCGCTACGCGAAAATCATCAAGGAAGCCAACGTCAAGGTCGAATAGGCTTCGTCCCCAGGGCCGGGGCGGGCGCAACGTGCAGCCATGCTGAAACATCGTTCAGCAAGTGTCGATCACCGGTAGAAGCGCGGTGCGCTGATGGATTCCACCGCCAAGCCCCCCCTGGCCGCCGCACGCCGCGAAGACCTGCGCCTGGTCACCGGGCGGGGCCGCTATGTCAGCGACATCGCGCTGCCCGGCATGCTGCACGCGACCTTCGTGCGCAGTGACCATGCCCAAGGCAGGATAGTCAGGCTCGATACCGAGGCAGCCCGCGTTGCCGCGGGCGTGCGCCTGGTCATGTCGGGCGAGGACGTCGACGGCGCGCGCATGCCCGACGTCAACCCCCTGCTGCCGGCGCATGGCGCCGCGCCCGCGCCGCTGCTGGCGCACGGTCGGGTGCACGGGGTCGGGCAAGCCGCCGCCATGGTGGTGGCGGATTCACGCGCGCATGCCGAGGCGGCCGCCGCATTGGTTGACATGCAGGTCGACGCCGCAACCGAGGCCGAGCCCACCGATGACGCCATCTTCCGCGTGGCTTTTGCGGCAGGTGAGCCGGGCCTGGCTGCACATCGCGTCGAGGTGCGGCACACCCAGCCACGGGTCGCGCCCGCCGCGATGGAGACCCGCGCGGTCGTCGCCGTCCGCGAAGGCAAGCGCCTGACCATATGGCTGCCAACCCAATCGCCCGCCCGGGCGCGCGACGACATCGCCGCCACGCTGGGCCTTGAAAAATCACAGGTGCGGGTGATCGCGCCGGACGTCGGCGGCGCCTTCGGCGGCAAGGCCACGGTGAGTCCCGAAGACCTGCTGGTCGCGCTCGCCGCATGGCGTCTCGACGCCGCGGTGAAGTGGATGGCCTCGCGCAGCGAGGACTTTCTGTCGGCCACCCAGGGGCGTGGCGCCCGACTGCACGGCATGCTCGCGCTCGACGATGCCGGCCGATTCACGCACCTGCGGGCGCGCCTGCGCTTTCCGCTCGGCACCTGGCTGCCCTACAGCGCCGCCATGCCGGTGCGCAATGCCGCGCGCATCCTGCCGGGGCCCTACCGGCTTGCCAGTGTCGACATCGATGCAACCGCCACGGCCGAACACGCGACCGCCGTCAATATCTACCGTGGCGCCGGCCGGCCGGAGGCAGCGTTGCTGATGGAGCGCCTGGTCGATGCCGCCGCCCGCAAGACCGGCATCGACCCGCTTGAACTGCGTCTGCGCAACCTCATCGCAAGCGACGCCATGCCCTACGTCACGCCTACCGGCGAGCGCTTCGATTCCGGTGACTACGCCGCGCTGCTCGACCGGGCCGCGGCGCGCTTCGACTATGCGAAAGAACGCCGGCAGCAGGCGCAGCGCCGCACCGGCGGCGAACTGGTCGGCATCGGCATTGCCATGTACGTGGAGCCCTGCGGCCAGGGTTTCGAGTCGGCGCGGGTCACCCTGCTGGCCGATGGCACGGTGCGCGTGGCCAGCGGCTCGGCGGCGCAGGGGCAGGGACACGAAACCACCTTCGCCGCGATCGCCGCCGAAGCGCTGGGCTGCGATGCCGACAAGGTGGTGGTGGTGCATGGCGATACAGACACCTCGCCGGACGGCATCGGCGCGCTGGCCAGCCGCAGCATCGCCATCGGCGGCAGCGCCATCCTCGAGGCCGCGCGCGAAGCGTCGCGCCGGCGCGACGCCGGCGACGCGCTCCCGCTGACCGTCGAATCCATCTACCGCGCCCCGGGCGAGGCCTGGAGTTACGGCTGCGTGATGGTGCGCCTGGTTGTCGACCTTGATACCGGCCAGCCGGCCATCGAGCGCATGGTGTGGGTGGACGATGCGGGCCGCGTGATCTCGCCGCAGCTGGCCGAGGGCCAGCTCATGGGCGGGCTGGCGCAGGGTATCGGCCAGGCCATGCTGGAGCGCATTGTCTATGACGAGCATGACCAGCTCCTCACCGGCTCGCTGATGGATTACGCCCTGCCGCGCGCCGCCGACATGCCGGCGGTGGAACTCGAAAGCATGGCCGTTCCCGCCACCGCCAACCTCCTCGGCGCCAAGGGCGTGGGCGAAGCCGGCACCATCGGCGTGCCCGCCGCCCTGCTCAACGCCGCCATCGACGCGCTGGCGCCGATGGGCGTCACGGAACTCGATTTCCCCTTAACCGCCGAGCGTCTCTGGCGTACCATCCACGCATCGCACAAGGAGCAGCACGCATGAAATACACCAAGCAACAGGCCAAGGAATACGCGCGCGAACATTTTCGCGGCGTATGGGCTGCCACCGCCACGCCCTTTACGGCCGACCTGAAGCTCGACGAAGCCGGCTTTCGCACCAACCTGAAGCACTGGGTCAACACCCTCAAGCTGGGCGGCCTGTTCGTCAGCGGCAAGCAGGGCGAGTTCTTCTCGATGTCCGTGCCCGAGCGCAAGCGCACTTTCGAGCTGGCGGTGGAGGCCGCCGCAGGCAAGGCAGGCATCGTGACCTCCTGCTCGGACACCAACCTCGATGTCGTGCTGGACCTGGCGCGCCACTCGCAGAACATTGGCGCCGACTACATCGTGGTGCACAGCCCGGTGCTGCATTTCGGCCACGACGTCGAGGACACCGTCTACGAGTACTACCGCTACCTCTCCGAACAGCTCGACATCGGCATCGCCCTGTGGAACCACCCGGACTGCGGCTACGAGATGAGTCCCGAGCTGTGCGCGCGCATCGCCGAACTGCCCAACATCGTCGCCATCAAGTACAGCGTGGCGCGCGAGAAATATGCGCGGCTCACGAAGATCGCCGGCGACAAGATCATCGTCTCCACCGCCTCCGAGGAGGAGTGGTTCGACAACATCGTCGAGCTCGGCTGGCGCCTTTACCTCTGCTCCACCCCGCCCTTCACCATGCAGACCGCGGTGGACCAGCGTATCAACGAATACACCGCCCTGGCCTTCGCCGGCAAGACCGCCGAGGCGAAGAAGGTGCGCGACAGCCTGAACCCGGTGCGCGCCGCCTTTCGCGCCTCGCGCCCGAAAGGCACGCCGCAGGCCCACACCAAGTACTGGCTGGAGTGCATAGGCTCGGTGGGCGGTCCGGTGCGCCGGCCGCTGCTCAACCTCACCGAGCCCGAAAAGGCGGCCATCCGCAAGGCGGTCGCCGAATCCGGCCTCAAGCTCGCCTGACCACCCTGCCCGAACACCTCAACCAATCGACCACAAGGCCCCGATGACACCCGTTGCTGCCGCATGACCACGCGATTCCGGATTGGAGAGATTACCGTTGATCGGGTGGTGGAATCGGAGTTCCCGGTGCTCGCGCCGGCCGAGGTTTACCCGGACTGCACGGACGCGCATATCGTGCGCAACCGCGAATGGCTCGCGCCGCGCTTCTTCGACATCGCCACGGGCAAGCTGATCCTGGCCTTTCAGGGCTTCGTTATCCGGAGCGGCGGCAGGACCATCCTGGTGGACACCTGCGTGGGCGACTGCAAGCACCGGCGTCGCGCCGATTTCCACCAGCAGCAGTGGGGCTGGCTGGAAAAGCTGCGCGCCGCCGGCTTCGCGCCGGACGACATCGACATCGTGATCTGCACGCATTTCCACGTGGACCATGTCGGCTGGAACACCCGGCTGGACAACGGCCGCTGGGTGCCGACCTTTCCCAATGCGCGCTACCTGTTCGCGCAGGCCGAATGGGATTATTGGCACAGCGAAGCCGGCCGCCCCGGCCTTGAACGCACCGGCGACTACATGGGCGACAGCATCCTGCCGGTGGTGGAAGCCGGCCTGGTCGATTTCGTGGCCACCAACCACCGTATCGACGACACCGTGTTCATGCTGCCGGCGCCGGGCCACACCCCCGGCATGGTGTGCGTGGGGATGCAATCACAGGGCCAACGCGGCATCATCGTCGGCGACCTGCTGCACACGGTCATGCAGCTCACCTACCCTAAATGGAGCACGCGTTTTTGCGCCGACCCGCAACTGTCGCGCGAGACCCGCCTGGATTTTCTCGAGCACCACGCGGATACCGACGTGCTGGTGTTTCCCGCGCACTTTCCCGCGCCGACCGCGGGAGTGATCCGCAGCTCACGCGACGCCTACGTGTTCTGCTTCGTCGGCGAAGACTGAAAACGCCAATCGCCTGCCCAAACCCGCGCACAGGACTACCCGCCCCATGCCAAACCGCCTCGAGCTCATTCTCGCCGCCGCCGTTTTCCTGTGTCCCGCGCTGGCGCTGGCCCAATACCCGCAGCGCCCGGTCAGGATCGTCGTCCCCTCGACGGCCGGCGATGGCTCGGACGTGCTGGCCCGCACCCTGGCCAAGGCCATGGGCGAATCCACCGGCCAGCAGTTCGTCATCGAGAACAAGCCCGGCGCCGGCGGCAGCATCGGCGCCGATTCGGTGGCCAAGGCCGCCTCCGACGGCTACACGCTGTTCCTCGGCAACGGCAGTTCGCACGGCGTGACGCCCGGCCTCTATGCGCGGCTGCCCTACGACAGCATCAACGATTTCGCGCCGATCGCGCTGATCTCCACGGCCGCCAATGTGCTGGTGGTGGGCGGCGGCGTGCCGGTGGCCAGCTACGCGGATTTCGCGAAGCTGGCACGCGAGCAACCCGGACGCGTGACCATCGCTTCCGCCGGCAACGGCAGCCTCTCGCACCTGTCGGTGGAGTTGCTGCGCTCCATGGCCAGGCTCGACCTGTTGCATGTGCCCTACAAGGGCGCCGCGCCCGGCATCGCCGACGTGGCCGGCGGCCAGGTGCAGGCGATGATCATCAACATCCCCTCGGTGATGCCGCTCATCAAGGCCGGCAAGTTGAAGGCGCTGGCGGCCACCAGCGCAAAGCGGCCGGCCAGCCTGCCGGAGGTGCCCACGCTGGCGGAATCCGGCGTGGCGGGCTATGAAACGCTGGCCTGGTTCGGCCTCCTGGCGCCGGCGAAAACCGCACCGGAAGTCACAGCGACATTGCACCGCGAAGTGCAGAAAGCGCTGGCGCGGCCGGAGGTGCGGGAAACCCTCGCGCGGCTGGGATCGGAGCCCTCCGGCATCGGCCCGGCGGATTTCCTGACCTTTATCAAAAGCGAGATCGCCAAGTACGGCAAAGTCATCAAGGACGCCGGCATCAAGGTGGAGTGACGGCGCATATCAAGGGAGACCGCACATGAAATACGGCATGCCGATCAATTTCGGCAACTGGATCGCGAAGAACGAGCACCTGTTGAAACCCCCGGTGGGCAACCAGCAGATCTGGGCGGACGCCGACATCATCGTCACGGTGGTGGGCGGGCCGAACCAGCGCACCGATTTTCACGACGACCCCTATGAGGAGTACTTCCACCAGTTCCGCGGCAATGCCCATCTGCTGCTGTGGGACCGCGGTCGCTTCGAACGCGTGGACCTCAAGGAAGGCGACATCTTCCTGCTGCCGGCCCACGCGCGCCATTCGCCGCAACGCCCCGAGCCGGGCAGCCTGTGCACGGTGATCGAACGCAGCCGCCCGGCGGGCGTGGTCGATGCATTCGAGTGGTATTGCGCCAAGTGCGCGACGCAGGTGCATCGCGCGGAAGTGCAGTTGCAAAGCATCGTCGAAGACCTGCCGAAAGCCTACAACGCCTTCTACGGGCTTGACGAGTCCGCGCGCCGCTGCCCGTCGTGCGGCACGGTGCATCCGGGGCGCGACTGGCAAAGCTGGCATGCGATGCGCGGCGCCGGCTGAGAGATGACGCCCTGGCCGCAGGCGCTACGGCACAGCGGCTAAACTGTGAAGTTGACCAAGGCTCAACTTCACTCAAAAGCATCAGGGAACACCATGAAACTCGAAGGCATTCGCGTACTCGACCTGTCCAACTTCCTGCCCGGCCCGCACCTCACCATGATGATGGCCGACCACGGCGCCGAGGTGATCCGCATCGAACCGCCCGGTGGCGAGCCGAACCGCGACATCGGCAAGAAGTACAAGGACGGCACCAGCGTGTACTTCAGCGGCACGCATCGCGGCAAGCAGAGCGTGATGTTCGATTTCAAGAAGCCCGGCGCGGTGGAAGCCTTCCTGCAACTGGCCAAGACCGCCGACGTGGTGCTGGAGTCCTTCCGCCCCGGCGTGGTCGACCGTCTTGGCATCGGCTATGCGGCGGTCAAGGCCGTCAACCCGCGCATCGTCTATTGCTCCATCGCCGCTTACGGCCAGACCGGCCCGTATGCCAAGCGCGTGGCCCATGACGGTTGCGTGCAGGCGGAATGCGGCCTGATGGACCTGAACCGCGGCAGCGACGGGGCGCCGGTCCTGCCCAATGTACCGGCAGCCGACATGGCGGCCTCGCTGATGGCGCTCTCGGGCATCCTGATGGCGCTGCTGCGCCGAACCACCACCGGCACCGGCGACTTCGTGGACATCGGCATGCATGACAGCCTCACCGCCTGGATGGCCAATATCGTGAGCCCGGTATTTGTCGAGAACCGCGAGCTGGTGGCCAGGGAAGAGCGCACCATGGGCGGTTACGCCTTCTACAACAACTACCGCTGCGCCGACGGCAAGTACCTGACCATGGGCGGCAGCGAGATCAAGTTCGCCAGCAACGTGCTAACAGCCCTGGGCCGGCCCGACTTGATCGACATCTGCAAGCAACCACCCGGACCGGTGCACGAACCGGTCAGGAAATTCCTTGCCGACACCTTCGCCACCCAGCCGCTGGCGCACTGGGAAGCCTTTCTCGACAAGGTCGACTGCTGCTGGGCGCCCGTGAAGGGGGTACGGGAAGGCCTGATGAGCGAACAGGTCAAGGCCCGCGAAATGCGCATCGACTATCCGGACGGCACCAGCCACCTGGGCATCCCGATCAAGTTCTCGGCCGAGCCGGGCAAGATCAATCCCAGGGCGCCGGCGCTGGGGGAGCACACCGCGGCGGCACTGGCCAAGGCGGGAATGACGGGCGCGGATATCGACAAGCTGCGCGCAGCCGGCGCGATCCGCTAGGCAACAGGCACTGGCATGACGCCACCCGCGCCGACGCACGCCATGGCGCCCATCGCGCCGCGCGCCTTCAATCACGTCGGCATGACCGTGCCGGACATCGACCGTGCCATCGACTGGTACGGCAAGGTGCTGGGGTTCTCGCTGATTTTCCGTCGCGTGCTGGAGTTCCGGCCGGATGTGCCGGAAGTACGCGAGATCTTCGGCGAAAAGTTCCGGCGCGCGCACCAGGCGCATCTGCTTTCCGCCGGCGGCGTGGGCCTGGAATTGTTCCAGTTTCTCGACCCGCCGGTGGTCTCGCCGGCCAACAACTTCGAGTACTGGCGCACCGGCGTGTTTCACCTGTGCGTGACCGATCCCGATCTTGAAGGTCTGGTCGAGCGGGTATTGGCCAACGGCGGCAAGCAGCGCACGCGCATCTGGCAGTTTCTGCCCGGACGCCCCTGCAAACTGGTGTACTGCGAGGATTGTTTCGGCAACATCATCGAAGGGTTTTCACACCAGTACACCGAGGCGTTTGCGAACATGCCGGGATGGCATGCGCTCGACGAGCCGGCCCCGGACCTGAAAGCCTAACGCCGGCCGACCGGAACGCGGCGCCGCCACAGCGGCCAGATGCATGCCGCCGCACAGGCGCACAGGGCGACACTGCCCCAGGCGAAGGGCACCAGGGTACCGTCGTAAATGACGCCCGAAACCACCGCGAACAGCGCGGCGGTCACCATCTGGATGGCGCCGGTCAGGGCCGAGGCGGTGCCGGCGCGTGCCGGATCCACCGAGGTGGCGCCGGCGATGCCGGTGGAAAAAGCCAGGCCGGTGCCGAACGACTGGATCGCCACCGCGAGCAGCATCCACCACAGCACGGGTTGCGACGCCACCGCGACCAGCAGCAGGGTGCCGCCGAATCCGAACGCGAAGCCCCAGGCGAGCAGCCGGTCGACCCCGGCGCGCCGGACATGGCGCACCGCCAGAAGATTGCCCGCGGTGAAGCCCAGATAGGTCGCCAGCATGGCCAGTGAAATGCCGATCGGCGTCATGCCGAACACCTGGGAAAGGTAGGACGGGCCGATGACGAAAAAGCCGATGAAAGTGCAATTGAGCGACGAGTAGGCCAGCGCGTAAGCGCAAAAGCGCCATGACAGGAACAGGCCGGCATAGCTGCGCAGCACATAGCCGGGCCGGATGCTGACGCGCCGCGCCGGCGCCAGGGTCTCGTGATGGGCGCGCAACGCGACCGTGAACAGGCAAGCGCCGACCACCGCGCAGGCGGCGAACCCGGCGCGCCAGCCTGACCAGGTCTGCAGCAGACCGCCGATCACCGGCGCGACGATCGGGACGATCGAAATCGGGATCGTCACCAGGGCCATGGCGCGCGCCGCTTCCGCGCCGCTGAAGCAATCGCGCACCACCGCGCGCGGCACCACCAGCGCGGCGCATGCGCCGATACCTTGCAGAAAGCGGAACGCCAGCAGGTGGGAATATGAATCCGCAAGCGTCGCGCCAATGCTCGCCAGCACGAAGATCGCCAGACCCAGAAGAAGGATACGGCGGCGCCCGTAGGCATCCGACAGCGGGCCATAGACGAGCTGGCCGAGACCCATCGTGAGGGCATAGAACGACACCATCCACTGCATGCGGCTCTGGTCGAGCACGAACTCGGACTGTATGGCCGGCAACAGGGCGGGAATGATGTTGAAACCGAACGGCGGGCAGGCGCCGGCGAACATCAGCCAGACGATCGAAATCTGCCGCGGGGTCAGGTTGCTGTTTGCTGCCAATGGAAAAACCGCCGGGAAGGGGATCGCGATGCGCGGTTGCTGCGCGCCAGGCGGCACGCTCACCTGCCGGCACGGGGGATCGGGGTGCGCCGGAACCGCCATTGTAGGGGGTTGCGGCGGCGCCACCGCAACCGTGACGTCAGCGGATTTCACCACTACCGTGCCGTTCTTGTCGCCACGCTCCACCGCCTCGTGGGCGACGGCCGTATCGGCGAGCGCGAACCGCCCGGCGACCCGATGAATGGCGCCCGGCGCTTCGTCAAGCCATCGGCAGATGTCGCGCTGCGCCTCCTGCCGGAGCGCGAGCGGCGAGAGCCCCAGTTGCACGAAATGCACGGTGGCCGCCTTGAACATGAGCTGCAGCACCGGCACCACCGGTTCCTTGACGCGGGTCGAGGCGTACATCGCGATCACGCCGTTGGTCTTGAGCACGGCAAGGTTGGTGGCGAGATTGGCGCCGAAATCGACCTCGACCACCCGGTCCACACCAGCGCCGGCCGTCTCCTGCATGACGCGCCCGGCCACGTCCTCGGTCGTGTAGTCGATCACGGCATCGGCGCCGGCTGCCCGCGCCTGCGCCGACTTCGCCGCGGAACTGGTGGTCGCGATCACGCGCGCGCCGCCCCATTTGGCCAACTGGACCGCGTAGTGCCCGACCGCGCCGGCACCGCCGGTGACCAGCAGCGTCTTGCCTTGCACCGGGCCGTCGCGAAACACCGCCTGGTGGGCCGTCATGCAGGGAATGCCCAGGCAGGCCCCCGCGGCGAAATCGAGCCGGTCCGGCAGCGGCGCGACCAGCCGTGCATCCAGCGCGATGAACTCGGCGGCTGTGCCGAAGGCACGCCCGCGCTGGCCGTTGTGCAACCAGATGCGCCGGCCCATCCATGCAGGGTCGACGCCCGCGCCCAGCGCCTCGACCGTGCCGGCGCCGTCGCTGTTGGTGATGACAAGCGGGTACTCCATGCCGCGCCCATAGCGGCCGGCGCGGCGATTGCAGTCCGCCGGATTCACGCCCGACGCTGCCAGGCGCACCAGTACCTCGCCCGCCGCCGGCACAGGCGTCGCAAAATCGCCGTAACGCAGGACCTCGCGCGCCTCGCCGAGGCTGTCGTACCAGACCGCCTTCATGAACGGCTCTCCCTGCGCGCCGCATGGTAAGCGTGGGATCCAGGTTGAATCACCCGGTCGCCTTCGACCAGCGCTGCCGGTGCGAGGGTCGCACAGCCGGCCAGGCGCGCATACAGGGGCGCGAAGTCGATGCGGGCAAGCTCAAGCAGGTCGTCGAGACTGTCGAGCACGAAATACGACTCCTGAAAATCGTCAATGCGGTAATGCGTGCGCATCACCCGCTCGAGATCGAAGCCCACGCGGTTGGGTGAAGGGTCGTCGAGCGCGAATTTCGATTCGGCGAACGACGAGGCGATGCCGGCGCCATAGATGCGCAAGCCGCCGCCCTCGCGGACCAGGCCGAATTCCACCGTATACCAGTACACGCGTGCCAGCAACTCGAGGGTACCCAGGCCCTGCGCGCGCAGCCCGCCCGCGCCATAAGCCTGGATGAAGTCGGCCATGACCGGGTTCATCAGCATGGGCACATGACCGAACACGTCGTGGAAGACATCCGGCTCTTCAAGATAATCAAGCTCGTGCGGCTTGCGGATGAAGTGGCCGGCAGGAAAGCGGCGGTTGGCCAGGTGTTCGAAGAAGACTTCGTCCGGTACCAGGCCGGGTACCGCAACCACCTGCCAGCCGGTATGGCGCATCAGCACGTCGGACAGGCGGCGGAAATCGGGAATCCCGTCCGCGCCAAGCGGCAGGGCGCGCATGCCGCTGACAAAGGCCTCGCAGGCGCGGCCGGGCAGCAGACGGGACTGTCGCTCGAACAGGGTTTTCCACACCGCGTGCTCTGCCGGCGTGTAGGCCTCCCAGCCCTGGACGATGGTCCAGTCGGCGCGCTGCCGTGCCTGGGCGCCTTTCTCGACCTGGACCGCATGCATGTCCGCTCTCCCGGCTAGGCCGTGGTGTGCGCGGCCGCATCGGCGAAGCGCGCCATGTCGATGTCGCGCTGGGTCACGCCGCCGGCGTCGTGCGTAGAAAGCGTGACTTCCACCCGGTTGTAGACGTTGAACCACTCGGGATGATGGTCGTTCTTCTCGGCGTACAGCGCCACCCGCGTCATGAATGCGAAAGCCTGGTTGAAATCGGCAAAGCGGAAATCGCGGCGCAGCGCCACGCGCTCGGCGTCGAGGCGCCAGCCGGCGAGGGTTTTCAGCTGTTCCTGCACTTGGGCCAGGTCCAGGGGTTTCATGAAGTTGGACTTTCGGAAAATTACGCGGGCGCAAGCACGCCGCGGCGCATCTGGTCCAGCTCGATGGATTCGAACAGCGCCTTGAAGTTGCCTTCGCCGAAGCCCTGGTCGCCCTTGCGCTGGATGAACTCGAAAAAGATCGGGCCCAGCTGATTTTCGCTGAATATCTGCAACAGCAGCGCGCCGGCCTTGCCGTCGACCAGGATCTTGCGCTTCTGCAACTCGGGAAGCGGCTCGCCATGGCCGGGAATGCGGCGGTCGACCAGTTCGTAATAGGTGTCGATGGTGTCGAGCAGCTTGATGCCGTTGGCACGGTGCGCGTCGACGGTGGCGTAGATGTCGGTCGATGCCAGCGCCACGTGCTGGATGCCCTCGCCATGGTAGGCATCGAGGTACTCCTGGATCTGCCCCTGGCGCTCGTTGCCTTCCTCGTTGATGGGAATGCGGATCTTGCCGCAAGGGCTGGTCATGGCCTTGGACTTGACACCGGTAACCTGGCCTTCGATGTCGAAATAGCGCACCTCGCGGAAATTGAACAGGCGCTCGTAGAAGCCCGCCCATTCGTCCATGCGGCCGCGATGCACGTTATGGGTAAGGTGGTCGATGGTGGTGAGGCCATGACCGCGCGGATACAGTTCGGCGCCGGCCAGGGGCTCGAAATCGACGTCGTAGAAGCCGATGTTGCCGATCTCGCCTTCCCGCGCGCCGTTCTTGCCGCGCCAGCGGTCGATCAGGTAGATCACGGAGTCGCCGATGCCCTTGATGCCGGGAATGTTCAGCTCGCCCGGCCCGCTGGTGCCCTCGAAACCCCAGGCGCCCAGTTCCAGCGCGCGCTTGTAGGCCTTCGCGGCATCCTGTACCCGGAAGGCGATGGCGCAGATCGACGGGCCATGCAGGCGCGCGAAGCGCTGCGCGAACGAGTCCGGCTCGGCGTTGATGATGAAGTTGATCTCGCCCTGGCGGTAGAGGGTCACGTTCTTGTGGCGATGCCTGGCGATCGCCTTGAACCCCATGCGCTCGAACACCACGCCCATGGCGACGGGGTCGGGAGCGGCATATTCGATGAACTCGAAGCCATCGGTACCCATCGGGTTGTCCCAGGCGGTGGTGTTGGCGTCGGTGCTCATGGCGGCCTCGCGGTAGCTGTCGTCGATGCAAGGATTCTAGGGCGGATGCCGCGCAAGCGGATTGCCATTTTTAGCCCCGTTCGCATCGATTCCGCAATAATATTGCGCGTCCTACTGTTATCGCGCAATTCATGCCACTCCCTGCCCTTGACCGCATCGACCGTCGCATTCTCGAGCTTTTGCAGAAGGATGCCCGCCTCACCAACCAGGAACTGGCGGACAAGGTGAGCCTGACGCCCGCGCCGGTATTGCGGCGGGTACGGGCCCTTGAGGAAGCCGGCCTGATTAGGCAATATGTGGCCCTCCTGGACCCCGCGAAACTGGGTCTTGGTCTCCTCGCCTACGTGACGGTCAAGCTGGAGAAGAAGGGGCGCATGCCGATCGAGCAGTTCCGCCGCGCAGTGCAAACCTGGCCGGAGGTGGTGGCTTGCCACTCCACCACCGGCGACATGGACTACCTGCTGCAGGTATACGTGGAAGACCTCGATCACTTCAACCGCTTCATCATGAACACGGTGTTGAAGCAATCCGGCGTGGTCGACCTCAAGTCGAGCTTTGCGCTCGAGCGGGTGAAGGACACGACGGCCTTGCCGATTCCCGGCTGGACCTGAAGGGAGTGTGATGCTCGAATGGATCCCCACCCTGGCTTTCGGCACGGCAGCCGCCGCCATCGTCGCTGCCAATTGGCTTGAAACAGCGCGCGCCTGGCGCGCAACGCAAAGCGAAGGCCGCGCGCGCTTTTCGCCATCCCCCTTGCTGGGCGGCCTGTTCGGCGCATTCGCTCTCGCGTATTGCCCCATCGACGGGCTGTCGGCGTGGTTCTGGGTACCGGCCCTGATCGACCCGGGATGCGCCGGCTATCTGCTGGCGGTGGTCTTTGCAACCTTCGATGAAAGGCGGGCGCGCCGCGCCGCGCTGACCGAAACCCGCGACGCCCATGAATCCGGCCCGCTCGCACGCGCCCTGGCCGGCAGCATGCTCGGTACCGCGGTCGGTGATGCCCTGGGCCTGGCCTGCGAAGGACTCTCGCCAGGACGCCAGGCGAAACTCCATCCCTCGCTGGACCGCTATGGATTCCTGTTCGGCTACGGCATGATCTCCGACGATACCGAACACACCGTGATGGTGGCGCAAGCCTTGATCGAATCAGGCGGCGACCCGGCCCGATTCGAACGCGATTTCGCCTGGCGCCTCAAGGGCTGGTTGCTGGCCTTGCCGGCAGGCGTCGGCATGGCCACCGGCCGCGCGATCATCAAGCTGCTGCTTTTCGTTCCGCCGCGCTGGAGCGGCGTCAAGTCCGCCGGCAACGGCCCGGCGATGCGCGCCGCGGTCATGGGGATCGCCTACGGGGACGATCCGGACAAGCTGGCGCGCCTGAACCGCATTTCAGCCCGTATCACGCATCGCGACGATCAGGCCGAACATGGCGCGCTGACCGTGGCGGTTGCCGCGCACCTTTCGGCGAGCCGGGCCGGCCCGATCACCCCGCAAGGATTCGCCGCGTCCATGTCCGCACTGCTGCCTCCCGACAGCGCTACCCTGGCGGCGGTCCGCAGGGTGGTCGCGAGCCTGGAACAAGGCCAGTCCGCCGGAGATTTCGTCGCCGGCCTGGGTTCGAAAGGTGGCGTGTCCGGCTACATGCTGCATACGCTGCCCGCGGTACTGCACGTGTGGCTGCGCCACCAGGATGACTACGACGGCGGCGTGACGGAAATGATCCGCCTCGGAGGCGACGCCGATTCCACCGCCGCGATCGTCGGCGGCATCATCGGCGCACGTGTCGGTCCGGAAGGCATCCCGCAGGCTCTTCGTTCAAGCCTGATCGACTGGCCGCGCTCCCCGGCCATGATCGAAAAGGTCGCGCGCCGGCTGGCGCATGCGCGCCTCGCCGGCACCCCCATGCGCGAGGTCCGCAGCTTCATATTCGCAGTCCCCCTGCGCAACCTGCTCTTCCTGGTCGTGGTGCTGGCCCACGGCTTCAGGCGCCTCTTGCCCCCTTACTGAGGTGCCTCTCAAGCCACCGCTTCCGGCGTGAAACCGGCCTCGCGGATTGCATGGGCGACCTCACTGGCCGGCTTGGCCGACTCCACCTGCACCTTGTGCGCCGCCAGATCGATATTCACCTGCGCTGCCGCATCCAGGCCCTTGACGGCCTTGGTTACGGAGGAAACGCAGTGGCCGCAGGTCATGTCATTGACTTGAAAAGTGATCATTCCTGACTCCGGTAAGTTGTTTGGGAAGCTGCAGTCTGAACCTTCCCACGATTGGAATGTCAAGCGTTTGACGCGAATCAAGTCGTCACGAGTGCCGCACAGACAAATGGCCGGCGATGTGCAATCATGGCTTGACATTCCAATGATGGGAAGGTTGAGACTTCAATCTTCCCATTTGAAAGCCGGTTCGCCATGAGCACCACATTCACCTTGCCGATCGAAGGCATGACCTGTGCGTCCTGCGTTGGCCGGGTCGAAAAGGCGCTTGCCAAAGTGGCGGGCGTCGAGCAGGTGGCCGTCAACCTGGCCACCGAAGCCGCCACCGTCACCGCACGGGACGACATGCAGGCCACCGTTCTCGAAGCCGCCGTCACCGCCGCCGGATACGACGTGCCGCAACAGGACCTGGTGCTCGACATCAAGGGCATGACCTGCGCCTCCTGTGTGGGCCGGGTCGAAAAGGCGCTACGCAAGGTGCCCGGCGTGGCCGGCGCGGAAGTCAACCTCGCGACTGAACGGGCCACCGTGCACGCCTACAAGGGCGGCGCAAGTGTGGCGCAACTGGTCGCCGCGGTCACAAAGGCAGGATACGAAGCCGCCGCGCATGTGGAGGCAGGCGCAACGCCTGCACCGGCGCCGCCGGCATGGCATGTCATGCTGCCCTTCATCCTGAGCGCAGCCCTTTCCCTGCCGCTGGTCGTGCCAATGACGGGCGACCTGATCGGCGCCCACTGGATGCTGCCGCCGTGGCTACAGTTCGTGCTGGCCACACCGGTGCAGTTTTGGTTCGGCGCGCGTTTTTACAAGGCGGGCTGGAGCGCGCTCAAGGCCGGCACCGGCAACATGGACCTGCTGGTGGCCCTGGGCACATCGGCCGCCTACGGACTTTCGATCTACCTGTGGCTGACCGACCCATCCGGCATGCCGCACCTGTACTTCGAGTCCGCCGCCGTGGTCATCACGCTGGTGCTGCTGGGCAAACTCCTGGAGGCGCGCGCCAAGCGCGCCACCACCGAGGCGATCCGCGCCCTGCAGGCCTTGAAGGCACCGACCGCGCGGGTGCGGCGTGCCGACGGCGAGCACGAGGTGGCGCTCGAAGCGGTGGCCATCGGCGACATCGTCATGGTGCGGCCCGGTGAGCGCATCGCCGTCGATGGCGAGATCGTCGAAGGCGCCACCCACGCGGACGAATCCATGATCACCGGCGAATCGCTGCCGGCAGCGCGGGGGGTCGGCGACCATGTCACCGGCGGTACGCTCAACGCCGAAGGATTGATTGCGGTGCGCACCACCGCCATCGGCGCCGAGACCGCCCTGGCGCGCATCATCCGCCTGGTGGAATCGGCGCAGGCGAAGAAGGCACCGATCCAGCGCATCGTCGACCGGGTGGCGAGCGTGTTCGTGCCGGTGGTGCTGGGCGCAGCCGCCATCACCCTGCTGGGCTGGGGCTTCTACGCGGGCGACTGGACCCAGGCACTGCTCAATGCGGTGGCCGTGCTGGTGATCGCCTGTCCGTGTGCGCTGGGCCTCGCCACGCCCACCGCCATCATGGCGGGCACCGGCGTGGCGGCGCGCTACGGCATCCTGATCAAGGACGCCGAAGCACTCGAAGTCGCGCATGAGGTGAAGGTGGTGGCCTTCGACAAGACCGGCACGCTCACCGTCGGCCACCCGTCGGTGACTGCCGTGGAAGGCGCCACCCTGATAGCCGCTGAAGTACTGCGCCTGGCGGCAGGCCTGCAGGCCGGCAGCGAGCATCCGCTGGCGCGTGCGGTGGCCGAGTCTGCCGCCCGGGACGGCATCGTGGTGCCGGCGGTGACGCAGTTTTCCGCCCTGCCCGGGCGTGGCGTCTCCGGCACGGTCGAGGGCCGGGTTCTCAAGCTCGGCGCCGCGCGCCTGATGCGCGAAATGGGTCTCGAGGCGCCGGCTCTTGCAACGCGCGCGGCGGCGCTTGAAGCCGCGGGCAACACGGTGTCCTGGCTGCTGGCCGATACCGAGGTGCTGGGCCTGATCGCCTTTGGCGACACGCTGAAGCCGACCGCGGCTGCCGCCATCGCCCGGCTCAAGGCGCAGGGCATCACCACGGTGCTCCTGACGGGCGACAACGCCGGCGCGGCGAACGCGGTAGCCCGGCAACTGGGCATCGACGACGTGCGCGCCGAAGTGCTGCCCGAAACCAAATCGGCCGCGATCGCGGCGCTCAAGTCGCACGGCAAGGTGGCGATGGTGGGCGACGGCATCAACGACGCGCCGGCACTGGCCGCGGCCGATGTCGGCATCGCCATGGCCACCGGGACGGATGCAGCAATGCAGGCCGCCGGCATCACCCTCATGCGTGGCGACCCGCAGCTGGTGGCCGATGCGATCGCGATCTCGCGGCGCACCTACGCCAAGATCCGCCAGAACCTGTTCTGGGCCTTTTTCTACAACGTCGTCGGCATCCCGCTGGCGGCATTCGGCATGTTGAACCCCATGCTGGCCGGCGCGGCGATGGCCTTTTCCAGCGTCAGCGTGGTATCCAACGCCTTGCTGCTCAAGCGCTGGCGACCGGAGGTGTCCGAATGAAAACCGATGTCCTGCCGCAATACCCTGTCAACATTGGCGACGCCTCGGCCGCAACCGGCGTTTCGGCCAAGATGATCCGCCACTACGAGGACATCGGCCTGATCCCGCCGGCCAGCCGCACCCATTCCGGCTACCGTGTGTACTCGGAAGCTGACGTGCACATGCTGCGCTTCATCCGCCGCTCCCGCAACCTGGGCTTTTCGGTCAAGCAGATCGAGGGGCTGCTGGGCCTGTGGCGCGACCGCCGGCGCGCCAGTTCAAAGGTCAAGGCGCTCGCCCAGGAGCACATCGCGGAACTCGACGCGCGCATCCGCGAAATGACCGAGATGCGACGTACCCTCGAGCACCTGGCCAGTCGCTGCCATGGTGACGACCGGCCGGATTGCCCGATCCTGGAAGACCTTTCTTCCGGCGGCCACCAATGTTGATGCCGGTCAAGGGAACCTTCGCTTTTGCAAGCGGTCTTCCTGAACCGATGTTAAGCTTTTCAACATGTCACGCGTAATCCGCGCCCTTCTCGTATTGCTGCTCGCCGCGGTCTTGCCGGTACGCGGGGTGGCAGGTGCGACCATGCTGTTTTGCGCCGAGGCGGGGAGTGCCATGGCGGCCAAGCATGGCGCGGCACACACCATGAGCGACGATGACCACGCCGCGCACAACACGGCGACGCATGCGGGGCATCATGAACCGCCGTCCGAAACCGGGGCCTCCCAGGAGCAGGACGAAGATCACCACGCCGGCTGCGGCACAAATGGCGCCTGCTGTACGGGTGTGGCGGCAGGGCCACTGTTTACCCAGCCCGCCACCCTCGCCCCTCTGGCCCGACCGATCCCGTTCCGCGCGCCGCTATACGCCGGTGTGGACCTGGATCACGCCCTGCGACCTCCGCTCGCCTAGTCGATCGATGTAGCCGGCTGCCACACGTGCGGCCTAAACAGTTGCATTCGCCGTCACAGCGGCGGATCGATTGCGCCCCATCGGCGCGACCATCGACAAGGAAATCCGCATGAAAGCACGTCATACGTTCGCGCTCGCCGCGCTGTTGGCCGCGAGCCTCGCGCTTGCCCAGGCCGGCAAGCCCTATCAATCCACCTTCCAGGACTATCGCCCGTATGCCGATGGCGCACCGGGCGACTGGCGCAGCATCAATCAGGCAGTCACCACCGCGCAGGCCGGCGCCGGCGGTCATGACCATGGCGCGGCCAAGGACACCCCGGGCAGCCACGACCACGGCGCCGCCGGGGGCAGCGGCGGCGCAACCGCGCACGACCATGGCGGCGGCCACATGCACAAGGGCATGGATCACAACGCCAAGCGGCACATGCACAAGAACATGGACCACGAAGCCATGAAGAAAATGCATGAGCAGCACATGCAACACATGCACAAGAGCGGCAAGGGCGGGCACCAAGGCCATGGCGCTGCGGAGAAGAAGCAATGAAGCCCGCCGTATTGAGCGCGCTGGCCGCGGCGCTTGCGGCCGCGGGCTGTGTGTCGATGACCCCGGACCATGGCTTCTCCGCCGTTGAGCAGGTTGCCAGCGAGAAACTGCAGGCGCGGGCGCAGTGGGCCAGGACTCCGGACGAAGCCGCCTCGATTCGCACCGCGGTGGACAGGCGGCTGGCCGCGCCTCTCGCCGCGGAAGACGCGGTGCAGATCGCCCTGTGGAACAACCCGGGACTGCAGGCCGCCTACGCGGAACTCAAGCTTTCGGAGGCAGACCTGGTCGCGGCCGGTCGCCTCCCGGGCATCCGCCTTTCCGCCTTGCGCACCACAGCGGACGACATCGGCCCGAAGATCGAGCAGCTGATCGGGTTCAACCTGCTGTCACTGCTCACCATCCCGTCGCGCATCGAAGCCCAGCGAACGCGCATCGAAGGCGTGAAGGTGCGCGCCGCCGGCGAAATGCTGTCGCTTGCCTCCGCCACCCGGCGTGCCTGGGTGGACGCCGTGGCCACGCAGCAGGCCCTGGCCTATGCGCGCCAGGTGCGCGAGGCCGCGCAGGCCGGCGCAGAACTGGCGGAGCGCATGGAGCGCGCCGGCAATTTCAGCCGACTGGCACGCCTGAAGGAGCATGGCTTCTATGCCGATGCGCAGGCGCAACTGGCACGGGCCGATGTTGCAGCCATGGCGGCGCGCGAGCGGCTCACCCGCCTGATGGGACTGGCGGGCGAACGCATCGGCTACCGCCTGCCGGAGCGCCTGCCAGACATTCCCGCTGCGCCGCTGGTGATTGACGACGCCATGGCCACAGCCATGCGTGAAAGGCTGGATGTGCGCGCCGCCCGCAGCGACGCCGACACACTTGCCTCATCGCTGGGCTTGACACGTGCCACACGCTGGGTCAACGCCGTCGACCTCGCAGCGGCACGCACGCGGGAAGGCTTCGAGCCGGCACGGCGTGGCTGGGACATCGGCATCGAGGTGCCGATCTTCGATTTTGGCAGCGCACGCAGCGCCACCGCCGAGGCCTTGTACATGCAGGGTGTCGCGCGCATCGCCGAGACGGCGGTGAACGCGCAATCCGAAGTGCGCGAGGCCTACCACCTGTATCGCAGCACGCATGACCTCGCACGCCACTATCGCAACGAGGTGGTGCCGCTGGCGCAAAAAGCCTCCGAGGAGACGCTGCTGCGCTACAACGGCATGCTGGCCTCGGTATTCGACCTGCTCGCCGACGCGCGCGAGCAGGTGGCCAGCGTCAATGCAGCACTCGCCGCCGAGCGCGATTTCTGGAAAGCCGAAGCCGAATTGCGCATGGCGCTGGCCGGCAAGCCCGCCGCAACAACAACACTTTCCACTGGCGCGCGCGGCGAGTCCGCGCGCGCCGGCCATTGAAGGAATCCGTCAATGTCATCCCCTCCGCTTTCACGACGCAACTTCCTGGCCGGTGCCGGGTTGGCGCTGGCCAGTGCCACCGCTGTGCGCAGCGCCAGCGCCGCCGGCATACCCGAAGCGCAAATCGCAACTGGCGCCGGCACCCGGCCGCCCCTGGTACCGGCGAACGGACGCCCCTACAACCCGGTGGTCACGCTCAACGGCTGGTCGCTGCCGTGGCGCATGAACAACGGCGTCAAGGAGTTCCACCTGGTGGCCGAACCGGTGGTGCGCGAGATCGCGCCCGGAATGCAGGCCAACCTGTGGGGCTACAACGGCCAGTCGCCCGGCCCCACCATCGAAGTGGTCGAAGGCGACAAGGTGCGCATCTTCGTCACCAACAAGCTTCCGGAACACACCACCATCCACTGGCACGGACAGCGTTTGCCGAACGGCATGGATGGCGTGGGTGGCCTGACCCAGCCGCAGATTCCGGTGGGCAAGACCTTCGTCTACGAGTTCACGGCGCTGCGCGCGGGCACCTACATGTACCACCCGCATGCCGACGAGATGACGCAGATGGCGATGGGCCTGATGGGCTTCTGGGTGACCCATCCGAAGAACCCGGCCCAATACAAGGTGGACCGTGACTACGTGTTCCTGCTGGCGGCCTACGACGTCGACCCCGGTGCGCGCACGCCCAACGTCAATACCATGACCGAATTCAACCTGTGGACCTGGAACAGCCGCGCCTTTCCCGGCATAGACGCGATGATGGTCAAGAAAAACGACCGGGTGCGCATCCGCATCGGCAACCTCACCATGACCAACCACCCGATCCACCTGCATGGGCCGTCGTTCGAGGTCACCGGCACCGATGGCGGCTGGGTGCCGAAAGCCGCGCGCTGGCCGGAAGTGACCGCCGACATCGGCGTGGGCCAGATGCGTGCCATCGAGTTCGACGCGATCGATCCGGGCGACTGGTCCCTGCATTGCCACAAGTCGCACCACACCATGGGCCCGATGGGCCACAAGCTGCCCAACATGATCGGTGTGGAACAACGCGATGTGGCCAGGAAGATCGCGCGCCTGGTGCCCGACTACATGGCCATGGGCGAGCGCGGCATGGCGGAGATGGGCAGCATGCAGATGCCGCTTCCCGACAATACCCTGCCCATGATGACCGGCCAGGGACCTTACGGGCCGGTGGAGATGGGCGGCATGTTCAGCGCGGTGAAGGTACGCGAAACATTGCCGGATGGTGTCTATACCGACAGCTGGATCGCGCAGGACGGCAAGAAGCCCGACTGGTACAGGATGCCGGCCGGCACCCAGGCCTACGAATGGAAAGGCGCATTGCCGGAACCGCCGCGTGCCGCGGCACCGGCCAGGAGTACCAAACCACTTGATGTCGTGAAACCGGGCGCGCACAGCGGCCACCAGCATTGAACCACCCACTGCGGAACATGAAAGGCAAACAAATGAAAGCAACCGCCATCCTCACCCTCGCCCTCTTCTCCCCCCTGGCCCTCGCGCAAACCGCCGACGGCGAGGTTCGCAAGATCGACAAGGCACAGGGAAAGATCACCCTCAAGCATGGCGAGATCAAGAGCATCGACATGCCGCCCATGACGATGGTGTTCAAGGTAAAGGACGCCAGCCTGCTGGACCGTGTCAAGCAGGGCGACAAGGTTGGCTTCACCGCCGAAAAGATCGATGGTGAGTACACCGTCACCGGCATCGAACCCCGCAAGTAGCCATGCGCCCCGCCCGCTGCTCAAACCAATCACCCGATGGAAGGAAGGTCATGAAATCCGAACCCGGACCCCGCCTGCATGCCCGCAGGCGACTGCTTCTGGCCGTCGTGCTGGCTCCGCTTGCGCACGCCGCTGTGGCGCTGGCCAAACCGGAGGTCGAGGTATGGAAAGATCCCAACTGCGGATGCTGCAAGGACTGGATCGCCCACGTCGAGGCCAACGGCTTGAGCGTCAAGGCGCACGACACCGGCAACAATCCGGTGCGTTTGAAGCTGGGCATGCCAAAGAGCCTGGGCTCCTGTCACACCGCCCTGGTGCAAGGCTATGTGATCGAAGGGCACGTGCCGGCACGTGAGATCCATCGCTTGCTCAAGGAAAGGCCGCCCGCGCTCGGCTTGGCCGTACCCGGCATGCCGGTCGGCTCACCGGGAATGGACGGGCCGTCCTACAACGGCCGCAAGGACCCCTACGATGTGCTGCTGGTTCGGCGTGACGGCACCAGCAAGGTGTTCCAGAGTTATCACTGAAGCTGGTCGCCCCTGCGGGTCTCAGTGGCGGTGCGCGTGATGGGCATCGGGCACGTGCGGATGGGCATGGGACATGACGTCATGGTGGTGCACGTGACTGTGGGTGCCGTCGGGCATCGAGTCATGGGTATGTAGATGGTGGCCATCATCATGGGTATGCGCGTGCTCATGTTCAAGCGCCACGTGCCAATGCTCATGGGCATGTCGCTCCGCCAGATGGAGGGCCACGCCAGCTAGCATCAGCGCGGCACCTGCACCAAGCCAGATCGAAACACCACGCGGGTCGAGCACGAAGGCTATACCCGCCCCGATGAAAGGGGCAAACGCGAACACGGAACCGGTGCGCGCGGCACCGAACTCGCGCTACGCCAGCAGATACAAGCGCAGGCTGAAGCCATACCCGGCCGCGCCGACGCCGAAGAGGGCAAGCGCGGGTTCCCAAGACGGGATCGGTTGTCCGAACGCGACCGCAAGCAGCGACGTGGCCAGCGCCCCCAGGCTCGATTTGAGCAGTACGACCTGGCCGGGATCGCGCTCGGCGACGCCGCGTGACAGCGTGTTGTCCAGCCCCCATGCGGCGGTCGCGCCGAGAACAGCGAGCAGCCCGGGCAGGTAAGCACTCCCCGTGGCCTGCCCGTTGTCCAGAATCAGTGCCACCCCGCCGGCGGTCAGCAGGCCCATCGCGCCCGCCGTGCGGCGATCCAGCTGTTCCGCGTAGATGGCACGTGCAAGCAGGGCGGTAAATACCGCTTCGAGCGCGAGCATCAGGGAGGCCCCGGTGCCGCTGGTATGCGCCAGGCCCCAGGCCAACAGCACGGGTCCAAGTGCCGCGCCGCAAGCGGCCATCGCAAACAGGCGCGGCAAGTCGGACTGGCGCAGTTGTGCCTCGCGCGCCGCCGGGCGCAAGGACAACCCACCGGCGAACGCCGCGCCGGCGTAGAGCAGGGCCGCGGTCCAGAAGCTGCCGACGCCTGCGCCAAACTTCTGCACCAGCGGCGTACTGGCGCCGAACAGCAGCGCGGCGCCAAGGGCGATCAGGCCGCCGCGCAGTGCCGGTAGATCATGTTGTCGAGTCGACACAGGCTTTGGTCGTCGCGCCAAAAGGCTAACGCGTTCGCAACGGCTCCAGGGCGGCACCATACTGCCGATAGTTGCTTTGCGAGCGTGCCGGCGCCGGCAACAGGCCCTGGCGTTCGCAATGGCACACAATTTCCAACGGCGTGCCGGCCGGTTTGGCGAGCTCCCTGATACTCATTGCTTTCTCCTGATCTCGCGCAGCGATTTGTCATATTAACCCTTGACTCTCGAGCAACTACAGGGCTTCCAATCCCGTCCATGGACGCCGACCCTCTCAATACGATTCGCAAGCGAACCTGGAACATCATGAGCCCACCGCCGCGTCGACAAGTATACAAATTGGTCGGCTTGCCATGGCGACGCCAACATATCCGTGACTGCGCTGGCGGCAGCGATCGGTGCCACACTGGCCGGCCACCACATCGTTATCCGCGAAAGGAAACGCAATGACAACATTTTTCGACGCCATCGTGATCGGCACCGGCCAGGCCGGCCCCGCCCTCGCGGTGCGCCTGGCCAAGGCCGGCCGCAAGGTGGCCATCATCGAGCGCAAGCGCTTTGGCGGCACCTGTGTCAATGTCGGCTGCGTGCCCACCAAGACTCTGGTCGCAAGCGCGCGCGCCGCGCATGTCGCGCACACCGGGGCTGACTACGGCGTGGTCATCGACGGCGGATTTCGTGTTGACATGGCGCGCGTAAAGGCGCGCAAGGACGCCGTGGTCGCCCAGTCTACCCGCGGGGTTGAACAATGGCTGCGCAACACGCCGGGCCTGACGGTGATTCAGGGTCATGCGCGGTTCACCGGACCGCGCACGGTGCAGGTGGGTGCGGAAACCTTGGAGGCGACGGAAATCTTCATCAACGTGGGTGGCCGCGCCAGCGTGCCCGACATCCCTGGGTTGGACCAGGTCGACTATCTCGACAGCTCGCGCGTGATGGAACTCGACGTCGTCCCGAACCAATTGCTGATCATCGGCGGCAGCTACATCGGCCTTGAGTTCGCGCAGATCATGCGCCGCTTCGGCGCCCGCGTCACGGTGATCGAGACCGGCCCGCGCCTGATCGGGCGCGAGGACTCCGACATCTCGGACGCAGTCCGCGCGATTCTCGAGCATGAGGGCATAGCGGTACGTCTCAACGCCAAGTGCCTTTCAGTCGCCCGGCACGCCGAAGGCGTAGCGGTGGCGGTTGATTGCGATGGCAGCATTGAAGAACTCACCGGCACTCACCTGCTGGTGGCCACCGGGCGCACCCCCAACAGCGCCGACCTGGGGCTTGAGCACGCCGGGGTGGCGACGGACAGCCGCGGATTCATCACAGTGGACGACCGCCTCGCCACCAACGTCGCAGGCATCTGGGCGCTGGGCGACGTTAACGGTCGCGGTGCCTTTACCCACACGTCATGGAACGACTACGAGATCGTTGCGGCCAACCTGCTCGATGGCGGCGCGCGCCGCGTCTCCGAGAGGATCCCTGCCTACGCACTGTTCATCGATCCGCCGCTGGGCCGGGTCGGCATGAGCGAGCGCGAGGTCCGCGCAGCGTTCGCGGCCAGTGGCCGCAAGGCGCTCATCGCCACCATGCCAATGACCAGGGTGGGCCGCGCCCGCGAACGTGGCGAAACCCAGGGCTTCATGAAGGTTTTGGTGGATGCCGGAAGCAACCGGTTTCTCGGCGCGGCCCTGCTTGGCATAGAAGGCGACGAAGTGATCCATTCGATCCTCGACCTGATGGTGGCCGACGCGCCCTATGACACCATGCAGCGCGCCATGCACATACATCCGACGGTGTCGGAACTGCTTCCGACCTTGCTGGAAGGATTGAAGCCGCTGGTGTAGCGGCCACTAGCGCGCGTTGATCCGCTGACGACCAGCGTCATCGCCCGGATTGCGGATGCGCCGAGAAAGCGATACGGCGTTGATCAGAAGTGCGCGTGCAACCGGAAAGCGAGAACGTTCACCGGGCCGCGATCAGCGTTGTAGGCCGGGTTGCGGATGTGCTGCACGTCGAAGGTGAACCAGAGCGACTTGGTAACACCGACGCTGTAATAGGCCTCAAGAATCTGCTCAGGGCGGTAATTGAGCGCGCCGTCACCGATGAAGAACGAGATGCCGCCAGCTTCAAGGTAGCGGCGGCGTTCGTCTGAAAGCGAATTGCGCGCGAAGGCGACGCCGACGTTGTCACCCGCGCGTCCCCATGATTTGCCGTTCATCGAACCGCCCACCGAAAGCGAGCCATCCACCTCGGTGAAGGCGTGGGTTTCGGTCTTGCCGTCCGCCTTCATCGCGCGCAGGAATACACCACCGTCGCGGCCCAGTGCTTGTTCAAGGTTGACGCCGATTCCGTACTTGATCTTCGGGGTGCCGCGCACGGCGAAGAACGCCTGCGGATTGCTGCCAGGGTTCGCGCGAAGAAACGCCAGAGCATCGGAAAAGCTTGCCAGCACGGCCCGGTTGCGCCAGGCCAGCACGCGCGCACGGCCCGGCTGGCCGAATAGCGTGTAGCCACGTTCCAATTCAAGCTGGTCGCCATAGTGCCGGCCGATGGCGAAGTCGGTCGGCAAGCCATTGGGTTCGCGCGGGCCGGTCATGCGCCCGAAACGTAGCACCCAGTCGTCGCGATACCATTCCCCGGCGAAGCCCCAGCCGAAACCCCGGGCGTCTGCCGCATAGTCGAAAGCGCCATAAGTCCAGTTGCTCCAGTTCATGAACTGGGCGCGCGGATCCTTGGCGTAGGCGTTGTCGTCGAAAACATCCAGTGTGGAAAAATTGCCCACGGTGAGGACGAAGCGGTTCTTGTCCACACTGCCGGCGAGCTGGTTGAAGTCGGATGGGATGGCCTCCCTGCCGCCACCGTGGTTCCAGGTCTGGCGCAGGAACAGGCGTTGCCGGTAAATAGTGGGACTGGTGCCGGCCGCGCGGGTGATTTCGCCGTTGGTGAAACCGCCCTGCCCTACCAGCGCGCCGCCGAAGGGCACGCCCTGGGCGATCTCCGGGTTGAAATAGACCTCGCCTCCCTGCCACGGGCGGCCACCGATGTGCGCCGTGGTGGAGAAGGTATACATCTTGTCGCGCATCGACGGCAGGCTGTTGGCAGCCGCATAAGCCGAGCGGAACGACCCGTGGCGTTGCCAGTTGTAGGTGAGCTGGAACTTGACATCCGCCAGCTGTTCCCCGGCCACCTGGGCGGCACCCGGCCCGGGCCAGCAAGCCACGAGGCAAAGCGCAACTCCAATCCACTGGCGGGCACCTGTCATCAAATGAATTCCGGCAAAAAAGCGGCGAAAGGTAGCCGCGCAGATCGTTTCCGTCAAATGAATATTTCATGACAAGCCACGGGCTGCGCAAGCCGCGGCGCCATTTTTCACACGCCGGCGAGTTTCACGGCCAGCCCGACCAGGGCGCAAGTACCAATGACATGCATCACATTGCGCTTGTAACGAAACAGCGCCACCGCTGCACCTGCCGCGATCAGCGCGGAAATCCAGTCGAAAGCGCCACCGAATCCCGTCGGCCAAAACACGTGGTAGCCGAAAAAAAGTGCCAGGTTGACGATCACCCCGACCACCGCCGCGGTAATCGCCGCCAGGGGTGCGGTGAACTTGATGTTGCCGTGGGTCGATTCCACCAGCGGGCCGCCGGCCAGGATAAACAGGAATGAGGGCAGGAAGGTGAACCAGGTGACCACGCACGCCGCCACCGCACCGGCGATTAACATCTGGTCGGGTCCGAACAGCGCCTGGACATAGCCGCCCACGAAACCCACGAAAGCCACCACCATGATGAGCGGGCCCGGGGTGGTTTCGCCCAGCGCCAGGCCGTCGATCATCTGCGTGGGGGTGAGCCAGCGGAAATCGGCGACCGCCCCCTGGTAAACATAAGGAAGCACGGCGTAAGCGCCACCGAAAGTAAGCAGGGCCGCCTTGGTGAAGAACCAGCCCATTTGCGTGAGTGTATGGCCCCAGCCAAGGACGGCAGTAAGCGCGCCCATCGGGACTGCCCAGAGTAGCGCGCCGGCGATGAACACCAATGCCAGGCGTGGCCAGGAAAAGCGCGCATGCGGCGGGGTCGGCGTGGCGTCATCTATGACCGCCGGGCCATAGGACTTGCCTGCCGCGCCATGCCCGCCACCCGCCTTGTAGCTTTGCGGCGAAACGCGCCCATGCAGCGCGCCGATCAGGCCGGCGGCGATGACGATGGCGGGAAACGGCGTGTTGAAAACGAATATGGCCGCAAACGCAGCGGCTGCAATGACCCACGGCACCGGCCCCTTGAGGGCGCGGCTACCGATGCGGTGCGCCGCCTGCAACACGATTGCCGTGACCGCGGGTTTGATGCCGAAGAACAAGCCCGCCACCAGCGTCGTGTTGCCGTAGGCGATGTAGATCCACGACAAGGCGATCAGGATAAACAGCGAGGGCAGCACGAACAACACGCCCGCCACCACGCCCCCCCAGGTGCGATGCATCAGCCAGCCGATGTAAGTGGCGAGTTGCTGCGCCTCCGGGCCGGGAAGCACCATGCAATAGTTCAAGGCATGCAGGAAGCGCTTCTCCGAGATCCAGTGGCGCCGCTCGACGAGTTCCTGGTGCATCAGGGCGATCTGCCCGGCCGGCCCACCGAAGCTGATGAAGCCGAGTTTGAGCCAGAAGCGGAAGGCTTCGCCAAATGAAACCGCGGCCGGCGTGTCGTTTGATGTCATGACTTTACGAATAGAGCGGCATTGTGGGCCTCTGCGCGCGCTGAACGAAGCCAGGCGTAGAGCGCGTCATACATGACCATGCCCTGTTCGAGCATCGCATGATCGTCAGGGAAGTTGACCGACAGGCCGAGGGAGATCGCCAGCAGACCAGGGGACTGGGGCGTGAGTTCAGGCTTGCCCGTATCGGCGCCGCGCACAATCGTTGCGAGTTCATGCAGGCAGGCGTCCTCCAGGCCACATTCGGCCAGCAGCGCATCGAAACTGCACAACTCGCCTTGTTCACCGCGATGTGACACCCGCACGTCCGGCACATCGTAGGGAATCGCGCCGCAGCGGTCAGCCTCGGCCAGTACCTCGGACGCGGGCACGTAAAGAAACTCGGCAGTCGGGTCGATGAAGCGGCGCACCAGCCAGGGGCAGGCGATACGGTCGATCTTGGGTCGTTCTCGGGTGATCCAGCGCGTCGGCCTTTCGGCAGTCGCAGGCAGTCCAAGCGCAGGCGCTTTGGTCATGGTGGGAAGGCCCGCCGACAGCCATTCCTCGATGCCTCCCTCCAGATAAGCCGCCTCGTGGCCCGCATCCAGCAGGGTGCGGGCTGCGCCGCGACTGACCTCATGCCCGTGCACGCAGTAGGCCACGAGCCGGCGACCGCCAGGCAACATCGCGAGCTGCGCAGGCAAATCGTCCGGCGCGATCCTTAGCGCACCGGCGATCATGCGCGGAGATGCTTCAAACGCCGGCATGCGGCGCACGTCAATGAACACGGGGGTGCCGACGCCCCCCATGCAGGATGCAATTTGCGCGGCGGAAACGAACGGCAGGTCAGGCGTAGATGCGGTGTCCATGGAGTAGCCCCAATAGCATTGAGCGCAGGGCTTGGGCGATTTGGACGCCGCCTGTGTGGCCGGGGGCCTGCATGAGCCCCGGATCTCGAAGCTTACGCGAATTCACAACCGGATTCAGAGTACGGAGTACGACAAATCGCGCCGAATCGATCACAAATCCGGGAAGGCCTTGGTGAGAAGCATGTTGAACCGCACATGCGAGATCGCTTCCCCTTCGGTGCGGGCCACGACAGGATCGAACTTGCGCGGCGGCAAAACATCCCACGCGGCGCATGCCGGCACCTCGTCGGATTCACAGTTGCCGAGAGACACCAGGACGCCCTTCACCTCGTAGAACTCGGCGCGGGCGTAGAACACGGGGAAGTTCATTTTGCTCATTCGTCTGAGTATATGCGGGATAAGAATCGGCGCAATCGGCCAGGCAATGTTGCTACGCGGCGCCAACCGGCGAGCGCGCCACCACGGTTCGAAAGCGCTTGAATGTCCCGCCGGGCGCGGCGAATTCGGCGTCTTCCGCCAGCACGATCGACCAACCCGCAAAAGCTGCGGTCACGTCCTCCACGGGCCACAGGCAATGGCCGGAGGCGTCGAACATGTCCATGAAGGTGGTGCCCTCCACCAATACGTTGAACGCGATGACGCCGCCCGGCTTGAGCGCTGCCTTGAGCCGGCCAAGTATTTCGTGGGCGGCCTTGCAATCGACAAACATCAACAGGCCTATGCAGGCGATGCTGTCGAACGCGCAGTCGGGCCGGTACTCGCGCGCATCTGCAAGCTGCGCCTGGATTGCGAGTTTGTCACGCGCGGCACGCGCGGCCAGGTCGCTGACGGCGTTGGGGCTGGCATCAACCGCAAGCACCTCGCAGCCTTGCCGCGCAAGCGCAACCGCCAGGTTGCCAAGGCCGCACCCGAAATCCAGCACCCGGCCGCGCAGGTGCGCAAGCGCGGACGTTTCGAACGGGTTGAGGGCGTAGTCGGCGCTTGCGGATTGGCGGGCGAACTGGCCATCAAAAAATGCGATCGAGCGATTGGCGGCAGACAAAAACGTCCTCATGAACAAGTCAAACATCGGACCAGCAATTGACTTCAACGCGGAGATGTTTGTAACACAGTGTTGCCAACGCCCGATTCGCTTAACGGCGATGCAAATCTGCCGCGCTGCGTAACACACCGCCCAGGCGATCCTGCTCAAATCCGTCAGTCACCGCAGGCCGGCGCACTTTCACCGTCCGGCCCCGGCTCATCTCATACCTCGGAGGCCCCTGCATATGAAATCCATTTTCCAGTTCGGTGAAAAACTCGACGCCTACGAAGTACGCGTCCTGAACGAGCGGGAGGTGCGAGCCGCGGCCGGCATCCTGTTCTTCTTCGCCATGATCACCTTTCTCACCGCATGGCTGACAGGCAACTTCCAGCCCACCCGCGTTTTCGTCGTCGCCTTCCTGATCGACTTCACGATCCGCCTGTTCGTCAACCCGAAATTCGCGCCGAGCATGATCCTCGGCCGTTTCGCCGTCAGGAGGCAGAGGGAGGAATGGGTCGGTGCCCCGCAAAAGCGCTTTGCGTGGGCCGTCGGCTTCGCGTTGGCGCTGACGATGTTTTATCTGGTCGTGCTCAACAACGTGGTCGGCCCGGTCAACCTGATCGTCTGCCTGATCTGCCTCTTGCTGCTGTTTTTCGAAACCGCATTTGGAATCTGTGTCGGCTGTTCGATCTACAACCTCTTCAATCGCGAAAAGGCGCAGCTCTGCCCGGGCGGGATCTGCGATATCAGCCAGACCCCGGCCGCCAGGCCATTCGGCCTGGCCCCACTGGCGATCGTGGCGCTTTATGTCGGCATGATTTACGGCGTGGGCACCCTGATCGCGGGACACAACGCCGGCAATGACCTTGCCGCCGATCGGTCTGCGTCTGCGAGCGCCGCAACCGCAGCCGTCGAAGAACGCTGCAAGGTGCCGAATTTCGCCAAGGCTATGGGCCACGAGGAAAAGTGGAAGCTGCACAACAACTGCAAATAGACGGTCCATTCGTCCCGTCGGGACATCGCGGGCATTTTCCGCCGCGCAGTGGTTTGAACCAGAAGGAGGCAACATGGCAAATCCATCACCCAGCCGTTACCATCCATTGCAGGTCACGCTGCATTGGCTGATCCTCGTACTGTTGGTCGCGGCGTTTCCGCTTGGCAAATACATGAGCGGGCTGCCGAACGACGCCGCAAAACTGCCCAATCTGGCGATTCATCTCGCGCTGGGCGGCCTGACACTGATCGTGATCATGATCCGCCTGATAGCCCGCCTGCGCCTGCCCAGGCCCGCCCACGCCGCGACGGGGAATCTGTTTCTCGATTGGCTCGGCAAGGCCGTGCACTACGCCTTGTACGCGCTGGTGTTTCTGATGACGTTGAGCGGTGTGTCGCTTTCGATCAAATCCGGCTTGATGCCGATCGTCTTCGGTGGCTCGGGCGCAACCCTGCCGGCGGATTTCCATGACTTCACCGCACGCCTGGTGCACGGTGTTGCCGCGCCGGCGCTATTGATCCTGGTGCTGCTGCACGTGGCTGGGGTGATTTATCACCAATTCCGGCTCAAGGACAATCTCTTGGCGCGCATGTGGTTCGGGAAGTGACCATCGTTTGGCAAGCGAAAAAGGGCGGAGAAACCCGCCCTTTTTGCTTCAGGTCAAGCCGGATGACTCAGTGCTTGTGCCCGCCCGATTGTGGCCCCATGCCCGCGCCGGGTCCGCGGCCTTCCGGCAGCGCGATACCCTTTTCCTTGGCGCGCTTCTGCATCTCGGCGCGATTGGCTTCGGCCAGCTTCTGGCGTTCCTCGGGAGTCTTGGCACTGCGCATCTTTTCCCGCATCGTCGTGCGCTCCTCGGGGGTCATCAGTTGCCCGGCTGCGCCAGGTCCCGCATGTCCCGGCCCCATCGCTCCTTTGCCCATGCCATGCCCCATCATTCCATGGCCATGGCCGTCACCCATGCCGGCTCCCATCATGCGGTGACCCATGCCACCCTCCCCCATTCCCTGCCCCATACCACCCGGGTGGGCATACACTGCGGCGGTGATCATCAGGGAGGCCGCTGCAACCAGGCCCGCGACGATTTTCTGACTGCGTTTCATGTTCAATCTCCTGTAGTTGAATTTTCTGTTGCCGGGCGCGGCGCGGCTGAACCCGCCCGTATGCAACAGGTGTCATTTCATCACCCGCCTGTAAGCGGGATATTTCAGGGGGCGGCCTTTTTGTAGCGCACAGCGTCACCCGGACGGCGTGACACAGTGGGTTACAAGCCAGCTTCCCACTGCGCGCCGAGGCGCCCGAGAATAGGCTCATGGATAACCAAGACCACATCCTGATCGTCGACGACGATGCCGACATCCGCAGCCTGCTCGGTACCTATCTGCAGAAGAACGGCATGCGCGCCACCACGGCGGCCGATGGTCGCGCCATGTGGCAGGCGCTCGAGCGCGGGCGCTTCGACCTGATCGTGCTCGATCTCATGCTTCCGGGTGACGACGGCCTGGTGCTGTGCCGCAACCTGCGCGCGAAGTCGGACATCCCGATCATCATGCTGACCGCGCGCGGCGAAGAGACCGACCGCATCGTCGGCCTGGAAATGGGCGCTGACGATTACCTGCCCAAGCCGTTTTCCGCGCGCGAACTGCTGGCACGCATCAAGAGCACCCTGCGGCGCGCGCGCAGCCTGCCCGAGAACCTGCGCGCTGACGAACTTCGCCACCTCGAGTTCGCCGGCTGGACGCTCGACACCGCGCACCGCCACCTGGTGTCCCCGGACGGCGTGGTCAGCCCGCTGGGTGGCGCGGAGTTCCGCCTGCTGCGAATCTTCCTCAACCATCCGAACCGGGTGCTCAACCGCGACCAGCTGGTGGACCTCACGCAAGGTCGCGAGGCCGAAGCCCTCGACCGCAGCATCGACGTGCAGGTGAGCCGACTGCGCCAGCGCCTGGGCGACGACCCGCGCGACCCGCAGCTCATCAAGACCGTTCGCGGTGAAGGTTACGTGCTGGCCGTTCCCGTCAAGGGCAGCGCCTGATGCGATTCTTGCCGCGCTCCCTGTACGGGCGCCTGGCGCTGGTGCTGTTCGCCGGCCTTCTGGTGGCGCAACTTCTGAGCGCGGCCATCAACTTCGCGGAACGCGACCAATTGCTGGTGCGCAGCACCGGCATGCAGTCGGCCCGGCGCATCGCCGATACCGTCAAGTTGCTGGATGCCGTGGGGGATACCGAACGTCAGCGCATCGCCGGGATTTTCAGCGCCCCTCCGCTTACGCTCACGCTCGGCCGGGCGCCGGCGGGCGCGGCCGGTACGCCACTCGGCACGCCGCATGCGACGATGTTTTCCACCATATTGCGCGCCGCGCTGGGTGATGAGCGGCCCTTCGCCGTGAGCGCGGAGGTGGTGGAAACAGTGGACATTGCCGGCCCCGGAATGGGACGCCATGCCGGAATGATGGGCGCGGAGATGCCGATGGCCGGGCCCCGCTCATTCATGCCGGGAGGTGTGCGCTTCGCGGTGCAGGTACGCCTGAACGACGGTAGCTGGGCCTCATTTGATACCCGCATTCCGCGCGACGCCGCCAATCTGCCCTTGCGCCTGGTCCTCACGCTGCTGGTCTTGCTGGCCGTGGTGGCGGTGCTGTCGCTGGTGGCGGTGCGCTGGGTGACCCAACCGCTCAACCTGCTGGCCGGCGCGGCGGAGGCACTGGGGCGCGACATCCATCGTCCACCGCTTCCGGAGCACGGCCCCACCGAGGTCAGGCGCGCGGCCCGCGCCTTCAACGACATGCAGACGCGCCTGGTCCGGTTCATCGACGAACGCACCCGCCTGCTGACTGCGATGTCGCACGACCTGAAGACGCCGATCACGCGCATGCGCCTGCGCGCCGAACTGCTCGATGACGACGATGAGCGGCTGCGCTTCGAGAAGGACCTGAAGGAGATGGAGGCGATGGTCGCGCAGACCCTAGACTTCATGCGCGGCCTGGGCAGCGAAGCACATCAGCCGATCGACCTCATGGCGCTGGTCGAAAGCCTGCAGGCGGACCAGGCCGAACTGGGTCGCAACGTCAGCGTCGAAGGCCGTACCGACACGCCGGTGCGCGGGATGCCGCTCGCGCTCAAGCGCTGCCTGGCCAACTTGCTGGACAACGCGGCGCTGTACGGCGGGAGCGCCCATGTAAGCGTCTTGGATGGCCCGGCCGAAGTGACGATACGCATCCGCGACAACGGGCCCGGCATACCGGACGCTGAACTCGAACGCGTGTTCGAGCCCTTCTACCGACTTGAGACATCCCGCAACCGCGCCACCGGCGGCACCGGGCTGGGCCTGGGGATCGCGCGCGACATCGCGCGCGCCCACGGCGGCGACCTGTGCCTGCGCAACCATCCTGGCGGTGGCCTGGAAGCGGTGCTCACCCTGTCGCGCGACTGACGCCATGGCCCCTGCACCTAGCCCACTGGACGCCGCAGCCGGACCAAGGCGAGATCGGCGACGACGAATGCGCCCACAGCACTTGCATTGGTAACCGTTGGGAACAACATCACTGAAATGAACAAGGAGATTCAAATGAGCACCTATCCTGGCAAACGTGGCTGGTGGCTGACCAGCGCGGCGGCGGTCGCCGTACTCTTTGGCCTGTTGAGCATTTTTTCCGGCGGTTCGGTACTGTTCGGCCCGGATGACGCGCAGCGCTCCGCCGGCGCCTATGTCGGCTTCGTGGTCTGGTTCAACTTCCTCGCCGGGTTCGCCTATGTCGCCGCGGGTGCCGGACTGTGGCTGCAACGGCGCTGGGCCGCGGGACTGGCGTTCCTGATCGCCATCGCCACCCTGCTGGTGTTCGCGACGTTCGGGGTCCACGTGGCCAACGGCGGCGCCTACGAGATGCGCACCGTCGCCGCGCTGACCTTCCGCTCGCTGGTGTGGCTGGCGATTTCCTGGGTCGCGTACCGCCAGGTGTGCAGGCAAGTCATGGCGCATGCGCCGGGTGCGTGAGATGACGGGACCGATCCGGCGGCGGCCATGAAACTGACACTCAAAGGGCTCCTGATCGGCGCCGCCGGCATTGTTTTGGTCGCCGGCGGCGCGCTTCTGATCCTGAAAAACGGGCCGCTGCGCGCCATCGAGGTCACCCAGGCGACGGTCGAGAGGTCCGATTTGAGGCCGCAGATCTTCGGCATCGGCACCATCGAGGCCAGACGCGCGTACCTGATCGGCCCGACGCAGGCGGCACGGGTGACGCGCGTCCTGGTGGATCAGGGCGAGGCCGTCAAGGCCGGCCAGTTGCTGGCCGAACTCGACGCGGTTGATCTTGACGAGCGCGCGTCAAGCGCGTCCAGCGCGGTGCTGCGCGCGCAGGCCAATGTGGCGGGCGCCGAGGCGCAGGTACGCGAAACCGCCAGCCGCAGCGCGCTGGCCTCGGCGAGTGCCCGGCGCTTCCGTGAATTGCAGCAGAAATCGTTCGTCAGCCCGGAAGCCGCCGATGCCAAGCAGCATGAGGCCAACGCCGCGGCCGCCGCGCTGGATTCGTCGAAGGCGGCATTGGCGGCGGCGCAGCGCGAAGCCACCCGGCTGGGTTCGGATCGCGCGGGCATCGGCAAACAGCGCTCGCAGTTCCGGCTTGTGAGCCCGATCGATGGCCTGGTGACGGCACGCGAAGGCGAACCCGGCTCGACCGTGATCGCCGGCCAGGCGGTGCTGCGCTTGATCGATCCGCACAGCCTGTGGGTCAAGGCGCGCTTCGACCAGGGCCGCGCCACCGGCTTGATGGTCGGCCAGACGGCGCGGGTGGTGCTGCGCTCGCAGCCGCAGGCGCCAATCAATGGAAAGGTGGCGCGCATCGAAACCGGCAGCGACAGTGTGACCGAAGAGCGCCTGGTCAACATTGGCTTCGACCAGATGCCCGCCGGGCTGACCACCGGTGAACTGGCGGAGGCAACCGTCGACCTGCCGCCGGTCAAGAATGCGCTCAGCGTGTCCGCCGCGGCGCTGCATCGGGTTGGCCGGCAGACCGGGGTCTGGCGCATCGAGGGTGGCAAGACCGCGTTCGCACCTGTCAGGGTCGGTATCCAGACTCTCGATGGCCGCGCCCAGGTTCTGGAAGGCCTCAAAGAGGGCGACGCGGTGATCGAACACTCGCCCGCGGAACTGCGCGCCGGCCAGCGCGTGCGCGTGGTCAAGGGCATTGGCGTCGCCGGATCATGATCAGCCTGGCCGGACGCGACATCCTGCACTCCTGGGGGAAGTACCTGTTTACCGGCGTCGGCCTCGGATTGCTGATCGGGGTCACGCTCTCGATGGCGGGCATCTATCGCGGCATGATCGACGACGCACGCGCCCTGCTCAACAACAGCGGCGCCGACCTCTGGGTGGTGCAGAAGGACACCCTCGGCCCCTATGCCGAACCGTCCAGCCTGCGCGACGACACATGGCGCGGCATCGCCGGAATGCCGGGCGTGGCCGAGGTCGCCAATGTCACCTATCTCGCGATGCAGGTTCAACACGACGGCGCCGACGTGCGGGTGATGGTGGTGGGGGTCGACCTATCGGCACCGGACAAGCCGGGCGCGCCCGGCTTCCTGATCGCCGGGCGGCCGATAGCGCGTCCGCACTACGAGGCGGTCGCCGACGAGAAAACCGGCTTCCGGGTGGGCGATCGGGTGCGCATCCGCCGTCACGACTACCAGGTGGTCGGCCTGACCCGGCGCATGGTTTCCTCCAGCGGTGATCCGATGATCTTCATACCGCTCAAGGACGCGCAGGAGGCGCAGTTCCTCAAGGACAACGACGCGATCGTCAACGATCGCGCGCGCAGCGCCGCCAACCCGGCCTTCAACCGCCCGAATGTTCCGGGCCTGCTCGACGCGGTGATCGCCAGCCAGACCACCAGTCGTAACGTCAACGCCGTGCTCCTGCGCGTGGCACCTGGTCATGATGCGAATGAGGTCGCGGCGGAAATCCGCCGCTGGAAACATCTCGAGGCCTACACCCGCGAGGCGATGGAAGAAATCCTTATAGCCAAGCTGATCGCCACCGCGGCGAAGCAGATCGGCATGTTCCTGGTGATCCTAGCGGTGGTCAGCGCTGCCATCGTCTCGTTCATCATCTACACCATGACACTGGGCAAGATCCGCGAGATCGCGGTGCTCAAACTGATCGGCGCGCGCGACCGCACCATCGCCGGCATGATCCTCAAGGAATCGCTCGGCCTGGGGCTTGTCGGTTTCATTGTCGGAAAAATCGCCGCCACGCTCTGGGCACCGTACTTTCCGAAATTTGTGCTCCTGGAAACCGCGGATACCTTGCGCGGCTTCGCGGCCGTCATGCTGATCTGCGCCATCGCCAGCGTGGTGTCGATCCGTGCGGCGTTGCGCGTCGATCCGGCCACCGCGATCGGCGGCTAGCGTCATGAGCGAAACCACCCCTGCCGCCATTCGCATTGAGGGCGTCACCAAGCGCTACGGCAGCGGCGACACCGCTGTCGATGCCTTAAAGAACGTCGACATGCAGGTGGCGCCCGGCGAGGTGATCGGCCTGATCGGTCCTTCCGGTTCGGGAAAAAGTACCCTGCTCAAGTGCCTGGGTGCGGTGATCGCGCCGACCGCCGGGCGCATGGCCATCGGCGGCGAGTCCATCTTCGACAGCGCCAGGGGCGGCTGGCAGACCCGCGACCTGCGCGCGCTGCGACGCGACCGCATAGGCTTCATTTTCCAGGCGCCCTACCTGATCCCGTTTCTGGATGCCGGCGACAACGTCGCGCTCCTTCCCATGCTGGCCGGCAAGCCGGATGGCCAGGCCCGCGCCCGCGCGCAGGAACTACTCGCGGCGCTCGACGTCGCGCACCGCGCCCGTGCCGCGGTATCGCAACTCTCGGGGGGCGAACAGCAGCGCGTTTCGATCGCGCGCGCGCTGGCCAATCAACCGCCGGTGATCCTGGCCGACGAGCCCACCGCGCCGCTGGACGGCGAGCGCGGGCTGGCGGTGATGCGCATCCTCGGCGCGATGGCGGTCAAGTTTCAGACTGCCATCATCGTCGTGACCCACGATGACAAGATCATCCCTACTTTCAAGCGGATTTACCGCATCCGCGACGGCGTAACGTACGAGGAGCAGGGCGAAGGGCGCTCGCTTTGACCATCAGCTACTTCAAGCCACACGCCGATGCGGTTCGACTCCGCATCAACCGCGTGCCAGATACACCTTGGCGAAGCTGCGCTTGAGTTGTTCCGCCCTGGCGGATAGTTCTTCCAGCTTGCCCGCTTGCGCCGATACGCGCAGGTCATCCAGGTTCCTCCGAATGGCCTGGATGTCGGGGTCGTTGGCCTGCGCCTCAACCGCCTTCAGGCTTTCGCTCACTTCGGCATACAGCGCGCCGACCTTGACGACTTCCCGGCGCTGCGCTGCCTCGACGATCAGTTCCATCGGGTCATGAAAATCGACCAGTGCCACCGCGAGCAGTGAAAAATTGTTGCGCCTCAAGATGCCTTGCAGCAGAGGGCGCGCCTCCTCAAGGGCCAGGTGCGCCTTCTGCAGATCACCGGCGGCCACCTCCGGACGGGCCGCGGAGAAGAAGCCCGACACGCGCCTCAGGTCCGTGCCGAAACTCGCGTCGCCGCGCAACGCCCAAGGGCGGTAATCCTCGTACTTCGTGCCGAACTCCATGAAACGGGCTGCCAGCTGTTCGTAGTGCCGCATGGCCTGCGCGCGATCACCCTTTCCGGAATGGAACAAGGCCTGCTTGTACTCATTGTTCATCGCGTTGAATTCCTCAAGGAAGAACTTGCGCGACGCGAAATTGCTCGCGATGGCAAAAGCCACCAGCAACAGTACAGCCAACACTGGCACAGCGATCCGGGTAAGCCAACCCGCCGCCGCGGGTGCCGCGAGGGTGCGCCCGATGCCCGCCAATCCGTAGAGCGGACAGGATCCCAGGACCGCGGTGGCGAGCAGCACCAGCGCAGCGAGATAGGCGGCGACCAGCAGGCCGCCGCCGAGCCAGAAGAAGCCTGCCTCGGCCAGCAACAATCCCAAGAACAGGCGCGCGAGGCGGTCGGGCCGGCGCATGTTTGCCATGAAAATCACGCAGTGGCGCCGTCACTCAACCCGTCAGGGACGACGGATCGTCGCGCCCAGCAGGGCCGACATGCCGTTGTGACCGGCGCCTTCATGAATCTCCTCGTCGTAAGTGGCCAGTTCGAGGATCTCGCAGCCGGAAAACGCCTTTCGTATCATCGCCGCGGAGTAAAGATGGTCGCGCTCCGGCGGGCCGCCGGTGCCGTAGCCGAGTTGCTCGACGCGATATCCCTGCAACACCAGGAGTCCGCCCGGCTTGAGAGCACGCATGAACCAGGCGAACAACCGCGCGCGCTCCTCCGGCGTGGCGAACTGGATGAAGATCGCCGCGATCGCGTCGTATGTTTCGGCAGGCCATTCGAGCTCGACCACATTGGCCACGGCGAAGTTGACGTTCACACCGCGGGTCGCGGCGAATGCCCTGGCTTTGGCGATGGCCACGGGTGAAAAATCCAGCGCATCTACCTGCATGCCGCGCGCGGCCAGCCACACGCTGTTGCGGCCCTCACCGTCCGCTACCGACAGCGCGCGCCCCTTTTTGGGCAGTACATCGGCCTTTGAGGCAAGGTAGGCGTTGGGCGCCTCGCCGAACAGGAAACCGGGCGCGCTGTAACGGCCATTCCAGCGTTCCAGCGCCTGGGCGTGGGTCTTGCGGGGAGCATGCTTGCCTGCGGGTTTTTTCATCGATCTCTCGCTCGGGTTTATTTCACTTTGGTACCTGCGCCATCATGGACGGCGACTTCGATCGGGATGCCTTGCCCGACGCTTTGCGCCACGGTGCAAAAGCCCTCGAATTGCGCCAAGGCACGATCCAGATGCTCGATCGAGGCCGCCATCGCGCCCAGGGTCACGGCCACCTGCATTTGCGTGACACGCATGCGCCCTTCGGCATTGCGGCCGACGCTTGCCGTGACCCGTGTGGCTATGCCCTGCGGATCCTGCTTGAACTTTGAAAGCGCGAAATACAGGCTGTCGGAAAGGCAATTGCCGACCGCGGCCGCCAGCAACTGAACCGGCGTGGGCCCGCTGCCGCCACCCAGGGGAGGCGGTTCGTCGCCATACAGGAGGGGCTTGCCGGCGCCGAAGTCGATGGCGAACCGGTAGTCCTTCTCCTGGCGCAGGTTGATCTCGATATCGTGGCTCATGTGATTTCCTGACAAAAGGCTATTGGACCTGATCAGGAATTGCCGACATTGATCCAGTGCAAGGAATGTCGAGCCCGGCCCACACTTCAACCAGCACGGCGCAGCAGACGCACATGCATGGGACGCGTCAGGTCCATGCCCGCCGGACCCGAGCGCGCCTCGAACGCGGCGCGAATTTCCGCCATCAACGCTGCATTCGGATTATGGTCGGCGAAGGTTTGCCGGATCATTTTCTGCTCGAACTCCGCAAAATCGCGAAAGCGCACCGGCATGTGGAAGTGGATATCCCGGCACTCGGACCAGTCCTTGCCGCGCATGGCCGTATCGACCGCGGCTTGGGCGGCGGCCCGCACCACGCCTTCGTCGTTGAACAGGCGCACGACATCATTGAGCGGGCCTGCATAGACCGGTTCGGACACATACAGGTGGCCGCCGGGGCGCAGGACCCGCGCGGCTTCGCCCAGCGCCTGGGCCATCAGGTCCATCGGTACATGGTGCAGCGACTTCAGCATCATGCCCAGGTCGAAGCTGGCCGCCGGGAAGGGAATGGCCTGCGCGCCGGCGGCAACGAATGTCAACCCTTCCTGCGGGCTGGCGAGATTCTTCGCGTGCTGGCGTTCGTCCACCTCAAGCCCGGTGATGCGGTTGCCGGGCTTGCGCTTGAGCAGGGCGCGCGCCACGCCGGCCGCACCGCAGCCAAGTTCAATGATGTCCTGATTGTCCAGCTTCACTAGCTCGCCCAGCAGGTCGAGTTCGTCGTTGACCAGCCGCACATTGGCGTTTGCATTCACGATATTGTCTCCTCATGTTCCTGTGAATAGCGATTATCGCCGCCCGGCGCCTCCAGGCACGCCGCCTTCAGGAAGTCCGTCAACACAGCGGCATACGGGGTCAGCGCCTCGCGCAGGTCGTGCGTGCCATCCACAAGCAACAGTCTCGATCGACCGGCCGCCGCGTGTAGTCGATGCGCATCAGCGACCGGGACATCGATGTCGGCGCGGCCATGCACCAGCAGCACCGGGCAACGCACGCGCGCAATGGTCGTCTGCGGCGCGATGGCATCGAAAGACGCGCCTATCACCCGCTGCACATGATGCATCACATACCACCCGACAACCGGATAGGGGACGCGTTTCTCGGCCATGAAGCGACGCATCATTTCGCGCGGGTGTGCAAAAGCAGACAGGCTTACCACGGCACGCACGTCGTGGTGGTGCGCGGCGTGCAGCAGCGCGGCCCCGGCGCCTACCGAATGGCCCAGCAGCGCGATGCGGTCCGGCGCAATGCCCGGCTGCTCGCGCAGCCAGACGAGGCCGGCAGCGATGTCTTCGGCAAAGCGCGGCATGGACGTAAATGCCTCGTCGTCGCTATTGCCGTGACAGCGCGCATCGATCAACAACACCGCGAAACCCGCCGCATGCAATGGCGGCACCACCGGCCACATCATCGCGGAATTGGCCCCCCAGCCATGCATCACCAGCACCGCGGACGCGCCACCTGCCTGTGGCCGCGGCGATGAGATCAGCCGGCCGAACAGGCGGCGTCCGCGCGGACCCGCAATCGCCACCTCGCGGACCGTGGCCTGTGGCAAAGCGGGCGGCGCCGCGCCCGCCCGATGCGACAGGCGCGGAGCACGCAACCCGTGAAGAATGGCGCGGTGCGCCACTGCACGCAGACTCCAGATACCAGCCACCGCGGTGATCGCTCCGGCAATCATTTCAAGATGTGCTTCCCATGGATTTACGCGGCCTCCTCACATCAGCCACTACGATTCGGCAAACCGGTTGCCGTCATTGCATCAATTTCAGTGCGGCCGCGGCGAGCAGTGACGTGACGCACGCCCACCCCGAGAGCATTCCGCGCCATAGTCCGTGGCGCGGAATGAAGCCGACGCCGCGCACGAAGCCGGCACTCATGGCCCAGAACAGCGCGAAGGCCAGCCGATGATCCGCGTGCCCGGCGGCGTCCGTCATGATGGGAGGGTAGAGGGTGCCTCCCAGCATGATAGCGAGCCCGACAGTGAAGCTGGCGAAATGCAAACGCTGTGGCGCGGAATCACTGACGCGGTTCACGACTGGCTCTCGTCCGTTGTTGCCGCATCGCGGCCCGCCTCGTTCTCGCCCCACATCGCGTTCAGGATCGCCAACAAGACCGCGAAGCCGACCCCCAATATCCATGCGAAGTACCACATAGTTCAGTGCTCCTCAGGCCTTGGTGTCTTCGCCGATCACGATGCGTGCATCACCTGCATAGCTGTAGGGGGGAATCTCCAGGTTGGTCGGTGCCGGCTTGTTCTTGAACACACGACCAGCGCCGTCGAAAGTGGAACCATGGCAAGGGCAGTAGAAGCCGCCCGGCCAGTCGGCCGGGACGCCCGGGTTGCCACCGTCGGCTGCCACAGCCGTGGGTGAGCAGCCAAGGTGGGTGCAGATGCCAACGGCGACGAATACTTCGGGCTTGATGGCGCGCGCGGCATTTCGGGCGTAGTCGGGCTGCTGGGTTCTCTCGGACTGCGGATCGACCAGTTGTGCGTCGTGACCTTGCAGCGCCGCCAACATTTCCGGCGTACGACGGACAACCCAAACAGGCTTGCCGCGCCATTCAACGGTCTTGGTGCCGCCTGGGGGGATGTCGGATATATCCACCTCGACAGGGGCACCCATTGCCTTGGCGCGCTCGCTTGGGGCGAAGGTGGAAACGAATGGAACGGCGGTGGCAACGGCGGCGGCGGCTCCGGCAGCGCTGGTGGCGATAAGCCAGGTGCGCCGATCCTCGTCATTGGATAAAACGGGAAAGGCGGGTTTGGGGAGGGCGTGGTCCATGGTCGGCTCCTTGCCGTATCAGTAAGCGGTGTGTTCGTTGGTGCGGATATGCTCGATCGTCACCTTGCCGCGCATCACGCGATAGGCCCAGGAGGTGTAGATGACGATCAGCGGCATGAATATCAAGGTGGCCCAGAACATCAGAGCCAACGTCAGATGGCTGGAAACGCTGTCCCATACGGTGAGGCTGGCATTGGGCATGGTGGAGGACGGCATGACGAACGGGAACATCGCTGCGCCCGCCGTGCCGATCACCCCCGTGATCGCCAGTGCTGATGCCACGAAAGCAGTCAGCGTCTGCCGCATCGTGACCAACAGCGCCGCAAGCAGCGCACCGACGATCCCCAGGATCGGAAGCAACCAGAGCGCCGGGTGCAAGCCATAGTTGGTCCACCAGGCGGCGGCACTGCGCGCCACGGTCTTGGTCAGGGGGTCGGACATGGCGCCCGGATCGACGGTGGATGTGATCGCATATCCTTCGATGCCGCCAACGCGCAGCCATATGCCGGCGGCGACGAAGCTCAACGCCATCAAGAGTGCCGCGCCGACCGCACCGCGGATCGCCCGTTGCTGAATCACTCCCTCCGTCCGGTGCGCCAGATACATGCCGCCATGCATGGTGATCATCGCGCTCGACACCACACCTGCCAGCAGTGCAAACGGATTGAGCAGTTGCCAGAAGGTTCCGGTGTAGGTGGAGACCATGTAGTCGTCGAATCCGAACGGCACACCTTGCAGCAGGTTGCCGAACGCCACGCCGAAGATCAGCGGCGGCACGGCACCGCCTATGAACAGACCCCAATCCCAGGTGCTGCGCCAGGTGGCGTTGTGGATCTTGCTGCGGTAGTCGAATCCCACCGGCCGGAAGAACAACGCCCATAGCACCGCCAGCATGGCCCAGTAGAAGCCGCTGAACGCGGTGGCGTAGACAAGCGGCCACGCTGCGAAGATGGCCCCGCCACCGGTGATGAACCAGACCTGGTTGCCGTCCCAATGCGGGCCCACGGTATTGATGACCACACGACGTTCGATGTCGTTGCGGCCGACGAAGGGCAGCAGGGTGCCCACGCCCATGTCGTGACCGTCCATGATGGCGAAGCCGACAAGCAAAACACCCACCAGAAGCCACCAGATGATTTTCAGGGTTGGATAGTCGATCATGATGGGTTCCTCAGGCGTGAGCTGGCGCGGCGTGCAGTACGGGTTCATGCTGGTAACGCCCGGTGCCGAGGCTGCCCGGGCCCTGCCGGGCGAACTTTTGCATCAAGTAGATCTCGACGATCAGTAGCACGGTGTAGAAGCCGACGAAGCCCGCGAGCGAGCCGTACAGGCTGCCGACAGTGAGCGTGGATACCGAGAGGTGGGTCGGCAGAACGCCATAGATGGTCCAGGGCTGGCGACCATATTCCGCGACCACCCAGCCAAGTTCGGATGCGATCCAGGGGGCCGGCAGCATCCATACCGCCCATTTCAGGATCCAGGGACGGGCAGCGCACTGCGACTTGAGGGTGCTGATGAAGGCGAGCGTGAATAACACCAGCATCGCGAAACCCAGGCCGACCATGATACGGAAGCTCCAGAACATCGGCGTCACCCTTGGTACCGTATCGTTGACTGCCTTGGTGATGATCTCTGGGGTTGCCGTACGCACATCCACCACATATTTTTTCAGCAACAGGCCAAAGCCCAGATCGGCCTTGTGACGCTCGAATGTTTCGCGCGCGGAGATGTCGTCACGGTGCTTGCGCAATGTCTCCAGGGCTGTCACGGCAATGATGCCCCGCTCGATCCGCTCACGATTCTTCGCCTTGATTTCGCGGATGCCGGGAATCTCCTTGCTGACAGACCGGGTGCCTATGAGTCCCATCACCCAGGGGATTTCGATTTCCCAGTCGTTCTTGGATTCGGCCTCGTTGATGCCGGCGATCAGCTTCAGGCTGGCGGGCGCGGGTTCGGTCTCCCACATCGCTTCCAGTGCGGCCATCTTGGTCTGCTGCGCTTCGCCGACCGTATAGCCGGATTCGTCGCCGAGCACGATTACGCTCGCCACCGACGCCAGGCCGAACGCGGCGGCGACACGGAAGCTGCGCTTGGCAAATTCGATATCACGACCTTTCAGCAGATACCAACTGGATATCGACAAGACGAACATCGCGCCGGTGACGTAACCGGCGGAGACGGTATGCACAAACTTCGCCTGGGCGTCCGGGTTGAACACCACGGCCCAGAAGTCGGTCATCTCCATGCGCATGGTCTGGTAGCTGAATTCTGCGCCCACCGGATTCTGCATCCAGCCGTTGGCGATCAGAATCCACAGCGCGGAGAGGTTTGTGCCGATTGCCATCAACAGAGTCACTAGCAGGTGGCGTGTCCTTGAAAGTCTGTCCCAACCAAAGAAGAACAGGCCGATGAATGTCGACTCAAGGAAGAAGGCCATCAAGCCTTCGATCGCGAGGGGCGCACCAAAGATGTCTCCGACGTAGTGCGAGTAGTAGGCCCAGTTGGTCCCGAACTGGAATTCGAGGGTGATGCCGGTGGTGACACCGAGCGCGAAATTGATGCCGAACAGCTTGCCCCAGAAGCGCGTCATGTCCTTCCATACGACCTTGCCGGTCATCACGTAAACGCTTTCCATGATCACCAGCAGCCAGACCATGCCGAGGGTCAGCGGGACGAACAGGAAGTGGTACATCGCCGTGGCGGCAAATTGCAGTCGCGACAGGTCGACCAGTTGCTCGGAAATCACTTCGCTGCTCCTTCAATAGGGATGTTGGCGGTAGCGCCAATTTGAGCCGCCGCGCGATCGGCATCGACGTTCACGCGGTGATCGCGCACGAAAACCCACCAAAGCGCAACCAGCAGCGCCAGTTTCACCAGGATGGCGATGGCGAGATGGCGTACAAGTCGGCTTTCATCACGTGTCATGCCGGACCATTCCGCAAGTTCCAGGCCAAACGAGGCGTTGCGGAAAATGACCATAAAATCAGGCACTTGGGTGGCAGCGAAGTATTGGGCTCAGGCGCTGGCACAACAATCGTCTGCCAGAGTGGCAGTGCTGCCAGAGAGAGGCAGCGCGATGCGACGCCAAGCCTTTTCAGGCCAGGCCGATGTCTTTCAATCGCCGATACAAGGTGCGCTCGCTCAAGCCCAGATGCACGGCGAGTTCTCGCCGGGTGCCGGGGAATTGCGCGACTGCCTCGGCCAGATCAGTCGTTGCGACGACCCGTGGCGACGCTGCCAAGCCCGCGACCGATGCCAAGTGCCGGGCAGGCGAAGCGCTGCGTCCGAGATGCTCGGGAAGGTGTTCCTCCCGAACCACGCCGTCGTCTGCATACAGGCGCGCCCGATCCAGGACATTGCGCAGTTCACGAATGTTGCCTGGCCAATCATGTGCCTGAAGGTGCGCCATGGCCGAGGGCTCGACTGCAATGCGCTGCTTGGTCGAACTGCCCCGTTGGAGAAAGGAATCGACCAGCATCGGAATGTCATCGACACGATCCCGCAGCGCTGGCAACTGGATGGGAAAAGCACTGATCCGATAGTACAAATCCTGGCGGAAACGGCCATCGGCGACCATTTCCTGCAGCGGCTTGTGGGTGGCCGCCACCAGGCGAAAGTTGGCCTGGTGGGTTTCGACGCTGCCGACGCGACGGAACGTCCCTGACTCGATCAGTCGCAACAGTTTCACCTGCATGGACAACGGCACATCGCCCATCTCGTCGAGAAACAGCGTGCCGCCCTCGGCGGTTTCGACCAGGCCTTTCTTGCGTGCGTTGGCGCCAGTGAACGCGCCCTTTTCATAGCCGAACAATTCGCTTTCGAACAGCGTTTCGGAGAACCCGGAACAGTCGACGACCACGAACGGGCCGCTCGCGCGATCGCTCGCCTCATGGACCGCGCGCGCGAAGAGCTCCTTGCCGGTACCTGACTCGCCCAGCAGCAGCACCGGCAGCATTGAACGGGCGACGCGCTGGACCGACGAGATGGCGGCATTGAATGCCGCCGACCTTCCTACCAAGCCATCGGCGCTGGGCTTGGCCGACGCGCTGCGCACCGTCGCCAGGCGCTCGACGTAGGCCACGACCTCATGGTCCGCATTGAGGATTGGACGCAACTCGACATCGACATGCTCAGGACCACGCGGCGTGTGATGAATGTGCAGGACACGGTCCGGGCCTTTGAGCTCGAAGGCCTTTTTCATCGGACAGTGCTCGCCAGCCTGGTCGCAGGGCATGTCGTAGTGATGCGATATCTGGTAACACTTGTGCCCGATGTACGGCTTGTCGACTGCGCCGAATTGCCGGCGATAGGCTGTGTTGGCAGCGAGGATGTTGTAGTAGGGATCGAGCACGATCATGGGCTGTGCTTCGTGCTCGAGAAAGGAAATCAGCGCCTGCACCTGGGACGTGGTTTCGTTTGGCTCTGGCGGGTTGACCACAGCAACTTGGCCGGGATTCGTGGCTGATTTCGGCTCGGGCATGCGACCCATTGTGACAGCAATATCCGGGGCTGCCAATTGGCAGTGCGGCCTGTCATTCTTACTGCCAAACCTGAATGGCAGATCAACGCGAAAGGTGTGCCGATATTCGCGCTATTACGAATACCTTTATGGATCATGGGTTTGGAGTGAGGTTTCTGTGCTGCCATCGCCTGGCACGCAACTTGATATGCATTGTTGCTGGCGGCAGTTCAAGCAGTTCACAACATTGCACGGAGACGCGTATGAACCCTCAAAAGCGGATGCAGATCGAAGGCTTTTTCGACCCAGCGACATGGACAGTCAGTTATCTGGTACTAGATACGAGCACCTGGCAGTGTGCGCTGATCGACAGCGTTCTGGACTACGACCCGAAGTCCGGACGCACATCCACCCTGAATGCCGACAAGCTGATCGCGCGTGTACGCGCGCTCGGCGCCAACGTGGCATGGATTCTTGAAACCCATGTACATGCCGACCACCTCTCGGCAGCACCGTACCTGAAACGGGAACTTGGCGGCAGCGTGGGCATCGGGCGGCACATCACGACCGTCCAGACCGTGTTCGGCAAGCTCTTCAACGCGGGCGCGGACTTTGCCCGCGATGGCAGCCAGTTCGATCACATGTTTGGGGACGATGAGCCTTTCGCGATTGGAAGCCTGAAGGCACGGGCGATGCACACCCCGGGACACACGCCGGCATGCATGACATATGTCGTCAGCGACGACGAGGAATCTGCCGCGTTCGTGGGCGATACGCTTTTCATGCCGGACTACGGCACGGCGCGCTGCGATTTTCCTGGTGGCGACGCGCGCACATTGTTCCGCTCGATCAACAAGGTGTTGAGCCTTCCGCCGGAAACCAGGCTTTACATGTGCCATGACTACCAGCCTGGTGGTCGGGATGTGCAATACGTGAGCACCGTGGCCGATGAGCGCAACAACAATATCCATGTGCGCAATGGCATCAGCGAAGAGGAGTTCGTCGTCATGCGAAGTGCCCGCGACGCGACCCTTGGCATGCCCACACTGATCCTGCCGTCGGTGCAGGTGAACATGCGCGCCGGCGAATTGCCGGAACCGGAATCCAACGGCATGCGCTACATCAAGATTCCCCTCAACGCGGTTTAAACCACAGTTCCAAGCCGGGCCGCTATCGGCCCGGCGATCGCATCACCCATCCACCAACAGACGCCCGCCAACAAGGCGTGCGCAGGAGACAACGCAATGGAAATTCGCCCTCTCACCGGAGAGATCTCGGTCTCGCCCCAGATTCTGGCCTCCGATATCAATGCGATCAAGGAAGCCGGCTTTCGATCGATCATCTGCAACCGCCCCGACGACGAAGGCGCCGACCAGCCCGAATTCAGCGAAATCGAGCGCGAGGCGCAGAACGCGGGCCTGCAAATTCGCTATCTGCCGGCCGTATCCGGCAAGGTGACCGACGAGCAGGGCGTCGCATTTGGCGCCTTGATGGCAGAGTTGCCAAAGCCCGTGCTGGCATTTTGCCGCACCGGCATGCGCTCGACCACCATGTGGGCGCTCTCGCAGTCGGGCGCCATGCCGCTGCCGCAAATCATTGAAGTGGCCGCCAAGGCGGGCTACGACCTCAAGGGCTTGGTGCGCCGGATCATCAACGGAGGCAAGACGCCTGTAGAGGTGGCCGACGCGACACATCAGGTTGTAATCATCGGCGGTGGGGCAGCGGGCATCGCAGTCGCCTCCAGCCTGCTCTCGCGCCAGCCAACATTGGACATCGCGATCATCGACCCGGCCGATATCCACTACTACCAGCCCGGTTGGACCATGGTGGGAGGCGGCATTTTCGACGCCAGTGTCACCGCACGAACGATGGCGTCTGTGTTGCCGCGCGGCGTGCACTGGATCAAATCGGCGGTGGCTGCGTTCGAACCGGACCGCAACGCGGTGATTCTCGACGGCTGCCGGGTGGTCAAGTACGACCAGTTGATCGTATGTCCTGGCCTGAAACTCGATTGGCACGGTATCGAGGGTTTGTCCGATACCCTGGGGCGCAACGGCGTGACTTCGAATTATCGCTATGACCTCGCCCCCTACACCTGGAAGCTGGTGCAGGGCTTGAAGGGCGGCAAGGCGATATTCACGCAGCCGCCCATGCCGATCAAATGCGCAGGCGCTCCTCAAAAGGCGATGTACCTGTCGGCGGACCACTGGCGCCGCACCGGTGCGCTCAAGAACATCGATATCGAGTTCTGCAATGCAGGCGCCGTCCTGTTCGGTGTCGCAGCTTACGTGCCGGCGCTGATGGAGTATGTCAAGGCCTACGGCATCGACCTGCAATTCGGCAACACGCTGGTATCGGTGGATGGGGCGGCGCGCAAAGCCACATTCAGCAAGGCGGGTGCCGATGGAGCGAAGGAACTGGTGACCCGGGATTTCGACATGCTGCACGTCGTCCCGCCGCAAAAGGCCCCCGATTTCATTCGCATCAGCCCGCTGGCCGACGCTGCCGGATGGGTGGATGTCGACCCCGGAACGTTGCGCCACAAGATATTTGCCAACGTTTTCGCGCTCGGCGATGTCGGCAACATGACGAATGCGAAGACCGCTGCAGCTGCCCGCAAGCAGGCACCGGTGGTCGCCCACAACGTACTGGTGACACGTGGCGACATCAAGTCCGAAGCCAAGTATGACGGGTACGGTTCCTGCCCGTTGACAGTGGAACGGGGCAAGATCGTGCTGGCCGAGTTTGGCTATGGCGGCAAGCTGCTTCCCAGCTTTCCAAAATGGTTTATCGATGGCACAAAGCCATCGCGCGCCGCATGGTATTTGAAGGAGCGGATTCTTCCGCCGCTTTACTGGGAAGGCATGCTCAAGGGACGTGAATGGCTCGCACAACCCGAGATGGTGGGATGAACGCGCCACAGCCCGCGCCGCCTGGGTGGCGGCAACGGCTCCCTAGATTGCCGATTCTCGACTGGGGACGATCGTACAACCGTGCCACGCTGACAGGTGATCTGGTTGCGGCCTTGATCGTCACCATCATGCTGATCCCGCAAAGCCTGGCATATGCGATGCTTGCCGGCTTGCCGCCGGAAGTCGGCTTGTATGCCAGCGTGGCTCCCTTGCTGATGTATGCGATCTTCGGTACCAGCCGTGCGCTTGCCGTCGGCCCGGTGGCGGTGGTTTCGTTGATGACCGCGGCGTCGATAGGACAGTTCGCTTCCGTTGGTTCGCCGGCTTACTGGACCGCCGCCATCACTCTAGCGTTCATGTCCGGATTGATCTTGCTGGCGATGGGTGTGCTTCGACTCGGCTTCCTGGCCAATTTCCTGAGCCACCCGGTGATTTCAGGGTTCATCACCGCCTCTGGCCTGATCATCACCGCCAGCCAGATCAAAACCCTGATGGGTGTAACGGCCGACGGGCATAACTTGCTGGACTTGCTGATCGCTCTTGTACGGGAAGCGCCGAACACCCACGGCATCACATTGGCAACAGGCGTCCTCGTCACGGCTTTCCTGTTCTGGAACCGCAAGGCCGCGAAGCCTTTGTTGCGCAAATGGGGTGTGCCGGCGAAGCCTGCCGACATCATCGTAAAAGCCGGGCCCGTCGTAGCCATCACTGTGACGACCTTGCTTGCCTGGCAGCTGGATTGGCCATCCGCAGGAATGAAGATCGTCGGCACGATTCCGCAGGGGTTGCCGCCATTGACCATGCCGGACTGGAACATGACTGTCTGGCGCGATCTCGCGGCCCCGGCGCTGCTGATCAGCGTGGTCGGTTTCGTCGAGTCGGTTTCTGTTGGCCAGACACTCGCCGCCAAGCGCCGCCAGCGCATCGAGCCGAATCAGGAACTGGTAGCGCTGGGCGCGAGCAACCTCTCCGCCGCCTTTACCGGAGGCCTACCCGTCACTGGCGGGTTCTCGCGATCCATCGTGAATTTCGATGCGGGCGCGCAAACACCGGCGGCGGGTGTATTCACCGCGTTGGGCATCACGCTGGCCTCAATGTTTCTGACCCCCGCGTTGTATTTCCTGCCACAGGCAACCCTGGCCGCAACCATCATCGTGGCGGTTCTATCGCTGGTGGACTTCGGGATTTTCCGGCGCACCTGGGCGTATTCGCGGCCGGACTTCGCGGCCGTTGCCGCGACGCTCCTGGCCACGCTCGGATTGGGGGTCGAAACCGGGCTGGTGGTTGGCGTGGGCGTGTCGCTTGCGCTTTATTTGTTCCGGACCAGCCGGCCGCATATTGCCACTGTCGGCCTGATCCCTGGCACCGAGCACTTCCGAAACGTGCTTCGGCACGACGTTCTAGTCAGTCCGAAACTGCTCAGCTTGCGCGTTGATGAAAGCCTGTACTTCGCCAACGCCCGCAGCCTGGAAGATCGCATCAATGACGCCGTCGCGTCGAATCCCGCGCTGCGGCATGTGGTCTTGCAGTGCTCGGCCATCAACGACATCGATGCGAGCGCCCTGGAGAGCCTCGAGGCGATCGAACATCGCTTGCGCGATGCCGGTATCGCCCTGCATTTGTCCGAGGTCAAGGGCCCAATCATGGACAGGCTCAAGACCACAGATCTGTTGCGCCACCTGAGCGGGAGGGTATTCCTTACGCACTACCAGGCGATTGCAGACCTGACTCCGGAAGTTGCAATGAAGCCAGTGGCCGTAGCCGGCCAGCTGAATTCGGCAACGACGTAAGGCCAAGCCTCGATTTCACTTCCCGCACTTGCAATCCGGTGTTCATCAACCCACGCCAGGTAGCGCGCCGGTCTCGCCATACGTAGGGCAAAAGGTGGCCGGCTCTTCTGCAATATCCGAACGGCGCGTATTCAACCTTTGCGCTCGAGCTTTGCCCGTGCCTCGTCCTCATGCATGTTCTTGAGGAAAAAGCGCACGAAAAACACCGCCATGCCAATCGTTATCGCGATGACCACCGCGCTCATCAGGCCGTAGTCGGTGGAGAAGAAATCAGTCCATGCTTTCATGTAACCCCCAAGTTTGTGCGACTGTGGAAATCACAAATCTAATCCCGCACAGAAAACATGGGATTGCGCTGGATCAAATTCCGAGCCTGCCGCCTGCCTCAAGGTTTGACCATCGGCCAGCCGCGCCGCATCCATTCGCTCATGCCGCCTTGCACATAGCGGACATTCACGTAGCCGCGCTCGCGCAGTGCCCGCAACGCGGCGCTGGAGCGATTCTGGGTATGGCAGATCAGCAAAACCGGTTCTTCCGCACGCGCAGGAATCTCCCGCGCGCGCGCGCCAAGCTGCTGCAGGGGGATCAGGCGCGCCCCCGGGGCGACGCCGCCCGCATGCTCCGCCGGCTCACGAACATCCACCAGGATGGCACGCCCGGCAGCAAGCTCGGCGCGAGCGACATCGAGCGTGACAACACTGCCGGGGTCGGCCTGGCCGCACCCGGCGACCAGCAGGGCAAGCGCACAACCCGCACTTATCCAGGCTCGTCGCCAGAGATTGAATTGCGACAACATCGTTCTCCTAAAGCGCGTCAATCACGCGTTTCAGGCGATCATGTACCTCGACGGCGACGCTGCCCAACGCCGGGTTCTCGACCGCCTTCATCGATTCGATCGGATCAATCGCCGAGACCTCCACCCTGCCTGGCGCGTGTTCCTGCACGATCACATTGCACGGCAGCATGGTGCCAATCTTGTCCTCGGCCAGCAGGGCTTGATGAGCAAAGCCGGGGTTGCAGGCGCCGAGGATTCGATAAGGCCGGAAATCGGCGTTGATCTTGGCCTTGAGGGTTTTCTGGACGTCGATCTCGGTCAGGATGCCGAAGCCTTCCTGCTTGAGCGCTTCGGTCACCCGGGCGACTGCTGCGTCCATCGTCAAAGCAAGGGTCTTGCTGAAGTGATAGGTCATGTCATTTCTTTCACGAACAGAGTGCGAGGGGCCGGACGGATCGCCCGGTCACTTGCGCAGGCTGGATCAACGCTTTTCCATCGGGCAGGTATTCATGCCGATCAGCGGATATAACGGACAGAAACGGAACAGGCCCGTGAGCAGCGGCACGACGCCGATATAACCCCACATGCCAACCGTCCCGCTGGCGGCCAGGCCGATCAGCACCAAACCGGCAACAACGCGCAATACACGATCAATGGTTCCGACATTCGCTTTCATGGTGACTCTCCTGTTGATTGAACTGCATGGTTTGCGCGGATGACCGGCTTTGCCGGCCGCCGCGCGACGGATTCGGCGCCTACTGCGACACCGCCTCGAAAATGATCATGTACTGGTTGGGCAGGAACGCCGGCTCCGACTTGACGCGATAGCCCGCGGCAGCCATCTCGGCCTTGACCTTTCCGGCACTGATGCGCTCCTTCACGGGAGGCCCGACCGGCGAGGTCTGGTTGAAATCGATCACCACGACCCGGCCACCCGGCTTCAGACTCTCGCGCAGGGTCCGGAAATAGGTCTCGCGCCGGTCAATGTGGTGATAGACGTCGACCAGCATCGCAAGGTCCACTTTCTCGGGCAGTTGCGGTGAATCGACACGACCGAGCACCGCCTTCAGGTTGGCAAGCCCGGCCTTCTGCGCACGGGTCTCCAGGTGCTTCACCATCGCCGCCTCCGAATCGACCGCCAGCACACGGCCCCTGGGAACGAAATGCGCAAGGCGCACAGCGAAGTAGCCGGTGCCGGCACCGATGTCCGCCACCACCGCATCCGGCGCCAGTGCCAGCGCCGTGATCACCTCGTGCGGCTTTTGCCAGGCGTCCCGCTTGGGGTCGTCGAACGAGCGTGCCCATTTTTCGGCGTCGGTGAACGAATGGTGGTGGGTATGCGGTGCCTGCGCGCCTGCCGTGCCGGCGACCAGCGGGAACAGCAAGATGGCAACCAGCGCAGAGAAAGTCGTGCCCGTAATCATTTCTTCACCTTTCGCAGTTTTCAAACATGAATTCTCGCCTGATGTCGCGCCAATAAACGGGGGCAGGTGCCGGCCAACGCATGTTGCACGTCTCACGGCGTTCCTGTACGGACGATCGAATCATTTACCGAAGCCACCAACTGCTCATCGAGTGCGCCGGCCAGCGCCGCCAGGCGCAAGCGATCCAGCAGCAGCCCGATCCGCGCGCGCAACAGCCCGAGTTCGGCCGTAGCGGCGTCGCTTTCGGCATTGAGCAGATCCAGCGTGGTGCGATCACCGACCTCGCGCCCGAGGCGGGTTGCGCCAAGCCGCGCGCTGCTCGCCTTCAGGGATTCAGTCAATGCATCGATACGTCCGCGCCCCACGGACAACCCCAGCCAGGCAGCGCGCGTCTGGAGGGCGACCTGCTGACGCGAGCGCTGCAGTTCTGCCTGCGCCTTTTCCACCAGCCGGGATGCTTCCGCCTGGCGAGCACTGCGATAGCCTCCCGTGAACAACGGAACGCTGACCTGCACGCCGATCAGCCCGTTGGTCGCGCCGCTTGAAGCGCTGCCGAAATCGCCATTGCCGGAAATCCGGTCGCGCCCGATCTGCGCCACCAGATCGACGCTCGTGGCTGCGCCCGGAGCGAGTTTTTCGACCTCTTGCCGGGCGAGATCCACACCCGACGTGCGTACGCGCAGCAGCGGATTGCCGGCCTCTGCAGCCGCGAGCGCCTGGTCGAGGGTGGGCAGGTTTCCCAGCCGCACCTCACCCGCCGGCGCCTTGACCTCGAGCGCACTTGCCGGCAGACCGATGATATCTCCGAGGGCCGCCCGCTTGAGCAACACCTCGGTCTCGGCCGACAATACTTGCGCCTTGACGCCTTCGGCGCGCGCCGACGCCTCGTAGGTATCGGTGACCGGCACGTCACCGAGCTGAAAGCGTCCCTTCACCTGGGCCAAGGCGCGCTCGACCGCCACCTGCTGGCGGCGCAGGACGCGCTCGGTCTCGACCGCTTCGGCCAGGCCGAAGTACGCTTCGGCAACGCGCACGCCCATGGCCTGCAACGCCCCTTGCTCCTCCATCGCCGCCAGGTCCGCACCCATTTCAAGCTGGCGGCGCTGCGCCTGGCGCTCGCCGCTGACAAGCGGCTTTCGCGCCGTGATCCCGATGCGCGCGCTGACACCGTGGTTGATCGAGGTGTTGAACGAAACCCCATTCGACTGGCCGAAACCGGGCGCGGAGAATTGCGCACCGCTGGTCGACGAATCGCTCATCGCCAGGCCCGCCGTCGCACCGATGGCGACAATCGGGTTCCATAGCGCATCGGCCTGGCTTCGCCGGGTTTTCCCGGCAGCGCCGGCCGACTGCGCGGCGCTGTACTCGAAGTCTCCGCGCAAGGCGGCACGCCAGGCGCCCAGCAGATCGACAGCAAATGCGGTTTGCGCCATGGAGGCGGCCAGCACTGCGACGGCGGCGATTTTGACTCGCATCGTTCAGGCCTTGTGCGCCAGCTGACCACGCAGCCAGCGCTTTAGTTCATCGGCCTGCATGGCACCAGACATCCGCGCCACTTCGTTGCCCGCCTTGAACAGGATCAGCGTGGGAATGCTGCGGATACGGTTGCCGACGCTGGCCTTGGGCGAGGACTCCATATCCACCTTGGCAAACCGCACCTCCGGCATCGCGCGGGAAACGGCGGCGAAATGCGGCCCCATCATCTTGCACGGGCCGCACCATTCCGCCCAGAAATCCACCACCACCGGCAGGTCAGTGCCTTCCAGGAAAGGCTGCAGGTTCGCGTCGGTCAGGTTCACGGGCTCGCCGGCGACGAGCGGCGCCTTGCAGCGCCCGCACACCGGGCCATCGGCCAGGCGTTCGGGCGGAACCCGGTTGATGCTGTTGCAGGCCGCGCAATAGAGGTGCATGGCGGGCTCGCTTTCAGCAACCGCTCTCGACGCCAAGCTTGCGCAGGATGGATTCCATCAGGCACCACTTGGTGAGCGCGCTTTGCATCAGGTTGGCGCCCACGAATGCCGTGAAGGCAAGCCACCAATGGCTGACAAAGGCCGGGCTGCCCGGCACGCCCAGTGCGAGGGAAACCAGGATGAAGGTACCGGCGACCAAGCGAACCACTTGCCATGAAGTCATGATGTTGCTCCTTGAGGTTGGGCCGCAGGCACTGGCTGGCGCTTGCGGTAGGCGACGAAATACAAGAGGGGAATCACCACCAGGGTGAGGACGGTGGACACCAGGATGCCGAAGATCAGCGAAATGGCCAGGCCATTGAAAATCGGATCGTCGAGGATGAAGAAAGCACCGAGCATCGCGGCCAGGCCGGTGAGCATGATGGGCTGCGCACGCGTGATCGCCGAGCGCGGAATTGCCTCTGCCAGCGGCACACCGGATGCCACCTGCAGGTTGATGAAATCGACCAGCAATATGGAATTGCGCACGATGATGCCGGCCAGAGCGATCATGCCGATCATGGAGGTGGCCGTGAACTGCGAGCCAAGCAGCGCATGCCCGGGCATCACGCCGATGATGGTGAGCGGAATCGGCGCCATGATGATGAGCGGCGTCAGGTAGGAGCCGAACTGCGCCACCACCAGAAGGTAGATCAGCACCAACCCCACCGCGTAGGCGGCACCCATGTCGCGAAAGGTTTCGTAGGTGATCTGCCATTCGCCGTCCCACTTGATGGCGTAGCCGCGATAGGCCTCCTCGGGCTGGCGGATGAAGTACTCGCCCAGCGGTGCGCCGCCCGGCGCCTTGAGGGCGGCGATCTCGCCGCGCATCGCGAACATGGCGTACAGCGGGCTGTCGAGCTTGCCGGCCATGTCGCCGACCACATAGCTCACCGGCAGCAGGTCCTTGTGGAAGGCCGGTTGTTCGCGCAGGCTGTCGCTGACGGTCACCAGTTCGCGGATCGGCACGCTGCGGCCGTCGGCGGCACGCACGGTGAGTTTGAGCAACTCGTCGATCTCGCCATGCGTCTCGGGCGGCAACTGCAGCACGACCGGCGCCGGAAACTTGGAGGCGTCGTGCAGGTAGGTGGTGGCTTCACCCGCCAAGCCGGCGCGCAGGGTGGTGGCGATGGCCTGCTGGGACACACCGAGCAGGCCGGCCTTGCGGCGATCGACCAGCACCAGCTTGCGCGGGGCGGCGGCGATGCTGCTGTCGTCGATGTCTTCCACGCCCGCGGTCTTCGCGAACACGGCCCGTACTGCGCGCGCCACGTCGCGGCGGCCGGCCGCGTCGGGGCCATAGACCTCGGCGACGATGGGCGAGAGCACCGGTGGGCCGGGCGGCACTTCCACCACCTTGACGTTGGCGCCCATGCGCAGGCCGATCATCTTCAGCTCCACCCGCATGCGGGTGGCGATGGCGTGGCTTTGTTCGCTGCGGTGCTGCTTGTCCCTGAGATTGACCTGGATGTCACCATATTCGCCGCCGGCGCGCAGGTAGTACTGGCGCACCAGCCCGTTGAAGTTGATCGGCGCGGCGGTGCCGGCGTAGGCCTGGTAGTCGGTGACCTCGGGCTGGGCTGCAAGATAGGCACCCAGTTCGCGCAGGACCGCAGCGGTCTTCTCCACCGGTGTTCCGGCCGGCATGTCGACCACCACCTGGAACTCCGACTTGTTGTCGAAGGGCAACATCTTGAGCAGGACCAACCCCGCCGCCGGCAGTGCAACGGAGATCAGGATGAGGAAGCCGACCAGGGCGCCCAGCAATGCGCGATTGCGGGTGCCGCGGCGCTCGTCAAGCAGCGGCCGGAACACGGCTGCAAACAGCGGCGCCAGCTTGCCGGCCAGGCCGGAGGGCTCCGCATGGTGGGGCGCGCCCTCCGCCGGCGCGGGTACCGGCTTCATCCACAGGCGCGCCAGCCATGGAGTCACCATGAACGCGATGGCCAGTGAAAGCAGCATGCCCATGCTCGCGTTGATCGGGATGGGTGCCATGTAGGGGCCCATCAGGCCGCTCACGAAGGCCATCGGCAAGAGCGCCGCCAGCACCGTGAAGGTGGCCAGGATGGTGGGGCCGCCCACCTCGTCGACCGCGGCGGGAATGATGTCGGCCAGCGGCTTGCCGGGATAAAGGTGCTGGTGGCGGTGGATGTTCTCGACCACCACGATGGCGTCATCGACCAGGATGCCGATGGAGAAGATCAGTGCGAAGAGCGACACGCGGTTGAGCGTGAAACCCCATGCCCAGGAAGCGAACAGCGTCACCGTGAGCGTGAGCACCACCGCCGTGCCTACGATGGCCGCCTCGCGCCGACCGAGCGCGATGAACACCAGTGCTACCACCGAAGCGGTGGCGAACAGCAGTTTCTGGATCAGTTTCTGCGCCTTGTCGTTTGCGGTGGCGCCATAGTTGCGGGTGACGGCGACCTCGACCTCGCGGGGGATCACCGTGTTTTTGAGCGCTTCCACCCTTGCCAGCACGGCGTTGGCCACCTCGATGGCGTTTTCGCCCGGCTTCTTGGTCACGGCGATGGTCACGGCGGGAAAGTCGCCGCCATCCTTGCCGGCGATGCCATGCCATACCAGTCGTGCCGGTGCGGGCGGCCCGTCGCGCACCGTGGCCACATCGCCCAGGAACACCGGCTTGCGCTCGCGCACCGCGACGACCAGTTCGGCCACATCGGTCGCGTCGCGCAGGAACGGTCCGGTTTCGACCGCCACGGTGCGGTTGGCGCTGACCAGGTCGCCGGCGGCCACATTCTGATTGGCGCCCGCCAGCACGCCGCGCAGGTCGGCCACCGTGATGCCTGAGGCTGCCATGCGCGCCGGGTCGAGCAGTACGGTGACGGCGCGTCCGGGGCCGCCGGTGGTGATGACTTCGCGGGTGCCCGCCACCCGCTTGATGTCGGCCTCGATGCTGTGCGCCACCCTTTCGATATCGTAGGGTCCGATGGCCGGGCTCTTCGAGTAGAGCGTCAGGTTGACGATGGGCACGTCGTCGATGCCCTTGGGCTTGACCAGCGGCTCCGCCACACCCAGGCCGCGCGGCAGCCAGTCGGCATTCGCCGCCACCGTGTCATGCAGGCGCACCAGCGCCTCGGTGCGCGGCACGCCCACCTTGAACTGCACGGTAAGGACCGCCATGCCCGGCCGCGACACCGACATCACGTGCTCGACACCGGCGATCTGCGAGAGCACCTGCTCGGCCGGGCCGGCGACCATCTGCTCGACATCGGCCACGCCGGCGCCGGGAAACGCCACGAACACGTTGGCCATGGTGACGTTGATCTGCGGTTCCTCCTCGCGCGGTGTGACCATGACGGCGAACACGCCGAGCAAGAAGGCCATCAGCGCCAGCAAGGGCGTGATGCTGGCCGCCTGGAAGTAGGCGGCGATGCGACCCGAGATGCCTAGCCGGGGGGTCATCTGGATTCCTTAGCGGAAGGCTGCCGCAGCTTGCGGGTCGGCCGCAACCCGCTCGCCGGCGGCTACACCGGCGAGGATTTCCACGCCATCCGCGCTTGCACGACCGAGCCGCACCACGCGCAGGTTCGGCCTGCCTGCCGCATCGAGCACGTATACGGCATTGATCTCCGCACGCCGCAGCACGCTTGTGACGGGCAGGACAAGGCGCGCTTCGCCGCTGGCCGCGCCCGGCAACCAGACGCGCGCGAACATGCCCGGGGTCAAGCCTGTACCGGAAGCCAGGTCAAAGCGGACCGGGACCGTGTGGGTGGCCGGATCGGCTGCCGGCAACACGGCAAGCCGGATCGGCGTCTGCGAGGCGCGCTCGCCCGGCTGGCCAGGCAATTCCACGCGCACATTCTTGTCGGCGCCTGCGACGGCAAGCCGGGCAACCGCGCTTTGCGGCACTGGCGCGGTTACACGCATGGCGGCCGGGTCGTAGATGGTCATCAGGGCGCGACCGGGCATGGCCATGTCGCCCAGCACAACCGAAACCTCCGCCACGACCCCGTTGTAGGGCGCCGTGAGCACATAGAAACCCGACTGGGTGCGGGTTGCGCCCGCCTGCGCGAGTTGCGATGCCACCTGCGCCTCGGTGGTCTTGAACTGGCCTTCGGCGCGCTCCAGCGCGGCCTGGCTGATGTACTGCTTGGCGAACAGCTGGCGCTGGCGCTCCACTTCACGGGTGGCCACCTCCAGTTCCGCGCGCGCGGCGCGCACCTGCGCATCGCCGGCGGCGGCTGTTTGCTGCGCGGCGCGCGCATCCAGGCGGGCCAGTACCTGACCCGCCTTGACCGTGTCGCCCGCCTTCACCGTGAGCGCGACCACCGCACCCGGAACCTGGGCGGCAACCACGGTCTGACGGATGGCCTCGATCACGCCGTCGTACGCGGAGGCGCGCTCGCCGCCAATGTTCTTTACCGCAACCGCGGCCAGCGGGGCAGACGCCACGGTCGCTGCGCCGCCTTGTGGCCACACGGGCGCCATCAGCCCCATCAGGCCGATTCCCGTCAGCATCATGCGAGCCATCGAAAAACCAGACATTCCTGCACTCCCTAAGTGGTGGCGCCGTGCAAAAAAATTGGGCCATCGCCAATTGATGTGTTATTATTTGCGCAAATACGCAAATAGTCAAGTACGTAATTAACTAATTTTATTGCCAAGGAGGCCCGGAATGGGCATCATTGCGGCACCGCAAAAAGGATCCTGCCCCGCCATGGAAGGCATGTCGAATGAAGCCCTGCATCAGGTGGCCGCGTATTTCCAGGCGCTGTCGGAACCGACGCGCCTGAAAATCCTCAACCTGCTGCGCGACGGCGAACGCAATGTCAGCGAAATCGCCGAGGCCACCCGCTACACGGCGGCGAATGTCTCGCGTCACCTGACGCTCCTCACCAAACATGGCCTGGTGGCGCGCGAAGGTCGTGGCAATGCGGTGTATTACCGGATTGCCGACGAGTCGATCTATGCCCTGTGCGACCTGGTCTGCGGCAACATCGCGCGGCAGTTCGAGCGCACGGCGCGAGAACGCGACGCCTTCGTGCGTACTTCGCGGCCAGTGGCGACGGACTGACGCGAGCGCGAAACCGTTCCGCCCCCGGCCCAGCGCGACAAGCCGCCGCGGCGTGGTAACGTCCCGCAATGAAATCGATTGAATGGCTGCCGGTGGTGGCCGCCCTGGTGATTCTCGCCGGCCGCTACATATGGACCTTGAAGCGCAGCGAGGAATTACGGCTATCGATCGAGATCCGCCAGGCGTGGGTGCGACGCATACTCGCCGGACCCGGTGCCGAAATCCTTGCCGTGCAGACGGTGCGCAATTCGATCATGGCCTCTTCCCTGATGGCCACCACAACCACGCTCGCGTTGATGGGCGCGCTGACCATCGGGCATGCCCAGGTGGGCGCGCTGGGACAACTGGCCAGCCCGGAGGGCGTGGAGTCCCTGCTGCACACAACCGAGGTACGCCTGTTCCTGCCGATCGCGCTGCTGGCGGCCTGCGTGGTGTTTTTTTCCGGCGCGGTGCGCCTTTACCACCGCACCAGCTATTCGCTGGGCTTGTCCAAGGGCAGCAGCGAGATGCATGCCGCCGCCGAGGCTGCCGCCATCATGGAACTGACCCGTGCCGCCCGGCTTTATCGCAATGGCTGGCGTGCCTTTTATGGTTCGATCGCCACGGGCGCATGGCTGGTGTCGGGATGGATGATGCTGGTGACCACGCTCATCATCGTCGGCATCGACATCGCGGCGAAAATAGAATAGCGCGCCGGCCAACGGCGCGCGCAAACTGGAGACAGCATGAAGACCTACAAGATCGCCTGCATTCCCGGCGACGGCATCGGCAAGGAAGTCATTCCCGCAGGGCAGGAAGTACTGGCCGCGCTTGCAGCCGCGCAGTCCGGCTTCGACTTCGAGTTCGAAAATTTCGGCTGGGGCGGCGACTGGTATCGCCAGCACGGCCAGATGATGCCGGCCGACGGCCTCGACGCGCTGCGCGGCAAGGATGCGATCTTGTTCGGCTCGGCCGGCGACCCGCATATTCCCGACCACATCACGCTGTGGGGCCTGCGCCTGAAGATCTGCCAGGGCTTCGACCAGTACGCCAACGTGCGGCCGACGCGCATATTGCCGGGCATCGAGACACCGCTGGCGAAATGCAGGCGCGAGGACCTCGACTGGGTGATCGTGCGCGAGAACTCCGAAGGCGAATACTCCGGCGTCGGCGGGCGCGCCCACCAGGGCCACCCCATCGAGGTGGCTACAGACGTTTCCATCATGACACGCGCCGGTGTGGAACGCGTGCAGCGCTACGCATTCAAGCTGGCACAGTCGCGGCCCCGCAAGCTCTTGACGGTGATCACCAAGTCCAACGCGCAGCGCCATGCCATGGTGATGTGGGACGAGATCGCCGTGCAAGTCGCGAAGGAATTCCCGGACGTGAAATGGGACAAGGAACTGGTCGACGCGGCCACCGCGCGCATGGTCAACCGCCCGGCCTCGATGGACACCATAGTCGCCACCAACCTGCATGCCGACATCCTCTCCGACCTGGCCGCGGCGCTGGCCGGCAGCCTCGGCATCGCGCCGACCGGCAACATCGATCCGGAGCGCCGTTACCCCTCGATGTTCGAGCCTATCCACGGCTCGGCATTCGACATCATGGGCAAGGGACTGGCCAATCCGATCGGCACCTTCTGGTCATGCGTGATGCTGCTCGAGCATCTCGGGGAGTACGCCGCCGCCAAGCGCCTGATGGCTGCCATCGAGGGCGTGACGGCGAACAAGGCGCTGCATACCGGCGACCTTGGCGGAACCGCAAAGACGGTGGACGTGACGCGGGCGGTGATCGCCGCGTTGTCGATAGCGGCCGGCTGACACTCCCTCGCGCGGCCACGCTGCCAATCTGTGACGCCACAGATCGGCAAGCCCGCGCCGTAGCGAAGAATTTCAGCGGAATCCGCGTGCACGAATGCGCGCGGCAAGGGATCTCTCGCCCTTGACGTGACCTGAAGATCTCGCCGGGAAACCAATTTGAGCGCCACGCCAAAGACCGGTATTGCTCTCTTTGCTCCCAACTATTCACCACTTGTAGTTACGATCGGTCAATTTCCTGCTTCGCAAAGATCGCCGGGAAAAGTAAAGTTCATTTCACCGAGACACGCTAGTCGTATTTTCGTCATGGCCTCGATTTCGATCTGCAATCGACCTTAACGAGAGGATGTGAATGAACCAACGTGAACATTTCCGGGTGTCGCCGACGCGATCCGCCAAGACACTCCTGCGATTGAAACCAGTCCTGCTTCTGGTTCTCGCATTGCTTGTCGCGCCGCTCCTCGCGACCGCGCAGGTGGCGAAGCAGACGCGCCCCCTGAATGACGACACCTACATCGAAACCGTCGAGGACTGCATGGCAAAGGCGGAGTCGGCCTACGCCGCAGGACGGTTCTCGGAGGCGTATGGGTTCTACTACTGGGCCGCACTTCGCGACCACCCCCTCGCCCAGGAGATGGTGGGCATCATGCTGCTTCTGGGGCATGAGACGTTCGGCGCACAGATCGCTGCCAACCGCAACGAAGCTGCATTCTGGTTGAAGCAAGCCGCCGCAAACGGGCGCGGCACCTCGCGCAAACTCTCGGCAGCGCTGGCGTTCAAGCCGCCGGGCCCGGCGAATTCGCGCCGGACCCGGCTCAACTGACCAACGTTCAGACGCGAGAACCGGCGTGGGCACGTCACTACCTGTCTGGGCTCAAATCCTGGGCGCCATGTATGTCGCCACCGGCATCTTCCGGCTGATCTGCCATGTTCCACAGGCCCGCCGGTGCTTCGATTCGGCAGACGGGTCTTGCGGGGTTTCGTTGGCCACGTGGCTCGGTCTGCTGACCTGCGCGACTATCGCATTCCTTTACGCAGTCCTTGTTGTCCGCGATATCCCCCTGATTATCAGTACGTCAGCCAATGTGATTGGGCCCATTCTGGTGATCGGGGGCGTTATCCGGTCGCGGATGAATCTGGGTACCAGGAGCGATTTCGACACCGACGATAAAGTGGTCGGCAACCCAGCGAATTCCGAATAGCGGCCTGGAAGTCGCAGTATCGACAGACTGCGTCGGCACACTCAGGGTGCCACGACGCAGTTCTCATAAGCCGGTTCATTACGCACCAGCCCGCCGGTACGGACACTCAAGGCCAGGCGGGCGAAGCCTGGCCGCGAGATCGCAGGGGTATTCGACCAGATACCCGCGCTCAAGTAATTTCGCAGCCCATTCTCCAACAGCGCTGGCGGCACGTGCGCGAAGTAGGGCGCGACAACAGCGGCCAGATCCTGACCATCGTGTCCGGCCAGCCACTGGTGCATGCGCGCGGTGGCGCGCACAGCCGCCTGTAGCGCGGGCCGGTTGCGTTCCACGCCGTCATGCGTGGCGATCAGGCTGGTATAGGAAGTGGGCCCGCGCTCGCTTGCCGCATGCAGGATGCGCCCCCAGCCTTCCGCCAAGGCCTGCGACACATAGGGCTCGAACAACTGCGCCACATCAAGCCTGCCTTGACGCAGGGCATCGAGGTTGGCCTGCATGGACTGGTTGGTCACGCGCTCGACGGTTGCCGGATCGACACCCGCGTCGCGCAAGTCTTGCTGCAGGCATAGCCAAGGCGTGACAACTTCGCTGACCGAACCCATCCGCAGGCGCGCCAGCTCCGCCAGTTTGAATGCCGGCGCTCCCTTCCACGCGGCATCGGCGCGCCCGACCAGGAAAAACGGATCGCGCGTCACCACCTCGCAAAAGCACACCAGCGAGGAACCGTCCATCCCCCTTTCGTCCCTGTCCTTGATCACCCGCATGGGACCGGCCCAGGTGACGTCGATCTCGCCGCTCCGCAAACCCGCAATCGCCGCGCCCGGCGCGGGCGAATCGAGCAACTGCAGTTCCACGCCTTCTGCCGCGTAGAACCCCAGCGCCTGCGTGGCATAGAACGGCGCATAAAAAACGGCGCGGAAATTTTCGGCGAGACGCAACAACATGATGGTGGGCCACGAAAGGAGTGTCGACCATTATGCATATACTGGGATTGGCATCCCCCTTGCATGTTCGGTGACGGTCGATGCTCACATCCAATGAACAGTCAGGAACACCCATGAAGCGTCTGCTTGCCAACCTGTTGCTATGCGCGCTGGCGCTTGGCTGCAATGCCACCTTCGCCGCGCCTGGCGACGACTTTCCCAACAAGCCGATCCGCATCGTCGTTACCGTGCCACCGGGCGGCGCCGCGGACTTCATTGCGCGCCTGGTCGGCACCCGGCTTGCGCAGGAGATGGGGGTTCCTGTGGTCATCGAGAACCGCGCCGGTGCCAGTGGCACCATCGCCGCCGCCTTCGTCGCCAAGGCCGACCCGGACGGCTACACGCTGCTGCAGAATTCCATCACCACCCACGGCATCGGGCCGGCGCTGTTCACCAAGCTGCCCTACGATTCCTTCAAGGACCTGGCGCCGGTGTCGATGCTGGCGGCGCTGCCCTTGATCATGACCGTCAACGCCTCGCTGCCAGCCGCGACGCTCGAGGAGTTCGTGGTGCAGGCAAAAGCCAGGCCCGGGCAACTCAGCTTTGCATCATCCGGCAACGGCGGCGCGCCGCACATGGCGGGCGAGCTTTTCAAGATCGCCACCGACATCGACATGCTGCACGTGCCCTACAAGGGCAGCGGCCCGGCCGTGGTGGACCTGGCAAGCGGCCGGGTACAGGTGATGTTCGACGCCGCGCCGTCCCTCTTGCCGCACATCCAGTCCGGCAAGCTGCGAGCGCTGGCCGCCGCCAGCGCCAAGCGCAATCCGCTCACGCCGAACGCTCCCACCTTCGACGAGCGCGGCATCAAGGGCATGCACATCTCGCTCTGGTACGGCATGCAGGTGCCCGCGGCCACGCCGGCGGTGGTGATCAGCCGCCTCAACGCGGCCTTGCGCAAGGTGCTGGAGGCGCCCGAGGTTCAGCAACGCCTCGCAGACCAGGGCGCGCAGGCCATGCCCAACAGCCCCGAGCAGTTCGCGGCCTTCATGCGCGAGGACTCACAGCGCTGGGCCGGGGTGGTGAAGCGGGCGCGGGTGACGATGGACTGATCCTACGCCCACCGTTGCGTCAGGCGATGGTGTTCCACATCTCCATGTCGCGTTCGGCGGTCCAGATGCGCGGGTTCTTGATGCCCTTGGCTTCGTCGTAGGCGCGGCTGACGTCGAAGGGCATGCAGTGCTCGTAAATCGGGAAGCTGCCGTACACCGGGTCGAGCCTGGTGCGCGTATCGACGTACACCTGCTTTAAGTCCTTGCCGGACGCGACACCTTCCTTCGCGCAGGCCAGCAGCTGGCGCACGAAGTTTTGCGTGAAGTCGATCGCCTTGATCGAATCCGCGGCGTTCTTCAACGCCGGGCCGCGCCCGGGTACCAGCGAGGTGGGTTTCAGCGCGCGCAGCTTGTCGAGCGTGTCCGGCCATTCTTCCAGTTGCGCGTCGCCGGTGTAGATACCGGCGTTGTATTCGACCAGGTCACCGGAGAACAGCGTGCCTTCCGAGGGCAGCCAGGCGATGGTGTCGCCGCGGGTGTGGCCGGGGCCGATCTGCATCAGGTTGACCTCGAGCTTGCCCATGTAGACGATCATGTTCTTCTCGAACACCATGGTGGGCCAGGTGAGGCCGGGCACGGAATCGGCATTCTGGAACAGGCGCGGAAAGCGCTCGTACTCGCTTTGCCAGTCTTCCTTGCCGCGCTCGACGATCAGCTCGTAGGTGGGCTTGCTGGCGATGATCTGCTCGGCCTTGTAGGCGGAGGCGCCGAGCACCCGTACCGCATGGTAGTGGGACAGCACCACGTACTTGATGGGCTTGTCGGTGACCTTGCGGATGTTGGCGATCAGGTCCTGCGCCATGATCGGCGTGGCGGTGGCGTCGACCACCATCACGCCGTCATCGCCGATGATCACGCCGGAATTCGGGTCGCCTTCGGCGGTATACGCCCAACCATGCTCGGAAAGTTGCTCGAAGGTCGTTTTCTTGGCCGTCATGTCGGCCTTGGAGGCGAACGCTTTGCTCATGTGTGGCTCCGTCGGAAATGCGGTTGCTCGGATGCTGGACGCGCGGTGCCCAAATTTTAACCCGCTGGGCCACCCAGCCCGTGGAACATGACCTGCGTGACCTCCGCGGCATAGTCGCCATACGAAAGCGGGCCGTCCGGCGAAAGCCAGGTGAAGGTCCAGTTCATGGCGCCCATCAGCATCATGGTGAGCGCGCGCAGGTTGGTCTGGTTGACACGCTTCGGAAAGGCACGCCGGATCGCATCGGCGAACGCGTCCACTACCGCGCGCTCCCGCGCGACGATGCGTTCGCGTTGCGCTTCCCCAAGGAACTTGACGTCGTTCAACAGGGCCACATGGCGGGTACGCGCGGTGCGATAGGCATCGAGAAAGCCGGCGATCATCCATTGCAGTTCATCGCGCGGCCTGGCCTCTTGGCTGGCAGCGCGCTCCCGCACCTCCAGGGCGATGTCGAGCAACTGGCTGGTATGGCGATCGAGCAGGTCGTAGAGGATGGCTTCCTTGCTCTCGTAATAGTGGTAGAGGCGTGCCTTGGAGGCACCGCTCTTTTTCGCGATGTCGGTCATCGTGCACGCGGCATAGCCGGCCTGGGCAAACGCCTCGGCAGCGTTCTCGAGGATGGCCGCGCGCTGCGACTCGTAGTCGGCTGACTGGGTGCGCGCCATCGCTCAGCCCGCGCCCGGCGACGAATATCGCGCCGCGCGCACCGTCTTGCTAACGCTCGTCATAGCTGACGACCACTTTCGCCGTGAGCGGATGCGACTGGCAGGTGAGCACGAAACCCTGCGCCGTTTCGTGCGGCTCAAGCGAGAAATTGCGATCCATCCGCACCTCGCCTTCCAGCACGCGTGCGCGGCAGGTGCAGCACACGCCACCCTTGCAGGCGTAGGGCAGGTCCATGCCCGCCGCCAGGCCGGCGTCGAGCAGCGCGTCGCCGTCGAAAGGCACGCGAACCACGCGCGCCTTGCCATGCTGGATGAGGTGCACCTCCGCCGCGGGCGCCGCCGAATCGGCCGGCTTGCGCGGACCGGCGGAAGGCAGCGCCGTACCGAAGCGCTCGACATGGACCTTTTCGCGTGCCACACCGGCGGCCAGGAGGGCCGCCTCGGCGGCGTCCATCATCGGCCCGGGCCCGCAGATGAAAGCCTCGTCGATGGTGGCGGCGGGCACCAGTGATTCAAGGAACCGGGCGCAGCGCTCCGCATCCAGCAAGCCGTTGAACAGGTCGACTTCCTGCGGTTCGTCGCTGATCACGTGGTATAGCGAGAAGCGGCCCAGGTAGCGGTTTTTCAGCTCCTCGAGCTCCTCGGCGAACATGATGCCGGCCACCGCGCGATTGCCGTAGATCAGGGTGAAGCGGCTGGCCGGCTCGACTTCGAGCACGGTGCGGATATTCGACAGCACCGGCGTGATGCCGCTGCCGCCGGCGAAGGCCACGTAGTGTTTCTTGTTCGTAGTGGCCAGCGGCGTGAAGAACCTGCCGTCCGGGGTCATCACCTCGATGGTGACGCCGGGCCTGAAAGTCTGGTTCGCGAAGGTGGAAAACCGTCCGCCGTCGATCTGCTTGATGCCAACCCGCAATTCGCCGTGCCGCTCATAGTCGGACACGGCGCAGCACACCGAATAGGAACGGCGCAATTCCTCCTCGCCGACCACGGCCTTCAAGGTGATGAACTGGCCCTGCGAGAAGCGGTAGGCCTCGCGCAGTCCGGCCGGAACCGCGAAGCGCACGGAAATGGCGTCTGCGGTCTCGCGCCTCACGTCGGCGATCGCAAGCGGGTGAAAGGCTGGGCTCATAGGGGCTTGAAGTAGTCGAAGGGTTCGCGGCAGTCGAGGCAGCGATACAGGGCCTTGCAGGCGGTGGACCCGAACTGTGAAAGCAACTCGGTGTTGGCCGCGCCACAGTGCGGGCATGCCGGCACTTGCTGCAGGTTGGCGCCGCGCGGCACGAGGTGGATGACCTGGCCGTCGCGGCTGCCGGCCGGTGCCGGCGGCGCAATGCCGAATTCCTTGAGCCGCGCATGCCCGGCGGGGGTGATCCAGTCCGTGGTCCATGGAGGCGAGAGCCGGGTGACCATGCGCGCCGCGATGCCGGCCCGGGTCAGGGCCTCGAGGATGTCGCTTTCGATCACGTGCGTGGCCGGGCACCCCGCATAGGTGGGGGTGACGCTGACTTCGACGCCTTCATCGGTCACCGCGATGCCACGCACGATGCCGAGATCCACCACGGAGATGACCGGGATCTCGGGGTCTGCCACGGTCGCCAGCACCGACCACGCGCGCTCGATCGTATCCTCGAAAAAGGGGTCTGACCCCATTTCTTTCACCATTGGGCGCCGGGGTGGGCGCGCGCCAGGCTTTGCATTTCCGCCAGCAGGTACTCGAAATGCTCGCTGTGCGTGCCGTTGCGGCCGGTACTGACGAATGCGCTGGCGGCAGGCATGACCAGGGTGGCTTCATCGAAAACCGCGCGCACTTGCGCGTCCCAACCGGCCTTCAGGTCGGCACCGCGAGCGCCTATGCCTTGCGCGGCCACCGCTTCATCCACCGGGTCATCAGCAAACAGTTCGTTGCAGTAGGGCGCAAGCTGGTCGAGCGCGCGCTGGGCGCGGGCATGGCTTTCGGCAGTGCCATCCCCCAGCCGGACGACCCAGTCACCTGCATGACGCAGGTGGTAGGCGGTTTCCTTGGCGGATTTTGCCGCGATCGCGGCGAGTTCGCGATCAGTCGAATCCATCAACGCATTCCATGCCTGCGCCTGCCAGGCGCAGAACAGGAGGTTGCGCACCACCGTGAATGCGTAGCAGGCGCCCAGGGTATGGCCGCGCTCGATGCCGCTGTTGGGTAGTTCGCAGAGCGTGAAGTTGCGGAACTCGCGGGTATCCCGAAAGTAGGCGAGCGCATCCTCGTCGCGGCCGAGGCCTTCGAGCTTGCCGGCGTGGGTCAACAGCATGCGTGCCTGGCCTACCAGGTCGAGCGCGATGTTGGTGAGTGCGATGTCCTCTTCCAGCACCGGGCCGTGGCCGGTCCATTCGGCCAGGCGCTGGCCCAGCACGAGGGAGGAGTCGCCCAGGCGCAGCAGGTATTCGATGTGGGGATTCATTGTCAGCGGATCAGGCATATGCGGCGCTTGCGCCCTACATGTGCTCGACTTCCTTGGGCAGCTTGTAGAAGGTAGGATGGCGGTACACCTTGTCGGCCATCGGATCGAACATCTCGGCCTTGTCGTCCGGGTCGCTGGCGGTGATGGCCTCCGAAGGCACCACCCAGATCGAAACGCCTTCCATGCGACGGGTATAGACATCGCGCGCCATCTGCACTGCCTGTTTCGCATCAACCGCGTGCAGGCTGCCCACATGACGGTGGTCCAGGCCCTGCTTGCTGCGGATGAACACCTCCCAGAGAGGCCATTCCTTGCGTTCCACGATTGCGTACTCCCCTTGTCTATATCTGCGGTTCGATGACGATCTCGGCCTTGACCGAATTGGCGATGTAGCACTCCTCGTGCGCTTCATGGTGCAGGTCGTCGATGTCGGTCTGCGCAGGCATCTCGCCGGCGAACCCGATGCGCGGCCGCAACACCACACGCGTCATCGCCATGCGGCCTTCGGCATTGCGCTCCATCAAACCCGTTGCCTCGTCGATATAGCTGTCAATGAGCCAGTGGCGCTTGGCGGCAAAGCCCAGAAAGAACAGCATGTGGCACGAGGAAATGGCGGCGACCAGGGCTTCCTCCGGGTCGACTGCGTAAGCGTCCGAGAACGGCAGTGGCACTGAAAGCGGCGAACTCGATCCGGGCACGATGGCACCGCCATCGAAATGCCATTCATGGGCGCGGCTGTAACGTCCGCCGATGAAGGCATCGTCGCGTCGCAGCCACTTCACGGTGGCGGCGAATTGCGCAGGGGTTTTCATTTTTCAGGCGGCCTGCCTGCTTGCACGCGCACGCTGCTTTTCGGCATGCGCCAGCGCCGCTTCGCGCACCCAGGCGCCGGCTTCATGGGCCTGCACCCGGGTGCCGAGTCTCTCCCGGTTGCATGGCCCGTCGCCGCCGACCACGCGCCAGAATTCGTCCCAGTCGATCGTGCCGATGTCGTAGTGCCCGCGCTCCGCGTTCCACTTCAACTGCGGGTCGGGAATCGTCAGGCCCAGCAGCTCCGCCTGCGGCACGGTGGCGTCGATGAACTTCTGCCGCAGGTCGTCATTGGAAATGCGCTTGATGCCCCATGCGGAAGACTGGCCGCTATGCACCGAATCCTTGTCCGGGGGGCCGAACATCTGCACCACCGGCCACCACCAGCGGTCGAGCGCGTCCTGCGCCATGGCCTTTTGCGCAGGCGTGCCGCGGCACAGCGAGAGCATGATGTCGAAGCCCTGGCGCTGGTGGAACGACTCTTCCTTGCAGATGCGGATCATCGCACGCGCATACGGCCCGTAGGAGCAGCGGCACAGCGGGATCTGGTTCATGATCGCCGCGCCATCGACCAGCCAGCCGATGGCGCCCATGTCGGCCCAGGTGAGCGTGGGGTAGTTGAAGATCGACGAGTACTTGGCGCGGCCGGCGTGCAGCGCGTCCACCAGCTGGTCGCGCGAGACCCCGAGCGTTTCCGCCGCCGCGTACAAATACAGCCCATGACCGCCCTCATCCTGCACCTTGGCCATCAGGATCGCCTTGCGCTTGAGCGAAGGCGCGCGGGTGATCCAGTTGCCCTCGGGCAGCATGCCGACCACTTCACTGTGCGCATGCTGGGAAATCTGCCGCACCAGGGTCTTGCGGTAGGCCTCGGGCATCCAGTCGCGCGGCTCGACCTTCAGGTCTTGCGCGATACGCGCGTTGAAACCCGCCTCTTCCGGGGTGGTGGCAGCGGACACCGCTCTGGGCGCACCGGGCAAATCCATGGCCTGGGTGTACATACGAAGGCTCCCGCCAGATTCAAGTGAGGGAGGAATTTATAATAAACCGACCGGTTGGTCAATTAATTCAATGTGCCCGGGCAATGTCGGGATTCGCTGATATTCGACGAGAATCCATCCATGGACCCAATTCGACAGGAATCAAACGGTGTTTCTGCTCCGCAGCGACACGGCCACGTTGTCGACACGCTCGCCGCCTTCGTATCCCGATCGGATCGCCTGCTGGTGCTGACCGGCGCAGGCATAAGCACCGCTTCGGGCATTCCCGGTTACCGCGACGCCGAAGGCAATTGGCAGCGCAAACCGCCGGTAACCCACCAGGAGTTCATGGGCAGCGCAACCGTACGCAAGCGCTACTGGGCGCGCAGCATGCTTGGCTGGCCGATGATGCGGGGTGCACGGCCGAACCCGGCGCATGCGGCGCTGGCGGCCCTGGAGCAGCGCGGGCACATGGCACAACTGGTCACGCAAAACGTCGATGGACTGCACACCGCCGCCGGTAGCTCCCGGTTGATCGAGTTGCATGGGCGCCTGCGCGAAGTGCGCTGTACACAGTGCGGCAACCTGCACCCGCGCATCTCGATGCAGACTTGGCTCGAATCAGCAAACCCGGCTTTCGCCAATCACAGCGCGGCCGTGGCGCCCGACGGCGATGCCGACCTCGATGCCGATTTCGATGCGTTCCAGGTGCCGGACTGTCCGGCCTGCGAAGGAATCCTAAAACCGGACGTGGTGTTCTACGGGGACAATGTGCCCAAGCCACGAGCGGACGCCGCCATGGCGGCGGCCAACGATGCCGATGCGGTGCTCGTGGTGGGATCGACCCTGATGGTGCGCTCGAGCTACAAGCTGTGCGAGGCGGCGCATACGGCCGGCAAGCCGATCGTGGCGATCAACATCGGCCGCACCCGCGCGGACCACTTGCTTTCGCTCAAGCTGCAGGAAGACTGCGGCAGCGCCCTCGCGGCGCTGACCGCAGCCCTGGGCGCATGATTACTTGCCGGTGAAGTTGGGCGTGCGCTTTTCCGCGAACGCCTTGCGGCCCTCGTTGTAGTCCGACGAGGCGAAGCAGGCCTGCACCATCCGGTTGACCAGGTCGATGTCGCGCTTGTCGGCATCCTTGCGGATTTCCAGCAAGGCGCGCTTGGCCGCAGCGACGGTCAGCGGCGCGTTCTCGGCGATCTGGGTGGTATAGGCGGTCACCACCGCGTCGAGTTCGGCCGCAGGCACGATCTGCTTGATGAAGCCCATGGACAAGGCGTCAGCCGCACCGAAGATGCGCGCACTGAAAAACAGGTCGGCAGTGTTGGCCGGCCCGAGTACTTCGGTGAAGCGCTTGAGGCCCGGATACTGGTAGCCAAGCCCGAGGCGCGCTGCGGGCATGCGGAACTTGGCGTCATCAGCGCAGATCCGGATGTCGCAGTTCACGGCCAGGCCCAGGCCGCCTCCCATGCAGATGCCGCGGATGCTGGCGACGGTGGGCTTGGGACAATCGAGCACCGCCGAATAACCGGCATCGACGGCGGCGTTGTAGTCGTCATTGGCGCTGCCGGTGCGTTGTTTATCGAACTGGGAGATGTCGGCGCCCGAAATGAAGGCTTTCTCCCCCGCGCCCTTGATGACGATGACCCGCACATCCGGGTCCGCCACGAACTCCGCGATGACCTTGGGAACGGCACTCCACATGTCGAAATTGACAGCGTTGAACTTGCGCTGGTTGTCGAATACGACATAGCCGACATGGCCGACCTTGTGGTGGGTCAACTGTCCGGGACGGTCTGCGGTGGCTTGCTCGCTCATGGAATCCTCGAATGGCTTGGCCGCCCGGTTCAACGGCGGCGCATGAATTGAAATTGCGATCGGTATCTTCGTCGCACAGCCTTGCCGCGCGACCGGGACGCATTGTAAACCGCCCTCCCGGCGGCACATCCCGGACCGTTCCCGCAAGGCTTGCGAATTTGAGCGAAGATACGCGCCCCGAGCGGTCCAATCCGGACCCGGCAGGCCCCAAACAAAAGAGAGATGGCGATGAAATCATGGTGGATCGAAGGCGGCGGTGGCGGCCTTTCAATGCGTGAAATCGATATTCCCGCGGCCGGCGCCGGGGAGGTGCTGATCAAGGTGAAAGCCGCGGGCTTGAACCGCGGCGAATTCATCCGCGGCCACGGCCTGATCGCCCCGGGCAAGGCCAAGGCCGCCGGGCTTGAGGGCGCCGGCGAAGTCATCGCCGTTGGCCCGGGCATCACGAAATTCAAGGTCGGCGATGCCGTCATGGGCCGCACCACCGCGGGCTTCGCCGAATACTCGACCATCGCCGAAGGCGAAACGGTGATCAAGCCGGCCGCGCTCTCATGGGAAGAAGCCGCCGGTGCCTCGCTTGCGCAATGGGTGGCCTACGACATGGTCACGCCCGAAGGCGAAGTCCAGGCGGGCGACTGGGTGCTCATCACCGGCATTTCATCAGGCGTGGGCGTGGCGGCGATGCAGATCGCCAAGCAAATCGGCGCAAAGGTCATCGGCACTTCCGGCTCCTCGCAAAAGCTCGCGCGGCTCAAGGAAATGGGTCTCGACCACGGCATCCCCGCGCGCGGGGCCGGCTTTGCAGAAGAGGCGCTGCGTGTCACCGACGGCAAGGGCGTGAAACTCGCCATCAACAATGTGGGCGGCACCGCCTTTCCGGACGCACTGGCCTCGCTGGCCTATCGCGGCCGCCTGGGAATCGTCGGCTATGTCGACAACACGCTCTCGGCGGTGGCGGACCTTGAAGCCATCCACGCCAAGCGCCTGCGGGTGTTCGGCGTCTCCAACAAGCTGCGCCCGCTGGCCGAGCGCGCGGCAACCGTGGCCGGTTTCGTGCGCGACGTCTGGCCGCACTACGCCAGCGGCGCGATGAAACCCGTCATCGACCATGTGTTCGCCTTCGACCAGCTACCGGCCGCACGCGAAGCCATGGAATCCAACACCCAGGTCGGCAAGATCGTGGTGAAGATGCCTGACTGATGGCGCCAAAGACGCGGCCGCGGTAGTTCTGCATTGCGTCGTCGTTGAAATCGAAAAATCGACCGGCTGCGCCGGCGATTTTTCGCTGGCCAAGCCTCGCCAAAAGTAGGTTTTTACTTTTGGCGACCAGCGCTTAGTCCGCTGTGATCCCCGCCTGCTTGACCACGCGCTCCCACAGCACGTACTCGCGTTCGATTTTCTCGCCCAGTTCCTTTGGCGAGGACGGGATGGCGTCCATGCCATGCTCGCGGATCTGTTCGCGCACCTGCGGGTCATTGAGTGCCTTGACGATCTCGCGGTTCCAGCGCTCCACCAGTTCGCGCGGCATCCTGAGCGGCGCCACGAAGGCATACCAGTTCGCGACGTCGTAGCCGGGAAAGGTTTCACCAATGGTCGGCACATCCGGCAACATTTCGGTGCGCCTGGCACCGGTCACGGCCAGTGCGCGGATCTTGCCGGCCTTGATCTGTGACACAGCCGATGGCGCGGAAGCGAAGACCGAAGGCACCTGGTTGCCGAGCAGGTCGCTCATCGCCGGACCACCGCCTTTGTAGGGCACGTGCGTCAAGTCGACCTTGGCAACGGACTCGAACAGTGCGCCACTGAGGTGGCCGGTGCTGCCGATGCCGGAGGTGCCATAGGCCATCGCTCCGGGTTTGGTGCGCGAGAACCTGATGTAGTCGTCGAGGGTGCGAAACGGCTGTGCCGAGCCCACCACCAGCACGTTCGGGAACGCGACCGCCATCGAAAGCGGGGCGAAATCGCGGCGCGGGTCGAAGCCAAGCTTCTTGCTCAGGTGCGGCGCCACCGACAATGGGCCGATCGCCGAGAGGTGAATGAAGTGCCCGTCGGTGGCGGAGCGGGTCGCCAGTTCGGCTGCGAGGTTGCCACCGGCCCCCGGCTTGTTGTCGACGTTGACCGGTTGCCCAAGCTGTTCGGACAACTTCTTTGCCAGGATGCGGGCGGTAATGTCGGTTCCGCCGCCCGGCGCGAACCCTACCGAGAGCGTGATGGGCTTGGATGGAAATGCGCCCTGGGCATCGACTGCAGGGGAAAACGAAACCGCGGCCAATGTGACGACAACGCCGAAGGCAACTTCGGCCACTGGGGATTTTTTCATTTGAACGCCCTTTCGCTGCCCGGGCGAACAAACTGGTCGCTCCGGATGGGCCGGTACTATACCCCCGGGCGTTGCGTCAAATGCGCTAGTTCAGGCAGCGACGGCGAGTTCGTCCTCGCAAGCCGCGACAGCAGCCTCGATGTCAAATCCGGTCTGGAGGTAGCGCTTTTCCCCGAGCACATGGTTCAGCCACATCAGCCGGTAGCTTTCCTCGAGGTCACGGACGAACCGAGGGTAATCCATCAACTGGCAAGCCTGCATCACGCCGCGGATACCGGCCCGGAAATCGGCCAGCCGCTGCGGATCGCGCGCCAGCGCGGCGGCGAGCGCGACATAGGCGTCCTCGTCGGCCGCGACCAGATCGCCGCAACCCACGCCGTGCAAGGTGGCAGCGCTCGACGATGCAAACGCCTGGCCTCCGCCCAGCGCCACCACCGGCAACCCCATCCACAGCGAATGCAGCGTGGTGGTGCCCCCGGAAATCGGAAAAGTATCCAGCGCCACATCCGCCTTCAGGCCAAGCTGCATGAACCCGTCGATGGCCAGGCGCGGCAGGATGCATAGCCGGTCGAGCGGCAGGCCGGCAGCGGCCAGGCGTCCCTGTTGCTGTGCGATGGCCTCCTCCTGCGTGCGTTCATACCCGATCAGGATGAGAATGGATTCCGGCACCGCGTCAAGAACACGCCGCCACAGTCGCAGCATGTCGTCGGTCACTTTCTTGAGATTATTGAGCGAGGCGAAGACCGGCCTTCCGGTGGTCTCCATCGGCGGCCGCAACGCCAGCGGCGAGTCCGGCGGCGGGTAGTAACAGGCCATGCCGCGCATGCGGAACAGGGTCTCGGAGTGACCGCCCTCATTCCTGCCGAGTGGGTCGACCGAGTGGTCGGTGATGCGGTAGTCCATCGCTTGCATGCCGGTGGTGTACATGAAACCCAGCCAGGTGGCCTGCACCGGCGCGGGCCGGCGTGCGAAGGCCAGCAGGCGGTTGCCCATGGTGTGACCCGAAAGGTCGATCAGCACATCGATGCCGCGCCGCCGGATCAGGCCGGCGAGATTGCTGTCCGACATCGTGCTGACGTCGTGCCAATGGTCGACATTGGCGCGGATGCGCGCGGTGACGTGATCCGCCGGCCCGGAGGCGAACACGAAGATCTCGAACTTGCGGCGATCGTGATGCGCGAACACGGGTTCCACGAAGTAGGCGACCGCATGGTCGCGCAGGTCGGCCGAGACGTATCCGATGCGCAAGCGTCTGCCGGGGGAGCGCTCATTGTCGAGCGGCGCCGCGGCTTTGGTGAGAGGATCGGCGAAGCGAACCGCCCAGTCGCGAAATGCCTGCAGTGTCCTGGCGGGATCACCGCCATGGCTGGCGCGCAGATAGGCGCGAAACGGATAGATGGTCGAATTGTCCGGTGCGATCGCCACCGCCTGCTCCATCGCCTCGGCGGCAGCGACATGATCCCCGAGGTTCTCAAGGCACACGGCGCGACCATAGATCGCATCCAGATGCCGCGGGTCCATCTGCAGGACGAATTCGAAGGTTTCGATCGCCTCCTTGAGCTTGAAAAGACGCATGAAGCAGTAGCCCAGACGCGCCCAGGCGGCGAGATCCTGGGGATTGGCGCCCACGCATATGCTGTAGCAGCCGATGGCTTCGAGAAACTCGTTCTTCTGTTCGTGGATGGCACCAAGTTTGGCCTGCAGGGAGGCGTCATTCGGTCGCATGGCGAGCAGGCGCTTCAGGCGTGCCAGTTCATCATCCAGTTTGGCCATTGCCAGCCCTCGGAAACAATTCGATGCCCAAGGGTAGTCGGCGCCGGACTGCCCGCAAGGGGCGATTAGCCCGGTCTTGGCGCGGCTTTTCCGGCCTTCGTCAGGAAGACTTGCCGCTGGCGCGGTTATAAATCGGCATGACTGCCGGAAGTTGCTTCTCGATTTCCTTGATGCGGGTGTCGGAAGCCGGGTGGGTGGAAAACCATTGCGGCGGCGCGCCTTTGCTGGCCTGCTGCATCTTGCGCCACAGTGTGATGCCGGCGCGCGGGTCGTAGCCGGCGCGCGCCGCCAGCTCGAGTCCTACGGTATCGGCCTCGGTTTCGTCATCGCGCGAGAACTTGAGCGTGAGCAGGTTGGCCGAGGCTCCCAAAACCGCATTGCCGGCATTGCCCAGCCCCAGAACGCTGGAAAGCACGTTGGCGCCGATATTGGTGGCGGCCTGCTTGCCCATGCGCTCGCGCGCATGCTCGCGCAGGGCGTGCGCAACCTCGTGCCCCATGACCATGGCGACTTCGTCATCGGTCAGCTTGAGGGTGTCGATGATGCCGGTGTAGAACGCGATCTTGCCGCCAGGCATACAGAAGGCGTTGATCTGCTTGCTGCCGATCAGGTTGACCTCCCACTTCCATTTCTCGGCACGCGGGTTCCACTTGGCGGCATGCGGGAGGATCTTCTGGGCGATCGCGCGCAGCCGCCGCACCTGCGGGTTGTCGTCCGGCGCCAGCGCCTTTTGCTGCGCCGCCTGGCGCATCATCTGCTGGTACTGCTGCGCGGCGCCGTTTTCCACCTGCTCGGCCGGTACCAGCTTTGTGAACGAGGAGGTCTTGCCGACATTGACCCCTTCCTTGGCCGGTTCCTCGCGCGCGGACGCTGGCAGCGCAAGAAGAGCCGCCAGCGCGAAAACCGATATGGATGCGAACTTGGACATGGCAGGGGGATCAGGGCCGAAAAGGCGGCTGCAAAGTATAGCCAGAAGATGCGGTGTCGCCGCCCGACATTCAAGTCGCAGCGGCCTGCCGCCAGGCTCCCTGCCGGAAATCAGAACATCTCGAAGTACTCGCGTTGCTCCCAGTCGGAGACTTCGGCCTCGAATCGCGCGATTTCGGCAGCCTTGATGCGACAGAAGTAGTCGACAAAGCCGGCTCCCAGGCCTTCGCCCAGCGCCTGGTTCTCGCGCAGGGCGACCAGCGCTTCCGCCAGCGAGCCGGGCAAGGCCGGGGCGGTGGTCTCATAGGGTGCGTCCGCGCCCGGTCCGGGATCGAGGCCGCGGGCCAGGCCATCCAGTCCTGAAAGTACCTGTGACGCGAAATAAAGGTAGGGATTGGCCGCCGGTTCGCCGACGCGATTCTCTATCCGCGCCGCAGCACCGGCATGCGGCAGCACGCGCAGCATGGCGGCGCGATTGTCGCGTCCCCACGCCACCCTGTCAGGCGCCAGCGAGTTCGGCCGGAAGCGGCGGTAGCCGTTGATGGTGGGGGTGGAAAGCGCGGCAGCCCCGCGCGCATGGGCCATCAGTCCGCCAAGCCAGTGCATGCCAGCGGCCGACAAAGGCGCGGCCGGCGTGCCGGCGGCGGAGAACGCGTTGTTGCCGGTGGCGAGATCCACCAGCGACTGGTGCAGATGCCAGCCGCTCGAAAAGATGTTGGGCAGGCGGGGCCGGCACATGAAAGTGGCGTGATAGCCATTGCGCCGGCACACTTGCTTGACGGCGCCCCGGAAAAGCACCATCGCATCGGCGTTCGCCATGCCGGCCTGCGGTCCGAAGGTGAACTCGAACTGGCTGGGACCATACTCGACCTCCAGGCTGCGCAAAGGCAGGCCAAGTGCCTGGATGTTCCTGCGCAGGAGTTCGACCACCGGCTCGACCAGGTCGTAGCGCAACTCGGTGAGGTACTGATAACCGTGCGACAGCAATTCGACATCCGGCGGCCGGCCCGGCTGTCCGGCGTCGGAGGTGCCCATGTTGGGCGCGGTTGCACGAAAAACATGGAATTCCACTTCCAGCCCGGCCAGGAACGCGTAGCCACGCCCGGCAAGTTTTTCCAGCGCGTTGGCGAGCAGGCGCCGTGTGCCAAAGGGTACCGGCCTGCCATCGTGGAAATAGGGGTCGCACAACACCCAACCGCTCGAATTCGCCCACGGCAAGACGCGGAATGTCGTCGGGTCGGGAACGATGAGCATGTCGGCCGCACCCTGCATTTCGGCGATGCCGTGCCCGCCGCCGGCCTTGAAGAGCGGGTACGCGGTGCGATGCGCGGTGTCCTTGAACAACAGGGACGAGGTGACGGAGACGCCTTCCTCGAGCACGGCCAGCGCCTCGGCGGCGACCAGGGTCTTGCCGCGGGTGACACCGTGCTGGTCGGCAAATACGAAACGCACCACCTCGATGCCGTCAGAACGAATGCGCCCGGCCATCGCGCGCGCCGCGTCATGCTGCGCTTCGGTCCACAACCCGTGATCGCGTACCAGGCTCATGGCGCCTCCTGAGGCAGGCCGGCATCGAGCCGTGCGGGCCAGGGTGCGCCGCTGCGCCGCGCCTCGTCGGCCGCCATCCAGTAATCGTTCCAGTCGACGCCGCGTGCGATGCCATCGACCGTGCGCGGCCCCCTGAATGCCGCCGCCTCGGCCGGCCCGGGGCGCGCGGGCAGGGCTTCACCCGCAATGCGCTTTGCAATGGCGTCGCGCAGCATGCGGCGATAGCGGATGATCGCGCGATCGGTACTGCCAAGGTGCTCGCGGGTGCGATCCTGGATCGGCCCCTGGCTTTCCACCGCCCACTGGTCGTGGATGTTGATGTCCATGCCCATGCCGGTGTAGGTGCGGGTCTGCTGCTCCGCCGGATCAAAGCCGTAGTCGTTGCCACGATGAAAGCGTGGCAGGTAGTCCGGCAGCGTGTAGGTGGCAAGCCGCTGCGCGCGCATCCGCTCGCGATCCACCGGCTGGCCGAAACTGGTGAACACGCAATACCAGTAGCAATGCGTGTCATCGACCGGCACGTGCCACTGCGTGATGGTCATGTCGGCGCTCAAGGGAATGACGAAGGCCTGCGGAAACAGCAGATTGGTCACCCGCACATGGGTGATGGCGTCGTCGATGCGGCGCAAGGTCGTCAGCCGCATGCCGTGCTCGGTGTCGTCGACGCGGATCTCGGGCCGGGTGAATTCGCGCATCACCCGTGTCATTGGCCAATCCGAATCGGCGGATGATCCGCGGAACTGGCGACCATAGCCGTCAGCGGGATCCTCATCCTCGAAAAACCGGTGCAGAAAGGACGCATGGGCGGGGTCGATGCCCACTTCCAGCGCCTGCAGCCAGTTGCACTCGAACATGCCCTTGAAGGCAAACGTATAGGGGGCGGGAGCGACAAAACAGTCGAGTGCCGGAAACGCCGGCGGTTCGCCATCGCCGATATACGCGAACACGATCCCGGATCGCTCCGCCACCGGGTAGGCACGCTGGCGTACTTTCTCGTGGAAACGGCTGCCGGCTGGTTCGGCCGGCGTCTCGATACAACGGCCGTCGGTGGCAAACAGCCAGCCATGAAACGGGCAACGCAGTCCGCCGTCCTCGCGGCGCCCGAAGGCAAGGTCCGCCCCGCGATGCGCGCAGTCGCGGTCAAGCAGGCCGAGCGTGCCGTCCTCGGCGCGGAACAGCACGAAATCCTGGCCCATCAGGCGCACCGGGCGTACCGGGCGCTGGCCAGCCAGCTCGTCAGCCAGGGCGACCGGCTGCCAGTACTGCCTCAGCAATGCGCCGCATGGTGTGCCTGCGCCCACCCGGCTGATCAGATCGTTTTGTTCCGCGCTCATCATGGCCGGTAGTTCTCCGCCTTGTTCTCCGCTTTGCTCTCCGCGCGATGTTTCGCGCACGTTCAGGCAGGGCGATTGTAGCGCTCGCAAACATCATGCCGGCGTCCGGGCCGCGGGTTATCCCTAGCGCCACAAAGTTTCGCCAGCCTGCACACTTCGGGCCGGTGCCGTATCCCTCCGATGCGGCTAGAATCGCGATCCGCGAATGCCGGCGCGCCAGCCGGCGATCAACCCGAATGAGGAGATGCCCATGTTTCGCAGAAGCTTCGTCGCACTCGCAGCACTCGCTGCAGTCGCAGGCGTGCCTGCCCCGGCAAGTGCCCAGCAGACAGTGACGCTCAAGTTCCACACCTTCATGACTCCGCCGTCCGCGGTATGGCGCACCATGCACACCGCCTGGATGGACAAGGTGGAGAAGGATTCGGGCGGCCGCATCAAGTTCGAGCGCTACCCGGCCATGCAGTTGGGCGGCACGCCCGCCAACCTGTACGACCAGGCCAAGGACGGCGTGGTCGACGTGGTCTGGACCCTGCCCGGCAACACGCCCGGCCGCTTCCCGCGTGTGGAGGTGTTCGAACTGCCGTTCATGATGACCACCGCGGAAGCCGCCTCCAAGGCCTATTGGGAATACATCAATACCGTGGCCAAGGACGAGTTCAAGGACGTCCATGTAGTGGCTGTCAATGTGCATGGCCCGGGCTTCTTCCATTCCCGCGAGAAGCAGATCAAGTCGGTGGCCGACCTGAAGGGCATGAAGGTGCGCGGCCCGACCCGCCAGATCACCAAGATGCTGTCCGCCCTCGGCGCCACGCCGGTGGGCATGGCATTGCCGCAGATATCGGACTCGATCTCCAAGGGCGTGATTGACGCCGCGGTTGTGCCGTGGGAAGTGGTGCCGGCGGTCAAGCTGGAGGAACTGGCCAAGTCGCACTCCGAATTCGCGCCGGGCGTGTCCCTGTACACCACCACCTTCGTGATGGCGATGAACAAGGCCAAGTACGACTCGCTGCCGCCGGACCTGAAGAAGGTGATCGACGCCAACTCGGGGCTGGAAACCTCCGGCTGGCTGGGCAAGACGCAGCAGGGCAATGACGTGCCGGCGCGCAAGCTGGCGGTGGACCGCAAGAATGCGATTTACACCTTCACCGCGCAGGACACCGAGGGCTTCCGCAAGGCCGCCGACCTGGTGGATGACGAATGGGTCAAGGAGATCACCGGCAAGGGCTTCAACGGCAAGCAACTTCTCGACACCGCGAAATCGCTGATCCAGAAGCACACCCCGAAGTAGTCCGGACCATCGGAATCGAGACGCCGGCCGGGCAACCCGCCGGCGTTTTTGTTTGGTGAACGCGGCTGATAGACTCCGACCCGCATGCGCCTAGCCGACTACACCGCCGTCTTCACCAATCGCCGCGTCGGCGTCATGCTGTTGCTGGGCTTCGCCTCGGGCCTGCCATTGGCCCTGACCACGGGCACCCTGCAGGCCTGGGCCACCGTCGAGGGCCTGGACATCAAGACCATCAGCTTCCTCACGCTGGTGGGGTCGGCCTACACGCTGAAGTTCCTGTGGGCACCGCTGATGGACCGGTTCGTCCCCCCGTTCCTCGGCCGCCGGCGCGGCTGGATGGCGCTTACGCAACTATTGCTCGCCGGCGGGATCGCCGTGATGGGCAGCCTGTCACCGAAGGACGCCATCCTTGCGCTGGCCCTGATGGCGGTGCTGGTGGCGTTTTTCTCGGCCTCCCAGGACATCACCTTCGACGCCTATCGCTCCGACGTGCTGCGCAACCAGGAACGCGGCGCGGGTGCGGCCGTTTCGGTGCTCGGCTACCGGCTGGCGATGCTGGTCTCCGGCGGCCTTGCCCTGGTACTCGCCGACAGCTTCATCGGTTGGCGCGCCACTTACTGGCTGATGGCGGGACTGATGCTCGCCGGCATTTGCGCGACACTCGTCGCACCGGAGCCGGAGGTCGATGTCCCGCCCCCCAGAACCCTTGAGGAAGCGGTCATAGGTCCCCTGCGGGACTTCTTTTCGCGAGACGGTGCGGTACTGGCATTGACATTGATCGTGCTCTACAAGCTGGGGGATGCCTACGCGGGCAGCCTGACCACGACTTTCCTGATTCGCGGGGTCGGCTTCTCCGCCACCGAGGTTGGGGCAATAAACAAGGTGCTGGGCCTGATCGCGACCATCATCGGCGCCCTGGCCGGCGGCGCGCTGATGCTGCGCCTTTCCATGTTCGGTGCCCTGATGCTGTTTGGCGTGCTGCAGGCGGTCACCAACCTGGGATTCTGGGTACTGGCACTGACGCCGAAGTCCTATGAGTCGATGGCACTGGTGGTCGGACTGGAAAACCTGTGCGGCGGGATGGGCACGGCGGCCTTTGTCGCGTTCCTGATGGCGTTATGCAAGGCGCGCTATTCAGCCACCCAGTTCGCGCTGCTCTCGGCGCTGGCGGCGGTGGGCCGCACCTTCATCGCCGGACCGACCTCATGGCTGATGGTCGAAGACCTCGGCTGGGCCGGTTTCTACCTGTGTACCTTCTTCATCGCGCTGCCGGGGCTGGCGCTGCTGTGGATGCAGCGCTCGAACATCGCCGCGATGGCTGCGGACAATGCGCGGTCAGCGCCCTGACTTGATGCGGTAAATCGCCAGTTCGCCGTTGACGTTGGGGTTATCCGCCACCGGCCTGCCATCGGCGAGGGCCACCCGTTCGACAATCTCGAGCCCGAGTTGGCTGCACAGATCCTCGAAATCGGCCAGCGTACAGAGGTGAACATTCGGGGTGTTGTGCCACTCATGCGGCAAGCTGTCGGACACCGGCATCCTGCCTGCATCGAGCTGGCGGAAATTCGGCGCGTAGCGGAAATTGGGGAAGGACACCACGGCTTCGCGCCCCACCCGGACCATGTCCTTGAGCAAGGCCTCGATGCCGTGCATCGCCTGCAGGGTCTGTGAAAGCAGGACCGTGTCGAACGAGGCGTCGGCGAAGCTTGCCAGGCCGCGTTCCAGGTTGCCCTGGAGCACGTTGACACCGTTGCACAGCGCGGCCAGGACATTGGCGTCGTCGATCTCGATGCCATACCCCTTGACGCCGCGCTCGCGCGCAAGGGCCTTCATCAGGGTGCCATCGCCGCAACCGAGGTCGAGCACGCGCGAACCCGGCCGCACCATGCCGGCGATGATGCCGAGGTCCGCCCGCAGCGAGAGGGCATGTCCGTCGCGCGTGCTCACAGCCCCTCCGCGATGGCGTCGTAGTAGGCGCGGGCCAACGCGTGATAGCGTGGATCCTCGAGCAGGAACTCGTCATGGCCATGCGGCGCATCGATCTCCGCATACGACACTTCCGCACGGTTGGCGGTGAGCGCGTCGACGATCTCGCGCGAGCGCGCCGGCGAAAAGCGCCAGTCGGTCGTGAACGACACCACCAGGAACCTGACGCCGGCGGCGGACTTGAGCGCCGCGGCCAGATCGCCGCCACACTCGGCCGCCGGGTCGAAATAATCAAGCGCCTTGGTGATCAGCAGGTACGTGTTGGCGTCGAAATAGCCGGAAAACTTCTCGCCCTGGTGGCGCAGGTAGGACTCGATCTGGAACTCGGTGCCATAGCCGTACATGAGGCCGTCACGCAGGTCGCGGCCGAACTTCTCGGCCATGACATCGTCGGACAGGTAGGTGATATGGCCGATCATGCGCGCGACCTTGAGTCCGCGCACCGGTACCACGCCATGACGGTAATAGTGGCCACCGTGGAAATCCGGGTCGGTGATGATGGCCTGGCGCGCCACCTCGTTGAAGGCGATGTTCTGCGCCGACAGGCGCGGGGTGGACGCGATGACCAGCGCATGGGCGATGCGGTCGGGATAGGCGATGGCCCATTGCAGGGCCTGCATCGCGCCCAGCGACCCGCCCATCACCGCGGCGAAACGCCGGATCCCCAGGTGGTCGGCCAGGCGCGCCTGTGCGTTGACCCAATCCTCCACGGTTACCACCGGAAAATCGGCGCCATAGGGCTGGCCCGTCGCCGGGTTCACATGCTTGGGGCCGGTCGAGCCGAAGCAGCCACCCAAGTTGTTGACGCCAATGACGAAAAAGCGGTCGGTGTCGAGCGGTTTGCCGGGACCCACCATGTTGTCCCACCAGCCGACGCTGGTGGCATCGTCTTCATAGATTCCGGCGACATGGTGCGAGGCATTGAGGGCATGGCACACCAGCACGGCGTTGCTGCGCGCGGCATTGAGGCGGCCGTAGGTCTCGTAAGCGAGCTCGAAATGCGGAATCGAGCGGCCGCTGCGGAATGTGAACGGCTCGGCGAACCGCGCCAGCTGCGCCTTCACGATACCGACCGAACCAGGATCCAAGACCTTTGACTCCGCAAACGAAAAACCCGAGCAACCGGCCGGCTGTTCGGGTCTGGATCGTCGTCTTGCGAACCACCTGACACCTCTTTAGCCGGATTTTTATAGCGCCCGCAATCCGATGATCAAATCGGCGCTGAACAACCATTGTAGCCTACCCCGTGCCGCCTGTTCTGCGCTGCCAGTCCTCCCGCCGCACCGTCGTGCGGCGCGCATGGTTGCGCTTGACCGGACCGTGCAGCGCGAAGTCATGCAGCTTGGCCAGCACGAACTTGCGCACCGCGATCGGCAGGTTGGCCGACTCGCGCAGAAAACGCGCGTTGACGCGCTCGGCATCGAAGGCGCCGCCGGATTCAAGCAGCGGAGCCTCGGTGCGACGCGCCGCTTCCACGCCGTCGTGGAACAGGCCCGCCGCCTCCTTCCAGCTGATCGCGCACTCGTTGGGCCTGCCACGGTTGTAGCAGAGCTGCATGTGGACGAATTCGTCGCCGCGCTGCCACAGGTAGAGGTCGAAAAAATCGCTCTCGAACCAGTGCTTCGTGACACCCGGCTCGTTCTGGCTGACGTTGGCAATGGCTCTAAGCATTGAGCAGAGCGAGTTGCTCACGCAGGCGTTCCGGCTCCTCGGTGCGCAACATGCGCTTCACCTGAACCTCGGTGTCGGCGAGGCTGGAGCCCAGCACGCGCTGCTTGACCTCGAGCAATTGCGCCGGATGCATGGAGAACTGCTTCAGCCCCATGCCAAGCAGAAGCCGTGTCATCGCCACCTCGCCCGCCATTTCGCCGCATACGGCCACCGGTATGCCCGCCTTGTTGGCGGCGCGAATCGTGTTGGCCACCAGGAACAGCACCGCCGGATGGAGGGGATCGTACAGGCTCGCCACCTGGTCGTCGGCGCGGTCGATCGCCAGTGTGTACTGGATCAGGTCGTTGGTACCGATGGAAAGATAGTCGAGCTTCTTGACGAACAGGCCCACCGACAGCGCCGCGGCGGGAATCTCGATCATGCCGCCCACCTGCACTTCGGGCGCATGCGGAATGCCGGCAGCATCGAGCTGGGCCCGCGCCTCGGCGATATGCGCGAGTGCCTGCTCGACCTCATGCGCATGCGCGATCATCGGCAAAAGGATCTTCACCGGCCCGTAGTGCGAGGCCCGCAGGATCGCGCGCAGCTGCGCCTGGAACATCTGCGGTTCGGCCAGGCAATAGCGGATCGCCCGCAGGCCAAGCGCCGGGTTGAGCGTCACCGCGTCGTGGGCCGACTCGGCGTCGAGTTGCTTGTCCGCGCCGATATCGAGGGTACGAATGGTGACCGGCTGGCCGCCCATCGCCTTGACGACCTTGCGATAGGCCTCGAACTGCTCGTCCTCGTCAGGCACCTGCTTGCGGTTCATGAACAGGAACTCGGTGCGGAACAGGCCGACCCCCGTGGCGCCCGCGTCGTTTGCCGCCTTGACGTCGTCAGGCAGTTCGATATTCGCATGCAGTTCGACGGGGATGCCATCGAGGGTCGCGGCGGGAGCGCTCACCAGGCGCTTCAACTTCCTGCGCTCGAGTTGCAGGGCACGACGCTTGAGCTTGTATTCCTCCAGCACCGCGGCGTCCGGCGCCACGATCAGGACGCCTTCGGTTCCGTCGAGGATGAGCCAGTCGTCCTCGGTCACCAGTTCGCGCGCATGACGCAGCGCCACGATCGCGGGCAGCGAAAGGCTGCGCGCCATGATGGCGGTATGCGATGTGACGCCGCCCACGTCGGTGACAAAGCCGGCGAACTGGTGCTCCTTGAAGATCAGCATGTCGGCGGGCGAGAGATCGTGCGCCACGACCACCATCTCGCTTTCCTGCGACTGCAGCGCCTTGAGTTTCTGGGTCCGGGACAACACCGCATGCAGGCCGGTTCCACCGCCGAGGAGCGCCTTGAGCACGCGCTCGACCACTTGCATCACGTCGTGCTTGCGCTCGCGCAGGTAGTCGTCCTCGATGGCGTCGAACTGCGCGACCAGCGCGTCCATTTGCTGGATCAGGGCCCATTCGGCGTTGCAGCGGCGCTCCTCGATGATGCGCACCGGCTCCTTCGAGAGCATCGGATCGGAAAGGATCATCCAGTGCAGGTCGAGAAAAGCGCCCAGTTCTCCCGGGGATGAATGAGCCAGATTGGTATGCAGGCTCTTCAATTCCTCCTGCACCACGGCCACCGCGGCGTCAAAGCGCGCGACCTCGGCGGCGACCTGCCGGGGATCGACCAGGTAGTGGGAAACATCCAGCGCCACCGGCGTCACCAGGTGGGCACGGCCGATGGCGATGCCGCCGGATACGCCGATGCCGTGGAGGCTGAAGGTCATGTCGCGCGCAGCCCCTTGCGAGGCTTACTTGCCTTCACCGAACTTGTCGGCCACGAGCGCCTTGAGCGCAGCCAGGGCGGCCGCCTCATCCTCGCCGGCAGTTTCAATCTCTACCTTGGCGCCGATGCCGGCGGCGAGCATCATGACACCCATGATGCTCTTGCCGTTGACCCGTCGGCCATTGCGCGAAAGCCAGACTTCGCTCCTGAACTGCGCAGCCAACTGCGTCAGCTTCGCCGACGCGCGCGCGTGCAAGCCGAGCTGATTGACGATCTCAACTTCCTCCCGCTGTGGCATTGCAGGCGTCCTCCTTCATGTTGATTTGTCCCCGTGTCCCCGCTTCCATGGCGCGGATCACCACTTGCTCCAAAGGCAGGTGCCGGTAGGCCAGCGCGCGCACCAGCATCGGCAGGCTGACTCCGGCGATTCCTTCCACGCGTCCCGGCGCCAGCAGGCGCGCAGCGATGTTGGATGGCGTGGCACCGAAAATGTCCACGAACACGATCGCGCCTGCGCCATCCTCGATACCGGCCAGTTCGGCTCGCGCCCGCTGCATGACCTCCGCCGGATCGTCCTTGGGCGTAACGGCCAGCGCCCGTGCGTTCATCTGGCGCGCACCGAGAACGTGGTCCGCGGCCTCAAGCAGGGCCTGGCCGGTACTGCCGTGGGTGATGAGCAACACGCCGACCATGGATGCATGTAGTGGGAACGGTGCAACAAATATACACGCCCATACCCTCGCGGCGGCGCAACATCATGCCCCGATGGCAGCCTCCTCCAGCGCGTCAATGAACATGCCGGCGACGTTGAAGCCGGTTTGGGCGGTGATTTCCTGGAAACAGGTCGGACTCGTGACGTTGATTTCGGTAAGCCTGTCGCCAATCACATCCAGCCCCACCAGCAGAAGCCCGCGCGCCGCCAATACGGGCCCCAGGGCCTCGGCGATGCGGCGGTCGTCGACCGACAATTCGCGCGCGACACCGGTGCCGCCGGCCGCAAGGTTGCCGCGTGTCTCGCCCGCCTTGGGTATGCGCGCCAGGCAGTACGGCACAGGCTTGCCACCGATGACCAGCACCCGCTTGTCACCATCGACGATCGCCGGCAGGTATTTCTGCGCCATGATCGTGCGCCGCCCCATGTCGGTGAGCGTTTCGATGATCACCGACAGGTTCGGCTCGGAACGGCTGACGCGGAATATTCCGGTGCCACCCATGCCGTCCAGCGGCTTGAACACCGCCATGTCGTGTTCGGCCACGAAAGCACGCAATTCGTCCTCGCGCCGCGACACCAGCGTCGGTGCGGTGAACTGCGGGAATTCGCCAATGGCCAGCTTTTCGTTGTGGTTGCGGATCGCCTGCGGATTGTTGAAGACCCGCGCGCCATCCGCCACGGCACGCTCGAGCAGATGCGTGGAATAAAAGTATTCCATGTCGAAGGGCGGGTCCTTGCGCATGATGACAGCGTCGAAGTCCCTGACCGGCTCGCGCCTGGAATCCCCGGCCACATACCAGCCGGCGGCGCCCGGTGTCAGCGTGACCTGCCGCGCCCAGACATGCACCCGCCCGCTGGAAAGCAGCAGGTCTTCCTGCAGGCAGGCGTACAGACCATGCCCGCGCGCAGCCGCCTCGGTCATCATGGCGAAGGTCGAGTCCTTATAGGTCTTGAACTCGTCCAATGGGTCGGCAATGACCAAGATGCGCATGATTCCGGTTCCTGTCGGGTTGATGCTTCGATATCCAGCCAGGCGGCCGGCGCAAACATGCGATGCGCCCGCACCACCACGATTCCGGCAACGCCAGCACCGCGCTGCCGTTCACGAGGGCGCGATTGTAGCCAATCGTCCGGTCAGCACATGCGCCGTCGCGGTTCATGTGGCCGGCCAAATGCAAAGCGCCCCGTCGATAGGGGCGCTCTGGTGTAGCCATCGAAACCGCGGGTCCCTGTCCTCCGGCCTGCCCGCGGGCTTCGTCCATCCGACTACATGTGGTACGCGGTCTCGCCGTGCGAAGTCACATCCAGCCCTTCGCGTTCGGCATCGTCAGCCACCCGCAGGCCTATGACCATGTCGATCAGCTTCAACGCGACGATCGAAACGACCGCCGAGACGATGACTGCGGTGATCACGGCTTGCGCCTGGATCCAGACCTGCGCGACGATACCCGGGAAATCCGCCGCTTCGCCGCACTTGTTGGTGACGTAGTTGCAGATGCCCGCGCCGCCGAGCGACGGCGCTGCGAAGATGCCGGTGGCGATTGCGCCCCAGATCCCGCCCACACCGTGCACGCCGAACACATCCAGCGCATCGTCAGCGCCGAGCATCTTCTTGAGACCGGTCACACCCCACAGGCACAAGGCGCCGGCAACGGCACCGATCACCATCGCACCCTTCACGCCGACAAACCCGCACGCCGGGGTGATTGCAACAAGGCCTGCCACCGCACCGGACGCCGCACCCAGCATTGACGGCTTGCCCTTGAGGAAGTTCTCGAACAGCAGCCAGGAGAGCGTTGCCATCGCGGTCGCGATCAGGGTATTGACGAAGGCGAGCGACGCCGTGCCGTTGGCTTCGAGGTTGGAACCGACGTTGAAGCCGAACCAGCCCACCCACAGCAAACAGGCGCCGACCATGGTCAGGGTGAGGCTGTGCGGGGTCATGGCTTCACGGCCATAGCCGATCCGCTTGCCGACCACGAATGCCGCCACCAGGCCTGCGATACCCGCGTTGATGTGCACCACGGTGCCGCCGGCGAAGTCGAGCGCTCCCTTGGCCCACAGCCAGCCCGCGGCTTCAGTCACGGTCTTGAGCGTGGCCTCGTCCTTGATCGCATCGGGGCCGTCCCAGAACCACACCATGTGCGCCATCGGCAGGTAGGCGAAGGTGAACCACAGCACCATGAACCAGAGCACGGCCGAGAACTTCATCCGCTCGGCGAAAGCGCCGATGATGAGGGCGGGCGTGATCGCGGCGAAGGTCAGCTGGAACATTGCGAACATCATCTCGGGGATGTAGACCCCCTTCGAGAAGGTCGCGCCAGCACCGGCCAGATCAACGCCGGACAGGAACATCTTGCCGAACCCGCCGAAGAACGCATTGCCTGGGGTGAAGGCCAGGCTGTAGCCATAGACGACCCACAGTACGGCGATCAGGCTGAAGGTGACGAACACCTGCATGAGCACCGAAAGCATGTTCTTGGTGCGCACCAGGCCGCCATAGAACAGCGCCAGGCCGGGAATGGTCATGAGAATGACCAGAACGGTGGCCACGTACATGAAGGTGAAGTCGCCCTTGTTCGGATCGGGGAGCTTGGCCGGTGCGGCTTCGGCAGGCTTCGCCTCATCCTTCTTGGCTTCGTCTTTCTTGGCATCCGCCGCCGGTGCGGCGTCCTTCTTCTCGTCCTTCTTTTCCTCGGCCTTGGGCGCGTCAGCCGGCTTCGCCTCGTCCTTCTTGGCATCCGCCGCGGCAGGTGCGGCCTGGGCGAAGGCGGCACCCGACATCGGCGCGCCAGCGACCAGGGTAAGCGATGCCGCCAACCCCAATATCATCAACAGCTTTTTCATTATGTTCTCTCCCCTGTTACAGCGCTTCAGCGCCGGTTTCACCGGTGCGAATGCGAATGACCTGTTCGAGTTCGAAGACAAAAATCTTGCCGTCACCGATCTTGCCGGTGTTGGCTGATTTTTCGATGGCTTCGATGACCTGTTCGACAAGTTCGGTCTTGACGGCGGCTTCGATTTTCACTTTCGGAAGAAAGTCGACGACATACTCGGCACCGCGGTAAAGCTCGGTATGTCCTTTCTGGCGCCCGAATCCCTTGACTTCAGTGACGGTGATGCCCTGCACGCCGATCGCGCTCAGAGCCTCACGCACTTCGTCAAGCTTGAATGGCTTGATGATGGCTGTTACTAGTTTCATGGAACACTCCTTACGAGATCGGAGACAGATGTTTCCCCGCAAGGGTAAGAGCAGCTTCTATGCCAGCCATGAAACAATCGGAACACAACGCAGCGAATCGGAAGGGGCGACCAAGGCTCGATAGCAGTCGCTGCCGATCGCAGGAGAATTTGGTTCGGGCGGGATGGGAAGGCTGGAGCACGCCAGGTGCCATCACGGCCGCTGGCACGGGATAGGCATCGGGAGATACCCTAACACGACGGCTCTTTGCACCATTTTCAGACAATTGCGCTATTTTGGTGCGCGCGGAAATCGTGCCAACAAAAAAGCCGCCCGAAGGCGGCTTTTTTGGAATGCCGAAATTGCTGCGGGACTAGAAGGTCTTGCTGATGGAAATCATGAGGGTGTCCTTGCTCATGTCCTTGGTCGGCACATTGGCGGAGAAGAAATTGCCAAGGTTGGCTTGACGGTAATATTCGCTGCGAGCGTTCGTTCCGACATAGGCAACACCGATCGTGGCAAAGCCGGCGTCGTAATTCACGCCGAGTTTCCAGTCTGTATAGCTGAGGCCGCCAAAGTTCTTCACTTTGAGGGTGCCCACATGGCCGACAAGCGTCCACTTGGGAGCCACTTCGTAGTTGGCATTGATTTCGAAGTACTGCGAACCCTTGGAACCACTGGTGGCAGAACCGGTGGTATTGCCGGTCGCGTTATTGTTTGAATCAATACCGCCCAGCGCCGCGTTGCCCAACTGCGCACCGGACAATCCAAAATAGTCGGTGGTCGAATAGGAGTATTTGGCAGACAGCCACTTGTAGCTCAGGCCGAGATAGAGCTCGAAATTGTCGAAGTCCTTTTTCTGGCCGTTGCCGGCAGCCCCAAACGCCGCTTGATGAAATGCGCCCGGGTAGTAGTAATACAGACCGCCAATGTCCAGTCCGATGCCATTGGAAAACTCGGTTTTCCAACCACCGTAGAAATCCATCTCGATCCCGGCGCCATTGTGGTAGGCGTTTCCGCTGACGCTGGAGTTCCAGTTCCCGAAATAAAAGCCGCTGGCGTGCGAATAGTCAAAGCCGCCCTGAATAGCGGGTTCCAGGTATGTTTGCGAGATGCCGCGGAAACGATAGTCGGAAACGACTGCAACGTTGCCGGTGAAGGTGTGCGGCGACGCAGGCTTGGCAGCCTGTGCATTGGCCGTGGTGACAGCTACGGGAGAGACAAACGCGGCCGCAACTGCAGCTGCAAGTACCGACTTACGCATGATGATCCTTTCGAGGAGTCTGTTGTAAAGCGTTTTGCACGAAGTCGGTGCATAATTTCCCGACAATGCTTCGACTTGGTGCGGATTTCTTGGCCCAATCGCCCGGAAACCCGCTGCCAGTGCGGATCTCCGTGATAGACTGATTTCTAGCAAGCATGATACCTATTGCCGCGATGAACACAAAATTTATTGACGAATTGAACGCGCGCGTTGTTTCCTTTCTGCAACAAACGCCCGCCGCGGAGATCAGCCAGAACATGAAAGCGGCGCTTGCTGCCTCGTTTTCAAAGCTTGATCTGGTCACGCGCGAGGACTTTGACGTGCAGGCACAGGTACTTGCGCGCACTCGCGAAAAACTCGTCGCGCTTGAAGCGCGCGTGGCCGAACTCGAACGCCAGGCCGGAAATCCCTGAACCCGCACGGCTTCGATCAGCCTGCGCGGTGAGCCGATGAGCCTGGCGATCCTGAAGTCGCGCTCGCTCGACGGCATGACCGCTCCGGAGGTCACCGTGGAGGTGCACCTTGCGGGCGGACTCCCCACCTTCACCATCGTTGGCCTGCCGGACGCCGAGGTCAGGGAGTCAAGGGATCGTGTCCGCGCCGCACTTCACACCGGCCGCTTCGAATTCCCGGCCAGCCGCATCACCGTGAACCTCGCACCGGCCGACCTGCCGAAGGAATCCGGCCGCTTCGACTTGCCGATCGCGCTGGGAATACTCGCCGCGTCTGGCCAGATCCCGGTGAATCGCCTTTCGGAATACGAATTTGCGGGCGAACTCTCGCTCACCGGCGAATTGCGTCCGATTCGCGGCGCGCTGGCCATGACGCTCAACGCGGGGCGCGCCGGACGCACCTTCATATTGCCGCGCGACAGTGCGGCTGAAGCAGCCTTGGCCGGTACCGCGCAGATTCTCCCGGCGGACTCGCTCGGCCAGGTGTGCGCCCATCTGACCGGCAACAGCCCGCTGCCTGCACAGGCCGAACCCATCCGCGCGCAACCGTCCGGCTATGCGGACCTGGCGGACGTCAAGGGGCAGGCTCAAGCCAAGCGGGCGCTCGAGATCGCCGCGGCCGGGGGTCATTCCATGCTCATGTCCGGTCCGCCGGGCACCGGCAAGTCGATGCTTGCTTCCCGCCTCGCCGGGCTGCTGCCGCCGATGACCTCCGCGCAAGCCGTGGAAGCCGCTGCTGTGCAAAGCGTGGCAGGGCCCTTCAAACCGGAGTCATTCGGCTTGCGCCCCGTGAGAAGCCCGCACCATACGGCATCGGCGGTGGCGATGGTGGGCGGCGGTGGCCATCCGCGCCCGGGTGAAATATCCCTGGCCCACCACGGCGTGCTGTTTCTCGACGAGTTGCCCGAATTCGACCGCAAGGTTCTCGAGGTGCTGCGCGAGCCACTCGAATCCGGCCACATCACGATTTCGCGGGCGGCGCGACAAGCCGATTTCCCCGCGCAGTTCCAATTGATCGCCGCGATGAATCCTTGTCCATGCGGTTATCTCGGACACAAGTCCAATCGCTGCCGCTGCACGCCAGACCAGATTGCCCGCTATCGCCGCCGCATTTCCGGTCCCTTGCTTGACCGGATTGATTTGCTGGTTGAGGTGCCGGCACTTTCCGAGGACGAGCTGATGGCGCCAGCGGTTACGGAATCAAGCGCGGCGGTGCGCGCACGGGTTGTGAGCGCGGCGCAATGGCAAAGCGATCGCCAGGGCAAGCCCAACAGCCGCCTCGCTCCCGGCGAGATCGACGCGCACTGCGCCATCGAGCCGCCCGCGCAGCAGCTCTTGCGCCAGGCCATCGAAAGGCTGCACCTGTCCCCGCGGGCTTATCATCGCATCCTCAAGGTTGCGCGCACCATCGCCGATCTGGCCGGCAGCGAATCGATCACCAATGCGCACGTGGCCGAAGCCATCCAGTATCGACGCGGGCTGGAAACGGCCTGACAAAAACCGCGCAACACATCGGAAAATCCAATCCCGGGACAAAGACCTGACCTATGGCCGACATTCATATCGAACGCCCGCACAGCCTGCCCCTGAAAAAGGCGCGCGACGCCGCCAACGGCTTTGCCGACCAGCTTGCCGAGAAATTCGACCTCGAATCGGAATGGGAAGGCGATACCCTGCACTTCAAACGAGCAGGTGTGACCGGTACGCTTGCCCTGGGCAAGCATGACGTGGTGATCAAGGCCAGACTGGGATTGCTGCTGTCGGCATTCAAGTCGACCTTCGAGTCCCACATTCACGACAACCTGGAGCGCGTATTTGGAGCGCCCGCAGCGCCAGTCAAAAAGAACGCGGCCAGAAAACGCGCCTGAATCACGGGCCGGCGCACCGGCCGGCCGCCTGCATCACTTCAGCGATTCGATCAGATCGATGTATTCCTGCATCGCCTCGTCAGCGACCTTGCCCTTGAGCGCCGCCCAGGCATCGAATTTCATCCGCCCGACCATGTCGGTGAAGCCGGGCCGCTTGCCCTCATTGTCGCCTTCGGTAGCCTGCTTGTAGAGCCCGTAAATCTTGAGCAAGGTCTGATTGTCCGGCTTCTCGGGCAACTCCTTGGATTCGGCCACGGCTTTTTCGAAACTGGCTTTGAGTGCTGACATGCGGTCTCCTGCGGGATTGGAATGCAACGGGAACGACGGGTCCAAAAGTGTAGCCCAATAGCGACCGCGACCCGGGCCCGCCGGTCGAGTCCGGAGTTTTCGGCTTGCTGCTACCATGCCGCGAACCCGCAGGCCACCCCGCCTTTGGAAACGCAGGAGACAAGACGAATGTCCGCTATCGAACAGGTTCTCAAATGGGCCGGCAACCTGCCGCTCGAACGCCTGATGCAGTACCTGCCACTCGACCGCATTCCGCTTGACAAGATAGCCGGCAACGCCGCGGTTGCCATGGGCGAGTTCAAGAACCGCGAACGCATGTCGAGCGTCGACACCGCCTGGCTGCGCATGGATACGCCGGTCAACCTGATGATGATCGTGGGCGTGATGATGTTCGACGGCCCGATGGACATGGCGCGCCTGAAACGCACGCTGACCCACCGCCTGTTGCGATACAAGCGTTTCCGCCAGCGCGTAGTGCAGGACCCAAGCGGCGCTTATTGGGTCGATGACGAGAATTTCGACATCGACAACCATGTCCATGCCGTCAACTTGCCGGATCCGGGCGGCAAGCTGGCACTGCAGGGACTCGCCGCGGCGCTTGCCACCCAGTCGCTGGACCAGAACAAGCCGCTCTGGACCATCACCGTGGTGGAGCGCTATGACGACCATGGCGTGCTGGGCAGCGCCGTGATCATCCGTATTCACCACTGCATCGCCGACGGCATCGCGCTGATCGGCGTGATGTACTCCCTCACCGACGAGGCCGCGGACGCGGCCGAGGAAGGCATCGAGTCCGAGGGACTCAGGCGCGCGCGCGAGAAGCGCGCGGCGCGCGGCGCCGCGCGCGACGAACGCGACCTGCTCGCCAGTGTTTTCGACCCGATCAGCGACGCCGCATCGAAGGCGCTTTCGATGTCAGGGGATTTCTGGAGCAAGTACCAGGACGTGCTGTCTAACCCGGAAAAGGTGGCCGATGCGGCGCGGGTGGCGGCCGATGTCACCACCGAAGTGGCGGCGCTTGCACTCCTGCCCGCCGATTCGCAAACCAGCCTCAAAGGCAAACCGTCGGCGATCAAGCGGGTGGCCTGGAGCGAACCGATGCCGCTCACGGAAATCAAGTCCGTGTGCAAGGTACTGGGCGTCTCGGTAAACGACATCCTGCTTTCGTGCTGCGCCGGCGCCATCGGTGAATACCTGCGCGCCAACGGCGAGGCGACCGAAGGCGTGGAAATCCGCGGCATGGTGCCGGTCAATCTGCGGCCACGCGGCCAGGAACACAAGCTCGGCAACCATTTTGGCCTGGTGGTGCTGACCCTGCCGGTCGGCATCGAGAACCCGTTTGTGCGCCTGTTCGAAGTCAAGCGCCGCATGGACGAATTGAAGAGCTCATACCAGGCCATCATTTCGATGGGTATCCTCGGTGCGGTCGGCTTCCTTCCGCGCCCGATGCAAAAGCAGGTGCTGGACCTGTTTTCCAGCAAGGCTACCGCTGTGATGACAAACGTACCGGGTCCGCAGATGCCGTTGTACATGGCGGGCAACCGACTGGCACAGCAGATGTTCTGGGTGCCGCAGTCAGGCGACATCGGGATCGGCGTCTCGATCCTCTCGTACAACAACCAGGTGCAGTTCGGCCTGGTCACCGACAAGAAGTTCGTCCCGGAGCCCGCGCGGATCGTCGACCGCTTCGCTTCCGAATTCGAAAAGCTGGTGTTTTATCTGTTGCTAAACGGGCGTGCGCCAGAGATGGACCCGCCGCAAACGGGAGAAATCGCCAAGCCTGCCCCCGCGCAGGCAAAGCGCGTTGCAGGAAAGCCGGCGGCGACGCGGCGCAGCCCCGCAAGACCACGCGCGCCTGCCGGCGGACAAGCAAAAGCGGCGGTGGTGCCGCCGCCCGGCATACGCCGGGGCGGGATGCTCAGGCGCATGCGCGAGCAGGAATGATGGGCGCGGCAACCCCGCCGTGCCCGGAAAACTCGTTGGTACCGGCACGGCGCCTGTTTGTCTACGGTACGCTGCGTCGAGGCGGCAGCAACGACATCGCCCGCCTTGTGCCGGATGCCACGTTTGTCGCCGAGGCCAGCATGCGCGGGCGGCTGTACGACCTTGGCGAGTATCCGGCACTGGTTGCAGACGAGAACGCCGGCTGGGTCGCCGGCGAGATCTACGCGGTGCCTGAATCGGCATGGCCGACCCTGGATGCGCTCGAGGAGGTCGTCACGCCGGAACGTCCGGACGGGTACTACTTCCGCGTCGTCGCGAAAGTGCGAATGGGCGTCAGAGCGGACAAATCCTGCGAGGTATATGTCGCCAATCCCGCCACCCTGCGCCTGGACCGTCCGATCACATCCGGCGACTGGATGGCACACGCACACCGCCGCGCGCGATAGCCGCACGGCAACCGCCTCAATCGCACCGCCCCTGGGGCGGTGGCGCCTTACTCCTCCAGCTCGGCCTTGGCCGCTTCGACATCGAGCCGCTCCATGGCATCGACCGGCTTGCACCTGGCAGCGTCCGCATAGAGTTTTTCGGCTTCCTTCATCTTCGCCTTGCCGAACATCATGATCAGGCCATTGGCCATCTCGGTGCGCGCCACCGCAGAATCGGGATTGAGCTTCAAGGCCTTCTCGAACATTTCGAGCCCGGTTTCCTTCTTCGCGCCGTAGGTGAGCCCGCCAATCATGGCGCCCACCTTGTCGATGATTTCCGCGTGATAGGTGCCCAGGCCGATATGGGCGTCGGCATGCTTGGGGGCAAGTTTGATCGTGCTTGAAAGCGAGCCCTTGACCTTGTCGCCGATGCCGTCCTTGAGTGCCTTGACGATGGAAATTCCCTGGGCGTAACGGCCGAGCGCATACGCATGCAGGTAGAAGGCATTGGCGTTCTTCGGGTCGGCTTTCTGCAGCGCCTCGCAACGCGCCGCAACTTCCTGGAACATCGCGAGCTTCTTCTTTTCGTCTTCCTCGAGATAGTTCGCATAGATGCAGGCCGCCTTGTTCGCGGCATTGATGCCTGCGCCGCCGGCGGCCAGTCCGCGCTCGACGGCGCCGCCGAAATCCCCGGCGTGATAGGCGATCCAGGCGTCGAGAACCGCCGCATTCCCGGGAAACGGCTCGCAGTCGCCGCGATGCAGGCGGTCCCAGGACTTCTTGGCGGAGGCCGCCGTGTATTCATACGCTTTCTCGGCATACGGAAATGCCGAGAAGGCTGATTTCTTGGCCATCGATCGTTCTCCTTTGGGTTTGTTTTGCGAATGCTGTTGGTGCTTCCGGCGCGGTCAGTTGCCGAGATATTCCTGCGACAGGCGCCCGAAGAGCAGCCGTGCGTCACCGGCGAGATACGGTGCCACCATCGACATGGCATGGTACGCGCCCCGCCCCATCGCCTGGCCGTCGATCGGCTTGCGCGGATTCTTCACGTACTCGTAGCTCAGCCAGTAGGTTGCGATCAGCACCATGGTCTCGGACAGCGCCTCGATCTCGCCGTCGCCGGCCACAAGTTCGCCGGATTCGCGCATCCCCATGGCCAGTCGGCGTGCGACCCCGCGGCTGTCCTCAAGGATGCGCCGGAAATGGGTCTCCACGATGCGGTTGCGCGACAACAGGTCGTTGAGGTCACGATAAATGAATCGGTATTTCCAGATCAGTTCAAATACCAGATGCAGGAACAGCCACGCGTCCTCGACCGATATACGCCTCGTTACAGGAGTGGCGAGCAGGCTGTCCATTTCCCGCTCGAAATCCCCGAAGATGCCATTGACGATTTCATCCTTGTTGCGAAAATGGTAATACAGGTTGCCAGGCGAAATGTTCATCTCGTCGCCGATCATGCTGGTGGTGACGTTGGGCTCCCCGAAGTCATTGAACAGGCGATGCGAGACTTCGAGAATGCGTTCGCGCGTGCGCCGCTTGGGTTTGTGCTCCATTGCATGTCCCCTGGAATCGCCGGGCAGAATATCACCACGTTGCGGAAATAACACAATAGGCGATTTTCGGCCATAAAATTTGTTAAAAACCAGCTAGTTAGGTACACTCTTCAAGTAATTTATCATCCGGGGGAGTTGGTCTGCCCCGATTGACAGGACAGCACTCCAATGAAAATTTCAATGCCAGCCCGTTTGTTGTTGTCTGCCACTCTTGCGCTCCTTTTCGCATGCCAGGTCGCGCAGGCACAGGATGCGACGCTCGAGCGCGCGCAACAACTGGTCAAGGCCCAGGGAGGCCAGGGCCGCGGCGCTTTCGACTTGCTCGCGCCACTGGAGCAACAACGCTCCGGCGAACCCGCGTTTGACTACCTGCTCGGCCTCGCGGCAATCGACGCTGGAGAGTACACCCGTGCGGTGTTCGCGCTGGAGCGGGTACTTGCGGTGCAACCTAACCATCCGCAGGCCCGGGCAGAAATTGCGCGCGCTTATTTTTTGATGGGCGAGAATCGCACTGCTCGAGCCGAATTCGAAGCCGTGAAGGCCTCCAAGCCACCTGCCGAGGTATCTGCTGCCATCGACCGTTTCCTAAACGCGCTGGACGAGCGTCAGGCGCCTTTCCGCTCCGGCGTCACAGGATTCATCGAAGGCGGCATCGGCCACGACTCCAACGCCAGTGCGGCCGCAAGCGGCACCGGACTCGCCATTCCGAGCTTGCCCGGGTTCGCCTTCAATCCCGGGTTGCGCTCGGACACTTTCCGTACGCTCGCCGGAGGCGTGAGCGGCCGCTATGTGGTTTCGTCCGCGTGGTCGTTGTTCGCGGGTGGCAACTTCAACCAGCGCTACAACAATGAAGTGGACCGTTTCGACATCGGCAGTTATGGTGTCGATGCGGGCGTGACGTACCGGCGCGATGCCAACGAGTTCACCGTCGCTGCGCAAGGCCAGGCGTTCGACGTCGACAACACCCGCTTCCGCGATGCCGCCGGTGCTGTCGCCCAGTGGCGCCATTCGCTGTCAGACCGCCAGCAAGTCGCGGTCTACGGACAGCTCACGCGGCTGACCTATCCCACCGCCATCATCCGCAACGCCGACCGCGAGGTGATCGGTGTGGCGTGGACCAATGCGCTCCAGGGAAATCTGGCGCCGGTCATTTACGCCGGGCTGTACGCCGGGCGCGAAAAGGTTCGCGACGGCGCCTTTCCGGAACTTGGACATCGCGTCGTGGGCCTGCGTGGCGGTGGCCAAGTCAGTCTTGGCGAATCAATTACCGCCTTTGCCAATCTGTCGTTCGAAGAACGCAGCTACGGCACCCCTCAGGCTGTCGACTTCCGGTCGATCACCAGTCTCTTCCCGTTCGGCCGGGTCGACAAGGAATATGGCGTTCGTGTCGGGGCCAACTACAAATTCACCTCGAACTGGACCCTGAGCCCGTCGGTGGCCTACACCGACAACCAGTCCAACGTGTCGGTAAGCGCCTATCGCCGCACGCTTTTTTCGGCGACCTTGCGCTACGATTTCCGCTAGCCGAGCGGACGCGCAATGCAAAACCTTGTTAAGCGCGTGACAAAGGCAGTCGAAATGCGCTCGGAAGACGTCTTGCCCCTTGGCGCGGTCTGCATTCGAGAGTAGTCTTTAAGTTGCGGTGACCCCAATTCTTGTAGTGAGTCCACCATGCCAAACGAATCGGTATTCCCCAAGTCTCTGATGGCGGCCGCATTGTCGGCCGCGTTTCCCGGCCTTGCCGCCGCGCAGACTGCAGCGCGGGTGGATTTCGCAACCGGCAATGTAACGGCAACGAGTGCGGACGGACGCTCCCGCACCCTCACGCGCGGCGCCGACGTGCAGGTAGGCGAGACCGTCAGCACTCAGCAGGGTCGCGCACAAATGCGCTTTACCGACGGCGCATTTGTTTCACTGCAGCCACAAACCGACTTCAAGATCGACAGCTACGTCTTCGATGGCCGCGGCAGCGCGAACGAAAGCGCGGTCATGAGTCTGCTCAAGGGCGGCATGCGGACCATTACCGGCCTGATCGGCCGCACCAATCGGGATGGCTATCGACTGCAAACCGCTACCGCCACGGTGGGTATCCGCGGCACCGGCTATTCGGTGAGTTACGACGCCGGTGGAAGCGTCACGATATTCGTGGCCGAAGGTGCCACTACGGTCACCAACCAGACCGGAACCACCGTGGTGCCCAGCGGCAACAGTACCAGGGTCAGCAACCAGAACTCGCCGCCCGAAACCAGCAACGAAAAACCCTTCCTTCCGCCGCCGGGCAGCGGCACCACCAATGTAGCAGGGCCACAGAATGCGACGCAGGATGCGCAGGCGCAGTTGCCAGCGGCGGCATTGCTGACTGGAACCATCGTCAATGACGATCCCAACCTCGCCAACTTCGCATATTCGAACAGCTCCTGGGGTGTGGATGCAACAGCGGCACAACCCGCAATCCTCAACGCCCAAGGCATACTGACCTCCGTCAGTTCTTCCAACTTCGAAGGTACGTTGGGCAGTGGCTCAGCCCAACTTTCGCTGGCTGGAAATGATGGGGTCATCGCTTGGGGCCGATGGATCGGTGGTTCCACAAGCAACGGTCCTAACCTGGATTCCAGCGGTCCGTTTCATTGGGTTGTAGGGTTGCCTGTAACCTCATTGCCGACGACCGGAACGGCATCCTATACGGCGCTCGGAGGAACGGCCTCATGCGCTTCCGGCTGCTCTTCCGCTGTGGTCACCGGTTCGTCCATGTCCGTGACGTTTGGCTCTAGCCATATGAGCGGCAATTTCACGCTCGGCGTGAGTATCGATGGCACGCAGAACAACTTTTCCGGCGGTTTGTTCGGTTACAACTCCTCCGCCAAATTCAACGTGAACTCTTCCGGTGGCGGCCTGAGCATGTACGGCTACGGCTTCTTTGCCGGCCCCGCCGCCTCGCGTGCCGGCATGGCTTACGAAGTATACGGTTCGATGTTTGAAGGCCCGTCAGTCCAGGTCAACGGCGTAGTCGCCTACAAAAAGCAGTAAGTAGTCCAACGTCGATTCGTGGAGGCCGGCCGACCTGCATTCGCGGAACTTCAGCACACCGCAGGAACGGATCTTCGCAAGACTCATCGGCGTGCCGGTGCCTGACGCCGTGGAACAGTGTCTGGCAACACCGACTTCATGCATTGCCGGCATCGATTTTCCGGCCATACCCTCGTCGCGCGGCCAGACCATGCTGGCACTACAGTTCCAGCTCGACCGCTCGCAATGGCTTGACCCACAGCTGATTCTTGGCCACCAGTTCGAGCAACTGCGTGCCCTGATCGACCATGCGCGCGCGCAAGTACCCTACTACCGCGATCACCTACGCCGAGCGCAGATCTTCAGTCTTGCCGGCATCACCGCGACGAGCTTTGCGCGCTGGCCGCTGCTCACGCGCGGCGACGTGCTCGCCGCTGGCGGCGCGCTTCTGGCGCGCAATCCGCCGTCAGCGCACGGCGACCTTGCGTGGAATACAACCACCGGGTCAACCGGACAGCCAGTGAGGGTTGCGACCAGCGCGCTGGGCGGCCTGTTCCAGGCCGCGCTGGTCATGCGCAGCCATTTTTGGTATGGCTTGGACCTGAGTCTGAAATTCGCGGCGATCCGTCCCGGCAACAATCCACCCGCAGGCGCGGACTGGGGCCCGGCGACACGCGGCACTTTCGAGACCGGGCCCTCGGTGTGCTTCGGCCTGAGCGAAGACCTGCGAGCGCAGCTCGACTGGCTATGCCGCGAGGCTCCGGCCTACCTGCTGTCACGCGGCCACACATTGCATTCGCTGATCCACGAAGGTCGCGCGAGCGGGCGGCGTCCCGCGGGCCTCAAGGCACTGCTCTCGTTCGCCGACCGTCCGCCCGACGACCTACGGGTCCTCGCGCGCGAAGCCTGGGATGCTCCGGTTTTCGACACATATAGCGCTGGAGAATTCGGTGCACTCGCGCTGCAGTGCCCGCAGCACGACCACTTGCATGTTCAGGCCGAGAACGTTTTTCTGGAAATCCTTCGCGAGGACGGCTCCGCCTGCGCGCCCGGCGAGGTCGGGCGGGTCGTGGTGACCGACCTGCACAATTTCGCCATGCCGCTGATCCGCTATGCGATCGGCGACTATGCCGAAGCCGGTGAACCCTGCCCGTGCGGACGCGGCCTTCCGGTGATCCGGCGCATTGCGGGGCGCTCGTCGAACATGGCCATCGACGTCAATGGGCGGCGCTTCTGGCCTTTGTTCAGCCCCTTCATGTGGATCGACACGCCGATCACGCAACGCCAGTTCGTGCAACTGACTCGAACCCGCATCGAGGTCCGCTTCGTCGCCCCGCGCGAACTCACCACGACTGAGGAGTACCGCATTCGGGACGGACTCATCGCCACCTTTCGCCATCCCTTCGAGTTCAGCTTTGTACGTGTGGCTGAAATTCCGCGCGCGCCGGGCGCAAAATTCGAGGAGTTCATCTCGCGCGTGGATGACCCGGCATGACGCCGCAGCGCCTCGGACTCCCTGTCAACTCAAACGTTCCGGGTGTGGCTTGGCCGTCCATTCCTTCGCCAGCCGGCCAGGCCATGCTGGCAGCCCAATTCCAGTTCGACAGGTCGCAATGGTGGTCCGCCGATCGCGTGCTTGCGCAACAGTTCCGGCAAATGCGCCTTCTCATCGCGCACGCAACGTCAAACGTACCACACTATAGAGCGCATCTTGCGCGTACCGGCGTCGCCACGCCTGACGGCATCAATGCCGAGACCTTCCTGCGCTGGCCCGTGCTGGACAAACGGGAAATCCAGGCCGGTGCCCGAAATTTCGAAGCAAGCTCGGTGCCCGCGGGACATGGTGAATGGCGCCTGATCAGCACTTCCGGCTCGAGTAGCGAGCCGTTGCGCGCGGCGACCACAGATGCGGCGATATTTGTGCAGCACGCACTGGTAATGCGCAGCCAACTCTGGTACCGATTCGACTTCCGCGGCAAGCACGCGTTTCTCAGCATGTTCGGACAGCATGGCAGCTTTCCCAACTGGGGACCTCCAGCGAACGCGGTATTTCGTACCGGACCATCCGTGCAGGTCCAAGCAACCGATGATTTCAGCGCACAACTGGACTGGATATGCCGCGAGAAGCCCGCTTACCTCAAGGGTCACGCTTTCAACATCCGCGCGGTGCTTGAGGAAAGCCGGCTTAGCGGGAACGTGCCGCAAGGGATCAAGGCAATCATCACATATGGCGAGATGCTGCCTTACGGCACACATGAGCTGGCACGGAGCTTGTGGAACGCTCCGCTGTACGATGTGTACAGCGCAAGCGAAGTCGGCTCGATTGCGTTTCAGTGCCCGGACCATGTCGGACTACATTTGCAGAGCGAGCATGTTTACGTGGAGATACTGCGTGACGACGGGTCGCCGTGCGTCCCTGGCGAAAGCGGACGGGTGATTGTCACCGACCTGCACAATTTCGCGATGCCACTGATCCGTTACGAGTTGGGCGATCACGCGCGGCTTGCCGGGCCATGCCCGTGCGGGCGTGGACTTCCGGTGCTTCAGGAAATCCTCGGGCGATCAGGCCAGATCGCAGTGGATCCGACTGGACGCAGGTTTCTCGGCCATCTCAACCTGGGCTTCTGGACCACTGTCGCACCAATCACTCAAAAGCAAGTCGTACAGCACACGCCTTCAAGCCTGGAGGTACGCTATGTGGCGCAGCGCCCGCTCAGCCTTGACGAGCAGGCCGAAATCACGCGGCACATCAGGGCCGCGATGCGCTACGACTATGAAGTGGCGTTTACACAGGTAGCACGCATCGGGCGCAATGCGGGCGGGAAGTTTGATGAGTTTGTTTCAATGACGCCGCCCGCGGACGCCTGAATCGACTCCCTTCCACTACGCCGTCAATCGCCTCGCAAGCGAGCCACACGACCCACGAGGCAATGCGAGCTTCGCTGCGCTACTGCAGCGGCCCGCAAACGAGTTCGCGCAGTCGTTCCGCATAGGCGGCCCCAAATCGCCGCTGCGCGTCTTCCCGCGCGGTAGCGCCGATTGAGCGGCGCAGGGCCGGGTCGCGCGCCAGCCGCATGATCGCCAGGTATGCCTGTTCATGCGAATCAACGAGAAATCCGTTTTCGCCATCAATGAACAGATCGGCGAAGCCTCCGGGCCGCACCGCCACTACCGGCAAGCCGGCCGCCATTGCCTCGGCGACGACCAGACCCGAAGGCTCGACGAAAACGCCTTCGCCTGCGGTGCGGTAAAAGAATATGTCTATGCCTCCAAGAAAGGATTCGACGGAATGCGTGTTTTCAGGCAGCAGCGTGATTTCCGGACGATCCCTGAGCGCATCGGCCAGTACCGTGGCCCCCTGCAACCGGATCGCCAGACCTTCGGCGATCAGGGTGCGATAGAGCAGCGGGTCGTCGACGTGGTGCTTCTCGGGTACGTCCCGGCTTACACGCCCGACCACCAGCGGCTCGCGATTGTTCACTCGCTCGACCCCGAACATGCCGTGTAAGCGCGCGGTTGGATACAGGACCGGGCCATCGAGGGCCGAAGCATCGCGCAGAAGCGTTGAAACATGAACGATCAAGGGCGTGGGCAGGCCCGCCGCCTTTACTTGCAGGACCACGCGATACAGATGGCCATAGTTGAACAACTCATTGACAACCACCACGCGGGTGCAGTGCGAAGCGGAAAGCCACATGCCTGGATCGAAATGCGTGCCCCAGATCAACAGCACACCGCCTTTTGGAAAGCGGCCAGCAAAAGGCTGAATGGTCTGGATCGTCACTCCCCAGTCAAGCGCCAGCGCCTGTACCGCCTGTGCAGGGCGCATGGTGGACCACAGGGTGACGGGCTGGGTATCCTGCAACAAGCGCGCAGCTTCGAGAGCGGCACGTTCAGAACCACGGCTTGCTGTTTCGAACGCGTTGATAATGTGCAGCATCTCTTTCATCAGCCGATTATCGGTGCAAGCGGATCATGGAAACAAGCCTCGACCGTGCGACTCGGGAATTCGCGCAAGGGCGCTTCGCCGAAGCCTTGCGCCTGGCGATGCTGGCGTGTGACGAGTCGCCGCACCGCGCCGTGGCACCCGCGCTGGCAGCGGCGGCCAGCCACGCCCTGGGCCGACCTGAAGACGGCATGCGCTGGTTTCGCCGGGCGCGCTCGCTCGACCCGGACGACCCGGAGCTGGCGTGCGGTCTGGCCGCTTGTCAGTTCGATCTCAGGCTCGTAAAAGCGGCGCGAGCAACGCTCGAGAAAGTCTTGCAGGGGCATCCGCAGCATGTCCGGGCATTGTGCAATCTTGCCTTGGCCTGCGAGACCGACGGCGATCCTGAAGCGGCGCGGGCAGCTCTTGAGCGCGCCGCTCTGCTGGCGCCGGCGGATACGGCGATATTGCGTCTACGCATCGGATTGGCGCTGCGCTCCGACCAACCTGCGCAAGCCATGCGACTTTCCGAATCCATCCTCGCAAGCCAGGACCGCTCCGCGGAATCATTACGGCTGGTGCTCGAAAGCGCGCTCAAGTCAGCCCGCCCGAACGAGGCGACGGCGGCTGCGGTCGAACTCCTGGCGAAAGATCAGGCCGACGCATATGCAAGGCGCGGGCTTGCCTCTGCAGCAGCACTGCGTGGCGAGTTCGAAATGGCCACCCAGCACGCGGCACGGTTGCCTGCAACACTGCGCGCAGGTTTTGATCCGTGCCAGGTTTTTCTGGCCAACGGCGCGGCAGCCTTGCGCGCGTGCGATTGGAGCAGGCTTCCCGCATGGCTCGCAACGGCGACGCAGCTCGCGCTTGACCCCGCGGCAACTCTTGACGCGACCGAGATTCCGTTCCAGGCACTCGCAACCGAGCTTGCGACCGACTTGTGCAGCGGATTGTTCAACGCCTACACGCGCGACCTTGCCACCCGGCACATCCCTGCGCGGTGGCCGCGTCCGGCGCGGGAGCCCCGCCAGCGCATTCGCGTCGGTTACATCGGCGCGGGATTCGGGGCACACCCTTCGGCCATGCAGGTCAATCCGATCCTGGCGGCGCACGACCGTCAAGGCTTCGAGGTTTTCACTTACGCCTTGACCGCTGACGACCACAGCAGCTGGCGCGCCGAGAGCGCCCGTAGCGCCGATGTCTTCCGTACCGTCGCGCATATGAGCGCCGCTGAATGCGCCGGCCTGATCGTTGCTGACGATATCGACGTACTGGTCGATTTGTCAGGCTTGCTCGACAATGCACGGCCAGCAGTGCACTTGCACCGCCCGGCGCGCGCACACCTGCTCTTGTTCGGCACGCCAGCGACGCTCGCCATCCCCGGCGTCGACGCGATGATCGGCGATGCCGTCGTGCTGGCGGCCGATGAGCCCGGCCTGCGCTTGCCGGGCTGTTACCTGCCGATCGATCCGCGTTGGGTTGCCTGGGCAGCCGAAGGCGCAATGCCGGCGCGCCGTGAGCATGGGCTGCCCGAGAGCGCCCCTGTACTTTGCTGCTTCAACTCAGCTTACAAGATCGATCCACGCGCTTTCAATGCGTGGATGCAGATCCTCAAGCGATGCCCGGACAGCGTGCTTTGGTTGCTTGCGACAGAAACCGAGACACGCGAAAACCTGCGCGCCCACGCACGAAGCTCCGGCATCGACGAGACCCGACTGATCTTCGCCGACCGGTTGCCACTCAAGCATCACCTCAAGCGCATGCGCCTGGCGGATGTGTTCTTGGATACGTTCCACTATGGGGCGCACGTGACCGCGATGCAGACATTGGCGACCGGGCTTCCACTCCTGACTATCCGCGGCGACCGCTTTTCCGCGCGCGTCGGTGCGAGCGCGCTGATACATGCCGGTCTTGGCGACCTGGTGGCAACCGATCCGGACGACTATGTTGACCGGGCGCAGCAATTCTGCCAACGCACTCCCGCCGCGGAGGCCTGGACAAGCCGAACGCGCCACGCGTTCTCGCCCGAGCAGGCGGAGTTGCGGTTCACGGCCTATGTGCGGGCGCTCGAAGACCTCTATCAACGATCGTTCGCGCAAGCGACCAGGCGTTACTAGGTGCGCCCCTTGTGCGCAGGCGTCACTTCACCTACGGCCAGGCCGGTCACCGCCCCGCCATATGTCCATGCCTATGCGCCACGAAGCGCGCGAGGTCATCCAGGGTTTCGGCGAGTTGTGCTGCAGTGGCGGACAGTGGCGTGAGTGGGGTGGGCCGGGCCTTGCCGACCACACCTCCCAGCGTCCTTCGCTTGTCGCGCAACGCAGCCAGGTTCAATTCGATGCCATGTCGCGCCAGCATGGGCTGCAGCTCGTGCCTGCGTTTCAGGATCTCCTCGCGGGTCTTCTGATACGCATGTTCGCACAGCCGCCTGCGGCTCGAGTAGCTGAACATGTTGGTAAAGAACATTTCAGCGTCGGCCCGGTTCGGCTCGAACAGCAACACGTCTGCGTCCGGATAGTCGTCGCCATACTGGCGCATCCCGATTTCCATCCGCGAATGGATCACCGCGCGAATGGTCTGCAACACCACGATCGGCAGCCCGCCGTCGATCAGGTGCCTCGACTTCCCGCCTGATTCGACCACTGCCCCGTCATCGTACGGCACCAGCGGATTGAGGCACAGCACCAGCTTCGCCCCCTCCTTGAGCGCCACCGACGCATGCAGCGTGCGCTTCAGCGCGCCATCAACGAAGTGGCGACCGCCGATTTCGACCGGCGGAAACAGTCCGGGCAACGCGGAACTGGCGGTGGCCGCCAGCGAAATCGGGATGTCGTCATGCCCAGCCGCGCCAAACTCGACGGCCTTGCCGGAATCAAGGTCCGTGGCGACCAGATACAGGTGAGCCTTGAGCTGGCGGAAATCGTCCGTGCGGCCGGGCTGCGTGAACATGTGCGCCAGGTAATTGCGCAGCGGGTCGTTGGAGAAGATACCCGTGGGTATGGCCTGCAGCAGTTGCTCGGCTGCCCCCAGCATGCCGCTTGGCCCCTTGCCGCGGCCGGCAGTGGCATAGCGCCACAGGGCCCGTACCACCAGAGGCGGCAGCCTGCACATGCGTGCCCAGTACTCCGCCAGCGCGGGACGCATCAGGATTGTCGGGTCGAAGGGTTCGGCGGCAGCTTCGGCTCCCGCATCGCCTGCCGCCGGGTTGATGAACATCCGGCACAATTCACGCGGCGTGATGCCATTGGCAAGCCCGGCACCGAGAATGCCGCCTGCGGAAACGCCCACGTAGATGTCGAGCCGGTTCAGGTCGATGCCCTTGAGGGATTCGGCTATCGCCACCAGCGCGCCGACCTCATAGATCGCCCCAAGCGGGCCACCCCCGGCCATCGCGAGCGCTGTCCTGGAAGAGACAGATTGTTCCCCTGCGGGGCTCGGAGGCCCGGCCCTTGAAGGAGCGTTTCGTTTACCCCTGGTTGCGCGCATGCCTGTCACATTGAAGTCAGCGAAAGGGTCCGCACGCCGCGCACGACAATCGATGCGGGAGGGAGCAGCATATGGATTGCCATGGCGCGGAGCGCGGATTCCGGGTCCGAAAGGCGCGGCGATGTTTCACGCCTTGCCCGCGGAGGCATCGAGACGGCCATCGCCGCCATCGCGCCGGGAACTTCGATCAGGCAGCGCGGGTGCGCTTGGCCGCCGGCTTCTTGGCGGCTGGCTTTTTCGCGGCAGAGGTCTTGGCAGGCGCTTTGGCCGCAGGCTTACGAGCCGCAGCCGGCTTGCCGCCGGAAAGCGCATGGACGCTGGCCGTCAACTCCTCGACGCGCTTGGCCAAGGTCTGCACGTCACGTTGTGTCGGCACCCCAAGGCGGTTGAGCGCGCGCGCCACGCGATCTTCGAACACCTGCTCGAGTTTGTCCCAGGCTTCGGTGGCTTGTGCCTGCGCCTTGGAAGAGATCTGCGTCGCTGCCTTGCTCACGTTACCGGTCACTTCATTGATTTTGCCTTCGGCGACCGAACGGGTTTTCTTGGACAGTCCTTCGCCTTCCTTGACCAGCGCCTCGAAGAGCTTGGTGCCCTCCTGCTGGGCCTTGGCGAATGCGCCAAGGCCGGCTTGCCAGATTTCCTGCGCGGATTCACGCACCGCCTGCAAAAGCTTCGGGTCAGACATGGACTTTTCAGCGAGTTGCTTGAGTTTCTTGGCCATTTCGTCACTCCTTGATGAAAATTTCGACCTTTGGTCGGGTTTGTTCGGTTCGCCTGCGTCACCGCCGATCAGCCGTGATGAACCGGAATGAACGCATCATAGACACGCCTCCTAGAGCACGCACACTAGAAACACCCTTTTTGCTAGAGCCGCGCCTCTAACAGCCAATCGGACAATGCGTCGCAACATGAAAATCCTTTGACCGCCTCGCGCAAAGTTGTATGATGACCTGACATATTGTGATCGACCAATGAACGCCCCGTCACCTGCATTCGAAACGCTCGCCGCCAGCCCCAATCTGGCCGAGAAAGTCGCGTCAGTGTTGCGGGAGCAGGTTGTCGGCGGCAGCTATGGCGAGGCCGCGCGTCTGCCGACCGAATCGGTCATGTCGTTGCAGTTCGGTGTTTCGCGCACCGTGGTGCGAGAGGCGGTCTCGCGGCTCAAGTCGGAGGGCCTGCTCGTATCTCGACAGGGTAGCGGAGTCTTCGTGCATTCCGGCGCCCACCTGAAACCCTTGCGCATTGAAGCCGGCGCGAGCCGATCTGAGGAATCGGTGCTCCATATCGTCGAGTTGCGCCGCGCGATCGAAGCGGAGTCCGCGGCACTGGCGGCGCAACGACGCGACCGACGCGACCTTGATGCCATGAAGGGGGCCTTGCGTGACCTCGACAATGCCGTGTCCCGCGGCGAGGATGGCGTGGCAGAGGACGTGCGTTTCCATCGCACCGTTGCCGAGGCCAGCCGGAATCCGTACATCATTTCGGTTCTCGAGTTCCTTGGACAGTACTTGCAGGGCGCGACCCGCATCACCCGGGCCAATGAATCGCGCCGCGCGGATTTCGCAAGCGCCGTGAAAAGCGAGCATGCCGCGGTGCTTGCCGCGATTTCGCAAGGCGTGCCGGCGGCGGCCCGACGCGCCGCCGCCCGGCACATGGACAACGCGGCCAAGCGCATTCGACTTGCGGGCAAGGAGTTCTGGCACGCCGAAGGCGATGCGCTGGCCCGGAAAATCCGGCCCACCCGATGATCGACATTCCAGTGGAGGCAATTCCGGCATGACCACGAAAGAACAAGCGCTCGACAACTGGAAACTCCACGTCGCGGCGTCGGCCCCCTGCGACGAAGCCGCAATGAATCGGCGCATCGCCCGCTTCGGCGACATTCCGGCCAGCACCCGGGCGTTCGTCGATACCTGGGTCGCCGGCCACGAGCGAACGCTCATGTCAGTGATCGGCTCAGGGGTCACGGACAATCCGGACTTCAAGCCGAAAATCGCTGCGGCCGAGAATTTTCATGTGGACTTCATCGTCGCCCCCAAGGGGTGTGGGGCCGCGATGCACTGGCACACCACCGAGGAGGTGTTCATCGTGCAAGCAGGGCGCTGGGAGGTCGATTGGATAGACGGCGCAACCGGGAAGGTTCATACCGCGGCGCTCGGTCCCCGCGACACGATCAGCGTGCCGCCTTTTGTCCACCGCTCGTTCCGCAGCATGGATGGGGATGCCGGCCTCCTGATTTCCATTCTGGGCGGCAAGGTGCCGGATCGCGTGAAGTGGGATGCAAGCCTCGAACGGCGCGCACGGGCAATCGGCGCAGGTTTCGACGCCGACGGAAATGCCGTCAAGTTCGATTGATGAAGACGCGGCAAGATCCCGCGATACATGTGCTTCTAGCGGCACTGAAAGGATTCTAAGCATGAGCAAGTCGGTTGGCGTGATCGGATTGGGGGCCATGGGTATGGGTATGGCCAAGTCATTGCGGCGCGGCGGCTACGAAGTGCATGTCTGCGACGTCAGGCGCGAAGCTGCCGATGCCTTCGCCGCTGAAGGTGGTACCGCATGCGCCTCACCTGCCGAACTCGCTGCGCGTTGCGAAGTGGTGTTCTCGGTCGTCGTCAACGCCGCGCAAACCGAAGCCGTGCTGTTCGGCGACAACGGCGCCGCAGGCGCCATGAAGCCGGGCGGCGTGTTCGCCATGTGCAGCACCGTGCCGCCGGCTTTCGCAGTGGACCTGGAGGCGCGCCTGGAAGAACGTGGCCTGATGTTCCTCGATGCCCCCATCTCGGGCGGCGCCGCCCGGGCTGCCTCGGGCGAGATGACCATGATGACGGCGGGCCGGCCGGCGGTTTATGAAAAGTGCGAGCCGATGCTCCATGCCATGGCCGCCAAGGTCTACAAGCTGGGCGCCTCGGCCGGCAACGGTTCGAAAGTCAAGATCATCAACCAGTTGCTGGCGGGCGTGCATATCGCCGCCGCCGCCGAAGCCATGGCGCTGGGCATACGCGAAGGCGTCGCCGCGGAAGACCTCTACGAGGTCATCACGCACAGCGCCGGAAATTCATGGATGTTCGAAAACCGCATGGCGCACGTGCTCGCCGGCGACTACACGCCGCTTTCGGCGGTTGATATCTTCGTCAAGGATCTGGGGCTGGTGCTCGATACTGCGCGGGCCAGCAAGTTTCCCTTGCCGTTGTCGGCAGCCGCACACCAGATGTTCATGATGGCCTCGACCGCCGGCTACGCGCGCGAGGATGATTCTGCGGTGATCAAGATCTTCCCGGGCATCGAGTTACCCAAGGCGAAGGGAGCCGCGTGATGCTGCTGGGTTGCATTGCCGATGACTTCACCGGTGCCACCGATCTTGCCAACATGCTGGTGCGCGGCGGCATGCGCACCATCCAGACCATCGGCGTGCCCGACAGCCCGCTGGCGGATGACGTCGATGCTGTCGTCGTGGCCTTGAAATCGCGCACCAATCCCTCTGGCGAAGCGGTGGCGCAATCGCTTGCCGCACTGGACTGGCTCAGGAAGGCGGGCGCACAGCAGGTCTATTTCAAGTATTGCTCCACCTTCGACTCCACCCCAAAAGGCAACATCGGCCCGGTGACCGATGCCTTGATGGATGCCCTCGGCACCAGATTCACCATCGCCTGCCCGGCCTTTCCCGAGAACGGCCGCACGATTTTTCGCGGCTACCTGTACGTCGGCGACGTCCTGCTATCGGAGTCGGGCATGAAGGACCATCCGCTCACGCCCATGACCGACGCCAGCCTGGTGCGCGTCCTGCAAGCGCAGACGCGACGCAAGGTCGGACTGGTCCGTTTCGACACGGTTGCTGCCGGCCCGGTTGCGATCCGTGCCCGTATCGCGGCCCTCAAGGCCGAAGGTGTGTCCATGGCGGTGGTGGACGCGATTTCGGATGCCGACCTCGCAGCCATCGGCGCGGCCTGCGAGGATATGCCGCTGGTCACGGCCGGCTCCGGCATCGGGCTCGGTCTGGCCCTCAACGCGCGCGACCGTGGCCGGCTTGGGCACGCAGCCACTGCGGCGGCCTTGCCCCGCGTCGAAGGGCTTGGCGCGGTGGTGTCCGGTTCATGCTCGATAGCCACCAACGGGCAGGTCGAGGAATGGGCACGCAGTCGCCCGGCATTCCGCATCGACGCCCTCAGGCTTTCAGCCGGCGAGCCGGCCGTGGACCAGGCACTGGCCTGGGCACGCGACAAGATCGCCCGAGAACCCGTGCTCGTCTACGCCACCTCAAAACCTGAGGAAGTCAAGGCGGTGCAGGCGACGCTTGGCGTCGAGGCCGCGGGAAAGCTGGTGGAAGACGCCTTGTCCGCCGTGGCCAAAGGCCTCGTCGCCATGGGTGTACGAAAGCTGGTGGTCGCTGGTGGCGAGACCTCGGGGGCCGTGGTGCAGGCACTGGGCGTGCGGTCCCTGCGCATCGGCCCGCAGATCGATCCGGGCGTACCGTGGACGCTGGCCAACGGTACGCCGCCGATCGCGCTCGCGCTCAAGTCCGGCAATTTCGGCACTCCAGACTTTTTCGCCAAGGCATTGGCACAACTCGCATGAGCGAAGAAGCACGCCTGCGGGAAGACATCTGCCGCGTCGCCCGGTCGATGTTCGAGCGCGGACTCACGCACGGCTCCACCGGCAACATCAGCGCCCGCCTGGAAGATGGCTGGCTGCTCACGCCTACAGGCTCGTCCCTCGGCACCCTGGACCCTGCGCGCCTGTCCAAGCTCGACTGGCAGGGCAACCTTGTATCTGGCGACAAACCGTCCAAGGAAAGCTTCCTGCATCTGGGCATGTACGAAGAGCGCGCCAGGGCGAATGCCTCCGCCGGTGCCGTCATCCACCTGCACTCCACCCATTCGGTAGCCGTTTCGGTGTTGGCGGATATCGACCCTGACGATGTACTGCCACCGATCACGGCCTACTACGTGATGCGGGTAGGCAGCCTGCCATTGGTGCCGTACTTCGCACCAGGGGATATGCAACTCGCTGATGCGGTACGGCGCTTCGCCGGCAGGCACCATGCATTGTTGCTCGCCAATCACGGCCCGGTTGTGGCGGGGTCCTCCCTCGCAGCGGCCGCGGACGCCACGGAGGAACTGGAAGAAACGGCAAAGCTGTTCCTGCTTTTGCAGGGCAAGCGTATTCGCACCCTGGATGCCGCACAGGTCGCGGCATTGCGGGCCAAGTCATCGACCTGACGTTTCAACATCAACCACGGAGGACACATGAACCAACCCGCAAATCCCGCCCGGCGGCGCCTGATCGCAGGGGCCGCCGCCGGCGCCTCGCTCACCATCCTGCCGGCGACCTTGCCCGCCGCTTTCGGCAAGGCGCCCATGGCGGGCAGCCAGGCCATCAGCGTGCACCGCATGAAGCTCGGCAACTTCGAGATCACCGCGATGCTCGACGGCTTCATTGACATCCCGCCGGCCGTCCTGCAGGCCGACCAGGAACTGGTCAAGACACTGCTCACCGCCGGCGGCTGGCCGGCCGCGCCGATGCGCCTACCGGTCAACACCTTTCTGGTCAACACCGGCGAAAAGCTGGTGCTGCTCGATGCCGGCGGCGCGAAGATGCTGGGACCGACAGCCGGCCGCCTGCCGCAGTGCCTGGCCGCAGCCGGCATCGAACCCGGCCAGATCGACGAGGTCTATATCACCCACATGCACGGTGATCATCTGCACGGCACGGTCACGCCGGAGGGCGGGCGCATGTTCCCCAACGCGATCCTGCGCATCGCCAAGGCCGACATGGACTACTGGACCAATCCCGAGATCGAGGCCAAGGCACCGGAGAACCAGAAGGGCCGATTCATCCCCGCCAAGCGCGCGGTGGCCGCCTATGGCGACCGCATCCGCCCATTCGCGCTGGGCGATGAGCTCACACCGGGAATCCGCTCGGTTGACGCCGCCGGCCATACGCCCGGACACAGCTGTTTCATGGTCCAGTCGGGTTCTGCCCGGCTCCTTGCCATCGGCGACACCATGCACGTCGCACCGGTGCAGTTTCCACGCCCTGAAATCACCGTCGCCTTCGACTGGGACCAGTCCAAGGCGCGCTCCACCCGCCTGTCGATTTTCGATACCGCCGCCCGGGAAGGCATCCCCATCGCCGCGGTACACCTGCCTTTTCCAGGTATCGGCCGCTTGCGCAAGAATGGCGATTCCTTCGCGTTCGACCCCGCGCCCTGGCAATTGTTCTAACGATCACCAAACCCGGGCGGGAAGATCCGCCCGGCCCTTTCTTCGAGATCACCATGCCCAAATTTGCCGCCAACCTTTCCATGATGTACCAGGAGCATGAATTCCTTGACCGCTTCGCCGCTGCCGCGGACGATGGCTTCAAGGGCGTGGAGTTCCTGTTTCCGTATGACTTTTCCCCTGCTGACATCAAGGCACGCCTGGACGCGCGCGGACTGACCCAGGTGTTGTTCAACTGCCCGCCGGGCGACTGGTCCAAGGGCGAGCGCGGCATGGGGTCCCTGCCCGGGCGCGAGGATGACTTCAAGCGCGCCTTCGAAAAGGCAATGTCCTACGTGGAAGTGCTGGGCAACCAGCGCCTGCATGTGATGGCGGGGTTGATGCAACCAGGCAAGACGCGCGAGGAGCATCGAGCCACTTATGTGAAAAACCTCGCCTGGGCGGCGCAGCAGGTGGCCGGTCGCAACCTGACGCTGGTGATCGAACCCATCAACACGCGCGATATCCCCGGCTTCTTCCTCAACCGGCAAGATGAGGCGCATGCCATCTGCAAGGACACCGGCAGCGACCGCGTGAAGGTGCAGATGGACTTCTACCATTGCCAGATCGTCGAGGGCGACCTTGCGATGAAGTTCCGCCAATACCTGCCGGGTGTCGGCCATATCCAGATCGCTGGCGTACCCGAGCGCCACGAGCCGCAGATCGGCGAAATCAACTATCCATACCTGTTCAGACTGATCGACGAACTGGGCTACGACGGCTGGGTTGCGGGTGAATACCGCCCCAAGGGCAAGACCCGCGACGGGCTGGCCTGGCTGAAATACTGAAGCAAGAGCCCCCGCCGACGCTGCACCAGCCGGCGGGACAAGGGGCAGGAGTGCCTTCGGCTTGACATATGCAGACATTAACGTATACATTGACGTCTGCATATGCGCGACACTCCCCCCCATTACTCCCCCCAGCAACCGATCTCCGTCGATGCGCTGAGCGCACTCGGCGGCGGACTCAATCGCCCCGAATGCGTCCTTTGCACGGCCAGCGGAAACATCTTCACGGCCGATTGGCGCGGCGGCGTCGCCCACCTCAAGCCGGACGGCACGCAAGCGCTTTACGCAGGCCCGGCCCCGGGTGGTCATGCACTGCGGCCCAACGGCATCGCCCTGCGCGCCGATGGTTCCTTCCTGGTGACCGATCTGAGCCCGGAAACCGGCGGTGTGTTTCATCTGTTGCGCAACGGCCAGGTAAGCCCGCTGGTCGAACGCATTGACGGGGTAGACCTGCCACCGACCAATTTCGTGCTTGAAGATGGCGCCGGCCGCGTATGGATCACCGTCAGTACCCGGCGCAAGCCCCGCTCGCTCGGCTATCGCCACGACAATGCCGACGGCTTCATCGCGCTGGCAGACGCAAAGGGTGTGCGCATCGTCGCCGACAACCTCGGTTACACCAACGAAGTGGCGATCGATCCAGGCGGCCACTGGCTCTATGTGAACGAAACCTTCACGCGGCGCCTGTCGCGCTTCCCGTTGCATGCGAACGGCGACCTGGGGTCGAAGCAGGTCGTCACCGAGTTTGGCGCCGGGACTTTTCCCGATGGCCTGACTTTCGACGCCGAAGGTCATGCATGGATCACCAGCGTGGTGTCCAACCGGGTGATCCGCGTTGCGCCTGATGGCCGGCCCGAGATCCTGCTCGAGGATGCCGACGAGTCGCACCTGGCCTGGGTAGAGACCGCCTATCAGTCCCAGACAATGGGACGCCCCCACCTTGACGAAGGCAAGAGTCGCCGGCTGTGCAACATATCCAGCTTGGCCTTCGGCGGGCCGGACCTGAAGACCGCCCACCTGGGTTGCCTGCTCGGGGACTCCATCGAGACCTTCCGCACAAGTGTCGCCGGCCACCCGCCACCCCACTGGAATTTTCGTGAGCCCGCGCATGGTTAGTGCCGCCACCAAACCCGCCAACTCGATGGTCGAAGAGGCCTATCGACTCATGCGCAGCAAGATCCTGGACAACCTCTGGGCGCCTGGCCACCGTGCGCTCGAGCAATCGCTCGCGCAGGAACTCGGCATGAGCCGCACGCCGGTGCGCGAAGCCCTGATCCGCCTGCAAAAGGAAGGGCTGGTCGAGGTGATGCCGCGCCACGGCATGCGCGTCTTGCCGGTTTCCCCCGACGACATGCGCGACATCTACGAACTGTTGACCGCGATCGAGCCGATGGCCGCCGAAATGGTCGCCCGCAAGAACCTGCCGGAGCGCGACCTGAAGCCGCTGATCGACGCCTCGCGCAGCATGGCCATGGCCCTCAAGGCCGACGACCTGGACGCCTGGGCCGCGGCGGACGAGCGCTATCACCGCCTGTTGATCGCCCTGGCCGGCAATCGACTGATGATGGACACGGTGCAGGCCCTGTGGGACCGCGCCCACCGGGCACGCATGGTGACCTTGCGGCTGCGTCCGATCCCGGAGAACTCCACCAAGGAACACATCGCCATTGTCGACGCCATCCGCGCGGGCGATGCGCCCGCCGCCGCGCGGCTTTACCGTGCCCACCGTGAACGCGGCAGCCGCGAATTGCTTGCCCTGCTTGAAAAGGCGCGCATCAGCGCGCTGTAACCGACGGAACCCGTGAAAATGAAGAATGAATTCAACATCGTCGTGCTGCCCGGCGACGGCATTGGCGTCGAAGTCATCGACGCGGCGCTGGCGGTACTTGAACTGGTGCAGTCGCGCCACGGATTCAAGCTGCACCTCGACCGCCGCCCGGGTGGCGCGCACCACTACAAGGACACCGGGGACGCGTTTCCGGCGGCCTCGATGGAAGCCAGCCGCAAGGCGGACGCGATCCTTTTCGGCGCCATGGGCTGGCCCGATATCCGCTACCCGGACGGCACGGAAATCGCTCCGCAACTCGACTTGCGGGTGGAACTCGACCTGTATGCCGGCGTGCGGCCGATCCGGGCGATCCCCGGGCTGCCCCTGCCGCTGGCTGCCGCGCGCGCCAGGGACATCGATTTCGTCATCGTCCGGGAATCCACCGAAGGCTGGTTCCACGCCCGCGGCCGCAGCGTCAAGGGCACCAGCGCCTCGGGCGATGAAGCGGTGCACGACACGGCCGAGATCACCCGCAAGGGCTGTGAACGCCTGTTCGATTTCTCCTTCCGCCTGGCCCGCTCGCGCAAGGCCCGCAACCCCGCCAAGGGCAGGGTGACCTGCATCGACAAGTCGAACGTGTTTCTCGGCATGGCGTTCATGAACCAGGTATTCCATGAGCGCGCGAAGCTCAACCCGGATGTGGCAGCCGATCATTGCTACATCGATGCCTATTGCCTCAACCTGATCCGCAAGCCGTGGGAGTATGACGTCTGCCCGATGGAAAACCAGTTCGGCGACATCACCTCGGACCTGGGCGCCGGCCTGATCTGCGGCATGGGATACGCACCGTCGGCAGACGTGGGGGACAACCACGCGGTCTTTCAGCCATCCCACGGTTCGGCGCCGGATATCGCGGGGCGCGGCCTCGCCAATCCAACCGCCACGATTCTCTCCGCGGCGATGATGCTTGACTGGCTGGCGGAGCGCCATGCACGCCCGAACCTGGCCGAGGCCGCACGCGCGATCGAACACGCGGTCGATTCCGCCTTTGCGCAGGGAAAGGTGAGGCCGGCCGACATTGGCGGCAACGACGGTACCGCAGCCATTACCCGCGCCGTGATTGGCCTGCTGGACTAGTGATGGCGGGGACGCTGCGCGTGGCGGTCATCGGAGCCGGCTATTTCAGCCAGTTTCATGTGGAAGCCTGGACCGCCATGGATTCGGTATCCGAGGTGTATCTCTGTGATACCGACCAATCCCGCGCCCGTACACTCGCGGAACGCTTCGGGGTCACGCAGGTTTTCACCGACGCCGGCCGGATGCTTGCCGACCACAGCGTCGACCTGGTCGACATCGTCACGCCACCGGCATCCCACCTGCCCTTGGTCAGGCTCGCCGTCGGCCACGGGTTGCCCGTGGTTTGCCAGAAAGCCCTCGCGCCCACCAGTGCGGAGGCTGAAGAGATCGTCAATGTCGCGGAGCGTGCAAAACTGCCCCTGATCGTGCACGAGAACTTCCGGTTCTCACCCTGGTATCGCGAGGCGCGTCGCCTGATCGACCAGGGAAAACTGGGCCGGATCCATTCCGTGGCGTTTCGCCTGCGCCCCGGGGACGGGCAGGGAAACGATGCCTATCTGGCCCGCCAGCCCTACTTCCAGACAATGCCGCGCTTCCTGGTGTTCGAGACGGCGATCCATTTCATCGACACCTTCCGTTACCTGATGGGCGATGTCGAAGCCGTGACCGCCCGGCTGCGCCGCGTCAATCCGGTGATCGCCGGAGAGGATGCCGGCTACATCATCTTCGAATTCGCCACCGGCGCAACCGGCTTGTTCGACGGCAATCGCCTTAACGACCATGAAAGCGACAACCCGCGCCGGACCATGGGCGAGATGTGGCTCGAAGGCAGCAAAGGCGTGTTGCGACTGGACGGCATGGCCCGCCTCTGGTGGAAGCCGCACCATGGCAGCCAGTCCGAGCATTCCTACGACAAGGGCAGCGACTCGTTCGCCGGCGGCGCGGTGCGCAACCTCAACGAACATGTGGCGCGCTTCCTGCGCGGCGAATGCGCCGCCGAGAACACCGGCCGGGAGTACCTCGAAAACATACGTATCCAGGACGCGGTCTATCAGTCCGATCAGACCGGATCCCGGATAGTAGTGAAGCCTTCGGCCCAGGCAGCCGCCGATCGCGGAACCCAGGCTGCCAACAACACGATGCAGGAGACATGATGAAAAACGGCACCGGCAAACGCATTCAACTCAGGCGGTCGATCCTCAGCGGCCTGGTCATGTTGGCTATCGGCGCGGCGCAGCCTGCGCTGTCGCAGACCATGCTCAAGTTCAGCCATACCGACCAGCCCGGCGGTGCTCGCAACGCAGCGGCGCTCCTGTTCGCGAAGAGCGTGGAGAACTACACACAAGGCCGGTACAAGGTTCAGGTTTACCCGGCCGGACAACTCGCCAACGACCCGAAGGCGGTGGAACAACTGCAATTGGGCGGCATCGACTTCACCGTTTCGGGCACCGGCACCTACGCCACCCATATTCCGACCCTCAACCTGACGGCGCTGCCCTACCTGGTGGAGAGTTATGGTCAGGGCTGGAAGCTTTACGACGAGTCAAAGTGGCTCAAGGCGCAGTTTGCCAAAGGCCCGGAAAAAGGCTTCCGCTTTCTCGCCACCTGGGAGGCCGGCTTTCGCAGCATGACCACACGCGATCCACTGAATTCACCGGCCGACGCGAAGGGAAAGAAACTGCGCACGTTTCCAAACGAAATGATGCGCTGGACCCTTGAGGCAATGGGCTTCGGCATCCAGATCATGCCGCTGCCCGAGGTCTATCTGGCCATACAGCAGGGCGCGGTGGCGGGCCAGGAGAATCCGATCGACACGATCTACGCCAACAAGTTCTACGAGGTGGCGAAGAACGTGACCCTGACCCAGCATGTCTACAGCCCCATCCCGCTGGCGATTGCGGAGAAGACCTGGCAGAAGCTTTCTCCCGCCGATCGCGACGCGATCACCAAGGCGGCACAGGAAACGGCCGTCTGGATCCGCAAGGAGATCGCCGCCAACGACGACAGGCAACTCGCAGAAATGAAGTCCAAGGGCGCAACCATCGCAAGACCTCCGGTGGGCCCGTTCCGCGACGCCGTGCAGCCGGTTTACGCCAAGGCCAAGGAGAAGTACGGCGCCGATGTCGATACCTTCCTGGCGGACGCAAGCGCGGTCCGCAAAGCGGTCCCGGCCAAGTGAACGAGCCGCACATCCCGGGGGGCGTAAACCGCACGCCGGGATGTGCGCAGGAAGTGGATTGAAAATGAGTGTCCTACCCGCGTTGCCGGGCGAACCCGCGCCGGTCAGACTGCTCGGCGACCTCGTCGATTGGGTCGTCATCGGCATGGGCGCGACCATGATCAGTCTAGTGTTCGTCAACGTCCTCACGCACCTGTTCGGCCGCGACATCGCATGGACCACCGAATTGTGCGAACTGCTGATGGTCTGGGTCACGTTCCTCGGTGGCACGGCGGCCGCACGACGTGGCGCCCACATGACCATCACAGAGTTCCTCGACAAGCTCGCCGACGGGCAGCGCCGCGCGGCAGACGCCGCGATCCAGCTGTTCGCAATCATGATTCTGGGATTGCTGGCCATCTACGGATGGAAGATCGCGCAGGCGGGTTGGAGCAACGAACTGACCGTGCTTGGTTGGCCGATGGCGGTGCAGAACCTCGCCTTGCCCGTCGCTTCGGTGCTGACGATGCTGTTTTCAGCCTGGGACCTGATGCAGATATGCATGGGCAGGTCGCGCGCAGAGCGCTACGGAGGCTGACCCATGTTCGCTTTGCAATTGTTCGGCTTCTTCTTCCTGATCGCGATGGCCGGCATACCGCTGGTGTACGCGCTGCTCGCCACCACTGTGGGCATGATCTGGTGGAAAGCCTTGACGCACCCGCTGGAAACGATCTTCCTGTCGTATATCGGTGGCGTGGAACCGTTCATCCTGATCGCCGTCCCCTTGTTCATTTTCGCCGGTGAACTGCTGTCGCACGGCGGCGTCGGCCGGCGCATCGTCGATTTCGCCCGCGTCCTGTTCGGCTTTCTTCCGGGCGGGTTGGGAATCGTGACCGTAATGTCATGCCTGATGTTCGGCGGGGTATCAGGATCGGCGATTGCGGACACCGCGGCGATCGGATCCCTGATCATTCCGGCCATGGTGCAGCGCGGCTATTCACGCGCCTTTGCCGCGGCACTGCTGGCAACCGCCGGAACCCTCGCGCTGCTGATGCCACTATCGATCCCGTTTCTCGTATACGCGTTCGTCGCCGGAGTGTCGATGAAGCAGATGTCGGTCGCAGGCCTGGTACCAGCCGTGATCTCGGCGCTTGCGCTCATCGTGGTGTGTGTCTGGTACGGAAGAACCTCCGGCTGCGACAACGGTTCAGAGCGTTCCAGCGGTGCGGACATCTGGGCCAGCTTCAAGGCGGCCGGGCCTGCCCTGTTGATGCCGGTCATCATCGTCGGCGGAATCTGGACCGGATACTTCACCCCGACCGAGGCGGCCGCGGTTGCCGTTGTCTACGGGCTGGCCGTGTCCTTGCTGTACTACGGCGACCTGTCCTGGCGCGATCTGCCGGCACTCCTGCTCAAATCGTTCCAGACCAGCGCGACGGTGATGGTGGTGATTGGCGCCACCGGCTGCCTGGCATGGCTGATCACGGTGGAACAGGTACCGGCGCAGATGGGCGAATGGGTACAGAGCGTCGCCCACCAGCAATGGATGTTCCTTCTCCTGGTGAATGTGGTGCTGTTCCTGCTCGGCATCTTCATCGAACCGTTGCCGGCCATGATGCTCACCGTGCCGCTGTTTCTTCCGATGGCGAAGATCTTCGGGGTCGATCTGGTACACCTCGGCGTGGTCATGACCGCCAACCTCGCGATCGCCCTTTACACTCCTCCTGTCGGCGGCACGTTGTTCGTGGCGGCCAAACTGGCCGGTGCCGGCATCGGGGAGATTTCCCGACAACTGATACCGATGATGGCGGCCACCTTCCTGGTCGTCATCCTCATCACCTACATTCCCGCGCTGCCGATGGCACTGGTATGGCTGTTGCGCTAGAAAGGACAAGCATGTACGTCGTCGCAGTGGATTTCAAGGTCAGGCCCGAAAACATCGAGGCCTTCATGCCGGAGATGATCGCCAATGCCCGCGCTTCGGTCGAGCACGAACCTGGTTGCAGCCAGTTCGATGTATGTGTCGACCCGAAAGACAGGTCGAGAATTTTTCTCTACGAGATCTATGACGACCGGGCGGCCTTTGAGGCGCACTTGGCCACGCCCCACTTCAAGGCATTCGACCAGGTGTCGACTCCCTGGCTGGAAAGCAAGGCCGTGCGCCTGCTCGAACGTGTCTGTCCCTGAAAGCCGGCCCCCGCTCATGGTAGGCGGCCGGATTCACCCAGCCTGGCTCTAGTCGAGGCGCTCGAAGAAATCGAGAATCTCGCGACCGAGCGCCTCTTCAACCGTGTTGAAGTGCGCCACGATGGAAATGTGATTGTGGCCGGCCAGTCGCATGAAGCGCGGCGCCTTGCGGCGCGCCACCGCGATGCGGTGCGCGGCCTCAAGGCCGTACAGGTCGAGCAAGGGGTTTTCGTACTGGGCGATCGCCAGCATGACCGGAAGCCCGCTGGCGCCCGCATGCAAAAGCGGTGACCGGCCCTCATAGGTCGCCTCATCGTTGCCGAAATATGCCCGCACCCCCGCCGCGTTGGGGTTCTCGGGCAGCACATCGGCGCGCAGGCGCGCTGACAACAACACAATGCCTTTCAGGTCCCGCCCCAGATAGCCGGCCGCGGGATCCCACGCATGGGTGGCAACATGGGTGCCGCCGGCGGAATGGCCGATCACGAAAATCGAACCCGGATCGCCGCCATGCGCCGAGGCGTTGGCCTTGACCCAGTCCACCGCCAGTGCGATGTCATCTGCGCCGCCCGGCCAGGGAGATTCCGGCGCCAGGCGGAACTCGATGTTGATGCCGATGTAGCCATGGCGCGCAAACCAGATCAGGACGTTGTCGTAGATTTCGTCGTTGATGCGCTTGTCGCCGCGCACGAATGCGCCGCCGTGCACGAACATCACCACCGGAGCGCCCTGCGCATTCGCCGGCGCGATGACATCGAGCACCTGGCGCGGGTGCGCGCCGTAGGGCTGGTCGCGCAGGGTCACAATGCCCGCCTTCGGTGCCGCCGCCAGCACCGGACTGTAGGCCGCGACAACCACATCTCGGTGTTTCTGGATGTCCTGCCCCCAGATCGGGCCGATTTCAAGCATCACCCGCCGTTGCTCTTCGGTCAATGCTGCGTGCGCAGTGCTCATGTTTTTCGATTGGCAGGTTTGAGTGCGCGATTTCCGGCGCATTTCTGGATACTTGGGCCGCGGGCCGATGCACATTGGCACCGCGCGGAGCGTTACCGCGCCCTGCATTTACAATGGCCGGGCAACACAAAAACCAACCGCTTGCCACCCGGCGCAACCTTCGGCGATCATAGCACCGGGAGCGGCAGTCCTTTTCGGAGACAAACATGAGTACGGGATATTTCATCACCGGGGCGTCCGGATTCATCGGCAAGCGGCTGGTACGCAAGATCCTTGCGCGCGACAACACGATCGTGTATTACCTCTCGCGCGCCACCGGCGCGCGGGGCGACAAGCAGCGCGCCGCCCTGCTTGAGTACTGGGGCGTGGACGAAAAACGCGCCATCGCGGTCATGGGCGACATGACCCAGCCCGAACTCGGCGTTTCGGCTGCGGACAAGAAAAAGCTGTCGGGCAAGGTGGCCCACTTCGCGCATCTCGCGGCCATCTATGACCTCAAGGCCACGGCCGAGGAGCAGCAGGCCGGCAACATCGACGGCACCCGCAATGCCGTGCTGTTCGCCAACGCGATCAAGGCCGGACGCTTCCATCATGTGTCGTCGATCGCCGCCGCCGGCCTGTACGAAGGCGTGTGGCGTGAGGACATGTTCGACGAGGCCGAAAACCTCGACCACCCCTATTTCGCCACCAAGCACGAGTCCGAGGCCATCGCGCGCAATGAATGCGCCATGCCCTGGCGGGTCTACCGCCCCGGCTTGGTGGTCGGCGACTCGAAGACCGGCGAGATGGACAAGATCGACGGCCCCTATTACTTTTTCAAGCTGATCCAGAAGATGCGCAAGATCCTGCCGCCGTGGATGCCCGCGGTCGGCATCGAGGGCGGGCGCATCAACATCGTGCCTGTGGATTTCGTGGTCGACGCGATGGACCACATCATGCATCTCGAGAAGGGTGACGGCCGCGCCTTCCACCTGACCGACCCGAACCCGCACCGGGTGGGCGACGTGCTCAACATCTTCTGCAAGGCGGCGCACGCCCCGCGCATGGAGATGCGCATCAATGCCGCGCTGTTCGGCTTCATCCCGCGCGGGGTGAAGAAAAGCCTCATGTCCCTCACCCCGGCGCGGCGCATCCGCAACGCGGTGATGAAGGATCTCGGCCTGCCCGAGGACATGATGCAGTTCGTCAACTATCCCACCCGCTTCGACTCGCGCGAAACCGAGAAGGCCTTGAAAGGCACCGGCATCGCCTGCCCCAGCCTGGAGAACTATGCCTGGGTCCTGTGGGACTACTGGGAGCGCCATCTCGACCCGGACCTGCTGATCGACCGCACCCTCAAGGGCAAGGTGCGCGGCAAGGTGGTGATGATCACCGGCGGTTCCTCGGGCATCGGCCTGGCGGCGGCCAAGAAGATCATTGAGGCGGGCGCAACCGTGATCATAGTCGCCCGCGATCCCGAGAAGCTGGCTTCCGCCCATGCCGAGATCGAGGCCTGCGCCAAGAACGGCGGCAAGGTGTTCACCTATTCGGCCGACGTGGGCGACGAGAAGGCCTGCGCCGAGTTCGCGGCCACCGTGAACGAGAAGCATGGCGGCGTCGACATCCTGGTCAACAATGCCGGCCGTTCGATCCGGCGCGCCATCGAGAATTCGTCGGATCGCTTTCACGATTTCGAGCGCACCATGCATGTCAATTATTTCGGTGCGCTGCGCGTCACCCTGGCCTTCCTGCCTGGCATGACCAGGAAGCGCAAGGGGCAGGTGATCAACATCTCGTCGATCGGGGTTCTCACGAACGCGCCGCGCTTTTCGGCCTATGTAGCCTCCAAGGCAGCGCTCGATGCCTTCACACGTTGCGCCGCATCGGAATACGCAGACACCGGCGTCAAGTTCACCACCATCAACATGCCGCTGGTGAAGACGCCGATGATCGCGCCGACCAAGATTTACAACAACGTGCCCACCCTCACCCCGGAGCAGGCGGCCGACATGATTGTCGAGGCCGTCGTTTACGAACCTGTACGCATCGCCACCCGGCTCGGCGTGTTCGGCGAGGTGCTGCATGCGCTCCTGCCACGTATCGCGCAAATCACGATGAACACCTCTTTCCGGATGTTCCCCGACTCCGACGCGGCCAAGTCACGAGACGGCGCAGCCAAACCATCCGAACCCACTGCGGACCAGGTCGCGTTTCAGCAACTCCTGAAGGGGATCCATTTCTGATGATCCTCGAACTCGCCGACATCCGCATCCAGCCTGGCCGTGGTGCCGAGTTCGACGCCGCGATCATCCGGGGTGTGGAAAGCGTGATCGCCAGGGCAAAGGGTTACCGCGGCTACAAGGTCAACCGCAGCGTCGAAAGCCCGGATCGCTATGTCCTGATGATTTTCTGGGAAACGCTGGAGAACCACACGGTGGATTTCCGCACCTCCGCGGCGTTCCAGGATTGGCGGGCCATCGTCGGTCCGTTTTTTGCCGATCCGCCGACAGTGGAACACTTCACGCTGCTGGGCAAATCGGCCTGAAGCAGGCCTGCCCGGCCCGGCTGCGTGCCGGCTCAGGCGATCCCGTTGCCGCTTCCGGGAGGAGCAGGCATCGACAGTTCCGTCACCACGAGACGGGCCACGGCCGCCGCCATCGGCAGGGTGAGATGCCCGATGCCGTCGAGCGCGATATTGCGCGCCCCCTCGAGGTGCGCCGAAAGCTGGGGAGCGACGATGTTGTCGTCGCGCGAATAGACCGAGGTGAACGGGCATGGCCAGGCGCCATGTTCATGGGCCGCAAGCGCCGCGAGCCAGGCGCTGCCGGATAGCATCTGGCGCCCGTTCTCGCCAAGAGCGGTCCGGGCCAGCGCCGTTCCGCAATGCGGGGTGCCCAGCGTCATCACCCTGGCCACCCTCCCTGCGCCGTACTTGCGCATATAGGCGCGCGCGGCCAGCCCGCCCATACTGTGGCATACGAGCGCGACCGGCCGCCCATCCTCGACAGCCTGCACTTGGGCCAGCGTATCCTCCAGCAGGTTGGCATATGCATCGATATCCGCATAAACCGGCTCGAGGTTGACGGTGTAGGTTCCGTGACCGGACGCTTTAATCGCGCGCCAGAGGATGAATAAGGCCCCGGCATTGTTCACGTAACCATGGATCAGCAGTACCGGTCCCGGGCCATCGCGCCTGCCCTTGATGCTGCGACGCATCAACCATCGTTCACCAGGCATCAGGACCAGCATGATTGCCCACGCCACCACGATTTCCCGACACCACAGGCCGATCCGAGCCGCCAGGTCCGGTGTGGATTCGGCAGGTCGCGGCGAAGCATGGAAAGCCGAAAGAATGAAACTCGCCATCACGATCGCCGCGATCAGGCACAAAAGGCCGATCGGGCCGGCGATTCCCGTCACCACAAGAATGATTACAACCAAAGCGATGGCAAGCATGAAATCAAGTCTAAGTCATGCACGATCGTACAGGCAGCCCCAAACGGCGCAGGGATCGCGCTATCATCAAGTTCAAAGGCCCATATATGACTTCTCGATTCGTTCTTCCTCTTTCCATCCTGGCTGGCGCGCTTGCCATTTCCGGGTGCGCCTCATACAGCGGATCCTCCCTCAAGCCAGGCATCTCAAGCCAGGCTGACGTACGGGCAATGATGGGCCCACCGGCGGCCGTTCATCCTGAGCCGGGTGCCGGTGCCTTCAGCGAGTCATGGGAATATCCGCGCGGCCCGATTGGCCGGCACACTTACATGGCGCGTTTTGACCGTTCTGGCAAACTCGTGGCCATAGACCAGGTGCTGACCGTCGCCACGGTAGCCCGTATTCGCATGGGACAGGACAACCGTGATGACGTCTCGCGCTTGCTGGGACGCCCTGCCGCGGTGTTCCCCTTGCGGGATGGCGGGCAGGCGTGGGACTACGCGGCATATGCGGATTCGGGCTACATGCGCAAGATCAGGATTGTCATCAATTTCGACAAATCAGGTCGCGCCGTGGCGGGAGGAGAAAGCTACGACGACGAGGAGTGGAGTCCGAATGCAGATGGAAGCACACAGTAGTTGTCGTCGCTAGGTGGGCGCCGAAAGCAAGGTTGAAGCCTCCAGCCGGCTCGGGCGCTCGCTCGCACGCGCGACTTCGGCCCGACGCGCGGCCTTTGGCCATCCGGAACTGGCTGCACGGCACCTTGCTCTCAAGCAATGGCAAGCGGACCGCCTGGCAGGTACCTATTCGGACCTGCTTGAAAGCCCGCGCTATCGCGAAGCAGCGACCTTTTTCCTGAGCGACCTGTACGGCGCCAAGGACTACTCCCAGCGTGACGCTGACGTCGCCCGCATCCTGCCCAAGCTGACCGCCATGCTGCCGGCGGCGGCACTTTCGACCATCGCGGACGCGGTCGAGCTCGACGCCTTGTCGGAAGAACTCGATGCCGCCCTGGTCGCGCAGCTGCCGCCGCGCCTGGTTTCGCCCTTGACGGCCGACGCCTACGCCGCGGCCTACCGCGCCTGCGGCAACCGCCAGGAGCGCAGCCACCAGATCGCCCTGATGCGCCAGATCGGCGATGCCCTGGACGGCCTGACACGCATGCCGCTCCTCGAGGGCACCCTGCGGCTGATGCGCGGCCCGGCGAAACTGGCCGGATTGGCCCATTTGCAGGGTTTCCTTGAACGTGGTTTCGGTGCGTTCAAGCGCATGAACGGCGCAGCCCCCTTCCTTGACGCGGTAGAGGCGCGCGAAACGCGACTGATGGAAGCCCTGTTCGCCACCGCGCCAAATCCGTTTGGCGGAAACTTCGATCAGGGGATATCCTAGCTACCGTCGCTGGCCGGATGCGGCGACACTTCGGGGAAGCGGACGAAAACCAATCAAAGTGGAGACAAGAATGGTCGACAAAGTATGGCTGAAGCACTATCCGAAAGGCGTACCGGCTGAAATCGACTACAGCGCATATCGCTCGATCAAGCACCTGTTCGAAAGCTGCTGCGAAAAATTCAGAGACCTGCCCGCCTACGCCAACTTCGGCGTGCAGATGAGCTACGCCGAGCTCGACCGCAAGACCCGCGATTTCGCCGCCTACCTTCAATCGCTACCCGGCCTTGCCAAGGGCGATCGCGTGGCGGTGATGATGCCCAACCTTCTGCAGTACCCGATCGCCATTTTCGGCATCCTGCGCGCCGGCATGATCGTGGTCAACGTCAATCCGCTCTATACGCCGCGCGAGCTGGAACATCAGCTGAAGGACTCCGGCGCCAAGGCCATCGTGATCGTGGAAAATTTCGCGACCACGCTGCAACAGGTGATCAAGGCCACGCCGGTGGAACACGTCATCACCACCCAGATCGGCGACATGCTGCCGGTGCCCAAGCGCTGGATCATCAACTTCGTCATCAAGAATGTGAAGAAGATGGTGCCGGACTGGCGCATAGATGGCGCGATCACCATGCGTGCCGCGCTCGACCGCGGCGCCGCGGCGCAGATGAAGCCCTTCGAGCCGGGCCTGGACGACCTCGCCTTCCTGCAGTACACCGGCGGCACCACCGGCCTGTCGAAAGGCGCGATGCTGACCCATCGCAACATCGTCGCCAACCTGCACCAGTCGGGCGCATGGACCTCCAGCGACTTCGTTGAAGGCAAGGAGATCGTCATCTCGCCCCTGCCGATGTACCACATCTTCTGTCTCACCGCGACCCTGTCGTTCATGAAGTGGGGGGCGTTGAACGTGTTGATCACCAATCCGCGCGACCTGCCCGCCTTCATCGAAGAGCTCAAGAAATGGCCATGGACCATCCTCACCGGCGTGAACACCCTGTTCAACGGCCTGCTCAACACGCCCGGCTTCGCCGAACTCGACTTCAAGCAGGTCAAGGTAGTGCTCGGCGGCGGCGCGGCTGTGCAGAAAGCCGTGGCCGAGAAATGGCAGCAGGTGACCGGCAAGTTCCTGACCGAGGCCTATGGCCTGACCGAAACCTCGCCGGGCGCCTCCATCAACCCGATGGGCACGGCCTGGAACGGCTCGATCGGCTTGCCATTGCCGTCAACCGAGTTCTCGATCCGCAATGACGATTTCGCCGAACTGCCATTCTGGGATGGCAAAGGGCCGATCGAAGCCTGTACGGGTGAAATCTGCATCCGCGGCCCGCAGGTCATGAAGGGCTACTGGCAGCGCCCCGAGGAGACCGCCAAGGTGATACGCGATGGCTGGCTCCTGACCGGCGATGTCGGCCACATGGACGCGAACGGCTTCGCCTACATCACCGACCGCAAAAAGGACATGATCCTGGTGTCGGGCTTCAACGTCTACCCGAACGAGATCGAAGGCGTGGTGCAAATGCATCCGGGCGTGCTCGAATGCGCCTCTGTCGGCGTGCCGGACGACAAGTCCGGTGAAGCCGTCAAGGTGGTGGTGGTCAAGAAGGACCCGAACCTCACCAAGGAGCAGGTGATCGAGCATTGCAAGCAACATCTCACCGGCTACAAGGTCCCCAAACTGGTGGAGTTCCGGACTGAATTGCCGAAAACCCCCGTCGGCAAGATCCTGCGCCGCGAATTGCGCGACAAGAAGTAGTGGGATCGTTGGCCTCCGGCTGACACGAAGAACCTGGCGCGGCAGTTGCATGCCGCCAGGGTGGTTCAACTTTTTGGCGGAAATATGAAATCCAAAATCCTTGCCGGGATCTTTCTGGCATTCTCCTGCGCTTCGGGCATTGCGCAGGACTGGCCTGCGCGGCCCATCAAGCTCATCGTACCGTTCACTCCCGGCACGGGGCAGGACATCATCGCCCGCACCATCGGACCGAAACTGACCGAACGCCTGGGACAACCGGTGGTCATCGAAAACCGCCCCGGGGCATCGGGCAACATTGGCACTGAATTGGTGGCCAAAGCGCCGCCCGATGGCTATACGATCATGATCACCGCCAGTCCGGTCGTGTTCAATCCGCTGATCTACCAGAATCTTGGCTGGGACCCGTTCCGCGACCTTGCCGCAGTCGCGAACCTGACCGATGGCTATCTTGCGCTGGTCGTGGGCAATGGCGTGGCCGCGTCGAATGTGAAGGAGTTCGTCGCACTCCTGAAAGCGCGGCCGGGCAAGCTCTCATACTCTTCTCCAGGCGTGGGCACGCCACAGCACCTGACCGGCGAGCTGTTCAAGGTCGCCACCGGCACCTTCATGCTGCACGTTCCCTATCGCGGTTCGGCGGGCGCCGTCACCGATGTCATCGGCGGCGCGGTCGAGGCGATGTTCATGCCCGTGCATACCGTGCTTCCACAGGTGAAGCAGGGGCGGCTCAAGGTGCTCGGACTGGCCTACGACAAGCGCGTCGCTGCCGCACCCGAGGTGCCCACCATCCATGAGGCGGGCGGGCCGCGCGATGTCAACGCGAGCGTCTGGTATGCCGTCTTCACCACCGGGAAGACACCGCCCGAGGTCGTCAACAAGCTGTCTGCGACGCTACGCGACATCGTGCGGCAGCCGGACGTGGCCGAGACCCTCAACAAGCAGGGTCTCACAGTCAACTACATGAACCCGCAGGAACTCACCGCGATGATGCGCCGGGAAACCGAGCGCTGGTCGAAGATCGTCAAGGAAAAGGGCCTCAAGGGGGAGTGACCGCCACGCACCCCGATCAGAGATCGGCCATGAATATTGATCCACAGGCGCCACCGTCGTTGCACGGCAGGGTCGTGATTGTGACCGGCGGAGGGCGCGGACTCGGCCTTGAGATGGCACGCGCACTGGCCCGCTGCGGCTGTCGTCTGGCCATCAGCGGCGCGAGGGATGGCGCTGAACTCGACGCCGCGCAGGCTGAACTTGAGGTCATTTCCGGGCCCGGCAACACGTTCTCGACGCTTGCGGACGTCGCCTCCTGGGCCGATTGCGAGGCATTAGTGCGTCGCACCCTGGACCGTTTCGGTCGCGTTGACGCGCTGATCAACAATGCGGGCCGGGGCATGCTGGAAATCAGCAACCAATACAACGTTCGCCCCGCGTTGTTCTGGCAAGCCGATCCGGATGGCCTGCGCAACATTGTCGAGGCCAATGTGCTTGGCCCCCTGCTGATGAGCAGGGCTTGCGCACCGCACATGGTGGCCCAGGGCTTCGGTCGCATCGTCAACATCTCCACCAGCGCGATCACCATGGTGCGCAAGGGCTATTCTCCGTATGGCCCATCCAAGGCCGCGCTGGAAGCCATGACCGCCGTGTGGGCGCGCGACCTCGAAGGCACCGGTGTGACCGTCAATGCCCTGCTGCCGGGCGGGGCCACCGATACCCGATTGCTGCCAGGCCATGGCGCGGACCGGCGCGGCGCCGACGGCCTGCTGCTTTCACCCACCCTGATGGCGGCGCCGATCGTCTGGCTGGTCTCGGACGCCTCGGCCCAATCCACGGGCGATCGCTACGTCGCCCGCGAATGGGACCTGAAGCAGCCACCGGACATCGCCGCGGCAGGCGCGCGCGGCGCGCGACACGACATCCCGGCGATTCTCTAGGTTCTTCGCGAGACCACCACGAACCATAGCAACGCGGCCACTTGTGCGGCCAGCAGCCCACCAAACGACCACTGGTAGGCCTGTACCCGCGGCCATCCGGCATCCACCAGCGCCTGGATTGAGACGCCCAGCGCGGACTGGATCGCAAAGCCCCCCATGAACATCACCATGTTGTACGAGGTCACCACCCGGCCGGTGATGGCTGCCGGAAAGGCGCGCGTCAGGGCCGGATAGGCCAGCATCCCCGCGCCAAGTGTCAGGCCATACGCGAACCACGGGCCGCTGGATGCCGGGAATGCGTTGCTGATGATGATACCCAGTGAAACCGCCGCAAAAACCAGCGATCCCACGTACCAGCGGCGCGACGCGCCAGGCCAGCGTTGCAGGCGGCTTGCCACCGCACCCACCATGAGGTTGCCGACAAGGAGCGATGTGCCGTAGACGAACAGCACTTGGGCGGCGGCACCCCGGGATACCCCGGCAACCTCGACCAGCCAGGGGCCGGCCCAGAGTGACTGGATGGCTGAAAATCCGCCGCTCCCGAAGAAAGCCAGCGGCGCGTAGCTGAGGAAGATGCGCGAGCCGAGAACTTGCGCATATCCGCCCTTGCCATCGCCCGGCGGCGGTTCGCCCGGCGGCGCCCGATCGCCGGGTACGGCAAACACGAACAAGGCGGCGGCCAGAAGCGAGAAACCCGCGAGGAGCCAGAAAAGTCCGCGCCATTCAAGATGGCGCATGGCCCACTCCGCGGGGGTGGCGGACACCATTGCAGCCAGTCCACCCACCGCGGTGATGCCACCAGTCAGGATTTCGCGATGCCGCGGGTCGTACCAGATGACAAATGCCTTGAAAGACGTCATCAGAGCCCCCGCGACGCCAATGCCGATCATCGCTCGCCCGAAGGCGAGCAAGTGGACATCCTGTCCGATTGCGAAGACCGCGCTGCCCACTGCCGCCAGAACGAAAAGTCCGGCATTGACACGGGCAGGCCCGAATCGGTCCATCGCGATGCCGATCGGCGCCTGCGCGGCGAAAAAGGCGAGGAAGTACACGCTCGCCAGAAGTCCGAGTTCCCGCGCGTTCAGATCGAGTTCACCCGCCAGGTCCGGAGCGATCAACGGCCCCAGCGAACGGAACGAATAGGACAGGAAGTACCCAATGGCGAATATGACAAAGATGCGTCCGCCGAGCGCCCGCGACATCGAACTCAATCAGCCTTGAGCGATGCGAGGAACAGGTCGACATCGGCCGCCGCCAGCCCTTCGTCCGGACCAAGCGAAACCAATTGGACATAGCGGCGGCCGTTCGCATAGATGCGCGCACGCATGCTGCCCGGCTTCGCGTCCTTGCCGCGTCCGAGCATGCCGGCAACCGAGAACTCGCGCCCCTTGTACGCGCCGCTTTCCACCGCCTTCTCGGCGGCAACCTGCGCGCCCATGTTGGCAGCCAGCACATCACGCATCGCATCGAGAAGCGCGGCGTCCACCGGTCGGGAAAAATCCGCGAAACCGGCGGCGAACACGTGCTCACCCACGCGTGCGGAGTACATCCGCATGCCGATCTCGCCCGCCGGCGTCTGCAGGCGGCGCTCGGCCTGGGCCGGCTTCTGCGGCAGAAGTATGGAAAAGCCGGCATCGGGCATGCGGTATTCACGCCAGTCAAGGGCGGGACTGCATGCAAAAAGCAACCACAGGGCCGGAAGTGAAAACAGTTGACGGGCGAAGCGCATCTTTAGGATTATGCGTGAAAGGGCTGTCTGGCCCGCGACCAATGACAAGGCGGGAGACTTTCATGAAACATCTGAGCGGCCTGGACTCGGCCTTTCTTTACCTCGAAACACCCGAGACCCCCATGCACGTGGGCGGGCTCAACCTGTTTGAGCTGCCGCCCGGCTACAAGGGGGACATCTACGAGGATGTCAAGGCGCATGTGGCGTCGCGCATGCACCTGGCGCCGGTGTTCACGCGCAAGCTCGCCCTGATGCCTTTCGAGCTGGCCAGCCCTGTATGGATCGACGATGACGCGATCGACCTCGACTACCACGTGCGGCGCATCATCCTGCCGCAACCGGGCTCCGTGGCGCAACTCGAGACCTATGTGGGCCGGCTGCATTCCTCCCTCATGGATCGCTCCCGCCCCTTGTGGGAGTTCTATGTGATCGAAGGGCTCAAGGACGGCCGGTTCGGCTTTTACTCAAAGTTGCACCATGCCGCCATAGACGGCCAGGCCGGCGTGGCGCTGGCCAACGCGATTCTCGATATCGGTCCGGTGCCGCGTGCGGTCAGGGCGGCTGCGCGACGCCCGACCGGCAAGTATCAACTGGGTGTGGCGGAACTGCTTGGGGCCGCATTGTCCAACCAGCTGCTGCAGTACACCAAGCTCATCAAGCTGCTGCCTGGTGCCGCGCGCGCCGTAGGGGGCGTGGCAAGCCGCGCGCTGGCGGCACGCAAGCAGGCCAATACGGATGGCGCCAGGTCGGGGCGGCGCAACTGGCAGATCGGCCCGCGCACCCCCCTCAATACCGCGATCACCAACCAGCGCTCCTATGCGACCGCGTCGATACCGTTTGCGGACGTGCGCAAGGTAGGCAAGGCGTTTGGCGCGTCGGTCAACGACGTCGTCCTGGCACTGTGCTCGGGCGCGTTGCGCCGCTACCTTGAAGACCTCGGTCAGGTACCGAAGAAGCCGCTGATCGCCGCCGTACCGGTTTCGCTGCGCGCCGAGGGTGACACATCGGCCAACAACCAGGCATCGATGACGCTGGTCAACCTGCACACCCATGTCGCCGATCCGCGCAAACGCCTGGCGGCCATCCTGGCTTCCACGACCTCGATGAAGGCTCAATTGGCCAGCACCAGGAACATTCTGCCCACCGACTTTCCCACTTTCGGCGCACCGTGGCTGATAAGCGGCGTGGCTTCCCTCTATGGACGGTCCAAGCTGGCCGACCGCATGCCGCCGATCGCAAACGTGGTCATCTCCAACGTACCGGGGCCGCAGTTTCCGCTCTACCTGGCCGGCGCGCGGATGATGACCTATTTCCCTGTTTCGATCGTGGTCCACGGCATCGCGCTCAACATCACGGTGCAAAGCTACAACGGTTCGCTCGACTTCGGCTTCACCGCCTGCAGGCGTGCGTTGCCGCAGGTGCGCGACATGGCGGCATATTCGGCGGAATCGTTCGCGGAACTCCTGCGCCTGGCCGAATCACCGCTCAATGCCGTCCCTGACGCCGAACCGGTGAAGGCGGCGCCGGCACGTGCGCGCCCACGTCGGGCCGTCGCGACAGCGAGGAAGAAAGCGACAACCGCCAAAGCGCCGGCACGCAAGCCCGGCAAGGCACGCGCCGGGGCATAATCGGGTCACAACGCCAAGACAATGGAGACGCGACTTGCCCACCAAACCGCGACGCCGCGCCCGGAAAGCACAGGTCGGCCAGCAGGAAGAATCCGCCTCAACCGATTTTTCGGACAAGGCGCCCTCGCCCTTCCTGATGATGCTCGAAGGGCGCGCCTTTCTCGAGGGCAGTGTCGCCCTGGCCGCCCTGCCATGGCTGCGCCAGGCCCCGGAGGGTGATGGCCATCCCGTCCTGGTGTTGCCGGGCCTGGGGGCCAACGACGTCTCGACCGTTCCCCTGCGCAACTATCTGCGCGAGCGCGGCTACGCGCCGCACCCGTGGAACTTCGGTTTCAACTTCGGCCCGCGCCATGGCGTGCTGCGCGGCTGTGTGGAACATGCGCGCGAGCTGCATGAACGCTATGGCCGCAAGATCAGCCTGATCGGCTGGAGCCTGGGTGGCATCTACGCGCGCGAGATCGCCAAGTTCGCGCCCGATATCGCGCGTTGCGTCATCACGCTGGGGACGCCGTTCACCGGGCACCCGCGCGCCACCAACGCATGGCGCCTCTACGAGATGGTAAGCGGCCAGAAAACCGACGACCATGCCTTGCGCGCGCAGATCCGCCTTCCGCCGCCGGTGCCGACTACCTCCATCTACAGCAAGACCGACGGCATCGTGGCCTGGCAGTGCAGCCTGAACGAACCCGGCCCCCTGGCCGAGAACATCGAGATCCAGGCCAGCCATGTCGGCATGGGCGTGAATCCCGCCGCACTGTTCGCGATCGCCGACCGGCTGGCGCAACCCGAGGACAGTTGGCAACCGTTCAGCACCGGCGGCGCGCGCCGCTGGTTCTACAAGACCGGCGCCTGATCCCCGCGCACCGGAAGACAGCATTGCAAGTTTCCGCCAACGGGCTGGACATCGAGGTAGAACGGCGCGACGTGCCGGGTGGCGCGCCGCTCCTCATGATCATGGGGCTGGGCATGCAACTTGTCGCCTGGCCGGTTGAACTGGTCGACGCGCTGGCGGGACATGGACTGGCGCCAGTCATGCTGGACAACCGCGACGCCGGGCTGTCGACTCGATTCGACTCCGCCGGCGTACCCAACCTGATGCGTGCGGCGATTTCATACTCGCTGCGGCTGCCGGTACGTGCGCCGTATGGCCTTGCCGACTTGGCACGCGACACCTTGGGGGTGATGGACGCGCTCGGCCTGGAAAGCGCACATGTCATGGGCGTTTCGATGGGAGGCATGATCGCGCAGTTGGTGGCCGCGACGGCACCCGGAAGGGTGCGCTCGCTCTCCCTGCTCATGACCACCAGCGGTGCGCGCAGCCTGCCGGGACCCAGCTTCAAGGCACGCGCGGCCATGCTTTCGCGGCCGCAGGGCCGCGATTTCGACGCACTGGTCGAGCACGCCATGGGCATCTGGAAAATCATCGGCAGCCCCGGCTATCCGCCAGACCCTGCCGCGTTGCGTGCGCGGGTGGAACACTCGATCCGGCGTGCCTACTACCCGCAGGGTCTGGCACGCCAGCTGGTCGCGGTGATGGCGTCCGGCGACCGCTCGGCGATGCTCGAAAGAATCATCGCACCGACGCTGGTGGTGCACGGCCGCGAAGATCCGCTGGTACCGATGGCTTGCGGCGTCGACCTGGCGCAGAAGATCCGTGGCGCCCGGCTGGAGATCATCGATGGCATGGGCCACGACATGCCGGTACCGCTCGCACAGAAGCTGGCCGATCTGGTCGCCGGCAATTGCCGCGCCGCCTGAAACCGCATTTGTCGGAGGCGCGCAAGGCTTCGCCCGCCCCCGGCGCGACCGACTACTCCAGCTTGATGTTCTGCTTCTTGACGATGTCGCGGCGTTGCGCGAGTTCACGCTGGATCAGTTGTGCGAACTGCTCCGGCGTTCCACCATCGACATAGGACCCGCCATCGGCGAGGCGCTTGCGAATCTCGGGATCATTCAGGGTCTTGACCGCGGCGGCATGCACCTTTTGCACCACGTCCCTGGGCAGCGAAGCCGGTCCCACCAGGCCGTACCAGGCCATGTTGTTGATCGCCTTCAAGCCCGCCTCGGCAAATGTCGGCACGTCCGGCAGGGATTCCACACGTTTTTCCGACATCACCGCCAGGGCCTTCAACTTGCCGGACTTGATGTGCGGCAACGACGACGGCAGGTTGTCGAACTGCGCGTCAACCTGTCCGGCGATGGTGTCATTCAAGGCCGGGCCGGAACCGCGATAGGGAATGTGCACGATGAATGTACCGGTCATCACCTTGAACGCTTCGCCGTCAAGATGCGAAATGCCACCGGAACCGGACGACGCATAGGAATACCTGCCCGGACTCTTCTTGAACAGTTCGATCGCTTCCTTGATGTTCTTAGCCGGGATCTTCGTCGGGTTGACCGTCATCACGTTCGGCACGTTCACCAGGTTGAGGATGGGTGTGAGATCCTTAACCGAGTCATAGGGCATCTTGGGATTGGTGGCCGGGTTGGTGGCCATGGTTGACACGGTCGCCACGCCCAGGATGTAACCATCCGCCGGCGCCTTCGCGACGAAATCCGCGCCGATCGTGCCGCCTCCCCCGGCGCGGTTCTCGATGATCACAGGCTGGCCCAGATCGCGCCCGAGGCGGTCGCCGACGACGCGCGCGACGATATCGGTAGTCCCGCCCGGCGCGAATGGCACGATCAGGCGGATCGGTTTGGTCGGATAGGCCTGGGCCGCGACCAAACCGGAATGAAAGGCAATCGCCGCGATGCTCGCGGCCAAGAAGGTTTTACGCTTGGACATGCGGGGCTCCTGGAACTTCGATCGGTGATCCGTCCGCGCCAACTTTTGGCACCGCGGTATCGTCGAAAAGCCTGCCAGTTTAGCGTCTTGCGGGCAATAGTCCGAACCGGGGGAAACCCATCCCGGCCCGCTGACCGATGTCGCGCCTTAGCGCTTCTTCTCCATCGACTTGCCGATTTCGCTGCCGACCACCGCTCCGGCACCAGCACCAATAACCGTGCCGGTGGTGGTGCCGGTAAGAACGGCGCCAGCCGCACCGCCGACCACCGCTCCGGTCGCCGTGCCGATTTGCTGCTTTGTTGGTGTGTGGCTGCAACCAGCCATGGCGACAATCAGACTGGCCATCGCTACGGAAGAGAGTTTCATGGTCGCTCCGGGAATTATTCCAACGACATTATATGACATTGGAATAATTCCCGCTACCTACGCGGCCTTGCGCGGCGCTTTCTTTGCGGCAGTCTTCTTCGCGGGAGCCTTGGTTGCCTTGGCGGCCACTTTCTTGACCGCCTTTTTGGCTACCGACTTGACCGGTGGCACGGGATCATTGGCCGCGTTTTTGGCCGCGGCGCCGTAGGACCTGGCGGCCTTTGCAGGTTCCTCGGCCTTTGCAGCCGCGCCTTTCGCTGGAGCCTTGGCCGCCCGCTGCATGAACTCGAAGCCGATCTTGCCGTCAGGCTGCTTGACCAGGAAAGCCTTGAACGCGCGACGCGTCCGGTTCGACACAAAGCCGGTCAACAGGTCGGTTCGACCTTCGGAGAGCAACTTGGTCATTTGTTCCCGCGAAATCTCCTGCTGCAGGATGATGCGGCCGGAGCGGAAATCGCAGGTGCGCGCGCTGCCGGTGGCCTTTTCGCAGATGTACCCCGAGCCGTGTTCGAAAACACCGGCCGAGCATTTCGGACACGCGCCCACCCGCTCCTGCCCCGTGAAGTCGACCGCCTCGCCTTCCTCCTCGGGGTTCTGCCCGAAATCGAATTCGGCGCGGAACTCGGCGTTGAGCTTGAGCGAGGCCGCGAACGGCCGCCCCATCTTGCTGCGAAACCCGGTGAGGGGCCCGATCTGCTTCTTGCTGATGAGTTCAGCCACCTCTTCAGCGGCCCATTCGCGCCCGGAGATCACCTTCCACATGTTGAAGTCGCACGACAGGCACTGGAACTTGCGATAGTTCTCCTGCACCAGGCCACCGCATTTGGGACAAGGCACATCCACCGTGGCAAAAGCGGTGTCCGGAATGTTGCCATCGCGGATTCGCGCGACCAGGTCGTTGGTCGCCTCGGTGATATGGTTCATGAAGGCTTCGCGCGACAGCTTGCCCTTCTCCATCTCCTTGAGTTTGTACTCCCACTCGCCAGTCAGCTCCGGGGACGCCAGTTCGGTCACGCCGAAGTGGCGCAAGGCGAACATGAGCGAGAAGGCCTTGGGGGTGGGCACCAGCTCACGCCCGTTGCGATGCACATACTCTTCCTTGATCAGGCCTTCGATGATGGCCGCGCGGGTTGCCGGCGTGCCCAGGCCTTTCTGGTCCATCGCGGCTCGCAGCTCCTCGTCCTCGACGAGTTTGCCCGCGCCTTCCATCGCCGACAGGAGGGTCGCCTCGGAATAACGTGCCGGCGGCTTGGTCTGGGTGCCGCGTGCTTCGATGGCCTCGGTATTGACCTTTTCGCCGGCGGCTACCGCCACCAGGTTCTCGTCCTCGCCGGCGATTTCGCGGCCGTACACCGCCAGCCAGCCGGGTGCCACCAGCACCTTGCCCTCGGTCTTGAACTGGTGCCCTTCCACCTCGGTAATGCGGGTGGTCTGCATGAATTCCGCCGACGGATGGAACACCGCGAGGAACCGCTTGACCACCAGGTCGTAGACCTTCTGCTCGATCTCGCTCAAGGCCTTGGGAGCCAGAAGCGTCGGAATGATCGCGAAGTGGTCGGAAATCTTGGTGTTGTCGAAAATGCGCTTGTTGGGCTTGACCCACTGGTTCTTGAGCACATTCTTGGCGTGCACCACGTAGGCATTGGACTCCTTCAGCATCTCCATGGTCTTCTTGACCGTGGGGATGTAGTCCTCGGGCAAAGCGCGTGAATCGGTACGCGGATAGGTCAGCACCTTGTGGCGCTCGTAGAGCGCCTGGGCCACCGCCAGGGTATTGCGCGCCGAGAGCCCGAAGCGCCCATTGACCTCGCGCTGCAGGCTGGTCAGGTCGAACAAAAGGGGCGAAGACTGCGTGGTCGGCTTGGACTCCTCGCTGACAATGCCGGGCTTGCCGGCGCAGGCCGCGGCGATAGCGTCGGCGTCCTGCTGCACCCAGATGCGCTCGGCACGCGCGTGCTCGTCGTCCTCGGGCTTCCTGAACTTCGGGTCGAACCAGCGACCGTTGTACTCCCCCGCGGCAGCCTTGAAGGTGGCGTGCACTTCCCAGTAATCGCGCGCCTTGAAGGCGCGAATGCGCTCCTCGCGCTCGACCAGCACGGCCAGCGTGGGGGTCTGTACCCGCCCCACCGTGGTCAGGTAGAAACCGCCCTCCTTCGAGTTGAAGGCGGTCATCGCGCGCGTGCCGTTGATGCCGATCAGCCAGTCCGCCTCGCTGCGACTCTTCGCCGCGTCCGCCAGCGGCAGCAATTCACTGTCCTCCCGCAGGGACGAAAAGCCTTCCTTGATCGCCGCCGGCGTCATCGACTGAAGCCAAAGGCGCTTGATCGGCTGCTTGGCCTTGGCATGCTGAACCACCAGGCGGAAAATCAGTTCGCCCTCGCGGCCCGCGTCGCAGGCGTTGATGAGCGCGCTGACGTCCTTGCGCTTGATCAGGCGCAGGAGGGTCTTCAACCTGTCCTCGCTCTTGGCGATGGGCTTCAGGTCGAAATACGGGGGAACGACCGGCAGGTGCGTAAAGCTCCATTTGCCGCGCTTGACCTCATATTCCTCAGGGCAGGCAATTTCGAGAAGATGCCCGACGGCTGACGAAAGTACATATTTGTCCGACTCGTAATAGTCGGCAGCCTTGGTAAATCCACCCAGCGCCTTGGAAATATCCAGTGCGACTGACGGCTTTTCGGCAATGATCAGGGTCTTTGACATGCGTCTTTTCGGGTTCGGGAACCGGGTAATGAACGACTGGCCTCCCGCAAGGGCCCGAAGTCTAAGCCCGTCAATTCGGTTCGCGCAAGCCGTAAATACCGCGCGAGTCGCCTCGCCGACCGGCGAAACAACATTCAACCAATTGATTTTTAAAGATTAATTCAACAACAAAGCGCCGCGTCAATGCAATTCGCGAGGCGCCCCGTCCGGCAGCAGTTCATCAAAAACCAGCGCATCCGGCTCGACCCCGGCGCTCCAGAGCACCACCAGGGTGATGATCTTGAGTTTCTCGACATCGACTTCGCCGTCCGGAAGCGCGAGCGAACGCTCGATGATCTGTTCACGCTGCACTGCATCAATCACTCCGGAGGACTCGAGAAACGCCAGGAAGCCGCGCGTTTCGCGTGAAAGCCGCGCCTCCTCTGAACTCGCGAAGCTGCGAAAGGACGGCCGTTCGGCGAAATCGGAAGGCAACTCCGTTCCGGCGTCGTCCGACAACCCGGCCAGCCATGCCAGCGCATCGGTGATGTCCTCGCCGTCAAAGCCGGCCGCCTTGAGCTTGAGTTCAAGCGTATTCGGGTCGACGCATACCTGGTCGTCAAAGTAGTTCTCCACCAGATACACCAGAATTTCGAACACTTACGACTCCAATCGTTGATAGCGCCCACCGGGCAATTGCGAAATCCTGCCGTCAAGTTCGAGTTCCAGTAACAGCGCCGACAGCGTTTCGGGCGCCAGGCCCGAACGCTCCAGCAACGCGTCAAAGCCCACGGCATCGTATCCCATCGCGGCCAACAGCGCCGAGCCGGCATCCGCTGCAGCGGGAGTGGCTCTCGCGCTTTCCGCGACCGCAGCGGACTTGGTGGCGACGCCCAGTTCCTCGAGAACGTCGGATGCCGAATCCACCAGCTTGGCCCCCTGCTTGATGAGCTGATGGCAGCCTTTGGACAACGGGGAATGAATCGAGCCCGGGATGGCGAAAACATCGCGCCCCTGTTCGCCAGCCAGCCGAGCGGTGATCAGCGACCCGCTGCGCAGGGCTGCCTCAACCACCAGCACGCCACGCGAGAGGGCGCTGATGATACGGTTGCGGCGCGGAAAATTGGATGCCAGCGCCGGCGTGCCGATGGCGAACTCGCTGACGATGAGGCCGTCGGCGGCGATCGCGTGCGCCAGATCGCGGTTGCGCGCCGGGTACACGATGTCCGGCCCGGTTCCAATGACGGCGATGGTCGAGCCCGGCCCGGCCAGGCCGCCGCGGTGCGCGGCGGCATCGATGCCAAGCGCCTGGCCGCTCACTATGGTGTAGCCCGCGCCGCTTAAGGTCCGCGCAAACGCCTCGGCATTGGCCATGCCCTGGGCGGTCGCATTGCGGCTGCCGACTACCGCGATTCCAGTCCTGGCCAACAACTCGCGACGCCCCTTGAGGTACAGCATGGGCGGTGGATCGGACACCTCCAGGAGGTTGCGCGGGTAATCATCATCGGCCAGAGTGACAATGGCATTGCCCGCAGCGGCCGCCCATTGCAGCGCGGCCTCGACCTGTCGGGCAATTTCCGCGTCATCGCGGGCCCGCAGGATCGCCTGCGCGCGTTCCTCGCCGGCAACCGCCACCAGGTCCGCACGTGAAGCGGCGAACACACGCCCGGGGAGACCCATGGCCCGCAGCAGGTTGCGCAAGGCGGCGTCGCCCAGTCCGGGCACAAGCGAGAGGCGCAACCAGTCGGGAAGACCGGGATCGATGGGCGACATCTGGAAAAATGGATCGGAAAATGAAAAGGGCGCACCTTGAGCGCGCCCTTTTCATTCTACCGGCCCAAAGCCGGCTGCCGTCAGGGCTTTTGCGCGACGTCGCCCACCTTGACCGGCCGCACCGCACTCATGACCAGGCCGTAGGAAACCCGGTCAAAAACGCGGAACAGGAAAACCAGACCGTTGCGTTCGTCCGGAAGCTTCACGCCTGTGCTGTTGCGGTCGTAGATGCTGGAACGATCCTTGACCTCGGCGCCATAGCTGTATAGCGCCAGCACATTGCCGTTCTCGAGTCCGTCACGCTTGCCCTTGGAGATGGAGATGATTCGATTGCTGCCGGTCTCGCGCACACCGCCGTACATCGACAGCACGCGGCCATCGACATTGACCTTGGGCGCACGCGGGGCGTACTCGACGACTTCCGGACGCGCCACCGGGATCAGGCGATCCCCGGTGCCGATTTCCTGCTTGGAGTCGACAATCACGAGTGTGGTCGGATCGGTCTTGCGCTCCAGGCGCGCGGTGCCCAGGTAAAGGGCTTCGTAACCGAGGGTTTCCTTGGTGACCGGATCGACCAGCGCGCTGCCCGGCCGATACACGCTCCACATGGCGACCTTTTCATCGACGTTGCCAGTGGCATACGCCAGGTCACCGCGTCCCAGGTAAACACGTCCCTCCTGGGTGGCGATGATCTTGGGCGCGCTTGCCATCCCGCCTTCCTCGATCACCAGGGGTTGCGACAGGAAAGGCTCGATGAGGTTCGCGGGAATCGAAGGGATCGCGGCCGTGGTCGCCTGGGTGCGGGTGCGCGGTTCGACCTTCACGGTGGCAAGCTTGAGCTTGGGCATGCCGCCGGACCGGTCGAGCACGATCACGTCGCCCGGATAGATGCGATGCGGGTTCTTGATGCGGTCGCGGTTGGGTTCCCACACATCCGGCCAGCGATACGGGTCCTTCAGGAACTTCGCTGCAATGCCCCAAAGCGTGTCGCCCGGCACCACAATGTGCCGGTCAGGCGCGTTTTCCGCCAGTTTGGGCGCCTGATTTTGCGCGCCGGCGGGCACCGATACACCCAATACAACTGCCAGAAAAAGCGAAAGTAACGGGCTCCGCATGGATCCTCTCCTTTAAGCCTTGTGTTGAAACCGCACCCGGCAGACCCCAACTAACTGGTGCGCGTTAAGTGCCTAAAGCCCTCCCCAACGCCGGACGCAACAGCCACAAGTTTGATGTATAACTTTAACATGCGACTGGTTTTTTTTACAAAGTCGGATTAAATTCTGAATCTAATTAGCTTGATTAGCAACACTTTTTCGGTTTTTGCGGCGTCGCCGTTGTGGCATCAAAGCAACGCCCAAACCTGACATGGCGAAGTTCATGGCTCTACTTTCTATCCTGCGCTACCCCGACCCGCGGCTGCACAAGGTGGCCCAACCGGTGACCGAATTCGACCCGGCGTTGAAGGACCTGGTGCGCGACATGGCCGAAACCATGTATGCCGCGCCGGGCGTCGGCCTGGCGGCGACGCAGGTCGATGTTCACAAGCAGGTGATCGTCATCGACATCTCCGAAGCCCACGATGAGCTGCAGGTGCTGATCAACCCGCGCATCCTCTCGGAGGCCGGCAGCCAGGTGTGCGAGGAGGGGTGTCTGTCGGTGCCCGGCGTGTACGAGGACGTGCGCCGCGCCGAGCGGGTTCTCGTGGAGGCGCATGACGTCGAAGGCGTTGTGCGCACCATCGACGCCGACGGCCTTCTCGCGGTGTGCATACAGCACGAGATGGATCATTTGAAAGGCCGGGTTTTTGTCGAGCACCTGTCGCGCCTGAAACAATCGCGGATCCGCAGCAAAATCGAAAAGGAATCGCGCCGCAAGGCCGCCTGACTCCGACCTGAAGCACCGGTACGGCAATGCAGGCCGTGCAAGCGGTTGCAAACTCATGAAAGTCATCTTTGCCGGCACTCCGGAATTTGCCGCGGCCGCCCTCACGCGCCTCCTCGACGCGGGATTCGACGTGCCCCTGGTGCTCACGCAGCCGGACCGGCCGGCCGGACGCGGCATGCGCCTGGTCGAAAGCGCGGTCAAGCAAGTGGCCGTGCAAGCCGGCATAGAGGTATTCCAGCCGCAATCACTCAAGCGCGATGCCGCCGCCGTCGAAAAGCTGCGCGCGACTGCCCATGATGTGATGGTGGTCGCCGCCTACGGGCTGATCCTGCCGCAATCCGTGCTTGACATCCCCCGGCACGGTTGCCTGAACATCCATGGCTCCCTGTTGCCACGCTGGCGGGGCGCCGCCCCGGTGCAACGCGCGATCGAAGCCGGCGACAGCCAAACCGGCGTTTGCATCATGCAGATGGAAGCCGGGCTGGACACCGGCCCGGTCCTGCTGCGACGCGCTGTGCAGATCGCGAAAGACCATACCGCCGGCACCCTGACGGCGGCGCTTGCGGCCCTGGGCGCCGACCTGATCGTCGAAGCACTGCGCAACCTCGCCTCTCTCGTGCCGGTGGCGCAAGCGCAGGAAGGCATCACATACGCGTCCAAGATCGAGAAATCCGAAGCACCGCTGGATTTCCGCCTCAGTGCCGAAACCCTGGCGCGGAAGATCCGCGCCTTCGACCCTTTTCCAGGCGCGTCCGCGACGTACGGCGGACAAGCCATCAAGGCCTGGCGCGCCACAACCGGCCCTGCCTGCGATGAACCACCGGGCACCATTCTCGAAGCCGGCGAAGCGGGCGTGGTCGTCGCCTGCGGTGGCGCAACCAGCCTGGCATTGACAGAACTGCAGCGCGCGGGCGCCAGGCGACTTCCGGCACGCGAGTTCCTGCAAGGGTTTCCCCTCCCGCCGGGGGGGCGCTTCGAGGTTGAAAGTTGAGGCCCCGGCACACATCTTGTGCGACACGCGTGCCCGCACCGGGCATGCAGTGCTTGAACCTGCGGAGGCCCGAATGTTCAACTGGATGAAGACCTTCATTCTCATGGCCGGCATCACGGCGCTGTTCGGCATGATCGGCGCGTATTTCGGCGGCCGGACCGGCATGCTGCTGGCGCTTGGTTTCGCATTCTTCAGCAATTTCTTCGCATACTGGTTTTCCGACCGGATGGTACTGAAGATGTACAACGCGCAGCAGGTCGACGACTCGAACGCGCCGGAGTTCGTCGGCATGGTGCGCGAACTGGCCGGGCGGGCCGGCCTTCCGATGCCCAAGGTCTACCTGATCGACGAGCACGCACCCAACGCCTTTGCCACCGGCCGCAATCCCGACAACGCGGCGGTGGCCGCCACCACCGGGATACTGCGCATCCTCACCCGCCGTGAGCTGGCCGGCGTGATGGCCCATGAGCTTGCGCACGTCAAGCATCGCGACATCCTCATTTCCACCATCGCCGCAACCATGGCCGGCGCGATCTCCGCCATCGCGCAGTTCGGCGCCATGTTTGGCGGGCGCGATGCCGAGGGCCGGCCCGCCAACCCGATCATGGGCCTCTTGATCATGCTGCTCGCCCCGCTGGCAGCGATGCTGATCCAGATGGCGATCTCGCGCGGGCGCGAGTTCGAGGCCGATCGCGGCGGCGCGGAAATCTGCGGCGACCCCGAGGCGCTGGCCTCGGCGCTGGCCAAGATCGAGCGCGCCGCCAAGGGAGAGGTTCTGCCGGCGGCCGAAGAGCATCCGGCCACCGCGCAGATGATGATCATCAATCCGCTCGCCGGCGGCGGCCTGTCGGGGCTGTTCTCGACCCACCCGCAGACGGCCGAACGGATCGAGCGCCTGATGGCCCTCGGCCGGTCCTAGGCCGGGGCTGATCGGGCGGCATGGGTGCCACCGGCACGCTCGCCAGCGCGTTTTCGATCGCAGCCGCGGGACTTGCCGCCGTTGCGGACGGCCACGCACTCGATGACGCCCTGTCCACCGCCGCTGCCGGTGCAGCGCCCGCCGATGCGGCCGCCGCGCGCGACATCGCCTATGGCGCCTGCCGGCGCCTGAACCTGCTCGACAGCGTCGCGCGGGCGATGCTGCGCAAACCGAATCCGGACATCGACCCGCTCGCGCGCGCGGCGCTCTCGGAACTCATCGACCACCCCGAACGCGCCCACGTGATCGTCGACGAGGCTGTCAAATGCATCGCTGGCGTGAAAGGCGGCGCCTTCAAGGCAACGCTCAACGCCGTGTTGCGGCGCTTCCTGCGCGAACGGCAGACACTGCTCGATGCCGCCATGGCGAGCGAACCCAACCGGCTCGGCTATCCCGCCTGGTGGATCGCGCGCATGCGCGCCGCATGGCCACAGGCGGCCGGGGAATTGCTCGCCCAGGGCAACACCCGGGCGCCGATGACCCTGCGGGTCAATCGCCGGCGCGCCAGCCTCGACGAATATCGCGGGCTGTTGCGCCAGGCCGGCATTGAAGCGCGCAGCGCAGGAGTCGACGCCCTGGTCCTGGCGAAGGCGCAACCTGCGCGCACCCTGCCCGGTTTCGCGGACGGTCTGGTCTCGGTGCAGGATCTGGGCGCGCAGATGGCCGCGCGACTGGTCGATGCCGCCCCCGGCATGCGCGTGCTCGACGCCTGTGCCGCGCCCGGCGGCAAGACCGCACACATGCTTGAAATGGCCGATTGCGAGCTGCTCGCACTCGATCGCGAAGCCCGCCGCCTGCACAGCGTCGATGCAAACCTGGCGCGCCTGGGCCTGGCGGCCGCCACGCGCTGCGCGGATGCGGGCGACCCTGCGCAATGGTGGGATGGCACGCCGTTCGACCGCATCCTGCTCGACGCGCCCTGTACCGCGTCGGGCGTCATCCGGCGGCATCCGGATGGCAAATGGCTCAAACGCGAGCGCGATATCGCCGCGCTTGCACGCGAACAAGCGCGGCTGCTGGATGCGTTGTGGCACGTATTGCGGCCGGGTGGTAAATTGCTGTATGCCACTTGCTCGGTCTTTCCGGAAGAAAATCAACGGCAGACTGCCCGTTTTCTGACACTGCACCCGGATGCATTGCCCCTGCCGATCGACCTCGGGTTCGCAAGCAGCGATGCCGGCCAGCCTGTTCATGCGGGTGGCCAGCTTCTGCCGTGCGCTCTTCACGACGGGTTTTTCTACGCGCTTTTCGCCAAGGCCTAGCACTCTCGCGCTACTGGCCCTGCTGGCGTGCGTCCCGCTTGCATCGCTGGCCGAAACCATCGAATTGCGCGAGGCGCGCCTAGAAGCCCAGGACGACGGATTCGCCGTGGTGGTCGAGTACAACATCGAACTCTCGCCGCGCCTTGAGGAGGCGATCAACAAGGGCGTGGCGCTGTTCTTCAATTTCGAGCTGGAGCTGGCGCGCCCGCGCTGGTACTGGTTCGACGAAAAGCCGGTGGAGATTTCGCAAACCTACCGGCTCTCCTACCATGCCCTGACGCGGCAGTACCGGCTGTCGGCAGGCACGCTTTACCAGAGCTTCAATTCGCTGGGCGAGGCGCTGCGCCTGCTGGCCCGCCCGCGTGCCCTGCCGATTGACCGCTCGCGCATCAAGAACGGCGAAACCTACATCGCCTCGGTGCGCATGCGCCTGGACGTCAACCAGTTGCCGAAACCTTTCCAGTTGTCCGCCCTCACCAACCGTGAATGGACGCTCGACTCGGACTGGAAGCGGTTTCCTTTCCGCCCCGAAGCGCCCATCGTCAACAGTTCGGGGGAACGCAAGTGAGCGGCCGCCTGCGCTATGTGCTGCTGGCCACCTTCGCGCTCTCCGGCGTCCTTTTGTACCTGCTGGCCACGGCCAGCGCCAACACCGGCAGCTTCACCCAGCACTACGCGCTCCTGGTCAAGCTCAACGCCGGCATCGCGGTCATCATGCTGGTGGTGGTGGGCTACCTGCTGGTGAACCTTTGGCAGCGCTATCGCGCCAAGCAGTTCGGCACCCAGTTGATGGCGCGCCTGACCCTGATGTTCGCGCTCATGGCCATCGTCCCCGGCACGCTTGTCTACACCGTCTCGGTGCAATTCCTGTCACGTTCGATCGAGTCCTGGTTCAACGTCCGGGTCGACGCCAGCCTCGAATCCGGCCTCACGCTGGCGCGAACCACGCTCGACGCCATGCTGCAGGATGTCGCCGGCCGCAGCCGCCTGATGGCCCAGGAACTCTCCAATGTGCCGGATGCGTCGATCGGCGCGCTGCTGGGCCGCATGATCGACCAGACCGGGCTGCAGGAGGCCGCCGTGTTCACGACCTCGGGACGCCTGATCGCCACCGGCGGCAGCGGCAGCGTGCGCTTTTCGCTCGACATGCCCTCCGCACAGGTGCTGGCCGACGCCGCCCGCGGACGCGGCTATGCCGGGGTTGAAAACGCGTCGCAGTCGGCCGACAAGCCGGCTTTGCGCATGCGCGTGGTCGCCCCCATCACCCTGCGCCTCCTGGGCGCCGAGCCAAGGGTCCTGCAGGTGCTGCAGAACGTTCCCGAGCAGCTCACCGCCAGTGCCGAATCCGTGCAGGCCGGCTACCGCGACTACCAGGAGCTCTCGCTGTCGCGCAAGAACCTGCGCGAGATCTACGCCGTCACCCTGACCCTGACCCTGCTCCTCGCCCTGTTCGGCGCGATCGCCACCGCCTTTTACCTCTCGAACCGCCTGTCGGCACCGCTTTCCCTGCTGGCGCAGGGCACCGAGGCGGTGGCCCAGGGCGACTTCACACCACGCGCGGAAATCGCCGGTCGCGATGAACTGGGCATGCTCACCCAGTCCTTCAACCGCATGACCCGCCAGCTCGACGACGCGCGCGCCAGCGTGCGCCAGCGCGAGGCCCAGCTCGAGTCCGCCAAAGGCTACCTTGAAAGCATTCTTGCCAACCTCACCGCCGGCGTGCTGGTGTTCGATCCCGAAATGCGCCTGGCCACCGCCAATCAGGGGGCCGAGGCCATCCTCGAGATCGACGCCGCGAAGGCGCAATGGAAATCCTTGACCGAGCTGCCGGGACTCGGCGATTTCGCCGCGCGCGTGGTCGACGCGTTCAAGCAGCATGGCGACCGCGGCTGGCAGCAGCAGATCGAGCTCACCCGTGCCGGCAAGCGTGAAGGGGACGAGCGCAGCCTCACCCTCCTGGTGCGCGGTTCCCGCCTCGAAGTCGCCGGCGGCAACGGCTATATCGTGGTATGCGACGACATCAGCGAGCTGGTTTCGGCCCAGCGCAGCGCCGCCTGGGGCGAGGTCGCCCAGCGCCTGGCGCACGAGATCAAGAATCCGCTCACGCCGATCCAGCTTTCCGCCGAGCGAATGCAAATGAAACTGGCCGGGAAACTCGCCGGGGCCGACGCCGAAGTCCTCGCGCGCGGCACCGGCATGATCGTCTCGCAAGTCACCGCGATGAAAAACATGGTCGACGATTTCCGCGAGTACGCGCGCACGCCGCCCGCGGCGCTTACAAGCCTTGACCTGAACGCGCTGGTGCGTGAGGTGCTGGGCCTGTACGAGACCGCCGCAACCCCCGTGCTGCTGCATCTTGATCCCGCGCTGCCCGCGATTCAGGGTGATTCCGCGCAGCTGCGCCAGGTGATCCACAACCTGCTGCAAAACGCGCAGGACGCGGTCGCCGGCAGCGAGCGCACCGACATCGAACTCGAGACCGCGCGCGCGCCGGGTGGCGCGCGATTGACGGTGGCCGACAGCGGCCCGGGGTTCTCGCAAAAAATCATCGCGCGTGCCTTCGAGCCTTATGTCACCACCAAGGCGCGCGGCACCGGGCTGGGTCTGGCGATCGTCAAGCGTATCGTCGACGACCACCAAGGCACCATTGACATCGGCAACAGGGAAGGCGGCGGGGCGCGGGTCAGCATCCTCTTGCGCGCGGCGGCCTGAAGATACATGGATCGATGGCATAGAATTCGCGTGGGGAACACTATCCGGGCCGACGCAGCCGGCACGTCGAACCACACGCGAACACCGCGCGAGCGGCGAACCCGGCCATCCCGGCTTGACGGTTTCCTCATGGCAAAGGCTTAGGGCATGGCCAACATACTGGTGGTAGACGACGAAATCGGCATCCGCGAACTGCTCTCGGAGATCCTCGGCGACGAGGGCCACAGCATCACGCTGGCCGAGAACGCCGCGCAGGCGCGCGCCGCACGCCTGGCCGGGCAGCATGATCTGGTGCTGCTCGACATCTGGATGCCCGACACCGATGGTGTGTCCCTGCTCAAGGAATGGTCCGCCGGAGGCCTCCTGACGATGCCCGTGCTGATGATGAGCGGCCACGCCACCATCGACACCGCGGTCGAGGCCACACGCATCGGCGCGATCGATTTTCTCGAGAAGCCGATCGCACTGGCCAAGCTGCTCGCAGCCGTCAAGCGCGGCCTGTCCCTCAAGAGCACCCCCCGTCCAGCAGGCGCCCCGCCCGCGGCCGCACCACCCGCTGTGGTCGAAGCGCCCCCTTCGCCCACCATATCCGGCCTCGACCTCGAGTTGCCCTTGCGCGAGGCGCGCGACGCCTTCGAGCGCGCCTATTTCACCTACCACCTCGCGCGCGAGAAGGGCAGCATGACGCGCATCGCCGAAAAGACCGGACTCGAGCGCACCCACCTTTACCGCAAGCTGAAGGCGCTCGGGCTGCCGGTGGGCGGCAAGAAGGTGGACGAACCCGCAGATGGAGCCTGAATCCGGCCCGCGCGAAAAGCCCGGCCCAGTGCCCGCATTGCTTGTTGGGGGCCTCGACGCCGCACAACGCGCAGAAGCGCTGCGCATGCTGCTGTCCCGGCGCCCTGCGCAACAGCGATGGGCGGTAATCACATCGGACCTGGGCTCACTTGAATCGCTGGGTGCCACGCCCGATGTCGAAGCCGCGTTCGTGGCGCCGGGTTGCCTGTGCTGCACCGGCCTCCTGACATTCCGCGTGGGTCTCGTGCGCCTGCTGCGCGGCATGGCCGCCGCGCCTCCGTCGATGCTGCTCATCGATGCCGGGACCTCCGCACACCACGAGCGAATGCGCGCTGAACTGCAAGGCCCGCAATTCGCCACCATGATCCGCCTGGACGGCGCATGCACATGAGGGCATTCCTGGCGGTTGTCGCGGCCGCCACCTTGCTCGGACTCGCGCCCGATGTGCGTGCCGAAGAGGCGCGTCCCGCGCAGTCGCTTCGCGAACACGCGGCCGATTTCTGGGATGAACTCAAGGTTGTGGTCAACAACGGCGAAACCAAGCGCCTGCGCATCGAGTACGAAAACGACCTGTTCTATTCGACCGACCGCAACTACACCAATGGCGTGCGGCTTACCTGGCGGGCCGGTGCCCGCGAGGCCGCCAGGTTCGACGACGACGACCAGCGCCCGTGGATCCCGCCGTGGCGCTTCACGGCGGGCAGCGATGCCGCCCGCCGCGCGCGCGAGGATCGCGAATGCGCGCGCGCGGCGCAGGCGCCCGGCGATCGCGAGGCCGGCAGGCCGGTGTGCTTTCGCACCGTCTACAACTTCGTGTTCTTCGGCCACAACCTCTACACGCCGTCCGACATTCGACTTTCGCCCACCCGGATTCCGCCTGGCGAACGGCCGTACGCCGCCTGGGGCTACATCGGTTTCCACCGCGAGATTCACGCCAGCGACGGCCGCTACTGGCGCTACGGGCTCGACCTTGGCTGCGTCGGCCCGTGCGCCTATGGACGGCAGCTGCAAACCTGGGTGCACGAACACGTGACGCATTCGCCGCTGCCCAATGGCTGGGCGGGCCAGATCAGGAACGAATTCGGTGCGGTTGCGCGCTTCGAATACGCGCGGCGCCTGTGGCACGAACCGCTTGCGCCGCTCGGGCAGGGGCTTTTCAAGCTGCCCCTGGCCACCGACCTGCGGCCGCACGTCAATTTCGGCCTGGGCAACCTGCAAACCTACGCGGGCGCCGGCGCCACCGTGCGCCTGGGCTGGTTTCGCACCTCCTACGACTCCTTGCGACTGGACACCCATCCGCTCGAATCACTCGCCGACCGCGCTTCGCGGCGCTTCGCGCAGGCCCCATCCGAGACCGCGTCCGACTGCGGTGCCGGCGAGTGCGGCAACCCCCGGGTCCCGGAAAAGCCGCCGGAGTTTTTCGCCTTTGCGCGGCTGCATGGCGACATCGTCGCCTACAACGCCCTGCTGCAGGGCGGGCTTATCAACCGGTCCAGTGAATTCACCGGCGCCGCACGCCCTCTGCAACTGGAACGTGAATTCGGGCTTGCCGGCGCGATCGGGGAGTTCAGCATCTCGATCTCGGCGGTCGGGCGGCGCCAGTGGGACTTGCATGGCGCGCGTTACGGCCAACGCTTCGGCAGGCTCGCGCTCGAGTTCAGCACCCGCTTCTAGCATCCGTCATGCGGTGCGCCAACCGCGTTGCGCCATCAAGTTGCCCCGCCCGAGGCCGTTAACCCGGGATATCCCCCATGTCTGGCGCATCAACCGATTCGCCGTCAGCGCGTTAAGCGAACATATCGTTGAAATTGCGGCCCGGAAAGCCTTGTATTCAGCGATTCGGCCCGGATATTGCAAATGGAAGCAAAGCAAACCCGCTGTGGAACAAGGCATGGAAACCGCGGCCCCTGCCGCTGCGGTTTCAACACTGGAGCCCCGCATGACCATCCAACTTCAATCCAACGCACCGGCGATCCTCACCAACGTGTTGTTCAACAGCCCGAACTACTACGTCGCCGAGGTTTCCCAGGGACGCGCCCTGCAGGGGTTTGAGGTTGTCGACAAGTTCTCGGGGCGCGGCGCCTTCATCGACGGCGCGGTGGCGGCCAAGATGCGCGACTCGTTCCAGGCCATGGTGGCCGAGCATGAGGGCGAGATCACGCCCGACCAGGTCGACGAATTCATCAGCGGCTATGACGCCCTGTTGATGCAGCGCGTGGTGTTCCACTAGGCCCGCAAGCGGCCCGCGGCCGCACGGTGCGGCCACGGTAAAATCGCAATGTCTCGCAGAAGACGCCCGGAGCCCCGGGCGTTTTTCTTTTTGGGCCTCAATCCAGGTGACCCCCGCCGTCCCCCCGAAACACGCCGCGAAATTCGCCGCGCGACGATCCTTCGTGCTGTTGATCGCGGCGCTGGCCACCATCGGCCCGTTTTCGATGGACACCTTCCTGCCCAGCCTGCCCGACCTGCAATCGGCGCTGGGGGCGACGCCGGTGCAGGCCCAGCAGGCGCTGTCGGCCTACCTGCTCGGCTTCGGCGTCATGAGCCTGTGGCATGGCGCGATTTCCGACGCGATCGGCCGGCGCCCGGTGATCATCACCGCGCTCATCGTCTACGCCATGGCCGCGCTGGCGTGCACGCTGGCGCCTTCCATCGAAGTACTGATCGGCGCGCGCCTGGTGCAGGGCTTGTTCGGCGGTGCCGGCGCGATTGTCTCGCGCGCCATCGTCCGCGACTGCTTCGAGGGCGCCGATGCGCAGCGCCTGATGTCGTCGGTGATGCTGCTTTTCGCGGTGGCGCCCGCACTGGCGCCGGTGGCAGGCGGATATCTTCAGCAATGGTGGGGCTGGCGCAGCGTCTTCGGCTTCATGGTCGCTGGTTCGATCGCTCTCCTGTTCTGGACCTGGATCGGACTGCCCGAAACCCATCCACCGGCCAACCGGGTTCCCCTCAACGCGGGAAGCCTCGCACGCGGCTATGCGGATGTGCTCACGCGGCGCGAATTCCAGCTGCTGGCAGGGACCATCGCCTTCAATTTCTCGACTTTTTTCATCTACATCATGTCGGCGCCGGTCTTCATCATGCGTCACCTCGGCATGGGCGCCACGGACTTCGGCTGGTTCTTCATTCCCGTGGTGGGGGGCATGATGCTGGGCGCGCGGATCTCGGGAAAGCTCGCCGGTCGCATTTCAAGCAGGCGCACTGCGAATTTCGGCTTCGCGCTCATGCTCACCGGCGTGGCCGCCAATGTGGCCATCCAGATCGGCATCGCGCCCGGCATGGCCCATGGTGGCAGGCTGACTTTCCTTTCGATCGCACCGCTGGTGGTCTCCGCGATCGGGCAATCGATGATCACTCCTTCGGCACAGATGCTGATGATGGACCTGTTTCCGAAGAACCGCGGCATGGTGTCCTCCGGCCAGGGCTTCACCCAGGTGATGCTCTCGGCGATGGTCGCCGGCATCATCGCGCCGCTGGTGTCGGACACACCTGTGGGCCTCGCGCTGACCGGCGCGGCGTTCCTTGCCGCCGGTGGCACCTGCTGGATGACCTACCTGCGCCTGCGTCGCCGCTAGGGCGATACGCTACATCTGTTCCCAGGGCAGGCCATCATGGCGCCAGCCATTGCGGGTACCGCGATGGTACTTGTCGTCCAGGTCGCCCTCGAAGCCGTGCAGGACATTCGTGACATCGGTAAAGCCGTCGGCTTCGAGCGCGCGTCCGGCATCCAGTGTGCGCTTGCCGGAACGGCAAATCAGGAGCACCGGGCGCTCCCTGCTTTTGGCTTCAGCCAACACCTCGCGCGCGAACCCGGGATTGACGCTCCAGTCGGGCGCTTCCTGCCAGGCGACATGCACCGCGCCGACCGGGTGGCCCACATAGAAGAATTCGATTTCGCTACGGCAATCGATCAGCAACGCTTCGGGATGCGTGGCCAGGTATTCGTAGGCCTCGCGGGGCGTTACATGTTTCACGGATGGAAGCTCATGGGCATATGAGCGAATGATTATATGGTCTCGCCCCCGATACGGGGTCGGGTCCGGTGGTTCGACCGCCTATGTCCGGGCGATCCCGACCGGGCGTCGCTCGCGCGAGGAGGTCAGAAGCGCTTCGATCAGGCTGTGCACCTTCAGGGCCGCACGTCCGCTATTGACCGGCTCGCGTCCGGATTCGATGGCATCGAGAAACTCCGCCAGCACTGCCCGGTGCGCGTCGTTGGAGAAAGCCATCGGGTCGGCGCCGCCACCGCCACCACCGCTGCTGCCGGCCCGCACCACGCTGCCGTCAGGGAGGTGCGCTTCCAGCAAACCATCGGCCAGCACCGCAGTGCCGCGGGTACCGATGAATTCCATCCTTTCGCCAAAACCGGGAAATGCCGCCGTGGTGGCCATCAGGGAACCGATCGCCCCGCTCGAAAAGCGCAGTGCCGCCGCCACCATGTCCTCGGTCTCCATTTGGTGCAAGGCCGTGGTGCCGGCGAAAGCCGATACTTCCGCCACCGCGTCGGCCAGCGAAAGAAACAGGTCAAGCTGATGGATGGCCTGGGTGATGAGCACACCGCCGCCGTCGCGCGCCAGGGTGCCGCGGCCGGGCACATCGTAGTAGCTTTGCGGTCGCCACCACGGCACGTACACATTTGCCGCCGCGATCGAACCCAGCGCACCTTCGGCAAGCAGGGCCTTCAGACGCAGCGCGCCCGGACGGAAGCGATGCTGGAACACCACCCCAAGGCGCACTCCCGCGCGCTCGCAGGCCGCGACCAGCACTTCGGCGCGTGGCAGCGTCAGCTCGACCGGCTTTTCCAGCAGGACATGCTTGCCGGCGGCCGCACAACGCTCGGCCAGGTCGAGGTGCGAGCCCGGCGGCGTCGCGATCAGCACGCAATCAACGGCGGGATCCGCGATGACGGCGTCGATGTCGCGGCGCAAGGGAAAGGCGAAACGGGCGCCGAAAGCGCTCGCCCGTTCGGCGGAACGCGTGCACGCCGCAACCACCTCGACCCGCTGCGCCAGGTCAACCAGGCTTTGCGCGTGGGGCGTGGCACCCATGCCGAGTCCGATGAGGGCGATGCGATGGCGTGTGGTCATTGTCGATGTGCTGAGGATTGATCAACGGCGGGGCAGCGGAGGAAGCATCGGCCGCGCAAATAGTCATATGTCGTCATACAACTTTTACCTACGAGTGCCCATCATCCGGTGGCTATCGATTCGCGGCACTGGCCGCTTCATGGGCGCGGCGCAGGCGCTCCCGACTGTTCGCCAAATGGGTCCGCATCGCCGCCCGCGCCGCCTCCGGATCCTGGCGCGCAATCGCGTCGAATATGTCCTGATGCTCACGATGGACCCGCACCAGGTATTCCTTGCGGTCCAGATTGGCCAGCTCAGCCGTGTTCAGGCGCGTCCGCGGGATGACCATGGTTCCCAGATAGGACATCAGATCGGCAAAATACCGGTTGCCGGTTGCCAGGGCGATCTGCAAATGAAACTGGAAGTCCTGGTCCACAGTGCCCGCACCAACCGAAATCGCCTCACCGAACGATCCGAGCACCTTGCGAATCGCTTCCAGTTGGTACTCACTTCTTCTTAAAGCTGCCAAGGCCGATGCTTCGGTCTCCATGCTGATGCGAAGCTCAAGCAACGCCAGCACTTCGACCATGGTTGCCATCTGGGATGGGTCAATCCCGAATCCGCCCCCCGGCGACGCTTCACGAACGAAGGTGCCAATGCCGTGATGGGTCTGCGTCAGCCCGGCTGCGGAAAGCCGCGAAAGCGCTTCGCGGACCACCGTGCGCGAAACCCCATGAGTTGCGATGATCTCGGCCTCGGTGGGCAACTTGGCGCCCGGCGCGATCTCGCCGGCGCGTATTTGCAGGGTGAGGCGCTCCACCAGTTGTTCCGCCAGGGACACGCCGCGACGCGCCCGCGGCGCGGATCGCGGCGCGGGCGGGGACTTCGCATGGACTTCTGCATCGGTGCTTGACATCTGCTTGAAACTGCCCGGATAATCCAGCCAAGTTGTATGATGACATATCACTCGCTCGTTCACAAGCACGATGAGCATCCCTCAACAGCGGACTGGCTGAAAGTCCTCGTTCCACGCTCGGACCCTGCATGCAACGATTCAATCGCCTGCTTCTGACCGGCGCCGCTGGCGGCCTTGGCCGCGAATTGCGGCATACGCTCAAGCCGTTTGCTGACATCCTGCGGGTTTCCGACATCGCGCCTCTAGGCGCCGCGGCGCCTGGCGAAGAGGTGGTCAACTGCGACCTTGCCGACAAGGCGCAGGTGCATGAACTGCTGGCCGGTGTCGACGCCATCGTCCACATGGGCGGGATTTCGACCGAGCAGCCGTACGAGGTCATCCTCGGTCCCAACATCGTGGGCCTGGCCCACCTGTACGAATCGGCGCGCATGCACGGCATCCGGCGCATCGTCTTCGCGAGTTCCAATCATGCGATCGGCTTTCATCCCCGCAGCCGGGTGATCGATGCCGACGACCCGCCGCGGCCGGACAGCTTTTACGGTGTCTCCAAGGCATTCGGCGAGGACCTGTCGCGCTTCTATTTCGACCGCTACGGCATCGAAACGGTGTGCCTGCGCATCGGCTCCTGCTTTCCGGAGCCCAGGGACCGACGCATGCTGATCACCTGGCTTTCCATCGGCGACCTGACGGAATTGATCCGCACATCGCTTTTCACGCCGGGCGTCGGTCACACCATCGCGTTCGGCGTTTCCGACAATCGCGACAAGTGGTGGGACAACTCGAAGGCCGCGCATCTCGGCTTCGTCGCCCGCGACAGTTCGGAAAAGTTCCGCGCCGCGGTGGAGGCACGCGCGCCCGAGCCGGACCCGGCGACGCCCGCGGCACGCATGCAGGGCGGCGGCTATGTCGAGATGGGCCCGTTCCAGTGATGCTTCCCGCGCGCGACCTGAATCGGGGTATCGTTCCATGTTGCAGCTGTGAAGCATTGAGCCTCCAGCCTGACCTGCACGGCGGCGCCTGATACAGGCCCCGCCAGGATTCGCCGTTTTGCCAACCAAAGGAGACAAACCATGAAAAGACGTGACCTGATCCGCGCTGGCGCCGCCACCGCCCTGGCCTCGATGGCCGGTATCCCCGTCGGCGCCGCCCTCGCGCAGCAGAAGGTGGTGTGGAAAGCATCCGATGTGCATCCGCTGGGTTATCCCACGGTAGAAGCGATTGTCCGCATGGGCAAGAAGCTCGAGACCGCCACCAACGGCCGCATTTCCATCCAGATGTTCCCGGCCATGCAGTTGGGCGGCGAGAAGGAGATGATCGAGCAGGCCCAGGTGGGCGCCCTGCAGATCGCGCGCATCTCGGTGGGCGCGATGGGCCCGGTGGTCGACGATCTCAACGTGTTCAACCTGCCGTTCGTGTTCCGCGACGAGGCGCACATGCGCAAGGTGATCGACGGTCCGATCGGCACCGAGCTGCTCGAACGCATGTCCAACGCGCCGGGTTCGCGCCTGATCGCACTGGGCTGGATGGATGCCGGCACGCGCAACGTGTATGCCAAGAAGGCGGTGTCCGCCCCCGGCGACCTGAAGGGCATGAAGATCCGCATGATGGGCAACCCGCTGTTCGTCGAAACCATGAACGCGATGGGCGGCAACGGCGTGGCGATGGGTTTCAACGAGCTGTATTCGGCCCTCCAGACCGGCGTGGTCGACGGCGCCGAGAACAACCCGCCGACGCTGCTGGCGCAGAACCACTACACCGTCAGCAAGGTGTACAGCCTGACCGGCCACCTGATCATTCCCGAGATCTTCGTCTTCTCCAAGCGCACCTGGGATGCGCTCTCGAAGGACGACCAGGCGCTGGTCAAGAAGCTCTCGCGCGAGGCACAGATCGAACAGCGCCAGTTGTGGGACGCCTACACCACTGAGGCCGAGACCAAGCTCAAGGCCGCCGGCGTGCAGTTCGTGCAGGCGGACAAGGCGGCTTTCTTCAAGGCGACCCAGCCGATCCGCGACAAATACGGCGCCAAGTACGCCGCACTGACCCAGCGCATTATCGACACCAAGTAGGCGGGCCATCCGCCGCACATCCGCGTGGCCGGACGGCCACGCGGATACACCGTCACCGACCCGGGGCCAAAACATGAGTCTCAAGCAGCGCTATGCGCAGGCGATGGAATCACTTTATCTCGCCTGCATCGTCATCTCCGGCCTCGCCATCGTGGTCATCACACTGATCATCCCGTTCGGCGTGTTCATGCGCTACGTGATGAACAGCCCGCAATCCTGGCCCGAACCGGCCGCCGTGGTCATGATGGTGATGTTCTCCTTCGTCGGCGGCGCGGCGGTATACCGCGCCAACGTGCATGTGGCGGTGGAGGCGCTGCTCAACGCGGTGCCAGCGGGGGTGAAGACCGCGATGCTGTGGGCGGTAGAGGTGTGCATGGCGGCCATGGCCCTGTTCATGCTGGGCTACGGCGCGCACCTGTGCCAGATCACCTGGAACCAGTCGGTCGCCGAGTTTCCCGGCCTGCCGGTGGGCGTGGTGTACATGCCGATCCCGGTGGCGGGCTTCCTGACCCTGTTGTTCCTGATCGAGCGGGTCTGGGTGGGCCATCCCCCACCTACCTCGATCATGTACAGCGACAGCGCCTCGGACCTGGAGTGACATCATGGACGTACTGATCCTGCTGGGCTCGTTCGCACTGCTGAGCGCCCTGGGCGTACCGGTCGCCTATGCCCTGGGGCTGGCCGCCATTTGCGCAGCGCTATATGTGGACATCCCGCTCGAAGCGGTGATGCTGAAGATCTCCGACGGTACCGACGACTTCGCCCTGCTGGCGATCCCGTTCTTCGTGCTGGCCGGCGCCATCATGGCCGAAGGCGGCATGGCCGCACGCCTGATCAACATGGCGCGCATCTTTGTCGGCTTCATCCGCGGCGGCCTGGCCCTGGTCAACATCATGGCCTCCACCCTGTTCGGCTGCATCTCGGGTTCCTCGGTGGCCGACACCTCGGCGATCGGCTCGGTGATGATCCCGCAAATGGTCAAGGCCGGCTTCCCGCGCGTCTTCGCCACCAACGTCACCATCTGCGGCTCGGTGCAGGCGCTGCTGATCCCGCCTTCCCACAACGCGGTCATCTATTCGCTGGCCGCCGGCGGCACCATCTCGGTGGCGCAACTGTTCCTGGCCGGCATCTTTCCCGGCCTCCTGTTCGGCCTGTGCCTGATCGGCCTGGTGCTATGGGTTTCGCACAAGCGCGGCTATCCCAAGGGCGAGCCGGTGGCGCTGAAGGACGTGCCGAAGATCATCACCGACGCGCTGTGGGGCCTGGTGACGGTGTTCATCATCATGGGAGGCATTCTCTCCGGCGTGTTCACGCCGACCGAATCGGCGGCGGTAGCCTGCGTCTACGCCTTTCTTGTCACCTTCCTGGTGTATCGGGACTACAAGTGGCGCGACCTGCCGCACCTGGTGCATCGCGTGGTCAAGACCGTCGCGATGGTGATGATGCTGATCGGCTTCTCGGTGGCCTTCGGCTACATGATGGCGATCATGCAGATCCCCGCCAAGGTGACGCAGTTCTTCCTGTCGATCTCCGACAACAAGTACGTCTTCCTGCTGCTGGTCAACATCCTGCTCCTGCTGCTGGGCACCTTCATGGACCTGGCGCCGATGCTGCTCATCTGCACGCCGATCTTCATGCCGGTGATCGCCAAGTTCGGCATCGATCCGGTGCACTTCGGCATGATCATGATCCTCAATCTCGGCATCGGCCTGATCACCCCGCCGGTCGGCCCGACGCTCTTCGTCGGCTGCGCCATCGGCAAGGTCACCATGGAACAGGTGTCGAAGGAGCTATGGCCCTTCTACGGCGCCATGTGCATGGCGCTGCTGCTGGTCACCTACGTCCCCGCCATCTCGTTGTGGCTGCCCGGCGTGATGAAATGAAAATGGGGTCAGACCCCATTTGTTGAAGATTGATCTCCCGGGTGGCTGCCCTCTCTGGCCGGGGCAACCACCGCGCGGGACGGCGGCACTATACTGCTGCAAGACGGCGGCACTTTGAACGTGCCCGCCAACCTTCTGCCAGTCCGCCCCGCCGATGAGCTCCTCTCCTGCCCGCACCTTCGTTTACGTCTCATGCGCCGACAGCCGCGAGATCCTGGCCCTTGAACTCAACCCGGCGAATGGCGATCTCGCCCTCGTGCAGCGCCTGCCGGCCGGCGGGATGGCGATGCCGCTGGCCGTCAGCCCCGACCGCAGGCGCCTGTATGCCGGCCTGCGCTCGACGCCCTACCGCGCGGCGAGCTATGCGATCGATCCGTCCAGCGGCCACCTGTCATTGCTGGGCCATGGGCCCCTGCCTGACAGCATGCCGTACCTGGTCACCGATTGCACCGGAAACCATCTCCTGTCCGCCTCGTACGGCGGCCACAAGGTAGCGGTCAACCGCATCGCCGAAAGCGGTGTCCCGGACACGCCGCACCAGGTCACCACCACCGCACCGAACGCGCACGCCATCGTTCCCGATCCGTCCAACCGGTTCGTGTTCGTGCCCTGCCTGGGCGCCCACGCCGTGTTGCAATATCGCTTCGACGAAACCGATGGCTCGCTGCTGCCGAACGACCCTCCCAGCGTGGCGGTGCGCCATGGCGCCGGACCGCGCCACTTCGTGTTCCACCCGGACGGCTTCCATGCCTACCTGCTCAACGAGCTTGACGCCACGGTTTGCGTCTTCGCGTTCGACCAGGACAGCGGCACGCTTGAACTGCGCCAGACCGAAAGCGCGATGCCGGCAGGCCACCCGGAACGCCCTTGGGCGGCCGACCTGCACGTCACGCCGGACGGCCGTTTTCTCTACGCCTCCGAACGTCGCTCCAGCACCCTGGCCATCTTCGCCGTCGGCACGGACGGCAGGCTGACCCCGCTAGGGCACTGCGCGACCGAAACCGAACCGCGCGGCTTTGCCATCGATCCGTCCGGCAAGTACCTGCTGGCCGTAGGCCAGGCCTCGCATTCGATGACCGCCTATGCGATCGATCGCGCCTCCGGCGGCTTGCGCGAACTGCGCAAATACGCCATGGGCAAGAACCCGAACTGGGTCGAGATCGTCGCCCTGCGGTGATACGGGCATACCGTTGAAGCTCGCCGCCGCGCTGCACGGCGCGCTCTCTGCCGGAGTGCGCGGGCCCGGCTACGATCCGCGCAGCGTGTCCACCGGCATTGTCCACCTCGGGCTGGGCAATTTCCATCGCGCCCACCAGGCCGTCTATACCGACACCGTGCTTGCCGACGATCCCGCCTGGGGCATCTGCGGCGTGAGCATGCGCACGCGCGGCGCGGTCGACGCACTCATCGCTCAGGACCATCTCTACACGGTCATCGAGCGCGACCCTGACGGCACCGGCGCAAGGGTGATCGGCAGCCTGCGCGAAGCGCTCGCCGGGGCCGACGGCGTGGCCCGGGCGATCCGGCGCATCGCAGCGGCCGATATCCGCATCGTCTCGCTCACCGTCACCGAAAAGGGCTATTGCCACCAGAGCGCCACCGGCGGGCTTGATCGCGCGCACCCGGACATCCGGCACGACCTCGCCCACCCGGACGATCCGCGCAGCGCGCCCGGCGTGCTGCTGGCGGGCCTGGCGGCGCGCATGCCTTCTGGCGCACCGATCAGCGTGCTAACCTGCGACAACCTGCCGCACAACGGCGCGCTGGTGAGGAAACTGGTTCTCGAACTGGCCGAATTGCGCGACCCGCGCTTGGCCCGCTGGATCGAAGCCAGTGTCGCCTTCCCCGCCACCATGGTCGACCGGATCGTTCCAGCCACCACGCCGGCCGACCTTGAAACCGTACGCCGGCTCGGGCTCGAGGATGCCGCTCCGGTGGCCACCGAACCCTTCAGCCAGTGGGTGATCGAGGACAGCTTCGCCAGCGGTCGCCCTGCCTGGGAAGCGGCGGGCGCGCAGTTCGTCGCCGACGTCGCGCCATTCGAACTGATGAAGCTGCGCATGCTCAACGGTGCGCATTCCACCATGGCCTACCTGGGCTACCTCGCCGGCCATGAGTTCATCTACCAGGCCAGCGGCGACCCCGGCCTGGCCCGCGTGGTCGAGAACCTGTGGGATGAGCTGGCGCCGACGCTGCCGGCGACGCCCGGCGTCGACATCCCCGCCTACCGGCGCGACCTGATGCGCCGCTTCCGCAACACCGCCCTGCCGCATCGCACCTGGCAGATCGCGATGGACGGGTCGCAAAAACTGCCGCAGCGCCTGCTCGCCGCGGCGCGTGAACGCCTGGCCGCCAATCAGTCCGTCGACACCATCGCCCTGGCGGTCGCGGCGTGGATGCGCTATGTAGGCGGCCGCGACGAAGCCGGCCAGGCGATCGATGTGCGCGACCCGCTCGCCGCGACATTCGTAAACGTGGCTGCAGCGACAAGCAGCCCTGGCGAACGTGCCGCCGGCCTGTTGGCCCTGCCGCAGATATTCGGCAGCGACCTTCCCGCCGACGCGCGCTTTGCCGACCCGGTGCGACGACACCTCGAACGCATCTGCAAACACGGCGTGCAGGCCGTGCTCGGCTGAAGCGCGGAGCTGGCCGGATGCGCCGCGAAGTCCTGCTGCCGCTGATCATCGCCTGCGCCCTGTTCATGGAGAACATGGACTCGACGGTGATCGCGACCTCGCTGCCGGTGATCGCCGCCGACCTCAATGTCAACCCGATCTCGCTCAAGCTGGCGCTCACCGCCTATCTGGTGAGCCTGGCGGTGTTCATTCCGGTGTCCGGCTGGATGGCCGACCGCTTCGGCTCGAAAACCGTATTCCGCCTCGCCATCGGCGTGTTCATGCTCGGTTCGCTGGCGTGCGCGTTCTCGTCGACCCTGGGCGGCTTCGTCATCGCGCGCTTCCTGCAGGGCATGGGCGGGGCGATGATGGTGCCGGTGGGCAGGCTGGTGCTGTTGAAGAGCGTGGAAAAGAACCAGCTGGTGCAGGCCATGAGCTACCTCACCATTCCCGCCCTGCTGGGGCCGGTGATCGGCCCGCCGCTGGGCGGAGCCATCAGCACCTATTTCCACTGGCGCTGGATCTTCCTGATCAACATCCCGATCGGCGTGCTGGGCATCTACCTGGCCACCCGTCATGTGCCGCAGATCCGGGAGCATGACCTGGCCCCGCTGGACCTTGGGGGTTTCATCATGTCGGGGTTCGGGCTGTCGGCCATGACCCTCGGCCTGGCCACCGCGGGCGAGCACCTGCTGACCCGTGAAATGTCGATCGCCTGCATCGCCGCCGGCGCGCTTTCGCTCGCCTTCTATGTACGGCATGCGCTCGCCTCGCCACATCCCCTGCTCGACTTCCGCTTCCTGCGCGTGGCCACCTACCGCACCGGCGTGGTGGGCGGCGGCCTGTTCCGCATCGGCGTGGGCGCCATGCCGTTTCTCCTGCCCCTGATGCTGCAACTGGGCTTCGGCTTCTCCGCGGTTCAGTCGGGCTTCCTCACCTGCACCTCGGCACTGGCGGCGATGTTCATGAAAACCCAGGCGGTGGCCATCCTGCGCCGCTTCGGCTTTCGCACCGTCCTCACCTGGAACGCCCTCGTCGCCGCGGGCACCATCGGCTGCTACGGCCTGTTCACGCCTGCAACACCCTACATGCTGATGGTCGGCGTACTGCTGGCCGGCGGCTTCTTCCGCTCCTTGCAGTTCACCTCGCTCAACGCCCTGGCCTATGCCGACATCGAGCGCGAGCGCATGAGCGCCGCCTCGAGCCTGGCCAACGTGACCCAGCAGTTGTCCTTGAGCCTGGGGGTGACCATCGGCGCCTTCATCCTCGAGCATGCCGCGGCGGCACACGGGCGCACGACGGTGGCGGCAGGCGACTTCACCATCGCTTTCGCCGTGGTGGCGGTGATCTCCGCCTCGTCCTTCTGGTTCAACCTGCGCCTGGAGAAGAATGCCGGCGCCGAAGTGTCGGGTAAACCCGGAACCTGACGCGGCCGGACCATCCCAGTGGTAACAAGGCGTAACGCCGGTCCACCGGCAGGCACGGTCGGGAGTTGAAAGGCCATGCGGGCGAAGTCCATGGCCCGCGCCTGCCGGAGGGCATGGAACATGTCCCGCATCGCCCTGCTTGTCCTGCTGTCCACCCTGGTCGGCATTCCCCTCGCCACGCAGGCCGGTGCCGTCAATGCCGCCACGTCGGAATTCGCCACACCGCCCCGCCTGAGCCTTGTGAACGGGCCGGTTTCGTTCTGGCGGCCAGGCACAGGGACATGGCAAAGCGCCGTGCTCAACACGCCGCTGGCACCCGGCGATGCGCTGGCGACTTCGGAGCGCGCGAATCTGGAGCTCCAGTTCGGCGCCCGCGCCTGGCTGCGCGCGGCCAACGCGACCGAGATCTCGCTTGGTTCCAATCTGCCGGACCTCACCGCACTCGCCCTGGCAGCGGGCGTGGCCAGCGTGGATGTGCGCGGCCTCGCGCCCGGCCACATGGTCGAAGTCGTCACCCCGCATGCCACACTGTTCATCCGGGACCCCGGCTACTACCGCATCGCCACCAGTGCCGAGGCCACCCGCCTGACAGTGCGGCGAGGCGGCCAGGCGCTACTGCGTTCGGCGGCGACGCGCGTGTTGACGGTCCAAGCCGGCGAGGAGGTGCTGGTCCTCCAGGCCGATCCGGCCGCGCCGCAACTCTTCGCCGCGCCGGCGGCGGATGAATGGGATCGCTGGAACGCCAGCCGGGGGGACGCGCCTGGCGGCAGCGTCAGCGCGCAGCATGTCGCACCGGAGGTGTATGGGCTCGCGGAACTCGACCGCCACGGCACCTGGCGTCATGACGGCGCCTATGGTCCGGTATGGACCCCCAACGCCCTGCCCGCCGGCTGGACACCCTATGGCGCCGGTCGCTGGATCGAAGATCCGGTGTTCGGCCAGACCTGGCTCGACGACGCTCCCTGGGGCTATGCACCATTCCACTATGGGCGCTGGATCGACCTGGGCGGTACCTGGGCCTGGGCGCCCGGTCCGCGTCTGGCCCGCCCGGCTTACGCCCCTGCCCTGGTCGGCTGGATCGGTGATCAGGGTGTGCAGGTCGGGTGGGTGGCGCTTGGCTGGGGTGAACCGGTATTGCCGTGGTGGGGCCCGACCACGTTCGTCGGGCGGCCCCACTGGGGCGGCTGGGGCGGACCGCGACTGATCAACCATGCGGCCGTCGGCCACGTCGCCTTCGGACGCGATCTGCCGGCCATTCGCTATGTCAACGCCCGCACCACAATCGTCCGCACCCATCGTGCCGACCACGCGTTCGGGACGAGGCCGGATTTCGCACGTCACGCGGGCCATCCGGCCGAACCGCCGCGCAACACATTGCCGGATCACGCGCGCGCACGCATGGCCGAACCGGTGATGCGCCAGCCTGCGCCCGCGCCACGTCCGGTGCCGCCTGCAGCGCCGGTCACGGCAGCGCCGATACCCGTCGCATCGCCGCCATCACCGCCGCAGATCAACCGCGAGCCGCGACTGCGCGAATCCGATGCACACGGAACCCGCGAGCGGCATGGCAGGCATCCCGCCACGGACATGTCGGCGCCGGTTCAGGCGCAGCCGCCTGCGCAAGCGGGCCCCCCGCTGGCCGGGCGCCCCGAGCGCAGCGCGGCGACGCCACCACCCGCACCTCCCGCAGCCATGCCGGCGCCGGCCGTGTCGCAGCCCCCCACGCGCGCCCATGTACCGGGCGACCATCGCCATGAACGTCGTGCCGAGGCCGCAATGCCTCCGCCGCGCGCGGCCAATAACGACAATGCGGGGCAGGGCCAGGTCATGCGCCGCGACGAATCCGCGCGCGCAGCGCCTGGCGGCCCGCGCCGGGAAGGGGCACGGCCGGAAGGCGCGGATCGCAAGCCGCGCCCCTGACGCAAGGCCGGGCGCGGCCGTCTGATGATCAGCCGTTGATCTTGAGGTACACCGCGTACAGCGACGTGGTGCCGCAAATGAACAGCCGGTTGCGCCGCAAGCCGCCGAAGGTGAGGTTGCCGGCGAATTCGGGAATCCGCACCCGGCCGATCAGTGTGCCGTCCTCACGGTAGCACTGCACGCCTTCAGCGCAGCTGGTCCACAGGCGGCCGTCGCAATCGATGCGAACTCCGTCGAAGAATCCGGCGTTGCACACAGCGAACACGCTCGATGCGCCGAGCGTGCGCCCGTCGGCGTTGACCGCAAGACGGCGGATGTGGCGCGGACCGCCAGGCTCCTCGGACCCGCCACTGTCGGCGATGTAGAGCCACTTCTCGTCGCGCGAGAAGGCCAGGCCATTGGGATGGTGGAAGTCGTTCGCCACCCGGGTGACCGCGCCACTGGAAGGATCGATGCGATACACATGGCCGCCATCCTGCTCGCGCGGCGCGCGCGCGCCTTCGTAGTCGGCGATGATGCCGTAGTCGGGATCGGTGAACCAGATCGATCCATCGGACTTGACCACCAGGTCGTTGGGCGAGTTCAGGCGCTTGCCGCCATAGCTGTCGGCCAGGACGGTGATGCTGCCATCATGCCCGGTGCGGCTGACGCGACGGCCCTGATGCTCGCAGCTCAGCAAGCGGCCTTCGCGGTCGACCGTGTTGCCGTTGGTGTAGTTGGAAGGTTCGCGGAACACCGACACCGAACCGTCGGTGTCGTCGTAGCGCATGATGCGGTTGTTGGGCAGGTCCGACCACAGGAGGTAGCGGCCGCCGCCGAACCATGCCGGGCCTTCGGCCCAGCGACATCCTGTCCACAGGCGATCCACCCGCGCATGGCCGACAAAACAGCGCGCGAATTCGGGCTCGACCACCTCGAACCCGCTGCCCTCGATCTCTCCGTAATGCATGGTCATTGTCTCCCGATGTGGCTATCGCATTTGCGATGGTCTATTTTTCCTCGGTGCGCTACACTCGATGCAAAGCGGATGCTCCCCCGGGAAAACGGGGCCGATACTACAACAAGGCAATCCGCGCGACGCCGCACCAGCGTCGCGGACAACGGAGGAGGCGATGGAAAGTTTCGACCGATGGCTGGGCAAGTTCGCCCGCAGCCTGCACATGCTTGCCGCGATATGGCTGTTTTCGCTGGCATTCCTTATCCTGGCTGACGTCATCGGCCGCGGGATCTTCAACCAGCCCATCCAGGGCACCGCCGAGCTGGTGGCCAATTCGATCGTCGCGATCGGCTTCCTGCAGCTTTCGCACTCGATCCGCATGCGCGGCATGCTGCGCGCCGAGTTCCTCGACGCCTACCTGCCGGCCTGGCTGATGCGCGGCTTTTCCATGCTGGGCTACCTGGTGGCGATCGCGCTTTTCCTGGCCATCGCCTATGCCTCGTGGGAACCCATGCTCAACGCGGTGGAGATCGGCGAATACCAGGGTGACGGCGCCTTGCGCGTGCCGACCTGGCCGGTGCGCATCATCATCGTGGCCATGAGTCTCCTCTCGGCACTGTCCTATGTCTCCCTGTTCGCCCGCGGCCTCAGGGGCGACCACGAAGCCGCGCCGGACACCGGCGCCAGCCAGAGCACGGGAGCGCACTGATGAGTTCGACCGCATTCGCCGGGATGATGATCGTCATCCTGATCCTCATGATCGCTGCCGGCTTCCACATCAATGTCGCCCTGGCCGCCGCCAGCGTGGTGGGTGTGGGCATCCTCGCCGGCAAGGCCAGCGTCGCATTGTCGATCCTGTCCACCACCTCTTACGAGGTGCTGCGCGACTATGTATTCGCAGTGATACCGATGTTCATCCTGATGGGAGAACTCATCGCCAGGAGTGGCGCGGCCAAGGACATGTTTGTCGTTCTCAACCGCCTGCTCAAGCGTGTACCCGCCCGGCTTGCCGTGGCGACCGTGCTCGGCAACGCGGTGTTCGCCGCCGTGGTCGGCGTGTCGATCGCCTCCGCGGCGACTTTCTCGCGCATTGCCTACCCGCAGATGGTGGCCCTCAAATACGACAAGACGGTGGCGCTCGGCTGCATCGCCGGCAGTTCCTCGCTGGGCATGCTGATCCCGCCCTCGGTGCTGATGATCGTCTGGGGCGTGCTCACCGAGCTTTCGATCGGCAAGCTGTTCCTGGCCGGGTTCCTGCCCGGCATCCTGCTGGCGTTTTTCTATGCCGCCTACTGCGTGGTGCTGGCGCTGCTCAAGCCGGAGCTTTTCGGCGAAGGCAAGCGGGCGATCGATGGCGTTGTCGCCAAGGCGGAACTCGACGAAACGCCTATCGACCGTGACGTGATCATCGGCACCACCGGAACGGCCCTCCTGATCCTGGTGGTGCTGGGCGGCATCTGGACCGGAATCTTCACGCCCACCGAGGCATCCGGCATCGGTGCCCTGATCGCCCTGGCGCTGGCGCTGGTGAAGGGCCTGAAGTGGAAGGATGTTCTCGACGCCATTTCCGAAACCGGCCGCACATCCGCGCCGCTGTTGTTCCTGCTGATCTGCGCGCAGATGTATTCGCGCCTGTTGGCCATGGGCGGCGTGGTCAACAGCATGCAGGACCTGATCCTGGGCCTCGGGCTCTCGCCCCTCTTGATCGTCACCTGCATGGTGGTGGTGTGGTTCATCCTTGGCATGTTCATCGATTCGGTGTCGATCATCCTGCTCACCGTGCCGATCTTCGCGCCGGTGGCGGCCAAGCTGGGCATCGACCCGATCGCCTTCGCCATCATGGGCATACTCGCCATCGAAGCCGGCATCCTGACTCCGCCGTTCGGCCTGGCGGTCTACACGGTCAAGGCCTGCGTGCCCGACCGCGACGTCACCCTGCGGCAGATCTTCAGCGGTTCCACGCCTTATTGGGTATTCCTGGTGGGGGAGGTATTCGTGATCTATTACTTCCCGATCATCGCAACGCTTTTGCCGACACACTTCTAGGGTGTGCGGTTTTTTGTTAGGAGACGACAAATGAAACGTTCCATGCAGTCGCAGAAAACCCCTTCGGCACGCGCATTGCTGGCGGCCGTCGCTCTGGCTGTAGCGGGTTCCGCCGCGGCCGAGACCTTCAAACTGCGTATCGGCGCAGGCCACCCGGTGACCGGCATCGCGCATGTCACGGCGGTGCAGGACTTCTTCATGCCGGAGGTGAACAAGCGCCTCGAGCCCCTCGGCCACAAGGTCGAATGGACGGCCGCCTGGGGCGGTTCGGTCGCCAAGCTGCCGGAAACCCTGGAAGCCACCAAGTCCGGCCTGCTGGACGTGGGCGTGATCAATTTCCCTTTCCACAGCGCGACGCTGTTCACCAACAACTTCCCGTTCTACTTTCCGTTCCAGCCGTCAGACCATGTGCTCGCGGTCAAGGCGGTGCGCGCCACCTACGACCAGGTACCGTGGCTCTACCAGGTGTTCGAGAAAAAATACAACCAGAAGCATCTGGGCATTGGCCAGAATGGCGACTACGGCATCGGCGCGCGCTTCGAGGTCAAGACCTTCGACGATCTCAAGGGCAAAAAAGTGGGCGCGGCCGGCCCCAACCTGAACTGGTTCCGCAACACCGGCGTGGTCGGTGTGCAAAGCAGCCTGAACGAGGGCTACAACGCCATGCAGACCGGCGTCTACCAGGGCTTCGTGATCTTCCCCGGCCCCTACTTCGGCTTCAAGCTGCATGAGGTGGGCAAGTATTACCTCAATGCCGGCCTGGGCGCACCGGCCGCGATCGGCCTGACCATCAACATGGACACCTGGAAAAAACTGCCCAAGCCGGTACAGGACGTATTCGTCGCCGTCGGTCGCGAATACGATGTGGTCAACGCGCAGATGCAACAGAAGGCCGACATCGAAGGCCTGGAAAAACTCAAGGCTGCCGGGGTGTCGGTGATTGACCTGCCGCAGGCCGAGCGCACCAAGTGGGCCAAGGCCATCACCACCCTGCCGGGGGACATGGCCAAGGACGCCAACAAGCGCGGCGAGCCTGGCACGCAGGTGTTCCGCGCCTATATCGCGCAACTCAAGAAACTCGGCTACACGTTCCCCTCCGAGTACAAGATAGACTGAGCAAGAAGCGGTGGCGCGCGACCCGCGCGCCACCGCCGCATTACCGCGATTGGCCCATGAAACACCCTGATTCCCCGATCATCACCGCCGCGCAGGCGATCGAAGCCGCGCGTGGCCTGACCCCTCGATTGGCCTCCCGCGCCGCTGCCTGCGAAGCTGCCCGCCGCTGCCCCGACGAGACCATCGCCGAGTTGTACTCGACCGGGCTGATGCGCATGATGCAGCCGCGCCTGTTCGGCGGCTCCGAACTCGGCGCCGACGTGCTGCTCGAGGTGGTGCTGGAAATGTGCAAGGCCTGCGCCTCCACCGCCTGGGTATGGCTCAACCTTGCCACACATTCCTGGAATATCGGCCAGTTTGAATTGCAGGCCCAGCACGACGTCTGGGACAGCGAACCCGGCGCGGTCGCCACCACCGGGCTGGCCTTCCCCTGCGGCCGCGCGATCCCGGTCGACGGTGGCTATCGCGTCAGCGGCAAGTGGCCTTTCGGCAGTGGCGTCGATGCCGCCTCATGGATGCTGGTGGGTGCGCTGGCGGAGAGGAGCGGGCCGCCCGAACGGCGCTTCTTCCTGGTGCCACAACCGCATTTCAGAAGCCTGGACGACTGGCGCGCCTACGGTCTGGCAGGCTCCGGCAGCCATACCGTGGAGGTGGTCGACGCCTTCGTGCCTGAGCACCGCACGCTGGCCGCCGAGGTGTTTGCCGAGGGCTCCAATGTGCCTGGCGGCCGGGTCCATGCGTCGCCGCTGTATCGCCTGCCCACCTTCGCGATGTTCGGCTTCGCGCTCGGCATGGTCCCGCTCGGCCTGGCCCGCGCTGCCGCGACCGAGATGGCGGCCACCCTCAAGAAGCGCGCTGGCACTTACACCGGCGCCCGGCTGGCCGAGATGGCGCCGCTGCAACTGCGGCTTGCCGACACCATGGCCGCGGTGGATTTCTTCGAAACCCAGTTCCGCGCCGACCTCTCGCAGATGGTTGCGCAAACCGAAGCAGGCGCCGGCTCGCCGCGCGCCGACAAGCTGCGCTGGAAGCGCAACCTCGCCTGGGGAACCCGCCTGGCCAAGCAGGCGATGGACAACGTCATGGCCATGAGCGGCGCCGGCGGCCTGATGTCCGAAGGCCACCTGCAACGCCAGTTCCGCGACATCAACGCCGGTGCCTCGCACATCGCCCTGACCTGGGATGTGCAGGCACCGATGTTCGGCCAGGAGGTCCTGGGCCTGCCGCCGCCACCCGGATTCCTCGTCTGACCATTCGCCCCATCCGCTTCACGACCAGGAGAAACACATGCACACCAGCAAACGCCTCTTCATCACCGCGTTGACCGCACTTGCCGCCACCCTGTCCGCCGGCCAGGCGCTGGCCCAGGCCTATCCTTCCCGCCCGGTGAAGATCGTCGTGCCCTATCCGGCCGGCGGCCCGGCCGACGTGCTGGTGCGCGGCCTCGGCCAGCGCCTGTCGGAGAACTGGGGCCAGCCGGTGGTCGTTGACAACCGCCCCGGCGCCAACGAGATGATCGCAGCCGAAGCGGTGGCCAAGTCGCCGGGCGACGGCTACACCTTTCTGGTGGCGTCCGACTCGGTGTTCACCCTGAACCCGCACCTGTATTCGAAAGTGCCATACGACACCGTGCGCGACTTCCTGCCGGTGTCGCGCCTGGTCACCGCCAACCTGATGATGGTCACGCGGCCCGACTTCCCGGCCGCCAACATGCGCGAACTGATCGAGCAGGTGAAGAAGAACCCCGACAAGTTCACCTACGCCTCGGTGGGCGCCGGCGGCGTGAACCACCTGCCGATGGCCTGGCTGTCCAACCAGAACGGCCTTTCGATGCAGCACATCCCCTACAAGGGACTGCCGCCGGCCTTGCAGGACCTGGTCGCCGGCCGCGTCGACATGATGGTCGCCGTCATCGGCGGGGCGATGCCGTTTGTCAACGACGGGCGGCTGAAGGCCATCGCGGTGGCCGGCAAGTCGCGCGCGGTGGTGGCGCCCAATGTGCCGACCTTTGCCGAAGCAGGCTTCGCCAGTTTCGACGCCTCGTTCTACTTCGGCGTCGCCGCGCCGCGCGGCACGCCCGCCGACATCGCCGCGAAGTTCGCTGCGGAAGCCGCGAAGATCGTCGCCACGCCCGAGTTCAAGGCCAAGTTCCTCACCAACCTGGGCTTCGAGCCGGTCACCGAAACGCCCGAACAGTTCGCCAACTTCCTGAAGGGCGACCGTGAACTGGCGGCGCAAAAGGTCAAGGTCTCCGGCGCCAAGCTGGACTGAGCAGATCGACAACGCCGCACGCCCACACCTCACCCGCGCCTTCGCCCCCATGCATCCCAACGCCTTCACCATCCCGCTCGAACCCGGCACCATCATGCCGCTGGACGTGATCTCGCGCTTCGCCAGGCACGACTACACGCTGATGAGCTTCCTGCAAACCCGGGCGCGGCAGATTCCCGACAAGGAATTCATCGTCTTCCAGGGCGCCTCGCTCACCTACGCCCAGGTGCTGGAGAAGGTGCTGGCCACGGCGGCCGTGCTGTCAGCCAAGGGGGTGAAGGCAGGCGACCGCATCGGCGTGATGTCACCCAACCACCCGGTGACGGTGTTCACCTTCTTCGCGCTGGCCCACCTGGGCGCGATCATGGTGTCGGTCAACGCGGACTATGGCGTCGACGAAGTGCGCTACGTGTTCACCCATTCAGGCGTACGTGGCGTGATCGCCGCACCGGAAGCCCTGGCGGTGGCGCAAAGCGCCTGCGCGGCCCTTGAGCCGGCGCCGTGGTTCGCGCTCAACCAGCCGGCCGGCGACATCGCGGCGGCACATGGCGTGCCGGTGCTGCACGACCTGCCGGGCGCGGCGGTGACACCCGGCGGGCGGCCGGACGCCACCTGCATCCTGGTCTATACCTCCGGCACCACCGGCTTCCCCAAGGGAGTGATGCACGCGCAAAAAAGCGTGGTGCTGGCCGCCGAGGGCTTCGTGCAGCGCATGCACCTGCAGCCCGACGAGCGCCTGATGTGCGTGCTGCCGATGTTCCACATCAACGCCATCTTCTATTCGCTCTCCGGCGCGATCGCCGCCGGCGCCACCCTGATCCTCGAGCCGCGCTTCTCGGCCACACGCTTCTGGGAAGTTGCGCATGCCACCGGCGCCACCGAGGTCAACACCATCGCCGCCGCAGCCGGCATATTGATGCGCCGGCCGCGCAGCGAATACCGCCCCGGACACAAGCTGCGCAAGATGTTCGGCGCGCCCTTCGACGACGAAACCTACCGGGTGTTCCGCGACGAATTCAACATGCCGCACGTGATCGAGGGCTTCGGCATGTCGGAGATTCCCGGCGCGGTCAACAACTCGTTTGCGGGCGAGCGGCGCGTGCGCTCCATGGGCAAGCCCAGCCTGCACCCTGACCCGGCAATCAAGCTCACCGAACTGAAGGTGGTCGACGACGACGGCAACACCGTGCCCGTCGGCGTCACCGGCGAACTGGCGGTAAAGACGCCGACCATGATGCAGGGCTACTTCAACGACCCCGAGCAAACCAAGGCCGCCTTCCGCGACGGCTGGTTCATGACCGGCGACCTGGCCTGGATCGACGCTGACGGCTACTACTGGTTCGTCGCCCGCAAGAAGGACATCATCAGGAAGCGCGGCGAAAACATCTCCGGCGCCGAACTCGACCGCGTGATCGGCAACCATCCGGCGGTGCTGGAAGCGGCTGCCATCCCCGTCCCGGCCGACTTGGGCGAGGACGACATCCTCACCGCCATCGTGGTGCGCGAGGGCAAGCAGGTCACGGCGCAGGAAATCGCCGCCTGGTGCCGCGAGCACCTGGCGCCCATCAAGGTGCCGCGCTACGTCACCTTCGTCGACGCCCTGCCGCATACGCCCACGCATCGGGTCGAGAAGTTCAAGATGCGCAAGGACAAGACCCTGCTGGAGCGCGCCGTCGATCTCGCGGCGAAAGGGTAAATCCGAGCCGACTTGCGCCCGGATTTGTTGCACACTTGGGGCTTGCGCGCCGTTGCGGGCGCCTCTTGCCAACCACACCAAAGCCGAGACAAACCATGGTTCCACGCACCCTCTTCACCCCCGACCACGAAGCCTTCCGCGATTCCGTGCGCCGCTTCATGAACGAGGAAGTCGCCCCGCATGAGGAGCGCTGGCAGGAACAGGGCTATGTCGACCGCGAGGTCTGGCAAAAGGCCGGTGCCAACGGTTTTTTGTGCGTAAGCATGCCGGAGGAATATGGCGGCGCGGCCGCTGACCGCCTCTACAGCGTGGTGCTGATGGAGGAACAGGCCTTCGTCAATAGTTCCTCGCTGGGTTTCGGCCTGCATTCGGAAATCGTCGCGCCCTACCTGAACCGCTACGGCAGCGAAGCACTGAAGAAGAAATACCTGCCGAAAATGGCCAGCGGCGAGCTGATCGGCGCCATCGCCATGACCGAGCCGGGCGCCGGCTCCGACCTGCAGTCCATCAAGACCACCGCCGTGAGGAAGGGCGACAAGTACATCCTCAAAGGCTCCAAGACCTTCATCACCAACGGCTGGCATTCCGACCTGGTGATCGTGGTCGCCAAGACTGACCCGTCCAAGGGCGCCAAGGGCACCTCGCTCATCATCGTCGACACCAGCATGCCGGGCTTCACCAAGGGCAAGCGCCTGAAGAAAATGGGCCTGAAGGGCCAGGACACATCCGAGCTTTTCTTCGACAACGTCGAGGTGCCGGCAGGAAACCTGCTGGGCGAGGAGAACAACGGCTTCATCTACCTGATGCAGGAGCTGCCCTGGGAGCGCATGCAGATTGCCATCGGCGCCATGGCCAAGACCGAGGCGGCGATCAAGTGGACCATCGACTACGTGAATAACCGCAAGGCCTTCGGCACCCCGGTGTCGTCGTTCCAGAACACCCGCTTCAAGCTCGCCGAGGTGACCACCCAATGCCAGGTGGGCCGAGTGTTCGTCGACCGCTGCATGGAACTGCTGCTGGAAAACAAGCTCGACGCCGCCACCGCCGCCATGGCCAAGATGTGGGCCTCCGACATCGAGAACAAGATCATCGACGAATGCCTGCAACTGCACGGCGGCTATGGCTTCATGATGGAATACCCGATCGCCCGCGCCTATATCGATGCGCGGGTGCAGCGCATCTACGGCGGCACCAACGAGATCATGAAGGAAGTGATCGCGCGCTCGCTGGGACTGAACAAGGGATAGGCCAGTATCCGCGCGGCAATGGGCGAGACAATTCCAGCCTACATCATCCGCGCCAGAGGATTAGACTGACGCTTCTTGCGCAAAACCAGCCCCAGAGGTGCCTCATGGATCAACGCATCACTATCGACCCGGCCATCTGTCACGGTAAGCCGTGCATCCGCGGATTGCGCTATCCGGTAGAGAACATTCTGGAATGGCTCGCTTCCGGCATGAGCATTGACGACATCCTTGCCGACTACGCCGACCTGGAGCGGGACGACGTGCTTGCGGCCTTGGCATTCGCGGCCCGGTTGGCGCACGTAAGCCGGATCGAACCGATCGCAGCATGAGATTTTTGGTCGGCGCGCAGTTGCCGCTGAAACTTGCGCGGTGGCTGGTGCAGTGCGGACACGACGTTCGTCACACCCTTGAACTCCCCAACGGAAACCGGACTGCAGACCACGAGATTGTGGAAGTCGCCATGCGCGAAGACCGGATCGTCGTCACCAAGGATAGCGATTTCGTCCAGACTTTCCTGCTGACAGGGCAGCCTCGATTGCTTTTGATTTCGACCGGCAACATTTCGAATGACGACCTCGAAGGCTTGTTGCGCAGAAGTCTTGTTGCCATTGAACGCGCCTTTGCCGCGCACAAGTACGTTGAACTCGGCCGCACCAGCTTGCTGGTGCACGCATGACCAACCAATATCGATATCGACGAGACCCTGCAGCCGCGCGGCGGCTACGGCCTCATGCGCGGGTGCAGCGCATTTACGGCCGTACCAGCGAGATCATGAAGGAAGTGATCGCGCGCGCGCTGGGCCTGAGCCAAGGCTGAGCGGCCAGCCGTCGCGATAGCCCGTCCGATGGAAAAGCGAGTCGGATTCTTGCCTGATTCTTGCTTGACCCCGGGTCCCGAACCGGCCCTGCGGAGCACGCCATGGAACCCCTGATTCTTCACGCCGACCATCTGTTGACTATGGATGCGGCCAACACCATCGTGAGCGATGCCGCGCTGCTGGTAGGCGCCGATGGCCGCATCGCCGATGTGGGACCTGCGGCCGCGATCCTGCCCCGCAATCCCGGCGTGGCGGTGCGGCGCCTGAAAAACCGGCTTCTGATGCCCGGCCTCATCAATACCCACTCCCATTCCGGCCTGCTGCGCGGCACCGCCGAGGGCCTGCCGGTATGGGACTGGCTGCAACAGTACATCGACCCCATGCACCGGGTGGTAAGCCCCGAGGACGCCGAGATCGCCTCGCGGCTGTGCTATGCCGAGTCGCTGCTGGCCGGCACCACCACCATCGTCGACATGTGGCGCCACATGGAAGGCAGCGCGCGCGCCGCCCGCGACCTGGGGATACGCGCCGTGCTGGTGCCCTACGTGGCCGAACACCCGGACCACGACTACTTCGAGACCCTGGACAGCAATGAGACCCTGATCGAGAAATGGCACGGCGGCGCCGACGGCCGCGTCCAGGTGTGGGTGGGCATGGAGCACATGTTCTACGCCACGCCGCCGGCGTGGCGGCGCGCCATCGAGATCAGCCGGCGCCACGGCACCGGCTTTCACACCCACAGCAACGAGAGCCGCTTCGATGTCGAGGAGACCCTGCGGCGCCACAACCTGCGCCCGATCGAGGCACTGGAATCCTTCGGCCTGCTCGACGCACCGCGCACGCTGCTCGCCCATTGCGTATGGCTCTCCGAGGCGGAAATCGCCATCCTGGCGCGCCGCAAGATCGCCGTGGCGCACAACCCGGTGAGCAACATGAAGCTCGCCAGCGGCGCCGCGCCGGTCGAAGCCCTGCTGGCCGCCGGCATCAACGTGGGCCTGGGTACCGATGGCGAAAAGGAGAACAACAACCTCGACATGTTCGAGGAGATGAAGGTGTCCTCGCTCCTGGCCAAGTTCAACAAGCTCGACGCCGCCGCGCTGGATGCCTGGTCGGTGTGCCGCATGGCGACCATCCTTGGCGCGCGCGCGCTCGGGCTGGAAGCCGAAACCGGTTCGCTCGAAGCAGGCAAGAGCGCCGACCTGATCGCGGTGCGCACCGACACGCCGCGCATGACGCCGCTCCTGGGCGGGCCGGCAGGCAACCTACACCACAACCTGGTGCATGCCGTGCAGGGCGGTGACGTCGACGTCACCATGGTGCGCGGCCGCATCCTGGTCGACAACGGCGAGCTGATGTCCGGTGACCTGCAGCAGGCGATCGCCGAGGCCAATCGTGTCGTGCCGGACCTGTTCCGGCGACGCGCCGCGTGGCTCGCATCAAACCAGGCGGTGCACCGCGGGGACAGCATCCCGGACGCTGGCGAAACACCTGCCACGTAAGTGACAACGCCGTGCTTCAAGCCGGCGGCGCGCTAGCGACCGACCATAGTGATAACAATTTTATAATCCTAGTTATCACCACAAGGCGTTTGTCATGGTGACGCGCAAACTGCGGCAGTGCTGCTCGACTGATTTTCATCTCGGGCTGGGCGGAGCCGCCCTGGTCATCAATCAATGAGCAACGCTCTCAAGTACGACCCCGACACCCCCGGCCCGCTCGAAGGCGTGCGCGTGGTGGACCTCTCGCGCCTGGTGGCCGGCAACATGCTCACCGCCTATCTGGCCGACTTCGGCGCCGATGTCATCAAGATCGAGCGTGCCGAAGGCGGCGACGACCTGCGGCGCTGGAATGAAGGCGGCCAGCCGATCTACTGGAAGGTCTACGGCCGCAACAAGCGCTCCATGGTGCTGGACTTCAAGTCGGCTGAAGGCCTGGCGCAACTGAAAAAGCTGCTGCGCCATTCGCAGATCCTGGTCGAGAACTTCGTCCCGGGCGGGTTGGAAAGGATGGGCCTGGTCCCGGCGGAACTCCTGAAGGACAATCCCGCGCTGGTGATCGTGCGCATTTCCGGCTGGGGCCAGACCGGCCCCTACAGCCACAAGCCCGGCTTCGGCACGCTGGTGGAGGCGATGTCGGGCTTCGCGTATCTCAATGGCTATCCGGACCGTCCGCCGGTGCTGCCCCCGCTGGCAATGGCCGACATGATCGCCGGCGTCTATGGTGCCGCCGGCGTGCTCACCGCACTGCGCGTGGCGGAGCGTCATGGCCGCGGCCAGGTGATCGACCTGTCGCTGTTCGAGCCGATCTTCTCGTTCATCGCCTCCGAGGCGGCCAAGACGCAACTCACCGGCGTTGCCACCATGCGCGCCGGCAACCAGTCCTCCCACACCGCGCCGCGCAATGTGTACCAGTGCGGCGACGGCGGCTTTGTCGCGCTTTCGGGGTCGATGCAGTCGATGGCCATGCGCATCCTCGACACCATCGGCCGGCCTGAACTCAAGACCGACCCGCGCTTCGCCACCAACGAGGGCCGCGTGGCCAACCGTGTCGAGCTCGACCGCATCATCGCCGGCTTCATCGGTGCGCGCAGCACGCAGGAGAACCTCGACCTCTTCGAGGCCGCCGGCGTCACCGTCGGCCCGGTGTGCTCGATGGCCGACCTGCTCGACCACCCCTATACCAACGGCCGCGAAGCCATCGTGAGGCTGGAGGATGGCGACATGGGCAGCCTGCCGATGCACAACATCGTGCCGCGCCTGACCGGCAGCCCCGGCGGCTTCCGCCGCCCCGCCCCCGCACTCGGCGAACACACCGCCGAGATCAACGCCGAACTCGACCGACTGCCGTAAGAAAGAGACCCATGCGCAATACCCACGAGACCCGTCCGCTGCCACTGTGGCGTTCCATCCTGTTCGTTCCCGCGGTGTCAGACCGCTTTGTCGAATCGGCCTTCCGCCAGCCCGCCGACCTGCTGCAGATCGACCTTGAAGACAGCGTCGGCCCGGCGCAAAAGGAGGAAGCGCGTGCACGCGCCGGCGGCATCGCCGACCGCTTTGCCGCCGCCGGCCGCGACGTGAGCGTGCGCGTGAACCGCCCGTGGCGCCTGCTGGTGCGCGACCTCGAAGCCATCGTGCGCAAGTCTGTGCTGGCCATCGCGCTGCCCAAGGTGCCGGACGCCTCCTTCGTGCAGCAGGTGGCCGAGGTGCTGGCCGAGCTGGAACTCGAACAGGGGTTGCCGGTCGGCCACACCCGCATCATCACCATGGTGGAAGACGCCGAGGGTCTCACCCACATGAACGAGATCGCCGCATCCCACACCCGCGTGGTCGGCCAGATCGTCGGCGCCGAAGACCTGGCGGTTTCGATGCGCATGGCGGTGGATGACGACGGCCTCTATGTGCCCAACGTGATGGGCGTGGCCGCCGCGCGGCGCGCCGGCATCATGCCGGTGGGCTTCATCGGCACGGTGGCCGACTTCAAGGAACCCGAGGCCTTTCGCGCGCGCATCCGCCGCGCCCGCAAATTGGGCTTTGAATCAGCCTTCTGTGTGCACCCCAACCAGGTGCCCATCATCAACGAGGAATTTGCACCCTCGCCCGAGGAAGTGGAATTCGCGCGCGGCCTGGTGGCCGAATTCGAGAAGGAAGTCGGCAGCGGCCGCGCCGCCTTCACCTACAAGGGCCGCATGGTCGACCTGCCGGTGGTCGACCAGGCCAGGCTGGTACTCTCGCGCCATGCCGCCATCGAAGCACGCGGAAAATCCTGATCCGGCAACGCGGCCACGTCAAATCACCATTCCGGCGTTCTTTGATATCATGATATCTTTATCGATCAGGGAGATGACATGGCCCAGATTGTCGTTCGAAATCTCGATGAAGATGTGAAAGCGCGGCTCAAAAAGCGCGCCGTACTCCACGGTCGCAGCATGGAAGAAGAAGTGCGTCAGATACTTCTCAAGGCCGCAAAGGAGCCCGATCGCCCGCCAATCAAGCTCGGCTCCCGTATAGCCGAACTTTTCGCCGGCATCGGTCTTGAAGAAGACATTCCGAAAGTGCGCGGCGGTCGCCCGCGTCCGGCCACATTCGACGAATGATCATCCTGGACACCGACGTTGTCTCCGCGCTTATGCGCCCAACGCCGGAAGCCATCGTGGTCGACTGGCTCGACAGCCAACCCGCTGAGTCGATCTGGCTTTCCAGCATCAGCATTTTCGAGATTCGACTCGGCATCGCCTGCCTGGACGACGGGAAGCGGCGCACCGCTCTCGAAGCCGCCTTTGCGCGCTTGCACAATGTCGTCATCGAAAAAAGGATCCTCGATTTCGACCGCGCGGCGGCTGAGCAGGCTGCGGCGCTGGCGGCCGACCGGCGCAAGATCGGGCGCCCCGGTGACATGCGCGACACCCAAATCGCAGGCATAGCATTGGCACGCAGGGCCGCAATTGCCACCCGCAACACCCGGCACTTCGGTGGATTGAGTGTGCCTGTCATCAACCCCTGGCAACATCCCGCCTGATGCGGACCTGCCCTTCCGAACGGATCCATCCATGACCCAGCCCCTGCCGCAATACGAGATCTACGCCCTGCGCTATGCAACCATGGCGCGCAAGCGCCAGGAGGCTTTCATGGCCTTCGACCCGCATGACGGGCCTTACCCGATCGACTATTTCGTGTGGGTCATCCGTGGCGCCGGGCGCACCATCATGGTCGATACCGGCTTTTCAAAGGAAGCCTCGGTACGCCGCAACCGCCAGTTCCTGTGCTCGCCGATCGACGCCATCGCCAGGCTGGGCATCGCCCCAGGCGACGTCAAGGACGTGATCGTCACGCACCTGCACTACGACCACGCCGGCAACGTGCACATGCTGCCCAACGCGCGCTTGCACCTGCAGGAAAAGGAATTGCAGTACGCCACCGGCAAGTACATGAAGTACGACGTGATGCGCCATGCCTACGACGTCGACGACGTGGTGCACATCGTGCGCGGCCTGTACGACCAGCGCGTCGATTTCTACGAGGGCGATGCCGAGTTCGCGCCCGGCATCCAGCTGGTGTATGTGGGCGGGCACACCGCCGGGCTGCAGGGCGTGCGGGTGCACACCGAGCGTGGCTGGGTGGTGCTCGCCTCCGATGCGGCCCATTACTACGCCAACCTGCACAAGGAGTCGCCCTTCCCCATCATCTTCCACGTGGGCGACATGCTGGAAGGCTTTCGCAAGTTGATGAAGCTGGCCGACACGCCCGACCACCTGGTGCCCGGCCATGATCCGCTGGTGCGCAGCCGCTATCCGGCCTGGAAGGACGGCGACAACGAAATCGTCATGCTCCACAAGGCGCCACTGACGCCGCTGGACATTCCCGCGTTGTAGCCGCTGCGGGCAAAGGCGGGATAATCCCGCCTCCCGCAACCTCGAACGCATTCCATGGAAGTCCTCATCATCGGCGCCGGCATCGGCGGCCTCACCCTCGGGCTGATGCTGCACAAGGCCGGCATTTCGTTCCGCATCCACGAAACCGCACCGGAGATCCGCCCCATCGGGGTGGGCATCACCATCCTGCCGCATGCCAACAAGGAACTGGGCGCACTGGGTGTTGTGCCCGCCATGGAACAGGCCGGCGTGGTCGCGAAGGAAAGCTGCTTCTACACCCGCCACGGGCAACTGGTGCACAAGGAAGCCGTCGGCACCTTCGCTGGCTATGAATGGCCGCAGATCCAGATCCATCGCGGCGACCTGCAGCAGATCCTCTACCGCGCCGTGATCGAGCGCGCCGGAGCGCAAAGCGTGGTGACCGGCCAGCGCTGCGTGCGCGTCGAAGATGGCCCGGACCATGCCACCGCGCATTTTGTCGACACCACCACCGGCGCGGCGCTCCCGCCGGTACAGGCCCGCACGCTGGTGGCGGCGGATGGCATTCACTCGGTGGTCCGCAGGCAGTTCTATCCCGATGAAGGCCCGCCCATTTACTCGGGGGTGAACATGTGGCGCGGCGTCACGGTGGCGAAACCCTATCTCACCGGGCAGAGCTACATGCGCGGCGGCTGGCTCACCCACGGCAAGATGGTGATCTACCCGATCCGCAACCATCCCGACGGCACGCAACTGATCAACTGGGTGGCCGAGATCGAAACCCCGCGCCACGACCGGCAGGACTGGAACAAGGTCGGCAGGCTGGAAGACTTCGTCGGTGCCTTCGAGGAATGGCGCTGGGATTTCCTCGACGTGCCGGCCTTGATCCGCGGCGCCAGCGAGGTGCTGGAGTACCCGATGGTCGACCGCGACCCGCTGCCGCGCTGGAGCTTCGGCCGCATCACGCTCCTGGGTGACGCGGCGCACCCGATGTATCCGCGCGGTTCCAATGGCGCGGGACAATCCATTCTGGATGCGCGCTGCCTAACCGATTGCCTGGCCGCCGCGGGCGACGTGCATGCCGCGCTCAAGACCTACGAGACGGCGCGCCTGCCCGCCACCGCTGCGGTGGTGCGCACCAACCGCTCCGGCCCGCCGGACGCCATCCTGCGCGAGGTCTACGAGCGCAGCGGCGACAAGCCGTTCGCCGATATCAACGACATCATCTCGCCGGAAGAAATCGCCGCGATGATGAATTCCTACAAGAAGGTCGCCGGCTACGATCGCGCCTCGCTCGAAGCGCGCCGCTAGCCCGTCAGGAAGAGCCCTCCATGTCACAGCCACCGGTCACCATCGAAAGCGACGCCCGCGGCGTCGTGCGCATGACCCTCAACCGCCCGACGGTCAACAATGCCTACAACGGCGAGATGCTCGACGGGATCATCGCCGGCTGCGCCCGGGTGCGCGCCGGCCGCGATACCCGTGTGGTGGTGCTCTCCGGCAATGGCCGGCACTTCCAGGCCGGTGCCGATCTTGGCTGGCTGGACTCGGTGCGCGTGCAGGGATCGCAAGCCAACCTCGATGCCTCAGAACGCACCGCCCGCGCGATGTGGGAACTGAACACCCTGCAGGTGCCCACCGTGGCGCTGGTGCAGGGCGGCTGCTTCGGCGGCGGCACCGGCATCGCCGCCTCCTGCGACGTGGTGATCGCCGCCGACAACGCGCTGTTCGCCATCGCCGAAACCCGCTGGGGCATGGCGGCCACCATCATCTTTCCGCAACTGGCGGATGCCATCGGCGTGCGCCACCTGCGCCGCTATGCGCAAACCGGCGAGCGCTTCGGTGCGGACGAAGCCAGGCGTATCGGCCTGGTGCATGAGGTGGTGCCGCTGGCGGACCTGGAGGCCGCCGGGGCCAAGGTGGTGGACGCGCTGCTGCGCAACGCGCCGCGCGCCAACGCCGTCACCAAGGCCGGCGTATTGCGCCAGGCCTGGTCGGAAGTGCATCGCAGCCATTTCGGCGCCATCGTCGCCGAGCATGCGGCAGGACGACAGTCAGCGGAAGCCGCCGAAGGACTGGCGTCGTTTCACGAAAAGCGCGACGCCGCCTGGTATCCACCTCCGTAATGCGGCCTCACTTCAGGAAGTAGAGCTCGCGCGCGGCGGCCTGGCTGATGTAGCCACGCGCCAGGTCATGCAGCACCATTTCGCGCGGCCGCTGCCGCGCGTCGCCGTAGCCGCCACCGCCGGCGGTCTCCACGCGCGCCCGGTCGCCGGCCTGCATCGGCATGTCCGCCTTGAGCACCACCTGCTCGCTGCCGTCGGCCTTGCGGATGGTGACCTTGCCCGGCACGCCGTCGCCGCCGCCGGCCACGCCCCAGGGCGGGCAGACCACGCGGTCGAAAGCCACGTTCATCCGGCAAGGCCCGGTGACCAGGTAGTCCTTGACGATACCCAGCCCGCCACGGTGCATCCCCGCGCCGGCCGAATCCTGGCGCAACCTGACGCCCTCGAACCGGTAGGGATACAGCGCCTCCTGAAGCTCGACCGGTACGTTGGCCGAATCGCCATGCACCAGGGTCTTGAACGGACCCGGCCCGTCGCCACGCTGACTCCCGCCGTAGCCACCCTGGCTGGTATCGGTGATGCGAAACAGCCGGCCGCGCGCGTCGTTGCCGTAAAAGACGTGGATGCCGAAGGTGCCGTGATGGCCGCCGACCATGCGCTCCGGCAATGCCTGGCCGGCCGCGCGCAGCACCACATCGACCACCGTCGCCATCGGCGAGCTGTAGCGCGCCATCGGCGCGGTCGCCGGCGCGCTCAGGAAGGTGCCCGGCGGCAGGGTGACGGTAAGCGGCCGGAAGGTGCCGGCATTGGGCGCGTCCTCGCCGCCGATGATGATCGCCAGGCCGATGCTGGCCGCGGTGACGCCGCCACCGTGGTACCCGGAGTTGACCGCGCCCTTCAATACCGGCGCGCAGCCCGACAGGTCGACGTTGATGTTGTCGCCGCTGACGGTGATGGTGGCGCGCACCGGCACCGGGCTGCCGAACCCGACGCCGTCGTCATCGAGAAAGGTTTCCGCGCTGTAGACGCCGTCCGGCATCGAACGCACGACATCGCGGGCGATGCGCTCGGAGTCGTCGAGAATGCGCGCGATGGCGGCATTGACCACCGGCAGGCCGTAGCGTTCGAGCATTTCGCCGAACAGGCGGCACCCGAGGGCGCAGCCGGCATGCTGGGAGCCGAGGTCGCCCAGCACCATGTCGGGAAAACGCGTGTTGTACTCGACCATGCGGTACATGTCGGCGACCGGCTTGCCTTCGCTCCACAGCTTGACGGTGCGGAACTGTATGCCCTCCTGGAAGATGTTCTCGGTGGTGTTGGAGGCGGCCGAGCCGACATCGCGCCCGCCGACGTCCATCCAGTGCACCACCACCACCATGAAGGCGCATGGCGAATCCGCGCCCTTGTCGAAGATCGGCGTGTACATGACCACGTTGTTGAGGTGCTGGCCGATCACGCCCGAGTAGTTGCAGATGATGAAATCGCCTTCCTTGATGCCGCCGGGTCCGTACAGGTCGAGCCCGTCCTGCACCGCGGTGCTGAGCAGCGTGGAGCAGAACAAGGGGATGCCGCCGCGCGCCATGCAGATCAGCTCCCCGGTGGCGCCCACCATCCCGACCGCGAAGTCCTTGTAGGCGTAGATCAGCGGGCTGTAGGCGGTGCGGATGATGTTGGCCTCGATCTGCTCGGTGATCGCGTAGAGCCGGTGGCGCAACACCTCGACGGTGACCGGATCGACTTCCGGCGTGCCGGCTTGCTGGTTCATGCTGTTCCCCCTGTCATGTTGTTCGCCGGCGCAACGCCATCGAGCGTCAGCCAGAGCTCGCCCAGTGCGCCCACCCGCATGGCGGTTCCCGCATCGACAAAGCAGCTGCAACCGAAATCCTCGATCACCGCCGGCCCCTGCGCGGTGAACCCGGGCGCCAGGTCGCTGCGCTGCCAGACCGCCACCTCGGCCCATTTCACCGTGTCGGACACGTAAACCCGGCGCCTGCCAGGCACCGGCGCGGCACCCGATCCGGCCGGCGTCATCGCCTCCAGCGCCGGCTTGGGGGTGGCCAGGCGCGCGGTCGCGCCAAGGCCCACATACTCCACTTCGCCGGTGCTGCTGGCATGGCCGAAACGCTTGCCGTACAGCTTCTCGAAGGTGGCGCGCACACCTGCAGCACCGCCGGACAAATCGAGCGGGATCTTGAGCGAATGCATCTGGCCCTTGTAGCGCAGCTCGGCCGAGTGCACGAGGGTGCATTCGGCGCCCGCCACCTGGTTGCCCAGCCCGGCGAGCGCCTCGGCCTCGAGCTTCCCGAGCGCGGCGCGCACGCGCGGCATCGCCTCCTCCCCGAGCGGCAGGAGGACGGTGGCCGAGGCGTCGTTCTCCAGATCGGCGAACAGCATGCCGAGCGCCGCGAAGATGCCGGCGCGCGGCGGAATCACCACCTGCGGAATGCCGATCTCGCGCGCCAGCTCCACCGCGTGCAGCGGACCGCCACCGCCATAGGCGAACAGAACGAAGTCGCGCGGGTCCTCGCCGCGCTCCACGGTGACCTTGCGGATCGCGCCGGCCATCACCACCGACGAGATCGTCAGGATGCCGGCGGCCAGCGTGGTCACGTCGCTGGTGTCCGTCATGCCGAGCGGCACGGCCACCCGCGAGCGCAGCGCCTCGTGCACCGCCGGCACGTCCAGGTGCAATCCGTCGCCAAGGAAATTCGCCGGGTTGATGCGACCCAGCACGACGTTGGCGTCGGTCAGGGTCGGCTCCGTGCCGCCGCGACCATAGGCCACCGGCCCGGGGTTGGAGCCGGCGCTGCGCGGGCCCACATGCAGGCGCTTGAGCTCGTCCACATGGGCGATCGACCCGCCGCCGGCCCCCACCTCGACGATGTCGATGATGCTGCTGCGGATCGGCGTGCCGCGCGCGTAGCCGCCCACCCAGTAGGTGGTGTTGATCTCGAAGCCGCCCTCCTTGACCAGCGCGCATTTGGCGGTGGTGCCGCCGACATCGAGCGCGACCATGTGCCCGATGCCGAGCGCACGCGCATAGGCGGCCGCCCCGACCAGCCCGCCCACCGGGCCGGACTCCACCAGGCGAATCGGCTGGCGCGCCGCCTGGGCGAGCGAGATCGCGCCGGCGCCGGAGCCCATGAAGAAGCGCTTGCCGCGAAAGCCGCGCTCGTCGAGGATGGTGTCGAGGGAGGTCGCGTAGCGGCCCATCTGCGGGCCGACAAAGGCGTTGGCGCAGGCGGTCGAGCCGCGCTCGTACTCGTACCACTCGCGCGTCAGTTCGGATCCCGTGCAGACGAACACGCCGGGCAGGCGCTCGCGCAGCCAGCCGGCGACCAGGGTCTCGTGGGTGTCGTTGGCGTAGGCGTTGATGAACGACACCGCCACCGACTCGGCGCCGCTCGCGCGCAGCTCGGCGGCCAGCGCGTCGGCATCGGCCTCGCGCGGTGGCGTGATCGGGGCGCCATCGCCGCCCATGCGCTCGGCGATCTCGAAGCGCAGCTCGCGCGGCACCAGGGGCTCCTTGCGGGCGTACTCCAGTTCGAACTGCAGCGGGCGATTGCCCCGCCCGATCTCGACCACGTCGCGAAATCCCGCCGTCGCGACCATGGCGGTGCGCGCCCCCTTGCGCTCCAGCAGGGCGTTGATCACCAGGGTGGTGCCATGCTTGAAGCTCTCGGCATCACCGAGCGAGATGCGGCGCTCCTCGAGGCAGCGCCCGATCGAGTCGAAGAAGGACGGGTAGTCGGTGAGTTGCTTGGCCACGTGGACCGTTCCGCTCGCGCGGTCGAAGGCCGCCATGTCGGTGAAGGTGCCGCCGATGTCGATGGCGACGAGGTAACGCTTGTCCGCTTGCATGGGAGATCCGGGGGTCTGGAAGGCGCCATCCTAGACAAACGCGCGCACGGCGTCCAACAAATCAGGCGGCCCGCGATGGCGGATCCTCCGACACCATCGACTTCGCACGGCTTGTCCTGGCTGGCACGGATGGTCTTCGTGGCGCGAATCAGCCTGGTTGCAGGGCCGAAGAATTCGTTTGCGGCGCGCCGGTCGGGCCGCTACCATGAGCCACTCAGCAGCGCTTGCACCCACAACAAACAAGAGGTGACGCATGGAGCGAGACAATCGATCGACCATTCACGCCGGCATTGCGCCGTCGCGCCGCGCGGCACTGCGCTACGCCCTGGGCAGCGCGGTCGCCGCCATCGCGCCGGCCGCATGGGGCCAGGCACCCGCGCCAGGCGCCTGGCCGAACCGGCCCATCCGGGTGGTCATTCCGGTGCCGGCGGGCAGCGCCTTCGACACCGTCATCCGGCCCTTGGGCCAGCGCCTTGCGCCCGTGCTCGGGCAGCCCTTCGTCATCGACAACAAGCCCGGCGCCTCCATGACGATGGGCACCATCAACGTGGCCAATTCGCCGCCCGACGGATACAGCCTGCTGCTGGCCAACGACACGCCGTTCTCGATATTGCCCGCGCTGGGCATGCAGACGCAGTACGACCCGGACCGCGACTTCGCGCCACTCGGCGTGATCGCCCAGACGTCACTGATGCTGATCGCCGGCACGGCCTTCCCGGCCAGCACGCTGCAGGAATTTCTCGCCTACGTGAAGGCCAATCCGGGCAAGGTCACCTACGCCACCGGCGGGGTCGGCACCCAGCACCATATCGCCATGGAGACCCTGTCCGTGCGCCATGGCCTGGACATGCTGCACGTGCCCTACCAGGGCATCGGCCCGGCCTTCACGGGCCTGTTGGCCGGCAGCACGCAGGTGATGCTGGCGGCCATTGCACTGCCGGCGCAGCACATCAAGTCGGGGCGGCTCAAGGCGATAGCCTGGACCGGCGCGCGCCGCCACCCGAATCTGCCCGACCTGCCGACCTTCGCGGAGGCGGGCGTCGCGGACTTCGTTTGCGGCGCGTGGTTCGGCCTGTTCGCGCCCGCGGCCACGCCGCAGGAGATCACCCGCAAGCTCGCGGCGATGGTCTGGAACGTGGTCTCCGGCAAGGAATACACCGACAACGTGCTCCTGCCCGCCGGCTTCGACCCCAGCCCCTCGACACCGCCCGAGCAGTTTGGCGCCTTCCTGCGCGAGGACCGGCGCAAATGGCGCGAGTGGGTGCAACGCATCGATCCCAAGAAACTGCGCACGGCATAGCCGTCGGCGCCCTGGAGAAAGCAGTCCGTGAAAAACGCCGGCAACGACTTCGCAAAACCGGATGCGCTGCGGCGCAGGCTACTCCGCGTGGCAGCGGCGGCACCGATCGCCAGCGCCGGATTCAGTGGCGGCGCGCCCGCCCAGCAGGGCTACCCGAACCGGCCGATCCGCGCCATCGTGCCGGTGCCGGCGGGCGGCACGCTCGACCTGATCGGCCGGCAGGTCGGTCAACGCATCCTGCCGGTGCTGGGACAACCGTTGGTGATCGAAAACCGCTCGGGTGCTGCGGGCCAGGTGGGGGTGGCGGCCGCGGCCCGTTCGACAGCCGACGGCTACACGCTGCTCCTGGCCAACGATCCGCCGTTCTCGATACTGCCCGCATTGGGCAATCCGATGCAGTACAACCCGGACACCGACTTCGCGCCGCTCTCCCTGCTTTGCCAGGCCTCCCTGGTGCTGGTGGTTGCGGGTGACTTCCCGGCCGCCAACCTGCGCGAGATGGTGGCCTACATCCGCGCCAACCCCGGCAAGGTACCGTATGCATCGGCCGGCGTCGGCAGCCAGCACCACATCGCCATGGAGCGCTTCATCGGCCTGGCCGGGCTGGACATGATCCACGTGCCCTTCGCGGGCATCGCGCCGGCGTTCAATTCGCTGCTTTCCGGTGAAACAAAACTCCTGTTCGCCGCGCTGACGCTGCCCTTGCCGCATATCGCCACCGGCAAGGTCAAGGCGATCGCGCTGAGCGGCGCGCGGCGCCATCCGCTGCTGCCCAATGTCGCCACCTTCATGGAACTGGGTTATACGGACTACCTGTTCAGCGTGTGGTTCGGCATGTTTGCCCCGGCAGCCACCCCGCCCGACATCGTCAAGCGCCTGTCCGGCGTGATCTGGGAGGCCGTGTCTAGCCGCGACTTCATCGACAACGTGCTCCTGAAAATCGGCTTCGATCTCGATACCGCTTACTCGCCCGAGCGCTTCCCGGCTTTCCTGCGCGAGGACCGCCAGCGCTGGAAGGAAGCGGTGGCGCGGATCGATCCGGCCAAGTTCAAGCCCTAGGGCCGCGGGTGGGCCGCATGCGCCGTCCGCGGCGTGTGCCTACTCGACCTTGATGCCCGCCTCCCTGACCACCCTGGCGTAGAACGGAATCTCCCGCCGCATGGCGTCGCCCAGTCGCGCCGCCGGTCCGCCGGTGGCGTCGAACCCGAGGGCGTCCAGGCGGGCCTGCACCTCCGCCGCCTTGAGCGCGCCATTGAGTTGCGCATTGAGGCGGTCAATCACCGGCATGGGCGTACCCGCCGGCGCCAGCATGGCGAACCAGAGCGAGGCATCGACGCCCTTCACGCCCGCTTCCGCGAATGTGGGCACGCCCGGAATCAGGCGCGAGCGCTCCTCGCCCGCCACCGCCAGGCCGACCAGCTTGCCGGTCTTGAGGTGCGGCAATGCGTTCGAGACACCTGCGATGGTCACCGGCACGCGCCCGGCGATGGTTTCCATGATGGCCTGCTGCGGCCCCTTGAAAGGCACGTGGGTCAGCTGGATGCCGGCCGCGCGCGCCAGCATTTCGACCGTGAGGTGCGCCGCCGACCCGACCGCCGGTGAGCCATAGGCCAGGCGACCCGACTCGCGCCTTGCCAGGCTGATGAGTTCGGCAAGCGTCTTGACGCCGAGGTCAGCATTGACCACCAACAGGTTGGGTGCGGTGGCCATCATGCCAACGGGCGCGAAATCCTTCTCCGTGTCGTACGGCACCTTGTACAGCGCCGGCGCGATCACCAGCGTGTTGGAGGTGACCAGCAGGGTATGGCCGTCCGGCGCGGCCTTGGCGACCGCGTCGGAACCAATGAGTCCGCCGGCACCGCCGCGGTTTTCGATCACCACGCTGGTGCCCAGGGCGGTGGCCATGTGATCGCCCACAGCGCGCGCCAGCAGGTCCGCCGCGCCGCCGGCGCCGGCCGGCACCACGATCTTGAGCGGCCGGGAGGGGAAAGTCTGTGTATGCGCCACAAGCGGCAAAGCGAACAGGGCGAAGGCCGCGGCGAGCGCGGGAATGCGTTTGATCATGTCGGGCTTTCTAGTGGGTGTCGCTGACGATGAGGTCCTGGGCGACCTTGGGCGGCCCGGGCGGGAAGATGCGGATGGCGTCGCCGACCAGCACCTCCATGCGGTCCTGGGCGAGTTCGACCATGCCGTCGTAACCGGCGCGCACCCGTGCGAGGATGTCGTACTGGGTGACGCGCCACAAACTCACGTGGTTGAGCAGCGTCAGCCGCGGCCGGGTGCGCCGGCAGATCTCGTTCATCTGGTCCGGGTCGGTATGGATGGAAAGGATGCGCCGCGTGATCTCGTTGCCGTCGAGTTGCCGCTTCGAGGCGGCGGCGATCTCGTGGATCAGCACGTCGCAGCCGGCGGCATGCTCCAGCACCCCCGGACAGATCGTGGTGTCGCCGGAGAGCACCACGCTCCTGCCGGCGCACTCGACGCGGAATCCGTAGGCCGGCTTCACCGCTGGCCCGTGGTCCACCAGGAACGAAATGACGCGCACGCCGCCTTCGTCGTAGACCACCTCCTCGCCGAACTCGTGCACGTCGAAGTCCTTGCCCGACGACAGGGCGGTTTCGTACTTGCTGCGCGCGGTCACGTCGAAATGATGCAGTTCCTTGAGACCCTCGATCATCCTGCGCGTGCCTTCCGGCCCGAAGATGCGCAGCGGCTTCTTGCGGTGCAGGACGAACCAGCCGGTCATCCAGAAATCCGGCATGCCGCAGATATGGTCGGAATGCAGGTGGGTGAGGAACACGTCGGTGACTTCCGGAATCGGAATGCCGCACTCGTACATGCGCTGCAGCGCCGCGCGCCCGACATCGAACAACAGCCAGCGACCGTTGGCCTGGATCAGGGTCGCGATGCCGTGGCGCTGCACCGAAAGCGACGGGCTGCCGGTGCCGAGCGCCCAGATGTGCAGGTACTCGGTGAGCGGTGCGTCGAGGTGAACGCCGTTGTATTGGTGATCCATTGCAATGCTCCAAACAGAAAAATGGGATGCCAACGCCTCATCCCGACACAATCACACATCCAGATTGAAGGGCACGATTGTCGCGGTATCCAGTAGCAAGGTTCGCGCAGCGCCATCGCGCTGCGAACGCAACTATCTCAAACCGCCGGCTCCCAGCCCGGCGAATTGATGAAATACCGCGTCGCCTTGCCCTGGCCGCGGCTGGCCAGCATGCCGGCCGCCACCAGGGCGGCAAGATCACGATATGCAGTCGCCCGCGACAAGCCGGTCAGGGCCACATACTTGCGCGTGGTGAGGTCTCCCTCAAAGCCGCGCGGACCGGCGTCAAGTAGCCGATTGACGACCTTGGCCTGCGCTTCGGTGACCGGCGTACCACCGTGGTCCGCCCAAAAGCGCGACTTCGCCAGCGCGGAGAGCGCTATGGACTTCGAGCGCAGGCTGGCCTGCGTGAAGACATCGCAAAACCACACCAGCCATTGGTTGACGTCCGCATCCGCGCGGCTGCCCCGTTGCAGCTCCTCGTAATAGCGGCTGCGCATGCCGGCCATTTCGGCAGCCAGGCTATAGATGCGCGGATGCCCCCGCAGGTCCTGCGCCAGGGCGAGATCGACGATAGCCCGTCCGATGCGGCCGTTGCCATCCTCGAACGGATGGATGATCTCGAACCAGAGGTGCGCGATCCCGGCCCGCAGCAGGCCATCCAGCGTGCGGCTTTCGTCATTGAACCAGGCCAGGAAACGCCTGACCTCGGCAGGTACCCGGTCCGCAGGCGGCGCGACGTAATGCACCTTGGGGTTGTGTATCGGCCCGCTGACGATTTGCATGGCCTCGGGCGCGCTGCGCAGCTTTCCTGCGGCGACCGGGTGCAAACCCGAGTAACCGGTCGGAAAAAGCGCCGCATGCCAGGCGCACAGGCGCTTCAGGGTGAGCGGCTTGTCCCAATGAATGGCAGCGTCTTCCTGCATGTCGAGCAGGCCGTCGACCAGGCGCGTCGGTGCTTGTAACGATCCGCCGATGCCAAGCCGTCGCGCGATCGAAGAGCGCAAGCTGGCCAGGTCGAGGTGTTCGCCCTCGATGGCGGCGGTGGCCAAAGATTCGGCTTCCCAGATACGCGCTTCCACACCGCGAGTCTGATCGACGCCCAAGGCCTGCAAAAGGCCGAGAATTTCGCCCTGCGCGCGACGTGCCGCCGACACTGCGGGCGCCAGCACGTTCGGGTCGTGGCGAAAGTCGGGCCAGGCGGCGGATTGCCAGATCCAGTCGGTCATGAAGCGCATTATGGCATTTTCGCCTCCTTTTATGAAGCGTAATTCACCGATATGCGCTTCACGGCAACGCCGGCGTCAAGCCTCGGGCGTGAACCCGCTGGCGCGAATGATCGGGCCCCAGAAGTCGAATTCACTCCGCAGGGCGCGCTGCAGTTCCTGCGGGGTCGAACTCTCCGCCCCAAGGGCCGCCTTGTGCCATACGCCGCGCAGGTCGGCCTCGCGCATCGACGCGCGGATGCCGTCGGCGACCAAGGCGACCGACGCTGCGGGCGCCTTCGCCGGCATGAACGCTGCGAACCATTCGCGCTGCGCCAGGTTGGCAAAGCCCAATTCGCGGAAGGTCGGTGCGTCTGGCAGGAACGCGGAGCGCTCCGGTCCGGAGGTCGCCAGTACACGCACCCTGCCTGCCTGCGAGAGCGCCAATGCCGCCGACTCTGTGGACAGCGCTGCGGACACTTCGCCGGCGGCCGCCGCCTGCATGGAGACTGCGCCTCCCCGATAGGGCACATGGGTCAGCGCAATGCCGGCTTCTCGCGCCATCAGCATCGCCATGAAGTGCGGAAACGACCCGGCGCCGGCATTTCCGCAATCCGCGACAGCGGGGTTGGCCTTGCACCAGGCGATGAAATCAGGGAATGTCCGTACTGTCACCGGGACGCGCGGCCCGATCACCAGGGCAAACGCGGTCATCCCCACGATGGAAACCGCCGCGAGATCGCCGAACACGTCATACGAAAGGTTTTTGTAGATGTGCGGATACATCGTCACGATCGAACCCGGCGTGACCAGCATCGACAAGCCGTCCGGCGCGGACGTCCTGATCGCATCCACCGCGACGCGCCCGGCGGCGCCAGGCTTGTTCTCCACGACGACCGAGCGCGCCCACTTGCCCGACAGTTGCTGCGCAAGCTTTCGGCATATCACGTCGGCCGCGCCGCCCGGCGGATAGCCGCACAGAATGCGCGCGCTCTCCGGCATCGGTTGCGCCCTGGCGCCTGACGGCAACGCCGCCATCGCGATTGCGGCGGGCAGCGCTTGTTGCAAAAAGCGGCGACGTTTGGGATCGATTCGCATGTGACGCTCCTTGTGGTGTCGATGTTGAAGGCGGATGTTCCTAGCCGGTGTAGAGCACGATGTCCCAGGCCAGGTGCAGACGATCGGTTCCGGCGCCGACGATCCGCGGCAGGAGTTCGTGCGCGCGGCGCGTGCAGCGAAACCAGTGATCTTCGGCGTTCAGGGCCTCGCCGGGAAAAAACATCTGGGTCACCTGGCGGTCGTACCGGCCGGTGACCTGGAAATGGATGTGGGGTGCGCGGCGCCGCCCCCCGTCGCCATAGGCGCCCGGCTTGAAGGTGCGAAAGCGGTAACACCCGTCATCGCCGGTGCGCAGGCTGGCATAGCCCCTGAACCCTGCATCCAGCGGCGCGGGCGGCGGCGCGCTTGGGTGCGCGTAGCGTCCGTCCTCGTCGGCATGCCAGATTTCGACGCGCGCATTGCCCACCGCGTCGCCAAACCGGTCCAGGACTCTGCCGGCGAGTTCGACCGGCAAGCGGCGGTCGAACCCGGCCTGTTCCGGCAACCAGATGTCCGCGCCGGCGTGTTCCGGCGGATCAAGCGGATAGAACGGCCCGAGAATCAGGCCGGGCGTCGGCTGACGCAAGACCGGGGCGGTGTGAGCGGGCGAACGAAAGTGCATGCATCAATCGTAGTGTTCCGGGTGATCATTGAATAGTTCCGTTTCATGAAGGTATGATCACGTTTCGTGATCAGGAGGCAGGTATGGTTACTGACGTCCGAAAAGCGAGGCGGCGGATCAGGCTGCGCGACCTCGACACCTTCATGGCGGTTGTATCGGCCGGCGGAATGCGCCGCGCGGCCGGCCAGCTGCACCTTTCACAGCCCGCGGTCTCCAAGGCCATAGCCGAACTTGAAAGCGAACTCGGCGTGCCATTGCTCGAGCGCGGGCGCCACGGCGTTGCGGTCACGCCGTTCGGGCAGGCACTCGCCGCCAGGACGCAAACCATGTTCGATGCGCTCGACCAGGGCGTGAAGGATGTGGCGCACCTGGCCGATCCGGACGCCGGCGAAGTCAACATCGCCTGCCCCGAGGTGTACAACGCCGGCCTGGTCGCCACGGCGATGGAACACATGAGCCGGCGCTACCCGCGCGTTCGCTTCGGCGTTGATACGGGCGATGCCCCGGTGCTGATCTCGCAGTTTCTGCTCGGACGCGTCAGCGACGTCGTTATCGCGCGGCCTTATGGGCCCGTGGTCGACCCGGCCATCCGTGCCGAACCACTATTGCATGAAAGGCTGCAGGTGGTGGTCCATCGCGACAGCCCCTGGGCAAAGCGCCGCAAAGTCACCCTGGCACAGTTGGCGGGAGAACGCTGGATCCTCTCCCGCAACGAGGCGAGCGGTAATTCTCCGGTTGTCGAAGCGTTCCGGCGCGAGGGTATGCCCCTGCCGGCCTGCTGGGCAGTCAGCGGTTCGTTGCAGATGCGTTTTGCAGTGCTGCCCTCAGGCCCGTTCGTCACGGTGATGCCGCGATCGTTTCTGCGCTATGTGGGTAACCGGTATGCGGTGAAGGTGCTGCCGATCGAAATCGGCAAATGGGCCATGCCCACCATGTTGCTCACCCTCGCGAATCGAGCGCAAAGCCCGGCGGCAACCAAGCTGATCGACACCATCCGCGAGCTGGCTCGCTCACTGGACGACTGACACCGCCCTTGTCAGCCGGCGAGAATCAGGTCCGACGCCTTCTCCGCAATCGCCACCACCGCCGCATTGGTGTTGCCGGAGACGACCGCCGGCATGATCGAGGCGTCGACCACGCGCAGGCCTTCGATGCCGCGCACCCGCAACTTGTCGTCGACCACCGAGCGTGCGTCTGTGCCCATACGGCAGGTGGAGGTGGGGTGGTACACGGTTTCGCCGGTGGCGCGGCAGAAGTCCAGCCACTCGTCGTCGGTGTTCACGTCCTTGCCGGGGGTACGCTCCTCGGCCACGTAGCGGTTGAAGGGCGCTGTGTTGACCAGCTTGCGCAGCTTCTTGAGACCATCGACCATGGTGCGGCGGTCGTTCTCGCTGTCCAGGTAGTTGTACTGGATGGCCGGCGCCGCCGACGGGTCGGCCGACTTGATGCGCACATGGCCGCGCGACTCGACGTGCAACTGCGACACCGAGCAGGTGAAACCGGAGAACGGGTCGAGAATGCCGCCGCGCTTGGCCACCGAGAAATTGATGAAGTAGAACTGCGCGTCCGGCCGGGTGAGTTCCGGCCGCGTTTTGGTAAACGCCGCGGCGTAACCCGCGCTCACCGTGAGCGGCCCGCGCTTTTGCAGCAGGTACTGCAGGCCGATCCTGGCCTTCCGCCACATACTCATCATGTCGTCGTTGAGCGTGATGGGCTGGGTGCAGCGCCAGAAGGTGCGCACATAGAAATGGTCCTGCATGCATTCGCCCACGTCCGGCGACTCGTGCACCACCGGGATGCCGTGCGCCTGCAGCAATGCCGCCGGGCCCACGCCGGAGAGTTGCAGCAGTTGCGGCGAATTGAAGGCACCCCCGGAGAGAATGACCTCGCGCGCCTGCGCCGTCTTGAGCACGCCACCCTGGCGATATTCCACGCCGGTGGCGCGCTTGCCTTCGAACAACACCTTGGTGGCGAGTGCCTCGACCTCCACCTTCAGGTTGGACCGGCTCTCGGCCGGGCGCAGATAGCCCACCGCGGTGGAAATGCGCTTGCCGTTGCGCGTGTTGGCCTGGAAGTAACCGGCGCCTTCCTGCGAGGCACCGTTGAAATCGTCATTGCGCGGAATGCCGTTGGCCACCGCCGCCTCGATGAAGGCGTCGCACATCTCGTGACGGTCAGGCAGGTCGGATACAGCGAATGGCCCGCCGGTGCCGTGATACGCACTCTTGCCGCGGCTCTGGTCTTCGGCCTTGATGAAGTACGGCAGCATGCCGTCGAAGTTCCAGCCCGGCACGCCCCAGTCGTCGTAATCCTCCTTCTGGCCGCGGATGTACACCAGGCCGTTGATCGAGGACGAGCCGCCCAGCACCTTGCCGCGCGGGGTGAAGATGCGCCGGTTCTTGCAGGTGGGTTCGGGCTCCGACTCGTAGCTCCAGTTGACACTCGGCTCCGCAAACAGCTTGCCGTAGCCCAGCGGTACGTGGATCCATGGATTGGTATCGCGCGGGCCGGCTTCCAGCAGCAGTACGTTGCGCTTGCCGTCGGCGGTGAGGCGGTTGGCCAGCACACAGCCGGCGGAACCGGCGCCGACGATGATGGTGTCGTAGGTCATGAAGGTGGTGTCTCGGTGGGCGCCGTGGGCGGCGCGTGTTTTGGTTGTCTGGCCAGCAGTGAGTCTACCTCTGCCACTTGCGTTTCGCGGGTCACCGGTGCATCTGGGCGGCCGTTGGTTCCCGAAAATGCCTTCCGGGCATCACCCGCCGAACCAATGTCGGCAGCGTGTTGTTTGCCATTTTCGTTTGTCGCACAATTGCTCGAAAAAGGGGAGGGGCAAACATGAATTTGCGCCGTCGGGTGATATTCGCGTTGGGTTCTGGCCTATGTGCCGCTGCAACGACGTTGCGCGCCCAGCCAAGAGCCAAGGAATGGCGAGTCGGATTCTTGGCGTTCGGATTCCGTTCGACTCCCGCGTCAGATCGCCTTCTTGGAACGTTTACTCGAGCCCTCGGCGAACTTGGGTACGTTGAAGGAAAGAACCTACGTATAGAAAAGCGATTCGCCGAGGGAAAAAACTCACTTTTCGATCAGTTTTCGCGGGAATTTGTGCAGCTCAATGTAGACGTGATCCTGGCGGCAACCACGAACGCGGTTTTCGCTGCGCAACGAGCCACGAAAACCATACCCATCGTCATGGTGCAAACCGGGGATCCAGTTGGGCTTGGCATTGTCACAAGTCTCGCACGGCCCGGCGGGAACATTACGGGCCTTTCCAATATGTCAACGGAGATCGGCGACAAGTACCTTGAACTCTTGCGCTCGACACTCCCGCGACTAAAGACAGTTGCCGTGTGGAAAAACCGGCTGGTAAATAATTTCCAGCGTATCGAGGCAAGCGCCAGAATCGCTGGTGTAAATATTGTCGCGCTGGAAGCGCAAGACGAGAGCGGCATCGAGCCAGCCTTTGCCGCAGCGGCCCGGGAACTCCCGGACGCCATGATCGTAACCCCAAGTCCCTTGTACAGTGCGCATTCGCGAAAAATCGCGGAGCTGGCGATCGCAAGCCGCATTCCAACTTTGTTCTGGACACCGGAACATGTGGAAGCCGGCGGAATGATGAGCTATGGCCAGAGCATTGAAGAACACTATGCCCGCGCCGCCGCATATGTAGACAAGATCCTGCGCGGCGCCAAGCCGGCCGAATTGCCGGTTGAGCAGGCGACAAAAGTTGAACTTGTCGTCAATCAAAAGACTGCGAAGGCGATTGGAGTTTCATTTTCCAAGGAGATTCTGGTTCGGGCAGACAGAATCATCGAATAGTGAATTTGCAGTTCAGGGCAGCAATCGGGCATTTGACACTGGCGACGGCTTGACCCGGAGGGCTTGACTTCAAGCCCTCAATTTTTCTATCTCGCACCAACTCGCCCGCAACGGAATCGACCCCGACACCGGATCATCCCGCGAGGTATCTATCACCTGATTGAGGTTGGCAGCTAGCAGATGCTTACTGTCATAGGGCGTCCCCGCCGCCCCTTCGACCCACCATCCATGCTGCGCGCACACCGTGCCCTCGGCCAGGTCACGCGAAACCCGCGCGCGTGCCACGGCACTGCCGGTACCGGTGCGGATGCGAATCCAGTCGCCCGTGGCGATGCCGCGCGCACGCGCCGTCTCCGGCGCGATCTCGGCTTGCGGGTCGGGCATCAGTTGGCGCAGCGAGGCGAGGTTGCGGTGCTGGCTGTGGCAGAACGCCAGCACCTTTGCCGCACCCAGGCGCAGCGGGTAACCGGGTGGCGGCATCGGCAGGTCGTTGGCTTCCAGCACGGGCAGCGGCGCGATGCCGTGGTTGAACAGGGTCTCGGCGTAGATTTCGACGCGGCGGGTGGGGGTGGCGAATCCCCTGGGCACGCCGTCGACCATCTTTGCATAGGCCTTCAACGCCACCTCGCCCGGTACTTCCACGCCTTCCGGGTGCTGGCGCAGATGGCCTACGGATAGCCCGGCGGGCGCGAGCACTGTGTCGTGGCCGGCATCGGCGCTGCCGTTGAAGAACTCGGCATTCATTCCCAATCGCTCGGCCAGGCCCAGCACGATGTCGGTGTCGCTGCGTGCCTCGCCGCGCGGTGCGATCACAGCCTGGCGCAGTTGCACGCGCTTGAGCGACGCAAGGCTGGTGTCGAAGCCGGCGCGCAGGCCCTCGCGCTCCCATGAGGTAGCAGCGGGCAGGACGATGTCCGCATAGGCGGCGGTCGGGTTCAGGAAAAAATCCGCATGGACGTGAAATTCCAGGCGTTCGAGCGCCTGCCGCGCCAGTGCAGTGTCGGGCTGGGAAGCCAGCAGGTTGGTGCCGAAGGACACCAGCATGCGCACCGGGTAGGGTTCGCCTTGCAACACCGCGCGATAGACGTCGCGCGCGGTGACCCAGCCGTTTAAGCCCGGGCCAAGCGGGCGCTCTTTCAGGGCCAGTGCCTTGGGGCGTTGCGCGACGGGCATCAGGTCGGCACCGGAAATGTCGGCAAAAGTCGCAGCGCCGCCCGGCACGTTGCCGCCTTGTGCGCCGACGCTGCCGGTAAGTGAATACAACAGCGTGAGGGCGCGGTCGGTTTGCGTAGCGGTGACGCTTTGGCCGATGCCGTTCCACGCGAAGTAGGCCACCGTTTTCGCGCTGCTGATGATGGCGGCCGCCTGGCGCAGGGCGACTTCATCCACACCCGTGTGCTCGGCCACGCGTTCCGGTGGCCATTCGGCGGCCACCGTCGCATACAACTCGAAGGCGGTGTGGCAGGCGACTTCGCCGATGAGTGTGGGCACGTGCGCGGCACCGGTGAGCGCGACGTCCGCCGGGTCGGCCAGCCATACGCCACGGGTCGTGTCGTAGGGGATGAGGCGGTCGGCGTCGCCCAGCCCGTAGAGCACCTTGTCGCTGCCGCCAGCCTCGACGTCGCTCTGGCGCAGGAAAAGCCCGGTGTCGGTGCGCACCAGCAAGGGTGCGTTGGTCCATTCGCGCATGAAGCCGGCGTTGAAGGTGCCGGCTTCAATCATCAGGTTCGCAATTCCCAGCGCGAGCGCCTGGTCGGTGCCGGGCCGCACCTGCAGCCAGCAGTCCGCCTGTTTGGCAAACGCGGTCGGGCGCGGGTCCACCACCACCATGCGCGCACCGCGTTTGACCGCCCCTTGTATCTCCGCCACCCGCGCCAGCCAGGTCACGGCAGGGTTGTTACCCCACAGGAGAATGCAGTCGGTATGCGCGAAATCCGGCGTGCCGATGTCGTGGCCGAAGGTGAAGCGGGTGGCATGGTCCTTGTGCCAGTTGCAGATCTCGGTGGCGTAGATGGTGTTGGGGCTGCCGTAGGCACGGATCAGGCGCTCTATCCACGGGATGCAATCCTGCAGGTGCGAGCCGGATGGCGTGGTCACCGAGAACGCCACCTGCTCGGCCCCGTGCCGCGCCTTGATGTCGGCCATGCGCGCCGCGATTTCATCCAGCGCCGCGTCCCACGAGATCGGCTGCCAGCCGGGATCGGCCGCGCCCTTGGGAGCGGTGCGCTTGAGCGGTGTGGTCAGCCGGTCCGGGTGATACACCAGTTCCGGCGCAGCGCGCCCCTTGGGGCACAGCTTGGCGCCGGTGGGGTGGCTGGGGTCCGGCTCGATGGCCGTGAGCCGCCCTTCTTCCACCACGGCCACGCAGCCGCAACGCGAGCGGCACTGGGTGCAAAACGAGGGGATGCGGGATTCGTTGGTCATATGAGCCGCATCTTACCGACCCGGACGAACTGAAACGGAATCCGGAGTAGGATTTCAGGCTCAGGCAGGAGACATCGACATGACCATTTCGATCAAGCAGCTCCACCCCCATTTCGTCGGCGAGGTCGGCCCTATCGACCTGCGCACGGTGCACGACCGTGAAACGCTGGAAGCCATCCGCGCCGGCATGGACCGCTATGCCGTGCTGGTTTTCCGCAACCAGCCGTTCACCGACGACGAGCAATTGGATTTCGCGCAGCGCTTCGATGGCCAGCTGCACGCCAAGACCTCCACCTCGGTGCTGGTGAAAAACCGCTTTGGCAACGAAGCCTTGTCGGACATTTCCAATGTGGGTGCGGATGGGCAGCTACTGTCGCCGGATGACCGGCGCCGCATGACAGGCCTGGCCAACCAGTTGTGGCACGCCGATGCCACCTTCGTGGACCCGGCCGGGCGCTATTCGATGCTCTCCGCCCGGGTGATTCCGCCGGTGGATGCCGACACCCAGTTCGCCGACATGCGCGCCGCCTACGACGCGCTTGACGACACCATGAAGGCCACCGTCGCGGACCTCAAGGTGCACCACTCCATCGCCTACTCGCGCGAGGTATTGGGATTCGAGTTCCAGGCCGCCGAGAAGGAGCAGTTGAAAGGCGCGGTGCACCCGCTGGTGCGCAACTTCCCACGCGCCGGGCGCAAGGGCCTGTACCTGGCCTCGCACGCCTCCTCGATCATCGGTTGGCGCGTGCCGGAAGGGCGACTGCTGTTGCGCGAACTGATGGAGCATGCAACCAGGCCGGAGTTTGTCCACAGCCACCACTGGCGCGTGGGCGACTTCGTGATCTGGGACAACCGCGCCACCATGCACCGCGCGCGCCCCTTCGACGACACCAAATACCGCCGCGAGCTGCGCCGCACCACTACCCTGGACATCGAGCCGGCCGCCGCCTGAACGGGCGGCCCGCGCGTCGGCTGGCGCCGGCGATCTGCTATTGCGCTTGCGCGGTGATGCGCAGGCGTTGCATGCCCTCGAACACCGGGCGCACCTTGCGGATATAGCGCTCGCCCTTTTCAGGGATGGTCGAGTGATAGGCGCCCACCGCCGCCCAGGTGTCGCCAAACACTTTCATCTTGCGCTTGAGCAACAGCGCCGCGACATTGCTGGAGAGGCACACGTCGTGCAGGTCGTCCGGGCCGATGCCGGCCTGCGCGAGCTCAGGCAGGTGGATCGAATTGATCTGGAACAGGCCTCGGTCCACGCTGCCGTTCGGATTGACATTCACGGCCTGCGGCCGCACTTTCGATTCGACGATGGCGATGGCACGCAGCACGTCCGGATGGGTACCGAAGGTCGCGGCGGCCTTTTCGATGCAATCGGCCGCGGCCGCACCCGAGAGCGCGAGCAGCAGCATTCCGGCAAACATTGAGAGTTTCATGGCGGCATTATTGGCAATGGCCATCTCGCCCGTTGCGGGGAGTTGCGGGGGAACCCGGCCGCAACTCGGGCCATTGCACATCCGGTGACGCGGGGGGCGAATCCTACCCCAGATTGCTACTCCGGATCGGCCATCGCCTCACGGACGCTACGCTCGCTGTCGGCGGTGAATCCGCCAATTTCGGCGGTCTTCCACCCCGAGCGGGCGGTCAGGCGGCGCCACCACTCGGCCACCAGCGGGCGCAGGTGCCCCGGACGTTCCTCCTCGAAGCGCACCACATACGGCGAGACATTGATGTCGGCCAGGGTGAAGCGCTGGCCGAAAATCCACGGCCCGCCGCTTTTCTGCAGGTAGCGCTCGATCTGCACGGTCATGTCTTCCAGGATGTCGAGCGCGGCGTCGATCTCGGCCTGCGTGAAGGGCTTCCTCGCCATGCGCGTCCACAGGTCGCGCCGCTCCTGGCTGGGAATAGCCGCCAGCCTCGCCGCCAGTTCCTCGTCGGTCCACATTGCGGCCATCGGGCGCATCATCTGCGTCCAGTTGGGCTTTTGCACCGCCGGCAGGCACACATCGTCGATGTACTTGGACCAGCGGCGCAATTCATGCCGGTCGAACGGGTCGTCGGGCATCAGGGGCGGCGCCGGATGCGCCTCGTCGAGATACTCGTTAATGAGGTTGCTCTCGATCAGCGGGCGGCCGTCCACCACCAGGCAGGGCACGATGCCGGACGGGTTGAGGCGCTTGTACCAGTCAGTGTGATGCTGGAAGCGGTTGAGGTCGAGCACCAGGCCTTGGTACGTCAGGCCCTTTTCGGCCATGCAGAAGCGCACCTTGCGCGAGGCGCTCGAATTCCAGGCGTGATACAGAAGAAAGTCGGGCTGGGTCATGGGCGGTCGCATCGGTGCGCCTGCATCTTGCGGGATGCGCAGGTTACCGCATCGCTTCGCGGTGCCGCAATCCGCCCCGGCTCTTCAACACCGGGCCCTCAGCAGCCGGCCACGCACTTGCCCTTGCCGTCGAATTCCATGGTGCGGCCGCTCACCGCCAGGTGCGGCACCGGCCCCTTGAACAACTTGATGATGGCCGCAGTACGCGACGCGGGCCTGAGCTTGCCGCCTTCGGTGGCCGCCTCGTTCACATGCGTCAGGATCACCGAGGCCGGCCGCACCAGGGTGTTGAGCACATGGGCGGATGAGCGCACCGTGCCGGCACTGGCGCCGAAGTTGAACACCGCCAGGTTGGCGCGGTGCAACTCATTGACCACCGTCTTCATCTCGGTATGGATGCCGGTGTCGCCCGACAGATACGCGGTGAGTCCGTTGCTGAACTTCACCACATAGCCGATCGGCGGCCCGGGGGCGATGCCGGTGCCCTCGGCTTCGACACTGGCGCGCTGCGCGTCCGAAAGCAGCGAGAGCGGCAGGTTATTCGCGTGCGCGGCATAGACGATGGTGATCTCCACACCCTGCGCGGCGCTCGCGGTTTTCGCCACGAAACCACCGCCAAGATGCGTGTTGGAGCGGCACACGGACTCCACCGGCACCGTGGTGACGCCATCCTTCTGCGGGCAGGCGGTGACCGGCTTGCCGCGGATGGTCTGCACCTTGCGGCCGATGAACACCCCCATGTCGGTGGTGGTCACCATGGCCGCGTTCTTTGCCGCGACGATCTCGGCGGTATTGGAATTCGGGCCGGCGGGAATGCGTTCGGATCCGGCGCAGGTGCCCGCCCCGATCGCCTTGAGCTTGAGGTCGCCGATGTGGTCGCCATGCGCGTGGCTCAGCAGCACCACGTGGATATCGCCCAGGCGCGGGTCGTCGGCCCCGGTGACGGTCTGCCCGGCGTCATACAGGATGCGCACGCCGGTCGGATCCTCGAAGATGGTGGCGCGGTCGTTGGCGCACAACTCGCCGGGGTGCGAACCCACCGGTGTGACCTTCACGTGCTGCGCCAATGCCGGCAGCACCGCCAGGCACAAGGCGGCGCACACGCCCCTGAAAAACATGATCGTGACCTTCATGCCATCCCCTCCGTGGTCCAGCCCGCGGCGCCGGCGCCGCACCCTTTACTTGAGCGGCTTCTTGTTGCCGGCAGGCACCGGCACCTTCGCCACGTTGAGCGTCATCGACACGACCGTGTAGTAACCCGACGCGGCGATCATGTCCATGACGCCCTGCTCGCCAAAGCATTCCACGGCACGCGCATAGGCACCATTGCTCACCTTTTTCTTGTGGTGCAGCTGGGTGCAGAACTCGTACACCGCGGCCTGCTCCCTGGTCATCTTCGACGGGCGCTTCTTCTTCGCCAGCGCCTCGATGATCCTGGGCTCAAGCCCGGCCTTCAATGCCAGTTCCGAATGCGCGAACCATTCGAATTGCGAGGTCCAGTAGCGCGCGGTGATCAGGATGGCCATCTCGTTGAGGTCCTGCGGCATCGAGGAGCCGAAGCGGATGTATTCGCCCACCTTCTGCAGGCGGTCGCCCAGGTCGGGGCTGCGCAGCCATGCATTGAACGGGCCGCGGTTGAGCGCGCTCGTCATTGAAGCCTTGGTCACATCGCCACCGCCGCGCGGACCGGACAGGAGCGACTTGAGCATCTTCGCCTGCGGCTTGGTCAGGGTCTCGGGCGTGAGAACTGGGAAACGGCTTGCGCCCCCCGATGTTGCGGACTTTTTGGTCATGCGGAATCTCCGTTGTCTCTTTGGTAGTTTCGATAGGTGCGGCTGGCAGCGTACCATACGTGTTTTGCGGCGGATCAAACCGCCGACGACAACTTTCCAGGAGACAACACGTGAGCAAATGGATGCGCGCCGTCATCGCGTTCGCCCTGATCGGGTCGGCACCGACGACCACCTTGGCCCAGGCCTGGCCCAGCAAGCCGATCCGCATGGTCATTCCCTTCGCTGCCGCCGGGCCGGCCGACATGATCGGCCGCCCCACCGGGCAAAAGCTGTCCGAGATTCTCGGGCAGCCGGTGGTCATCGACAATCGAGGCGGGGCGGGCGGCAACGTCGGCGCGGCCGTAGTCGCGAAATCACCGCCGGACGGATACACCCTGCTTGTCACGACATCCGCATTCGCGGTCAACGTCACCCTGGCACCCAACGGCGGCTACGACGCCGAACGCGACTTCATTCCGGTGGGCGTGATCGCCAAGCAGGCCAACCTGGTATTCGTTCATCCGAGCGTGGCCGCGAAGAGCCTGTCCGAACTGCTGGCGCTGGCGAAGACAAGCAAGTTCTCCTACGCCACGCCGGGCAGCGGCACCACCCCGCACCTGACCGCGGAGAACCTGCTCAACCTGATCGGCAAGCTCGACATGACGGCCATCCACTATCGCGGCGCCGGTCCTGCGATCACCGCGGTGGTGGCTGGCGAACCTCTGGTGGGTGCGGGCGCCCTTTCAACCCCGTTGCCATTCGTGAAGTCGGGCAGGTTGAGAGCGCTGGCCGTTTCCAGCGCCACCCGCGTCGCCTCCCTTCCCGATGTGCCCACTTTCGCCGAGGCGGGCTTTCCGGGCATCACCGACGAGACCTGGATCGGCATGTTTGTGCCCGCCGGCACGCCGCCCGCGGTGGTGCAAAGGCTCAACGACGCCATCAACCAGATGCTGCAAACGGCCGACATGCGCGAACGCCTCGCCGGCATGGCCTTCGAGCCGGTGGGGGGTACCTCACGTCAGTTCGGCGACTACGTGAAAACCGAGATCGTCAAGTGGGGCAAAGTGGTGCGCGACGGCAACATCAAGCCGGATTGATGGTGATGGCCGGCGTGAGGCCGGCCGCCACGCGTCACAGAAAGCGCGGGTTGGGCGTAAGGCCCAGGAAATGCTGCCCTGCCGTTTCCAGGTGCATGGGGCGCGACTGCACCTGCTGGGTAACCGCATGCATGTCGCGCAGGCGCCGCTCGAACGGATGGCTTTCGAAAATCGCCGTCGCGCCGGCATCGAAATACACGTCCTCCACCACCCTGGCCGCCTCGCTGACGGCGTAAGTCGAGGCCAGGCGCATGGTCATGCGGTGCTCGTAGGCATGCGCACCGGTCGCCACACAGCCCTCCCATGATTCGCGCAAGGTTTGCGTGAGCCACGCGCGCATGGACGCGATGCGCGCCTCCGACACCGCCACCCGGGTCTGGATGACCGCGCTGTCGCGCAGCATGACGTTTTGCCCGGAAGGGGTCTTTTCGCCGGCCAGCTTGATGAAGGAATCGAGCATCGCCCGCGCGATGCCCAGCGCCACCGCGGAAAACCCCGCCTGGTAGGCGATGGTGGGCGAAAACCGGAACAAGGGCCCGCTCTCGCGCCGCTCGGTCTCGACGTCCACGTGGCCGTCCTGGTTCAACTGCAGGTCATGCCCGACACCGCGCGGCACTACCGCATGCTCGGCCGGCACGAACAGGTCCTTCACCGCATAGGTGTCGCTGCCGGTGCCGCGCAGGCCCAGCACATTCCACTTGTTGTCGACGATGGTGACGGCGCCGCGCGGAAACAGCGCGGTGCGCTCCCGCGCTGATCCATCCGCCTTTTTGCGCGGCGTGCCGGCCGCGTCGGTCACCTGGCAATGCCCGCCCAGCCAGGTGGAATGGCGGCTGCCGCTGCCAAAGCCCCACACCCCGGAAACACGCCAGCCGCCCTCGACCGGCGTCATTCGGCACGGCCCCTGCGGAAAGCCCCAAGCCAGCACCGCGCGCGGGTCGGCGAAAAGCTCCGCCGCCGCCTGCGGTGTCATGTAGGCGGCGGACATCGCGCAGGCATTGCTTTGCGCCACGCTCCATGCGGCGCTGGCGTCGCCGCGCGCCACGGCATACACCGCCTCGAAGAAGGTCGGCAGGTCGAGTTCGGCACCGCCCACCGAGCACGGCAAAAGCATGCGAAAAATACGCGCGTCGAACAGCGCGTCCTGCACATCGGACGGCAGGCCCTTGGCCGCGTCAATGCGCGGCGCGGCGGCATCGAGGATGGGGGTCAGGGCACGCGCGCGCGCAACCCAGTCATGGCCGGCCGGGATGGTGGCGCCGGCCGGAAGGTCTTTTGGATTCAAGCGGACTCCATCAACTCGATTTCAGGGCTTCAGCCATCGGCCAAAGATGCGGCTCAACCATTGATTCTAGACCGCTCTAGAAGCAGTTCGGATCCTCGGTGGTGTGGCCGTTGACCAGCATCGCGTTCATGACAGTCTGCAGTTCCGAGATCGGCAGGGGATTGTCCACCGGCCCGCGCCGCGCCGGCGTGTTCACCAGGCTCAGCAGCATCGGCAGCACAGCAAGCTGGCCGGCAGCGCCGCCGGGCGGCAACTGGCGCCTTGCGAAGTAAATGCCCTTCTTGCCGATATGCCGGGCCACCAATTCGTCGTAGGTGAGTGGCTTCGCGCCAGCACCGACCGGAGCCTCAAGCAGAAACTTGGCGACGCCGCTCGCACGTTGCGCATTCGGGGCATTGAGTTCCTGTTCGACGCCTACTTCAAGGATCGCCTGCCGGCCATCGCCGGCGCTTGTCTCGCGTCCCGATCCGTCAAGAAAATAGATGCGCCGCCCGGTCCCGACGAACACCTGGTCGGAGGCAGCGAGCTTCTGGTCCATGGTCACGAATTCGGGCACCAGCGACGCCACTAGCCCAGGGGACGCGCTTGACGCAGCGCCTGCCAGTTGGGCAATGGCCGATGATGTGGCTAGGCCGACCGCCACAGCCGAAAGCGAAACAACCCAGTGTCTAATGTGCATGGCACATACCTTCATCCAGAGAACCCGCCGCTCAATTGAAGCGGGCAGACGTATTGCGAGCATTGCCGGCCTTCCCGGATCAGCTTGCCACACAAGTTTAGCGCGCCGGACTACCGGCCCGAATCGGGCGCCTGCAAAACCTGCTCCCGCAACACCGCGCGCTGCACCTTGCCCGTGGTCGTCATCGGAAACCCTTCCACGATCACCACCCGTCGCGGGGTCTTGAAGCTGGCGATGCGGCCACTGCAGTAGGCGCGCACACTCTCCAGCGTTACCTCGCCCCCGGCGCGCGGAATCACGCAGGCTACCGGCGCTTCGCCCAGGCGCGCATCCGGCACACCGACGAGCTTCACCTGTGCGATATCCGGATGGCCTTCGAGAAAGGCTTCGACCTCGGTGGGGTCTACGTTCTCGCCGCCGACCTTGAGCATGTCCTTGTAGCGGCCCATGTAGCGCAGGAAACCATGGGCGTCGATCACCGCCATGTCGCCGGTGCGGAACCAGCGTTCGGCATCGAAAGCCCTGGCGGTTTCGTCGGGCTTGCCGTAGTAGCCCAGCATCACGCCGTAACCACGCACCCATAGTTCGCCGGGTACACCCGCAGCGGTGGGCGTGCCGGTCTCGAAATCGCGGGTCTGGTACTGGTAGCCGGGCATGGGGAAGCCCGAGCCGGTGCAGCGCTCGTCCTCACTCGCGTCGATGAAGCTGAGCGAAATGCCGGTGCCACCTTCGGAGCTGCCGTAGCCGGAAAAGCTGCGGCACAGTTCGCGGTTGACGCGGCGCGCGATCGGCTCCACGCCGGCGGCGCCGGCCGGCACCATGCCCAGACGCGCGCTGCGGTGATCGCGGGTCGCAAACGTGGGATGTTCAAGCATGTCGAAGTAGTGCGTGTCGAAACCCAGCAGCAGGCTGGCGCGCTCACGCTCGAGTTCTTCCAGCGCGACGCCGGCGTCGAAGCGGTCCATCAGCACCAGGCGCGCGCCCGACACCAGGAACAGCATGCCGCCCAGGTACAGCCCCATGCTGTGGAACAGCGGCAGGAAGAGCAGGATGGCGTCGCGCGCGGTGATGCCCAGGCGGTTGGCACCGTCCGCCACGGTGCGCAGCATGGCGTGGGAATGCATGGCCCCCTTGGGCGAGCCGGTGGTGCCGGAGGTGTAGAGCATCAGCGCCGGCGCGGCCGGGTCTACCGCCTGCGCACGGGCATCGAGGGCCGCGTCATCCACGGCTGCGCCGGCAGCGAGGAGCGCGTTCCAGTCCAGCGCCGCCGGTGGTGCCGACCCGCCAAGCACGATCACGCGGCGGATGCGTGGATAACGGTTGCTGGCAATCGGCCCGGGCGCGTCGATCTCGGGCAGCAGTTCGCGCAGCATGGCCAGGTAGTCGGTGCCGCCGAACTCGCGTGCCATCACCAGGGTGGCGGCATCGGACTGGCGCAGCACATAGTCCAGGTCCACGCTGCGGAAGCGGGTATTGATGGGCACCAGCACCGCGCCGATCTTTGCCAGCCCGTAAAACGCATGCAACCATTCCAGGCTGTTGGGCATGAACAGCATGGCATGCTCGCCAGGCGCGACGCCCAGCGCCATGAAGCCTTTGGCAACCTGCCGGGTGGAGCGCTGCAGGTCGGCGAAGGAGTGCCGCTGCCCCTGGAACACTACTGCCTCGCGCGTACCCATTGCCTCGGCGGCGCGGTCGGGCAGGTCGCCCAGGGTGCGTGCGGGCGCCGGGCGGCTCATTTCGGGCGCCCCTTGCCACCCACCCTGGCGCGGGCACGCGCGAAGCCTTCCTCGATGTCGCCGCCCAGGTGCGCGCGCATCGCGGCCTCGGTTTCCAGATTGGCGGCGGCATGGAAGTCCAGGTCCAGCCCGGCGAGGATGGCCTGGCGGGTAAGCGCGATCTCGGCGCTGAAATGGCCGGCTATGGTGCGTGCGATACCGGCCGTTACCTCGGCCAACCGGTCGGCCGGCACCACCTGGTTGACCAGGCCCAGCGCGAGTGCCCGCTCGGCGTCGAAGTTCTCGCCCAGGTAGAGCAACTCGAAGGCGCGGCCCAACCCGACGATGCGGGTGATCATGTACATGCCGCCCAGGCTTGCGGTGGTGCCGAACGCGACTTCCGGCAGCCCCCACTTGGTGCCGGCGGCGGTAATGCGCATGTCGCACAGCGCGGCCAGCACACAGCCGCCACCGATGGCCGCGCCGTGCACCTGCGCAATGAGCGGCTTTTCCAGCGCGCGCACGGCGCGCGATATCGATCGTTCGATCGCCAGGCGGGTGGCGCGGTACTCGGTCTCGCTGCGCCTTTTCGGCATGTCGTTGACATCGCCACCCGCGCAGAACACCCGCCCGGCACCGCGCAGGATCACCACCTTCGCCGCGGTATCGGCATTGGCTTGATCCAGCGCGGTAGCGATGCCGAACAACAGGGCGTCGTCCATGGCGTTCAACGCATCAGGGCGGTTGAGGGTCACGTAGCCGATCTCGCCCTCTTGCTGGTACAGCACGGCCGCGCCCATCTCAGTCCACCCCCAGGTAGGCATTGCGCACATGTTCGCCGGCGGCGACTTCGGCGGTCGGCCCGGCAGCCACCACGCGGCCCTGTTCCATCACGTACACCCAGGAGGCGAGCTTGAAAGCCAGGCGCGCGTTCTGCTCCACCAGCAGCACCGTGACGCCGCGCTCGGCGATGGCGGTGAGCTGGCGATACACCTCCTGCACGATCACAGGCGCCAGCCCCTGCGAGACCTCGTCGGCCATCACCAGCCGGGGCGCCGCCATCAGTGCGCGGCCGATGGCCAGCATCTGCTGCTCGCCGCCGGACATGCTGCCGGCGCGCTGCGCGACACGCTCGCGCAGGCGCGGAAAGGCGGTGAACACCTGCGCCATGCTCTCCTCGACCTCGCGCTCGGTCTTGCGCAGATGCCCGCCCAGGCGCAGGTTGTCGGCCACCGTCATCTTGGCGAAGATGCGCCGGCCTTCCGGCACATGGGCGATGCCCAGCGCGGCAATCTCGCGCGCGGCCCTGCCGTCGATGCGCACACCGTCGAACCACAGGCTGCCGCCGGCCAACGGCACCAGCGACGAGATCGCCTTGAGCAGCGATGACTTGCCCGCGCCGTTGGGCCCGACGATCGCGGTGATCGCGCCACGCCGCACCGTAAGCGAGACACCGTTGACGGCGCGCGCCTGCCCGTAGCGCACCTGTGCGTCCTGCACACTAAGCAGGATGTCGTCGGTCATTGCATCTCCGCCACGCCGAGATAGGCGTCCACCACCGCCGGGTCGTGCACCAGGCCGTCGGCACGACCGTCGTAGATCTTGCGCCCGAAGCGCAGCACCACCGCGCGGTCGCAATAGCGGCCGACGATGCGCATGTTGTGCTCCACCAGCAGCACCGTGCAACGCTTGCGCACCTCGCCCGACACCAGGTCCATCATGCGCGTGGACTCCTCCAGCGAGAGGCCGGCCGCCGGCTCGTCGAGCAGCAGCAACTTGGGACCGGTGGCCAGCGCGATGGCCACCGTGAGCAGCTTGGCGATCCCGAGCGGCAGTTCGGCAGCGCGCTCATGGCGGTGCGCCGCGATACCCAGCAGCTCCAGCACGGCCTCGGCCTGCTGCGCCACACGGCGCACGTCGGCGCGACACGCTGCAGTGTTGAAGATGCCGCCGAAGAGCGCCAGGCGGGTATGGCGGTGCAGGCCCTGCACCACGTTCTCCAGCACGCTCATGTCGGGAAACAGGGTCACCAGCTGGAAGGTGCGCGCCACGCCCAGGCGCGCGAGCGCATGGCTGGATTTTCCGGTCACGTCGGCACCGGCCAGCTCGATGCGCCCGGCGGTGGGCGCGAATACACCGGCGATGATGTTGAAAAGCGTCGATTTGCCGGCGCCGTTTGGGCCGACCAGGGCGATCAGCTCGCCCTCCTCGACCTCGAAGGACACGTCCGACAGCGCCGCCAGCCCGCCAAAGCGCATGCTGACCTCGCGCACCGCCAGCACGGTGGTCATGATCCCTCCGCTGTAACGCGGTTGCGGCGCGCGCGCAGGCGGCGCGGCAGGTCGACCAGTCCACCTGGCAACACCATGATCACGACCATCAGGATCGCGGCATAGACCAGGGTCTTCCAGTAACCCACCGAGAACAGCTGCTCGCCCAGGGCGGTAAGCAAGCCGGCGCCGAGTACCGGGCCCCAGAAGCTGGCCAGGCCGCCGACCATCGCGTAGATGAGCAGGTCGGTCGAGGTCAGGAAGGTGAACACCTGCGGGTTGACGAACAGCAGGTACTGCGCATGCACCGCGCCCATCGCGCCTGCCACCACGCACGAGACCACGAAAGCGGCGGTCTTGTAGCGTGCCGCGGGGATGCCGACGCTCTCGGCCAGGCGCTCGCTGTCGGCGCTCTTGAGCGTCAGCAGGGTGGCGCCAAAGCGGGTGAACTGCAGGCGGTACAGTAGGCCGATGCCCGCCACCGCCACCGCCAGCACCAGCCAGTAGAAGGAGAAGTGGGTTGCCAGCGGTGTGCCGAAAAAGACCGGCCGCGGCACGCCCGGAATGCCGGACGGGCCGCCGAACCAGTCGAAGGCACGGAAGAAGGCGGTAACGATCTCGCCGAACGCGAACACCGCGAGCGAAAAATAGATGCCGCGCAGGCGCAGGGTCAAGGCACCCAGCCCCCATGCAAACAGCCCCGCCACCAGTCCGCCGGCCGGAATGCCCAGCCACGGCGAAACACCCAGACGCACCGACAGGATCACGCAGGTGTAGGCCCCCAGCGCGATGAAGCCGGCATGCCCGAGCGACAGGTAGCCCATGCGCATGACCGCATAGAGCGAAGCCGTGTAGGTGGCCGCGAACAGGACCACGATGGCCACATGCAGCGCATAGGCGGTGCCGGCAAACGGCAACGCGACGAGCGCCGCCAGCAGGAAGGGTATGGCAAGGCGGCTCATGGGCGCGACTTCAGGCCCGCCCGAGCAGGCCCTGCGGGCGCAGGATCAGCACGGCGATCATCGCCACGAACACCAGCACGTGCGCGGCCTCGGACCCCATGGTCAGCGCGCCGATCGACTGCAGCATGCCGATCAGCAACCCCGCCAGCACCGTGCCGGTGATGCTGCCCAGCCCGCCTATGATGATGATGATGAAGGACATCAATATCGCCTCCAGCCCCATGCCGGGGTTGAGCGAATAGATCGGCGCCACGAACGCCCCGCCAAGCGCCGCCAGCACGAAACCCAGCGCCACCGCGATGGCCGCCACCCGGTCGGAATTGACGCCCAGCATGCGCGCTGTCTCCTCGTCCTCCTCGATGGCGCGCATCGCCAGGCCGGTGCGGGTGCGATACACCACCCAGTAGAGCGCGCTCACCAGCACCAGCGCCACGCCGGCGGCGGCGAGGCGCTCGATCGGCAGGCGGATGCCGGCGAACACCAGCACGCCGGGCAGCACCGAAGGCACGTTCTTTTCCTGCGCGCCGAAGGCGATCCAGGAAAGCGACTGGATGATCAGCGAAATGCCCACGCTTGCCACCAGCAGCTGCATCCATTGCCCGCGCAGGTTGCGGAAAATGCCGCGCTCCACCGCCATACCGGCCAGGATCGCCAGAACGATGATCGCGGCGAAGGCTAGCGGCAACGGCCATTGCAGCGCCACGAACAACACATACACCAGCATGGCGCCCAGCATGTAGATCTCGCCATGGGCGAAATTGACGATGTGCAGGATGCCGTAGATGAGCGTCAGGCCGAGCGCGGTCAGGATGTAGAGCGCGCCATTGACCAGACCGATGGCGATGCCCTGCAGGAGAAGCGCGAAAGTCATGCGCGGACCGCGGGCACAAACCGGGTGGCGCGCGCGGCGCTGCCGCCGCGCGCCTTGCCATGCACAAGCATCACTCGAGGGTGCCCATGCGGGTTTCCAGCGGCTCCCACTTGCCGTCCTTGATGATGGACGCCGGCAGCGGGGTCTGGATCTGGCGCTGCGCCCCGTGGGTCTTGGTGCCGCCCCAGGTGGCCGGGCCGTAGGGGTGGAACTGGAAGGTCGAGCCGGCCAGCTGCTCCGCCACCTTCTTCGTGTCGAAGGTGCCGGCCTTGACCACCGCCTCGACCACCCAGCGGGTGGCGGCATAGGCTTCCCACACCGTGCCCAGTGTGGCCTCCTTGTACTTCTTCTCGTGGCGGTCGGCGATCTCCTGGTAGAGCTTGGTCGGCGGGCTCGACCAGATGCGGTAGGCGACGATGTTGTCGGCGCCCTTGCCGGCGATGCTCACCAGGGCCTTTGCTTCCAGCACCGCGGTGGAGCTGATGAAGTGCCCCTTGTAGCCAAGCTCGCGCGCCTGCTTGGCGATCAGCCCGACAGTACCGGTGGGCGAGGCGTTGGTGTCGATCACGTCCGGGTTCTTGGCCAGCAGGCGCAGCAGCGCCGCCTGGAAGTCCTTGGCGTTGATCTCGACCAGTTCCTCGCCGACGAACTCGACGCCCTGGCCCTTGAGCCGGGACGCGACATCCTTGAGGGTACGCACGTCGGAACGGCCGAGGTCATTGTTGGGGCCCATGAAGGCGACCCTTTTGATGCCCAGCTTTTTGTAGATCTCCGGCGTGAAGGTGTAGTAAAGCTGGTCGGAGGAGGCCATGAAGCGGAACACCGTGGGGTTTTCCGCGTTGGTGATCTCCTTGCCGGCAGCCCCCATGAAAATGTCGAAGAAGCCGTTCTGGCGGATGATCGGCAGCACCGCGCCGTGCACCGCGGCGCCGAGGATGAAGCCGTATTTGACGTTGTCGTTCAACACCGCGCGATTGAGCGCGGCCACCGTCTTGCCGGGGTCGAGCGAGGTGTCGTAGGGCGACAGCTCGAGCTTGTACTGCTTGCCGGCGACGGTGAAGGTGCCGACATCCTCGGCGGCCAGCTCGATGCCGCGATTGATGCCGATGCCGAAGGCGGCGGCCGGCCCGGACAGCGGTGACAGGTTGCCGATCTTGAAGGCCTCCTGCGCGATGGCCGGCAACGCTGCGAGCGTGCAGGCGGTGAGGGTGAGTGCGGCGACGAACGAACGTGGCATGGCTTCCTCCTGTGGGCGTGAACGGTGGAACGGCGACTTCAGTACATGCGGGGCGTGCGGGGCAGTGTTGGGGCGGGCGAAAAACCTGTCAAGCGCGGGCGAAGGCGGCCATCCGGTCGAAGGTGGCGCCCGCCTCCTCGACCAGCCGGTCGAAAATCTCGCGCGCCGGACGGATCTCGCGGATGCGCCCGCCGCCCTGGCCGGCGGGATTGTTGATTAGTTCATAGCGTCCTGCCGCCAGGGCGGCGGCGCGGAACTCGCGCAGCAGCACCCACTGCAGCGGCATCTGCAACGCCGCCAGGCCGGACTTTTCCCAACGCTCGATGAACACGTTTCGCACATCGCGCGCCGGCTTGCCGGTATAGGCGCGGGTGACCACGAAGTGCTCGCTGGCGGTGGCGGCGATCTCGTCCTTGTGCGCCTCATAGAGCCGGCTTTCGGCGGACATCAGGAAGGCGGTGCCCATCCAAACGCCCTGCGCCCCCAGCGCCAGCATGGCGGCGATGCCGCGCCCGTCAACGATGCCGCCGGCGGCCAGCACAGGCGTGTTGCCGACGGCGTCAACGACTTCCGGCACCAGCACAGAGGTGCCCACCCGTCCGGTATGGCCGCCCGATTCCGCACCCTGCGCGACGATGATGTCGACCCCCTGGGTGGCCATGCGCGCAGCCTGCCTGACCGTGCCGGCCAGGCCGATCACGATGGAGCCCTGTGCATGCGCGCGCTCCACGACCAGCCCCGGATTGCCCAGGCCCACGGCGAACACCGGCACTTTTTCGTCCAGCACGGCCTGGGCCTGCTCGTTCAGAAGGCGCGGCGACATGAACCAGTCGTTGGCCGGCGGCGCCGGCGGCAGGCCGAATTCGCGCATCAGCCCGCGCACGAATTCCACATGCTTCGGATAGTCGGTGAGAATGCGCTGCCACATCGCCTCGATGGACTCCGGCTCGCCCTCGTCCATGGTGGCCGGCAACAAGAGGTCGATGCCGAAGGGCTTGTCGGTGAGCTCACGGATACGGCGGATGCGGCGGCGGATTTCCTCCGGCTCCACGTCGGTCATGCCGGCCACGCCGAGCCCGCCGGCGTTCGATACGGCCGCCACCAGCTCGGGCGGCGTCAGCCGCCCGTACAAGCCGCCCATGCCGGCCAGCACGATGGGGTACTGAATGCCCAGCAGGCGGCAAATCGGGGTGTGGAGTTCGCGCATCGTTCTTGATCTCGCGGAAATGGGTGGGAGCCGAAGCGCTCAGGCGAGCCTGAAGTCGAGGAATCCGTCGAGCTTCACATACAACAGCGCTCCGCCCGCACTCGCAAGTGGCGCCTCGATGGCGCCGGCCGGGCGGTGCATGAAGCCGCCGCGCCGCAGTTCGGCCGCGCCCAGGGCGCATGCGCCGTCCAGCACGAAGGCCTGCATCCACACGCTGTGCGATCCGGCGCCCGCCTGCGCATAGCCGGGTGCCAGGCGCAGCAACAGCGTCTGCTGCCCGGTGACAGGGTTGCGGCTCAATACCCGCACCGCCATGTGCTCGAGGTCAAATCCGTCCAGCGCGCCCTCGCCGCGCGCAAAGGCAGTCCCCGGTTGCCACACCAGGAGGCGCGACTCGACTTGGCGCACCCGGCCGCGCGTGCCGAGCGCGCGCGCATCGTCCTGCGGCACCAGCAGGTTGCCGCCCGCCTGGCCCGCCGGGCACACCATGCGGCTGACCGGGCCGCTTTCGTTGGAACGCCCTTCGAAGCCGAGGATGATCTCGACCCCCAGCGGGCTTTCGGCGTGGTGGATCCAGCCGGGCGGGCGCCAGAAGTAGTCATCCTTCGTGAAGATGCCCTCGCCATCGATACGCGCCTCGCCGCCCAGGAAGAAAGCCTCCTCGACCGAGTCATGGCAACAATGGGTGAGATCGCGGTAGCCCGGGTCGAGGCGCACCAGGTCGAGCCGGCGCGTGGTTTCCTTGTCGAGGAACAGGTTCTTCTGCCAGTACCTGGCGAAGTTGTGCTCGACCTGGTCGGCCGGCCCGAGGTTGTCGCGAAATGCCGGCGCCAGCGTGCGCAGGTAGTCGACCCCGTTCTCCCAGGGCAGGGACTCGCTGTCGATGATGGTGGTGGCGCTCATCCTGCCTGCCATCACACCATCAGGTACTTCTGGCGCAATTCGGGATGGGCCGCGAGGTCGGCCGGCGTGCCCTCGTAGCGGATTTCGCCTTTCTCGATGATGTAGACGCGGTCGGCCAGCTCGGTGGCGAAGCGCAGGTTCTGCTCGCTGATGAGAACCGTCTGGCCGGCCGCCTTGAGCGCCATCAGGCGCTTGAGCAAGGCGTCGACCACCAGCGGTGCCAGCCCTTCGGAGGGCTCGTCCAGCAGGATCATGTCGGGATTGCCCATCAGCGTGCGCGCGATCGCCACCATGCGCTGCTGCCCGCCGGACAAGGCGCTGGCGCGCCGCGCCAGGAAGGATTTCACGTCCGGAAAAAGCTCGAGCACATGGTCGAGCGTCCAGCGGGTCGGGCCGCTGCGCGCCGGCAAGCGCGCCGCCTCGAAGTTCTCCGCCACCGTAAGGGCGGTGAACAGGCGGCAGTCCTCGGCGACATAGCCCAGGCCGGCGCGGCAGATGCGGAACGGTTCGGCGCCGCGGATCTCGGCGTCCTTGAAGCGGATGCTGCCGCCACGCGCCGGCACCAGTCCCATCACCGATGAAAGCGTGGTGGTCTTGCCGGCGCCGTTGCGGCCCAGCAGCGCGACCACCTCGCCGGCGGCGACCGAGAGTGAAATGCCGAACAGCACCTGGCTGTCGCCGTAGGCGGTTTCGAGGTCGCGAACCTCAAGCAGCGCCATGCGCTCGCTCGCCAGCCGGTTGGGGGGACGGTATGCCGCGTCAGCCGTTGCCGCGCGCCTTGAGGAGGTCTAGGCAGGGGCGTGCGTAGTTCTCCATCGGGTAGGTCTTCACGTCGGCCATGCCGATGCCGTCCGGAAAGGCGGCGTCGCGCTTGACCGTGCCCACGTAGAAGTTATAGAGCGCCATGTTGTCGCAACCGCGCACCTTCACCGGCCCGGTGGGGCCCTCGAAGCTCACGCTGCCCATGGCCGCCAGCACCTTCTCGACGTTGTCGGCGGTGTCGGCCTTCTTGATCGCCTCCACCAGCATGCGCCCGGCCACGTAGCCCACCGGCGTGGGCCCGGTGGCGTAGGTCTTCATGCGCTTCTCGACTTCGGCGGCGAAGCTCTTGGCGCGCGGGTCCTTGATGGCATAGAACGGGAACCATACCGTGCTGACGGTGTTCTGCGGCAGCGAATCCTTGAGCGCGCCCATCTTGGCCAGGTCCACGCCGTGGGTGAAGAACTGGGTCTTGCCGGCGAACAGGCCGAAATCGCGCGCCGCCTTGAGGAAGTTGACCAGGTCGGCGCCGAAGCCGCCATTGACGATCATGTCGACCGGCTGCGCCTGAAGCGCCGTGACATGGGCGGAAAAGTCGGTCGCGCCGAGCTTGGACCATTCCTGGCGCACCACCACCACGTCCGGCCGGGCCGCCTTCAAGGCACGCGTGAAGTCCTCGATGAACTGCTGGCCGTACTCGTAGTCGGGCGCGATGGTGGAGATGCGCTTGATGTCCGGCCGGCCCTTGATGTATTCGGCGATCACGCGGCCGATCTCCACCGTCGAGAGATTGGCGCGCGCCACGTAGGGATGACCGGCCTCGCCGGTCAGGCGCTTGGTGGTGGCGAAGCCGCCCAGCACCAGCACCTTGTGTTCCTTGCCGAGATTGCCTACCGCGATGGCCGCGCCGCTGTGGATGCCGACGGTGACGAACTTGATCTTTTCCTCGAGGATCATGCGACGCCCCTCGGTGACCGCCTTCTCGACCTGGCCGCCCATGTCGGCGGTGACCAGCTGGAACGGCCGGCCCTTGAACCCGCCGGCGGCATTGGCTTCATCGAGCGCGATCTGGAAGCCGGTGCGGATGGAATCGGCGATGAAGGCGAAGCCGCCGCTGTAGATGTCGATCAGGCCGAGCTTGACCGGTTCGCCGCGCGCCGGGGCCTGGGCTTGCGCCTGCGCCGCGAAAACGCCCAGCGCCAGCATGGCGATGGAGACCAAAACACCACGAAAGAATCGCTTCATTGCCGTTCGCTCCCCAGGTTCAAGTATCGAAGGGAATTGTCCGGACAAATGCTTCCCTTTGTCAAGCATCATCTGGCATACTTTACGCTCCCCTTCGCACCACCCGCTTTCGCTCCCGACCACGCACCCGACAAGATGCTCAGCCTGCTCGACACCGTCGCACAGCAGTTCGCCTGGATGCAGAACCCGGTCGTGGTGGCGCGCCAGGCCCTGGCCGGCATTTCCAACGGCATGCTGCTGTTCCTGATCGCCGCGGGCCTCTCGCTCATCTTCGGCGTCCTGCGCATCATCAACTTCGCGCACGGCGCGCTCTTCATGTTCGGTGCCTTCATCGCCGCCAGCATCGCCGGCGTCGTGCCCGAGGGCGCCGGCATCGCCGGTTATGTCGCGGCGCTGATCGGCGCGACCGCCGCGCTGGCCGTGCTTGGTACGGCGATCGAAACCGGGCTGTTGCGCCGCATCTACCGCGCACCGCACGAGTTCCAGCTGCTGGTCACCTTCGCCCTGGTGTTCATCGCCGGCGACGCGGTCAAGCTGATCTGGGGCCGCGAGGACAGGTCGGTATCCACCCCGGCACTGCTCGAAGGCAGCACCCAGGCGCTGGGTGTCACCTTTCCCACCTACCGGTTGTTCCTGATCGGCGCCGGCATCGTGGTCGCCATCTTGCTTTGGCTGGTGCTCAACAGGACCCGCTGGGGCATATTCGTGCGCGCCGCCACCCAGGACCGCGACATGCTGGGCGCCCTGGGCGTGAACACCCGCGTGCTGTTCACCACCGTGTTCGCCACCGGCGCCGCGCTGGCGGGCCTGGGCGGGGCGCTGGCGGCGCCGCTGGTGTCGGTCGGCCCCGGCCTGCATGTCCAGGTGATCATCGACGCCTTCGTGGTGGTGGTGATCGGCGGCATGGGCAGCGTCACCGGCGCGTTCGTCGCCTCGCTGCTGGTGGGCCTGGTCAACGCCTTCGGCATCCTCGCCTTCCCCGGCCTGTCGGTGGTGCTCACCTTCGCCTGCATGGCGGTGGTGCTGATCGTGCGGCCCTGGGGCCTGTTCGGGAATCCCGAATGAGCCGAGCGCTGACGTGGGCCCTGGCGGGTGCGTTCGGCCTGCTCGCAGCGCCGCTGGCACTGACCGATTTCTGGATCTTCATCGCCGTCGAGGTGCTGGCCTTTTCGCTCTACGCGGTCAGCTTCAACGTGCTGCTGGGCTACGGCGGCATGCTCTCCTTCGGCCACGCCGCGTTCTTCGGTGTGGGCGCCTACGCCGCGGCCTTGCTGGTTTCCAAGGCCGGACTGCCGCCCATGACCGCTTTCGCGCTGATGCCTGCCGTGGCGATGGTGGCCGCCGCCGCCGCCGCGCTGATCATCGGCTATTTTTCGGTGCGCCGCTCGGGCATCTATTTCGGCATGCTCACCTTCGCTTTCCAGATGCTGCTCTACACGGTGGCGCTGAAGGCCGGCGCCATCACCGGCGGCGACGACGGCATCACCGGACTCAAACCGCCCGGCGCGTTCGCCCGGCCGGCGGTCTACTACTACTTCACCCTCGCGGTGGTGGTACCGGCGCTGTATGTGCTGTTCCGCCTGGTGCGTTCGCCCTTCGGCATCACCCTGCGCGCGCTGCGCTCGAACACGCGGCGCGTGCAGTACATCGGCGTGAGCGTGCGTTCGCACCAGCTGGCCGCCTTCGTGATCAGCGGCGCGTTCGCCGGCCTGGCCGGGGCGCTGTTCGCCCTGTCCTCGGGCAACGTGTTCCCCGGCTGGCTCAACTGGACCGCCAGCGCCACCCCGATCGTCATGGCGGTGCTGGGTGGGGTGTCCACCTTCCTGGGCCCGGCATTGGGCGCCGCGGTCTACGTGGTGCTGGAGGTGCTCATCAGCGGCCGCACCGAATACTGGCCGCTGGCGATGGGCGTGATCATCCTGGCGCTGGTGCTGTTGATGCCGGCCGGCCTGACCGGCCTGGTGCGCAGGGACAAGACGCCATGACGCAGGGCGCCGACCAGCCCATCCTCGTCATCGAGGCGCTCGCCAAGCGCTTTGGCGGACTGCGGGCGCTTGGCGGGGTCGACATGACGGTCGCGCGCGGCGAATTCCGCGCCATCATCGGCCCCAACGGTGCGGGAAAAAGCACCTTCTTCAACACCATCACCGGCCTGTTGCGGCCGGACTCGGGTCGCGTGTTGTTCGCCGGGCGCGACGTGGCGGGCCGGGCACCGCACGACCTGGTGCGCATGGGCATGGGCCGCACCTTCCAGATCACCAGCGTGTTCCACGACCTGACGGCGCTCGAGAACCTGCAGGTGGCCCTGCTCGCGCATGCGCGCAAGTCCTGGAACCTGTGGTCGCACGCCGCCACCATGCACACCAGCCGCGCCGCGGAATTGCTCGCCATGGTGGGGCTGGCGGACGGCATGCGCCGCCAGGCCGGCACGCTGGCCCACGGCGACCAGAAGCGACTCGAGCTGGCCATCGCACTGGCCGGCGAGCCCAGCCTGTTGTTGCTCGACGAGCCGACTGCCGGCATGGCCGCGCAGGAACGGGTCGAGTCGATCAGCCTGGTGCACCGGGTCGCGCGGCAACTGGGCGTCTCGTGCGTGTTCACCGAGCACGACATGGCGGTGGTGTTCGCGGTGGCCACCAACATCACCGTGCTGCACCAGGGCCGCGTGCTCGCCGAGGGCACGCCGCAAGAGGTGCGCGCCAGCCCGCTGGTGCAGCAGGTCTACCTCGGCGAGTCGGTCACCACTGAAGGGGAGGCGGCATGAATTTCGATCGCATCGAAGAACACGAGATGCTGCGCGACAGCGTGCGCGACTTTTTCGAGCGCGAATTGCCCGAGAAGCGCATCCGCGAGATGGACCGCGCACGCAGGATCCCGCGCGAGATCTGGAAGCGCTTCGCCGAGCTGGGCTGGATGGGATTGTCGGTGCCGGTCGAGTTCGGCGGCAGCGGCGCCGACGTGACCACAGGCGCGGTGTTCTGCGAGGAACTGGCGCGCCGCTTCCCGTCGCTTGCCACCGACTGGCTCCTGGTGTCGATGACCGCGCGCATCCTGCGCGAAGCCGGCAGCCCCGCACAGCAGGCGGAGTACCTGCCGCGCGTGGCCAGCGGCGATTTTCTGATGGGCTTCGGCATGAGCGAGCCGGGCGGCGGCACCGACGTGCTCGCGCTCAAGACCCGCGCCAGCCGCGAAGGCGACGGATGGGTGGTGCGCGGCCAGAAACTCTATACCTCGTTCGCCGACGACGCCGACGCCATCCTGGTGTTGTGCCGCACCGAGCCCGAGGGCGCCAAGCGGGCGCGCGGGCTTTCGCTGGTGCTCACGCCGCGCAACCAGCCGGCGGTGGAAGTGCGGCGGCTCGAACTGATGGGCATGCGCGCGGCCTGCACCTGCGAGGTTTTCCTGGACGGCGCGCGCGCGCCCGCCGACGCGGTGGTCGGGCAGGAGGGGCGCGGCTGGTACCACCTGCTGGCCACGCTCGACGAGGAACGCATCCTGTGCGCGGCCATGTATGTAGGCATCACCAGCGCGGCGCTCGACCAGGCCCTGCAATACGCGCGCGACCGCCAGGCCTTCGGCCGCCCGATCGGCGCCTTCCAGGCGGTCCAGCATCCGCTTGCCGACACCGCCACCGAGCTCGAGCAGATCCGCCTCATCACCGCCAAGGCCGCGTGGCTGCAGAGCAACGGCCGCGAATGCGCCACCGAAGCCGCGATGGCCAAGCTGGCGGCCACTGAAACCGCGATCCGCGCCACCGACCGCTGCATGCGAGTGCTGGGCGGCTACGGCATGGTCGAGGAGTCGCCGATGGAACGCCTGCTGCGCGACACCCGGCTAGGGCCCTTCAGCCCGATCTCCAACGAGATGGTGCGCAACTTCGTCAGCGAGCGCCTCGGGCTGGCGAAGAGCTACTGACGACGCTTGCGGCCCTGCCTGACACCTCCCGCCCATGAAGATCACCAAGCATTTCGTGACCGTCGGCTCGCGCCGGGTCCACTACCTGCGCGCCGGCGCCGGCCCCGCCGTGGCGCTGCTGCATGCCTCGCCATGCTCGGCCAAGGTGATGCGGCCGCTGATGAAGATCTTCGGTGAACGCTTCACCGCTTTCGCCTTTGATACCCCGGGGTTCGGGCTGTCGGACAAGTTGCCGATCGCCAATCCCTCGATCGAGGATTTCACCGATGCGCTGGCCGAGGTGCTGGTGACGCTGGGGATCGAGCACACCGCCACCTATGGCCGCCATACCGGCGCCACCATCGCGGTGGAGTTCGCGGCACGCCATCCGCACCTGACCGCGATGGCGCTGGCCGACGGCTTCGCGATCTTTCCGCAGCGTTACAGCGACGAGCAGCTGGAAAACTACCTCGAGCACATCACCCCGGTGTGGGACGGCGCCCACCTCTTGCGCCTGTGGTTCCGCTATCGCGACCAGCACGTGTTCTGGCCATGGAACAACCAGAGCGCGGCGGCGCGCTCGGACACCGACGTGCCCGACCTCGACTTCCTGCACCGCGGCGTGGTCGAGCTGCTCGAGGCGGGCGACGACTACCGCATCGGCTACGCCGCGCCTTTCCGCCACCGCGAACTCGGTGTCATCGATGACCTCAAGGTGCCGGTGTGTTTCGGCAACCGGCCCGGCGACAGCATGTTGCGGACCCACCACCTGTACCCGGCCCAGGCCTGGACCGAGGTGATGCCACGCGAGTTCGACGCCGCCTCGCTCACCGAGCGCGCCATCCTGGAGCGCCATCCGGCGCGCGGCACGCCGCCACCGGCGCCGCCCTGCACGCCGCTGCCGGGGCGCACCACCGTGGATTTCATCGACATCGACGGCGCGCAGATCCTGCTGCGGGTGGCCGGTGACCTCGGCGGCGGCGCGGAACCGGAACTCCTGATCCACCATGCACCGGGCTCCACTGCGCTGTACGAACAGAACATGCTGGCCACGGCTGCGACGCGGCCGGTGATCGCCTTCGACCTGCCGGGCCATGGCGAATCCGACGCGCTGCCCGGCAACCCGCAGGACATCGCCACCTGGACCCGGGTCGCCCTGAAAGTGCTGGAACAGCTCGGCATCGGCTCAGTGCATTTGCGCGGCCACAACGGCGGCGCGGCCGTGGCGCTCGAACTCGCGCACGCGCTGGGCGAGCGCGCCCGTTCGCTCACGCTGGATGCGCCGCTGTTCCTGGGCGACGCCGACCGCGCACGCCTGGCCGCGGATTACGCGCCCGCGGTCGAACCGGCCTGGGACGGCAGCCACTGGCTGCGTGCCTGGCATCACCTGCGCGACTCCGAACTGTGGTGGCCATGGTTCGAACGCACCCGCCACAACGTGCGCACCACACCGCGCATAGACCCGGCCGAACTGACGCTACGCGTGCGCGAGGCGATGAAGCAACCGCGCAGCTATGCGCCCGCCTGGCGCGCCAGCATCGGTTACGCGTGGCGCGAGCGCCTGGCTGGCCTCAAGCTGCCGCCGACGCTGATCGCCTCCCCCGACGACACCTTTGCGCACCTGCTTCCCGCGGTGCAAGCCTGCCTCCCCGACCGACCCTGAACCGAGGACCTCCATGCCCTTTACCGCCATCAAGCCAGCCACCTTCCCCTGGTTCGACTATTCGCGCTACTCGTTCTCGCTGGGCCTGAAAACCGCCACCGGCGCGTATCTTTCCGGGCATACCGCCTCGGAGTACGACCCCGAGACCAAACGCATTGTCGTGCGTGGCAGCATGACCGACCAGGTGCGCACCGCCTACGCCAAAATCGGCGCGATCCTGGAAGCCGCCGGCCTGGGCTACAAGGACGTCACGCGCATCGTCGAATACGTGCGGCCCGAGGGCCTGGAACGCTATGCCGAGACCATCGCCGCGCGCAACGAAGTTTTCGGCGCGCACCAGCCGACCGTGCACACGGTGCCGGTCAAGAGCCTGTTGCGCCCGGAGGCCTATATCGAGATCGAGGTCACCGCCGGAACGGTTGGCGCGGCCACATCCATGGGCCCGGGCATGTCGCCGGCGCGCGATTCGGCCGGCGTGGTGTTCCTGCCCACGGTGCAGGCGGTCGATGACCATGGCAACATCATCGGCGCCGGCGACGTGGTGGCACAAACCCGCGCCATCTTCGAGAAAGCCGGGCGCATGCTCGCCGCCCTCGGGCTCACGTTCAGCAATGTGGTCAAGACCAACGACTACCTCACCACCGCGGGCCTGGCCGGCTACAAGGGCACCGGGCGCATCCGCAAGGAGTTTCTCGGGCCGGTCTATCCCGGCGCCGCCGGCATCCTGATGCCGCGCATGGTGCACCCGGAGGCGCTGATCCAGTACGACTTCATCGCCACGCGCGACACGCCGGTGGCCGTCAACCCGGGCTGGGACCGCTACCAGAAGCTCACCTACAGCCCGGCGGTGAAGGCCGGCAAGCTGCTGTTCATGTCCGGCCAGGCGGCGCTCGACCCGGCCACCGAGCGCATGCTGTTCGACGGCGACATCGTCGCCCAGACCGAGTACACCTACCAGAACATCATCAAGGTACTGGAAGCCGCCGGCGGCGGGCCGCAGCACCTGGTCAAGACCATCGAGTACGTGACGCCGGCCGGCCTGGCGCGCTATCGTGAAGTCGCCGGCGTGCGCGCGCGCCTGCTGCGCGAGCCCTTCCCGGCTTCCACCGGCCTGATCTGCGAGGCGCTGCTGCGCCCCGAGATGCAGATCGAGATCGACCCCTTCGCCATCCTGGACTGAAACCGCCATGGCCATGCTCACCGACGAACTCAAGGCCTGGATCGGCCGCGAGGTGCACTACCCGGCGCGCGAGGAGTTCGGGCGCGCCTCGATCCGCTACTTCGCCCTGGCCATGGGCGACCCCAACCCGCTGTATGTCGACGACGCCTATGCGCGCGCCGCCGGCCATGCCTCGCTGATCGCGCCGCCCACGCTGATCTGCGAAACCTGCCAGTACTCCAACCGGCCGCCCGACGAGGACGGCTACATCGGCCACGAATGGCACCTGCCGGTGCCCGACAGCCGCATGATCCGCGCCGGCAACGACTACGAGTTCATGCGCCCTGTGCTGCCGGAAGACCGCATCTCGGTGACCTGGAAGCTGGAGGACATCGTCGAGCGCAGTTCCTCGCGCGGCGGCACGCAGCTGTTTGTGAACACCCTGGCCACCTATCGCGATGCCAGGGGCGAGACCGTCGCCACCAACCGCGAAACCCTGGTCTACCAGCCGCTGGGGGCAGCATGATTGCGCCCACCCGCAACACCGCCAGCGTCGGCGAAACCCTGCCGCCCCTTACCCGCCGCTTCACCCAGGTGGACCTGGTGTCGTATGGCGCGGCCACCTGGGACTGGCACCGCCTGCACTACGACCTTGACTACGCACACTCGAAGAAACTGCCCGGCACGCTGGTCGACGGCCAGGCCTTTGGCGCGCTCTTCGCTCGGGTGGTGCAGGACTGGGCCGGACCGCGCGCCTTCATCACCCGCTTGTCGTTCAAGATGAAGGCGATGGCCTTCGCCGGCGACACCCTGGTGGCGGCAGGCGAAGTCAGCGCCGTGCGCGAGACGCCTGACGCGATTTTCGTGACGCTGGCGCAGCGCCTGATGAACGGTGAGCGCCTTGCGTCGGAAGCGGTCACCGAGGTGCGCCTGCCCCGGGCCTGAAAGCCATGCAGCAGCGCGAGTTCGCCAGCCTCGAATGGAACAGCGCGCCGATGCCCGGGAGCAGCGGGCCGGTGCAACTGGCGTTGCTGCCGCGCCTGGGCGACGGCGGATTCCGCGCCTTTGTGCGTTTTCCCGCGGGGTGGGCGCGCCTTGCGGCCGGGCACTATCCGGTGGCCGAAGAATTCCTGGTGCTTGAAGGCGACCTGACGCTGGACGGCCGTACCTGGCATGCGGGCGGCTATGCATGGATCGCCGCGGGGCGCGTGCGCAGCATCTCGCGTTCCGACAGCGGCTGCCTCGCCTTCGCATGGTTTGGCGGCGCGCCGCGCTGGCAGGCTGGCGCGCCCGCCACACCGGCCGCCGAAGCCGACCTCGCTTTCGCGCATTGGCGGGATGCGCCGCGGCACGTATTGCGTGCCGGTCCCGGGCATGCCACTTGCGTGATCGGGAAGGCCGGGCCGCGGGCGCTCGACGGGTTGGCTGCGCCGTTTGAACTGCTTGCGCTTGACGGTTACACATGGTGCGCGGACACGGCAGAATGCCCTGCCGGGTTTGACGCCGGCCCGGTGCTGGTACGCAACGCCTACCCCCATTGATTCCGAGGACTCTTCCATGAACCTTGCCCACACCCTGACGCAGGCCTCCTTCAAGTGGCCGCACAAGACCGCCCTGGTGTTCGAGGGACGGCGCTGGACCTACCTGCAATGGAACCGCCTGGTCAACAAGACCGCGCATGCGTTTCGCGCCGCCGGCATCGCCAAGGGCGACAAGGTTGCCTTTCTCACCTACAACCTGCCCGAGCAGGTCACCGGGTTCTATGCGTTGATGAAGATCGGCGCGGTGCCGGTGCCGATCAACTACCGGCTTGCCGCCAACGAGATCAAGTACATCGTCGACGACTCGAAGGCGCGCATCCTGGTGTTCGAGGAGGCGCTGCGCGCGCCGGTCATGGCGATCAAGGCCGACCTCGCAGTGGAGAAACTCATCTACATCGGCGCGCAGCCTGAAGGGGAGGAGATCGGCTTCGACGCCTTCATCGCGCCGGGCTCGGACGCCGAGCCGGAGGCGCAGGTGGGCTGGCACGACCCGGCCTTCATCATGTACACCTCGGGCACCACCGGGCGCCCCAAGGGCGTGGTGCGCTCGCACCTGGCCGAGAACATGGGCAGCATGAGCATGGCGCTCGAATGCGGTTTCCGCCACGACGACATCATCCTCAACAACAAGCCGCTGTTCCATATCGCGCAACTGCAGATCCAGTTCGTGCCATTTGTGCAAATGGGCGGCACCAACGTGCTCACACGCGGCTTCGACGTGCACGAAACCCTTTCGCTGGTGGAGTCCGAGCGCCTCACCACGCTGCACGGCGTACCCACGCAGATGGTGATGCTGGCTGCGGCCGACCTGTCGAAGTACGACCTCTCGACGCTGCGCTGCGGCTTCTACGGCGGCCAGACCCTGGCTGATGACGTGACCCGCAAATGCATGGCGCTGTTCCCGGAATTCTTCGCCAACATCTACGGCTCCACCGAGGCGCTGGCGGTCACCTGTTGCGACTACCGGGCCCACCCCACCAAGCTGGGCAGCGTCGGCAAGGCGGCGGTGAACATGGACGTGCGCATCATAGCCGCTGACAGCAGCGATCCGGACGAGCTTTGCAAACCCGGCGAGATCGGCCAGCTCATCACGCGCGGCCCGAGCGTTTTCAGCGAATACCTGGGCCTGCCCGAGCGCACCGCGCAATCCTTCATCAAGGGATGGTTCCGTTCCGGCGACGCCGCCTTCGTCGACGAGGAAGGCTTCATCACCGTGCTGGGCCGCACCGATCACACCATCAAGAGCGGCGGCGAGAACATCCACCCTTCCGAGGTCGAGAACGTGCTGTTCAAGCACCCCGGCATCGCCAACGCCGCTGCGGTGGGCCTGCCCAGCACCAAGTGGGGCCAGGCGGTATGCGCGGCGATCGTGCGCCGCGACCCGAACCTGACCCCCGAGGCGCTCGACCAGTTTTGCCTGGCAAGCGCGGACATGGCCTCCTTCAAGCGCCCGCGCCACTACTTCTTCGTCGACGAGATTCCCTCGAACCCGACCGGCAAGGTGGAGCGCGGCAAGTTGAAGGACCTGCTCCTGGCACGCTTTCCGGCACCGCTCGAATAGGCCGCGACGCGCCATGCCGGCCCTGTTCATCATCCAGGCAGAGCTTTCCGCCGATGCCGAAGCGCGCGCGCGCTATCGCGAGTACCAGGCGCGCGTGCAGCCCATGATCGAGGCGCATGGCGGGCGCTTTCGCGCCAGCGGCTTGGGGCTCGAAGTGCTGGAGGGCGCGCATGACGGCCGCCGCCTGATCGTATTTGAATTCGCCTCGATGGAAGCGATTCGCGGGTTCTGGAATTCCCCCGAATACGCGGAATTGAAGGACCTGCGCGCCGGCGCGGCTCGCATCGACGCGTGGGCGGTGCCGGCGCAGTGACGCCGCAGCCGCCGCGCCCACCCACCTGAACACGGAGCCGACTTGAGCCACGACCTGTTTTCCCCGCTGGCACTGGGCGACCTGACGCTGCCCAACCGCATCATCATGGCGCCGCTGACGCGCTCGCGCGCCACGCCGGAACGCGTGCCCACACCGATGATGACCGAGCACTATGTGCAGCGCGCCTCGGCGGGCCTGCTCATCGCGGAGGCCACCAACGTGGCGCCGCAATCCAACGCCTGGGAATGCGCGCCCGGCATATTCACGCCAGCGCAAATCGCCGCCTGGCGCGACCTGGTCGCGGCGGTGCATCGCGCTGGTGGACGCATCGCGCTACAACTCTGGCATGGCGGGCGCGTCGCGGCCGACCGCAGCGCGGAACCGGTGGCGTCGCTCTCGCCTTCCGGCGTCAATGACAACCTGGATGACGTCACCGTGTGGGGGCGTGGCGCGGACGGCAAATTCGTCAAGATGGCGGCCACGCCCTCACGCGCGATGACGCGCGCCGAGATCACCGCCACCATCGCCGCCTTCGGCACGGCTGCGCGCGTGGCGCGCGAAGTCGGCTTCGACGCCGTGCAACTGCACGCCGCCAACGGTTACCTGCCCAACCAGTTTCTCTCGCCCTACCTCAACCGCCGCGACGACGAATACGGCGGTGGACCGGAGGGTCGCGCGCGCTTCGCGCTGCAAGTCGTTGAGGCGATGCTGCCGCATTTCTCGCCCGGCCGGGTCGGCATCCGCATCTCGCCCTTCGCGGCCTTCAACGGCGCGATCGATCCCGATCCGGTACCCGCCTATACCTACCTGCTGCGTGAACTCGGCCGCAAGGGCCTGGGCTGGCTCGAACTAGCGGACTCCAACTGCTGGAGCGGCCAGTTCGACCGCGACCGCATGATCGCCCTGGCGCGCCCGGTGTTCAAAGGGCCTTTGATCGTCAACGGCGGCATCGACCCGACGCTTGCGAACGACCTGGTCAAGGGCGGACAGGCCGATGCGGTGTCCTTCGGCCGACTGTGGATCACCAATCCGGACCTCACCGCACGCATCCGCCAGGGCGGGCCGTATACCGTGAAACGCATCTCCGGGCGGCTTTATGGTGGCGGGCCGGATGGTTACAACGACTTCCCCACTCTCGAGCAGGAAGGCACCGCAGGTACGCGCATATAGCAGGATTTTCGATAGCGGTCGTCCGGAATCACTCGATCACCTTATCTGCGCGCACAAGGATTGATTGCGGAAATGTAATCCCGAGCGCCTTGGCAGTTTTCATGTTGACGACCAGCTCGAATTTTGTCGGCTGCTCTACAGGCAAGTCGGAAGGTTTCGCTCCCCTCAATATTTTGTCGACGAAAACTGCGGCACGGCGGAATTGCTCAACGAAGTTCGGCGAGTAAGACATCAGGCCTCCTTCGGCTGGAAGCTCGGGGTAGGCGTAGAGGGCCGGCAGTCGATTCGCTGCTGCGAGCGAGAGCACCAAGTCGCGGTTGACAACTCCCAAGCTACCCTCGGAGACGAGCAGCATGTGGGAACCTTTCTTTTTGAGTGCGGCGAACGCTGCGGGTAATTGATCCCGCAGGTTGACGTTCTCTTCGACGATGCTCATGCCCAGCGATTTAGCCGCTTCGGCGGCGACTTCGCGATTGATTCTGGCACTAGGTTCGCGTGAGTCGTAGAGCAGCCCGACGGCCCGCGCGTTGGGCACTGTTTCGCGGATCAACTCGATGCGCTTGGGCACCAGCCCACTGCCAAGGGTGCTCGAGCCGGTGGCGTTACCGCCGGGCCGCGCAAGACTCTTGATCAGCCCGACGCCGACTGGATCGGGAACCATGCTGAACACAATTGGGACCGTGGTCGATGCTTTCAATGCCGCGAGTGCTGCGGGCGTGGGTGGTGCATAGATGACGTCAACTCTCGCTTGCACCAGCTCGGCGGCCAGCGTGTCCAGTCGATCTATGCGACCGTCGGCGAATCGCCGCTCGACGACAAGATTCTTTCCCTCTACGTAGCCAAGATTCGCCAGGCTTTCGAAGAATGCGCGAAAGTAGCTTTCGGTGGCCGCAAGAGTGCCCGCGAACAGGACACCGAGCCGGAGCGTCCGCGGCTGTTGTGGCTGAGCGAAAGAACGGAGCGGCGCAGTGAAAGCACTTGCGCCAAGCGCGACAACCAGCTTGCGGCGATTGTTCATATGCCCTTCCCTTCATCTGCGCGACATTATGCCAATTCGTGGCATGGCAGAGAATTGGAGGGCTTCAAGCAGCGGGCATCCTGCATTCTTGTGCGCGAAGATGGGACTCCCATTCCACCGCTGGCCAGCCGCGTCAAATGCGTTGATTTCGCGGCATGGCGTGGCGCAAGACACGGTCGCGGTTCGGCGCCGTCCAATCACGCATTGTTTTGGGCCGATCGTCGCCGAGCGACCCCGACATTAGGCCGCACCGGCGGCGCGGTATGATCCGCACCTTTTTCGAGGAGACAGAACAATGAGCACCACCCTGCCGCCGATCCGTCGCATCGTCACCGAGGACGACGCCAATGGCCGCTCGCGCATTGTCCAGGACGCGCCCGCCACCGCCATCCGCACAGTGGAGGGCCGGCCCAATTACCGTGCCGTCAACATCTGGCGCACCGAAGCCGCGCCGGCGCCGATTGGCGTGCCCGACAGCATCACCGACCACAAGGGAATCCTGCCGCCGAAGAACGGCGGCTCGATCCTGCGCATCATCGACTATCCGCCGGAATCCAAGGACATCGCCGAGCGCAACCGCCAGATCGCCGCCACCTTCAGCAGCATCTTCGTCGACGCCGACCACGACAAGCGCGACGGCGCCCACCCCGGCATGCACCGCACCGACACGGTGGACTACGCCATCATCCTCGAAGGCGAGATCTGGGCGGTGATGGACGACAACGAAACCCTCATGAAACAGGGCGACGTGCTGGTGCAGCGCGGTACCAACCACGCCTGGGCCAACCGCTCCGACAAGACCGCACGCATCTGCTTCGTGCTGCTTGACGGGGCGCGCTAGGAACTGCCGGGGGGCAAACACGGGGCAAGGCGACACAGGGCCGGGATTCGCCCCCTTTTGCGCCCTTGACCCCGCCCATCACGCGGTAACATCGCAGCAGGCGACACATGTCGCCTCTTCATGACCGGCCGCCGGCCGTCCAAGAGTGCATGAAGGCGTTACGGAATCGGAGGGGTTCCATGAAAACCTGGGGATGGATGTTGTTGTGCGCCTGCTGCCTGGCCGGCAGTGCGCATGCGGCCGCCTACAAGTGCAAGGACGCGGCGGGGAAGGTGACCTACTCCGACAGCCCGTGCGTGCAGTTCAACCAGAAGGGCGACAAGATCTTCGAGCGCGGCGCGGGCTACAACGCCTTGAACGAGGACGAGAAGCGCTCCTTCATGGCCGGCGTGACCCATAGCTGCATGACACGCCGCATGCAGACCACTGTCAGCGAAACCCAGTGGCGCAACTACTGCGATTGCAGCGCCGCGGAGGCCGCCCGGACAGTCAAGATCGAGGAAGTCCGCTCGCTGCAATGGGACCCGAAGAACAAGGCGATGGAAGCTCGCATGCGCCAACTCGGCGAGGAGGCCGGCAAGGCCTGTTCCAGCCACCTGACCAGCCCGCCCGCGCCAGCCCCCCGCAAGACCCAGACCTGATCCGGTCGCGCGCGGTTCAGGCGTGTTTCAGCAGCGCCAGCACGTAGTCGAACAACAGGCAGTAGATCGCGATCGGCAGTGGCAGGCCCAGCAACGAGCCCGCCGCGTAGGCGCGGAACTTCACCCCGGACATCGCCAGCGCATAGTTGAGCGCCGGCAGGGTCTGGAACATCACCCGCAGCAAGGCAACGTTGCGCACCGGCCGCGCATGCAGGTGGAACAACAGCCGCGCCGCGGTGCGGTTTTTCCAGTCTGCCAGCGCGTTGCCGCCCAGGGTGCGGATGGTGAAGAAGGTCACCAGGCAGGAAACACAGGCGGCTGCGTAGGTGGCAAGCCCGCCCCAGGTACGGCCCAACGCCAGCACCGCCGCCCCGGCGAACAGGAAGCCCGGCACCTGGATCAGGTTGCCAAGCGAAAACAGCAACACGAATATCGCCAGGCCGCCGAGCGGGTGGTCGTTGAGCACCTGCTGCAGATAGGCCAGGCTGAAGTGCGAACGCAAGCCCGTGAGCTCGGCCACGCCGAACAGGAGCGCCAGGAAAAGCACGACCAGGATGATGCGTCCGTAACGGCTCATGAGGGTCCTTTTCCGGCCGGAACTCCGGAATGCCGGGGAGCATAAGCCCTTTCGGGACGGAGAGCGCTCCCAGCCGAAACTGGCGCGGCCACGTACCTCAACTTCGGTGTATGGCCAACAGCGTGATGTCGTCGGATTGCGGGTACCCCGCGGCAAACGCATCGACGACGCCGACGATGCGCTCGACAAGAACGTCGACACCGTCGCCTCCGGCGCCGGACATCAGGTCGAACAGCGCGTCATCGCCAAAGAAGCGGCCGCGCTCGCTTTCCGCCTCGGTGATGCCGTCGGAATAGAGCAACAGGCGGCTGCCGGGTGGAAACTCGCGGGTGCCGACCGCGAACTTCAGGTCGGGCACCAGGCCAGCCAGGGGGTTGCGCGGTGTGTCGATGAACTCGGGCACGCCCTTGCCCGCCAACAGCAGCGGCGGATTCTGTCCGATATTGACATAGTGAATTTGTCCGTGCGGCAAATCGATGATGGCGCAGAACATGGTGACGAACAGTTTGGCTTCGTTGCCCTCGCAAAGCAGGTCGTTGCAACGGGCCGCAAGGCGGGCGAGATGGCGGCCGGCGTTCTTGTCGATGCGCAATGCCTCGCTGCGCAGCAAGGTCAGGGTGCGCACCATGAACAGTGCCGCCGGCATGCCCTTGCTGCAGACATCGCCGAGGGCCGCGAAGTAACGGCCGTCACCGATCTGGAATGCGTCGTAGAAGTCGCCACCCACCTGGCGCGCCGCCCGCATGAAACCCCGCCCCTCGATCGCCGGGTCGGCGACAAACAGCGGCGCCGCCGGCAGCATGCTGGACTGGATCTGGTGCGCCATGCCGAGTTCGCGCTGCAAGGCTTCGAGTTCCAGCGTCGCGCGCAGGCGGTCGACGATCTGCAGGTTGGTGTGCCGCATGCGCTCGGACAGCACCACGATGAGGTTTCGAACGACCGCCGGCACCCCAAGAAACGAGCCCAGGAAAACCGGTTCCGGGATCACCAGGAGGCGCCCGGAGGTGGCCGCCACCACCCAGGCGGAGTTGGGCTGGCCGTCGGCCACCGAAAGCTCGCCGACGCACTCCCCCGGGCCGACATCGACGAAGAACCGGGAATCGGGTTCGTCGAGATGCACCTCGAGCCGGCCCTCGATGTTCACCAGTACGCAACGATGCTGCTCGCCCGCGCGGAAAAGCACTTCGCCGGATGTGAACTCGCGCATTTCACAATGCGCGAGGATGTACTCCACTACGTGCATCGGCACGCCCTGAAAAAGCCGTATGCGCGAAATGAATCCCATCGCGCGGCGGTCGCTTCCGTCGCGCTCATCGGCCGCGATCCGGGCACCATCTGCGCGTTCGAGCGGAAAGCCGGCGGCCGGCGCCGTGCGCCGCTCCAGCGTGCGCCGGACCAGCCCGCGCGTGCCGAAGCGCAGCGTCAGCCGGTTGCGCGATTCGGCGCGCTCATAGGAAATCTCGTCGGCAAAGCGCCGCATCAGGTGTATGCCGAGGCCGCCAATGGGCACGCTTTCGAGGGAGGCGTGCGATTCGGGCGCCGGGTGGTTCAATGGGTTGAAATTCGGCCCGGAATCGATCACCGTGAGGATCGCGGCGTCCTGGTCGAGCAGGATCTCCAGCCGCACTTCCGCCGCCACGCCGCGATAGGAGTGCTCCGCGATATTGGCCAGCGCCTCGCCCGCGCACAAGTCCAGATGGAAACGCCGCTCCTCGCTCAATTCATGGCGTTCGGCCAGCCCGGCAAGCCACACGCTGGCCTGCGTCGCGCCCGCCGGTGTGCTCGACAGGTCAAGGCTGTGGAAACGGAAACGTACGGTCATCCAGCCAGGTCTGCGCGCGCCGCCTCTACATCGTCGAACACACCCATCAACTGGTCAACGCCAGCATTCATCAGAACCTTGCGCACCAGAGGCTGGGGCGCCGCCAGAACCATCCTGCCCCCGCGCGCCGCCTGGGCGCGCGCGGCGGTGAGGATCAGCCGGATGCCGATCGAAGCCAGAAAGTCCAGACCGGTCAGGTCAATGACGAACCGCTCGGCCTTGACCGTCGTGAGATAGGAGAATCCCGGCTCGACCGCCTGTGTTCCCTCGATATCCAGGCGTCCGCGCAAGGCGATGCACACCACGTCCCCCGGGAGATTCATTACTTGATAGGGCATCGGAAGCGGATCCTTCAGTGAAATTGGAGTTGCCGGACGTCTGCATGCACGCAGGACATGGTACCGCGCATATCAGGCAGGCGCCGGACGCTCGCCGCCGGCCAGCCTGCGATTGATGGCGTCGACAATCGCGGGCAGCTCGGCGATGGTGTCGACGCAGTAGTCCGGCTGCGCCACGGAGAGCCGGGCACTCGCCGCCGAGCGCCGTTCCACCCGCGCATCGGCCGCGAGCGAATCCCATTCGGCAAGCGACAGCCCCATCTCGTTTCCAGAGGCGACCACCCCCACCGTCCAGCAACCGGCATTGCGGCCTTCCATCAGACCGGGCACGGTGTCATCGACCTTCATCACCCGGTGCGCCGGCCACACCGCGAGGTCGACGAAGCAGCGATACATGCCCAGCGGCGACGGGCGATTCTCCGGTACGTCACCGGCGCACACGAGATTGTCCGGAACGAAGCCCTGTCGCGCAGCCAGCGGCGCTAAGACCGCCATGATTTCGCGGTTGTAGCCGGTGGTCGAACCGACCTTCATGCCGCGCGCCCGCAAGTCCGACAGCATGGCGGGCACGCCGGGAATCAGGTCCGCGTGCTGCGGAATGGCCGCGATGTTAATGGGCGTGAAGATTTCGTAGAGCGCGTCAACGTCGCCATCGGTGAACGGCCGGCCGTGCGCTGCGCGCCATGCCGCGGCCACGCGCGGCAGCTGGCCCAGCGCCTTGATGTGCTCCCATTTGGGCAGGCCCATGGGCACACGCGCTTCGGCAATCGTGATTTCCACGCGCTGCGACGCGAACAGCTCGACGAACGCGCCCATCGGCGCTCGGCTGCCGAAGTCGACCACCGTGCCGGCCCAGTCGAACACCACGGCAGCTAGCCCGTCGCCGGGCGAAGCGGATTCACCAGTCATCAAAAACGTCCTTTGCAATACCGAATCCGGTTGAAGCGCCCGTGCCGCTGGTCACCACCACCACCCGGGTGGCGGAATCAGGCGCCTCGATCACGCAGTCGACCGGCGCACCCGTCGGATAGACACCGGTCCAGCGTTCCACCACCTCGCACTGCTCAAGCTGCACCGCCTCGCGCAGGTGCGCCAGGATCAGTCGGTCCACCGCCTCGTCGGCGAAGGGCTCAGGCGTCGCGAACGTATGGTGGGAGTCGCCCACCACCAGCGTGCCGTCGGCGCTCTGCACCACGATCAGGTGGATCCCGTGCGCCAGGCTCTCGCCCGCCTCGTCTTCAAGCTGCTCCCGCAAAGCCGCGGCCGCCGGCAACGCGGCGTAGCCGCCGTAGCGAACCAGCCCGAGATCGCTCATGACCGCAGCTCCGAGACGAAAGCCGGGCTCCGGTCGTACCCGCAGCATCTGCAGGCGGGTAAGTTTCAAGGCGTGCCTGGCCAGGGAGGCGCTGCCGACACCGTTGAGTTCGGTACCCGGGCACACCACCACCCGCTCCGCATGCAGAAGACGCGCCGCCGTGCGCACCATCGGGGTCGCAACCTCCAGCACCGCCTCGCCGTACAGGAAGCGCACGCCATGGCATTGCGCCAGCCACGCAGCCAGGCGCGGGATCGCCTCGCGGGACTCGACACGCAATTCATGTGGCGAATACATCGCAGCACTCGCGCCTTCGGTCTGCAGCATGGGCGCCAGCGCCGCTGCCTCGGCGGCGTCATAGAGGACGTTGCCCGCCGCCATGTCGGTTGCCATGAAAGCCTCGAGCACCGCACGCGCGCGCGGACGACGTGCCAGTATCCACAGGCCGCGATGCAGTACGGGAATCCCCGCCTGCGGCGCCACCTCGTCCCAGACGTCGCGTGCGATCCGCGCGCGACGCCAGGTATCGCCGGCGGGCTGGCCGGTCACGGTGATGAAGCCGAAATTGCGGATCGACGCGCCGACACAACGATGATCGCGCTCCACCACCGTCACCTTCAGCCCGCGCCGCGCGGCGGTGTAGGCATGCGCAAGACCGATGATGCCGGCACCGACGACGATCAGGTCGCAACGCTCGCTCATGCTGTTTCCGGGACGGGCGCGCCGACAAAATTGCGCCCGCGCTGGCTGCCGAGCGCTGCGGCGATGCGCGCGTCGCCATCAACAATGCCATAAGCGTCCGGCCGCGCATCCACCCCGACAGCACGGAGCCAGTCGGTCAGTGACGCCGCACCGTCATCGTGTTCGAAAACACCCGTCAGCAGCCGATCGACCCTTGCGCTGTGGCCGCTGGCAAGTCGCCACGCCACCGGCAGCCAGATCGCGCATGCCTGACCGTGCGGCACACCCTGTTCAAGCGTGACGGCGTAAGACAGCGCATGCGCAAGCGCGGTACGGGTTTGGGAAAACGCCAACCCCGCCTCAAGCGCGGCCAAGGAAAGCTCGCCGCGCAGCGCCAGATCACCGGGGCTTTCGAGGCACTCCGGCAATGCCTTCAGCACGCGTCGGGCCGCCGACAAGGCCAGCCGGTCGCTGACCGGATTGGCATGCCGGTTCCAGATCGATTCCAGCGCATGGGCGAGTGCGTCCAGGGCGGTATCGCGGGTGACTTCACGTGGGCAGGTCAGGCAGAGCACGGGGTCGACTATGGCGCGCTCGGCATAGCCGAAAGGCTCGTCGAGCGAACGCTTGACCTGCGGGTCGGCCTCGGTGTCCCAGACGGTCGCCCAGCGGGTCACTTCGCTGCCCGTGCCCGCGGTGGTGGGCACCAGCCAGAGCGGTGCCAGCGCAAGTGCAGGCCAGGCGCCACCGCGCAGGGCGGCCACCACGTCGTCAAACCCGCCCGCCACCGGGCGGCAACGCACCACCTTGGCGATGTCCAGCGTGGTGCCGCCCCCCACCGCAACCAGTGTGCATCCCGGATGGGCGGCCAGTTGCGGCCACACCCTTGCCGCGACCTCGCGTGCCCGGGCGATGCTGGAGAGTCCGTCGGCCACGTCCACCCAGTCAATCATCCGTGGCCCCAGGCTGGACCGCCAACGCGCTTCCAGCCCCATCGCGCGCGCCGGCGCGAAAGCCAGAACGATCGCCTGCCGCTCGCCCAGCAGCGCATCCAGCCGGTCCGCACTGCCGCAGCCGAAGGACACGGCGACGGGCATGTTCCAGTTGAAGGAGTCGGCGCTCATATGAAGCGCTTGCGCAGCCAGGCCGATGTGACATCGATCGCGGACACGCACACCACCAGGATCACCAGCAGCGCACAGGTCTGCGCATACTGGAAACCGCGGATGACCTCGTAGAGCACCACGCCGATGCCGCCCGCGCCCACCATCCCCACCACCGATGCCGAGCGCACATTGGACTCGAACCGGTACAGCGTGAATGAAAGCCAAAGCGGCATCACCTGCGGGATGACGCCGTAGGCGATCTCGACCAGCTTGTGCACCCCGGTGGCCCTGATCCCCTCGACCGGACGCGGATCGATCGCCTCAACCGCCTCGGAAAACAGTTTCGCCAACGTGCCGGTGGTATGCACGGCCAGCGCGAGCACGCCGGCAAAGGGCCCCAGGCCCACCGCCACGATGAACAGCATGGCGAACACCATCTCGTTGATCGCGCGGCAGGCGTCCATCAGCCGCCGCGCGGGCTGGCAAATCCACGCCGGCGTCACGTTTTCCGCACACAGCAATCCCATCGGCACGGCCGCAAAAACGGCAAACAGGGTGCCCCATATTGCGATGTGCACCGTGACCACCATCTCGCGCAGGTAGATGCGCCACTCGCGAAAATCCGGCGGAAAGAAATCCTTCGCGTAGGTGCCGATATTGCCGGCATCGCGAACGAGGTTGACGGGCTTGATTTCGGCACCCTGCCAGGCCCACGCCAGCACCAGCACAAGCGCCGTCCACGAGGCGTAGTGCAACCAGCCCGGCCGATCCGCAGCCGCGCGCTCCTGCAACAGCACGAGCGAAGCCGGACTTGGTGCCCCAGTCATCACTTCTTGAGTGCCGCGAGCTTCTTGTCGATCTCGGCCAGCGACTTCGCTTTCTCGTCGGCACCGAGCTTGTCATCGCCCTCGATCTTGCGCCTGTCGCGGAACAACTCCAGCTGCCGGATCGGAATCAGCTGGTCGTTGTTCGATTCGCGAAACCCGCCATAGTTGTAGATGACCTTGAGAATGGCTTTCTCCTGCGGGTCGGTCTTGGCGTACCCAAGAACGAAAGCCTTGATCTTCGCCTTGACCGCAGGGTCGAGGTCCCTGCGCCAGACAAACGGGTCGCTGGGAATCAGCGGGCTCTTCCAGAGCACCCTCAGCTGGTTGAACAGCTCGGGCTTGGTGGATTCGAGCTTGCCCATGTCCTCGGTGTTGTTGGTGGCGACATCAACCTGCCTGGCGAGCACCGCCTGGATGTTCGCGCCGTGACTGGCGTTGCGGATGGTCTTGAACGCGCTGCGATGGTCGATATTGTTCTGGGCGAAGACATAGAAGGTCGGGATCAGGAAGCCGGACGTGGAGTTCGGGTCGCCGATGCTGAAATTGACGTTCTTGCCGTTCTTGAGAACATCGTCCAACGTCTTGTAGGGGCTGTCCTTGTGGGTGATGATCAGGCCGTGGTAGCCGAAGGTGCCGTCGGCGTACATCACTTGCGCGAATACCTCGCCGTTGGAGCGGTCCACCGCCTCCATCGCCGCCTTGTTGCCATACCAGGCGACCTGGATCTTGTTGAAGCGCATGGCCTCGATGACCCCCGCATAATCGGGCGAGTAGAACGACGTCACCTTGAGCCCGGTCTTCTTTTCCATGTCGCGAAAGAACGGCTCCCATCGCTCGCGCTGGGTACTGGCGGAATCGGTGGCGATGATGCCGAAGCTGATGTCCTGCGCGACGGCGGCGGTGCCGACGAGCGCCCAGACGACCACGGCAATACGGAACCAGATGCGTTGCATGGATTTCCCCTTTGAATACTCTCTGTAAATGAATGGAAGCGCCGCGCTCAGGCCGCGGCAAGCAGGGGCTGCGGCCGCTCGGTCCTGACCGTCGCAGCGACCTCGTCGGCAATCAATTCCTCGGCGGAGGTGCCGTAGAGTTCGCGCAGGAAGTCCGGCGTGAGCGAGGTCACCGGCCCGTCGAACACCAGCGCACCATCCCGCAGTGCCACCACCCGATCGCAATAGCGCCGTGCAAGCCCGACGTGGTGCAGGCTGATCACCAGCGTCATGCCACGGTCGCGATTGAGCGCGAGCATCAATTCCATGACACGCCTGGTCGATTCCGGGTCCAGCGACGCGACCGGCTCGTCGGCCAGAAGCAGGCGCGCGCCCTGAAGCAGGGCACGGGCGATGGCGGCGCGCTGTTGTTGCCCGCCGGACAACGTCGACGCACGCTGAAAAGCCTGTTCGGTCAGGCCCACGGACGTCAGGACATCCAGGGCGCGCGCCTTTTCAACAGCGGAGTAACGCCCCAGCAGGGCGCGCCACAGTGGCAACTCGGCGGCCAGCCCGGTCAGGACGTTGGTCAGCACCGGCAAGCGACCGACCAGGTTGAACTGCTGGAAAATGATGCCAACCTCGCGCCGCAGGGCACGCACTTCCGACGACAGCTTCCCGTCGGCCTGAAGGATCCGGCCGAAAAGCTCGATGCCACCGCCGTTCGCGTCGAGAACTTCGAGGCCGCACAAGCTCCGCAGCAGGGTCGACTTTCCCGAGCCGGAAGCACCCAGCAGCGCCACCCGCTCACCCGCCCGGACCTCGAACGATATGCGCTTGAGTGCGAGACGCGTACCGTTGAAGGTCTTGCCCGCATGCGTGACCCTGGCAACAATTGGAATCTCGACGCTCATCTTGCCCGCAGGTTATGGGAGCGATATGACAGAACAGTGACGACTTGGTTACCGTCGCATACGGACGTCACGGGCCTGTAACAATGCCATCGCAGACTGCCCCGATGGGTGTCTTCACCGGGAGTGCCGATTCGCTTTCGCGCGCCAGCCTGATCGATTTGTACCGGCAGCGCGGCGGGCTTGCCTATGAAGGCGAGGGCATTACGCAACTGCAGCATGCATGGCAGGGCGGTCGTCTGGCGCTCGCCGCCGGTGCGTCACCGGAACTCCAGCTGGCGGTCTGGCTGCATGACGTCGGCCACCTGCTGAGCGACCTGCAGGGCACGCCAACGCTGGCGGGCATCGATGACACACACGAAGTGGCGGGCGGGCGCGTCCTGACGCGACTGTTCGGCGAAGCGGTCGGTACCCCGGTCGCATTGCACGTGGCGGCCAAGCGCTACTTGGTGACCAGGCAACCGGGCTATCTGGCCAAACTCTCGCCGGACTCGACTCGCAGTCTCGCTTTGCAGGGCGGTCCCATGTCCGATGAGGATTGCGGGCGATTCGAACAATCCCGTCACGCGCGCGATGCATTGCGCCTGCGCGCGTGGGACGAGGCGTCGAAGGTCGAAGGCATGCGCCCCGACTCTACCAACAGCGCCCTGGCGGAGCTCAAGGCATTGATGGACGCGGTGCCGCAGCCTCCCCTGCCCGCGAACCTGTAAGCACTTGTAAGAGCCGTACACCGCCTTGCCCGGGTTGGAGTTACATGGTCAGGCGCGAATCCCGCGCCATTTCCCCGCACAAGAGAACCGACCATGAAATCCGGAAAAATTGCTGGCGCCCTTCTGATCGCAACGGGCGCAACACTGTTCAGCACGACCACTCACGCCGACAATCTTCCGCTCAATGCCGCGATCGGCGCGGGCGCCGGTGCGCTCCTCGGCAAAAGCTTGGGCGGCCGTGACGGCGCCCTGGTAGGCGGGGCACTGGGCGCTGCCGCCGGTGTGGCCCTCAGTTCACACCGTGGCGGCGCGGTCTACGGTCAGCCGGCCTATGCGCCGCAGCAGGTGGTCTACGCACCGCCCCCCGCGGTGGTTTATCCGCAGCCCCGGGCGTATTACCCCCAGCCGCGGGTGATCTATCAGCAACCGCAGGTGGTGTACGGTCCGGCGCCGGTCTATGTGATGCCCGCACCGGTGCGCTACTACAAGCACGGACATCACCATGGCCATCGCGGCTGGGAGCGCGAACGTTGGGAACATCGCGGCTGGCGCTAGGGCCCGGCGGGGGCCGCCGGGCGGATGACGCCGCCTGGCGGTCTTACCTGAGCGTGCGCACCAGCCAGGGCACCACCACCTCGCGGAAGATGCGCGTGTCCGGCCAGCCCGGCCCGCGGCCGATATGGCCGCCCTCCGGGTTGACCCACGCCTCCTTGGGGGTGCCGGTGCGCAACATGATGTAAAGGTCCTCGATCGGCACCTGCGAATCGCGCTCGCCATTGACCAGCAGCATCGGCGCCGAGGGCTTGCCGAGCAGCCCCGCCGCCTTGAGCGACATGCGCGGCCCGTAGGCCAGGAAGCCTTCCAGATCGGTCGCGCCGTACACGCCGGCACGCGCCGCGAACAGGTCGAACAGGTATTCACGCGTGCCCAGCGCCTTCAACTGCCAGTCGCGCTGGAAATAGCCGTCCACCGGACCGGCCCAGTTGACGCTGCCGCGCAGGCGGTCCTTTTCGGTGATGCCGACGCGTCCGGCCCAGTGTCCGCCCCATGACACACCCATCATGCCGATGCGTTTGGCATCCACATCGTTGCGGGTGGCCAGGTAGTCAAGCACGCGCGAGTAGATGCGCTCGGCGCCCACGTCTATCCGGATCGGCGATTCACCGGTGCCCGGCATGTCCAGCGCGATGTAACCCAGGCCCGCGGCGAGATAGCCCGGCCCGTACTGCTCGACCACGTACTCCTTGTAGCTGTCCAGACCGCCCAGGCTCATCACCACCGGTGCCGGGCGCGCGCCCGCCGGCAGCTGCAGGTAGCCGACGATCTCCTTGCCCTCGAAGGGAATCCGCACCACCTCGATGGCCGGGCTGGCCAGCCGCGCGAAGCCGCGAAAGGCCTCGGCCCCGCGGGCATGCGCGGTGCGCTTGCCTTCCGAATTCTGCGTCGGCCAGGCGCCGAAGCCGAAATACTTCCAGGCTTCCAGGTAGGCCTCGCGCGCCCTGGCCGGGTCGCCACCTTCGGCAGCCTTCGCGCGCGCGAAATGCTTCTCGCCCTGCTGCATCCAGGCGCGCGCCCATTCGTCGCGGTCGAGCGAGTTGATGCGCGCAAGCACCTCGCGCACCTCCTCCTTGTTGTAGCCGGTCAGCGGATAGGCATTGCGGTTGACGCGGTCCTGCACGGCGTCCTTCAGCTCGGGCCAGGTGCGCGCGGGCGCGATCTGCGCCGCCGCGGGCATTCCGGCGACCAGCGCGACCACGCACAGCATCTGCTTGAATCTCGTCCTCATATCTCCTCCCCTGTTGTAGTCCGCATCAATCCGCCGTGATCCTGGTCTCGGCGATGAATTTCTTCCAGCGCTCGATGTCGCTTTTGATGATGCCGGCAATTTCCTCCGGCGGCGTGTGCGCCGGCACCAGGCCCTGCTTCATGAGCGTCTCGCGCACTTCCGGCAGCGCCAGCACGGCGGCGGTCTCGCGGTTGACCTTCTGGATGATTTCCGGCGGCGTGCCTTTGGGCGCGGCGATCCAGAAGTACAGGTCGATGTCGAGGTTCTTCAAACCAAGCTCGGCGAAACTCGGCGAATCCGGCGCGAGGATGGAGCGCTTCTCGCCCGATACCGCGATCACGTTCAGCTTGCCCGCCCGGGCGAACGGCAGGGCGGTATGCACCGGCAGCACCATCAGCGAGATCTGCCCGCCCAGCAGGTCGGTGTTGGCGGCCGCCGCGCCCTTGTAGGGTACGTGCACCATGTCAAGGTTCAGGCGCTGCTTGAGCAGTTCCACCGCCAGGTGCTGCGGCGTGCCGTTGCCCGGCGAACCATAGTTGACCTTGCCGGGCCGCGCGCGCACGAAGGCGGCCAGCTCGTCGAGGGTCCTGACCGGCAGCACGTTGGGGTTGACCACCAGCGCGATGTTGCCCATGGCAAGCCTGCCGCCGACGGCGAAGTCGTTGACCGGGTCGTAGGGCAGGTTCCTGAACAGGGCCGGGGTGATCACGAAGGTGTTGACGGTGATCATCATGGTGTAACCGTCGGGCTTGGCCTTGGCCACCGCGTCGGCACCGAGGTTGCCGGAGGCGCCGGGCTTGTTTTCGACCACGAAGCCCTGGCCCAGGCGCTCGGCCAGGCGCGGGGAAAGCGTGCGGGCGATGATGTCGATGCCGGTACCCGGGGTGTAGGGCACGATCAGGGTGACCGGACGCGCCGGCCAGGACTGCGCCAGGGCGGCACCGGCGGCCGTCGCCGCGAGGGCGAACGCGAACGCGATTTTGCGCAATTGCAGCATGGGCCTGTCTCCGTTTTGTGGGGCTTCACGCACGATAACGGTCATGGCGCGAATGGTGCGCAGTGTCGGCCGGGCGACGCGCGCTTGTCAATGACGCAGGTTGCGCCCGCGCACCGATAGAATGGTCGGCACAACAACAGGAGCAGAAAATGAGACAAACCCAACCGATCGCCATGGTCGCCGCTTGCGTATTTGCCTTGCTGCTTGCCGTGTCCGGCCTGGCACAGGCGCAACCCTTTCCTTCCCGCCCGGTCAAGCTGATCGTGCCGTTCCCGCCGGGCGGCCCGGCCGACGTGATCGGACGCATCTATGCCGACAAACTCGGCGGCGCCCTGGGCCAGCCGGTGGTGGTGGAGAACCGCGCCGGCGCGGCCGGCAATGTCGGATCCGAAGTCACCGCGCGCGCCGCGCCGGACGGCTACACCCTGCTGCTGGCGGCCAGCAGCCACGTGATCAACAGCGGCCTGTACGACAAGCTGCCCTATGACCCGATCAAGGATTTCACGCCGATATCGCAGGTAGCCTACTACTCGCTGGTGCTGGTGGCGCATACCGCCGTGCCGGCCAGCAACCTCAAGGACCTGGTGGCGCTCGCCAAGGCGCAGCCCGGCAAGCTCGCGATGGTGTCGGCCGGCAACGGCACGCCCACCCACCTGACGGCCGAACTGTTCCGCACTGCCGCCGGCATCGACTTCCTGCACGTGCCTTACAAGGGCGCCGCGCCCGCCACCAACGACCTGCTAGCCGGCCAGGGCCAGCTGATGTTCAACAACCCGGTGTCCGCGCTCCCGCACGTGAAGACCGGGCGCCTCAAGGCCATCGCCGTCACCGGGCTGAAGCGCTCGGCGATCGCGCCGGAGATTCCCACCATCGCCGAGTCCGGCTATCCGGGATTCGAGGCGGGCACCTGGTACGCCTTCCTCGCCCCGGCGGGCCTGCCGCGCGAGGTGCTGGCCCGGATCAACAGCGCCGTCAACAATGTGACGCAGTTGCCGGAGGTGCGCGAGCGCTTCGGCACCATGGGCGTTGAGTCCATCGGCACCACGCCGGCACAACTGACCGGCATCATGCAGGCCGAATTCGAAAAATGGACCCGCGTGATCCGCGCGGCCAACATCAGGCCCGACTGAGGGCCCGCTTACGCAGCAACCGAGGAGAACCCATGCCTTTCCTGAAACGCCCCGGCCAGCCGACCCTGCACTACGCGCTGGACGACTTCACCGACCCGTGGCGCAACGCGCCGTACCTGATCCTGCAGCACGGCTACGGCCGCTCGGGCCAGTTCTGGACCTCCTGGGTGCCCTACCTGAGCCGCTTCTTCAAGGTGGTGCGCCCCGACCTGCGCGGCCTCGGCCAGTCGGAGATCCCGGCCGATGTGGACCGCGACATCAGCCCGGAGGCCTACATCGGCGACCTGGTCGCGCTCATCAACACGCTGGGCGGCCCGGTGCACTACTGCGGCGAGTCGCTCGGCGGCATCCTCGGCATGGTGCTGGCAGCGGAGCATCCGCAGCTGCTGCGCACCCTCTCGCTGGTGGCCGCCCCGGTCCTCATCAACAAGGACACCCAGAAGGCCTTCGCGTTCAACCATCCCACCTGGCAGGACGCCTTGCGCAACATGGGCTCGCGCGCCTGGGCCGATGCCGCCAACGGGGCAACGCGCTTTCCCGCCGGCACCGACCCCGGGCTCCTTTCCTGGTATGCCGATGAAATGGGCAAGTCCAGCGTCGACGTGCTGATCCGCATGTCGAAAATCGCCTCCGGCGTCGACGCCACGCCCTATCTCGCGCGGGTGAAAACGCCGACCCTGGGCCTGTACCCCGCCAACGCCCCGGTGACCATCCAGGCCCAGGAGCAGGTGATTCGCCAGGGCATCGCCAACCTGAAGATCGTGCACGTGCCGTCGAGCCACCACACCATCCAGAACATCATGCCGGCCATGCTCGCGCGCCAGGTGCTGTATTTCGCCGCGCAGAACGACGGCACCTCCTGCGAGGAGCTGTAGGGGCCGGCGATCGGCAATCGACGGCGGGCGGCGGGCGCCTGCGGACAAAAGCGGCCCCTATACTCGGGCCATGTCCGCCGCGCCCGTGATCGTCCCGGCCGTGCGTGCCTTCAACGCCGACGGCACGCCGTTCGCGCCTGCCTACGACGACATCTACCACAGCGCCGGCGGCGCGCTTGGCCAGGCGCAACACGTATTCCTGGGCGGCAATGGCCTGCCGCAGCGCTGGCGTGGCGCGCACCGCTTCACCATCCTCGAAACCGGCTTCGGGCTGGGACTCAACTTCCTGGCCACCTGGCGAGCCTGGCGCGACGACCCCGGGCGCAGCGGCTGGCTGCACTATGTGTCGGTCGAAAAGCATCCGTTCACCGCGATCGACCTGCCGCTTGCGCTTACGCCCGCCATCGCGGGCGACCCGGCCATGCAGGCACTGGCCGCGCAACTCGTGCAAGCGTGGCCCATGCTCACCCCGGGCCTGCATCGCCTTTCGTTTGAAGCCGGCCGCGTCACGTTGACGCTCGCCTTCGGCGACGCCGGGGCGATGCTGCCGCAACTGGCATTGCGCGCCGACGCGATCTACCTCGACGGTTTCGCGCCAGCCAAGAACCCCGCGATGTGGTCGGCCGCGGTCTTCTCCGGCGTGGCGCGCCATGCCGTCACCGGCGCCTCGCTGGCCACCTACAGCGCCGCGGCCGAGGTACGCGAAGGCCTGATCCGCGCCGGTTTCGCCGTCGAACGCGTCGAGGGCTTCGCCGGCAAGCGCCACATGCTGCGCGCCACCCGGCTCAAGGGCCGCGCCCCGCCGCCGCCCGGCTTGCCCGCCGGCGGGCGCCATGCCCTGGTGATCGGCGCCGGCCTGGCCGGATGCGGCGTGGCGCACGCGCTGGCCGCACGCGGCTGGCGCATCACCCTGCTGGAGCGCGCCCGCGCGAGCGCGCTGGCAGCCTCGGGAAATTCCGCCGGCACCTTCCATCCCATGTTCGCGCGCGAGGAAACACCGCTCACCCGCCTGACCCGCAACGCATTCCTGCACGGCACCGCCGCCTGGCGGGCGATCGAATCACGCGGCGGCCAGATCGCCTGGCAAGCCTGTGGCGCCCTGCAACTGCCTGGCCAAAGGCAGGGTGCGGCGGGCATTCCGGATGCCGGCGCCTGGCCGGCGGAACTGGTGCGCAATGTCGACCGTGCCGAAGCGCGCGCGCTCACCGGCGTTGCCCTGCAACAGGGCGGCCTGTGGTTTCCCGGCGGTGGCTGGCTGGACCCGGCCTCGTTATGCCGCGCGCAACTGCAGGACACCGGCGACGCCGTCGAGGCGGTTTTCGAGGCCGGCGTCGCTCGCTGCGAATACACCGGCGGCGCGTGGCACGCGGTCGCTGGCAACGGCGAGCGCCTGGCCAGCGCCCCGGCCGTCGTGTTCGCCAATGCCTCCGACGCCATGCGCCTCTCGCCACAGATCGCCACGACGATGCGCAGCGTGCGCGGCCAGGTCACGCTGCTGCCGCAAACCGGCCTGCCCGCGCTGGCGGCATGCGTGCTGGGCCGCGCCTACATGCTGCCCGCGCGCGCCGGGCACATCGTGTGCGGCGCCACCTACCAGCCCGACGATCCCGGCCTGGACGTGCGCGCGGCGGACCACGACGACAACCTGCGGCGCTGCGGTGCCGCCCTCGAAGGCGGCCTGCCACAACCCGATCCGGCCGTCCTTGAAGGACGCGCCGGAATCCGCGCGGTCACCCGCGACCGCCTGCCCATGATCGGTGCGCTGGGCGGCGACGCCTGGTGCGCCACCGGCTTCGCCTCGCGCGGCATCCTGTGGGGCACACTGGCAGGCGAGGTCATCGCCGCGCGGCTCGAGGGCGAGCCGGCGCCGCTCGAAGCGCCCCTGCTGCGCGCCGTCGACCCGCGCCGGTTCGCACACCCGTCGGTCATTTGAATCCGCAAGTCCACACCATCAGAGGAGCAAGCACACATGCAACGCAAGGTCATACACACCGACCGCGTGCCGCCGGCACGGGTCCCGCTGTCGCAAGGCATTCGCATGGGCGACTGGATCTTCGCCTCCGGGCAACTCGGCATGAGCCCTGCGACCGGGCGCCTGGTCGCAGGCGGCATCGTGCCCGAGACACGCCAGGTCTGCGAGAACCTCAAGGCCGTGCTCGAGGCCGGCGGCTCATCGCTGGACCGTGTGGCCAAGGTGACCATCTATCTCGCCGACCTGGGCGAACTGATGGCGATGAACCAGGTATTCAGCGAATACTTCCCGCATGACCCGCCGGCGCGCACCACCTTCCAGGCCGCCGGACTGGTCGGCGGCGCACGGGTGGAGATCGAGGCGATCGCGTTCGCGTAAGCCTCACCCGGGGCGGGCAACCGCGCCGGGTCAGAGATGAAAACGGAAGGTCGCGCCCTGCCCGGGCGCGGCCTCGGCGCGGATCGCCCCGCCATGCCGTTCCACCAGCCGCTTGACGATCGCCAGGCCCGCTCCGGTGCTTTCGATCCCGGGGTCGCTGTGCAGGCGGGTGAACAGGCTGAACAAATGCTCCGCATGCTTCATGTCGAAGCCGGTGCCGTTGTCGCGCACGAAATACCAGGTGATGCCGTCGACGCTTTCCGCGCCGGTCTCGATGCGCGTACGTCGCCCGCCCGACGCGAACTTCAATGCGTTGTCGATCAGGTGATGGAAGATCATGCGGATCATCACCGGGTCGCCGCGCACCATCCCCAGGCGCCCGGTCACCCACTCGACATCGGGCCGGCGCATGCCCAGTTCCTCGATGGTTTCGGCGACGGTCGCGTCGAGATCGACCGGCCGCATCACCATCTCGCTCCGGGTCAGGCGGGTGTACTCAAGCACGCCGTCGACCAGTCGGCTCATGCGGGTGCCCGACGCGGCGATGCGCTACAGATAGCCGCGGCTTTCATCGTCCAGCTTCGCGCCGGCGGATTCGGCGAGCAGGCCGGAAAACCCCACCATGCTGCGCAAGGGCGTGCGCAGGTCGTGCGACAGGGTGTAGCTGAAGTTCTCCAGTTCCTGGTTCACCGCCTGCAGTTGCGCGGTGCGCTCGCGCACGCGTTCCTCGAGGGTCACGTTGAGTCTCGATACTTCGTCGTTGCGCTGCGCAAGTTCGCGTCCGAGGCGGCGCACCTCGGCCAGCCGCATGCGATAGTTGCCGACGAAATAGTCGATCAGGAAAGCGCAGAAGATGAACACGAAGCTCAGCATCACCCAGCGCAACAGCGGCGAAAGGGGAGGCGATTGCGGCAACATTCCCTGCAATTCGCCGAGCGCGAGTCCAAGCGTGGCCGCTGAAGTGGCCAGTGCACACCACGTCGCGGCGCGCGGGCTGATCATCCAGCCCGCCAGCGTGATGCTCAATGGAAAAAACACGATGGCGGTGCTGCGGACTCCGTCGTTGAAGTACGCCGCCGCCATCAGCACCGGCCACACGCCGAAGAACAGCAACCGGACGGCTCCATGCACCTTGCCTCGCACCAGAAGGACCCAGGCCGCCACGCCGACCAACAGGAAAGCCAGTGCGGTGGCCGCACGCACGACCTGACCTTCGGAGAAGAGCAGCACGACCAGCGCGAAGATGGCATTGCCGGCAAGGATGAAGCCGATCCCGGCCTTGATGAAAGTGAGTGACGGGTCCCAGCTGATCGGATGGTCGATGCCGTCGTCACCCTGGCCGACCGGGGATGCCGCCAGCAGACCGGTCAACACCGCACTGCGGCTCACATCGGCATTCATTCGTTCCTCCGGGACGGCCACGCGTCACGCCGAAACGGTGAAGTGAAACGTAGCGCCCTGCCCGGGCGCGGCCTCGGCGCGGATCGCCCCGCCATGCCGTTCCACCAGCCGCTTGACGATCGCCAGGCCGGCGCCGGTGCTGTCGATCTCGGGGTCGCTGTGCAGGCGCGTGAACAGGCTGAACAGGTGGTCCGCATGCTTCATGTCGAAACCCATGCCGTTGTCGCGCACAAAATACTGCGTGCCGTTTTCCGCGGCCACGGCACCGACTTCCACCCTGGGCGCCGCCACGCCGGCGGAAAACTTGAACGCGTTTTCGATCAGGTTGTGGAAGATCTGCCGCAACATCAGCGGGTCGGCGCGTGCCGTACCCAATGGTCCGAGCACGACCTCGACGCGCGGGTCGCGCTCGCGCAACTCGGCGACGACCTCGCCCAGCAGCGCGTCGAGATCGACCTCGCGGCGCACGACTTCGCTCCTGGCCAGGCGCGAGTACTCGAGCACGCCGTCGATCAGCCGGCTCATCCGCGTGCCGGAGGCGGAGATGCGCCACAGCAGCTCGCGATCGTCAGGGCTGGCCTTGTCGCCAAGGTTTTCCAGCAACAGGCCGGAAAAGCCCACCATGCTGCGCAGCGGCGCGCGCAGGTCGTGCGAAATGGTGTAGCTGAAGCTTTCCAGTTCACGGTTGGCCTTTTCCAGATCGGCCGTGCGCTCGCGCACCCGCACCTCCAGGGTGGCATTGAACGCCATGATCTCGGCTTCCGCGCGCTTGCGCTTGGTGATGTCGCGCGAGATCACGATGAAGCGCGGCGCCGCGCCCGCCGCCACGGGTTTGCGGGCGACCGACAGTTCGAACCAGGTACGGCCCTGCGGCAGGTCGAGTGCGAAAGACCTGCCATGCGAGCGCCCGGTCGCATGCGCCTCCTGTATCGCCGCGTGGCTGATCGCGGCGACCGGCGCCGGCAATACCTCGGACACCGTGCGGCCGATCAGATGGTCCCGCGGCGCGGCCAGCAGTTCTTCACTCGGCGAGTGATAGTCGAGGTAGCGCCCGTCCAAGTCGACCTCGAACAGCAGGTCCGGAATCGCATCCAGGGTCGCCGCCAGCTGCTCGCGTGCCGCCTGCATGGCGGCGGTATCGTGCTTTCGCTGCGTGACATCCTGGGTGGTGCCGACCGCGCGCACCACCCGGCCACTCGCGTCGCGCTGCAGTTCGGCCTGCTGGCGCACCCAGCGCATGCCGCCGGCGGTGAGGATGCGGTGCTCGTTGTCGAAGGACGGGCCACCCGCAAGCGCCGCCTCCCAGGCCGCGCTCACCGCGGCGCGGTCGTCGCCATGGACAAAGGAAAGATAGGTGTCGTGATTGCCTTCGGTACCCGCAGGCAAGCCGAATATGCGGCAGGTCTCGGCTGACAGCCGCATGCGGTCCGCGTCAAGGTCGTAGACCCAGCTGCCCACGCTCGCCACGGCCTGGGCGCGGTTGAGATCGGCTTCGCGTGCTTCGAGTTCGGCACTGCGCCGCGCCAGGGCGCGGCTGAGGTTCTTTACCTCCGCCATGCGCTCCGCATACGAACTGAACACGCTCGACACCAGGAGGGCGGCGAACACGCATACGGAGGCATTCACGAACCAGCGCAACGACGCGCTCGTGGGAGGCGGTTGCGGCAACCAGCCCTGCCCTTCGGCGATTGCAAGGGCGAGCCCGACCGCCGCTGTCAGGAAGGCCAGCCGCATGGCCGTGCGCGACCCGCACAGCCAGCCCGCGAGCAGCACCGGCAGCGGGAATACCGCCATGCTCAGGCTGTTGACGCCGCCCATGAAAATGGACGCCACCGCCAGGTAGACCCAGACGCCGGCGCCCAGCACCGTCAACCCCAGCGTGATGCGGTTGCTGCGCAGGAAGAACCAGCCGACCACGCCCAGGATGGCGAGCGTGGGCACGATCAAGGCGCGCAGGCTGAGCCCTTGCCCCTGGATGAACAGAAAAATCTCGAAGATCGCGCTGCCTACCAGCAGGAAGGCGATCGATGACCTCAGGAAGGCGCGCGTGGGCTCCCATGTGCCAGGCTCATCGGCGGATTCGCCGGCCGGCACGGTTTCGGCATCAAGGACCGAACTCACGAGCCTCCCCCGTTCCCGTTCTTCCCCGGCCCCGCGGCATCCCTGCGCCGCATCGCCGCTCTTAACGGTCATTTTCCATCAGTCTGACTTCGAATCATGCAGACAACTTGATCCGCCTCAAACGCGACGCGAATGGTCGCGCATTGCATGGTAACCGGATTGCCGCCGCGGCGTGCGCTAGCGTACAGACCTGCGCGGGACCGCGCCTCACCCTTGTGGCCAGGAAAACCCCGCGTTTCCAAAGGCTTGGCGACGCACCCAAACCATGAAGGGCTTTCTTGGCCGCAAACCCGGAAACGCCGCACGCCCCCCCGCTCGCACCAGCCCGGGCGCCGGACTGGCTGTCGTTCGGCATCGCCGCGTTCGCGCTCCTGATCATCGCCGGGCTGTGGTTCGCCAACCACTACCTGATCGCACAGGCTCGCACGCAGCGCATCGCCGAGGCCAAGCGCATCAACGCCAACCTCGCCCGCACTTTCGAAGAGCATGCGGTCGGCACATTCGACTACATCGAAGACACCCTCCTGCAGCTGAAGCGTCTCTACGAGGCGCGCGGCACCAGCCTGGATGTGCCGCGCGCCTTCCGTGAAATGAGCATCAATCCCGCCATCATCGTCAACGCCGTCATCACCGACGCCGCCGGCATGGTGGTGCTTGGTTCGCATGGCGCCCCGCGTGTCTCGCTGGCCGACCGCGAGCATGTGCGGATCCATTTCAATGAGAACACCAGCCGCATCTTCATCGGCAAGCCGGTGCGTGGCAGGGTCAACAAGCAATGGTCGATCGTCATGTCGGTGCGAGCCAACCATCCGGACGGCACGCTGGCCGGGGTGATCGCCATCGCCGTGGACCCGTTCTATTTCTCCAATTTCTTCAAGGACCTCGACCTGGGCACCCAGGGCACGGTGGCCTTCGTGGGCCTCGACGGCATCGTGCGCGCCCGGCTGGGCGGAAATTTCATCGGCACCAACATTTCCATGTCCGAACTGCTCAGGCAGGCGCAGCTTGCCCCGATCGGCGCTTTCGTGTCGGTCAGCACGACCGACAACATCCCGCGCGTCTACGCCTACCGCCTGATCCGCGATACGCTGCTGATCGTCAGCGTCGGCACTTCGGTCACCGAGGTCCTGGCGGACACCGAGGAACTGGCGCGCGCCTACGGCCTGGCCGCCTGGCTGGTGACCGCGCTGATCATCGCTTTCTCCGCGGCACTCATCGTCTTCGGCCGACGCCACCAGCGCGACGCCGTCATCGCGCGCAGCGAAATCATGCTCACTGGAATCAACCGCCAACTGCGCCGCAAGGCCGGCGAACTGGCGGAGGCCAACCGCGAGCTCGAGGCCTTTTCGTATTCGGTTTCGCACGACCTGCGCGCGCCGTTGCGCCACATCATCGGATACGGCAGCCTGCTGGTCGACGACAACCTGGCGCAACTCGACGCGGAGGGGCGCAATCATGTCGCCCGCATCATCGCGGCGGGAAACCGCATGAACGGCATCATTGAAGACCTGCTCAGGCTGTCACGGCTTTCGCGCCAGGCGATCACCCCCGCGCCGGTGGACCTGGGCATGATCGCCTGCGAAGTGCGCGACGACCTGCTGCGCTCCGACCCCGCGCGGATGGTCGTTTTTGACATCGCCCCCGGCCTGGTCCTTCACGCAGATCCCGGCCTGATGCGCACGGTGATGGAAAACCTGCTGGAAAACGCCTGGAAGTATTCAGCCCGTGTGCCGCACGCGCGCATCGAGGTCGGCAGCGCGTCCGGCCAAAGCGAAACCGTATTCCATGTCCGCGACAACGGCGCCGGATTTGACATGGCCTATGGCGCCAAGCTGTTCACGCCGTTCCAGCGCATGCATTCGGCCGCGGACTTCCCCGGTACCGGCATCGGCCTGGCGACGGTGCGCAGGATCATCCTGCGCCACTTCGGCCGCATCTGGGTGGAAAGCGCGGTCGGTCTCGGCACCACCGTATTCTTCACCGTCGGCAACACCGACCGCAGCGCCGCCAGTACCCGCGCAACCCGGTCAGGCGGGCGGTCTGCACGACCGCGCGCCTGAGGGCATTACCGCGAGCGCTCAGTTGGGCTGTATGCCGGCCGCCTTCACCAGTTCGGCATTGACCTCGTACTCGCGCTTGAGGAATGACGTGAATTCGTCGGCCGACATGATCATGTTTTCCATCACCAGGCTGCCGTATTTCTCGCGCAGTTCCGGGCTGCGCAAGGCCTTCGCGCTTTCCTCGTTGAGCCGGTTGATGATCGCGCGCGGCGTCTTCGCCGGCGCGAACATCGCGATCCAGACGCCGTAGTCGGTGTTGGGAAAGCCCGCCTCGATGCTGGTGGGCACGTCCGGCAGCGCCGCCGAGCGCGCCTGGCTGCTGACCGCGAGGGCGACCAGCTTGTCGGTCTTGAGGAAGGGCTGCGCCAGGCCGATCGGGCTGTAATAGAAATCCACCCGACCGGCGATCACCTCGGTGAGTGCATCGTTGGAACCCTTGAACGGAATGTGCGTACCGGTGATGCCGGCGGCCAGCAGCAGGCGTTCCGCGCCGAGATGGGTCGCCCCGCCGGTGCCGGCCGAGGCGTAGTTGAGCGAACCGGGCTTCGCCCTGGCCGCGCGCACGAGTTCAGCCAGCGAGCGGATGCCCTTGGCGGGCGACGTCACCATCACCATCGGCACCCCGGCCAGCGGCATCACGCCGGCGACATCCCGGATGGGGTCGTAGCTCAGGTTGCGATAGGTGAACGGCGTGACGGTGTGCGAGTTCGAGTGCACCATGATCGTGTGCCCGTCGGGCTCGGCGTGCGCCATGACGGCCGCGCCGATGGTGCCCCCGGCGCCCGGCCGGTTTTCGATGACCATCGGCTGGCCCAGCTGCTTGGACAGGCGCTCGGTCACGGTACGGGCGATGGTGTCGGTGCCCGATCCGGCAGCGAACGGCACGATCACGCGGACCGGCTTGGAGGGCCAGGCGCCCGCCTGGGCAAGGGCGGCCAGCGGGGCCGCGGCCAGCAACAGGGCCGGAACGAAACGCAAGGACACGAACATCATGGTTTGTCTCCGCAATCTACGATCTTGTTTTGTGGCCCCGCCGCGACCAGGTCCGCGGGCGGGAGTTGGCCGGCCGTGCTCAGCCTCCCTTGCCGCGGCCGGAAAGCATGTCGCGGGCGATCACCATGCGCTGCACCTCGGACGGGCCCTCACCCACGCGGCGGATGCGCAGTTCGCGGTACCAGCGCTCCAGCGGCAGTTCGTGGGTCATGCCCATGCCGCCGAAGATCTGCATGCAGCGGTCCACCACGCGGCCCGCCGCTTCCGTGGCGAACACCTTGGCCACCGAGGCGTCGATCTTGATGTCGCGCCCGAGATCGCCGTTCCATGCGGCCTGGTACACCAAGAGGCGCGCGGCACGCAGGTCGACCTCGGAATCGGCCAGCATCCACTGGATCGCCTGCTTGTCGGCGAGCAGGCTGCCGAAGGTCTTGCGCTGGCGCGCCCAGTCCAGCGCCAGGTCGAGCGAGGCCTGCGCCACGCCGATGCTGGCGGCCGCGTACGGCACGCGCGCATGCACCAGCCACTCCTCGGCGATGGCGAAGCCGCCGCCCTCCTCGCCCAGGCGGTCCTCGAGCGGGATCTCGTAGTTGTCGAACTGCACCTCGAAGGGCTGGTAGGAGCGCATCAGCGGGATCCTGCTGATGCGCATGCCGGCCCGTTTGGGGTCGATGATGAAGGCGGTGATGCCGGCGCGGTCGCCGCCGGCGCCGGTGCGCGCATACAGGATGCCCCAATGGCCGACATCGACGCCCGAGATCCACATCTTGGAACCATTGACGACATAACGGTCGCCCGTGCGCTCGGCACGCGTGGCGATGGCGCGCGCCGGGTCCGAACCGCCACCGGCCTCGCTGATGGCGACGAAGGTCTTCCAGCCGTTGTCGATGGTGCCCACGCCGTACTTCTCGATCTGCCGCGGCGTGCCGCGGAAGATCACCTTGGGCGGGTCCTGCCCGAAGGCGCCGGCGGCCGGAAAGTACAGCCCCATGCGGCACCTGGCCGCCTCCTCGGCGACCACGCACTGGCCCAGCAGGTTCAGGCCCGCGCCGCCGTATTCGGCAGGCGACTGGTTGCACCACAGGCCGAGCTCGCGCGCGCGCTTCTGCAGCGGCGCCAGAACCTCGGGGGCAAGTGTCACCGCGTCGTGGGGTGCCCTTTCCTCGGCGGGGCGCACCTCCTCTTGCATGAAGCGGCGCACCGTGTCCCGCAACATGACGTACTCGTCGGGAAGGGCCCAGCTGCCGGTCGTGTCCACGTGCGCGTTTCCCGCGATGAATCTGTGAGAAACGCAAATTACCCGCTTTTGAACATACGTGTCAAACAGGCCCGTCAAAGTGCTGCGGCGCGGCGGATTGGCCCCCTCCGGCGCAGCGGCTGCGGTTGCCGGAACTATTCGACCTTCACGTTGGCCTGCTTGACGATGCGGGTGTACTTGACCAGTTCCTGCTCGAGGAAAGCGGCGAACTCCTCGGGCGTGGAGCCCACCGCGTCGAAACCCTGCTCCCCGAGGCGCTCGACGGCCAGCTGCGAGCGTACCGCCTTGGCCACTTCGCCCGACAGGCGGCGACCGAGTTCCTTCGGCAACGCCGCGGGCCCCCACAGGCCGTACCAGGACACCATGTCGAAGCCCGACAGGCCCGACTCCGCCACCGTGGGCACGTTGGGCAGGAAGGCGATGCGCTTCGGGCTGGTGACGGCCAGCGCCTTGAGCTTGCCGCCCTTGATCTGCGGGTAGGACGAAGGCAGGGCATCGATCAGCGCGCTGGCATGGCCGCCCATCACGTCGGTCATGGCCGGTGCGGTGCCCTTGTAGGGCACGATCTGGATCCCGAGTTTGGCGCCGGCCTTGATGGCCTCCTGCGCCAGGTGTCCGGCGGAACCGGTGGGCGGCGCGGCGAAGGCGTACTTCTCCGGTGCGGCCAGCACCAGCGCGATGAATTCCTTCAGGTTGTTGGCCGGGAAGGTCGGGTAAGTGGTCACCACCAGCGGCACCGAACCGATGTTGGAGATCGGCGCGAAGTCGCGCATCATGTCGTAGGGCAGGTTCTTGAGCAGGATGGGGTTGGTGACGAAGGTCGAGGCCTGCACCAGGAGCGTGTAACCGTCCGCCGGCGCCTTGGCCACCGCGTCGCTGCCGATCACGCCATTGGCGCCGGCGCGGTTGTCGACGATGAAGGACTGCCCCATCTGCTCCGACAGGCGCTGCGACACCACCCGCGCCACCGCGTCCACGGTGCCGCCGGCCGGGTAGGGCACGATCACGCGCACGCTGCGGTTGGGATAGGCCTGCGAATGCGCCAATGCGGCCGACAGCGCAAGAAAAACACCAGCCAACAAACGAATCGGTTTCATGGAAATCCTCGCTTTCAGGTGCGATGCTGCTCTTCGATGGAGACCACGCTGGCCTCGATGGCGACCAACAGGTCGCGCGCCTGCGCCGTCGAAAGGGTGCCATTGTCGGCCGCCAGGGCCCGCAACAGCGACTTCATGCCGCCCGGCGCATCGTGGGCTGCGATATGGCCGGCCAGTGCAGGTTCGGACTCGAACTTGCGCCGCAGGTAGTCGATGATCAGCTCGTCGAGCTCGCCCAGGTCCACGGTGGCGCCGAAGCCGCAGGCACAGCCGTTGGTGAACGACAGGTGGCCGCTGCACACGCGCTGCCAGCGCCCCAGCAGGCGCAGGGCCGCGACCGCCAGGTCGGCACGCGCGTCGCGCGTCGCCTTCACGGCAGCGGGCTTGCGCCCCCGGCCCGGCGGCGCGGTGCCGCGCACGGACCGGTTGGTCATCACCGCGCCGGCGGCGATCATGCCGCACCGCCATTGATGAGGGCGCGCTCTTTGGCCGTGGGCACCACGCCGTAGTCCTTCTTGGCCGCGGCCTCCGAGATGTAGCCCAGGCGCAGGTCGCGCAGCACCGCCGCGCGGGCGCGTTTTTTCGGGTTGCCGAAACCGCCGCCGCCGCCCGAGCGCAGGGTGTAGGCCTCGCCGGCCTCCAGGCGCATGTTGACCTTGCCGGTGTCGAACAGGGTTTCGCTGCCGTCCTTCTTGCGCATGCCGATCAGGTTGCCCAGGGCGCTTTTCCCCCCGGCCAGGCCCCACGGCGCGTGCTTCACCCGGTCCACCCGGGTCTGGTAGTTCACCCGCGCGAGCGACACCACCTCGCATTCGGCACCCAGGCCACCGCGGAATTCGCCGGCGCCGCCGGAGTCCTGGCGCAGGCGGTAGTGCTTCACCAGCAGCGGGAACTTGTTCTCCACCTGCTCCGAAGGACCATTGTGGGTGTCGCCATCGTTCATGCACACGGTGACGTTGACGCCGTCCTGGTCGTGCTTGGCGCCCCAGCCGCCGCCGATCAGCCCACCGAGGTAGATCCACAGGCGCCCGTCCTTGGGGTGGATGCCGTTCACGTTGGCGATCACGAGATCCGCATGGTGGCCGGCGATCACCCGCTCGGGAATCGCCGGGGCGAGGGCCTTGAAGATGGTGTCGACCACCGTCATCGGGTAGGTCATCCACACCCGCATCGGCGCGGGGTGTTTGGCGCTCACCACCGTGCCGGGCGGCACGATCACCTTGAGCGGCCGGAAGCCGCCGTCGTTGATCGGGTTGTCGCGCGGCAGGGTCAGGCACTTGAAGGCCACCTGCGCGCAGGCCACCCCGGCGCCGGAATTGAAGAAGCCCTTCACCTGCGGGCTCATGCCGGAAAGGTCGACGGTCATCTCGTCGCCGCGCACGGTGACCTTGACGCGGATCGGCACCGGCTGGTCGAGGTCGATCGCGTCGTCGTCCATCCACGACTCCGCCTCGTAGACGCCGTCGGGCATGGCGCGCACCATGGCGCGCGCCTCGGCCTCGCTGTGGTCCATGATGGCGGCGATGCTGCCCTGCACGGTGTCGGCGCCATGGCGGGCCAGCAGTTCCTCAAGGTGCTTGACGCCGACGCGGCAGGCGGAGAGCTGGGCTTCCAGGTCGCCGGCGGCGCGGTCCGGACGACGCACATTCATCAGGATCAGGTCGCGCATCTCCTGGTTCAACTTGCCACGCACGTGGTACTTGACCAGCGGGATCTGCAGGCCTTCGGACCAGATGTCGGTGGTGAGTCCATTGAGAATGCCGCCGATGTCCTGCCAGTGCGCCATGCAGGTCGAAAACGCCACGATGCGCCCCTTGTGGAACACCGGGATCGAGAAGGTCAGGTGGTTCAGGTGCGCGCCGGTGGTGTAGGAATCGTTGGTCAGCAGGATGTCGCCGGGGTGGATGTTGTCGTGCCCCCAGTGCGCGATCTTGGCCTTGACCACGTCGCTCATGCCGCGGATGAACATCGGCAGGCCGAGGCCGATGGAAAGCGTCTGGCCGTCGCGGTCGAACAGGCCCACCGTGAAGTCGAGCGCCTCGTAGATGATCATGTTGTACGAGGTGCGCATGAGCACCGACTTCATTTCCTCGGTGGCGGCGGTGAGGCTGTTGCGCACCAGTTCGACGGCGACCGGGTCGACCTTCAGGCGCCTGGCCGGCTTCGCTGCGGTCTTGCGGGCGGCAGGCTCTTTGGCGGCGGATTTTTTCATGGCGGTGCGGTCGGTGTTGGCGGGGGTTGCGGTGCGCGGCATGTTCATTTCCTCCCGATGCTGATGTCGAGGTTGCCATAGGGTTCGACGACCATGCTGTCGCCGGGCTGCAGCACGGTGGTGGTGGCGTGCTCTTCGATCAGTGCCGGCCCGCTGATGCGGTTGCCGGCCAAAAGCGACTCGCGCTGGTACACCGCGGCCTCCTTCCAGCCGCCGTCCTCGAAGTAGGCGCGCCGCTTGCCGGTCAAAGCCGCCGCGGGCGGCCGAGCGGTGCCGGCGGCGATCTTCTCCAGCGTCGGATGTTTCATCATGCCGATCACGGCGCTGCGGATGCTGACGATCTCGGCCTGCTCGCCGGGCGAACCGCGGCCGTAGCGTTCCTCATGGGCGGCGTCGAAGGCGGCCTTGATGGCGGCCTTGGTCGCCTCCGGGTTGCCGCGCCGGAAGGCTGCGGCCGGCAGGTCCACCGTCACCGCGTGCTCCTGGCCCACGTAGCGCATGTCGAGTCCGCGCTGCATCACGATCTTCCTGGTATTGAGGTCGGCCTCCTTGAGCGCCGCCTGGCCTTGCGCCTCCATCTCGGCGAACCAGCCTTCCAGCTCGGCCATCGTCACCGCGGCCAGGCTCACGAACTGCGAGCGCACGAGATCGCGGCGAAAGTCGGCCAGCAGCATGCCGAAGGCGGAAAAATGCCCCGGCGCGCGCGGGATGATCACGCGCGGGATGCGCAGTTCGCGCGCCACCATCGAAGCATGCAGCGGGCCCGCGCCACCGTAGGCGAACATGGTCGGGAAGGCGCCGGGGTCGAGCCCGCGGTCGGTGGTGACGCCCTTGACCGCATGCGACATCGAAGCCGCCGCGATGCGCAGGATGCCCAGCGCGGCATGCGTGGTCGAGAGCCCCAGCGGGTCGGCCACGCGCTTTTTCATCGCCGCATTGGCGGCCGTCTTGTCGAGCAGCATCTCGCCACCCAGGAAACGCTTGGGGTCGAGGCGGCCGAGCAGCAGGTTGGCGTCGGTCACGGTGGGCTCGGTGCCGCCCAGTCCGTAGCACACCGGCCCGGGCGCGGCGCCCGCGCTCTGCGGGCCGACGCGCAGCGCACCGGATTCGCTCACCGCGGCAATGCTGCCGCCGCCGGTGCCCACCTCGTGGATGTCGATCATCGGCGTCAACAGCGGCAGGCCGGTCAGGTAACCGCCGATCATCACGCTGCCGGTCACCAGCGCCGTGCCGTCGCGCACCACGCCGGCCTTGGCGGTGGTGCCGCCCATGTCGAAGGCGATGGCGTTGGCGATGCCCAGGGTGTGGCACAGCGCCTGCGTGCCGATCACCCCGGCGGCGGGGCCGGACTCCATCATGCGCACGCAATCCGAGCGCGCCTCGGACAAGGCATACAGGCCGCCGGTGGACTGCACCACCAGGAACTTGCCGGAGAACTTCTCGCGCTTGATCTCCTCCTCGATCTCGCGCAGGTAGTTGTCCACCCGCGGGCCGATGTAGGCATTGGCCACCACCGTGGAGGTGCGCTCGTATTCGCGGTACTCCTGCGAGAGGTCCGACGAGATCGAGATGAAGGCGTCCGGCAGGCGCTTCTTCAGCGCCGCCTTGACCGCGCGCTCGTGCGCCGGGTTGCGGTAGGAATGCAGGAACAGCACCGCCACCGCCTCGATACCGCGCCGCACCAGTTCGTCGGCGATGGCCTCGACTTCCTTCATGTCGAGCTTCTGGTGCACCGTGCCGTCGGCGCGCAGGCGCTCGCTCACCTCGAAGCGCAGGTCGCGTTCGATCAGGGGCGCGTGCTTGCGGTGGCGCAGGTTGAAGGAGTCGGGCCGGTTGATGCGGCCGATCTCGTAGATGTCGCGAAAGCCGCGCGTGGTGATGAGCGCCGCGCGCGCGCCCGAGCGCTCCAGCATGGTGTTGATGGCGATCGTCGAGCCATGCAGGAACAGGTTGGCCTCGTCCAGGGTGACGCCGGCCTTCCGCATGCCGTCGGTGATGCCGGTGATCAGGCGCTGCGGCGTGGTGAGGGTCTTGCCCAGCAGGAGCACACCGCGCTTTTCGTCGAAGGCGGTCACATCAGTGAAGGTGCCGCCGATGTCGGCGGCGATGCGGGTACGGGCGGTCGGAGTCATGGGTTCCCAGTGGTTGGTCGGCGGCGCAATGGCGGCCAGGTCGGGCGGCAGTGTAGCCCCGCCCAACCATGCGTCATGCGTATGTTCACGCAACCCAGATATACTTTAATCGTTATATTTTGCGGAGGCCCGATCGCCTTGGAAGCCATGCGTCCCGCCCTCTGGCGCCTGTTCACCGAACTGGCCGAGATGGGCAGCATCACCCGGGTGGCTGCCGCGCGCAATGTGGCCCAGCCGCACATCAGCCGCCAGCTGGGCGAGCTCGAGCGCGCCTGCGGCGGCCGCCTGTTCGCGCGCCACGGCCGCGGCATCGCACCCACCGAACTGGGCCATCGGCTGTTGCCGCGCATCCGCGCCTGGCTGGCCGAGACCGACCAGCTCGAAAGCGATATCCGCACCGGTGCCGGCGTACCCACCGGCGAAGTGCGCCTGGCGGTGCTGCCTTCGGCGGTGCTGCCGCTGGCGGCCGTGGTGCTCGCACGACTGAGGACGGACTTTCCGCTGGTGCGCCTGACGGTGCGCGAAGGCCAGGGCAGCCAGATCGACGACTGGCTGGAAAACGGCCGCGTCGACATCGCCGTGGGCTACCGCTACGAGAAGGAACTGCGCGCCTCCGACGAGATCCTCGCCCGCGTGGATACCTGGCTGGTGGGCCCGCCCGGCGACCCGCTCACGAAGAAGCCCACGGTGCGCTTTCGCGACCTCAGGGGCACGCGGCTTATCCTGCCCTGCCGGCCCAGCGACTGGCGCGACACCCTCGACGCGCTCGCCCGCCAGCAGGGCTTCGCGCTCAATGTGGTGGTGGAGGCCGATTCCCTGCAGATGCAGCGCGAACTGGCCGCCGGCGACGGTTACCACACCATCCTCGGGCCACTGGCGATCGCCGCCGACTGGCAGGCCGGGCGCCTGCAGGCCGCGCGCATCGTCGAACCCGACCTGCCGCGCGTGGTCGCCTTGAGCCAGCGGCCGCGCGGCGGCGCGATGCTGGCGCAGCGCGTGGTGACCGACCTGATCCGCGCGGTCGCCAGCGGCACCGCCGGGCTCGCCGTCGACACCGCGACGCTCACCGGCGGCCTGCGCGCACGGCGGGGCACGAAGCGCCTGGCCGCAGCGATTTCCCGCTAGCGGTTTTGTGCAGCGCAATGTTACCGATATGAATTTTTTGCATTTATTGTGCAAATCTCGCGCGCGAATGTCATGATGCCCTTTCGCGATTAGGGGTATCCAACATGGATCTTCGGCACCTGCAGAACCTGGTTTACCTGGCCGATGAGCTGCATTTCGGCCGCGCCGCCAAGCGCGCCCACCTGTCGCAATCGGCCTTCACACGCAGCATCCAGGCGCTCGAGGAAGAGATCGGGCTCACACTGTTCGACCGCAACAAGCGGGTGGTGCGCATCACCGCGGTGGGCAAGAGCACCGCCGATCGCGCGCGCGCGCTCCTGGCCGGCCAGCGCGACCTCGAACGCGAACTCGAACTCGTCCGCACCGGCGGCATGGGCTCGGTGGCCATTGGCGGCGGGCCGTTCAGTTCCGGATTCCTGGTGTTGCCGGCGCTGGCCGAACTGCAGCGCGCGCACCCGCGCGTGAGCGCACGCCTTGAAATCTACGACGCCGGCATGGGCCTGGAGCACCTCAAGGCCGAGCGCATCGACCTGCTGGTCGGCGACCTGCGCTACCTTGGTTCCAACAAGGATTACTCCACCCGGGCCCTGGGCGAATTCGCCGGGCACCTGTACTGCCGCAGCGCGCACCCGCTGGCGGGCAAGCGCAAGGTCAGGCCCGCGGACCTGCGCCCCTATAGCCTGGCTTCGGTCAAGTTGCCGCCGACCTTCGTGGAGCGCATGCGCGCCGGACTGGGCCTGGCGCCGGAAGACGGCCTGAACGCCGGATTTGAATGCAGTTGCGTGGCCACCCTGGTGGAGATGGCGCGCAATACCGACATGATTCTCATGGCCACCGACTGCGCGGTTCGCCACGCCCTGGAACGCGGCGAGATGAAGCGCCTGGACATCGAGGGCTTCGACCGCGTCAAGTGCCTGTCGAGCGCCTACGGCGTGGTCCGCATGGCCGGACGCACGCTCTCACCGGCGGCCGAGATGCTCTACGAACTGCTGCTCAGGCATGGTCGGAGCAGTGCCGCCTGATCGTTTCACCCTGATGTTGGCGTGACCCCGCAAGACGACGATGCCGTCATGCGGGGCTCGCGGCCGCGAGGATCGGGCCGCCTTGCGCGAAGCGCGGGTCCGGCGGTCCGCATTCCCAGCTGTCAAGCGAATCCAGCCTGCCGGGCAGGACCCGCGGTTCGCGCGGCGACTGCTCGGGAAACTCCTCCATGCCGAAACTGAATTCGAAGGTCATGCCGTCGGGATCGAGGAAATAAAGGAAGATGCTGCCCGACGGCGGATGGCGGCCGGGGCCATAGACGATCGGCACGCCCTTGCGCTTCAGGCGCCCCAGCGCGCGGCCGATGTCGTCGATGTCGGTGACCATGAAGTTGACGTGGTGCAGGCGGTTCGCCGGCGCGGTGGCGATCCCCAGGCTGTGATGCAAGGGATTGGGAAAGCAGCGCAGGAAAGAGACGAATCCCTCCACCTGGTCGGAAATGCGGAAATTGAGTTCCTTGACGAAGAAGTCGAGTGCCGCCTGCGCCTGCGGGGTGCCGATCACCACGTGCCCGAGGCGCGCGATCTTGGTCAGGGTCGTCCGGTAGGGCCGCTCGTGCGCGAGTAGTGCGTCGGTGAGTTCGATGGTGAGGCCGGTGGCCGGTTCGGTCACGCGCAGCGTGCGCCCCTGGCACAGGGCCTTGCACTCGGCATCGCTTACCTGCACCGGCTTGAGCCCGATGGACTCAAGATGCGCCTGCGCTGCTGTCAGGTCGCGCGGCGACTCCATCTCGAAGGCCACCCGGACCAGGCCAGGCGAATCACCCTCGATCAGGACCAGGTTGTGGTGGTCGTCGCTGCAGCGAAAGAAATGCCGGCCGTCGGCGGAGGCGACGTCGCCGTCGAGTCCGACCACGTCCTTGAGGAACTCGGCGGATTTCGCGACGTCGCGCACCCGCAGCGCCACGTAGGCAAGTCGGCGAAAACGGAAATCGGGCATTCGGGCCTCCGGAGGCGGTCAGTGCCTTAGCGGCGCACCGCAGGGTTCAGGTTGATTACTGTGTCGCGATGCCGCGTCCGGCGGCCAGGTCCGCCGCGGTCCTTATCGCCGAGAGCATGCTCAGATGCTGCGCCACCCCGCGTCCGGCGATGTCAAAGGCACTGCCATGCGGCACATTGAGCATGACATAGGGCAGGCCCAGGTACACCGTGCAGGCGCCTTCGAAGCCGACGGTCTTGATGATGATCTGGCCCTGGTCGTGATACATGGTGACGATGGCGTCGTAATGACCGTCGAGCGCCATGCGGAACACGGTGTCCGGCCCGATCGGCCCGCGCGCGTCCATGCCAAGCGCACGCGCCTTCTCGATGGCCGGCGCGATTCGTTCGCGGTCTTCCGGAAACATGGCATGCGGGTGCATGCCGGCCACCGCGATGCGCGGCTTGGGCAACCCCCAGCGGGTGAGGTTGTCATGCACCATGCGCACCACATGCAGCACCCGCTCGGGGGTCACCAGTTCGATGGCCTCGGTGATGCGCACATGTTCGGAAAGCGGCACGATGCGCAGTACGCCGGTCATGCGCAGCATGAAAGTGCCTTCGGGCTGCAGCATGTCGATATCGGGCACACGGCCGGTCAGCTTGAGCGATTCGCTGTCCACCGGCCCCATCACCAGCCCCTGGACTTGGCCGGCGGCGCCCAGTTCGCTGCCGATGCGGATCCAATCCAGCACCGCTTCACCGGAAGCCGCGGAAGCGGCGCCGAACGGGCAGGACGACACGTCGAATCCGCCCGGATCGAGCACGCGGATGGCGCGCGTGGGGCTGGCAGGAGCATCGGGGGCGTCGATGCGTTCGACCGGCAGATCCACCCCGCACACCTGCGCCGCGCGCCGCACCACGCCCGTGTCGCCCACCAGCAAGGGATCGCACAGGCCTTCGAGGGCGCCGCTGGCCAGCGCCCTGACGGCCACTTCCGGGCCGACCCCGGCCGGGTCGCCGATCATGACGGCGATGACGGGCAGTCGGGACTGGCTCATGTGAATTGCCTCATTCCGCAACCGCACCGGATACCTTGACCACGCGCAGGTACTTGGCACGGTCGGCTGTCACGGTCTCGGTCAGGCGCTCGGGGGTGTTGTTGGTGATCGGCTCCAGGCCGGCGGCGGCGAACCTGGACACCGTGTCGGGCAACGCGACTGCCCTTGTCAATGCTGCGGACAGTTTGTCGATGACCGGGCGCGGCGTGCCGGCGGGCGCGAACACGCCGATTCCCCCGGAATGGTCGAAATCGGCGATACCTGCTTCCGCCATCGAAGGGAGGTTGGGCGCGAAAACGGAACGATTACGCGAGTTGACCGCCAGCACCTTGACCTTGCCCTCCTTGGCGAAGCCCGCCACCGAAGGCAGCGAGGCGATGGCCATCGACACCTCGCCGCTGACCAGTGCCGGAATCGATTGCGCGCTGCCCTTGAAAGGCACGTGCAGCACCTTCAGGCCGAGCGCGGACTTGAAGTCCTCCATGGTGAGGTGGTGCGGGCTGCCGATGCCAGACGAGGCATAGGAATAGACATCGGGCCTGGCCTTCACCGCGGCGACGAGTTCCTGCAGGCTGTTGGCGGGAAACGAGGCGGTGGCCACCAGGAACAGGCCGGTCGAGGCGATCAGGCCGACCGGTGTCAGGTCGCGCAGAGAGTCATACGGGAGTTTGCGGTACAGCGCGGGATTGATCGCCCAATGCCCGAAGTCGTTGTACACCAGCGTGTAGCCGTCGGCGGGCGCGCGCATCGCGACCTGCATCGCGTTGATGCCGGAGGATCCCGCGAGGTTGTCTACAGTGAAGCCCTGGCCGAACTGCGCGGATAGCGCGTTGGCGATGATGCGGAACGAACTGTCGCCCTGTCCGCCCGCAGCGTAAGGCACGATCATCCGGACCGAACGCGCCGGGTACTCCTGCGCCTGCACGCCCAGGCAGGCGATACCGCCCAGCAACGCGAACACCGTCCGCGACATGAATGTCTTGAATAGGATCATGCGCTGATTGTCCTGTTGACCGATGCGCCGCCGGCTAGATGATGAACGTGAGGTTGTTCATCGGCGAATCGTTGTTGACCAGAAACACATGCTTCTCGCGTATGCGCAGGCCGCCGGCCACACGCGCGAGCACGTGACGCATGCGCCCGCTCCAAACGGTCTGGCGGTCATGCCGCACCTCGGCGGCGACAAAGCGCGAGGTCACCGCGCCGCCGCTGGCGGGATCGTAGCCGTCGAACACCACGTTGGAAACCAGGCGGGTCAGGCGCGACTGCGGGCGCTGCGAGTGGGCATGCTTGGTGCCGAGGCGAAACAGGCGCTCCTCCAGCCGCGCGCGGTCGTCGTAGATGAGCGAGACGCTGCGCGCCGGGTCGAGGTCGTCGCTGTTGCACGGCACCCAGTAAAGCAGCTCGTCGGTCCACAGGCCCAGCCAGTCGTCGTAGCGGTTGGCATCGGCGAGTTCGGCTTCGCGAAACAGCAGCAGCTCGACCTCGCGCAACTGTTGCCATTCGGACTGCGCGGACACTGTGGCTTGCGTTGCGCTCATGCGCCGCCCCTTGCCGCGGATTCGCCGGTCATCAATTCGGACCAGTAGCGCATCATGCCGCGCTGCGGCACCTCGTCGCTGATCAGGCCCACGATGCTGCCGTCGGTGTCGATGATTTCGCGCTCCATGCCGCGCGAAAGGTCGATCCAGGGATTGACCTCTGCGCCCATGCCGCGCTGGACCCGCTCGAAGATCTCGGCGTCGTCCGGCGAACCCGCGCCGGCGGGACCATAGAAGGATTCATGCTGGCGCAGGCGGGTGATGTTCATCTCATCGCTTACGCCGCCGAGGCGGACTGCGATCATGTTCACCTGGGTACGGTCGGGCGCCAGCGGCGTGACGATGCGGATCTGGTTGTTGATCAGCTGCAGATTGGGGAAGATGCCCACATGCGGGTCGCCGCCCAGTGCGATGAGCAGCCGCGCGCGCGCCTCGCCATGCGCCTTGTGCATGGCTTCAATGTATTGCGCGCCGCCCGGGCTCTTCATGATGAACTCGCGGTGCATCTCGTAGTGGTTGATGCGGTGGGCGCGAAAGTCGAGCATGGTGTGGCCATGGCCGAAATCGCGCGTGCGGGTGCGCGCGCTGTCCTCGAACGGGTCCTCCCGGTGGGTCGCGCCGATGCCGGCCTCGGGGTTGCGGCGCATCGAGGCGAACACCGTCGCATGCACGTAGTGCGGATGGTAGCCGTCCATGCCGACCAGCTTCCAGTTGCCGAAGTATTCGGTCTTGTGCATGCCGCCGTCGGCCAGGATGGTGCCGGTGGGCGAGGCGTCGATCATCAGGTCGATCATTCCGGCGGCGTGGCCCAGATAGTCCGACAGCGACTCCCCCCGGTGCGCCAGGCTGGCGAACACGAAACCGCGATGCGAGTCCACCCGCGGCACCGGCGAGAGGCCCATGTCCTTCTTGCTGAAGCCGGCGCCATAGGCGTCCTCGCCTGGCACGCCGGCCAGCGCTCCGGCGGTGTCATAGGTCCAGCCGTGGAACCAGCACTGGAAGAACTTCGTGTTGCCGGACTCGGTTTCGCACACCTGCGAGCCGCGGTGGCGGCAGCGGTTGACCAGCACGCGCACGGCTCGGTCCGCGCCGCGCACCAGCAGCACCGGCGTGCGGCCGATGGTGCGCATGCGGTAATCACCCGGATTCGGCACTTCGCTTTCGTGGCCGACGAACACCCAGACCCTGGAGAAGATGCGCTCGATTTCGAGTTCGAAGACGCCCGGGTCGGTATACACCCGCGAATGCACGCGACCTTCACCGACCAGGCCTGCGATCGATGCGCCGGAATATGAGCCATCCCAGCGGACCAGTTGTTGCTGCATGACGCGCCTCCTCTTGCGGACCAGTCTTGTCTCGTTGCTTTGGCGCCATGACCTGCGCGGCGCGCGCTTTTATTCAATGTAGCAGAGTGACCGTCCGCCGCGCAAGCCTTGCGGCGGGCTGGCCGGACCGGCGATACCGTCCCGCGAGGATGGCGGCGCTATCGGGATGCGGGCGCCACCGCCGCCGTCGTGAAACCCGCCGCGTCAAAGGCGCGCCGCACCGCGCCGCCGGCCTTGGCATCCTCCAGCCAGCGCGTCACATACGCGAGCGCGGCCGGATGGTTCTTTTTCACCAAAACCGAGACAAAGACGCGCTGGAAGGCGCCTGCGAGGATGCGCGAGCCCGGCACCCTGGCCGCCAGCGGGCCGAGGGTGTCGTGGGTGAGCGCGAAGGCGTCGGCGCGGTCCTCGCGCAGGGCCGCGAGCGCCTCGTCCACCGACGGCACCGGCGCGACCGTGGTTTGCGTGAGCACGCGGGCGGCGCTGCGCAGGGTGGTGGTACCGGCGATGGCGATCACACGCACGCCGGCACGGTCCACCTCGGCAATGTCGCCGATGCCTGATGCGCCACGCACCAGGTAAGTGTTCTCCAGCACCGAATAGGCCGGGCCGACATCGAGGCGGCGGCGCCTTTCGTCATCGGCCGGCATGAAGGCCGCGTCGATGCGCCCTTCCACCAGGGCCTCGGTGATCTCGCCCGAATTGGGCGCCAGCATGAACTCGACCGGCACACCGAGCGCCGCACCGAGCGCTTGCGCCAGGTCCACCGCCACCCCCTGCCCTTCGCCCGCCGCGTTGCGCGTGACGAAAAAGGTCGAGCCCTCGGGCGCGAACACGATACCGAAGCGCAGCCTTCCGGTGGGAGCGATCTGGTTCAATACGGTGGCATCGGGGTGTTGCGACATGCGCTGATCCTTGGAGGCACAAAGGCCGGACGGGCGGCAGTGTACGACGCCCCGGCACACGCTCCTCCTCAGGTATGCTCGGATGGTTGTTGCCCCGCCGCATCCACTCGCGCCGGCGCTGCCGTGCCCACCATCGGTCCACCCTTTTTTCGGAAAAGCCCGCATGTTCACCCGCACCCGACAAACCTTCGCGCTCGGCATTCCCTACTGGCAACAGTCCCCGCGGCGCCACCAGGCCTGGGCCATCCTCGCCGCGCTGGTGGCCATGGTGGTGCTCTACACCGGCCTGATCGGCTGGAACAGCAAGCTGCAGAAAGCCTTCTATGACGCGCTCGCCAACCGTGACGCGGCGCTCTTCAACCACACGCTCCTGATGCTGGCGGTGGTCATCGGCGTGGTGCTGGTGGTGGCGGTGACCAAGAGCTATACCGAACAGGCGCTCCTGATCCGCTGGCGCGAACACCTCACCGCCAGCCTGATGGACCGCTGGATGCACGCGCGCACCTACTACCGCATCGAGCGCGACAGCACGCTCGACAACCCCGACCAGCGCCTCACCGACGACCTGACCACCTATGTGCAACTGATGATCTCGCTGTCGCTGGGCTTCCTGGCCAACCTCGGCATGCTCGGCGTCATGGGCTGGATCCTGTGGCAGAGCGCCGCGCCGGTGAGTTTCGCCATTGGCGGCAGCACACTCACCATCCCCGGTTACATGTTCTGGCTGGCCGTCACCTGGGGCCTGTTGCAGACGCTGGTCACGCACATCGCCGGCCACAAGCTCGCCGGGGTGACCGTGCAGCAGCAGCGGGTGGAAGGCGACTTCCGCTTCGCGCTCGCCAAGGTGCGCGATTCGGCCGAGCAGATCGCCCTGTACCGCGGCGAGATGGTCGAGCAGAGCCGCCTGCACCGGCTGTTCGGCGAGATCCGCCGCAACTGGCAGGACCTGATGCGCCTGCACATCTACCTCAACGCCAGCAGCAACGGCTTCGCCCTGGTGTCGGTGCTGGTGCCCATCGTGGCGCTGGCGCCCAAGGTGCTCTCGGGCGAGCTCTCCATCGGCACCCTGATGCAGGACCTCGGCGCCTTCACCGAAACCGCCGCGGCGATCGCCTGGTTCGCGCGCTCCTACCCGGACCTGTTCAAGCTCTCGGCGGCGGTGCAGCGCCTGACGGCCATGCAGGCGGCGATGCGCGAACCCGAGCCGCAGGGCATACGCGTGGACGCCGCCGCAGCAGCCGCAGTGGTCGACGCGCAGGGCGTGGCGCTGGCACTGCCCACCGGCCGGGTGCTCACACGGGTCGATGCACTCACCATCGCCAGCGGCGAGCGGGTGATGGTGCGCGGCCCTTCGGGGGTGGGCAAGAGCACCTTCCTGCGCGCCATCGCCGGGCTGTGGCCGTTCGGCGCCGGCCACATCGGCCTGGCCGCGGGCCTGCGCATGATGTTCATGCCGCAAAAGAACTACCTCCCCGACGGTGTGCTCAAGGAGGCGCTCGCCTACCCGGTGCCGCTGGAGGATGTCGACGACGCGCTGTGCATGCAGATCCTCGCCGACTGCCGGCTGCCGCACCTGGCCGAGCGATTGCACGAGGCGGCGCGCTGGGGACAGCGCCTCTCGCCGGGCGAGCAGCAGCGCCTGGCCTTCGCGCGCGTGCTGATCTACAAGCCCGACCTGCTGTTCATGGACGAATCCACCAGCGCGCTCGACAACGACACCGAGGCCTACCTCATGACACTGGTGGCCACGCGCCTGCCGGACTGCACGGTGGTGAGCGTGGCGCACCGCACCACGCTGGAGGCCTTCCATGACCGCCAGCTGCACCTGGCGCCGCCGGGGCTGGCGACGGCCTGAAGAAAGGCCGCCGACCCGCCCGCGGCGGCCGGCCAGCGCAGGGGATCAGGCGCGCCCGCGCGCGTGCTGCCAGCGATCGAGCTTGTCGCGCGCGCCGTTGGTGCTTGGGTCCATCTCGACTTCGTGGTTGGGCAGCCTGGCGGTGAGTTCGATCACGTAACCGTTGGGGTCGCGGAAATAGATCGAGCGGATGAAACCGTGGTCTGCGGGACCGCGCACCTGCATGCCCTTCGCGCGCCCCTCCGCCAGCTTGGCCTCGAGCGTATCCATCCCGACTTCCAGCGCGATGTGCAGGTCGAAGTCGTGCTGTTCCTTGAACTCGAAGGGCATGTCCGGCGCCTCGAAAAACGCCAGGTAGGACCCGTCCTTCAGCTGGTAGAAGGTATGCAGGGTCTCGGTCTTGCGCCCGCTCTTGGTCTGGTCGATTTCCAGCGTGCCGGAGAGCGGCAAGCCGAGAAAATCCTCGTAGAAGGCGCGCGTCTGGCCCGAGTCGCGGCAACGGTAGGCGTTGTGATGCAGCTTCATGATCATGGCGCGCTCCTTCGCGAGGGGTTGGCTACACGGTCTCGAACGGCCCCGGCAGGGACGCGGCGAAGCCGTTGATCACCTCGTTGACCTTGCCCCAGTTGGGCAGCGCCTTCATGCGCCCCATCCAGGCGGCGACGTTCGGGTAGGCCGAAAGGTCGGAGCGGATCGCCTCGGCCAGGCCGACGAAGGCGGCGCCGTAGTAGTCGGCGATGCTGATCTCGTTGCCGCACAGCCAGGCGTTGCCGCCCAGGATGTCGTCGTTCAGCACCTTCATCCAGGTGCGCACGCGCTCCTGCGCCCATTTGAGCGTGGCCGCCTGCACGGCGGCGTCCTCGCGCTTGTGGCCCGGGAAAATCTGCGGGTACACCAGGCCATAGGCCAGGTCGCGGCACAGCTGGGTGTTGATCCAGTCCATGCGCTCGTTGATGCGGGCGCGCTTCTTCAGGTCGGCCGGGTAGGCGGCCGAACCGGCCTTCTCGGCCATGTACTTGAGGATGGCGCTGCTCTCGGTCAGGCGGAAGTCGCCGTCTTCCAGCACCGGCACCAGCTTGCTGGGGTTGAGCTTGGCGAAGGCCGGCTGCATGTGCTCGCCGGTGAACAGGTCCACCACCTTGAATTCGGCGCTGATGCCGGCCTCGGCGGCGAACAGCATGAGGGGGCGGCTGGTGGTCGAAGCGGGATGGTAGTGGATGATCATGGACGGGTTCCGGATGGTTTTGAAAAGGCCGAAAGTGTACGACGGTTCGACCGGGACAACACTTATTTCACGGATGCTGTCGATTGCCCGGCAGCCCGCGCATCTGCATGATGAGTCCGGCAATCGTGCCGGCTTGCCGACCGGTTGGTTGGCCCGGAACGGGCTGCACCCGGTATGCTTTACGCAAACCTCAAGGAGAAAACCATGCAATTCATGCTCGCATTCAAGGAACCCGCCACCGAAGTCGCCAAACGCGCCGACCCACAGGCGGCGCCCGCCTATTGGGGCGCCTGGCACGCCTACATCGGCGCGCTCGGCCAGGCCGGGGTGATCGTCAGCGGCAACGGCCTGGAGCCGCCGCACACCGCCGTGCAGGTGCAGATGCGCGACGGCAAGCGCCTGATCCACGACGGCCCGTATGCCGACACCAAGGAACACCTCGGCGGCTACTTCATCATCGAGGTGCCGAGCCTGGACGAGGCGCTGGAATGGGCGGCGCGCAGCCCGAACGCCGGCAGCGGCAGCACGGAAGTGCGTCCGGTCATGCCGCCGCCCGCCCGGTAATCCTGCTTGGACGCGCATCACGCCGCGGCGCACGCCGCGCGTGAATCCTTTGGCCGGCTGCTGGCATGGCTGGCCTGGAAATGGGGCGACATCGCCGCCGCCGAGGACGCGCTCGCCGATGCGCTGGTCAAGGCGCTGGAAACCTGGCCCCGCACCGGCGTGCCCGACGCCCCGGACAGCTGGCTGCTCACCGTGGCGCGCCGCCAGTTGCTGCAGGTGGCGCGCCACGACCGGGTGCGCGCCGATCCGGCGGTCCTGGCCGTGCTGGAGCAGGACGAAGAAGCCGCGGACGCCGTCATTCCCGACGCGCGCCTGAACCTGCTGTTCGTGTGCGCCCACCCGGCCATCGACGAGAAGGTGCGCACGCCCCTGATGCTGCAGACCGTGCTGGGCCTGCAGGCCGCCGAGATCGCCCCGGCCATGCTGATGTCGCCGGCCACCCTGGCGCAGCGCCTGGTGCGCGCCAAGCAGAAGATCCGCGATGCCGGCCTGTCGTTCGAGACGCCCGCGGCGGGCGAACTGCCGGAACGGCTGCACCATGTGCTCGAATCGATCTACGCCGCCTACGGGCTTTCGGCCGACGCGGTGGATGGCGCCGAGGCGCGCATCACAGACCTGCGCGAAGAGGCGCTGTACCTGTGCGACCTGGTGTGCCGCCTGCTGCCCGATTCGGCCGAGGCGCGCGGGCTGCTCGCGCTGATGACCTTCATCGAGGCACGCCGACCGGCGCAACTGGCGGATGATGGCGCCTTCGTGCCGCTGGCCGCCCAGGACACCGCGCTGTGGGACCGCGCGCAGATCATCCGGGCCGACGAAATGCTCTGGATCGCCTCGCAGGCGCGCACCCCGGGGCCCTTCCAGATGGAAGCGGCGGTGCAATCGGCGCACTGCCATCGCCTCTTCACCGGCCAGACACCCTGGAACGGCATCGCCCTCCTGTACGGGCAGATCAACCGTCATTTCCCCACTCTTGGCGCGCGGGTGGCAGGCGCGATCGCCCAGGCCGAGGCCGGCGACCCACAAGGCGGGCTCGACGCCCTCGACGCGCTTGCACCGGAACCCGTGCGCGCCTTCCAGCCCTACTGGGTGGCCCGGGCGCATTTGCTCACGCTCTTGGGCGACAGGCGCGCAGCCGCCGCGGCCTGCGAAGTGGCGATCGGCCTTTCCACCCAGAAGCGGCTGCGCGACTACCTGTCCGGCCGGCTACTTGATCTGCGCGGAACGCAAGACCAACAGGCCGGCGCGCCGCAGGCGCCTCAAAGATGAAAGCGGAAGGTCGCGCCGCGCCCCGGCGCCGCCGCGGCGGAGATCCTGCCGCCGTGGCGCTCCACCAGGCGCTTGACGATCGCCAGCCCGGCGCCGGTGCTTTCGATACCCGGATCGTTGTGCAGCCGGGTGAACAGGCTGAACAGGTGCTCGGCATGCCGCATGTCGAAGCCGATGCCGTTGTCGCGCACGAAGTATTCGACCCCGTGCTCGCCGCGCTCCATGCCGACCTCCACCTGCGGATAGGCAGAGCGCGCCGAATACTTGCAGGCGTTGTCCATCAGGTTCAGGAAGATCTGCCGCAGCATGGTGGCGTCGGCCACGGCCTCGCCGAGCGGCTGCAATGACAGGAGGGTGACGGGATAGCGCTCGCGCAGCTCGGCGGCGATCTCGCGCAGCATGGCGTCCAGGTCCACCGGCCGGCGCACCAGTTCGCTCTTGCCCAGGCGGGAATACTCCAGCACCCCGTCGATGAGCCGGCTCATGCGCTGGCTGCTGCCGGTGATGCGCTCGATATAGTCGCGCGCCTCCGGGTCGATGCCGGGACCGAGGCTTTCCTTCAGCAGGCCGCCGAAGCCGACCATGCTTCTCAGCGGCGCGCGCAGGTCGTGCGAGATGGTGTAGCTGAAGCTTTCGAGCTCGCGGTTGGCGGCCTCCAGCTCGGCGGTGCGCGCACGCACGCGCTCTTCCAGCGACGCATTGAGCGCCGCCACCTCCGCTTCAGCGCGGCGTCTCTCGGTGATGTCGGAAAACGACCAGACGCGGCCGAACAGCACGCCGTTCTGCATGAGCGGCTCGGTATAGCGCTCGAAGGTGCGGCCGTCCTTGAACTCGATCCAGTCGGTATCCACCGCCTCGGACTCGTAGAGCGACATCACCCGGTTGATGAATGCCTCCGGGTCCTTCACCTGCGCCACCACGTGGCCGAGCATGGCCTGGTCGTCCTTGCGGTCGAGCAGCGCCTGCGGAATGCGCCACAGCTCGGCGAAACGGCGATTGGTGAGCAGTACGCGGCCCTGCCTGTCCACCGCGAGAATGCCGTCCGCGGTGGCGCCAAGCACGCCCTGCAACTCGGCCTGGCTGGCTTCGAGCAGGACGTTGCGCTCGGCGAGCGCCTCACCAAGCTCGCGTACCTCGGCGATCTGTTCCCGATGCCCACGCGCGAAAAAGGCGATCAGGCTGGCCGACAGCGCCAGCGCGATGCACAGCACATACCAGCGCATCAGCGGATAGGTGGGCGGGCCGGGCGGCATCCAGCCCTGCCATTCCGCCAGCACCATCGCCAGCGTGGCGGCGGCAGTCAACAGGGCCACGCCGATGGCGGCACGCGCGTTGAACATCCAGCCCGCCAGCAGGACCAGCACCGGATAGACCACCGGGGTGGAGGACGACATGCCCCCCAGGACGACGCACGCCACCGTGGCCATCACCCAGATGCCGACGCTCATCACCCAAACGCCGACGCGCGTCTTGCCGCGCACAATGAACACCAGTGACGCCAGCGACACCAGGCCGAAGGGGATGGCGGTGATCATGCGGTGTGTCTGGCCCTCGGCGAAAACCCCGAGCGCGATCACGTAGATCACCACCGTGGCGAGAATGAAGCCGATCGATGTCTTGAGGAATACCTTCGAAGGCCCCCATTCGATGACGGAATCGCCAGCCCCCGCCTGCCTCCCGGCCGCCTGCAGCGTCAACGCCTTTCCCCCTGTGTATGGCGGCGCCACCTTTGGCATGCGGCCGCGCCTCCCCAATTAGAGCCCATTTCGGTGTGCAGGGTATGCGCGGAACATGCGGCGTGTCCGGTACCAGACAAAATGATGGGCATGGCGGGCGTGCCGACCCGGTGCGCGCGGGTTCGGTTACATTTCCCGGCTCTGCTTCCTGCCATGACTCCCCGATGGACACGACCATGCCCAGCCCGCCGCTCAACTTCCTGGACCTGCCGAAGGACTTTGCCGAACTGGTGGCGCCATCGCGCACCGCGCTGGTGTTGTGGGACCTGCAAAAGGGACTCGCCGGCAAGGCCCCCAACCTGGCCACGCTCAAGGCCAACGCCGCCATGCTGATCGCCGCGGCGGACGCGGCCGGCGTGCTGGTGGCCTGGAGCGAGCACACCTTTCCGCCGCTGGACCAGCTCTCCGGCCATTGGCTTCGGTGGATGATGAAGCGCCAGAACGTGGCGCGACCGGAGGACCTGAAACCGATGTTCCAGGCCGGCAGCGAGGAGGTGGAGTGGCTGGACGGTTTCCAGCCGCGGCCGCACCACCTGGTGCTGAAAAAGCAGCAGCCTTCGCTGTTTTTCAACACGCCCTTCGACCACCACCTGCGCATCAAGGGCATACGCACCATCGTGCTGGCCGGTTTTGCCACCGACATCGGCATCGACTTCACCGTCCGCCACGGCAATGCGCTGGGCTACCACGCGGTCGTCGCCGAGGACGCCTGCGGCGCCTATGCGCAGGCCAACCACGAGCGCAGCATCGCGTTTTTGCGCGACTGGGCCGAGGTGGCGGGCACGGCTGCGATCGTGGCGCAGTGGTCCGGCGCAAAATAGCGCAAGCGCAACTGGCGATCCGCCACGCCGCCAACCAACAACAACACGAAGAATTCTCACGGAGACCCCTCATGAGCCCATTTTTGCGACCCATGGCGCGCACCGCGGCGCTGCTGCTGTGCGCCCTCTTCACCCACGCCGCCCTGGCGCAGGCCTGGCCCGCGCGCACGGTGACCCTCATCAACCCCTACCCGCCCGGCGGCGGCGCCGACGTGGTGGCGCGCGCGCTGGCGCGCGAGCTGGGCGAGATCTGGAAGCAGCCGGTGATCGTCGAGAGCAAGCCCGGCGCCGGCACCACCATCTCCGCCGCCTTCGTCGCGCGTGCCGCACCGGATGGCTACACCCTGCTGCTTTCCACCAGCCAGCACGCCATCGCCCCGGCGCTGTTCCGGAACCTCTCCTACGACATCGTGGCCAACCTGACCTCGATCTCGGTGGTGTCGGAAAGCCCGATGTTCCTGGTGGTGCGCCCGGACCGCGGCATCAACAGCCTGGCCGACCTGGTGGCAAGACTCAAGCAGAACAGCGCGGCGATGAACTATTCGTCCTCCGGCCCGGCCGGCCTGCCGCACCTGGCTGGCGCGTTCCTGAACCAGATGACCGGATCGACGGCGGCGCACATCCCTTTTTCCGGCACGGCGCCGGCGCTCACCGCGCTTTTGGGCGGGCAGGTGGATTTCCTGTTTGCCGATACGTCAGCAGTGCCGCAGATCACCGCCGGCAAGGTGCGCGCGCTGGCGGTGACTTCGACCGCACGTCTGACCGCCCTGCCCGAGGTGCCGACCATGGCGGAAACCCTGCCGGGATTCCAGTTCACGGTATGGACCGGCCTGGACGCGCCGACCGGCACGCCGCGCGCGGTGATCGACCAGGTGTACGAAGCAGTGCAGAAGGCGCTCGCCACCCCGGCGATGAAGAAGATGTTCGCCGAGACCTCGCGCACCGCCTCCGCCATCACGCCCGACCAGTTTGCCGCCTTCAAGGCGGCTGAAGTGCAGAAGTACCAGAAGCTCGCGCGCGAGGCGGGCATCAAGGCGGAGTAGGCCGCCGCCCCGTCAGCGCCAGTCCACCGCGCCGAAGCTGTCGTGGCCCAGCAGGGTGTAGTAGATGCCGATGGTGCCGCGCACCTGGGTCAGGTCGGCCAGGTCCGGAAAGGCCGCATCGCGGCGCGTACCCACGTAGCGGACCGATACACCGTGCCGGCCGGAGACGCGCCAGGTGGCCGCCGCCTCGATGCGCGCCACGTTGGTACGGCCGCGTTGCTCGGCCGCATGCGGCACCAGGTAGTCGCGCGCGGTGAGGTCGATGGCGGCCTTGTCGCCGAAACTCATGCGCAAGGCGATGAGCGCCTGCGGCGAGGTGCCGTAGTTGTAGTCGCGCACGCCCGGCACACCATGCAGGGTGCCCACCGCCGTGTAGCCCACCCCGAGGAGCACCGTGCCCTGCAGGGCGATGTTGTTCGACAGCCAGGCCTGGCCGGTGGTGCCCACCGACAGCGCGGTTGAGGAAACGCGGAAGATCTGCGGCGCGAAATAGTCGTAGCTGCCATACAGGCCGGCCACGCCGCGATAGTTCTTGCCGACCGCATAGTCGCGCCCGATCAGAAGCCCGCGGGTGGTGAGGTTCTCGAAACCGTTGGCGGTGGTGGCCGTGCCCTGGAAACTGAAGTAGTCGAACGGGCGCTTGTATTCGTAGTCGGCCTTGCCGGGCAGGCCGTAGTCCATCGAGAAGTCGATCAGCGCCTGGTCGCGCTTGAGCCCCGTGGTGGAGGTGCCGGCGCGGTTTTGCGCGGTACCGGAAAAGCCCACCTGCAGGCGGCTCGAATAGGCCGGGTCGCGGCTGGCGAACACCGGCGTGAAACGCTCGCCGAATGCGAGCCGGTTGAAGCCGGTGGCAAGCGAGATCGCCGCGGCCGCCAGCTCGCGCCAGAAGCGCGGCGTGCTGTCCTGCTCCAGCACCAGGCTGGACATGCGGAACAACGCCTCGCCCAGGAAGCTGCCGCCGATGCCGGTGTTGATCTGGTCGTTTTTCGACGGCGGGGTCTTTTCCCCGGCGACCTCCCAGGCGAGGCTGCCGGCGAAGGTGTAGCCGAGCGACTCCCAGTAGTTGAGCCCGGCCGCACGCGCGAAGCCGTGGTACATCGAACCCTGGTAAGGGTGGCCGAGCTGGTTGGTCTGGTAGGGGTCGTTGTCGACCACCCAGGGGCCGCGCAGGTTGCGCCGCACCGATGCGCCCGTGACGTTGTAGTCGTCGCTGTAGCGCCGGTTGACGCGGTTCAGGAGGAAGTCGAAGCCGATGATTTCCAGCGCGGGAATCGCGTGGCTTTTGCGCTGCTCGATCACGGCGGCGGTGTCAACCCGGCCGGCACCGGCGCCCGGTGGCACCGCCTCGCGCGGCGGAATCTCCGGCAGCAGGGACATGGCCGGCGTGGCGCCCTGCTGCGCGAACGCCTGGGCCACCGCAACACAACACAATGCGATGGCGGCACGGCGCAGGTGTCTTGCGACGGGCGTACTGAAAGGCGCGGTTATGTTCATTACCGCACACTAGTGCGCACAGTGGGTGCGGACAAGCGCCGCTGCCGCAATAACAACACCGCCGCAACTATGACCGCCTATGTTCGATTTCGCACAGACATGCACACGAACTTGCGCACCCTGACCGGTGGTGCGAGACGCGCTGAAACGGCGGCGCGCCAGGGCTTCAATCGTTCAATCGAGTGGCCACGGCACCGACTTCGGCAGGGTTTGCGGCAGCGGCTCGGGCGGCGGCGCGGCCTTCACCACCACCTGATCGACTGCGCGCCACCAGGGTGTGACGCGCTCCGCATGCGCCGGTTCGGCCGCTTCGCCCAGGCGCGGCATGATGAGTTGCCCGCTGTGAGCGGGTGCCAGTTCCAGCAGTGTTTCGGCCGGCTCGTCCCAGGCATGGGTGGAAAGGCTAAAGGTGCCCCAGTGCACCGGCAGGAAAGCGCCGCCGCCCAGCAGGTCGAGCGCCTGCAGGGCATTCCTGGGGCCGAGGTGGATGTGTCCCCATGAGGGGTGGAAGGCGCCCACCTCCAGCATGACCAGGTCGAACGGCCCGAGGCGCGCGCGGATCTGCGCGTACTCGGGCGTGAGGCCGGTGTCGCCGCTGAAGAACACCCGGTGCTTTGATGTGCGGATCGCCAGCGAACTCCACAGCGTGGCGTTGCGGTCCTTCAAGCCGCGGCCGGAAAAATGTTGCGAGGGAGCAGCGGTGATTTCCAGCTCGCCGTGCGGCAGGCGCCAGCTTTGCCACCAGTCAAGTTCGAAGATGCGTTCGGCCGGCACGCCCCAGGCCTGCAGGTGCGCGCCCACGCCTAGCGAGGTGACGAAGGGCACATCGCTTTTGGCCAGCGCGCGGATGGTGGGGTAATCGAGGTGGTCGTAGTGGTCATGCGAGATCACCACCACATCCACCTGTGGCATGGCCTTGAGCGCCACCGGCACCGGCTGAAAGCGCTTCGGGCCGATCAGGGTTGAAGGCGAGGCGCGCTTGCCCCACACCGGGTCGGTGAGGACGCGAAAGCCGTCGATTTCTATCAGCACGGTGGAATGCCCCAGCCAGGTGGCGCGCAGGCCCGAACCCGGCGGCTTGCGCCACGCCTCGAGCGGATTTCGCGCAGGCAACGGCCCGACCGGCACCCGGCGATTGCCGCCGCCAAGAAAATCGGAAAGCGTGGGCGGTGCTGCCAGCGGGTCGCGCAGGTTCGGCAGGATGGGATGGATATTGGCGAAAGTTTCGCCGACCCAGCGCGGGGAAGCGCGCATGCGTTCCAGCCGTTCGCCTGCGGCGCGCTTGCCAAGTGACTTCATGTGCCGTGCTCCGCGTGGGGAATGGGCTTGATATGCAGCAGGATGCGCGGTTTTCAAGGGCGCACTGACGGCGCCGGCATGCGCAGGGGCTGAAAAAGGCGTGCGGTCAGGTGAGCTTGACAAAGCGCTCCGCGGCGGCCGGCTCGCGCAGCGCCGCCTCGATGAGCGCGGCAAAGGCGGGCCGCTCGGCCGCCGCCTGCGCCTGGAAGGGCGCATTGGCCGGCGCCTCGGCGCGCAGCAGGGACTCGGCTTCGGCCAGCAGGTCATCCTCATTGACGGCCACGGCGCGCCCGTCGCGCAAAACCGGCGTACCGGCGACGATCACATCGCGCACGTTGGCGCCGGTTTCGTACATCACCAGGTGCGAGAACACGTCGCCACGCGGCCGCCATTCGAGCCCGCGGGTATCGATGAGTGCGATGTCGGCACGCAAGCCCGGTGCGATCGTCCCGAGTTCGCCTGCCAGCCCCAGCACCCGCGCGCCGCCGGCGGTGGCGGCATGGAACGCGGCGCGCTCGCGGATCCAGGTGGCCTCACCGGTGCCGTGCACCCGGCTCAGGAGGCTCATCAGCCGGGCCTGGTCCAGGAGGCTGGCGACACCGCAGCTGGCGCTGTCGGTGCCAAGGGCGATGTTGATGCCCATGGCGAGGAGGCGCGCGGTGGGCTGCAAGCCGCTTCCCAAGTGCAGGTTGGAGTGCGGGTTGTGCACCACGTTGACGCCGCGCTCGGCGGCGAGCGTCATGTCGCGCTCGGTGCCCCACACGAAATGCGCGAACGAGGAGCGCGGGCCGACCAGGCCATAACGGTCGAGCAGGGCCACCAGGCTGCCGCCGGTGTCCTCAGGTGCCATCTGCAGTTGCGACTTGGCTTCCAGCAGGTGGGTGTGCAGGCCCATGGCGTGCTTTTCGGCATAGGCGCCGGTCATTTCCAAAAGGCGCAGCGTGCAGCGCTGCGGGCCATCCACGCCCAGCATGAGGTCGAGCCGCCCGTCCTTGCCGCGCCAGCCGGCCAGCGCGTCCATCAGTTCGAAATAGCCCTCCGGCGCCGGCTTGGCCATGGCGCGCCAGCGTTGCTGCACCGCCGGCGGCAGCTGCGTGCGGTCGATGGGCATGCTGTCGGGGTAGATGCGGTCGTCGTACATGGGCGCCACGGTGGCGCGGATGCCGATGTCGCGGTAGGCGCGGAGGGTGGCGTCGAGTGCCGCCACCGTGGGCAGCGCGCCGTCACGCACATGGTCGAGGTGGGCGGTGATGCCGTGCTTGAGCAGTTCCAGCGCGTGCAGTTGGGCTACGACGTAGTGGCCGCGCGCGTCGCGCGGGGCGCGCCGGGAACATGGCCTCGAGCACGAAGAGATCCAGCGGCGCGCCCGGCACCGTGCCGTGCAGCAGGGCCGCGTAGGAATGGCAGTGCGCGTTGACGAGCCCGGGGATGGCCAGGCAGTGCGCGGCCTCGATGGCGGGCACATCGTGCCAGGCGGCGGGCAGGGGGGCGCCGGGTTCGGTGAGGGCAAAGATCCGGTCTCCGGCGATCCAGATGTCGCGCCGGGGCGTGGCGGCGGCGCGGGCGTCGGCCAGCACCTCGGCGCCGCGGATGCACAGGGTGGGATAGGTCACGGGCAGGTTCCTGCGAAAAGGGGAAACCTCGCCCGATGCAAGGGCGGTGCCAAAACGGCCTTTTTGCCGCCCGGCGCGCCTGGGCGAGTGCGCGGCGCCTACTCGTGCCCGCGCAGCCCCTGCAGGTCTTCGGTGTACTCGCCGTCGATCAGGATGAAGGCGATCTTCGCAGGCTTGGTGCCGCGGTTGCTCCAGGCGTGGTTGGTGCCGCGCTGCACCAGCACGTCGCCGGGGCCGAGCACGACTTCGGAATCGTCCAGCAGCATGGTGATTTCGCCTTCCAGCACGATGGCGTAATCGACCGTTTCGGTGCGGTGCATCATCGGGTGGCGGGCGTTCTTCTCGAAGGTGGACGCGGCCGCGTTGCCCATGCCGGCGAACAGTTCCTTGACGTTGCTGGCGTCGAACTTCTGCGTCGCGTCCGGCACCAGGGTGTTGATGCGGATGACGGTGCCGCGCTGGGTGGGCAACTGGCGGCGCGGACCCAGCGTGGGCTCGGCCTCCACCGGCGCGATGCGCGCGGGGGTTTCCATGGTGCGCCACACGTCGGTGGAGGCGTAGCCGGGGCGCAGTTCGGAGGTATGCACGAAGGGCGCGGCGCCGTCGGAGTGGACGACGGCCTTGCCGTCACTGTCGTGGCCGGTGACGACGCGCCGCACATAGCCGGGCTGGCCTGGAAGGGTGCTCATGGTTGTTCCCTTTACTGCACTTCGATCTTGCGGGTGGTGACAATGCGCGCCCACTTGGTGATTTCGCCTTCGACAAACTTGCCCATCTCGTCCGGGCTGGTGGAAACGGCCGTGCCGCCGAATTCGGTGAAGCGTTGCTGCACCTCGGGCTGGGCCAGCACCTTGCGGATTTCGCGGTTCAGTTTTTCCACCACGGGTGCGGGCAGGCCGGTGGGGCCGGCGATGCCGAGGAAGGACGCCGCCTCGTAGCCGGGGAAGGTTTCCGCCACCGCCGGCACGCCGGGCAACTGCGCAGAACGCGCGGGTGAAGTGATGGCCAGAGCGCGCACCTTGCCGGCCTTGAGCTGCGGCGCCACCACCGAGAGCGTGTTGAAGGCTACGTCCACCTTGCTGCCACCCATCAGTTCCGTCAATGGCTGCGAGCCGCCCTTGAAGGGGATGTGCGTCATGTCGATGCCGGCGGTGGCCTCGAACAGCCCGGTGGCCAGGTGGAACAGCGAGCCCACCCCGGCGGAGGAATAGTTGAGCTTGCCCGGCTGCGCCTTGGCCCCCGCCACCAGATCGCCCAGGGTCTTGAACGGCGACTCCGCGCCGACGGCCACCACCAGCGGGTAGGAGATCATCATCGAGACCCAGTTATAGCTCTTGACGGGGTCGAACGGGAGCTTCTTGGCGGTGGCCGCCATGGTGGGGAAGGCGCCGCTCACCAGGAGCAGCGTGTAGCCGTCCGGCTTGGCGCGCGCCACCGCCTCGGCCGCGATGACACCGTTGCCGCCGGGGCGGTTTTCGATCACCAGCGGCTGACCCAGCCCGGATTCGAGCCGCTGGCCCACCAGGCGCACGACGATATCCGCGTTGCCGCCGGCGGCAAAGCTGTTGATGACGGTGATGGGGCGGGTGGGGAAGTCTTGCGCGGCGGCGGGGAGCGCGGCGTTGAAGAGCGTGACGGACACGGCGCTCAGCGCGAAACGGAAACGAAAGGTCATGAATTGTCCCAATGGGTTTTGAATGGAAGAAAACACCATAGCAAGTAGCTGCTCATTACAGCACCAATCCCCTGCCGCCAATCAGACCTGCAATCGCAGTCGGTCTTCGGCCAAAGCCCGCGCGCATTCGTAATGCCAGTTGGTGCGGGTAGTCGTTTCGAATCTCCGCAGGTCGCATCCTGGGGCGTCAGGCCGGTTCATCGAGTTGTAGAAGACGATGCGAGGCCCTTTTGCACCAATTGTCAGCCGCGTGAATAGCGGCAAGTAGTCCTTGCCGCCAAGAAACACGGTCGGCTGCAGCGAGTCGAGCGGGAGCAGGCTCAGATCCCGGTAAACATCGTTCTTGCGCCTGCGCTTGTACTCGTCTGCACTTTGACTGAACGTGATGTCGTAGGCCGGAGTCAGGAACGATGCCGGTATCAGGCCCCAACCGGCGGAGAGGATGAACAGGTTGGCGATTCCGAATCTTGCAGCGAGCTTTCCGTAAGCCGGGTTTTCATACAGTTCGAATGCGGGTAGCAGCCGGAGCGGATTGGTGCCGGGCGCCCTGTTGTATTCGAATAGAACGTCACGCCACGTTTTGCCACCCTGTGCAATGTCATCCGGTCGCGCGTATTCGATTGCATCCGTCTGAGGCGCACCCCCCGGATCGGCAACAAACAACACGGGCTTGCCACCATCGGTCCGCATATGGCCCGCGTTTGCACGCTTTCCCGCCGCACACTGGATGACCACGTTCATGTCTACCCCCTTTTGGCCTTGATGAGCCGCGCCATGACATCCAGAAAACCCGGATCGTATTCCTCTTCGACATGATTGGAATTCCACAACCCGGACCTGCGAACCCGCTCACGATCGCACAAGTGCCCGAGCCATCCGGGTGACGGCGGATCCAGAGGCTCCTTGCCGTGGTTGCTGAGCAACGCGATGGCATTGCGTTCGACCAGTCCGCGTTCACTTGCCGGGCCGGGCGCGTCGTCAATGGCCAGCCAGAGAAACGGCATTCGACCGATAACATGACTGACCTGCTCTTCCAACTCCGTCTCCCCCTGCCGAATGGAGGCAGGGGCGCTGCTGCCCTGGCCCCAGGTCGGGTACTGGTAGCCATGGCGCCTGATCAGCGACGTGCCGACAATCAACCGGAAGATCGAACCACGGTGATTGCCTCCACCGCTCTTGGCCTGCCCGCGATGTTGCGAAAGCCTGCCCCAGAGCGAACTGCTGGAACCAGCCGTCAATGCGTGGGTGCCGACCCGCACGACGCGGGCGCCAGTGCCGCTGTGACTGCGCGCCTCACCGGACTCGAAAAAGAAGTAGATGCCGCGCCTGGGCCAGCCTGAACGCCCGTTGCAATCCGCCAGGTAGCGCTGGCCGCCTACCTGACCGGCAAGTTCATCCAGGAGCGCATGGAACGTTTTCAGATCATCGAGACGGCTCATCAACGCCCCCAACAGCTTGCCTGGCTGATAAATCAGCCGATCCCGCCGAACGCATCCGGAACGTGATGTCGGCTAAACCAGCACGACCGTCAATCCCGCCTTTTTCGCAGCTTCGGACTGCCTCTTGTCGCCGGTGACAAATGCCTCCGCCTTGAGCGCAACCGCACTGCCGATGTGAATGGCATCCATCGCGCGCAATGAACTGCCTTCCAGGCTGGCAAGTGTTTCCGCCATGACCACCGGCGTCAGGTCGCAGATGGCGATATCGGCAATGTCGGCCATCAACAGGCCCTTGAGTTGCCTGTACTGGGCGTCGCTCAGATGCCCTTCACGCTGCAACCGACAGAATGCGGAAATGATTTCAGGCAGGGCGATGCCCGAGAGCACGATCTCGGTAGCCTTGTCACACCAATCGATGACCGAATCCGACCCCGCCTCACCCAGGTAACGCTTGGCGAATGCGGATGAATCGAAGAACACGCGCATCAGTTGCCGGATTCGCGGTCTTCGAGAATCACGCGGCTGATGGAGACGCCGTCGAGCACCAGCGGCTGCACGGTGCGCCGCTTCCAGGAAGGCAGGTCGGCGGCGACGGGAACGATGTCAGCAATCGGTTTGCCATTACGCAGAACGCGAATGGTTTCGCCGGATTCCACCAGATCGAAATAGTGCTTGGCCTGGTTGCGAACTTCAGTGAAAGAGGCTTGTTTCATGGCCACCTCGCGATGTACAGATTGATGTGATTATATCTGTACATGCCGACTGAAAATCGCGCTCAGCCAAACCCGTACAACGCCGCCGGATTGTCCACCAGAATCTGCCTGCGCAAGTGTTCCTCCGGCACCCACTGCGCAAATGCGTCCAGCAGGTCACCGTCGTTCTGCATCTCGTCGTACTGGTTGGGGTGCGGCCAGTCGCTGCCCCACAACACCCTGTCGGGCCGGGCCTCGACCACGCCGCGCACCAGCGGCCGCATGTCGGCCCACGGGTAACCCTGGGCGGACATGCGGTGCTGCCCGGAGACCTTCACCCAGGTGTTGCCGCGCTCCAGCAACTGCAGCAGCGTCTGGAACCCGGGTGAAGCCACGCCCTCCTCCCGCCGCACCCGCGCGATGTGGTCGATGAGGAGCGGGCACCCCGTGGCGATAAGCCGCGGCGCCAGCGCGGTGAGTTCCTCCGCCTTGTTTACATGCACGACGATGTGCCACCCCAGCGCCCTGACCTTGCCGGCGATGGCTTCCAGGTGCTCGAACCCCGGCGTGCCCTTGACCACCGTGGAAAGCCGCGTCCCGCGGAAGCCCTGCGCATGCAGGGCGCGGATGTCGGATTCGGGCGTGTCCGGCCCGGTGACCGCCACCCCGCGCAAACGCCCGGGCGCGGACGACACCGCCCTGGCCACCGCCCGGTTATCCGTGCCATGCACCGAGCCCTGCACGAGCACGGCCCGCTCGATGCCGATGTTATCGAGCATGCGCAAGTAGGTTTCCACCAGCGCATCCGGCGGGGTGAAGCTGCGTTGCTCCACATAAGGGAACAGGTCCGGCGGGCCGAACACGTGCGCGTGGCAGTCGCAGGCGCCGGCGGGGGCGCGATAGTCGGGGCGGCGGGTGTTGGGGTCGGGGGGGAGGCAGGGGCGGGTCATGACTCCTCCAGCAGAATTAGAGAAATCACGTGTAGTCAATGAAATTCAAGAGCCCAACTCGCACTATTGTCAACGCCCATGAGTTGGCCAGAAAAATTGAACGCCGCGCGCGTCAATTTTGTTCAAGTAACTTACTAGCTCGGAGAGTGGAACAAAGTCAGCCGCTCAACTGGCGTGTGTGTGCAAGCTTTAACGTACAACAGCGTACAAAAAGCCTCCCCAAAACAGCGGGTGTATTGCTACAGCGTTCAAGGTTCGATCAACTGACCCCGTGTGTACGAACATCAAGTACTCGCAAGCAACCAACCTTGTTCCAAAAGCACGTTATCACATCAATAAACCGGATTCAATTGCTTCTTCTTCAGGATCTTCTCCAGATCTACCGTTTTCGACCAATTCACAAATCCCAAGTGCTTCTTTGAAAACCCGATGACCTCGTTGACCTGTTGAGGCGTGGGGATTCTGCGTAGGACAGCACTCAATAGACAAGAGAGTATCTCCAATGTCATCAATTCTGACATAACCCACCAATCCCATCTCCCGCTCAATCTCCGTCTTCAACAGGTTGAGCACCTGCAAAGCCCCGGCGCGCCCGCCCAGGGCCGCGCCGTAGAGCGTGGGCCGGCCGATCAGCACGGCGTCCGCGCCCAGAGCCAGGGCCTTGAGTACGTCGCTGCCGCGGCGCACGCCGCTATCCATCAACACGGTGGCCTTGCCGCGCAGGGCCTGGGCGATTTCGGGCAGGGCATCAATCGGCGCGACGGTGCTGTCCACCGTGCGGCCGCCGTGGTTGGAAACGACCACCGCATCCGCCCCCAGTTCCACCGCCTGCAGCGCGTCTTCCGCACGCAATATGCCCTTGATCACCAGCTTCTTCGGCCACAGGGCGCGCAGTTGTTCCACGTCGCGCCAGGTCAAGTCCTCGCACCGGGCGGCGGATTTGTTGGTGGAAAAGCCGGTCACCTTGCCTTGCAGTTCTGGCGGGTAGTTTTCGAACTTGGGCATGCCGTCGCCCAGCAGGTAGCGGCCCATCACGCTGGCAAACCAGCGCGGGTGGGTCAGCATGTCAAAGGCGGAGCGGCGTGAAATACGGAACGGCACGGTAAAGCCGTTGCGGGCGTTGTATTCGCGGTTGGGCACCACGGAGCAGTCGGCTGTTAACACCAGCGCCTCGAAGCCATTGTCCTCTGCGCGCTTCACCATGGCGTGGGCGATGCTGCGGTCGGCAAACATGTTGAGCTGAAACCACAGCCGGCCGCCGGCCTCGCGGGCGATGGTTTCCATCGAGGTCATGGCGTTGGTGGCCAAGGTGAAGGGGATGTTGGCATCCGCCGCGGCGCGCGCCAGTTCCAGCTCGCCCCGGTACCACACCAGCCCGGCCGATCCGGTGGGCGCCACCGCCACCGGCATGGCCATGGGTTGGCCGAACAGTTCCGTCGCGGCGCTGCGGCCGGTTACGTCCACCAGCACGCGCGGCCGCAGCTTGATGCGGTTGAAGGCGGCGCGGTTTTCCGCCAGCGCCACCTCGTCTTCCACCCCGCGGTCGATGTATTCGAAGATGCCCTTGGGCAGGCGCTTCTTCGCCAGCGCGCGAAAGTCGTGCAGGTTGTAAGCGGGGATGGCCCTGGGCATGCCCGCCTCAGTCCGTGGCGAGGTTGCCCTCGCGGATTACCTGGGCCCAGCGGCGCACGTCTTCCTGCACCACCCGCGCGAACTGCTCGCGCGGCATTTCCACCACGTCCACGCCCAGCTCGGTAATGGCCTTGCGGTTTTCCGGCACGGCCAGCACCTTGCGCACCTCGGCCGCCAGAAAATCCACGATCGCCGCCGGCGTGCCGGCGGGCGCGAAGATGCCAGCCCATACCGTCACGTTCAACGACGGATAGCCCTGCTCGGCCGCGGTGGGCAGCGCGGGGAAAATGCTGCTGCGGTTCTTGCCCAGCGCCGCCACCGGCACGATCTGGTTGGTGTTCACCGGTTGCAGCGCCGTGGAGGCCGACACCGGCATGAAGGGGAATTGCCCGCCGATCAGGTCTGTCATGGCCGGGGCGCCGCCGCGGTAGGGGATGTGCGTCATCTCCAGCTTCATGGTGCGCTTGAGCAGTTCCATGGTGAGGTGCTGCACGGTGCCGGTGCCGGCCGAGCCATACGAGGTGTTCTTGCCGGTGCCGTAGGCCACCAGGTCTTTCAGGGTGCGGATGTTGGTGCCCGGGTTGGCCGCGATGATGATCGGCAGTTCCATGATGGAGGCCACGGGCACCAAGTCGCGCAGCGAGTCGTACGGCGGCTTCTTGCTCATGGAAGGGGCGATGGCCACCGAGCCGGATTCGCCCAGCACCAGGGTGTACCCGTCCGGCGCGGCCTTGGCCACGCTGCCCACCCCGATGCTGCCGCCCGCGCCGGGGCGGCTATCCACCACCACCGGCTGCTTCAGGTTGGCCTGCAGGCGCGCCGTGAGCACCCGCGCCACCAGGTCGTTGGCGCCGCCCACGGCGAAGGGGACGACCAGGCGGATGGTCTTGTCGGGGTAGGTTTGGGCGATGGCGCCCGGGGTGAGGGCGCCAAGTGTGAAGGTGGCGATGGCCAGGATAAGCGAACGTGTTTTCATTGTTTGTCTTTGGAGGGGTTGTTCATGTCGCCCGGGCGTGGCACCCTAGACTTTCGGTTGAGGCACATCATAACGGTCGGCCGACTGCGCGACTCGAAGGTACGGCCTCCAGATTTTTGAATTTGAGCAGCCCGACGTTTCCCCAGCTTTTTTCTCAGCTATTTGCACGCTATGCAAACCGTCGACTTAACAAGCCTGAAAGCCAATCCGACCGAAGCGCTGCGCAAGTCTCAAGAGGAACTCGTGGTGGTGTTGAATCGCGGACAGCCGGAGGCGCTTATGGTGGGCTTGGCCTCGACCGGCATGCTGGAATTTGCGGGCGTACGGTCCGCGTTCGCGACAGCGCTGTTTCGCGATGGCCATCTTTCCCTTGCGCGCGCCGCGCGCGTGGCGAAATTGCCATTGCCAAGATTCAGCGCGCACCTGACAAGGCTGGGCATACCAGTTGTCCAGATGAGCGCAGCGGAAAGCGAACGCGACCTCGAAACGCTAGACGAGTGGCTCAATCGTCGTGACGAAAGCGTGCGCTAACCTTACGCCGAGCGCACCAGCCGCCCCGGCAGCGCCCCGGTGGCCTTGCCGCGTTCCATCACCAGTTCACCCGACACAAACGTCGCCTCGTACCCGGTGGCGTGCTGCACCAGGCGGCGGCCGCCGGTGGGCAGGTCGTAGGTCATTTGCGGGGCTTCGAGGTTGAGCTTGGCGTAGTCGATCAGGTTGATGTCGGCCTTCATGCCCGGCAGCAGGGCGCCACGGTCGGTCATGCCCAGGCCGCGCGCGTTGCGCTGGGTTTGCGCGTGGATCAGGAACTCCAGGCCCAGCTTGGGGCCGCGCTGGCGGTCACGCGACCAGTGGGTGATGAGGTAGGTCGGGTAGCTCGCGTCGCAGATGTAACCGCAGTGCGCGCCGGCGTCGCCCAGGCCCATCAGCGAGGCGGGATGGGTGATCATCTCGCGCACTACATCGAGATTGTTCTCGGTGTAGTTGTAGAGCGGGAAGTAAAACTTCTTCTTGCCGCCGTCCTCGAGCATCAGCTCGTAGGCCACGTCTTCCGGCGTGCGGCCGGTGGCCTTTGCAATGCCGGCGACGCTGTCTTCGGCCTTGGGCTCGTAGTTGGCGTGGTCCTGGCCCAGCGGATACAGCTTGTGGAAGTCGCGGGTGATCGAGGCCAGGCGCCAGTTGTCTGGCGGGGTGGCACTTTCCTTGATGATGCGCGCCTTCAACTCGGGGTTCTTCAGCTTCGCCACCCGCTCCGCCAGCGGCAGATGGGCGATCTCCATGTAACCCGGGGTCAGGAAGAAGGGCTGCATCGAGCATTCCAGCCCGTGCACCATGCCGATGGGCCGGCAGGCCACCTGGGCCTTGATGTCCAGGCCCTGGTTGCGCGCGGCGTCCACCCGCTGCATGACGGCGCGCCACTTGTCGGGCATGTGGTCGCGCTGCAGGAGGGTAAAGCTCAGGGGGCGGCCGCTGATCTTGGTGCAATCACGCAGGATGTTGAACTCGCTGTCGATGTCCTCGAAGTCGGAGATCATCTGCAGCACGCCCTTGCCGGTTTCGCCCAGGGCTTTGGCAATGCTGGTCAGTTCATTCGCCGCCACATCGAAAGTTGGCGCTTGCTCACCGCGAGAGGTCTTGTGCACAAAGGTGCGCGAAGTCGAGAAGCCCAGCGCCCCGGCCGAGATGGCCTCTTTCACGATGGCGGACATCTTGCGGATATCGTCGTCGGTGGCCGTCTCGCGCTTCGCGCCGCGCTCGCCCATCACGAAAACGCGCACCGCGGCATGCGGGATCTGCGCGCCCAGGTCCATGATGCGCGGGGTCTTGTCCACCGCGTCCAGGTACTGCGGGAAGCTTTCCCATTCCCACTTCACGCCTTCCTGCAGCACCGCGCCGGGAATGTCTTCCACGCCTTCCATCAGTTCCAGCATCCACTGGCGCTGGTGCGGGTGGGCCGGCGCAAACCCCACGCCGCAATTGCCCATCACCGCCGTGGTCACGCCATGCCAGGACGAAGGCGTCATCAGCGGGTCCCAGCTGGCCTGGCCGTCGTAGTGGGTGTGGATGTCCACCCAGCCCGGGGCGACCAGCAGGCCTTCCGCATTCACCGTCTTTTTCGCGCTGCCTTCCACCTTGCCGGTTTCGACGATCTTGCCGTCTTTTACGGCGATATCGCCGGTGTAGCCGGCCACGCCGGTGCCGTCGATGATGGTGCCGCCGCGGATGATCAGGTCGTGCATGAAGTCTCCCTTGTGTCTTGTTCTGTGCGATGCCGGCGCAGCGGTCACCCATCATCACGACGGGCCCGGCGCCAAACCCGTCGATCATACATGCGCCGCCGTGCGGGGGCACGGCAACGCCCGGGTTTCCCCTTACCCCCCGGCCATGCCCGGACCACCCGGACACCGCGTTGGCGGGACTCGTGGTATGGTTTTTCGCCTGGCAGGTCCCATAAAAAATCGCCCCCAAGAAGGCGCACGAGAGGAGCACGATGGATTTTTCCCTGAGCCCGGAGCAAAAGGCCATACAGGAGGGCGTAGCGCAGATCTGCGCGCGTTTCGACGAGGCCTACTGGCTGGCCAAGGACCGCGATTCCGAATTCCCGCATGAATTCGCCGCCGCCTTCGCCGAGGCCGGCTGGTTCGGCGCGCTGTTCCCGGAAGACTGCGGCGGCGCCGGCCTGGGCCTGACCGAAGCGGCGGTCATCATGATGCAGGTGGGCCGCCTGGGCCTGGCCGCCTGCTCCTCGCTGCACATGAACATGTTCGGCCTGCAGCCGGTGGTGAAGTTCGGCAACGCCGAACAAAAGGCGCGCTTCCTGCCGCCCATCATCGCCGGCACCGATCGCGCCTGCTTCGGCGTCACCGAGCCCGACGCCGGGCTCAACACCTCGCGCATCCGCACCTTCGCCGCGCGCACGCCCACCGGCTACCTGGTCAACGGCCACAAGGTGTGGACCTCCACGGCGCAGCATGCCAACAAGATCATGCTGCTCACCCGCACCCAGCCCTTCGAGGCGAGCGCGCGCCCCACCGACGGCATGACGCTCTTCTACACCGACCTCGACCGCAGCCATGTCGAGGTGCGGCGCATCGAAAAGCTCGGCCGCGCCGCCGCCGACTCCAACGAAGTGTTCATCACCGACCTGGCCGTTCCCGAGGCCGACCGCATCGGCGAGGAAGGCAAGGGCTTTTCCTACCTGCTGCACGGCCTCAACTCGGAACGCATCATCGTCGCCGCCGGCTTTCTCGGCGCGGCGCGCTACTGCCTGGAAAAATCCGCCGCCTACGCCAAGGAGCGCGTGGTGTTCGACCGCCCGATCGGGCAGAACCAGGCCATCCAGCATCCGCTGGCGGAAATCTGGATCCAGATCTCGGCTGCCGAACTCATGCTCTTCAAGGCCGCCGCCTTGTATGACCAGGGTGAGCCCTGCGGGCTGGAATGCAATGCCGCCAAGTTCCTGGCCGCCGAGGTGTTCTTCAGCGCCGCCACCCGCGCGGTGCGCACCCACGGCGGCTACGGCTACGCCAAGGAATTCCATGTCGAACGCTATTTCCGCGAATCGGTGCTGCCGCTCTTCGCGCCGGTAAGCCAGGAACTGATCCTCTGCCACATCGCCGAGCGCGCGCTCGGCCTGCCCAAGTCCTACTAGAAACAGGAACCCCATGACCGCCAATGTCTGGCCGCTGCGCTCGCTGCTGTTCGTCCCGGCCCACCGCACCACCTGGGTGGCCAAGGGCATCGCCGTCAAGCCCGACGCCGTGGTGCTCGACCTCGAGGACTCAGTGCCGCCCGACCACCAGGCCGCCGCGCGCGCGGCCCTGCCGCAGTCCTATGCCGAACTCGCCGCCGCCGGCGTGGCCGCGGTGGTGCGCATCCACGCCATGACCGAACACAGCGCCGATGAGATCGCCGCCGTGGTGCGGCCCGGCCTTACTGCCGTGATGCTGCCCAAGGCCGACAACGCCGGGGAAATCCGCGCCCTGCACGACCTGCTCTCGTACCACGAGGGCCGCAACGGCATGGCGCACGGCAGCGTCGCCATCCTGCCGCTGCCGGAAACCGCTGCCGGCCTGCAGAACGCCGAATCGCTGGCCGCCGCCAGCACGCGCGTGAAGGGCATATGCGGCACCGTCAGCGGGCCGGTCACCGCCGACGTGGCGCGCGCCTTCGGCTTTCGCGCCAGCATGCAGGGCGTCGAGCAGTTCTACATGAACAGCAAGCTGGTACTGGACAGCCGCGCCGGCGGCGCGCCCTACCCCATCGCCGGGGTGTTCGGCGTGCCGCAGAACGACCTCGCCGCCATCGAGACATTGCTGCGCCGCGCGCGCGACTTCGGCTACACCGGCAGCCCGGTGATGCACCCCTCGCATGTGGCGATCGCCAACGCGGTGTACTCGCCCACAAAGGAAGAGGCCGAGTACTTCGAGGGCCTGCTCACCGCCTTCGCCGAGGCCGAGCGCGCCGGCCTGGGCGCGGTAAGCTACCGCGGCGCGATGATCGACTACGCCATGCTGCCGCTGGCGCGCGACACCGTGGCCGAATACAAGCGCCGCCACCCCAACGGCTGAGCGACAAAAAACACAACCGGAGACCCAAGCATGTCCGCCCCCATGAACCTGCAGGTCCGCCTCAAGTCGCGCCCGGTGGGCGTGCCGCAGGCCGAGCATTTCGAGCTTGCACAGGCGCCGCTGGCCGCGCCCGCCATCGGCCAGGTGCAGATCCGCATCGCCTATGTGTCGGTGGACCCGGCCATGCGCGGCTGGGTCAACGCCGCCGCCAACTACGCCGAGCCGGTGCCGGTAGGCGGGGTGATGAAGTCCTACGCGGTGGGGCGCATCACCGCTTCGAACCATCCGGCCTGGCGCGAGGGCGACCTGGTCACGGGCCTGTTCGGCTGGCAGGAATGGGCGGTGGTCGACGCCAGCGTCATCGAACGCAAGCTCGACCCGGCGCTGCTGGGCGACCTGCCGCTGTCGGCCGCGCTGGGCGTGCTGGGCTTGAACGGCACCACCGCCTACTTCGGCCTCCTCGACATCGGCCAGCCGCGTCCCGGCGAAACCGTGGTGGTGTCCTCCGGCGCGGGCTCGGTGGGCTCGTGTGTCGGGCAGATCGCCAAACTGGCCGGCTGCCGCACCGTCGCCGTATCCGGCGGCGCGAAAAAGGCTGCGCTGGCGAAGGACATGTTCGGCTTCGACGCCAGCGTCGACTACAAGGCCGGCAACCTGGTGGCCGACCTCAGGGCCGCCTGCCCGAAGGGCATCGACGTGTATTTCGACAACACCTCCGGGCCGATCACCGACGCGGTGATCAGCATGCTCAACACGCGCGCACGGGTGATCATCTGCGGCACGGTGGCGCACACCGACTGGAGCCCGCCGCCGCTGGGGCCGCGCCCGGACCGGCAACTGATGGTCACGCGCTCGCGCATGGAAGGTTTTGTCGTGCTCGACTACCAGCACCGATGGGGCGAGGCCTACAGGCAATTGAGCCAGTGGCTGCGCGAAGGCAAGATCAAGGTGCTCGAAGACGTGCTCGAAGGTCTTGAACAGGCGCCCGACGCCATCGCCGGGCTGTACCGCGGCGACAACCTCGGCAAGCGCGTGATCCGCGTCGCCGGCGACATCTGAGGGTTCAAGCCATGTCGGCCGCACCACTCAAGGATGTTCGCGTCATCGACTTCTCGCGGGTGCTGGCCGGCCCGCTGTGTACCCAGTACCTGGGCGACATGGGCGCCGAGGTCATCAAGATCGAGCCGGTGGAACATGGCGACGACATGCGCGTCTGGCCGCCGCTCAAGACCACGCAGGACGGCGCGGCGCGGGTCGGCTCGCCGTATCTGGCCGTCAACCGCAACAAGCGCAGCATCGCCATCAACCTCAAGACGCCCGAGGGCCGCGATCTTGCGCATCAATTGATCCGCGGCGCCGACGTGGTGATCGAGAGCTACGGCGCGGGCGCCGCCGCGCGCCTCGGGCTTGATGCAGTCACCACCCACGGCCTCAACCCGAAGGCGGTCCACTGCAGCATCACCGGCTTTGGCAGCGTCGGCCCGATGCGCGCGGGCAAGGGCTATGACGTGATCCTGCAGGCCTTCTCGGGCATGCTGTCGATTACCGGCACGCCCGACGGCGGGCCGGTGCGCTCGCCCTATTCGCCGATCGACCAGGGCACCGGCATGCATGCGCTCTCGGCCATCCTCGCCGCGCTCTATGCGCGCGCCAACGGCGCCGGCGGCGCCGCAGTGGAGGTCTCGCTCTTCGACACCGCCACCGCCTACCTGGGCTACATGCTGCAGAACTACTGGGAACGCGGCACCGAGCCCGAGCGCCACGGCGTCGGCCACGAGTCGCTGTGCCCCTACGAAGCCTTCGACACCGCCGACGGGCCGCTCATCCTGGGGGTGGCCAACGACAGCATGTGGCGCGCCTTCTGCAAGCTGGCGGGGCTGGAGTCCTACGCCGAAGACCCGCGTTTCAAGACCAACGCCGACCGGGTGCGCAACCGGCGCGACTGTGTCGCCCTGGTAAGGGTGGCGATGGGCCGGCATGCGCGCGACAAATGGACCGCCGACCTGGCCACAGCCGGCATTCCCAGCGCGCCGCTGCACACCCTGGGCGAACTCTCGGCCCACCCGCACACCCGCGCCTCAGGCATGGTGTTCGACTACCAGCACCCGCACTTCGGACCGATGCGCGCAGTGGCGCAACCGGTACGCTACGACGGCGAACGCGCGCCCCTCAGGCGCCACCCGCCACTGCTGGGCGAGCATACTGTCGAAGTACTGGGTGAACTGGGCCTGGCCGGCGATGCGATCCAGGCCCTGCTCGCGGCCGGCATCGTCAAGAGTACCGCGGCGTGACAGACTGACCATCGGCGCTACCGCGCGCCGCAAGACAACCCCCAAAAAAAGGAGACGCGATGACATCACCGACCCCATCCCGCCGCACCCGCCTCGCGGCACTCGCATCCATCTTCGCACTCGCGGCCGGCCTCGCCGCACCCGACGCCAGGGCGCAGGCGCAGTATCCGGCCAAGCCGGTCAAGGTGGTGGTGCCCTTCGGCCCGGGCAGCGCCACCGACATGGTGGCGCGCACCATCTCCGAGGAACTGCGGGTGGAACTCGGCGAGTCCTTCCAGGTGGACAATCGCGCCGGCGCCAACGGCTTCATCGCCGCCGAGATGGTGGCGCGCTCGGCCCCGGACGGCTACACCCTGTTCGTCACCTCCTCGACCACCCATTCCACCAACCCCAGCCTGTTCAAGAAGCTGCCCTACGACCCGGTCAAGGACTTCGCGCCGATCGGCGGCATCATCGAGGGCTACTACGTGCTCACCGTGCCCAACGAGCTGCCGGTGCAGAGCATGGCCGAACTGATCACCTGGCTCAAGGCCAACCCGACGCAGGCCAGCTACGGCTGGGGCGCCACGGTGAGCCAGATCACCGGCGCGACCTTCCTGCGCCGCGTCGGCGCAAGCGCCGCCGGCGTGCCCTACAAGAGCAGCCCGCAGGCGGTGACCGACCTGATCGGCGGGCGCCTCACCTTCGTGTTCCAGGACCTGGTGTCGGCGCTCGCGCATATCCGCGGCGGGCGCGTCAGGGCGCTGGCCGTGACTTCACCCACGCGCAACCCGGCCATTCCCAACGTGCCCACCATCGTCGAGGCGGGGCTGCCGAATTTCGAGGCCGCCACCTATGTCGGCATGCTGGCGCCGGCCGGCACGCCGGAAGCCATCATCACGCGCCTCAACAACGCGCTGGTGCAGGTGCTCAAGAAGCCGGCGGTGATCCAGAAGATGGACAGCTGCTGCTCGGCGCGCATGTTCCCCACCACCCCGGCGGAGTTCGACGAGTACCTGAAGCGCGATCGCGCCGCCTGGGCACAGCGGATATCCGCGGCCGGCATACAGCCGGAGTAGCGGGGCGCCGCCCCCCCGGGGGCGGCCATACCCGCATCGCGATTCGGGTTACCATTCGTCCCCCGCATTATGCGTAGGTGCCGCCCCCGCACCCGCCTATGGAATTAGCGATACTTTTCGCCCTCATCATCCTCAACGGTGTGTTCGCGATGTCGGAAATCGCGCTGGTGGCTTCCCGCAAGACACGCCTGCAAAAACTGATCGATGAGGGCGACCGCGGCGCCGAAGCCGCCGCCAAGCTGGGCGCCGACCCCACCCGGTTCCTGTCCACGATACAGATCGGCATCACCTCGATCGGCGTCCTGAACGGCATCGTCGGCGAGGCGGTGTTCGCCGTGCCGTTCGCCCGCTGGCTGATCACGCTGGGCATGCCGCAAGTCGCGGCCGGCTACTTCGCCACCGGCCTGGTGGTGCTTTTGATCACCTACGTGACCATCGTGCTGGGCGAACTGGTGCCCAAGCGCATCGGCCAGACCCGCCCCGAGGCCATCGCACGCCTGGTGGCCACGCCGATCGGCTGGCTGGCCACCGCGACCCGCCCCTTCGTGCTGCTTTTGTCCTCCTCCACCAACGCCGTGCTCACGCTGCTGGGGGTCAAGAACCTGCAGGGCACCGCGGTGACCGAAGAGGAGATCCACGCCGTGCTCGAGGAAGGCACCAGCGCCGGCGTGATCGAGGCCAACGAGCACACCATGGTGCGCAACGTGTTCCTGCTCGACGACCGGCAGATCGGCTCGCTGATGGTGCCGCGCGGCGACGTGGTGTGCCTGGACGCCGACGAGCCCCTCGCCAACAACCTGCGCCTGATCGAGGAATCCGACCACGCGCGCTTTCCGGTGGTGCGCGGCGGACTGGAAAACATTCTCGGCGTGGTCAATGCGAGGAAGCTGCTCTCGCGGGTGGCGCGCGGCGAGAAGGCCGACCTCACCGAAGACCTGCAGACCCCGCTCTACATCCCGGAAACGCTCACCGGCATGGAACTGCTGGACAACTTCCGCGCCTCCGGCACGCAGATGGCCTTCATCATCGACGAATACGGCGAACTGCTCGGCATCGTCACCCTGCAGGACCTGATCGAGGCCATCACCGGCGAATTCCAGCCGCGCGATCCGGAAACCTCCTGGGCCTTCCTGCGCGACGACGGCTCCTGGCTGCTCGACGGCCTGATCCCGCTGCACGAATTGAAGGACCGCCTCGACCTGGACTCCGTGCCCGAGGAGGACCGCGGCCGTTACCACACGCTCGGCGGCATGCTGATGTTCCTCACCGGCCGCCTGCCGCGCACCGGCGACACGGTGGAATGGGAAGGCTGGCGCTTCGAGATCGTCGACATGGACGGCAAGAAGATCGACAAGGTGCTGGCCGTGCGCGCAGCCACCGCGGCGATCTCGGACACCGTGCCCGCGTAAGCGGCCCCACAAAAACAAAAACGCCGGCCTTGTGGGCCGGCGTTTTGCTTTGTCGAACTGCCGCTGGTTACTTGTCGGTCCAGGGCAGTTCTTTCCACAATTGGCGGAACATCACGTCGCCGGCCTTGAGCTCGGCTTCGTAGGCGGGCGGGGCGAGGTAGCGGATCGGCGCGAAGGCGGCCTCGGCGGCGGCCTTGAAGGCCGGGTCGGCGGTGGCCGCGCCGATCGCCTTGACCAGGCGCTCGCGCACCGCGGCGGGCAGGCCCTTGGGCGCGGCCATGCCGCGCAGCGAGGCCATCTCGAAGTTGAAACCTGCTCCTTGAAGGTGGGCCAGTCGGGCGCCATGCTCATGCGCGCGGCTGTCATCTGCCCGAGGCAGCGGATCGGCGAGCCGCCCTTCAGGTACTGCAACGCTTCGCCCACGTTGATGGCGGCCACCTCGATGTGGCGGCCGATCACCGCGGTGCGGGTGTCGGCGCTGCCCTTGAAGGGCACGTGGGTCATCTGCACACCGGCGGCCTTTTCGAAGAACAGCATGGCCAGGTGATCGTCGGAGCCCACGCCGGTGGAACCCACGGTCACCTTCTTGGGGTTGGCTTTCGCGAAGGCCTGGATGTCGGCCAGGGTCTTGTACTGGCTGTCCCGGTGCACGCAGAAGGTGCCGGGGTCGTCGACGATGTTGCCGAGATAGTCGTAGCTCTGCAGGGTCCACGCCACCTGGCGCTCGATCGGCGTGGTGATGATAGGCGGGGTGTTGATGAAGCCGACGGTGTAGCCGTCCGGCGGCGCCGCGGCGATGGCGGCGAAACCGATCGCGCCGCCGGCGCCGGGCCGGTTCACCACGTTGATCTTGGCGCCATCACCCAAGTATTTCTCGATGTAGGGAACCAGGTTGCGCGCGACGATGTCGGTGCCGCCGCCGGGTGCGTAGGCGATGATCAGGTTGATCGGCTGGTCGGCCGGCCAGGCGGCGTGGGCCGGTGCCCCGGCGAGGGTGGCGATCAGGCCGGCCGCGGCGGCGAGGCCGCGGGCGAGCCGGTTGCGGGCAAACGACGGGTTGCCTTGTGTCATGTCTCCTCCTTCAAGGGGGGTGATTTTTAGAGTCGGACGAGTATACCGGCGGCCTTCAGCGCCGTTCGAGAAATTCCGCCAGCGCGCGGTTGGTCGCCTCCACCGCCTCGGCGTTGGGCAGATGCCCGGTGCCATCGATCACGCGGCATGCCAGGCGCGCATCACCTCTGGCCGCCGTCTCGAACGCGGCAGCGATGCCGGTGTCGCCGGCCCCCGCGAGCAGCAGCACTGGCACCTGCAACCCGGCCAGCGCCGCCAGCAGGTCATAGGCGCCCATGCCGCGCGCATATGCGGCGAAGCTGGCCGCGTCGGTGGCCCGGATCATCGCTGCGATGCGCTCACGCAATGCGGCCGCAGTGCTTGTGGCACCAAACCATTTGGCAAGCGTGGGCTCGACCAGGGCCGCCATGCCTTCGGCTACGGCGAGGTCGGCACGCCGCGCCAGGTCGGCGGCAGCGGAAGGTGATGAGGCAAGCCGTGCCCCGCACAGCACCAGGTGATCAAAACGCCGCGGCGCGCGTGCCGCGGCGGCCAGCCCCGCCAGCGCGCCCATCGAGGTGCCCACATGGCAGGCGCGCTCGACGCCGGCGGCATCCATCACCGCGAGCAGGTCATCGGCCAGCGCGTCCAGGCCGATGTCCCCGACGGCCGGGCTGGACCCGCCATGGCCGCGATAGTCCCAGCGCAGCATGCGGTAACGCAGCGCGAAGGCCGCCACCTGCGGCTCCCACAGGGTGAGATCGGTGGCCAGCGAGTTGGAGAACACCAGCCATGGCGCGCGCAGCGGGCCGTCAATGCGTATGCGCAGGTTGCCGCCCGGCACCGGCACCCGGTGCTCGCGGCCGGCGCTCACTCAGTCGACCTTCACGCCCAGGGTGGGCAGGGTGCGTTGCCATGCTGCCGCTTCCTCGGCGAACTGGCGTTGCGTGTCGGCGGGCGAAGCACAGGCCGGCACGTTGCCCATCTGCACCATGGCCGCGCGCGTGGCCGGCTCCATCAGCGCCTTGCAGAATGCGCCGTGCAGACGTTCCACCACCGCCTTCGGCGTGCCGGCGGGCACCGCCACGCCCCACCAGTTGGAGGCGTTGATGCCGCCCAGCCCGGCCTCGCCGAAGGTGGGTACCTCGGGCAGGGCTTCAAGCCGCGCCCTGGACGCCACCGCCAGGGCGCGCAGCTTGCCGGCCTTGACATGCGCGGCGCCGACCCCGGCCCCGGCGAGGTAGAACTGCACCTCGCCTCCCAGCAGCGCGGTGACGACCTGGGATGCGCCCTTGTAGGGCACATGCGTCATGCCCAGGCCATGGGCCTTGTTGATCGCCTCGGCCGAAAGATGCGGGGTGGTGCCGCTGCCCGGCGAGCCATAGTTGACCTTGCCCGGATTGGCCTTGGCATAGCTGACGAACTCGCGGAAATTCTGTGCCGGCACGCCGGCCGGAACGAACAGCACCGAGGGCACGTCCACCAGCACGGTTACCGGGTCGAGGCGCTTCAAGGGGTCGAAACCCAGGTCCTTGTAGAGAAACTGGTTGATGGTGAAGTTGTTGGTGGCGGCCACCAGCACGGTGTAGCCATCCGGCGCCGCCTGTTCCACCGCGCGGGTGCCGATATTGCCGCCGGCGCCGGGGCGGTTTTCCACCACGACGCTCTGGCCCAGTTCGTTGCGCACGCCATCGGCAAGGCGCCGCGTGACCACATCGCCCATGGCACCGGCCACATAGGGCACCACCACGCGCAGGGGGCGGGCCGGCCAGGGCTCGGGGCTTTGCGCGAAGGCGGCGGTGGCGGCGATACCGGTTGCCAGGAGGCCGGTGCGGGCGAGCTGCTTCAGGATCTGGATGTGCATGTGAATTCCCGGTTCAAACATCGACGCGCAGCAGGTCGGCCGCCAGTTGCAGGGGGCCGCTGTAGTGCTTGCGGATGTCGCGCACCATCTCGTCCATCAGGTGCGGGCCCATCTGCTCGACCGGAAAGTGGTGCGTGGCCACCTTTTTGATCAGCGCATGGGTGGAGTCGAAGTGGCCGAAGTGGGTGGGCAGCAGGCGCTTGACGCCGGCGCGGGTGGCCAGTTGGCCGAGTTCGGTGGGGCTGGTGTGGGCGAAGGTGCCCACGCCGGTCTTGCGGCGATGCTCGATAAACGATTCCGGGAAGGTGCACTCATGAATGAGCAGGTCGGCGCCCGCGGCCAGGCGCTCCATCGAGGCGCAGGGCGAGGTATCGCCAGAGAAGGCGACGACCTTGCCCTCGGCCTCGAAGCGCACCCCGAAGCATTCGGAGATCTCGCGCGGGATGTGCTCGACCCAGTCGCACACCATACGCACATGCTCGTCCTCGTAGGCCACGCCGGGCGCGGCCTCGATCACCTTCGGCCGCACCGCGGCCAGGTTCTTCTGGCGCCGCGGATAGCTGCTGCGCGCCTCGAAGTCGGCCTTGAAGGCGCCGCCTTCGAACAGGTTCTTCACGAAATGGTTGGTGCCTTTCGGCCCGATCACCACCGGCGCGTCCTCACGGTCCCACATCCAGCCGGTGATCACGAAGAGCGGAATGTCGCAGATGTGGTCATGGTGCAGGTGGGTGAGGAACACGGCGCTCACGTCCGCCGGGCTGACATTGGCGCGCACCATGTTGCGCGTGATGCCGGCACCGCAGTCAAACAGGTAGTTGCGGCCGTTGTCGAGCGTGACCAGGATGCCCGACTGGGCGCGGTCGGGGTCGACGAAGGCGGCCCCGGTGCCGAGCATGGTGATGCGCATTGCGGTGCTCCATGAACAAAACGGCAGTATAGAACTGGCAGGCGCGACGACCTGCCCCTACACTGTCGTGCATCGATATTGCCATGAAGGTCAGCTGAAAAATGGGATCTGACGATATCAGGCACATGCGCTCCGCCATCGCCGCTTCACGCGCGGCCATGGATGCCGGCAACATGCCCTACGGCGCGGTGCTGGTGTCGCCGGGGGGCATGCTGCTCTTCGCCGCACAGAACAACCAGATCACCAGCGGCGACTGCACCGGTCATGCGGAAACTGCGCTGGTGCGCGAAGCCACGGCCGAGCTGGGTGCCGCCGCCCTGCGCGGCGCCACGGTGTATGCGAGCGGCGAACCCTGTGCGATGTGCGCCGGCGCGATGTTCTGGGCCGGCATCCGCCGCGTGGTGTTCGGCATCCCGCAACCGGTGATGGCCGAGGTGGCCGGCGGCGACCTGCTGCCGATCGGCTGCGCGGCGGTGTTTGCCGGCAGCACCCCGCCGGTGGTTGTGGAAGGCCCGCTGCTGCAGGACGAGGCGGTGGCGGTGCTGCGGGAATTCGCCGCGCGGCATTAGCCCGTTCGGGCCCCTGCACCGGGGGCATTTTTCCGCCAGAATGTCCCTACTGCCTGGATCCCGGCAGTTCACTGATTTCCTGCTTGTTGGGTCACAAGGCCCGTTTCCGGAAAGAGACAACATGCCGCAGCGCGCACGGGGTTTGACCACAACAACGCAGCGCGGCAGCGCCCTGCTGGCCGCGGCTATCGCCGCCACCTTCGGCACCGCAGCCACCGCCCAGACCATCGGCATCGGGCAGACCGTTACCCTGCGCAACGACACGACCTACGACGCCGCCTTTCCGTTGACGATGGAAGGGGGTACTCTCAACATCCGCAACACCAACACCGGCGCCGGCGTAACGGTGACCGCCACTGACGCGATTCTCCGCAACGGCCGCATCGCCAATATCAGCCCGCAGGGCGGCAACACGATCAACTTCTTCGGCACGACCACGGTACCGGGCCCGGGGACGATCGGGCCATTCCCGGCGAACTACATGTACTTTTCCGCGCCGACCGAGTCGTCCTGGGGGATCACCAACCGCGGCGATCTGGTGCAATCAGGCGATATGGTGCTGATGGGCTACACCACGCTGCGCAACGCTGCCTACAACATCGGGCCGGTAAGCCGCTACACCCGCCACTACATCGACAACGACGCGAACATCTTTGGCGACCCGGAGAAAAGCGGCATTCCCGGCGCGCCGTTCCCGTTGACCATCCCGTTTGTCGGCGGATTCCAGGGCGGCATAGGCGCCGGCCTGTTTAATGACAGTGGCGCAGCCCTGGTCAAGCGCGGCGGCACGGGCACAAGCGAGATCAGGGTCCCGGTCACGCAGAACTCCGCCACCATCCAGGCGTGGACCGGCACGCTGGCACTTACCAACGGTGGCGCACACCACAACAGCGGCTTTTACGCGGACCCGTTCGGAAGCAATCCCGGCTATCTCAACCCCGGCAACATCATCGTCTTCGGCGCCAACAACTTCGGCGGCGGCAACATGCATGCCTTCACCGGCATCAACACCACCGAGACAGGCCGGTTCGTGCTCGACCCCGGCGTGGTCCTGCGGGTCACCAACATCAAATTGGGGAATACTGTTTTGGGAGACCATGAATGGCGCCAGAAGGCGCTTTTCGTGGCCCACGGGACCATCGACCTCGATGAGGCCCGCCTGGTCAACACCGGCACCCTGTTGGCAGCTGACATCACCGGCAGGAGAAATCCGACCGGCGGCCAGGGCTTGTTGGAGAACAAGGGTTATTTCAGCGGCAATATCAGTGCTGGAACGACTGGATTTGTCATCAATCCCCTGGAAACGGTACGGGTCATCAACAGCGGCGAGTTTGTCATCGCCAGTGATCAGATAGTACGGACAAGCAGGTTCGAGAACTATCCCGGCGGCCAACTTGTGGTCAATGGCTTTCTCTCGAATCATGACGGGCAACTCAACGTGTTGGGCGGTGTGCTCAGTGGCAACGGCATCATCAACTCCGACGTGTTCGTCGGTAGCGTGCCGGGCCCGGCGCACTTCCGTCCTGGCAGCAGCCCCGGCACGATGACCATCATCGGCGACTTCTCGCTCCTTCCCAACGGCGTGCTCGAACTGGAGGTCGAATCCACGCCCGGCGGCATCGCCTTCGACCGGGTGGCGGTAAGCGGCAGCATCCTGCTTGATGGCCATGTGAGCATCCTGGTTGGCGCGGGCGTGCAGCAGTCGGATATGGCGGGGCTGGATTTCTTCGATTGCGGCGGTCCTTGCTCCATCACCTACGGCAGCAATTTCACCTGGGACCTGCCGGGCCGCCCCGGATCGCAACTCGATTTTTCGCCTACCGGCCTGGTGGTCGCCTCGCTGGCCCCGGTGCCCGAACCCGAATCCTATGCCCTCATGCTGGCGGGCCTGGGACTGGTGGGCTGGATCGCGCGCCGCCGCGCCCGCCCAGCGTTCAGCTGAGCGAACGCACGAAACGGCTCACGCATCGAGTTCGGATTCCTTCTTGAGGAAGATGGCGTAGAGCAGCGGCAAGAGCGCCAGGGTGAACACGGTGGCTGACACGATGCCGCCGACAATCACCACGGCGAACGGGCGCTGCGTCTCCGAGCCGATACCCGACGAAATCGCCGCCGGCAACAGGCCCAACCCGGCCATCAGCGCCGTCATCAGGATGGGGCGCATGCGCGCCACCGCGCCCTCGACGATGGCGTGCTCGAAATCGAGCCGGTCACGGTACAGTTCCATGATGTGCTCGACCATGATCACGCCGTTCTGCACCGAAATGCCGGCCACGGCGATGAACCCCACCGCCGCCGACACCGATACATGCAGCCCGGCCAATCCCAGCCCGGCGAATCCGCCTATGGCTGTAAAGGGGATCATCATCAGCACCACCACCGCGCGCTTCATCGACTTGAAGGCCCAGAAGAGCAGCGCGAACATCGAGAACAGGCTGATCGGGATGATGACCTGCAGGCGCTTCAGGGCCCGTTGCTGGTTCTCGAATTGCCCGCCCCAGGTGATGAAGTAGCCCGGCGGCACGCCCACCTCCCTGGCCACGCGCGCCTGCGCCTCGGCCACGAACGAGCCCTGGTCGCGATGGAACAGGTTGACCTTCACCGGGATCAGGCGCCCGCCGTTCTCGCGGCCGATGCGCGAGGCGCCTTGCTTGACCTCGATGGTTGCAATGTCTGACAACGCGACGCTGCCCGCACTGCTGCCCGCGGCGCCGACGGGTAGCGGCACCTGCAGGTGGGCGATGTCGTCGACGGCATCGCGGTAGGGCTGGTTCAGGCGCACGGTGACATCAAATCGGCGGTCGCCCTCGAAGAAGGTGGACACCGTGCTGCCAGCCAGCGCGGTCTGGATCACGCTGCCGGCGTCGGCGATGTTGATGCCCAGGCGGGCGATCTTCTCGCGGTCGAGTTTCACGTACAGCTCGGTCTGGCCGCTGATGCGAAAGCTCGCCACATCCGTGGCGCCGCGGATGGTGTTGAGGATGGCGACGATCTGGTCGGCCTTGTCCTGCAGGATCTCGAAGTCCGGGCCGTAGATCTTGACGACGATCTCGCCACGCGCGCCAGACAGCGCCTCTTCGACGTTGTCCTGGATCACCTGCGAGAAATTGGTCGGGATGCCGGGCAACTCGCGCAGCTTCCTGCGCATGTCTTCCACCAGTTCCGGCTTGCCGGGAAAGCGCCACTTCTCGCGCGGGTGCAGCTCGGCCAGCACCTCGAGGTTGTTGGGGCCCTTGGGGTCGGTGCCGTCATCCGGCCGGCCGACCTGCGTGACCAGCTGCCGCACCTCGGGGTATTTGGTGAGCGCGGCACGGATGTTCTGCTCGATCTCCTTGGTCTGCGTGAGGCTGGTCTGCGGCGGCATCGAGATGGTGAGCCAGATGTTGCCTTCGTCGAGCTTGGGCAGGAATTCGCTGCCGAGCAGCGGCACCAGCGAGAAGGTCAGGGCCAGCAGGCCCACCGAGACGCCGATGACCGTCGCGCGAACCTTGCCCAGGCTGACCAGGGTACGGCGGTACCATCCCTGCAGTTGGTGCATCCATTCGATGTGCTTCTCGGCCATGCTGTTGGTGCGCATGTTGTAGGCCAGCAGCGTCGGCACCAGCGTGAGGGTGAGGAGGATCGCGCCCAGCAGCGCGAACGAGAGCGTCAACGCCACCGGCGAGAAGATCTTGCCCTCCACCCGCTGGAAGGTGAAGATGGGCAGGAAGGCGATGATCAGGATGGCCTTGGAGAACAGGATGGGGTGGCCCAGTTCCACCGCGGTGTTGCGCAGCGTGGTCATGCGCCAGGAGATGCTGTCGTTGTGCGGGTTGGTGTCGTCGCGCGCCATGGCGAGCTTGACCATCAGCGCCTCCACCAGCACCACCGCGCTGTCGATGATGATGCCGAAGTCCACCGCGCCCAGCGAGATCAGGTTGGCCGACACCCCGCGCGCGTCGATCATGATGAAGGCGAACAGCAGCGAGAGCGGGATCACGCTGGCGACGATCAGCGCGGCGCGCCAGTTGCGCAGGAAAACCAGCAATATGGCGATCACCAGGGCCGCGCCGACGGCGAGGTTCTCGCCCACCGTGGCCACGGTGTGGTTGATGAGGCGGGTGCGGTCGTACACCGGGCGGATCTTCACCCCGGGCGGCAGGCGCTTTTGCAGTTCCTCGACGCGCTCTTTCAGGGTTTCGATGATCCGCGCCGGGTTCTGGCCCTTGGTCATGATGACGATGCCCTGCACCACCGAATCGCGTTCGTAGTCGGGGCCGGTTTCCAGGCCCTTGCCTGCATAGGCCACGATGCCGGAACGGACCCGTCCGCCGATGCGCACCTCGCCCAGGTCGGCGACCAGCACGGTCTTGCCGCCGCGCGCGGCCACCACGGTGCGGCCGATGTCGTCGAGTGTGCCAAACAGCCCGATGCCGCGTATCACCAGCGACTCGGCGCCGCGCCTGAGCAGCCCGCCGCCGTAGTTGGCGCTGTTGTTGGACAGCGCCGTGCTCACCTGGTCGAGCGTGACGCCATAGCGCTTCAACGCGTAGGGGTCGATGCGCACCTGGTATTCCTTGACCATTCCGCCGAAGCTGACCACGTCGGCCACGCCCTGCACCATGCGCAGGCGCGGCTGGATCACCCAGTCCTGGATGGCGCGCGCCTCGTACTCCGGCATGTCCTTCGGCACTTCCAGCACGTAGCGGTAGATCTCGCCCACGGCGGTGGCCAGCGGCCCGAGCGAAGTCTGCGTGCCGGGCGGCAAGTTGACGGTGGACAGCCGCTCCATCACCTGGGCCCGAGCGAAGTAGTCGTTGGTGTCGTCGGCGAAGGTCAGCGTCACCACCGACAGGCCGGTGATGGACACCGAGCGCACCTGGGTCATGCGCGGCGTGCCGGCCATGCCGATCTCGATCGGCAGCGAGACCGCGCGCTCGACCTCCTCGGGCGCCTGGCCGCGGTACTGCGTGACGATCTGCACCTGCACGTCCTGCACGTCGGGAAAGGCCTCGATGGGCAGGTTGGAGGCGGCGCGCAGGCCGAACACCAGCAGGGCGAGCGATGCCAGCAGCACGAACACGCGTTGCCGGATGGCGAATGTGATGAGTCTTTCGAGCATGGTCTGTGGCCGGCCCGCGCCGGGCGCGGAACCTAGGAACCCGAGGCGAGTTCCGATTGCAGCAGCAGCGCGCCGCCCACGACCACCCGCTCGGTCTTGCCCACGCCTTCGCGCACATACGCGTATTCGCGGTCCTGCACGGCCAGATCCACCTTGCGCTTGGCGAACACGTGCGGCCGGGTCTCGATGAACACGTAGGTGTAGAGGCCCTCGGTGACCAGGGCGCTGTTGGGCAGGCGCACGGCATTGCGCCCCTCGCTGGTGAGCAAGGACACGCGCGCGTACATCTCGGGCTTGAGCAGGCCCTCCGGATTGGCGAGGTCGCAGCGCACCTGGATGCGCCGTGTTTCGGCGTTGACCACCTGACCCACGCGTGCCACCGTGGCGCGGAAGGTCTCGCCCGGATAGGCCTCGACCGACACCGCCACCGGCAACCCGGGCTTCACCTGCGCCAGGTGCCGCTCCGGCAGGTCGATCATCACCCACAGCCGCCTGGTGTCGGAGACGACGAACAACGGATCGGCCATACCGGGCTGCACCTCCATCGAAGGATTCGCCTTGCGCTCGGCCACCACGCCCGCCACCGGCGAACGCAGCGCCAGCCCGCGCTCGTTGCCGCTGCCGGCCGGATCGAGATTGCGCAAGCGCAGGCGCGCGCGCCGGGTTTCGGCCTGGGCCTGCGCCAGGTCGGCGGCCGCGACTTCGAAATCCTTGCGTGGAATCACTTCGCCTTCTAGCAGTTTCTGCGCGCGCTCCAGGCCGAGCTTCTTGCGCGCCTCGTCGGCTTCGGCCTTGCGGGTGTCGGCGGTGGCGGCGGCAAGATCGGGCGCGTCGATCACGGCCAGCACGCCGCCGACCTTGACGGTGTCACCGGCGGCCGCGCCGAGGCGCACGATGCGCCCGGCAATCGGCGAGGTAATGCGCGCGGTGGCGTCGTCGTCGTAGGCGATGCGGCCGTTGAGCGGCTCGGCGATCGGCAACGGCGCCTCGATGGCCGCCTCGACCCGGATGGCGGCGAGCTGCGGCGAACCGTCGGGAAATTGCAGCTGGTTGGGTGTCCTGGCTTCGGCCTTCGCCTCGGCCTTGACTTCGGGCGCGCCGGGCACGGCGCTGCCACCCAGGAAGAATCCGGCGGCACCCGCCAGGGCCGCCACGGCGAGGACGCCGGCGACCGCACGCATGGTCATGTCTACCTGTCTTTCGCGGTGGTGCCGCCGGGCGCGACCAGCGCGCCGGCGGGCAGTTCCTCGACCCCGGCGCGCAGCGCGGCCAGCGCGCGCGCATGCTCGGCGCGCGCGGCGACGGCCTCGATCTGCACGGCGCGCAACGTGCGCCTGGCATCGAGCAGGTCCATCACGCCGATGGCGCCGTTGCGAAAGGCGAATTCGGCCGCCGCGGCGCTTTTCTCGGCCTGCGGTTGCAGTTCGGTTTCGATGCGCACGCGGCGCTCGCGCGCTGCCGCCACGTCGCCGCGCGCGCGGGTGATCTCGGCCCTGGCCAGCGCCACGGTGCGGTCGTAGGCATCGCGCGCGGCGTACCAGTCGGCCTGCGCGCGCGCGGTCTCGCCCTCGTAGCTGTGGCTCAGGAACAGCGGCACGGCGAAACCGACGCCGAAGCTGTTGCCCGAACCGCCGGAATTGGCATCGCTCACGGGGTAATGCTCGAACTGGGCGCTCACCGTGACATCGCGGGTACCCAGGGAGCGGGCCAGTTCGCGCACACGGTCGGCTGCCTCGATCCGGGCGGCGGCGGCACGCACGTCCGGGCGGCGCTCCAGCAGGTCCTGTTCGGCGGGGCCGGTCTCGGCCGTCGCTGGCCAGGAAGAGGCGGCGCGCAGGCTGGCGGCTTCGGATTCCGCCGCCATCAGCACCGCCAGGGCGAGGCGCGCACGCGCCTCGTCGGCGCCGGCCAGCGTGACCTCGTTGCGCGCGCGCGCGGTGTCCACACGGATGCGCGCGACGTCGGCCGCGGCCAGGTCACCCGCCTTCAGCCGCAGGGTCGCGGCCTCGACGCTGCGCTCGAAGAGTTGCGCGGTTTCCTCGGCGCCGGCGCGCCTTTCCTGTGCCGCCTGCAGGTCGTGGTAGGCCGAGCGCAATGCCAGCAACTGGGTACGCGCCACCTCGCCGAGCTCGGCATTGGCCGCGGCCACCATCGACTGCGCCGCCGCCACCCGCAGTGCGGCCTTGCCGCCGCGCTCGATGGTCTGCGAGATGCCGACGATGGTGTCGACGGTCTTGTCGCGCAAGGTGCCGGAGCCCACGCCGCGATTGCGGTTGATGTTCTGGATCGCCACGCCGAGTTGCGGGTTGGGCTTCTGCCCGGCGATCATGGTGTCGGCGGCGGCCTGCTCGACGGCGCGGCGCGCCAGTGCGATGTCGCGGTTGCCGGCGAACATGCGCGCCTCGGCCGCCTGCAGGGTGAGCGCGGTCGCGCCGCTCGCCGTGCCCTGGGCCTGCGCGCCGGCGGACAGGCAGGCCAGCAATGCGATGCTGATCCGGCGGCGCATCATGCGGCCTCCAGCGCGGCCGGTGTGGCGACGCGGGCGATCGGCAGGATCATCGTGAAACAGCTGCCACCCCGTTCGGCGCTTTCGACCACCACGCTGCCGCCATGCAGGCGCGCCACCATGTCCACCAGGTACAGGCCGACGCCGGTGCCGGCGACGTCGCTGACGTTGCTGCCGCGGAAGTAGCGCTCGAACAGGTGGGCGCGGTCCTTCTCGGGAATGCCGATGCCGTGGTCGGACACCGCGACATGGACATTGCCACCGGCCCGCGACACCTCGACCTCGATCGGGCTTCCGGGGGGCGAGTACTTGATGGCGTTGGACAACAGGTTGCTCACCGCCTGGAACAGCAGGCGCGGGTCGCCGGTGGCCGCGATGGCCTGCGTGGCGGCGGACTCGATGAGCTGCGCGGCGGGCGCGACCTCGCGGTGCATCTGGCAGGCCTGGCGCACCACCCCGGCGAAATCGATTTCCTCGCGGTGCAGGCGCACGTCGCCATCGAACACCCGCGAGGTGTTGAGCAGGCTGTCGATCAGGCTGGTCATGCGGGTGACCGCGCCGCGGATGCCGCGCGCGCGCTCGGCCAGGTCGGCGGGCTCGAGACGGTCCTTCATGCGGATCAGGCGCTGGGCGTGGCTGTCGATGATGGTCAGGGGGGTGCGGAATTCGTGCGAGGTCATGGATACGAAGTTCTGTTGCTGGGTGGTGAGGCGCCTTTCGGCATCGAGCGCCTCGCGCAGGGTCTGCGCCTGCTCGCTCAACGCCTTCTGGCTTTCGACCAGGTCGATGGCGTTGTTGCGGAACACCTGCACCGCGCGCGCCATCTCGCCGATCTCGTCGGCGCGCGCGGCGCCGTGGATCTCGAGCCGGGTTTCGTTGGCCGCCAGCCGGTGCATGCGCCCGGCCAGGTCGAGCAAAGGGGTGGAGATCGAGCGGGTGATGTAGGCGATGGCGCCGGCCAGGCACAGCGCCGCCAGCAGGATGGCGCCGATGATGAGCGTGCGCGAGGCGCGATAGACCCCGGCTTCGCGCTCGGTCGCCAGACGGGCGCCCTCGACGTTGTGGTCGACCAGCAGGGTGAGGGTGTTGCTGGCGGCGTTGAAGGACTCGCGCGAGGCGTTGCGGTGCTGGGCGATGGCCTCGCGGCGCTTGCCCGCCACGGCCAGCGACACCACCCGGTCGGCGGCGGCGCGGTAGACCTCCCACTGGCCGGTGAAGCGCCCGTAGAGCTCGAGTTCGACCGCATCCTTGGGCAGCGCCTCGTAGGTGGCGCGCGTCTTCTGCAACGACTGCGAGAGATTGACCCGTTCGCGCTGCACCAGGGCCGCCTCGGGGGCTTCCAGCGCGGTCAGGCTGGCGGCCTCGTTGGCGCGCAGGTCGGAGATCAGGTTGTTGATCTCGCCCAGCACCGGCGCGGCCGACAGCCAGTGGCTGCGGATTTCCGCGGAGGCCTCGTTGAGGGTGCCCAGGCGGTTGATGGAAAACAGGCCCACCCCCACCACCAGCAGCAGGAACAGCGCGAACACCAGCGACAGCCGGGCGCGGATCGATTCGAGCCTGATCATGTGGAAAATGCGGGTTGGGTCATCGCGCCGGGAATCCGGAAACCGGATTGTGCGGGTTCGCGGCGGATGCGCGTCATGGCTCGATGATGCCGCCGGCGGCGGCCTTGACCGCGGCCTCGATGCGGGTGGCCACGCCCAGCTTGTTGCGCGCGCTCTCGGCATGGAAATCCACCGTGCGCTTGGCCACCCCGATGATGCTGGCGATCTCGCCGGAGGTCTTGCCGCGCGCCGACCAGGTGAGCACCTCGATCTCGCGCTCGGACAAGGAAACGTTGCGCGGCCATACCTCCATGCGCGCCACGCCGGCCAGCCGCGCGCGGATGATCGAGACCAGGATCTCGAAGTCGATCGGCTTGGTGACGTAGTCGTCGGCGCCGAGCTTGCGGCCCTTCAACTGATGCTCGCGGTCGACCAGCGCGGTGAGGAACACGAAGGGCATGCGCGAAAAGCGCGGCGCCAGCGACGTGAGGCGCTCCAGTACCTCGAAACCCGACATCACCGGCATGCTCACGTCGCACAGGACCAGATCGGGCTCATGGGTGAGGATGGCGGCGAAGCCGCTGGCGCCGTCGTGCGCCTGCACCACCTCGAACCCGCTGTCGACGAGTTCCTCGGCCACCAGGCCGGCGGTTTCGCGATCGTCTTCGATCAGGAGGATCTTCATCTTGCGCAAGGAGTTGCCGGACTTTCGCGGTTTTCCACTGTTACCCCGCAGAATACAGCTTGGCGCCTTCCGGGCCGGGGCGCCCGGCAGCATGCCTGGACAAGCGGGAGCGGATTGTGTTCCGCGCCCCGCCGGGGGTCTACTGTGATTTGTGACAGGCCGGAAGCCGCGCGCAGCGCCGCTGCTCAGGGCGGATTCACGCTGGCCATGGCGCGGACCAGGAATTCCCTGAACTGCTCGGCCTTCTCGGGCTTGCGCTCGACCCGGCAGGCGCCGGCGAGTTCGGCATGCCCTTCATGGAGGGCGGCCAGATCGCTGGACAGGATCGCGCAACGCATGCCCGGCACGCGCGCGCGCGACGCACGACTTCAAGCCCGTTGATGCCGGGCATGTGGAAATCGGTCACGAACAGGTCATACGGCGCACCCGGAGCCGCCAGGGATTCCAGGGCCGCCGAAGCCACGCAATAAGTGATGGTCTGGTAACCCAGGCGCTCGGTCATGGCCTTGAAGAGATGCGCGTATTGCTCGTCGTCGTCGAGGTACAGCACGCGCAGGGGGGCGGCCCCCGTCATGGCAGGTGCGCTCGACCCGGCACGCAAGCGCCGGGTGGACGGAAATAGTGCGACGTCACGCGAATTCCTCCGGATATCGTCATCTCCGGCCGGCTTGCCGGCGCGGAAATGCGGCTGGTCTCTTTGTTGTGCCGCGCCGGATGACCCGGTGCGATGCGCCCGCAAGTATCGATTCGCCGGCTTGCGGGTGTCCAATGAGTTTGCCGCCGCCATCCATTGCGCGACGCGCATTTGTCGGGAACCCGAAAAACGCGCGCGATCAGGCCGGCGCGGACTTCGCGCCTATTCGGCCCAGAAGCGCGCCAGGTTGGCGATGCCCCACTTTTCGGGGGACTCGATGCTGACGATCTTCTCGGCGCCGGCCGCGCGCGAAAGATCGAGCATCTCCGGCTTCAGGTAGACCCCGGACTTGGTCGAGAAGAACACCTTGACCAGCGGCGTGACCAGCGACTTGGCGGATTGCTCGGTCACCACCGCCAGGCGCCCGGAGGTGAGCTTGACCAGCGAGCCCACCGGATAGATGCCGATGCTCTTGACGAAGGCGCGGAACACGCTTTCGTCGAAATGGCCGTTGCACCAGGCGGTCATCTTGCGGATCGATTCGGCGGGGTCCCAGCCGGACTTGTAGGGCCGGTCGGAGGTGATGGCGTCGTAGACGTCGCACACCGCGCCCATTTTCGCCAAGAGGCTGATCTGCTCACCTTTCAGACGGTGCGGATACCCGCTGCCGTCCATTTTTTCATGGTGGTGCAGGCAGACGTCGCGCACGCCTTCGCTGGCGCTGCCGCCTTCGACCAGAAGTTCATGGCCGCGCTCCGGGTGGCTCTTGACGATGGCGAACTCTGCGTCGGTGAGCTTGCCGGGCTTGTTCAACACATCCATCGGCATCATCGCCTTGCCGAGGTCGTGCATCAGGCCGGCCATGCCGGCCTCGCGGGTGGTCTTGTCGTCCAGGCCGAGGTTGCGTGCGAGCGAAACCATCATCGCGCACACCGCCACCGAGTGCATGTAGGTGTAGTCGTCGGCGGTCTTCAGGCGCGCCAGGCTGACGATGGCGCCGGGATTGCGGCTGACCGAGTCGGTGATTTCCTCGACCAGCCCGGCGGCGGCGCCGGGCTCGATGGCGCGGCCCATGCGCGCTTCCTCGAACATGGAGACCACGTGGCGCTTGCCTTCGCCCATGATCTTCTTCGCGCGCACCAGTTCCTCGGACATCGAGGCGGCCCTGGGCGGCGCCTTCACCGCCGGCGGTACCTCCAGCGGGGTCACCGTGACCACCGGCGCCGGTTCGGGTTCGGGACCTTCATCAAGCCCCTGGGCGGCGTCGATCCACACGTGGCGGATGCCGCTGTCGGCGATCTGGCGGATGTCGTTCGGGTCCTTGATGACGAACTTCGAACGCAGGAAAGGATGCTGCAGCCAGGAACCGGCCATGCCTTCGAGGTACATGCCGACCTTGAGGTTTTCGACGGGAATCTGCTTTTTCATCGCTTCAAGGGTCTTGATCTGCCCGGGTGCCCTGCATTGCCACGACTGGCGGGCTGGATCAAGACGATTCTAGGGAGGCCCGACGCATCGCCCGGCACAAATACGGGGCAAAACCACCCCATCCTCTCCCTTATCGGCATTCCGGCCGCAAGCATGACCCCGGCCGCGGCAAGTTTGGCAAAATGCGTCCTGGCGCCGCGGCTTGTCGTGGCGCGCCGATCCGCTTACCGCCGCCCGATTCCATGGCCGGCCCAACAGGAGACCCAGCCAACATGTCCACATCCCGGTTCATGCGCCATGCCGCCAGCGCCGCGCTTCTCGCCGCGGCCGCCTGCGGCGCCGCCCTTACCGCCCATGCCGCCGGCCCGCAACCCAGGAGCGTGCCCGGCTACTACCGCATGATGCTGGGCGACTTCGAGGTCACGGCCATTTCCGACGGCACCGTGGCCCTGCCGGTGGAAAAGCTGCTCACCAACGTGAAACCCGGGCAGGTGGACCGGGCGCTGGCCAAGCAATTCCTCAAGACGCCGGTGGAAACCTCGGTCAACGGCTATCTGGTCAACACCGGCAGCAAGCTGGTGCTGATCGACACCGGCGCATCAGGCCTGTTCGGCCCCACGCTGGGCAAGCTGGCGGCCAACCTGAAGGCCGCGGGCTACAGCGCCGAGCAGGTCGACGAGGTGTACATCACCCACCTGCATCCCGACCACGTGGGCGGCCTGATGGTCGACGGCAAGATGGCCTTTCCCAACGCCGTGATCCGCGCCGACAAGCATGACGCCGACTACTGGCTCTCCGAAGAGAACATGAAAAAGGCGCCCAAGGACGCGCAGGGATTTTTCCAGGGCGCGCAGGCCTCGCTCAACCCGTACGTGAAGGCCGACAAGTTCAAGGCTTTCGAAGGCGACACGCAGCTGGTGCCCGGCATCAAGGCCCTGGCCACCCGTGGCCATACGCCCGGCCATGCGATCTACGCGATCGAATCGAAAGGCCAGAAGCTGGTGCTGTGGGGCGACCTGATGCATGTGGCCGCGGTGCAGTTCCCCAACCCTGCGGTGACCATCGCCTTCGACGTCGATTCAAAGGCTGCCGCGGCGCAACGCCGCAAGGCCTACGCCGATGCGGCCAAGCACGGTTACATCGTGGGCTCGGCGCACCTTTCCTTCCCCGGGCTGGGCCGGCTGCGCGCCGAAGGATCGGGTTACGTGTTCGTGCCGGTCAACTACTCGCCGCCGGCGAAGTAAACGTCAAACATTCGCCGGGCGCGGCGGCCGCGCCCGGCGCGCCTTCGACCGGTCAGTTGCCGAGCAGGCGCGCGATCTTGTCGATACCCACCTTGGCGCAGGCGGAGTCCTTGTCGCCGCCGGGCGCGCCCGAGATGCCGACCGCGCCGACCAGGTCCTTCCCGGCGAAGATCGGCAGCCCGCCGTCGAGCGGACTGATGTTTTCCAGCAGCATGAAGCCCGACAGCCCGGGTTGCGCGCGCTTGGCCATTTCGACCGTGGGCGTGCGGGTGGTGAAGGCGGTGTAGGCCTTGCGCAGGCTGTTCTCGATGGTGTGCGGGTTGACGCCGTCGTCGGACAACACCACCGAGGTGCGGGCATGCTGGTTGATGACGGTGATGGTGACCTTGTAGCCGTCGGCGCGGCAACGCTCGAGCGCGGCCTGCGCCAGCTCGATTGCGGCGTTGACCGAGATGCCGCGCGTGGTGACCAGGCCCTGCTGCGCATCGGTGGCGGAGGCGGCGATGATGGCGATGGCGGCTGCGGCGAGGCGTTTTTTCATGATGCTCTCCTTCTGGATGGGATGGCTTCTTGCGCGGCCAAGCCGCAGCCCCCAAACACCGCGCCGGCCGCTTTATTCCATGCCCGCGGGCAGCGCGGCATCGCTTACACCGCTTTGGTCTCGAACATCAGCATCTGCACACCCGCCTGGGCGAAGTTGCCAAGATCCGCGGCGGCGGCCTTTCCCGGCGGCGAGGCGAAGGCGGTGCCAATGGCTTCCATGGAATCGAAGGTGAGCATGGCAATCAGGTGCAGGTCGGAGGGCCCCTGCGGCGTGGCGATGGGCGAGGCGTTGACCTCATAGGCGCGCAGGCCCGGAATGGTCTTGGCGAGCGGCACATGCTTGCCGAAGTAGTGGGCGTCGAACGCCGCGGCATCCGCGGGCTTGTTGTAGAGCACGACGAGCTTGGCCATGTTGTCTTCTCCTGTTTGTGCTGGTCTGCCGTACGCCACCGGGAGGCAGCCAGCGGGCCGGCCATGGTACACGACAGCGGTGCGACGCAGCCGGTCGGCAGCCGCCCGGTTCAGCTCCAGTTCGGCGGCACGCCCGGCGGCGGCGAGTAGGGCAGGTCGCCGCGCTGCATGACCACTTCCCAACCGCCGTTGGCGGCGAGGATCTCGGCTTGGCGGCGCTTGGCGCGCGCGTCCACTTCGACCGGGTCGAGCCGCTCGCGCAGTGCCGACTCCATGCGCGCCAGCACCGCGCCATAGGCGGGGTCGGCGGCGACGTCGCGCAATTCCTGCGGATCGGCCTCGCGGTCGAACAGCTGCGCCGGGTAGGTGATGTAGCGCACGTACTTGTAGCGCCTGTCCTGCACCATGAACATCGCCTCGCGCGAGCCGGTGGCGTGGTATTCGGAAAACACGAAGCGGTCGGCGTCGGGCGTTGCGGCCATCTCGAACAGCGACTTGCCCGACGAGGGCGCCGGGGCGGCGCCCACCGCGTCGAGGGCGGTGGCGAACACGTCAACGAGGTTGGCGGGCGTGGTCACCACCCGCCCGGCCGGCACGTCGGCGCCGGTGAGGATCATGGGCACGCCGACGCTTTCCTCGTACATGGTGCTCTTGCCCCACAGGCCGCGGGCGCCGTTGTTGTCGCCATGGTCCGCGGTGTAGAGGATGCGCGTATTCGCCGCCAGGCCGGTGTCCTCGAGCGCGGCTGTGATCTTGCCGACCTGCTCGTCCATGAAGCTCACCAGGCCGAAGTAGCCGGCCAGCGCGCGGCGCACGTCGGCCTCGCCCTGCATGGCCGCGTCGTAGGGCACGACCCGCGCATACTCGGCAAGGTGGGGGTGTTGCGGCCGCTCCTCCCTGGCGTACTGCTTGGGCATGGGCAGGCGCATCTTCGCGTAATGGTAGTAGTGCTCGGGCGGCGCGGTAAGCGGGAAGTGCGGCGCCACCAGCGAGACGAACAGCACCCACGGGCGGTCGGTGTACTTCGGCGCCTCCTCGCGCAGCCAGATCTGCGCCTGCGCGGCGATGTCGCGGTCGTAGCGGGTGTAGTCCGATTCGCCGGGCCCGGCCATGCCGATCAGCTTCTTCGCGCCGCCACGCGGCTGCGCATCCGCGCCGCGATTCAACGCCAGCAGGTCGCCCAGGCCTTCGTTGATGTGCATGGCGATGCGCTCCTCGGAAAAACCGTGGTCGTCGCCCTTGTGGCCGCGGAAGTGCAGCTTGCCTATCGACACGACCCGATGGCCGCGTTCGCGCAGCACATGGTGCCAGCTCGGCACGCCGCCTTCATAGGCGTCGGCGTTGTCCCAGTAGCCGATCTCGTGACCATAGCGCCCGGTGGCCAGCGACGCGCGCGCCGGCACGCAGATCGGGCACGGGGTGGATGCCTGCGCGAAGCGCGTGCCGCGCGCGACCAGCGCGTCGAGGTGCGGCGTCGAGATGAACGGATGGCCGGCGGCGCCCTGCACGCGGGGGTTGTGCTCGTCGGAAAACAGGATCAGCAGGTTTTGCGGTTTCATGTGCATCGAGGGTCGTCGGGGCCGCTGTAGCGTTTGCGGAAGCGCCGTAATATACGCCGCGACAACACCGCCAAAACCGGAGACCCGCCATGCACCGCCGCTCGCTGCTCAAGGCCACCCTCGCCGCCTCGCTGGCGCCGTCCGCCGCGCTCGCGCAGGCCTGGCCCACCAAGCCGATCCGCTTCATCGTGCCGTATATCCCGGGCAGCGCGCCAGACGTGATCGCACGCACGCTGGCCGAGCGCCTTTCGCCGGCGCTGGGCCAGGCACTGGTGATCGAAAACCGCGGCGGCGCCGGCGGCAACATCGGCACCGAACTCGCCGCCAAGGCCGCGCCGGACGGCTATACCATCGCCCTGGCCACCTCGGCCATCGTCACCAACCCGTGGCTGTACCGCAAGGTCGGCTATGACCCGGTGGGCGATTTCACCGCCATCCATTTCTCGATCTCGATGCCGCACCTGCTGGTGGTGTCGGCCGACTCGCCTGTCAGGAGCGTGGCCGACCTGCTGGCGATGCTCAAGGAGTCGCCCGGCAAGTTCAACTACGCATCGGGCGGCAACGGCAGCGGCGCGCACCTGGCGGCGGAGCTCTTCAAGTCGATGGCGGGCGTCGACATCGTGCATGTGCCGTTCAAGGGCGCGCCGGAGATCGTCACCTCGGTGATCAGCAAGACCACCCTGTGCGGATTTCCGACCCTCGCCACCGCGGTGCCACAGGTCAAGGGCGGACGCCTGCGCGCCATCGCGGTCACTGGCGCGAAGCGCAACCACGCCCTGCCGGACGTGCCAAGCATCGGCGAGGCGGTCGCCGGCTACGATTTCGCCTCGTGGTTCGGCCTGGTCGCGCCGGCGAGGACCCCGATGGAGGTGGTGCGCCGCATCGATGCCGAGGCGCAAAAGGCACTCCAGGACCCGGCGTTTCGCAACAAGGTGCAGGCCGACGGCACCGAAGTGGTCAACTTGGGCCACGCCGAGTTCGCCGCCCACATCAAGGCCGATTTCGCCAAGTACAAGCGGGTCGTGGAACTCTCCGGCGCACGGGTCGATTGAAGCGCGCCCCGCGCGCCTGCCTTCAGGAAGGACGACGACGGCGCGTCACACCGGCCAGAAGCAGCAGTCCGCCGAGAAGGCAGGCCCATTCGGCCGGCTCCGGCACGGCGCTGATCTGGAACACGATACCGCCGGTGCCGTTGGCCGGGCCGTTGGTCGCCAGCGCATAGAGTTCACCCTGCGCGTCCTCCCCGAAACCGTGGACGGTCAGCCCGTTGGGCAGTTTGCCGTTGGCGAACTGCGGCAGCAGGAATTCCTTGATCTCGCCGGTGTCGAGATCGGCATAGAACAGGCGGCCATCGACGCGCGGCGGCGCGTTCCGCAGCGCGAGATCGCCGAACACATACTTGCCGTAGAGCTGCGGGATCACCGTGCCGCGATAGACAAAGCCGCCGGTGATGGAGATGCCGTCGCCGTGGTCGTACTGCAGCGTGCCGATGCTGCCGGTGATCGGATCGATCAGGCCGTCCGGGCTGCCCGGGCTGTTGGCGCCCACGCTGCCGGCGGTGAGCGGTCCGGGGCCGTCCGGATCGGTGCGGTTGAAGAGAAAGCTGCCTTCCTTGACGGCCCAGCCGTAGTTGCCGCCCAGGGTGACGCGGTTGATCTCCTCGACCGTGTTCTGGCCCACATCGGCGACGATCAACTGGCCATTGGCACGGTCGAAACTGAAGCGATAGGGATTGCGGAAGCCGAGCGCAAAAGTCTCGGCCACCTGGCCCGGCGCCTGGAACGGATTGCCCACAGGGATGCGGTACTGGCCGTTGGCGCTGACCGGGTTGGCGCTGCCGGCGGTGAGCGCGGGACTGACCGGGTCGATGCGAATGATCTTGCCAAGCGGTGTCGAAAGATTCTGCGAATTGCCGCCGGGTTCGAGATGGCTCGGGCCGACGTCGTTGGCGTTGCCACCGTCGCCCAGCCCAAGATAAAGATACCCGTCGTTGCCAAAGGCGATGGTGCCGCCATTGTGGTTGCCCGCGTTCTTGCCGAAGGAAACGATCTCGCGTTGCGAGGTCGGGTCCACCACATTATTCGCGCCCATCTTCCATTCGGAGATGACATTCTTGTAGTTCTGCACAGCGCCGTTGGGCGCCACGAAGGTGGGCGAGGTGCCCGGGGCGATCATCTGGCTGGTGTAGGTATAGAGGGTGCGATAGCCCACGCTCGTCGGGTCGTTGTAGCCGGGGTTGAAGGCCAGGCCCAGGAAGCCGCGCTCGTCGTTGGCGTTGTTGGCGTTCAGCGGAGGTGATACCAGACTGCGGATGTCCATGGCGGGTGCCGCCAGCAGGCTGCCGTTGCGGATCACGCGCAGCAGGCCGTTCTGCTCGACCACGAACAGGTCGGCGAGGTTGCCCGGGGCACTGATGGCGTAGTCCGGCGCGGACAGGCCGGTGGCGATGGGGTTGAGTTTGACCGCGAGATCGCCGAAGGTGATCGGCGGCAGGACGTTCTGCTGGGCGCTTGCTGACGTGGCGGCGGCGAGCAGCACCGCGAGCACAAGCGCCTTCGACTTGAATGTCGGCATGGGGTTTACTCCCTGGGTGAAAGAGGCGTCGCCCGGATTCCCGGGATTGGATGTCTCAGGCCAGCGTCGCCGTAGCGCGCGGGCGCGCGACAAAAGCCAGCAGCGCGAGGCCGGCAAGCAGGCTCAGCCATTCCGCGGGTTCCGGCACCGCGGTGACGTTGTCGACACCCAGGGACGCGGCGATGAAGGCGCCCGCCGGCGGCGGCCCCGCCGCGACGCTGTGATAGAGGCGCCATTCAGCCACATGCGACATCACGTCTGCGGTGCTGGTGAATACGCCGGGGCTGACGGTGAGCGCCCCGGGAGTGACCGTAAAGCGTATCGTGGTCCAGCCGCTGCCGGCGACGACGGAAATCGCGTCGGTGGTGAACGCGCTGGTCGCACTGGTGGAATTGAACAGCAGGCGCAGGCTGAGATCGGTCGAACCGAGGTTGTTCACCTGCATGCGGATGCCGGTGATGCCAGCGGCCACGTAGTCGCCATCCCACCCGGGGCCGGTGAAGGCCACCAGCCGGCCACCCGGGCCGAATACTCCGCTGGCGGTCAGCAACAGGTACTTGTCGGTGGCGCCGCCGGGGCCGTTGGCGGCCACGTTGACCGGCGGGGTGCTACTGCCGGTACCGGTAGCCCAGCCTTCGGTGCTGCCATCCTGGAAGGTATCGGACTGCCCCAGGGTGACCGCCATCGCGTTGCAACAAGCAAGCCCCGCAACCAGCGAAAGAACTGCCGCCATGCTTTTCATCTGCATCCCCCAGGTCAGGTCCGAAACGGCCGACAAGAACAAACAAGCGGATGCAGTCGGCAAACCTGCCGCACCGGTCTCTTGTTCTTTCCGCCGCATGCATAACAGCGACGATGGCGCCGGTATTCCATCCAGATGAAAAACTGTGCGACCGGACTCAAACCTCGATCAGCCTGCGATTGCCCGCGCCCGGCAGGGTGGCCAATTCCTTGCCAGTGAAGGCAGTGTAGGTGGGGCTCTTCACGGTGCTGACATAACGCCAGGCGGAACGGCATTCTCCCGGCGTGGCGGTCACCAGCATGTAGCCGCGGCTGGCGGTTTCGGCGTACACCAGCGGGCCGATGATCTGCTGCAACCCGGCGGCCACCGCCAGCGGGCTCTCCAGCGGGAAGAATTCTTCGAAGCCGGGTGAGCTCACGCCAGGTGTGGCGAACTCGACGCCGACGGCATTGCCACCGAAATCGGCGAGATCGCTGGCCCAGGCGTTGTGGGTATCGCCGGCCAGCGACACCAGATTCTTGTTGAACGCCCGCGCGGTCCCCAGCACGGTCTCGCGCGCGACCGCGTAGCCGTCCCAGGCATCCAGGTTGTAGGGGATAGCCGGCTGCGCGAGGATCGCCAACTCGGTAGGCGTCAGTGTGGCCGGCGCGGTGGCGCGCTTGAACAGCAGCGCGGAATAATCGGTGAAGCTGATCTGCAGCAGCACCAGCGGCGCGGGAATGTTCATCCGTCCCATCAACACCTGCTGGCCCAACACGGTCCAGGTGGCGCTGGTGGAGGCCATGCGCCCCGCCAGCCATTGCGACTGCTCCGCGCCCAGCAGCTGGCGCGACGGATTGCCCAGCGCGCCGACGAACGCGGCCGCGTCGAAACCGCCGGCGCCGAAGAAGCTGGCGAACGCCAGCTGCTTGTCGCGCCCGATGATGCGGGTGTCGAGCATGTGCAGATCGACCAGGTTACCGAAGGTGAAGGAGCGGTAGATGCGCTCCAGCCGCGCCGGTTCCGGCGCGCGGATCGGCATCCATTCGTGGTACGCGCGGACGGCGGCGGCGCGGCGCACGAAGAAGTCGCCTTCGGTGGCCGGATCATGATTCTGCGCGCCCGCCTTCCAGGTGTCGTTGGAGACTTCATGGTCGTCCCACACGCAGACCCACGGGAAGGCGGCATGCGCGGCCTGCAGGTTGACGTCGCCGCGGTACTGGGCATAGCGATCACGATAGTCGTCCAGCGAATACAACTCGGTGGGAGGCAGCGACACGCGGCCAAGCGCGGCGGCGTCCTCGGAGGCGTAGCCGTTGGCGGCGTATTCATAGATGTAGTCGCCCAGATGCACGGCGACGTCGATATCCGGCTGGGCGGCGGCGTCGGCGTAGACGTTGAAATAGCCCGCCGGGTAGTTCGAGCAGGAAAACACCGCCAGTTTGACCGAGGCCACGTCGCCGACCGGCAGCGTGCGCGTGCGCCCGACCGGCGAGACCTGGCCGGCGGCGCTGAAACGGTAGTAGAGCCGGGCGTTGACCGGCAGTCCCGGCACGTCGACCTTGACGGTATGGTCCGCCGCGGCAGTGGCAAGGGCGCGACCGCGCCGCACGAAGCGCGTGAAGCCCGCGTCCAGCGCCACATCCCAGAACACCGGCACCGAAGCGCCCAGCGCCGGGTTGACACGGGTCCATATGATGACGCGATCGGCCAGCGGGTCACCGCTGGCGACGCCGTGCTGGAACGCCGCCGAGGGATCGGCGGCGGCGGCGCTGCGCACCAGGGTGGCGGCGGCAAGCGCGCCGATGCCGACATCGCGGATGAAGTCGCGGCGATTGCGGGAAGCGAGTGTGTGCATGGCAAGTTGGGGCCGGCGACAAGCCGGCCCGTATGGGTTGGAATCCCCCAACCTTAAGCGCCGGCCATGACGCCGCGGTGAAGCGCAAATCGCGATTGCGCATCCGAACGGATCATGGCCGCTGCATGATCCGGATCATGCCTTGGCGGACACGAAAGCGTCATGCGGCGCGGGAATAATCCGCTCACCCCATCCGGCCGCGTGCCGGTCCCCAACTTCAAGACAGGCACCCGCCATGCAACGCTTCGCCAAACCCCTCTGCATTTTCTGCCTGGCCCTGCTGGCCATGACCCAACGCGCCGAGGCCCTGGTCGTTTCCTCGACCTTCGGCAGCGGCAACAGCGTCGTCGATACCTCATTCGTGAACGGCAGCCATGCAGGCGTCGACTTTTCTTTCGACAACGGCAACACCGCGTCGGTAACCCTGGCGGTCGAGCGCGACGACGTGGTCGCCGGCAGCGTGACTTTCAATTCCGTCATCCGCATGCTGACCGCGGGCGATTCGCTGCGCAACCTTTTCTTCGCCCTCGACTCCGGCGCCACGTTCGGCCTGGGCGACGTGCTCACCATCGATGGCGCCAGCCCGGTGCCATCCGGCAGTGGCGGCTCGGCGCTGGTCGCGCTGGTTCCGCCGACCAGCGAGATCTACGTAGGCGACCCGATCGGTTTGGGCGGTCTCGACTGGATCATCAACCTGGGCGGATTGCAGGTAAACGACACGTTCACCCTGTCGGTGCGTAATGTCGATGAACCCGGCGCCCTGGTGTTGTTCCTGGGTGCTCTTGCCGCGGCGGGATCGCTGCGCCGGCGGCGCGCCTGAACCGTCCTTGGGGCGGATCGCCCGTCAGGCGGGCGCGTTCCACAGCAACCACAGCCCCTGGCAGGTGTAGACCGCAGCGATAGCGAGGATAAGACGCTGGGTCCAGGCGCGGAACTGCACGTCGCTCATTTTTTCCAGCAGGCGCTTCGACAGCGTGGTGCCGGTGACCGCGAGGAGTACCGCGGCGATGAGCGCCAGCGGCGGAATCCCGTCGCCACCCAGGGTGACGAAACGGCCGAAGTAGAAGATCTTGAGCAGATGGCCGAAGGTCTGGATCGCGCCCTTGGTGGCCACCAGCGACTTGCGGTCCATGGGCGAACCGGTGAAGAAGCTGTCGAGGATCGGGCCCGACACGCCGGCCATCAGTTGCAGGGTGCTGCACACCACGCCGCAGACCATGCCGTCCTTGAGGCGTTCGGCGTTGGGCTTGATGCCTTGCGGCAATAGCCATACCAGCACCGGCATCAGGCCCAGCGAGAGCAGCACCAGCGGCTTGGAGGCGGTAAACGAGAGGGTGAGGAAGAACGCCACCGGCAGGATCGAACCGAGCAGGTAGTAGCCGACGCTCTTCCAGCGGATATGCGCACGCCACAGCCAGGCGCGCCAGCCGTTGGAGGCCAGCTGCGCGGCGCCGTGCAGCATCATCGCCTGCGCGACCGGCACGAACAACAGCAGGATGCCCATCAGGATCATGCCGCCGGCCATGCCGAAAATGCCGGAGATGAAGGAACAGGCGATCACGGAAGCCGCGAGCAACGCGGCCACAGGTACGGAGAACACGGTGGTCCCGCCGGTCGTCAGGTGCGTGCCAGGAGGCGCGCCAGCGCCTCCGGCAAGCCGCGGTTGGGCTTCTCCGGCGGCAACGCGAAGCTGCCGCGCACGGCGCGGCCGGGCTTGAGTTGCACCAGCGACTCCGCATGCTTGACCGCCGACGACACGCCATCGACCACCGGTACCGGCAATTCGCCGGCGAGGGTGCGCGCCAGACCGGCGAGCGGCGCGCCGGCCAGGATGATGACCTCGGCGCCGTCTTCATCGACCACCCGCTCGCACAGTTCGCGCAGCTTGGTCCCGTGGTCCTGCTGCACCCCGCCGATGGTGGCAAGCGGCGTGTCGAGGTGACGGATGCTCGCCAGCCGTCCGATGAGGCCGTGGGACTCCACCGTTTCGCGGTACCAGGCGGTGATGCGGCGCGAAATCGCGACGATGGAGAAACGGTGGCCCAGCAGGCAGGCGGAGGCAAGCGCCGATTCGCTCATGCCCAGCACCGGCACCGGCAGCAGCTCGCGCAGGCCCGCCAGGCCCGGGTCGCCAAAGGCGGCAACGATCACCGCGTCATGACCCTCAAGATTCTCGGCGGCGACCTGCGCGGTGGCATAGGCGCCCACCAGCGCCTCGAAACGGGTTTCGATATAGGCCACGCCGAACGGCGCGGTCAGCACGGTGAGTTCGGTGCCGGGCGCGGCGGAGCGTTCGGCCTCGGCGCGAATCAGGGCCGTGACCGAATCGGAAATGTTGGGGTTGATGACAAGCAGGCGCATGACGAAGAAAGAGGTTGATGTGCTTTGGGGGTGCCGGGTTCCGCGTCTTACGCGGGTGCGCCGGTGAGGATGCGGTAGCAGGGCTTGTAGACGCTGCCGGGAAGTTTCATGCGCTGTTGCGCGACAAACGAGGCAAGCAGTTCGTCCATATGGCGCATGACGCCGGGGTCGCCGTCAAGAACGAAGGGACCGTGCTCCTCGATGGCGCGGATGCCGTGGTCCTTGACATTGCCGGCGACGATGCCGGAGAAGGCGCGCCGCAGGTTGGCCGCGCGCACATGCACCGGGGCGTCGAGCGTGAGGTTCAGCGCGCGCATGTTGGCGTGGGTCGGCGCGAACGGCTTCTGGAACTCGTGGTCGATTTTCAGGTGCCAGTTGAAGTAGTAGGCGTCGCCAATGCCCTTGCGATAGGCGCGCACGTCCTTCAAGCCCTGCTGCATGGCACGCGCCACGCCTTCGGGATCGTCGATCATGATGCGGTAACGCGCGCGCGCGGACGCGCCCAGGGTGGCGGCGATGAAACTGTCGATGCGCCCGAAGTACTCGGCCGAGGCCGCCGGACCAGTGAAGATGAGCGGGAACGGCAGGTCGGCGTTGGCCGGGTGCAGCAATATGCCCAGCAGGTAGAGGATCTCCTCGGCGGTGCCGGCCCCGCCCGGAAAGACAATGATGCCGTGGCCGGCGCGCACGAAGGCTTCGAGGCGCTTTTCGATGTCCGGCAGGATCACCAGGCCGTTGACGATCGGGTTGGGCGCCTCGGCGGCGACGATGCCGGGCTCGGTGAAGCCGAGGTAGCGGCCGTGGGCGACACGCTGCTTGGCATGCGACACCGCCGCGCCCTTCATCGGCCCCTTCATCGCGCCCGGCCCGCAGCCGGTGCAGATGTCCATCATGCGCAGCCCCAGCTCGTAGCCCACCACCTTGGAGTAGTCGTACTCCTCGCGCGAAATTGAATGCCCGCCCCAGCACACCACCACGTTGGGCTGGTCAAGAGGCTTGAGCACATCGGCATTGCGCAGGATGTGGAACACCGCGTCGGTGATGCCGCCGGAGGTGGCGAGGTTGAAGCGCGGGTTGTCGCCGATCTCGTCGGCGGCGTAGATCACGTCGCGCAGCACGGCGAACAGGTGCTCGCGGATGCCCTTGATCATCTCGCCGTCGACAAACGCGCCGGCCGGCGCGCCACGGATATCGAGCTTGATGCCGCGCTCGCGCTGCAGGATGGAAACGCTGAACGACTTGTGGCGTTCCAGCAGTTCCTTGCCGTTGTCGAGCTTGCTGCCGGTGTTGAGGACCGCCAGCGAACAGCTGCGGAACAATTCATACAGGCCGCCCTGGCTGGAGTCGAGCAGGCGCGCGACCTCGGCAGCGGAGAGGATTTCCATGCGCCCTTCGGGGGATACCTGGGCGTCGACGACTGGGTGGTTCATTCTGGGCAGTTCAGGCGTGTTGGACAGTTCGGCGCCAGCGCGGCAGCAGGCGCGCATGGCAAGGCCGGGATGTTACTCCCCGGGCGGGGCGGATGATTGGCGGGACAGGGCATGATCTAATGACGACCAGATGCCCGATCCGCGAAAACGCCCTTACGACGTCGTGCTCTACGGCGCCTCCGGCTTTGTGGGCCGGCAGACCGCAGCCTATTTCGCCGCGAACGCGGCGGGCCTCCGCTGGGCATTGGCCGGTCGCTCCGGCGCCAGACTGGAGGATGTGCGGGCATCGTGCGGGCCGGGCGCCGCGCACGCCGGCATCGTGGTTGCAGATGCCGGCGACGACGCCGCGCTGGCCGCGCTGGCGGGCGACACCCGGGTGGTGCTCTCGACCGCCGGCCCGTTCGCCCTGTATGGCAGTGCGCTGGTGGCCGCCTGCGTGGCGCAGGGCACGCACTACGTGGACATCACCGGCGAGACCCCTTGGGCACGTGGCCTGATCGACCGCCATCACGCCGCCGCGGAAAAGTCTGGCACGCGCATCATCCCGTTTTGCGGCTTCGATTCCGTGCCCTCGGACCTCGGCGCATGGCTGGTGGCACGCGCGCTGCAGCGCGAGCACGGCGAAGCTTGTGTCGACGTGAAGGCGTGCTTTTCGATCCGCGGCGGCTTCAACGGCGGCACGCTGGCCTCGCTCTTCAATGCACTGGAGTCAGGCCAGTCGGCGTTGATGCAAGACCCTTTCCTGCTCAACCCGCTCCCGCCCGCGGGCGTGGATCCCGTCCTGCATGCAGACCCGGCAGGGGCGCGCCACGACGCGGACTTCGACGCCTGGGTCGGCCCGTTTTTCATGGGACCGATCAACACCCGGGTGGTGCGCCGCAGCGCCGCGCTGCTGGCCGGCAAAAACAGCCCGTTCGCGCCGCAATTCCACTACCAGGAATACCTGCGCTACGGTCGCGGCGCACTGGCCGCGCTTGCCGCCGCCGGCGCCAGCATCGGCATGGCCGCCGGGCAGGAGGCGTTGCGGATCGCCCCACTGCGCCGGGCGGCGCAAAGACTCGCGCCGCCACCCGGCGCGGGCCCTTCCGAGGCGGCCATGGACGGCGGCTCGTTCCGTTGCGAACTGATCGGTCGCGGCGACCAGGGCACGTTGGTGCGCGGCAGGATCGCCGGCCACGGCGACCCGGGCAACCGGGCAACAACGGTGATGGTCTGCGAATCCGCGCTCGCGCTGGCGGGCGATCCTGCCAGCCTGCCGGGCGGCGCAAATTACGGCGGATTCCTCACGCCCGCCAGCGGCCTGGGCAAGGTGCTCGCCAAACGCCTGGCCGCGGCAGGCATGGATGTAAGCCCTGCGCCCTGACACCTGGGTCGACGGGCAGCAAGCTCAGGATGCCAGCGGTGCCGTCCAGGCGTCGTGGCCGTACACCCAGTCGGCATCGCCCTGCGCCTTGAGAAACTGGTTTTCGTGGGACAGTTTCTGGATACGGCTGGCGCGCTCGATACGCGTGCGCTGGTAGCGGTCGAGCGCAGCGCCCACACCGACCGCATCGACTCCCTCAAGGCAGCGCGCCAGGGCGACGGCATCCTCGATGCCCATGGCCGCGCCCTGCGCCATGAACGGCGTCATCGCGTGGCATGCATCGCCCAGCAGGCACACGCGACCGCGCACCCAGGCCGCCAGCGGTTCACGGTCATACAGCGCGGTGCGAAAGGCCTCGCGCACCGGTTCAAGCAACGCGCGCGCTTCGGCGTGGAAGTGCGCCAGACCGGAACGCAACACTTGCGGGTCGCCGGTTTGCGACCACGACTCGCGATCGGGCTCCGGTGCGGGCAGGGTGGCAAACACGAACAGGTCGCGCCCGCCGCCGATCAGGAAGTTGACCAGCTGGACGTCCGGGCTCGGCCCCCACCACTTGGTGAAGGGCTTGAGGTCGATTTCCGATTGCGCCGCGGCGACGCTGGCCGCCGGCACCACCGCGCGCCAGGCGATCATGCCGGTATAGGTCGGAACGTCATTGCCGAACAGGGTCTGGCGCACCCGCGAGTGGATGCCGTCGGCGCCGATCACGGCGTCGCACTCGGCGGACGCGCCATTGTCGAACTCGAGGCGCACACCATTTCCGGCTTCGGCAAATCCGCCGAGCCGATGGCCCGCACGCAGGCATCCCGGTGGCAGCGCGGCGGCCAGCGCGGAGATGAGCACGGCGCGATGCACCGTCAGCATGGGTGCGCCGTAGCGTTGGCGGGCGGCCTCCGCCATTTCGACCCGCGAGGTCACCGCTCCGGTCTGCCCGTCGCGCGACAGGCGCGTGCTCGGCTGCCATGCGTCGCGGCGGATCGCCTCGCCCAGCCCCAGGCCATCGAGCGCGCGCACCGCATTGGGTGCGAGGTTGATGGCCTGGCCAACCCAGCCGAGGCCCGCCGCCTGCTCGTAGATCGCGACGTCGATGCCGGAGCGCGCCAGCGCGATGGCGGCTGTCATGCCGCCGATGCCGGCCCCGATGATGGCAATACGTGGAGGTTTCATATCTGTCCCGCTGCGGCACTTGCGCATCGGCAAGCCCTCGTTCATCCTCATGCGATTATCATGGAAACGATCGCTTGCGCACCGACGAAACTCAAGCTCCGAGAACGCCCGCCGCCATGTTGAAGAACATCCTGCTGACCTGCTGCCTCGCCCTGCCTCTCGCCTTGCCCTTCGCCGCGGTCGCGCAGGGCTATCCCTCGCGGCAGGTCACCATCGTCGTGCCCTTCCCGCCCGGCGCCGGCCCGGACCTGGTCGCACGCGCACTGGGCGAACGCCTGAGCGCACGGATGGGGCAGAGCTTCCTGGTCGACAACCGCCCCGGCGTGGGCGGCATCGCCGGCGCAGCGCTGGTGGCGCGTGCGCCCGCCGATGGCCACATGCTGGCCATGGTGCCCAACACGCTGGTGATCGCCCCGCATGTCCTGCCGCGCGCGGCGGTGAGCATCGATGTGCTCAAGGACCTGGTGCCGGTGGTGCAGACCGTCACCAACGCCATGACCCTGGCGGTGCACCCCGGGCTCGCTGTGACATCGGTGCGCGAACTGGTCGAACTGGCGCGCCGCCAGCCCGGCCTGTCCTACGCGACCGGCGGCAACGGCTCGCCGATGCACATCGTGGGCGAGCTGTTCCGGCGCAGTGCCGGCATCGAGATGCAGCATGTGCCCTACAAGGGTGTGACCCCATCGATCAACGATGTCATCGGCGGACAGGTGCAGGTCTTGTGGGTGCCGTGGGGCGGCGCGGCGCAATTCGTGCGCGCCGGGCGCTTGCGCGCCCTGGCGCTGGCCGACCGGCGCCGCTCGCCCAACGCGGGCGACGTACCTTCGATGGCGGAGCTCGGCTATCCCGACGTGGTCAGCCGCGGATGGGTCGGTTTGCTCGCCCCGGCGGGCACGCCGGCGCCGGTGATCGCGCGGCTCAACAGCGAAATCAATGTGTTGCTGCAGGCGCCCGAGATCCGCCAGCGCATGGCCGACATCGGCTTTGATGTGGTCGGCGGCGGCCCGGAAGTGCTGGCCAGCGAGATGCGTGAGGATTTCGAGCGCTACGGGCGGCTGGTGCGGGAACTCAGGATCGAGGCGAACTAGGACACGGCGAAGCAGCCGGATGTCCGGCCTTCCGGTGCCTCAGTACTCGCGCCGTCCGCCCGGCTGATCTGCGCCCACCGCCTGCGCGACGCCCGTGAAACCGTCGCGCAGCAGCAAGCGCGCCAAACCCTGCTTGATATCGCGCACCACGCCGGGACCGCGATACACCAGGGCGGTGTACACCTGTACCGCGGATGCACCCAGGCGGATCATCCGGTAGGCGTCTTCGGCCGTGAAAATGCCACCAACACCGATCAAGGCGTGTCGGGACCGGTCGATGCGCCGATACCAATCGGCGATGGCGGCCTCGGTGGCGCCGCGGTTGGCCGGGCCGGAGAAACTGCCGCGCATGCGCGCGCGAACGGCTGTCGGCGTCTTCAGGCGCGCGGCCAGGTCAGCAGGAAAGGTGTAGAAGCCGATCCCCTTGACGAAGGCGAACGGGTCGATCGCAGCGAGCAGGGCGTCGATCTGCGCCGGGTCGCGCGGCGGCGACATGCGCAGGAACACCCGGCCATCCACCTCGACGTCGCGCAAGGCTTCCAGCAGGGCGTAGAGGCCAGCGGGCTCATCGAAATGACTGAAGCCCCCGCCGGAATTCGGGCAATTGAGATTGAGGACCCGATAGTCCGAAACGCCGCGCACGATGCGCGCGGCCCCGACCATTTCCGCGATGACATGGTCGATGCCTGCCGCGACTCCGGTGTTGGTCTCGACCAGGCTGACGCCCAGGGGCGCCCGCCGGTTCCCGGCAAGACGGCCCGCGACCGCGACCGCGCCGTCGTTGGGAACACCGTAGTGGACCATGATCCCTTCGTCATCAGGCAGGCGGAACAGGCGCGGCCGGCCCGGGTTGCCCGCCGACGCGTGCAGGGAAACCGATCCGACGTCCTGCATGCCGAACCCGATAGCTTCAAGCGTACGCGCGGCGACGCCGTTCTTGTCGAAGCCGGCGGGCAATCCGACCGGGTTGGCCAGCGCCATGCCCGCGAGCGACGTGCGCAACACCGTGTGCTCGTAGCCGAACAGCGCATCCAGCAAGGCGCGGCCCGGCGCGCTGGCTCCGGCGAGGTGTCCGGCCCGCAGCGCCAGCGCATGTGCGCGTTCCGGGTCGAGGCAAAACAGCAGGGGGCGCACCAGTCCCTGGTACATGGTGTACGGTCGCCGAACGGTTGGCGCCGGGCCTCAGGCGCCCCTGCGACCCAGAAAGCCGAGCAGCGCGTCAATCACCGCTTGCGGCTGTTCCTGCTGCACCCAGTGGCCCGCGCCTTCGATCAGGTGCGCGCCTTCGAAGCAGCTGCAGGCGGCCGATTGCATGGCCTCGAAATCGCCAGGTTTCTGGTAGATGCCCCAGTCGCTCGCCCCGGCAATGTAGATCGCCGGCACATCGATGGTGGCACCGGCGAACATCTGCTGTTCTCCCAGGCCCGCGCCTTCGATGCGCGAGCGATACCAGAGCAGCCCGCCCTGGAAACCGGTACGTGTGTACTCGCTCGCATAGACGGCGAGTTCTGCCTCGCTCAACCAACCGCAAGCGGCCACCTCGGCTGAGGTCGGCATGTGCGGAACGACGGTTTCGGCCATGGTGCAGCCGGCGTCCATCACGTAATAGGTTGGCAGTTCGGCCAGGCTGGCGGCGTTCCAACCGGCGAGCGCATGCGGGCGGTTCTCCTTCCAGTCGGCGCTTTTCACGTGGTAGTAGCCGCGCAGGAAGGCCGCCAGTCCCTGCGGTGCGCGCCACATGTGGCCATTGGCCTCGCGGGTGGAGTAGTACCACTGGTAGTGCTTGCGCGGGCGCGGCAGGCGCGCCAGTTCGGCGAGCACTTCGCCAACGATGGCCGGCTGCGCGGCGGCCGCATTGGCCGATTCCGGGCGGTCGGCATGGCCGAAGGGCAATGCCGGCGGCCCGGAGAACGGCGCACTCATCAGCGCGACCTTGCGAAACACGTCCGGGCGCATCAAGGCGCACCACGCCGCCACCGAGGAGCCGAAATCATGCCCCACCACCGCGGCGACGCGGCGATGCCCGAACGCATGCAGCAGGGCGAGCGCATCGCGCGCCAGCACCGGCATGGAAAACTGCCGCAGGTCGCTGTCGTACTCCACCGCATGGCCGGCGCCATCGGCGACGGTGCGTCCGTAGCCGCGCTGGTCGGGCGCGATTACGTGGTACCCGGCCTCCGCCAGCGCCGGCATGACCTTGCGCCAGCTGTAGGCCAGCTCTGGAAAACCGTGCAGCAGGAGGACGCAAGGGCGGCCGGCGCTCGCATGTCCGGCTTCCAGCACATGCATGGAAAGGCCATTGACGCCGGCGACGATGCGCGAACGCACACCCGCGGGCAGCCAGGCCGCCTCGTAGGGTTGCAGCGTGGCGGTCATGCGGCTTTCTGGGCCAGAAATTTCTTCAGGTTGGACGCCGCCTGCGCGCGCACCTTGCCGCGCAGGAAGGGCGACCAGCCCAGCAGCATGCCGGGTGCACCGAGGGCCTGGCGTGCCCAGCGCCAGAAATCGAAACTGTCGCGGTGGCGCGTGATCAGGCCCGCCGCGTTGAACTCGAACTTGGCCTCGATGATGTTGTGCACCATGCGGCCGGTGGCCGAAAAGCGGTAATGCGCCTCCCAGTGCGCGCTGTCGTCGGTGACGGCCGAGACGTCGAGCTTCCAGACATCGCGCCCCTTGGCCTTGACCGCCTCGCACAGCATGGACCACATGCCGCCGATCTCGTGCCGACCGGCAAGCGAGAACGCCTCGTCGTCGAAGCGCGCGTCCTCGGCGTAGCAGGCGGCCATGGCGGCGCCGTCCAGGCGCGCGAAGGCCGCGTAGAACGTTTCAATGGTCTTGCGGCTCATGGCGGCCTCCCGATTGCGGCGAACTGGCAAGTGTAGCCGCAAGCCCGGACGGCTCGCGCCGCGGCCTTCAGGGCTCGAAGGAGATGCCGCGCACGGACTCGCCGCCGCCTATCGCGCCCATGTAGCGGGCGGCACCGGTTTCGAGATCGACCAGGTAGAACTTCGAAACGCGGGCGCCGGGCGCGGTGGTGGCGAGAAACGCCGCCCCGGTGGTGTCGGCGATGTCAAAGGCGGCCCGCTCGAACGGCGCGACGCCGAGCTTGCCCACGGTGGTGAGAAAGCCGGTGTTGGGGGATACCGCCGGTGTGGCGCCTTCCTTGCTGCCCTGCATCACCAGCGTGCCCGCCACAGCGTCGATGGCGTAATTGGTGGTGATCTTCTCGTTGACCTTGTTGTAGGTGTAGCCGGCGCTTACCACCGTCGGCGCGCGTCTTGCGTTGACGTCGCCCGCGGCATAGGTGAGGCGCGTGTCCAGTTGCAGGCCGGCAATGTCCGGGTTGCCGTCGACCACGGCACCGGTATCCGGATGCAGGCGCAGGTTCTGTCCGGAGGTGCCGACCACGCGGATGCGGTCCACCACCGGATTGAAGTCGAAGCCTAGTTCGCCACCTTCAAGCACGACCGCGAGCGCGGCGTCGCCGACCTGTGTGGCGCGCCCGCTGGCGGTATCGATGGTGTACAGCCGCGCCGTGCTGCCGCTACGGCCCAGCGCATAGAGCACGCCGCGCGCAATGCGATAGTCGATGCCGAGAATTTCCTCCCCGGGACGAAGTCCGCCAAGCGGCTTGCGGCTCAGGATCTTCTGCGGCTGGCCGGCGTTGAAGCTGATGAGCTGGTTCGAGGCAGTGACGGCGAAGAAGATTTCCTTGCGCGGCGGATTGACCGGCTCGGAAGCCTCGGGCGACAAGGCGCAACCAGCGGCGACTGCGAGCGAGACAAGCGCCAGACGTGCGGAAAACCTGAAATGGAATCGGGGTTTCATGGCGAACGTGTTCCGGGTGCTTGCAGGACCTCCAGAATGCCGGATGGTGCTACGCCGGCATCGGCAGAAAAGACGGCGTGTTCTCGGCCAGTTGGTCGCGTGGATGTCGCCGCCAATTCAGGATTCGCGCTCCCAGCCACGCGCCAGCATCGCGGCACGATGCCGCGTCGAGGACGGATGGATCTTCTGGATCGGCGCCCTGGCCACCGCGCCACGTGCAATGGCCTCCACCTCGGCCATCAGTGCACGCGCATCCCAGTCCACCGGCCAGCCCTGCCACATGCGCATTTTTCCGGCCACATGCACCGACACGATCTGGTCGCGCGCGGCCAGACGCACCAGCTCCCAGGTCAGGTCCCAGGAGGGCTTCATCTCGGGCACGTCCAGGTCGACGAGCAGGAAGTCCGCCGCCAGGCCGGGTGCGATGCGCCCGGTCACCTCGCCCAGGCCTGCGGCGTCGGCACCGCCGCGGGTGGCGCGATCCACCCACAGCCAGCCGCCGCCGCAGGAGGAGTCGCCATTGGCAATGCCATGGGTGTAGCGCTGCGCCGCCTCGGCGGCATCCATCAGGCGGAAGCCGTCGCTGCGGGTGCCATCGGTGCCGAGGCCGAAGCGGATGCCGAGTGCCGCCATCAGGGGCGCATTGGCGACGGCGTTGCCCTTCCATGCACTCGCCACCGGGTTGTAGCTGACCGCCGCCCCGGATTCGCGCAGCAGGTTGTACTCGTGCGGCGCCATCAGGGTCGAATGTGCGACCAGCGCATGCGGCCCGAGCGCGCCGACCTGGTCCAGGTGTTCCAGCGGACGCATGCCGCGCTCGACCAGCGAACGTTCCACCGAGGCGAGGTGTTCGTTGACGTGGATCTGGAACACCGCGCCGCGCGCCCCGGCCATGTGCGAAACGTCGCGCAACATTTCGTCGGTGGCGGCCTCGGCGATCGGGATGGCCAGCGATGGATGGACCAGGCCGTCGGCAGCAAAAGCGCCCAGGAAGGCCTCGGCGCGCGCCAAAATGGTCTTGCGCGTTTGATCGACACCGCGGTCGTTGCAGCTCAAGCCGAGCACGCAGCGGATGCCGGCCTCGTTGGTGGCCCGCGCGATGGCATCCAGCCCCCCCTTGGCGCGGGTGCCGGCATCGCACACCGTGGTGAAGCCGCCGCGCAGGGCTTCGAGGGCGGCCAGCTTGGCGGCGACGTACAGGCTCTTCTCGTCGAGGCTGGCTTCGAGCGGCACCCAGATGCGTCGAAAGATCTCCGAGGGTTCGCCGAACGCGAGCGCCTTGCCGAACGATTGCGTGAGGTGATGGTGCGAATCGACAAACCCCGGCATCAGCAGGGTGTCAGGCATCTCGACAGGCACCAGGTGCGGATGCGCCCTCGCCAGTTCCGCCGCCAAGCCTGCGGCGGCGAACCGCCCTTTCGACACCAGTACCGCGTGCTCCTCCACCGGTCCCCCGGGCAGCATCAGCCATTGCGGCACCAGCAGCATTTCGGGCTTGTCCAGGTGCGTGCGCCAGGCGGCGTGATTGTTCATGCGAAGGCTTCCTTGAGTGTTTGCCAGCCATACCAGAGGCCGACGATGATGAGGCCGTACGCGAGCACCCGGCGCAGCGTGGCCACCGGCATGTTGCGCGCCAGGCGCCAGCCTGCCAGCCAGCCAGCGGCCATCAGCACCCCAAGCAGCGCGCCCAGCTGGAGGTTGAGTTGCCCGGCGGCGAGGTTGACCACGATGGTCGCCCCGGCGATCGGCAACTGCATGCCCTGACCCGCCGCCACCACCAGCGGCGGCGTCACCCGTGCCAGCAACAGCACGGGCAGCAGCAGGGCCGGCCCGCCGGTCCCGGACCAGGCCGATCCGCAGCCGACCGCGAAACCGATCGCCAGCGGTGCCGGGATATGCCCGATGGATTGGCTCGTGCCCCGTACCACGCCCCGCAGGGTCAACAGGCCGGACAACAGGGCCAGGCCTGCGACCAGCAGGCGCGCGACCATCGGCGGCAACCACTGCAGCGTGAAGGCGCCGATCGCGGCGCCCGCCAGCGCTGCCCAGAACAGGCGTGCCGGCGGCGGCTGCACCGTCGCGGCCGCAGCGGCCGCAGGCACGAAGCGCAGCACCAGAAACGCGGTCAGGCCGGAAAAGGCAAAGCTGAAATTGGAAGCGGCGATCGCCTCGCGCAATGGCACCTCGGTCAGGGCCGACAACACCGGCACCACCAGGATGCCGCCGATGCTGGTGGCCCCCACCGCCAGGCCGGCCAGCAAGACCAGCAGACCCGCCGTGGCCGTCACGCGGTGCGCGGCCTTACTCGGCCTTGATGCCGGCGGCAGCGATCACGCCGCCCAGCATCTGCTTCTCGCGCGCCAGGTAGGTACCGAACTGGGCAGGCGTCATCGACAGGGGCTTGAGGCCGGCATCCTCCATCTTTTTCACGATGTCGGGCTCGGCGAGGATGGCGGCGATCTCGCGGGCGATGCGCTCGCGGATTGCGGTGTCCACCTGCGCCGGCGCGAGCAGGCCGTACCAGGACTCGACATCCATGTCCCTGAGTTCGGCGGCCTCCGACAGGCTGGGCACGCCCGGCAAGGACGCCCAGCGCGCCTTTGATGTCACACCGAAGGCCCTGACCTTGCCGTCGCGGATGAATCCCTGGGCCAGCGACACCGGCAGCACCGCCAGGTCGATCTGGTTGCCCGCCAGTTCGGTGAGCACCTGCGGACCCGACTTGTAGGGCACGTGCATGACGTCGATCTTCGCGTTCTGCTTGACCAGTTCCATGCTCACATGCATGGAGGTGCCGACGCCGTCGGTGCCATAGTTGAGCTTGCCGGGCTGGCTTTTCGCCAGGCGCACCAGGTCGCTGGTGCCGGCGGCGGCGAGCTGCGGCTTGCCGATCAGCACGAAGGGCGCGACGCCCACCGGCGCGATCGGCGCAAGTTCCTTGAGCGCGTCGTACTTGACCGTGGAAGGGGCCACCTGCGGCGCCACCGTGATGGGGCTCGCCACCGCGAAGAGCAGCGTGTAGCCGTCGGCGCGGGCACGGATGGCGCGCTGCGTGCCGATGGTGCCGGCGGCGCCCGGCACATTCTCGATGACCACCGGCTGCCTGAGGCGCTCGGCAAGCCGCGGCAGGACCACGCGTGCGGCGACATCGACGCTGCCGCCGGCGGCGAACGGGACGATCACCGTGATCGGACCGGATGGATAGCTGCCTTGGGCGGGCGCGACGCCCGGAACGGCGGCGGCCGCGGCGAGGAAAAGCGCGACCAGCGGCTTGAAACGGATGCGGGAACTCAGCATGACTCTCTCCTGCGAATGGCGGGGCCCGGGAATGCCGCGCGCCGTGCTGCTTTGCGCAGACGGCAGCGGCAACTATACTTGTCATAACAAGTCATCACAAGCAAGCGAAAAGCATGCCGGTCAGAAAACCGCGGCCCGCCTCCGCCCCGATGGCGCCTGCCGCCCAACCCTTGTACGCCCGCCTGCGCGAACAACTCAAGGCGGAAATCCTGAGTGGCAGGCGCAAACCCGGCGAACGCCTGCCCTCGGAGGCGGAGATGACCTCCGGCTTCGGCGTCAGCCGCATCACCGTGCGCCAGGCGCTGGGCGACCTGCAGAAGGAGGGCTTGCTGGTCAAGTCGCACGGCAAGGGCAGCTTCGTGTCGCATCCGCCGGTGGCGCTTGAACTTGCGCGCCTGGAAGGCTTGAGCGAGTCGCTTTCCGGTGCGGGGCGCACCATCCATACGCGGGTGCTGTCCCTCAAGTCCGGCCGCGCGGGTGCAGAGGTCGCCGCCGCGCTGGGCCTGTCGGCGGATGCGCAGGTGACCGTCCTCGATACCCTGCGTTACCTCGATCGCGAGCCGCTGGTGGTGAACCGCTCGTGGATGCCGCAGGAAATCGGCGCGAAGCTGGGTCGCGCCGACCTCGCCAACCGCGACATCCTCGACATATTCGAACACGACCTCGGCATGCGGATCGGCCGCGCCGAGCTGCGCATCGGCGCCCAGGTCGCCACCCCGGCCCAGGGACGCAAGCTGCGGGTCGGCGCAGGCACCGCGCTGGTCGCGATGCGCCGCCTGGTGCATGACGCCAGCGGGCGTCCGGTACACCTGGAGCAAAGCGCCTATCGCGCCGACCTGTTCGGCTACACCCTCACACTCGAGCGCCCCCGCGGCGCCGCGCCGGGGAAGCCACCACGCCCCCGGATACGCTAAGCTTCCGGCGATCCGGCGTCCCGAAGCACCCCACCGCGAGGAACCCCTCATGCTGCACCCGCAAGCCCGTGCCCTGCTCGACCTGATCGAAAAAGCCGGCCTGTCGCCCACCCACACGCTCTCGCCCGCCGACGCGCGGCGCGTCTACCGCGAACGCCGCGCCTACTCGCAGCCGGAGCCACCCGCCATGGCCGAGGTACGCGACCTCGCCGCGCCAGGCCCGCACGGCGATGTGCCGCTGCGCCTGTATCGCCCGCTGGGCAGCGCCGCCGGTGCAGTCCTGCCGGTGCTGGTGTACTACCACGGCGGCGGCTGGGTGATCGGCGATCTCGACACCCACGACACCCTGTGCCGCGAACTGTCCAACGGCGCCGGCATCTGCGTGATCGCGGTGGATTACCGGATGGGACCGGAGCGGCGCTTTCCGGCGGCGGTGGATGACTGCATCGCCGCCACCCGCTGGGTGAGCGACAACGCCGCGGCACTGAAGGTCGACGCGGCGCGCCTGGGCGTGGGCGGCGACAGTGCCGGCGGCAACCTGGCCGCGGTGGTCGCGATCGCCGCGCGCGACGCCGGCAATCCGCCGATCCGCCATCAATTGCTGATCTACCCGGCCACCGACCAGCGCCGCATCTCGAACTCCTACAACGCCAACGGCCAGGGCTACCTGCTGACAAAAGACACGATGCAGTACTTCCATGACCACTACCTGGTCGACAACCAGCATGATCTGGACTGGCGCGCCTCCCCGCTGTTGTGCGACAACCTCGCGAAGCTCCCGCCGGCGCTGGTAATCACCGCCGGCTACGACCCGCTGCGCGACGAGGGCCTGCAATACGCCGCGGCCCTCACGGCAGCGGGCAATTCGGCGGTGCATGTCTGCTTCGAGCGGCAGATCCACGGCTTCATCACGATGGGGCGCGTGCTCGACGACGCCAATACCGCGGTGCGCCTGTGCGCGGCGGAGCTGCGGCGCGCGCTGGCGGCCTGAGCGAACCCCATCACGCATAACGGAAAGGTTGATCGTGTCCCGAATCCTCATCAAGAACGCCGCCGTGGTCACAGTCGACGACAAGCTCGGCGACATCGCCGGCGGCGACATCCTGGTGGTCGACGACCGCATCGAGGCGGTGGGTCGCAACCTCGCCGCAGCGGATGCCGAAACCATCGACGCCAGCGGCATGGTGGCCATTCCCGGGCTCATCAACACCCATATCCATACCTGGGAGGTGGCGCTGCGCGGCATCGGCAGCGACTGGGTCAGCGCGCGCGACTACTTCGGCGTGATGCACAGCAACCTCACCCATCGCTACGAGGCCGACGACAACGCGATCGCCAACCTGTATGGCGCGCTAACGCAAATCGATGGCGGCACCACCACCATCCTCGACTGGTGCCACAACCTGCGCTACGGCGAGATGAGCGATGCGGCCATTGACGGGCTTGAAGCCTCCGGCATCCGCGCGGTGTTCGGTCATGGCACCGCCAAGCCGCTCAAGCAGCCCGCCGGAGAAAAGCCCTATTACGAAATCCCGCAACCGGCCGACGAAGTGCGGCGCCTGCGCACCGGCCGTCTGGCATCGGACGACCGGCTGGTGACCATGGCATTGGCCATCCTCGGCCCCGACTGGGGTACCTACGAGGTGGCCGAGGCCGACATCCGCCTGGCGCGCGAGTACGGCATCATCAACAGCGCGCACACCTTCGGCCGCGCCGGCAAGCGCAAGGCGCCCGATGGCATGTACCGGTTGCAGGCAGCCGGGTTGCTGGGCCCGGACCACAACGTGGTGCACGGCAACTGCTTTGGCGTCGAGGAGTTGAAGATGATCATCGACGCCGGCTGCTCCACCTCGGCCACCTGCATGGCCGAGATGCTCAATTGCGAGACCTCCGCCCTGCTCGGGCGCGTCGAACGGCTGGGCGGCACGCCGTCGATAGGCACCGATGTCGACCCCTATTTCGCGGCATCGATGCTGGCCGAGATGCGTCGCTGTTTCCTGCACCAGCGCGAACTCGACAACCGCGCTGCATTCGAAGCCGGGCACTACCCCCCGGCGGCGCACGCCACCACCACGCGGTCGGCGCTGCGCTGGGCGACGATCAACGGCGCGAAGGCGCTGCGCATGGAGCACCGCATCGGCTCGCTCACCCCGGGCAAGCAGGCCGACATCGTCCTGGTGCGCTGCGACGACCTCAACATCTTTCCGTCGTTGCCGGACGGCGATCCGGTCCATGCGGTGGTGATGAATGCGGAAACCGCGAACATCGACACCGTGCTGATCGCCGGGCAGGTGAAGAAGCGACACGGCCGGCTGCTGTTCCCGGCGGACCGGTTGCACAAGCTCAAGCAAGACGTGCTGGGCGTGCGCGAACGCGTGATGCGCTCCGGCAACTATCGCTATGAGCCGGTGGCGCAGGGCGCCTATCCTTGACGGGAGTAATCCAGATGAACAAATCGCGAATCAGGGCATTCATGCTGGGCGTGCTGGGCCTTGCCTGCGCGCTGTCGATCAACCCGGCGCAGGCACAATGGCCGGAGCGCACCATCCGCCTGCTGCACGGTTTCACGCCGGGCGGCAATGTCGACCTCACGGCGCGGGCGGCGGCGCAGATCCTGTCCGAGGGCCTGGGCCAGGCGGTGGTGGTGGAGGGGCGTCCGGGTGCCGGCGGTACGGTGGCGGCCAATGTGGTGGCCAAGGCTGAGCCCGATGGCTACACGCTCTTCATGATGGCCTCGGGCCACAGCATCTCGCCCGGCCTGTACCGCGCCCTGCCCTATGATTCGGTGGCCGACTTCACCATGGTCTCGCTGGTTTCGAGCTTCCCGTTCCTGATCGCCGTGGGCAGCAACTCGCCGATCAAAAGCCTGGCCGAACTGGTGCGCATGGCGAAGGAAAAGGAAGGCGCGGTCGCGCTGGCCCACGCCGGCATCGGCACCGGCATGCACCTGTCGGCCGGTCTCCTGCAAAGCCGCGCCGGCATACGCTTCAATGAAATCGCCTACAAGGGCGGCAACGCGGCGCCGCTGGCGGCCGCGCAGGGCGAGGTGGCCGCGGTGTTCGACACCCCGGCGGGCATGGAGTCGCTGCTCTCCGGCGGCCGGCTGCGCGCACTGGCGGTGACGAGCGCGCAACGCTGGCCGGGGCTGCCCGACGTGCCCACGGTTGCCGAAAGCGTCATGCCTGGCTATGAAGTGCGCGGCTGGCTGGCGCTGGCCGGCCCGAAGAACCTGCCGCGCCCGGTAGTCACGCGGCTCGCTCAGGTGCTCCACAAGGGACTCGCGCGCCCTGAAGTTGCGGAGCGCTTCCGCCGCATGGGCACCGGGGTCGCGATGAGCGAACCGGACGAGGCGCAGAAGTTCCTCGCCGCCGAGGTGGCGCGCTGGCTGAAGGTGGTGCAGGACGCGAAGATCCCGCCGCAGGATTGAAGCAGGTCGCGGCAGGCGGTCGCGCTCCTACCGGAGTGCCGCGAGATAATTGCGGATGCGCTTGGCGTTGACGCCGAAATCGCTGCGACCGACGCGCGACACCGAACGCGCGTCGACACGGCTTCCGGCGCCCTGCGCGGCCACCCGGATGACGATGTCGTCCTTGAAACCGAACAGCAGCGAGGTATCGGTGGCCTCGATGCGCCCCTCGGCCGGTACGCTGGCGACGATCTCCCAGCCCATCGCACGCGCCGCGCGTTCAGCCCGCTCGAATGCCGCCGCCGGCGCCGCGTCCAGCGTGGCCGGCGCGATGTCCGGATAGCCTTTCTTCTGTTGCGCGATGACCTCGGCGCTCACGTCGAGCGAATTCAAGCCCTTGCGCAAGGGCAGCACCGCCACGAACTTCGGCGGGTTGTCGGTATCGGTGGTGATGTCATGGATGCGCGGCACCTGCTGCACCAGCTGGAACAGGTACAAGGGATAGGCGCCCACGACGATCGCGCAAACCAGCGCGCCGCCCGCCAGCCGCAGCGCACGCCCGTCGGCCGCGCGCATGCCAAGACCCAGCCCGATGATGCCCAGCACCAGCGCCGCCAGGTCGGTCCAGGCGGCGGCGCGCACGGCCTGCAGGCCTGCGCCGTAGGTCCACAGTTCTAGACGGAAACCGAGACCGCCGACAACGATGGCGGCCGCACAAGCGACAGCCAGGGCAATGCCGCACCAGCCGAGGCGACGCCCCCATCTGGAGCCGCGCGTATGCCAGACGTGCATCATGGCATCGCCATAGCGGTCATCTCTCACCTGCGTTCCACTTCCCGGAAGTTCAATCGGCCTTGGCGCCCGACGCCTTGACGATCGGCGTCCAGCGCGCGACTTCGGCCTTGAGCATGTCGCCCATCTGTTCCGGCGAGCCGCCCATGATCAGGTAGCCCAGTTCGGTCATGCGCTTGACGAAGTCGGGCGCCTTGGTGCCCTTGTTGCCGGCATCGTTGAGCTTCGCGACGATGTCACGCGGGGTTCCTGCCGGCACCGCCAGGCCGAACCACACGCCAGCCTCGTAGCCCGGCACGCCGGCTTCGGCGATGGTGGGCAGGTCGGGCAGCGCCGGGTCGCGCTTGGCGCCGGTGGTAGCCAGCGCGCGCAGCTTGCCGGCCTTGATGTGCGGCAGCGCAGAGGGGATGTTGTCGAACATCATCATCACCTGGCCGCCGAGCAGGTCGGTGACCGCGGGCGCGCTGCCCTTGTAGGGGATGTGCGTCATGCTCACCTTGGTGAGGAACTGAAACATCTCCGCCGACATGTGGATGCTGGTGCCTGAACCCGAAGAGGCGTAGTTGATCTTGCCCGGTTGCGCCTTGGCCATGGCGATCACCTCGGCCACCGAATTGGCCTTGACCGAGGGATGCAGCACCAGCACGTTTGCCAGCGACACCAGCGGCACCACCGGCAGCAGGTCCTTGTTGGGATCAAACGGCATCTTCGAGTACAGCGCCGGATTGATCGCGTTGATGCCGCTGGTGGTCATGAAGATGGTGTAACCGTCCGGCGCCGAACGCGCCGCCTCGGCGCCGCCGATGTTGCCGCCGGCGCCGGGACGGTTGTCGACCGTGACGGACTGGCCCAGGACCTTCGACATTTCGTTGGCGATGGCGCGCGAGGCGATATCGACCGCGCCCGCGGGCGGGAACGGGCAGATCAGCTTGATCGGCTTGGAAGGGAAGGCCTGTGCGAAGGCAAGCGAGGCGCCTGTCGCGAGCACCGCGGCGAAAAGGGTTCGGATCAACGGGTGTTTCATGCTGCGTCTCCGGAAAGTGGAACCGCCGATTATGACCTACCAGGGCATCGGGCGACTTGAGGGGAGCGCGATTCTCCCGGACTGCGGACGGGTTGTCATGCTGCAGGTGCGATAGCCGACGAACGCACAACCGGTCCGCCAGGCGGCCGCATGGAAGACCAAAATCGCTATATGATCGCCGCGCCACGTCATCCAAAGGAACCCGCATGTCCCTGACCCACACCGCGCGCATGGAAGCCCAGGACTACTACCAGGTGGCGCCCGACGCCACGCGCGCACTGCGCGAACTGGGAGCGGCGGTCGAGGCTTCCGGCCTCGACAAGGGAATGATCGAACTGATGAAGCTGCGCGCATCGCAGATCAACGGCTGCACCTATTGCCTGCAGTACCACCTCAATGTCGCGCGCATGCTCGGCGTGCCGCAGCACAAGCTCGATTTGGCCGGCGTGTGGCGCGAGGCGGGCATATTCACCGAGCGCGAGTGCGCGGCCCTGGCGATGACCGAGGCGCTCACCGCGCGCTTGGCCGAAGGCCTGCCGGACGACCTGTGGGCGGAAATCCGCGCGGTGTTCAGCGAAGGTGAAACCGCCTTCCTGGCAGCGGCGATCGCCAACATCAACGCGTGGAATCGCATCGCGATCGCCATGCGCTTCACGCCGCCGGCGCCGCGCGCGGAGCAATAGCGGCGGAACCCGCCGCCGGGCGCCTATTCGGGTTCGATGCCGGCGTCCTTGATGGCCTTGGCCCACTTCAAGGTTTCGCGGGCGGTGCGCTGGGCCAGCGCCTCCGGGGTACCGGGGGCGAATTCGCCGCCGGAGGCGCCGAAACGTTCGGTGATTTCCTTCGAGCGCGCGGCGAAGTTGACTGCCTCGTTGAGCTTGCCCACCACGTCGCGCGGCGTGCCGGCCGGCGCATAGGCGGCAAACCAGGCGATGAGCTCGTAGTCCTTCATGCCGGGAAACTCCGCCACGGCCGGCACATTGGGCAGGAGCGCCGAACGCTTCGCGGAGGTCACCGCCAGCGCGCGCACCTTGCCGCCCTGCACCTGCGGCAGCATAACGGCGAAGTCCGCGGTGAACATGTTGACCTGCCCGCCGATCAGGTCGGTGATCGCCCCCGGCGAGCTCTTGTAGGGCACCGAGGTCAGCTTGATGCCGGCCATGCTGGCCAGCATTTCCGAGGAAACGCGCTGCGAGGTGCTGGCAGTGGCGAATGTGATGGCAGTGGGCTTGGCCTTGGCCATCGAGATCAGGTCCCCGAGTGTCTTGGCCGGAAATTCGTTGTTGACGGCGACAATCAGCGGCACCAGGGACATGAAGCCGATTGGCGCGAAGGCGGTGTCCTGGTCGTAGGGCAGCTTCTTCATCAGGCTCTTCAGTGCCGCGTTGGTGCTGTTGGTGCCGAACAGGATGGTGTAGCCGTCAGGCGCCGCCTTGGCCACCGCGTCGGCGCCGATCATGCCGTTGGCGCCGGGACGGTTCTCCACCACCAGCGGCTGGCCAAGGAACTCGGCCATCTTCGCGCCGAAGGCGCGGCCGTTCTGGTCGGTGGCGCTGCCGGGAGCAAAAGGCACGATCACCTTGATCGGCTTGGTCGGAAAGGACTGCGCATGCGTGGCCGCCGAGGCGATCGCGATGGCGCCTGCGCAGGCGCGGATGAGGGCACGTAGTGGTGTCATGTCGGTACACTGGGAGCGGCAAAGGCGCAATTCTGCCTGATCCGCCTGTCGCGCCCGGACGCCTCCAACATTCGTCAAGTCCCATCCTGTCCCCGCCATGCCCTTCGACTTCCTGCCGCAACTGCCGCTCGCGCTCAACACCCTGTCCGTATTCGGCCTGCTGCTCGCCTTCGGCGCGGTCGGCGGTTACATCGCGCACAGATTCGAATGGCTGCCCAGCATCACCGGCTTCATGCTGGTGGGATTTGTCCTGGGCCCGAGCGGCCTGGGCGTGATTTCAGCGACCACCCTCGCTGAATCGCGCGTGCTGGTGGACATCGCGCTCGGCCTGATCCTCTACCGGCTGGGCCTGTCGCTGGACGTGCGCGCGGTGCTGCGCTCGCGCTTCCTGATGGCGGCCACGGCCCTGGAAAGCGCCCTCACCCTGGCGGGGGTGTGGGGCGTACTGGCGTGGCTGGGAGTACCGTCGCTGACGGCCGCGTTGATCGGCGCGATCACCATCTCTTCGTCGCCGGCTGTGCTGATCCATGTTTCCCATGAACTCAAGGCCGCCGGCCCGGTGACCGAGACCGCGCGCGCCCTGGTGGCGATGAACAACGTGATCGCCTTCATCGTGTTCATCGCGGTGCTGCCGGGCCTGTTCGCGGCCGAGCACGCGCCATGGCAGAACACCGTGTTCAGTCCGCTGTACCGCCTGCTGGGCTCGCTGTTGCTGGCGATGGCGATCGGCTATGCGCTGCACCGCCTGGCACGCATGTCCAAGCAGGCGACCCAGTACCGCCTGGCCCTGGTGATCGGCGCGGTGATGCTGGCGCTGGGCCTGGCCAAAATGCTCAACCTGTCGATGCTGCTGGCGCCCCTGGCGCTTGGCATCATGGTGCGCAACCTGGAACGGAAGGCCTTGATCGCCGACGTGGAGTTCGGCGAGGCCTTCGAGCTGTTCTTCATCGCCCTGTTCGTCTTCGCGGGGGCCAACCTGCACGTGCATGAACTGGTCAAGTATGCGCCGCTGGCATTCGCCCTGGTGGCGGTGCGCTCGCTCGCCAAGTGGGGTGGCGTGTTCGCCACCGGGGCCGCCTGCGGCCTGCCGACCGCGCAGTCGCGCTCGATCGGCCTGCTCCTCATCCCGATGGCGGGCCTGGCGATCGGCCTGGTGAACACCACGCAAAACCTGTTTCCCGACGCCGCGGCGATGGTGTCGGCGATCGTGCTTGCCGCCGTGGCGATTTTCGAGACCATCGGCCCGCCAATCGCCGCCTATGCCTTCAGGATGGCCGGGGAAATCGGCAAGGCCGGCGACGACCACGCAGGGAAGGAAAGGGAAACGGCGACGCCCGCCTGAGCGAGCGTCGCCGCCGCGATGCAAAGACCGCTCAGGCGCGCATCACGCCAGGTCGTAGCGGTCGAGGTTCATCACCTTGCTCCAGGCCGCCACGAAATCGCGCACAAAGGCCGGGAGCGCGTCGCTTGCGGCATAAACCTCCGCCAGGGCGCGCAACTGCGAGTTCGAGCCGAAGACCAGATCGACCGCCGTCGCCGTCCACTTGAGCCCGCCGGTGGCCCGATCGCGTCCTTCCAGCACGCCATTCTCCGTGTCCGACTTGCGCCACTGCGTGCCCATGTCGAGGAGATTGACGAAGAAGTCGTTGCTCAGTACCCCGGGCCGCGTGGTGAAGACGCCGTGCGGAGTCCGGCCGGCATTGGCGCCGAGGGTGCGCAAGCCACCGACCAGCACCGTCATCTCCGGCGCGGTGAGACCCAGCAACTGCGCCTTGTCGACCAGCAATTCGGCCGCCGATCCCTCAAGCCCCTTGCGGACATGGTTGCGGAAGCCATCCGCCGCCGGCTCAAGGACGGCGAAGGATTCGACGTCGGTCTGGTCCTGCGACGCATCCATGCGGCCGGGCGAGAACGGCACGCTTATCTCTACGCCGGCTTGCTTCGCCGCCGCCTCGACGGCCGCGCTGCCGCCGAGAACAATCAGGTCCGCAAGCGAAATCTTCCTGCCGCCGGACTGCGCACCGTTGAAGTCCGTCTGTATGCCTTCGAGGATCCGCAGGACCCCGGCCAGTTCGGCCGGCTGGTTGACCTCCCAGTCCTTTTGCGGCGCCAGGCGGATGCGCGCCCCATTGGCCCCGCCGCGCTTGTCGCTGCCACGGAAGGTTGAGGCGGATGCCCATGCCGTCGCGACGAGTTGAGGGATGGTCAGTCCGGAAGCCAGCACCTTTGCCTTCAGCGCCGCGATGTCGCCGTCATCGACCAGCTTGTGATCCACGGCCGGGATCGGGTCCTGCCAGATCAATACTTCAGCGGGCACCAAAGGGCCGAGATAGCGTGCCTTCGGACCCATGTCGCGATGGGTGAGCTTGTACCAGGCGCGGGCAAAGGCGTCGGCGAATTCCGCCGGATTGCTGTGGAAGCGCCGGGCGATTTTTTCGTAGGCCGGGTCCGCGCGCAGGGCGAGATCGGCCGTGGTCATCATCGGCGCGTGGCGCTTCGATGCATCATGCGCGTCGGGCACGGTGCCCGCTGCCGCCGCTTCCCTGGGCGTCCACTGGTGCGCGCCAGCCGGGCTTTTGGTGAGGTCCCATTCGTACTTGAAGAGGATGTCGAAGTAGTCGTTGTCCCACTTGATCGGGTTGGTGGTCCAGGCACCCTCGATGCCGCTGGTGATGGTGTGGACACCCTTGCCGCTGCCGAAGCTGTTCTTCCAGCCCAGGCCCTGCTCTTCGATGTCCGCGCCCTCGGGTTCGCGGCCGACGTACTTGCCGGGGTCCGCCGCGCCGTGGGCCTTGCCGAAAGTGTGGCCGCCGGCAATCAGCGCCACGGTCTCTTCGTCATCCATCGCCATGCGGGCAAAGGTTTCGCGGATGTCCCGCGCCGAGGCGAGCGGGTCGGGCTTGCCATTCGGGCCCTCGGGATTCACATAGATCAGGCCCATCTGCACCGCGCCCAGCGGGTTTTCCAGTTCGCGGTCGCCGCTGTAGCGCTGGTCGCCCAGCCACTCGGCCTCCGCGCCCCAATAGATTTCCTCCGGCTCCCACACGTCGGCGCGGCCGCCGGCAAAACCGAAGGTCTTGAAGCCCATCGAATCGAGCGCGACGTTGCCGGCCAGGATCATGAGGTCGGCCCAGGAAAGCTTGCTGCTGTACTTCTGCTTGATCGGCCAGAGCAGGCGACGCGCCTTGTCGAGATTGCCGTTGTCCGGCCAGCTGTTGAGCGGCGCGAAACGCTGGGTGCCGGAACCCGCGCCGCCGCGACCGTCGGCGATGCGGTAGGTGCCGGCGCTGTGCCATGCCATGCGGATGAAGAACGGGCCGTAGTGGCCGTAGTCGGCCGGCCACCAGTCCTGGGAGTCGGTCATCAGGACGTGCAGGTCTTTCACCACCGCCTTAAGGTCGAGGCTCTTGAAGGCTGCGCTGTAGTTGAACGACTCGCCCAGGGGACTCACCTGCGGCGCGTTCCGGTTGAGGATGCCCAGGTTCAGCTGGTTGGGCCACCAGTCGGCGTTGGTACGCGTCGCGGCGACTGCGTGGGTACGTGTTGCGCCCGCGAACGGGCACCTGGCTTCGGTTGACATGGTTCTATCCTTCCTGGAATGGCAGGGAGCGTCAGGAAGCGCGCGCCAATGCGGCCAGCATTTCGACCAAGAAGACCGCGGCGCCGGAATAGGCGGCGGCAATGGTGACTATGGCTTTGGACATGGCGTGGCTTCCTTTCGTTCCCGAACCGCGCGGATTGCGCGTGGAAGGAAGCTTAGGCCGTCACGATAGTCCTCGCCAATTGATTGTCGTTAATCCGTAGATTTAAACAATCTATCGCCCCGCCAGGTGGCGCAAACCGCTCAATCGAGACGGGTGCCGGAGGCCGCCACCGCCTGCGCCCAGCGCGGCATTTCGGCCTTGAGATAGGCCGCGAAGTCCGTGGCGCCGAGGAACGCCGGATCGGCGCCCTGCTGCACCATGCGCTCGCGGATGGAGGCGTCCTCGAGCACCTGCCGGAAGGCGCCGGAGAGGCGCTCGACCACGTCCCTGGGCGTCGCGACCGGCGCGAGGATGCCGTAGAAGCCCACCACCTCGAAGTTGCGGATGCCGGCTTCGGCCATGGTCGGGATGTCCGGCAGCGCCAGGTTGCGCTCGCGACTGGTCACCGCCAGGGCGCGCACCTTGCCCTGTTTCGCATACTGCGCCGCCTGCGGCACCGACTCGGCCATGAACTGCACCTGGCCCGCCATCAGGTCGATGAAGGCGGGCGCGCTGCCCTTGTAGGGCACATGGGTCATGGAAATGCCGGCGGACTGCTTGAGCATTTCCGGAACCAGGTGCGAAATGCCGCCGTTGCCGGCGGACCCGAAATTGACCTTGCCCGGATTGGCCTTCGCATGGGCGATGAACTCGGGCAGGGTCTTCGCCGGCACGGCGGGGTTGACGATCAGGAGCAGCGGTTGCTGGGCGGTGCGCGCGATGGGCGCGAAGTCGCGCAGCGTGTTGTAGGGCAGCTTCGTGTACACCGCCGGGTTGATCACCATGGTGCCGGTGTTGGCCAGCAGCAGCGTGTAGCCGTCGGCCGCACTCTTGGCCACCGCGTCGGCCCCGACCGCGCCGCCGGCGCCGCTCTTGTAGTCGATGATCACCGGCTGGCCCAGCACCGCGGCGAGCTTGTCCGACATCAGCCGCATGTGGGAATCCAGCGGCCCGCCGGCCGGAAACCCGATCACGACCTTGACCGGCTTCTCGGGCCAGGCCGCATGGGCGCTCGCCTGCAGGACCAGCGCGAAAACGGCGAACATGCGAATGAGTGCGGTCATGACGATCCTGGTGTTTCTTGCGCAGAGTGCGGGATTCTAGCGAACCGGCGGGTCTGCCTTGCCGGCATGCCCAAGCTGCGCCAGTTCCGCACGGATCCAGTCGACGAACAGCCGGGTGCGCGCCGGCAGCAGGCGCGCGTGCGGATAAACCACGCTGATCGGCCGCGGCGGCGGCTCGAAGGCCGCGAGCACCACCTTGAGCTTTTTCTGCCGCAGCAGCGCTTCCACCTGGTAGGAGATGAACATGCCGAAGCCCATGCCCTCGACACAGGCATCGAGTGACGGTCCCACATGGTTGAACTCCAGGTTGCCCTTGACCGGCACGGTGAACTGGCGCCTGCCTTCGTAAAAGGTCCACCAGGGGCCGCTGCTGCCCGAAAATCGTATGCAGTTGGCGTCAAGCAGGTCGCGCGGATGCCGCGGCACACCACAAGCCTTCAGGAAAGCGGGATTTGCCACCACCATGCGCCGCACCGAGGCCACCGGCTGCGCCACCAGGCTCGAGTCCGCGAGTTCGCCGATGCGGATGCCGGCATCGATGCCTTCGTCGAGCAGGTTGACCACTCGGTCGAACAGCAGGGTACGGACTTGCACCTTGGGATAACGGCGCACGAAGCGCGTGACCGCCGGCGCCACATGCATCTGCCCGAACAACACCGGCGCGGTCACCGTGAGCAAGCCGGCAGGCTCGTCCGCCTCGGCCGTGAGTGCCGCCTCGCCGGCCTCGACGGCGGCCAGCACCTGGCGGCAGTTCTCGAGGTAATGCCGCCCCTCCGCGGTAAGGGCGATGCGGCGCGTGGTGCGCTGCGCGAGGCGCACGCCCAGGTGCGCCTCGATCGCCGCCAGCGAGCGCACCACCGCCGGAAGCGAAGAATCCAGCACCCGCGCTGCGGCCGTGAGGCTGCCGCAATCGGCGATCGCGACGAAGGTCTGCATGGCCTTGAACCTGTCCATGCCGGCATATTAATCCGGATAACGGATTAATCAAATCCTGTTTACCCCATTTATCGCAATGGTGGGTTCCCCCAGAATTCCTCCCATGCCATCCTTCAACCAACCGACAAGGAACACCATGACCACGCCCTCGATAAAGCTGCACGGTTTTCGCCTTTCCGGCCACGCGCACCGCGCGCGGCTGTTCCTTTCGCTGCTCGGCCTGCCGTTCGAGAACATCGATGTCGACCTGCCCAACAAGGCGCACAAGTCGCCCGCCTTCCTCGCCATGAATCCGTTCGGCCAGGTACCGGTGCTGGAGGACGGGGAGGTGGTGATCGCCGATTCCAACGCCATCCTCGTCTACCTTGCAACGAAGTACGCCGCGCAGACCTGGCTGCCGCGCGATCCGGCTGGCGCCGCACGGGTGCAACGCTGGCTGTCGACAGCGGCCGGACCGCTGGCCTTCGGCCCCGCGGCGGCGCGCCTGATCGCCCTGTTCAAGGCCCCCTTCAACCCGGCCGAGGTATCCGCACGCGCCCATGCCCTGTTCGCCGTGATGGAAGCCGAACTCGGCAAGGCCGCGTTCATCACCGGTGACACGCCGACGATCGCCGACGTGGCCCTCTACTCCTACACCGCGCACGCGCCGGAAGGCGGCGTGGCGCTGGATGCCTACCCGTCCATTCGCGCCTGGCTGGCGCGCATCGAGGCCTTGCCGGGCTTCGTGCCCATGGTCCGCTCACCGGCGCAGGCGGCCACATGATCGCCGAAGCGTTTCATGCGGGTGAACGCGCCATGCAGGAGCGCGCAGGCGTGCGCGAACGCATGGCGCAGGTGGGTGGGCAGGTGATCCGCACCTTCATGCCGGAGCAGCATCGCAGCTTCTTCAGGCAACTGCCATTTGTGGTGACAGGCAGCCTGGACGCGGCACGGCAGCCCTGGGCTTCGTTGCTTGCGGGCGCACCCGGCTTCGTCGAATCCCCCAGCCCCACCGCGTTGCGTTTCAATGCCCTGCCGCACATGCACAGTCCGCTCGCGGCGGCCCTGCGGCCGGGCGCATCGCTCGGCCTTCTGGGCATAGAGCCGCACACCCGGCGCCGCAACCGCGCCAACGGCGTGGTGACTGGGATGGATGCAGGCGGTTTCGACTTCGGCGTGGAACAAAGCTTCGGCAATTGCCCGAAATACATCCAGGCGCGCGAGGCAAATCATGTCGGCATGGCTGGTATGCCAAGCGCCCTGCGCGGCAATGCGCTGGATGCGCACGCAGCAGAGCTCGTAGCCTCGGCAGATACCTTCTTCATCGCCACCGCGCACCCGCTTGCCGGCGACGGCGCGGATCGCGCGCACGGCGTGGATGTCTCCCACCGGGGCGGCAAGCCGGGATTCGTGCGTGTCGAGGACAGCCGCACCCTGCTGGCGCCGGACTTCAGCGGCAATTTTTTCTTCAATACACTCGGCAACCTCGCTGCCAATCCGCGTGCCGGGCTGCTGTTTCCGGATTTCGACAACGGCGCGCTGCTGCACCTGGCAGTGGAGGCCGAGATCATCTGGGAGGGCGCGGACCTGGCCGGCTTTGCCGGTGCGCAGCGTTTGTTGCGCTTGCATGTGCGCGAAACCCTGCATGTGGCCAACGCGATGCCGCTGCGCTGGGGAGCGGCTGCGCTTTCACCGTACCTCGTGCCCACCGGCCACTGGTGAGCGGTCTCGGGACGCTGGTCAGCGCGCGCCGTGGACCAGGGTCTCGAACAGGTCCGGCGGCCCCATCTGCCCGCCCTTGAGCATGATTTCCAGGCCGTCCATGTGTGCGGCATCCGAGCGGATGCGACATAGCGGCACACCATGCGACAGCGCCCCGCCATAGGCCAGGCCCCAGGCATCCAGCGCACCCAGGACATAGCTGGAAGTATCACCGCCGGCCACGCCGACGCGCTTCACCGGCACGCTATCGAGCACGGCGCGCAACAAGCCACCGCAGGCACGTGCCAGCCCGAGCGCCGAAACATCGGCCGCGGGGCCGGCACCATCGGCCGGCGCCGTGAACGCGAGCGTGTGACGCCCGGCGCCGAGGTGTGCGGCGATCGCCTGGCGTGTCTGGTTGAGGTAGGCGGCGTCGCCTGCTGCAAGGCGCGCGGCATCAAGCGCAATACGGGTGAACGAGCTTGCGTTGCCGACCTGGGCGGCTGTTACTGGCGACAGACTGCCCGAGAGCAGGAACACCGGCGCATCCGCCGCGGCCACGGCGAAGGTGCCGGGCGCGCTCTCGAGCGGGCAACCCCAGTGGCTTGCGAGTGCCTGCACCACACTGCTCGGCCCGACTGCCAATAGGCGCGCTTTCTGCGCCTGCGTCCAGATGTGGGCCCCCGCCACGGCCAGGTCGGCAGGGTGCGCGATGTCGAACAGCGTGCTGCGCCAGGACCCGTCGGCGCCGGATGCCGCGCCGATGCGCGCGTCAATTTCGCGTGGCGGCAACGCGTAGTCCGTATACGGCACCAGGCCCATGCCCTCGAAGCCCTGTCGCGCCAGGTGCAGGCGCAGGTCCGCCTCGTCCATCGGCGTGACGGGATGACGCGCCATGGTGGGGTGGCGGTCGATGCGATGCACCGTACCGCCCAGCCCGGCGGAGGCGAACAGGTTGCCGAACAGGCAGTAGCGCCCCAGGTTGGGCTGGCCGCCGATGACCGGCACCCAGCGGCCTTGCACGTGCGGCAGCAGTGCCTCGACCGCCGCGCCGATATTGCCCACATGCGGCGCGCTGTCGAAGGTGGAGCAGATCTTGTAATGGATGACCGGCACGTCCAGCGTCGCGAAGAAACGCCCGGCTTCGTCCAGCAACGGCGCCATCGCCGCGGGAGCGAGTGAACGCGTGGTGCCGGCGATGCCCAGCACGTCAAGCGGACCGGCGGCGGCCAGTTGGGCCGGCGTCGGCACCCCGGTAAACAGCAGCACCCGCAGCCCGGCCTGCGCCGCCGTGGCCAGCGTATCGGAGGCACCGGTGAAGTCGTCGCCGTAGTAGGCGATCTTCAGGCCCGGCGGCACGCCCGGCTTCATGCCTTGGGGCCGAAGAATTCCAGCGCGCGCTTCAGTTGCGGCGCGGTGCGCGCGAAAGACTCCAGGGTCTGGCCGGACCGCACCGCCTCCCACCCCTGCTGCAGGCTGGCCACACCCGCCGCCGGGCCATCCGGATGCGCGAGGATGCCGCCACCGGCCAGGAAGATCAGGTCGTCGCTTTGCACCCGCTCGAAGGTGACCGGCATGGTGCCCGCCCATTGGCCGGACGAGAACACCGGCATGATGGCGTCGCCGCTGCCGGCCGCGTCGACGGGGTCGCCCGTTTCGCCCAGCGGCATGAGGCAGTCACGCGCCGACTCCACGACTTCGTCGTTGGTCTGCGAAAACTTGCCGTCCATGCCGTGCACGTGAAGGTGATCGATGCCGGTCAGGCGCCACAGCGCCTGGTAGGCCTGAAAACCGATGCCCAGCGCCGGATGGCGCGAGAAGGCGCCATAGCCGGCGCGGTGTCCATGAATCGCCAGACGGGTATGGCGGCGCAGGGTCTGCAGCGCCGAGAAGCCACACCAGTTGAGCGCCACCATCGCGCAACAGCCGCCCTCGCGCTCGATCAGGTCGGCATGCCGGCGCATGGCGTCGGTTTCGTCGGTGATGTTGAAGGCGTAAATCACGTTGCGGCCGGTGCGCTCGCGATAGGCGCGGATGCGCTGCATCACCGACCGCACGCGCTCGGCCAGCGGCGCATGCACCGGGTCGGCGCAGACCTCATCGTCCTTGATGAAATCGAGGCCGGCTTCGCACAGCTGGCCGGCCAGTTCGCCGGTGGCTTCGGCCGACAGGCCCACATTGGGTTTGACGATGGTGCCCAGCACCGGACGTCCGCTCACGCCGAGGAGCGCGCGCGTGCCGGCCACCCCATGGCCGGGCATCTCGAAGCGTTCGCGATAGCCCGCAGGGAGGCTAAGCGACTCCAGGCGCAGGCCGGTCGCCTCGCCAATGTCGAACAGGTTGCCCGCCACCGTGGCGGCGAGCGCGGAAAGATTGGCGCCGATGTTGTCGACTGGAAACGATATATCCACGCGCGCCCGGCGCCAGGGACCGGTGGCACCCTTGCGATCCAGCCAGGCGTTCGGCAGGCTGGGCGCCGCAAGAGGTTCGAGTTCCTCGAGGCGATCGACGGTGGCGCGCGCACGTTCACGCAGATCGTCCGACTCGCCGGCCACACGCACGAAGGTGCCGCAACTCTGTTCGCCGGCCACCACGTCGGCGGCCACTGCGGGGTCCAGCGGGGTTTCGATCAGGTAGGTTGCAGTGAGTCGTGCGCCCATCGGATTGCGTCTACAGTTTCGAGAGGTCGGGGAAAGGTCGCACCGGATCGCGCCCGTCCCAGCCCTGGGAGGCCTCGCGGATCATGCGGAACATGGTGCCCTTGGGTCCCGCCACTTCCGAGAGTTCGATCACGGTGCCGGGATGGTACTCGGTATCGAAGTAGATGAAGCGTCCGCGCTCGCCCACCTCGCCCGACATCACCGGCTTCAAGCCCTGGGCAGTGAGGCGTGCGAGATCGGCATCGTAGTCCTGTGTCCAGTAGGCCACATGCTGCAGGCCGGTGTTGCCTGCGCGCTGGAAGTCGCGATACATCGACGGCACGTCGTTGCGGGTCTGGATCAGTTCCACCTGCAACGGGCCCGAATTGGCCAGCGCCACCGAGTTGTGCGGCTGGTAGCTCTCGCCGCGGTAGCGGTAGTTGACGATCGGCACCTTGGGGTTGTAGAACCAGGGCCCGACGCCGAGTTCGCGGCTCCAGTAGTCCATGGCCGCCTCGATGTCGGGCACCACGTAGCCAAGCTGGCGGATTTCGCCGAAGAATCTGCTCATGCTTCCTTCCTATTTCATCAACACGCCCGGCAACCAGGTGGAGGCCGCGGGAAAGTAGGTCACCGCCATCAGCGAAAGCACCAGGCAGATGATGAATGGCCAGGCGCCGGCGATCACCCGTTCCAGCGGCATCTTCGCGATGTTGGCCACCATGTAGAGACTCATGCCCACCGGCGGGGTCAGAAGGCCGATCATCAGGTTCAAGACCACCACGATGCCCAGGTGCACCGGGTCGACGCCCGCCGCCACCAGCGCGGGGGTGATGATGGGTGCGATGATCAGGATGGCCGCCAGGGACTCCATGATCATGCCGATGATGAGCAGCAGGATGTTGACGATGAGGAGCAGCACGTACGGGTTCTTGGTCAGCGACAGCAGGAACTCGGCGGCACGGGTCGGCACCCTGTCGATGGTCAACACCCAGGCGAAAAGCGCTGCGCAGCCCACGATCAACAGCACGCTGGCGGTGGACTGCACGGTTTCGCGCGCGGCGGCGATGAAGCCGGACCAGGTGAGCTTGCGATAGAACACCAGGCCGATGACGATGGCGTACACCACCGTGACAGCGGCGGCCTCGGTGGAGCCGAAGAATCCGCCCACCAGCCCGCCGATCAGCACCACCGGCGCGAACAAGGCGGGCAACGAGAACCACAACTGGCGCATGAATAGCGCGGGCGTGACGACGATGGTGTCGCGCGGCAGGTTGCGGCGCCGGGCGGTGATCGCGATCTGCCCCATCAGGAAGGCGGCGATGATCAGGGACGGAATGATGCCCGCCAGCAACAGCTTGACAGGCGAAATCTCGGCGGCCATCGCGAAGATGACCAGCGGGATTGAAGGCGGAAAGATCGGGCCGAGTGTGGAAGCGGCCATGCAGATGCCGGCGGAGAACTCGTCGTCGTAGCCCTGCTCGCGCATCATCTCGATCTGGACCTTGCCGAGCGCGCCGATGTCCGCCAGCGCCGCGCCCGAGACACCGGAGAACACCAGGTGGGTGAGCACGGTCACATGCCCGAGCCCGCCGCGGATGCGCCCGACCACCATGCGGATAAAATCGAAAAGCTGGGAGGTGATGCCGGCGCAGTTGAATACCGCCGCGGCGAAGATGAACATCGGAACCGCCAGGAGCGGGGTTGAATCGAGCGAGTTGATGGTGCGTTGCGCCACCACCGCCAGCGGCATGTCGAACCACCAGATCACCGCGCCCGCCGCCAGGCCCATGGACATGGCGATCGGCAGGCCCATCACCACCAGCAGCAGGAACAGCAGGATCGCCGCGATGCTCATCATGCGCCATGCCCTCCGGCATCGATGCTGCGGGCCAGGTCGCCGCGCAGGGCCGCAAGCACCCGGTCGATCGCCGCCAGCAGGGTCAAGGCCATGCCGATGGCCGCCGGCATGTAGTACACCAGGTTGGGAATCGCCAGCGCCGGGCTGGCGAACCTGCCGGCACGCTGCATGAAGAACCAGCCCGACACCAGGTAGAGCACGCAGAACAGCAAGGTGAGGAACTCGTTGACGAAGTCGGCCACCCGGCGCGGCGCGCGCGGCAGCAGGTTGATGAACATGTCGACGCGCACGTGGCCGTCCTTGAGCAGGAGCAGCGGCACGGCGAGGAAAATCAGCCCGAGCCCGCAGAAGCGCGCAAGTTCATCGGCCCACGGCGCACCGTCGTTGAACAGTTCGCGCGCGAACACCTGGATCATCACCAGCGCGGTCACCGCCAGCAGCATGAACACGGCCATGCTCTCGGCTGCCCGGCACAGGGCGAAGAGGGCCCGTCTCACCGGGCCCTTCACGGTGACGTCAGACTGCATGGCGCTGGCGGCTTACTTGACGGCGGCGATTTCGCGGTACAGGTCGCCGAACTTGGCGCCGAACTTCTCCTGCACCACCTTGCCCACCGAAGCCTTGAAGGCGTCGAGCTTCAGTCCGTTGGCCGGGCCGATGACGTTCATCTTCAGACCCTTCAGCTTTTCGAGTTCGGCGTTCTCGTCGTTCCTCACCATCTCGGTGGCCTTGCGGCGCACTTCGTCGGCGGCGGCGGCGATCTGGTCGCGCTGCGCCGGCGACAGGGCCTGCCAGGCCTTCTCGTTGATGACGATCAGCTGCGCGTTCATGATGTGCGAGGTGAGCATCATGTGCGACTGCTTTTCATAGAGCTTGGACGACAGCACCACGTTGACCGGATTCTCCTGCCCGGCAACCTGCCCGGTGGCAAGCGCCGTGGGCACCTCGGACCAGTCCACCGGCACCGGAACGGCCCCCAGGCCCTGCACGGCGCTCATGTAGATGGGGAAGGGGATGGCGCGGATCTTCTGGCCGGTGAGGTCCGACGGCTGCATCACCGCCTTGTTGGCGGTGAGTTGCCGCGTGCCAAAGTAGTAGGCGTACAGGACACGCACGCCGGCCGCCTTGATGAGGCCTTCGTTCAACTTCTTCATCACCGGGCCGTTGACGTCCATCACCTTCATGAGGTGGTCGACATCGCGGTACAGGTAGGGTGTATCGAGTGCGCCGAAGGGCTCGTGCAGCGAACCGATGCCGCCGGCGGTGTTGTGAGACAGGGCGATGGTGCCGGTGGAGACGGCCTCGGCCAGTTCCTGCAGCTTGCCCAGTTGGGAGGAAGGATAGACGGTGACCTTGATGCCGCCACTGGTGTTCTTGGCGATCGCGTCGGCCAGCCACTGTGCCTGCATGCCGGCGGCGGAGTTGGGCGGGTTCATGTGGCCGTAACGGAACTCGACGGTCTTCTGCGCCAGGGCGACCGGCGACATGGCGAGGGCGAATGTGCTGCCGATGGCGGCAACCAGGGCGCGACGGGCAAGACGTGTTGTCAGCATGATGTCTCCTTGCGATTATTTGATGTGCACCCGCCGAAGGGCCGGTGCTTTGTGCGTGCAATGGTGGGATCGGCGTACGCTGCCGTCAAATTGCATTTATGATGGTTTTTGATGGAACCAGACCTGCCCCGCAACCCGACCGTTGCCGCCAGCCGCGCGCGGGTACCCGACATTGCGCGCATGGCCGGCGTGTCCACCGCCACCGTGGATCGCGTCCTCAACCGCAGGCCTGGCGTGCGCGCGGCCACCGCGCAGCGGGTGCTCAAGGCGGCCTCGGCGCTGGATTACCTGCCGGCCGAAGACCTGTATGCCGCGATCCGGCCCGCGCCGCTCAGGGTGGTGTTCCTGTTGCCGGCCGGGACCAACCGCTTCATCCGCATGCTGGGCGACTTCATCGACTTCGCCGGCGACGAACTCGCGCCTTTCAACGTGCGCTGCAGGCATGCGTTCATCGAGGGCTTCAATCCCGCCGCGCTGGCCGAAAGCCTGCTGCGCTACGGTCGCAATGCCGACGCCATCGCCTTCATGGCGCTCGAACACCCGGCCGTGCACGAGGCGGTGCGCAAACTCAGCAATGCCGGCGTGAGCCTGGCCACGCTGATCTCGGACCTGTCGCATTCGCCGCGCACCGCCTACGTGGGCCTGGACAACCGCTCCGCCGGACGCACCGCCGGCCTGTTGCTCGGGCGCTTTGCCGGGCCGGCCAAGGGCAAGGTGGCGCTGATCGCCGGTAGCCGCAGCTATCGGGCGCACGAGGAGCGTGAAGCGGGCTTCTTCCATCTGATGGAAGAGATGTTTCCAGCCCTCGAAGTGATCGGCCTGCGCGAAGGCCAGGACGACGTGGAAACCAACTACCGGCAGACCCGTGCGCTCCTGCGCCAGTACCGCGAACTGGTGGGCATCTACAACATCGGCGGTGCCTCCGAAGGTGTGGCGCGCGCACTCAAGGAAGCCAGGCGCGACCAGGAGGTGGTGTTCATCGCCCATGGCCTGACGCCAGACACGCGCGCGTTCCTCATCGACGGCACGCTCGACGCCGTGCTCACCCAAAGCCCCGCCGCGGTGATCAGCAACTGTGTGCGCATCTTCGCCAATCTGCGCGACAAGCGCGCGCCGCTGGCCGGGGTGGAGCCGGTGCGCATGAGCATCGTATTGCGGGAAAACCTGCCGTAAGGACACGAGGCGGCCATGCCCGGATGGCCATGCCGGGAAGCAGCCTAGCGCCTGACGCCCGGGCTCTCGATCGGAAGCCCCTCGGCCCGCCACGCCAGAAACAGTGAAAGATCAAGCAGGTCCGCCGAGTTGTAAGGCGGCAGTTCCGCGCGCACCCCCGAATAGCAGGCGCGCAGGCGGCGCTGCAGCGAACCGGCCGCCTGCCACTCGAGCCGGTAACCGGGCCAGCCGTTGGGATGCCCCTGGCTGATGGTCTCGGCCAGCAATCGCTTGCCGGCGTTGTCGTCATGGCAATGCACACAGGCCAGATTCACCTGGCCGATGCGCCGCGCGTGCAGGGCGCGGCCGCGCTCGAAATGCGCCGCAGCCGGGCCGTCGACGGACACCTTGATCGGCATGCCGCGCGACTGTATGGCCACGTAGCTGGTGAGCCCGAGCAATTCCTCCGATTCGAACGCCAGTGGCACGGCCTGCTGGCGTTCGACGCGGCACTGGTTGATGCGGCCCTCGAGGTCAAGAAGGCGCCCGGCCGACTTGTCAAAGGCCGGGTAACGCGTGGCCACGCCCTTCATGGACTCGCGCGCGTCGCGGTGGCAATCTGCGCACGACTTAGCGGCCGCGCCGGCGCGGGTGCCCCACAGCTTTGACCCCTTTTCGACCCACAGCATGCCGGCATTGGCGAACTCGTCCGCCTGCATGGCACGCAGGTCGGCGCCCATGTAGGTGCTGCCGGAACGCAATTTTTCCAGCGGCAGGCTGCGCTCCTGGGCGAAAGCGAATCCGCAGCACAGCGCGACAAGGCAGGCAGCAAGACTCCGCATCTGGCGCCTGTCGCGGGCTTTTCTAGGGGGCGATGCGACGAAAGGTCTGGCGCTGGCGCGACTTCAGAAGCGGCACGCCGCTGGCCACCCATTCCTTGAAGTGCGCGGTCTGCTGGTGGTCGGCGAAAGCGGCCTCATCCTTGTACACCTCGTAGAAGCGCACGCGCAGCGGATTTTCCACGTCCTCGATGACATCGAACTGCAGGCAGCCGGGTTCGGTTTCGCGGGCAGCCTTGGCATTCTTGAGCATGGCGGCGCGGCAGGCGGCTTCGTTGCCGGGGGCGATTTCAACTTCAACGTACAGGACGAATGCGCTCATGGATTTTCCTCGTAATGTGGAAAGCAGGCGCCGGCAGCTAGCCGGCGACGGTGACGGCGGCGCGCTCGCTGGCGCTCTCGCCGGAATCGTCCACCCAGTCGAACACCAGCTCACCCGAATCGCGCGCGGTGACATGGAAGGTGAACAGCGGGTTGGCGGCGATACCGGAACTGGGCTCGACCCGGAACACCTCGACACCGTTGTATCGGCAGGTCACCAGGCGAATGACATTGCGCGCGATCGGCTTGCCATCATCGGTGAGGCGATAGCCGGTCTCCATGCCGTGGCGGATCAGGATCTTGACCTCGAAGGTGTCGCCGCGACGGATCTGCGCGGGTACCTGGATGCGGGCGTCGGCCATGTCAGTTCCGAAGGGCCGCCCCGAGTAACTGACATGCCCCCTCGGGGGGCAGCGAGCATAGCGAGCGTGGGGGTCGTTTCATGTCAGTTCCGAAGGGCCGCCCCGAGTAACTGACATGCCCCCTCGGGGGGCAGCGAGCACAGCGAGCGTGGGAGTAGTTTCACTTCAGGTACCGTCGATGCACGCCGACACCGTGACAACAATGTCGGCCATGGCCGAATACAGGGTCCCGTCGGCCATGGTGGCCACCGCCGCCACGCGCTGGGTGCCGGCCAGGCGCACGCGCGACTCGACCTCGACCTTGCCCACCGGCAGCGGGAAATGGAAAACCGCCATCTGCGGCACCGGGTTCTTCTCTGAAAACAGGTGGATGGTCCTGACCTCCGCGCCAGGCGCGAAGGGGCCGGGCATGGCGATGCGCACCGGCACCACGTTGCCATTGTCGGCAATGCGTGGAATGTCGAGCACCAGTCGCCCTTCGCGCACCGCGCGCGACCCCACATAAGCCTTGTAGGCCGCGACCTCGGGATTTTCCTGCGCATGTGTGCCGGCCGGCAGCAGCGGCAGGACCACCGCGCCGGCCAGGAGAGCGCGGCGACGTGGCGACACGGGGAGGTAGCGATGGGCGGTTTTCATTTGAGTGTCGAAAGATACGCGATCAGGTCTTCGATCTGCTGCGCGTTCATGATCGGCTTGCCGCGAAAGGCCGCAGCCACTTCGGTGAGCCCTTCGGTCCGATAGTACGACGGCATGATGGTTTGCGGGTTGAGCCGGCTGCTGTCGACCAGTCGCAGGCGCAACTGTTCGGGTGTCCAGCGCGAGCCAGCGCCGTCGAGCGAGGGAGCGAGGTTGCCGGAAAATCGTACGCCGGACTTCGCCAGGTCGGCGGGCGCCGTGTGGCACAGGATGCAGTTGGCGGGGTCGCGGGCCACCAGCATCGCGCGTCCGCGAAGCGCATCGCCTGCCGAAGCCAGCGGCTCGCGGATCGCGTTGTCGTCAACCCGATACGGCCGCAACTCCTGCGCCTGCGCAGGAAGCGCGCACAGCAAGGCCACGAACAGGAAGCGCAACATGGATCAGGTCTAGCGGGTAGGCAGGGGGCACAAGGGCGCGATTATTGCGCCTAACCGGGGGGCCCGCAATCGCGCGCGCCCTTGCTGCATCGCAGCATCCGGCATGTGGTGAGCCTCCCTTTCCGAGTGCGCCACATCAATCAAGGACGCATGCGGAAAGTCGTGTTACAAACACGGAAGAAACCTGCGCGAGCAGGTGTTTTCGTTTGTTGTTCCCGTATCCCTGTTGCATCCAAAGTTTATCCGGAGGAATTTGATGGCCAAGCTGAATGTGAACGGCAAGACGGTCGACGTCGCCGCCGAACCTGACACCCCCTTGTTGTGGGCCCTGCGCGAGCAGGTGGGACTGACCGGCACCAAGTTCGGTTGCGGCATGGCCCAGTGTGGCGCCTGCACCGTGCACATCGACGGCGCGCCCGTGCGTTCGTGCGTGATGCCGATCTCGGCGGTCAAGCCGACGCAGAAGATCGTCACCATCGAAGGCCTGTCGAAGGACTCCACGCATGCCATCCAGAAGGCCTGGATCGCGATGGATGTGCCGCAGTGCGGCTACTGCCAGTCCGGCATGATCATGGCCGCCGCTGCACTGCTCAAGAAGAAGCCCAAGCCGACCGACAAGGACATCGACGACGCGATGACCAACATCTGCCGTTGCGGCACCTACCAGCAGGTGCGCGCCGCCATCCACATGGCCGCCGGCCAAACCGCGCCCAAAGCGTGATTGACCAGGAGACCGACAACATGAATCCGCAAATCTTCACGCAGTTCAACGAATCCCGCCGCAACTTCGTCGTCTCGAGCGCCGCCGTCGCCGGTGGCATGGCTTTCGGCTTCGGCATGCCCTCGGGCGACGCTTTCGCCCAGGTACAAAAGGGCGCCGACCTCACCAAGCCCGAAATCAACGCCTGGGTGGTGATCAACCCGGACGACACCGTCGTCATCCGCATTGCCCGCTCCGAGATGGGCCAGGGCACGCTCACCGGCCTGGCGCAGATGGTGGCCGAGGAACTCGAGTGCGACTGGTCGAAGGTGACCACCGAGCAGCCCACCCCGGGCCAGAACCTGGCGCGCAAGCGCGTCTGGCGCGACATGTCCACCGGCGGCTCGCGCGGCATCCGCCAGTCGCACGAGTATGTGCGCCAAGGTGGCGCGATGGCACGCGAGATGCTGATCGCCGCCGCCGCCAAGGAATGGGGCGTCCCGGCTGCCGAGTGCTCGGTGGCTAACAGCGTCATCACCCACAACGGCAGCGGCCGCAAGACCACCTACGGCAAGGTCGCCGAAGCGGCCGCCAAGATGGAGCCGCCCAAGGAAGTCAAGCTCAAGGAACCGCATCAGTGGAAGCTGATCGGCAAGGGCATGGCGCGCCTGGACACGAAAGAAAAGGTCAACGGCTCGCGCGTCTACGGCACCGACCTGAAACTCCCCGGCATGGTCAATGCCGCCATCAAGGCCTGCCCGGTGTTCGGCGGCAAGGTGGTGAGCTTCGACGCCGACAAGATCAAGAACATGCCCGGCGTCAAGACCGTGGTCCAGGCGAGCGACAACGCCGTGGTGGTGGTGGCCGATACCTGGTGGCACGCCAAGAAGGCGCTCGACGCCCTGCCCATCAACTGGGACCTGGGCCCCAACACCAAGGTCAGCAGCGCCACCATCGCCGAGCGCAACAAGGCCGGCCTGGATGCGACCGAGTCGGTGTTTGTCGGCAACAAGGTGGGCGACGCTGCGGGCGCCATCGGCAAGGCGGCCAAGAAGATCGAGGCGGTCTACAGCTACCCGTTCCAGAACCACGCCACCATGGAGCCGATGAACGCCACGGCGATTTGGACGGCCGACAAGTGCGAAGTCTGGTGCCCGACGCAGAACGGTGACGCCGCCCTCTCGGCCACCTCGACGGCATCCGGCCTGCCGCTGGAAAAATGCGACGTCTACAAGATAAACCTCGGCGGTGGCTTCGGCCGGCGCGGCATGACCGACTACATCCGCCAGGTGGTCGCGGTGGCCAAGCAAATGCCCGGCACCCCGGTCAAGCTGATCTGGAGCCGTGAGGAGGACATGCTGCACGGCGCCTACCATCCGGTGACGCAGTGCAAGCTGACCGCAGGCGTCGACGCCGCCGGCAACATCACGGGCCTGAACATGCGCATCTCCGGCCAGTCGATCCTGGCCTCGGTGCTGCCGACCCTGATGGTCAACGGCGCCGACCTGCTGACCTTCCAGGGTCTGCTGCCGGTGGGCCATGACCGCTTCCCGGACCATGCCATCAGCTATGCGTTCGACAACCTCAACATCGACCATGCGATGCGCAACACGCATGTGCCGCCGGGATTCTGGCGTGGCGTGAATGCCAACCAGAACGCCATCTACATGGAGTGCTTCATCGACGAGATCGCGCACGCCACCGGCCAGGACGCGCTGGCGGTGCGCCAGAAATTGATGGTCAAGAACCCCAAGGGCTGGGCGGTGCTCAAGGCGGTGGCAGACAAGGGCGGCTGGGGCGAGCCGCTGCCGAAGGGTTCCGGCCGTGGCCTGGCGGTGTTCTATTGCTTTGGCAGCTACATCGCCGCCTGCGCGGAAGTGAGCGTATCAGCCAGCGGCAAGCTCACCGTCAAGCGCATCGTCGCCGCCACCGACTCGGGACATGCGGTCAATCCGAAGCAGATCGCGCACCAGGTTGAAGGCTCGTTCGTCTATGGCCTGGGTGCGATGCTGCACCAGGAATGCACGGTCAAGGACGGGCGCATCGAGCAGGAGAATTTCCACACCTACCAGCCGCTGCGCATTTCGGAAATGCCCAAGGTCGAAACCATCGTCATGCCCTCGGGCGGATTCTGGGGCGGCGTGGGCGAACCGACCATCGCGGTGGCCGCACCTGCGGTGTTGAACGCGATTTTCAACGCCACCGGCAAGCGGGTGCGCGATTTGCCGATCAAGAGCACCAGCCTGAAGGCTTGAGCGAAACAGTCCGCTCTGCGGTAACTTGAAGGGGGCTACCAAGCCCCCTTTTTCGTTTCAATCCGTCGGCATTCGTGCCGTCGAACCGTCCATCATCCATTTTCGATCCGCATGAACCTGCCTCAAGCCGCGCCCCGGCGCCATCTGCACACCCGCACCATCACCTGCGAAGGCTTTGCCCGCGAAGACGGCCTCTGGGACGTCGAGGCGCGCTTGGTCGACACCAAGACCTACCCGATGGACGAGCCCTATCGCGGCCACCGCGCCGCCGGCATGCATGTCCACGAGATGCATCTGCGCCTGACCGTCGACACCGACAAGAACGTGCACGACATCGCGGTTTCGACGCAGCATGCGCCCTACGATGCCTGCTTCACCGTGGCCCCCGCCTACAAGCGCCTGATCGGCGCGAATCTCGCACGCGGTTGGCGCAAGGCGGTGCAGGCAGCCGTCGGTGGCACTGAAGGCTGCACGCATCTCAAGGAACTGCTGATGCCGGCGGCCACCGTGGCCTTCCAGACCATGGGCAGCTGGCCCAGGAATGGCGACGTGGCTACCGAGGCGGCGCCCGACCGCAATGTCGAAAAACCCCGTTTCATCGACGGCTGCAAGGCCTGGGCGTCCGATGACGTGGTGGTCAAGCGGCTGTTCCCGCTGCACTACCGGTCGAAACCGGTCTCGGGCGACTGAGACGAATTTGGCGCTCCGGCCGCTTCCGCCTCGCCGCCTGACTCACTCCAGCGGCGAAGGTGCGCCGTGCATATAAGGCTTGAGCGCCAGGTAGGCCATCTCATGCACCGGCGTCGGCACGCCCAGCGCGCGTCCACGCCGGACGATATAGCCGGACAGACTGTCGAGTTCCATCGGCTTGCCCTTGGCAAGGTCGTGGAACATCGAGGCGTACATGGTTTTGGGAAAGCCCAGATGCATGGCCAGCGCGCGCTCGGCGGTGTCCTCCGGCATGGCGATGCCTTCGGCGCGCGCCAGCGCCGCCACCTCGCCGAAGGCGCGCAGGGCCATCGCGGCGATTTCTGGGTCGTGATAGATGTGGCCGCACGGCAGGCGGATGAGGCTGGTGAGCGCCGCGTTGGTGGCCAGCCCGACGAACTTGGTCCATTGCGCCGTGCGGATGTCGGCCACCAGGTCGGCGCCAAAACCGGCGGCAATACAGGCGTCGCGGAAGGCGATTGCCCGCGCACTCATGCTGCCGTCGGCTTCGCCGAAGCGCAATGAGGACATTGGCGAGGTGTAGCGGATCACGCCCGGCTTGACGATCACGCCGGACACCAGGGCCAGGCCGCCCAGTACGCTGCCGGCACCCACCACCGCTGCGATGCGGTCCTGGTGGTCGACCCCGTTCAACACCGAGATGATGGTCGCGCCCCCGTCCACCAGCGGCTTGAGCGGCGCGGCCGCGGCTTCGATGTCGTAGGCCTTGACCGCGAAGAGCACGTAGTCACACGGGCCGGCGTCGCGCGCCTCGCCGACAAAGCGCGCATTGCCCACCACAAGCGTGCCTTTCGGCGTTTCCAGTTGCAGGCCGCCGGACTGCATGGCGCGCAGGTGTTCGCCACGGCCGATGAAGGTGACCTCATGGCCGGCAAGCGCCAGGAGCCCGCCGAAATACCCGCCGACCGCGCCGGCGCCCATCACTGCAATACGCATCAAAGCTTCCTTGAAAAAATGAGGGGCTGGCGAAAGCGGCACCGCATATCGACAGCCCGGATCAGGTTGGGGCAAATCCGAGTGTGCCACAGGCCCGGCAGAGTTATGATTGCCGCTTTCCAAAGTCCAACAGGAATCCCAGCCATGGCCCAGGCATTCGTATACGACGCGATCCGCACCCCGCGCGGCAAAGGCAAGTCCGACGGTTCGCTGCATGAAGTCAAGCCCATCACGCTGCTCTCCGGCGTGCTGCGCGACCTGCAGGCGCGCCATGATTTCGACACCGCCGAGGTGGAAGACGTGGTCATGGGCTGCGTCTCGCCGATCGGCGAGCAGGGCTCGTGCATCGCAAAAACCGCGGCGCTGGCCGCCGGCTGGGACTGGAAGGTGGCGGGCGTGCAGTTGAACCGCTTTTGCGCCTCCGGCCTGGAGGCGGTGAACCTGGCCGCGCAAAAGGTCGCCTCCGGCTGGGAAGACCTGGTCGTGGCCGGCGGGGTCGAGTCCATGAGCCGGGTGCCGATGGGCTCCGACGGCGGCGCCTGGGCGCAGGACCCGCAGACCAACTTCGACACCGAGTTCATGCCGCAAGGCATTGGCGCGGACCTGATCGCCACCCTCGAAGGCTTCCGCCGCGAGGATGTCGACGCCTTCGCGCTGCGCTCGCAACAGAAGGCCGCCGCCGCGCGCGACGCCGGCAAGTTCGACAAGAGCGTCGTGCCGGTCAAGGACATGCTGGGCATGATGATCCTGGAACGCGACGAGTTCATCAAGCCGCGCACCACCATGGAAGGGTTGGCGTCCCTCAAGCCTTCGTTCGCGCAGATCGGCGAGATGGGCTTCGACGGCGTGGCCATCCGCAAGTATCCGCAGGTCGAGCGCATCCACCATGTGCACCATGCCGGCAATTCCTCCGGCATCGTCGATGGCGCCGCCGCCGTGCTGGTGGGGTCCGAATCCAAGGGCCGGCAGTTGGGCCTGACGCCGCGCGCGCGCATCCTCGCCACCGCGCTTTCCGGCGCCGACCCCACCATCATGCTGACCGGCCCGATGCCGGCGGCGCGCAAGGCGCTGGCCAAGGCCGGACTCACCATCGACGACATCGACCTGTTCGAGATCAACGAGGCGTTTGCCGCCGTGCCGATGAAGTTCATGAAGGAAATGGGCGTGCCGGAAGAAAAGGTCAACGTCAACGGCGGCTCGATCGCCATGGGCCATCCGCTCGGCGCCACCGGCGCGATGATCCTCGGCATCCTGATCGACGAACTGCACGCGCGCAAGCTGCGCTATGGCCTGGCCACCCTGTGCGTGGGCGGCGGCATGGGGATTGCCACCATCGTCGAGCGGGTCTGAACGCGGAGGGCGGGATGACGCTGCACGTCAGCACCACCGATCGCGTCACCACCATAGTCCTGGACCGCCCGCAGGCGAAGAACGCGGTCGACGGGACCACCGCACAGGCACTCTACGACGCCTTCGTTGCGTTCGATCGCGATGCGCAGGCCGACGTCGCCGTGCTGGCCGGCGCCAGCGACACCTTCTGCGCCGGCGCCGACCTGAAAGCGGTGGCGCTGGGCATGGGCGAGGACGCGCGCGCCAACCCGATCAACCCGGACATGAACGCGATCGCGCCGATGGGCTGCACGCGACTGGTGCTGTCCAAGCCGGTGATCGCGGCGGTCTCGGGCTACGCGGTGGCCGGCGGCATCGAACTGGCGCTGTGGTGCGACCTGCGGGTGGTCGAGGAAACGGCGACCATGGGCGTTTTTTGCCGCCGCTGGGGCGTGCCCTTGATCGACGGCGGCACCGTACGCCTGCCGCGCCTGATCGGCCAGAGCCGCGCGCTGGACCTGATCCTCACCGGCCGCCCGGTCGGGGCGCAGGAAGCGTTCGACATGGGGCTGGCCAATCGCGTGGTGCCGCACGGCCAGTCGCTCGCGGCGGCCCAGGCGCTGGCGCGCGACCTCGTCAAGTTTCCGCAGGCCTGCCTGCGCTCCGACCGGATGAGCGCCATCGGGCAGTGGGGCATGGATTTCGGGGCCGCGATGACAAACGAATTCGCGCACGGCCTTCGCACCATGGCCAGCGGCGAGACCAAGGCCGGCGCCGCGCGGTTTGCCGCCGGCGCGGGTCGCCAGGGCAAGTTCGAGTGATCCGCCCCCGGGCCTAGACGGCCGAACCTTCGCGCAGGATCTTCGCGCTGCCCGGCGCGACCCGCTTCACCAGGCTTGCCAGCGATGAGGCTCCGGTACGCGCCAGGATGACGCTACGGATACTGCGCTCGAGCTGCGCCGCGGCACGCGAGCGCGGCCGCTCACGCGCCCGGATCACGCGTAGCCGGTTCGGTATCAGGGGCCGGAACGGCACCGCCGCCAGCGCTGGCCGATGCACAGCCATCAGCAGGAACGGATCCATGATGGCGATGCCCGCGCCGGCCTCGACCAGATCGAGCGCCTGTTGCGACTGGTTGATGACAATGTCCACCTCGTGCCGCTCGCCGGCGGAGCGCAGGGCGCGGCGCACCAGCCAGCCGATCGCCGTATCTTCCCGATAGCAGATCAGCCGTTCACCCAGCAAGTCGCGCGCCGCCAGGCTCTTGCGTTGCGCCAGCGAGTGGCCCGAGCGCATCACGCATACGCCGTCTGCCTCGCAGATCACCTCGCCGTCGAGGTAGGGATTGTCAGTGGGCTGATGGACCACACCGAAGTCGGCCTGGCTTTCGGCCACCCGGTCGGCCACCATCGCCGTGGGCAGGATCATCACCTCGACACGGATGTTCGGCCGCTCCTGCGTGAAAGCCGCGATCGCGGGCGTGATGAACGCATGCGCCACGGAACCCGGCGCAGCCACCGTCACGCTGCCGGCGTTGCCGTCACGCAACTGGCGGATCAGGGTCGAGATGGTGTCGAGGTCGCCGCGCATACGCTCTACCTGCGGCAGCAGCGTCTCGGCTTCCGGGCTGGGAAAGACGCGCCCGCGCACCCGCCGGAACAGCACGAACCCGGCCGCTTCCTCGGCCAGGCGCAGGGACTTGCTGATCGCCGGTTGTGAAACACCCAGCGCGCGGGCCGCCTGGGCCACCGATCCGGTGCGCATCACGGCCTCGAATACCTCCAGCTGACGCAGGTTCATCTATAACCTGAAGTTTCAGTTATTGGAACCTGGAGTATAGCCAGCGCTTCCCATAATGGAATCCGGATCAACACAGCGGGAACGATCTTGGCCAGCATCGGCATCGACATAGGCGGCACCTTCACCGACGTGGTGGCCATCGACGACGCCGGCACGCAGCACATCGCCAAGCTGCCGTCCACCCGCGCCGACCCGAGCGCCGCGGTGCGCGAGGCGCTCAAGCGCCTGCTGCCGCAGTGGGGCATCGCGCCCGGCGCGGTGACAAGCTTCGCGCATGGCACCACGGTGGCGACCAATGCGGTACTGGAACGCAAAGGCGCCCGCCTCGGGCTCCTCACCACCGCGGGATTCGAGGATGTCATCGAGATAGGCCGGCAGAACCGCCGCCAGATCTATGAACTTCTGCTCAAGCCCGAGACCCCGCTGTTCCTGGCGCCTCGTGCGCGGCGCCGCGGCGTCGCGGAGTCGATCGGTCCCGACGGCGCGATCATCGACGAACTCGACACCGCGTCGCTTGCCGAAGCGGTCGACGCGCTGGTCGCCGACGGTGTCGAAGCCATCGCGGTTAGTTTCCTGTTTTCGTTTGTCAATCCTGCGCACGAACAGCGCGCCGCCGAGTTCATCCGTGCGCGCCATCCTGCGCTGGTGGTGTCGATTTCCTCCGAGGTCGATCCGGCATTCCGCGAATACGAGCGTACCGTCGTCACGGCGTTCGACGCCTACGTCAAGTCCGGGCTGGACCGATACCTTGCGGCCATGGAGCGCGATCTCAAGGGCGCCGGCGTTCCCGCCCCCTTGCAGATCATGCAGTCGCGCGGCGGCATCTGCTCGGCGCGCATTGCCAGGCAGCGCCCGATCCGGCTGTTTCTTTCCGGCCCCGCCGCCGGCGTGGTCGGCGCGCGCGAAGCCGGCCGTTCGGCCGGGCACGAGAACCTGATTACGGTGGACATTGGCGGCACCAGTTGCGATATCGCCCTCATCTCCAAGGGGCAGCCGGTGATCCGCCCGGACGGCCTGCTCGACGGTTTCCGCATTCGGGTACCGATGGTGGATGTCAATTCCATCGGATCCGGCGGCGGCAGCATTGCGTGGATAGACAGCGGCGGCGGCCTGCGCGTCGGGCCGCAGTCGGCCGGCGCCGACCCCGGACCGGCCTGCTACGGGCGCGGCGGCAGCGAGGCCACCGTGACCGACGCATCGATCGTACTCGGCTACCTCGACCCGGCCTATTTCGCCGGCGGCACGCTCAAGCTCGACCCCGTACTCGCGGCGCGCGCGATCGAGGAGCGGGTGGCGCGGCCGCTCGGGCTGACCCTGCACCAGGCCGCCCTCGGCATCCACCGTGTCGTCAATGCGCAAATGGCCGAAGGCATCCGCCTGGTGTCGATCAGCCGCGGCATGGACCCGCGCGGCTTTTCGCTGATGCCGTTCGGCGGCGGCGGCGCGCTGCATGCGACGGCGCTGGCGCGCGAACTGGGCATGACCACCATCGTCGTGCCGCGCTATCCGGGCGTACTGTGCGCATCGGGCCTGTTGTCGGCGCAAATCGAGCACGAGTCCGCCGCCGGCTTCATGGCGAAGTTCGCCGACGCCGACGTAGGTGAAATCCTGCGGGTATGCGCCCGGCTTGCGGCGGACTGTTCAGCGCGCATGCGCGAGGAAGGCGTGCCGGCGGACGCGGTGGAAACCTCGTGCTATGCCGACGTATGCTACGTCGGCCAGGCCCACCACATCGAGGTCGCGCTGGACATCGCGGCGCCCGACACCCTGGTCGCCACGCTCTACGAGGCGTTCTGCCGGCAATACGATCAGGTCTACGGCCACCATACCCGGTCGCCCGCGCGCTTCGTCAACCTGCGGGTGGTGCAACGCGCGCCCAATCGCGCGCGGGCGCCGGCTGTGCGGCCAGGCAAGCACGTGGGGCGGCGCGGCGATACCGGCAATGGCAGCCGGCGCATCCTGCTGGCCGGCCACGAAGACTTCGTGGCCGCGCAGGTCATCGATCGCGACGGCCTGGCACCCGGCGACACGCTGCACGGCCCGGCAATCGTCGAGCAAAGCGACACCACGACGCTGGTCGAACCCGGCTGGACCGGCCGCGTCGCCGACAACCAGGTCCTGATACTGACGAGGGCGCCATGAACGACAGAGCCGACGCGGCGGTGACGCAGGTGGACCCGGTGACCCTCGAGGTGGTGCGCAACAAGCTCGAGGGCATCGCCAACGAAATGCAGATGACCCTCCTGCACAGCGCCTTCTCGCCCATCGTCAAGGAAGGCATGGACTGCTCGGCGGCGATCTTCACCGCCGACGGCCAGACCATCGCCCAGGCCACCGCCATCCCGATCCACCTGGCGACCATGATCCCGGCACTCGCCGCGGTGGTGCGCAAGTATCCGCCGGCGGGCATGGCCCCGGGGGACGTCTACATCCTCAACGACCCCTATTCCGGCGGCACCCACCTGCCGGACATCACGTTGTTCATCCCGGTATTCGCCGGCGGCACCATGGTCGGCTTCTCGGTCACCACGGTGCACCACCAGGACATGGGCGGCATGGCGCCCGGTTCGATCCCCACCAACGCCACCGAGATCTACCAGGAAGGCCTGCGCATTCCGCCCCTCAAGTACATCGAGGGCGGCCGGGTCAACGAAACCCTGCGCGAGATGATGTGCCTGAACATCCGCCTGTCCGACACCTTCATGGGCGACCTCAACGCCCAGTTGTCGGCTTGCATGGTCGGCGCGCGACGCCTGGGCGAACTGTGCGGCACCTACGGTGCGGCGCAGGTGATGCGGATTTTCGAACTCCTGCTCGATCGCTCCGAAAGAATGACCCGCGCGGCCCTGCGCACCCTGCCCGAGGGCACCTATCGCTACGTCGACTGGCTCGACAACGATGGCGTCGATCTCGACCGCCGGGTGCGCATCGAGGTGGCCGCGACCGTCCGGGACGGCACCATCCACTTCGATTTCACCGGCTCGAATCCGCAGGTGCGCGGGCCGATCAACTGCGTGCCTTCGGGCGCGCAGGCCGCCGCCTACTACGCCGTGCGCGCCCTCACCGACGCGCAGATTCCGACCAACGGCGGCTGCTTCCGGCCGGTCACGCTGCACTTGCCGGAAGGCTCGATCGTCAATCCGCAGGCCCCCGCGGCGGTGAACGCACGCACCGCCACCATCAAGCGCATCTGCGGCGCGATGATCGGCGCTTTCGCCGACGCGGTGCCTGACCGGGTGCCGGCGGCCTCGGCCGGGCTGTCGGTGATGCTGGCCTTCGGCGGCCGGCGCGCCGACGGCAGCCATTTCATCCTTTCCGAACTGGTGTGCGGCGGCACCGGCGCCAGCCGTATCGGCGACGGCGTGGATTGCCTGCAGACCGACGGATCCAACAGCATGAACCAGCCGATCGAGGCGCTTTGCCTGGATGCGCCGATCCGCATCCGCCGCTTCGGCCTGCGCGCCGATTCCGGCGGCGCCGGACGCCAGCGCGGCGGCCTGGGCGTGGTGCGCGAATACGAGTTCCTGGCCGACGACATCCGCTTCACCTTTCGCGGCGAGCGCCATTTCACCGCCGCACGTGGCTCGGGCGGCGGCGCCGACGGCGCGATGTCGGTTGCAACCATCCACCGTGCCGACGGACGCGTCGAGCGCATCTCCAAGTGCGTCACCACGGTGTCGCGCGGCGATCGCGTGGTGCTCGAGACGGCGGGGGGCGCCGGCTACGGCGATCCCCACGAGCGCGCACGCGAAACGCTGGCCGCGGATGTCGCAAACGGCAAGGTCAGCGCGGCGGCGGCGCACAATGTCTATGCACTAACCATGGAGGCCTGAGATGCTCACGCGAATCGCGGTTCTGGTTGCAACCCTTTGCTTTGCCGCGGCAGCCACGGCGCAATACCCGAACCGCCCCCTGCGGGTGGTGATCCCGTTCGGCGCGGGCTCGTCCACAGACGCCGTCATGCGCGTCCTGGCGCCCGCCCTTTCGACGGCACTCGGCCAGCAGGTGGTAATCGAACCCCGGCCGGGCGCGGACGGCGCGGTCTCGGCCATCGAGGTGGCGCGTTCCGCTCCCGACGGCTACACGCTTGGCGTCGGCAGCGGCGGGCCGCTCGCCGCGGTGCCGGCGCTGCGCAAGAACCCGCCCTATGACGTCAATGCCGATTTCACGCCCATCACCGACATCGGCCGCTACACGGTGTTCCTGTTCGTCAACAGCACTGTCCCGGCGAAGACCCTGCAGGAGTTCGCGGCGCATGTGAAGGCCAATCCCGGCAAGCTCGCCTACGGCACCGGCAACCCCAGCGGCATCGTCGCCTTCGCGCAGTTGAACGCCCTGCTCGGCCTGGACATGCTGCATGTTCCCTACAAGTCGGCCCCGCTGGTGATGCCGGACCTGCTGGCCAACAGGGTACAGGCCCTGATGGACCCGCCGGCGGTGGCGCTGGCCTACGTCAAGGAAGGCAAGCTGCGCGCGCTGGTCACCACCTTGAACCGCCGCTCGCCGCTGCTGCCGGATGTGCCCACCATCCACGAGGCGGGCGTCCCGCAATTCACCATTTCCAACTGGATGGGACTGGTGGGCCCGGCGAAAATGCCGCGCGAGATCGTCGATCGGCTCAATCGCGAGCTGGGCACCATCCTGAGAAAGCCCGAGATCATGGCCGCGCTCGAGAAGCAGGCCTTCATGCCCAACCCGTCCACGCCGGAACAGTTCGGCGCCTTCATCCGCGAGCAGGTGCAGTCGTACGGCAGCCTGTTGCGCGCCGCCGGCGTGCAACCCGACTGAAGGCGGCGGCGAAGCGCGCACCCATGGCCAGCGCCCTGTTCCAGCCCTTCACGATGCGCGGCCTCACCTTGCCGAACCGCATCGTGATCTCGCCCTTGTGCCAGTACAGCGCGGAGGACGGCTGCGCCACCGACTGGCACCTGATCCACCTGGGCCACCTCGCACTCTCTGGCGCCGGCCTGCTGATTCTCGAAGCCACCGCGGTGGAACCGCGCGGACGCATCAGCCGCGAATGCCTGGGCCTGTATTCCGATGCCTGCGAGGCGGCGCTGGCACGAGTGCTCGCCACCGTGCGCCGCTACAGCGACATGCCGATCGGCATACAGCTCGCGCATGCCGGCCGCAAGGGTTCGCAGAAAAAGCCGACCGAAGGGCGCGGCAATGTGCCTGTGGCCGAAGGCGGCTGGCAGACCGTGGCACCGTCAGCCATCGCCTTCATTTCCGAATGGCAGACACCGCAGGCGCTCGATCGCGCCGGGATGGACAGCATCACCACCGCCTTTGTCGACGCCACTCGCCGCGCCGACCGCCTCGGCCTGGACATGATCGAGCTGCACTTCGCGCACGGTTACCTCTTGAGTTCGTTCCTGTCGCCAATCGCCAACCGACGCCAGGACGAATACGGCGGGTCGGCAGAAAACCGCATGCGCTTTCCGCTCGAGGTGTTCACGGCGGTGCGCGCCGCCTGGCCGGCGCACAAGCCGCTGGGTGTGCGCTGCAACGGCACCGACTGGGACGAGGCCGGCATCACGCCGGATGACGCGGTGGCGTTCTCGGCTGCGCTCGGTCAGCTTGGCTGCGACTACGTCGATGCCTCTTCCGGTGGCAACAGCATGGCGCGCATACCACTGGCGCCGGGCTACCAGGTGCCGTTCGCCGCGCGCATCCGGCGCGAAGCCGGCCTGCCGACCATGGCCGTCGGCCTGATCCGCGATCCGTCACATGCGGAAGCCATCGTCGCGGGCGGCGAAGCCGACATGGTTGCGCTGGGGCGCGGCATGCTCAACGACCCACGCTGGCCATGGCATGCGGCCGAGGACCTGGGTGCCGCCGTGAGCCACCCGCCGCAATACTTCCGTGCCGTGACACGCGCAGGCGTGGCCCAGCATTTCGCGAAGACCTCCTGAAAGGATGTACATGATGAAGACCCTGCTTCGCATCGTTGTTTCGATCGCGGCCGGCTGCGCGCTGGCGGGCAGCGCGGCCGCACAGGAGTATCCGCGCGGCCCGGTGAAGATCATCGTGCCCTACCCGGCCGGCGGCTACACCGACATCCTCGCGCGCATGGTCGGTGGCGGCCTGCAGCAGCGCCTGGGCCAGGCCTTCATCATTGAAAACAAGCCCGGCGCCGCCACTGCGCTGGCTGCCGAGCAGGTCGCCAATTCGCCGCCCGACGGGCATACCCTGATGATGGTGACCGTCACCACCATGGCGATGAATCCGCTCACCATGAAGGACCTGCGCTACAAGCCCGAGCAACTCGCGCCAGTGGCCCTGGTGGCACGCCAGCCTTTCATGCTGGTGGCCTCGAAGGAATATCCGCCCAACAACGTGCGCGAACTGATCGCCTATGCCAAGGCGAATCCGGGCAAGACCAACTGGGCGACCCAGGGCGTGGCGGGATCCTCGCACCTGGTGGGCGAACTGCTCAAGTCGCTCGCCGGCATCGACCTGTTCGCAGTGCACTACAAGGGCAGCACGCCGGCCAACGTCGACATCATGGCCGGGCGCGCCGACCTGCATTTCGACGGTGTCGGCACCTCGCTCGGCAACGTGGCCAGCAAGCGGGTAAAGGCGATCGCCATCACCTCCGAGCGCCGCATGGCCGCCAACCCGGACATTCCCACCTTCGTTGAATCGGGCCTGCCCAGGATGGTGGCGTATTCCTGGTACGGCATCGTCACGCCGGCAGCCACGCCGCCTGCCATCATCACCCGGCTCAACGAGGAGATCAACCGCTACACGCAGCAGAAGGACACCGCCGAACGCATGGCGCGCGACGGCTCCGAGGTGGGCAACATGACACCGGCACAGTTCGCCCGCATGATCGCCGACGAGGCCGAGATGTGGCGCCAGGTGCTGGCCCCGCTCAACATCAAGTTCGAGCCATGAGCACAGGAGTTGCAATCGCATGAGAGTCGGCATTGAAGTCGGCGGCACCTTCACCGACCTGATCGCCATCGAGGGCGATCGCGTACTGGTCACCAAGGTGCCGAGCGTGCCGGCGCGGCCCGAAGAGGGCGTGTTCGCGGCGTTGGCCGCCGCCCACATTCCGCTGGACCGCGTGACCGACCTGGTGCACGGGTCGACGGTGGCCACCAACGCGGTGCTCGAACGCAAGGGCGCACTCACCGCCTTTGTCACCACCGCCGGTTTCCGCGACCTGCTCCTGATACAGCGCCAGGACCGCCCCAAGGTTTACGAGCTGCTCTACAGGAAGCCGGTGCCGGTGGTCGAACGGCGCGATGTCATCGAGATCGCCGAGCGCATGTTGGCCGATGGCAGCGCCGCCCTGGCGTTCGACGAGGCACGCGCCGAGGCCGTGCTGGCCGAGGCCCTGGCCGCGCGCCCGTTCAAGGCGGTGGCGGTGTGCTTTCTCAATGCCTATGCCAACCCGGCGCACGAGCACGCGGTCGCCGCGATCATCCGGCGGCGTTTTCCGCACATGTTCGTGAGCTGCTCGGCCGACATCAGCCGCGAGTTCCGCGAGTATGAGCGCGCTTCCACCACGGCCTTGTCGGCCTACGTGCAGCCGATCATCGACAGCTACATCGGCCGCTTCGAGGAACGCCTGGCGAGCGAGGGCTTTCGCGGCCGCTTTTCGATCATGCAGTCCAACGGCGGGCGACTGCCGGCGGCGGCCATCCGCAAGAACGCCATCTCGGCATTGTTCTCCGGCCCGGCCGCCGGCGTCACCGGCGCGATCCGCCAGGCAGGCGCCTCGGGGCAGGCCAATCTCGTTACCTTCGACATGGGTGGCACCAGCACCGACGTGTGCCTGGTCACCGGCGGCAAGCCGCTGATCGCGCCCGAGACCACCGTCGACGGCCTGCCGATCCGCACCCCGGTGGTCGACATCGCCTCGGTGGGCGCAGGCGGCGGCAGCATCGTCTGGCGCGACCCGGGCGGCATGTTGCGGGTCGGACCGCGCTCGGCCGGCGCCGATCCCGGCCCGGCCTGCTACGGGCGCGGCGGCAGCGCGCCGACGGTCACCGATGCGCACGTGATCCGCGGCACCATCCAGCCGGAATCCTTCCTGGGCGGGCGCATGCGACTCGACATCGAGGCGGCGCGGCGCGCTTTCGCGCCACTGGCGGAAGCCTTCGGCATGTCGCTCGAGGCGATCGCCGACAGCGCCATCCGCCTGGCGGATGCCAACGTGGTGCGCGCCATCCAGCTCATTTCCACCGAACTCGGGCGTGACCCGCGCGACTACGTGCTGGTACCCTTCGGCGGCGCCGGCCCACTGCACGCCGGGCGCATCGCCGAGGACTTGGGCATCGCCACCATCGTGGTGCCGCAAAACGCCGGCGTGCTGTCGGCCTTCGGCCTGCTAGCCGCCGATTTCACCCAATATGAAACCATCACGCACCGCGTGGCGGTCGACGCGACGGCCGCCGCGGCGGTGGGCCGGGTCCTCGATGAACTGCGTACCCGGTTGAGCGGGCGCTTTCGCGCGCTCGGCTTCGAAGGTGCGCTGCAATTCAGTCACACCCTGCAGATGCGCTTCATCGGCCAGGCCTTCGAAGTCGATGTGCCGCTTTCCAGCGACGAAGTGGCGGCGCTCGATGAAGCGGGCTTGCGCACCCACTTCGACCACGCGCACCGGCGCGTTTACATGGACGGCGGCGGCGCCGGCCTGGCCGGCAAGGGCATCGAGGTGGTGGGCCTCAGGGTCGGCGCCACCGCCCCGGAGGCAGCCATCCTGCCGCCCAAACCCGTGCCGCAGGCGGGGCGTGCGGACCGCCAGGTCACGTTGCACGAGAATCGCGCCGCGCGCACCTGCGCGGTAACCACCCGCGCGAATATCGATGCCGCCGGCGGCATGCCGGGCCCGCTGCTGGTCGAGGACGACACCGCCACCATCTATGTCCCGCCGGGCTGGTCCGCGCAGGGCGACGCCAGCGGCAACCTGATCCTGCAACGCACCGGAGAATCCGCATGACCCGTCTCGACCCGGTCGACTACGCGGTCATCAGCCAGGCGCTCCTCGCCGCCTCGCGCGAGATGGGCACCAAGCTGGTCCGCTCGGCCTATTCAAACATCGTGCGCGAGGCGCGCGATGCCTCCTGCGCCATCCTCGACCCCGCGGGCAACATCGTCGCCCAGTCGGAGATGGTGCCGATGCAGCTGGGCTCGATGAACACCACGCTGCGCGCCTGCCTGGCACAGTATCCGGCGCACACCCTGACCGATGACGACTTCCTGGTCAACAACCACCCGTTCCATGGCGGCCAGCACCTGCAGGATGTGTTCATCTTCCGGCCGGTGTTCATCGATGGGGAACTGGTGGCCTTCGCCGGTTCGACCGCGCATCACCTCGACCTGGGCGGCGGCAGCGCCGGCCTGAATGCGCTGGCAAGCGACGTCTACCAGGAAGGCCTGTTGCTGCCGCCGCTCAAGTTCAGCCTGTCGCGCGACTGGAACGGCGGCACCTTCGAGCGCCTGCTCTCGGCCAACATCCGCGTGCCCGACCAGACCCTGGGCGACTTCAACGCACAGTTCGCCGCCAAGGCGATCGGCATCGAGCGGGTGCGCCAGTTGTGCGCCAAGTATGGCCTGGCGGCCGTCAGGGCGACCATGGCGGAGCTGATCGCCTATTCGGAGCGCCAGTTGCGCGCCGCCATCCGCGCCCTGCCGGATGGCGTCTACTTCGGCGAAGATGCGGGCGATGACATCGAGGGCAGCGGCGCGCCGCTCTGGGTGCGCGCGAAGGTCACCGTCGCCGGCGACGAGATGGAAATCGACTTCGAGGGCACCTGCGCGCAGGTCGGGCGCAACATCAATTCGCCGCTCGCCTCGACCGAATCGGCGGTGATGAGCTGCATCAAGGGCGTGCTGATCGGCGGCGACGTGCCTTTCAACGAAGGCAGCTTCCGGCCGATCCGGCTCAAAGTGCCGTACGGCAGCATCCTCAACCCGCGACCACCGGCGCCTGTGCGCGCGCGCATGCTGCCCTGCTACCGCGCCTACGACGCGGTCATGAAGGCGCTCGCCACGGTCAAGCCGCTGCCGGCGCGGGTGATCGCTTCCGGTTTTGACAACGCGCTCATCACCTGCCTGGCACGCCTGTCCAACGGGCGCTACCGGGTGTGCCTGGAAACCTATGGCGGCGGCTTCGGCGCCTCCGCCACGGGGGACGGCGCCGACGGCATCGCCGCGCCGCTCTCGAACACCACCAATTCGCCGATCGAAGCACTCGACATGAACTTCGACTACTTCCGCATTGCCGGCTATGAACTCAACCCGGGCTCGTTCGGCCACGGGCGCCGGCGCGGCGGGCTGGGCATGCGCCGCACCTACGAGATCACGGCAGATGACGTCGACTTCTCGCTGTATGGCGACCGCTTCGAGATCGCCCCCGGGGGCCTCATGGGCGGTGGCGCCGGCGCGCTTACCCATGCCGAGGTCTGGCGCGACGGCAACATCATCGACATCGACCTCAAGCGCGGTACCCGGCTGCGCAAGGGCGACCGGGTAGTGGTCTCGACCTCCGGTGGCGCCGGCTTCGGCGACCCGCGCGAACGCGCCGCCGACCTGGTGCAAGGCGACATCGAGCAGGGCGTGATTGGCGCCGACGTGGCGCACGAGGTTTACGGGCACATACCGGCAAAGGACTGACCGCATGTTCATCGACTACGGCAGCAAACCGCCCACGCGCGCCTTCAATCCGCCGCAGACCGCGCACCTGGCCAACTACCGGCGGGTGTATGCGAAGAGCGAGTCACGTGTCGACAAGCCCGCAAGCGAGAAGGTGGCGTTGGCGAAATACCTCAAGAGCTACGAGAAACTTGGCGCCAAGCATGTGGTGGTGAAGGCGCGCGATAACGAGACCACCTTCGGCCTCAAGGTGAAAAACGAGGATGTCGCCGCCTTTTGCAAGAAGCACGGGCCGCGCTTCGTCGGCTTTGCCGGTGTCGACCCGCACAAGGGCATGGCGGCAGTGCGCGACCTCGAAACCGCGGTACGCGAGCTGGGCCTGCGTGGCCTGAACCTGCAATGCTTCGAGCTCAAGCTCGCCATCAACGACAAGCGCATGTATCCGCTCTACGCCAAGTGCGTGGAACTCGACATCCCGGTCAACATCCACTGCGGCATCAACTTTTCGACCGCGTCGCAGATGGATTACGGCCGCCCCGCGTATCTGGACGAGGTAATGCTGCACTTTCCGGAATTGCGCGTGTGCGCCTCGCCGCCGGGTTGGCCGTGGATAGAGGAACTCATCGGCGTGGCCTGGCGCCACCCCAATGTGTACATCGGCGTGGTCGCGGTACGCCCCAAGCTCCTGGCGCTCGAGGATTCCGGCTACCGGCCGCTGCTGACCTACGGCACCAAGGTCCTGCAGGACAAGATCCTCACCGGCACCGCCTACCCGATGCAGCCGGTCGAGCAGGCCTATGCCGAGTTCGACGCCTTGCCCTTGCCCGATGCGATCCGCCGCAAGTGGATGCATGACAACAGCGCGCGTTTCCTGGGACTTGCCTGAATGCAGAAACCCATCCAGTCCGAATGGCGCATCGCGCGCTACAGCGCCGACCCGCTGCAGCGCTGCCGCCAGCTCGAAGCCGAGCCCTTGCCCCCGTCGACGGCGGCGCTGCTCGCCCAGGCCGCCGCGGAAGTGCCGGACCGGCTGGCCTGGCGCTTCATCGACAGTGGCGAGACCGCCACCTATCGCGAAGTGCAGGCGATGGTCAACCGGGTGGCCGCCGGGCTGGCCGGCCTGGGCGTACGCAAGGGTACTCATGTGGCGATGATGGTGCCCAACGTGCCGCAATTCCCGCTCACCTGGCTGGCCATCGGCCGTCTCGGTGCGGTGATGGTGCCGGTGAACGTGTCCTACACCGGCCGCGAGCTCGACTACATCGTCAATGACGGACGCGCGGAATTCCTGGTGATCGCCGAGGAGTTCCTGCCCACGTTCGACGCGATGCTGCAACGGCCGGCACACCTTGTGAACGGGCGGGTGATCGTGGTTGGCCATGCGCGTTCCGGCATGCAGTCCTGGCAGGCCTTGCACGACGCCGGCGACCCTTCGTACCAGGCCTCCGAGCCGGTCGGGCTCGATGATCTGCTCAACATCCAGTACACCTCGGGCACGACCGGCTTTCCCAAGGGCGTGCTGCAGGCGCAGCGCTACTGGATCACGCAGAGCAAGATCAACGCCTTCCGCGACGGGCTGGCCTATGAACGCATCCTGATTTCCACGCCGTTCTACTACATGGACCCGCAGTGGCTGCTGTTGATGACCTTCCACCAGCGCGCCACCGCCTTCATCGCCGCGAAGCAGAGCACCAGCCGTTACACCGAATGGTTGCGCACCTGGAACATCCAGTTCTCGCTGATGCCCGCCGAGGTGATGTTCAAGAACCCGCCTTCGCCCGACGACGGCGACAACCAGATCCGGCGGGTCAACGTCTACGGCTTGCGCAAGGAGATCCACGCGGCGGTGGAGCAGCGCTTCAACGTCAATGCACGCGAGGCCTTCGGCATGACCGAACTGGGCTCGGCCACCTTCATGCCCCTGGAAGTGGAGGACATGACCGGATCGGGCTCATGCGGCATCACCGGCCCGTTTCGCGAATGCAAGGTGGTCGATGCCGAGGGCCGCGAAGTACCGCGCGGCGAGATCGGCGAGATGGTGGTGCGTGGCAGCGGCATCCTGCGCGGCTACTTCAACAAGCCGGAAGCCACCCGGGAAGCCTTCTACGGCGACTGGTTCCGCACCGGCGACCTGTTCCGCCAGGACGAGCGCGGCTACTTCTACATCGTCGGGCGGGTCAAGGAAATGATCCGGCGCAGCTCCGAGAACATTCCGGCGCGCGAGGTCGAGGCAGTCCTGAAGGACATGCCGCAAATCGTGGAAGCGGCAGTGCTTGGCGTACCCGACGACATCCGCAAGGAGGAAGTCAAGGCCTACGTGATCCTGCAGCCGGGACTCACCCGGGAGGAAGTGCCGCCCGAGGCCATCATCGAGCACGCGCGCAAGTACCTCGCACCCTTCAAGGTGCCGCGCTACATCGAATACCGCAGCGAATTTCCACGCACGCCGTCCAACAAGATCCGGAAGCCGGAACTGCAGAAGGAAAAGCCCGACCTGCGCACCGATAGCTGGGACCGCGTCGACAAAGTCTGGCGCTAGGGGGTACGGCCCATCCGCGGCGAACGCTTCAGAATGCCTTGCGCGCGATGATGTCCATGCCGCTGCGATAGCGCGCGCTTACGGCATAGGACACGACTTCGAAGCCGTGCTTGCCGAGCAAACGCGCCAGGCCCGCGCGGCTGAAGTTGTGGCAGTGTTCCAGTTCGCCCCAGTAGGGGTTGGCGCCCATCTGGTCGAGCGCTTTCCAGACCGCAGTCTCGCGGTTGGGTGACGAAACGAACAGTTGGCCGTCATCCTCGAGCAGTCGGTGCGCGGCCGCCAGGGCCTCGCCCGGAAACGGCATGTGCTCGAGCACATCGGCCATGGAGATCACGCGCAAGGCGCGCTCGCCAGCGACATCCTGCAAGCGCGCGGCTTCCGCAGCGACGCCGAAGCCGCGCAGCGCCGCTACGGCGTCCTCACGCAAGTCAAGGCCAATCGCCTCGTACCCCCATTCCTGCGCGGTGAACAGCAAGGAGCCATTGCCGAAGCCGACATCCAGCCATTTGCCGGACGCAGCTCCAAGCGAAGCCGTGACCCGCTCCACCACTTGCGACCACAACAGGCGCTGCCCTTCCACGTCGTAGCCCGGCCGCTGGTGTTCGAGCGTGGTGCGAAAAACCAGCGCCAGGGCCTCGTCGTTGAAGTAGCCGGCCGTGAATACATGGCCGCACGCAAAGCACTCGCACCATTCGATGGTCGGTGGCAAGGCAGGGTGATAGGCGGGGTGCCTCGTGCAGTCGGCTTCCGGCAGGTCGGCCAGCGCGGCGTCGCCACACACAGGGCAGGTGTCGTAGGGAATCCGCCCCGCAGACATCGTCAGCCTTGTGTTGCCAATGCCCGCGCAATCAGGATGCGCTGGATGTCGGACGCGCCCTCGTAGATCTGCGTCACGCGAACGTCGCGGTAAATGCGCTCGACCGGAAAGTCGCCCACGTAGCCGTAGCCGCCATGGATCTGGATGGCGTCCGAGCAGACCTTCTCGGCCATCTCGGAGGCGAACAACTTGGCCATCGCCGCTTCCTTGAGGCAGGGCCGGCCGGCGTCCTTCAAGGCTGCGGCATGCAGCACCATCTGCCGCGCCACTTCCACCTGCGTTGCCATGTCGGCCAGCCGGAACTGCACTGCCTGGTGGTTGAACAGGGTCTGGCCGAAGGCCTCGCGCTCGTTGGCGTAACGCAGCGCCGCCTCGAAGGCCGCGCGCGCCATGCCCACCGCCTGGCTGCCGATGCCGATGCGTCCGCCTTCCAGCGATGAGAGGGCGATGCGGTAGCCCTCGCCGGGTTCGCCGATCATGTTCTCGACCGGCACGCGGCAACTTTCCAGCAGCAGCTGTGCGGTGTCCGAGGCGCGCTGGCCGAGCTTGTCTTCCACCCGCGGCACTGAATAGCCCGGGGTGTTGGTCGGCACCAGAAACGCCGTGATGCCGCGCTTGCCTGCTGCACGGTCTGTGACGGCGAAGACGATGGTCACGTCGCCGTTCTTGCCCGAGGTGATGAACTGCTTGGCACCATCGATCAAGTAGTGGTCGCCGTCCCTGCGCGCCACGGTCTTGAGCGCCGAGGCATCCGAGCCGGCGTGCGGTTCGGTGAGCGCGAAGGCGCCGAGCATGCGGCCCTGCGCCAGGGGCTTCAACCAGGTTTCCTTTTGCGCCGGCGTGCCGTAGTTGAGGAGGATGTTGCACACCGGGCAGTTGTTGACCGACAGCACCGTGGAGGTCGCCGCGTCGCCGGCGGCGACTTCTTCAAGCGACAGGGCCAGTGCGGTGTAGTCGAGTCCGGCGCCGCCGAATTCCTCCGGCACGAACACCCCGTACAGGCCCATCTCGGCGAGGCCCTTCAATGCGGCGACGGGAAAGGCGGCGTCACGGTCGCGTTGCGCAGCACCGGGGGCCACTTCGGCGGCCACGTAGGCACGCACCGCATCGCGGATCTGTTCGTGTTCGGGAGAGATGATCATGGGGAATCTTGCTCAGGACTTGAGGGTACTGCCGCAGGCCGGGGCAAGTCACCAATGCGGTGACAGGCCCCGGGCCGCTTTATTGCATCACATCAATTCGACAGCCACCGCGGTGGCCTCGCCGCCACCGATGCACAGGCTGGCCACGCCGCGCTTGCCGCCGGTTTTCTTCAGTGCGCCGATCAGGGTGACGATCAGGCGGGCGCCGGAGGCACCAATCGGATGGCCAATCGCGCAGGCACCGCCATGGATGTTGACCTTGGCGTGCGGGATGCCGTGCTCCTTCATCGCCGCCATCGCCACCACGGCGAAGGCTTCGTTGATCTCGAACAGGTCGACGCTGCCGGTGTTCCAGCCGGTCTTGGCATACAGCTTCTCGATCGCGCCCACCGGAGCGGTGGTGAACCACTGCGGTTCCTGCGAATGGGTGGCGTGCGCCACCAGCTTGGCCACCGGTGTCAGGCCCAGCTTGGCGGCGGTGGAGGCGCGCATCATCACCATGGCGGCGGCGCCGTCGGAAATCGAGGACGAGGTCGCGGCGGTGACGGTGCCGTCCTTGCGGAAGGCGGGCTTCAACGTGGGCACCTTGTCCGGATTGGACTTGTAGGGCTGCTCGTCCTTCTCGATGACCACATCGCCCTTCTTGCCGGCCACGGTAATGGGCGCGACTTCCCACTTGAAGCTGCCGTCATTGTTGGCGGCGATCGCGCGCTTGGTGGACTCGATGGCGTAGGCGTCCTGCTCCTCGCGGGTGAAGGTGTACTTGCCGGCGCAGTCCTCGGCGAACTGGCCCATCGACTTGCCGCCGCCGTTGGGGGTTTTCTCGTAGGCGTCTTCCAGACCGTCGAGCGCCATGTGATCGAACATGGTGCCGTGGCCATAACGGTAGCCGCCGCGGCCCTTCAACAACATGTAGGGCGCGTTGGTCATGGATTCCATGCCGCCGGCGACGACGATGTCCTGGCTGCCGGCCACCAGCAGGTCATGCGCCAGCATCGCGGCCTTCATGCCGGAACCGCACACCTTGTTGATGGTGGTCGCGCCGGAAGACTTGGGCAGGCCGGCGCCCAGGGTGGCCTGGCGCGCCGGCGCCTGGCCCTGGCCGGCCGGCAGCACGCAGCCCATGATGACTTCCTGGATCTGCTCGGGCTTGAGGCCGGCGCGCTCGACCGCGGCCTTGATGGCGTGGCTGCCCAACTGGTGCCCGGCAAATCCGGACAGTTCGCCCTGCATGGCACCCACCGGGGTGCGCGCGACGGAAACAATGACGATGGGGTCGGACATGGTGATTCCTTTCTACTCGTTGAAAGTCATGATCTTGCCAACCGAGGTGAGCACTTGCTCTCCGTTCTGGTTGGTAATGGTGCCGTCGAGGGTGACGATGGACCCTTTGGATTTGGGTTCGATATGGGTGACCACCCATTTGAGTTCGATTGTATCCCCGGGGCGCACCGGCTTGGCGAAGCGCACCTGGAAATCGATGCCCACCTGCGGGCCATGCTCCGTATAGTGGCTGGCCAGCACGCCCAGCAGCAGGGAAAGGTAATGCGGCCCGCAGGCGATGATGCCGCCAAAGCGGGTGTTGGCCGCATACTCGGCGTCGTGGTGCAGCGGATTGAAGTCCTCGCACAAGTTGGCGAAGGTGCTGACGTCCTCGGCCGAAATGGTTCGAATGCGAATGGCGGTTTCGCCGATCTGGATCATGCGCGTTCCTTGCGTTCTTTGACTTGTTCAAGGGCGGCCTTGAGCGCGGACTCCAGCTCTTCCGGCCCCGCCACCGTGACTGCGAGGTCACGCAGGCGCCCGTCATGCACGCCGTAGACCCAGCCATGCACCGACAGCGCCTGGCCGTTCGCCCAGGCGTCCTGCACGGCGGTGGTGTGGCAAACGTTTTTCACCTGTTCGATCACGTTGAGTTCACAGAGCGTGTCGTGACGGCGTTCCTCGCCCAGCACCTGGCCGAGATAGGCCCCGTGGCGCTCGGCCACGTCCTGCACATGCCGCAGCCAGTTGTCCGCCAGGCCCACCTTGCGGCCGGTTAAGGCCGCGTGCACGCCCGAGCAGCCGTAGTGACCGCACACGATGATGTGGCGCACCTTGATCAGGTCGACCGCGAACTGGATCACCGACAGGCAATTCAGGTCGGTGTGCACCACCACATTGGCGATGTTGCGGTGGACGAACACCTCGCCCGGCGTGAGGCCGGTGATCTGGTTGGCCGGCACGCGTGAGTCCGAACAGCCTATCCACAGGTATTCGGGGCTTTGCTGGTGCGACAGCCGGTCGAAAAAACCGGGGTCGTCGCGGATGACGCCCTCGACCCAGGCGCGGTTCTTCTCGAACAGTTCGGCAAGCGAGCGCATGGAAAGCCTCAGTCGCGATAACCGAAATCGTATTCGCGCAGGTAGCCACGCCCGCGTTCGAGAATATCCGGCGGAAACGGCGTGGCCTTGCGGGCAACCGAATCCATGTGCACGCCGACCAGGCGGCAGGTGGCGGCGATCTGGTTGGTTTCGGCGTTGCGCATTTCATGGAAAAAGCGGAACACCTTGTCGCGGATTTCCAGCACGCCGGAATTGACCACCACCGTGTCGCCGGCCAATAGTTCGCTCCTGTATTGCAGGCGCTGATCGACCGCCGCCATCCCCCGGTTGGAGTCACGCAGGTAGCTGGCCGTGACGCCGAACATGGCGAACAGGTTCCACGTGGCCTCGTCGAACTTGCCGACGTACCACATCACGTTCATGTGTCCCATGTGGTCGCAGTGCCACTGCATGACGGTGCCGCGGTAGGTGTGGATCAACTCGGCCATGCCCGCACCTACTTTGTTTCTGCAAAAAGTTCGCGGCCGATCAGCATGCGGCGGATCTCGGAGGTACCGGCGCCGATTTCATACAGCTTGGCATCGCGCCACAGCCGGCCGGTGGGGTAGTCATAGGTGTAGCCCACGCCGCCCAACGCCTGGATCGCTTCGCCGGCCATCCAGGTGGCCTTTTCGGCCGTGTAGAGGATGACCCCGGCGCAGTCCTTGCGCGCGGCCGTACCGGTGAGCGTGCCACGATCGAGCGCCTCGCCCACCGCATAGGTGTAGGCGCGGCAGGCCGACCAGGTGGAGTACATGTCGGCCAGCTTGCCCTGCATCAGCTGAAACTCGCCGATCGGCTGCCCGAACTGCTTGCGCTCGTGCAGGTAGGGCACCACCACGTCCAGGCAGGCGCTCATGATGCCGAGCGGCCCGCCGGAGAGCACCGCGCGCTCGTAGTCCAGCCCGCTCATCAGCACGTTGACACCCTTGCCCAGACCGCCCAGCACGTTCTCGGCCGGTACTTCGCAATCCTGGAACACCAGTTCGCAGGTGTTGGAGCCGCGCATGCCCAGCTTGTCGAGCTTTTGCGCGGTGGAAAAGCCCTTCATGCCCTTTTCGATCAGGAAGGCGGTGATGCCGCGCGCGCCGGCCTCGAGGTCGTTCTTGGCATAGACCACCAGCACGTCGGCATCCGGGCCGTTGGTGATCCACATCTTGTTGCCGTTCAACACCCAGTGGTCGCCCTTCCAGTCGGCGCGGGTACGCATGGACACCACGTCGGAACCGGCGCCCGGCTCGCTCATCGCCAACGCACCGACGCTGGTGCCAGCGATCAGGCCGGGCAGGTATTTCTTCTTCTGCTCAGGCGTGCCGTTGCGGCGAATCTGGTTGACGCACAGGTTCGAGTGCGCGCCGTAGGAAAGGCCCACCGAGGCACTGCCGCGCGAGATCTCCTCCATGGCGATGATGTGCGCCAGGTAGCCCATCTGCGTGCCGCCGTATTCCTCCTCCGCAGTCATGCCGAGCAGGCCCAGGTCGCCGAACTTCTTCCACAGGTCCATCGGGAATTCGTTGGAGCGGTCGATTTCCGCCGCGCGCGGGGTGATCTCGCCTGCAACGAAGTCCTGCAGCGCTTCGCGCAGGGCGCGCACCTCGTCGGAGTGGTTGAAGGTCAGGCCATTGAGGTTGAGCATGCGGATGCCTCGCGAAAGCAGGTGCGGAAATTGGAAGCGAAACGGCGTCAGGCGCGCCTGGTGTCAGGCACGCCGCGCATCACGATGAGCGTCTGTTGCATGGTAGCGCAGAGCTTCTCGGCGCCGTCCTTGACTGCGAACACGTCGCCCTGGGTGATGACCAGGGTCTTGCCGGACTTGATCACGCGGGCGCGCGCCACCAGCTTCTCGCCGGCGGCCGGATTCAGCATGTTGATCTTGTATTCCACCGTGAGCGGGCTGGAACCGGGCGGCATCAGCGAGAAGGCGGCATAGCCGGCGGCGGAGTCGGCGATCATGCCGGTAACGCCGCCATGCACAAAGCCGTGCTGCTGGGTCACTTTCTCGGTGACCGGCAGGGTCACCTCGCAGTAGCCGGGCTCCACCGCGCTGATATGGGCGCCGATCATGTGCATTGCCGGCTGGCGGCCGAAGCTGTCGCGCACGCGTGCGGCGAAATCCGCGTCCGGCGCGGTGAACGGGGTGGCTGGGTTGGATGGCATGGGAGGCGCAATCTACTTGACGTTTACGTAAACGTCAACCTGACACCGGGCGGGAGAAGGCGTCAGGACCCGCGCCGCGCCGCCGGCTCGCCCAGGCGCTTGCGGCACTGGCTCTCGAAGGCGGCGATTTCCTTGAGTTGCGCCTCGATGTCAATGCGCTGCTGCTCCAGTTGCGCCCGGTGCGAGGAGAGCACCTCGACGAACTTGGTGAGCTGCGCCACCTCGTCCTTGGGGGTTTCGTACATGTCGATGAGCTCGCGGATCTCCGAGAGCGCCAGGCCCAGGCGTTTGCCGCGCAGCGTGAGCTTCAGGCGGGTACGGTCGCGGCTGGAGTACACCCGGCTCTTGGCCGACCCGGCGCGTGCCGGCGCCAGCAGGCCCTGATCCTCGTAAAAGCGGATCGCGCGCGGCGTCACATCGAATTCGCGCGCCAGTTCGGTAATGCTGAAGGTCTGGGTCAAGCCGGAACCACCGTCGTCAGGATGCACAAGCCGCTCATGCGCGCCGGGGAGCCGGCACCACGCATGCGACAATTGGCTTACGTTTACGTAAACGGAAAGTGTACAGAAATGGCAGCCGTAATGCAGCCCAAGGCGGAGCGTCCCGAGGAAGCCGCCCTCACCTACCCCTTTGCCAGCATCCCCAAACCGGGCGAAGTGTTCGACGTGGCGGGCGTTCCCGGCAACCGCGTGCGCTGGCTGCGCATGAACCTGCCCTTCGCGCTCGACCACATCAACCTGTGGCTGCTGGAAGACGAAATTGACGGCGTGCCCTGCTGGACGGTAGTGGACTGTGGTGTCGGCACCGAGCCCACCCAGGCCGCATGGGAAACGATTTTCGCCAGCCAACTGGACGGCAAGCCGATCAAGCGGGTGATCATCACCCACTCCCACCCCGACCATGTCGGCAACGCCGAATGGATACGCGCGCGCTACGCCGACCACGGCTGCATGCTCACCGCCACCGCCGGCGAGTATTTCTGGAGCCGCATCATGCAGCAGGGTATGAGCGGCTTTGACAATGACGCCCAGGTGGCCCATTTCCGCCGCAACGGCCTCTCCGCCGCCATGTGCGACGAGATCGAGCGCGGCCGCAAGCGCTACTTCGCGAGCCTGGTGCCCTCGGTGCCCGACACTTTCGTGCGCATGCGTGACGGCGACACCCTCACCATCGGCGGGCGCTCCTGGCTGGTGTATTGCGGCTACGGCCACTCCAACGAGCACGCCAGCCTGTTCTGCCCGGCGCTGGACATCGTGATCTCCGGCGACATGCTGCTGCCGCGCATTTCCACCAACGTGGGGGTGTGGCCCAACGAGCCGCAAGCCAACCCGCTGAAGTGGTTTCTCGACGCCCTCACCTTGTATGAGCGCATGCCGCGCGATGTTCTGGTGTTGCCTTCACACGGCCGGCTGTTCCGCGGCGCGCGCGAGCGGGTGGCGCAATTGCGCGCGCACCACGACGCGCGGCTGGCGGAGACCCTGGCCGTGTGCGACAAGCCGGCCAGCGCCGCCGACATCATTCCGGTGATGTTCCAGCGTGAACTGGATGCGCACCAGAGCACCTTTGCCATTGGCGAGGCGCTGGCACATTTGCACTACTTGCGTGCGGCGGGGCAGGTGAGTTCTGCGACGGGTGCGGATGGGGTTATACGCTTCAAGAAAATCTGAAAACAGAATCCCCTGGCTGATCCTTTCATGACCCCGCTGCGGCGGGGTTCTTGTTTGTACCGCCACAACGAAGGCGGTCAGCTTCATGAAAACCTGAAGTGCTAACCTATCCTCTTCAAGCATATTCAGGAGTTCCCCATGGCTGCCGCTCCCGCCACCCCGCCGGTGCACCCCACCGGCCTTGACCCCAAGGTGTTGACCGAGGCCATCGAGGATGTCACGCGCCGCATGACGGCGCTGGCGCCTAAGCTGCTTGAAAAGCAGGCCGCTGAACTGGAATCGCAGATGCAGGACGAATTCGGCGTGCAAAAGGCCTTCGGCGAGGTCATGCAGAAGATGGTGGCTGACCCGCAAAAGCTGGTCGAGGCGCAGGGTAAGTATGTGGCGGACCTGGGCGAACTTTGGCAGAAGTCGCTAGCTTCTTCCACCGGCCAGGGGCCGAAGCTGGATCCGCTGAAGGACCGCCGCTTTTCCGACGAGGCATGGAGCGGCAACCCGTGGTTCGACTTTCTCTCGCGCTCTTACCTGCTGACAGCCGAGCACATGAAGAACGCCGTCTCCCATGTGGAGGGCGTGTCGCCGCAGACCAAGGCAAAGGCGATGTACTACACGCGCCAGATCATCGATGCCGTTTCGCCCTCGAATTTCGCGCTGACCAACCCGCAGGTGTTGAAGGCCACTGCGGACACCGGTGGCGAAAACCTGGTCAAGGGCATGAAGAACATGCTGCGCGACATGGAAAAGGGCAAGGGTGCCCTCTCCATCGCGATGACCGACACCAACGCCTTCGAGATGGGCAAGAACGTCGCTTCCACGCCGGGCAAGGTGGTGTTCCAGAACGACTTGATGCAGTTGCTGATGTACCAGCCGTCCACCAAGACGGTGTTGAAGCGCCCGCTGCTCATCATCCCGCCGTGGATCAACAAGTACTACATCCTCGACCTGCAGCCGAAGAATTCCTTCATCAAGTGGGCGGTGGACCAGGGCCACACGGTGTTCGTGATCTCGTGGGTGATGCCGGACGCCAAGCTCTCGAAAAAGACCTTCGACAGCTACCTGCTGGAAGGCCCGCTGGCGGCGATGGATGCCATCGCCAAGTGCACCGGCGAAAAGGAGATCAACGCCATCGGCTATTGCCTGGGCGGCACGCTGCTGGCCTGCACGCTGGGCTACCTCACGGCCAAGAAGGACAACCGTATCCGCACGGCCACCTTCTTCACTAGCCTGATCGACTTCGCCAAGCCCGGCGACCTGGGCGTGTATGTGGACGAATCGCAGGTGGACGCGCTGGAAAAGCGCATGCAGAAGCGCGGTGGCTATCTCGAAGGCAGCGAGATGGCCGGCACCTTCAACATGCTGCGCGCCAACGACCTGATCTGGTCGTTCTACGTGCACAACTACCTGCTGGGCAAGGACCCCTTCCCCTTCGACCTCTTGTACTGGAACTCGGACGCCACGCGCATGCCGATGGCCATGCACCTGTTCTACCTGCGCGAGATGTACATCAAGAACAAGCTGGTCAAGCCGGGGGGTGTCACGCTCAACGGCACGCCGATCGACCTCTCCAAGGTGAAGGCGCCGGCCTATTTCATTTCCACGGTGGAAGACCACATCGCGCCGTGGGCCACCACCTATACCGGCGCGCTGACCCTGGGTGGCGCCAACAAGTTCGTGCTGGGCGGCTCGGGCCACATCGCCGGCATCGTCAACCCGCCGGCGGCCAACAAGTACGGCTACTGGACCAACACCAAGCTGGTACCCAAGGCGGAAGACTGGCTGGCCGGCGCCACCAAGCATGAAGGTTCCTGGTGGACCGACTGGGACAAGTGGATCCGCTCGCACAACACGGAAAAGGTGGTGCCGGCACGCGTGCCCGGCGACGCCCTGCGCGGCGGCAAGCTCAAGGTGCTGCAGGACGCGCCCGGCTCGTTCGCCAAGCTGCGTCTGGACAAGCAGGCATAAAGCCGTGGCGGACGGGCCGGCCGCCCTGCCCTGCAAGGTTTGCGGCGCAGCGGCCCCATACCTCGAATCGTGCGACTTCAACGCGCATTGCGAGCGGCTGGCCAGCCCGCAATTGCTGCCATTGAGCGGGATAGCGGTGCCGTACCACCGTTGCCCTGATTGCGGCTTCCTGTTCACGCCGTTCATGGATGGCTTTTCGCGGCAGGACTTCGTCGAGCGGGTCTACAACCACGACTACCGTCTGGTGGATCCGGGCTTTGAGGAAGAACGGCCGGCCGGGCTGGCAGCCTACCTGCTGGAACATTTCGGCGACCTGCCGATCTCCATCTGCGACTACGGCGGCGGGCGCGGCCGCATGGCCGAGCTGATCAACGCGGCCGGCGGCGCGCTGCGCGCCACCACCTGGGACCCGTTTTTCAACAACGCGCCCATGCCGACCGAGAAGTTCGGGATGGTGGTGTCCTTCGAGGTGTTCGAGCACACGCCGACGCCTGCGCAGACACTGGCGCAAATGCTGTCCCTGACCGATTCGAACCGGCTGGTCCTGCTTTCCACGCTCTGCCAGCCTGGCGATTTCGAGGCCTACCGTACCGATTGGTGGTACTGCTCCCCGCGTAACGGCCACATCAGCCTGCACACCTACGACTCGCTGGATCGCCTGGCAGATGACGCCAACGTCGGGGTCGCGCACCTCAACCCGGGCACGCACCTGTTCCACGACATCATTCCGGAATGGCTGCTCGGCTTCATCGCCAGCCACCGCGCGGTCCGCGGCTGAGGCCTCAAAAAGGCTTGATTTTCGCCACCAGCACCGCTGCCTGGCCGCGGTCCACCGCGGCGAGGCAGCGCGCGATGGCGGCCTCCACCTCGCCCGGCTCATTGACCGTTTCGCCATAGGCACCAAAGGCGGCAGCCACCTGGTCGAAACGCCGCATCGGCCCGCCCAGGCGTGCCTGGAACTCGCGCGTGGCTGCCGCCTGCCCGTCGGGATGCACGCGCAGCGTGGCCTCCATCACCGCCTGCCAGCCGCCGTTGTCCAGCACCAGGGTGAAGATCGGCAGGCCGTACTGCTGCGCCACCGCGTACACCGAGGTCGGCGTTGAAAAGTGGAAACCACCGTCGCCCACCACGTTGATCACGCGGCGGTCCGGTTGCGCCAGGCGAATGCCCAATGCCATGCCCGCGCTGTAGCCCAGGCCGGCACCGGCGGCACCGATCAGGCTCAAGGACTCGCTGCGCGGGATCTGCGTCAGTACCGCAGGCGCGTTGCGGATTGCCTCGTTGACAACGACGTCGGTCGGCTTGATGGCGCGGCCGAGCGCGGCGCACACCGCGGCTGCTGACAGCGCATCGCGTGTGCCGGGGTCGGCCGACATATCCGCCCAGGCCTGTTCACGACGCACGCGGTTTTGTTCCAGTTTGACCATCCGCGCCGCCGCCGCGGCCCGTTGCGCCGGGGTGGCGCGCTCGCGCACCGCGGCCAGCACCTGCGGCAGCACGGTGGCGCAATCGGCCTGATGCCGCACGTCGGCGGCGAAGCCCCACATCGGAAAGTCCTTCTTGATCGCGTCCACATCCACCTGTATCCAGCGGGTGGCCGGGTTTTCCTGCACGTACTTGGGCAGCCAGGGGACATCGACATCAAGCAGAAGTCCCAGGTCGGCGTTGGCCAGCACCTTGGCGGGGTCGAAGCCGGCGAAACACGGGGACGAACGCGCAATGCACATGTGGGTGGAACTGAACTCCGCCACCGCGATGCCGCACTCGCGCGCCAATGCTTCAAGCGCCACCACCGCCGCCGCCTTGCGGCCCAGGTAGGCGGTGATCACCACCGGATTTTCCGCCGCCAGCAGCATGTCCGCGATCTGCGCCGCGGCCTCGGGCGTAATGCCGCCGGCCGCCACCGCGCCGTAGCGATCCCCCGCGAACGAACGCACGCGGCCGTCTTCCCACGACTCGGCCAGCGCCTCGCGCGGCAGGGTCAGGTATACCGGGCCGGGCGGGTCGCTCTGCATCATGGCATGGCCGCGCTTGACCACCTCGCGGGCGTTGACGCCGGTGGCCAGCGAATGCTCCCACTTCACATAGGGGCGCACGACACTGGCCATGTCGAACGGGTCCTGCACGAAGTGCACGTAGTTGTCGCGCGAACCCGGCAGTTCACCACGCAGGGTGTGCGGCGACTTGCCGGCCATCAGCATCACCGGCAGGCGGCCGCGCGCCAGGTTGTGCATGCCCATGGTGGCATTGGCGGTGCCGGCGTCCACATGCACCAGCACGCCCTGGCCGCGCCCGGTCACCGCCGCATAGCCGCCGGCCATGTGGATGGCCACGTTCTCGTGCGGGCACAGCACCACCTTGGGGTAGTTGCGTCCGCCCTGGTCGCGCTGCGCCAGTTCCTCGATGATCGATGCGTGGTCGGTGCCGAGATTGCAGAACAGGTATTCGATGCCGGCCTCGGCCAGGCCTTCGAGAAAAAGGTGCGCGGTGGTGCGGGTACTCAAGGCGTGTCCTTTGTCAGGCGGGGGCCGGGCGCAGCCAGGCAAGCAGCGCGGCGGCGACGGTTTCGGGGCCTTCCATCGGCGCCATGTGGCCGCAGTCCTCGAAGGCCACGAGTGTCGCACCGTTGACCAGTTTGGCCATGTCCTCGTGGCGGGCAAACGGGCTCCAGGCGTCCAGCCGCCCGCAGGCGATCAGCGTCGGGCAGGGAATGGACTGCAGCACACCGGTGGCGTCCGGCCGGTTCAACAGCGCCTCGATCTGCGCGGCGAAGATGTCGGCGGAATGGCGCGCCACCATGGCGGCGATGGCCTCCACCAATTCAGTGTCGGCCAGGCGCGCCGGCGGCACCATGCCGGTCAGCCATTTCTGGCCCATGGCACGCATGCCTTCGCGGCGCGCGAGATCGAGCAGGGCGTAACGCTGCGCTTTCTCCGCCTCGCCTGCCGCGCCGGGTACGCGCGCCTGGTAGCCGGTATCGAGCAGGGCCACGCGCTCGACCCGTTGCGGCGCCTGGCGCAGGATTTCCAGGGCCACACGGCCGCCCATGGAATGGCCGGCCAGCGCGAAGCGCGGCGGGGCACTGGCGAGCACCTGCGCCGCCATCTCCGGCAGGGACGAAATCAGGCCGTAGTCGGCCACCGCGCAATCGGAGTGCGATTCAAGCGCAGGCAATACCGGCGCCCAGATAGCCCGGTCGCACACCAGGCCCGGCAGCAGCAGGAGCGGTGTCATCGGAAAGTTCGCGGCCTACTGCTTTTCGATCTTCGCGCGGTTGATCACGTCGGTCCAGCGCTTGATTTCCGAACCCAGCAGGTCCTGCAGCTGCTCGGGCGAACCGGCGCGCGCCTCCACGCCAAGTTCCTTAAGGCGCTGCCGCACCGCCGGCGTGTTGACCGCGGCCACCGCCTCCTTGTTGAGCCGCGCCAGCACATCGCGCGGGGTCTTCGCCGGCGCGGCCAGCGCGTTCCACGAGGCCACGTTGAAGCCGGCAATACCGGCTTCGCGCACCGTGGGCACATCGGGCAGGCCGTCATAGCGCTTCTCGCCCATCACCGCCAGCACGCGCACCGCCTTGGCGTTGATCTGCGACATGACGGGTCCGAGAATCTCCACCGCGATGTCGATCTCGCCGCCACGCAATGCCGTGATCAGCGCCGGCGTGCCCTTGAACGGCACGATCTGCGCGTCGATGCCGGACGAGCTCTTGAACAGTTCACCTGCGAGGTTCTGCGTGCTGCCGACGTTGATGGTGCCGATGTTGAGCTTGCCCGGATTGGCTTTTCCGTATGCGATCAACTCGGCCAGCGTCTTGTGGCGCGACTCGTTGCCGGTGAGGAGCGCGATGTCGAAAAAACCCAGGGTGGCCACCGGCGCGAAATCCTTGACCGGATCGAACGGCAGGCTCTTGAACAACCCGGCCGACACCGCCGTGCCGTTGGACATGAGCAGCAAGGTATGGCCGTCCGGCTCGGCCTTGGCCACCGCCTCGGAGGCAACGATGCCGCCGGCGCTGGGCCGGTTGTCGACGATCACCTGCTGGCCGAGCGTCTCGCTCATGCGCTGCGCGACCGTGCGCGCGGTGATGTCGGCGATGCCGCCGGCGCCGAACGGCACGATGATGCGGATCGGTTTGGAGGGGAAGGTCTGGGCCTGCGCGGCCGTTCCGGCACCCAGCGCGAGAACGCAGGTCGCCGCGGAAAACAAAAGCCTGGAGAAGGTGTTCATCGGAATCGCCTCGAAAGTAGGGGGAAAACGCGAGACGCGCATTTTCCCCCGGTTTTGGTGATTCCGCGCAACGCGGGCCAGGCTAGCAGTTATGCCGCACCGGCATGGCCCCGGGATACGGCATGCTGCCCAGGCTTGGCCTTACACGGCCTCCAGCGCCATCAGACCCGATGCCGTGTTCGAAATCGGCACATGGTAGTTGCCCTGCACCTTGCGCACCGCGCCCTTCATGGTGGCGCGCGCGGCCAGCCACATCACCAGCTCCACTCCCTGCGTGCCGGTCTTCTCGACCAGCTCGGCGATGCTGTACTGGGTGGCCCATTTGGGGTTGGTGGTGAGGCTTTCCATGAAGGCCAGGTCGAAGTCCTTGTTGATGAAACCGGCCCGCTCGCCATCGAGCTGGTGCGACAGGCCGCCCGTGCCTATCACCACCACCTTGGCGTCGGAATCCCAGGATTCGATGGCGCGCCCGAGAGCTTCACCCATCTTGTAGCAGCGCGCAGCCGTTGGCAGCGGGAATTGCACGGTGTTGATGCACACCGGCACGGTGCGCACCGGCCAGGCGGACACGCCCGGCCACAACAGTGCCATCGGCAGGGTGAAGGCGTGGTCGACCAGCATTTCCTGGCAGGTGGTGATGTCGAATTCCTCGTTCACCAGCGATTCGGCGATGTGCCACGAAAGCTTCTGGTCGCCCTTGAAGGGCGGCACGGTGGGAATGCCCCAGCCTTCGTCGGCATTGCGATACTCGGCCGCAGCGCCGACGGCGAAAGTGGGCATCTTGTCGAGGAAGAAATTCAGGCCATGGTCGTTGTAGACCACCACGGCGATGTCGGGCTTGACCTGGTCGAGCCATGCATGCACCGGCTTGAACCCGTCGAAGAACGGCTTCCAGTACGGGTCCTGCTGCAGGTTCTTGGCGATGGCCTTGCCGATGGCCGGCACGTGCGATGTGGTGATGGCGCCTACGATTTTTGCCACGATGGTCTCCTGACGTTGTTGGGGTTTAGCGGCCGGCCGCGACCAGTTTGGCCTTGAAGGCCTCCTTGGTCATGCCGGTCTGCTGGGCGCCGATGTCCTGCACATCCAGCCCGAAAATGCCGGCGAATTTCGCCAGGTAGTACACGTTGCCGCCAGCCGCCAGGAGGTCGAGCACGTTGCGCTTGCGGATGGCTTCGCGTTGGGCCGGATCGAGCCCGAACCTGGCGCAATAAGCGTCCTCGTCCTTGACGAATTCGTCACGCGCGGCGGCGTCGTTGAAGGAAAAGCACATGCGGTTCAGGGCGTAGCCCTTGATCGCCTGATCGCCGTCGAAAAGGGTGGTGCCGGGAATCCTGGGCTTTGCTGCCATGGCCATGATGGTCTCCTTGGGTGTTGTCCTGTCGGTGCAGTCTGCGGTCGCGCGCGCGGCGGCCTTTGATCCTGCTCAAGCTTTTCGCCTGCGAACCCATTCCGGCGCGAGTTCACTGCGGATACAGTATGGCTTCGCATCCACAGCGAATAAACGCCCCTCACCTCATGGCAGGCATGAGCGATTTCGATCATTTGGACATTGACGGCCGGCTCCTGAACCTGCTGGTGGCGGTCATCGAGGAAGGCTCGATCACCCGCGCCGCCGCACGCCTGGACGTGACGCAGTCGGCGGTGAGCCACCTGCTGGACAAGCTGCGTGCGATTGTCGGCGATCCGCTGTTCGTCAAGTCCGGCCGCAGCATCGCGCCCACCGCGCGCGCCGAAGCCCTGGCCGCGCAGGCCCGCCAGATGCTCGCCGACATGCGCCAGTTCGCCAGCCGCGAGGAATTCGACCCTTCCACGCTCGCCACCACGATCACGATCGCCGCCAACGAATTGCAGCGCGACCTGCTGCTGCCGATGCTGTTCGCGCGGCTGCAGGCGCGCGCGCCGGGCTTGCGGCTGCGGGTGGTGTCATCGGGTGTCCCGAGCCTGGCCATGCTGCGCGACGAAAGCTGCCAGCTGGTGATCTCGCCACGCCTCCCCGAGGGCGGTGACATCATCAGCAAGCGCCTCTTCGAGGACCGCTACCGGGTGTTCTACGACGCCGGCGCGCGCGCCGCCCCGCGCCGCCTGGACGACTACCTGGCGGCCGAACACGTGACGGTCATGCACGAGCAGCGCCGCGCCGTGGACATTGATGAAGTGCTGGCCGCGCGCGGCATCGAGCGCCGCATCGTCGCCACCGTGCAGGGCTTCTCCGGCCTGCCGCCCTTCATCCGCGGCACTGCGCGGGTGGCCACCGCCGCCGGCCTGTTGCGCGCCAACCTGCTGCGCGACCTCGCCAGTTGCGAAGGGCCGCTGGATACCCCGGCGATGCCCATGCACATGATCTGGCACCAGCGCCACCGCCACGACCCGGTGCAGCGCTGGGTGCGTGCCGAACTTGAGGCGGTGGCGAGGCAGGCGATCGAACGGACCGGTGCTGGTGCCTAGCGCGTTTGCACCTGCTGCGCCTGCCGGTAACGCCCCGGGCTCATGCCCATGCGTCGCTTGAAAAAGCGGCAGAAGTACGCCGGGTCCTCGAAACCGAGTTCGGTCGCGAGCTGGTTCACCGGTGCGGCGATGTACATCAGGCGACGGCACGCCTCGCGGACCAGGCGTTCGTGCAGCACCTCCGCGGCGGAGCGCCCGGCCTCGGCACGCACCAGGCGGTTCAGGCGCGCCGTGCTCATGCCCAGCCGCGACGCGTAACGCTCCAGCGGCCAGTGCTCGGCATAGTGTTCTTCCACCAGCAGCATGAAGCGCGTGAACAACGCCTGGTGACGCCCGGCGCGCGCGCCCTGGCCGGCCGGTTTTTGCGCCACCGCCTGCGCCAGGCGCCACACCACCGCACGCGCCATCCAGGTGGTCACCGGCGCCTCCATCGCCCCGGGCGCCGCGAACTCGGCGGCCAGTTCGCGCAGCAAGGCGGAAAGGCGTTCAGTCGCGCTGTCGCCGGCCCCAAATGAAACCACGCGCGGCGCGCCGAACACCTCGCGCACCGCGGCCCCGGCGGCCTGAAACTCACCTTCCATCAGAAAGCGCGCCGAGAGGGTCAGCACCAGGCCCTGCGTCTCGCGTTCAAAGCGAAAGCCGTGCACCGTTCCGGGCGGAATCACAATCGCCGCAGGGCCATCTACCGATTCCTGCGAGGCATCAAGCGTGACTTCGGCGGCACCGCGCTGCACCCAGACGATCTGGTAGAGCCCGTGATGCAGGTGCGGCTCGATCTCCCACTGGTACAGCATGCTGCGCGAGCGGATTTCCTCGATGTGCAGCAGTTCCAGGCCGGGCGCGGCGTCTTCGCCATAGAGCGCGAAGGACGGGATCCGCGCCAGCGTGCGCGGCTTGCGGTGCGGGGTGGTCATGGCATGCCTCCTCGTAAGGATTTTGACCGAAAAGTGCAATTTAAGGAAACGTTCCGTCCTGTCGATTTGCGCACCTCCAACCCTATAGTGCAAGCCATGGCTCGCGCCAACCAAGACTACAAGGGAGACATCCATGTTCAGCTTCGACCCCTACTCGCCCGCCATCGACGCGGACCCTTTCCCGTACTACAGGATCCTGCGCGACGAGGAACCCTGCCACTGGAGCCGCGAAGGGCAGATCTGGATCCTTTCGCGCTATGCGGACATCGTCTCGGCGGGCGCGGACTGGAAGACCTATTCCTCCGCCAAGGGCAACCTGCTGTCCGAACTGCCGGGACGCGCCGGCTCGACCCTGGGCACCACCGATCCCCCTCGCCATGACCGCCTGCGCGGACTGATCCAGCATGCCTTCATGAAGCGCAACCTGGAGGCCCTGGCCGAGCCGATCCGCGGCATTGCACGCGATGCCGCCGCGCCCTTGGCGGGCGAGAAGCGCTTCGATTTCATCGAGGACTTTTCGTCGAAATTCACCGTGCGCGTGCTGATCGCCGCACTCGGCCTGCCGCCCGGCGATGAGGAGGCGGTGCGCGAAAAGGCGGTGCTGATGGTGCAGTCGGACCCGCGCACCCGCGGCAAGGGGCCGGAGCACCTGGCGGCCTACAACTGGATGACCGACTATGCGGCGAAGGTGATCGCCGAGCGCCGCGCCAACCCCAAGGACGACCTGATCTCGCATTTCTCCACCGCCGAAATCGACGGCGACAAGCTGGAAGAGCGCGAGGTGCTGCTCACCACCACCACGCTCATCATGGCGGGGGTGGAGTCACTCGGCGGCTTCATGAGCATGCTGGCCCTGAACCTGGCCGACCACCCCGGCGCGCGCGAGCAATGTGTGGCCAACCCGGCGCTGCTGCCGGATGCGGTGGAAGAGTCGCTGCGCTTCAACACCTCGGCGCAGCGTTTCAAGCGCACCGTCACGCGCGACGTGGCACTGCACGGCAAGACCATGCGCGAGGGCGACTTCGTGGCGCTGGCCTACGGCTCCGGCAACCGCGACGAACGGCAGTTCCCCCACCCGGACAATTACGACATCGCGCGCAAGCCGCGTGGCCACCTCGGCTTCGGCGGTGGCGTGCATGCCTGCCTCGGCACCGCGATCGCCCGGCTTTCGACGAAAATAGCGTTCGAGGAGTTCCACAAGGTGGTACCCGTGTACCGGCGCCTGCAGGACCAGTTGCCGTGGATCCCCTCGTCGAATTTCCGCAGCCCGATCCGGCTGGACATGACCATTCACTAGGAAACAAAAAGCAGATGGCCAACATCACCTACGTAGAAGCCGACGGCCGGTCGGTCACCGTCAATGTCGCGGACGGCTGGAGCCTGATGCAGGGCGCCACCAGCAACGGGGTGGAAGGCATCCTCGGCGAATGCGGCGGCTCCTGCTGCTGCGCCACCTGCCACTGCTACGTGGACGAAGCACGGCTGGGTGACCTGGCGCCGCCGGACGAAAACGAACTCGACATGCTGGGCAACACCGCCGCCGAGCGCCGCCCCAACAGCCGCCTGGCCTGCCAGATCAAGGCCTCGCCCGCGCTCGAAGGGCTGGCCGTCACCCTGCCCGATACCCAGGAGTAGGCCGTGAACGGCCCGGTGGTGATCGTGGGAGCCGGCCAGGCCGGCGTGGGTACGGCGGAAGCGCTGCGCACAGCGGGCTATGCCGGCGAGCTTGTCTTGCTGGGTCAGGAGCCGCACGGCCCCTACCACCGGCCGCCTCTCTCCAAGGCCTGGCTCTCGGGCGAGATCGAGTCGGCGCAACTGACCATGCGCGCGCCGGAATTGCTGGCCAGGAAAAACATCACCTTGCGCACCAGTGTGACGGTCGCCTCGATTGACCGCGCCGCGCGGCAGGTTGCCCTGGCAGACGGTGAGCGCCTGCCCTATGAAGGCCTGGTGCTGGCCACCGGCTCCACGCCGCGCAAGCTCGCGCTGGTCGGCGCGGACGCACCCAATGTGCTGGCGCTGCGTACCCGCGATGATGCCGACGCGATTCGCCAGTGCCTGGATCGCTGCGCCAGTGACGGCCTGCCGGTGGTGGTGGTCGGCGGCGGGTTCATCGGCCTGGAGGTGGCCGCCACGGCGCGCAAGAAAGGCCTTGCCGTCACCGTGCTGGAGGCCGCGCCGCGCCTGCTCGGCCGGGTATTGGCGCCGATGCTTTCGGACTGGTATGCGAGCCTGCATCGCGGCCACGGCGTGACGCTGGTATTCGGCGCGAAGCTGGCGTCTATCGAAGTCGCCAACGGCAGGGCATTGGCGGCGCATACGGCGGACGGCACGCGCCATCCCGCCGGCCTGGTGGTGGTGGGCATCGGCGTGGACGCCAACGACGCCCTGGCGCGCGAGGCCGGCATTGCCTGCGAGCGCGGCATCGTCGTCGACGCCTGCTCACGCACCTCCGACCCGCATGTCGTGGCCGCCGGCGACTGCACCGCACGACGCCTCGCCGACGGCACGCTGTTGCGCCTGGAGTCGGTGCAGAACGCCACCGAGCAAGCCAAGTCGGCCGCCGCCGCGCTGATGGGTGAGGCACGCCCTTTTGCCGCGACACCGTGGTTCTGGTCCGACCAGTATGACCGCAAGCTGCAGATGGCCGGTCTTTCCACCGGAGCCGACCAGTGGGTGGTGCGCGGCAGCCTCGATGCCGCATCGTTCTCGGTGTTCTACTACCGCGCCGGCAAGCTGGTTTCGGCGGATTCTGTCAACAACGCGAAAGAGCACCTGCTGGTGAGGAAGCTGCTCGATGCGAGTGTGTCGCCGACGCCGGAACAGGCGGCCGATACAGCATTCGACCTCGCGACCTTGATCAAGACGTAGGCGTCGACACCCGCACGACTATCCCGAGCGCAGGGGGTGACTGAACCCCCGGATCAATCGGGTTTTCTCTCATAGGCAGCGCGCCCTTCCCGGAACAAGATTCGGGTCGGCCTGTTCCGTCCGGGCCGCCGCCGCGCACCGCATGCGCACACGAAGAATTCGCAAGTGAACCCCACTACCCTGCAGATCGTCGCCGCCGGAATTTTCGGCATCGCGCTCATCCACACGTTCTCGACCAAGTTCTTCGAGCACATGGCGGCGCAGAATCCGTCGCATGCGCGCCTCCTGCATCTGCTGGGCGAGGTGGAAGTGGTGTTCGGTTTCTGGGCCATGGTGCTGCTCGTTGCGATGCTGGCCTTGAGCGGCCGTGAATCAGCCACCACCTACATCGACTCGCGCGACTTCACCGAACCCATGTTCGTGTTCGCCATCATGGTGGTGGCGGCGAGCCGGCCGATCCTGTTGCTGGCCGCCGCCTGCGTGCGCGTAGTCAGCGCGCTGTTGCCCGTCGGCGCCGGCATGGCCTACTACTTCACCGCGCTTTCGCTGGTGCCGCTGCTGGGTTCCTTCATCACCGAGCCGGCGGCGATGACATTGGCCGCCCTGCTGCTGCGCGCCCGCTTCTTCGCCTGCGGCCTGTCGAACCGGCTCAAGTACGCGACCATCGGCGTGCTGTTCGTCAATGTCTCCATCGGCGGCACACTCACGCCCTTCGCGGCCCCACCGGTGCTGATGGTGGCCGGCACCTGGAACTGGGACCTCGCCTTCATGCTGGTGACCTTCGGTTGGAAGGCGGCGATCGCCGTGGTGATCAACGCGTTCGGCGCGACCCTCTTTTTCCGCCGCGAACTGGCAGGCCTGGGCGCTGCGCCCGCACCCGGGATGCAAACACCCATGCCGGCCATGGTCACGCTGGTGCACCTTGCCTTCCTGGCGGGAATCGTCGCCTTCGCCCACCACCCCGGCATCTTCATGGGCCTGATGCTGTTCTTCCTGGGTTTCGCCCACGCCTATGAGCGCTACCAGGACCGGCTGGTCCTGCGCGAGGGCCTGATGGTCGCCTTCTTCCTGGCAGGGCTGGTGGTGCTGGGTGGCCAGCAACAGTGGTGGCTCAAGCCGGTGTTGCTGTCGATGACCGCCGACCAGGTGTACTACGGTGCCACCGCACTGACCGCGATCACCGACAACGCGGCGCTGACCTACCTGGGCTCGCTGGTCGAAGGCTTGTCAGACGAGTTCAAGGTGGCGCTGGTCGCAGGCGCCGTGACCGGTGGCGGCCTCACCATCATCGCCAATGCGCCCAACCCGGCGGGCTTCGCGATCCTCAAGGACCATCTCGAGGACCATGCCCTCAATCCGCTGGGTCTGCTGCTCGCCGCGCTGCCGCCGACGCTGGTGACGATCCTGGCGTTCCGGCTGCCCTAGCGGCCCGCGCCCCACACCGCGCGCGCCACCTCGACCACGCGGGCCAGCTTGGCCCACTGGTCTTCCATGCTGATGATGTTGCCCTCCACGGTGCTGGCGAAGCCGCACTGCGGCGATAGCGCCAGGTTTTCCAGCGGCACCAGGCGGCTGGCATCATCGATGCGACGCTTCAGGTCGTCCGCGCTTTCCAGCTGGCCGCGCTTGGTGGTCACCAGGCCCAGCACCACTTTCATGCCCTGCGGCACATGGCGCAGGGGCGCGAAGTCGCCGGAGCGCTCGTCGTCGTATTCGAGCAGGAAGTGGTCGGGCTTCAATCCGCCCAGCACGGCTTCGGCGATGCGTTCATAGCCACCCTCGGCGATCCAGCCGCTGCGCGAATTGCCGCGGCATACGTGGATGCCGATGGCGGTATCCGCGCGTCGCTTCGAGATGCAGGCATTGGTCAGTTCCACATAGCGCGCCAGGCGCGCGTCGGGGTCGTCGCCGGCCTCGCGCACCTCGGCGCGCAGGCGGTCGCTGATGAAGTAGGTCATCAGCGGATCATCGATCTGGATGTAGCGGCAGCCGGCCTCCTCCAGTGCGGCGATCTCGCGCTGGTACACCGCCGCCAGGTCGGCGAAGAACTGCTCGATGTCGGGATAGGCTTCGCTCGATACCGCGGCACGCCCGCCATGGAAGTGCAGGCGTGTCGGCGACGGCAGGGTGATCTTGGCGGTGCGGTTGGTGGCGCTTTTCAGGAACGCGAAGTCCGCCGCATTGACCGGTGCATCCAGATGCACGCGGCCGGTGGTGACCACGTTCTTCGGCACGTACTTCCAGCCATGGTCGTGTCCGTGATCATCCGCGCCTGGGGCGACGAAGGCCTGCTTTGCATCGCCGTCACGGATTTCCACGCCCTTCAACGCGGCGACGAAATCGATCCACCAGTTTTCGCGGCGGAACTCGCCGTCGACCACCACTTCGAAGCCTAGGTCTTCCTGCCGGCGCGCGATGTCGCGGATGGCCGCGTCCTCAGCCGCGCGCAGGGCTGCGTGGTCGATGGCGCCGGCCTTGAAGCGCTCGCGCGCCTCGATGAGGGCGGCGGGGCGCAGCAGGCTGCCGACCTGGTCGGCGCGGAAGAACGGACGGGGCATAGGGCGTAATCGCGATCCATTGGTAGTCGATCGCGCATTTTAGGTCGAGCCAAGCTTTCGGGTGCAGCAGACCTTTGGGGAGTTGCTGTATTCTTACGGTTTTGTGATCGATCAAGACTCCAGATGAGCGCAACCACTCTCTCGGCAAAATTTCAGATTTCCATTCCAAAGGATGTCCGGGAAGAAATGGGCCTGAAACCGGGGCAGAAATTCGAGTTTCTGCGGATCGGTCGCACCCTCAAGCTGGTTCCACAGCCCCGCATGGAAGATCTGTTCGGGCTTGGTCGCGGGGCGAACCCGGACGGATACCGGGATCGCAACGATCGCGATGCTCGTCTTTCGAAGCCTGCTTCCGCGAAGAAGAAGTCCAAGGCCGCCTGACACATGGTGGTTGCCGACACTTGTGTCTGGGTCGAGTGGATCACCGGCACTGCGTTAGGCAAGCGCTTCACGCCTGTTCTCGCTGACGCCGACCACCTGATCGTGCCCACGCTTGTCCAGCACGAACTTTACAAGTGGTGCCTGCGCGAACTTTCTGAAGAGCAGGCGGAATCCGTGGTTGCAGGTACACGCATGTGTCGCGTCATCCCGCTTACCGAGCCTATTGCGCTACACGCGGCGCAACTCGCGCGGACACATCGGCTGGCGACAGCAGATGCCATCGTGTATGCAACGGCGGACCTTTCCAATGCGCGACTGATCACCATCGATCGACATTTCAAGGGTCTCTCTGGCGTGGAGTACACGCCAAAGACCTAGGTCCAGCGAACTCGTCGCGGCGCGCCTTCAGGCCTTGGCCGTCAGGTCCGTACGCACGCAGCGCACCCAATGTCCCGCCGACACCTCCACCGGCTCCGGCGCGGACACACGGCAGGCATCGTTCGCATGCGCGCAGCGCGGCGCGAAGGCGCAGCCCGGCGGCAGGTTGGCCAGATCAGGCGGGCTGCCGGGAATCGCCGGCAGGCGGTTGCCCAGGAGTCGCCCGCCATGCGGCCGGGTGGACATGAGACCAATCGTGTAGGGGTGGCGCGGCGAGCGGATCACGTCGCGCACCTTGCCGATCTCGACGATGCGCCCGGCGTACATCACGGCGATGCGATCGGCGACCTCGACCCCGACGCTGATGTCGTGGGTCACGAAGATCATCGACAGGCCGAGTTCGCGCTGCAGGTCGCGCAACAGCAAGAGGACCTGCACCTGCACGGTGGCGTCGAGCGCGGTGGTGGGTTCATCGGCCAGCAGGACCTGCGGGTTGCAGGCCAGGGCCAGGGCGATCATGGCGCGCTGGCGCATGCCGCCGGACATTTCATGCGGGTAGGCATCCAGCCTGCGCTCCGGGCTGGGAATGCGCACATGCTCGAACAGCGTCAACGCGCGGCGGCGTGCCTCATCGGGCGATACGTTCTCATGCTTGATGATGGACTCGGTGATCTGCCGGCCGACGGTATAGACCGGGTCCATGGCCAGCATCGGCTCCTGGAAGATCATCGAAACCATCTTGCCGCGAAAATCCGCCAGCGCCTTGCCTTTCAGCTGCAGGACATCGACGTCCTGCACCTTGATGCCGCCTTCGATGCGGGTCTTTTTCTCCGGATGCAGGCGCAGGATGGAGCGCAGGGTCACGCTCTTGCCGGAACCGGACTCGCCCAGCAGGGCCACCACCTCGCCACGACGGATCTTCAGGTCGACACCATCGACCGCGCGCACCGGCTTGGGCCCGCCGGTGAAAGTCACCCGCAGGCTGGAAATGTCGAGGATGACTTCGTCGCCGCTGCCGGTGGTCATGCGGCCTCCGGCGTGGCGCTGGCCTTGACCTTGGAGTGGCCAGAGCGCGGTGCATGCATGTGGCAGGCCACCCAATGCGGCGCCGGATCGGCGGCGCCGGCGAGCAGGGCCGGCATGCGCTCGGAACACACACTCTCCGCGTAGGTGCAGCGGGTGTGGAAGCGGCATCCCGGCGGCGGGTCGATCGGGTTGGGCGGGTCGCCGGTGATGGGCGGCGCCTCGGTGCGATGGTCCGGGTCCATCGACAGGAGCGAGCCCAGGAGTGCCGTGGTGTAGGGATGACGGCTGCCGGTATAGAGCGCCTCGGTCGGGCCCAGTTCAGCCACTCGGCCGAGGTACATCACCAGCACACGGGTGGACATGAAACGCACCACTTCCAGGTCGTGGCTGATGAACAGGTAGGTCAGGCCGAACTCCTCCTTGAGATCGGCCAGCAGGTTGAGCACCTGCGCCTCGACGGACTTGTCGAGCGCCGACACGGCTTCGTCGAGCACCAGGATGCGCGGCTGCAGGGCCAGCGAGCGGGCGATGTTGACGCGCTGGCGCTGGCCGCCGGAAAGTTCATGGGTAAAGCGTCCGGCGAAGCGTTTCGGGTCCAGGCCGACGCGGTCGAGCAGCGACAGCGCGCGTGCATTGGCTTCCTGCTGCGACACGCCATGAACGGTGGGCCCGAAGGCGATCGACTCCTCCACCGTCAGGCGCGGGTTGAGCGAGGCGTAGCTGTCCTGGAACACCATCTGCACCTGGCGGCGGAATTCCTTGAGCGGCATCTCCACGGTGCCGACGGTCTTGCCGCCGAAGCGGATGGTGCCCGCGGTGGGCGCTATCAGGTGCATCAACAGGCGCGCGGTGGTCGACTTGCCGCAACCGGATTCGCCCACCACGCCCAGTGTTTCACCTTCGAACAGGTCGAAGTCGACACCGTCGACGGCGGAGACGAAGGTGGTGGCGCGCCCAAGCAGGTTTTTCTTGACCGGGAACTGCTTGACCAGGCCGCGCACTTCGAGGAGGGGAACGGTCATGCCTTGATGTCCATCGCCGAACGCAGGCCGTCGGTCATGATGTTGAAGGAAATCGAGGTGATGAAGATCATCACGCCAGGCAATGCGCACAGGAGCGGCTGGCTGTACATGGCCGTGCGCAGGGTGTTCAACATCAGGCCCCAGTCGGGCTCTGGCGGCTTCACGCCCAGGCCCAGGAAGGAAAGGCCGGAAGCTAGGATCATCGATACCGCGATCAGGCTCATGGCGTAGACGAAGATCGGCCCCAGCACATTGCCCAGCACGTGCTTGCGGATGATCAAAAGCGGCCCGGCGCCGGAAGCGCGCGCGGCCTCGACGAAGTCGCGTGTGCGTACGCCCGTGGTGACCGACTCCGCCACCCGCGCGATCGGCGGGATGAACACCAGGATCAGCGAGAGCATGCCGTTGAAGATGCCGGGACCGAGCGCGCCGGCCAGCGCCACCGCCAGCAGCACCGACGGGAAGGCGAAGAACACGTCCATGGTGCGCATGAGGATGGTGTTGGTCCAGCCGCCGGCGTAACCGGAGACGATGCCGATGGCCGCGCCGATGAACAGGGCGACGAACACCGGCACGATGCCCATGAACAGCGATATCCGCGCCCCATAGATCAGGCGCGAGAGCATGTCGCGGCCGAGTTCGTCGGTGCCGAGCGGAAAGCCTTCAGTGCCCGGAGGCTTGAGGCGTCTGAGCGTCATGCCCTGCAGCGGGTCGTGCGGCGCCAGCCACGGCGCGAAGATGGCCATGAGGATCAACGCCAGCACCATCAGGGCGGCGATCACCGCCACCGGGTCGCGGCGGAAGCGCCGCCATACCGTCACCCAATAACCGGGCGAACGCTGGATGGCGGTGGGAGCGATGGTTTCGGTCGCGGCGTTCATCGGGTCAGGCGCGTTGAATGCGCGGGTCGAGAGCGGTCTGCATCACGTCCACCGCGAGGTTCAGCACCACGAAGAACATCGCCAGCACCAGGATGGTCCCCTGCAGCAACGGCAGGTCGCGCTGGAAGATGGCGTCGTTGAGCAGCAGGCCCGTGCCGGGCCAGGAGAACACGGTCTCGATCAGGATCGAGCCGCCGAGCAGGTAACCCAGCTGTATGCCCATCACCGCCAGCGCGGTGGGGGCGGCGTTTTTCACCACATGGGTGAACACGCCGAATTCCGAAAGACCCTTGGCGCGCAGGCCGGCGATGAATTCCTGCGAGAGGATCTCCCCCACCAGGGCACGCACGGTGCGCGCGATGATGCCCATCGGGATCACCGACATGGTGATCGCCGGCAGGATCAGATGTTGCACGTGCTCCCAGTTCCACAACCACGATTCCGAGCCGCCGGGCCCGGCACCGGTGGCCGGCAGCCAGCCGAGCGTGGCCGAGAAGATGATCACAAGCACCATGCCCAGCCAGTAATGCGGCACGGAAACTCCGAACACCGACATCGCCGAGGCGGCCTTGTCGATCCAGGTATCGCGGAAGTAGCCGGCGACAAAACCGAACAACGTGCCCAGCACAAAACCGATGAAGGTGGCCAGCGCCGCCAGCATCAGGGTATTGCCGACGGCCTTGCCGATTTCGGCGTCCACCGGACGGCCGGTGCGGATCGAGGTGCCGAGGTCGCCCTGCACCACCCGCAACAGCCAGCGGAAGTACTGCTCATGGTACGGCCGGTCGAAACCGTACAGCGCCATCATCTGCTGCTTGATCTCCTGCGAGGCGTCCGGAGGCAGCACCGACACCAGCGGGTCACCGGGCGCGAGATAGACCAGCGCGAAGCAGACGATGGTCACGCCCAGCATGATGGGCAGTGCCAGCAGGATGCGCTTGAAGGTGTATACGAACAATGGGAGCGGTTCGGGTTGTACTGCGGGTTGTACTGCGGGTTGGACGATGGTGAAACAAAAGCAAGGGGCGCGCCATGACAGCACGCCCCTGTTTGGCCGGCGCAGCCGGAAAACCGGCCGCGCCGATACCGGCGAACGACTACATGCTCATCGTGGCGATATCGATGAACCAGCTCCGGGGCTGGACCACGCCCTTGACCTTGGGGCTGATCGCGCGCGGGCCTACGTCATGCGCCACCCACAGGAAGGCCGCGTCGTCGACGATGCGGGTATGCAGGCGGGAGAGCGCCACATCGCGACCGATCTCGTCAAAGGTGGTGCGGGCGCGGGTGATGAGTTCGTCGATCTCCGGGTGGGTGTAGTAACCCCAGTTGTTCGACACCGGCGGCAGGGTCTTGGAAGACGAGAAGCGCACCATGGCAAAGAACGGGTCCATCGCCGCGAAGGTCACGTTGGTGGCGTGGGCGCCGCGCGATTTCGGATCCTTGGCACCTTCACGCCAGTTGGTGAACAGCGCGTTCCATTCGATGACGTCGAGTTCCACATCGAAATAGCACGCCTTCAAGGCCTGCTGCAGGTACTCGTTCATGGCGATCGGCTGCATCTGGCCGGAACCGGAGGCCGAGGTGAGCGTCTTGACCTTGAGGCGCTTGTTGGGGCCGAAACCGGCCTCCGCCATCAGCTTCTGCGCGGCCGGCAGGTCGTACTTGATGTCGAACTTCGGGGCGCCCCACCACGGATGCCCGGGAGCCACGGTGCCCTTGGGAATCTCCATCAGGCCGCCCAGCAACTGCTTGAGTTCGCCGCGGTTGACACACAGGTTGGCCGCCTGGCGCACCCGCTTGTCCAGCCAGGGCGAGCCTTCGGCGAAGGAAAACTGCCAGGGCCACACATGCGGCTGGGCATTGGTATAGATCGTGAAGCCCTTCTTCTTGATCTGCGGCACAGCATCCGGCGCCGGCGCCTCGATCCAGTCCACCTGGCCGGACAGGATCGCCGCGGTACGCGCATTGGCTTCGGGCATCGGCACCAGCACGACACGGTCGATCTTGGGCTTGCGCTTCGGATCCCAGTAGTCGGCATTCTTGACGTACTCGACCCGCTCGCGGGCGGAGAACTTGGCCATCTTGAACGGGCCCGAGCCGGAAGCGTCGGCGGCAAATGCCGCCCAGGCCTGCTTGGCGCGTTCGGCCGGATCGGAAACCGAACCCAGCGCGTCGTACTTCTTCTGCCAGTGGGCCGGCGATGCGATGAACAGGTTGGTCAGGTTGATCGGCAGGAAGGAATCCGGCTCGCGGGTGGTGAGTTCCACCGTGAAGTCATCGATCTTGCGCGCGCTCACCAGGGTGGGCATGCGCGACACGGTCACGCCGATTTGGTCGGGGGCGAAGTGGCGTGCGGCCTTGTTCAGCACCTTGTCGACGTTCCAGATGATGGCGTCGGCAGTCAGGGCGCTGCCGTCATGGAACTTCACGCCCTTGCGCAACTTGAAGGTCCACTTGGTCTTGTCCGTGGCGCCGACGCTCCATTCGGTGGCGAGGCCGGGAATCAGGACGCTGGCCTTGTCGGCCGAGGAAAGGTCCCAATGGGTCAGCGCGTCGAACAGCGGAATGCCGGTGAAACGGTTGCCCTCGAAACCCTGGTCAGGCTGGCCGGTGGTTTTCGGAATGTCGGCCGCCGTCATGGCGATGCGCAGGGTCTTTTCCTGCGCCTGTGCGCTCATCGGGCCGAAAGCCGCCGACAGCGCAAGTGTCGCCAGTGCGACCCGGAATCCAGTGCGTTTCATTGCTGATGCTCTCCTCAAGTTGAAAAATGCCGCTTTGGCAATCGCCGGATGCGCGAATCACAGCACGCCGGACGCTGGTCTACCGCCGCACCGCAACGGTTCAAGCCAAGCATTTAGCAAGCACGATGCCAATCAAAATTAGTATACATGACGCCCTATGGACGTATACACGGCGCGCCACGTGGCCCGCTGCGGGAAAGCGTGGCTCCACATTGGGGGGAGGCGCACCATTAATGGGCGGTTTGTGCGCCGCCGGATCAACTTTGTCCGGGAACAAGGACGGCGGCTAGAATCGCCCATCCGGCCACGTCGCGCCAGGGCGGCACCACAGAACAGGACACCATCGCAGATGCGCCGATTGATCGTCACCCTTTTCCTGACTCTCGTCACCTTCATCACCTTGCAGGCGCATGCACAGGATGCCTGGCCGGCAAGGCCGGTCAAGCTGGTCGTGCCCTCGTCGCCTGGCGGTGGCACTGATGCGTTCGCGCGCATCATCGCGCAGGCGCTGACGGAAGCCACGAAACAGCAATTTGTCGTCGACAACCGCCCCGGCGCCAGCGGCGGCATCGGCGCGCAGGCGGTCGCCAAGTCACCGCCCGACGGCTACACCTTGCTCATTTCCGCCAACGCGGCCATCGCGATCAATCCCGCCCTGTACAAATCGCTGCCGTTCGATGCCGAACGCGACTTCGCGCCGGTGACCCGTGGCGTGATGGCGCCGATGGTGATCGCCGCCTACCCCGGCGCGGGCTACAAGACCCTGGGTGAGCTCATCGAAGCCGGCAAGCGCGCGCCCGAGTCCATCGCCTACGGCTCGGCCGGCGGCGGTTCGCCGCCCTATCTGGGCGTGCGCATGCTGGAAGAAGCCACCGGCGCGAAGTTCGTGCATGTGCCCTACAAGGGCGTGGGCCCCGCTTATGTGGACCTGCTGGCAGGGCGCATCAAGTTCATCTTCACTGATCTGGCCACGGTGCAGCAGCATATCGCCGCTGGCAAGGCGGTTGCGCTGGCCATGAACGAGCGCACCAGCCTGGCGCCGGGCGTGCCCTCGATTGCCGACGCCGGCTGGCCCAAGGTGGAAATGTGGACATCGTTCAGCGCCATGGCGCCGGCCGGGACGCCGGCGGCCGTGGTGGCCCGCATCAACGAGCAGATCGGCGCGGCAATGAAAACCCCGGCGGTTGCGGAGCGCCTGCGCGCCCAGGCGCTGGTGCCGGTGTTCGACACACCCGCGCAATTCGCCGCAGCCATCAAGGCGGAGCGCGAACAGTGGGCGGCCTTCGTCCGCCGCAACAACATCACGGCCGAACCCTAGGCTTCGGGGCAGGAGAATGCAGACGGCGCGGCCGCCTTCGGCCTACTCGCGGCGCGTCACCCCGATGAGCCGGTCGATCAGGGCCGGGTCCGCCTGCAGATCCCGCGCGCTGCCGCTATGCGCCACCCGGCCCTGCTCAAGCACCACCGCGCGGTGCGAAATGGCCAGGATCATCTGCGGATGCTGCTCGACAATGATGGCGCTCATGCCTTCGTCCCGCGTGATGCGGGCGATGGCCGCGAGCAGTTCTTCGACGATGATGGGCGCCAGGCCCTCGAGCGGCTCGTCGAGCAGCAACAGACTCGGATTGACCACCAGGGCACGACCGACGGCAAGCATCTGCTGTTCACCGCCGGAAAGCTGGTTGCCGAGGTTGCCGCGCCGCTCGGCCAGGCGCGGGAACATCGCGTAGACGCGTTCGGGAGTCCACTGGCTGGCACCGCGCCCCGGCCGCGCCACCGCGGTGAGGTTCTCGTGCACGGTGAGCGACTTGAAGATGTTGCGTTCCTGCGGCACCCAGCCTATGCCGGCGGCGGCGCGCGCGTGCGAGGGCAGGGTGTGCAAGGCCACGCCTCCCAGCGAGATGCTGCCGCCATGCCAGGTGGTGGCGCCGGCCAGGGTGTTCATGAAGGTGGACTTGCCGGTGCCGTTGCGTCCCAGGAGGGCCAGGGTTTCGCCTTCCGGCAGCGCGAGCGATACCTCATGCAGCACCACCGCCGGCCCGTAGCCGGCCGAGAGACCCTCGACCTGCAGCAGGTCAGCCATGCGCCGCCTCCTTGTCCAGGCTGTGGCCCAGATACACCGCCTTGACGCGCGCATCCGCGGCGATCTCCGCCGGCGTGCCCTCGGTGAGCACCGCGCCATTGACCAGCACGGTCACCCGATTGGCGTAGCTGAACACCAGGTCCATGTCATGCTCGATCAACAGCACCGACACCTCGGCGGGCAGGTCGCGCACGGTCTGCAGCAGTTCCTCTCTCTCGCCCGCCGGCACGCCCGCGGCCGGTTCGTCCAGCAGCAACACGCGCGGATTGCAGGCCAGCGCCGCGGCGATGTCGAGCAGGCGGCGCTTGCCATACGGCAGCTCGCGGGTGGTCTGGTGCATCACGTCGGTCAGGCGAAAACGCTCCAGCAATTCCTCGCAACGGCGCAGCAGCGCGCGGTCGAAACCCAGCGCGGACCAGAAGCGCGCGCCGTGGCCGGCGGTCTGTGTCGCCGCCAGCACCAGGGTCTGCAGGGGCGTCATCGGGTCGAACAGCTGGCTGATCTGGAAAGTGCGCACCAGGCCGCGCGCCACCCGCGCCTCCGGCGCCATGCCGGTGATGTCCTGGCCATTCAGGCTGATGCTGCCGGCGCTCGGTTCGAGCACCCCGGTAAGCAGGTTGACCAGCGTGGTCTTGCCCGCGCCGTTGGGGCCGATCAGCGCGTGGCGCGCGCCGGGCGCCAATTCAAGCGTGACATTGTCGGTGGCGACAATCCCGCCGAACCGCTTGGACAGCCCCTCGGCGGCCAGCACCGGCGCGCCGCTCATTGCCGCCCCCCGCGCGTGAACCAGGTCCACGGCCGCAGGGCGCGCTCACGGCCGAACAGCATCAGCACCACCAGCAGCAGCCCGATCCAGAACATCCAGTATTGCGGCGTCACCGTGGAAAGCCGGTCCTGCAAAAGCTTGAAGACCACCGCGCCGGCGATGCCCCCATACAGCCAGCCCACCCCGCCTATGACCAGCATCAGCATCACGTCGGCGGAGCGGTCGAAGGCGAACACGTCGATCGACGCAAAGCCGGTGGTCTGGGCAAGCAGGCCACCGGCGCTGCCGGCCATTGCGCCGGCGATGGTATAGACCGCTGTCAGGCGTGAGGCCACCGGGACGCCCAGCGCCATGGCGCGCAGCCGGTTGTCGCGGATCGCACGCAAGGTCCAGCCGAAAGGTGAATTGGCAAGCCGGCGCGCCAGCAGAAACCACACCAGGCCCACACTAAGCGAGTAGTACGCCGCGGTGCGGCCGGTCAGGTCGAACTCGAAGCGCCCCAGCACCGGCCCCATCACCACGCCCTGCAGGCCATCGGCACCGCCGGTGAGCCAGTCGAGCTTGTTGGCCAGTTCGTAGAGGATCAGCGCCACGCCCAGGGTCACCATCAGTCGGGTGAGGTCGCTGCCGCGCTGAACGGTGAAACTGCATACCAGCCCGAGCAGCGCGGAGAGCAGGGTGGCCACCGCGAGGCCGGCCAGCGGGTCCGGCATGATGTGCTTGGCGAACAATGCCGCCGCGTAGGCGCCGAAGCCGAAGAAGGCCGCATGACCGAGCGAGACGATGCCGGCGAAGCCGAGCACCAGGTCGAGCGACACGGCGAACAGGGCGACGATGGCGATCTCGTTGACCATCAGCGCATGGGATGGCACCAGCAGCGGCGCGGCGAAGGCAAGGCAGAGGACCACGAATTCCCACACCCGCGGACGCGACAGGTCGCGCATGGCGTCGATCGAGGCGCGCATCATCTGCCCCCTCCGCGCCGCGTGAACAGGCCCTGCGGACGCCACAGCAGTATCACGATCATCAGGGTGTAGACGATGAAGGCGCCCAGCTTGGGAATGTAGTACTTGCCGGCCACGTCAGCCACCCCCAGCAGCAGGGCCGCCGCCAGCGGGCCGGTGATGGAGGAGGTGCCGCCCACCGCCACCACGATCAGGAACAGGATCATGTAGCGCAGCGGAAAAACCGGATCGAGCGTGAGGAGCTCGGCGCCCAGCGCGCCGCCCAGCCCGGCCAGGCCGGAGCCGGCCGCGAAGGTGAAAAGGAAGATGCGGTTGACGTTGATGCCCAGTCCGGCCGCCACCGGGCCGTCATCGACAGCGGCGCGCAGGCGGCTGCCGAAGCGGGTGCGCGAAAGCACCAGTTGCAGGGCCACCGTGAGCGCCGCGCACACGGCGATGATGAACAGCCGGTAATGTCCCATGCCCAGCATGGCGGCGCCACTGCCGATCTCGGTGCGGCCCTTGAGCCAGTCCGGCAACTGCACCACCTGCTGGGTGGAGCCCATCGAATAGTCCAGCGCCGCTACCGTCATGAACGCCAGCCCGATCGAAAACAGCACCTGGTCCAGGTGCGGCTTCTCGTACATGCGGCGGTACAGGGTCGACTCGAGCAGCGCGCCTGCCGCCGCGGTCGCGGCAAACGCCAGCACGAGGCACCACAGGAAAGGCACGCCGAAGCGCTGCATCGCCACCACCATGACATAACCGCCGGCGCAGGCAAAGGCGCCATGCGCAAGGTTGATGAAGTTCATCAGCCCCATGGTGACCGACAGGCCGACAGCGAGCACGAACAGCAGCATGCCATAGGCGATACCGTCGAAGAGGATGGTCAGCATGTCTGGAAGCGGCGCAAACGCCCCGTACCGGCCCGCGCGGGCCGGCACAAAAGGCGGTTCCTAGCGGGAACGCGGCGGATCGCGAACGTCCTTCTGTTCCTCGAACTCGACGTTGTAGAGCTCGCCGTTGACGCGCTCGACGCGGCGCACGTAGACCGACTGCACCACGTCGCGGGTGTTGGCGTCGATCAGCACCTGGCCGCGCGGGCTTTCGAAAATCTGCCCCTTCATGCCCGCCAGCAGCGCGTCGCCGCCGCCCTTGCCGCCGGTCTTCTTGAGCGCCTCGTAGATGACGCGCATGCCGTCGTAGCCATGCACGGCCACGAAGTTGGGCCGCATGCCCTTGTTGGCCTTCTTGAACTCCTCGACGAACTTCTTGTTGACGGCCGACGGATGCGCCGCCGAATAGTGGTACGAGGACACCACGCCGAGCGCGACGTCACCCATGGCATTGAGAATGTCGTCGTCAACCACGTCGCCGGTGCCGATCAGGCGGATTCCGGCCTTGTCCAGACCGCGCTCAGCGAACTGCTTCATCACCGCCGAGCCCACGCCGGCCGGCACGAACACGAACAGCGCGTCCGGCGCGAGGTCGCGCACCTTCTGCAGGAACGGGGCGAAATCAGGGTTGCGCAAGGGCGCGCGCAGGGACTCCAGGGTCTGGCCGCCGTTGAGGCGGAAGCGTTCCACGAAAGTGCGTTCGGCATCGATGCCCGGGCCGTAATCCGACACCAGCGTGACGACCCTGCGGATCTTGTTCTTGGGCGCCCATTCGGCCACGCCCAGGGTGATTTGCGGCAGCGTCAGGGACACCCGGATCATGTACGGCGAGGCGTCGATCACCGAGGCGGTCGCGGCCAGCATGTTGACCATCGGCGTCTTCGACTGCGTGGCGATCGGCGCCGCGGCAAGCGCCAGGGGCGTCAGGCCGAATCCGGCCAGCACATCGACCTTGTCGTTGACCACCAGTTCCTGGGCAAGGCGCTTGGTGACGTCCGGCGTGCCGGTGTCGTCCTTGACCACGAGCTCGACCTTGCGGCCTGCCACGGTGGTGCCGTTCAAGGCCATGTAGAGCCGTGCGCCGGCTTCCATCTGCCGGCCGGTCGAAGTGAAGGGGCCGGACAGCGGCGTCAGCAGGCCCACCTTGAACGGCGCGCCCTGCGCGCGCGCGCTGCCAAAAGCGGCCGCCAGCGGCGCGGCGGCCGCAGCCTTGAGGAGTGTGCGTTTATCCATGGTTCATCTCCGTCAGATTGAAATATGTTTGACCCGGATTGTGTCAGGTTTGAGGCTCAGGCGAGTTGCAGTTCCAGCTTGTGCAGCACCTCGTAGCAGGCCAGTACCTGGGCCACGCTGGAGTTGGGCTCGCGCTTGGCCGCAATGGCGGCGATGAACTCGCGATCCTGCAATTCGATGCCGTTCATCGACACGTCGACCTTGGAGACGTCGATCTTCTCGTCCTTGCCGTTGAACAGGTCGTCGTAGCGCGCGATGTAGGTGCCGGTGTCGCCGATGTAGCGGAAGAAGGTGCCGAGCGGCCCGTCGTTGTTGAACGAGAGCGAGAGCGTGCAGATCGCGCCGGTCGAGCTTTTCAGCTGGATCGACATGTCCATCGCGATGCCGAGCGTCGGGTGAATCGGCCCCTGCACCGCGTTGGCGGCGACGATCTTCCCGCCGTCCTGGTACTGGAACAGGTCCACCGTGTGCGCGGCGTGGTGCCACAGCAGGTGGTCGGTCCAGGAGCGTGGCTGGCCCAGCGCGTTCATGTTGGTGCGGCGAAAGAAGTAGGTCTGCACATCCATTTGCTGGATGTTGAACTCGCGCGCCCTGATTTTCTTGTTGACCCACTGGTGGCTGGGGTTGAAGCGGCGGGTATGGCCGCACATGGCGGTGAGCCCGGTCTCCTTTGCCAGCGCCACTACGGCTTGCGCGTCCTTGAGGCTGTCGGCCAAGGGAATCTCCACCTGCACATGCTTGCCGGCCTTCAGGCAGGCGATCGATTGCGAGGCATGCATCTGGGTGGGCGTACACAGGATGACGGCATCGACCTCCTTGATCGCCAGCGCATCGGCCAACTCGGTGCTGACATGCCTGACGCCAAATTTGGCGGCGACTTCCTGGGTTTTGGCCAGTTCGCGGCCGATCAACGAGACGACTTCGACACCGTCGATCCTGGCCAGGCCTTCGAGATGCTTGACGCCGAATGCGCCGGCGCCGGCGAGTGCGATTTTCATGTTGGGGACCTTTCAGCGGTTTTCGAGGATCAGGTTGCCGACCGCAGTGTTGGAGGCCGGCACATGGTAGAAGCGGTGGTGCACACGCGGCGCGGCGCCGCCGGGGTCGGTGTCGCTCATCGCGCCACGCGCGATCAGCCACATCACCAGTTCGATGCCCTCGGAGCCGGCTTCGCGCACGTAGTCGATGTGCGGCACTTGTGCCAGCCCGGCGGGGTCGGCGATCAGGCGGTCGAGGAACATGTTGTCGAACTCGCGGTTGATGAGGCCCGCGCGCGGGCCCTGCAACTGGTGGCTCATGCCGCCGGTACCCCAGATCTGCACGTTGAGGTCGCCGTCGAAGCTCGCAATGGCCTTCTTGATGGCGCGGCCGAGCTGGAAGCAGCGGTTGCCGGACGGCACCGGATACTGCACCACGTTGACGGCAAACGGAATCACCGGGCAGGGCCAGGCCTCGGGCTGTCCGCACATCAGCGACAAGGGTACGGTCAGGCCGTGGTCGACATCCATCTTGTTGACGATGGTCAAGTCGAAGTCCTGCTGGATCACCGATTGCGCGATGTGCGAAGCCAGTTCCGGATGCCCCTTGACCATCGGCACCGGGCGCGGTCCCCAGCCTTCGTCGGCGGGCTTGTACTCGGCGGCCGTGCCGATGGCGAAAGTGGGAATCATCTCCAGGCTGAAGGCGGTGGCATGGTCGTTGTAGACCAGGAAGATGACATCCGGCGTGTTGTCCTTGAGCCACTGCTTGGACGGTTCGTAGCCCTTGAACAGGGGCTGCCAGTAGGGTTCGGTGGTCTTGCCCAGGTCCATGGCTGCGCCGATGGCGGGCACATGCGAGGTATAGACCGATGCGGTGATTCGTGCCATGTTGAGGTCCTTGTCTAGAGAAGCTTGCCGGTGCCGTGGCCTTGCGGCTGGCGATGGGCCTGGGCGTCACCGCCCTCTCCGACCACGCGGTTGCCCTCGGCGGAACGCCCGCCCTTGATCATCATGTCGCGGTACTCTTCCTCGGTCATGCCGGTCATGGAACCCGCCATCTGCTGGAAGCTCTTGCCGTGGGTGGCGCCGAGCTTGGCGAGGAAATAGATGTTGCCGCCTTCGCGGATGCCGGCGTTCAGATCCGCATTGAGCACCGCCTGCTTCTGCGCCTCGGTCATCGGCCATTCGTCCACATAGGCGCGCTGGTCGGCCTTGAAGCGCTCGCGGTTCTCCGCCTTCATGAGCGACATGCAGAACTGGTTCAGCCAATAGCCCTTGCGACACTGCTCCATGTCGAAGATGGTCGTGCCGGGTACGTCCAGATAGGGTTTGTCGAGTGCCATGCTCAGCTCCAGTACAGGCGGGTGGGATTGTCGACCAGCAGCTTCCTCTGCAGTTCGGTCGTGGTGGCGATGTGCGGGATGTAGTCCACCAGCAGGCCGTCGTCAGGCATGTGGTTCTTGAGATTGGGATGCGGCCAGTCGGTGCCCCACAGCACGCGATCCGGGAAGGTCTCGACCAGGCGCCTGGCGAACGGCACGACATCGCGGTAGGCGTTCTGCTCGCCGCCCAGTGCCGGCGGGCCGGCGACGGTGAGACGCTCGGGACAACTCACCTTGGACCAGATGTTTTCGTGCTCGCGCATCATTTTCACGAACAGCTCGAACTCCGGGCCGTCCACCGGCTTGGTGACATCCGGCCGCCCCATGTGGTCCACCACCACGGTGGTGGGCAGAGCAGTGAAGAAGTCCCACAACTCGGGCAGGTCGACGGCCTCGAAGTAGATCACCACTTGCCAACCCAGCGGCGCGATGCGGTGGGCGATCTCCATCAACTCGTCCTTGGGCGTGAAATCGACCAGGCGCTTGACGAAGTTGAAGCGGGTGCCGCGCACGCCGGCGGCATGCAGGTCCTGCAACTCCGTGTCGGTGATGCTGCGCCTGACCGTGGCTATACCGCGCGCGCGGCCGTTCGAAGCGCGCAACGCGTCGACCAGCGCGCGATTGTCGGCACCATGGCAGGTGGCCTGCACGATCACGTTCTTGTCGAAGCCAAGGTGGTCGCGCAGGGCGAACAGCTGCTGCTTGGAGGCGTCGCACGGCGTGTACTTGCGCTCCGGGGCGTAGGGAAACTCCGCGCCGGGGCCAAACACGTGGCAGTGCGCATCGACGCTGCCGGGCGGCAGCCGGAAGCGCGGCTTCGATGGGCCGGCATACCAGTCGAGCCAGCCGGGGGTCTTGGTGAAGGGGGTGTTGGATTCCATGTTGATGTCGGGAGGTTGAAATTCAGGCCGGCTCGAACGGCAGGCCGGCGTACTGTTCGGCCACGCTCGCCGAGGCATGCGCGGAGGAGGCCAGGTACTGCAGCTCGCATTCCTGGGCGCGCTGCTCGAATTCGGTCATGCCGGGGAAGCGATGCAGCAGGTTGGTAAGCCACCATGAGAACCGCACCGAGCTCCACACCCGGCGCAAGGCCATCTCGCTGTAGCTGTCGATCAGGCGCGAGGAACCCTCGCCGTAGTACTGCTTGAAGGCGCGCGAGAGGTAGAACACGTCGGAAACCGCCAGGTTCAAGCCCTTGGCGCCGGTAGGCGGCACGATGTGCGCGGCGTCGCCGGCGAGGAACAGGCGGCCATGGCGCATGGGTTCGGCCACGAAGCTGCGCAAGGGGGCGATCGACTTCTCGATGGAAGGCCCGGTGACGATGCGGTCGGCCACGTCCTTCGGATAGCGCGCCTTGAGTTCGGTCCAGAAACGGTCATCCGACCATTCCTCGACCTTGTCTTCCAGAGGCACCTGCACGTAGTAGCGCGACAGCATCGGGTTGCGCTGCGAGGCCAGCGCGAATCCGCGCGGGTGGTTGCAGTAGACCAGCTCGTTGAGCGGCGGCGTCTCCGAGAGCACACCCAGCCAGCCGAACGGATAGACCTTCTCGAACTCGCGCAGGATCGAAGGTGGCATCGCCTTGCGCGACACGCCATGAAAGCCGTCGCAGCCGGCGATGAAGTCGCAGTCGAGACGCTCGTCGACGCCGTTGTGGCGAAAGGTGACGTAGGGACGGTCGGTGATCAGATCGTGCGGCTTGACGTCATGCGCCTCCTGCAGCACCGTCGCGCCGCGCCGGTCGGCGGCGGCGAACAGGTCCTCCTGGATATTGGTCTGGCCATAGGTCATGAAGCGCTTGCCGACGTGTTTCCAGGCATCGATGAAGTAGCGATCGCGACCCGCCCACACGATGGCCGCGCCGTCGTGCGGATGGCCATCACGATCCATGCGCTCGCCCAATCCGTTGGCGCGCAGCACCTCCACAGTGCCCTGCTCCAGCACGCCGGCGCGGATGCGGGAGAGCACGTACTCGCGGCTCTTCGCCTCCAGCACTACCGAGGAGATTCCTGCACGGTGCAGGATCTCCGAGAGCAGCATGCCGGCCGGGCCGCCGCCGATGATTGCAACCTGGGTCTTCATGTTTGTATCTCCTTCACTTGCCGCCTGCCTTGCCGCGTTGCGCAAGAATGCGGTCGGCCTCGGTGCGCCAGTCGGCGCTGCGGGCGAAATCTTTCGTACCACGAGACCCGAACAGGCCCGCATCGGCCAGGTCCGCCACCCAGGCCTGACGCTCGGCGGTGCCACTGGCGGACCAGGGCGTGAGCCCGGCTTCGCGTACGGTCTCAGCGACTTCGCGCACCTCCTCGGCGCGGCGCCTGCCGTGCTCGATCACACGCTGGAAGAAATAGGCGCCCTGCTTCTCCCAGTCCACGCCGGGAAAGGTCTCGAACAAGGACGCGATGACGGCATCCTCCACACCATAGGCGCGCGCGGTGGTAAACGCCTCGATCACCATGGCCTCCATGCCCTTGATCATGATCGAGCGGCACATCTTGGTGGCCGAGGCCACTCCCAGCTTGTCGGACGAAAACTTCGCATCGAAGCCGATGGCGTTGAGCAGCGGTGCCAGCTCGGCAGCGGACGCACCACCCAGGAGAAGCGGCACACGGATGCGGTAGGGCGGGATGGACGTCATCACCGCGCCTTCGACATAACGCCCTCCGGCGCCGTCGATGAATTCCGCGGCACGCCGCTTGGCGCCGGGCGAGGCGGAATTGAAGTCGAGAAAATACGCGCCGCGCCTGATGCCCGGTGCGCAGGCCTCGGCGACCGCCACATCCTGGCTGGCTGTGACTGCCGAGACGATCAGGTCCGCCTCGGCCGCCAGCGCCGCATGCGAAGCCGCGAACTTCACACCGTGGGCTTCGGCGTGATCCAGCAATGGCCCCTGCCCAGGTCCGCCAAGTTTGGTGTCGTAGGCCAGCACGCGGGCAATCCCGGCCTTGCGCATGTCCTCGGCGAGAATGCGCCCGACCTCGCCGTAGCCGACGAGGCCGATGGTCCATTGGGTGGAATCGGTCATGCGCCTCAGAACTCCAGTTTTTCGCCCGGCTTGGGCACGAAAATGCGCGTGGATGCGCCCTCCATCGCCTTGCGAAACTCGTCCGCCGTGCCCTTGGCCAGCGGGTTGGCGCCATAGTGGATGGGCATGGCCATCTTGGGCTTGATCAGCTCGCGCAGCGCGAATGCGGCGTCGGCCGGGTCCATGGTGAAGTTGCCGCCGATGGGCGCCAATACCAGGTCGGGCTTGTAGTAATCGGCGATCAGTTTCATGTCGCCAAAGATGCCGGTGTCACCCATGTGCCAGATCCTGAAGCCGTTTTCCAGCTGGATGATGTAGCCGATCGGCTCGCCACCCGGATGGGTCTCCGCCTTGCTGGTGGCCGGGTTGTTCCACACATATATCGACGAATGCTCGGCGCGCACCGCCGTCACCTGGATGCCCGCTGCCGGCGAAAAGCGGCCGCTCTTGTTGAAGCGCGGCAACTGAGCCCCCGGCAGCACGCCCAGGGTGGTGAGGGTCTGGTTGAGGTCGCCCGGCGCCCACAGCGGGATGTTGTTCATCTTCGCCAGCGCCGGCGCATCGGCGATGTGGTCGCCATGGCCATGGGTGACCAGCAGCACGTCGATCTTGCCGAGCGCCTCGAGGTTCTTGTATTGCGCCGGGGTGAGCGGGTTGTTGATCAGCCACGGGTCGGTGACGATCACCTTGCCGCCGGGCGAGGTGATGCGGAAAGCTGCCTGTCCCAGCCACTGCACCTCGACCTTGCCCTGGGCCAGTACGGGACCCGCCACACCGGCCGCGAGGATGGCGGCACAGGCGATGACACGTTTGACGTAGCGCTTCATGTGGACTCCTTCGTGGTCAGTCAGGCTTGATGTTGGCTTCACGCACCAGCTTTCCGTAACGCTGGCGTTCGCTGCGGATCAGATCCGCAAAATCGGCAATGCTGGCGGGCACGGCCACGCCGCCCGAGGACGCCAAACGTTCGCGCACCTCGGGGCTGGCGAGCGCCTTCTGTACCTCGGCATGCAGACGTTCGACGATCGGGCGCGGCGTGCCCGCCGGCGCCATGAAACCGTACCAGACCGACGCTTCGAAGCCGGCGTAGCCCGATTCGGCAATGGTCGGCACATCCGGCAAGGTGGCAGCACGCGCCGGACTCATCACGGCGAGCACCTTGAGGCGCCCGGATTTCACATGGGGCAAAACCTCAAGCGCGTTGACCGCGACCAGGTTCACCTGCCCGCCAATGACGTCGGTAATTGCCGGTGCGCCGCCCTTGTACGGAACATGGGTGAACGAAACGCCGGCGGCACGCGCGAACAGTTCGACCGCCAGATGCGGTGTCGAGCCGTTGCCCGGCGAGGCGTAGGTGACCGCGCCCGCCTTGCCGCGCGCGGCATCCAGCATGCCCTTGAGCGTGCCCAGATTGGCATTGCCGGCGGCAGCGGCAATCACCACCGGTACTCGACCGACGAAGGACACCGGCGTCAAGTCCTTCTCGGCATCAAAGGGTTGCGGCTGGTACAGCGCCATGTTGGCGACCAGTCCGTTGGCGGCAAGCAGCAAGGTGTAACCATCGGGCGGGCTTTCGATGGTGGCGCGGATCGCGAGGTTCGATCCCGCGCCGGGGCGGTTCTCGACGGTGACCGGCTGGCCGAGCGGTCCGGAGATGCGTTGCCCGACGGCGCGCGCGATCAGGTCGACAGCGCCGCCTGCAGCGAACCCGACGAAGACCTTGATCGGTTTGGCAGGATAGGACTGCGCGAAGGCGACAGGCGCCGGCAACGCGCAAGCCAGCGCAGCGGCGAGGAGGCGGCGGCGCGGCTGCGACGTGCACGATTGGAACGAAAAAGTGGTCATTGCGATTCTTCCGTCAGGGCTGGGCGGTACCGCGCAGGCCGGCGCGGGCGGCGGCGGCCTGCAATTGCCCGCCGCGTTGCATGTCTCCGACAAAGCGGCGCAGATAATCGGCGGCGACGGACCGTCCCTGCGGCACCGCGATCGCCAGGTGCTCGACGCCCCAGCGTCCATCCAGGATGCGCGCGCCGGGCAAGCCGTCGGCCATCTGGTGCAGCACCGCCTTGTTGGTGGCAAAGGCATCAAGTTCGCCACTGGTCAGCATGGCGGCGGCGACGCCGAGCGAGCTTGCGCCGATCACCTTTGCCGCTGTGTAGGTGCGCGTCAGGGTGCCTTGCGAGGAACTGCCCTGGCTCACGCCGATGCGCATGCCGGGGCGATCCACCTCGGCCAGCGCGCGGATCGGCGAGTTCTGCAGGACAAGATAGCCCAGTTCGAGATCGACAATGGGCACCGTGAAGTCCACCAGTTTGGCGCGCTCGGCGGAGGCGTTGGTAACAGTGAAGTCGGCACGCCCTTCGCGCAAGGACGCGATGACTTCGGCGACCAGCTTGTGCTCGACCAATTGCACCGGTACGCCGAGGCGGCGCCCCAGTTCACGGCCGAGGTCGACCGACACCCCTGCCCGCTCGCCAGACTTCGGATCGATCACCAGCGAAGTCGGGCTGCCAAGATAGACGGCAACCCGCAGAGTCCCGGTGGGTGCCAGGGCCTGACGCACCGCCGGGTCCGGCACAGCCCCCGGCGCTGCACAGCCCGCCAGGACGAGCACTGCCAGGCACAGCAACAAGCGTGCGCGTAGCTTGTCGACAAACGCGATCATCGGTCGATGCCGTTCAGTCGATGTACTTGAGGCCGGCCTTCTCGAGCGGCTCGCGGAACTTGTACATGTCCAGGCCCAGCACGCCGGCGGCCAGCTTGGCGCGCTTGTCGCCTTCGTTGGCTTCGCGCGCGGCGGCGGCATCGGCGACCTTGCGCGCGTCGGCGGCATTGACGACCACCACGCCGTCGTCATCGGCCACGATCACGTCGCCGGGGTTGACGATCATGCCCGCGCACACCACCGGGATGTTCACCGAACCCAGCGTGGCCTTGATGGTGCCCTTGGCGCTGATGGCGCGGCTCCACACCGGAAAGCCCATTTCCGTGAGGGTCTTCACATCGCGGCAGCCGGCGTCGATGATCAGGCCGCGCGCACCGCGCGCCTTGAACGAGGTGGCAAGCAGGTCCCCGAAAAAGCCGTCGGTGTTGGGCGAGGACAGGGCCGCGACGACGATGTCGCCCGGCTGGATCTGCTCGGCCACCACATGCAGCATCCAGTTGTCGCCGGGGTGCAGCAGTACCGTCACGGCGGTACCGGAAATCTGCGCGCCGGCATAGATGGGCCGCATGTAGGACTGCATCAGGCCGATGCGGCCCTGCGCTTCGTGCACGGTGGCCACGCCGTACCTGGCGAGCTGGTCGGCGGCGGCCGCATCGGCGCGCACGATGTTGCGCTTGACTACGCCCAAAGGTGCGTTGACGCTCATGTTCGATTCCTTTGCTGGTTCAGTGATGTCCGGGGCGCGTGCCTTACTTGCCCTTGGCCTTGAGCGCCGCATCGAGGCGCGAAAACACGCGCCGCGCATTGCCCTCATAGATCTTGTGACGCTGCTCGGGGTTGATGTTGGCCGCGTCGATGTAACGCTTGGTGTCGTCGTAGTAGTTGCCGGTTTCCGGGTCGATGCCGCGCACAGCACCGATCATCTCGGAGGCGAACAGGATGTTGTCGACCGGGATCACCTTGGCGAGCAGGTCGATGCCCGGCTGGTGGTAGACGCAGGTGTCGAAGAAGATGTTGTTGAGCAGATGGTCCTTGAGCAGGGGCTTTTTCATCTCCTGCGCCAGTCCGCGGAAGCGGCCCCAGTGGTAGGGCACAGCGCCGCCGCCATGCGGGATCAGGAACTTGAGCGTCGGGAAGTCCTTGAACAAATCGCCCTGTATGCACTGCATGAAGGCGGTGGTATCGGCGTTGAGGTAATGCGCGCCGGTGGTGTGGAAGCAGGCGTTGCAGGAGGTCGACACATGGATCATCGCCGGGATGTCGTACTCGACCATCTTTTCGTAGATCGGGTACCAGTGCCGGTCGGTCAGCGGCGGGCTGGTCCAGTGCCCGCCGGACGGGTCCGGGTTCAGGTTGATGCCGACAAAGCCGTATTCCCTGACGCACTTCTCCAGCTCGGGAATGCAGGTCTTCGGGTCCACGCCCGGCGACTGCGGCAGCATGGCTGCGCCGATGAAGCTGTCCGGAAACAGCCTCGAGACCCGGAAGCACAGCTCATTGCAGATCGCCGCCCAGGTGGAAGAGACGTTGAAGTCGCCGATATGGTGCGCCATGAAGGAGGCACGCGGCGAAAAGATGGTGAGGTCGGAGCCGCGCTCCTTCATGAGTTTCAACTGGTTGGCCTCGATCGAGGCGCGCAGTTCGTCATCGCTGATTTTCAGGTCGGCCACCTTCGGCATGGCCGAGGGATTCTTGATGCCGGCGATCTGCGCGTTGCGCCAGTCTTCCAGCTGCTTGGGGGCCGTGGTGTAGTGGCCGTGGCAGTCGATGATCATGGGGTGGGTCCTCTCTTCTTGTTCGATCAGGAAAAATAAAGCTTCATGGCGTTTTCGCTGAAGATCTTGTGGCGCACCGGGCCTTCCGGCACCCAGGCCAGCACCGCGTCGATGGTTTCGCGGTAGGTCACCTTGCCCTCGAAGCCGGCGAAGGGGCAGTCGCTGGCCCACATGAGCCGGTCCGACCCGACCTGCTTCAACAATTCGCGCCCGTAAACCGCGCCGCGCTCGACGCCCAGCCGGTAGGCGGCGGAGACCTTCACCCAGGTGCGGCCCTTCTCCACCGAGCGCATCACGCTCTGGAAGCCTTCGCAATGGATGCCCTTGTCCGGATCCGGGCGGCCGAAATGGTCGATCACGATCTTCACGCCCGCGGCTTCCAGTGCCGGCAGCACCTGCGGAATGCGCGGGCCGTCCAGGTGCAGGTGCACATGCCAGTCGAGGTCGGCGAAGCGCCGCAGGGTACGGCGATTCTCGAAGGTGCTGAGGTCAGGCAGGGTGCTCATGCTGATGTAGGGCAGGCGCACGCCGACGATGCCGGCGGCGTTCATCCAGTCCAGTGTCGGCCGTTCCACATTCGGCTCGAGGATCACCGTGCCGCGCAGGCGCGGCCGGTTGCGGATCGATTCGATGGTGTAGTCGTTGTAGTCGCCGTAGGGGCTGGCCGCCGCGATCACGGCGTAGTCGACGCCATGCTCGGCCAGCACCGCCAGGTACTGCTCGATGCTGAAGTCGTAATCCAGCCGATGGCGCGGATTGGCCGTCAGCGGCATGTCCGCAAGCCAGATGTGGGCGTGCGAATCGACCATCAGCATGCTGTTTTCCTTCGGTGCGGTCATTGCTGCGGCACCCCGGCCTGGCGGATCACCGTGGCCCATTTGGCGATGTCGGCATTGAGGCGGTTGCGCAAATCGTCCTGCGAGCCGGCGTAGGCTTCGGTGCCCAGTTCCAGCAGGCGCTTCCTCACATCCGGCATGGCCATCACGGTATTCATGTGGCGGTTGAGAATGGTCAGCACCTCCGGCGGGGTGCCGGCGGGCGCCGAGAGCGCGTTCCAGCCGGTCACGTCATACCCGGGCACGCCAGCTTCCTGCACCGTGGGCACGGCCGGCAGATACGCGCTGCGCTTCGAGCCCGACGAGGCCAATGCGCGAATGCGGTTGCCATCAATCAAGGCCTTGGCGGTGGCATAGGACTCGAAGACCGCGTCGATCTCGCCTGCCAGCAGGGCGCTGAAGGCTTCCGGCGTGGTCTTGAACGGCACCACCGCGACGTTGATGCCGGCGGTGGTCTTGAACAGTTCGGCGGAAAGATGCTGCGTGCTGCCCGGGTTGATGGTGCCGAAGTTGAGCTTGCCGGGGTTGGCGCGTGCGGCGGCCAGAAGATCGGGCAGGGTGCGATAGCGCTCATCCGCCTTGGTAAGGACGATCAGGTCGAAGTAGGCTGCAAAGGACACCGGCGCCAGGTCCCTGACCGGGTCGTAGGGCAGACTCTTGAACAGCGACTTGGTGATCGCCGTGCCGTTGGCGATGACCAGCAGGGTGTGGCCATCCGGCTTGGCGCGCAGCACCGCCTGCGCCGCCGCGATGCCGCCTGCGCCCGGGATGTTCTCGATCACCACCTGCTTGCCGAAGAGGCCCGAAAGCTTTTCGCCCACCAGGCGGAAGGTGATGTCGGCCAGCCCGCCGGCGGCGAACGGCACCACCATCTTCACCGGACGATCAGGATAAGCCGCACTCTGTGCTGCCGCCTTGCCAAGCGGCAGGAGCGCGACAAGCGCGGCGCCGATGATTGCTGTCAATCGCATGACGATGGTCCTTTCAGAACCCGAACAGGAGGGCCGGATTGTCCACGAGAATCTGCCGCCGGGTGGCGGCGTCGGGAATCCATTCGGTGATCAGGTCGACCAGGTCGCCGTCATTGGGCATCTGCCGGTCGTTCATGTTCACGTGCGGCCAGTCCGAGCCCCACACCAGGCGCTCGGGCGCATGCGCCACCAGGGCCCGCGCGATCGGCGTCAGCGGCGCATAGGGGAACTCCTCGCGGGTGCAGCGCATCGGCCCGGACAGCTTGATCCAGACCCGTCCGGTGTCGAGCAGTTCCAGCAAGAGTCGAAAGTCCGGCTGGTCCGTCCCGCGCGCGGCGTCGATACTGGCGAAATGGTCCAGCACGATGGTGTTGGGCAGTGACAAGAGGCGCGGCGCCTGGGTCGCCAGGTCGCCCTCAGGGTAAAAATGCACCTGCCAGCCCGCGGTCTCATGAATCCGCTGCGCGACCGCCTCTGAGATCACCGGCAGGCCGCCACGCCGCCGCTCGCTGATGAAGCGCACCCCGCGCACGCCCAACGCATCCAGGCGCCTGATCCGAGCTGCGTCTATATCCTCGGCCGCCCAGGCGATGCCGCGCAAACGATCCGGAAAACGCGCCAGCGTGTCGGTGAGATGGGTGGTATCACGGCCGTAACCGCCGCCGCTGATCAGCACGCCGCGCGAAAAACCCAGCACCGCCTGCATGTCGAACAGGGTCTCGGGCAGCGCGTCGCTTGAATAGTAGGGGCTGGCCGGATCGAACTTGTATTTCGGCGCCGGGCCGAACAGGTGGAAATGGCAATCACAGGCGCCGTCCGGCACCGCGAAGGAAGGTCGCTTCGGTTGCGGGTCTGGCGGTTGGGTGAGGTATTGTGCGACCACGTCTTCAGTCCGTGGCGCTGATGCCGGCTTCGCGCACCACACGGGTCCATTGCGCGATCTCGCGGCTGATCAGGCGGCCAAGGTACTCCGGCCCGCCGGGCGCCAGTTCTATGCCGTCGGCACGCAGGCGATCGGCGACACGCGGCACCTTGATCGCCTGCGCCACGGCACCGGACAGGGCGCTGATCGCCTCGGCTGGCGTGCCGCGCGGCGCCACCATGCCTATCCACAAATAGCCTTCGTAGCCGGGAAAGCCGGATTCGGCAATGGTCGGGACGTTGGGCAACTGCACCAGGCGTGTCGTGCCCGCGGTGGCAAGCACCTTGAGCTTGCCGGCCGCCAGATGCTGCGCCGAAGTGACATAGGTGTCCATCTTCAACTGGATGGAGCCGGCCAGCAGGTCGGAGAGCGCGGGCGCCGCGCCCTTGTAGGGAATGTGGGTCACCTTCACGCCGGCGCGCCGCAGCAACAGTTCCATGGTGATGTGCGGCAATGTGCCGGTACCGGCCGAGGAGTAGTTGACGCGATCCGGATTGGCGCGGGTGTAGGCCACCATCTCGGGCACGCTGCTGAACGGTGTAGCCGGGTGCGCCACCAGCAGTTCCGGCACATTGGCCATCAGCGACACGGGAACCAGGTCCTGCTCGGTGTCGAAAGGCATCTTGGCGCGCAGGGCCGGGTTGATGGTGTGCGAGGGCGTGGTCACCAGGATGGTGTATCCGTCCGGCGCTGCGCGCGCGGTGGTTTCGGTGGCCAGGATGCCGCCGGCGCCGGGCTTGTACTCGAACACCAGCGGCTTGCCGAGGGTCTTGCCCATTTCGTCGGCGATCAGGCGCGCCACCACATCCACCGTGCCACCGGCGGGAAATGGCATGACCACGCGGATCGGCCGTTCCGGATAGGCGGCCATGGCAAGCCCGGCGAGCCCGAGCAAAAGCGCGGCGAAGGGGCCACGCAGGGCTGTGCAACTGACAAGGGACCGGCTCGGGATGCGGTTCATGGGTTCTACTCGGAGGTGGCGAAGCCTTTCATTATGCGACCGTCGCCCGGACGCCCGCCGCCGACCGGCCCCCGCAGCGCATCAATCCAGCGACGCGTTGGCACGCTTGATCACTTCGGCAAACCGGGCGGACTCGGCCTGCATCATCTTCGTGAACTGGTCACGGGTCTGCGGGAACGGCTCGTAGGCGAAGGAGACGAACTTCTCGCGGATGTCCGGTTCGGCGAGGGCGGCCTCGACATCACGATGGATCCGGTCCGTGATCGCGCGCGGCGTTCCCCTGGGGGCCGCCAATGCCGTCCAGCCCGTCACTTCGAAGTTCTTCGGCCCGCCGGCCTCGGCCACCGTCGGCACGTCGCCGAAGGCGGGAATGCGGTTGGGCGCCGCCACGGCCAGGAAGCGCAGCTTGCCGGCGCGCTGCAGCGGGCCGGCGGAGGCCGAGGTACCGAGCGCGAACGCCAGTTCACCATTGGCCACCGAGGTATAGAGCTGCGTGGTCTCCTTGAAAATCACATGCACCATGTCGACCCCGGTAACGGACTCGAACAAGGCCGAACCCAGGTGCACCGGATTGCCCACCGACCAGGAGCCGTAGTTGAGCTTGCCGGGCTGCGCCCTGGCGTCGGCGATCAGGTCGGCTACCGATTTGTACTTGCTGCCAGTCGGCACCGCGAAGAAGAAGTAGGTCTTGAACAGCGGCAGGATGGGTTCGAAATCGGTCTTCGGGTCGTAGGGCAGCTTCTTGAACAGGTGCGGATATGCCGACAGGTGCACGTTGTCGAGCTGGATCAGTTCATGACCGTCATTGCCGGCCTTCTTGATGGCATCGATGGCGATGAAGCCGTTGCCACCCGGGCGGTTTTCCACCAGCACCGGCTTGCCCCATTTTTTTGACAGCTTGTCGGCCACCAGGCGCACCACGCCTTCGGGGCCGCTGCCCACCGGAAACGGGGTGATGATCTTTACCGGCTTGGCCGGAAATTCCTGGGCATGACCCGGCCGGGCCAGCAATGCAAGGGTCGCGCCCGCGATCGCGAGAACGCGAAGGGCTGGGGACTTGATCGAAAACATGATGGAGGGCTCTTTGCAACAGGAGGGTTCGAAAAGATGGCCTGCGGCATGCACAGGCCGGAACGACGCGCGGGATGGATTCTGCGCCGTTCGTCGTTATGTTGGAATCGGTATTGCTAAACTAGCTGTTATCGCAACTCGGCATTTCTTGCCGGATGATCGCGCGTCCATGAACCTGAAGCAGCTCGAATATTTCGTGCATGTAGCCGAGCTCGGCAGCTTTACCCGCGCCGCCGAGCATCTCGACATCGCCCAGCCGGCCCTGTCGCGCCAGGTGCGCCAGCTGGAGATCGAGCTCAGACAGAACCTGCTGACGCGCAACGGCCGCGGTGTCACCACCACCGAGGCCGGGCGCCGCCTTTTGGAACACGGACGCGGCATCCTGCACCAGGTGGCACGGGCGAAGGAGGACCTCGAGGAAATGCGCGGCGCGCCGGTCGGGCATGTCGCCATTGGCCTGCCGCCGACCGTGGGGCGCATCCTCACCGTCACCCTGGTGGACGAATTCCGCAAGCGCTTTCCCAAGGCCAGCCTGGGCATCGTCGAAGGCCTTTCGGTCAACATCAGCGAATGGCTCGCCTCCGGCCGCATCGACGTGGGCCTGGTCTACAACCCGGCGCCGACCCCGGTGCTCGACACCCGCGCCCTGGTGGCCGAGCCGCTTTACCTGATAGGACCGGCCAGCGGCCGCCGCGTCACCCCGCCGATGGGTTCGCCCGTGCCGCTCAAGGAACTCGGCAGCCACCGACTCATCATGCCGAGCAGGCCGAATTCCATCCGCATGTTTGTCGAGAGCCGCCTGGCCGACATCGGCGAGCGGGTCAACGTGGCGCTCGAAATCGACGGCATTCCCGCCATACTCGACCTGGTGGCACGCGGCCACGGCCATGCGGTGCTGTCGCTGAACGCGATACGCCACGACCCGTTGCGAGCCCGGCTGTTGCCGCGCCCCATCATCAAGCCGAAACTCGCGACCACGCTCGCGATCGCCACATCCGCACAGCGGCCGCTTACGCCGATGGCCAGGAAGGTGGCCGAGATGCTGCGCGAGGTGGTGCCGCGCGAGCTTGAAGAGCGCAGCGCCTGATCGACCACCTTCTAGCGGCCAAACGGGCTGGCGAAGGAAAACATCATCGCGATGCCCACGCCGATCAGGAAGTTGGCGTCGATCAATCCGGCCAGGAGGAACATCTTTACCTGCAGGCGATCCATCAGTTCCGGCTGGCGGGCGGACGCCTCGATGTACTTGCCGCCCATGACGCCGATGCCGATGCATGCGCCAATGGCGCCCAGCCCGATGATGAGTCCGCACGCCAAAGCGACCATGCCGATGTTGCCCATAAAATTTCTCCCGAGTTCGCGTGAATGAGGCATCATCCTCACCCGCCGCAGCGCGCGGAACAACTACCTGCGAGGTAAAGCAGTTGAAGACAATCGCAAGCCGTCTGGCGATCATTCCCTTGGCCATCGCGGCCGCCGGCACGCCGGTCGGCGCAATCGCCCAGGCCTATCCCGCCAAACCGATCCGCATGGTCGTGCCCTTCACGCCCGGCGGCACCACCGACATCCTCGGCCGTTCCATCGGCCAGAAGATCACCGAGGCATTTGGCCAGCAGGTGATCATCGACAACCGGCCCGGCGCCGGTGGTTCGATCGGCGCTGAGTCGGTGGCGAAATCGGCACCTGACGGCTACACGCTGATGATGGGCCACATCGGCACCTTGGCGGTGAACCCCTCGCTCTATCCCAGGCTGGGCTACGACCCGGTCAAGGGCTTCGCACCAGTGGCCTGGGTGGCGCGCGTGCCCAACGTGCTGGTGGTCAGCAACGCCGTGCCGGCGAAAAGCGTCAAGGAGCTGGTTGCGCTGGCCAAGGCGAAGCCAGGCAGCCTCAACTACGGCTCGGGCGGCAACGGCAGCGCGGCGCACATCGCAACCGAGTATTTCAAGTTGCAGACCGGCACCTTCCTGGTCCACATCCCCTACCGTGGCACCGCCCCGGCGGTCACCGACCTCATCGCCGGGCAGATCTCGCTCATGCTCACCGGCGGACCGGCGGTGCTGCCGCAGGTGAAGGCCGGGCAGTTGCGCGCGCTCGCCGTGACCAGCCCCAAACGCATGGAGGCGCAGCCCGACCTGCCCACCATCGCCGAAAGCGGCTACCCCGGCTTCGAGGCCGACCAGTGGTATGGCGTGGTCGCCCCGGCCGGCACGCCCGCCGACGTGGTGGCCAAACTCAATGGCGCGATCAATCGCGCACTCACGGCGCCGGAACTCAGGCAACGCCTGTCCGGCGAGGGCGCCGAGGCGGTGGCCACCACACCGCAAGCCTTCGGCGCCCTGATCGTGAAGGAGATCGAACGCTGGCGACCGGTACTCAAAGCCGGCAACGTGAAAGCAGACTGAGGTTCACCGGCCTCACCTTGCATGGGGAGACTTGACGATGTGGGTGCGCAACTGCTGGTACGTGATCGGCTGGGAGCACGAAGTTCCCGACGACGGCTTTCTCGCCCGCACGGTGCTGGGCGAACCGCTGCTGGCCTATCGCACCGCCGCCGGCCAATACGCGGTGCTTGAGGACCGCTGCTGCCACCGCCATGCGCCGCTGTCGAAAGGACGGCGTGAAGGTGACTGTATCCGTTGCGGCTATCACGGCCTGAAGTTCGACGCATCCGGCACCTGCGTGGAGGTGCCGGGGATGGAACGTCCGCCGGCGGCGGCGCGGGTGCGTACTTATCCGGCGATTTGCCGCAATCGTTGGGTTTTCGTGTGGATGGGCGCTGCGGACCGCGCCGATCCCGCCATGCTGCCGGACAATTTTTCCTGCGGCGAAGCCGGCTGGCACTACAAGCCGGGCTACATGCACTACGACACACCCTACCTGCTGATCTGTGACAACCTGCTCGATTTCTCGCACCTGAGCTGGGTGCATGAAAAGACCCTCGGCGGTACGACCGCCATCGCCCTGACGCGACCGGCCATTGAGCCGGTGACCACCCCACGCCAGCGCGGCGTCAAGGTGAGCCGCCATGTGCCGGGAGTACCACCACCGCCCTATTACGCCAGGATCCGCGCCATGCCGGCACTGATAGACCGCTGGTTCGTCTACGATTTTCTGCTGCCTGGCACACTGTTGATGCGCTCCGGCGGGCGCCCGACCGGCGACGCGCCCGACGACATGCGAAATGCCGTGCAACTGCATAGCTGTCAGACGCTCACGCCCGAAACCGCGGACAGCACCCATTATTTCTTCATGCAGGCATATCGCGCCGAGGCGGGGAATCCCGCGGTCACCGAAGGCATTTACCAGAGCCTCATTCAGGCATTCAACGAGGACCGCGACATGATTTCGGCGCAACACCGGACGATGATAAGCGCACCCGCTGCGTCCATGATGCCGCTCTACATGGACGCGGCGCTGGCGCAGTTTCGCCGCCTGCTCGACAGCGAAGTCGAGCACGAAGCAGGAGCGCTTCCTCCGGCCGCGTGACACCGGCGACACCGACTTCCTGCCGGTGCCGGCACAGCATCCGCCCTGCGGACCTTCAGCGTTGCTCCGCGGGCCGCGCGCGGTGGTCTGCGATCATGCGCACGGCGAGGTATAGCCGTGCCGGGATGCGATCCAGCGCGACGTACTCCTCGCTGGAGGAGTGGTAGCCAAACCCGGGCATGCCCATGCCCTCGATCACCGGCCGCCCGGATTGCTGCGCGAAGCCCGCGTCGGTTCCACCCGTAATCCGGGGCACCACCAGCAGGCTGCCGCCCACCTCGCCATAAATCGCGACCGCGCGGTCGATCAGCGCGTTGGAGGCGGCGTCAGCCACGAACGCAGGGCGGCCGACCCTGAACTTCAGCTCCGCCTCCGTGTCCGGCACACGCCGTTTCGCCAGCAGGCCGCGCAGTTCGTCGAGCTTCTGCTTGACCAGGTCATCGGAAAAATAGCGCACGTCGGCCGAAAGCGTCGCCTGATCCGGAACCTGGTTGAGAACCGTGCCGCTTGACATGCGCGTCCAGTTGAAGCGGAACGCCTTTGCCGCTTCGTCCAGGCCCTGGGTGCGCGCGACGATATCGGCGGCTTCGACCAGCGCATTGCGGCCGCGTTCCGGTTCGGCGCCGGCATGCGCGGCGCGGCCACGCACCGTCACTTGCGCCTCGCCGTTGCCGGCGGTGCCGCGGGTCAGCGCTTCGCGCGGCGTGGAGGTGGGTTCGAATGACAGGACCACATCGGCCGCAGCCGCCAGACGCGTCACCAGCTTGCCGGAATCGGGCGATCCGATTTCCTCGTCGGTGTTGAACAGCACGGTCAGTTCGGCAAATTCCGCAAGGCCACGTTGCTTCAGGATCCCGATCGAATGCAGGATCAGCGCGATGCCCCCGCGGTCATCCGCGATGCCGGGACCGAAGGCGCGCTCGCCGTCGATGCGAAAGGGTCGCGCCGCCAGTGTTCCCACCGGATAGATCGTGTCCATGTGGGCCATCAGGAGCACCCGGCCGCTGCCGGAACCACGCATGCGCCCGACCACATGGCTGCCGGCCGCAGGCGCCTGTGCCGCGATCCGCTCGACCGTGGCGCCCAGGGCCACCAGCCGCTTCTCAAGCAGGTCGCCGATCGCCTGCAGGCCGGGCGCATGGCTTGAAGGGGATTCGATGGAAACCAAGTCCCGCAGCGTCTCGGCGACGCGTTCGCGCTCGCCGGACACCATCGCCCACAGGGCTTCATCCCTTGCCGGTTGCGCCCCTGTCGCACCCGCCACCACCATTGCCAGGCCGAGCGCAAGCACCCGCCCGGCCGCCAGAATCCTCGCGCCGGTCATCAAACCGCCCCCTCCAAAGCCAGTTCCGGGGCGAATATACCCTGCGCGGCGCGCGCGTTATCCGGCGAACTCGGCTTCGTGCATCCAGGCCGAATGCCGCGGCGCGCGCCGCGTACGCGTCCACTCCTCGAGCATGTCCCATTTCACGGCTGATGCGCGGGCATGCATGTCGGGTGTGCCCACGTCGCAGGCGAGTTCGAGGCGATGGCCGTTGCAGTCGAAGAAGTAGATCGACTTGAACAAGGTATGGTTGGTCGGCCCGATCACCTCGACGCCGTTGGCTTCCAGGCGCGCCTTGGCCGCCAGCAGGGCATCAAAGTCGGCCACCTTGAAGGCGAGGTGCTGCACCCACTTGGGTGTGGCTTCGTCACGCCCCATCGCCGGCGAGTTGGGCAGCTCGAAAAACGCCAGCACGTTGCCGCCGCCGGCGTCCAGGAAGATGTGCATGTACGGGTCGGGTTCGTGGGTGGAAGGCACCTGGTTCTCGGCAAAGGCGAGCACGAAGCCCATGCCGAGATTCCTGCCGTACCAGTCGACGGTCTCCTTGGCATCCTTGCAGCGGTAAGCGACATGGTGTACCCCCATGGTTTGCGTGGCGACAGCGTTCACGAAAATCTCCTTTTTTGGGTTTGAATAATTCGTAACATACGTTACCATTAGACCGCTGTCAAGGCGGCCGGCAGCGGCCGGGCAGCCTGCATCCCATCCCTCCACTTCCGAAAATCCGATGGATCTATCCCGCTTCATGCCCTATCGCCTCGCCGTTGCAGCCGAATCCGTGAGTCGCGCGCTGGCCGCGGTGTATTCGGAGCGCTTCGGACTGACCCGCGACGAATGGCGCGTCATCGCCCAGTTGGCCGACGTGAAGGAACTGAAGGCCACCGACCTCGGGCAACGGACTTCGCTGCCCAAGATGCAGGTCAGCCGCGCGGCCACCCGGCTGGAGCAGGACGGCCTGATCGCGCGCGAAACCGACGCCGCCGACCGGCGCAACCTGGTCATGCGTCTGACCCCGGCGGGCCGCGCGCTCTACCGGCACCTCGAGCCGGTGGTGCTGGAACGCGAGCGCGACCTCCTGGCGGCCCTCGCACCGCAAGAGCGTGCCGCGTTCGAGGCCGCGCTGGCGCAAATCGAGGCCACCGCCAACGCCCTGCAACTGCGGGCCTGACAGCGCATCGACGTAAACTGCCGGCTCTCCCCCTGGAGGGCGCATGGCGCTGCTGTCACGGCTGTTCCCGAACCACCTGCTGAACCCCGGCGTCAAGCGGCGCGAGGTGTTCGGCTGGGCGATGTACGACTTCGCCAATTCCGGCTACACCACCGTGGTGTTGACCGCGGTGTTCTCCGCGTACTTCGCCGGCGTAGTGGCGGGCAAGGCGCCGTGGGCCACCTTCGCCTGGACCGCCGCGCTGTCGGTTTCGTACGCGCTGGTGATGCTCGCCATGCCGGCACTGGGCGCCTTTGCGGACCTGCGCGCGGCGAAAAAACGGCTGCTCGCCGCCACCACCTTCGCCTGCGTGTGTTCCACCGCCCTGCTGGCCGTGGTCGGGCCCGGCGACGTTGCGCTGGCCATGCTGCTCATCATCGTCTCCAACAGCTTCTACAGCTTCGGCGAGTCGCTTACCGCGGCATTCCTGCCGGAACTGGCGAAAAAGGAAGGACTGGGCACGGTCTCGGGCTGGGGCTGGGGCCTGGGCTATTGCGGCGGCATGCTGTCGCTGGGTCTGTGCCTGGCCTGGGTGATCCACTCCCAGGGACAGGGACAGAGCGCCGCGCAGTTCGTGCCGGTCGCCATGCTGATCACCGCCACGCTCTACGGACTGGCGGCCCTGCCCACCTTTGCCCTGCTGCGCGAGCGGGCGGTCGCACAGCCCGGCACGCCGGCCGGGGTCGGCGCATCGTTCAGGCAACTGCGCGCGACCCTGGCGCAGGCGCGCCAGTACCGCGACTTCGGCTGGCTGCTGGTGTGCGGCCTGTTCTACCAGGGCGGGGTGGCGGTGGCCATCACGCTGGCGGCGATCTACGCCGAGCAGGTGATCGGCTTCAAGTCGTCCGAAACCATGGTGCTGGTGTTCGTGCTCAACGTCGCGGCGGCCGCCGGCGCCTTCGGTTTCGGTTTCCTGCAGGACCGCATCGGGCACAAGCCGGCATTGGCCGCCACCCTCATGGGCTGGATGGCCACCTGCATCATCGCGGCGATTACCACCAGCAAGGGCGGCTTCTGGTGGGCCGCGGCGATTGCCGGCGCCTGCATGGGGTCCTCGCAGTCGGCGGGGCGCGCCATGGCCGCCATGTTTGCGCCGCAAAGGCAACTGGCCGAGTTCTTCGGCCTGTGGACATTCTCGACCCGGCTGGCAGCCATCATCGGCCCGCTGATGTACGGCGCCATCACCTGGGCCACCGGCGGAAACCAGCGTGTGGCGATCGCCTCGACCACGCTGCTGTTTCTCGCCGGCCTCTTTGCCCTGATCCCCATCGACGTCGCGCGCGGCCGCGCCGCCGCCAATCCACCATCCTGAATCCGCCATTACGTGAGGCTCAACATGATCGACCTGCGCTCCGACACCGTGACCCGCCCTTCGGCCGCCATGCGCGACGTGATGGCGCGCGCCCCGGTGGGCGACATGCAGTACGGCGACGACCCGTCGCTCAACGCGCTCGAAGCGCGGGTGGCCGAATTGCTCGGCAAGGAGGCCTCGTTGTGGCTGCCCTCCGGCACCATGGCCAACCAGGCCGCGCTGCGCACCATGACGCGCCCGGGCGACGACGTGCTGGTGGGCAGCGAGGCGCATTCGGTATGGCATGAGGCCGGCGGCTCGGCCGCCAACGCGGGGGTGCAGTTCACCGAGATAGGGGCCGCCGGTACCTTCACCGCTGACGACGTGCGGCGCAACGCCAAACCGCGCAACCAGCCGCTCACGCCATTGCCGGCCACCACCCTGGTGCAGATCGAGAATACGCAGAATCGCCATGGCGGCGTGGTGTTCCCCCAGGCCGAGGTCGAGGCGGTGTGCACGGCCGCGCGCGAGATCGGCCTGGCCAGCTACCTGGACGGCGCGCGCCTGTGGAACGCCGCGGTGCAGTCCGGGCTGCCGCCGGCCCGCCTGGCCGCCCCCTTCGACATGGTGATGGTGGCCTTCTCCAAGGGCCTTGGCGCGCCGGCCGGATCCATGCTGGCCGGTCCTAAAGACCTGATCGCCACCGCCGCGCGCCACCGCCGCATGCTTGGCGGCGCGATGCGCCAGGTGGGCATGTTCGCAGCCGCCTGCGACTACGCGCTCACCCACAACTTCGAACGCCTTGCTGAAGACCATGCCAATGCGCTCCTGATGGCGAAGCGCCTGGCCGGCTGCCGCGGCGTCACCATGCGGCTTGAACGGCTGATGACCAACATCGTGGTGTTCGAACTCGAAGGCGGGCGTCTGACAGCGGCGCAACTGGTCGCCGCGGCGCGCGAACAGGGCGTGCTGATCAATGCCTTCAGCCCGGTGAAAGTGCGGCTGGTGACGCACCTCGATGTGAGCCGCGATGACTGCGTGAAGGCCGCCGAGGTACTGGCGCGGCTGCTCGACGGCTGAGCCCCGGGATTTCCGGCGGGTTCGTTTTCGACACCGCGACGGACTGCTGCGATCAGGTAGGCAAGGTAGCCGGGCGGGACCCTGTTTCCAGATAATGCAGCGCGTCGTCCGCGCTTTCGAAGATGTGCGGCGCCATATGCCGCTTCTTCAGCGCCCGGCCCAGCTTGGCGCGCAGGAATGCGCTGGTGGTGTAGCGCGTCACCTCCTCGTAGAAGCGCGCGGTCACATCGCGCACCATGTCGCCATAGGCCTCCAGCAGCTCGGTGGATACCGCGAAGTTGTCGTAGTTCACCACCGCGCGGACCTTGCGACCCAGCCCGGCAAGATGCCGCACCACTTCCGCGCGGATCGCCTCGATGTCGTCCCGGTCGCGCACGGTGTGCCCCTCGAAATTGATGAAGAACAGATTCTGCTGCGCGTCATAGGAGAATCGCGCCGCCAGCGGCAGGCGCAGCATCGCGGCGCGCAAGCCCATGGGCGCATCGGCGAAGATGCGCGCGTCCATCAGTTTCGGCGCGCCCGGTATCAACGGACGGAACGCCATGTGCGCCAGGATGTCGTGCCCGATGTCGATGCCGGGCGCGACCTCGATGAGTTCCAGCCCCGCCTCGCAAAGCCGGAACACGCAGCGCTCGGTCACATACAGGACGGTCTGGCCGCGCCGGAACGCGTGCGAGCCGCTGTAGGTGCGGTGCTCGACCTGATCCACGAACTTGGCCGTGCGGCCTTCCCGGAGGATCGCAAGCCTGCCGTCGGTCACCGCGATTTCCGCGCCGCCGGCGTTGAAGGTGCCGACGAACACCACCTTGCGCGCGGCCTGGCTGATATTGATGAAGCCGCCCGCGCCTGCCAGGCGCGGTCCGAACTTGCTGACATTGAGGTTGCCTTCGCGGTCGGCCTGCGCCAGGCCGAGAAAGGCCAGATCGAGCCCGCCACCGTCATAGAAGTCGAACTGGCTGGGTTGGTCGATGATGGCGTGGGTGTTGATGGCGGCGCCGAAATCGAGCCCGCCGGCCGGGATGCCGCCGATCACGCCGGGCTCGGCCGTCAGGGTCACCAGGTCGATCACGTTCTCTTCGCTGGCGACCCCGGCAACACCTTCCGGCATGCCGATGCCGAGATTGACGACGCTGTTGGGCCTGAGTTCCAGCGCGGCGCGACGGGCGATGACCTTGCGCACGTCCAGCGCCAGGGGTGCGCGGTCCGACACCGGCACGCGGATCTCGCCGGAAAAGGCCGGACTGTAGGATGTGTTGAAGGTCTGCCAGTGGTTCTCCGGCTGCGCCTGCACCACGCACCCCACCAGCACGCCCGGCACCTTGACCTGGCGCGGATTTAGGGTGCCGCGCTCGGCGATCCTTTCGACCTGCGCGATGACCATGCCGCCGCTGTTGTGCACCGCCATGGCGATCGCCAGGGTTTCCAGCGTGAGCGCCTCGCGCTCCATGGTGAGGTTGCCATCCGGGTCGGCGGTGGTCGCGCGGATGATCCCCACATGGATAGGGAAAGCCTTGTAGAACAGGAATTCCTCGCCGCCGATGGTCATGACCTCCACCAGGGCCTCGGTAGTGCGCTCGTTCATGCGGCCGCCGCCGAAGCGCGGATCGACAAAGGTGCCCAGGCCCACCCGCGAAAGATGGCCCGGCCGGTGCGCCGCGATGTCGCGAAACAGGCAGGAGATCACGCCCTGCGGCAAGTTGTAGGCCTCGATGCGGTTTTCCACGGCCAGCCGACCCAGGCCCGGCACCAGTCCCCAGTGGCCGCCGATCACGCGCCGCACCAGCCCCTCATGGGCAAGATGGTTGAGCCCCTTGTCCTTGCCGTTACCCTGGCCGGCGGCATACACCAGCGTGAGCTCGCCGACGCCGTCAGCGCCGGGCTGCCGGAAACGCGCTTCCAGGGCGATGGCGATCTCCTCGGCGAAGCCGATACCCACGAACCCCGAGGTGGCCACGGTGTCACCGCGATGAATCAGGCGTACCGCGTCGGCGGCGCCGACGATCTTGCTCTGGCCGGTGTGGCTGGCCGATGCGGGCAGGTGCATGGTCTGTATCCCCGATTGCGGCCCATGCACGATAGGCACATGCGCCTTGGCCCGGAGTCTAGCCGGCGCGTTTTGCGGTAGATTGATTGCCATCAAGTCACAGGCACGCAACCTGCTTCGTTTCCAGGCTTCGCGCAAAGCGCCGCCGCCTGTCCTCACTCCTGTGGAGAATCCATGAACCCGTTCATCCGCTTCAGACTGCCGCTCGCGGCAGGCATGCTTTCGCTGGCCGCCGCGCTGCCGAATCCGGCCGTGGCCCAGGACGCCGCCGCCTATCCTGAAAAACCGGTCAAGATCATCGTGCCCTTCCCGCCCGGCGGTGCGGCCGACACCTTCGCGCGGCTGGCAGGGCAGAAGCTTGCGGAAGCCTGGGCTAACCGCCAGCAGGTGCTGATCGACAACCGTCCCGGCGCCGGCGGCATCATCGGCACCGAGGCAACCGTCAAGTCGGCACCCGACGGGTACACCATGCTGATGGTGACCATCGGCCATGCGGTCAACCCCTACATGTACACGAAGCTGCCCTATGACACCCGTGCCGACCTGGTGCCGGTGGCGGTGGTTGCCAACGTGCCCAGCCTGGTGGTGGTGGGCCCCGGCTTCCCTGGCAAGACCTTGAAGGACCTGCTGGCGGCGGCCAAGGCCAAGCCCAACGACATCCAGTTCGCTTCCTCCGGCATCGGTACCACCAGCCATGTGGGCGCAGCCCTGATGGAATCCATGACCGGCGTGGAAATGCTGCATGTGCCCTACAAGGGCGCGGCGCCGGCCCTGCAGGACGTCATGGGCGGGCGGGTGCCGATGTCGGTGGACATCATCACTTCTTCGATCCAGCTGGTGAAGACCGACAAGCTGCGCGCGCTGGCCATCACCTCGGCCAGGCGCTCGCCGCAACTGCCGGAGGTGCCCACCGTGGCCGAGGCCGGCATCCCCGGCTATGAGTTCTCCTCCTGGTACATGCTGCTGGCGCCGGCGAAAACGCCGCCGGCCATCCTGGAGAAGGTGAATGCCGATTTGCGCCGCATCGCCACCCAGCCGGATTTCCGCAAGCGCATCGAGGACATCGGCGGCGAAGTCACCAGCATGACCGTCAGGCAATCCTCCGATTACCTCAACGGCGAATTCACCCGCTGGGCCAAGGTGGTCAAGGATCGCAACATCAAGGCCGACTGACCCCAGTGATGGCGTTGCCACGTTTGTGGAGGTGCGCAGCATGAATGTGGATGCCACCAGGTTCACCGCACCAGCCTTGCTGGTCGTTGACATGCAGAACGACTTCGTACGCACGGGCGCGCCGCTGGAAGTGCCGGATGCGCGCGCCACCATCGAAGCCCATCGCCGCCTGATCGCCGCCTTCCGGCGCATGGGCGCGCCGGTGGTGTACACCAAATTTCTCGCCACGCCGGAACCCAGCCTCCTGTGGCGCTGGTCGCCGCAATGCGCACCGCCCACCTTGTGCTGCCGCAAGGGAATCAAGCGCGGCTATGCCGACCATCCTGCCGAACTTGAATGCAGCGACATCGTCGGCGAGATCTATCCGCAGGAAGGCGACACGATCATCGAGAAATACGGCTATGGCGCGTTTCACGGCACCCGACTTTCGGACCGCCTGCGCCAGGCCGGCGTGCGCTCGCTGGTGGTGACCGGCACGGTGACACAGATCTGCGTGGAGGAAACCGCGCGCGAGGCTTTCCACCACGGCTTTGCGACCACCCTGGCGAGCGACGCGGTGTCCTCGTTCGCGCCGGACCTGCACGCGGCAACCCTGAAGAACTTCGCGATGAAGTTCGGCTGGGTGGAGGATTCGGACACCATCGCCCGGTTGCTGGCCCGCCCGGCTGCCGGATAGCCGCACCGCCGCCTGCGCCGCTTGTGTAAAGTGCGGGCATAACAAGAAGCGGCGGGAGACAAGGATGAAAGCATTGGCCATCGCAGGGTTGGCCGGCGTCCTGGCATTGGGCGCGGCCGAACCGGTTGCAGCGCGGGTGACTCGCATCGTCATCGACGAAGTGCTGCCATTCACGGAAACCGCCGGCAGCCCGGCGCAGAAGATCGCATACGAGCAGGTGGCCGGGCGCGCCTTCGGTGAACTCGACCCGAAACTGCCGGGCAACGCCATCATCCAGGACATCGAGCTTGGAAAGGACGCGGACGGCAAGGCGCGCTACGTCGCGACCTTTCTCATCATCAAACCGAAGGACATGCGTCAGGCCAGCGGCATGATGTGGCACGACGTGCCCAACCGTGGCCGCGTGTTCCCGATGGCGTCAGAGGAGCGCGCCTTCGGCGACGTGATGCTGGCCTCGGCCTGGCAGGGCGACAACGCCGGCGCGACGGCGGTTCGGCCGACCGCGTCAGTGGCGGGCATGCAATGGCTGCAACTGCCGGTGGCGCGCGGCGCCGACGGCGCGCGCATCACCGGCGAAGTGTTCGGGCGCATCGTCAATCGCTCCGGCATGGCCTCGCAGGCGCTGCTGGTGCAGACCAATCCGGTGCCCTACAAGCCGGTAAGCCTGGAATCCTCGAAGTCGCTGTTGACCTCTCGCGCCGGCGAGAACCAGCGCGGCGAGGTTGCCGACGAGCAGGTGATCGCCCCCGGCGACTGGGCATGGGCCCGTTGCGACGCCAACAACCCCTTTCCCGGCAAGCCCGACCCAACACAGATCTGCCTCAAATACGGCTTCGACCCGGCGCGTCTCTACCAGGTGACGTTCACGGCGGCCGACCCGCCGGTGCTGGGCATGGGCTTCGCTGCCTGGCGCGACGTCGCCGCGTTTTTCAAGACCGCCAGCACCGATGACACCGGCACCCCCAACCCGCTGGCGGGCGCCATCAAGCACAGCATCGCGCGCGGCATTTCGCAGTCGGGCAACTACCTGCGCGGCTGGCTGCACCTGGGCTTCAACCGTGACGAGGCAGGCCGGCGCGTCCACGACGGCCTGTGGCCCATCATCGCGGGGCGGCGCATCGCGCTCAACTTCCGCTGGGCGCAACCGGATGGCGTGCTCGAGCTCTACCAGGCCGGCAGCGAAGGCCCGCAATGGTGGCTGCCGCATCCCGACCCGGTGCGCGGCCTGCCCGCCGCCGGCATCCTCGATCGCTGCCTGACCACCAACACCTGCCCGAAGATCATCGAGCACTTCGGCTCCGCCGAGGTATGGGCGCTCAAGCTCACGCCGGAATGGGTAGGCACCGATGCGAGGGCAGACCTGCCCTTGCCGGATTATGTGCGGCGCTACTACATCGCCAGCACCAACCACAACGGCGGGGTCGGCGGCTTTGACACCAGCCTGCCCGGCGTCGGCCTGCCGACCACCGGGACCGCATGTCCCGGCAACAACTTCGGTACCGGCGTGCTGCCTGCCAACCCGGTCCCGCACACCCAGACCGTCAACGCGCTGCGCGTGCACTTCCGCAACTGGGTAATGGCAGGCACGCCACCGCCGCCGAGCCGTTTTCCCATGCTGGCCGACAACACCCTGGGCGAGGCGCACAAGGCCGGCATCGGCTTTCCCACCCTGCCGGGCCTGCGCGCGACGGTGCCCGAACCCGACTTCATCATGCCGGTGCACGACTACGACTGGGGACCGCAGTTCAACCCGGTAGACGGTTCGGGTATCGCATCGCTCGCGCCGCCGCGCATCAGGCAGGTGCTGAAAATGATGGCGCCCAAGGTCGATGCCGACGGCAATGAACTGGGCGGCGTGCCGGTGGCGCTGCTCGACGCGCCGCTCGGCACCTACCTCGGCTGGAACATCACCGCCGGCGGCGAGCGGCCCTTCCACAAGGACCAGATCTGCAACTACGCCGGCGGCATGATCCCCTTCGCGCGGTCCGCCGCCGAACGCAAGGCCAAGGGCGATCCGCGCCTTTCGCTCGAGGAACGCTATGGCTCGCATGCAGGCTATGTGGAAGCGGTGAAGAAGGCCGCCGTACGGGCCGTGGCCGCGGGCTTCCTGTTGCCGGTCGATGCCGACTGGCTTGTCAAGGCGGCCGAGGCAAGCAAGGTGTTGCGCTAAACCTGGCCGGCACCAGTATCACTGGGGAAAAATACGCATGGGAATACTCGTAGACGGCAAATGGACCAACGACCCGCCGCCCGCCAGTGGCAGCTTCGTGCGGCCGGAAAGCCAATTCCGCGCCACGGTAAGCAGCGACGGCGCAGCCGGCTTCAAGGCCGAGGCGGGGCGCTACCACCTGTATGTCGCCTATTCTTGCCCGTGGGCGCACCGGGCGATCATTTTTCGCGCGTTGAAAGGGCTGGAGAACATGGTGTCCATGTCGATCGCCCTGCCCAATGACCGGCGCGACGGCTGGCGCTTCGGCGACGAGTTTCCCGGCGCGACGATTGACGAGGTGAACGGCTTCACATGGTTGCACCAGGCCTACACCGCCGCCAACGCGACCTACACCGGCAAGGTGACGGTACCCACGCTGTGGGACAAGAAAACCCGCACCATCGTCAACAACGAGTCGTCCGAGATCATCCGAATGTTCAACTCGGCCTTCGACGGCCTGGGCGTAAAACCGGGCGACTACTATCCCGCGCCATTGCGCAGTGAAATAGACGCCATCAACCAGACCGTGTACCGCGACCTCAACAACGGGGTGTATCGCGCCGGCATGGCGACCAGCCAGGACGCCTACGACGAAGCGGTCACCCGGGTATTCGCATGCCTGGACATGCTGGAGCTGCGCCTGGCAAAGCAGCGCTACCTGGTGGGCAATACCATCACCGAAGCTGACTGGCGACTCTACGTGACACTGGCGCGCTTCGACGCGGCCTATCACCCGCTGTTCAAATGCAGCGTGCGCCCGCTCTCGGCCTACCATCATCTGGACAACTACCTGCGCGAGCTGTATCAGGTGCCCGGCTTGGCTACGACCACGCGCCTGGACCACATCGTTACCGGCTACTACAGCAACCCGCGCAGCAACCCGAACGGCATCATCCCGGCAATGCCGGCGCTGGACCTTGGCAAGCCGCACGATCGCGCGGCGCGCATGGCCGGCGCCGCATCGGATTGAACGGATCACCAAGAGAAGAACTGAGCGGGCCATTGCTAAGCCTCCGACCCGCCAGCACACCTACGGATAATCACAGGAGACCGACATGCAAATCCGCATTCACGTTGGCCGTGCCATTGCAGCCCTTTGGCTGGCAATGCTTGCACTGTGTTCGTACGCGCAACCCGCACCGACCGAAGGGTCGTGGGTCGCCAGGGACTTCCGCTTCCACACTGGCGAAGTCATGCCGGAATTGCGCCTGCACTACACCACGCTCGGTTCGCCCGCCAACCCGGCGGTGCTGGTCCTTCATGGCACCACCGGCAATGGCCGCGCGCTGCTCTCGCCTGCTTTTGGCAACTAGTTGTTTGGTCCCGGGCAACCGCTGGACGCGAGCAAGTACTACGTGATCCTGCCGGATGCCATCGGCCACGGCAAGAGCAGCAAGCCCTCCGACGGCATGCGCGCGAAGTTCCCGATGTACAACTATGACGACATGGTGGTGGCGCAACATCGTCTGGTGACCGAAGGCCTGGGTGTAAAGCACCTGCGCCTTGTGATCGGCAACTCCATGGGCGGCATGCACACCTGGCTGTGGGGGGTGAAGTACCCGGGCTTTATGGACGTGCTGGTGCCGATGGCCTCCATGCCCAGCGAAATGTCGGGGCGCAACTGGATCATGCGGCGCCTGATCGTCGATTCCATCCGCAAGGACCCTGAGTGGATGGACGGCAACTACACGAAGCAACCGCGCAGCGCGCAATTCGCCGCTGTGTTCTACAACTTCGCCACCAACGGCGGCAACCAGGGTCTGCAGAAAATCGCCGGGTCGCGCGAGAGAGCGGATGCGCTCCTCAACCAACGTCTGGCAGCTCCCTTTCCCAACGACGTGAACGACACCCTGTACCACTGGGAATCCTCACGCGACTACAACGCATCACCGGGGCTGGACAGGATCACCGCCACGCTCATGGCGATCAACTCGGCTGACGACGAGCGCAACCCGCCGGAGCTGGGGGTGATGGAGCGCGAGTTGAAGCGCATCCGGAACGGGCGGCTGCTTTTGATACCCGGCAGCGCCGACACCTTCGGGCATGGTACGACCGGCAATGCGCGGTTCTGGAAGGCCCAGGTGGAGGAGTTGCTGCGGACGGCGCCCAAGGTGGGCGGTTGACGACGCGCCGCTGAGCCCGATTCGCTCTCAGCAAAATAGGCCATGATGGCCTCTCGGTGCAAATCTGCTTGAAGACGCGGATATCGGACAGGTCTCACCGCCGGATCATGCCGCAGACAACTATCTCATTCAATCATTTTGTCGACGCGCAGCAGAAATGATTGCGGCAAATCGATGACCGTCGACACAGTCATACGCCATTTGAACGGTCACTCAATCACCCGATCCACGCCTATCTTGAAAGCCTCCGGGAACGTGATGCCGATTGCTTTCGCTGTCTTCATGTTCACGACCAGCTCGAATTTGGTCGGCTGCTCAACAGGCAACTCACCCGTTGCCGCCCCTTTCAGTATCTTGTCAGCGTAGGTGGCGGCGCGTCGGAAATTGTCAGTAAAGGAGGCTGAATACGACATGAGCCCACCCGCTTCGACGTACTGGCTATTGGCAAAGATGGACGGTGCCTTGAATTGATTAATGCGATCAATAATCGTATGTCGCTGACTGTTGATGGTTCCGCTTTGCGTCAATACGTAGCCTTGGACGCCAGCCGCAGCTGCGCGCTTGAAACCTGGCTCCACGTCACCAGGCTGCCTCAGCATGATTCGCGTGATACGTACCCCCAGGCGGGAAGCTGCCTCCTCGATCTCCTTGGCTTGCGAAACACTGCCAACGTTGTCGGGTTCGAACAACACGCCGATATGTGCAACACGGGGGAATACCTCCTTGAATAATTGCAGGCGCTTCGGCCAGAGTTCACTCGACAGGTTCGTCAGGCCTGTGACATTGCCTCCAGGCCGCCGCAGGCCCGCTGCCAGCCCATTGGCGACCGGATCCTGGGCAATGGCGAACACAATTGGAATTGTCTTTGTCTTTTGGGCGAGCTGCCGCGAACCCTCGTCTGCGGGCGTCAGCAGCAGGTCTGGGCGAGATGCCACCAGTTCGGAAGCGAGGCCAGGCAGGGCTTGCGTGACGCCATTGGCGTAGCGGGCATCAACAAGATAGTCGCGTCCTTCGACCCAGCGCAACTCCAGCATGCCTGCGCGAAACGCCTCGAGCCAGGCGGCACTGACTTCGGCGCTTCCGAGAGTCAGGTAGCCGATCCGCCGCACCGGACGCTGGGCAAGCGCAAGGGCTGCGGTAGAAAGCATGGCGAGACCCACGATGGCTACCAGGAAATCCCTACGTTGCACTCGATTAATTCCGCATCCCCAATGATGTCCAATATGGAAGATCACTCGATCACCCGATCCACGCCCACCATAAACGACTCCGGCAATGCTAATCCCGTCGCCTTCGCGGTCTTCATGTTCACGACCAGCTCGAACTTGGTTGGCTGCTCGATCGGCAATTCACCGGGTTTTGCCCCTTTGAGGATCTTGTCGACGTAAGACGCCGCACGACGAAAATTGTCCGTGAATGAAGCCCCGTACGACATCAATCCGCCGGCTTCCGCGTACAAATTCACTGGAAACATTGCCGGAGCCTTGAGGCTGACAATGCGGTCGACAATCGCCTGACGCTGACTGATTGCGATACCGCCCGCAGCCACCAAGTAGCCTTGGACGCCAAGTGCGGAGGCACGCTTGAATGCAGTATCGATATCCGCAGGCTGCTTCAGTTCGATCGGACTAATGCGCACTCCCAGGCGAGATGACACTTCCCCGGTTTCCTTCGCTTGCGAAACACTGCCCATGTTGCCCGGCTCAAAAAGCAGGGCAACATGCGCGACCCGTGGAAACGCACTCTTGAGTAGTTGCAAGCGCTTGGCCGCAAGCTCTGCAGCAAGGCTTGTCAGGCCAGTCACGTTGCCGCCAGGTCGGCGCAGGCTCATCACCGTCCCGTTACCAACCGGATCTTGGGCAATGCCGAACACGATCGGTATTGTCTTTGTGGTTTGCGTGAGTAGGCGTACGTGTTCTTCCGCGGGCACAAGCAACAGATCCGGCCGAGTTGCCACCAGTTCGGCAGCCAAGGCCGGACCCGACTGTATAACGCTATTGGCGTAGCGGGCATCAATGACGTAATCCCGCCCTTCGACCCAGCGCAACGCCGACATGCCTTCGCGAAACGCAGCAAGAGAGTCGGCGACGCCCTGGGCACTTCCAAGACTGAAAAAACCAATGCGCCGTACAGGAGACTGGACTTGCGCAACTACGGCCATTGGCGCCGCGCTTAAACACAGCCATGCAAGGAGCGTCTGGCGCCTATTCATCGGATCCCCCAGTGGTTACAAGCTGCTTCGCAGGTGCCCGGATCGCTTGCCGGGCACGCTGGTCAACGCCCATCGGCGACAAGTCTACCTTTGCCCGACCTCGTTGGCCGACTACCGCCGCCCGGACGGGGCTCGGGTATGCCCGCACGCCAATGACACCTTGATCGCGTAGCGTTTGGAAGCGATTTGGCATAATCGGGTCAATCTAGGAGGGGCAATGAACAATCGCCGCAGGCTGGCACTTGGACTTGGCACCGGTGTTCTGGCTGCCCCCATGACGCTCTTCGCCCAACGACCATCCAAAGTTTGGCGGATCGGCTTTTTGGGACTGCGCCGCACCGCCATGCTCGATACGGATCCCTACTACGCTCCATTCAGGAAAGGTATGCGGGAACTGGGATACGTCGAAGGCAAAAACCTGAACATTGAATGGCGCTCGGCCGATGGCGACGCTTCGCGCCTTGCCGGTTTTGCGGCGGAGCTTGTCGGCCTCAAGGTCGACCTTCTCCTCACGGCAAGCACACCGGCGACCATTGCAGCGAAAAACGCGGCCACCACGATTCCAATCGTCATGGGTGCAGTTGGCGATCCGGTTGCGACCGGCATAGTCAAGAGCCTTTCACGTCCAGGAGGCAACGTGACGGGAAGTTCGACCCTCGCCACGGACCTAGTTGCCAAGTGGCTTGAGATGTTGCTGGCGATGGCGCCAAAGCTGGCGCTGGTGGCCGTTCTCGTCAATCCGGCCAATCCGACTCACGCGCAAATCCTGAAGCGCCTGCAGGACAGCGCGCAGGTTCTGGGGGTAAAGCTGCTTCCACTGGAAGCGCGCGGGCTGCCGGAAATCGAAAAATCCTTTGCCACGATCGCCAGTCAGAAAGCGGGCGCGATAGTGGCACTGGAAGATGCGTTGTTTGTAACGCACATGCGGCCCGTCGCGGACATGGCCGCAAGAAATCGACTGATGTCCATGTACGCAACCAAGGACTTCGCGGAAGTCGGTGGCTTGATGAGCTATGGCGCCAATCTCAACGACCAGTTCTATCGGGCAGCGGCCTTCGTGGACAAGATATTCAAAGGCGCAAGTCCTGCGGATTTGCCAGTGGAACAGCCGACCAAATTCGATTTCGTCATCAACGGCAAAACTGCCAAGGCGTTGGGGCTCACTATTCCCCAATCGCTGCTGATCAGCGCCGACAAGGTCATTGAGTAGGCGCGCGGAAGGCCGCTTCGGCGAATATCCCAAAGCGACTACCGGTCGACGCGGACCGTTTTTTTCATTGCATCAATGACTTACAAAACGTATATTGATAATGTTTATATATACAAAAAAGGGGCCTGTTCATGGCACTTCAAATCGCCAACCCCGTTGTTGTAGGCAAGGTTGAACGTCTGGCCAAGAGCACGGGCTTGAGTAAAACGGCCGTGGTCGAGCGCGCACTCGATCGACTGATCAGCGAAACCGCCGGGGGATCCGATATGGGCGGGCGAATGACGGCGCTATTGGCCCAACTCGATCGCATTCCCGACCGTGCGGATGCATTCAATCCGCTGCAATGGGACGCACAAGGGCTCCCCGAATGATCGTGGTCGATACCTCCGCTATCGTGGCGATCACCTTTGCGGAACCGGAACGTGAGCCCTTTGTCCAGGTACTGCAGCGCGCCGGCAAGGCTTTGATCAGCTCGGTTTCCGTTGTGGAGGCACGCATGGTGGTGCATGGCCGGCGCGGGCAGCGCGCGGTAGTGCTGCTGGACGACCTGCTGCGCCTGCCCGTGTTCGAAACGGTCGCCCCTGGACCCGCGGAAACGGACGCCGCGTATGCCGCCTTTGTGGCATTCGGCAAGGGCAGCGGTCATCCGGCGGGATTGAATTTCGGTGACGTGTTCAGCTACGCGCTCGCCAAGGTACGCGGCCTGCCATTGCTGTACAAAGGTGTTGACTTCTCCGAGACCGATATCGCAAGCGCGATGTCAAGCTGAGTCGGGGCAGCTAACGACTGCGCGCCGCCTTCACAAACGCGTGGGATGCCTGCAGCAACTCCAAATCCTGCGCATATTCGGCAGCATCCGCCCGGTTGATCTGCAGCCACTCGCGCGTGCTGGCCATGCCGCCCGGGTTGAAGTGGCTCACATTGGCGCGCGAGAACTGCAGTTCGTCCGCAGTTTTCGCCGGCAGGCGCAGGCCGAGTCCTTCGCCGTTGATGCAAGCGAACATCTTGTCGCCGACGAAGTAGGCGTCGAGTCCGTTGACTTTTTTGCCGACCACGCCCGGCAGCTTCAGCAGCAGGGCGTCGATCAGGGACTTGCGGGTGGGTTCGGGTGCGGTGGTTGCCATGGGGCCTTCGGATCAATGTCGCCGCGCAAGTGCGGATCGTAGGCGAACCACTCTACTGCAATGACAGATACCGCGTTTCGGTTGGGTGGAACCTCTACCGGCGGCCCGCCTCGGCATTGAGTAACATGCCGCCTCCCTTCACCGCATCGCACCCGACCATGGCCTCCATCAAAAGCCCCGCCGTCCTGATCCACCGCAATGGTGGTCCGGAAGTTCTTGAAGTCACTGAAATGGATGTGCCCGATCCGGGCCCGCAGGAGGTGCGCATCCGCCAGCAGGCCATCGGGCTCAACTTCGCGGACATCTACCAGCGGCGTGGCGCGCATGGGCCGCACCAGACCACGCAGTTCCCGGTGGTGCTGGGTTCGCAGGGGTCGGGCGTGATCGAATCGGTCGGCGCCGAGGTGCATGACCTCAAGGTCGGGCAGGCGGTCACCTACGTGCACCCCGGGGCGTATGCCGCGGTGCGCCTGTTGCCGGCGGAGCGCACCCTGCCGATGCCTGACGGGCTCACCATGGAAACCGCCGCCGCCACGCTCCTGCGCGGCATGACGGCTGAATACCTGTTGCACCGGCTCTACAAGCTCAAGGCCGGCGAGCGCGTGCTGGTGCATGCGGCGGCGGGCGGCATGGGGCTGATCCTCTCGGCATGGGCGCGCGCGCTCGGCGCCGAAGTCGTCGGCACGGTGGGCTCGGACGACAAGCGCGAGACAGCGCTGGCACACGGCTGCCACCATGTCATCAACTACAAGCGCGAGGACTTCGTGCGCCGGGTCGGCGAGGTCACCCGGGGCGCGGGTGTCTCGATCATCTACGACGCGGTCGGCCGCGATGTGTTTTTCCCTTCGCTGGATTGCCTCTGCAACCGTGGCACCATCATCAGCTACGGCACCGCCTCGGGCGATGTGGAAGGCCTGGACCTGCAGCTACTGCACGCGAAGTCGCTGACGGTGTGCCGTCCCACGCTGAAGAGCTTCATCGCCACCACGGCGGAGTTGCGGCAATCCGCAGCGACCTTCGCCGCCGCGGTGAAGAGCGGCGCGGTCAAGGCGGAGATCGGGCGGCGCTATCCGCTGGCCGAAGTGGCCCGAGCGCATGTGGAACTGGAAAGCCGGCAGACCACTGGCGCGCCGGTGCTGCTGCCCTGAACGTCCCGAAGTGCTGCGGACGGCCCCTGCGCTCCTATTCCGGGTTCATGCCGGCTTCGCGGAAGGCGCGGCTCCAGGCCTGCAACTGCTCGCCGATGAACACACCGAGCTCATCAGGCGTGGAGCCGGCCAGGTCGAAGCCGAGCTTTTCGATCTTTTCGCGCACATCCGGCTTTTGCATCGCGGCGTTCCATTCACGATTCATCTTCAGGGCGATGTCCGCCGGCAACTTCGCCGGGCCGAACAGTGCCGCCCAGGTACCGGCGGTGAGCGCAGGCAGGCCGGCCTCCGCGGCGGTGGGCACGGTCGGAAACAGGGGGGAGCGCGCCGGCAGCAGCACCGCCAGGGCGCGCAGCTTGCCGTCCTTGATGTGCGCCTGCGAGCTGATCGGCGTGGCGAAGGTGAACTGCACATGGCCACCCAGCAGGTCGGTGATGGTGGGCCCCTCGCCCTTGTAGTTGACCATGTTGGTGTCCGCCTTCACCGACTTGAGCCGCGTGTGCATCAACTGCGTGACACCGCTGTAGCTGCCATAACCCAGCTTGCCGGGATTGGCGCGCGCGTAGGCCAGGAGCTCGGCCGCGTCCCTGGTCGGCACGTTAGGGTTGACCACCAGCACGTAGATATAGCGGCCCACCAGCGTCACCGGGGTGAAGCTCTTCACCGGGTCGTAGGGGGCGTTCTTCTTCAGCAGCGGCACCTGCATCATCGGCGTGTTCGAGGCGAGGAAGAAGGTGTGGCCATCGGGTTCGGAACGCGCGACGAAGTCGCCGGCGATCGCGCCGTCGGCGCCCGGCCGGTTCTCGACAATCACGGGCTGCCCGAGTGAAGTCGTGAGGGTCTGCGCCAGGATGCGCGCCACCACGTCGGTGGACCCGCCGGGCGGAAACTGCAGCACGATACGCACCGGCTTGGTGGGCCAGGCCTGTGCGGCGACGAAGGACGCGGCGCATGTCGCTGCAGCCGCGAGGGCAATGCGGATCACTTGGATCAAACGCATGGTGTCTCCTAGGATGATGTTGTCGTTCTCTTGCCAGTTGTCTTGCTCTTGCCGCCTGAGGGTACACCGGCCGACCGGCCGGCTGCGGTTCAGGTCTGGGTCACTCCAATGATGCCGCGCGCGCGCAAGGCCTCGATTGCCGCGGCATCGTAACCGATCTCACCCAGCACCTCGGCCGTATGCTGGCCCAGCAACGGCGGCGCGCTGGCCGACTGCGCGGGTTCCTCATTGAAGCGCACCGGAAAGGCCACGCTGGGCAGGTCGCCCAGCGTCGGATGCGGCGTGGTCTGCACCAGCTTGCGCGCGATCACCTGCGGATGATTGATCGCCTCTTCGAGCGTGTGGATGGGCGCGCAGGGAATGCCGGCGCCGCGGCATTGCTCCAGCCAGTGCGCCACCGGCTGCTTGTCGATTTTCTCCTGGACCATGGCCACGGTCAGGTCGAAGTTGGCCACGCGCGCCGCGTTGGTGGCGAAGCGCGGGTCATCAACCACATCGCCCATGTCGAGCATGGTGCAGAAGCGCCGCCACTGCGTGTCGTTGCCCACACCGATCATCATCGGCGCATCGGACGCATTGAACGCCTGATAGGGCGCCAGGGCGCCGTGGCCGGTACCCATCGGGCGCGGCGATTTTCCGTTCACCCAGTAGCCCTGCGCCAGGTAACCCATCAGGCTCATGGCGGTGGAGAGCAGCGACACCTCCAGATACATCCCCTTGCCGGTGCGGCCACGCTCGATCACCGCCGCCAGCACGCCGGACAGCCCGTTGGCGCCGGTGCACAGGTCCACCGGCGAGAAGCTTGCGCGCGCCAGCCCGCCGCCGGGCACGCCCATGCTGGCCAGCATGCCGGAGAAGGCCTGCAGCATGACGTCGTAACCGGGCATCTCGCCCAGAGGGCCGTCGCGGCCATAGCCGGAGATTTCGCAATAGATCAGGCGCGGGTTGAGCCTGGAAAGCGTGGCGTAGTCCACGCCGAGGCGTTTCGCCGCACCGGCGCCAAACCCCTGCAGCACGATGTCGGCCGAGGCCACCAGGGTGTGCACGATCTTGCGGCCCTCGTCACTCTTGAGATCCAGCGCCAGGCTCTTCTTGTTGCGGTTGACCGAAAGGAACAGGGCCGCTTCACCCTTTAGCTGCGGCAACCAGGACCGCGTGTCGTCGCCGGTGCCCGGTGGTTCGATCTTGATGACTTCCGCGCCCAGTTCCCCCAGCGACTGTCCGCACAGCGGGCCGGCCAGCACTTTGGAGAGGTCGATGACGCGCAGGCCTTGCAGTGGTTGCATTTGTCTCTTTCCGTTTGGTTTTGGATGCGAAAGCGCGCCGACGGGCGGCGCGCTTTTCTGGCGTTGCGTTCGCCCGCGATTCTAGTCGCGCGACGTGTTCAGTACGTGGCGTCGGTCGAAGCCCGCCTTATTGCGGCTGGAACCCGCTGGCCTTGATGATGCCGGCCCAGGTCCTGGTGTACGCCTGTTCGCGGCTCGCCAGTTGCGCCTGCGGCATGTAGCCCACCGCCAGGCCCATGGCGGACAGCCGGTTACGCACGTCCGGCATCGCCAGCACCTTGGCTAAGGCCTCGCCGAAGCGGTCGGTCACCGCCTTGGGCGTGCCGGCGGGGGCGAAGATGCCGTAGTAGGGCACATCCTCAAAGCCGGCCAGGCCCAGCTCGGCGAAGGTGGGCACGTCGGGCAGTGCCGCCTGGCGTTGCGTGCCCAGCACCGCGACCACACGGATGCGCCCGCCCTTGTGGTTCTCGATGAAATCCGGCACCGACCCCACACCGGCGGCGATCTGGTTGCCGAGCATGTCGCCCATCATCGGCGCGCTGCCCTTGTAGGGCACCGGCACCAGGTCAAGGCCGTACTTCTGGCCGATCAGCTTGACCAGGAACTCCGGGGTCGAGGCGGGTGCCGGCACGCCGACGTTGCCCTTGCCGCCGCCCGCGCCCTTGATCCAGTTCACGTACTCGTTCACCGACCGGGCCGGAGTTCCGCCCGAAACCGCGAAGGCGTTGACGAAGGTCGCAAAGCCCGCCACCGGGGTGAAATCCTTCGCCGGATCGAACCCCGCGTTCTTCACCACCTGCGGCAGGATCGAGATGGTGTGATCATGCGAAAGAAACAGGGTCCTGCCGTCCGGCGCCGCCGCCTTCAGCGCCTGGGCCGCAATCTGGCCGCCCGCGCCGGCGCGATTTTCCACCACCACCTGGGTGCCGAGTTCATCCTTGAGGTGCTCGGCCAGGGTGCGCGCGATGGCGTCGGTGCCGCCACCCGCGGGAAAGCCGACCATCAGCTTGATCGGTCCTGCTGTTTGCGCTGAGGCAAATCCGATGACAAAAAACGCGCCGGCGGCAAGGAGACTGCGCAAACTGCGGATCGCTACGCGCCTAAAAGTACGTGACATGATTGACTCCGTATGAATCAGAAAGAAAAAGCCGGAAACCGAGCTGGCATTTTGCCTTGCGCAGTACTCCGGCCTTTGATTCACCGCAAAAATCGTGCCCCGGCATGGACACGGCTGCTGCCCCCATGTCCCGCGATCGATCGCAGCACTACATGCTGCGCCGGTACTGCCCGCCCACCTCGAACAGCGCATCGGTGATCTGGCCGAGCGAGCACACGCGGGCGGCGTCCATCAGCACCTCGAAAACATTGGCGTTGTGAATCACCGCCTGCTGCAGGCGCTTGAGCATGGCGGGTGCCACCGACTTGTTGCGCTCGTGGAACTCGGCCAGTCGCTTCAGTTGCGACCGCTTTTCTTCCTCGGTGGAACGGATCAGCTCGATGGTCTGCGGCATGCCCGAATCGTGCGGATTGCGGAAGGTGTTCACGCCGATGATCGGGTAGGAGCCGTCGTGCTTCTTGTGCTCGTAGTACATCGACTGTTCCTGGATCTCGCCGCGCTGGTAGCCGGTTTCCATGGCGCCCAGCACGCCGCCGCGCTCGGAGATGGCCTCGAACTCCTTCAACACCGCCTCCTCGACCAGGTCGGTGAGTTCCTCGATGATGAAGGACCCCTGGTTGGGGTTCTCGTTCTTGCCGATGCCCCACTCGCGGTTGATGATGAGCTGGATCGCCATGGCGCGCCGCACGCTTTCCTCAGTGGGCGTGGTGATCGCCTCGTCGTAGGCGTTGGTGTGCAGTGAATTGGTGTTGTCGTAGGTGGAGATCAGCGCCTGCAGGGTGGTGCGGATGTCGTTGAAGGCGATCTCCTGGGCGTGCAGGCTGCGACCCGAAGTCTGCGAGTGGAACTTGAGTTTCTGGCTGCGATCGTTGCCACCGTACTTGTTCTTGATGGTGGTGGCCCAGATGCGCCGCGCCACCCGGCCGATGACCGAATACTCCGGATCCATGCCGTAGGAGAAGAAGAACGACAGGTTGGGCGCGAAGTCGTCGATGTGCATGCCGCGCGCCAGGTAGGCTTCAACGAAAGTGAAGCCGTTCGAAAGCGTGAAGGCGAGCTGCGAGATCGGGTTGGCGCCGGCTTCGGCGATGTGGTATCCGGAGATCGACACCGAGTAGAAGTTGCGCACCTTGTGGCGCACGAAGTATTCCTGGATGTCGCCCATCACCTTGAGGCTGAACTCGGTGGAGAAGATGCAGGTGTTCTGACCCTGGTCTTCCTTGAGGATGTCGGCCTGCACGGTGCCGCGCACGTTTTCCAGCACCCAGGCGCGGATCTTGGCGGCCTCGTCATCGGTGGGGTCGCGGCCGTTGTCGGCCTTGAACTTCTCCAGGTTCTGGTCGATCGCGGTGTTCATGAAGAACGCCAGGATGGTCGGTGCCGGGCCGTTGATGGTCATCGACACGCTGGTGTTGGGCGAGCAGAGATCGAAGCCGCCGTAGAGCACCTTCATGTCGTCCAGCGTGGCGATCGACACGCCGGAATTGCCGACCTTGCCGTAGATGTCCGGGCGGATCGCCGGGTCGTTGCCGTAGAGCGTTACCGAATCGAAGGCGGTGGAGAGCCGCTTGGCCGGCATGTCCTTGGACACATGGTGGAAGCGCCGATTGGTGCGGAACGGGTCGCCTTCGCCCGCGAACATGCGGGTCGGGTCCTCGTTCTCGCGCTTGAAGGCGAACACACCGGCGGTAAAGGGGAAGGAGCCCGGCACGTTTTCCAGCATCAGCCACTTGACCAGTTCGCCGTCGTCCTCGAAACGCGGCAACGCCACCTTGCGCACCTTGGTGCCGGATAGGGAGGTGTAGGTCAGCGCGGTGCGGATCTCCTTGTCGCGGATCTTCACCACGTATTCGTCGCCGGCATAGGCCTTCTGCATGTCCGGCCATTGCGCCAGCAGCTTCTTGGCCGGCGGCTCCAGGCGGGTGTCGCGGTCGACGAACAGGGTGTCGAGTTCGGCGACTTCGCGCTTGCACTCGGCCGAAAGCATGTGGCGCACGCTTTGCAACTGCTGGCGCTCGCGCGCCAGGCGCGCCTGACCCTTCACGTACAGGTGATAACCACGCACCGTGTCGGCAATCTCGGCCAGGTAGCGCACGCGTTGCGGCGGCACCACCGGCGTCTGGTTGGAGGACGACTTGCCCTTTACATGCGGCAAGCGTCCGGGCGCGGCATCCAGGCCCAGCGACTTCAGCTTTGGCAGCATGCCCTGGTAGAGCGCGGTGATGCCGTCGTCGTTGAAGCGGCTGGCCATGGTGCCGTAGACCGGCATGTCGTCGGGGCTCTGGCTGAAGGCCTCGCGGTTGCGCTGGTATTGCTTGCGCACATCGCGCAGGGCATCGGCGGCGCCCTTGCGGTCGAACTTGTTGATGGCCACGAAGTCGGCGAAGTCGAGCATGTCGATCTTCTCGAGCTGCGAGGCAGCGCCGAACTCCGGCGTCATCACATACAGGCTGGTGTCGACCAGCGGCACGATGGCGGCGTCGCCCTGGCCGATGCCCGAGGTTTCCACCAGGATCAGATCGAAGCCCGCCACCTTGCAGGCGGCGATCACGTCAGGCAGCGCCTTGGAGATCTCCGACCCGGCTTCGCGCGTGGCCAGCGAGCGCATGAAGATGTTCGGATGGTTGATGGCGTTCATGCGGATGCGGTCGCCGAGCAGCGCGCCGCCCGACTTGCGGCGCGACGGATCGATGGAGATCACCGCCAGCTTGAGGGTCTCGTTCTGGTCCAGGCGGAAGCGGCGGATCAACTCGTCGGTGAGCGAACTCTTGCCCGCACCGCCGGTGCCGGTGATGCCAAGGGTCGGGGTCCTGATCTTCGCCGCGGCTTCGACCAACTGCTTGTGCAGCACGCTGTCGGCGCGGCCATTCTCGAGTGCGGTGATGAACTGCGCCAGCGCGCGCCGCTGCGGCTGCGCCGGGCCCGTGATGGCTTCCAGGGCATTGGGCGCGAACGGCGACAGGTCGACGTCGCAGCGCTCCAGCATGTCCCAGATCATGCCGAGCAGGCCCATCTTCTGCCCGTCCTCGGGTGAATAGATGCGCGTGACGCCATAGGCGTGCAGGTCGCGGATTTCTTCCGGCACGATCACACCGCCGCCACCGCCAAATACCTTGATGTGGGCACCGCCGCGCTCCTTCAACAGGTCGATCATGTACTTGAAGTACTCGACATGCCCGCCCTGGTAGGACGACATGGCGATGCCCTGCGCATCCTCCTGCAGGGCGGCGTTGACCACCTCGTCGACCGAGCGGTTATGGCCCAGGTGGATGACCTCAGCACCCTGCGCCTGCAGGATGCGCCGCATGATGTTGATCGAGGCGTCGTGGCCGTCGAACAAGGAAGCCGCGGTTACAAAGCGCACCTTGTTCTTGAGCTTCGGCGTTTCGAGCTGCTTCTGGACGGAAAGGTCGGTCATGGCGGATTGTCTCGATGTTGTGGCGATGCGTGCGGACGAAAGGCCGCGCCCGGGAATTGTATGCCCGCGGGCGCGGCCATACGGCCAGGGTCGAAATAACAGGCAGGGCCGCAAGGCTACTTTACGTTTACGTAAACGTCAACCTCGCCAGCGCCCCCGGATGGCTTTCACGCGACACGGCATATCCGGGATTGCGGCGGAGTACCATTCCCGCAGGCGCGATGCCAGCCCCCCTGAACAACCGGAGATTTCCATGGAAGCCAAGGCCATGCAACATTCCCCAGCGGCGGATGACACGATGCGTCATCGAGTCGCCCGCTTCGCGGAACTGACCCCGCTGCCCATCCAGAAGGACGCCTCGATTCCCCTGTGTGCGCTGGATCTGCTCTACGCCCGCAAGCTGCTGCCGGTGCTCGGCCTCAATGATGGAGTAGACACCCCCATCACCTCCAGCGCACCGATCCGCGGGGCGGCGGGCATCACGCTCACCTACGCCGCCTGCCCGCCGGGGCAAGGGCCCGGCCTGCACGCGCACAAGGCCACCCATGAAACCTTCGTGGTGATGGAAGGCGAGTTCGAGATCAGCTGGGGAACCGAAGGACAGCATGCCACCCGGCTCAAGCGCCTTGACGTGATCTCGGTGCCGCCGGGAGTGACCCGGGCGTTCCGCAACGTCGGCACCGACGAGGGCATCCTGCTGGTCATCATCTCGGGCGGCGAGCACAACATGAATGACATCCACCTGCCCGAAATGGCCGCCAGCGCGATCAACCGCGCCTCCCCGGACCTGTTCCGCAAGGTCACTGGCGCCGGCATCACGTACGATGGCGATTTGCGCTGAAATGTTTGGCAGCACCCCCTTAAACCACCCCGGGAGACGACCATGAAAACCGTGCAAATGTCCGCCGATGAAGTCCGTGAACGCACCGCGCGCTTCGAAAACCTGCAAGCCATGTCAACCCTCAAGGACAACCCGGTGGTGCCGCAGGCGGCCAAGGACATCTTCCTGGCGCGCAAGATCATGCCCATCGTGCTGGAGCAGACACAGAACGCCTTCGGCAATGCGGCGGCGATTTTCGGCGCAGCGGGACTGACCATGAACATTTCGGTGTGTCCACCCGGACAGGGCCCCGGCCTGCACGCCCATCACCGCACCTTCGAGACCTTCTTCGTGCTCGACGGCACCTTCGAGTTCACCGTCAACGACGCCGGCGACCAGAAAGTGGTGCTCAACCGCTGGGACACGTTCTCGGTGCCGCCGGGGGTATGCCGCGCTTTCCGCAACGTCGGCGACCGTGAAGGCACCATGCTCACGGTGATCACAGGCGGGGTGCACGACCGCAACGACATCAGCCTGCCGCCCTCGATCGGCGCGGCGATCGATGCTTATGGCCCGGGCGTGCTCGACGAGGTCAAGAAGATCGGGCTGACCTTCGATGCCGGGGTTGAGGCCGGCGCCTGACTGTGAACTTCAGTAGGGATTAAGAATGATGTCCCGGCTGATGCCGGCGATGTTCTTCACTCCGCACAATGCCATCGAGGTATCAAGTTCCTTCTGGATGATCTGAAGCGCCGTCGTCACGCCGGCCTCGCCCATCGCCCCCAGCCCGAAGTTGAAGGCGCGCCCGATCAGCGTGCCTTTCGCGCCCAGCGCCAGGGCCTTGAGCATGTCCTGGCCGGAGCGGATGCCGCCGTCCATCCACACCTCGATCTTGTCGCCGACCGCATCGACGATCGGCGGCAGCGCCTTGATGGATGACAGCGCGCCATCGAGCTGGCGACCGCCGTGGTTGGAGACGACCAGCGCGTCGGCGCCGGAACGCACGGCGAGCTTGGCGTCTTCCACGTCCTGGATGCCCTTCAGGATGAGCTTGCCGCCCCATTCCTTCTTGACCCATTCGACATCGTCCCAGTTGAGGGTCGGGTCGAACTGGCTGGCGGTCCATTTGGAGAGCGAGACGATGCCCTCGGCACCCTTCACATGGCCCACGATGTTGCCGAACACCTTGCGCTTGGCGCCCAGCATGCGCAGGCTCCAGCCCGGCTTGGTCATCATGTCGACCACGTTGGAGAGCATGATCTTGGGCGGCACGCTCATGCCGTTTTTGAGGTCCTTGTGGCGCTGGCCGATGATCTGCAGGTCAAGCGTCAATACCAGGGCCGAGCACTTGGCGGCCTTGGCACGGCCGATCAGGCGCTTGATGTAGTCGCGGTCGCGCATCACGTAGAGCTGGAACCAGAACGGCTTCGTGGTCGCCGCGGCCACGTCCTCGATCGAGCAGATGCTCATGGTCGAAAGGGTGAAGGGCACGCCGAATTTTTCAGCGGCGCGCGCGGCGAGGATCTCGCCGTCGGCCCACTGCATGCCGGTCAGCCCGACCGGCGCCAGCGCGGTGGGTATCGCGACCTTCTCGCCGATCATGGTGGATTCAGTGGAACGGTTGTCCACGTTGACCGCGACGCGCTGGCGCAGCTTGAGAGCCGCCAGGTCGCTGCTGTTGGCGTTGTAGGTTCCTTCGGTGTAGCTGCCGGCGTCGACATAATCGTAAAACGCCTTGGGGGCGTTTTTCTTATGCAACTGGCGCAGGTCTTCGATGCAGGTGATGACAGGCATGGTGCTTCCTTCTTTGTTCTTGTCCGGGCTGTCCCGGTGTAAGGCCGCCGCTTGCGGCGGGCAACCCGTAATCCTAAGGCATACGACCAACCGGGGTCAGCGCGGGACCGCCCGATCAGGCGGTGCCTGCACATTGGTGTGCAGCCAGAACTGCCCGAGGCGCGCGGTTTCGGCGAGGAACTCCTCGAAGGCCACCGGCTTGCGCACATAGGCATTCGCGCCCAGCGCATAGCTGCTGACGATATCGTTGTCCTCGACCGAGGTGGTGAGCATCACCGTGGGTGTGAAGCGCGTGCGCTCCTCCATGCGCACCCGACGCAACACCTCGAGCCCGGATACCTTGGGCAGGTTGAGGTCGAGGATCAGCAGGCTGGGCATGTCCGCGCCGGTACCGGCAAAAGCGCCGTCGCCAAACAGCATGTCGAGGGCGATCGCGCCATCGGTTGCCACCACCACCTCGTTCATGATGTTGGCACGCTTGAAGGCCAGGATCGTGAGATCGGCGTCGTCCTCGTTGTCTTCCACCAGCAGGATGGTTCCCCTGTTCACCGAATCTCTCCTTCTCCCGGCAAGAATACGTGAATCGTCGCGCCGCGCCCGGTTTCGCCATATGCCCGCACCCGACCACCATGCCGCTCGACAATGCGCGACACGGTGGCCAGGCCGATCCCGGTCCCCTCGAACTCCTGCTGCCCGTGCAGGCGCTGGAAGGCCTTGAACAGCTTGTCGGCATAGGCCATGTCGAATCCCGCGCCATTGTCCCGCACATGGAATTCGCACCCGCCGGCGACCGCTTCGGCGCCGAACTCGATGGTCGGCAGGACGGCGTCGCGGGTGTACTTCCACGCGTTGCTGAGCAGGTTTTCCAGCAGCAGGCGCATCAGGCCGGCATCGGCCCAGACCTCGACGCCGGAGGCGATGCGCCAGTCAACCTTGCGGCCGATCGCCTGGCGCTGCAGGTCGGCGGCGATTTCGGAGGCCAGCGCGGAGAGGTCGATGCGGTCGCGCCGCAGCTGGCTGCGGGTCACGCGGGACAGGCGCAGCATGTCGTCGATGAGCGCGCCCATGCGCGCGATGCCCTTGCGGATGCGCTGCACATTGGCCATGCCGGCCGCACCGAGCGCCGCGCCATGGGATTCGACCAGCAGGTTGGAAAAACCGTCTATGCCACGCAAGGGCGCGCGCAAGTCATGTGAAACCGAATATGCGAAGGACTCGAGTTCGCGGTTGGCGGCCGAAAGCTCGGCCGTGCGGACGGCCACCTCGCGTTCCAGGTTCGCATTAAGCCGTACCAGTTCTGCTTCCTTTTGCGCCAGTTCGGTGATGTCGGCGCCACGATAGAAAACATGTGTCACCCGGCCCGCGCCGTCGGTGATGGGCACCAGCAGGGCGTCGCGCTGCTGCAGGCCCGCCGGTGACTCGATCTCGGACCGGTAGCGCATCACCTGCCCGGTTCCAGCCGCCATCCGGAAGGGCGCGAGCCGGCGGTCGGCACCCTCCGCTGTCAGGCCGATGGCGGTGCGCAGGAATTCGTCGACGGACCGGCCGATCCAGTCCGCGATGCGCAGCCCCGGGAAACGACCCTCGTAGAACTCGCGCAGGGCGGCGTTGAACTGCTCGATGAACAGGATGCCGCCCTCATGGCGATACAGGGCCATCATGTCGGTGGTGGCTTCAAACGCCGAACCGAAGCTGCCCTCGAGGACGCGGATCTTCGCTTCCGCCACCTCGATCGACGTCACGTCCATCGACACGGTGTAGCAGCCGATCACGGCGCCGTCCTCCCCGTGGCGCGGCACCAGGTTCACATGGATGCTGCGTGCCTCGCCGCCGGGACCGGGATCGCGACGCCTGTAGCTCACCGGCTCGCCGTTGAAAACGCGCAGGAAGTGCGGTTTGACCTCCCGATAGATCGCCGGGTCCATGCCGCCACTGATGCGCATGCCCACCCGCGCTCCCGGATGGTGACCAAACATTTCGGTGAAGCGCTTGTTGACGAAGCGCAGCACCCCTTCGCGGTCGAGATAGCTGATCGCCACCGGCACGCTGTCGGTCAACAGGCGAAGCTGGGCTTCGCTGTCCTTGAGGGCGGCCGCGGCCTCGACTTCGGCGGTAACCCCGTGCCCGATGCCGTGGTAACCGATGAAACGACCGGCCGCGTCGTGAAGCGGGCGGCCGGACAGTCGCGCCCAGCGCACTTCGCCCATGCGATTGCGCCGTTGCAGCAGGAGGTTGCGGAATTCCTCACGCCTTTCAAGGCACGCGCGATGCGCCGCCCAGGCGGCCTCGTCCATGTTGATATAGCCGATCTCCCAGAGGGTCTTGCCGAGGTCGGCCAGCGGCGGAAAGGCATTGCGCTCGAGCACCAGGCCTTCGCGCACGGTGAACCGGTAGTTCTCGTCCTGCACCCAATACCAGTCGGACGAAAGTTCAAGCAACGCGCGCTGGCGCCGCTCGCTTTCGCGCAGGGCCGTTTCGACCTGCCGTTGCGCCGTGATGTCGCGCCCGACCCCGCGATAGCCGGTGAAGGTGCCGCCCGCATCGAAGATCGGCCTGCCGCTGACCGAATACCAGCGCAATTCACCATTCGGTTTCGCACGGGCGAACTCGAAATCGCGGAACGCCTCGCGCCGGGCAAGCGTGTCACGATGGGCGCGCCATTGCTCTTCGCTGACACCCAGGATGGGCAGTTCCCAGCGCAAGCGCCCCAGCGAATCGTCGGTGCGCTCACCGCCACGCCCGTGATACTCGCTGGACAGGGCTACAAAGCGGAGTCCGGCATCCTGTTCCCAGATCCAGTCGGAAGCGAGTTCCGCAAGCTCGCGCAACTGGTTTTCCGCCATGCCCTGCATGGGTTGCGATGCGGCCGAACCGGCCGTTTCCTCCCTGCCGACATTCCGGGAAGGGTCCCCGGCGCTCACGCATCGCCCCTGGTCAGGTAGGGCGACTCGGCCACATTCCACGGCGCCGGCGGCTCCATCCTGAAAATCTGCCGGTAGTGCACCTCGTCGGGACCGTCGCCGATTCGCAACAGGCGCGCCCACGCGTAGGCCTGGTGGATCGGCGTGTCATCCGAGCCGCCCATCGCGCCGAACACCTGGATGGCGCGGTCGGCGATGGTTTGCAGCAGGTTCGGCACGGCGATCTTGACCAGCGACACGTCGCGCCACGCGCCATGGTGCCCGTCGCGATCGAGCAGCCAGGCGCAGCGCAGCGTGAGCAGGCGCGCCTGCTCGATGCCCACGCGCGCCTCGGCGATCCAGCGCTGCACGGTGTCGTAGTCGATGATCGCGCGGCCGAACGCCCGGCGCTCCGCGGCGCGCGCCATCATCAGTTGCACCATCAGCTCGGCCAGACCGAGGCAGCGCATGCAATGGTGCACGCGCGCCGGCCCGAGCCGCACCTGCGCCAGCCGGAAACCGTCGCCCGGCTTGCCGAGCAGGTTTTCGGCTGGCACCCGCACGTCGCGGAAGTCGAGTTCGCCGATGGGCGCGACATGGTCGTCGCAGCCCATCCAGCGCAAGGCGCGCACCAGCCGCACGCCCGGCGTATCCATCGGCACCATGATCATGGAATGGCGGCGGGTGCGCTCGCCCTGGCCATCGCTTACGCCCATCACCATGAGCATGCTGCAGCGGGGATGGGCGGCGCCGGTGGAAAACCATTTGCGGCCGTTGACCACATAGCCGTCGCCATCGGCGCGGATGGTGCATTCGATGTTGGTGGCGTCCGACGACGCCACCGCCGGCTCGGTCATGGCAAAAGCCGAGCGGGTGCGCGCTTCCAGGAGCGGCTTGAGCCAGCGCTCCTTCTGCAAGGGGGTGGCGGCGTCCTGCAGGGTGATCATGTTGGGCACATCGGGCGGCTGGCAGTTGAATACCTCCGAGGCCCAGAACAGCCGTCCCATGATCTCGGCCAGGCTTGCGTATTCAAGGTTGGAAAGCCGCGTTCCCGGCTCATCCTCCCGCAGGCCGGGCAGGGCGAGGTTCCACAACCCTTCCGCCCGCGCCTGCTCCTGCAACTGCCCCATGAATGGCGCGGGCTCGCCGCGCAGCACCACATGCCGATGCCATTGACGATGCCGCGGCAACACCTCGGTCTCGAAGAATTTCAGGAGGCGGCCGCGCATGTCGGCGGCGCGCGGAGAAAGGTTGAAATCCATCGGCTATAGTTGAACGAACAAACAAAAGCGGAGACGCGATATGCGAAGCATAGCGAAGATCGGGGTTTCACTGATGCTGGCGTCATGTGCGAACGCAGCATTCGCGCAGGCCACCTTCCCTGCCAAGCCGGTCCGCGTCATCGTGCCGTATCCGGCGGGCGGTATCGTCGATGTGGTCGGGCGGGTCATCACCGACAAGCTCTCCGGCCTGTGGAATCAGCCGATCGTCGTCGAAGCCCGCCCCGGCGCCAATTCCAACATCGGCACCGATGCCGTCGCCAAGGCACCCGCCGACGGCTATACCTGGCTCATCACCGGCCCGGCGATCACCGCCAACCCGTCGCTTTCGCCGAACGCCACCTGGGATCCGAAGAAGGATTTCACCGGCCTTGGCGTGGCCGCCTGGTCGGCCGCCGCCATCGTGGTGCCGGCCGCCTCGCCGGCTGGCACGCTCAAGGAATTCGTCGCCCTTGCCAAAAGCAGACCGCTCAACTACGGCAACCCCGGCACCGGCTCCTCGATTCACTTGTCGATGGAACTCTTCAAGCAGGTGGCCGGGATCAACCTGCAGCCGATCGGCTACAAGGGCCAACCGCAAATCGTGTCCGACCTGCTCGGTGGCCAGCTCGATGTCGCCTTTGCCGCCACCGGCCTGATCACCCAGCACGTGCAGTCGGGCAAGCTCAAGGCGCTGGGCGTGATCGGCCGCGAGCGTCTCAAGCAGCTGCCCGGCGTCCCGACCCTGATCGAAGCCGGATACGCGGAAGCCGGTGTCATGGCCTGGTACGCGTTCTTCACCCGCGCCGGGGCGCCGCGCGAGGTGCTCGAGAAGATCAATGCCGACCTGGGTCGCGTGCTGGCGATGCCGGACGTGAAGGAGAAGATGGAAAAGCTCGGCGGGGAAGCGGCCCAGGCGATGAGCCTGGCGGAGATGGGCCGGATGGTCGCCGCCGACACCGACCGCTGGTCCGCGGTGATCAAGGCCGGCAACATCAAGGCCGAGTGACATGCCCCTCAGGAACGCGCTGTGCGAGCGCCTCGGTATTGATCTGCCGATCTTCGGCTTCTCGCATTCCGTCGAAGTCACCGTCGCGCTGGCGATGGCGGGCGGCTTTCCGGTGTTTGGCGCCGCCCGCGAGACCCCGGAGAAGATCGAGTCGGAACTCCGCGAAATCCGCTCGCGCATCGGCAGCCGCCCGTTTGGCGTGGACATCATGTATCCCGCGCTGGCGGCCGACGAACCCGACCGCGAATCCGCCCGGGCCAAGCTGCCGCAGGACGCGGTCGCGTTTGTCGAGGCCCTGCGCACCAAGTACGCGGTACCGGCACAGACGAAACCGCATTTCTTCTCGCATGTGGTGCGCAACCGCAAGCTGTTCCGTGACCAGACCGAGGCGGTACTGGCGTCCGACGTCGACGCCGTGGCCACCGCGGTTGGACTCCCGGCGCAGGTGATCGCCGCTGCAAAGTCGCGCGGCAAGACCACCTTCGCCCTGATCGGCTCGGTGCGCCACGTCGCGCCGGCCCTGGCGGCCGGCGTCGAGATCCTGGTGGCGCAGGGCAACGATGCCGGCGGCCATACCGGGCCGGTAGGCACGTTTTCGCTGGTGCCGCAGGTGGCGCAGGCGGCGGGAAACGTCCCGGTGCTGGCGGCCGGCGGCATCGGCTGCGGCGCGCAGATCGCGGCGGCGCTGGCCATGGGCGCACAAGGCGCCTGGCTGGGGTCCGCGTGGCTCGCCACCTGCGAGTACGGCACGCCCCCGGTATTGCTCCGCAAGATCCTGGCCGCCCGCAGCGAGGACACGGTGATGACGCGCGCCCACAGCGGCAAGCCATGCCGGGTGCTCAAGAGCGCCTGGGTCGACGAATGGGAGGCGCCCGGGGCGCCGGCACAACTGCCCATGCCCTACCAGCATGCCCTGACCGGCGAGTTGCTGGCAGCCATCGAGGAACACCAGATTGAACCGCTGGTATACGAGGCGTTGGGCCAGAGTTGCGCCTGGTTCAACGAGCTCACCACGGTGGCGGAGGTGGTCGAACGCCTGTCCGGTGAAACGCGCGCGGCTTTCGCCGCCATGGCCTGTTACGGGCCATCCTCCGGCGCCTGATCTGGAATAACATTGCCGCTTGAGTGCCGCCCCACGCAGGGCAGCGCCTTCCATATCCAAAGGAGAACCCGATGCCGGACCAGAAGGTCATGCGCGTGGCGATCGCCACCGACCGTTGCCAGGGCCACAATCGCTGCTGCCTGGTGGCACCTGAATTGTTCGAGGCCGATGACGAGGGCAATGCGCAGGTGCGTGGCGACGGCGTCGTGCCCGCCGGGCTGGAAGCAAAGGCCAGGCTCGCCGTGGCCAACTGTCCGGAACATGCGGTTCGCCTGACCGGTGCCTGAAACGGAGGAACAAAATGGATAGCAGACCGCCGGTCGAAGACTGGACCATCGACTTCGACCATTTCGACCCGCAATGGACCGAGAACCCGTACCCGATCTGGGATGACCTGCGCCAGCGCTGCCCGGTGGCCACCACACAGCGCTTCCAGGACGGCGGGTACTTCCCCACCCGCTTCGACGACGTGCATGCGATCGCCTACGACGCGGAGCACTTCTCCTCCCGCCGCATCATCGTCCGCGAGCAAAAACTGCCGCTCATGTCGGCCGCGCCGATCACCTCCGATCCCCCCGAGCACACGCCGGCGCGCAAGTTGCTGTTACCGGCTTTCGCGCCGAAGGAAATCGCCAAGCTGGAAGATCGGGCGCGACAGGTGTGTCGCGCCCTCCTCGATGCCATCGGCGACGCGGCCTCCTGCGACGGCGCCGTCGACTACGCCCAGCACATTCCGGTGCGGGTGATCGCCCACATGCTGGGCGTGGATGAAAACAAGGGCGACCTGTTCCGCGACTGGATCTACCGCACGCTCATCGAGGGCGTGCGCAACCCGGCAGTCGCCATGGCGGCCATGCAGGAACAGTCCGCGTTTTTCAAGGAACAGCTCGAACTGCGCCGCAAGGCGCCGGGCGACGACCTGGTGAGTTTCCTCCTGCGCACCGAGTTCGAAGGCAAGCCCCTGACCGAGCCGCACATCATCGGCACGCTGCGGCTGATCCTGATCGCCGGCATCGACACGACCTGGAGCGGCATAGGCGCGGCGATCTGGCACCTGGCCACGCATCCCGAGGACCGCAAGCGCCTGGTGGCCGACCCGGGCCTGCTGCCGACGGCGATCGAGGAATTCCTGCGCGCGTATTCGCCGGTGACCATGGCGCGTGAAGTGGTGAAGGAAAAAACCCTGTCGGGCTGCCCGTTCAAGCCGGGCGGGCAGGTCCTGCTCTCGTTCCCGGCGGCCAATCGCGACCCTGCCAAGTTTGCCGACGCGGACCGTGTCCTGATCGACCGTGCCGAGAATCCGCATGCGGCGTTCGGCCTGGGGCGGCACCGCTGCCTGGGGTCCAACCTGGCGCGCATGGAAATGACGGTCGCGGTCGAGGAATGGCTCGCGCGCTTTCCGGATTTCTGCGAAACGCCCGGCAGGAAAACCACCTGGTCGGAAGGCACGGTGCGCGGGCCGCGCAACATGCCGATCACGATCAAGCGCTGACCGACGACCCGCCGGTGCGGCCGTCCTGGCCGCGACCGGCGCGAGCAGTCAGGGCTTGCCGCCGAGCTTTTCCAGGAAGCCCTCCATCAGGCCGGCCGGCGCCTTGACCACATGCTCGTTGCCGGGGAAGCTGCCCGAGCGCACATCGGCGACAAACTCCTTGAAGGCGGCCACGCGTTCGGCCTGCATCTCCTGCTTCAACTTGAAGAAGTCTCGGTACTGCTTGGTATGGCGCGGATAAGGCGGCCCGTTGTTGCCGAGGATGTCATCGGCGAACAGGAACTGGATGTCGCCGCCGCCCCCGGCACCGATCGATGAGGTCAGCAAGGTGGTGCGCTTGCTGATCTCGGCCAGCAATTCGGCGGGAATCACTTCGACTTCGACCGCCCAGGCGCCGGCGGCTTCGAGTTTCTTGATCTCCTCGTACACCCACAGGGCTTCGTCCACCGTCTTGCCCACCGCGCGCAGGCCACCGGTCCAGGTGCTCCTGCGCGGCACCAGCCCGGCATGGCCCTCGATGGGTATCCCGGCTTCGGTGGCGGCCGCCACGAAGCGCGGCGACCACTGGCACATGATGCCGTCGGCGCCGATTTCCATGGCCTGATAACCGATGCGCACCGCCTCATCCGCTGTGGCCGCAGCCACCAGCGGCACCGAGAACGACATGAAGGTATTGGGCGCGGCACGGCGCATTTGGGCGGCGAGTTCCGGGCGCTTCGGATCGAAGCGCACCTTCATGGTGTCGATGCCGGCCGCCTCCGCCGCGGCGGCTTCTTCCGGCGTGAATGCCAGGGTCTCGGTGAGGACGCGCTTCCCCTTCAGGTCGCGCAGGTCCTTGACGGTGTAGTTGCGGGTGCCATAGGCGCCGCCCAGGGTCATGACGCGCTTCAGGCCGCGCTGTGCCGCATCGCGCGGGGGAATGCCGCCGTCGCCGGTTGCGTGGGTTGCCATTGCTTGTTGCTCCTTGATCAATCCATGAGAACGCCGCCGCATTGCGGCCGGCACAGCCAGATTAGCGTGAACACAACCCCACGGCAATCGCGCCTGCAAAAATGACAATGGTTCAGCCCGCCTGCGCGGCAGGGGTGGCAAGCGAGAATTCCACCACTGTGCCCACCCCGAGGCTGCTGCGCATGCGCACGTCACCGCCATGCGCACGCACGATCCGCCGTACCACCGACAAGCCCACCCCGGTACCGGCGAACTCGCTACGGGAATGCATGCGCTGGAAGGGCTGGAACAGCAGTTGCGCGCCGCGCATGTCGAATCCGGCGCCATTGTCCGCGACCCGATACCAGACCACCCCGCTTTCCACATGCGCATCGACAGCGATCGCCGGTTGCGCCGCACGACCCGTGAACTTGAACGCGTTCTCCAGCAGGTTCTGCCACACCTGGCCCACCAGCACCGGATCGGCACTGGCCGGCGGCAGTGCGGAGACCCGGAAGTCGACGCGCTGGTCTGCGCGCCCCGCCGTAACGAGCTTCCATGCCTGTTCGGCCTCGGCGTTCATGTCGACCTCGCGCCTTTCGATGCGGGTCCGCCCGATCCTCGACAGGCGGGCAAGGCCTTCGAGCATGCCCGACATGCGCTCGACGGCGTTCTCGATCTGCCGTGCATTGCTGATGGCCGCTTCGACGTCCCCGTCCGCCAGGTCACCACGCAACATGCCGGCAAATCCGCCAATGGCCCGCAGCGGCGCGCGCAGGTCGTGCGAGACCGCGTCGGTGAATGCCTGAAGCGATTCCTCGCTCGCATCGGCCCGAGTGCGTTGTGCGGCGAGATCCTGCTCCTTGTCGCGCATCGCCGCGACCAGGGCCTCGAATTCCTCGCGCAGCGCCGCGTCGCCACGCAGCGACTCGCTGACCTCGCGCACAACGCTCAACACCTCCGGGGCCGCGCCGGTTTCGATGCGAGTACCGGACATCAGGAAGTAGGCGCGGGGGCTCCCTTCTGGTTGCCATTCGAAGGCCAGATTCTCGTACGTACCATGCTCTTCCAGCAGGCGGCGCGCCAGCGCCACGACGCCGGAACCGGAGAAGGCTGGCAGGTTCTCCACGCGACGGCCCAGCAGCGCGTCGCGCGGTAGGCGGGTCAGTCGGCAAAACGCATCGTTGGCCTCGACCAACCTGCCCGCGGATGTCACCATCATGGCATCCGGATTGCGCGTGAAAGCCTGGTCGAGCTTTTGCCTTGCTGTCGCAAGTTCGCGTTCGGCCGCCTCGCGGCGCTGCCGCTCAACGCGCAGTCGTGCGCGACGGTTACGCAGGCGCCATGCCAGCCAGGTCACGACCGCGCCCGCCAGCACAACCAGGCCGACGAGCAGCACGTTCTCCACCAGCACGCGCCGTTCCAGGCCGACCCGCACCGCGCTTTCGTGATGACTGGAGAGCCATTTGATGCGCAGTGCCTCAAGTCGCCCGTCGCGTTCGAGTTGCTCGATCAGGCCGTCGAGGCGCTGCTTCAACGCCTCGTTGCCAGGAGCGACGGCGAATCCATAGGCCACTAGGCGCAGGCTGGCCTTGCTGGCCTCGACCCCCTCGACCACCTTGCGTGCGAGCAGGTCGTCGCGACGACGTCGATGCTTCGGTTCCGGAACGCCGATTCTATGTCGCGCCAATCCTGCTGGCGGATCTCGAACGTCAACCCGCCGGCGCGCTCCAGTTCGCGCAGGAGCTCGACCTGAAATCCCTGCGGCTCGCCCCGCGCGTCCTGAAATTCGAATGGCGCGAAGGCGCGGTCGGCACCGTACACCAGTCGCGCCTGCGACCATGCGGGACCGACGGCGGTCGAAATCGCGATCGCCAGACAGGACCACAGGAGGGCGGCACGCACGATCCGCCGTGCGACGCTGCCGATCATTGCCCGGACCGCCGACAACCGCGACGGCCGCGCTCCGCGCGTCTTGAACCAGTCACCCGCATGCATCCCGATACTTTCCCCGCCCCTCCCCGGGGTCCGCAATCCGTACATTGCAAGGCCCGGCCGCAACTGCTCGGCCTGCGCGAAGTTCACCCCAGGCTGGCGTAGCGCTCCAGATGGTGGTCTGCGTCCCCAAACCGCTGCGCGATGGTGGTCAGGCGCCGAAAGGTATGCGAAACCTTCATCTCCTCGGTCATGCCCATGCCGCCGTGCAGCTGGATGGCTTCCTGGCTGATCTTGCGTGCCGCATCGGCGATGCGCACCTTCGCCGCGGACACGGCACGCGCGCGCTCGCGCGGGGCGGCGCCGCCGTCGATGCGGCAAGCCGCGAGAATGGCCATGGAACGCGCCTGCTCGCATTCGATGACCATGTCGACCATGCGATGCTGCAGTGCCTGGAAGGCGCCAATGGGCGTGCCGAACTGCTTGCGCGTCTTGAGATATTCGAGGGTGGCGTCGCATGCGTACTTCATGGCGCCAACCCCGTCGGCGCAGAGCAGCGTGGTGGCGAAATCGAGGGCTTCGTCGATGGCGGCCTGCGCGCCACCCGCGGCCCCGACAAGCGCGTCCGCGCCCACCATGACGCCGTCGAGGCGCACGTCACCGGCGCGCTGGCCATCCACCGTGCGGTACGCATTGATGCTCACACCGGCCGCGTCGCGATCGATCATGAACAGGCTGGCGCCGCCGTCGGTGGCGACCGACACCAGGATGTACTGCGCCAGCGGCGCGCCGATCACCACCGTTTTCTCGCCATCGATGCGCCACCCGACCCCATCGCGCGCGGCCCTGGTGCCGGCTGGCGCGGTTTCGTAGCGCCGGCCGCGCTCCAGGTACGCGAAGGCGATGCGCCGGCTGCCGTCGATCACGCCCGGCAGCAGCGCCGCGCGCTGCGCCGCCGACCCGGTGCGCGCCAAAAGGCGCGCCGCCAGGCCCACGGAATCGAGCAAAGGCTCGACCACCAGCGCCTCGCCGCAGGCTTCCATCGCCGACATCAGGTCGACCGCGCCTCCGCCGAAGCCGCCATCCTCTTCGGCGAACGGAATGGCCGTCAGGCCCATCTCGGCAAACGCCGCCCACGCGGCTTCGCTGATGCCTGTCGGGGAATTGATGGCGGCCTTGCGCGCCTCGAACCCGTATTCATTGGCCAGGTACTTGCGCAAAGAGTCGGCAAGCAGTTGTTGTTCTTCGCTGAAATCGAAATCCATGGTGTTCTCCGCCTCAGAGCCCGAGCGTCATCTTGGCGATGATGTTGCGCTGGATTTCGTTGGAACCCGCATAGATGCTGGTCTTGCGGTAGTTGAAGTAACGCGGCGAATAGCGCGACACCACCGGGTCGACCGCGCCGCCATCCACGCCAGCGAAGGGCTGGGCCTCCGGGCCGGCCGCCTGCATCATCAGTTCGGTGATGGCCTGCTGCACCTCGGTTCCGCGGATCTTCAGCATGGACACATCCGCCCCGGGCGGCTGGCCGGTCTTGCGCATCTTGTCGAGAAAGCGCATCGCGGTGAGTTCAAGCGCGTCGAGTTCGATTTCAGTGCGCGACAGGCGGTCGCGGAAACGCGCGTCGTCCATCAGCGGTCGGCCGCCTTTCTGCTCGCGCGCGGCCAGTGCGCGCAGCGCCGCCAGTTCGCGCCTTGATGCGCCCACGCTGGCGCTACCCATGCGTTCGTGCCCCAGCAGGTACTTGGCCACCGTCCAGCCCTTGTTCTCTTCGTAGATCAGGTTTTCGACCGGCACCTTCACGTCATCGAAGAATATCTCGTTGACCTCATGTCCGCCGTCCATCAGGATCAGCGGCCGCACGGTGATGCCCGGGGTCTTCATGTCGATCAACAGGAAGCTGATGCCCTCCTGGCGCTTGGCCACCGAGGCATCGGTGCGCACCAGGCAGAAGATCCAGTCGCCGTAGTGTCCCAGCGTGGTCCAGATCTTCTGGCCGTTGACGAGGTAATGGTCGCCCTGCCGATCGGCTCGGGTCTTGAGCGCCGCCAGGTCGGACCCGGCGCCGGGCTCCGAATAGCCCTGTACCCAGAAATCCTCGCCTTCACGAATGCGCGGCAGGAAACGCTCCTTCTGCGCCGGTGTGCCGAATCGCAACAGCACCGAGGCGCACATGTTGGGGCCGAAAGGCGGCAGGTTGGGCGCGCCGGCCACGCCAAACTCCTCCTCGAAGATGTAGCGCTGGGTGATGTTCCAGCCAGTGCCTCCCCATTCCTTTGGCCAGTGCGGCACCGACCAGCCCTTGGCGGCCAGGATCTTGTGCCAGCGGATGAAATCCTCGCGCGCCAGGTGGCGATAGGTGGTGACCTTCTCGCGAATGTCGGCCGGCAGGTTGGCGGCAAGCCAGGCCCGCACCTCCTGGCGAAAGGTCTCTTCTTCAATTGAGTAGTTCAAATCCATTCGAGTCTCCATGTGGCGCCAGTCGCCAGCGAACGCAATCAACAGGAATCGCGGCAGCCTGGATCAATCGCGCAATTTTTAAAGCATTGTAAATGACCAGTCCTGACGTTATTATTCGCCGCCAATCTGGTTATATTGACCATATCATCCAAACAACAACCATCGCTCATTGCCAACCGGTTTTTCGCAACTCCGGCACGACGAAGGTACATTTTTGACATGGACAATAGCGACCAGGCCACGCAGCGCATTGCCCCCGCAGAAGGCGGATCGCTCTATTTGCAGGCGTTCGACGCCCTGCCCATGGGCATTGTGTTTCAGGATGCCCAAGGCGCGATCACCCAGGCAAATCCCGCGGCGCAGCGGATCCTCGGAATGAGTTTCGACCGGATGCGCGGCGTGACTTCGGTCGACCCGCGCTGGCGGACCGTTCGCGAAGATGGCACACCGTTCCCCGGCACCGAGCACCCCGCGATGGTGGCATTGCGAACCGGCAAGCCGGTCGTCGACGTGCGCATGGGCGTGCACAATCCGCAACGCGAAGCCATTGCGTGGATCAACGTCAAGGCTTTCCCGATATTCGCCAAGCATTCCGGCGCCATTCAGGGCGTTTTTGCACTGTTCGAAGACATCACTCACAGCCTGGTCGCCGAGCGCGACCTCGCCATGCAGGAGAAGCGGCTCGCCGCGCTGATCTCGGCCACGCCTGTCGGAGTCTTCGAAACCGATGCTGCGGGCAGGTGCACCTTCGTCAACACGCGCTGGGCTGAGATCGCCGGGATTCCTGCTCATGACGCCCTGGGCGATGGCTGGACCGCGGCCCTGCATCCGGACGACAAGGAAAAGATCTTTACCGAATGGCGCAAAGCAGCATCCAACGCATATCCCTTCAGGCTCGAGTATCGTTTCCGGGATCCTGCCGGACAGATCACCTGGGTGCTGGGACAGACCCGCAAGCTCACCGGTGCCGGGGGGCAGATCGAAGGCTTCGTCGGCACCATCACCGACATCACTGAGCGCAAGCTGGCTGAAGCCGAACTGGCGGCACATCGCCAGCGTCTGGAAAAAATGGTCGAGGAGCGTACGGCGGAACTGTCGCTGGCCAAGGAAGCCGCCGAAGCGGCCAATCAGGTCAAGACCGCATTCCTGGCCAACGTGAGCCACGAATTGCGCACCCCGCTGCACGCCATCATCGGCATGACCTCGATCGCGCAATCGCGCGCCACCGACGAGGCGCAGAAGGAAACCCTGGGTGCGGTCATGCGCGCGGCCCGCCAGCTCGGCGTTCTTGTCAGCGACCTGCTCGATATTTCACGCATCGAAACGCGTCGGCTCGCGCTCGCCGAGGAATATTTCGAGCTGAGCGAAGTCCTTGATACCCCGACCAGCATCTCGCGGCGCGCGGCATTTGAAAAATGCCTGAGCTTCGAGGTGGAAGTCGATCCCGAACTGGCCAGGACGCCATTTCGCGGCGACGCGTCGAGGTTGAGGCAGGTCTTGCTGAACCTAACCAGCAACGCGGTCAAATTCACCGCCGCAGGGGGAATTCGCGTCAAGGCGTCGCTCGCGGAGGACGGGACCGCGGACGCACTGTTGCGCTTCGAAGTCGCGGACTCCGGCATCGGCATCGATGCGGCCGACCAGGCGCGGCTGTTCGGCATGTTCGAACATGGCAAGGAGCCCTCGGGCAACCAGCAGGTCGGTGCAGGCCTTGGGCTGGATCTGTCCCGCCGCCTTGCCCAAGCGATGGGGGGCGCCATTGGCATGCAAAGCACCGCGGGCAAAGGCAGCCTGTTCTGGTTTACCGCGCGGGTCAGGAAGGAGCGGGCAAAGCCGCTCGGCGCGATGGCGGCCGACGGCGCCGGCGTTGCGCGCAAAGCGCTGCAAAGCGGCCACGGCGACAAGCGCCTGCTGATCGTTGACGACAACGAAGACAACCGCGCCTTGCTGCAGGCCCAGCTCAAACCTGTCTGGCAGGCAATCGACGCCGCCGCCAATGGATCCGAGGCCCTCGACATGGCAAGGCAGCGACGCTACGACCTCATCCTGATGGACATGCGCATGCCCCGCATGGACGGACTGGAAGCCACGCGCCGTATCCGCCAGTTGCCCGGTTGGGCCGGTGTACCGATCATTGCGATGACAGCCAACGTGTATCCGGAAGACCGTGAGCGTTGCCTGGCCGCCGGCATGAACGACTTCATCCCCAAGGCGGTCAATGCCGAGGCGCCGTTCGAGATGATCCTGAAGTGGCTTGAATCGACCGCTTAAGCAACCCTCGCGCGCCCAGACCCGCGCCGTGAATCGGTGGCATTCTTCGGACTTTGCGATCGACGAGCCTGAAGATGACCGAAACCGCCATCATGCCCTTCAATCTCGCCGTGCCGGCGTCGGCCATCGACGACCTGCACGCGCGGCTGGATCGCATCCGCTGGCCCGACGAGGCACCGGATGTCCCGTGGGCGTATGGAAGCTCGCTAGCCTTCATGCGTGAGCTGGCCGCCTACTGGCGCCACAAATACGACTGGCGCACGACCGAAACCGCCCTCAATGCATGCCCGCAATTCAAGACCGCGATCGACGGCATCGAGGTGCACTTCCTGCATGTGCCCGGCAAGGGGCCCGATCCCAAGCCTTTGCTGTTGTCGCACGGCTGGCCGGGATCGATCCTGGAATTCATGAAACTGATTCCGCTGCTCACCGATCCGGCGGCACATGGCGGCAAGGCGGACGACGCCTTCACGGTGGTGGTGCCATCACTGCCCGGATACACGCTGTCGTTCCGTGAAGGCCAGCCTCGCATGGCACTGCCGGCCATCGGCGCGATCTTCGATACCCTCATGCATGAGCGCCTGGGATACCGCCGCTATGCCGCGCAGGGCGGCGACTGGGGCTCCTTCGTCACCGCCTGGCTGGGCGCGAATCGCGCGGAACACGTCCGCGGCATCCACCTCAACTTCCTGCCGCTGCGACGCGATGCCGCCATGTTCGCCAACCCGACCGAGGCCGAGAGCCGTTACATCAAGGAACTCGAGATCTTCCTCAAGGAGGAAGCCGGCTACCAGATGATCCAGGGCACGCGGCCGCAGACGCTCGCCTTCGGGCTTGCCGATTCACCCATCGGCCTGGCGGCATGGATCACCGAAAAGTACCGCGCCTGGACCGATTGCGACGGCGACCCGCGCAATGCGCTTTCGATGGACGAGATGCTCGGCAACATTTCACTTTACTGGTTCACCAACTGCATCGGCGCCTCGTTCTGGCCCTACTACGCGCGCATGCACTCGCAATGGCCGATCGACGGCCGCATCGGGGTGCCCGCAGGCTATTGCGAGTTTCCGCGCGAGATCCTGCGGCCGCCGCGCGAAGCGGCCGAGCGTGTCTTCAACATCCGGCGCTGGACGGTGGAACCCAAGGGCGGGCATTTCGCCGCCATGGAGCAGCCCGAGGCGCTCGCGCGCGAGATCCGCGCGTTCTTCCGCGACCTGCCTTAGGCGCTACTGCCAGCGCAGCAGGTACTTCTCCAGCCGCGTCATGCCGCGCACCACCGCCACCCCCAGCAGCGAGAGCAGCAGCAGCAGCGCGAACACGCCGTCGATGTGGAAGGTCGAGCTGAGATACGAAAGCGTCTGGCCCAATCCGTGCTCGGAGGCGATGATCTCGCCGCCCACCACGCCGAGCAGCGCGTAGATCAGCCCGAGGCGCAGGCCGGAGAAGATCACCGGCACGGCGCCCGGCAGGGTGACGAGGAAAAACAGTTGCGACGGCGTCGCCCCGAGCGTGCGCGACAGCGTCACATGGTCCTGGTTGACGCCGCGGATGCCCGCGACTGTTGAAGAAAGCACGATGAAGAAGGTCAGGCTGAAGCCGACCGCGATCTTGGAGCCGACCCCCAGCCCGAACCAGAGTATGAAAAGCGGTGCGAGCGCGATGCGCGGCATTGCATTGAGCGCACTGAAGTAGGGTTCCAGGAAATGCTCGACCTTCGGGTACATCACGAACGTCAGCGCCACCGCCACTGCGGACACGCTGCCAAGCACGAACGCGGACAAGGTTCCAAGCGCCGTCCAGCCGAAGTCGATGACGAGCTTGGGCGAAGCGAAGAGGTTTTCCCACAGGTATTTCCAGATTCCGCCGGGATGGCCGAAGAAAGCCGGGTTGAGCAGTTTCCGGCTGGCCGCCCATTCCCACAGCGCCAGGACCACAAGGATGAAAACGATATGCGGCATCAGCGCGCGCAGCCCGCCGGCATTCCGGTCATCCATTGGCTACCTCCTCGATGTCGTTGCCACCCCAGCCCGATTCAAGATGGGTCCACACCTTGGCATACAGCTCATGGAACGCAGGGTCCTTTTGCAAGGCGCGCACCGAGCGCGGACGCGGCAGGTCGATCGGCACATCGGCGACGATACGCCCGGGGCGCGCCGACATGATGATCACGCGGTCCGACAGGGCCACCGCCTCGGCGAGGTCGTGGGTGACGAACACAACGGTGCGCTTTTCCTCCTGGTACAACTGCAACAACTGGTCCTCCAGGGTGAGCTTGGTCTGCGCGTCGAGCGCGCCGAAGGGCTCGTCCATCAGGAGCAGTGGCGCGTCCAGGGCAAAGGTGCGCGCCAGCGCCACCCGCTGGCGCATGCCGTGCGACAAGGCCTTGGGCAGCGCGTGCTCGAAGCTTCCCAGGCCCACCCGCGCCAGCATCGCACGGGCGCGCGCCTCGCGCTCCGGCTTGGGCACGCCCCGCACCTGCATGCCGTAGCTGGCGTTGCCGAGCGCGTCGCGCCAGGGCAGGAGACTGTCGCGTGCCAGCTGGTAGGCAATGCCCTGATGCCCCAGGGTGGGCGCGCCGCCCAGCACCTCGATGCTGCCCGCGGCCGGTACCGGCACCAGTCCTGCCATCAGGTTGAGCAGCGTGGTCTTGCCACAACCCGAAGGGCCCACCAGCGACACGAATTCGCGTTCGCCGATCGCAAGCGACACGCGATCGAGCACCGTCTTGCCGGCCTCAAAGGCCAGCGAGAGGTCGCGTACGGCGACGCTCACCGCTTGTAGGCCATGCGCGAGGTGTCAAACGGCTGCGGCATCTGCCCGGCATGGCGCAGGTAGTCCGCCACCGCCTGGAAGGCCTTGGGATCGAAGTCGCCGCCATAGGCACGGGCATCGACCGCGATGCGAATCGCCGCGGCGGTGATCGCCTCGCCGTGCGGGCCTTCGAACTTGAAGAAACTCTGCGAGATCTGCGTCATTTCCGCCATGTTGGCGGGGTTGTTGACGAACACGTTGCCATCCGCGAGCGCCTTGTTGAACGCTTCGACCACATGCGGATTCTTCTGCGCCCAGTCGCCGCGCACGGCGTTGGTCACCGCGGCCGGTCCCATGGCGATGAGCTCTTTCGGGCCGCTGCCCGCGCGTGGATCGACCAGCACGCGGCAGGCCTTGGTCACCTCGCAGATGGCGCCGAACGGCTCGAAGGTGACCACCGCGTCGATCTGCTTGTTCGACAGCGCGGGAAAAGCCGTGTTGGGCGCGCCGGCGGCAACGATGGTGACATCCGCCGCGGACATACCCGCGCCCTTGAGCATGTCCACCAGCTGCTGCTCGGCGCCCGAGCCGCGCGAGGTGACACCGACCTTCTTGCCCTTGAGGTCCTGCATCACCGCGGGATAGCCCCTGGACGCATTTGGCGTTTCGAGGTGATTGCCGGCGACCACGAAAAAGATCGGCGTACGCACACCATTGACCGGCAGGATCTTCAGGTCAGCGCCGCGCGCCGCCCCGAGGATGAAAACCTCCGAAGCCGTGAATACGACCTCGATATCGCCGGCCAGCAGGGTCTGCACCGCCAGCGGTCCGGTGGGGATGATCTTCGACTCGCACTTGATGCCGTACTTCTCGCAATAGCCCTTGCGGATGGCCACGCGCAAGGGCATGTTGCCGATGCCGGGCGCATCCGCCACCCGCACCGTCTCGCCCTTGCCCTGCGCGAATGCCAGGCAGGGAATCATGGCCGACGCGAACGCCAGCCCCTTCACAATGCGTGAAATCCGGTTCATTTTGTCTCCTGATGCGGCATTTGTTTTTGGGTAGAACGCGCCGGCAATCCTACTGCATAAACGGCCGCGGAGAAACTCCGGCGCGACCCGCAAGAGGTTGCGCGGCGCGCACGGAGACGTTAACTTGCCGACGCGAATAGACAATCACGGAGACAACCCGATGCTTCAATCCAGAGCATTTCTCGTCACGGGCGCAGCCGGCGGGATCGGACGCGCTGCCGCCTTGGCCGCAGCCCGCGCCGGGGCAAGCGTATTTGCCGCGGACATTGATGCGGATGGCGCGGAACGCACTGCCTTGCTGGTCAGGGAAGGCGGCGGCCAGGCAAGCGCGCGCGGCTGCGACATGTCCAGCGCAACCGAAGTCGCGGCGCTGGTCAGCGCGGCGAAGGCCAGGTTCGGCCGCATCGATTGCGCCTTCAACAACGCAGGCATCGAAGGCTCGCCGGCACCTGTGGCGGCGCTCGCGGAAGAAGACTTCGACCGCGTCATCGCGGTCAACCTAAAAGGCGTGTGGCTGGCCATGAAGGCGGAGCTTGCCGTCATGCTCGAGCAAGGCGGCGGCGCGATCGTCAACACCGCCTCGGTCGCCGGGCTCGTGGGCACGCCCGGATACGCCGCCTATATCGCCTCCAAGCACGGCGTGGCCGGGCTCACCAAGAGCGCCGCGCTCGCGTATGCGCCGCGCGGCATCCGGGTCAACGCGGTGTGCCCCGGCTTCATCGAAACCGCCATGACCGAACGAATATTCGCCGAGCAGCCGGAACGCAAGTCGGGCCTTATGACACGCATCGCCCAGGGCCGCTTCGGCACGCCGGATGAAATCGCCGACGCGGTGGTATGGATGTGCTCGGACGGCGCACGCTACATGAACGGCCACATGCTGGCCGTCGACGGCGGCTACGTGGCGATGTAGCCGCTTCGCAGCCCGCTAGCGCGGCCGGTCGCCCTTGAGGGTGACCCGGTGCATCGAGCGCCTGTGGCCATGATAGTCGTTGACCGGGTTGTGCAGCACGCAACGATTGTCCCAGAACGCGATGTCGCCCACCTGCCACGTGAAGCGGCAGGTGAACTCCGGCTTGACCTGGTGGGCGAACAGGAACTCCAGGAGCGGACGGCTTTCCTCCTCGGTCATGCCGGCAAAGCGCATGGTGTGGCCGAAGTTGACATACAAGGCCTTGCGGCCGGTTTCCGGGTGGGTGCGCACCACCGGATGTTCGGCCACCAGATCCTTGCGCGGGGCCGCAGCCGGGCCGTCCTTGATGCGGTCCTCGCGGGTGCGGGTCACGTCCGCCTTGGCCGATGCGTTCACTCCGGTCAGGCCCTCGAGCATGCGCTGCATCGCCGGTGAAAGCGCCTCGAAGGCCGCATAGCCGCTGGCGAACAGGGTATCGCCGCCGAATGGCGGCAATTCACGCGCGATCAGCATCGAGGCCATCGGCGGGATTTCGAGGTACGCGGTGTCGGTGTGCCAGATGCCGCCGAAATTGACCTTCTCGTGCGCCAGCTTGAGCACAGGAATGATCAGCGGATGCCCCTCGATGCCCTTGACGAACGGGTACTCGACCACCTCGCCAAAACGCTCCGCGAAGGCCTGGAAGGCGCCGGGCTCCAGCGGCTGATTGCGAAAGAACAGCACGCCATGTGCAAGCCAGGCCTGGCGGATGGCGGCGATGGTGGCATCGCTGACACCGGCGACCAGATCAATGCCGGAGATTTCGGCGCCGACGGCCCCGGAGACGCGGCGGATCTGGAGGTTGTCGGTCATGGTCATGGCGCGCATTGTCCCTGGTTTGGCTGTTTTCGCCGGATCAGTCGCCCGGCTGGTATCAGTCTTGCAATGACCTGCATGGAACGTCCCCCTCACACCTCCGGAAGGAAGCCACCATGCTGTCAGTTTCGTTGTCCCGTCTTGCCGCGACAGCCATTATAGGATTGACCCTGGTCGGCGCCCACCCGGCGCGCGCGCTGGACTATCCAACCAAGCCGATCACCCTGATCGCCACCTTTCCCCCCGGCGGTGCAAGCGACATCGTCGCGCGCACCGTTGCGGAGCCGATGGTGAAGATTCTCGGACAGCCGGTGATCGTCGACAACCGCCCGGGCGCCGGCGGCAGCATCGGTGCGGCCGCTGTATCGCGCGCGCCGGCGGACGGCTACATGCTGGTGCTGGCCAATTCCTCGCCGATGTCGATTTCGCCCTTCGCCATCGAGAAAAGCCCGTACGATCCGGTCAAGGGCTTCACCCACGTGTTCAACATCGGCGCCACGCCGCTGATCATCGTCGCCAACCCCAAGGCTGGCTTGAACAGCGTGGCCGATCTGGTCAAGGCGATCAAGGCCAAGCCGGACTTCCAGTTCGGCTCCGGCGGTCCCGCCTCGATCGGCCACATCGTCGGCGAGATGATGAAGACCGAGCTCAAGGCCAACATGACCCACATCCCCTACAAGGGCGGCTCGCTGATGGTGCCGGACCTGATCGCCGGCACGATTCCGATCGGCTTCGACGTCTCCACCGCCTACGTGCAACTGGTCAAGGGCGGGCAGCTGAAGGCCCTGGCGCTGACCGGTACCAGGCGCAGCGAACTGCTGCCGGACGTGCCCACCATCGTCGAGGCTGGTTTCCCCAACCTGGTGTCGGAGAACTATTTCGGCATTTCCGCGCCGCCGGGAACCCCGAAGGACATCGTCGACCGCCTGCACAAGGCGTTCACCGAAGCGGTCGCCCTGCCGGCGACGAAGAAAAAGCTGGAAGAAACCGGTGTGGTGATCCGGCCGATGTCGCAGGCCGAATTCACCAGCTACGTGGCCAAGCAGGCCAAGGACTGGGAACCTGCCGTGCGCGCCTCCGGCGCCAAGTTGTAAGGCAAACGGCAAAGCCTGGCCGCACCAGCGGCCAGGTGTGTTGCCTAGCCTGCAAGGAGGGTGCGCAGGGCCGTCTTCAGCACTTTGCCGGTTTCGTTCTTGGGCAACGCCTCGACGAAACGGTACTCCTTGGGCCGCTTGAAGCGCGCGATGTTGTCCAGGCAATGGGCATCGAGAGCACGCTCATCGGCCGGCACGCCCGGGCGGACCACCACGAAGGCCACCACCTCCTCACCCCATTCGGGGTGCTTGCGCCCTACCACCGACACCTCGGCCACGCCGGGGTGGGTGAGCAGCGCCTCCTCGACCTCGCGCGGATAGATGTTGGACCCGCCGGAGATGATCAGGTCCTTGCTGCGGTCCTTGAGGGTGAGAAAGCCTTCCTGATCGAAGGCGCCAATGTCGCCGGTGTGCAGCCAGCCATGGGCCAATGCCTTGGCACTGGCCTCCTCGTTCTGCCAATAGCCGCTCATGATGACCGGGCCGCGCACGCAGATCTCGCCCACCTCGCCGGTGGGCAGGGGGTTGTCGTTCTCGTCTGCGACCATCACCTCCACGCCGGCGAACGGCAGGCCCACCGAGCCGAGCCGTTCCTCGTAGTTTGGATGGCCGGTATTCATGTGGATGGACTTGTCGGAAGCGGTGATGGTCATGGGCGATTCGCCCTGGCCATAGATCTGCGCGAAATGCTGGCCGAAGCGCGCCATCGCCGCCTTGATGTCCGACACATACATCGGCCCGCCGCCGTAGACGATGGTCTTGAGTCCCGGCAATGCGCCGCCGTCAGGCGTATCGACCAGGCGCTTGACCATGGTCGGCGCGGCGAACATGGAAACACCGCGATGCTTGCGGCACAGCGCGAACACCTCGTCAGGTTCGAACGCACCCGACTCCGGCACCACATTCATGGCTGCGCGCGCCAGATGCGGCACGAGGTAGATGCCCGAGCCGTGCGACATCGGCGCGGCGTGCACGATGCAGTCGTCGCGCCCCACCGTATCAACATCGGAGAAGAAATTGAGCGTCATTTCGACCAGGCTGGCGTGCGAGAGCATCACACCCTTCGGTCGCCCGGTGGTGCCGCTGGTGTAGAACAGCCAGGCCAGGTCGGCGGGCGCCCGCGGCACCAGCGCCACGGGCTCGGCGGCATACAGTGAGGCAAACGCACCGCTGCCGACATCGATCACGGCTTTCACCCGCGGCGCCAGCGCCGCACCTTCCTCGCAGGAAGTCAGCGTGTTGGCCGAAGCGAATACGACCGCGGCGCCGCAGTTGTCGAAGATGAACCCGAGTTCCTTGGGATGCAGCTTGGAATGGATGGGCACGACGGTGAAGCCGCCATGCCAGGCCGCCAGGAACAGCTCGAAATACGCGGGCGAGTTTTTCATCGCCAGGGCGACCCGGTCACCCGGCGCCAATCCGAGCGCCTTGAGGCCGCCGGCCAGGTGCGCGACGCGCCTTTGCAATGTGGCGAAATCGGCGACGATGCGTTCGCCGAAGGCCAGAGCGGGCGCATCGGGAAACGCGCGCGCCGCGCGTTCAAGATAAAGGGCGATGTTCACGATGAAGGGCCAGTGGTCGGGTTGCGTGGGGAGGTTGGTGGGCGCAGCGCCTAAGCGGCCAGAAGCCCCTTGCGTCGGCTCCAGTTGGTCACGGCATCGATGCAGATCTTCAATTGCGCAGGCTGGTTGGAGTAGTAATGGGTGGCGCCCTCGATCTCCAGCCATTCGCGGTCCGGCGTGGCGAGCGCGGCGCGGATGGTCGGGTTGTGGGTGGCCGGCACCGCGTCATCGGCCTGGTTGACGATCTGCAGCACCGGCGTGGTATGGATGCGCGCGGCGTTGCGCGGGCCGCGCGCGTTGGACTTGTCGTACGACCATTGCGATAGCCAGGAACGCAGCGTCGTGAAGCGTCCCATGCCGACCGGCCCCACATTGACGATGCGCGGGTCGCCCAGGTAGCACCAGTTGGGCTTGCGGCCGTTCGGATCCACCGACGCATCAATCCAGCGCACGTCGCACATGGTGCGATGAACCACGAAGGCGCGCTCGATCTCGCCGTCGTTGCGTGTCTTGAGCGTTGCCAGCAGGTCGGACGCCCAGGTGGTGATGCGCCGGTTCCGTGCGCGCTGCGCCTCGCGGAAACGCTCGACGAAGGCGGCGGAGAACGGCGGCTTGTGGGGGCAGGCCGCACTGTAGATGTCGAGTTCAGGGTCGCGACGGTCCGGGTTGAATTCATCGATGACCGACGGATCCAGCCATTCCGTCAAGGTCTCGGCGCGGCTCAGGTGGGCGGCGATGAAGATCACGCCGTCGGCACGCGGCAGTTCAGCGCCTGTCAGGTCATACGGGTCGCCTGCGGCGGTGTGGGTGATGGTCGGCTTCTCGGCTTCAGCCTGGTAGAAAAGCGACAGGGAGCCGCCGCCGGACCAGCCCACCAGGATCACCTTCCTGTAGCCCAGCGACTCTTTCGCGTGCTTGATGTACTGGCCGAGGTCGTAGACCACCTTCTCCATGATGAGCGCACTGTCGTTCTTCGCATAACGGCTGCCGGCGCACAGCACATGCAGCCCGGAGGACGCCAGCGCGGTCGGCATAGGCAGGAGGTGCAGGGTGGAGGCCGGGTGCATGAAGATGAACAACGTATCCGAGGGCTTGTCGCGCGGCACCAGGCGCTGGCCCTCGAGCACGGTCTGCCCCTGGCTGCCGGAAAAGCCGTAGGTTTCCACCATGCCGAGTTTCTCGGCGAAGGAAATGATCACGGGAATGCGGTCGAATGCGGGTTGGGTCATGTCTGGTCAGGCCTTGCTGCTGCGGGTTGGCGGATCAATCGGGCTTCAGGCCCAGTTCCTTGTGGATGCGACCCTTGAGTTCATAGTCGGCACGGGCCAGTTGCGCAAAGTCGGTACTCTTGAGATACACCAGCGGCACGCCCTGGCGACTGGCATGGCCCTTGAGCGTCTCATCCTGGGTGGCGACCTCGCAGGCCTTTTCCAGGGCGTCAATGACCGGCCGCGGCGTCCCCCTGGGTGCAAACACCCCCTGGTAGCCCGGTGGCGAACTCGGGTACCCCAGTTCGGTGACGGTGGGCACGTTGGGCAGGGCGGGATGGCGCCGGTCCCAGAACACCGCGATCGGCCGCACATCGGGACGGGTGGAAATGGCGCCGGTGGAATTGACCCCGAAGTCCAGGTCGCCTCCCAGCAGGCGCAGCAGCATGGCGGCGTCCCCGCGGAAGGCGAGGTCCTGCATCTTCACGCTGGCCTGTTTCGACAGTGTCTCCACATTGATGTGCGGTCCGGTGAAGACGCCCGCATGGCCGTAGTTGAGCTTGCCGGGGTTGGCGCGCGCCGCATCGAGGATGTCCTTCAGGCTCCTGTAAGGCGAATCATTGCGCACCGTGATGGTGAACGGGTTGACGAACACCTGGCACACGAAATCGAACGAATCGAACTGGTAGGGCAGGTCCTTCATCGTGTAGGGCAGGTTGGTGATCGGCGTGGTCGGCCCCACCAGCAGGGTGTAGCCATCCGGCCGCGCCGAAGCCACCTGGGTCGTGCCGATCCGGCCTGACGCACCCTCGCGGTTGATCACCACGAACTGCTGCTTGACCACATTGCTCATCGATGCAGCGAAGGCGCGGAACATGGCGTCGCTGCCGCCCGGGCCAAAGGGCATGATCAGCTGTACCGGCCGGCTCGGATAGGGCTCCTGCGCCACGGCCTGCATGGCGCCCAGAAGCGCGACTGCGCCACACAACAACATGCGAATGCTCATGATCTTGCCTCCCGAAAAAGTGGATCAGGTCGCCGCCGAAGCGACCACGCGATTGCGCAACAAGCCCAGGCCGCTGACTTCGAGCTCCACGACGTCGCCGATTTTCAGGAACCGGCCCAGCTCCAGCCCGCATCCTCCGCCGACCGTGCCGGAGCCGAAGAACTCGCCCGAGTACACGGTCTCGTCGCGCGAGACATGCGCCAGGATGTCCTCGAACTTGTGGTGCATCTCGCCACTGGACCCGCGCGACCATTCCTCACCGTTGACGCGCGCCACCATGGTGAGCGCGTACGGGTCGGGTACCTCGTCGGCGGTGACCAACCAGGGGCCCATCACGTTGGCGGTGTCGAAGTCCTTGCCCTTGGTGGGGCCCAGTTGCGACTGCATCTCGCGCATCTGCTGGTCGCGCGCGGAGAAGTCGTTGAAGATCAGGTAGCCGAAGACGTATTCGCGTGCATTTTCGCGCTTGATGTTCTTGCCGCGCTTGCCGAGGATGATGCCGAACTCGAGCTCGTAGTCGAGCATCTTGCAGTACGACGGGCAGATAACGTCGGTGCCGGTGCCGACCACGGCGAAGCGGTTGCACTTGTAGTACACCGGTTCCTCGTACCAGATGCGCGGCACGTCCACCTTGGCCGGATCGGTCGGGTAACCGGTGATGCCGAACAGGTGGCGCTGGGTGCGCGCCTGGCGCAGGTGCTTCTCGAAGCAGAGGAAATCGCGCATCTGGCGCGGCTCGGGCAAGGGCGCCAGCAGGCGCACTGCCGCAAGCTCGTGGGTCACGCCAGGCGCCGCGAGGCAGGCGCGCGCTTCGGCCAGAGCCGCGTCTCCCGCGTCGATCAGGGCCAGCATGTCGCGCGCCCAGGGCGCGCCGGCGCCGGCGCCGGCGGTGAAGTCCGCAATGCGGGTTTCGCCCGGCAGCATGGCGCCGATGCGCCGCTCGCCGGAGGGCAATTCGAAAGTCACCAGCTTCATCTGGATTCCCCGCGGATCAGTTGTGGGTGTGGCCGCAGTGCTCGCACGCCGCGGCGGCGGCCATGCGCTCGCGATGATGGCGCGCCATCAGGCCGAACAGGCGCGGCACGTCGGGGCGCGCGTCATCGCCGGCGAACTCGCGGTACAGCGCGTTGACGTTGATGAAAATCCGCTCGCCGTCGATCCAGTCGCGAAAGGCGTCGAAGGAAATGTCGCGCGCCGCCTCGTCGTCTGTCATGCCGGCGTCGTAGCGCTTGCGCGCCTCCACCGCGAGGTATTCCAGATAGTGCTTGAGGGCGCGCACGCCGCTCTTGTCGGTGATCGGCCCATGGCCAGGCACCACCGTCTCGACGTCCCAGCCAAGGATCAGGTCGCAGGCCTTGATCCAGTTGCCCACCGGCCCCGCCCAGATCGCCGGATGGCCGCCGACGAACAGGATGTCGCCGGTGAACACGGTGCGGTCGCCCGGCACCCAGGCCAGCACGTCGCCGCGCGTGTGCGCCGGGCCCACATTGACCAGCCGCACTTCCTTGCTGCCGACCATGACCCGCATCTCGGATTCGAAGGTCTCGGTGGGCGGCGTATAGACGAGGCCGCTGAAGTCGAAGCGCGCCCCCATCATCTCGTGCATGAAGGCGCCCGCATCGCCCATCTCGCGCCAGTTGTTCATGGTGTGCATGAACTCCTCCGGTGGCCTGGCGGCCATCTCCTCCGCGCAGGCGCGGCTGGCGATGATGCGGCTGCCACGGACGAGCTGGTTGCCGAAGGTATGGTCGCCATTGGCGTGGGTGTTGACCAGCGTGCCGATCCCGCCAGATGCCGGCAGCACCCGCCTGAAACCGTCGAGCATTTCACGCGTGAGCTTGAGGTCGAATAGCGTGTCGACCAGCAGGGACTCGCCCGAGTCGGTGACCAGGCCCGCGTTCGAATAGCCCCAGCTGCCATCCGGCAGCAGCCAGGCATGGCAACCGTTGCCAAGATCGTGCAGACCGCGGGTGTATTGCCATTTGGCCATGATTGTCTCCTTGTATTGTCGGCGTCGTGACGCTGGTACGGCGCGCTTTGTCTGAAATTACCACGATCCAGCGGCCGCTTGGCGGAACCCGCACCGCTTGCCGGGCGCCACACAATGGCCTATCGTGTCCGTGCTGCCCTCGGGCAAATTCATCGACCGACATCAGACCCATGCTGACCTTGCACAACAACGCCTATTCCACATGCAGCCAGAAGGTACGCCTGTGCCTTGCCGAAAAGAACCTGCAATGGGAAGACAGGCAGATAAATTTCGCCAGTAGTGAGCACCTCGCGCCGAATTACCTGCGCCTGAACCCAAACGGTGTAGTGCCGACGCTGGAGCACGACGGCGCCGTGATCATCGATTCATCGGTCATTCTTGAATACCTGGATGAGGTGTATCCGGATCCACCGATGGTACCGCGCGACACGGTTGGACGCGCCCACTTGCGCGCTTGGCTGCGCTATTTTGAAGAGGTCACAACACCCGCCGTCCGTCCGCCTTCGTTCAACCAGGCGTTCCTGAAGCGTTACGCGGCCCTCTCCGACGAAGCCTTTGCCGATGCGGTCAACCGGCGGCCATTGCGCAAGCGTTTCATCGAGAAGATGGGCAAGGCCGGCTTCGACGATGCAGCCCTGACAATCGCGTATGAAAACATCCTGCAGACCTGCAACCGCATGGAAGTCGCGCTGGCCGGCAGTCCCTGGCTGTTTGGTACGGAAACCCCTTCAATTGCCGACTGTTGCGTCGCTCCGTTGCTGGATCGGATGGAAGACCTGGGGTGTGCCTCGCTATGGCAACATCACGCAAACGTGCAGTCATGGCTTGCGCGGTTCCGCGCCCGTCATTCCTGGGCAGTCACGTTTTATGCCGGCACGCGCTTGTCGGAGCTTTACTCAGATCTTGGCGAGCGCCGGCGCGATCCGGCGGACCTGGTCACCTGCTGAGGCACTTGCGAGCTGCCGTCATCGCGGCACTACCGGCTCACCCTTGACCACCGTGCGCCGCACCACGCGCGGCTCATGCGCGGTGTCGTACTCGGTGGCGCGGTGCATGGTGGCACGGTTGTCCCACATGACCAGGTCACCCGGCCGCCACACATGCTCATAGACGAAACGCGGCTCGACCGCGTGGCTCATGATGCGCTCGATCAGACCGCGGCTGGCAAGTTCTTCCATGCCCTGTATCTCCTGTCCGTGGCTACCGAGGAATATCGCCCCGCGACCGCTGGGTGGATGAACGCGCACCAGTGGATGCACAACCGGCGGCCGCTTGGCGCGCTGCTCGGAGGTCATGCCGGAATAGCCGGCCTTCAGGCGCGAGATGTGCAGGTCGTGCAGCACCGACAAGCCGAGGAAGCGCTTGCGCTCCGCCGATCCGAAGGCCTCGTAAGCGCCGATCATGTCCGCAAACAGGGTATGGCCGCCATCACGTGGCACTTGCTCGGCATAAAGCAGCGTGGCCAATGCCGGCGCTGCCTGCCAGGACGCGTCGGTATGCCAGAACAGCGTGCCCAGGTCCGGATGCACGGCGTTCGGCTTGCCGTCCGGGCCGATATTGGAAAGCTCGAAGATCTCCGGATACTCCGCCTTGTGATACTCATCGAGCACATGGATCTCGAGTTCGCCGAAATGACGGCTGAACGCGATGTGCGCGGCAGGCGGCAGGCGCTGTCCGCGCAGTACCAGGATGCGGTGGCGCTCGAACGCCTCGCGCAAGGCACGCGCGGTCGCGGCGTCCAGCGGCTTGGCGGCATCGACTCCCAGCGCCTCGACGCCGAATTCGCCGTTCAACGGAAGAAATTTCACCGTGTTTCCCATCTCGCCTCCCATCACACCTCGGCGATGCACGGGCCGATACGCCCCGCGCCGCGGGTCTCGACGGTCAATTCGCCGCCTTTGTTGTAAAGCATCACCTCGCCGTCGCGGTAGATCGCGCCGCCATCGCCCGCCTCGCGGCGCAACTGCCGGAAGCGCCCGTCCACACGCAGGTACGCGGCCTCCGGCTCGAACACCACCTCGCGCGGCGCGGCGCCCGGACACGCGAATCGCAGCATGCGCGAGCGCGGATCCCGCGTGAAAAGCAAGTCGCTGGCATCGGCATGCAGGCGCAACAGGCCGCCATCGAAGCTGCCGTTCTTGACCTGCGAAAGCAGCCGCGCAAAGCGCGCATCCATCGAACCGGGATCGCACAGGCGCCGGGTCAGGCTGATCGGGCCGGGAGCCAGCCCGGGCCCGTTCAGCCGTCCCAGGCCGCCATTGCAGTCCGCATTGACCAGCACGCCTCCCTGGCTCGCGAACTCCACCCAGTAGCGCGACGGGTCCGGCACCGCCGTGGCGGCGGCGTCGAACAGCACGCCGACCCAGTGCCACCGCGCGCCGGTGACATCCTCATGGCGCACCGTGCCCGGCGCATCCATCCCGGCGCAGCCGGCGAGAAGCAGTACCGGCAGCCAGTCCCGAATGCGCCGCAGCATCGCGCGCTCAGGCCCTGGCTTCGGTGTCGTCCGGCGCCACCGTCTCGCTGCCGAGACGGGCATGCTTGGCGGCGTGGATATGGCAACTGATCACGTTGCGCGCCCAGGCCGCATCGGCGGCACGGAACGCATCGATCAGTTCGCGATGGTGCGCGAAGCTGCGCGCCATTTGCGCGCTCGAATAGCGGCGAAAGGTCTGTTGCACGATCGGCATTTCGATGGCGTTCGCAAGCATGGCGACGAAACGCGGCTTGGCGCTGGCGGCGGCGACAACGCGGTGGAACTCGCGATTGTGGCCAGCGATGCGCTCGAGATTTTCGGCCGAAAGGTCCAGGCCGCGTGATTCCAGTTCGTCCTGCAATGCCACAAGCTCCGCGATCTGGTCCGCGCCGATGTTGGTGGCGGCCAGCGCCGTGATCTCGGACTCCAGCATCACGCGCAGGTCGAACAGCTGGGCGATCTCGTCACGGCTCCAGGCGCCCACGAAAATGCCGTAATTCGGCTTCAACACCAGCGCGCCGTCGGCGGCCAGCTGGCGCACCGCCTCGCGCACCGGGGTGCGCGATACGCCCAGCTCGCGGGCCAGTTGTTCCTCGGTCAGGCGGCTGCCGGGCGCATAGGCGCCGGAGATCACGCGCTCGCGGATGTACTGGTAAGCCTGGCGGGCCACGCTGCCGGCGTCGGCAGCCGGGTTCAACCGGGAGTCCATGTGCGGCGGTCAGTACTTTTCAAGCAATGGCCCGAAGCCGGCGACCCGGTCGGTGATGCCGGATTCGCGCAAGGCGTGCCAATAGATGGCTGTGTTGATCGCCAGCACCGGGCGCGGCATCCACAGGTGGGCGCTGCCGGCCAGGCGCGCCATGGCCAGGTTGGTTCCGACCTGGATGACGGCGTCGACATCATCGCCGTCGAGTTCGCGCACCGCGTCGCGCAGCCGCTCCTCGCTCACATGGGCGATGGCCACAGGGCTTTCGCACTTGAGGCCGTGCACGCGCTTGACGTCGTAGCCGCACTCCTGGAAAAAGCGCCGCACATTGGCATCACCCACCGGCTGGTAGGGCGTGAGCACCGCGATGCGTTTCACGTTCCAGTTGGCGAGCGCGGCCGTGCAGGCCTCCGAACCCATCGATACGGGCAGGCCGGTGCGCTCGATCAGGTGGGCCTTGAGCTTGCGGCTGGCTTCCAGTCCGTTCCAGAAGGTTTCAGCGGAAATGCCCAGCACCAGCCGGTCCGGCTCGCAGGACATGGCCGAGTCCACTGCCTCGTCCTGCGCCGCGTCGATGAGCTCGATCAGGCGGTTGAAATCTGCGTCGTTGTTGAGCGGGATGTTGGGGATGACGATGCGGCTGATATGGTTGGTCACGCCGACCGGCCGCATGGCGTCGAACTCGGGCTGCACCGAGGTATTGGTCGATGGAATCAGGACGGCGAACTTTTTCCGAAATCCGAGGGAATCTGTCATCTGTACCTCCCGAAAGAGACTGGAAACGCATTTTGGCGCCCGATGATTGTACACAGCCAACCCCTCGACAAACGTCCTCGCAATCAGTTCCAGTCACAAGTCTCGAAATGGCACGCACCCGTGTATACAATGCATGACGTACAAGGAAGCCCAGCCGCCGTCGTGGAGACCGCATCATGTCCGCTACCTGGATCGAAACCAAGCAACAAGACCTGAGCACCACGTCACTCACGGCGCTGCTCGACAACCGCCTGGCGGCCGTCCGCATCCGCGCATTCGCCACGCCGGCGGAGTGTGCGGCATTCGCCCGCGCCGCACGCGCGGGCAACCTCAAGTACTACAGCGTGGCCACGCGCATCGGCTATATCGGCCTGGCCCAATATGAATATCGCTGGAACCGGCCTCTGTCGGACTACTTTCAGGACGTGCCGGCGGCGGCGGCCGACCTGCGCCAGGTGGTGGAGGCGGCCGGCCTCGACCCGGTCGCGCGGCTGATCGAGCGCCTGCAGTCGGTGTGGGACGCGCCCGTCGGCCTGGGCCACGAGGCCGGGCAGGGCGACTACTACGCCGGCATCGTGCGCATCGCCTCCCAGGGCGTGGCGCTGCATGCCGACTACGCGCCACTCAATTCGCCCGCGTATTCGATCGCACGCATCGACGGCCAGCTGGGCTGGAATTTCTTCGCCGAGGACTTGAGCCAGGGCGGCGAAACCACCGTGCACAACGCCCCGTGGTCACCGGCAGTGACGCCTGGCGAGATCCCGAAAAGCTACGACCTGCCACGCGAAGTGATCGCCGGCGCGAATGCGTTCACCTATGCGCCCACCGCCGGTGACGTGGTGTTGTTCAACTCACGCAATCCGCACGAGATCGCAGGCGGTCCTCCCGAGCCGGGACGCGACCGCATATCGATAGGCTCGTTCGTCGGGCGCATGCCCGACCGCTCGCTGGTGCTCTGGTCCTAGATGCCGCTTTGCACCGGCGGTGCGTCCCAGGCCGGCTCGCCGGCCAGCCATTTGGCTCCACGGGCATAGAGGGCCTGCACCACCTCGCCCTTCAAGCCCGGCATGTCGGGCTTGATCTTGAATCCGATGCGGCTTTGCAGGTAGGCCAGGTGACGGTAGCCTTCCGGGAATGAAGCCAGCAAGGTTGCGTCGAGCTTGAGGCTGACCGAAGGATCGAGCACGTCCATGCGGTCCTTTTCGTAGATCGGCTGGCGCCGCACGATGGCCCACTTGCCGGCGCGCTTCTCGAAGAAGTCGTAGAAGCGCCCGGTACACACCACGTCCACCCACACGCCTTCGACCTGGGCGCGCTGGTTGATGGTCATCTTGGTCTGCGCGACGGCGCGGTCGCCCTTGAGGTCGACCGAGGTTCCGCCAAGGAAGTGCAGGATCGACACGCCCTTGTCGAAGCCTTCCTTCGACACCTTGATGAACGCCGGCGCGGGCCCCTGGAACCAGGTCGCGCTCATCCAGCCGTCGTCATGCCAGACGGTGCGAAAGCGCTCCCAGTCGCCGGCGTCGCGCCAGACAGCCCAGTTCTGCACGGTTTCGATGATGGTCAGTTTGTCGATCAGCGCGGCATCCATTTGTGTTCGTACCTCGAATCAGGAATAAATTGCGATCATTCGGGCCCGCGAGTATACGCGGCGTCATTTCGGCGCATTCGAATCATCCTGGAGACAAAATGAAATTGCGGACATCGTGGCAAACCATCGTGGCGGGCATTTGTTTGGCCCTGGGCGCGGCTCTCCCTGCCCTTGCGCAGGACTACCCGGCCAAGCCGGTAAGGATCATCGTGCCGCAGCCGCCCGGCGGCGGTTTCGACTCGGTTGGCCGCCTGATGGCCGACAAGCTCGGGCCGCTGCTGGGGCAGGCGGTAGTGGTGGAAAACCGCCCGGGGGCCGGCACCCTGGTGGGTACCGAGGCGGCCGCCAAGGCCCCCGCCGACGGCTATACCCTGCTGGTCGGCGCATTGTCGAACCTGGCGCTCAATCCCGGCCTGTACGCCAAGCTGCCCTACGACCCGCTCAAGGACTTCACGCCGATCGGCCTGGTGGTGAGCTACTCCTACACGCTGGTGGCTCGCAAGGACCTGCCGCAGAACTCCCTGAAGGACCTGATCGATTTCGCGCGCGCCAATCCGGGCAAGGTGACCTACGCGTCCGGCGGCAATGGCTCGGGCCAGCACATCGCGCCCGCCGTGATGGCCCATCTGGCGGGCGTGAAGATGGAGCATGTGCCCTACAAGGGCGCGCAGGCGGCCTACCAGGACGTCATCGCAGGCCGGGTCGACGTGTTCTTCGACGTCACCCCGACAGCGCGCGGGCAGGTCGACGGCGGCACCGTCAAGGCGCTGGCGGTTTCCTCCCGTGAACGCCAGCCGGTGCATCCCAACGTGCCGTCCGTGATGGAAACCGGCGTCGCCGCACTGGACATGGAAACCTGGTTCGGGCTGTTCGCCCCCGCAGCCACGCCGCCAGCGGTGGTGGCACGCCTGCGTGCCGAATTGGCCAAGGTGTCGGCCATGCCCGACGTGATCGAGCGCTTCCAGAAAGGCGGCGGCCGCGCCCTGCGCCTGTCGATGGCGGACACCGAGACTCTGGTCAGGCGCGATGTCGAGCGCTGGACCAAGGTGATCCGCGAAGCCGGCATCAAGGGCGACTAGAATCGCCGCACCGGCAGAGGCAAGCAAAATCATTGACGCCATCGTCGGCTACGGGCAACAATTGCCGGCTGATGTTTATCACCAGATAAATGACACGGCCATTCCGGCCGTGCAGACAACAGGGGAGAAAACCACATGAAGGCCACACTCAGGCTTACCTGCCTTGCAGCAATGCTTGGCTTCGGCGCAAACGTTGCGGCGCAACAACCGGCGGCACCCGCCGCTCCGGCGGCGCCACCCGCGTGGAAGCAGGGCATGTCCGCGGAGCAGGAAAAGTCCACCCTGCACCCCTTTGCCCCGCACCTCACCGGCCGCCCCGCCAGCGAATTGCCGGTCAACAAGCTGCGCGTGCCGGACGGTTTCAAGATCGAGGTATGGGTGGATGGCGTGCCGGAAGCACGCGCGCTCGCGCTCGGCGACAAAGGTACCGTGTTCGTCAGCAATCGCAACCTCTCCAACGTGTACGCCATCACCGACAACGGCGGCAAGCGTGAAGTCAAGACCATCCTCAAGGGCCAGCGGGTCCCCAACGGCATCGTCTTCGACAAGGGCACGCTTTATGTGGCCGAGCGCCATCGCATCACCCGCTACGACGACATCGAATCCAGGCTCGACAACCCTGGCGAAGGCAAGGTGGTGATCGACAACCTCGACCCCAACAACCAGCCTGGTCATTTCTGGAAATACATGACCATGGGTCCGGACGGCAAGCTGTATTTCAACATCGGCAACCCGCAGAACATCTCGATGCCGAGCTACAACGAAGCCGCCATCGTGCGGGTGGACCCCAAGACCGGTGTGCTCGAGAACTACGCCCAGGGTGTGCGCAACAGCGTGGGCATGGCCTTCCATCCCAAGACCAAGCAGCTGTGGTTCACCGACCATGGCCGCGACTGGCTGGGCCACGACCTGCCGCATGACGAACTCAACGTGGTCAAGACCAAGGGTCAGCATTTCGGCTTCCCGTATTGCCACCAGGGCGACTTCCTTGACCCGGTCTACGGCAAGAACCGCGATTGCTCGCAGTTCACCCCGCCAGTCGACAAGCTGGGCGCCCACATCGCGCCGCTGGGGCTGAAGTTCTACACCGGCAACATGTTCCCCAAGGAGTACAAGGATACGATGTTCATCGCCCAGCACGGCTCGTGGAACCGCGATCCGAAGCAGGGTTACAACGTGATCCATGTTTCGGTGGATGCCAAGGGCAAGGTGACCAAGAAGCCGTTTGTCGAAGGCTTCCTGGAAAACGCGTCGGGTGATCCCCCGATGTGGGGCCGTCCGGTCGACGTCCTGCAGCTCAAGGATGGGTCGATCCTGTTCTCCGACGACTACAACGGCATCATCTACCGCGTCAGCTACGCCAAGAAGTGATTTCATGATCCATACCCTCCCGGCGCGTCCGCTTGACGCACCAGGGCGGGCCGGAAGAGCCGCACGCACGGCGGCCGCCATTTCCAGGGCGGCCGCCGTTTTTCTTCTGGCCGGCCTAATCCCTCATGCCCATGCGGGTTTGGAAGAAGGTCGTCAGAAGGCGCAGGTATGCGTTGCCTGCCACGGCCCCGAAGGCAACTCGATCAATACGACCATTCCTTCGCTGGCCGGTCAGCCGCGTCAGTTCATCGTCACCGCGCTTTTCATGTTCCGCGAAGGCAGGCGGGCGAATGACGCGATGAAGCCCTTCGTCGACAAGCTCACCAACGCCGACCTGAACGACCTGGCGCTGTATTTCTCGTCGCAAAAGATGACACCTCCGGCACGCAAGGCCGAACCCGACATCATCGCGCGCGGCAAGGCCGTCACCGAAAAGCATAACTGCGTGCAGTGCCACAAGGCAGACCTGACCGGCCAGCAGCACATTCCGCGCATCGCCGGCCAGCACAAGGACTACCTGCTGGAGCAACTGAAGGGCTTCAAGGCCGCCAAACGCGCCGATTTCGACGGCACCATGACCTCCGCCGCCCAGGCCCTCACGCCCGAGGAACTTGGACCACTGGCGGAGTATCTCGCCACCCTCGTCGTGCCATGAAGCGCCCGGTTTCGCATGCGGCCGCCTTGCGCGCGGCCATCTGCACCATGCTGGGCGCCGCCGGCGGTGTGTCGGCGCAGCAACCGACCGCGCCCGACACAGCGGGCGTGGTCATCAGCGTCACCAGCGTCGCGCAGCCGAGCTTCGACACCCCCGCCGCGGTCGATGCGGTTGGCGGTCGTACGCTCAGGGAAGGCCAGCGCCAGGTCAACCTCTCCGAGACCCTGGCGCGCGTGCCGGGACTCAACATCGCGGATCGCCAGAACTACGCCCAGGACCTGCAAATCTCCTCGCGCGGCTTTGGCGCCCGATCCACCTTCGGCGTGCGCGGCATCCGCCTGTACGCCGACGGCATCCCGGCCAGCATGCCCGACGGCTCCGGGCAGGTATCGCATTTCTCCCTTTCTTCCGCGGCGCGGGTTGAAGTGCTGCGTGGGCCGTTCTCGGCCCTGCATGGCAATGCCGCTGGCGGCGTGATCGCCATTTTCAGCGCCGATCCGCCGGCCGGTATGCAGGCCACACCCTCGATGAGCACCGGCAGTTTCAACACCTGGCGCCTCGGCGCGCAACTGGCCGGTACCGAAGGCGCGATCGGCTATGCGTTCGACGCAAGCCGGTTCGGCACCAGCGGCGCACGCGACCACAGCGCGGCCACGCGCGAGCTGGAAAACCTGCGCCTGAAGCTGCGCCTCGGTGATGCCACCACCCTGACCTTCACCGGCAACCGCGTCGACATGCCGGAATCGAAGGACCCGCTGGGCCTGACCCGCGCCGAATATTCCGCCAACCCGAACCAGGCCTCGCCGGCAGCCCTGACATTCAACACCCGCAAGTCCACCCGCCAGGTGCAGGGCGGTGCGCTGCTCGAGCACCGATTCTCGAACGAAAACCAGGTGCGCGTGAGCGTTTACGGCGGCGACCGGGCGATCCAGCAATACCAGGCCATCCCGACCGCCACGCAGATCGCCGCCACCCAACCTGGCGGGGTGATCGACCTCGACCGCGGCTACTACGGCCTGGATGCACGCTGGATTCACCAGGGCATCGCCGCGGATGGCGCCTACATGGTGACCGCCGGCCTGTCCCAGGAAGTGCAGAACGAATTGCGCCGCGGCTTCCAGAACTTTACCGGCGCGGCGGCAGCGCCAGCGGCAGTGGGCGTGATCGGCGCCTTGAGACGCAACGAGACCAACCGGGTGGTCAACACCAGCCAGTTTGCCCAGGCCGAATGGCAGGTGCATCCGCTGATCAAGATATCGGCCGGCATCCGCCACTCGCGTGTGGCCTTCGCATCGAAGGACCTGTTCATCACCCCCGGCAATCCGGATGACAGCGGTGCGGTGGTGTACCGCGCCACCACGCCGGCCGCCGGCGTGGTGTGGAGCGTCAGCGGGGACCTCAACGCGTATGCGACCGTCGGGCGCGGCTTCGAGACCCCCACCTTCAATGAACTTGCCTACAGTCCCGCCGGCGGTAGCGGCCTCAACTTCGCGTTGCGCCCCGCGATCAGCCGTCACGCGGAAGCCGGGCTCAAGGCGCGCTTTGCCGGCGGTTATGCCAACCTGGCGCTTTTCCGCGCCGACACCAGCGACGAGATCGTCACCGCCTCCAACACCGGCGGCCGCGCGATCTTCCAGAATGCCGGGCACACCGAGCGGCGCGGTATCGAACTGGCCGCTTCCAAGGCCTACACCAGCGGCTGGTCGGTCTACGCCGCCTACACCCTGCTGGAAGCGAAATATGCCGATGCGTTCCGCACCTGCGTTGGCGCGCCCCCCTGCGCGCCTGCCGCCGCGGTGACCATCGCCGCCGGCACCGACATGCCCGGCATCCCGAAGCGCAGCCTGTATGCCGAACTGCTGTGGCGCGCCCCACGCGCACTTTCTTACGGCACGCCGCACGCCGCATTGGAAGTCCGCAACGTGAGCCGCATCCTGGTCGACGACCGCAACAGCGACGCCGCCGCGGGCTACACCGTGGCCGCGCTGCGGGCCGGCATCGAAAAGCGCATCGGCCAATGGGTAGCCACCGCCTTCGCGCGCGTCGACAACCTGGCCGACACCCGCTACGCCGGATCGGTGATCGTCAACGAGTCCAATGGCCGCTTTTTTGAATCCGCGCCCGGCCGCAACTGGACCGTGGGCGCGACGCTCGCCTGGCGCATCAGATAGTCCACCGGAGAGTCTCCTTGTCACACCCGATCCGCGTTTCCTTTGACCAACTGCGCGACTTCATGGACCGCGCCTTTCGCAAGGCCGGCCTGCCCGACGCCGACGCGCTGACCGTGGCCACGCTGATGGCGGAGGCGGAAGCCCAGGGCTCCGACGGCCACGGCGCGATCCGCCTGGCGCCCTACCTGCGACGCATCCGCGAGGGCGGCGTCAACAAGAATCCGCTGATCCGCGTCGAAAAGGAAAAGGCCGCGATGGCGCTCATCAACGGCGACAACGGCATGGGCCACCTGGTGATGAAGCGCGCCGCTGAACTCGCCTGCGAGAAGGCGAAGACCGCCGGCGTGGCCTGGGTCGGGGCGCATCTCTCCAACCACGCCGGGCCGGCCTCGCTGTATGCGCGCATGTGTCTGCGGCACGACATGATCGGCCTGTACATGGCGGTGGGCAACGCCAATCACCTGCCGCCCTGGGGCGGGCTAACCATGCTGCTGTCGACCAACCCGGTGGCCTGCGCCATCCCGACAGCCAAGGAACCGCCGGTGGTGCTCGACATGGCCACCACCGTGGCGGCCTATGGCAAGGTCAAGGCCAAGGCGCAGCGCGGCGAGATGATGCCCGAAGGCTGGATGATCGACCGCGCCGGCAAACCCTTGCTGGACCCGAAACGATCCGACGAAGGCTTTCTTCTCCCCATTGGCGGCCACAAGGGTTACGGCCTGGCGCTGATCATTGGCCTGCTCGCGGGCACGCTCAATGGCGCGGCGATGGGCAAGGATGTGATCGACTTCAATTCGGACTTCACAAACGTCGGCGATACCGGCCAGGCCATTCTCGCCATCGACCCCGCCGCCTTCGGCGACCTCGAGGAATTCAAGGCCGCGGTGGACGTGGTGGTGCGTGATCTGCGCGCCAGCGAACGCATGCCGGGGGTGGAACGGATCTGGATGCCGGGCGAGCAGTCGCACGAGAAGCGCATCGCCAACCGCGCCGGCGGTATCGCACTGCCGCCACAATTGAAAGCGTCGCTCGACAAGACCGCCGCCGACTTAGGGCTGGACGCCCTGCAACTGATGGCATGAGGAGAAGCGCCATGCGCAAGATTTCCACGCTGCTGCTGGGCACCCTGATGGCGGGCACGGTGTTCGCCCAGGCCTACCCGAACAAACCGATCCGCATGATCGTGCCGCTGGCCGCCGGCAGCGCGGTGGATGTGGCGGCGCGCATCGTCACGGCGAAAATGTCCGCCGGGCTGGGCCAGTCGATCGTCATCGAGAACATGCCCGGCGCGGCCGGCATCATCGGCGCCGAGCGCGTGGCCAAGTCGCCACCGGACGGCTATACCTTGGGTGGCTTCAACGACAGCATCATGACCATGGTGCCCAACGTCACCGCCAACATGCCGTGGAACATCCTCAAGGATTTCGAGCCGGTGTCGCTGGTGGCGACCGTTGAATGGGGCATGGCCGTAACACCCTCCTCGCCCTACAAGAGCGCCGGCGACCTGATCGCCGCGGCCAAGGCCGCACCCGGAAAGATCAACTATGGCAGCGGCGGCAACGGCAGTCCGCAGCACATCGGCATGGCCCTGTTTTCGTCCCAGGCGGGCATCCAGATGACCCATGTGCCCTACAAGGGCGCAACCCAGGCCGCCACCGGCACCGCCGGTGGTGAAGTGCCCGTGACGCTGCAGGGGCTTGCCACCATCGCCCCGCTGGTGCGCGGCGGCAAGCTGCGCCTGGTGGGAGTTTCGATGAAGACGCGCCACCCGCAATTCGCCGACGCGCCCCCCATCACCGAATCGGGACTGCCTGGTTTCGAGTTCAACTCCTGGTTTGCCATCCTTGCGCCCGCCGGCACGCCAAAGGATGTGGCAACGCGACTCTCGTCCGAAGTGGTGAAGGCGTTGGCCGACCCTGAAGTGCGCGACAAGCTCAACTTGCAGGGCCTGACGCCGCGCGGCAGCACGCCGGATGAGCTGGGCACCATGACGCGCGATCAACTGGCGAAATACGCCAGGCTTATCAAGGACGCCGGCATCAAGGCGGATTGACTCCGGCGGAGTACCCCTGCCGCGCGCCTGAAGAGACACGCGCCGGCCGCGCGGTCTAGCGCTTGCGGTTCTTGAAGGCTTCCATGTAGCGCTGCGGCTCGCCGGTGGCGAAGGCGCGGCCGAATTCCGCCACCGTCGCTTCGATGGCTGCATCCGGTGGCGACGACTGCCATGAACGCATCAACTGCTTTTGCTGGCGCATGACCGCCGGCCCGAGACCGGCCAGCTTTGCCGCCAGCGCCGCGATGCGCGCGTCGAGCGCCTCCGGCGCATGCACCTCATGCACCAGGCCCCAGTCGAGTGCGGTGGCGGCATCGATGGATTCACCGGTCATCAGCATCCAGCCGGCGCGCGATTCGCCGATCAGGCGCGGCAGGAGCACCGCATGGATCACCGACGGCACACCCACGGCCACCTCGGGCATGCCGTAGTGCGCCGCGCTGTCGGACAAGCGCAGGTCGGCCGCCAGCGCCACCTCCAGCCCGCCCCCCAGGGTCCAGCCCGAGAGCCGCGCGATCACCGGTACAGGAAAGCTGCGCACCGCCTCGCACAGGTTCTTGAGCCGCGTGATGAAGGCCTCGGCCGTCGGCGGCGTGAGGCCCGCCATCTCGTGGATGTCCGCCCCGCCGATGAAGGCACGGTCGCCGCTGCCGCGCAGCACCAGCACGCGCACATCGTCGCGATCGCGCAGGGCTGCAAGCGCCGCGGTCATCTCCAGGATGGCCGGCGTGCCGAGGATGTTCATCGACTTGGCATTGGTGAGCGTGAGGGTTGCCACGCCGTCGGAAAGCGTGACGGTGGCATGGTGGGTATCGATGAACTGGGTCATGGCATCGGGTACTAGGCTGAAGGGGGCTGTCGCTTGGCAAGCCGGAACATCCAGTTGGCGGCAGCCGCCGCGGTGAAAAGAATGGCGGCGAACTGCAGGCAAACATACGGGTCACCGCTCCTGTCATAGAGCCAGCCGGCGACCGGCGGAGCGGCGGTCATGATGACAAAATAGCCGCTGAAGAACACCCCCATGCCGAATGCGCGGCGCTGCGGCGCCATCGCCTCGCCGGTAAGCGCCATGATGACGCCGGCCGAGGCCATGCCGACCAGGCCGAATGCAAGGCTCAGCCAGACTGCGATCGAAACTTCGCGCAGCAACAACACCGACGCCACCGCCGCCATCGAACACACATATAGCACCAGGTCGCGCTTGCCGGTGCGATCCGCAATCCGGCCACCGATGGTGATCGAGAAGATCATGACCCAGCTGGCGATACTGATCACCGCTGCGGCCTGGGTCGCGCCGTAGCCGCCCGCCACCAGCACGCGCGGTGCGAAGCTCAGGTAAACGATGTAGCCGGCGTTGAACAACCCCCAGACGGACGCCGCCAGCAAGGTGAGTACGAGCTCGTTGCGTGGCAGGCCGAACGCAACTGCCGCCGGCCCGGCCGCAGCACCGGGGGCGCGCGGCGGCGCACGGTAAAGAAACGCCACTGCAATGGCGCCGACCACGCAATACGCCGCTGACACCAGGAACGCCATGCGCCAATCGTAGTTCGCGGCGATCCACACATGCCCGATCTGACCCATGGCTATGCCTACCGGCCAACTGGCCACCAATACACCCATGGCGGTAGCCAGATCACGCCCTGCAAACCAGTCCGCCACCATCTTGGTGAAGTAGACCGTGCTGACGACGAATCCGACGCCTGCCGCGATCCGTCCCAATGCAAGCAAGCCGAATCCGTGTGCGGTGGCGGCGGCCACCCCGCCCAGCGTGAGCGAGAGGAGGCCCAGCGCCACCAGCGTGCGGTCCGCAAGATAGCGCCCGGCGTATCCGGCCGGCAGCGACAACACCAGGCCAGGCAGCATGAACAGGCCGATCAGCGTGCCGATTTCGGCATAGTTGAAGCCCAACTGGTCAACCAGTTGTGGCGACACCGAACCGAGTGCCTGGAACTGGAAGCCCAGGCCGGTACGGCAGGCGAACAGCATCGCGAGGATGAGCCAGCGGGCGCTGGCGGAATCAAATGCGGAAGACGAGGCGGTTTGCATCGAAAGGCACGTGGCCCGGTAGGGGGAATACTGTCAACATGCGGTCGCGGGCTTCGCGATGCGTATCAGCGCGACCCGCAAGCATGCTTCAGTTTGACGGGAACCGCATCGTCGAAACTGACGACCCGGTCAATCTCCGGTCTACTTCCCCTTGAATTCCGGGGTCCGCCGCGCCGCCATTGCGGCCACACCCTCCTTGAAATCCGCGGTCTTGTAGTGCGCGTTCTGCTCCACGCTTTCATGCGCCACGGCATTGCGGATCTCGTCGACCAGGCCGCGCCGCAGCGTGGCGCGGGTGGACACCACCGCGATGGGCGCCGAGGTGGCGATCTCGGTGGCCAGTTTCACTGCCTCCGCACGCACCTGGTCAGCCGGCACCAGCATGTCGGCCAAGCCCATTGCATAGGCTTCCTCGCCGTCGATGCGCCGGCCGGTATAGAACATCAGCGAGGCCTTCTGCATGCCGATCACGCGCGGCAAGGTGACGGTGAGGCCGAAACCGGGGTGGAAGCCCAGGCGGTTGAAGTTGGCCGAAAAGCGCGCCTCCTTGCAGGCGACACGGAAGTCCGCCACCAGCGCAAGACCCAGCCCGCCGCCGATGGCCGGGCCCTGCACGGCGGCCACCACCGGCTTGGTGCAGGAAAACATGCGCGCGGCCTCGCCATACAGCGGATTGACGCGACGCGGACTGTCGACGACGGTGTTGCGACTGCCGTCGCCGAAGTTGGCGCCGGCGCAAAACGCCTTGCCTTGCGCGCACAGCACGATGGCGCGGATCTCCGGGTCGGCTTCCAGCACCTCGAAGCCGTCGGCCAGTTCCTTCACCAGCTTGAAGTCGAAAAAATTGTGCGGTGGTCGCTGGATCTCGACGATCGCCACATGGCCTTCGCGGGTGACAGCCGTTTCCGGGCCGACGGTGGTTTCACTCATGGTCTTTTCTCCCTGGTCGCCTACAGCGAGGCGAAGTGCTTGTTGGTGATCGACGGCCAGAATCCGGCGGCGCGTGACTCGATGGCGGCACGGCCGAGACGTTCCGCCCACCATGCGTCGGCACCACTGGCCTCGCGCCAGGACCACAGGCGCCGGGTGGCGTAATTGAGGTGGTGCTCGTAGGTGAAGCCGATGGCGCCATGTACCTGATGAACGATGGACGTGGCGCGGGTGGCCGACTCACCGATACGGATCTTGGCCACCGCGGCGCTGAAAAGCGTGGCGGCGCAATCGCGCGCGGCCACGTCGGGCGCATCGTCACAGGCCACCATCGCCGCCATGCGCGCCGCGGCGACATCGCCGGCCAACTGGGCAAGCTGCTGCTGGATCGCCTGGTTCTTGCCGATCGGCTTGCCGAACTGAACGCGGTCGATGGCGTACTGCACCGCCTGCTCCAGCGCCCATTCGAGGGCGCCGGTCATCATGGCGCTTTTCGCCACCGCGCCCAGCGTGATCACCGGCTCTGCCAGTTGCGGAAACGGATTGGCCGCCTGCGCGATGCAGGGCGCCGCCGTGAATGTCACTTCATCCATCGGCTCGCGCGCCGCATTGAGTCGCTGCGTGATGCGCACAGACCTGGCGTCGGCCAGGTTCACCAGCACGATACCGCCGCCGGCCGCCACCACCGCATGCCCGCAATGGCGCGCCCAGGCCACGCGCGGCGCATGGCCCGAAAGCCTCGCCCCTGCACCGGTTCCGGCAAGGCTGACGGCGCTGCCTTCTTCAACGATGGCGATAGGCCCGTCCGGAATATCGATACCGGCGGCGGACAACAACAGCCCCGCGATCATGGTCTCGGCCAGGGGCAGCGGCACCTGCCAGTAACCCAGCCCGCGCAGGATCGGATAGGCATCGGCCCATGAGGCGCCGATACCGCCGGATTCTTCGGACGCCAGAGCCAGCGACAGGCCGTTATCGACCGCCAGCGCCCACAGGCGCGCCGGCCATTCACCCTTCTCGAACCGCTCCAGCAAGCCCTTGTCGACGTTGTCGGCGAAGATGCGCGCGGCGGTTTCTTCGATCATCGAGTCACTCATCTCAACCCCAGCCCTTTGGCGATGATGCCGCGCAGGATCTCGCGAGTGCCCCCGCGCAGCGAAAATGAAGGCACGGCCAGTGCCGTGTAGGTCATGGCCTGCGCCAGTGGCGAATCCGGCGCGGCGCGCCCGCCGAACAGGTCGTGCGCGATGTCCGGCATGGCCTGCTCGACCAGCGCGCCCTGGTCCTTGACCAGCGAGGCCGCCTGCGCCGGGTTCTCGCCGCGCGCCAACATGCCGGAGACGCCCATCGACATCTGCCGCAAGGTGGCATAGCTGGCGACCACGCGCCCCAGGGTCACGGCATCGCGCGCATTGGCCGGATCGGCGGCGTCGAGCATTTCCAGCAGCAGCTGCGAGCTCGACAGGTAACGTTCCGGGCCGCTGCGCTCGAACGCGAGTTCCGCACCCACCTGGTTCCAGCCATCCCCCTCGGCGCCGATCAGGCAATCGTGCGGCACCAGCACGTCGTCGAAAGTCACCTCATTGAAGTCATGCTCGCCCAGCTGGTTGACGATCGGTCGTATCGTCAGCCCCGGCGTCTTCATGTCCACCAGCAATTGCGACATGCCGGCGTGGCGCTGCTCGCCCGAGGCGCCGGTGCGCACCAGGCAGATCATGTAATGCGAGCGGTGCGCGCCGGAAGTCCATACCTTGCGGCCATTGATGACCCAGCCCGCGTCGGTGCGAACCGCACGGGTCCGGATGGAAGCCAGGTCGGAGCCGGAGTCCGGCTCGCTCATGCCGATGCAGAAGAAGCATTCGCCGCGCGCGATCGACGGCACTATGCGTGGCGCGAGCACCTCGGGCGACAGGCGCATCAGCAGCAGCGCGCTCTGGCGCTCGGCGACCCAGTGCGCCGCCACCGGCGCGCCGGCCGAAAGCATCTCCTCCATGACGACGTACCGTTCCAATGCGGAGCGTTCGCGACCGCCATACCGTTTGGGCCAGGTCATGCCGATCCAGCCGCGCGCACCCAGCTTGCGGCTGAAGGCGGGGTCGGCGCCGGTCCAGTTGCGCACCCGCTTATCCACCGGATAGTCGGCCATCGCCTCGGCCAGAAAGGTGCGCACTTCAGTGCGCAGGGTTTCACACTCCGGCGGCAAGGTGCACGGAGCGATGCTCAGGGCTTGCATTTGCAGGTCTCCTGTCGCGGCAGCGATTGCTGCGGCGCACACATCAAGTTGTTGGAATATCCGGGCATTCTGCAATACATTTGTTGGTCGGGCAACAAACTTGTTGTCGTGCGTTGTCCCGATTCCCTCCGACCCGAAGCACCGCCTGCAAACCGTCAACCCGTCCATGACCACACCCGGCCAGCCCGCATCAAACACCCTGCCCAAGTCCACCGGCCCGCTGGCCGGCGTGCGCGTGCTCGACATCACATCGGTGGTGCTGGGCCCGCTGGCCACGCAGATCCTCGGCGACTACGGCGCCGACGTCATCAAGGTCGAAAGCCTGGAGGGCGACCTGGTGCGTGCCAATGGCGTCTCCCGGCACGCGGGCATGAGCTCGATTTTCCTGGCGATCAACCGCAACAAGCGCTCCGTGGCGGTGGACATGAAGTCGCCCGAAGGGCGCGACGCCGTGCGCGCCCTGGCAAAGGATGTCGACATCGTCGTGCACAACATGCGCGTGGCCGCCATCGAACGCCTCGGGCTGGGCTACGCGGCCGTGTCGGCCATCAACCCGAAAGTGGTGTACTGCGTGGCCACCGGATTCGGCCAGTCCGGCCCGGACGCCGCGCGCCCGGCCTTCGACGACGTCATCCAGGCCGGCTGCGGCATCGCCGCGCTGATCGGCCACGAAAGCGGCGTGCCGGACTTCGCGGCGACGCTGGTGGCCGACAAGACCACCGGTCTCGCGGTGGTCAACGCGGTGCTGGCCGCGCTTTTCCACCGCGAGCGCACCGGCCAGGGACAATACGTGGAAGTGCCGATGCTGGAGACGATGACGGCCTTCACCATGGCCGAGCACATGGGCGGCCTCACCTTCGACCCGCCCACCGCGAAAGCCGGCTACGCGCGCATCCTCGCCGGCGGGCGCAAGCCCGTACCCACCCGCGACGGCCATGTCGCCATGCTGCCCTACACGGCGGACCATTGGGTGGCGCTCTTCACTGCCGTGAACCGTGAGGACCTGGCGCGCAAGTACAACTTCGCCGACCGGCAGGAGCGCAATGCCCGCATCCTCGAACTTTATGCGGACCTGCGCGCCGTGATCGGTCAGATGACAACCGACCAATGCCTGGCCCTGTGCGATCGCGTCGACATTCCGGCCACACGCATCTGGGGCATCGACGACCTGCCGCAGCATCCTCACCTGAAGGCGGTCGGCCTGTTCCAGTCGACGCAACATCCCAGCGAGGGCGCCACCATCAGCGTGCGCCCGCCGACGCTCTTCGCGCAAACGCCGGCCGACATGCGCCTGCCCGCGCCTTTGCTGGGAGAGCACACCCTTGAATGCCTGCGCGAGGCAGGTATCGATGACGCCCACCTCAGACGGCTCGTCGAGCGCGGCATCATCCTGCAGTCCGGCGCCACCCATGCGGGCTGACGAGCGATGACGGACGCCACGCGACCTCGCCGCCCTGCCGCGCGCGGCCCGGCAGGCGCACGCCGTGCCGCGGCTGCACCGGTGCGCCGCACCCAGACCGAGCGGCGCGAGGAAGCCGAGCGCCGCCTGCTCGACGCCGCGCTCGCCATCGTCGCACGCACCGGTACGGTCCGCCTCACCCTGGCCGAGGTGGGAGAAGCGGCAGGCTACAGCCGCGGCCTGCCGGCGCATCGCTTCGGCAGCAAGGCCGGCCTGCTGCGTGCGCTGGTGGCGCATATCCACGAGCGCTTCCAGGCGCAGTTGCAGGCCGCGCCCGCCCGGCAGCCCGGACTTGACGCCATTCGCGGCAACATCAGCGTCTACTACGGCCGCACCGACCGCGCCTGGACCACCACCCGGGCGCTGCTGGTGATGATGACCGAGGGCTTCATGGAAGGCGCGGGCCTGAAGAAGGACATGGCGGCCTACAACCGCGCCGCGCTCAAGTTCTTCGAGACCCACATCCGCACCGGCATCGAGACCGGCGAAATCCGCGCCGATGCCGACCCGGCCACCGACGCGGTGCTGATCCTCGGGGCGCTGCGCGGGGTGATGCTGCAGTGGTTCCTGGATGACGGCACCAGCCTGGCGCGGCTGCGCGACTGCCTGCTGGCGATCGTCGACCGGGCGCTGGCGGCACGCTGAACCGGACTGCACGGCGTGGCGAGATGCGCTGACGCGGCCCCTGGCCGCGACGCGCTCGCACCAACACTTTTGACCCAATGGCATGGCTTGTGCTTCCTGAAAACGGCTGGTCTCGCGTCCCGCGACCGCGTATTGCCGTCCCAACAACCAAAGGAGCCGACATGTCTTCCCCCACCCTCCCGACCCGCCGCCATCTCATCAAGGCCGCTGCCGCCGGCGCGGCCGTCATGGGTTTTCCCGCCATCGTGCGTGCGCAAAAAGCCAAGGAAATCGTCGTCGGCGGTGCCGCGGGCCACAAGGCATTCCTCGATGCGGTGATCCCGAAGTTCGAGAAGCAGTACGGCTGCAAGATCATCTATGAAGGCACGCGCTCGCTGGTCAATCTGGAGAAGATGGTCAACAACAAGGCCAAGCCCTACCTCTCGGTGGTGCTGATGGACGATCCGGTGATGATCAGCGCCATCAAGGAAGACGTGATCGAGAAGATCACGCCGGCCAGGGTGCCCAACATGAGCAAGCTCATCCCTGGCACCATCCACCAGGACGGCTTCTGGGTGAACTACGTGCAAAGCACCACCGGCGTGGCCGTCAACACCAGCAAGGTCAAGACCCTGCCGTCGTGGGCCAACCTGTGGGACGCGCAGTACAAGGGCAAGATCGTCATCCCCTCGCTGCAGAACACCGAAGGCCTGGCGCTGTTCATGATGGCCGCCGCGCTCGAGACCGGCAAGCCGATGAAGGAGGCGCAATACCAGATCGACGCCGCTTTCAAGAAGCTCAAGGCCTTGAAGCCCAACCTCTTGACCATCTACACGCAGATCCCGCAGGCGTTGAACCTGCTGGAGCAGGGCGAAGCCTTCATGATCCCCGGCATGGTGGCCTACAACGCACTGGAGCGCAAAACCAAGGGCGCGCCGGTCGACGTGCTGCTGCCCAGGGAAGGCCAGATGGCCATGCCTTCGGGCATCGCCAAGGTGAAGAACGGGCCTGATCCTGAACTGAGCCACGCCTTCATCAACGACATCATCGGCGCCTATCAGAAGGACATCACCGAGGTACTCAACGCGATCCCGACCAATTCCACCGTGGCGGCGCCCAAGACCGTCGCCAAGACCGAAGTGTTCGTGCCGGACTGGGCCTACGTGAGCGAGCAGCGCAAAGGATGGGTCGAGCGCTGGGACCGCGAGATGGCGCTGTAAGGCGGCACCGTGACCACAGCCCCGTATCTCGCGATCGCGGGGGTCGGCAAGCGCTACGGCGATCAGGTCGTCATCGGCAACCTCGACCTGACCGTCGGGGAAGGTGAGTTCATCTCGCTCCTGGGCCCCTCGGGATGCGGCAAGACCACGCTCCTGCGCATCATCGCCGGCCTGGTGGAAGCCGACGCCGGCAACGTGCGCGTGGCAGGCACCGACCTCACCGGCCTGCCGGCGCACAAGCGCAACATCGGCGTGGTGTTCCAGAACTACGCGCTGTTTCCGCACCTGAATGTAGGCGACAACGTCGCGTTCGGCCTGAAGGCGCGCGGCGCCTCCGCTGCCGACACCGAAAAGGCCGTGGTCCATGCGCTGGAGCTGGTGCGCCTGGCCGAATACCGGGCCCGCCCGGTCACCGCGCTTTCCGGCGGCCAGCAGCAGCGCGTCGCGCTGGCGCGCGCCATCGCCACGCGGCCGCGCCTGATCCTGCTCGACGAACCGCTCTCAGCGCTGGACCGCAAGCTGCGCGAGACCATGCAGATCGAACTGCGCCGCATCCTGCGCGCCGAGGGCATGACAGCGATTTTCGTCACCCACGACCAGGAGGAAGCGCTGGTCATGTCAGACCGCATCGCGGTGATGAACGCCGGCCGCATCGAACAACTGGGCACGCCGGCCGAGGTCTATGCACACCCGGCCACGCCCTTCGTGATGGATTTCGTGGGACTCTCCACCCGCCTGGCCGGCACGGTGGAGTCCGCAGCCGATGGCGCCTCGCAGGTGCGTACCGCGTTCGGCAGGCTTGCCGCGCCCGGCGCGTTCCGGCCCGGCGCCAAGGTGGTGGTGGGCCTGCGCCCTGAACGTGCCGCGATCGCCGGTGCCACAGCCACACCGGGCTGCAACCGCGTCACCGCGCGCGCACCGGAGATCGTCTACCTGGGCTCGCGCCGGGTACTGCATTTCGCCACTGAAGGCGACGACCGCCTGCTGGTCGAAGTCGGCGGCAACGTCGCCGTATCCGGCGGCGACACCACGCTTGAATGGCCGGTGGCCGATACCCTGTTGTTCCCGGCGCAGGGCGAGGCCTGACCCATGACGGCGGCCGCCAATCCGCGTGTGGCCTGGCTGGCCCTGCCAGGCGTGGGCTTCCTGCTCGCCGCCTTTGCCCTGCCGCTGGCGGCACTGTTGGTCACGAGCTTCCAGGGCGAAGCAGGCTGGACGCTCGCCGGCTACACGAAGTTTTTCGGCGACCCGTTCAACTACGCAGTGCTGGGCAATACCCTGAAGAGCGCCCTCATCATCACCCTAGCCTGCCTGATCATCGGCTATCCGACCGCCTTTGTGCTGGCGCGTGCCACCGGCGTGTTCCAGGCCACGCTGCTCCTGGCGCTGGTACTGCCGCTTTCGGTGGGCGTGGTCGTCAAGGCCTTCGCCTGGACCATCCTCCTGCGCAGCAACGGCCTGGTCAACACCACGCTCACCGGCCTCGGGCTTACCGACGAGCCGGTGCGCCTGCTGTTCACCGAAACCGGCCTCGCCATCGGCGCGGTGCATGTGTTCCTGCCCTTCATGGTGCTGCCGATCTACGCGGTGGCGCGGCAGATCGACGTGCGCCTCACCGACGCCGCCGCCTCCCTTGGCGCCGGGCCGGTGCTGCGCTTCACCCGCGTGGTGTGGCCGCTCTCGCTGCCCGGGGTGGTGGCGGGCGTGGCCTTCGTGTTCTCGATGGCGGTCTCGATGTACGTGATCCCGTCGCTGCTGATGGGCGACCGCTACAAGACCCTGCCGACGCTGATCGCGCGCTCCTACCTGTTCATGCGCGACCGCCAGACCGGTTCGACCCTCGCGGTGGTGCTGCTGGCCATCGCGGTGGCGGTGGTGATCGGCAGCGCGCTGCTGGCGCGGCGCCTGCAATCCGGGCGGACGGCATGAAGGCCGAGCGCCTGATCCGCTGGGCGCTCGCGGCGATTGCCGCGCTGGTGGCGGTGTTCATGCTGGCACCGCTGGCGGTGGCGGTGCTGGTGTCGTTCTCGAGCTCTTCGGTGTTCAACCTGCCACCGCCGGAATGGTCGTGGCGCTGGTACGAGTCGCTGGGCCGCAAGGACGGGCTGGTGCCGGCGCTGATCCTCTCGCTCAAGGTGGCCACCGTGTCGACCGCCATCTCGTTGGTGCTGGGTACCCTGTGCGCCATCGCCATCGAGCACGGGCGCTTCCGCGGCCGCGAGGCGGTGCTGGCCTTCCTGGTGTCGCCCCTGATGATGCCGGGCCTGGTGGTAGGCGTGGCGCTGTTGCAGGGCTTGCGCGAGATCGGCCTGCGCGATGTCACCGCGGCACTGGTGGTGGGCCACATCGTCATCACCTTGCCCTACATCACCCGCACCGTGCACGCCAGCCTGGCCCTGTTCGACCTGACGCTGATCGACGCGGCGCGCACCCTGGGACTCTCCTACCCGCAGGCCATTTTGAAAGTGATGGTGCCGGGGCTCGCGCCTGCCTTCCTCACCTCCGGCCTGTTCGCCTTCCTCGCCTCGCTGGACAATTACCCGATCTCGATTTTCCTCACCGACGCGCGCAACAAGACCCTGCCCATCGAGATCTTGCGCTACCTCGAGGAAACTCCCGACCCCACCATCGCCGCGATTTCATCAGCCTTGATCCTGTTCACCATCGTGATCCTCTTCATCGCCGAGCGCCTGGTGGGAGTACGACGGCTGGCGCAGTTCTGATCGCGCATGGACATCCCGCTCATCGACCTGACCGCACCCGATTCCGAAGCGGCCGCGCACATCGCCGCCGCATGCGAGGTGCACGGATTCTTCGGGATCATCAACCACGGCGTGCCGCAGGCGCGACTGCATGCCACGGTGGCCGCGGCACGGCGCTTCTTCGCCCTGACGGCATCCGCCAAAGCCGCCGTTGCGCGTCCGCGCCCCGGCGTCAACCGCGGCTACATCGCTCCGGGCACCGAAGTGCTGGCGCGCCTGGCCGGCAATGAGACACCACCGGACGTCAAGGAGATTCTCACCTTCGGTCCGGACGACTTTCCGGACACCGACTACTTCACCAGCGCGGACGCGGCTCCGCACTGGGTCAAAAATCTCTGGCCGGCGGACCTGCCCGGCTTCCGCGAAGACGTGTTGGCCTACTGGCACGACATGCAGGCGCTGTCGCGGCGCCTCACTCGCCTGTGCGCCATCGCCCTGGGGATTGCGCCGGACTTTTTCGAGCCCCGCACCGACCATGACCCCAGCCAATTGCGCCTGATCCACTACCCGCCTCAGGAGGGCGCGCCCCTGCCCGGACAGTTGCGCGCCGGCGTGCACACCGACCTTAACCTGCTCACCATCGTCCATAGCGACAACACCATTGGCGGGCTGGAAGTGCAAGGCCGCGACGGCACGTGGATCGCCGCGCCGCGCTTCGAGGGCTTCATGGTCAACATCGGCGACACCATGATGCGCTGGTGCAACGACCGCTGGAAATCCACGCCGCATCGGGTCGCCAATCCCCCGCCGGATGCGGGCTCCGTTTCGGATCGCATCTCGCTGGCGTTCTTTTTCATCGCCAACTACGACGCGCTCATCGAATGCGTGCCGAGTTGCTGCGGGCCCGACGACCCGCCTCGTTATGCGCCGATCACCGTCGGCGCGTACCGGGCGTCGAGATTCGCCCGCACGGCCAACGCCTGACCGCTGCCGCAGGCGAGAGCCACGGCTATACTCTCGCGCCTTGAAGCGGACCATGCGATCCGCAGGAACGCAGAGGAGACACCATGCAACTGGCCAGCTTTCGCGCGGGTGACCGCACTTCCTACGGCGTGGTGGCCGGCGATGGCATCATCGACCTCGGCCGCAAGTTCGGGCCGGAGTATCCGACCCTGCGCACCGCGATCGCTGCCGGCCTGATCAACGCGGACGCTGCCAGGGACGCACCCGACCTGCGCCTGGCGGACGTGCGCCTGCAAACCCCCGTCACCGATCCCGAGAAGATCGTATGCGTGGGTCTCAACTACCGCGCCCATGCAGCCGAAGGCGGCTTCAAGGTGCCCGAGTTTCCCTCGATATTCGGCCGCTTCACCAACACCCTGGTGGCCACGGGCGACCCATTGGTGCGACCCAACCATTCGGGCGACTTCGATTTCGAAGGCGAACTGGCGATCGTGATCGGTCGCGGCGGGCGGCACATCAAGGCCGCCGACGCGTTGCGGCATGTGTTCGGCTACACCTGCTTCAACGATGGTTCGGTGCGCGACTACCAGTTCAAGCACTCGCTGACCTCGGGCAAGAACCACCCGTCCACCGGCGGCCTGGGTCCGTGGATCACCACCGCGGACGAGATTCCCGACCCCTCGAAGCTCATGCTGGTGACGCGCGTGAACGGAAGCGAGGTGCAGCGCAAGGGCACCGACGACATGATTTTCGATGTGCCGGCGATCATCGAATACATCTCGCGCTGGACCGCGCTTGCGCCCGGCGACGTGATCGCCACCGGCACCCCGGAAGGCGTGGGCTTTGCGCGCAAGCCGCCGCTGTGGCTCAAGCCCGGCGACACCGTCGAGGTGGAGATCTCCTCGATCGGCACCCTGGTGAACCCCGTGGTGGCGGAAGCGCCCTAGGCCCGCCGGCGGCGGGGCGCCTCCCCACGAATCGCGCTAGGATGCGCACACACTTTCCCAACCGGAGCACACCATGATTGGCAAGCTGCGTCACTTCGCACTTTCGGTCGAGGACCCGTGGAAGACCGCGGAGTTCTACATGAACGCCTTTGGCATGAAGAAGGTCGGCGAGGTGGATACATCGTTCGTGCTCGGGGTCTACCTGAGTGACGGCGTCATCAACATGGCGATCCTCAAGTACAAGAAGGACGAGTTCGCCGGGCCGCTCGGCAAGGACTGGGTCGGCATTCATCACCTGGGCTTCTGGGTGGACGACATCAAGGAGGCGCAGGAACACGTATCGAAGCAGGGCGCCACCTATTTCAAGGGCGACGCCAAGGAAGACAATTCCTTCTATGAGATCAAGTACACCGACCCGGACGGCACGATCTTCGACATCACCGCCAGCGGCTGGGGCGGCGCGCTGAAGGATGTCAGCGGGGAAGCGCCGGTCTCGGCGACCGCAAAGCTGAACAAGCCCGGGCTGCAGGCCGACCGCACCCAGCTGAAGACCGCGTCCGGCGGCTGACCCTGGGGAAAAAGCCCGTTGCGCAAATCGCGGGCTTCCGAGGCCCTGTTTGCGCCTTGTACGGATACCCACCTGTCATAAATCACAGTAGGCAGGCCGGCAGAATTGGCGCATTGTGGAGGCGGATGTCTCCTCCATCGCGGGAACGATGGTCTTGGCCCCGGCAGGGAAACCTGACCGGGGCCTGTTTTTTGGCCGGGCCGAGTAGCCCGAAACGCACCGCTCAGGGCGCGAGTCGCTCATCCGGCGGCGCGATCTCGGTGACGAGATCACGCACCAGCGCCTTGTTGCCCAAAGGCGCCACCCGCATCGGCCCGGCCACCAGGCGCGCGGTGCAGGCATAGCCCGCCTTGCCGTCGATCTGCATCATGCATTCCTTGCAGGCATTGGCATTGATGCAGGAAAAGCGGAACGCCAGGTCCGGATCGGCATGGACGCGGATCCAGCGCAAGGCATCGAGCACCGATTGGCCGGGCTCAAAAGGCACATGGAACACCTGCTCACGCGCGGCTTCGTCGGGCCCGCCGCGCCGGATATGCAGTTCGGTCGTCTGCGTCATCACGCCGCCTCGCGCAATTGCAATGCCGGGCGTTGCATCAGCCTCAAGCGGCCTTCGTGCATGTCAATCATCTGGTTCACATCCCACTCCGGCAGCATGCCCGGCAAGTCCTCGCGCTGCTGCGCCCCGCGGCTTTCCTTGCGGGCGCTGGCCGCCTCGGCGACGCAGCGCGCCACCAGCAGCATGTTGCGCAGGTCGAACCAGTCCAGTCGCGACATGTCGTAGCCGCCGGCCGAAGGCGGCGGCGCCAGGCCGAGCTGCGCCTCCATCGCTGCGAGTTCGCGTATGGCGGCGGTGAGCTTGTCGTGAGTACGGAAAGGGCCGACCTTTTCGGCCATCAGGGCTTGCAGTTGCACCAGCAACGCGGCCAGGTTGGGGGGCGCCGCACCCGACGCGCCGTTCAGCATGGGCAGCGAAGGGGCAGCGCCGTTCACCCTCGCGGGACCGTGTGCCTGCGCATGCGCCGCCGCCTCGCGGCCGGCCACCTCGCCAAACACCAGGGCTTCGGTGATCGCGTTGCCGGACAGGCGGTTGGCGCCGTTGGCGCCGCCCACCGCCTCGCCGCAGGCATACAAGCCCGGCACGCGGGTGGCCATGTCGGTGCCCACCGCCACGCCGCCCATGTGATAGTGGGCGATGGGCGCCACCTCGATGGCCTGGCGCGTCAGGTCGATGCCGTTTTTCGCCAGGCGGTCGATCACCGGGCCGAAGTTGCGCCGCAATTCGGCTTCCGGCACATGGGTGAAGCTCAGGAAGGCGCCGCCTGCCGGGCTGCCGCGGCCGGCCTCGACTTCCTTGAAGATGGCGTAGGTGGCCACATCGCGCGTCAGGTTGTAACGCCCGCTTTCCTCGCGGCCATAGCGCTCGCTGAATTCCTCGCCGTCGCGGTTGAGCAGGCGCCCGCCGAGCTTGTAGCGGAACGGGTCCCACATGATGGGGTCCATGCCGATCAGGCGCGGCGCGAGATGGCCGATGGGAAAGAACTGCACGAACTCCATGTCCAGCAGTTCCGCCCCGGCGCGCAAGGCCAGTGCGTAGCCGTCGCCGCCCATGTTGGCCGAGGCGCTGTTGCGCGCGTACAGGCGGGTAAGCCCGCCGGTGGCGATGATGGTGGCGCCGGCGCGCAGCGACACCGGCTCGCCGGTGCGCAGGTGAAAACCCAGTGCGCCGCTGGCCTGCCCGTCATGCGTGGCGATGTCGGTAACGACGATGTCGCCGATGCGCCGCACCGCCGCAACCGGGTTCAGTTGTGTGCGCAGGGTGCGCGAAACCGCCGGGCCGGTGTTGAGAAAATCCACGTAGACGCAGCGCGGCCGGTCATGCCCCGGCGCGTGCACCTGGCGGATGTGGCTGCCGTCCTCGGCGCGCGCCCAGCCCACCTTCCAGGCATCCATTTCGCGGATGCGCGCCGGGCCCTCCTCCACCAGCAGGCGCGCCAACGCCGGATCGCACAGGCCGCGCCCGGCAGCCAGGGTGTCCTTGTAGTGCGCCTCGGTGGTGTCCGGACATTCTTCGCCCAGGGCCACGGCCACGGTCATCTGCGCCATCACGGTGGCGCCGGCGCGGCCGATCAATCCGCGGTCGACCAGCAATACGCTGGCACCGGAACGGGCGGCGGCCAGTGCAGCGTACATGCCGGCGCCGCCGGCGCCGATCACCAGAACGTCACAATCGAGTTCAGTCATGAGCGGGACTTTTACCAGACTTCACGACACAGGGCGGGCACCAGGTCGTCGTAAGCCGGCACCGAGGACAACAAGCCCATTTGCTGCGAAAAGGCATTGAGCGCATCGAGCTTGGCGCGCGAGATGGCGGCATCGTAGAACGGCGTATCGCGCCGTACCAGTTCGGCGATCATGGCGGTTTCGACTTCAGGAAAGTGATATTTGGCCGCCAGCGTGGCGAGCGACGGGTCCTTCTTCAGCGCGAGCTGCGCCGTGACGATGGCGCGCGTGACCGAGGCCGCCTCCTCCGGATGCTCTTCCACCCTTTGTTGTGTAGCCACCAGCGCCGGAAAGGTGTAATCCACCGAGCCCGGCGTACCGTCGCCGCGGCGCGCGTCGAGAATCAGCCTGCCGACGCCGCTTTTGACCGCCACTTCGCAGCCCATGCCGTTGGCCCAGAAGCCGTCCAGCCGGCCCTCGGCCAGGGCTTCTGCCGCCATGATGCCGAAGGAAGCCTTGGTACCCACCGCGCCCGGCACACGGCCGATCTGCACGTCCTTTTCCGGATCGAGCCCGACATCACGCAGCATGCGCGTGAGCCCATCCACCGGGCCAAGGGCCGCACCGATGCGCAGGCCGCGCAAGGCGGTGAGGTCGCCATTTTCTGCGGCGATGTCGGCGCGCAGCACCAGAAACCAGTACATGTTTTGCGACAGTGCGCACAACAACCGGCAACCGTTCCAGTCCTTGAAGGTGTACAGCGGCGCATGCGCGGCGCCGCCGGCATAGGCGATCTGCCCGTCGCGCAGCGCGTCATAGGTGGCAGTTACGGGGCCGAGCAGCTCGATGCTGGCCTCCAGCCCCTGCTCCTCCATGAAACCCAGTTCCACCGCGGCAATGGCGGGGAAGTACGAGGGCGACACCATGTCGGGAATGGCGATGCGGATGGTCATGACAAGTTTGCAATCAAGGGAGGCGCCGCTGAAAATTCAGCTTGACGCGAAAATTCGGGTATCGCGGCCGGGCACCGCACACCGCGGGCCCGGCGATGATGCACGCTATGCGGCCTGCAGGCCTGCCAGCTCCGCCAGCACCTCGCTGGCAATTGGCAAGACGCCAGCCGGGTACAGATGAAACGCCCGGACAATGCCCTTGGGATCGACGATGGTGATCGACCGCAGGGTATAGCCCGCCTCGGCGCTGAAGGTACCCAGGCTTTGCGATACCTTGCCGTGCGGATAAAAATCCGACATCAGCGGATGCCCGACGCCGCCCAGGGCCTGCGCCCAGACTTTCAGTGAAGGTACCGTATCGCAGGACAAGCCGAGCAACTGGGCGCCTTTTTCTTCAAATTGCTTCAACGCACGGTTGAAGTTGGAGGTCTGGTTGCTTCACCCGCCGGTGAAAGCGAACGGGTAGGCCGAGATGACCAGCCACTTCGACCCCATGTACTGGGCCGACGAGATTTCGCTGCCGTCGTGGGCCTTGAGTTTGAACTCCGGAACTGCCTTGCCGACTTCCGCCATGCTGCGCTCCTTGGAATGAATCGTTGACGGGAACTGCCTTGCACAGAATACCCAAATCACCCGACCGCCGCATGTGAGGCGTCAACGCCCCGTTTCGGCGAGGGTGCGCTGGTAGGTCTGCTGGATGATCCAGGCGTCGAAGCTGGCGCGGTGACGGTGCTTCTGCACCTCGGCCAGGACCCGATCCTTGGTTTCGTGCCAGCGCTCCATCTGCGCCTCCGTGAGGATCATTTCCAGCGGGCTGACCCGGAACTTCATTTCCATCTGGGCCTTGTGGAACAGGGTGGTGAGCCAGGGCTTGTCGACCACCCAGCCGTCGGTATAGAGCGTCTTGCCCTCGAGCAGATGGTTCATGTGGGCGGCCACTTCCGGGATCGGCTTGCCGTAGGTTTCAAGGATGTCGCGGGCGATGCGATGCACCTTCTCGGCTTCGCTGTCCCAATGGTCCCACTCTGCGGCCGGCAGGATCAGGGAGCAGTACTTGGTGTCATCGTCGAGGGCGACGCCCACCTCGATGGGATAGCTCGTCCCGCCAAAGCCGGAGGCCTCGACGTCGATGATGATGGGGGTTTTCGGTCCGGCCATGTCTTTGCCTTGCTTTGTTGTGTTGTGGCGCCTGGGCTTGCTGCACACTGCGGGGAATAGTGCGCAAGCAATGCAAGAGCCGGACCAGAATCCCGCCTTCCGGAAGGTCCGCTGATACGTTTGATGATATCAAGCGGCGGATCCGGCCATGGCGTCCGCGAAAGCCGCCGCCGCAAGAGTGCTTGCCTTGCCGAACCTGGCCACCAGGCGCACCGACCGCGGGGCGATGACAAACAGCAAGAAGTCGCCAAAGCCGAACATCGGTTCGCTTTCAGGAAATCGCACCAGGTAGGCCTGCCGGGCCAGTGCATGGGTCGAATCGCCGGGTGGGCATTGGCGCGCCTGACCCGCGATGGCCACACGCGGCGTGGCCTGCGCCGTCACCCCGGGGGCCGGTGGCGCGATCACCAGAAGGCTCACCCCCGTGTGCTCCAGCATGTCGCGGGTGTGGGAGGCCAGGCTGCTGACATGGATGATCACGCCTTCCCCCTTTGGCAGAAGCGCGAACGGCACCATCGAAACAGCGGGCTCGCCCTTGTGCAGCGTGCCCAAGGATGCGACCTGCTGGCTTTCCAGCATCGCCTTCAGGGTTTCAATGACGGCCGGTTCCATGCTGCGACCGGTTCGTCAGGCTAATGGCAACCACCGGCCATCTGGAATTCGACCGGCCACGCGTAATCAAATGCGCCAGGCGCGCACTTGTCGGCGCAATCGGTCGCCGCCAGGGTCACGCGGTCCGCCTGGTGCCACACCCGCAAAGTGCAGGCGGCGTTCGAGTTGGCCTGCAGTTCCACGAACGGCGTGGTCTTGACCTGCTTGAACGCCGCCATCTGGTAGCGGCATGACCCGCGTTTGGGCACGTCAATACGCACGGCGAGCTGGCTCACCTTGCCGTCGGCGATATCGATCTGCGCGTTCTCCGCATATCCGGTTTCGTCCTTGGCCACACAGCTGCCCTTGAACGACAGCCCCGGTACTGGCGGTGCCGGGGTGCCTTCCGGCGCGGGGGTCTGGGTGGGTGGCGTCGGTGGCGCCGGCGCCTTCTCGCGCCCGCGCAGCTTGCGCACGAGGTCGCGCACGACTTCGAACTGCTGCTTGAGCTTCATCAACTGCTCGTAGTCGAGCGCGCTTGCCGGGCTGGCCAGCAAGGTGGCCGCGACCAGCGCCATGAAAAGCCTGCCGATGACGGATCGAATCCTGAGACGCATGTTGTAGTTCCCCCTGTTGTTGTTTTGCGATGATGCGTCATTCTGCATAAATAAACCTTACGAGCGCGATCGCCAGGGCGAAAACATACCCGTAGGCGAAACGATCGATGCCCAGTACCGGCTCGCCGCGCCGCATGCGCAAGGAGCCCAGCACGGACATGATGGCCCCCACCAGGATGGGGGTGACGATCAGGTTGGCGACGCGCCAGGGCTCCGGAACCATGTGCTCCGAAAAGAGCAGCAGGCTGAGGCCGCCGGCGAGCGCGCCGAAGATCGCATAGGCGATCGCCGCCAGCCATGGATTCGGCTTGCGGCGCAGCGGCTCCGAAAGCGACTGCAGCCCGAGTTCGAGCAACACTTCACCAAAGGCCTGCAGCAGGAATTCGCCTGCAAGCTCCAGGATGAACTCAATCAAGGGGCCACCGGGTCAAGCAACATCACTTCGCCCGCATGCGGTTGTTGCGCGGGTTGTGCTCCAACTCGCACAGGCCCAGCGCTTCCATCAGCGGCGGCACATAGACGCCGAAGCGGCCGCGCAGCCCTTTCTTCAAGCCATACCAACCGCCCGCCGGGTTGGACGGGGACCGCCCCCACGCCTCGACCGTTCCTTCCTTGGCCGGCTTCTGCTCGTCGGCCCCACCGAGTTCAACCCAGTCGGCCCGGGCCTTGAGCATGGCATGCAGGTCGTCGATACACCGCGCGTCGTAGTGCAGCACGGTGCTTCCGACGGTGCAGACCAGGATGGGCTTGCCATCCTTCTGGTCGACATGCATGGTGAAGTCCGAGGTGCCGGGCGGCGTCTTGAGCATCCAGGGATTGTCCTTGGTGCGATCGAGTTTGGCGGCCATGGTTCTCCTTTCATTGCGTGTTGGCAAAGACTGCCGTGACAACCCCTTCGCCCCTTCAGGGCATCTGGCGGAAGGTGCCGTCCCCATGGGGAGCGGCCAAGAATTCGGGCAGGGCTTCCACGGCCGCCGAAAACGCCGCAAGCCGGGGAAACCGTTCGACGGGCACCATGTCCGGAATCAACTGCCGGGTGAAATGCCAGGCCACGCCCAGCGTGATGCCCGCCTGGCGGATGGATTCGCGCGCGCTTGCGGGCGGTGCGGCGGCGAGCTCGGCTTCAAGCTGGTCGTACGCGGCCAGCACCTGGCCGCTGACCCGGTCGACCCAAGGTCCATGCAGCTTCTCGGCCGGTCGCAGTTCCCGTTCGTAGACGATCTGCACGCTCTTGTCGGTGGCGGCCAGCGCCAGGCCGATCAAGCGCAAGTCACGTTGCAGCTCCGCAAGCGAGCCCGGCATGAGGGAGCGCGGGCGCGCGAGCGCCTCGGCATATTCGAGGATGAGGGTGGAATCCATCAGCACCGTGCCGTCACCGCAAATGAAAGTGGGCGCCTTGACCACCGGATTGATGAGCCGAAACGCGTCGAAGGCGCGAAACACCGAAAGCGACTGGTGCTCGAACTTGAGGCCGAGCAACTGCAGGGAAATGGCGACGCGCCGCACATAGGGCGAATCGAGCATGCCGACAAGTTTCATGAACCCTCCACGCGGACGAACGTCAATTGCCGTCCAATGGTCCGGCAAGTGTGGCCGCAGGTCAAGTCAGAGCGGCGCCACCGGAATGCAGATCCCGCATTCGAACACCCCGGTCTTCGGGTCGAACATGGCCCCCTTCGGATAGTACTCAAAGCTCGGCCGCGCATCGAGTTGCAGCCCGCTGGAAGGCAGCCAGTCGCGCAGGATCGCGGCCCACGCGTCGCCCACCTGCTCCACCGTACCGCGGAAAGCGAGCACCGCGTACTTGCCGCCCGGGATTGTGCTCTTGAGCGCGCCGCCATTGACGACGAAGTCCGGCGTGACTTCCGCGCAGGCGTCGTAGCGGCATTGTTCCGGCGCGGTGATGCCGGGGTCGTCGTGGCTGATGCCATAGCGTGCGTGGTCAGGGCCCAGACGGTTCGTGACCGCCCACGGCACGTAGGTTTCCTGCCAGAAACGCGCAATGGCCGGTCCATAGGGACCGATATGGCGCAGATAGGCGATGGTCGCAGGCGCGCGGTCGATGATGCTCACTTTCAAGGGCGTCTCCTTGTTCGGGTGTCGGGAGAGCGCATGGTGCGCGAACGGCGCAGCAAATGCCTGACCAGGATTGCTGTCGACCTGACCCGTCTTGCGGTTCGCGCGCCGCCGCGCCACCTGTTGCGCCCGCCAGGCGGTAGGTGAACTGCCGAACCGGGCGCGGAAGGCGCGGGTAAACGCCTCCGCCGAACCGAACCCCACCGACAAGGAAATATCGAGCACCCGGGTGCGCGGCTGTGCCGCCAGGCGCATCGCGGCCACCTCCACCCGCCGGCGTCGCAGGTAATCACCTAGGGTCTCACCCATCCACGCCGAGAACAGGCGATGAAAGTGGAACGGCGAGAAATGCGCCACCTCGGCCAGGGTGGCAAGGTCGAGCGGCTCATCGAGGTGCGTATCGATGTGCGCCAGCACCCGGTGCATGCGGGCCTGGTATTCGGCGCGGCTGTCTCCATCAAGCATGCAGTACCGGACAGGCAGGTTAAAGGCGGGGCGACAACGAGGTAAAGCAGAAAAGCACGGGGCTTGAATTGGCAGTGCGGCCCGTCGGAAATATATCGCCAATACGTTCCGGAGCGTCTGCGGAACGGACGCCACGCATTGGAAATATCATTCAACCAGAAGGTTGACAATAAACGGGTGGATGGATATATTCAACTACATGGTTGAATTAAATACATCCCGTCTCGACGCCATCTTCCACGCCCTGGGCGACGCCACGCGCCGCCAGATGCTTCGCGACCTGGCCGGCGGCGAGCGCACCGTGGGCCAATTGGCGGCACCGTTCGAGATATCGCTCGCAGCGGCCTCAAAGCACATCAAGGCGCTCGAAGGCGCCGGGCTGATCCGGCGCGAGGTGCAGGGCCGCACCCATGTGTGCCGCCTCGATCCCGGGCCGCTGGCCAGCGCCAGCGAGTGGCTGGGTTTCTATGAAGACTTCTGGACCCACCGCCTGGATGCGCTCGACCGCCTGCTCCGCGAGGACGCATCCATCACCCCCAACCGCAAAGGCAAACGAAAATGACCGCGACCCAAGCCGCCGACAACTACGGCACCCTGATCGAACCCGCTACCCTCAACATCCAGCGCCTGCTGCCCGGGCCAATCGAGCGGGTGTGGGCCTACCTGACCGAAAGCGACTTGCGCCGCAAATGGCTGGCGGCTGGCCAGATGGAGCCGAAACAAGGCAGTGCCTTCGAACTGGTTTGGCGCAATGACGAACTGACCAATCCGCCGGGCAGGCGGCCGGCGGGATTCGGCGAAGAACACCGCATGCAAAGCCGCATCATCGAGGCCAGCCCGCCGCGCAAGCTGGTTTTCACCTGGGGCGAAAGCGCGGAGGTGTCCATCGAGCTCGAGCCCAAGGGCGACAAGGTGCTGCTCAACCTGATCCATCGCCGCGTGACCGAACGCGCCATGCTGCTCAACGTGAGCGCCGGCTGGCACACCCACCTGGACATCCTGTCCGCCCGGCTCGGCGGTACAGAGCCACTGCCCCTGTGGGACGAGTGGAGCCACCTGCGGGCGGAATACGAGCAGCGACTGCCCGCTTGAGCGATGCGGCATTTGTGTCGAAAGTGCCGGTCAACAATCGTCGTAGCGTGACCGCGCTTTCCCTTTATCGATCGGAGCAAGAAGCATGACCACCCACACCGGAAGCTGCCATTGCGGTGGCATCGAATTCGAGATTGAAGGCAAGATTGACAGCGGCCTGGCATGCAACTGTTCCATCTGCTCGCGCAAGGGCTCGCTGCTGTGGTTTGTGCCCAGGGCCAACCTCAAACTCAAGACCGCGGAATCCGCTGCCAGCACCTACATGTTCAACAAGCATGTGATCAAGCATCGCTTCTGCCCGGTGTGCGGCATTCATCCGTATGGTGGAGGCGTCGATCCCGCGGGCAATGCGGTTGCGGCCATCAATCTGCGCTGCATCGAGAATCTTGATCTTGCGACGGTGCCGGTGCACAACTTTGACGGCAAGGCGTTGTAGCGGCCTTCCGCCTGGCGCCGGCAGATCAAGCTTCCTCCACGCGGTCGGCTAAGTCTGGCGTTTCGCCATCGCCAGGTAGGCACCCAATCCGAGCATGATGCTCCCGGAAACCCGCGTGAGGATACGAGCCCGCGCCGAACGCGCGGTCTGTGACCGGAGCAGGCGGTCGGCCGCGAAAACCGCGATCACATCCACCGCCGTATTGAGGGTGACGCAAATGCTGCCCAGCGCCACCAGCTGCTGAACGAGCGGCTCGTTCGGGGACACGAACTGCGGAAGGAAGGCCAGGAAGAAAAGCGCGGTCTTGACGTTCAACGCTTCAACCACGATGCCTTCGAAAAACGCGCGGCGCGGCCCTTGCGGCGAGACGTCGGTTGCCTGTGGCGCGTGATCCTTGCGGAGCAGCATCCGGATGCCGCGGTAAACGAGATACGCGGCGCCGAGGTACTTGACCAGGCTGAAAGCCAGCGCCGATTGGGCGATCAAGAGGGATACGCCCAGCGCGGCCGCCAGCACGTGGACCATGCCACCCACCGCAGTGCCGAAGCAGGAAGCCAATCCTTCGTTGCGGCCACCCGCCGCCGTGCGCGCGACCACATAGGCGATGCCGGGTCCCGGCGTAACCGCCAGGACCACGGCCGCGATGAGAAATGCAGTAAATGGCGACATGGATGGTTTGCTTTCCGGATACGGCAGACGAAATGGCGACCTTGCCTGAAGCGGACGTCCGACACCTGCGACCAAGCTTACCGCGTCCGGCCACGGGTTGGGCCAGGGCGCGCAACCCGGAGCCCTCGCGATCCACGCGACTCGAATACCATTGGCGGCATGAGCGAAGAAAGCCACGACTACATCGTCATCGGCGCCGGCACCGCGGGTTGTGTCGTGGCCGGCCGCCTCTCGGAACACGGCAAGTACAGTGTTTGCGTGCTTGAGGCCGGCCCGCCGGACAGAAACCCCTTCATCCACATTCCGGCGGGGGTGCTGTACACCCTGCGCAACCCGGCTATCAACTGGATGTACCCGGGCGTCGGCAGCCCGGGCCTGAACGGGCGCGCCGTCAACCACGCGCGTGGCAAGACGCTCGGCGGGTCCGGGTCGATCAACGGCCACATCTACAACCGCGGCCAGCGCCGCGATTTCGACGACTGGGCCGCCGCCGGCAACCGCGGCTGGGGCTACCAGGACGTGCTGCCGTATTTCAGGAAAAGCGAGCGAAAGCTGGGCAATGCGGATGCGGGCTATCACGGAAGCGACGGTCCTTTCACAATCACCGACATCGACGAGACCGACCCGCTGTGCGACGCCTTCATGCGCGGCGCGGAATCGCTGGGCATCCCGCAAAACCCCGACTACAACGGCCACACGCAGGAAGGCATCGCCTACGCCCAGCGCAGCGTCCACAACGGCCGCCGCGTCAGCCCGGCACGCTGCTTCCTCTACCCCGCGATGGCGCGCGGCAACACCCGGGTGATCACCGACGCCCATGTCGAGCGCATCGAATTCGAAGGCCGGCGCGCCAGCGGCGTGCGCTTCTCCATCGGCGGCCGCGGCGCGCCAAGCCGGACCATCAAGGCCAACCGCGAGATCGTCCTGTGCGCCGGCGCGATCGCCTCACCGCAAATCCTGCAACTCTCCGGCATAGGCGACGGCGCGCACCTGCAGTCCATCGGCGTGCCGGTGGTGCAGGACCTGCCCGGTGTGGGCCGGAACTTCCGCGACCACTACGCCGTGCGCTCGGTGGTGCGCATCCAGAACCTGCGGACCATCAACGACCGCGTGCGCGGCCTGCCCTTGGTGCGCGAGGTGGCCCGCTATGCGCTGACCCGTCGCGGCGCGCTGGCCCTGACCCCGACGCTGGTGTACTGCTTCTGGAAATCCGACCCGACGCTAGCGAACGGCGACATCCAGCTCACCTTCACCCCGGCCAGCTATCCGGACGGCGTGCAGTCCGGCCTGGACCGCTTTCCGGGCGCGACTGTCGCCTGCTGGCAGCAACGCCCCACCAGCGCCGGCCACGTGCGCGCGACTTCAACCGACCCGTTCACCTTGCCCGAGATCCAGGGCAACTACCTGGGCGAAGAAGAAGACCGCCGCGTGCTGCTCGCCGCCATGCGCCTGAGCCGCCGCATCCTGTATAGCGAGCCGTTCAAGCCTTATGTGGCAGGCGAAATCTGGCCCGGCGCGGAAAGGCAGAGCGACGCAGACCTGCTCGAGCACGCGCGGCGCACCGGCAACACCGCCTACCACCCCATGGGCACCTGCCGCATGGGCCCGGCCGACCGCGAGGATTCGGTGGTCGATGACGTGTTACGCGTGCACGGCGTTCAAGGCCTGCGCGTGGCCGACGCGTCGATCATGCCGATGATTCCCTCGGCCAACCTCAATGCGAGCGCATTGATGATCGGGGAGAAGGCGGCGGACATGATTGCAGCCGCGGCAAGTGCCGTGCACTAGGCAAAGTACGCTCGGAGCAGACTGAAAGGTCAACCCGACCGCGCCGCCTATCATTCGCGCTGGATGACATGTGCGGCCGCGCCAACGCCGAGCAACGCCAGCGCAACCCAGTCGGCGCGGACCACCGTGGCGACACCTGCGGTAATCCCGGGCGCCGTTTGGGCCAGCACCAGAAACGAACCGACACTAACCAATCCGGTGATGAGGCCCGCCAGGCGCAATTCCGGACGCAGCGCGGCATACACGAAGAACCCGGCCAACAGGCCAAACAACACCGCACGATGCCGCATCAGCAACTCAAGACTCGGGTCGTCGACGTTGACACCGTACAACTGCGAAAGCCTGGTTGCCCCGAGAACACCTATGACAGGCAGGGCGTGGATCACCGCCACAAGAACAAGGACGGTTGGGAGCACAAATCGCATGACGTGACTTTCATTAGGCAAAAGCCACGTTGTAAGGGCGCAAGGTGGGGCGCGCAATGACCTCTGAGGTAATGGATACGGCGCCGACAGCGGCCCAGCGCGTCGGCATCCCGGCGGTCGACAGCCGTTGGGACACAGGAGCACTACACACGTACCCCGCGCAGGGCCCACACCAGCGGCGCCAGGAAGAACGAACAAGCGCATAGCGCAAGGTAACCGTACCGGATGAATGTGAAGTCCCGCTTCTCGAGCCGCTTTCGACGCCGCACCAGCAAGACCGCGAACCCCGCCCAGAACGCGACGAGCGCGTAGAGACATTTCAGCAGCGTGAAACCGCCGTCGAGCATGACCGACGCGACAAGCCCGACAATGACTTGCTGCGCCACCGCGCTGACCAGGGCATTGCGCAAGGAATCTGGCTTGTTCGGTTCCTTAGGGGTATCGGTCGATTGATCCATGTCGTAAGCGGCCGGGGGAGGCTGAAAGTTACAGACCTGCCAACGTTGTCAGCGGTCACAAATGACTCGTGAATTCAGGCGGCGTGCCCCAGTTGTCATGCAGCCCGTCGACGTAGGTAACCGGCACCGCAGCAAGCTCTTCCTCTGATACGCCTTCCAGGCACCCCAGATTGACGCCATACATCCGGCCGATCGGCGTCTCGGTGCCGATGCCGAACGCCCTGACACCGCATACCTGGCAGAAGTAATGCTCGTTCTTGCGCGTGTTGAAGAGGTACTTCGTCAGCTTTTCCCAGCCTTCCAGCAGGCGGAATTCACCTTCCCTGGCCACGGCAGCCCAGAAGCGGTTGCGCCGGCAGATGCTGCAGTTGCACCTGTAGCTGGGTGTCGTGAGGTCCAGATCGGCCTCGAAGCGCACGGCCCCGCAATGGCAGGCGCCGCGGTAGGTTTTCTTCATTGCGGGATCTCCCATGTCTTTATCTGGGCGCTTTTCCGCGTCACTTGAGCACCGCATCGGCCCGAATGAGGATCGATTGCGGAACATTCAACCGCAACGCCGCGGCAGTTCGCATATTGACCACCAGCTCGAAGACGTTCGCACTTTCCACAGGAAGATCGCTCGGCATGGCGCCGCGCAAGATCTTGTCGACGTAGGTCGCGGCGCGGCGATAGTTGTCACTGAAGCGCGCCGAATACGAGATGAGGCCACCGGCTTCCACGAACCCGCGTGCGCCATACATCGCCGGCAATCGATTTCCCGCCGCCAACTCCGCAAGCCTGGCGGCATGAGAATCCGTCAACGCCCCTGCGGCCACGAGCAGTCCATCGACGCGATCTTTCACCATTGCCGAAAAGGCCGTCTGGAACTCTTCCGGCGCGTTCACCGGATAATGTTGAACCGAAACGCCCAGTGGCTTTGAGACACCCTGGATGGCTTTCACGACGACGACGTTGGATGCGTCGGCAGGATTGAACAGCACGGCAACGCGGGAAACCTTCCCGCCGGAAATTTCCTTGAGAAGTTCGAGGCGTTTCGGAATGATCTCCACATTCCCTGTCGTCAATCCGGTGACATTGCCACCGGGCCTCGCATAGGAGGCGACCAGGCCCACTCCAACAGGATCGGCTGTCACCGCGACCACGATTGGTATTCGACTGGTGGCCGCTTTGGCCGCAACGGCAGCGGCCGTCGTGCCAGCAACAATCACGTCGACCTTCAGGTCCACGAGCTGTGAGGCGAGTTTTGGCAGGTCTGACGTTTTTCCCTGCGCCCATCGAAACTCGACAACGACATTCTTTCCCTCGACATAGCCCAACTTTGCCAACCCGTCACGAAACGCCTGCAATCGATCGGGAAACGACGAGGGCGAGGCACTTTCAAGAACACCGATCCGCCCAATCTTGGCGGGCTGCTGCGCACAGATTCCGAATGGCAAAAGGAGGAGGACAATAAAGGCCATCACGCCAGCGCCGCGCACAGCTTGCATGATTCGGCTCGCATTTAGGGCTGGCCATGCAATCGGAACGAATGAGCGATACGCTAAGAATAGGAAGGTGCACGCTCCGAATCCGGCAAGGGCAAATACGAATATTTCTCCGCCCATTTAGCACCTAGATTGCGGGTGAGGGAGCGACGGCGTGCGAAGCTGTTTGGCACTCCACTCGAACCGATGGTTGGGCTTCATCCTGAATATCCGGTTCTGTTGATATTCCCACTTCTGTCGTTCTTACTTGGATTGATGACCTCGGCACCCGTCGGTCCGACCCACCCACCTTTCACCTCCAACTTCGTTCCTCGAGGTGCCCTAAGCCCTTGTCCATCTCGATCGTTGAACTCCCAACAAGGGTAGTCAATTGAGGGGGCCGGGTCTGTGAGCTCACCATCTACTTCTGTCTCATCGATCCAAATCTTAGCTTGCTTGCCTCTAAGCGAAGTCATGACGAACTCACGATAAGCCGTTGGGTGTTCAGCGGCAACTTCAATAAGTCGAGGAAGCAGAGTTTCGATAATTTTTCGGTTCGCTGCCTCACCTTGCGTCTCAGATTTGGCGAACTGACCTCGGTAGCCAACGGGGGCGTTAAAGAACGCGTCATACAAAACAGGCTGGACGGTGAGTACGAGCGATGCCCGGTAACACCCGTTCAGTTCTGGCTTAGTGGCGCGCTCCCAGTACAGCGGCGCGATGTGACAAGTTTCGAGACTTTCGACAATCTCATCGAATGACCTCCACGAAAGTAGCCGCGTTGCTCTCTCAGGCAAGAGGGCAGAGGTGAATTGCCAGCAGGGGTTACGGCAGGCACTCATGAGGCCCAGCGCAAATATTGAAGGGCGCGCCGCTTTTGGCGCGTCCAATCAAATGCTGGGATGGGCGACGAGAATTGTTCTGTTGGTAGGCGCAGTTCAGTAAGCGACATACCGTCAGTCCTTCCGAGGCCGGCTGACTACGATTTCAAAAACAATGCCCACTATGCAGAAGAAGGCCAAAATAAATGCGCCGACTATGGGGCTAAGACTAGGCAATAGCCAATGGGCAAGCAGCACTAACGCGAGACCGAGTAGTCCGCCGAGTATGAGCCCGGGGTTAAACAAGTATCCAAGCAGCTCATGCATGTTCGAAATGCACTTTCGAATTTGCCCAACCTGTTGTATCAGGCAAATGAAAATGGGCTGCGGCAATACACGCCGACACGTTCTCGGCAAACCCGCTGACCATCATTGCCTCCCGCAGAAGCACTCGCTTTTTCGACATTGACAAGAATCCGGCAAACGCACCAAGCAAGTGCGTGACCGACAATGCTACGGATTCAGAGAATCAAGGTCAATTTGCATCACTCGCTCAACCTCCCGTGCGAACTCCAGCGTTCGCCGATCCGCGAACCGCGGCCCGACAATCTGCAGCCCAACCGGCAACCCACGCACCAACCCCACCGGCACTGAAACCGCCGGCACCCCACAGTAGTTGAACAGCGGCGTAAACCCCGCATGTCCGCGCGGACCGGCGGGGGCGCCACCGATGGTGGCGGGACCGAGTTGGCCGATGGGCCAGGCCGTTACCGGTGCGGTGGGGGTGAGCAGCAGGTCGTGCGAGTCGAAGAAGGACGCGAGCGCGGCGGAGATCACTTCTCGCTGCAACATCAGGCGTGAGATTTCGGCGCCGGCGTGATTGCGTCCGGCGTCGATTTGCGCGGCGATGTCGGGATCGAAGTCGGACCGGCGTTCGTCCAGCGTTTGCGCGAACAGGGCGGCCAGGCCGGACTGTTGCACGGCGAGAAGCGGGTATTCGCGTGTGCCGGCAGGCCATGGCGGATCCGCTTCTACGATCGCGTGTCCGGCTTCGCGCAGTTTGGCAATAGCGGCTTCGAAGGCTTGCAGGACGTCATCGTCAATGGCGAATCCGCAGCCCAAGCGCGGACTCCAGGCGATGCGTGGGGCGCGAGTGTCCGCGCTCAACTGCGCGGGTACCGAGAACGGATCGCTCGGATGGTGGCCGACCAGGTGTTCGAAAGCCAATGCAGCGTCGGCCACGTTGCGGGCAAGCACGCCGGTGACGGAGATGCCGAGGTTGGGCTCGGGGAAGCCCCAGGGCTGCGGGACTACGCCCATGGATGGCTTGAGACCGACCAGGCCGGTGTGCGCGGCGGGGCGGCGCACCGAGCCGCCGGCATCCGTACACAAGGCCAGCGGGGCAAAGCGCGCGGCGGTGGCTGCAGCCGCGCCGCCGGAGGAGCCGCCGGGCGTGAGCTTGGTGTCCCACGGGTTGCGGGTGGTGCCGTACACCAGATTGGTGGTGATGCCCTTGCAGGCGAATTCGGAGCAGTTGGTGATGCCCACCATCACCGCGCCCAGAGAACGCAGCCGCGCCACTACCCAGGCGTCGCGCGGGGCAATGAAATCGGCAAAGATCTTCGAGCCCTGGGTGATGCGGCGGCCGCCGACCCACAGGTTGTCCTTCACGGTGAAGGGCACGCCGGCCAGCGGCAGGGCCTCGCCTTGGCCCAGACGCTGGTCGACGCTGTCAGCTTCGTCCAGCGCCGCTGGCGCGTCGAAGCCGACGATGGCGTTCAACCCGGGGTTGTGCGCTTCGATACGCGCTACATGGGCGGCGGTGACCTCGCGCGCGGTGAGGGTCTTGGCGTTGACGCGCCGGGCGATCTCGCTGGCGCTCAAGAGGGTGAGGTCTTCGCTCACTTGGGCGGCGCCACCTTCAGCCAATGGCGCGCAATGTCCTCGCGGGTGGCGAACCATGCGCCGCCACGGTTCCTCATGTGGCGCATCAAGGTGGCCAGCCCGGCGATGCGCGCCGCGCGGCCGATGATGCGCGTGTGCAGGCCGATGGAAAGCATCACCGGCTTGTGCGCGCCTTCATTCCACAGCCAGTCGAAGGCGTCGATGCAATAGGCGGCGAAGTCCTGCCCGCTCACAAAGGCATGCTTGTCGAAAAAGCGCATGTCGTTGGTGTCAAAGGCGTAGGGCAGGACCAGGTGCGGGCGGCCGCCCACCTCAAGGTAGTAGGGACAGTCGTCGTTGTAGGCGTCGCTGTCGTACAGGAAGCCACCGTGCTCTACCAGCAGTCGCCGGGTGTTCACCGAAGGCGATGACTTGGTATGCCAGCCCACCGGCGCGCGACCCACCGATTTCTTCAAGGCCTGCACCGCACGGGCGATGGTGGCGCGCTCTTTCGCCTCATCCATGCCGGCATGGGCTTCCCAGCGCCAGCCGTGGCAGCACACCTCATAGCCACGCTTGGCCGCGTCCGCACCAATCCACGGGGTGGCTTCGAGCGCGCGGCCGCAGGCATTCACCGTCAACGGCATGCCGTGCTGGTCCACCACGCCGGCGATGCGGCCATAGCCCACCCGCGCGCCGTATTCGAAGTGGCTCTCCATGCACAGGTCGGGCGCGCCTTCCACCTGCTGCACAGCCTCGTGCACGGTCTCGTTTTTCTCATCCCCGGCGGAAAGGCTCAGTTCCGCGCCTTCCTCCACATTGAGCACAAAGGACACGGCGACCCGCGCGCCGCCCGGCCATTTCACTGCCGGGTAGTCGTGGTTGTATCCCTTCAAATCGCGTGGCATGGGTTTCTCCGTATCAGGGCAGGCGCGCGGCGTAGGTGTCGGCGGGAATCGCCGTGGCCAGGCTCTTGCGGTACACCGCCTCCATGGTGCCCATGATCGGGCCTACCGAGGCTTCGGCAACATCGTACTGGGGTTTGAGTTTGCCATGCTCCTCAGCAATCTCGGCGATGATGGCGCGCTCGTCGATGGTGGCGAATTTGTTGCCGACGATCACCGGCTTGCCTTCCACCATCACGAAATCCACCCCCTGGCCGCGCTCGGCATACACAAGCTGGCGCACCGGGTCGTTGAGTGGCACGAAGGCCGGTGCGTCCAGGCGGTAAGCCACCAGGTCGGCGCGCGCACCCACGGCAATCTGCCCGAGCGAATCGCCGAAGCCGAAGGCGCGCGCGCCGCCGCGGGTGGCGATGTTCAGCGCCTCGTTGGCCGACACCCAGCGCGAATAGTCGTCGCCGCGGATCTTCGACAGGGCCGCAGCTGACCCAAGCGAGGTGAGCATGTTGGCGGTGACGGTGGAGCAGGTGCCGTCGGTGCCCATGCTTACGTTGACGCCGCCTTCGAGCAGGGCGCGCACCGGTTGTATGCCGGAACCCAGCATCATGTTGGACCACGGGTTGTGCTGCGCGGTGGTACCGGCGCGGGCCAGCGCCTCGATCTCGCGCGGATTCAGCCACACGGCGTGGATCAGGCTGGTATTGGGCTTCAAAAAGCCGATGCGCTGCAGGTACTCCACCATCGGCTGGCCGTAGAACAGGCCGCCCGTCACCACCTGCATGCGGGTTTCCTGCACGTGCATCACGAAAGGCAGGCCATGGGTGTCGGCGAAGCCGCGCCAGCGCATCAAAAAGTCTTCCGTGCAGCGCTGCGGGGCCGAGAGCGAGACCACCAGCCCCACGCGCTTCGAGTGCGGGTGGCGGGTCTGCGCCAGTTCGTCACACACGGCCTGGAACTCCGCCTCCGGCGCGGGCTTCAGCGCCCGCATGCGCGTCAGCAGGTCGGCCGGAAACAGTTCCTCGGCGAAGGGGAAGTTGTCGACGATAGGCCGGTTCATCATGGCAAAGCCCACCAGCGCGCGGATGCCGATGTCGTCGTAGGCCTGGAACACCGCGTCGAGGTTTTCGCGGTTGACCGCGGCGCCCAGTGCGATGTCGTCCAGCACGGTGGTGGTGCCGGTGCGCAGCGCCTCGATGGCGCCCACCAGGGTGCGCAGGTAGGTCTGGCGCGGGTTCAGGTTCACCGGGATGGGCGTGCGCACGAAGTGCATCCACAGTTCCAGCGGCAGGTTCTCGATGCGGCCCTTCTGGAAATGCTCGTGCGAATGGAAATGGCCGTTGATCAGGCCCGGCGCCAGCACCCGGCCGGCCAGGTCGATGATCTCGTCGCCGCCCTGCGTGCCGGCCGGGGCGATGGCCGCGATGTTGCCGCCCTCGATGGCGATATCCAGGGCCGCGCCGTCGAAGGCAAAGGACTCGCCGAGAAGCGCGGACGCGCCGCGCAGGATGGTTTTTTTCATGCAGCGTTTCTCCACAGTTTTTGCGCCACGCGGGCGGCCTCGGCCAGGATGGCGTCCTGGTCCACCTGCGTGGCCTGGCCGTCGCGCACGATGGCGCGGCCGTCCACGAATACGTGTTCCACATCGCGCCCCATGCCGGTGTGCACCAGGTTGCCCAGCGGGTCTGGTGCGGGCATGAGATGCGCGCGGCGGAAATCGACCACCACGAAGTCCGCCTTCTTGCCCACCGCGAGGCTGCCGATCTCGTCGGCCAGTCCCAACGCACGGGCGCCGTTGATGGTGGCCATGTCGAACACCTGCTCCGGCTGCCAGGTATCGTCGATCCTGCCGTTCCTGATACGTGCGGTGGCCAGCGCCCAGCGCATCAGCTCGATCATGTCGCCGTGCTGGGTGTCGGTGGCGAGCGTCATGTTGAGGCCGGCGGCCTGCATGTCGGGGGTGGGGGCGAGCCGCCCGGAGGCGGCGTTGCACTTGGGAATGTGCACCACGTGCACGCCGGCCGCGGCCATGCGGGCGATGTCGGTCGCATCCACATAGATGCAGTGGCCGCACAGCAGCTTTTCGTCCAGCAATCCCGCCTCGGCGAAGGTTTCCACCGGCGACATGCCATTGCGCGAACGCACCCGTTCCAGTTCCACCTTGCTTTGCGCCAAATGGGTGTTGACCACCGCATTGCGCCGCTTTGCTTCGACCGCCACGCGCTTCAAAAAGGCATCCGAGCACGTGTCGGCCGCATGCGCGGCGAACTGCACCGCCACCCGGCCTTCTTCTTTGCCGTGCCACGCGGCATGCAGGGCGAGGTTGGTGGCGAGCAAGGCCTCACCCAGCCTGGCGTCGTATTCCCACGCGCCTTCGGCCACCTTGCGGAAGTCCACGTCGTGCAGGCGCACGCTGGCATGTACCCGCAGGCCCAGCCTGGCCAGCTCCGGCAGGCAATGCTCCATATGCACGAAATGCTCACCGATGAGGGTGGAACCAAACAGCATGGCCTCCAGCGCCCCCAGCCGCGCCAGGGCGATGGCGTCCTCCGGTGTCAGGTCCAGCGCGTTGGGAATCCCCTTGGTATACGAAGGCGCGAATCCCAGATCGGCCGCCACGCCGCGCACCATGGTGAAGGCGCTGTGGGTGTGGGTGTTGACGAAACCGGGCGTGACCACCCGGCCGGGCAGGCGCAGGGTTTCCTTTGCTGGTGGCGCATCGGTGGCCGCGCCGATCCAGGCGATGCGGTCGCCGGAAATGCCGAGCGCGGCGTCGCGCAACAACGGTTGCGCCGGTTCGGCGGTGATCAGGGTCACCCCGGTAACCAGGAGGTCGAGAGATAGGGCTGGCGCTGACATGCAGGTTCAACCTAGAATCGGTTCATGACCCACGAAGACTACATGGACATCGCGCTGGCCGCATCGCTGGAGGCGCACGCCCGCGGCGACTGGCCGGTGGCCTCCCTCATCGTCAAGGACGGCGAGATCATCGGCCGCGGCCAGAACGAGCAGATCACCCGCACCGACGTGACCTGGCACGCCGAAACCTCGGCCATCCGCGACGCGCAGCAGAACCTCGGCACCAGCGACCTGTCCGGCTGCACGCTCTACGGTCCGATGGAACCCTGTCCGATGTGCGCCTGGGCGATCCGCATCTCCGGCATCAACCGGCTGGTGCTGGCCCTGCGCCACGCCACCCTGAAGCGCACCGACATGGGCATCTACAGCCTGGAAGGCTTCGCGCGCATGGTCGGATGGCAGGTGGAAATCATCCAGAACGTGCGCGAGGCCGAGTACCTGGCCCTGCGGCGCAGCTGGATGGACGCGCAAACAAAGCCTTAGTCGCCGGCGGCAGCGCCTCATCGCAGGTGGCGGGAAATGCCGGCCACGCGCTCCATGATGAGCCCCAGCACGATGGTGAACGCGATCAACAGGCCTGATGCCGCGGCCGCGCGCACATCCAGGCTGGCCTCGATGATGTGCCACAGGCGGATCGGTAGCACCTCGCTCCTCGCATCCGAGAGCAGCAACGAGATCGCCACATTGTCGAACGAGGCCATGAAGGCGATGAAGGCGCCCGCCGCCACGCCCGGCGCGATCAGCGGCAGGGTGATGGTAAAGAGCACATAGCGCGGCCCGGCGCCCAGGCTCATGGCGCTCTCGGCGAGCGCGGGGTCCAGCTGCATGAGGCTCGCGGTGGTGGTGCGCAGGATGTACGGCGTGGTGATGGCGATATGCCCCACCACCAGCGTGGAAAGCGAGAGGCCGGTGCCCGCCAGGTTGAACAGCACCAGCAGCGCCAGCCCCAGCGCGAGGGTGGGCAGCATCAAGGGCGACATGAATACCGAATCCAGCAGGCGCGCCCACAGTTCGCGGCGCCGCGCCAGGCCCAGCGCCGCTGCCACTGCCAGCAGTACCGAGATGGCCGTGGCCGCGCCCGCCACCTTCAGGCTGGTGAGTGCCGCCTCGACGATCTCCGGCGAATCGTTGATCAGCGCCAGGTACCAGCGCACCGAATAGCCCGGTGGCGGGAACTTGAGCGAGAACGCGCTGGTGAACGAGGTGATCACCACGATCACCGTCGGCGCGATCAGGAGCAGCGTGGCCACGCCACCCAGCAGCCAGAACACCGCGTTGAACGACCAGCGCTCCAGCTTCGATGCGGCGGGCTCGGCAGCCAGTTCACGCACCTCCAAGTTACGCATGGGCCACGCTGGCGACGCGGCGCCCGATGAGGTTCATGAGCGTGACGATCACCAGCACCGACACCAGCAATATCACCGCGATGGTGGCGGCGAAGGGATAGTTGTTCGACTGGATGGCCTGCTGGTAGATGTAGAAGGGCATGAACATCTGCCGCCCCCCACCCACCAGGGTTTGCGTCACGAAAGCGCTCGCCGCCGCCGCGAAAACCAGCAGGCAGCCCGCGAGGAGGCCCGGCATGGACAAGGGCGCCGTCACCTTGAAGAAGGTGCGCCAGCGCCCGGCGCCCAGCGAAAGCGAGGCCTCGCGCAGGCTGGGCGGGATGTTCGAGAGCGCCGTGATGAGCGGCAACACCATCAGCGGCATTTCGATCTGCGCCAGCGCCACCACCACGGCCGTGGGCGTGTACAGGAGCTTCAACGGCGTCGCTATCCAGCCCCAGGCCATGAAGGCCTCGTTGATGATGCCCTGGCGACCGAGGATCACCACCCACGCAAAGGTACGCACCACCGCGCTGGTGAGCATGGGCAGCACGATCACCAATATGAGCACCCGCTGCACGCCGCGCGGCGAGAGCGTGTAAAGGTAAGCCAGCGGATAGCCGATCAGCAGGGCGACGAGGGTGGTGCGCGCCGCCAGCCAGAGCGTCTGGCCGAGGATGCCGAGATTGAAACCGTCGCCGAGGAACTTGGTGTACTGGGCCGTACCGGCGACCTTCATTTCCATGTCATTGTGCAGGCTCACATAACCCAGCAGCAACAGCGGCATCAGCACGAACACCGTGAAGAACAGAGTCAGCGGCAGGGCCGGCAGGTAGCCCTTGAACGCCTGCATCCGTGCTGCCGAAACCGGCGTCATGCCGCGAACACCGCCGGCAAGGCGCCGGCCTTGAGCGCCAGGCGCACTTCGGCACCCACCTCGGGGCGGCCTGCCGCATCGGCACGCTCGCTCTGCATCTTGACTGCCGAACCGTCGGCCAATACCAGTTCACTGACCACCGTGGGGCCGAGCGGCAGGGTCATCACCAGTCGTGCCGATATGCCGTCCTCGTCAGCCTTGGCAAAGCGCAAATGCTCGGGTCGCACCGACACGGCTACCGCGCCAGCGCGCGAGCAGGGCGCGGCCGCCAGCAAGGTCCAGCACCCGCCCGCGTCGAGATCCACCTTCGCGACGCCACCATCACCCATCACCATGCGACCAGGGAGCAGGTTGGAAGTGCCGACAAAGCCTGCCACGAAACGGGTGGCGGGGCGGTCGTAGATCTCATCAGGCGTGCCGAACTGCTCGACCCGGCCGTTGGACATCACCGCGATGCGGTCGGCCATGGAGAGGGCTTCCTCCTGGTCGTGCGTGACCATCACGGTGGTGATGCCCAGTTCACGCTGCAGGCGCTTGACCTCGATCTGCATGTCCAGTCGCAGGTTCTTGTCGAGCGCACCGAAGGGTTCGTCGAGCAGCAGCACCCGTGGACTCACCGCCAGGGTGCGCGCCAGCGCCACCCGCTGCTGCTGGCCGCCCGAGAGTTCGCGCGGCATGCGCGCGGCAAAGCCTTCCAGGCGCACCAGGGCCAGCATGCGCTTGACCGTCTCATCCACCACAGCGCGATCAGCACCGCGGGCCTTGAGGCCGTAGGCCACATTGGCCGCCACGTTCATGTGCGGAAACAGCGCGTAGTTCTGGAACACGATGCCGGCGCCGCGCTGGTTGGGCGGCAGGGCGTCCACCGTATCGCCGCCGATCACCACATGGCCTTCCTGGGCGCGCATCAGCCCGGCGATCACGCGCAACAGCGTGGTCTTGCCGCAACCGCTCGGACCCAGCAGGGCCACCAGTTCGCCAGAGGCAATGTCCATGGAAACGTCATCCACCGCCAGGGTGTTGCCGTAGCGGTGCGAGATGCGCTCGAGATGCAGGCGGGCGCCTGTGGCGGCGCTCATGCCGGGGTCTTGCGGGGAAATGGGTCCATGCCAAGGGGGTATCACGAACCATGCCACCGCCTGGTGACTGATTGCGGTGCGCGATCGACAAGACAGGAACCATTGACGCACCACAACAATGCAAAGGCCCATTTTCCGCACATTGAGGGTGCGAGTGTGGCGTTCACTGATTGCTGTGACGGAGTGGCAGGGTTCATAGCGGGACGTGGCCCGCTAGTTGCTAAATCGGTGCATCCCCATCCATTCGAAAGAACGAACATGCCCAACCTGAAGCGCCGACAGATCCTGCAAGCCATGGGCGCCGCCAGCGCGGCCGGCCTGATGCCCGGCCTGGCCGTGGCCCAAGCCGGCCCGATCGCCGCCACCACCTACCCCGGCGCATGGGAAGAGGCGCACCGCTCCATCCTCGTGCCGGCTTACCGGCGCGCCACCAGCAATGCCGGCGTCAACATCGTTGCCTCCCTGGCCGTGGACACGGTGTCGAAAATCGTCGCTTCCAAGGCCAACCCGCCCTACGACGTGATCATCCTTGATGAAGGCCCCTATCTCAACGCCCTGCAGCACGACATCTTCGCGCCGATCCCGGCCGACAAGATGCCCAACCTGAAGGACATTCCGCAGCACTTCATCGACCCGCGCGGCCTGGGCGTGTTCTGTTCCGGCCAGATCATCGGCATCGCCTACAACACCGAGAAGATCAAGACCCCGCCGAAGTCCTGGAACGATCTGCTCAAGCCCGAGTACAAGGGCCGCGTCGGCCTGGCCAGCATGGGCTCGACCCTGATGTCGGCGTGGATGGCCGAGATGGCGCGGCTCAATGGCGGCAGCGAAACCAACATGGAACCGGCGTTCGCTTTTGTGAAGAAGCTGCTTCCCAACGTCGGCGCGGTAGCTGCCAACCCGGGTGCGCTGGCCACGCTGTTCCAGCAGGGCCAGATCGACATCGCCGTCCACTACAACAACAACGTGGGCGACATGGCCGCCAAGGGCGTGCCGATCGCGCTCTCGCAACCGGACACCCAGTACATCCTGATCCGCAGTTCGATGCACATCGTCAAGAACACCAAGAACCTTGACCTCGCCGCCGCCTACGTCAACGCCTCGATCAGTGTGGACGTGCAGCAGAAAATGGGCGACGCGCCCTACGTGCTGGTGCCGACCAATGCCAAGGTGCCGTTGTCGAAGGCGCTGCAGGTGTATGCGAAGGATGCCGCGGCGATGGCCAAGATGAGCACGGTCGACTGGGCCAAGTTGAACCCGCGTCGCCCGGAGTACATCGAACGGTTCAACCGCGAAGTGAAGGTTTAGAAACGAAGATGTGAAAGCAAAAAAGGGGCGGACGTTCCCGTCCGCCCCTTTCGACGCAGGCCCCCTACCTACACCAGCTTCAGGTTCTTCATCGGCAGGCTGCGCACCGGTTTGCCGGTGGCGGCGAACACCGCATTCATCACCGAAGGCGCCACCACGCAGATGGTGGGTTCGCCCACGCCGCCCCAGAAGTCGTTGGTGGTGACGATCACGGTTTCCACCTTGGGCATTTCGGCCAGGCGCATGATGGTGTACTTGTCGAAGTTGGTTTCGACCATGCGGCCGTTTTCCACCGTGCATTCGCCGTAGAAGGTGGCGGTGAGGCCGTAGGCCACCGAGCCTTCCACCTGCGCGGCGATCTGCTGCGGGTTGACCGCATGGCCGCAGTTGAGCGCCAGCACCATGCGGTGCACTTTCACCTGTCCTGCCGGGCTGACTGACACCTCGGCCACCGCGGCGGAATAGCTGGCATAGCCCATGAACTGCGCGATACCGCGAAAGCGCCCCGGCGCCAGCGGCTTGCCCCAGTCGCCGCGCTCGGCGGCCGCGTTCAGCACGGCGAGGTGCTTGGGATGGCGCGCCATCAGGGCGCGGCGGAATTCCAGGGGATCCTTGCCGGCCGACTTGGCCACCTCGTCCATGAAGCATTCCATGTAGACGCCGTTCTGGTTGGTGTTCACGCCGCGCCAGGTGCCGACCGGCACATGGGTGTTGCGAATGGCGTATTCCACCTGCAGGTTGGGCACCGTGTAACCCAATTGCGCATCGCCGGGCTCGGCCCAGAAGCCTTGCAGCTGGCGCCGGTCACGGCCGTCCTTGATGAGCGCAGGGTTCTGGAAGGCGTTGATCGACTGGCCGGAGACCCGCACATGCAGGCCGGTGAGGTTGCCCTTGTCATCCAGCCCTGCTGAAAGCTTGCACTGCGAGATCGGCCGGTAGAAGTCATGCAGCATGTCTTCCTCGCGGCTCCACACCAGCTTGACCGGAACGCCGGGGAACTGCTTGGCCACCGCGATGGCCTGGCGGGTGTAGTCCTGGTTGCCGCCGCGCCGGCCGAAGCCGCCACCCAGCATGTGCTTGTAGACCTCGCATTTGTCCAGCGGCAGGCCGGACTCCTCCGACATCGCCGCATGGGTGGCTTCGCCATTTTGCGTGGAGGCCCACACTTCCGCGCGGTCCGCCGTCACGCGCGCGGTGCAGTTCATCGGCTCCATGGTGGCGTGGGCGAGGAAGGGGGTGCTGTAGACGGCCTCGATCCTTTTCGCCGCGCCGTCGATGGCCTTGAGCGCATCGCCCTCGTTGCGGTCGGCATAGGCTTCGCCGGTCAGGCCGGTCTTGAGGTGCTCGGCGATCGTGGCACTCGACACCTTGGCATTGGGGCCTTCGTCCCACTGAATGGGCAGGGCGTCCAGTGCCGACTTTGCGCGCCAATAAGTGTCGGCCACCACCGCCACGGTAGTGGCATTGACCCGCACCACCTTCTTGACACCACGGCGGCCGGCGATCTTCGAGTCGTCCCAGCCGACAAGCTTGCCGCCGAACACCGGGCAGTCCTTCACCGCCGCCACCAGCATGCCGGGCAGCTTGAGGTCGATGGCGTACACCAGGCTGCCGTCGAGCTTGGGCGTCGTGTCGAGGCGCTTGACCGGCTTGCCGGTCAGTTTCCATTCACCCGGCACCTTGAGCTTGACCGACTTGGCATCCGGCACCGGCAGCTTTGCCGCAGCGGCGGCGAGCTTGCCGTAGCTCACCTTGCGCTTCGAAGCCGCATGGCTGACCACGCCGTCGGCCACGGTCAGTTCATCAACCGGCACCTTCCATTGCTCGGCCGCGGCCGAGAGCAGCATGGTGCGCGCCACCGCGCCGCCGCGCCGCACGTAGTCCTGCGAGACGCGGATACCGCGACTGCCGCCGGTGGACATCTCCCCCCAGGCGCGCTTGCGGGCGTGGTTCTGGCCGGGCGTAACGAACTCGGTGGATACTTTTTTCCAGTCGCATTCGAGTTCCTCGGCCACCAGTTGCGCCAGGCCGGTAAGGGTGCCCTGGCCCATCTCGGAGCGGGCGATGCGGATCACGCAGGTGTCGTCGGGCTTGATGAAGACCCAGGCGCCCACCTCGGCGCCGGCGTCGGCCGCCTGGGCAACACCGCCGAACGGGATGCCGACAGCAAGGCCGCCGCCGGTGGCGGCGACGGTGAACATGAACTTCCGGCGCGCCGGGCGTTGCGGTGCGGAAATGCCGGTTGCGATTGTCATGGCCGGCCTCCTCACGCCTTGGCGCCGGATTTTCCGGCGGCGATTTCAGCGGCCCGATGCACCCCGGCGCGCACACGTTGGTAGGTGCCGCAGCGGCAGATGTTGGTCATCGCGTCATCGATGTCCTTGTCCGACGGCTTGGCTTTCTTCTTGAGCAGGGCCGCCGCCGCCATGATCTGGCCGGACTGGCAGTAGCCGCACTGCGGCACATCGAGCTCGGCCCAGGCCTTCTGCACCGGATGCGAGAGCTTTTGCGACAGGCCCTCAATGGTGACGATCTTGTCGGTGGGCTTGACCGCCGATACCGGCAGGGAACAGGAGCGCAGCACCTCGCCATTGAAATGCACCGAGCAGGCGCCACATTGCGCCACACCGCAACCATACTTGGTGCCGGTGAGCCCGACCTGTTCGCGGATCACCCACAAAAGCGGGGTGTCGGGTTCGACATCGACCTCGCGGGTCTTGCCATTGATGTTGAGCTTTGCCATGCCTTGTCTCCTGTTTGCGCCGAACGAACCCTGCTGACACCAGCGGCATCAGGCAGGTTCGGGCCATTTTCATGGGGCAGGCATGCCGGACAGCACTCCCCTCCAGGCAGCGGCCCGCGTGTTCCAGCATACCGTATCGCGCGGTAGCATGGATCACGCGGGCGCGGCATGTTCACGCCGCGGCGCCGTGGCGCCGCAGGGCGGTGAATTGCAGCTCGGCGAAGATCAGCACCGCCACCGCCTGCACGATCACGAAACCCGTGCCGAGGTTGTTGGGCGACACCATGCCGCCCATGAGCAGCCAGGCACAGTCGATCGCCCAAACAACGTTGCAGGCGATCACGGCCCACACCGCGCCGCGCGGCAGGACGGCGCGCATACCCATCCATGCCACCACCAGGACGTAGGGTACGAAGAACATACCAACACCGAACAGCAGTGCTTCGGGCAGACGCAGCAAGGCTGCCAGCGGCCCGGCGGCGAGAAGCAGCAGCAGACCCATCACGCCACTGATGGCGGCGTCGATCAGGAGGGAGAAGCGCAGGAATGGCGAAACGGCAACGCGGGACATGATGGCTCCTTGGGTTCGGTTTTCATTGGCAGCAGGAACGCCGCCACACCGCAGGATCGCGCGCCGGGAGCGCGCGATCAATTACCCCGCAGGTAATCGGCACAGCCGACGGCATCGGCTACCATCGTTGCATGAACCCTTCGAGCACCATAGCGGCGCCTCCGGCCACTCCATCTGTGGGTGGCATCCTGCGCGACTGGCGCGCCCGCCGACGCATGAGCCAGCTTGACCTCGCCGCCGAAGCCGATATCTCCGCACGCCACCTGAGCTTCGTCGAAACCGGCCGCTCGCAACCCAGCCGCGAGATGGTGCTGCACCTGGCCGAGGCCCTGGAAATTCCGCTGCGCGAGCGCAACGCCCTGTTGATGGCGGCGGGCTTCGCGCCGCTGTTCGGCGAACGAGCGCTGGCCGATCCGGCGCTGGCGGTGGACCGGCGCTGGACCCTGATCGCGCACAACCGCGCCCTCCTGCCGCTACTGGAAGGCATCGCTCCCGAGTTGCTCACCCCGCCTGTCAACGTGCTGCGCCTGTCGATGCACCTGAAAGGCCTGGCGCCACGCATCCTCAACTACAACGAGTGGCGCGGCCATGTGCTGGCCCGCATCAAGCGCGACATCGACCTCACCGCCGACGCGGGCCTGGCGGACCTGCTGGCCGAGTTGAAAGGCTATCCGGTGCCGGACCACGCGCGCATGGCACGACCGGTGACCCATGCCGCACCGGCCATGGTCGTGCCGCTGCGCTTGAGTTCACCCGCCGGCGTGCTTTCCTTCATCTCCACCATCACGGTATTCGGCACGCCGGTGGACGTGACGCTGTCGGAAATCGCCATCGAGTCGTTCTTTCCGGCCGATGCGCATACGGCGGAAGTCCTGCGCGCGCTTGCCGGCTAGGGTATCGCTCAGGAGGCAAAGCGCTCGCGAATCCGCACGATGCGCTCCAGCGTGTCGGCGAATTCCAGCACTTTCAGGCGCAAATCCGCGTCGAGGTCCGTGCGCGCGGCAAAGGCACGCAGGGTTGCGCGGGCAACGGTGCGATCCTGTCCGCCGACCCAAGCGGTGAGCCACGCGGAGACGAAGAAAATCTTGTGGCGGCGCTTGAGCATGGGCAGGGCGGTGAGCGCGCGCTCGAACAGTGGCGCCGTCACGGCCGCATGTTCGATGGCATTCATGGGCACCAGCGCCTGCTCGATCCAGTCCTCGGCGAGGGTGATGTCGCCGAGAAACTGCTCCAGGTAACGCGCCTTGGTCTCGGCGTCGCCCCGCGCGGCACCTGCAGCGAAGGCATAGGCCCGGGTGTCCTCGCCGCCGGCACGGCCGGCCTCGGCAGCCAGCAAAGCCTCGGCCTGGGGATGGGCGCGGATGAGCAAGCGCTCGATGATGGCGAAGCGGTCGCGCGGCGCCAACGGGCTGTCGCCTGCCTTGAGGCTGCCGTCGAAGAGACGCAGGAGCGCGGCCTGACCGGCTTCGCTCCATGCGCAATTGATCAGGCTGCGCATCGCCTGCAAACGCTCGCCACCGGTTGATGCGCGCGCCATGCGTTCCAGCAGCGCGGCCTCGAATTCGCCCGCCAGCGCATCGCGTTGCGCGTCGGAGAGCCAGGTGCGAAATGTGTAGGTCATGCGCGACAACAACCCCGCGTAGGTGATCGCGTCGCGTTCGACCGGCATCACGCGCAGGTTGAAGCGCAGGAAATCCAGTGGCGCCAGGCGGGCATCGCGCACCTCCTCCCACAGCGCGTCGTAGGCCAGCGCGCGGGTGAGGTTGTCGGCGAGCAGTTCGGGGCGGGCCAACATGGTCTCGATGCTTTGCGCATCGAGCAGGAAACGCCCATATCCGTAGTCGCCCGCGTTGGGCACGACAATGGCCGGCACCGGCCCCGGCGGTACAGGGAGAACAGCGCGCCCGCCTTCAAGCACGAGCGACACCCGTTTCGCCTTGCCATCGGCCGCGATCAACGCGTATTCGATGCGCATCGGCCATACGCCGCCCTCACCCAGCGTATCGGACTGCGAAACGACCCACTCGCCATCGGCAGCTTGCGGGCGCTCAAGACGCAGCGTCGCCAGGCCACGCCGATTGACCCAGGCATTGGCCCAGGCGGCGAGATCGCGGCCGCTCTCGCGTTCGAAGGCACGCACAAGGTCGCGCCATTCCAGGTTGCCATAGGCATGCCCGCGCACCACACGGCGCACGGCGCGCTCGAACACCTCGCGGCCGAGATAGGTTTCGGCCTGGCGCAGCACCGCCGGCGCCTTGGTGTAGACGATGGCGCCATAGGCGGACTTGGCGTCGGCCAGGTTGGCGATCGGTTGGTGGATGGCGGTCGTACCCGGCGTGGCGTCGGTCCGATAGGCCGCCAGTTTGGACTGGCGCAGCGCGTTCCAGGCGTCGAACTCCGGCAGCAGCGCTTCCATGGCCCGCGCGGCGGCGAAATTGGCGAAGCCTTCCTTGAGCCACAGGTCGTCGAACCAGCGCATGGTGATGAGGTTGCCGAACCACTGGTGCGAGTTCTCGTGCAGGATGGTGTTGGCGCGGCGCAGCCGGTCGGCCGCGGTGGGCGGGGCGCGGAACAGCATGGCCTCCTCGCGCAGGAACACCGCACCCGCGTGCTCCATGCCACCGTAGGGAAACTCGGGCAGGAGCACCAGGTCGTGCTTGTCGAAAGGGAACACGTGCTCGAAGTAGCGCACGAAAAACGCATTCGATTCGCGCGACAGGCGCAGCAGTTCCGGCGCTTCCCGCAGGGCGCGTTCCCGCTGCGAACGGCGCACCAGCAGGCGGCTGCCGCCGGCGTTGCCCTCTTCGGTGAGGGTGACGAACGGGCCTGCGGCAAAGGCGAACAGGTAGGTGGGCAGCGGCCGGGTGGGCGCGAATACATGGCGCGTCGCATCACCCGCCGGCATGCTCCTGACCTGCACGCCGTTGCCCACCGCCTGCCATCCCGCCGGCACCGTGAGGGCGAGTGACCATACGGCCTTGAGATCGGGCTGGTCGAAGCAGGGGAACACGCTGGAGGCGTCCGCAGGAACGAACAGCGAATACACGTAGTGCGCGCCGTCGGCGGCGTCGACGTGACGCGTCAAGGCGCTGCCGGCGGCGGCGATCGGTGCGCTGAATTGCAGCGAAACTTCGTTGCGCCCGGCTTGCAGCAACGCCGCCGGGAGTACCAGATGCTCGTTGACTACTTCCGGGTCCAGCACTTGCCCGTTGACCGTGAGCGCCTGGATCGCACCTTCCGCCGCGGGCCGGTAGTCGAGCACCACCGCGCCGGCGCCGGCGAGGTCGAAACGCAAGGTCAACCGGCCACTGAAGAGGTCGGCCGCCGCCGGAATGCTCGCGTCGATCTCGTAGCGCAGGTTTTTCACCTGCGCCGCGCGCTCAAGCGCGAGGGCGCGCGCGACCCCGGGCTCGGGCAGCGCCGCGGCGGCGATTGCAGCAATGCCGGACATGCTCAATGCCAGGAAGGCGGCCGGCAGCCAGCGAAACATCGCCCAGGTTTCAATGCATCAAGTCAGAAATCGCAGCCCTTGGCCTTGAGGGTCGCGTCCACCCAGGCGCGGTCCGCCTTGCCTTTGCGGATGGCGGCCAGCACGCCGTCCTCTTCCTTGGCTTTGGCCTTGGCGGCCTTGAGCACGATGGGAGCGATGTCCACCGGCACGGCGACCACGCCGTCCTCGTCACCGACGATGATGTCGCCGGGGCACACCACCATGCCGCCCACCGAGATCGGCACGTTGATTTCACCGGGGCCGTTCTTGTAGGGGCCGCGATGGGTCACGCCGCGCGCGTAGACCGGGAACTTGTTGGCGGCGATGGCGCCGGAGTCGCGGATGGCGCCGTCGATGATGATGCCTTCCACGCCGCGCCTGGCGGCCAGCGTGGTCATGATTTCGCCGATGATGGCCTGGCTCAAATCGCCGCCGGCGGCGACCACGATCACGTCGCCCGGACCGGCCATGTCGATCGCCTTGTGCACCATCAGGTTGTCACCCGGCGGCACCCGCACGGTGATGGCCTGGCCCAGCATGTGGCCACCCTTGTGCATCGGGTCCAGTCCGTCGCCGCCGGGCAGGCGGTTCATGCAGTCCGACAGGTGCGCGACCACCACATTGCGGAACTGCCTGATGAGGGCGGCGGGGGCGCGCTTGGGCGCGGGGAGGATGCGAAAACCGATGTTGGCCATGAAGGGAACGTCCCGGGTTTGTTGTGGAAGAAGAGTCGTGAATTGTGCCTCAAGGGACGCCCGGCCGGATTGAAGGTCCGATTGCGGCGCGTCGGCACCGCCGCGGGTTGGTATTCTTCGCCCCCGCCATGAACATGCTGATCGGGCCGACCGGCCCGCAACCATGAAGCCTCGCGACCTGTTCGACCTGCTGCTGCTCGGCGCGATCTGGGGAGCCTCGTTTCCGCTGATGCGCGCGGCGGTGCCCGAATTCGGCACGCTGGCGCTGATCGCCCTGCGCGTGGCCATCGGCGCGGCTTTCCTGGTGCCGGTGTTCCTGCTGCGCTCCGGGATCGACCGCGCACGCGGCCATGCCGGAAAAATCTTCGTTGTGGGGGTGATCAACACGGCGTTGCCGTTCTCGCTTCTGGCCTTCTCGACGGTGTACCTGACCGCCGGCTTCGCCGCCATTCTCAACCCCACGGCGGCGCTGTGGGCCGCGCTGGTCGCCTGGATCTGGCTGGGCGACCGCCTCAGTACCTGGCGGGTGGCCGGATTGTGCGTCGGCTTTGTCGGCGTGATGTTGCTGGTCTGGGGTCGCATGGGCCTGAACCTGGAAGGCCCCTCGCTGGCGATTGCCGCCGGCATTGCCGGAACCTTCATGTACGGCATCGGCGCCAGCTATACCAAGCGTTACCTCACCGGTGTCGATTCCCTTGCCGTCGCCGCCGGCAGCCAGGTGGCGGCCACCCTGGTCATGCTGCCGCTGGCGGTTGCCACCCTGCCTGCCACGCCGCCCACGGCAAACGCGTGGGCCGCCGTGGTGGTGTTGGGTGTGGCGTGCACCGGCGTGGCCTACATCCTGTACTTCCGCCTGATCGCCAACGCCGGGCCGGCGCGCGCCATCGCGGTGTCCTACCTGGTGCCGGTATTCGGCCTGGCCTGGGGCGCTGTGTTCCTGGGCGAGATCCCGACCGGGCGCATGCTCGGCGCGTGCGCGGTCATCCTGCTCGGGACCGCGCTGGCCACCGGCGTGATCGGCAAGCGCCGACCCGCCGCGCCCAACTGAAGCCCTTCGGCCGATCAGGCCTTGATGGCTGAGTCGCGCACGCCCTGCGCCACGGCCTTGATCTGGTCGTTCTCGGCGCGACGCCGCGCCACTTCCTCGGGTGACAGGCGCGCAGCGTTGAGGTAATCCAGGCGCCACTCTGCCGGCCCCTGCCAGCGCAGGGGATTCTGCACCGTAGTACGCGGCGCCACGGCGGTTTCCAGCACCTTGAGCGCCAGTTCGAGCATGCTGTCGTACGAGGCCGGATCATTGGGACGCCCTGCCGCGTTGCCGAGCGGAAAATCGCTGAACATGAAACGCGGCACGCCCACATGCTCGACGATGTCCTTGGCGGCGCCCATGATCACGGTGGAAATGCCGTTGGCTTCCAGGTGGCGCGCGGTCAGGCTCATGGTCTGGTGGCATACCGGGCAGTTGGGCACCAGCACCGCGCAGTCGACCGCGTCTTCCTTGAGGTAGGCCAGCACCTCGGCACAGTCGGAATCGATGGTATGGCGCTGGCTGCGGTTGGTCGGCACGCCGACAAAGCGCGGCGACACCGAACCGATGCGCCCGTTGGCCGCGGCACGCCGCAATGCCGGCAGCGGAAACCAGGCGTTGATGTCATCCACCGCATGCAGGCGATCCACCGCCACATGCGAGACGCGCAGGTCATGGTCCGCCGCGCTGTCGCCCACATAGGGCTTGTAGAACTTGGCAGCCGCGTTGTAAGGCGAGCGCACGCTCTGTTCGCCCTTGTCGGGCTGGTAATGCGCGGCCGTAGTGAGGAGCGCCACGCGCGAGCGCGCCAGCGGTTTGGCCAGCGGCGTGAACGGCACATCGATGTAGTGCGCGTAGCGGTACGGGTTGCCGTAGCCCAGCACGTCGTACCAGTCGTGGGTGCGCTGGATGTAGCGGATCGGCTGGTCCCAGTCGGGCGCGAAGTCGATGTCGGGGATGGCCTGTGTCATGACGTGTTCCTCAAACCATTTGCAGGAGCAGTTTGCCGGTATGCGCGCGGGATTCCAGCCGCTCATGCGCCTTGAACGCCTCGGCCAGCGGATAGACGCTGTCGATCACCGTGCGGATGCGCCCGCTGGCATACAGGGGCCAGACCCGCTCGCGCAATTCCTGACCCAGGCGCGCCTTGTAGGCGATGCTGCGCGGACGCAGCAGGGAGCCGGTGAGTTTCAGGCGCTTGCGCATGACCAGCGAGAAATCGAGACCCACATCGCTGCCGCGCGAAGTGCCGATCACCGCCAGCCGGCCGTCAAGCCCCAGCACCTTCACGTCGCGCGGGATGTAGTCGCCGCAGATGATGTCGAGGACCACGTCGATTCCCTTGCCGCCGGTGAGCGACGGCAACACCTCGGCGAAGTCCTCCTTCTGGTAATCGATGGCGTGCTTCGCGCCAAGGCTCTCGCAGGTGGCACATTTCTCCGGACCGCCGGCGGTGGCGTAGACCTCGCTGCCGAGGGCGGACGCGATCTGGATGGCGGTCACGCCGATGCCGCTGGTGCCGCCATTCATGAGGAAGCGCTCGCCGGCCTTGAGAGCGCTTTCCACGTAGACGTTGCTCCAGACGGTGAAACAGGTTTCCGGCAGGGAGGCCGCCTGCAGCATGGAGAACCCCGGCGGGATCGGCATGCAGTGCTCAAAACGCGCCAGGCAGAATTCGGCGTAGCCACCGCCACGCACCAGGGCACAGGTCTTGTCGCCAACCTTCCAGCCGGTGACGCCCGGACCGCAGGCCTCGATCACCCCGGCCACCTCCAGCCCCGGCAGGTCGGTCTCGCCCGGATCGATCGGATGCGAGCCGTTGTGGCGGTGGTGCACGTCATGGCCATTGACGCCGGCGGCGTGCACGCGGATCAACACTTCGCCCACGCCGGGCACGGGACAGGGCCGTTCGACGAGGGTCAGGACCTCGGGGCCGCCTGCGCGGCTGACTTCGACAGCTTTCATGGTGCGGGACATGCGTCGTTCGCTTCGCTCATGGGCAAGGGGCGCAGTTTAATGCCAGGCCGGTCACGCCATAGGCACGCTATGGGTCACGCTATTGGTCACGCTATTGGTCACGCTATGATGCGCGCTCCCGGATTCACGCAAACCCGACCTGGCAACAACCGAATGACAGCATCCAACATCCTCATCAGCGGCGGCGGCCTCGGCGGCCTGTCGGCCGCCATCGCGCTGGCCGAACGCGGTTTCGACGTCACCGTGCTGGAAAAGGCGGCCGAGTTCACTGAAATCGGCTACGGCATCCAGATGGGGCCGAATGCCACCCGCATCCTCAAGAAATACGGCCTGTGGGAGACCGTGGCGCCTACCGCCGTTTTCCCCGATGCGATGGTCTTCCTTGACGCGGTGGACATGCAGGAATGGGCGCGGGTGGACTTCAACGCCGCCTTCGACGCCCGTTTTCGCCACCCCTACATCGTGATTCATAGGCGCGACCTGCTGGGCGCATGGCTGGCGGCCTGCGAAAAGCATCCGCGTGTCACGCTGCGCACCTCCAAGGGCCTGAAGGTCGTGCATGACCATGGCAGCCACGTGGAGGTGGAATGCGAGGACGGCACCCGCTTTACCGGCCGCTGCCTGATCGGCGCCGACGGCCTGCTCTCGCCCACCCGCAGTTACGTGGCAGGCGATACCGAGCCACGCGTGACCGGCTTTCTGGCCTACCGTGGCGTGATCCCGATCGAAAAGGTGATGGATCACACCTACGACAAATGCGTGATCGGCTGGTTCGGCCACAACATCCACCTGGTGCAGTACGCGCTGCGCGCCGGCGATGTATTGAACAACGTGGCGGTGTTCGGCAGCCCTGCCTTCGCGAACGGCGAGGCCGAATTCGGCAGCCCCGCCGAAATGGACGCGATGTTCGAAAGCGCGCACCCCAAGGTGCGGGAGATGCTGCAGTACATCAGCCGCGACCGCAACTGGATGATGCGCGACCGCGAACCGATCAAGAACTGGACAAAGGGCAACGTAACGCTCCTGGGCGACGCCGCGCACCCCACGCTGCAATACCTGGCGCAGGGCGCCTGCATGGCTTTCGAGGACGCGGTGGTGCTGGCCGAACGCCTTTCGGCCAGCCCGGACGACCCGAATCGCGCCTTCCTTTCCTACCAGGAAGCCCGTTACCTGCGCACCGCGCGCATCCAGCTGACCGCACGCGCCTTCGGGCAGGTGCTGCACGCCGGCGGGGTGGCGCGCGAGTTGCGCAATTCGCTGTATCGCGGCCGGGCGCCGGACTCGTTTTTCCACGAGATCGACTGGATCTACCGCGGCATCCCGGAAACCGAACTTTAGGTCCACGAGGCCTGGCCCCTGTGCGCTACACTCTTGTCCGATTGATCAAAAAAGGAGACAACGCATGACCAATACCCGCCGTCGCCTGATACTCGGCAGCGCCACCGCCGCCGGCATCGCCGGTTTCCCGGCGATCGTCCGCGCCCAGCAGAAATTCGAAGTCAAGGTTGCCAATTTCGTCGGCCCGCAGCACTTCCAGTCACAGTGGCTGGTGAAGTGGGGCGAGGCGCTGGAGAAAAAATCCAATGGCCGCCTGACCTTCAAGCATTTTCCCGGCGCGCAGATGGGCCCCACGCCCAAGCACTTCGATTTCGCGCGTGACGGCACAGCCGAGATCGCCTACATCCTGCACGGCGCGACGCCCGGCCGCTTCCCGCTGACCGAACTGGTCAACAGCCCCTACCTGGTGCAAAGCGCCGAGCACGGCATCAAGATCCTCAACGACCCGGACCTGCGCGCCAAGTACCTCGATGCCGAGCACAAGGGCACCAAGGTGCTGTACCTGTTCACCCACCAGCCGGGCAGCGTGCACACCACCAAGAAGGCGTTGCGCACCATCGACGACTTCAAGGGTCAGCGCCTGCGCTTCTCGACGCCGGCGATCCGCGAATTCATCGCCGCCTTGGGCGCCACCCCGGTAGGCGTACCGCCGACGGAAGTGGCCGAACAGTTGCAGAAAGGCACGCTCGACGGCGCCTTCACCGACTACGGCGGCGCCGGCATCGCCTGGAAACTGGGCGGCATCTGCAAATACACCACCGAGATGTATTGCTTCGTTTCGAGCTTCGCCATCGTCGCCAACGAGGCCTGGTTCGCCAAGCTGCCGCCGGACCTGCAGAAGATGGTCACCGAGTCGGTCACCGGCATCGAGAAGGAAATCGGCACCGGCTGGGACGCGCTGGATGTGCCCGGCAAGAAGGCCATGATGGACGGCGGCGGCGAGGCGATCCGCCTTTCCAAGGCCGAGGACGAGAGGCTGCGCAAGATCGGCGCCGATGTCACCGAATCGGTATTGAAGACCATGGAAGGCAAGGGCCTGCCGGCGCGGGCGGTGCACCTGACCATGAAGGGCCTGGCAGAGAAATACAGCAAGACCTCCAAGAACTTCTGGGCCTGAACCGCCCGAACCAGCAAGACCGGCCGCGCATGCGGCCGTTTTTTTTCATGATGGGGGAACAATGAGGCTAAAAGGCCCGATGCGATTCTTGACCCGCTGGCTGGACCGCGCCGCCGTACTGGCGCTGCTGGCGATGATGATGCTGACCACCACTGACGTGATCATGCGCTCGGCGATCAACAAGCCGATCACCGGCGTGACCGAACTGGTGGAACTCGCGCTCGGCGCATCGTTCTTTTTCGCCATGCCGGGCGTGTTCGCGCGCGGTGCCAATATCGCGGTGGACATGATCGACCAGTGGGCGCCCGCGCTGACCGGCGTGCTCAAGCGGCTTGCGGCCCTCCTGATGATCATCACCCTGGCCACGCTGACATGGAAGATGTGGCAGCCGCTTCTGGACATTGTTTCCTTCGGTGACACCAGTGCCGACCTGCAGATTCCCAAGATCTGGTACATGGCCCCCGCCTGGGGCGGCGTCATGGTGTCCCTTCTGATCGCCATCGGCGTATTGCTGGACGGCGAAATCGAATCCAGCGGTGAAGGAGCGGCAACATGAGCGTCGGCGCCATCGGCCTCATCGCCGTGATCGGACTGCTGGTGCTGATGATGCTGCGCGTGCCGATCGCCATTGCGCTCATCATCAGCGGCACGCTGGGTTATGCCGGCGCGCAGGGCTGGGGAGTCGCCCTGCGCACCCTGGCTGCCGTGCCCTACGAGCTGACCGGCGCCAACCCCGGCGTCGCGTATTCGTTCACGGTGGTGCCGCTGTTCATCTTCATGGGCGCCGTGGCATCGAGAGCGACCATGTCGCGCGAGCTTTTCGAGGCAGCCAACGCGATGTTCTCAGGCGTGCGCGGTGCTCTGGCCGCGGCCACCATCGGCGCCTGCGCGGCCTTCTCGTCGATCTGCGGTTCCTCGATCGCCACCGCCGCCACCTTCTCCAAGGTGGCGATCCCCGAGATGCGCCGCTACGGCTACGACATCGAACTGGCCACCGGCTCGGTGGCCTCCGCCGGCACGCTCGGCATCCTGATCCCGCCATCCCTCATCCTGGTGATCTACTCGCTGGTGGCCGAGGAATCCATCGCCAAACTCTTCGCCGCGGCGATGATCCCCGGACTCCTGCTGGCGATCGGCTACATCGTGGTGATCGCCATCCTCGCCCGCATCAAGCCGCACCTGATGCCCAAGACGCCGGCGCTGCCAATGAACGAACGGCTGCGTGCGGTACTTGGGGTGTGGAAGCTGGCACTGCTGTTCGTCATCGCCGTGGTCGGCATCTACGTGGGCTGGTTTTCGCCCACCGAGGCGGCCGCGGTGGCATCGTTCGTGGCGGTGGTGATCGGCTTTGCGACCCGCACGCTTACCTGGAAGGGGCTGTGGGAAGCCGGCATCGAGACCGTGCAAACCTCCGCCATGCTGTTCATCATCGTCATCGGCGCCTTCATCTTTTCGCGCCTGATCGTGCTGACGCAGTTTCCGCTGACGCTCACCACCTGGGTCAAGGAAATGGGCCTGGCACCGTGGATGGTGATCCTTTCGATCGTTGCCCTGTACCTGCTGCTCGGCACCTTTCTTGAAGAGGTCAGCACGCTTCTCATCACCGTGCCGGTGCTGTTGCCGGTGATCAAGGGCATAGGCTACGACCCGATCTGGTTCGGGGTGTTCGTGACCGTGATGTCCACGGTCGGGTTGATTTCGCCGCCGGTGGGGCTGACGGTATTCGTGGTGCAAAGCCAGAACCCGGACGTGCCGCTGCAGAAGATCTTCCGCGGTGTGATGCCCTTCCTCTACGCCGATTGCGTGCTGTTGCTGGCCCTGGTGGTGTTTCCCTCGCTGGCGATGTGGCTGCCCTCGACGATGAAGTGAACCGGGCTGCGGACCACGAACCGGGCATGCATGGCACGCTCCATGCAGCTCGGAGACCCACCCATCTTCCCAGGAGCCTACGATGATGCACCGCCTGTTGACTCGATCCGCCACTGCCGTGATGTGGGCCTCTTTGGCCCTGTGCGCGGCTTCCGCCCAGGCGCAGGGCCAATGGCCCAACCGGCCGGTACGCGTGATCGTGCCCTTCCCGCCCGGCGGCAGCACCATGGAATCGGTGGTGCGCCAGTTGACGCAGAACATGCCGCAGGTACTCGGGCACCAGATCCTGGTCGACCCGCGTCCCGGTGCCGGCACCGTGATCGGCGTGGACATGGCCGCCAAGTCCACCGACGGCCACACCTTCGTGGGTGTGGCCAACAGCTTCACGGTCAACCAGACCCTGGTCAAGAGCCTGCCTTATGACACGCTCAAGGACCTGCAGCCGGTGGTACTGATGGCGCGCACCGCCAACGTGCTGGCGGCGCACCCGGGCGTTCCGGCGGCCGATTTCAAGGCGCTCATCGCGTACGCGAAGAAGTTTCCGGGCAAGCTCAGCTATGCCTCGTTCGGCAACGGCACCACCGCGCACTTCGCCGGCGAGATGCTCAAGGTGGGCGCCGGCATCGACATGGTGCATATCCCCTACAAGGGCCAGGGCCCGGCCCTGCAGGACCTGCTGGCCGGCAATGTCGACATCATGTTCGGCAACCTGCCGGACTTCATGCCGCACATTCGCGCAGGCAAGCTCAAGGCCTACGCGACCACCTTCCTCACGCGCGTCCCACAGGCGCCGGAGTTGCCGACGGTGGCCGAGCAGGGACTGCCGGGCTTCGAGACCGACTCCTGGTACGGCCTGCTGGCCCCGGCCAACGCGTCGAAGGAGGCGGTGGCGCGCATGAACTCGGAAATCAACCGTGTGCTCGCCGACCCTGCGGTGCGCGCCATCATGATCGAGCGCGGCCTCGAGCCGCTCGGCGGCACGGCGGAGAAATTCGGCGAGCATCTGAAGGCCGAGATCGCCAAGTACGCCCGCGTGGTACGCGAGGCGAAAATGAAGATCGACTGATCGCCGTCGCAAGCGCGGCAACCCCAAGGAGACCACAGCATGTCCGACGTACCTGTCTTTGCCGCCGGTGGCTACCGCTACATCAAGGCGGTGTTCCAGTATTCGGGCGGCGTCGCCGCCGAACCCGGCTTCGAGATCGTGCGCGCACGCTTCGCCCGGCCGCTGCCGATGGGCGAAGCCTATGCGGCTGTGGAGGCGCATCTCGCCGCGGTTGCGCGCCCAAGCACCGCCTTTGCCGCCTGCGAACTGCGCTCGCCGGCACCTTTCACCGACCAGGGCTTCATCGACTTCAACCGGGTCTATGTGAAGACCCTCGAGCGCTGGGGCATCTACCAGGACGGCGCCGCGCCGGTCAATCCGGTGGCGCGCACCAACGTCTGCCCGATGTACAACAAGCCGGCGGACGCGGTGATGCATGCGTTCTCCTACACCGTGCCGGCCGCAGCCGGTGCTCGCCAGAGCTTCATACTGGCCGGCGGCGGTGATGCCAGGGGTGGCGCCGGAACGTATGCCGAACGCATCGTGCGCCTGGGCGACACTTCACCCGAGGGGATGCGCGAGAAAGTCGCCTTCGTCGTAGCCGAGATGGAACGCCGCCTGAAGCTTCTGGGCCTTTCCTGGGCTGACGCGACCAGCACCCAGCTCTACACCGTGCAGAACATCGGCCACCTGATAGGTGAATCGCTGGCCGCGCGCGGTGCCGGCGAAGGCGGGCTGGCCTGGCACTATTGCCGGCCGCCGGTGATCGGGCTGGAGTTCGAGATGGATGTGCGCGGCCCGGCGCGCGAAATCGTTCTCTGAGGACCGTGCGTCACATGAATGCACAGCGAATCGACAAGCGCCCCGACTTCCTGGTCATCGTCGTCGATGACATGGGTTGGTCCGACCTTGCCTGTTTCGGCGGCGAGGTCGACACGCCGAATCTGGATGCCCTGGTCGCGCGCGGCATGCGCCTGACCAATTTCCACACCTCGCCGCTGTGCTCGACCACGCGCGCCATGCTGATGACCGGCTGCGACCACCACGAGGTGGGCATGGGCACGATGGTGGAGATTCGGACGCCCGAGCAGACCGGCAAGCCCGGCTACGAAGGCTACCTCACCGACCGCGCCGCGACCATCGCCGAGCGCCTGCGCGACGCCGGCTATCGCACCATGATGTCCGGCAAGTGGCACCTCGGCGCGGAAGCCCCGTTCCACTCGATGCCGCGTACGCGCGGCTTCGAGCACTCATGGGCGCTGATGCAGGGCGAGCACAACCACTATGGCGCCGACCAGACAGCGGCCACCGCCAGCACCCATGGTGAGTCGCGCTACCGGTGCGATGACGAACCGGTCATGTTTCCTGAAGGCGCGTATTCGACGGACTTCTTCGCCGACCGCCTGGTCGAGTTCATTGAGGCGGCAAAGGACGATGCGCGTCCGCTCTTTTCCTACCTGGCCTTCACCGCGCCGCACAGCCCCCTGCAGGCGCCCGCGGAACTGGTGGAAACGTATCGCGGGCTCTACGATGACGGCCCGGAAGCCCTGCGCCTGAAGCGCCTGGCGCGCATGCGCGCCCTCGGTCTCGCCGCAGGCAGCATGGAGCCGGCGGATATCCGTGGCGGCACCCCCTGGGAGGCCATCGCGCCGGCGCAAAGACAGATCGAATCGCGCAAGATGGAAGTCTATGCCGCGATGATCCATGCGATGGACCGCGCGGTCGGACGCGTCGTCGATGCGGTTCGGCGCAGCGGGCGGCTGGACAACACCGTGATCCTCTTCATGTCCGACAACGGGCCCTCCGGCACGCTGCGCGAGAACACCCCGCCCTGGCGCGACTGGATCGCCACCAAGGCCGACAACCGGCTGGAAAACATCGGACGCGCGACCAGCTACACCTCGGTGGGTCCGCGCTGGGCGCAAGCACAATCGGCGCCGTTCTTCCTGTTCAAGCGCTACACCAGCGAGGGCGGCGTGCGCACCTGCGCCCTGGCTTGTGGCCCGGGAATCGCCCGACGCGACGAATCGCAGGCCTTTCTGCATGTAATGGATGTCGCGCCCACCTTGCTGGACATGGCGGGGATCGACATCGCGCCGCCGGCCGGCAAGCTGCCGATGCGTGGCATCTCGGTGGCCGCTGTGCTCAGGGGCGAACGCGACGAAGTGCACGCCAGTGACGAGCGTATCGCCTGGGAGCTGGCCTACGGGCGCGGCGTGAAGAAGGGTGACTGGAAGGCGATCTACCTGCCGGCGGTGATCCACAACGTCGTGCCCGAAATGCCGGCCAAACGCTGGCTGCTGTTCAACATTGCCAACGACCCGGGTGAGACCACCGACCTGGCCGCGGCCGAACCCGCCAAGCTGCAGGAGCTTGTCAGCGAGTGGTTCGCCTACGCGCGCGAAACCGGCGTCGTGGTGCCGGAAGGCGCTTAAGAAGCGTCGCCGCGCCCGCGCGGCATGCGTCTTGCTCGACCTCAGGGATGCGCGCACATCCGGCCTCAGGCATTCCGGTGCGCGGGTTCCCGGGAGCATCCGCATGAAAACAGGCGCCCAGCATCTGGCCGCACTCGACGACGGCAGGCGTTGGCTTTGCGAAGGCAAGGCCGTCGCCGACGTCACCGCCGATCCGGCGTTTCGCAACTTCACCCGCACCGCTGCCGGATTCTTCGACGCCATGGGTGCGCCGCAAAATCGCGCGCGGATGACCTTCACGTCGCCAAGCTCCGGTGGCCTGGTGGGGCGGCACTGGCAATTGCCGACCTCGCGCGAGGAACTGCTGTCCATTCGCGCCCACATGGAAGCCATGGCCGGGCTTACCTGCGGCATGGTCGGCCGCTCGCCCGACCATATCGCCGCGACACTGGCCGGAATGATGATGGGCATCGACGTTTTCGAGCGCTTCGACCGCCGCGGCGCGGGCGCCTTTGCCGACTACTTCCGCCATGCGCGCGACAACGACCTTTACCTGAGCTACGTGATCGTCAATCCGCAGGCGGATCGGTCGCGTCCCGCCGCGGGCCAGCCGGATACCGGCCTGGTGGCGCATATCGTCGACGAGGATGCCGGCGGCATCGTCATCCAGGGTGCCAAGATGCTCGCCACCTCGGCGGTGGCGGCCAACGAGATCCTCATTTCAGGCATACAGCCGCTCGCGCCGGGCGACGAGGCCTATGCCTTCACGGCGGCCCTGCCTATGGCTACGCCGGGCATGTCCTTCATGTCGCGCCGCTCCTACGAAGGCGCAGCGGCTTCGGAATTCGACAACCCGCTGGCCTTCCGTTTCGATGAAAACGACGCGGTAGTGCACTTCGACAACGTGCGCATTCCGCGCGAACGCATCTTCCTCTCGCGCGACATTGCCGCAGCGCAAGCGCAGTGGCACGACACCCGGGCGCACGTGTACCAGAACTACCAGTCGCTGGTGCGCCTGACGGTGAAGCTGCGCTTTCTGCTCGGCATCGCGCGGCGCACCGCCGAGATCAATGGCACGCTTTCCATGCCCCAGGTGCGCGACACCCTCGGCGCGCTGGCCTCCAGGGCGGCGCTGATGGACGCGGCGCTGGCGGGCATGGAGGCCGCGGGCGAGCACTACAAGGGCTACTACGTGCCCAACCGCATGATGCTGTGCGCGGGACAGGCGGCCGCGCAGCGGCTGTACCCGGAAGTGATCCATACCCTCCGTGAACTCGCGGGCGGTGGGCTGATCATGCTGCCATCATCGGTGGCCGACCTCATCGACCCGGAGGCGCGCGCGCTGGTGGAACGCACGCAGAAATCGCCTGCCGCCGATTCGATCGAGCGGGTCAAGTTCTTCAAGCTGGCCTGGGACGCGATCGGCTCCGAGTTCGGCTCGCGGCACCTGCAATACGAGATGTTCTACTCCGGCGCGCCGTTTGTCATCAACGGCCACAATTTCCGCTTTTACGACTGGGAAGGCGCCACCGGGATGGTGCGCGACTTCATGGCGACGTATGGGGCCCCGGAGGTCGCTGCGACACGGACACCGGGCTGATTGCCTTGCGACAGGATTGTTGAACTATATTTTTATACAGTTTATAGTTGCAGCTTTGCTGCACGGATAGCCAGCCGCAATCATGAAGGGCCGTCGCAAGATTCCCGATGACGCACCCGCCTTCATCGAGCGTTACGCAGCGGCGGACATGCGCCGCCTGGCGCCCACCGAGGCCGAGGCGGAGCTCGAACGCATTCTCCGCACGCTCGGCGGCGGTGCGCTGGCCGGCGAGTTCCGGCGCGAATGGCCGGTCGGCGACTGGACGCTGGACTTCTACTTTCCCACCGTGCGGCTGGCCATCGAGGTGGATGGCGGCTATCACCGCGCGCAGTGGCGCTGGCGTCTGGATCTCGCCAAGAATCGCGACCTCGAAGCACGCGGCATCACGGTGCTGCGCCTGGCCAATGCCGAGGTGTTTGGCGACCGCGGGAAACTGGTGACGCGCCTGCGTTCGGCGTGGCGGGTGGCGACGGAGAATGTGCGGCGCGACCCGAAAACCCTGCGCGAGCCGGCCCCGCAAACCTACTGGAGCGCCGCGCTTTCCGCCGCCGACATTTTCTCGATCCTGCAGGCCAGCGCGCGCGAGTTCGGCGAACCGCTGGCGCTGTCGTAGGGCCCGTCGTAGCTCAGCACGGCATTGATGTTGATCGCGCGCGCGCCATAGTCGGGCCCTTGCCCGGCGGGACGCCACCAGCCCATGCCGGTCACCACCAACCCTGGGGGCACCTGGGGGCTCACCGCCACCTTCGCCGCGCAGGTGCCGGCGACCGCGGGTGTGGAAATACGCGCCCAGTCACCCGCGGCCACGCCATGCTGTTCGGCGGTGTCCGGATGCAGGCGCATCACCGGGTCCGGCGAGATCGCCGCCGCCCAGGCCTGGTCGCGAAAACGCGAGTGGTGATAGGCCCGCTCGCGCAGGCCGGTCTGCAGCAGCAGCGGATAACGCGGGTCGGCGGAGACATCCGGCGTGGCGGGCAGGTCCGGCAGCGGGTCAAGCCCGGCTTCGGCCATGCGGGTCGAGTACAACTCGACCTTGCCTGTAGGCGTCTTGAAGGGTTGCGCCGCGAAATCCCCCAGCGTGAAGTCGAAGCGCGCGAAGCCGTCGGCTTCGAGCCGGGCGAAGTCGATGCCGCTTTGGCCCACCAGGTACTCGCTGAACGATCGCGAGGTACGCCACGGCAGGAAGCGCCGCGGCACCGCACCACGCGCCTCCATGCGGTCGAGCAGCGGCACGGCGATGTCAAGTTCGCAGCGCGCTTCGCCGCGCGGGGCCTGCACCGCACGGGTGAGGCTCACGCAGGGTGCGCCCGGCTGCAGCGATACTTCTTCTTCCTCCAGCGTGGTGGTCTTGGGCAGCACGATGTCGGCCAGCGCCGCGGTGGGGTTCATGGAATGCGCCGCCACCACCAGGAAGTCCAGCGCCTGCAACGCTTTGATGACCCGCGCGGTGTCCGGGTAGGTCACGGCGATGTTGACGCCCGACACGTACATGGCGCGCACCGGGTAGGGCCGTCCGGTGAGGATGGCGTCGATCACCGCCGGGTTGTGGCAGGCCTTCTGCCAGCCGTCCGCGCCGGCCCACAACGGATAGTCCTGCGCGCCCAGGCGCATGGTCTCGACTTCGCGAGGGAGGCGGAAGTCCGGATCGTGCAGCAGGTCGGTGTAGTTGCGATAGCCGGCCGGGCGCTTGATGCGGCGGTTGCCGCCGGCGCGGTCGAGGTTGCCGGTGATCGCCAGCAGGCAGTGAAAGGCGCGAAAGGTCTGCACGCCGCCCACTACTGCATCGATGCCGTGGCCGCTCACGAAGGTGGCCGGTCCGTCGGCGTAGATGTTCGCCGCCTCGACGATCGCCGCCGCCGGCACGCCGGAGACCTGCGCCGCGCGCGCCGGGGTCCAGCCGCTCACCCGCTCGGCCAGGGCATCGAAACCATGGCACCAGCGTTCGATGAAGTCCCGGTCGTGGCGGCCTTCGGCGATGATCACCTGCATCATCGCCAGGGCGATGGCAGCATCGGTGCCGACGCGCGGCTGCAGCCACAGGTCGGCCAGTTCGGTGGTGGTGGTCGCCATCGGGTCGATCACCACGATGCGCGCGCCACGCTTTTTCGCCGCTTTCAGACGCTGCCACTGCACCGGGTTGGCCATGTGCGGATTGGCGCCCACCACCAGCACGCTGTTCGCACCGTCGACGTCCTCGCCGTTGGCGATGGAAAGACCGGTCACCATGTCGGAGACACCGCGGCAACCTCCGCACAGGTCCTGGTTGATCATCCAGTTGGGCGTGCCCAGTGAGCGCAACAACAACGCATGGAGCACGCTGCGCGAGAAATAGCCACCGCTGGTGGCGCCGGCGATGGCCAGCGGCCCGTGCGCGGCCGACACAGTCGCGAGGCGCTCGGCCATCTCATCAAGCGCCTCGTCCCAGCTGATGCGCTGCCATTGCCCGGACCCGCGCGCGCCGACGCGACGCTGGGGGTACAACAGGCGCCCGGGCGCATCGGCCACGCCGGTCATGCCGCGGAATCCCTTGACGCAGAAAATCCCCTTCGAGCCCGGATGCGCCGGATTGGGCGCCACTTCCGTGACGCGGCCATCGACCACGGTGGCCAGGGCGCCGCAGCAGGTGCTGCATTCCCAGCAGGTGGTGGCTACCTTTGTTGCGGAATCGGTCATGGCTTGACGATCTCTCCGGCGATGGGTATCAGGGCACTTCAAGGGCCAGGCCGTCGGCAAACGCGCGCACTACCTGCGCAAACGCCGCCGGCTCTTCGCGGAAAGGCAATGCGCCGGCCCGGTTGATCAGGTGAAACTGCGCGGCCGCCTGGCGCGCGGCAATGGCGCGGAACAGCCACAGACCTTGCTCCACCGAAGTAAGCGGGTCATGGCTGCCCCACACCACCTGTACCGGCACCGTGATCCCGGTGTCGCGCAAGGCGGCGAACAGCCGCGCCTTGGCACGCAACAGGCTGGGCGCAAAGGCTCGATCGTGCTCGCCCGCGGACATGCGGCGCTCCGCCTCGATATGGGACGCCGTTCCCGCAGCCGCCACGCAGGCATCGAGCAAGGCATCGTCGACCGACTGGTGGGCGTAGACAATGCGGTGCAATGCCCACGCCTGCGATGCGCGTGTCCACAGGGGCCTGGGCGGGTGTTCGAGGGTGAGATTGCGCACGCCATCCCCGCTGGGCGCGGCCGCGCTGCTCGACACCACGGACAATCCGCTGAACAGGTCCGGCTTTTCCAGTGCCAGATGCAGCGCGAGCAAGGCGCCAAGTTCATGCGCCACCAGGTGGCAGGGACCGATCCGCAGCGCGGCGAGGGTGGCGCCGAGATGCGCGCCCAGCAGGTCCGCCGTGAGGTCACCGGCCGGCAACCCGGTGCCGCCGCTGCCCGGCAGGTCGATCACCCAGGCGGGGCGCCCGCCGGCAATGCGCGCGAGACTCTCGCCCCATACATGGGCACCGCTCACCCACGGGGTGACACCGGGCACGCCGCCCTGCACGAACACCATGGGCTTCCCGCTTCCCGGAATTTGCCACACGCTGGCAGGCACACCGGCCACATCAAGCTTGCTTGCCTGCATCATGCCCCGCCCGCGTGGCGCGCGACGAAGCCCGCCAGCAGTTCGTTGAAGCGCGCCGGATGCTCGCGAAACGGAAAGTGGCCTGCGGCGTTGAACACATGCAACTGCGTGTCGCGCTCATGTGCGGCAAACAGGCGGAACAGTTCCATGCCGCGCTCGATCACCGCGGTGCGGTCGTTGAAGCCCCAGATCACCTGCACCGGGCGCTGCAGGCGGCCGTCGGCAATCCATTGCAGCGTCTCGCGCTTTTCCCGCGCGAGTTCCGGCAGGAACAGGCGCGCCGCGAGGTTCCCGCCTTCCATCTTGCGCACGCTCTCCTGGTATTTGGGCAGTGCCATGGTGGCCAGCACGGCGTCGATCCAGTCCTCGGTGACCGCCGCCGGCGAATGGCTGTAGTTCTCGTAGACCCAGCGCACGCATTCGCGCGAGCCGCGCGGATGCGGCGGGCGTGCCAGCGCCACCTCGTTGGTGCCCACCCCGGGCGAGAGCGTGCCGCTGTTGACCACGGTAAGCGTCTTGACCAGGTCGTGATGTTGCATTGCCAGGCGCGCCGCCGCATAGCCGCCGCGCGAATGGCCCACCAGGTGCGCCGGCGGCAGGTGCAGCCTGCGCATGAAGGCCGCGAGATGCCGCACCACCGCGGCCATGGTGTAGTCGTCATCCGGCGGGTTGCCGGTTTCGCCCTGGCCCAGCTTGTCGGGCACGATCACCCGGAAGCGCCGCGCCAGCGCCGCGGCGTTGAGGTTCCAGGTGTAGGCGCTGGACGCGGAGTCGCCGGTGCCGAAGTTGCCGCCGTAGATCAACACCAGCGGCTCACCCGCCCCCGCCTCGAAATAACGCGTGGCCACGCCGTCCACATCGAGCCAGCGCCCTTCGGGCAGGGCCGGCGCAGCCATGCTCAGTTGAACTTGAGGTTGGCGCTCTTGATCACGCGCGCCCACTTGTCGATCTCGGCGGGAATGCGCGCCTGCACCGCCTCGACCGAGCCGCCGGAGGTCACGATGCCAAGCGACGCCAGTTTCTCGCGCACATCCGCCATTTGCAGCACCCCGTTGGCTTCGCGATTGAGCCGCTCGATGATTTCGCGCGGCGTGCCGGCCGGCGCGAACAGGGTGTAATTGGTGGCCGACTCGTAGCCGGCGATACCGGCCTCGGACATGGTCGGCACCTCCGGCAGGGTGGCGGAGCGCGTCCGGCTGGCCACCGCCAGGGCGCGGGTCTTGCCACTGCGGATATGCGGCAGGTGCGCCGGCAGGCTGTCGATGGACATCGGCACCCGGCCGGACAGGAGGTCCGGCAGGAATTGCGCCGTGCCCTTGTAGGGCACATGCACCAGGTCCAGCCCCGCCATCTGCTTGAACATTTCGCCATTGAGGTGCTGCAGGCCGCCGATGCCGGACGATGCATAGCTCAATTGCCCGGGCTTCGATTTCACCAGAGTCACCAGTTCGGCCACGTTCTTCGCCGGCAGGTCGGCGTTGACCACCAGCACCACCGTGCCGTAGCCCAGCTCGACCGCCGGCAACAGATCCTTTTTCATCTCGAAGCCGAGGTTCTTGTGGATGTGCGGCGCGATCGCGTAGTCGGTGATGCTGCCGACCATCAGGGTGTAACCGTCCGGAGGGCTCTTGGCCAGCGCGTCGGCGCCGATGGTGGCGCCCGCGCCGGGCTTGTTGTCGACCGTGACGCTCTGCCCGAGCCGGGTCGCCAGGCGCTCGCCCACCAGGCGCGAGACGGTATCGACCCCGCCGCCTGCGGGGTAGGGCGATATCAGCTTGATGGGCTTGGCCGGCCAGGCCTGCGCGAGCGCCGCGCCGGACATGGCGAGTGGTGCCAGCGCCGCCAGAAGTGTTGTCGCGACGATGCGGGTGCTTCGATTCATGCAGGGTCTCCGGGTTCTTTGAGAGGGTTGGGTGTTACGGATGCGGCCGGCTCAGCCATTGACAAAGGTATTGCGGCCGGAGCGGTCGATGCCGCGCATCAGGTAGATCTGCCGGTTCGAGTGATCGACGCCACCGATGCTGCGCGCCTTCTCGCGCGCGATGTCGCGGTCGAAAACGCTGGTGGTGGGCATGAAGCGCATGGTCATGCCGCGGCGGGACTTGGGCGAAGTGTTGGCCTCGGAGCCGTGCAGCAAGTACACGTCGTGCAGCGACAGTTGCCCGGCTTCAAGCGTGACGTCGACCGCGTCGGCCTCGTCGTACTCGGCGGCATCGAGTTCCTGGTTCAGGGTGACGTCGTTGCCGGCCACCGTGTTGTGCGCCTTCAAGGCACGTTCCTTGTGGGAACCGCGAATCACCCGCAGGCAGCCATTCTCGATGGTCGAGTCATCCACTGCCAGCCAAACGGTGCAGGTGGCCAGTGGCCGGATCGGCCAGTACTCGCCGTCCTGGTGCCACGGCGTGCGCTTGCCGTTACCGGCCGGCTTGGCAAAAAAGCTCATGTTCCACAGCGCTACGTCCTGGCCGATGAGCTGGCCCACCATGTCGAGGATGTCGGCGTTGGCCGCATAGTCGAGAAAGCCGCGGTCGTGGTTGAAGAGCGCCGGGCAGTAGTCGCGGAATTCAGGATGCGCGGCCAGCAGCGCGGCATGGCGCGCCTTGATCGAATCGAGCACCGGCGCGGGCAGGCGAAAGGCCTGCGGCACGACATAGCCATCGCGATGGTAGCGCTCGATTTCGTCGGCGGTGAGCATGGAGATTCGGTCGGCGGGAAAGCAGGACCAGGCATCTTAGCGCGCCGCGCGCGCGGACGCCCAAGCCCGCCTGTGCGCTTGCGGGAGTAACATCATCCGGTCAACTTCCGGGAGATGGCCCGATGTCAGATCCGTTGATCATCCAGCGCCGCACCATGATCACGGCAGCCGTCTTCCTGGCCTGCGCGCCAGGCCTGGGGCTGGCGCAGAGAGCAGGCAAGACGCTGCGCATCGGCATTCTCGCCGGTGATGTGACTGCGCCGCATGAAGAGCAGGCACTGCTGGAGGGTCTGCGTGCGCAAGGTTATGTCGAAGGCCGCAACCTGATTGTCGAGCGCGGCTACGCGCAGGGGCGTGTTCAGGAGGTGCCGACGATCGCACGCCAGTTCGCGGCCGCGAAGGTCGATGTAGTGATCGCCACCTGTACGCCGACCACGCGCGTTGCGCAGCAGGTGTTTGGCACATCCGCCACGTCCACGCCGATCGTCATGGCGTCCGTGGCCGACCCGGTCGGCCAGAAACTGATTGAAAGCCTGGCCCGGCCTGGTGCCAATGTCACCGGTCGGTCCAGCCAGGCCGAGGACCTGATCGGCAGGAAACTGGAGATATTTGCCCAGGTTCTGGGCAAGTCGGCGACGGTTGCCGTACTGGTCGACAGCGCCAGCGCGATGCACCCGCGCATGTTCAATACCCTGGCTTCGGTCGCCCCGAGGTTGAAGCTCGACCTTGTGAAGGTAGAAAGCGGTCGTAGGCCTACCGATGTACCACTGGCCGACGCCTTCGAGGCGGCAGTCCGGCAGAAGGCCGGCGCGATCTTTGTGCTGCCCGACGAACCGTTCTTTTTTGGCAAACGCGCGGAGATCGTGGCGCTCGCGGCCAGGCATCGCCTGCCCGCCTTCTATGGCGTGCGGGAATTCGTCGACGCGGGCGGCCTGATGAGTTACGGCGAGAGTCTGGCCGCATCTTTCCGCAGCGTGGCGGACTATGTCGGCAAGATCGCCGCCGGCGCGAAGCCGGGCGACCTGCCGGTCGCCCAGCCGACGCAATTCGAGTTGGTGGTCAACATGAAGACCGCCAAGGCGCTGGGAATTTCGATTCCCCAGGCGGTGCTGGTGAGCGCGGACAACCTGATCGAGTAGCAACGCCGACGGGCTCGACGCGCGAACGCAGGGGAGCAAGCAAATGGGACTCCTGGTGGAGGGCAAGTGGCAGGACCAGTGGTACGACACCTCTGCCACCGGCGGGCGCTTCGTGCGGCGCGAGTCGCAGTTCCGCAACTGGATCACCTCTGACGGTAGCGCTGGCCCTTCAGGGCTGAGCGGATTCAAGGCGGAGGCCGGCCGCTATCATCTCTATGTGAGCCTGGCATGCCCTTGGGCGCACCGCGCGCTGATCTTCCGCAAGCTCAAAGGGCTGGAGGACATGATGTCGCTCTCGGTGGTGCACTGGCTGATGCGCGAGGAGGGCTGGACCTTCGCGCCCGGCCCGGGCGTGGTACCGGACACCATCACCGGCGCGCGCGTGCTGCATGAGGTCTACACCCGTGCCAACCCGGCCTACACCGGCCGCGTTACCGTGCCGGTGCTGTGGGACAAGGCCACCGCAAGCATCGTCAACAATGAGTCTTCCGAGATCATCCGCATGCTGGGCAGCGCCTTCGACGGCATCGGCGCCACCGCGGGCGACTACTACCCGCAGGCCCTGCGTGGGGCAATCGACGCCGTCAACGCGCGGGTGTACGACACCGTCAACAACGGCGTCTACAAGGCTGGCTTCGCCACCACCCAGGCAGCTTACGAAGAGGCAGTCGGGCCGCTGTTCGACACCCTCGACTGGCTCGATGAGCGTCTCGGCCGCCAGCGCTACCTGTGCGGGGAAACGATCACCGAAGCCGACTGGCGGCTATTCACTACCCTGATCCGCTTCGACGCGGTTTACGTGGGGCATTTCAAATGCAATCGGCGAAGGGTTGCTGACTACCCGAACCTGTCGGGCTACCTGCGCGAGTTGTACCAATGGCCGGGAGTCGCGGAGACTGTGGATTTCGGGCATATCAAGGGGCATTACTACCAGTCACACCTCAATATCAATCCGACGGGAGTAGTGCCGGCGGGGCCGCTGTTGGGCCTCGAAACGCCCCATGGTCGTCGCTGAATCCCGCGCGGTCACCAACGCCTGAGGCATCCGCGCGCAACAATTTTGCGTCGCAACAAGAATGGCTTGACTTGGTTCAATCGATTGATTTATTCTTCAATCGAGCGATTTAGTCGGATTTAGCCATGATGAATGCAGTCCCTGCCTGGTCCCGTGCCGAGACCGAGCACCCACGCCAGAAGTTAGTGCTTGCTGCGCTTAGACTCTTTGCAGAGAAAGGGTTTGAAGGTGCCTCCACGCGCGAAATTGCGGAGGCAGCGAACGCCAACATCTCGGCAATCCGTTACTATTTTGGCGACAAGGCCGGCCTCTACCGCGCCGCCTTCACCGAACCGCTGGGCGAAAACGCCCACGGTTGCGCCGAGATCGATCCCGCCCTGCCGTTGCCGGATGCGCTGCGCCGCTTCTTTGCCGAGTTCCTTGAACCGCTCAAACGCGGGGAGGCGGTGCGCCTGGTGATGAAGCTGCATTTCCGCGAGATGATCGAACCCACCGGTGCCTGGGAAGAGGCGATCGAGGCCGAGATCAAGCCGCAACACGAAGCCATGGTGCGCATGCTGACCCGGCGCTTCGGCATGGCAGCGCCGGATGTCGATGTCCAGCGGCTGGCGTTCTCGGTGGTCGGGATGGCGGTGCACTACTACGTGGGTCAGGACATCGTCGACGCCATCGCGCCCGAATTGCTCGGCAGCCCGGACGCAATCGACACCCTGGCCACGCGCCTGGCGCATTTCGCCGCCGCCATGATCGACGCCGAAGCGTTGCGCCGCGGCCTTGCGCCGGCATGAGGACCCCTGACATGCGAACCCGACATTCCCCTGTTGCGCGATCAATGCGCCGGCTCGTGCTGGCCGCGGCCCTGCCCGGGTTGGCAGGCTGTGCGATGACCCAGGGCCTTTTCACCACGCTCGGCCCGGACTACAAGGCACCCGCGCCGCAGGTGCAGGCCTGGCAGGCGCCCGGACAACAGGCGGCTGCGCAGGCATTGGCTGCGCATGGCGGCAGCAACGCGGCGCTTACGGCCTGGTGGCAGCAATTCGAAGATCCGGTACTGACCGACCTGATCGCCGCCGCACAGCGCGCCAGTGCCAGCCTGACCCAGGCCGTGGCGCGCATCGAACGCGCGCGCGCCGACGCGATCGCGGCCAACGCGATGAGCAACCCTTCACTGGACGCCACAGCCGGGGCCAACCGCTCGGCCTTCAGCTTCGGTGGCCCGGCGGTGCTGCGTTCGCAGGCCAGCGTGGGCCTGCAAAGCAGCTGGGAGATCGACCTCTTCGGCGGCGCGGCGCGCCAGCGCGAATCTGCCCGCGCCCAGCTCGACGCCAACGTCGCCTCCTGGCACGACGCGCGGGTGGCGCTGGCTGCGGAGGTGGCCAACGCCTATGCCAACTACCGGCTGTGCGAGTTCCAGGTGGAACTGGCGCGCGCCGACGGCGCTTCGCGCAATGAAACCGCGCGCCTGACCGCGATCACCGCCGGCGCCGGCCTGCAGTCACCGGCCAATGCCGCGCTCGCCCGCGCGAGTGCCGCCGACGGCGCGGCCAACCTGCTGCAAAAACAGGCGCAATGCGAAATCGACATCAAGGGCCTGGTCTCCCTGACCGCCCTGGAGGAGCCGGCGCTGCGCGCGCGGCTGGCGCGCCCTGCCGGCGTGGCGCCGAAGCTGCCGAAGCCGGCGCGCTTTGCCGTTGACGCGGTCCCGGCGCGCCTCCTGGCGCAACGCCCTGACGTCGCCGCCGCCGAGCGTGAACTTGCCGCAGCCAGTGCCGATATCGGCGTGGCCGAAGCGGACCGCTACCCGCGCCTTTCGCTCGCCGGCAACGTCACGCCCACCCGCTCGCGCCTGGACGGCAGCCCCACCATCAGCGTGACCACCTGGTCGATCGGCCCTTCGTTGACCTTGCCGCTGCTCGATGGCGGCCGGCGCGTCGCCAACGCCGACGCCGCGCGCGCCCAATACGCGGCCGCCGAGGCCGCCTATCGCGGCCGCGTGCGCAACGCCGTGCGCGAAGTCGAGGAGGCGATGGTCAGGCTGGCCAGCGTATCGGAGCGCATGAAGGACACGCTCGCGGCGGCCGCCGGCTACCGCCAAAGCCTGGAAGGCGCGCGCACCCGCCAGCAAGCCGGCCTGGGCAGCCTGATCGAACTCGAAGACGCACGCCGCACCGCCTACGCCGCCGACGCCGCCGTTGTCGCACTTGAATACGAAGGCGTTTCCGCCTGGATCTCGCTCTACCGCGCCGCCGGCGGCGGCTGGGACGGCGCCCTCGACATCAACGCTGCTCGCAGCAAGCCCTGATGGACAAGCACACCATGAAGCCCATGTTCAAGATATTCACCCTGTGCGCAGCACTCTGCGCCACGACTATTGCCGCAGGCAGCAACGCGCAAGACAAGGCCGCCGACAAATCCGCCGCCAAGCCGGCTGCCGCGATCAAGCCGGCGCTGACCGTCACACTGGCGCAGCCGCAAAACCGCGCCGTGCCGCTGCGTCTTTCGGCCAACGGCTCGGTGACGGCCTGGCAAGAAGCCATCCTCGGCGCCGAGGCCAACGGCCTGCGCCTGAAGGAAGTGCGCGCCCAGGTGGGCGACGTGGTCAGGAGCGGCCAGGTGCTGGCGGTCTTCGCCGCGGAGACAGTGGAAGCCGAGTTCGCGCAGGCGCGCGCCCAGGTGGCGGAAGCCGAAGCCACGCTGGCCGAGGCGCGCGCCAACGCCGAACGCGCGCAATCCATCGCCGCCAGCGGCGCTCTCTCCGCACAGCAGGTGGCGCAGTACGCCACCGCCGAGAAAACCGCGCAGGCGCGACTGGAACTCGCGCGCGCCCAGCAGGCGGCGCAGCAACTACGCCTGGCGCACACCCGCGTGATCGCCAGCGACGACGGCATCATCTCCGCGCGCAACGCCACCGTGGGCGCGGTAGTGCCACAGGGGCAGGAACTGTTCCGGCTGATCCGCAAGAGCAGGCTCGAATGGCGCGGCGAAGTCACAGCAAGCGAGATCGGCAAGCTCAAGCCCGGACTCGCTGTGACCGTCAGCGCCACCGGCGTGGGCAGCATCGAAGGCCGCGTGCGCGTGATCGCGCCGACGGTGGACGCCGCCACTCGTAACGCACTGGTGTATGTGGACCTGCCGGAGGCGATGAAGCGCGGCTTCAAGCCCGGCATGTTCGCGCGCGGCGAATTCGGCCTTGGCGAATCCAGCGGACTTACCGTGCCGCAGGATGCGGTGGTGATGCGCGACGGCTTCGCCTATGTGTACCGTGCCGCGCCCGTCCAGGGCGACACGACAAGAGTCACGCGCGTGAAGGTGGAGCTCGGCCAGCGCGTCGACGGCGCGGTGGAGGTGCTGAAGGGTCTCACCGCGGCTGACCGGGTGGTCGCCTCCGGCGTGGCCTTCCTGGCCGATGGCGACACCGTCAAGGTGGTGAAATGAACGTCTCGGCCTGGTGCATCCGGAACCCGGTTCCGGCGCTGATGTTCTTCGTCCTCCTGACCTTCGGCGGGATGCTGTCCTTCTCTGCCATGAAGGTGCAGAACTTCCCCGACCTGGACCTGCCGACCATCAACGTCAGCGCGTCCCTGCCCGGCGCCTCGCCCTCGCAGCTGGAAACCGACGTGGCGCGCAAGATCGAGAATTCCATCGCCACCCTGCAGGGACTCAAGCACATCTACACCAAGGTGCAGGACGGCGCGGTCACCATCACCGCCGAATTCCGGCTCGAGAAGCCGGTGCAGGAGGCGCTTGACGACGTGCGCTCGGCCGTATCGCGCGTGCGGGCCGACCTGCCGGGCGACGTGCGCGACCCGATTGTCACCAAGCTGGATTTGGCCGGCAGCCCGGTGCTGGCCTACGCGGTCGCATCCGACCGGCTCGACGAGGAAGGGCTGTCCTGGTTCGTCGAGGACACCATTGCCAAGCGCCTGTTGCTGGTGCGCGGCGTCGGCGCGGTCAGTCGCGTCGGCGGCGTGACCCGCGAAGTCGCCATCGCGCTGGACCCGGCACGCCTCGCTTCCTTCGGCATCACCGCCGGCGAGGTCTCGCACCAGTTGCGCCAGATCCAGCAGGAAGCCGGAGGCGGACGGGTCGACATCGGCACCGCCGAGCAGGCGGTGCGCACGCTCGGCAATGTGGGCACCGCCGATGAACTCGGCCGCATCGAACTGTCGCTTTCCGGCGGGCGCCGCGTGCGCCTGGACCAGATCGCCAGGGTCACCGACAGCATTGCGGAAACGCGCTCGCTGGCGCTCCTGAACGGCAAGCCGGTAGTCGGTTTCGAGGTCACGCGCAGCCGCGGCGCCTCCGAGGTGGAAGTCGGCGCCGGCGTGCGTGCCGCACTGGCGGAACTGTCGGCGGCGCATCCGCACATGAAGCTCACCGAGGCCTTCGACTTCGTCTCGCCGGTGGACGAGGAGTTCCACGGCTCGCTGATGCTGCTCTACGAGGGCGCGATCCTGGCGGTGATCGTGGTGTGGCTGTTCCTGCGCGACTGGCGCGCCACCTTCGTTTCCGCCGTGGCGCTGCCGCTTTCGGTGATACCGGCCTTCATCGGCATGCACTACCTGGGCTTTTCGCTCAACGTGGTGACACTCCTGGCGCTCTCGCTGGTGGTGGGCATTCTGGTGGACGACGCCATCGTGGAGGTGGAGAACATCGTGCGCCACCTGCGCATGGGCAAGACGCCCTTCCAGGCGGCCATGGAGGCGGCCGACGAAATCGGGCTGGCGGTGATCGCCACCACCTTCACGCTGATCGCGGTATTCCTGCCCACCGCCTTCATGAGCGGCATTGCCGGCAAGTTCTTCAAGCAGTTCGGCTGGACCGCCTCGCTGGCGGTGTTCGCCTCGCTGGTGGTGGCGCGCATGTTGACGCCGATGATGGCGGCCTACATCATGAAGGCGGCGGACGATCATGTGCAGAAGGACGGCCGGGTAATGCGCGCCTACATGGCCACGACCGCCTGGTGCCTGAAGTACCGCTGGGTCACCATCGGCGCGGCGCTGGCGTTCTTTGTCGGCTCGGTGATGCTGATCCCGCTGTTGCCGACCGGCTTCATCCCGCCGGATGACAACTCGCAGACCCAGGTGCATGTGGAATTGCCGCCCGGCGCCACGCTGGCGCAGACCCGCGAAGCAGCGGAGCGGGCACGTGCGTTGATCACGCCGGTGAAGTATGTCAAGAGTGTCTACACCACCATCGGCGGCGGCGCAGCAGGCGCCGACCCGTTCGCGCCGCAGGGCGCCTCGGAGGTGCGCAAGGCCACGCTTACCGTGCTGCTGGAGTCGCGCGAGGTGCGCGCCACCAAGAAGCAGGCCACAGAACAAGAATTGCGCGAAGTGATGGCCGCGTTGCCGGGGGTGCGCACCAAGGTGGGCCTGGGCGCCTCCGGCGAGAAATACGTGCTGGTGCTCACCGGCGACGACCCGCAGGTGTTGGGCGCCGCCGCGCTGGAAGTCGAGCGCGACCTGCGCACCATCCCCGGCCTGGGCAGCGTGGCCTCCACGGCGGCGCTGATCCGGCCCGAGCTTTCGATCAGGCCCGATTTCGCGCGCGCCGCCGACCTCGGCGTGACCACCGCCGCCATCGGCGAGGCGCTGCGCATCGCCACCATCGGCGACTACGACGTGGCGCTGCCCAAGCTCAACCTGCCGCAACGCCAGGTGCCGGTGATGGTCAAGCTCGACGACGCGGCCCGCAAGGATCTGCGCGTGCTCGAGCGGCTTTCAATTCCCTCGACCAAGCCGGAAGTGGGCTCGGTGATGCTGGGCCAGGTGGCGACGCTGCAAATGGGCAGCGGCCCGGCGCTGATCGACCGCTACGACCGGGCGCGCAACATCAATTTCGAGATCGAACTCTCCGGCGTGCCCCTGGGCGAGGTGACTGCCGCCGCCAAGGAACTGCCCTCGATCCGCAACCTGCCGGCGGGGGTGAAGCAGATCGAGATCGGCGACGCCGAGGTGATGGGCGAACTCTTCGCCAGCTTCGGCCTGGCCATGCTGACCGGCGTGTTGTGCATCTTCATCGTGCTGGTGCTGCTGTTCAAGGACGTGCTGCAGCCGGTGACCATCCTCGCCGCCTTGCCGCTCTCGCTGGGTGGTGCCTTCGTCGCCCTGCTGGTGACAGGCAAGAGCTTTTCGATGCCCTCGCTCATCGGCCTGATCATGATGATGGGCGTGGCCACCAAGAACTCCATTCTGCTGGTCGAGTACGCCATCGTCGCGCGGCGTGACGGCAAGAGCCGGCTGGACGCACTGATGGACGCCTGCCACAAGCGCGCCCGGCCCATCATCATGACCACCATCGCCATGGGCGCGGGCATGCTGCCGATTGCCATCGGCAGCGGCGCGGCCGACCCGTCGTTCCGGAGCCCGATGGCGATCGCGGTCATCGGCGGGCTGATCACCTCGACCTTCCTGTCGCTCCTGGTGATCCCGGTGGTGTTCACCTACATCGACGACCTGGCGCGGCTGATCGGGCGTGGCTTTCGGCGCATGCGCGGCAAGCCTGCCGCGCCGGCTGCCTGAAACCCCCTGAGGGGTGGAACACGCAAGGCAGGCGAGGCCGGCCGGGTTTATGTGGGTTTCCGCACAGATGGTCGGCGCAGCGTGATCGTAGTCTCCATTCTGCTTCCAGCCCGCACGCCGCCTCCTCAATGGCCGCGCCGCCCCCCGGCGTGCGCCTAAGGCGGGGGATGCGACCCGTATGGCGCGGCGAAGCACTGGCGACGGCGCCCGCCATCGATGGGTGCCTTGCAGGCCCCAGGGCCGCGGGACGGGAAAATCATGAACCTGCGTCACATCTCCCTACCCGACGGCCCGGAGCGGCTGACCTCACGCGCCGAAGTCAATGAAAAGGTCATGGCGCTGGTGACACCATGGCTGGGATCGGTGGTTGCCACCGGCAAGCGGTGCCCCCTGGTGCTGCCGGCGGTTTCGCATTTCAGCGCCAGCGCACAGGCGAGGGACAATACCCTCAAGGTGGATCTGTGGGGTCCGGTGGGGCAATTTCGCGCCGAACGCCCGCACAAGGGAAAGACAGCCCTGGTGGCCACGCTGGCAGTGGCACCCGACCCGGCCGCTGGTGAACCCCTCTGGTCTTCGCTGCTGCAACAAGGGGGCCTGACCTGGCGCGAACCGCCCGACGAGCCATGGTTTGGTGTTTTGCCGGAACCGTCCGGCATGGCGGGCCACCCCAAGGCGGGACGCTGGATAGGCGAGTTTCAGAACAGCATGGCGTTCGCCTGGCTGGCACTGTGAAACGACAAGCCACCACTCAAAGTGGTGCTGAGCCAACCCTGACCTTCGGGCGCGGCTCCGCGTCACACCTTCCGGTTCAGGCCAGCTTTTCCTCGGTGTCATCGGCCGGCGTCGCTCCGGGTTGCACGTGGTGGCGGCGCGGGTCGTGCCTTGAAATCTCCACCCCGATCGAGCGCTTGAGCTTGCGCACCGCGCCCTCAATGGCCTGATGGGCATTGTCGGCATGCTCCTTCACCACCACCGATGCCAGCCCGGTAAGCCGGGCTTCCAGCGTGCAGTGGATGGCGCCGACCCCGGCCCTGGCCTGGCCATCCGCATCGGAGAGATGCGCCTCGACCCGCGTCACGCGTTCGGCGAAACGGTCGAGCGCATCCTTGACTACGGTCTCGAGGTGATCGGCCATCTGGTGACGGCCATCGACGTGCGGATCGGCGTGCAGCAAGACTTGCATGGGATGCCCTTTGTGGCGTGTGCGTCACGGCGACGCATCAGGAACACGCCAGCCTGCCGCAGACCGGGCGTACTGTCTGCGCTACGGCCCACATAGCGCGGGTGATTGGCGTCGGCTGCGGTATCCAGGCTGCGCCGGGCACGACGCCAACGGCTATCCGGGGACGGCGCTGTCGTCGTGCCTGCCTTCAGTGATGAACACCGTGCCGGTGAAGCTCGATACCGGCTTGCCGTCGCCGCGCGTGACGTCGATGCGGTAGACCCCGAGGCGCCGCGAACGCGATACCTCGACCGCGCGCGCCGTCAGCAGGTCGCCGGACCGTACCGCCACCTGGTAGGTGATATGCGCGTCGATGGCTGCGGCTACCGCGCCGTGCGAGTTTGAAGCCAGCCCGAAGGCGGTATCGGCCAGCGTGAAGATCGCGCCGCCGTGGCAGGTACCGTTGAAGTTGAGGTGCCGGTCGGTCACCTGCATCTGCAAGACGGCAAGCCCGGGGCCGCATTCGATGCAGGTGGACCCGAGAAAACTGGAGTAGGGGTCGGCCTGGGCCAGGCGCATGACGCGGGCCTTGATGTCGGTGTCTGTCATGGTGCGCTGTCCGGGTGTTGTGGGTGCAAGGCGTTCATCGAACAAGTGTACCAACCGGCCACGACGCCACACGACGCTTCAGTTCTTGCCGGCGCGTCCGTAGACCAGACCTGAAGGCGCCGCTTCAGGCGCCCGACTTGCACCGGCCCCAGGCCGGCGGAGGCCCACCCGTGAAGCGACGCCTGATTGCCCTCATGCTTGCCCTGCCGCAACTGGCAGCGGCGCAACCCGGGTTGCAGCCGGGCACGATCGCGCCTTCGCCGACGCTGCGACAAGCCTGCGCGGACCGGCTGGAGCCCTCCACCCTGGTGTTCGAGGTTCATCCCGCCCCGCCGGTGATCGGCCAGAAGCTGGGCCTGGGCGAACTGCGCAAACTGATGTCGGTTTCGCCACAGGACGCCGTGTTCGGCGCCACCGAATTCACCCCCGAAGTGCAGGTGGAATGGACCGCGCGCGCCGTGACGGAAAAGGCCACCGGCATGAACTGCGCGCGCATTTCCGCCACCATCCGGGTGGGAATCACGCCGCAGGCGGTGCATATCGCGCGCGAGATCCCTGCCGGCAGTTGCCCCTACCAGGTGGTGCTGGAACACGAAATGGGCCATGTGCGCATCAACAACGCGCACATGGAACAGGTGGCCGGCATGATGAACGAACAGGCGCGCGCGGAATTCGCCGACCGGGCGTGGTACGGCGCGCCGGAGGAGATCAAGTCCGCCATCCGCGACGAACTCTCCCGGGTGTGGATTGCCCGCGTCGAAGTGCTGCTGGAGGCGGCAGGCAACCTGCATGCGCAGCACGACGCGGCCGACCGCGACCTTGACGGGCTGGTGGACTGCCTGAACCGGAAACCTGCGCTCACGGCCAAGCGGAAATAGTCGTTCACGCGCCTTCCGCGCGCTTGTGCAACGCAACGCCTCCTGCCTGGCGGCAGGTAGCATTTGCGCATTCCGGAGCACGCGGCTAATCTGCCTGCCGATTGCCGCTCTCCCGACGATATTCGCCGATTGACGCGGCCCCGCAGGCCATCAACGAGCGAGAACCAGGCGCATGAAAAAACCATCCGGAATCAAACGCCGCCAATGGCTGGGCATGGCCGCTACAGCACCCTGGGTGATAGGCGGCCTGCCCGCCTGGGCACAGCAGGGCGACTACCCCAACAAGCCGATCAAGGTGGTGGTGCCCTTCGCCGCCGGTGGCTCGATCGAACTGCTTGGCCGCAATATCGCCGGCAAACTGCAGGCGAAGATGGGCCAGGCCATCGTGTTTGAAAACCGGCCCGGCGCCAACTCCACCATCGGTACCAACATGGTGGCGCGCGCGCCGGCGGACGGCTACACCCTGCTGATGGGGGCTGACTCCGGCATTTCCACCTCGCCCATCCTCAACAAGGCATTGCCCTACGTGCCGGAGCGCGACCTGGTACCGCTTTCACTGCTGTGCCAGCTCTCGTTCCTGCTGATCGCCAACGCCAACTTCGGCCCCGGCACGCTGCAGGAAGTGATTGCCTATGCCAAGGCCAATCCCGGCAAGGTCACCTACTCCACGCCCGGCGTGGGCAGCCAGCACCACATCAAGTTCGAGGCCCTGTCCACGCAACTGGGCATCGAGATGCTGCATGTGCCCTACCAGGGCATCGCCCCGGCGGTGAATGCGGCGCTGGCGGGCGACGTCAACCTCGCGATGGCCGCCCTGGCGCTGCCGCTGCCGCATGTGCGCACCGGACGTATCAAGGCGATTGCCTTTGCCAGCAATGCGCGCCATCCGTCGTTGCCCAACGTGCCCACCTTCGCCGAAGCCGGCGTCCCCAACTTCGAGGCGCGCGCCTGGTTCGGCAGCTTTGCGCCGGCCGGCACGCCGGCGGCGATCGTGCAGACGCTCTCGGCCAATATCTGGGAGGCGGTGTCGAGCAAGGAGTTCAGCGACACCTTCCTGATCCCGCAGGGCTACGACCCGGTGAACACGGTAGCGCCCGCGCAATTCGCGGCCTTCCTGCGCGAGGACCGCAGGAAGTGGGAGGTGGCGATCGGGCAGGTGGATCCGAAGCGCCTGGCGCCGTAAGGCGTTACTCCACCGTCACGCTCTTCGCCAGATTCCTCGGCTTATCCACATCCGTCCCGCGCGACAGCGCCGTGTGATACGCCAGCATCTGCAGCGGCACCACATGCAGGATCGGCGACAGGGCGCCGTAGTGTTCCGGCATGCGGATCACATGCACGCCTTCGCTGGAGCTGATGTGGCTGTCGGCGTCGGCAAACACGTAGAGCTGGCCGCCGCGGGCGCGCACTTCCTGCATGTTGGACTTGAGCTTTTCCAACAGAGCGTCGTTGGGCGCGATGGTGACCACCGGCATTTCATCGGTAACCAGCGCCAGCGGGCCGTGCTTCAACTCGCCGGCGGGATAAGCCTCGGCGTGGATATAGCTGATCTCTTTGAGCTTCAGCGCGCCTTCCAGCGCGATCGGGTAGTGCAGGCCGCGGCCGAGGAACAGCGCGTGTTCCTTGCGGGTGAATTTCTCGGCCCAGGCGATGATCTGCGGCTCCAGGGCCAGCACGCTGGTGAGCGCATTGGGCAGGTGGCGCAGGTCTTTCAGGTGGCGCGCTTCCTGTTCCGGTGACAGCTTGCCGCGCAGCTTGGCGAGCGTAAGCGTCAGCAGGAACAGCGCGGTCAGCTGAGTGGTGAAGGCCTTGGTGGAGGCCACGCCGATCTCGACGCCGGCGCGGGTGAGGTATTTCAAACCAGTTTGTCGCACCATCGCCGAGGTGGCCACATTGCAGATGGCCAGGCTGTGCTTGTGGCCGAGCGACTGCGCATGTTTCAACGCCGCCATAGTGTCGGCGGTCTCGCCGGATTGCGAGATCACCACCACCAGCGCGTCCGGGTTGGGCACGCTGTCGCGGTAGCGGAATTCGCTTGCCACTTCCACCTGGGTGGGAATCTGCGCGATGGATTCGAGCCAGTACTTGGCGGTGGCGCCACTGTAGTAGCTGGTACCGCAGGCGAGGATGCGCACCTCGTTGATCTGCTTGAACACCGCTTCGGCGCCTTCGCCGAACAACGTGGGCGAGATGCCTTCCACGCCTTCAAGCGTGTCGGACACGGCGCGCGGCTGCTCGAAGATCTCTTTCTGCATGAAGTGGCGGTAGGGACCCAGTTCCACCATGCCGGTGGCGGCCTGAACCACGCGCACTTCGCGCTGCACGTTGTTGCCGTCGCGGTCGATGATGGTGGTGCCGCCGATGCGGATCTCCACCACATCACCTTCTTCAAGATAGACGATGCGGTCGGTCGTGCCGGCCAGCGCCAGCGCGTCCGAGGCAAGGAAGTTCTCGCCGGCCGAGTCACCATGGCCGATGCCCACCACCAGCGGGCTGCCGGCGCGCGCGCCGATCACCACGTTGGGTTCGTCCTTGCAGAACACGCCGATCGCGTAGGCGCCGGTGAGGCGCTTGGCCGCGGCATGCACGGCGGAGAACAGGTTGCCCTTGTACATCGAGTGCACCAGGTGCGCGATCACTTCGGTATCGGTCTGGCTTTCAAAGACATAGCCCTTGACTTTGAGTTCATCGCGCAGTTCGTCGTGGTTTTCGATGATGCCGTTGTGCACCAGCGCGATCGAATCCTTGGAGAAATGCGGATGGGCATTCACCGTCACCGGCGCGCCATGGGTGGCCCAGCGGGTGTGGGCGATGCCGGTGCCGCTTTTCAGCGAACCGTCGGTCACCTGTGAATCAAGGTCCGCCACACGCGCCACGCTGCGGGCACGGCGTAGCCCCCCACCTGCCGCCGGCGCTGCGCTGCCGTGAATGGCCACGCCGCAGGAGTCGTACCCGCGGTATTCCAGACGCTTCAGGCCTTCGATCAACACCGGGACGATGTCCCGGTTGGCTACCGCACCGACAATGCCGCACATGGGGTGATTCCTTATTCAAACTCGACGATCGCTTCGATCTCAACCGAAAAACCACGCGGCAGCGAGCCCATGCCCACTGCCGAGCGCGCGTGGCGACCGCGGTCTCCGAACACCTCCACGAACAGGTCGGAGCAGCCGTTGACCACTTTCGGCTGCTCGGTGAAGTCCGGATGCGCGTTGACCATGCCCAGCACCTTGACCACGCGCTTGACGCGCGACAGGTCACCCAGCGCTGTCTTCATCACGCCGATCAGGCCAATCCCCACCGTACGGGCATCGCCATAGGCCTCTTCCACACTCACCTCGCGCCCGACCTTGGGCACGACCTTGATGTCGGCCGCACGTACCGGCCAGCCCTTGCCGGCCAGGTAAAGCAGGTTGCCGGTGATCACGAAGGGTTCGTAATTGCCGCCGGGCGGTGCGGGCGGCGGCAGGGTGATGCCCAATTGGGCAAGCTTATCTTCAGGCGTCATGCGGTCCTCGTGGGTGGATGTCGGAACGACAGTGTAAAACCGCGGCGGAATCAGTCCTTCTTTTTCGCCTTCGGCTTCCAGTTTTCGACCGTGGTTTGCTTCGCGCGGGTCAGGGTGAGCTTGCCGGCGGGGGCTTCCTTGGTGATGGTCGATCCGGCGCCGATGTAGGCGCCTGCGCCGATGGTCACCGGCGCCACCAGCGTGGCATCCGAGCCGATGAAGGCGCCGTCGCCGATGATGGTTTTCGATTTGTTCACGCCATCGTAGTTGCAGGTGATGGTACCGGCGCCGATATTCACCTTCTGCCCGACCTCGGAATCGCCCACATAGGCCAGGTGGTTGGCCTTGGAACCGGCCCCGATGGTCGATTTCTTCACTTCGACGAAGTTGCCGATGTGCACATGCTCGTCCAGCTGCGCGCCGGGACGCAGGCGCGCATAGGGCCCGATGCGGCAATGCGCTCCGACCTCGGCTTCGTCCAGGTGGCTGAAGGCCTCGATACGCGTGCCGGCGCGCACGCGCACATTGCGCAAAAAGCAGTTGGGGCCGATGTAGATGTCGTTGCCCAGCACCACGTCGCCCTCGAATACGCAGCCGACGTCGATGGTCACGTCGCGCCCGGCCGAAAGCATGCCGCGCACGTCGATGCGCGCCGGGTCCATGAGGGTCACGCCCTGCTCCAGCAGGCCTCTCGCGATATTGCGCTGGTGGGTGCGCTCGAGCTCGGCCAGTTGCACCTTGCTGTTGACGCCGAGGGTCTCCCATTCCGCGGACGGCTGGGCGGAGGTGACCGCCACACCTTCGGCCACCGCCATGGCGACGATGTCGGTCAGGTAGTACTCGCCCTGGGCGTTGCTGTTGGAAAGCCGGTTCAGCCAGCCCGCCAGTCGCCGCGTCGGCACCGCCATGATGCCGGTGTTGACTTCGCGGATGGCGCGTTCAGCGTCTGACGCATCCTTGTGTTCGACGATGCGCTCGATGGCGCCGCCGGCGCCGCGCACGATGCGGCCGTAGCCGGTGGCATCCATCAGGTCAACGGTGAGAATGGCCAGTTTGCCGCCGGCGGCTGCCTCCACCAGCGCCTTGAGCGACTCGGGCCGGGTGAGCGGCACGTCGCCATACAGCACCAATGTCAAGTCGTCGGCGCCGGGGTTGGTCAGCAGGGGCAGGGCCTGCATGACCGCGTGCCCGGTGCCCAGTTGCGGCTCCTGCTTGGCGAAATTGATGTCGGGTGCCACCAGCGCCTCGCGCACCGCTTCGCCACCGTGGCCGTAGATCACCACGATGCGCCCCGGGTTGAGGCTGCGCGCCGCGTCCACCACATGGCGCACCAGCGACTTGCCGGCCAACGGATGCAGCACCTTGGGCAACGCGGAATTCATGCGCTTGCCCTGGCCTGCGGCTAAGATGACGATATCGAGTGCCATGTGCGGGAAGACCCAATCGTGTGCTTGAAAGGCCCGGATTTGCGCGCTCCGGAACCTGCGTTGCCATGCGCTGTCTGACTGCACACACCAGCCCCCGAGCCAGGCTCGACCATGGGCCGTTCGCAAAGGGCAACAATTGCAATCGATTCTAACATTCGCGTTTTTGGCCCATGCGGGCGAAATGCGGCGTTTCCATGACGCTTTAAGGCGTTATGCGGCCCTGTTGGTGCTGGTTTTTGCAGGTGCCGGTTGCAGCACCATCAACGTGGCCTACACCGCCGGCCCGACGGTTGTCGCCTTCATGGCCGACGGCTACCTCGACCTCGATTCCGACCAGAGCGCCCTGCTCAAGGCGCGCATACTCGCCGTGCGCGAGTGGAACCGGACCACCCAGATGGCCGACTATGCCCGCCTGCTGGGCGAAGTGCGCGGCAAGGCGATGGGCAATGTCACACCGGAGGACGTGGCCTGGGCAGTCGCCGAGACGCGCAAACGCTGGGCGGTGATGGCCGATCATGTGGCCGGGGAAATCGCCGAAATGACACCGCAACTGACGGCGGAGAACATCGCCGCGATGAAGAAGAAAATCGAAAAACGGAACGCGGAATACATCAAGGAAACCGTCGAAGCTTCCCCGGAAAAGCGCCGCGAGCGCCGCTTCGAGCGCATCAAGGAGGAATCCGAGCGCTGGTATGGCAGCCTCGACGATGCGCAACTCGAGCGCATCCGCGGCTGGGTGGCGGCATTGCCGGTCAACTACCCGCTGGCGATGGAGGACCGCAGGCGCCGCCAGCGGGAATTCGTGGCCATTATCGAGGCGGCCGTCACCAGGAAGGCCGACCGCGCCGAAACCCGGCAGCGCTTGCAACGGCTCCTTACCGCCTGGGAAACCGGTCGCTCGCCCGCCTACCAGGCATTCGCCGCGCAAGTCACGGCGGAGAACCTCAAGCTCGCGGCGAACATCGTCAACATGGCCACGCCGGCGCAGCGCGAAACCCTGAACCGCCGCGCCCAGCGCTGGGTCGATGACATGAACGCCCTGGCGGCGCGTCCGGCGCCGTAAAGTCTCCAGCAGGCCTCCAAACGCCGCCCCATGTCCCTGGATACCTCGCGTTATTTCACCGAGCTGCCGGTCCACCGGCAGCCGGTGAGCGAACTCCTCGCCGATCCGGCCCGGTTTGCGGATGTGCCGGACGACTGGCAGGTCATCCTCACCGACGTGCGCGGGTCCACCCAGGCCTTGAACGACGGCCGCCACCAGGTGGTCAACCTGGTGGCCACCGGCAGCATCATCGCCGCGCTCAATATCGCGCATCGGGCCGGCGTGGCGCTACCGTTCTTCTTTGGCGGCGACGGCGCCACCCTGGTGGTCCCGGCGGTCCTGGCAAGGGCGATCAACCAGGCGCTACTGGTCCACCGCGACAATACCCGCAGCAATTTCGACCTCGACCTGCGGGTCGGACAGGTCGCGGTGGCGGAACTGCGCGCACGCGGACAGGTGCTCAAACTTGCACGCGTGGAAATCAGCCCGGGCTTCGTCATCCCGGTGGCGCTCGGAGAAGGGCTGCTCGAAGCCGAGCGCATCGTCAAGGGTGAGGCCGCCCCACCGCCGCCCGCGCCGGCGGATGTTCCGCTCGACATGGAAGGCATGGAATGCCGCTGGGACAGCATCCGGCCGCCGCAGGACACCCAGGAAGTGGTGTGCCTGCTGGTGATCGTGCGCGAGCGCGCGCGGCAGGCCGCCTTGCTGGCCGATGTGCTGCGCCAGATCGACGCCATTTACGGCCCGCTCGTCAAACGCACCCCCATCACCCGGCTGCGCATGAAGCTCAACCCCACCTTCGCCAAGGTGGGTGTGGAAATGCGCGCCAAGCTGGGGCGCTTCGATCTTGCCTACCTGTTGGGCAAGTGGTTCTATACCTTGATCGGCAAACTGTATTTCACCCTGACCAGCGCCGGCGACCACTACCTCGACCGGCTGGTCCAGCTTTCCGACACGCTGATGATCGACGGCCGCATCAACACCATCATCTCCGGCACCGCGGCGCAGCGCGAAGCGCTGATTGCGGCGCTCGGCCGCTTCGAGCGGAGTGGCGAGATCGTCTTCGGGATGCAGATCTGCTCTGCCAGCGTGATGTCCTGTTACGTGCGCGACCGGCGCGACCAGCACATCCATTTTGTCGATGGCCTGGGTGGCGGCTATACCCAGGCGGCCAGCATGCTCAAACAGAAAATGGCCGGCCTCAGGGCCGCGACTGCGCAACCATGAGAACGGCAATCCGGCGCGCGCTCCTCCTATACCTGGCGCTCATTGCGGCGCCGGCCGGATTCGCCCAGAGCGCTGCGCCGGCCGCCGTCCCGCGGGATCCGTTGTCGGACCCGGAGTTGGTTTCCCTGCTCCGCAAGGGCGGCCTGGTGGTGTACTTCCGGCATACCGCCACGGACTTCTCGAAGGACGACCGGCAGATGCGCAACCATGATGACTGCGCCAACCAGCGCCCGCTTTCGGGCATCGGCCGCACCCAGGCGCGCAGCATCGGTGCCGAGTGGAAGCGCCTGGGAATTCCGGTGGGTCAGGTCCTCGCCTCGCCGTACTGTCGCACGCGTGAAGTCGCGCAACTCATGTTCGGCCGTTACGAGCGCTCCGATGACGTGCGTGGCGGCCCGGTGGAAGACGGGGCGGACCGCTACGCCGGGTTGAAGCGCCTGCTGTCCGCCCCGCCGCAGCCGCCATCCGCCAACCTGGTGATCTCCAGCCACGGCAATCCCTACCAGGCCGTGATCGGCGCACCTTACCTCGCCGAAGGCGAATGCTCCATCATCCGGCCGCTGGGCGAGGGGCGCTGGGAGGTGCTGGCACGGCTGAAAGCGGACGATTGGGCGCGGTTGCGTTAGCCGCTGCCGGCCCGCACACCGTACGCCCTGCGCCGGCCTGACTAGGCTAAGATTCCCGATTGAACGTCCACCCTGCGATCACCCCCGCGGGCCGGCGCAATTCCAAAGGAGAAGACCCATGCGATTCCCCCAATTCACCCTCGCGCTGCTGCTGGCCTGTGGCATGTCGTTCGTACAGGCGCAAACCTGCGCCAACCGCGGCGAACTCGACCAGCAGTACTGCGACGCCAACAAGGATCTGGTGGCAGACACCCCGACCGACGCGGGCAAGCTCAAGAACCCCTCGACCATCGTGTTCACCTACACCCCGGTGGAAGACCCGGCGGTCTACGAGAACATCTTCAAGCCCTTCACCACCCACCTGGCGGCATGCACCGGCAAGCGCGTGGTGTTCTACCAGGTGCAGTCCAACGCCGCCGAAATCGAGGCAATGCGCTCCGGGCGCCTGCATGTGGGCGGCTTTTCGACCGGCCCCACCGCATTCGCGGTGAACATCGCCGGCGCCGTGCCGTTTGCGGTGAAGGGCACGGAAAAGGAGTTCCAGGGCTACAACCTGATCGTGGTGGTCAAGAAGGACAGCCCGTTCAAGACCCTGGCGGACCTGAAAGGCAAGAAGGTCGCGCATACCGCGCCTTCATCGAATTCCGGCCACATGGCGCCGATGGCGCTGTTCCCGAAAAACGGCCTGACACCGGAGAAGGACTACAAGATCCTGTTTTCGGGCAAGCATGACCAGTCCATCCTCGGTGTGCGCTCTGGCGACTACGACGCCGCACCGGTGGCCTCCGACGTGTTCCACCGCATGGCCACCCGCGGCCAGATCAAGGAAGACGACTTCCGCATCATCTGGAAGAGCGAAAAATTCCCGACATCGTCGTTCGCCTACGCCCACGACCTGGAGCCGAAGTTCCGCGACCAGATGCTGAAGTGCTTCTACGACTACCGCTTCAACGCCGAGATGCAGAAGGCCTTTGACGGCGCCGACCGGTTTTTCCCCATCTCTTACCAGAAAGACTGGGCGGTGGTGCGCCAGGTGGCTGAGAGCGGCGGCGAAAGCTTCAACCGCGCCGGTTACGAGAAGGAAACCAAGCGCGAGGCGGAAGCGGCGGCAAAGAAGAAATAGCGCCCCCTGATGAAGCTCACCACCCTTCGGTGCACCCTTGCGGCGTTGCTGCTCCTGGCGTTGCCACAAGCCTTTGCGCAGGATGCCTGCAAGAACCGCGGCGACCTCGATACCCAATACTGCGACGACAACAACGACCTGGTCGCCGACACGCCGAAGGATGCGAAGCGCTGGAAGGACCCGGAAACGCTTTACTTCTCCAACTCGCCGCTCGACGATCCGGCCGAGTTCCAGCGCCTGATGCAGCCGTTCGCCGACTATCTCGGCAAGTGCGCCGCCAAAAAGGTGCGCTACTACGACGTGTTCTCGGCCGCCGCCGCCATCGAGGCGCTGCGCTCCGGGCGCATGCACATCGGCACCATGTCCACCGGCGACACGGCCTTCGCGGTGAACATCGCCGGGGCGATTCCCTTCGCGATCCGTGGTGACGCCAACGGCATACAGGGCTACCAGTTGTGGATGATCGTCAAGTCCACTTCGCCGCTGAAAACACTGGCGGACCTGAAGGGCAAGAAAATCGCCCACACCACGCCCTCATCGAACTCCGGCAACATGGCGCCGCGCGCGCTTTTCCCGGCCGAGGGCCTGGTGCCCGACCGCGACTACAAGGTCCTTTACTCGGGCAAGCACGACAATTCCATCCTGGGCGTGGCCTCGGGTGACTACGATGCCGCGCCCATCGCCCACGACATCCTGCTGCGCCTGGCCGAGCGCGGTGTGGTGAAGATGGCGGACTTCCGCATCATCTGGAAGTCGCCTTTCTTCCCGCCCGGCGGGCTTTCCATGGCCCACGACCTGGCGCCGGCGTTGCAGCAGAAAATCCGCGACTGCACCGCACAGTTCAAGTACCCGCCCGAGATGGTCAAGGGCTTCCAGGGCGCCGACCGCTGGGTGGCGGTGAATTACAAGGACACCTGGGAGATCGTGCGCAAGGTGGCGACGGGATCGGGCGAAAGCTTCAACCGCCAGTCGTTTGACAAGGAAAAGCAGCGCGCCGAAGAGGCCGCGAAAGCGAAGAAGAAATGAGCGGCGGCGCGGCACTTTCGATCCGCAATCTCGTCAAGGAATACGTACCTGGCAAGCCGGTGCTGACCGGCATTTCGCTCGACATCGGCGGGGCGGACATCACGGCCATCATCGGGCCATCGGGCACCGGCAAATCCACCCTGATCCGTTGCATCAACCGCCTGGTGGAACCCACTTCGGGCGAAATCATGTTCGAGGGCCGCGATCTGGTGAAACTGCCGGCTGCCGACCTGCGCCAGGCGCGCAGCCGCATCGGCATGGTGTTCCAGGAATACAACCTGGTGGAGCGCCTGTCGGTGATGGAAAACCTGCTCACCGGCTGCCTGGGCAAGACCTCGCCCATCAAGGCGTTGTTCCGCAGATTCGAGGCGGCCGACATCCAGCGCGCCTGGGACGTGCTCGACATCGTCGGCCTGGCGTCCTTTGCCAATGCGCGCGCGGACTCGCTTTCCGGCGGGCAGCGCCAGCGGGTCGGCATTTCGCGCGCGGTGATGCAGGAGCCGGCGTTGCTGCTGGCCGACGAACCCACCTCGTCGCTGGACCCGAAGACCTCGGTGGAAATCATGGAATTGCTGGCGCGCATCGCGAAGGATCGCAATATTCCGGTGGTGATCAACATGCACGATGTGGAGCTGGCGAAGCGCTTCGCCACCCGCATCATCGGCATGTCGGGCGGCAAGGTGGTCTACGACGGCGCGCCCGCGGGCTTGTCCGACGACATCCTTCGGCAGATCTACGGCGGCCAGTCCTGGCTGCATTGACCGCCCGCCGCGATCCCGCATGACGAACCGCGTCGCCCGCCCCTTCCAGAGCTCGCCCATGGCACGCCTGGGCTGGCTCGCGCTTGCCCTCTACCTGCTGTGGGCGATGTCGACGCTCGAATTCAACCTGGCGAGATTCATCACCGGCCTGGACAACGGCGCGAAGTTCATCCACCGCATGTTCCCGCCCAATTTCGAGCGCTGGGACCTGCTGGTCAAGGGCCTCACCGAATCACTGCAGATGGCCTTCCTGGCCTCCTTCCTCGGCGTGGTGATCTCGCTGCCGCTGGGCCTGCTTGCGGCGCGCAACCTGCTGCCGGCGGTGGTCACCTGGCCGGTGCGGGTGATCATCATCGCCTGCCGCTCCTTCCATCCGGTGATCGTCGCCATCATCTGTGTCAAGGCGGTGGGCTTCGGCGCGCTGGCGGGCATCATCGCCCTGACGGTGGCCTCGGTGGGCTTTGTCGGCAAGCTCTTCACCGAGGCGATCGAGGAAATCTCCATGAAGCAGATCGAGGCCGTGCGCGCGACCGGTGCCTCGTTCATGAACGTGGTGATCTTCGGCGTCATGCCGCAGGTGATGTTCCGCTTCATCGGCTTCTCGGCCTACGAGACCGACGCCAACCTGCGCAACTCCACCATGGTGGGCATCGTCGGCGCGGGCGGTATCGGCGGCACCCTGTTCGCAGCCTTCCAGCGCTTCGACTACGACTACGTGTTCGCCATCGTGCTCTCGATCATCGCGCTCATCATGGTGGGCGAGGTGATGCAGATCTGGATCAAGAAAGTGTTCCGCCAATGAGCGAGACCACCACCCGCGAATGGCACCGCTTTTCGTTGGCCGAGAAGCTTGCACGCTTCTCGATCTACCTCGCGATCGTATTCGCGGTGGCCTGGGCGGCGCACTCGGTGGAGATCATCGTCGAGTTCATCTGGGACGCGCCGGAGCAGATCGCCGACATGGGCCGGCGCATGTGGCCGGTGGCCTGGGGCTTCTACCCCAAGGGCATACACAGCGCACTGATCGAGACCCTCAACATCGCCGCGGTATCCACCCTGCTGGGGGTGCTGATGGCGGTGCCGGTGGGCTTCCTCGCGGCGCGCAACGCCACACCGAACCGGTTTCTCAACGCCATCGCGCGCTTCATCCTGGTGGCCACGCGCTCGGTCAACACGCTCCTGTGGGCGCTCTTCTTCGTGGCCGTGTTCGGCCCCGGCGCGCTGGCCGGCACGCTGGCGATCGCCTTCCATTCGATCGGCTTCATCGGCAAGCTGTTTTCCGAAGCCGTGGAGGATGCGCACCGCGGCGGCATCGAGGCGCTCAGCGCCGCCGGCGCCTCGAAACTGGCGCTGATCCAGTACGCCTACTGGCCGCAGGTCAAACCCTCGTTCTGGGGCATCGCCCTGTTCCGCTGGGACATCAACGTGCGCGAATCCGCCGTGCTGGGCCTGGTGGGCGCGGGCGGCCTGGGGATGGCGCTCGACACCGCGATCAACCTGTTCCAGTGGGACCGGGTGGCTCTGATCCTCGCCACCATTTTCGCGGTGGTGATCGTGGCGGAATTCGTGGTGACCGAGATCCGCAAGCACATCATCTAACCACTGCTTTCCCCGGGAGCAACACATGACTGTCGAAGTGAAGGACCTGCTGGGCGCGTGGCGCCTGGTGAGCTGGTCACTGGTCTACGCCGATGGCCGGGCGCCGGAGTACCCGATGGGCGAGGACGCCCAGGGCATCATCATGTACACGCCCGACGGCCATGTCAGCGCCACCTTGATGCGCAAGTCGCGACCGGCTGCCGCACCCGCGACGCCGGCCGAGGCGGCGGCCGCCTTTGCGGAAAGCTTCGCCTACGCCGGCCGCTACGCCTTGCGCGACGGCACCGTGTACCACTCGATCGAGGTAGCCACCAACCCGGCGCTGATAGGTATCACGTCGACTCGCCACATTCATCTCGAAGATGATTTGCTGACCCTGTCAGGTCCGGATTTCTCTGCAGGAAGCCCGCGCACCCAGCGCATCGTGTGGCGACGCGCCGTCACCCACCCTTGAGCCGCCGCGAGCGCTCAGGCCGGGGGTGACGCCGGCGGCGGCGCCGGCTTGAGCCCGTAGCGCATCATCACCTCCATCAACTTCGCCTTGTCCGGCGGCCCGCCCGCATTGACGATCCCGGCGACATCGCGAAAGTACTGTTCGCCGATGTCCGGCGTGTTGGTGATGAGCCCGACCGCCGCCTCGCCGTGCGGATTGCTGAACCCGTGCACCACGCCGCGCGGTGTGAACATGCCTTCGCCGGGCTTGAGGTCGCGCGTCTCGGCGCCCACCGTGTAGCGCAAAGTGCCCTTGAGCATGTAGATGTACTCGTCATTGGCGGAATGGCTGTGCGGCGGCGGAACATTGGACCCGGGCGGCACCGTCAGTTCGAAGACCCCCAGATGCTGCCCGGCCGAGCCATCGAGCAAATAACGGATTTCCAGTTGGCCAACCCTGACCGGGCCTGCGCCGCCGGGATGCGCAATAGACGCATTCATGGATTCCCCTGACGTAAAATTACTTTACGAGAACTGTACAAATCCTTTACCAACATGTCAATCGCCCCGAAACGCCGGCAGCCGCGCGGCACCCCGACTCCACTCCTGGGGGCACTGCTGCGCATCGCCCATGAAGAGTTCACGGGATCCATGCTGCTCCACTTGCGCGCGCAAGGCATTGAACTCTCGGTAACCGAATACCGCGTGCTGCGCTATCCGGGTCCGGATGGTGTACGGCCAATCGACCTCGCGGAACGCTGCAACCTCAGCCGCCAGGCGATGAACTACACGCTTGCCGGACTTGAACAGCGCGGATTGATCGAGCGCCGGGTAGCGCCCGGCCGTGCCACCCGGCTGGTGTACGCCACCGCGCGTGGGTGGGAGGTTTTCAACGCCTTGCGGACCGCGGTCGACGCGGTCGAGCGCGACTGGATCAAGCGATTCGGCAAACGACGGGTGGCTGGTCTCCACGGTGTGCTGCTCGATATCGCCATCGGGCTGGGAAAGGTCGATGCGCCCCGGCCATCCTGATCAGGCAAGCATCAGGATGGCGCAACCGTCGAACCCGGCTGGCTCGACTATTGCTAACCCCAATAGGGTTGCACTCCTCGATATTCAAGCCACGTGTCCGAAACAACCGCACTCCCGATTTCCCCTTCTCCGATCGAGCGATACCTGCAGGATCTGCACGCGCGCCACGCCGGCTACGCCGAAGGCCGGGTCGCCGACTACATCCCCGAACTGGCCAAGGCCAACCCGGACTGGTTCGGCATCTGCATCGCCACCCGCGACGGGCATGTATACGAGATCGGCGACACCCGCACGCACTTCACCATCCAGTCGGTATCCAAGGCACTCTCGTACGGTCTGGCGCTGGAGGATCGCGGCGAGGAGTTCATCCTTTCGCGCATCGGCGTGGAACCTTCCGGCGACGCCTTCAACGCCATCAGCCTGAAGCCGGAGTCCGGCGCACCGTTCAACCCGATGATCAACGCCGGTGCCATCGCGGTGTGCGGCCAGGTGCGCGCAACGCAGGGCAAGAGCCGCTTCGAGCGCATCCTCGAGTACCTGTCCGGCTGCGCCGGCCGCAGCCTGGATGTCGATGAGGCGGTGTACCGCTCGGAAAGCGAAACCGGGCACCGCAACCGCGCCATCGGCTGGATGCTGCGCAACTTCGACATCGTCGACGAGGAGCCCACCGGGATCCTCGAGACCTACTTCCGGCAATGTGCGATTCGCGTCACCTGCCGCGACCTCGCGGTCATCGGCGCCACGCTCGCCAACGACGGTCGCAATCCGCTCACCCGCGAGCAGGCCATCGCGCCGGAACACGTGCACCACATGCTCTCGGTGATGTCATCCTCGGGCATGTACGATTTTTCCGGCGAATGGCTGTATCGCGTGGGGTTGCCGGCCAAGAGTGGCGTGGGTGGCGGCATCCTCGCGGTGCTGCCCGGCCAGCTGGGCATAGGCGTGTTCTCGCCGCCGCTGGATTCACAAGGCAACAGCGCGCGCGGCATCCGCGTCTGCGCCGACCTGTCGCGTGAAATGTCCTTGCACCTGTTCGCCAACGGCACCGCGCCGCAACCTGCGGTACGGCTCTGGTACGACGCCAGCCAGGTCTCGTCGCGGCGGCGCCGTTCCGCACAGCACCAGCAAACCCTGCGCGGCAGCGGCCACCGCATCCGCCTGATCGAACTGCAGGGTGAACTGATTTTCTCGACCTTCGAGCCGGTGGTGCGGCTGACATTGAAACAGGCGCCCTATTGCCAGATCCTGATCCTCAACCTGCGCAACGTGGCCAGCATAGACCGCGTGACCTTGCGCCTGATCGCCCAGCTGAACTCCAGCCTGGCGGCTCAGGGCGTCATGCTTATGCTCTGCTATGCCTCGCGGTTCGCCGAAGCCTTGCGCGTGCAGGGCATCGCCGCGGAGACGATCTTCCCGGACGACGACTCTGCCCTGGAACACTGCGAAGACCGCCTGTTGCGCGAATTGCTGGGCACCAGCTGGGACGCGGCACAGACCGTGCGTTTGCGCGAGGCGCCACTGCTCGTCGGGCTGTCCGACGAAGACCTGGCCTGGCTGGATGCCGCCATGCCGGTGGTGGACGTCAAGCCTGGCGACCTCCTGATCCGCGCCGGCGATGCCAGCGACCGCCTCTACCTCCTGCTGGTGGGGTCAGTGGTGGTGCGGCTGCCCTCCGAGACCGGCGGGTCCGGGCGGCGCATCAATGTGTTCCACCCCGGCATGTGCTTCGGCGAGATGGGCTTCCTGGACGGCTCGCCGCGCTCGGCGGATGTGGTCGCCACCTCCGCCGTGGTGGCCCGGGTGATCGACCGTGCGCTGTTTGATCGGCTGGAGAAGGAGCGCCCGAATGCCACCATCCGCCTGCTGGAAGGACTGGCGCGTCAGTTGTCGGCCAACCTGCGGCGCACCAACGCGGAGGCGGCGGCGTTCAAGGGCTGACGCGCGGGTCATCGCGGCGCCCCGGCCAGAACACCGGACAGGCGGGTTGCCCAGTCAATGCGCGAACCACCAAATCATCACATGTAACGAGCCTGGCAACACCATCGCCATATTCAATTGCCAAAACACTATCGTAATATTTCATTGCTAGCCTGACGAGCGAGCCCGGAAAGCGTCTGGCGCAAACCTGGGGTCGGGACGTCCACCATGCTGGGAAACCGGGATGGCCATTCGAGGCCTGGTGCTCGTTTTTCCGTTCGCGTTTCCACAGGAGATCGTCATGTCCCTCAGCTCGATTCGGCTCGCAGTCGTCGCAGGCCTGCTTCTTGGTATGACCCCGGCTACGCACGCCAGTTTTGTGATTCCCACTGAATGGCGTGTACAGGAAATTTCAATCAGTACAAAAGATCTCCTCTACGACCCGGTGCGCGATCGACTGCTGGCCAGCATTCCTTCAGCCGGCGGTGCGCTCCTCGGCAATACGATCAGCGTGATCAATCCGTACTCCGGGCTGGTCGAACGGTCCACGTTCGTTGGCAGCGAACCAAACCGGATGGCACTCTCGTCGGACGCCAGCACGCTGTATGTCGGGCTGGACGGTTCCGCGCGGGTGCGGCGCTACGACGTAGCCACTGGCATAGCTGGCTCGCAATTTCTCCTCGGTTCCGACTCGTTTTTCGGACCCACCTATGCCGACGACCTGTCGGTACAGCCCGGCAATGCGAATGTGGTTGCTGTATCGAGGCGCTACCAGGGCGTCAGCCCACGCCATGCGGGTGTCGCGATATTCGATAACGGTGTAATGCGTTCCGTCACCACAGGCACACATACTGGCAGCAACGTCATCGCGTTCAGCAGCGATCCCGGCGTCCTGTATGGCTACAACAATGAAACCACGGATTTCGGTTTCCGAACCATGCAGGTCAATTCATCGGGCGTCACGATCACGAATACTACGGCTGGCCTGATCGGCAGTTTCGGTGTCGACATCGAGTACCAAGCGGGAATGGTCTACGCAACCAATGGCAGGGTCGTGGACACCGCCTTCCCACCCTCGATCCTGGGCACTTTTTCTGCCGGCGGCGCCATCGAACCAGATACGACCAATCACCTCATGTTCGTGGTGGACAGCGGGAAAAGCTTGCGCATTTTCAATCAGGACACGTTTGTCCCGCTTGGGTCATTCTCGATCGCGGGAGTCAATGGCACGGCCAGGGACCTGGTCAGGTTCGGCGCCAACGGACTTGCATTCAGAACGGATGCCGGCGAACTCTTTCTCCTGACACCCGTACCAGAGCCCGAGGCGTACCTCATGTTCCTTGCGGGACTATGCGTGCTGGCGTCAGCACGCGCGAGACGCAAAAAGGCCTGACGAGCAGGCGTAGCCCACCCTACCTCCCCGGGCAGAGTGGGCAAGCAACGCTCAGTGGTTGTCGCGCGGCACGCCGAAGGTGGCGTGGATCTTCTGGTACTTGACCGCCGGCTTTAACACCATGCCGTTGGACAACTCGTCGACGATGCCACGCTGGATCTCCTGCCACGGCGTCTGGCTGGCCGGCGCCTGGTAGCCACCATTCTTCTCGAACTCGGCGCGGCGTTTCGCCAGTTCTTCGTCCGTGATGAGAATATTGGCAGTGCGCTTCTTCAAGTCGATACGCACGCGGTCGCCGGTGCGTAGCAGAGCCAGGCCGCCGCCGGTGGCGGCTTCGGGGGAGGCGTTGAGGATGGAAGGCGACCCTGACGTACCGGACTGGCGGCCGTCACCGATGCACGGCAGGGAGGTGATGCCCTTCTTGATCAGGTAGGCCGGCGGACGCATGTTCACCACCTCGGCCGCACCGGGGTAGCCCACCGGGCCCACGCCGCGGATGAAGAGCATGGTGTTGGCATCGATCTTCATCTTGGGGTCGTCGATGCGGTGGTGGTAGTCCTCCGGACCGTCGAAGACGATGGCCTTGCCCTCGAAGGCCATCGGGTCGGCCGGGTTCTCGAGGTAGCGCTTGCGGAATTCCTCGGTGATCACCGAGGTCTTCATGATGGCCGAATCGAACAGGTTGCCCTTGATGTTGAGGAAGCCGGCCTTCTTCTGCATCGGCTTCTTGTAGGGCAGGATCACCTTGCGGTCGCTGGTGAATTTGCCGGTGCAGTTGTCGATGAGCGTCTTGCCGTTGGCCGTGACCGCGGGTTTGATGCGGCCTTGCGCGATGAGTTCGGCCACCACCGCCGGCAGGCCGCCTGCACGGTAATAGTCCTCACCCAGGTATTCGCCAGCCGGCTGCATGTTCACCAAGAGCGGCACGTCGTAGCCGACCTTTTCCCAGTCGTTGTTGTCGAGCTTCACGCCGATGTGGCGCGCGATCGCGTTCACGTGGATGGGGGCGTTGGTCGAGCCGCCGATGGCGGAATTGACGACGATGGTGTTCTCGAAGGCCTCGCGGGTGAGGATGTCGGAAGGCTTGAGGTTCTCGTGCACCATCTCGACGATGCGCCGGCCGGTCATATAGGCCATTTCCTGGCGGTCGCGATACGGCGCCGGGATCGCCGCCGCGCCGGGCAGGGTCATGCCCATGGCTTCGGCCAATGCGTTCATGGTCGAGGCCGTGCCCATGGTGTTGCAATGCCCGGTCGAAGGCGCCGAGGAGGCCACCAGTTCGAGGAAGCCCTTGTAGTCGATCTCGCCGGCGGCCATCATCTCGCGCGCCTTCCAGACGATGGTGCCGGAACCGGTGCGCTCACCCTTGTGCCAGCCGTTCAACATCGGGCCGGAATTGAGCGCGATGGCCGGAATGTCCACCGTGGCGGCGGCCATGATCTGCGCCGGGGTGGTCTTGTCGCAGCCAGTGGTGAGCACCACGCCGTCGATCGGGTAACCGTAGAGCATCTCGACCAACGACAGGTATTGCAGGTTGCGATCCAGCGCCGCGGTGGGACGTTTGCAGGTTTCCTGGATCGGATGAATCGGGAACTCCAGCACCACGCCGCCGGCGTCGCGTACGCCTTCGCGCACCCGCTCGGCCAGCACGATGTGGTGGCGGTTGCAAGGCGAGATGTCCGAGCCCGACTGCGCCAGGCCGATGATCGGCCGGCCCGACTGCAGTTCGGCAAACGACAGGCCGTAGTTCATGGTGCGCTCCAGATACAGCGCGGTCATGTCGGCGTTGTCCGGATTGTCGAACCAGGCGGTGGAGCGCAACCTGGTTTGCTTGCCCTTCTTGCGGGCGACGGTCTGCGCGACTTTTTTGGCTGCCATGGACGGTGTTCCTCCTTGAAAGAGGCGCTACTTTAGCAGCCTCACTCGCGCCCGAGCGCCACCTGTGCCGGACCTTCCCAAGATGTTGCTTGCGGCGCCGAGAGCGTCACCTCCACCCGTTTCAGAAAGCCCGTGAACTCGAACGGCGCCGCATAGTGCGACACCGGGCTGCCGCGGTCGCGGCCGATGTCCAGTCCGGACCACGAGATGAAGTTGTTGAAGCCGATCTTCGATGTCAGGCTGCCCGCCGGCTCGCCGTTGATGAAAAGCGTGCCGGTGCGCTGCTGCGGGATCGGCCCGGCGCCCGCGGCAGCGGCGGCGGGCGGTGGCGGCCCGAGGGGGCCCTGTGCCATGCGAAAGCCCAGCGTCAGATGACCGGTCGGCAACGGCCGGTCGGAGCGCAGCAGCACATGCGCGCCGCCGATGTTCATGTCGTGCACCAGGTGGCCGCCCCGGATGTAGAGGCTGTAGCCCGAGGTGGCGTCGCCATGGGCGATCAGCACCCCCTCGGCGCCGGGCGCGTCGATGCGCACGTGGGCCTCGATCAGGTAGTCGCGCGAGCGCACGTCCGGTGCCACATCGGTGGGCAGGTGGCCCATGCCGCGATGGAACACGAAGCGCTTGCGCGGGCCATGATAGCGGCGCGCGTTGTCGGCGAAGCGCGGGCCGAAGCGGTCGTCCAGCGGCAGCACCTGGTTGGCTTCGGCTTCCTTCCACCATAGCTCGATCATCGCCTTCAGGCGCTCCGGCTCGCTCAAGGCAAGATCGTCGTTCTCGGAGAAGTCGGTGTCGAGGCGGTAGAGCTCCCAGCGGTCCTCATCGAAAGGCTTGCCGGGCGGATGGAATGCCACCGCCTTCCAGCCAGCGTGCCACAGGCCGCGATGGCCGAACATCTCGAAATACTGCGGCTTGTCGCGCGCGGGCGCGTTCGCATCCCTGAAAGTCGCGGCGAAGCTCACGCCGTTGAACGGCCGCTGCGCCACGCCGTTGATGGCCTCGGGTGCCTCGATACACATCACCTCGAGAAGCGTGGGCACGAGGTCGCAGGCATGACGAAAGCCGTGGCGCATCTCGCCGCGTGCCGTGATGCCGCGCGGCCATGCCACCACCAGCGGGTCGCGAATGCCGCCCCCGTGGGTGTTCTGCTTGTAGCGCTTGAGCGGCGTGTTCGACGCCATGGCCCAGCCAAGCGGGAAATTGGAATGGGTGTCGGGGCCACCGATGGCGTCGATCCGGGCCAGCTTTTCCTCAAGCGGCTCAGGCTTGAAGTTGTACGGACCCATCGCGTTGATCATGCCCAGTGGGCCGCCTTCCTGCGAGGCGCCGTTGTCGGACAACACCAGCACGAGCGTGTTGTCGGCCTGGCCGCTCTCCTCGAGGAACTGCATCAGCCGGCCAATATGCCGGTCGGTGTGGTCAAGCATGCCGGCGAATGCCGATTGCAGGCGCGTGAACAGGCGCTGCTCGGCCTCTGCACAGGCGGACCACTCCCTGACACCGTCGTTGCGCGGCGGCAGGCGCGTGTCTTGCGGTACCAGACCCATGGCCTTTTGCCGTTCCAGTCGCTGCTCGCGCTCCGCGTCCCAGCCATGCGCGAACACCGCGTCGTAGGACTTGATCAGGTCCATGGGCGCCTGGTGCGGTGCGTGGCAGGCGCCGAATGCAACCCAGGTCAGCCACGGCGTCTCCGGCGCGTCGGCGCTGTGCTCGGCCACGGTGCGGATGGCCTGATCGACCAGGTCGGCGGTGAGGTGATATCCGGTCTCGAAGCCGCCGGGCGGGTCCACCGGCGTGTTGTCGCGCACCAGTTCCGGTGCGTACTGGTCGGTCTCGGCGTCCATGAAGCCGTAGAAGCGGTCGAAACCGCGCCCGAGCGGCCAGCCGTCGTACGGGCCCGCCGGGCCGCTTTGCGTGAGCGGCGTGACATGCCACTTGCCGAACATGTAGTTGCGGTAGCCGTGCGGACGCAGCATTTCAGCAAGCGTGCCGGCCTCGCGCGAGATCTTGCCGCGATAGCCGGGGTGACCGCTGTCGAAATTGGCCAGGCAGCCCACGCCCACAGCATGATGGTTGCGCCCGGTCAATAGTGCCGCACGGGTGGTGGAGCACATCGCGGTGGTGTGAAAGCCGGTGTAGCGCAAGCCGCGCGCGGCCAGCGCGTCGATGTTGGGCGTGCGGATAGTCGAGCCGTAGCAGCCGAAGTCGGAAAAGCCGACGTCGTCGAACAGCAACACGAGGATGTTGGGGCTGCCTGCGGGCGGGCGGGCTTCGGCGGGCCAGTGCGGCACGGCATCGCGCCAGGTTTGCGGAGCGGTCATGTGATTCCCTGTTTCGGCGTCCCTGCGCCCTGAAGCCCGGACTTTGTCACAATCGCGGATTCCATACCAAATACGCGATGGTGCGGCGCGCAATCCGGCGCGCCCGCAACCTGGCGAATCCTCGAAAAAATCATGCGTGCATACGCAACAATCGGGTCCGGGTTCGGCCCGAACCTGTCCCGCAGGCCGGGTTCGCGCCGGCCATGAGCGCGACCCTGCGTCACGGCACCCTCGCGCCCTTTCAGGTCAGGAGCTTCCGCTTCCAGTGGCCGGCCGACCTCGCGGTGTCATGGGCCTTCGAGATGGAGGCCCTGATCCTCGGCTGGTATGTGCTGGTCGCCACCGGGTCGGTGAAAATGCTGGTGCTCTATGGCGCGGTGCAGTGGGCCGGTTCGCTGTTTTCGCCGATGTTCGGTGTGGCCGGCGACCGCTTCGGTCACCGGCGCATGCTGTGCGTGACGCGCGCCACCTACGCCGTGCTGGCGGCCGCCCTCACCACGCTTGCGATGACCGGCCTCCTGGTGCCCTGGCATGTTTTCGTGATCGCGGCGCTGGTCGGCCTGATCCGGCCTTCCGACATGGTGATGCGCCAGGCCTTGATCGCACAGATCATGCCGGGCACGCAACTGCTGGGCGCACTGGCGATCTCCCGCACCACGGCGGACTCCGCGCGTATCGCCGGGTCCCTGGCCGGCGCCGGCAGCGTGGCCCTGTTCGGCATGGGGCCGGCCTATTTGGTGGTGACCATCTTCTACGCCGTGAGCTTCCTGCTTTCGCTCAAGATCGCAGCGCCGCTCGCGCGTACCAGCAGCGCGCCGGCCACGCCGCTACGCGACCTGCGCGAGGGCTTCGCTTACGTGTGGTCCAAGCCGGCCCTGATGGGCGCGGTGTCGCTGGCCTTCCTGGTCAACCTGCTGGCTTTTCCGTTTTTCCTCGGCCTGCTTCCCTATATCGCCAAGGACGTGTATGGCGTGGGGCAAGCCGGCTTCGGCTACCTTGCCGCCGCCTTTTCCACCGGCGGGCTGATCGGATCGATCCTGATTTCCACCCGGCGGCGACCGCTGCAGGCGGGCCGCACCATGCTCAGCGCGGCTTTCGCCTGGTTCGGCATCGTGCTGGCGATTGCGCACACCACCCATTTCAGCCACGGCCTGGCACTCATGGCCATGGCGGGCCTGCTGCACAACTTCTGCCTGATGCCGCTGGCGGCGGTCATGCTGCGCGGCGCCGACGAGAACATGCGCGGCCGCGTCATGGGCATGCGCATGCTGGCGGTATGGGGCCTGCCGATGGGCCTGCTTTTCGCCGGCCCGGCGATCGAGGCGATCGGCTTTGTCGCCACCACCACCCTCTATGGCGTGCTCGGCATCGCGCTGGTGGCCGCCATCGCGCTCGGCTGGCGCCAGGCGCTTTGGTCGCCATCCGCGCCCGCCAACGCGCGCGGCTGAGGTCTGCCGTCCACCTATTGCTGGGCGAGCAGTTCACGCACCAGTGCATGCAGCGCCGCGGATTCATGTACCGGGTCGAACAGGGGCTCGCGCACCCGGCATTGCCCGGCAAGCCGACCCAGCAGGCCGCCGTCGGCCGCACCCAGGCCGTCGCGGCATTGCACCAGCAACGCCGCCAGTTGCGCCGCGTTGCCCCAGCGGAAATAGCCCTGATAGTCCGCCCCCAGCATGCCGACGTTGCCATCGATGCGCGAAGCCAGCACCGGCGTGCCGGAACGAACCGCTTCCAGCACGACATGGGCGCCGCCCTCCATGCGGCTGGCGTGCACCAGCACATGGGCACGCTGGATGCGCTTGAGCGTGCGGTCATGCGACTGCGCACCCAGCCAGCGATAGCGCGGACAGTCCGCCGCTGTGGCGCGCGCCTCGTCAGCGAGCACTTCGTCAAGTGGCGCGCCGACATGATCGAGGATGATGTCTTCGCGCTCGGCCAGGATGCGCGCCGCCTTGAACCAGGTTTCCGGCGATTTCTCCGAGCGCAGGTGGCCCACCATCACGGCCCGCAAATGGCGGCCGGTCTTGGCCAGGGCGCGCCGCTTGCCGGTGGACTGGAAGATCACCCTGGCCTTGTGACGCAACGACTCCGGGAGCATGCGAGTCCCGAGTTCCTGCAATACCACCAGCCGGTCCGCAAGCCGCAGCGAGGCCTTCGCGGCCACGTCACTGGCGATGTCGCGGTACAGGTCCGTGCCGGTCAACACCACCGCCAGGGGCGCCTTCACCAGCTGTTGCGACCAGGCGGCGATCGAGTCGGCCGAGCGGCGCGCGTGCAGCGCGATGAGCAGGTCGGCCGGCTCGCCCGACCAGCGCGCCAGGACTTGCGTACGATAGGTGCCCGACAGCATGCGCGCCCAGCGGCGCGCGGTCTGCCAGTTGCCGTTGTTGGCCGAAGCCAGCGCCGGCGTCACGATTGCGATCGATGGTTTTGCCACCCGCAAGTTATAGCCTGAAATGAACCCCGACATCCTTGCAGCCACCCGGGCCCGCTGCGGCTCCGCCGCCGACATCGCCGACGCGCTCGCACTATGCCGTTCCCAGACCCTGCGCCTGGCCGACGCCTACGCGGACGCACTCCCCGCGCTTAGCGTGCCGCAACGGGCCGAACTCAACCCGCCGCTATGGGAACTGGGTCACATCGGCTGGTTCCAGGAATGGTGGGTCGCGCGCAACCCGCTTCGTGAAGGCGGCAGCGGCGCCGACCCGCTGGCACCGCGCCTGCCGTCAGGGATACCGGACGCCGACAGCCTGTACGACTCCAGCGCGGTCGCGCACGCCACGCGCTGGGCCTTGCCATTGCCGGATGCCCGGGCCACCCGCGACTTTCTGGCAGCGGGCCTCGCGGCCACGCTTGAGCACCTGAGCGGCGCGGCGGCCGACGATGACGGCCTGTACTTCTACCGCCTCAGCCTGTTCCATGAAGACATGCACAACGAGGCGGCGATCTACATGGCCAACAATCTCGGCTTCGCGGTGCCCGATACGCGCCCGGCGCTTGCCTGCGCCGGCGGCTCCCTCGCACTGGCGGGCGGCACGCATCGCCTCGGCTGGCATGGCGATGGTTTCGCCTTCGACAACGAGCTGGCCGGCCGCGCGGTGGGCATCAAACCCTTCGAAATGGACGCCGCCCCGGTCAGCAACGCGCGCATTGCCGATTTCGTCGAGGCCGGCGGATACCGGCGGCCGGAATTCTGGTCTGCGGCGGGTCGGCAATGGCTGGTACAAACCGGCGCTGTCGCCCCGCGCTTCTGGCGCCGCGCGGGTGATCGATGGGAGGCGTGCCGGTTCGGGGCCTGGGTTGATCTTGACCCATCCGGGCCGGCATGCAATCTCAGCTGCCATGAGGCCGAAGCCTGGTGCGCGTGGGCCGGCCGCCGCCTGCCTACCGAGGAAGAATGGGAATACTGCGCGACCACGCAAGCGGCCATGCAATGGGGCGATGTGTGGGAATGGACGGCCAGCGCGTTCGAACCGTACCCCGGGTTCATGCCCCATCCGTATCGCGACTATTCGGCGCCCTGGTTCGGCAGCCGGCGCGTGTTGCGCGGGGCGTCAACCGCCACCCATCCGCGCATGCGCCATCCGCGCTACCGCAATTTTTTCCCCCCGGAACGCAATGACATATTCGCCGGGTTTCGCAGCTGCGCGCCTTGAGCCACTGCCGGCTCAGGCCCGGGCCACGAACACGGCGAACCAGTCCCGTTCATCCGTCCAGTGCCGCACCGCACGGAACCCCGCAGCTTCCAGCATGGCGGCAAAGTCGGCGATGCGCCATTTGTATGAATTCTCGGTGTGGATGGTTTCGCCGCCGCGAAAGCGCCGTTCTCCACCGGGCCAGGCCACGGTGAGGTCGCGCCCGGCGACCAGATGCATCTCGATGCGCGACTGCGTCCCGTTGAAAAATGCGCGATGCGACCAATCGGCCAGGCGGAAGTCGGTGCCGGCCAGGCGGTTGAAATGCAGCAGCATGTTACGGTTGAAGGCGGCCGTCACCTGCAACGGGTCATCATAGGCAGGCTCAAGCACGGCAGGGTCCTTGACCAGGTCCACGCCGATCACCAGGGCGCCGCCTGCGCATTCGGCATGCGCCTGGCGCAGGAAGGCAAGCGCATCTGCCGGAGTGAAATTGCCGATCGATGACCCCGGGTAGAACAGCGTGCGCGGCCCGGGTCCGGCCTCGGCGGGAAGCGCCAGCATGGCCGAAAAGTCCATGCCTATGCCGACCATCGCAAGCGACGGAAACTGCCGCTGCAGTCCGGCAAGGGCGTGTCCGAGAAAATCCGCCGAAATGTCCACGGCGACATAGCGCGAAGGCCGGAAAACGTCGAAGAGCCGCGCCGCCTTGGCGCAGTTTCCGGCCCCGAGATCGACCAGCGACGCACCGGCCGGCAGATGGGCGGCCATTTCGCGCGCGCCGCGGACAAAGATGCCGGCTTCCACACGGGTGGGGTAGTACTCCGGCAGTTCCGTGATGGCCTCGAACAACTTCGACCCCAGGGCGTCGTAGAGGTACTTGGGGGAGGTCGCGGCGACCGGCCCGCTCAGGCCGGCGATGAGCTCGCGGCGCACCTGATCGGTGTCCTCCCGATAGAACTGCACGAGGAGGGGTGTTGCGGCGGTGCTTGTCATCGTGCGAATGTATCATCCGGACGCTCGCGGATCACGTATGCACGACACCACCTCCGAAAGATCCCCATGCTTCCCGTCTTGTCGACCAATCACGCCTGGCTGGTGCTGGGCCTGGCCATCCTGTTCGAAGTCTGCGGCACCACCAGCATGCGACTGTCGGAGGGCTTCACGCGCCTCACGCCTTCGATCATGATTTTCGTCTTCTACGCGGTGTCCTTCGTGCTCAACACCATGATCATCCGCACGCTGGGCCTGTCGGTGGTGTACGCGGTGTGGTCGGGCGTGGGCACGGTGCTCACCGCGCTGATCGGCTACCTGTATTTCAAGGAACCGGCCAGCGCGATGAAGATCGGCAGCACGGTGCTGATCGTGGTGGGCGTGATCGGCCTGCACAGTGCGTCGCGCAGCGGCTGATGAGTACGTCCGCGATGGCGGGCGTGGCTATCGGCGAACCCATCCATGCGGCCCGGCCGCAACGCGGCGGCACGAACGCTGTACACGCCTGACGGGGAAGTATGGGTTAATCTCCGTTCAGGATTGCAATCTTCCGATGGAGGCGTGATGATTTTCCGGATACTCAAGCTCTTCGCTCTCACCTGCGCATGCGCATGGCTCGCCGGTTGCGGCACGCCCTATGCGACGGTGAAGAACAGCGCCGGCGACCCGGTCATGCTGCTTGGTCACGACCCGGTCGCCTATTTCACGCAGGGCAAGCCGGCGCGCGGCAAGCCCGACCTCAAGGTGAGCCTGCCGGAGCGCACCTACTACTTCGCCACGCCGGAACATCGCGCGCTGTTCATGGCCAGCCCCGAGAAATACGAGCCGCAGTACGGCGGCTTCTGTGCCAGCGGCGCGGCCTTCGCGATCAAGCTTGGCAGCGACCCCACCTCGTGGGAGATCTACCAGGGCCGCCTGTTTATCTTCGGCGACATTCTTGGCCAGACCGCCTGGCAGCTCGATCGGCAGTGGAATGTGGCGCACGGGGACCGGCTATGGCCGCAGATGAAGGACGCGGGATGGCGCGGACAATCGCTCGGCAGCTACATTTCCAAAGTGCCCCATTACAAGACCGGAGCGCAGATTCGCAGCGAATGGGAGGCGAAGAATCCCGGCAAGAAATGGCCTGCCTACGACGTAGGCAGCATGTTCTCGAATCTCTTCACCAAGCCGCCGGGATGGCGCGCGGCGGAGGGCCACAGCCAGCCGGCACTGGGATACCCGGAATAGGGTCGTCGGAACGCCCGTTTCAGGACTTCTTTGCGCGCGCGGCTGCGACTTCCCGGGCGAGTTCTTCGCCGCTCTTGTAGTGCGGCACGCGGAAGATCAGGCGCTTGGTGCGTTGCCAAATGCTGTTGCTGCCGGCGACTTCTTCCTTCCAGTATTTCTCGGCCAGCGCGAGGTTGCGCTTTTCGTCCAGGTTCCAGCCGTCAAGCGACCCTTGACCGCCGAAGACATAAAGCTTGCCATTGACCATCTTGAAGCGGTCGGCATCGCCACCCCAAGGGATTCCGTAGCTGATGCCATTGGCGCAATAGCCACCGAACTCGGGTTGGTATTTCCTTGGATCACGATCGAACAAGGCCTTGTTCTCGGCGTTGGCAAAGCGGAAGGTCACATCCTGGTAGACGGTCTTGATGCCAGGGGAACCCTGCACGTAGCGGTTCTGGGTGAAATAGGCCACCACGTCAGCACCCTTGAGCATGACCCGCGCGTCGTCGGCGTCGGCGACCGCGTTGACGGGACTCAGTTCGGTGCCGGGATTTTGCGCACGCATCGCGCCGCACGCGCCCAGCGCAAGCGCGAGAACACACATCGAAATCGCACGAAAAAAATGCTTCACGTCAGGCTCCTTGGAGTATCAGGCTAGCGCCGGGGTGCCGGCGGGAATGGCGGGGGACGGGTCGCGATGATACGCGCCATAGGGCGGCACCCAACCAAGGATCCGGCTGGCCTCCTCGGCGCGCGCGCGCAGGTCGGCGGCATCACGGCCGCCCAGGTGCAGGATGCCGTGGCGGTAGCTTCCCAGCCACTTGTAGTCGCGCGCGATTTCACCGGCACCCTTCGGGAAGGTCAAAAGCATTGCGTCAGGAAAGCGCGAGCGCAGGCGCGCCTGCTGGTGCCGGGACGGCATGGCCGGCAACGGCCCTCCCGGGAAGGTTCGATACACCAGGCTCGAAGCCGCACCGAAGCGCGGTGCGGCCGCGGGCATGCTCGCGGGATCCCGGCCATGCGCCAGCCAGAGCGTCAATTCATGGGGATTGCGGCCTGCAACGCGGCGGTACAGGTCGCTGAATTGCGACGCCAGGCGCGGATTGAATTCGACCACGGCAAGCCGGTCGCTGGCTTCGTCGTGGATGAATTCCATGTTGAAGGCGCCGTGGGTGAAGCCGGCCGCGGCCAGGAAGCGGCTGGCGACATCCAGTGCCCGGCGACGCGTCGCCGCATCGAGGCGCGAAGGCGCGTCGAAACGCATGAAGGACTGGGTGTCCGGGTACATGATCGCATCGACAAACCCGATCTCCCGCACGGCGCCGTTCCAGACATAGCCATCGAGATTGTATTGATGCCCGTGCACGGGTTCTTCAAGCATCATGCGGTGCGCCGTGCCTGCGCCCGCCAGGCGTTTTCGCGCCACTCGTTCGAAGGGCTCCACAAGGTGGCGGATGACCCATAGCTCCCAGGCGCCAAAGCGGGTATGGGCGTGCAGATCGGCGCGCGAAGTCACAGTCCGCGCCAAAACCGAAAAGGCCGCCTTCACCGGCTTGACGAATGTCGGATAGGTCGATCCGTCGGGAGCCGGCGCGCCGTACTCGGCCTGAAGCGGCGCATAGGCGACGTTGGCTCCGGGACAAACGCGTGACATCAGGTCGCGGGCGAACAGCTTGTGCTGGCAGGCCAGCACTGCTTCGACCGGGGTGCCGGGCCAGCGCATTTTCTCGGCAAGCATCGCAGCGGCCAGCGCGCCGAACTGCTCGTGGTGTGAAACCACCGCAGTCACGCCGCGCCGCGATGCAGACCTGGCCAGTCCCTCCACGAAGCGCTCGAGGTCGAAGCCCGCAAGTCGCGCGTTGCTGGGAAACGAGAAAAGGTCGAAGCCGGCTCCGACCTGGGGAAACTCGTCAGCCAGTTCCGCAAAGGCGGAGGCATCCCAGTCGTAGCTGAAAAGCACGAGCGACCGGGCCGTCAATTGCGAAAACTCCCTGCGCGGACCCCGGCACACAGGCCCCTGGCCGCGTGCGCTTGCCCTTCCTGAAATGACATCCCGCCGATCCCCTTTGGCTGGTACCGCCCGGACAGGACATCAGGATGTGCGCTCCCTCGTGTGCCGGTCCTCCGCAATATACGGCCCGATAAAGGGGCCGGATGCGAGATTAACAAAAGCACAGGTGAAACATTCCTGCCGCATCGCAACAATGGATGCTTGCGGCGGTGTCTCAGTCGATGTCGATCGCCGGCCCATAGGCCGCATCGGCGACGAAGCGATAGCGCCCGAGAAAGGCACCGGCGACGATGGCCGTGGTGCCGGCCACGATCACGGCGATCCAGGGCACGGCCCAATCACCATCAAAGGCACCAAAAAGCGCGGCGCGGAACGCGCGCACCACCCATGTGAACGGCAGATAGGGCGAGATCTTCTGGAAAAACTCGTTGGTGAGCTCGATCGGTATCAACGCACCGGCCGACGAGAGCTGCAGGATCAGCAGCAGCACCGCGAGCACCTTGCCAATGTCGCCCAGGAACTTGACCATCGCGAACACGATCGCCAGAAAGGCCAGCGAGGCGATTCCCAGCGTCACGGCGAAGGTGGGCAGGTTGGGCACCTTGACGTCGAACACCAGCACCATCATCACCAGCATGACCACCGCCTGCCCCAGCACCAGGCCGGCCGGTACCGCGAGCTTGCCCAGCCACAACGCCAGGCGCGGCGTGCCCGCTAGGCTTAGCGGCCACTTGCGCGCATGGAACAAAAAGCAGGTCATGAGCGCGCCCACCCACAGGGCCATGGGCACGAAATTGGGCGCCAGCCCCGTGCCATTGTTGGCCACCGGCGCCACCACTTCTACGACCGACTCCGCCGGCGCCGCCAGGCCCGTCGCGGTACCGTCCAGGGCGGGTGATTCGGACGGCAGCGTGGTAGCGAGCAGGGCCAGGCCGCTGGCCAGCCGGGTTGCGCCTTCATCGAGTTTGGCCATCGAGGTATTGAGCGCGGCAGTGCCTTCGCCCAGTTGACGCAAACCACCTTGCAGGTTTTGGGCGCCGCGCGCCGATTCCTTCAGGCCGAAAGCGAAATCGTCCAGCTTGCGATCGTCCGGCAGCGTGCCGGTCAGGCCGGCGAGACCAGTGCCAAGCGCGGTCACGCCCGCCATCGCGCGGTAAACCCCGGTCTCGAGCTGTTTGGCGCCGCTGACCAGCTTTTCCTGCTGTAGCGACGCCTGCTTGAGGCCTTCGACAAGCTGGCCCGCACCGCCTTCAAGCCGTTCGGCGCCGCGCGCGATGTCGGCGCCGACGAACAGCGCCTCTTCGCTGCTGCGGCGGAATTCCCCGAGTCCGGTCGCCAGCCGACCCGCGCCGCCGTGCAGTTGCTCGACCGCGTCAGCCATCACCGCCTGCCCGGTGGAAAGCGCGGTCGCGCCATTGCGCAAGGCGCGCACTTCGCCTTCGCCCGGCAGGCGCGCCTGCATTTGCCGCAGCGAACCCGTGGCACGACGCATACCCTCGGCAAGCTGGCTACCGGCTTCGGCCAGCTGCGAACTGCCGCTTGCCAGCTCGGCCGCACCGGCGAACGCGGGCGCCGTACCGGCGGCCAGACGCGTCGCGCCTTTTTGCGCCTGGTGCATGCCTTCGGCAAGCTGTTCAGCCCCCTCCTTCAGTCGGCCGACATTGCGGCGCAATGAATCGAGGGTACGCACCGATCCTGCTGATGAATCGAGCACCAGCGCCCAGCGCCTTTCGTTGAGGGTTTCGTTCACCTGGTGCGCGACTTCCGGCGCGAAGCGTCGCGCAATGCCGGCCCCGGTATAGCTGTTGCCTTCGGAGGTGTAGACGATCAGGCGGCCGCGCTGGTTTTCCGCGCCCGGCGTCGCATGGCGGCTGAAGTCGGCCGGCACGATCAGGGCGAAGATCATGTCGCGACGGCGCACCGCCTCGCGCGCGGCCTCGCCACTGGGGTAACGACGGTAGGCGAATTCCTTGCGCGATTCGAGCGCCGCGAGGAGCTCGCGGCCGACGTTGACCGATATGCCGCGATAGACCATGCCGGCATCCTCGCTGACCAGGGCCACGGGCAAGGCCTGGGTGTGCGCGTTGGGGTCCCATACGCTGGAAAGGTAGATCAGGGCATACAGCGCCGGCAGCAGCAGTACCCCGGCGGCAGACAGGCGCAGCTTTGGATGGCGGCTCAGGAGCGCCCACTCGGCGGCGACCACGCGTCGCAAATGCCCGGCAAACGACATCATCGCGGCGTGTCCGGGCAGGGCGAAGCCATGGCGGCGCGCCCTTGCCAGTGCTTAGCGTTCGCCGGCGGTAAACCGCGCCAGCAAGGCCGCAAAACGCTTCGGCCAGGCGGTGAGGCCTGTCTCCTCGCGCTCGAAAACGCTCTTCATGAAGGCCAGCCCGAGCTCGCGGGTGGCCGTCTTGACCTGCGGATTGATCGTCGCGCCGCCGGTGCCGCCGCGGTCGGTGAATATGCTGTGCGAACCGCCTTCGAAGACCGCAAGGAACTTGCGCGGGCCGGGCGTGGCTTCGAAGACGGCGATCCGGTCTTCGGCGCCGGAGTAAAAGCCGGGAATGCGGATCACGTCCTCGGTGGCGGTGATGTGCAGGGTGGGCACCTTGATGCCGGCGAGGATTTTGGCGGTGTCGGACTCGCCGTAGAACGGCGGTGCGGACAGCAGGATCGCGGCCTTGGCGCGCGGGTCTGTCAGGTCGAGCACCCGCCCGTTGCGTTCGACCCGGGCGCCCACCGCCAGCAGGGAGGTGTTGGCGCCGTAGGAGTGTCCGGCGGCGACGATGCGGTTGGCGTCGAGCCTGGGACCAAGTTCGGGGTGCGCCAGCAACTGGTCGAGCGCAAAGCGGAAATCCCCTACCCGGGCGATCGCCTCTTCGTCCCCGGCCGCACCCTGCAGGCGGCCGACCGTGCTGAAAATATTGCCGGTCCAGACCGAGCGGTCGCTGCCGACATGTTGCAGGTGCAGGCTGGCATAGCCCTGGCTGGCCCAATAGCGCCCGAGATAGCTGTAGCCGCGACGCGACCCGCCCATACCGTGGGAGAACACCACCAGCGGCACCGGGCGCGCGGCGCTGGCGCCTTCGGGCAGGTACAGGCGCACCGGCACGGCCCGCTTGCGCGCCGCATCCTCCCAGTCGAGATCGAGTCCCGCGATCTCTGCGTTTTGGCCGGATGCCAGAGGAATCGCACCGGCATCGGCTGCGCGGGCAGGCGCGGCTTGCTGCGCGAGTAACGGCCCGTGCGCAAGCAAGGTGGCAGACAGCGCGGCCAGGGCCAGGCGGCGCAGCAAGAAGGCAGCAACGGTGGGAGGGATATTCATGTGCGGATGGTGCGTCGCATCAAAGGCGGAAGTGTCTCAGACATTCGCGCATCGCGATAGTTCTGCGGACGTCATGGTTGTAACCACCTGTTGCGGTGCTCAGAACAGGTGGCCGCGCGCGGCAATGAACACCGCGGTGACGGCGATCACCAGCGACACCAGGAGCTTGATGCCCACCAGTTTGATGATCTCGCCCATGATCATGCGGAAGGTGGACATGAAGCCTATGCGGAACGATTGCCCCATCAGGCTGCCGAGCGCCGCGCCGGTGCTGCGGTCCGGATTCTCCGTGCGATAGGCGCGCACGAACTTGTAGAACTCCGCGCCGATGGCCGCCAGACCGATACCGGTCAGGATGCCGTACCCCAGTGCGGGCCCGACTTCGCCCAGCCACAGGTAGAAAAGCGCCGAGCACAGCGCCGCCGCTACGACGATGACCAGCGCATCGCGCAGGCTGGGCGCATGCCCGGGTTGCCAGGGTTCCTTGCCTTGATCGGACATGAGCGCCTTTCATTGCGGCCGGCGCGCGCCCGCCGCCCTACTCGACCTTGATGTTGGCGGCGCGGATCACCTCGCCCCAGCGGGTGTGCTCGCTCTTGATATAGGCGGTGAATTCCTCGGGCGACGCATTGGTGCTGATGGTGGCACCGATGGCGGTGAAGCGGTCCACCGCCTCCTTGCCCTGCATGCCCTTGACCAGCGCCTCGTGCATTTTCCTGACCATCTCCGCCGGCATGCCCGCCGGACCGCCGATGCCGAACCAGGGCGCCACGATCACGCCGGGAAAGCCTGATTCCGCCGCAGTGGGCACATCCGGCAGTTGCGGCGCGCGCTTGGCGGTGAGCACCGCGATCGCCTTGATTTTCCCCGCCCTCACCTGCGGCAGGGCCACCACCAGCGAACTCTGGAAATCCAGCAGGGTCGAGCCGCCGATCAGGTCCTGGATTTGCTGTGTGGCGCCCTTGAAAGGCACATGCAGCAGCTTGAAGTTGCCGGCCTTCTGCAACATTTCGGCACCGAGGTGCGGGACTGTCGCAACCCCCGGCGTGCCGAAGGCCAGCTTGCCCGGGTTGGCCTGTGCATATGCCGCCACTTCCTTAAGGTTGTTGGCCGGCAGCGACGGGTTGGCCACCACGATGGGGGTCATCGACACCAGGTTGGTGATCGGCGCGAAGTCCTTGAAGGGGTCGAACGGGGCGTTGCCCAGGTGCGGCGCGATCGAAAGCGTAATCGCCGTCAGGCCGATGGTGTAGCCGTCCGGCGCGGACTTGGCCAGCACCTCCAGGCCCACCGTGCCGTTGCCGCCGGCGCGGTTTTCCACCACCACCGCCTGCCCCAGCGCGGCGCGCAGGATGTTGGCGGCCTCGCGGCCGACCAGGTCGGTGGGCCCACCGGCGGGGAAGGGCACGATCAGTTTGATGGGCTTGCTGGGCCAGGGTTGGGCGGCGGCCGCAATCGGCATAGCAAGGATCACAAGGCCTGCCAGGAATTTTCGAAGTGCCATTTGATATCTCCAGAACATCCGGCAGTTTAAACGCGCAGCCCGGATTGGGACCGCGCAATGCAAAAAGGCCGGGAATCCCTGGCCTTTTTGTTCAGTCCATGTCGCCTTATCTCGTCCGCGCCCATCTGGCGTTTTTCGATGGCATACCACCCACGCTTCCCGTAAGGCGAGCCCGCACCGGGCCGACCCGGTTCCTGCGCAAGCGACACCAACTCCTTCCGCACAACATCCCAACGCTTTTCATACTGAAGTTCCTGCCGCCCGTGCTTCCCGACTTTGCCCACTGGCACACCCGGCGGCAGGGGCGCGATTTCGACGACGAACCAGGCATCATTGATGCGCAGGCAAAGCGTGCTCTCGCTCAGATATCGCATTTGGGCAGCGGTGGCGGTGGTTTCGCGGCGCTGCCTTTCCCCGTTCGCCCGCGCCCGCTGAATGCGTGCTCGGTTTGTCAGGAGAATGCCGGTACGTGGATGCACGAACATGCCTTGCCATGTCCGGTCTATCGGCACATAGGTCCCCTCCCACGCGGACGACCGGGCCACAATCACGTCGCCTTCGAGACGGGTTTTATAAGCCACGAAGTTTTCGAGATGCGCAAAGATGTGCTCTTGCACGATATTGCGCCGATCAATGTTCTCGCACAGTTCGGCATAGACCTTGTCCCAGGGGCGATTGACTTGGGACGCGAGCCAGCGCCCAAGCGGGGCCAAATTCTCGTTCAGATACTTTCGATTGCCGTAGCCGGCCTTCATGCCGAGGCGATGTGGCGCGTGGCCGCCGTCCTCATCCGGCCGGAGCTGGTTACGGAAGTGCCTGCCGTCCCGGGAGAGTACTGACGGATCACCGTAGCGACGCCGCGGCCGCTCGACGATTACCTTGAACATGTCCTCACGCATAGGTCTCTCCTCAATAGTCCGCGCCAGCGAGCGCCTTCTGGATCGCCATGTTCTCCGCGCGCCGCAATGCGCCACGCTTCTTGCGATGCGCACCCGCCCCCTTCGCGCCCTGATTACTCTTGAGTGCCGCGAGGACGGGATTGCGCGGCTTTGACGCCTTGGCCACCTGAGGTGTCTGCAATGGATTGATGGTCCTGATCATGATCGTCATCCCTTCACGCAAATCACTTGCCGAAGCGTATGCACCACTTCCACCAGGTCACGCTGGTTTTCCATCACGGCGTCGATATCCTTGTAGGCGCCGGGAATCTCGTCGATCACCCCGCCGTCCTTGCGGCATTCGACGCCGGCGGTTTGCGCTTCCAGGTCCATCTGGCTGAACTTGCGCCGCGCGGCGGTGCGGCTCATGCGTCGGCCCGCACCGTGCGAGCAGGAGCACAGCGATTCCGCGTTGCCCAGCCCGCGCACGACATAGCTCTTCGCACCCATGCTGCCGGGGATGATGCCCAGCTCCCCGGCGCGCGCGCTAATCGCGCCCTTGCGGGTGACGAACAGCTTCTCGCCAAAATGCTCTTCCTGCGTCACGTAGTTGTGGTGGCAGTTGATGGCCTCCGCTTCCACGTTCCACGGCACGATCTTCGACGACAGTTCGCGCTCAAGTACCTCCAGCACGATGCGCATCATTTCGCGACGGTTGAGGAGCGCGTAGTCCTGCGCCCAGTCCACCGCCTCGACGTAATCGTCGAACCAGGGCGTGCCCTCGTCAAACCAGGCGAGGTCGCGGTCCGGCAGGTTGACGTGATTGCGCATCGCAGCCTTCCTGGCCGCCTCGATGAAGTAGCGCCCCATCACGTTGCCGATGCCGCGCGAGCCGGAGTGCAGCATTACCCACAGGCGGCTTTCCTCATCGACGCATAGCTCGATGAAGTGGTTACCTCCACCCAGGGTGCCGATCTGGCAAACCCAGGTTTCGTTGAAGCGCCGCTGCATTTTCATCAGCGCCGGATGCTTGGCGACGATGGCATCGAGCCGGCCGTCGAGCACGCGCGCGGTGCGGGCATGTTGCGAACCGCGCACCTTGCTCGCCTCATGCTGCGAGAAACCCACCGGCACGGCCGCCTCGATGGCCGAGCGAATGCGATGCAGGTTGTCCGGCAACTCGTTGGCGGTAAGCGAAAGGCGCACCGCATTCATGCCACAACCGATATCCACGCCAACCGCCGCGGGGATGATGGCGGACTTGGTCGGGATCACCGAACCGACAGTGGCGCCGATGCCGGCATGCACATCCGGCATGGCCGCGATATGGCCATGGACGATTGGCAAGTCCGCCACGTTGAACAGCTGCTGCATGGCCTCGTGCTCAATGTCACGGGTCCAAACCTTGACCGGCACACGTCCCTTGTTGAGAGTCAGTTGAATACCCATGATGCAAATTCCTCGATCAGAAAAACAAAAAGCCCTGGGGATATCAATCGCCAGGGCTTTTTGAAGACGCAATACGCAACAGCGTGCTTGGTTTCTTCAGTGGCCTTGGCCTGGGGTTCTTGGCGAACCGCTCCAGGCCAGGGAAACCTGAAGGGTCAGCGCAGACTGTTTGTGAAAATCATTGCGTCCTTTCGTGAATTTGGAAGTTGGCGATCCCGCAGGTGCGGAGGAGAAGGCGCGCATTGTACGAATCGCTGCTTGCGTGTCAACGAGGTCCGCATCGCGTGTTGCTTTTTCGCATCACATCGCCAGGCCGGATACACTCTTTTATCACTTGCAGCTGTGAAAGTCGCCTTGCGTCCATGATCATCGCCATCCTCTTGTACCCGGGCCTCACTGCGCTCGACGCCATCGGCCCATACGAAGTGCTCAACAGCGCCGAAGGCTTCGACATCCGCTTCGTCTGGAAGAAGGCCGGACCGGTGGTCACCGACCATGGCCGCTTCACACTGGGCGCGACGCACTCTTTTGACGAGCTTGGTCGGCCCGATGTCCTCATTGTGCCGGGATCCTCTGCCAACACCGGTCACGCGATGAAGGATGCGGCGGTGCAAGACTTCATCCACCAGGCCCACGAACACACACGCTGGACCACCTCGGTGTGCTCGGGCGCTTTGGTGCTGGCCGCGGCCGGTATCCTCAAGGGTCATCCGGCGACTACGCACTGGGCGGTGATGAACGCGCTCGCGAAATACGGCGCCGAGCCCCGTCCCAACGAACGTGTGGTCCGGTCAGGCAAGATCATCACCGCCGCCGGTGTCTCGGCGGGAATCGACATGGGCCTCACGCTGTTGGCTGAACTCAAGGGAGAGCAGGTGGCCAAGGCGGTGCAACTGGCCATCGAGTACGATCCGCAGCCGCCATTCGACACCGGGCACGTGAACAAGGCCGACGCAGGCACGCTGGATCTGGCGCGACGCACCCTGCAAAAGCGCGGTGGCACGGCACAACCCTGGGAGTGAACGCCATGACCTACAAGCTCTATTACTGGCCCGGCATTCAGGGCCGCGGCGAATTCGTGCGCCTGGCGCTGGAGGCCGCCGGCGCCGACTATGTGGATGTGGCGCGTCTGCCGGTGTCACGTGGCGGCGGCGTGGCGGCCATGACGAAGCTCATGCAGGAGAACGGCCCGCGTGCGCCGCTCGCGCCGCCTTTCCTGGTGGCAGGCGACGAGGTGGTTGCGCAATCGGCGAACATCCTCGCCTGGCTGGGCCCAAAGCTCAAGTTGGTACCGGGTGACGCGGCGGGTCGGCGCTGGGCCCACCAATTGCAGCTCACCGTCGCGGATTTCGTCGACGAAGCCCACAACACCCACCACCCGATCGCCACGCACCTCTACTACGAGGACCAGAAGCCGGAAGCCAGCAAGTACACGGCGGCCTTCCGCGAATACCGGTTGCCGAAGTATCTGGGGTATTTCGAGAAGGTTCTCGCAACCAACCCGGCCGGGCCCGCTCACATGATCGGCCGACGGCTCACCTATGTGGACTTGTCGATGTTCCAGTTGATTGCCGGCTTGCGCTACGCTTTTCCGCGCACCATGGCCAAGGCTGAAGCCGACTACCCGTACCTGGTAGCCCTGCATGAGGCCACCGCGCAGGTGCCCAATGTGGCGCGCTACCTGGCCTCGAAGCGCCGCATCCCTTTCAACCAGAGCGGCATCTTCCGGCACTATCCGGAGCTTGACCGATAGTCATGTTCTGCCACCGTTGAATTGCCGAATGGAAAGCAAATCGATGGATATGACATCATTTGTAGTATATTGATGTCACTGACTGCATATTTTAAGGAATGAAGTCAATGTCTGTCGTGACTGTTCGCAATCTGCCCGAAGAAACCCATCGTGCCCTCAAACTGCGCGCGGCCCAGCATGGACGCAGTACGGAGGCGGAAATCCGCGCGATCCTGGAAGACGTGGTCCGCCCCAAGTCTCGCCTACAGATCGGTTCGGAACTCGCTGCATTCGGCCAGAGCTTCGGGGGACTCGACCTCGACATCAAGCGCGATCAGGGTCCAACCGAGCCCGCGCAATTCGAATGATCATTCTCGACACGAACGTGGTGTCGGAGCCGATGCGGGCCAACGCGAACCCCGCCGTGCGTGCCTGGCTCGACAGGCAAATTGCTGAAACGCTTTTCCTGACAACCACCAGCCTCTCCGAATTGCTGGTGGGCATTGAGTTGTTGCCAAGCGGCAAACGCAGGGACGGGCTTGCCAGCGCGCTGGCCCACATCCTGGAAAGGCTGTTCGGGGCGCGCATCCTGCCATTTGACAGGACGGCTGCCGTAGCCTATGCCACCCTGATCGGCAAGGCACGCAGCGCCGGCCGTGTCATCAGTGTGGGCGACGCGCAGATCGCTTCGATCGCGACTGTCCACGAATTCACTGTAGCGACTCGCGATACCGAACCATTTCTTGCTGCCGGCGTCCCCGTCATCAACCCCTGGGAACCCATCCCTTGAGCTTCGACAACCTTGCCGAACGGGTAGATTGAGCTCGGCGCGTCCAGTCTGGGCAACCGTGTTTCATTTCAAAGAAGAAAAGACAACCACCATGCTGAAAATCTGGGGCAGGACCAGTTCGGTCAATGTGCAAAAAGTGATGTGGGCGGTGGCCGAGTTGGGCCTGCCACACGAACGCATCGACGCCGGGCTGCACTACGGCGGCGTCAACGAACCCTGGTATCGGGCGATGAACCCGAACGGCCGCGTACCGGTGATCAACGACGACGGCTTCGTGCTCTACGAATCCAACGCCATCGTGCGCTATCTCGCCGCCAAACATGGCGCCGGCACGCTGTGGCCGAACGACCTCAAGGTACGTGCCGACGCCGACCGCTGGATGGATTGGGCCACCTCCACCCTGGCCGTGCCGATGACGCCGCTGTTCTGGGGCATGATCCGCACCCCGCCGGAGCAACGCAACCTTGACGCGATCGAGGCGGAGCGCCTGAAGACCGAGGCGATCATGCAGATCCTCGATGCGCGCCTGGCGGACCGGCCCTATGTCGCAGGCGACCATTTCAGCATGGGCGACATTCCGGTGGGCTGCTTCACCTACCGGTGGCAAGCGCTGCCCATGCAACACAGCGATCATCCGCACCTGAAGCGCTGGTACGAACGGTTGCAGGAACGTCCGGCATTCCGCACCCATGTGATGCTGACACTGGTTTAGCGTTCGCCGTCGCACGCGGGTTTTGGCGTACATTTCCGCCAGCGGCGTGAACGCCGCACACTATAACGGAGACAAGTCATGAACAAATTGCTGTTGCGCATCACAGGCGCGTGCGCGTTTGCCATCCTGGGCGCGAGCCAGGCACTCGCGCAACCCTATCCCAACAAGCAGATCCGCCTCATATTGCCCTACTCCACCGGCACCACCACCGACGTTCTCGGCCGGCTGTATGCGCAAAAGCTCGGCGAGGCGCTCGGGCAAAGCATCGTGGTGGAAAACCGCGCCGGCGCGGGCGGCAACATTGCCGGCGAGGCGGTGGCGCGCGCCCCGGCCGACGGTTACACGCTCACGCTTTCCACCAGCGCGGTGCATGCCACCAATCCGTCGCTGTACGGCAAGCTGCCGTTCGACACCATCAAGGATTTTTCGCACATCAGCCTCCTGGCGACCGCGCCCAACATGCTGGTGATCAACCCCAAGCTGCCGATCAACAACATGGCAGAGTTGATTGCCTACGCCAAGGCCAATCCCGGCAAGCTCACCTATATCTCGGCCGGATCCGGCACCTCGCCGCACATGTCGGGCGCGCTGCTCAAAGCCATGGCGGGCATCGACATCGTGCACGTGCCGTACAAGAACATGTCGCAGGGTTTCACCGACCTGTTCGGCGGACAGGTATCGATGAGCTTCTACCACGTGCCGGTGGCTTACCCGCACGTAAAGGACGGCAAATTGCGCGCCCTCGGCGTGGCCACGCCCCAGCGCAGCTCGATCGCGCCCGAAGTGCCGCCAATCGCCGAAACCGTGCCCGGTTTCGACATCCGCCCATGGTGGGGTGTGAGCGGCCCGGCCGGCCTGCCAGCCGAGGTGGTGAACCGGATTTCGACAGTCACCAACGCGATGCTCAAGGACGCCGACACCCGGCAACGCTTCGCCACCATGGGCATGGACATCACGGTGATGTCGGTGAAGGAGTTCAACGACTTCACGGTGGCCGAACTGGCCAAGTGGACCAGGATCGTCAAGGATTCGGGCGCGCGCGCGGACTGACCGGGCCGCGTGGTGGAGCCTCCGCGCCACGCGGAGGCTTCAGGTTCACGCTAGAGGCGGATCAACACCTTCGCGTTGGCGCCAGCCTCGATGCGCTGGTGCGCCGCCGCGATATCCTCGAGCGCATAGATGGCAGGCTCAGGATGTTTCAGCAGGCCCGCTTCAAGCAACTGCGTGACACCCGCGATCGTCTCGCGCATCTGCTGCGCCGGCAGGCGGTAGACGATGAAAAAATACATGCTCACGAAGTTGCTGATCATCGGTCCGAATGGGACGCTGACATCCTTGGCGTTCGAACCGTAGATCACCGCCTTGCCTCCGAATTCCAGCCAGGCAGCGTAGTATTTTCCGTTGCCGGCGGCGTCCAGGTCGATGATGCAGGACGCGCCGCGCCCGCCGGTCAAGGCCTTGATGCGCGCGGCCACATCGTCCTCGCGATAGTTCACCGTCTCATGCGCGCCGGCCTCGCGCGCGATCTTCGCCTTGGCTTCGCTGCTGATGAGCGCGATCACGTGCGCCCCGGCGATACGTGACAGCTGCGTCGCGTAGTGACCGACGCTGCCGGCCGCACCGGCGACGATGACGGTGCGGCCGATCAGGCTGCCGCAGGCCGCCACCGCGTGGAAGGCGGTCATGAGCGGAATGCCGATCGAGGCGCCGGCCTCGAAGGACACGCCATCCGGCAGAGGTACCGCCTGCGCGGCGGGCAGCGCGATGTATTGCGCGGCGGTGCCGAAGGCGCGCTCCCACTGGCCGTTGTAGACCCATACGCGGCGCCCGGCGAGCCCGGCGTCGGCACCCGCGCCAACCGCGTCGATCACGCCGGCACCGTCGCTGTGCGGAATGGTGACGGGGAAATTCCAGCCGCGGTTGGAAGCGCCGCTGCGCGACTTCACGTCCGACGGGTTGGCGCCCGAGAAGGCCAGCTTGACGCGAACTTCGCCCGCGCCGGGTTGCGGCGTCGGCAGTTCTTCGACCTTGAGCACTTCGGCGGCGGGGCCGGTGGATTTGTAGATGGCAGCGCGCATTGTTTTCCTCTTCTTCGGTTCGTGTGTGGTTGTGGTGTCGCCGGTTTCAGTCTTCCAGCACGGGAGGATCGAACCAGTTGGTGAGCGAGATGCCGCCGTCGATCACGATGGCCGCGCCGGTGACGTAGCCGGAGATGCGATTCGACAGCACCGCCAGGCCGAGCGGCGCGAGGTCATCACTCTTGCCGAGACGTCCCAGCGGAATGTGACGCGCCAGGGTGGGGTCGGCGGCGAACCCGCCGGCGGCGATCGCACCGGGCACCAGCGCATTGACGCGGATGTTGTAGCGCCCCAGCGTCTTGGCGAATTCCTTCACCAGCATGGCCAGCGCCGCCTTGGAGGTGCTGTAGTGCGGCAGGTTGCGCGGCGTTTCGGCGTGCAGCGAGGTGAGGTAGAGCATCGATCCCGGCGCCTTGGCGGCGATCAGTGCCCTCGAGACTTCGCGTCCGAGATGAAAGCCGGCGTCGACATTGACCGAACGCATGCGTTCCCAGGTGTCGTCGGTGACCGCGAGCGCATGGTCGGCCTCGCGGCGCGGCGGCGCGGCGCTGTGCACGAAGTGCGTGATCAGGCCCAGTGCGGATTTGCTCTCGGCCAGCAGGCGGTCGCATTCGCTGCGCAAGGCGAGGTCGCCCACCCATGGAATGGCCAGGTCGGGGCGTCCCGAGGCTGCAATGGCGGAGGCCACCGTCTCGGGCTTGATGTCGGCGAATACGGTCCGCACGCCTTCACCGACCAGCCCCAGGGCGATGGCACGGCCGATGCCGTTGCCGGCACCGGTGACGAGGGCGGTTTCTGTTGCGGGATCAAATGGCGCGTCGAAAATGGGCATGGCTTTGGGGTACCTTGGTTTGAAGGGGCAATACGTCTCGCCGGCGGCGGTTGTGCCCGGCTGGCGGGTTCAAGGCCGCGATTCTATGGCCGAACGGCGCAGGCCATGGCTGCAGGCCTCAGGGTCGCGGCGGCTCCCTGACTTGCTCGTTGGCAGCGGGACTGCGCATCAGCCGGAAGGCAAACAACGCCAGGATCAGCACCGCCAGCAACAGCACCGACCACAACGCGAGCTTCTTCAGGTCGAGTTCGGTGGCCAGGGTGCTGCGCACGGCTTCCGGATTGATGGTTGTGACCGCGCCTGCGCCGGCTTCGGGCAGGCGCCATTCATCGCCTTCGCGATAGCCGGGCAGCAGGGTCGCCAACGCGAGCCCCGCGCCGCGCCGGGCGTCGCGATCACCAACGGCCACCCTCTGCCCGTATTCGATGCGAAACGGCGCGGCGCCGCGCGCCACGAACACCACGTGCCGCTGCGCGTAGCCTGCCTCAAGACGCACTTCACCTGATCCCACGCCACCGCCGCGCGCATCCAGGCGCAACAACCAGTGACGCGCGGTCGATGGGCCGAGAGCGATCGGCGGGCTGGTCAATTCCGGCGCGCCCGGCGTTTTCGGGGCAAGCCGGTACAGGACCGTTTGCGCCAGCGGTCGCCACGGGTCGGCGGGTTTGTCGCGCACCAGGATTTCCGCCGGCGTCAGGGTGTTGACCTGGGGCAGCGCAAACGCCACCCGGTCCACCGCGAACGGCCCGCCAAGGTCGAACTCGATCTCGAGCGCCTGCCCGGGCACGGCTCGGCCAGACGCCGTAAGCGTGCGGCGCGGCGGTTCCGGCGTCGCCGCGACCGGCACGCCTTTCACGCCGCTGAGATTGGGTGCCGGCCCGCCCTGTCCATCCACGGTCAGGCGCAGGTAGCGCATACGGGCGGGTTGCAGTTCGACGCGGTCCTGCCGCAACGATTGTCCTTCCACCTTCAGGTCCACCAGCGGCGCGCGCTCAGCCACGGTGCGCCAGGCCTTGAGGTCATCACTGCCCTCGACGCGCAGCGCGGCGGTCACGCCTTCCTGCGCGGCCCATTCCAGGCGCAGTTCGCGCAACGTCTCGCTGATCTGCGAGGCATCGGCGATCCAGTAGGCAGGTGTTGCCGCGCGCGGCGCGCTGGCCGGCCGCGATGACAGCGCGATCAGGGTGCCGTCGGCACGCTGGGTCACCTGCAGGTCGAGGCCCGCTGCCGGTGCCGCCGCATTGCGCAGCACGGGAAACAAGGGCAGCGCATGCTGAACCTGCGCCGCCGCCGGCCGGGCATCTCCGCTGAGCAGGGCGAAAGGCACGGCCTCGCCGGCGCCGTTGGTCACCCGCAGGTCCGCGAAGTCGGCGCGCACCACGCCTTGATGTACCTGCGCCGGCAAGGCAACCCGCCAGGCCGGCGCCGTCGGCCCGGCAGTCACTTCCATGCGATAGGCGAATTCCGCTTCGGCAGCCGCGGCGACACCGCAGACAAGCGCCAGCGCGATGAGCGACCTCATGATGCCTCCCCTTCCGCGCGCCTGGGTGGCAGCGGCGTGAAATAGCCGATGCCCAGCATCAGCAACCCGACCGCGATGAACGAGACGATGCGTTCGATACCGCCGATGTTCGACTGGTCCACCAGGAACAGCTTGCCGACCACCGCGCCCATCAGGCAGGCGCCCACCACCCACAGGGTGCGCTGCGCGCGGCGGTTGGCGAACCACATAAGGATCAGGGCCAGCACGGTCCAGAAGATCGACAGGGCAGCCTGCACCAGCATGGACCGCATCATCGCGTCGAACCGATAGGGCACGCCACCCCACTGATGCACGGTACGCAGAAGCACGGCGTTGAGCCAGAAGAACAGCGCTGCCGCCAGCGCGGCCAGCAGCCACTGGCGCGACAGCGGCGGTTCGATGGATTCGCGCGCCAGCGCGCGCCACCAGCTGACAAAGGCGACCAGGATGAAGGCATGCATCAGGTCGAGGGCGTTGACGAAAGGCAGGTAGGGCAGTGGCCCGCTGTGGCCGTCGTAGCTGATGTTGGCCAGGAACATCCACGCCCAGCCCAACGCGATCAGGGGAAAAAGGCCGGCCAGCAGGTAGGCGCGCGGATGATTGGCTACCGGCCACATCGATGCGGCGGCGCGGCTGGTGAGCCATAGCGTCATCGCCACCAGCGGCAGCGCCGCTGCAGCGGCCGACCAGACGCTGCGGTCGAGCGCCTGGACGTTGGTGAGGTGGTGCAGTTCCGCGACCGCCAGCGCGGTGACGAGCCACACACCCAGCGCATGCATCAGCGCCGGCACCGCCACCAGGCCGGGCCGTTCGTCCCGCTCATAGCCGCGCAGCAGGACGTAGTGCAAGGCCAGCGCCAGCGGCCATTCGATCCAACCCCAGGCCGCGAACGGATGACCGTTCGCCGCCAGCATGCCGCACGCCACCACTGTCATGAGCGGCAGCAAAGCCAGTAACGACAGCCGGGCGCGGACCCAGGTGCGCGATGCGGCGCTGGCCGCCGCGGCGCTGCCGGCCAGGAACAGCGCAGCGGCGTTGTACCCATGCGCAACGGCGAGCCAGCGGTCGATCTCGGCCATGCCACCTGCCAGCCACCAGAGTGCACCCCACACGGCGAACCCCGGGGCGAGCACCCGCTCCGCTCCGCCGATGCGTGCATCGTCGCGATCCACATGGTCAATAAGGCGCGCGACGAACAGCGCCGACAACGCGATCAGCACGCATCCGACGAACGCGGCATTGGCAAGCGGGACATCGCCGGGCTGGCGCCAATGCTCGTTGGCGGTGATGAACGCGAAGGCCGCACCCAGCATCACCAGGTAGCCGAACAGGCGTGCCGGCAGCCGCGCCTGGCGCATGCCGGCCCAGGCCACCGCGGCGCCTTCCACCGCCCACACCGCGGAAGTCCAGCGGCCATCCAGCGCCAGCGGCACCGCAAGTGTCGCGAACACCACCCCGAGCGCGAGGAAGCTTTCGAACAGCAGGCGCAGGGTGTCGGGCGCACGGGCTCGCACACCTGCGGCCAGCAGCAAATAGAAGGCGGCCATGGCCACGGCCGAGAACGCCGCGCCGAACGGGGTGTCGCGCAGCAGCGCCGCCTGCAGGCCGAAAGCGACGATCGGCGTGCCGAACAGCAGGGTGCCGTCGACGTATGACCGCAGTCGCGGTGCCTCGCGGGTGGCGAACAGGATGGTAATGCCCACATACATGGCAAAGAACAACAGCAGGAACGGCTCCGTGGTGGAAAACAACGCGGGTCGGTAGGCATTGATCCCCCAGACGGTCGCGATGCCGAAGGTGAAGATGAAACCCAGCAGGTTGAGCACGCGCCAGGCCTTGTGCCAGGCGATCGCCACGATGCCCGCGTTGATCAGGGCGTAGAAGGAGAACAGGCCGACGTGGCTGCCACCGCCGCTGGACGCGAGTATTGGCGCCAGGAAACCGCCGGCGCTGCCGAAGGCGGCCAGCGGCAGCGAATCCTGCTTGAGAGCGAGGATGACCGAAAGCACGACGATGCCGCCCATCAGGCCGAATGCCAGGCTTCCGGGAAGCAGGTGGTAAATCTTGAATGCGCCGAACACCGTGAGGTAAAGGAGACCCACCGCCGCGCCCTGCAACAACAGGCCGTACCCGACCTTGATGCGGGCCAGCGCCGCCGCGCGGTCGTCGGGCGGATCCACACCGGACTCGCCATCCGGCGCATGGCGGCGCGCCAGGCGCCAGCCCTGTACCAGGAGGCCGATGGCGAACAGCACCACGCCCGCCAGGCGCAACTCGATCGGCAGCAAGGCATGCTCTGCCGCGTACTTGATCAGGAATCCGACGCCGAAGAACAGAACCACGATCCCGACCTTCACCACCGTGTTGCCGCCGGTAAACCAGCGCCAGGCGAACTCGAAGGGCGAAGGCGCGCGCGGCGGTTCCGGCGCCACGACCTCGGCGGGCGGCGACATCCAGGGTTCGGCAGCGGCGCTGTTGGGGACGGTGAGAACGGGCTCCGGCAATGGCCCGGCATCCTGCGCGGCGCCCGCTTGCGGCGCGGACACGACGTCCACCTGCCCGGCACCGGCTTCGGGTGCAACGACAGCCTTGCCTTGCTGCATCGGTGACGGGCCCAACGCACCCGCATCCTCCAGCCGCTTCAGGCGCCAGTGGATATCCGCCAGCGCCGCGTCAATGCGCGCGATGTCGGAAGCCTTGGCCTCGGGCAGCGGCGGCTTGCGCGAGTTGCGCAGTAAGTCGATGAAACCGCCTCCCAGGAACCCGATGATCAACCAGGTCAGTGCGCCTTCGAAACGCGACACCGCCAGTCCAAGGAGAAACCCTATGCCACCCAGGAGCCATTTCATTTGCGCACCACCCGTCGTGTTGCTGTCAGGACCCGCCGATACTAGCGAGAACCCGCATTCGAAACACCCGCGTCGCCGCGGGTAGCACGACACTCACCTGCCAGTAGCGGCAGGCCGTCATCCACGCTGATGCGGCCATTCAACCGGGGGAGACTTTCGCACGACTTGCCTCGCGCCGGATCCAGGTCGCGAAGTCGCGCGCGGCATCGCCCTGCTTTGCCGCATCGGATTCGACCAAGTAGTAGCCGCGCGGCGTGGCGATGGAACGCGCGAAAGGCGCCACCAGGCGACCGTCCTTCAGGTGCTGCTTCAAAAGCGGCACGCCGCCAGGTGCCACACCCTGCCCTGCCAGCGCCGCGGCGATCACCTCGTCGTAGCGCTCGAAACGCAGTACGCCGGCCGGGCGCACGTCTCCCATGCCGACGGCACGGAACCAGGTAGTCCAGTCCATCCACGGCATGCTGGTGTGGTCGTTGTCGAGTTGCAGCAGGACATGATGGCGGATGTCGGCCGGCGCCTTGAGGGGGCGCGCCGGATCGGCCAGCAACGCGGGGCTCACCACCGGAGTGAGGCGCTCGCCGAAAAGCCAGGTGGCGCCAGCCGGTTTGGCGGCACCATAGCGGATGGCGAAATCGACCCCCTTGCGTTCAAGGTCGAGCGACTCGTAGGTCGCCGAAATCCGCACGTCGATATCGCGATGCGACTGGGTGAATTCCGACAAGCGCGGAATCAGCCACAACGAAGCGAAGCCGGGCGTGGTGGTCACCGTCAGGGTGCGCGGCTGGCCATGCAGGTCGTCGGTGGCCGCCCGCAACAGCTTGAGGGCGCGCGACACCGCCTCGTAATAGCGGCGCCCGGGTTCGGTCAGTTCCAGACCGCGCGCACGACGCTCGAACAGGCGCACACCGAGCTGCTCCTCCAGCGCCTTGACTTGCCGGCTCACCGCCGATTGCGTGAGCGCCAGTTCCCCCGCGGCGAGCGTGATGTTGGACAAGCGGGCTGCCGCCTCGAAACCCTTGAGCAGGTCCAGCGGGGGCAGGCGGCGGGGATTTTCAGACATTCCCATTACGCATGGCTGGGATTCCAAAATGTCGTTGGTGTGCAGTGCAACACAGGAGCACACTTACCTTCATGCCACTCCGAATTCATCCGATTCCGGGGTTGGCAACTGCCAAGCCATGAATATAACGCATGTCATTGGCAGTCCGGAACAAGGAGCATTGCCATGCATCTGAACAGCCCGTCACTTTCCCTGCACCTCAAGCCGCGCCAGATCGTCAGCCTGCCGGATACCGGCGGTACAGGGGTTTCCGTCATGGTCACGCGCGGCAGCGTATGGATCACCCAGGACCGCGACATCGCCGACATCGTCCTCGAGCCCGGCCAGACCCATGAGAGCCGGCGCCGCGGACAGATTCTGATCTATGGCTTGCAGGACGCGGACGTGGAGATCGCCGAGATGGCGCGCATCCAGCCGCGCCAGGCCTGAGGACTCGCCATGGATCCGGTCTTGCATGACCAGGTGGCGCCCGGACTTGCGACGCGCACCTGGACCATACGCCACTATCCGACCCACCTGATCGACCGATGGACCCTCGAGGATGGGCGCGTGGTGACGATCCGCCCGATCCTGCCGCAGGACGATGTCATGGCGCAGGATTTCGTACGCGGACTGTCCATGGAGTCGCGCTACAACCGTTTCCTGGTCGGGCTGGCCGAACTGTCCGCACCGCAGATTTCCTACCTGACCGACATCGACTACATCCACCACCTTGCCCTGGTGGCCGAGACCCAGGTCTACGGCCGCCCCTTGCTGGTGGGAGACGCCCGCTTTGTGGCCGACGCCCGCCCGGATGCGATGGCGAACTCCGCCGACTTCGCCATCGCGGTGGCGGACGACTGGCAAGCCTCTGGCATTGGCAGCAGGCTGCTGCGCAATCTCGAATCAGCCGCCCGTGCAGCCGGCATCGCATGCCTTACCGGCGACGTGCTCGGCAGCAACCGGAAGGCGCTCGACTTCATGCGCCAGCGCGGGTTCTCGGCCAGCACCAACCGGGAGGAACCGCGCCTGATGCGGGTGGAAAAGCCGCTTGCGACCGAAATGGTCAGTGCTGCCCGTCCGGCAGGATGACGATCAGGCCATCCAGGTCCGCGGTGACGCGGATCTGGCACGACAGGCGGGAGTTTTCGCGCGTGTTGGCGCCGAAGCTGAGCATGCTTTTTTCCATCTCGCCGGGCACGCCGGTGCGCGCGAGCCAGTCCGGGTCGACATACACGTGGCAGGTCGCGCAGGCGCATTCGCCGCCGCAGTCCGCATCAATACCCGGCACACCGTTGTAGACCGCCCCGCGCATGACCGAGTCGCCAGCCGGCACCTCGATTTCGTGGCGCGTTCCACCGTGCTCGATGTAAGTCACCTTGGGCATTCGTGTATCCCTTCAATGCGTTGCCTGGATCTGATGGCGCCGGTTCAAGCGTGGCGCGCCGGGATCACCACCTTCATGGAGGTGAAACCATGCACGAAATTGGACTTGGTGCGCACCGGTTCGCCCACCACCTCGATGCGCGGAAAGCGCTTGAGGATCTCTTCCCACAGGACGGTGAGCTGCAGTTCCGCCAGCCGATTGCCGACACAGCGGTGAATGCCGAAGCCGAACGCAACATGCTGGCGCGGCCGGGCGCGGTCGATGATGAAACGGTCGGGCTCCTCGATCGCATCCGGATCGCGGTTGCCGGACAGGTACCACATCACGACCTTGTCACCCTTGCGGATCTGCTTGCCGGCGATTTCGATGTCGGCCAGCGCGGTGCGGCGCATGTGCGCCAGCGGCGTCTGCCAGCGGATGATCTCGGGCACCAGGCTTGTCACCAGCGCCGGGTTGTCGGCGAGTTTGGCGTACTGGTCCGGATGGCGGTTCAATGCCAGGAGGCCGCCGCTGATCGAATTGCGCGTGGTGTCGTTGCCGCCGACGATGAGCAGGATCAGGTTGCCAAGAAACTCCTCGCGCCCCATGTTGCGCGTCGAGGGCGCATGCGCGAGCATTGAGATCAGGTCATTTTTCGGCGGCGCATTGACCCGCTCATTCCACAACCGCGTGAAATAGTCCAGGCACTTGCCCAGTTCACCCAGGCGCATCTCCCAGGAGGTCACCGGGCCATTGCCGTCCGGATCGCCGGTGGCCATGTCGGACCACCAGGTCAGGAGCCGCCGGTCCTCGAACGGAAAATCGAACAGGGTCGCCAGCATCTGCGTGGTCAGTTCCACCGATACCCGTTCCACCCAGTCGAACTCCACGCCGATGGGCAAGCCATCGAGGATGCGACAGGCACGCTCGCGGATGGTTGATTCGAGCATGGCGAGGTTGCCCGGCGCGACGATCGGCGTCACGGCACGGCGCTGTTCGTCATGGCGCGGCGGGTCCATCGCGATGAAGCTGGGAAACATCTCCACCTGCGGGCGCTCGGCCAGGGAAACCCCGCCCAGGCGCGCTTCGGAGGAAAACACCGCATGGTTGGTGTCCACCGCCATGATGTCCTTGTAGCGCGTCACCGACCAGTACGGGCCGTAGCGCTTGCTGACGGCGAGATGCACCGGGTCTTCCCGGCGCAAGCGTTCGAAATAGAAGCCGACGATGTCCTGCTCGAACAGATAGCCCTTGGATACGTCAATATCCTCGAGCGGCATGGCCCAGGCGCGCTCGCGTTCCGGGTGGTGGCTTGCGGTCTGCATCGATCGGCCCTCCGAAAATTTTCGCGGTGCCTGAGCCTACAACATGCGGCGGGAACCGGCGCGCGTCAGGCCTTATTCAAGTCGGATGTTGGCCGCCTTGACCACCGCGCCCCAGCGGGCGAGTTCGGCCTGCAGGAATCGATCCGCAGCCTCCGGCGAACTTGCGATCACTTCGGAACCGCCATCGACCAGGCGCTGGCGGATCTCGGGAATCGCGAGGATCTTCACCAGCTCCCCATTCAGTCGGTTGACGATGTCGCGCGGCGTCTGCGGTGGCGCCAGCACGCCGAACCAAGCCACCGCCTCGAAGTCGCGCACACCGGCTTCCGACAGTGAGGGCACGTCGGGCAACAGTGGATGGCGCTTCAGGCTGGAAACTGCCAGCGGGCGCAACTTGCCGGACTTGAAATGCGGCATCAGGGCGACGATGTTGTCGAACATCACCTGGATCTGCCCGCCCATGAGGTCGAGGTGGGCCGCCGACGAACCCTTGTAAGGCACATGCTGCATGCTGATGCCGGCGTCGATCTTGAGCTTTTCGCCGGTGAGGTGATGCGAGGTGCCGTTGCCAAGTGAACCGAAGTTGACGCGGCCGGGATTTGCCTTGGCATAGTCGATGAACTCGCGCACGGTCTTGGGCGGGAAGTTCAGGTTGGCCGCGAACCCGAGCGGCGAGTTGGTCAGCACCGTCACCGACGCGAACGCCGCGGTGTCGTACTTGAGCGACGGATAGGCTGACGCGGTGATGGGCGTGGCGGCCGTGGAAAGCAGCAGGGTGTAACCGTCCGCCGGTGCCTTGGCGACAAACTCGCTGCCGATGGTGCCGCCGGCGCCGGGCCGGTTTTCGACCACGAAGGGCTGCCCCATCGCCTGCGTGAGGCGTTCGGCAATGGTGCGTCCGAGGATGTCGGAGGTCGCGCCGGTGGCGAACGGCACGATCAGTTTCACCGGCCGGTTCGGATAGGCCTGCGCAGCCACAGGACTGGCTACGGCCAGAAGGCCAAGCGTGGTGATCGCCGCGGCGATACGCAAGAACGGTTGCTTCAAGATGGATCTCCTTGATTGGGTGAATTGGCGCAGCCCCGGCGCCCGGGGCTTGAGGGGAAGGGGTATCAGGCGGCGCGAGCCTGTGCCGCATGACGTTCAAGCGTGGTGGTGCGGCGCAGATCACGGCGCGCGGAAAGGTCGTAGCGCCGTCCGCGATGCAGGGTGGAGCGGTTGTCCCACATCACGTAGTCACCGGCGCGCCACTGGTGTCGGTAGACGAATTGCCGCTGGGTGGCGTGCTCGATCAGGTCGGCGATCAGCACGCGGGCTTCCGGTACGGTCATGCCGCTGACGCGATCGCAATGCACGCCGACAAACAGAAGCTTGCGCCCCGAACCCGGATGCCTGCGCACCAGCGGCCATTCGGCCGGTGGAAAACGGCTGAGCTGCTCCGGCGTGTACTTGTCATCGCCCAGCATGATGCGCGAATGGAAGGTCGAATGATGCGCGGTGCGGCCCTCCACCTCGGCACGCAAGTCATCCGGCAAGGCGTCCCAGGCGGCGCGCAGGTCGGCCCATTCGGTATCCCCGCCTTTCTCGGGTACGACCACCGAAGAAAGCATGGAGTACGCGATCGGCAGCGGCTGGAACGAGCTGTCGCTGTGCCATAGCTGGTTGGCCAGGGTGCCGATGAGTTTGGCGTTGTCGCGCCCGGCCACCGATCCGTCGAGGGACAGGTTGGAGATATCGATCAGTTCCTCGTGTCCGAAACGGGTGGGCGCGCCGGTGGCCTTGCGCAGCCCGGCGTCGAGCGGACCGAACTGTCGCGCACAGGCGATCTGCTCAGCCTCCGTCATCGGCTGGTCGCGAAACACCAGCAGCGCGTACTTGTCCATCGCCGCATCCAGGGCGGCAATGGTGGCCGGGTCCTGCGGGCGGCGCATGTCCACGCCGCCGACTTCGGCGGCAAACAGCGGGTGCAGGGGTTTGAACTCAAGCGCCATGTGCGCGTCTCCGTTTTCGCGTGATGTTCCTGGCAATGGCCGATGGACACGCTCTTCGACAAATTCTAAGCCGTCCGCTCGCCTGCAGCACATACTCGGCGTCCTTCACGTCGGCCGGCGCCTTGGAGTACAGTCGCACGCTTTGAAAAACACGGGAAACATGGCCATGAACGGAGCCGAAAGCCTGGTGCGCACGCTGGTGGCGAGCGAGGTCGAAGTCTGCTTCACCAACCCCGGCACCTCGGAAATGCATTTCGTCGCCGCGCTGGACAAGGTGGAAGGCATGCGTTGCGTGCTGGGCATGTTCGAAGGCGTCGTCACCGGCGCGGCCGACGGCTACTACCGCATGAAGGGCAAGCCGGCGGCGACCCTGCTGCATCTTGGCCCCGGGCTCGGCAACGGGCTGGCCAACCTGCACAATGCCAAAAAGGCGCGCTCGGGCATCGTCAACATCGTCGGCGAGCATGCCAGCTATCACATCCGCCACGATGCGCCACTGACCTCCGATATAGAGGGCGTTGCCCGGCCGATGTCGGACTGGGTGCGTACCTCAAAGAGCGCGCGCGACATCGCCGCCGACGGCGCGCGCGCGGTCGAAGCCGCACGCGCCGCGCCCGGCCAGATCGCCACGCTGATCCTGCCGGCCGACACGGCCTGGAATGAGGCAGACGGCCCGGCAGTGGCGCGCGCGCCAGCACCGCGCGCGCAGGTTTCGGCAGAAATGGTCAAGGCCGCTGCGGTGGCGCTAAGGCAGCCAGGCGCGGCCCTGCTGCTGGGCGGTGCGGGCGTGCATGCGCGCGCGCTCGAGTGGGCAGGTCGCATTTCCGCCGCCACCGGCTGCCATATCCTGGGCGAATACAACAGTCCGCGCATCGAGCGCGGCGCCGGCCGGGTTATCTCCAACCGGATCCCGTATGTGGTCGATGCCGCGCTCAAGACCATGGCCGAGTACAAGTCCGTAGTGCTGGCCGGCGGCCGGCCGCCGGTGAGCTTTTTTGCCTATCCGGGCAAGCCCAGCCTGCAGGCCCCGCCCTCATGCAACTTCATGCGGCTGGCCGGCGTCGAGGAGGACATCGCCGGCGCACTGGAGGCAGTCGCGCGTGAACTCGGCGCAGTTGCGTTGCCGCCGGCCCACATGGCGAAGCTGGACCCGCCAGGCCTGCCCACCGGCAAGATCACCCAGGAAGGCATTGCGGCCGTGCTGGGCGCCCTGATGCCGGAAAACGCCATCGTAGTCGACGAGTCGGTCTCGACCGGGCGCGGGTTCGCGGCGCTCACCACCCACGCCCAGCCGCATGACTGGCTGTGCGTGATGGGTGGTTCGATCGGTTTCGGCCTGCCCTCTTCGGTGGGCGCGGCGATTGCCTGCCCGGACCGCAAGGTCATCACGCTCGAAGGCGACGGCAGCGCGATGTACACCTTGCAATCGCTCTGGACCATGGCGCGCGAAAATCTCGACGTCACCATCCTGGTCTTCGCCAACCGCTCCTACAACATCCTGCGCGGCGAACTGGCCAACGTGGGCGCCGGCGCACCGGGCCAACGGGCGACCGACATGCTGACGCTGGACCGCCCGACGCTGGATTGGGGCTCGATCGCCCGCGGCCATGGCGTCGAGGCCGGTCGCGCCGAGTCGCTCGACGAACTGGCCAGCCAGCTCAGGCGTGGCCTGGCCAGCCGCGGCCCCTACCTGATCGAAGTGGTGATGTAAGGCTGACGGGGGCCATCGCAGCCCCCGCGATCGGTCCTACAGGCCGAGCAGCTTTTTCAGGCCTGCGGTGTCAAGCGCGCCGGCGAACTTGCCCGGCTCGCCCGAGCCAGGGTTCTTGAACACGACAAAGGGCACGGCCTCGCCGCCGAGCGCAGACCAGAGCTTGGTGTTGGCCTTGACTTTCTCGGCCAGGTCGGCGGGCACATCCGGCGGCGGAATCAGCCCGCCCTGCTGCGCCAGGAGGCTTTTCTCGTGCGCGTCCATCGCAGCACCGGGGTCGCTGGCAGCAAGCAGGGCGGCACCCTGCGGGGTGGATCTGGCGCCGATGAAGCCGACCGGCATCCACACCATCTTGACCTGGTTGGCCAACGGCTTGGCGGCTTCCCACAAATGGCCACAGTGCGGGCACTGGGGGTCGAAGAACACGTAGATTTGCCGCACCGCCATCATGTTGCCAACGGTGAATCCGGTTCCCTTCGAGGCTGCCTCATAAATGTTGCCGGACGGCGCGGCCGCCGGAGCAGCGGTCGCCGCGGGCGCCGCTGTCGCGCCCGGTGCCGGCGAAGCAGACTTGTTTCCGCCACTGTCGTTGCAGGCGGACAACACCATCACCACCAGCAATGCCGGCAGAACCCGAAAAGCCCTTGTAAACACGATGTTGTTCTCCGAATGAAGGCCCGGACGCCGGGCACAAAATATGTTGCGGATGTCTCCGGACAGCCGCGGTAAAGGCATACTCCCGCCAGACCGGATTATGCGACGCCCGCGCCTGCCATGCACGAACCACGGGACAGGCGGCGCGAAGGGACGGATCGACGTTTTACAAAGGATATTTTCGCGCAAGCCGCGCGGTGTGCCCGGATTCATGCAGATTTCAATGCTCACAGACACCGTTTTTGTCCGCACCCGCAACGGCGCCCTGGCCCTGACAGGCACCGACGTGCCATTGTCGGGCGGGTTCCGGCAGTTGCTGCGCTTGATTGACGGCAAGCGCGCTGGCGCAGAAGTCCAGCGCGCGATGGGACAACTGGATGAAGAGGATTTCGCCCTTTGGATGGGCGAATTGATGCGCCAGGGCCTGATCGCCCCGAAGGACGAGGAGCTTCCGGTCGACGACATGGCGTTCCAGCTGACCACCGAGCTGCCGGCGAACCTGATGGGCGCGCCGAGCGCCGCGGCCAATGCGGTGATCAACGACATCATGGCCGACGTCATGCGCGACCTGGGTGCGCCGAGCGCCGCCCCGGCAGCCGCCACTGAAAAGCTCCTCAGGACCACCGCGCGCATGGCAGTGATCGAATCGGCCCGTTCGAAGGAAGTGGTCGGCAAGGCCGGATTCTTCGTTTATCCGGACGCCGCCGAAGGGCTTCCGGAGGTCCCGCGCACTTGCATCGCCGGTCATGTGCCGGCGCAGAACAAGGTGCTCGAACTGATGTTCACGCGCGCCGGCATCCGGCCGCAAATCATCACCGACCGCGACGGCCTGCGCAGCGCCCTCGCACAGCCGGAAAAGCCGCATATCCTGGTGATCGATGCGGAGATGCCCACGCTGGACGCTTTCCGCACCCTCGAGGCGATGCGCATCGACGCGCAATTGCAGGGGGTGCGCATGGTGATTCTTTCGACACGTGGCGAACGTGCAGCCCTGGCCGAGGCGATGATGCTGGGAGCCGCGGCCTATATCGTCAAGCCGCTGCGCAAGGACGTGCTCGACGCCGCCCTGCCGCAAATCCTCGGACGCCCGGTCGCCCGTCAGTGAGAACGGCCGCGGTCGCGCCGCCGGCGGAACCGCCCGGTTGCTCAGACCGCCCGTGTAAGACCACCGTCGACCCGCAGGTTCTGTCCGGTGATGTAACCCGCGGACTCCGAAAGCAGGAACGCCACGGTATCGGCGATCTCGCTCTCATGGCCATAACGCCCGAGCGGGATCTTGGCGCGCCGCTCCTCCTTTTCCGGCAGGCTGTCGATGTAGCCCGGCAGCACATTGTTCATGCGGATGCCGGCCTTGGCATAGCGGTCTGAATAAAGCTTGGCGAACGCGCCCAGGCCCGCGCGCATGGCGCCGGAAATCGGGAACAGCAAGTCGGGCTCAAATGCCGCGAAGGTGGAAATGTTGACGATGGAACCGCCGCCCTGGCGCTCCATCACCGGCGTGACCAGGCGCGAGATGCGCACCACGTTGAGCAATGCCACATCGAGGCCGGCATGCCACTGGTCATCGGTGAGGTCGAGCAGGTCGCCCTTGGGCGGATGGCCGGCACTGTTGGCCACCGCGTCGATGCGGCCGAATTTCGCCAGCGCAGCGTCGACAAAGGCCTTGAGCGCCGCAGGGTCGGTTACCGAACCGGTGAACCCCAGTCCACCCAGTTCCCGCCCGAGCGCCTCGCCCTTGCCGGATGACGACATCACCGCCACCTGGTACCCCGTGGTCGCCAGTTTGCGGGCGATCGCCGCACCCATGCCGGACCCGGCCGCCGTCACCAATGCCACTTTTGCCTGACTCATGGTTGCCTCCTTGGAAGTTGGGTTGATCGCGGTTGTCGCCCGCATCAGCGGCCGCGACCTCCGTTGCGATGGGTTGCCGACAGCAGGGCCGGTTGCGGCCGGCCGCCACGCGGCGCGGGCGGATGCGCCTTGACCCCGGCCGGCGCGGCACGGCCGCCCTGGACCGGCGCGGCCCGGCCAGCCTGGACGGGCGCTGCGCGGCTCCCCTGGACGGGCGCTGCGCGCCCGGTGGGCTGGGCCGGCTTGCGCGGCGCCTGGGCACGACCGCCCTGAGGGCGCTGCGACGCACCGCGCCCCGGATTGCCGCCACCGCGCCGCGCGCCGCCGGTCTGGATCGGTTCCGGCCGGGCGTTGGGGTCCGGCTCGAAGCCCGGCAGCACTTCGCTGGGAATCTCGCGCTTGATCAGGCGCTCGATGTCGCGCAGGAAAGCATGCTCGTCGACACACACCAGCGAGATCGCCTCACCGGTGGCGCCGGCGCGGCCGGTGCGGCCGATGCGGTGAACGTAGTCCTCCGGCACATTGGGCAGGTCGTAGTTGACCACGTGGGGTAACTGGTCGATGTCGATGCCGCGCGCGGCGATGTCGGTGGCCACCAACACCTGCAACTTGTTGGTCTTGAATTCGGACAGCGCGCGGGTGCGCGCACCCTGGCTCTTGTTGCCGTGGATGGCGAGCGAGGGAATGCCCTTGGCCGAAAGCTGCTCGGAAAGACGGTTGGCGCCATGCTTGGTGCGGGTGAACACCAGCACCTGGTACCAGTTGTGCTCCTTGATCAGGTGGGCCAGCATTTCCGCCTTGCGATGGCGGTCGACCGGGTGCACCTTCTGGGCGATGATTTCAACCGTGGAATTGCGGCGCGCCACTTCGATCATCGCCGGCTTGTTGAGCAATCCATCGGCCAGGGTCTTGATCTCTTCCGAAAAGGTGGCGGAGAACAGCAGGTTCTGGCGCACCTTGGGCAGGAGCGCCAGAACGCGCTTGATGTCATGGATGAAGCCCATGTCGAGCATGCGGTCGGCCTCATCGAGCACGAGGATCTCGACCCTGGACAAATCGATGGCGCGCTGCTGGTGCAGGTCGAGCAACCGGCCGGGGGTGGCCACGACAATGTCCACGCCCTTGCGCAGGGCGTCGATTTGCGGGTTGATGCCGACGCCGCCATAGATCACCGCGGACTTGATCTTCAGGTACTTGCCGTAGGTCCGTACCGATTCCTCGACCTGCGCGGCAAGTTCGCGCGTGGGTGTGAGGATCAGGCAGCGCACCGACCGCGGCCCGAAGGGCGAAGCGGGCTTGGCGGTGGTGGAGAGCCGTTCGAGGATGGGCAGGGTGAACCCGGCCGTCTTTCCGGTGCCGGTCTGTGCGCCCGCCAGCAGGTCGCCGCCGGCCAGAACGGCGGGAATGGCCTGGGACTGGATAGGGGTGGGGGTGGTGTAGCCCGAATCACGGACAGCACGAAGAATGGGCTCGGAGAGCCCAAGTGAATCAAAGGACATGAATCGCTCGTATCTAGCCTCGACTGCGCGCGGCCTTCGGCTAAGCGAAAGAGCGGTCGAGAGGGGGAAATCGGATGGCGTGCCGCCGATCCAGAAATGCCGCGTCGATCGATGAAGGGGGCTGCCTTGAATTCGTATTCTAACAGGCCCGGGCATTCGACCTTGCCTCGAAATGCTCAACGTGATTTCAAGGTTTTTTGCAAAGATGCTGAATACAAAGGGTTTTCCCTAGGCAAAAAATCCAAAAGTGTGAGGATTTTTGATATATTCCCGGCCGGACTGGTCAACCAGCCTGAAGTTCAGTTCGTTAAAACGATGGGCACTTCCGCCCGACGGGCAATCCCGGCCCGTTTAATTCACTCTCGAGAGGAGAAATCCATGCAAAAGCTGCTCGCCCTCATCATCGCCGCTGCCTTCGCCAGCACCGCTTCTGTCGCTATCGCCCAGGACAAGAAAGCCGACGCCAAGAAGGAAGAGAAGAAGGCTGACAAGAAGGACGAGAAGAAGGCTGACAAGAAGTAATTTGTCGCCGCTTCGAAAAAAGCGGGCGCAAGCCCGCTTTTTTTACGCCCTGAATCAATCAAATCGACCACCACCACGCCGGATTGCCCATGAAACGCGCTGCGCCCACGCCATGCCCCTGCGACCCGCGCGCCACCTATGAACAGTGCTGCGGCCGCTATATCGAGGGCGGTGGCGCGGCAGATACGGCACAGGCGCTGATGCGCTCGCGTTACAGCGCTTTCGTGCTGGAAAAGGCGGACTATCTGCTCGCCACCTGGCATGCCACGACACGGCCGCCGGAACTGCAACTCGACCAACCTCCGCCGCGCTGGCTGGGGCTGGAGATCCGCGCCGACGAATCCATCGACAGCGACCACGCCGTGGTTGAATTCGTGGCGCGCTTTCGCGTCGGTGGCCGCGCACAACGCCTGCATGAACGCAGCCGCTTCGTGCGCGAACAGGGCCGCTGGTACTACGTGGCCGGCGATATGCTGGGGCCGGCCAGCGCTTAGCGCTCTTCGCGCACCAGTTCAACCACCCGCGCGCATTCGCGGATGTGCTGCCGGCCCACATACTGCATGGCGGCAAATCCGATCGCCACCGACAACGCCTGCCCCGCCAGCGGCACGTACTTGGCGGCCTGCTTGACCGTCAGGCGCACCCCCACGGCCTTGAGTGCCTCGATGACGATCTCGCGGGTGATGAGCTTGCCGATCATCGCACCTCCCACCGCCACGATGGCCTTGTAGATCACCAGCTGCTTGTTGGGCGAGAGTTGCTCGATCTGCTCCGGCGTCAATCCGAACTCGCGATTGATCTCCGGGATCAGCCGGATCAGCGCCGCGGCGTCAACGGCGATGTCGATGCCCGGCAACGGGATGATCGACGCCGCTGAGGCCACCGCTGCGGTACGCGTGAGACGCCGGCGCGAGCGCGCTTTCGCCGCTTCGATTTCGTTCACGTTGCGCGGCATGACCAGCAGTTCGTGGCCGGGCGGCATGTTCATCGGAGGATCCGTGGTCTTGTCGGACAAGCGTTCAGGATACGGCAGCGGCGCCGCATGGGCGCAAACGCGGCGGGCGGGAATAGCCCGCCTGGACAACTAGCGCCCGCTAGACAGCGCCATCGGGGCCGGTCACCATGGCCGATACCCGCGGCCAGGTGTTGGCGATATGGGCATGCATGGCGCGCGCGAGACGTTCACCGTCGCGCGCGCCAAGGGCGGCCATCATTTCTTCATGCTCGGCCATCGCCGCGCCCCAGTTTTCCGGCTTGTGATTGCCGATATAACGGATGCGCCGCATGCGCACCCGCACCACGCCATGCAGCATCGATAGCGTGGAGTTGTGCGCGGCCTCCACAATGGCGTTATGGATCTGCTGGTTGAGGGCGAAGTACTCCGGCCGTTCACGCCGCGCAAAGTGCCCGCGCATGCGCTCGTGCAGGACGAGGATGTCGGCAATCTCGTCGGCGGGCGCCTTGACCGCCTCGCGGCCGGCGTGTTGCTCCAGGAGCGCGATCATCGCCAGCATGTCCTGCGCGTCCTTGGGCGTGAAGGCCTTGACGACCGCGCCACGCAGAGGCAGCAATTCCACCAGGCCTTCGGAGGCCAGCACCTTGAGCGCCTCGCGCACGGGCGTGCGCGATACCCCAAGTGCCTTGGCGACCTCCAGTTCGGCGATGCGTTCAGCCGGTTTCAGGCGGCCCTCGACGATCATGTCGCGCAGGCGCGCGATCACCTCCTCGTGCAGCGAGGTGCGGGCGATCGGCAAATCCATGGCGAGGTCGTTCATGGCCTATTGATACCGGCGCTTGACGCGCAATGCAAGCCTGCCTATGATAATCCGTAATTACACATTACGTCATTGTCAACAAACGACCACCACTGTGAACTTCAAGAATGGTGGACAGTGAAGCAGTTTGATCCCCCTCAAGGAGACCCATCATGCTCAAGCCACTCGCCATCCTGATACTGGGCGCGACCCTGTTCGCCACACAAGCCGGCGCCCAGAGCTATCCCAACAAGCCCGTGAAGATCATGGTCGGCGCTTCCGCCGGTGGCGGCACCGATATCATCGCGCGCATGCTGGCCGATAAGTTCGGCGACGCCTTCAAGGCCAGCTTTGTGGTTGAAAACCGCCCCGGCGCTTCCAACACCATCGCCGCCGACCTGACCGCCAAGGCACCGCCTGACGGCCATACCCTGTTGGCCGCCACCAACACCGGCCAGGCGATCGCGCCGCACCTTTTGAAGCTTGGCTTCGACCCGATCCGGGATTTGACGCCGATCGCGCTCATCGTCACCGTGCCCAACGTGCTGGCGGTCACGCCCTCGGTGCCGGCGAAGGACGTGCGGGAACTCATCGCCCTGATGAAGGCCAAGCCTGACGAATTCAAGTTCGCGTCCTCCGGCATCGGCAGCACCCAGCACATCGCCGGCGAGGGCTTCAAGCACGCCACCGGTGTTTCCATGATCCATGTGCCCTACAAGGGCTCCAGTCAGGCGCACCTGGACGTGATTGCCGGCCAGGTGCAGGTGATGTTCGACACCACCTCATCCGCGATGGGCCACATCAAGGCCGGCAAGCTCAAGGTGCTCGCCGTCACCACGGCGCAACGCTCGGCCGAACTGCCCAATGTTCCGACCCTCGCCGAAGCCGGCGTGCCGGGCTTCGAGATGAGCACCTGGTACGGCCTGTATGTCACCAACGGCACGCCGCGCGAGATCGTCGCGCGCCTGCAAGCCGAAACCGCGCGCATTCTCAAGCTGCCCGATATCCAGACCCGCTTGAAAGGGCTGGGCGGCGAGCCCGGCAACGTCACCCCCGAACAATTCGCCGCGATCAACAAAGCCGAGTACGAGCGCTTCGGCAAGCTGATCAAGGACGCCAACATCAGGATCGAGGCGCAGTAAGTCCATGAAACCCACCATCGCTCTCTTTACAGGCGACCCGGCCGGCATCGGCCCGGAACTCACCGCCAAGCTGCTGGCCGACGCCGAAACATCGGCGCGCGCCGACATCATCCTCATCGGCAATCGCGCCACCTTCGCCGAGGGCGCCGCGGCCGGAGGCACGGCTGCCCCGGCTGCATCGATCCGCATTCATCCGTGGGCCGGGCTGGACGCGCCCGCTTTCGCACGCGGCGTGGTGAGCGAGAAAAACGGCCGCTTCATGCTCGACGCGCTCGCCGAAGGCACGCGCCTGGTGACCGCAGGCAAGGCCGACGCCCTGTGCTTCGCCCCCCTCAACAAGGGCGCGCTGCGCGCCGGCGGCATGCACCACGAGGACGAGATGCGCTGGTTCGCGGAACTGCTGGGCCATACCGGTGTGTGCGGCGAACTCAACGTGCTGGAGAGCCTGTGGACCTCGCGCGTCACCTCCCATGTGCCGCTCCGCGAGGTGAGCGGCCTGCTCACCGCCGAGAAAGTTGCCGACGCGATCCGCATGATCACTGAAGCATTGCGCGCAGCCGGCAAGACCAGCCCACGGGTGGCGGTATGCGGGCTCAATCCGCACAACGGCGACAACGGCAACTATGGCGACGAGGAAGGTCGCATCATCGAACCTGGCGTGAAGCTCGCGGCCTCACGTGGCTACGCGGCCGACGGCCCGTTCTCGGCCGACACCGCCTTCGTGCGGGCGATCCGCAAGGACGGGCAGGGCTATGACGGCGTGGTCACCATGTTCCACGACCAGGGCCAGATCGCCATGAAGCTGATGGGCTTCGAGCGCGGTGTCACGGTGCAGGGTGGTCTGCCGATTCCCATCACCACGCCGGCCCATGGCACGGCCTACGACATCGCCGGGAAAGGGCTGGCCAATCCGCAGGCGATGAAGAACGCTTTCGACATCGCCTGCCGGATGGGGGCGAGCCGAAAGACGGGCGCCCCTGCCTGACCGGGGCTATACGCCCCAGAGGATGTCACTGCCGCGCTCGCCGGATCGCTCGAGCATTTCGACAAAGGGTTGTATGCGCGTTCTGAGCGGCACGTAAGCGCGCGCCGCCTCGGGCTCCGCATCCTCGTCGGGCGCCGCGCCGGCATCGGCGGAAACCGCAGCCCGCAGGCGTGCCACCGCCTGCGGTGCTTCGGCGGCGGTGATCACGCCGCGCACGCCGAATTCCTTGCCGATGATGGCGAGCACCTGCTTCGCATTGGCATCGAGCATGGTGACGTCGCCACAGGCCTTGGTCTTGAAGGTGATCGCCATGGGGTCAGGCAGTCGCTGTTTCGGTACGCGGAGTCGACGGGGTCTGCGGCTTGCCGGACATGAGCTTGACCAGCCGGTCCATGTAAACGTAGACCACCGGCGTGAGATAGAGCGTGAGGAACTGCGACACCACCAGTCCGCCCACCACCGCCATGCCCAGCGGCACGCGCTCCGCGCCCGCACCGTGGCCGATGGCGATGGGCAGCGTGCCGGCCAGCGCCGCCATGGTGGTCATCATGATCGGGCGGAAGCGGATCAGGCTGGCCTCGTAGATGGCCTCTTGCGCACCGACGCCCTCGCGCTCCCTCTCGATGGCGAAGTCGATCATCATGATGGCGTTTTTCTTGACGATGCCGATCAGCATGATCACGCCCACGAAGGCATAAAGCGACAAGTCGAGGTTGAACAGATAAAGCGTCAGGAGGGCGCCCAACCCCGCCGATGGCAGCCCGGAAAGAATGGTGATCGGATGGATGAAGCTCTCGTAGAGGATGCCCAGCACGATGTAGATCACCAGTACCGCCACGATCAGGAGGATGCCCAGGCCCTTGAGGGAGTCCTGGAAGGCTTGCGCGGTGCCCTGGAAGGAGCCGTTGAGCGAAACCGGCATGGCCAGTTCGCGCTCGACGGCGCGGACCCGGTCGACCGCGTCGCCCAGCGCCACGCCCTGCGCCAGATTGAACGAGATGGTGACCGAAGGCAGCTGCCCCTGGTGGTTGATGGTGAGCGCCTGGTTCTTGCGCGTCACGCGCGCCACCGAGTCCAGCGGGATCAGCTTGCCCTGCGACGAGCGCACGTAGATCTTGGAAAGCGCGGTCGGGTCGTTCTGGAATTCCGGCGCCACTTCCATGATCACCTGGTACTGCGCGGTCGAACCGTAAATGGTCGATACCTGCCGGGTGGAGAACGAACTGGTGAGCGCCTCCTGCACCTGCGCGACGGTCAAGCCCAATTGCGGCAGCTTGTCGCGGTCGATATCCAGTGTGGCCGTCGGGCTGTTGTTGTAAAGGTTCGAGGTCACATCCTGCAGGCCCTCGATCTTGCGGAAGCGCGCCAGGAACTGGTTGGACCATGAATACAGCTCCTCAAGGTCGCTCCCCTGCAGCGTGTACTGGTATTGCGCGCTGGTGAGTTGCCCGCCGATGCGGATGGGCGGCGGATTCTGCAGCGCCACGCGTATGCCCGGCACGACCGCGACCTTGGCTCGCAGGCGCGCGACGATCTCCGCAGGCTTGGACTTGCGCTCCGCACGCGGCTTGAGGCGCAGGAAGAGCGTTCCGGAGTTCGCGGTGGCACGCGGCCCGCCAGCGCCGACACTCGAGTTGACCGCCGCGATATCCGGGTCCCTGGCGATGATCTCGGCCACCTCGATCTGGCGCGCCGCCATGGCGGCGAAGGAGGAGTCCTGCCCGCCTTCGGTGAAGGCGATGAGCTGGCCGGTGTCGCCCGGCGGCAGGAAGTCCTTGGGGACATAGAAATACAGCACGCCGGTGAAGCCGGCGGTGACAAAGAACACCACCAGCACCACGAAGCGGTGTTTGAGCGCCCAGCCGAGCGAGTCGCGATAGCCCGCCAGGGTGGCCTCGTAGCCGCGCTCGAACAGGTTGAACAGAAAGCCGTGCTTTTCGCCGTGGTGCGAGCGCACGAAACGGCTGGTCAGCATCGGCGTGAGGGTCAGCGAAACGAAGCCGGACACCAGGATCGCCGCGCAGATGGTGACCGCGAATTCGTGCAGCAGGCGTCCGACGATACCGCTCATGAACATCACCGGAATGAACACCGCGATCAGCGACAGGGTCATCGAGATGATGGTGAAGCCGATCTCCTTCGAGCCCTTGAACGCCGCCTCCATCGGCGACATGCCGCCCTCGATGTGGCGCACGATGTTTTCCAGCATGACGATGGCGTCATCGACCACGAAGCCCACCGCCAGTGTCAGCGCCAGGAGCGACAGGTTGTCCAGGCTGTAGCCCAGCGCGTACATCAGCGCGAAAGTGCCCACCACCGATATCGGCAGCGCAACCGAGGGAATCAGCGTGGCGGAGAGGTTGCGCAGGAACAGGAAGATCACCAGGACCACCAGCACCGCCGCCAGCACCAGGGTGAACTTGACGTCATCCACCGATTCGCGGATCGACTGGGTGCGGTCGAAGAACACGTCCATCTTGATGGCTGGCGGCAGCTTGGCCTGGAAAGCCGGCAGCACGCGCTTGATGTTCTCGACCATCTCGATGGTGTTGGTGCCGGGCTGGCGCTGTATCGCCAGTACGATGGAGCGCTTGCCGTTGAACCAGTTCGCGACCCGCGTGTTCTCGACACTGTCGACCAGGTCGGCCACCTGGTCGAGCTTCACCGGCGCGCCGTTGCGATAAACCACCGTGACATTGCGGTAGTCGATGGCACGCTCGAGCTGCCCGTTGGAGCGCACCGCGAGGGTCTGCCTTGAACCTTCGAGGATGCCGGTGGGTTTGTTGACGTTGCCCTGGGCGATGGATTGCTGCACTTCATCGAGGCCTACGCCCATGGCGGCCAGCTTGTTCGGGTCCAGCCGCACGCGCACGGCGTATTTCTGCGAACCGAACACGTTGACCAGTGCCACCCCCGACACGGTGGAAAGACGCTGCGCGAGCTGGGTTTCGGCGTACTCATTGACCACCGAAAGCGGCAGGGTGTCGGAGGTCAGCGCGATGTAGTAGACCGGCGAGTCCGCCGGATTGACCTTGCGGAACGAAGGCGGGATCGTCATCTCGACCGGCAGCTTGCGCTGCGCCACTGCCATTGCCGACTGCACATCCTGGGCTGCGGCGTCGATGTCGCGACTGAGCGAGAACGAAAGCGTGATCGAGGTGGTGCCCTGTGCGCTCACGGAATTGAGCGCGTCGAGCCCCGCAATAGTGGAGAACTGCGCCTCCAGCGGCGTGGCGACCGCCGCCGCCATGGTTTCCGGCGACGCACCCGGCAGCTGCGCGGTCACCTGGATGGTCGGGAAATCCACCTGTGGCAGCTCGCTCACCGGCAACTTGAAGTAGGAAATCGCACCGAATACCAGCAACGCCGCCATCAGCAGCGTGGTCATGACCGGGCGCTTGATGCACAACTCGGGCAGGTTCATTTTGCTTCTCCCTTATTGGCGGCCGCGGGTGTCGACTCGCTCTTCGCAGGGGGTGCGGCGGCAGCGCCCGGCGCGTCCGCCTTGGGTGCATCCCCTTTGGCGGCAGCCCCCTTCGCCCCGTCGCCCCTGGGCGGCCCCTTCCCGCCCTTGTCGGCGCCAGCACCGCGCGGATCGCGGGCCTCGTACTTGGCCCCCGGCGTCAGGCGCAATTGTCCGTCGATCACAACCTTGTCACCCGGATTCAACCCGGTTTCCACGATCAGCCTGTCCTTGGAGGCCGGCAGGACCTTGACGCGCCGGATCTCGACGGTCTGGTCGGGCTTGGCGACGTAGACGAAACTGCCATTCGGGCCCGCCTGCAGCGCTTCGGAAGGCATGACGATCGCGCCTTCGATATTGCGCAATGTCATCGAGATCTCGAGGAACTGCCCCGGCGTGAGCGCCTCATTGGCATTGTCGAACTTCGCCTTCATCTGGATGGTGCCGGTGGTCGAATCGACAGTGTTGTCGATGAACACCAGTTCGCCGACGTAGGTGGGGCCGGCATTGCCGGGCGCCTTCGCCTCGACCTTGAGCTTGCCGGCAGCGCGGTCGCGGCCGATCTCGGCCAGCTGGTTTTCCGGCACCGCAAAGGTGGTGTAGATGGGTTTCAACTGGTTGATCACCACCAGGCTGGTGTCGTTGGCCTTGACGCTGCCGCCGGGAAACGCCAGCACCGCGCCGGCCACGCCGTCCATGGGGGATGTGATGACGGTGTAACTCAGCTGCACCTTGGCAAGCTCAAGTGCGGCCAGGTCAGCCTTGACCGTGGCTTCCAGCGTGTCGACCGTGGCGCGAAAGCCGTCCAGCGTCGCGGTGGAGATGAAACCCTTGGCAAGCAGGTCCTGGTTGCGCGCGAGGTCGGCCTTGGCCTTGTCAAGCTGGGCCCGGTCGCGCGCGAGGTTGGCCTCGCTTTGCTGGACTTGCGCCTGCAACGCCCGCGCATCCAGCGTAACCATGGGCTGGCCCTTGCGGATGTGCTGTCCGGGTGCGTATTGCACAGCGGTGATCAATCCGTCGATGCGCGACTTGAGCGTCACCGTAGACAAGGCCTCGGTGCGGCCCACCACGTTGAAGCGCAGGGGAACATCCTTCTGCTCGACCGCAGCAATGGTCACCGGCGTGGGCCGCGGCGGCGTGCTGGCGGACTTGGCCGCGCCCGCGGTGGCGACCTGGCGCTGCTGGTAAAGATAGGCACCGCCGCCCGCAAGGGCGACAAAAACGATGGCCGCTACTACGCCGGTACGCTTCGACATGAAATTCCTGAAGTTCTGATTGCGAACAATGGTGCGCCCGTCGCACCGCATCGAATATTATGGCCGTTTTTGATGCGGTGGCGGCAAGTTCGCGACGCTTGCCTGACCATCCTTAACACTTGGCATCACGGTGGCATTCCGCCAGCGCCCGGCCTCGTTGGCCGGCGGCGGTCACAGGCCGCGCTTCAGGCGGCGCACTCCTTCGGCAAGGCGCTCCTCGCCGGCGGCAAAACACCATCGCACGAAGCCTTCACCTTCAGGCCCGAACGCCGCCCCTGGCGCGACCCCCAGGCCATGCTCGCTGACCAGGCGCTTGCAAAATGAAAGGCTGTCGCCCATTCCGCGAACGCGGAAGAACGCATACATCGCGCCCGGCGGGGCGACCGCCTCGACGCCTTCAATGCTTGCGAGTTCGCGGTGCAGGAAGTCGCGCGCCGCCTTGAGCCGAGCCACAAAGCCGCGGGTTACCGCGTCGCCCTGCGACACCGCGGCCACCCCCGCACGCTGGACGAACATCTGCGCGCACGAGGTGTTGTATTCGATGATCTTGCCGACGTCGGCGATCAACCCGGCCGGACCGGTGATCCAGCCCAGGCGCCAGCCGGTCATGAGCCACGACTTGGAGAAGGTATTGGCGCTAACCACCCGGTCGTCGGCGTCTGCGATGTCCAGAAAGGACGGCGCGACATCCGCCGCGAAATAGAGGCGCTCGTAGGCATCGTCGGCAAGAATCCAGATGCCATGCTTGCGGCAGTGTTCCAGAAGCACCCGCTGGCTGGCGCTGTCGATGGTCCAGCCGGTCGGGTTGTTGGGTGAATTCAGGATCAGCAGCCGGGTTTGCGGTGTCAGCGCAGCGATCAGCTTGCCAAGATCGAGGCGCCAGCCGAATTGCGCATCGAAGTGCAGCGGCACCGCATGCATGTCAGCCGAGAGAATCTTCGGCCCTTCTATCAGGTTGGGCCAGAGCGGGGTTACCGCGACCACCCGGTCGCCCGGTGAAATGAGCGCCTGGAAGCACAGCATCAGCGCATTCATCCCCGAATTGGTCACCGCGATGTTGTCCGGCGCGCACGCGCCATGCAGTCGGGCGGTATAGCCTGCGAGGGCATCGCGCAGTTCGGGAATCCCGAGGTTCTGGTTGTAAAAGGTCTCGCCCGCGTTGAGCGACGCGATGGCGGCCTCGCGTATGAACGCCGGGGTCACTTCATCCGGCTCGCCGAACCAGAAAGGCAGGACGCCTTCGCGCCCCATGCCCGCATTGGCGACCTCGCGGATTTTCGATTGCGAGAGCGCGCGAACCGCGTCGCGCGCCATGGGCAGATTGTTCATTTGCGCATGATACCCATCATCGGAGGTGCAACGCCGCATCCTTTCGGGCACAATACGCCAACCTTGAGCCTCCCTTCCATGGCCGCCAATACCGAGATTGAAATCAAGCTTGCCTGTGGTGCCCACCATGCGAAGGCGCTGCTGAAGCATCCGGTAATTTCACAAGGGGCGGTTGAAACCGGCCACTCCCGCGAAAAGCTCCTCAACCTGTATTTCGATACTGAAGAGTATGAGTTGCGCCGCCGCAAGATCGCGCTGCGACTCAGACGCTACGGCAGGCACTGGCTGCAGACCCTGAAGGCGTCCGGTGATCGCAAGAATGGCGTGGCGATGCGCCGCGAATGGGAAATGCCGGTCGCGGGACCGGCACTTGAACTCGACAAGTTTCACGATACCCCCCTTCGGGAGGCACTGGCGGCAATCGGCAAGCGCGAGCGCCTGCAACCGATCTTCCGGGTCGAATTCATGCGCGAGGCCTGGCTGCTGAAGCCGTTTCCACGCTTCGCGCCGGACTTCACCGCCGAAGTCGCGTTCGACCACGGCAAGATCATCTCCAACTCCAAGACCGAGCGCATCAGCGAGATCGAACTCGAGCTCAAGTCAGGCCATGTGCGCGAACTGGAGTACCTCGCGCACGTACTCATGCGCGACCTCAAGATCAAGGAAGAACCGCGCAGCAAGGCGCGGCGCGGCTACGCCATGTTGCAGGCGGCGTAGCGCGGCTGCCGGACGAAGCCGCGCCTACGGCTTGAGGTAGGCGAATTTCTCGCGGGCCTGCAGGTTGGCGATGCGCACCACACCCGACGGCGTGAACGAAGGCCCCAGAATGAACTGGTCCTTCTTCAGGTTGCGGTTCCTGAGGGTGATTTCGCAGATTTCGAACTTGACCCCCCGCGATGAAAGGTCGCTCACCAGCGCGGCGAATTCCTGGTTGTTGGTGGTCTTGGCGCCTTCCATGAGGAAGTCCACCCCCTCCGCATGCGCCACCGCGACGATCTGCGCCTTGGGATCCACATCGAGGTGGTTGCGGATGTTGCGCAAGCCCTTGGTGGCCTGGGCGATGCCGCTGTCGAAGTGGTAGACCACCTTGTCCTGGGCGGATGCGGCCAGGCTTGCCATGCCGAGCAACAGGGCGGCGAGTGCATTCTTGAGCAGGTTCACGATCTCTCCTTCGTTGCTGATTCCGAAAGCGGGGGCGCTTCCGGTTCAGCGATAGCGGCGGTCCGCCGGACGTGGCAGGAAGTTCGAATTGAAGAAGAAGTCGGGCGAAGGCTTGGTCTTCAGGCCGAACGCCAGGTTGATGTCGTCCACCTGGTTTTCCAGGCGCAGCTTCTTGACCCCGCCCAGTCCGTCGGCGCGGGTGTTTGCCGTATCCATGAACTCCATCACCAGTTTCAGCTTTTCCAGTTCGTCGGCCTCGTTCAGGAGCGGGTTGCGTTGCATGACGAACTTGACCGCCGCTGCCGGGTCGGCGATGGTGTCCTTCATCGCGCGGTTGATGGCGCGCAACACGGCGGCGATCGCCTGCGGATTTTCGCTGATGAATTTCGCACTTGCCAATACCGCGTTGCCATAGAGGTCAACGCCGAAGTCGGCGTATTTGAAGGTGACGATGTCCTCGGTCTTCACGCCCAGGCGGTTGTAGATCTGCAACTGGGTGGGAAACCCCGATCCCAGTTGCACGTCGCCGCGCACCATCACCTGCTCCACCATGTCGGGCGCGACGTTCTGCCAGGTGACGTCGTCGACCTTGAGTCCGGTGGCGCGCGCGAACAGCGGCCAGGTCTTGCGGGTGGAGGAGAACACCGGGCCACTGATCTTCCTGCCCTTGAGATCCGCGGGTTTGGTGATGCCCGACTTCTTCAAAGCGAACAGCGCGTTGGGATTGCGCTCATGCACCATGTACACCGCCTGCGCCTTGGGCAGCGCGGGGTTGTTGCCGACGAACTCGATCAGGGTGGACAGGTCGGCAAAGCCCATGTCATACGAGCCGGAAGCAAGGCGTTGTACCGTACCGGCGGAACCATTGCCCACATCGACGGTGACGTCCACGCCTTCCTGGTCGAAATAGCCCTTGCCCTTGGCCAGCAGGAACGGCGCGTGCTGGCCCTGCACCACCCAGTCGAGGGTGAAGCGCACCTTTGGAGCCTGGGCATGGCCGGGTGCCGCCACGAGGAAATTGCCGGCAACAATCGCACAGGCGGCAAGCAAGGCACGTCGCAATGACTTCATGAGTTCTCCAGTGAACGAGGCGAGGTTGCAGGGGTGGAACATTCCATTCTAGCGGTGCCGACTGCCGACTGTAAAATCGACAGCCTTCAACCACGCCACTACCACAGGCAACTCTTCATGGCTCATTACGACTGGGTACCCATCAGCAAGCGTCAGCCACTCAAGTGGCCCAACGGCAAGCGCCTGGCGCTGATCATCACGATCAACTGCGAATACTGGGACCTGCTCAAGGACTCATCCAAGCCCTACTACGCCGGCGGCCCGCCCACGATCCCGGACCCGCTGCCGGGCAACGTGGCCGACTACCCCAATTTCACCTGGCGTGAATACGGTTTGCGGGTTGGCTGCTGGCGCATGTTCGACCTGTTCGATGCCGCCGGCGTGCCGCTCTCGGTGACCTTCAACGCCAAGACGGCGCTCGAGCGCGGCGAGATCATCGAGCGGGTCAAGGCGCAGAACTGGGAACTGGTGGCGCACAACTACGAGCAGGGCGAGCTGCTGCCGCAGTACATGTTCGACCCCGAAGGCGAAAAGGCGGTGATCCACGAAACCTTGAAGGTCTACGAGAAGGTGGTGGGCAGAAAGGCTGGCGGCTGGCTGTCGTCATCGCTACGCTCCACACCCCACACGCCTGAGGTGCTGGCCGAGGCGGGGCTCAAGTTCCTGTGCGACTACATGAACGACGACCAGCCCTATCTGATCCACACCGCGCACGGGCCGCTGGTCAACGTGCCGTACTCGGTGGAGATCAACGACTTCACCTTCTTCCACCGCCGCGCCATGTCCAGCGAAGACGCGCTCCTGATGTTGAAGAGCCAGTTCAACGAACTCTATGCCGAAAGCGCCAAGACCGGGAAGATGATGAACATCGGCCTGCATCCGCATGTGTCGGGGCATCCGCACCGCATGCAGTTCTTCCGCGACTTCCTCTCCTACGTGAAGCAGTTCGGCGATGTGTGGTTCGCCAAGCGCGAAGAGGTGGCAGACTGGTACCTGGCCAATCATGCCAGCCATATACCGCCACCATGAAACCGGCTGCCGGACAGCGTAACCCGCTGTCCGGCAGCCGCTTAGCCCATCAACCGCGACCCACGCGGCAGTTTCGCCGACAAAAATTCCATCTGGTCGGTGAGGATGCGGCGGTTGCGCAGGATCATGTCTTCCCACAGGCTGGGGACGTAGGGCGCGTAGACCAGCGGCATGTTGATCTCGTGCGGCTGGCGGTTGCCCTTCCTCTGGTTGCATGGCCGGCATGAGGACACTACGTTCATCCAGCCGTCGCGCCCGCCGCGCGAAAGCGGCACGATGTGCTCGCGTTCGAGTTCGCTGGCGTGGAAATGGTCGCCGCAGTAGGCGCAATGAAACTTGTCGCGGCGGAACAGCTTGTCGTTGGTGAGCAGCGGGATGACGTCGAAGGGATTGACCTTGCCGAAGCCACGCACGCCGATGATGGAGTTGACCGTGATCTGCGAGCGCAGGCCGGTCATGGCGTTATGTCCGCCGTGCAGGGTGGCGACTTCCTGGCCGAGTTCCCACGCGACCTCGCCAGCGGCGTAATGCAGCACCGCCTCCTCAAGTGTCAGCCATCCTTGCGGAATGCCATTTCCAGTGAGCTTGAGAATCTGCACGACGCCCTTTCCTCCCCGCACATTAACCGATAAGGAAAAACCGCACTGTTACCCAACGCACGGAGCAACGATTGCGCTGACAACAGACGCCTATACGATGCTGCACTGCAAGGACACATTCTGCCAGCAAGGCAAGGCAATTGCCATCCCTGCGGGCCGGCACGCAACAGCCTGAAACCGAGTCGACCGGCGAATGCTTCACGGTAGACTTGAAATCAGCCGTGACAGTCCCTGACAGCGTTTCATCAAAGGTTAACAATGCCCTACCAGTCCATCTTCCGTCCGGGCCTTTTTTCCGGCCAGACCGTGCTTGTCACCGGCGGTGGCTCCGGTATCGGCCGCTGTACCGCGCATGAGCTCGTGGCGCTCGGCGCCAGCGTCGCCCTGGTGGGCCGCAAGATCGAAAAGCTCGAAGCCGTGGCACATGAAATCGCCGAAGTCGGCGGCCGCGCCACCTGCCATGTGTGCGATATCCGCGAGGAAGAAACCGTCAAACAGACCGTCACCGACGTGCTGGCCGCGCATGGCCGCATCGACGGCCTGGTCAACAACGCCGGCGGGCAGTTTCCCGCCCCCTTGAAAGACATCTCGGCCAAGGGCTGGGACGCGGTGGTGCGCAATAACCTGACCGGCTGCTTCCTGATGAGCCGCGAGGTCTACAACCAGACGATGGCGGCCAATGGCGGGGCCATCGTCAACATGCTGGCCGATATCTGGATGGGCATGCCCGGCATGGGCCATTCTGGCGCATCCCGTGGCGGGATCCTCAATTTCACCGAAACAGCCGCCATCGAATGGGCGCCGGTGCGCATCAACGCGGTGGCACCGGGCCTGATCGCCTCCTCGGGCCTGGACACCTATGCCGAGCCGTTCAAGAAATCGATCCGCGAGCGCCACAAGCAGATTCCCGCCGGGCGCTACGGCACAGAAAGCGAAGTCGCGGCAGCCATCGTATATCTGCTCTCGCCGGCGGCAGGATTCATTTCCGGCGTGGCCTTGCGCATCGACGGCGCAGTGCCGCATGCCAAGCGCATCTGGTCGGCCACCGGCAACGGCGGCCGTACGCAGCCGTTCAACGGCTTTCACCTGGCCGCATTCCCGGAAGTATTGAAGCATCTCGAAGACCAGCAGTCCTGAACAAACAAGAGCCACGGAGACGACATGCAATTCACCCAGGAGCATGAGGAGATCAAGCGCACGCTCACGCGCTTCATCGAGGCGGAGATCAACCCGCATGTGGACAAGTGGGAAGAAGAGGAAATCTTCCCGGCCCACGAGGTGTTCAAAAAGCTGGGCGATCTCGGGATGCTGGGCCTGACCAAGCCGGTCGAATATGGCGGCGCCGGTCTGGACTATTCATACGCGGTGGCGATGACCGAAACGCTCGGACTGGTCGATTGCGGCGGGGTTCCGATGGCTATCGGCGTGCAGACCGACATGGCCACGCCGGCCCTGGCGCGCTTCGGCTCCCACGAGTTGAAAGAGGAGTTCCTCAAACCCGCGATTGCCGGCGACTACGTGGCCTGCATCGGCGTCTCCGAACCCGGCGCCGGCTCGGACGTGGCCTCGATCAAGACCACCGCCAGGAAGGACGGCGACGACTACGTCATCAACGGCGGCAAGATGTGGATCACCAACTCGCTGCAGGCGGACTGGATGTGCCTGCTCGCCAACACCTCCGACGGCGCGCCACATAAGAACAAGACCCTAATCGTGCTGCCGATGAAAACCCCGGGCATTACCATTGCCAAGAAGATCCGCAAGATCGGCATGATGTCCTCCGACACCGGGCTGATCCACTTCGACGACGTGCGGGTGCCGCAGCGCTACCGCATCGGCGAGGAAGGCATGGGCTTCACCTACCAGATGATGCAGTTCCAGGAAGAGCGCCTGTGGGCGGCGGCGCGCACGGTGGGCGGCATGAGCCGCATCCTCAAGGAAACCATCGACTACATCCGCGAGCGCAAGATGTTTTCGCAGACCGTGCTCGATTTCCAGTACGTGCAATACAAGCTGGCCGAGATCAAGACCGACATCGAGGCCCTGCGCGCGCTCACCTACCGCGCCACCGAGTTGTACGTGCGGGGCGAGGACGTCACCGAACTGGCCTCGATGGCCAAGCTGATGAGCGGGCGCCTGTCGCGCAGCGCGCCCGACGGCCTGCTGCAGTTCTGGGGCGGCATGGGCTACACCTGGGACAACCATGTCTCGCGCGCCTTCCGCGACGGCCGCCTGGGGTCCATCGGCGGCGGTGCCGACGAGGTGATGCTGGGCATCATCTGCAAGCTGATGGGCATCGCCACCACGCGCAAATGAGCGCATCGCCCTCGCCGTACTTCACGGCCGAACACGCCGCCTTCCGCGAAACGGTGCGCCGTTTTGTGCGCGAGGAGATCGCGCCGCATGCGGCGGCCTGGGACGAAGCCGAGACCTTTCCGCGCGAGCTCTACCGCAAGGCTGCGGCCGCCGGCTTGCTGGGCCTGGGTTTCGCGGAGGAGTACGGTGGTTTCGAGGCCGACGTGTTCATGCATGTCATCCTCTCCGAAGAGCTGGCCCAATGCGGCACCGGCGGCGTGTGCGCCAGCCTGATGTCGCATACCATCGGCGCGCCGCCCATCGCCCGGTTCGGCAGCACCGAACTGAAGGCCCGCGTGCTGCCCGGCATTCTCGCCGGAGAAAAGATCAGCGCCCTGGCCATCACCGAGCCTTCCGGCGGGTCGGACGTCGCCTCCCTCAAGACCACCGCCCGGCTGGACGGCAGTGAATACGTGGTCAACGGCGCTAAGATGTTCATCACCTCGGGCATGCGCGCCGACTACTACTCGGTGGCGGTGCGTACCGGCGGCCCCGGTGCGGCGGGCGTCTCGCTGCTGCTGATCGAGCGCGATCGCCCGGGTTTCACACGCACCCCGCTGGCCAAGATGGGCTGGTGGGCCTCCGACACGGCGGCCCTCTATTTCGAGGACGTGCGGTTACCGGCCGCCAACCTGATCGGCGAGGAAGGGCGCGGCTTCAAGGCCATCATGTCCAACTTCAACATGGAGCGACTCGGCATGTCCGCCCAGGCGGTGGGCTATGCGCAAGCCGCCTTCGACGACGCGCTCGCCTGGGCGCGCGAACGACACACCTTCGGCAAGCCGCTCATCGAAAACCAGGTGATCCGCCACAAACTGGTGGACATGCGGATGAAGGTCGAGGCCGCGCGCGCCTATCTGCACGACTGCGCCTGGGAGGTGCAGCAAGGCGGGCAACCGGCCGCGCGCCTGGCGATGCTCAAGAACTGCGCCACCCAGGCCATGCAGTTCTGTGCGGACAACGCGGTGCAGATTCTCGGCGGCGCAGGCTTCATGCGCGGCTCGCGCGCTGAACGGATCTACCGCGAGGTCAAGGTCATGATGATCGGCGGCGGCGCGGAAGAAATCATGAAAGACCTGGCAGCGCGGCAACTCGGCTTCTGAATAGCCGGGTGCGACGCGGCAGCCGCATGCGTGTCGCCGAACCCTTTCCGAAATACTTGATGCGCCTCAAAACCGTGCATCGCCGCGTCCGTTAGAATCAGCCCACAAGTCAACCACGCACCGGAGCCGTACATGAAGATCCTTCTCGCCGTCGATGGCAGCACATACACCAAGCATGCGGTCTCCTATTTTCTTGAGCACTTCGACATGTTCGGCAAGGACTCGTCGGTCACGCTGATCAACGTGCATTCGCCGATTCCGCGTCACGCCGCCGCCCACCTTGGCAAGGACGTTGTGCAGGACTATTACAAGGACGAATCCGAAAAAGCCATCAAGGGTGCGCGCGCCGCGCTCAAGAAGGCCGGCATCACCGCCATGGACACGGCAAAGGTTGGCGATCCGGGCGACGAGATCTCCTCGTTCGCCGACAAGGGCAAGTTCGACCTGGTGATCATGGGCTCACATGGCCACGGCCTGTTCAAGAACCTGGTGCTGGGTTCCGTGGCCACCAAGGTGCTGGCCGGCTGCAAGGTGCCGGTTCTGCTGGTGCGCTGACCCAGCCTAATCGCGCCGCCTGATCGAGGCCTGCTGCGTGGGCGCGGGCGTGGCCGCCTGAAACGGCGCCAATTGCGCCTGGGTCCCGGCGATGGTGCCTGGCTTCGGACCTTGGGTGGGGCCGGTTACCGGGAACGGCGCGGCTTGCTGGATGGTTTGCCGCGGCCTGCGGGCGATGACGGTCGTGGTGCCTTGCGTGTTTGTGAACTGGCTGGTCGAGATGTCGCAATCGACGCGGCGCTCACGCAGGCATTGATCGCGCGCCGCTTGGCGGCGTGCCTCTGCCGCCTGGTTCGCTCGGTCAGCCATGGCCAGCTGCTGGCGGTTTTGATCCATGCGCGCCTGTTCGGCCTCGCGACTGCGGCGCATCGACTCCAGTTCCCGCTTGTCACTCGCCAGTGCACGCTCGCGCTTCTCGCGCCAGGCGCGCACTTCTTCGGCGCTGGCATCGGCCGGCAAGCCGACCGGCGGCGATATATCAACCGTGCTGGCGCGCTGCCCCGTGGACGGAGGCGTGGTCGAATAATTGACGACACCCCGCTGGTCTGTCCATTTATAGACAGTATCAGCCTGTGTCGCACCGGGCCAGACAAGCGCCACGGCCAGCAGCATGGCGGATTTGGCGATAGCGATACGGCTCATCAAGGGCTCCCGAACGAACGGACCCGCCATCATAACGCCACACCGGGCTTGCATCACGCCAGCGACCGGCGCATGGCAGCAAGATAGCGGAAGCCTTCAATGGCCCGCGGCCCGTACCAGGAGGTCATCTCACCGTCGATCAGGTGGACCGGCCGGCCACCCGGCAGTTGCCCGAGTTCGTCCAGATGACGCGGGCCGAAACTGTAAGGCTCGGTGGAAAGCAGCACCCGGTCGACACTTGCGGCCTCGCGTTCGAGGTCGACTACCGGATAGCGGCTCAGGCACTCGCGCGGTTCGGTATCCCAGCCCACGGCGCCAAGCGTGCGCGAGACATAGGTGTCGCGCGCCACGCTCATCCACGGGTCTTTCCAGATGAGGTAGAGCACCCGTTCACGCGGCAGCCCGGCGCAGGCCGCGCGCGCGAAGGCCACGGCTTCGCCGAGGGCTGCGCACAACGCCTCCGCCCTTTGCTCGCGGCCGAAAACGCCGCCCAGAAGGCGATAGAGGTCCAGGTTGTCCTCCGGCGCCTTGGGGTGGGTGACGATCACATGCGGAACGAACCCGCCGATCTCTTCAACCACCGGCTTGTCGTTTTCATCGACATTGACGATCACATGCGTCGGCCGCAATTCGCGCAAGCGCGCGAGGTTGACGTCCTTGGTACCCCCCACCTTGGGCACCGGGTCCAGCGCCGGACGCGGGTGGATGCAAAAGCCGGTGCGCGCCACCAGTTGCGCGCCCAGCCCCAGTTCCCAGACCAGTTCGGTGATCGAGGGCACCAGGCAGGCGATGCGCGCGTCGGGCGCCGCGCGGCGATGCGCGACGCCGATGGCGTCGACGAATTCTGCAACAGGGAGGCTCACGTCTTCTGCCCCTCGGCCACCCGCGGCTTGCGCGCCTTGCTGGCAAAAAGCCGATCGAACAGGCCATTCGGCAAGAGACGCATCAGTTTGGCGACCACGCCCATCTGCCATGGCACCACCGCGTAGGTGCGGCCACTTTCGATGGCGCGGCGGATGCGCCGCGCCGCATCCGCCGGCTCCATCAGGAATGGCATGCGATACGGGTTCTTCGCCGTGAGTTCGGTGCGGATGTAGCCCGGCAGCACCGTCACCACCCGCACGCCATGCGGACGCATTTCGCCGCGCAGCGACTCCAGGTAGGTGATGGCGGCCGACTTCGAGGCGCAATAGCCGCCCGACCCCGGCAAGCCGCGAATGCCGGCCACGCTGGCAATACCCACCAGGGCGCCGCTCCCGCGCGCGCGCATGGCGGCGGCAAAAGGCGCAAAGGTGGCGAACATGCCCACCACGTTGACGCGGAATATCTTCTCAAAAGGTGCCAGGTCCTCCGGGTACTCGGTCAGCGTGCCGGCCGAAATGCCGGCATTGGCGATCACGATGTCGGGAGCGCCGAAACGCGCGATGAAATCCGCTGCGGCCGCCGAAAGCGCCGCAGGGTCAGTCACATCCAGCGGATAAACCGCGATCGTGCCGGGCAGGCTGGCCGCCAGCGCCTCGAGTTCGGCACGGCGGCGCGCGGTGATGGCGACAACGTTGCCGGGGGCGGCGTATGCGCGCGCCAGTTCGGCGCCGAGGCCGCCGGAGGCGCCGGTGATGAAGAGTTTGAGAGACACGGGCGGTAAAATAGCATGCGCGCCGAACCTCGCCGCATCGTGAGAAGCCGCTTGGCCGTGCCCCGTGCTCCCGCGCTGGCAGGCGGCAGATTCGCTTGCCCTGCCCCTTTGACCTCCGCCTACCTCACCCTCGCAGTCACCACCGGCATCCAGGCGCTGGTGTCGTTCGCGCTGCTCACGGTGCCGGTGCTCACGCCGGACGCCGCGAAGGATCTCGGGTTCGAGCCTTCGCAGGTGGGCTACTTCGTCGGTGCCAGCTATATCGGCGCGGCTTTCAGCGCGCTGACCGCTGGTTCCCTGGTGCTGCGCTTCGGCTCGATCCGCGTCTCGCAGGTGTGCTTGGTTTTCTGCGCGCTTTCCATGCTGCTCCTGACGGTCGTGCCGCTGGCCTGGATGCCGCTGGTAGCCCTGGTACTGGGCGTGGGCTATGGGCCGATCACGCCGGCGTCGTCGCATGTGCTGGCGCGCACCACGCCGCCGCACATGCTGGCACTGATGTTTTCCATCAAGCAGACCGGCGTGCCGGTGGGCGCGGCGCTGGCCGGGGTGATCCTGCCACCGATCATCCTTGCCTCGAACTGGCGCACCGCTGCCGTACTGGTGGCCGGCTTGTGTGTTGTCATGGCCGTCATCGCGCAGCTGTCGCGCGGCGAACTCGATGCCGACCGCGACCCGGCGCGCCGCATGGCGCTGCGCACGCTGGCCCAGCCATTCCGCCTGATCTTCGCCGACCCGGCGCTGGTGCGCATCGTCTTCACCGCGCTGGCCTACGCCGGCCTGCAGATCTCGTTCTTCACCTACATCGTCGCCTACCTGATCGACGACTTCAGCTACACGCTGGTAGCGGCAGGGCTGGCCTTGTCGATGGCCAATTTCGGCGGCATCGGCGGGCGCATCTTCTGGGGCTGGGTGGCGGACCGCTCGCGCGCGCCTGGCACGGTGCTGGGCCTGCTGGGGCTGGCCATGGCGGCGACCGCGTTGGCCACCGCGGCCTTCGGATCAACCTGGCCGGTTGGCGCGGTCCTGGCCGTCTGCCTCGCCTTCGGCATCACCGCCGTTGGCTGGAACGGGGTGCTGATCTCGGAGACCGCAAGGCTGGCGCCGACCGGTATGGCAGGGCAGGTGTCGGGCGGCACCACCTTCATGATGTTCTTCGGCGTCGTGTTCTACCCGCCGACCTTCTCCATCCTGCACGGCGCTTTCGACAGCTACCGGGTGCCGTTCATGCTGTTCGCCGTGCCGGCGGCGCTGATGGCCGTGGTGCAGCTGGTCTACCGGCGGCGCAAGTAGCGCTGCCGCATCCCTTTACTTGAGCAAACCCGCTTCGCGCAGGTAGCGCGCCACGCCCGGATGCAACATGTCGGCGCGTGGCGCACCGGCTGCCGTATTGGCCGCGGTGGACTCCGCCGCCTGCGGCAGCCGCCGGGCCAGCGCCGCCTCTCCCTTGTGAACCGCCCGCGCGAGGCGATAGGCAACATCGTCAGGCAATGAGGTGCGCGCCACCACGAAGCTCCATGAGCCGACCGAGCGCATCGGCTCGGCCTGGTTGGGATAGGTATTGGCCGGCAGGATGAGCGGCTTCAGGAAATTGTGCTTCGCCACGATGCGCTCGATATCCGCAGGCGAGGGGGCGATGAAGCGCGCGTCGCCGCCCTTCATCAGGTCGATGAAGCCGGGCCAGCCGGCGCCGCCGCCCCACAACGCCGCGACACGACCGTCGCGCACCATCGCCGGCCCGTCACCGGCACGCTCGAGCAGGATCGCCTTGAAGTCGCGGCTCTGGTCCAGCCCGACACCGTCGAGCACATAACGCGCGAGTATCACCAGCCCCGAGCCGGCCGCGCCAAAGGCCACCGGCAAGCCGCGCAGGTCGGCCATGCTGCGAAAGGGGCTGTCCTTCTTGACGATGAAAAAGCCCGGCGACGAATACATCGCCGCGACGATCTTCATGTTGGCCGGCGGCCGGCCGATGCCGGCGAAGGCCTCGTGCGCCGCCTCGCCCTGCACCAGCGCGATATCCACCGCGCCGCTTTCCAGCAGCGGGATGTTCTCCGAACTGCCCTTGGTATTGCGCGTCTGCACCTTGAGCGTGGGGTCGGTTTCGTTGATCACCGCCGCGAAGGCATCGCCGTAGACCGGAAAGCCGCCGCCCGGCGTCGCCGTCGCCAGCGAAACCGGCGTCACAGGCTGCGCGACCGATGGTGGCGACACGCCAAGCAGGGCGGCCGGGAACAGGAGATTGAGCATCATCTTGAATCGACGGTTCATGGCAGGTTGGAAGATGAGTCGGCGCGGGCGCCGTCGCGTGCATGGCGGGATGACATCACCTGCATCATATTCCCATGCCGGCCCGTGCCGGTGCCGGCGTCCGCGGCCCTGCTGTATCGTTGCGGGACGCGCGGGGCCGGAACACGGCGCATCACGCATGACCACCACAGGGAACGATCTTGAAAATCCGCGAGATTCGCGAAGTCGCCGTGCCGATCAACTCGACACTGCGCAACGCCGTGTTCGACTTCAGCGAGATGACCACCTCGGTGGTCGCAGTGATCACCGACGTTGAACGCCACGGCAAGCCGGTGATCGGCTACGCCTTCAATTCCACCGGCCGCTACGCCTGCGGCGCACAGATGCGCGACCGCCTGATTCCACGCATCATGAAGGCCGCGCCGGAGTCGCTGCAGGATGCCACCGGCAGCAACCTCGACCCGGCCAAGGTACTGGCCTGCATGATGCAGCGCGAGAAGCCGGGCGGCCACACCGAACGTTCGGTGGCGGTGGGCACCATCGAAGTGGCGGTGTGGGACGCGGTGGCCAAGATCGCCGACAAGCCGCTGCACGCGGTACTGGCCGAGCGCGACAGCGGCGGCAAGTGCGCGACGAAAGTACCCTGCTACGTGGGCGGCGGCTGGTATGCGCCGGGCAAGGGCATCGCCGAACTGGAAGACGAGATCCGCAGCCGCATGGACCAGGGCTACACCACCATGAAGGTGAAAGTCGGCGGCGCGCCGATCAAGGAGGACCTGGCGCGCCTGGAGGCCTCCATCAAGGTGATCGGCGGGCCGGATCGCCTAGCGGTGGATGCCAATGCCGGCTTCACGCCGGAACGCTCGATCGAATACGCCCGCGCCCTCGCGCCCTACAACCTGCGCTGGTTCGAAGAGCCCACCGACCCGCTCGACTATGCGCTGATGGCCGAACTGGCCGCGATCTACGCACCGCCGATCGCCACCGGCGAGAATCTGTTTTCCACCCAGGACGTGCAAAACCTGGTGCGCTTCGGCGGGCTGCGCCCGAAAAGCGACATCATCCAGATCGACGTGCCGCAGTCCTACGGCATCGTGCAGTTCTCGCGCACGCTCGACATGCTCAAGGCGCACGGCTGGGAGCGCAGCGCGGTTTTCCCGCATGGCGGCAACCAGATGACGCTGGCGATCGTGGCGGGCTTCGGCCTGGGTGGCTGCGAGGCTTATCCGGGCGTCTTCGGCGTGTTTGCGGGGTTTGCCGACGACGCGAAGGTGGAAAACGGCATGATCAGCCTGTCGGACCGGCCGGGCATCGGATTCGAGGCGCAGAATGAGCTCTACGCCGTGATGAAGAAGATGGTCTGACGCCGCGTCCCCTCACTCGTACTTGCGCGCGTCCTCGATTACCTTGCCGTCGTTGGGCAGTTCGCCTGGCGTCATGAACTGCACCTCGCCGCGCAGTTTGGTTACCTCGCGCATGGTCGCGGCGATTGCTTCGGCCAGGCCGGGGATGGTCCAGTTGGCCACTTCGACCTTGAGGGTCATGCGGTCGTTGGCCATCTCGCCTTCGATCACCAGGCGCGCGCGATCCACATCGGGGTGGCGCTTGACGATTTCCGCCACATGGCCGGGCTGGACGAACATGCCCTTGACCTTGGTGGTCTGGTCGGCGCGCCCCATCCAGCCACGGATGCGGGTGTTGGTGCGACCACACGGACTCGGGCCGGGCAGCACGGCGGACAGGTCCCCTGTGCCGAAGCGGATCAGCGGATAGTCCGGATTCAGCGTCGTGATGACGATCTCGCCGACCTCGCCTTCGGCCACCGGGTCGCCGGTACCGGGCCGGACGATCTCTAGGATCAGTTCCTCATCGAGGATCATGCCTTCCAGCGCCTCGGATTCGTAGGCGATATTGCCGAGGTCGGCGGTGCCGTAGAACTGCAGCACCTGCTTCAATCCATGCTCCTTGAGCCACGCCCGCAGCGAAGGCGGCAACGCGTCGCCGCCGGTGACCGCGCGCTCGATCGGGAAGGGTTTGCCCATCTCGATGAACTTTTCCACCAATATGCGCAGGAAAGCCGCCGTCCCCACATAAGCGGTGGGCTGGAGGTCGAGGATGGCCTCGATCTGCTGCTCGGTGTTGCCGGTGCCGGCGGGGATGACCGCGCAGCCCAGCTTCATGGCGCCGGACTCGATCATGCTGCCGGCCGGCGTCAGGTGATAGGAGAAGGTGTTGAAGAGGATGTCGCCTTCGCGGAATCCGGCGGCGAACATCGCGCGGGCCGAGCGCCAGTAGTCGTCGCGACGGCCTTCCGGCTCATAAATCGGTCCGGGCGACATGAAGATCTTGCGCATCATGCCGGGCTTCTTCGCCACCAGGCCGCCGAAGGGCAGCGCGCCGCGTTGCAGGCCCTTCAGGTCGGACTTGCGCGTGACCGGCAGCTTTGCCAGGGCGGCGCGGTTGTTCACGGCGGCGGCATCGACCCCCGCCAGAATGGCCGCGAAGCCGGGCGCATTGGTCATCGCATTGGCCACCTGCAGCGGCAGGGCGCGCATCAGCGCGGCTTCGCGCTCGGCGCTCGCGCGGCTTTCGAGGGCATCGTACAGGGCGGTCATGTTTGTCTCCCAGGTCGGGCGGCGCGTTTGTCGCGCTGTTTACATTTTTCGTGTCGCAAAAACCGCGAGCCCCGCATCCGCGGGGCTCTTTGTCCGGATCAAGCCAGCCAGCGCTTGCGCCGCTTGTAGAACTTGGCCTCGCGGAAGCTCTTGCGTTCGCCCGAGGAAACGCCGAGATAGAACTCCTTGACGTCCTCATTGGACGAAAGATAGGCCGCGTCACCGTTCATCACGATGCGGCCGTTCTCGAGGATGTAGCCGTAGTTGGAGTACTTCAGCGCCACATTGGTGTTCTGTTCGGCCAAGAGGAAGCTCACGCCCTCCTTGGCGTTCAAGTCCTTGACGATCTCGAAAATCTCCTCGACGATCTGCGGTGCCAGACCCATCGAGGGCTCGTCGAGCAAGATCATCGAAGGCTTGGCCATCAGGGCGCGGCCGATGGCCGTCATCTGCTGCTCGCCGCCCGAGGTGTAACCGGACTGCGAAGTGCGGCGCGTCTTCAGGCGCGGGAAATAGGCATACACCTTCTCCAGGCTCTGCTCGACCTCGGCACGCGAGGCATTGCGGGTGTAGGCGCCGGTGAGCAGGTTTTCCTCCACCGACAGGTGGGCGAAGCAATGCCGCCCTTCCATCACCTGCACCACGCCGCGGCGCACCAGGTCGTAGGTGGAAAGGCTGTCGATGCGCTCACCCTTGTATTCGATATAGCCCTTGGTCACCTCGCCGCGTTCACCCTTGAGCAGGCGCGAAATCGCGCGCAGGGTGGTGGTCTTGCCGGCGCCGTTGCCGCCCAGCAGGGCAACGATGCCGCGCTCCGGCACGCTGAACGAAACACCCTTCAGCACCAGGATCACGTGGTTGTAGATGACTTCGATGCCGTTGACGGAGAGAAGAGGGGCTGTCATGGGGTTGCCATCGCAAAAAAGGCGGCACCGCCCCGTGAAGGGCGGCGCCGGTCCGACTACTGCTTATTTCGCCGAGGCGAGTTCCTTGGCGCAATCACGCGCGGCCACCTTCTTCTCCGCCGCGTACTTGGCTGCCGAGGCCTTGATCATCGGCTTGATGATCTGCTGATCAGCCTCGTAGGTGTCGTTGCCGACGATCCACTTGGAACCATCCCAGGTGTGGATCTTGGCCTTGCTGCCGCCTTCATGGTCGACGCACGAGGTCGAGATGGGGTCGGCAAAGCCGGCAAAGCCCAGCGCGGCCAAAGCCTTCTGGTCGAGCGCCAGGTTCTCCAGGCCCCACTGCACCTGCTCGCCGGTGAGCGGCTTCTTGCCGTACTTGGTCTGGGCGCGCTTGACACCCTCGACGCTCATCATCGCCGCCACCAGGCCGCGGTTGTAGAGCACTTCGCCAACCTCGGTCTTGGGTCCGGTGCCCTGGCCCTTGTCGTGCACGAACTTCATGATGTCCTGGTGCACCTTGCCCTGGCCGGCCGGCGCCATGAAGGTCAGCGCGTTGTAGCCCTTGGCACCATCGCCCGCCGGACGCACGTCGGGTTCCGCGCCGGCCCACCACACGCCATACATCTTGTCGCGCGGATAACCGACCGCCACCGCCTCCTTGAGCGCCGTGCCGTTCATCACGCCCCAGCCCCACAGGAACAGGTAGTCAGGCCGGTTCTGCCGCACCTGCAGCCAGGTGGCCTTTTGCTCGACGCCGGGATGGGTCACGGGAAGCAGCGACAGGTCGAAGCCGTGCATCTTGGCGCGCTCCTGCAACAGGGCGATCGGTTCCTTGCCGTAGGGCGAGTCGTGATACACCAGCGCGATCTTCTTGCCCTTCAGCTTGTCGAGGCCGCCTTCCTTCTTGCCGATATGCTGGATCAGCATGTCGGCCGCGCCCCAGTACGTGCCCCCCAGCGGGAAGTTCCACTTGAACACTTGGCCGTCCACCGAATCGGCACGGCCATAGCCGGCGGTGATGATCGGAATCTTGTCGGTGAAGGACTTGTCGGTCAGCGCGAAGGTGATGCCGGTCGAAAGCGTGTGGAACACCGCCGCGCCGGTGGGGCCCTTGCCTTTCAGGCGCTCGTAGCACTCGACGCCGCGGTCAGTGGCGTAGCCGGTTTCGCACTCTTCGTAGGTGATCTTCACGCCACCGATGCCGCCATCACGGGCATTGAGCATCTTGAGGTAGTCGACATAGCCGTTGGCGAACGGCGTGCCGTTGGGCGCATAGGCGCCGGTGCGGTAGGACAGCACCGGGAAGAACTGCTCCTTGGCCTGCGCGAATGCGGAATTGGCGGACAGCAGGCTGCCGCCCAGGGCCGCGGCAACCGCGGCCGCTGCCAGTATCGTCTTGCGTAACTTCATGGTGTCTCCTTTGGTTTGAGGCGGATCAGGCAATCCGGTGGAACAAGCAAATCACTTAATGCAGTCCGGCGATATTGGGTGCAACCCTAGTGGGGGAAAGGCCACAGACGCAGCTTTTCCTTGCCGATCGCCCACAGGCGCGCGATCCCGAGCGGTTCGACAATCAGGAAAAAGATGATCAGCGCGCCGAAAATCATGAACTCCATGTGCGACGCCAGCGCGGTGCCGAAATTCATCCCCACCAGCCCGCCCAGCACAGGGAGAACCTGGTTCAGGGTGATCGGCAGGAGCACGATGAACGCGGCACCGATGAAACTGCCGAGAATCGACCCCATGCCACCGATGATGATCATGAACAGCAGGTTGAGGGAGAAGTTGACCGAAAACGCCGCCGGCTCCCAGGACCCGAGGTGCACAAAGCCCCACATCGCGCCCGCCACGCCGGCGTAGAAGGCACTGACGGCAAAGGCGGTCAGCTTGGCGTACATCGGGCGGATGCCGATCACCTCCGCGGCCACATCCATGTCGCGCATCGCCATCCAGGACCGGCCGATATGGCCGCGCACCAGGTTCTTGGCCATCAGCGCGAACACGATCACCACGACCAGCACAAGCACATACCGCTCGGTCGGCGAGTCGAACTTGAACCCAAACATCTCGATCGGCGCGGTCGATACCGAACCCGACGGCGAGTAGTTGGTGAACCACTTCACGCGCGCGAACACCCAGTCGATGAAGAACTGCGCCGCCAGGGTCGCCACACCCAGATAAAGCCCCTTGATCTGCAGCGACGGCAGCCCGAACAGGATACCCACCAACGCCGCGATCAGGCCCGAGAGCACCAGCACCAGGATGAAATTGAGCTGCGGGAAGCGCACCACCAGGTTGTACGCGGCGTAGGCGCCGACGGCCATGAAGGCGGCATGTCCGAGCGATATCTGGCCGCAATAGCCCACCAGAAGGTTCAGTCCGATGGCCGCCAGCGAGACGATGAGGAAAGGGATCAGCACGGCCCGGAACATGTAGTCCGAGGCCAAAAAAGGCACGGCGAACAGCGCGAAGGCGATCAGCCCGAAGATGAACCAGCGGTCCTGGCGGATGCCAAGGATCTGCTGGTCTTCAGCGTAACTGGCCTTGAACTGCCCGTTTTCACGATAGAACATGGTGTCAGGATCCTAGACGCGGTCGATGTGCTTCTCACCGAACAAACCTTCTGGTCGGACCATGAGAAACAACAGAGCCAGCACATACGCAAACCAGTTTTCGATCCCGCCGCCCGCCAGGTCCCACAGCTTGACCAGCGGCGGGCCGAGGAACACCTCGGCCATCTTCTCGCCCACGCCGATAACCAGGCCGCCGATGATGGCGCCCGGAATCGAGGTGAAGCCGCCCAGGATCACCACCGGCAGCGCCTTCAAGGCCAGTTGCGCCAGCGAGAACTGCACACCCAGCTTCGACCCCCACACCATGCCCGCCACCAGGGCCACGAAGCCGGCGACGGCCCAGACGATCACCCAGATGCGGTTCAAGGGAATGCCGATCGACTGCGCCGCCTGATGGTCGTCGGCCACCGCGCGCAGGGCCCGTCCGGTGGCGGTCTTCTGGAAGAACAGCGCCAGCATGAGCACCAGGACCGTCGCGATGACGGTGGCGACCAGGTCCTCCTTGCTGACCAGGATGCCGCCCTCGAAGACCTTCTCGAGGATCATGGTCGGGTCCTTGGAGATGCCGAGATCGATCTTGTAGACGTCGCTGCCCCAGATGGTCTGGCCGAAACCGTCGAGAAAGAAGGTCACGCCGAGGGTGGCCATCAGGAGCGCCACCGGGTCCTGCGCCACCAGCGGGCGCAACACCACGCGTTCGATCACCCACGCCAGGATCACCATGACACCGGCTGCCAGCACGAACGCCAGCGCCAGCGCCGGGAATCCGGCCGGTATGCCGATCCAGCCGGGCAGCCATTCCGCCAGGCGCGCCAGCGCGAGTGCCGCGAACAGCACCATCGCCCCTTGCGCGAAATTGAATACGCCGGAGGCCTTGAAGATGAGCACGAAGCCCAGCGCCACCAGTGAATACAGCACACCGGCCATCAGGCCGCCGATGAGCACCTCAAGATAAAAGCCGGGCGCGCTGCCGGTCAGGAGCGGCGCCGCCAGCCCCGCCGCCAACACCACGCCCAACGCGATGACCGGGCCGTTTTTCTTCGCTGCCATGTGGTTTCTTCCTTCTAGTGTCCGACGCCGAGGTAGGCCTTGATGACCTCGGGATCGTTGCGCACTTCATCCGGCGTGCCGTCGCCGATCTTCTTGCCGTAGTCGAGCACCACGACGCGGTCGGAGATATCCATCACCACGCCCATGTCGTGCTCGATCAATACGATGGTGGTACCGAACTCGTCGTTGATGTCGAGCACGAAGCGGCACATGTCCTGCTTTTCCTCCACATTCATGCCGGCCATCGGCTCGTCGAGCAGCAGCACCTGCGGCTGCGCCGCCAGCGCGCGGCCCAGGTCGACGCGCTTCTGCAGGCCATAGGGCAGGCGCCCGACCGGCGTCTTGCGATAGGCCTGGATCTCGAGGAAGTCGATCACGTGCTCACAGAACTCGCGCTCGCGCAGTTCCTCGGCGCGGGCGGGGCCGAAATGCAGGGCCTGCGCCAGGATGCCGGTTTTCATCTTCAGGTTGCGCCCGGTCATGATGTTGTCGAGCACGCTCATGCCCTTGAACAACGCCAGGTTCTGGAAGGTACGGGCGATGCCGTTCTCGGCCGCGTGATGCGTGTCCATGTCGTGCCGCACCTCGCCGCGGAAGACGATTTCGCCTTCCTGCGGGTGGTACACGCCGTTGATGCAGTTGAGCATGGAGCTTTTTCCCGCCCCGTTCGGGCCGATGATGGCGCGCACCTCGTGCTCGCGCACGTTGAACGAGATGTTCTGCAACGCCTTGACGCCGCCGAACGAAAGCGAGATGTTCTTGACGTCGAGGATGACGTCACCGATGTTGCGTTGTCTCATCAGGCGGCCTTCCTCGCGGCGGGAAAGGTCTTGGCATCCACGATGGCGAGGGTGGCGCTGACCTGGCCGATACGGCCATCCTCGAACTTGACCTGGGTTTCAATGTATTGCTCGCTGCGGCCGCCATAGATGGCGTCGACCAGCGGCGCGTACTTCTCGCTGATGAAGCCGCGCCGCACCTTGGAGGTGCGCGTGAGTTCGCCGTCGTCGGCGTCAAGCTCCTTGTGCAGGATGATGAAGCGGCGGATCTGCGAATCGGCCAGCTTCTCCTCCTGCGCCAGGTCGGCGTTGACCTTCTCGACGCATTCGCGGATCAGGTCGCGCACCGCCGGCTGGCTGCCCAGGTCGACATAGCCGCTGTAGTTGATGCCGCGTTTCTCCGCCCAGTTGCCGACGGCTTCCATCTCGAAGTTGATGAAGGCGGCGACCATGTCGCGCCTGTCGCCCAGCGCCACCGCCTCCTTGATGAAGGGAAAGAACTTGAGTTTGTTCTCGATGTACTTGGGCGCGAACATCGCGCCATTGGCCAGGCGCCCGACATCCTTGGCGCGGTCGATGATGCGCAGGTGGCCATGGGCGTCGATGATGCCGGCGTCGCCCGAGTGGTACCAGCCGTCGTTGGTGAGCACCTCCGCGGTCGCGCCGGGGTTCTTGTAGTACTCGCGCAACAGGCCGGGCGACTTGATCATCAGCTCGCCGTTGTCGGCGATCCTGAGTTCCACACCGGCCACCGGCGGGCCGACGGTGTCGGCGCTGACCTGGCCGTCCGGCTGCACGCACACAAATACCGCGGTCTCGGTGGAGCCATAGAGCTGCTTCAGGTTGATGCCCAGCGAGCGGTAGAAGCGGAACAGGTCCGGGCCGATCGCCTCGCCCGCGGTATAGGCCACGCGCACCCGGCTCATGCCGAGCACGTTGCGCAGCGGGCCGTAGGTGGTGAAGTCGCCCAGACGGTACATCAGGCGGTCGAAAAGGCCGACAGGCTGGCCGTCGAGCAGGCGGCCGCCGACGCGCTCGGCGATACCCATGAAGTAGTCGAAGATGCCGCGCTTGATCCTGCTGGCGTCCTCCATGCGGATGGTCACCGAGGTGAGCAGGTTTTCATACACCCGCGGCGGTGCGAAGTAATAGGTAGGACCGATCTCGCGCATGTCGGCGGTGACCGTGCCGGCGGCTTCAGGGCAATTGACGCAGAAGCCAACCACCAGCGCCTGGGCGTAGGAAAAAATGTTCTGCCCGATCCACGCCGGTGGCAGGTAGGCCAGCACTTCCTCGGCGTCGGTCAGGCCTTCCATCTCGCAGCCTACCCGGGCACGGTCGATCAGGGCGGCGTAGGTATGCACCACTCCCTTGGGATTGCCGGTGGTGCCGGAGGTGTAGAACATCGAGGCCGCGTCGGAGGACTTGCCCTTGGCGACCTCGGCGTCGAAGAAGCCGGGATTGGCGGCATCGTATTCGCGGCCGATCGCGCACAGTTTTTCAAAGGCGGTGAGCTCGGGCTGGGTGTAGTGGCGCAGGCCGCGAGGGTCGTCGTAGTAGATGTGCGCGATGAGGCCGGCCTGCTCCTTGATTTCGAGCACCTTGTCGACCTGCTCCTGGTCTTCCACCACGGCGTGGGTGATCTCGGCGTTCTGGAACACATAGACCAGCTCGCTGGCGATGGCGTCCTGGTACAGGCCCACCGGGATGGCGCCGATCGACTGCGCCGCGGCAATGGTCCAGTACACCCACGGACGGTTGGCCCCGATGATGGCGATGTGGTCGCCGCGCTTCAAGCCCTGGGCGGACAGGCCGCAGGCGATCGCGCGCACCTCGGTGGCGACCTGGTTCCAGGTGAAGGTTTGCCAGATGCCGAGATCCTTCTCGCGCATGGCAGGACGCTCGCCACGCACTTTGGCATGGTGCGCAAGCAAGCGTGGAAAGGTGTCCGCCGTGACCGGTGGCATGCCATTCATGTCTCGTCTCCTGACCGCTACCGGGCGCATTGCACCCTGGCGGTTCCGGTTCTCTGCTGTTTTGGTACCGCTCTTTTATCTGCGCATTCTAGCGCGCGCACTCTGCCGGGCCCGCGACTTGGCCATGACGCGAATACGGGCTTGCTGCACCGGCCGCGTATCATAGGGACCGCCGGTTTGCACAGGCTGTCATTCGGCCGACAATCCACGAACGAATTTACTTACGCCAGTCTTTCATGTCCGCCATGTTGCAGATATTGCAGGCAACCCCATGGGGGAAAACCCTAGGCGCGGACGAACTCGCCGCCGCGGCGTCCGACATCACCGAGAAGAGGGTTCCAACCGGCGGCTATGTATGCCGCAAGGGCGAAGCGGTCGACACCTGGATCGGCGTGCTCGAAGGCCTGGTGAAAATGAGCAGCATTTCCCCCGAAGGCAAGCCGATCAGCTTCACCGGCGTGCCCACCGGCGGCTGGTTCGGCGAGGGGTCGTTGCTCAAGCATCCCGAGCCGCGCCTCTACGATGTGGTCGCGGTGCGCGATTCGCGGGTGGCCTACATGCCGCGCGCGACCTTCATGCGCCTGCTCGACAACAGCATCGCCTTCAACCGCTTCCTGTTGAAACAGTTGAACGAGCGTCTCGGGCAGTTCATCGGCACTGTGGAAAACGACCGCTTGCTGGAACCCGACGCGCGGGTGGCGCGCGCGCTGGCGCAACTCTTCAACCCCCTGCTCTACCCCGGCACGGCAACGCAACTGCAGCTTTCGCAGGAAGAAATCGGCCTGCTCTCGGGCGTTTCGCGCCAGCGTGCTAATCAGGCCTTGCAGGTGCTCGAGAAGGCCGGGTTGCTCAAGGTGGAGTACGGCGGGGTGCGGGTGCTGGATATCAACGGGTTGAAGTCGTTCAGTTGACAGGTCGCGTTCACTGCTTCGCGCCGCGCCGGCCCGTGGCCCTTGCTGAGACAGCCTGCGGTCCCACGCGTACATCATTCGAAAGCCGATGTTCCAGCTAAAGAACAAGATCCAGAGGCGCGTCGCCTACCTGCTGGGATTCCTGCTGCTCGCCTTCGCGGTGCTCTACGGCTGGCAGTCGCGGCTTACGGTCAAGCAACAAAAACTGCTTGAACTCGAAACCGTGCTGGAACTCACCCGCAAGTCAAGTGACCGGTACTTCATGGAGATTGGCGCCTCACTCGCCGGACTGGGCGCCGACATCAACAGCGTGGGCGGAATCGAGAACCTGGCGCGCGTCCAGCAGTTACTCAGTGCATTCCACGTCCGTCGTCCAGAGCTGACAAACATCATCATGGTGCGTCTTGACGGGCAATACATTGCCAACTCCCTCACGTCCAACCTTTCCGGACTGCCGTCGGTTGCAGGAGACCGAACACCTGAAGAGCTGGCCATCAGTCCGCCAGATCATCCGATCACTTTGTGGCGCCCGCTTTTTGGACCTGTCAGCAAGCGATGGTTGGTGCCGTTGCGCTATACACTCAGAACGCCGGCCGGCGAGCCGTCCGCATTCCTGATCGCCGGGGCGCCGGTGGAAATGCTGCAAAACTTCTGGAGCGACGCACCGCTCACGTCGAAGATCGTGATTGCGCTGATGCGCGATGACGGTTACCTGCTGAGCCGCTTTCCGCCGCAACCCGGCGCCACCCATGAAAGCACCTTCGCCACGCCACGCACCGGCGCGGCACGGCAATACCTGGTCAACAACGGCTTTCCAGCACGCGGCTACCTCGAAGGCAACGACTCCAGCGGGCGCGCCGCGTTCGCCTCCGTATTCACCCGCCTGGAACATTTCCCCCTGACGCTGTTCGTCTCGATACCGATTGATGAATTCCGCAGCGCCTGGTGGGAGCGCGTGCGCGTGCCTTATATGCTTATAGCGCTGCTCGCGCTCGCCCTATGGCTGATATACAGGTATGCCCTGAACCATCAGCGCGAATGGGTCAGACAGCAGCATGCACTTGCACTTGAACTCGAGAAACGCGTGGCGGAACGCTCGGAACAGCTACGTGAACTCGGCGCGCGCCTTGAAGCCGCCGAAAGCCGCGAACGCCGGCAGATCGCCCGCGACCTGCATGACGACCTGGGCCAGACCCTGGCGGCGGTGCGGATTCGATTGAATCCGCTCGAGAGCGATGCGCGCGACGACGTTCGCGTCGCCGCGCAGGCGCTCGCCAGCCTGGTCGCACGTGCCGACGCATCCACCCGCGCGCTGGCAACCCGATTGGCCCCCGCGGCCCTGTACGAGTTCGGCATCGGGCCGGCCCTGCAATCCCTGGCCGACGAGATTGAACGCGACTTCGGCATTGAAGTGGCGATTGACGACGACGGGCTCCCCAAACCCCTGACCCAAAGCGCACGTTCCATCCTGTTTCGCGCGGTTCGCGAATTGCTGATCAATGTCGCCAAGCATGCGGCCACGCGGGAAGCGGTGGTCGAATGTCGCCGGGACCATGACGCGATACTGCTGCAAGTCTCCGATGCGGGGGTGGGCTTTGATCGCGAAGCGCCGCAGGCGAAAGCCGGCACGCAGCTTGGCCTGCCGGGCATTCTTGAGCGCATCGCATTTATCGGCGGCTCGTTCGAGATCACCTCGGTGCCCGGCAAGGGAACGCGCGCCATCATCCGTGCGCCCTTGTCGCCGGCCGATCTGAACGAAAAGGAACGCATGGCATGACCATCCGCGTAATGCTGGTAGATGACCATCAACTGGTGCGCGAAGCCCTGCGCGACGCCCTTTTGAGGGAAACCGACATCGACGTGGTCGCGGAAGCCGGCACTGGCGCCGCCGCCCTGGAACTTGCCCCCGTGTGCGACCCGGACGTGGTCGTGATCGACGTCGGCCTGCCGGACATGAATGGCGCGGAAGCCGCAAGGAAGATTCGCAGCCTCGATGGACAGGCCAAAATCGTCGCGTTGTCGGGTTATACCGACAAGCACTTCGTCACGGAAATGCTGCGCGCCGGCGCCACTGCCTATGTGGCCAAATCCTCGGCCGGCAGCGAACTGGTGCGCGCCATTCGTGCCGTCGTGCAAGGCCAGAGTTCCTTCAGCCCCGAAATCGCCGCGACCCTCGCCCGGGAATTCACCGGCGCCACGACGGAAGACACAAAGGTCGCGCAACTGGGACGGCGTGAACTGCAGGTCCTGCGCCTGGTGGCCGAGGGCATGCGCTCGGGCGAGATCGCCGAACACCTGCAGATCTCGCCCGGCACCGTCGACGTGCATCGGCGCAACCTGATGCGCAAGCTCGACCTGCATTCCGTGGCCGACCTCACGCGTTACGCCATTCGCGAAGGCCTGATCGGCGCCTGAACCAGCGCTTCCCGGACGACTACCGGAAAACAGGTAGTCAAGGTACAGATTTTCGGAATTGCGCGGTCCGACCGCTGGCAACACAATTGCGTGCTTTGAACTAATCCCCGTGCAAAGGCGCGTTCACAATGCGCAGGTGCGGCCAATAGTGGCAGGTTTCTTTGCCGGACTCTACTGAAGGACCCATCCAGCGCATCCAGGTCGCCGACCGGCTTGACTTCGCTGCGCGCGATGCCTTTCGCCGCGCCGCAGACGCCGCTACCGCGGCGCCGCAAGTACGCAAGATCGTCGTTGACCTGCGCAACACCGCCTACATCGACAGCGCGGCGCTCGGCATGCTGCTGATACTGCGCGACAGGGCGGTTGCGGCTGGCAAAACCGTCGTCATCGCGAGCGTTCCCTGAACCGTGCGGGACATCCTGCGCATCGCCAACTTCGAGAAGCTCTTCGGGTTCGAGCCATAGCGCCGGGCGCACTCATGCGGATAGCCTGCCTGGATGACGATGACGAATATGCCGCCTTGATGACGGCCATGCTGACCCGGCTCGGGCATCAGGTGTCGCTGTTTCGCGAGCCAGACGCTCTGATGACGGCGCTGAGAATGGAACCGTCCGCAGTTGACGCCGTCATCACCGACTATCACATGCCCAATGGCAACGGCGACAGGGTAGTGGCCCGGATTCTCGTGAAATATCCCGGCCTTCCCTGCGCCGTCATCTCCACCGACGATACCGTCGCCAGAAAATCCATTCCCGGTGCCGTCATCTGCGAAAAGCCCTACGAAATCACGGGATTCGAGGCATTGGTCGCGCGGATCTTCCCGAACCGATAGTGCCTGTCTCGGTCAGTTCGAGCGTTCCTCGCGGCGTCACCCACGCTAACGCGGCGCGACGAGATCCTTGAGGTTCTCCTGCCCGCCGAAACGCCATGGATGCAAGTCGCTGCGGCCGTAACACCCGGCGAGCGGATCGGCAGCCACGATCCCCTGCGCCAGTTCAAGGTCGGTCGCCTCCAGCAGCATGACCGTGCCGTCCCAGGTTGCGCCATCGGCGCGGAGCAGGTTGCCGAACACGATCATGTTAGCGGCGCGGTCCGCGTGGGCCAACCAGTCGCGCTGTGCGCTGATATCGGCTTTTGACGGGACGGACCTGGCTGCGTCGCGCTGGCCAACGAACAGGAAGCGCCTTTTCGTCCCGTCCCCGGCGAATTGCCACATCGTGCGGCCGCTCAGGTTCGCGAAGCGTCGCACCTCGATCGCCTCAAACACACCGTTGGTGGCCAACGGATCGTCATGCGCGAACGATCGCGCGGCCTCGGCGTCGGGCAATTCCACGATGTGCATGCTGCCGGTCACCGACTTTCCGTCGGCAGCCATGGTCGGGCCGCGCGCGATCATGGCGTCGGCGTAGCGCGCCATGAAGTCCCAGTGCGCGTGCAGTAGCGCGCGTCGCGCTTCGCTGGCGCCGGACCGGTCCCGCCCGAGAACGAAGAACTGCATTTCAGGCCAGCCTCATTCGATGCGGATATTGGCGCGCTTGGCCACACCGTCCCACTTGCGGATTTCCGCCTGCAGGAAGGTGGCGAATTCGGCCGGTCCCTGCGCCAGCACCGAGGCGCCGAGCCCGCCCAGCTTTTCGGTGATGTCGGGCATGCGCAGCACCCGCACGATGTCGCCGTGCACCTTGCCTACGACCGCGGCCGGCGTGCCGCCCGGCGCCATGATGCCGCCCCAGGAGGAAGACTCGTAACCCGCGACGCCGGCTTCCTGCATGGTCGGCACCTCCGGCAGCGAAGCCACGCGGGTCCTGGTGCTTACCGCCAGCGCGCGCAGCTTGCCGGACTTGATATGCGGCGATGCCGCCACCACCGTCGGCAGGGTCATCGCCAGCTGCCCTGACATGGTGTCGACCATGGCCGGCGCATCGCCCTTGTAGGCCACCGCATTGAAGCTCACACCGACGATCGCCGCCAGCAATTCCACCCCCAGATGATTGGCCGACCCGTTGCCGCCGGTGCCATAGGCGAGCTTGCCCGGGTTGGCGCGCGCGAACTCGATCACGTCCCGGAGCGACTTCGCCTCCAGTGTCGGCGACGCCACCAGCACCTGCGGCACCATGGTGGTAAGCGTCACCGGTGCGAAGTCCTTGACCGGGTCGTAGGGCAGCTTCGAGTAGACCGCCGGGTTGATCGCGTTGGGCCCCAGGTTGGCCATCAGCAGCGTATAGCCGTCGCCGGGCTGCTTTGCCACATGGTCGAGCGCGAGGATGCCGTTGGCGCCGGGACGGTTGTCCACCACCACCTGCTGGTTCCAGGCTTCGGAAAGCTTTTGCGCCAGCAGGCGTGCCGTCACGTCGGATGCGCCGCCCGGCGGGTAAGGCACGACGATGCGCACCGCGCGGGTCGGGAAGTCCTGGGCCGCGGCGCCGCCCGCAAACCACGGCAACCAGAGTGCCAGAAGGATGAATCGGATTACGCGTTGCATGGAGCACCTCCACAGGTCGGTCCGGTTTCGATCCCGCCGCGGCATGGCCGACCGCGTGCCGCGACGGGTCAAGTTCATCCGGCCGCGGCCAGCCGGCGTTCCACCGCTGCCTCGAAACCGGCCGAGCAGAACTCCGATCGGCCGAATTCGAGCACCCGGTTGGCACCGGAGGTGAAGGTGGATTGCATGGATTCCATCAGCGCGAAATCCTCGTTCAACGCATCCCAGAAGATCTTCACGTTGCGGTCCCAGTAGTTGCGCGCCTTGTCGGTTGCCGGCGGCGCGGGAATCAGCGTCATGGCGTCCATGGTCGAGCGGCCCACGCCCTGCGGCCACACCGAAATCAGCGTCGCATGGTCGCCGATGAACAGGAACATCAGGTTGGGGAAGAAGTAGTAGATGATGTTGCAATGCTCGGCCAGGCGCCAATCGGACTCCGGTTTGCCGCGCAATTCGACGATCGATTCCTTGGGCAGGGTAATGCGCCAATGGTCGCCGAAAGCATCCGCGACCATGCGGTTGTCCTGGAACATTTCACCGATGCTGTCGCGATGCAGGTACTTGAAGTGGTAGGCCTCGAGATTCGCGTCGGCCACCAGCTTCCAGTCGTGCTTTGCGTCGAAGCGGCGCGGCGCGTAGTGCGCGAAGCGCTCGAATCCGAAGGAAGCGAGGTCGTCGGCCATCGTGCCCAGCCAGGCGCGGATGTCCAGCGTGCTGCCGGGGGTGGCCACCACCCACACCAGCCCGCACGCCTCGGCCACCGGCAATTGAACCAGGCCGTGGGTGGCGCGCTCCAGATCGGGAAATTCGTCAGGATGCGGCAAGCCGCGCAGGCTGCCGTCGCTGTCGTAACTCCAGGAATGGTAGGGGCAGATGAAATTGCGCCGCCCCGTACCGCAGGCGCCGTCCGCCACCCGCGCACCGCGATGCCGGCAGGCGTTCACAAAGGCGCGCAGGGCGCCGTCCTGCCCGCGCGCCACAAGGATCGGCACACCGGACAGATCGTGGGTGATCCAGTCACCGGGATTGGCCACCTGCGAGCCGGCGCATACCATCACCGGCAACGAGCGGATCATCGTCTGCTCGCGCGCCAGGCGCTCGGGTGACAGGTAGCGTTGCACCGGGCTTTGCGCGGCCGCGCCACGGTCGGTGGTACCGGCCTCCATGTGGGCGAGGATGCGGCGAATCAGGGCCACCTGGGTTGCGTGATCCATGCGCGTCGCCTACTTGCGTTTGCTGGACGGTTTGGCCGTCGCGGCCTTCCCTGAATTCTTCTCCGGCTTCTTTGCCGCCATTTTCTTGCTGCCGGTGGCGCGCTTGCCGGTGACGTCGCGCGACCACTGCGAACGCGCGCCCGCGGCCGGCGGGGTCATGAAGGCCTCGCCCAGGCTGCCGGCGCCCGGTTCAGGCAACGGACGCCCGCTGTCACGCCACTCCACCGCCGCGGGAAAGCCGAATTTCTCGGCGTAGCGCTTGAACCACAAGCCTTCAGGTGAATGGCGGGTGATGCCGTCAAACACGGTGGCGAACATCTGGGTCTGCTCCAGCCCCATGTGCTCGATGGCCTGGTTGATCACCAGCTTGTGCATCATCAGCTGGTTCTTGGGCACGCCGGCCATGCGCTCGGCAAGTTTTTTCACCACGCCGTCCAGCTTGGCCAGCGGCGCGATCTCGGTGGCGAGCCCCCATTCGAGCGCGGTCTTGCCGTCGATCAAATCGCCGGTGAACATCATGCGCTTGGCGCGCATCGCCCCCAGCCGGTAGACCCACATCGCCGGCGTCGGGCAGCCCCACACCCGCACCGGCATGTAGCCTATGCGCGCCTTGTCCTCCATGACGATGAAGTCGCAGCAGGTGGCGATGTCGCTGCCGCCGGCCGCCGCATAGCCGTGCACCCTGGCGATGGTCGGCTTGTACGAGCGCCACAGGCTCATGAAGTCCTCGGTGTTCTTCTTCATGAACTTGTAGTCGACCATCGGGTCCCAGGGCATGGCCTGGGTGTACACGTTGGTCTTGTCGCCCTCGGCGTACTCCTTCAGGTCATAGCCGGCGCAAAACGCCTTGCCCGCCCCCTGCAGCACGATGACATGCACGCGGTCGTCCGCATTGGCCGCCTCGACCGCCGCGCGGATCTCGCCCGGCATGGCGCCATTGATGGCATTGAGCCGCTCGGGCCGGTTGAGGGTAATGGTGGCGATGCGGCCATCGACCTCGTACTTGAGCACCGTGAACGACGCCTGCTTTTCCGCCTGCACTGCCGATTGCTTCGCCTGCTTCATTGCTGGTCTCCTTCGCCTGCCGTCGTGCTCAGATCACGATCTCGCGGCCCACGCCGCGGCAATCCATTTCGTATTCCAGCCCTGCCACCGGCGGCCGGCAGTATTGCCAGGTCACGCCGCCCGCGGCCGCGCCACGTCGCACCAGTTCGGAACCCAGGAAAGGATGGATGTCGTGCACGGTATAGACATGGGTTGCCGTTACATCGCGCCAGGTGGCGCCCAGCGCTGCCAGGCGGCGCTCCTGCTCGCCCAGCACCCAGCGCGCCTTCTCCAGGATGGCGTCGGGAGAGGTTTCGCCGGCGCGCACGGTGACACTGCGATAGTCCTTGTGCCCTTCCGGCGCCTCGCCGCTGCCGGCCACCACCAGTCCGCCGCCTGCGGCGGCGGGCACGGTATAGGAAAAAGCGTAAAACCCCGGCGCGGCCGGTGGGTCGATCTCCGGACACACGTTGCTGCGCGCCACCGGATTGACACCATTGCGCATGACATTCCAGCGTTCAAGTGTGCCCACGTAGATGCGGTTGAAGTCAACGAAGCCCTGCTCGGAAAACGGCGCCGGTGAACGCAATTCGCAGGCGCAGAAAGCTGTCACCGGCCGGCCGATGGACTTCAGGTGCGCCTCGATGCGGGCAAAACCTTCGTCCAGCGGCACCACCCGCGCGAAGCGCGCGCGCTCGATGGCGAAGCCGGGCTCGGCCGCCACGCCGGCCGAATACTGGAACACGCCCGGCACATAGCGGTAACCGCCATCGGGAAATACGGTTGTGCTGGTCATGTACTCAATCCAGCTTGATCTTCGCGGCTTCCACCACCTTGCCCCAGCGCGCCAGGTCTTCACGCACCTGAACGGTGAAGTCCTCCGGGCTATTGCCTACCGGTTCCACGCCCAGGGTCTCGAAGCGGCTCCTGATGTCCGGATCCTTGAGCGCGGTGGCGATCTCGCGGTACAACTTGTCGACCACCGGACGCGGCGTCCTGGCCGGCACATGGATGCCCACCCAGGACACCGCCTCGAACCCGGGAACGCCCAGCTCAACGAAGGTCGGCACGTCCGGCAGCGAACTCACGCGCTTGAGGGACGAAACACCATAGGCCTTGAGCTTGCCGCTCTTGATGTGCTGATGGGCTCCCGCCACCGACGAATAGGCCAGCGGCACCTGGCCGCCGATGGCGTCGATCACAGCCTGGCCGCCACTCTTGTAGGGAATGTGCTGCATGTCCAGTCCGGTACGCTGCTTGAGCAGTTCGCCCGCCACATGGGTGGTGCCGCCGGTGCCGGAATGGCCGAAGGACAGCTTGCCCGGATTGGCCTTCGAATACGCCACCAGTTCGGCGAAGGTCTTCGCCGGCACCGAAGGGTGCGCCACCAGCACCAGGCCGGCGTCTCCCATCTTGGTGACATGCTGGAAGTCCTTCATGGTGTCGAAGGGAATCTTCGGATAGATCGACGGGTTGATCACCATGGTGCCGTCGAAGCCCAGCAACAGTGTGTAACCATCGGCCGGCGACTGCGCCACATACTGCGTGCCGGGATTGCCGGCGCCGCCCGGCTTGTTCTCGACGATCACCTGCTGGCCCATCTGGCGCGAAAGCTTGTCGGCCATCACCCGCGCGGTGCTGTCGGTCACTCCGCCGGTGGCAAACGGCACCACCAGGCGGATCGGCTTGTTGGGAAAGTCCTGCGCCTGGCCGGCGACAGTCAGCACGGCCAGGACGCCGGCTGCAATGGCACGCATTACCCGCATGTTTGTCTCCTGTTGAGAATTTGCGGGCATTATCACCCGAGCGCGGTTCATGTGCGCCCGGCGACATGGCTCCTGGCTTACCAGTGGCGCGGCGGGTCCGGCACGAAGCCGATTTCCGGCTGCGTCGGAAACGGCCGCGGGCGCGGCTGCAGGCGCGGTTCGCTGATGATGCCCATGACCACCAGGTTGACCCGCGAGTCGTAGTGGATGGTCACCACCTCGTCAGGCGCCTCCTGCGCACGCTGGAAGCTCGTGTAGGTGACTTGCGAAGCTTCGCGCTGGCCGTGGCCGGTGCCGAGTTTCGATTCCGCCTGGGCACGCATCGGCGGCGCCGCGTCGGCGGCAGCACCCGCCGGTGCGGACCGCGATGCACCCACGCCTTCCGCGGATGAGGGTGCCGCCGGCATTTCCGAATGGGCGCGCTTCTCCGCCTCCATCGGCCCGCCATCGCGCCGGCTGTAGGGCTGGGGGCGCGGCACAACCGCGGATATCTCGGGCGGCCGCTCGCGGAACAGCGCCACGCCGATCACCCCCACATCATCCGGCCGCCCGGTACGTGCGGCATACGAATCGGGCAGGGCGGTGAAGTAGAACGACGCCACCTGCGCCGCACTCTTGCGCCAGCCTGTGAGGTCATAGCGCTCCCACGGTGAAAACACATAGCCGGACTGGCTGGTCGCCGCCGTCTCGCCGCTGATCACGTTGACGCCATCAATGGACGTCACCGAAAGCAGGCGGCCGCCGCTGCGGTTGTGGATGCGCACCGCGTAGCGCGACCCGGGCTGCCCGGCCACCCAGTGGCGCCCCTGGTGGAAATACACCGGCAGGGTCTGTCCGGTGTTGCGGTCAATCACGGTGATGTCGGCGAGGTTGCCGACGGCGTGAGCCCCCGTGGGCATCAGCAGGGAGGCGAGCGCGAGAGTCGCCGCCAGCAAGGCGTGGCGTGTGTGAGGCTGGTAGTCCATGGTCATGTCCTTTTGCGTTAACGACCAAGTTGCAAACGCGGGGACAGCGGAAAAGGGGTTAAGCGAAGCAGATGCGTGACGTAAATCACGCCGGACGGCCGGTGGATTTTCCTCCGGTGCGTTAACGCACCTAATGCATGCGAAGGCGCTGGATGTCGAATGGCTTTCCCGCAATGATGGGTGCACCGGGTCGCTTTGACCTGGAGCCACAAACCGATCGAGAGGGAAATCATGAAACTGCGCCAATTGCTTAGCATCGCCTCCACCGCCACCCTGGTGTTTCTCGCCCCGGCGCTCGCCAGCGCGCAAACCGCCGCGCTCGCCGACGACACCTTTGTCGAAACCGTCGGGGACTCGCTGGCGCGCGCCGAAGAGGCCTACGCCGCCGGACGATTCCGCGACGCCTATGGCTTCTACTACTGGGCCGCGATCCGCAACGATGCCCGCGCTCAGGAGATGGTGGGACTGATGCTGCTGCCGGGTACGGGCCTGTATGGCGCGGCGGTGGCCGCCAACCGCGACGACGCGCTCTTCTGGTTGCGCCAGGCCGCCTCGCGAGGCCGTGACACCGCCGCCCGCATCGCGCAAGCGCTCGAACGGCCAGCCACCGCCAGCGCAGCTACCCGTACCGCAGCGGCAAACTGACCAGCCCGAAAGGAGATCCGCCATGGAAGCGCACTCGCTTGCACTTTGGGCCCAGATACTCGGCGCGCTGTACATGGCGACCGGGGTGTTCAGGTTCTTTTGCCACCTGCCGCAGGCTCGCCGCTGCTACGACTCGGCGGACCGTGCCGCCGGGGTGTCGCTTTCGACATGGTTCGGACTCCTGGCCTGCGCATCGGTGGCCTTCCTGTACGCCATCCTGGTCGTCCGGGACGTGCCCCTGATGGTGAGCACCGGCGCCAATGTGTTCGGCCCGCTGCTGGTGATCCTCGGCGTGATCCGGGCACGCCACGTCAGGAAGGTCGAAGACGCGGAGGCAACGGCCGAGGTGCTGCCGACCACCGGCGGCGCCTGACAGGCTCGGCTACCGCCCTGGCTGAGAAGCGTGCCGCCGTGATGGTGGCGGCACGCAGCCAAACCGGTCTCATGTCCCGCCCCCTGTGACTTCCGGCTCCACGGCCGGAAGTCACGCGCATTGGGGTACCCTTGCATGATTACAAACAGGGGATCGCACCATGGGGACCGCCACGCCGCGCACGCTGCGGATGATCCTGAACACCTTCATCTCGGGCCCGCAGGCCTGGTTTTTCCTGGCCGACGACCGCGGCTACCTGCGCGAGGAAGGCATCGAACTGGTCTTCACGCCGGGTGACACTGCCGCCAACGCCGTGCCGCGCCTGGCGGCCGGCGAGTTCGATATCGGCTACGGCGATTTGAACGCCCTGATCGAACTGGCCGCCAGCGGGTCGCCGCCGGATGCCGTCGCGGTCTATGCCACCTTCAATGCCTCGCCCTACACCATCGCGGTGCCGGCGGAAAGCCCGATCCGCACAACCGCCGACCTGCCCGGGCACACCCTGGGGGCACACCCGAACGATGCCGCCATGCGGCTTTTGCCCGAGTTCGCCCTGAAGACCGGCATCGATCCCGCGCGGGTCGGCGTCGACATCTCGCCCCTGCCGCATCCGCAGATGCTGCGCCAGATGCTCGCGGACAAGCGCTGGGACGGCATGTTCGGGTTCGTCAACACCCTGCGCGCGGCAGCCATCGAGGCCGGCATCGACAGCGAACGCGAGTTGCGCTTCCTGGAGTTCCGCCATCACGTGCCCGACCTCTACGGCGCGGCGCTGATGACATCGCGCAGGCTCACCGAGCAGGAACCCGCCGTGGTCGCCGGCCTGGTACGCGCCGTCAACCGCGGCATGCAGGACGCGATTGCCGACATCGATGCGGCCATCGAGGCTGTGGCGCGGCGCGACCCTGCGATTGACCGACGCGCCAACCGCGAGCGGCTCACCGGCACCCTGGCACTGGAAATGAGCCACCCGGAAGGTGCGCGCCTGGGTATCGGCGACCTCGACGACACCCGCCTGCAAGGCGCCATCGACCTGATCGTCGAGGCCAAACGCCACCCGCGCCGGCCGCTGGCCGGCGAAGTGTTCACGCGCCGTTTCCTGCCACCTCTCGACAGTCGCGTCCGGTCGCTTGCCCGTGCTGCGGCGGATTGGTGAACCGGGCCCCCGCCACTCAAAATCAAAAGCGCCACGTTGGCACAGCAAATGCATTGCTTGCAGGATGGAAAGGTCGCAGGGGCGGCCTTCCTGTTTTTTCAACCACCGCACTGAGAGGAGATGCTGCACATGAAAATCCTGGGTCGCTTCCTGAAAACCACGCTGACGGTCGCACTGGCCTTATCCGCTGTCCATGTAGCCGCACAGGAATGGCCGAGCCGGCCGTTGCGCCTGATCGTGCCCTTCCCGCCCGGCGGCACAAGCGACATCGTCGCGCGCCTGATCGCCCAGCCGTTGGGCGAGAAGCTCAAGCAGACCGTGCTGGTGGACAACCGGCCCGGCGGCGGCACCACCATCGGCGCGCGCGCGGTCATCACCGCCAACGACGGCGCGCATACCCTGTTCGTGGCCAACAGCGCGCCGATCTCCATTGCACCCTTCCTGTTCGACCAGGCGCCCTACGACCCGATCAAAGACTTCAGCCACGCCGCGATGATAGGCACCACGCCGAACGCGTTTTTCGTCTCTTCCACCATTCCGGTCGAGACCCTCGCGCAGTATGTCGAGTGGGTCAAGGCGCAGGGCAAACCGGTGCCGTTCGGTTCCGGGGGCGGCGGTTCGATCGGCCACATCGTCGGCGAAATGTTCAAGAACGAGCTCAAGCTGCAGATGGAACATGTCGCCTACAAGGGCTCCACGCCGATGTTCCAGGACATGCTGGGCGGGCACCTCAAGGTGGGCGTCAACACCCTGCCCGAGGTCTGGGAATTCGCCAAGCAGGGACGCTTGCGCGTGGTGGCACTGACCGCGCCGGTGCGCGCCAAGATCGCCCCCAACGTGCCTACCGTGGTTGAACTGGGCTACCCCAAGCTGGTGGCGGAGAATTTTGTCGGCCTGTCCGGCCCGGCCGGCATGCCGCCGGCGGCGCTCGCGAAGCTCAACGCGGCGGTCAACGAGGCGCTCTCCGACCCGAAACTGGCGAACCGGCTTGAAGAACTCGGCATGACCGTGCAAAAGCTCACGCCCGCGGCATTCGGCGCCTATGTGCAAAAGCAGGTCAGCGAGTTCCAGCCCGGGGTCAAGGCCTCGGGCGCGAAGCTCAACTGAGCCGTCGTCGACCCTTTGACTCGCAATTGGGCGCCGACGGCGCCCTTTTCAATTCCTTTGCCCGACCCGGCATCCGCCGGCGGGCGCAGTCAGCGCGGATATGCTGCGCTGGCGATGAGCGCCCCCTCGGCCATCGCCGCGAATTTCGCATAGACAATGTCCGCGTCGACGGCGCCGAAGCCGGCGAAGGTGCTGAAGCCGCAGTCGGTGCCGGCGATCACCCGGTCCGGGCCGACGATGTCGGCATAGCACGCGATCCGCTGCGCCACCAACCGCGGATGCTCGATGAAATTGGTGGTCGAGTCGAGCACACCCGGTATCATGATCTTGTCGTCCGGAATTGTGAATCGCGCAGCCTCGATCGCCTCCCATTCGTGCGCATGGCGCGGATTGGATGCCTCGAACATCAGGCCGGCCGGCCGGGCGCGCAATACGATCGGCAGGATGGTGGCCAGCGGCACGTCCTTGTGGTGCGGCCCTTCGTAGTTGCCCCAGCAAATGTGCATGCGCACCCGTTCGGCGGGAATGTCGGCGAGCGCATGGTTGAGCGCCTCCACGTGCTTCTCGATGCGCGCGAGATAGGCGTCTTCCTCAAGGTCCTTGTACATCATGTGTCGACCCAGCCCGAGGTCGGGTGAATCCACTTGCAGGATCAGGCCTGCGTCGACAATGGTCTTGTATTCGTGCGACAGGGCATTGGCCAGCGCCTCAAGATAGGCGTCGTCGCTCGAATAGTGCTGGTTGGGCTGGAACAGCGCCACCACACCCGGCGAAGCGGCGTTCATGAACATCCCGGTCGCGCCGTGCCGGACGGCCGCCGCGCGCAGGTTGGCGATGTCCTTGATGAGCGGGGCCGGCGACTTCAGGCGGATGTCACCGACGCAGCAGGGCCGGCGGTAGGTGGGCGTGCCGCCGCTGGCCGCCAGACGCGTCAGGAACCCCGGGTAGTCGGCGAGGTCCGCCGGCGTGCGGCGCGGGCTGTCGCCGTCAAAGCCGGTGAATCGATCCTTGATGTAGGTGGCATAGCTGATCTTGCTCATTTCGCCATCGCACACGATGTCGATGCCCGCCGCGACCTGGCGACGCACGGCGTCATCCACGGCCTCGGCCACCACCGCGTCGAAGGTCGCTTCATCGACCGGTTCGCCACGCTCGCGGGCGAAAATCTGGTCGACCACCTTCTGGCTGCGCGGCAGGGAGCCGACATGCGTGGTCAGGAAGCGCCGGTTCGTGCGAGTCATTTTCATGGGTCCTTGGAAGTGGGCGGTACGATCCGGGCCGGCCGGATCCGGCCGGGCAAACGGCGCCCGGCGCGCGGGTTCAATGAATGTCTTCGGCGGCCTTGAAGGCCAGTACCAGGTCGGCGATGCCGAAAGAGCCGCTGCGCGCCGCGGCCAGGATCGGCGCCTCCTTGCGCTGGCAACGGTCGATGCAATCGGGCAAGGCCTGCAAAGCCCGGGCGGGAATGATGACCGCGCCATGCCGGTCGGCGTGGATCAGCGCGTCATGCGCGATCGCGAGGCCGAACACCTCGACCGGCGTGCCGAAATCGATCACGTGCACATGCGCGTGCGACGGCCCGATGCTTCCGGCGATGATCGGGAAGCCAGGCGCCAGATCACCAAGGTCGCGCACCGAGCCATTGGTCACAACGCCGGACACGCCAAGGCCTAGATGGACTGTCGAATTCACCTCGCCCCAGAAAGAGCCGATGCCCGGCCGCGCGTCGATGTCCTGCATGATCACCACGGTGGGCAGGTTGGCGCCGGCGGCGACGTAACGATAGTAGTCAAGGCGCGTTTGCCGCACCTCGGCCGCGGGGCGCGACGAGGGCGCCGACGCCTTGATCCGCGCGGTGCGCGCGTACCCCAGCATGGGCGGCAATGGTTGCGGCGCCGCGATCGGCGTGCCATAAGTGAAACCCTCAGCGCTGCGGCCGCCCATGGCGAATTCGAGCGCGTTGCAGATGGTCGGCGTATCGACCGATCGGAGTTTTCGGATCAGTTCCGGTGTCAGCATGTCGTGCGAGCCCTTGTTGGCAGGTGAAAATCGGTGCGAAAAAGGCGCCCATTCAGCGCTGGGCGCGCTCGACAAACCGCCTGGGCGCCACGAACCTGTCGGCGTCGAGCGCGCGTCCCTGCCGCGCCGCGGCGGCGATCACCGCGTCGTCCCAGGTGATCGACTTGCGATGGTCGCCAGCGGTGATCAGGAGTGCAAGCGCATCCTGCGGTCCGGTATTGGACAGGCTGCGCCAGCAGTCGGGCGGAATCGAGAACGTGTCCCAGCCGGCACTCCCGCCTTCCAGCCCGAAGCGCGCCGTGCCGTCCTGGGCCTCGATCGCCAGTTCGATCGCGCCCTGCCGGGCGATGATCACCTGCTTTTCGGCAAGCCGGTGGCGCGACACGGTACCTCCCGCCGGGATCTTCAACCACTCGATCGACACGCCGTGCGGGTTGACCACCGGGACGCGCATCTCGCGGTCCTGCGTGATGCCAAATCCCACCGCCGCAGCGACCTCCGCACCGCAGCCCGGCAGTGCCGAATCGAGCAGACCGTCGCGCGACCAGGCCAGATCCTTGAAACGAACGATGCGCTGCGCCATTTCGGCTGGCGACCAGTTGCGCAGGGCGGCGATTTCCGTTTGCGACATCGGTTCAAAAAGGCGCGTCCCGGGCTCGAGCGTCTCGCCGCGCCCGCTGTCGATCATCCGGTGGTCTTCGGTCAGGTGAACGCCGTTGCGGGAAGCCGCCGCGATCGCGCTGGGCCCCCACAGGATGCCGCCCGTGCTGTCGCCGCCCAGGACGGCGAACATGAACCCGTCGTCCACACCGATATTGGTGAATCCGCGATAGATCCAGGTCGGCACGGATACCAGGTCGCCCGCGCCGATGTCCGCGGAGGCCGCCTCGGGATTGAAGCCCCACTGGATGCGCCAGTCGCCCCTGGTGCAGATGAACACCTCGCAGGTGAAGTGCATGTGCGCCGGATTGACCTTGCCATGCGGCATCGACACCGCGCCCAGCTGGAAGCCGTGCGGTTCACGCAAGCTGACCGGCTGCCTGGGATTCTGCGCCACCCCCGGCCCGATCAACGCGTAGTTGAACTTGGGATTGCTCTCCGGGATGCAATAGTCGATGAACGCCTCGGTGGTATAGCGCAAGCTGGAAAACGGCAGATGGCGCTCCTTGAGCGCTTCACGGGTTGTCATTGGCGGTGGTCCTTGCAGATGGCAATGGCGATGAAGTAGGGAAATCGGGTGGCGGTGAAAGGCGGTCAGGCGCGCAGGCGGGCTCCGCTGGCCGCATCGAACCAGTACAGGCGCCGCTGGTCGAAACGTATGCCGATACGCGCGTCCGGCTGAAGCCGCAGGTCCTTGGGCGCCTTGAGGGCGACCAGTCGGCCGCCGACCATCACCGTGACCATGGTGCAATCGCCCAGCAATTCGAAGGTGAAAACCGCCGCGTGGAAATGCGCATCGTCGGGGCTGGCCAGACGGAGGTCCTCGGCACGGGCGCCAAGAACAAGCGCACCCGCGCGGGGCGGCGCAAGCTTGATCGCCAGACCGTCGGTGGTCCTCACGACGGCGTCACCGGCCTCGACCGGCAGCAGGTTCATCGCTGGGCTGCCGATGAACCCGGCGACGAAGGTGTCGGCGGGATCGTCGTAGATTGACTCTGGCGTGCCGATCTGGCGGATCACGCCTTCGTCCATCACGGCCACGCGATGCGCCAGGGTCATCGCCTCGACCTGGTCGTGCGTGACATACACGGTGGTGACCTGCAGTTCCTGCGCGAGATGCTTGATCTGCGCGCGCGCCACCACCCGCAGCTTGGCGTCGAGGTTCGACAGCGGCTCGTCCATGAGGAACACCCGCGGCTGGCGCACGATGCTGCGCGCCAGCGCCACACGCTGGCGTTGCCCGCCCGACAACTCGCGAGGCATGCGGTTCAGGTAGGGAACCAGTTCCACGCGCTTCGCGGCCAGTGTGACCTGCCTGTCGCGCTCGGCGACCGGCACGCCGCGCAACTTGAGCGGATAGGCGATGTTCTGCGCCACCGACATGTGCGGATACAGGCCGTAGTTCTGGAACACCATCGCGACGTCGCGCTGCTGGGTCGGCACTTCGTTGACACGCCGGCCATCGAACGCGATCTCGCCCAGGGTCGGATGCTCGAGACCCGCCACCATGCGCATGGTGGTGGTCTTGCCGCACCCGGAGGGACCCAGCAGCACCAGGAACTCGCGGTCGGCGATCTTGAGGTTCAGGTTCTTGACGATGCGGGTGGCGCCGAAGGATTTGTCGATGCCTGTCAATTCGATTGTGGTCATGACCTGCTATCCCTCAGCGGACCGCGCCGGCGGTGAGACTGCCGATGAATTGCTTCTGCACCAGCAGCGAGATGACGAACATCGGCGCGGTGATGAGAATGCCGCCTGCGGCCATCAGCTCCCACAAATCGCCCCGGTCGGTGCGAAATCCGATCAATCCGATCGGCAGGGTCAGCGCGTCCTGCTTGCCGATGATCAGGGCGAACAGGAATTCGTTCCAGGTGAGGGTGAAGCTGAACACGGCAGCGGTGACGATGCCGGGCAATGCCGCCGGCACCACGATCCCGGTGATGACACGCCAGCGCCGCGCACCGTCGACCATGGCGGATTCCTCCATCTCGATCGGCACCGCGTCAATAAACCCCTTGATCATCCATACCGCGTAGGGCAGCACGATCGACAGGTTCACCAGCACCAGGGCGGTGCGCGTATCGAGCAGTCCGGCTTCCTTGAACATCAGGAAATAGGGCAGCACCACCACCGCCGCGGGAATGAACTGGGAAGCGATCACGGTGAGGAAGATCGCCTGCTTGAAGCGGAACTCGAAGCGCGAAAAGGCGTAGGCGGCCAGGGTCGCCATCGGCACTGCAAGCAGCACCGCGCCGCCCGCCACGAGGACACTGTTGACGATCTTCGATCCCAGGTTCCAGGGATGGCGAAACACCGTCTGGAGATTTTCGAAGGTCGGTGTGAACCAAAGCGCGGCCTCGAGCGAATAGACGTCGCGCGGCACCTTGAAGGCCGTCAGCATGATCCACGCGATCGGCAGCAGGATCGTGAGGATGACCAGGAACACCGCCAGACGGCGCAACCAGTCCGCCGCCGCCTCCCTTGCGGGCTTGAGGTAACCGGGGCCAGCGGCGCTCATTTGCGGAACACCAGACGCAAGTAGACCGCCGACAGCGCCAGCAGGACGGCGGTGAGGACATAGGCGGCCGCCGCCGCGTAGCCCATGTCGTACTGGTTGAACGCCACCTGATAGACGAACAGCGCGAGCGTCTGGGTTGACGTGCCCGGCCCGCCATTGCTCAAGGTGAAAATGGTGTCGAATGCCTTGAGCGCAAACACCGTCTTCAGCACCACGGCGATACCCAGCACCGGCAACAATTGCGGCAGTGTCACGTCGCGAAAGACCCGCCACGGCGAGGCGCCGTCGATCCGCGCCGCCTCCTCGGTTTCCTTCGGCACCGATGCCAGGCCGCCCATCAGCACCAGGGTCATGTAGGGGGTCCAGTGCCAGACATCCGACGCGATCACGGCGATCATCGCCAGACGGGCATCGGCCAGCCAGATCTTCCCTTGCAGGGCCGGCACAACGATGCCGATCAGGGTTTGCGCGATGCCGAACTCCGGGTTGAGGAAGAAGCGGAACGAAATGCCAATCAGCGCCGGGCTCATGACGAACGGCAGGATCATGAGCACTCGCGCGAGCGAATTCATGCGGCCATCGCGGCGGATCAGGAGCGCGATCGCAAGCGCAAGTCCGATCGCGACAACGACGTCGGCAACCACGAAAACCAGCGTGGCGCGAACGGCTTCCACGAATTCCGGATCGTCCGTGATCAGGGAGGCGTAGTTCTCCAGACCGACCCAGCGACCGGCCACTTGGCTTGACGCCAGCTTCCATTCCCGAAAGCCGAGCAGAAGCGAGTAGCCGAGCGGGAACAGCGCCATCGCCGCCACGAAAGACAGCGCTGGCGCCAGCAGCCAGACATGCGCCGGAACGCGTCGCATCATGCGAGCCGTGCCGCCCTCTAGCGCATTGCGCGCCGCACGCGGGCCGCCGCGGCGTCAAGCACCGGTTTGACCTGCGCCTGTCCGCCGGCAAGCTCGCTGACCGCCGCTTCGAGGATGTCGCTGACCTGCGCCCACTGCGGAAACAGCGGCGTGCCCTTGGCACCCTTGAGCGCCTGGGCGCCGAACAGGTGCATGCCGCCATAGCGCACGTTGACATCGCCGTCGACCAGGTTCGCGGTCTGCACCGCCACCACCTCGTTGCGGCTGCGATCGAGCAGCACCGAGCGTTCGATCCCGGGCTGCGACAACCAGGTCAGGTACTCCATCGCAGCGTCCTTGCGCTTGCTGCTGCGGTTGATACCGTAGAACCAGCTGTTGGTGTAGGTGGTGGAATCCTTGCCCGGCATGGAGGGCAGGGGGGCGAAGCCGACCTGCTCCGGCTTAAGTGTCGACGTCTTGGCGTCGGTGAGGCCGGCGTAGCGCCACCACCACACCGGCACCATCGCGCTCTTACCCTGCGCCACGGAATTGACCGCGTCGGCTTCGTTGAACGACGCCGATCCCGGCGGGGCGACCTTGTGTTTGAGCAGCACATCTATGTATGCCTGGGTGGCGGCGACGCCTTGCGCCGAATTGAACGCGGGCTGCCCCTTCGCGTCGAGCAGGTCGCCGCCCATCCCCCACAGGTAATTGAACCAGATCATGAGGTTCTGCCCGGCGGTCTTGCCGTAGTACATGGCCACCCCCGCCATGTCGGTCTTGGCCTGTACCTGCTTGCCGACCTCGATCATCTGGTCCCAGGTCGCCGGCGGCTTCAGGCCCAGTTTGCCGAACACGTCCTTGCGATAGAACAACAGTTGCACATGGCCGCGGATCGGGAAGCCAAGGATGTTCTTGCCGTTGCCATTGCCGTCGCGGGCGGCGCGCAGGTGGGCGTGCGGGTAGCGCACCTCCATGTCGATCTTCTTCTCCGCCAACCGGTCGTTGAGCGGGTCGAACAAGGCGTACATGGCCGGACCCCAGACATCCATCGCCGAGAGCACGTCGTACTGGTCGGTCTTGGCGACCAGTTCGGCGGTGAGCTTTTCACGCATGCTGGCGAACGGCACATACTGGTACTTCACCTTGATGCCGGTCAGCGCCTCGAATTCCGCCAGCTTGGCCTCGTGCGCGGAGAATTGCGGCGCGACCACCGTCAGCACATTGACGGTGGTCCCGGCATAGGGCTTACTGGGCTTCAGGGCCGGACCGGCTTGAGCCGATGCCAGGCGCGGCCCGAGCGCGGCTGACGCCGCGAGCATGGCGATGAGTTCTCTTCTGTTCATGATGTCTCCTTTTGATTTGGTGATTGCGAAGCTGCTTGATTCAGGGAGGTGCGCGGCGGCGTGCCGGTCCGCCGGCCGAGGTGGCGCCCGTTTTAAGGCGCGGCGGCCGGACGTTGGTGGATCGTGCCGTGCGGGGCACGCCTGACGTCTGTGGCCGGCGCGCCGAACTCCTCACCACCAGGGTGCCCGGCAGCACCACGTTCTCGGCCCGGGGCAAGGCGTCACCGGCCAGAAACCGCTGCAATAGCGCCACCGTCGCCTCGATCATCAGTCCGAGCGGCTGCTCGATAGTGGTGAGCTGGTAGCTGCCCCAGCTGGCCTGCGGCACATTGTCGAATCCGACCACCGACACGTCCTCCGGCACCCGCAGGCCCAATTCGAACCGCAGCGCATCCATCACCGAAAAGGCCATATGGTCGCTGGCCACGAAAACCGCGTCGGGCCGGCCGCGCGCGCGGCCGAAAATCTGGTGCGTCGCACTGCGCGCCTGCTCGAAATCGTAATTGCCGACCGCACGCGCGCCGGGCCGCAGGCCGGCCTCCTCCAGGCCGGCCAGGAAACCTCGCTCGCGCTCGAGATTGGTGGATGACTCCTCGCTTCCGGCGATGAAGGCGATACGGCGATGCCCCGCCGCGGCCAGGAAATGCGCAACCGCCCGTCCCCCTGCCTCGTTGTCGGTGCGCACGGAACTGACCGTCCCCTGGCTGCCGGCTGCCATGACACGATTGAAGAGGACGACGGGAATTCCGGCGGCCGCGCACTCGCCGGCCAAGCCCGACGACAGGGAACTGGCCGCCAGAACGATGCCATCGACGTGGTACTGGAGGATTTCGTCGACCAGCCGGTCGGCGCTGGTGTCGTGATTGACGAACAGGAGCACATGGTAGCCGTCGCGCTGCAGGCGCTCGGCGAGCCGCTCCAATGCCACCGGGTAGAACAGGTTTTCAAGATACGACAGGACCACGCCGATGATGCGCGAACTCTTGGTGATCAGGCTGCGCGCATGTGCGTTCGGCCGGTAGCCGAGCTCGCGCGCCGCCTCAAGGACCTTGCGCCGGGTCTTTTCCGAGACGCTCCGGCCGGGCGTGAAGGCACGACTGACCGCGGACTGCGACACCTTGGCCCGTCGCGCCACATCCTGGGAAGTGATGGCCGGATTCACGCGCCTTCTTTCACGCCGCCGTCCAGCCGCCGTCGACCATCAGCGCGCTGCCGGTCACCATGGCCGAGGCGTCGCCGGCGAGGAATACCACCGCCCCCATGATGTCCTGCGGCGCGCCCAGGCGACCCAGCGCGATCCTTGAGACCGCGAATTCGCGGAACGCGGGATCGCGGAACATCGACGCGGTCATCGCCGTCTCGATGAACGTGGGGCACAGCGTGTTGACGCGAATGCCGGCCGGACCCAGTTCCCACGCGAGCGCTTTGGTCATGCCTTCGACCGCATGCTTGGTGGCGCAATAGACGGTGCGCCGGGGCCCGCCCACATGTCCCATCTGCGAGGACACCGTGACCATCGATCCCGGCAAACCCGCCGCAAGCAGGCCGCGCGCAACCTCCCGCGCGAGATAGAAAGAGGCCTTCACGTTGAGCCCGAGCACCAGGTCCAGATCGTCATTCGGAGTCTCGGTGATGAGCGCCGGGCGATTGGTGCCGGCACTGTTGAGGAGCACCTGGAACGGCCCGCGCGCGGACACCTCGCGCGCCACCGCCTGCGGGTCGGTCACATCCAGGACCAGCACGTCGGCAGCGCCGCCGCGCCCGCGAATGCCCGCAGCCACCGCCTCGAGTTCAGGTCCGGTGCGCGCCGCCAGCGTGACATGAGCCCCCGCGTCCGCGAGGGCCAACGCCGCGGCGGCCCCGATACCGCGCCCGGCGCCCGCGACCAACGCACGACGACCGTCGAGCCGGAAACTCGGGGTGCTGGGCAGGGTGGCGGGCACGAGCCGGGCCGCCTCAATCAGCCACGGGTTGGTACCACGCCACGTCGCGACCGCCGTAGCGCCGCACCCGCAGGTTCGCCTGCTCGCCATGGCCTGCGAAATTCTCCATGTGGCACAGGCGCGAACATACCGCGCCGATGGTCGCGCTGGCTTCGTCGGTGAGCACGCGCTGATAGGTGCAGGTCTTGAGGAACTTGCCGACCCACAGGCCGCCGGTGTATCGGGCGTTGCGATTGGTGGGCAGGGTATGGTTGGTGCCGATCACCTTGTCACCGAAACTCACGTTGGTACGAGGGCCGAGGAAAAGCGCGCCGTAGTTGGTCATGCGCCGCAGGAACACCTCGGGATCGGCCGTCATCACCTGCACGTGCTCCGAAGCCAGTTCATCGGCCTTGGCGATCATTTCATCGGTGCTGTCGCAGACGATCACCACGCCGAAATCGTTCCATGACTGCCGGGCGATGCCGGCGGTAGGCAGGATCGCCAGCTGTCGTTCGACCTCGGCCATCGTGTCGCGGGCGAGCTTTTCACTGTTGGTCAACAGCACCGCCGGCGAAGTCGGACCGTGCTCGGCCTGGCCCAGCAGATCCACCGCGCACATCTCGCCGTCCACCGACTCGTCGGCGATGACGAGGGTTTCGGTCGGGCCGGCGAACAGGTCGATGCCAACCCGCCCGTAGAGCTGCCGCTTGGCTTCGGCCACGAACATGTTGCCGGGCCCCACCAGCATGTCGACGCCTTTCACCGACGCGGTGCCGATCGCCATGGCTGCGACCGCCTGCACGCCACCGAGCGCGAGAATCTCGGTGGCGCCGCCGAAATGCATTGCCGTGACGATCGCCGGATGCGGCGCACCCTCGAACGGCGGCGCGGTCGAAACTATGCGCGGCACGCCGGCCACATTGGCGGTCAGCACGCTCATGTGCGCCGAAGCGATCATCGGGTACTTGCCACCGGGCACGTAACAACCCACCGCGTTGACCGGAATGTGCTTGTGGCCGAGTACCACCCCCGGCAGCGTTTCGACCTCCACGTCCCGCATGCTGTCGCGCTGGATCTGGGCGAAGTTGCGGATCTGCTTCTGCGCGAAACGGATGTCCTCCAGTTCGCGCGGCGAGAGTTTCCTGACCGCGGCCTCGATCTCGGCCTGGGTCAGAACGAAGGATGCGGGATCCCAGTTGTCGAACTTGCGCGAGTATTCGCGCACCGCGTCGTCACCGCGCGCCTCGACATCCTTGAGGATGCCCTCGACGGTGTCGCGTACGCGGGCGTCGGCGGCGGCGATGTCCGCGGCATCCTTGCCGCGCTTGAGATAGCGGATCAATTGTCGTCCCTCCGGGGATATGGCGAACGGTGAACATCACGCTTCGCCATTGTTTTTTTGCATGCGTATGCAAAACCATACCGCACGATCCCGGGCCTGTCAAATCCCTCATCGTCCTACAGACCTGAACGCTCCAGTTTGCAACAACCCGGGTTCCGCTTGCATTCCTATGCATTGCCGACCCGTCTTGCCGCGCGATCGGCCGCGCTGTTTCGCTCAGCCCGGTATTGCCAGCGCCCTGAGTATCCGGTTCTCCTGATGCAACACCCAGCCCTTCTCGCCGGTGCGCTCGCGATACGCCAGCCATGCCGGATCGGCGTACATGGCCGCGCGACGCGCCTCGCGGTCGGCCATGCTGGCGTAGCGCCACATGTGGACGAACTGGTTCAGGTCACCGGTTTCGGTGGTGTAGTAGCCGAAGGGTTCGCCGAGGTATTTGCGCATGACCGGCAGCGCCTCCTCCATGTGCGCCTGCAGATACGCCGCCAGCTTGCCCGGGCGGATGGCATAGGTGCGTTCATCGATGATCATCATGTGTCTCCGTCGTGGGGCTACAGGCCGAGCACCGCCTTGGCCAGGATGTTTTTCTGGATTTCGTTCGAACCGCCGTAGATCGACGAAGCGCGCGAATAAAGCCAGTGCGCCATCTGCGCCGCCGACTCGCCAGCCGGCCCGGGCAGGTCCAGCATGGCGGGCTCGTAGCCCTGCGCCTGCGGGTACAGCGCCTCGACGATCAGGTCGGTCAGGCGCTGGCGCACCTGGGCGCCGACGATCTTGAGCATGGAAGCGCGCGCTCCGGGCGCGCGACCCGCGGCGAACTCCGCCAGGGTGCGCAGCACCGTCACCTCGTGCGCCAGCAGGTCGATTTCCACCTGCGCAATGCGCGCGGCGAAGCGCGCATCGTCCGCCAGTGGCTGTCCGCCTTTCATTTCGCGGGCCGCGATGCGCTTGAGCGTCGCCAGCAGGCGCTTCGATTGCGGCACCTCGGCAATCTGGATGCGCTCGAAACCCAACAGGTACTTGGCGCATTCCCAGCCGCGCCCCTCGCCGCCGATGCAGTTCTCGACCGGAACCTCCACACCATCGAGAAACACATCGCTCACATGCGGCAGGCCATCGAGAATGGCCATCGGGCGCACCGTCACGCCGGGCGCGCGCATGTCGATCAGCAGGAACGAAATGCCGTCCTGCGGGCGATTCCCGCGCGAGGTGCGGGCCAGGCAGAACATCCAGTCGGCGCAATGCGCGAACGACGTCCAGGTTTTCTGGCCGCTCACGCGGTACACGTCGCCGCTGCGCTCGGCCCGCGTGGCCAGGGCCACCAGGTCGGAGCCGGCGCCGGGCTCGGAGTAACCCTGGCACCACCAGTCGCTGCTGTCGAGAATGCGCGGGAGGAAGCGGCGCTGCTGGTCCGCGCTGCCGTAGCGAATGATCACCGGCGCCACCCGGTCCAGCCCGAAGGGGTTGACGAAGGGCGCGTCGCCGGCGACGGTTTCCTCGTCGAAGATGTAGCGTTGTGTCGGCGTCCAGGCAGAGCCACCATGTTCGACCGGCCAGCCCGGCGCGATCCAGCCGCGCGCGAACAGGAGTTTCTGCCAGCGCACCGTGTCTTCTTTCGCGACCGGCAGGCCGGCACGCACCCGCTCGCGGATGTCGGGCGGCAGAGCCGCGGCTATGAAGTCGCGCACCTCGCGGCGAAACGACTCTTCGGCCGGCGAGAAGTCGAGGTTCATCCGGCCTGGCGCACCGCGCCGCTGGCGATCAGCGCTTCGATCCGCTCACCCGGGAGACCCGCCTGGGCCAACACCTGCACGCTGTGCTCGCCCAGGCGCGGCGCCGGGCGCGGCGCATCGGCCGCGCCGCCATGGAAGCGGAAGGGCGTGGTGTAGTGGCGGATCGGCCCTTCGCTGGGGTGGTTTTCGCGACGAAAAAAATCCACCGCCGCGAGGTGCTTGTCTTCCAGCAGGTCGTCAAGCGAATTCATGCGCATGCAGGGAATGTCGGCCGCGCGCATCAGCGTGAGCCACTCCGCGGTGCTGCGCCCTGCGATGATGCCGGCGAGGGTTGAATACACCACGTCGACATTGAGAAGCCGGGCCGGAATGCTGGCAAAGCGCGCATCGGTGGCCAGGTCCGTGCGACCGCAGGCTTCGAAAAAACGCCTGAAATGCCGGTCCGTATAGGGCAGGGCGCAGACGTGGCCGTCGGCGGTGCGGAACGGCCGCCGTTCCTTCGACAGCACGCGCGGATAACCGGGCTGCATGCCGGGCTCGTCGAAGGTGGCGTCGTAGAGGTGCTCCACCAGCGTGAAGGCCGCCATGCCCTCGAACATCGGCACCTCGACCAGTTCACCGCGGCCGCTGCGCTCGCGCCGGAACAGCGCCGCCATCATCGCCAGCGCCACCTGCAATCCCATGGTCTTGTCGGCATAGATCATCGGCACATAGGCCGGTTCTCCGAACAGGCGGCCGAGGATGTCGGAAGCCCCGGAGAGGCCCTGGATCATGTCGTCGTAGGCCGGCTCGCCCGAGTATGGGCCGCCGGAGAGAAAGCCCTGCGCCGAGCAATACACCAGGCGCGGATTGCGCGCCGCGAGCGCCGCCCAGGAAATGCCCAGTCGTTCGGCCGCCTCGGGCCGCATGTTGACCAGCATCGCATCGGCGCTTTCGGCCATGCCGAGCAGAACCTCCACCGCCGCCGGCTGCTTCAGGTCCAGCACCAGCGAGCGCTTGCCGCGCCCCAGGGTCAGGAACACCGCCCCCATGCCGGGATGTTTCGCGTGGCCGGCCTGGCGCGTGGTGTCGCCCTCCGGCGACTCGATCTTGATGACATCCGCCCCCATGTCGGCCAGGAGCATGCTGGCATACGGCCCCATCACCACCGTCGACAGGTCAAGAATGCGCAGGCCTTCCAGCGGGCCGCTCACGCCCGCACTCCGGTGCCGAACGCGAATTCGGCATAGCGGCTCACATGATGGTCGACACCGCCGAACACCGCGCCGAGCGCCTCGATGCGGCGATAGGCGCGGCCAGCCGGCAGTTCCTCGGTGATGCCCATCGCGCCGTGCAGGTGCACCGCCGATTGCCCGACCATGCGCGCCGCATTGGCGATATGCACGCGCGCCGCGTGCAAGGCCGGCGCGCGCGCCGGCGCGGCGCCATGGTCGAAGGCATGGATCGCGAGGTTCAGCATGGAGCGTGCTTCCTCGATGGCGATGAACATGTCGGCCAGGCGATGCTGCAGCACCTGGTTGTCGGCCAGGGCACGGCCGAACTGGCGGCGCGTGGCAAGCCATTCGCGCGTGGCCTCGAAAGCGGCTCGCATGAGGCCGAGCGTTTCGGACATCACCCCTACCAGGGCGAACGCCGCCGCGTCGGCCAGGGCGACACGCGCGGTCTCGCCCACCGCCAGGCAGCGCGCCGGCACCTGCGCAAAGGTCACCCGCGCCGCCGGCAGCGCCGCGTCAGGATTGGCCAGGACCACGCGCCCGGGCGCGGCCGGCGCCACCAGGTAGAGGCCCAGGCCTTCGCGGGCGCGGGCGCTCACGATCAAAGGCTCGGCCCCGGTCGCATCCCAGACCCTGCGCTTGGTCCCGGCGAGGGCCGCGTTTTCGTCAGCCTGAACCTCGCAGGGCGCATCTGCGTCAAAGCCCGCGCCGGCCTCCTGGTGCGCCACCGCGATGCCGGTCACGCCTTCCATCAGCATGGCGGCAAGCTCGCTGCGGGTGGCCGCATCCGGCAACCGGCGGATCAGCATGGCAGGCAACAACACCGTGGAGAAGAATGGCACCCGCGCCCCGGCGTAGCCGATCGCCTCGCCCAGGCACGCGATGTCGGCCGCGCTGCCGGCCAGGCCGCCACAGGATGGATCGAACGCGGCGGCCACCCAACCCATCTCCCGCATTTCTTCCCAGGCCGGCTGCGGGTGTTCCGCCAGGAAGCGCAAGGCGGACTCGGCGAGCATGTCCTGTTCGGCGCTGCGTGGCAGGTACATGGCCGGACCTCAGGCGCGCAGCAGCGACTTGGCGAGGATGCCGCGCTGCACCTCGCTCGTGCCTGCCGCGACGCTGAAGCCGCGCGCATACAGGCGGTTGGCGTTGAGGTGCCGCCAGGCATCCGGCAAGGCATGCCCGTGATCGTGCGCGATTGGAATCGCGTCCTCGCCGACGGCGTCGCACAGCAGGTCGTAGATGCGCTGGAACAGTTCCGTGCCGCGCACCTTCAGCGCGGCGATCTCCGGCCCGGGCGGCATGCCCGCCATGGTCTGGCCGAGGTATCGCAGCGCCGTCTGCTCGATGGCGCGCGCCTCGATCTCGAGCCCCGCCAGGCGCATGCGGTACCAGTCGCACTCGAGCAGCGGACGGCCGTCGAAGCGGACGGTGGTGCCGATCGCGCGCGCGAGCTTGAGACGCTTCTTGGTTTCCGCCACGCGCGCCGCGGCGAGGCGCTCGTGCAGCAGCAGCGACTTGGCGATGCGCCAGCCGTCGTTCTCCGCACCGACGCGCATTTCCACCGGCACCCGCACTTCGTCCAGGAACACCTGATTGAAGAAATGCCGCCCGTTGATGGCGGCGATCGGCTTTACCGTCACGCCGCTCGCATGCATGTCGAGCAGCAGGAAGGAAATACCGGCCTGCGGCCGCGCCTGCGCGTCGGTGCGCACCAGGCAGCACATGGCGTCGGCCCAGTGCGCGTACGAGGTCCAGATCTTGGTACCCGAAACAACATAGTGTTCGCCATCGCGGACCGCGCGGGTGGCAAGCGAGGCCAGATCCGAGCCCGCACCCGGCTCCGAATAGCCCTGGCACCACCACACCTCGGACGCGCGGATCGGTGGCAACAGGCGCGCGCGCTGCTGCGGTGTACCGAACTCGCACAGGATGGGTCCCAGCAGCTTGGCCCCGACGCCGAGCGTCAGGCCGACCGGCGGGCAGTCGGCCAGGGCCAGTTCCTCCTCGAAAAGGTAGTGGCGCACGGGCGACCAGTCGCAACCGCCTTCAGTCACCGGCCAGGTGGTGGTAAGCCAGCCACGCTCGGCCAGCAGGCGTTGCCAGCCGACATAGTCTGCCTTCGCAAGGTCGGCGCCAGCGCCGACCTTTTCGCGCAGGGCGGGCGGCACTTGCGCCTCGACAAAGGCGCGCACCTCGTCGCGGAAGCGACGGTCGTCGGCGGACAACAGGGCGTCGAGCAAGGCCTGGGATCAGTCGTCGGCGCGCGCGCCGCTGGCCTTGACCACCGGCGGCCACTTGGCCATTTCCAGCGCCACCCAGCGGGCGGTTTCTTCCGGTCCGCCCGGCAACACGTTCAGCCCCAGGCCCTGCACCCGCTGGCGCACCTCCGGCAGCGCCATGACGCGCGCCACCTCGGTGGCGAGGCGGTCTATCACCGGGCGCGGCGTGCCGGCGGGCGCGAACAGGCCGAACCAGCCGCCGACATGGAAGTCCGGCATGCCCACTTCCGAAAGCGCCGGCAGGTCGGGCAATTGCGGCCAGCGCTTGGTGCTCGCGGTGGCCAGGCCGCGTATCGTCCCGGCGCGGATCTGCTGCGCGGAACTGGCGTCGAACATCACCTGGATGCGCCCGGCGATGAGATCCTGCACCGCCGGGGCGCTGCCGCGATACGGGATGTGCACCATGAAAGTTCCGGTGCGCAGCTTGAACCACTCCATCGCCAGGTGATGCGCCGAGCCGTTGCCCACCGAGCCATAGGACAGCTTTCCCGGATTGGCCTTGGCATAGGCGATCAGTTCCTTCACCGAACGTACCGGCAGGTCGTTGTTGGCCACCAGGAACAGCATGCTTTCGGTCAGCAGGGAAATCGGTGCGAAGTCCTTGACCGGGTCAAAGGCCAACCTGGGATAGATCGCCGGATTGCTGCCATGGGTCGAGCCGGTGCCGAGAAAAAGCGTGTATCCGTCGGGCGCGGAGCGTGCGGCAATTTCAGCACCCACATTCGCGTTTGCACCGGGCCGGTTGTCCACCACCACCTGCTGGCCGAGCGCCTTGCCGAGTTCCACCGATACGACCCGCGCAACCACGTCGGCAGGACCGCCGGCCGCGTACGGGCAGATCCAGCGGATCGTCCTGGCCGGCCAGGCGGCCTGCGCAAACAGGGCGTGCGGCGCAATGGAGGCGGCGGCAGCGGTCAGGAAATGGCGGCGGCGCATGTTTGTCCCGTCTTGTCGTTGTGGTTTCGCCCCTGCATGGCGGAAAATAGCTGCGCCCGCGCCTGCCGGCAAGCACGAAAAGTGGCAGAGTGCGGCATGCCCGACTCCGCCGCCAGACGGAGCAACCGATAAGGATTATCGGTCGCGGCGATGGCGCAATGCAGCAACCGAAGAACCCCATGACCACGTCCCGCACTATCCTGATCGTCACCTGCCATCCCGAACCGCAGTCCCTCAACCATGCGCTCACCCGCCATGCGGCGGCCACGCTCGCCGGCTTTGGTCATCGCGTGGTCGAGTCCGACCTTTACGCCATGCGCTGGAAGGCGGTGGTCGACGGCGAGGATTTTCCGGCCGAGCCGCCGGACGCGCGCCTGCAACCCGGTGCGGCGTCGCGGCGCGCCACCGAAGGCGGCCACCTCACCGCCGACGTGGCGGCCGAGCAGGCGAAGCTGCTGGCGGCCGACGCGGTGATCTTCCAGTTTCCGCTCTGGTGGTTCGGCCTGCCGGCGATGTTGAAGGGCTGGTTCGACCGCGTGTTCAGCAACGGCTTTGCCTACGGTCTCACGGCACCCGGCGTACGCTACAGCATGCGTTATGGCGAAGGCCGGCTTGCGGCCAAACGGGCCCTGCTTTCGGTCACCACCGGCGGCCTGGCGCCGCACTTTTCAGCACGCGGCGTCAACGGCGCGCTCGACGACCTGTTGTTCCCGGTGACCCACGGCACCCTCTACTACACCGGCATGGAGGTGCTGCCCAGCTTCGCGGTGCACGGGGCGAACCGGCTGCCGGATGAACAATTCACGGCCGCACGCCAAGCCTACACACTGCGCCTGCAAGGCCTGTTTGACGAAGCTCCCATTCCCTATCGCAGCCAGAACGGCGGCGACTATGACGACAACCTGCAGCTGCTTTCGGACATTGCGCCCGGCACCACCGGCCTGGCCGCGCATCGCAAGGAAAAATGACCCGCCATCCAGTGGCGCTCGTCATGGAAACAGGGCGGGTTTGCGGGCCCTCTTCGGGGTTCTGAAGCGGCATGTGCCGAATAACATTGGAGCCTGGAACCAATGTCATTTTCGGAATTCAAGCCCATGAACCAAAGCAGCGGCACGCCAAGACGCACGACAAGCATCGCCATGACCGGCAAATTCGACTTCAGCAAGCATCGCGCCTTCCGCGACGCCTGCGAGAGCGCGCTTGCCAGCGGCGACGTCGGGACCGTGCACGTCGATCTGCGTCAGGTCTCGTATCTCGACAGCTCGGCTCTGGGCATGCTGCTCCTGCTGCGCGACAAGGCCAAGGCGGCCGGCAAGGCGGTGAGCATCGCCACCCAGCCCGGCACGGTACGCGACATCCTGCGCGTGGCCCACTTCCAGGACCTGTTCGCGCTCGACGCGGCGGCCTGAACCGCAGGACATCCCGCGCGGCCGCTTGCGGCCCGCCCGGCAAGCGCTGTGCTAGGGTCCGCGCTTTGCAAAGCGTGGGCCTTTCTTGCGCGTAACCCCCGCCAAACTTTCGCAGCATGCGCTGCTGCACCGTGGCGGTTCGCCCGGCACCTGGGGCAACCTCGGCCTTTGGGATAGCGCCACCAGCTACGTGGACGCCTGCGTCGCCCTCGCCGCCCGGGTCGGTACGGCGGCCGGTGTCGGCACCGGTGACCGGGTGCTCGAATTCGCCTGTGGCGCCGGCGACGGATTGCTTTTGTGGCTGGAGCGTTTCGGCGCACGCCATGTCACCGGCATCGAAGTCGACGCACCCGCTGCCGACATGGCGCGCGCACGCTGCGCGGCGGCGTTGCCGGGCCGTGCCGCGGTGCTGACGCAATCCGCGCACGACCACACCGACCTGCCGGCGCAGGGCTTCGACCGGGTCGTCTGCGTGGACGCCGCCTATCACCTGAACCCGCGCGCGCGTTTTCTTGGCGCCGCACTAAACGCCTTGCGCCCCGGTGGCACGTTGGCCTATACGGACCTGACGTTCGCGGGCCGGCGCGGCACGGCCATGCGGACCGGCGCACGCTGGTGTGGCATTGACCCGGACGAGCTCGCCGCTCCGCAAGAACAGGTCGCGCGCCTGGCGCGCGCCGGCTTCGAGGCCGCGCGCGTCGAAGTGCTGGACGACCGTGTGCTTGCGGAATTCAGCAACTTCGCCTTGCGCCAGACCCGCCTGCTCGGCCGCGACGCCTGGCAGGCGGGCTGGCGCAAGCCGCTCGCCACCGCCCTCCTGATTCGCGCCCTGCGCGGCACCGGTCTGGGCTACGCCCTGATGACCGCCAGGCGGCCAGCGGGCTGAAGCTTCAGGCGGCGCGCGCCGGCGCGGCCTCCAGAGCGCGCACTGCCTCATGCGCCGAGCCGACCGCGCTTTCCAGCAACGGGATGCCAGCCTGCGCATACGAACCGCAGAACCATACCCGCCTGCCGGGCTCCGCCTGCAGTTGCGGCAAGCGTGTCAATGCCGCGGTGCTGGCCGCGTCGACCACCGGGCGCTCGAAGCGGGCACGCCCGAGCACCGTTTCCGCCCGCGGTTCGCGCAAGGGACGCACGGTCTGGAACAGCGGCCGCGCGTCGCGCAGCGCCGGTTGCACCGCATTGATCCAGATCGTCGACATGGGCTGGTCATGCGCCGGGTCGACCAGCAGGTTCACCGGCGACCAGTCGCGCCGGTCCGCAGGCATCAGGGAAGCGTCCTCATGCATGACGACCTCGATCGGAACGTATCGAAATGCCGCCAGGAAATCCCGCTCGGCGGCCGCGGCATCCGCCAGCAAGGCTTGCGACTGGTTGGCCTGGGTGGCCAGCACGACGTGGTCGTAGCGCTCCCCTGAACCATCCGCGCACTGCACCAGCACGCCACCGGGCTCGCGTCGCACGGTCGCAACCGCCGCGTTGCAACGCAGGTCGGCGATGCCGGCCATCAGGCGTTGCGCGACATCATCGGCGCCCTGGCACGCGCGCCGCACCCCGTCGCGCGTCAGGCCACGCGCCAGGTAGTCGACGATCACGGCAGCCGGAAAGCCGCTCGCGTCGGCACAGGAGCAGGTACACACCGTGGCGATGGTGGGCAGCAGGAAGCCGTCGACAAAGCTGCCGCCATAGCCGCGTGAATCCAGGTATTCGCCGATACTGATCGTGCCAAGCTCGCCGCGCGCCAGCGCCGCCGGCGCCTCGCGGCGAAAGCGCAGCATGGCCGCGACAATGCCCGCGGCGCGTCCGCCGGCAAAGTCGCGCGGCAGCATGTAGGCGAAGGAACGACCGGCCAGGCGGATGTTGCGATAGCGGAAAAACAGGCCACCGTCCGGACGCATGAAGGAGCCGGCGTAACTGACCGGTTCGGTCGCCACACCGAGCTCCCGATACAGGCGGGTGAGCGTCGGGTAGTAGCCCTCGTAGAACACCCTGAGCGGCACATCCACCCGTACCTCCGTGCCGGCATGCCGGATCGCCACCGAACTGGCGATGAAGCCGGGGCGCGCCTGCCGCTCGTAGAGCGTGACGCGATGCCGGCGCGCCAGCAACCATGCGGCGCACAGGCCGCCAATGCCGCCACCGACGACGGCGATCCGCAGCGGGGCATTCATGCCGCCATCAAGTCCGCGGCAGCATCAACCGAGGGCCGCGTTGCGACATTGCCAAACAGGGCCAGGTAGGCCTCCACCATGCCTTCGATGGCGTGGCGTTCCTGCACGAAATGACGTGCGGCCTGTCCATAACGCAAGTTGCGCGCGGTATCCGCAAGCGACTCCAGCATGGCCTGCGCGAGGGCATCGGCAGGGCAATCCTCGGCGAGCAGCCAGCCATTGGCGCCGTCGCTGACGATCTCCGCGGTGCCACCACTGGAATTCGCGATGACCGGTATCCCCGCCGCCATGGCTTCGAGCACCGCATTGGGCGAGCCCTGATGCGTACCCAGCACCACCGCGGCGGTGAACGGCTCGGCCAGAAAGTCCAGTTGCGGCCGCGCGCCGCGAAACACCACCCGCAGCCCTGCGGCCTGCTGCGCCAGGTCCCGCGCGTGGGCGGCATGGCGCGGCTCGGCACTGCCCACCACATGCAGCTCGGCCGTCGCATGGGTCCGGCAAACCTGGCGAAACGCCTCGATGATCGAGGGCAGGCGCTTGGAAGGCGCGATGCGGCCGCTCACCAGGAAACGCGGCGTGGCAGGCAGGTGCGCACGCGCCGGACGTCCGGCCACGCCGTTCGGAACCACATGGCAACGCACGCCGGCGGGCACCGGTGCGGACCGGTACTTGAACACCAGGTCGTCAAGGCGTTGGAAGTAAGCTTCGCGACCCATGTCGAAAGCGTCCCCCCAGGGCAACGCGGCCTCCAGCTCCTCGAAGGCATGGTGCCCGGGACTCACATCGACGAGCCGCAAGACGGGTGGCGCGAATCGAGCCACCAGCAACTTGACACGCGCATCCACATTCCAGAAGCACAGGTTCTTGACACCGTGGCGCGACGTCCATGCCAGCAGCGATTCGGCCGCCGCCAACGGATCGCCGGTTTCCTCGCAGCGGAACGTCCGAACCCCACCGGCCATCAGCGCATCGGCGAATACGGCATGCGTACTGCGACCGACCACGGCGACAGCCAGCCGGTGCCGGTGTGCCAGGGGCACCGCAAGGTTGACCAGCGAGCGCTGCGCGCCGCCCGCGTTCAGGTTGGCCGTGACGAAAAGCGTGTCCGTATCGGCCGGCCCGGGCCGATGGCCGCACAGGGTGAGCGACCAGGCCCGCGGCAGGCGCGCGATGTGTCGCGGCAACAAGGCGGCCCGCACCGGCAGGGGCGCCAGCACCTGCGCGACCGCGCCGGCGGACGCCTCCGGGGGCATCAGCGTCAGGCCTTCATCCTGGTTCTCGCGCTGCCCGCCGACGTCGGTGGCCACCACCGGCAAGCCGGCCGCCAGGGCCTCGCGCACCGCCATCGACAGGCCCTCGTAGCGACTGACATTGAGCAGCACGTCGGCGGCGGCCAACCAGGGCGCCACGGGATCGACAAACCCGGGCAGGCGCAGGCGCGACTCCACGCCCAGCGCCAGCGCCCGGTCCATCACCGCGTCCAGTTCAGCCAGCCCGCCGGCATCAAGCACACCGCCGGCGATCACCAGCACTGCGTCGCGCCGCACCGCCACTTCCGCCAGCACCTCCACGGCACGCCGGTAGTCCTTCTGCGGCTTGACCGCGCCCACGGCAAGAATGACGAAGGTGGTCGCGGCAACGCCCGCTTCGCGGCGCAGCCGCTTGCGCAAGGCGGGATCAATGGCGTCCGCCGCCACGCCGGGCCGGTGGCGCAGCGCCATAACCGGCGGCTGGCAACCCGCCTGGCACAACGCCTCCCGCACCACATCGGCGCACGCTACCACCTGCGGCACGTCGGCGTCGCGCCAGGCGCGCGGGTCGTTGCGCCACCCCTGCGGGACGTTGTGCACCACCGGCACGGTGCGGACGCCCGCGCGCCACAACAAGGCAAGCAGATCATCGCCCACCAGGTGGGTCGAGACCGGTGCCTGCGCCGGCGACCAGCGCCTGGCGAGCGTGGCCATGAAGCAATCCGGCGCCTCCGACCCGCGCATCATGAGCATGACGCCCGCAGGAGGGGCGAGCGCGAGGCGGCGCCGGTGCAGGACGGCCAATTCGCATGCGCGTCCTGCGGCGGCCTCGGCGGCCAGCCATTCGATGACGATGCGTTCCGCCCCGCCCGGTGCCAGCGAGGCGATCAGCACCCGCACCGGTTCGCGCTTGTCGTCAAGCGGCAGCCCGTCGGCCGCGCCGGCGACCGGCGGGCTTGCCACACTAGTAAGAGGTGGCGCCGGCATTCCCGCCGTCCGTTGCGGCCGACGCATCGTCCCAGCCCTCGCTGGCACCGCCACCGGCAAAGGCACCGCCGGCGCCGGAGACCAGCGCCGCCGCTCCCGCCGCGGCGGCAACCGTGCCATACCCGGAAGATGAGGATGACGAACGGTCGCTGGAAAAACTCGACCCGCTGTCATTGCTGTCGACCGGTCGTTCCGCTACCGGCGTGTTGAACCACCAGCCCTTCTTGCGCGACCACTTGAACTCGCGTTCCGGGTGCCAGTAACGTACCCGCGGATTGGTCGGGACATCGATCACCACGGTGAGCTTGCCACGGCCGATGCGCAGCGCGCCGCCGTCCGGCAGATCCTGGTAGTCGAATTCGGTCAGCAGCACGCCGGCGGCATCGAACAGCCGGACATGCTCGCGGCCGTTGACCAGGCTGATCCGTGCCTCCGCAGCGCCAAATCCGGGCGGGTACTTCCAGCTGCTGCCATCGCCCACTTTGGTCCGGCCCTTGCGGTCGCGCACCAGCCGCACCGCGTTTTCCGGCTGGAACAAGGGCTGCAAATCGGGAAACATGGCCTTGAAATAGCCGTCGCCTCGTTGGTCAAAAGGCTTGGCCTGCGACTTGCCGGCGCCTGCGCGACGCCGCTGCCGCGCCGCGGACACTGCCACGGACGCGACCGCCGCCACGATCAGTCCCACGAATGCCAACACCATCACGTCATTGATGTCCATCGACCAGTCCTCCTTTCCTGATCACGGTCGCCCCATCCGGGCGAACGGCGCCGCCAGCGGCTCGCCGATGAAAATGCCCTGGCCCGGCATCATCACGCTCTTCCAGTAGGCCTCGATGAGCGTGTCGCCCCGCAAATAATGTTCCGCAAACACGGCCGGATGCGGAAACTTCTGCAACAGGTTGCAGGGCTCGACCACCGTGCCATAGCTGCCGGTGGCGCCGGCTGCAAGCCAGTTGAGCGCGCTCATCTGCGGGCTGTCGGTGAGCATGCCACCCACCGAGGTGAGGTGGTCGGCGGCGGCGCCGGGGAGAAAGCCAAGCGTCTCCAACCCCGCCACCTTCACGCTGCCGGTGAAAAGCATCATCACGTCGCGCGCGTTCTCGAGCGCGTCCTGCCGGAGCACCTCGAACTGCAGCCGGTTGCGCACCACCGCCTCGAATTGCGGGTACAGCGTGTGGCGCACATTGCGCGCCGCATCCGAGGTGGAGAGCAGGTAGGCCGTTCCCGGCGGTCGGGTGCCGTCGGACGCCACGCCCCGGTCGATGAGCGACTTGGCGTCATCAAGGCTGCGCGCGGCGATCGCCATGGTCGGGCGAAAACCCAGGTTGGTGAACGGGCGCCGCGTCGGCAGGTTGAACAGCGGGCTTGCATGGGTGGGCTTGCAGCCCTCGGCGCAATAGGACGTGTCGAAACCGAACGCGAACGCCGAGGTGATGGACATGCAGTCCACCCGGTAAGGCGCGGCCCAGGTGAGCGCGTAGGCCTGGATGTTCGGCCGGGTCTGGCGCCCGACCGCCGCGCGCACCACCTCGAACTCCTTTTCAGGCAGGTTGGGCACCCCGGGCGTGAACTCCACGCGGATGATGTTCTGGAATGACAGCGCGCGCTTGCTCGCGTAATACTCGCCGACGGCCACGCTGTGCGGATCGCGGGTGTTGATGATCACCGCCAGTTGCGCGGCGCCGAGCGCGAACGCCGGCACAGCCAGCACGAAGCCGATCAGCGTGAACAGCAGCCGGCAGACGGAAAATCCCACGTTACAACCAGCCCGACTTGCGGAAGCGCGTGAAAAGCCAGGCATCGATGCCCACCATCAGGGACAGGGCCATCGGATAGCCGAGCTCCCAGTTCAACTCCGGCATGTGCTTGAAGTTCATGCCGTAGATGCCGGCGATCAGCGTCGGCACCGCCACCAGGGCGGCGCAGGCGGCCAGCCGCTTGGTGGTCTCGTTTTCCTGCAACGCGATCAGCGAAAGGTTGACCGACAGCGCGGTGGTGACCATTTCGCGCAATGAATCGACCGACTGGTTCAGGCGCGACAGGTGGTCGTACACATCGCGGTAATACTCCTGCGAGCCGGCGCACACCTTGGGCACCCGGCCGCCATAGAGCTTGCCGACCCCTTCATAGAGTGGGCCCACGGCGTGCTTGACCACCATCAGCTTCTGCTTCAAGGCATACATCGCCTCGATGTTGGCACGTGCGGAACCGCCGGCGAACATGCGCCCTTCCAAGGTCTCCAGTTCGGTTTCGAGCAGGTCGATCACGGGGAAGTAACGGTCGACCACCGAATCCATCAACGCGTAGAGGACGAAACCGGACCCGTTTTCCAGAAGGTGCGGCTCGCGCTCGCAGCGCGAACGCACATCGATGAAGCCCTTCTTGGCGCGACTACGCACCGACAGCACGTAATTGGGGCCGACAAAGATGTCGACTTCGCCTTCCTGCAATTCGCCGTTCTCGATTTCGATCATGTGCAGCACCGCGAAGATCGAATCGCCATACTCCTCCACCTTGGGGCGCTGGTGGCCATGGCGGGCGTCTTCCACCGCCAGCTCGTGCAGGTCGAACTCGTGCTGCATCGCCGCCAGCTCGCCCGGGCCGGGATCCTTCAGTCCGACCCAGACGAAGCATTCCGGCCGCGCCAGATAGCTGGCGATCTCGTCCGGCGGGATGTCGGCCAGCTTGCGGCCGGCCTGGTATGCGACACAACTGACGAGCATTGGCTTTGCGCCTTCGGGGCAAGGGTACGAGGGGAAATGCGGCCCTGCTTCGGCTCAACGGGCCAAGTCGGCAGGAGGATGCTTGGCCAAGGACGGCCGGAACTCCCGATTCATTTATTCTAAACCCGCCATGAACTGGCCAATTCGTTCGCGGATCACACATGGATCGGGCGCATGACCTGTTCAACCTGAACAGGTTTCAACCCATATACTGAAGCTTGCGCCATGACCGTATTGGCAAGTGACGTGCGCCTGAACGAACCCGTATCACCCCCACGCGACACCGCCCGTCCCACCCTGTCGATCTACGGTGCGCCTGAAACTTTGCGAGGCTTTTCCGCATGAACCAGGATATGGCCACTGAACGGCTTGAAAACTTCACCTGCGACCCGCATCGTATGCGCCAGAACTGGTCCTCCTAGGGCCGCAAGCGAACTCCATGGCCATTCTCGCCGTCAACGCCGGCTCGTCGACCCTCAAGTTCTCGCTCCACCCCCTGGGGGCGGGCGGCGTATTGCCGGGCGTGATGACCGGCAGCATCGAAGGCCTGGAGTTCGGCGGCACACCGTCGCTACACTGGCGCTTTGCCAACCGCGAGCACAAGGAAACCCTGCCCGGGACCGGCGACGACCGCTTTGCCCAGGCGCTCGCAGCCCTGCGCACCGTCCTGGAAGGCACCGCCGGCCTGCCGCCGATCGAGGCGGTGGCGCATCGGGTCGTGCATGGCGGACGCGATTTCCGCGCCAGCGTGATCGTCACCGACGCCATCCTGGAGCAGCTCGAAACGCTCAACTCGCTGGCGCCGCTACACCAACCGCACAACATCGCCGGCATCCGCGCCTTTCGCCAGGCCTACCCGGCGCTGCCGCAGGTGGCCTGCTTTGACACCGCCTTCCACGCCACGCTGCCGGCACTCGAACACACCTTCGCGCTGCCGCGGGCGCTGACTGACGAAGGCGTGCGGCGCTACGGCTTCCACGGGCTTTCCTACCAGTACATCATGGGCGCGCTGCAGGAACGCACGCCGCGCGCAAATGCACGGGTACTGATGGCCCACCTCGGCAACGGCGCCAGCCTGTGCGCGGCGCAAGGCGGGCAGAGCCGCGCCACCACCATGGGCTTTTCCACGCTCGACGGCCTGATGATGGGCACACGCGGCGGCGCACTCGACCCCGGGGTGCTGCTCTACCTTCTCGAGCAGGGCTGGGACCACGACCGGCTGCAAACGCTGCTCTATAAACAGAGCGGCCTGTTGGGCGTGTCCGGCATTTCCGCCGACATGCGCCGCCTGCGCGCCGATGCCAGCGCCGCCGCGCGTGAGGCCATCGACCTTTTCACCCACTATTTGGTGCGTGAATCCGGCGCCATGGCGGCCTGCATCGGCGGGCTGGACCTGCTGGCGTTTTCCGGCGGCATCGGCGAGCATGACGCCGTGCTGCGCGGGGAGGTATGCGGGCGCCTGGCGTTTCTCGGCGTGCGCATCGACGCCGCCGCCAACGCGGCCGCCAGCGGTGCGATACCCTGCCCGGTACACGCCATCGACAGCATGGTCGAGGTGTGGGTGGTACCGACTGACGAAGGCAGGGTGGCCGCGCGCGAGGCGGCGGCGCTGCTTGCCACACGCGCCTGACCGCGCATCCGGAAGACCAGCCATGAGCGAACCGATCGACCTCGATTTCTCACACTACTTCGAGGAAGCCGCGCCTGTCGCGCCGGTAGCAGAGGAGGCCTGCGTGATCTCGCTGTTCGGCGACAGCGAGCGCGCGATCCTGTACGCCGGACTCAACGAGAGCGGCGGCGCGTTGCGCGCGCGCGCCGCCAGCAGCAACATCGAGGAATCCATCGCCCTGGTGAACGTGCGCTTCGTGCGCTTCGAAAGATTGGTCGACATCCGCGTGCGTGAAGACCACTTTTTCGGCCTGGACGTCCGCTTCGACGCGGTTGGGCGGCGCAAACCCTTCAGCATCACCTTCCGCGACGGCCATGTGCTGGCCGGGCAGTTGTACGGCTACTGCTTCAATGCCGCCGGCATCGGCCTGTACATGGCCGAGGAAGGCGCGCTCGCGCAGCGCCTGTTCGTTCCCAAGGCCGCTGTCGACGAATTCCTCATGGGCGAGCGCCTGGGCAAGCTGCTGCTCGCGCGCGACCAGGTGAGCGCGGCGGGTCTCGAGCAGGCGCTGGACACGCAACGGGCGCTGCGGGCGCGCCGCATTGGCGAGATCCTGGCGGCGCGGCAGATCATCGACGCCCGCGTGCTGGACCTGGCCATCAGCCTGCAGGCGCAGAAGCCCGCCGCCAAGCTGGGCGAAATCCTGGTTGAAATGGGCGCGATCACCGAGACGCAGCTGGCCGACGCGCTGGAGGAGCAGCGCCGCGACCAGGACAAGCCGCTGGGCGAGATCCTGGTCGACATGGGCTTCGCAGGCAGCGAGGCCGTCAAGCTCGCCCTGGCCGAAAAGCAGGGGGTGCCGCATGTGGCGCTGGCGCGCTTTCCGGTCGAGCCGGATGCCGTGGCGAAGGTGCCGCTGCCCCTGCTGCTGAAGTGGCGCGCCCTGCCGATCCACAGCGTGACCGACGGCCTGGTGGTGGCGATGATCGACCCGTTCAACGAGGAGGCGCTGGCGACCCTGCGCTTCGCCGCCCAGACACGCATCATCCCGGTGCTGGCGAGCCCCGCCGAGATCGAGCTGGCGCTCTACCGGCTAAGCGCGAAGGCAACCTGATCGCATTGTGCCGCCGGCTCAGATCGCCGTGGCGCCACCGTCGACCGTGAGCATCGACCCGGTGGCGAAGGTTGATTCGTCGCTGGCCAGGTACAGGAAGGCGTAGGCGATTTCCGCCGGCTTGCCGGTACGCCCCATCGGCTGGCGCGCATTGAGCACGCGCTGGAATTCCGCCGGGTCGGGCACCTGTTTCAGCATCTTGTCGAAATAGGAAGTGGAAGTCACGCCCGGGGCAACGCAGTTGACGCGGATGTTCTGCCCCACGTGGTCAAGCGCCATCGAGCGGGTCAGCGCCGCCACCGCGCCCTTGGTGGTGACATAGGCGGCACGATCGGCCAGGCCGATGGTGGCCACATTCGACGCGGTGTTGACGATCACGCCGCCACCGTTCTTCGCCATCAAGGGCACGGCGTACTTGGAGCACATGAACACACCCTTGATGTTGACGGCGAGCAGCCGGTCGAGGGTTTCCTCCTCGGTGGTAACCACGGTGCCCAGCGCGCCCAGGCCGGCGTTGTTGATCAGGATGTCGAGCCGGCCGAAATGCGCCTCGGCGGCCTCCATCAAGGCCTTGCACTGCGCGGATACCGCCACATCGCACTGCACCGGATGGGCGGCAGCGCCGATTTCCGCGCAGGTGCGGCGCGCGGCTTCAATATCCTGGTCGGCGATGATGATGCGTGCGCCCTCGCGGACGAACAGTTCCGCGGTGGCGCGGCCGATGCCGGCGGCACCGCCGGTGATGACTGCGGTCTTGCCTGCGAGGCGCATGGTGGGGTTCCCGGGAGGTTGGGTGGTGAAGTCAGGCGAAGACGGTGCGCTTCTCGATCTCGCGCACATCGGCCGGCCGCGCGAACGGCTCCGGCGCGGGCTCGCCCGGCTTGCGCTCGCGACCGATGGCGGCGAAGAATTCTTCGAGCCGGCCGGGCATGAAGACCCATAGCCACTGCAGGTCTTCGTTGCCGTCATTGATGATGGTGTGCTGGCGGTTATGCCCGAAGTAAAGCGACACGCCGGGGGAAAGCCGGTGCGGCTGGCCGTCGATCTCGGCGACCCCCGACCCCTTGAGCACGTAGAAAAACTCTTCGGCGCGGTCATGCGCGTGCAGCCTTACCCTGCAGCCCGGCGGCACCAATTGCCGGCCCATTGAAAACGGATGCACCGAACCCAGTTCGGTGGAGGACAGGATGACCTCCGCGTGGCCGTTGGCCGGCACCGGTTGCCACCAGCTTTTGCCCGCATCGTCCGCCACCACTCGCGCCGCGCCGGCCGGCTGTTCGAATCCTGCTGCTTTGCTGTCGCTCATGCACGCCTCCTGCGGGATTTTCGGGATTGGCAGACATTCTAAAGCCGGCGCGGCAGGGGCCGCCGAGTCAGGCCGGCGGGTCATGAAACAGTCACACGCTTGCAACAAACTGTCCGGCCACATTTCGCAAAAGACCGATCATGCGCACACCGACAAAGAAGGCCGGGCCCGCCAAGGCCACGAAGACCGCCAACGCGCCGCAAACCACCCGGCCGCCGCGGGTTGCCGCCACAGCGAAACGCGCGGCACCTAAAAAGAAGGCCGCGCGCTCCACCAAACCGGACCTCGGCGATCATGCAGATTTGGTCAAGCGCATCGAGCGCGACCTGATCGACGGTCTGGACGAGGAACTGGAACTCGAGATCGAGGACCGCACCGAACGCGATGTCCTGGCCGAGGGGGAGAGCGCGGACAGCGAGCGCGCCACCCGCGTCGTCTATTTCAGGGAGCTGTTCCGCCTGCAACGCGAACTTGTCAAGCTGCAGGACTGGGTCGCCACCGAAGGGCGCAAGGTGGTGATCCTGTTCGAGGGCCGCGACGCGGCCGGCAAGGGCGGGGTGATCAAGCGCATCACCCAGCGGCTCAACCCGCGCGTGTGCCGGGTGGTCGCCCTGCCCGCACCCAACGATCGCGAGCGCACCCAGTGGTATTTCCAGCGTTACGTCCCGCACCTCCCGGCCGCCGGCGAGATGGTCCTGTTCGACCGCAGCTGGTACAACCGCGCCGGGGTCGAGCGGGTGATGGGCTTTTGCAGCGACGACGACTACGAAGAGTTCTTCCGCACCGTGCCCGAGTTCGAGCGCATGCTGGTGCGCTCGGGGATCAGCGTGATCAAGTACTGGTTCTCGATCAGTGACGACGAACAGCACCTGCGTTTCCTCTCGCGCATCCATGACCCGCTGAAGCAGTGGAAGCTATCGCCCATGGACCTGGAGTCGCGGCGGCGCTGGGAGGCCTATACCAAGGCCAAGGAAATAATGCTCGAACGCACCCATATCCCGGAGGCGCCGTGGTGGGTGGTGCAGGCGGTGGACAAGAAAAAGGCGCGCCTGAACTGCATCGCGCACCTGCTTGCGCAATTCGACTATCGCGAGGTGGAACGTCCCCCGGTGCACCTGCCTGAACGGGTGCGCAATCCGGACTACCTGCGCCACCCGGTGCCGGAGTCGATGTTCGTGCCCGAGGTGTACTGAGCGGCACTGAAACTGGCACGCCGACCGGGTCAATCCCACTCCAGCATGCTGGCCGAAATCACCCGGTTGACCACCTGCCTCACCCTAGGCATCGCAGCCGCGATCTCGCCGGCGCGCCGGATAAGCTCAGCCTCCTGCACGCCGCCGGAAAGGGTGCTATGCCTGCGCGGGTCTCGACCTTGATGCCGACACCGCGCAATGTGACCACGCCTTCGTAGGTTTCGATGCGGTTGTCCGGCTTGCCGAGGGCTGCGCGCAGGCGTTCGGCGAGCGACTGGCTGACCGCAATATCACTCCCGGGGCTTGCGGTGGCAGAGATGGCAGGCAAGGCGGCGGCCACGGCCAGGTGCAAGGTCAGCAGGCTTGCAGTTCGCATATCCGGAACAATGCACAAACTTCGCGGCTGTCCGAATTGCGCATCCGGCACCGTCAGGCCTGGCGCGGTCTGCGGTAGCCGCCCTCCACCCAGGCCGCGGCACTGGTGCGGGTGAACTTGAAGTTGGGCGCCACCCGCGCCTGGCCCAGCACCTCGTCGAACTCGTCGCGCGCGGTCAGCGTGGCGCTCGGGTCGTCCTCGTCCGGCTGGATATCCAGCGTCACGGTGATGCGCGCGCTACCGACGGTGACATCCAGACTCTTGTGCAGCATAGCGTGCTGGTGCTGCTCGTGTCGTGCCAGCACTTCCGAGGCGGTTTTCACCAGCGTGGCGAAGGCGGTGGCGTCGAGCGGCTTGGGGTTCTTCTTGTCACGCCCCATGGTCCACGGGCCCGTGAGCGCCGGCTCGGGCTCGCCATCCTTGATCATTTCCACCGCCCAGCCGTCGTCGTCGATGTTCTTGATCACACGGGCGGTCCAGCCGTCGTCGCGCCACAGGCGCGGGTCCTGGGTGCGCGGGTCGCGGCCGGGTTCGCGGGCTTCGGGGACGGCGGCTTCATCTGTCATGCGCTTCTTTCACGCCGGAAGGAATTGGGCGGACCCGAATGGTACCCGCCGTAGGCGTCACGCGACGGCGTTGGGCACCGGCACCGGTTCCATCGGCAAGAGCGCCGTGCCTCCGCCCGGGCGCAATCCGGCGAGTGCCGCGATGCGCCCGTCATGCGCGGCGTTGAAGGCAAGCACGTTGTAGCCCCGCGCGTACTCTGGTGGAAACGGCGTGGCCCGGGTGGGCTGGTGCTCGATCAGGCCTTCAGGACACATGAAGAGAAAGCGGTAGCCGTAGCCAGCCAAAAGCGACAACACTTCCCAAGGCCCATATCCGAACGGCCGCTGCCAGGGTGCAAAGAGCTCCATGAAAAGCAGCGGACGCATGCCGTCGCCAAATGCGGTGGCGCCTCCCTGCAACACCAGCAGCTCCGCGCCTTCGACGTCGATTTTCATGAAATCGGGCCGGGCGATGCCAGCGGTGGCGACAAACGCGTCCAGCGTGGTGAAGCGGCACGGATACGAGTCGATTTCGGCGGCATAGTGGGTCCGCGACCAGGCCTCGGTCGCTGCCAGCGTGCCCATCGCGAAATGGCCCACCGGCACCTGGATGGTGGCGGATTTCTCCACCTCGGCCAGCCCCATAGGCAGGGTAACGACGGGAGCGCGCGCATCGGTCGCCAATTGCACCCAGGTGCACAGCTGACGATACACCGGCATCACCGGCTCGAAGGCCACCACCATGCCGCCACGCCCGGCGCGGCGGGCGAGAAACAATGCCACCTCACCAAAGTTGGCGCCGACGTCGTAGCAGACGTCGCCTTCGGCCACGACCGCGTCGTAGATCTGCTCTTCAAACGAGGCTGGCCCGGCAACCTCGACCGTCGCTTCCTGCTTGTGACGGGAGCCGAAAACACTGCCGGCGATCCGCGTGATCATGCCCACGGCGATTTTTCTCCAGTGATTGCCGGCCTGTCAGCCTCACACCTGACCGGCGGTCGGGCTGCAAACCGGATTGACAGGGCACCAGTCTATCCGCGCACGAGCGCGCGGTCAGTCCGCCATCACCACCGCGAACACCGCGCTCGCGCGCGCCACCTGCTTGCCGCCCGACATCAGCCTTGCATTGGCAAACGCAAGCTGGCGGCCGACGCGCGGCGGGTCCATCTCGACGCTGACCCAGTCACCCACCCGTGCGGTACCGGTGTAATCGATGTTGAGGCTGGCGGTGGTGAGCCGGCGCGGCGGATCCGCGCCAAAGGCCATGAGGTAACCCATGCCCACATCGGCCAGGGTCGCCAGTACCCCGCCATGAATGGTGCCGCGCGAATTGATGTGGCGCTCGCTTACCAGCAAGCCCACTTCGAGCGAAACGCCCTCGCCCTTGCTGTAGAAGGAACCCAGCGCATCGAGCAACGGGCTGGTGCGGAGTATCGGCCCGAAACCGGGCGGAACAGTGCCTGACATGGGGTTGCTTTCGTGACATGACTTCAGCTGGACTTGTCCGCAGGCGGAGTGTCGTGCAGCGTTACGACCGCGCGGATGGCCGCGATCATCGCTGACGGCGCCTGATACGCAGGGTGGGCGCGGATCACCGCGGCGATGTCGCTCATCGCCAGCACCTGGTCGAGCGCCGCACTCGCGGCCACGCGCTCGGCCTGCGCCAACTTCAGGTCGGGTGAGCGTTCCACGCCACGCGCCTTGAGAAGTTGCACGGCATGCACCTGCTTCTCGCAGCGGCACGCCGCGTCCGGATTGGCCAGCCCGCACGCGGCGCTGGAGAAACCTTCCAGCGCGCTGCGCGCACGCGACAGGCGCTTGCGATAGGCCGGCGCCTGCACCTCCAGCACCTGCGCAGCGTCATCGGACGAAAGACCGAACACCGCGTCCAGCAGGTAGGCCAGGCGGTGCGCGCGGTCCAGCCGCATGAGCATGCCCTGGGTGCAGGTGACCGCCATTTCGCGCGCTGCTGCCTTGTCCTCGGGAGAGAGCGATCGCCCCTCCCAGCCGGAACGGCCCAGTTCCAGCCCTGCCCCGAGGGTTTCGCCCAGCGCCTCGAAGGACACTTCGGGCGATTCGCGGGTGCGCGTCACACAGGTGAGGAGCTGGTTCTTCGCCACCCGGTAAACCCAGGTGGAAAAAGCCGCCTCGCCGCGAAAGCTGCCCAGGTGGGTGGTCACCTTGAGCAGGATCTCCTGGGTAGCGTCGCGCGCGTCCTCGCGATTGCCGAGCATGCGCACGGCCAGGTTGTAGACACCCGGCTGGATGGCATGCAAAACGGCGTCGAGCGCGCGCAAATCACCATTGCGCGCACGTTCAAGCAGGCCGGTTTCAACAGGTTCGATTCTCATGGAGTGGCGATTGCACAGCCGTTCACGGCCGAGCGGTGTCGATGCGATTGTCCGCCAGTTTCGAAGGCAGCAGGAGGGGGGTGTCGAACCACTCGATGGCGGCGACAGCGCCATAGGTCTTCCTTACCCGTTCGTGCCAGCCCTGGTTGAACCAGGCGTCGGCTGCCGCCTGGTTTGCCCACTGGTAGATGCCGCCAAACCGGCCATCGCCTGTAATGATGAAGTATTTGCGTTGCAAACCCGCGACCCTTTCATAGACCGGCAAGGCCGCTTGATACTCCGCGATCAGGCGCTCGCGCGTCACTCCTGGCGGCGTCGGGATGGTGACCAGGGTAGCCACCGCGTCGCCCTCGCCAGACCCCGCATTGGCGCCCGGATTGACCAGCACCACGGGCGCCTCGAACATGCGCACCTGGCCTTCAACGCCGCGTTCGCGGCGCACCCGCTCGAACCATGCCGGGTTGAACCAGGCTTCCGCGGCCGCCCGATCCTTCCACAGGTAGACGCCGCCAAAGTGACCATCAACCTGTGCGAAAGAGAACATCTTGTAGTTGAGACCCGGCAGGTTCTGGTACTGCGGAATGGTGTCGCGCATCTTGCCAACCACCACCGCCCGCGGGGCGTACCAGGGCTTGGGAACCTTCACGATCACCGCCACCGGCACGACGGGAGCGGGAATAGGCGACGGGGTCTGGGCGTTGACCAGCGTGGACAGGACGGCGGCGGCAAGCGGTACGGCGAAAGCGGTTTTCATCGTGAGCCTCTCGGAAACATGGCGCGCGGACGATCCGCGGGCCTTGTTTACTTGGACCAGGCGGGCGCCGGTTTTGTGACCGGCTTGCCGATTCACGGTTTTCCGGAATTCGGCATACTTGCCGGAGAAGGCAGGCTGGAACGGATTGGGGAACGGAAAAATGGCTGCGCAACGTGTCAGGGAAGCGGCGGAAGTCGCAAGGGAAATCGCCGAGCGGCTCGCGCGGCTCAAGGTGTCACGCCAGGCCGCGGTGCAGGCGACCATGACCCTGACGCTGGCGCACGCCTACCTGCGCGAGTACGCGCGCCTGCTGGCCGAAGGCGCGCACGAGGATGATGCCCTGGTGGCCACCATGGATGCCCGGCTTGACCTGGGCGCCACCCAGCCGATGCTGATGCGGATGATGTTTTCGGCCGGCGAGGAATAGGGGTGGAAATGTTTCACCCGGACCGCTCATTTGCGCCATTGATTCGCGCGCTGATTCGCGGCCGCCAGTCGCGCTGTCTCCTCCACACGCTTGCGTCGAGTGGGCTCGGTTCTGGCGTTGGCGATCCATTCAAGGATGCCTCGCTTGACCGAGCGGGGAAAGGCGTCGAAGTTGGCCGCCGCTGCCGCATGGCCCGCAAAGGCGGCGGCGAGGTCGGGCGGCACCTCGAGCGCCTCGACGGCGTCGAGCGCCGCCCAGGAGCCATCCCGTTTTGCCTGCTCCACCTTGGCCAGGCCGGCAGGTGCCATCGCACCGTTGGCGATCGCCCGTTCGATGCGTTCCTTGTTTGGCTTCGACCATCCAGTGCCGGGCTTGCGCGGTGCAAACCAGAGCATTGAGCGCTCGTCGTCGAGCTTGTTGGGCTTGCTGTCGATCCAGCCGAAACACAGCGCCTCCAGGACAGCCTCGTCATACTCGAAGCGCGGCTTGCCGCTTGCCTTCTTGTAGCTGATCAGCCAGACGCCCTCGCCACGGTCGTGATGTTTCGACAACCAGGTGCGCCAGGCGCGGCGGGTCAGCGGATGAACCGAATTCGGCGGCGGGGAAACGGACACGGCCCAGCCCTCGCCATCAATCCAGCTTCGCGCCCGAGCGCCTGACCACCGCGCTCGACTTCGCATGTTCCTCGCGCACCAACCGGGACATCACGGCTTCATGCTTCATGGCCACCGCCGTCGACCAGCAGCGCAAGCCCGGTGACGTTGCGTGCATCGCGCGAGACCAGGAAAGCGGCAGAAGCGGCGATGTCCTCGGGTGTCGAATTGCGTCCGGTCGGGGTGGCCTTGCGGAACATCTCCTGCACAGCCGCGTTGTCGCCCAAGCCGCCGGTGGTCGCGCGGGTCATCGGGGTATCGACAAAGCCCGGACACACGGCGTTGACACGGATGTTCTGTGCCGCGTACTCCAATGCCAGGCTGCGCGTGAGGCCGATGATGCCGTGCTTGGCGGCGGCGTAAATCGAAATGTTCGGCCGGCCATGCAGTCCGAGGCCGGATGCGGTGAACAGGATCGCCGCGCCATCCGCGTCCTCGGCGGCTATCTTCCGGAGGGCCGCGAGCGCAGCCTGGGTCATGAGCATCGGGCCCACCAAGAGCACCGATAGCAGGCGTGCGATGTCCGTCTCGCCGACGCTTTCGAACGGGCCGGTCCAGCCGATACCGGCGTTGTTGTGCAGGACATCAAGCCTGCCGAAGCGCTCCAGGGTCGACGCAACGACGGCATCGCATTGAATCCGCGACGTGTGGTCGCAGGCCACGCCAAGGCCGCCGATCCCGTCCGCCACCGCTGCCGCGCCGGCCGCATCGATGTCGGCCACCACCACCCGCGCGCCTTCGGCGGCGTAGCGGCGTGCGCACGCCGCGCCGATGCCCCCCGCGCCACCGGTGACGATCACCACCTTGCGTTCCAGCCTTTGCATGCCTTGTTACCTGAACTCGTCGCGAAACAGCGCCCTGGTCGCGGTGTAGGGCAGCATGCGTGAGTAGTCGAAGTCGATCAGCCCGGCCTTGACCATCGGCAGCTCCGCCATCATCGCGCGCGCCTCGGCGAGGTCAGCGGCTTCGAGCACCACCATGGCGCCGGGGCGATCCGGCAGCATGTGCATGCTGCGAAATCGCCCTGCCGCATACAGGGCATGCGCCGCAGCCGCTTCGGCTTCGGCCAGCGGCGCCAGTTGCGCGTCGGTCACGCCGGCATTGCGCCGCGACAGGGCGAGGATCTGCATGGGCCTAGCGCCGCATCAGCGAGAACGCGATGTCGCGGCCCAACCCCTGGGCGAGTGCGAGCTTGATCCACACCATTGCGTAGGGCTCCAGGTAGCGCGCACATTCCAGCGCGCCCAGGTCGATGGGCTCGAAGCCCAGGTCGGCGGCGAGGCCCTTTGCCAGTTTCTTGGCCGGGTCCGCGTCACCGCAATAGATCATCGCCGGCCGGCCCTGCGCATAATCGGTGTCGGCCATGTTGCCGAAGCCGGTGGAATTGAAGATCTTCACCACCCGCGCATCCGGCGCCCAGGCCTGCACCTGCTCGCCACCGGAGGTGGTGTGGCCGAGCGCCAGGCCGTATGTCGGTGTGAGCGGATTGGTGGCGTCGAGCAGGGCCTTGCCGCCGAAGCCGCCGGCCGCCTTGAGCGCCGCCTCCGTGCCGCCCCAGGGGGTGGCCAGCACCGCAACATCGCACCATTTCACCGCATCGGCGATGCTTGCTGCCTTGGCGCCGACAATGTTCGCCAGGGCGCCCGTGACCTTGGGGCTGGCGGGGTCGCGCGCCCCGAAGGTGATGTCGTGGCTCTTGCGCGCCCAGCCATGGCCGAGCGCGACGCCGACTACCCCGGCGCCGATGATTGCGATTTTCATGTTGCTTCCTTGCGTTTGGTTGGACAGGAACCCGACTATGCGCCCAGATGGCGACCGCCGTCGCAATCGAGGATCGCGCCGGTGAAGAAGGTATTGCCGGCAAGCATCGCCACGGCACTGCCGACGTCCTCGGGCGTACCGACGCGCCTGACCGGCACCACGGCGGCCATGTCGGCATAGAGTTTCTCGCAGGCCGCCGCCGGCATGGCCTTTTTCCAGTACGGCGTGTCGATGAAACCGGGCGATACGGCATTGACGCGGACGGGGGCCAGTTCCAGCGCCAGCGGTCCCACCATCGCATGCAGCGCGCCGTTGGTGGCGGCCAGCCCCGCCATGCCGCGGATCGCCAGGCGCGCCGCCGCGCCGGTCACCCAGGTGATCGAGCCGGCGCCGCGCAGCGTGGCAAGCGCCGCGCGGGTGATGCGCTGGTAATGCCAGAACTTGTTGTCGAAGCCGGCGCGCATCTTTTCCTCGGTGAGGTCGCGATACGGGCCGATGGCGCTGCCACCGCCCACGCACACCACCAGATGGTCGAAGGGCCCGAATTCCGCGAACGCGTTGCCGATCGCCTGCGCGTCAGCAGCATTGACGGCAAAGCCGCGGGCGGCCGCCGGCAACACCTTCAGCGCCGCCTCCAGATTGGCCGCGGTGCTGCCCGCCACGGCGACCTCGGCGCCGGCCGCGGCCAGCGCCTGTGCCGAAGCCAGCCCGATGCCGGAAGTACCGCCAAACACCATGGCGCGGCTGCCCTTGAGGCTTGTGGTCATGTCATGCTCCCCTGCGAATCAGTGAAAAAGCGTAGTCGCGCGTGAGTCCCTGGCGGTAGGCGCAGTGGATCCACAGCACCGCCATGGGCTCGAGCAGACGCGCGATCTTGAGCGGGCCGGCATCGATGGCCTCGAAACCGATCGCGCTGGCCAGGTCCAGCACCACCCCCTTGGCGGCGGCGTCGTCACCCGCCACGAACATGGCGGCGTGGCGACCGTCGAGCACCGGGTCGTCCATCACGTTGAAGCCGGTGCTGTTGAATGCCTTCACGACCCGCGCGCCGTTCGCCCAGCGCGCCACCTGCTCGCCGCCGGAGTCGGTGAGGCCCATCGCCAGGTTGAGGTCGGCTCCGAGCGGGTTGGTGGCGTCGACGATGATCTTGCCGGCCAGCGAACCGCAGTCGGCCAGCGCGGCCTCGGTGGTGGTCCAGGGCGTGGCCAGGACGATCACCTGCGCGACACGCGCCGCGTCGGCATTGGTGGCCAGGACGGCGCGGCCGCCGGTCTGGGTGACGAGGCTCTGGTATTTCTCGCGCGCCGGGTCGCGCACGCCGAACAGGATGTCGTGGCCCGCGCCGGCCCAGCGCTTGCCCAGCGTGCCGCCGACATTGCCGGCGCCGATGATGGCGATCTTCATGTCCTGGATTTCCTGTGCCAAGTCTTGCGGTTCATGACGCCACCAACAGATGGGCGTAGCGGTTGCGCACAAAAGCGCGCCGCAGCGCCATCGAGGCGGTGAGTTCGCCGTTGCCGGGGTCGAGCGGGCGCGGCAGCACGATGTGGCGGCGGATAGTCGCCGAGGCCGGCAGGCGGCGGTTGGCGGTGGCCACGGCCGCGTCGATCAGGGCGCGCACCTCGGCGGAGTCGGCCACGCTGCGCGCGGTGGTGAAGGCCAGGGCGCGCTGGCGCGCCCAGTCACGCACCGCCACCTCGTCAAGCTCGATCAACGCCGTGATGCCGGTCGAAGGTCCGCCCACCGCCACCGCCTGGTTGATGAATACCGACTCTGCGAGGGTGCGTTCTATCACGCCCGCGCACAGGGGCTCGGCACCATCCGGGTACAGCTGGTCAACCGCCCGGCCCACCAGCGCCAGGCCGCGTGTTGCGCGCACCGCGATGTCGCCGGTGGCCACCCAGTCGACCTGCGCCGCGCCCCTTACCCCGAGATGCAGTTGGCCCCCCTCGTCCTGGCGCGCCGCGACATGCCCGAACAGGTTCAACTCGCCTTCGCCCGGCTCGATCAAGGCGACCGGCCCCAACGCATCCGCCACCGTATAGATGCCGGCGATACCCACGCCAAGGTGTGCGAAGAACTGCCGTGTCGCCTCCGAAAGCGCGTCGTAGGCGCAACCAGTCCAGCGTGCGCGTGACAAGCCCAGCGCGTTGACCAGCGGCTTGCCCACCAGCCAGCGACCGGGGCCGCCATTGGCGCCCGCGGCCATCGCCCGCGCGAACAGCGCGGCGCGCACGCCACCGGCACGCTCGATGCGCGCCACCGCCTCGCGGCGCATGCGCTCGAACACCCGCGCCGGGGCCGCGAACACTTCCGGCAGGGCCTCGCGCATTTCCGCCTGCGTCGCCAGCCGCCCTTCGCCAAAACAGGCCACTGCACCGGCCAGCGCGGGCGCTGCAACCAGGAAAAAATGCCCGAGCGGATCGGCCAGCGCGAACTGGGCCATCACCCGGCCGCCCTCGGCGAGCGGCACCTTGTCGGCCGCCCCCGCCTGCGTGGCCAGCACCGCCCCGTGCGTAAAGCCGAGCAGGCGCGCGTCGCCGCACACCCCGCCCGAGTACAGCGCCAGCGCCGGCGCTGCGGCGGCGAGGCCCGCCTTGCGCCCGGCCAGCGCCGCATCCCGGCCGGCGTGGGCCGCACCCGCCGCGATGATGTCGGCGATGGCCTCGGCATGCACATGGCGATAGCCGCGCACTCCCTTCGGGTCGATGACCATCAGGCGTTGCACCGCCGGCAGCCGCGAAAGCACGTCGGCCGCCTTGTCGACCTGCTCCTGATCCTCGGCGAGGATGGCGACGGCGCCGGCTTCCTCGCAATAGGTAGCCAGTGCGCCCGGCGCGATCGAAGGGTGCAGGAGCAGCGGCCGCATGCCCGCCAGCTGGCAGGCATAGACCGCCAGCACCGCTTCCACGCGTTGCCCGGAGATGATGGCCAGCGTGCGGCCGACGAGAGCGCCTGCCGGATCGAGCCCGAGAGCGAGGTTTTCGATCATGCGCGCGCAGTCGCCCCAGGCATGGCGCTGCCAGATGCCATGGCGCTTCTGCATGAAGGCGAGCGCCGCCGGCGCGGCAGCCGCGCGCGCGAGCGCCGCCCCGACCACGGTGGATGTCAGTTCAGCCATCGCTTGGCCTGCCGGTAGTGCTTGACGTCGCGAAAGCTCTTGCGCCCGCCCTCTGCGCCGCCAAGATAGAAGTTCTTTACATCCGCGTTGCCCGCCAGCCAGGCGGCTTCTCCCTCAAGCATGATGGAGCCCGCCTCGAGGATGTAGCCATAGTCGGCATGCGCCAGCGCCACCCGCGCGTTCTGCTCGACGATCAGCATCGACACGCCGGTGGCCTCGTTGATGCGCCGGATGATGCCGAAGATCTCCGCCACTATCTTGGGCGCCAGCCCCAGCGACGGCTCATCGAACAGGATCACGCGCGGCTTGGCCACCAGGGCCCGGCCGATGGCCAGCATCTGCTGCTCGCCGCCGGAGAGGTAACCGCAGATCTGCTTCGAGCGCTCCTTCAGGCGCGGGAAAAAACCGTACACCTCCTCGAAGTCGCGCGGCGCCGGATGGCGCGAACCAAGCGCATTGCAGGCGGCGATGAGGTTTTCCTCCACGGTCATGTCGGTGAAGAGCTGGCGGCCTTCGCGCACATGGAACAGGCCGCGGCGCGCCAGCAGGTGCGGCGCCAGCACGGTGGTGTCCTCGCCGCAAAACGCCACCCGCCCGCCGGCGATCTCGCCCTTCTCCAGCGGCAGGAGCCCGGTGATGGCCTTGAGCGTGGTGGTCTTGCCGGCGCCATTGGAGCCCAGCAGGGTAACCACCCGGCCCTCCGGCACGGCCAGCGACAGGCCGCGCAGGACCTGCAGCGTGCCCTGGTAGACGACATCGAGCGCGGTGACTTCGAGCGCGTTGGCCATGGGTGTCCGCCTGCAATCCGTGCCGGCGGCCTACTTCACCGCGATCCAGTTCGACACCGGCACCGGCTTCATGTCGGCCTTGGCATCGAAACGCACCACCTGCGCCACCGGGATGCTGTAACCGGAGAGCGTGACCGGCGCGCCGATCAGGCCACCGGTGTCCCAGCCCTTTGCCGCCTTCAAGGCATCGCGCAGGTTTTCACCGGTGAGCGGCTTCTTCGCCGCCAGGGTGTCATCGGCCGCCTTGACGAACAGCATCATCGAGGCCCAGCCCTGCATGTAGTAGATGTCGGGATAGCCGTCGTACTTGGCGTCCTTCTTGCGCTTGATGTCGTCGATGGCCTTGAGCATGGGCGCGCTCGACCCGGCGGTGTTCCAGGCGTAGTTGGAGACGCCGATGAAACCGTCGGCCGCGTCGCCGGCCCGCTTGAGGATGGTCCGTGAGCCCTCCCAGAAAGTGCCCATGAACTTGGTTTCGATCTTGTATTCGCGCGCGAGCTTCATCACCTCGGTGAAGATCGGCGCGCCGCCGAAGCCGTGGATGATGGTGTAGTCGGGCCGGGCCTGGCGCAGCTTGATGGTCTCGGCGGTGACGTCGACGTCACGGAACTTCATCTCGGTGACCAGCACGACATCGATGCCGAGTTCGCCGGCGCGCTTCTTGAGGAATTCGAGCGGGTCGCGGCCGAATTCCGAGGCGCTGTGGATCACCGCCAGCTTGGCGCGGCCGCCCTTGTGGGTGTCCTTGATGTGTTGCAGAAGCACGCCGACGGCCTCACTGTAGGTCGGGCCGCTCATGAAGTGATAGCCGTACTTCTGCGCGTCAACCAGGTCGGACGCGTAGGAGGTGGAGGTCATCAGGACCTTGTAGCGCTCGTTGTTCTCCTGCGAAGCCGCGCGCACGAAGCCGGTGCCGTCGCCGAATACCGCCACCGGCTTGTCGGCGGCCATGAACTTCTTGAACCCGGCCACCGCCTGGTCCACCTTGTACTGGGTATCCTCGATCAGGAACCTGACCTTCCTGCCGCGCACACCGCCCTTCGAATTGACGAAGTCGATGTAGTCCTTCATGCCTTCGAGCTGGTCCTTGGCCACCGCGGCGAAGGGTCCGGTGAGCGGCAGGGTGGCGGCGAACACCACCTCGTCGGCCGCCTGGGCGGCGAGGTTGGTCGATGCTGCCGCCAGGGCGGCGGCGGCAAACGAAGTGAACTGCCTGCGGGTAATCGTCATGGTTGTCTCCTTTGGGGGTCAGGTTGTGGATGAATTGAGCCGGTCCAGGCGCGCGCCGGCAGCGAGCATGCCGCCGTCGACCGCCAGGACATGGCCGTTGACATAGGCCGCGTCGGCACCGGCCAGGAACACGGCGGCGCGCGCGACTTCGTCCGGTTCGGCGAAGCGCTCCTGGGGAATATGATTTTTCAGGAGCGCCTGCAGCTTCTGGTTCTGGTTTTTCGCCAGCATCTCGGTCAGTACCGGCCCGGGGGCCAGCGCGTTGACGCTGACGCCGCGCCCGCCCAGTTCGGCCGCCATCTGCCGGGTCAGCGCGACCACACCGGCCTTGGCGATCGAATAGGCGAAAAAGCGCGTCACCGCGACCTCGGCGGCGGCGGACGCCATGTTGATGATGCGGCCTGCCCCCTGGGCCACCATGACCTTCGCCGCGGCCTGCGCCATCAGGAAGGTCGGCACCAGGTTGGCCTTGAGGCTTTTGTCGAGATCATCGAGGCTGGTATCGAGCGCACCGCCGTAGAAGGTGGTGCCGGCGTTGTTCATCAGCACGTCGATCCGGCCGTGCGCCGCGACCACGCCGGCCACCAGCGCATCGACGGCGGACGGATCACGCAGGTCGGCCAGGCGCAACTCCGCGCGGCCCCCGTCCGCGGTGATCTTCCGCACCGTGGCGCGCGCCAGGTCCTCGATCAGGTCGACCACCACCACGGTCGCGCCTTCGCGCGCGAAGGCCAGCGCGATGGCGTGGCCGATGCCCCGCGCGGCACCGGTCACCACGGCGATCCGGCCGTCCAGGCGGGCCGCGCTCATGTGCGGAACGGCCACATTTTCAGCGCCATGCGGGCGCGACGCACGATTTCCGCCAGGCCGAAGGGCTCGAACAGCAGGAAGCCGACGATCAGGAGCCCGAACACCAGTTCGCGCGCCGAGGCGAGCATCACGGCACTCTTCACCGCGTCGGCGCCGGCCAGGAACGACACCACCGCCTTGAGCACCTCCGGCACCGCCACCATGAAGAGCGCGCCGAGAATCGAACCGAGCACCGAGCCCAGGCCGCCGACGATGATGGCGGTCAGCTGGAAGATCGAGGCGGTGAAGGTGTATTGCTCGGGGTTGACCACGCGGAAGAAGAAGGCCATCAGCGCCCCGGCGATGCCGGCGTAGAACGAGGCGATGGCGAAGGCGAGCAACTTGGTGCGCAACAGGTCGATGCCCAGCACTTCGGCCGAGTAGTCGCGTTCGCGAACGGCGATGAAGGAGCGGCCGATGCGGGTGCGAAACAGGTTGTGGGCGGCGATGCACATCACCACCGTGACCGGCATGATCAGCCAGTAAAGGCGGAAGTCCGAGTCGAGCCGGATGCCGAGGAAGCTGGTCGGGTTGACGGACAGCCCGCGGTCGCCGCCGGTGACCGACTCCCAGTGCTGGGCCGCGAACAGGAACAGGTACTGCGCCGCCAGGGTCGCAATCGCCAGGTACAGGCCCTTGATGCGCAGGCTCGGCAGACCGACCAGCACACCGGCAGCCGCCGCCACCACGCCACCGAACGGCACCGCCAGCCAGAACGGCCAGCCCCATTGCCCAGCGGCGACCGCGCAGCCATAGGCGCCGATGCCGTTGAAGGCCGCATGGCCGATCGACAACAAACCGGTGTAGCCGGTGAGGATGTTGAGGCCGATGATGGAGATGATCGCCGTGCCGGCCACGCAGGCCAGGTACACGAGGTAATCGCCGGCGACGAAGGGGAACAGCGCCAGCAGGCCGAACAGCACGGCCAGGCCGGCGCGGCGCTCGTTGCTGTCAAGCCAGGCCGCCGCGGCGCGATAGTCGGGCGGCGCGATGCCGACACGTTGTCCGATGAGGTTCATATGCGCTCGATCTCCTTGCGGCCGAACAGCCCGTGCGGACGCACCAGCAGCACCGCCAGCACCACCACGAAGGGCATGATCTCGCGGTACTGGCTGCCCACATAGGCGCCGGTCATGGCCTGCAGCCAGCCGATGATGAGGCCGCCCGCGATCACGCCGGCGAGGCTGTCGAGCCCGCCCACGATCAGCACCGCCAGCACCGAGAGGGCGAGGTCGCCCAGGTGCGGCGTGAGGTTGTTGATGGCCGCCAGCAGCACGCCGGCGAAGCCGCCCACCGCCGCGGCCAGGCCCCAGGTCAGCGCCGAGATGGTGGGCACATTGATGCCCACCGCATAGGCATTGACCTGGCTGGAGGCGGCCGCGCGCATCGTCACCCCGCCGCGGGTGAAGCGGAAATACAGCAGGCACACCACGATGACCGCCATGCTGATGACGAAGCTCCAGAACGCGGTACCGGGAATCAGGATGTCGCCGATGAAGATCGGCTTCCTGGGAAGAAGCTCCGGCAGGTTGCGCTGCTCCTGCCCCCAAATGAGACCGGCGGCGCCCTTGAACACCAGGCCCAGCCCGACGGTGGCCATCACCACCGACAGGAGCGGCTGGCCGGCCAGGGCGCGCAGCACGGTGCGCTCGACCAGGGCGCCCGCGGCCAGCGCGAACACCAGCGTGGCGGCAAGCGCGACCGACCAGTGCAGGCCGGCCAGCTGGTTGACCGAAAGGAAAACGTAGGCGCCCAGCATCATCAATTCGCCCTGCGCGAAGTTGAAGACGCCGGTGCCCTTGAACACCAGCACGAAGCCCAGCGCCATGAGCGCGTACATGCCGCCCGAGGCCAGGCCCACCATGGAGTATTCGAGGAAGAGATTCATCGCGCGCCCCTTCGTTCAGGCTTCGCCCAGGTAGGCTTCGATCACCGCCGGGTTGGCGCGAATCTCCGCCGGGGTGCCGGAGGCCAGCTTCTGGCCGAAATTGAGCACATGGATGCGGTCCGACAGATCCATCACCATGCCCATGTCGTGCTCGATCAGGAGCACAGTGACGCCCCATTCCTCGCGCACGTCGAGGATGTAGCGCGCCATGTCCTCCTTCTCCTCGCGGTTCATGCCCGCCACCGGCTCATCGAGCATCAGGAGCCGCGGACGCATGGCCAGCGCGCGCGCCAGTTCCACGCGCTTCTGCAGGCCATAGGACAGGGCCGAGACCGGCGCGTCGCGCACTTCGGCCAGGTGCAGGAGGTCGATGATGCGGGCCTCGATATCACCGCGCAGCTCCGCCTCCTCGCGCGCGGCGCGGCCCAGGTACCAGGCCGAGCCCAGCACGCCCGACTTGAGGTAGTGGTGGGCGCCAAGCTTGATGTTGTCGAGCACGGTCAGGCCGCGGAACAGCGCGATGTTCTGGAAGGTGCGCGCCATGCCGAGCGCCGCGCGCTTGTTGGCCTTGAGCGTGGTGACATCGGCGCCTTCGAAGCGCACGCCGCCGGTCTGCGGCCGATAGAAGCCGGATATCACGTTGTAGAGGCTGGTCTTGCCGGCGCCATTGGGGCCGATCACGGAGGTGACCGTGCCTTCCTCGACATCCAGCGAGATGCCCGACAGCGCGCGCACGCCGCCGAAGGCGAGCGAGACATCGGTGACGTCGAGCAGGGCCATGCCGCCTCAGGCCCACTTCATGGGTGAAAACGCCGCCGGCTTGAGCAGCCGGTTTTCCTGGTGCGCGATCCACGGCAGGGCGATGGCGCCGAGTTTCTGCCATTCCGGATCGGCCCACAGCGCGGCGCGCCGCCGGTCGCGGTCCGCGGCATCCTCATAGGCCCAGGCCTGGATGAGCTGGTTGAGCACCCCCGACTCGCTGGTCGTATAGAAGATGCAGTTGCCGCAGTACTTCGCCTGCAGCGGCAGGATCTTCTCTTCCGAAAGCTTCATGAATTCGGCCAGCTTGCCGGGATGGAAGGTGTAGATGCGCAGGTCGATCAGCATGGCGTGTCTCCGCTGGCGTGGCTTACTGCACGGTGATGTTGTGGGCCTTGATCACCGCGGCCCACTTGGCGGTGTCCTCGCGCACCCGCTGGGCCAGGCCTTCCGGGGTGGACAAGGCCAGGTCCAGTCCGAGGGTGGCGTAACGCTCGCGCACCTCGGCGCTTTCCACCGCCCGGCCCAGTTCCGTGTTGAGCCGCTGGACGATCTCGCGCGGCAGGCCGGCGGGGCCGAACACGCCATACCAGGCACTGGCGTCGAATCCGGGCAACCCGGCCTCGGCGAAGGTGGGCACGTCGGGCGCGGCGGGGTTGCGCTTCGCGCCGGTGACGGCGATCGGCCGCAGCTTGCCGTCACGCACCATCGGCAGCAATGCCGCCAGGCTGTTGAACATCATCGTCACGCGGCCGGCCACCAGGTCGGGCATCAGTTGCCCGGTGCCCTTGTAGGGCACCTGCAAGGTCTGGATGCCGGCCTGGCCGTCGAGCAGGGCCGAAGCCATGTGCTGCATGGTGCCCGGGCCGGCGGTGGCGTAGGTCAGCTTGCCGGGCGCGGCCTTGGCCAGCGCGAGCAGTTCCTTCAAGGATTTCGCCGGCACGTCGTTGGCCACCACCAGCATCACCTGGGTGAGCGCCACCATGCCGACCGGCGAGAAGTCACGCTGGGTGTCGTAGGGGAGCGACGCGTACAGCGACGGGTTGATGGATTGCGTGGCCGTGGTGGTGAGGAAGAGGGTATAGCCGTCAGGAGGCGACTTGGCCACCGATTCGGTCGCCAGGTTGCCGCCGGCGCCGGGCTTGTTCTCGACCACCACTGACTGACCCAGGGCTGCGGCGAGCTTCTGGCCGATCAGGCGCGCCAGGATGTCGGGACCGCCGCCGGGTGCGTACGGCACCACCACGCGCACCGGCTTGGCCGGCCAGGCCTGCGCCAGGGCGGCCGGTGGTGTCGCGCAAAACAGTGCCGCGGCGAACAGGCTTGCTGCGAGAAGGAAACGATTGTTCATGCCTGCACCCCCACCATGCCGGGATTCCAGTTGCGGTAGAACTTCTCGAAAACATCCGGCGGCACCACGATGCCGGTGTGAGGATCACCGCCATGATCGAAGATGGCCATCATGAATCCGGGCGTGTCGTCGAGGTTCTCGAAGGTGCGGAACACCCCGGCCGGTACCGACACCAGGTCGAACGGCTCAAGCTCGAGGTATTCCGCCAGGTCCTCGCCCCAGTACATGCGGAAACGCGTGTTGAGCGGCATGAACACCTCGTTGTAGGGGTGCGAGTGCACTGTCGGGCGGATGCCCTTGGAAAGGGTCGAGATCGAAAGATGGAAGTTGTGCGGCGCATTGATCGGCGCCGGCCCGCCGGTGTTGCCCGGCGAAAGCATGTAGGTGACGCTGCGCTGGCCCTGCTGATCCTTGAGGTCGGGAAAGGCGCCGGGGTCGGCCTTGCGGTCGCGGAAGCGCGCCACCCGGCCCTCCATTTCGGCGCGCGAACACTGCGTGCTGTGTCCCGGGGTGCGCAGGTGTTCCGGGCGTACCTTGGCGTTCATGCGGGGGCTCCTTTGAAGACGATCAGGGCGTCGAGTGCGAAGGCGCCGTCGGGACGGGCCAGCACCGGGTTCAGGTCGATACCGGCGATGCGTTCACGGTTGTCATGGGCGATTTCGGACAGGCGCGCCACGGTGCGCGCCAGCGCGGCGACATCGGCGGCGGGTGCGCCGCGATAGCCGCGCAGCAGCTGCCCGAGCCGGGTGGCGTCGAACATGGCACGCGCGCCGGATTCATCCACCGGACACAGGCGCAACGCCACGTCGTTGAAGAGTTCGGTCATCACACCGCCCAGGCCGACGGTGACCACCGGTCCGAACACGGGGTCGGTATGGGTGCCGATCAGCACCTCGACGCCACCGGCCATCTGGCGCGCGACGATCGCGCCTTCGATGCGCGCGCCCGGGGCGTGTTCGGCGACCCGCCTCATCATGAGTTGCCAGGCCGCGCGCACGGCATCCGGATTGTGCAGGTTGAGTGCGACACCGCCGACTTCGGTCTTGTGGGCGATATCGGGAGAGAGGATCTTGAGCACCACCGGAAAGCCCAGCGCCATGGCGGCGCTGGCGGCAGCGTCCACCGTGGCGGTGGACTGTTCCGGCGCGAACGTGATGCCGAGTGCTGCGAGCGAGCGCTTGGCGTCCGCCTCGGTGGCCGGCCGGCCGGCGAGAACGGCGGACGCAGGCGCGGGTTTGGCGCTCGCGGCGACACCCTGCCCGAGACGGCTCGCGCCGGCGATCGCGTTGACGGCACGCGTAGGGTCGGCGAACAAGGCAAAGCCCTGCGACTCGAGTTCTGCGGTGAGTTCCGTATCAGCCAGCAGCACGGCGACGAAAGGCAGGGTCGCGTAACGGCGGCGCAAGTCGTAGAGGGAGGTGCGCAACTGCGCCCAGTGTGCGGAGTTGCGGCCGATGTGCGCCATGAAGCACAGCACCGCGTCGTAGGCCTGGTCTTGCAGCATCAGCCCGGCCGCCCGGCTGTAGAGCGACAGGTCGCCGATGATGGCGGCCGAGGTGTCAACCGGATTGACGCCACCCGCCAGCGGGATCAGGCTGGTGAGCGCCTGCTGCGCCGGGGCCGAGATGCCGGGCAGCGCCAGGCCGCGTGCTTCCGCCGCATCTGCCGCCAGCACGCCGATGCCGCCCGAGGTGGTGACGATCGCGAGGCGCGGGCCGCGCGGCAACGGTGCCACGCTCGCCATGTAGGCGACATCGACAATCTCTTCCAGGCTGGTGGCGCGGTAGACACCGTACTCGGCCAGCACCGCGGCGAAGACCCGGTCTTCACCGGCGAGCGAGCCGGTATGGGTGGCGGCGGCGAGCGCGCCGGCCTGCGATACGCCGACCTTCATGGCGATCACCGGCTTGCCCGCGGCACGGGCGGCGGCGAGTGCGCGCAACAGTCTGGCGCCGTCCTTGCAGCCTTCGATGGCCATCACGATCACACGCGTGGCGGCGTCTTGCGCGAGGTACTCCACGCATTCGGCGACGTCGACATCGCATTCGTTGCCGGTGGCCACGAAATGCGAAAAGCCCAGCCCGCGCGCCTGCGCCATGCCGAAGAAGTAGGACCCGAATGCCCCCGACTGGGTGGCGACCCCCACGCTGCCGGCACGCGGCCAGGCGCCGTCGAGCGCGGTGGCGAAGGTGCCGAAGAAATTGTCGGCGGTGTTGAAAAGCCCCAGGCTGTTGGGGCCCAGCACGCGCATGCCGGCGGCTGCGACGCGCTCGCGCAACTGGGCCTGCTCAAGCGCGCCCTGCGCGCCACCTTCGCCAAAGCCGGCCGAGAAAATCTGCAGCGCGCGCACGCCCTTGGCCGCGCACTCCTCGACCGCGCCCAACACCGCGCGGCCCGGCAGGGCGATGATGGCCTGCTCGACCTCACCCTCGATCGCGGCCAGCGAAGCACTGGCCGCGATGTCCTGCACCGTCGCCGCGCCCGGATTGACCGGATGGATCACGCCCGCATAGCCGGCGCGTTTCAGGAACGCGATCGGCCGCCCGCCGATCTTGTTCGGATCCGAGGACGCACCGATCACCGCGAGCGAGCGCGGGCGGAACAGGGTGTCGAGCGGATGCGCCATGGATGGCCAGCTTCGAACGGAATGCGGAAGGACCACGGGTCGGTGTGCGTCTAGCGGCCGGTGAAGACGGGTTTGCGCTTCTCGATGAAGGCGTCGATCGCCTCGGCATGGTCGCGGGACAGGTGCGACTGCGTCTCCAGCGATACACCGTATTCGAAGGTCGACAGCGACAGGTTGCGCAGGGTGTGGTTGATGGCCTTCTTGGTGCCGGCCAGCGCCTGCGGCGCGCCCTTGAGCAGGCGCTCGGCCAGCGCGTAGACGCGTTCATCGAGTTCGGCATCCGGCACGCAGTAGGTGATGAGGCCCAGTCGCGCGGCCTCCTTCGCGTCGACGTTGTCGCCCAGGAACAGCAGCTCCTTGGCCTTCTGGAAGCCCACCAGCATGGGCCACATCAGGGCGCCGCCGTCGCCCGCCACCAGGCCCACCTTCACATGCGGGTCGCCGATGACGGCCGACTCCGCCGCAATGGCGATATCGGCATACACCGCCAGCGTCGCGCCCAGGCCGGTGGCGGCACCATTGACGCGTGCGATGAGCGGCTTTTCGAGGTCGAGCATGGAATAGAACAGGTTGCGCGCCTCATCGACCGTGTCGTTCCACAGGGTGTGGTCGGCGATCTTTTCCTTCATGGCGCGGATATCGCCGCCGGAAGAAAAGGCGTCGCCCGCGCCGGTGAGGACGATGACGCCCGCCTCGGGGTCGGCCGCCACGTCGCGGAACACCCGCGAGAGCTCGTTGTGCATGCGCACGTTGGCGGCGTTCTTCACCTCAGGGCGGTTCATCACCACGGTGAGGATGCGGCCGCGGCGCTCGAACTTGAGGTGCTGGTAACTCTCGTACATGATCGTATTCCCGTCTGTGGGGCGAACCCCTTGAACAAGCCGCCCAAGCGCGGCCGGACCTGCGAGGCTTTTCCTAGCGCCCGCCCGCCACCGGCAGGGTCGCGCCGGTGATGTAGGACGCTTCTTCAGACAAAAGCCAGAGGATCGCGTTGGCGACCTCCTCGGGCTTGCCGGCACGCGCCATCGGCATGCGGGTGGCGTATCGCTGCAGGCGCGAGGCATCTCCGGCCTCGGCATGGATGTCGGTTTCGATCAGCCCGCACGACACGCAATTGACGCGGATGCCTTCGCCGGCGACCTCGGAGGCAAAGCCGTAGTTGAAGGTTTCCAGCGCGGCCTTGGCGGCCGCGTAGTGCACGAGTTCGTTGGGCGAGCCGGTCTTGGCCGCCATCGACGATACGTTGACCACCATGCCGCCGGCGCCGCCGTGCTTGGTGGAGGCGCGGCGCGCGAATTCCGCCGCGCACAGGAAGGCCGCGAACACGTTGACTTCGAAGGTACGCCTGAGCACCGCGGGGTCGAGCGCTTCCACCCGGCCGATCTTCCCCGGCACGCCGGCGTTGTTGACCAGCGCGGTGAGCGGGCCGAACGCGGCCTCACTCTCATTGAACACGCGCTTCACGTCCGCCTCGTTGCTGGCGTCGCCACGCACCGCCTTGGCCCGGCCGCCCTGGGAGGCGATCCAGTCGACCACGCCCGCGGCGGCCGCGTCGTTGCTTACGTAGTTGACCGACACCGCATAGCCACGCATGGCCGCCAGCTTGGCGGTGGCTGCGCCGATGCCGCGCCCGGCACCCGTGATCAGAACATGCTTGCTCAAGACCGCACCCCCGGAGTCGATTCAGGGCGGTATGCTAGTGTTCGACCCCCGGCAGAAGAAGCCGCGTGTGCCGATAGGGCTTATCGGGAAGGACGATTGTGGCGTCGCACAAAAACCTCGACCTGCAACTGCTCGAATGCTTCGAGTCCCTCATGCGCGAGCGCAGTGTTTCGCGTGCCGCCGAACGCATTGGCCTCTCGCAGCCGGCGATGAGCGAGGCGCTGGCGCGGCTACGCGACCGCTTCGACGACCCGCTTCTGGTGCGCGGCCGCGAAGGCATGCAGCCGACCCCACGCGCGCTGGAGCTGGAGCCCCAGGTGCACGAGATCGTCGAGCGCATGCGCGCGCTCACCGCCGGCAGCGAGGCCTTCGACCCGGCCAGTTGCACGACGCGTTTTCGCCTGGCCACCTCGGACTACTCGCAGTTCCTGCTCATGCCGCGGCTGACCGAGATGCTCGCCAGCGAGGCGCCCGGCGTATCGGTAGACGTATTGCCGGTGAACATCCGCCGCGTGGAGGAAGCGCTGGACTTAGGCGAGATCGACATCGCCGTCGCCTATTTCGTCGAACCGCCGGCGGCGCTCAAGCGCCGGCCGCTGTTCGACGAGCACTACGTGGGCGTGGCGCGCAAAGGCCACCCGGGCATCACGCCAACGCTCACTGCCGCGCAGTACGCGGCGCTGCGCCACGTGTCGGTGGCGCCCTCCGGCCTGACCTATTTCAGCGGCGCGCTCGAATCCATACTCGCCGCCGCCGGCCTTACAAGGCGCGTGGCCATCACCAGCCCGCACTTCCTGCTGGCGGCCTACCTGGTGGCCAACTCCGACCTGGTGCTGGCCATCCCCTCGCGCGCGGCCCAGCGGCTCTCCGCCATGCTGCCGCTGATGCTGTTCGACATCCCGCTCGACCTGCCGGAAATCCAGATCGCGATGTACTGGCATGAACGCACGCACAACAGCGAGGCGCACCAGTGGTTTCGGGAAAAAGTGCGGGAGTCGTTGCCCCAGGCGGCGCGGGTGGCGCCGCGGTTGCAGGTGGCGAGGTAAATCGGGCGTGGCGCGACAACTACAAACCGCCCCCGCGATACACTCCCTGAAATTGGCGCCACCGGAGCCGGTCAATGAATTCACATCTGATTACCATCGACCCCGAGATCCACAGCGGAACCCCGGTCTTCAAGGGAACGCGCGTACCCGTCAAGACCCTGTTTGATCATCTTGAGGCAGGTGATCCGCTGGAGGTTTTTCTTGATGATTTTCCTTCCGTAAGTCGCGAGCTTGCGGTCGCGGTCCTGGAAGAGGCACGCGCGGCGCTATTGCCAGATGCGCATCCTGCTTGATGAAGATCTACCCCGGCGCCTGGGCGTACTTCTGTCCGGTCACGATGTCGAGACGGTTCCTCGAACTGGTTGGGCAGGAATAAGAAACGGCAGGTTGCTGGCGCTCGCGGCTACCAGGTTCGATGTCTTCTTGACGATGGACCAGAACCTTGAGTACCAGCAGAACCTCGCGACTTTGCCAATCGCGGTTCTTGTCGTCGAAGCCGTCAGCAACCGTATTGAAACCCTGGCGACATTGGTGCCGGATATCCTCAAGGAACTCAACCACATCCAGCCCAGGACGCTGCGGCGTATCAAGCACCGTCCGGGCGGTGCCTGAACCCCTGGGCCAAGAGGGCCTGGCTCAGACGCGCGCCGCACCCGGCGCCGGCGGCTCCATCCCCGGCACCCAGCCCTTGTAGAACTTCTCGTAGTCGCGCGGGGTGATCACCATGTCGGTGTGCGGATCGCCGGGCGTGTCGAAGATCACCAGCACATGGGCGGGATGGTCGTCGAGATTCTCGAAGGTGCGCATCACGCCGGCCGGTACCGAGATCACGCCGTAGCGTCCGACCTCGACACCGTGTTCCTCGTTGTCACCGTAGTAGAAGCGGAAGCGCGCGTCGAGCGGCATGAACACCTCGTTGTAGGGGTGCGCGTGGGTCGAGGGCCGCACCCCCTTGGGCATCACCATGATGGCCATGTGAAAGTTGTGCGGCGCGCGGATCGGGCTGGGCAGCCCGGCGGTGCCGCCGGGTGAGAGCATGTAGTACACGGCGCGCGCGTGGTCGGCGTCCTTCAGGTCCGGAAAGGCGCCGGGGTCGGGCTTGAGGCCTTCAAACTGCGTGAAACGGCCCTGCATGTCCGCAGGCGTCACGGGAATGGAATGGCCGGGACGGCGCAGGTACTTCGGGTCGAGCGGGGCTGACACGCGATTCTCTCCTCCGGCAATATTGGCCCCGTGCGAATCGACGCGGAGCCGTGCGGAAAAGATAGGCGATTAATCCCCCTTCGCGAAGAGGGGATTGCCGATATGGTCTATCGGCAATGTTGATCGACGCCAACGCTCAGGGGTCGAGCTTGATCCCGGCCTTGGTGATGATGTCGCGCCACTTCGCGGTTTCGGCGGCGATGTGGCGCGCGGTGTCGTCCGGCGTGGCGGCGAGCGGCTCGGCACCGAGTTCGGCGAAGCGCGCGCGCAGGGCGGGTTCGGCCATGGCGGCGGCCACCTCGCGGTGCATGCGGTCGATGATGGGCCGCGGCGTGCCGCGCGGCGCCAGGAAGGCGAACCAGGCGGCCGAGTCATAGCCGCGCACGCCCACCTCCGCCGCGGTGGGCACGTCCGGCAACGCTGTCAGTCGCCTGGGGGACGCCACCGCCAGCGCACGCACCTGACCGCCCTTGACCGGGCCGATCACGTTGGGCAGCAACTGAAAGCTCACCGGGACTTCGCCCGACACCAGGTCGGCCACCATCTGCGCGGTGACCTTGTAGGGCACGTGGGTCATGGAAACGCCGGCAATCTGTTCGAAATACGCGCCGGCCAGGTGCTGTGAGCTGCCGTTGCCCACCGAGCCGTAGGGCACGTTGGGTTTGCCCTTCACATGGGCGATGAGTTCGGCCACGCTTGCGATCTGCAGCTTGCTGCTCACCACGATGATGTTGGGCAGGCTGGCGAACAGCGCGATGGGCGCCAGGTCACGTTCGGGGTCGTAACCCAGGTTGGGGTACAGCGTGCGGTTGGCTGCCAGCGGGCCGGAGGCGCTGACCAGCAGGGTATAGCCGTCGGGCGCGGCCTTGGTAACCGCGGCGGTACCGACGTTGCCGCCGGCTGCGGGCCGGTTGTCGACCACGAAACGTGCCCCCATCGAGGCGCTGACTCGGTCCAGCACCAGGCGCGCCATCACATCGCTGGCGCTGCCGGTGGAAAACGGCACCACCATCTGGATTTGCCGCGCCGGGTAGTCCTGCGCCGAGACGGTACCCGCCAGCAGCAGGGCCGCTGCGGCCAGGGGACGGAGCAGTGATTTCATGATTCAACCTTTGCCGAGGCGCTGCCGAAACGCTCCCGCATGACCGCATTGAAATCGAGTGCGCGCTGCGCCACCGCCCCGCCGGCGCGCAGGCGATAGGCGCCCGGCAGCGATACGGCCGCCGGCTCGGTGCCGCCGGCCAGCGCGCGGGCGCCGCCCAACATGGCGCGCCGGAAGCGCACGATGGCGATGTCGGTGGGCGAAAGATGCTCGCGGGTACGGTCGACGATCAAGCCCTGGCTGTCCTGCGCCATGGCGTCCTGCTCTGCGATGCCGCGCACGCCGGTGAATGAGCGGGTCTTCTGTTCCGCGCGGTCGAGCAGGTAGTCGTTGGAACGGTTGCGCAGCGCCACGTAGCCCGGCCCGAGTTCGGCGAACTGGCCGTAGCCGCCCTTGACATAGCGGGCTCGCTCATCGGCCGGCAGCGGCACATCCGGATGCCAGGCATACACATAGATCCAGCAGGAATGATCGTCGATCGGCACCCAGGTGTAGCCGTAGTAGGTTTCGCCCGGCATGGATGAAGGCGTGATCGAGTGCGAGGGCAGCATGAACTGGGTGATTCGCCAGTAATGCGTGTCGGCCTCGGCGTCGCGCGCGCCGCCGATCACGAAACCGACCTCATGGTCGTCGACCGAAAAGCGCGGCAGAGGGTCGTTGCGCAGCCAGCGGATGCGGCTCTCGTCCGCGGCGGCGGTCATGGTGTCGTTTTTCGCCATTGCCGGCGCCGGCATGTGCAAAAAGGAAAAGTGCGCGGTATCGAGCGCGCCTTCCATGGACTGCGCCCAGTTGCACTGTTGCAGGCGCTTGGTCACGAAGCGGTGCGACCCCGGGACCATGCCGACTTCAAGCTGCGGCAATGTGGCCGGCATGAGGTCGCGTGGTCCCATGTAGGCCCACACCATGTCGCCGAATTCGCGCGTCGGGTAGGCGGTAATGGAGATCTTGCCATGGTAGGCCGAACCCGGCGGCACGTTGGGCATTTCGGTGCATTTGCCGGCGGTGTCGTATTTCCAGCCGTGGTACACGCAGCGCAGCCCGCCTTCCTCATTGCGGCCGAAGTAGAGGTCGGCACCGCGGTGCGCGCAACGCGGATCGACCAGGCCGACGCTGCCGTCGGTGGTGCGAAAGGCCAGCAGGTCCTCGCCCATCACCTTCACGCGCAGCGGTGTGCCGTCGGGCTCAGGCAATTCTTCGGAAAGGGCGACCGGCAGCCAGAAACGGCGAAAGTAATCGCCCATCATTGTGCCGGGGCCGGTGCGCGCGAGACGCTCGTTGTCGAGGGCGGAAAACATGGGCGCCGATTATAGGGGCAGGATTTTCGGCCCCGCCCCGCGGCGCAGCACGCGCCGGCTGTCAGTCGGCGGTGATGCTGCGGATCTCCAGACGGAAGGGGCCCGCCTGCTTGTCCGCGATCAGTACGCCGATCGCGCGCATATCGGAGAACACGAGGGCAGGGGCTGCGACGGCGCGGCCGCGGAAGTTCGCTTCGAAATCCGCCGCCGTGAAGCTCACGGTGGCCCACTCGCGGGTGGCGACAAAGCCGGCCTGGTACTGCGGCCCGGCGTTGCTGTCTTCCGCCTTGAGCGCGAGCTTGTAGCGCTGCCCGTCGCCGCGCAGTGTCACGCGCAGGATGCGCGAGCCGGCCGGGATCGCGACCGGCCCGCGAAACGAGGCGAATCCGCCGTTGTTTTCCAGCGAAACCACGCCTTCGAACACCAGGCTGCCATCGGCCCGCGAAAGCCGCGAGGTCGAAACCCCGCCCATCACGCCATCGTTGATGACGCGAAAGCCGCGCTCGCTATCGGGACGGGAGAAATCGGGCATGGGATCGGCCGCTCGCGCAGGGGCAACGCACGCCAGCAGGACCATGCAGGAACACAGGGACAAAAGGCGAGTCATGACGCGATTATCGCGCCACCTACCGCCAGTGAAACAAAGTGAAAGCCGTGGTCAGCCAGCCGCGCCGTCGACGCCTTCAGCAGCGATGCGCCAGGTTCCGGCCTCGCGTACCAGCAGCAATTTCTTCGGCGTGGCGAGTTCCCGATACGTATCGGCCGAATAGTCCTGCACGAAGCGCACCGTGATGCGATCAGCCGTTTGTGCTTCCACCCTGACATCACGCACTGCGACGCTGATGACGCGCTGCGAGGCCAGGCGCTTGCGGCGGCCGGACTCCCAGGCTGCGCGTGGCAATCCCTTGTCGGACACAAAGCCGGTGGCGTAAAAGCCGAGATAGCGCTCGACATCGCGCGCCGACCAGGCCTTCGCCCAGGCGTCGACCAGTTCGCGCGCCTGCCCGGCGTCGGGCGCGGCGGAAACAGGGGAGGCGACCGGCGCGGCCGCCACCGCTGCAACGACTGCCGTTGGGCCCGGTTCGACCCTGGCTGCGGAACCAGTCGGGCCAGGGGTCAAAGCCGGCGTTGCTGGCACACTCGCAGCGGGCACTTCGACAGCGGCGGATTTCGTCATCGCGGCAGCTTCGCGCGCGGCAGGCTGCGAAGCCTCTCCGGAATGGCTGGAATACCACATCGCCGCCGCCATGCCGACCGCACCGACCATGCCGGAGAGAACCGATGCAATGATTGCAAACGGCATGTGCACCGCCTGCGGCACAGGCGCGGTGTTGCCGCTCACGATGGCCTTCACGTCCGGGCTGTACTCGCACAGGACGCGGGTCTTGATCGGCAGTTGCGACTCGGCGAGTTGCGCCTTGAAGGCCTGCGGCGCGGGCACCGGCGCCGGTGGCGCTGCGACTGCGGGCTTGTCGGGCGCGACGCGAGCACTTCCATCGGCCTTGAGGGGACGGCGCAGGCGCTCGACGGCGAGTTCGATGGTTTCCATGGCTTTGGCTTCGCGGTACGCCGGCTTGGACGGCAATACGCGCTTAACGGCAGCCGGGTTCGCTTTCTTGAGCTTGCGCGCCGCAGAACGACAAATGTCGCGCCGTTCGCACACATCACGCAATCAGCGCGTCGTTTCGCTCCAGATTCCCCGCCGCAAGCTGCTGCCCAGGAAAAATACCGCGGCTACCATCGCCGCAACCACGAAAACCGCGTTGAAGCCCGCCAGATAGGCTGCCTTGGCGTCGAGCCCGCGAAACAGCGCATTCTGTTCATTGGCCTGGACCACCCACGTCAGCAGTGACGCCCCGAGCACGACGCCCACCGTGCGCGTCACCATGGTCAGGCTGCCGGCCACGCCGCGCTGTGCGACCGGCAGCGCGGCGACCACCAGGTCCGAATATGCCACCTGGTACACACCCAGGCCGAGGCCTTGGAGCAAAAGACACGCGATCATGGCCGGCACGGGCGGCACGGGCGGCCAGAACGCGGTGCCGGCGAGTCCCGCGATCACGGCCAGACCACCGACCAGCGCGGCCCGGCGCACGCCGGCGGCGCCGATCAGCCGGGGCGCCAGCATCGAGCCGGCCAATGTGCCAATCGCCCAGCAGGCGAGCGGCCCGCCGCTTGCCAGCGCAGACCAGCCGCCGTTGCGCACCAGGTAGTAGGGCACCACCAGCGGGACGGTGAAACTGGTGAACTGCACGACCACGTTGCCCAGGTTGTGCAGCACAAACGCGGCATCGCGAGCGAGGTGGCGCGGAAACAAGGGCGTGCGGCTGGCGCGCTGCGTGCGCGCCAGCGCGGCCAGCGTCAGCACACCGGCCAGCCCGAGGGGCAGGGCCGGCCAGAGCAGCGCGCCCGGCCGCACAACAGCCGGCACCAGCAGCAGCAGGGCCAGGCCGGCAGCCAGCATGCCGGCCGACCCCGCATCGAAGGGCGCGATGGAACGCGCCGGCGCATGGGCCAGGCCGCGCGCCAGCAGCGGGACGCTGGCTAGCGCCACCAGCATGATGGGCACGCGCATCCAGTACACCCCGGGCCAATCCAGCCATGCCACCGCCGCGCCTCCGACGAGCGGCGCGACCACCCCGGCCAGCGCCGCCATGCTGGCGTAGGCCGAAAGCGCCCAGGTGCGGCGGCTTTCCGCGAACAGCGCGGTCGCCAGCGCCGGCGCGCATGAAAGCGTCAACGCCACCGCCACCCCTTGCAGCACACGCGCCGCCAAGAGCCATGGGTAGGTCGGCGCCAGGGCGCACAGCACGAAAGCCAGCACCCCCAGCAGTACACCGGCGCGGAACATGCGCAAGTGCCCGATGCGGTCGCCCAGCGCGCCGAAAGCCAGCATCAGGCTGCCGTAGGTCAATGCGTAGCACACCGCCACCCAGCGTATGCCACGGGCGTCCAGGTCGAAAGCCCGGGTGATGGCGGGAAAGGCGATGTTGACCGCGAAGTCCAGCGGCGCCACCGAGGCGCCGAGGCCGATCACGGCCAGGCCCAGCAAGGCTTGCCGGCCGGCCGGGGCTTGGCCGGCGGTCCGTGTCAGTTCGCGCTCCCGGTGGTCGAGCCGTAGTCCTGTTCGGGTGTGAAAAGCTCCTGCGCCGCGGCCACCCCGCGCAGGTCGTGCCGGCCAACGCTCTTCAAGGGCCGCTTCACCAGACCGGCGAATTCGGCCGACACCAGCAACGGCACGCCGATCTCCTTGGTCATGGACTGGATGCGCGCGGTCATGTTGACCGCCGGTCCCACCACATTGAAGGCGAGTCGGTCGGGCGCGCCCACGTTGGCATGGGTGACCGCCCCCACATGCAGGCCCAGGCCGAACTCGATGATCGCCTGGCCGGCGCGGCGGCGGCGATGGTTGACCACGGCGATGGAATCGAAGGCGTCGATGGCGGCGTCAAGCGCGGATTCGCACACCGCCGCGCGTTCACTCTCATTGCGGATCTCGAAGACGATCAGGATGGCATCGCCGATGAACTGCAGGATCTCGCCGCCGCGCGCCGAGGCCGCCGCCGCGCAGTACTCGAAATAGTCGTTGAGCAGGTGCAGCAGTTCATCGGTGGGCAGGGTCTCGGACAGTTTCGTGAAGCCGCGCAGGTCGGAGTACCAAAATGCGGCATCGATACGGTCGCCGTCGCCGCGCTTGACCTGCCCCTGCAGGATGCGCTCGGAAATGCGCGGGCCGACGAAGGTGTCGAGCAGGCCCAGCGCGGTGCGGCGCAGCGCTGCGATCTCGATCAGGGGCGCAAGCAGGTTGGAAAGTGCCGCAAAGCGCGCCAGGTCGGACTCGGTGAAGCCCCGCGGCGCGGCGGTGGCGAGCGTGAGCGCATGCACCGTGCCGGCACCGGAGATCATCGGCATGGCCACGTAGTCGGTGATGCCCTCGGCGCGCAGGTCGGGAATCAGGCCATGCTCGCCCTCGACCGGCTGCGGGCCGATATGCAGGCGCACCGTGGCCTTGTGTTCCTGAACCTGCTCGATCGGGCTGCCGATGTAGGCATCGCTGGCACGGGTGCTGTATTCGAAGTTGTCACGCCGCGCGCCGCTCTGGCGGCTCCAGTAGACGCTCCAGCCCACCAGTTGCGGATGCAGGGTGCGGCTCATCACGGCCATGCGGTCGATGTGCGCGCCGGCGTCGTTGAGCTGCCCGGCCAGCGATTCGATCAGGCGCAGCGGGTCGCCGATGCGGCGCCCGGCGGTGTACATCCAGGTGGCCACCGGGGCAAGTGACCACCCCTCCGACGGGCCGAACAAGGCCTCCGCGCTCATCGATGCAGCCGGTAAGGCTCTTCGAAATCACGGAAGTCCTGCTCGGCAAGCGCGTCGCTGATCCAGGCCGCAACACCCGGCAGCGCGCATACCGATTCGATGTAGCGCGAAATCAGGGGCGTGACCGGCAGGCCGTAAGTGCGGATGCGCATGCATACCGGCGCGAAATAGGCATCGGCGATGGTGAAATCGCGGAACAGGAGCGGCCCGCCGTGGGCCTCGAGCAGTTCGGTCCACATGGCGATGATGCGCGCCAGGTCGGCGCGCACTTCGGGCTTCTCCTCGAGCACGCGCGCGCCGATGTGCGGCAGCGCAGCCTCGATGTTCATCGGGCATGCGCTGCGCAGGGCCGAGAAACCGGAATGCATTTCCGCACACACGCTACGGGCGCGGGCGCGGCGCCACATGTCGGCCGGCCAGAGTTTGGCCTCCGGGAACTTCTCGGCCAGGTATTCGGAGATCGCCAGGGTATCCCACACGGTGAGGTCGCCATCGACCAGCACCGGCACGCGACCTGCGGGATTGACCGACTCGATTGCCCGCTTGAATGCGGAGTCGGCGTCAAACGAATCGAAGCGCACCATCACGGTCTCGAACGGGATGCCCGCCTGCCTGAGCAGCACCCAGGGCCGCATTGACCAGGACGAGTAGTTCTTGTTGCCGATGTAGAGCTTGAGCATGATTCCTCCAACGGGGTGCGCGGGCTGGGCGGGTTGATCGACTTGCGGCTAACATAGCAGAAGAATCCCTCCCGCAAGCCGCCGCGTACGCGGCGCGTCACCCCTGGAATACCTCGTCATACTCGCCGTCGGCCTCGCGGCCGGCACCATCAGCGGCATCGTCGGCTTCGGCTCGTCGATCATGCTCATGCCGGTGCTGGTGGTGGTGTTCGGGCCGCTCGAGGCCGTACCCATCATGGGCGTGGCCGCGCTGATGGCGAATTTCTCGCGCATCCTCGTCTGGTGGCGCGAGATCGATTGGCGCGCCACAGCCGTGTACTCGGCCACTGGTGTGCCGGCCGCCGCCCTGGGTGCGCGCACGCTGCTGGTGCTGCCGCCGCGCCTGATGGAGGCCTTGCTGGGCGGGTTTTTCCTCCTCATGATCCCGGCGCGCCGCGCGCTCCTGGCGCGCAACTACAAGCTCAGGCTGTGGCACCTCGCCCTGGTGGGCGCGCCGATCGGTTTCCTCACCGGCATCGTGGTCTCGACCGGGCCGATCAACACGCCGTTTTTCCTGGCTTACGGACTCACCAAGGGCGCGTTCCTCGCCACCGAAGCGGCCGGGTCGCTGGCGGTTTACATGAGCAAGGCGCTGGTGTTCCGCAGCTTCGGCGCCCTGCCGCTGGCGGCGGTGGCCAAGGGACTCATCATCGGCACCTCGTTGATGGCGGGATCCTTCCTGGCCAAGCGCTTCGTGTTGCGGCTGGAAGCCGACCGCTTCCGGCTGCTGATGGACGGCCTCTTGCTGCTTTCCGGTGTTTCAATGCTGGTGGCGGCGCTGGCCTGACACCCCGTTAGTTTCCGGTGTGGCGGAATTTTCGCAGCTGCCGGCGTGTTACAACGCCACCAACAAGAGGAGACTTCGCCATGCACACCCTGACCACGCTTTCCCTGCTGACACTCTGCGCTGCCCTGCTAACCGGATGCGCCGGCATGCCCGCGTCACGGGTGGACTACGCGGCGCTGGTCGCCGCGCCCGACCGGGAAGAGGCCGACCGCCAGATCGACCCGCGGCGCAAGCAGCCGCAATTGATCGCCATCACCGGTGTGGCGCCCGGCATGCGGGCGCTGGACATGGGCGCCGGCGGCGGCTACACCACCGAGTTGCTGGCGCGCGCCGTCGGCCCCGCGGGCAGGGTCTATGCGCACGACTCGAAAGAGACCATCGCCAGGGTCGCGCCGCGCTTCGACGCCCGCATGAAAAAGCCGGTGATGGCGCCGGTGGAGCGCATCGTGCGCGACTTCGACGACCCGTTGCCTCCCGGCGTCGGCAACCTCGACCTGATCACGTTTTTCTTCGCGTACCACGACACCGGTTTCATGCCGGTGGACCGGGCCAGGATGAATCGCGCACTGTTCGCGGCCTTGAAGCCCGGCGGCGTGCTTGTGGTGGCCGACCATGCGGCCAAGGCCGGCGCCGGGGTTGGCGTGGCCAAATCGCTGCATCGCATCGAGGAGGCATTGTTGCGCCGGGAAATCGAAGCCGCCGGGTTCCGCCTGGTTGAAGAGGGGCAATTCCTGCGCAACCCGGCCGACCCGCGCGAGGAGATCGTGTTCCGCGCCAAGGTGCCGGTGGACGAGTTCGTGCTGAAGTTCGTGCGGCCCTAGGTACGCGCCCGGCTTGGTCACGCCCCGGCGAAAGGAAGCCCCCTAAAGAATCGCGCGCCCCTGCCGTTAACGGCTGATTGGATGGGGCGTTTCATGTCAGAGGATTCCCGAAGTTCGAACTTGCCACCCGTAAAGGTGCTGGTCGGCGCAGGCAATGTCACCCACGTCGACCTGGGCGCGCGAATCGGCTACTTCCTCAGCCGGCACCTGCGCTCCCCGATCACGATGGTTTGGCTGGTCACCGCGCTCCTGATCACGGTGCGCTGGTATTCGTGCGTGGTGGAAAACCGCATTGACCGAATCGATGCCGAGCAACACGTCAACCGCGAGACCGCCAATCTGGTGCAGGCCCTGGAAGCCCATGCCCGGCAATTGCTGCGCGACGCGGACCACGACATCAACCTGGTGGCGCGGGAGAAGGGCGAGATCTGCAGCCCGAGCCAACTCAACGCGCTGCATGCGGGACGACTGACCCGTTACCCGGTGGGTCTCTACAGTGAATCCGGCGCGCGCTGCGCTGATGGAACATCGAAAGACACCATTCCGGATCAGTCGCCGGACATGACCGGCGCGGCGGGCAATGCCTCGCGTCCGCGCTTCAGCATCCTCACCAGGCACGGCAAGGCGTATATCCAGATGGCGCAGAACGTGCTCACCGCCGATGGCCGCCTCGCCGGTTACGCCGTGATCGAAATCAACGCCGATGACGTGGTTCGTCCGGCAGGTTCCCTGGACCTGGGTCCGGATGGCGTCGCCATGGTTTCATTGCTGGACGGGGAAATCCTCGCCCGCCAGGACGGGATGGCCATCTCGCACGGCAGGCGCACGACCGAGAATCTGCGCGCGCGCAGCGCGAAAGCCGGCACCCACCACGGAACCGACGGGATCGACGATCTGCGGCGCTACTTCCGGTATCAGCGCGTGACCGACTTCCCGCTGGTGGTGGCTGTCGGGTTGAGCGAAGAAGAAGCGCTCGGCGGCATGGAGGCCCGCGCAGGTACCCGTCAAACCCAAAGCACCACCGCCACGGTCTTCCTTCTGCTGTTGGCGCCTGGCATCACGGCGCTGCTGCGCGCCCTCCAGCGTGCGCGCCGCCGTGGCGAAGAGGCCGAACGCCTGAAGCAGCAATTCCTCAACGTGATTTCGCATGAATTGCGCACGCCCCTGAACGGCATTCTCGGATTCTCCGAGTTGCTGCAAAGGCAGGTCACCACCGCGCCGGCCAGCCAGTACCTGCAGGTCATCCGCGAGAGCGCCCTTCAACTCAATGGCCAGATCGAGGACATGCTCACCTTCGTGGACGTGGAGTCCGGTAAGGCCACGGTGCGTTGCCGCGACGAGCCGCTCGCTCCGCTCATCGAACGGGTGATCGCCCTGCACGCCGAAAAGGCGCGCGAAAAAGGCCTGGCCTTCGAGGCTTCCGTCGAGCCGGGAACGGCGAAAACCGCCCATTTCGACGCGTCAAGGACACTCAAGATCCTTGACCACTTGTTGCAGAACGCGATCAAGTTCACGCCCAGGGGAACGGTGCGCATCGCGATCGGAGGGTCCGACGTCGAGACGGTTATCTCTGTGGTCGATACTGGATGCGGCATCACCGAAGTCGCACAGCAACACCTGGCGCAAAGTTTCCGGCAAGCCGATGGTTCCAATACGCGCCAGCATGGCGGCATCGGCCTGGGCCTGGCGTTGTGCGCAGGCCTGGCACGCCGGATGGGCATGCAGTTCGAGTTCTCATCGGTCCTGGGCGAGGGGTCGACGTTTTCAATCCGCATCCCGGCGCAGGCACCGCGCCCGGCATGACGGCGGTGGGCGTACAGCGGACCAAAGGGTGCACCTGTTAGACTGGTTCGGCGACTTTCGTACCAAAGCCGCATTCGTAGCCTACCCGCAGGACCAGACTGGATGTGCTGCCGTGAATGAAAAAATCGAAACCCTTGCAACCAGCCTGTTCATCAACATCGTCGGCACCGGCTACTCCGACAGCGTGATCCGCAGCGACCTGAACCGCCCCAAGGGGCCGGGCCTCTACGCCACCTTGGCGATCGACCTCGCCACCGCGTTTTGCGCGGCCATCGAGAAAAAGAAGATCGAGGACGCGGTTCCGAAGTCAGCCTGACTACTGCTTTTCGATCTTGCGCGCCTCGACCAGGCGCCTCCATTTGTTGATTTCCGATTCAACGTAAGCGCGCATTTCCTCCGGCGAGCCGCCGCGCGCTTCTCCGCCCAGGTCGGCAAATCGCTTTTTTGTTTCCGGGTCGTTGAGCGCCTTGCGCACCTCGGCGTTGATGCGGTCGACAATCGGCCGCGGCATGCCGGGCGGGCCACCCAGCCCCAGGAAGGATGTCATCTCGAATCCGGGCAGGAACTGCGACATCGGCGGCACATCCGGCAGGAAGGCCGAGCGCTCCTTCGAGGTGACCGCCAGCGCCTTCAACTTGCCGGCCCTCACCTGTGGCAGGGTCACGGTCATGGTCTCGAACATGGCGTCGATGCGCCCGGCCATGATCTCGGTGATCGGCCCGGTACCGCCGCGATAGGGCACGTGCAGCGCGTCGGTGCCGGCAAGTGAATTGAAGAGCTCGACCGATAGATGGTGGATCGAGCCCATGCCGGCGGATGCGAACGACAGCTTGCCGGGGTTGGCGCGCGCCGCCCGGATGAAGTCCTCCACGTTCTGCTGCGGTCCGGTCGGGCTGGTGACGAAGACGAAGGGATAGAAGGTCAGGGTGGAGATGAAGGTGAAGCCCGTCAGCGGATCGTAGGGCAGGCTCTTCAGCATGGCGGCCTGGGTGGGATAGCCGCCGGTGATGATCAGCAATGTGTAACCGTCCGGTGCGGATTTGGTGACGAACTCATTGGCGGGCACGCCGCCGGCGCCGGTGCGCGGCTCGACCACCACCTCCTGCCCGAGCAAGGGCGAGATCTTCTGCGCGATCAGGCGGGCGACGACGTCGGAACTGCCGCCGGCGGCAAAACCGTTGACCAGCCTGATCGGGCGGTTCGGGTAGGGTTGCGCATGCACGGCGGCGCTGGCCAGTGCCAGCAGGGTGGCAAGCATTGCCTTGCGAATTTTCATTTTGTCGCTCCGGTGTTTGGACGTCAGACAGGGACCCGCGTCACGTCGTAGGTGAACAGCCATTCGTAGCGCTCCTTCACGCGGGCCTCGTTCCATTCGCGGTCCACATATGCGCGCGCGCCTTCGGCGTTGGCGAGCTCGGGATTGTGGAAGCGTTTGGTGTTGGCGGCCGCGCCCTCGACCATGCGGGTGGTGCGCTCGCGGCGCGCCGCCTCGTAGCTTTCCAGCGCGACAGCCACATCGCCATGCGCCAGAAGCGCGCGGGCGAGGATGAAACCGTCCTCGATGGCCATCACCGCCCCCTGCGCGAGGAAAGGCAGGGTGGAGTGGCAGGCGTCGCCCAACAGGCTGACCCGGCCGACGCTCCAGCGCGGCAGCGGCGCACGATGCATCAGCGCCCATTTGTAGGGCACGTCGATGGCACGGATCATCAGCTGGATGTCCTCGTTCCAGCCGGCGAAGTCACCCGCGCATTCGTCCACGCTGCCGGCCACGCTCCAGGACTCCACCTGCCAGTCGGAACGTTCACGCACGCCCACGAAATTCATCAGCCGGCCGCCACGTAGCGGGTAGTGGACGATGTGGCCGCCGGGGCCCACCCAGTTGGTACCGACCATGCGGCGCATGCGCTCGGGCAAGCGCTCCATGGGGATGACGCCGCGCCAGGCCATCAGGCCGGTGAACTCGGGCCGGTCGGCGCCGAACAGGCCCTGGCGGATTTTCGAGTGCACACCGTCGGCGCCGATGAGCGCATCGCCGCGCGCCTGGGCGCCGTCCATGTGCAGGGTGACACCATGGGCGTCCTGGGAAAATCCGTTGCAACGCGCACCCAGGTGGATGGCGTCGGCTTTCAGTGCACGCACGCCGGCCGCAAGAACCGTCAGCAGGTCGGGGCGGTAGACCGTGAAGTAGGGATAGCCGTAGTGCTCCACCGACACCGCGCCAAGGTCGAACAGCTTCCAGGTGTCGCCGGTGCTCCACAGCCGCACCTCCTTGCCGGTGGCCTCGCAAGACAGCAGTTTCAGCGCTTCGCCCACGCCCAGTTCATAGAGTGCGCGGTTGCCGTTGGCCGAAAGCTGCAGGCCGGCACCCACTTCCTTGAGTTCGGCTGCCTGCTCGTAGACTTCGACGTCGAAGCCCTGCTTCAGGAGCGCCAGGGCGGCGGTGAGACCGCCAATGCCGGCGCCCGCGATCAATATGCGCTTGGCCATGTTCAATCCACCTTGGCGCCGGAGATTTGCACGGCCTTTTCCCAGCGCACGATTTCGCTTTCGATGAAGCGCGAAAACTCCGCCGGGGTGTTGCCGGCGGGGGCGAGGCCAAACTTGGTCAGGGTGTCTCGCGCATCGGTTCCCGCCAAGGCCTTGCGCAACGCTCCGTTGAGGGCATTGACCACCTCCGCCGACGTACCGGCCGGTGCCACCAGGCCGCTCCAGAAATTGACCTGAAAGGCTGGCAGCCCGGCCTCGGCCACCGTGGGCACGTCGGGCAAGGACGCATCCCGCGCCATCCCGGTTATCGCGAGGGCACGCAGGCGGCCTGCCTTGATCTGCGGGGCGAGGGTGACGATGCCTTCGAAGATGACCTGCACCTCTCCGCCCGCCACCGCCTGCAGCGCCGGGCCACCGCCCTTGTAGGGCACATGGGTGAGCTGCGTACCGGACATGCTCTTGAAAAGTTCCGCCGCCAGGTGCGGCGGAGTCGCGTTGCCAGCCGAGCCATAGTTGAGCGCGCCGGGCTTTTCCTTCGCCAAGGCGATGAACTGCGCCAGGGTTTGCGCAGGCACGGCGGCGTTGACCGCCACCAGCAGCGGGCCTGAAGACACCAGGCTGATCGGCGCAAAGGACTTGCGCGGATCGTAGCCGAGCTTGCGGTACAGGCTGGGCGCCATGGCCAGCGTGCTGGTGCTGCCATACAGCAGGGTGTAGCCATCGGCAGGTGCCTGCGCCACCACCTCGGAACCGACGGTGCCGCCGGCACCGGCACGGTTTTCCACCACGAACTGCTGGTTGAAGGCTTCGCCCAGTTTGGTGGCCACAAAGCGGCCGACCACGTCGGTGGGTCCGCCGGGGGGAAAGGGCACGACGATCTTCACTGGCTTGGCAGGGTAGGCCTGGGCCGAAACACCTGCCGGTGCGGCAAGAGACAACACACCCAACACGGCGCCAACAATACGGAACATCACGCTGCTTTTCCCCTGTATGGTCCTGAGAACGAGACCGAGATTGTATAGACGGCGGCGCACTTGCTGCTGACACATGTCAACCCGCACAGGGGCCACGGCCTGCCTACATCATCGCCCCGCGCGCGGCTGCCTGGTTCTCCTCCTGCTGCAGGGAGAATATCGAGGTGTAGCCGCGCGACCAGTCGGGCGGCATCAGGCAGGGACGCGGGTCATGATGCGCGTAGGCCGCGGGCTTGCCGCGAATGATGGCCTGGTCGTGGCCCGACTTGATGGGGTTGCCGGTGTAGGGAAAGGCGTCCGCCGAGGTGAGTGTATAGAGCAGCAACGGCCTGCCGAGGTCGGAGTCGTTGCGCGGCGATCCATGGACGGTGCGGCAGTTGTGCAGGGTGAGCGAACCGGCGGGCCCGGTGAGGTACACGGCGCGGGACGTGTCGAGCCGTACAACATCGGCCTCCGACAGGCAGCCCACCCATTTGCCGCTGGCGTCGTACTGGGTGGGCATGGGCTCGATCTGGTGGCTTTTGGGGATCACGCCCAGCGGGCCCTGCTCCATGCCGCAGTCGTAGATATAGGTGCCCACGGTCAGCGGCGAGTAGTTGGTGTGCGGCCAGAACGAGATGTCGTAGTGCCATTTGACCTCCTCGCCGCCCTGCTTCCACTTGAAATTGAGCTTGGAATGGTGGAACTTGACGTCCGGACCGACCAGGTCGGCCACCGCGTCGGGCAGCACCGACTTGTTGACGTATTCCCAGAACACCGGATGCTGCTCGACCGGGTTGCTCACACGGCGCAGTCGCGGCGCGTCGGGGCGATGGTCGGGCTCGAGGTCGAACACCCGGTCGGATACACAGACTTTGCGGCTGCGTTCGACCAGCTCCTCGGTGGCCGCGCGCAGGCGGGCGACCCACTCGTCGCCGATGATGGCCGGCAACAGGATGTAGCCATCGTTGAAATAGGCCTCGCGCTGCGCCTGGGTGAGCACGCGCGGCGGAATGGCGAGGACTTGTTCGGGTGTCATGCGAGCCTCCTGTGTGACATGCGCCGCAACCGGCCAGGCGTCAGGCGCGGAACTCCTGCTTGTCGGTGCCCTGGTAGAGCGCCTTGACCTGTCGGTTTACGGATTCGCTGTGCGCCGCCAGCGCGGCGGGGTCGAGGTCGGCCACCGGGCGCGGCTCGTAGTCGAAATGATGGTACTTGTCCGTGCCGCGCACGAGCATCGCGCTGTCGCGCACCTTGGTCTGCCGCACGTAGGTCGGGATGTAGCGAATCGCCAGACCGATGCGCCGGTCATTCGTGCGGTTGGCGTCCGAGCCGTGCACCAGCTTGATATGGTGCAAGGACATCTCGCCTGCCTTGAGAGGGATCCCGACGGCCCTGGACTTGTCGACCTCGACCGCGATCTCCTGACCACGCGAGAGCAGGTTGTCGCGATGGAAGGTGTCCACATGCGGCAGCTGGGCGATCTTGTGCGAACCCGGGATGAACTGCATGTAGCCGTTCTCCGCTGTCACCTCCGTGAAGGCCACCCAGGCGGTGATGACGTCGTCGGGATCGAGGCCCCAATAGGTGGAGTCCTGGTGCCAGGACACGAAGCCCGGGCTGGCGGCCTCCTTGATGAAGAAATTGGTGGTCCAGCACAGGATGTCCGGGCCGATCACGTCCTCCACCGCATCAAGGATGGCCGGGTGGTGCACCAGCGCATCGGCCCAGGTGAACAGGAGGTGGGTCTTGTGGCGGAAATTACCCTGCAGGGGTTTGCCGGCCTGCGCTTCATGGGATTCAAGGCAGTGGCGATAGTGCGCGGCCTCCCGGCTTTCCAGCACGCGCAGCGGAAATACATATCCATCGCGGTGATAGGCGCCGACCTGTTCCGGGGTCAAGTGCATGGTGTCTCCTGGTGGCCACCTCGTGCGCTGCGCAACGGGCGGCGTGTGTTTGCGCTATGTTACCCAGAACCCGGAACCGCCATCACATCGCCCACACACAAAAATATGCACACGATCGAACACCACCACGCCCGCCTGTCCGGGGTTGCCCTTCACTATGTCACCGCCGGTGCCGGCGACCCGGTGGTGCTGGTGCACGGCTGGCCTTCCACCTGGTATGAATGGCGCCATGTAATCCCGCTGCTGGCGGCCGGCCACCGCGTCATCGCGCCGGACTTGCGCGGCCTGGGCGACAGCTCGCGCCCGGCCGAGGGCTACGACAAGAAGACGCTTGCCGCCGACCTGTGGGAACTGCTGTCAGGCACGCTCGGCTTGAAGCGGTGGCACCTGGTCGGCCATGACTGGGGTGGGCCGGTAGCCTTTGCTCTGGCGGCCGCGCACCCTGAGGCGATCCGTACGCTGGCCATTCTTGACGTGACGCCGCCGGGCATCGGGCCGGATTTTTCCCAGGGCGGCAAGCGCTGGCACCATGCCTTCCACATGACGCCCGACCTGCCGGAAGCGCTGGTGCAGGGGCGCGAACGCGAATACCTCGGCTGGTTCTACGAGGCATTCTCGTGGCAGCGCGGCGCCATCGGTGCGGCCGACGTCGACGAGTACATGCGCACCTACACGCAACCCGGCGCGCTGCGCGCCGGCTTCGCCTTGTATCGCAACATGCCAAGGGACATCGAGGACAACCACGCCCTGCTGGCTGCCGGGTTGCGCCTGCCCATGCCGGTGCTGGGTGTGGGCGGCGGCCGCGCGGAGGCGCGGGGCCGGGGCGGCGAGCCGGAAGCGGCATTGCGCGAAGTGGCAGCCAATGTCACCGGTGCGGTAGTCGCCGACTGCGGCCACTTCATCCCGGAGGAAAAGCCCGCGGAACTGGCGGCACTGTTGCTGACACATTTCAGGCGGGGCTGAGACGCGCCCCGCACGGATTCAATTGAGCGGCACCGTCAGCGGGTCGTAGTTGAACAGCCACTCGGCGCGCTCCTTGGCGATGTTGCGTTTCGCAAACGCCTCGCGCATCTCCTGTGCATCGGTGATGTGGTACAGCCCGCCGTGGTCGGTGGATTCGTTGACGATGCGCGCGGTGCGGTCGACGCGGTTGCGCTGGTAGAGCTGCAGGCCTTCGGTCACGTTGGCCGCGCCTTCGAGGGCGCGCGCCAGCACCGCGCCGTCCTCGATGGCCATGCAGGCACCCTGCGCCATGAAGGGCAGGGTCGGATGCGCGGCATCCCCCAGCAAGGTGGCCCGCGCGGTGCTCCAGTTCGCCACTGGCTTGCGATTGTTCAGTGCCCAGCGGTAGCACTCGTTCTTGTCGGTCGCATCCAGGATGGCCTGGATCTTCGGATGCCAGCCGGTGTAGTCGGCCTTGAGTTCCTCCCAGGGCCGGCGCTGGGTGAAGGATTCGTCCTCCCATGCGCTGCGCTCGGGGCAGCCCACCCAGTTGAGAATTTCGCCGCGGCGCAGCCAGTACACCACGCAATGGTTCTTCGGCCCGCACCAGACCTGCCCGACAATGTCCATCAGGTCGGCCGGCAACTTGTCGCGCGGCACGGTCAGGCGCCAGGCGACGTAGCCGGTGTAGGTGACCGGCACCTCGCCCACGATTTGCGCGCGGATTGCCGACTTGATGCCGTCGGCGCCGATCAGCACGTCGCCCGTAGCGGTGGCGCCGTCGGCCAGCTTCAGGGTCACGCTGTCAGCGCTTTCGCTGTAGCCGGTGGCGCGCGCGTTGAGCGTGATGCAGTGCGGGTCGAGCGCGCGCACGCAATCGACCAGGATCTCGTGCAGGTCGGCGCGATGGATGTGATAGTAGGGTGCGCCGTGTTGCTCCAGGTGCTTGCCGGCGAACGGGATCGCGTGCATGAGTTCGCCGGTGTCGAAGCGGCGGAATTCGTAGGTCTGCGGCTTGACGGCGACCTTCTCCAAAGCGTCGCGCAGGCCGAGGTCGTAGAGCACCTTGGCGGAGTTGGCGCTTTGCTGCACACCAGCGCCGATCTCGCCCAGCTGCGCCGCCTGTTCGAAAACGCGCACCTTGAAGCCCTTTTTCAGCAGGCAGGCGGCAGCCGCCAAGCCACCCAGGCCGGCTCCGGCGATCATGACATCGAGTTTTTTCATTCGTGGTTCCAGATGAACGCGGGTTTCCGTGTCTACGGACAGGTAAGGTAAAGCGTGCGATGTTCGTATGCATCGGCCTGTTTCATCGGGCCGCCGCAGGTGTATTCCACTTTAAGGCTCTTGCGCTCACCTGGTGCGGGATCTCCGCACAGGTTGTTGGTGACTTCTATGCTGGCGCGCATGCGGCCGTTGGCCATGCCGGCCAGCTGACCGGTGTATTCGCAACGCCGCCGGCCGTCGCCATAGGCCGCGCGCGCAATGATGATGCCGCGGTTGATCACCGGGGCCGGCACCACCACGGCCGCAGGGGGTGCTTGTGCCGGGGCGGTCGCGCCGGCACGCTGGCCGGCGGCGAAGCCGTCCTCGAAGCCCTTGCGATAGCCTTCCTGGAAATCGTCCGCCCATGCCGCTACAGGCAACAAAAGGGCGAAACTCAATGCGGCCCGCGGCGCCCATACTGGTACTGCATTTTCTTGACCATGAAGCATGGGTTTAGCGAGTAGGTTGACGCTTTCGCGCAAGCACGGGCTTCTCCGCTTCGGCATAAGCCTTCAGACCTGCCAGTCGGTTGATCGGCACAAGCGTCGCCACTGTCGTGCCACCAGCAGGTTGCAGGTCCGGCGGGAAGAACGCCAGCTTTTGCTCCCCGGCGAGTTTATCCCGCCTGGCGGGATCGAGGTCGCGCTCGTTGGTACCGCGCGGGGTAACGCATACGCCGTCGACGACTTCAAGGTCGAACCACCAGCGCTTGACGGTATTGCGCACGCCTCCGCCGATGGCATCGTCGTAGTCGATCAGCGCGCGGCGTGCAGCCGGCACGCGGATGGACAGTTCGAGCAGGCGGTCGGATTCGACCAGGTCCTCGCGGTTGTAGGGGCAGGTCTTCATGCAGCGCCCGCAAGCCGAGCCCTTCATGTTGGTGAGGCGGTACTTGCCGCATTTCTCGACATCCGGCTTCCAGATTTCGTAGCCGTTGAACATGACCTTGGAACCGAACGGGATGGCGTTACACGGGCATTCGCGCGCGCACTTGAAGCACATGTTGCACACCGCCTGCAGGCCGAAATCGATGGGTTGGTCGAAAGCCAGCGGCAGGTCGGTGGTGAGCAAAACGCTCTTGGAGCGCGGGCCGATGAAGGGGTTCAACACCAGTTCGCCGATGCGCGAGAGTTCACCCAGACCGGCCATAAGGGAGGCCGGAATGTGGAGCACCTCGGAATGGGCGTTGGTGTGCGCACGCGCCGAGTAACCGAGATGGCGCAGGTGGCCCGACATCACCCCGGCGATCAGCGCGCCGCGCATGTAGGCGCGCATGGACTGCGCACCGGAGATCCAGTCGTCGCCGGAAGCGCCTTCCATGGTTTCGAAGCCCTGGTCGATCAGCATCACCACGCAGTGGCGGTGATAGGCGGCGATCGGTTTGCCTTCCTCGGCGTCGTGCGAGTAGTACATCCACGGCTCGGCCTCGCAGATGCCGACCAGATCGGCACCGAGGAAATACGCCAGCGCCTTGATGCTCTCGGCGTTGCGTTTTGCATCGGACAGGTCGCCGCCCAGGCCGGTGGGCGCGAGCGGTTCGCGGGTGCCCTGCAGGGGCACCATGTTGCGGATGAGCGGCGTCATCGCCAGCGCCAGCGGGTGCTTGGTGGCAAAGCGCATGCGTTCCACCTTGGGCTTTTCGCCCAGGTCGCCTGCCAGCGCGCGGGTGAACAGGTCGGCCCGCTTGCTCATGCGGGTGATCTCGTCGCGCAACACCAGCGTGGTGGGTTCGGGCACGCGGCGGATGGTTTCCATCGGATAGCGGCCGAGGTGCAGCGGCCGCGTGGCCGCCTCGGCCTCCTGCCAGCCGGGCCGCGTGCCGCCACGGCCCATGTAGGCGTCGTTGTCCGGCCAGTCGAGTGAAGCGTCCGGCGCGACCGGGAGGTCGGCCGCCAGTTCGAGATCGGTGGTCACCACGCCCAAAGCGAAGCCGCGGCGGGTGAAGGGCAGGGCCAGCACGCCATCGACGGCACGTGCGACGCCGGCGCGTTGCGCCAGTGCCTCCATCGCCACCTGCGATGCCCCCGCCACATGGCCGCGCGCCGCGTAACCGAGGGCGCGCACATAGCCGGCCAACACCACGGCCACTTCCGCCGCGCGCGCGTTGGTGCGGGCGACGTTGCTGCCGTGGATCCAGTCCGCGCCCGGTTCGCCCGCCTTCGGCTCACGGCCGAACTCGATGGCGAAAACGAAGGCATGGGTATGGGCAGGCTGTGCGTCGACGGCCCAGTCGGCGGCCTCCAGCCGGCACACGCCGGCTAGCGTCGCGTCGAGAAAATAGGCGCTGGCCTTGAGATTGCGCGATCGCGTGGTGGTGTCTTCCGGCAAGGGCGCCCGCGCGCGCGCCGGTTCGCCTTCCAGGTATTTGCAGAACAGCGCGTGGTATTCGACCAGCGCCGCGTCGATGTTGAGCGGCGTTCCGGCATGCGCATCCGCGGGCGCTCGCGCGGGCAAAACCGGGGCGGCGGGGTCGCGCGGCAGGCGTTCGGTGGGCAGGTCACCCATGTCGAACGGGCGGTCGCGGTTGGAGAACAGGCGGGACATGGAATTCGGGACGATGCGGTGCCGGGGCAGCACATCTTAATGCCTGGGTCGACTACCCCATAATCGGAGTCTCAGAAAACCTCACAAAACGCCCCCGGCATGCCACTCACCGACCGTTACGGACTACCCCTCTCGACCCCTTCCGCCGGCGCGGCGCAGACCTACATCGAAGCGGTGGACAACATGTTTGCCGCCGGGGAAAGCCTGGTGGGAGGCTTCGAGGCAACGCTGGCGCAGGACCCCGGCTTCGCGCTGGCGGAGATCGGCCGCGCCCGTGCACTGGCCACCTATGGCCGGGCGGCCGAGGCCCGTGCCGCCGCCGCCAACGCACGAGCGCTTGCGGGCAGCACCACGGCACGCGAGCGCAGCCATGTCGAGGCTCTGGCGCTGGCCGTGGAAGGACGCGGCGATGCGGCGCTGGCGGCGATCAAGGAGCACCTCAAGGACTTCCCGCGCGATGCGATGGTGCTGCACCCGACCACCGGCGTGTTCGGCCTGATCGGCTTTTCCGGGCGGCTCGACCGCGAGGCGGAACTGCTGGCGCTGCTCGACAGCATGGCGCCGCACTACGGGGATGACTGGTGGTTCACGGCGATTCACGCCTTTGCCGAATGCGAGGCCGGACGGCTGGCCGATGCCGATGCGCGTGTGAACCGCGCGCTGGAGGCCGCGCCGCATAACGCCAACGCCGCGCATGTGCGCGCGCATGTGGACTACGAACTGAACCGGCCGGAAGCCGGCGCACGGTTCCTGCGCGGCTGGCTGGCAAGCTTCACCCACAACGCCTTGCTGCGCGGCCACCTCGCCTGGCATCTCGCCCTGTGGGAACTGGGCGCGGGCAACGCAGCGGAAGCCTGGCGCCTTTACGAGACCGAGTTCCGCCCGCAACTGGTGGGCGCCGGCGCGCCGATCCCGCCGCTCAATGTGCTTTCGGACATCGCTTCATGGCTGTGGCGCGCGGAACTGTGTGGACAGGCGCGGCGCGAGGACGACTGGCGAGCGCTTTCCACTTACATCACCGCCCGCTTTCCGCAAGCCGGCAATGCCTTCGTGGATACCCATGCGGCCATGCCTTTTCTGCGAGCCGGCGATACGGCGGGTTTTGCCCGCCTGCAGGGCGAGCTTGCGGCGCTTGCCGCGGAGCGCCCGGCCAGCATGGTGGCGCTGCGCATCGCCGAGGGGCTGGCGGCGCATGCACAAGGCAACTGGACGCTCGCCGCCGCGCGCCTGGGCGAGGCCCGCATCGAAGCGGCGCGCATCGGCGGCAGCAATGCGCAGCGCGAGCTGGTGGATCGCAGCATGCTCGATGCGTTGAAGCATGCGGGCCTGGCAGAGCAGGCGGCGGCGCTGGTCTCAACGCGCCCGCAGGTGGGCGGCGGGGTTTGACCGGCGAAACCGTCGCACGCAGACGCGCTGTCCTCGGGCCAATCATCGATCACCTAACCAATAGTCGCCATTTATGGCGACTATTGCTCAATTTACGATGATATTCGCCAGAATTGACGAATAATATTCTTATAAATTAATTCGCCTAAAATGGCGATTAATGTTAATATTTTTGTATTATTCGCCACTATTGACGGATTATGCGGATCTCCAACCAACTTGTGGATGAGGTAATCCTGCGCGAGCTTGGAGAGCGCCTGGCTCGCACAAGGCTCCAGCGCAACCTCACGCAGGCTGAATTGGCAACTGAAGCGGGCGTTTCCAAACGTACCGTTGAGCGTATTGAGGACGGTGGCGTCTCGCAGTTGGCAAATCTGGTACGGGTATGTCGCGCGCTCGATTTGATGGCGGGCCTCGATGCACTCATTCCGGAACCGATGCCAAGTCCGGTTGCGCAACTGAAGTTGCGCGGCAAGGAGCGCAAGCGCGCTTCCTCAGCCAAGCCGCATGCGCCCCCCGGAAAATGGCAGTGGGGTGAAAAGGCATGACGTTGGCCGAGGTGCAGTTGTGGGGCCGCACCATCGGCGCGGTTTCGCTCGAAGACGGCGCTACCGCGACCGCCTTTCAATACACGCCGGAATTCGCAGCCAGCGGGATCGAGGTGTCGCCCATCACCATGCCATTGAGCAACCGGGTGTATTCGTTTCCTGCCCTGCCGCTGGTGACGTTCCATGGGTTGCCGGGTTTGCTGGCGGATTCGCTCCCCGACAAGTTCGGAAACGCGCTGATCAATGCATGGCTGGCAACACAGGGCCGCTTGCCGGAAAGCTTCAATGCCGTCGAGCGACTTTGCTATACCGGCGCACGTGGCATGGGAGCACTCGAGTTCCTGCCGGCCGCCGGCCCGGTTGCCCGGACCGCCGGAAAAATCGAGATCGAGGCGCTGATGGACCTCGCCTCGGACGTGCTCAGCCGTCGCAACGACCTGGCGGGCTCCTTTGCAACACCAGTCCGCGCGGCCGCATTGCAGGACATTCTTCGCGTTGGCACCTCGGCAGGAGGCGCTCGCGCCAAGGCTGTGATCGCATGGAATCCCGGATCCAACGAAGTGCGTTCGGGACAAATCGCCGCCGGCGACGGCTTCGAATACTGGCTGCTGAAATTCGACGGTGTTTCGGGCAACAAGGATAAGGAACTCGAAGACCCGAAAGGCTTTGGCGCCATCGAGTACGCCTATTTTCTGATGGCGCAAGCAGCCAAGGTGGAGATGAGCGAATGCCGCCTGCTGGAAGAGAACGGCCGACGGCATTTCATGACCAAACGCTTCGACCGCCTGCCAGGCGGAGGCAAGCTGCACGCCCAGTCCCTTTGCGCATTGGCGCACTTCGACTTCAACAACCCCGGGGCAAATGCCTACGAACAGGCGATGTTCGTCATGCGGCAGCTGAATCTGCCCAAGGCGGCAATCGAGCAGCAGTTCAGGCGCATGGTCTTCAACGTCATCGCGCGCAACCAGGACGACCACGTCAAGAACATCGCGTTCCTGATGGACCAGGAGGGGCGCTGGTCGCTGTCGCCCGCCTTTGACGTGACCTACAGCTACAACCCCACGGGCGACTGGACCGCGCAGCATCAGATGTCGGTCAACGGCAAGCGCGACGGCTTTACGCTGGAGGACTTCCGCGCATGCGCCCGGAGTGCTCTGTTGCAGCGGGGGCGCGCGGAAGCGATTGTTGAAGAAGTGCGGGCGGCAGTGGCGGCGTGGCCGACGTTTGCCACCCGGGCCCAGGTAGACGAGGCGTGGCGGACACAGATCGGAAAGAATCTCCGATTGGATTTGCCGCGCAACTGACGCAGCCTTGCTGTCGGCTTTGCGCTCTCGGCACGGCAGCGCATGACCTGCAATCTGAACCAACCCGGCGTTGCATCTTTGCGCTTTTCGGAAGGCTGCGCCCATGACCACACCCTCCCTCGCAGGCAAACGCATTCTCGTCACCCAGTCGGAAGAATTCATGGGCCCGGAACTGTGCGCCGTGCTCGCCGCGCATGGCGCCACGGTGATCGCCGATCCGCGAGCGCTCACCGATCCGGCGGCGCCCGCCGCCGCCGTGGCCGATGCCGGGCACATTGACGTGCTGCTGGCCAACCTCGCGATTCCGGCGCCGGCCACCGAGGCGCTGTCGGTATCGGAAGAAGAATGGCGCGAGGTGTTCGCCGCCCTGGTCGACCCGCTGCCACGGTTGTGCAAGGCGGCCCTGCCGGCCATGGTCGCGCGGCGCGCCGGCAAGGTGTTGGTGATGGGCAGCGCCTCGGCGCTGCGCGGCATCAAGCGCAGCTCCACCTACTGCGCCGCGCGCGGCGCGCAGGTGTCGTATGTGCAGGCGCTCGGGCTGGAGATGGCCGCGCACAACGTGCAGGTGAACCTGATCGCGCAGAACTTTGTGGAGAACCCGACCTACTTTCCGCCGGAAGTGCAGGCCGATCCGCGTTTCCAGGCGCGCCTCAAGCGTGAGGTACCGCTGGGCCGGCTGGTCGGCGCGCGCGAGGACGCGCAGTTCGCCGCCTACCTGTGCAGCGAGGCGGCCAACTGCTTCGTGGGCCAGGTGTTCCCGGTGTGCGGCGGGTGGGTGGCGCGCTAGAAACCAACCGCACGCGCCAGCACGATCAGGAGATCGTAACGCCGCTGTCCACGGCCATGATGTGCCCGGTCATGGCCTTCGATTCGTTGGAGGCCAGGTAAAGCGCAGCGTTGGCGATGTCCTCGGGCTCGATGATGCCGAGCAGGTGCGACTCGTTCAATTTGTTGACAGCCGGGTTGGCCTGCACCAGTTTCTTAAGGCGCTCGGTCATGGTGGCCGAAGGCGCGATGGCGTTGACCCGTACCTTTTGCGCGGCGAATTCAACGGCCAGCGAGCGGGTCAGCGCGGCCACGCCGCCCTTGGCGGCGGTATAGCAATCGCGGCTGGGCACGCCCATGGCGGCCATGTTGGAGGTCATGTTGATGACCGAGCCGCCGCCTGAGCGGATGATGGCCGGGATGCCATGGCGACACCCGATGAAGGTGCCGAACAGGTCCAACTTGATGACGCGCCAGAATTCCTCGATCGGCACGTCGACGACGTTGTTGTCCTGCGGGGTGGAGCCGCCGGCGTTGTTGTGCAGGATGTCCAGCCGCCCGAATTTCTCCACCGTGGCGGCGATCGCCGCGGCGACGCTGGCTTCCTCGGTCACGTCGGTACGGATGGCGATGGCGCCATTGCCGGCCAGGTGCGCGGTTTCTTCCGCACCGGCGGCGGATATGTCGGCGATGGCCACCCGCGCGCCTTCGCGCGCGAACAATATTGCCGTGGCGCGGCCGATGCCCGCGGCCGCGCCGGTGATGAATGCAACCTTGCCTTCGAGTCTTGCCATGGGGAGTCTCCTTGGTTGTCCGGGTCTTCGCCCGACAAATTTGCGTTACTTGCCTACGGTCTGCAGCTTTTTCAGGTCCGGAAAGACGCGAAAGCCGCTCGCCGCGATCAACACCGTGGCCACGCCACCCGCCACCACGGCGAACACCGGGTTGGTGAGGCTGGCGAGCAGACCCGATTCGACCGCGCCCATTTCGTTGGAGGAACTGATGAACACCCGGTTGACCGCCGAGACACGGCCGCGCAGTTCGTCCGGGGTATAGATCTGCACGGCGGTCTGGCGGATCACGGCGCCAATGTTATCCGCCCCGCCCAGCACGATGAGCGCAATGAATGAAAGCCAGAACCACTGCGAAAAACCGAACACCACCGTCGCCACTCCGAACGCGCCCACCGCCCAAAGGAATGTGCGGCCGGCATGCGCCGGCGTGCGGCGCCAGCCGCGCGCATAGGCCAGGCCCATGGCCACCGCGCCGATGGCCGGTCCGGCCGACAGCCAGCCCAGCCCGGTGGGCCCGACATGCAGGATGTCCTTGGCGAAGATCGGCAAGAGGGCCGTCGCCCCGCCCAGCATCACGGCGAACAGGTCCACCGTGATCAGCCCCAGCACGATCTTGGTCTTCCACACATGGGAGAGGCCACCGAATACGTCGGCCCAGGTGGAGGGGCGCTTGCCGTGCGTGAGCGGGCGGCGCCGGATCATCAAGGCAAGACTCATCGCAACCAGCATGGCCGCGAGGTTGAACGCATACACCGTGACGGCCGAACCACCCAGTGCGATCATCAGGCCGGCCAGCGCAGGGCCGGCCACGGAGGCGGTCTGGTGCACGGTGGAGTTCCAGGTCACCCCCTGGCCCAGGATCTCCTGGGGCACCAGTTGCGAGAGCAGGGCGTCGCGCCCGGCACGGTTCAAAACCGTGGACATGCCCACGAAGGTGATGGCCACATAGATCCAGATCACCGGCAACGCCTTCACCGCGGTGAGTACCAGCAGGGCGGAGGCCGCCACCCAGACCACCAGGCTCACCGCGACGATGCGCCGGCGGTCATGCCGGTCCGCCAGCTGCCCGGCTGGCAGGAAGAATGCCAGCACCGGGATGAACTGCGCCAGCCCGACCCAGCCCAGCGCCATGGCCGACCCGGTGCGCTCGTAGATGTCCCAACCCAAGGCCACCCCCAGCGACTGCTGCGCCAGCGAGGTGATCAACACCATGGCTATGAAAAAACGGTAATCGCGGTGACGAAACGGTGCGTAGGCGTCTTGCAAGGGGCGGTACGGGTCGAGCAGGGAAGGGCCGAAGTATCACATGCCAGCCGCCGGCGACTGATGGCGTACCCACCGTACCGGCAGAAAATCCTGCGCCATGAGCGAAAATGCGCACACTTACTCAAAGGAACGCAATGCAAATCAAAACCGGCCGCCCTGTCACCATGGGCCCCAGGGGCATGGTCACCAGCCCGCATTCATTGGCTTCCGCCGCAGGCGTCGACGTATTGCGCGCCGGCGGCTCGGCGGTCGACGCAGCGATCGCCACCAGCGCCGCCCAGTCGGTGCTGTACCCGCACATGACCAGCGTGGGCGGCGACGCCTTCTGGCTGATCTACGACGCCAAGACCCGCGCAGTCCGCTACCTGGACGGCGGCGGACGCGCCGCCGCTACCGGCACGGTGGACTGGTTCAAGGCCCACGGCCACAGTGAAATTCCGTTCCGCGGCATCCTGCCGGCCACCCTCACCACGCCGGGTGCGGTATCGAGCTGGGCCGAGGCGCATGCCGCCTACGGCCGGCTGCCGCTGGCCCGCAACCTGGAAACCGCCATCGGCTATGCGCGCGACGGCTTTCCCGTCACCGAACGCCTGGCCGGTTTCATCGAGCTGGCCTCGCCCGATCTGGCCCCGCATGCCGAGACGATGGCGATCTTCATGCCGGGCGGCAAGGTGCCGCGCGCCGGCTCGAAACTGTCCAACCCCAATCTCGCACGCACGCTCGAGGCCATCGGCAAGCACGGCCGCGCAGGCTTCTATGAAGGCGAGGTGGGGAAGGAGCTGGCCCGCTTCGCCAGGGAGAAGGGCGGCTTTTTCACCGAGGCTGACCTCAAGGTGCAAAGCGCGCGCTGGGGTGAGGCCCTGAAGGGCACCTACCGCGACGTGACCCTGTACGAAACACCGGCGCCGACCCAGGGCTTCACCGTGCTGGAGATGCTGAACCTGCTGGAACCCCTGGAACTGCACAAGCGCGAGCATCTCGGCGCCGACCACGCGCACCTGCTGGTGCAAGCCAAGCAGATTGCGTATCACGACCGCGACCGCCACCTGGCCGACCCGCGCTTCGCCGACGTGCCGATAGAACGACTCATCTCCAAGAAATACGCCGACGAACGACGGAGCCTGATGGACCCGGCGCGCGCCCTGCCGTGGGACAAGGTGCCCTCCTACGGCAGCCTGTCGGGCGACACCGTGTTCATCGCGGTGGTGGATGCCGAGGGCAATGCGGTATCCCTGATCCACAGCCTGTACGGCGTGTTCGGCTCGGCGGTGGTGGCCGGCAACACCGGCGTGGTGCTGCAAAACCGCAGCGCCTACTTCAACCTCGATCCGGCGCACCCCAACCATGTGCAACCCGGCAAGACACCGCTGCACACGCTGATCGCCTCGATGGGCTTTCGCGACGACAAGCTGTGGAGCGTGGTCGGCTGCATGGGCGCCGACGGCCAGCCGCAGATTCATCTGCAGACCTACATCAATCTGATCGACTTCGGCTGCGACATCCAGGCCGCGCTGGAGTCGCCGCGCTGGTTATCGGGCCGTTTCGGCCTGCATGAGCCGCGCGACACCCTGCACATCGAGGCGCGCTTCCCGAAGGCGACCATCGACGAACTGGAACGCCGCGGCCACATCCTCGACCGCTGGGGCGACTGGAACGAATTCGCCGGGCATGCGCACGGCATCGTGGTCGACCCGGAGTCGGGCATGCGCTACGGCGGCTCGGATCCGCGCTCGGACGGGGCGGCGATCGGGTATTGAGGTCGGGAATCGCAGCGGAAGAGGCGCGCTGGCAACGCGCGCCCGCCCTATCCGCGATCAGTCCGATAACGCTCGATCACCGCGGGGTCAGGGTCGAAACCCAGCCCCGGCCCCTGCGGAATGGCCATCATCCCGCGCGTGGCCTTGAGCGCGTCGCCGAACAGGCTCGCCTCGGCCTCCAGGTAGTAAAGCTCGAACCATGCGGGCTCGCCGACGCGGCTGAGCAGGTGCAGTGTGGCCAGCGCGCCAGGGCCGAAGTAGGGGGAGTGAGGCGCCACGCGCACCTTGCGGGCGTCGGCCAGGTCCAGCACCTTGAGGAACTCGGTGACACCGCCCACCTTGATGACCGAAGGCTGGATGATGTCGACAGCGCCCGCATCAAGTGCATGGCGGAACTGCAACTCGGTGCACCAGTTTTCGCCGGCGGCAATCGCAACGCCGGTGGCCTCGCGAACGCGGCGCAATGACGCGAAGTCCTCCGGCGGGAATACCGGCTCCTCGATCCAGTGCGGGCGATGCCCCGCCAGCCGGCCGCAAATCACCAGGGCCTCATCCGGCGTCCAGGCGCAATTGACGTCCAGCGTCAGCGGCACCTCCATCGGCACGGCGGCGCGCGCAGCCGCAACCACCGCCTCGTCGGTTTCATGCAGCTTGATGGCGGCGAAGCCTTCGCTTACCGCCAGTGCCGCATGCTTTGCCACCTGGGCGGCATCCATGTAGCGCAACAGGCTGGCGTAGGCAGGGATGGTCTTGCGGCTGTTGCCGCCGATCAACGCGTGCAAGGGCTTGCCCGCCACCTTGCCGGCGATGTCCCACAGGGCGATGTCCAGGCCCGAGAGCGCGTGCATGGTGATGCCGTAGCGCCCGAAGATGTGCAGTGCCTTCTGCAGCTTGCGCGAGAGGGCGGCGATGTCGGATGCGTCCTCGCCAACAGCCAGTGGCGCCACCATGTCGCGCACCGCGGTGGTCACGGCGGTGCGCGAGCTGTACGCGAAAGCATCACCCCAGCCGACCACCCCGGTGTCGGTCTCGACCCGCACCAGGCACATGTCGAGCACCAGCGCCCGCTGCGAGCCCAGGCGATAGGCGCTGCCGCCGTAGGTGAAGGGAATGGACAGCGGGATGGCTGCGACGCTGGCGATTTTCATGGTTTGAGCGACAGGATGAGACCTTCGTCCGGGCGGGTGTCACCCTCCAGCATCGCACGATAAGTACGCGCCACGGCCTCCTCGCCACGTGCTTCTCGCACCGTGAGCCAGGCTGCGGAACCGGCTCCATTGACCTTTTGCATGAAGGCCAGCCAGGCGCCGCCGATGCGCTTTTGCAGTTCTGCCGCGCCCCACTCGGCGTTGCGCTTCTTGATTTGCGCCGGCGCGAAGAAGAGTGTGGGACGCGGGCCGGGCAGACCTGCAGCGCCGCCGAGGTTTTCCCAGTGCGTGCCCCCAACGGCGCACGAATGTTTCAACTGGTCGGCGAAATGATGGTGCACGGCCGAGCGAACCTGCGTGCTGCCGGACATGTCCACGTAAACCGCGGATTGCGCGGTGATGGCCGCCACCGCATCGTAGGTGACCACGTCGTCATAAACACCCAGGCGTTCGACGAAGGCCCGGTTGCCCTCCGAGGTGAGCCCGATGACGCGCACCTTGCGGGCATGCTGCTTCAGGCAGAACGCGCTGCCATAGGCCGTCTTGGATGACGCGCTCGACAGGATGACGGCGCCGGCGCCGAAGAAATCGTTGTCGGCGAGAAAGTCATCGATCAGGAAGGACGTGGTGAACAAGGGACGCAACAGCATCTGTTGCGCTTCCTGGTCGGCGCGGTAGCCCGGGTCGCCGCTGCAACGCAGGTACTGGTTGTAGACCGCATGCAGGGCCTTGCGATGGGGCGCGCCATCCGAGAAACCGCCGGGGCCGACCCGCTCGGGCTGCACCAGAAAGTGCGTGGACATCGGGAAGTAGCCATAGAAGCGCTCCCCTGCGGCGACGCCTTCGCATCGCGACGCCGCCACGTCGGCAACGCCCCACACCGGGATACGCCCTTCGACGGGATCGGCCGCGGGGAAAAAATTCCAGTACTGCATGGCGTCACCGAAGGCGGCGTAGGTGATGTTGTTGGCTGTCAGCGCGAAGGTGTCGATGCGCAGCAGTACCTGCCCTGCCGCAGGCGCCGGCAGCAAGGCATCAGCGAAATGCGTGCGCTTGAGATCGCGCTTGTCGACAAGAAAATCGCGACCCGCCGCGCCCGTTGTCACGCCGGTTTCCTGTACATGTTGAGCGGCGCGCCTTCACGGGCCAGTGCGGTAGCCACCGCCGGCACCTTGGCGATTCGCTCGACGAAGGCCTTGTATTGCGGCATGGTGTCGGGGTCTATGCCGGCCAGGCCGCCCCAGCGGAACAGCACCAGTGCATAGATGTCGAGAAACGAGATCTTGTCGCCGAAAAGCCAGGGGTCGGCCAGCGCGGTCATGCCCTGGATGCGATCGAGCAACGCGCGGTAGTTGGCCGTGTTGTAGCGGCGCAGTTCCGCCTGGGCCTCGGGGCTGTCGCTGAACTTGTCGGGCATGAACACGTGCGTGAAGGTGGGGTGCACGCTGTTGTTCATCCAGGCCAGGAGCGACATGGCCTCGGTGCGACGCCAGGGGTCGGCGGGCATCAGGTTCAGCTGCGGATACCTGCGGTCGAGGTATTCGCATATCGCGACGATCTGGGTGATGGGCTTGCCGTCGACGACCAGCACCGGCACCTGGCCATTCGGGTTCAGTGCCAGGAACTCGGGGGCGGCCTGCTCCTTCTTGTTCAGCTTGACGAGCTGGGTTTCGTAGGCTTCGCCGGTGGCCTCGCGGATCGCTTCGAGCGCGGCGTGCGGCACGAACGAACAGGCGCCGATGCCGTAATAGAGCTTGTGCATGGATGTCCCCTTTCAGGGTAGGTGGATGCGAGCGCGAAATGATACGCCGCCGGCAAGCGCCCGGATGACGCATTCGGCCCCATGTTGAGCCGGGCGCGAATGACACGCGCGGCCAGGCCGACTCTAGCCGAACCAGCCCTTGCGGCGGCGCGTGCCGCCGGCATCACCCTTGGCATCGCCCGCGGCAGGTTCCGCACCCGGCGAGGCCGACTGATCGAAAGCCGCGTCCGGATCAGCCGCCACCGGCGCAAGATCGCCGGTCTCGCCGCGGCGCTCGAGCACGCGCAATTCGAGGGTTTTCAGGCGGCGCGTGCTTTCGTTGATTTCGGTGGCACGCATGGTGATGGTTTCCAGCGCCGCCTCGCGCTGGGTCTGCAGATGGGCCGCGAGATTGCGCAGATCCTGGTTGTCGGACCGGAAAGCGCGGTCGAGCACCTGGAATGCGTAGAGGTCGTCCTCGGCAAACTCCAGCGCGTCGAACTCGCTTTGGAGAACCTCGCGATACATGGCGTGAAAACGCATGAAGCGCTCGCCGGTGGCCTCATCGCCGGTTCCATCTGGCTCGGTAACTTCGTTTTCGGACATCGGCGGCGGGACGTGAGGGCGGAAAACGGATTCGGGTTCAGGTGATACGGAAAAATCATTGAAGCCAGGCCCAATCCAGGCCGGCCGCACAGCGCAAAAATATACTCCCGCCTTGCCCCGCGTGTTGAAAAATTTTCGTGTCGCGACGCCACAAGGGCTCAATGCAGGCGTGGCTTCCACAAAAAGTCGTTTCGGTCAGCCGAACGGACCCGCACCCGCAGGACATCCCCTTCACGCGAAAGCATCAAGGGCACCTCGACCCCGGCGGGACCGAGCGCCCATACACGCCGAAACAGGGCCGCCAGTCCTTTGACCCGATCCTCCCCGATGCCGATCACCTGGTCGCCGGGCTTCACGCCCGCCTTGTCGGCCGGTCCGCCGGCGGAGACACCGCCCACCACCAGGCGCCCCTGGGATTCCTGTGCATACATGCCTAGCCATGGCCGCGGGGGCAGGCCGCTGGTTCCGGTGGTGCGCATCGAGGGCAAAAGCGGCGGTAAGAGGTCGATCGGCACGAACATGTTGATCTGGCGGGTTTCACCCCCCTCGCCTTCCTGTTCCTGCACCAGGAGCGAACCCAGGCCGATCAGGCGCCCGCCCTCGTCGACCAGGGCAGTACCGCCCCACTGCGGGTGTGCGGGGGAGGTGAACAGCGCCTCGTCGAGCACATACTCCCAGTAGCCGGCGAACTCGCGTTTGGCCATGAGCGTGGTCTTGAGCGCGTGGGGCATGCCGCCATGGCCCAGCACATATAGGGTATCGCCGGGTTCGGCGTCGGCCACGCTGCCAATGGGCAAAGGCGGGATGCCCAGGCGCCCCAGCGGCTGCACCAGCCCGAAGCCGGTGGCCTGGTCATAGGCCAGCACCGTGCCCGGCAGGGTGGTGCCACGATTGGTGGTGAGCCATATGGTGCGGGCTTCGGTCACCAAGTAGCCGATGGTCAGCACCAGTCCGTCGTCGCCGATGACCACGCCATAGCCGGCACGCTCGGTACCCAGGAGGTCGGCGGTGAAGGCCTCATCCGGAATTTCCGAGCGCAGCAGGAGCATGGCGTCGAGCGCGCGGTCAAGATCGAACGCGACTTCATCGCGCTTGGGTTGCAGGGCTTCGGGAAACGCCCACTGTTTTTCATTGGCCATTGGAAAATTGTCCCACGTTGCGTGAAGTTCGACCGGGGAACGCCCGGCCGGGGCCGGCGCGCCAGGGTGGACTTCAGTCCCTCGTTTCAGCCGGCCGCGGCGTCCGCGAGAATGAATTCTGCGGCCTTCTCGCCAGCGAGTATGGAGGCGGCATTGGTGTTGGACGCCGGAATGGTCGGCATGATCGAAGCATCGGCCACCCGCAAGCCCGGCACGCCATGCACCCGCAACTGCGGGTCGACCACCGCCTGCGGGTCGTTCCCCATGCGGCAGGTGCCGACTTGATGGTATGAACCGAAGATGGTGCCACGAATGTAATCTTCAAGGTCGGCGTCGGACTCGAGCGCCGGGCCCGGACGCAGTTCCCGCACCATGTAGGGAGCGAGCGCCGCCTGTTGCGTGACCCGGCGCGCCAGGCGCATGCCGCGGATGAAAGCGTCGATATCGCCCGCGGCGCTCAGGTAATTGGCGCGGATTTCCGGCGCGGCGAAGGGGTCCGCCGAGCGGATGTGGATGCTGCCGCGCGAGGCCGGCTGTTGCTGAACCACGCCGATGGAAAAGCCGTCGTTCTCGTCCAGGACGATCTTTTTCGGGTTGCGCTCGTCCGGGCTGGTGAGGTGGTGCAACTGCAGCTTGATATCCGGCTGCCGCAAGCCCGGCTGGGTGGTCACGTACGCATGCGCGGTGGCGCCCGGCACGCTCATCAGGCCATTTCGCAACAGGAGCCAGCGCGCCCCCATCGCGAGCTTGGCCAGGGGATCGGGCAGGATGGTGTTGAGGGTTTTCAGGCCCTTCACCTCGACCATCAGGCGCGCCTGCAGGTGGTCGCGCAGGTTCTCGCCGACGCCAGGCAGGTGGTGGCGCACCGCGATGCCGTGGCGCGCCAGCAGGTCGGCCTGACCGATGCCGGAGAGTTCCAGCAACTGCGGTGACTGTATGCTGCCGGCCGAGAGGATGGTCTCGCGAACCGCGCGCACCTGGCGCATGACGCCACCCTGGCGATATTCGACCCCGGCGGCACGCGCACCCTCGAACAGCACGCGGGTCACGTGTGCGCCCGTGACCATCTTCAGGTTCGCGCGCTTCAACGCAGGGTAGAGGTAGCCGTCGCGCACACCGAAGCGGAAGCCGCGACGGGTCGACAACTGCATCAGCCCGCCGCCCAGATAGTTGCCGCCGTTGTAGTCGGGATTCTCGGGAAAGCCGGCCTCGCCGCAGGCGCGCAGAAAGGCGTCGGTGAGGGGATCGCGCGGGTTGTATTCGGTGATCGCCAGCGGCCCGTCGCGGCCGCGCACCGCGGGATCGCCGCCGGCATAGGCTTCCATGCAGCGGAACAGCGGCGCAACGTCGGCATAGCCCCAACCCGTGTTGCCGAGTTCATCGCGCCAGCGGTCGTACTCGGCTGGGTCGCCGCGCACCCAGAACATGCCGTTGACCGTGGCCGTGCCGCCGGTGACCCGGCCACGCGGCCAGAAAAGCGGCCGGTTACCCAGGCCGGTCTCGCTCTCGGTGGTGTAGCGCCACAGGGCACGCTCACCCACCACCACCTTGGCGATCCCGGTGGGGATGCGCAGCCAGATCCAGCGGTCGTCCTCGCCAGCTTCCAACAGCAGGACACGGTACTTGCCGGATTCAGTCAGCCGATAAGCCAGCGCGCAACCAGCCGAGCCGGCGCCGACAATGACGAAATCAAAGGCTTCTGATGAGGTTGACAAGGAAGGTTCGCTGCAATCAGATGTTGCGGACGGGCTCGGCTCGAAAACGGCGCGCAATGGTAACGCTTGGGCGAAATGTCGTCCCGCCGGCTGGTGAAAAAGGCAACAAAAAGCCCCGCATCGCGGGGCCTTTTGGTAACCGAAAGAACATCAGAGCTCGCGCAGAACCTCTTCGCGGCGGTTCTGGCATTCCTGCGGGGTCAGGAGCCCCTGCTCGCACAGGCTGCGCAGGCGTCGCAGCCTGTCCTCAACCGTAGACGGTTGAACCTGCGTTTGCTGTGGCGCGTTCACTACTGCCGGTGCCGGCTGAACCACAATGGGCGGCTGGGCGTAAACGATCGGCGGCTGGGTGTAGACCACCGGGGGAGGCGCGTAATACGTGGGCGGCGGATAGTAGTACACCGGTGCCGGGTACGCATAACGCGGTGCAAGCGCCGCGCCCACCACCAGCCCACCGGCGAACCAGCCGATGCCGAAGCCACCGCGACGCCCGTGGGCGTCGGCATTCGCCGAATACTGCAACGCGACTGCCGCGGTTACGGCCATCAAGCTGTAGAGCAGGGGACGGGAAAAGGTCTTGGCAAGGATCATGATGTATCTCCCTCCGAATGGACGGGGAAGTTCCAGAATGTTTTTATAGCACCGGCCGGGGCGGGCGGGTAGCGATGTTACAAATGCTCACCCGTGGCGCGTGGTTGACCGCACCGCCGCGGGGATGTCGGTCGACTCAGATGCGCCGTCCGGTCTTTTCCCAATAGGGGGCCTTCAGACGCCGCTTGAAGATCTTGCCGCTGTCTTCGCGCGGCAAGGCCTCATGAAACGTCACCACCCTGGGCACCTTGTAGCCGGCGATGCGCCCCGCAAGGTAAGCGCACACTTCGGCTGCCGAGGCTGCCGCGGAAGGATGTAGTTGAACCGCCGCCGCCAGGGCTTCGCCAAACTCCTCGTCCGGAATGCCGAACACCGCGCAGTCCGCCACCCCCGGCATGTTGATCAGCACGGCCTCGATCTCCGCCGGGTAGATGTTCACCCCGCCGGAGATCACCATGTCGGACTTGCGGTCGCTGACATACAGGTAGCCCTCGGCATCCAGGTAACCCATGTCGCCCACGCACACCAGGCCGTCGCGGCCGATGGCCTGGCGGGCATCCGGCTTGTTGATATACACAAAGTCGGTGTAGGCCGGCTGCACGCAGTAAATGAGGCCGATTTCACCCGGGGGCAGTTCGCGCCCATCGTCATCGAGGATGCGAATCACGCCATTGCCGGCCGCGCGCCCGGCCGAACCCGGATGCGTGAGCCACTCCTGCGAGGAAATCCGCGTGACGTAGCCGGCTTCGCTCGAGGCATAGCTTTCGTTGATGACCGGGCCCCACCAGTCGATCATGGCGCGCTTGATGTCCGGCGCGCAGGGCGAACCGGTCGAGGCGACAAAGCGCATGGACGACAGATCGTGGCGCCTCTTTACCTCTTCAGGCAGGCGCAGCATGCGCACGAACATGGTCGGCACCAGGTAGGCGTGGGTAAGGCGGTGCGCCTCGATCAATGCCAGGGTCCGCTCGGCGTCGAACTTGGGCTCCAGCACCAGCAGTTCGCCGCTCAGCGCGCTTTGCAGGGTGTAGGCGTTGGGCGCACTGTGGTACATCGGCGCGGCGTTGATGGTGCGCATGCCGGGGCCGATGCCGTTGACTTCCAGCGCCATGGCCGCGGCGCGCGCGGCCATCTCGGCAGCCGCCTCCGGCGGGGCCAGCATGCGCCGCACACCTTTGGGTACGCCGGTGGTACCGGAAGTGTAGGGAATATTGCCGCGCGGCTGCCTGGGCGGCAGGTCCACCGGGGTATGGCGCTTGAGCCAGGTGTCCCAATCCACCGCGCTGCCCGGCCAGCCCGCAGGGTCGAGCCGGAACGCCGCGGATGTAGCCGATTCGGGCCGTACGACCACGACCGGCAGCCCCGCCGGAATGCCCGCCTCGATCTGCGGCAGCAGGTCGGCGTGCACAAACAGCACCTTCGCGCCGGAATCCCGCAGGATGTGCCCGGCTTCCTCGGCCTTGAAATGCCAGTTGATCGGGCAGTGATAGGCCCCGATACAGCGCGCGCCCATCATCAGGTCGATGAAAGCTGGTTCGTTGCGCAGCATCAGGGCCACCACGTCATCTTCATCCACGCCCAGGGCGAGGAGGCCCGCGGCGGAGCGGGCGGCGCGCAAGTCGACCTCGGCAGGGGTCAAGGTGCGCTCGCCGAATACGATGGTGGCTGGCATGGCGGTGCCGGAGTTTGCGAGGTCGCAATGGTACCTGCGCGAATGGCCGCGGGCGTCGAATCTTCTTGCCGTGGCGCAACATGGAAGTTCACGGAAACGTCACCCGGCGCGGCTAGAATCCTGCAGCTTTGCACAACTATCAGGGAGGACTCCATGAACATCAACACCCTCACGCGCGGATTCGCCGTTGCAGCGTTATTCGTCGCCAATCAGGCGCTGGCGCAAACCGCGCTCTGCTACAACTGCCCGCCCGAATGGGCCGACTGGGGCACCCAGCTAAAGGCCATCAAGGAAAAGACCGGCGTCACCGTGCCGCCGGACAACAAGAACTCCGGGCAATCGCTGGCGCAACTGGTCGCCGAGAAGGCCGCGCCGGTGGCCGATGTCACCTATCTGGGCGTGACCTTCGGCATCCAGGCCAAGAAGGACGGCGTGGTCACAGCCTACAAGCCGGCGGCCTGGAACGAGATTCCTGACGGCCTGAAAGATCCGGAAGGCCACTGGTTCACCATCCATTCGGGCACTTTGGGCTTCATGGTCAACGTCGATGCCCTCAAGGGCAAGCCGGTCCCGAAGTCCTGGAAAGACCTGCAGAACCCGCAATACAAGGGCCTGATCGGCTACCTCGACCCGGCCTCCGCCTTCGTGGGTTATGTCGGCGCGGTGGCCATCAACCAGGCGCTCGGCGGCACGCTCGACAACTTCGGCCCGGCCATCGGCTTCTTCAAGGACCTGAAGAAGAACGACCCGATCGTGCCCAAGCAGACCAGCTACGCGCGTGTGCTCTCCGGCGAGATCCCGATCCTGCTGGACTATGACTTCAACGCCTACCGCGCGAAGTACAAGGACAAGGCGAACGTGGCCTTCGTCATCCCGGCCGAAGGCTCGGTGGTGGTGCCTTACGTGATGAGCCTGGTCAACAAGGGGCCGAACGCGGCCAACGGCAAGAAGGTGCTGGACTTCGTCCTTTCCAACGAAGGCCAGGCGATCTGGGCCAACGCCTACCTGCGTCCGGTGCGTGCTTCGGCCATGTCCAAGGAAGCAGCCGCACGGTTCCTGCCAGCCGCCGAATACGCGCGCGCCAAGGCGGTGGATTACGCCAAGATGGCGGAAGTGCAAAAGGCCTTCTCCGACCGCTACCTGAAGGAAGTGCAGTAAGCAATAAAACGCTCGCCTCGTCCGTACCAGCGCATGCGCCTGTCGCGCCTGCTGTTCCTGACCGCACTGCCGGCGCTGGTGATATTCACCGCCTTCTGGCTGCTGCCGGTGTCAAGGCTGGTACTGGTGGGGGCGAGCGGCAAGGAGGGCCTGGCCGCCTACCTGTCGGTGGTGACCAATGACATTTACCGTACCAGCCTGGTCAACACGGTGGTGCTGTCGGCAACCGCCTCGTTCGTCTCGGTGGCGATCGCGGCGGTGGTGGGCGTGTACCTGCAGCGCCGCGAATTCCGCGGCAAGCGGGTGGTGGTGTCGCTGCTGACCTTCCCGCTGGCGTTTCCGGGCGTGGTGATCGGCTTCCTGGTGATCCTCCTGGCCGGCCGCCAGGGGCTGATCGGGCAGGTGAGCGAAGGACTCGGCATGGAGAAAATCGTCTTTGCCTACTCGCTCTCCGGCCTGTTCCTGGGCTACCTGTATTTCTCGATTCCGCGCTGTGTGCTGACCCTGATGGCGGCTGCCGAAAAGCTCGACCCGGCGCTGGAAGAAGCCGCGCGCTCGCTCGGGGCAAGCCCGTGGCGGGTGGTGATGGACGTGATCGTCCCTGCGCTCAAGCCGGCGCTGGTGGCCTCCTCGGCCATCTGCTTTGCCACCAGCATGGGCGCCTTCGGCACGGCCTTCACGCTGGCCTCCAAGATCAACGTGCTGCCGATCACCATCTACAGCGAGTTCACCAACTACGCCAATTTCGCCGCTGCGGCCAGCCTGTCGCTGGTGCTGGGGGTCCTGACCTGGCTGATCCTGATGGGCGCGCGCTCGCTCTCCGGCCAGGGCTCGGCGGCGGCATAGGGTTCACGGATGAAGCGCCCCGCCTTCACCCTGATCGCGCCCGTGCTGACGATCGCGACCTGCCTGTTCCTGATCGTGCCGATCGGCATGTCCATCATGGCCGGCGTCACCGAGAATTACTTTGTCGGCATCAGGAGTGGACTGACGCTACGCTGGGTGGGCGAGGTATGGGACCTGTACCGCGAGACCATCTTCCTTTCGCTGCAGGTGGCGCTGGCCACCCTTGCGGTCACGCTCCTGATCGGCGTACCGTTGGGTTATGTGCTGGCGCGCAGCGATTCGCGCTGGGTACGTGCGCTTGAGGAGGCGCTTGTGTTGCCGGTGGCCATGCCGGGGCTCGCCACCGGGCTGGCGCTGGTGCTTGCCTTCGGCACCTTTCGCGACTTTCGTTCTTCCTGGTATTTCATCCTGGTGGGGCATGTGCTGTTCACCCTGCCCTTCATGGCGCGCTCGGTGGCGGCGGTGCTGTCCTCGATCAACCTGCCGGTGCTTGAGGAAGCCGCCGCCAGCCTGGGCGCCGGCTTCGTGCAGCGATTTTTCACCATCGTGGTACCCAATGCAAAGAGCGGCGTGCTGGCCGGCGCCCTGATGGTGGTGACGCTCTCGATGGGCGAGTTCAACATCACCTGGATGCTGCACACGCCACTGACCAAGACCCTGCCGGTCGGCCTGGCCGACAGCTATGCGTCCATGCGCCTGGAGATCGGCTCGGCCTATACGCTGGTGTTCCTGCTGATGATCGTGCCGCTCTTGATCGCGATGCAATGGCTGGCCGCGCGCGGCACCCGCACCCTCTAGACGAAGACGATCCCGCATGGCCACCCGCATCACCCTGGAATGCTGTGCCAAGACCTTTCCCGATGGCACCCGTGCGCTCGAACCGCTGGACCTCGCCATCGAGCCGGGCGAATGCCTGGTGCTGCTGGGGCCTTCGGGCTGCGGCAAGACCACCCTGCTGCGCCTGATCGCGGGCCTGGCAGAGCCGGACGCCGGCGGGCGCATCGTCTTCGACGGTACCGACGTGACATCGCGCCCGATCGAGCAACGCCGCGTCGGCATGGTGTTCCAGAGTTATGCCCTGTTTCCCAACATGAACGTGGCGCAAAACATCGGCTATGGCCTGAAAATCCGCGGCGACGCGCCGGCAGCGGTGGCTGCGCGGGTGGCGGAAATGCTGCGCCTGACGCAACTCGAGGGCTTCGGAGAGCGACGCATCGACGAACTCTCCGGCGGCCAGAAGCAGCGTGTGGCACTGGCCCGCGCGGTGGCCATCGAGCCTTCCGTCCTGCTGCTCGACGAACCGCTCACCGCGCTCGACGCCAAGCTGCGCGAGTCGTTGCGCATCGAACTCAAACGCCTGCTGGGTGCGCTCAACGTCACCTCGGTCTTCGTCACCCATGACCAGGCCGAGGCGATGGCGCTTGGCGACCGTATTGCCGTGCTGTCAAAAGGCCGCATCGAGCAGATCGGCAGCGCACAGGACATCTATGCCCGGCCCGCCACACGCTTCGTCGCGGAATTCGTGGGCCAGGTGAACCGCCTCAACCTGCCTGGCAAGGGTGAGGTGCTGGTACGGCCCGAGCATGTGGCCGTGGTCGCAGCGGGCACCGGAAACTTCGATGCCACGGTGGCGGTCTCAACCTTCCTGGGCAACCTGTCGGTCATCGAACTGAAAGCCGACGACGGCCAGACCCTGCTCGCCGAAACCCGCGCACCGGTGGCCACCGGTAGCCGCGTCGGTGTGACACTTGATCCCGCCACCTTTCTTGAACCGCGATCATGATCCTCTGCCAACTGACCGACCTGCACATCCGCGCCCCCGGCTCGCTCGCCTATGGCCGGGTGGATACCAACCAGTTTTTCGAGACCGCCATCGACGAACTGGCCGCGCTCAATCCCGCGCCGGATGCCTATTTGCTGACCGGCGATCTCACCGACTTCGGCCGTGCCGATGAATATGCAACCCTGGCGCGTGGCGTGGCAAAACTGGGCAAGCCGGCCTACCTGCTGCCGGGCAATCATGACGAGCGCGCCGCCATGCGCCGCGCGTTTCCGGATTTCGCGTACCTGCATACGCCGCACGACTTTCTGCAATACCGCATCGACTTCGACGGCTTCGCGCTGGTGACACTCGATACCGTGGTGCCGGAAAAGTCGCACGGTGTGCTCGACGCGGCGCGCCTGGCCTGGCTGGCTGACCATCTCGATGAGACCACCCCGACCATCGTGGCCATGCATCATCCGCCCTTCATTACCGGCATCGGCCACATGGACCGCATCGGCCTGCTGGAAGGTGCTGCCGAGCTGGAAGCGTTGCTGGCCAGGCACCGTAACATCGAGCGCATCATGTGCGGGCACCTGCACCGCAGTATCCAGGCGCGCTTCGCCAACAGCTTCGCCTCCACCTGCCCGAGCCCGGCGCATCAGGTAGCGCTGGATCTCACGACCGACGGCCCGTCGGCATGGCGTTTCGAGCCGCCCGGTTACCAGCTGCACACCTGGCTGGACGGCCGGCTGGTGACCCACACCGGCGTGTTCGGGCAGCACGCGGGGCCTTATCCGTTCCACAACGCGGACGGTTCGTTGCTCGACGGTGCAACGGGTTAAGCCGCTGCTGCAGTCAGCCCATGGCGCGCTCGCGCCGTGAGGCAGCGCTCATCCCCCGGCTGCACCTCCCGGCAGGGTGGGGGACGCTGATCGTAGATGGTGCAGGCAACACTCTCCCCCACCTTGCCGTCCAGCGCGGCGCAATGCGGGGTCGCCTGGTTGGTACCGGCCATGCAGCTGAAATGCCCGCCCACCTTCTCAGTCAGCGCCTCCGGCGTCTGCCAGGTATCCCGGTCGGCCCAGTAGAACGAAACCCGAAAACTGGCGCAGCAGGCGCCGCAGCGCTGGCAATCCAGCACCCGAGGCGTCGCGTCCGACACGTGGGGTTCGGCCGCGTCCGTTCAGGACGCCACCACCTGCACGCCGCGCCAGAAGGCGACACGGCCCTTGATTTCCACCGCCGCCGGCTTGGGGTCAGCGTAGTACCAGACCGCGTCGGTATTGATCTTGCCGTCGACGTTGAGGGAGTAGTAGTTCGCCGTGCCTTTCCAGCCGCACACGGTGGTGGTCGAGCTGGGCTGGAGAAGATCCTGCGGCAGGCTGGCCGCCGGGAAGTAGTGGTTGCCCTCGACCACCACGGTGTCGTTCGATTCGGCGATGACCTTGCCGTTCCAGATGGCTTTCATGTTCCCGTTCCCGTCATGGGGTGAATAAGGAGCCATCATGGCAGAATCGGACCATGAAGACCACAACGGCCCGCCAGCGCAAACCCGCGCACGCCGGTGGAGCATCGGGCGACGCGGCCGCGATCGCCGCCGAGATCCGCCCCGGCCAGTCGCTGGAGCTGCTCAAGGAACTGCACATCCTCACCCGCGAGGGCAAGCTCAACCAGGACTCGCGCCGCAAGTTGAAGCAGGTGTACCACTTGTTCCAGTTTATCGAGGGCTTGCTGAAGGACCTGGGCGAAAAGGACGGCGGCATCACCCTGGCCGACCATGGCGCCGGCAAGTCCTACCTGGGTTTCATCATCTACGACCTGTATTTCAAGGCACTCTCGCAAGGCCATGTCTACGGCATCGAGGCGCGCACCGAACTGGTGGAAAAGTCGCGCGACCTGGCAGCACGGCTGGGGTTCGAACGCATGTCGTTCCTGGCCACCCGCGTGGCCGAAGCGACGCAGTCGAACGAATTGCCCGATCGCATCGATGTGGTCACGGCATTGCACGCCTGCGACACCGCCACCGATGACGCCATCGCCTTCGGCCTGGCCAAGCAGGCGAAGGCCATGGTGCTGGTGCCGTGCTGCCAGGCCGAGGTGGCACGCGTGCTCAATCTGGGCAAGGCGGAGTCGCTGTCACGCACGCCGCTGGCCGAACTGTGGCGCCACCCGCTGCATACCCGCGAACTGGGCAGCCAGATCACCAACGTGCTGCGCTGCCTGCACCTGGAAGCGCGTGGCTACAAGGTGACGGTGACTGAACTGGTCGGCTGGGAACACAGCATGAAAAACGAACTCATCATCGCGCGCCACACCGGCGTGCCCAACCGCGCGGCGGCCGAGCGGCTGGCCGCCATCCTGGAGCAATTCGGCCTTTCCGCCCTCCGGGAAACGCGCTTCAGCTAAGGCAGGGTTGTGCCTTGCGCACCTAGCGTTTGCGGCGCACGACAAACGCGTTGTCTGCCGCGTTGAAGCCCATCTTCGGGTAGTACTGCATCGCGCCAGGCGCGGAGATCAGCACCAGCGACACTTCTTCGCCGATCACCGCCTGCACGCGCCTGATCAGTTCCTTGCCAATGCCGTGCTTCTGGAATGCCCGGTCGACCGCAAGGTCCGAGAGATAGCAGCAATAGGCATGGTCGGTGAGCGCACGTGCGACGCCCACCAGCGTGTTGTTGCTCCAGGCAGAAATGATCAGGTTGGCATTCGCGAACATGCGCGCGATGCGCGGCAGGTCGCCAGTCGGACGGGTGATGCCGGAGGCATCGAACAGGCGTGCCACTTCGGCGGGGTCGAGCGGTAGGTTGTGCCGGTATTCGATCATTCGCTGCCTCTCACATGGATGTTGCCGGTTCGATTTGGTAACGCGCGGCGATACGCATGAATGCATCGCGCTCCGCCTTGGGAAAGCTGGGGTTGTGAACCGGTCGGGCCAGGACTCGTGTCAGCGCGACGGATGCAAACTCTTTTTCGTCGGCGACACAGGCAAGGAAGAACAGCCGAGCGCTGGCATGCCAGTTTTTTCCGTCCGATTGCCGCCTTAGCTCGGCGAGCACATTCGACACCTGCGAATGCGCATCGAGCCAGGGCAGCGCCTCGGCCTGCAATTGCGCGACCATGGCCGCACCGGTAGCTGCGAGATCAGTCGACGACGAGACCGGCCAATAACCCTGCGGCACATCTGCATGCCGCTCTGTGGCATCAAGGTAAAGATCGAGCTCGCAATTCTGGCTTTGCGGCTCGCTGGCCGAGAACATGTCGACCAGATCCGGGCGCACTTCCGTCCACAACGCCCATGCCTCGGGATGGAACACGCCGGCAATGGCGCGAAAACCGCCCAGTTCCGCTTCGTTGTACTTCCAGCGCTCGATTTCCAGCAGTTGAATGGAGCGATCGACGCTGCGCCAGAACCGCTGCGCCTTGCGGCGAAAGCCCTGCGGCTTGAGCAGGCCCGTGACATCGCCACGAATGATGTCGTCAACCGCCTGGGTGATGAAGGGTTTCATGTGCCGGCAATCAGGTGGCCACTCTATTTCACCGCCGCTTCCGCCCGGGACTCAAATAGCGGCTGCAGCGCCGCGGTGGCGGCGGCAGCCTGCGGAATGACGAAACCTTGCCCGGGTTCGATAAACGCGTAGTAGTTCGTCTCGTCCTTGAAGACGCGGCGAATGCCGTTCCAGTTCAGGGTGACGACGCCGAAACCGGTGGCCAAAACAAAACCGCCATCGACAGCACCAAGCGTCTGCGGGCCCAGATACCAGCCATCGGAAGCGATGACGCCGCCGAGAAAGCGCTTGCGCAAGAACGCCCTGCCCCCGGCGTTGACCAGCAGGCCGAGAACCAGGCAGAGGGTAAAGACCACGAGCTGGAATACCGCGCCTTTGCTCGACTTCGCAAGATCCACGAACGCAAATGCCGCCAATCCGAACATGGTCCATGCCAGCAGGTTCGTCGCGATCACCCAGCCGGCAAGCCCGGCGCATCGGACCACATGCGCGTCGCTTATGCGATGGAATCGCAGATGGTCACTGCGGCGCAAAGCAAAGCTTGCCTTCATGATCGAACCACTCCCGAAGAATTACTCGAAACCATGTCCGGCGCTGCAAATTGCGCACGACTACGAAACTCCGGACATCCGCGCAAATCTCGGCTGCAGCCGGCCCTCCACCTCGATCTGCTCGAAGAACATCGCATGCGGGCGCACCCACAGCCCGGTGGCGTTGTAGAGCGGGCGATACACCACCAGGGGCTCCAGGGTCTCGCTATGGCGCGCGACACCGACAATTTCGTACTCGCCACCCTTGTAGTGGCGATAACGGCCCGTCGGTGTGTCGGGCAGGGGCGGCAGGTCGCTCATGTCGCCCATCTATTGCCGCGCCTGGCCGGGTATGCCCCGCACATCCCGTGACCATGGCATCGCCGAATCACACCAGATCTGTTGCTTGGGCGGCAGGCTCGCCCGCTGGTCGAGGCATCCGACCCGCAGGGTGTACCTGAGCGGGTTGTCGCCCAAGGCACAGGCATACACCGGCGAACCGCATGCCGGGCAAAACGAGTGCGCTCGCCTTTCGCCGCTGTCGGCCGTCTTGACGTAGGACTTGAGCTGGCCGGTAATGAGGCGAAACGTCTCGCGCGGCGCAGGTACGCTCACCCGGTAGGCCGAGCCGGTGAGTTTCTGGCAGTCGGAGCAATTGCACAGACGTACCGTTTCAGGATCGACATCGGCCTCGTAGGTGACCTGGCCGCAATGGCACGAACCGGTGACTTTCATGCTGAACTCCCCTTGATCGAATTTAACGAAGTGCGCCGAACCTAAACCGGAATGCGGATCGGGAAGGGCGGCGGCACCGGCACGTGCGGCGCGACAATGCGGTTCCTGAGGATGCCGAGGCCGCTCACCTCCAGTTCGATTTCGTCACCGTGCTTGAGAAAGCGGCCGAGTTCGTTGCCGCACCCGCCACCCACGGTGCCGGACCCCAGCACCTCGCCAGCGTAGAGGGTTTCATCCTCCGACATGTAGCTCACCATCTTGCCGAAGGTATGCTGCATGTCGCGCGAATTGCCGCGCGACCACTCCTCGCCGTTGACACGCGTCACCATGGTGAGCGCCTGCGGGTCGGGGATCTCGTCGGCTGTCACCAGCCACGGCCCCATGGCGTTGCCGGTGTCGAAGTCCTTGCCCTTGGCGGGACCGAGCGCGCCGGCCATCTCGGTGTACTGCGCGTCGCGCGCGGAAAAGTCGTTGAAGATCATGTAGCCGAAAATGTACTGGCCTGCGTCTTCCACCTTGATGTTCTTGCCGCCGCGTCCGGTGACAAGGCCGATCTCCAGCTCGTAATCGACGGTTTGCGAATAGGCCGGCCAGTGCACTTCGGCACCGGTGCCCACCACGCTGAAGCAGTTGCCCTTGTAGTAGATCGGTCGCTCGTACCAGACGCGCGGCAGTTCCACCGTGGCCGGATCGAGCCGCGCGGTGCCGATGCCGAACAGGTAGCGATTGGCGCGCGACTGGCGGAAATGTTTCTCGAAGCACAGGCAGTCGCGCAGGCGGCGCGGCACCGGCACCGGCGCCATCAGCTTCACCGACGCCAGTTCGCGCACCATGCCCGGCCTGGCCAGGAGCGCACGCGCCGCATCCAGCGCGGCTGCTCCCCCGTCGATCAAGGCCAGCATGTCGCGGAAATGCGCGCTTGCGTCAGAGGCGGTGAAGTCGACCAGCGTGGTTTCGCCGGGCAGCAGCGCACCGATGTGCTGCGCGCCCTCGGTCGTGATGAAGGTGACTAGTTTCATGGGAATGTCCGGGTTTGAAGTTTGTGCAAGGCGGCAATATAAGCCCGGCGGCGGTAGTACGATGGCACCCGCCAGACACGACAACTGTCCAGCAGTGACCGAAAACGACACCACGAGGAGAACCCCATGCAAGCCAAGCGCTATTTTGTCAGCGAATCCGAAGTCACCCCCTACAGCCCGGCCAACCATGAAGACACCGTCAACCGCCGCCTGATCGGGCCGGAGACCGTTGGGTCGAAAAACATCGAATTGCTGCTCGGTGTGGTGGGCGGCGCCAGCGGCGGCGCGCTGCCGCACATGCACCCCGGCATCGAGCAGGTCTGCTACATGCTGCAGGGCCGTGCCCGCGCCGAGGTGGACGGCCAGGTCCGCGAACTCGGCCCCGGCGATGCCTGCTACTTCCCCGCCGACACCTTCCACACCTTCACCAAGGTGAGCGACGAGCCGGTGCGCGTGCTGGTGATGTACACCCCGCCCTATGGCGAGAACAAGGACAAGGCGGTCGCGAAATGAAGCGAGGCCTCTTTCGCGCAGCAGCCCTGTGCGTGCTGACCATGGCGGCGGGGAGCACCGTCGCGCAGTGGTCGCCGACCCAGAGCATCCGCATGCTCACGCCCTACGCGCCCGGCGGCGCGGCCGACATCGTCGCGCGCATCGTCGCCGACAAGCTGAGCCCGGCGCTCGGCCAGCCGGTGGTGGTCGAAAACCGCGGCGGCGCCGGCGGCATCATCGGCACCGAACTGGGCGCCAAGGCGCCGCCCGACGGCCATACCCTCATCTTCGGCTCGGACCCGCCTTACACCATCAACCCGCACCTGCAGAAGGTGCCCTACGACCCGCTCAAGGCTTTCGAGCATGTCAGCCTCACCGTCAACGTACCGCTGTTACTGGTGGTCAACCCGACGCGCGTTCCGATGGCGGGCGTCAAGGAACTGGTGGCCGCCGCACGCGCCAATCCGGGCAAGTACACCATCGCCTCCTCCGGCAACGGCTCGTCGGGCCATCTGGCGGCGGAACTCTTCAAGAGCCTCGCCGGCATCAACCTCGTGCATGTGGCCTACAAGGGCCAGGCACCGGCCAATACCGACGTGCTGGGCGGGCAGGTCGACATGACCTTCACTTCCGTGGGCGCGTCGCTGCAGCACCTCAAGACCGGGCGGCTGAAGGCCCTGGCGATCTCCACGGCCAAACGCTTTCCCAGCCTGCCGGACCTGCCGACGATGGCCGAATCCGGCGTCACTGGCTACGACATCGGCGTGTGGCTGGGGGCGTCCTATCCGGCCGGTACCCCGCGCGCGGCGGTGGAACGCATCAATGCCGAGATCAACAAGATGCTCGAAATGCCGGACGTGCGGGCGCGGCTCGATACCCTCGGCTACGTGCCTGCGGGCGGCCGGCCGGAAGCGCTGACGCGGCGCATCGAATCCGACTATGCGCTCTTTGGCAAGCTGATCCGGGAGAACAACATCAAGGGGGAGTGAAGCTCACTCGAACGGAAACCTGGCTTTCCAGAAGGTCGCTAGTCGCGGATCGTCATCCACCCGCTGCACCACAGACGCCATGCGCGGCGCGGCGCCACAAAAGCGCTCGCGCCAGGGACCAAAACGCGATACCACCGTGACATAGAGATCGAGGACGGAAAGCTGCTCGCCCAGCAGGTAGCGTCCGGGATCGATTTCCCGGTCCATGTGGCTCCAGCAGAACGCGATGCGATCATGCACAGCATTGACCACCGTCTCGCGCGCGGTCTCCGGTGCACCGATGCGCCCCACATCGGGCTTGATCCAATGCAGGGCATAGATTGCCGACGACACATAGACCATCCAGCGGAGAAACTTGCGGCGACGCGGATCCGAAGGCAAAGGCGCCATCCCGGCATCTGGGACCAAATCTGCCAGGTAGATCAGGATCGCCGCGCTTTCGGTCATCACTTCGCCGTCCGGCAATACCAACGTCGGCACCTGGCGCATCGGGTTGACCGGCGCCACCTGCTCGCGCGCCTGCTCGTCAACCCAGGTGGCTCCTTCAATCAGCGTGTAGGGCAACCCAAGCAGTGTCAGGGTCGCTTCGACCGGGATCGAACCCGAGCCGCGCGCACCATAGACCGTCAAGCCGGGCGATGCGGATTCCACGCTAGAACGGCCGCTTGGCCGTCAGAATCTCCCACCACAGGCGCCAGTCGCCCATCAGGCTGTACCCCGGGTACTTGAAGGTCGCGGGCCTGTTGCGTTCGAAGAAGAAGTGCCCGACCCATGCAAATGCGTAGCCCTGGACGAGGGCCACCAACAGCAGCCACCATGACTGCGTGACCACCGCGGTCACAAGGATGATGAGCGCGATGCTGGTGCCGACGAAATGCAGGCGCCTGGAGACAAGGTTCTTGTGCTCGTCCAGATAGAAGGGGTAGAAATCGGCGAATGTCTTGTAGCGCTCTTGATTGCTCACTGGCCGCCCTCCTGCGTCGGTGCACAAGGCTCGCACGTTATCAGGGCCACGTGGTATCCGACAAGCCTTGCCGCAAGTCATGGGTATGGAAGCGCCGTTCCGGTGGACCGGTTATGCTTGGACGTTCGCATTCCACCGGCTCGCCTCAATGCTTTTTTCCCATCGCGTGATCGTCCACTGTGCGATCGGCCTGCTGGCCGGGATGTATGCCTGTGCCGGCCCGGCTAGCGCCCAGACCCCCACCCCCGCCCAGCAACAACTGCGCGAGCTCTACAAGGAACTCGTCGAGATCAACACCACCGATTCCGCCGGCAGTTGCACCGTGGCGGCCGAGGCGATGCAGAAACGCCTGGTGGCCGGCGGCATCCCGGCCTCCGACATCCGCATCATCGTGCCACCCGGCGCGCCGAAAAAGGGCAACCTGGTGGCGCGCTATCGCGGCACCGGCACGAAGAAACCGATCCTGCTCCTGGGCCACCTGGACGTGGTGGAAGCCAAACGCGAAGACTGGGTGCGCGACCCGTTCAAGCTGATCGAGGAAGGCGGCTACTTTTACGCCCGCGGCGCCGCCGATGACAAGTCGATGGTGGCGATCTTCCTCGACAACCTGATCCGCTACCGGCGCGAAGGTTTCCGGCCTGAGCGCGACATCATCGTCGCGGCCACCTGCGACGAGGAGATCATCCCGTCGAAGTTCAATGGCGTGGAATACCTGCTCAAGCATCACCGCGACCTGATCGACGCCGAGTTCGCCCTCAACGAAGGCTCGGGCGGCCTGCTCGATGCGGCCGGCAAGCCGGTGCGCATGGGCATACAGGCAGGCGAAAAGGTGTTCCAGACCTACACGCTGGAAGTGACCAACCCCGGCGGGCACAGTTCGGTGCCGCGCAAGGACAACGCCATCACCCACATGGCGGCCGGCCTGGCGCGACTGGGCGCCCATGACTGGCCGTTCAAGCTCTCCGACACCACCCGCGCCTACTTCGAGCGCATGGCCGCCATCGAGGGTGGGCAGACCGGCGCGGACATGCGCGCCATCCTGCGCGATCCGCCGGATGCGGCGGCACTGGCGCGGCTCTCGCAAAGCCCGCTGCACAACGCCACCTTCCGCACCACCTGCGTGGCCACCATGATCGACGGTGGCCATGCCACCAACGCCCTGCCGCAGCGGGTACGCGCCACGGTGAACTGCCGGGTGCTGCCGGGCGAGCCGGTTGACGAGGTCACCAGGACCATCGTCCGGGTGCTCGACAACGACAAGATCAAGGTGTCCATGGTCGGCGCGCCGACGCTCTCGCCCGCGCCGCCGCTGACCCGCGAGATCATGGCACCGGTGGAGCAGGTCACCGCGCAGATGTGGCCGGGCGTGCCGCTGGTGCCGACCATGCTGGTGGCCACCACCGACAGCCGCTTCATGAACAATGCCGGCATCCCGGCCTACGGGCTTTCGGGCATGTTCCGCGACCCGGACGGCGGCGGCGTGCATGGCCTGAACGAGCGCATCCGCGTGCAATCCCTCTACGAAGGCCACGAGTTCCTGTACCGCGTGGTCAAGCTCTACGCGGGCGGCCGATGAAGGGCCACCGCAGGAAAGTCTCCGCATGGCACTGAAGTCCACCATCTACAAAGCCGAGCTGCAGGTGGCCGACATGGACCGGCATTACTATGCCGACCATCCGCTCACCATCGCCTGCCATCCATCCGAAACCGCCGAACGCATGATGGTGCGCGTGCTCGCCTTCGCGCTCAACGCCCATGAGCTGCTGGCTTTCGGCAAGGGCCTGTCGGACGTGGAGGAACCCGACCTTTGGCGGCGCGACCTCACCGGCGCGGTGGAGCAGTGGATCGAGGTCGGCCAGCCTGACGACAGAACCATCCTCAAGGCCTGCGGCAAGGCCGACGCGATGCTGGTCTACGCCTACGGCACCAGCACGCCGCAATGGTGGAAGGCCACCGGCCCCAAGGTCGAGCGGGCGAAAAACCTCACCGTATACGCCCTCGACCCCGAGGCGGTGCGCGCGCTGGGCAAGCTGGCCGCGCGCAACATGCGCCTGCAGTGCACCATCCAGGACGGCGACATCTGGATGCGCAACGATTCCGATTCGGTGCAGATCACCCTGACCCCGCTGAAAGGCTGAAGCCATGCCGGATCTCAAAGTGCCCATCCACACCGAATATATCGAGCTGAACCAGTTGCTCAAGCTGGCCGGTGTGGTCGATAGTGGCGGCGCCGGCAAGGCGCTGGTGGCCGCCGGCGGCATCCGCGTCAACAACAAGGAAGAATTGCGCAAGACCGCCAAGATCCGCCCGGGCCAGCGGGTGCAGGCCGGGGAGGTACGTATCCGCGTGGTCGCCGCCAAGTCGGTCGCCGATGGGCCTGCGGACGAATAAGGGGCCGAAAACATGGCCCAAACACCGCCTGTTCGCACAATGGCACACCCCTTGCGTTGATATTCTGGACCTGATGCCCAACTTTCGTTCATGAACATGCACGATTCGGCCCTGTCCCCGCAGTCCATCCGTCTGGACAAGCTCCAGCAGAACATCCTGGAGAAGCTCTACTCCCGGTCCGAGCGGCGCCACACGCTGCCGGAACTGGCGCGCGAGGTTTTTCCCGGTGCTGCCGCCTACCGCGACGCGGAATTGCTGGGATTCGTGATGCCGCGACTGCGCCGCATGCGCTCGCTGGATTTTGTGCGCATCGAGCGCATGGGCCCGGACATGGCGGCTTCCATCAGCCTGCGCGGCATCGAATTCATGGAACGCCAGCCGCAGGTGTCCTGAGCGCCCGCAAGGGTTCGCGGGGATTTTCACGCCGCACTGCGGTTTGACGCTTCGGGTCGGGAGCGGCATGATGCGCTGCTCATGGCCCTCGATGTCGACCTGCACCGCCGCACCGTAAACCTGCCCGCGCCCGAGGGCGGCCGTCCGATCCGCTTCTCCGTGGTCGACGCCGGCCCGCGCGATGCGCTACGCACCCTGGTGTTCATCCATGGTTTTGGCGGCCGTGCGGCGTACTGGCATTTCCAGCTCGACCACTTCCACTACGACAGCCGCGTCATCGCGCTCGACCTGCGCGGCCATGGCCTCTCGGACGCGCCGCATTCACGCTACGACGTGCCGGAGTTATGCGCCGACGTGGTGGCCATGCTGGCCGCGGTGGGCGCGCCGGAGCGCTTTGTGCTCGTTTCGCACTCCTTCGGCGGGGCGATTTCCACCTACTTCCTGGGCAAATACCCGGAGCGGGTCGAGCGCTTCGTGATCATCGGCTCAGCCGTCTCGTTCCGGCTCAAGTGGACCGGGCGTGCCCTGCTGGGGCTGCCGGCGCCACTCTTGCGCCTGGCCCGCCGCACCGTGCCGGTGGCGCGCCTGTACCCGCCGGCGCATGTGGTGAGCGCGCAAAACCGCAATGCCCTGTCGAAATGGGACGGCACCGAGACGTTGAAAAAGATCGCCGTGCCCACGCTGGTGATCCTGGGGCAGCGCGACTTCCTGTTCGAGGAAGCCTCGCAGCGTGGCCTGGCACAACTGATCCCGGGCGCCGAGGAGGTGGTGATCCCGGTATCGGCGCACCAGGTGATGGTGGAGCGGCCGGACGCGGTGAACCGCGCCATCGAGCGTTTTCTGGGGCCGGCCCGCCTGGCCGAGGAGCGCGCCGCGCGTCGCGCCCGCGCCCGCGCGCTGGAGAAGGAGCGCCCCTGGCTCAAGTACTACGACAGCCGCACCCCCTACCGCATCCGCCCGCCGATCGCCCCGGTGACGCGCACGCTTGAAGCGGCGGCACGGCGTTTTGCGTCAACCGACGCCCTGCGCTTCCATGGCAGGCGCATGAGCTACCGGCTGCTGAATCGGCTGTCCAACCGCTTCGCCAACGGCCTGGCGCAACTCGGCGTGGCGCCGGGCGACCGGGTCGCCATCATGCTGCCCAACATCCCGCAGGCGCTCATCGCCTACTACGGCGTGTTGAAACTGGGCGCGACGGCGGTGTTCGTCAACCCGCTCTACTCGCGCGACGACCTGATCGCCCGGCTCACAGACGCCGGCGCGCGCACCCTGATCGCGCTTACGACCTACCGCCACGAAATCGATGCCATTGGCACCGCGGCAAAGCTCGACCATGTGGTGCTCACCTCGTTCAAGTCGATGATGGGGTTGCGGCAGCGTCTGGCCTACCGCTTCCTCGGGCCTACCAGTGGCGATTCCAGACCTGCCAATAGAGGCGGCGGCACGGTGGAAACGACGCGCTTTTCCAGCCTGTTGGCACGCGGCAGCAGCGCACCCCTGGCGCCGCCGGCGATGGAAAGCCTGGCGGTGATCGCCTACACCAGCGGCACCACCGGCACGGCGCCCGCCGGGGTGATGCTCACCCATGCCAACCTGGCCGCCAATGCCCTGCAATTGCGTCATTGGACCCCAGAGATCCGCCCCGGCGACGAGCGCTTGCTGGCGGTGGTGCCGTTCTCGCACGCCTATGGCATTACCGGCTGCGTCAATCTGGCGGCGCTGGTGGGCGCCACCCTGATATTGCTGCCGCGCTTCGATGTCGAGGAGACACTCGAGACCATCGCGCGCGAGAAGCCCACCATCTTTCCCGGCGTGCCGCAGATGTTCCAGAGCCTGGCGCTGTTTCCCGGCGTGCGGAAGTACGGCGTGGCCTCCATCCGCCTGTGCGTCTCTTCAGGCTCGCCGCTGCCGCTGGAAGTGCAGGAAGAGTTCGAGAAGCTGACGCGCGGCCGGGTGGTCGAGGCGTATGGCCTCACCGAAGCCGCGCCCGCCACCCACTGCAACCCGCTGGGCGGCCAGCGCCGCCACGGCTCGATCGGCCTGCCGCTACCCGATACCGAAGCGCGCATCATCGACCCCGAAACCGGCGCCGACTTAGCCCCGGAGACGCCGGGCGAACTGGTCATCCGCGGCCCGCAGTTGATGCAGGGTTACCACGGGCGCCTGGACGAGACCGCCATGGCCCTGCGCGACGGATGGCTCTACACCGGCGACATCGCGAAGATGGACGAGGATGGTTTTTTCTACGTGATCGACCGCCGCAAGGACGTCATCTTCATGGGCGGCTACCCGATCTACCCGCGCCACATCGAGGAAGTGCTGTACGAGCACCCGGCCGTGCTGGAAGCGGCGGTGGTCGGCATGCCGGAATGGGGCAAGGGCGGCGAGATCCGCGCCTTCGTCGTGCCACGCGGCGAATCGCGCCAGGGCAGCGACAAATTGCTGGCCGAGCTAAACGCGCACATGGCACGGCGCCTGCCTGCGCACGCGCTGCCTTCAAGCCTCACGTTCGCCGAGCGCTTGCCGCGCAACATGCTGGGCAAGGTGTTGCGGAGGGAACTGGCAACGATGGCGGGCGACTTTCCCGCAGGCCAGGGTCAATCGCCGAACAACTCCAAAGTTTGACCGCGCAACGGTTCATCCGCAGTCACCGCTCCTTCCTGGCTTAGCGTGCCGACGCGCACGCCGATCAGGCGGATCGGCCGTGCAAAGCGCTGCTCCGGCGCCACCCGTGCCAGTGCCGCAAACGCCGCCTTGCGGATGGCCAGCGCGTCGTTCACCGGTACTTCGACGCTGTTGTCGCGGGTGACGATGCGGAAGTTGTCGTAGCGCACCTTCACGCCGATGGTCTTGCCGACATAGCCGCGTTTCTTCAGGTCTTCGGCCACCTGCTGGCACAGCTTCACCAACACGCGCGCGATGGCGTCCCAGTCGCGGGTGTCTTCCTCGAAGGTGGTTTCGCGGCTGCGCGACTTGGGCTCCTGGAAGGTGACCACCGGCCGCTCGTCGCGGCCGTAGGCGCACTCGTGCAGCCAGCGGCCGTAGTTCTGGCCGAAGTGGCGCATCAGGAATTGCGGCGTCTCGCGCGCCAGGTCGCCGATGGTGTGGATGTCGAGCTTTTGCAGCTTTTCATTGGCCTTGGGGCCCACGCCATTGATACGCTTGGCCGGCAGCGGCCAGATCATCGTTTCCAGGTCATCCGGTTCGATCAGCGTGAGGCCGTCGGGCTTGTCGAGTTCCGAGCCGATCTTGGCCAGGAGCTTGTTGGGCGCCACCGCGATGGAGCATGTCAACCCGGTGGCTGCGCGCACCGCGTCCTTGATGTTCTGCGCCACCAGCCGCGCGTCGCCCGGCACCCCGGTCAGGTCGATGTATACCTCATCGATACCGCGGTCCTCGATCTCCGGCGCGATGCTGGCGATCGCCTCCTTGAACAGGCGGGAAAGGCGCCGGTATTCGTCGAAGTCGGCCGGCAGCATCAGTGCCTGCGGGCACAAGGCGCGCGCCTTCATCATGGCCATGGCCGAATGCACGCCGAAGGCGCGCGCCTCGTAGGTACAGGTGGTCACCACGCCGCGTCCGGCGTACTCGGACAAGGGACGTGCCGTGCCATCCGGCGAATTGCGCCGCCCGCCGATCACCACCGGCAGGCCGCGCAACTCGGGCCGGCGCAACAGTTCGACGGACGCGTAAAAGGCGTCCATGTCGAGATGGGCAATGCGCCGTCTGGGTGACGCACCGGGGGGCGCAACTGCGGCAACTACGTCGGCGTGCATGCCACAATGCTAAGTCAAAGTGAATTTCCCGGCACCACCCGCCACCCACTGACATGACCCACACCCCCTTTGCCGGCCGGCGCGAAGATCGCCGACTCATCACTGGCGCTGGCCGCTACACGGCAGATGTCAACCTGCCAGGCCAGGTGCATGCTGCCTTCGTGCGGGCCGACCGCGCCCATGCCGGGATCCGCGCCATCGACACGGCCGCCGCGCGCGCCCACCCCGGTGTGCTGGCGGTCTATACCGCCGCCGATACCGGCGCGGACGAGTTCAAGGCGCCGGGCGTCCTGGTGGGCTATCCGGGACGCGGCGGCATGAAGGTGATCGTCCCGCCTTGGCTGCCGTTCGCGCGCGATCGCGCGCGCTACGTCGGTGAGGAAATTGCCGTGGTGTTGGCCGAGACTGCCGCTTGCGCGCAGGACGCGGCCGGGCTCATCGAAGTGGATTACGAGGATCTGCCCGCCGTCGCCCATCCGCAGGACGCGATCAAGCCGGATGCGCCGCAGGTGCATGCGGGCGTGCCCGGCAACCTGGTGTTTGACTACGAATACGGCGACGAGGCCGCCACCGCCGCCGCTTTTGCTGCGGCGCCTCGCACGGTAAGCCTCAAGCTCGACAGCCAGCGCGTCGCGCCCTGCCCGATGGAACCACGCGCCTGTGTCGTTGCGTATGACGGCCAGGCTTTCGATCTGCATGTACCCAACCAGGGCCAGGCGATGTTGCGCCCCGGGCTGTGCCACATGCTGGGCCTGGAGCCGGCACAGGTGCGCATCCATGCCCAGGACGTGGGCGGCGGCTTTGGCGCGCGCGCCGGCCCCTACATGGACATGGTCATCCTGATGTGGGCGGCGCGCAAGCTGGGGCGGCCGGTCAAGTGGATCGGCAGCCGTGCAGAACAACTGGCCACCGAGGCGCACGGCCGCGCGCTCACCATCGAAGCAGAGCTCGCGTTCGATGCCGACGGCCGCTTCCGCGCGTTTCGCATGCACTGGATCTGCGACCAGGGCGCCTACCTCACCGCCGCCGGCCCGCTCATCAACACCATGAACGGCAGCCTTACGTTAGGCGGCGCCTATGCCGTGACCACCGGCTACGGACGGCACCGCTGCGTGCTCAGCAACACCTGCCCCACCACTGCCTACCGCGGCGCCGGCCGGCCGGACATGGCCTATGCGGTGGAACGCCTGGTCGACGAAGCCGCGGTGCAGCTGGGCATGGACCGGGTGGCGATCCGGCGTCTCAACGCGATCCCGAAAGAGGCCATGCCGTTCAAGAACGCCGCCGGCGTGGCCTACGACTCGGGGGATTTCGCCGGCCTGCTTGACCGCGCGGTCGAGAGCGCGGACCTGCCAGGATTTGCCGCGCGCCGCGCACAATCGCAGGCCGCGGGCAAGCTGCGCGGCATGGGGCTGGCGCTGTTCCTCGAACCTTCCGGCGGCGGCGGCGCGCCGAAGGACCAGGTGGTCCTGCGTTTTCAACCCGACGGCACGCTCAAGCTGCACGCCATGACGCAAAGCCACGGCCAGGGCCATGAGACCGTGTTTCCCGAACTGGTGGGCGCGACACTCGGCATTCCGCCCGAACAAATCGTGCTCGACACTGCGCACCCGTTGACCGCCAAGCTCATCGGCAACGGCGTGGTCGGCTCGCGCACCATGCAGCAGTTCGGCAGCGCGTTCAAGCTGGGGGCGCTGGACATCATCCGCAAAGGCACGGCCCTTGCGGCCAAGCGCCTGGAAGCTTCGCCGGAAGACATCGAATTCGCCGACGGCATGTATTGCGTCAAGGGCACCGACGTGGGGGTTTCCATGGCCGACCTGATCACCGAAGTGCGCGAACAGTCGCCCCATCCGCTCGATGCCGACGCCGAAGTGCCGCTCTCGCGCGCCTTTCCCAGCGGCGTGCATGTGGCCGAGGTGGAGATCGACCCCGACACCGGCCACAGCACCATAGCCCGCTACCTTGCCGTCGATGACTGCGGCACCATCCTCAACCACACGCTGGTGGAAGGCCAGGTGCACGGCGGCCTGGCGCAGGGTGCGGGGCAGGTGTTCGGCGAGCACGGCGTGTACGACCGCGAGAGCGGCCAGTGGCTGACCGGCAGCTTCATGGACTACGTGATGCCGCGCGCCGGCTTCCTGCCCAAGGTCGAAGCGATCGAATGCTGCACCCCGAGCCCAACCAACTTCATCGGCGCCAAGGGTACCGGCGAAGCCGGCACCACCGGCGCGCTGCCCACCCTGATGAATGCGATGGTCGACGCATTGCGGCCGCTGGGCATCTCCCACCTGGACATGCCGGCGACGCCGGCGCGGGTGTGGCAGGCCTTGCGCGCTGCCCGTTAACCAGTCAGCCGCACTCCCCATTCAACCGATTGCAACGAAACTCAGCATGAACATTACCAAAGACACCGCCGTCACCCTGAAATACACGCTCACCGATGCCAAGGGCAAGCCGCGCGACAATGACACCACCGCCTACCTGCATGGCGGCTATGAAAACCTGTTCCCCAAGGTCGAAGAGGCGCTCGAAGGCCAGACCGTCGGCTACTCCGTCACGGTGGACTTAAGCGTGGAAGAAGCCTTCGGCCCGCGCGATGAAAGCCTGGTGCGCACCATTCCCAAAGCCGAGTTCCCACCCGGCGTGAAGGTGGGCGGCACGCTCGAAGGCGTCAACGATCGTGGCGAACCCGCCGCGTTCACGGTGGTCAAGATCAAGGGGCCGGTGGTGCACCTGGACGGCAACCATCCGCTGGCGGGCGAGGCGCTGCGCTTCGCGTGCAAGGTGATGGCCGTGCGCCAGGCCACCAGCGAGGAGATCACCCATGGGCATGTCCATGGGGATCATGGGCATCATCACTGAATGACAAAACGGCGCCCTCGGGCGCCGTTTGTTTACGGACTCGGCTGGCGACTCAACGCTTTTTCGCAACCTCGGTCAGCGCCTTGATGGAGAACAGGAAACTGTCCTTGTCCAGCGGCTTGTGACACGCAAGGCATTCCGCCTGGTTGGCGGGGCGCAATGTGCGCTCCGGCGAATAGGCCGCGTAGTGCCAGTCTTCGTTGCGGATGTTCTCCGGAATCTCCTTGCCCCAGCCGGCGCCGCGCTCCATCACCGTGTAGGCCACGAACTTCTCGGCAACAAAGAAGCCATCGCTGCCGGTGACGGGTTTGCCGTCCGGGCCCATCCTGGCCGCATGCTGTTCCAGCACCAGGAGCGAGCCGTCCGGCAGCGATTTGCCTTCGCGCGCGGCACGCACGGCGACGTCGTTGGCGTACAGGTAACGCACCTGGTTGATGTCCGGCCGGTTGACCGTCTGGTACATCGTGAAAGTGGTCTTGTAGTTGGCGGGCAGCGTGGCGTTGGTCTTGGCCAGCGCGGGCAGGAAAGTCGACTTGGTCGACGCGACGGTTGCGCCGGGCAGTGACGAGAAGTACGCCGCCACGTTGGAGATTTCCTGTGGACTCAACTGGCCCGCAACCGCGTTCATCACCGCGTTGCGCCTCGCACCGCTCTTGAGCGCGCGCAACTGGCCTTCAAGATAGGCCGCCTTCTGCCCCGCCAGGTTGGGAATGGTATCGGTCACGCTCACCCCGTTGGCGCCATGGCAGGCGGCACACGCGGCTTCCGCCTTGGCCCGCCCGGCGGTGGCGTCGGCTTGCGCACGCGCCAGGGTGGGCAGAAGCAGGGCAGTCGCCAAGCTCACAGCCAATAGTTGCGGAAGTGCCTTTCCGGCGCCATTCAAGCGTGGTTCAAAACGCATGCTTCCTCCTCGATGTGGTGATCGGCCCGATGCCGACACTTGCAATACGCAAACGCACGGAATCCGGATTCATTCCGGAGGTTACAGGGAATCAGGCAAGCTCAGAGGTTCGGCGCCAACGCCCTCTCCACATCTTCCCTCGCCACACCCCTGCGCCTGACCGTGTCCTCCACCTGGTCCGCGCCGATCTTGCCGACGCTGAAGTAGGTGGATTCCGGGTGCGAGAAGTAGAACCCGCTCACTGACGCGGCCGGCAGCATGGCCAGGCTTTCGGTCACGGACATGCCGATCTCGCCGGCGTCGAGCAGTTCGAACATCGGGCCCTTGACGGTGTGGTCCGGGCAGGCCGGGTAGCCGGGCGCAGGGCGGATGCCCTTGTACTTCTCGGCGATCAGGTCGTGGTTTTCCAGTGTCTCACCGGCAGCGTAGCCCCACAGCTCGCGCCGCACTTTCGCATGCAGGCACTCCGCGAAGGCCTCCGCCAGGCGGTCGGCCAGGGCCTTGAGCATGATGGCGTGGTAGTCGTCGTGCGCGGCTTCGAACTGCTTCAGGCGGTTCTCGATATTGAGGCCGGCGGTCACGGCAAACATGCCGATGTAGTCGGCCACGCCGCTGGACTTGGGCGCGACGAAATCGGCCAGCGCGCGGTTGGGCGTGCTGGTGGGCTTCTTGGTCTGCTGGCGCAGGCCGTGCCAGGTGAGTGCCACCTTTGAGCGCGACTCGTCGGTATAGATCTCGATGTCGTCGTCGTTGACGCTGTTGGCCGGCAGGATGGTCACCACGCCGTGGGCAGTGAGCCAGCGGCCGTCGATGATCTTTTTCAGCATGGCCTGGCCGTCGCTCTGCACATGGCGCGCCGCTTCACCGACCACCTCGTCCTGCAGGATCTGCGGGAACGAGCCCGCCAGGTCCCATACCTGGAACAGCGGGCCCCAGTCGATGTAGTTGGCCAGTTCCGCCAGGTCGAAGTTCTTCAGCACCTTTCGGCCGATGAATTTGGGGCGCGGCGGGGTGTAGACGCTCCAGTCCACATGGCTCTTGTTGGCGCGCGCATCGGCCAGCGTGATCAGGTCCGGGCCCTTCTTGCCGGCATGCTGGGCACGCACGCGCTCGTACTCGGCGGATAGCTCGGCCACATAGCCTTCGCGCTGCGTCTCGCTCATCAGGCTGGAGGCCACACCTACTGCGCGCGAGGCATCCGGCACGTACACGGTGGGCGACTCGTAAAACGGCGCAATCTTCACCGCCGTGTGCACACGCGAGGTGGTCGCACCGCCGATGAGCAGAGGCACGGTAAAGCCCTGGCGCTGCATCTCTTTGGCCAGGTGCGCCATTTCTTCCAGCGAAGGGGTGATCAGGCCGGAAAGACCGATCATGTCCGCGTTGACTTCGCGGGCGGTGTCGAGGATCTTCTGCGCCGGCACCATCACGCCGAGGTCGATCACCTCGAAGTTGTTGCAGCCCAGCACCACGCCGACGATGTTCTTGCCGATGTCGTGCACGTCGCCCTTGACGGTGGCCATCACCACGCGGCCCTTGGTCTGTGCGCCCCCGGCGGCCTTTTCCGCCTCGATGTAGGGGATCAGGTGCGCGACCGCCTGCTTCATCACCCGCGCGCTTTTCACCACCTGCGGCAGGAACATCTTGCCGGCGCCGAACAGGTCGCCGACGATGTTCATGCCGTCCATCAGCGGGCCTTCGATCACCTGGATGGGCCGTGCGAACTGCTGGCGGGCTTCCTCGGTGTCTTCCACGATGTAGTCGGTGACGCCGCGCACCAGCGCATGCGCCAGGCGCTTGGCCACCGGCTCGTCGCGCCAGGCCAGGTCTTCCACCTTGACCTTGCCCTGCGCCTTGTAGTTCTCCGCGAACTTGACCAGCGTCTCGGTCGCCTCGCCATTGGCGTTGTTGCGGTTCAACACCACGTCCTCGACCTTGGCGCGCAACTCGGCCGGGATGTCGTCATACACGCCCAGCTGCCCGGCGTTGACGATGCCCATGGTCATGCCCGCCTTGATGGCGTGGTACAGGAATACGGTATGGATGGCCTCGCGCACCGGCTCGTTGCCGCGGAACGAGAAGCTCACGTTCGAGACGCCGCCGCTCACCTTGGCATGCGGCAGATTCTGGCGGATCCACGCGGTGGCTTCGATGAAGTCGACCGCGTAGTTGTTGTGCTCCTCGATGCCGGTGGCAATGGCGAAGATGTTCGGGTCGAAGATGATGTCCTCGGCCGGGAAGCCGACTTCATCGACCAGGATGTCGTAGGCGCGCTTGCAGATCTCGGTCTTGCGGGCATAAGTGTCGGCCTGGCCCTTCTCGTCGAAGGCCATGACGATCACCGCGGCGCCATAGGCGCGGCACAGGCGGGCCTGGCGGCGGAATTCGTTCTCGCCTTCCTTCATGGAGATGGAATTGACGATGGGCTTGCCCTGCACGCATTTGAGGCCCGCCTCGATCACGCTCCATTTGGAGGAGTCGAGCATGATGGGCACGCGCGCGATGTCGGGTTCGCCGGCCAAAAGGTTGAGGAACTTCACCATGGCGGCCTGGCTGTCCAGCATGGCCTCGTCCATGTTGATGTCGATTACCTGGGCGCCGTTTTCCACCTGCTGGCGCGCCACCGCCAGCGCGTCGTTGTACTGGGCGTTGAGGATCAGCCGCGCGAAGGCCTTGGAACCAGTCACGTTGGTGCGCTCGCCGACGTTCACGAACAATGATTCCGGCCCGATGGTCACCGCTTCCAGGCCCGACAGGCGCATCACCTTCGGGATCTCCGGGATCAGGCGCGGCGGTTCCGGACGCACCGCATCGGCGATCGCGCGGATGTGCTCGGGCGTGGTACCGCAGCAGCCGCCGACGATGTTGGCAAAGCCGGCCTTGGCGAATTCGCGCAGGAAACCGCTGGTCACCTCCGGCGTTTCATCGAAGCCGGTTTCGCTCATCGGGTTGGGCAGGCCGGCGTTCGGGTAGACGCAGATGTAGGTGTCGGCCACCCGCGAGAGTTCCTCGATGTACTGGCGCATCAGCGCGGCGCCGAGAGCGCAGTTGAGCCCGATGGTGAGCGGCCGCGCGTGGCGCACCGAGTTCCAGAAGGCCTCGACCGTCTGCCCGGAAAGGATGCGCCCGGAGGCATCGGTAACCGTGCCGGAGATCATCAGCGGCAGGCGTTTCGGACCGACCAGGCCGCGCGCTTCCTGCACCTGGTCGATGGCGAACAGCGCCGCCTTGGCATTGAGGGTATCGAAAATGGTCTCCACCAGCAGCAGGTCGCAGCCGCCGTCGATCAGGCCGCGCACGTTGTCGGTATAGGCGGCGACGAGTTCGTCGAAGGTGACGTTGCGCGCACCGGCATCGTTCACGTCAGGCGAGATCGAGGCGGTGCGTGGCGTAGGGCCCACAGCGCCCGCAACAAAACGCGGGCGCTCGGGAGTGGAAAACTTGGCGCAGGCCGCCCTGGCAAGTTTGGCTGCTTCCAGGCTCAGTTCGTAGCCTAGCTCCGCCAGGCCGTAATCGCCCTGGGCGATGGATTGCGAGCCGAAGGTGTTGGTCTCGACAATGTCCGCGCCGGCGGCCAGGTACTGCTCGTGGATCTCGCGGATCACCTGCGGCTGCGTGAGCGTGAGCAGCTCGTTGTTGCCCTTCAGGTCGCTGGGATGGTCGCGAAAACGCTCCCACATGCCCGGCGCGCCGCCCTGGCCGCGGTATTGCTCCTCGGATAGCTTGTACTGCTGGATCATGGTGCCCATGGCGCCATCGAGCACCAGGATGCGCTGCGACATCAAGAGCGAAAGGGTTTCCAGCAAGGAAGGTTCGGCACTCATAAGATCACCCAAAAAACAAAACCCGCTTCAAGGAACACTGAAGCGGGTCGGAGGAACCTGCCGGAATAGACGTGCGCCGCAAGGCGAAGCCTCATTCCGGCAAGTTAGGGCGTCACTGCGTGACGCCCTAACCGCTTTAGCTGTATTTCTTGAGAGTCTTAACGACTCCCGCGCCCGCAAGCTGATGCTCAAATCGGCGCTTGTCTCTGTTTCACAAATATACGCTATTTTTCCCTAAAAAACAACCACTTAAGAACAAGAGGCAGCACCCCGACCAGGGCGAAAGACAGCACCACCGGCCCCGATAGCACATCTTCGATGCGATCGATGCGGTTCAACATGGTGCCGGCATTGACCCACATGAAGCTGTTGGCCACCATGCCCAGGGTGCTGGCGAGAACGAAGGTGCGCAAGGGCATGGCGGTCAAACCCATGATCGGGTTGACCAGAAAGAAGGGCACCACGATGATCAGGCGCAGGGTAAATAGGTAAAAACCTCCATCGCGCGTCACACCGCGATCGATGACGGCAAACATCCCTGCGAAGCGCGAATGGGCCCAATCGCGCAGCAAATAACGGGCGACCAGAAATGCCACGGTCGCGCCAGCCACCGCAGACATGGTGGCCATCGCCGTGCCCATCCAGTGCCCGAACACCATGCCGCCAGCCATGGCCAGTGGACCGACCCCCGGCAGGCACAGGGCGGCCCAGAGGGCAAAAAATGCCATATAGGTCAGGGCAGTCACCATCATGTTGTCGCGGCAAAAGGTGACTAGCGCGTCGCGGTTGTCCTTGAGCCAACCGAGCGTCAACCAGTCCGAAGCCCAGACGAACAACCCCACTCCAGCGAGCCCGAGCAAGGCCAGCAGGATCAATGTGCGGCGTGGCACCACCCGACCTCAGGCCGGCACGTAGGCGTAGCGCTTCAAGACATCCAGCCCAACAAAATCGAGCAGCCGCGCGTGGGTGGATTCCAGCACCACCGGCGGCGCGACCCCGGCGTCAAGCGCCTCAAGCCAGCGGGTGGCGCAAAGACACCAGCGGTCGCCCGCCTTCAGCCCCGCAAAGCGGTACTCCGGGCGCGGTGTGACAAGGTCATTGCCGCGCTCACGCGAAAAATCAAGAAACTCGACCGTGACCTTGGTGCACACCACATGGGTACCGAGGTCATCATCACCGGTGCGGCAGCAGCCGTCGCGGAAAAAGCCCGTCAGCGGCGCATACGAGCAGGCCAGGAGCGGGCCACCGAGGACATTCTTGTCAGTCATGAAACCACCGTTTGCAGGCCAGGTCGCGATTGTAAGTCGCATCCCGTCCGCAAACGTGAAATGCCTCAGGAGTCAAACAGGATCACGCCGCGCGCATTCTTGCCGGCTTCAAGATCGGCAAACGCCTGCGGCGCCTCGTCGATGGTGTAGGTACGCGTCACCAGTTCGTCGAGCTTGACCTTGCCCGACTTGTACAGGCCGAGGATGCGCGGCGCATCCTCGCGCGGGCGTGCCGAGCCGAAGTAGCTGCCGGTGATGGTCTTTTCCTCGAAGGTGATGCTGGCGGTGCGGAAGGTGGTCATGTCCTTGGGGCGCGCCACACCGACCACGATGGCCTTGCCACCCTTGCGCAGCGCGCCGTATGCCGCCGCCACAAGTTCGCCGGAGCCGACGCATTCGAAGGCATGGTCCGCGCCACCGCCGGTGAGCTTCTTGAGCGTCTTGACGATGTTCTCGTCGCCCTTTGAATTGACCACGTGGGTCGCGCCCATCAGCCTGGCCAGGTCCAGCTTGAAGTCGTCGATGTCCACCGCCACCACCATGCCGGCACCCGATACCGCCGCGCCCTGGATGGCGGAAAGGCCGACCCCGCCGCAGCCGAACACCACCACGATACTGCCGGGCTCCACCCGTGCCGTGTTGGTGGCGGCGCAAAAGCCCGTCATCACGCCACAACCGACCAGTGCTGCCTGCTTGAGGGGCGCATCCTGCGGGATGCGGATGATGCTGCGGGTGGAAACGGTGGCGTACTCGGCCATCACGCCCACGCCGGAAAAGATGTTGAGCGGGTTGCCGGCGGCATCCGAGGTGCGCAGGTCGCCGGTGGGCAGGGTGTAGAGGGTCTTGGCGCCCACATCGCACAGGGCAGGCCGGCCGATGGTGCAGTAGTGGCACACGCCGCACATGGTCACGAAGGACGAGAGCACATGGTCGCCGACGGCGAAATCGGTCACACCGGGGCCCACCTCGACGATGCTACCGGCGCCTTCATGGCCAAGGATCAGCGGCGGCGGAAAGGGGATGGTGCCGTTGGTGGCGGACAGGTCGCTATGGCATACGCCGCAAGCGGCCAGCTTGACCATGACCTCGCCGGCACGCGGCGGGGCAACCTCGATTTCCTCGACGACGACCGGTTTGTTGACTTCGCGGCTGATGACGGCCTTGGCGCGCATTGCTTTCTCCCTGTTGTTGAACCGACGATTCTGCCAGATCGTGCGCCGGCGCAGCCGAAAGCGGTAAGCTTTGCGGCGCTGGCATGATTCGACATGAAAGGCCTGCCGCATGACTTCCACAATCGCTTCGCTCAAGGCGCGCGCCGTGCTGGTGCCGATGACCCGCCCACTGCAAACCAGCACCGGCTCGATCACCCGCGTGCCCTTCGTGCTGGTGGACCTGGTTACCAGCGCCGGCGCGACCGGCCGCGGGTATCTCTTTTGCATCACCCCGCTTGCGCTCAAGGCCACGGTGGCCATGCTCGACGACCTCGCCTCGCTGGTGGTGGGCCAGCCGCTGGCGCCTTGCGACATCGCGCAAATGCTGGACCGCCGCTTCACCCTGCTGGGCAACACCGGCATCCTCAGCATGGCGATCGCCGGCATCGACATTGCCGCCTGGGACGCGCTGTCCATCGAAGCCGGCATGCCGCTAGTCAAGGCGCTGGGCGGCACGCTGCGGCCGGTCAAGGCCTACAACAGCTGCGGCCTGGGACTGATGGGCCCGCAAAAGGTGGCGCACGAAGCGGCGGAATTGCTCGCAGGTGGTTTCTCCGCCATCAAGCTGCGCCTGGGCTACGCCACCCTGGCCGAGGACATCGCCGCCGTGCATGCGGTCAAGGGTGCGGTGCCATCCGAGGTGCTGGTGATGAGCGATTACAACCAGGCCCTGGACGCCACCGAGGCGATCCGCCGCGGCGATGCGCTCGACGACCTGGGCCTGGCGTGGATCGAGGAGCCGATTGACGCCGCCGACCACGCCGGCAACGCGCGCGTCGCCGCCGCGCTGAGAACGCCGGTGCAGATCGGCGAGAACTACTGGGGCCCGCGCGACATGGGCCGCGCCATCGCCGCGCAGGCCAGCGACTACGTGATGCCCGACCTGATGCGCATTGGCGGGGTCACCGGCTGGATGCGCGCGGCAGCGCTGGCGCAATCCGCCGGGCTGCCGATGTCATCGCACCTGTTCTCCGAGTTCAGCGCGCACCTGATGTGCGTGACCCCCACGGCGCACTGGCTGGAATACGTCGACTGGGCCAACCCGGTGCTGAAAAGCCCGCTGGAAATCCGCGGCGGCCATGCCATCCTGCGCGACATGCCGGGCGCCGGCATCGAATGGGACGAGGCGGCGGTGGCGAAGTACGCGTTCTAGTCCTGCGCCACGTCGATCACCCGCCAGGCGGGCAAGGCGAACTCGAAACATGCTCCGCCTTGCGGACCCGAGGTCGCGGCCACCCTGCCGCCATGACGCTCGACGATGCGCCTGACCGTCGCCAACCCGACACCGGTGCCTTCGAAATCCGCGGCGGCGTGCAGACGCTGGAACATGCCGAAGAGTTTGCCCGCGTAAGCAGTGTCGAACCCCACGCCGTTGTCCGTCACGCTGAATACGACCTCGCCGTTTTCGCTGCGCGCGTCGATGGAAATGGCAGGTTTTTCAGCGCGCGCACTGAATTTGGCCGCGTTGCCGATCAGGTTGGCCCACACCTGCCGCAGGAGGATCGGATCGCCGCGTACCACCGGCAGCCGTCCCACCGTAACGGCCACGGCGGACGCATCGACGGTTTCTTCAAGCACCGAAGCGACCACCGCCTGCATCGAAACCCGGCCGTCGACCGGCGCAGTCCGTCCCAGGCGCGAGAACTCGAGCAGGCCATCGACCAGTTCCGCCATCCGTCGCGCGCTGCGGCTGATCTGTTCGGCGTCGCGCTGGGCGGAGGCCGGCAGCACCGCCTGATGCTCCATCTTGAGCAGGCTGGCGAAGCCATCCATTGCCCGCAGCGGGGCACGCAGATCGTGCGCAACCGTATGGCTGAAGGCCTCGAGCTCGCGATTGGCCTCGGCGAGTTCGCGGGCGCGCTGTTCCAGGGCGCCTTGATGCCGGGTATTGGCGTCCAGCAAACCGAGTTGCGCGTCCATGATGCCTTGCTGCAGGGCGCGGATGCGCGAAGTCAGCGCCATGGAAAGCAGCACCACGTCGAACGCCAGGCCGATATGGAGCCCGTAGGTGGCCACCGGATTGGCCGGGAAAAGCGCGAAATTGCGCAGCGCGCCCAGCACCACGAAAAACAGCAGGCAACTCCAGGCGAGCAAAAAGTAGCGCGCCGGCTTGAAGCCGCGCAACAGCGCCTTGACGCCTATCCACAGGGTAACCAGGGCCCCGCAGGGCGCGACGAAGCTGAGCACGCGCATGATCGCGCCATACTCGAGAACCAGGCCGGTGCCCGAAACCACCGCGAGGCCGCCCGCGGCGGCGATGGTGCCAATCATGAGCCGATCGAGCCGCGGCTCCTGACGCTTTGTGTCGAGGAATGCCCGCGCGAACAGCCCGCCAAACATGAGCGCTAAGCAGAGGAAGAAGGCCAGCGCATGATTGGCCACCCATATGTTTTCCGGCCACAGATGCTCGAACGCGAAACCGTCGAAGACGAACAGGCCCATGCCGAAATTGCCGACATAAGCCACGTACCAGAGGTAGGCGCGATCCCGCAGTGAAAGGAATACGACCAGGTTGTACAGAAACAAGGCGATGAGCAGCCCGTAGAACATGCCGAACACCAGTTGCGCGCTACGCTCGTGCCTGGCAAACGCCTCCGCCGTCCAGAGCGTCAATGGCGCGGTCAGGGTGTTGGCACTGGCCACCCGCAGGAAATAGACGGTCGGCGCCCCGGCGTCGACATCGATGCGAAATACATGGTTGCGGTGCGGCACGGGGCGCGCGTGCCACGGGACATGGTCACCGGCACGCTGGACCTCGAAACCACCGCCCGGCCTGGGAGTATAGAACTCGACCACGTCGAGACTGGCCAGGCCAACCTCGAGCAAGAGCCTTGATCGGCTTTGCCCGGGATCTATGACGAAGCACAACCAATGGTGCGCGCGGTCATAACCGAAATTGACATGGTCCTGGTTGATGGGCACAAAGTCCGCCGCCAGTTTGGGGCCGGCCACTTCGGCTATTTCGAGCTTTCCGGTCGGATCACGGAAGTCGGAAACCTTGCGGCTGATGATCATGCGGCCGGTTTCGGCGAGCTCGCCGACGGCAATCGCCGGACTGGCCGCAGCTACGTCATGTGCCCAAATCAGGAACAACCAAATCCACCAACCCCGCATCGGGCCCGTCCCTTCCCCACCGTGAGGCCGGCGTTCCCGCCTCGACCCGTTCCATGTACACCGCATGCACCGCCGCCGCCGGATGCCCCCTCATCCGGCAACGCCGCCAATTATCCTTCAGGACGCGCCGATCGCCTGGTTCACCCGCGGCATGACTTCCTCGGCCATCAGCACCATCGAGCGACGGGCCAATACCGGGTCCACCCAGTCCATGCCGGCATAGACCAGTTCGCCGAAGTCACCAGCCCCCTCGCGCAGCTTGAGGATGCCCTCGACCACCTGGTCGACGGTGCCGCAGATCACCAGTTCGTCCAGCAGACGGTCAAGCGTGACGGCGCTGTCGTCCTCGTCAGGGCGTTTCTTGAAGATGACGTGGCGTTTGGCCATCATCATCTTGGTGCGCAGCTGGTTCCAGTAGTAGCGGTAGGGGCTGTTGGCGTCCTCGCGGCCATAACGCTGCGCGGTCTTTTCATCATCGGCCACGAAGATGGTACGCGCAACGCGCCAGTCGGCGCGATTGGCCACCTGGCCCGCGCGCTTCTTGCCTTCTGCATAGTTGTCCCAATGACTGGGCAGCCACTGCGCCAAGAGGAAGTTGGCCGAAAGCGGATGGAAGTCGCGCTCGCCCATGGCGATGACGCCCTTCGAGTGCGGCGCCACCACCGTACCGATGATCTCCGGGCGCGGGCTTTGCAGGGGCTTGTACATGATGCCGCGGCCGATCTCCGGGCGGCTGGTTTGCGCCGTGGAAACCTTGAACCGGTTGCCGGGAAAGTCGATGTTGTAGGGCGCCTCGCGCTCCCAGATGGCGAGGATCACGTCGATCGATTCGGCGAAGATCTTGTTGCGCTCGTCCTGCGCAAGCCCCATGCCCAACGCCTCGGCGTCCGAGGACAGCGCGCCCGGGCTGATGCCGAAAATGAAGCGCCCTTTCGCGAGGTGGTCGAACATCGCCGCATGCGCCGCGATCAGGGTCGGATGCGTGTGCGAGAGGTTGGAGGTGCCGGTGCCGAGCTTGATCTGCGTGGTCTCGGGGATGAGAGTGGCCAGGAAGATGAAGCTGTTGGTGACGTTTTCTGCCTTGTCGGTCAGGTGCTCGCCGACAAAGGCGTCGTAAAAGCCCAGCTTGTCGGCCAGGATGATCGCCTCGCGGTCTTCCTGCAGGGTGGTGACGGCGTCGCGCTGCCAGGGATGCAGCGGCATGGTGAAGTAACCGAGTCGCACGGAAATCCTTGAATTTGTCTGAAAGAGGTTGGGAGGGTCGATTTACTGGGGTTCGATGCCGGCGGCCTTGACATAGCCGACCCAGCGCTCGATCTCCTGCTGCACGAACCGGCGCGCCTCGTCGCGCGACAGTGCGCGCGGGGTCATGCCGAGCTGGTCGAGGCGGGCGCGGATGGTGGGGTCGGCCTGCGCGTCAAGCACCCAGCGGTTGATGGTTTCGGCAACGTCATTGGGCAGACGAGCCGGCGCGGCCAGCCCCAGGTAGGCGGTGAGTTCGAAGCCGGGATAACTCTCGGCAATGGCCGGCACATTCGGCCAGACCTTGTGGCGCTCGCGGCCTGTGACCCCCAGGGCGGTGAGCTTGCCGCCTTCGATGTGGGAGGCACCGGAGGCGTATTCCAGGAACAGCACCTGGATCTGCCCGCCGATCAGGTCGGTGATCGCGTTTCCGATGGTCTTGTAGGACACCCCGGTCAAGGGCGCGCCGGTGCGCACCCGGAACAGTTCGGCCGCCATCAGCGAGGCGGAGTTGTAATGCCCGTAGAAAGTTTTGCCCGGGTTGGCCTTTGCGTGCGCGACCACCGCCGCAATCGAGTTGAGCGGGCTGCCGGGCGGCACCACCGCCACCGAACCCAGCGTGCCGAAAGGCGCGAAGTTCTCGAAATCCCTGAGCGGGTCGTAGGGCAGCTTCTTGTACAGGCTCACGTTCGCCGCGTGGGTGCTGTTGGTGGCCAGCATCAGGGTGTAACCGTCGGCGGGCGCGTTTTTCACCAGCTCGGTACCGATGATGCCGTTGGCGCCCGGCTTGTTCTCGATCACCACCGACTGCCTGGTGCGCCCTTCGAGGTATTGCGCAAAGGCGCGCGCCATCAGGTCGCCCGAACCGCCGGGCCCGAACGGCACGACGATGCGGATGGGTTTGGACGGGTAGGTTTGCGCCGTCACGTTGCCCGCAGCGAGGGTGGCAAGGGCGGTAAAGGCAAGCGCGACAAAGCGCGGCGGGAAGCGCATGCGGAAGTCTCCGGAATCGTTGTTGTGAAGGAAAGCTAGAGCGGAATGGCCAGCAGGGTGTCGACGCGACGGCTGTCGAGCAGCACCAGCTTGTCCTCGAAAACCGGCGTTTCACCCAGGCGGATGCGGTCGAGGTAGCGGCCGGTGGCAAACAGCAGGGTGGCGCCGTCGTGCATGATGCGCGCGACGTGGAAGTTGGAGACCGCCTCCACGGTTGTGCCTTCCATCCGGGTGATGAGGGTCGCGGACACCACGTGCCGGTAGCCCTGCGCCTCGTAGATGTTGGCATGGCGCAGCGCCGCCACGCGGTCGCGCAACATGGCCGGCGAATCAGCCTGCGCGATGCACAGCGGCAACCCTGCTGCGTGGTTCTCGGCGGTGGTGATGCGGTAGCGCCCGGTGCTTGAGAAAAACCCCGGCCAGTCTTCCAGCCTGTCGTCGTCGAGCGCATGCACATAGCGCGCGAGCAGGTTCTCGACCTGCCACTGCACTTGCGGATCAATGGCGGCCATCAGATGCCCATCCTTGCGCGCCAGGCCTGCCAGAAACCGCGTACCGAGGTTTCGCTGATGCGCGACTCGCTGGAGGCCACATCGCGGCCGCCCATCTCGACCACCGCTTCGTGACCGCCGGCGCCGATGACGCCGCGCTGCACGAAGCCGGTGGCGGCGCCATCTTCCATCGAAATAAAGCCGGCCGGCCCGATCAGGTTGGCCTGCAGCAGGCGCAGGCCGGTGCGCGCGGCGTCATCATCCTCGTAACCGAAGGCGGTCCAGAAAAGTTCGGTGGATTCGAGTCCGCGCGGCGCCACCCGGCGCACCGCCAGGCAGTTCTTGATCTGCTGCAGCACGAAGCCGGGAAACACGCCGACGATCTGCACGGTGATGCCGTCGCCGATTTCATCGACCGATGCGAGCACCTCGGGCGCCTCCAGCGCGAAACCGCTTGCGGCCGAACGCATGCCGGCCTTTTCGTACTCATCCGACTTCACCGCATCGGTGATGGAGTAGCTGACATGGCAGCCTCCATCTCCGCCGACGATCACCCCGCCGCGCTGCGACAGCCGGTTGATGCGAAAGGTGGTGAAAAACAGGTGCAAAAGGCTCGCATGGTAGGTGTCCTTGACGTTCTCCATGTAGAGCTTCCAGTTGTTGGGCAGCATCTGGCTGTAGCCACCCAGCGACTTCACCGGCTTCCCCATGACGCGCTTGACCTTCTCGGCCACCTCCGCCCCGAGATATGCTTCCACCGGCGGCATGTCGTCGGCCAGTGTGCCGAACAGCAGGCCGTGGTAATTCTCGACTTTCAACTGGCGCGGCGCCTGCGCGTCGGGTTGCGCGTCCGGCAGCATGCCGCCGCTGCCCTTGATGCCACGCCGGAACGCCACGCCGGTGAGCTTGCCCGTGAGGTCGTAGGTCCAGTTGTGATACACGCAAGCGATCTCGCGCGCCGCGCCGCTCGGCTTTAACGCCAGCAAGGCACCGCGATGCGCGCAGCGGTTCTCGAAGGCATGAAAGGCGCCTTCGGCATCACGCGTGACCACCACCGGCATGTCGCCGATGTCGCTGGTTTTGTAAGTGTTGTGACCGGGCAGTTCGGCAGCCAGGCACAGGAAGTTCCACGAACGGCCGCGAAACACCCGGTCCATTTCCTGGCGATAAAGGTCGGCGTCCTGGTACACCCAGTAGGGCACGCGGGTGAGGCCTTCCTTCGGCCAGGCCGGTGTGTGCGGTGTTGCGGCCATTGCGCCCGACTCTTCTCGCTGGTTGAACGGCACAAATTATAATGAGCGCTCGCTAAATAACGATGGTGCGGCGCCGCATCCGGCAGCTCAGGACAGGTTCGCCACCCACTGGAGACAAAGATGAAGCATCCCCTGCGACTCTGGATCGCTGCCGCCGCGTTCGCCCTGCCTTTCATCCTGCCATCGGGCGCTACCGCGCAGGATGCCGGCAACTGGCCAAACCGGCCGATCCGCATCGTCGTGCCCTTCCCGGCGGGCGGCACCGCGGACGTGTTGCCCCGTGTGCTGGCGGAAAAGATCTCGACCCGCCTGGGCCAGAGCGTGCTGATCGAAAACCGCGCCGGCGCCGCCGGCAACATCGGTGCCGAGCTGGTTTACAAGGCCGAGCCCGACGGCTACACCTTCCTGGCCGCACCGCCGCCGCCGCTGGTGATCAATCCGAGCCTGTACACCAAGCTGGCGCACGACCCGACCCTGATGGTGCCGGTGGGCGTGATGGCCGCGGTGCCCAACGTGCTGCTGGTGCACCCCAAGGTTGCGGCCAACAGCATGCAGGAGTTCATCACCTACCTTAAGGCCAACCCGGACAAGCTCAACTACGCCTCGCAGGGCAGCGGTTCCACCTCGCACCTGACTGCTGAGCTGTTCAAGTCCATGGCCGGCGTGCGCCTCACCCACGTGCCCTACAAGGGCACCGCCCCGGCGCTGACTGACCTGCTGGCCGGCCAGGTCGAGGTGATGTTCGACAACCTCGGCGTTTCGCTGCAACATGTGAAGTCGGGCAAGCTGAAAGCGCTGGCCATCGGCAGCGAAAAGCGTGTTTCCTCACTGCCCAACGTACCCACCGTGGCTGAGGCCGGGCTCCCGGGTTTTGTGGCGATCGCCTGGTTCGGCGTGGTGGCACCACCAAAAACCTCGCCTGAGATCGCCGCCAGGTTCTCAGCAGCCATCGCCGAGGCGCTCAAGCACCCCGACGTGCAGCGCCGTCTGGTCGAACTTTCCGCTGAGCCGGTGGGCAACACGCCGGCCGAGATGGCGGCGTTCATGAAGGATGAGGTCGAGCGCTGGCGGCGGGTGATCAGGAGTGCGGGGGTGAAGGTGGATTGAACTGGAGCCACCAGGCCAGCCCAGTTACCACACCGCGCTCGCAGCATGTGGATAAGTGTCGTCGAGCCGGAATACGACGTCGATGGAAATCGTCATTCTTTTACGATCATTCAAACGAGCTCGTTTTGGCGATTGACATTTTGCTGATGGCCCGAAGCAAGGCCGACGCATGCGTCTCATAGCTCTTTCAATCAATTCCAACAGATTGACAGCGAACCAGAGTTTCGAGCACGGATTCATAGAAGTCTGGATGGCACGAGTTTGGACTTACGTGTTTAGCTCCCCTGTATCCCTTTAACCTCCCTACCTTTCCGTAACCCGCTAGTTCTGGAACAGCGCCGCACCATTCATTCCAACCTTTCATCACCGCGAAGGTTGCGCCACGAGCAATTCCGAGCCTCACAAGTTCGAAAGAATACATTTGCGAAGGAAGTCGCACCAAGGAATGAGAAAAGTTTTTTGAGCCGTACGGAAAATACTCAACAGAACAAACCCTAGATTCAAGATATTCATATCCAGCGGCAAGTTGTTGGTCTCGTTGCGCCCTAGGTGTGCCTTGGGGATATGTGAGTACGCGCATACCAATATCAGCCGCTAGTGATTTGAAACAACTGGTCCACCAGCGGTCTTTGTTAGTAAGTCCAAAATGCGGTTCCACTAAAGAACCAACGATTTTATGCTTCGCCTTTTGCTCCGCTAGTGATGGTAATGGCGTTGACGCATCAAACCCAGGATTTAGTTGTAGTACGAATAGGCACGCCGTAAGCGGCGGGCCCATCCAAGGTTCCGGTATATGTTTTGAAGCGACTTTGTAATTCCCCTTGGCCGTAAGATTAATTTGGTCAATGAAGGGTATGTCGTCAGGCAATATAAAAGATCCCGAACCGATGCTAGGCAAATTGTTTTTCCATGGATTGCTTACGCAGGACATGATTCGTTCCTTTTCGTTTAGGTAGCTACAAAGCGTTTCCGAGTGAATGTAGACCAATTCCGCGTATCCGCTTGGTTACGCGGACTTGCCTTCCAAATCCGCGCAACCACCACTTAAGCTGCGCGGATTCAATAACGGTGGCCGTAATTTCATAATGAGCCGCCATTTCCCTTACCGTCTGATCTAAGGACAATGGCGACTCCAGCAAGTGATACCCGGCAGCTTTGTCGATCAGTAAGGTCAACTGAATCTTCTTGCCTTCTCCAAATCCGAATCGGCCATCGTCATCGTACTTTTGTAGATCAAATCCGCGCGGTCGGTTGAACGGCAACGAAGACTTCGCGCGGAAAATTCGATGCACGGCCAAACTGCGCTCATTCTCGAAACCTTTGTACCGGCAAACCAGATACAGCCGTGGCCCTTGCTGCGCAAGACCCAAAGGCATGACATCCGCCTTGGTGTTCCTGCCCTTCGCGTTCTTGTATTCCACCTCCAGCCAGAGGTTCGCATAGAGCGCGTCGCTGATCTCCTCGAAAATGCCGGGGCGGATCTTTGGCGGCAGAAGCGGCTGCGTCGTGCTGACCACGCGCACTTTTGACAGCCACTCGCGCTCCATCTTGGCATCGGCATGATTGCCGAGGTTGCTGCGGGCCTGGTTGAAGAATCCATCCATCGACTTCATAAGACTGGCGGGAAGCAGGTTCTTCAAATGGTTTTCGGCCAGCATCAGGAGCAGCGACTCCTGGCGGCTGAGCATCGGAACAGACATCCCAGCTGCACGTTCCTTCCAGCGGTATCCATAGGGCTTGTTGCGGTCGTCGCGTTCGATGTCGAAGTGCGAGGTGAGCACTTCCAGTTGGCGCTGGATGGTGCGTAGGTCGCGCGTGAGGCCGGCCTCGTTGAGTTGCGCATGCAACTCCGGCGCGGAGATTTTCCGGTTGCGCGGAATGCGTTTGAGGAGCTCCAGCGCCAGCAGCAGGGTTTCGAGGTTGTCGGGACGCTTAGGCATGCTGGTCAGAGGCGCAGATCGGCGCGGCCTGTGAAAATTTGCCACAGCCTGACCATGGCCAGGGTATCGAGGCCGCAGTAGGCGCGCAGCTGCTTGTCGATCTGCGCCTTTCTGGCCGGGGTGGTGCCAGGTGCAATGGATTCCATGTAAGCAGTCATGGCCATGCCACCGTCCTTTACGCCATCGAGATCGTCGTAGCGCAATTCCGGGATCGCCGCGGGCAGCACTTTCTTGATACTCCAGCTTCCCTGCTGCGAGGGGTGGTAGTAGTGCTGTTCCGCTATCGGGCACAAATCGACGATGCGGTCGTTGATCGCCAGCAGGGCATCCTTCAGGCCGGGAAAGCGGGCGGCGAGTTCCTTGATGCGGGTCTTCTCGAAGCCGGCGTTGTAGACGAACACCGGTCCGCGCTCGCCGCAGGCGGCTACCAGGGCTTCGGCGAGCTTTCTTGAGGGGTCTTCGCCCGACAAATCCAGAAATGCCTGATCGGTCAGTTCGCCCTTTCTTGAAAGGTGATGAACGCTGAATTGAAAGATGATCTGCTGATAGGGCCGCGTGCCTTTCCAGATCGGGACGGCGAACATGATGGTCTCGAAATCCAGAAAGTAGGCAGGCAATTTGTGTTGCGCCAAATCTGCTGCGGCACCACCGGCATCGAAAAAGATCTCGCCTGTCAGTGTGTGTTCCTTGACGCGTTTCTGGGTTTCGTTGAGGAGGTCGTCGGAGACATCGCTCATTTCGATCGCGTAGTTGCCATCGACCAATGCCTTGAGTGACTTCTTTTTCCTGTTGGGAAGCCAGATCGCCGGATGTTCCGGTTGCGGCTCATGACTCCTGCAGTACGCAAAAAAACCGCAAGCGTAGGGCTCCGTGCATTGGCCTCCTGTTTTGACCAGTGGCTCGGTCCTGCGACCTACTACTTTCTGCGCCTCGGCGATCCATCCCTTTACCTCGTCGGCGCGGTTGAATGCGGCCTCCGAGAGGTCCTGCTCGCGCAGCAGGCCCTGGTAGTCCTCGCTGCCGGGGTAAACCCATTTGCTGTCGATGTGGGCAAGCGCGATCGATTGCAGCTTCACGCCGGCGGCACGGGCCACTTGCGACTGAATCGCGGCATCATCCTGGTGGTAGTCCTTTACCTTGGTCGATGACTTCACCTCCACCATGCGCCAGACGCGCTTGCCGGCGTGCCTGGCCGGCAGCAGGATATCGGCCATCGCAAACCCGCCGTCGGCCGAGAACGTGGCTTCGAAGATGGTCTGATCGGTGGCCAGAAGGGCTTGGGTCCTTGCGATTGCCGCCGGATAACCTTCGGTCTTCGGGTCGATCAGCGCAGCTGTGCCGTCCGGGTCGTAGAGGCGTTGCGCAATTTCCCCCACCTGGTGGCCGACCACGAAGCTCGCCTCAGTGGCGGCCGAGTCGTCGCGCAGGTCCGGCTTGTGGATTTCGAGCCACAGGCGCTTCGGGCATTGCCGGAAGGCAAGAACCTTGGACTTCGAAAGTGTGCGCATCTGACTCCCCACAGTAGGATGCTGCATGTTTCGCGGGCAGATTAGCATTCCGAGGCGGGATTTCAAACGAAGCCGATGGCCGGTCTGGCGCGTTCCTTGACCTGGCACTCCGCGCCAAGCGCGTCGGCCAGGGCACCCACGGACGAGATCGGCCGGAAACGATGTTGGCGGCATACTGCCGCGAAATCACCCGGTGTCAGATTCGACAATTGTTCGATTCGGCCACGCATGGAATGCGGAGGCACTTCATGGCCCAACGCCGTGCAGGTCCGGGCGAAAAGCTGCCACGCCTGTTCGCGGTCCAGATAGTCGAACCTGACCTTGAGGTCGAAGCGGCGCAGCGATGCCGGGTCCAGCCCCTCCATCAGATTGGTTGACGCGATGAAGATGCCGGGGAAACTCTCCATCTGCGTCAGCATCTCGTTCACATGGCTCACCTCCCAACTGCGCTGCGCCCCGCGGCGGTCCTGCAGAAAGCTGTCGACCTCGTCGATCATCAGCACCGCACCGTCGCGGTCAGCCTTTCGGAAAGCCTGGGCGATGTTCTTCTCGGTTTCGCCCACGTGCATGCCCATCAGGTCGGAGGCACGCAGCGCATACAGGGGTGCGCTGACCTCGCCTGCCAGCCATTTGCCAAATGCTGTCTTGCCGCTACCCGGCGGCCCATGCAGGCACAGCCGACCGGCCCGCGCGCGTGCCAGTCCGGCCGCGACACTCGCCAGGTCCGCATCGGCCCGGATGAGGGCCGGATCGTAGTTTCCGGCTGCCAGGACTGAGGCCTCCTGGCATGGAAGGCGGTGGCCCTGCGCCTGGAGCGTCGCGGCAATCAACTGTTCGACTGCCGTCGCAGAGGCCGCGACGCCGAGTTCTTGGCTTACCGAGCGCACCACCGAGGCTGCGCGCGCCACGACCGCCGGTGCCAGAGATTCGTTCTCGGCCAGCCTGGCAACGGCCGCCGCATCGAGCAATTCGCCGCAGGTTGAAGCAATAATGTGCTCGCGCTGGCGCCTGGGCGGTACCGACACCATGACCATCATGTCGAAGCGGCGCACAAATGCCGGGTCCATGTCCTGGATGGAATTGGACAGCCACAGGGCCGGGACCGGATTTTCCTCCAGCATGCGATTGACCCAGCCCTTGCGGGTCTGCGCCGTACTTTTAATACCGAAGAATCCGCCGCCGTCATTGAAAACGTCTTCCGCCTCGTCGAACACGATCAGGGCGCGCTGTTGCGAAAAAAAGCTCTGCGCGGCGCGGAAGGCCCGCAGGCGCCGGTCACCCTTTACGGGGTCGCCATCGGAGTCCTCCCCGGCGATTTCGAAGAGTTCGCAGCCGACCTCGGCCGCCAGTACCCGCGCCAGTTCGCTCTTGCCGGTGCCCGGTGCGCCGTGCAGGAAAATGTTGACGCCGCGGCGACCGGTCGCGCAGGCCTGCTTGAGGAACGGGCGCAGGATCGCCAGGGGTTGCGTCAGGTGCTCGTAGTCACCAATTGAAAGCATCGGTGGTCGCGCGGGATGGACCGTATCGCGCAACAGGGCCATGGGGTCGGCGTCGGTCGAGAGAATCTGGTCGCCGAAGTGCTCGGACAACAGATTGATCTTTTGCCGCAGGTTCGACATGCCATTGCGGTCGACCGTGACCAAGCCCGATCGCGCGAGGACGCCGTGGGGTGACAGCGATGTGCGCACCTCGTGTTCAGGCATGCCCAATACCACCGCCAGCACTCGGAAAAGCCGGGCTGACGACAGGTCGCCCACCCAGCCAAAGACGTCATCCAGAAGCCCGTCGTAGTGGCTGACCACCGCAAAAGCCAGGATGCGCGAATCGGACGTCGAGAGGCCCACCAGGGGCGTCAGCCGGTCGATGTTCTTCTGCAATATTGCCGGAGGCGCTACACCCCCGAGTTTGCGTTCGGCGATCGCATTAAGGTTACGCAGCACCTTCAGTACCGCACGAGGATCGAACTCGGCGTGCTCGTCGATATCGGCGGCCTGGATCCCTTCAACGAGCCATTGACCCAGCCCGACCGCCTTGGCAACCGCATCGCTCTGGAACCCGTTCTCCTGGATGAGATGACGGTGCGCACCGAGCGGAACCAGCAGGCGCAATAGCCAGAGAACAACGATTTCCGGTACGTCGTCGACCGGCCGGTCATTGAAACGAAAGCGCCTGCGAAAAGCTTTGCCTGCCATGAGGGTCTCCTTGAACTCAGGACACATGTTCCACGGGGAGGCGACGAGATGTGTCGTTGATACGCATCTGTCGCGGCCGCGGCTAAACAGGGGAATGCTCCGCCGGGATGGAAATGTCGATCGCTCCGTCCAGGGAATCGGCCACCATTCTGGCGATGCCCGGTGCGGACGATTCGCGCTTGCCGGCGACGTTCAGCGTGCGGACCGAATGCGTGGCCAGGAAGCGCGCCAGGTATTTCGGGTGCACCCGGGGATGGAAGTGCATCCAGGGTTTCCCGCTGGCGGTGGCGAAGTCCGTGGTCTTTTTCGAACCACCGTCGAGCTTTTCGAGCAGGGTGAAGACAACCGTGGCGTCGCTGTCGCGCACATTCCATTCGTTGCGTTCCAAATAGCCGGACCCCGGAGTCTCGGTAAGGTGGTAACGCGCGTCGATCGGCCCCGTCTCGGACTTGCGCCCCTTGGGGCACCAGCCGCCGTGGGCGATGCCTTTGGCCATGGCCCAGTCGAGCCCGGCCTGGTCCGCTCCGGTTTGACCGCCTGAAACGATCGTGAATCCGGCCGGGGCCCGGTATTGGTCAGCATGGTGGGGCAAGAGAATCTCCTCAAGAATCGAACGCGGCCTCGTGCAAAGTTTCGGCACGGCGTGAATGTAGCGTGTCCATACGACACAACGCGTCGCATGTGGAATCAAGAATGGCCTTTCAAATCGCCTTCGACACACACCATGCCATCCGCCAGAGCCACCAAGGCGCTCAAAGAACCCCCCTTCAAATGCGATGCCGACGCGCCGGACGTTGCCACACTGCCAACACTGGGCGAAGCAGCCTCGGCATTCCGGCAGGCATTCAGCGACCGGCACCTGCAAATGGTCAGGCGCCTCAAGCGTGGCGATACATGCGTGGTGGTACTGGCAGCTTCGGTCGCGGTCGAGCACCGAAACGCGAAAACCCTGCACCTGCGTCTTCGCCCCGAAAGCGCGCCGTGTCGGCAGAATCTTGCGCAAGTGCTTGAGTGGCCCGAGGCTCGGGCATGGCCGCGCCAATCCCGCCTTGTCGGCACCGATTGCCCGGCCCGTGTGCTCGTCGGATTGTTGAACGTGTTCAATGCCTGGGTGCGCGATTTCCTGCCTGCGGGATACCGCTATTCTCGCCCGCTGCGAGCGCTGCATTTCGCGTTTGGACGCAAGTTGCGCTGGTCACGACTTGAATCCAGGTTTGTGCGCGCCCTGGCCCCGGTGTTTCCGCCGCCGTTTTTGGACAGTTTGCATCAATCCATCGCCAGTTGGCTCGCACTTCCCGATCCGGTGGCCTCGCTACGGATCTGGAATCAGCATCGGAACGAATTCGACAACGGCCAGACGACTGCGGCCTGGGTAGATCACGCGGTTGGCCTGCTCAATCATTTTCCGGCGGACCTAGAACCCGGTGTCAAGTTGGAACAAAGTCTCAAGCGCATGGTCGAGCGGGTTGCGTCGCCCGCGGAGTGGCGGTTTCATCGCGCGACGCAATTTCGCTTTCTGCCGGATGTCACGCTGTTTGATATCGAGAAAGGTCACCCTATCGTGACTGCCTCCGTGAAGGCCCTGGGATTGAAGGGCGCGACCGCATTTTTCGACCAACTCGGCGAAGAGGCTTTCGCCACGATGCTGCTCGCATGCATGATCCGCGACCCCGAAGACGGATGGTCGCGCCTGCCGATTTTTGCCGCGCGCGCCGCCGCGCACCTGGAACAGTTCAAGAATCCGTCCCGGGAGGTGCGCTCCGAGGTGGCCGACGTCCTCGCGGCACTGCTGGAGAACGGATTCGAGGAAGGTTACCCCCGCAAGACCTCGACTTGGGCCTCGCTGGTACGCCGCGCGCATAGGCAATGGCGACCGTTCGAACTTGAACCGCCGCACGAAGTTTGCGCTGACGACGCTTCCCGCGCATGGAAGTCGCCGCTCGGGCCTTGGTCAAATGGACATGTCACGTTCACCCCGCTCACCACGCATGACGCGCTGCGGGAGGAGGGGCGACACATGAACCATTGCGTGGAAACCTGGCACTACTGCTGCGCCACCGGTTCAGCGGTGGTATTCCGGGTCTTCGGTGTGCTGCCGTCGGGGGATACGGTACGTGCGACCGCAGGACTACGGCGCAAAACCGGGCACGCGCCCTGGGAACTCGTCCGCATCCTGGGCCGGAGTAACACCCGCGTGCCAGTTGGTCTGAGGACGATAGCGCTTGAATTCGAGCGGATTTGCAATTCGCATCCTGCGTAAAAATTGAACTGATGCGACGCTGGCGCAAGTCACGAGCCACCGTACAGCGACAATGCACGCTTCTCCGCACAATTGACGCCCATGTTCGCCCCCCTGACCGTCTTTCTCGACCTCGAAACCACCGGCCTCTCGCCCAGGGACGACGGCATCACCGAGATCGGTGCGGTCATCCTTGAAGAAGGCAAGCCTGCGCGCGAATGGACCACGCTGGTGCGGCCGCCCAGGCCGATCCCGCCCGAGATCGCGCGCATGACCGGCATCACCAACGAAATGGTGCGCGATGCACCGAGCTTCACCGAGGTGGCACCGCAACTGGCGGCCCTGCTCGAAGGCGCCTTGCTGGTGGCACACAACGCGCGCTTCGATTACGGTTTTCTCAAGCAGGCGTTTGCCCGCGAAGGAGTGTCGTTTTTCGCCCCGACGCTTTGCACAGCGCGGCTGGCGCGCGAACTTGAACCTGACCTTGAGTCCGCCGGGCTTGACGCGCTTTCCGCACGCTACGGCCTGAGCGGCTCAGACCGGCACCGGGCGCTGGGCGACGCGCGCCTGGCGCATGACCTGGCCCGGCATCTGGCAAACACCTTTGATGCGGACACCATGGCAGCGGCCGTGAAGCGGATGTTGCGCCGCCCCTCGCTACCCAAGCACCTGCCGGTGGACACGCTGGCGCGGATTCCCGAATCACCGGGCGTCTACCTGTTCTACGGACTCAACGAACACCCGCTCTATATCGGCAAGGCGAAGTCACTGCGCGAGCGGGTGGGCGGGCATTTTTCCGGCGACTGGGGCAGTGACCGCGGGGTCAGGCTGTCCGAAGAACTGCGCCGCATCGAGTGGATCGAGACCGCCGGCGAACTCTCGGCACTCCTGTTGGAAGCAAGGCTGGTGCAGGAACGCCTGCCGGCGCACAACATCAAGCTGCGCCGCCGCACCGCAGCCGTGGCGCTGCGGCTCGACGACACGGCGCGCAAGCTGGAATTTCCGCTGCTGGCCGGCATCACGACCGACGCGCAGCAGGATCTGCACGGCCCCTTCGCCAGCCGCGCGAGTGCACGCGCGACCCTGGCGCTGATCGCCGGGGAGAACCATCTTTGCATGAAAGTCCTTGGCCTCGAAAGGCGGCGACGCGCTGAACCGGCCGACACGCGGTGCTTTGCCTTCCAGGTACGCCGTTGCCTGGGCGCCTGCTGCGGCAAGGAAGACGCGTCAGCCCATTGGCATCGCCTGCGCGAAGCGCTCGCTCCGCTGGTGTTGCCGACATGGCCTTACGACGGGCCTGTCGATCTGGTGGAGCGCGACCCTGCCAGCGGGCGCGAGGCGGTTTTCACAGTGGATGAATGGCGACTGACAGGCGCCGACGGCAACCCCGGCGCGTTCGATCACGAAGTATTCCGCATCCTGCGCCCCTATGTGGAAGGCCGCAAACGCAAGGGCAACGTGACCCTGGTGCGCGATATCCGCACTTCCGTGGGGGGGTTGGCAACAAGCGGCACGGAATAAGCTTGGCCCATTCAGGTATTTCCGCCCGGCGCGGGATGCTGGTATCGTTTCCGGTTCGACAAAAGGATTGCCACGCCATGACCACTACTTGCCTGAAGCCACGGATCACGCGCAACCTCCTTGGCGCAGCGCTCTGCGCCGCGGCATTGACGCAGCCAGCCCACGCGCAGGACTTTCCCGGCACCACACCGGTCACCATCGTGATGACCTTCCCGGCGGGTTCCGGCGTGGACATCGTCGGGCGCCTGTTGCAGGACTCGATGCAAAAGACCCTCGGCACCAACCTGGTGTACGAATACCGCCCCGGGGCGGCAGGCAACGTCGCCTCGGAGTACGTTTCTCGCGCCAAACCGGACGGCCACACCGTCCTGTTCGGCACCGCCGCCACCCATGGCGTGAACGCGGCCCTGTACAAGAAGTTGCCATTCGATGTGGAAGCCGATTTCACGCCGATCGCGCCCATCGTCAACGTCTCGAACGTACTGACCATCAATCCCGCGGTGATCGACGTCAAGAGTGTCAAGGAACTCATCGACTTGGTGCGCGCCAACCCCGGCAAGTACAACTACGCCTCCACCGGCAACGGCACCGGCACCCATCTGGCGATGGCAGAGTTCCTCTCCAAGACCGGGCTCACCATCACCCATATCCCCTACAAGGGCGGACCGGACGCGGTTTCGTCGGTGGTCAAGGGCGATGTGTGCTGCTACATGAGCCAGGTGCAGGCCATGCTGCCGCACTACAAGGCGGGCAAGGTACGCCTACTCGGCGTGACGACGAAGGAGCGGGTCTCGGCCATTCCGGAAGTACCCACCATCGCCGAGGCCGGCGTACCGGGCTTCGAGAACTACACCTGGTTCGGCATGTTCGGCCCGAAAAACATGAACCCGCTGGCGGTCACGAAGATCAACCAGGCAGTCAAGGCCGCGCTGGAAACCCCGGCCATACGCCAGCGCCTGATCGACACCGGCAACACGCCACGCTGGGAGACACCCGAGCAGTTCAAGGCCACCGTCAAGGCGGACCGCGCCAAGTGGGCGGTGGTGGTCAAGGAGTCCGGCGCGACCGTGGATTGAGCGGCGCGCGGTTCAGCCGAAGCGACGCCGCCGCCAATCGATCAGCAGGGCATTTACCTCGGCGGGTTTTTCCTGCTGGGTCCAGTGCCCGCAGTCGCGCACCAGGACCTTTTCCAGATCCGGCACCAGGCTTTCCATGCCTTCGGTGGCCGAAGGCGGCAGCACGGCGTCGTTCTCGGCCATGATCATCAGGGCCGGCACCCTGACCGTGTGATCCAGGTCGGCCGAGCGTTCCCAGTTGCGCGTCATGTTGCGATACCAGTTGATGCCGCCGGTGAAACCGGTCTTGCGGAACGTGTCGACGAAGACCTGCTTCTCCGCATCCGCGAGAATCGGCTCGCGCCGGTCGAAGCGCGCGTCATAGGCGGCCACCATTTGCGGGAAGGCGAGGTTGGCGGTGGCTGCCGCGCCGATGCCGGCGTTGGCGCCCGCATCAGCACCGGGTACGCCTTGGTTCGCGCCCGCCGGTCGTGGCCGGCGCATGAAAAAGTCGAACACCTGATCGGGTCGCGCAGCGAAGATCGCATCCGGTTCCCGTCCCGGGTCCTGGAACTGCACGATATACATGCGCTCGCCAAAACGCTTCCTGAAAATGCGGATCGGGTCCACCGGCGCGCGCGCGGTGTGCGGCGTGTTGACGCCGACCACGCCGGCCACCCGGTCGGGATGGCGCAGCGGCATCTGCCAGGTGACGAAGCCGCCCCAGTCGTGGCCGACGAAGATCGCCTTGGCGATACCCAAATGGTCGAGCAGCCCGACCAGGTCGCCGGTGAGGTGTTCGAGGTCGTAGTCCTCGACGGCGTCGGGCCGGTCGGTGGCGCCAAAGCCGCGCTGGTCCGGCGCGATCACGCGCATGCCGGCGTCGGCCAGGGCCTTGATCTGGTGGCGCCACGAGAACGCGAGTTCGGGCCAGCCATGGCACAACACGACCGGCAGCGTATCGCTCACCGGCCCGGCGGCGTAATAGCCCACGCGGATGCCGTTGACATTGGCATACGCGATCGGGGGCATGTCCAGCATGGCAGCTGCCTCAGTCTTGAGGGGGAAGGTAGTAGCGCGTCGGCCTCAACTCCGGCTCGGCATGTGCCAGCAGGGTCTGGTACATGCGTGCCTCGTCGGCGGCAAACAGGTCACGCGAGATGCCTTGCACCAGGCGGTTGACGCCAATGGCAAGGCCCGGAATGTCGCCCGCCAGTTGCCCGTGGCTCATGGCAGAGCCCCAGTTGAACACGTGAACGTTGCGCGCCGCCGGCAGCGTGCCGGGCGTCTTCTCCATGAACTCGAAGCCGGGCCCGAGGTAAGGAAAGCGCGACGCCTCGTCGTGCACTTTCGCCTCCGCGGCGGACACATGGCGCGACCACACGTCCACATGGTCGCGGAACGCCGCCACCTCGGGGCGCTGCATCAGGTCGACATCGAAGCCGGTGGCGATGATGGCCGCATCGAACTCGTAAGTAGCCTTGGGCGTGGTCACGGTCACGCCGGCGGCATGTGGTTTCACGTCGTTCCACGTCTCGCCCAGGTGCAGGGCGAAGTTGGCTTGCTTGTCACAGCGCAATACCGACTCGAAGGGCGGCGGCACCTGTTCCGACCACACATGGGTGAGGAACTTCCAGCGCACCTCGTCAGGCATGGCCGCGAAGCCGTGGAAGAAGCCGGGAAACGAGGTCCACTTGGACTTGTTCACCTGCGGCAGGGTGGCGCGCCGTGCGAACATCACCACTTCACGTGCGCTGCCTTCCAGCGCCGTAGCGGCGTTGTCGAAACCGGTGGCGCCCGCACCAAGCACGGCGATGCGCTTGCCCCTGAAGGGGGCGAAATCGAACTCGGTCGACGCGTGGAACACCCGCGCGCGCGCCGCGGGCGAAAGCGGATCGAGCGACGGATAGTCGGGCCAGCGCAATATGCCGCTGCCTTCCCGACCCAGGGCCAGCACCACTTTGCGTGCAAACACGGTCTCGATGCCGCGCGGGCCGGCCAGGTCGGCGCGCAGGCAATCGCCCGCGGGCTCCAGTGCCGCCAGCGCCGTGCCGTTCTCGACCTCCAGGCCGACCATGCGGCGCACCCAAAGAAGGTAATCACGCCATTCCAGGCGCGGCACCTTGTACAGAGCCAGCCAGCCGGCGGCGCCATGTTGCGCCTCGTACCAGGCACGGTAGGTAAGCGAACCCACGCCGAGGTCGGGGCCGGTCAGGTGCTTGGGGCTGCGCAGGGTCTGCATGCGCGCGAAGGTGCCCCACGGCCCTTCGCGGCCGAGCGGCTCGCGGTCGATGATGCGCAGGTTGCGCACGCCGTCGCGCCTGAGTCCGTAGGCGGCGGTCTGGCCGCACATGCCGGCACCCACGACCAGGACGTCGAGCAGGGGCTTGCCATCCGGGCCGTCGCGCGGCGGCACCCAGTTGGCGGCTGGATAGTTGAGCCGCGCCAGGTCGTGGCGCGCATGTTCTTCGAGTAGGGCCAATCCGGTCTTGGTGGTCATGAGGGGAATTATCCACGAGCATGGCGCCGGTGTAAGCTTGCGGGCTCGTTTGGCCAGGCAACAACAACACGGAGACACCCATGCGATCAGGATTCGCACGCTGGCTGGCAGCGGGCCTCATCATGGCCACTGCTGCTGCGACGGCGCAGACATTCCCTGCAAAACCGGTGCGCTTCATCGTGCCGATCACCCCGGGCGGCAGCAATGACGTGGTGGCGCGCGCCATCGCGCAAAAGCTCACCGAGACCTGGGGCCAGCCGGTGGTGGTGGAGAACCGACCGGGCGCGGGCATGAACCTCGGCGCCGAGGCGGTGGCCAAGAGCGCGCCGGACGGCTACACCTGGCTCCTCGGTGCCAACAACATCTTCGCCTTCAACCCGCACATGGGCCGCGTGCCCTTCGACGTGTTCAAGGACTTCGCGCCGGTGACCACCGTGGCGGTGGTGCCGTTCTTGATGGTGGTCAACCCGTCCGTGCCGGCGAAGAACGTGGCGGAATTCATCGCCTACGCGAAGGGCAACCCGGGCAAGCTCAACTACGCCTCCTCTGGCAACGGCTCGCCGCAGCAGCTGGCCACCGAGCTGCTGGCGCGCACCGCCGGGCTTTCGATGACGCATGTGCCCTACAAGGGCGCGGTGCCGGCCATCACCGACCTCTTGGGCGGGCGTATCCAGCTCTTCATCGGCGCGGTCAACTCGCTCATGCCGCATGTAAAGGAAAACAAATTGCGCCTGTTGGCCGGCGCAGGTGCCAAGCGCTTTGCCGCCATGCCGGAGCTGCCGGCGATCGCCGAGACGGTGCCTGGCGTGGCGCTCGACGTATGGCTGGGCGTGTTCATGCCCGGCGCCACGCCAAGGGATATTGTCACCAAGGTCAATGGCGACATCGCCCGCGCGCTCAACGCCCCGGATGTGCGGTCCAGCCTGGCTGCGCAGGGCATCGAGGCCGCCACCAGCACGCCCGAAGCCTTGGCTCAAACCATCCGCGACGACCACGCGCGCTGGGGCAAGGTGATCACCGAAGCCAACATCAAGGCGGACTGACATGAACGGACCGATCATGCCTCCCAACCCATCCCCGGACCAAGCCATGGGCCGCGACACGCCCGCGCCATCCGCGCCGAGCGAGGAACGCTGGGGCAGCGACATCATTGCCGACACGTTGCGCGCGATGGACATCCCCTACCTGGCGCTCAACCCGGGCGCATCGTTCCGCGGGCTGCACGACAGCCTGGTCAACCACCTCGGTAATGCCGCGCCGGAAATGCTCTTGTGCCTGCATGAGGAGGTGGCGGTAGCCATCGCCCACGGTTATGCCAAGGCCAGCGGCAGGATGATGGGCGTGGTGGTGCATTCCAATGTGGGCCTGATGCATGCCACCATGGCGGTGTTCAACGCCTGGTGCGACCGCGCGCCGGTGCTGATGCTGGGCGCCACCGGCCCGTGGGACGCGGCGCGGCGGCGCCCGTGGATCGACTGGATCCACACCGCCTCCGACCAGGGCGCGCTGGTGCGCGACTACACCAAGTGGGACAACCAGCCCGGCTCGGTGCCGGCCGCGGTGGAAGCCTTGTTGCGCGCCGGGCAGATCGCACAGACCGCGCCCTGTGGCCCGGTGTACGTGAACCTTGACGCCGCCTTGCAGGAACAGAAGATGGCCGCGCCCCTGCCGGCGCCGGAGGCCGCGCGCTATGCACCGCCCTTGGCACCTCCGCCGCGCGACGCTGACGTGGCGCGCGCTGCGGCCTTGCTATCTGCGGCCACGCGCCCGGTGATCCTGTGCGGGCGCATGTCACGCGACGAAACCGACTGGAACCGCCGCGTGGCGCTGGCCGAAAAGCTGCAGGCGCAGGTGATCACCGATCTGAAGACCGGCGCGACCTTTCCCACCGCGCATCCGCAGCACGTGGGGCCGCCCGGCAACTTCATGTCGCAGGCCGCTTGTGCGGCCGTGCGCGAGGCCGACGTGGTGCTGCTGCTCGACTGGGTGGACCCGGGCGGCGCGATCAAGCAGGCTGGCGGCATCGCCCCCGGCACGAAAGTGATCAATGCCTCGCTGGACAGCCACAACCACCGCGGCTGGAGCATGGACATGGGCAGCCTGGCGCCGGCCGATGTGTTCATGTTGTGCGAGCCGGACGCGGCGGTGGCGGCATTGCTGCCGCTGGTTGCCCTGCAGGCACCCAAGGCCTGGCCGCCCCGGGCCGCGCTGGCGCCCGCGCCGGATGACGACGTGGTGAGCATCCGCGCCGTGGCCGACGCGCTGGCATTGCACGCACCGGCACAGGACGTGTGCCTGGTGCGCCTGCCGCTAGGCTGGAATGGCGCCTACCGCGATTTTCACCATCCGCTTGACTACCTCGGCGCCGATGGCGGCGGCGGAGTGGGGGCCGGCCCGGGCAACGTGGTGGGCGCGGCGCTGGCCCTGCGCGGCAGTGGCCGGGTGGCGGTGGGCATCATCGGCGACGGCGATTTCCTGATGGCCAATACAGCGGTGTGGACCGCCGCCCACTATGGGCTGGGCATGCTGCTGGTGGTATGCAACAACCACTCGTTCTTCAACGACGAGCTGCACCAGGAGCGGGTGGCGAAGGAGCGCACCCGACCGGTGGAGAACAAGTGGATCGGCCAGCGCATGAGCGAACCGGTGATCGACATCGCGCAGATGGCGGGCTCGATGGGCGCCGAAGCGATCGGCCCGGTCACCCGCGCACAGGACCTGGGGCCGGCGCTCGCACGCGGCCTGGCCGCAGCCCGTGGCGGCAAGGTCTGCGTGATCGACGCGCGCGTGGCGCCGGGCTACGATGCCAACATGAGCGGCGCACCCGCGCCTTCGCTGCACAAACGCTGAGCACCACCTGCAACCCAACCGACCGGAACCTGACGTGATCGAAGTCTCCTGCTTCTACAGCCTCTCCTCCCCCTGGGCCTACTTTGCCGGGCCGCGCTTGGTGGATATCACGCGCCGCCACCATGCGAAGCTGATCCTCAAGCCCTACGACTTCCAGGCGGTGGTCACGCAGACCGGCGGGGTGCCGCTGCGCACCCGCCCGCCGGCGCGCCGCACCTACCATGCACTGGAACTGGACCGCTGGCGCAAGTACCTCGGCATGCCGATGAACCTGCAACCCAGGTACTACCCGGAACTGGTGACCGACCCGGACTGGAACAAGCGCCCGGGCTGGATGGTGATCGCCGCGCAGGAACAGGGCCTGGACGCGGCGCGCCTGTCGCACGCCCTGCTGCGCGCGCTGTGGGCCGAGGAGCGCGACACCGCGCAGCCCGAGGTGCGCATCGCGGTGGCAGACGAGAACGGCCTGGACGGCGCGGCGCTGCACGCGGCGGAAACCTCGCCATCCGTGCAGGCGCTTTACAGGCAGTACAGCGACGAGGCGGTGGCGCAGGGCATTTTCGGCGCGCCGATCTTCGTGCTCGACGGCGAACGCTTCTGGGGCCAGGACCGGCTGGACTTTCTCGATCGCGCGCTGGATGCAAAGCGCATGCGCGAAGGGCTTTAGGCGCAGCGCTTCAAACGCTCAGAGAAAGCGCTGCGCCAGGTAAGGCGAGGGGTCGATGAACGGCTTCTCGCCGCTGATGAGCTCGGCCAGCAGCCTTCCCGTCACCGGTCCCAAGGTGAAGCCCTGATGGGCATGGCCGAAGTTGAACCACAGTCCGGGATGACGCGGCGCGGCGCCGAGGATTGGCAACATGTCGGAGGTACAGGGCCGCGACCCCAGCCAGGGCTCGGCCTCGACCGGCTGGCCGAGCGCGACGATCTCGCGCGCGGACTTCTCGGCGCGCCGCAGTTGCACGGGCGTGGCAGGCGCATCCTGGCGCGCGAACTCCGCACCGGTGGTGATGCGCAGCCCGCGCGCCATCGGCACCAGCAACGCGCCGCGCTCGACATCCAGCATGGGCATGCTCGGCATGGCCTCGCCCGCATAGTGACGGTGATAGCCGCGCTTGACGAATAGCGGCAGGCGGTAGCCCAGGCGCCTCACCAGCGTGTCTGACCACGGCCCCAGGGCGATGACGACGTGCGCAGCGCGCACCGGCATGCGAGGCCTGCCGGCCGCACCGGCGTCCACCGCCCATCCCGCGCCATCGGCGCGCAGGGTAAGCGCATCACCGATGGCGAAGTGCCCGCCACGCGCTTCGAACAGGCGCGCGTAACGTGCGACGAGTTCGCCCGGATCCTGCACGCTCCAGGGTTCCTGCCAGTGCACCGCACCAGCCAGGCGCTGCTTGAGGACCGGTTGCGCGGCCGCCAGTGTGGCGCTGTCCTGCACGGCACTGGCGAGACCGTGTTCCCGCGCGAGCGCCATCGCCTCTGCTGCCGCGCTGTCGAACATCCGGCCGGAGCGGTACATCTGCAGCCAGCCGGTCTTGCGGATCAGGTCGGCGGCGCCGGCCGGATCGATCCACGCGGCATGCTCGGTCAGGCAATGCTCGATCAGGCGGCTGTAGGCCGCGACGACTTTCGCGTAGCGACGCGGCGCACTGGCAGCCCAGTACTTGAACAGCTGAGGCGCCACACCCCATAGCGCACCCGGATGGTAGTGGGCGTCGTTGCTGATGCCGGTGGCGATCCTAGCCAGCTTGATGACCTCGCGCGGAAATGCGTAGGGCTGTACCGCTTCACGCTGGATGATGCCGGCGTTGCCGTAGGAGGTTTCGCGCCCCGGCTGCGTGCGGTCGACGAGGACGACGCCGTGGCCACGCTGCTGCAACGCCAGCGCCGTGCCCACCCCGACCATGCCGGCGCCCAGAACGATGGTGTCCACGGGAATCCCTACGCCGGCTGCAGGAAGGCCTGCTGGCGTTTTGCGATCAGCCGGCCGAGGTGCGCGATGCGCGAATCGACCTGCGCATCGCCTGCTTTGGCGGCCAGGTAATCGGGATGGCCCAGACCCTTCAACAGGTCCTGATAGGCCAGATGCAGCCCGGCATCGAAGGCGCGCTCGCGCCCTTCGGCATCGCGGGCCGGATGGGCCGGGTACAGCGTGAGGCAGGGCAGCATGCCCGCCGGCACCGGGATGTTGGCATCGTGCACGCGCTCGCGCCGCATGATGGCCGGAAGCAGGTGGGTATGCGGCCCGTCCGGAGAAAAACCGTCGGGCGCGGGAATCGCATTGCTGATTTCCACCCGCGCCAGACGCGAAACGATCACCCGGTGGGGGCTGGCCGCAACGATGGCGTCATTGAGGGCCGCATCATCGATCCAGCGCCGCCCGCAGGCCGTGCGCAGGATGGAAAGCAGCGCGGGGTCGCGGGTACGCACCATGAAATCCGCCGTGCGCAGGCCCAAACCCAGGTCGAACAGCACCTCCCCATGCGCACCCTGCAGGATGGATTCGGTATCCGGCCCGATTTCGGTCACGCTGGAGCGCCGTGACATGCCGGCTTTGTCAGCCGGCAAACAGAACACCACGCCGTGGTTCCACAGGCGCGGATTGGCCGAAGGTGTCTCGTAGGCCAGCGGTACGATGTCGTCCCGCTCGCAAACGCGTATGGCGCCACCGCCGGTGATCACCGTATACGGGTCCGGCTGCAGGGTGGCGCCGTGGTGGTGGAACTCGGCCAGCACGCCCAGCTCGCCGACACTCCAGCTCGAGGTGGGGTCGGCAAGATGACGAACCAGCAACGGGCCGATGGATGACATGGTGGCGAATCCTTCACGGGAGGTGTGTCATCATGCCCCGCCGCCGCGCGCTGCACAAGGCTTCAGTCCAGCGGCGCGGGATTGTCCTTCGGCTTGCCGCCGGCGAATTGCGCCACCGCCACGCCGGCCAGGGTGATGGCCGCACCCAGCATCTTGACGGCGCCAAAGCGCTCGTCGGTGAACACCCAGGCAACCACACCGGCCACCGGCGGCATGAGGTATTGCAAAGGGGCGGTCCGGGCGACGCCGCGCACCGCGTTGACCCACGCCCACAGCAGCCAGCCGATGAAGGCCGACATGACGATCGCCCACGCCAGCCCGACCCAGCCCAGCGCCGAAAGTGCGCCCCAGGGCGCGCTGTAGCCCGAGGGCAGGGCGATCACCAGCATGGGCAGGCCGCCCAGCAGGGTGGCGTATGCCATGACGACCACCGCGCCGTGCTTCTCCACATGCGGCTTGGCCGCCACCGTGTAGTAGGAAAACACCGACGCCGCCAGGAGCAGGAACAGGTCGCCACCGGTCGCGCGCCAGTTTCCGCCCAGCAGCTTGTCGGAAAGGAACACCAGCACGCCCACCAGCGCGATGGCCACGCCGATCACCTGCCAGCGTTGCAGGCGTTCCACCCCCATCAACCGCAGGATGATGAGGGTGAAGATCGGCCCGCAGGCAAGAATCAGCGAGCTGGAAAAGGCGGTGGACCAGTGGATGCCCCAGGTGACCATGCCGATATGCAGCACGTGCCCGACAAACCCGACCCAGGCCAGCCCCAGCAGGTCGCGCCGCGGGAGAAGCGGCCAGTGCGTGCCGTAGCGCCAGAACAGCAGCGCCAAAGCGCACACCGGCATGACCGCGTAGCGCGCCACCAGGAAACCGGGCGGCGAAAGGGTGGCGAAGTAGTACTTCTGCAACGAGAAGTTGCAGCCCCACACCACGATGACGAACAGCGCCACCGCGAGCGAGATCGCCTCGCGGCGCGCGAGCGACTGCGCCTGCACGGGGCTCAACGCGCGCCGGCCGCTTCGAGCATCTTCACCATGGCAGCATAGCCGCGGCCGCGCGCCAGCCCCAGGGGCCGGGTGCCGTTGCGGTCCGCCAGGTTGAGATCCGCCTTCGCGTCGATCAAGTGTTTGAGGGTGGCCTGGTGATTGGCGCCCCCGTCACCGAGCACGATGGCTTCGATGACGGCCGTCCAGTGCAAGTTGTTCACATGGTTGAGCGGCGCGCCGGCGCGGATGAGCTCGCGCACCACCTCGGCATGCCCGAGGTGCGCCGCGGCGATCAACGCCGTGCCGTCATAGCGGCTGGTGATGTTGGTGGCCTTGCAACCGATTTCCAGCGCCGCCTTGAGCGTGGGCAGGTCGTTGGCCACCGAGGCGATGGTGACGATGTCGTAGCGGTCGTTTTCCAGCGCGTTGGGATCGGCACCGGCGGCCACCAGGGCGCGCATGGCGGGAATCTGCGAACGGTAGGCGGCCACATGCAGCGGGGTGCGCTTGTAGTCATCGCGCGCAGAAACGCTGCCACCTGCGGCGATCGCCCGCTTGATGGCCTCCACGTCGCCCCCGGCTGCGGCGGCGAAGAGGCCGGTATAGGCACGCTCCTCGGCCGCGGTTGGCGGCACTTGCGAAAAGCCGGGCAAGGTTGTCAGACATAGCGAGAGCGTGATCAGGATTTTCAACATGAAGCGGCTCACTGAGATGGAGTGGGGGGCTGAAGCGCTATTGCGCGAAAGTAGAACACGGCTGATGCCTAACGCGTACCTGATTGTTGCGCCGCCCTGCCGGTCGCGCTTGCCACATGGGCATCGACCCCCAACCCCAGCGCCACACTGCCAAACAGGTCCTGCTCGACCATCCGTGCCTTGGGCACTTCCTGGCAACACAAGTCCCGGACAAAGGGGATGGCGGTGGTGCCGCCGGTAAGAAGCAGGGTCTGGATTTCATCAGCGTGCACGCCCGCATCGGCAATGCACTTGCGGATGCTCGCGCTGATGCCGGCGCAGAGGTCGACGGACACGTTCTCCAGATCCTCCGGCAGCATGTTGATTTCAAGTGGCGGATCGATGTAATCGGGCGCAAGAGTCGCCGCCGCATGCTGCGCCAGGTCGATCTTGGCCTTTTCCACATCGGTGGCGAGCCTGTGCCCGGTGCGCTGCTTTGCCAGGTTGAGGAGCCGCCGGAGCATCTCCGGTTGCTGCGCGTCCTGGCTCAGGTCAGTGATGAAGTTGATGGAGCTGCGCGTGTAGAGCATCTGGATGCGGTGCCAGGTGGCGAGGTCCACGAACGGGCCGTTCGGCATGAAAAGCTCGGGACGCCTTTTCATGCGGGTGCGGTAGCCGAAGTAAGGCATCACCTTGTACAGGCTCAAGGCCTTGTCGAAATCGGTACCGCCGATATGCACGCCGGTGTTGGCGAGGATGTCTTTGGAGCGATCGTCGTCCAGGTGCCGGGCAGGCGCAAGCCGGATGATGGAGAAGTCCGCTGTGCCGCCGCCGATATCGGCCACCAAGGCCAGCTCTTCCTTGCGCAATCCGGTTTCATAGTTGAGCGCCGCCGCGATGGGCTCGAACTGGAAGTGGATGTCGGTAAGGCCGCAACCACGCGCCACCTCGGCCAACTGCCGTTGCGCCAGGGCGTCGCGTTCGGGCTCGTCGTCCACAAAAAACACCGGCCGGCCGATAACGGCGGCGTGGATCTCGCTGCCAAGCTCTTCTTCGGCGCGCTTCTTGAGATAACCGATAAAGTGCTCAAGGATCTTCTTGAACTCCACCTGGCCAGTGTGCAGTTCGGTGCGCGACTCGTACAGCGACGAGCCGAGAATGCTCTTGAGCGAACGCAGCAGGCGACCTTCGGTGCCGCTGATATAGGCCTCGATGGCCGGCTTGCCAAACAGGAATGCGCCGGTCTCCGCTTCGGCGAAGATGGCGCTCGGAATGGTGAACTGTCCCGGCAGCAGCTCGACCAGTTTGGGACCTTGCGGCGTGTAGTAGCTGACGGCGGAATTGGAGGTGCCGAAGTCGATGCCGACTATTTGCTTTGCCATTGTCTTGCTACAGATGGGCGCCCCATTGTACGCAGCGTTGGTACGCCGATACGTCGGTATTGCGTTTCCGGACAGATTGGCATATGCTTTGCCATATGCCAACTGATCCACAAGACGTCAATGTGACCGAACGCCACGCTTCACTATTTCGCAATGGCCGCAATCAGGCAGTACGTATTCCACGCGAGTTTGAGATGGAAGGTACTGAAGTGCTGATGCGCAAGGAAGGCGACCGCCTGATCCTTACGCCCATCCGCAAAAACCGCTTGCTGGATCTGCTGGCCACCTGGGAGCCGCTGGACGAGGGCCTGCCCGACGTGGAAGACGGCCCACCGCAGACCCGCGACGATTTGTGATGGCTGAGCCTACCTGGATGCTGGACACGAATATCCTGTCCGACCTGATCCGCAACCCACGCGGGGTGCTGGTGCAGCGCCTGAGCAGCACCGAGCCAGACGCCATCTGTACCAGCATCGTGGTCGCTTGCGAGCTGCGATTTGGCGCCAAGCGAAAGGGCTCAGACGTATTGACCACCCGGGTTGAGCAACTTCTTGCGTCTTTGACGATATTGCCGCTCGACGAACCCGCCGACCAGCACTATGCAGACATACGTACGGTGCTGGAGCAAGCGGGTACACCAATCGGCAGTCACGACCTGTTCATTGCCGCGCATGCGCGCTCGCGCGACATGACGCTGGTGACGCACAATGTGCGAGAGTTTGAGAGAGTGCCTGGGCTGCAAGTTGAAGACTGGTTGACGGCGCCGGGCTAGAGGACAAATCATCTACTGGCATTGAGGATGCAAGGGCTCGGGAACGACGTGACGAACATTCAAACCAGCAGCAAGGAGGCTCGCGTCGCGGTCCTGGTCGACTGTGACAGTTTGGGGCCCGAGGTCTTGGAGTACGCACTTCGCGTCGTAGCGCAATTCGGCCGTGTTGTCTTGCGCCGCGGGTATGGCAATCACGACACGCTGACCAACAAATGGCAAGAAGCATTAGTTCGTCTGGCCTTCACACCGTGCCTGCAGTTTTGATACGTTTCAGGCAAAAACACCTCGGATATTGCGCTTGCCCTGGACGCAGTGGAAGCATTATTTGACGATCGCGCGGATACGTTCTGCCTCGTTACCAGCGACTCAGATTTTTCCTATCTCTGCCGAAAGCTCAGAGAGCGAGGTGCCACCGTCTACATCGTCGGCGAGGCCAAAAGCCCCGATGCGCTGCGAAACGCGAGCGACCAGTTCTTCGAATGGGTCAAACCGCCAAACAAGGAGCAAGCCGAAAGTACCGCGAATACCACCAACAACAAGGACAAGGAAAAGATCGAAGGCGTCAAACCTGAGGTAGCTAAGCCAAAAAAGCGCCCGATGATGGTCGTTGAAGCCATTCGATTGCTCGCTGGCGACACGCCAGAGGGAAAAGTCCATCTTGGTGGGCTTGGTCAATACCTCAAACGTACAGACCCCGCGTTTTCGCCCCAAACATATGGCCACGCAGGTCTTCTGGACATGCTGCGTACGTACGATCTCCTTACCCTCCAGCAAGAGGCTGGAGGTCACTGGTCCGTCAAGTTGGCTTAACTGTCCTACCGCTATTTCGCCAACTTATGGCGCGTCCCCCGTCCCTGCCCAACCACCGCAAGCACACCCCGCTCGGCCAAGTCGGATGAGCCTGCCTTCAAGGAGGGGAAATGCATCTTGGTAACGACATCCCGCCTTCAAACCGGGTGATGAACCACACAACCCGCGCTGCCGCATCGGGGGATCCCCACTGGGCGCGTTGAGCGCTTCGTAGTACTACGCCCCGTTCTTGCGCAGCATGCGCGAAGGGCTATGGAGCTCGACGGCGGTGGCGTTCGCGTCGTGGGCGAGCGCCACGTCGGCCAGCGTGCGGCCGAGCCGTTCAGCCAAAGCTTCGGCGCGAACGGTGAAGGCTGGGTCAGCCGCGTTGTTCCCAGGTGTCTCGAGGAGGTGAAGCCACAATGAGCCGCAATTTGCGCCGATACGGCTCACGAATGGTCAGTTATTGGCCGTATCGACCGGCTTTATGGCCAGCCGCCCGGCTTGGCCACCATTAGGTAGAACACCACAATCATCGCGGCGAAGGCCGGATAGCCGAGCCGTTCCCAAAGCCGGCTGTAGCGCCAGTAGCGTTCTGGCAGCGGAGTACCGTCAGCTACCGCTTCACGCGCAATCTCCGCCATGCGCGTCTGCAACCACAGTACCGGCAACCAGCAGGCTCCGGCGAAAACGTAGAGCATGAGCGACGCCGCGATCCAGAAAGACGAAAGCGGGAAGCCTGCCATCCAGGTCAGCAGCAAACCAGTGGCCGGCTGCACGATCACCGCTGGTGTTGTGAACCACCAGTCCGCCCTTACGACCAGCCGCGCCACGACTGCTTGCGCCGCGACGTCTCTGCTGCGGTTGGCGAAAAACATGTAATAGGCCGAGCCCAGACCTGTGCCTACCAGCACGACACTGGACAGGATGTGAACCCACTTGACCAGCAGGTAGGCGCTCACGCGGCATCCCTCGACAGGATCAGTAGCGCCACCGCGATCGGCACGTTCTTGGTCAGTGGTCCCAGCGGATTCAGCCATAACGAGGGGTCGATGACCGTGGCAGTCAACGTCATCACCACCATGAATGCGAGCGCGACCAGATAGGTGCGCCGAGCCGGCTTGAACCACATGGCTAAACCCAGCACCGCATCGATGGCGGCGCCACCGAGGATCAGCGTGGATTCCAACGTCGTACTGAGCGGCCCCAAAGGCATGAGAAGCCGAGCGCTCTGCCCGCGAAACTCCAGGATGCTGACGAACGCAGTGGCTAGCCAGACGAATACCAGGCTGGCGCGCAATAGCTTGCGGTTGCCTTCATCTGGCATGGATATCCTCCATACCGATGCTTGCTTCATCGATGATGTCCGTCACCATGCCCCAGCGGGCGAATTCCGGCGCGAACTCCTCCAGTTCAAGGAAACCCATGCACGCGTATGCACCACTGGGCAACGACTTGCCGCGCGCGAACTTGCGCGCCAACAGGATGGCGGCCATGCAGGGGATTTCCGGGCCATGATCGTCATCAGCCGCGATATGCCACGCCCGTCGGGCGGGTGAACCATTCGCATCAAGCCCTTCGACCTTGACTACCATGCCGCCGAGTGCCGAGCCCAGAAAGTTCATCGCGTTGGCGGCCACGTTCATGAAACCCGCCAGCCGCGCCGGGTGCGCAATGAGACCCTGTGCGCGGAACGTGGCCAAAATTGCCAGTGCGTGTTGCGTGAATCCCAATTCCAGAGCCGCGCGAAACATCACTCGCTGAGCAACGGCATAGCGCGGAGGGAACAGTTCGAGATCGGGTATGTCGCATAGCGCCCCCACCCTCGACGCCAGTCGTTTGAACCGGACCTTCTCCGGCTGTGCCCATCCACGCCGCGCCTGCCACCTTCCTTCGAGCCAGACCGGTATTTCTTCACCGCAATAGCTCAACACTCCTTCCAGCGTCGCCTTGCCGCGAGGTGCGGTTTGCGCCGGTGCGATGCAAGTGTCGATGGCATCGATGCGTTGCCAGTCTGTACACAATGCATCGACTATCGCCGAAGACAGTGCCGGCACGGTGCTGGCGCCGCAAATCGCGGTTCGCCCGGCCTTCTGGAAGGCATCTGTCATCACGCCCGGAAAGTCGCACACGAACCGTCGTCCGTCCGAGAGATCGACGTAGTGCGCTTCCGCGAGCGCCGTTGCTCGCGCAACCTCGTAACCCTGGCCTTGGTACGGGCCGGCTGTGTGGATCAGCAGTTCGACACCGAGGCGCTTTAGCTCGCCCGTCAGTTCGGGGGATGAATGATCGATCGCGACGCCCGCGGCGCCGCAACCCAATTCGGCGGCGAACCCTCGAGCCTGATTGGCGTCACGGCCCCCTACCACAAGCTCGATTGCAGTGTCGTCTTTCAGTGCCCGGCAGATTCTTGCGCCGAAGTTGCCGTAGCCGCCCAGGACAAGGATTTTCAAGGGGGGTTACAACCGTGGGGAGCGTTCTTAAACGTCGATATTCAACGCCCGCAGCGCATTGCCCTCGATGAACGCCCGCCGTGGCTCGACGTCGTCACCCATCAGCGTGGTGAAGATGCCGTCGGCCGCGATCGCGTCCTCGATCTGCACGCGCAACAGGCGGCGCACGGTCGGGTCCATGGTGGTTTCCCACAGTTGCATGGGATTCATCTCGCCCAGGCCCTTGTAGCGCTGGCGGCTCATGTTGCGTTCAGCGTCGGCCAGCATCCAGTGCACGGCGGCACGGAAGTCGGCCACAGGATGTGAGCGGGCTTTTTCGCCTTCACCACGCTTGATGACCGCGCCGGCGCCGATCAGGTCTTTTACCTTGAGGGCAGTGGTGCGGATCTGCGCGTAGTCGGCGCCATGCACGAAGTCCGGGTCGATGGTGCTGTTCTTCCAGTTGCCGTGCTTGCTGCGCTTGACCTTGAGTACCCAGTTCTCGATACGGTCGTCGTACTCGGGAACCACGGTCACCGATTTGTCGGTGATGAGTCCCAGCAGCCCGTCGGCCGAGCGGCGCGCGGCGGCTTCGTCGGTGAGGTCCACTTCGGCGCCGTCCATCATCGCCTTGAGCGCCGCAGCGTCGATGAAGTGGATCAGGCGGTCGACCACGGCCTGCGAGAGGAGGTAGTCGCGCGCCAGTTCTTCGAGCGCATCGCCATTGATCGGCGTGGCGCCGGCGGCCGGGGTGAGCTCGGCGCCCAGCAGCGCCGTACGCAGCATGTACTGGTTGAGTTCGTGGTCGTCCTTCAGGTAGCGCTCGTCCTTGCCGGCCTTTACCTTGTACAGCGGCGGCTGGGCGATGTAGATGTAGCCGCGCTCGATCAGCTCGGGCATCTGGCGGTAGAAGAAGGTGAGCAGCAGGGTGCGGATGTGCGCGCCGTCAACGTCGGCATCAGTCATGATGATGATGCGGTGGTAACGCAGCTTGTCGACGTTGTATTCCTCCTTGCCGATACCGGTGCCCATCACTGTGATGAGGGTCACCACCTCCTGGCTGGAGAGCATCTTGTCGAAGCGCGCTTTCTCGACGTTGAGGATCTTGCCCTTCAACGGCAATATCGCCTGGAACTTGCGGTCACGGCCCTGCTTGGCGGAGCCGCCGGCGGAGTCACCCTCGACGATGTACAGCTCGCACAGGGCGGGGTCCTTTTCCTGGCAGTCGGCCAGCTTGCCGGGCAGGCCCATGCCGTCGAGCACCCCCTTGCGGCGGGTCATCTCGCGGGCCTTGCGGGCGGCTTCACGGGCACGGGCGGCCTCGACGATCTTGCCGACGATGATCTTGGCATCCGCCGGCCGCTCCTGCAGGTAATCCGCCAGGGCCTTGGCCACGACTTCTTCCACCGGCATGCGCACTTCCGACGACACCAGCTTGTCCTTGGTCTGCGAACTGAATTTGGGCTCGGGCACCTTCACCGACAAAATGCAGGTGAGGCCTTCGCGCATGTCGTCGCCGGTGGTTTCCACCTTTTGCTTCTTGGCGATCTCGGTTTCTTCAATGTACTTGTTGATCACCCGCGTCATGGCGGCACGCAGGCCGGTCAGGTGGGTGCCGCCGTCACGCTGCGGAATATTGTTGGTGAAGCACAGCACCTGTTCGTTGTAGCCGTCGTTCCACTGCATGGCCACTTCAACGCCGATCATCAGGCCCGCAACGCCGTGGCCGGGGTCTGCCTGGCGCTCGGCATTGACGTAGAAGATGTTCGGGTGCAACACGCTCTTGGTGCGGTTGACGTATTCGACAAAACCCTTCACGCCGCCGGTGAAGGCGAAATCCTCCTCCTTGCCGGAACGCTGGTCGGTGAGCTTGATGTGCACACCGTTGTTCAGGAACGAAAGCTCGCGGATGCGCTTGGACAAGATTTCGTAGTGAAAATCGATGTTGTCGAAGATCTCATCGTCGGCCAGGAAATGCACCTCCGTGCCGCGCTTCTCGGTGGTACCCATCACCTTGATGGGCGAGGTGTCGACAATGCTGCCCGCGGGGTGGCCATTGGCGATGCCTTCCGGCATGGTGCCTTTTTCCAGTTCGCGGTTCTGCGCCACGCCGCGATGAAACTCCATGAAGTGCATCTTGCCGTCGCGGCGCACCGTCAGGCGCAGCCACTTGGATAACGCGTTCACGCAGGACACGCCTACGCCGTGCAGGCCACCGGACACCTTGTAGCTGTTCTGGTCGAACTTGCCGCCGGCGTGCAGTTCGGTCATGACGATTTCGGCCGCGCTGCGCTTGGGCTCGTGCTTGTCGTCCCACTTGATGCCGGTGGGCACACCGCGGCCGTTGTCAGTGACCGAGATCGAGTTGTCGGCATGGATGGTGACGGTGATCTCGGTGCAATGCCCGGCCAGTGCCTCGTCGATGGAATTGTCGAGCACCTCGAACACCAGGTGGTGCAGACCGGTGCCGTCGCTGGTGTCGCCGATGTACATGCCGGGGCGCTTGCGCACCGCTTCAAGCCCTTCGAGGATCTGGATCGATGATGCCCCATAGGCGTTTTCCTGCGGCTTGCCTTCTTCGGGGTTCTTCTGCGGGTCGGTCATGCGGTATTCCTGGCGTGGCGATAAGTCGAATCGGTGGAACCGCGCGTGCGGTTCCGGAAAAGCACGGCGGGTGAAGCCCGGGTCAGATGCGCATCGGCATCACGACATACTTGAACTCGGCGTTGTCGGGCGTGGTGATGAGCGCGCTGGAATTGGCGTCGCCCAGGGCGACGTTGATGGTTTCGCTCTTGACGTGGGAAAGGATGTCGAGCAGGTAGGTGACGTTGAAACCGATGTCGATGGTGTCGCCGTTGTAGTCGATCTCGGCTTCTTCCTGGGCTTCTTCTTGGTCGGTGTTGGTGCAGCTGATCTTCAGGCTGCCGTCTCCCACCACGCAGCGCACGCCCTTGAATTTTTCGTTCGTCAGGATGGCGGCACGCTGCAGGCAGCCGATCAACTCTTCGCGCGAGATCGAGAAATTGTTCTTGTAGCCGGTGGGAATCACACGGTTGTAGTCCGGAAACTTGCCTTCGACCAGCTTGGACACCAGCTCCACATTGCCGAACTGGAAACGCACCTGGGTGGGCGCGATATCGATGCGGATGGGCTCGTCGCTGTCTTCGAGCAGGCGTTCCAGCTCGATCACGGTCTTGCGCGGGATGATGACTTCCTGGCGTTCCACATCGCTGTCGACCGCCAGGGCGGCATAGGCCAGCCGGTGCCCGTCGGTGGCCACCACCTTGGCCTGGCCCTTTTCGACGATGAGCAACAGGCCGTTCAGGTAATAGCGGATGTCCTGCTGGGCCATGGCGTACTGCACCAGGGCGAGCAAGGCCTTCAAGGCCTTCTGGCCGACACTGAAGCCGGCCTTGAACTCGGCCGACTGCGACACGGTGGGGAAGTCTTCCGCGGCCAGGGTTTGCAGCGTGAAGCGCGACTTGCCGGCCTTGATGTTGAGTTTCTTGTTGTTCAACTCCAGCGAAACGCTGGCCGACGCCGGCAATGCACGCAGGATGTCAAGCAGCTTGCGGGCTGCCACCGTGGTGGCGGCGTCCTGCCCCTTCTCGCACTGTGCCTTGGTCGAGATCTGCACCTCGATGTCGGTGGCAAGGAAGCTCAACTCGCCGTCCGTCTTGGTGAGGAGCAGGTTCGAGAGGATGGGCAGGGTATGGCGTCGTTCAACGATGCCGCTCACGGTTTGGATGGGCTTCAGAAGCGCGTCGCGTTCAGCGGTCACCAGATGCATGATGGTTGCCTTTCATACCTTTGATTAGTATTTCTTTTATAAAACCAATAACAGCTAATAAGACCCTGTGGATATCGGGACAACTTGCGGCAAGTGTTTCGAATCAAGGTGTTGCGCTCATTAAATTCGCGCCAGGTCTGTGGATAACCGCTCCGGCGATTGTGTGCAACCAGGACGTCATGGCCGCAACGGCGACTTGTTCATGAAGCTTCAACAGCTTATCCACAGGGTTGGGGCACCAGGTCCGCACTTGACTCTAGCCCTTGATGATCTGATCGAGCACATGCAGCTCGTGGTTCAGCTGGTTGTCTGATTTGCGCGCTTCAGTGATCTTGCGCACCGCATGCAGCACGGTGGTGTGGTCGCGGCCACCGAACGAGTCGCCGATCTCGGGCAGGGAGAGCGAGGTCAGTTCCTTGGCGAAATACATGGCGATCTGGCGCGGCTTGACCAGGTCGGCGGTGCGCTTCTTGGAGAACAGTTCTGGCACCTTGACGCGATAGAAGTCAGCCACCGTCTTCTGGATGTTCTCGATGGAAATCGCCCGGTTCTGCACCCGCAGCAAATCGCGCAGGGCATCGCGTGCCACCTCCAGGGTGATGTCGCGCGCGTGGAACTTCGAGAACGCGATCAGCTTGCGCAGCGCGCCTTCAAGCTCGCGCACGTTGGAGCGCAGATGCTTGGCGATGAAGAAGGCGACGTTTTCATCCAGGACCACGCCCTGGCTTTCGGCTTTTTTCAACAGGATGGCGACGCGCATCTCAAGCTCGGGCGGCTCGATGGCCACCGTGAGCCCCCAGCCGAAGCGGGAGATGAGCCTGTCCTCGATGCCGGCTATTTCGCGCGGGTAGGTGTCGCAGGTGATGATCACCTGCTTGTGCGCCTCGATCAGGGCATTGAAGGCGTAGAAGAACTCTTCCTGGGTGCGGTTCTTGTTGTTGAAGAACTGGATGTCGTCGATGATGAGCAGGTCGAGCGAATGGTAGTAGCGCTTGAACTCGTCGAAGGCCTTCTTCTGGTAGGCCCGCACCACGTCGGTGACGTACTGCTCGGCATGGATGTAACGCACCCGCGCATCCGGCGTGCGGCGGATCATCTGGTTGCCGATTGCCTGCACCAGGTGGGTCTTGCCCAGGCCCACACCGCCATACAGGAACAGCGGGTTATAGGAGGTGCCCGGGTTGTCGGCGACCTGTATCGCCGCGGCACGCGCCAGCTGGTTGGCCTTGCCGGTGACGAAGGTGTCGAAGGTGTATTCCTGGTTCAGACGGGTTTTGGCGTAGCCTGAATCCGCCGCTGCGGAGGTGGCAGGCGGCTCGGTGTCCACCGGGGTGGCCTTGCGCGCCGGTGGTTCCGCGCGCGGCGCGGCCTCGACCGTGGCCACGTGGGTGACCGATACACGTACCGGTGTGCCCCAATAGTCCGCCGCCAGCGATTCGAGGCGACCGATATAACGCTCGCGGATCCATTGCTGGACAAAGCGGTTGGGCGCGATCAGCTCAAGCTCGGTAGGCGGGAACTCCGCTCCGCCATCGGCCAGCTTGAGCGGCTTGATCCAGGTTTCGAATTGCTGACGCGGCAGTTCCGCCTGGAACTGTTCCGAGCAGCGCGCCCAGAACTCGACGGGCAATCCGGTCGCTGCCGGATCGGTATCGGGTTCTGCAGGCGACGCAAGCGACATGTGGGAAGGCCATGCCGGGATTTAAGCCGGCCATTTTCAAGATATTTAGCGATGTTGGCGGCCACAGGCGCACCCCTCTTGTCGCACATCCGGCCTGGCCTGATTCAGGCGACAATCCAGGGCGGCAAACCGCCCGAACGGCAACCTGTGCGCAAGAGCTACGCGACCCTCGCATTTTAACGCCTTTCGGCCGAGTTATCCACAGCCCCGCTGGTGCCGCAACCTTGACGTGAAGTTGGAAATTACTGTTTAATGACGGGTTTTCCGCAATTTTTAACGCACTCTTCAACTACTTGAGCGGCCGCAAAGGCCGACCGGAGCTGTCATGAAACGCACTTACCAACCATCAGTCGTCCGTCGCAAGCGCACCCACGGTTTTCTGGTCCGCATGAAAACCAAGGGCGGCCGCGCCGTCATCCGCGCCCGCCGCGCCAAGGGGCGCAAGCGTCTGGCGGTCTGAGGCAATTGGGCATCGCGGCTCGCAAGGCAACGGGGTCGCGCGGCTTGGGCAGCGCTGACTTCGCCGCATTGTTCAAGAGCCCGAAGCGCGCGCGCAGCCGGCATTTTTCGTTGTTCTGGCGCCGTGCCGACAATGCCGCTCTTGGCATGGTGGTGTCGAAAAAGCTGGCCGGAAACGCGATCCGTCGCAACCTTGTAAAGCGTCACGCGCGGGAAGCTTTCCGAGCCTGTCTGTCGCAAGACAGCGGGCCGGCTGACGCGTCCACGCTTGAAGTGGTGATCCGTGTGGCCGCCGACATCCGCAAATTGCCGCGTCATGAGCAGTTCGCCGAAATATCGTCCTTGTTCGCCAAGTGCGGCCGGCGTGAATAGGTAGGCCTGATGTGAAGCATGTCCTCCTGGCGATCATTGGCGCTTACCGTTACCTGTTGAGCCCCATGCTGGGCCGGCATTGCCGGTTCGAGCCGAGTTGTTCCGTATACACGGCATGCGCCATTCGCGAGCACGGCGCGCTTGCCGGCAGTTGGTTGGGAATGAAACGTCTTTGTCGTTGCCATCCCTGGCAGCCCGGCGGATTCGACCCCGTGCCGCCACGTAGCCATTGAAATCCGCCGCGCAGCAACTGAAGCAACGAATCTTCTGGCCCGGTTGAATCGACGGGCGGCATCACTGACCTGAATCGAGTTGCAATGGACACCCGCAGACTGATCCTGTTTTTCATCTTTTCGTTCTCGCTGGTCATGTTGTGGGATGCCTGGCAGAAAACCCAGGCCAAACTCAATCCGCCTGCCGCGGTCGCGGCAGGCAACGCCGGCATACCGCAGCCTGCCCAGGCCTTGCCTGCGCCTGGCGTGCCGGGCGCAGTACCTTCGGCTTCCCCCGCGGTCCCCGGTGCTGTACCGGGCATTGCCGCCCCGGCAGCCGCGCCCGCCGGTGCCAAGGTGCGTGTCAAGACCGACGTGATGGTGGCCGACATTTCCGCCGAAGGCGCCGACCTGCGTTATGTGGAGTTCACCCAGCACAAGGACACGCTGGACAAGAACAAGAACTTCGTCCTGCTGGGACAGCATAACTACTTCGCACAGTCCGGGGTTCTGGTGCAGGGCGTGGATGCGCCCAACCACAAGACCATGTTCAGCCTGCCGTCCGGCGAGCAGGAACTCAAGGCCGGCGAAGCCAAGCTGACCGTGCGCCTGGAAGCGGTGCAGAACGGCGTCAAACTGGCAAAGATCTACACCTTCCACCGCGGTTCCTATGCCATCGACGTGGCACACGAAATCTCCAATGCGACGGCGGCGCCGATCGCGCCTTCGGTATATCTGCAAATGCTGCGCGACGGCAAGGCGCCGGCGGGCGACTCCAAATTCCTGCAGACCTTTACAGGCGCGGCCTTCTACAACAACACGGAAAAATTCCACAAGCAGGACTTTTCGGACATCGAGAAGGCCAAGGCCGTGCCGATCAAACCTGCTGACGATGGCTGGGTCGGCATGATCCAGCACTACTTTGCCGCGACTTGGCTGCCGCAGGGCAATGCCAAACGCGAGTTCTACAGCAAGAAGGTGGCTGAAAACCTGTACTCCGCGGGCCTCATCATCGCTGCCGGCACCGTCGCACCCGGCGCCGCGGGCACCCTCATGACCAAGCTCTACGTCGGCCCGCAGGACCAGGACCGCCTCAAGGAACTGGCGCCGGGGCTGGAACTGGTGGTCGACTACGGCTGGCTGACCATCATCGCCCAGCCGATGTTCTGGCTGCTCAAGTGGCTGCACACCATGCTGGGCAACTGGGGCCTGGCCATCATCGCGCTGACGGTCATCATCAAGGCGGTGTTTTTCCCGCTTTCGGCCGCCTCGTACAAGTCGATGGCGCGCATGAAGAAGGTGACGCCGCGCCTGACGCAGATCCGCGAGCGTTTCGGCAACGACCGCATGAAGATGAACCAGGCCATGATGGAGCTTTACAAGGAGGAAAAGATCAATCCGTTGGGCGGCTGCCTGCCCATCGTGATCCAGATCCCGGTGTTCATCGCCCTGTACTGGACGCTCCTGGCCACGGTGGAAATGCGCCACGCGCCCTTCTACGGCTGGATCACCGACCTTTCGGCGCCGGACACGCTGTTCGGCACATTGCCCTGGTTCGACATGCCGATCGGCTTGTTGCCCATCATCATGGCCGTGTCGATGTTCATCCAGACCAAGATGAACCCGACGCCGCCTGACCCTATCCAGGCCAAGATGATGATGATCATGCCGGTGGTGTTTTCGGTGTTCTTCTTCTTCTTCCCTTCCGGGCTGGTGCTGTACTGGGTGGTCAACAACATCCTGTCGATCGCGCAACAGTGGCAGATCACCCGCATGATCGAGTCCGGTGCCGACCCGGACAAGAAGCCCAAGAAAAAGTCCTGATTTCCTGGCCCTGGAGGCCAGATGCCGAACAACGACGACACCATTGCGGCGATCGCAACCGCCCCGGGACGCGGCGGCATTGGCGTCGTGCGGGTTTCCGGCAAGCATGTCCGCACATTGACGCAGGGCATCATTGGCCGCGAAGCCCGGCCGCGCATTGCCACATTCGGCGCTTTTCTGGACGGCGCAGGCCGGCCGCTGGACCGCGGCCTCGCCATCTTTTTTCCGGGTCCCCACTCGTATACCGGCGAGGACGTTGTCGAATTCCAGGGCCATGGCGGGCCGGTGGTGATGAACCTGCTGTTGCGCCGCTGCGTCGAACTCGGTGCCAGGCTGGCCGAGCCCGGTGAATTCACCCGCCGCGCTTTCCTCAACGACAAGATCGACCTGGCCCAGGCGGAAGCCGTGGCCGACCTGATCGATGCGGCTTCCGAACGCGCTGCGCGCGCCGCTCTGCGTTCACTCGATGGCGAGTTCTCGCGGGAAATCAGCCTGCTCCACGACCAGCTGGTGGAGTTGCGCGCCCTGGTCGAGGCGACGCTGGATTTTCCCGAAGAGGAGATCGATTTCCTCAAGCGCGCGCAGGCGCATGAACGCGTGGCCGCGATCGGCGCCACCCTGACAGGCCTGCAGCGGCGCGGACGCCAGGGCGCGCGCCTGCGTGCCGGGTTCACGATCGTTTTGGCGGGGCGTCCCAATGTCGGTAAATCATCGCTCCTGAACGCATTGGCTGGAGAGGAGGCGGCGATCGTCACTGCCGTGCCCGGCACCACCCGCGACACGGTGCATCGGGCGATCTTGGTCGAAGGCATGGTGCTCAACGTGATCGACACCGCCGGGCTGCGCGACACCACCGACGAGGTTGAAGCCATTGGCATCGAGCGTACGCGCCGCGAAATCGCGCGTGCCGATCTGGTCCTGCACATGGTGGAGGCGGCGGGCGAGGGGCCTGAGGACGCGCTGGCGGCCGGGACGATCCCGGCCGGGATCACCCGGCTCAAGGTGATCAACAAGATCGACAAGAGTGGTGAAGCCCCCGGCCTTTCGGTTGACGCGATCCGGATTTCGGCCCGATCCGGCGCTGGGCTGGACGCGCTGCGTGCAGAGTTGCTGCGTCACGCGGGACTCGAAGGTGCCGGCGAGGATGTGGTGATCGCGCGAGAACGTCATATGGCTGCGCTGGACGAGGCGAAGCTGGCGGTTGACGCGGCTCAACAGCATCTCGAGGCGACAGAGCCGCCGCTGGAACTGCTGGCCGAGGAGTTGCGTCATGCACACGAGGCGTTGGGCGGGATCACCGGGGAGTTTTCAGCGGACGATCTGCTCGGTGAGATTTTCGGGCGGTTTTGCATAGGGAAGTGACCATTCCGGGCAACCCTGCGAGAATCCGCGTCTGGCCGGTGGTCACACGAACAAGAAGGAGACGGACATGCAGAGGACAGGCAGGTTTTGGCTGTTGATGTTGTCTGCCGCGTTTGCGGCTTTTGGGTTGGCGCGGCCAGCAGCGGCGCAGGAGTATCCGGCCAAGACCATCACCTTCATCGTGCCCTATGCCGCCGGCGGGAACGGAGATATTCGCGGTCGCCAGGTATCGCAAAAGCTGGCGACCATTCTCGGCCGACCGGTGGTGGTGGAGAACAAGGCAGGCGCCGGTGGCAACATCGGCACCGACGCCATCGCCAAGGCGGCGCCGGATGGTTACACCATTGGCATGGGCAATTTTGCGCCCTTGGCGGTGAACGCGGCACTGTTCAAGAGCCTGCCCTTCGATCCGAAAAAGGACGTGCTGCCTGTGGCGCTGATCGAACGCGGGCCACTGGTTCTGATGGTCAATCCGAAGTCCGCCTACAAGACCGTGCAGGACATCGTGGCCGCGGCCAAGGCAAAGCCGGGCATGCTGACCATTGCCAACGGCGGTATCGGCGGGTCGCACCACCTGTCGGCGGAGTTGTTCAAGCAATCTGCCGGCATCGACATGATCAGTGTGGCCTACAAGGGCGGGTCGCCCGCCACCACCGACCTGATGGCCGGCAATGTGGAGATGATGTTCGAGCAGATGTACGCCGCGGCACCTTCCATCGCCAGCGGCAAGTTGCGGCCTATCGCGATCACCGCGAAGGCGCGACTGGCCCAGTATCCGCAGGTGCCGACATTCGCGGAGACGGGATATCCCGCGGTGGAAGTGCAAAACTGGCAGGGTGTGATCGTGCCCAGGGGCACGCCGTCGGCCATCATCGCCAAGCTCAACGACGCGGTGAACAAGGCGCTCCGGGAGCCCGACATGCGCGAGAAGATCACCTCGCAAGGCAACGAGGCGGTCGGCGGCACGCCTCAGGAGTTTGCGCAGTTGATCGCGGCCGAGTCCGAAAAGTGGGGCAAAGTCGTGCGCGAAGCGAAGATCAAGCCGGAGTAGGGCGGTCCTGGAGTGCGTGCGAATTGCGGAACAAGGAGGCTCGGCGATGAATGCGGATGAAGGGCAGAGGATACTTGCGGACAATTTCGCGCCATGGGTGCTGGCGCTCGGCTTGAAGGTGACGGGGTGCGAAGGCGGTGAAGCGCGGCTTGTGCTGCCGTTCTCGCCGACGCTGGTGCGGGTGGGCGGCACCGTCTGCGGCCAGGCGCTGATGGCCGCAGCGGATACCGCGATGGTGATCGCGATTTCTTCCGCACTAGGTGGCTTCCGGCCGATGGCGACGGTGTCGCAGAACACCAGTTTCATGCGGGCGATTTCCGGGGTGGATGTGGAAATCATGGCGCGCGTATTGAAGCCCGGCCGGAGTCTCGTTTTTGGCGAGATCGAAATGCGGGCCGCCGGCGACGAGCGCCTTTCGGCTCACGTGACAACCACCTACGCGCTGGCTGCCTGAGGTCGCGTTCCAGCCGCAGTTTTGTGGTTTCCCGTGACCTGCGTCACACCGCCTGCATATCTCCTCTTCGTGATGTGAAACATTGTTTCGCATGCGTGGCGGCCGCTCAAGGTTGTGTGGTATCGTGCGCGCCTCTTTTTAATCGGGCAGTCCTTTGGGAAGACCTTTCCCGACTGCCCCGCCCGGCAGCAAGCGCCCACCCGCGCGAGCTCGAGACGAGCGTCTAGCCTTCAGGGATCCTTCGCTCATGAATGCAGTACTCAAATCCGCCGCCCCCGCTTACGTTCGCAATGCAAAACTGGTTGACTGGGTCAACCAAATGGCGGCCCTGGCCAAGCCCGACCGCGTGGTTTGGTGCGATGGCAGCCAGGAAGAAAACGACCGCCTGCTGGGCGAGATGTGCGCTACCGGCATGCTCAAGAAGCTGAACCCGGTCAAGCGCCCGAATTCATATCTTGCCTTGTCCGATCCCAATGACGTGGCGCGGGTTGAAGAGCGTACTTTCGTATGTTCGGAAACCCGAGAGGCCGCCGGCCCGATGAACAACTGGGTGGCGCCGGCTGAAATGCGCGCCACCATGAATCGGCTGTTCGACGGTTGCATGCGCGGGCGCACCATGTATGTGGTGCCGTTCTCGATGGGTCCGCTGGGCTCGCATATTTCGCAGATCGGTGTTGAACTCAGCGACTCACCCTACGTGGTGGTGAGCATGCGCATCATGACGCGCATGGGCCGCGCCGTGTACGACGTGCTGGGCGAAGACGGCTATTTCGTGCCCTGCATGCATTCGGTCGGCATGCCGGTCGAAGCCGGCAAGGCGGATGTGCGCTGGCCTTGCAACAACGAGCAAAAGTGGATCGTCCACTATCCCGAAACCCGCGAAATCTGGAGTTACGGTTCCGGTTACGGCGGCAACGCCCTGCTCGGCAAGAAATGCCTGGCGCTGCGTATTGCCTCGGTGATGGCACGCGACGAAGGCTGGTTGGCCGAGCACATGCTCATTCTCGGGGTGACCAACCCGAAGGGCGAGAAGACCTACGTGACCGGCGCCTTCCCATCGGCCTGCGGCAAGACCAACTTCGCCATGCTGGTGCCGCCGAAAGTCGGCTTCGAAGGCTGGAAGGTCACGACTATCGGCGAGGACATCGCCTGGATCAAGCCCAACAAGGACGGCAAGTTCTACGCGATCAACCCGGAAGCGGGTTACTTCGGCGTTGCCCCGGGTACCAACTACCACACCAATCCCAACTGCATGACCGCCATCGAGCGGGACACCATTTTCACCAACGTGGCCGAAACGCCCGATGGCGACGTGTGGTGGGAAGGCATGACCGACGAGGCGCCAGCCAAGCTGATCGACTGGCAAGGCAAGGAATGGACCCCGGGCTGCGGGCGTCCGGCGGCGCACGCGAACTCGCGCTTTACCGTGCCGGCTACCCGTTGCCCCTCACTCGACCCGCAGTGGGATGACCCGAACGGCGTGCCGATCTCGGCGTTCCTGTTCGGTGGCCGTCGCTCCGACACCACGCCACTGGTAACCGAAGCGCTCAGCTGGGAGGATGGCGTCTACAAGGCCGCCACCATGGGTTCGGAAACCACCGCGGCGATCGCCGGCAAGCAGGGCGTGGTGCGGCGCGACCCGATGGCGATGATCGCCTTCGTCGGCTACAACATGGGCGAATACTTCCGCCACTGGCTGAAGATGGGTCGTACCGTCAGCCAGCCGCCGCGCATTTTCCAGGTGAACTGGTTCCGCAAGAATGCCGAAGGCAAGTTTGTATGGCCGGGGTTTGGCGACAACATGCGCGTGCTGAAATGGGTGGTGGAGCGTTGCGCCGGCACCGCGCACGCCAACAAGACCGCGCTGGGCTATGCGCCGGACTATGCCGATCTGCACTGGCAGGGCATCAGCTTCGACACGCAAAAGTTCGAGAACGTCACTGCCATCGATCACGGCCAGTGGAAAGCTGAACTCGGCATGCATGATGAGCTGTTCAAGAAGCTCGAAGGCTATGTGCCGGACGAATTGCTGGACAACCGCAAGGGTCTGGAAAGCCGGCTGGCTGCCTGATTCCGGGTTTTGGTCAGAAAGGAAAGCCGCCCTCGGGCGGCTTTTTTGTTTCCATGAGCCTCCTCAACCCTTTCTGGGCTGACGCGTCTTTACTTCGCCCGCCACCTATGCATACTCGCGGTCGGACCTGTGTCCGGCAATCCTGCCGGCGGGTGTTTCACGTGAAACAGGGGATGACATGAAAAAAACCATGATTGCCGCGGCACTGGCCACCGCCTTTGCGGCGCCGGCTTGGGCGCAAATCGCAGTTTCTGCCAACGACGGCAAAGTGCGTCTCGAAAACGGCGTGGTGAAGACCACGCCCAACAACCCGGATACGGTTGCGATCATCGACATGGGTGCGCGGCCGCCCAAGCTGCTGCACGAGATCGAGGTACCGACCTCCATCGTCGGGCCGCCCACATCGGTGGCGATCACGCCCGACCGCTCGATCGCCCTGGTCACGGCGAACATGAAGCTGGATCCGGCCGACCCAACCAAGCAGACCCCCGACAACCGCATGTCGATCATCGACCTCAAGGCCAACCCGCCGGTTGTGATCGGGACGGTCGAGACCGGCAAGGGGCCGGCGGGTGTCGCGATTGGTCCGAAGGGAAATATCGCGCTGGTCGCCAATCGGGAAGAGGGCACCGTGTCGGTGTTCGCCATCGATGGCAAGGCGCTCACCGCGCTGGGCAAGGTTGATTTCGGCAACCCGAAGTCCGGGCCGTCCGGCATATCCATCACCCCGGACGGTGCCACCGCCCTGGTGACGCGCGACGGGGACAACCGCATCTCGGTGGTGGCGATCGATCGCGACAAGGCGGAATACACCAAGCGCGATATGTTTCCGGGACAACGCCCCTATGGCGTCGAGATCTCCAGCAAGGGTGACATCGCCGTGGTTGCGAATATTGGTGCCGGACAAGGCGACGCCGACACCATCAGCGTCATCGACATGAAGGCCAAACCGGTCCGCGTCGTGGATACCGTGACCGTCGGCCAGACGCCTGAAGGTATCGCGATGAGCCCGGACGGCAAATGGGTGGCGGTTACCGTGATGAATGGAAGCAACAAGCCGATCGCGTCGCCGTTCTATAACGCGTTGGGGGTGCTGAAGCTGTACAAGGTGGTCGGCAAGAAGCTGGTCTATACCTCGCAGGTGGAAACCGGCGTCTGGACCCAGGGCATCGCGTTCACTCCCGACAGCAAGACGCTGCTCATCCAGAACAAGGAACAGAAGGAGCTGCAGGTGCTGGCGATCCGGGGTGACAAGGTGGTTGACACCAAACAGCGCATCGCCATGAAGAACGGCGGCGCCGGCATCGCTGCCCGCTAGCTTGTTCCGGGGTGTTTCACGTGAAACACCCCGGATTTTCTGTTGGTTGGTGTTCAGATAGACGTCCCCCGGGCCCGGGGACGGTGCCAAAGCCTGCCCAAACGTCTGAAACGCCGTCCAAACCCTGCTTTACCCTGATGGATTTGCGCCTGCACAACACTCTGCCCGCCCCGACGCGCCGATGGCATGGGAAGCCGGAGCGCAATCCCCTATAATCCCTACCCCTTCGCAATCACCCGGAACAGCCGCCGTGGCCTCGATTTCCTATACCCATCCGGACGAATACGACGTCATTGTCGTAGGTGGCGGCCATGCCGGCACCGAGGCGGCGCTGGCCGCGGCCCGCATGGGTGTGCGTACATTGCTGGTTACCCACAATATGGAAACGCTGGGTGCGATGAGTTGTAATCCGTCCATCGGCGGGATTGGCAAGGGCCACCTGGTCAAGGAGGTCGACGCCCTGGGTGGCGCGATGGCGATCGCCACCGACGAGGCGGGTATACAGTTTCGTATCCTCAATTCGAGCAAGGGCCCGGCGGTGCGCGCCACTCGCGCGCAGGCGGACCGGGTGTTGTACAAGCAGGCGATCCGGTCACGGCTGGAAAACCAGCCAAACCTCACCATTTTTCAGCAGGCGGTTGACGACCTGACGGTCGAAGGCGATCGTGTCACCGGTGTCGTGACCCAGCTGGGTGTGCGTTTCCGCACTCGCTCGGTGGTGCTTACTGCCGGCACATTCCTTTCCGGCCTGATTCATGTCGGCCTCTCCAGTTACGAGGCCGGTCGCGCCGGTGATCCACCCGCGCGGTCGCTTGGTGCCAGGCTCAAGGAACTGCAATTGCCGCAAGGGCGGCTCAAGACGGGCACGCCGCCGCGACTGGACGGCAAGAGCATCGATTTTTCGGTACTCGGTGTCCAGCCCGGGGACGATCCGGTACCGGTGTTTTCCTACCTGGGCCGCCGCGACATGCATCCGCGCCAGTTGCCCTGCTGGATCACCCATACCACGACAGAAACCCACGACATCATCCGTTCGGGGCTGGACCGCTCACCCATGTTCACCGGGGTGATCGAAGGTGTGGGGCCGCGCTATTGCCCGTCCATCGAGGACAAGATCCACCGCTTCGCCGACAAGAATTCGCACCAGATCTTTCTTGAGCCGGAGGGGCTTTCGACCCATGAGATTTACCCCAACGGCATCTCGACCAGCCTGCCGTTCGATATCCAGCTGCGTCTGGTGCGCAGCATGAAGGGTCTGGAAAAGGCACATATCCTTCGTCCCGGCTACGCCATCGAATACGATTTCTATGACCCTCGCGGCCTCAAGTCATCCCTTGAGACGCGTGCCATCGACAGCCTGTTCTTTGCCGGACAGATCAACGGCACCACCGGATATGAGGAGGCTGCGGCCCAAGGGCTGCTGGCCGGACTGAACGCGGCGCTCAAGGTGCGTGGTCGCAATGCATGGTGTCCCGCGCGCAGCGAAGCCTACCTTGGTGTCCTGGTTGATGACCTGATCACCCGCGGCGTGACCGAACCCTACCGCATGTTCACCAGCCGGGCCGAGTTCCGACTTTCGCTGCGCGAGGACAATGCTGATGCGCGCCTTACCGAAACCGGCCGCGCATTGGGCCTGGTAGGTGATGTGCAGTGGGACTTTTACTGCCGCAAGCGCGACGCCGTGGCACAGGAAACAGAACGCCTGAAATCCCTGTGGGTGAACCCTCACATACTCGCCAAACAAGAAGCAGAGCGAGTCTTGGGAACAGTCATTGAGCGAGAATACAATCTGCTGGACCTCCTGAGGCGCCCGGCAGTGGACTATGATTCGCTGGTGGGCATGTCGTTTGGTGCCGATCCGGCGCCTGCCGGTGCAGGTACTTTTGATGCCGATATCGCCGACCAGGTGATCGGCCAGGTGGAGATCCGCGCCAAGTATCAGGGCTACATCGACCGTCAGGCGGGCGAGGTGGAACGGTCGGCCGCACAGGAACACACCGTGTTGCCGGCGGACCTGGACTATGCCGAGGTTCGCGGTCTGACCCGTGAAGCGCAGGCGAAACTTGCGCAACAACGCCCGGAAACGCTCGGCCAGGCGTCGCGCATCCAGGGAATCACGCCGGCAACGATTTCGCTCCTGCTGGTGCATCTCAAGAAATCGGGCGCGACACGGCAGGGGATGGCGGCGTGAGCATGACCCTGGACGCCGGTCTGGAAGCGATGGGCATGGCGATGCCGTGCGCGGCGCGCGACAAACTGACCGCCTATCTTGAACTGCTGGCCAAATGGAACGCCACGTTCAATCTGACGGCCATTCGTGACCGGCAGCAGATGGTAAGTCATCACTTACTTGATTCACTTAGTGTTGCAAGATACATTGAAGACGGCAATTTGCTGGATGTAGGTTCCGGCGGCGGTTTGCCGGGCATTCCCCTGGCGATCTGGGCGGAAGCATCACTCCCCGGGCTCAAGGTGACGGTGCTCGATTCCAACCACAAGAAGTCGGCTTTCCTGCGCCAGGCGCAGATCGAGTTGAAGCTCGCCAACCTCGATGTCTGTGGAGAACGGGTCGAGGCATTCAAGCCGGCTCTACCATATGGCCAGATCATCAGCCGGGCATTTTCCGACCTGTATGAGTTTTTCCGCCTGACCCGACACCTGGCGGCAACCCCGGCGCAGCTTGCGCCGCAGGGCGCGCGTTGGCTGGCGATGAAGGGTGTGCATCCCCATGAGGAAATTGCGCATTTGCCGGCGGAGTGCCACATGGAACAGGTGCACCGGCTCAAGGTGCCGGGTCTGGAGGCTGAGCGCCATCTTGTGGTGTTGCGGGCCGCCGCCGGTGCGTAATCGCGCGCGCCGCGTCGCGCAGATCCTCGTTTTGGCCGGTTTTTCGCTGGCGACCATGGCTGCCAACGCGCAGGCGCCGCTTGCCACAGTGAAGTCGCTGGATGCCAACCGGTATCTGGGCACCTGGCACCAGATCGCGTTGATTCCCAACTTCTTCCAGCGCAAGTGTGTGCGCGACACCAGCGCCGAATACTCCGCTGGCGAGGGAGGCGAGATCATCGTGCGCAACCGCTGTGTCAATGCGGATGGCGGCGTGGAATCGGTCACCGGCGCGGCGCGGCGGGTCGACGCTGCCGATTCAACCCGCCTCAAGGTGCGTTTCGCGCCCGCGTGGTTGGCGTGGTTGCCGGTGGTATGGGGCGACTATTGGGTGATCGGCCTGGCGGACGACTATCGATATGCGGTGGTGGGCGAGCCCAGCCGCGAGTATCTCTGGATCCTGGCACGTTCGACCCGGCTGTCACCGCAAGACCGGACAGCCATAGACACCCTCTTGCGTGCTTCCGGATACGACCCCGCGCGCCTGGTGGAATCACCACAATCGCGCTGACAAGGCAATGAAACCAAGCATATTCGCAGTAGCCAACCAGAAGGGTGGTGTCGGCAAGACCACCACCTCGGTCAATCTCGCGGCGGCGCTGGCCCTGTCGGGGCAGCGCACGCTGCTGGTGGATCTCGACCCGCAGGGCAACGCGACCATGGGGTGCGGCATCGACAAGCGCACCCTCACCACGTCGGTGTACCAGGTGCTGCTTGGCATGGCAGGTGTGGCCCAGGCGCGTCAGGTGTCGCCGACGGTGGTGCCCGAAGGAGGGGGTTATTTGCACGTGCTGCCGGCCAACCGCGAACTCGCCGGCGCCGAGGTCGAGTTGGTTGACGTTGATTCCCGCGAAACCCGGCTCAAGGAAGCCATCGCCGCGGTGGCTGACGACTACGATTTCGTACTCATCGATTGTCCGCCTTCGCTTTCGATGCTTACGCTCAACGGCCTGTGCGCGGCACATGGGGTGATCATCCCCATGCAGTGCGAGTACTACGCGCTCGAGGGCCTGTCCGACCTGGTCAACACGATCAAGAAAGTGCATGCCAACCTGAACCGCGACCTTGCCATCATCGGCCTGTTGCGGGTGATGTACGACCCGCGCTCAACCCTCACCGCACAGGTGTCGGCACAGCTGGAGCAGCATTTCGGCGAGAAGGTGTTCCGCACCATCATTCCGCGCAATGTGCGGCTGGCGGAGGCGCCGTCCTTCGGGCAGCCGGGGGTGGTGTTTGATCGTGCCGCCAAGGGCTCCGTGGCCTACCTTGAGTTCGCCGCCGAGATGATCGCGCGCGTGCGGGGAGGCTGAGGGTGCTGGGCAAGGCCCTGCGCGGCCTGTTTTCGGGCGGGCATGATGCCGCCCCCGCCGCGAGCGATGCCATCCGGGAAACCGATGCTCTGCCTGAAGACGGGTACGCCGTGGTGACCCGGACCCGCCAGGGGGTGTTCATCAACAACGCCTATGACCAGGGCGTGGGCTGGCAATTGCGGACGCATGGCGCCTTCGACGAAGTCCAGATGGGGCTACTGACGGTGCTTGCCGGTGCTGTGCCGCGTGATGCGACGGTGCTCGACATCGGCGCCAATATCGGCGTGGTGAGCGTGGTGCTGGCACGCGCCGCCGGTCCTGCGGCACGCGTGCTCGCCTTCGAGCCGCAGCGCCACCTGTTCAACATGCTGGCCGGCAACCTTGCCCTGAACGCGGCCGACAACGTGGCTTGTCGCTGCGAAGCGGTGGGTGCGGCGCCGGGCGTAGCCAGCTTGCCGGTGCTGAACTATCGCGACTTCGCCAGCTTCGGCAGCGTCGAACTCAACCGCGCCGCGCAGTCCGATGCGTTCCAGCAAGCGCAGGATGGCCGCTTCGAAAGCGTGCCGATGGTGTCATTGGACTCGCTGGATTTGGCGCGGGTCGCGCTCATCAAGATCGATGTTGAAGGCATGGAAGACCAGGTACTTGCCGGCGCGCGCGCCACGATCGCGCGCGACCGTCCGGTCATGTACGTGGAACACCTGAAAAGCGACAAGTCCGCGCTGGGCCATACCCTGGCCGGCATGGGCTACAGGCTGTTCGACTTTTACGACAATTTTGTTTGCATCCCGACCGGTGCGAACGGCCTTGACCATGTGATGGCGGGGCTCGAACCCTACGTGCCAGGCACGGATCCGGAATCATCCCCATGACGCCCCCCCCCAAGAAACGCGGCCTCGGCCGTGGCCTCGACGCCCTGCTTTCGGGCCAGTCCTCCGACACCGCGGCAACCGACCGGACTTCCGTTCTGCCGGTCTCCCTGATGCAGGCAGGCAAGTACCAGCCGCGCACCCGCATGGATCCGGCGTCGCTGGCCGAGCTGGCGGAATCGATCAAGGTGCAGGGCGTGATCCAGCCCATCCTGGTACGCCGGATCGGCTCCTCGGCGGCCGGTGACCGCTATGAAATCATCGCGGGCGAACGACGCTTTCGCGCCGCGCAGCAGGCAGGTCTCACGGAAGTGCCGGTGGTGGTGCGCGACGTGCCGGACGAGGCAGCGCTGGCGATGGCGCTGATCGAAAACATCCAGCGCGAGAACCTCAATCCCCTCGAGGAAGCACAAGGCCTGGCACGCCTGATCAACGAATTCGGTCTGACCCAGGAAACCGCCGGCCAGGCGGTCGGGCGTTCGCGCAGTGCGGCGGCCAATCTGCTGCGGCTGCTGCAATTGCCGAAGCCATTGCAGGACATGTTGCATGAAGGCAGGCTCGACATGGGCCATGCGCGCGCGCTACTGCCGCTCGAAGGCGTACGCCAGATCGAGCTCGCTGGCGTCATCGCGGCGCGCGGCTTGTCGGTGCGCGAGGCAGAGGCCCTGGCGCGCAAGGCGCTGGAAGGTGATTCGGGCGAGTCCGCGCGCAAGGCCAAACCGCGCTCGCGCGACCTCATCAGCTTCGAGGAATCGGTGGCCGAGGCGCTCGGCACCAAGGTCGAGATCCAGCCCGCCAGGAAGGGCGGCCGCTTGGTGATCCACTACAGCAGCAACGACCACCTGGCCGATCTGCTGGAGCAGATCAAGAAATAAAGGCCTGAGGGCCCGGTCGGGCGCCTCAAGCCTTTTTGTTCGCCGCTACGGCACTGGGCGGCGGTTGCTTCCGGCCGCTTCGGCCGGGGTACAACGATTACTTCTTCAGTTCAACCCAGGCCACGCAGAAGCCGGTAGGCGCGATTTCGGTGTCGCCGGGCAGGATCTTGCAGCCGCCCTTGTCCTTCGCGGTCTTGCCGGGCACGAACTGCATGCAGTTGGCGCAGTTCTTGTTGCCGCTCGGGGTGTCCTGGTACTTGAGGGAGGTGCGCAGCGCGTCATTCTTGGCTGCCAGGCTCTGGCGGGTGAAAAACACGAGCGGGGCGGCGACGGCAGCGCCAGTTGCGGCTTTCAGCCAGACACGACGGGAATTTTGCACGAAAGTCTCCTGATTGAGGGTTGGAACGGCAGAGGATGCCATGCGGTGCTGCAAAACCAGGCGCTAAATACCCCCGGTCTGGCAAGTTAGTCGAGAGAATTGCCGGAAAGTTGCTCCGGCAATCCAGAACGCGACAGGATTCTAACGCGCACCCGCGAAGTTCGGTTTACCGCCAGTGCGGGGGGCCGGTCGGCTTGCGCCCGGACGCTTGGGTGCGCTGCCAGGTCGGGTCGCGCCGGGGCGCCAACCATTGCCGGTGCGCGCCTTGACATGCGGATTCGGGCGGCGCGACGGAGTTACCTTGGGCTCAAGGCCGGGTACCACCTGCACGTTGATCGGTTGCGTGGTCAGGCGTTCGATCTGCTTGACCTGCGCGTGGTCGCGTACGCCCGCCAGCGAAATCGCAATGCCGGAGCGGCCGGCGCGACCGGTACGGCCAATGCGGTGCACGTAGTCTTCCGCCACGCGCGGCAGGTCGAAATTGAACACGTGGGTAATGGTCTGCACATCGATGCCGCGGGCGGCGACGTCGGTTGCCACCAGGATTTTTACGTTGCCGCGGCGAACATTGCCCAGGGTGCGGTTGCGCTGGCCCTGGTTCATGTCGCCATGCAGCGCGGCGGCGGAGAATCCCTGGCTGGAAAGCGCGTCGGCGACTTCGTCGGCAGCACGTTTGGTCGAGGTGAAGACGATGGCCTGGTCGACATCGACGCCGCGCAGGTAGTGGTCGATCAGCTTCATCTTGTGGCGCTGGTCGTCCGCATAGTGCAGTACCTGCTCGATGTTCTCGTGGCGGGTCTGCGCGTTGCTGATTTCGATGCGCTTGGCGTCGCGGGTGAGCTTCCTGGCCAGCGCACCGACGGTGCCGTCAAGCGTTGCCGAGAACAGCAGGGTCTGGCGTGTGGCAGGCGTGGCGGCGACGACAGTCTCGATGTCCTCGATGAAGCCCATGTCGAGCATGCGGTCGGCTTCGTCAAGTACCAGGATTTCCAGGCGGGCGAAATCGATTCGGCCGGCGCGCATGTGGTCGAGCAGCCGTCCTGGCGTGGCGATCAGAATGTCCACCGGACCCTTGAGCAGGCGGTTCTGAACCGGGTACGGCATGCCGCCCAGGATGCTGACCACGCGCACGCGGCGCATGAACTTGCCATAGGTTTCCGCGGCCTTGGTCACCTGCAGGGCGAGTTCGCGGGTTGGCGTCAGCACCAGCATGCGCGGGCCGTAGCTGCGGATGGTCGGGGCCGTCGAAAGCGCTTCGAGGGCCGGCAGCATGAAGGCTGCGGTCTTGCCGGTGCCGGTCTGGGATGAAACCAGCAGGTCCTGGCGGGCCAGGGCGGCAGGGATCGTCGCGCTCTGGACAGGGGTAGGTTCGGTATAGCCGGCGTCAGCGACGGCTTTGGCGATGGCGGGGGATAGCCCCAAGGATGCGAAAGGCATGAAGTTCCTTCACGGCAAGCGTTGGCGCCCAAAGGCGTTTCAGCGATGCCGAAATACGCGTGTTGATCGCGACAAAAGGCCGCGATTCATGAAATCACCGGCGCCAACCGGGGACACGCGCTATTCCGAAAAAGGAACGACGGGAAAGGTCAGGGACGATGGACGGTGGTGCGGTCGGCTTAGGCGCCGGGAAAATCAGCGAATGCCGGGGGTAAAGCGCCGCACAGCCAAAGAGTATACACCGGATGTTGCATCGCGACAACGGAAATAGCCACTTCAGATCTTGAAGGTCTCCAGCGTCTCCGGCGCAAACAGTTCTTCTGGCTTCACCAGCCGCTTCGACAATCCCTGCTCGTGGTGGTAGCGCAGGAAGGTTTGCAGGGTTTCGACGTTCTTCTGCAAACCGTACGGCCAGAAGTCCTCGCCCATCTCCCGCACCGTGTCTTCGACATGGGCATTGAGCCACGGCAGCATGGCTTTCAAGGCCGCCGTTTCGCGCAGCGCCTGGTAGGTGCGCTGCTGCGATTCGACAAATGCCTTCATCAGCGAACCGGCGATCCAGCGGTTGGCTTCATACACCTCGCGGCGCATCGCGATGATGTGCATGATCGGGAAGCGTTTTGTCTCGTGCCAGTAGGCGCGTTCGACAGCGGGGTAGTCGGGGAACAGCCGCACCACCCTGCCGTCGCCCTTCAGGAAGCTCGAGGGCATGCGCGCGGTGTAAAGCGCATCGATCTCGCCCGAATGCAGCATCTGGGTGAGTGTCTGCGTCGGGCCGATCGGTTGAACCCTGATGTTGGGCGGCAGGTCGAGCTTGAGCTTTTCGTCGCGGTTCGGCTCTTCCTCGCCGCCGGTCATGTAGGTCACGCTGTCGACCGGCACGCCGTAGTGGTCCGAGAGGATGCCGCGGATCCACACCGGCGCGGTCATCTGGTATTCCGGGTTGCCGATGCGCTTGCCGATCAGGTCCTGCGGGGTCTTGATGCCGGCATTGGCGTTGATGTAGATGCACGAGTGGCGAAAGAAGCGCGACGGGAACACCGGCAGCGCCACGAACGGCCGCTCGGGCTTTTGCAGGGATACCGTGTAGGACGAAAGCGACATTTCCGCGATATCGAACTCGCGGTTGCGCAGCATGCGGAAAAAGGTTTCCTCCACCGGCATGTTCAGGTAATTGAGGTCGATGCCGTCTGGCACGACGCTGCCGTCCATCAGTGAGCGCGTGCGGTCGTAGTCCCAGCAGCCGAAGGAAAGTCGCAGTTTTGACATCGGGTTTGTTCCGTTTTGTCCGCACGGCATCTGCCGCGCGGGCGGTTGCGTTTTGCTATTCGGCCTTCAATCCGGCGGTACGGATGGCGCGCGCATCGCGCTCGGCTTCGCGTTCCAGCACCTTCGCGTAGTCAGCCGGCCCGCCGCCGATGGGTTCGATGCCGGCGGTGTTGAAGGTCTGGATGGTGTCGGGCTCCTTGACCAGCCTGGCCACCTCTTCGCTCACTTTGGCGACGACCGCTGCTGGCGTGCGTGCCGGCGCGAAAATGCCGATGTTGGGTGCAAAATCGAAGCCGGGAATCAGTTCGCCCAGTGCGGTGACGCCGGGTTCGAACACCGAGCGTTTGGCGGTGTTGACCACCAGCAGCTTGACCTTCCCGTCCTTGACGAAGCCCAGCAGCGAGGGAAAGGCCGAGAACACCATCGCCACCTGGTTGCCGACCACCGCCGGCACGGACTGGCCGGTGCCCTTGTAGGGAATATGGCGGATGTCCAGGCCCAGCGCCGCCTTCATGGCCTCCATGCACAGGTGGTGGGTGCTGCCGACGCCGGATGAACCATAGGCCAATTCACCCGGTTTCGACTTGATCAGTGCCACGAGTTCCTGGAAGGTCTTGGCAGGCACCGTGGGATGCACCGCCAGGAACAAGGGCGCAGTGGCGATCAGCGAAACCGGCAGGAAGTCCTTCTTCGGGTCGTAGGCGATGTTCTTGTAGATCAACGGATTGATGGTCATCATCGAATCGTCGGTCAGAAGCAGTGTGTGGCCGTCGGCCGGGCTCGACATCACCGCCTGCGCCGCCACCACGCCATTGGCGCCGGGACGGTTGTCGACCACCACCGACTGGCCGATGCGGTCGGTGAGCTTCCTGGCGACCACGCGCGCCACCGTGTCCGGCAGTCCGCCGGCCGAATACGGCACGACAAACCTGATCTGCTGCGAAGGATAAGCCTGGGCAAACGCGGGGCGTGCGGCCAGCGGGGCCAGCGCGAGCGCGCTCGCCGCGCCGAGAAGGCGTCGTCTGTTCATGATGTCTCCTTTGTCTGATGGGTCCGCCCGTCGGCGCCGACGGGCGGGAATCACACTACATCCGCCTAGGCCGCAGCGACCGACGCGGCGATGTCTCCGGCGCTCTTGATGTTACGCCAGTCGCTGGTCTTGGGCAGCACCACCTGGAACGAACAGGTATCACCAGGCACGCGATCCGCGCCGGTGCCGATGGCAGGCTTGCCGTCACGGAAAGCACCTGCCGCCTCGACCATCTGTTTGCGAAATTCCACCACCGCCTGGTCGCTGGCGCCAAGGATTTCCTTGCTGCGGTCGGCGATCGGTCCCATGGTCAGCCACATCGCGATGTCCTGGTTGGGAAACCCCTTGATGCCGGTGAAGTTGCCGGCCTTCATCGCCTGACGGTCCTGGCCGAAGCGGTTGTCCATGTTGTTCTTCAGGCGGTAATACTCGTCAAGTTGCGTGCCCACCTGCACGCCGAGGAACTTGCGCCATTCCTCGGTGGACGGGGTGGTCAGCGGGTCGCCCCAGCAGATGAAATAGAACGCGGTATGAGTGTCGTCCATCGGCACGTTGATGTTGGCGACGTTGTACAGGTTGTTGGGCGGCACGAGCACCGCGAACGGTGCGACGAACACGGTCGTGCGCACGTACTCGTGGGTGGCGGCATTGGCGATCGGCCGGCGTAGCGCGGCGTAGCGGAACCCGTAGCCGGTGCGCTGCACCGAGAGGCGTGGCGACTTGTCGGTGGATGGACGCAGCCAGTTCTTGTCGGTGGCCTCGCCGATCTTCACGCGAGCCGGTACGAAATCCGACGAATGCAGGCTGGAACTGTGGGCGGAGTCGATCGCGCCTTCAAGTATTTGCGCCCAGTTGCACGGCAGGATCACCTTGCCGATGGAGATACGCAGGTTCTCGGAAGGCGCATAGGGCGGCGGCTCGAACTTCGGCATGGTGTCCGCAGGGCCAAGGTAAGACCAGATCCAGCCGCCCCACTCCTGCACCGGATAAGTCTTGTGCTTGACCTTTTCCTTGAGCGGGCTGTTGGCGGGTTCGGAGGACATGTCCATCACATTGCCGGCGACGTCGAATTTCCAGCCGTGATACAGGCAGCGCAGGCCGCCTTCCTCATTGCGGCCCAGCACCAGCGAGGCGCGGCGGTGCGGGCACAACTCATCCATGACGCCCACGCGGCCATCGCTGTCGCGGAAGATCACCAGGTCTTCCCCGAACACGCGTGCCTTCACCGGCGTGCCGTCGGGCTCTTCCACCTCTTCGGACAGGCACACCTGCACCCAGTGGCGGCGCATCAACTGGCCCATCGGCGCATCGCCCTCGACGCGGCACAAAAGTTCGTTTTCTTCACGGGTGAGCATGGTGTCCTCGCATTTCTCGCCATCGCCATCCGGCGAACGCTTGCAAAAAGCTTAGTTGTCTAAGTAATATGCGGCGCAAGTCTAGAATGCCGGCCCCGGCGGTGTCAACGAGCCCGACCCGGCGATACTCCCTCAAGAAAGGTCGAATCCATGGCCGATGCTGCTGGCCCTGACTGGAGGTCGCTCGTTGTGCGCCGCCGCATGGAAGTTGCGCGTGACATCGTTGAATTCACGCTCGCCAGGACGGATGGGGCCGATCTTCCCGCCTTCGAGCCGGGCGCCCACATCACGGTGCGCACCCCGGCGGGTTCGGATCGAAAGTATTCGCTGCTCAATCCACCCGCCGAGCGCGGCCACTACGTCATCGCCGTGCGCAGGGACGCCCACGGCCGCGGTGGTTCAGTCAGCTTGACCGACGGTGTCGCCGCTGGTGCGGCCATCCAGGTAAGCCAGCCGGACAATGCCTTTCCGCTGGAGAGTGCCGCCAAGCGCTTTCTTTTTATTGCCGGCGGCATCGGTGTCACGCCCATTCTCGGCATGATCCGCGCGCTGCTGGCGCGCGAAGGGGATGGCGAATCGGCCCCGCCTTTCAAGCTGCTTTACCTGACCCGCAGCCCCGAGGACACCGCCTACCGGGAAGAAGTCACCGGCGCCGCGTTGGCCGGCCGGGTCACCTTGCACCACGACCATGGAGATCCGGGCCAGGCCTATGACCTGTGGCCGCTGCTCGAACGTCCTGCTGCCAGCACCCACGTTTACTGCTGCGGTCCACGCGGCCTGATGGATGCCGTGCGCGACATGTCCGGCCACTGGCCCGACACCAGCATCCATTTCGAGAGTTTCAGCGCCGGCGATGCGGCGATGTTCGAGCCCAACCGGGCGTTCACCATCCGCCTGGCGCGTTCGGGCGAGACCATCGAGGTGGATGCCGACCAGACCGCGCTCGAAGCGCTCGCGGCGCATGGCCATCGGGTCATGAGTTCCTGCGAGGCCGGATCCTGCGGGACCTGCCGCACCACCTATCTCTCCGGCGACGTCGAGCACCGTGACATCGTGCTTGGCGACGATGAAAAGGCCGACCAGATCATGGTGTGCGTTTCACGCGCGCGTGGTGGCGTGCTGGAACTCGATCTGTGAGCACCTCCGGAACGGGCATCCTGCGCATCGGCGCCGCCGGCCTTGGTCGCGCCTTCACGCTCATGCTGCCGACCCTGCGTGCCGACCCGCGCGTGAAACTTGTGGCCGGCAGCGACCCGCGTCCGGAGGCCGGCGCTGCCTTGGCGGCGGAATTCGGCGCGCGCATTCACCCCGATATCGAATCCCTGTGCACCGACCCGGACGTCGACCTCGTCTACGTCGCGACCCCGCACCAGCATCACGCCGAGCACGTACGCATCGCCGCTGCGCATGGCAAGCATGTGCTGGTGGAAAAGCCGATGGCGATCACCCTCGAACAATGCCAATCCATGGTCGAAGCGACCCGCGCGGCCGGCGTGCACCTGATCGTCGGCCACAGCCACAGCTTCGATGCGCCCTACCTGCGCGCGCGCGGCATGATCGAAAGCGGCCGGTTGGGCGCGGTGCGCATGATCAACGCGCAGTACTACACCGACTTCATCTACCGGCCACGGCGGCCGGAGGAGCTGGATACGGCACAAGGGGGCGGCGTGATCTTCAGCCAGGGCGCGCACCAGATCGACCTGGTGCGCCTCCTGGCGGGCGGCAAGGCGGTGTCGGTACGCGCCCATACGGGCGCCTGGGATGCGGCGCGGCCTACCGAGGGCGCGTTTGCGGCCTTGATCGGCTTCGAACATGGCGTGTTTGCCTCAGTGGTCTACAGCGGCTACGGGCATTTCGACGGCGACGAGATGTGTGACTGGATCGGCGAATCCGGGCTGGCCAAGAATCCGGATGCCTATTCCAGTGGGCGCATGAAACTGGCAGGTGTGGAGAATGCCGCCGCCGAGGCGGCGATGAAGGCGGCGCGCAATTTCGGCGGCAAGTCCTATGTCGCACCGGCGCCGGATGCGGTGCGGCATCACCAGCATTTCGGCCATGTGTTGGTGTGTTGCGAGCGCGGCGACATCAAGCCCGGCCCGCGTGCGATTACCGTGTACGGCGACGACGGTCGAAGCGTCGAGGAACTGCCGGTCTCGGCGGTGCCGCGGGTGGAGGTGATTGACGAGACCTATGCTGCGGTGGTCGAGGGGCGCGCGCCCCTGCATGACGGCCCGTGGTCCATGGCGACGCTGGAGGTGTGCCTGGCGATCCTGGAGTCCGCCAGGAGCGGGCGCGAAGTGGCCTTGCACCACCAGGTCGCGCCGCGCGCGGTGCGGCTGCCATGACGCGCGCGCCGGCCGACGATGCCATCCTGCGCCACTGGCGCGAGGCGGTGCCGGATGACCGCCTGGCCCATCTGGTGAAGGACGCCACCCGTGCCTTCGTGCGCGCCCTGCAAATGCGACTGCTTGAGCACTCGGTGTCGTTCGGCCACTGGACTTTCCTGCGGGTGCTGTGGGTGCGCGATGGCATCACCCAGCGTGAACTGAGCGACGAGGCAGGGGTGATGGAACCGACCACCCATGCGGCCGTGAATGCGATGGAGAAGCTTGGCTATGTGGAACGCCGACGCAGGGAAGGAGATCGGCGCAATGTGCACATCCATCTCACACCGGCGGGCAAGCGGCTCAAGACCAAACTGGTGCCGCTTGCCGTGGAAGTCAATGATGCTGCGGTCAAGGGCGTGGCTAGCGAAGATATCGTCGCCGCCCGCCGGGTGCTGTTGGCGGTGATCGAAAACCTGGCCGTTGACGACGCGGTGGGCGAGCGCAAGTTGCCGTCCACGCGTGAATGGGGCCAGCGACGCGCCCCTGCTGCGCGCGCCGCACGTCGCGTGGTAACTTCCGGTTCCTGAAAATTTGCGACTGAAAGCGTATCCAGCATGAGCGAATGGACCCAGGTGGCCAATGCCGCCGACGTGCCCGACCAGGGCACCTTGCCTGTGAATCTTTCCGGCGATCCGGTGTGCCTGTACAACCTTGATGGCGCGATCTTCGCCACCCACGATATCTGCTCCCACGGCAACGCCAACCTCTCCGAAGGCTTCATCGTCGAGGGCCAGATCGAATGCCCGTTCCACCAGGGCATGTTCGACATCAAGACCGGCGAGGCCACGGCGGCGCCGTGTACGGTTGCCGTTCGTACATATCCGGTGAAGGTGGAAAACGGCGTGGTGTGGCTCAGGAAGGAGTAAGCGGCATGTCCTACATCGGGCTTTCGCCAGGCGTGCGCCGCGAAGTCACGGCGACCAAGCAGTGGTTCCAGGCGGTGGACAATTTCACCCGCGTATTTGCCATTCGTCCCGGCGAAAGGGTGTTGATATTGGCCGACCCGTTGCTCGACACGCGGGTCATCGACGCGGTGATCGGCATCGCCAACGCGCGCGGCGCGCAGGTGCGCGTCTACATGGAACCCTCCACCCGCGTGACCGAGATGCCCGAGGCCGCCAAGCCCCTGCTTGAGTCGGCCGATTTCGTGGTCTCCACCTGGTTCTGCTCGATCATCGATCCGTTCTGCATCGCCATGCGCAAGCGCGGCCAGCGCTGGGTCAAGATCACCTACTTCCGCAACCTCGACCTGCTGGAAACGCCGCAGGGCCGCTTTCCGGTGGACCTGGTGGGCGCGATCATCCGCGCCACCGCGCGTGCCATGCCGGACGAGGACTTCACGCTGCAATGGAGCGATGCGCGCGGCAGTGATTTCCGCATCGGCTACACGCGCGAAATGCGCAACAACCTCCTGGCCGGCAACCGCTGGCGCGGCCGCATGCTTGCCGATGAGCCGGGGTGCTACGTGCACTACCTGCCCACGCATGGCCCCAACCTGTGGGACCGCACCGCGCACAAGAACGACAACGAAGCCCCGGTCACCATGAACGGCACCATCTACCCGACCTGGGCGGTGGGGTTCGAGAAGCCATGGAGCGAGCGCATTGGCTGCCGCTTCGAGGGCGATACCATCGTCGAGGTGTCCGGTGACACCGAAACGGCGAAGATCCTGCGCGAGATGCTGGTCGGTGGCCGCCTGATCGAACTCGGATGCGGTTTCAACCCCAAGGCGCCGCGCCACACCGTGTACCCGGCCGGGTCCAACAACCCAGGTGCGCTGCATTTCGGTATCGATCTGGCCAAGCCGGACGACTACATCCGCCGTGTCATGCCGGATTGGGAAGAGCCGCCGGTGCACATGGATTTGATCACGCTGGATTCCACGGTGGAGTCTGTCACCGCATCCTCTCGCCAGCACTTGCTCGATGGCGGCTTTCTCACCGCGCTGCGCGACCCGGCCGTGGTGGCCGCCGCCGCCGTTTTTGGCGACCCGATCGCCCTTCTGGAGACGGAGACATGAACTTCACGCGACGCTATCACCTCAAGCAACTGACCGCGCTCGCCTTGGGTGCCGCCGGCAGCCGTGCTGCCTGGGCGCAGGGTGTCTGGCCCAACCGGCCGCTCAAGGTGCTGGTGCCCTTCCCTTCCGGCGGTACCGCTGACGTCCTGTGCCGCCTGCTCGCCCAGCGCTTGCAGGACGTGCTTGGCCAATCTGTGGTGGTTGACAACAAGCCGGGCGCAGCCGGCAATATCGGCAGCGAGATCGCCGCCAAGTCGCCTGCCGACGGTTACAACTTCATGTATGCCCCCATCGGCACGCATGGCGGCATCAACCTGGCCCTGTATCCCAAGCTGGCCTATGACCCGGTCAAGGACTTCGCGCCGATCGCGCTGGCGCACACCCTGCCGAATGTGCTGATCGTCAACAACGACCTGCCGGTGAAGTCGGTGGCGGAGCTTGTCGCCTGGCTCAAGGCCAACCCGGGCAAGGCCAACTTCGCCTCCAGCGGCAACGGCGGCATTTCCCACCTGGGGGCGGAGCTGTTCAAGAGCATGACCGGCGTGGTCATGACGCATGTGCCCTACAAGGGCGGCGCGGCGGCACTCACCGACCTGATCGCCGGACGCGTGCAGTTGATGTTCGAGACTGCGCCGAACGCGTTGACCCACTATCGGGCCGGGCGTGTTCGCGCGCTTGGCGTGTCGTCCGCCAGGCGCTCCGGATCGGCGCCTGAGTTGCCCACCATCGGCGAAACCGTCGCCGGCTACGAGGTCACCACCTGGACGGCCATGTATGCACCAGCCGGTACGCCGCGCGAGGTGATCCAGCGCGTGGCTGCGGAGATGGCCAGACTTGCGAAGAACAAGGAATACACCGAGCGCCTGACGCAGAGCGGATCGGATGCACCGGAATCATCCCCCGAGCATCTCGCCGCCTTCATGCAAAGCGAGATCGCCAAATGGGGCAAGCTGGTGAAGGACACCGGCGCGAAAATCGACTGAAGTTCAACCACCAAAGAAACGAGCGAGACATGATGCGCAGCGAACTTGGGTATAGCACCCGCGAAAACATTTACGTGCAGGGCCGTGACCTGTGCGGAGAGATCCTCGGCCACATCGATCTGGGTGCGATGGCCTTCCTGCAACTGACGGGCCGCATGCCCAATGCCAACGAGGCGCGCATGTTCAACGCCCTGGCGATCACGCTGGTCGAGCATGGCATCACACCCTCGGCGATCGCTGCACGCATGACCTACGCCGGCGCGCCGGAAGCCCTGCAGGGTGCGGTGGCGGCCGGCCTGTGCGGGCTGGGCACCGTGTTTGCCGGCACATCCGAAGGCGCGGCGCGACTGTTGCGCAAGGCACTGGCCGATCCGGCCGATACCCGCTCTCTGGATGAGCGCGCCGAAGAGATCGTCGCGCGCTCCGCCGCTGAAGGCTGGCAGATTCCAGGCATGGGCCATCCGATTCACCGGCCGGTTGACCCGCGTACCGTGCGCCTGTTCGCCATCGCCGAGGAAACCGGCTTCAAGGGCCGTTACGTCGAGATGATGCTGGCGATCCAGCGTGCGGTGGAAAAGCACAAGGGGCGCCCCATCACCCTGAATGCCACCGGCGCGATGGGCGCGCTGTGTTGTGAACTCGATTTGCCTGTCGAGGCGTGTCGCGGCATCGCCGTGATGGCGCGCGCCATCGGCCTGGTCGGGCACATCCTCGAGGAGATCCGCTCGCCGATGGCCATCGAATTGTGGCAAAAGGTCGAGCATGATGTATCGGTACCGCCGGATCAGCGTGGCAAAGGCGCCTGACGGCGGATCAGGCGTCCTTTGAGGCGCAGCGGGAGGCGTTGCCATGCGATTCGAACGATTCTTGTGCCGTGTTTTTCTGGTCGCGGGACTGTGCGCAGCTGCACCGGCGCTTTCCCAAACCGCTGCCGAAGTCGGTACCGTCGAGCGGCTCTCGGGGACTGTCGCCGTTGTCTCGGCAGGCGCATCGCGCGTGGCGCGCCCGGGTGAGCGGTTATTGGTCGGCGAAGTCCTTTCGACTGCAGCCGGCGCTGAAGCGCTGGTTCGCTTTCGCGACGAGTCGACCCTGGCCTTGCGCCCCAATACGCAGGTGGCAGTGGCCGAGTTCCGCTACCAGGACAAGGACGACGATTCGTTCGCGGCCAGTCTGCTCAAGGGCGTGGTGCGCTCGGTCAGCGGATTGATCGGCAAGTCCCGGCCGCGCGGCGTGATTTTCCGGACTCCCACGGCAACTGTGGGCATCCGTGGCACCGATTTCGAACTGGCGATCGTGGAAGCCGGCGAACGCGACCGGGCTGGCGTGTACAACTACGTCCATGACGGGCAGACCAACATCCAGATCGCGGCTGGCGACAATCTGGACGTAAGCACGGAGCAGACCGGCTTTGCTCCTCAGGACCCGCAACCGGGAGAACCGGCGCTGCAACTGTTGCGCGAGCGGCCCGCGTTCCTGCGCGGCGGCGGGTTTGACGCCATGATGATCCAGACCCGTCCGCCCCCCGCCCAGATCTTCATGCCGCGCATGCGGTGAAACGCGCGACCGCCCCGCGGCGGGATATCCGGTACCGCTGCGCTCTATAGCGGCGCGGGCTAGAACCGGACCGCAAGGTTGGCGAGGAACACGTCGTTTTTCACCTGCTGTCGTGCGGTTTCGGAGGTGAACATCAGGCCGCCGGAAAGCGCGCCGCGCGAAAACACGTTCACACCGACCGCGATCTGCCAGCCGTCCTTGTCGTTGGCGGGCGTTTGGCCACCAACGGCCGCTTGGCTCGGGCTTTGCAGGTCGCGGATGTAGGTTAGCCCGACATAGGGCATGAACATACCGGCGTTGTATGACGCCTGAATGCCGAGCCGGGCTTGCGCAACCCGCAGTGTGGTCGCCGGAATGAAGGTGCCATCAGTCATGGTGAACGAGGCGATCTTGTCGGAGGTCTCGACGTAGTTGGCCTTGCCGTTTACGTTGAAAGCACCGATCCGCGTGGCATAGCTCAGTGCCAGGGAGGTGAACATCCGATCCGACTTGGTATTGCCCTCTGCCGGCGCGACGTAGTCGGTGAACTTGATGTCCGATTCGCCCCAGCCTATGCTGGCGTCAAACAGCCAATTGCGGGCGAATGGAACCGAAACGTAAGGCGCCACCGACAGGCCGTTGACTGAAAGCGGGCTGTTCTGGTTGGCCTGGAAGGTGGTGCGCGTGCGATCCGCGTTGACCGCAACGCCGGCGACGATGTTGCTCGAATACGTGTAATCGATGCCGCCGAGCATGAGTGTGGAGCGCCCGCTCGAGCGCGCCGGCTGGAAGGAATACGCCTGTTCGTTTTCGCCCAGCGCAAACCAGGCGTTCCAGCGCGGAGCACCCGCCGCAGCGGCCTGTCCGGTTTGGTCAACCAGCGCGAAGCGTGTGGCACCTGCCGCCGAGACCGAGCGGTTGGCCGCGCCTGCACCGGAAAACTGGCCGAGCGAGGTCACTGCATTGAGAGTTGGCATCGAGACCGCATTGCGCAGGGTACCCTTGCCTGAATCCCCGGCCAGGCAAAGGTAATCGCTCTGGTAGGCCGCAAGGCAGCCATTGGCCAGAGCGAACTGGGTCGGAGTGAAGACTGCCGTAAATGAGACCAGCAAACTTGCCGCCGCGGTGGGCGCAATGCCGATTTTCTTCTGCCGGATCTGCCGCATGGATATCTCCCCTGGTGTGCGCCAAATATAATGGGCCAAAAGCTTACACCCCTACCTTGGTGCGATGCAACCTGAGCACCTGCCAACCTCAAGCGAGCCTTCAACCATGAAAATCTGCCGTTTCAATGACAACCGCCTGGGCGTGGTGGAAGGCGACACCGTCCTCGATGTCACGGCCGCGCTCGATGTCATTCCCGCCATGCGCTATCCGGCACCGCTGGGCGACCAGTTCATCGCCAACTTTCCTGCCGTTGTCGAGCGCATCGGCACGCTCAAGGCTGCGGCGCCACGGCTGGCGCTTGCTGGCGTGAAACTGCTGTCGCCGGTTGGCAATCCCACGAAGATCGTAAATGCGCCGATCAACTATGTGAAGCACATCGACGAGTCGAACGCGGATCCCAACATCAAGCACGGGCGCACCAACATCACGCACATTTCGGACTGGGGCCTGTTCCTCAAGGCCACCAGCAGCCTGGTCGGCTTCGGGTCCGAGGTGAAGCTTCTCTACCCGGACAGGCGCAACGACCACGAACTTGAGCTGGCGGTCATCATCGGCAGGCAGGGCCGCAATATCGCGGTGGCCGATGCGCGCAAGCATGTGGTGGCGTATTCGCTGGGCCTGGACATGACCACCCGCGGCAAGGAATTGCTGTCGTGGCGCAAGTCAGCCGACACCTACGCAGTGCTGGGGCCATGGCTGACGACTGCCGATGAGGTGGGCGATCCGAACAAGCTTGACCTGGTGTTGAAGGTCAACGGCGAAGTGCGCCAGAGCGCCAATACCAGTGATCTCGTCTACAACGTCGACAAGCTGGTCTCCTGGGCAAGCGAGAAGTACACGTTGTACCCTGGCGACATCATCCTGACCGGCACGCCTGAAGGCGTGGGTCCGGTGGTGCCGGGCGACGTGATGCATTGCTACATCCAGAACGTCGCCAGCGGCGAAATGCGGGTGGCCTCCCAGTACGGCTGAGCGGTCCGCGCCGCGCTGTCTACAGGCGGATGCGCGCCGCCAGTTCGCGCAAGGTTTCGATGCCCGGCGCCTTGCGCGGCCAGGTGAGGTCCACGCCGTCACCTGTATGGCGCGGCAGCACATGCATGTGAAGGTGCGGCACGGTCTGCCAGCCGGCCGGCTTGTTCGCCTGCAGCAAGGTCATGCCTTCGGGCTTGAACGCCGCCTCGACCGCCCGCGCGATCCGGTGTGCGGCCGACATCAGCGCGATCGCCGTGGCTGCGTCGGCGTCGAGAATGGTCTCGAACGGCGCGATGCTGGCCACGATGACGTGGCCCGGGTTGACCTGGCCGGCATCCATGAAGGCGAACACCAGCTGGTCTTCGTAGACCTTGGCGCAAGGCAGTTCGCCACGGTACAGGCGGGTGAAAATGGTGTCAGACATCGGCAGATTCCTCAAGGCGGGGTCTTCGATCAATCCACCATGTTAATCCCCTGATGAGTCCGGCCTGGCGATAACATTGGCATTTCCATTGCCGCCTGACCAACACAAACCATGGCCCTGACCAATTCACTGATCGATGTTCTCAAGCGCGAACTCAAGGCGCGCGGGATCACCTACGCGGACGTGGCCACGCGCCTGGGTCTCTCTGAGGCAAGCGTCAAGCGCATGTTTTCCACCCGCGATTTCATGCTGTCGCGCTTAGACGAGATCTGCGAGTACGCGGGAATCGACCTGGCGGACCTGGCGCGCGGGGTCGCGGCCCGTGACACGCTGCTCATGAAGCTGACCGAGGCACAGGAAAAGGAACTGGTGTCCGACATCCGCCTGTTGGCGGTCGCGGTGGCCTGCATTCACCACCTGACCTTCGAACAGATCCTCGAGTCCTACGAATTTGCAGAGGCTGAACTGGTGGGCCACCTTGCGCGGCTTGACCGCATCAAGCTGATTGAGCTGAAACCCAACAACATGATCCGGCCGCTGGTGGCCCGCGCCTTTACCTGGCTTCCCCAAGGGCCGATCCAGAACTTTTTCTACGCGCAGGCGCAGGCGGACTTCTTTCGCAGCCGTTTCGACGGCCATGGCGAAGCATTAGTATTCGCCAGCGGCATGTTGTCCCGAGGTTCGGCAGCGCTTCTGGCGGAACGCCTGAAGCGCGTCGCGCAGGAGTTTCGCGAAACCCATATCGAGGACCTTCGGCTGCCGGTCGAGGAGCGGGTGCCGATGAGCATGCTGGTGGCCATGCGCGGATGGGAGTTCGGCGCATTCAGGGCGTTGCAGCGCAAAACCAAGTTGCCAAAAAGCAAGCGCTGACTTTCATTGATGTGATGCGTCAGTATGAGGTAAGTAACTCGCGTCAATAATGCTGTTTCGCAGCATATTGGGAGTGGCCCAGCGCTTATCCACAGACTCTTATATAAGAGTTGGTTGATGCGCCGAAAAATATCCAATATAATCGACAGGCTTTGCTTCGGTGCCCGCGTAAATCGGGTCCGGTGGCGCTGACAAACAAGACGCCCCCATCGGGCATGTGCCGGGCAATTCCGTGATCTGGACGCCTTTGAAGATCGTCGGCCTGCAGGTCATCGCGGGCGTGGCACTTGCCGGAATGTGGTGGACCTTCAAGGGGGTTCCGGCCGCGACATCGGCAATTCTCGGTGCGGCTGTCTGTTTTGTTCCCGGAGCATTTTTCGCATTGCGCCTGGCGCGTGCGGGAGCCCGGCAGGATGGTTATGTGTTCGCCTTCTTCCTGGGCGAAGGCATAAAGGTCTTGCTCTCGGTCGCGCTGTTCGGTTTGGTGGCGGCCGGGTATCCGGATGCGGACTGGTTTGCGTTGCTGACCACCTTCATTGCGGTGTTGCAGGTTTATGTATTTGGTTTGTTGCTGACATCCCGTTGATTCGATATTGCGGCGGGTTATCGGTTTTCAATATTCGCGGGTCCTAAACGAGTTCAAATTATGGCAGCCGGCGCTGAAGCTCCAACCTCGTCCGAGTACATCGTTCACCACCTGCAGCACCTGCAAAGTGTGAAGCAGGGCTTCATCATCGACATGAGCGTGGTCAACTGGGACACGATTTTCTGGTCGATCGCCATGGGTCTTCTGACCCTGTTCGTGCTGCTGAAGGCGGCATCGAAGGCTTCGTCGGGCGTGCCGGGGCGCTTTCAGGCGGCCGTCGAGATCCTGGTCGAGATGGTCGAATCGCAATCCAAGGGCATCATCCCGCACGGTGACCGCAGCTTCATCGCCCCGCTCGCCCTGACCGTGTTCGTGTGGGTGTTCTTCATGAACTCGCTCGACTTCCTGCCGGTCGACCTGCCCCACTACATCTTCGCTTGGACCGGCCTGGACCACTACATCCACTACCATCGCATCGTGCCCACCGCCGACCTGAACGGCACCATCGGCATGTCCCTGGGCGTGCTGGTGCTGATGCTCTATTACAACGTCAAGATCAAGGGCGCTGGCGGCTTCGTCCATGAACTCTTTTGCGCTCCCTTCGGCGCGCACCCGGCGCTGTGGATCCCCAATTTTGCGCTCAACCTCATCGAGTTCGCCGCCAAGACCGTCTCGCTCGGCATGCGGTTGTTTGGCAACATGTTTGCCGGCGAACTGATCTTCCTGCTCATCGCGCTGCTCGGCGCCACCGGCGTGTGGTGGCTGTGGGGCATGCATCTGGTGGCAGGCGCGATCTGGGCGATCTTCCACATCCTGATCGTCGTGTTGCAGGCTTTCATCTTCATGATGCTGACCCTGGTGTATCTGGGCCAGGCGCATGAAGGTCACTGATTTGTATTAGTCCTTTCGTAGTTTTTCCTTTTCAATCCATCTGTCAAACAAAAGAAGGAGTCATCATGACTAACGTTGGTCTCGTAGCTCTCGCCGCCGGTCTGATCATTGGCCTGGGCGCCATCGGTGCCTGTATCGGCATCGGCCTCATGGGCGGCAAGTACATCGAAGCGTCGGCGCGCCAGCCCGAGCTGATGGACAAGCTGCAAACCAAGATGTTCCTGCTGGCCGGCCTGATCGACGCGGCGTTCCTGATCGGCGTCGGTATCGCCATGATGTTCGCCTTCGCCAACCCGTTCAAAGGCTGATCGGTCTCTCCCTGAACCTCTCCTAGGGAGTTCGAGATGAATCTCAACGCAACATTCATCGCCCAGCTGGTCGTGTTCTTCGTGCTTGCGTGGGTCACCATGACCTACGTGTGGCCGCCGATCATGAAGGCCCTGGACGAGCGCGCTGCCAAGATCGCCGACGGCCTGGCCGCCGCCGATCGCGGCAAGGCCGAGCTGGCCGAAGCCAACAAGCGCGTCGAAGCCGAGCTGGCCAAGTCGCGCACCGAGAACCAGGCGCGCATGGCGGACGCTGAAAAGCAGGCCGCCCACCTGATCGAGGAAGCCAAGAAGGCCGCCGAGGCTGAAAAGGCACGCATCCTTGCGCAAGCCAAGGCGGAAGCCGAGCAGGAAGTCCAGCGCGCCAAGGACGGTCTGCGCAATGCGGTCGCCGAACTGGCCGTCAAGGGTGCCGAGCAGATCCTGCGTCGTGAAGTCAACGCGCAGGCGCACGCCGACCTTCTCGGTCAGCTCAAGGCGCAACTGTAAGGAAAGGGCAGCCATGGCCGAACTCTCCACCATCGCCCGGCCCTACGCCGAAGCCGCGTTCCGTGTCGCCCGTTCGGGTGACCTGAATGCGTGGAACGCGCTCGTGGCGGAGTTGGCCGCGGTTGCCAGCGCCGCCGAAATGCGCGCGCTGGTGCTCGATCCCAACCTGACGCCGGACGCCATCTACGGCGTGTTTGCCGGCGTCGTCAAGGCGCCGCTCGGCACCGAAGCGCAGAATTTCCTGCGCCTGGTGATCGAGAACGACCGCGTCGCCGCCCTGCCTGAAGTCGCCGTCCAGTTCGCCGCGCTCAAGAACAAGCTCGAAGGCTCGGCCGATGCGGAAATCGCCTCGGCATTCCCGTTGACCGATGCGCAGGTGAACGAGCTGATGGCTGGCCTGACCAAGAAGTTCGGTGGCCTGACGCTCAAGGCCCACGTCAAGGTCGAGCCTGAGCTCATCGGCGGCGTGCGCGTCACTGTTGGCGACGAAGTATTCGACACCTCCGTGCGTGCGCAGCTCGAACGCATGCGCACCACCCTGACGGCCGCCTGATCGCCGCCCGCGACCCGAAAAGAATCCAGGAGTCACTCTCATGCAACTCAATCCTTCCGAAATCAGCGAACTGCTGAAAAGCCGCATCGCCGGCCTGGGCAACGCCACCGACGTGCGCACCCAGGGTACGGTGGTGTCCGTCACCGACGGTATCTGCCGCGTGCACGGCCTGTCTTCCGCGATGCAGGGCGAAATGCTTGAATTTCCGGGCAATACCTTCGGCCTGGCGTTGAACCTCGAGCGCGACTCCGTCGGCGCGGTGGTTCTGGGTGCCTACGAGCACATCAAGGAAGGCGACATCGTCAAGGCTACCGGCCGCATTCTCGACGTGCCGGTCGGCCCCGAACTGCTCGGCCGCGTGGTCAACGCACTGGGCGAGCCGATCGACGGCAAGGGCCCTGTCGCGGCCAAGGAACGCGACATCATCGAAAAGGTTGCGCCTGGCGTGATGTGGCGCAAGTCGGTGGACCAGCCAGTGCAGACCGGCCTGAAGTCCATCGACGCCATGGTGCCGGTCGGCCGCGGCCAGCGCGAGCTGATCATCGGCGACCGCCAGACCGGCAAGACCGCGGTGGCCGTCGATACCATCATCAACCAGAAGGGCAAGGACCTGCTCTGCATCTACGTCGCGATCGGCCAGAAGGCTTCGACCATCGCCAACGTGGTGCGCAAGCTGGAAGAAAACGGCGCGATGGCCTACACCATTGTCGTGGCCGCCACCGCTTCCGAGTCCGCCGCGATGCAGTTCATCGCCCCCTACTCCGGTTGCACCATGGGCGAATACTTCCGCGACCGCGGCCAGGACGCCCTGATCATTTATGACGACCTGACCCGCCAGGCCTGGGCGTATCGCCAGATCTCCCTGCTGCTGCGCCGCCCGCCGGGCCGCGAAGCGTATCCCGGCGACGTGTTCTACCTGCACTCGCGTCTTCTCGAGCGCGCTGCCCGTGTGAACGTCGAGTGGGTCGAGCGCTTCACCAAGGGTGAAGTCAAGGGCAAGACCGGTTCGCTCACCGCGCTGCCGGTCATCGAAACCCAGGGTGGCGACGTGTCCGCCTTCGTACCGACCAACGTGATCTCGATTACCGACGGCCAGATCTTCCTGGAAACCGACCTGTTCAACGCCGGTATCCGCCCCGCCATCAACGCGGGTATCTCGGTCTCGCGCGTGGGCGGTTCGGCACAAACGAAGATCATGAAGCGCAAGGACACCGGTGCCGGCGTGCGTCTGGCACTGGCCCAGTACCGCGAGCTGGCTGCGTTCGCGCAGTTCGCCTCCGACCTGGATGAGGCCACCCGCAAGCAGCTCGAGCGCGGCCGCATGGTTACCGAGCTGATGAAGCAGGTCCAGTACGCGCCGATGGAAGTGTGGGAAATGGCGTTGACCCTGTTCGCGGTCAACAACAACTACATGGACGATGTCGAGGTCAAGAACGCACTGACGTTCGAGAAAAACCTGCGCGAGTACGTCAAGACCAAGCACGCAGCGCTGGTTGCTTCCATCGCCAAGGCCGCCAATCTGTCGGCCGACGACGAGAAAGCCCTGCACGCGGCCATCGCCGAGTTCAAGAAGAGCGGCACGTACTAAGACTCGGGGAGAGTTGCCATGGCTGGCAGCAAGGAAATTCGGACCAAGATCAAGAGCGTGCAAAACACGCGCAAGATCACCAAGGCGATGGAGATGGTCGCCGCCTCGAAGATGCGCCGCGCGCAGGAACGCATGCGCGCCGCCCGTCCGTACGGCGACAAGGTGCGCAACATCGCGGCCCACATGTCGCAGGCCAATCCGGAATACCGGCATCCTTTCCTGATCAAGCGCGACCAGGTCAAGACCGCCGGTGTGATCCTGATCACCACCGACAAGGGTCTGTGCGGCGGCTTGAACACCAATGTGTTGCGCCTGGCGACCAACAAGTTGAAAGAACTTGAGGCCGCCGGTGCCAAGATCGAAGCCACCGCCATCGGCAACAAGGGCTTCGGCTTCCTGAACCGCATCGGCGCCAAGGTGGTGTCGCACGCGATCCAGATCGGCGACAAGCCGCACCTCGACAAGCTGATCGGGCCGGTCAAAGTGCAGCTGGATGCCTACGCCGAAGGCCGCGTCGACGTCGTCTATCTCGCCTACACCCGCTTCATCAACACCATGAAGCAGGAACCGGTGATCGAGCAGTTGCTGCCGCTGACCTCCGACAAGTTCGACCAGACCGATGCCGAGAAAAAGGCCTACGGCTGGGACTACATTTACGAACCGGACGCCAAAGCGGTGGTTGACGAATTGCTGGTGCGTTACGTCGAGGCGATCGTCTACCAGGCGGTCACCGAGAACATGTCATCCGAGCAGTCGGCGCGCATGGTGGCCATGAAGTCGGCGTCGGACAACGCCAAGAAGGTTATCGACGACCTGCAGCTCACCTACAACAAGGCGCGCCAGGCTGCGATCACCAAAGAGCTGTCGGAAATCGTCGGCGGCGCTGCGGCCGTCTGACGCCGCTAGACATACGAATTCAAAAGCATACGAGGCTTAAATCATGAGTCAAGGTCAAATCGTTCAGTGTATCGGCGCCGTTGTGGACATCCAGTTCCCGCGCGATTCCATGCCCAAGGTGTATGACGCGCTCAAGCTCATGCCGAGCGAGAGCAACAAGCTGGTCGAGCAGGGACTCACCTTCGAGGTCGAGCAGTTGCTGGGCGACGGCGTGGCGCGCACCATCGCACTGGGCTCCACCGACGGGCTGCAGCGCGGCATGGCTGTGGCAGGCACCAACGAACCGATCCAGGTGCCTGTGGGTGCCGGAACGCTTGGCCGAGTGATGGACGTGCTGGGCCGTCCGATCGACGAGCGCGGCCCGATCCTGGGTGACGAGCGCCGTTCCATCCACGCCCAGGCCCCGAAGTTCGACGAACTGTCGCCTTCGGTCGAACTGCTCGAAACCGGCATCAAGGTTATCGACCTGATCTGCCCGTTCGCCAAGGGCGGCAAGATCGGCCTGTTCGGCGGCGCCGGCGTGGGCAAGACCGTGAACATGCTTGAGCTCATCAACAACATCGCCAAGGCGCGTGCCGGTTTGTCGGTGTTCGCCGGCGTGGGTGAGCGCACCCGCGAAGGCAACGACTTCTATCACGAGATGTCGGACGCCGGTGTTATCAACCAGGAAGACCTGTCCAAGTCGAAAGTGGCGATGGTGTTCGGCCAGATGAACGAGCCGCCGGGCAACCGCCTGCGCGTGGCGCTTTCGGGTCTGACCATGGCCGAGAAGTTCCGCGACGAAGGCAAGGACATTCTCTTCTTCGTCGACAATATCTACCGCTACACCCTGGCCGGTACCGAAGTGTCGGCGCTGTTGGGCCGGATGCCTTCCGCGGTGGGCTACCAGCCGACGCTGGCCGAGGAAATGGGCCGCCTGCAGGAACGCATCACCTCCACCAAGGTTGGCTCGATCACCTCGATCCAGGCCGTGTACGTGCCTGCGGACGACTTGACCGACCCGTCGCCTGCCACTACCTTCGCCCACCTCGACGCCACCGTCGTGTTGTCGCGTGACATCGCCTCGCTGGGTATCTACCCCGCGGTGGATCCGCTGGACTCCACCAGCCGCCAGGTCGATCCCAACACCATCGGCGAAGAGCACTACAACGTGACCCGTCGCGTGCAGGCCACCCTGCAGCGCTACAAGGAACTGCGCGACATCATCGCCATTCTGGGCATGGACGAACTCTCGCCCGAAGACAAGCTGGCCGTGTCGCGCGCGCGCAAGATCCAGCGCTTCCTGTCGCAGCCGTTCCACGTCGCTGAAGTGTTCACCGGCTCGCCGGGCAAGTATGTTTCGCTGGCCGACACCATCCGCGGCTTCAAGATGATTGTCGACGGCGAGTGCGACGCGCTGCCCGAGCAGGCGTTCTACATGGTCGGCACCATCGAGGAAGCGTTCGAAAAAGCCAAGGGCATGCAATAAGCGGAGCGGACAAAAGTACAAATCTACTTTTGTCCGGTCTGGCTTGCATGGAATCGCTGGCGAAGCCAGTCGATTCCATGCCCTAAGTGCGACGAAACAGCAAAACAGCAGGTGAGGTAACAAAATGTCCACCATCCACGTAGATGTCGTCAGCGCCGAGGAGTCGATCTTCTCCGGCGAGGCGAAGTTCGTCGCGCTGCCGGGCGAGGCGGGCGAGCTGGGGATTTATCCCAAGCACACCCCGCTGATCACGCGCATCAAGCCGGGCGCGGTGCGCATCCAGCGCGCCGACAACGACCAGGAAGAATTCGTTTTCGTCGCCGGCGGCATCCTTGAGATCCAGCCTGACGTCGTGACCGTCCTGGCCGACACCGCCATCCGCGGCCACGATCTCGACGAAGCCAAGGCGACCGAAGCCCTCAAGCAAGCCGAAGAGGCGCGTGCCAACGCCAAGTCCGACATCGATTTCGCCAAGGCCACCTCCGAGTTCGCCATCATGGCGGCGCAGATCGCGGCAATCCGCAAGCTGCGCGGCAAGTAATTACCAAAGACGCCGCTTGCGGCGTTACCTCCGAGGCGGCCCGCGTGGCCGCCTTTTTTATTCCTTCCTCCTCCGCCCATTAGACGGCACCGGCCGCCGGCTATGCTCCAATAAGCGCTCCCAACGCCTGATCGACTTCGTGTCCGCAGAAAGCCCCGATTCACCGGCGTCATCCGCCGAGGCCTCTCCGGCCGTACGACTGGCGGCCGTCACTCGGCACTACGCAGCGGATCGGCCCATCCTCAAGGACCTGAGCCTGGTGTTGCAGCGGGGCGAACGGGTGGCCTTGCAGGGTGAATCCGGGGTTGGGAAGTCCACCCTCTTGAACCTCATCGCTGGGTTGGATGTACCGGATGCCGGCACCATCGAAGTGGCGGGCATCCGCATCGACGCGCTCAACGCAGCGGCGCGGGCGCGCTTCCGGCGCACCTCACTGGGCTTCGTATTCCAGGCCTTTCACCTGCTGCCGCATCTTACCGGCCTGCAAAATGCCATGGTCCCGCTCATGCTCGCTGGCACTGGTGAAGCACTGGCACGTAAGCAAGCGCTAACACTTCTGGATGAACTGGGCATCGCCGGGCGCGCCGACGCGCGGCCGGGAGAACTCTCCGGCGGCGAGCAACAGCGCGTCGCCCTGGCGCGCGCCCTGGTGCACCGGCCTGCCCTGGTGCTGGCGGACGAGCCGACCGGCAACCTCGACCCCGCCACCGCGCACCTGGCGCTGGACCTGTTGTTCGCCCAATGTGCCCGCCACGGCACCACCCTGTTGATGGTGACCCACTCGCCGGAAACCGCAGCCCTCGCGGATCGCCGCCTCGTTCTCACCGAACACGGCCTCGCCGCCGCCTGACATCTCATGACCGCTATCGCCCCTGATCAAAGGCCGGCATGACATCGCGCCTGGTGCTGCTGCGCTGGTTTGTGGGCGCCGCGTGGCGCGCCCAACGCGGCCGCTGGATCACCGCCGCCGCCGCTGTCGCAGTCGGCATAGCGCTGGCGACCGCCATCTTCTCGGTCAACCGCTCAGCGCTGGCCGAATTCCAGCAGGCGATCGATACCGTCAACGGCGAAGCGACCATGCAGATTACCGCTCGCGCCGGCACGTTTCCCGACGACGTGTTTGACGCTGTAATCCTGCAGTCGGCGCGTGCCGGCATCGAGGCGGCGAGCCCGGTCGTGTCGATCGACGTGGTGGTGCGTCACCAGCCGCAACTGCCCGCGGACAAGCCGCGCGAGCGCCTCACGGTGCTGGGCATCGATGTGTTCCGTGCCGGTGTCGCTACGCCGGCACTCATCCCGCAGGTGGATGCGTCGGTCGCTGAAACCGGCGGCGCGGGCGCCTCGCTTTTTTCCGACGATGCCGTCTTTCTTTCGCCTGCCGCGCAAACGGCATACGGTGCGAAGCCCGGGGACAGCATCACCGTCACCAGCGGACTGATGGCCGCGACCCTGCGGGTTGTCGGCAGCGTATCGGCGGCACCGGGCCAGCGGCTCGCGGTAATGGACATCGGTGCCGCGCAATGGCGCCTGGGAGCGGTTGGAAAACTATCCCGCATCGACCTGCGGCTCGCGGAAGGCGCATCACCGGAATCTGTCGCAGCACTTCTCGCGCCGCTCCTGCCCGCCACGGTGGAAATCGCTGCGCCCGAGAAGCGCACCCAACGCATGAGCAACCTGTCGCGCGCCTATCGCGTCAACCTGAATGTACTGGCGTTGGTGGCCCTTTTCACCGGTGCATTCCTGGTCTTCTCGGCGGTGGCGCTCTCGGCGGTGCGCCAGCGGCCGCAGCTGGCCCTGATGTCCGTTTTGGGCGCGGATGACGCGTGGGTCCGCAATGCGGTACTTGCGCAGGGACTGGCAGTGTCGGTCGCCGGCAGCGTGGCCGGTGTGGCCGCCGGCCTTGCACTGGCCAACGCGCTGCTTGCCGTGTTCGGTGGCGACCTCGGCGGCGGCTACTTCTCCGGCGTGCGGCCGCAACTCGTGACAGACCTGCCGGCCCTGCTCGGCTTCATGGCGCTTGGCATAGGCGTCGGGCTCGCCGCCAGCTGGCTGCCGGCGCGCGAGGCGGTCGCGGCGCGGCCGGCCGAAGCCTTGCGCGGCGGATCTTCGGAGGCCGCGCTGGGTCGCTTGGCCCGCCGCGGCCCCGCCCTGTGGCTGCTGCTTGCCGCCGCCGTCCTCCTGAACATGCCGCCGGTGGATGGCCTGCCGGTGCCGGCCTACATCGCAATCGCCTGTGTGCTCCTGAGCGCAATCGCGGCCGTACCGTGGCTGGTCGCGAACCTCTTTCCACTTCTGCAACGCGCTAGTACAAAGCGCGATACGCGTCAGCCGGTGTTCTGGCTGGCGCTCCTGCGGGTGGCGCAGGCGCCGGGACAGGCTGCCGGCGTCATCGCCGGCGTGGTGGCGAGTTTCGCGCTCACCGTGGCAATGGTCATCATGGTGGCCAGTTTCCGTCTGGCGGTTGCGGACTGGCTGGAGGCGGTATTGCCGGCCGACCTCTATGGCCGGGTGCCTGCCGGTGCGGCGCAGGGCTCGATCTCACCGGCGTTGCAGGCGCGCATCGCCGACATGCCGGGCGTCACACGAGCGGAGTTTTCGCGCGCCATCGAGCTTTCGCTCGATCCGGCGCGCCCCACCGTAGCCCTGCTGGCGCGCAATGTGGACCCTGCCACACCCCAAGCCCGCCTGCCGCTGACCGGCCCGGCACTGCCGACGCCGGCCGGCGCGATCCCGCTTTATGTGTCGGAGGGCATGGTGGACCTTTATGGCTTTACACTCGGCAAGACAGTCCGCCTGCCGATCGCGTCCCTGCCCTTCCATGTGACTGGCGTGTACCGTGACTACTCGCGTCAGCACGGCTCCATCACCATGGTGCGCGAGGACTATCGCCGCCTGACCGGCGATGCCAGCGTAAATGACATGGCACTCTGGCTTGCCACGGGCACCCGCCCGGACGCCGCGATCGCCGCGCTGGTCAGCGCCGAGCCGGCGCTCTCCGCCGCCGAGTTTCGCAGTGCGAGCGACCTGCGCACCCTATCGCTGCGCATCTTCGACCGCAGCTTCGCCATGACCTATCTGCTCGAAGCCGCGGCCCTGGTGGTGGCGCTGTTCGGCGTGGCCAGCAGCTATTCTGCGCAGGCTCTGGCGCGCGCGCGCGAGTTCGGCGTGCTGCGCCACCTGGGCGTATCCACCCGCGAGATCGTGCTGCAGGTGGCCATTGAGGGTGGATTGCTTTCCACCTTCGGCGCGCTGTGGGGAGCCGCCACCGGCTGGGTGATCGGGCTCATCCTGATTCACTGGGTGAACCCGCAATCCTTTCACTGGACCATGGAAACCCGTGCACCGGTCGGGCTCATCGTCGCCAGTGCGGCAGCCCTCGCGCTGTGCGGAGCGATCGCCGCCGCCCTCGCCGTGCGCTCGGCCACCGGCGAAGGCCCGCTGCGCTCGCTGAAGGAGGATTGGTGAAGCGCCGCACATTCATCACCACTGCGCCCTTGCTCGCACTGCCTCGCGTTCATGCAAAGGAAGCAGGGGTGGCGTATGACCAAGTGCTGAAAAGCCACCGGATTGTTTTTCCGCGCGACTATGGCGCCCACCCGGGCTTTCGCACCGAGTGGTGGTATGTCACCGGCTGGCTCGAGCGGCAGGGCGCTGAAGCGTGCGGCTTCCAGATCACCTTCTTCCGTTCACGCACCGGCCACGCGGACGCCAACCCCAGCCGCTTCGCACCCAAGCAACTGTTGTTCGCGCACGCTGCGCTGGCCCTGCCCGAGAACGGCAAGCTGCTGCATGAAGAGCGCTCCGCCCGCGCCGGCCCGGGCGGCGTGCGCTATTCGGAAACCGATACCGTGGTCGCCATCGGCGACTGGTCCTTTGTCCGCGATGCGCAAACCGGCTTCTACCAGGCGCGCATCACCGGCCGTGATCTCGACATGGCCATCGCGCTTGCCCCCGGCGGCCCGCCCATCCTGCAGGGCGAGAACGGCTTTTCCCAGAAGGGGCCGAAGCCCGAGCAGTCCAGCCACTACTACAGCGAGCCCCAGCTCAAGGTGAGTGGCCGCATCGCCGCCGGCCGCGGCGCGGCGCGGCGCGAGTGGAATACCACCGGCCGGGCCTGGCTGGACCATGAATGGTCCAGCACCCTGCTCGACGAGCGCGCCGCAGGGTGGGACTGGTTAGGCATCAACTTCGACGACGGCGGCAGCCTGATGGCGTTTCGCATCCGTACGCCGGATGGCAGTACGCTCTGGTCGCATGCTGCGCGCCGTGACGCCAAGGGACAATTGCTCACCGAAACAGCGCAGGTGCGCTGGACGCCCAAACGCACCTGGAACTCGCCTCGTTCACAGGCGCGCTATCCGGTGGCCCTGGAGGTGGCACTAGGCGGCGAAGTTTTGTCGCTGCAGCCCCTGATGGACGACCAGGAAATCGATGCGCGCATGAGCACCGGGGGGTTTTACTGGGAGGGGGCGGTGATGGTTACGTCAGTCGCGAAGCAGGTCGGGCGCGGGTATCTGGAATTGACGGGGTATTCAGGGCGATTGAAGCTCTAAGAGATCCGGTGCCCATGATTATTCAAGCACTCGGTGTAACCAACCGGTCTTGCATCGACAACGCGCTTGCTTGAAGCAATATGTCAGTTACCGTATCTCATACCAGACGCCCCTGCCGTTTCCACGTTGGCTTAATGCTCCTCGCTCCACCAACGCCCGAAAATGCACCTTCAAAGTATTCCGGTTCGCCTGCGTCAGCCGGATGGCTTCACCGATGGTCACGCGCCCATGCTCGCGTGCGAATTCCACGATCGCAAGCGATAGTTCAGGCAGCGCGGCCAGAACCACTTTTTCCCGCTCCACCCTTTTCTCCAGCCGACGTACCTGTTCTGCCAGTGAGCGCAGGAAAAAAATGAGCCATGGCTGCCAATCGGGAGCATTAGTGCGGATCGTGCCCTGTGTTTGCCGCAGGGCAAGGTAGTAAGCCTCCTTGTTCTGCTCGATCACGCTTTCCAGCGAGCTGTAGGGCACGTATGCATAACCGGCCTGTAGTAGCAGCAGTGTCGTGAGCGCACGACTCAGGCGGCCGTTGCCGTCCTCAAACGGATGGATTTCGAGGAATACGATCACCGTCAATGCGGTCACGAGCAAGGGATGGAGGTGGCCGTTGCTGCGCTGATCATCCACCCACCCAATCAGCTCGTTCATCAGGCGTGGCGTCTCGAAAGGCGACGCGGTCTGAAATACGATGCCGATCTCCTTGCCGGTTTCATCGAACGCGGCCACGTGGTTCGGGTGGGTCTTGTAGTTGCCGCGGTGCCGTTCGTCCTTGTCGCTATGGCGCAACAAGGTCTGGTGCAGCTGCTTGATGTGGTTCTCGTTGAAGGGAATGTCCTGCCAGGACTCGAACACCAGTTGCATGAGCTCGGCGTATCCGGCTACTTCCTGTTCGTCGCGTGTTGCGAAGGATTTGATCTCCAGGTTGGAGAGCAGCCGTTCCACTTCGCGGTCGGTGAGCTTGCTGCCTTCGATGCGGGTGGAGGAGCCGATGCTTTCGATCGTGGCCACCCGGCGCAAGGCGGAAAGGCGTTCCGGTGCCAGCGTTCCGAAGGCGCGCCAGGCACCCTTGAACTCGTCAATCCGGGCGATCAGGTTCAACAGTTCTGGCGTGATCTGCAGGGTGTCGGTCCGCAACATGGCACCAATGTTACACCCATTTACACCCAATAACGGCCAAAACACCCAATAAATCACCCATTTACACCCATTTATAATCGCTTGTTCAGTACCATGCTGGTTACACGAGCGTTGGCGCCCCCGGCTTGCGTGAGCCCACTCAACACGCTACTGTCCCCGTCTCACACCCGGTAACTGACTCCATGCCCCATACGCATTCACTCGCAGTCTTCGCCAAGCGCGATTGCCCCACCTGCGAACTGGTCGCACCGGTGATGGGTGCGCTGGCAGCGCGCGACGCCTCGTTCAAGGTGTATTCGCAGGACGACCCCGGGTTCCCCGAGCAGGTCGCAACCATTGAAGACGACCGCGAACTCGCCGCAGCATTTCGCCACCGCATCGAGATCGTCCCCACACTGATCCGCTTTGAAGACGGCGTGGAAGTCGCCCGAACCGAAGGGTGGGACGCCACGGAATGGCGCCGCATCACCGGTATACCGGATCTCGGTGACGGCCTGCCGGCACTAAGGCCGGGCTGTGGTTCCAAGAGCATGCTGCCCGGCGTGGCCGAATACCTACAGGTCAGGTTCGGCGACACCGGCATCCGCGCGCGCAAGGTCGAGTTTGGCGACTACGACGACGAAGTCGAAGTCTGCTTCGAGCGCGGCTGGACCGACGGCCTGCCGGTGGTGCCGCCCACCGACGTGCGGGTGCTACGCATGTTGCAGGGCACCACCCACAAGCCGGATGAAGTGGTCGGCCTGATCCCGCCCAACCTGGCGCCCTGCACAGTCGAGAAGGTGGCGATCAATGCCGTCATGGCCGGGTGCAAGCCGGAGTACATGCCGGTGGTGCTGGCCAGCATCGAGGCCGCGCTCGAACCGGTGTTCACCCTGCACGGTCTTCTGGCCACCACCTATTTCTCCTCGCCTATCATCATTGTCAATGGCCCGGTCGCGCGGCGCATCGGCATGAATTCGGGGCTCAATGCGCTGGGCCAGGGCAACCGCGCCAACGCCACCATCGGCCGCGCGCTGCAACTGATCGTGCGCAATGTCGGCGGCGGCCGGCCTGGCGAGGCCGATCGCGCCACCCTGGGCGGGCCCGGCAAGTACACCTTCTGTTTCGCCGAGGATGAGTCGGACGCCGGCTGGCAGCCGTTGTCGGTCTCGCGCGGTTTTGCGCCCGGTGTGTCCACCGTCACGCTGTTCCAAGGCGAGGGGGTGCAGGGCTTTGTCGACCAGAGGTCACGCGCACCGGACGAACTCGCGCGATCCATCGCCATGGGCTTGAATGCCATCGGCCATCCCAAGATGGCGCTTTCGCAGTGGGCCGTGCTGGTGCTTTCGCCCGAGCACTACGCCATCTTCGCCGAAGCAGGATGGGACCGCGCGCGCATCGAGCGCGAAATCCATGCTGCTACCGAGCGCGAAGGTGATGACCTCATTGCCGGCGCGCACGGGGTGGGCGAGGGCATGCCGGCCAGCGTGGCTGGCAAGAAGGTGCCCAAGTTCAATCCCGGCGGCCTCCTGATCGTACGCGCCGGAGGCCCAGCCGGACTGTTTTCAGCCATCCTGCCCGGCTGGATTGCCGGGCGCAACCATCTCGAACTGCAACCTGTCACCAAGGAGATCAAGTCATGAGCAGCATGCAATGGATGCGCGACCCCACGCCTGAAACCTCGCCGCTCAAGCGCGCGCGGCTGGCGCCGCCGCCCTCGTTGGAAGGGTGCACGGTCGGCCTGTTCGACATCGGCAAGACCCGCACCAAGGAGTTTCTCGACCGCGTCGAGTTCCGCCTGCGAGAACGCAACATCCGCACCTACCGCTGCGGCAAGCCCACCAATGCCAAGGTGGCCACGCCTGAGAATCTGCAGAAGATCGCCGAGGAGGTCGACGTCGTCCTGATCGGGCTTTCCGACTGAGGGTCCTGCACGTCGTGCAGTTTGCACGACCTCATGAACCTGGATTCCCGCGGAATACCCGGGGTGTCGGTGGTCACCACCGGCTTTACTGACGCCGTCGCGGCGCAGTCGCAGGCGCTCGGCTTCGAGCCGGCGATTGTCTGGACGCCGCATCCGATCCAGAACCGCACAGCCGCTGAGCTTGATGCAATCGCCGATGCGGCCATCGAGTCTGCTCTTGCACTGCTGGTTACAAAGGCCTGAAGCGGCGGGCCCGGTGAATTGCCGGGCCCGCCCTGCCTAATCGTCCAGCAGCAATTCCCGCAACACCGCCGCCGAAATCGGCGTCGCGTCATCCTGCCCTTCCAGAATGCCGTCGGCCAGGTTGCGCTTGTCCTGATGCAGTTCGACAATGCGCTCCTCGATGGAGCCGGCGGTCACCAGCCGGTAGACCGTCACCGGCCGTTCCTGCCCTATGCGGTGGGCGCGGCCCATGGCCTGGTCTTCCGCGGCCGGGTTCCACCACGGGTCGACGATGATCACGTAGTCGGCCGCCGTGAGGTTCAGGCCGAAGCCGCCGGCTTTCAGGCTGATGAGAAAAACTTCCCCTTCGCCGCGCTGGAACGCCTGCACGCGGCGGGTGCGCTCGGGCGCGGGGGTGGAGCCGTCGAGGTGCTGGTAGGCGATGCCACAACTGTCGAGGCGCTCGGCCAGGAGCGCAAGAAAGCCGGTGAACTGGCTGAACACCAGTGCCTTGTGCTGGCCATCGACGAGCTCACGCACGATCTGCTCGAAGGCCTGCGCCTTGGCGCCGACGATGCCGAGTTCGGGTGCCACCAGCCGCGGGTCGCATGCCGCGCGGCGTAGCCGCGTGAGTTCGGCCAGCACATGGAAGGAGGACGCTTCGCCTTCCTCGACGTCGAGTTTGAGCACACGCTCTGTCGCGCTGCGCCGCAGCGCTTCGAGGAAATGGCGCTCCTGTTCCGAAGGCTCCACACGGTGAATGATCTCGGTGCGTGGCGGCAGGTCCGGCAGCACCTGCCCCTTGGTACGGCGCAGCAGGAAGGGCGACACCAGCCGGCGCAACTGCTGCCGGGCGGCGATATCGCGGTCCTTCTCGATCGGGCCGGTGAAACGCTCGTTGAACTGGCTGGCCGTGCCGAGCAGGCCCGGGTTGATCAGGTTCATGATGGACCACAGGTCGGCCAGGCGGTTCTCCACCGGCGTGCCCGTCAGTGCCAGGCGAAAGCCCGCGTCGATGTTGGCCACTGAGCGAGCACGCTGCGTGGCGGCGTTCTTCAGGGCCTGGGCTTCGTCCAGCACCAGCGTGCCCCAGGGTCGGCCAAGCAGCGCCGAGGCTTCGCCGGCCAGCGTGTAGGAGGCCACGATCACGTCGTAGTGGCCGGCGCCGGCTACCAGCGCGGCGCGCCCGCCCTCGTCGTATTCGCCATACAGGTGCGCGGTAAGCGTCGGTGCGAACCTGGCGACCTCTTCCATCCAGTTGCCGCATACCGAGGTGGGGGCCAGCACCAGTGTGGGCCCTGCTTCTGCGCGGCGCAGCAGCAGTGCGAGGGTCTGGATGGTCTTGCCCAGGCCCATGTCATCGGCCAGGCAGGCGCCCAGGCCGGCATGGGCCAGGCGCGCCATCCAGGCGAAGCCGTCGTGCTGATAGCTGCGCAGTTCGGTCTGCAGGCCGTCCGGCTGCGGGTCGAGCGTGGCCGCATCGGCCAGCATGGTGATGCGCTCTTTCCACTTGCTGTCGCCCGCCACCTGGGCGCCGTCGAGGGCGGTATCGAGCCACGCCGCGGCCGCCTGTGGCAATTTGAGGGTGTCCTTTTCCAGCCGTCCGGCGGCATTCAGGTCGGAAAGTTGGCGGCGCAGGCGGTCGCTCAGGGCCAGGTATTCGCCGTCGCCCAGGGCCACAAAGCGGCTGCGCGAATCGCGCGCAAGTTCCAGAACGCGCTTCAAGCCCAGCACCCGCGCTTCGTCCACCCGCACCTCACCTTCCAGCGCGAACCAGTCACGGCCAGAGGCGACCGTCAGGCCAAGCGCCGCGCTGTCCACGCTCACTACCCGCAAGGGCTTGCCGCGCGGCCAGTCGAGCGCGGCCACTGCCGGCAACTTCGGCAATACCTCCACCACCCGCAGAGCCTGTTCCGGATCGTCCAGCATCCAGCCGGCGTCAGGCGCGTTGCCGTCATCGAGAAATGGCAGGGCTTCCAGCACCGCGCGCCAGTGCGCCTCCTCGCTGGTCAGTGCGCGCACCGTGGTGAGGCTCAGGCCTTCGTGCATGGTCATCACCCGTTCGCGGCCCACGCCGGGCGCAACCGCCGGGCCGAAGGCGCCGAAGGGCATCACCACCAGGCGCAACTGCAGGCCGTCGCCCTGCGGACTCAACTGCGCGCGCAGGCGCGCATCACCCGGCACTTCCTGGCCGGCGGCGGCATCGCTGTGCAGTTGAAAGTGGCCCGACAGCACGCGCAAGGCGGCGTCGAGCTCCTCTTTGGCGTCCACCGGCACCGACCAGTCCTTGGCGATCAGTTCCGCCACACGCCGTTGCGCGGGAGTGATGCGGATCAGGCGCGCCCGGTCCGGTGCGTCGCGCACGATGCGCAAGCCGTTCTGCCGTTCCACCGCGGCCGCGTAGTCGCCGCTGCGTGCGAAGTTCACCAGGCGCGGTTCGCTTTTGGGCAGCAAAGGCGGGTCGATCGCGAATACGAAGCTGTCCGAGCCGTCCGGACCTGCCCGCCGGCGTACCTCGAGTGCGGGAAGGGACTCGCTCAGTTCCACCAACTGGTCCGGCGCGTCGGTGAAACTTAGCGCCGGGTGTTGCACCAGTGTCTGCGCGGCAGCCACAGGGTCGATCATCAGGGTGCTGGAATAGCGTTCGGTATCGATGGCGCGTGCCACGGCGGCGTCGCGTGCGTCGAGCCGCGGCAGCTTCTTCACTCTTGCCAGGCTGATGGCCTTGGGGCGGCTCCAGCCGCGCGGGCCGAAGCTGCGCTCGAAAGGCAATACATCCTCGATGCGCCCTTCGGCATCGACCTGCAATTGCCACATCAAGGTGGCGGGCCGTTCTGGCGCAGCCTTGCTCGGTGATTTGGTGTCTCCTAGCGCCGCAATCGCCGCCAGTGCGTCTCGCCATACCTCGCGCGCGCCACCGAAAAACGCCGCTGGTTCCACCGTGTCGGCCAGGCTTGCGGACATCGGCAGCGTATCGAGACCCAGATGTTGACAAGCCAGTCGCACAAGTTTCGCCAGCCACGAGCAACGCGCCTCAACCAGCGCTTCCTGCAGGGCCAGCACACACGCGGCGCTCCAGCCGGTGGCCGGCAGGTCTAGCCAGGCGCCAAGCATCAGCCGATGCGCGGCATCCACCGGGTTGCCGAAGAAGCGCTCTTCGCGTTCGCTGCGCCTGGGCGCGAATGCCTCCGGGTCGAGCGGTTCGTCGCCCAGACGCACCGCGGCTGCGTGCGCCCAGCGGCCCCAGGTGTCATGCGGCGACGGTTTGCGCGTGCCGGACTCCGCAATACAGAACTTGCGGGCCTGGGCCCATGCCGCCGGGGATTGCTGCGCCAGGAGCATCATTGGATACACCCAGGCCAGGCCCGCCGGCGCCGCGCCGCGGCGCACCTTGGTGGCGACTTGCTCCGCCTTGTTTGCGGATGCAAAGGCCGACGCCGCCTCGTTCCAGCGGCCACCCACGGCAAGCCCTGCGGCCATGAACATGTCATGCATGGGCGTGGAGAGCCCCGGACCGAGCGCGTTGCGCATGCCTGCGAGGTCAAGCGCTTGCAAGCGCCGTTCCGCCACCCGATGGCGCAGGTGCGCGGGCACTGCCTCGGGTTGGCGGTCCAGCCATTGGCCGATCCAGTCGTAAAGCGGCGCAGCCGCACCGCCGCTGATGAGCGGGTCAATGATGTTGATGACATGCAGCCGCAAGGCGGGGGCCATGCGATCGAACAACGCCGGCATGAAAGGTCTTGTGACGGCCACCAGCAACACGCGCGAATCGGCGGCTGCGTAGAGCGGCCCGGTCATCAGGCGTGTGTAAGTGGGAAGACCGAGTCCGGCCGAGTGGATGAGCAGGCGCATCACCGCCACCATCTCCTCTGGGCTGCGGAAATGCATCCAGGCCGGCAATTCGTCGGGCTGGCCATACGCACCGTTGGCCGCCCAGAGCGACCAGCGCCAGTAAAGCGGACTGTGATCGCCTGCCAGCAGAACCGGCAGGCGATCCGCCAAACCCTCGGGCGGCACCGCGTAGCCGATCCCCGGCATGTCGATGATGCGCCGTTCGCCGGCGAGCTGCTGCAGCGCCTGGTTCACCGAGGCAGTGGTCATGCCCGCGCCATGCGGGAAGCGGCCCGCTGTCGCCTTGAGGAAATGCGTTACCCAGGCCTTGGGCCGCGGGCAACCGGCGATCACCAGGGCATCGAATACGGCTTCGACTTCCACAGCCGCCACGTTCAGGCCGCCTTCGGCAGCAGGTTTTGGTTCACCGGTGAGCGGCTTTGTGGCGGAGGGAAGGCTCATTGGCTGAAATTGTCGCACGCGCACCGCGGGCTACCACGCAAGACTTGCTAGGATTCGCCCCTGACGCTCGCGCATCCCGTGCCGGCGCACCGAGAACAACGAGGAGAAGCAATGCTGTACGAAATGCGCATTTACCACTGCCTGCCCGGCCGCCTGCCGGCGCTCAACAAGCGCTTCCAGGAAAAGACCCTCAAGATGTGGAAGAAGCACGGCATCCGCCAGGTGGGGTTCTGGACCGACCTGATCGGCGACAGCAACCAGAAGCTTACCTATCTGCTGGCCTGGGAATCGCTGGCCGAGCGCGAGCAAAAGTGGAACAAGTTCGCCACCGACCCGGAATGGGTGGCCGCGCGCACTGAAAGCGAGAAGGACGGCCCGATCGTCGCGCGTTCGGAGAACAGCATCCTCACGCCGACGGCGTATTCAAAGCTGAAATAGCGTCGTGCGAGTCGCGGCGACCTGACTCCAATAGCCCCATGCAGTCCCGGCCCGGCGTTTTTCGACCCCGTAGCCGGGACCGCCGGAGGTTTCTCTAGCAAGACGCGCCCCAGCATTGCCGGTTCGTCCGGGTCAAGGCGGTTTCCATACCTCACCCCAAGTCCGGCCACATTGCGTGCTCGGCTGGCGGCAGGGCATTTGCTGGTGACACGTTCGTCGTGTTCTGGTGCTTGCGCGTCGACGCATGATCGCTTAACATGCCTTTTCGGGATGCACACAGACTCCCGGTTCTCTGGCGGTGTCCAACTGCCCAAGCTCTGTGTTCCGCATGCCGGAGCTCTCATGGACACCGCATCTCCTGTTTCATTCCCTCGCGCTTACGCCGTTTCTGGTGCATCCACCGGGTTAGAGGCACATCGTGTCTCCCCGACAGCCGCATTGCCGTCGGCTGCAATGATTTATCACGGCTACATGGCACACCTCCGCGCCTTCGCAGCGCATTCGCACATGATTCAAGGCCGGCTCCAAACCTGAGCCGGTTTTGCCATACGGGGACAAGGCAGCCTCCCCGTCCAGACGCTACCGGCGTCCAAGGCATGCTTGACTCAGCACGCAAATAGCTGGAGGACGTCATGCAATCTGAAAACGCAACAAATCTACGCACACGCCGCTTTGAAGTCGCAGGGGCGTTTCTCAAACTCGGTGCGCTCGGCTATGGCGGACCGGCGATCTTCGGCTTGCTGCAGGCTGACTTGCAGGAGAAGCGCGGGTGGCTCTCGAAAGAGCGCTTTCTCGAAGGGATGGCGCTGGTGCATGCCTTGCCGGGTGCGGCGGCGGTGCAGATGTGCATTTTCGCGGGATACCAGCGCGCCGGACGCACTGGTGGCCTCGTAGCCGGGCTGGGCTTCATGCTGCCGGCGTTCTTCATCATGCTCGCGCTGACCATGCTGCATTCAGCTTTTGGCATGCTGCCCGCCTTGCGCAATGCGTTTTACGGATTGGGGCCGGTGGTGCTCGGCATCTACATCGTCGCCACCTGGCGTCTCGGCCAGAATGCCATTCGCAACTTGACCGGATTGCTCATCGCTGTGGTGGCGGGTTTGGCGGTGGCACTGTCGCTCACCGGGATCGCCGGCACGCTGTTTCTTGCCGGGAGCCTCGGAGTGGCGCTCAAGCACTCGCGCAAGGCGGGTCTCTTCGCCGCACTGGTCGTGTTGATAGTGCTGGTGGCTGAACGGGCCTTTACCGCGCATTTCGCCGACCTCGGCGCCGCAGGATCGGGAGGCTCAGGCGCCCCGACTTTGCTGGATATTGGCGCCTTCTTTCTCAAGGTTGGTGCGGTGTCATTCGGCGGCGGCATCACCATGCTGGCCTTCGTGCAGGATCAGGTGGTCAATCAACTGCACTGGATTACCGCGTCGGACTTTATCGAGGGCCTCACCATTGGCCAGTTCACGCCGGGACCGATTGTGATGCTGGCGGCTTTCATCGGCTACAAGGCCGCAGGTGTGGTTGGCGCGACAGTGGCAGCCGTAGCGATTTTCCTGCCGTCCTTCGTACTTATGCTTTCGATCCTGCCGGTGCTGGAGCGCTTTCGCAGTCTCGGCTGGGTCAAGGCCGCCATGAGTGGCATCGCTCCGGCGGTGGTGGGGACGATATGCGTCTCCATCGTGTCTCTCGCGCCACATGCGGCGCCGGACGGGTTCACCGCCGCGCTGCTGGTGTTCACGGTGGCGGGGATGCTGCTCTGGCGCACTGGGCCCCTGCGTTTGCTGCTGGGCGGTGCACTGGCCGGTATCGGAGCGCGTTCGGAAACCGCCGTGCGCATGCTGAAACTGACTTGAACTTATTTTCCTGGAGCACTCATGGATACCACATCAAGTTCCCGCTCGTCCCGCATTTCAGTTTCGGCAGCTGTCCCGCCCAAGGTCGCCGTGGTCTACCACGGCGATGCAGTGCGCCGAGGCACCGCCACACCGGCGAACAGCAAGGTTCCCACATTGTTTCCGGCCCTCCAATCGGCGGGACTTGTGGGCGTGCCGGTCGTGTATCAGGACGATTTTCGCGACGACGTGCGCGCGCAGCTTCTGCAAATGGATGCGGTCCTCGTGTGGGTCAACCCGATCGAAAGCGGGCAAGACCGCACGCATCTCGACGCGCTGCTGCGCGAAGTTGCAACAGAAGGGGTGTTCGTAAGCACCCATCCCGACGCGATTCTCAAGATCGGCACCAAGCAAGTACTGGTTGATTCGCACGGGATTTCATGGAGCTCGCCGGGCACGCTTGCGCACCTGACTTCGACGGCGCTACGCGACGCGCTCGTGGCGCATCACGTGGCTGGCCAGACGCGTGTACTAAAGCAGTTTCGTGGCCACAGCGGGAAGGGCATCTGGAAAGTAGAACCGGCGGGCCATCTGGGGCAAGTGGACGCGGGCGATGAGTCCCCAAGCGGTGTGGACGACTCCGGGCGTCTTGTGCGGGTGCGTGAAGCTCCGCGCGGCAGTCCGGAAATGGTGCTCACGCTCGACAGGTTCGTCGAACTTTGCACAGTCTATTTCGCCGGCGACGGGCGCATGATCGACCAGCCCTGGCAACCGCGACTGCCGGAAGGCATGATCCGCTGCTATCTGGTGCACGACAAGGTGCAAGGCTTCGGTCACCAGGCTGTCAACGCTCTTTGTCCCGCAGCGCCGGGTGCTCCGCATGACGCCTTTCCTGCCACCACGACGCGGCTTTACTTTCCGCCGGACAAGCCGGAATTCCAGGCCTTGAAGCGGCAGCTCGAAACCGAATGGCTGCCCCAGTTGCAAAGGCTTGTCGGTCTTGCGACCGAAGAACTGCCGGTGCTCTGGGATTGTGATTTCCTGCTCGGGCCGAGAGCCGGGAATGGGGATGACACCTATGTGCTTTGTGAAATCAACGTGAGCAGTGTCTCGCCGTATCCTGAGACGGTGCTTGAACCCTTGACGCGCTCCGTGCTGGAGCGCATCCATGCCACGCGGGAAAAGAGGGTGCGCAAACAATAACCCCGACCATGCCGGGGCTGTCTCGGGGGCTAGCCGGCTCGCCCCGCAAGTCGATTCAACGCGCCGATCGGCGCGTTGAATCTTGGATTTGACTGCAAGCCCTGACGGAAGTGATCAAGCCATGGTCAGGCGTGCATCAGTTCCCACAGTCGCGGCGCGGTGAGCGGCATCTGCAGTTTGGGCGCAAGCTCCTTCTTGCCGGCACGGGAGAGCGCGTCTGCCACCGCGTTGACCACCGAAGGCGTGGCGCCGATGGTGCCCAGTTCGCCCACGCCCTTCACGCCCAGCACGTTGGTCAGGCACGGTGTGGACTGGTCCATCTCGGTCTTGAATGGCGGCGCCATGTCGGCCTTCGGCAACGTGTAGTCCATGAAGCTGGCAGACAAGGCCTGGCCGGAATCGGCGTCGTAGATGATCTTTTCGGCCAGCGCCTGGCCGATGCCCTGCAGCGCGCCGCCGTCCAACTGGCCGCGCACGATGGTGGGGTTGACCACCCGGCCGACGTCGTTCACCGAGGCGTAGGCCACCACTTCAACGTGGCCGGTATCAGCGTCGACTTCCACTTCGCAAATGTGGCAGCCGTTGGGCCAGCTGGGGGCCGAGGCGGAGGTGGAGGATTCGATGTAGATGCGCTTTTCCGGCTGCTTGCCTGCCAACTGGAACAGGTCGACCTTGCGGTCGGTGCCCACCACGCGCAGCTCGCCGCCCACGTATTCGATGTCGCCGGCGGAAACCTCGAGCTCCTCGGCAGCCAGTTCGCGTGCCTTGTCCACCGTTTTCTCGCTGGCGACCTTCACTGCGCCACCGCCGGTGAACAGCGATCGTGAACCCGCGCTGCCGAAGCCGACGCCGCGGTCGGTGTCGCCCAGCACGATGCGGATCTTCTCCGGCGGCAGCTTGAACACGTCCACCGCCAGTTGGCGCAGGCTGGTGGCGATGCCCTGTCCCATCTGCTGCACGGCCGAGAAAATCTCGACCATGCCGTCGGCACCGACGGCCACGGTGACCTTTTCCTCCAGCGCGTTGCCGCCGGTCCATTCGAGGAAGGTGGCGATGCCCTGCCCGCGCAGCTTGCCGCGCTTGGCGGATTCGGCGCGGCGTGCGTCGAAGCCCTGCCAGTCGGCCAGCTTCAAGGCCTGGTTCATCACCGATTCGAACTGGCCGCTGTCGTAGGTCTGCGCCATCGGGCTCTTGTAGGGCATCTGGTCGGGGCGCACCATGTTGCGGCGGCGCAGTTCCACCCGGTCGATGCCGGTCACGCGCGCGGCTTCGTCCATCAGGCGCTCGATGTTGTAGATCGCCTCGGGGCGGCCGGCGCCCCGGTAGGGTCCGGTGGGCGCCTGGGTGGTCATCACCGCGACCATGTGGAAATCGATGGTCTGGATATCGTAGATGGAGGTCTGCACCCACGGGCCGATCATCAGCTGGATCGCGCCGCCGGCCGGGGTGGTGTAGGCGCCGACATTGGCGTGGGTTTTCACGCGCAGTCCGAGGATCTTGCCATGGGCGTCCAGCGCCAGTTCCGCGCGGGTCTCGATGTCGCGGCCATGCGTGGTCGAGAGGAACTCCTCGCCACGGTCGGCGATCCACTTGACGTTGCGCTTCAACTTGAACGCGGCCCAGGCCACCACGCAGTCTTCGGGGTAGATGCCGGTTTTCATGCCGAAACCGCCGCCAACGTCGCCCACCAGCACCCGCACCTTGTCTTTCGGGATGCCGAGCACGGCGTCGCACAGGGTGTCGCGCATCGAGGACGGCATCTGCGTGCTCATGCGGATGGTCAGGCGGTCGGTCGCGGCGTCGTAGCCGGCCAGCACGCTGCGCGGCTCCATGGTCACCGCGGCCAGCCGCTGGTTGATGATGTCCAGACCCACCACATGCGCGGCGGCGGCAAAGGCGTCGACCGTTTTTGCGGCGTCGCCATGGCGCATTTCAGCGGCGATGTTGCGCGGGGCATCGGCTACCAACAGCGGTGCGCCGTCGGCCATCGCAGCGGCGATGCTCGGCAAGGCCGGAAGCTCCTCGTATTCGACGTTGATGGCTTCCACCGCCGCGCGCGCGGCGGCGATCGAATCGGCCACCACGGCGGCCACGGTCTCGCCCACATAGCGGACCACCTTGTCGGCCAGCGGCAGGCGCGGCGAACTGGCGCAGGGCTTGCCGTCGGCGCGTTTCAGGAACGGGTTTGCCGGCAGGTGCTTCACGCCAGCGGCGGTGAGTTCGGCGCCCGTGACAACCAGCAGCACGCCCGGCATCGCCCTGGCGGCAGCGGTGTCGATGGAAACGATTTTCGCGTGTGCCTGCGACGAACGCAGGAACAGCATGTGGGTCTGGCGATCCAGCGTGACGTCGTCCGTGTAGACGCCACGACCTTCGACCAGTGCCTGGTCTTCCATCCGGTTGACAGCTTGCCCGCTGCCGAAGCGGGCGGTATTCATCTCGTTGCTCATGGTCATCTCTGAACGTGGGGGGTTGCACAAAAACGCGAAGGCGAGAAGCTACCACGAACCTGCCTGTCCTTGACACGGGGCGGGTCGGTTACAGCCGCTCACAAATGGCGGTCGGCCGGCGACTTCCGTCATTGCGTTAAGGAAAGGCGCCCAAAAAAATCAACCGGGCGCATCCGGGAGACCTCCATGAAAACTATCGCGCCCCTGCTTTTGATCGCTGCCGCCCTCGGCGGATGCACCGTAGTGCCGGTCAGTCGTCCGGTGGTCTATGGGCCGCCGCCGGTGGTTGTCGCGCCGCCGCCAGTGGCGGTATACCCCGCCCCGGCCCCGGTGGTGGTGGTGCCTGCGCGGCCCTATTACGGCGGTCATGGCTTCTACGGCCGTCGCCACGGCCACTGGCGCTAACCGGCTGGTGCTCAGTACTTGACCGAGCACCCGTAGGGCGCGGTGCTCGCCACGCTCACCGGCTTGCCGGCGAGAGACTCGTCCAGCGCCACGCGCACGTGGTTGCGTGCGCCCTTGACGTCTTCCGGCGAATAGGAGCGTTTGTCGTCGATGGCGCCGTTGTAAACCACCCGGCCTTCCGGGTTGACGATGATCATCTGCGGCGTGGTGCGTGCGGAATAGGCGCGGCCGGTGTCGCCGAATTCATCCATCAGGGTGGCGCGTGGGGTGCCGCCCTGGGTTTTCATCCATTCGCCCATCCTGGCCGGCTTGAGGTAGTCCTGGTGCGAAGGGTTGGTTGAATTCACCGCCAGCCACACCACGCCACGGCCGCCGCTATCCTTCTGCAGGGCCTGCATGTTCTTGCTGACGTAGTGCTTTTGCACATACGGGCAGCCTGGGTTCACCCATTCCAGCACCACCCACTTGCCGCGCATGTCGGAGAGCTTGACGCTTTTCCCATCGGTGGCCGGCAGGGTGAAATCGGGCGCGGTTTGCCCGGGTGGCGCGGCGGCCAGCAGGGGAGCGGAAAGTGCAAGGCCCAGCAGGGCGGGAAGCAGACGGCGCATGGACAAGACCCTCCAGCTTGGCAAAGAATTGAGCGGACTACAGCGCTTTGAGCGCGTCTGTAACGATTCGTTCCGAGAGAATTTCCGGCAGGATCACCGGCGCCTTGCCCGGCGCGTAGAGCACATACACCGGCACCCCGTTGCGGCCGAAATCATTGAGGGCGGCGGTGATCGCCGGGTCGCGGCGGGTCCAGTCGGCGCGCATGAGCTTGACCGACTTGGCGGCGAAGGCTTCGCGCACCGGTTTGGTCTCGAGTACCACCTTCTTGTTGACCTGGCAGGTCACACACCAGGCCGCCGTGAAATCCACGAAAACCGGCGTGCCGGCCGCGTTAAGGGCTGCGATGTCGCCACCCGCCCAGGGCGCCCAGCCATCCTGCTTGGTGGCCGAGGTAGTTGCGGAAGTCTCGCCACCGGGCCACGCTGCAACGAGGCCACAGACGATCGTGACCGCAGCGCCAATGCGCCAGATGCCACCGGTCTGGCTGATCATCCAGGCGCCCATGCCGATGAGCACCATGGCAGCGCCCAGCCAGATGATGGAATTCGGCCCGATCTGCAGCGAAAGCACCCAGGCCAGCCACACCACGGTGGCGTACATCGGGAAGGCGAGGAATTGCTTGAAGCGCGCCAGCCAGGGACCCGGCCGCGGCAGGCGCTTCAGCCACGCCGGGAACCAGGCCAGAAGCACATAGGGTGCGGCCATGCCGGCGCCAAGCGCGCCGAACACCGCCAGTGCAGACCCGGGGCCCTGCGTCACGGCGTATCCCAGTGCGGCGCCCATGAAAGGGGCTGTACAAGGCGAGGCGACGATCGCGGCCAGAACGCCGGACAGGAAGGAATCGGCCGCCGGATGCTTGAGCGTGGCCGATGCCAGGGATTGCGGCAGCAGTGACTGAAACTCAAATACGCCCGAAAGATTCAGGCCAAGCGCAAAAAACAGCAGGGCCAGAAACGTGACCACTGGCGGTGACTGCAACTGGAACCCCCAACCGACCGCCTCCCCCGCCGCCCGCAGGGCCAGCAGCATGCCCGCCAGTGCCAGGAAGGACAGGACCACACCGGCCGCGAACGACAGGCCGTTGGCGCGCATGGCCACCGTGCCGCCACCGCGCGCGAAGCCCAGCACCTTGAGGGAAAGAATCGGAAAGACGCAGGGCATCAGGTTGAGGATGAGGCCGCCGCCGAATGCGAACACCAGCGCGAGTGCGAGCGACAGGTCTTCAGCGCCGGCAGCCCCGGCGACAGGCTTTTGGGTTGCGCCCTTGGCCGCCGGCTCGTCCATGCCTTTGCCCGCCACCAACTTGCCGGCGAGGGGCCCTTCGAAATTCATGGCGCGCTCGGCGAACCCGACGGCAATTCCGGAGATGCGCGGCTCGGTATAGGAAAGGTTGCTGGTCACCGCAAGGGTGATGGTGGTGGTGTCGCCTTCCTGCTTGATGGTCTGCGGCGCGGCGGATTCCACCAGGCCTTCCACACCCGCCAGGACATAAGCTTCGCGGCCGGCGATCGGCTTCACGCCGGTGAGTTTCAATGTGATGACGCCGCCCGCAGTCGAGGCTTCGGCCTTGGGCACCTTGCCCGCGGGCATGCCGGCGAACGCGGCATCGAACAGGGCTTTCCACTTGGGCTCGGGCGCGCTGTTGGCGGCCAGGACCGGCATGTTGAGCGTGAGGTCGGCGCCGCCGGGAATGCAGACGTCCTTGCAGATCAGCCATTCGGCGCGCGCCGCCAGTTTGGCCTCCTGCCCGGCGGGCCAGTCGGCCGGCAGGGTGATTTCCACCGGCAGCACGATTTCACCGTCGTAGCCGTGGTTCATCATCGGCGGCAGCGGAATGCGCTTGGGTGCCGGCCACTGGATCGGGCCGGTCTTGGTGCCGGGCGGCAGTTTCCACTGGATGGTGGTGGGCATCCCGGAGTCGCCCGGGTTGATCCAGTAGGTATGCCACTGCGGGTCGTGCTTCAGGCGCAGGCCGACGATGGCGGGCTGGCCCGGGGAGAGTGCCTGGTCGCGGGCGATGAGCTCGGCCTCGGCGTTGTCGGCGCGCACCGTGGCCGCGATTGAATGGTCACAAAGCATTGCCGCCGCAAGGGTGGCAAGTTTGGCTAGTCGACGCAGTCTCATGGAAACGTGGTGTTGTCCTGGCGCGGCCCTGCTCGCGGAAGATCCGGACCACGGCGCTTGAAGGTTCAACAGCGGGCCGGACTCGATATTCCGTCCGTACCCTTGCATGCAGCACAACATTATGGCGCACAAACCGCGCGGCGGCGGCGGGAACACTTTAGACTGGGCGCGTTTTCCGTCAAACCTTGTGACATACCGCACGTGAACGCTGCGAATCCGCTGGCCAAGCCCGAAAGTCACACGCTTTTCGACCTCCTGGTCATCGGTGGTGGCATCAACGGCTGCGGTATTGCGCGCGACGCCGCCGGACGCGGGTTGTCGGTCATGCTGGTGGAGCAGGGCGACCTGGCTTCGGCCACCTCGCAATGGAGCACCAAGCTGGTCCACGGCGGACTGCGTTATCTGGAGTACTTCGCGTTTCGCCTGGTGGGCGAGGCCCTGCGCGAGCGCGAGGTGCTGCTGGCGGCGGCACCACACCTGATCGAGCCGCTGCGCTTTGTCTTGCCGCATGAGCCGCACCTGCGGCCGCGCTGGATGATCCGTACCGGGCTCTTCCTCTACGACTTTCTCGGTGGTGCCACCAGCCTGCCGAAATCGCGTAGCGAGCGCCTGGCCGGCACCCCGCTTGGGGCCGGCCTCAAGCCGGTCTATTCGCACGGCTTTTCCTATCACGATGCCCGGGTGGATGACGCCAGGCTCACCATCCTCAATGCCCGTGCGGCCGCGGATCTCGGTGCCGTGATCGCGCCGCGCATGCTTTTCGCGGCGGCCCGGGTCGAGGCCGGGGTGTGGGTGGCTGATGTCCATGACCAGGTGCACGGCCATCGCCATACGGTGCGTGCGCGCGCCATCGTCAATGCCGCCGGGCCCTGGGTCAGCCGGGTGCTTGGCAACATCCGGGGCGGCAGCGAGGAAGCGCGCGTGCGCCATGTGAAGGGGTCGCACATCGTGGTGCCGCGCATCCACCCGGGCGAGCATGCCTACATCCTGCAGAACCCGGACAAGCGCATCATCTTCATCATCCCCTATCTGGAGCGCTTCTCGCTCATCGGCACCACCGATGTGCCGGTCGAGGAGTTCGAGTCGCCGTCAATCAGTACCGACGAGACAGCCTACCTGTGCGCCATGGCCAGCAGTTACTGTGAACGCTCCATCACGCCGGCGGATGTGGTGTGGAGCTACAGCGGCGTACGCCCGCTATACGACGACGGTGCCGGCGCGGCGGCGGCGGTGACGCGCGACTATGTGTTGAAGCACAGTGCGGTCGATGGTGCGGCTCTGCTGAACATCTTCGGCGGCAAGCTCACCACCTACCGAAAGCTGGCCGAACACGCGCTGGAAAAGCTGCAGCCGCACTTCCCTGCGATGGGTGCCGGCTGGACCCATGCTGCACCCCTGCCTGGCGGCGATTTCAACGGCGGCCTGGCGGCGTTCGCGGCTGACCTGAAGAAGGCTTATCCTTTTCTTCCGCAGGACCATCTGATGGGCATTGCGCGACGTCATGGCACCCTCGCGCTCGACTGGCTGGATGGCTGTGGCACGCTGGCCGACCTGGGCATGCATTTCGGTGGCGGCCTGTATGCGCGCGAAGTGGATCACATGGCCGACCATGAATGGGCCGAAACCGCCGAAGACGTGCTCTTTCGCCGCAGCAAGACCGGGCTTATGATGAGCGCGACAGAACGAGCTTGCGTTGCCGACCACCTTGCGAACAGAACAAGATGAAACCACTGACCGCCATTCCCAGGGCCGACCTGCAGAACATCACCGGTGTGTTCACCGATGTCGACGACACCATCACCACGCACGGGCTCCTGACCTCCGAGGCGCTCGGCGCGGTCGAATCGCTGATCGCCGCCGGCCTCAAGGTCGTGCCGGTCACCGGCGGGCCTGCCGGCTGGTGCGATCACATTGCCCGCGCATGGAACGTCGATGCCGTTATCGGTGAAGGCGGCGCGTTTTATTTCCACCTCGACCGCGAGACCGGAAAGCTGAAAAAACGCTTCTGGTTCGACGATCAGGCCCGTGCGGAGAAGCGCCAGATGATGGAGGCCGCGCGCGACTCGGTACTGGCCGAGTTTCCCGGGGTGACGCTGTCCTCGGACCAGCCCTACCGGGAGCTCGACCTGGCCATAGAAGTGCGCAATGCCAAGGGTTCGCGGGTGCCGGAGCCCGTGGTCAACGACATCTGTTCCATCCTGCGCCGGCGCGGCATGACCACCAAGGTCAGTTCCATCCACATCAACGCCTATTTCGGCGACTATGACAAGCTCGCCATGGCACGCATCACGACCGACGAGTTGTGGCAGGAAAACCTCGCCAGCACGCGCGACAAGTGGCTCTTCATCGGCGACTCGGCCAACGATGCCGCCATGTTCGAGTTTTTTCCGCTGACCATTGGCGTTGCCAATGTGCGCAACGTGCTTGACCGGCTGCCGGTGCCGCCTGCCTACGTGACGCCGGGCGAAGGCGGTGCCGGATTCGCGCAGGCGGTTCGCGCATTGCTGGCCGCCCGCGCCTGACGCCAGCGGGCCGCGCTCAGTTGCGCACCAGGTTGGGCAGCCAGAGCACCAGCTTCGGCACGTAGGTGATGATGACGAGGCTGCCCAGGAGCGGTACCAGCCAGGGCAGGATGGCCATGGTGGTGCGCTCCACCGACAGCTTGGCCACCCGCGCCAAAACGAACAGCACCATGCCCATCGGCGGGTGGAGCAGTCCGATCATCAGGTTCAACACCATCACTAGGCCGAAGTGAACCAGGTCGATGCCGAGCTGCTGGCAGATCGGCACGAGGATGGGTACCAGGATGGTGATGGCCGCGGTGGGTTCCAGGAAGCAGCCGACGAACAGCATCAGCGCATTGGCCAGGAGCAGGAACACCCAGGGCTCCTTGGTGTACTCCAGCACCCAGGCGGAGATCGCCGCGGTGACGCCGGTGGCGGTCAGCATCCAGCCGAAGATGCTCGCGGCCGCGACGATGAACAGCACCGTGCTGGTGGTCTCCACCGTGTCCAGGCATACCTTGACGAACATCTTCCACTTCAGGCTGCGGTACCAGCCGAAGCCCAGGATCATCGCCCATACGCAGGCGGCGATCGCGCCTTCGGTGGGGGTGAAGATGCCGGTGCTCATGCCGCCGATCAGAAGCACCGGGGTCATGATCGGCAGCACCGCCTGGAAGCGGAACAGCTTGTCGGCGATGAAAAGCGCCACCAGCCCGCCAATCACCGTGGGTTGGGCAGGGAGTTCCATTTTCTGCACCAACGCCCACATGAGCAGCGGCCAGCCCACCACCACCATGGTCTCGGCGATCGCCTTGCCGAAGCGCTTGCCTTCGAAGCGCACGTCGCCGCCCCAGCCGTTCTTGTGGGCGAAGTACGCCACCGTCAGCATCATCAGGATGGCCATCAGCACGCCGGGCAAAATGCCGGCGAGAAACAGCGCGCCTACCGACACATTGGCCATCATCGCGTAGATCACGAAGGGCAATGAAGGCGGGATGATCGGCCCCAGCGTGGCCGAAGCGGCCGTGACGCCGACGGCGAACTCCTTGTCGTAGCCGTGCTCGGTCATCGCCTTGATCTCGATGGTGCCCAGGCCCGCGGCGTCGGCGATGGCCGTGCCGCTCATGCCGGCGAAGATCACCGAGCCCACCACGTTGACGTGACCCAGCCCGCCTTTGAGCCAGCCCACCAGCGCGAGGGCGAAGTTGTAGATGCGTGTGGTGATGCCGGCGTTGTTCATCAGGTTGCCGGCGAGGATGAAGAACGGCACCGCGAGCAACGGAAAGCTGTCGATGCCGCTGATCATGCGGTGGAACACCGCGAACGGTGGCGTGTTGCCGGTAACGAGAATGTAGACGAGCGACGCGCCGGCCATGGCGATGGCCACCGGCACGCCGCCGCTCATGAAGATGAGAAAAATGATTTTCAGCATGATGGGTTTTCGCGATCAGGAAGCGACCGGATCGCGGTCTTCCATGGTGGACTCGGGGTGTGTAAGTACGGTGTAGCCACGCTTCATGTGGATGCGCATCACCAGGATGGAACGCACGCACATGGCGGCGAAGCCCAGCAGGCAGATGCCGTAGACGATGTTCATCGGCAGGTCGACGATGGTCATCTTGAGGCTGCCCATGCGCTCCATCATGAGGCCGGTGTAGACCACGGCAGCCCCGAAGAACGCGATGCGCAACACATCGACCACCAGCGCCAGCGCGTGGCCCACGGCGCGCGGCATGAAGCGGAAGAAGAAGTCCACCTGGATATGGTTGTTCTTCGAGACCCCGATGGTGGCGCCGGTGAACACGGTGGCGATCAGCAGGTAGCGGGCGATCTCCTCGGTCCAGGCGGCCGAGTCGTTGAGCACGTAACGGGTGAAGAACTGGTAGAAAACCGTGAGGCCGAGAAACCAGAAAAACACCAGGGCGACCCAGGCCTCGGGGATGGTGCCGGACAGGTCGACGGCCTCGTCCTCGACGTGGAATTCGCCGTCGTCGCCGACGATCTTGTCGTGCTCGGTGCTCATTGAATGGCCCTTTCAGGGGCGTGAAGACAAGCGGCCCGCATGGCGCGCCGGGTGCGCTGCCATGCGGGTTGTTGCTGTTGACGTCCGGATCGGCTACTTGAGGGAAACGATGCGGTCGTAGTCCTTCTTGTCGAAACCCATCGACTCCACCGTCGAGGTCTTCAGGACTGCGTCTGAGAAGCTCTTGCGGTTGACGTTGACGACCTGGATTCCTTTTTTCTTGAACTCGTCGACCAGTTCGGCCTCACGCTTCTTGATCTGCTCGGTGGCCTTGGCGGCCGCTTCCAGCGCGACATCGGTGAAGATCTTCTTCTCGGCATCCGAAAGCTTGTTCCATACATGGGGCGCCACCTGCGTGGTGAGGCCGTCGACGATGTGGCCGGTCAGCATGATGGCCTTCTGCACTTCGTAGAATTTCTTGGCTTCGATGGTGGTGAGGGGGTTCTCCTGTGCCTCGACCGTGCCGTTCTGCAGCGCCAGGTACACCTCGGCGAAGGCGATCGGCGTGGGGTTGGCGCCACAGGCCTTGGGTGTGGCCATGTAGGCCGGCACGTCGGGCACGCGGATTTTCAGGCCCTTCATGCCCGCGCAGTCGGTGAAGGGCTTTTGCGCGGTGGTGTGGCGCGCACCGTAGTAGGTATAGGCGAGGATCTGGATGCCGGTCTTGGCGCGGTAGCCGTCGATCATCTCCTTGAACACCGGGCTCTTGGAATACGAGATCAGGTGGTCGGCGTCGCGGAAGATGAAGGGGTAGTAGGCGATACCCAGGCGCGGATAGCTGCGCCCGGCGAATGACGGACCGCTGATGATCATGTCGACGGTGCCCAGCGTCATGCCCTGGTTGATGTCGGTCTCCTTGCCCAGCGAGGAAGCGGGGTGCACGGTGATCTCGAACTTGCCGTTGGTGCGTTTCTTGATCTCGTCGGCGGCCCAGACGGACTGCGTGTGATACGGCTCGGAAGTCTCGTAGACATGCGCCCACTTGAGTTTCTGCTGCGCGAGGGCACCGCCCGAGATCAGGGCCAGCGCGGCGGCCACCAGGCCGAGTCTTGTGGTCAATTTCATGTTGTCTTCTCCTTTGATGGATCGGTTGGGTTACTTCAGGGCTTGCAGCTTGTCGTAGGTGGCACGGTCCCAGGTGGCATCAGGGCCGAGATGCAACTTGGTCAGGGCTTCCTGGAAGGGCTTGCGATCTGTCTTGACGACCGTCTTCTTGTATTTGGTGGTGAACTCGTCGACCAGCTTGTTCTCGGCGGCGGCGATCTCGTCGGTGGCCTTGGCGCCCGCCTCCCGGAAGATAGCCTCGAAGGCCTTCTTGTCCGCATCCGAGAGCTTGTTCCAGGTGGCGCCGCTGACGATGGTGAGCAGCATCTCGGTGATGTGGCCGGTCAGGTTGATGTGCGACTGCACCTCGTAGAACTTCTTGGCCTCGATGGTTGGCAGCGGGTTCTCCTGGGCGTCCACGGTCTTGTTCTGCAGCGCCAGGTATACCTCGGCGAACGCGATCGGCGTGGGGTTGGCGCCGGTGCCGCGCGGGAACATGGTGTAGAGCGGCGCGTCGGGCACGCGGATTTTCAGGCCCTTCATGTCCTCCGGCTTGTTGATCGCCTTGTTGGCGGTGGTGTGGCGTACGCCGTAGTAGGTAACGGCGATCGGCTTGTTGCCGCCCTTCTTGTAGTACCCCTCTGCCAGGTCGGCGTAGACCGGGCTGGCCACGTAGGCCTTCCAGTGGTTGAAGTCGCGGAACATGAACGGCGCGCCGCCGATGGCCAGCGGCGGATGGGTGCGTGCCGCGAACAGCTGGCCGGTATAGATGATGTCGACCGTGCCGAGCGTCAGGCCCTGGTTGATGTCGGTCTCCTTGCCCAGGGATGAGGCGGGGAAGACCTGCATTTCATAGCGGCCGGCCGTGCGCTTCTTCACCTCGTCGGCGGCCCACAGGGCCCACTTGTGATACGGCTCGGAGGTCTCGTAGACGTGCGCGAACTTGAGCTTGGTCTGCGCCGCGGCGATGCCGGGCAGGGTGACGCTGGCGGCCAAGGCAATCGCGACAGCGGTGGAAAGTCTGGTGAGCAGCATGGTGATGTCTCCTCTTTCGTGTTTATGCAACGGTCAAATCGGGGCGGCGGGCGTCAGCGGGATCGGCCCACGAGGTATTGGGTGTCAGCGGCGCCCAGCCGGGGCGGCCGGGGTCCTGGTCGTACGGGTAGCCGCCGATCTTCCTGTAGAGCGCGGCGTATTCGGCCAGCTTGTCGCGATCGATGGCCACACCCAGGCCGGGGCCGTCCGGCACGCGGATCGCGCCGCCTTCGTAGCGCATCTTGCCGCCGACGATCACGTCGTCGGTGAGCTGGTGGTAATGGGCGTCGGCGCTGTAGGTCAGGTTGGGCAGCACCGCGCCCAGGTGCAGCATGGTGGCCAGTTGTATGCCCAGTTCGCCCGAGGAATGCACGGCGATGCCGATCTGCATGGTCTCGCACACGCCGGCGGCCTTGATGCAGGGGCGGATGCCGCCCCAGAAGGTGGTGTCGAGCAGGATCACGTCGATGGCATGGTCGCGGATGTTGGACGCCAGCTGTTCGAAGTTGACCACCACCGTGTTGGTGGCGATGCGCAGGCCCGTGGCGGCGCGCACCTGGCGGTTGCCGTTCAGGCCCCAGGTGGGGTCCTCGAAGTAGTCGTTGTTGATGTCGGCGATCGCGCGGCCAAAGCGCACCGCGTCTTCCAGCGGCAGGGCGCAGTTGGGGTCGTAGCGGAAACTGTCGCCCGGCAATGCCTCGGCCAGCGCATGGTAGCAGGCCAACTCGTAGGCCGGGGGGAACACTCCGCCCTTGAGCTTGTGGCTGGTGAAGCCGTGTTCCGCTTTCAGCGCGCGCGCGTTGGCGACCAGTTGCTCCGCCGTGCGCACCTCATTGCCGCCGGCGGCGTCCGGATAACGGAAGAACAAGTAGCTGGCGAACGGCACGGCGTCGCGCAACTTGCCGCCGAACAACTGGTGGGCTGGCACGCCGAGCGCCTTGCCCATGATGTCGATGCAGGCGAACTCGATGGCCGCCAGCATCTGCGTGCGGTTGTTGTACAGGCTCGCCGTCGGGTTGGCGATCATGAAGCGCTGGCGTTCCAGGTCGAACGGGCTGGTGCCCACCAGGTAGCGTTCCAGCGCCTTGATCGCCGCCTCCGCTGATTCGCCGCCACCACCCATCTCGCCCAGGCCGGTGATGCCGGCGTCGGTGTCCACCTCGACGATGGTGCGCACGAAGCGTCCCCAGTGGCAGCCGTTGGCGTGGCGCAGGGGCGCCTCGAGCGGCACGGTGACCGTGGTCGGGCGGATGGCGGTGATGCGGATGGGTTTCACTGCCGCGCCTTCAAACAGTTGCGGGACTGCCGCGTCCCATCACCTGTACCTTGGTAGCCCGGGTCTTGTCGGCGGCCAGCTTGAAGGCCTCGACCGCCTGGTCGAGCGGAAACTGCCGGGTGAGCAGGGGCCGCACATCGACCTTGCGTTCCGACAGGTATTGCACCGCCCAGTCGAATTCCATGCCCCAGCGGAACGCGCCGCGGTAGTCGATTTCGCGCTGCATGATCAGGTTGGCCGGGAACTGCATGCCCTCATGTGGCAATGTGCCCACCTGCACGATGACCCCGCCGCGCTTGACCGCGTCCAGGCATGACAACAACGCGCGTGGATGACCCGCAGCCTCCAGCGCCACGTCGAAACGGCCGGCGTGGTCCTTCATGTCCGCCAGGTCGGAACGGAAGGCGTGGTCGGCACCGACCTGCAGGGCCACTTCGAGCGGGCGGTCGAGCACGTCGCATACCGTGACCTCCGCCGCGCCGGCCAGCTTGGCGGCGGTGGCGCACAGGCTGCCGATGGTGCCGGCGCCGGTGACCAGCACGCGCTTGCCGGTGAGGTTGCCGCCGGCGCGCTGCACCGCGTGCAGACCCACGGCAAAGGGCTCCGCAAAAGCCAGTTCACCCAGCGAGATGTCGGTGTCGACCGGGATCACCTGACGTGAGCCGAGGATGAACTGGTCGGCGAACATGCCTTGAGCGTGCGGGAACACGCTGGCGCTGCCCAGGAAGAACATGCGCTCGCACAGGTTTTCACGCCCGCCGCGGCAGGCCGTGCAGCGCCCGCAGGGATGCGAGGGATTGACGGCGACCTTCATGCCGGCTGCCAGACCCTTGACGTTGCTGCCGATTTTTTCCAGCACGCCGGAGGCTTCGTGGCCGGGCGTGAGCGGCTCGCGCACGACGAAGTTGCCGACCCGGCCTTCGAAGTAGTAGTGCAGGTCGGAGCCGCAGATGCCGCCGGCGCCCAGGCGGATGACCACTTCATCCGGCTTGGGTTCAAGCGGCGCCAGTGGTTCAAGGACGATCTGTTCCTTGGCGTGGATGCGGCAATTGACGAGACTCATTTGGGTTCGCTTTCCATAATCTTGGTGCGTGTTCGGTTCTTGGGCTCCGGCCAGCCGACAGTGAATCGCTTGTGCGAAAGCTGCATATGGACTTGCATCGCCTCGGCCGCGGCTTGCGGGTCATGCGCCTCCAGGGCCGCCAGCACCTTGCGGTGCTCGGCAATCGCCGCGGTCCAGCTCTTGGGGTTCTCGAAATAGCCGGCCAGCTTGGAAAACAGCGGGCTGGAACGGCCATTGAACAGCTGGCTCACCACGCTGACCAGCACGCCGTTGCCGGTGGCTTCGGCGATGCGGATATGGAAGTTGCGGTCGCCATCGATGGGAATCTGGCCGGCCGCGGCCTCGGCTTCCATCTGGTCGATGGCTTCGCGTACCTGGTCGAGTTGCGCGCGCTTGATGCTTTTGGCGGCTAGCGCCGCCACTTGCGGTTCGATTACCGCCCGCGCCCGGGTCAGTTCCAGCGGACCTTCGGCCTGCTGCACCGCCGCGCCCATGTGGATGGCGTCGGGGCGTTTGGCGTAGATGCCGGAACCGATGCGGATATCCACATAGCCTTCCACCTCGAGGGCGATCAAGGCTTCGCGCACCGACGGGCGGCTCACGCCCAGCCGCTGCGCGAGGTCGCGCTCGGGCGGCAGGCGCACCCCCGGCGGATACTCGCCGCCGATGATGGCCGCACGCAACTGTTCGGCGATCTGCCGGTACAGGCGACTGGGTTCAATGCTTTGCAGGGGCATGTCTCGTTGTTGTGGTGTCCGCGCTGTCCTTGTTGTACCGGCGGACCGCCTCGACATTCGGCCGGGGCGCGGATATGCTTCCGGCAGCCGGCAAAATTGGCCTGACCAATTGACCAATTTCGAAGAATTCCACATCCCGCGCCGGCGTGTCAAGGAAAGACGCATGCCGCACTGCGGCAGGAGGCCCGCATGAACCGCATCGAACGAGTCGAGATCTCGCAGGTGGACTTGGCGCCCAAGGTCAAGCGTACCGACGCCATCCAGAGTTTCGTCACCCAGGAAACGCCGATGGTCACCATCCATTGCGGCGATGGCGCTTCCGGCACCGGCTACAGCTATACCATCGGCACCGGCGGCTCTTCCGTGGTGGCGTTGCTGCGCGACCACTTGTGCCCCCGCCTGATCGGCCGTGACGCCAACGAGATCGAGGCGATCTGGAAAGACCTGTTCTTTCATACCCACGCCACCGCCGTGGGGGCGATCACCGCGCTGGCGCTGGCGGCCATCGATACTGCGCTATGGGATCTCAAGTGCAAGCGCGCCGGCCTGCCGCTGCACAAGGTGGCTGGCGGGGCGCAACGTCGGGTGCCGGTCTACACCACCGAAGGCGGCTGGCTGCACCTGGAGCCCGCGGTGCTGGTGGAACAAACCCTGGCGGCGCGCGAGGCGGGTTTCCGTGGCGCCAAGGTCAAGGTGGGTCGGCCGCATGTGAGCGAGGACGTGGCGCGCCTGAGCGCCGTGCGTCAGGCGGTTGGGTCGGGATTCGAGATCATGGTGGATGCCAACCAGGCCTTCACCGTGGCCGAGGCGATCCGCCGGGCGCGCCACTACGAGCCGCTCGACCTCGCCTGGTTCGAGGAGCCCCTGCCAGCCGAGGACATCTCCGGCCATGTACGTCTCTCGCAATCCACTTCGCTACCCATCGCGGTGGGTGAATCGATCTACCACCCATCGCATTTCCGCGAATACCTGCAGGCCGGCGGCTGTTCGATCGTGCAGGCCGATGTGGCGCGCATCGGCGGCATCACGCCCTGGCTCAAGGTGGCGCACCTGGCGGAAACCTTCAATGTGCCGATCTGCCCGCACTTCCTGATGGAAATCCACGTCGGCCTGTGCGCCGCGGTGCCGAACGCCGCCTGGGTTGAATACATTCCGCAACTCGACGACGTGACCACTTCGCGCCTGAAGATCGAGGATGGCTACGCCTGGCCGTCGGACGCGCCGGGCCTGGGTATCGAATGGGACGAGCGCGCGCTGGCGGATCGGCGTGGCGGGCATGTGGCGGTGGTGGTTTGAAACAGGCGCTGGGTTATACTTTTTGATATGACTTCCACTGCCCATCTTGAGGCTGAACTTCTCGGTCTTCCAGCGCCGGACCGGGAGCGCTTGGCGTTTCTCGCGTGGGATAGTCTCGAGAACGACCTTGCGTGGCTGGCGGATCCGGCCAACGACCGCGAAGGCGTAGTGATCGCACTTGATCGCGACAGCGAACTGGCGTCGGGAAAAGTCACGGCATTGACCCACGAGGAGTTCGTTCAACGCAGGTCCGTACCGGCGAATGAGACTTGAATTCCATCCGTCCACGACGGGGGATGTTCGCGAGGCAACGAGTTACTACAACGATCAGCGCGCCGGGCTGGGTTCCCGTTTCCTGCAACAGCTTGACGAGATCTTGGCGCAGATCGCCCGCAATCCTTTCGCGTACCCGGTTGTCGAAAAGGAGATTCGGCGCGCGTTGGTCAGGCATTTCCCATACACCATCCTTTTTCGAGTGTTGGGCGATGACGTTGTGCGCATTCTCGTTATCCGGCATCACCGGCGCGACCCGCGTTTTGGTGGTGCTCGGCGGTAGCCTCATGTTGTGCTTGGCGCCTGTTTGACACTCAGCGTTCTGGTGAATACATTGCGCTTCCCCCATCCAAGACAAAAGAGGAAGTTTCCGTGGGCATCGAAATCAAGAAAAGCTCCATCGACTTGGGCATCGTCACCACCAACGGCGACGCGATGCTCACCTTCTACCGCGACACCCTCGGGTTCAAGTACGAGCGGCAGATCCCGATGCCGATTGGCGAGGGCATCATGCACCGCATGTATTGCGGCGAGAGTCTGATCAAGCTGGTGGTGCTGCCATCGGCGCCTGGCAAGGCCGCACCGGGCGGGATTGGCGGGGCGACCGGATATCGTTACTGGACCATCACCATCAGCAACCTGGAAGAGATCGTCCAGGCGTGCGAAAAGGCCGGCCGCAAGGTGGCAATCGCACCGCGCGAGGTGCGGCCCGGCGTGCGCATTGCCATGGTCGAGGACCCGGATGGCAACTGGGTGGAGTTTCTTTCACTGGGCTGATCCAGGCTTCGATCCGGTGGTTCGCGGGTACGGACAGGCCGATGCGGTAAGCTGTTCGGGAATGCAAGCGCGCATCGAACCAACATGGAGGATCCCACCATGAATGACGTGACCCCCGCAGTTTCGAAGGAAGAGCAGAATTGGGCGATGCTGTGCCACCTCTCGGCACTGATTGGCTTCGTGATTCCGTTCGGCAGCATCCTGGGGCCTCTGGTGATCTGGCTCATCAAGCGCGCGGACATGCCCCTGGTGGACCAGCACGGCAAGGAAGCCTTGAATTTCCAGCTCACCGTGACCATCCTGGCGCTGATCAGCTGGGCACTGGTGGTGGTGCTGATCGGCTTTGTGCTGCTGGCGGTGGTGGCGCTTGGCGCACTATTCTTTGTCATTCGCGCCGCGATCAAGATTTCCAACGGCGAACTCGGTTATCGCTATCCTTATTCGATCCGCTTCCTGAAGTAGACGGCGGTCCGGTTCGGGCCCAAGACCATGAAAATCGAACATCGCGTGTTCCTTTTTCATGGTGTCCGATTTCGAAGCTGACCCTGTGCGATCATCCGGGCCTTCGCGAACCCGCATCCGCAAACCATGCTCAGCGCCGCTGATAACGAACTGCTCACCAGCACCGGCCCGGCGACCCTGATGGGGCGTTATTTCCGCAGCTTCTGGCTGCCGGTGGCACTCTCTCGCGAACTGCCTGGGCCGGACGGACCGCCCATTCGCGTCAAGGTGATGGACGAAGACCTCATCGCCTTTCGCGCCAGCGACGGTCGCGTCGGATTGGTGGAGCCGGTGTGCGCGCACCGGGGCGCCAACCTGTATTTTGGGCGCAATGAGGAAGGCGGCATCCGCTGCGTGTACCACGGCTGGAAGTTCAATGTCGACGGCCAGTGCATGGAAATGCCCAACGTGCCGGCCGAGGCCGCGTATCGAAGCAAGATGGGCATCAAGGCCTACCCGACCCGCGAGTTTGCGGACATGGTGTGGGCCTGGATGGGGCCGGCCGACACACTGCCGGCCCTGCCCGCGCTGGAAGTGGGTCTTGTGCCGGAGAGCCATCGCTTCGTTTCCAAGAAGCTGCAGCAGTGCAACTGGGCGCAGTCGATCGAAGGCGCGCTCGATACCGCGCATTTTTCCTTTCTGCACATGCCGGCGCCGAAGGTGGCTGAAACCATTCATCCGGACGCCAATGCCGACCAGAAGCGCCTCAAGTGGATGCGCGACGACCCGCTGCCGCGCTTCTCCTTTGTGGAGCACGCGGCGGGGTTTGCCGCCGGCGCCGCGCGCAATGCCGATGCGGATGACTGCTACTGGCGCATCAGCCAGTACCTGGTGCCCAACCACAGCCTGGCCCCCAACGCGCTGCCGGGCGAGAACTACCAGGGCCAGACCTGGGTGCCGATCACCGATACCGAATGCTGGATCTACACCTATGCGTGGAATCCCGAGCGTCCCTTGAGCGAGGCCGAGCGTGCCAAGCTGGCCGCGGGCCACGGTGTGCTGGCCGAGACCGGCCCGGACTTCGTGCCGCTCTCGCGCCGCGAAAACGAGTACCGCCTCGACCGTGAAGACCAGCGCCTGCGCACCTACACCGGCGTGCGCGGTGTCTCCGAACAGGACGCGATGATCCAGGACAGCCAGGGGCTGATCGCCGATCGCACCATCGAACACCTGACACCTACCGATGCCGCGGTGGTGCGCTTTCGCCGCGTGGTCCTGGGTGGCGCCAGGGCGTTGGCCGATGGCACGCCGCCCGCGGCAGCCCGCGACGCCGAGGCCTACCGCCTGCGTTCCGGCAGTTGGGTGGCCAGGCGCGACCTGGCGTTCACCGAGGTGATGATGCAGCGGTTTGCCGACAAGGCCGGGCGTGCGCCGGCGGCCGTCAACGGGAGCAGGACATGAAGGCAGTGATGCGATGGCTGGGCGGACTTGCTTGTTTGCTCGCGATGCAGGGCGCGGCAGCACAGGGCTTTCCCAATCGTGCCGTGAAGATCGTGGTGCCCTATCCGCCCGGCGGCATCGGTGACACCGTCACCCGCGCGCTGGCGCAGGGGCTTTCAGAGCAGTTGGGGCAGGCGTTCGTGATCGACAACAAGCCCGGCGCCAGCCAGATGATCGGTGCGGAACTGGTGGCCAAGGCACCCCCTGACGGCCACACCCTGTTCCTGGGCAGCGTGACCAGCCTGGCCATCAACGTCAATTCGCAAAAGAGGATGAACTACGACCCGCTGCGCGACTTCGCGCCGGTGTCGATGGCGTTTTTCTCGCCGCTCTACCTGGTGGTCAATCCCGCGGTGCCGGCCACCTCGGTGCGTGAACTGATCGCCTTGGCCAGGGCGCAGCCCGGCAAGCTCACCTTCGCCTCGATCGGCCAGGGCGGGTCCATCCATCTGGCCGGCGAGCTGTTCCGGTCCATGGCCGGTCTGGACATGACCCACGTGCCCTACAAGGGCAGCGCGCCGGCGCTGACCGACGTGATGGGTGGCCAGGTCAGCCTGATGTTCGACGCCGGGGTTTCGGCCTTGCCGCAAGTTCGCGCCGGCAAGTTGCGCGGCCTGGCGGTCACCAGCGCAAAACGCAGTTCATCCGCGCCCGACCTGCCCACCGTGGCGGAAGCCGGCAACCTGCCCGGCTATGAAGCGACGATCTGGTTCGGGCTGGTGGCTCCCGCAGGCACGCCGCGCGACATCGTGGGGCGGCTGTCGCAGGAGTTCGCCAGGGTGGCGCGTCAGCCGGCGCTGCGCGAGCGCTTCGCCCCGCAGGGGGTGGAACTGGCCTCGACCACGCCGGAGGAATTCGCGGACATCATTCGCGCGGAGATCCCCAAGTGGGGCAAGGTATTGAAGGACGCCAACGTCGCGCCCGAATAGCGCCGGCGCCCAACTCTGGCCGCGCGGGCGTTGCGAGCTGCTCGCGGGTGTGGCATCCGGGAATTCCGCGATCCCGCTCAGAGGTCGAGCGCGCCGCTGTGGGAGTCGAAAGCGTGCGACGCGAACAGGCCGCCGTTGATGCAATCGTTGCTGACGGCCGTCACTTTGGCGGAACCGAACTCGCTGATTTCAGTCTTGCCGCCTGCTGCCAGCGCGGCGCTGCCGACCACGCCCAGGGCGATGATGGCGGAGATGAGGGCTTTTTCGATGTTCATGATGGGCTCCTTGTATCTGGGAAACGACGTGTTGCGGCTATGGGTCATTTATAGGCCCGGCCAGGCGGCTCTTGAAGGGGGTTCAACTTGCCTGCGGTGCGAAAACGCACCGCGCGTGCCGATTCGGGGATAAAGTTGTGTCGAAGGCCCTGATTGCGCTTCTTGCGCAAAAGGCATTGCCGGCAGCGCCGGCGTCGTCGCGGCAGTGACCGCACTGGGATTTGCATAAATGTCGGTTCAACCTTCCATCCTCGGCCTCAAGCGTTTTGGCATCCTGGCCGGGTTTTCCGAGTCGCGGCTTGAAGCGCTTGCCGCGGAATGCACCTGGCACCGGGTGGCCGCAGGCCAGAACCTGGTGCGTCGCGATGCGCACGACCGCGACGTGCACCTGATCGTCGGCGGCCGGGTGCGGGTGACGGTATCGACCATCACCGGCCGGCAGATTTCCTACAAGGACTTGAGCGCCGGCGCGGTAGTCGGGGTGCTCGCCGCCATCGACGGCGCGGCCCGCTCCACCGACGTGCTGGCCATCGACGAGTCGCTGGTGGCCACGCTCGGTGCCGAGCGCTTCAACCTGCTGCTGCGCGAATCACGCGAGGCCAACGAGTGGATGTTGAAGGGCCTGGTCGAGATGGTGCGTGAACTCTCGGACCGCGTCTTCGAGGTGAGTGCCCTGGGCGTGCAGAACCGCGTGCATGCCGAGGTGTTGCGCCTGGCGCGCGAAGCCGGGATCAAGGACAACCGCGCGATCATCGATCCGGCGCCGACGCATCCCGACATCGCCAGCCGCATCAGCACCTACCGCGAGCAGGTCACCCGCGAGCTTTCGGCGATGGTCAAGCAAGGCTTGCTGGAACGTGCCGAGCATGCGCTGGTGGTGCCGGACGTGCGGCGGCTTGAGCAGATCGTTTCCGAGGTGCGCAGGCTGGCCTGAAGCGACTTGCCCGTCACAGGGTCTAGTCCAGCCGCGCCCCGGTGCGCTTGATGATCGGCGCCCATTTGGCCGCTTCATCGGCCATGAGCTTGGCAAAGGTGTCCGGCGTGCCACCGGCGGGTTCAAGCCCCCCGCCGGTGAGGCGCTGGCGTACCGCCGGGTCGGCGAACGCCTTGTTGATCTCGCCATTCAGGCGCGCGATCACCTCGCGCGGCGTGCCTGCCGGCGCCAATATGCCGTTCCATGCGATGGCCTCGAAGCCGGCCAGCTCCTTGACGCCCGATTCGGCCACCGTGGGTACGTCGGGCAGGAGCGAATAGCGGGTCTTGCCGGTGACGGCCAGCGGGCGCATCTTGCCGGCCTTCACCTGCGGCATGATGACGGTGGGCACGGTGGTTAAGGCCTGGGTGTCGCCGCTCACCACCGAGAGTACCGCCGGTGGCGCGCCATTGAACGGGATGTGCAGCGCGAACGTGCCGGTGAGAAGCTTCAGGTACTCCATGGTCAGGTGCGATGAACTGCCGTTGCCTACCGACGCGTAGTTGAGCTTGCCGGGCCGGGCCTTCATCCATGCCACCAGCTCCTTCACCGACGCGACCGGCAGGTCGGCGGCCACCGCCAGCAGGTTGGGTTGCACCGTGGTGAGCACCACCGGCGCCAGGTCTTTTTGCGGGTCGTATGGCAGCTTCGGATACAGGTAGGGCGCGAACGCCAGCGGGCCGTTGAACGAGAGCAGCAGCGTGTATCCGTCCGGCGCGGACTTGGCCACCGCGTCAGTGGCTTGCGTGCCGCCGGCGGCGGGGCGGTTCTCCACCACGACGGGTTGTCCGAGGGGGTCCTTGATGCGCTCACCGACCGCGCGGGCGATCACGTCGAGCGAACTGCCGGCCGGCGCGGCGACGACCAGGCGGATGGGGCGGGACGGCCAGGTCTGGGCCCACAGGCTGGCGCACATCGCGAAGAGCGACAGGCCGCAGAAAATGCGCATGGTCTTGATCATGGGGCGGCTCTCAAGGTGTCGCAGACGGCGGTTTCGCCGTCTGCGTGTTCAGATGGGTACGCAAGGCCGTGGCGATCCGGTCGGCCGAGGTGCTTGGCGGAATGAAGCCCAGGTACTTGCCGTCGCGCCCCATCAGGTAAATGAAGGAGGAGTGGTCGATGGTGTAGCGCGACGCGCCGTTGTTGGCCACCTTTGCGTGATACACCCGGTAGGCTTTCGCGGCCTGGTGCACCGCTTTCAGGTCGCCGGTCAGGCCGATGATCTGCGGGTGAAACGCCGGCACATATTGCGCAAGCAGCTTGACGGTGTCGCGTTCGGGATCGAGGGTGACGAAAAGCGGTGCGACCTCGCTGGCCGCGGGGCCAAGCGTCTTCAACGCCATTGCGATCTGCTGCAGGTCGGTGGGGCAGATGTCCGGGCAGAACGTGAAGCCGAAGTACACCAGCATCAGCTTGCCGCGGAAGTCGCTGTCGCGGCGTGTCTTGCCGGCTTGGTCAGTCAGGCGAAAGGGGCCGCCGATGGGCTCGCGGTTCCACATCACCACGTCCATGAGCTCGGCAGCGGAGCGTTCCGACTTGTCGGGTGCGGCTCCGGCCAGGCCACAAATAAAGCACAGGGCAATCGCGGCGCCGAAGCGCCGCGCCGCCGGCAGGGGCAACATCAACTATGCGCTGAAGTTGATGCGGCTGCCGGTGGTGGTGACCAGCACATTCTCCGGCATTTGCGCCCGGGCTTCCTGCACGAAGTTGAGCCCGCTGCAGTGCATGGGGATCAGCACGTCGGGCTTCAACTTCTTGATCTCGGCCACCACCTGGGTGAGGTAGTCCTTGGGCGCCGGTCCCAGATGGAAGCCGCCGACGATCGCATGCACCTTCTCGATGCCGGACACTTCCTGGGCCTGGCGCACCGAATTGACGATGCCCACGTGGCCGCAGGAGCTGATCACCACCAGGCCCTTGCCCCTGATGTTGAAGCAGGTCGCATGTTCATGCAGGTGTTCGTCCGGCACCACCTTGCCGTCCATGCCGGCCGGCAGGTACTTGGCCGTCTCGCAGCCGGCGCCGTTCTTCATGCCGAATTCCACATGCGAATTGGGCAATACCCTTTCGAGGCTGTTGCGCGCGATCTTGCCGGTGGTGAAGGCCTGGTCGGCGATGACCACCGGCTTTTCCGCCAGCACTGCGGTGACCTTGCGAGCGGCCAGGTCACGCCGGTCGAGCGTGCCAAAGTCGGTGAGCTGCGTCGCCGGGCCGTTGAGGCGGTGACAGAAGTTGTCTTCGCCGCCGGCGTAAAGCTTGACGTCGGCGGGCAATTGCGCACGGTACTTGTCGAGAAAGCCGATCAGGCCGCCGAAGTGGTCGAAATGGCCGTGGCTGACGATCAGGGCGTCGAGCTTTTTCGGGTCGACGCCGATCAGTTCCATGTTGTTGTAGAGCACGTTCTGGCTGTAGCCATAGTCGAGCATCATGGTCCGGTCGACGCCGGCGCGCTGCGATTCCAGCCACAGCGAGAGGCCCCACTCGTTGTGCAGGGTGCGGCGGAAATCCGACGGGCGCGGCGGCGGCGAGATCGATACGCCGTTCACCTGCGCGGGGCGAAAGAACAGGTCGAAGCTGCTGTCGACCAGCACGCGGATGCTGAGCCTGTCGATTGCAGGTGCTTCGATGGCGGCGGCGCGGGCGCTGCGCACGCCGGCCAACCCGGCGGCACCGAGCGCAAGGCAGCTGGAGGAAGCCCTGAGAAATTCACGGCGGCTGGTGGTCATTTCGGTATCTCCCTTGTTGTCGGGCCCGCTGGTCGCGGGTCCCTTAAATCTATTGCTTGTCGCCCGGCAACGCAATCCCTGAGAGCGCCTGATAGGTGCGGATCACCCACGCGTCGTCTTCCGCGTCGAAGCCCATGCCCACGGTGGCGAGCAGGGCCTGGTGCGCGAGGCTGCCCAGCGGCAGCGGGAATTTCATGTCCTGCCCGATGTCGAGTGCCAGCCCGACATCCTTGGTAAGGATGGGCGAGGCGGCGGTCACGGTATGGTCGCCGTCGATCACCCGCTTCATGCGGTCGCCGGCCATCCAGCTCTGGCCGGAGCTGCCCGACATCACTTCATAGATCTTGTGCGGATCGAGTCCACCCTTGATGCCGAGCGCGAACGCTTCGGCGGCGCCCACCAGGTTGATGGCGGCCATCAGGTTGTTGACCAGCTTCATCCGCGAGCCATCGCCGGGTTTGTCGCTGACGATGAAGCGCTTGTCACTCATGGCCTTGAGCATGGGTTCACAGCGCGCCAGCGCGGTGCCGGAACCTGAAATCATCATGCTCATGGTGCCGGCGGCGGCGCGCGCCGGTCCGCCGGAAATCGGCGCGTCCACCATTTCAAAGCCGCGCGCGGCAAGCCGGCCGGCCAGGTCCGCCGCGTAGGCCGGCCCCACGGTGGAGCACAGCATCACGATGCCGCCGGGCTTGAGGGTGTCGGCGATTCCCTGGGTTCCGAAGCAGACCTCGTCGGTCTGCTCCTTGTTGACCACCACGGTGATGACGATGTCGGCACATTTCGCCACTTCGGCAGGGGATACACAAACGGTGGCGCCGGACGCGCGTGCCAGCACATTGCGGGCGGGGTCGATGTCGCGCACGAACACTTCGAAGCCGCCGCGGACCAGGGATTGGGTGATGCCCAGGCCCATGGCGCCGGGGCCGATCAGGCCGATGCTTTGTCTCATTTTGTGGGTGCGAGTGTTGAGAAAGGTGCACGGTAGAATACCGCGATTGGATTTTCCGCCGCGCACCTTTTTCCGTCCCTTCCCTGCCGACATGACTTCTTTCGCACTTGTGGGGCTGGGCAAGATGGGCGCAAATATGGCGCGCCGCCTGGCGATGAGCGGCATCCGTGCCGCCGTGTTCGATCAGGATGACGCCACGGTGGCCAGTGTGGCCGCGGAGATCGGTGGCTTTGCCGCATCGTCACTGGCCAGACTGGTCGAGCATCTTGAGGCGCCGCGGGTGGTGTGGCTGATGCTGCCCGCAGGGGAAGCGACCGAGTCGGCGCTGTCGCGCCTGCAGGGGCTCCTGTCCGAGGGCGACGTCATCGTCGATGGCGCCAACAGCTTCTACAAGGACTCGGTGCGGCGTGCCGCGACGCTCAAGCGTAACGGCCTGGGTTTTGTGGATTGCGGCGTCTCGGGTGGCGTGCACGGCCTGGCCAACGGTTATTGCCTGATGGCCGGCGGCGACCTTGACTCGGTCGACCGCGTCAAGCCCTACCTGCGCGCATTGGCGCCGGCGCCTGACACCGGCTGGCTGCACGCGGGCCCGGCCGGCGCCGGGCACTACGTGAAGATGGTGCACAACGGCATCGAGTACGGGATGATGCAGGCGATGGCCGAAGGTTTTGCCCTTCTAGGGGCGAAGAAGGAGTTTGCGCTCGACTCCGCCGCCATCGGCGAACTCTGGCGCCATGGGTCGGTGGTGCGCTCCTGGCTGCTCGACCTCACCGCCGATGCTTTGAAGGACGAACAGGGCATTGCCGCCATTGCCCCGCATGTGGCCGATTCCGGCGAGGGGCGCTGGACGGCGCTGGAAGCAGTGGAACTGGGAATCCCCGCGCCGGTGATGAGCCTGGCGTTGATGATGCGCTTTGCCACCCAGGGCAGCAATGACTATCCGGCGAAGCTCCTGGCCAGGATGCGCCAGGGCTTCGGCGGCCATGCTGTTATGAAAAAGGACTGATGTGACGCCGCTTTCGAACGACACCATGCTGCGCGCCTTCATGCGCCAGCCGACCGACTACACCCCGGTGTGGATGATGCGCCAGGCAGGGCGCTACCTGCCGGAGTACAACGCCACGCGCAAGCGCGCAGGCTCGTTTCTCGGCCTGTGCAAGAGCCCGGACTACGCCACCGAAGTGACGATGCAGCCGCTCGAGCGTTTTCCGCTGGATGCGGCGATCCTGTTCTCCGACATCCTTACCGTGCCCGACGCGATGGGCCTGGGCCTGTACTTCGCCGAGGGCGAAGGCCCGAAGTTCGAGCGCACCGTGCGTGACGAAGCCGCCGTGGCAAAACTCGCGGTGCCGGATATCGAGGCCACGCTGGGCTATGTGACAGGTGCGGTGCGGCAGATCCGCAAGGCGCTCGATGGCCGCGTGCCGCTGATCGGCTTTTCCGGCAGCCCGTGGACGCTGGCCTGCTACATGGTCGAGGGCGGTGGCAGCGACGATCACCGCACCGTCAAGGCGATGGCCTACCAGCGCCCGGACCTGATGCATCGCATTCTCGAGGTCAACGCGCAGGCGGTTACCGCTTACCTCAACGCGCAGATCGACGCCGGTGCGCAAGCCGTGATGATCTTCGACACCTGGGGTGGTGCCCTCTCGGCGGCGGCTTACAGGACGTTCTCGCTGAACTACATGGCCCGGGTGGTGGCGGGCCTGAAGCGCGAGTCCGAAGGTCGCCGCGTACCGGTGGTGATGTTCACCAAGGGCGGTGGCCTGTGGCTGGAGGACATGGCCGCCACCGGCTGCGACGCGCTTGGGCTGGACTGGACCATTGAGCTTTCCGAGGCGCGCCGGCGGGTTGGCGACAAGGTCGCCTTGCAGGGCAACATCGATCCGACCGTGCTGTTCGCCGGGCCGGATACCGTGCGCGCCGAAGTCGGCAAGGTGCTGGCCTCCTACGGCCACGGGCACGGGCATGTGTTCAACCTCGGACATGGCATTTCACAGTTCACCCCGCCCGAGCATGCCGCGGCGCTGGTGGCGGCTGTGCATGAGTTGAGTCCGCAGTATCACCGCTGACAAGCCGTGCAACAGGCGCTTTCATGCCATTGGCATGAAAGCGCAGTGGTGTCCGGCCCGCGGAATCGCATGTGCCAAGGATTTTCGGACCCCCCATCCCGAAAGCCGCGCCGGGGGCCCGTTTGCGGGGTGCAAACCCGCGCATGGGCTGTGCAAGCGGCTGTTCGCGGGGTGGTTTGCGTGCAACAAAGGGCTTGACTTATGCACATTTTCTTGGCAAACCCCGCAACGTTGCAGCGCGACAAGACGAGTTTGGGCGCTGCCGCCTAAGTCGTTGAAAGATATGGGTTTAAATTGCGCATCAAAAATGGGCAGCGCAAGAAAATCCTTTATGCCGCCTAGGGTTGCGATAGGTCCGGGGATAGTTTTCAACAAACTTATCCACAGGTTTTGTGAACACCCCGGAACCCCCATGACGGGCGGCGGGTTAGAAACAGTTTTTCACCTTTTACCTTAAGAGAAGCCTGTTTTTGTGCCCCTGATTCGGGGTCGATAAGCATGCCATCCATGCCGTTTGTACGTGTCGCCATTGAGGTTCCGGTGGGCGGTTTGTTCGACTACCGGGTCGAGGACGCCGCCGACAGCGTCGGCCGGCGGGTGGCCGTTCCGTTCGGACCGCGCACCATGGTGGGGGTGGTGCTCGAGGCGGAAGTCACGCCGGAAATCGACCACGCGCGCATCAAGCCGGCGCGTATCCTGCGCGACTTGCCGCCCTTGTCAGGGCGGTGGCTCGACTTGCTGCGCTTTTGCGCTGCCTACTACCACCACCCGCTGGGCAATGCTATCGGGGCCGCATTGCCGGCGCTGATCAAGGCGGACCGTCCGCTGGCGGCGGCGCTGTGGACCCGCTACTGCTGGCAGGGCGCCGCGCCGGAATTTCCCAAGCGCGAAAAGACCCGCGCCGCGCTCGCCGCGCGGCTGATGGAAGCGCCGCGCCATGGTTTTGAATTGACCAGCCTCTCGCCCAAGGCTCTGGTCCATCTGCAAGGCTGGCTGGCGGGCGGCGAGGTTGGCGTGGCGTCCCCGGCTGCTTTTGTTGAAGCGCCCGCGCCCGAACTCACCCCCGAACAGGCGGCGGCGGTGTCGGCCATTACCCGCGACCTGGCCGCCGGGCGTTTCGCCGCCAGCCTTTTGCATGGTGTTACCGGCAGTGGCAAGACCGAGGTGTACCTGCGCGCGGCCTCGCACGGGTTGGCTGCAGGCGGGCAGGTGCTGGTCATGGTGCCGGAGATCAACCTCACGCCGCGCTTGCTCGAGCATTTCCGCCAGCGCTTCCCTGCCAGCAGCATCGTTGCACTGCACAGTGCGTTGAGCGAGAGCGAGCGCTCGCATCACTGGTTGATGGCGCATGCCGGCGCGGCCGACATCGTGCTCGGCACCCGGCTGGCGGTGCTGGCCTCGATGCCGCGCCTGAAACTGATCGTGGTCGATGAGGAGCACGATCCGTCGTTCAAGCAACAGGAAGGCATGCGCTATTCGGCGCGCGATCTGGCGGTGTATCGCGCCAAGAGCGAATCGATTCCCATCGTGCTGGGCAGCGCCACCCCGTCCCTGGAGACCTTCGCCCATGCGCAGTCCGGCCGCTATGCCCGGCTTTCCATGCGTGAACGCGCGGTGGCCGAGGCCGAGTTGCCGGCCGTGCGCATCGTCGATCTCAATACCACCCGCGCCGAACATGGCTTGACCGGTCCGGTGCTGGAGGCGATCCGCGCGCGCCGGGCGCGCGGCGAGCAGAGCCTGGTGTTTCTCAACCGGCGTGGCTTTGCGCCGGTACTGTCCTGCAATGCCTGTGCCTGGGTAAGTGCTTGCTCTCGCTGCACCGCATATCTGGTGCTGCACAGGCGGCGTGGCATGCAGGCCGGCGGGACGCTGATGTGCCATCACTGCGGCTATGGCGAGCCGGTGCCGCAGGCTTGCCCGACCTGCGGCAATGTGGATATCCGTGGCTATGGCCAGGGCACCCAGCGTCTCGAAGCCCAGGTGGCCGAGTTGTTTCCCGATGCCCGCGTGTTGCGCATCGACCGTGATTCCACCAGCCGTAAGGGGTCGGCGGAAGAACTCTTCGACCAGGTGCATGCCGGCGAGGCGGATATCCTGGTGGGTACGCAAATGCTGGCCAAGGGCCACGACTTCAAAAACCTGACTCTGGTGGCGGCGATCAACGTCGATGCCGCGCTGTTCAGCGCCGACTTTCGCGCCAGCGAGCGCCTGTTCGCGCAATTGACCCAGGTGGCGGGCCGCGCCGGCCGTGCGGGCAAGCCCGGCGAAGTCATCATCCAGACCCGCAAGCCGGAGCATCCCCTGTTTCGCGCCGTCGCCAATGGAGACTACGAAGGCTTTGCCGTCGGCCTGTTGGCCGAGCGCGAAGCCGCCGGCCTACCGCCCGCGTCGTTCCAGGCCATGCTGCGCGCCGAAGCCAGGAAGCTCGAGGTCGCGCTGGATTTCCTGAAGGCCGCCGCTGCATCGGGTGTGGAAAACGGCAGCATCGAGATATATGATCCGGTGCCGATGAATCTGACGCGCCTGATGAACGTGGAGCGCGCCCAATTGCTGGTGGAATCACGCTCCCGGCCGGCACTGCAGTCCTTCCTGACCGACTGGGTTGAATGGCTGGGGGCACATGCGCCCTCCGGCGTGCACTGGCACGTCGAGGTCGATCCGCTGGAAATCTGAGTTCGCGTCAGGCACAAAAGCAAACGGCGCCCGCTTGGGCGCCGTTTTGCGTGTCGCGGCAAGTAACGGGATTACTTGGCGGTAGCCACCATGTAGTCAACCGCGGCCTTGATGTCGGCGTCGCTGGCCGCCATGGCGGTGCCCTTCGGCGGCATCGCACCCTTGCCCTTGAGCACGCTGGTGTAGAGCGTGTCCATGCCGGTCTTGATGCGCGGAGCCCAGGCGGCCTTGTCGCCAAGTTTTGGCGCATTGGCAACGCCGGCGGCGTGGCAGGCCACGCAGGCGGTGTCATAAAGTGCCTTGCCGGCGTCGGCCTTCGGCGCTGCTGCCACGGCGACCACCGCAGCCGGTGCAGCGGCCGGCGCGGCAGCCGCTGCGGGTGCGGCAGCAGCCGGTTCAGCCGCGGGGGCGGGCGCCGCTGCCGGGGCAGCGGGTTCCTTGAACGTGCCGCCAGCGGCAGCGGTCAGGTAGACCACCGCGCGGGCGACTTCGTAGTCGGACAAGTCCGGATTGCCGCCGCGTGGCGGCATGGCCTTGATGCCCTTGATGGCGTTCTTGAGGAGGTCGTCGAAGCCTTCCTTGATATGCGGTGCCCAGGCGGCTTTGTCGCCGAACTTCGGTGCGCCGGCAGCGCCGGAATCGTGGCAGGCCTTGCAGACCTGCGCGTAGACCTGCTCGCCGGTCAGGTAGACCTTGGGGCCGTCGGCGGCCTTGAGGTTGACCGCAGCCACCGGTTTGATGCGCTCGGCGATGGCTTCGGGCTTGAGCGCGAGGCCCTGTCCGTCGACCTTCTTGCCGCCGGTGACGAACGACACCAGGAGGACGATCAGCGCGATCGGGATGACAAAGGACAGGACGACCACGGTGATGAGCTGCTTGGGCGTCTTGATCGGCGTATCGTGGTCCCCACTCATGAGGCTTCCTTTCGGGCTGGCAGTAAACGCCGCAGTGCGACAGGCGGCGGGCAGAATTAAATAAACCCTGAATTATAGCGGGGAATTGTGCGTCGCACCCGACAAACGACCGCGTGCCACCGGCTGGCTGAGGGCGCTCTTTCAAGGTGCGTCTTCAGCCCTTCACGCACACCACCTGCTTCAGGGTATGCACTACCTCCACCAGGTCTCGCTGCGCCGCCATCACCGCGTCGATGTCCTTGTAGGCCATCGGGATCTCGTCGATCACCCCGGCGTCCTTGCGGCATTCGACACCTTCGGTTGCGCGAACCTGGTCATCCAGCGTGAACAGTTTCTTCGCCCTGGTACGGCTCATCACGCGGCCGGCGCCGTGACTGCAGCTCTCGAAGCTTTCCGGGTTGCCGAGCCCGCGCACGATGAAGCTCTTTGCGCCCATGCTCCCCGGGATGATGCCCAGTTCGCCGCGCTTCGCGCTCACCGCGCCCTTGCGGGTGATGAACACGTCCTCGCCGAAGTGATGTTCCTGCTGCACATAATTGTGATGGCAGTTCACCGCCTCCACATGCGACTCGAAGGGCCTAGTGATGACCTGTTTCACCGCGGCGATCAGGTTCTTCATCATCACCTCGCGGTTGAGCCTGGCGAACTTCTGCGCCCAACCCACGCCGCGGACATAGTCGCCGAAATACCGCGCGCCTTCCTCGAAATACGCCAGGTCGCGGTCCGGCAGGTTGCGCTGGTGGGCTTCCGCGTCCTTTTTGGCCAGTTCGATGAAGTGCGTGCCGATCGCGTTGCCGACTCCGCGCGAACCCGAGTGCAGCATGAACCACACCGCGTCGTCCTGGTCCAGGCAGACCTCGATGAAGTGATTGCCGGTTCCCAGGGTGCCGAGCTGCATATGGTTGTTGGTCTTGCGAAAACGCGGATGCAGCTCGCACAAGGCCTCGAACTCTTCGGCCAGCGTCGCCCAGGCTTGATCGACCAGGCTCGGTGGGTTCTCCCAGCTGCCCTGGTCACGCCCCATCTTGCGCGGCGTCATGCCATGCGGCACAGCGCGCTCGATCGCCGCTCGCAAGGGCCCAAGGTTGTCCGGCAGGTCGGCCGCGTTGAGCGTGGTCTTGCAGGCCATCATGCCGCAACCGATATCCACGCCGACCGCGGCCGGGATGATGGCCCTGATTGTCGGGATCACCGACCCCACGGTCGCGCCGATGCCGAGGTGCACGTCGGGCATGGCGGCAATGTGGTGGAACACGATCGGCAGGCGGGCGGCGTTGAACAACTGTTGCCTGGCTTCGTCTTCCACCGGCACGCCGCGGGTCCACATCTTCACCGGCACGCCGCCTGCGGGTTGTTCGAGTTGGTAGTCGGGTTGCATGGTCATTCCTCATTGAATCGCAAAATGGGCGATGCTGCCGAGGGCATCAATTGACTTGGTGCATCCGGGTGAAGCGCGAGATTCGGCCGCAGTGACGCCGGCGGAGCGGGCGTTCCTCGATCCGGGGTTGCAGGCGTGGCGTGCCACCAATGCCACAGACAGGAAGGCGCTGAATTCCCGGTCGGGCCAGTTGGCTTCGGCGGGAGGGCGCGCGCCCTCGTGCATGGTCGCCAGGCCAGAGGATGCCCAGTGCCGATGCTGGCGCTGGCGAGTTTGCAACACGCCAGCGTTCGGCAAGCAACAGACGCGACGGGCAGGCAGCGCGATCATCCACCCATGCGATTCTTCCCTTGGGGAACACTGTCCGCTCCTGCCTTGGCCATCGGCGCCGGCATGCTTGCGTTGATGACCTTCGCCACAACCGCGCACGCCACTGAAGAGCCTGACTACCAGGTGGTTCGCGGATTCGCGGGGTTCGAGGTGCGCCAGTACGCGGGCTATACCGTGGCCGAGGTCCTGGTAGCCGGTCCCGCAGGCGAAGCCGGCAACCAGGCCTTTCCCATCTTGGCGGGCTATATCTTCGGCAAGAACAAGGGCGAGAGAAAGTTCGCCATGACGGCACCGGTGGCGCAGGTGGCTGTGCCGACGAAGCTTGACATGACGGCGCCGGTCACCCAGACGGCAGCGCCGGGTGGATTTCTCGTGCAGTTCGTGTTGCCCAAGGGCGTGTCGGCGACCAGCGCGCCCGAACCGTTGGACTCAAGCGTCCGGTTGCGCGACGTGGCACCGAACCGGGTGGCGGTGATTCGCTACTCGGGATTCTGGTCGGATTCGAACTACGACGAGCACCTGGCAAAGTTGCAGGCGGCGCTCCGCACGGCCGGCATAGTGTGGAAGGGGGAGCCGGTGTATTCGCGATACAACGCGCCATTCACACCCTGGTTCATGCGCCGCAACGAGATCTGGCTGCAACTGGTTCCGGACACCTGATCCGCGGAACCGGATCGACCATGCGCTTCAGTCCAGCCTTGCCCCGGACGCCTTGACCACCTTCGCCCACTTCGCGATGTCGGATTCCAGCAGGGCCAGAAACGTCTCCGGTGTGGTGATCATTGCCTCGGCGCCCTGCTCACGGAAGAACGCCTGGGCCTCGGGGCTCTTGAGGATCTGCACGACATCAGCGTTGACCTTGGTCACCACCGCGCGCGGCGTGCGCGCCGGTGCGAGGATGCCCCACCAGGGGCTCACATCGAACTGCGGATAGCCGAGTTCGGCGATGGAAGGCACTTCGGGCAGGCTCGGATTGCGCTTCGCGCTCGATACCGCGATGGCGCGCAGTTTGCCCGCCTTGATCAACTGCAGCGCCGACGGCACCGCCGCGAAGGCCACGTCCACCGTGCCGCTGATTACGTCGGTCAGGGCGGCGGAGATCGCCTTGTAGGGCACATGCACCGTGCGGATGCCGGCCTCCACGTTGAGCGATTCCGAGAGCAGGTGGTTGACCGACCCATTGCCCGAGGTGGAGTAGGTGACCTCGCCGGGCTTGGCCTTGGCGCGCGCGATCAGGTCGCGCAGGGTCTGGGTTTGCGACTGCGCGCCTGTCACCAGAAAGAACGGCGTGGTCGCCACCGTGGCGACGGTGGCGAAGTCCTTCACCGAGTCGAACGGCAGCCTGGCATAGAGGCTCTGGTTCACCGCCTGAGAGCCGGCGTAGGTGAGCAACAGGGTGTGGCCGTCGGGCGCCGCTTTGGCGACGGCATCCGTGCCGACAATGCCAGCGGCGCCGGCCTTGTTCTCCACCATCACCGATTGGCCCCACAGGCGGCCGAGGTGCTGGGCCATGTAGCGGGCGAACACATCGGTGGCGCCTGCAGCGGCTTGCGGCACGACGATGGTGACCGACCGGGCGGGATAGGTTTGCGCCGATGCGGTACCGGCGGAAAGCGCACTCGCGGCGGCCGGCAGCCGGGACAGGGCTTTTCGAATCATGGAGGGTCCTTGAACGGGGTAAAGACCAGGCGCGCAGCAGCGATGCCGCGGCGATGCTGCAACGGCGCGGTCAGCGTGCCGCATTGTCGGCGCTCCAGAGATAACTGTCATCCAGCGCCTGGAATTCCCGGCAGCCGATCTGCCCCAACACCATGTCGACTTCCTTCCTGATGATGTTGAGCGCATGGGTGGCACCGGCCTGGCCGGCCGCCGCCACACCATAAAGCGTGGGGCGGCCGAAGGTGACCGCGCGCGCGCCGAGGCAGCGGGCGATCACCACGTCCGAGCCGCGCCGCACGCCGCTGTCGAGAATGAGTTCCAGCTTGTCGCCCACCGCGTCGCGGATCGCCGGCAGCATTTCCAGCGGCGAGGGGGCCGCGTCGAGTTGTCGCCCGCCATGGTTGGATACCACCAGCCCGTCGACGCCCAGGCGCTGCGCCTCGCGGGCGTCGTCCGGATGCAGCAGGCCCTTGACCACCAGCGCGCCGGGCCAGGCCGCGCGGATGCGCCGCAGGGTGTCCCAATTGACCATCGGCGCCGGGGTGAGTGTGCCGTACAAATCCGCGACCTGGCCGGCGTTGGCGCCGTCAGGGGCATAGGGTTTCCAGTTGCGCATCATCGGGATGCCGCCAGTGCGCAGATAACGCAGCACCCAGGCCGGATGGCCGAGGGCTTCCAGCACCACGCCCGGCGTCATGCGGAAGGGGCGCGAGAAGCCATTGCGGCGATTGCGCTCGCGATTGGAATTGACCGGCACGTCCACCGAGATCACCAGCACCTGCACCTTGGCTGCGACGGCGCGGCGTACCAGGTCGGCGTTGATGGTCTCGTCGGTGGTGCAATACATCTGGAACCACACGTGCTCCGGCGCGACGGCGACGGCGTCCTCCAGCGCCGCATTGGCGGCGCTGGAAAGAAGAAAGGGCACGTTGGCTTCACGTGCGGCGGCCGCGAGCATCAGGTCGGCATCGGGGCGGAAAAGTCCGGCCAGGCCGGTGGGTGAAATGCCGACCGGGCTGGCGTAGGTGCGGCCGAACACCACAACCGACTGGTCGCGCCGGCTCACGTCACGCAGGTAGCGCGGCACCAGGCGGTAGCGCTCGAAGGCCGCGCGATTGCGCTTCAAGCACAACTCGTCGTCGGCGCCACCGTCGATGAAGTCGAAGGCGATGCGCGGCAGCTTGCGGCGCGCGAGCACGCGCAGGTCGTCGAGGTTGATGGCGTCTTGCAGCTTCATGGCGGTTTCCGTTCACATGACCGGCACGTGGGTCGCCTTGAGCACGCGCAGCGCGAAGCTGGATTTGCTGTGGCAGATGCCGGGGATCTTGTAGAGCTTTTCGCGCAGCAGGCGCTCGTAGTCGCGGGTGTCGCGCACGGCGATGCGGATGAAGTAGTCGTAGTCGCCGGAGACGAGGTAGGCGTCGAGCACCTCGGGGATTTCCGCCAGCAGCCGGCCAAACTCGTAGAGCGTCTCGTCGGTGTGGCTTTCGAGCGTGAGCTGCACGATCACCGTGTCCTTGAAGCCCAGCTTCGCCAGGTCGAGTTCAACGCTGTACTTGCGGATCAGCCCGCTGGCCTCCATGCGCTTGATGCGGCTCCAGCAAGCGGTGGGCGATAAGTTCACCGCCGCGCCGATGTCCTGCAAGGTGCGGCGCGAGTCGGCGAGCAACTCCCGCAGGATGGCCATGTCGAACTTGTCCTGAACGGCCGGGGATTCTTCCGTGATATCGGCGGATTTCCGAATGTTTTTCGCCATTTATAGAGAAACACTGCGAAATATCGAAGCCTATTTTGCCTTGATTGCGGAAAAATCACCACATGACAACGCTTCTGGCCGAAAACCCTTCGCCCACCCGTGCCGCGCTGGCCACGCGCAACGGGGCAGAGATCCTGCTCGATACGCTGGTCGAGTGCGGCGTGGACACCCTGTTTGGCTATCCGGGCGGGGCGGCCCTGCCGCTCTATGACGCGCTCCATGAACATCCCGGCCTGCGCCATGTGCTGGTGCGACACGAGCAGGCGGCGGTGCATGCGGCCGAGGGCTACGCCCGCAGCACCGGTCGGCTCGGCGTGGTGCTGGTGACCTCCGGGCCCGGGGTCGGCAACACCATCACCGGGTTGCTCGACGCGATCAGCGATTCCGTGCCCGTCCTGTGCATCAGCGGCCAGGTGGCCACCGGCGTGATCGGCACACAGGCCTTCCAGGAAAGCGACGCGCTCGGCATGTCGCGGCCGGTGACCAAATGGAACCACCAGCCATGCGACGCGGCGCGCATTGCCGACGCGGTGCGGGAGGCCGTTCGCCTGGCGATGTCCGGCCGGCCCGGCCCGGTGCTGCTGGATGTGCCCAAGGACGTGCAGTTGCAGCGCGTCGCCATGCCGCAATCGGCACCCCTGCGCCCCGCGAGCGGGACTGATGTCGCGCAGCCGCTGCCCGCCATGGCCGACCTGCAGCGTGCCGCTGACCTCGTGGCCAATGGGAAGCGTCCGGTGCTGTACGGCGGTGGCGGCCTGATCAATTCTGGCCCGGATGCCTGCGCGGCCTTCACCGCCCTGGCACGTGCCTGGAACATCCCGGTCACGCTTACGCTGATGGGGCTGGGCGCGTTTCCCGGCAGCGACCCGCAATTCCTCGGCATGCTGGGCATGCACGGGACCCTGGAAGCCAACCTGGCGATGCATCATGCCGACCTGGTGATTTGCGTCGGGGCGCGTTTCGACGACCGCATCACCGGCCGTCTGGCCGACTTCTGCCCGCATGCGCGCAAGATCCACATCGACATTCACGCCGCCAACATCAACAAGGTGGTGCCGGTGGACGTGGGTCTGGTAGGCGATTGCGACCAGGTGCTGGCCGCGCTTGCGCAAGTCCTGCCGCCGCGCGGCACGCAGGACCTCGCGCCGTGGTGGACCACGATCCGGAAATGGCGCAAGGTCGATTGCCTGGCGTTCGAGGCAGATACCGACACGATCCGCCCCCAACACCTGCTCTCCGCGCTGCAGGCACAACTCGCCGGCCGCGACGCGATCGTATCGACGGACGTCGGCCAGCACCAGATGTGGGCGGCGCAATACCTAAGCTTCGATGCGCCGCGGCGCTGGCTGACCTCCGGCGGCGCCGGCACCATGGGATACGGGTTGCCGGCGGCCATCGGCGCGCAAGTCGCGCATCCGGAAAAAACGGTTGTCTGCGTGAGCGGCGACGCGTCGATACTCATGAACATCCAGGAGCTTGCCACCGCGGTCCAGCACCAGACGCCGGTGAAAGTGGTGCTCTCCAACAACAGCCACATGGGCATGGTGCGCCAGTGGCAGCAGCTCAACCACGGCAACCGCCTGAGCCACAGCGGGAACCTGGCGATGCCGGATTTCGTTGCCGTCGCGCGCGGGTTTGGCTGGGGGGCGCGCCGCGTGGACGCGCCGGAAGACCTGGAGGCCGCACTGGCCGAATGCCTGATGTACCCGGGCCCGTTCTTCCTCGACGTGCGGGTGACGGCCGAGGAAAACTGCTACCCCATGATGCCGGCCGGCTGCGGGCACCACGAAATCATGCTGGCGGACAACCGCTGGTACGAGGCGGCCTGACCCGCGCCGGGGTCAGTGCGGCCGTATCGGCGTCTTCAGCGCAGCCGCTCCGGCGTCTTCAGCGCAGCCGCTCCGGCGTCTTTAGCGCGGCCGATCCCCGCGCAACGTCACCCGGTGCAGCAGGCGCTTGTGGCCGTGGTAGTCATTGACCGGGTTGTGCAGCACCTGGCGGTTGTCCCAGAAGGCGATGTCGCCGACGTTCCACGAAAACCGGCAGGTGTATTCGGGCTTGACCATGTGCGCGAACAGGAAGTCGAGCAAGGGCGCGCTTTCTTCCTCTGTCATGCCGGCAAAACGCGAGGTGTGGCCGAAATTGACGAACAGTGCCTTGCGGCCGGTTTCCGGATGGATGCGCACCACCGGATGCTCGGCCACCAGCTCGCGGCGCGACAGCTCGGTGGGCGCGTCCTTGATGCGGTCTTCGCGGGTGCGGGTGACCTCGGCCTTGGTCGAGGTGTTCACCGCGGAAAGGCCTTCGAGCATGCGCCGCATGGTGGGGGTGAGCGCCTCGAAGGCGGCGGCCGTGCTGGCGTAGAGCGTGTCGCCGCCGTAGGGCGGCAGTTCGCGCGCGATCAGCATGGTGGCCATCGGTGGTTCTTCGAGATAGGCCGTATCGGTATGCCAGACGCCGCCGAAGTTGTGGCGCTCGTGCGGCAGCTTCAATATGGGCGTGATCAGCGGATGGCCTTCGAGGCCCTGCACGAAGGGGTATTCCATCACCTCGCCAAACCGCTCGGCCAGTTTCTGGAAGTCGGCCGGCGGCATGGGCTGGTTGCGCATCACGATCATGCCGTGTTCCAGCCAGGTGGCGCGCAGCGCCGCGATGAGGGCATCGCTCGCGCGGCCAGTTAGGTCCAGACCGGTGATTTCGGCGCCGACAGCGCCGGCGAGTTTGCGCACCTTGAACGGGGTCATCTTGCCTTGTCTCCATGATGTTGGAAGGCCGCAAAACCGGCCCGGACAGGCATGCTAGATTGCGGTAAATCCGAATCAAAGAATATTTGTTCGAAATACCGAACAAAAGGGGTGACGCGATGGCAACTGACCTGAATCCGGGACAGTTTGTTCAAAATGCCGAACAGAACAAGGAACCGCCTTCTGCCACGCCAGCCGCAAGCGGTGGCGTGGCCGTCACGGCGGTGGGGCGGGTGCTGGACATCGTCGAGACTTTCCAGAAGTTGCAAAAACCCCTCTCGTTGACCGACCTGGCGGAGATCACCGGCATTCCCAAGAGCAGCTGCCACGCGATCGTCGGCACGCTCATCGCCCGCGGTTACCTGTACTCCCTGACCCGGCCGCGCGCGCTCTACCCGACCCGGCGCCTGTTCGACGCCGCCCGCGAGATCCACGAGCACGACCCGTTTGTCGAACATGTAATGCCGCTGCTGGAGCGGCTGCGCGACGCCTCGCGTGAAACCGTGATCCTCGGCAAGCGCCAGGGCGAGGCGGTGATCTACCTGCAGGTGGCCGAAGGCCCGCACCCGATCCGCTATTCGGCGCGGCCGGGCGAGTTCAAGCCGCTGCACTCCAGTGCCATCGGCAAGGCGCTCCTGGGCAGCCTCAAGGAGCCGGAGTTGCGCGCGCAGGTGGCGCTGCGCGAATTGCCCGAGGTGACGCCGGCGACCATCACTGACAACGACGCCCTGATCGCCGACATCCTGGAGAGCCGGCGACGCGGCTACTTCGTGACCCGCGGCGAGAACGTGGCCGACGTGTGGGCGGTGTCGGCGTTTCTTGAAGTCAATGCGGAAACGCTGGGCATCGCGATTGCCGGCCCGCGCAACCGCATGGAGCCGGGTGTGATCGAGTGCGCGCAACTGCTGCTGGCGACGTGTGGTGCCATATCCAGGCAGTGGGCGCCGAAATGAGCGGGGATTAACCGATACAAACAGGCCTCTATCCGTGCGTAGCTCAACTGGATGCAGTATTGCCCCGCCCCGAAAGGCAGTGGCAGCAGGCTTGCCCAACTGGTCAATTAGCCCTTCAGCGCTTCTGCTTCGTAGCGCAGTAGATGCCGCCTGAAATTGCGGTCCGACATTCCCGGCAGCCGCCCGGTCTTTTCCTGCGTCAGGTGCTTTCAACGCCATCCCTCGTACGTCAGTTCGAACCCCATCTTCCGGTTTTCGCTTAGCACGCTCGCCCGGCTCAAGGGGGATTTCAATGCCCAACCTCAAAGTCGGACGGATTGCGTGCTACTGCTCCGGACAACTCATTCGCTTCTGATACGGCATTTCGACCAACTTGGTACTTCACCGAATTGCGGGATACTATTCGCGACTCGGGGAGGGGGGCGCAAAATGATTCTTTGTGCGTGGGTCGGCGTGCGTTGCGATAATTTCGTTCGGCCGCTACGGAAGCTGGTGTGGCTTGTGCTTGCGCGAAAGGCGCTGGGTGCGTTTGCGATTGCGGCCGCCACGCTGCCGTTGCAGTCAGCCCTCGCGACGGGCTTTTTCGTCAATCAACAAAGCGTCATCGGACTTGGCAGGGTCGGTGCGGGAAGTGCTGCCGGCGCAGATGGCGCCAGTGGGGTGTTCTTCAACCCGGCCGGGCTGTCCGAACTTGGACGCAGCGAAGCCAGCGCAACGACTTGGATTTCGGCTGGCGCGCAAGCAATTGTTCCTCGCTCGTCGCTTCGAAACACGGGTTCGACCGCGGCCACGCCCGGAACCCTGGGCGCCGGCGTATCGTTCGCGGGCACCGATATGCGCGATCCCGCCGATGTCACGCCAATCCCCAACGGCTACGTTGTCCGGCGCCTGTCGGACGTGCCTGCCTACGTGGGATTCGGTATCACCACACCGTTCGGACTGAAGGTCAAGTTCCGGGACGACTGGTTCGGCCGCTACGACGCAACCAGCTCCTCGCTGCAGACTTACAATTTTGGCGCCGTGGCGGCATGGGAAGCAAGTGCGGACGTCACCATAGGCGGCGGGATAGATCTGCAGTACGCGCGCAGCACCCTGACCACTGCGATCCCCAATCCTCTGGCAATCGGCGGACCGACCGCCACCACGGACGGCAAGATTGAGACCAAGGGCGATTCCTGGGCAGTGGGATTCAATGTCGGGCTGTTGCTGCGGCCGAATGCCGCCACCCGGGTGGGTCTGCATTTCCGCTCTCCGATTGATCATCGCCTATCGGGGTCCTCGATGGTGAGCGGGCTCACTGGACCGCTTGCGGCCGTCAACGGCAGTGTGGGCGCGTCGGCGAATCTGAAACTTCCCGCGATCGTCAGCCTCGGCATGACGCACCGTGTGACCGATCGCCTGAGTCTGCTGGGCCAGGTCGAGTGGTATGGCTGGAAGCGCGTCGACGAAGTTCGCCTGCGCTTCGACGACGGCAGGGCCGATGGTGTCCGGCAGTCAAATTTCCGCAATGCCACGGCGGTCGCAATCGGCGCCGAGTACGCATATTCGAGCGTGCTTACTCTGCGGGGAGGTGTCCGAGTCGACGGCACACCGACCGTCGACGGTTTCCGGGACACAACACTTCCCGATTCGAAGCGCGTCTGGCTTGGGCTGGGCGCATCATGGAAGCTGTCCGCGCGGTCCACGTTCGATTTCGCTTTCGCCCATGCGGCGATCAAGCGAGCGGACATCGCGCTGACACGGACGTTCTTCGATGGCACGCCGCTTGCCAGCTCGATACGCATTGTCGGCACGGCCGATTCGTCGGTCGACACGCTATCGATGGCCTATCGGTGCGCGTTTTGATGGACGGCGCAACCAGCAAGGTTCAATGCTGCAAACGCCGAACGGGCGCCCCACACGAGGCCGAAATCCCGCGCCTGCCCTGAAGTCCCCGGCCGATCGCGCAGGCGACCAAGGGGCATGCTTTTCTCCGCAATCTGGAGTTTGGGGTGTGGTGCACGCCAACGGAACGTCTCCGATTGCAGGCTTGGTTTGCGCGCCTTCAGGTCATGGACTGGCGCTGAAATGCCGTTTGAGATAGTCCTCGACCTTGCTCATGAAAGACTGCATCAGCATGCCGACGAACTGCTTTCCCAGGATCTGCTTGTTGTCGAGCAGGGTCTCGTTGACGCCCCGCAGCAGGGCACGGTAGCTATCGATATGGTTGTTGCTGGCGATGCCCGTCGCTGGCAGCTTGTCGATCACTTCGGTGAGCCTGAGGATATCGATGAAATGCGGCTTGCCTTCGGCCGCAAGCCTTTCGTCGACCTTGCGCAGATTGTCCAGGTCGCGGAACTCGTATTCCTCGGGCCGGTAGGTAACGGGAAAATCGCCGAGCAACTTGCCCTGCGCCCCGAACGCGACTTCTCCGGCTCCACCGCCCATGTGCGGTGTCATGATCATGTGCAGCATCCCGCTGACCGCGTGCTTCGCCGACTCGTTCGCGGCCTCCATCGTTGTCATGCGCGTGTCGGTCGCCATCCAGGTGCCGGCAGGGACCCAGCGCCGAAGCAGCGGGTCGGAATGGGTGTAGCTCATTTCTCCCGTTTCCGGGTGTTCGACCCGACCGCCCCGGCTGGCCGAATTGAGGTTGAGACCCGGGCGCAACTGCCACTGGCCCGGCAGATTGATGAGGAAAGGCGTTGCGTTTCGCACTGGTGTGCGGTCCTGCGGGTTGAGCAGGGTCACGTTGGTCAGCGCCAGTTCGACCGGAATCGTTGAAATCCGGATGTACGGCGTGTCGCCGACCGGGCTTTCACCTGCCGAAAACCTCATCACGGGCACTGGCTGACTTGCCGACGGTGCGATAGAAGTGATATTGAGCTTGTGCCGGTCGACCAGTTCGACCGAGACGTCGGCGCTGATAGGTGATTTGCCCAACTCGTCGAACAGCAACTTCGCCGCTGACTCGGCGCTCGCGTCCTTCAGGACTTTCGTTGACGCCCCGAGAGTCTGACCCGTTGCGACATTCATGAACACCACCGCGATCTCGGCAGCGTGTTTGAATTTTTCGTCGGCTGCCGATCCGACCATGACGGTCGCCGCCGCCGCCTCGATCTTTGGCCAGATCCCTATGCGAGCTTCGTTGTTCGGTACATACACAACGTTGAGGTGTTTGGCCTGTGAAAGCTGATTGGCGAGTGACTTCGCGACCTCCTCCGCAGTAGTCTTCGCATCGGCCATTTCCGTGGCTGTGGTGGGCGCAATCCCGGCAAGATTGGCCCTTACTGTGTAAGTCCGCCCGGGCACGACAGTCGGGATCTTGACCACGCATGCGCCGGCGACGCTGACGCGCTTCGTGTCGGCGGTACCGGCATGTGTTTCGCGCAGGATTTGAAGCGGCAGCACATTGGAACTGCGCCGTACGCGCAACTCCAGTGCGCGCATCTTCGAAGGGGTGCCATCGCTCTGTATGGCGCGCTCGATGTGGATGCAGTCGTCGGCATTTGCGACTGAAAACATGACGTCATACTTACCCTTGACTGTGACTAAGATACCGCCCGGACCGTAGCCTTCAGCGTGAGCTACACGTCCACTGTTTATTGAGTTGATCAGCCCGTGTATCTGTTCTTCGGCCTGGTTTTGCTGTGTCTTCCGCGCAGGTACACAATGGATCTCAGGTGTCTTGGGATTGTTTCGGTCAGCAAATATTCCAATAGCGAAGGGTTGTTTCGAGCCCTTCTTGAGGTGGAGTATGACCTGCCTTGCCTCGACCATTGGCGACAGGACTAGGTGCTGGCCGGCAAGTGACGTGACCCGCGCGCTTGGATCGTGGAATGCGAACACTCGTGCGTCGCCGACGATATTCTTGCCGTATTTGTCGGAGAAAACGTTCAGGCTGATGTTTTCCGCCAATCTACCGGCAACGGACTCGGCATCAAGGATCTTGTAAGGCCATTCCTCGCGGGCCGTGATCGATTGATTGCGGTCTCCGAAAGTCAGGGTGAACTCTTGACCTTCCAGTTTCAGGGTGGCCGATGCGTAGGGGTTCACTTTGTCTTTGCCTTCCCCTTTCCTTGGAGTGTTTGTCGTCACCCTGGCATTCCAGCGTGTATCGCTTTCGAGCCCATGCCGCGTCGCATTGACCGTCATAAAGTCGACTGAAATCAGATTTCCCGGAGAACCTGGATCCGGAACCCCTGCGGACTCGATCGTGATGGCTTTGTCGAAATTCGCAACCGCAATCTGGATGGCGTCTTCGCTCTCGATGACCATTATTGGGCCGTCCACCGAGACCCTCACGCCGGATACTCCGGCGTCGATTTTCCCTTTCAGATCAATCGCAAGCTTTTCCGGCGAAGAAACTTCCCCAGACTTCGTCGATACAAAAGGCCCCTTGAACTCGTCCTTGGCAATCCGTATTGCAATGGCATATGGCGATTCGCTCAAGTCGCTGATCCAAATCTTGAATTTTGTCGCCTGGACGTAGGGAGCAAACATCAGCGCCTGCGGACACTTCGCAAGACCGGTCACAAACGCGAAAAGCCCGTGCTTGAACTCATTTCCGGGGCTGTAGTCTTCGATGTTGATTCGTGCGGCGATTGCATCCAGCCCTGACTTATTTTCGTAGGGCTCGCCGCTGTACACGCGGGTAACGGGCATTGATCCCTGCGAGAAATATTCGACAATCAGTTCGCCGTGCGTCACCGCAGCCAGGATGTTTCCGGAAAAACCGCCGCGTTCGATCTCTTCGAAACGGATTCCCCAATCAAGGTGATAGTGCTGCGGTGGTAGCATGACTTCCCGGTAATCCTTGTCCAGCCCGCTTTTCATTTGCTCCCACGTCGTCGTCGCAATCTCGGTCTTGCGCGAGCGCCACGCGGAAGCGGCGAGCGGACCGCGCGGGTCCTGCTCCCATGGCGCGTACCAGTCGCCAATGTCTACCGAGACCTGGCCGAGAAAGCGTCCCACCGGGCTGGTTCGATCGCGTGCGTAGGCGAGCTGGGAAATCGAGGTCAGTCCCCAGGCTGAGTCGGCCAAGTAGACGTGGCCATTGCCGAACCGATAGCGATTCGGGAAAAAATACTGGATGCCCGAGATGTCGCGGCTGGGCCACGTGCCCTTGCCGGTATAGGCGCCGGGCACCGCGCCGGTGTCCGCATGCCGCTCGGGCTCGGCGATGCCCTTGAGCGGTTCGTCCGGATCCTTCAGCCTGCGGTCCGCCGCCAGGTCGAAGTCGACCAGTTGCAGAAACGGCCCGGCGAACCTTGCGCGTCGCTTTTCCTCCTCCTCTTTGCTCTCCCCGGGATTGGCGAGTTTCACCTGCTTCCAGGCGTCCTGCACCAGGCGTGATGCTTCGTCTAGCGACACCGCCAACACGAAGAAGTCGTGGTAGTAGTTCGTCGGCACTGCGCCCTTCGAGAAATCCGGGACGTCGGCGTCAAAATTGGCATCAGGCACGACATTAGGGGCATGTGGCTCGACATTCATGTACTGCTGGCCCGGCACTTCGGGCCTCGGCAGCCGCCAGCCCGGCGGACCGGCAACAACCGGGACGAACTCGTTGATCTTGCTCCACGTCGTGTCCTTGTTCTGCACCCAGCCTTTGCCGAGCGCGATGCGCTCGAGCCGGCCCGTGAAGAATCTGACTCCTTGGGCATCGAGATATGTTTTCCAGACGTCCAGGAAGGCCTGCGACGTGCAGCCGTCGAGCGTGAAATCCTGCGCCGGCGCCTCGAAGGGCTGCTGGATCAGCATTTGCAGGAGTATGTTCGCCTGGGTCCTGGCATCGACCTCGGTCGCGGCCATTGCGGCGAGGGCGCGCGGCGCGTGCTGGATGAACCTCGCCGCATCCCCCGAATAGCCGGGGTTTTCCTTCTCTTCGCCGCCGATGTACTTCCAGAACGTCTCGGTCTCGCACTGTTCGATGCGGCGGCGCTTGCAGGAGGTGAGGTAGCGGAACAGGCGTACCTGCAGACGCAGCACGTCGCGCTCTGTGAACCCGACGGACTGGAACATGAAACCCGATAGCCGTTCGAGATCGCTCAGCGACTTCACGACGCGGTGATTGATCTCTTGTGCCGGCTCGTCCTTGACCGAGACCGAGGGATCGGCCGTCGGTACCAGGTGACTGTGCGCGGTCTCGTTGGTCTCGACGCCGAAGCGGTCGAACGCAGGCACGCGCTTCATGGTGTCGAACAGGTTGCGGTAGAACGCCGGAAAGAAGCGGAAGCCGTGCTCGCCCGGCATGATCTGCTCGATGACCTCGAACTCCACACCATCGCGTCGCTGTCCATCGAATCGTTGGCGCTGCGCGAACGGGTTGCCGGAGGAAGTCTCCCCGCGCCCGACCGCAACTAGGTGGCGTTCAAGCTTGAAGTGCATGGGTTTGTCCGCGCTTGGCCGTGCCCGATCAAGCGCGCGCAAGGCGTTGATGACTTTGTCGGCCTCTTCACCGCCCTCCCGTTTCGGTTGCTTCTTGAAGGTGAAACCGATTACCCGAACCGCCAGGATTTCGCGCCAATACACGACAGGCAAATCATCGTCACTCAGGTAGTTCGGGTTGATCGTCTTGTTCGTGACCTCTGCCAACTCCATTCGCTCGCGATAGTCGGCGTAGTACTCCCCGAAAGCACCGTACAACTTGTCCAGAACCCGGTGCAGCTTCGCTTCGTTCGTCACGCCGTGCGCATCCACGTCGTACAGCCAACCGGTCGGATTGGCCTTGTCGAAGACGATGCTTTCCGTCAGCGCGATCCTGCGCAGTACCGGCCGCATCCGCACGCCGCGCACCTTCAACAGCCAGTCTTCCACTCTCGCAAGGGGCGGGACTGACGTACCGTCGGCCAGTACCGGTTTCAGACTGAGGATGTCGCCCAGATCGCCCTGTACGCGCGAGAACTGGTTGGCGGCCATCCCGCCGACGTCGCTTCCGTATTCCTCGATCGGGCTCTCTGCCGGCTCGACGATCTGCACGCCGAAGCCTCGCTCGATCAACTCCTGGGCCACAGTCAAGCCAGTGATGCCGCCGCCGAACACGGTGACCAGCGGTGGCTGGTTGTCGCCCCGCTTGTTCACTATGCTCGGCATCATTCCCCGCGCCTCGTTCTGCAAACCGGCAAGCCTCCATTGCAGGTCCAGGAAAATATCAGAAGCCATACGGTCCTCCCCGTGAAATCATGGTCAGTGACTCATGCGCGCTCGAAAAGCGTACATCAGTTGTTGCATCGCGTGGCTGCGCATGGACCCCGTGATGAAGGTGGCGAACGCGTCGAAAAAACGCTCCACATGTTCAGGCCGGCCGCGCAGCCACAATTGGCCGTCAAGCACTGCATCGAGCAGCGTCAGCTCGCCGTCCACTAGGGCACCGATCGTGTCGATTGCGAAACGCGCTTCGATCGCCGCTGTATGCGCGCCTGCGGCAAGCACGAGCCGGTTGTTCTCCAGCCACACGGTGCGGGTGTCTGTCCCGGCGGTCAGGCATGCGCGTAGCGGTGCGAACTGGTTGTGGAAGCGGCGGTAGGCGAGCGGCGTATCGGCGCGTAGCGCTTCGACGGAGCGCACAAGGTACTCGAAAAAATCAAGGTGCGGCATGGTTGTATTCCGCAATGGCCAAGCTCTCGTAGTCGACCATCTCGCCCCCCAGCGAGCCGGACACGATTGCCCGACTGCGCACTTCGGAAAGAAGCGTGAGCGCGCAGCCGTCGTCATTCGGCATGCATAGTTGGGCATAGTCGTCGTGCCGGAGGTCTAGCGTCAGGCTGTCGCGACCGCAAGCTGCGCGAATCAAGACGCGTGCAGGAATGTCCGCCGCGCCGCCGTGCGCCGCGAGCGCCGCGACCGCAGGAACCCTGACGATGTGGCCGGGCCGCAGGTACCCGGCGCAGTTGACGGCGATGTCCGCGGCGTGAAACACACGAGTGGGCGCGTGCCGGTGCCAGGCCATGATACTGCGCGAGAACAAGCGGTTACGGCCGCGATCTGCTATTTGCATGTACACGATAGTCCAATCCACCGCCGCATCGACCGGCAGGAGCACGATCCACTCCCAGCTGAAGTCGCCGCCCCATGGAAAGTGGCCCCAGTTGCGGTCGTGATAGGCGGGCGCCGACACTACCTGAAAGTGTGCGGATCCCAAATTTAGAGTTCCGCTTGCGCTCAAGCGTGGTACGACAAGCCAGCGCATCGGGCCGCGCGGTGACAGCCGCACGCTGCGTGCAAGCGCCGGTCTGGACTCGGGTGTCAGCGTGAGTCGTGCCGAGAACTGCCCCGCGCCGTCGATCTCAATATGGTAGTTGCCGTCGCGGAACGTCAGCGCATGTGGACCGAAGCGTGTCTCAAGGTCCCCGGCGCGTACGCGGCAGGCGGCAAGGTCGAAACTGTCCACGCTTCCGGACCAGCGTGTCCCGTCGCGAAGCATTATCACTAGCCGCGGCACCTCGACAGTCGTGCCGTCGCGGGCCTCCGCTGTCAGGCTGAAATTGAGTAGCAGCTTGAAGTTGTCCGTAGCTACGCAGAAGTACGACCACTCCTTTGCGCCGCTGCCATCTTCACCCATCGCGCCCGGGCGGCGCCAGTAATCCGTGCGGGCGAAAAGGCCGTGCGAAGAATCCATGACGGACCTTGCGCGCGGCACGCAGTCTTGGACATCGGTGACGCCAATCATCGCAGCAGTGTGCCTTCATCTCGGCGATCGTCACCGGGCGGCGCCGGGTCGCGCGACTGCGGTGTCTCGATGAGCGCGAGCCAGCGGAGCAGCCGGGCGCGGACTGCGCACACCCCTAGGCAGAGCGAAAGGAGGCGCGCATCGGGCTCCGCACCCTGCGTGTTCGCTTCCGGTTCGAGCGCGAGTTCGGCAAAGCGCTGCATCAGTTGGCGCGTGCCTAGCAACACGTCGACCATATCGTTGTGGTCCGCGCTGCAATCGATGAGGCCGAGCGGATCGTCATGCATGGCGTGATTGCTCCCATCGAAACAGCTTGTCAAGCAGCTTGTCGCCGTCCTCGAGGGAACACAGCGTGAACAGTACGTCAAGCAGATGCGTGGGTAACACCCCCGGGGGATCGCGGTCGAGCAGCGAGATGGTGGACAGGTCGAAGACCAGTCCAAGCTGGCGCACCAGACGGGATTGTCGCAGGCGCTGCTCCCAGGCCTGGCCCTCCGGTGTTGCGCTGTAGCGTCGTCCTTCGGCGCTTAGGTACTGGAACATTGCATGCGCCGCCGCCGGATGCTTAATCACCGACTTTTGCAGGTCGCGCAGCGCGGCGAGCATTTCGTCTTCGCGCTCGCCGAGCGTGACCGTCGGCACGGCCCAGTCTTCCGCGACGCCGCCGGCCGGTGATGGATCAGAACTCTTCATCGTACAGTTCGGCTTCGAGCCATACCCGTGAATGCGGTCTACCGTTCATGCGCACATCGAACGCCGCACTCACGGAATTCATGTCACGCGTATCCGCGCGTCCCACGTCAAGCATAAGCCGGACCGTCATTTTGGCACCAGGTTCAAGGCTGAAATGTGCTGGCTCCGCCCGCGCGGCAGCGTCCGAAACGGGGCTCCCCTCAGCCGTGAACCCGCACACGGTTCCGCCCTCGATAGTGACCTCGACCGTCTCTGCGAACCGGTTAAGGCAACGGAAGCGGCCGGCTGAGAAGCCGCCGCGAGGGCATTGCAACAGGACCGTCTGCTGTAGCGAACCGGCTGCCGGCGCGGCCTGCACGGGCGCCACCTTGGACATCAGCGTATCAACGATTGAGGCCTGCTCGCGCAAATGCGTTTCGAAGCTACGCAGCCTACGCCACAAGTCTTGGTAGCTATCGACATGCGTCGCGTGAATACGCAATTGGGCGTCATGGATAGCGCCCAGGACACCCGCGATCCGGATCGGATCGATAGGTAAAGGCGAATGCGACAACGATGGCGTCCGGGGCGGTGCCGGCCGGGCTCCCGGCTTTCCGCCCGCGGCCTCCTGCTCCGCCACTCGCTGATTCTCGATGCGCAAGAACACCCGAGCCAGTTCATCAGCCGGCACGGCCCTGAACTTGCTTGCGAGTTCGGACAGGATGCTCATTGCTTCTCCCAGGTTAAACCGTACGCCGGACCGTGAAGTCCGCAAGTTCGAGCAGAAACTCCTTGTGTTTTGAACTCGGCCAAGCGAGCGCGATCCGCGATAGATCCGATTGAAACCGGCGCGCGAATCGATGGGCAGCGCGCTGTGCGAACTCGAGACTGCCGTGAAGCTCGATCAGACGCCGAAGGAAATCGATGTCCGCTGAACTGCGTACGTCACGCTCGCTGGCGTCGTCGAGGCCCATCGCTGCCGCGCGCGGTTGTCGCTTTGCAAGTACTCGTATCGCCGCGTCGCGCTGTGCGGCAGACGCGGCGCCAATCGCATGTATAAGTATCAGGGTGCGCTTGCCTTCCCACAGGTCGGCGAACGTGTCCTTGCCATAGTCGCCGTGATGTGACGCCAGATTCAGAACGTCGTCCTGGATCTGGAACGCGATTCCAAGTGGGATGGCGAGCCTCGCGATGCGCCCGACAGTCTCGTGCCCAGCGCCGGCGACAATGGCTCCTGCTGCTGTAGGGGCGATGAAGGAGTACCAGGACGTTTTCTTATGCACCAGTCGGTAGTACTCCCGCATATTGCCCGGCACAGATCCGGATCTCATCCAGCCGAGTTCGATCATCTGGCCCTCTGCGGTTTCACGAGCCATGCGGGCGATCAGGCGCAGGATGCGCAACGCCCGCCCGACGCCGACTACGTTCATGTTGTCGAGCAGCGGATCGATCGCGAGTGCCAGCATGCCGTCGCCGACGTTGACCGCCGAGGGCACGCCATGCTTAGCGTTCAGCGTTGCCTCGTGCCTACGCTTTGACGAATCGTCCTCGACGTCATCGTGGATCAGGAATGCGTTGTGGTATAGCTCGAGTACCGCTGCTGTCGGCAGCACCGCCGATTCGATTCCCCCGAGAGCGCGGCACACCGCGACGCAGAGTGCCGGACGCAACGCCTTGCCATGACGCAACGGGTAGTCGAGCATCAGTTCATACAGGCCGCCGGTGTGGCGGTCGTCCCGCGGAATGACGCGCCTGATCTCGGCGGCAATCAGGTCTCGGCAGGAGTGCAGATAGCTCTCGAGTGTAGTCTGAGTCATGGCTGCGGAATTGTTAGCCTTGCTCAGGCGCCGCGTAGAACCGACACCGGGTAGAACATCGCCGCGAACGCCGGCGGGTTGCAGATCCTTTCCCGTGTCATGAATCCGCCATCTGCAGACGCTGCTGCGCTCTTTGCGCTTCGCTGCATCAGCGCTTCGGCATGAAGTTCCATGTCCGCAGCGCGATACCCTGCAATCGCCGACTCCAGCAGGCTTGCCTGCCTCACCTCATGGCCCTCGACGCCGGCCAGCATGCTGTCAATCGCAGCCGCCATGGCCTGCGCAAATGGCAGGCGGGCGGAACGGATCTTGCGCGCGTCATTGCGTGCGATGCCGAGAAGTGCGCGGCGGCGGTCTGCATTCGTGCCACGCGCGCTCGCGGCCGCGATAGCTGCCCGTGCACGCAGCTCGCGTAGGAAACTGCCGAGGGCGGCGAGCCGAAGGAATCCGGTCGTCGTAACTTCCGGCCATTTGCGCTCGATCAGGTCCCAGGCACGCTGCGCATCACCGAGATACAACAGGCAGTTCGTCGCCGCGATGAGGTGATGGAAGTGAAGCGAGGTGAAGTGGTCCTTGGGCACATTGCGCAACGTTCCATGGATGACCTGGAGGGCTGCTTCGCACTTGTCGTCCGCAGCAGCAATTAGGTAGCCGAGGAAGCTCGATCGAAAGACGTCGAAAAAATACTCGTCGCCACGCTTGCGGGCATCCGCGAGCAAGCCCGGCATCATGCCACGCACACCATCGATCTCGCCGACGAACGCGCGCGCCGACAACCCCCAGCCGAGCAAGATGGCTACGTCGAATTGGACGCCGTGGCAATTCGACCGGTAGAGCTCGATCGCCTGGTTGGCACGCAATGCGCTCTGGCGCCAATGGCCCTTAAACCAAGCCACAGTTGCATCTGCGTGATAAACGAAGGCGCGGTTTGCAGGTTCGTCCGCACGATTGAGCACTTGCCTCGCTCGGACCATCATCGCATCGCACCGCTTCAGCATGCTGCGCCCGCCGAGATTTGCGTATATGCAAGCTTCCAGACCGATCGCGCGCATCAATCGCACCGGTTCGCGCGCCTCGATCGATTCCCGAAGATACCAGCTCGCCATCGCGTCTCCCACAACATAGTCGAGCATGCAAGTTCCCTTCGCGGCGACCCAAAGGGTGTCGAGCCGCAACAGGGTTTCCGCCGAAACGTTCGGCGCCGGACTCGACACCGCGCGCTGTACCCGCAGGGCGAACATGATGCGATTAAGCGTCGCAATGCGCAGTGCGGACCGCCGGTCATGCGGATAGGGTAGCGACAGGTCGGTGAACACGTTGCGCAGAAGATCGACGCCATTGGTCAACATTCCTGCAGATAAAAACTGCTCCGCAGCGCGGACTTTCAGTTGTGCGACCTCCAGCCGCGATGAACGCGTGTGATCGAGCGTTTCCAGGCTGCGTAAGTAGGCCTGCGCGGATTTGCGCGACGCGCCTGCGTTCGCCAGCACGGCACCGTACTCCGCGTTCAAGTCGGAAAGTGATGCGTTGCCATCGTCATGCTGAATAGCGAGTGCGAGAAAATCGGCGGCGATTGCGAAGTTCAGCCGGCCCGCTTCATTGCGGGCCGCAAGGACCGCGTAACGCGCAGCGTGCCCTGTTTGCCCGGCACCGATGAAGTGTGCGACCAGCGCTCGCGGATCTGACTCCTGCGATTGCATCAGGACCTCGGCGATGCGCGTGTGCAGGAGACGCTTTCGCTCAGGTTGCAACAGCCCGACCACCGCGCGGCGGATGCGATCGTGGAACACTGTGATTCTGACACTGTCCTTTTCTTGAACCTTCTTCAGAAAACGATCACGGCAGAGGTTCGCTATTGCGCCTTGCGCGTCGCGCCGGACCCCCTCGATACCCAGCATAGTCGCCTCGTCGATGGGCAGGTCGCATAACGCCACGAGCGCCAGGATCTCGTGCGACGCCGGAGGCAGCGCCTGAAGGCGTTGCGACAGGGCGATTGCTGGATCGAACTGCCGACGCTCGTGGTCGTTTCCCCATCCGTGGCTGGCAATTTCGCGGATGAAGATCGGGAGACCGCCGGTGCCTTGCATCAGCAGCGTACGTTCTTCCTCGCTCGCAATCACCGCTCCGCTGAGGTCCTCGAATAACGACGCGCATTCATCGACGCCCAGCGGCTCAAGGAACACGTGCGAAATCCGCCCCTCCGGAGTTTCATCCGACGCGCGAAGGGCATCGAGTTGTTCGACTGACACGGCGCGGTCCTCCGCGCGATGGCTGATGATCATCAGAATGCCGGAAGTCGGGGTTCCGAGTATCCGTCGCAGGAACGGCGTGCTGCTCGAATCGCTCCACTGAATGTCGTCGATCCAGAGAACTAGGGGATGGGACGCGCTCAGTTCCACCAGCATCCGGCAGAGCGCGGCGAGCGCCTGTTCGGTCATGACGAATGGATCGAGCGGCTCGCCATCGAGGCGACCCCGTACCTGGAAGCGGACCCGTTCGAGAACTGGAAACAGGCGGCGCAGGGCAGCATATTCGAAAGCCGAAACATGTGGTTGGAAAGCAGCAGACTTTGCAAGAAAGCCCGCCAGTCCGTCGACGATTCCATCGAGCGCCGGATACCTAATCGTTTCCTGATAGTGACAGTGCGAGTAAAACACCAGCGCCCCGGCATCGCGCGCCGAAGTGCCGACGAAATGCTCGACCAGCGAGGACTTCCCGATTCCAGATTCCCCGGCTAGAACAACCAGTTGAGGTGTGCCTCGCAGAGCGTGACTCAGCGATGTGTTAAGCGCGCTGAGGCCGGCCTCACGTCCAACCGACGAAAACGCCTTAGCCGAGGATGGCGCACCAGCATGCCGCCCACCTCGGATCCTTTGTGCGTCAAGGGTTCGAAGCACCGTCGCGCCGTCCGGCCGACGCTCCGGATCGGTGTCTGTCAGGCGTTCGATCAACTCGGCCAGGTAGGCCGGGCAATCCGGCGTGCGCAACATGACCGCCGAGGCACACGGAACGCCTTGCGGCAAGGTACCGGTAACAGTCTCGAATAGCATTACGCCAAAGGCGTACCAGTCAAACCCTGGAGAAGGCGGTGCCCCGGCAGCCTGCTCAGGGCACATATACGCCAGCGTACCTGCTCTGCCAATCGGGTGCTTACGTCCCGACGATTGCGACAACATGGCCAGTCCGAAATCGAGAACCACGACGCGTTTGGCATGCGATACAAGCACGTTGGACGGCTTGATATCCATATGGACACGCCCGCTCGCATGCACCGTTTGGAGCGCGTCAGCGGTAGCAATCGCGATCGAGTTAAGCGCGACATAGTCGATTCCGCTCGCGACACCATCGCGGCTGCGGACCGCCGACGCAAAATCCTTACCCTCGACGTACTCCATCGTGAAATAGCACTGCGGCGGATCGACGTAGAGGTCATAGAGAGCGACAATGTTGCGATGCGAAAACTTGCTTAGCTCGCGGAATTCGCGCTTGAATCTCACGATGTCTTCGCCTTGGGCGAAAGCCAATGATTTGAGCGCCACTGTAACCCGGTTACGACGGTCAAAAGCCTTGAAGACGAGACTCGTTGAGCCCCGACCGAGGTATGCCTCAATCGCGTAGCGCTCCGACACCGGCGCGATTTGCAGCTCGGGTGCTAGCTCCACCGCTATCCCTTTCTCTGATCCCGACCTCACGCTCCGCCTGCGGAGGCCATACGTACAGTCCAGTCGAACCGCAGTTCCGGATCAGTTTAGCGTTGTTTCCCGGGCAGCCGTATCGCCCAGCTTGGCTGCAACACATGATATTGTGGCGAAAGAATGTCCGAACCAATTTGATGGCACTTTTGACCATGGCACGTAACCTAGGCCACTGACTATGGACGTGAAGTTCAACAATCTGGTGTTCATGGTCACGCGGTGCCTCCAGCGAGAATTTTGGTTTGAGCCGACTTTTTCGTATTCGAGGCTCAAGGCGAGCAAAGCCCTTTGGCGTCCGGTAAGCGGTCCATGAGCACGCAACCGCCCGGTGGCGCACTCATCCCAGTTTTCGGGCAGCACTGGGCCACCCAGACCCGCTATCTTTTGCGCGATGACATGACGCGTGTCGGGCGCGAGTTCGATTGCGATATCGTGATTCCCGATCGTGCTATCTCCCGCCGCCATGCCGAACTGGTGTGGGAGGGTGAGCACCTTATCCTGAATCCGGTGAGCGAGATAAACGCGACGGTCGTCAACGGCCGCGTCATCGACCGCCCAACGGAGGTCAGGCTCGACGATACGATTGAGTTCACCGACGCGCGCTTCGCGGTAAAGGTCTATATCAACGCGACGCTTGACTCCGCGTCGACGCAATACAACCCAGAGATCAACCGGCGTGTGACCGCGATCGTCTCCGCAGATGTGAAGTCCTACAGCGAGATGATGGAGAGGGACGATGTCTCGACCATGCACGCGATCACCAGAAGCCGAGCCTTGTTTGATGCGATAACCCAGCAGCATGGCGGCCGTGTGATCGACGCGGTTGGCGATTCGATTTTGGTCGAGTTCCCGAGTGTCTCGAATGCGCTCGCAGCGACAACCGAGTTTCAGGAGCGTATCGAGCAATTGGCCGAGCGCTCCGAACGCAATCAACGTTTGTTATTCAGAATTGGCGTGAATGTGGGCGAGATCGTCACCCGGCCGGACGGTACGGTTTACGGCAATGCAGTCAATGTGGCGGCGCGAATTCAGAGCATGGCCGAGCCCGGGCACATTCTTGCTAGTCAAGTGGCCCGCGACCTGACGGCACGTTTGCCAGACGGATACCACTTCCTAGACGCAGGTACGCACGAATTGCGGAACATCTCTGGAACACATTGTCTGTATGTACTTGTACGTCAGACGAAAAGTGCGTGAGGTCCGCATGCAATCTGTTCGTGTCCCCCAGAGTGGTGTAGCTCCTTTGTCGTTTGACAAACAGAGTAAGGCGTAGCCCGAAGCGGGTTGCTAAACGGCGGTGGGCAGGGTGCTGGACATCGTCGAGACTTTCCAGAAGTTGCAAAAACCCCTCTCGTTGACCGACCTGGCGGAGATCACCGGCATTCCCAAGAGCAGCTGTCACGCGATCGTCGGCACGCTCATCGCCCGCGGTTACCTGTACTCCCTGACCCGGCCGCGCGCGCTCTACCCGACCCGGCGCCTGTTCGACGCCGCCCGCGAGATCCACGAGCACGACCCGTTTGTCGAACATGTAATGCCGCTGCTGGAGCGGCTGCGCGACGCCTCGCGTGAAACCGTGATCCTCGGCAAGCGCCAGGGCGAGGCGGTGATCTACCTGCAGGTGGCCGAAGGCCCGCACCCGATCCGCTATTCGGCGCGGCCGGGCGAGTTCAAGCCGCTGCACTCCAGTGCCATCGGCAAGGCGCTCCTGGGCAGCCTCAAGGAGCCGGAGTTGCGCGCGCAGGTGGCGCTGCGCGAATTGCCCGAGGTGACGCCGGCGACCATCACTGACAACGACGCCCTGATCGCCGACATCCTGGAGAGCCGGCGACGCGGCTACTTCGTGACCCGCGGCGAGAACGTGGCCGACGTGTGGGCGGTGTCGGCGTTTCTGGAAGTCAATGCGGAAACCCTGGGCATCGCGATTGCCGGCCCGCGCAACCGCATGGAGCCGGGCGTGATCGAGTGCGCGCAACTGCTGCTGGCGACCTGCGGAGCGATCGCCCGGCAGTGGGGGCGGGTCTGAGCGCCATCGTGTGACCGCGCGCCAACCCGCCTCCACGCCGCTACGTCACCGCAGGAAGCCGGCGAAGAATGCCGCCAACTCGTCAAAAGCGTCCAGCGGCAATACATGGGCGGTGTACTGGTCCGGGCGCACCACCACCATGCAGCCGGATTCGCGATTGATGCCGCGCAAGTCGAAGATGTCGCCAAGTCCCTTGTGGTCGACGCAGAAAACCTTTTCATGGTCCTGCAAGCCTAGCTTGCCGGTCATTGGCTTGAGCAGCGACGGCATGTTTTCGTAGGCCAGCTGGTCGAAGGTCTGCTGGAACACGGCGCGGAAGTCGATCACCGCGTCGATGTCCTCACCCTTGCGGGTGTGCCTGACGACTGGGGATTTCGGGTTGGTTTCCAGCCAGTCGGCGAGCTTGTGGATCGCTGAACCCGGGTTCGAGCCATCCGCCTTGCCGGCGAAGGCGTAAAGCCGCCAGCGCGCGTCCGCCTCCGCCACATGGCCGAGTTGCATCTGCTTGGCGTCGGACACGCGAACCACCGGCGCCGAATGGAAGCGGCGGCCGATCTCCTCTCCCTTGGCCAGCGCCTGGTGCGTCGCGGGCGCAAATAGCATCGACGTGTCGTACTTGACGGCGGTTCCGCCGGTGAATTCCAGGTTGGCCTTGAACTGGCGGATGATGCGCGGCTCCTCGGTGCCGTCGCGTTCGGCCTGGGTGGTGGGCGCTGACATGATGCGCGCCCACTCGTGGTCGGTTTCGACCAGGCGTTTGGCTTCGGTCAGGCGTTCCCTGGAATAGCTGCGCAGCAGGCTGGCATCGGCGCGGCCCTGCAGTACATGCACCAGCTTCCAGCCCAGGTTGAAGGTGTCCTGCATCGACACGTTCATCCCCTGGCCCGCCTTGGGCGAGTGGGTGTGGCAGGCGTCGCCGGCGGTGAACACGCGCGGACTGCGGTCCGAGCCTTCGGGCACGTCGTCGAACTTGTCCGTGATGGCGTGGCCGATGTCGTAGATCGACCACCACACCACTTCCTTCACGTCGATCGTGTAGGGCCGGATGATGCGGTTCGCCGCGGCGATCATGTCGTCCTGGGTGAAGTTGCGGCTGGCCGCCTTTTCGTCGGGCTTCAGTTTGTCGAGCTCCACATACATGCGGAACACGTAACCACCTTCGCGCGGCAGGATCAGCACATTGCCCTCGCTGGCCGAGGAGATCAGGCACTTCTGCCGCACGTCGGGAAAATCGGTATTGGCGAGGATGTCCATCACGCCCCAAGCCTGGTGCGCGGCATCGCCGTGCAGAACCCCGCCAATCGCCTTGCGTACCGCCGAGTGGGCACCGTCGCAGCCAACCACGTAGTTCGCCCGCACCGTCCGCGTGGCCCACCAGTTCACGCCGCTGGCGTCCTTGAGTGTCACGGTCACGGGATGGTCGTCGGTCGTGGGGTCGACCGTCAGGCCGGCGATCTCCCAGCTGTAATCGGGCTCGAGCCGCGACGGCGAGTCCTTCATCACCTCGAGGAAAAGTTCGTGCAGCCGCGCCTGGTTGATCAGGATGTGCGGCATTTCCGAACTGTCGTCGGCCACGTCCTGCACCCGGCCGGCCCGCTTGATGTGCGCGGGGTTCACGGGGTCCGGCATCCAGAAGGCGGTCTGGTTCACCCAGTAGGTTTCGCGCTTGACCTTGTCGGCAAAGCCGAAGGCCTGGAACATTTCCATGGTGCGCGTGTTGATGCCGTCGGCCTTGCCCTTGATGATGTTGCGCGGCATGCGCTCGACGATCATCGTCTCGATCCCGGGGAACTGCGCCAGTTGCGCGGCGAGGCACAGGCCAGCGGGTCCTGTGCCCGCGATCAGCACGTCGACCTTCTCAGGCAGGGGTTCGTTGGGCCCACGGTTGCGCCGGTTCGGCGCCGCCTCCTTGATGTCCGGGTTGCCTCCCCTGAAACCATTCTTGTAGTACTGCATGTCCAGTCTCCTCGAGTTGAAGGGCCAGGGCGTGTCTGGTCTGCCAAGGCAAGGACAAATGATATCTATACATATCATATGCTGTCAATCGTTATGTATACTTACCAATTAGCGCCCGATTCGGCGCATCCAATGTGAACAAACCTCTTCATACGGAGCGCAGGCTTGGAATCACTCGACATGGCAGGGCACCTGATCCGCCGCCTGCACCAGCAGTCCTCGCAGATTTTTGTCCAGCGCACCAAGGCCGCCGGCTTTGACCTGACGTCCGTCCAGTTCGCAGCGCTGGACGCCATCCGTTCCCGGCCGGACACCGACCAGGCGCGCGTCGCCGAATTGATCGCCTACGACCGGGCCACCATCGGCGGTGTCATCGAACGCCTGGAGCATAAGGGTTTGGTCCGGCGAGTCGTCAGCGAGCGGGATCGCCGGGCGCGCGAACTCTCACTGACGCCCGAGGGGGAGCGGGTTCTTTCAGCCCTTCTGCCGATCGTCCGCGAGGTGCAGGACGAAATACTCGGCTCGCTCGGGGATGCGGATCGTGCGCAGTTTCTTGCGCTGGCGCGTCAGGTGTTGCGGCAGTAAGGGCGTTTGCCGCATGGCGACACACGCTTGATGCGGTTCGCGTGGCGCCCCATTACCCGATACAATTACTGCCCCACGCGCCCGTAGCTCAGCTGGATAGAGTACTGCCCTCCGAAGGCAGGGGTCACACGTTCGAATCGTGTCGGGCGCGCCAGTTTTCAATCACCCGATCAAGCACACGATCGATAGCGCCAGCTTCAATTCGGGGCCTCTCGGTGTTCGGGGCCACGCCTAGTTCAAGCCCAAGTCAGCGCTACGCCAGCGCAACCTCCCGCTGCACCACCGGCTGCCGGATCAGGTGGTCAAACGCGCTCAACGCCGCCTTGGCACCGTCGCCCGCCGCGATGACGATCTGCTTGTAGGGCACGGTCGTGCAGTCGCCCGCGGCGAACACGCCGGGCACGTTGGTGTGGCCGGCCGCGTCGACCACGATTTCGCCAAAGCGGCTCAAGTCCACAGTGCCACGCAGCCACTCGGTGTTGGGCACCAGGCCAATCTGCACGAACACGCCTTCCAGCGGCACCCAGTGTTCCTCGCCGGTGGCGCGGTTCTTGTAGCGCAGGCCGTTGACCTTGCCGGCGGCGCCGGTGATCTCGGTGGTCTGGGCGTTGGTGCGGATGGTCACGTTGGCCAGGCTTTGCAGCTTTTTCACCAGCACCGCGTCGGCCTTGAGTTGTTCCGCGAATTCGACCAGGGTGACGTGCTCCACCACGCCGGCCAGGTCGATGGCGGCTTCCACGCCGGAATTGCCGCCGCCGACCACCGACACGCGCTTGCCCTTGAACAGCGGGCCGTCGCAGTGCGGGCAGTAGGCCACCCCCTTGTTGCGGTATTCCGCTTCGCCTGGCACACCGACGTTGCGCCAGCGCGCCCCGGTGGAGAGGATCACCGAGCGGCTTTTGAGGGTCGCGCCGTTGGTCAGGCGCACCTCAATCAGCCCGCCGGGTTCGGTGGCGGGAATCAGCGCTTCGGCGCGCTGCAGGTTCATGATGTCCACGCCATAGGTGCGGACATGCGATTCGAGGTTGGCCGCGAAGCGCGGGCCGTCGGTTTCCAGCACCGAAATATAGTTCTCGATGGCCAGCGTGTCGTTGACCTGCCCACCGAAACGCTCGGCCGCCACGCCGGTGCGGATGCCCTTGCGCGCTGCATATACCGCCGCCGCAGCGCCGGCCGGGCCGCCGCCGACGATCAGCACGTCGTACGGGTCGCGCGCATCGAGTTGTGCGGCATCGCGCGCCGCGGCGCCGGTGTCGAGCTTTGCGACGATTTCTTCGAGGGTCATGCGCCCGGAACCGAACACCTCGCCGTTGCCGTACACCATGGGCACGGCCATGATTTCGCGTGCTTCCACTTCCTGCCGGAACGCCCCACCTTCGATCACCACGGTGCGGATCTTCGGGTTGACGATCGCCATCAGCGCTGCCGCCTGGACCACGTCCGGACAGTTGTGGCAGGTGAGTGACATGTAGACCTCGAAGTCCATCTCGCGGTCGATGGCACGGATGCTGTCGATGACCGATTGCTCCACCTTGGGCGGGTGCCCGCCGGTCCACAACAGGGCCAGCACCAGCGAAGTGAACTCGTGGCCCAGCGGCAGGCCTGCGAAGCGCACGCCGGCGGTCTCGCCATCGCGGGCGATCACGAAGGAGGGCGTGCGAACGTCATGCCCGCCCGGATCCAGTGACACCTTGTCGCTCAAGCCGGCAATGGTTTCCAGCAGTTCGCGCATTTCGCCGGCGGTCGCGCTGCCGTCCAGCGCGGCGATCAGGCGAATGGGCTGCCGGAGCAGGGCCAGGTATTGCTGCAACTGGGTCTTCATCGTGGCGTCGAGCATGACGTTCTCCTTCGTGGGTTCTGCAAACAGCCTTTAGATCTTGCCTACCAGGTCAAGCGAGGGAGCCAGGGTCTTGGCGCCTTCCTGCCACTTGGCCGGGCATACCTGGCCGGGGTTGTTGGCGACGAACTGGGCGGCCTTGAGCTTGCGCACGGTTTCCTTGACGTCACGCGCGATGGCGTTGTCGTGGATCTCGGCGGTCTTGATCACGCCGTCGGGGTTGATCACGAACGTACCGCGCAGCGCCAGGCCTTCGTCCTCGATGTGCACGCCGAAAGCGCGCGTCAGCTTGTGCGTCGGGTCGCCCACCAGCGGAAAGCGCGCCTTGCCGACCGCCGGGCTGGTTTCGTGCCATACCTTGTGCGAGAACTGGGTGTCGGTAGTGACGATATAAACCTCGGCGCCGGCCTTCTGGAACTCGGCGTAGTTGTCGGCCGCGTCCTCGATCTCGGTCGGGCAGTTGAAAGTGAAGGCCGCAGGCATGAAGATCAGGACCGACCACTTGCCCTTGAGGCTCGCGTCGGTGACTTCGATGAACTCGCCCTTTCCGGCGCGGTTGACGAAAGCGTTGGCCTTGAAGGGCTGGACCTGGGTGTTGATGAGGGACATGGTGTTTACCTTTCGATCTTGGTTTTGGGATTCGCTTTGCCGTTGTTGGTGGACGGCACGGATCGAATGATAGAAATGGACAATGGCAATGTAAATTTGATAGTTACTATGTGATCGATAGCATTTATCAAAGGAACTTCCCTTTTTTGAAGCGAAGAGGGCCGGACCCGGCCCTGCCCTGCTGGTAAACTTCGCGCCGTTCGCCGCTTTGCGCGGCGTTTGTTTTTTGCAAGCCCGTGCCTGCCCGGCACCCCGTTCAGGCAATCCTCCCACCCGTACCGCCGCGCCCGCCCGGCGTTTGCGTCGTCGCGCGAACCGCAGCCCTCCGCCCGGTCGTATGCGCATCACTTCAAGCCAGCATGCCCCTACCCGCCATAGAAAATCGCATCGCCCAGTTGCTCGGCGTCTCCGCCGAACGCGTCCGTGCCGCCGTCACGCTCCTCGATGAGGGTGCCACCGTCCCCTTCATCGCGCGCTACCGCAAGGAAGTCACCGGCGGGCTCGACGACACGCAATTGCGCACCCTCGAAGAGCGGCTGGGGTACATGCGCGAGTTGGAAGACCGGCGCGCGACTATCCTGGCCTCGATCCAGGAACAGAACAAGCTCACCCCAGAGCTGCGTGCCGCCATCGAAGCGGCCGAGGACAAGGCGCGGCTGGAAGACCTGTACCTGCCCTACAAGATCAAGCGCCGCACCAAGGCGCAAATCGCGCGCGAAGCGGGGCTGGAGCCGCTGGCCGACGCACTGCTCGGTGACCCTTCGCTGGAGCCCGAAGCCACGGCGGCCGCGTATCTGCGCGAACCGTTCAAGACCGCCGACGGCATCGACCACCCCGGTGTGCCGGATGCCAAGGCCGCACTGGACGGCGCTCGGCAGATCCTGATGGAACGTTTCGCGGAAGATGCCGACTTGCTGGCTTCCTTGCGCGAATACATGACCGAGCATGGCGTGGTGCAGTCCACGCTGGTCGAGGGCAAGGCCGAAGTCGGCGCCAAGTTCGCCGACTATTTCAACTACGACGAGGCGCTGCGCAAGATCCCCTCGCATCGCGCGCTGGCCCTGTTCCGCGGTCGCCGCGAGGAGATCCTGTCGGTGGTGCTGCGCCTGGACAGCGAACCCGAACGCCCCGACTGGAGCGCACCGCACAACCCCTGCGAGCAGCGCATCGCGGTGCGCTTCGGCATCCGTCCGAGCGGCAGGCCGGCCGACAAGTGGTTGGCCGATACCGTGCGCTGGACCTGGCGCATCAAGATCGCCCTGCACCTGGAAACCGACTTGATGAGTACCTTGCGCGAGGCCGCCGAGGAAGAGGCGATCCGCGTGTTTGGCGCCAACCTGAAAGACCTGTTGCTGGCTTCTCCCGCCGGCCCGCGCGCGACCATGGGGCTGGATCCGGGCCTGCGCACCGGTGTCAAGGTGGCGGTGGTCGACGCCACCGGCAAGCTGGTGGCCACTGACACCATCTATCCGCATGAGCCGCGGCGCGACTGGCAGGGTTCGCTGGCCACGCTGGCCAAACTGGTGGTGGCGCACAAGGTGGAACTCATCGCCATCGGCAACGGCACCGCTTCGCGCGAAACCGACAAGCTGGCCGAGGAACTGCTGGCCGCCGCCCGCGACCCCAAGCTCGCCAAGGTGATGGTGTCGGAGGCCGGCGCTTCGGTGTATTCGGCCTCCGAATTCGCCGCGCGCGAGTTTCCCGAACTCGACGTCAGCCTGCGCGGCGCGGTGTCGATCGCGCGGCGCCTGCAGGACCCGCTGGCGGAGCTGGTCAAGATCGACCCCAAGGCCATCGGCGTGGGCCAGTACCAGCACGACGTGAACCAGTCGCGCCTGGCGCGCGCCCTCGACGGTGTGGTCGAGGACTGCGTCAACGGCGTCGGCGTCGACCTGAACACCGCCTCCGTCCCGTTGCTGTCCAAGGTGTCAGGCCTGGGTGCCAGCCTGGCCGCCAACATCGTCTCCTATCGCGACATCAACGGCCGCTTCGCCAGCCGCGACCAGCTACGCCAGGTGCCGCGCTTGGGCGACAAGGCCTTCGAGCAGGCCGCGGGTTTTTTGCGCATTCGCGATGGCTCCAACCCGCTCGACGCCTCCGGGGTGCATCCGGAAGCCTACGGCCTGGTCAACCGCATCCTGGCGGACCTCGACCGCGACATCCAGTCCGTCATCGGTGACAGCGCCTCGCTCAAGCGCGTGGTGCCGGCCAAGTATGCCGATGAGCGCTTCGGTGTACCCACCGTGGCCGACGTCATCCGTGAACTGGAAAAGCCCGGCCGTGATCCGCGCCCGGAGTTCAAGACCGCGCGCTTCCAGGAAGGCGTGAACACCGTGGCCGATCTCAAGCCCGGCATGCAGCTCGAAGGCGTGGTGACCAACGTCGCCAATTTCGGCGCCTTTGTCGACATCGGCGTGCATCAGGACGGCCTGGTGCACATCTCGATGCTGTCCGACAAGTTCGTCCGTGATCCGCGCGAGGTCGTCAAGGCCGGCCAGGTGGTCAAGGTGAAGGTGCTGGAAGTCGACATCAAGCGTCAGCGCGTGGCGCTCACCATGCGCCTGTCGGACAAGCCGCCATCGGGCGCGCCATCCGGCGCGCCGCGGCGCGACACCCGACCGCTTGATCGTGACCACCAGCGCAGCCAGGCCCCGCGCAACGCGCCACCACCCGCGGCCAGCCCGCTGGCGGCGGCGTTTGCCAAGGCCATCGGCGGCCAAGGGCCGGCGGGCGGCAAGACGCGTTGAACATCCGCCGGTCCGAGTCGAACGATCCGTGTCAACATTCGGCATGATGTTTGCGTTATAGGGAATCATGAACGCGGCCGCAGCGCACCATCCTCATCACCCGCACTTCGGTCGCCCGTTGTGCCGGGACGATCTGGTCAACGGGTCGCTGCGCACTGCCTTCCTCAAGTCGCAAATGGGCGCCCATGCCTGGTCGGACGAGCAGCTGGACCGTTCCGTCAACCGCACCCTGGCATGCATGCCGGAAGGCGACATCTGGGTATTCGCCTACGGCTCCCTGATCTGGAACCCGATTTTTCCCTTCGTCGAAAAGCGCCTGGCCAAGGTTTACGGTTTTCACCGCTCGTTTTGCCTGTGGTCGCGCATCGGCCGGGGTACGCCAGAACATCCCGGCCTGGTGCTGGCGCTGGACAATGGCGGCACCTGCGCGGGCCTGGCCTATCGCATCGCAGCGGACCATGTGCGCGAGGAAATGCGCCTGCTGTGGCGCCGCGAAATGGTCACCGGGTCCTATGTGCCCACCTGGGTCAAGGCGCGCACGTCCCAAGGCGCGGTGGCGGCCATCGCCTTCGTGATGAACCACCGCAGTGTGGCCTATGCCGGCAAGCTGGCCGCGCAGGAGGCGGCGCGCTGCATCGCCACGGCCTCGGGCCTGCATGGCGCCTGCTCGGAGTACCTCGCGCGCACCCTGGGGGGCTTGCGCGAGCATGGCATCGAGGATTCCTCCCTGTGCGCCGTCGAGCGCGCCATGGGGGTTGTTTCCGCCTGACCCGGCAGCGTTTGCGACGCCGTCCCCGTCCCGCCGTTGCCGTCCATTTGCGCGACAATCCGCGCTTTCCCCGGTTCCGTGCGCGTTCGCCGCGCAGATTGCTAGAAACCCCATGAAACTCGCAACCCTCAAGGACGGCTCGCGCGACGGCATGCTGGCTGTCGTATCGCGCGACCAGAAATCCGCCCACCTGGCTGACGGCATCGCCCCGACCCTGCAAAGGGCGCTGGACGATTGGGGTTTCATCGCCCCGCAGCTGGAAGACCTGTCACTGGCCTTGAACAGCGGGCGTGCCAAGCGGCCTTTCGAGTTCGTGCCGGCCAACTGCATGGCGCCACTGCCGCGCGCCACCCAGTGGGCCGACGGCTCGGTCTACGAGCAGCATGTCGAGCTCCTGACCCGCGCCATCCACGGCAAGCTGCCCGACAACCTGTGGCGCGAACCGATGATGTACCAGGGCGGCAGCGACGATTTCCTCGGCCCCTGCGACGCTCCGGTGTTCGCCGAGGAGCATTGGGGTATCGATTTCGAACCCGAGCTGGGGGTCGTTCTCGGCGACACGCCCATGCAGGTGAAGAAGGAGGATGCGCTGGAGCATGTGCGACTGCTGGTACTGATCAATGACTGGTCGCTGCGCAACCTGATCGCGCCCGAACTGGCCAAGGGATTCGGCTTTTTCCACAGCAAGCCGGCTACCGCCTTCGCGCCGCTGGCGGTGACACCTGACGAACTGGGCGACGCCTGGCAGGAAGGCCTCGCGCGGCTGGGTGTGGCGGTGGACTGGAACGGCGTGCGCTTCATGAGCGCGAACTCCGGTATCGGCGCGCGCTTCACCTTCACCGACCTGATCGTCCATGCGGCCAAGACCCGCAACCTGCGCGCCGGCACCATCATCGGCTCGGGCACGGTGTCCTCGGAAGGCAATGTCGGCTGCATTGCCGAACTGCGTGCCCGTGAAAGCCTGGAAGAAGGCGCCGGCGGCAAGCCGCGCACCGCCTACATGAAGTTCGACGACCGGGTGCGCATCGACGCATTCGACACCCACGGCAGCTCGATGTTCGGCGCCATCGACCAGCAGGTGGCCTCGCTGCGGCGTCGCCGCGCGGCCAGCGCCGCCGCAGAGGCCGCGGAACAGACCGCGGCGGCCGCGCCGTCGCAGCCCGAACCGGCGACCCGGGAAGAAGCATTGCCGGCGGCAGCGGAACCTGCCGAAGTGCCGGCCCCGGCTGCCGCGGAAATGGCGGATGAAGCGCCCGCGCCTGTCGACATCGAGGCGTTGTCGTCCCAGCCGTCCCAGCCGGGTGACGCGCCTTCGCCCGAGGTTGCGGCAGACGCGGCAGCAACTGACCCCGCACCGGCTGCCAACCAGGCGCCACCCGCTTCGCCCGCCGCCTGATGCGCAGCGTTTGACCCCTTTTGCGCGGCCGGTACGTTCATGCCTGAATGGAAGGCCCGATCAGCCGAGATTCCGGCGCCGTTGACGCGGCGTTCGGCAGCGCATTTGCCGGATTTGGTGCGCCGGTGAACATGCCCCGCGAGCCTGGGGACGCGGAAGCGCCACCGGAGGCGGGCGGTCATGGCGAAACAGACCCGGACGCCTCGCTCATGCTTGCCTATGCAGGTGGCGATGCGGCTGCGTTCGACACCCTTTACGCCCGGCATTCGGGCGGCAGCTACCGCTATTTCCTGCGCAGCTTGCGCAACCCCGGACTGGCGCAGGAGCTGCTTCAGGACCTGTGGATGAACGTGATTCGCGCACGCGATACCTACGAGGCGCAGGCGCGCTTTGCAACCTGGTTGTACCGCATGGCGCACAACCGGCTGATCGACCACTACCGGCGCTCCAGCGTGGTTGAACTGGTGGCACTTGAAGATGAGGAAAGCGGATCCACGCCAATTCAGGTCGCCGACGGCGCGCCCGGACCGGAAGCCTCGGCTGCGGCGCGCCAGTCGGCCGGGCGCCTTCTGCAACTGGTGGAAGCATTGCCGGCGGCGCAGCGCGAGGCCTTTTTGTTGCAGGAGGAAGGTGGCCTTAGCCTGGCGGAAATCGCCGCCGCCACCGGCGCCGGCGTCGAGACGGTGAAAAGCCGCCTGCGCTATGCGATGGCCCGGCTGCGCGAAGGCATGAAGGACTTCACATGAGCGAAACGCGCGATCCAGATATTTCAAGGCTGTACCGCGAAGCCTCGGCCGAAGGGCCGCCGCCCGCGCTCGGGCGTGCGTTGAGCCTGGCTGCCGCTGCCGCTGCCGCGGTGCGAGTCGAGGCACCGGTCGAGGTGCCGCGGGCGCGGCGCAAGTGGGGCGCACCGCTTGCCCTGGCCGCAAGCGTCGTGTTGGGCCTGGGCATCGTGTTGCGCGTCGCGGTGGAGCGCCCGGACATGCGCCCGGCGGGGCAAGAGCCCGCGGTCGCCAGCGCACCCCAAATGCCCGTCACGCGCGTACCCGAGCAGTCCGATGCCAAGGCGGCATCTGGCAACACCACCGATTCCGTGACGCAGGCGGGCGGAACGCCTGAACTGGCGATGCAGCGGGTGCAGCGCGACACCCGGGCGAAGGCTGCGGAGGTGGCGGCGGCGACTGCACCACCGGTGGAACGCGAAGAGATCGCTGCGATGAAAAGGAGTACGGTGCCGGCGACCCAGCCCGTCCGGCCCGAAATGGCCGGGCCACCAGTCACGCAAGGCAAGGCGAGCGGTTCGGCAGATGTTGCGCCGGCGGCTGCCCCGGCCCCTGCATTGGCGGCTGCGCAACCATCGGCAGCGAAGGCTGCGCCAATGGCCCCGGCGGATGCGCCGGAACCGGCCCGCGCGGCGCGCGACCTGGGCGCGGCGGTTCAGGAGGCTGCCTCCGCGCCGGCAGCCGCGCCTGCCAAGGCCGAGCGCAGGGCCGCCGGCGCCACTGCCGATGCGGCCCGCTTGCGCGTCGAACCCGGCGCCGGCGAGGCGGCGCAGCGCATCATTGCCGAGGAGAAGACCCTCCTGCCCGCCGACTGGATCAAGCGCATCATCGATATGCGCCGCGCCGGGCGCACCGAGGATGCCGACGCGAGCCTCAGGCGCTTCGTCGAGCGCTACCCGGGCCATCCCGTGCCGGACGCCGCGCGCGGTCCCTGAGCGCGAGGCGATCGGTTCCGGGACGCGGACGCATCCGTCCTAGCCGATACCGAGCGCCACCTTGTGTGGATGCGGACCGGCCCGCTTGAAGGCCAGCGCGCGGATCTCGAACGGCGGGCTTCCGCCGGCGTCGATGTAGACCTCGGCGAATCCCGCGTCTTCGAGGCAGCGGGTAAGCGACTTGGGCGTAAAGCCGGTCTTGTGGGCGAAAAACTCGTTTCCGGAACTTTCGATCTGCAATCCCCAGCCCCAGAAAATGTCGCGCACCAGTACCGGTCCGTCCGGCGGCGTGTAGAGCACGTCGTCGAGGTCGACATTGGCAGACACGCAATGGCGCATCACCTGGGCGATGTCGGGCACGCGGATATCGGCGAAACCGTCATCCTTGAGAATGTGCAGAAAGCCCTTGAGCACACCGCGCACATGGTGGTGCAGATAGTGCTCGAGGTTGTGCGAGCAATATACGGCGTCGTATTGCGCGCCCGGCAGGGTATCGAGTTCGCGCGCATCGCACAGCAGGTCGGGATTGCCGGCCGGGTCGATGTCGAGCAGGTCGTGGCGCCAGCCGTCGAAATGCGCGGGTATCGCGATGCGCTTGCTGTTGCCCCCGACGTTGAGCACGCATTGGCGTGACCCGGGCTGCCCGGCTGCGGATGGTTTTCCAAACAGTTTTCCCAGCATGGGAGTATGGCGTCCAGATAGAGAAGGGCGGCCCGCTACGACCGCGACGTTTACTTTACACTCAAGATCTTTACGGGTAGGTCCCCCCGGGGGCCGTAAAGACGTTTTTCAACCCGATCCGGGCTTTTTTGCTGCGGCGAAGGAGGCGTATCGGGCCGGCGACGGTCACGCACATTCATGACCTGTCACGGGCCGGCTCCTGAAAGGCCTTCCATGCTTGAACGCTTTTTTGGTCGTGCGGCGCCGGCTGTCCCGATGGCGGTATCTGCTTCGGCCCGTCGCGAAACCGATCAGGCCCGCGGGCTCTACCTGACCCTGATGGAAAAGTGCCTGATCAACTCGATCTACGAGGATCCGCCCATGGGCCCCTGGCAGGGGCAGGGATACGACGCCGCAAGGCGCGCGGCCGGGGTCGACTGGCCTTCGTCCGCGCATTCGATGATCGGCGCCCGGCGCATGTTCAACCTGCGCTGCCTGTGCGAGTACGTCATCGTCAATGGCGTGCCGGGGGACTTCATCGAAACCGGGGTGTGGCGCGGCGGCGCCTCGATCATGATGCGCGCGGTGCTCAAGGCGTATGAGGTTTCCGACCGCAGCATCTGGCTGGCCGATTCATTTGCGGGGTTGCCGCCGCCCGACATCGACAAATACCCCGCCGACCTCGGCGACAACCTGCATGCCGCACCCGAACTGGCGATTTCGCTTGAAGCGGTGCAGGCCAACTTTGCGCGCTACGATTTGCTGGATGTGCAGGTGCGCTTCCTCAAGGGATGGTTTCGCGACACCCTGCACAAGGCGCCGATTGGCCGCCTGGCGATCTTGCGGCTTGATGGCGACATGTACGAATCCACCATGGATGCGCTCAAGGCCCTGTACGACAAGGTTTCGCCGGGCGGCTTCGTGATCGTCGACGACTATTTCCTGGCCAGCTGCCGCCAGGCGGTCACCGACTTTCGCGTCGTGCGCGGGATCTCGGAGCCGTTGCAGGAGATTGACGGCAACGGGGTTTTCTGGGAAAAGGCCGCGTAGTCCGGTTTGACCGCGTCGTAGAATCCGGTTTCCTGCATCGCTGCGAAGGCACGCGCCATGTCCACGCCGCCCGACCCGTTCGAGTTTGTCAAGAATCTCTGGTCACAGATGGGCATTCCCGGATTTGCCACCGGTTCCGCGACGGGCATGCCGTCGTTCGCACCGGAAGAACTGGAAAAGCGCATCGGCGAGTTGAAGCAAATCCGCCAGTGGCTGGAGATCAATCTCAACATGCTCAACCTCCAGGTCAATGGCCTGGAGATGCAACTGTCGGCAATCAAGGGTTTCAAGGCATCGCCCGGTGGCGAAATGGCGGCCCAGGCCGCCCGTGCCATGCAGGACGCGGTTTCCGGCAAGGGTGGTTTCAACGCGCCACAGCAGGGCTTTGGCGCGAATTTCGGCGCCAATCCGGCGTACACGCAGCCGGGGTTTGGCGGATTTCCCTTTGGTGCCACGCCTGCGGCGAGCCCGTCTCCGCCCTCCGAGCCTCCAGCGCCCTCCCCGTCCGCGCAGCCGCCGAGGCCCAGGTCCAGAGTGAAAAAAGCGCCGGTCGATTCCGCAAAAGCCCCCACCTGGCCTGATCCCACATCCTGGATGCAGACCCTGCAGGCCGAATTCGTCAAGAACATGAAGTCTGTCGGCTCGGGCGGAGATCCGGCGGCCCCCGCGCATGCCGCCGTGAAAAAGGCCGCGGCGAAGCCTGCCGCCGGCCGCACGACCGCAAAGAAACGAACGCGCGGTTCACCATGAATCGCTGGCAACTCGGCCATGCCGCCCATGACGACTGGAAAACCGCCACCGAACTGGCGTTGAAGGGCGTGACTGCAGGCGGCAATCTCGGTTTCATCTACATGACCGAGGCGTTCGTGCCCTATGCCGCCGATATCCTGGCGATGATCAAGAACCACACCATGGTGGCTGACTGGGTGGGATCGGTGGGGATCGGCATTTGCGCCACCGGTACCGAGTATCTGGACCAGGGCGCGGTAGCGATCATGACCGGCGGCTTGCCGCCGAACGCCCACACTGTTTTTTCCGGCACCGCGCGGCCGCCGCGCGCGGGTTCGCTCACCCCCGGCGGCGCCGACGCCGCCTACTTCGCCATCGTCCATGCCGACCCGCATACCCCGGACATCGAAGAGCTGATCGAGGATATGGCCGGCAAGGTCACCAGCGGCTACCTGGCCGGCGGGCTTTCGTCCAGCCGCGGGGCGACCGTGCAGTTCGCCAACCAGGTGGTCAGTGGCGGCATCTCGGGGGTGGTGTTGTCTTCGGAAGTCGCGGTGGCGTCACGCCTGACGCAGGGCTGCGCGCCGGTGGGCGCCCGGCATGTGGTGACGCAGGCCGAGCGCAACATCATCGTCGCGCTCGACAACCGCCCGGCGCTCGATGTCATGCTGGCCGAACTGGAATGCGATCTCAAGGGCCTGCGGCAGGCCGCACGCAACACTTTTGTCGGCCTGGTGGTGCCAGGCGCCGAGGCGGCCGGCGGGGGCGACGACTACAAGGTGCGCAACCTGGTCGGCATCGACCCGCAGAACAAGCTCATCGCCATCGGCGACAACGTCGAAGAAGGCACGACGGTGCTGTTTTGCCGGCGCGACCAGGAAAGCGCGCGCGGCGACCTGCTGCGCATGATCTACGACCTGAAGGACGACCTCACCGAGACACCCAAGGCCGCCCTGTACCACGCCTGTGTGGGGCGCGGCGAGTCGATGTTTGGAGAGCGTGGCGCTGAACTACGGCTCATCCGCGAGCACCTGGGCGACATTCCGCTGGTCGGATTCTTCGCCAACGGCGAGATCGCGCGTGACCGGCTGTACGGTTACACCGGCGTACTGACGCTGTTCAAATAGGCGCGCGTCGCGCCCTCAGTCGGTGAACACCACCCGCTCGTTGAACGAGCGGGCGCTTTCGAGTTGCGCCAGGAAGTGCGGCAGTGTCTTCAGGTCGACCAGCGTGACCTCGGTATGCGAGGCGGTGGCCACCAGGACGGCGACCTTGCCGTCGGTGACGGGAAAAGACCAGTAGCGAAGATGGTTCATGATGTCTCTCCGGAGCAGGGACCAACGAAGGGACGTTAACGCCTGCGCATGCTTGCGCAATGCCCGAACAGACGGGGAACCGTGGCCCTGATCCGGGGCCGAAGCAATCTAGGATGGATATGGTGCGGACGGGTCCTGCCGGACCCCGGGCCCATGGCGCGCGATTCCTTCAAGGACGCGCCCCAGGGCTTGGCCTGCGTCAGGCCGCTCGAAAAGTCTGGGCTGCCGGGCCAGTATTTGTGCCGCGGCCTCCTCGCGGAACGCGCGGTCCGTGCCGAGCCGGACGGCAAGCTCGACGTACTGCGCCGCGTCGGCGGCGACAAGGGTGTCAAGCCCGAGTTCTTCATAGCTTGCGCGGGTGAAGCGACCCGCGAGGAATGTGCCTGGCAAGGTCACGATGGGAGCGCCCAGACCCAGCGCCTCGCAAGTGGAGTTGCAACCGCCGAAATGAAACGGGTCGAGCAGGACATCGGCATCCGCCTGCATGCGCAGGAATCGCTCGATATCCATGGGAGGCAGCATGCGCACCCGGTTGGCGTGCTTGCCCAGCGCGCGCTCCAGGCGCCGGCGGGTTTGCAATCCCATCTCGCGTGTGGTTTCCATGAGCAGGATCTCGGCGCGCGGGTCGCGTTCGAGGATGGCGAGAAGGGAGGAGTCGAAGTCGGGGTGCAGCTTGAAAGCCGTCTGGGCGCAGAAGTAGGTGGTGCGGTCGGGATTGAGCAGCGCGTCTGTCCGTGAGCGTCGCGATTCGTCCAGCACGGGCCGGCGATAGCGCGGCATGAAATAGCCGGGGAGTCGGACAAGGCGCTCGGTGTAGTGCTGATCGGCCGCTTCAATTTCCAGACTGGCGGCCGACAGGTAGCAGTCGATGGTGTCGATGCCGGAGGTGACCGGATGCCCCCAGGTGGTGATCTGGACCGGTGCGAACCGCCAGAATGCGAGGTAGTAGGTGAGCGGCTCCATCCCGATATCGGCGAAGATCAGGACGTCGAGCCTCGCCTGTGCGAGCGTGGCGCGGATATGTGCAGGGTCGGCGGGCAACGCGACATAGGATTCCGCGCTGTCCCTGATGGTGTGCGCCCAGGGGTCCGCGCGCGGCTCGATGGCATGGACGATGACTTCAAAGCGTTCGCGCGGCAGGTCGTGGATCAGGCCATGGGTGGTGCGCGCCACTGAATGGGCATGGAAGTGCCTCGACAGAAAACCTACGCGAATCCGCGAGCGCCCGGGTGGATCGGCCATCACGCTTTGTCCCGCTGCAGGATAGTGGCGCCGCATCACCTGCGCGAATTTTCGCAGCAGAGCCGTGTTGTCGCAGCCCTGGTAGGCCAGCATGAACGGCACCAGTCCGATTTCCAGCGCGGGTTCGGCGATGTCGGCCACCGGCATGTCGGACAATTCGTCGAGCTCGCGCGAGAACCTCTCGCGAACCTGGCTTACATGTTCAGCGGATTCATGGATGGCCGGCAGCATGAGGGCGCGCTTGAGGCGGTGCGCCACTGCATCGGCCTGGCCCAGCAGGATGTTCATTTGTGCGCGTCCCTGTTCGCCGCGTGCCGACAGTGCCAGCAGCATCGCCAGGTTGGAGCGCGCCTGCATATGGCCCGGCTGCAGTTCCAGTGTCCGCTCAAGCAGGTCGACGGCGCCATCCACGTTTCCGGATTTCTGGCTGGCGGCCGCGAATGCGAACAGGATGTCCGGGTCGGACGCGAAGGGAGCGTCTGGCAGCGCCACGAGTCGTGCGTACAGCCCCACGGCTTGCTGGTGTCGGCCGTTTGCCGCTTCCAGCTGGGCGCACTTGAGCCAGTACACCGGCTCGTCCGGTGCGATGCGCGTGGCTGTGGCCGCGTGCGACGTTGCACCCGGCACATCGCCTGCGGCCTCGCAGACCAGGGCGTGCGCGAAAGCGGCGACGGCTTCGGCACCCGGCTGGCGCGTCAGGGCATCTGCAAACCTGCGCGCGCTGCCAAGGTCGCCACGGGTGACGCATCCCATCACCTCCCGCAGGGTCACCTCCTGGTCTGGCGGCGCCGGTGCGGCCGGTGCGCGGCGCATGATGCCCGCTAGTCGGGCCAATCTGGAAAGCATGATCTGTCCTTGAAGGCGAACCGAAACGGTGCGCATGATGAGGATTGTGTGCACGCGATGGTAACCGCGCCGGCCCCGCTGCGGCCTGCCCGCCGCCAGCGATGCGTCGGCTAGCGCGCAATGCGCGCAAACGCCTGCGCAGCTCGTTCGCGCCCGAGCTCGATCAGTTCCTCGGCGCGCCAGAACTCGAAAAAGCCGCAGGCGTTGCCGGGAATCGCGATCGTCACGTCCGGCGAGTACGTCGACATACGGAGTTGCGATATCGTGTCCTGCATTGCCTGCATGGACAGGAAAGCGACGTCGATCAGTCCATGCCGGGGTTCGGCGGCCCCGCGGGCCGGACGCAGTCCGTCGATGAACCTGGCAATGCGCGTCCGGTAGCCGTTGTCGCTGATCGGGGCGGCGTTTGCCGGTGGCTCGGCGCGGGACTCAGGGGGGCCGCCGAGATCCACGACGACGGTCAGGTCGCTGTCGTCTTCGAGCGTGGGCGCGATCGGCACCGGATTGACGAGTGCGCCGTCGAGCAGCGTTCTGCCGGCATGCCTGAAAGGCGTGAAGACCAGCGGCGTGGCGATGGACGCCCTGATCGCGTCGAACAGCCTGCCCTCGCGCAGCCACACCTCTTCCCTCGTGTTCAGGTCCGTGGCCACCGCCGTGAAGGCGATGGGCAAGTCCTCGATGGCGCAATCGCCGATCAGTTCGCGCAGCACGCTCATGATGCGGTCACCCTTGAACAGTCCCGGCCTGCCGATGGCCGGATCGAGCAAGCGCAGCACATGCATGCGCTCCAGTGCCGACACCCATTCCGCATAGGCGTCCAGCTTGTGGGAGGCGTAGATCCCGCCCACCAGGGCGCCGATGGACGACCCCGAGATGGACTGGATCGTGTAACCGTTTCCGGTCAGCCACTGGATCACGCCAATGTGCGCCAGGCCGCGCGCCCCGCCGCCGCCAAGAACAAGTGAAACGCTGGTCGATTTGTCTGGCATGGTCACGAGCAATTGCGACCGCTTGTTCGAAGCGCTCGCGGACGTTCATCAGTGGCCGCTGAAGCCGAAGTTCCCCCTCAACGCATGGGGGCATACGCCCCCATTGAGCGCAAGAAGGGTGCCCGGCTTGACCGTGTTGATGTTGCCGGGATCAAGGACTGCGCCGGGAGCCCGGTTTCCCCCGGCTCGAACGCGGAAATGGGGACTGCGAAAAATGGTTTCAAGAGGCGGTGGCTGACGACACGGATCGCGGCAAGCATGGCGGACCGCCTGTGCAAGCCATCGTGGACGGGGTCCGGCCTGTCTTTGCACAGGCATACAATCCGGCTCGCTTCCAATCGACAAGAAAACGCCAAACCATGTCTGATCAACCTGTCGCCGTCGTCACCGGTGCCAATCGCGGCCTCGGCCTTGAAACATGCCGCCAGCTCAAGGCGGCCGGCATCGATGTGATCCTCACCGCCCGCGAAGCCGCGAAAGGGCAGGCTGCCGCGGACGACCTGGGTGTGCGTTTCCATGTGCTTGATGTCACCAGCCAGATCAGCGTGGATGCTCTCGCACTGTGGCTGGCCCTGGAGGTTGGCCATCTCGACATCCTGGTCAACAATGCCGGCATCATGCCGGACGGCGGATTGATGCTGCGGCGCATGAAGATGACCATGATCAACGAGGTGCTGGCCACCAACGCCACCGCGCCGATCCGTGTGACGCAGACCCTGATGCCGCTGCTGCTCAAGAGCCGCCAGCCGCGCGTGGTCAACATTTCCAGCGCGCTCGGGCAGATGGCGACGATGGGGGCCGGCACGCCTGCCTACCGCATTTCCAAGGCCGCGCTGAATGCCGCAACCGCGGTGTTTGCCGCCGAGATGGCGGGCACGGCGGTGAAGATCAACGCCTGCTGCCCGGGTTGGGTGGCCACCGACATGGGCGGAACCGACGCGCCGCGCAGCAGCCAGGAAGGCGCGGACACGGCGGTCTGGCTGGCGACCCTGCCGGCGGATGGGCCGTCGGGCGGATTCTTCCAGGATCGCAAGCCCATCCCCTGGTAGTCCGTGCTCAAGCGCGCCGACCTGGTCTCGCTGGTCCTGCTCGGCGCCATCTGGGGCAGTTCCTACCTGTTCATCCGCATCGTCGTCCCGGTGGTGGGGCCTTGGGGCATGGTGGTGCCGCGCATGCTGGGCTCCGGCCTGCTGCTGCTGGCAATCGCCCGGTTGCGAGGCGTGCGGTGGGGCGAATGGCGCTTCTGGAAACAGTATCTGTGGCTGGCGTTTCTGACCTCGCTCCTGGCCCAGTACCTGATCGCCACCGCGGCGTTGACGCTCAATTCGCCGACACTTGCGATCCTGAACTCGACGATGGCGATGTTCGCGGCGCTGATCTCGGTGTGGATGCTGGGCGATTCGCTCAAACCGCGCCGGGTGGTGGGGCTGGTCCTGGGCGTGGCCGGTGTCGCCCTGGTGGTCGGGTTCGCGCCGGTGGTCTTCACGCCGGCGGTGGTGCTGGCCTATGCGGCGGCACTGTTTGCCGCTTTTTGTGGCGCCTACGGGACCGTATTCGCCGCGCGCCACCTGAAAACCCGGCCGTCACTGGAACTGGCCACGGTTCAAAGCCTGTTCGCCGGGCTGATGGCCCTGCCCATGGGGGTGCCCGTGCTGGCGCACGCCTGGCCATTGCCAACCCGGGTGATCCTGGCGCTGGTTGCGCTTTCGGTGGTGTGCACGATGCTTGCCAACCTGTTGTATTACCGCCTGATGAAGCGCACCAGCCCGACGATCTCGATGTCGGTCACCTACCTGATTCCCTGCTTTTCACTCTTGTGGGGCTGGCTGTTTCTCGACGAGACCATTACCTTGGTGCAGCTGGGCGGGTTCGCGGTGGTGCTGGCCGCGGTGGCCCTGGTGGCGGGCCGCGGACGCTGATGGGTCAAGGAGGGGCATCCGGATCGGCCTGCGCCGCGTAAGAAAAGCGGTACGGGTCGCGACTAACGCATTGCAGCATAATGCCGGTTAACCCCTGTATTCCCTTTTGCTGCGCCTTTGGAGCGATTCCCAATGCACGCTACCCTCGAGCGACTCGAGAACACCACCTTCCCGGATATCGCGCGCCGGCGGGTCGAAACCCTGCAGGTCAACCTGGGCTACAAGTGCAACCAGTCCTGCGTCCATTGCCATGTGAACGCCGGCCCCACCCGCACCGAAATGATGGACCGCGCCACCATCGACCAGGTCCTGGCTTATCTGGAGGCGCGCCGGGTCGGCACGCTTGACCTGACCGGTGGCGCACCGGAACTCAACGCGGACTTCCGCTACCTGGTCATGGGCGCGCGCAAGCTGGGCGTGAAAGTGATGGATCGCTGCAACCTCACCATCCTGTCCGAGCCGGGGCATGAAGACCTGGCGGACTTCCTGGCGGCCAATGCGGTCGAAGTGGTTGCCTCGCTGCCTTGTTATACCGAGGAGCTGGTCGACCGCCAGCGCGGCAAGGGCGTCTACGAGCGTTCGGTCGCGGGTATCCAGCGCCTCAATTCTCTGGGGTATGGCGTCGAAGGCTCCGGGCTGGTGCTCAATCTTGCGTACAACCCGCAGGGGCCGAGCCTGCCGCCGGCGCAGGAGGCGCTGGAAGCGGACTACAAGCGCATCCTTGGCGAAACCTTCGGCATCCGCTTCAACAAGCTTTTCACCCTGGCCAACATGCCGATCCAGCGCTTCGGGTCGATGCTCATTTCCAAGGGCAAGTTCAACGAGTACATGGAGCTCCTGCGTTCGGCGCATCGCGAGCAGAACCTGGACGATGTGATGTGCCGCTCGATGGTGTCGGTGGACCACCAGGGCTACCTGTACGACTGCGACTTCAACCAGATGCTCGGCCTGCCGCTCAAGGTGCACGGCAGGCCGCGCACCCATATCGCCGACACGCTTGGCGCCGACCTCGACGGCAATCCCATCGTCGTGCGCGAGCATTGCTATGGCTGTACCGCCGGCCAGGGCAGCTCCTGTGGCGGCGCGCTGGTCTGATTCCGGGGCTATTGACATGACCATGCGGATGTACGACCTGGCCGGTGCCGACGCCGCGCGCCGTTTCAGTCCCTACTGCTGGCGAATTCGCCTGGCCCTGGCGCACAAGGGGCTTGAAGTCGATACGATCCCCTGGCGATTCGTTCAAAAGGACGCGCTTGCGCCGAGCGGGCAGGGCCGCGTTCCGGTGCTGGTGCACGACGGCCACTGGGTGGCCGATTCCTGGGAAATCGCCTGTTATCTCGAAGCGACTTTTCCGGACCGGCCCTCGCTGTTTGGCGGCGGTGCCGGCCGCGCGCTGAGCCGGCTGTATTCGACCCAGGGGGACGTGCTGGTCGGCGCGGTGGCGCCGTTCGTGGTGCTCGATGTCTACCGGCATCTCGATTCCGGCGACCTTGCGTATTTCCGCAGCAGCCGCGAGCAGCGCTTCGGCAAGACGCTGGAAGCCGTGGTGGCGGATCGGGATGCGCGCCTGCCGGCGTTTCGCGACGGGCTCGCCGGCTTGCGTTCGGTTCTCAGGCAGCAGCCCTTCTTTGGCGGCGAGACACCCCTGTATGCCGACTACGCGTTATTCGGCGCTTTCCAGTGGGCGCGCGCGATCAGCCCTTTCCAGTTGCTGGCTGCCGATGATCCGCTGGCGCAATGGCGCGGCCGCCTGCTCGACGCGTTTGGCGGCCTGGCGCGCAACTCGCCCGGCTACGACGACTGACCTGGAGCGTCCATGAACATCAGGGCACTCACATTCGACACCGGCGGGACCATCCTCGACTGGCATGGCGGCATCTCGCGGGCTTTCGCCGCTGCGGGTGCCGCGCGCGGGCTTTCTGCCGACTGGCATGAAGTCACCAACGAGTACCGCCGGCGCTCGCTCAAGGCCATCGTCGGGCAGGTCAACCCGGACTTCAACTTCGACGACGTGCATCGCCGTGTGCTCGACGAGGTGATCGCGCATTTCGGCCTGCAGTCGTTGACCGACGCCGACCGCGACGCGATCTGGCGCACCTGGCATGCGCTCGATGCGTGGCCCGACTTCGCCGCGGCCCTGGCGCGCTTGAAGCGCAAGTACGTCGTGGCTTCGTTCACGCTGCTCACCACCGGGCTTGTGATCGATGTTTCGCGCAAGAACGGCTTCGTGTGGGACGCGATCATTTCCTGCGAGATGATCGGCCACTACAAGACGCGCCCCGAGGCCTATCAAACCGCGGCGAAATGGCTGCAGTTGCCGCCTTCCGAGATCCTGATGGTGGCCTGCCACAATTTCGATCTCGATGCCGCCCTGGCGTGCGGTTACAAGACGGCGTTTGTGAAACGGCCTGCGGAATGGGGGCCGGCCGGTCCGCCGGACCCGCATCCGAACCCGGCGCATCACATCGTGGTCGATACCTTCGACGAACTTGCGCAAGCGCTATCGGCGTGACGCGGCCGCAACCCGCCGCCGTCACCCGCTACCGCCACCCGCCCCAAAGGCACCCATGTCCCAACACAGTTCGCCCGCTGTCCGGCCCGGCCGCACCTGCCCGCTCGATTACCGCTATGGCGCTGCCTCGCTGGCCCGTGCCGCCGACCTGGAAGCCGAAACGCTCTATGTGGTGGGAGGCCTTTACGGCAACCCGTTCGCGTTGCAGGCCGCGCAGGATCTGGCATCTCTGGAGCCGCAAGCGCGCCTGGTTTTCAACGGTGATTTCAACTGGTTCAATGTCGACGACGCGGGTTTCGTCGCCGTCAACGAAGCGGTCCTGTCGCATGCGGCCATCCGCGGCAATGTCGAAACCGAACTGCTTTCGCCGGATGCCGCCGCCGGCTGCGGTTGCGGCTACCCGGACTACGTGAGCGACGCCGATGTGGCGCGCTCCAACGCGATCATGGGCATGCTGGCTGCGACCGCCGCGCGCCATGCGGGGCTTGCGGCAACACTTGCTGCGTTGCCGATGAACCTGGTGGCGCGGGTCGGTGACGCGCATGTGGGGATCGTCCATGGTGACGCCGACAGTCTTGCCGGCTGGCAGTTCGGCGAGGAGGCCATCGAGCCGGCTGTCGTCACCGCGATGTTCGACGCCGCGCGGGTGCGGGTGCTCGCTTCCACCCATACCTGCGCCGCGGTGGCGCATGTATTTGAGGCCGCCGCAGGCGCGTCGGCGCTGTTCAACAATGGCGCGGCCGGGATGCCGAATTTCGCCGGCACCACGTTCGGGCTGGCCACCCGCATTTCGGTACGGCCGGCTCCCTTGGACGCCCATGTGCTGTACGGAACCGCGCTGACGGGCCTGTGTGTCGACGCGGTGGCACTCGAGTACGACCATCCTGCCTGGGTCGAGCGCTTCGACAGCTTGTGGCCCGCGCATTCCCCGGCGGCCCTTTCGTATCGCAAGCGCATTGTGCATGGCCCGGCCTACGCCATGCACGAAGCCATGCGCGCGGGCATCCGGCCGGCGAGCGGGCCTGTGCACAGGCGGGCCGCATGAAGGCCGGCAAACTCGGACTGGTGATCGTCCTGGCGCTGCTGGTGGCGGCGTTTTTCGCGCTCGGCGGCCCGCGTTACCTGAGTTTCGAGGCGATCAAGGCGCAGCAGGCGGCGCTGGCGAGCTACTACTCGGCCCATCAGGCAGCGACCATCGGCGCCTTTTTCGTTGTCTATGTCGTCGTGACGGCCTTGTCGCTGCCCGGTGCCGCATTGATGACCCTGGTGGCGGGCGCCATATTCGGGCTCGTTATCGGTACCGTCGTGGTGTCGTTTGCCTCCTCCATCGGCGCCACCCTGGCCTTTCTCGCCAGCCGCTTTCTGTTGCGCGACTGGGTGCAGGCGAAGTTCGGTGCACGCCTGTCCGGCATCAACGCAGGGGTGGCGCGCGAGGGCGGCTTTTATCTTTTCACGCTGCGCCTGATCCCGGTGTTGCCGTTTTTCGCCATCAACCTGCTGATGGGCTTGACGCCGATACGCACGCTGACCTTCTATCTGGTGAGCCAGGCCGGCATGCTGGCGGGCACCCTGGTGTACGTGAACGCCGGCACGCAGCTGGCGCAGATCACGTCCCTGAAGGGGATTCTCTCCCCCGGCCTGTTGGGGGCATTTGTATTGCTGGGCGTATTTCCGCTGATCGCAAAGAAGGTGATCGACATGGCCAAAGAACGCAAGGTGTACGCCAAATGGGCGCACATGAAGCCCGCAACATTTGACAACAACGTCGTGGTGATCGGCGCCGGGTCGGGCGGACTGGTCAGCGCCTATATCGCCGCGGCGGTCAAGGCCCGTGTCACGCTGGTGGAAAAGCACAAGATGGGCGGCGATTGCCTCAACTTCGGTTGCGTGCCGTCCAAGGCCCTGATCCGCTCGGCCAAGTTCCTGTCGCATGTGAAACGCGCGCCTGAATTCGGCATGCAGGGCGCCGACGCACGCTTCGAGTTCGCTGATGTCATGGAGCGGGTGCAGTCGGTCGTAAACTCCATCGAGCCGCACGATTCGGTGGAACGCTATTCTGGGCTGGGTGTGGATGTGTTGGAAGGCAGCGCGAAGATCACCTCGCCGTGGACGGTGGAAGTGAGCATGACCGATGGCGGCAAGCGCACACTTTCAACCAAAAGCATCGTCATCGCGGCCGGCGCCCGCCCGCTGGTGCCACCGATCCCGGGGCTGGCGGACATGCAGCCCCTCACCTCCGACACGATCTGGAACATTCGCGCACTTCCCAAACGCCTGCTGGTTCTGGGCGGCGGCCCGATCGGCTCCGAACTTACCCAGGCCTTTGCGCGGTTCGGCTCACAGGTCACGCAGGTGGAAATGGCGCCGCGCATCATGCTGCGCGAGGACCCGGAGGTGTCGGAAGCGGTGATGAAGCAGTTCCGCGCCGAGGGCGTGACCATCCTGACCGGACACAAGGCGAAGGAGTTCCGCACCGAGGATGGCGAGAAGATCCTCATCGCCGAGCATGACGGCCGTGACGTGAAGATCGCCTTCGACGAGGTGCTGTGCGCGCTGGGACGCACCCCCAACGTGACCGGCTACGGGCTGGAGGAGCTGGGCATTCCCACCACCAGGACCCGCACGGTCGAAACCAACGAGTATCTGGAAACGCTCTATCCCAACATCTACGCGGTTGGCGATGTCGCAGGGCCCTACCAGTTCACCCATACAGCCGCGCACCAGGCCTGGTATGCAGCGGTCAACGCGTTGTTCGGCACCTTCCGCAAGTTCAAGGCGGATTATTTGGTGATCCCGTGGGCGACGTTCACCGAGCCGGAAGTGGCCAGGGTGGGCCTGAACGAAACCGAGGCGAAAGAGAAGGGCATCGCCTGCGCCGCGTTTGTCTACGGCATCGACGATCTGGACCGGGCGATTGCCGACAGCGAGGCGCACGGCATGGTCAAGGTGCTGGTGGCGCCGGGCAGCGATCGTATCCTGGGTGTCACCATCGTCGGTGAACACGCGGGCGACCTGATCGCCGAATATGTGCTCGCAATGAAGCATGGGCTGGGCCTGAACAAGATCCTCGGCACCATCCACATCTACCCGACCCTGGCGGAGGCCAACAAGTACGCCGCCGGCGTTTGGAAACGCAGCACCGTCACCAGGGGCCAGCACGCCTTCCTCGAAGCCTTCCAGGCCTGGCGGCGTGGCGCGGGCGGCTTTGCCGCGGTGGTCGGCAAGCTTTTGTCGATGGGCCGTGACAAGCGGCCCGCGTACGACGCCGACCATCATTGAGAACCGGTTTTCGCGTCATATCCGGAGGAGAACATGCGTTGTTTCCGTTTGCTGGCGATCCTGTGCGGGTTCTGCGTGACTGCCGCCTGGGCCGATTTCGACCATGGCCACAAAGCCTGGGACATGTTGGTCAAGAAGCATGTGGTGGTGCAGGACGGCGGTCGTGTCAGCAAGGTGCGCTACACCGGCTTCAAGACCGATGAAGGTGCGCTCAAGGCCTATACCGACAGCCTGTCGAAAGTGCCTGAAGGCGAGTTCAAGGCATGGAACAAGCCGCAGCAGATGGCATTCCTGATCAACGCGTACAACGCGTTCACCGTCGTGAAGGTGTTGCAGCGCTATCCGGACCTCAAGTCCATCCGCGACTTTGGAAACCTGATCGGCAACCCCTGGAAGGACAAGTTCTTCAACCTCCTGGGCCGCGAGTCGTTTCTCGACGACATCGAGCACGGCCTATTGCGCAAGGCGGGGGTCTATGACGAGCCGCGCGTGCATTTCGCGGTCAACTGCGCCTCGATCGGCTGCCCGATGCTGCGCGAAGAAGCGTTTGTGGCCGAGCGACTCGAAGCCCAGCTTGAAGAGCAGACCAGACGATTCCTGTCCGACCGCTCGCGCAACCGGTTCGCCGGTGGTGCGCTCGAGGTCTCGAAGATTTTCGACTGGTTCAAGGTGGATTGGCAGAGCGGCTACAAGGGTATCGGCCGCGATGCCCCGGCCGTGTCCTCGCGCGAACAGTTCTTCGCCCGCTATGCCGCACTGCTTTCGGACAAGCCGGATGAGCAGAAGCAGATCGCCGACGGCAAAGCGCCGATCCGGTTTCTCGAATACGATTGGGGGCTCAACGCCCAAAGATAGTCGTTTCGTTGCGTCTTTCCATCATCATTCCCGTACTCGATGAAGCAGCCAGCATCGAAGTTCGCCTCGCAGCCCTGACCGGGCTGCGACGAGCGGGTTGCGAGGTCATCGTCGTCGACGGCGGCAGCAGCGACGACACCTGCGAAACCGCGGCGCCGCTGTGTGATCTCCTGATCCGGTCCGAACGCGGTCGCGCTGTGCAGATGAATGCCGGCGCCGCGCGGGCGCGCACCGGACTCCTGCTGTTCCTGCATGCCGATACCGCCCTGCCGAACGGCGCGCTCGATGCCATCGAGGCGGCCACCCGTGGAACTTCGCTTGCCTGGGGACGCTTTGACGTTTCGCTCGACAGCCCGCGGCGTACGCTGCGGCTGGTGGCTGCGATGATGAACCTGCGCTCGCGCATCTCGGGCATCGCCACCGGTGACCAGGCACTTTTCATGACCCGTGAAACTTACCGGCAGGTCAACGGCTTCGCGCCCATCGCGCTGATGGAGGATGTCGAGATCAGCAAGCGCTTGAAGCGCCTCGCCCGTCCGCACTGCCTGGGCCTGAAGGTGACCACATCGGCGCGCCGCTGGGAGTCGCGCGGTGTCTGGCGCACCATCTTTCTCATGTGGCGCCTGCGCCTGGCGTTCTTTTTCGGGGCGTCGCCTGATGCGCTGGCGCGCCGCTATCGCTGAGATGCCGGCCGGGTCATGAAAAAGCTGCTCCTGATCGGTTGTGGCGAGGCGCACGGCGAGGTATTGCGGCAGCTCGCGGTCAGCCCGGCCGCCAACGCCGACATCGCGCTGGTCGCGCCCTCCTGCGACCTGCTTTTCAGCGCACGGGTGCCCGCACTGGTGGCCGGACACCTTGATGGTGCGGATTGTCGCGCCGACCTGTCGCCGCTGGCGCGCGCGGCGGGCGTGCGGCATCTCGCGGACCGCGTGGCAGGGCTGGATCTCGAAGCGCGCATCGCGGTGACATCGGGCGGGGCTGAGCTGGAGTTTGATTTCGTGTCCATTGACGCAGGCGCGACTTCCATGGATGCGGACGTGCCGGGCCTGGGACAATTTGCCCTCCTTGCCCGGCCGGCGGACGTTTTCCTGCAGGGATGGGAACGGGTTCGCGAACTCGCCCAGGAAGGGGCGCTGGCGCGGCTGACGGTGGTTGGCGGCGGCGTGGAGGCGGTGGAACTCTTGCTGGCCATGCATTTCAACTTGCGCCGCACGCTGTCGTCAGAGGGCTTCACGGCCTGCGGCTTCTCGATCGTGACCGAGGGGGAACGCCTGCTGGAAACGCTACCTGAATCGGTCGGCCGGGCGGCGGAAGCGGCTTGCCTTGCGCGTGGCATCAGCCTCCTGCGCGGCGCGGCGGTGGTCGAGGTCGAGCGCGACGCGGTCAGGCTTTCCAACGGCGCTCGCCTGGCGAGCGACATCACGATATGGGCGGCTGGCACGCGTGGCGCGCGCTGGCTCGGGGTATCCGGCCTGGCCTGCGACCCTCGCGGCTTGCCTCGAGTGGATGCGCACCTGCGTTCCACCAGCCACAAGCGGGTGCTGGTTGCGGGCAGTTGCGCCAGTGCCGAGGCGCGGGAGATGCCTTCGATTGGCTCGCGGGACGGACCGTTGCTGGCCGCAAGCCTGCGACAGGCGCTGGCCGGCGAGCCGCCGGTCGCGGCGCCGCCGGCGCGCGCGCCGATCACATTCGTCACGCTGGGTTCCAGGCATGCGCTGGCCGCGCGCGGCGCGGTTCCACTCAACGGGCCGGCGTGGCTGATTTGGCGCTACAAGAACTGGCTGGACGCGCGGTCGCGGCGGCGTTTCCCGCGGACGGGATGAAGTCCCCCGACCCGTTCAGTACACGCCCGGCAGAAAGCGGCGCGTACCCTCGGCGTACCCTGCATAGGCAGGAAATCTTGTCCGTAGCAGACGTTCCTCGAGATGCGCCTTGGTCATGAGTACGGCCAACAGTGCCACCAGGGCCGCCCAGCCGGGGTGCAAACCCGGGGCCGCGATTGCGAACGATGCCATGACGAGCATCACGGCGGTGTACATCGGGTGCCGGATCCAGCGGTAGGGGCCGCCGGTGACAAGCCGGCCATCCAGCTTTGGCAAAGGACGTATGTTGAAGTTTCCCGGACGGTTGTGGCGCAGGGTCCACACGCCCAGCAAAGCGCCGCCCCCGCCGATGACCGCCGCCGCCATGGAGTGAATCGGCAGCGCGCCGAAAGCGAGGATCACGGCGATGAGCCCGAACTGCGCCGCGACCAGCAGGGAAGGGATCACGAGCGCCGCGTGGTCCCGAGCGCCAGGCGCATGAAGGCCTTGCGCTGGACGGGATCCTCGATCTCATCGCTGGCGATCAGGAACAGTTCGGTTTCGTCGCGTGCCCGTGCCGCCGCCCGCTTGACCACAATCCTGGCCACGGCCCCGATATGCCTGGACAGTTCGGCCTCGATGCGCGCAGTCACCTCGGGCGGGAAGCGCGATTGTGCGGTGAGCGATGTGTTCAACTGGGAAACCGGCTGCCAGCCTGGTTGCGATGGCGGTTGCGACGGCGCTTGCGAATGGCCGCGCGATACCGGCTGTGATGGTGCTTGCGAGGGCGGATGGGGGCGTGATCGGCTTTCGGCGACGATGCTGCGGTCGGTCGCGGTCATTTTCTTGACGAAGGCTGTGCGCGCGTTGTCGTCGTCGATCTCGTTGCCGGTTTGCTCGATCAGGTGTGCGACGGTCATCGCCTTCTTCGCCGCCGAGCGCACGACGGTGCGCGCGATCGGTCCGATATGGGTGGCAAGCTCGGTCTCGATCGCGTCAAGCAGCGCGCGGTCGAAGACGGTGCCGCTGATCGAGGACGGTTGTGCCGCGGCCGGGAATTGGGTAGGCGCGCCGGCGAGGACGGTCGCGGCCTCCGATCCGTCTGGCAGTGCAACGCCGGTCAACGCCTCGCGGAAGCGCGCCGCGCTTTGCGGGCGCATTTCCTCGGCCGGCGCAAGGGCCCAGTCGATCGCCTTGAGGAACGCCGTGCTGTAGCGCCGCGCGTCGCCGGCCTCGATGGCCGGCACCATCGGGTCGGTGCGGGCACGAGCGGCGGATTCCATCGGCTTCTGGCCGGTCACCATCCAGTAAAGCACCGCGCCCAGGGAATACAGGTCGCTCCACGGGCCCTGGTTGCCTTGCGCATGGTATTGCTCCAGCGGTGCGTAACCCGGGGTGACGATGGCGGTGAGGTCGGAGCCGCGATTCGAGCGCGCCGAACCGAAGTCGATGAGTACCGGGGTGCCGTCGTCGCGCATGAAGATGTTGGCCGGCTTGATGTCGCGGTGCAGGTAGCCCGACTTGTGCACGACTTCCAGGCCGTCCAGCAAGGGCAGCAGCATCGAAAGAATGGCGGTCTGGGGCGGCGGCCGGCGCGGCACGATCCATTCGTTGAGCGGCTTGCCCGCCACGAACTCCATGACCATGTAGGCTGTGTGGTTGGCCTCGAAAAAGCGCATCACCCGCACGATGTTGGCGTGGCGAAACGACGCCAGGGTGCGCGACTCGTCCAGAAAGCGCGCGCGGCCCCACGCGAAGGTGTCGGCGGCGGATTCCGACTTCACCGACACCGAATTGTCCGGGTTGCGCAGGGCGATGTCGTTGGGCAGGTATTCCTTGATCGCCACCTTGAGGTCGAGGTTGGAATCGACCGCCAGATAGGTCAGGCCGAAGCCGCCCACACCGAGCGTGGCTTCGATGCGGTATTCGTTGAGGGCGAACCCCGCCGGCAGTGCGACCTCTGACTGCATGCGCTGTCCTTAAGCCTCGTCGATCAGGCGGATCGCCTTTTCCAGGCTGCGCCGCATGCGGTTGAACGAGCGCGCCAGCAAGGCGACCTCGTCCTTGCCCGACTCGGCCAGTTCCGGCATGTCGAGCTTGCCCACGCTGATGCGGTCGGCGGTGGCCGCCATGCTGCGGATCGGGCGGATGATCATCATCGACAGCATGAGGTTGAGGATGATGAACAGCACCACAAAAACGCCGGCAAGCGAGCCCATGAAGGTGTAGAAGGCACGGTTGGCGTTTGCGATTGGCAGCGACATTGGCACTGAAACGACCTGGGCGCCGATGATCTCATTCAACTTCCAACCATAACCGTTGCTCGGGCCATAAGCCTTGACCATCGCCGGAGGCGCAATGTCGGGCGTGGTGTGGCATACCAGGCAGGCTGGATCCTTGATCTGCAGCGGACGGGCGAGATACAGCGAAAGGCCCGAGGGCGTCATGCGCGTGCCGCTGGCTTCGCGCATGCCCTCGTTGCCGCGGAAGGCGTTGATGATATCCGCCTCCCATTCGACCGCACGGTCGGTGGGGTTGGTCGGGTTGAGGGCGGCCTCCTTGTATGCATAGTCCGGGTATTTCTTGTGCAGCAGGTTCATGATCTGCGTGGCGCCGAAGGCGGGCACGCTCTGCGGCAGGAACTCGTCGGCCGAAACGCGCAGGGCCGGCCGTACCTTTTCGACGGTGTAGGTGCGCATCGAAAGCGCGGCTTCCATCATCACGCCGGCGCTGCGCAGGACCTCGTCGCGGGCGTTTTGCTGCAGCAGGTTGTAGGAAATGAATCCGGAAACCGACAGGCCGAGCAGAAACACGACCGACAGCACCAGATTGAACTTGAGACGCAGGCCCATTTTAGGCTCCCCCTGGATGCGCGGGGATTCCCCGCGCGCGACCGCCGCAATATTAACCGGTAAGACTTTGCGGTGCGACGCTCAGACCTTGAAGTATGCGAAAAGCATGCCGGATACCACCTTCACGCCGGCCAGTCAAAGTCGATAATCAATGGCGCGTGGTCGGAAAAGCGCTCGTCCTTGTACACGGCCGCCTTGCGGGCCCGCGCGGCGACGCCTGGCGTGGCGATCTGGTAGTCCAGACGCCAGCCGACGTTCTTTTCATAGGCCGCGCCACGGTTGCTCCACCAGGTGTAGGCCTCGCCGGTAGCCTCCGGGTGCAGGGTGCGGTAGACATCGACGAAGCCGACTTCCTCGAACACCCGCGACAGCCACGCACGCTCCTCCGGAAGGAAGCCGGAGTTCTTCTGGTTGCTTTTCCAGTTTTTCAGGTCGATCTCGCGATGCGCGATGTTGAAGTCGCCGCAGATCACGAACTCCCCGCCGCCCTTGCGCAGCTTCTTCAAGTGCGGCAGGAATTCATCGAGGAAGCGGAATTTGGCGGCCTGGCGCTCCTCGCCCGAGGAGCCCGAAGGCTTGTAGACCGAGATCACCGAATGGCTGCCGAAGTCGGCGCGTACATAGCGCCCCTCGGCATCGAACTCGCGCGATCCGAAACCGATCTTCACCGTCTTTGGTTCGGCCTTGCTGTAAAGGCCCACGCCGCTGTAACCCTTTTTCTGCGCGTAGTGGAAATGCCCCTTCAGGGTTGACGCGCCGGCGCCCGGCATCATGAACTCCGGCACCATGTCGGCTTCCTGGGCCTTGAGCTCCTGCACGCACAGCACGTCGGCCTTTTGCTTCTTGAGCCAGTCGAAGCAGCCCTTTTTGGCCGCCGAGCGGATACCGTTGAGGTTGAGTGAGATAATCCGCACGATTCGTCCTTGAATATTGATATGTCAGGCCTGCGCCAGGAGTTCATCCGTTTTTGCATCGCCTCCAAGGTGCTGACCTTCGGCGAATTCAAGACCAAGGCGGGGCGGCTTTCGCCTTATTTCTTCAACGCCGGCTCGTTCGATCACGGCGCCGCATTGGGCAGGCTGGCGGAATTTTATGCGAAGACCATTGCCGCATGCGGGGTCGATTACGACATGCTGTTCGGCCCCGCCTACAAGGGGATCGGCCTGGCAGCGACGACCGCGGTCGAGCTGGCCCGTCTGGGGCGGGATGTGCCGTTTGCCTACAACCGCAAGGAAGCCAAGGACCACGGCGAGGGGGGCGTCATCGTCGGTCGTCCGCTCGCCGGCCGGGTATTGATCATTGACGATGTCATTTCCGCCGGCACTTCGGTGCGTGAATCGGTGCAGCTCATCCGGGCGGCCGGCGCGCAGGTCGCCGGCGTGGTTATAGCGCTGGACCGGATGGAGCGTGGCACCGGTGCCCTCTCGGCCGTCGAGGAGGTCAACCGGCTCTATGATGTACCCGTTATCAGCATTGCGAGCCTTGCCGACGTGCTGGGATTCCTGGACGACTGCGCCGATCCGGCATTGCTACAATTCCGCGGCGCGGTGGCTGCGTACAGGCGCGATTACGGGACCACGGGGGGTTGATGTGATCAAGCGGGTGTTTCCCGGGCTGATTTTCGTCGTGGCGATCGCCGCGACGAGCGGCCTGTCGTCCGCCCAGACACGCATCTATACCTGCAAGGACGCCAGCGGCAAGACCATCACCTCCGACCGCCCGTTGCCGGAATGCCAAGGCCGCGAGGGGCGTGTGCTTTCCGGCCAGGGCGCCACAGTGCAGAAGATCGACGCCCCGCTCACGCCGGAGCAGATCGCCGCCCGCGAGGCCGAGCAGCAGAAAAAGCGCGAAGAGGAAGAGCGCCGGCGCGAACAACTGCGCAAGGACAAGGCGCTCCTCAACACCTATTCGAGCCTGGACGACATCGAAAGCAAGCGCCAGCGGGCGTTGGCGCAAGTCGAGCGTGAAATGCGCGAATCCGAGCGGCGCATTTCGCTGCTTGAGCGCCAGGCATCGGAGAATCGCGCGGAAGCCGAGTTCTACAAAAAGAAAGCCCTGCCACCTGAGCTTAAAAGGCGGGTCGACGAAAACGAAGCCGCCGTCAAGGCGGAGCGTGGGCTCTACAACGCCAAAAAGGGTGAAGTCGCCCAGGTGAATGTCAAGTTCGACGAAGACCGCAAGCGCTATGTTGAACTCACTGGCGTTTCCACTCCGGCGCCTGAAAAGGCTGCAAGAAAGTAGCAAGCAGCGTTTCCGCTGCGCTGAACCAGGGCCGGTCCCGCCCTGAAGATCAGCCAGCCAGCTTGCGCTTGAGAACTTCGTTGACCTGCGCCGGATTGGCCTTGCCGCGGCTGGCCTTCATGGCCTGACCCACCAGCGCGTTGAAGGCTTTCTCCTTGCCGGCGCGGAATTCCTCGACCGACTTCGGGTTCGCCGCCAGCACCTCATCGACGATCTTCTCGATGGCGCCGCTGTCGCTGATCTGCTTCAAGCCCTTGGCTTCGATCACCGCGTCAGCGCTGCCGCCCTCGGTCCACAGCGTGGCGAAGACTTCCTTGGCGATCTTGCCGGAAATGGTTCCATCGGCGATGCGCGTCAACAGCCCGCCCAGCATGGTCGGCGTGACCGGCGCGGCGTCCGCACCGAGGTCGGCCTCGTGCAGACGGCCCAGCAGGTCACCCATGACCCAGTTGGACACCAGCTTGGCATCGCCGCCAAAGGCCGCGACCGCGGCCTCGAAATAGCGCGCAAGGGCTTGTGAAGAAGTCAGCGTGGTGGCGTCGTAGGCCGGCAGGCCGTACTGCGTCTCGAATCGCGCGCGCATCGCCTGCGGCAACTCGGGCATGGTCGCCTTGACGCGCGCGATCGCGTCGGTCGTGATCTCCAGCGGCAGCAGGTCCGGGTCGGGGAAGTAGCGATAATCCATCGCGTCTTCCTTGCTGCGCATCGAGCGCGTTTCGTCGCGGTCCGGGTCGTAGAGCCGGGTTTCCTGAACGACGCGGCCGCCGTCCTCGATGAGCTCGATCTGGCGCGTGATCTCGTGCTCGATCGCCTGCTCGAGAAAGCGGAAGGAGTTGAGGTTCTTGATCTCGCAGCGGGTGCCGAATTCCTTCTGGCCCTTCGGGCGCACCGACACGTTGGCGTCGCAGCGGAACGAGCCTTCCTGCATGTTGCCATCGCAGATGCCCAGCCACACCACCAGCGAATGCAGCGCCTTGGCATAGGCGACCGCTTCGGCGGAAGAGCGCATGTCGGGTTCGGTGACGATTTCCAGGAGCGGCGTGCCGGCGCGATTGAGGTCGATGCCGGACATGCCCTGGTAGTCCTCGTGAAGCGACTTGCCGGCGTCTTCCTCGAGATGTGCACGGGTCAGCTGTACGGTCTTGTCGGCGCCATCCACATGGATGGTGAGGCTGCCGCCCTGCACCACCGGAATCTCGTACTGGCTGATCTGGTAGCCCTTGGGCAGGTCGGGGTAGAAGTAGTTTTTACGGGCGAAGATGGAACGCTCCGCCACCTTGGCGCCGACAGCCAGGCCGAACTTGATCGCGCATTCCACGGCGCCGGCGTTCAACACCGGCAGCACGCCGGGAAGTGCCAGGTCGATGGCGCTGGCCTGCACATTCGGCGAGGCGCCGAACCGCGTTGAACTGCCGGAAAAGATCTTCGATTTTGTCGCCAACTGGGCATGCGTCTCCAGCCCAATCACGACTTCCCAATCCGCGCGCATGTCTACTCCCCGCCTTTCAGGTATCCGGGCATCAGGTCCGGGCGCAATATGTAGATCTGGTGGCGCACCAGCATCACCTCGGCGATGGCCGCGCCCACCTTGGCCACCTGCTCCGGCGGCATGCCGGTGCCGTCGCGCATTTCGCGCGCGGCTTCGTCAAGCAGCTTCGAGGCTTCAATGAGCTTGCTGTGGATGTTGTCGAGCTTGGCCATCAGGCGATGCCTCCCGGCATGCGCCGGTGCCAGTCGGTGGCCAGCTGGTAGCGATGTGCGACCCCAAGCAACTTCGCTTCCTCGAAGTAGTTGGCCGTCAGTTGCAGCCCGACCGGCAGGTTGCGCTCGCCGAAGCCGCAGGGGATGCTCATGCCGGGCAGTCCGGCAAGACTGCCGGGGATGGTGTACAGGTCGGAGAGGTACATCTCGACCGGGTCGGCGGCCTTCTCGCCGAAGCCGAAGGCAACGCTGGTGGTGACGGGCCCGGCGATGACGTCGCATTCGCGGAAGGCGCGCTGGAACTCGTCGGCGATCAGGCGCCGCACCTTCTGCGCCTGCAGGTAGTAGGCGTCGTAGTAGCCATGGGAGAGTACATAGGCGCCGATCAGGATGCGCCGCTTGGGTTCCGGGCCGAAGCCTTCGGCACGCGACTTTTTGATCATGTCTGCCAGGTCGCGGTATTCCTTCGCGCGATGACCATAGCGCACGCCGTCGAAACGCGACAGGTTGCTGGAGCACTCGGCCGGCGCGATCACGTAGTACACCGGGATGCCGAGCTCGGCATTGGGCAGCGAGATCTCGACGAGCTGCGCGCCCATCTTCTCGTATTCGGCCAGTGCGGCGCGCACCGCGGCCTCGACATCGGGTTTCAGGCCCTTGCCGAAAAACTCCTTGGGCAGGCCGATGCGCAAACCCTTCACCGGCTTGGACAGTTCGCGGGTGTAGTCCTCGCTGGCGCGCTCGACGCTGGTGGAATCCTTCGGGTCGAAGCCCAGCATGGCGTTGAAGATCAGCGCCGCATCCTCGGCAGACTGGGTCATGATGCCGGCCTGGTCGAGGCTGGAGGCGAACGCGATCATGCCCCAGCGAGACGCGCGGCCGTAGGTGGGCTTGATGCCCGTAATGCCCGAGAACGCAGCGGGCTCGCGGATCGATCCGCCGGTGTCGGTGGCGGTGGCCGCGGGTGCGAGGCGTGCCGCCACCGCGGTGGCCGACCCGCCGGAACTGCCACCGGGTACCGCGCGCGCGTCCCACGGGTTGGCGACGTTGCCATAGGCGCTGTTCTCGTTGGACGAGCCCATCGCGAACTCGTCGCAATTGACCTTGCCGAGGGTGACCATGCCGGCGTTCGCCATGTTCTCCACCACCGTGGCGTCGAACGGGCTCATGTAGCCCTCGAGCATTTTCGAGGCGGCGGTGGAGGCAAAGTCGCGGGTGACGAAAATGTCCTTGTGCGCGACCGGCACACCGGTCAGCGGCGTGGCACGGCCCTCGGCGCGCATCCGGTCGGCGGCACGCGCTTGCGCCAGCGTGACCTCGGGACGTACGTCGAGGAAGGCGTTGAAGGCGCGGAATTTCTCGATGCGGGCCAGGTAGAGCTGTGCCAGCTCAACGGCCGAGACTTCCTTGTTCCCGAGCGCGCGGGACAGGTCTGCGACGGATTTTTCGAACATGGCGCTACTCGATCACGCGCGGCACGAGAAACAGGCCATCCTGCTTCTCGGGGGCGTTCTGCATGTTGGCTTCGCGCATGTCGGTTTCGGTGACGCGGTCCTCGCGCAGGCGTTGCGCCCCCCCGAACGGGTGCGACATCGGCTCGATGCCGCTGGTGTCGACCTTGGACAGGCGCTCGATCATGCCGAAGATGTCGTTCAACTGGGCGAGCGTGCCGGCCGCCTCGGCGGGAGAAATCTCGATGCGCGCCAGATGCGCGATGCGCGTGACATCGTCAAGGGTCAGTGCCATGGGATCGGAATTGGTTGCCGGCGGCCCCGGCCAAACCCGGTTGGTGGGGGCGGGAGCGCTTGGCAAATACGGGGAAATGCCTTGAATTATAAGGTAGAATTTGCGGTTATCTTGTGCAGTCACAGGCGCGCGCCATTGGCTTCGCGGAGCACCTGCCCCGCAGGGGGGCCAAGGCCGCCTGGCATAGCGAAAGTCCTTCATGTTCGGTTTTTTGCGCAGTTATTTTTCCAACGATCTTGCGATCGACCTGGGTACCGCCAACACCCTCATCTATGTACGCGGCAAGGGCATCGTCCTCGATGAACCCTCGGTAGTCGCGATCCGCCAGGAAGGCGGGCCGTCCGGCAAGAAAACCATCCAGGCGGTTGGCAAGGAAGCCAAGCTGATGCTTGGCAAGACTCCCGGCAACATCACGGCCATCCGGCCGATGAAGGACGGCGTGATCGCCGACTTCACCGTCACCGAGCAGATGTTGAAGCAGTTCATCAAGAAGGTTCATGAGTCACGTCTGTTGTCGCCCAGTCCGCGCATCATCATCTGTGTGCCCTGCGGATCGACCCAGGTGGAGCGCCGCGCCATTCGCGAATCCGCACTGGGCGCGGGCGCGTCCCAGGTGTACCTGATCGAGGAGCCGATGGCCGCGGCCATCGGCGCGGAACTCCCGGTGTCGGACGCCACCGGTTCGATGGTGGTCGACATCGGCGGTGGTACCACCGAGGTGGGGGTGATCTCCCTGGGCGGCATGGTCTACGCCGGCAGCGTGCGCGTCGGCGGCGACAAGTTCGACGAGGCCATCATCAACTACATCCGCCGCAACTACGGCATGCTGATCGGCGAAACCACGGCCGAATCCATCAAGAAGCACATCGGTTCGGCCTTCCCCGGCTCCGAGGTCAAGGAGATGGAGGTCAAGGGGCGCAATCTTGCCGAGGGCATTCCGCGTTCTTTCACGATTTCATCCAACGAGATTCTCGAGGCACTGACCGATCCGCTCAACTCGATCGTCTCGGCGGTGAAGTCGGCGCTGGAACAGACCCCGCCGGAACTCGGCGCCGACATCGCCGAAAAGGGCATGGTGCTCACCGGCGGCGGCGCGCTTTTGCGCGATCTTGACCGTCTCCTGATGGAAGAAACCGGACTGCCCGTGATCGTTGCCGAAGACCCGCTCACTTGTGTCGTGCGCGGCTCCGGCATCGCGCTCGAGCGGATGGAAAAGCTGGGCGGAATCTTCACCAACGACTAGAAGGGCCGGCAAGAGTGCAAACCTGCTTTTGCCGGGGCAAAGCCAGTTCGATGCCGCCGGTAAGGGCGGCTGGCTTCTCCCCGCCGCCCTTGCGCAGGTCTTCCCGCAGCGCAGGGCAGCAATAGCAATGCGGCTCCGGTCGCAGCCTGTGCCATAGCCTCGGGTCAATGGAATACACTCCGCCGCCGTTTTTCAAGCAGGGCCCGTCCGCCCTTGCGCGGTTGGCCATGTTTGCCCTGATGTCTGTCGCCTTGCTGGTTTTTGACGCGCGCTTCAAGCTGCTAGAGCGCGTGCGCTTTGGCGTTGCAACGGTCCTCTATCCGTTGCAGGTCGCGGCACGCGCACCGGGGGACGCGGCCTCAAATCTTTCCGGCTATCTTGGTCGCCAGCGCCTGCTGCTGGTCGAGAACTCCCGTCTGGAGCGCGAAAGGCTGGATTCTGCCAAGACACTCATGCGCTCCGCGCAGCTGGAAGCCGAAAACGCCAACCTGCGCGGTCTGCTGGCCATGCGTGAGCGCATCCCGGTGATCGCGATCGCGGCCGAAATGCTCTTCGATGCTCGCGATCCGTTCACCCGCAAGGTGGTCATCGACAAGGGCATGCTGGCTGGTATCAAGGCCGGCCAGGTGGTGGTCGACGCGACAGGCGTCATGGGGCAGGTCACGCGCGCGTTTCCGGCGGTATCCGAGGTGTCCTTGCTGACCGACCGGGATCAGGCCATACCGGTGCAGGTGGTGCGCAACGGCTTGCGTGCGATCGCCTACGGCACACCAGGAGGTCCCGATGGCGGCACCATGGAATTGAAGTTCCTGGCCTCCAATGCCGATGTGCGCGAGGGGGACGTACTCACCACGTCCGGCCTCGACGGCACTTACCTTCCCGGGCTGCCCGTCGCCACCGTCCTGCGCATCGAGCGTGAGGCCGGATATGCCTTCGCCCGCATCATCTGCAAGCCGGCGGCCGGCATTGACCACTTCGGCCAAGTGCTGGTGCTGACAGCCGAGAAGCCGGCGCTGGCCATGCCCTTGCCGGAAGCCGAAGAAAAAGCCCCGAAAGGCAAGCGCAGGAAGCTGCGTGCCGAATCCGGCGAAAAAGGCCCGCCAGCGCCAGCGCCGGCGACTCCGGCGAATCCCGCACCCCCCGCAGCACCCGAAAAGAAGTAGCCGCGATGCCAGCACCGAGCCAGCCACGTCAGTACATCCTCCTGCCGGTCAACCCCTGGTTCATCGGTTTCACGCTGGTCTTGTCGCTGATGCTGAACCTGCTGCCGCTGCCGCGCGGTGGTTGGGCATTGCTGGTGCCGGATTGGGTCGCGCTGACACTGGTGTTCTGGAACATCCATCAACCGCGCCGGGTCGGCCTCTTGCTCGCATGGGTGCTCGGCCTGGTGATGGATGTCAACAATGCCAGCCTCCTGGGCGAGCATGCGCTCGCATATTCGATCCTTTCCTATGCGGCCATCACGATGCACCGGCGCGTGCTCTGGTTCGGCATTTCCGGACAGATCGTGCATGTGTTGCCGCTGTTGCTGGCGGCGCAGGGCGTGGTGGTGCTGATCCGCCTGCTGGTGGGAGGCGCGTTTCCGGGCGTGCTTTACTTCGCTTCCAGCCTCGTTGCGATCCTGCTGTGGCCTGTCATCAGTTTCCTGTACCTGGCGCCGCAGCGCCGCTCGGTAGACAAGGACGAGAACCGGCCGATCTAGGCCTGGTAGCGTCGAACCACCAGTACCGCGTTGTTGCCGCCGAATCCGAAAGAATTCGACATCGCCACCTCGGCGCGTGCTAGCTGCCGCGCCGCGAGCGGCACATAGTCAAGGTCGCATTCCGGATCGGCCTCCCAGAGATGCGCCGTAGGCGGAGCCACCGCGTTTCGCAGGGCCAGTATTGTTGCCACGATTTCCAGCGCTCCGGTTGCGCCCATCAGATGCCCATGCAGGGCTTTGGTGGCGCTGACCGGAATGCGCGTCGCATGCCCGCCGAACACCTGGCGTATCGCGCTGGTTTCGCTGATGTCGCCAGCCTTGGTGCCGGTTCCGTGGGCGTTGATATGGTCGACCAGGTGCGGTTCGACACGCGCCTCCGCGAGTGCCAGGCGCATGGCGCGTGCCTGGCCGCCCGCGTCTGGTTGGGTGATGTGGCTGGCGTCGTTGGTATTGCCGTATCCGGCGATTTCGGCCAGGATGGTCGCGCCTCGGCGCCTGGCCGCGCCTTCTTCTTCAAGAGCCAGCACCGCAGCGCCTTCGGCGAGCAGGAAGCCACTGCGGTCGGCGGCGAAAGGCCGGCATGAGGTTTCCGGACGCTCCGGGTCGGGCCGCGCCAGTGTGCCGAGCGATTCCCAGGCCTTGATGACGCCTTCGGTGAGCAGCGCTTCGGCGCCGCCTGCCAGCGCCTGGTCCACCACGCCGAACCGGATCGCCCGAAACGCTTCACCAATGGCGACCGCCGAAGATGAACAGGCCGATGAATAGGTGCAGGCCGGCCCACGAATACCGAACTCGATGCCGATCTGGCCGGTGGCCGCGTTGGTCATCACGGATACGATGGTTGAGGGCTTGAGTCGGGTGGCCTTGCGGACCAGAAGGTCCTGATAGGCACCTTCGAGGGTACCAGCGCCGCCCATGCCGGTGCCCCAGTAGAGGCCGGTGCGTTCGGCGTGGGCATCGTCAATCACCAGGCCCGAGGCGCCCTGCGCCTGGCGCGCCGCCAGCAGGGCCAGCATGGAAACGCGATCCATGCCAATGCGCCTGACCTTGGTGAAATGGGCCTCAAGGTCGATATCGACGGTTCCGGCGTAGGCCAATCCGGACCATGATGGTTCGAGTCTGCGGATGCCGGAGCGGCACGCCACCAGGGTCGCAAAGAATGCTTCCGGGTCGCTGCCGATCGGAGAGGTGACTCCGATGCCGGTGACGACGACGCGCTTCACGAAGTCTCGGCGGCCTTCAGGGAAAGCATGCGCTCCACTTCGGTGGCGATATCGCCCACGGTTTCGACTGGCGTGGGGTCGCTGTTGAGGTCGAGGCCGAACTTTTCCTCCAGCTTGAAAAGAAATTCCAATGTGGCCAGCGAGTCGATACCGAGCTCGGCAAGTTTGGAATCCGGCGCGACCTGATCGGCTTTCAGGTCGAATTCCGCCATCAACATTTCCTGAACCGTCACCAAGGTGCTCATGTCATTGTCATCCGAAGATCGCAGGGAGTTTCATGTTTCCAGGCGATTGTACTGGCTGGGATTGGCGTCGATTACTTGAAGTCGGCCATCATCTGCTCGGCGATGGTCACACCTTCCGAGGTGGTGGCACACAGGTCCGCATAGGCGGCAAACGGTGGCGGCGGGGCCATGCCTTCTTCGATCAGACGGTCGTTGTGGAATGTCATGTCGAGTGCCGCGAAGGTACCGTACAGCCGGATCGCGCGTTGCATGATGCGCGGATGGCATGGCCCCAGGCGAGTGTTGTATTCCCCGCTCATGGAAGCCAGTTCTTCCAGGCTTGCTTGCTTGTAGCGGGGCAGGACCGGCGCCACGCCGCGGCCGCGCGCAATGGCGGCGTCCAGCTCGGCGAAAGTGGAGGCATGGATCGGTCCGGCGGACAAGTGATAGAGCGGATATTTGAGCGATGGCTTGAGCGCGAGTTCGATGAGCGCGCGCGCGGCCCAGTCAACCGGCACGACATCGATCCGCCCCTCCGGCGCGACGGTCCAGCGTTCCAGCAGCATCGCAGTGCGAAACACCCAGAATATGCTGCCAGAAGGTCGCGTGCCTAGTTGCGAGTGGCCGACGATGATGGTGGGTCGCGCCTGGATCAGCGGCAGGTGCGGAAGTTCGCGCCGCAGCTTGCGCTCGATTTCGATCTTGGTCTCGGTGTAGGGCACCAGATGGCGGATTGGATCGACCGCGACGTGATTTTCCGCCACCGGCGGCGTGGCGTCCGGACCGACGCACATGGCCGTTCCGACATGCACGAAGCGCTCGATGCGGGCGGTTTCCGAGAGCAGTTTCGCGAAGATGAAGGTGCCGTCGACGTTGATCGGCCAGAGCTGCGGGTTTGCCGAGAAAGTGGCCAGCGCGGCCGAATTGATCACATGAGTGATTGATGCAAGGGCGGGGTCTGTGAAAATGACGTCCGGCGCCCCGAGGTCACCCAGAATGACCTGGTCGGGCGACACGCGCGCGATATCCGCGGCCGGCACCTCGAACCTCCCGAGGGTTGCCCGTATCCGCGCCACGCCCTCTTCCTTGCTGCCGGCGCGCACCAGCAGGCGAATTTGAGGCCAGATGTCCCGTGTGGCAAGTTCGGCAACGATGGCCCCGCCGAGGAATCCGGTGCCCCCGGTTATCAGCAGGCAAGAGCGCGAATCGAACATGCGACGAGATTTCGCCCGGCCGGCACCGTTTATGGGGGGGCGATCATTATAGGGTTCGAGGGTCGCGGCGAAGCCGGTTGAAGCCAGCCTGGCGGCCAGATTTCCGCGATTCCGTAGTGTGCTCGCGAGGCTTACGCCCTAAAATCCCGGCTTTCGGATTTCCCTTACCGGCCACCACGTGTTTCAACGCAGCAGCAAGCGCCGCCTGTTCCGCACTTTCGAAGCGCCCAGCTTCCCCGGTGGACGCGCCACGGAACTCAAGAACACCGAGCAGGAGATCCGCGCTTTTCAACTGCGCCTGGGCGCGGCCGGATTTCTGGTGCTCGCCTGTTTCGCCCTGCTGTTCGCGCGCTTCGTCTATCTGCAGGTCGCAAGCTACGACGAGTACCAGTCCGCCGCCGAAGACAATCGCATCTCGATCCTGCCGATCGCCCCCAATCGCGGCCTGATCTTGGATCGCAACGGTGTGGTCCTGGCGCGCAACTATTCGGCCTATACGCTGGAGATCACGCCTTCCAAGGTGGCCGACCTTGATCAGACCATCGACGAGTTGTCCCTGGTGGTCGAAATCCAGGCGCGGGACCGCAAACGCTTCCAGAAGCTTTTGTCGGAATCCAAGACCTTCGATTCACTGCCCATTCGCACCCGGCTGACCGACACCGAGGTGGCGCGTTTCGCGGCGAACCGGTGGCGCTTCAAGGGCGTGGAAATAAAGGCGCGCCTGTTCCGCCAGTATCCACAGGGCGAGAGCGCGGCGCATGTGGTCGGATACATCGGCCGCATCAGCCAGAAAGACCAGGAGTTGCTGGAAGAAAGGGAGCTCGCGGCGAACTACAAGGGGTCCGAGCACATCGGCAAGGTTGGTATCGAGCAAAGTTACGAGCGCGAGTTGCACGGGATCACCGGCTCTGAACAAGTCGAGGTCGATGCCGGCGGACGCGCGGTGCGTACCCTGTCGCGAACAGCGCCGATCTCCGGCAACAATCTCGTGCTCACGATCGATATCGAACTGCAGAAGATCGCCGAGGCAGCCCTCGGCGACCGCAAGGGCGCGGTCGTGGCGCTCGACCCGACCACCGGGGAGGTCCTGGCCTTCGCCAGCCGGCCGGCATTCGACCCCAACCTGTTCGTGGACGGCATTGACAGCGTCAACTGGGATGCCCTCAACAATTCGCCTGACAAGCCGCTCCTGAACCGGCCGTTGCGGGGCGCCTACCCGCCGGGGTCGACCTTCAAGCCTTTCATGGCGCTGGCGGCGCTCAATACCGGCAAGCGGCGCCCCGAGCAGGCGATCAGCGATCCCGGCTACTTCATGTTCGGCAACCATCGCTTCCGCGACGACAAGGTGGGCGGCCACGGGACCGTGGACATGGTGAAGTCGATCGTCGTCTCGTGCGACACATACTATTACGTCCTCGCCAACGACATGGGGATAGACACCATCGCTCGCCAGATGGCGCCGCTGGGCTTCGGTGCCCTGACCGGCATCGATATCGAGGGCGAGCTTCCGGGGGTGCTGCCCTCCACCTGGTGGAAGGCCAAGCGATTTCGACGTCCGGAGCAGCAGAAATGGTACCCGGGTGAAACCATCTCGATCGGCATCGGCCAGGGATACAACGCCTACACGCCCCTGCAACTTGCCCATGCCACCGCCATCATCGCGGCCGACGGACTGGTCAAGACGCCGCGCCTGGTGCGCCATGTGCACGACCTGCGGACGGATCAGAAGCGCCCGGTCGAATTGCCGATTAGCAAGGACGCGCTGGGCCAGCCCAGGCCGGAGCGGTTGCCTTACAAGCCCGAGCACCTGGCGGTGATCAGGGAAGGGCTTGAAGGCGTGCCAATCTCCGGTACTGCCGCGCGGGCATTCGCCGGCGCAGCGTATGTGAGTGCCGGCAAGACCGGCACGGCCCAGGTATTCACGTTGAAGCAGAACGAGAAATATGACGCCAAGCGGGTGGCCGAGCATCTGCGCGACCATGCCTGGTACATGGCCTATGCGCCGGTGGACAAGCCGCGCATTGCCGTCGCGATCCTGGTGGAAAACGGCGGTTTTGGCGCGCAGTCGGCGGCCCCGATCGCACGCCAGGTTTTCGATTTCCATCTGACCGGCAAGCGACCGGAAAAACCGGGACAGGCGCCGTTTCTGGGCAAGCCGGGCGCGGACGCGGAAGACGAAGGTGATTAAGCGCGCGCTGGTGCGGGTTTTTGGTGGCATCGATGCGCCTTTGATGTCCATCGCCGGGCTGCTGATTGCCTGCGGCATGCTGGTTCTTTACTCGGCCAGCTACGATCAGCCTGCGCGGTTTTTTGATCAGCTGCGCAATTTTGGTGTCGCGCTGCTGGTCATGTGGGCCGTGGCGCAGGTGCCGCCGCAAACCCTGATGCGACTGGCCGTGCCGGTGTATCTGGTCGGTGTGGCTTTGCTGGTCGCGGTGTTCCTGTTCGGGGTTCGCAAGAAGGGCGCGACCCGCTGGCTCAATCTTGGCGTGACGACCATCCAGCCGTCGGAGATCATGAAGATCGCCATGCCGCTGATGATCGCCTGGTATTTCCACAAGCACGAGGTGCTGGTGCGCACGCGGGACTATCTGGTTGCCGGCCTGCTGCTGCTGGTCCCGGTTGTATTGATCGCCAAACAGCCCGACCTGGGAACCGCCATCCTGGTGTTCGCCGCCGGCATGTATGTGATGTTCTTTGCCGGTCTGTCCTGGAAGCTGATTCTTCCGGCGTTTGTCGCCGGCCTGCTGGTTGTCGGTGGCGTGGTCGCCTTCGAAGATCGCATCTGCGAGAGCGGTGTGGCCTGGCCGGGCTTCAAGGACTACCAGAAGCATCGCATCTGCACGCTTCTGGATCCGGCGTCCGATCCGCTTGGCAAAGGCTTCCACACGATACAGTCGGTCATCGCGGTGGGCTCCGGCGGGTTGACCGGCAAAGGCTGGCTCAAGGGAACGCAAACCCATCTCGAGTTTCTTCCGGAACGGCATACCGACTTCATTTTCGCGGTCTACTCCGAGGAGTTCGGCCTGATCGGCAATCTGGTGTTGATCCTCCTCTACTGCGCACTCATCGCACGGGGGTTCATGATTGCGGCAAATGCGCCCACGTTCTTCGCCCGCCTCCTGGCCGGCGCAATCACCATGATCTTTTTCACGTATGCGTTTGTGAACATGGGCATGGTCAGCGGTATCCTTCCCGTGGTGGGAGTGCCATTGCCGCTGGTCAGCTACGGCGGGACCGCTCTGGTGACGCTTTTCCTGGGTATCGGAATGCTCATGAGCATTCAGAGACACCGCAAACTGGTGCAGACCTGAAATGACCGCGCTTGTCAGGTTTCTCAATCATGTCCTCGGGCAACACGCCTGGGCGCGTGCACGACTTGCCCCCCATGCGGGCAAGTTCGTCAAGATCGAGACCGGCCTTCTGGATGTGCGGCTCGAGATCACGCCGTCGGGAGATCTAGCGCAAGCGCCGGCCGAAGGAGGGGGCGGCATCGTCTTCCGCTTCGATCCGGCCCAGGTGCCGCTCATGCTTGCGGATCCGGAGGCCGCGCTGAAGAAGGTGCATATCCAGGGCGATGCCGAGCTGGCGCAGGTGGCAGGGATGCTTGCCCGTGAAGTGCGCTGGGACGCGGAAGAAGACCTGAGTCGGGTTGTCGGGGATGTCCCGGCTTATCACGCGATGCGCATCGCGCGCGAATTTGCCGCCTGGGGGCAGGACGCGGCGCAACGCCTCAGCGGCGCCACCAGCGCTTATCTGGCCGAGGAGGCGCCGGTTCTGGTGCGCCAGACGGCACTTGAGGAGCATGCCGCGGGGGTCGCCGCCGCGCGCGACGCCTGCGAGCGCCTTGAAAAGCGCATCGGCTTGCTGGAAGCGCGCCGGCGTACCGACGCCTAGGCCGCGCCGGCGAGCAGGGTTTCGACCTCGGCGCGCGAGGGCATGCTGCGCGAACCCAGCCGCCTGACCTTCAGCGAGGCTGCGGCGGTGGCAAATTCGATGGCGGCTTCCAGTGGCCGGCCTTCAGCGATGCATAGTGCAAAGGCGCCGTGAAAGGCATCACCTGCACCGGTGGTGTCAATGGCGCCCGCCGCAATCGCAGGGGTGTGGCGCAATTCCGCCGGCGCGTCGGCGGTGATCCATTCGCAGCCACGCTCGCCGCGAGTGACGACCGCCGCGCGGGCGCCCGCGGCAAGGGCTTCGCGCAGCCCTGCGAGGGGGGCGGCGTCGGTGAAGCAGGCGAAGCCGGGCTCGGAGAAAACCGCGTAGTCCACCAGAGCTACCAGGCTTCGCAAGGCATCCCGCTCGCCGGTGTCGCCGTCCAGCACTGTCGGTACGCCGGCCGCGCGCGCGGCCGCCAGTGCACGCGCGGACCCTACCGGCCAGCGCACGTCGGCCAGCAGGGCGCCCGCCATCCTGATGGTGTGAAGCGGCATCCAGTCGCCTGTGTCCTGCAGCACGTCGCCGCGCATGCCAACAATCAACCGCTCACCGCTGTCGTCGACCAGGATGACCGAATGGGACGATCTGCGTCCGCGGATGCGCCGCATCGCGCCGGCATCGACACCATGACGGGCAAAATCCGCCGCCATGGCATCGGCCACGGCGTCGTCGCCTGCAGGTCCCCAGAAGTGCGCCTCTGCCCCGAGGTGCGCGATGGCGACCGCGGCATTTGCTGCCATGCCGCCGCCGAGTTCGAAGTAGGCGCTCGCGGCGATCTTCGCCGGCGGTGCGACGATGCGCTCGACCCGGAAGACACGGTCGAACGCGGTGTGGCCCACACAAATGATGCGCATCGACCGATTATGGGCGGGCGTGTTGCATGCGGCAAGTCGCGCGGAGGGGGGATCACCGCGGTGATCGACGGTTTCGTCGCCGTGCCTGGGTCGGAGCTTGTTGATTCGGGTAAAGTCCGGCATCCTTTACCGGCCCTGCCCCTGACGAAGCTCCGTGCGTCCCATCCGCCTCCTGATCATTCTCACCGTCGCGTTCCGTTTCGGCCTCGACGAATTCTTCATGGCGGCGGCCAAGGCGGGATGGGCGAAATCGCTTTACCGGGTGCTGTTTTCCTGGCGCAAGTTCGAGACGCCGCGCGGCGAACGCCTGCGTCTGGCGCTGGAAAACCTGGGGCCGATTTTCGTCAAGTTCGGGCAGCTCCTGTCGACCCGTCGCGACCTGATGCCCGAGGACATTGCCAACGAGCTTGCGCGCCTGCAGGATCGGGTGCCGCCGTTTGATCCGGCGTTGGCGGAGCGCCAGATCGAACTGGCCTTCGGCAAGCGGCCCGCTGACCTGTTCAGGGTGTTCGAACGCGAACCGGTCGCGTCAGCCTCGATCGCCCAGGTGCACTTCGCGGTCCTGCACGACGGCCGCGAGGTCGCGGTCAAGGTGTTGCGCCCGAACATGGTGCAGGTGATCGAGAGTGACCTCGACCTCATGCGTATCGCGGCCGGGCTGGTGGAGCGCTTGTGGGCCGACGGCAAGCGCCTCAAGCCGCGGGAAGTGGTGGCCGAGTTCGATGTGTATCTCCATGACGAGCTCGACCTCGTGCGCGAGGCTGCCAATGCCAGCCAGTTGCGACGCAATTTCGCCCCTGGCACGGCGCGCGGCCAGTTGCTGATGGTTCCCGAGATGCACTGGGAATATGTGTCGAACTCGGTCATGACCATGGAGCGCATGAAAGGCATCCCGGTCAGCCAGATCGAGCGCCTCAAGGCCGCCGGGGTGGACCTGCAGAAGCTCTCCCGCGACGGGGTGGAGATTTTTTTCTCCCAGGTGTTCTCGGACGGTTTTTTCCATGCGGACATGCACCCCGGCAACATTTACGTGAGCGACGATCCGGCGACGCTCGGCCGCTACATCGCGCTCGACTTCGGCATCGTCGGCACCTTGTCCGAGTTCGACAAGGATTATCTGGCGCAGAACTTCCTCGCGTTCTTCAATCGCGACTACCACCGGGTGGCGGTCCTGCACGTGGAATCGGGCTGGGCGCCGCGCGACACCAACATCGAGGCGCTTGAAGGAGCGGTCAGGGCCTGCTGCGAGCCGCATTTCGATCGACCGTTGAAGGAAATTTCACTTGGACAGGTGCTGCTGCGCCTGTTCCAGACCTCGCGCCGCTTCAATGTGGAAATCCAGCCGCAATTGGTCTTGTTGCAGAAGACCCTGCTCAATATCGAAGGACTCGGGCGCCAGCTCGATCCCGATCTGGATTTGTGGAAAACCGCCAAGCCGTATCTGGAGAAGTGGATGCATCGACAGGTCGGCTGGGATGGGTTCATGACCAATGTCCGACGCGAGGCACCGCACCTTGCGAAAATGCTGCCGCAATGGCCGCGCCTGATCACCCAGGCACTGGAGCGCGCCGCGCACGACGCGCCGGATCAGGCGTCCCTGCGGGCACTGTCCGAAGCGGTGGAGCGGCAGCGCCGCCAGGTGCGGATGCTCACATTTGCGATCGCAATGCTGGCGATCGTCATGTTGGCGTGGGTGGTCTGGATCTGGCGTCATTAGCCCCGACTTGATCGGCCCGTTCGGCACGGCTTTTGCCTGCCGATGACAGGCGCGATCAACCCTGGTTTGGCGGATTTCCCGCCTTCCGGATTCGCACAGTGCTGCGGCTCCCTATAAAATCCGCCAGATTTTTCCTGCTGCATCCATTCGCGGAGACGTTGTCATGCTCATCGGATTCGTCACCTTGTACCTGCTCGCCTCGATAGGCATCGGCCTCTATGCCGCAACCCGGGTGCATAGTGCGAAGGATTTCGCGGTTGCCGGGCGCAGCCTGCCTTTGCCGGTGGTTACCGCCACGGTGTTCGCCACCTGGTTCGGTGCCGAAACGGTGCTTGGGGTTTCGGCCACTTTCGTGCGCGATGGGTTGGGCGGGGTGGTGGCCGACCCGTTCGGCGCAGCGTTGTGTCTGATCCTGGCCGGATTGTTTTTCGCGCCGCGCCTGTATCGCATGGGCTTGCTGACGATCGGCGACTATTACCGCATACGTTACAACCGTCCCGTCGAGGTGATCACATCGATCGCCATCGTGATTTCCTACCTGGGATGGGTGGCGGCGCAGATCAAGGCGCTCGGCCTGGTTTTCAACATCGTCACCGGGGGTGCCATCAGCAATGAATGGGGCATGGTGCTGGGCGCCGCGATCGTGCTCACTTACACCACCTTCGGTGGCATGTTCGCCGTCGCGTTCCTGGATTTCGTGCAGATGATGGTGGTGATGTGCGGCCTTCTGTTCATTGCGTGGTTCATTGGCGGGATGGCGGGCGGTATCGGATCCGTCGTTGCGCACGCCAATGAGGCTGGCAAGCTGCAGTTCTTTCCGAGCGAAGGCGGTTATCGGGCCTGGGTACCGTTTATCGGTGCCTGGCTGACGATGATGCTGGGGTCGATCCCGCAACAAGACGTGTTCCAGCGCATCACATCGGCCAAGAACGAGAAGACCGCGGTGCGCGGATCGGTGCTGGGCGGTTCAATCTATTTCGCCTTCGCATTCGTGCCAATGTTCCTGGCGTACGCCGCCACGGTGGTCGATCCGGCGAAGTTCGGGGAACTGGTCAAGACCGATTCACAGCTGGTGTTGCCCACGCTGATCCTGACGCACACGCCGGTTTTCGCACAGGTGATCTTCTTCGGCGCCTTGCTGTCGGCCATCATGAGCTGTTCGTCGGCGACCTTGCTGGCGCCGTCGGTGGCGTTTTCGGAAAACATCGTGCGCGGCTTCTATCCGAACATGTCGGACCGACGGTTCCTTCTGGTGATGCGCACCTCCCTGGTCGGATTTGCGCTGATCGTGCTATTTGTGGCGCTCAACAGCAAGCTCACCATTTTCCAGATGGTCGAGAGCGCCTACAAGATCACGCTCGTGACTGCCTTCGTGCCGCTGGCTTTTGGCCTGTACTGGCTGCGCGCGACTACCCAGGGGGCCTATTTCGCGATGGGGGCCGGCCTGGGTGTCTGGCTGACGGCGGAGATCTTCATCCAGAGCGAGGTATGGCCGGCGCAAATGCTGGGCTTCGCCGCAGCGATCGTCGGAATGATCGCGGGATCGCTTTTGCCGCAGAAGATTCGCCATGCACCAACCAGCCATCACCATGGCGGGGGTGCGGTCCACCATCCGCACGCCTGACGCGTTCCGCGAAAAAAAAGCCCGCCATTGGCGGGCTTTTTCAGTTGTTCGATGCGCTCAGGGTTCCACGTACGGCGTGATTACGGTCCATTTGCCGTCCTTGATCTGCGACAAGCGCGACTTGTTCGACCCGAGGTGCTTGGTGGGTGAATAGGTCATCTGGTCGGCGCCGAACATGTCCGGCGGGATGGTCATCGAATCCAGCGCCTTGATGAAGGTGTCGGTGGTGAGGTTCTTGCCCGCCTTGGCAGCGGTGGCGATCACGCCGTCCATGATGCTGTATCCGTAGGCCGAGAACACGTCCGGATCCTCATTGAACTTGGTCTTGTACTTGGTGGCCCAGAAGCGGATGTTCTGCGAAGCGTCGTCCAGGTAGGGATGGGCGGCGGTATGGGCGGCGATATAGCCGTTCATCGCCGGCCCGCCGAGGCGATGGATCAGGTGCGTGTAGGACGCGGAGGTGCCGACAAATTCTGCATTGAGGCCGGTCTTGCGTGCTTCGGCGATGGTGCCGACGGTTTCGCGAATGATGGTACCCATCACGATGGTGTCGCAACCGGAACCCTTCATCTTGGCGACTTGCGAAGAGAAATCGGTGGAGCCACGCTTGTAGCTGGTTTTTTCCACCAGGGTCTTGCCGGTTTCCTTGAGTCCGGCTTCCGCACCCGACAGTACCTCGGCACCGAAGTCGTCATCCTGGTAGATGATGCACCACTTGCGATCGGCCTTGACCTTGTTCAGGTGCTTGATGCCGGAACGCACCTGGTCGTGATAGGTCGCCGCGAAGGAGTACTTGAGCTTGTGCAGTGGCTCGTACATCTGCCGCGCCGCGGTCAGCGGGAAAAGGTGCGGGATGTTTTTTTCGAAGAATATCGGCATGGTCGCCATGGCGATCGGCGTGCCGATGTTGCCGGCGGTGACGAAGATCTTGTCGCGCTGCGCGAGTTTCTGCGCCGCCAGTACCGCTTTCTTGGGGTCGTAGCCGGAATCCTCGACGATGAGCCGGATCTTGCGGCCATTGACGCCGCCCTGCTCGTTGATTTCGTCGGCGCGCAATTGCATGCCGTTGCGTGCCGACTTGCCGAACGCAGCGATCGGCCCGGACAGGTCCTGGATGGTTCCAACCAGGATCTCGTCCTTGGTGACGCCCTGGGTCTGGGCTTGGGTCTGGGTGACGACGCCGCACAGGGCGAGGGCGAATCCCATGGTGGCAAGGTTCAATTTGAGCGGGGCTCTCATGATGTCTCCGTTGTGGTGTGTGATGTTGGGGGGAAATGATACTTTCAAGGATGCTGACATCAGGCGGCCTTGCCGGCATACATCGATTCGATCAGGTCGCGGTACTTCTCGCCCACAAGTTTGCGCTTGAGCTTCATCGTCGGCGTGAGTTCCTCATCCTCGGGAGTCAGCTTGTTCTCGATCAGGCGGAACTGCTTGATCTGCTCCACCCTGGCGAACATGCGGTTGACCTTCTCGATTTCCTCGCCGATCAGGCCGACCACTTCCGGCCGGCGTGTCAGGCTCTTGTAGTCGGAAAAGGGGATCGAACGCTCTTGTGCCCATTGTTCGACATTCTCGTGGTCGATCATCACCAGGCACGACAGGTAGGCACGCTTGTCGCCAATGACCACCGCGTCGGTGATATAGGGCGAGAACTTCAGCTGGTTCTCGAATTCCGAGGGCGTGATGTTCTTGCCACCGGCGGTGATGATGATGTCCTTCATGCGGTCGGTGATGTAGAAGTAGCCGTCGGTGTCAACACGTCCGACGTCGCCGGTGTGTAGCCAGCCGTCGACGATGGTCTCCGCGGTTTTCTCCGGCAGGTTGAGGTAGCCCATGAAGACGCTATCGCCCTTGACCAGCAATTCGCCTTCAGGAGACACCTTCACTTCGGCATGGCGGGTCGCGATGCCGATCGAGCCCGGCTTGATGCGTTCGAGCGGGTTGGACGTCACCGCGCCGCAACTCTCGGTCATGCCCCATACCTCGACCATGTTGAGGCCCAGCGCCATGTACCAGCGCACCAGGTCGGGGGAGATGGGCGCGGCACCGGTCAAGAGGATGCGTGCGCGGTGCACCCCGATCATGCGTCGGATGTTGTCGAGCACCAGGAAGCGGGCCACGCTGAAAGTCAGCGACAGATCCGCCGGGACCGGCTTGCCCTCCTCGATCAGGCGCGCGCGCCGCATCCCCACGCCGATGGCCCAGGCGTAGGCCAATTGCTGGAGTCGCGTCGATTCACGGATACGGATCAGCACCCCGGAGTAGAACTTTTCCCAAACCCGCGGCACGGCGGTGAAGGTGGTGGGCTGGATTTCGCGGACGTTCTCCGGCACCGTGTCGGGATTCTCGACGAAATTGATGACGCTGCCGGTGAGTAGCGCGAAGTATTCGCCCCCCATGCGCTCGGCGATGTGGCAAAGCGGCAGGAATGCCATGCGCTCGTCAGACTCCGACTGTGGAGCAAATTCATTGTAGGCATGGCAGGTGAAGATGATGTTGCGATGGGAAATCATCGCGCCTTTGGGCTTGCCCGTCGTACCGGACGTGTAGACCAGGATGGCGAGGTCTTCGGGTTTGCGGGACTCGATGCACTGCCGCAAGAGTTCCGGATGGGCGGCGTGATGGGCGCGGCCGAGGCTGCGCAGGTCATCGAAACTCATCACTTGCGGGTCGTCGAGCTCGCGCAGGCCTTCCATATCGAAGACGATGATCTTGCGCAATCCGGGCAGGCGCGCGCGCACTTCCAGTGCCTTGTCGAGTTGCTCGTCGTCTTCCACGAAGAGGAACACGGTCGACGAATCGGCGCATAGGTATTCGACCTGTGTGGCGGCATCGGTAGGATAGATGCCATTGACCACGCCGCCGGCGGTTAGCGCGCCAAGGTCGGCGTAGATCCACTCACGGTTGGTGTTCGACAGTACCGACGCGACTTCGCCGGGTCGGTAGCCCAGAGCCACCAGGCCCAGCGCGACTTCGCGCACGATGTCGCCAAGTGCGTTCCAGGAAAGCGGCTTCCAGATGCCGAAATCCTTTTGGCGCAGCGCGACCCGATCGCCGCGACGCGCAACGCCATCCCAGAACATGCGTGCGACCGTGTCGCCCTGCGCCAGTCCGGCGCTGGCAGGCGTTGGCTGATCAAAAGCCGTCGCTGACCACTTGAACCCGAACATCCTTGTCTCCTGAGCCGCGCCCCTCGAAGCGATGCGGCTTTCTTGTACCCTTGTGCGCAGGATTTTGGCCGGTTCCAGCCATGCGCGCAAGGCGCAACGCGGCCTGCGCGAGCCTTTGCGGGAAAACCCCTACGTTCCCTCAGGGCGTGCGCGACTTCCGCGAGCCATCCTCGAAAAACTCTTCTTCGGCGATGAGCTTGCCGCTTTCATCGAAGTCCTTCTGCCTTTCGCGCCAGCCGCGCGGATGAAACCAGGTCTCGGCCTGCAAGCTGCCGTCCTCACGATACGTCCGTCGCGAACCGAAAGGCGCGCCCAGGTTCCCGCCTGTCCCGACCTGCCGTTGCTCTTCGGAACGCAGGCGCCCGTTGTCCCAATACTGTCGCAAGACGGCCGGGGCGCTGGCCGTAGCAGGGCGCTCGACCTCGCTGCGCTTGCTGCCGTTCATGTACCACTCGGTGCTGCGCACGGCCACGCCACCACGCCATTCCGTGTCGCGCAATACTTGCCCCGTCGCGGCAAATTCCCGGTCCCGCCCTTCGCGCGGCTGCCGCGCACGACCATCCGGGTCGAGTGCGGTGCTGCGCTCGGTGCGCACTACCGTCGAGTCGGGATGGAAGGCTTTCTCGATGCGCACTGCATCAGAGATATCGATCTGCGAAGCCGGCAGGCCATTGCGCAGGGAGACCCGACTGAGCAGCTTTCCGGCCTCCCACGTTTCGCGCGTGACAACTTCGCCCCTTGCGGAATGCAGGTTGGTTGTTGCCTTTCCGAGATGCCCGCACGGACGCTCGGTTTCCTTCAGGCGGTTGAGCGTGCTGCAAGCGAGGCGGACAATCTGCCCGGCCTCGTTGAATTCGACCGACGGGTTGAGGCCGGCGCCACGCGGCTCTCCGTGATCGGGAAAGCGTGTGACCCGTTCGGGATTGCCGCTTCGAAAGTAGTTTCGCGAAATCCCGATGGTTTCGCCGTCGGCGGCCGCTTCTTCGCGCTTTAGGGTGCCATCTGGCCAATACTCGCGTTGCACGCCATCCCGGTTGCCGCGCTCATTGACATTTCCCGAGCGCTTGCCACCGTCGCGATCATAGAAGGTGCGCGAGCCGATGAATTTGCCATCACGCAATTCCTCTTCGCGTTGCAGACGTCCGTCGCTGTCGCGGCAGCGCATCAACCCGGTCTTCCCTGCCGTGGTATTGCCGTTCGCGGGGTTGACCTGGGCGCCGCCGACCTCGCACTGCAGGGGCTGCGCATGCGCGGTAGCCGCGAAAGCGATGGCGGCTATTGCGCAGGCCAGGCTTGCTGACAGGAGGGGGGTGGTTTTTTTCACGTTTGGCGGCCCTGGGAGGTCACAGAGGATTGCAGCAGCGCGAGCAATTCCGAGCCATAGCGCTCGAGCTTTTTCGCGCCGATGCCGCTTATTGTTGCAAGCTCATCCAGGCTTGCCGGTGCGCGCGACGCGATTTCCATGAGGGTGGCGTCATGGAATATCACGTAAGCCGGAACGCCATGCGACTGTGCCGTGTCGCGGCGCCAGGCCCGCAGCGCGTCAAGCGTGCCGGCGGCACCGGGGTTGTCCGACAGCGGAGACACTTTGCCGGGCGCGCGGGTGCGCCGCTTTGCGCCTCGCACTTCGGCAGCGGCTTCGCGCAAGGCGACCGCCTGCTGACCCTTCAGGATGGCGCGTGCCGAGGATGTGAGGCGAAGGGCGCCGAATGCCTCGGCATCGGCGTCTAGATGGCCGCTGGCGACCAGGTGCCGAAACAAGGCGCGCCATTGCTTGTCGCTCAAGTTGGTGCCGACGCCGAATGTCTTGAGGGCGTCATGGCCAAGTTGGCGGACGCGGTCGGTGGATTGCCCGCGCAGGATGTCGATCAGGTGTCCGGCGCCGAAGCGCTGGCCGGTGCGATAGACCGCCGACAAGGCTTTCTGCGCCGACTCCGTGGCGTCGACGACTGTCGGCGGGTGGAGGCAATTGTCACAATTTCCGCACGGCTTGCCGGTTTCGCCGAAGTAGGCCAGCAATCGCACCCGGCGGCATTCGGCCGTTTCCGCCAGGCCTACAAGGGCTTCGAGCTTGCCGCGCGAGACGCGCTTAAACTCCTCGTCGGCCTCGGATTCGTCGATCATGCGACGTTGCTGCACGACGTCCGCCAGGCCGTACGCCATCCACGCGTTCGCCGGAGCGCCGTCGCGGCCGGCGCGGCCGGTTTCCTGGTAATAGGCTTCGATGCTTTTGGGCAGGTCGAGATGCGCCACGAAGCGGACGTCGGGTTTGTCTATCCCCATGCCGAAGGCGATGGTGGCGGTCATGACGACGCCATCGCCGTCTACAAACCGGCGTTGGTGCTGCGCGCGGATTTCCGCGTCGAGACCGGCGTGATAGGGCAGCGCGGGAATGCCGTGCGAGGTGAGCCACGTTGCGGTTTCCTCAACCTTCTTGCGGGACAGGCAGTAGACGATTCCGGCGTCGCCGGCGTGCTCGCGCTGCAGGAAGCGCAAGAGCTGCTCGCGCGCACTTTCCTTCTCGACGATCGCGTAGCGGATATTGGGCCGGTCGAAGCTCTCGATGAAAACCCGCGCCTCCTCGAGATGCAGGCGGGAAGTGATTTCGCGTCGGGTCAGCTCGTCGGCGGTGGCGGTCAGCGCGATCCGTGGAACCGCCGGGAAGCGTTCGTGGAGCACGGCCAGTTCGATGTATTCGGGGCGGAAGTCATGTCCCCACTGCGAAACGCAGTGGGCTTCGTCGATGGCGAAAAGCGCGACCTTTGCGCGTTCGAGCAGGGACTGGAAGCGGGGCGTGACCAGGCGTTCGGGCGCGACGTAAATCATGTCGAGTTCGCCGGCGACAAAGGCGCGCTCGACGGCGTTCGCTCCGGCGGCGTCGAGGGTCGAGTTGAGGGCGGCCGCACGTACGCCGGCTTCGGCCAATGCGGCAACCTGGTCGGCCATGAGCGCGATGAGCGGCGAGACCACCACGCCACAACCCGGACGCATCAGCGCCGGAATCTGGTAACAGAGCGACTTCCCGCCACCGGTGGGCATCAGCACCAGGGCGTCCCCGCCAGCTGCGACATGGCTGACGATTTCGCCTTGGTTGCCGCGAAACCGGGGGTAACCGAAAACATCGTTGAGGATGGAAAGCGCACTCATGCGGGCATTCTAGGGCCTGGAATGTCAGCCCTGTGCGTGACGGAAAAGCGGATCCGCCGGGTGATGCGACTCCAGCACGTGTTGTGACTGAGCAACACTTTGGCCGGATGTGCGGTTCGGTCCGGCTATTCTGGCCGTTTCCCGGGTTTCAGCCCGAACTGTCTTTTTTCGGCCTTTGCCACACGGGTTCGCGGCTCTGGTTCGCCCCAAAAGCTTGACCGTGGTCCGAAAAACATCGATAATTTGAGGTTCGCTTCGGTGGGGTGGCCGAGTGGTTAATGGCAGCAGACTGTAAATCTGCCCTCTAACGAGTACGCTGGTTCGAATCCAGCCCCCACCACCAGCGCGTTCGACGCAGCGGTTTCGCGTCGGTGAAGGCGGCGCGAGTTGGGTTTGCGGGTGTAGCTCAATGGTAGAGCAGAAGCCTTCCAAGCTTACGACGAGGGTTCGATTCCCTTCACCCGCTCCACGTTGTGGTGTTCGCGGCAAGTTGCAAGGTAAGAGTTGTGCAAGGCCCATGTAGCTCAGTGGCAGAGCACTCCCTTGGTAAGGGAGAGGTCACGTGTTCAATCCACGTCATGGGCACCATAAGTTTGCGGGGGTGGCCGCTGCGCGCCGACAGGCTCGGGCAGCGCTTTTGGGCCAACCCGGTTTGTGTGAAATCTTGAATTTTTTTGGGTAGAAGATCATGGCCAAGGGCAAATTTGAGCGTACGAAGCCGCACGTTAACGTTGGGACGATTGGTCACGTGGACCATGGGAAGACGACGTTGACGGCTGCGATCACGACGGTGCTGTCGTCGAAGTTTGGTGGAGAGGCGAAGGCGTACGACCAGATTGACGCGGCGCCGGAAGAGAAGGCGCGCGGGATCACGATCAACACGGCGCACGTTGAGTACGAGACGAAGTCGCGGCACTATGCGCACGTTGACTGTCCGGGGCATGCGGACTACATCAAGAACATGATTACCGGAGCGGCGCAGATGGACGGCGCGATTCTGGTGGTGTCATCGGCCGACGGCCCGATGCCGCAGACGCGTGAGCACATCCTGCTGGCGCGGCAGGTGGGCGTGCCGTACATCATCGTGTTCATGAACAAGGCCGACATGGTCGACGACAAGGAGTTGCTGGAGCTTGTCGAGATGGAAGTGCGGGAGTTGCTGTCGAAGTACGAGTTTCCTGGCGACGACACGCCGATCATCATTGGATCGGCGAAGCTGGCGCTGGAAGGCGACAAGGGCGAGATGGGCGAAGGCGCCATCATGAAGCTGGCCGACGCGCTGGACGCGTACATCCCTGAGCCGAAGCGTGCGGTTGACGGCCCGTTCCTGCTGCCGATTGAAGACGTATTCTCGATCTCTGGCCGTGGCACGGTGGTGACCGGGCGGGTGGAGCGCGGGATTGTGAAGGTGGGCGAAGAACTTGAGATCGTGGGCCTGAAGGCGACGGCGAAGACCGTGTGCACGGGCGTGGAGATGTTCAGGAAGCTGCTGGACCAGGGTCAGGCGGGCGACAACGTGGGGGTGCTGCTGCGTGGCACCAAGCGTGAAGACGTCGAGCGTGGCCAGGTGCTGGCCAAGCCCGGGACGATCATGCCGCACACCAAGTTTGAGTGCGAGGTGTACGTGCTGTCGAAGGAAGAGGGCGGGCGTCACACGCCGTTTTTCAACAACTACCGTCCGCAGTTTTACTTCCGTACGACCGATGTGACCGGAAGCGTGGTGCTGCCGGAAGGCACCGAGATGGTGATGCCTGGAGACAACATCAAGATGGTGGTGACTCTGATTGCGCCGATCGCGATGGAACAGGGATTGCGGTTCGCGATCCGCGAAGGCGGTCGTACCGTCGGCGCCGGCGTCGTCGCCAAAGTCATCGAGTAGGTTTTTCGTAGCAGTCAGGTTCGGAAATCGTCGGGCTTTGCCCGCGATTCCCGACAAGTTGGACCGGCCAAAAGTAGGTTTGTACTTTTGGACGTTTAGCTTAGGGGCGTAGCTCAATTGGCAGAGCGACGGTCTCCAAAACCGTAGGTTGGGGGTTCGATTCCCTCCGCCCCTGCCAGGATCGCGATGTTTGTCGCGTGACCGGGCGCCAAAAAGAAGACAGGCTGTGGACAAAGCAAAGCTGGTTATTGCGGTTGCGCTGGTGGTTGCCGGGCTCGCGGGGTTTTACTACTTCGGCGAGCAGGCGCTGGTATTGCGCGTCTTGTATGTGATTGCCGGCATTGCGGCGGGCACCGCGATTGCGTGGTTCACCGCGCCGGGGCAGGAGTTTTTCGCCTTTGCGCGTGATTCCTGGGGTGAGACACGAAAGGTTGTCTGGCCCACGCGCAAGGAGGCGATTCAGACGACTGCGGCGGTGTTCGGATTTGTTTTTGTGATGGCGTTGTTCCTTTGGGTTGCCGACAAAGGGCTCGAATGGGCACTTTACGACCTGATTCTGGGATGGAAAAAATCATGACATCTGCGACCTCGCAAGCCGCTTCCGGCAAACGCTGGTATGTGGTGCATGCATATTCCGGATTTGAAAAGAGCGTCCAGCGTGCCCTGGAGGAGCGGATTAATCGCGCCGGCATGCAGGACAAGTTCGGTCGCATCATGGTGCCGGTCGAGGAAGTGATCGAACTCAAGGGCGGCCAGAAGAGCATTTCCGAACGCAAGTTCTTCCCCGGTTACCTGTTGGTCGAGATGGAAATGAACGACGAGACCTGGCACTTGGTGAAGAACACCGGCAAGGTCACTGGTTTTGTCGGCGGCAGCGGCAATCGCCCTACCGCGATCTCCCAGAAGGAGGTCGACAAGATCATGGCGCAAATGCAGGAAGGCGCCGAAAAGCCGCGGCCCAAGGTCCTGTTCGAAGTGGGCGAAATGGTGCGCGTCAAGGAAGGCCCGTTTACCGACTTCAACGGCAACGTCGAGGAAGTCAATTACGAGAAGAACAAGCTCAAGGTCACGGTCACCATCTTTGGCCGCGCCACTCCGGTCGAGCTTGATTTCGCGCAGGTCGAAAAGCAGTAGCGCTGCAGTTTTCACAGGGGCGAAGGGCCCCGGTTGCAATCCCCTTCCGGTCCATGGCGGAACCGCAAATCCGCCACGAGGAGCGCAAGTAGTTTCGCCGGTTTCGGGGCGACGAAAGCGCGCTGGTACTCAACCTTAATAGGAGCCATTCCATGGCCAAGAAGATCGTCGGCTACATCAAGCTGCAGGTGCCGGCCGGCAAAGCAAACCCCTCGCCGCCCATCGGGCCGGCACTCGGCCAGCGTGGCCTCAACATCATGGAGTTCTGCAAGGCCTTCAACGCCGCCACGCAGAAGCTCGAGCCCGGGCTGCCGATCCCGGTGGTGATCACGGCGTTTGCCGACAAGAGTTTCACCTTCATCACCAAGACGCCTCCCGCCTCGATCCTGATCAAGAAGGCGGCCGGTATCGAAAAGGGTTCCTCGAAGCCGCATAGCGACAAGGTGGGCAAGATCACCCGCGCGCAAGCCGAGGAAATCGCCAAGACCAAGATGCCCGATCTCACTGCAGCCGACCTTGAAGCCGCGGTACGCACAGTAGCCGGGTCCGCGCGCAGCATGGGCATCAACGTGGAAGGAGTCTGACATGGCCAATCTCACCAAACGCCAAAAGGCCCTGAAACCCAAGGTCGATCGCGCCAAGAACTACCCCCTGACCGACGCGCTTGCCCTTGCCAAGGACACCGCGACGGCAAAGTTCAATGAATCCATCGATGTGGCCGTGATGCTTGGTGTTGACGCCAAGAAATCCGACCAGACCGTGCGCGGCTCGGTGGTAATGCCTTCCGGTACCGGTAAATCGGTGCGGGTCGCGGTGTTTGCCCAGGGCGACAAGGCGGAGCAGGCCAAGGCTGCCGGCGCCGATATCGTTGGCCTCGATGACCTGGCAGAAAAGATCAAGGCAGGTCAGATGGACTTTGACGTCGTGATCGCCACGCCGGATACGATGCGGGTTGTCGGCACGCTGGGCCAGATCCTCGGGCCTCGTGGCCTGATGCCGAACCCCAAGGTCGGTACCGTGACGCCCAACGTCACCGAGGCGGTGAAAAACGCCAAAGCCGGCCAGGTGCAATACCGCACTGACAAGAACGGCATCATCCAGTGCACCATCGGCCGCGCCAACTTCACGGTTGACCAGCTCAAGGTGAATACGCTTGCCCTTATCGATGCGCTGAACAAGGCCAAGCCGGCGGCGTCGAAAGGCGTGTACCTCAGGAAAATTTCCGTTTCGAGCACCATGGGCGTAGGGATCCGCGTGGATTCCCAGACGCTCACGGCGTAGGAGTCGAATCATTACCGGTTGCGGGCCTGGAGGGCGCGCAACCCACCATCTTTGGGCTGCCGGGAAATCTTTCCGCGAAAGTGGATGGAAATTCCGGCGGGTTGTCAAAGACCGTAGGGACGGCAAGTCGGCAGTGTGAACGACGGCGTGGTCCGGTGTCCGTGCAGGTGGCGGGACTGGCAATGATGTCGGTGTCGAAGCAGCCGTTTAATCGATCCGCGAGGGTCGCTCTACGCAGATGGCGGTCCCGGACTTAGTTTTTTCGGTCGCCGTGTTGTCAACGGCACCATGGAAGCCCGGCAAGGTTCGCGGGGTTTTCGGGTGCCACCGTCCGAAGTGCCAAACCGGCATGACGGTCGGTTTTAACAAGGAGCAGGACCGTGGGTCTCAAGTTGTCGGAAAAGCAGGCGGTCGTATCGGAAATCGCGGGCGAAGTAGCCAAGGCGGCCGTGATCGTCGTTGCGGAGTACCGTGGTCTGGAAGTGGGCAACATCACGAAGTTGCGCAAGCAGGCGCGCGAATCCGGCGTTTACCTGCGCGTGCTCAAGAACACCCTGGCGCGCCGCGCGGTTGAAGGTACTCCCTTCGCCGGGCTGGCCGACAAGATGGTGGGTCCCCTGATTTACGGGATTTCCACCGATCCGGTCGCTGCCGCCAAGGTGTTGAACGGCTTCGCCAAGGATAACGACAAGCTCGTTATCAAGGCGGGTGCGATGGCCAACTACCTGATGGACGTGAACGGCGTGAAAGCGCTTGCCACCATGCCGTCGCGCGAGGAGTTGCTGTCAAAGCTGTTGGGCACGATGCAGGCGCCGATTGCGCAGTTTGTCCGTACGCTGAACGAGGTCCCGACCAAGTTCGTGCGCGGGCTGGCTGCGGTTCGCGATGCCAAAGAGACGACCGGCGCCTAAGACGCGAACCGATCCTCTCGCCCCTTTCGGAATCAATCAAACCTTTACTGAAATCTGGAGTCAATCATGGCAGTTAGCAAAGCAGAAATCCTCGAAGCAATCGCGAGCATGACCGTTCTCGAACTCTCCGAAATGATCAAGGAGATGGAAGAGAAATTCGGCGTATCCGCAGCCGCCGCAGCCGTGGCGGTAGCCGCGCCTGCCGGTGGCGCAGCCGCTCCGGCAGCCGAAGAGCAGACCGAGTTCACCGTCAACCTGCTCGCCGCTGGCGAGAAGAAGGTTGAAGTGATCAAGGTTGTGCGCGCGGCCACCGGCCTTGGCCTGAAGGAAGCCAAGGACCTGGTCGACGGCGCGCCGAAGGCCGTCAAGGAAGGCATCAAGAAGGAAGACGCTGCCGCTCTCAAGAAGCAGCTCGAGGACGCGGGCGCGAAAGTCGAAGTCAAGTAATCGCGAGTGCGGGTTCGGCGGCGGTCCTTCTGGGTCCGCGGCCGACCGGTGCGGCAGAAGCCGCATTCAAGTGTGTTCATCGAGAGCGCCCTTGAATGTGTTTTCTGATACGACTGCAGAAGACAGGTTCGGCCGGGTTTGTGCGCAATGCACAGCCGTCCGCCATAGGCTGGTAGTGGCCAGCCGCCGAACCGCAAGTGCTCCGGAAATGTCCGGGCATCCAACCCAGTCGCCTGGCTTCCACGTCCGGGCCGGTTTCTTCGACCGGCGGGGCGTGCGCGATTCGAAAGAGGCTTATGTCTTATTCGTTCACCGAGAAAAAGCGTATCCGCAAGAGCTTTGCCAAGCGTGCGAGCGTGCAGACCGTTCCATTCCTGCTGGCCACGCAGCTGGAGTCCTATACCCAGTTCCTGCAGGCTGATACGCCCGGGAACGCCCGCAAGGGTGAGGGTTTGCAGGCGGCTTTTTCGTCGATATTCCCGATCGTCAGCCACAACGAATACGCCAGGCTGGAGTTTCTCGCATACCAGCTCGGCCAGCCCCCCTTCGACGTCAAGGAATGCCAGCAGCGCGGCCTGACGTTCGCCTCGCCCCTGCGCGCCAAGGTGCGCATGATCCTCCTTGACAAGGAAGACACGACCAAGAAAAAGGTCAAGGAGATCAAGGAACAGGAGGTCTACATGGGCGAGATTCCGCTCATGACAACCACCGGATCGTTCGTCATCAATGGCACCGAGCGCGTCATCGTTTCGCAGCTGCATCGTTCTCCCGGGGTGTTCTTCGAGCACGATCGCGGCAAGACCCATTCGTCGGGCAAGCTGCTGTTCTCGGCGCGCATCATTCCTTATCGCGGCTCCTGGCTGGACTTCGAATTCGACCCCAAGGACATCCTGTTCTTCCGCGTCGACCGCCGTCGCAAGATGCCGGTCACCATTCTGCTCAAGGCGCTTGGCTATTCGCCCGAGCAAATCCTCGAGCTGTTTTTCCAGTTCGACACCTTCCATGTGCTGGGCGAAGGTGCGCAATTCGACGTCGTGCCGGAACGGCTGCGAGGCGAGATCGCGCGTTTCGACATCACCGACAAGTCGGGCAAGACCATTGTCGCGAAAGACAAGCGCATCACGGCCAAGCACATTCGCGATTTCGAAGCCGCGGGGCTGAAGCGCATTTCCGTGCCGGACGACTTCCTGCTCGGCCGTACGCTCTCGACCAACGTGGTCGACACCGACTCCGGCGAAGTCCTGGCCAACGCCAATGACGAGATCACCGAGGCGACCCTTGCGGCCCTGCGCGAAGCAGGCGTCAAGGATATCCGTACGCTCTACACCAACGATCTTGATCAGGGCTCGTACATCTCTACCACGCTGCGCGCCGACGACATTCCCGACCAGCATGCCGCCCGAATCGCGATCTACCGCATGATGCGCCCCGGCGAGCCGCCAACCGAGGACGCCGTCGAGTCGTTGTTCAACAGCCTGTTCTTTGACTCCGACCGCTACGATCTGTCATTTGTCGGCCGCATGAAGTTCAACCGCCGCGTCGGTCGCGAGGAGCTAGAAGGCTCCGGCACGCTTTCGAATGAGGACATTGTCGCGGTCATCAAGATCCTGGTGGACCTGCGCAACGGCCGCGGCGAGATCGACGACATCGACCACCTTGGCAACCGCCGGGTCCGTTGCGTCGGCGAACTGGCGGAAAACCAGTTCCGTGCCGGCCTGGTGCGGGTCGAGCGAGCCGTCAAGGAGCGCCTTGGCCAGGCCGAGACCGAAAACCTGATGCCGCATGACCTGATCAATGCCAAGCCGATCTCGGCTGCGATCCGCGAATTCTTCGGTTCCAGCCAGTTGTCGCAGTTCATGGACCAGACCAACCCGCTGTCCGAGATCACCCACAAGCGTCGCGTATCCGCGCTCGGTCCAGGCGGCCTGACGCGCGAGCGCGCCGGCTTCGAGGTGCGTGACGTGCATCCCACGCACTATGGCCGCGTCTGCCCGATCGAAACGCCGGAAGGTCCTAACATCGGCCTGATCAATTCGCTGGCGCTGTACGCCCGCCTTAACCACTACGGCTTCCTGGAAACGCCCTACCGCAGGGTGGAGAATGGTCGCGTCACCAACGAGATCGATTATCTTTCTGCCATCGAGGAAGGGCGGTTCACGATTGCCCAGGCGAATGCGGGTCTCGACAAGTCGGGCAAGCTGACTGACGAACTGGTGACCGCCCGCAACAAGGGCGAGACGATTCTTTCGACTGCAGACCGCATCGAGTACATGGACGTGGCCCCGGGACAGATCGTCTCCGTGGCGGCCTCGCTGATCCCGTTCCTCGAGCATGATGACGCCAACCGCGCACTGATGGGTTCGAACATGCAGCGACAGGCGGTCCCTTGCCTGCGTGCAGAGAAGCCGCTGGTGGGCACCGGTATCGAACGCACGGTTGCGGTTGACTCCGGCACCACCGTGCAGGCGTTGCGCGGTGGCCTGGTGGACTACGTTGACGCGGGTCGTATCGTGATTCGCGTCAATGACGATGAAACCGTCGCCGGCGAAGCGGGCGTGGACATCTACAACCTCACCAAGTACACCCGCTCGAACCAGAACACCAACATCAACCAGCGTCCGATCGTGGCTGCCGGTGATCGCGTCGCAAAGGGCGACGTGGTGGCCGATGGCGCTTCCACCGATCTGGGCGAGCTTGCGCTGGGTCAGAACATGCTGGTGGCGTTCATGCCCTGGAACGGCTACAACTTCGAGGACTCGATCCTGATCTCCGAACGGGTCGTGGCCGAAGACCGCTATACCTCGATCCACATCGAGGAGCTGTCGGTGGTCGCGCGCGACACCAAGCTGGGTTCCGAGGAGATCACCCGCGACATCTCCAACTTGTCCGAAGGACAACTGGCGCGCCTGGATGAATCCGGAATCGTCTACATCGGCGCGGAAGTGCAGGCTGGTGACGTTCTGGTTGGCAAGGTGACGCCGAAGGGCGAAACCCAGCTTACGCCGGAAGAAAAGCTGCTGCGTGCGATCTTCGGCGAAAAGGCGTCGGACGTGAAGGACACGTCCCTGCGCGTCTCGTCGGGCATTGCCGGCACCGTGATCGATGTCCAGGTGTTCACCCGCGAGGGAATCGAGCGCGACAAGCGGGCCCAGTCGATCATCGACGACATGCTTAAGAGCTACAAGCAGGATCTGGCCGACCAGATGCGCATCGTCGAGAACGACACATTCTCCCGAATCGAGCGCATGTTGACCGGCAAGATCGCCAATGGCGGCCCCAAGAAGCTCGCCAAGGGCGTCAAGCTGGACCGTGCCTACCTGGCCGATCTCGAGCGCTACCACTGGTTCGATATCCGGCTCGCCGACGAGGAGGCCGCCCAGCAACTTGAGCAGCTCAAGGACAGCCTGACCCAGAAGCGCCATCAATTCGACCTGGCGTTCGAGGAAAAGCGCAAGAAGCTGACCCAGGGCGATGAGTTGCCACCAGGCGTCATCAAGATGGTCAAGGTGTATCTGGCGGTCAAGCGTCGCCTGCAGCCTGGCGACAAGATGGCCGGCCGTCATGGCAACAAGGGTGTGGTTTCGCGCATCGTGCCGATCGAAGACATGCCGTACATGGCCGACGGAACGCCGGCGGACATCGTCTTGAATCCGCTCGGCGTGCCTTCACGGATGAACGTTGGCCAGATCCTCGAAACGCATCTTGGTTGGGCCGCCAAGGGCCTGGGTCACCGGATCAACGAAATGCTGGTGCAACAGAAGAAAGTCGCCGAAACCCGCAAGTTCCTCGAGAAGATCTACAACGCCAGCGGCAAGAGCGAGGATCTCGCCAGCTTTACCGATGACGAGATCGTCGGCCTCGCGCATAACCTGCGCAAGGGTGTGCCGTTCGCCACACCGGTGTTCGACGGTGCTACCGAAGAGGAAATCACCGCGATGCTGAACCTTGCATACCCCGACGAGCTGGCGCAGAAGAACGGCTTCACCAAGAGCAAGACGCAGGTAAGCCTGTACGACGGCCGCACCGGCGAGGCCTTCGAGCGCCCGGTCACGCTGGGCTACATGCACATCCTCAAGCTGCACCACCTGGTCGACGACAAGATGCACGCGCGTTCGACCGGCCCGTACAGCCTGGTGACGCAGCAGCCGCTCGGCGGCAAGGCACAGTTCGGCGGCCAGCGCTTCGGCGAGATGGAGGTGTGGGCACTCGAAGCCTACGGCGCCTCCTATACGCTGCAGGAGATGCTGACGGTCAAGTCCGACGACGTCAACGGCCGCACCAAGATCTACGAAAGCATTGTCAAGGGTGACCACAAGATCGACGCCGGCATGCCGGAATCGTTCAACGTGCTGGTCAAGGAAATCCGGTCGCTTGCGATCGACATCGACCTTGAGCGTCATTAATTCTTCAACCGGAGAGATAAGCCAATGAAAGCTCTACTCGACCTTTTCAAGCAAGTAACGCAGGAAGAAGAATTCGATTCGATCCGAATCGGCCTTGCGTCCCCGGAGAAGATCCGCTCGTGGTCCTATGGCGAAGTCAAGAAGCCGGAAACCATCAACTACCGTACCTTCAAGCCCGAGCGCGACGGCCTGTTCTGCGCCAAGATCTTCGGCCCGATCAAGGACTACGAGTGCCTGTGCGGCAAGTACAAGCGCCTGAAGCATCGTGGCGTGATCTGCGAGAAGTGCGGTGTAGAAGTCACCTTGCAGAAAGTGCGCCGCGAGCGCATGGGCCATATCGAGCTGGCGTCGCCAACCGCGCACATCTGGTTCCTGAAGTCGCTGCCGTCCCGGCTCGGCATGGTCCTCGATATGACGCTGCGCGACATCGAACGCGTACTGTATTTCGAAGCCTATGTGGTCACCGACCCCGGCATGACCCCGCTCAAGCGCTGCCAGCTGCTGACCGAGGACGACTACCTGTCCAAGGTCGAGGAATTCGGCGACGACTTCCAGGCAAGCATGGGTGCCGAAGGCATACGTGACCTGTTGCGTGCCATCGACCTCGTGCATGAAACCGAGACGATCCGCAAGGAACTCGAGGCAACCGGTTCCGAGGCCAAGGTCAAGAAATACTCCAAGCGCCTGAAAATCATGGAGGCGTTCCAGAAATCCGGCATCAAGCCCGAGTGGATGGTGCTTGAAGTGCTGCCGGTACTGCCGCCCGACCTGCGGCCGCTGGTCCCGCTGGATGGCGGCCGTTTCGCCACCTCCGACCTGAACGACCTCTATCGTCGCGTCATCAACCGCAATAACCGGTTGAAGCGCCTGCTCGAACTCAAGGCGCCGGAAATCATCGTGCGCAACGAGAAGCGCATGCTGCAGGAGGCCGTCGATTCGCTGCTCGACAACGGTCGTCGCGGCAAGGCCATGACCGGCGCCAACAAACGTCCGCTGAAATCGCTGGCCGACATGATCAAGGGCAAGGGCGGCCGTTTCCGCCAGAACCTGCTCGGCAAGCGCGTCGACTACTCCGGCCGGTCAGTCATCGTCGTCGGACCGCAGCTCAAGCTGCACCAGTGCGGCTTGCCCAAAAAGATGGCGCTTGAGCTGTTCAAGCCTTTCATTTTCAACAAGCTGGAGTTGCAGGGTTCGGCCACCACCATCAAGGCGGCCAAGAAGCGCGTCGAACAGGAAGGACCGGAGGTGTGGGACATCCTCGAAGAGGTGATCCGCGAGCACCCGGTCATGCTCAACCGTGCCCCGACGCTGCACCGCCTTGGCATCCAGGCCTTCGAGCCGGTGCTGATTGAAGGCAAGGCGATCCAGCTGCATCCGCTGGTCTGCGCGGCATTCAACGCCGACTTCGACGGCGACCAGATGGCCGTCCACGTACCGCTGTCGCTGGAAGCCCAGCTTGAAGCGCGTGCGTTGATGCTGGCCTCCAACAACATCCTGTTCCCGGCCAACGGCGAGCCTTCGATCGTGCCTTCGCAGGACATCGTGCTCGGACTTTATTACGCGACCCGCGAGCGTATCAACGGCAAGGGCGAGGGAATCGTTTTCTCCAACGTTACCGAAGCCAAGCGGGCGTTGGACAACCGCGAAGTGGAGCTCCAGTCCCGCGTCGTGGTGCGGATTCCGGAATACGAACTCGACCGCGCCACCGGCAATTTCGTCGAGAAGATCGTGCGCCAGAACACCACCGTTGGCCGCGCGTTGCTGTCGGAAATCGTACCTCGCGGACTGCCCTTCTCGGTGATCAACAAGGCACTGAAGAAGAAGGAGATCTCCAAGCTTATCAACGTGTCATTCCGCAAGTGCGGCCTGCGCGAGACGGTGATTTTTGCCGACAAGCTGATGCAGTCCGGATTCACCCTGGCCACGCGCGCCGGAATCTCGATCGCGATGGACGACATGCTGGTACCGCCGGTCAAGCACGACATCATTCGCAAGGCGGAAACCGAGGTCAAGGAAATCGAGCAGCAGTACACCTCGGGCCTGGTGACCCACGGCGAGCGCTACAACAAGGTCGTCGACATCTGGGGCCGCGCGGGCGACCAGGTCGGCAAGGCGATGATGGAGCAGCTCGGCCATGAATCGACCATCGACCGCCATGGCAAGCAGGTGAAGCAGGAGTCGTTCAACTCCATCTACATGATGGCCGACTCCGGGGCGCGCGGGTCCGCAGCCCAGATCCGCCAGCTTGCCGGCATGCGCGGCCTGATGGCCAAGCCGGACGGTTCGATCATCGAGACCCCGATCACCGCGAATTTCCGCGAAGGCCTGAACGTGCTGCAGTACTTCATCTCGACCCACGGCGCCCGCAAGGGCCTGGCGGATACGGCGCTGAAGACCGCCAACTCCGGTTACCTGACGCGTCGCCTGGTCGACGTTACACAGGATCTGGTCGTGACCGAGGAGGATTGCGGCACCTCGAACGGCGTGACCATGAAGGCGCTGGTTGAAGGTGGTGAGGTCATCGAGCCGTTGCGCGACCGGATCCTTGGCCGTGTGACCATTGCAGACGTCCTGCATCCGGAATCCCAGGATGTGCTGTACGCAACCGGCTATCTGCTCGACGAGGATGCGGTCGAGACCATCGAGTCGTTGGGTATCGACGAAGTCCGCGTGCGCACGCCACTTACTTGCGATACGCGTTACGGCCTGTGCGGCAAGTGCTATGGCCGCGACCTTGGTCGCGGTTCACCTGTCAACGTGGGCGAAGCCGTGGGCGTGATCGCCGCGCAGTCGATCGGCGAACCCGGTACCCAGCTCACGATGCGCACCTTCCACATCGGCGGCGCGGCGTCCCGCGCCGCTGCGGCATCGGGTGTCGAGGCCAAGTCCAGTGGCGTGATCCGCTTCACCCCGACGATGCGTTATGTCACCAATGCCAAGGGCGAGAAGATCGTGATCTCGCGTTCGGGCGAGGTACTCGTCACCGACGATGCAGGCCGGGAGCGCGAGCGGCACAAGGTGCCATACGGCGCCACCCTGGCGGTTGCGGACGGCAATGCGATCAGGGCGGGCGGAATGCTGGCCACGTGGGATCCGCATACCCGCCCGATCATCACCGAATACGCCGGCACGATCAAGTTCGAGAATGTCGAGGAAGGGGTGACGGTCGCCAAGCAGATGGACGAGGTCACCGGCCTGTCCACACTGGTGGTCATCGATCCCAAGCGTTCGAGCTCGTCGAAGGCGAAGGGTGTGCGTCCGCAGGTGAAGCTGATGAACGAGCGCGGCGAAGAGGTCAAGATCGCCGGCACCGACCATTCGGTGACGATTTCATTCCAGGTCGGCTCGCTCATTACCGTGAAGGACGGGCAACAGGCGGGCGTGGGTGAAGTGCTGGCCCGCATTCCCCAGGAATCCTCCAAGACCCGCGACATCACGGGCGGCTTGCCGCGCGTGGCCGAATTGTTCGAAGCGCGCGCGCCCAAGGACGCCGGCATGATGGCGGAAGTCACCGGCACGGTTTCGTTCGGCAAGGACACCAAGGGCAAACAGCGCCTGGTGATCACCGACCTTGACGGACAGTCGCATGAGTTCCTGATCGCCAAGGACAAGCAGGTTCTGGTGCATGACGGCCAGGTGGTCAACAAAGGCGAAATGCTGGTCGACGGACCGGCTGACCCGCACGACATCCTGCATCTGCAAGGTGTCGAGGCGCTGGCCCGCTACATCACTGACGAAGTACAGGACGTTTACCGTCTGCAGGGCGTGAAGATCAACGACAAGCATATCGAGGTCATCGTCCGCCAGATGCTGCGTCGAGTACAGATCATCGAACCGGGTGGCACGCGCTTCATCGTCGGTGAGCAGGTTGAACGCTCCGATCTGCTCGACGAAAACGACCGCGTCATTTCGGAAGGCAAGGCCCCGGCGACCTATGAGCATGTTCTGCTCGGCATCACCAAAGCGTCCTTGTCCACCGACTCGTTCATTTCCGCGGCGTCTTTCCAGGAAACCACCCGGGTACTTACCGAGGCGGCGATCATGGGCAAGAAGGACGATTTGCGGGGCCTGAAGGAAAACGTGATCGTCGGCCGCCTGATCCCGGCCGGAAGCGGATTGGCGTATCACATTGCGCGCCGCAACAAGGAAGCGGAATCGGCGGAAACCGTGTTCGAAACCGCCCCGGCGGCCGACACGGCGACTACCGAAGTTGCGGACGCATGATCGGGGGGCGGCAGGCTTTCCAGGTAATGCCTGCCGCCATCTTGACGCTCAAACGAAGTTGGGGCTATAATCCCAAGTCTTTGTTTGTGCGTTTCAGGCTTTAACCATTCACGCCCGGCCAATCGAAGTCGGGCCGTTATCAATATAAGTATCGGATACGCGACATGCCAACCATCAATCAGCTCGTTCGCAGCGGGCGTCAGGCCCCTGTGGTCAAGAGCAAGGTGCCGGCGATGCAGCGATGCCCGCAAAAGCGCGGCGTCTGCACCCGGGTCTACACCACCACTCCGAAAAAGCCGAACTCGGCGTTGCGCAAGGTCGCAAAAGTGCGCCTCACCAACGGTTTCGAGGTCATTTCCTACATCGGCGGCGAGGGGCACAACCTGCAGGAGCACTCGGTTGTGCTCATCCGCGGTGGTCGTGTGAAAGACCTTCCGGGTGTGCGTTATCACATGGTCCGCGGCAGCCTTGACACCCAGGGCGTCAAGGATCGCAAGCAGTCGCGTTCCAAGTACGGCGCCAAGCGTCCGAAGGCCGCCTAAGGAAGGATGAATCATGCCACGTCGTAGAGAAGTTCCCAAACGCGAAATCCTGCCGGACCCGAAATTCGGCAGCGTCGATCTTTCCAAGTTCGTCAATGTCGTGATGATCGAAGGCAAGAAGGCTGTTGCCGAACGCATCATTTACGGTGCCCTTGATCAAATCTCCAAGAAGTCCGGTAAGAACGCCATCGAGGTTTTTACCCAGGCGCTTAACAACGCCAAGCCGATGGTTGAGGTGAAGTCGCGTCGTGTTGGCGGCGCCAACTACCAGGTGCCGGTCGAGGTGCGTCCGATCCGCCGTATGGCTCTCGCGATGCGCTGGTTGCGTGAGGCTGCCCACAAGCGGTCCGAGAAATCCATGGGCCAGCGTCTGGCAAATGAGCTGATCGAGGCCTCCGAAGGGCGTGGCGGTGCGGTCAAGAAGCGTGACGAAGTGCACCGCATGGCCGAGGCCAACAAGGCCTTCGCGCACTTCCGGTTCTAGGTTTCAAGGGCGGCTTGCCCGCCTCCAAGCCGTCCCGGAGCGTCTCCAGTTCAGGAGGCGCTCTTTCGTTTCAGGGGCGTGTGGTTTGCAAGCAGTCATTCCGCCGGACGCATGCGTCCGGCTTGATCTTTAAGTGAAAGAGGTGTCTCAAGTGGCCCGCAAAACTCCCATCTCGCGCTATCGCAATATTGGTATTTCCGCACATATCGATGCGGGAAAGACCACCACGACCGAGCGTATCCTGTTCTATACCGGTGTTTCGCACAAGATTGGCGAGGTGCATGACGGCGCCGCCACCATGGACTGGATGGAGCAGGAGCGCGAGCGTGGCATCACCATCACCTCGGCGGCTACGACCTGCTTCTGGAAGGGCATGGACAGCTCGTATCCCGAGCACCGCATCAATATCATCGATACCCCGGGACACGTCGACTTCACCATCGAGGTGGAGCGTTCGATGCGTGTTCTGGACGGCGCGTGCATGGTTTATTGCGCCGTGGGTGGCGTGCAGCCTCAATCCGAAACCGTATGGCGTCAGGCGAACAAGTATCGCGTGCCGCGCCTCGCGTTCGTCAACAAGATGGATCGCACCGGCGCCAATTTTTTCAAGGTGCATGACCAGATGCGCGCGCGCCTGAAGGCCAATCCGATCCCTTTGCAGATCCCGATCGGCGCGGAAGAAAACTTCCAGGGCGTCGTCGACCTGATCCGCATGAAGGCGATCTTCTGGGACGAGGCATCGCAGGGCATGAAATTCGAGTTGCGCGACATTCCTGCCGAACTGGTCGACGAGGCGAATTCCTGGCGTGAAAAAATGGTTGAGGCCGCCGCGGAGGCGTCCGACGATCTGATGAACAAGTATCTTGAAGGCGGCGAGCTGACGCTCGACGAGATCAAGAACGGCATCCGTACGCGCACGATCGCCAACGAGATCGTTCCGATGCTGTGCGGTTCGGCCTTCAAGAACAAGGGCGTGCAGGCGATGCTTGATGCGGTGCTGGATTTCATGCCGGCGCCGACCGATATTCCGCCGGTCAAGGGTGAACTCGAGAACGGCAACGGAACCGAGCGCGCAGCCACGGACGAGGAGCCGTTCTCGGCGCTCGCGTTCAAGATCATGACCGATCCTTTCGTCGGCCAACTGACGTTCTTCCGCGTGTATTCGGGCGTGGTCAACTCCGGCGACACGATCTACAACTCGGTCAAGGGCAAGAAGGATCGCCTTGGCCGGATCCTGCAGATGCACGCCAACCAGCGCGAGGAAATCAAGGAAGTCCGCGCTGGCGATATCGCTGCCGCCGTAGGGCTGAAAGAGGCCACCACGGGGGATACGCTGTGTGATCCGGACAAGGTCATCATCCTCGAGCGCATGGTTTTCCCGGAGCCCGTGATTTCGCAGGCTGTCGAACCCAAGACCAAGGCCGATCAGGAAAAGATGGGTATCGCCCTTAATCGCCTGGCGCAGGAGGATCCGTCCTTCCGCGTGCGTACCGACGAGGAGTCCGGCCAGACCATCATTGCCGGTATGGGTGAGTTGCACCTCGAAATCATTGTCGACCGCATGAAGCGCGAGTTTGGTGTCGAGGCCAGCGTGGGCAAGCCGCAGGTGGCCTACCGCGAAACAATCCGCAAGCTGGTTGAAAACGCCGAAGGCAAGTTCATCAAGCAATCGGGCGGTCGCGGCCAGTATGGTCACGTGGTGCTGAAAATCGAACCGCAGGAGCCGGGCAAGGGCTTCACGTTTGTGGATGCCATCAAGGGCGGTGTGGTACCCCGCGAGTTCATTCCGGCGGTGGAAAAGGGTCTTATCGACACCCTGCCTGCAGGCGTGATGGCCGGCTACCCGGTCGTGGATGTCAAGGTGACCCTGCACTTCGGTTCCTACCACGACGTCGACTCGAACGAGAACGCCTTCAAGATGGCCGCTTCGATGGCCTTCAAGGATGGCATGCGCGCTGCGTCGCCGGTGTTGCTTGAGCCGATGATGGCAGTCGAGGTGGAAACGCCGGAAGATTACGCGGGTACCGTCATGGGCGACCTTTCGTCACGTCGTGGCATGGTGCAGGGGATGGAAGACATTGCCGGCGGCGGTGGCAAGACCATCAAGGCAGAAGTGCCGCTCTCGGAGATGTTCGGCTACTCGACATCGCTGCGCTCAGCCACGCAGGGCCGTGCGACCTATACGATGGAATTCAAGCATTACTCGGAGGCGCCGAAAAACGTCGCCGACGCCATCATCAGCGCGAAGAAATAGTTGTTCTTTAGTTTCAACCCTTATTGTTCTTTAGGAGATAAGCAAAATGGCCAAGGGCAAATTTGAGCGTACGAAGCCGCACGTTAACGTTGGGACGATTGGTCACGTGGACCATGGGAAGACGACGTTGACGGCTGCGATCACGACGGTGCTGTCGTCGAAGTTTGGTGGAGAGGCGAAGGCGTACGACCAGATTGACGCGGCGCCGGAAGAGAAGGCGCGCGGGATCACGATCAACACGGCGCACGTTGAGTACGAGACGAAGTCGCGGCACTATGCGCACGTTGACTGTCCGGGGCATGCGGACTACATCAAGAACATGATTACCGGAGCGGCGCAGATGGACGGCGCGATTCTGGTGGTGTCATCGGCCGACGGCCCGATGCCGCAGACGCGTGAGCACATCCTGCTGGCGCGGCAGGTGGGCGTGCCGTACATCATCGTGTTCATGAACAAGGCCGACATGGTCGACGACAAGGAGTTGCTGGAGCTTGTCGAGATGGAAGTGCGGGAGTTGCTGTCGAAGTACGAGTTTCCTGGCGACGACACGCCGATCATCATTGGATCGGCGAAGCTGGCGCTGGAAGGCGACAAGGGCGAGATGGGCGAAGGCGCCATCATGAAGCTGGCCGACGCGCTGGACGCGTACATCCCTGAGCCGAAGCGTGCGGTTGACGGCCCGTTCCTGCTGCCGATTGAAGACGTATTCTCGATCTCTGGCCGTGGCACGGTGGTGACCGGGCGGGTGGAGCGCGGGATTGTGAAGGTGGGCGAAGAACTTGAGATCGTGGGCCTGAAGGCGACGGCGAAGACCGTGTGCACGGGCGTGGAGATGTTCAGGAGGCTGCTGGACCAGGGTCAGGCGGGCGACAACGTGGGGGTGCTGCTGCGTGGCACCAAGCGTGAAGACGTCGAGCGTGGCCAGGTGCTGGCCAAGCCCGGGACGATCATGCCGCACACCAAGTTTGAGTGCGAGGTGTACGTGCTGTCGAAGGAAGAGGGCGGGCGTCACACGCCGTTTTTCAACAACTACCGTCCGCAGTTTTACTTCCGTACGACCGATGTGACCGGAAGCGTGGTGCTGCCGGAAGGCACCGAGATGGTGATGCCTGGAGACAACATCAAGATGGTGGTGACTCTGATTGCGCCGATCGCGATGGAACAGGGATTGCGGTTCGCGATCCGCGAAGGCGGTCGTACCGTCGGCGCCGGCGTCGTCGCCAAAGTCATCGAGTAAGGTAGTAGTCGCGGCAGAGCCAACCGCGAATCGCTTAGTCGGGCCGGATGCCGCTGTCGCGGACCTGGCCCGGCCGTTGTGCCGTCCAGCCGGCAGGCGGAATCGCCCGCCTCGTTCTTTAAGGAAAGTCCATGCAAAGCCAAAAAATCCGAATCCGCCTCAAGGCATTTGATTACCGCCTGATCGATCAATCGGCACTCGAGATTGTCGATACGGCGAAGCGCACCGGCGCTGTGGTTCGCGGCCCGGTTCCGCTTCCCACCAAGATCCAGCGCTACGACGTGTTGCGCTCGCCGCACGTCAACAAGACCTCACGTGACCAGTTCGAAATTCGCACTCACATGCGGCTCATGGACATCGTCGACCCTACCGACAAGACTGTCGATGCCCTGATGAAGCTCGATCTACCAGCGGGTGTGGATGTCGAGATCAAGTTGCAGTAGTAACAATGGCGCCAGCGCTTCTTGCGTATGGCGCCGATGCAGGTTATAATGTTCGGCTTTCCGGGATTTACCCTTCTGTCTGAAGACGGAAAGGTCCCCGGGCTTAATTGAGTCTGGCCAATCGCAGCCGGATTTAGGAGATAACAAGTGACCACGTCAGCAAGGTTAGGCCTTGTTGGGCGCAAGGTCGGCATGACCCGCATCTTCACTGCGGACGGCGACGCCGTTCCAGTGACCGTGCTGGACGTGTCGAACAACCGTGTGACCCAAATCAAGTCGCCAGATTCCGACGGTTATTCCGCCATCCAGGTGGCGTTCGGTACCCGTCGTGCCTCCCGTGTCAGCAAGCCGCTTGCCGGCCACCTCGCCAAGGCGGGTGTTGAGGCGGGGTCAGTCCTCAAGGAGTTTCGAATCGCCGCCGACCAGCTTGGTTCGTTCCAGGTGGGTGGAAAAATTGGCGCGGATCTCTTCAAGGAAGGGCAGAAAGTTGACGTGCAGGGCACGTCCATCGGCAAGGGTTTTGCCGGTGCAATCAAGCGCCACCACTTTTCTTCCAACCGTGCGTCGCACGGCAACTCACGTTCGCACAATGTGCCGGGTTCGATCGGCATGGCTCAGGACCCGGGGCGGGTGTTTCCGGGAAAGCGCATGTCCGGGCATCTCGGTGCGGTCACCCGTACGACGCAGAATCTGGTGGTTGCGCGCGTTGACGTCGAGCGCGGCCTGATCCTGGTAAAGGGTGCGGTTCCCGGTTCCGACAACGGCCACATTGTCGTTACGCCTGCGGCGAAAGGGGCCTGACGATGGAACTGAAATTAATCGACGCCCAGGGCCAATCGGCCGGGAACGTTAGCGCCCCCGACACGGTGTTCGCGCGCGATTTCAACGAAGCGCTGATCCACCAGGTGGTGGTGGCCTATCAGGCCAATGCGCGTAGCGGAAATCGCAAGCAGAAGGACCGCGAGGAAGTAAAGCACTCGACGAAGAAGCCGTGGCGCCAGAAAGGCACTGGCCGTGCCCGTTCGGGCATGACGTCCAGCCCGTTGTGGCGCGGAGGCGGTCGCATTTTCCCGAACTCGCCGGATGAGAACTTCACTCATAAGGTCAACAAGAAGATGTACCGCGCCGGGATGTGCTCCATCCTTTCCCAACTGGCCCGCGAGGACCGCATTGCGGTGGTTGACGAGTTTACTGTCGAGGCTCCGAAGACCAAGCTCTTTGCCCAGAAAATCAAGGGTATGGGCCTCGAATCGGTCCTTCTGATTACAGATGGCGTAGACGACAACCTCTACCTTGCCTCCCGCAATTTGATCAATGCCGCGGTTGTAGATGTGACCCATGCTGATCCGGTGTCCCTGGTGAATTTCGACAAGGTCCTGATGACCAAGGCGGCAGTCGAAAAGGTTAAGGAGCTCTTCGCATGAACAACTACAGCAAAGACCGGCTGCCGCTGGTGTTGCTTGCCCCGATTGTTTCGGAGAAGAGCACCATGATTGCCGACAAGCTGCGCCAGATCGCATTCCGGGTCGCCGCCGACGCCACCAAGGCCGACGTGAAGGACGCCGTGGAGGCGATGTTCAAGGAACAGAAGGTCGAAGTGGCGGCTGTCCAGATCCTCAACGTGCGTGGCAAGGAAAAGCGCTTCGGCCGCTTGACCGGTCGTCGTCGCAACTGGAAAAAAGCCTACGTCTGCCTCAAGGAAGGCAGCGACCTCAACCTCGCGGAGGCCGTATAACATGGCTTTGGTCAAACTGAAACCGACATCCCCCGGGCGCCGTGGCGTGGTCAGGGTGGTCACTCCCAATCTCTACAAAGGCCGACCTGTTGACGCCCTGATCGAGAAGAAGACCAAGACCGCGGGCCGCAACAACAACGGCCATATCACCACGCGGCATATTGGTGGCGGTCACAAGCAGCATTATCGCGTCGTTGATTTTCGTCGAGACAAGGACGGCATTGCAGCCCGTGTCGAGCGCATCGAGTACGACCCGAACCGCAGCGCCCATCTCGCTCTCCTGTGTTACGCCGACGGCGAGCGTCGCTACATCATCGCCCCGAAGGGTGTGGAGGCGGGCACGAACCTGGTGTCAGGACCAGAGGCGCCGATCAAGTCGGGCAACGCGTTGCCGATCCGCAATATTCCGGTTGGTTCGACCATCCATTGCATCGAGATGCTGCCTGGCAAGGGTGCGCAGATTGCGCGTTCTGCGGGAACCTCGGTTCAGTTGCTCGCACGTGAGGGTAGCTATGCCCAGCTGCGCTTGCGTTCCGGCGAAATCCGTCGCGTTCATATCGAGTGTCGCGCGACCATTGGCGAAGTTGGCAATGAAGAGCATTCGCTGCGGCAGATCGGCAAGGCGGGTGCGCAGCGCTGGCGCGGCATCCGTCCGACGGTTCGTGGCGTTGTGATGAACCCGGTCGACCATCCCCACGGTGGCGGCGAGGGCAAGACGGCAGCCGGCCGTGATCCGGTGAGCCCATGGGGCCAGAAGACCAAAGGCTACCGTACCCGCAAGAACAAGCGCACCACGAGCATGATCGTGCAGCGCCGTCACAAGAAGTAAGAGGGCAAAGTCATGGCACGTTCCGTAAAAAAAGGGCCTTTTGTTGACGCCCATCTCATCAGGAAAATCGAGACCGCTCAGGCTACGAAGGACAAGAAGCCTATCAAGACCTGGTCGCGGCGCTCGACGGTCCTCCCCGATTTCATCGGCCTGACGCTCGCAGTGCACAACGGCAAGCAGCACATTCCGGTGTACATCTCCGAAAACATGGTCGGACACAAGCTCGGCGAGTTCGCGCTGACCCGAACCTTCAAGGGTCATCCCGCCGATAAAAAGGCCAATATGGCCGGGAAGAAATAGCGAGGTATGACGATGGAAACTTCCGCATCTTTGCGAGGCGCCCACCTCTCGGCCCAGAAAGGCCGCCTTGTCGCTGATCAGATCCGCGGCTTGCCGGTCGACAAGGCGCTAAATATCCTCGCCTTCAGCCCCAAAAAGGGCGCCGTTATCATCAAGAAGGTCCTGGAGTCCGCGATTGCCAACGCCGAGCACAACGACGGCGCCGATATCGACGAGCTGAAGGTCAAGACGATCTACGTCGAAAAGGGCATGGTCCTCAAGCGTTTCACCGCGCGCGCCAAAGGCCGCGGTAACCGCATCAGCAAACAAACTTGCCACGTCTATGTGACGGTTGGCGACGGCAAAAAGTAAGGGGCCGCCATGGGACAGAAAATACACCCGACCGGGTTTCGTCTGAGCGTCACCAAGGACTGGGGATCGCGCTGGTACGCTGGCAATCGAGACTTCGCAACAATGCTGGGCGAAGACATCAAGGTACGTGAATATCTCAAGCGCAAGCTTGCGCACGCTTCAGTCGGCCGCGTGTTGATCGAGCGGCCCTCAAAGACCGCGCGTATCACGGTCTTCTCGGCCCGGCCTGGCGTGGTGATTGGCAAGAAAGGCGAGGACATCGAAGTCCTCAAAAGCGACCTCAACCGCATGCTTGGGGTGCCGGTCCATGTCAATATCGAAGAGATACGCAAGCCTGAGCTCGATGCCCAGTTAATCGCAGACTCGATCGCGCAGCAGCTTGAAAAGCGCATCATGTTCCGCCGCGCGATGAAGCGTGCCATGCAGAATGCCATGCGCCTGGGTGCGCAGGGCATAAAGATCATGTCCTCCGGGCGTCTGAATGGCATCGAAATCGCCCGTACGGAGTGGTATCGCGAAGGCCGTGTCCCGCTTCACACGCTGCGTGCAAATATTGACTACGGGTTCGGCGAGGCGCGTACGACCTATGGCGCCATTGGCATCAAGGTTTGGGTCTACAAGGGCGACATGCTTGGCAAGAACGAGCAGCCGCTGGCCACCGCGCCCGCAGACGCCGAGCCCGCACCTGATCGCAAGCCGCGTCGCACCACGCCCCGCCCGGCCCCGGCCGACGCGAAGCCTGCAGCCAAGGCTCCTCGTAAGCGCATCGCGCGCCCCGGTGAGGACGCGAAACCTGAAGAACCTGCAGCCGAAACCGCAAAGCCTGCGGAAGAAGCTGCCAAGGCGCCAGCAAAGAGGGTGCGCAAAGCCGCGCCGCCCGCCGCTGACGGCACGAAGGAGTAGTCATCATGTTGCAACCTGCACGCCGCAAGTACCGCAAGGAACAAAAGGGCCGCAACAAGGGGATCGCCACCCGCGGTACCAAGGTATCGTTTGGTGAATATGGCCTGAAAGCCACCGGTCGCGGCCGTTTGACCGCCCGCCAGATCGAGGCGGCCCGGCGCGCCATGACCCGCCATATCAAGCGGGGTGGCCGCATCTGGATCCGAATTTTTCCGGACAAGCCCATTTCGTCAAAGCCCGCCGAGGTCCGCATGGGTAACGGCAAGGGCAACCCCGAGTACTACGTTGCCGAGATCCAGCCAGGCAAGGTGCTCTACGAGATGGACGGTGTCGACGAGACGCTTGCACGCGAAGCATTCCGCCTGGCCTCTGCGAAGCTGCCGATCGCGACCACGTTTGTCAGCCGACAGGTCGGCGCTTGATACAGGAGCAAATAGCAAATGAAAGCCAGTGAACTGCGCGCCAAGGATGAGGGCGCCTTGACCAAAGAGTTGGCAGATCTGCTCAGGGCACAGTTTTCCGTGCGCATGCAAGCCGCAACGCAACAGCTTACCAACAATAGCCAGATCAAGAAAACCCGCCGTGACATCGCGCGTGTCCGTACCGTAATGCGCGAGGCGCAGCTGAAGAAGGCCTGAAAAGGGAGCGATATCGCATGAACCAAGCCACCGAACAAGCCCCGACCCCCAAGGTGTCGCTCAAGCGCACGCTCGTCGGGCGTGTCGTGAGCGACAAGATGAACAAGACCGTGACTGTTCTGGTCGAGCGCCGCGTAAAGCACCCGGTGATCGGCAAGTACATCACCAGGTCCAAGAAGTTTCACGCACACAGCGAGACCAACGAATTCAAGATGGGCGACACTGTGGAGATTGAGGAAACCGCCCCTATTTCCAAGACCAAGGCATGGAAAGTGGCTCGGCTGGTCACCAAATCGCGCGACATTTAATTCGCTTGCGCTGACGCGCAGAGCGGGTTATACTTTTTGGCTTCCCAGTTTTTCTTGCGACGCAAGAAGGCTGAAAGCACCGGCCTGCGGGCCGGATTGCAAGTTCAAACACTGTGCCCGTACGGGCTCCAAAACTGACCGGCGCCTCATGGGGTGGCGGGTAAAGTTGGATAAGGGTGAAGAATCATGATTCAGATGCAGTCAAGGCTCGACGTGGCCGACAACACGGGTGCGCGCTCCGTCATGTGCATCAAGGTGCTTGGCGGTTCGAAGCGTCGCTACGCGTCCATTGGGGACGTCATCAAGGTTTCGATCAAGGATGCCGCACCGCGCGGCCGGGTCAAGAAGGGCGAGGTCTACAGCGCGGTCGTGGTTCGCACCTCCAAGGGTGTGCGCCGCAGTGACGGCTCGTTGATCAAGTTCGACGGCAATGCCGCCGTGCTTCTCAATGCCAAGCTTGAGCCGATCGGGACGCGGATTTTCGGGCCGGTCACGCGCGAGCTGCGCACCGAGCGGTTCATGAAGATCGTTTCTCTGGCACCGGAGGTTCTGTGATGGAAAAAATCCGCAGGGGCGACGACGTGATCGTGATCGCGGGCCGTGACAAGGGCAAGCGAGGCAGCGTCCTCAAGCGCATTGACGACACGCATGTCGTCGTCGAGGGCGTCAATACGGTGAAAAAGCACACCAAGCCGAACCCGATGAAGGGGCAGACCGGCGGTGTTGTCGACAAGACCATGCCGATCGACATCTCGAATGTCGCATTATTCAATCCCTCGACCCAGAAGGCTGATCGAGTGGGCTTCAAGATCCTCGACGACAAGCGCAAGGTGCGGGTTTTCCGCTCGACCGGCGCTGAAGTCGACGCCAAATAAGCACGCGAGGGGTATCCAGAATGGCGCGTCTGCAGCAACAATTCAAAGAACAGATCGTTCCCGATCTGATGTCAAAGTTCGCTTTCAAATCCGTGATGGAAGTTCCGCGGATCACCAAGGTGACGCTCAACATGGGCGTATCCGAAGCGGTCGCCGACAAAAAGGTCATGGATCATGCGGTCGGCGACATGACCAAGATTGCCGGGCAAAAGCCCGTGGTGACCCTGTCGAAGAAGGCGATTGCCGGTTTCAAGATCCGCCAGGGTTATCCGATCGGTTGCATGGTGACGCTTCGGGGCGAGCGGATGTATGAGTTCATCGACCGCTTCGTGACCATTGCCCTGCCGCGGGTCCGTGACTTCCGCGGCATCTCCGGGCGGTCGTTCGACGGCCGCGGCAACTACAACATCGGAGTCAAGGAACAGATCATTTTCCCCGAGATCGAGTACGACAAGATCGACGCGATCCGCGGCATGAATATCAGCATCACGACAACTGCCAAGACCGATGAGCACGCCAGGGCCCTGCTCGCGGCGTTCCGCTTCCCGTTCAAGACTTAAGGCGACTTACGATGGCTAAACTTTCCCTCATCAACCGCCAGGTCAAGCGCGAGCAACAGGTCAAGAAGTACGCGCCCAAGCGCAAGGCCCTGCAGGCGATCATCAATGACCCCAAGCGCTCTGACGAAGAGCGGATGGAAGCGCGTCGGAAGTTCCAGGAGCTGCCGCGCGATGCCAGCCCGGTGCGTCTGCGCAATCGTTGTGAACTCACCGGACGTCCGCGCGGCACCTTCCGGAAATTCGGACTGGCCCGAAACAAGCTTCGCGAAGTGGCAATGCGGGGTGAAGTTCCGGGTCTGGTCAAGGCCAGCTGGTAAGGCGAATGCAACAGGTTAGGAGAATCAAGTCATGAGCATGAGCGATCCGATCGCCGATATGCTGACCCGTATCCGCAACGCGCAGTCTGCCGAAAAAGGGCAGGTCGCGATGCCTTCGTCGAAACTGAAGCTCTCGATAGCCAAAGTCCTCAAGGACGAAGGTTATATCGACGACTTCGTCGTGCGTGAAGATGCCGGCAAGGCTGAATTGACCATCGCCCTCAAGTATTACTCGGGCAAGCCGGTCATTGACCGCATCGAGAGAATCAGCCGTCCCGGACTGCGTATCTACAAGGGCAAGGAAGATATTCCGCGCGTGATGAATGGTCTCGGCGTGGCAATTCTTTCCACCTCCAAGGGCGTGATGACCGATCGCAAGGCGCGCGACACTGGTGTGGGTGGCGAAGTTCTTTGCGTGGTTGCTTAAGGGAGACCGGAAATGTCCAGAGTAGGCAAGAACCCGGTGGCAGTTCCCAAGGGCGTTGAAACCACCATCACCGCGGATCAGATCACGGTAAAGGGCCCATTGGGCACCCTGACGCAATCGATCAACGCTGCGGTTACGATCGTCAAGGACGGCGACAGCCTCAAGGTTGTTCCGGCCAATGACTCGCGCGATGCTGATGCCATGTCGGGTACCTTCCGGGCGCTCGTGAACAACATGGTTCATGGTGTCACCAAAGGCTTTGAAAAGAAGCTTACTTTGGTGGGAGTCGGGTATCGAGCACAGGCGCAAGGCGACAAGCTCAATCTTTCGCTCGGTTTCTCCCATCCGGTTGTGCATTCCATGCCGTCGGGCGTCAAATGCGAAACGCCGCAACAAACCGAAATCCTGATCAAGGGCATCGACAGGCAGCAGGTCGGCCAGGTTGCTGCTGAAGTTCGTGCGTACCGCCCGCCGGAGCCCTACAAGGGCAAGGGTGTCCGCTACGCCGACGAGCGCGTGATCATCAAAGAGACCAAGAAGAAGTAAGGGGTCATTATGGACAAGACAGCATCGCGCTTGCGTCGCGCCAAACAGACGCGGCACAAGATTGCCGAACTCAAGGTGAGCCGGCTTACGGTTCATCGGACCAACAGCCACATTTACGCGCAGGTCATTGGTGGGGGGCGTGTGCTCGCAAGCGCTTCCACCAACGAAGCGGAGTTGCGCAAGGAACTCGCCAGCGGCGGAAACGCCAAAGCGGCGGCCGCCGTCGGGAAGCGGATTGCCGAGAAGGCGATGGCGGCCGGTGTGACGGCGGTGGCTTTCGACCGTTCGGGTTTTGCATACCATGGCCGCGTCAAAGCGCTGGCCGAAGCCGCGCGTGAAGCCGGCCTCAAGTTCTAGGCGGATTAAACATGGCAAAGATGCAAAAGGTTCAAGCCGGTGCCGAAGGTCGTGATGACGGCCTGAAGGAAAAAATGATCGCCGTCAACCGCGTTACCAAGGTGGTCAAAGGCGGCCGCATCCTTGGTTTCGCTGCACTGACCGTTGTCGGCGATGGCGATGGTCGTATCGGAATGGGCAAGGGCAAGTCCCGCGAGGTACCTGTTGCTGTCCAAAAGGCAATGGAAGAAGCGCGTCGCAAGATGGTCAAGGTGTCGCTCAAGAACGGTACGCTTCAGCATGCGATCGTTGGCGTGCACGGCGCGGCCAAGGTGTTCATGCAGCCGGCCAGTGAGGGTACCGGAATCATTGCCGGTGGCCCGATGCGCGCGGTATTCGAGGTCGTGGGTGTTACCAACGTGCTTGCAAAGTGCCAGGGATCGACGAACCCGTACAACGTTGTCCGTGCCACTCTCGACGGCCTGACAAAAATGACAACTCCTGCAGAAGTTGCGGCCAAGCGCGGCAAGACTGTGGAAGAAGTTCTCGGGACCTGAGGAGTACGACATGACCGCAAAGAAAACATTGACTGTCACCCTGGTCAAGAGCCCGAATGGCACAAGCGAAAAGCACCGTGCCACCGTTCGCGGTCTTGGCTTGCGCCGTCTGAACTCGTCGCGTGTCCTTGAGGACACGCCGGCGGTTCGCGGAATGATCAACCGGGTGTATTACCTGGTCAAGGCGCAGTAATCCGTTTCACCAGCAATTCACGGACAAGATCATGAAACTCAATACCCTCAAGCCGGCTGACGGTGCTAAACACGCGAAGCGCCGTGTTGGACGCGGCATCGGGTCCGGTATCGGCAAGACGGCTGGCCGCGGCCACAAGGGACAGAAGTCACGCGCGGGTGGATTCCACAAGGTCGGTTTCGAAGGTGGCCAGATGCCGCTGCAGCGCCGCCTTCCGAAGCGGGGCTTTTTCTCCCGCACCCGTGAGTTTGTCGCAGAGGTTCGCCTGAACGAATTACAGGCCCTTGAAGGTGGCGAAGTATCGCTGGAGATTTTGAAGGCGGCCGGCGTGGTTCCGGCATTGACGATTCGGGCCAAGGTAATCCTGTCCGGCAAAATCGAAAAGAGCGTCAAGCTAATTGATGTCGCGGCGACCAAGGGTGCCAAGGCGGCGATTGAAGCCGCAGGCGGTTCAGTTGCTACCGTAGCTGCGGCTTGACCCGGATAACCGCACACTTCAGGAACTGAGCGCAAGTGGCTACTGATGCAATGACCGTTGCCAAGTCCGGCAAATTCGGCGATTTGAAGCGCCGTCTGGTCTTCTTGTTGCTGGCGCTTCTGGTTTACAGGATTGGTGCGCACATTCCCGTTCCGGGCATCGATCCAGCGCAACTGGCTGAATTGTTCAAGCAAAATCAGGGTGGCATTCTGGGCATGTTCAACATGTTCTCGGGCGGAGCATTGTCGAGATTCACGATCTTCGCGCTGGGGATCATGCCCTATATTTCGTCGTCGATCATCATGCAGCTATTGACGGTGGTCTATCCACCGTTCGAGGCGCTCAAGAAGGAGGGCGAGGCGGGACGAAGGAAGATTACGCAATACACGCGCTACGCTACCGTGTTCCTCGCGTTTTTCCAGGCATTCGGGATCTCCGTTGCGCTTGAGGCGCAACCAGGATTGGTAATGGATCCGGGCGTTATGTTCCGCTTTGTCACGGTTTCCACGTTGGTGACCGGCACAATGTTCCTCATGTGGCTTGGCGAGCAAATCACCGAACGTGGCCTTGGCAACGGCATCTCGATCATTATTTTTGCAGGGATCGCCGCGGGTCTGCCCAGTGCGATTGGCGGCCTTCTGGAGTTGGTGCGTACCGGGGCGATGAATGCGCTGTCGGCCATCTTCATAGTGCTGCTTGTGATCGCTGTTACCTTTGCCGTGGTATTTGTCGAGCGTGGTCAGCGGAAGATTCTGGTCAACTACGCGAAGCGCCAGGTGGGAAATCGTGTTTACGGCGGGCAGTCATCGCATTTGCCGCTCAAGTTGAACATGTCCGGCGTGATACCACCCATCTTCGCGTCGTCGATCATTCTCTTTCCTGCGACTATCACGAGCTGGTTTTCGTCTGGCGATCAGCTACGCTGGCTGAAGGATATCGCCGGAACGCTTTCGCCGGGTCAGCCGATTTACGTAATGCTTTACGCCGCAGCGATCGTCTTTTTCTGTTTCTTCTATACCGCCCTTGTCTTCAACAGCAAGGAAACCGCCGAAAACCTCAAGAAAAGTGGCGCATTCGTGCCGGGAATCCGGCCAGGTGACCAAACTGCCAAATACATCGACAAGATATTGATGCGGTTGACCTTGACGGGTGCCGTATACGTGACGCTGGTATGCCTGTTGCCTGAATTCCTGATTCTCAAATGGAATGTCCCATTTTATTTTGGCGGTACGTCATTGCTGATCATCGTCGTGGTGACGATGGACTTCATGTCGCAGGTTCAGGCGTACATCATGTCCCACCAGTATGAGTCTTTGTTGAAGAAGTCTAATTTCAAGGGCGGAATGTTCTAGGGAAATTACAGGCAGTACAGGACTGAATGGCCAGGGAAGACGTCATCCAGATGCAGGGCGAAGTGATCGAAACCCTGCCGAACGCCACCTTTCGGGTGAAACTCGAAAACGGGCACGTCGTTCTGGGTCACATTTCCGGCAAGATGCGCATGCACTATATTCGCATCCTCCCGGGTGACAAGGTGACCGTCGAGTTGACGCCTTATGATTTGACGAAAGCGCGGATAGTATTTCGCGCCAAATGAGAGTAGTACCCGGCCTGGCTTCACAGGCAGGGGAGGAACGAATTGAAAAGAGAGTCGAGGACAAAATGAAAGTACTGGCTTCGGTCAAGAAGATCTGCCGCAACTGCAAGATCATCAAGCGCAAGGGCGTCGTGCGGGTCATCTGCACCGATCCCCGGCACAAGCAGCGCCAGGGCTGAGTCCCGCATTCCTTATTTGTCAGGCGCTAAAGAACTCTAGTTGAAGGACACGACATGGCTCGTATCGCAGGCATCAACATTCCAAACCACCAGCACGCCGAAATCGCGCTCACGTCGATTTACGGTATTGGCCGCCCGCGTGCGCGCGCCATTTGCGTTGCTTCCGGCGTGACACCCTCACTCAAGATGAAGGACCTCACCGACGCGCAAGTCGACCGGCTGCGCGAGCAAGTGGGGAAATTCATCGTTGAAGGCGACCTGCGTCGCGAAGTGTCGATGAACATCAAGCGCCTGATGGATCTTGGGTGCTATCGTGGCGTACGCCACAAGCGCGGTCTTCCGGTGCGCGGCCAGCGTACCCGTACCAATGCGCGTACCCGCAAGGGCCCGCGCAAGGCACGCAACGCGATCGCCGGCAAATAGTCACGAAGCGCTTCAGCTCCAACGCTGGTTAGGAAACATACATGGCTACCAACAAGCAGCAATCGGCATCCACGCGGGTGCGCAAGAAGGTCAAGAAGAACGTTGCGGAGGGCATTGCCCATATTCACGCTTCGTTCAACAATACCATCATCACGATCACCGACCGTCAGGGCAATGCATTGTCGTGGGCCACTTCCGGCGGCGCCGGTTTCAAGGGTTCGCGCAAGTCAACCCCGTTTGCGGCACAGGTGGCGGCTGAAGCAGCAGGCAAGGTCGCGGTGGAATGTGGTGTCAAGAATCTCGAGGTACGTATCAAGGGACCCGGCCCCGGTCGTGAGTCTTCAGTGCGTGCATTGAATGCGCTGGGAATGAAGATTTCCAGCATCACCGACGTGACGCCGGTACCACACAACGGGTGCCGGCCCCCCAAGAGGCGCCGCATTTAGTATCGATTCGTAAGCGGCATGCTGTCCCGCATGTTTCATGCGGGGCTGCTTTTCTTTTGGCGTCGAACCCCGTTGTGAATGTTGAATTGGGGAAAGTAAATCAATGGCTCGCTATACCGGCCCTAAGTGCAAACTCTCGCGTCGAGAGGGCACAGACCTATTCCTGAAGAGCGCCCGCAAGGCCTTTTCGGACAAGTGCAAATCGGAAGTCGCCCCCGGGCAGCATGGCCTCAAGTCCGGTCAACGCCTTTCGGACTATGGCAAGCAATTGCGTGAAAAGCAGAAGGTGCGCCGGATGTATGGCGTGCTTGAGCGCCAGTTCCGGCGCTATTACGCCGAGGCCGTTCGTCGCAAGGGCAACACGGGTGAAAACCTGTTGCACCTGCTCGAGACACGGCTCGACAACGTCGTCTACAGGATGGGCTATGGCTCGACCCGAGCCGAGGCTCGTCAGTTGGTCGGACACAAGGCAATTGAAGTCAACGGCAAGACAGTCAACATCGCGTCGGTGCAGATCAAGCCGGGTGACGTGGTGTCGGTGCGTGAAAAGTCACGTGGCCAGTTGCGGATCAAGGACGCGGTCTCGCTGGCCGAACAGGCCGGATTTCCGTCGTGGGTGGAAGTCGATACCGCAAAGATGACGGGCAAGTTCAAGTCGCTCCCGGATCGTGGCGAAATCGCCCAGGACGTCAACGAAAGTCTGGTTGTCGAGCTTTACTCGCGCTGATCGCCCCTCGCGGGCGATGCACATGCTGTTGATTATTTTGATTGGAAGGATCACATGGCTAACACGGGTTTTCTGAAGCCGAAGATCGTTAACGTCGAGGATCTCGGGCCCTCGCACGCGAAAGTCACGATGGAGCCGTTCGAGCGCGGGTACGGGCATACGCTTGGCAATGCACTGCGTCGCGTCCTGCTGTCATCGATGGACGGCTATGCGCCGACGGAAGTTACCATCGCGGGTGTCGTTCATGAGTATTCGACCATCGAGGGTGTCCAGGAAGACGTTGTCGATATCCTCCTTAACCTCAAGGGCGTGGTCATGAAGCTCGAGGGGCGGGATGAGGTGCTGCTCAACCTGAAGAAGTCGGGCGCTGGCGCGGTTACCGCAAAGGACATCGAGATTCCCCACGATGTGCGCATCATCAACCTCGACCATCATATCGCCCATCTTGCCGGCAACGGCAAGCTCGATATGCAGATCAAGGTGGAACGTGGCCGCGGTTATGTCCCGGGCAACGTTCGCATAGTCGGGGACGAGGAAACCAAGACCATTGGCAAGATCGTCCTTGATGCATCCTATAGCCCGGTGCGCCGGGTGTCGTATGCTGTTGAATCGGCGCGCGTGGAGCAACGAACCGACCTGGATCGTCTGGTGGTCGATATCGAGACCAACGGGGTCATCGAGCCGGAAGAGGCGGTACGCAAGGCGGCGCGTATCCTGGTTGAACAGTTGCAGGTATTTGCTGCGCTTGAAGACACCAAGGAGCAGCCGAGCGGCGGAGCCAAGCCTGGCATCATCGACCCGATTCTGCTGCGCCCGGTTGACGATCTTGAGCTGACCGTGCGTTCCGCCAATTGCCTCAAGGCGGAAAATATCTACTACATCGGCGATTTGATCCAGCGCACCGAGAATGAGCTTCTTAAGACGCCCAATCTTGGCCGCAAGTCGTTGAACGAAATCAAGGAAGTACTGGCTTCGCGTGGCCTCACGCTCGGCATGAAGCTCGAGAACTGGCCGCCTGCGGGTCTTGAAAAAGCCTAAGGGGCATACATCATGCGTCACGGACACGGACTTAGAAAACTCAATCGCACCTCGGCGCATCGCGTCGCGATGCTTCGCAACATGACGGTCTCCCTGCTTAAGCATGAGGTCATCAAGACCACATTGCCGAAAGCAAAGGAACTCCGGATGATGGCCGAACCCATCATCACCCTCGGCAAGAATCCGTCATTGGCAAATAAGCGCCTGGCGTTTTCCCGCCTGCGGGATCGCGACATGGTGGTCAAGCTTTTCGGTGAACTTGGCCCCCGTTTTGCCAAACGTAATGGCGGCTACCTGCGGATCCTCAAGTACGGTTTTCGCAAGGGGGACAATGCACCGATGGCACTGGTGGAGTTGCTGGATCGGCCGGAAGTCGCCGAATCCGCAACCGCGTCAGCCGCCTGAAGCGACTTTGCTGGACCTGAAAAGCCGGGCTTGCCCGGCTTTTTTTTCGATCGCGAATGCGGTCCCCCGCGCGAATCCTGGCGTGTGAGTCATCGCGGTCCCAACGAGATTTCGCCAGCCTTCAAGGGCGGGAAAACCGACCTGTCGCTGTACTCAAGATGGATCGCACACCGGAGAAACCCATGGATGATGTCTGGCTGGTGTCATGCAATTCCCCTGATCCCGCAACCGCCAGCACTCTGGCGGCTCTTCTCGTGGAAACCGGTGCGGCGGCATGCGTGACAATCATGCCAGCCTGCGAGTCCATCTATCGCTGGAAGGGCGTTACAGAAAGGGCGAGCGAGATCCCGCTCATGATCAAGACCACCAAGGCAAGATATCCGGCGGTGGAGTCCCTCATACGCGCCCATCATCCGTATGAGGTGCCCGAGATCATCGCGGTTCCTGTGACCGCCGGGCTTCCCGCCTATATGAATTGGGTTAGGGACGATTCTCCGCGATGATTCCGGCGTCGCGCGAGCCGCACATCTAGCGGAACAGCACGGCGAGCCATTCTCAGGGTCATATATCGCGCTTACCGGCCTGCGTCCTCTCGGATCCAACGGGCTGCATCGAGGGCGAAATATGTCAACACACCATCGGCTCCGGCTCGCTTGAATGCGAGGAGCGATTCCGTTGCGACCATGCGCTCATCCAGCCACCCGTTCTGAGCCGCCGCTTTGAGCATCGCATATTCGCCACTGACCTGGTAGACGAACGTCGGCGCCTTAAACTCCTCCTTCACCCGGCGGACGATATCAAGGTAGGGCATGCCCGGCTTGACCATCACCATGTCAGCACCTTCTGCCAGGTCCAGTCCGACCTCCCACAAGGCCTCGTCACTATTCCCCGGGTCCATCTGGTATGTCTTCTTGTTCGACTTTCCCAGATTCTTCGCCGAACCAACGGCATCGCGGAATGGTCCGTAGAAAGCCGATGCATACTTCGCCGAGTACGCCATGATCTGGACAAGTTCACGACCTCCGACATCCAGTGCCCTGCGGATGGCGCCGATGCGTCCGTCCATCATGTCGGACGGGGCCACAATATCGACCCCGGCGTCAGCCTGTACTTTCGCCTGGCGGCACAGGATATCGACGGTGATCTCGTTCATGATGTAACCCGAATCATCGATCACACCATCCTGACCGTGGATGGTGTATGGGTCCAAAGCCACGTCACACAGCACCCCGAGTTCGGGAAAGCGCGACTTGAGTTCGGCGACTACCCGTGGAACAAGCCCATCGGGATTCTCGGCCTCGCGCCCATCAAGCGATTTTTTCGCCTGGTCGATTACGGGAAACAGGGCCAGACAAGGAACACCCGCATTAAGGGTAGCTTCCGCGACCCCCAGGAGCTTGTCCAGGGTGTACCTCGACACCCCCGGCATTGACGGGACAGCTTGGACAATGCCAGAGCCAACATCTCGTTCGTCCAGGACAAAAACGGGATAAATCAGGTCATTTGTTGTGAGAACATTCTCTTGAACCAAGCGTCTAGCAAACTCCGAACGGCGATTCCGCCGCATCCGCTTCTCCGGAAATTTTCCACTAATATTCATGACGTTATACCTGCACTCTCTCTGGTTTACACGGCGCTTTCATCGAAATTAGGCCTATCCTCAGGGTTATTCCCAGTTGAACAGACCACGAAAGTCGATAACATATGACCTAGACGTATTTGCGTCGCCCGCTTCTCCTCCCTGAGCGGGTGCCTTATTCTAGAGGCCTTTCTGGCCGTGGAGTGCTTGCGTGCTCCACGGCCAAATTTTTTGCGGCGGGCACTGCCGGCACCTTCGGGTCCGGAAATCCGAGCCAAACCGCAAGCACCTTGGATATGGTTTCGACTCCTGTCTTTTTGAGACTGGAGAAAAGGCTGGCGCTGCACATTGGCCCGTACTTGGTCATTTCAGCCTGAACCTTTTGCAAGACCATGCTTTGCTCGTTACGCCCAAGTTTGTCCGCCTTGGTCAACAAGGCGTGGACGGGGATGCCGCGCGGCGTAAACCAGTCAAGCATCTGGCAGTCCAGTTCGGTCAGTGGCCGTCTGGCATCCATGATCAGCACCATTCCCACCAGCGGCGCGCGGGACTGCAAATAACCCGAGAGAAAGCCGCCCCAGCGTTTGTGTTCTGATTTCTGGACCTTGGCATATCCGTAGCCGGGCAAATCGACCAGGTACCGGTCCATGCCCAAAGCGAAATAGTTGAGTTGCTGGGTGCGGCCCGGCGTCTTGCTGGTGAAGGCTAGCCTGCGCTGGTTGGCCAAGGTATTGATGGCGCTGGACTTGCCCGAATTCGACCTGCCGACAAAGGCCACTTCGGCCGACGAGGGAAACGTCAGATCCGAGAGTTTCGCAGCGGTGATGAAAAATGCTGCGCGATGCAGGAATGACATGATGGGATTCTTATCTGATTGCCCGGGGGCGGCCGGTTTAGGTACTGAGGGCATCGCTGAATGCGTCAGGCTGCTGCCACTTACGGTAGAATATAGGGTTTGATGGCCTTGTGTCCCATGTTTCGCTCCCAGACAATGAAAACAGCACTTTCGATTTTCGCCGCGGTGATGTTCGCGGCCAGTTCCGCGTCCGCGGCAGAACCAGCGGCGGCCCCCAAGGCGGACGTAGCGAAGGGTTCACAGATCGCCAGCCAGGTATGCGCCGCTTGCCATAACCCTGACGGCAACAGCGTCGCGGCCGTCAACCCTAAACTGGCCGGACAACATCCCGAATACATAGCCAAGCAGCTAGCGGATCTTAAAGCCAACAAGACGCGCAAGAATGCCGTGATGATGGGCTTTGCCGGCAGCATGACGCCTGAAGACATGCGAAACGTCGCCGCGTACTATGCGCAGCAGAAGCCGAAGGACGGCGCGGCACGCAGCGCACAAGGTGCGAAACTTGGTGAGAAGATCTACCGCGGGGGCATACCGGAAAAGGGTGTGGCCGCATGCGCAGGCTGTCATGGCCCTGCGGGTGCCGGCATTCCCGCGCAGTATCCACGGGTCGCGGGCCAGTGGGCCGAGTACACGAAAGCACAATTGATTGCGTTTCGCGCCGGCGAGCGTGCCAACGACCCGGCTGGCATGATGCGTGGGGTTGCGGCGCGTATGTCGGACTCCGAAATGGCTGCGGTATCAGACTACGTAGCGGGCCTCAGGTCCGCAAACTGAACTACCGTTCATGCAGTGGAAGGGCGGCCCAGGGCCGCCTTTTTCTTGCTCAAGGGAGTTCAACGCTTCCGTGGCAGCGATCGAGTAACTGGCTGATGTGGCCCTGCTTCGGACGTTGCCTTTCAGCGCCCGAGGTAAACCACCCCCGGTGCGATGAATAACTTGTCGGCGGCAACGCGATAGCAGTAGTCGCGCGGCACCAACCGATCGTATTCAAAATACCGGTTGCGGATGAAGACGAACTCATGCAGACGATGATCACCCCACCACCCAATGGTCGGTCCGGCGAAATCACGTTCTGATATCTCCACCATAAGTCCGAGCAGTGACGGATTGCGATAGCCGTCGAACCGGCGAAAGTGACGATCGATCCAACATAGTGCGACCGACATCAGGGCGACCGGGCCCAGCAAGGCAAATGCAGGCTCCAACATTCTCAACACCCATTGCCATGGTGACGCCACGATTCCGGGTCGGCAAGCCAATTCACGAAACGCTGTTTACATTGCCAAAGCAGGCCTTCCTCGCGGCATGCGCATGCAACAATCCCCCACATGCAACCCTTTGATGTGGCCGTGATCGGCGCCGGGGCAGCCGGCATGATGTGCGCCGGTGTCGCAGGGCAACGTGGAAGGCGCGTGGTCCTGATCGAGCATCGAGACGCCCCGGGCGAAAAGATTCGCATCTCCGGCGGTGGACGCTGCAATTTCACCAACCTGAACGCAGGACCGGACAATTTTGTCTCTGCGAACCCGCGCTTTTGTCGTTCGGCTCTGGCCGGATATGCCCCGGCCGATTTCATTTCCCTGGTGCGAAAGCACCGGATTGACTTCCATGAAAAGCATCGTGGCCAGTTGTTCTGCGATCGCTCCGCGAACGATATCGTCGACATGCTGAGGGATGAATGCGCCGCTGGCGGCGTCCAATGGCGGTTGGGAACGCGTGTCGATGCAGTGCGGCGGGAGGCGGCGGGATTTGTACTTGATACCGATGCCGGTCCGTTGCGTGCACGCTCTGTAGTCGTGTCGACCGGCGGGCTTTCGATTCCGAAAGCCGGTGCTACAGACTTCGCTTACAGGATCGCACGCCAATTTGGACTGAAGATCATCGAGCCACGACCCGGCTTGGTGCCACTGGTGTTTGAGAGCTCGGTTGCTGCCGGGTACGGCGAGCTTGCGGGGGTTTCTCTGGAAGTCGACATCACGTGCCGCGGTCCGTTTGGGCGCGGCACCTTTCGCGAAGACCTGCTGTTCACCCACCGGGGTATTTCCGGCCCCGCAGGGCTGCAAATCTCCAACTACTGGCAACCGGGGGGCGAAATCGAAGTAAACCTGGTTCCCGGGTTCGATTGGGATGCCCTGATTGCCGAAAAGGGCCGGATTCGCGGCAACGCCGTCTCGATGCTGGCGGCATGTCTGCCGCGCAGGGTCGCCGAGTATTGGAGTGCGACCGGAGTACCGCCAGACCTCTCGCAGCGTCTCGTGACCGATCTTCCGGACAAGGTGCTCCGGGCGCTGGCTGCGCGTGTATCGGCGTGGAGCGTCCCGGTCAGCGGGACCGAGGGATTCCGCAAGGCCGAGGTAACGCTGGGAGGCATTGATACTCGCGAACTCTCCTCACGCACGCTTGAGGCCAATCGCGTTTCGGGCCTGCATTTCATCGGCGAGGCGGTTGACGTTACCGGCTGGCTGGGCGGGTACAACTTCCAATGGGCGTGGGCTTCGGCAGTCGCCTGTGCTCGAGCATTGTGAATCGGCTGCGTGCTATCTGGCTAGACGTTCCAAGGCGAACAAATCCTCCGCCTTCTCGCGCAGACGCACCAAATGGCACGTGTCACCGTCGACCATCACCTCAGCTGCTCTGGGACGGGTGTTGTAGTTCGACGCCATCACCATGCCATACGCGCCGGCTGACATGACCGCCAGCAACTCGCCCGGTGCCGTCGAGAGGACTCGCTCCTTGCCGAGGAAGTCACCGGACTCGCACACCGGGCCGACGACATCCGACGTCATTGGCGCGAGATCCAGTTTTCGGACCGGGAGAATCTCGTGATGTGCCGAGTAAAGCGATGGGCGCAACAAGTCATTCATTGCAGCGTCGACCACGGTGAAGTTACGCGCGGACGACGTCTTGATGAACTCAACCCTAGTCAGAAGAACACCGGCGTTTCCAACCAGGTTTCTTCCCGGCTCGAACAGGAGTTTCAGGCTACGTGTTCCGATTCGCCGGAGGACCTCGCGCATGTAGGCTCCGGGGTCGGGGGCGGTCTCGTCGCTATAGCGGATTCCGAGGCCTCCACCCAGGTCAAGGTGATCAATGGTGATGCCGGATCCTGCAAGCGTATCGATCAGCGCAAGCATCTTGTCTTCAGCCTCATACAACGGGGCAGGATCGGTCAATTGCGAACCGATATGGCAGTCGACACCGACGATTTTCAGGGTACTCATGCCTGCCGCGCGCCGATACAGCTCGATCGCCGTGGCGATGTCGACGCCGAACTTGTTTTCCTTGAGCCCGGTTGAAATGTAGGGGTGAGTCTTGGCGTCCACATCCGGATTGACGCGGATGGAAATGGGAGCGACCGCCCCGCACGCGGCGGCAACCCGGGCGATCCTGTCGAGTTCCGGCGCCGATTCCAGGTTGAAGCAAAGAATGCCATGCGAGAGTGCCAGCGCAATGTCAGCTTCAGTCTTGCCGACTCCGGAGAAGATGACTTTGCCGGGATCGCCACCAGCGGCTATCACGCGCTTGAGTTCGCCTCCGGAAACAATATCGAAACCTGCACCGAGGCGCGCGAAGGTGTCCAGCACCGCGAGGTTCGAGTTCGCTTTCATCGCGTAGCAGACAAGTGCGTCGTGCCCCTTGAGCTCGCGGGTGAATTCAAGCCATGCAGCGGTCAGTGCAGCGCGCGAGTAAACGTAGGTTGGCGTGCCGTACTCGGCTGCGATCCGCGCGAGCGGTACGCCTTCCGCATGCAGGTCATCTGCGCGATAGTCGAAAAACCTGAAACCACTCATCGGTTGCCATCCTCGTCGGAATTTGCCCTATCATTTCCACGTGGCAAATTATTTGTCGTCGTCGGCGAGGCAGCGGTGCCGCGGTTCTGCCGATCAAATGCCGGGTCGCCAGGTTTGCCCGGGACGTACAGCGGGCCGCGATGACCGCAGGCCGCGAGTATGAAGGCGGTCATCAGGTATGAAATGGTACGCACGATCAACGGCGATCAGGTCAGGTCAAAGAGGATTATGACGGAAACGGAATTCATGGAAGTCAGCCGGCAGGTAATTGACGGCATTGAAGAAGCATTTGACGCGTCCGGCATCGATGTCGACCTTGAGCGCAAGGGGGATGGCATTCTCGAGATTGAATTTGCAAGCGGCTCCAAGGTCGTCATCAACAGCCAGACTCCGATGCGCCAGATTTGGGTGGCAGCGAGGTCCGGCGGGTTTCATTTTGCGCAACACGGCGCCGCCTGGACCGATACACGCAGCGGTGAACCATTGCAGGCCTTGTTGACGAGGGTCACTGCGGAGCAGTCCGGTCAGACGGTGCGCTTCGAGTAGGCCTGACCTCGGCTGCCGCCATGACCGGGCCTAGAACAGCTGGTTGCGTATTTCGTCCGCCTTTTTCTCGCCCTCCGGAGTCCCGTCTGAAAGCCCCAGGGATTGCACGCTACCTTCACCCGGTGCGAACTCGCTGTAATACCACTCGCCCCCCGCATTGATCAGGCCCTCGGGCGGGCGCGGCACGGTTTCCGGTACTCCTTTCAGAACGCGCTGCATGTAGGAAACCCAGATCGGCAATGCCGCGACACCACCGGTCTCCTGGCCTCCCATTTTTCGTGGCTGATCAAAGCCTATCCAGGCGATACCCACCAAGCTGGACTGGAAGCCTGCGAACCAGGCGTCCACATGGTCATTGGTGGTGCCGGTCTTGCCTGCGAGGTCTGCGCGCTTGAGCGTTGCTCCGGCTCGCGCCGCCGTACCGAAGCGGGTGACGTCGTTCATCATGCTGTTCATGATGAATGCGTTGCGCGCATCGATGACTCGGATCGATTCATCGCCCGCCTTGACTGGCTTGGCCTGGGCCAAGACCTTGCCGCTGTCGTCGGTAATGCGGCTGATGATATAGGGGTTGACCCGGTAACCGCCGTTGGCGAACACCGCATACGCGCCCACCATCTGCCAGGGAGTCACGGATCCTGCCCCGAGCGCCATCGTCAGGTAGGGGGGATGCTTTTCGGCATCGAAACCGAATCGCGTTACATATTCCTGTGCATATTGCGGGGTGATCTGTTGCAGGATCCTGATCGAAACAAGGTTCTTCGATTTGGCCAGTGCCGTGCGCATGCGCATCGGGCCTTCGTATTTGCCGTCATAGTTCTTCGGCTCCCACAATTGCCCGCCGGTCAAGGCCGGGTCGATGTAGATTGGCGCGTCATTGATGACCGTCGAGGGTGTGAGTCCGCGCTCGAGCGATGCGGAGTAAATGAAAGGTTTGAAACTTGAGCCCGGCTGGCGCCAGGCCTGGGTGACATGATTGAATTTGTTGACATTGAAGTCGAACCCACCGACCAGCGACCGGACAGCACCGTCATCCGGGCTTAGCGACACGAACGCCGCCTCGATTTCCGGCATCTGGATGATCTGCCAAGCGCCTTTCTCGTCTTGTGTCGCGCGGATGATCGCACCGCGGCGGAGGCGGCGGTTGGGTGGCGCCTTGTCGCTCAAGGCGTTTGCCGCGAACTTGAGCCCGTCGCCGCTGATCTGCAGCGGTTCGCCGCCGCGGCGATACGCGCGCACCAGCTTTGGGGACGCCTCCAGCACAACGGCGGCGATCAGATCCTCACTGTCGTTGATGTCCTGCAAAGCATCGTCAAGTTCGTCCTCGTTCCCGGTTTTGAGCTCGACAAAGGCTTCCGGGCCCCGGTAGCCATGACGGCGTTCATAGTCCAGCGTGGCGCGCCGCAATCCTGCATGTGCGGATTCCTGGTCGATCTTGCGAATGGTGGTGTAGATGCGGAGCCCGCGGGTGTATGTTTCTTCACCGAAACGTTCCAGGGCCAGCTGGCGCGCCATTTCGGCGACGAAATCGGCCTTGACCGGAAAATCGTTCACTTCCCGCTTGACATTGAGCGTCTCCTTGCTTGCGGCGGCGTGCTGTTCCGACGTCAGGTAGCCAAGCGACTTCATGCGGTCAAGGATGTAGAGTTGCCGGGTCTTTGCGCGCCGCGGATTGACGACCGGGTTGAATGCCGATGGCGCCTTCGGGAGGCCCGCCAGCATCGCGGCTTCCGCCGCCGAAATCTGCTTCAGGGGCTTTCCGAAGTAGATCTGGGCGGCCGACGCAAACCCGTAGGCGCGCTGGCCCAGAAAAATCTGATTGATGTATATCTCGAAGATCTTGTCCTTGGACAGGGTGGATTCGATTTTCAGCGCCAGCAGCGCCTCGTAGAACTTGCGCGTATAGGTTTTCTCGCTCGAAATGAAAAAATTGCGAGCGACCTGCATCGTTATGGTTGAAGCGCCCTGTTGCCGGCCCGGACTGGTGATGTTCGAAATGGCGGCACGCAACACGCCTACGGTGTCGACACCGCCATGCTGGTAAAAGCGGTCATCCTCGGCAGCGAGGATCGCTTGCTTCATCAGGACCGGCACGTCTGCGAAACTCACGACATTGCGGCGCTCCTCGCCGAACTCCCCCAGCAACAAGCCTTCCGCGCTGAACACACGCAGGGGAATCTTCGGCTGATAGTCAGTCAGGGCTTCGATCGAAGGCAGCCCGGGATATGCCCAAGCCAGCGCAAATGCCAGGATCAGCAAGCCAATGGCAAGCGGTGCAACGAGAATCGCTGCAAGCGCCGCGAACCACTTCTTCGACCTCGATAATGCCATGATTTAATTGAGAAACTGGGTGTTCCAGGAGTGCGTTTCAACACGGCTCTGGTCGTACTCGGATTATAGCGGCGACATCTGCGGAGACACTGATCGAACGTGGCAATTGAATGGCACTGGGTGTGGTAAATGTGCCACATGGTCCGCCCGGGGAAAACATGTTTGCTTGCTTTGCAGTTGCTGTTAGGATTTAATGTAATTTGTGAGTATTGTCGCTAATCTCTTGTCCACAAAGGACAAAGGCGATCTGGGGCCTGCCCGGTAAGACGGGCCGATTTGCGGCGTTTGCATCGGTGCTCCGCGCACGGAATGTGCGGATGAACTTGAGTCCGGCTAAGTAACGAGAAATTCGACGCCGGCGGACTTTTTTGGGGGGACGACATTTTGGCGTTCGACATATTCAACCCGAAGGCGCAGCCGCTGATCGGACTTGACATCAGTTCGTCCTCGGTGAAGATGGTCGAAGTCGCCGACGCCGGGAAGCAGGCTTACCGTATCGAACGTTACGCGATCGAGCCGTTGCCCAAGGATGCCGTGCTAGACGGCAACATCACCAATCTTGAGGCGGTGTCAGAGGCGGTCCGGCGCGGCTGGAAGAAAATGGCCACCCGCACCAAGAATGTGGCAATGGCACTGCCGGCAGCAGCCGTCATCACGAAGAAGATCGTGGTGCCGGCGGGTTTGCGCGAAGAGGAACTTGAAGTCCAGGTCGAAACCGAGGCGAACCAATACATCCCGTTTGCGCTCGACGAGGTCAACCTTGATTTCCAGGTGGTTGGGCCGTCGCCTTCCAGTGCGGAGGAGGTCGAAGTCATCATCGCCGCTTCGCGCAAGGAAAAGGTTGAAGACCGAGTGGCCGTCGCCGAATCGGCTGGCCTGAAGGCGATCGTCATGGACGTCGAGTCTTACTCGATGCAGACCGCCTTCGAGATGATCGAAAAGCAGTTGCCAGGCAATGGCGTGGACCAGTCCATCGCCTTGATCGACGTCGGCGCCAACATGATGAATGTCACGGTGCTGCGCAATAACCAGGCCATCTACAATCGTGAGCAAGCGTTTGGCGGCAACAATCTGACCCAGGATATACAGCGCGCCTTCGGCATGACGCTTGAGGAAGCCGAGTCGAACAAGAAGGCCGGCGGCCTGCCTGAAAACTATGAAGGGGACGTGCTCAGGCCTTTCATGGAGAACCTTGCCCAGGAAGTCACCCGGGCGATGCAGTTCTTTTTCACCTCCACCTCGTACAACCAGATTGACCACATCGTGCTGGCGGGTGGCTGCGCGGTCATCCCCGGGCTCGACGAGATCGTCGCGACGCGCACGCAGGTAAATACGATCGTGGCAAATCCGTTCGCCAACATGACGCTGTCATCGAGGGTCAAGGCGAAGCAACTCGCGACGGAGTCGCCGGCCCTGATGGTGGCGTGCGGCCTTGCGATGCGGAGGTTCGACGAATGATACGCATCAACCTTCTACCGCACCGCGAACTCAAGCGACAGGCGCGCCGGCGCCAGTACTACATCCTGTGCGCGGCCGTTGCCGGCATTGGCGCGGCGATCATCGGTGCGGTGGGGGCGTATATCAGCTCCCACATTTCCGCACAGAACGATACCAATGCCTTCATCGAGCGCGAAAACAAGAAGCTTGACGATGACATCAAGGAAATCGCCAAGCTTGAAGACGAAATCCGCGGCCTGAAGGCACGCCAGAAGGCCGTGGAAGACCTGCAGGGTGACCGCAACCTTCCCGTCCACTTGCTTGACGAGCTTGTCAAGGTAACGCCGGAGGGTATCTACCTGCGCGCGCTCAGGCAATCCGGTGCACGGGTCACTGTCAACGGGCTGGCAGCCAACAATGCCAAGGTCGCAGACTACGTGCGGAACCTGACCAAGAACAGCTGGCTGGCTGCGCCCGAACTCGTTGAGATCAAGGCGGTCACGGTAGGTACCGGAGGGGCTGCCAAGCGCCTGAACGAATTCACATTGAGCGTTTCGATCGTTCGGCCGAAAGACCCTGTTCCGGGCGCTACACCCGCCGCGGTGCCGGCATCTTCGCCGCTGCCCGGGGCGACGCCCGCCCCGATAGCGCCAAAGCCCGCCCCCGCTGGCGCGGGCAAGGCCTGAACCGGACGCGAGGGAGCTACTAGATGAATATTGCGGATCAGTTCAAGAACGTCAACTGGAAGGACATCGGCAACACCCCGCCGGGTCCGAAGATCGTCACTCTTGTCCTTCTGCTGATAGCGGTGGTCGCAGCGGGCTGGTACTTTTATTGGGACGGCCTGAATCAGGAGCTCGAGGAAGCCCAGAAGAAGGAGGCAAAGCTCAAGGAGGAATACAAGGCCAAGAAGCAAAAGGCGGTCAATCTTCCGGAACTCAAAAAGCAGCTTATCCAGGTGGGCCAGTATGTATCCACGCTGGAAAAGCAGTTGCCCAGCAAGGCTGAAATGGACGCCCTCCTGACCGACATCAACCAGGCGGGACTGGGGCGGGGTCTGCAGTTCGACCTGTTCCGTCCCGCGACGGTCAATGTCAAGGAGTACTACGCCGAGCAGCCGATATCAGTTCGGGTGACCGGCAATTACCATGACCTCGGATCGTTCGCCAGCGACATCGCGAACCTGAGCCGGATTGTCACCTTGAACGACATCGCGATATCCGTGCTGCCAAACAGCACGACGTTGGCGATGGATACCGTGGCCAAGACCTTCCGCTACCTCGATACCGACGAGATCGCGGCGCAACGGAAGGCGAAGGCGCCCGCGGGAGGTGCAAAAAAATGATCAAGCGAGCCTTGTGGCTTGTTCCGTTTCTCATCGCTGGCTGCGGCGAGAGCGAGAACGAGGACATCAAGAAATGGATGGCGGAAACATCCAAGGACATGCGCGGCAAGGTCGAGAAGATCGACGAGCCCAAGAAGTTCGAGCCATTCAAGTATGACTCCGACAAACTGGTCGATCCTTTCAATGCGACCAAGGTTACGGCTTTGGCGGATGCCGCCAAGCAACAAGGCCCCAAGAATGCCGGTGGCCCCCGGCCCGACCTTAGCCGCCCGAAGGAAGTTCTGGAAGCCTTTTCCATCGAGAATCTGCGCATGGTCGGGGCGATGCAGCAAAAAGGAGTCTCGTACGCCATCATCAAGGCGGATGCCAACCTGCATCGTGTGAAGGTCGGCAATTTCATCGGGCAGAACTACGGCAAGATCACCAAGATTACCGAGACCGAGGTGATGGTGCAGGAAATGATCGAGGACGGCAGCGGTGAGTACGTCTATCGCGATAGCACCTTGGTTCTTCAGGAGGAAAAGAAATGATTCACGGACGCTCATATACAGGCTGGCGCTTGCTTGCCGCAGTCGGCCTGGCCTTCACCGCTCTGGTTGCCCATGCACAAAATGCGATCGAGTCGCTGAATGTCTCGCAGCAGGGGGCATCGGTGGTTCTCAAGATCAACCTGAAGGATGCGCCGGCGAATCCACCAGCGGGATTCCTGGTGGCCAACCCGCCGCGGGTCGCCCTCGATTTCCCGAACACCGTCAATGCCCTGGGACGCAACAGCCAGGACATCGGGCAGGGAGAACTGCGCAGCATCAACGTGGTTCAGGTTGGCGATCGTTCACGCCTGGTGCTTAACCTCAAGAGCGCCGTAACCTACGACACCAAGGTCGATGGCAAGTCGGTTCTGGTGACGGTTTCCGCCGCCGCCGCTGCGAGCGGGCCCACGCCGTCCACCGCGGCGACCTTTGCGGAATCCAAGGTTTCGGACGGTCGTTCCGCACTGCGCGACATCGATTTCCGCCGCGCACCGGACGGTTCGGGACGGGTCGTGGTCGAACTTGCGAACAGCAATACGGGCGTGGACATCCGGCAGCAGGGGCAGACCCTGGTGGTGGAATTCCAGAAAAGCCAGTTGCCCGACAACTTGCGCCGCCGCCTTGATGTGGGCGATTTCGCCACGCCGGTCCAGACCATCAACACTTTCGTTCAGGGCGACAACGTCCGCATGGTGATCGAGCCCAAGGGCTTGTGGGAGCACAACGCGTATCAGTCAGACACCCAGTTCGTGGTCGAGGTCAAGCCCATCAAGGAAGACCCGAACAAGCTCGTCCAGGGTTCGCGTGGCGGATACAACGGTGAAAAGCTCTCCCTTAACTTCCAGAACATTGAAGTGCGAGCGGTCTTGCAGGTGATTGCGGACTTCACGAACCTCAACATCATCACCAGCGACACCGTCGGCGGCAACCTCACCTTGCGCCTCAAGGACGTGCCGTGGGATCAGGCGCTCGACATCATCCTCCAGACCCGCGGCCTCGACATGCGCAAGAACGGCAATGTCATCTGGATCGCGCCGCGTGACGAGCTCGCCACCAAGGAGAAGCTCGAACTTGAAGCCAAGGCGCAGATCAGCGATCTTGAACCCCTGCGGACGGAAAGCTTCCAGCTGAATTACGCAAAAGCCGACGCATTCTCCAAGATCCTGACCGACGACAAGCAGCGCATCCTGTCCAAGCGCGGCAGTGCGGTCTGGGATCCGCGTACCAACCAGCTATTCATTCAGGACGTCGCCAGCCGGCTTGACGAAGTCCGCAAGCTGGTTTCCAAGGTGGACATCCCGGTGCGGCAGGTCCTCATTGAAGCGCGGATTGTGGAAGCATCCGACACCTTCAGCAAGAACCTTGGCGCGCGTCTTGGTACCGCTGATTACGCTTTCTTGAATGGCAGTGCGCAGCGCCCAGGATCGCCGATCGGCGGTAACTCCGGTTTGCGCTTTGGCCTCTCCGGCAACTATCTGGGCGTGGGTGAGCAAGCCGGCCAGGCTGCGGTAACGGGTACCAGCTATATCCCGAACACGCAGAACGTCAGCATGCCGGCGCAGGGCATCAATGGTGTCAATGCCGGTAGTCTGGCGGTCTCCTTGTTCACCAACAGCCTGTCGCGCTTCATCAACCTGGAGATATCCGCACTTGAAGCAGAAGGCAAGGGCAAGATCATCTCGGCACCGCGGGTTTTGACGGCCGACCAGATCGAAGCGACGATTGAGCAGGGTACCGAGTTGCCTTACCAACAGGCCACCAGCAGCGGCGCCACTTCGGTGACGTTCCGCAAGGCCAACTTGAGTCTCAAGGTCAAGCCGCAGATCACCCCAGAGGGCAACATCATCATGGACGTTCAGGTCAACAAGGATTCGGTTGGCCAGATCACCACTGCGGGTTTCGCGATCGACACCAAGAACGTCAAGACACAGGTGCTGGTCGACAATGGCGGTACGGTGGTCATCGGCGGCATTTACACGCAGAACGAGCGTGATTCGCTCACCAAGGTGCCGTTCTTCGGCGACTTGCCTGTGTTCGGCAACCTGTTCCGCAATACCCAGCGCCAGAATGACAAGACCGAATTGCTGGTCTTCATTACGCCGCGCGTGGTCAGCGACCGGCTTACCGTGCGCTAGTCCGCAGCAACTTTGTGAAGCCGGGCGCGATGCCCGGCTTTTTTTTGCCCCGATGAGGCTAAACGGCCGCGCTACAATCCCTCGTTGTGGAATTTGAATCGCAAAATTTCTATCTGATCGGCCTGATGGGTGCCGGCAAGACGACCATAGGGCGTCTGCTGGCCCGCCATTTCGCAAGGCCGTTTTTCGACTCCGATCATGAAATCGAGGCGCGTACCGGTGTCAAGGTGCCGGTGATTTTCGAAATCGAGGGCGAGGCCGGTTTTCGTCAACGCGAATCGCAGGTCATCGCTGAACTCACACAACGCCACGGAATAGTGCTCGCAACCGGTGGCGGTGCCGTGCTTGATCCGGCCAACCGGGACGCCCTTCGGTCCACCGGCTACGTTGTCTACCTGCGTGCCCAGCCTCCTGACCTGTGGCAACGTACGCAGCAGGACCGCAATCGCCCGCTGCTGCGCACCGCGGACCCCGAGGCCCGGCTGCGGCAGTTGCATGAGGATCGCGATCCGCTTTATCGTGAAACCGCGCACCTGATCATGGACACCGGGCGCCAAAGCCCCCACCTTCTGGCTGGCAAGCTCGAGCAGCAGATTCGGAACACATGGATGAACTGCGCGTAGAACTCGCCGAGCGTGCCTACCCGATCCTGATCGGTTCGGGGCTCATTGACGAAGCTTCCCATTTCGCCTCGCGCATCCCGCAACGGGCGGCGGTCGTCACCAGTGATCGCATAGCGCCTTATTTTCTCGAACGCTTGCGCGCATCGCTTGCGCGGGCCCGGGTGCCGGCCATCGAAATCGTCCTGCCGGATGGCGAGGCTGCCAAGACCTGGGAAACGCTCAACCTGGTCTATAGCGAGCTTCTGGCGCAACGATGTGACCGCAAGACCACACTCATCGCCTTGGGCGGCGGTGTGGTCGGCGACATCACCGGCTTTGCGGCAGCGACGTACCAGCGAGGCGTGCCGTTCATCCAGGTGCCGACAACACTGCTGGCGCAAGTGGACTCTTCGGTGGGCGGCAAGACTGCAATCAACCATCCGCTCGGCAAGAACATGATCGGTGCCTTCTATCAGCCGATTCTGGTGCTGGCCGACACTGGCACGCTCGCGACACTGCCGGAGCGGGAATTCAGATCCGGGATAGCCGAGGTCATCAAGTACGGGTTCATCTACGATCTGGCGTTTCACGATTGGCTCGAGGGTAATCTGGATGCGCTCATGCGCCGCGATCCCGCTGCGCTTGCGCATGCGATTCGCCGGTCGTGCGAGATCAAGGCCGAGATCGTCGCGCAGGACGAGCGCGAGACCGGCATGCGTGCGTGGCTGAACCTGGGGCACACGTTCGGGCATGCCATCGAGGCCGGCCTCGGCTACGGCCAGTGGCTGCACGGCGAAGCAGTGGCTGCGGGAATGGTCCTGGCCGCTGAACTCTCGGTGCGTCTGGGTTTTCTAGCTTCGGCGGACGCAAGACGGATTTGCGACCTGGTCGAGCGCGCCGGGCTGCCGTCAAAGGCTCCCGACCTGGGTTCAGCGCGCTACCTCGAGCTCATGCGCGTGGACAAGAAGGCGCAAAGTGGCGCCATTCGCTACGTGTTGCTGAAACGCCTCGGTGAAGCGTGCGTCCAGCCGGTACCGGATGACACGGTCAGGGGTTTGCTTGAACAGTTGACCCGGGCCTAGATCGGCGATGCGGCGCCTGGCCTCCTACGCCGCACAACCGGCCGCATCCGCGGGCCGCCGTCATGTCGAGCCGCCGGCTGTCGGTCGATCGGAATACCAGCGCGATCGTGACCGGGTGATTCACTCCAACGCCTTCCGCCGGCTCGAATACAAGACCCAGGTATTCGTCAATCATGAAGGCGACCTGTTCCGGACACGACTCACCCATTCAATCGAGGTCGCCCAACTGACGCGCTCGATCGCCCGGCGGCTCGACCTGGATGAGGATCTGGCTGAAGCGATCGCGCTGGCGCACGACCTCGGACACACCCCATTTGGTCACGCCGGCCAGGACGCACTCAATGAGTGCATGCGCAGCTACGGCGGATTCGAACACAACCTGCAAAGCCTGAGGGTAGTTGATGCTCTTGAAGAGCGTTATGGGGCATTCGATGGACTCAACCTCACCTTTGAAACGCGGGAGGGCATCCTCAAGCATTGCCAGCCGGACATCGCCGCCACCCTGGGTGATGTCGGGCGGAGGTTTGTCGAAGGAATGCAACCCTCGCTGGAGGCGCAGATCACCAACCTGGCCGACGAGATAGCCTACAACAACCACGACATCGACGACGGCCTGCGTTCAGGCCTGATCTCCGTCGAGCAACTCGTCGCCGTGCCGTTGTTCAAGCGCCACTTTGACGAAGCCTGCGCGATCTATCCGGCCATAGGTGAGCGGCGACGCATCAACGAGACCATCCGGCGCATGATCAATACTTTGGTCGGCGATCTGGTTCAGACCACTGAAACCGCCTTGGCGCAGGTACGGCCAAAAGACATAAGCGAAGTCCGCAAGAGTCCGCCGATTGTCGGGCACAGCGAACCCGTGAGCCAGGAATCGCTCGTGCTAAAGCGTTTCCTGCGCGACAACCTGTACCAGCACTACAAGGTTCAGCGCATGAGCACCAAAGGTCGGCGAGTGGTCGCTGACCTGTTTGCCGCATTCATGGGTGACCCGCGCCTGCTGCCGCCCCAATATCAGGCAAAAGCCGACGTTGATCGTGCACGCGCGGTCGCTGACTACATCTCCGGCATGACGGACCGCTACGCCATGCGTGAGCATCGCCGCCTGTTCGCTATCGAAGAAATCTGATTAAATGGGGTCAGACCCCATTTTCAGAGTCTGGAGTGCGACGTGGCAAGACTCCCTCGGCTGGCGGTTGCCGGCCAGCCTCATCACCTGATTCAACGCGGAACGAATCGCCAGCCGATATTCCGGGACGCGGCGGATTTCACGCGCATGTTGCAATTGCTTTCGGATCACTCGCGTTCGAACCAGGTGGCGATCCACGCCTATGTGCTGATGGGCAATCATTTTCACTTGCTGGTTACGCCCGGCCAAGCGAAGGGTCTCTCTACCATGATGCAAGGCGTTGGGCGCGCCTACGTCCGGTACTTCAACGATCGCTATCATCGTACCGGGACTTTGTGGGAAGGGCGGTTCAAGGGGACAGTGATTGATAGTGAGCACTACCTCTTCATATGCATGGCATATATTGAGCTCAATCCCGTCAGAGCGGGAATTGTTGCATCGCCAGGCGAGTATGCTTGGTCAAGCTACAGCCACAATACCGGTCAGCGTAAGGACCCTCTAATACGTGAGCACCCACTATTTTGGGCGCTTGGCAATACCCCATTCGCGCGTGAGGCCGCCTATCGCGACATTGTGGAAGCGGGCGTTTCGGCCAACAAACAAGCCGAAGTAACCGATGCCACGTTGCGCGGTTGGGCTCTGGGGGGACTCAACGGGAGTCTTTCGAAGCAGGATCTGCCGCGCAGGGCGGTTCCCCTGGCAAAGGGAAGGCCAAAGCGAGTTTAATCTGTCCCTTATAAATTCGGCTCAGCACTGCAGTCCTGATAAAAGGGGTCTGACCCCATTTAATCTGCTTGAATGCGCGAATTGCTGCGCGTATGATCGATGGTCCAATGTTTTTGTGCGCTGCGCAATACGCGCTGCTGCAAGAGGAATGCCATGGCACCGATCACTTCCGCTCCGCCCGCCCAGGGACTCTACGACCCCGCCAATGAGCACGACGCGTGCGGCGTCGGGTTCGTTGCGCATATCAAGGGAAAGCGCTCCCACGGTATCGTCGAGCAGGGACTCCTGATTCTCAAGAACCTCGACCATCGTGGCGCGGTCGGTGCGGACGCGCTCATGGGTGATGGCGCCGGGATCCTCATCCAGATCCCGGACCAGTTCTACCGTGAAGAACTTGCGAAGGCCGGCATCAACCTGCCTCCGCCAGGAGAATACGGTGTGGGCATGGTTTTCCTGCCCAAGGAAAACGCGTCGCGCCTGGCTTGCGAGCAGGAGATCGAGCGTGCCGTGCGCGCGGAAGGGCAGGTCGTGCTGGGTTGGCGCAACGTTCCTGTTGATCTGGACATGCCCATGTCGCCCACCGTGCGCGCCAAGGAACCGGTCATCCGGCAGATATTCATCGGCCGCGGCCCGGACATCATGGTCACCGACGCACTGGAACGCAAGTTGTACGTGATCCGCAAATCGAGCGGGCATGCGATCCAGGCGCTCCACTTGAGCCATAGCAAGGAATTCTTTGTGCCGTCGATGTCGGCACGCACCGTCGTCTACAAGGGCTTGCTGCTGGCAGACCAGGTCGGTGTCTACTACAAGGACCTGCAGGACCCGCGTTGCATCTCGGCGCTGGCGCTGGTCCACCAGCGTTTCTCCACCAACACGTTCCCGGAGTGGCCGCTGGCGCACCCCTACCGGATGATCGCGCACAACGGTGAGATCAACACCGTCAAGGGCAACTTCAACTGGATGCGCGCCCGTGAAGGCGTCATGAAGTCCAGCGTCCTGGGGGATGATCTCAAGAAACTTTTCCCGCTCATCTACGAAGGCCAGAGCGACACCGCCTGCTTCGACAACGCACTGGAACTGCTGGTCATGGCGGGTTACCCGCTCCCGCAGGCCATGATGATGATGATTCCCGAAGCCTGGGAACAGCACACCCTCATGGACGACAACCGCAAGGCGTTCTACGAATACCACGCGGCGATGATGGAGCCATGGGATGGCCCCGCCGCCATGGCCTTCACCGACGGGCGCCACATCGGCGGCACCCTCGACCGCAATGGCCTGCGCCCGGCCCGCTATATCGTCACCGATGACGACCTGGTCGTGATGGCCTCCGAAGTGGGCGTATTGCCGATCCCGGAATCCAAGATCATCAAGAAGTGGCGCCTGCAGCCGGGCAAGATGTTCCTGATCGACCTCGAACAGGGCCGAATCATCGACGACAAGGAACTCAAGGACACCTATGCCAACGCGCGGCCCTACAAGTCATGGATCGACAGCGTCCGCGTGCGCCTTGACGACGTCGCCGAGCGGGTCGACCTCCCACCGGCCACCGTGCCGCTGCTGGACCGCCAGCAAGCCTTCGGCTATACCCAGGAAGACCTCAAGTTCCTGATGAGCCCGATGGCCGTCTCCGCCGAAGAGGCGATCGGCTCCATGGGCAATGACTCGCCCCTGGCGGTCATGTCCAACAAGTTGAAGCCGCTCTACAACTACTTCAAGCAGTTGTTCGCCCAGGTGACCAACCCGCCGATCGACCCGATCCGGGAACAGATGGTCATGTCCCTGGTCACCTTCGTCGGCCCGCGTCCCAACCTGCTCGACAAGGACAACATCAACCCGCCCATGCGCCTTGAAGTGGCGCAACCCGTGCTCGACTTCCACGAGATGGCGAAGATCCGCGAGATCGAGAAGCACACCGGCGGCAAATTCAAGTCCTACGAACTCGACATCTGCTATCCGGTCGCCTGGGGCAAGGATGGCATCGAGGCGCGCCTGGCATCCTTGTGCGCCGAAGCCGTCGATGCCCTCAAGACCGGCCACAACATCCTGATCGTCTCCGACCGCAAGGTAGACGCCACCTGCGTCCCCATCCCCGCGCTGCTGGCCACCAGCGCCATCCATCATCACCTGGTGCAAAAGGGCCTGCGTACCACCACCGGCCTGGTGGTTGAAACCGGCTCGGCCCGCGAGGTTCATCACTTCGCGCTCCTCGCCGGTTATGGCGCCGAGGCGATTCATCCCTACCTTGCCATGGAAACCCTGGCCGGCATGGCCAGGGGACTGTCCGGGGACCTCTCCCCGGAAAAGGCGATCTACAACTACCAGAAGGCGGTCGGCAAGGGCCTCATGAAGGTGTTCTCCAAGATGGGGATCTCCACCTATATGAGCTACTGCGGCGCGCAGATCTTCGAAGCCATCGGGCTGTCGCGTGCGCTGGTCGACAAATACTTCCGCGGCACCGCCTCCAACGTCGAAGGCATCGGCGTGTTCGAAGTCGCTGAAGAAGCGGTGCGCCTGCACAAGCAGGCCTTCGGCGCCGACCCGGTGCTCGCCAACATGCTCGACGCCGGAGGCGAATATGCCTTCCGCATCCGCGGCGAGGAGCACATGTGGACGCCTGATGCGATCGCCAAGCTGCAGCATTCTGCGCGCGCCAACAACTTCGCGTCCTACAAGGAATACGCGCAGATCATCAACGACCAGTCCAGGCGCCACATGACACTGCGCGGGCTGTTCGAGTTCCGCATCGATCCGGCCAAGGCGATTCCCCTCGACGAAGTCGAACCCGCGAAGGAGATCGTCAAGCGCTTTGCCACCGGCGCCATGTCACTGGGCTCCATCTCGACGGAGGCCCATGCGACGCTGGCGGCCGCGATGAACCGCATCGGCGGCAAGTCGAACACCGGCGAAGGCGGCGAAGATGAACTGCGCTACCGCAATGACCTGAAGGGCATCAAGCTCAAGGCGGGCGAATCGCTTGCCTCCGTGCTCGGCAGCGAAAACGTCGTCGCCGACATTCCGTTGCAGGCAGGTGATTCGCTGCGCTCCAAGATCAAGCAGGTGGCCTCAGGACGTTTCGGCGTCACTGCGGAATACCTGATCTCTGCCGACCAGATCCAGATCAAGATGGCCCAGGGCGCCAAGCCCGGCGAAGGCGGGCAGCTGCCCGGCCACAAGGTCAGCGAATACATCGCCAAGCTGCGCTTCTCGGTGCCTGGCGTGGGCCTGATCTCGCCACCGCCGCACCACGACATCTATTCCATCGAGGATCTGGCGCAGCTGATACATGACCTCAAGAACGCCAACCCGCGCGCTTCCATCTCGGTCAAGCTGGTCTCCGAAGTGGGCGTGGGCACGGTGGCCGCCGGCGTCTCCAAGGCCAAGGCCGACCATGTCGTGATCGCCGGCCATGATGGCGGCACGGGGGCATCCCCCCTGTCGTCGATCAAGCATGCCGGTACGCCGTGGGAACTGGGCCTGGCCGAAACCCAGCAAACGCTGGTGCTCAACCGCCTGCGCAGCCGCATTCGCGTGCAGGCCGACGGCCAGATGAAGACCGGCCGTGACGTGGTCATCGCCGCCATGCTGGGCGCCGACGAAATGGGCTTCGCCACCGCGCCGCTGGTCACCACCGGTTGCATCATGATGCGCAAGTGCCATCTCAACACCTGCCCGGTCGGTGTGGCCACCCAGGATCCGGTACTGCGCGCCAAGTTCGCCGGCAAGCCCGAGCACGTGGTCAATTTCTTCTTCTTCGTGGCCGAAGAGGTGCGCCATATCATGGCGCAGCTCGGAATCCGCAACTTCGACGACCTGATCGGGCGCGCCGACCTGCTCGACCGCACCAAGGCCATTCACCACTGGAAGGCGTCCGGCCTGGATTTCACCCGCATCTTCTACCAGCCCGATGTTCCCGCCGATGTGCCGCGCCGTCAGGTCGAGGAGCAGGACCATGGGCTGGCCAAGGCGCTCGACCACAAGCTCATCGCCATGGCCATGCCGGCGCTCGAAAAAGGCGAGAAGGTGCAGTTCATCCAGCCGGCGAAGAACCTGAACCGCACCATCGGCGCGATGCTGTCCGGCGAGGTGGCGCGTCGTTATGGCCATGAAGGTCTGCCGGACGACACCATCCACATCCAGCTGCAGGGTACGGCCGGTCAATCCGCAGGCGCATTCCTGGCGCATGGGGTCACCCTTGACCTGGTGGGCGAGGCCAACGACTACGTCGGCAAGGGTTTGTCGGGCGGGCGCATCATCGTGCGTCCCAACACCGAGTTCCGCGGCTGGGCGGTGGACAACATCATCGTCGGCAACACCGTACTCTACGGCGCCATCGCCGGCGAGGCGTATTTCAATGGCGTCGCTGGCGAGCGCTTCGCCGTGCGCAACTCCGGGGCCGTGGCGGTGGTTGAAGGCACGGGTGACCACGGCTGCGAATACATGACCGGCGGCACCGTGGTGGTCCTTGGAACGACGGGTCGAAACTTCGCCGCAGGCATGTCCGGCGGAATTGCCTACGTATATGACCCGGATGGCGATTTCGCGAAGAAGTGCAACACCTCGATGTGTGTGCTTGAGGGTGTGGCAACGGCGGCCGAGCAGGAAAAGACACCGCAGCAAGGCTGGCACAGCGAGCGGCGCAACGGTACCCGCGAGACCGACGAAGCCATCCTCAAGCGACTCATCGAGCGCCACTTCAAGTTCACCGGCTCCACCCGTGCACGCAACATCCTGGACGACTGGGCGGCAGAGCGAGCGAAGTTCGTCAAGGTGTTCCCGACCGAATACAAGCGCGCGCTGGGCGAACTGTGGGCAGCCGCCCACAAGTCCGCGGTCGGGGAAAAGGTCGCAGCGTAGGGCCGGATGGGCGGCCATTCCGCCGTTGAAACGACAAACATTGCAGTGAGGTAGCAGATGGGAAAAGTCACCGGATTCCTCGAACTTGAACGCGAGGAAGAGCAGTACGAAGAGCCGCAGACGCGCAAGAAGCACTACCGCGAATTCGTCATGCGACTGGCCGACGAGGCCGCGAAGAAGCAGGGCGCGCGCTGCATGGATTGCGGCATCCCGTTCTGCAACAACGGCTGCCCGGTCAACAACATCATTCCCGACTGGAACGACCTGGTCTATCGCGGCAACTATCGCGAGGCGCTCGACATCCTGCATTCGACCAACAACTTCCCCGAGTTCACCGGTCGTATTTGTCCGGCGCCGTGTGAAGCCGCCTGCACGCTCAACATCAACGACGACGCGGTGGGCATCAAGTCGATCGAGCATTTCATCATCGATACCGGCTGGGAAAAGGGCTGGGTTGTGCCGCAGCCGCCCGCGGCCAAGACCGGCAAGAAAGTCGCGGTTGTCGGCTCCGGCCCGGCCGGCATGGCCGCCGCGCAACAGCTGGCACGCGTCGGACACGACGTCACCCTGTTCGAAAAAAACGATCGTATCGGCGGCCTGTTGCGCTACGGCATTCCCGACTTCAAGATGGAAAAGCACCTGATCGACCGCCGCGTCGAGCAGATGAAGGCAGAAGGCGTGACCTTCCGCACCGGTGTGTTTGTCGGTGAAAAACCCATCGATCCGCGCATCACCAACCTGGCCAGGGAGGCCATCGCGCCCAGGCAGCTGCTGGCCGATTTCGACGCGGTGGTGATTTCCGGCGGCGCCGAGCAGCCGCGCGACCTGCCGGTACCCGGCCGCGACCTGACCGGTGTTCACTTCGCCATGGAATTCCTGCCGCAACAGAATCGCGTCAATGCCGGCGACAAGCTCCAAGACCAGTTGAAGGCCACCGGCAAGCACGTCGTTGTCATCGGTGGCGGCGATACCGGTTCCGATTGCGTAGGCACTTCCAATCGTCATGGTGCGGCCTCGGTCGCGCAATTCGAGTTGCTGCCGCAGCCACCTGAAGTCGAAAACAAGCCCCTGGTATGGCCCTATTGGCCCACCAAGCTGCGCACCTCGTCGAGCCATGACGAAGGTTGCGAACGCGACTGGAGCGTGGCCACCAAGCGCTTCGAAGGCAAGGACGGCAAGGTCGAGAAACTGATCGCCTGCCGCCTGGAGTGGAAGGACGGCAAGATGACCGAAGTGCCAGGCTCCGAATTCGAGATGAAGGCCGACCTGGTGCTTCTGGCCATGGGATTCGTCTCACCGACCCAGAACGTGGTCGACGCGTTCGGAGTGGAAAAGGACGCGCGCAGCAATGCCCGCGCCGCCACAGAGGGCGACAACGCATACAAGACCAACGTCGCCAAGGTGTTCGCCGCTGGCGACATGCGGCGCGGCCAGTCGCTGGTGGTCTGGGCGATTCGCGAAGGGCGCCAGTGCGCCCGTGCGGTCGACGAGTTCCTGATGGGGGCGTCGGTACTGCCCCGGTAGCCGACCGTGTCCGACAACGTGCCGCTCTCGGATTACATCCGCAACCGCATCCGCACGGTGCCGGACTGGCCGCAGGCGGGGGTGATGTTCCGTGACATCACGCCGCTCCTGGCCGACCCCAAGACCTTCCGCATCCTCATTGACATCTTCGTCCACCGGTTCATGGACGAGCGCATCGATGTGGTGGCGGGGATCGACGCGCGCGGGTTCATCCTCGGTTCGGTGATCGCCTACGAACTCAACCGCGGTTTCATCCCGATCCGCAAGAAGGGCAAGCTGCCCTTCGATACCCTCACCGAGGAGTATGAGCTTGAGTACGGCAGCGCCGCCGTCCAGGTGCACAGTGATGCGCTTGACCCGGGTAGCCGCGTGCTGCTGATCGATGACCTCATCGCCACTGGCGGCACCATGCAGGCGGCCGTCAAGCTGCTGGCCCGCCTCGGCGCCGACGAGATATTGCCGGCGGTGATCATCGACCTGCCCGACCTGGGGGGCTCCCGTGCCTTGGCCGCGGCGGGGGCCGAACCCTTTGTCATCTGCGCCTTCGCAGGCCACTGAAACTGAACCCCATGGACCAATCCAGGCTCCTGATCGAGCACGCCGAGGTAATGGTCACCATGGATGAGGCGCGTCGCGAAATCCGCGATGGCGCTCTCGTCGTGCAGGGTAACGTCATTGAAAAGGCCGGCAGCAGCGCCGAGGTTCGTGCCTGGCTGGCGGCGGATCCGTCACGGGCGCCGGCGCGCACCATCGACGCCACCGGCTGCGTGGTCATGCCCGGCCTGGTGAATTGCCACCATCACATGTACCAGACCTTGACCCGCGCCATCGGCACCGGGGCCGGCATGGTGCTGTTCGACTGGCTCAAGGCGCTGTATCCGGTGTGGGCCGAACTCGACCCCGAGGCCATTCACGTGAGCACGCAGATCGCACTGGCCGAGCTGATGCTCTCCGGCGCGACCACCGTTGCGGACCATCTCTACCTGTTTCCCAATGGTGCCCGGCTGGACGACAGCATCGACGCCGCGCGCGATATCGGGGTGCGGTTCCACGCCACGCGCGGCAGCATGAGCGTGGGTGAATCGCAGGGCGGCCTGCCGCCGGACCGGGTGTGCGAAAGCGAGGCCTCCATCCTCGCCGACAGCCAGCGGCTGATCGAAACCCATCACGACGCCGCGCGCCTGGCCATGACCCGCATCGCGCTGGCACCCTGTTCGCCGTTTTCGGTCAGTGCCGACCTGATGCGCCAGTCGGCGGCACTTGCGCGCAGCCATGCCGGTGTGCACCTGCACACCCATCTGGCCGAAACCCTCGATGAGGAGCGTTACTGCGTGGAGCGATTCGGCATGCGCCCGGTCGCCTATGCGCAAAGCCTGGGCTGGCTCGGGCCGGATGTCTGGTTCGCGCACATGGTGCACCCCCATCCGGAAGAAATCGCCTTGCTCGGCGCGACCCGCAGCGGCGTTTGCCACTGCCCCAACAGCAACATGATCCTGGCCTCAGGCATCGCGCCGGTGCCACAGATGCAGGCCGCCGGGGTGCGTGTCGGGGTCGGCGTCGATGGATCCGCCAGCGGGGATGGCAACCACCTGCTGGGCGAGGCACGCCAGGCCATGCTGTTGCAGCGGGTCGGCTGGCCCGGTTTCGAGTCGCGCGCCGACCGCTTTTCGGCGCGCGCCGCGCTCGAACTCGCCACACTCGGCGGCGCGGCGGTGCTCGGCCGCGACGACATCGGCAGGCTGGCCCCGGGCATGGCGGCCGATGTCGTCGGTTTCCGTGTGGACGACCTCGCCCATGCCGGCGCCCGCGGCGACGCCGTGGCCGCACTGCTCACCTGCGCCCCGCAGAACGCATGGTTTTCCCTGATCAACGGGCAGGTTCGCGTCGAGGCAGGTACACTCGCGACAGGGATCGATCTCCCTGCCCTGGTTGAACGCCATAACCGCATCAGCGCCGGCATGCTGGCACGCGCCGGCTGGGGGCGTTGAGCCGCGGGCTGATCGAAACACACGCAGTCATTGAACCCCAAGCATCTGGAGAACAACATGAGTGAACGCACCTCGCGCCACGGTCTGCGCGTCGCCGCCGCGCTTGACCGTTTCATCGAGCGCGAAGTCCTGCCCGGTACCGGCGTCAAGCCCGCTGATTTCTGGCAAGGTTTCGCTACCCTGGTCCATGACCTGGCGCCGAAGAACCGCGCCCTGATCGCCGAGCGCGAGCGCCTGCAGAACGAGCTTGACGCCTGGCACAAGGCCAACCGCGGCCCCATCAAGGACATGCCGGCCTATCGCGCCTTCCTGTCGTCCATTGGCTACCTCGTGCCGGTGCCCAAGGAAGTGAAGGCCACCACGCAGAACGTCGATACCGAGATTTCGCAGCAGGCCGGCGCGCAACTGGTGGTGCCGGTGTCCAATCCGCGCTATGCCCTCAACGCCGCCAACGCGCGCTGGGGCAGCCTCTACGACGCGCTTTACGGTACCGATGCCCTCTCCGAAACCGGCGGCGCTGACAAGGGAAAGGGTTACAACCCGGTCCGTGGTGACCGCGTCATCGCGCGCGCGCGCGTAGTGCTCGACCAGGCTGCACCGCTGGCCTCCGGCTCGCATGCCGACGCGGTGGCCTACAGCGTCAAGGGCGGCAAGCTGGTTGTGAAGCTCAAGCCCGGCTCCAACGCAAAGGGCGTGAGCGGACTGGCGGACCCCGCCCAGTTTGTCGGCTACCAGGGCGCAGCCACTGCGCCCAGCTCGATTCTTCTGCGCAACCACGGCCTTCACCTGGAAATCCAGATCAATCGCAAGGACGGCATCGGCAAGACCGACGCCGCCGGCATCAACGACGTGCTGGTCGAGGCGGCGCTGACCACCATCATGGATTGCGAAGACTCGGTTGCCGCGGTCGATGCCGAGGACAAGGTCAACGTCTATCGCAACTGGCTCGGCCTCATGAAGGGCACGCTGACCGAAAAGGTCACCAAGGACGGCAAGACCTTCACCCGCAAGCTCAATCCGGACCGCGTTTATGCGAAACCGGGCGGCGGCAAGCTCACCCTGCACGGCCGCTCGCTGATGTTCATTCGCCATGTCGGCCACCTCATGAGCAATCCGGCCATCCTCGACCGCGACGGCAACGAGATCCCGGAAGGCATTCTCGATGCCGTGGTGTGCAGCGCCGCGGCCATGCACGACCTGAAGGTGAAGATGAATTCACGCACCGGGTCGTTCTACGTGGTCAAGCCCAAGATGCACGGCCCGGCCGAAGTGGCATTCGCCGACGAGCTGTTCGGGCGCGTCGAGGGCTTGCTGGGTTTGCCCGCCAACACCCTCAAGATGGGCATCATGGACGAGGAACGGCGCATGAGCGTCAACCTCAAGGCGGCGATCGCCGCCACGCCGGCGCGCGTGGCGTTCATCAATACCGGCTTCCTCGACCGTACCGGCGACGAGATGCGCACCGCGATGGAAGCGGGTCCGATGCTGAAGAAGGGCGACATGAAGTCCACCGCCTGGATCACCGCCTACGAAAAGAGCAACGTGCTGATCGGCCTGGATTGCGGCCTGCGCGGTCGCGCCCAGATCGGCAAGGGCATGTGGGCCATGCCCGACCTGATGGCGGCGATGCTGGAGCAGAAGATCGCCCATCCCAAGGCCGGCGCCAACACCGCCTGGGTGCCGTCGCCTACCGCCGCCACCCTGCATGCGCTGCACTACCACCAGATCGACGTGCAGGCGGTGCAGCAGGAACTGGAAAAGATCAAGCTGGCCGACGTGGCGGACGAACTGCTCAACGGCCTCCTTGCCGTGCCGGTGACCGACAAGCCGGACTGGACGCCGGAGGAACGCCAGCGTGAACTCGACAACAACTGCCAGGGCATCCTTGGCTACGTGGTGCGCTGGGTCGACCAGGGCGTGGGCTGCTCCAAGGTGCCCGACATCAACAACGTCGGCCTGATGGAAGACCGTGCCACGCTGCGCATTTCCAGCCAGCACATCGCCAACTGGCTGTATCACGGCGTGGTCAGCGAGGCCCAGGTGCAGGAAACCTTCCGGCGCATGGCCAAGGTGGTCGACAAGCAGAATGCCGGCGACCCCCTGTACCGGCCGATGGCGCCGAAGTACGCGTCCTCGTTCGCCTTCAAGGCGGCCTGCGCGCTGGTGTTCGAGGGGCGCGCCCAGCCTTCCGGCTATACCGAACCGCTATTGCATCGCTATCGCCAGGAATTCAAGGCGGCCTGACGTCCTGACCGCACCGAGGATCGGGGCCGTCCGGATATTCATCCGGACGGCCTGATTCCATGAAGCCCGCGACCGGCAGCTCCGCCTCGCTCACGCGCACCCTGATGACGCTGGTGGTCATCGCGGTGTTTACCAGCGCCGGGACGATCCATTACCAGACGCCCATGCTGGGCAAGATCGCTGCCGAGTTCGCGGCGACGCCTGCGGCGGCCGGATGGGTCGCCACCCTGTCCTTTGGCGGCTACTTTGTCGGCACCATGCTGCTGGTGCCACTTGGCGACGGTTTTGAAAAGCGCCGCCTGGTGCTGATGCAGATGGCGGGCCTGGTGGCGGGGCTGCTGGTGATGGCGGCCGCACCTACGTTATGGGTGCTGGCGGTCGCGGCTTTCGTGGTGGGCATCTGCTGCACGGTGTCGCAGCATGTGCTGCCGATGGTGTCCGAATGGTCCGAGCCGAGCAGGCGTGGCACCAACATGGGGACGCTGCTCTCGGGCTTGTTCGTGGGCATCCTGTGGGCGCGCCTTGCCGGCGGATTCGTGGCCGAGCACTACCACTGGCGCTGGATGTACCTGATCGCGGCCGGCATGGTCGGGGTGATGGCCTGCGTCATGTTTGCGCGCCTGCCTTCGGCACCGCCCAGGACCGGGCTTTCCTATGCCGAGTTGCTGGGTTCCATGCTGCGTCTGTATCGGGAACAGCCGGTCCTGCGGCGCGCCTCCGCCATCCAGTTCCTCACCGGCCTTTGCTACGGCGGCTTCTGGGCCACGCTCGCCAGCATGCTGATGGAGAAGCACGGCCTGGGGCCCGGCATCGCGGGCCTGATGGCCATCCCGGGCGCGGCCGGGGTGCTGGTGTCGCGCCCCGCCGGACGCTGGACCGACCGCGTCGGCGCGGCACCGGTGGTGCGGGTCGCCGCCTGCAGCGTGATCCTGGCCTACATTGCGTTCAGTTTCGCGCCCGTTTCGCTGGTGGCGGTGGTCATCGGTGCGATGTTGCTCGATTGCGGGCTGCGTGCTTCCGCCGTGGCCAACCAGACCCGGGTCATCGAAATCCTGCCCGAAGCGCGCAGCCGTTCCAGCACGGTATTCATGGGCCACATGTGGGGCGGCAACTCGGTTGGCGCATTTCTGGCCAGCGCGGTGCTGACGCGCTGGGACTGGTACGCCGTTTGCATCATCGGATTGTGTGCAGCGGGCCTTGCATTGGCCGCCGGGTGGCGTGGCGCGCCGAAAGGCGCAGGCGCGGCGCGGGTTGGCCCTTAGCAGGTTCGGCGACGCACCCTGGCAGTGCTTTCCAGGATGTTCCCTGCGCTGATTTCATCAAATATAACGATGTCATATTGCTTCATTGCAGCAAGCAACGCGTAAACTGTTTCGTTTGCATTCAGTCAGAAATCGGGTAGGGATAGAGATGGTCGTGCCGGAATACAACGAAGCCGCTCCCGAGGACATCGATGTCCGGGAAATCGTTGCAGACCCGGCCGAAGTCGCGTTCGATTCCGTCTTGGACTCCGTTTCCACCCTGTACCGGGTGACCGGTCGCATTCTCCATCAGCTTATCGGCCTGGAGTTTCGCAGCGGTCGCGCGCATGACGCGCATATCGAGGTTGTCCGCGCACCGGAGCGGGTCGGTGTGCTGATCCAGCGCATGCGGCGGCGCTGGGGTGCGGTGGCGCAGGTGCGGCTGGCGGAACCGATGCCGGGCAATATTGCGGGCCTGGATCATCCCGAGCGCCGCACGATGGTCGTGATCGAAATCCACGTCGGCGGCAAGGTGGCCACGGCCTGTTGTCGTGTCAATCCGCAAACCCGCGAGTTGTTTGCCGCGCCTCTGGTGGTCAAGTGCGGGGCGGACAGCGCCTCGCCCCCCTCGCCTGCCTGACGCGCCTCCGAGCCCGGACCAACCTGCTTTGGTTGGATGCTCCAGACCGCTACTTCACCTGCCCCAACGAGCGTACTTTCGCCTCCAGGGCCTCCAGACGTTGGTCACGTATGCCCAGATCGCGCAGATGGGCCGCCGTATCGAACAAATAGTCACAGCACCGGCCCAGCGAGCCGGCGCCGGTGGCAAGGTAGCGTGCCACGTCGTCCTCGCACAAGCCCGGGGCATAGCGCTTGTGCCCGCGGTTGGCTGAAAACACGATCACCGGTTCCAGCCCCTTGGGCGTGCGCGCCATGGTCCATACCGGGCGATAGGCCATGGTGAACATTTCGCGCCGCCACAGCACGTCCAGTTCGGTGGCGGCCGCGCCCTTCGCCAGCCGGTAGGCAACGCCGGTGCAACTGCCGCCGGACTCGAGCGAGAGCATCAGACCCGGCCGGTCCGGGCTGCCGCGTCCGGCGCGCGCCCACAGGCAGAATTGGCGGTGAAAGCCGAATATGCGTGCGGTACGGCGCTCGACGAAATGGAAGGCCGGGTTCCAGATCAGCGAACCGAAAGCGAATACCCAGATGCGGCCGGGGATGGGCGCCTCCGTCAGCATGGACTGCACCTGGGCGGCGCGCTCCTCGCTGGTCATGAAAGGCTCTTCCGCCCCCAGTACGGCGCGCACCGAGGCGTGCAGCGTGCCATCGAGAATGCTTTCGCGGGTGAGCTTGACCTGGGCCATGGAGGGCACATTCTTGCATGCGCCGCGCCCCGGGTGAAGCCTGGTTCGCCTTCACGGCGTGATGCAGCTTAATATGCGGCGCGCGGCGGCGCAGCCGTGCGTCTCCCACCCCCCACCTTGTCATCGAAAGTCCGCATGGAACACGGCAACGCATTCCTGATCCAGGCCAGCATCTACTTCGCCGCCGCGGTCGTCGCAGTCCTGGTGGCGCATCGGCTCGGCCTCGGCACCGTGGCCGGCTACCTGCTTGCCGGCATTGCCATCGGCCCCTGGGGTTTCAAGCTCATCACCAATGTGGACGACGTGCGCCATTTCGCCGAGCTGGGCGTGGTGTTCCTGCTGTTCGTGATCGGCCTTGAACTGGAGCCCAGGCGCCTCTGGGAGATGCGCATGCGACTCCTGAGCCTGGGCTTGTCACAGGTGGCGGGGTCGATCGCACTCATCAGTGCCGCCGCGTGGATGCTGGGGGTCGACCCGCGGGTGGGCGTGGTGGCCGGCATGGCGCTCGCCCTGTCTTCCACCGCGCTGGCGCTGGCACCCCTGAACGAACGCGGCGGCCTGGCCACGCGCGGCGGGCAGGCGAGCTTCGCCATCCTGCTGTTCCAGGACCTCGCCGTCATTCCCATGCTGGCGCTGCTGCCCCTGCTGGGGAGCAAGGGCGGCGGTTCCGCGTTTTCCTGGCCGGGACTGGGCTTCGCGCTCGCGGTCATCTTGGTCACCCTGGTGGGTGGGCATTTCGTGGCGCGGCCGGTGTTCCGGCACATTGCCCGCACGCGCCAGCGCGAGGTGTTCACTGCCTTCGCCCTGCTGCTGGTGCTGGGAATCGCGCTGGGCTTCGAAGCCGCCGGACTGTCGATGGCGCTGGGCGCCTTCCTGGCCGGTGTATTGCTGGCGGAATCCGAATACCGGCACGAGATCGAGGCCGCGGTCGAGCCGTTCAAGGGCCTGCTGCTGGGCCTGTTCTTCATTTCGGTGGGCATGAGCGTGGACTTCGGCATGCTGCTGGTGCACCCGCTGGTGGTGCTGGGCCTGATTGCGGGCCTGTTCGTGCTCAAGGGCGCGGTGCTGTGGGTGATTGCCCGGGTTGCGCGCCTGCCAATGGCGGAGCGGCCGCTGTTCATCCTGCTCCTGGCCCAGGGCGGGGAATTCGCGTTTGTGCTGCTGGGGCTTGGCGAAGGGTTTGGCGCCATGCCGGCGGAGACGGCGCGCGCCATTACGCTGGCGGTGGCGCTTTCCATGCTGGCCACGCCTTTCCTGCTGATATTGCATGACAGGGTGCTGATGCCGCGCATGGGCGCGGCGGGCGCCGCGCGGGAGGATGAAAAGCCCGAATCCGGCACGGTGATCATTGCCGGGCTCGGGCGCATGGGACAGGTGGTGGCGCGCCTGTTGCACGCCAGCGGCGTGTCGCCGGTGGTGCTCGATGACGACCCCGACCATGTCGAGCAATGCCGCAAGTTCGGTTTCCGGGTGTTCTACGGCGACGCCACCCGCCTCGACCTGCTGCACGCCGCCGGCGCCGACAGGGCGGCCTACATCATCGTGGCGCTCGACGATCGTGACGCCACCTCGCAACTGGCGCGCACCTGTCGCACGCATTTTCCCAACCTGCGCATCATCGCCCGCGCGCGCGACATGCGCCACCTGTTCGATCTGCGTGACATCGGCGTCGAGGCCATCGAGCGCGAGACCTTTCATTCATCCCTCAAGCTGGGCGAGATCGCCTTGACGCTGATCGGCGGCGATGCCGCGCGCGCGCAGCGCATCGTCGGCGCCTTCGAGGCGCACGACCGCGAGGTGCTCGCCAAGCTGTATGAAGTGCACCGCGACGCACCCGACCGGCACATCACCGTGTCCAACGAACTGCGCGACCAACTGGCCATGACGTTGCGCGAGGACAGGTCGCAGGCCTCGACGCCGGGCGGACATGCGTGACAATGCGGGCACAACAAGCACATCAACCGGAGGAGGAATTCAAATGCGCCTGAAAGATCGTATCGCCATCGTCGTCGGAGCCGGTCAAAGTCCCGGGGAGGGCACCGGCAACGGCCGTGCCACCGCCATCACCTTCGCGCGCGAAGGCGCCAAGGTGCTGTGCGCGGACCACAACCTGGAAAGCGCGCTCGAGACCGCGGCGCTGATCACCGCCAAGGGCGGCGTTGCGGAGGCGATTCGCGCCGATGTCACCAAGGAGGCCGACCTCAAGGCCATGGTGGCCGACGCGTACGGCCGCTGGGGCCGCATCGACGTGCTGCACAACAATGTCGGCGTGAGCCTGTCGGGCGGCGACGCCATCCTGACCGAAATCACCGAGGACAATTTCGACCGCTGCGTGGCCATCAACCTGCGCGGCACCATCATGGCCTGCAAGCACGTGATCCCCATCATGCGCGCGCAGAAAAGCGGGTCCATCATCAGCATTTCGTCGATCGCCGCATGGATCGACTATCCGTATGTGGCCTACAAGGCCACCAAGGCCGCGATGGTCGCCTTCACCGAACAATTGGCGATCCAGAATGCACCCCATGGCATACGCGCCAATGCCATCCTGCCAGGCCTCATGAACACTCCGATGGCGGTGGACACGCGCGCGCGCACTTTCAACAAGCCGCGCGCCGTGGTCGAGGCCGAGCGTGATGCCCATGTGCCGCTGCGCGGCAAGATGGGCACCGCCTGGGACGTCGCCAATGCCGCGCTGTTCCTGGCCTCCGATGAGGCCAGCTTCATCACCGGCGTGGCGCTGGCGGTCGACGGCGGGCAGAACGTGAAGGTCGGCTGACGTCCGCTTTGCGCGGCCCTGCGGCTGTGACCGCGCGTGGGACTAAGGGTGCGGCCCCCACGGGGCCGCCATCATCAGCTTGTTTTCCTGCGACGCGATCAGCGGGCGGATCTTGCCGACAAAGGTCATGAATGCGGGATCGGCGTACACGCCGGCCCAGAAGGCGCGCCGATCGGCGTCATCGTCGAACTTCCACAGGTGCACCAGCTGGTTCAGCGCGCCGATATCGCCGGTGAAATAGCCCACCAGCTTCTTGGGGTGCTTCGAGAGGGCGGGCCAGCCTTCGGCGCTGTAGTGGCCGATTACCTCGTTCATCTTGCCTACCATCACCGAGTAGGTGCGCAGCTCGTAGATTGCCATGGATGTCTCCTCCAGTTCAGGTTGAAAGCCGGCTTTTCCGGATGGCGCATTGTCGCGCAGTCATGCGCGCGCGGCTCGGGTACCATCAACCGCCAACGGGTCGGATGGCGTGCCGACCTGCACCCGGGAGCCAGCATTGAGCGAATCGACTTCAAAGACCGTGCGCACCATGTGTCCGATGAATTGCCATCCGACGCTTTGCGGCATGCAGGCCGAGGTGAAGGACGGCAAGCTCGTCGGCGTGAAGGGCGACCCGGACAACCCGGACAGCCGCGGTTTCCTGTGCATCCGTGGCCAGGCGGCGCCGGAAATCTTCGACAATCCCGCGCGGCTTCTGTATCCGCTGGTACGCGACCGCCGCAGCGATGAATTCCGCCGCGCCACCTGGGACGAGGCGCTCGATCGCATTGCCACGGCCCTGCGGCAGACCCCTCCCGAGGCCACCGCCATCTGGCCCGGGCACGGCACCTTCACCACCAACTACGGTACGCGCATCAGCGCGCAGTTGATGGCGCGCTTCGCCAACTTCCATGGCAGCCAGTTCCTGAGCCCGACCATGATCTGCTGGGGCCTGGGCGCCTTCGGACTGGGTCTCACCGGCATGCTGGAAACCCACACCAAGGAGGACATGGGCGAGCACGCCGAACTCATCCTCCTGTGGGCCGCCAACCTGGCCAGCCAGCCGAACACCGCGCGCCACCTGCTCGCCGCCAAGAAGCGCGGGGCGTACATCGTCACGATAGACGTGCGGCACACCGAAGCGGCGGCCAAGTCCGACGAAGTGCTGATCATCCGGCCGGGAACCGATGCCGCGCTGGCATTGGCCATGATGCACGTGATCTGCGGCGAACGCCTGCACGACGCCGCCTTCGTGGCTGCCCACACGACCGGCTTTGCGAACCTTGTCACCCATGTGGCGCAATACACGCCGCAGTGGGCTGCGGACATCACGGGCATTGCGGCCGACACCATCATCGCGCTGGCGCGCCGCTACGCGGCCACCCGGCCGGCGATGATAGTGCTGGGCGGCAGTTCCATGCACAAGGGCGGCAACGGCTGGCAGGCCGGGCGCGCGATCGCCTGCCTGCCCGGTCTGACAGGCAATGTCGGCATCCCCGGCGGCGGCTTTGGTCCGCGCCATGGTGGCGCAGCGCATGGACGCGGGTTGGGCAACATCGCCGAGCCCGGCCGCAGGAAGCCCGGCACCGCCATGCCCAACCAGATGTCGGCCGTCATCGCGGCGCTGCGTGAAGGCAGGCTGCAGAACATGCTGCTCCTGGGCACCAACATGCTGTCCTCGTTTGCCGATGCCGGGGCGGTGGCCGAGGGTCTGGCCCGCACGCGGCTGGTGGTGAGCTACGACCTGTTTCTCACGGAGACGGCGCGCCGTTTTGCCGACGTCGTGTTGCCTGCCACCGCGTGGCTGGAGGAACTAGGCTGCAAGTCGGCCTATACGCACCTTTACCTGATGGAGCCGGCCTTGTCACCAGAAGGCGAGGCCCGTTCCGCCTACTGGTTCCTGAAGCAGCTGGCGGAGCGCATCGGGCTGGAAGGCTTTCATCCCTGGGCGGACGAAGAAGCGATGGTCAATGCCATCCTCGACCACCCGTGCACCGGGCACGCCACCGTGGCGAGCCTGCGCGCGCAAGGCGGGATTGGCAAGCTCGACATCTCGCATGTGGCCAATCCGAACCTGGTGTTCGACACACCTTCACGCAAGATCGAGTTTGAATCCGGAGTTGCCAGGCGCCTTGACCTGCCGGCGTTGCCCACATGGGATGGGCACGGTATTACTGCGCAACCGGGCTTTCCGCTTGTACTGACTCAGGGCCGCACACTGGCGCATTTCCATGGCTTTTACAACAACGGTCGTGAGTTGCCTACACTGGCGCGGCGTGAGAGCGAGCCCGGGTTGTGGATATCCCCTTCAGACGCTTCGGCACGCAACCTGGCGGATGGGGCGGCGATCCGCATCTACAACCAGCGCGGTGAACTGCGGGCGCGCGCAAAAGTCACCGACCACGTGCCGGCAGGTACGGTGTGGATGCGCGACGGCTGGCCCGGCCTGAATACCCTGACTGATGGTGCATCGGTGCTGCCGGACGCGGCGGTGGATGTATTCGCGTTCTCGGCGGGCCAGGCCAGTTTCGACGCGCGGGTCGAGGTCGCGCCGGCATAGCGCGACCTCACGGGAGGTGCGGCGCTATACCGCGCCGCGCCGCATGTTCAGGCGCTGTACCAGTTCCTTCCAGAGGCCACTGGTTTCCTTGCGCATCATCAGGTCGGTTTGCGGGTCTTCCACATACCAGGCGCCGCGCTTGATTTCGGAATCGAGTTCGCCGGGCTGCCACACCACCACGCCGAAGAGAAAACGTGCGTGCTCCGGGTCGTTCTCGATGACTTCATCTACCGTCGCACCGGCCATCACGACATGCAAGTCCGGCGTGAGTTGGAGCGAGCCCTTGCCCGGACTTTGCGCGCGTTTCACCAGGGCGAACAGGGTGTTCATGCGCTCCGGGCCGCCGAGGAAAATCGGGTCCGGTACTTTTTTCGACGGGCCATGCTCGGGAAACGCCTGCGCCAATGTGATCTTGGTGGGCTTGTTGATGATGAAGCCCAGGAAGCGCCCGTCTTCCATCGGACGCGCGATCAGCACCGTGGAGCGGTAGATCGGGTCTGAAAGCGCGGGGGTCGCCACCAGCATTACCGTGGTGTCGGGGTCGGCCGCGCTGGCAGGCGTTGCCCAGGCTGCCAGCGTGGCGAGCGCGACGATAAGGCCGCGAATGTGGTTGGCGAAACGACGGTTCATCTGCAGCTCCTTCAGTTGAAGAATGGTTGCCCCGTGTACTTCCCAAAGCCTTTTGTGAATCTACACGATTGCAATGCAACAACCGTGCCTCGCGCTATTAGGCCATGAATTCGGACCGTGTGCACTTAACTCACGGACTTGCGCATCGCAATGGTGCGACAGCGCGGCCAAAGCGCACCAGCGAACGGACGCACCTGCCTTGGCGGCGTAGCTTCCACTCTGAAGGGCAATCTCTGCCCGTTCCGAACCTGATCCCTGTTTCGGCGCATACCCCTCTGATGGGAGGCAAGCATGAACGCACTATTGAAAAGCACCCTCGCGGTGGCCGGCATGGCACTGGCCACGCACGCGGCCGCACAAGCCACCTTCTACGAAAGTGAAAACTTTGGTGGCAGGTCATTCACCACGCAGAAGCGGATTGGCGATTTCAGCCGCTTCGGCTTCAACGACAGCGCCTCGTCGGTAGTGGTCAACGGTGCGGCGTGGGAGGTGTGTGACGACGCGCGTTTCGGCGGTCGTTGCATGATCCTGCGCCCCGGACGCTATCCGTCGCTGGCGGCGATGGGCCTCAATGACCGTGTCTCTTCGGTGCGCGAAGTGCGCGCCAATGCGCGCATCGACGAGCGGCGCTATGCGCCTGCGCCGGTGCTGGCGCAGGTGACGTTCTATGAAAACGAGGGCTTCACCGGACGCACCTTCACCGCCGATCGCCCGGTGGCCAACCTGCGTGAGTTCGGTTTCAACGATCGCGCGTCGTCCGTGATCGTCGATGCCGACCAGTGGGAGGTATGCGAGGACGCACGCTGGGGAGGCCGTTGCACCGTCCTGCGGCCGGGACGCTACCCGTCACTTGCCGCGATGGGCCTGAACGACCGCATCACCTCGGTGCGCGACATCAGCCGTGGCAGCCGCGTCGAGGACAGTCGCTATGCACCGGCATCGGTCGAGGCGCGGGACTATCGGCGCCGCAACAATGAGCAGTTGTTCGAGGCCAATGTCACCAATGCGCGGGCGGTACTGGGCGCACCCGAGCAGCGTTGCTGGGTCGAGCGTGACCAGGTTTCGCAGGAGCGCAGCGACGCCAGCCTCCCGGGCACGATCATCGGTGCGTTGGTTGGAGGCATCCTCGGCCATCAGGTCGGCAGCGGGCGCGGCCAGACGGTCGCCACCGGCGGCGGCGCAGTCGCCGGCGCGGTGATCGGCTCGAACATCGGGCGCGGGTCGCAGCAGGCCCAGGCGCGTGACGTGCAGCGTTGCGAAAGCTCGCCGCCGCAAACCCGCCCGGCCTATTGGGATGTGACCTACATCTTCCGCGGCCAGGAGCATCACATGCAGATGATCGAACCGCCGGGACGCACCGTTACCGTCAATGAGCGGGGTGAACCGCGGGCTTAGGTGCGCATCGGGCAGCTATGCCCGCACAAGTAGCCAGACAGGGGCCTCCGTACGGAGGCCCTTCTCGTTTCAGATGCAGTTTTCGGCAACTTCTTGTTGTGATGGTCCAAAAGCCCGGACGGCGTAATGGTCCTCATACGGTTATAACTAGGCCTGCTGCGATCCTGATCGCCATGCCCAGAAAAATGTGAGGAGACAAGTTGTGAGCACACAGGCATTCGAAACCGACTTCTGGAAAGACGAGCAGTTGCGCAAGGTCTGGGATGAAATCATCCCCGGCGAGCCGCGCAAGACCCTGCCGTACACCCTGACGCTGGAAGCCATCCAGAAATACTGCCGCGTCGTCGGTGACATGCATCCGTTGTATTTCGATGAGGAATACGCGAAAAAGTCGCCCTACAAGGGACTCATCGCCCCGCCGGCCATCCACATCCTGCTGATGTTCGCCTGCACCCCAGCGGACGACTGGATGAGGAGTCCCGGCACCATCAACGCAGGCCAGCAGTGGAGCTACAACATCCCGGCCCGGCCGGGCGACGTGATCCGCCTCGAGGCGCGCGCGCTGGACAAGTTCATCCGCCGCGATCGGCTGTTCGTGATTCACGACAACGTGTTCTTCAACCAGCACAACCAGGTGATCTGCTCCGGCCGCGGGCAGACCATCCGTCCGGCTTGATCGTGGAGACCAACATGAACCAGGCATTCGAAACCATCCAGCCCGGCCTGACCATCACCGGCACGCCGTTCTCGCCCACCCGTGAATCGATCCGCGAGTTTTGCGACGCCTCGCTGGACTACAACCCGTTGCATCTGGACGACGAGTATATGAAGACCAGCTTTGGCAAGACGCAGTTCGGCGGCATCATCATGCACGGCATGAACAACTTCGGTGTCATCAGCAAGATGCTCACCGACTGGCTGTATCCGCTGGGCGGCATCAATCGCCGGCTGGAAACGCGCTGGAAATCGCCGGTCAAGCCGGGCGACACCATCACCCCGGTGGCGGTGGTTAGCGCGCGCAAGGTCACCACCAAAAGCAGCTTTGCCACGCTGGACGTTACGGTGCGCAACCAGCGCGGCGAGTTGGTGGCCTCGGGCGAGGCGCTGGTCGAATTTCCGGCGCAGGTGTAAGCGATGAACCGTCTGATCGCAATTCTGATGAGTGGCATGTGCCTGCTGGCATCCGCGCTGGTGGGCGCGCAGGGCCTTCCTTCCAAACCGGTGCGCCTGATCGTGCCATTCCCTGCCGGCGGCACCACGGACATCCTGGCGCGGCAGTTGGCCGGGGAGCTCACCACCAAGTGGGGCGTCCCGGTGGTGGTGGACAACAAAGGGGGCGCCAGCGGCATGATCGGCTCCGAGCAACTGGTGCAGTCCGCGCCGGATGACCACACCCTCATGCTGACCGCCACCCACCATGTGATCAACCCAGGCCTGTACAAGAAGCTCAAGTACGACACCCGCACCGACTTCACCTCCATCGCGCTGATCGCAACCGTTCCCAATGTGCTGCTGGTCACGCCGAGCCTGCCGGTCAAAACCGTGCAGGAACTGATCCGCTATGCAAAGGAAAAGCCCGGCACGCTCAGTTTCGGTTCCACGGGCATTGGCGGCGCCAACCATCTGGCCGGCGAGATGTTCAAGGCGCAGGTCGGCATCGAGGCCACGCATGTGCCCTACAAGGGTGCCGCGCCGGCGCTAAACGACCTGCTGGGCGGGCAGATTCCCATGATGTTCGATTCGCTGCCCGGGGTGATCCAGCAGGTGCGTGCCGGCAAGCTGCGTGCCCTGGGGGTGACATCCCTGAAGCGCGCGCCGGCGGCGCCGGACATCCCCACGCTGGACGAATCCGGCGTCAAGGGATTCGATGCCAATGCCTGGTTCGGCTTCTATGCGCCGGGCAAGATGGCGCCGGAACTCGCCCAAAGGTTGAATGCCGACGTGGTCGAGGCGCTCAAGACGCCCAAGCTGCGCGCCTTGTTCGCGGAGCAGGGGGCGGACCCCGGTGCTCTCACGCAGGCGGAGTTCACCCGCTTCGTGTCCGACGAAATGCAGAAATGGGGCAAGGTCATCGCCACCGCAAACGTCAAGGCCGAGTGAACGTATCATCCGGGGCTCGCGTTTTGCGCGTTTTTCCCTTACTCCCCCGATTTCATGACCAGCCAAGCCCTCTCCCATATTCGCGTCCTCGACATGTCCCGCGTTCTCGCGGGACCCTGGTGTGCCCAGAACCTCGCCGATCTCGGCGCCGAAGTCATCAAGGTCGAGCGCCCCGGCGCCGGTGACGACACGCGCGGCTGGGGCCCGCCGTGGATCAAGGACGAAAGCGGCGCCGACACGCGCGACTCTTCCTATTACGCCTCGGCCAACCGCGGCAAGAAATCCATCGCGGTCGACATATCCAAGCCCGAGGGCCAGGGCCTGATCCGCGAACTCGCCGCCAAGAGCGACGTGCTGCTGGAGAACTACAAGGTCGGCGACCTGAAGCGCTATGGCCTGGACTACGCCTCGCTGGAAAAGATCAATCCCCGACTGGTGTATTGCTCCATCACGGGTTACGGCCAGGACGGCCCCTACGCCCAGAAGCCCGGCTACGACTTCGTGTTCCAGGGCGTGGGCGGGCTGATGAGCATCACCGGCGAGGCCGATCATCTGCCCGGCGGCGGACCGCAGAAGGTGGGCATCGCCGCGGTGGATGTCACCACCGGCATGTACGCCACCATCGCCGTGCTGGCTGCACTCAACCATCGCAGCGTGACCGACCGTGGCCAGTACATCGACACCGCCCTGCTCGATTGCGTGGTCGCACTGGGTGGCAACCAGGTCACCGGCTACTTCGCCAGCGGCAAGATCCCGAAGCGCTATGGCAACGCGCACGCCAGCCTGGTGCCCTATCAGGTGTTCAACACCGCCGATGGCGAACTGGTGGTGGCGGCCGGCAACAACGGCCAGTGGCTGCACCTGTGCCAGGCCATCGACCGCATGGACCTGTTTGAAGACCCGCGCTACAAGAGCGTCACCGACCGCATCGTCAACCGCGAAACCCTGGTGCCGGATATCGCCAACACCCTCCTGACGCGTTCCACCGCCGAATGGGTGAAGAGGCTGGAGGCCAAGGACGTGCCGTGCGGACCGATCAACAACTACAAGCAGGTGTTCGAGGACCCGCAGGTGATCCATCGCGGCCTCAGGAAGGATGTGCCGCGCGTCGATGGCGGCACGGTGGCCACCATCGCGAGCCCCCTGCGACTCTCGCGCTCGCCGGTGCAGTACGACAAGGCACCGCCGCTGCTGGGCCAGCATACCGGCCAGGTGTTGGCGGATGTGCTGGGCATGGACGCCGCGCGCATCGAGGCGCTCAAGGCGGCCGGCATCGTCCAGGGGCGCTAGCCTTGCAACCGCTCTGGCAACAATCGGCAGCGGCGATGCGCGCCGCCATCGGCGAGGCGCGCGTCACGGTGGCCGATGTCGCCGAGGCGCACCTGGCACGCATCGCCGAGCGCGAGCCCGTGTTGCATGCCTGGGTGAACCATGACCCGGCGGCCGTGCGGACACGGGCCGCTGCCCTGGACCAGGCCGCCACCGATTTGCCGCTGCGCGGCCTGCCGGTCGGCATCAAGGACATCATCGACACCGCCGACCTGCCCACCACCTATGGGTCGCCGATCTATCCGGCGCACCGCCCGGCCAGGGACGCGGTCATCGTTGCCCGCCTGCGCGAGGCCGGCGCGCTCATCATGGGCAAGACCGTCACCACCGAGTTTGCCTACATGCATGCCGGGCCGACGGTCAACCCGCACAGCGCGGCGCACACGCCGGGCGGCTCCTCGAGCGGCTCGGCCGCGGGCGTGGCCGAAGGCATGGTCCCGCTGGCCCTGGCCACGCAAACCGGCGGATCCACCATTCGTCCCGCCGCCTACTGCGGCATCGTCGGTTTCAAGCCCACGTTCGGCCTTTTGCCGATGGCGGGCATCAAGCCGCTGGCGCCCAGCCTGGACACGCTGGGCCTCTACGGCCGGTCGGTGCAGGATGTTGCGCTGCTCTTCGGCGCGCTGTCGGCGCGCAACCTCTCCATGCCTGCAGGGCGGCCGGCGCAGGCGCTGCGTATCGGCCTGCATGCGGGGCCGTATGCAAGCCGTGCGACCGCGGACGCGCGCGCCGCCCTCGATGCCGCCTGTGTGTCGCTGCGCGCAGCCGGCGTCGTGGTCGACCCCATTGACCTGCCGGAAGCCCTGTTCGCGCGCATCGGCGAGGCCAACACCACCATCATGGCCTACGAGGCCGCCCGATCCCTCGCCCATGAATTCGCGACCAGCCCCGCACTGCTGTCGGCCAACATTGCCAAGCTGATCGGAGTCGGCCAGGGCATCTCCGAAGCGGCCTACCGCAGCGCGCTGGCTTCGGGTGTGGAGGGACGCCAGGCGCTGGCCGAAGGCATGCATGGCTTCGACTGTCTCATCACCTTCAGCGCGTCGGGTGCCGCGCCGATCCTGGCCGAGGGCACCGGCGACTCGGCGTTCAACCGCATCTGGACCACCATTGGCGCACCCTGCGTCACCTTGCCGGTGGGGCGAGTCGCGTCAAGCAATCTCCCGCTGGGCGTGCAACTGGTCGACCGCGTCGATGGCGACGCCCACCTGCTGCAGGTGGCCGCCGGCGTCGCGTCGCTATTGCCCGAGTTCAAGCGCTGGTAAACCGGCCGGCTGCGGCATGCGCTAGAGTTCGCATCGCTCTCAACCGCACCGAAAACCCGCCATGACCGAAATCGAAAGCTTTCTCGCCGCGCGCGACACCCTGCAGGCGCATTCCGCCGACTACACCCGCGCCGTCAGCGAATTCAGGTGGCCCGAGCTCAAGCACTTCAACTGGGCGCTTGACTATTTCGACCGCATCGCCCGCGACAACCACGCGCCGGCCTTGCGCATCCTCGAGGAATCCGGCGCCGAAGCCTCGCTCACCTATGCCCAGCTCGCCAGCCGCTCCGGCCAGGTGGCCAACTTCCTGGTGAGGCTCGGCGCAAAAAAGGGCGACCGCATGCTGCTCATGCTGGGCAACGAAGTGCCGCTCTGGGAGGCGATGCTGGCTTCCATCAAGATGGGCGTGGTCGTCATTCCGGCCACGACGCTGCTCTCCGGCGCCGACCTGCAGGACCGGCTGGAACGCGGCCGGGTGGCCTTTGTGCTGACCAACCCCGCCGGGGCGGCCAAGTTCGACGAATTGCCGGCCGCGGCGCTGGCGGGCATCCGTCGCATCCATGTGGGCGGGCCGCGTACCGGCTGGACCGACTATCGGGAAAGCGATGCCGAGCCGTCCGCATTCGCACCGACCGACCGGCCGGTGGCCGCCGACCCGTTGCTCGAATACTTCACCTCCGGCACCACCTCCAAGCCCAAGCTGGTGCAGCACACGCAAACCAGCTATCCGGTCGGCCACCTCACCACCATGTACTGGCTGGGCCTGAAGAAGGGCGACGTGCACTGGACCATCAGCTCGCCCGGCTGGGCCAAGCATGCGTGGAGTTGCGTATTCGCGCCGCTCAACGCCCAAGCCTGCATCTTCATCTACAACTACACCCGCTTCAATGGCCCGGCCATCCTTGAAGTGCTGGTGAAGAACGGCGTGCAAACACTGTGCGCGCCGCCCACCGTGTGGCGCATGCTGATCCAGGAAAACCTCAAGGGGTGGCCGGTGCGCCTGCGCGAACTCATCTCCGCCGGCGAGCCGCTCAATCCGGAGGTCATCGAGCAGGTACGCGCCGCCTGGGGCCTCACCATCCGCGACGGCTTCGGCCAGACCGAAACCACTGCCATGATCGGCAATTCGCCTGGCCAGGCCCTGAAGCCCGGCTCGATGGGCCGTCCGCTGCCGGGCTACCACGTGGCCCTGCTCGACCCTGACGGTGCGCCAGCCGAAGAAGGCGAAATCTGCATCGACCTGTCGCGCCGCCCGCTGTCGCTGATGAACGGCTATGCCGGCGACGATGCCAAGAACGCCGAGGTGATGCGCGACGGTTACTACCATACCGGCGATGTCGGCTCGCGCGATGCGGAGGGCTACATCACCTACGTGGGCCGCGCGGATGACGTGTTCAAGGCTTCCGGCTACCGCATCAGCCCGTTCGAGCTGGAAAGCGCGCTCATCGAGCATCCCGCCGTGGCCGAGGCGGCGGTGGTGCCTTCGCCCGACCCGGTGCGCGGTTTCGTGCCCAAGGCCTATGTCGTGCTTGTGGCCGGCCATGCGCCGGATGCGGCAACGGCGGCCAGCATCTTCCGCTTCATGCGTGAGCGGGTGTCCGGCTACAAGCTGGTGCGGCGCATCGAGTTCAGCGATCTGCCCAAAACCATTTCCGGCAAGATCAGGCGCGTGGAATTGCGCGGGCAGGAGAAGGGGCGGCCGGAAGGCGTTGCGCGCAACGATCGGGAGTTTCTCGAAGAAAGCCTCAAGTAGCAGGCGGTTTGCCGCCTTCAGGCGCTGTCCCGCTTGGGGCGATGCGAGGCGGTCATCCGCCCCGCTGCGGCCATCAGGGCGCCGTTGATCCAGAACACCGCCACAAGTCCCGCCACCGCACCCACGGCGCCGAACACCGCCGGACCCAGCAGGCGCGCGATGTTGTTGACCGTCAGGCGCAAGCCAACGGTGGCGCCGGAGCGGCCTTCCTCGGCGCTGCTGAACATCAGCATCAGGGTGAGCGTCTGGGTCAGGCCGAGCGAGAGGCCGAAGGTGAATGCCAGAAGCGCCAAGAGCGTGCTGTCGCGGCACACGGGCACCAGGGCGAAGACGGTCGCACCGACAAAGAAGGCCACCGCAAGCAGCTTTCGCTCTCCCGTCCTGCGGAGGAAGCGCACCAGTCCCAGCCGCACGGCGAACGAACCCACCGCGAGGGCCGCCAATATGCCGCCGATCACCGAGGCGGAGAGCCCCAGTCCATGCGCGTAGATCGGCAGGAACGCCTGGAACAGGTCGTTGCCAAGCTGGGCCATGCTGCTGATGAGCAGCATTTTCCGGATGCGGCGGTTTTTCAGCGTTTCCAGCAGATTGCCGCCTACCGCGGCTGTACCTGATCCGCGCGGCAAGACCTGCCCGCAGGTGGCAAGCAGAACCAGGCCCAGCAGCATGAGAATGGCGATGGTCAAACACGCGACCGCATGGCTCGCGTGGTCGATCACGAACCCGACCAAGAGCGGGCCCAGCAGGATGGCGGCCGAACCGGTCAGGCTGTAGTTGCTGAAGTTCCGCGTGCGTTCATCAGGCCGGCTCAGGACGCCGACGAGGTTTTGCCCGATCACCGCGGTCAGCGCGATCGACACCCCCACCAGCATCGAGGCCGCGTATAGCGACGTCATGGCCGGTACGAAATAGGGGATCAGCATCCCGATCCCGCCGCTGGCGGCGCCGATCGCCAGGAGCCAGCGCGAGCCGAAGCGGTCCGCCAGCACGCCGATCGGCCAGGACAACAAGAGCGGAAATATGTACATCATCGACAGGATGCCGCCCACGCCCGCGGAGTTGGCGCCCAGGTGCAGTCCGTATAGGGAGAATGCCACCCGTGAGGCATTGACACTCACGAAGATCAGGACGTTCAACGCCAGAATCAGCAGGATGGCCATCAGCCGGGATGAGCGACGCGTGCTATGTTCACGCCACGATTATCGACGAGGCCCGCCATGCCAGCCAAACGCACTGCCGCTGCCAAGCCTGTAACGCCGAAGAAGCCTGCCGCGAGGAAGCCCGCGGCGACGCGCGGAAAAGTCTCCGGCAAGCCCACCGGCCCGGTCGATTCGCTGATGGGCAAGTTCGTGCCCGACCTGCCCTTTCTCGGCATGGTGCGCGACCTCGGGCGCTGGGCCGACGGCATGCTGGCCACCGCCGGCGCGGGCGCCAAGGTGGCGGGGCTGGTATCGCCGGTGATCAATCATCCGGCCGCTTCCGCCTCGCTCAAGCGCGCCGGTGAACTGCTGCAAGACGTGCGTGAAACCGCAGGCCTGTCGGTTCAGGATCTCGGCGCGGCGATCAACCTCAAGGACGCGACCTTGCTGGAGCACTTCGAAGCCGGCAAGGTGGCCCTGCCTTTCGACGTGATCCTGCGGATCGCCGCCGTGCTCGGGCGCAACGACCCGATCCCTTTCGTGATGCGCCTGTTGCGCGAATCCAATCCGCGCGCGGCCAAGGCGCTGGAAGACATGGGCATCGGCAAGCTCCTGGCCCATGTGGGGCGCGAGCGCGAGTTCGTCAATCTCTACCGTGGTCGCGACGAACTGCGCAAACTCACGGACGCCGAGTTCGCGGCAATGCTCGGTGTGGTCGACAGTGCGCTCGACATGGCGCTTGCCACCCGCGATACGATGATCGCGAGCGGCACGGCGGCGCCACAAGAAACCTAGGTCGCCTTGGTGACCATCACCTGGTGCGGCGCCAGGTGACAAGACCTCGCTTGCGAGGCCGGGCGAAACCCGGCCTTTCGCGCTCGGCGAATCAGGCTGCCTTGGTGTGCATCACCTGGTGCGGCGCCGGCACCGGCCACCCGGCGGCCGCGCCGACTTCGGCGATCGCCTTGTTGGTATCGAAGAAAACCTGCCAGTAGTGGTTGTTGTGGCAGAACGGGCGCACGCCGATCAGGCAGCCGGCGGCGTTGAACTCGATGATCTCCACCTGCGGCGCCGGGTCGGCCACCACGTTGGTGATCTGCGATACCCGCTTGCCCAGGCGGGCGATGGCGTCCTGCGGGTCGACACCATTGGCGATCTGGCACTTCAGGTCGACCCGCCGATACGGGTTGTGGGTGTAGTTCACCACGTTGTCGGCGAGGATCTTGCCGTTGCCCACCGTCACGCGCAGGTTGTCGACGGTATCGATGGTGGTGACGAACAGGCCGATCTCGCGCACGTCGCCGGTGACGCCACCGGCGCTGATCATGTCGCCCACCTTGAACGGGCGCAGCACGATCAGGAACGCGCCGGCGGCGAAGTTGGCGAGCAGCCCCGACCAGGCGGCGCCGATAGCGATGCCGGCTGCGGCGATGAGTGCGGCGAACGAGGTTGTCTGGATGCCGAAGATCGACAGTATTGCCAGCACCAGCACGATGCGCAGCACCACCTTGATCGATGATTCGCCGTAGGTGATCAGCGTGGGGTCCACCTTGCGCGAGGTCATGCCGTCGCGCGAAATGCGCGTGATGAAGCCGATCACCCAGCCGCCGACGATCCACAGGATCACCGCGCCCAGCATCTTCCAGCCGATATCCACCAGGTACGGCACCAGCACCTTCTCGACTTCAATCAGCATTTCGCTCGTGTTCATGCGTGCTACCCCCAGGAGAATGAATTGAATATGGTTTTGGATGAAACCGGTGAAGCTTGCCGCATGACGCGGCGCAAAGCAACCGCCGGCGGCGCCGGCGCATCCGGCCGGCCGTGAAGGTCAGCGCGTGACCACAGGCGCGGGCACGCCTTCGATGGTCACGTTGACCACCGAAGGCAATCCGGACGCCGCGGCGCGTTCGGCCGCCGGCAACATCTGTTGGGCGTCGATCACCCACTCGCCATGGCCACCCAGCGACACGGCGGTTTCGTTGTAGCGCGTGGGCGCGAGTTCGCAGCCGACCAGGCGTTCGCGGCCGTAGGCCTTCAGCTGGATCTGGTATTCGGCGTTCCAGCGCGCGTCGTTGCCCACCACCGCCACGAAAGGCAGCCGGTATCTGGCCGCGGTGTCGATCTCCATGGCGTGGAAGCCGAAGGTGCCGTCACCCATCAGCGCGACCACCGGCGCGTCGGGCACCGCCAGGCGCGCCGCCAGGGCGAATGGCAGGCCCGCGCCGATCGCGCCGGCCGGCCCGTTGATGACACGCTGCGGCGCGTGCAGGCAGGCCTGCGCCCACTGGCCGAACTCGCCGCCGTCGGAAACCAGCACCGCATCCGGGTGGCTGTCGAGCAGGGCCTGCAACGGCCGGCAGGCCTCCACCGGATGCAGGCAGCCCGGCAGGATCGAGCCGGCGGTGTCCCATGCGGCCGGGCGATAGGCGATGGCGCTTGCGACCTCATCGCTCCAGCCGGAACTCGCGCGGCGCGCGGCGCGGGCGAGTGCTTCGAGGCTCGCAACCGCCTCGCCGCTGACCACGAGCTTGAGACGGTCGCCGAGCGCCTGTTTGGCGCGCGCCTGTTCGGCGGCGTCGGCATCGACCTGCATGAACGCGCTGTCGGCCGCAAAAGCCTTGCCGAACTTGAGCGTGAAGTCGACGCGTTTTCCAACCAGCAGCACGCGGTCGGCCTGCGCCAGTACTTGCGCGAAGGCGCCCAGCGAGGGGTCGTTGGTGCCGCGCGGGCTTTCCATGGGCACCACCGGAATGCCGCTCGCGTCTTCCAATGCGTGACACAGTGTCCGGCCGCCGCGGCTGGTGGTCGCAGGCCCGGTGAGGATCAGGGGCCTGGCTGCACCCGCCAGCCAGGCCATGATGGCGGCGGCGTCGCTCTCCGCCAATGGCATGGGCGTCGCGCTCGCGAGCGCGGCATCGACGGCCGCGTCAGTCGTGCCGTCGAGCGCGTCGGTAGGCAGGCCAAGATGTACCGGACCCGGCCGGCCGGAGCGCGCGATGCCGAGTGCCTTTGCCACATCGGGCCCGAGAGCGGCTGAACTTGCCGATGCCCAGCTCGCCTTGGACACCGGCGCGGCCATGTCGGCCTGGCGCATTTCCTGAAAGGCCCCCATGCCGATCTGGTCGTTGGGCGCATGGCCGGAGAGCAGCACCAGCGGCGATTCGCTCATCAGCGCTGTATAGAGCGCCCCCACGGCGTTGGCATGCCCCGGCCCGCCGGTGACCATGGCCACCGCCGGGCTGCCGGTCAGGCGCGCATAGGCGTCGGCCATATGCACGCAGGCGCCTTCGTGCCGCACATGGATGAGCTCGATGCCGGCGTCGAGCGCCGCGTCGAACACCGGCATGATGTGGTTGCCCGAAAGCGTGAAGATGCGCGACACGCCGGCCGCCTTGAGGGTGTGGGCGAGGAGGTCCGCGCCGCGCTTGCTGGACATGGGTCTGGGCCTTTCGGGTCAGGCGTTCACTGGAGTTTCAGGTTCAGCCGCTTGACGAGGGCCGACCAGCGGGCCGTGTCGGCTTGGGTGCGGCGGGCGGCTTCCTCGGGCGAAGAGTCGACGACGTCGACGAAGGCCGCGGTAAGGCGCGCCTTGAGGTCCGCCGAAGCGAGTGCGCCACCGATGTCCGCGGCGACCTTGCGCAACACCTCGGGCGGCGTGCCCCTGGGAGCGAAGACGCCGGTCCAGGACTCGCCGTAGTCGCCCGGAAAGCCCGCCTCGGCAAAGGTCGGAATCTCCGGCGCGGCGTTGCTGCGCTGGTTCTCGAGCATGGCCACAACGCGCAAGCGGCCGCCTTCAACGAGCGGCCTGGAAGGAGCGATCCCGACCACCGCGAAATCCACCTGGCCGCCCACGACATCGCGCAGTGCGTCGGCCGCCCCCTTGTAGCCGACCCAGCCGAATTCGATGCCCGTTGCACGCTGGAATTCCGCAAGCGCGAAATAGGGGCGATCCGCCTGTCCGCCGCCGCTCCAGAAGGTGATCCTGCCGGGCGCCTTTCTGGCCGCCTCGACGAGCTCGCGCAGCGATTTGTAGGGGGAGCCGGCCGCGACCACCATCCATACCGGAACGCGCACGCCGCGATGGATCGGCACCAGGTCGGTTTCCGGCTTGAAGGTCAAGGTCGGGATCAATGCGGATGCGGCGGTGACATTGCCGCCCGGCGAGAACAGCAGCGTATAGCCGTCAGGAGCGGCTTTCTGTACCGCTTCGACCCCGATCATGCTGTTCGCGCCCGGGCGGTTTTCGACGATGACGGGCTGCTTCCAGGTTCGGGAGAGGTGCTCTGCGACCATGCGCGCGGCGATGTCGCCGACATTGCCGGGCGGGTTGGGCACGATGAACCTGACCGGGCGGTCCGGGTAGGCCTGGGCGCGGGACTGACCCGCACTGGCGAGCACCGCAAGGGTGAACGCGGTCGCCAGAATGTGCACCAGCCTTGCGATGCGCATTTTCATGCCTCAGTTGGCGCTGAGCTTGCGCTCGCCCACCACCCGCGCCCAATGCGCCGATTCCTTTTCGATGGCGCGTGCGAATTCGGTCGGGGAATTGCCCACCGGCGTCATGCCCTGCACGAACAAGCGCGCCCGCATCTCGGTGGTATCGAGCAGGCGCGCGGTGTCCTGCTGGATTTTCCCGATCACCGTCGCCGGCGTGCCGGCCGGGGCCATCAAGCCGAACCAGCCGCTGTTTTCAAACCCCGGCAGTCCGCTCTCGGCCGCCGTGGGCACGTCGGGCAGCATTTTCGAGCGCGTGGCGCTGGTCACGGCCAGCGCGCGCAACTTGCCGGTGATGACAAAAGACGCGGCGCCGGCGATGTTGCCGACCATCAACTGGATCTGTCCGGCCACCAGGTCGTTGTAACCCAGCGCCTCGCCCTTGTAGGGCACATGGGTGATGTCGATGCCGGCGGCGGCCGCGAGGTTCTCGCCGGCCATCTGCACCTGACTGCCCACCCCTGCGGAGCCGAAATTGAGGCTGCCGGGACGTGCTTTCGCCAGCGCGATCAGCTCCTTCAGGTTGGCGGCCGGCACGGCCGGGTTCACCACCACCAGCATAGGCCCGGTGGCCACGTTGGTGATGGGCACGAGGTCGCGCTGCGCATCAAAGGGCATGCGCTTGTACATGTGCGGGTTGACCGTGAGGATGCTGCCGGAGGCCATCAGCAGGGTGTAACCGTCGGCCGGCGCCTTGGCCACGGCGTCGGCGCCGAGATTGCCGCCGGCCCCGGTACGGTTCTCGATGGCCACCGGCTGGCCCCAGGCTTCCGCGAGCTTTTGCCCCAGCACGCGCGCCACCACATCGGTGGTGCCACCGGCGGCGAAGGGCACGGTCAATCGTACCGGCTTGGCTGGCCAGGCCTGGGCCTGTGCCTGCCCCGCCATGCAAAGCGCGACCACGGCCGCGAACAGGCAGGTGGCGAAGCGAGTGACAACTTGCAGCATGAGGCCTCCGGTATCAGAACGATTGGGACCGCGAATTTTGCCCGTGCCAGGTGGTTATGACTTCATGATATTTTTGTCTTTGCCGGAGGTCGCGTCCGCTCTAGGATGAGGCGCTTGCCAGGGCGCGCAACTGCGCCACCAGTGTGTCCGGAATGTCCACGCCACGTTCGGCGGCCTTGTCCGCGAGCGCTTCGCGTCTAGCGCCGGGAATGCGCACCCCTTCATCGGCCAGCATGGCCGCCACCAGGGTATCGACCCGCTCGAAGTAGGCCTCGCTGCCGGCCAGCGCGCCCGGGTCCACCACCACAAAGGCCTGGCCGATTTTCGGCCGATTGCCGGCGGCGACAAAAAACGAATCGGCCTCGAAGCCGAAATGGGCGCCGGTCAATGCCACCACCATGAGTTCGACCATCAGCGCCAGCATCGCGCCCTTGGTGCCGCCCATGGGCAGCATCATGCCTTCCAGCGCCGCCTTCGCGTCGGTGGTGGGCTGTCCATTCTTGTCGAGCGCCCAGCCTGCGGGGATGGCCTCGCCTTTCTGGGCGGCGACCATGATCTTGCCGCGCGCCACCTCCGAGAGCGAAAGGTCGATGGTGATCGGCGGCGCATCGCGACGCGGAAATACCGCGGCGATGGGATTGGTGCCGAACAAGGCGCGCTTGCCGCCGGTCATCGGCATGGCCGAGGGTGAATTGCCGAAGGCGAATCCGACCAGTCCCGCGGCTGCCACCGGGCCCAGATGCCAGGCCGCCACACCGAAGTGATGGCTGTTGGTCACCCCGGCGAATGCCACGCCGTTTTCCTTGGCGCGGACAATGGCTTCGAGGACCGCCAGTTCGCAGGCGGGAAAGGCGAGTCCGTCGGCGGCGTCCACCAGCACCGCCCCGCCGCGTGACTGCACCACCTTCGCAATGGCCGCGCCATCGGCGCGTCCGAATTTCAGGTGGCTGCAATACTGCGGCACGCGCGAGAGCCCGTGCGAGGCCAGGCCCTGTGCTTCGGCGGCCACCAGCGCGCGCGCGGTGGCGTGCGCCATCGCCGGCCCGGCGCCGGCCTTTTCCAGCGCGGCCTCGGCCATGGCCTGCAGGGAATCGAGTCCGACCTTAACCATGTTTGTCCAGGAACCCCGCCACCTTCGTCGCGATCATGCCGGAGACACGTGTATTGGCCTCGGCCGACAATCCGGCGATGTGGGGTGTCAGCACAAGGTTGGCAACGCCGGCCTCGACCGCGCGGGCAAGCGGCGAGCCGGCCGGCAAGGGTTCGACGGCGAACACGTCGATGGCGGCCCCGCCCAAGTGGCCACTCATCAACGCCTCGGCCAGGGCAGATTCGTCGACAATGCCGCCTCGCGAGGTATTGATGAGCACCGCGCCCTTCTTCATTTGCGCCAGGCGCACCGCATCGAACAGGTTGCGCGTGCCAGCCTCCAGCGGGACGTGCAGCGTCACCACGTCGGCGCTGTCGAGCAGGGTATCGAACGACACCAGCGTGGCGCCATGGGCATTCCATGCCGGGTCGCCCGCGGCCACTGCCGGGTCGTAACCGATGACCTGCATGCCCAGGCCCGAGGCCATGCGCGCGGTCATGCGGCCGATGGTGCCGAAGCCGACCACGCCCATGATCTTGCCGCTGGTCTCGAAGCCGCCGGAGAGCTGCACCTTCTGCCATGTGCCGGCAGCGGTGGCCCGGGTAGCCTGGAACGCGCCGCGCAGCAACAGCATCGCCGCGCAGGTGGCGTATTCGGCGACCGAGTGTGCATTGGCACCGGTGGCGGGATACACGGTCACGCCACGCTCGGCGCAGGCGGCCATGTCGATGTTGTCCAGCCCCACCCCGAGGCGTCCCACCACCTTGAGCGCCGGCGCCGCTTCAAGCAGTTCGCGGTCCACCCGCGTCAGGTTGCGCACGATCAGCGCTTGCACAAGGCTGACCGCCGCCAGCAGGTTCGCGCGTTGATGCACGAATTCGGGCTGGTAGTCGACTTCGAACCTCGCGCGCAACATGTCTACCGCGGGCGCGTCCATGAACTCGCTGATCAGCACACTTTTTCGCATCGGCGATACCGTTGGGGGGAGGGCGCACCCGCGCGCCCTCCGTCTGAAGCAGCGACTTTACGCGCTCTCGTAGAGCCTTGTCAGCACGAACTCGCGGTGCCCGAGCGCTTCGGCCGCGGTGAGGCGGCCATTGGCGGTGCGCAGCATGCATTCGAGAAGCTTGTCACCGGCGCCTTCGAGCGTGAGCTCCGACTGCAGCAAGGCCGAGGTGTCGACGTCGACGTGCTCGCTCATCAGCCGCACGGTGCGTGGGTTGGCGCAGATCTTGATGACCGGAAGGATCGGGTTGCCGATCACGTTGCCCTGGCCGGTGGGGAAGAAATGCACCGCGAATCCGGAAGCGGCGCACAGGGTCACCATTTCAGCGGCAGCCGATGAGGAGTCCATGAACCACAGGCCCGGATGGGTCGGCACTTCGGCCTTGTCCATCACACCGTCGACCGTGCACTTCTTGCCGATCTTCTGGATGTTGCCGAGCGCCTTCTCCTCGATGGTGGTAAGGCCGCCGGCGATGTTGCCCTTGGTCGGTTGTGATTCGGAGAGGTCGTCGGTCTTCCAGCGGTTCACCACGTCCTGGTAGCGGTTGAACATGAACATGAACTGCTCGCGAACCTTGTCATTGGCGCAACGCGCCGCGACGATGGCTTCGCCGCCGGTGATCTCGGTGGTCTCGCCGAAGCACAGGGTGCTGCCGAGCGCATGCAGCTTGTCGAAGGCCGCGCCGACGGTGGGATTGGCGCCGCAGCCGGAGGTGGTGTCGGACTCGCCGCACTTGGTGGAAACCCAAAGCTCGGAGATCGGGCAGACCTCGCGCTGCTTCTCGCTCGCCCACTGCACGTATTCCTTGGCGATCTTCGAGGCGCGCTTGATGGTTTCGTGGTCGCCATAGCCCTCAATGCCAAACCCGGTGACCGGCTTGCCGGTGGCGGCGATGCCATCGACCACGCGCTTGGTCCAGCCGTCCTCGATGCCGATCACCACCACGGCGGCGACGTTGGGGTTGGCGCCGGTGCCGATGAGGGTGCGGAAATGCAGCTCGAGGTCGGCGCCGAACTGCAGGCGGCCATACGGGTGCGGAATCGCCAGCGCGCCCTTGATGTTGTGCGCCACCGCCTCGCAGGCGGCGTTGGACAGGTCGTCGACCGGCAGGATGATGACGTGGTTGCGCACGCCGACGCGGCCGTTTTCGCGGCGATAGCCCAGGAAAGTCGTGTTCTTCGAGATCATTTGCTTACCACCGCTTGGTTTTGATGTTGTGGACGTGCGCGTGCTCGCCGGCCTTGATGTCCTTGACGACCTTGCCGATGTCGACGCCGTACTTGATGACGGTGTCGCCGGTCTTCAAGTCCTTGAGGGCGATCTTGTGGCCGATCGGAATGTCCTGCGCTGCAGTCATCTTGATGTGGCGGTTGTCGTCCATGATCCAGCCGTTCAATTCCATGCCGGCGGTGATGCCCTCGACGACCACCACGGCCACGCTGTCGGACGCGTCGTGCAATACAAAGTGGTTCACGTTGATTTTCCTTGCGGTGAAAAAAGCACCGCGAAGGGTACTCCCGGCCAGTCAGGCAAGTCAACTAGATGAGTTGGTTGAGTTTGTCGGGGGGCGCTGCTAGACTCGACGCGACCTCCACCTTCCGCAAGCCCGTGGCCACCCGTCAGCCCAGAACCGTCGTCCGCGCCATCGTCGAACCGCCACCTTCAGGACTCGCGGCGGACATGTCCGTCGGCGGCCCGGTGTACCGCGAAATCGCGCGGGCGATGACACGCCGGCTCGCGCAGGGGGCGTGGAAGCCCGGCATGGCGATACCTTCCGAAGCGCGCTTGAAGGAGGAGTTCGGCGTCGCGATCGGCACCATCCGCCGCGCCGTGGACGAACTGGTCGCACAGAACATGCTGGTGCGCCAGCAGGGCCGCGGCACCTTCGTGGCGTCGCACAATCGTGACCGTCTGTTGTTTCATTTTTTCCACATTGAGAGGAAAGACGGCCACAAGGAGTATCCGGAAGTCAGGCTTTACGATTTCGAGCGCACGCGCCTGAGCCGGGAAGCCGCAGTGGCACTTGCCCTGCATGAAGGTGATCCGGCGATACGATTTCGCAACACGCTCGCGCTTGAGGGCAAGGCGATCATGTTCGACGACATCACCCTGCCCGAGTCCCTTTTTCCGCGCATGTCCGAGAAACGCCTGCGCGAGCGGTCCAGCACGCTTTACAACCTGTACCAGGACGAATACCGCATCACCGTCGTGCGCACCGCGCAGCGGCTGGCCTCGGCGGCCGCGCCGCGCGAGGTATGCAAGGCGCTGGGGTTGCCGTCCGGCTTGCCGGTGCTGGTGATCAGGCGCGTGGCTTTCGCTTATCACGACCGACCGGTCGAGTACCGGGTGTCGTATGTCGATACGCGCCTGCACGACTATGTCGATGACACCCATCGCTAAGGGCGCGATGAGCGCATGGATGCCCTGGCAGGCATGGTGGCATCTGGTCACGCGGGCCACGCTGCGCGGCGATGCGGTGGCCGGCCTCACCGGCGCCTTGCTGGTGTTGCCGCAGGGGATAGCCTACGCCGCCATCGCCGGATTGCCGCCGGAATACGGGCTGTACTGCGCCATCGGGCCGGCAGTGGTGGCGGCGCTGTTCGGGTCGAGCATGCATCTGGTATCCGGCCCGACGGCGGCGATCTCGATTGTGGTGTTCTCCGCGCTCTCACCCCTGGCGGTGCCGGGCAGCCCGGCCTACATCACCCTCGCGCTGACTCTCGGATTCATGGTCGGCGCGGTGCAACTGGCGGTGGGCCTGGCGCGGCTGGGGCGGCTGGCGCACCACATCTCGCACAGCGTCGTCGTGGGATTCACCAGCGGCGCGGCATTCCTGATTTCAGCCAGCCAGTTGAAACACTTCTTCGGCCTCACCGCCGCCCACGCGACCGGATTCTTCGGCCAGTTGTTCGAGGCGGTTGCGCTGTTGCCGCAGTCGGATTGGCATGTCGCGGCGGTTGGCGCCATGGCGCTGGGCGCGGCGCTGCTGTGCCGTCGCGTCGATCGGGCGTTGCCACACATGATCGTCGGCATGGTGGCCGCGGCGCTGCTGGCAGCCTGGTTCGGCAATGTCGCCACGGTCGGCGCCTTGCCGGCGGCGTTGCCGCGACTTTCCATGCCCAGCTTCGATACCGGCACCTGGGCCAGGCTGGGTGCCAGCGCCTTGGTGATCGCCGTGCTGGCCCTTACCGAGGCGATCGCGATTTCCCGCGCCATCGCCCTGCGCTCGGGCCAGATCATCGACAGCAACCAGGAAGTCATCGGCCAGGGGCTGGGCAACCTGGCCGGCAGCTTTCTTTCCGGTTACCCGTCATCCGGCTCCTTCACCCGCAGCGGGCTCAACTTTGACGCCGGCGCGAAAACCCCGTTGGCGGCAGTGTTCGCAGCCGGCTTCCTGATACTGCTCATGGCGTTGATCGCCCACTGGATCACCTACCTGCCGCTGGCCGCGATGGCCGGCGTGCTGTTCCTGGTGGCGTGGGGGCTGATTGATCGCAAGGAGATTGCGCTCATCATGAAGGGGCCTGTGCATGAGCGTGTCGTCCTCGGCGTTACTTTCGTGGCGACCCTTGTAGTGGCGCTTGAGTACGCGGTCTTTATCGGCATTGCCGTTTCACTGCTGTTGCGGCGCTTCGGCCTGGCCGCAGAAGACGAGGTTGGGCACGGTTCGGACTAGAGCCATGTCATCGACCTGGGCTTGCAGACTGATCGCAGGCCCGGGTGGCGGGTTTCCAAAAGGCGGAAGGCGATCGCATGAATGCGTTGTTCAAGGCGGAACTGAGGCCGGTCGACCTGCTTCTGATGATTGTGGCTTGTGCTGGCGCAGCAGCGCTCACCTGGCAGGTCATGACATTTCACGAGTATCAGTCGAACGAGCCGCCAGCCGCCTACTTTCCGGTGGTCGTGCGGCATCTGCAGCAAGGCAAGCCCGTCATGAAGGTAGTGTTATGGAGCCGGGTGGATGACTACCGTGGCGAACCCGGGTTCACGCTCGACCTGCCCGCTGGCCCCCTGGATGCGGCGAAGCCGAGGCGCGAGCGGGCGGGCGCGAGCGTCAACGGCAAGGTGGTGCCTGAAGGCACGGCCATGCGCGTCACCGTTAGTGATGATGACGGCAACAATGTCTTCACCAGCGAATACCGGGTGTCGAATGGTCGTCTGACCCCGCTCAGGCATGAGGTACACAACCAGGGGGTCGTGTTCTGGATGCTGTGCGCCGGGGTTGCAGGCGCGCTGGCGATGGGTATGCTCATGCCCTTGCTTCGCCGGGCCTTGAAGCGGCAGGCTTGAATCGCCACTGGTCGATCAGGTTCGGGCGGGCGGCTTCGGCTGGGGCGCACGGGCATTCTCGATGGACAGAAGCTGAATGAACCGATCAGGCTCATCCGCCTTTGTGAAATAACCAGCGCAACTAAGCTAAGACGGTTTTAGAATTAGACGAAATCCCCGTTTTCACGCGAGAGCCCCGCCACCTTGAACCACGCTGACCCGGTACGCATCACCTCGGACCTCGACGCCGGCAACACCGTCAAGACGACCACCTGCTACATGTGCGCCTGCCGTTGCGGCATCAAGGTGCATGTGCGCGAAGGCGAGGTGCGCTACATCGAGGGCAACCCCGAACACCCGTTGAACCAGGGCGTCATCTGCGCCAAGGGGTCGGCCGGCATCATGAAACAGGTTTCGCCGGCGCGGCTGACGCAACCGCTGATGCGAAAAGCCGGCAGCGAGCGTGGCGCAGGCGAGTTCGAGGCAATCAGCTGGGACAAGGCCCTCGGCATGCTCACCGAGCGCCTGGCGCATATCCGTGCGACGGACCCCAAGAAGTTCGCGATGTTTACCGGGCGCGACCAGATGCAGGCGCTCACCGGCCTGTTCGCACGGCAGTTTGGCACGCCCAACTATGCGGCGCATGGCGGCTTTTGCTCGGTGAACATGGCCGCCGGCATGATCTACACCATCGGCGGCAGCTTCTGGGAGTTCGGCGGGCCGGATCTTGACCGGGCCAAACTCTTCGTGATGATCGGTACGGCCGAGGATCATCATTCCAACCCGCTGAAGATCGCGATCTCGAAGTTCAAGCGCGGCGGCGGGCGGTTCATCTCGATCAACCCTGTGCGCACGGGCTACTCGGCGATCGCCGACGAGTGGATTCCGATCAAGCCCGGCACCGATGGCGCGCTCTTCATGGCCTTGCTGCATGAGGTCATCGCCAACGATCAGATTGACCACGCCTTCCTGAAGCGCTACACCAACGCCCCGCAACTGGTAGTGGAGGACGACTGCGAACGGCAGGGCCTGTTCGCTTTCGACCCGGCTGCCGGCCCGCCGGGAGATGGACGCAACCCGCACAACAAGCTGGTATGGGACAAGACCAGCGGCAAAGTGATGGCTGCCTATCCAGCGGGTATTGCCGATGGCTGCGACCCGGCGCTCGAAGGCCGCTTTACCCTGGCCGATGGCACGCGCGTGGTGCCGTCCTTCCAGTTGCTGCGCGAACGTGTGGCCGATTGCACGCCGGAATGGGCGGCCGCCATCACCGGCATACCCGCCGCGCGCATCAAGGCGCTAGCGCGCGAAATGGGTGACACCGCCTTCAAGCAGGCTTTCGAGTTACCGATTCCCTGGACCGACGCGTGGGGCAAGCAGCATCCGACCACCATAGGCCGGCCGGTGGCCTTTCATGCCATGCGCGGCCTGGCAGCGCATTCGAACGGCTTCCAGACCGTGCGCGCGCTGGCCGTGCTGATGAGTGTGCTGGGCACCATAGACGCGCCGGGCGGGTTCCGCCACAAGGCGCCCTACCCACGCCACATCGTGCCCAACTACCGCGCTTTCAACGCGCCGGAAATGATCAAGCCGAACACGCCGTTGAACGCGGCGCCGCTGGGCTTTCCGGCCCACCCGGACGAATTGGCGATCAATCCGGACGGCTCGCCGATCCGCATCGACCATGCGTTCTCGTGGGAGCATCCGCTCTCGGCGCACGGGATGATGCACAACGTCATCACCAATGCGATCAAGGGCGACCCCTACCGCATCGACACGCTGATGATCTTCATGGCCAACATGGCATGGAACTCGACCATGAACACCATGGCCGTGCGCGAGATGTTGAACCGCAAGGACGAGAAGGGGGAGCACCTGATCCCCTTCCTGGTGGTGTGCGACGCCTTCCAGAGCGAGATGACGGCGTTTGCCGACCTGGTGCTGCCGGACACCACCTACCTCGAGCGCCACGACGTGATGAGCATGCTCGACCGGCCGATCTCGGAATTCGACGGCCCGGTCGATTCGGTGCGCATTCCGGTGGTGCCGCCCAAGGGCGAATGCCGGCCGTTCCAGGAAGTGCTGATCGAGCTCGCCTCGCGGCTCAAGTTCCCGGTGTTCACCAACGAGGAGGGCGGGCGCAAGTTCCGCGACTATCCGGACTTCATCGTCAACTTCGAACCGCAGCCGGGCATCGGCTTCCTGATGGGCTGGCGCGGCACCGACGGCGGTTCGCACCTGCGCGGCCTGCCCAATCCCAAACAGTGGGAGATGTACGAAAAGAACAACTGCGTGTTCCAGTACCACATGCCGGAAAACATGCACTACATGCGCAACTGGAACCGCGATTACCTTGACTTCGCCAAGGAGAAGGGCTGGCGCCAGCGCAACGACCCGGTGCAATTGGCGCTTTACTCCGACACGCTGCAGTCGTTCCGCCTGGCGGCCCAGGGCAAGAGTCCTGGCCGCCGCCCGCCGGAGCAGTTGCGCGAACGCATCGCCACCTACTTCGACCCGCTGCCGTTCTGGTACGCGCCGCTCGAGGCGGCTGCCACCGACACCACTGCGTATCCGCTGGCCGCCATCACCCAGCGGCCGATGGCGATGTACCACGCCTGGGATTCGCAGAATGCGTGGTTGCGGCAGATCCATAGCCACAACACCCTGCAGGTCAACCCGGTCACGGCCGCCACGGCCGGAATCGCCGACGGTGGCTGGTGCTGGGTGGAAAGCCAGTGGGGCAAGGTACGCTGTATCGCGCGCCATTCCGAGGCGGTGGAGCCGGGCACGGTGTGGACCTGGAACGCTATCGGCAAGGCCAGCGGTGCATGGCAGCTTGAGCCCGGCGCCGACGAGTCGCGCAAGGGTTTCCTGCTCAATCACCTGATCAGCGAGGAACTCCCGCTGGCCGGGCAGCCCGGTCACACCATCAGCAACTCCGACCCCATCACCGGCCAGGCCGGCTGGTACGACGTTCGCGTGCGCATCCGTCCTGCTGCACCGGAAGAACCGGAAGAGTCATACCCGCAGGTGGCTGCCGTGCCATCGCCCCCGGGCGTGGCCGGCCGTGCCGCCGGCGTGCTCGCCTATTTCGCAGGAAAGCGCAAATGACACAACCCGCCGAAACCCTGGCCAAACAACTGGCACTGGTCATCGACCTCAACGTCTGCGTGGGCTGCCATGCCTGCGTGACCTCATGCAAGCAGTGGAACACCTCCGGCTCGGCCGGGCCGCTGGCTGACCTCAACGCCTATGGCGCGGAACCCAACGGTACCTTCTTCAACCGGGTGCAAACCTGGGAGGCCGGGGAGTTTCCGCAGGCCGACACCATCCACTTCCCCAAGAGCTGCCTGCACTGCGAGGACCCGCCCTGCGTGCCGGTGTGTCCGACCGGCGCCTCCTACAAGCGCAAGGAAGACGGCATCGTCCTGGTGGATTACGACCGCTGCATCGGCTGCAAGTACTGCGCCTGGGCCTGCCCGTATGGCGCGCGCGAACTCGACGAGTCGCGCCAGGTGATGACCAAGTGCACCCTGTGCGTGGACCGCATCTACGACGAAAAGCTCGTGCCCGAGGACCGCAAGCCCGCCTGCGTCAAGGCCTGCCCGACCAACGCGCGCCTGTTCGGCGACGTCAAGGACCCGGATTCGGAGGTGTCGAAGGCCATCCGCGAACGCGGCGGCTATTCGCTCATGCCCGAGTGGGGCACACAACCGGCCAACCAGTACCTGCCGCGCCTGGTGCGCGAAGCCCAGGAGTTCTAGACATGCATCCTGCGTGGTCGGTGATCCTGTTCACCGTGCTGGCCGGGCTCGGCCAGGGCTTGTTCGTCATGCTGGTGCGCGCCTCGGGCACCGGCGTGTCCGCGCATCTGCTGGGCCTGGCGGGCCTGGCCAGTGCCGCCCTGCTGTGCGCCGGGCTGGCCTGCTCTTTCTTTCACCTGGGCCATCCCATGCGTGCCTGGCGTGCGGTGGCAATGTGGCGCACTTCATGGCTTTCGCGCGAGGTGATCGTGCTGCCGCTCACCATTGCCGTAGTGGCGGCGTGGTCGCTGGCGCAACTGGCTGGCTGGACGCACGTGCAGTGGCTGGGCGCGGCTGGCGTGATCCTGTGTTTCGCGCTCTGGGTGTGCACCGGCATGATCTACGCCTGCATACGCTTCCTGCGCGAGTGGGCCCATCCGCTCACCATCGTCAATTTCGTGCTGCTGGGCTGGATGTCGGGTGCGACCGTGTTTGCCGCGTTGAGCGTGCTGGTCCCCGGTTTCGGCGATAGTTCCCTTTGGCTGACCGCGGCGATTGCGCTCACCGTGGCCGGCGCATGTGGCCGGCTGGCGAGCCTGGGCCGCAACCGCCTGTTGAAACCGCTCTCCACGCCGCAAAGCGCGCTCGGCATCAAGAACGCGAAACTCAGGCAGATGTCGCAAGGCGCCACCGGTGGCAGCTTCAATACCCGCGAGTTTTTCCATGGCAAGAGCGCACTGGTGGTGGGAAACGTGCGCTGGATAGCCTTGTTGTTGGCCTTCGCCGTGCCCCTGGCACTGCTGGTGGCGGCGCGTTACCAGCCGGGCGCGGGCCTGGTCGCCGGAGCGGCCTTGTCCCAGGTGCTGGGTCTGCTGGCCGAGCGCTGGTTGTTCTTCGCGCAGGCCAACCATCCGCAGAACATCTACTACCAGGCGGTGGCCTGAGCGGGTTCCCGCGTTGGATTTCGCGGGTCGCCGGCTGGCGTTATCATGCGGCGCTCTGCCGGAGAGCCATTCATGTCCTACCTGCTTCTGATTCACGAACCCCACGGCCAACGCGCCGAGCGCACGCTCGAGGAAGGCCAGGCAGCCTACGGCGCCATGGTGAAGTTTGCCGAGGACCTCAAGGCGCGCGGCGTCCTGCGTGCGGTCGAGTCGCTGGTTTCGGATGATCGTGGCGCACGCCTGGCCGTACGGGGCGGCAAGACCAGTGTCATCGACGGCCCGTTCACCGAAGCGCGTGAAATGGTCGGCGGCTTTTTCCTGATCGACGTCGCCAACCGCGACGAGGCGCTGGAGATCGCCCGGGCCTGCCCGGCGGCTGAATGGGCGACGGTCGAAGTGCGCGAAACCGGGCCCTGCTTCATCTAGCCCCCCTTCATGCGGCGCGCAATTTTTGCAATTGCGTGTCGAATCCGGCACCCTTCGCCCGTCGTTACGCATCGATCGCCGCGCTCAAGGTGGCAACGTCCAACCAGGGAGAAACCGCATGCTGAAGATCATTGCCATTGTCGTGGCAGTCCTGCTTGGCGCTGTGTTGATTTACGCGGCCACCCGCCCCGATTCGTTCCGGGTCGAGCGTAGCAACACCATCAAGGCGCCGCCGGAGAAGATATTCGCCGCCATCAACGACCTGCACCAATGGGAGTCCTGGTCGCCTTGGGAGAAGGTCGATCCGGCCCTGAAGCGTAACTACGGCGGAGCTGTCAGCGGCAAGGGGGCCACCTATGCCTGGGTGGGCAACAAGGAGGTGGGCTCGGGCAGCATGGAAATCCTGGAATCCACGCCGCCCTCGAAGCTGCTGCTCAAGCTCGACTTCACCACCCCTTTCGAGGCGCACAACATGGTCGAGTTCAGCCTGGTGCGGGAAGGGGATGCCACCCGGGTCACGCAGGCGATGTTCGGCCCCAGTCCCTTCATTTCGAAGCTGATGAGCCTGGTGTTCAGCATGGACAAGATGGTCGGGACTAAGTTCGAGGAAGGCCTGGCCAACCTGAAGGCGATCGCGGAAAAATAGCTGGTACGGATTTGCATGTCGAATCCGCGGCATTGCGTTCGTCGTGGCTTGCATGCCGCGTTGCGGCCCAACACCTCACATGAAGGAGCACGGCAATGCTGATTCAAGCCTATTTGTTTTTCGACGGCCGCGCCGAAGAAGCCATGACGTTCTACCAGCGCGTGCTGGGTGCCAAGGCTGAAATGCTGATGCGCTTCAGTGAATGCCCCGACCCGATGCCGCCGGGGATGATCCCTCCGGGTGCTGAAAACAAGTTGATGCACGCGGCCGTGCGCATCGGCGAATCGACGGTCATGATGTCTGATGGAGGTTGCAGCGGCGCGGCGAAGTTCGACGGCTTTTCGCTCTCGCTCACCGTGGCCGACCGTGCCGAGGCCGAGCGGGTGTTTGCCGCGCTGGGCGAAGGCGGCCAGGTGCGCATGCCTTTGGGCAAGACCTTCTTTTCACCCTGTTTCGGCATGTTGGCCGACCGCTTCGGCGTGGGCTGGATGGTCATCGTCCCGGAATGACGGGCGTGGCGCTGGTCGCGACCCAGCGTGCGATCGAGGCGGTATGGAAGCAGGAAGCCGCGAAGATCATCGCCACGGTAGCGCGCATGGTGCGCGATGTGGGCGTGGCGGAAGAATTGGCGCAGGACGCGCTGGTCACCGCGCTGGAACAGTGGCCGGGAAAGGGCGTGCCGGACAATCCGGCCGCCTGGCTCACCACCGCAGCGAAGCGGCGTGCGCTCGACCGCCTGCGGCATGCGCAAATGGCCGGTCGCAAGACCGATGAACTTGGCGCCGACATGATGGCGCGCGGCGATGACGTGACGCCGGATTTCAGCGAAGCGCTGGCGGAGGCCACCAGCACCGAAATCGAGGATGACCTGCTGCGCCTGGTGTTCGTGGCCTGCCACCCAGTGCTGTCAAGGGAGGCGCGCGTGGCGCTGACCCTGCGCCTGCTGGGCGGACTCACCACCGACGAGATCGCGCGTGCATTCCTGGCGCAGGAAACGACCATCGCCCAGCGCATTGTGCGGGCCAAGCGCACGCTTTCTGCCGCGCGCGTGCCTTTCGAGACCCCGCCGGCCGATGAACTGCCGGAGCGCCTGGCCTCGGTGCTCGAGGTGATCTACCTGATCTTCAATGAGGGCTATGCAGCCACCTCCGGCACCGACTGGATGCGCCCGGCCCTGTGCAGCGAGGCCATGCGGCTGGGACATCTGCTGGCCGAACTCATGCCGCATGCGTCGGAGGCGCATGGCCTGGTGGCGCTGATGGAGATTCAGGCGTCGCGAACGGCCGCGCGCACCACTCCTGATGGCGAGCCCATCCTGCTGCAGGATCAGGACCGCGCCCGCTGGGACCGCATGCAGATCCGGCGCGGCCTCATTGCGCTTGGGCGTGCGGAAGAGAAAGACGCGGCGCTCGGACCTTACGCGCTGCAAGCCGCCATTGCCGCCTGCCATGCCCGTGCCGCCACCGTCGCGGAAACGGATTGGGTGCACATCGTTGCCCTGTATGACGCGCTGTCGGAGATCGCCCCTTCGCCGGTGGTGGAACTCAACCGCGCGGTCGCGGTTTCAAAGGCTTTCGGGCCGAAAGCTGCGCTGGAGTGCGTTGACGCATTGCGTGATTCGCAGGCACTGGAGGGTTACCACCTGCTGCCGGCAGTGCGTGGTGACCTGCTCGAACAACTCGGGCGGCTTGGCGAAGCCCGCGCTGAATTCGAGCGCGCCGCTGCATTGGCGCGCAACGAACGCGAGCAGGCGTTGCTGCGCAAACGTGCCGCGGGTTGTGTCGTCTAGGCCCTTGGTAGCGAGAGTCCCCAGGCTGCCGGTCGTCCGTTTCCCAGGGCCTGATCCCTGATGTGATAGTGTTTCTCAAATCGCGCCATTCGAGCCGCGAAACCCCATAGCGGAGGAGAAACGCTATGCAGCGCCGCAAGTGGATACTTGGCACGGCAATTGGTCTGGGCTCTTGCCTGGGAGGCAGGGGGTTTGCCCAACAGGTTGGCAAACCCTGGCGCATAGGAATTCTCGCCTCGGGATTTCGACCACCATCACTCACCATCGGTACGCTGGGCGGCTTCCAGCGCGGCATGCGCGAACTCGGTCTTGTCGAGGGGCGCGACTTCGTCGTCGAATGGCGCTTCGGTGAAGGCAAGGTTCCACAACTCGATACGCTGGCCAATGAACTGGTGCAGGCCAAGGTCGATGCGATCGTCGCCGCAACCCCGCTGGGTGTGGCTGCCGCGCAGCGCGCCACGCGGACTATTCCTATCGTGATGGTGGCGGTCGCTGATCCGCTCTATTTCAAGTTTGTCTCCAGCCTGGCCAAGCCAGGTGGCAACATCACCGGGCTTAGCAACATCTCTTCAGATCTCAGCGTCAAGTACCTGGAGCTTCTTCGCACTGCAGTGCCAGGCTTGTCGAGCGCCGGAATCCTGTACGACGAAAGCGCCCCGTTGCACAAGGCGGTCCAAGCGCGCGTTGCCGTCGCCGCAAAATCCGCCGGGATCAAGCTCAACGCCATTGATACAAGAACCGAAGCACAGTTGGAACCCGCGATTCGCGGGCTTGCACGCGACGGCACCAACGCGCTGATTATCCCGGCGTCTCCGTTCTACAGCGCCTACGCCGGACGCATCGCCGAGCTCGCTTTGACGCATCGCGTTGCGACCATGTTCTGGACTCGCGAGCATGTTGTCTCCGGCGGGCTGATGAGTTACGGCCAGGACAACGCTGAGCATTACCGTCTTGCTGCCGACTATGTAAACCGGATCATGAAAGGTACCAAGCCCGGTGATCTGCCAGTGCAGCAGCCGACCAAGATTGAATTGGTGGTCAACCGCAAGACGGCGGCGGCTCTGGGCATCAATATTTCCGGGGAGTTGTCGCTGCGGGCGGATGAGGTGATCGATTGAACACTCGCAGAAGAATCATTCTCGCGCCAGGTGCGTTGGCGATGGCGACGTCGATTTCGGCGGTCGCACAGCAATCAGCGCAGCCGCGTCGTATCGGTTTCCTCAAGTTCCTTCCGATCAGTAACGAAATCGAGCTTGGTCCGTTTCGACAGGGCATGCGTGAGCTTGGGCATGTCGAAGGCAAGACTTACGTGCTGGAAATCCGGTCGGCAGACAACAAGCCGGAACGCATGCCAGCCTTGGCGGAGGAACTGGCCGGTCTGAAACCCGATGTAATTTGGGTCACCACGCCGGTAGGGGTCGACGCGGTAAGAAAGGCAACAACTTCGATCCCGATAGTTTTTGGCTCCGCGCTTGATCCCGTGCAGAGTGGATATGTTCGCACGCTGGCGCGGCCTGGTGGAAACTTGACCGGGTTATCGTTAATGGCAGTGGAACTTGCCGGCAAGCAACTCGAATTGCTGCGTGCCGCTTTGCCCAAGCTGGCGCGGGTTGCTGTCCTCGTATTTCCAGGAAACACCCACGCAGCATTTTTGCGGACCCTGGAAGATGCAGCCAAGCCACTGAAGGTGGCAGTCTCGCGGTACGAAGCAGCCTCGCTTGCTGAACTGGAGGCTGCCATTCCGACAATGCGTCGAAACGGCTCGGAAGGTGTGATCGTCGGGACGGGCGCGATGTTCCAGTCCAATCGGAAGGTGATTATCGAGTTGGGATTGAAGGGGATGCTACCGACCCTGTTCCCGTATCTTCAGGCGGTGCAGGAAGGAGCGCTGCTTTGTTACGGACCGAGCATCACCGACACGTTCCGCCGCTCGGCCGGCTACGTCGACAGGATTCTCAAGGGCGCCAAACCCGCTGATCTGCCAGTCGAACAACCCACCAAGTTTGAACTGGGCGTCAACGTAAAGACGGCGAAGGCGCTAGGCATCACGATTCCGCAGGCAGTGTTGTTGCGTGCTGACGAGGTGATTCAATGAAGCGGCGACAATTGATGCTTCTGGGTGCAGCATGCGGCGGCCTTCCCATGGCGGCGCACACGGTGCTGGCACAAGCACCATCCCGTTTGCCCCGCATCGGTGTTCTCTGGCACGCCGCCAATGAAGAAGAGGAAGCCATCTACCTCGGTGCGTTGCGTGTCGGGCTGCGCGAGCATGGCTATATCGAGGGTCGTAACGTCGTACTCGAGAACCGCTATGCCGCTGAGCAACTCGACCGCTTTGCGAGTCTCGCGACCGAACTGGTGAATCTTAAGGTCGATGTACTGCTCGCCGTCTCACCCCGCGCGGCCCTTGCGGCGCACGCGGCCACAAACACCATCCCGGTTGTTTTCCTGTTCGTCCCGGATCCGGTTGGCGCCAAGCTCGTCGCAAGCTTTGCCCGCCCGGGCGCAAATGTGACTGGGCTTTCGACGAATCTGACGGGCGATATTCCCGCCAAGCGGCTGCAGCTTCTCAAAGAGGGCATTCCGGCCGCGTCGCGTATTGTTGTCCTTGCGAATCCAGCGAATCCAACCATCGTCCCCTATATCGAGAATGCACGCGTGGCGGCGCGCTCCCTCGGGATGTCGATCGATTCATTGACTGCTGCGACGCCAGCCGACATCGATACTGTCTTCAAAGGCATTACTCGCGAGCGTTTCGATGCATTGTTCGTTCCGCCGGATGCCCTTTACTTCAACGAGCGCAAGCGCATAGGGGAACTGGCGACAAAGGCCCGCATGCCGGTGCAAACTTATGCCAGAGAACTGGTCGACGCGGGCATGCTGATGTCGTACGGGCCGAGTTTTACCGGCATGGCGCGGCGCGCGGCTTACTATCTGGATCGCATTCTCAAGGGAGCGAAGCCTGCCGACCTGCCAGTCGAGGCGCCGACGCGATATGAGATGGTGGTCAATCTGAAGGTTGCGGCAACCATCGGCGTCAAGTTCACGCAGTCTTTCATGCTGCGCGCGGACGAGGTGATCGAGTGACTTCGCGCAGGCGCGTGCTTGCTACCGTTGTCGTCGCGGGAGTTCTTCCCCTGCGAGTAGCACAATCACAGCAGGTTGGTACCCGGCGCATCGGAATACTCTTTCCGGGGAAGTCTGACATCGTCCGGCCTTTGGTTGCAGCTATCCGCGATGGCCTCAAGGACTTGGGTTGGATCGAAGGGCGCAACCTGATATCCGACCTCCGCGTTGCAGAAGCCGATTTCAGCCGCGTGGATGCGCTCGCAGCCGAGCTCGTCGCGCTGAAGCCCGACGTGTTGGTTGCAGCCACGATCCTCGAGGTAAGGGCGTTTCAGAGACTCGCCCCCAAGCTGCCGTTGATCTTTTGTATCGTCGCCGATCCGGTCGGAAGCGGCCTTGTCAAGAGCTTGGCGCGACCCGGCGGCAACATGACCGGGCTCTCGACGATCAGCAATGAACTCATGCCGAAGCGCATGCAACTTCTGCGCGATTTTCTCCCGCAGGGCGCACGCATCGCCGCGCTTGTAAATCCGGGCACGGAGCAAGGGTTCTTTGAAGAGCTACGCAGAACTGCCAGTCGGGTAGGCCTCGAACTTGAGATCCTCACCGCAAAAAATGTGTCTGACATCGCGCCGACCCTGGCGCGGATCGCGCGCGAGAAATTCGCCGGCTTGATGGTGATGGATGGCTTGGTCAATACAGCGCAACGCCGCGAGATCGCGGCGGCCATCGGCTTGGCACGAATTCCCGCAGTCTACGTCTCAGACCTATGGACCGATACCGGTGCGCTCATGTCCTACGGGATCAACTATGTAGCCCACTATCGGCGCATTGCCACATTCGTCGACAAGATACTTAAGGGTGCCAAGCCAGCGGATCTACCCGTCGAGCAACCGACCACTTTCGAGCTGATCGTCAATCTGAAGACTGCACGAGAGCAGGGGATCAAGGTACCTGCATCCGTATTGGTGCGGGCTGATCGGGTGATCGAGTGAAGGCAACTTCGACACTTTGCCTGTGGCGCCAGCGGTTCGGTTGCGCCGCGACTATCTGGCTCGTGATCTGCGGTTCATGGGCGATTCCTGCGGCGGGTCAATCGCCTTCAGGTGCGGCCGTCTCATTCCCTAACCGCCCGCTCCGCCTGATCGTCCCGCAACCCCCAGGCAGTGCTCCAGATGTCGGCTCACGGCGTATCGCGCAAAAGCTTGCCGAGGAGTTCAAGCAGTCGGTCGTGGTCGATAACCGCCCCGGCGCGAGCGGGGCAATCGCCATGGAAGCGGCGGCAAAGTCCCCGCCTGACGGCTACACCATGATCATGGCCAACAGCATCACGCTGGGGACATTGCCGCAGTTGACCAAGGTGCCGTATGACCCGTTCCGTGACCTGGCGGCGGTGTCAAAGGTGTCGGCATCGCCTTTTGTGCTGGTAGCAAATGCCGGCATGCCGTTCAACAACGTGGCTGAACTCATCGCCCATGCGCGGGCAAACCCGGGCAAGCTGAACCTGGCAACCCCGGGCACCGGCTCAACCCAGCATCTGGTTCTTGCCCTGCTGGACCGGAAGTGGGGCACGACCATCACGCATATCCCTTACAAGGGCGGCAGTCAGACTACGGCCGACCTGGTGTCCGGCCAGGTGCAGTTGATGCTGGATTTTCCGGCCATCGTTGCGCCGCATATCAAGGCGGGGCGGCTGAAAGGTCTGGCGGTCGCAGGCGAGCGTCGATCCGTAGCGATACCGGACGTGCCCACGTTTGAAGAGCTGGGCCATTCAGGCTTGCAGATCACCGCTTGGCAGGGTATTCAGGTACCGGCGGGTACGCCGCGCGAGATCGTGGCAAGGCTAAGCGAAGCCATCATCAAGGTCTTGAACCAGCCGGATATCCGTGAAGCGTTTATCAGCGGCGGTGGCGAGGTGGGCGGCAATACGCCTGAACAATTTGCCGCTTTCATTCGTGCCGAGCATGCGCGCTGGGGAGGGCTAATCAGGGAAGCCGGGCTGCGCTTGGAATGAACCTCGACTTCGTGTGGCAGACGCAATAATTGGTCAAAAAAATGCCCGCCAAGGCATTTGGCCGGCGGGCATTTCCTGGAAGTCTCCTATCTTGATCAGGCCTTGATTTCCTTCGCCGTGATCGTGTACTTGAACTGGTCCGGGTCCAGCGAGTCGTAGCGGCCGTTGGCGTTTTCGGCGTTCGGGTACATGAAGAACCCGAGCTTGGGGCCTTTCGAGCCCGGCAGCGCCACATCATGCGCGGTGTTGAATGCCAGCCAGTTGCCTTCCCAGCCGCCGAACAAGGCCTTGTACACCGGCGTGACCACCGGATGGTTGGTGGTCTTGAGCCATTCCGGCGTTTCCAGGCGCATCACCTTGCCCACGTCAGCCGGGTCCATGGCTACCCAGCCATAATCCTTCAGAAAAACTTCGGCGCGGCAGTGCTGCGCGCCCTTGAGGCTTGCCGGGTTGCCGGAGAGCTCGCGGTATCCGAAAGCCGAAGGCACCAGGCGGATGCCGTAAACGTCTCGCGCCGGCACGCCAACAGAGCGGCACAGGCCTACAAACAGCGCGTTGATGTCGCCGCACTTGCCGCCCATGTTGCCGGTTTCCAGCATCGCCTTGATATCGCCGACGCCGCAGCCGCGCACCTTGGGTTCGCGGTGGGTGTTGGTGACGATCCAGTCGTAGATCTTCTGCGCTTTCTCGACGTCGGTCTTCGCGCCCTTGGTAGCCTCCTGCGCGGTCTGCCGGACGATGCCGTCGGTGGGCATCAGGTCGGTGGCGGTGGTCCAGTACTTGAGGGTGGCAGGATCTTCCTTGGCCGCGACCTTTTTGGACCAGTCCACCGCGCGGTTCTGGGTGCGGATGCGGCTTGTCAGCTCGATCACCGGCTTGGCTTCGCCCTCGGCGAACTCGGCATGCAGCATCTTTGCGCCGTACTTCTCGTCGGCGGTCTGGCGGGCGGACTTGGCATTGCCGCCCCAGGTCGACTCCAGCGATTGCTGGTATTCGCTGTCGATCGAGGGGATCGGCAGCCACACTTGCGTGACGCCCTTGGGGTTCATCACCTCGACACGGGTGGTGAATTCGAAGGTGCGCCAGGTGCCGGGCTTGGGCTCGAAGGTGCGCGCCTGCGCAAAGGCGGCCAGCGGCATGGAAGTGGCTGCAGCAGCGCTCAGGCTGCCCTTGAGAAATCGGCGACGACTGTAATGGGGCATGAAATGCTCCTGGATGGATTTGATGTCGGATCGGCCCCGGCGCGGCACGGCGCCGATGCTGGACTTTGCAATGCCGCATGGCGCAGCACGAGTCACAATAGGCCTGATGGAAGGCGCATGATACGCGCAATATCGCGTTGGTTGCCGGCTTGGCTCAGCGTGGCAGCAGGTCCCGAACCAGTTTTTCGGCCGCCTCCGAGGCCCAGTCGAGTTCGCCCACCACCACGGTACGGGCGCGTCCATCCGGGCCCACCAGAACCGAGGTCGGAAAGATGCGCCTGGTCCATGCCTTGGCCGCGGCACCATCGCGATCGAGCAGGAGGGTGAACTTCACCGGCATGGTGGTCAGGAAGCGCTGGACGCGCATCTCGCTTTCCTGGTAATTCACGCCCACCACCACCAGCTTGTCCGGCCCCAGCCGGTCGGCCAGCGCCTGCATCGAAGGCATTTCGGCGCGGCAGGGTTCGCACCAGGTGGCCCAGAAGTTGACCAGGACCACACGGCCCTTGTGATGCGCCAGGTCCCACGGGGCGCCATCGAGGGCATGCAGCTTGAGCGCCGGCGTCCGTGCGGGTGTCCAGGGGGTGATCTCGAAGCCTGCCCGTGCCAGCGCCGGAACCGTGGCAAGAATGGTTGCCAGGAAAAGCGTGGCCGTCAGCCGCCCCATGGATCAGGCGGCCTTCTTTTTCTTCTCGAGCAGCGCGCCCAGGTAGCGTCCGGTATAGCTGCCCTTGGTGGCCGCCACGTCCTCCGGTGTGCCGGCGGCGATGATCCTGCCGCCGCCGTCGCCACCCTCGGGCCCCAGGTCCACCACCCAGTCGGCGGTCTTGATTACATCGAGGTTGTGCTCGATGATCACCACCGTGTTGCCGCCGTCACGCAGCTTGTGCAGCACCGTCAGCAGCAGGTCGATGTCCTGGAAATGCAGGCCGGTGGTGGGTTCGTCGAGGATGTACAAGGTGCGGCCGGTGTCGCGCTTGGAAAGCTCCAGCGAGAGCTTGACGCGCTGCGCCTCGCCACCGGACAGGGTGGTCGCCGACTGGCCGAGCTTGATATAGCCCAGGCCCACGTCCAGCAGGGTGTGCAGCTTGCGCGCCACCGTCGGCACCGGCTTGAAAAAGGTGTAGGCGTCCTCCACCGTCAGCTCCAACACCTCGGTGATGTTCTTGCCCTTGTACATCACTTCAAGGGTTTCGCGGTTGTAGCGCTTGCCGTGGCATACGTCGCACGGCACATACACGTCGGGCAGGAAGTGCATTTCCACCTTGATCACGCCGTCGCCTTGGCAGGACTCGCAGCGCCCGCCCTTCACATTGAACGAGAAGCGGCCGGGTTCGTAGCCACGCTCGCGCGACATCGGCGCCTGCGCGAACAGGTCGCGGATCGGCGTGAACAGGCCCGTGTAGGTGGCCGGGTTGGAACGCGGCGTGCGCCCGATGGGCGACTGGTCGACCGCGATCACCTTGTCGAAATGCTCCAGGCCGGCGATGCGCTCATGCGCCGCCGCCGGGGTTGAGGAGCCGTACAGGTGGTGCGCAATGGCGTTGTACAGCGTGTCATTGATGAGGGTCGACTTGCCCGAGCCCGACACACCGGTGATGCAGATCATCAGCCCGATCGGCAGGTCCAGGGTGACGTTCTTCAGGTTGTTGCCGGTGGCACCCGCCACCTTGAGCATGCGTTTGGGGTCGGGCTTGATGCGCCTGGCGGGCACCTTGATGGACTTGCGTCCGGACAGGAAGGCGCCGGTCAGGCTTTTGGGATGGGCGCGGATCTCTTCCGGCGTGCCCTGCGCCACGATCTCGCCGCCGTGCACGCCGGCACCGGGGCCGATGTCGACCACGTAGTCGGCGCACTGGATCGCGTCTTCGTCATGCTCCACCACGATGACAGTATTGCCGAGGTCGCGCAGGTGCTTGAGCGTGCCGAGCAGGCGGTCATTGTCGCGCTGGTGCAGGCCGATCGAGGGTTCGTCGAGCACGTACATCACCCCGGTGAGACCCGAGCCGATCTGCGAGGCCAGCCGGATGCGCTGCGCTTCGCCGCCGGAGAGGGTTTCGGCCGAGCGGTCGAGCGAGAGGTATTCCAGGCCCACGTCGTTCAGGAACGACATGCGGCTGGCGATTTCCTTGACGATCTTGTCGGCGATCTGCGCCTTGTTGCCTTCCAGGACCAGTTTCTGGAAAAAGCCCAGGCCTTCCTTGAGCGGCTTGCCGGATACCGAATAGATGGTCTCGCCGCCGACCCGCACGTTGCGCGCTTCCTCGCGTAGCCGGCTGCCCTGGCAGTCGGGGCAGGTCTTGTTGCTGATGTACTTGGCGAGTTCCTCGCGCACCACCACCGAGTCGGTTTCCTTGTAGCGCCGTTCAAGGTTGGGAATCACGCCTTCGAAGGCATGTTCGCGCACCACGGTGCGGCCGCGGTCGTTGATGTACTGGAAGGGGATCTTCAGGTCGCCCGAGCCGTGCAGCAGCAGTTCCTGTGTCTTTGGCGCCATCTTCTCGAACGGCACCTCGAGCTCGAATTCGTAATGCAGCGCCAGTGACTGCAGCATCTGGAAATAGAACTGGTTGCGCCGGTCCCAGCCCTTGATGGCGCCCGAGGCCAGCGACAGGTGCGGAAACGCCACCACCCGCTTGGGGTCGAAGAACTGGATCACCCCCAGGCCGTCGCAGGAAGGGCAGGCGCCCATCGGGTTGTTGAACGAGAACAGCCGCGGCTCCAGCTCGGCGATCGAGTAGCCGCACTGCGGGCAGGAGAACTTGGCCGAAAACAGGTGTTCTTTCCCGGTATCGATTTCCAGCGCCACCGCGCGCCCTTCGGCGATGCGCAGGCTGGTTTCGAACGACTCTGCCAGGCGCTGCTTGAGGTCCATCGAGACCTTGAGCCGGTCCACCACCACGTCGATGGAGTGCTTGTGGGTCTTCTTGAGCGTGGGTACGGCATCGATCTCGACCATCTTGCCGTCTACCCTGAGGCGCACGAAGCCCTGCGCGCGCATGCTGTCGATCAGGTCGCCGAACTCGCCCTTGCGCTCGGCCACCACAGGCGCCAGGATCGCCACCCGGGTTTCGGGTGGCAGCGCGAGAACGTGGTCGACCATCTGCGAGACCGACTGCGCCGACAGGCCCAGGTTGTGCTCCGGGCAGTAAGGCGTGCCGACCCTGGCATAGAGCAGGCGCAGGTAGTCGTGGATCTCGGTGACGGTGCCGACGGTGGAGCGCGGGTTGTGCGAGGTGGCCTTCTGCTCGATGGAAATCGCCGGCGAGAGTCCCTCGATCAGGTCAACGTCCGGCTTGTCCATGCGCTGCAGGAACTGGCGCGCATAGGCGGAGAGCGATTCCACATAGCGGCGCTGCCCCTCCGCATAGAGGGTGTCGAAGGCGAGCGAACTCTTGCCCGAGCCGGACAGACCGGTGATCACGATCAGCTTGTCGCGCGGCAGATCGAGATTGATGTTCTTGAGGTTGTGGGTGCGGGCACCGCGGATGCGAATCTCGGCCATGGTCCTGTCAATCGTGGCGGGCTTTTGTCCACTGCTCAAGCGTGAGAGAGGAAGCAAAAACCGAACCTGCTACTATAACGGATTGCGGTTTCGCGACTGCTAATTCCACCGCTTTCACCTTTCTTTTCCATCATGAGCGCCCTTGAACTGCGCGCGGCGCTTTCGCTGTCTTCGATCTACGCCCTGCGCATGCTGGGGCTGTTCGTCATCCTGCCTGTGTTCGCCATCCATGCCCGCACCCTGCCGGGCGCGGACGCCGTCATGGTGGGCTGGGTGCTGGGCATCTACGGCCTGACCCAGGGCATCCTGCAAATCCCCTTCGGCATGGCATCCGACCGCATCGGCCGCAAGCCCGTGATCGCCTTCGGCTTGCTGCTGTTCGCCATCGGCAGTTTCGTGGCGGCCATTCCGGGCGACGTCTGGACCGCCATCATCGGCCGATCGCTGCAGGGCGCCGGCGCGATTTCGGCCGCGGTGACCGCACTCCTGGCGGATCTCACGAGCGACGAAAACCGTACCAAGGCAATGGCGCTGGTGGGTGCCACCGTGGGGCTGATGTTCGCGGTGTCGCTGGTGGCCGCCCCCATCCTTTTCGAGGCCATCGGCATGCATGGCATTTTCATCATGACCGGGGTGCTGGCCACGGCGGCCGTGGCGGTGGTGGTTTGGGTCGTGCCTGCGCCGCCGGCGCCGCAGGAAGGGGCTCTGGCGCCGGAGCGGCCCAGCCTGAAGAGCATCTTCTTCCACCCCGAGCTCTTGCGCCTGAATATAGGCATTTTTGTGCTGCACACCGTGTTGATGGCGATTTTCATCGTCGTGCCCATCGCATTGCTCGAATTCGGCCAGATGCCGGTCAAGACCCACTGGAAAATCTATCTGCCGGCGGTGCTGCTATCCTTCGCGGCGATGGTCCCGCCCATCATCTGGGCGGAAAAGCACGGTCACAACCGCACGGTACTGCTGGGTTCGGTCGCTTTCATGGGCTTGTCGGTCATTGCCCTGATCCCGTCGCTGCACTCGCCGGGCTGGATCGCTTTCCTGCTGTTCATCTACTTTGCCGTCTTCAACATACTGGAAGCCCAGTTGCCGTCGCTGGTGTCGCGTTTCGCCCCGCCGGCCGGCAAGGGCACGGCTTTGGGTGTCTACAATACGACGCAGGCTCTGGGCCTGGCTGCCGGTGGCGCCTTGGGTGGATACCTGGTAAAATATACAGGACTTTTGTCGGTATTTGTTTTTGGTGCGGTGATGATGTTCCTCTGGTTCATCACCGCTTTTTCGATGCGCGAGCCGGAGAAACGGCGGCCGGCAAGCGCGAATTCTCTTGAAGGAGAACTCAAGCATGGCCTCAGTCAATAAAGTCATTCTGGTTGGCAATCTCGGCAAGGACCCCGAAGTGCGCTACGCGCCCTCCGGTGACGCCTTCGCCAACGTGACCATCGCCACCACCCGCACCTGGAAAGACAAGAACTCGGGCGAAAAGAAGGAAGAGACCGAGTGGCACCGCATCGTCTTCAACGGGCGACTGGCCGAAATCGCCGGCGAATACCTGAAGAAGGGCCGCTCCATCTACGTCGAAGGCCGCTTGCGCACCCGCAAGTGGCAGGACAAGGACGGCACTGACAAGTACACCACCGAGATCATCGCCGACCAGATGCAGATGCTGGGCAGCCGCGAGGGCATGGGCGGCGGCATGGATGAAGGCGGCGGCGGTGGACGCCCGGCCAGCGCGCCGCGTTCGGCGCCTGCTGCAGCGAAAAAGCCGGCCGGCAACTTCGACGACATGGACGACGATATCCCGTTTTGATGGATCGGGCAAAAGTACAAACCTACTTTTGCCCGGCCTGATCTGCACCGAATCGCTGGCGGAGCCAGTCGATTCGGTGACGAAAAATCAAGGGAAGAAGCGCCGCTCGATGAGCGGCGCTTTTGTTTTGGGTTGGCGTGTGTCTTGCTGAGAGTCAAGTCACGGCGGGACAGCGTCGGGTATTCTTGAACGCTCGCAGCGCCAGTGCGCATACACACCTTCAACCGGATTCGATCGACATCATGATTCGCGCAGCCATCATCGGCATGGGCCTCTGGGGGCAAAACCTCGTCAACAGCGTGCAGGGCAAGAGCGAGGCCATCAGGTTTATCGCGGGGGCGACCCGCACGCCGGCCAAGGCGGCGGACTTCGCGGCCCGCCAGGGCATCCGCATGATGGAGAGCTATGCGGCGGTGCTGGCCGATCCGGACATCGACGCCGTGGTGCTGGCCACGCCGCATTCGCAGCATACCGACCAGATCATCGCGGCGGCGGAAGCCGGCAAGCCAGTGTTCACCGAAAAGCCGTTGGGCCTCACGGCGGCCGATTCGGCGCGCGCGGTCGAGGCCTGCGCGGCGCGCGGCGTCACCGTGGCGGTGGGCTACAACTGGCGCTACCAGCCAGCCTTGCAGGAAATCCGCCGCATGCTCGATGACGGACGCCTCGGGCGATTGCTGCACGTAGAAGGCAATTTCTGCGGCCCCTCGGCCTACCGTTTTCCGCGCGGCCACTGGCGCCATGATCGTGACGAAGCACCGGCTGGCGGCATGACCGGGCGCGGCGTCCACGTGGTCGACGCCATGCTCTACCTGGCCGGGCACATCGAGGCGGTCACCGCGCAGAGTTTCCGCCTGGCGCAGGATTTCGGCATGGACGACACCACCTCCATGCTGTTCCGCTTCGCGTCCGGCGCCACCGGGTATCTGGGCACCGTGGTCGCCACCGGCGAGACCTGGCGCATGCAGGTGTTTGGCGCCAACGGCTGGGTCGAAGTGGGGGATGTCGAACACCTCACCACCTGGCAGATGCGTTATTGCGCCATCGACCGCAACAACATCGCCGTGAAGCAGAAGCCGGTGACCATCCGCTTCGACGACACCAGCACCGAGCGCGCCGAGCTGGAGGCGTTTGCGCGGGCGGTGACGGAAAAGCGGCCGATCGCGGTGCCGGGGGGCGATGAGGTGCACAACGTCGCGGTGCTGGAAGCCATCCTGGCGTCGGCGCGCGATGGCCGGCAGGTGTTGCTGGGTTGATCGGTTTGGGTGTCGACAAGTAGAAAAGGAATGCTGATGTCACGCAGAACATTCATGACAGGCGCTGCGCTGGTGGCGCTTGCGGTCACTTCTTTCCAGGCGCATGCGCAGCCGATGCCGCGCGACTGGCCCAATCGTCCCATCAAGGTGGTGGTGCCTTCGCCCGCCGGCGGGCCGCCGGACCTGATCATCCGCATGATCGGCCCCAAGCTGGCGGCCGCCCTCGGCCAGCCGATCGTGGTGGAAAACCGCGCCGGCGCCGGCGGCGTGGTCGGCACGGCCTACCTGGCCAAGCAGCCGCCGGATGGCTACAACTGGCTCTTCACCACCGCCTCGCACACCAACATTCCGCCGTTCTCCGAGAACGTGCCGTACGACCCGGTGCGCGACTTCACCCATGTGACGCAGGCGGCGCAGAATTTCGGCCAGGTGCTGGTGGTGCATACCACCCTGCCGGTGAAAAGCGTGGCTGAGCTGATCGCGCTGGCGAAGAAGGATCCCGGGCGTCTTACCTACGCCTCCGCCGGCATCGGCACGGCCAGCCACATCCCTGCCGAGGTGATGAAGGCGGTGACCGGCACCGACATCATGATCGTGCCCTACAAGGGCGTGGCCGAGGTGTTCAGTGACCTGATCGGCGCTCGCGTCGACATGTTCTTCGTCGGCACGCAGATCGCGCAGCAGTATGTGCAGGCCGGCAAGCTGCGTGCACTGGCGGTCACCGGCGCCCGGCGCTGGAAGGGCATGCCGGACGTCCCCACCATGCAGGAGGCGGGCCTGAAGGACTTCAACGTCGTCAACTGGTTCGGGTTGTGGCTGCCAGCCGGTGCGTCGCCGGAACTTGCCGCACGACTGCAGATGGAGGTGGCCAAGGCGATGACCGACCCCGAGGTGCGCCAGCAGTTCGACGCGCAGGGCCTGGAAGCGGTGGCCTCCAAACCCGAAGACTTCGCGCGCTTTGTCGCGCGCGAAGCCGCCATCACCCTGGACGTGGCGCGTCGCATAGGAGCGGCAAAGAAATGAGCAACGACAAACTCGAACCCTGGCAGTGGCCGGAGGTGCAGTGGCGGGCCATCGTCGGCCACGTGCGCGCGGGGCGTTCATACAAGCCCGCGCAATGGCAGGGCGGCGCGCGCTGCGCGGTGGCACTGTCGTTCGATTCCGACCACGAGACCAACGAGTTGCGCGACGGCGGCGAGTCCATCGGCAAGCTCTCGCAGGGGCAATACGGCAACCGCCAGGGGGTGCCGCGCATCCTCGAGGTGTTGACCCGGCATGACGTCAAGGCGAGCTTTTTCGTGCCTGCCGTCACCGCGCTCCTTTATCCCGACGAGCAGCGTCGCGTGGTGGCCGAAGGGCACGAGGTTGGCGTGCACGGCTGGATACACGAGCGCAATTCCGTGCTGCCGCTGGCCGCCGAGCGCGATCTGCAGATGCGCTCCGCCGACACGCTCGAGCGCGTCACCGGCGTGCGCCCGGTCGGCATCCGCACACCTTCGTGGGACTTCAGCCCCAACACCCTGGCGATCACCCGCGAGATGGGCCTGATCTACGACTCGTCCCTGATGGCCGATGTGGACTGTTACGAACTTCAGCTTGAAGGTGTGGATACCGGCGTCGTGGAACTGCCGGTGGAATGGATCCGCGATGACGCGGTGTACTTCAACATGAACCGCTTTGCCGGCCTGCGCCCGTACACGCCGCCGGCCGACGTGTTCGACATCTTCAAGCGCGAGTTCGATGCGGCCTACAACGAGGGCGGGCTGTTCCAGCTGACCATGCACCCGCATATCAGCGGCTATCGCTCGCGCATCTGGATCCTGGACGAACTGATCCGCTACATGCGGTCCCACCAGGGCGTGTGGTTCGCCACCCACGCCGATGTCGTCCGCTACGCGCGCGAACACGGTTGAACCCGCGGTTGAACCTCAAGGCGCCGCGCGAGCGGCGCGGGAAACCCTTGCCATGATCGACAATTTTTCCAATTCACAGATCGTCCGCAAGGCCGTGGTGGCCACGCGCGGCGGGGCGGTGGCGGCCCAGCATCGGCGCGCCGCGGAAGCGGGTGCCGCCGTGCTTGCCGCCGGCGGTGATGCGGTGGACGCGGCGATCGCCACGTCGTTTGCCATCGGTGTGGTCGAGCCATGGATGAGCGGCCCCGCCGCCGGCGGCTGCATGACGCTCTGGCGCGCCGGCGAGTCCAGGGCGCATGCGCTCAACTTCGGCATGCGCTCGCCGCTGGAACTCGACCCGGCCGACTATCCGCTCACCGGCGACGGCCGCGTCTCCGAATTCTTCCCCTGGCCGCTGGTGGTAGGCGACCGCAACGTGCAGGGCGCGACCGCCATCGCGGTGCCCGGCGTGGTGGCCGGCATGGGCCTGGCGCATGAACGCTTCGGCCGCATGCCCTGGCGCGACCTGCTTGCCCCGGCGATCGAGTACGCCGACGCGGGCCTCATCGTCGACTGGTATTCGGCCCTGGTCACGGCCTCGGCGGCGCGCGGCATCGCGGAGGATGCCGATGCCGCGGCCATGTTCCTCGAAGACGGCAAGTGGCCGATCATGGGGGCGTGGACCACGGTGATGGAAAAGCACCTGGACCAGAAAGCGTTTGCAGGCACGCTGCGCGCCCTGGCGGCCGGCGGCGCGCGCGAGTTCTACGTCGGCGACGTGGCGCTTGCGCTGGTCAAGGACGTGCGCGACAAGGGCGGCTGCCTGTCGGAGCGCGATCTCGCCACCTATCGCGCCGAGTTCGTCGAGCCACTCATCGTGCCCTATCGCGGCGGGCGCCTGTTCGCGGTGCCGGGCATGACCGGCGGGCCGACGTTCGCGCATTGCCTGCGATCACTGGATGAACAGCTCGTGCCGGGGCACGGCGCGCCCGGGGCGCAAAGCTATGTGGCCTATGCGCGCGCCCTCGACGCGGGTTTCCGGGCCCGGCTGGAAGGCATGGGCGACAACGAGTCGCCGACCGAGCCCACCTGCACCACGCACTTCAGCGTGGTCGACCGCCACGGCAACATGTGCGCGGTGACCCAGACCCTGCTGTCGATCTTCGGCTCGCGCGTGGTCTCACCTTCGACCGGCCTCTTGATGAACAACGGCATCATGTGGTTCGACCCCGAGCCCGGCAAACCCAATTCGCTCGGACCGGGCAAGCGCTGCCTGGGCAACTACTGCCCGGTGGTGGGCGAGGCGGCCGACGGCCGGCGCTTCGCGCTCGGCGCCTCGGGTGGCCGCAAGATCCTCGGCACGGTGCTGCAACTGAGTTCCTTCATCGTCGACCATGGCCTGTCGCTCGAGGAGGCCTTCCACCAGGAGCGCATCGACATGAGCGGCAGCGGCAAGGTGGTGGCCGACAGCGCATTGCCGCCCGACACCATCGCCGCGCTTGCGGCGGCCTTCCCTACCAGCACGGCACGCCGCACGGTGTATCCGTATGCCTATGCCTGCCCGGCAGGCGTGATGCGCGATGGCGACATGAACACCGGCTGCACCGAGATCATGTCGCCCTGGGGCGACGCCGTCGCCGAGGCCTAGCCGCTCAGGGCAGCAGGCGCCGGGGAGTCGGCGCAGGGCCGCGTCCTGGCCGCCTGGCCTGGTTGCGTGGCCGCGCGGCGTGCAGGGTTCGCAGGGCACGCGCGGCGGATTGCGGTTATAATCGCAGGCTTTTGTTTTTCCACGTCTTTTTGGAGAAAAGTGATGCCAATTTATGCTTACCGCTGCGAAGATTGCGGGCATGCGCAGGACTTTCTGCAAAAAATGAGCGACCCGCTGATTGATGCCTGCCCTTCCTGCGCCTCGAAGAACTTCAGAAAACAGGTGACCGCTGCCGGCTTTCAGTTGAAGGGCGGCGGCTGGTACGTCACCGACTTCCGCGACAACGGCAAGAAGGACGCGAAGAAATCCCCTGACGCTGGCAGCGATGCCAAGTCCGGTGAGGCGAAGTCAGGCGACGCGAAAGCCGAAACCAAATCTGCGGAGTCGAGTCCTGCGCCTGCTGCCAGCACGCCTGCCGCCGCACCTGCTCCTTCTTCCGGCGGCGACACCAAGGCTGCCTGACCCACCCCATTGCGCGCGCTTTCCATGAAACGCTACTTCATCGCAGGTTTGCTGGTGTGGGTGCCGCTTGCGGTCACCATCTGGCTGATCCGCTTTCTGGTGACGACCATGGATGGCGTGCTGCCGGAGTGGATGATTCCGGACGTCATCGAGCGCCAGCACATTCCCGGCATGGGGCTGGTGGCGGTGCTGCTGCTGGTGTTCGCCACCGGCGTGCTGGCGGCCAACTTCATCGGCGAACGGCTGGTGCGGTGGTGGGAGATGCTGCTGGCGCGCATCCCCATCGTCCGGACCATTTATTCGAGCGTCAAGCAGGTCTCCGACACCATCCTCTCGCCCAACGGCCAGGCTTTCCGCAAGGCGGTGCTTGTGCAGTACCCGCGCCAGGGCTCCTGGACCATCGCCTTCCTGACCGGCGCGCCCGGCCCCGGGGTGACCGAACACCTGCCGGGCGAGCACGTGAGCGTCTATGTGCCGACCACGCCCAACCCGACCTCCGGCTTTTTCCTCCTCATGCCCAAGCGCGAGGTGGTCGAGCTCGACATGACGGTCGATGCGGCCCTCAAGTACATCGTCTCGATGGGCGTGGTCGCGCCTCCGGCCAGTACGCGCCGGCCGGACCCCGCCGTTTCCAATCCGTGATTGACTGAAAGCTGCACCCATGCGCACCGAATACTGCGGGCGGATCGATACCCGCCATCTCGACCAGACCGTGACCCTGATGGGCTGGGTCAATACCCGCCGCGACCACGGTGGCGTCATCTTCATCGACCTGCGCGACCGCGAAGGCATCGTGCAGGTGGTGTGCAACCCGGACCGCAAGGAGGTGTTCGCCGCCGCCGAGAAGATCCGCGGCGAGTACGTCATCAAGGTGATCGGCAAGGTGATCCGCCGCGAGCCCAACCTGGTCAACCCCAAGCTCGCCACCGGCGAGATCGAGGTCGTCGCCCACGAACTGGAGATCCTCAACGCCGCGGTCACGCCGCCGTTCCAGATCGACGACACCAACCTCAACGAGATGATCCGCCTGGAGCATCGCGTGGTCGACCTGCGCCGCCCGTACATGCAGAAGAACCTGATGCTGCGCTACAAGGTGGCAATGGCGGTGCGCCGCTACCTCGACGCGCTGGGCTTCATCGACATCGAGACGCCGATGCTCACCAAGTCCACGCCCGAGGGCGCGCGCGACTACCTGGTGCCTTCGCGCGTGCATGACGGCATGTTCTTCGCGCTGCCGCAGTCGCCGCAGCTGTTCAAGCAGATGCTGATGGTGTCCGGCTTCGACCGCTATTACCAGATCACCAAGTGCTTCCGCGACGAGGACCTGCGCGCCGACCGCCAGCCCGAGTTCACCCAGATCGATTGCGAAACCTCCTTCCTCACCGAAGGCGAGATCCGCGACATCTTCGAAGGGCTGATCCGCTCGGTGTTCAAGGAAGCCATCGGCGTCGAACTGGCCAACCCGTTCCCGGTAATGCCCTTCCCCGAGGCGATGGCGTTGTATGGCTCGGACAAGCCGGACCTGCGCGTGACGCTGAAGTTCACCGAGCTCACCGACGTGATGAAGGACGTGGCGTTCAAGGTGTTCAGCGGCCCGGCCACCACGCCCGGCGGGCGTGTGGCCGGCATGCTGGTGCCCGGTGGCGGCGCGCTCACCCGTGGCGAGATCGATGCCTACACCGAGTTCGTCAAGATCTACGGCGCCAAGGGCCTGGCCTACATCAAGGTCAATGACGCCTCGCAACCCAACGAAACCGGCCTGCAGTCGCCGATCGTAAAGAACCTTTCGCCGGAATCGCTCAAGGCCATCATCGAGCGCACCGGCGCGAAGTCCGGCGACCTGATTTTCTTTGGCGCCGATCGCGCCAAGGTGGTCAACGATGCACTTGGTGCCCTGCGCGTGAAGATCGGCCACGAAAAGGGCCATGTCACCGGCGACGCCTGGAAACCGCTGTGGGTGGTCGATTTCCCCATGTTCGAATACGACGAGGAGGAGAAACGCTGGAACGCCATGCACCATCCCTTCACCGCGCCGAAGGACGGGCACGAGGACTATCTCACCACCGACCCCGGGAAGGCCACCGCGAAGGCCTACGACATGGTGTTGAACGGCTGGGAAATGGGCGGCGGCTCGGTACGGATCCACCGCGAGGACGTGCAAAGCAAGGTGTTCCGCGCCCTCAACATCAACGCCGAGGAAGCGAAGGTCAAGTTCGGCTTTCTGCTCGATGCCCTGCAGTACGGCGCCCCGCCACACGGCGGCATCGCTTTCGGACTCGATCGCCTGGTCACCATGATGACGGGTGCCGAGTCGATCCGCGACGTCATCGCGTTCCCCAAGACCCAGCGCGCGCAGTGCCTGTTGACCCAAGCGCCTTCCGACGTGGACGAAAAGCAGTTGCGCGAATTGCATATTCGCTTGCGCAACACCAAGGCGGCATGACATTGGCATTTCATGCCTTTGGAATCTTTGCGGAAATGTGACTTATTTCCGCATTTGCGATCCGGGAAACTCCTTAGACTCAGGAGCCTTCCTACGAATCGCCAAGCCCCTTGCGCCATCCTGCTACAGTTGCGAATCGTCCCCCGGCACTGCCGAGGCGTGCACGCGCGCAGATGGCGGCTCGTGCGGCGCCCGCGGTTGCGACCATGCCCGCGTTCCTGATCGCCGATATTCGTGTCATCAATCGCGACAAGTACGAAGAGTACCGGGTCAAGTTTCGCGCCTGCGTAAAGCGGCACCAGGGCACCTTCGTGGCCGGCGGGCAGGAGCCGCAAGTCGTGCAGGGTGGATGGCATCCGCCACGCATGCTGGTGGTGGAGTTCGCGCAACGCGCGGATGCCGCCGCGATGATCGCAACCGACGAGTACCGCGCCCTCGAAGTCGAGCGCGGCAACTGCGCCATGTTCGACATCATCATTGCCGAGGGCATCTCCGCGTCGCGCTATGTCGGCCGCAAGGCCGACCCGGTGCTGGCCATCGCCGATACGCGCATCGTGAACCGGCTTGCCTTCGAGGAATTCGGCAGGAGCATCGACGAGGCCGTGCGCGATCATCAGGGGCGCTACCTGGCGGTATGCGATCAGGTGCGCACCGTGGCGGGCAACTGGGCACCGGCGTTGCTGACGATCATGGAATTCCCGTCCCGCGAGCAGGCCTTGACCGCGCATACCGCCTCGGGCTACGAGGCCACCCGCGAGCGCGGCAACAATGCGGCGATGATCGACATGGTCATCCTGGCGGGCCGAAAGCCCGGCGAAGCCGTCTGACGCTGGCCATAGCGCCGGTTTCGCGCGGGCGCACCGCCGGTCGGCAGACGCGGTGCCGCATGCCTGAGCCGCTGGCATGAGCAGCTTCAAAATCCCGATTTCCGTGCTGGTGGTGATCCACACGCCGGCGCTCGACGTGCTTTTGCTGGAACGGCGCAATGCGCCCGGCTTCTGGCAAAGCGTGACCGGCAGCGTCGACCATGAAGCCGAGCCACTGGTCGAGACTGCGCGCCGGGAGGTCCTGGAGGAAACCGGGATCGATGCCGGCGCCCCCGGGCACCTCCTCACGGACTGGCGCAAGACCAACCGCTACGAGATTTACCGTCGCTGGATCAGCCGCTACGGGCCGGGCGTGACCCACAACACCGAACACGTGTTCGGCCTCACCATCCCGGAGCGGGTAGAGCCGGTCTTGACCGAGCATCTCGCCTGGGAATGGCTATCGTGGCGCGATGCTGCGGAAAAATGCTTCTCGTGGAGCAATGCGCAGGCCATCCAGGAATTGCCTGATCGCATCGCGCGATAGTGGGCTGAGTGGCATAGCCATTGCGCTTATGCAGAGTGTTTACTCACTAGCTTGACCCCGGAACAAGGAATCCAGGCCATTTCCGGCTAAGGGTTGTGGCAGGGCTGCCGTTAACACCGATGCGCAAACGGAGAGCCACGCAATGCCTGCAAATTCGAAAATCCTTGTTCTGCCTGCCCGAATGCCGGACTCCCGTCCGGACACCTGGTCCGGCGAGTTGCTCGACCGCGCTGTTCAGGCCGTGACCCGTTCGCCGACCGGCGTGATCGGCTTTTTCGCGCTCGTGCTGGTCAGCATGGTGTGGGGCGGCATGTTCGCCCGGATCGAGGACGACCGTGCGCAAACCATCGACAACGTGCGCCGGGACAATGCCAACCTCACCCGCGCCTTTACCGAGCATACGGTGCGCACGCTCAAGAGCGTGGATCAGGCGGTGCTGTTCATCAAGCATCAGTACGAAAAATCCAACGGCCGCATCGACATCGCCGAATACGTGCGCGACGGGATGATCGTGAGCCAGATCTTCAACCAGTTGGGCGTGATCGACGAACATGGCATCTACCAGATGTCCAACATGGCCGATTTCAAGCGCGTCGACCTGTCCGACCGTGAGCACTTCAAGGCCCACGTCGCCCGCGACACCGGCGAGTTGTACATCTCCAAGCCGGTGCTGGGCCGCGCATCCGGCAAGTGGTCACTGCAACTGACGCGGCGCATCAACAAGCCCGATGGCAGCTTTGGCGGCGTGGTCGTGATCTCGGTGGACCCCTACTACTTTTCCAAGGTCTACAGCGAACTCGACCTCGGGCGCCAGGGCGTTGCCACGCTGGTGGGGGTCGACGGCATCGTCCGTGCGCGCCAGTCCGGCGGCGACGCGACGGTGGGCCAGAGTGTGATCGGGTCCCTGTTCTACGAGCACATGAAGCTCGGGGACGCGGGGTTTTTCCTCTCCCCTGGCTCCATCGACAAGACGCCGCGTTTCCTTTCCTACCGCAAGCTTGCGGAGTATCCGCTGGTGGTCGCGGTCGGGCAGGGCGAGACCGAGGTCCTTGCGCAGTTCAACGCGCGCCATGATCGCTATATCGCCTGGGGCGCATTCGCGACCCTGGTCATCCTGGCCTTCGCGGTCTCGGCCGGCTGGTTGATCGCCTCCCTGCAGGCAAGCCGGCGCCGCGCGGAGTCTGCCAACCAGATGAAATCCGAGTTCCTGGCCAACATGTCGCATGAACTGCGTACCCCGCTGAACGGCATTCTCGGGTTCTCCGAACTGCTGGAACGACGGCTGGGCGCGACCAAGGATGGCGAGTGCGCGACGCATATCCGCACCAGCGGCCAGCATCTTCTGGCGATCGTCAACGATGTGCTGGACCTCGCCAAGATCGAGGCTGGCCGGATGTCGGTGGAGATGAAGGCGGAGAACATTTCGCAAATGGTCGAACTGGTCATCGGCGCGCATGGCGGCGCGGCACGGGAAAAGGGCGTCGCCCTGACCTGCGATATCGCCAGCGACGTTCCAGCGACGGTCCAGTGTGACCGGACCCGCATGGTGCAGATCCTCAACAATTTCGTGCACAACGCGATCAAGTTCACCGACCGCGGCGAGGTCGCCCTGACGGTTCGCCAGGACGGGGAATACGCGCGCTTCGAGGTGCGCGACACCGGATGCGGCATCGCCGAAGCCGCGCATTCCCGCATCTTCGAACGTTTCAGCCAGGCCGACAACTCGATCACCCGCAAATTCGGCGGCACCGGACTGGGCTTGGCGCTATGCAAGCAACTGGCCGCGCTGATGCGCGCGCGCGTCGGTTTCGACTCCCGCGAAGGCGCGGGCTCAACCTTCTGGGTCAGCCTGCGGACTGGAGCCTTGGCATGAACATTCTGGTGGTCGACGACAACCGCACCAACCGCATGCTGGCGGAACTGATGCTTGAAGGGCACGGTTGGAACCTGGACGAGGCCAGCAACGGCGACGAAGCCCTGGAGGCGGTGCGCAACAAGCGCTTCGATGTGATCCTGCTCGACATCAGCATGCCGGGGATGAGCGGGGACGACGTCTGTCGCGAGATCAAGCGGATGGCCGGTGGCCCGCGTGTGGTGGCGTTCACCGCGCACGTGCTGCCCGACGAAGTCGAACACATCATGGCTGCCGGCTTCGATGGCCTGGTGACCAAGCCTTTCACGCAGGCCCAGTTGCTCAAGAGCCTGTGGAGTGACTGAGTGTCCGGCCGCGGGGCCGGACACACTGGAGGCGGTTTCGGTCCGCTACCTGTTCATGAAGGTGCGGATCGCGTCGGCCGCCTTGCCGATGCCCACCACGCCATCCAGGTGACCGCGGTCGCCTTCGATCACGAATACTTCCGCCGTGCCACCCTGGGCGCGGAATTTCTCCGCGGCCTTGCGTGAAAAATCGGGCGGGAACACCAGGTCCGATGCGGCAGGCACGAACAGGATCTTCGCCTTGATGTTGCCTACCTCGTTCTCGACGTTGTAGAGCTGGTTGGCCTTTGCCATGTAGATCTTGTTGTTGGCATCCGTGGTGCGCGCGCGCGCCACGGAGGTCTTCTGCAGCACATCCTCGATCTGGAACAGGTTGCCCATGGCATCGGCCGGCTTCTTGCCTTCGTCGGCCAGCTTGTAGCCGAAGGCCTTCTCGGCCCAGCCCCAATGCCCGGCCGTGAGGGTGACGATTTTGAGCGCCTGGGTGATGCCGTCGAGCGGCTCGCCGCTGCCGTAATAGTCGCCATTGTTCCATTTCGGGTCCATCTTGATCGGCGCCACCCACAGGTCGAGCAGCCCCAGTACCCAGGGCGAAATCGAGAATCCCGGGCCGATCACGTGGATCACGCGTTCGACCTCGTTGCCGTAGAGCGCGCCCCACTCCATTGCCTGGATGGAACCGCCGGAGGCGCCCGCCACCGCCTTGAACTTCTTCACCCCCAGCGAATCGGTGAGCGCCTTGTGAACGCGCACCGAATCACGCATTGAGACCACCGGAAACGCCATCCCGTAGGGTTTGCCGGTGTCGGGATTGATCGACGAGGGCCCGGTGGTGGTGGTATTCGGGTCCTTGGTGTTGAGGTTCGAAAGGGTGTCGGCGGAGATGACGAAATACCTGTCCGTGTCGATCGGCTTGCCCGGCCCGATGATGCCGTTCCAGTAACCGGGCGCGGCGTCGCTTTCCTTGTACTTGCCGGCAGCGTGCGAATTGCCGGAATAGAAGTGCGCGACGAAGACCGCGTTGTCACCCGTTGCATTGAGCGTGCCGTAGGTTTCGTAGCCTACCTTCACGTCCTTGATGGTCTTGCCGCCCACCGTGGTGTAGCTCGCAAGGTTGAACACCTTCTTCTCGACCGGCTTGTCGTAGGCTTGCGCGGCGAGGCAGACAAGCGCGAGGGCAACGACGAAGACTTTGCGAAGCATATGCATGAGACTCCCCCTTTGTGATTGTGGCAGGCGCACATGATGCACCACTTGACGTCAAGGCGCTTCGGCTATCATTTTGCGTTTCGCAAACCGCACGGACGTTTCCATGAAGAAAGTCGAAATCAGCGACGAACGCATCCTCAATTCCGACATCTTCGACGAGCGGGAGGCCCGCGAGGTACGGATGCCCGCGGGCGAATGGTTCGAGCCCGGGCGCAACATCCCGGTGTACCGGCGCTGCGACGTGCTGGTGGTGGGTGGCGGGCCCTCGGGTACCGCAGCCGCGGTGGCCGCCGCGCGCGAAGGCGCGGACGTGGTGTTGCTGGAGCGCTACAACCACCTGGGCGGCCTGTCCACCGGCGGGCTGGTGCTGTGGATAGACCGGATGACCGACTGGTCGGGGCAACTGGTGATTCGTGGTTTCGCCGAGCAACTGCTGGACCGCCTGCCCGCAGATGCGATCGCCGGCCCGGCCAGGGAAGAGTGGGGCTCGCGCGATCCCGGGCGCGCCGCGCACTGGGCGCCACGAACGGCCGCCTATCACGGCGTGGTGACCTGGTCGCCCACCATAGACCCCGAACGCCTCAAGCTGGCGTCGCAGGAGATGGTGCTGGAGTCCGGCGTGAAGCTGGTGTATCACTCCTGGGCCTCGGTGCCGGTGGTCGAGAATGGCGCCGTGCGCGGCGTGGCCTTCGAGAGCAAGGAAGGGCGCATGGCGCTGATGGCAAAGGTGGTGGTCGACGCCACAGGTGACGGTGACCTCTTTTCGCGTGCCGGCGCGGCGTTCGAAAACGACATCGAGGAAGGCGACATCCACCACTGCATGAACACCGCCTGGATGTTCGGGGGTGTCGACATGGACCGCTGGATCGCCTTCAAGGAGGGGGAACCGGAGGCGCATGCGGCTTTCATGGCGCGCGGCAGGGCCGAGGTCACATTGTTCGAGCGGCCCTTCGTTTCATGGCGCAATGACATCGCGCTCTTCATGGGGCCGCGCCAGTCGGGCTATTCCGGCCTCGACATCGACGACCTGACCGCGGTGGAGGTGCGCTCACACCGGCTGATGGACGCGCACCTGCGCTTCTTCCGCCAGCATGCGCCGGGCTTCGAGGGCGCCTACCTGATGCTTTCCGCCCCGCAGATCGGCGTGCGCCATACGCGCCGGCTCAAGGGCACGGGCGCGGTGTTGCGGGCCGACTGGCCGCGCGGTACCGCGTTTGCCGACGAGATCGGCGTCTCGCCCGCGGTGTCGCCGAAGTTCCCCAACATCTCGATTCCCTACGGCGCGCTGGTGCCGGTGCGGCTCGAAGGCCTGCTGGCCTGCGGGCGGCATTTGTCATGCGACCGCAACTCGCATGGCTTCATGCGCGAGATTCCGCAATGCTGGATCACCGGCCAGGCCGCCGGCGCGGCGGCCGCGCTGGCGGTGAAGCAGGGCGTGGAGCCGCGCGCCGTTGACGTGGGCGCGCTGCAGGCGGCGTTGCTGCGGCAGGGCGCCTATCTGCGCCCGCAAACGGTGGCCACACCGGCCGCGATCGCGGCCTGACAGGCCGGTCCGCTACATCGGCCGGAACTGTTCCGCGAACACCCGGCTGACGGCAAGGGTTTCGTTGCGCCCCTTCAGTTTCAGGGACACCCGGCCGTTTTCATCGCGCGTCGCCGCGTTTACCAAATCAAGGTTGACGATGGTGCCGCGATGGATCTGGCGAAAGCGTGTCGGCGGCAGTTGCGCCAGCAGGTCCTTGAGCGGCGTGCGGATCAGCAATTCCGCATCGGCGGTGATGACGCTCACGTACTTGTCGGTGGCCTGGAAATAGCAGACCTCCGCCACCGGGACCATGCGGACATTGTTGCCGGTGGCCGCGCGGATGAGGGTCAGGTGCTCCTGCGGCGGCGCGGGCGCGGCGCTCAGTACATGCCCGAGCTTGGCCACTAGTGCATTGATGTCCGAGGCCGGTGCCGCCAGTTGCGCCTTGAGACGTGCCACGCTTTGCGCCAGGCGTGCCGGGTCGACCGGCTTGAGCAGGTAGTCGATGGCAGCCAGATCGAACGCCTTGAGGGCGAATTCGTCATGGGCGGTCACGAATACCAGGGCGGGTGCCCGCGCGGTCGCCGACATGCGGTCGGCAATCTCGGATGCCACGTCCAGTCCGCTCAGGCCGGGCATGCGAATATCCAGAAATACCACTTCCGGCGCGAGCGCCTCGATCCGGTCCAACGCCTCGACGCCGTTGGCTGCGATGGCCGCGATGTGGAGCTCCGGCCAGGCAGCGCGCAAACCGGAGGCCAGCGCCTGGGCGAGCAAGGGTTCGTCTTCTGCAATGACTGCGCGCGGATTCATGCGTGCTCCATGTGCAAGGGCAGCGTGAGGGTGACCAAGGTGCCGCCCGCCGGTTTGGCGTTTGTTTCGAGGCAGGCGCGCTTGCCGTAGAGCGCAGCCAATCGTTCGCGCAGGTTGTTCAACCCCACGCCAGACCCGGCGGAGCTCGGCGCGGTCCCGATACCGCAGCCGTCGTCTTCAACCACCAGACAGAGTCCGGCTTCCTCCATGCGGGCACGCACATGCACGCTGCCGCCCGCGATTTTCGGTTCGAGGCCGTGCTGGATCGCGTTCTCGACCAGAGGCTGCAGCAGCATCGGCGGGACCCGCAGGCCGGCCAGCGCGGCGGGGAGTTCGAGCTCGAACGCAAGTCGCGGTCCCATGCGGATGGCGATGATCTCCAGATAGGCGCGCAGCAGTTCGAATTCCTTCCCCAGGGTGACATCGGCATCGCGCGTGGCCGCCAGGGTGGCGCGCAGGTAGCGATCCAGGTGGTTCAGCATCGCCTGGGCGCGCGGCGGGTCGATGCCGATCAATGCCTGCAGGTTGGCCAGGGTGTTGAACAGGAAGTGCGGCTCGATCTGCGCGCCAAGCAGCTTCAGGCGTGCTTCGGCGGCCAGCGCCTCGCTGGCGGCGATCCTTTCGCGGGCCTGGAAATAGCCTGTGCCGGCGAATCCGGCGGCGATGGTCAGCACGAAAAAGCCGATCGTCGCATTGGCGCCCAGGTCGGTCACGGTCAGGGGCAGGCCGAGGAGCAGTCGCCCCAGAAGGCTTCCGCCAAACCAGCCGATGCAGGCGCCCGCCAGCACCAGCGCCGCCATCGGCAGCATGGGCGAGGGTCCGTCCGGCCACAGGCGCCGGCGCGGCAGGTCGATCGACGCGTAGGTGATGAGCCCGATGCACTGGCTGAAAACGAGATTGTTGGCCAAGCCGTGCCCATGCGGACTGAACGCCGTGATCGCCAACGCGATCAGCGTGTTCAGCGCAAGCGTGGCCAGCAACATGTGCCGGACCGGGACGCGCGACGGGAGGGCCATCCGGAGTCCAGGGTGGGGAATTGCGGAAATCATGGCTTTTCGGCCATGCGCCTTTCGAGCTTGCGGGTTTCGTGGGCGATGAGCCGATCGCGCAAACCAAGGTCGGGCAAGAATACCGCAAGGGCGTGAACGGCCAGGCCGATTCCCCAGCCAAGCAGCGGAAAGCGGAACCATGGCACCTGTGGATGATTCAGGAGATTGACCGCCATCATCGCCGTGTTGACGCACACGAAAACGGCCAGATGGATGAAAAAGCCCAACTTGGCGTTGGCGCGGCGCCGCGCGATGCGGCCGATATCCTGTGTCTGCATGATTGAATTCCTTCGTGAGGCGGATCAGGCGATGCCGAGCGCGCCCCACAGGGCGCGCCCGAGCAGGCGTTGCGGCATCAGTGTGAAAAGCCCGGTAATCACCAGGGCGCCGACGTACAGGCTCTTCATTACCAGCTGATGGCGCTTGATGTTGCCCGAGGCCGCCAGCCAGACGCCGCGCGCGAGTGCGAAGATGGTGAAAACCGAAAGCCCGTGTATCCACGAGAAGGTGCCGCTGCCCATGATCCAGAAACTCGACAAGGCGGTGGCGAGCATCAGGCCGGCCCAGGCGCGGCCGCTGTAGCGGTGCGCCATGTCGCCCTTGCGGCGCAGGAAGATGAAGGAGCCCAGCCCGAGCGCCGCAAACGCGGCAATCGTATGGGCAAGGATGACGGGCGTAAATCCGTTGGGCATGGCAAGCCTCGCGGTGTTGTGGTGGTGAGTGCAGTTTCCTCATCTGCCCGATTGGCCGCCAGCGGATTGCGACGAACCGCCCGTCGGGTGGCGTGAACTGCATTGCGCGCCGACCAATGGCAGGTGTGATCTGTAATAACATCCGCGGCTCGTCCATTCGCCCGTCTGTGCCCATGAAGCTTCGCCATCTCCTGACCGTGCTTTTCATGGCCGGTATCGCCGGCGCCGCCGGCGCCCAGACCCCGCTCAGGCTGGTTGTCGGTTTTCCGCCCGGCGCGGTATCCGACACCATGACGCGCGCCATCGCCGAAGGCATGCGCGCCGGCTTCGACCGCCCCATCGTGGTGGAGAACCGGCCAGGCGGCGGCGGGCTTGCGGCCGCGAAGCTGGTCAAGGCGGCGGCGCCGGACGGCAATACCCTGATGATGACGCCCTTCGGCACCCTGGTGCAGCCGCATTCGGTCAAGGCGGCGGACTTCAATCCGCTTACCGACTTCACGCCGATCACGCAGATCAGCACCTTCGACATCGCTTTCGCCGTGGGGCCGGGCGTGCCCGTGCAGACGCTCAACGACTACGTGGCGCTGGTGAAGAAGGAGCCCCGGCGTGGCGACTTCGCGTCGGCCGCCGCCGGCTCGCTGCCGCATTTCTTCGCGCTCATGTTCGCCAGGGCCGCCGGCATCGAGATGACCCATATTCCCTACAAGGGCACCGCGCCGGCGCTCACCGCCACCATCGGCGGGGAGGTCGGCCTGCTGTCGACCACGGCCGCCGACATCGCCACCCAGGTCAAGGCGGGCAAGCTGCGCGCCCTGGCGGTGTCGAGCGGCAAGCGCTCATCGGTGCTGCCCGATGTGCCGACCTTGCGCGAAGCCGGCTATGCCATCGAAGGCAGCGCCTGGTATGCGTTCGTCGGACCGGCGGGGATGCCGGTCGATGTGGCGACGAAACTCAATACCGCCTTCGTGGCAGCGATCAGGTCGCCGGCCACCGCCGAGCGCATGCGTGGCATGGGCGTCGAGCCGACCGGGACCACGCGCGAGGCACTTGCGGCCATCCTCAAGGCCGACTACGAGCGCTGGGGCGCGGTGATCAAGGCGTCCGGGTTCCGCGCCGACGATTGAACTTGCGCCGGCGCGCGGTCAATCGCCGCAGCCGCCGCCGCAACCGCCATCCCCGCCGCTGTCACCGCTGTCGACGCCGAAGCTGATATCCCCGCCGCCGCTGCCGCGCCGGTTGTGCCGCGCCGAGGCGATCACCAGCACGACGAAGGCGAGCATGAACACCCCGACCATGCCGATGGCGCGCACCAGACCCGGCGCCAGCCACAGGGCGGCGATTCCGACAGCCGCGATCGCGGCTACGCGCGCGGTGCTTTCGGCCAAAGGGTGTGTTCCAGGCGACGGCGCCGCCGGGTCCGGCCAGATGTCCGCCGGTGGTTCGCTGCCGAATTCATCACGGTAGCGGCGCCGGGTCTCGGCATACACGGTCTTGTAGCGCACCGTGTCCGCCGCGCTGGTCGAGGGATAGTGGTCCAGCGCACGGCCTAGAGTGCGCGCGCACAGTCCGGTCCAGTAGGCGCGGGTGTAGGTGAGGTGCAGGTGCCAGGCGGCATCCACATCTGGCGGCGGGCTCACTTCCCCCAGCGTGGCCAGGTAGAGGAAGCGCCGGTACTCGGCCACCACACGCACGCTGTGCGCGTAGTCCCAGCCTTCTTCCTTCATCAGCCGCAGGGTGAAGCCGTTGCGGGGGCCGGTGTCTTCTTCGGCCAGGCGATCCAGCGGCAGCGCCGCGAGGGTGTCCCAGAGACGGGCGTTGGTTCTTGCTTTTGCCATTTTTATTTTCCTTTTTGTTGTTTTCTTTTATTGGCAATACCACTGTGCCATTGGTGTGTGACGCGAATGTGACAGCTCCGGCCACGCGTTTCGCAGTGGCGCAGGCGAAAAAAAGGGGCGCCAGCGGCGCCCCTTTTCAGCAGTTGAAGCGGATTACTTCACCAGCCCCTCGGCCTTGAGTGCTTCCTGCACCTTGGGCCGTGCGGCCACGCGGGCGTGGTGGGCTTTCAGTGCCGGCCACTGGCCGATATCCACGCCGACGAACTGGCCCCAGTTGGCCACTGTGAAAAGGTAAGCGTCGGCCACCGTGAAGGTGTCTCCCATCAGGTACTGCTTGCCCTCCAGATGGTCGGCCACGAAGGCGAAGCGCTTGGCCAGGGTCGCCTTGGCGCCTTCCTTCCAGTCCGCCGAAGCCGCCGGGTTGAACAGCGGCGAGAAACTCTTGTGCAGTTCGGAGGTGATGTAGTTGAGCCACTCCTGCACACGGTAGCGTTCCAGCGTGCCGGCGGCCGGCACCAGGCCGGAGGCGGGTTTCTGGTCGGCCAGGTATTGCACGATCACCGGGCCTTCGGTGAGCAGCTGGCCGTTGTCCAGTTGCAGGGCGGGCACGTAGCCCTTGGCATTGACCTGCCAGTAGTCGCCGCCATCGGCCATCTTCTTGGTCTTGGTATCGGCCTTGATGAGTTCGATATCGAGGCCGGCCTCACGGGCCACGATGTGCGGCGAGAGCGAGCAGGCGGCGGGGGAGTAGTAAAGCTTCATGGATTGCCTTTCGTGGATCGGGATGCCGCCCATCAAAGGGCGGCCTGGGTTGAGGATCGGGCGCGTGATTGTGCGCCATCGGCCGGAGACCTGCCAGCGATCAGGCGGCCACCAGGTTCGGCCGCTGATCGAACAGGCTTCTTGCCGACCATGCGCCGTCACCGAGAAGCGCCTGCACCAGAGCGGCAACAGTCAGGAAGGCCGGGTATTCCCAGCCGCCATTCTGCGCGGTGAAGAGCCAGCCGTTGCCTGCATGCGCCCAGGTGGCGCCAAGCAGCACCGGGATCAGCGCGGCGGCGACGTAGCGGGTGCCGACGCCGGCCAGGATCAAGGCGCCGCCGACGAGTTCGGCCACGATGGTCGCGTAGGCCAGCGGACCGGGCAGGCCGATGGATTCGAAAAACTTCACGGTGCCGTCCGGCGTGAACACCAGCACCTTGAGCAGTGCATGGGCTACGAACATGGTTCCAAGCGCCAGGCGCAGGGCGAAAGCGGCGTAGGGTGCGGTGCGGTTGTCGATCATTTCAGTACTCCTTGCTGTGGAAGAGCGCCAGAGGGAAGGCGCGATGGGACGCATTGTGCTTATTGCGGAAGATTGGATAAACAGGCAATATGACAATGAATTGTTGTTGATTTAGGGATAATCATGGACCGCTTCGCCGCCATGCAGGCCTTCGCGCGGGTGGTCGAGGCCGGCAGCTTCGCCCGCGCCGCCGAGCGCATGGGCATGTCCACCTCGGCCTGTTCGCGCCATGTGGCCGACCTCGAGGCCCACCTGGATACGCGCCTGCTCAACCGCACGACGCGCTCGCTTTCACTCACCGAATCGGGGCGCGCATTTCACGAACGTTGCGTGCAGGTGCTCTCCGACCTGGAAGATGCCGAAGCCGTGGCCCACGCCGGTCGTGCCCGCGCGCGCGGCAATCTGCGCGTCAGCAGCGCGGTCAATTTCGGGCTGCATCACATCGCGCCCCTGATCGCGCCGTTCCAGCAGCTGCACCCGGATGTGCGGCTCGACATCTCGCTCTCGGACCGCATGGTTGATCTGGTGGAGGACGGCTTCGACATGGCGTTGCGTATCGGCGAGTCGCGCGCCACCAGCCTCATCGCGCGCAAGCTCGGCGAGACCTGCCTCGTCACCTGCGCGTCGCCGGGTTACCTCAAGCGGCACGGCAGGCCGGTCACCCCCCGGCAACTGGCCGAACACAATTGCCTGCTCTACGAATACCTGCCCAACCGCAGCGAGTGGCGGTTTGTCGACCATGCCGGCGGCGAAGAGCGTGTGCGCGTCTCCGGCAGCGTGCAAACCAACAACGGCGACATGCTCGCACGCGCCGCCGCCGAAGGTCTGGGCATCTGCTGTGAACCCGACTTCATCGTCGCCGCCGATATCGCGGCCGGGCGCCTGGTGCCCATCCTGGCCGAATTCCGGCCGCCGGCGGCGCCCATTCACGCCGTGTACCCGAGCCGCCGCCACCTTTCGGCCAAGGTGCGTGCTTTCGTTGATTTTCTGGCCGGGGAGTTCGCCCAGCGCCGTATCGGCGCCATCGCAGACGCGTCCGTGGCTGCCGACTCGGGTATAACTCGCCCTCGCCCCGCCTCCCGGAAACGCCCATGACCGACATCGACGGCCGCAGCGGCCTGCCAGAGTCCGCGCCTCTTGGCGTCACGCACCTGATCTACGCGCTGCATGCCTGGAGCGCGATCATCGGCATCACCAGCGCCGCCTTCATCGTCACCGCATTCCTGGCCGGCTGGCCCTCCATCATCGCCGTGATCATCAACTACGTGAAGCGCAGCGATGCGGCCGGCACCTTTCTGGAAAGCCATTTCAGCTGGCAGATCCGCACCTTCTGGCTGGCGCTGATGTGGTCCTGCATCGGACTGCTGGCGTTTGTGTCGCTGATCGGCATCCCGATTGCCTGGGTCATCTGGGGGGGCACCGGCTTGTGGGTTCTGTACCGGATCGCGCGTGGCTGGGTGGCCTTGTTCGATCGCCGCGCATTGCCGACCAAAGAACGCATGATGTAAAGGAAACCTTGCCATGAACACCCGTCGAGAAATCCTCCAGCTTGCCGCGCTTTCTGCGCTGCCGGTGGCGCCGTCCATCGGTCGTGCGCAGACCCGCTTTCCCAATGGTCCGGTGCGCCTGATCGTGCCGTTTCCTCCCGGCGGCCCGGTGGACGTGACCGGCCGCGCGCTGGCGCAACGGCTCACCGAAATCTGGGGAACGCAGGTTGCGGTGGAGAACCGCAGCGGCGGCAACAGCGTGATCGGCGCAGAGGCGGCCGCCCGCGCGGCGCCTGACGGCCACACGATTTTCGTTGGCGCGATCCACCAGTCGGTGCTGCCGGGCTTCGGCAACAAGCTCCCCTACGATATCGAGCGCGACTTCACGCCAGTGATGTTCGGCGCGCAGTTCCCCATCATCCTGTGCGCCCATCCTTCGGTGCCTGCTTCGAATGTGCGCGAGTTGGTCAAATACGCCAAGTCCAACCCCGGCAAGCTCGCCTTCAGCTCTGCCGGCAACGGCGGCGGCACGCATCTGGCGGGCGAGCTGTTCAAGGAGAAAGCCGGCGTGTTCATGCTGCACATTCCCTATCGCGGCAGCGCGCCGGCGATGACCGATCTTCTCGCCGGCCAGGTGCAGCTGATGTTTTCCGATGGCCCCACCGCCCTGCCGCATGTGAAGACCGGGCGGGTCAAGGCGCTGGCGGTCGGCAGCCCGAAGCGCTCCGCGCTGGTGCCCGACCTGCCCACCATGATCGAGGCCGGCGTGCCGGGCTACGAGGCCTATTCGTGGGCCGGGGTGTGGGTGCCGGCCGCCACCCCGCGCGACATCGTCGCGAAGATCAACGCCGATACCGTGAAGGCCTTTTCCGACCCGGCCACGAAAGAGCGCCTGCTCGGCCAAGGCGCCGAGGTTTCGCCCGGCACGCCCGAACAGTTCGGCGCGTTCGTAAAAGGCGAGATGGGCAAATGGGCGGCCGTGATCAAGCGTGCCGGCATCAAGCCCGACTGAATCCGCAACGGCATCCCTGCACGGCTCCCGCAACAGGACCCATCACGTTGAACGCGAACGAACAGATCCGCCGCCGCCTGCTGGCCGGCCTGGCGGCGGACCGCACACCAGGCTTTTCCTTCACCGGCCATTTCCTGGATACCACCTGGCCATGGGTCGGCAGCGACCGCGCCAAGGTGACCATCCCACCGGGGCCATGGAGCACCGACCGGCGCGGCCGCATCGAATTGACCGCCTTGCTGATGACGGTCGACATCGCGCTCTCGACGGCGACGCGCCTGTTCATCATCCCCGGCGAGCGTCTTGCCACCACCAACCTGCATGCCCGCTTTACCGGGGCGCCGTTTGACGGCCAGCCGGTGTTCGAAGGCATCTACGAAGGCGAAAGCAAGGGTGACGCGGTGGGCCAGCTGCTGTCGCGCGCGGTCATCACTTCCGGCGATACGACCCTGTGCCATGCCAGCGCAACCTTCGTACGCCTGCCCCCGCCACCCGGCGGCCGTGTGCTCACGCCCCTGCCCTGGCAGCAGCCGGACTTCCAGCCCGCCATGCCGCTCGACCCTGCCGAACTCGATGCGCGCGAGCGCGAGGTTCTGGCCGCATGCGACGCCGCGATCGCGGCCAGCGCTGCAGAAGGCGAACCCTTCCTGCGTCACTTCTGGAATATCCGGCCGGTGCCGGTGGAAGGCGGCGGCGCCCACAGCCGCATGCTCACCGGCGCGCATACGGCCAATCGCGTCGGTCACGTGCAGGGCGGGCTCCTGATGGGCCTGGCGGCCGAGACGGCGATGGCCGCCGTGCCGCGCCACACCGTGCTTTCCAACATCACGGCCTGGTTCCTCAGTCCAGGCAAGGGCGCCGCGCTTGAGTGCACCTCGACGCCCATCCACACCGGCCGCAGCTTCGCCGTGGTCAAGACCGAAATCCTCGGTGAGGGCGGGGTGCGGGTGCTCGAGGCGGTCACCGCCCACGCCACCGCCGCCTGAATTTCGCACCGGGTGGTGCGGAATTTGCTCAAACCACGGGAGAGACATTCCGTGGAGTCGCACCATGCTCGTCATGCAACACCCCGTGTTCAGGCGCTTCTGGTACCCCACCGTCGCGCTATCCGCACTGGCCGCCGGGCCGCGCCCCTTCACGCTGCTCGGCCAGCCGCTGGTGCTGTGGCTGGGCAAGGACGGCGCGCCGCATGCCTTTCACGACCGCTGCCCGCACCGCGGCGTGGCCTTGTCGATGGACAGCAAGGTGGTCGATGGCGCGCTGCGCTGCGGTTATCACGGCTGGCGCTACGGCCCGGGCGGGCCGGTGGTGGAGATTCCCCAACAGCCCGGCATGAGCACCGCCGGGCACCGGCGTTGTGCCACAGCGGTGCACGCGCAGGCGCGCTACGGCTATGCGTGGGTGTGCCTGGACGAGCCGCTGGCCGGGATTCCCGACCTTCCGCACGAGAGGGACCCGGCGTTCCGCCAGGTGTTCGAGTTCGACGAACCCTGGAACGTGAACATGTTCCGCATCATGGAAAACGCGCTCGACATCGCCCATGTGAGCTATGTCCACACCAACACCTTCGGCACCGAATCGAAGCCGCTGGCCGGCGGCATGGACATCATCGACGAACCCGAGGCGCTGGGCTTTCGCTGCAACTTCGCGGTCGTCAACCCGCCGGACCAGCAGAAGAACCTCGGCATCGCCGAGGCGGAAACCTTCCGGCGCCAGCAGATCCTCACCTGGATGCCGGGCAGCTTCAACATCCACATCACCTACCCCAACGGGCTGGTGCATTCCATCTGCGGCTTTGCCACGCCGATCGGCGACAACCGCATCCAGCGCATCCAGTTCGTGTTCCGCAACGACAGCGAGGCCGACGCGCCGGCCGAATCGGTGGCCGGGTTCGATCGCCGTGTGCAGGGCGAGGACCGCCGGCTGCTGGAGACCATGGCAGCCGATTTCCCCTTGAGCCCGCATGCCGAGGCGCAGATGGCGATGGACCGCGCGGGCCTGATGTTCCGCCAGCGCCTCGTCGACCTGATCGAACGGCACGACCCCAACGCGCACCTGGTGCGTGCCGAACTGGAACGCGACGCCCTGCGCCCCGCCGCCAGGGCCGCGTAGGCCGCCTACGCGAAGCCTGCGGCCACCGGCGCGCTGGCCACACCGAGCGCCTCCAGATGGGCGGCGGCGCGGAACAGCACATCCTCGCGCCAGGGCGCGGCGATCAGCTGCACGCCCACCGGCAAGGTGCCCGGCAGGTGTACCGGCACCACCAGCACCGGTACGCCGATGAATGAAAACGGCTGGGTCAGCATGCCGGTGTTGGGGCCTGCCGCCATCGGGGTGCCGCCTATTTCCAGGGTTTCGGTTTCGATGGTGAACGCAGGCCACGGCGTGGCCCCGGCGATGACCACATCGCAGCGCTGCAATACCTCGACAACGCGGTCGCGATACCAGCGGCGCACCCGCTGCACCTGCAGCAGCCATGACGCCGGCGTGAACAGACCCGCCAGCAGCCGGTCGCGGATCACCGGGTCGAAATCCGCGGCGCGCGCGGCGAGGTTGGCCTGGTGCAATTGCGCCCCTTCGGCCGGGCTCAGCAGAAAGGCGGCGGCGCGCGCCAATGCCGTTTCGGGGAATTCGACCTGCGTCTCGATGTCCAGCGCGGCGGCCACCGCATCGACCGCGGCGCGCGCTTCGGGCCCGATGTGGTCCTCGAAGTAGCCGCCCGCGCGCCCGAACGAAAGCCCCTCGATGCCGTTGCTGTAGCGCTCGCCGATCGGGTCCGCCGCGCGCGGATGGCAGGCCGCATCTTCCGCGTCCGGTCCCTGCAGTGCGTCGAAGGCCAGCGCGAGGTCCTCGACCCCGCGCGCGAACACGCCCACATGATCCATGCTGGCCGAAAAAGGAAAAACGCCGCGCCGCGATATGCGGCCATAGGTGGGTTTCAGACCGAAGATGCCGCATAACGCGGCCGGCACCCGCACTGACCCGCCAGTGTCGGTACCCAGCGACAGCGGCACCATGCCCGCGGCCACCGCCGCCGCCGAACCGCCCGAGGACCCTCCGGCGATGCGGGCGGTGTCATGCGGATTGCGCGTTGCGCCGTAGTGCGTGTTGCGGGTGGTAAAGCCGAAGGCGTATTCGTCCATGTTGGTCGCGCCCACCAGGATGGCGCCCGCATCGGCAAGCCTCGCCACGGCGGCCGCGTCGCGGGTGGCCGGGGCAAGGTCGCGGTTGATCTTCGAGCCCGCGAGGGTGGTGACTCCGGCGATATCGAACAGGTTCTTGGCGGCGAACGGGACGCCCGCCAGCGGCGGCAAGCGGTCGCCGCGCCTGCGTGCCGCGTCCACCGTGCGGGCCCGTGCCATGGCCTCACCGTGCAAGACCGCCGTGAACGCGTTGACGGTTTTGTCGCCGCCATCGATGCGGGCCAGTGCGGCCGCCACGCATTCTGTTGCGCTTGTCTCGCCCCGCGCGATGGCCCGTGCCATCGCCCCTGCACCTGCCTGGATCATCCCTGCCTCACGAATGGTTTTTGCCGCCCGGCCACGGGCATGAAGGTTGCGTTTGTCCGCTCCATCAGGGCTGCAATCCCCATGCCTGGCGCGGCCCTTCATTTCCATCGTTCCCGGGAGTTGTCATGCAAAGACGTTCATTCCTGCGTGCCGCGGCCGCGGCGCCCATCCTTGCAGCGGGTGCGCCGCTGGTGCGCGCCCAGCAGGTGCGTGAGGTCAAGTTCATCACCAGCTGGCTGATGCAAAGCGTGGACGCGCCGCTCTATTTCGCGCGTGAAAAGGGCTACTACGGCCGCAACGTCAATGTCACCTACGAGCGCGGTTACGGCTCGGCGGACTCGGTCATCAAGGTCGGCACCGGCGCCTACCAGATGGGCGAGGGCGACATCTACTCGATGATCGAATACAACGCCAAGGCCGCGCCCGACAAGCAGCTCATTGCCGTGGCGGTGAAGTACCAGCGCTCGCCGCTGGCGATCCTGTCGCTCAAGGAAAAGGGCATCGACACGCCGCAGAAACTCGCCGGCAAGAACATCGGCGACGTGGCCGGGTCGGCTACCAAGCGGCTGTTTCCGGTGCTCGCCAAGAAGGTCGGGCTCGACGAGTCCAAGGTCACCTGGACCAATGTGGAAGCGCGCATGCGCGAGCAGCTTCTGCTGCGCGGCCAGTACGACGCGGCGGGAGCGTTCACCCTCTCCGCGCTGCCGCCGCTGGTGAAGCAAGGCGTCACCGATGAAAAGCTCAACGTCATCTACTACACCGACTACGGCCTGGACCTGTACGGCAACGGCATCATCACCTCGCGCCAGTTCGCGCGCGACAACCCCGATACCGTCGCCGCGGTGGTGCGCGGCTACGTGCTGGGCCTGCGCGACACGCTCGCCAACCCCGCCGAGGCACTCGATCTTTCCAACAAGGCCACCAAGGGCGACGTCGGCTGGGATGCCGAAGTCGAGAAGATCCGCCTGCAGCTCACCATGGCCAAGCTCTATACCCATCCGGCCGAGCGCAAGGCTTTCGGCATCGCCGGGCTGGACAAGAAGCGTCTCGAGGTCGGCATCCGCCAGGTGGCCGAAGGCTTCGGCATGGCGAATGTGCCCAACGTGGCCGACGTGTTCGACGACCGCTTCCTGCCGCCGCTGTCAGAGCGTGCCTAGCCGGGTGTAGCCACTGGCCGCCGGCAGGCCGGCACCCTGCCGGCCTGCCACGCACCTTAGTTGTGCTCCGAGGGCCCCATGATGGTGATGCCCTCTGTGCGCTCCACATGCCGCACGAAGATGTACTTGTCCTCGCGGCCGTCGGAATGCTTGCGGCGGATGTCGCGCTGCACGCTGGCATCCACCTTGGCCACCACCAGCCACGGCACCTGCGCGGCGAGGCCTGCCACGCATAGCCGCTCGAAGCTGTCGGCGTCATGCGCGACATGCGCCTCCTCCACCCCCGCGCCGCGCGCGATGGCGGCCAGGTCGACCCGGCCGCTGGCGGTGTGGGTCGGCGGGCCGCCGATCGACTGGTAGCAGTGGTTGTCCCACACCACCACCAGCAGGTTGGGCGGTTGCTCGTTGCCCAGGGTGGCGAGGATGCCAAGGTTGAACAGCAGGCCGCCGTCGGTATCCAGCGAGATCACGCGCCGGTGCGGCAATCCCGCCGCCAGCCCGAAGGCCTGCGGCGTCACGCAACCCAGCTGCTGCTGGAACAGGCTGGCTTCACGCATGTGCGGCGCAGCGTTGTACCACTCGTCGACGCTGGCGCCCAGGGACAGGATCACCAGTTCGTCCTTCAGATGCGCCGCCAGGCGCTGCATGCACTCGAAGCGCGTCATCGCACCACCCCGCCGCCGAGCACCACCGCCGAGTGATAGTAGGACGAATATGACCAGGAATAGGCGTCCCCTATGGCTCGTTCGATCTGGTCTTCCTGCGACACCACCCGGTAGGGAATGCGCATCGCGCCCAGCAGCGGCTCCATGGTCTGGCCGTGCGGAATCGCCCACCAGTTGTTCTCGCCCAGCTCACCCCGGTAGCTCATCAGCATGACCACCGGGATGCCGGCGCCCAGGCCCATGCGGGCCAGCGGCTCGATCGAGGCGCGCAGGCCGGAGTTTTCCATCACCAGCACGGCGCGCTTGCCGGACAGGAACACCCCGCCGCAGATCGCCGCACCCTCGCCTTCGTTGGTGACGCGGATGGTGCGGATGTCGGGGTCGGCGTCGAGCGCCGGGTAAAGCGGCTTGAAGAGTGAATCGGGCAGGTAGCAGGCGAGGCTGACGCCGGCTTTTTTCAGGCCCGACAGAACGGCACTGACGGCGGTGGGGGTCATGCGGGGTCTCCATTGTCGTGGCCCAGGTAGCGGCCATGGCGCGCAACCACCCGGCCTTGCCTGATCACACAGCTTCGCGGCGGGCGCCTGCAGATCGCGTCGGCCACGTTCTCCGCCGCCACCAGCACGAGGTCGGCCTGGGCGCCGACCGCGAGGCCATGGGCGGCAAAGCTGCAGGCGGCTGCACCCAGCTGGCTGCACATGTCGAATGCGAAGCGGAATTCCGAATCGCGCCGGAACGCGCTGCGGTAGGCGACGATCCAGGCGCGTTCCAGCATGTCGCCGGTGCCATACGGCTGCCAGGCGTCGCGCACGTTGTCGGATCCGGCGAAAACCTTCACCCCCGCGGCATGCAGCAGGGCCAGCGGCGGCGGGTTCACCCAGCCCGGCGCATAGGTGCATACCGCCACGCCGGCGGCGGCGAGTTTGTCGGCGGTGGCTTGCTGTACCTCCGGCGGCGAAGAACCCAGCCCGTGCGCATGGCTTGCGACCACGCGACCTTGCATGCCGGCGGCTTTGGTGCGCGCTGCCACCTGTTCGAGCTCATGGATGCCCAGCGAACCGCTGGTGTGCAGGTGAAAGTCCAGGCCTGTGCCACGCCGCTCCGCCAGCCCGAAAAGCGCATCAAGCTGGCCGGTGATGTCGCCGTCGATGCTGGCGGGATCGATCCCGCCGAGCACATCCGCGCCCGCCGCGAGCGCGGCGTCAAGCAGGTCAACCATGCCGGCGTGGCGCATTACCCCGAGTTGCGGGAAAGCGACGATCTGGATATCGGCCACGGCGCGATACGTTTCGCGCGCCTCCAGCACACCGTGCAGCCGGGTTAGCCCCTCGCCAGGCGTGATGTCCACATGGGTGCGGATGCGCGTGCTGCCATGCGCCACCATCTGCTCGATCAGCCGGCCTGCACGGAGCGCGGTCGGGTAGGCGATGCGCGCTTCGACCTCGCGCTCGTAGGCGGCGCGTTCCGCGATGCCAAGCCCGGTTTCGTTCTCCATCCAGGGCATGCCGAACCAGGTCTTGTCGAGATGGCAATGGCCTTCCACCAGCGCCGGCAGCAGCAGGTCGCCGGCGGCGTCGAGCACTGCGGGACCGCCGACAGCGGCGCTGCTTCCGGGATCCGAAGGTTCAATCGCCGTGACCATGCCGGCGATGATGCGGACCGTGGCCAGGCGGCCGTTTGCGAGCCGCGCATTGCTGATGATGAGGTCGTTCCCGGTCATACATTGCCCGATGCAGGATGCATGCCACGCGCACCACATCGGCACGGGGATTGCAACCTGCCGGTGCATGCGGTCCGTGCAGTCGCCGGTCCGTGTTCCTTGAAGGGCGGCATGCAATGGAATGGAGTATCGGCAACGTAACCCTGCCGGGGCGGGCGGGGCGCTGGCGCATCGAGATCGTCGACGCAACCATCGCGGCGGTACGTGAGGAGGGCGGCGACCGTGCCGCGCATGACGCCGGCGGCAGACTGCTGTCGCCAGGCTTCGTCGACCCGCATGTGCATGTGGACAAGACGCTTACCGCCGACCGGGTAGCCGACGCGCTGGCCGCCATCGATCTGGCCGCGGCGATCCGCGCGGTGCGCGCGCTCAAGGCGCAGTTCAGCGAAGCGGACGTTGCCGGCCGCGCCCGGCGTGCGCTGGCGATGGGCCTCTCCCACGGTACCACCAGCGTGCGCACCAACTGCGAGGCGGACCCTTTCGCGGAACTGCGCGCGGTACGCGGCGTGCGCGCTGCGGCGCAGGCCATGGCCGGCCGGGTCGATGTGCAGGTGATCGCCTTTCCCCAGGAAGGCTGGTTTGAAACGCCCGGCACGCTGGAGGCCGGCGCCGCGCCCTTCATCGAGCAAGCCCTGTCCTGCGGTGCCGATGTGGTGGGCGGCAACGTCAACCGCAGGGTCTGGCCCTCCGACCCCGAACGCCAGGTCGACGCCAGCTTCGCGCTGGCCGCGAAACTCGACCGGGATATCGACTACCACCTCGACAACTGGGACAGCCCGGACGTGTTCACCCTGCCGTACGTCGCGCAGAAGACCATCACTACCGGCTGGCACGGGCGGGTGGCGGTATCGCATGTTCCGTCGCTGGCCTGCGTGTCGGACGCGCTGGCGGCCGACACCATCGACCGGGTGGCCGAGGCGCGCATCAGCGTGTGCGTGCTGCCCACGCGTATCCGCCTCACCCGCGTGCTGGAACTCATGGAGGCCGGGGTCAACGTCGCCTGCGGCACCGACAACATGCAGGACCCCTTCGTGCGTTTCGGCGATGCCGATCCGCTGAAGGCCTTGCTCCTATTGGCGCAGGTCACCAACGAACTGCACAACGCCGGCCTTGAGCGCTTGTGGCGCACCATGACCGGCAACGCCGCGCGCATGTTGCGGCTGACCGACTACGGGCTCGAGCCCGGCTGTCGCGCCGATCTTGTGCTCTTCGACGCGACCTCCGTACCAGAGGCGATACTGTTGCAGGCGCCGAAGCTGGCGGTGATCAAGGGCGGGGTGCAGGTGGCCGGGCCCTTGCAGGTCGGGCCGCCGGGCAAGCCTTAATCCGCCGCTTTCGCCCCCGAAGCCTTCACCACCGGCGCCCAGCGCTCGATTTCCCGTTTGACGAACGCGTCGAATGCCTCTGGCGTGGTGGCCGAAGGCTCCATGCCCACCTCCGCCATGCGGCTTTTCACGTCTGCCATGGCAAGCACGCGGCCGATGTCGGCGGAGGCCTTCCTCACGATTTCGCGCGGCGTCGCCGCCGGCACCACCACACCCGAGATGCTCTTGACGTCGAAGCCCGGCACGGCCTCGGCGATGGTGCCGATTTCCGGGTTGCTTTGCGCCCGCTCATTCGATGTGATGGCGATGGGCTTCAGGCGCCCCGCCTTCACATGACCCATCGAGGCGAACATCGGGTCGAGCAGCAAGGGCACACGCCCGGCAATCACATCCGGGTAGGCGGCGCTGCCGCCCTTGTAGGGCACATGCGTCATGTCGATGCCGGCCAGGGTCTTGAGGAGTTCGCCGGCCAGGTGCATGGAGGTGCCGGTACCGGGCGTGGCGTAGGAGAGCTTTTCCATTTTCGCCAGCGCGATCAGTTCGCGGATGTTGGAAGCCGGCAGCCCCGGCGTGGCCGAAAGCAGGATGTGAGACACCGCCACCAGCGACACGCCGGAGAGGTCCTTGAGGGTGTCAAACGGCATGGTGGTGCGCAGGCTGGGGTTGATCACATGCGCGGTGATCACCATGCCCATGGTGTAGCCGTCAGGCGCGGACTTGGCGACAAAGTCGGTGCCCAGCACGGTGCCGGCGCCGGGCTTGTAGTCCACCAGCACGCTCTGGCCCCACAGCTCGGCGAGCTTTTGTGAAATCAGCCGGGCGATGATGTCGGTGGCGCCACCGGCGCCGAAAGGCACCACCAGTTTGACCGGACGGGTGGGCCAGGCGCCCTGGGCGTATGCGAGGGAAGGAGCGGCCGCGACGGCGGCGCCAGCCTTGAGAAGGGAGCGTCTTTGCATGTTCGGAGGTTTGGCAGGTCCGGTTGGTCAGGTTTGCGCTGTTTCAAGTTTTGGCACACCGCCGGAAGCGCGCGGGTCATCGGCGTACAGCGCCTTGAAATCGAAGGTGCATTCGCGTCCCGCCTGCGGCGGCACGCCATTGGCGGCCATGAGGTTGAATTCTGCCGGCACGTCGCGGAAACCGGGGTCGTCGAGCCACAGGCGCACCAGACAGCGCGCGCGTTCCGGCTCGGGAAACTGCGTGAAGCCGGTGCGCGCGTGCAGCACCGCGTAGTTGTTGACCACCATCATGTCGCCGCGTCCGAGGGTGAACTCCACCCGGTTACGGGGTTCTTTCGCCACCGTGTCGAACATGTCGAGCGCCTCGATTTCCAGGTCGGTGAGCGGCACGCCGCGGCCCTTGTGGCCCGCCGCGATGCCGGCGCGCTGGTAGCGGCACGACAGCTGGCCGGCGCGCAGTGCGAACACCGGCGTGCGGTAGGGCGTGGTGGGTTCCTCGTCCGGCCCTTCCTCGCCCAGGCGGTGGTAGTGGAAGCCGTTATAGAGCGGCTCCAGCAGGTGCGGGGCACGCGCGAGAATCTCGTTGTGGATGGCCGCCGCCGAGGCCAGGTAGGACAGGCCGCCGCTTTGCGCCGGTTGCCAGCAGGCCAGCGCGATCATCGCGGTGATGTCGCTGTGCAGGCGCAGTTCCAGGTTGCTGCGGTACATGCGCGGCGTGGGGTCGGCGGCAGTGGCGTCGACTACCTCGGTGATCAGGTCGCCTTTCGCGTTCTGCGACAAGGCATGGCCGAAGCGCGTGCCGATGATCCAGGTGGCGGCGGTGAACTCGGCCTTGGTCAGCCCCTCGTAGGGCAGGCCGGTGATGAGCGCGAAGCCGCGTTCGCTGCGTACGTCTTCCACCGCGCGTTCGATGCGGCGGTTCAGCGCCGGCAGGTCGAAGTCGGCGCGGGTGGTGGTGTGCACCGTATCCGCGCGGCCGGCGACGGAAAGCCGCTTTGCCGCGGCAGCGAGTTCGCCGCGGGCGGGTGCGTCGAGGGGCAGCGAAAAGCGCTTGGGCAGGCCGACGCTTTCACGGGTCCAGCACATCGGCCCGGTGACGGGGGCTCGCTCGGTCATCTTCTCTCCAGGGGGGCGCTTGCGGGGGTGCAGTGTCGCTGGCGTGGCAGTGCGCGTCAATGCCTGATCCTGATGTGCTTCTGCGTTTCGGCGCAAGCTGGCTTAAGCTTGCGGCTGCGTTCGCCCGGCGAGCGCGAGTCCGATACGAAGAACAAGGGGAAAGGAGACATTCATGCGTTTGCAACACCTGTTGTGGGCAGCCGTTCTGGGAATGGCGTCTGTGGGCGCGCATGCCCAGGCGTATCCGTCGCGCCCGGTGAAGATTGTCGTGCCATTCGCCGCCGGCGGCGGGCCGGACGTGGAAACCCGGCGCCTCGCACCCAAACTGGCCGAGGCGCTCGGCGGCCCGGTGGTGGTGGAAAATCGCGTCGGCGCCGCCGGCATTGTCGCCGCCGAGGTTGTGGCGCAGTCGGCGCCGGATGGCTACACGCTGCTGGCGGGCGCGGTGTCGCAGGTGGTGCAAAAGCTGCTTCGGCCGGCGGCCAAATTCGATCCGCACACCAGCTTCATCCCGATTTCGTTGACCGGGCTTTCGCCGGCTGTGCTGATCGTGCCGGTCGACTCGCCAATCAAGAGCGCCAAGGAGCTCGAAGAGGTGATTCGCGGCAAGCCCGGCCAGTTCAACTACGGGTCGGGCGGGGTCGGCACGGCTGCGCATATCGCCGGTGCGAGTTTCGCCAACCTTCTCAAACTCACCGCCACCCACGTGCCGTACCGCGGCTCGGTGGAGATCATGCCGGCGCTGTTGGGCGGGCAGATCCAGTTCGCGTTTCCGATTGCCGGCACCGGTGTGCCGCACGTGAAATCGGGCAAGGCGCGCGGCCTGGCGGTGACCGGCGCGAAGCGGCTCTCATCGCTGCCGGAGGTACCCACGCTCAAGGAGCTCTATGGCGACGACCTGATGGTGCAGGAATCGTGGGGCGGCCTGTGGGCTCCGGCCGGCACGCCCGCGCCGGTGATCGCGAAACTGTTTGCCGCCACCCGGCAGGCCATGGCCGACAAGGAATTGCGCGCGCAGTTCCAGGCCGGCGGCGCCGAAGTCGAGGTTTCCGCCTCGCCGGAAGAATTTGCCGCCTTCATGAAGGCGGAGTCGGCCAAGTGGGCCAAGCTGATCGCGCTGGCCGGCGTCAAGGCGGATTGAAACCATGTCACTGAACTCGCTGGAAGGCGTCCGCGTCGTCGACCTCTCGCACGTGATTGCCGGGCCGACCGCCTCGCACTACCTGGCGCTCGAGGGCGCCGAGGTCATCAAGGTGGAAAACCCCTGGGCCGGCGACATCCTGCGCGGCCGCGCCGCCGACAAGCTCGACGACGGCATCTCCATCGGCTTTGCCGCCATCAATAGCGGCAAGAAGTCGCTCGCGATCGACCTGAAGGACGCACGTTGCCGGGAGATCCTCAAGGCGCTCATCAGGACGGCGGATGTGTTCATCGAGAACTTCCGTCCCGGCGCGGTGGCGCGGCTCGGGTTCGACTACGCGGCCGTCAAGGCGATCAAGCCGGACATCGTCTATGCCTCCATCTCCGGTTTCGGCCAGGAGGGCGAATGGGGGCGGCGTGCCGCCTACGACCATGTGGTGCAGTCCGCGGTCGGCATGAGCATGTTGCAGGGCCTCGAAGGGGAAGACCCGCTGAAGGTGGGCTTTCCGGTGATCGACACCGCCACCGGCATGGTCGGCGCGCAGGCCCTGATGGCCGCGCTGCTGCGGCGTTTTCGCAAGGGCGAGGGCGCCTATCTCGACATTTCCATGGCCCAGGCGGCGCTGCAACTGATGTGGCCGGACGCGTCGCGCGCGGTGGTTACCGGCACGGATGGTCCGCGGGTGGGCAACCGCGGCTTTTCCGGCAGCCCGGGGGCTTCCACCTTTCGTTGCGCGGACGGCTGGATTTCCACCGCGGCCAACACCGGGCGGCAGTTCCGTGCTTTTTGCGAGGAACTGGGCTTGCCCGGCGTGCCCGACGATCTGACTTTGCTGGACGTGGATGCGATGGCGCGCGGCGTCGGTTTCGTGGTGCCGGTGGACGCGCCGCGCCTGCAGGCGCTGCTCGCCGAAGCGCTCAGCCGCCAGAAGGCCGCCGACATCGAGGCCCGGCTGGCGGCGCGCGACGTACCGTGCGCGCGGCTGGTGACGCTGGCGGAATTCATCAAGCGCGCCATGGCCGGCGGCATGCTCACCCTGCCCCTGCGGCGCACCGCTTACACGCACGGAACGCTCACCGATTTTGGCGCCGGCTACAAGGTCAATGGTGCGGACGGACAGGCCCTGCCTCCCGCGCCGCGCCTGGGGCAACACACCGCGGCGATAATGGCGGAACTGGGCATTCCTGCCGCCGAGCTTGCTTCGCTGGCTGCGGAGGGCCGTCTCAAGGCCTGACCTGCGCGCTCGCAGGCGGCGGTTTTGGCGTGACTGGAGCAAGCATGTTCGGGGTTGTCGACTATTGGGCTTTTGTCATTGCGGTGGTGGTGTTCCTGGCCATTCCGGGGCCCGGCAACCTGGCCATCATCACCTCCACCAGCAAGGGCGGCATCATCGGCGGGCTGGCTGCGACGCTGGGTGTGATTGCCGGCGACCAGGTGCTGATGTGGCTGGCGGTGGCGGGCGTGGCGACATTGCTCACCTCCAACCCGCGGGTGTTTTCGCTGGTGCAGTACGCCGGCGCGATCTACCTCGCCTGGCTGGGGGTGCGCATGGTGCTGTCCAGGCCAGGCGACGCGCCCATCCTCAACATGGAGCCGCGCCGTTTTTTCCGCCAGGCCATGCTGATCACCCTGCTCAACCCCAAGGCCATCGTGTTCTACATGGCGTTCTTCCCGCTGTTCGTCGACCCGGCGCGCCACCAGGGCATGGTCACCTTCGGCACGATGGCGCTGACCATCGCCTTCCTGACCTTCCTTTACTGTGTGACCGTGATCCTCATCACCCGTTTTGCTGCCGAGCGCATGCGCGCCAGCCCGCGCATGACCACCTGGCTCAACCGGGCGGCGGGTAGCCTGCTGGTTCTGTTCGGGGTCAAGCTGGCGCTGGGAAAATAGCCTTCCCGCGCGGCTTTATAATCACGGTTTCTGCTTCACCTCGGCTCCTTTCATCGGAACGACGGTCCTGATGGGCCCGCGCCAGCGGGTCGGGAGCATGTAGCTGCAAGCCGCGTGCACGCCCGTGCATGCAATCGAGGAATTGAAGTCATGTCCAGTGAACTGGTAGCCAGGGAAGTCCGGCGCAGAAGAACCTTTGCCATCATCTCCCACCCTGATGCGGGCAAGACCACGCTGACCGAAAAGCTGCTGCTGTTCGGCGGCGCGATCTTCATCGCCGGCAGCGTCAAGGCGCGCAAGGCCTCGCGTCATGCCACCTCCGATTGGATGGAAATCGAAAAGCAGCGCGGTATCTCGGTGGCCTCCTCGGTGATGCAGATCGAATACCGCGACTGCGTCATCAACCTGCTCGACACGCCCGGCCACCAGGATTTCTCGGAAGATACCTACCGGGTGTTGACCGCGGTGGACGCGGCCCTGATGGTGATCGACGCCGCCAACGGCGTCGAGGCGCAGACCCTGCGCCTGATCGAGGTATGCCGGGCGCGCAACACGCCCATCCTCACCTTCATCAACAAGATGGACCGCGAGGTCAAGGAGCCGCTCGACCTGATCGACGAGATCGAGAAGGTGCTGGGCATGCCGGCGGCGCCGTTCACCTGGCCGATCGGCATGGGCAAACGCTTCGGTGGCGTGTTCGACCTGAAACGCGACCGGATGCGCGTGTTCACCGCCGGCGAGGATCGGGTGCGCGATGACGACGATGTCATCGAGGGTCTCGACAACCCGCAGATCGCCGAGCGCTATGGCGACGCCTTCACCCAGGCGAAAAACGAGATCGAGCTCATCAGCGGCGCCTCGCCGGAATTCGACCGCGAGGCCTTCGTGGCCGGCAAGCAGACCCCGGTGTTTTTCGGTTCCGCGATCAACAACTTCGGCGTGCGCGAAGTGCTCGACGCGCTGGTGGACCTGGCGCCGGCGCCGATCGGCCGCGCGGCCATGCAGCGCCAGGTGGAGCCCACCGAGCCTAAATTCACCGGCGTGGTGTTCAAGATCCAGGCCAACATGGACCCGGCGCACCGCGACCGCATCGCCTTTGTGCGCATGTGCTCGGGGCGTTTCGAGCGCGGCATGAAGCTCAAGATCTGCCGCACCGGCAAGGAGATCCGCACCAACACCGTGGTGTCGTTCCTGTCGCAGCGGCGCGAGCTGGTGGAAGACGCCTACGCCGGCGACATCATCGGCATACCCAACCACGGCCTGCTGCAGCTGGGCGACACGCTCACCGAGGGTGAGATATTGCAGTTCACCGGCCTGCCGTTTTTCGCGCCGGAGCTCTTCCAGACCGTCGAGATGGTCGATCCGCTCAAGAGCAAGCAACTGCGCCAGGGGTTGGTGCAACTAGGCGAAGAGGGCGCCATCCAGGTGTTCCGCCCGCTCGCCGGCGGCATGCTGCTGCTGGGCGCGGTGGGCACGCTGCAGTTCGAGGTGGTGGCGCATCGCCTGCAGCATGAGTACGGTGCGGCCGCGCGCATGGCGCCATCGCGCTATTCGCTGGCGCGCTGGGTCACCTGCGACGACGCCGGTGAATTGAAGCGTTTCATCGACGCCAACGCGCACCGGGTGGCCTACGACGCGGTGGACGCCCCCACCTTCCTGGCACAGCACCACACGGAATTGCGCGCGGTCGAAGGCATGTGGCCGAAGATCAAGTTCCATGCCCTGCGCGAGCACGCCGGGCTGGTGTTCCAGGAGCGGCTTTCGGGGTAATGTACATTTCTCGCTGCCGGAGGCACCTAGAGTCAGCTTCTGTAGGTTTGGTTCGTTGAATTCTTTTTCTTCGGTGAGGTGAAAATTGAATTGCTTGAACAAGATTTTCGCTAAGGGATCACGAGTTAACGACGCGGCTGCTAATAAATTTCGAAAAAGCAATTTCCGAATCTATCGCCTAAAAATAGCGACCACTCGTTGACTACGGTGTGTGCGACTGGGCGCGCGTTCGAAATGCAGACTGTCATCCATAGGCTATTTGCGTGAATACTTTAGCCGTAGGACCATCCGGTTGTTTCGGGCTGTTGCTCTTGGCCGCCGACGTGTCTGTACCGTCTTGTGATACAGGTCGCGGTAAGGCGAAGACGAAGGCGGCAGTAGACGTAATTCGAGAGCGATTAAGCGAAAAGTGTTGGCCGATCAATCCAAAGACTCGATATCGTCAGGACATGCTTCCAGGGCAAAGACTACTTTTCTATGCTGCGGGTCAAAAGGCGCTGGCGCAACACGTAATTGCGTCTGCCGTCGTACACTCTTTACACAAAGAAGACCCGAGATACAAAAGCCGATTTGTTAGCGCTTCTGATGGGGGCGCCAACTTGTTCTTGCAGTTGGACAATATCTCAGTGTTTTCTGAACCGAAAAATTTGAGAATTCTCCGGCGAAACCTTTCGTTTATTCAGCTCAAGGGCCACTATTGGTACACGAGTCTCCAAGGCGGTAGCGCATTGCTAACGGCGCAAGATTGGGCAATCCTCACCACAACAGCGGGGTGAATTGCGTTGAATCGTCGCAAGACACTTGTCCCGCGAAGCAAACTAAGATTAAGTTAGTAACAGGAAATCAGCGCGTTCGATAAGTTTTCAAGAAGGGCATGGGCGATCGATAAAATGAACTATGCGGAAACTATCTCTGCTCAACTGAAGCCGCGTGTCGAAGGACATCCGTTAGTACTTGACTTGTTTGCGGGTTGTGGCGGGTTGGCACTAGGCTTTGAGGCACAGGGTTTCGAGACCCTTGGTTTCGAAATGGATGCGGATTGTTGTCAGACTTATCGCAAAAACCTCCTTGGGGATTGCGTAAACATTAAGTTGACTCCGGAGTATGAGTTTCCGAAGGCGCAAGTCGTCATTGGTGGGCCGCCGTGTCAGCCATTTAGCGTTGGCGGGCATCAAAAGGGGATTCGAGATTCACGAGATGGCTTTCCGGTTTTTATCTCTGCTATCGAGCAAGCTCAGCCAGATATCTTTATGTTCGAGAACGTTAGAGGGCTGCTTTATCGAAACAGATGGTATCTGGATGAGATTTTTGAGGCTTTGGAGGCTCTCGGATACGTGCTCGAGTTTGACTTGCTAAACGCTGTCGATCACTTTGTACCTCAGAACAGAGAGCGTGTAATCGTCATCGGTCATCGGGGTAACTTTCGGTTTCCCACCAAAGCAATGCAACGAGTAAGCGCTGGTGACGCATTGGGTTCGTTGGCTTTCGAAGTCCCACCAAATTCGAAGTTTCTGACGGCGAGCATGGATGCATACGTAGAAAAATACGAGATAGCATCGAAATGCATAAATCCGCGAGACCTACACCTAGATCGACCAGCACGCACGATAACTTGCCGCAATTTGGCAGGTGCGACGGGGGACATGCAACGTATTCGATTGCCCGACGGAAGGCGTAGGCGTTTGTTCGCACGTGAAGCCGCGCGATTGCAGAGTTTTCCGGATTGGTTTGAGTTCGTGGGTGGTGAGACCAGTGTGTTCAATCAGATAGGCAATGCCGTACCACCAATGCTGTCCTTTGCTATTGCATCTTCCATTCGTGAATATCTTGAGAGTACCCAGCGCCTCGATAAGAAGGAAATCTCCAAACGGCAGGGACCCAATCAATTCCAGCTCCAAGTCTGAGCCCGTTCGAAGGCACCGAGTTTCGAGTTGGGATCACCGCTAAGATTTCAAAAGCATAAGCAGCGGTATGTTGGTCGAAGTGGCGTTTGAGATCTTCATCGCTTTTGGTAATCCCACTTCCAATCCGATACGACGCATGCGAACCAAGTTGAACTAGGTATTTTTCGCTGCGGCTTCCGTGCGGAACGCTAAGCAGTTGTGCATAAAAGGGGCAGTTAATGCGATTTCCTCTGAGGGCGCATGGGAAAAATTGAACAGGCGATCAGCATCATCGCTGCGTTGGGGTATCCCCGGGCGCAGCAAAACGAGAGATCAGGACTATCGCTACTTGCGCTTATACAGCTGCGGAAGAACGGATCGTGGCGGAACCTCTCGGACCCAACGCTGGGCGTCCGGGCGATCCTAGATTTCTGTCGTAAGGAATATAAGAAGCCATACGCCGAAAATAGCCGAGAATCTTTCCGCAAGGAGACTCTGCACCAGTTCGTAGCTGGTGGCCTTGCCCTACAGAACCCAGACGAACCTGGACGATCGCCGAACAGCCCGAAGTGGTGCTACCAGATTGCTCCTAACGCCAAAGCGTTGTTGGAGACGTACGGAACTGACGCATGGGAACCGGCTCTTGAGTCATATCTGCGAGCGGTATCGACGCTATCGGCCCGTTATGCAGCCGCTCGCGAGATGGAATTGACGCCAGTAACACTTCCTGACGGAGCCGAGATTAGACTATCTGAATCGCCCCGGGTTTCGTGGAGGCTGGTTGGTTTAAGTTGAGACTTCGAAACTGGCGTTCTCGGCGAGCTGCCGATAGTAGTTTGCCTCAGCTTCGGCCGGTGGGATATAGCCGACGGGCTCCAGCAATCGATGGTGGTTGAACCAGGACACCCATTCGAGGGTTGCCAGTTCGACGGACTCTTTGGTTTTCCATGGTGCGCGGCGATGAATCAATTCAGCCTTGTACAGCCCGTTGATCGTCTCAGCCAATGCGTTATCGTAGCTGTCGCCACGACTGCCTACTGAGGGTTCTATCCCGGCCTGTGCGAGGCGCTCGGTGTAAAGGATGGAGACGTATTGCGATCCTCTGTCCGAATGGTGAACCAGTGACTCTGAGCGCTCGGGTTGGCGATCGTATAAAGCCTGCTCCAGGGCATCCAGAACGAAGTCAGTTCGCATCGAACTGCTGACACGCCAACCTACAATGCGCCGGGCGAACACGTCGATCACGAAAGCCACGTACAGCCAGCCCTGCCAGGTTGAGACATAGGTGAAGTCCGATACCCACAGCTGGTTCGGACGATCGGCTTTGAATTGCCGATTGACTCGATCCAACGGACAGGGCATGGCTTTGTCCGGTACCGTGGTGCGAATGACTTTGCCGCGCCTGACCCCTTGCAAGCCCAGGCGTTTCATCAAACGCTCAACCGTGCAGCGAGCTACGGCGCTGCCTTCCCTGTTCATCTGATGCCAGACCTTGTCTGCGCCGTAGACCTGCATGTTGGCCTGCCAGACTTGTTCGATTTGCGGAATCAGCGAGTCGTCCTTTTTTGCGCGGGCACTGCGCAATTCGGGCTGGCGTTTGCAAGCAGCATGGCGTCGGTATCCCGACGGGGCAATCCGCATCACTTCACAGATAGGCTCGACCCCGTAGGTGTCGCGGTACTTGTCGACGAAGCTCCTCACGACTTGAGTCGGCGGTTGAGCTCCGCCTGGGCAAAAAAAGCGCTTGCAACCTTCAAGATTTCGTTGGCACGCCGCAATTCCTTGACCTCGCGCTCCAGCGCTTTGATGCGATCACGTTCCTCGCTGGTGACCCCCTCGCGCACGCCGGTGTCGATCTCCTGTTTGCGCACCCATTCATGCAAGGTTTGCGGAACGCAGCCAATCTTGGGTGCTATCGACTCGATGGCGGCCCACAGCGATGGGTACTCGCCACGGTGTTCCTGCACCATCCTGACTGCGCGTTCTCGTACTTCGGGCGAAAATCGGTTTGATTTGCTCATGACTCCATCTTCTCAGAGTTCGGAGCCTCCTCAAAACCCGGGGCGATTCAATCTCCCGGTCCACACAGCAAACTGATAGCTTCCATTATCGAGGAGTTCGCCTCCCGCTTCGCTCCTGGGGCAAGCTTGGTATACGTCGGCGATACGGGTAATAAGAGCGTTGTGTTCGACGAGCAGCGCCTTGCCAAAATCGGCGTTGTCCTACACGGGCGCGGTAAATTGCCTGACGTTGTTTTTCATGACGAGAAACGTAATTGGCTGCTGCTAGTTGAGTCGGTCACGAGCGTAGGTCCCATGGACGGGAAACGTCACGCTGAACTCAAAACCCTATTTGAAAAATCGACCGCCGGACTCGTTTTTGTTACTGCCTTTCCTGACCGTGCACTGATGGCTCGTTTTCTCAGTGATTTGGCATGGGAAACAGAGGTTTGGTGTGCGTCAGATCCTTCACACCTGATCCACTTCAACGGCGACCGCTTCCTCGGCCCGCACGGTCCTTAGGTGCGGATGGCTGTAATTCTCGGGGTCTCGCCTATCTAGAATCTCCCGAGCTTTCATTTCTTGAAAGCATAAGAGGCAGGGTATGTACCGGTGCAGTATCATCGATGCAAATCGCTGCATCATGATGCCGCCCCGTTTCTCGCGCGGGCGGCCGGAACGGGAGACATGCCTTGCGCTACATGGTGGCCGCCGATACCGGCGGAACATTCACCGACGTCGCGGTATACGACGCCCAACAGCAGAAGGTGAGCTACGGCAAGACGCTCACCAACTACACTGATCTGGTGGAAGGCGCGCTCGACGGGCTTCAATCCACCGGCCTCAAGCTGGAAGAGGCACTGCTGTTCAAGCATGGCACCACCCATGTGATCAATACCTTCATCCAGCGCAGCGGCGCGCGCACCGCGCTGGTGGCCACGCGCGGTTTTCGCGACACGCTGGAGATCGGCCGCGGCAACCGGCCCGTGCCCTTCGCGCTGGAGTACCGTCGCGATCCGCCGCTGGTGCCGCGCGAGTTGCGTTTCGAGGTTGCCGAGCGCATGGATGCGCAGGGCAAGGTGGTAGAGCCGCTTGACATGGCGGGCCTCGCGGCGCTGGCGGAGACCTTCCGCCGCGAAGGCATAGACGCCATCGCGGTGTCGTTCATCAACGCGTACGCCAACCCGGTGCATGAGGAAGCGGCTGTGGCCCTGCTGCGCAAACTTCTGCCGGATGCCTATGTGACCTCCGGCACGCTGCTCACCCGCGAATGGTTCGAGTTCGAGCGCACCTCGACCGCAGCTGCGAATGCCTATGTGGGCGCGCGCATGGGCAGCTACATCACCGGCTTTGACGCCAAGCTTCGCGAGCGCGGATTCACCGGCAGCTTCTACATGATGGGCTCCAACGGCGGCGTGCTCTCGACGGCGCGCTCGCTGGAGCAGCCGGTGGCGCTGGTGGAGTCCGGGCCGATCGGCGGCTGCATCGGCGCTGCCGCCTATGCGCGTGCATTGAACGAGCCGCGCCTGATCGCCTTTGACATGGGCGGCACCACTGCCAAATGCGCGCTGGTGCAGGACGGTCACTTTGACGTGCAGCCCGTGTATTACATCGGCGGCTACGACCACGGCTTTCCCTTGCGCACCCCGGTGCTCGACATCGTCGAGGTGGGCGCCGGTGGTGGTTCGATCGCCTCGGTGGATGCGCGCGGACGCCTTTCCGTGGGGCCGCGCAGCGCCGGCTCCGAACCCGGCCCGGTGGCCTTCGGCCGCGGCGGGGTCGAACCCACCGTGACTGACGCCAACCTGGTGCTCGGGCGCATCGGCGGCGGTGCCTTCATGCAGGGAAAGCTCGCGCTGGACCGCGAGGGCGCGGCGCGCGCCATCGGCGAACGCGTCGCAGCGCCGCTGGGTTACGCGGGTCCTCCAGGCATCGACACCGCCGCGCAGGGCATCCTCGACCTGGCTACCGCCACCATGGCCGGCGCGATCCGCGAGATCACCATCGAGCGCGGCATCGACGTGCGCGAGTTCAAGCTGTTCGTGTTCGGCGGTGGCGGCCCGCTGTTCGCCACCTTCCTCGCCAGGAGCCTGAACATCCCGGAGGTGATCGTGCCGCCACATCCGGGCAACTTCTCGACGCTGGGCATGTTGATCGCCGGCGCGCGCATCGACCTTTCGCGCACGGTGGTGCTGGAGGCGGCCGAAGGCGCGCTGGATGCACTGGTGCAGGCCTATGCCGGGCTGGAAGACACCGCGCGGCGCACCATGCAGGCCGAACTCGGGACCGAGGCCGTGCAGTTCGAACACATGCTCGAGATGCGCTACCGCGGCCAGAAGCACACCGTGGCCGTGCCGTACCGTGCCGGCGAGACCATCGCCGAATTGCTGGCCGTGTTCGAGGCCACCTACAAGCGCCGCTACGGCAACCTCAACCCCAATTGCGCGGTGGAGATTCTCGGCGCGCGGCTGGGGGCCGAGGCCGACATTCCGCGCCCGGAACTCGCGCGCCTGGCAGGCGGCGAAGGGTCGGCCATGCCCGGCGCGGTCGCACCGCGCGAGCACCGCTCGGTGCATTTTCCGGCGCCGCACGGGCGCATGGAAGTGCCGGTGTTCGCACGCGACGCGCTGCCGGCCGGGCACGAACTCGAAGGGCCCGCGGTGATCGAGGAATACAGTTCCACCACCGTGCTCATGCCGGGCGATCGCGCTCGCGTGGGTGCACTGGGAGAAATCATGATCAGGTGCCGTCCGTGAACGCCGCCGTCCTTGCTGCGACTGCGGCCACCGTGCCTGCCCTCGCTCCGGCGGTCGCGGCGCGCCATGCCTTCGACCCGATCACCCTCGAGATCATCCGCCACGACCTGGTGTCGATTCCCAACCAGATCGACAAGAACATCACCCGCACGGCCTTCTCGCCGCTGATCAACGAATACAAGGACTACGCCGTCGGCATTGTCGATGGCGAAGGGCGGCTGATCTCGCAATCGCGCGGCAGCCTGCTGATCTTCGTGGCCAATGCGCTTGGCACGGCGGTGCGCGACGGCATCGCGCTGCATGGCGCCGACAGCATGGTCGAGGGCGACGTGCTGATTTCCAACCACGCCGGCACGCTCGGCCAGCACCTCAACAACGTGGTGATGTACACGCCCATCCGCGTCGGGCCGGAAAAGCGCCTGGCGGGTTTCTTTTGCGTGCTGATGCACTGGATCGACGTGGGCGGCACCATGGTCGGCTCCTGCACATCCACCACCACCACCGAGATTTTCCAGGAAGGCATCCAGTTCCGCAGCGTGCGCCTGTTTTCGAAAGGCGAGCGGCTGCCCGACATGTTCCGCATGATCGAATACAACACCCGCTTTCCCGACATGCTCATGGGCGACGTCGAGGCGCAGATCGCCGGCTGCTTCATGGGGCGCGACATGGTCGGGGCGATCGCGGAGAAGCATGGCCTGGCCACCTTCGAGGCGTCGGTGCACGCGATGTGGGACGACGCCGAAGCCGCCAGCCGCGAGGCCATCCGCGCGGCGAAGCCGGGGGTCTATGAGTCCTACGCGTTTCTCGACAACGATGGACTGAACCTGGACAAGACGGTTCCGATCGGCATCCGCGTGCGGGTCGGAGGCGAGCGCATCGCGGTGGATTTTTCCGGCGTGGCGGAGCAGTTGCCGGGCCCGCTCAATGCCGGGCGCAATGGCGGCGCGGTGGCCGCGGCGCGCATCGCGGTGAAGTACATGCTTTCACCCGACGACCCGGTCAACGAGGGTGATTTCCGCTGCCTCGATGTCGAGATTCCCGACGGCAAGTTCCTGTCGGCGCGGCCGAACGCGCCGATCGGCGGCTCCGGCAACATGATTCCCACCGTGGTCGACACCATCCTGCGCGCCATGGCCGAGGCGTTTCCCGACCGTGTGGCGGCGGCGCACCACGGCACCTACGGCGTGCATGCTCTGCACGGCATCAGCCCGGCCACCGGCGAGTCGTTTTTTCATCTCGACACGCTGTGTGGCGGCTGGGGCGGTTCAGCCGGCATGGACGGCTATGGCCCCTCGCGCTCCAACGTGCATGGCGATACCTCGGATGTGCCGGTGGAAATGCAGGAGGCGTTTCATCCCTACCGCTTCGAGTCCTACGCATTGCGGCCGGACTCGGGCGGCCCCGGCGAGTTTCGCGGCGGGGTCGGCATCGTCAAGACCTATCGCATCACCGGGCCGTGCCGCATCAACCTGAAGATCGAACGCACCAAGTGCCCGCCGTGGGGGCTCTTGGGCGGCGGCGAGGGCAAGACCGCCGAGGTGGAAATCCGCAAGGTGGATGGCAGCGTGCTGAAAGTGTTCAAGGGCGACCATCCGCTTGTCGCGGGTGATCAGGTGGTGATCCGTTCTGGCGGCGGTGGCGGCTTCGGCCCGGCCTGGAAGCGCGACCTCGCCGCCGTGCGGAAGGACCTTGTCACCGGCTGTGTATCGCCTGAGGCGGCACGGCGTGATTACGGCGTGGCGACGCATGATGACGGCAGCATCGATACGGGTACCACACAACAATTGCGCAAACAGATGGCAACGGGAGAAGACAAATGATCGAGCAAAGGCGCCGCCTGCTGGCGGCAGGCGGTCTGGCGGCGGTGGCAGGGGCGTTGCCGCGTGCGTCAGTGGCGCAAGCGGCTTATCCGTCGCGGTCGATCCGCGTGATCGTGCCCTTCGGCCCCGGCGGGGTCACCGACGTGCTGGCGCGCCTCCTGTCCGCGGAAATCGCCAAGGACTTCGGCCAGCCGGTGGTGGTGGAGAACATGCCGGGCGGCACCGGGATGATTGGTACCGGCGCGGTGGCCAAGGCGGTTCCGGATGGCCACACCATCCTGTTCACCTCCAACGCCCATACCATCAACCCGGCCCTGCGCAAGCAGATGCCGTTTGATTCGGTCAAGGACTTCACTCCCCTGGTGCTGCTGGCGGCGGCGCCCAACATGCTGGTGGTGCGCTCGGATTCCGCCATCAAGAGCGTGGCCGAGTACATCGCCGCGGCCAAGGCCAAACCGGGCGAGATCAACTACGCCACCTCAGGCGTGGGCACCTCGCTGCATATCGCCGGCGAGCAGTTCTCGCAGATCACCGGCGCGAAGTTCAACCATGTGCCCTACGCGGCTTCCAACCAGTCGGTGCAGGCGGTGCTGGGCGGGCACGTGGTGTCCTCATGGTCGGCGGTGAACGCGGCGCTGCCGTTCGTGAAGGCCGGACGGATGCGGCCGCTGGCGGTGGCGAGCGAAAAGCGCAGCGAGTTCGCGCCCGAGGTGCCGACCTTCGCCGAGGTGGGCATCAAGGGCATGAAGAGTGAAACCTGGCTGGCCGCGCTGGGCCCGGCGGGACTGCCTGCGCCGGTGGCCGCCAAACTGACAGCTGAACTGCAGATGCTGATTGCGCGCGCCGACATGAAGCAAAAGATCCTCGGCCTCGGCGCCGAGCCGGTGGGCGTGGAACTGGAGGCGTTTCGCGCCCAGATCCGTGACGAGATCGAGATGTACACGAAGATCGCGCGGGCCGGCGACATCAAGGCAGAGTAGCGATGATTCTCATGCACAAAGGGGGAATCACCATGGGTTTTTTGCGGTACGCATGTGTCCTGCTGGCCGGGCTGGCGTTGGCGCCAATGGCGCAGGCGCAGGACACCTACCCCTCGCGGCCGGTGCGCATCATCGTCGGCTTCGGTGCCGGCGGCATTTCGGATGTGATGGCGCGCCTGCTTTCGGTGGAGTTGCAGAAAACCTGGGGCCAGCCGGTGGTGGTGGAAAACAAGCCCGGCGCCTCAGGGGTGATCGGCGGCGAACTGGTTTCCAAGTCGCCGCCTGACGGCTACGTGCTGATGCTGGCCTCCGGCACCCACACCATCACCCCGGCCCTGCGCCTGAAGATGCCCTACGACGCGGTCAAGGACTTCACCGCCATCACGCTGCTGGCCTCGGCGCCCAACATGCTGGTGGTGAACGCCGACACCTCGTTCCGTTCGGTGGCCGACTACATAGCGGCAGCGAAGGCCAAACCGGGCGAAGTGAATTACGCCACCTCCGGCATCGGCACCACGGTGCACATCGCCGGCGAGCGCCTCGCGCATCTGGCCGGGGTGCGCCTCAACCACATTCCCTACAAGAGTTCCAGCCAGTCGGTCGAGGCGGTGGTGGCCGGGCAGGTGATGAGTTCCTGGTCAGCCGTCAACGCCGCGCTGCCGCACATCAAGAGCGGCCGGGTGAGGGCGCTCGCGGTGGCAAGCGAAAAGCGCTCGTCGTTCGCGCCTGACGTGCCCACCTTCGAGGAACTGGGCGTCAAGGGCATGAAGAGCGATACATGGTTGGGCATGCTCGGGCCGCCCGGGATGCCGGCGGCGGTGGCAACGAAGATCAATGCCGAACTGGCGCGCCTGCTGGTGCGCCCGGATTTTCGCGAAAAGGTGCTGGGCCTGGGCGCCGAACCGGTCGCGGGAGTGGCGCTGGAAAAATACTCGGCCCTGATGCGCGAGGAGATCGACAGCTATGCCGCCATCATCAAGGTGGCGAACATCAAGCCGGAGTAGCAGGCGCCTTGCCGCGCGGCTTCAGTTCTTCGAGCATCCGCGCCCGAAGGATGCCGTTGATGCGTGTTTGATAGCCGCGGCCCTGCGATTTCAGCCATGCAAGTACGTCGGCGTCGATGCGCACAGTGGTGGAGGTCTTGACAGGCTTGAAGTAGGGGTTGCGGATCGCGCTGCGGAAGAAATCCTCGCTCAGGGGCGGGATGTCGGACGTGTCGATCCGGGATTCCGGCATTGCCGAAAGTCGTGCGATGTCCCGCTTTTGCGTTTCAACAAGCTTGTTCTTCATAGCGCTTCCTTTCCGTCCGTTCCGCCTTGCGGGCGGAATGATCCTGATGACTTCAATTCCGGCACGCGTCCTTGTCGTGTGGGCAACAACCAGGACAACCTGGTCAGCGATGCGCCCGATGGCCTGCCAGCGCTCCTCGCCGTTTTCGTGGCGGTCCTGCAACATGAGGGCGAAAGGATCGTCGAAAACCAGGGAGGCGGTCTCGAAGCCAACCCCAGGCTTGCGTCTGTTCAGACGATTCTTGGTGTCGTCCCACTCAAACGTGACCATGCAATAATGTTACTACAAAACCGTAATAACGATTGGCCGGGGAAGCATAGGATTGCTGATGCGGAAGGACCACGCGTGGAATGAAAAAGGCGCCCCGCGGGGCGCTTTTTTGTTGCCATGTAGCCGCGAATCAACCGTGCATCCGGCCGCGCCGTTCGCCCATTTTCTGCATGCGCTCGGCCAGCTTCTTGCGCTGCTCGGGGTTCAGCACCTCACCTGCGTCGGCCAGGGCCTGGGTCATGCGCTTTGAGGACGCATCGGCCAGGGTGATCTGCTCGGCGCGCAGCTTTTCGAGCGCGGCGCGGTCGATGGTGGGCGCAGCCAGCAGTTCCACGCCCTGGGTGCGGGCGGTGCGCAGCTTTTCGCGCAGCGGCGCCATGTCGCGCGCCAGATCCTTGGCGATGGTGTTGAGCTTTTCGCGCTGCTCGGGCGTGGCGTCGGTTTCCACCGCGAAGTGCTTGACCATGCGCTCGACATGCTCGTCCATCTTTGCAGGGTCTATTGGCGCGGACATCGCCCCGCGGTGCCCGAATGGCCCCATCGCGAAGGCCTTGCTGGCGTAACTGCCGGCAAAGCCGGCTGCCGCCGCCACGGCAACCACGAACAGGAGCTTGCCGAAACGGAATCCGTGCCGGTTGGCGCGGCTGCAATGGCCGCCACCGGCGGGCTGGGGAGTGAGATTCTGGTTATCCATGGATGTCTTCCTTCGAGTTGAGGGCTGTCCCGCCCGGTGGAAGGCAGTGTGCGCGCCAGATGTTGCTGAAGTATCTCCATGGTGTAAGGGCTTGTAACAGGCCGCGGCTTGGTTCGGGCACAGCGGGATCAGCGATTTTGCTCCCAACAATTCGGGCATCGGCGTGCTGGCGATCACTCCGGTGCCGGAACCTGACGCCCTGGCGATGATGCTCGCCGGCGCAGCAAGGCGGCGTAAGCACCAAATCGTCTCTCCTCGAGCGGCCCGGGTGATTGAACGCGCCCGGGCCGTTTTTTTATGTGCGGGTCGCGGGTTCGGAATAGGGCTCGGCCAGCGCCTCCACCAGCACCCGGATGCGCGGCGTCATCTGCCGTGCCGAAGGCAGCACCAGCGAGATCGGCAATGCCGCCGGGCGGAACGCCGGCAACACCTCCACCACCCGCTTTGCCTTGAGGGCAGCGGCGACCAGATAATCCGGCAGCTGGATCAGGCCCATGCCCAGTACGGCAGCCTGCAGCAGGGCCTCGCCGTCGTCGAACACATGGCGTGCCTGCGGAGTGAATTCGATGGCGCGTTCGCCCTGGCGGAACTGCCAGGGCCGCAAGCGGCCGCTGGACGGCAAGCGAAAGGCCAGGCACTCCTGGGCTGCCAGATCATCCGGGTGCTGCGGCGTGCCACCCCGCCTGAGATACGCCGGGCTTGCCACCAGGGGCATGTTCTGCGTGCCGATACGCCGCGCCACCAGCCCGGAATCGGCCAGCGTGCCGATGCGCACCACGCCGTCCAGCCCTTCCCGCACCAGATCCACATAGCGGTCGGAAAATGAAAGGTCGAGGGAAAGTTCGGGGTAGCGGCGCGTCAGCGCGGCCAGCCTGGGCACCACCACCTCGCGCCCGTACACCAGCGGCATGTTCAGCCGGATCGTGCCGCGCGGCGCGCCGCGCGCACCCTGCGCTTCTTCACGCAGGGCCGCCATGTCGTCGACGATGCGGCGGCAGCGTTCGTAGAGTTCCGCGCCATCCGCGGTAAGGCTCACCTGCCGGGTGGTACGGTGGAGCAGGCGCAAGCCGAGCTCTGCCTCCAGCCGCGCGACACTTTTGGCCACAGCCGAGGCCGAAAGCCCCATCTCCCGCGCGGCGCCCGCAAAGCTGGCATGGCGAACCGTTTCCGCGAACGCCAGCAGGGTAGTGATGCCCGCCATAAAGCGATCCCCATTGCAGAAATAATGTCGGCAATGTTACGACATTAACGCTGCTTCTCTCGGCAGCGGTGTCGGCACAGAATGCGGGAACCCCAACCCGACAAGGAAAACCGCCATGACCATCATCGCCAACGCGCAAGTGCCGTTTCAGACCCTGGACGGCATGCGCCACCAGACCCTCGCCGGCTCGGCAGAAGGCCTGAAACACCTTTCCGTATGGCGCCAGACCATGGCCCCCGGCACCGCCACGCCGCCGCACCGCCACGATTGCGAAGAAGTCGTCGTGGTCGCCACCGGCAGCGGGGAAGTGCACATGCAAGGCAATGTGCTGCCCTTCGGCCCGGATTCCACGCTGGTTATTCCGCCGAACGTGGACCACCAGATCTTCAATACCGGGAACGAGCCGATGACGATGGTGGCCTTGTTTTCGGTGTCGCCGGTGGAGGTGAAGTTTCCGGACGGGACGGCGATTGAGTTGCCGTGGCGGACTTAGCTCGGCTGTGTATCGACTCGGTGACGATCTCTACGAACGAGTTCAAGTCAATCGCGTTGAAATGCAGTTTGGTGAATCGACAAAAATATTCGTTCGGTGGTGGTCAAGAGCTGCACCGTCCGGCATAAATCGATTTGGCAGACGGAGTGTCCGACCGTGCGCGTCCGTGATTGAACTCGACAAATTTGCTTCCAATGCATCACGTTGAAGCCGCTTGGAAACAACGATCTTTAGGTCATTGTCTAGTGTCATCAATCCCCGATCAAAGGCACGATCAAAAAGCGCGCTAAAGCAGATGCCGTTTCGGGGGTCAGCACGACGTGCCACTGAAACGCTCCAGGGGATGATGTGGCTTGCGACGAGCAACTCGGTAGTGGCAATGCCGGTCACAGCGCAACGACTTTCGTATGACGTTAATACGGCAGCTCGAAAAAATGATTGAACACGTCGAACTCGCACCACACGTGAGGTCTCCGATTCACCGGAAGGGGGATGGAACTCTTGCTCTCCGAGTCTTGGCGGAGGAGGATTGAATGCCGCCACGGCTTCTTCGGCTTCCGCAGCGAATGCCTCGGTGTCCGTAGAAAATTCCTCCCAAAGTGCGCGGTCCGCGCTGCTCGCGCCAGATAAACCTACTCTATTGGAGGCCCGAAAGGCCGGATCGAGACTTGCAAAATTGCAAGCTTTCATCGCCAAGGCGCCGGGCGTTCGCCCGATGTGCCCCGCAAGTTTGATGATCTCCGGATTCTTGCCATGCAGGCGGCCAAATGGCAATTTCACGTATAACCAAAGGGCGACCAGTTGCTGGGGACGGGACCACAGATTTTGGGTAGCCATCCCGAAATTATGCGGGATCGGCGAGTTCTCTAGGTAGTCGTTTCAGTGCGACATACTCGCCATATCAATTTTTCGACGGTGAGTTCGTCGATGGTTTCTTAACGTCGATGCGAAATGGCACTGCTCGCCTAGGCATATTCCTGAACGTGTCGGATGGTTTCTGGGTTTCTATATCGCTGACGTAAAACACCGTCCAATCTCCGTAATGCTTGCCCCCGTAAGTGATCATGTCATCCGTCATCAAGATGTCCTGACAATCTGGGAATCGTGGGCTTTTAAAGTATCTCGCTTCGTCGCTTTGGCAGATGAATTGGAGTCGATAGTGGTACGCATAGGTTGTATGAAACCATTCCAAGGGGCCGATCAACGGTCCGTCAAAGCCCCAGTCGTCCATTTGATCGTCTGGATTGTCTCGTCCGTGAAACAGCGCTAGGTAGATGCCCGGCTTTTCAGGTTGAGTTCCATACTCTGGCACTTGATGCCCAGCTTCGCTTAAAGTGAAAGTACTCTTGCTCATCGTTGACCTCCGCGTTCAGTACTGGCGGGAAGTCTAATTTTTCGCTTTCGATTTCATAACCAGGGATGTCCCTGGTAGGCTGTTGATCTCACAACACAATCCGATATGAAATTTTTTGGAAGGTAATTTCGCGTGACCCTCCTCCTCCTTGGCCTCATCCTCTTCCTAGGCATTCACTCCGTCCGCATCTTCGCCGACGGCTTTCGCACCAGCGCGATCGCGAAGATCGGCCTCAACCCTTGGAAGGGCATCTACACCGTGCTCTCGCTGGTGGGCTTTGTGCTCATCGTCAATGGTTACGCAGCCTCGCGGGTCGAGGGCGGTTTCCTGTGGAACCCGCCGCGCTGGACCTTCCATGTCACGGCGCTGCTCACGCTGTTTTCCTTCATTTTCGTCGCGGCGGCGTATGTGCCGGGCACGCGCATCAAGGCGCGGCTGGGTCACCCCATGGTGATGGGGGTCAAGGTGTGGGCGTTCGCGCACCTGCTTTCCAACGGCCGGGTGGGGGATGTGGTGTTGTTCGGCGCGTTTCTGGCCTGGGCGGTGGCGGACTACATTTCGGCGCGCCGGCGCGACAGGGCGGCCGGCACGGTGTACCCCGTACTGGGCATCTCGCGCGACATCATCGCCATCGTGGTTGGGTTGGTCGCCTATGTCGTGTTCGCCTTCTGGCTCCATTTCTTGCTCATCGGCGTCAAGCCGTTCGGGAGGTGAGCGGTGGTAGCCGGATGGCATCCGGGCGGATTGGGCTACAGTAGTGTTTTCTGCACAACGGATTGACCAATGAGCGCTGTCAAGCAAGAAGTCAGCACGCTGCTTGAGTCCCTGCCGGAGGATTGCACGCTGGAAGATGTGCAATATCACCTGTATGTGCTCGAGAAAATTCGGCGTGGCGCGGAACGGGCTGAAAGTGAAGGCACATTGACACAGGCTGAGGCCGAGTCACGGCTCGGGGCATGGTTGCTGAAGTAGTCTGGTCCCCGGAAGCGGTCGAGGACATCGAGGCGATCGCGCAGTACATCCAGCGCGACTCCCTGTTTTACGCAAAGGTTGTTGCCACCAAAATTTTCGAGGTCGCCGCCTCGATCGTCGCCTTCCCGAGGATCGGAAGGGTCGTTCCGGAATTGGCCGACCCTGCTGTACGTGAGCGCTTCGTGTACAGCTACCGGGTCATCTACCGAATCGATGCCGAGCGGATAACCGTACTCGCGGTAGTACATGGCCGCCGTCTGCTTGAGAGTCTCGGAGAGCGATTTGGCGAGGGCGGTGAGCCTGCGTGAAGGTATCCTTCCATCTGGAGGTCATGCGTCATGCCTGAACTCGTCACCTACGAAGTCATCGAAGGCGTCGCCGAGATCACGATGAACCGTGGTCCGGTCAACGCCATCAACATGCAGTTGGCGCGCGAGGTGATAGACGCTTACAAGCGCGCCCGCGAGGATGACTCGGCGCGCGCGGTCATCCTCACCAGCGCATTGCCGGAGGTGTTCTCCGCCGGGCTGGACCTGAAGCTGGCGCTCGATTTCGACGGCATGGCGCTGCGCGAATTCATCGAGGTGTTCTATTGCGAGATGCATGAGGCGCTGTACCGGCTGGGCAAGCCGGTCATCGCTGCGGTGAACGGCCACGCCCGCGCCGCCGGGGTCACCTGGGCAGTCTCGTGCGACATCATCATCGCCGCCGAAGAGGCGCAGATGGGCTATCCGGAAATCGACGTCGGCCTGTTGCCGGCCATGCACCTGGTGCATTTGCCGCGGGTGGCCGGCCGGCACCGCGCGGCACAGTTGCTATTCACCGGCGACATCGTCGATGCCGCCGAAATGCAGCGCATGGGCGTGGTCAGCGAGGTGGTGCCGCGCGCGCAGGTGATGGAGCGCGCCCGCCACCTGGCGCGGCGCCTGGCGAAAAAGTCGCCGGTGGCCATGAAGCTGCTGCGCGACGCCTTCATGCGCGCCAACGACCAGGATTACCGCCGCGCCATGGAAGGCGTGGTCGAAACCATGTGCAGCCTGAAGGACACGGCCGATTCGCGCGAGGCGCTGCTCGCCTTTGTGGAAAAGCGGGCTGCGCGTTACGCCTGATCCCGCGGCATGGCGGCACATCCAATCCATGGAGGGGGACGATGAGCAAGGTGCTGAAGGTCTTTGCGACCAAGTCTGAGCTGGCCGCCGTCACCGGCCTGGAACTGATCGCCGACTACCCGGCGTTTTGCGTGGCGCGCGCCACGCCCGCGGGTGAGCGCCTGGTCACCCGACGCTGGCCTACGGAAGACATCACCGCGCAGTACCAGGTGCCGCTGGCCTCCGGGACCATCGACACCTCACTGAAGCGCTACGATGCCGCCGTCAAACCGCGCGCGCATCCGGCCTATCGCGGTGCGAAAGGGCTTGAGCCCGGGCCGCATCATTACCTGGTGCAGTTCGTCGGGCCGATCAAGCCGGCCTGGCTCACTGCGGTCAAGAAAGCGGGCGGCAAGCCGCGCGGGTTGCATTCAGGCTTCGCCTATGTGTTCAGCGCGACCGAAGCCGCCTTGCAGAAAATCGCCGCCCTGCCCTGCGTGCGCTGGGCAGGGCACCTGCCGCATGCGGAGCGTCTGGCGCTTGATTTGCGGGAGTCGATCAAGGCCCTGCCGCGCACCCGTCTGCGTGAGGGTGTGTTCACCATCGAATTCTTCGACGCCGCCAACCTGGCGGGCGGTCGCGCGGCGCTGCGCAAGCTGGGCGTCAAGGTGCTGGGCGAGGAAAAGGCCAAGCGCACCCTGGTGGTGGAGATCGGCGGCGCGGGCTGGCGCAAGGTGGTCGAAGCCCTGTCGAAAGTGCATGGGGTGCGCATGGTGCAGTCGCGCGCCTACAAGCGCACCGCAAACGACGTGGCGGCGCGCCTCGTCGAGGCCGTGCCCGCCAGGCAGGGCGAAGCGGGTTACGCCGGCCTCACCGGGGCAGGCGAGATCGTCGCGGTATGCGACACCGGGTTTGACAGTGGCGACCCCGGCAACCTGCACCCGGACTTCGCCGGCCGCATCAAGCGCATTCGCAGTTATCCGATTTCGCCTGACTATGCCTCGCAGGTGAAAAACCCCGGCGACGACGATGGCGCGGCCGATTTCAACAGCGGTCACGGCACCCACGTGGCGGGCTCGGTGCTTGGCGATGGCCAGGCCAGCAACGGCGCCATTCGCGGGCTTGCGTACAAGGCGCGACTGGTGTTCCAGGCCATCGAGCAGGAGATGAAGTGGCGCGACTCGCGCGACCTCAACCAGATGGGGCGTTACGTGCTCTCCGGACTGCCGCTCGATCTTGGCACCCTGTTCGCCGACGCCTACCGTGACGGGGCGCGCGTGCATACCAATTCCTGGGGTGGCGGCGCCGCTGGCGACTATGACGACCAGTGCCGCGACCTTGACCGGTTCGTGCACGACCACCGCGACATGGTTGTCCTGTTTGCCGCCGGCAACGACGGCACCGACCAGGACCGCGATGGTGCCATCGACCCGACAAGTGTGGCCTCGCCCGGCACCGCCAAGAACTGCATCACCGTCGGCGCCAGCGAAAGCCTGCGCCCGCGGTTCAAGCGGGAAACCTACGGCGGATGGTGGTCGCAGGACTACCCAAAACCGCCCTGGAACCGCGACCCGATGGCCGACAACGCCGCCCAGGTGGCGGCCTTCAGCAGCCGCGGCCCGACGCGCGACGGCCGCTTCAAGCCCGAGGTGGTGGCGCCCGGCACCTTCATCCTTTCCACCCGCTCACGCGTGATCGCCAAAGGCCATACTGGCTGGGGCGCGCATGACGGCAACTACTTCTACATGGGCGGCACCAGCATGGCCACGCCCATCACGGCCGGCCTGGTCACCCTGATCCGCGAGCACCTGCGGCGCGCGCGGAAGGTTGCCAAACCGAGCGCCGCGCTCATCAAGGCGGTGCTGATCAACGGCGCGCAGCGCCTCAAGGGCGCGCGTGGCGTGGTGGACAACGCGCAGGGCTTTGGCCGCGTGAGCCTCGAGGCTTCGCTGCTTGCCAACGGGGGGCCGCGCAGGCTGGAGTTCTGCGACGAAGGCAAGGCGCTGGCCACCGGCAGCGAGCACACCCGGGACATCGTGGTGAAAAAGGCTGGCCTGCCGCTTGCCGTCACGCTGGCCTACACCGATTTTCCGGGCGAGCGGCTGGTCAACAACCTCAATCTCGTGCTTACCTCGCCCGCGGGGCGCCACTACGCGGGCAACGGCGCCACGCTCAACGCCGACACGACCAACAATGTGGAAAAGGTGCGCGTTGCGCGCGCCGCCGCCGGCACCTGGAAAGTGCGGGTCATCGCTTCCAACGTGCCGGAAGGCCGGCAGACCTACGCGCTCGCATGGAGCGGGGCGGTGTAGCCGGATTTACATCTGGCCGCGGGCGGCGGAAGCGCGCGCCACGATATCCAGCGCCGCGATGCGCCCGAGCGTCACTGCGCTCAGCAATCCGTTGCCCGACAGGTAACCCCACACCGCCGCGCCGGAAAGCCCGCGCGCCGCGCCGCCGCCGGCGTACAGGTTGGGAAAGCGGCCGCCGCCTTTCTTGAGCACCCGGCCATGTGTGTCGATGGCCAGCCCGCCCTGGGTGTGGAACAGCGCGCCGGTCACCTTCACGGCGTAGTACGGCCCCTGCAGCGCCGGTTTGGCCTTGAAGTCGCGGCCGTACGGGCAGAGCATTTCGCCGCGCGCGCAGGCGGCGGCCTCGGCCAGCGTCACCGCGAGCGCCGCTGCGTCGAGCCCGCAGCGCGCCGCCAGTTCGCCGATGGTCGCCCCGGTCTTCATCGCGCCGGTGGCGAACAGGTCCGCATAGTCCGGGAAGGTCATGCCCAGCGCGTGCAGGCGCGCGTCGTAGATGTTCCAGGCCAGCCCTTCGCGCTGGCGGATCACGTGCTGCGACGCTTCGGAATAGCCCTCGTGCTCGTTCCAGAAACGCAGGCCATCGAGGTTGACCTGGAAGCCGCCTTCCATCATCAGCGCCCAGGTGACCAGCGCGCCGTGCGGCACCGCCCACGAGCCATGGCCCTGGTAGGCGCCCATGTCGGCCGGCACGGCGCCAAGCTTTTCGCCCCACAGCACCGCGTCGCCCTGGTTGCCGGTGTGGCCGGCATAGGTGGCGGCGGCGATCTCAGGGATGTAATGCGCCACCATTGCCGGGTTGCCGCCGTAGCCGTTGCAGGCCAGGAGCAGGGTGTCGCAACCCATGGCGTCGGTGCTGCCGTCCGGGCGGGTGACCTGCACGCCGGTAATGCGCTCGCCGTCGGCAAACAGCGCGCTCACCCTCGCCTCGGTCACCAGCATCACGCCGGCGGCCTCTGCAGCCCGGGCAAGCCGGCCGATCAATCCGGCGCCGGTCTTTTCCGGCACCGCGTGCATGCGCGCCACGCTGTGGCCGGGGTACAGGAAGCCCTCCAGCACATGGAAGGGGATGGCATGTGCGTCGGCCAGCCATTCCAGCGCCGGGCCGGAAGCGGTCGCGACTGCGCGCGTGACGGCGGGGTCCGAACCGTTGTGGTTCTTGTGCTCGACATCCGCGGCCAGAAGCTCCGGCGAGTCGGTCACGCCGATTTCGCGCTGCCAGCGTGTATGGCAGGCCGGGATGAAGCCCGAGGACAGCGCCGTGGAGCCCTGCGGCACTGCGTCGCGCTCAAGCACCACGCATTCGACACCGGCATCGGCCAGGGTCAGCGCGGCGGTCAGCCCGCAGGCGCCACCGCCGATGATGGCGACGGCAGTGTGCGAGGCGAAGGACGCGGGGGAGGCGAGGATGGTCATTCCTGGTCGGCTTTCGGGGGTGGCGGTGGTGAATGGACGACGGCGAGCGGCGAGGTCGTGCCGCCCGATGGTACCCGAGCACAATCCGGCCGGGGCCTGCAGCGCCCGCGAGGCGGAATGCGCGGCGCTAGAGCGAACGCACTAGTCCTGAGCCCGCCTGGCCGTCGCTTTCGCCCCGGCAAGGCGATATAGTCCCGCTTCACATCGCCGGCACGTCCGGCAGGCCGCCCGCCGGCGGCGGCAAGGAGATGCGCATGGACATGTCCGACAACCCGATCGCCCGCGTGCTCGAGAGTGCGCTTGCGCAACAGCGCCAGGCCTACCTCGCGCACCCCGTACCCGGCCTGGAAGAGCGGCGCGCCGACTTGCGCACCCTGCAGCGCTTCATCCGCGAGAACAAGGACGCGATCTGCGACGCCATCAACGCCGACTACGGCCATCGTTCGCGCCATGAAACCCTGCTCACGGAAATCGCCCCGGCGGTGGACGGCATCGACCACGTGCTGGGCAAGTTGCGCGGCTGGATGAAGCCGCAGCGCCGCCATGTGGACCTGCGCAGCTTCTTCGGCGCGAAAAATCGCGTCATCCCGCAGCCGCTGGGTGTGGTGGGCGTGATCGTGCCGTGGAATTTTCCGCTAAACCTTTCGCTGATTCCGCTTACCTATATCTTCGCCGCCGGCAACCGCGCCATGGTCAAGATGAGCGAGAACTCGCGCCACCTGGCGAAGCTTCTCCTCGAGCGCATGCCCGCGTACTTTCCGCCGGAGAAGCTGCAGTTCTTCGACGAGACCGGCGGTGTCGGGATCGAGTTCTCCAAGCTGCCCTTCGACCACCTGCTCTTCACCGGCTCGGGTGCCACCGGCCGCGCGGTGATGGCGGCCGCCGCGCAAAACCTCTGCCCGGTGACCCTCGAACTGGGCGGCAAGGCGCCGGCCATCGTGTGTGACGATTTCGAATTGCGCACCGCTGCCGAACGCATCCTCTTCGTCAAATACCTGAACGCAGGTCAGATCTGTACCTCGGTGGACCATGCCTGGCTGCCGCAGGGGGCGATAGCCGCGTTTGTCGATCTGGCGAAGGAGATCCTGCCCAAACGCTACCCGTCGCTGGCCTCGCCCGACTTCACCTCCATCATCGACCAGCCGTCCTTCGAGCGGCTGCTGGGCATGCTGGAGGACGCGCGCGCGCGCGGCGCCACCGTGATGCCGCTCCTGCCCGGTCCGGCGTTCGACCGCGCCACGCGCAAGATCGCGCCGCATATCGTGCTGAACGCGCCGGATGACAGCCAGGTGATGCAGCGCGAGATCTTCGGCCCCATCCTGCCGCTGCGCGGCTACACGCGGCTGGAAGAAGTGGTGGACTACATCAATGCCCGCCCGCGCCCGCTGGCGATCTACCCGTTCAGCGACGCCGCCGGCACGGTGCAGATGCTGCTCGACCGGGTGATGTCGGGCGGGGTGTCGGTCAATGACGCGCTGTTCCATGTTGGCCAGCACGACCTGCCTTTCGGCGGCGTCGGCGCCTCGGGCATGGGCCACTATCACGGCCGCGAGGGTTTCGAGACCTTTTCGAAAATGCGCCCGGTGTTCTACCAGGCGCGTTTCTCGGCGCTCAAGTTCATGGCGCCGCCCTACGGCAAGTTTGCCGACCGGCTGCTGGCCTTCCTGATCAAATGAAGCCCGCGCATCCGCGGCGGTGCGCGTGACATCCATTTCCGCCGCCGACGGGCGGAGCGATCCGGGTGGCGCTGTCCCCGAAGCAGCCGCCCTGCCCGGCGCGCGCCTGTACCCGCACCTGCTGGCACCCCTGGACCTCGGCTTCACGGTCCTGAAAAACCGCGTGCTGATGGGCTCCATGCATACCGGGCTGGAGGATGGCCGCGACCTCACGAAGCTGGCCGCCTACTTTCGCGAGCGCGCCGAGGGCGGGGTCGGGCTGATCGTCACCGGCGGCTTCGCGCCCAACATCGCGGGCTGGGCCAAGCCCTTCGCCGGCACGCTCGCCACCTCGGGCGCCGCACGCCGCCACCAGGTGGTGACCCGTGCGGTGCATGAGGCCGGCGGCCGGATCGCGCTGCAGATCCTGCATACCGGGCGTTATGCCTACCATCCGCTGGCGGTGGCGCCCACGCGCCTGCAGTCGCCGATTTCGCCGTTCACGCCCTTCGAGCTTTCATCGCGCGGGGTGGAGCGGCAGATCCGCGCCTTCGTCAACTGCGCGGTCAAGGCGCGCGAGGCGGGGTATGACGGTGTCGAGATCATGGGCTCCGAGGGTTACCTGATCAATCAGTTCATCGCCGCACCCACCAACCGGCGCAACGACGAATGGGGCGGTGACTACAGCCATCGTATCCGCCTGCCTCTGGAAATCGTGGCGCGCACGCGCGCGGCGGTCGGGCCGGACTTCATCATCATCTACCGCCTGTCGATGATCGACCTGGTGCCCGAGGGCAGTTCTTGGGACGAGGTGGTGCAACTGGGCACAGCGGTGGCGCAGGGCGGCGCGACAATCGTCAATACCGGCATCGGCTGGCACGAGGCACGCGTGCCGACCATTGCCACCAGCGTGCCGCGCGCCGCCTTTGCGTGGGTGACGAAGAAAATGAAAGCCGAGTTCGCCGCGCGCGCCATCGCCACGCCGCTGGTGGCCTCGAACCGCATCAACACGCCGGAGGTGGCCGAAGAGCTGCTGGCCGACGGCAGTGCAGACATGGTCTCGATGGCGCGGCCGCTGCTGGCCGATGCGGCCTTTGTGCGCAAGGCGGCGGAAGGGCGCGCCGACAGCATTAACACCTGCATCGCCTGCAACCAGGCCTGCCTGGACCATGTGTTCAGGAACCGCGTCGCCAGCTGCCTGGTGAACCCGCGCGCCTGCCATGAAACCGAGCTGCTGTTCCAGCCGGTGTCGCGCAAGAAGCGCATCGCGGTGGTGGGTGCCGGGCCGGCCGGCGTGACCGCCGCCACCTACGCGGCCGAGCGTGGACACGAGGTGCATCTGTTCGATGCCGCGGCGGAAATCGGCGGGCAACTCAACATGGCGCGCCGCGTGCCGGGGAAGGAAGAGTTCGACGAGATGCTGCGCTATATGCGCCACCGCATCGCCGAGACCGGCGTTACCCTGCATCTCGACAGGAAGGTGGGCGTGGACGACCTTGACGGATTCGACGAAGTGGTGGTCGCCACCGGCGTGGTGCCGCGCGACCCGCGCATACCGGGCCAGGAGCATCCCAAGGTACTTTCCTACATCGACGTGCTGCGCGGTGCGCGCCCGGTGGGGCAGAGCGTGGCCATCATCGGCGCCGGCGGCATCGGCTTCGATGTCGCCGAGTTCCTGGTACATCATGGCGTTTCACCAACGCTGGACCTTGCCGCCTGGCAGGCCGAGTGGGGCGTGGGTGATCCGGCCGAGGCGCGTGGCGGGCTGCGGGTGGGCGGCATCGCGCCAACACCACCGGCGCGCAAGGTCACGCTCCTGCAGCGCAAGGCCGGCAAGCCCGGCGCCGGACTCGGCAAGACCACCGGCTGGATCCACCGCGCCGCACTGAAAATGAAGCAGGTGGAGATGGTCGGCGGGGTCAACTACGAGCGCATCGGCGACGAGGGCCTGCTGATCACCCATGGCGAAAAGCGCGAGGCTGCAGAGTGGCTGCTCTGCGACACCATCGTGCTGTGCGCGGGGCAGTTGCCGCTGCGCGACCTGGCCGACGCGCTCACCGCGCGCGGCAGGAAGGTGCATGTGATCGGCGGCGCGCTGGAAGCCGGCGAACTCGACGCCAAGCGCGCCATTGACCAGGCGGCGCGGCTGGCCGCGCGCCTGTAGGGGCTACGCCGGGCCCCGGCTTATTGCGCCGCCTTCAGCGCGGCGATCCGCTCCTCGAGCGGCGGGTGGGTCATGAACAGGCGCTTCAAGCCACTGCCAACCCCGCCGGCGATGCCGAAGGCCGCCATCTTGTCAGGCAGCGGTTGCGGATGCAGGCCGCCCAGACGTTGGAGCGCCGCGATCATGTTGCGGCGCCCGGCGAGGTCGGCGCCGCCCGTGTCGGCCTTGAACTCGCGACGCCGCGAAAACCACATCACGATAATGGAGGCGAGCACCCCCAGCACGAGCTCGGCGACGATCATGGTGACGAAGAAGGCCGGGCCCTGGCCGCGCTCCGTCTTGAACACCACGCGGTCGACCAGATGGCCGATCACCCTTGAGAGGAACATCACGAAGGTGTTCACCACGCCCTGGATCAGCGCCAGGGTGACCATGTCGCCATTGGCGGCATGCGCCACCTCATGGCCGAGCACCGCCTCGGCCTCTTCGCGGGTGAGCTGCCGCAAAAGGCCGGTGGAAACCGCGATCAGCGAGCTGTTGCGCATCATGCCGGTGGCGAAGGCGTTGACCTCGGGCGAATCGTAGACGCCCACCTCCGGCATCCGGATGCCGGATTTCTCGGCGTATTTGCGCACCGTATCGACCAGCCAGCGCTCGGTGGGGCTGGCCGGGTTTTCGAGCACATGCACGCCCAGCGAGCGCTTGACCGACCACTTGGAGATCGCCAGCGAAATGAAGGACCCGCCAAAGCCCATCACGGCGGCGAAAATCAGCAGCGAGGTGAGGTTGAGGCCATTGGCGTTCAGGTAAGGCTCGACACCCAGGAGGCGCATCGTCACCGAAAGCACCAGGACGATGGCCATGTTGGTGGCGAGGAAAAGGACGATGCGTTTCATGTGGAAGTGGCGAAGTCGTTCGAGCCCATTGGACCCCGCCATCCGGAAATCGTTCCCGCTGTTACGCGTGTTGCTGTGCCCGCCAGCCGTCCACGATCTCCGCCCCGGTTGCCGACCACACGCCGCGGCGGCTGACGATGTGGTCCAGCGCCTGTTCCAGCGCACCGATGCGATACGGCTGGCCGGTGATCCACGGGTGCAGCGAAATCGCCATCACACGCCCTCCCCCTTCGGCCGATTCGCGGTGCAGCACGTCGAACTGGTCGATCAGCGCATCGCGGAAGTCGTCCTCGGTGTGGTGGTTGTTGATGAGGATCTGGTAGTCGTCGATGTCGCAGGGGTGCGGCATGGCCGTGAGCGTGCCGGTGGCGGCCTTGAAGGCGTAGGGCATGTCGTCGTTGACCCAGTCGCACAGGTAGTCGCAACCTGCCGCAGCCACGAGATCCGGCGTGGCGAAGGATTCCGACTTGGCCGGTGAAAGCCAGCCGCGCACCTTCTGGCCGGAGGCCTTGCGCAGAATGTCCAGGCTTTCGGTCACCAGGCGCTTTTCCTCGTCCGCGCCCAGGCCCTCGTAATGCAGGTGGTCCATGTCCATGCCGTTGCCGATGATCTCCCAGCCTTGCGCCACGCAGGCGTGGATCAGTGCCGGGTAGCGCACCGCCACCGCGGCATTGGTGGCGACGCTGGCCTTCAGGCCGCGCGCCTTGAGCGCGTTCATGATGCGGAAGATGCCGACGCGATTGCCGTAGTCACGCAGCGTGTAGTGGCGCAGGTCCGGGTAGGAGGTGACCATCGCGCCCGGCGGCTTGAAGGGCTTGCCCTTCATGTCGAGCGGAAACCATTCCAGCGCCGGCACGATCCACAGGGCTACGCGGGCACCGTCCGGCCACGTGACGTTCTTGCGCGTGTGCAGTTGCGACCAGGCGTAGCGGTCATGGTCCATGCCATAGCCGCGCTTCTCATATTTCAGGTAGTCGGCGGGCATGCTCATAGCGGCGACTCCGCAACCGGATGCGACGCCTTGGCGAAGGCGTCGTAGTTGTTGTCGAGAAAATGCTGTGCGATCTCGCGACCGGTGGCCAACCACACCTTGTCGTGGCCGCAGATGTACTCCAGCGCCTCTTCAAAAGCCTGGATGCGGTAGGGCCAGCCCACCAGGTACGGGTGCAAGGGAATGCACATCACCGTGCCGGACTCCGCGCCCTCTTCGTAGAGCCGGTCGAACTGGCGCTTGAGGATCTCGCCGTAGCGGCGCGGGCTCACCAGGTTGATGTTGTAGACGATCACGTCATTCATTTCCAGCGAGTAGGGCACCGATACCAGGCGGCCCTTCTTCACCTTGACCGGCCCGGGCTGGTCGTCATGGAACAGGTCGCACACGTAGGTGAGGCCCATGTCCGCCACCAGGTCGAGCGTGTTGTCGGTGTAGGTGAGCGCGGGCGCCAGCCAGCCGTCGAGCTTCTGGCCGGTGTGCTTTTTGATCGTGTCGATCGAATCTTGTATCACCGCGCGCTCCTGTGCTTCGTCCATGTTGAACAGGTAGCGGGTGTTGTAGGTGCCGTGGCTGTAGAACTCCCAGCCGCTGTCGGCGCAGTCCTTGATGATCTCGGGATGGTGCTCGCACATCGCCACGTTGAGCGAGACGCTGCCGCGCATGCCGCAGCGGTCCATCGCGTCCTTCATGCGCTTGAATCCGGCGCGGTTGCCGTAGTCGCGGTACGAGTAGTTGAGCACGTCCGGTTGCGGCCGGCCCCAGGCGGCGCGCGACGGGTTCTTCGGCGGGTCGAGCTCGTAGAACTCGATGTTGGGGGCTACCCAGAAGGCCACCCGTGCGCCATTGGGCCAGGTGATCTTCGGGCGGCTGCCGTCGTTGGGCAGGTAGTCGTAGAGCTTCGGGTCGCGGACCATGGAGGTTTCCTATCCCTGGTTGGCCGGCATGGCGTTTAGGTGGGCGATGGCTTCTGCCACCGGGATCACGTCGCAGTACTTGAGCGCCATGTCGTACAGGTTGGCGAAGTGCGGGCTCTCGTGCTTGTCGGCGGTGGTTTCCTCCGGCACGATGGTGCGGTAGCTGCGCTGCAGGCTGTCCACCGCGGTGGCGCGCACGCAGCCCGAGGTCGAGCCGCCGGTGACGATCACGGTGTCGATCTTGTGAAAGTTGAACAGCGAACCGAGGTTGGTTTCGAAGAACGCCGAAGCCATGCGCTTGTTGATGATGATGTCGCGCTGGCGGTCGATGATGAGGCGGTCGTCGAATTCGCTGCGCCGCGAGCCGACCTTGATGTTCTGCAGCGAATCCGGGGTGTTGGTGCGGGTGCCCCACACGCCGCAGTCCTCGCCGGAGTCCATGTAGGCCACATAGGTCCAGATCACCGGGAAGTTCTTCGCGCGCATGGCGGCCGCGAGCTGGTTCACGTACTCGAGTTGCTTGGGGTCGGTTTCGTAGGCGGTGACGAATTCGCCGACGTTGGTGTAGGCCTTTTGCAGGTCCACGTTGATGAGCGCCGGGCGCGCGCCGAAGCCGAAGCGCTTGCGCGTCGGATTCTTCTTGACGTCCTCGAAAAGCTGGCGGGCGGTCTTGTTCGATTGCTCCATGTAAACCTCACTGTGCTGTGGGGGGAATGGGGCCGGCGAAATCGTGGCCGGTCCGGTGTCTTGCGTGTCGCCTATTTTGGGCCATCTCGCCCTTGCGGCTTGAACGAAAGCGTCAGACGCGTTTCGTAGCTGGAAGGCTTGCCGTTGCGCATGGCCGGCGCAAAACGGAACGAAGGCACGGCCGCGTTGACCGCACTGTCGAAAATCAGCGGCGGATCGGCTTCGACGATGCGGAAGCGTTCGACTTCGCCTTTTTCATTGACCAGGAAGGCCACCACCACGGTACCTTCGCGGCCGCGCTCGCGCGCTTCGCGCGGATAGTCCAGCGGCGGCTGGTACACCACGGGCGCGCCGGTCACATAAGGCTGGCCGGGAAACACCGACGGCGGCGGCGGCACCACTTGCGCCGGCGCCTGTGGTGCCAGTGCAAGGGTCATCGCGAAGACGAACGCCGCCGCGAGGCCGGCGCCCACCACGATGCGTGCGGGTTCGATCGCCATGGCTAGTCCGCCTTCGCGCCGCTGGCCTTGACCACCAGCGCCCACTTGGCGATTTCGCGCTGTACGTGGGCGGCGAACTCGTCCGGGGTGGAGCCCACCGGCTCGGCGCCCAGGCCGGCCAGGCGTTCGCGCACGTCGGGCAGGGCGAGGATGCGCCGGGTTTCGCTGGCCAGCTTGTCCACCACCGCGCGCGGCGTGCCCTTGGGCGCGAACAGCCCCGACCAGGCATCGGCGTAGAAGCCCGGGTAACTTTCCGCGATGGTGGGCAGGTCAGGCGCGGCGGGCGAGCGCTTCTGGCTGGTGACGGCCAGCGCGCGCAGGCGGCCCGCCTTCACATGCGGCAGGGCCGAGGGCAGGCCGTCCATCATTACCTGCACCTGCCCGCCGATCAGGTCGGCCACCGCCGGCGCGCTGCCGCGATAGGGAATGTGCACCATGAAGATCCCGGCGTCGCGCTTGAACATCTCCATGCCGAGATGCGCCGCCGTGCCGCTGCCCAGCGATGCATAGTCGAGCTTGCCTGGTTCGCGCCTGGCCAGCGCGACGAAATCCTTCAATGTCGTCGCCTTCACCGACGGATGCACCACGATCACGTTCGGCACCACCGCCACCTGCGAGATCGCCTCGAAGTCTTTGACCGGGTCATAGGGCATCTTCGCGTACAGCGAGATGTTGATCGCGTGCGAGCCCGTCACGCCCATCACCAGCGTGTAGCCGTCGGCGGGCGACTTGGCCACCACATCCGAACCGACGTTGCCGCCGGCGCCGCCACGGTTCTCGATCACCACCGGTTGTTTCCAGGCCGCGCCCATCTTGTCGGCAATCGCGCGTGCGGCGATGTCGGTGGCGCCGCCGGCCGGGAAGGGCACGACGATGCGGATCTGCTTCGAGGGAAAGTCGGTCTGCGCCACCGCGAGGTTCGCGGCTGCGAGAAGCATGGTGCACAAAAGGCGGCGCGGCATCGTCGGGCTCCGTTTCAAAACAGCAGGTCCCACAAGGCACGCATTTTCACATCCACCTCGGCCGACAGCACGGCGTTGGCGAATACAAAGGCCTTCTCGTTGGGCACGCTCACCTGCGCGTAGCGCATGAACTTGGCGGCCACTTCCTCGGCCGAGAGCGGTCTGGATGCGTCGCCGGGGATGGCGCGCACGTCTCGCTCGATGTCGTTGTAACCGGAGGACACCATGAGCGACGCCCCGCGCTTGCCCTGCGCCTCCAGCGCGCGGTCGACGCGTACTTCCACCAGCGCTTCGAGCCGGCGCAACTCGGCGTCGTCAAAGCGCCCGGGGCGGTACACGCTGTGGTCAAGCACGCCGAAACGCAGCATCGCCGCCAGCCCGAAGGTGAGCGAGAACTGCGCCTGGATCGGCACCGCCGGCGCGCGATTGCCGCAATAGGTGATGGCCTCCGGATAGACCGAAAGCACGATGCGCGTGATGTTGGCGGTCCTGCCTTCGAGTTCCTCGCGCACGCCGCGGGCCAGCTCCGCGCCGTAGTGCACATGGCGCACCGCTGCATGGGGCTTGATATAGGCATCGAGGATCAGGTCGTCTTCCGGCGCGGGTGGCGCATCCGGTGCGGCGGCCGAGAAATTGGCCGCATACATGGCCAGCGCCCCTGCCGGCGCGCCGATACCGGCAGCGGCGGCCTGCGCCGCCAGCATTCCCAGCTGGGCGCTTTGCGCGAGATAGGTGTTGCGCGCGGTCTTGCCGGTGGCTACCGGCAGGTAGAGGCTGGTTGGCAACTGGCATGCCGCGATGTCGATGGCACGGCCAATGCCGTCGGCATCCTGCCCGAGGAGGCGCGCAACGCCGGCGGCCGCGCCCAGCGCCGGCCAGTTGCCATCCACATGCATGCCGGGCCGGATGCGCAGCCAGCCGCCGGCGCGTGCGCCCACTTCGTAGGCCAGCGCCAGCGCGTCGGCAGTGGCATCGAGCCCGCGTTCGCCCGCGACCGCCAGGGGCAGCAGCGCCGCGATCGCGGCCACGCCCGGACGACCGTGCGCATAGGCATGGCCCTCGCAGGCCTCGTCCCAGGTGGCGGCCATGGCGCCGACCTGTGCGGCTGAAGCAAGCGACAGGCGGCGGCCGCCGGGAAAGGTGAACGGCCCCGACTCCATGGCAGATGCATTCTGTTCGAAGGCGGTCACTTCCGCCGCTTCGCGCCCGGCGAGCATGCAGCCGATGGTGTCGAGCAGGATCACCCGCGCGGCGTTGGCGGCCGGTACGTTGGCCGGGCGTCTGGCACGCAGCGCGGCCGCGGCCTTCAAGGCGGCGGCGTGGATTTTCCAGTCGGTATCGAGGACAGGTGCGTTCATGCGGGGCGGCCTTTGCGGGCGTTCAATCGATCTTCACTTTCGCTGCCGCGATGACCGGGCCGTAGCGCGCGTTCTCGGCCTGGATATGCGCGATGTAATCGCGCTGGCCACCCGCCACCACGGTCATGCCGATATCGCCGAGACGCGCCTGCACGTCCGGCAGGGCAAGCAGCTTGCGGACCTCGGCCTCGAGCCTTTCGGCAATCGGGGCTGGCAGGCGGGCCGGAGCGGATACGCCAAACCAGGCCGCGCCGACCACGCCGGGAATGATCTCGCTGGTGGTGGGCACTTCGGGAAAGGTGCGCGCGCGCGCTTCGCTGGTGACGGCAAGCAGGCGCATGCGGCCGCTGCGGATGTGCGGCGTCGCGGTGACCAGACCGTCGAACATGGCGTCAAGCTGGCCGCCCAGCAGGTCGGCGGTGGCGGGGCCGGTGCCCTTGTAGGGGATGTGCACGATGTCGATGCCGGCCTTTTGCTTGAGCAACTCGCCGGACAGGAAGCCCGAGGAGCCGACGCCGGCCGACGAATAGTTGAACACGCCGGGCTTGGCGCGCGCCATCGCGACGAACTCGGCCAGGCTTTTCGCCGGATGATCCGAGCGCACCACGAAGCCGTTGGGGAAGGTGCCCACCAGTGCGATGTGCGTCAGGTCGCGCAGCGCGTCGTAGGGCATGCTGGTGCGCATCAGCGGGCCCGGCGCGATGCAGGAATTGGCGGCCATCACCAGTGTGTAACCGTCGGGCGCGGCCTTGGCGACAAAATCGGTGCCGACGATCGACCCGCCGCCGGGCCGGTTCTCGACCACCACCTGCTGCTTCAAGGCGTCGGAAAGCTTTTGCGCGACCAGGCGCGCGGTGACGTCGGTGGCGCCGCCGGGCGCGAAGGGCACCACCATGCGCAGCGGGCGGTTGGGCCAGTCGGCTTGCGCGCGGGCGGCGAGGGGCAATGCAGCCCCCAGCGCGCCCAGGAGGAAGGGGCGTCGTTTCATTGCGTGAGGTCTCCTGGTACCGGATGCGGCAGATGTTCGGCAAGGGCCGGTGCCGCGCGGCCGAGGGTGGAACTGGCGGGCATGCCCAGCTGCCGCAACAGCAGCCAGGCACCGCAGATATTGGACGACAGCAGCGGCGCGGCGGTCGTCGTCGCCGACGCCAGAATGGCAGGCAGGGTGATGAGTCCGGTGCCGGAGATGACGATGGCGTCGCAGCTCCCTTGCACCCGGGCCAGCGCCTGTTCCACCTCCGCGGTGGTCATTTCATAGGCACGGAAAGTCTCGGACATCTTCACCACCTGGCTGATCGCCATGCCGCCGCCCTCCCAGTACGCCACCGAGCGGGCGGTCAGCCACTCGGGGTAGGGCGACACCAGGCACAGTCGTTTCGCGCCCAGGTGGCGCAGGGCTTCGAAGATCGCCAGGCTGGCGGTGGATACCGGCAGCCCCGCCGCCTTGCCAAGCGAGGCGCACAGCGCCGCGTCGCCGGCCAACCCGTGGCCATAGGTGGCGCCGGTCAGGCCGACCAGGGCGGCGTCGAGCTTCAGGGTGCCGAATGACTGCAGGGCCGCCAGGTAGTGGTCCGCATAAACCGCGTTGCGCGCCGCGAGGTCGCCGGGCAGCACCGGCAGGCGGGTGGCATGGATGGCCACGCCCTCCGGCAGCAGGGCGCGCATCTCCGGTTCCACCGTCGGGTTGGCCGGCGGGACGATCAGGCCGATGCGTTTGTCGATGCGCACCACGGGCTTTACCGGGCGAACGAAGGGGCGATGTCGATCATGGCGGCATCACGGACGAAGTCGAGCGCCATGCTTTCCTGTCGCGCGCTGGCTTCCACTGAAGCGAAGAACATCGCGCCGCCCCCCACCAGGCGGTCGGTGCGCGGGATCAACTCTTCGGTCACGACGGCCCTGCGCGTGCGTGCCCAGGATTCGAGCAGGCCGTCCAGCGTGCGCTGGTCGTGGATGCCGGTGAAGGTCTGGCCCAGCGTCCACGCATCGTGCAGGCCGCAGTTCATGTTCATGCCGCCGCGTGTGTTGGTGACATGGGCAGCGTCACCGACCAAAAGAACCCGGCCACGGTGGTAGGTCGCGGCGATGCGCTGGCTGGTGGAGTAGATGTCCTTGGAGCGCACCGGCAGGTCCTCCTTCAAGGGCAGGAAGCGCGCGAGTTCGGTGCGCAGGAAATTTTCACCCAGCGCCGTTTCGTCGGAAAGCTTTGGCGATAGCCGGATGATCACCCGCCACACCTCCGCCATCCGCAACAGGCTGATGGAGTCGTTGTCGTTGTACAGGTAGGCGATGCCGGAGAGCTGCGGGATCACCGTCCTCAGGTCGAGCGGGGTCATCACGCGCAGCACGCGCTTTTCGTACTCCTCACCGTCAAAGGAAATGCCGGCCGCGTCCCGCACGCTGCTCCTGGCGCCATCGGCGCCCACCAGCCAGCCGAACGTCTCGGTGCCGACGCCACCGTCGCGCCGCACCTTGACCTCGATGGCGCCGTCATGATCGCGGAAGCCTTCGACGCCGGCGTTGAACTCGACCCGCGCGCCCGGTTCGCGCTGCAGCGCCGCCAGCAGTGCCGGCGTCAGGCGGCTTTGTTCAAGATGCATGCGCCAGGGATGCGCGGTGCTGCCCTCAAGCAGGGAAAACGGAAACCGCGCCGCCAGTTCCGGGCGGCCGGTGTTGCAGCGGTAATAGCGGATTTCGTTGATGCGGACACCCTGGCCCGCCACCTCGTCGAGCACACCCAGTCGCGCCAGCATGTCCAGGGTGGGCGGATGGAAGGTCGAGGCGCGCGAAGCGGTGTTCAGTTCCGGGCGCTTTTCGAACACCCGCACTTCATGGCCGGCACGTGCCAGGCACAGCGCTGCGGTCAGACCCACCGGGCCGGCGCCTGCAATCGCGATACGTTGTTTCATGGGGTCTTTTCGGAGCAGGTCAGGCGCTGCATTACCATTGCAAGGACAAGGAGAAGGATGCAATGAGCCGTAGTGTACTGATTGCCGGTGCCGGACCGGTGGGTTTGACCGCGGCGCTGGTTCTGGCCGAGGCCGGTGTCCCGGTCAGGGTGTTTGAAGCCGGTGCCGATGTCGAGGAGGATCTTCGTGCCTCCACCTTCCATCCGCCCACCCTGGACATGCTGGATCGCTTCGGCATCAGCGCCGAATTGCTCGCGCAGGGTCTGGTGTGCCCGCACTGGCAGATCCGCCTGCACCCCGGCGGCGAGCGCGCCGTTTTCGACCTTGCGGTTCTCGAAGGCGAGACCCGTCACCCCTACCGCCTGCAGTGCGAACAATGGAAGTTGTCGCGCGCATTGCTCGTACGCCTTTCCGGCATGCCGGGCGTTGAGCTGCGCTTCGGCGCGCAGGTGACCGGTCTTGAACAGGACGGCAGCGGCGTTGCCTTCACGATCGACAGCGGCGGAAAGCGCGAGCTGGTCAGGGGCGCCTGGGCGATCGGCGCCGACGGCGCCAGAAGCGCGGTCCGCAAGGCGCTGGGGCTGGAATTCGACGGCCAGACCTACCCGGAGACCACCCTCCTTGCCACCACCCGCTTTCCCTTCGAGGAGCATCTGGAAGGGCTGTCGAACGTGAGCTATTGCTGGAAGGCCGGCGGCAATTTCAGCCTGCTCAAGGTGCCGGGCCGCTGGCGGGTGTCGATCTACCCGCGCGAAGACCTTTCCATCGAGGAGCAGCTCGCGCCGGCCGCCATCGAGGCGGCACTGCAGGAGATCGTGCCGCGCGACGAAGCCTATGAAGTGATGGAAGCACGGCCCTACCGGGTGCACCAGCGTATTGTCGAACGCTACCGCGTCGGCCGGGTGTTCCTGGCCGGCGACGCCGCCCACCTCAACAGCCCGGCCGGCGGCATGGGCATGAACGGCGGCGTGCACGACGCCTTCAACCTCGGCGAAAAGCTGGCGGCGGTGATCAATGGCCGCGCCGACAGCGCGCTCCTGGACCTGTATGACCTGCAGCGCCGTCCGGTGGCGCGCGAGCAGATCCTGGCGCAAGCCGACCGCAACCGCGCGCGCATGCGCGAAAAGGACGACACGAAGCGCCGCGAAATGCTGGCCGGCATGCAGGCCCTGATCGCCGACCGCGGCAAACTCAAGGCGCATCTGCTCAGGACTTCGATGATCGAGGGGCTGCGGCAGGCGGCGCAGGTGGGAGTCTGACCATGGCGAGCTACAACAAGGCCGGCGGCGGCCTGGTTTACTCCACCGAGGCCGGCCGCATGTGCCCTGACTGCCGCAAGCCGGCGGCCCAATGTGTCCGCAAGGCCAATGCAGTGCCACCATCGGGCGACGGCGTGGTGCGCGTCTCGCGCGAGACCAAGGGCCGCGGCGGCAAGGGCGTCACGGTGATCCGCGGTGTGCCGCTGTCCGGAGAAGCGCTGGCCGCGCTGGGCAAAGAGCTGCGCACCTCCTGCGGTACCGGCGGCACGGTCAAGGATGGCGCCATCGAGCTGCAGGGTGACCACGTCGCGCGTGCTCTGGAACTGCTTGCCGGCAAGGGCTGGAAGGTCAAGCGAGCCGGCGGTTGAGGCCGTTCAGGCGCCCGTGACGCGCGCCGCCACGGCAGAGGGTTCGAGAGGTGGCTGGTCGCCACGCCAGCAAACATGGCCGTCCGGACGCACCAGCACCAGCGGCTTCTCATGAAGCGCGATGAGGGAGGCGGGCAGGGTCTCCACACGGCACTCGGCACCTCGCACGGCCAGCGCGTCAACCAGCGGCGTCGCGTCCGGCGCATCCGGCGCGCACACCAGCACAAAGCCGTGCCCGAACCAGTCCAGTGTGCTATTCCCGCGCACCGAGGTGTCGTCGGTGAGCCAGGCATGCGGCGCGCGCGAGCCCGGCCAGGTGGAAGGCACCACCTGCATGAAATCGTCCGGCGGCTCCGCGGTGCCGTCGGCGGCGATCACCGGGGATTCGACGTAGCGGTAGCCCAGGTGGGTGCCGCCGGAATTGAACTGCCGCGCCATCCAGCGGATGCGCCCGGTGATGTACGTGCGATGCGCTTCGCCCTGCGCCGTATCGGCCTCGATCTCCGGGCCGATCTCGTCCATCACCATGTCGATCTTGTCGGAGTTGTTGGCCGAGATCACGCTGTTGCGGATGGCGATGGGCTTGCGCTCTTCCTCGTAGCTGTCGAGCAACCGGGGTCCCGCCCATCCCTTGAGGGCGGCATCGAGTTTCCAGCCCAGATCGACCGCATCGCCGATGCCGGTGTTCATGCCGACCCCGCCGGTGGGCACGAACAGATGCGCGGCGTCGCCGGCCAGGAACACGTTGCCCGCGCGCCAGCGCCGCGCCACCGACTGATGGTGATGCCAGTGCTGGATGCCCAGCAGCTCGAACTCGAAGGGGCGGCCGACCGCGCGCGTGAGCACATCGCGCGCATCGAGGTCCTGCGTTTCCCTGGCCGGGTCGAGAAAGTAGTACTGGAAATTCCAGAAATCGCGCCCGTCGATGGCGGTGAACACGCCGAAGGCATCGGGCGCGAACACGAAGTACAGGTTGCCCAGCCCCTTGCCATGGATGGAGAGAAACTCGGCCGAGCGGAAATAGAAGCTTACGTTGGCGCGCATGCGCCCGCGCCCGTTCATGCGGATGCCGAGTGTCTTGCGGATGGCGGAGGCGCCGCCGTCGCAGGCCACCAGGTATTGCGAGCGCACCGATTCGCTGCGTCCACTGGCGATTTCGGTGATGCGGCTTTCCACATGGTTGCCGTGGTCGGTGAAGCCGTCGAAGCGCCAGCCGTGCCTGAGCGTCACGCCAGGCTGCGATTCGGCAAAGCGCCACAGCACCGGCTCGACGGCCTGCTGACCGATCTGGGTCTTGTAGTAGGGGCTCCACGACAGTTCGCGGTATTTCTTCATCACCTCCGGCGGCCGCTCGATGGTCTCGCCAATCGAGGGCGAGGTGACGCGATACAGCTCCTTGCCCGCCAGGCGGGTGCAGAAGGTGATGAAGTAGTTCACCTCGGGCGGCAGCGCGGCGGCGTAGATGGCGTCGGTGATGCCCCATCGGCGAAAATACTCCATCGAGCGCGCGCCCAGCAGGGTGGCCTTGGGGTGTTGGGTGGGTTCGGTGCGTTCCTCCACCAGCATGCAGGCGTTGCCTCGCCAGCCCAGCTCGGCGGCCAGTGTCAGGCCCACCGGGCCGCCGCCGACGACGAGGACCGGGGTTTCGATCATGTCAGTGATCGCGCGTGGCGAGGCGTTGCCGCCAGCTCGATTCCGGCGCAAGCCAGGGGGAGAGGGATGCGTCGCCGCCGGCCGCGGCGGTCAGCGCCCAGGCCAGGCACAGGTTGGAGGACAGCACCGGCACGCCAGGGTCGACTTGCGCGATGGTGCGCAAGGTGGGCATGCCGGTGCCGGAGAGCAGCACCGCGTCCGCCCCGGACGTGTCGAGTTGCGCGAACACCTCCAGCACACGTGGCGTGGAAAGCTTGTAGATGTTGCGGGTATCGAGCAGGTCGGCCGGCAGGCCCGCGACCGATACCAGATCGAAACCGGCGTCGCGCCAGTATTGTTGCCCCGCTTCCGACAGCCACTTCGGGTAGGGCGACAGCAGGGCCAGGCGGCGCACGCCGAGGGTTTCAAGTGCGTTGCGAATCGCGGTGGCGGCGGAAATGACCGGGTAACCAGCGCGTTCGGAGGCCGCGGCGATCGCCGCCTTCTCCTTCGCGCGCCCATACAGGTAGGCCGAACCGGTGCATGCGAATCCGCAAGCCTTGAGGGGCGCCACGTCGAAGCGCGCTATGGTCTCGGACAGGCGGTCGAAGTAGTCGACCAGGCGCGAGCGCGAATCGGCGAGCGGGCTGGTCATGCGCGCGGTGAGCACGCTGCCCTCGAGCAGGACCTGCATCTCCGGCTCGACGGTGGTGTTGGCCTGCGGCGTGGTGATACCTATGGCATGGCCATATTCGGGGGTGAAATCGGAGAGTTCACTCCTCATACTTCTTGCCCCGGGCCAGCAGGTCGGGCGTGCCGATCAGGCTGTTGAGCCGATCGAAATCAAGCATGGTCTTGGCGAATGGCGCCGTGGTGCCATGGGTCCTCAGGCTCGAGTAGTAGCGCGCCAGCAGGTGCGCCACCGCGCGCACCGTGCCGCCCGGAAAGATCGCGATCCTGTAGCCGAGGCGCTCGAGTTCCTCCGCGCTTTTCACCGGGGTCTTGCCGCCTTCGACCATGTTGGCCAGAAGCGGCACGCGGTTGGCGAAGCGCTCGTTGACCTCGCGCATCTGCGCCTCGTCACGCACGGCCTCGATGAACAGCACGTCGGCGCCGGCCTCGAGGTACTTCTCGGCGCGTTCCAGCGCGGGCTCGAAACCCTCCACGGCCACCGCGTCGGTGCGCGCCATGATCAGGGTGTCGCGGCTCACGCGCGCATCGACCGCCGCGCGGATCTTGCCGGCCATTTCGCCGGCGGACACGACGGTCTTGCCGTCCAGATGGCCGCATCGTTTGGGAAAGCCCTGGTCTTCCAGCTGGATCAGGTTGGCGCCGGCGCGCTCGAAACCCTTGACCGTGCGCTGCACATTGAGTGCGTTGCCGAAGCCGGTGTCGGCGTCGACAATGATGGGCAGCGCGATGCGTTCGCGGATCGCTTCGAGCGTGTCGCATACTTCGCTGTAGGTGGTGAGGCCGACGTCCGACCGACCCAGGCGGGTGTAGGCGATCGAGGCGCCCGACAGGTACACCGCCTCGAAGCCGGACTGCTCGGCGATGAGGGCCGACAGGGCATCGTAGACGCCGGGCGCCAGCACGATGGAGGATTTTTTCAGGCGCTTGACGAGGCTCATGCTGTTCTCTCTTTCATGCGCCGCTCCAGGTGCGGCAACAGGCCGCCGTCGTGCAGCATGGCCATGAGGAAGGGCGGGATCGGTTCGCACGCCAGGCTTGGGCGTCCGTCTGCAAAGGTGATGATGCCCTTCTCCGGATCGACATGGAGGGCGTCGCCGTCGTCGATGCGCGCAACGTCCGCGCACACCACCACCGGGAGGCCGAGATTCAGGGCATTGCGGTAGAAGAGCCCCGCGTAGGATTCGGCCACCACCGCCGCCACACCGAGGTGTTTCAAGGCCTGCGGTGCCTGCTCGCGCGAGGAGCCCACGCCGAAGTTGCGCCCGCCCACCACCACGTCGCCCGGCCGCACCCGGGCCACGAATTCCGGGCGCACGGTTTCCAGGCAATGCTTTGCGATCTCGTCGATGCCGAACTTCATGTACTGGCCGGGCGCCAGCACGTCGGTGTCGAGGTTGTCGCCGAATTTCCAGACGCGCCCGCTCATTGCAATACCTCACGCGGATCAGAGATCCGGCCCGCCAGCGCGCTGGCGGCCACGGTGAAGGGCGATGCGAGGAACACCTCGCTGGACGCCGCGCCCATGCGCCCCTTGAAATTGCGCGCGGTCGAGGAGATGACCCGCTCGTTTTCGCCAAAACGCTCCGCGCCGTAGCCGGCGCAGGCGCCGCATGCGGTGGGCAGGATGCGTGCGCCGGCGGCTTCGAGCACCTGCATCACGCCTTCGGCGGCGGCTTGCTCCTGATCCAGTTTCGAGGCGGGTGCTACGAGCAGGCGGGTGCCGGCGGAGATCTTCCTGTTCTTGAGCACCTGCGCCGCGGCGCGCAGGTCATCAAGCTTGGCGCCGGTGCAGGCGCCGATGTAGGCGGTATCGATCCTCTGGTCAAAAGTCGTGACGCCGCGAGTGTTGGCCGGGCTGTGTGGAGCGGCCACCTGAGGCTCCAGCGCGGCGGCGTCGAAATCGTGCAGGTCCGCATAGGTGGCGCCGGCATCGCCATGCCAAGGTGTCACCTCCACGTTGCGCGCACCGGTGTTGGCCAACCACGCGGCGGTCACTTCATCGGGCGCCACCAGGCCCACCTGGCCGCCCAGTTCGGCGGTCATGTTGGCAAGCGTCATGCGTTCCTGCATGGATAGCGCCGAGATCGCGCTGCCGGCGAATTCCACCGCCTGGTAGCGCCCGCCATCCATGCCGAACCTCGCGCACAGGAACAGCATGATGTCCTTGGCGGTGACGCCCGGCGCAAGGCGGCCGTTCCAGCGCATCAGCAGGGTGTCGGGCACGCGCAGCCAGATCTCGCCGGTCACCACCACGCCCAGCATCTCGGTGGCGCCGATGCCGAACATGTAGGCGCCGAACGCGCCGCCGGTGGGTGAATGCGAGTCACCACCCACGGCGAACATGCCGGGCTTCAAATGCCCCTTCTGCGGCAACACCACATGGCAGATGCCCTCGCCGTCGTGGAAATTGCGGATCCTGTTGTCGCGCGCCCAGTCGCGGGTGATCTGGATGATCTTGCGGCTGTCTTCGTCGTAGGCAGGCAGGTAATGGTCGGTGATGAGCACAATGCGATCAGCGTCCCACACTCTTGCACCGAGGCGCTCGAGCATGGGTTGCAGGCGACGCGGGCCGGATGAATCGTGGAACATGGCGAGATCGACCTTGCAGGTGACGATCTCGCCGGGCGCCACACTGCTACGGCCGGCCGCCTTTGCCACCAGTTTTTGCGCGAGGGTTTGCGGTGCGCTCATGGTCAGCTCATTGTCAGAAGTACACCTTGACATCGGGTTGTGCGGGAAGCGGCGCGTCGGGGTCGCCGATGGTGCAGCCAGCCACCCGGCCTTCGTAGACGGCCTCCATCACCGAACGCGGCGCATAGGCATCGCCCACCAGGCGCAATTCGAAGGCCGGCGCGCCCGAGACCGTTTCCAGTGCGCGATACAGCGCGTCTTCGGCCACCGGTGCGCCCACATCGACCAGCGCGGTGACCCCGCCGATGGATTCTTCCGCGCCGGAGAACGGATCGGCCAACACCAGCGTGTCGCCGGACCAGCCGGCGATGCGCCTGAACAGGTGGGTGTGGACCTTTGCCTTCCTGAGGCGCGGGTAGAGGGCGAATTTCGAGAACATCGGCACCTTCCAGGCCAGTGCTGCCTGGGAGGTGACCAGGCGTACGGATGCACCACCGGCGATGAGCGCTTCGGCCAGGCCATAGGCCTGCCAGCTGCCCAGTTCGTCGACGATTGCGACATGCGTGCCCAGGGCGGCGATGTCGGCGAGTGCCCCGGTGAGCGAATGCACGTGTGCCGCGCCGAGCGTGCGCGCCTGATGACGCGCCCCGGTGGCCACCACCACCGCGTCCCAGCCTGCGCCCCCGGCCCCCAGTTCCGTCGCGGAGACACGGGTATTCAGCCGGATGGTGACGCCGGCACGCGCGAGGTCGCGCCGCAATTCGTCGATGAGCAGGCGAAAGCGGCTGCGGTTGGGCAGGGCCGAGGCAAGCCGCCATTGCCCGCCCAGTTCGGCGCCGGCTTCGAAGAGGGTGACCTGATGGCCGCGCCGCGCCGCCGAGAGCGCGGCTTCCATGCCGGCCGGTCCGCCGCCGATCACCGCCACCCGGCGTGCCGCCGGCCGCGAACGCGCATGCAGGGTTTGCCACTGCGCCTCCAGCCCGGCCTCGGGGTTGACCACGCAGGCGACCGGAAAGCCGAACTCGATGCGCCCGATGCAGGCCTGGTTGCAGGCGATGCAGGAGCGGACCGTGTCGGCCCTACCGTTCAAGGTCTTGGTGACCAGTTCCGGGTCGGCAATATGCGCGCGCGCCAGGCCGACCATGTCGGCGATGCCGTCGGCCAGCAGGCTGGCGGCATTGGCCAGATCGTCCACCCGGCATACCGCCATGATCGGCAGTTGCGGAAACGCCTTCTTGAACTGCGCCGGAAACTCGGTAAATGGCAGCGAGTCCCAGCTGGCGTCGGCGATCTGGGTCGAAATGGAAATGTCCGGCGTGTACGCCGAATGGCTGACGTGGCAGAAGGCGAGCGGGAACTCCCCCAGCAATTGCGCCACGCAGTCCTGCACGATGTCCGGCGTCAGCCCGTGTTCCATCCAGTCATGCGCCGAGACGCGGATGCCGATCGGCGCGCGCGTGTCGAGTGCGTAGATCTCGGCCAGTACCTCGCGCACGAAGCGCAGGCGGTTGGCGGCGCTGCCACCGTACTCGTCGTCGCGGGTATTGGTGGCCGCGGAGAGGAACTGGTGCAGCAGGTGGCCGTGGCCGAGGTGCACCTCGAGGCCGTCGAAGCCGGCGTCGAGCATGCGCCTGGAGGCGTCGCGAAACGCCGCGCGGGTGGCGGCGAGGTCGCGCCGCGTCATCGCGTGCGGCACGAAGGTGCCGGTGGCCCACGGGATGGCCGAAGGGCCCCAGGGCGCGGCGCGCCACTGCTCGGCGCTGGCTTCGCGGCCGAGGTGGATGATCTGCGCGAAGGTCTTCGCGCCTTCGCGGTGGATGGCTTCGGTGACGCGCGCATAGGCCGGGACGAATTTGTCCGAGAAACCACCGAGCGTGAGAGTGCGTCCGGCGCTGGTCGGGTGGACCCGCACCGCCTCCACGATCACCAGTCCGGCGCCGCCGCGCGCGCGCGCCGCGTGGTAGGCCACATGGGTATCGGACGGGGCGTTGTCCTGCGCATAGTTGGTGGTATGCCCCGGCACGAACACGCGGTTGCGCAATTCCAGATCGCCCAGCCGCCAGGGCGAGAGCAGCTTGCCGGGATTTGCGGCGGCGCTCATATGCCCAGGTAGGCGCGCTTGACGCCGGGGTCGTTGATCAGGTCAGCTGCGGCGCCCTGGTGCGCGATGGCGCCGTTCTCGAGCACGAAAGCGCGCCCTGCGATCTCCAGCGACTGCGCGACGTTCTGCTCCACCAGCAGGATCGCCAGCCCGTCGCGGTTGAGACGTCCGATGAGCGTGAACATTTCCTCGACCAGCAGGGGCGACAAGCCCAGCGAGGGCTCGTCCAGGATCAACAGGCGCGGCTCGGCCATCATGGCGCGGCCGATGGCCAGCATCTGCTGCTCGCCGCCGGACAGCGTCCCGGCCTTCTGCGCAAACCGCTCTGCCAGCCGCGGGAAGGTGGCCACCACGCGCTCCAGGTTGGCGCTGCGGCGCGCGCGCGCGCGCCGGTAGCTGCCTAGCTCGAGGTTCTCGCGCACGTTGAGGTTGGGAAACACCCGGCGCCCTTCCGGCACATGGATCAGGCCGCGTTCGACGATGGCCGCGGAAGCGGCACCGGTGATGTTCTCGCCGTCAAAACGGATGCTGCCCGCGGTCGGCCTGAAGATGCCGCTGACATTGTTGTTGAGGGTGGACTTGCCGGCGCCGTTGGAGCCCAGCAGGGCGACGATCTCGCCGGCGTCGACCGAGAGGGAAACGCCGCGCAGCACCTCCACCGGGCCGTAGCCGGCGCGCAGGTCACGGATGTCGAGCAGCGCGCTCAATGCGCCCCCTGCATGGCCTGCATGCGCGCGGCGGCACCGTGGCCCAGGTAGGCTTCGATCACCTGCGGGTTGGTGGTGATGGCGGCCGGCGAGCCTTCGGCAATGAGCTTGCCGTAGGACAGCACCCACACATGCTCGGCCAGGTTGACTACCGCCTGCATCACGTGCTCGATCAGCAGGATGGTGACGCCGCCGTCGCGGATGCCGCGGATGATCGGGATGATCTCGGCGATCTCGCTCGGGTTCAGGCCCGCCATGACTTCGTCGAGCAAAAGGAGCCTGGGGTCGGTGGCCAGCGCGCGCGCCAGTTCAAGCCGCTTGCGGCCGGCGATCGGCAGGCTGTCGGCGCGCTTGTCGAGCTGGTCGGCCAGGCCGACGCGCGCGGCGACGGCGCGCGCATGGTCCTGCGCGTCGGTCTGGCGCACGCGGTGCAGGTGGGCGCCCACCGCGATGTTCTCGAGCACGGTCTGGCCGGCGAAAGGCTGGACGATCTGGAAGGTGCGCGTCATGCCGAGCCGGCACACCTGGTGCGCCGGCATTCCGGCGATCTGTCGGCCCGCGAATGCCACGTCGCCTGCGTCAGGTTCGATGAAGCCCGACACCAGCGCGAAGAGCGTGGTCTTGCCCGCGCCATTCGGGCCGATCAGGGCCGTCAGGCTGCCTGTGGGCACGGCGAGGGTGACATCATCGACCGCGCGCAGGCCGCCGAAGCTCTTGCGCAGGCCGGTCACTTCCAGAATGGGGGCGCTGGCTTCAGTCATCCTTGCCGCTCCGTTGCCGCATGCCCAGTCGCCGGGCCAGGCTGGTGAGGCCGCCGATCAGCCCGTTGGGCAGGAAGGTCACCATCACGATCAGCAACAGGCCGTACAACGCCATCGACAGTGCCGGCGCCTTGCCGATCAGCTCGGTCGTGGTGTGGTTCACCAGCGCCAGCGTGAAGGCACCGATCAGCGGGCCGAAAATGCTGCCCATGCCGCCGACGATGGCCACCAGCAACGCTTCCACCGAAATGCCGGAACCGAACGCCAGTGGCGGGTCGATGTACTGGAACATCTGCACGTAGAACACGCCGCCGGTGGCCATCATCGCGCCGGACAGCGTGATGGCGTAAAACTTGATGCGGAACACGTCCACGCCCAGCGCCCGCGCGGCGTCCTCGTTCTCGCGCACGGCCATAAGCCAGGCGCCGAAGCGCGAATGCTTGAGCCACCAGGCGACCAGCAGCCCGCCGGCGACGATGGCGAGGATGGTGAAGTAGAAGCCGGTCTTCTCGGCGAACTGGAAGTTGGCCGCGCCGGGCGCGAGCTTGATCATCATGCCCACGCCGGCGCCGGTGAACTCGAAGGTGTTGGCGAGCACCCGGAACACCTCGGCGAATGCGAGCGTGACGAGCGCGAAGTATGAGCCCTTGAGTCCATAGCGGAAGGTGAGCGCACCCACCATCGCGCCGGTGGCGCCGCCCAGTGCGAAGGCGGCGCCCAGGGCCACCCAGGGATTGATGCCGAATCGCACCTGCAGCACCGCCGCGGCGTAGGCGCCAACGCCGAAGAACATGGCGTGGCCGAAAGAGTACTGGCCGCCGAAGCCGCCCAGCACATTCCAGGCCTGGCCCAGGCTGGCGGTGTAGAGCGCCAGGATCAGGAAGGTGAGCCAGAACTCGCTCCTGATGAACGAGGGCAGGAGCGCCATCGCCGCGAGGAAGGCGGCGATGCCCAACAGGGAGCGTAGCGCGCCGCGCGTCATACCTTGTGCCCGAACAGGCCCGCCGGCCGGAACAGCAACACCGCGATGAAGATGACGAACACGCCGATCTGCCCGAGGCTTTCCCCCAGCATGAGGCCGCCGAACGACTCCACCACGCCGACGGCGAAGCCGCCCACCAGCGAGCCGACGAAACTGCCCATGCCACCCAGCACCACCACGGTGAAGGCCACCAGCACGAAGGTATGGCCGACCTGCGGCGAGACGTAGAACGCCGGCAGCAGGAAACAGGCGGCCGCGCCCAGGCAGGCCAGACCAATGCCGAAGCTCATGGCGAAGATGTGCTCGACATCGATACCCACCAGGCGCGCGCCCTGGCGCTCCTTGGCGATGGCGCGGATGGCGCGCCCGAGGTCGGTGCGCGCCATGATCAGCCACAGGATGGCGCAGCACGCCAGCGCGCCGGCGGAGGCCGCCACGCGCGGCACCGTGAGGGTGGCACCGGCGATGTTGACCATGGCCGAGCTATAGGCGGTTTCGATCTGGCGTGTCTCGGAACCGAAGAAATGCAGCGCCAGGTTCTCGATGATGATCGAAAGCCCGAGGGTGACCAGGAGGATGTTCTCGTCCTTGCCGTGGCTGCCGCGTCCGATGATCAGGCGCTGCAACGCGTAGCCAAGGGCGAACATGCCCGGCACCAGCACCACGAGGGCGACATAGGGGTCGATCTTCCAGAACTTGAACAGGAAGAACACCGCGTACAGCCCGACCATGAGCAGCGAGCCGTGCGCGAAGTTGATGATGTGCAGCACGCCATACACGAGCGTGAGGCCGAGCGCGATCAGCGCGTAGATCGCGCCCATCGTCAGGCCGTTGAGGAGCGCCGGCCAGAGGATCTGGAGTTCAAGCATGCGGGGACACCGGCGACCCTTGCGGGTCGCCGGAGATCAGGTCGTGTGCCGGTTTATCCTTTGCGTGCCGGGAAAATGGCGTCGGCTTCGGCGAAGTTGTTCGGCAGCACCACCTTGACGTCGCCCTTGAGGTACTGGGTGACCAGGGGTTGCGCGCCGTCGTTCTGGCCGTTGACGAACTTGGTGGCGCCGTAGGGCATGATGTGGTCGGACCAGTTCGAAGCCTGTAGGGCGTCAAGCACCGCTTCGCGTTTGGACGACTTGGCGCGTTCCAGGGCGTCGCCCAGCATCATGGTGACGGTGTAGGCCATCAGCACTTCGTGGGTGAAGAACAGGCCTTTCTTCTCGGCACGGGCACGCACCTCGCGCGACTTCGGGTTCTTCGGGTTGTACCAGTGGTTGCAGTCGAGCACCATGTCGACGTCGCCCGCGTTTTCCTTGATGACCTTGGGGTTGGAGCCGCCGCCGCCGAAGATCGAGTAGATCGCTTTCGGGCTGACGCCCTGCTGCTTGAGGGTCTTGAGCAGCAGCACATACTCGTTCAGGTAGGACGAGGGGATGATGACATCCGGATTGCGCGACTTGATGCGCAGGGCGATGTTGTTGAAATCGCGGGTCGGGTTGGCATGCTTGATGACTTCAAGCACTTCGTAACCCATGGCCGGCAGGTCGCGCGCGATCTGCTGCGCGGTGCCGGTGCCGAACAGCGATTCCTCGTGCACCAGCACCGCGGTCTTGATCGGCTTGCCGGCCACGGTGTTCATGATGTGCAGGTAGTTGATGCCCGCCTTGACCACCTTGTCGTAGCCGGGGCCGAAGCGGAACACGTTCTTCAGGCCGCGCTGGACGATCTGCTCGGCAACGCCCTGGTCGATGACGCAGGGGATGTTGTACTTGGCGGCGGCCTGGGTGTGCGCCAGGCAGATGGCCGAGGCGTAGGCGCCGACAATGGCGGTCACGCCCTGCTCGTTCATCTTCTCGACCTCGGCCACACCCACCTGCGGCTGCGACTGCGCGTCGCCCAGCACCGGCTGGATCTTGGCGCCGCCCATCGACTTGATGCCGCCGCGCGCGTTGATTTCCTCGATGGCCAGCATGGCGCCTTCGCGCGACTGCTGGCCGGGGAAGGCGAGTCCGCCGGTGACCGGGTGCAACACGCCGATCTTGATCGGCGCCGCCTGGGCGCCACCGATCAGCGGAAAGCCCATCGCGCCGGCAGCGGCGGCGGTGTGCTTGATGAATGTGCGGCGGGTTTGTTTCATGGGTGGCTCCTTCGTGGGTTCGCGGTCGTCCCGCGGTCTGGGTTTGGGTGGGTCATTTGATCGAACAGCCGCCGTCGACAAACAGCACCTGCCCGGTGATCATGGCGGCAGCCGGTGCCAGCAGGAACGCCACGGCGGCGGCGATCTCGGTGGTGGTGGCGAAGCGTCCGAGCGGCGTCTGCTCCATCTTGACGGCCACGTTGGCCTGATTGGCGCGAAAGCCGGCGCTCATGTCGGTGGGCACCACGGTGGGTGCGACCGCATTGACACGCACGCCGGCGCCCGCCCATTCCAGGGCCAGCAGGCGTGTGAGGTGGTTGATGCCGGCCTTGCTCACCGAGTAGTGGGCGTTGTTGGGGGTGGCGTACTTCGAGACGCCGGACGAAAGGTTGACCACCGCCGGGTTGCGGCCGGCGCCGCCGGCGGCTATCAGGGCGGCATGCGCGGCGCGGCAGATGCGGAAGGTGCCGGTCAGGTTGGTGTCGATGATGCGCGACCAGGTGTCGTCGTCGATCTCGTGCGCGGGGCGGTGGTCGATGATGCCGGCATTGTTGACCAGCAGGTCGAGGCCGCCCAGGGATTCGCATGCCGCCTTGATCGTCGCTTCGCAGGAGGCGGTGTCGCGCAGGTCGAGGCTGTGGGTGGACACCACGGCGGCGCCGATGGCTTCACGCGCGGCGTCGAGCGGCAGGCGGTCGGCCAGGGCCACTTTTGCGCCGAGTTCGGCCAGCAGTCGGGCGATCTCCAGGCCGATGCCGCGCGCGGCGCCGGTTACCAGGGCGCGTCGCCCGTCAAGGCGGAACAGGGGCGAGGCGTCAGGCATGGATGGCTTCCCGTGGGCTCTGGCGCGCTGCCCGTGGCGCCGGCGGGCGGCCGTCGCGGTCGTCGTCGCGGCTGACCCACACGCGGGTGGCGTCGCCGGCGCGGTCCAGCGACATGCGGTATTCGTAGCGGTCCGGCCGGTACAGGCCGCGCAACAACTGCACGGCCCGGCCGCTGTCATCGCGCACCAGGCGGTTGACGGCCAGGAGCGCCGCGCCGTAGCCAACATCGAGCAGTGGCGCCACCGTGGTGTCCGCCAGCTGCGCGCTGATGGTCTGGTCGGCATGCGCCACCGAGACGCCGGCGCCTTCGAGCAGCTTCAGCATCGGGGTTTCGGAAAGCTGGCGGCGCGTGAACGTCGCCACCGTCTGCGGCACCCAGGTGGTCATCAACGCAAGCGGCGCGCCATCCAGCGAGCGCACCCGTACCGCCTTCTGCACACGGCTGGCGGCGGGGATCGACATTGCCTGCGCGACGTCCGGCGGCGCCGCCACGGAGTCGAGCGAGATGATGCGCACCGAGGTCTTGAGCCCCATGGCGATGATGTTGTCGAGCAGGCCTGAGACCGTGCCGCGGACCGGCGGGCTGCGCTCGGGTGCCGACGGGTAGGAGCCGCGTCCGCGGGTGCGCACGATCAGGCCTTCGCGCTTGAGCTCGTCGAGCGCACGGCGCATGGTCACGCGCGATACGCCGAAGTCAGCCGCCAGCTCGAGTTCGCCGGGCAATGGTCGCTCCGCGGGATAGGCCCCGGACATCAGGCGCTCGCGCAGGATGGTGTAGACGCGGTGGTACAGCGCCACGGCGCCGCCGGCGCCTTGCGAGCGCTGCATCTGCAGAATGTCGGCGGGTGGTGCCATGGGGGCAATCTACAAAATGTCTTAATGTATTGTCAAGCATACATTTGACGGGATCGCGGGGCGGCACGGTTAAACTGGAACGGCGATCGAATCAGCTGGGCCCGATACCGAGAAAGAGGAGAACGAAATGCGTAACGAAGCCGTGATTGTCGATGCCGTGCGTACCCCGATGGGGCGCGGCAAGCCGGGCGGCAGCCTGTCAGACCTGCATGCCACCGATGTGCTGAAACCGGTGCTTGAATCGCTGATCGCGCGCAACTGCCTCGACCCGGGCACGGTCGACGACGTCATCGCCGGTTGCGTATCCCAGGCCGGCGAGCAATCCGCCGGCGTCGGCCGCTTCGCCTGGCTTTCCGCCGGCTACCCCGACCATGTGCCCTCGACCACCATAGACCGCAAGTGCGGCTCTTCACAACAGGCGGTGCATTTCGCCGCGCAAGGCGTGATGGCGGGCGCCTACGAGATCGTGATCGCCTGCGGGGTGGAGTCGATGAGCCGGGTGCCGATGGGCTCGGCGCGCATCGGCCAGAATCCGTTTTCGCCGTCGGTGCTGGCACGCTATGCGCCGGGCATGATCGGCCAGGGTGTATCGGCCGAACTGGTGGCCGACAAGTGGAAGATTTCGCGTGACGAACTCGACGCCTATTCGGCACAGTCGCACCAGCGCGCCGCCGCAGCGCGCGCCGCCGGCGCCTTTGCCGGCGAGATCATCCCGGTGGCGACGCCCGCCGGCAGCGTGTCGGAGGACGAGACCATCCGCGCCCAGACCACGCCGGACAGCCTGGCGCAGCTGAAGGTGGCCTTCGCCAGCGACGAGATGAAGGCACGCTATCCTCACATCGACTGGCGTGTCACCGCCGGCAACTCGTCGCAGATCACCGACGGGGCGGCGGGACTCCTGATCATGAGCGAACGCATGGCCGCGAAGCTGGGGTTGAAGCCGCGCGCGCGTTTCGTCGGCTTCGATGTCATCGGCGACGATCCGCTCATGATGCTGACCGCGCCGATTCCCGCCACCCGGCGGGTGCTGGCAAAAACCGGCATCCAGGCGGACGCCATCGACCATTTCGAGGTCAACGAGGCTTTCGCCTCGGTGCCGCTGGCCTGGCAGCGTGAATTCAATGTCGACCCGGCCCGTCTCAACCCGCTGGGTGGCGCCATCGCGCTGGGGCATCCCTTGGGCGCCTCGGGCGCACGCCTCATGACCACCATGCTGAACGCGCTGGAGAAAAGCGGCGGCCGCTACGGCCTGCAGACCATGTGCGAGGCCGGCGGCATGGCCAACGCGACCGTCATCGAGCGCCTTTGAGCGTCGCGGGCATGGCCGGGGAACTCGCGGGACGCAGGATCCTGGTGACCGGTGCCGGCAGCGGTATCGGCCTTGCCACGGCAGGTGTGCTCGCGCGCGAGGGCGCCGAGGTGGCGGCAGTCATCCTGGACGAGGGCCAGCGCGCCGCGCTCGCGGCGCAGGTGCCGGATGCCCGGGTGCTGGTGCAGGACCTGACCGATCGCCGGGCGACGGCGGCGCTTCCCGGAGAGGCGGCGCGGTTGCTCGGTGGCCTGGATGGCGTGGCCTGCTGCGCCGGCATCTTCATCGCCCATGGTGCGCTCGACACTACCGATGGCGAGTGGCTGGCCACGCTGGATATCAACCTCACCTCCACCTTCATCCTGTGCCGCGCGGCTGCCACCCTGATGACGGCCGCCGCCCGGGGCGGCGCGCTGGTGGTGATCTCCAGCCAGATCGGCGAGGTGGGGCATCCGCGCGGCGCCGCCTACGCCGCCTCCAAGGCGGGCTTGAACGGCATGGTGCGTTCCATGGCGCTGGAACTGGCCGCGCGCAACGTCCGCGTCAACGCGGTCGGGCCGGGCCCGACCATCACGCCGCTGACAGCGGCCTCGCGCGCCGATCCAGCGCGCCATCGCGGGCTGATCGATGCCATCCCGATGGGCCGCTTCGGCGAGGCCGGCGAGATCGCCGAGGTGGTGAGCTTCCTGCTCTCATCCCGCGCTTCCTTCATCACCGGGCAATTGCTGTGTGCCGACGGCGGATTCACCGCACGCTGACACATTGGCCACCGGCCGATGTCAGTTCACCGTCGCACCCGAATCCTTGACCACCTTGGCCCAGCGCACGATCTCGGCCTTGATGAAGCTGTCGAGTTCGGCCGGCGTCGAGCCGACGATGTTGTAGCCGGCCGCCTCGATACGCTGCTTTGCATCCGGTGCGTTCATGGCCTTGATGAACTCGGCATTGAGCTTTTGCACAATGGGTGCCGGAGTTCCCGCCGCGGCGAGGATGGCGTACCAGACCGAGACGTCGAAATCCTTCAGCACCGTCTCGTGAATGGTCGGCACGTCGGGCAACACGCTGGAGCGCTTCAAGGTGGAAACCGCCAGCGCGCGGAACTTGCCGCCCTGGATCTGCGGCAGCGAGGACGAAAGTGAATCGAAAATCATGTCGACTTCGCGCCCGAGCAGTGCGGTGATGGCCGGGCCGCTGCCCTTGTACGGCACATGCGTGACGTTAACGCCCATCAGCGACTTGAAGTACTCCACCGACAGGTGGCTGGTGTTGCCCGGGCCGGCGGAAGCGTAGTTGAGCTTGCCCGGATTGGCGCGCATCGCGGCCACCAGGTCGGCCATGCTCTTGTAGGGAGAAGCTGCATTGACCACCACCACTAACGGCAGCGTAGCCGCCAGGGTGATGGGCGAGAAGTCCTTCACCGTGTCATAGGGGAGCTTGGGCATCAGCGACGCGTTCACGGCGTGCGCGGTGAGCATCATGATGATGTTGTAGCCATCGGGGGCCGACTTGGCGATCAGGTCCGCGCCTATGGTGGTGCCACCGCCGGGCTTGAAATCGATGAATACCGATTGCCCCAGGTTCTTTGTCAGTTCGGCGGCGATCGGGCGCGCCAGGATTTCCGAACTGCCGCCCGGCGGATAGGGCATGACAAAGCGGATCGGCTTGGCGGGGTAGCCCTGCTGTGCGATTGCGGATTGCGGGATCTGTGCGGCCAGGGCGCCTGCACCCATGGCCATGACGAACTTGCGACGCTTGTTCACGATGGTCTCCTTGGCGATTTCGTTGGTGTCAGGCCGCCATGGCGCTGGCCGAGGCCAGCGCCTGGCGGCATTCGCGCACGATGCGTTCGATTAGTTCCTGGCAGGTTGGAATGTCATTGATCAGGCCGATCACCATGCCGGCGGCGACGATGCCGCCGTCGATCTCGCCGCTCTTCATGGCGGCCTTGCCGCGCGTGCCCACCACCAGGTGACGCACTTCCTCGAAGGTGGCGCCTTCCCTTTCCATGGCCACCACCTCATCGGAGATGGCGTTCTTGAACACCCGCGAGGTGTTGTTCATGGTGCGCAGGATCAGGTTGGTGTCGCGTTCCCCGCCCTTGACGAGCGCGGCCTTGATGTTGTCGTGGATCGGCGCTTCCCGCGTGGTCATGAATCGCGTGCCCATGTTGATGCCCTCGGCGCCCATCGCCATGCAGGCGGCCATCTGGTAACCGTCGGCTATGCCGCCAGAGGCCACCACCGGTATCTTGCAGGCGCGCACTGCGGCGGGAATGAGGATCAGGTTGGTGACGTCGTCCTCGCCGGGATGGCCGGCGCACTCGAAGCCGTCGATGGAGATGATGTCCACGCCGTGCCGCTCGGCCGAAAGCGCATGACGCACCGAGGTGCACTTGTGGATCACGGTGATGCCGTGTTCCTTGAACTTCGGCGCGAAGTCGCGCGGATTGTTGCCGGCGGTCTCGACGATGTTCACGCCCGATTCGACGATCGCGGCGATGTACTCGGCGAACGGCGGCGGCTTGATCGAGGGCAGGATGGTGAGGTTCACGCCGAAGGGCTGGTCGGTCATTTGCCGGCAGCGGGCGATCTCCTGCGCCAAGTCCTCGGGCGTGGGCTGGGTCAGGGCCGTCAATATGCCCAGGCCGCCGGCATTCGATACTGCGGAGGCGAGTTCGGCATGGCCCACCCATTGCATGCCGCCCTGGATGATGGGGTATCGGGTACCCAGAAGCCGGGTGACGCGGTTTTTCATGTCGGTTTCCTGTTCATTCGAACTTGATGCCGGAGTCCTTGATCACCTTGGCCCAGCGGGTGCGCTCGGCGGCGATGAAGCTGCCCAACGCCTGGGGTGTGCCGGACTTGACTTCGGTACCCTGCGCGGCTAAGCGTTCCTTCATGTCCGGCAGGGCCAGCGCCTTGGTGATCTCCGCATTGAGCCGCGCGATCACCTCGGCGGGCGTGCCGGCGGGCGCCACGATGCCCTGGAAGGAGCCGGTCTCGAAGCCCGGCAGCAGTTCGGCGATGGTGGGCAACTCCGGTGCGGCCGCCACTTTCTGCAGGCTGGAGACGGCCAGGCCGCGGATGCGCCCGGACTTCACCGTCGGGTAGGTGGCGAGCATGCCGTTCATGATCACGTTGGACTGCCCGGCGGCCACATCGGCCACCGCCTGCGAGCCGCCCTTGTAGGGGATGTAGGTCCAGGCGATGCCGGTACGCTGCGCGAACTCGATGCCGGCCAGATGCGGTGCGCCACCGGTGCCCGAGACGGCGAAATTGAGCTTGCCGGGATTGGCACGCGCGAAGTCGATGAGTTCCTGCGCGGTCCTGACCGGCAGGGAGGGATGCACGCCCAGCACATGCGGTGAATACGAGACCATGATCACCGGCGCGAGGTCCCGGGCCGGGTCGTAGGGCATGTTGGGGTAGACGCTGGGGTTGACCGAGAGCACCGAGAGGTCGGTCAGGAGCAGGGTGTAACCGTCGGCTGGCGACTTGGCGACATAGTCGGCGCCGACATTGCCGTTGGCGCCGGCGCGCGGCTCGACGATCACCGACTGGGCGAGCGCATCGCCCAGCTTCTGGCCGATGGCGCGGGCGAGGATGTCGGAGGTGCCGCCGGCGGCGAACGGTACGACCAACTTGATCGGCCTGGCGGGCCAGGTCTGTGCCGGCACCGGGGCGCTGGCCAGCGCGACCGCGGTGAGCAGCAGGGGAGTGAGGCGTTTCAACATGGTGGATCTCCTTGTCGATGTTCTTGTTGTGGGAACTTCAGGTTTCAAACCGCCATGCGTCGCCGTCGCGCACGACGCGGCCGGCGGTGGCGCCGGCGAAATGGGTGCCGATCACAAGCGTGGGCCCCTCGGCCAGCGCGCTGAACATGCGTTGCCGGGTGGCGATGGCGGCGGCGGGGTCGAAGTCGGCCGACGAGGCCCAGTCCGGATGCGCCATCTGGCAGGGGTGGTGCACGAAATCGCCGGTGATGAGCCCCTGTGCCCCCTGCGATTCGATGGCGATGCTCACGTGGCCCGGCGTGTGGCCGTGGGTGGGCACCAGGCGTACCTCCTCGCAGATGCGGTGGTCGGTGGCCACCAGGTCCACCAGCCCGGCGTCGAACACCGGCTGCACCGAGTCGGCGAATATCAGCGCCTGCCCCTCGCCTTCCGGGCTGCTGCGCCAGTAGCCGAACTCGCTCTCCGCCATGAGGTAGCGCGCATTGGGAAAAGTGGGCAGCCATTGGCCATCCACCCGCATGGTGTTCCAGCCGACGTGGTCGACATGCAGGTGGGTGCACAGCACCGTGTCGATCGACTCGCGCGGGTAGCCCGCCGCCGCCAGGTCGGCCAGGAACGGGCCCTGCATGTTGTTCCAGTGCGGCGCCATGCGGCCGCTCTTGTCGTTGCCGATGCAGGTGTCGACCACGATGCGCCGCGTCGGCGTCTCGACCACCAGCGCATGCACGCTCATGATGAGCCGGGCGTCATCGCTCATGAAATGCGGTTTCAGCCAGTGCATTGCCGCCACCGCTTCGCGGGTGGCCTGCGGCAGGATGAAGCGCGTCCCGCCGGTGAACTCGAGCTCGACGATCTTGGTGACCTTCACCGCGCCGATGCGCCACGCCAGGGGCTGCAGTTTCATGACTTGCTGTCCCGCTTCATATGATCCTGCTGGCATGGCCCGCCCAGTAGCGGTCGCGCAGCAGGCGCTTGTAGAGCTTGCCGGTGGGATGGCGCGGCAATTCGGCCTCGAAATCGACCGAGCGCGGGCATTTGATCGGCGATAGCTGCTCGCGGCAGAAGGCGATCAGTTCGGCTTCGAGGGCACGGCCGGCGTCGCCCTGCACGTCGCGCATGTCGCGCGGCTGCACCACCGCCTTGACCTCCTCGCCGAATTCCTCGTTGGGCACGCCGATGACCGCGCAGTCCTGCACCTTGGGATGGGTGATGAGCAGGTTCTCGGCTTCCTGCGGGTAGATGTTGACCCCGCCGGAGATGATCATGTGGGCCTTGCGGTCGGTGAGATACAGGTAGCCTTCGGCATCCACGTAGCCCACATCGCCGAGCGTGGTCCAGCCGTGGCGGTTGCGGCTGCCCGCGGTCTTGTCGGTGTCGTTGTGATATTCGAAGGGCCGTCCGTCGGCGAAATACACGGTGCCGGGTGTGCCGACAGGCATTTCCGCGCCATCGTCATCGCAGATCTTGAGGATGCCGATCACGGCACGTCCTACCGTGCCCGGATGCTTGACCCATTCGCCGGAGCTCACCATGGCCATGCCATTGCCCTCGGTGCCGGCGTAGTACTCCCAGATCACCGGGCCCCACCATTCGATCATCTGCGACTTGATCGGGATCGGGCAGGGCGCCGCGGCATGGATGGCGATCTTCAGCGAGGACAGATCGTGGCGCTTGCGCGCTTCTTCCGGCAGCTTCAGCATGCGCACGAACATGGTGGGCACCAGCTGGGTGTGCGTCACCTTGTACTGCGCCACCATGCGCAGGTAATCCTCCGGGTCGAAATGCTCCATCACCACGCAGGTGCCCCCCAGGCGCAGGGTGGTCAGGCAAAAGCGCAGCGGCGCGGCGTGATAGAGCGGCGCCGGCGAGAGGTACACCGTGCCCGCGCCCATGCCGTAGAGCTTCATGCAGATGCCGATCAGCGGGTTCATCGCATCGATGGCGGGCGATTCCGGCGGCACCCATACGCCCTTGGGGCGGCCGGTGGTGCCGGAGGAATACAACATGTCGCCTCCGGCGGTCTCGTCGGCGATGCGCGTGGCAGGGTGGCGTGCCAATGCGGCTTCGTAGGACTCATGGCCGGGCGCGGTGCCGTCCATCATCAGGCGGTTCGCGAGCGCGGGGGTTTGCGCCAGCAGTTGCCCGGCCAGCGGGGCCATCGCCTGCGAGGTGACCAGCAGTTTCGCTCCGCAGTTTTCGATGATGTAGGCGGCCTCGCCGACGGTGAGGCGGGTGCTCATGGCGGTGTAGATGATGCCGGCGCGATGGGCGCCCACGCAGATCTCGAAAAAGCGCGGATGGTTCTCCAGCAGGATGGCGATATGGTCGCCGGCGGCGAGGCCAAGGCTTCGCAGCAGTTGCGCCACCTGGTTGGAGCGGTCCTCGAGCTCGCGATAGGTGAGCCGCGCGCCGCTGCCGGCCATGATGAAGGCCGGCTTGTCGGGCTGGGTGCTGGCGTGGATGTGGGGATGCATGGGGCCGGGTCCGGTGGCGATGCTTCGGTTCAGCGGGACAGGATCTCGGCGAGCACCGGGCGCAGGTGGGTGAGAAACCCCTGCGGGTCCTCGCTCATGGGAAAGTGGCCGATGCCCGGCATGATCACCGCCTTCGCGCCGGCGATGCTGCGTTCGAGGGCGCGGGTGTCCTCGGGGTTGCAGGAATAGTCGTACTCGCCGGAGAGCAGATAGAGCGGGCAGGCCTGGGTGTCGATGCCGGCCACGCGGTCGCGGATGTCGCCGTCGATCTTGTAGAAGTACAGGTCGCCCTTGAACACCCCCGGCCCGCCCTGCATGTAGTGCCACAGGGTCTCCCAGCGATCGGCCGCAGGCGCCGCCGGTCCGATCAGGCCGGAGACGATGCCGGCGCACACCTCGCCCCCGTGCACGTCGGGCCGGTGCAACCACTGCACGTCGTAGTAGGGGTCCACATGCGCGCCCGACTGCAGGCCGATCAGGGCGCGGAACTCGCGCGCATGATCCAGCGCCAGGTGCAGCACGATGCGCCCGCCGATCGAGCAGCCCATCGCCATCGGGCGGTCAAGCCTGAGGGCGGCGCAGACCCCGCGCACGATGGCCACGTAGTCGGCGGAAGTGAGGCGGTACTCATGGGTGTGCCAGCCAGCCGGCGGCGATGACTTGCCGTGCCACGGCAGGTCGAAGGCGATGACGCGGTAGTTCCTGAGGATCTCCGGGTCGTTTTGCAGCGCGCGGTACTGGCGCGAGTCGCTGCCGGCGGTATGCAGGCATACCAGCGGGATGCCCTGTCCCGATTCCTCCACATACACGCGGTGCGGCTTGCCAAGAAGCTCGACATGCAGGTAGCGGCCGACCACCGGTTCGAAAAACGCCTCCATGTGCGCGGCTCCTGCCGTGGTGTTTGCGGGGGCGCTCATTGCACCTTGCCCCGCAGGCAGGCCAGCACATCCTTGAAGTACAGGAGGTTGGCCATCAACACATGCTGGTCGCCTTCGACCCGCAGGGTGCGCGACTTGACCATTGCGAGGATGTCGTTGAAACCCGGGGGTGGCAACGGGAGCCAGAAGCGCCGCCACGCCTCTTCCGGGGCACGCAGCGCGAAGGTCCAGCGCGGCATCACGAACGGGCCGGCTGTCACGCTTTCGATGCGCCCCGCATGAATGGTCACCAGATGCTGATGTTCACCTGCTTCCAGCAGGAAGCGCGTGTCCACGAAGCGCCCGCGCTGCACCAGCCAGGCGTCGGCATTGACCAGGTCCTGGAGTTTCTCCAGCATTGTCTCCTCCCGCAGTCGGGATTGTTCTCTTGCGCATGCCCCCGGCATGCGATCGGAAGGCAAGGATAGCGCAGGGTGCCGGCCGTTCCCTGCTGCGTCGCAATAAGCGTGGGGGTGCGCCGTGAAGGCATACCCGTCAAGGGAGCAATCCTGTTGGCGTCGCCTGCCCGGAGGCGACCGGCAACAACACCCGACTGGCGGCCGGGCTGTCGAGGCTGGTGGTCAGCGCTGCGAAACTGCGAGGGGTGTACTTAGTGCTGGTCTGGGAGCGGCATCGTGTGCGCCGGACCCATGGGGCCGCGCAGCCGCCGCCGCACGACCAGCGCCATCAGTCCCAGGCCAAGCGCCATCATGGCCACTGGGGGCAGTTCCGGTACCGGCGCGGTCAGGCCGCTGAAATTGGCCTGTCGCAGGCCGGCGAAGTCGAAGGCGAGCGCCGAGTCGTAGGCTTCGTCGCCCCAGTTGTTGACGCCGAACTCGAGGTAGTAGCTGCCACTGGCGGTGATCGAGAAGGACGACTTGATCCAGCCGGTCGGGCCGCAGGTGTTTGCGCTGTCCCAGCAGATGCCGCTGGAGTACCCCAGCGGCGCCCATTGGGTGCCGGCGACCTTGAAGTTCACCGTGTTGCCATCGTTGAGGGTGGCGTCGAGTTGGTCCGGCAAATTGTTGTCGGCCTGGCGGTTGAGCACGTTGCCTGGCACGACGTTGCCATTCGCCGAATTGGTACTGCGCGCGGTGAACAGCCAGGCCGCCGTGGTGTTGTTGCCGGCGTTGACCAGCCGTGCCCAGGCGTAGTCGTCGTAGCCGCGTCCGTCGGTGGAGACGTAGTTGAAGTACAGGTCCAGCTTTTCGCTGGCGGCAGCGCTGAACGAACCGGAAACGATCTTCGTGCCATTGGTCTGGTTCTTGGTGCCCCTGCCTTCGTCCCGCAGCACCAGTGGCGAGGTGTTGTACACCCCACCGGCGGTGGTGACATACCCGAAGGGCGAATTGCCGAGAGGCGAAACCGGCACCGTCGTGTCACCCGCAATCACGCCCGCGGCGCCGGTGGTGTTCCAGGTGACGCCGCCAAGCGCCACGTCGGCGGCGTATGCCGGGCTGGCGCCGATCAGCGCGCTGGCCAGGCCCAGCCCGGCAAAGGAGGTGCGAATAGTCTTCATGGTGTGTCCCGGAATGATCGAATCAATGGGGACGCAAGTGCAGCATCCATGCCATCCGGCATACGCCGTACAAGTGCTTGATTTGCAAGGCTGCTCCGGGGCCTGCGCGAGCTTGCCCCAGGGCAATGGGTGAAATCCCCCGATCTGGTGGGGGATCTCGCGGGGATTCGGGGCCTTCAGGGCCGCATGCCGCCCTTGATGAACACCCGCTTGCCGGTGTCATGCGCCACCGCCTGCAACTCCGCCGGCGACAGCAGCACGGCCGAATCGAGGAAGCGCTGCACCATGTCCTTGTAGGTGCCCGACGAGGTGCCGATGTCCGAGCCCCACATGACGTGGTCGGCGCCATACATGTCCACCGCGCGGCGCAGCACCTTTTCAGCGGGGACGCCGCCCTCGCGGCAGATGTCGAGGTTGATCGAGGTGAACTTGAAATAGATGTTCGGCAGGCCGGCGAGCTTTTCGTAGCGCTCGTCCAGGCCGAAGTGCTCGCCTTCGTCCATCTCGGGTTCAAGCAGGTGGTCGAGCACGATGCGGATGGCCGGGTACTTGCGGGTCAGCTCGATGATGGCGGGGATCGAAGGGCCGCCGCCGCCGTGCGAGAGCACTTCGAGGTCCATCACCAGCCCCAGTTCCTGGCACACGTCCCAGCTCCGTAGAGCACTCGGCGAGTTGAGCCAGGGCATGCTGCCGTCGGGCTTGCGGCCGCCAAACAGGCGCAAGCCCGCCAGGCCGTTCTCGCGGGTGAACTTGCGCACCAGGTCGGGGGTGCCGGCGTCCTCGGCGTCGAGGATCACCACGGCCGAGAACAGGTCTGGGTACTGGTCCGAGGAATCCAGGATGTAACTGTTGTCGTAGCGGTAGATCATGCGCTTTTGCACCGCCACGATGCCGTCGACGTTTTCCTCCTTCATCCAGGCGAGCACGCGCGCGGCATCCGGCACCTCGTTGATCGGGTTGGGGCCATGGTGGCCGCCCGGCTTGCCGATCACCCCGGGGGCGCGGTAGGGCGCATCGGCCGCGCGCTGCATCGGGTTGCGGGGGTATTTCACCTGGTCGTCGGCCACCAGATGGGCGTGGGAATCAAACAGCAGCGGGCGGGCGGCAGTGCTCAAGGGGTGATCCTCTGGGTCAGTCGGCGCGGGTGAAGCGTCTTGCGCGAAAGGCGTGATTATTGCGCATCGTCCGGGCCTTGGGGCATGGCTGCTCGGCGCGTTTCGCAGCGCGAAAAGCATCAACAATCCGCTTGAGCCCGATGCGGGGCTGGCGCATTCTCCGAAATGTGGCGTAACCTCGCCCCGCCAGGCCATTGGGGCCCTTTGCCCGTCCATCCAGCCGATGCCCGTTTCCAGCCAGCAGATCCGCGACCTCACCGCCAGCCTCTACGAGTGGTCGCTCAAGAAGGTGCCTGACGACACCCTCGCGGCGCTGCGCCGTGCCGCCGGCGGCGAAACCGACCGCGTCGGCAGGAAGACCATTTCCATCATGCTCGAAAGCGCGGATGCCGCCGAGCGTGAAAGCCATCTCGTTTGCACCGATATCGGCGTGCCCACCTATTCGGTGAAGATCGGCACGCGGGTGCGCTTCGAAGGCCCGGTGCGTCAGGCGATCGTCGATGGCTTCGCCGACCTGGTGGCGCGCATCAACCCGCCCATCCTCAAGATGGTGACCAATCCGCTCACCCACGAGCGCGGTTACGCCGGGCGCGCCATGCCGCTGGTGAGCTTCGACGTGATCGACGACGGCGACTACGTCGAGTTCGCCTGTGCCCCCAAGGCGATGGGCACCGGGCGCTGGGAGGCCATCGAAACCTTCGTATACCCGACCCACGAAACCATCGAGAAATTCGTGCTCGACACCGTGCTCACCGCCGGCAGCCAGCCCTGCCCGCCCATCGTGGTGGGTGTCGGCATCGGCGGCACCTTCGACTATGCCGCCAGGATGGCCAAGGAACAGGTCCTGCGACCCTTCGGCCAGGTCAATCAGGAACCCGTGCTGGCGGCGATGGAAGCGCGCCTGCTCGCGGCGATCAACGCCACCGGCATCGGCCCGATGGGCACCGGCGGCGACACCAGCGCGATGGCGGTGCATATCGACTATGCGGCCAGCCACGGTTTCATGCCGGTGGCGGTGGCCTTCAACTGCTGGATCAACCGCCGTACCCGGGCGCGGATCTACGATGACGGCCGGGTGGAGAGGCTGGAATGAGCGCAGCTTCCGTGAGCGCTACTGCGGACGGCATGCGCGAATTGCGCCTGCCGCTCGCCGAGGCCGACGTGCGCTCGCTCAAGGTGGGTGACCAGGTATGCCTGACCGGCCCGGTCACCATGACCATCGGGCTGCCCACCCACAAGCGCATGGCCGACCTGCTCGAACGCGGCGAGCCGTTGCCGCTGGACCTCGCCGGCGGCGCCTTCGTGCACCTGAGCTCGTTCAACCGCGAGACCGCCGCCGGTCACGAGGCGCTCTATCTGAACCCGACCACCAGCACCCGCTACAACGATCTCATGCCATCCATCATCCGGAAAAGCGGCGTGCGGGTGGTGGGCGGCAAGGGCGGCCTGTCCGCGCCGTCGGTTGACGCGTTGCGCGAGGCCGGCTGTGTTTACCTGTCTTTCCTGGGGGGCGGCTGCACGCTGCTTTCGCACGCCATCTGTGGCGTGGCGTCGGTACACTGGAACGAATACATCTCGCAGTTCCGCCTGACCACCCTGGATGTCGAGCGGCTCGCCCCGGCGGTGGTGGCCATCGACGCACACGGCAACAGCGTCTACGACAGCGTGGCCGCGCGCGCCCGTGCGCGCATGCCGGAGATCCTGCGCCGCCTGGGAGAGGCGCGCGCCGGCAATGCCTGACACCGCCAACAACAACGATTTCAGCAAGGAGACATGCATATGATCCGCAAAACCTGGCGCCTGGCGGCGCTGCTCGCAGCAACGCTGTGTGGATTCGCAAACGCGCAGGACTACCCCACCAAACCTGTCAGGGTGATCGTGCCATTCGCCGCCGGCGGCAGCGCCGATATCCTGGCGCGCATGATCGCGCAGGGCATGACCGACAAGTTCGGCCAGCCCTTCGTGGTCGAGAACCGCGCCGGTGCCGCGGGCAACCTTGGCACCGACGCGGTGGCCAAGGCCGCGCCTGACGGCTACACGCTCGGGCAGTCATCATCCGGGCCGCTGGCCAACAACAAGTTCCTCTACAAGTCCATGCCCTACGACCCGGAGAAGGCGTTCGCGCCGATCATCCTGCTGGGCGAGATTCCGCTTGTGATCGCAAGCAACCCCGGTGTACCGGCGAAGACGCTCAAGGAATTCGTTGAACTGGCGCGCGCCAACCCCGGCAAGAACAGCGTCGGCCACCCAGGCAACGGCACCATCGGCCATCTCGCGCTGGAACTGATGAAGTCCATCACGCGCACCGACCTGCTGGCCGTGCCCTACAAGGGCGACGCGCCGGCCATGGTGGACCTGCTGGGCGGCAACATCCAGGCGATCGCGGCGCCGGTGTCGGCGTTCATACCCAACATCCAGGCCGGCAAGCTCAACGCGCTGGCGGTGACCTCGAAAGTGCGCTTCCAGGGTCTGCCCAATGTGCAGACGGCGGTGGAGCAGGGGTTCGATCTGGAAGCGTCGGTGTGGTATGCGATGGTCGCGCCGCTCGGGACGCCGCGAGCGATCGTCGACAAGATCAACGCCGAGGCCAACCGCATCATCAATTCGCCGGAAGGGCGCGCCAAGCTGGCCCAGTTCGGCGCCATCCCCATCGCCGGAGCGCCGGAGCGCCTGGCCGCGCAGGTGGCCACCGATTCGGCCAAGTGGAAGCGCGTGATCGAAACCGCGAAAATCACCGTCGAATGAGCGGCAACGCGGAGCCTGCTTTGCAGGAGGGGCAGCCGGCGGCAACCCGCCTGTTCGAGGACTTTGCCGTTGGCGAGGTGTGGCAGAGCGCGCCGGTGGTGGTGAGCGCCGAAGAGATCATCGCCTTCGGCCTGGCCAACGACCCGCAGCCCATGCATACCGATCCGGCGCTGGCGGCCAACGGCCCTTTCGGTACCCTGGTAGCGAGCGGCTGGCAGATCGCCGCGCTTTCGATGCGGGTGTTCGTGCAGGCCGGCGGCTATGGCAAGACGCCGGTGGTCGGCATGGGCATCGACGAGTTGCGCTGGGTCAAGCCGGTGAAGGCGGGTGACCGGCTCACCGTCACGCGCGAGATCATCGATCTGCGGCGCTCGGAATCCAATCCGATGCGCGGCATCATCCGCACCCGGGTGACGGTGCAGAACCAGGCCGGTGAAAGCGTGATGACGCTGGTGACCACCGGGCGCGTGCCGGCGCGGAGAGCAGGCGGCGATGACAAGGAGACGACATGACCACCGTGGTCGAACATGCCGCGGACCTCGCGGCCTACGTGGGCAAAAAGCTCGGCTTCAGCGACTGGGTGACCCTCGACCAGCGCAAGATCGACGCGTTCGCCGAACTCACCGGTGACGACCACTGGATCCACATCGACACCGAGCGCGCGAAGAAGGAACTGCCGGACGGCAAGACCCTGGTGCACGGCTTCCTGACCCTTTCGCTGATCCCGTATCTGCAACGCGGCGTGTTCCAGGTCGAGAAGCGCGGCAAGGGGCTCAACTACGGCTGCAACCGGATTCGCTTCACGAGCCCCGTGCCGGTCGGCGCGCGGGTGCGTCTGCACCAGAGCGTCAAGGCCTGCGAGCAGGTCGACGGCGGCACCCGCACCACTTTCGAATGCACCATCGAGGTCGACGGCCAGGCGCGTCCGGCCCTGGTGGCTGAGACCATCGTGCAGATTTTCGATCAGTGATTCCGCTGCGATGAGCATGCAGGGTGAGGATGCAAAGGATTTCATGTCCTTCACAGACCTGATCGCCGCGCACGCGACGGCCGATCCGGAAGGCATCGCGTTTTCGGACGGAGTTGAATCGCTCACCTGGAAAGGCGTGGCGGCGCAGGTGCGACAGGTGGCATGCGCACTCCGGGAGGCAGGCATTCGTCCTGGGGACAAGGTGGCGATCCTGGCGCACCCGTCGCTGGATTACGTGCAGTGTCTGTTCGGCACCGTCGCGGCGCGCGCCTGCGTGGTGCCGCTGGCGATTTCGGCCAGCGTCGAGGCGCTGGAAGCCATGCTGGCCGACAGCGGCGCGAAGATGCTGTTTGTCGATGCCGAGGCGGACCCGGCGCTGCACGGGCTGGCCGCCCGCTTCGCGGAACGCATGCCGAGCGGCCTGGTCTGGTTGGGCGGCGCGACACGCAACGAGCCTGCGTTTCAGGTCTGGCTGGAAGGCGCGGACCCGGGCGCCATCCTGTCGCCTGCGGCAGCGGAGGATGCGTTCAACATCATGTACAGCTCCGGCACCACCGGCCTGCCCAAGGGCATCGTGCACCTGCACGACATGCGGGCGCGCCAGGCGTGCCGGCCGGGTTTCGGCCTGGGGCGCGGGAGTCGCACGCTGCTGTCGACGCCGCTGTACTCCAACACCACCATCATGCCCATGCTGGCCACACTGGCGCATGGCGGCACCACCGTGCTGATGCGCAAGTTCGACGCGGGGCGCTACCTGGCCCTGGCGGCCACGATGCGCGTCACCCACACCATGCTGGTGCCGGTGCAATACAAGCGCATCCTCGCGCATCCGGACTTCGCCTCGACCGACCTGTCCTCGTTCGTGCTCAAGCAGTCGACCGGCGCGCCGATGGAGGCATCGCTGAAGGCCGAGATCCTGGAACGCTGGCCGGGCCGCTTCGTCGAGGTCTACGGCATGACCGAAGGCGGCTGCACCTGCACACTCGATGCGCGCCTTCATCCCGGCAAGCTGGCCACGGTGGGTCCGCCCGCGCCCGGCAATGAAGTCTTCATCCTTGATGAAGCGGGCAACAAGTTGCCGCGCGGCGCCACCGGCGAGGTGGTCGGGCGCTCGCCGTTCATGATGGCGGGGTATCACAACCGGCCCGACGCCACCGCCGAGATCCGCTGGTTCGACCAGGAGGGTCGCATGCATCACCGCACCGGAGACATCGGCCGCTTCGACGAGGACGGCTTTCTCATCCTGCTCGACCGCAAGAAGGACGTGATCATCTCCGGTGGCAACAACATCTTCGCCGCCGATCTCGAGGCCGTGCTGGCAGAGCACCCGGATGTCTATGAATCGGCGGTGATCGGCATCCCCAGCCCTGAATGGGGCGAGACGCCGCTGGCGCTGGTGGTGCCCAGGGCCGGGGCCGACCTCGACGGCGCTGCCCTGCGCGCCTGGGTTAACGCCCGCGTCGGCAAGACGCAACGGCTGCAAGGCGTTGAGATCCGCGCCGAACTGCCTCGTTCCAATCTTGGCAAGATATCGAAAAAGCAACTGCGTGCGCCCTATTGGGAGCGTGCCAAACCCCGGGAATCCGCATGACCGAATTCGTCTCCATAGACGCGGCAACGCTCGCCACCGCCGACGCCTATCGCCTCTTGATCGGCTGCGTCACGCCGCGCCCGATCGCCTGGATCACCACCGTCAACGCGCAGGGCGTGGTCAACGCGGCGCCGTTTTCCTCTTTCAACTATGTGGCGCACAGCCCGCCCATGCTGGCGGTGAACATCGGGTCGCGCGAGGGCAAGCTCAAGGACACCGCGCAGAACATCGTGGAGTCCGGCGAATTCACCGTCAATGCCGCCACCGAATCCAACATGGAACTGATGCACCAGTGCAGCGCCGAGTACCCGCCGGGGGTAAGCGAGGTGGAGGCGCTGGGCATCGAACTGCTGCCTGGCACCAAGGTGCGTGCGCCGCGCATCGCCTGCTCGCCCATCCAGATGGAATGCAGGCTTGAGCAGGTACTCAAGCTTGGCCGCGGGCTCAACACCCTGTACATCGGCGAGATCGTCGCCTTTCACCTCTCGACCGACATCTACGACGGCCGCAGCGTGGACAGCATCAAGATGCGCCCGGTCGCGCGCATGGGCGGGCCCTTCTACGCCGCACTGGGCGAGATCTTCAACCGGCCGGCGCTGGCCAAACCACCGAAATAGGGAACACGCATGGACCTGCAATCCACGCTCCGTGCCGGGGTGACCACCGGCACTTTCATAAAGACCACGCATCCGCAGGTGGTCGAGGTACTCGGCACCACTGGCCTTGCCTTCGGCGTGATCGACGCCGAGCACGCGCCCTACGACCGCAACACGCTGGACCTGCTTATGCTCGCCGGTCGCGCGGCCAACCTGCCGCTGCTGGTGCGCATTCCCGACAAGGCCGGGCCCACCATCCTGCAGGTGCTCGATCTCGGCGCCGCCGGGCTGGTGGTGCCGCATGTCAACAACGCGGACGAGGCGCGCGCCATTGTTTCGCGCGCGCGCTACCGCGGCGGCGAACGCGGCTTCTCGGGTTCGCCGCGTTTCGCCGGCTACGGTTCGATGGGCATGAAGGCCGCGCTCGATGCCGGCGACAGATGCGTGATCATGTGCCAGATCGAAAGCGCCGATGGTCTTGCCAATGCCCGTGCCATCGCCGCGGTGCCCGGGGTCGATGCGCTTTTCATCGGACGCGCCGACCTGGCCCTGGCGATGGGCCACGAGGACATCCGGGTGGAGGCGGTGACGAACGCCACGCAGGCCATCATCAGCGCCGCGCGCGAGGCCGGCAAGATCGCGGCGATGTTCGTACCCAACACGGCCGAGCGCGAGCAGTTCGCCGCCGCCGGCGCGACCTGTTTCGTGGTCGGCTCCGACCAGTCGCTGATGCGCCAGGGCGCCATTGCGCTGGCCGCCAAGAAGCCCGCCTGAACCCGACCGCACACCTGCCCCGCATTCAAGAGGAGATTGCCATGACCTTCGACGCCACCTACGCCCGCCACTACGAAACCCCGCCGCACCTGAAGGAGGCGCAGGGCACCTGGCTCACCCGCGGTGCCAACTTCGTCATCGCGGTCAGCAAGGTTGCGGCCGGCGACGTTCTGACCCGTGCCGCCAACCCGGACGAGTCCATCGTGTTCCTGCCGGATACCGGCGCGGTGATCGAAGCCGGGACCGAGCGTATCGAGGCCGCCGGGGAAACCGTCACCATCGTGCCGCCCGGCGCATCGAAAGTAACGGCGAGCGGCGCGGGCCATGTGGTGCGGGTGTTCTCCACCCGGGCGAAGGACCTGGCGGACGCCGCCGGCAATGCATCGCATTACACCTCAGGCGCGCCCGGCGTGGCCCCGCTGGTGGCCTGGCCCGATCCGCCGGCCGGCTTCATGCTGCGCCACTACCGGGTGGCCGATTTCGACAAGCCGGATTCGCAGATGCGCATCTTCCGCTGCACCAACCTGATGATCAACGTGCTCAAGAAGCGCCCTGTGTCACGCGACGTCACCAAACTGTCGCCGCATTCGCACACCGATTTCGAGCAGGGTTCGCTGGCCATCCAGGGCACCTACATGCACCACATGCGCTGGCCCTGGACCCCCGACATGAGCACCTGGAAGGAAGACCAGCATGCCGAGATGGCCAGCCCCTCGGTGCTGGTGATCCCGCCCAAGGTGATTCACACCAGCCGCAACATCAACGGCGCCGGCTGGCTGATCGACATCTTCTCGCCACCGCGTCTGGACTTCTCCGCCAAGCCCGGGCTGGTGTGCAACGCGGAGGAGTACCCGCTGCCGGCGGGCGTGGACCTGTCGGCGTTTGCGAACGCGGCGGCAGCATAAGCCCGCCCGGCGCAACGCGCTAACATCGCCGCGATACGCCCAGTCGCGGTGATGCATGCCTTCATTTCCCCCGGTCCAGTCCGTCGTCCGCGCCATCGAGCTTCTGCAGGCGTTGAACCGCCAGCCGGTGTCGACCGTCGACATGCTGCACAAGCAGACCGGCTTTCCCAAGCCCTCGATCGTGCGCCTGTTACAGACCCTGGAGGCCAAGGGACTGGTGCGCCATGCGCCGCAGCCCGGCGCGTATTACCTGACCTCCGGTGTGGCGACGCTGTCGAGTGGTTATCACAGCGAGCCGCGCGTGGTCGAGGCGGCGGCGCAGCCGATGGACGATTTGACGGCAAGGATCAAGTGGCCACTGGCGCTGGCGGTGTTCGATGGCGACGCGGTGGTGGTGCGCTATTCCACCATTCCCAACTCGCCGCTTTCGCTGCTGCATTCCTCACTCAACATGCGCCTTTCGCTGGTGAGTCGGGCGCTGGGGCGGGCTTACCTCGCCTTTTGCACCCGTGACGAGCAGGCCATGCTGCTGGCCACGCTGGAAAAATCGGCCCGGCCCGAAGACGCACCGGCGCACGACGCCAAGGCCATGCGTCGCGTGCTGGCGGAAACGAAGAAGCGCGGCTATGCGTTGCGTGACCCAGCGGTACGGCCTGTGTCCAACACGCTGGCCCTGCCGGTGTTCGACCATGGCCGCCCGGTGGCATCCATCGGGCTCACCTGGTTTGCTTCGACCATGGATGCCGATGAGGCGGCGCGACGCTATCTCGCTCCGCTGCGTGAACTGTCGGCGACGGTCACGGCGCGGCTGGCCGCGCTTGACCGTCGCAACTGACTGAAGCGCCCTCGGGTCAGCGCTCGATCGCCGCGTAGACCATGTTGCGCAGGATCGGCCGATAGGCGGTGCGCTGCTTCGGCGACTGCATCATCAGCACCACGAGCAGGCGGTTCTTTGGGTCCACCCAGAACGCGGTGCCACCCGCGCCGCCCCAGTTGTACTCACCGGCGGCGGCATTGGCGCTCGCCTCGCCGTTGACCTTGCGTACCGCGAAACCCAGGCCGAAGGTGTAGCCGGGGCCGGGCAGGTAGAGCGGGCCCGGCACGATGGCGCTGCCGAGATGGTCGGCCGTCATGAATTCCAGCGTTTTCGGCCCGATGATGCGGCGCCCGTCGAGAATGCCGCCGCCCACCAGCATCTGCAGGAAGCGCGCGTAGTCGCCGGCGGTGGAAACCATGCCCTGGCCGCCGGGTTCGGCGGTCTTGACCACCCGCGGGTCGTTGAAGGTGATGCCTTCGCCGATGCTGCGGTCATCCGCCAGCGCTTCGGCCACACGCGCCTGGCGTGCCGGTTCCGGCACATAGAAGCTGGTGTCCTTCATGCCGAGCGGGTCGAGGATGCGGTCCTTCATGAAGGCGAACAGGCTCTTGCCCGCCACCACCTCGACCACCCGCCCGAGCACGTCGGTCGAATAGCTGTAGTCCCAGGTGCTGCCGGGCTGGTAGTGCAGCGGCAGGGTGGCGATCTTCTTTGCGAACTCCTCGTTGGTGGTGTCGCCGCCGGCGTCGATGCGCGCTTCGACATAGGCCTTTTTCACCAGCGAGTTGCCGAAAAAGCCGTAGGTGAGCCCCGAGGTGTGGCGCATCAGGTCCTGCACGGTGATGGCGCGACGCGCCGGCACCAGTTCGAGGGACTTGTTGCCCGAAGCATCGGTCTTTTCCACGCCGACCTGCATCTTGGCGAATTCGGGGATATAGCGCGCCACCGGGGCTTCGAGGGTCAGCTTGCCTTCCTCGACCAGGATCATCGCCGCCACCGTGGTGATAGGCTTGGTCATGGAGTAAATGCGGAAGATCGCGTCGGCCGGCATCGGGTCGGGCTTCTGCGGATCGAGCTTGCCGATGGACTCCTGGTAGACCACCTTGCCGTCGCGCGCGACCAGCACCACCGCGCCGGGAATGCGGCCGGCGGCTGTTTCAGCCTTGAGCCATGCGCCGACCCGCGCCAGGCGCGCACCTGACATGCCGACGGCTTCGGGTTTTGCGCGCGGCAGGTCGCGCGCGGTGGCCAATGAGGTCGCCAGTGTGGTGGCGAGTGCGAGCAGTAGCAGGCCGGCGCTCCGGCGCATTCTCGATTGCATGGTGTTGTTCCTCCGGGGCAGTTGTGGTGGCGCATCTGGTGTGCGCTCACGATATTGTGCCGCACACCGGCGCGTGCGGCCAGGCCCGACGTGGTCCTAGTCGAACTTCGAGAAATCGGGCTTGCGCTTCTCAAGGAAGGCGGAGAACGCTTCCTTGGCCTCGGGCGAGGAGAGCATCTTGCGGAAGTGCACGCCTTCGTCGGTCATTTGCGTCTCCACCGCCTTCAGGTGCGCGCCCTTCATCAGGGCCTTGGTGGTGCGCACCGCGCCGGCCGGCAGGGCCGCGAGCTTTTGCGCACGCGCGCGGGCAAAGGTGGCGAGTTCGGTTGCCGGCACGATCTTGTTGACCAGGCCCATATCGCGCGCCTCGTTCACGTCGAAGGGCTCGCCGAACATGAGCTTCTCGGCGGCGCGCTGGTAGCCGGCCAGCGCCGGCAGCAGCAGGCTGGAGGCGGCCTCCGGGCACAGGCCCAGGCTGGCAAAAGGCAGGGCGAAGCGGGCGTTGTCGGCGGCGTACACCGCGTCGCAATGCAGCAGCATGGTGGTGCCGATGCCAACCGCCGCGCCGGCCACCGCGGCGATGACTGGTTTCTTGGCATGCGAGATGTTGTACAGGAACTGGAACACCGGGCTGTCGCTGCCGGCCGGCGGGTTGTTGAGAAAGTCCTCGAGGTCGTTGCCCGCTGTGTAGATGTCGGGGCTGCCTTCGAACAGCACCACGCGGACGCCTGCGTCGGCATCCGCGGCCTTGAGCGCATCGGCCATGGCTTGGTACATGGCGGCGGTGATCGCATTCTTCTTGGCAGGGCGGTTGAAGGCGATGGTCAGTACGTTGCCGTCGCGGCTGATGGCGATGTCACTCATGAGGTGTGTTTTCCTTGTGCAAGTTGCGCGTCGAGCCAGTCCCCGACCATGGGCCAGAGCCGCTCGCGGCTGTTGGGCTTGAAAAACCCGAAGTGTCCCACGCGCTTGTGCCCGACGGTGGCCGGGTCGATCACCCGGTAGTCCGCGCGCCCTTTGCCGTAGGCCTCGTGCAGCATGCGCGAGCCGGATTCGAGCAACAGCTCATCATCGCTGAAGGTGAGGCCCAGTACCGGGAAGCCGGCGGTGGCGTAGGCCTCGCGTGCGCCGGGTTCGCCGGAAAGGATGTAGTCCGGCGTCAGGCACCAGCGGCGCCACTGGAACATCGCGCCGGTGGGCAGGTCGCCGATCACGCCCAGCTTCGCACCGGGAAAATATCCAAACAAGGGGCACAGCGCGGGCGCGAGCACATGCCACATCAGGGGCGCCTTGCGGCGTATGGTGGGCTGGTTGTGGCGCATCGAACCGCTGCCCACCGCGATGTTGACAAGACCCGCGAGGCGGTCGCGAGACGGTAGAAGCGGTGCGACCTGGCCGCCGAGGCTGTGGCCCAGAGCGAACACAGGCTTGCCTTCAGCTGCGGCTTGATGCACCACCGCGTCGTAGTCCAGCCCGAGCCAGTCGGAAAGATCCGCCTTGACCCCGCGCATCGAACCTTTGAGCGAAGCGCCGGTGCCGCGGTAGTCGAAGGTCCAGGTGGTGTAGCCCCGGCTGGCGAGCCAGGCGGCGAACTCCGCGTAAAAACCCTGCGACACCGCCATCGCAGGCCCGATCACCACCGAGGCACGTGGGGATTTCCGCGCATCGAAGCGGCGCCCGGCGAGCTTGTGGCCGTCATGTGCGGCCAGCTCGATGGGGTGATGTGCCACGGACTCGCTCATTTCGGCCACAGGATCATCTGGGTGCAGCGGAACAGGGCGATGGTCTTGCCGGTGTCGCGATGCGCCACCGTGGCATCCCATACATGGGTGGTGCGGCCGAGATGCGCCGCGCGGGCTTCGACCTCGATGACACCGTCACGCGCGGTGCCCAGGTGGTTGCTCTTGAGTTCTACCGTGGTGAAGCCGGACGCGCCTTCCGGCAGGTGTGCGCCGCAGGCGTAGCCACAGGCGGTGTCGGCCAGCGTCACCACGCTGCCTGCGTGCAGGAAGCCGTTCGGTGCGAAGAGTTCGCGCCGCACGGCCAGCTCGGCACGCAGGAAGCCCTGGCCTACGTCCAGGATCTGTACGCCAAGGAGACCGGGCAGATGGCCGGGGCTTTTGGCGTTGTAGTAGGCAGCGTCGCGCTCGGGCAGGAATTTCGACATGGCCGTTCTCCGTCAGATACCCAGGATGGCTAGGGTGGCGGTGGTCTTGGCAAGGAGTACTGGCTTTACATCGCCCGCAAAGACACAGGCTTCGACTACCGTGAAGGACTTTCCGGGCTTCAGCACGTCGGCACGGCAGGTCAGGCGTGCGGACCTTGTAGCCTTGAAGAAGTTTGTCTTGAACTCCAGCGTCAACGCGTATTGTCCCGGCGGGCACAGGGTCACGGCGGCACCGCCGGCGCAATGGTCGGCCAGGGTGGCGATCAGGCCACCGTGCGGAAAGCCGTTCTGTTGCAAGTGGCGTTCCGCAAGTGTCAGGTCCGCTTCTATCCAGCCGGGACCGCAATCCTTGAGCGTGATGCCGAGGTCACGGATGAACGGGGCGGCGGAAAACCCATGCTCGATGACCTTGCGATAGTCGGGATTGGTTGCTTCCATGGCCGCGCTTTCGTTCAGAGCGATTCGAAAATGCCCGCCGCCCCCATGCCGGTGCCCACGCACATGGTGACCATGCTGTATTTCTTGCCGGTGCGCCGTGCGCCGTGGATGGCGGTGGCCGCGCGCATCGCGCCGGTGGCACCGAGCGGGTGGCCCAGCGCGATGGCGCCGCCGTTCGGGTTGACCATCGCGGTGTTCAAGCCAAGATCGCCAATCACCGCCAGCGCCTGTGCGGCAAAGGCCTCGTTCAATTCGATCCAGCCGAGGTCGTCCTGCTTCAGCCCGGCATGTTTGAGCGCCAGCGGAATCGCCTCTTTCGGCCCGATGCCCATGATCTTCGGGTCCACGCCCTTGATGGCGAAGGAAACAAAGCGCGCCAGCGGCGTGAGGTTGTATTGCTTCAGCGCCCGCTCCGAAACGATCAGCACGGCGCCGGCGCCATCGGAAGTCTGCGAGCTGTTGCCGGCGGTCACGCTGCCCTTGGCCGCGAACACGGCGCGCAGCTTGGCGAGGCCTTCCATGGAGGTGTCGGCGCGCGGGCCTTCGTCGATGTCGGCGGTACGGTTCTTCACCGTGATCTCGCCGGTGGCGAGGTTGGGCGTGCGCTCGCTGATGGCCACCGGCGTCAACTCGTCGGCGAAGGCGCCGCTTTGCTGCGCCGCCAGCGCCTTCTTGTGCGAGGCGACCGAGAACTCGTCCTGCGCCTCGCGCGAGACCTTCCACTGTTGCGCCACCTTCTCTGCGGTGAGGCCCATGCCGTAGGCGATGCCGATGTTCTCATCCGTGAAGATCTTGTCGTTCATCGAGGGCGCGTTGCCCATCATCGGCACCATGCTCATGGATTCGCAGCCGCCGGCCAGCATCACGTCGGCCTCACCCACGCGAATGCGGTCGGCCGCCATCGCGATGGTGGTGAGTCCCGAGGCGCAGAAGCGGTTGACGGTGACCCCGCCGACGCTTTGCGGCAGGCCTGCCAGCAGCACGGCGATGCGCGCCACGTTCAGGCCCTGCTGGCCTTCGGGGATGGCGCAGCCGATGATCGCGTCTTCCACCGCGGCCGGGTCGAGCGACGGCACCTTGGCCATGGCGGCGCGGATGGCGGTGACCAGCAGGTCATCCGGGCGGGTATTGCGGAACATGCCGCGCGGCGCCTTGCCGATCGGGGTGCGCACGGCGGCGACGATGTAGGCGTCCTGTACTTGTTTGCTCATGTCAATATCTCCAGATCAGTTGCGCAGCGGCTTGCCGGTGGTGAGCATGGTGTAGATGCGTTCCTGGGTGCGCTCGTCCTTGAGCGAATCCATGAAGCCGCGTGCTTCCAGGGTGAGGATCCATTCCTCGTCGACCAGGCTGCCGGGTTCGACATCGCCGCCGCACATGGCGTAGGCGATGCGTTCGCCCAGCAGCATGTCGTATTCGCTGATGAAGCCGCCGTCGCGCATGCCCACCAGCGAGGCCTTGATGGTGGCAATGCCCGCACGTCCGGCCACCGGGAACTTGGCCTTCAGCGGCGCGCGATAGCCGGCCTCGGCCAGCGCCAGCGCCTCGGCGCGTGCCACGTGCAGCAATTCGTACAGGTTGAAGACGATGGTGTCGGTCGGCTGCAGGAAGCCGATGGCCTTCGCTTCCATCGCGCTCTTGGCTACCGTGGCCGTGGCGATGGTCTGGAAGCGGCCCTTGATGAAGTCCAGCAGGTTGGTCGAACCGATCGCCTGTGCCTGCAGGGCGGCCTGCTGCGCGGCTTCCTTGAGGCCGCCGCCGGCGGGGATCAGGCCGACACCCACTTCCACCAGGCCGATGTAGCTTTCCAGCGCGGCCACACGTTTGGCCGTGTGCAGCAGCAATTCATTGCCGCCGCCCAGGGCCAGGCCGGCCACCGCTGCCACCACCGGCACCGGCGAGTACTTCATGCGCATGAAGGCGCTCTGCAGCTTGCGGATCTCGGGTTCGACGATGTCCAGGCCATGTTCCTGGATCATCGGCTGCATGGATTGCAGGTCGGCACCGGCGGAGAAGGCGCCGCCATCGGTGGCCCCGGTCTGGTACACCACCACGGCCTTGTAGTCGGCGGCGGCTAAGTCGAGTGCGCGGTGCAGCGCCGAAATCTGCAGGGCGCCCAACACGTTGAGCTTGGACTTGAACGAGACGATCAGCACGCCATCGCCCAGGTGCCACAGGCGCGCGCCTTCGTCCTCGTGCACGGTGGTGCCGGCGGCGGCCGGATCGACCGAACCGTCGCCGAAAACGCTGGCGCGGAAGACCTGGCGCTTGTACACGGGGTGGGCGGATACCGGCTTGTAGCGGCCTTCCCTGGCCGACCATGATCCGGCCGGGGTATGCACACCGGCCTTGTTGTCGAACACCCAGGCCGGCAGCGGAACGGTAGTCAGGGTCTTGCCCTGTTCGATGTCCTCGCGTACCCACTGCGCCACCTGTTCCCAGCCGGCCTGCTGCCACAGCTCGAACGGACCCTGCTTGTTGGCAAAGCCCCAGCGCATTGCGAGATCCACATCGCGCGCGGTATCGGCAATCTCGGCCAGGTGCACGGCGATGTAGTGGAAGGTGTCGCGGTACATGCCCCACAGGAACTGCGCCTGCGGATGGGCCGACTCGCGCAGCAGCTTGAAGCGCTCGCCGAGGTCTTTCTTTTTCAGGATCTTGTCGACTTCCGCCGCGGTCTTGCCCTTGCCCGGCACGTACTCGCCGGACTTGGGGTCGAACATGAGGATGTCCTTGCCCACTTTTTTGAACACGCCACCCTTGGTCTTGCGGCCGAGCGCGCCCTTTTCCAGCAGGCTCTTGAGCCACGCCGGGTGGTCGAAGTACTTGTGCCAGGGGTCGGCTGAAAGCGTGTTCTTGAGGGTGTTGATCACGTTGGCCAGGGTGTCCAGACCCACCACGTCGGCGGTGCCGAAGGTGGCGGACTTGGCGCGGCCGATCTTGGCGCCGGTGAGGTCATCGACCACGTCGAAGGTGAGACCCAGGCGTTCGGCGTTGTAGAGCGTCATCGCCATGCCGGCGGTGCCGACGCGGTTGGCGATGAAGTTGGGTGTGTCGTTGGCGCGCAGCACACCCTTGCCGAGCGTGCTGGTGAGGAAGGCTTCCAGGTTGTCGAGGATGGCCGGCGCCGTCGAGGCGATGCCTATGATTTCCACCAGGTGCATGTAGCGCGGCGGATTGAAGAAGTGCACGCCGCAGAAGCACGCTTTCAGGGCATCCGGCAGGGCTTCGGCCAGGCGATGGATGGGAATGCCCGAGGTATTGGAGGCGAGGATGGTGTTGGCACCCACGTGCGGTGCGATCTTGCGGTAAAGGTCGTGCTTCCACTCGATACGCTCGGCGATGGCCTCGATGATGAGGTCGCATTCGGCGAGTCTGGCGAGGTCGTCGTCGTAGTTGGCGGGTGTGATGAAGTCGGCCAGTTGCGGCACGCCCAGCGGCGCGGGGTTCTGCTTCTTCAGGGCATCAATGGCCTTGAGCGCGATACCGTTCTTCGGACCTTCCTTTGCAGGCAGGTCGAAAAGGATGGCGGGCACCTTTGCATTGACCAGGTGTGCGGCGATCTGCGCGCCCATCACGCCGGCGCCCAGCACGGCGACCTTGTTGACGATGAAATTTGTCATTGGCTTTTCCTTGGGTTATGCCTAGAACGCTTCCGCTTCGAGCGAGAGCAGATTCTTCGAGCCGGACTTGATGCGCCTGGCAAGCATCTCGGTTTCCGGCAGCAGGCGCGCGAAATAGAAGCGGGCGGTGGCGATCTTGGCCTTGTAGAACGGGTCCGATTCCGCCTTCGGCAGGGCGACGGCGGCCATGCGCGCCCAGAAGTAGGCATAGACCAGATGGCCTGCCATGCGCAGGTAGTCCACCGCCGCGGCGCCGACTTCATCGGGGTTCTTGAAGGCGGCCATACCGACGGTCATCGAGATCTCGGCCAGTTTCTCGCCCAGTTCGGCCAGGGGATCGATGAACTCCTTCATCGCCGGATTGGATCCATGCTCTTCGGCCAGGGCCTCAACCAGCGCGCCGAATTTCTTGAACTTCTTGCCGCCGTCGCCCAGCACCTTGCGGCCGAGGAAGTCGAGCGACTGGATGGTGTTGGTGCCTTCGTAGATCTGGTTGATGCGCGCATCGCGCACAAACTGCTCCATGCCCCATTCGGCGATGTAGCCGTGGCCGCCAAACACCTGCATGGCGAGGTTGGTGCACTCGCTGCCCGCATCGGTGATGAAGGCCTTGATGATCGGCGTGAGCAATGCCAGCAGATCCTCGGCGTCCTCGCGTTCGTCCGCGTCGGTCGAGTAGTGGGCGATATCGGCCTGCAGCGAGATCCAGTAGGCGAACACCCGGCTGGCTTCCACATAGGCGCGCTGGGTCAGGAGCATGCGCCGCACGTCCGGGTGCACGATGATCGGGTCGGCGGCCTTGTCCGGTGCCTTGGGGCCGGACAGCGAGCGCATCTGCAGGCGGTCCTTCGCGTACGCGGCCGAGGACTGGTAGGCCACTTCCATCAGGCCGAGGGACTGCATGCCCACGCCCAGGCGCGCGCCGTTCATCATCACGAACATGGCGTTCAAGCCCTTGTTGGGCTCGCCCACCATGGTGCCGACGGCGCCGTCCAGGTTCATCTGGCAGGTGGCGTTGCCGTGGATGCCCATCTTGTGCTCGAGCGCACCGCAGGTGATGCCGTTGCGCGCGCCCAGCGTTCCGTCGCCGTTGATCAGGAACTTGGGCACGATGAAAAGCGATATCCCCTTGGTGCCGGCCGGCGCTTCTGGCAGGCGCGCCAGCACCAGGTGGATGATGTTGGCCGACATGTCGTGCTCGCCGGAGGAGATGAAAATCTTGCCGCCGGTAATCTTGAAGGTGCCGTCGCCCTGCGGTTCGGCCTTGCTGCGCAACATGCCCAGGTCGGTGCCGCAGTGCGGCTCGGTCAGGCACATGGTGCCGGTCCATTCGCCCGAGATCATCTTCGGCAGGAAGAGCTTTTTCTGCTCCGGCGTGCCGTGCTTGACCAGCGCCTGGTAGGCGCCGTGGGTGAGGCCCGGATACATGGCCCAGGCCTGGTTGGCCGAGTTCATCATCTCCTGGAAGGCGGTCTGCACCACGTGCGGCAGGCCCTGGCCGCCGAATTCCGGGTCGCAGGACAGGGCCGGCCAGCCGGCTTCGCAAAACTGGCTGAACGCTTCCTTGAAGCCGGTCGGGGTTTTCACGGTGTGCGCGGTCTTGTCGAGCACGCAGCCTTCGCGGTCGCCCACCTGGTTGAGCGGGAACAGCACTTCGGCGCAGAACTTGCCGCCTTCCTCGATGACCTGGTCGATCAGATCGGCACTGACCTCGGCCTGCGCCGGCAGGCCCTTGAGCGTGGCGGCCACGTCAAGCACTTCGTGCATCACGAAGGCGATGTCGCGCAGGGGGGCGGTGTATTGAGCCATGGTGAACCTTTTCTTGGGATTGCGATGGGTTGGTCGTGGTGCGGCGGGTTGCCTTACGCCGCGATCCTGGATGGGGTCCGGCGGGTGGTCGGTTTCGCCGCCGCGGCGTAGTAGCTGACCGTGCGGTCGAAGGCACGCCGCGCGCGTTCGACTGCGCGCCCGTCGCGCAGCAAGCGCGCGTCATGGTGCAACGCCAGCATGACGCCGTAGAGCTCGAATACGAGTTGTTCCGGGTCGCAATCGGCGCGCAGGTGGCCGCAGGCGATCGCCTGCCGGGCGGCCTTCTGCATTTCGCCCTGCCAGCCGCGGTTAACGGCGACCATGCGGTCGCGCACCGGGCCTTCGCGGTCGTCGAATTCCACGGCGCCGGAAATGAACACGCAGCCGTTGGGGATTTCCACCGTCTGCACGCGATGCAGCCAGTTCTCGAACATGGCGGAGAGGCGCGGCAGGCCGCGCGGCAGGCGGATCGCCGGGTGGAACACCGCATCCATGAAGCGGCGCGCGTATTCGTCGATCAGTGCGATCTGCAATTCCTCGCGGCTGCCGAAATGGGCGAACACACCCGATTTCGATTTGCCCATGCGCTCGGCGAGCATGCCGATGGAGAGGCCCTCCAGGCCGTCGCGGCTGGCGATTTCCAGCGCCGCGTCGAGGATCGCGGCACGGGTTTGCAGGCCTTTGGAAATGGCGATCACGGGTTTGGGCACGATTGACAAATAAAACGAACGGTCGTGCTTTTTCGCAGACTGGGCCCGTGCCGGTCAAGCGATTTCCATGATGCGCCGCAATATCGGCTCCGGGTACGAGCCGAAACGCACGCGGAATCAAGGCGTTGCGCACAGGCTCGTGATTAGACTAAAGGCTCTACGGGGTAGTATGGGGGCCTCAAGTCACCTTGGGCGCACCCCGCCCGAATTGCCGATGGCTCCCTTGCAATCCCACGAAATGCGCATCGAGATCACGCCGGCCGACATGCCGGAAGACGGTTTTTCAAACCACGTGAACAACGCGCGTTACTTCGCCTTCATCAACCGCGTGTTCATCGACTGGTACGTGAAGATGGGCATTCGCGTGGCCGGCGCGAGCCACAGCGCGATGATGGTCAATACCCAGTACGATTTTCTCAACCAGGTGTTCTACCCGGGCACCGTGCTGTGCCGGGTAGCCGTGGTGAAGGTGGGCCGGACCAGTATGGAGCACAGCGTCGAGATGTGGGACGTGACCGGCGAGCCCAGGCTGGCCGGGCGCGGCAAGGTCACCCATGTGTGGGTGGAGCGGGCGATCGCCAAATCCCAGCCGTGGCCACCGGAATTCCTGGCGAAGTGCTGGGATGGCGGGGCTGCCGCGGCCTAGGATTCCAGCTTTTGCCTGGGCCGTGGAGCGAGTCGGCGCCGGGTTTCTTCGGTGGCGCCCGGGCCGGGCGTAGTGCGCAGGTCCTGCCGGGTGAGCGGTTTGCCGTCGGCGTCGGTGACTCGCAGCCGCGGAACCTGCCTGCCGCTGTTGCGCTCGGAAACGATCACCGGCTCGTTGCCGCGCCCGAATACCCAGTCGTCGGACCATTCGCGCAGTGCAGTCAGCACCGGCAGCAAGGCCTCACCCCTGGGCGTCAGGCGGTACTCGTAGCGCTGGCCGGTCTCGCCGACGTCAATGCGTTCAAGTATTCCGTTGTCCACCAGTCGTTGTAGCCGGTCCGAGAGAATGTTCTTCGCAATACCCAGGCTGGCCTGGAAATCGGAAAACCGCTTCACGCCGAAGAAGGCGTCGCGTACCACCAGTAGCGTCCACCAGTCACCCAGGGCGTCCAGCGCCTGGGCGATACCGCAATTCATGTCCGCGAAGCGTTTGCGTTGCATGGCATGACTTTAACCCGAATTGAAATATGGTTGCAACATAAAACCAAAATAAGTTAGGCTTGTGACCGTTCGCCCAAACCCAGGAGTCACCATGCCGAGTGCCGCCGCCCACCCTGCCGCAGAACATCCGGTTTCAGACTGGAAATCCACCGCCTGCATCCTCTGCGAATGCAATTGCGGTATCGAGGTTCAATTGGGCGGCGCGGACGGCCGGCGCTTCGTGCGCGTGCGCGGGGACGACGCCCACCCCATCACGCAGGGCTATGCCTGCGAAAAGCCTTCCCGACTGGACTACTACCAGAACGGCCGCCAGCGGCTCACCAAACCGCTGCGCCGTCGTCCGGACGGCAGCTACGAGGAAATCGACTGGGACACCGCGATCCGTGAAGTGGCGGCGGGCTTCGCCAAGGTCAAGGCGGCGCACGGTGGCGAGTCGATCTTCTATTACGGTGGCGGCGGCCAGGGCAACCACTTGCCTGGCGCCTATGGCCGCGCGACTCGTGCGGTACTCGGTTCCCGATACATCGCCAGCGCGCTGTCGCAAGAGAAGACCGGCGAGTTCTGGGTGGCCTCCAAGACGGTCGGCGGCTACTCGCGCGGCGACTTCGAGCATTGCGAAGTGGGCCTGTTCATCGGCAAGAATCCCTGGCATTCGCATAGCATTCCACGTGCAAGGGTCACGCTGCGCGAGATTTCACGCGATCCGGAACGCTGCCTGATCGTGATCGACCCGCGCGTGACGGAAACCGCGGAAATCGCCGACATCCACTTGCGCGTACGGCCCGGGGGGGACGCGTTTCTCATGGCCGCGCTGGTGGCGGTGATCGTGCAGGAAGGGCTGCTGGCGCGCGATTGGGTAGCGGCGCATGCAGACGGGCTCGATGAGGTGCTGCCGCATTTCGCGCATATCGACGTGGCGGAATACAGTTCAAAAAGCGGTGTCGCTGAAGAGCAGGTGCGCAATGCCGCGCGGCGTATTGCGCGCGCCAGGAGCATGGCCACGTTTGAAGATCTCGGCGTGCAGATGAACCGGCATTCGACCCTGGTGTCCTACCTGCACAAGCTGCTGGTGCTTCTGACCGGCAATTTCGGCAAGAAGGGTGCGGACTATCGGCCCAGCAGCTTCGTCCAGCTCGCCGGCGGCGGCGACGGCGGCCCCGGGCGCGAGCGCCGCACACCCGTGACCGGCTCGCTGATCATCGGCGGATTGACACCCTGCAATGTGATTCCGGAAGAAATCCTCACCGACCATCCGAAACGGTTTCGCGCCATGCTGGTGGAGGCCGGCAACCCGGCCCATTCGCTGGCCGACAGCCCGCGCATGCGCGAGGCGATTTCCGCGCTGGATTTCGTGGTGGTGATCGACGTGGCCATGACGGAGACCGCGCGCCTCGCGCACTACGTGTTGCCGGTGGCGAGCCAGTTCGAAAAAGCCGAAGCCACGTTTTTCAACTTCGAGTATCCGCGCAATTACTTCCACCTGCGGCGCGCCTTGATGAAGCCGCAACACGGGTTGTTTTCAGAAGCTGAATTGCATGCGCGACTGATCGAGGCGCTTGGCGCGATGCCGGTTGAGGCCGTTGCCGTATTGCGCGCGGCCTGGCAGGCAGGTCGCAAGCCCTTCCGCAGGAAATTCTTCGAACTGGCCGGCGCCGATCCGCGGCTCATGGGCGTGGCGCCGGTCGTGCTGTTCCGCGCCATCGGAGACTTGTTGCCCGAGGGTTTTGCCGAGGCCGCCGGTGTATGGGGCCTCTGCCAATTGGCCGCGCAACGCGAACCGGACTCGTTTGCCCGTGCGGGATTCACCGGTTCGCCTCCGGAGGCCGGCGACGCGATGTTCGATGCGCTCCTCACGCAGAAGAGCGCGGTCGTTTTCTCCGTGGACGAGTGGGACGAAAGTTTCCGGCGTGTCGCCACGCCCAATCGCCGCATCCAGCTTTCGATACCGGAACTCTTTGCTGAACTGGACTCCCTGGCGGAAGAACCTGCGCCCATGCCCAGCGCGGAGTTTCCGTTCTTCCTTTCTGCCGGCGAGCGACGCTCTTTCACCGCCAACACCATCATCCGCAACCCTGAATGGCGTCGCAAGGACCGTGGCGGCGCCCTGCGCATCAGTCCGGACGATGCACTGCGCGTCGGCGTGGCTGACGGCGGCAGGGCCCGCATCACCACGCAGCGTGGCAGCGCCGAAGTGGTGGTGGAGGTGTCCGACCGCATGATGAGCGGCCATGTGTCATTGCCCAACGGCCTTGGCCTGGACTACCCGGATGTCACGGGAGGCCAGATGCCCACCGGTGTTGCGCCCAACGAGCTCACCAGCGGCGCGGATCGGGATCCGTTCGCCGGCACGCCCTGGCACAAGAGCGTCCCGGCGCGCATCGAGCCGGTGCCGGCATAGCGCTCAGCGCGCGGGCTGACGCGGCCGCAAGCGCATCGACAGGCCTGCCGGCGCCATGGTGAAGGCCATGTGCTCGCGTGCTTCGCCGCCGTCCGGCGTATCCACGGCGATGATGTCGAATTGCCCGAGCAGCACCGCCATGGCCATCTTGATTTCCAGCATGGCGAGGTAGCGCCCCGGGCATACCCGCGGACCGGCGCCGAAAGGCATGGAAACCCGTTTGGCCGCGCTGGCGTTCTGCCCCGGTGTGCCGTCGGCCAGCCAGCGTTGCGGCTGGAACGCCTGCGCATCAGGCACGAAGCGCTCGTCCACGCTGTCATGGCGCATCACGCAGAACAGGGCCGTGCCGGCCGGCACGCGGACGTCCCCCACGGTGGTGTCGCGCAAGGCCACCAGCGAATTGAACGGGGCCACAGGCTTCAGGCGCATGGCCTCATGCGCGCAGGCTTCGACAAAGTCCAGCCCGGCCATCTGCTCCGGCGAGAAGGACGCCGGATCGCCCGCGATGGCGCGCACCTCGGCTTGCGCACGGGCCAGCAGGTCCGGATGGCGCGACAGCAGGTAAATCGTCCATGAAAGTGAATTGGCCGTGGTGTCTTCACCCGCCAGCAGCATGGTCATCACGTTGCCGGCGACGTCGCGGTCGGTGAGCCCGCTGTCGGCGGCATCTGCGGCGATGATCATCGCCTCCAGCAGGTTGGGCGGCGCGGCGCGCCGGGACGGGTCGGCCGCCAGCCGTGCACGGGCCTGGGCGATGAAGCCTTCGATCGCCTTCTTCACTTCCGCAATGCTGCGGTCGAGCGCGTGGTCGGAAGGCAGTTTGAAGTAGCGCCACCACGAAAACGGCGCAAGGATGCGCTTGAACAGCGCCGGGAAGATCTTGTCCAGGTGCTGCTGGATCACGTCGCCGTCCGATTCCAGCGTGTTGACGTCGCTGCCGAAGGCCAGGCCGGTGATGGTGTCGACGGTGTAACGCATCAGGTCGGCCTGCAGGTCGATGGGTGCATCGGCCAATGCCGCCTTGCGCCAGCGCCCTTCAAGGCGCCGCGCCACCCCGGCCATCGAGGGAAAGTAGGCCTTGACATGGGCGGGGTCGAAGCCGGCCATCACCATGCGCCGCTGGCGCCGCCACGCGTCGCCATTGCTGCCGAACACGCCCGGCACCAGGCCCATTTCGCGCGATACCGTTTCCATGCGATCCGAGCGGCGAAAGCCGTCCGGCCGGTCGCGCAGCATGGCGGCGATCGCCATATGGTCCGCCACCACCACGAAGTCGCGCTTGCCAAGCCTCAAGCGGTAGAACGGCCCGAACTCGCGCGCCCAGTCTTCCAGTTGCCGGTGCAGGCGCGGCGGGTCGAGTTGCAAGGCGTTGCCCAGGACAGGCAGGCCTCGGGGGAAAGGAAGATCGGCGAGGCCGCGGATGCGTTGGCTGGGGGCTGTTTGCATCATCTGTTCCGGTTCCGGGAACCTGGTCTATCTCGATGGCTCGGCGCGAATGCGCCAAAGGTACAGGTTGCGCTCGCCATGCGCGCCCATCACCCGCCGGGTGTCGTCGGGCCGCCAGTCGCCCATCGAATGCACATACGAGACCACACGGGTACCGGTCTTGAGTTCGCGCCACAGCCGCGGGCGCAGTTTCAGGTTGAGGTCGGGCCAGAGGAACAGGATCACCACGCTGGCGTCGCGGATGTCGGTGGTGAAGAGGTCGCCCTCGACAAAGCGGATGCGCCCGGCCACACCCGCGGCGGTGGCGTTGGCGCGACTTTCCCGGATCCGCACCGGGTCGATGTCCACGCACACGCCGCGCGCGGCGCCGGCCTTGATCGCGGCGATCACGTTGCGGCCGTCGCCGCAGCCGAGGTCATAGACCACGTCGCCCCGGCGCACGCCGGCCAGGTCCATCATCTCGGCCACCACGTTGTCGGGCGTGGGTTCGTAGTGCACGTCCGGCGCGCGGTGCTGCGCAGGCGACGATTGGCTTCCCAGAAGTGCGGCCAGCAGCAATGCCGGCGCGGCTGCGCCGCGCGGCAGACGCAGCTTGAAGATGGACACGTGACAGACCTTCCCGGACGGGTTGCGGCAACCGGCATGGTACGCGACCGGGCGATCCCCGCGCATTGCACAGTGCGTTGTCCGACGGCACTTTGTTACAGTGCCGGAATGGTTTCACGAAAGAAGCACGTGGCCGCGCAAGCGGCCGGAAGCGGTTTGGCGCAGTGCGATCCTGTTGACGCAACCGGGCGGCACGCATGACCCCGGCGGATCGCCAGGGCGGCGGCATCCTGCTGGTCATCCTGGCTTGCGCGTTGTTTGCCGCGCTCGATACCGGGAGCAAGTTCGTCAGCAGCACCGTGCCCATGCTGATGGTCTTCTGGATCCGTTACATCATCCAGATCCTGTTCACCGGTCTTGTGCTGGTGCCGCGGCAGGGCGGCGCGCCCTTCACCTCGCGCAATCCGGTCCTGCAGGTCGTGCGCGGACTGTTGCTGCTTCTGTGCAGCGTGCTCGCCTTTTCCAGCCTGATGTTCATGCCGGTGGGTGAATTCACCGCCATCGTGATGCTGAGCCCGCTTTTGGTCACGCTTGTCGCATCGGTTGCCCTCAAGGAGCGGGTGTCGCCGCTGCGCTGGCTGACGGTGATCGGCGGCTTCGTCGGCGCGCTCGTGGTGATCCGGCCGGGTAGCGAAGCTTTCGCATGGGCCACGCTCTTGCCGCTGTTGCTGGTGTTCGCCAACACGGCTTTCCAGATCGTCACCAGCCGCTTGTCCAAGACCGATGCGGCGGGCACCACCCATCTGATCACCGGCCTGGTGGGGCTGGCGGTGACTACCCTGGCGATGCCGTTTTTCTGGCGCCCCCCGGACAGCGCACTGATCTGGGCGATCCTGCTCGGTATCGGCGTGCTCGGCACGGTCGGCCACTATTGCCTGATCCTTGGCTACAGCCGGGCACCGGCATCCACGCTCACACCCTACCTCTACTCGCACATCGCCTTTGCCACGCTGGGAGGCTGGGTGGTTTTTTCGCACGTGCCGGACCGCTGGTCGCTTTTGGGCATTGCGCTCATCATCCTGTGCGGCTGCGCCGGACTGTGGGTTACTTCGCACGAAAAGTCCGCCGTGCAGGGCAAGTTGTCGTAGATTTCGACTTTTCCTACTGCCGGGGAAGTACGTCATGAGCCTGACATCCATTGCGGAAATCCGCTCCCGCCTGAATGCGTCGATTCTTTCCGACTGCCTCGACACCGCCGGTTATCGCGACCAGGCGCTGGCGGCGCGCATCCGTCCGCTCGACGATGCACTTGTCATGGTGGGGCGTGCCCGAACCGCGGCCTACATGGAAGTGTTTCACGTCGAGGAGGGCAGGAATCCCTATGAACTTGAACTCCAGCTGGTCGACAGCCTGAAGCCCGACGAGATTCCGGTGTTCGCATGCGCCAACCCGCAACGCATCGGGCCATGGGGCGAGCTGCTGTCGACGGCGGCACGGGTGCGCGGCGCCGCTGGCGCCTTGATGGACGGCTGCGTGCGCGATATCCGCGCCATTCGCGCGATGAGCTTCCCGGTGTTCCATGGCGGCATCGCGCCGCTCGACTCCAAGGGGCGCGGGCAAATCATGGCCATTGACGTGCCCATCATGTGCGCCGGCGTCAAGGTCAAGAGCGGGGACCTGGTGTTTGGCGACGCCGACGGCGTGGTGGTGGTGCCTGCGGAAGTCGAGGCCCAGGTGCTGGCGCTGGCGATCGAGAAGGTCAGCGGCGAGCGCAATACCCTGCGCGACCTTCAGGCAGGCCAGCCCATCACCGAGGTGTTTGCCCGCTACGGCATCCTCTGATGCGCCTTATCTGGCGACGTCTGCCGCGGGCGCGTCGCCGACCAGCTGGAACTGGCCGGTGCACGGGTTCACCTTGTAGAGCTTGCCTTCGAGTTCCTTGTATTCCCAGCAGTTCTGTGGCGGACCAAGGAACTTGAGGAAGGACTGGCCGTAATAGGTCAGCACAAGCAGCCCTGCCACGACCGACACCACGCCGGCGATGCGCAGGAGGTCGCCGCGCCAGTCGCCACGCCAGCCCTCGCGGCGGCTTTGCGGCTGTGGCGGCGCCTCCCTCATGCGGCGCGGCGCTCCGGTACCGCGATGACGCTGTCGCCGGCCACCACATAGACGCGATCGCCGGCAGCGGGATGGATGGCCCTGGCGCCGGTGAAGTCGCCAAAGGCCGGCAATACACCCACCGATTCGCCAAACCAGAAGCATGGCAGGCGCACCGCCTCGTTGCGCCCCGCCAGGCGATAGGCCGGGTGCAGGTGGCCAGCCAGCACATAGCGGCCCTGCACCGGCACCGGCAGGTGGCACAACGCGAACGGGCCGTCGATGAGCGGTTCTTCGACCATCCGGATGGCGAGGTTATCGGGTGGCGCACCGGCCAGGGCATCGTGGTTGCCTTCCACCAGCAGCATCTCGAGCCCGGCATGGCGTTCGCGCCAGCGCGTCAGGGCCGCCAGGGTGTGTGGCGCACGTGCCTCCCTGGAATGCAGGAAATCCCCGAGGAACACGATGCGTTGTACCGGCTCGCGCGCAATCAGCCCATCCAGCGCAGCCAGGTTGGCCAGTGTGGTCGCTTCCGGCACCGGCGCGCCGCGGGCGCGAAAACTGGCCGCCTTGCCGAAATGGGCGTCGGCAATGAAGAGCGTGTGACGGGCGGGCCAGAAGACCGCATGCTCGGCGCACAGCGTCAGGCGCTCACCCTTGACTTCGATTTGCATGGGCGCGGATTCTATTCGGCGCCGGCCAGGGCCGCGGATTCCAGTTCCGCCACCAGGCGCTGCACCCGGTCGGCCAGCTTTTCAGTTGTGACCGCCTCGCGCAGGCGTTCCACCATCAGCGGAAACGAGAAGGGCGTGAAACGCTTCGGTTGCGTGAATACCAGGCGGCGCCGGCGCATCGCCCCCAGGGTGGCGCGCAGGCGGCGGATTTCCAGTTCCTGCTCGAGCGCCTCGGTCTCGGCCTGGCCCAGCAGCAGGTTGCCGCTGTCATGCTTGCGGAACACTTCGAAGAAAAGGCTGGAGGAGGCCTGCACCTGGCGGGTCGACTTGGGCGCACCGGGAAAGCCCTGGAATACCAGCCCGGCGATACGCGCGATCTCGCGAAAGCGCCGCTGCGCCAGTTCCGACGCGTTTAGGCTGTCGATCACATCTTCCAGCAGGCGTGCTTCGTCGAACAGGCCGGCTTCGATCAGGGATGGCCAGTCAAACGGCTGCGGCGAGAGCAGCTCGAAGCCGTAGTCGTTCATCGAGATCGAGAACGTGCCCGGCGCGTCGCGTGCCGCCCGCCATGCCAGGAGCGAGGCCAGCCCGATGTGCACCATGCGTCCCGCGAAGGGGTAGACAAACAGGTGGTGGCCTTCGCCTGAGCGTATCGATTCGACCAGCAATGTCTCCGGCGAAGGCAGGGCCGACCACTTGCGCTGCAGTTCGATCAGCGGCCGGATGGCGCGCGCCTCGGGCGTTTCGAAGGCCCCGCGGTGCATGTCGCCCAGCACCGCCAGCGAGGCGTCGGCCAGTTCGCCGGAAAACGACATGCGCGCTCCCGACCATTGCGGCACCACGCCCTTGTTGCGCGTGGCCTTCTTCACGTAGGCCGTCATGTCCTGCACGCGGATCAGTTCCAGCACCCGGCCGCCAAAGGTGAAAGCGTCGCCCTGCTTCAGGCGCGCGATGAAGGACTCCTCGATGGTGCCGATGCGTCCACCGCTCATCCACGCCACATGCATCGCCGTGTCGGAAACGATGGTGCCCACCGACATGCGGTGCCGCCTTGCAACCATTTGCGAGGGCACGCGATAGGTGCCTGATTCATCCGCGGTGATGCGGTGGTAATCCGGATAGGCCGACAGCGCGCCGCCGTCGGTGACAAAGCCCAGGCACCAGTCGAACTCCGCGCGGGTCAGCTCGCGGTAACTGTGCGCACCCGTGACTTCGTCGAACAGGGCGTCAGGTGTGAAGCCGCCGCCCAGCGCGATGGTCACCAGGTGTTGCACCAGCACGTCAAGCGGCTTGGCCGGTGTGGCGCGCGCCTCGACGCGGCGCGCGTTGCCGGCCTCGCGCGCGGCCGCAGCCTCGATCAGTTCCATCGCGTTGGTCGGCACCAGGGTGATGCGCGACGTGCGGCCCGGTGCATGGCCGGAGCGGCCGGCGCGCTGTAACAGTCGTGCGATGCCCTTGGCCGAACCGATCTGCAGCACCCGCTCGACAGGCAGGAAATCCACCCCCAGGTCCAGGCTGGAGGTGCACACCACCGCTTTCAACGTGCCCTGCTTCAGGCCGGCCTCGACCCATTCGCGGATCTCCCGGTCCAGCGAACCGTGATGCAGGGCGATCAGTCCCGCCCAGTCGGGTCGGGCGTTGAGCAGCGCCTGGTACCAGATTTCCGCCTGCGAGCGCACGTTGGTGAACACCAGCGTGGTGGCATGCCGCTCGATCTCGGCCACCACTTCCGGCAACAGCTTCAGGCCGATGTGGCCGCCCCACGGAAAGCGCTCCATGGTGGCGGGGATGAGGGTGTCGATCACCACTTCCTTGGGCTCCATGCCATGCACCGTCACCGCGTTTGCCGACCGTTCGCCCAGCAGCGCCGCGCGCGCCGTCTCCAGATTGCCGAGCGTGGCCGAGAGCCCCCACACCAGCAAGTCGGGACGCCATGCCGACAGGCGCGCCAACGCGAGCTGGGCCTGCACCCCGCGCTTGTTGCCCATCAGCTCGTGCCATTCGTCGATGATCACCACCTTGAGATGGCGAAAGGTCTCGCGCGCGTCGGCGCGCGCCAGCATCAGGGTCAGGCTCTCCGGGGTGGTGACCAACGCGGCGGGCGGCTTGTCTGCCTGTTTAGCCTTCTCGCCTGAAGCGGTATCGCCGGTACGTGCGGCAACCGTCCAGTCGATGCCCAGGGCCGCCAGCGGCGCCTTGAGTGCACGCACCGTATCGGCCGCCAGCGCGCGCATCGGCGTGATCCACAGCACCGTGAGCGGCTTGCCGGCCACCCCCGGCGTTGCCGCCGCGTCCAGCGCGCCCAGCCATACCGCGTAGGTCTTGCCGGTGCCGGTGCTTGCATGCAAGAGGCCGGACTTGCCCTCGCCCATGCGCGCCCATACCTCACGCTGGAACGCGAAAGGCTGCCAGCCTTGATGCTCGAACCACTCGCTGGCGGTGACCGGCCCGTCCGGGGGAGGCGCGTCTTGCGCCGGCAGTGCCGCATGGAAGTCGAGTGGCGCCTGCTCGGCTCGCAGGATGCGGGTCGCCTTGGCCTCGGCACGCCGCTTGCGATCGAGCTGCTTGCCCAGATGGTCGGTCGCCGCGATTTCCGGCGGCAGGCCGTAGCGGTTGCCGGGGCGACGCATCGCGACTTAGCGCCGGGCCAGTTTCCAGGGTTCCAGCAGTTCGGACATGCCGTCCCAGAGAATCTGCACGCCGATGCACAAGAGCACGAACGCCATCAGGCGCAGGAACACCGTTGTCCCGTTCTTGCCGAGCGGCCGCAGGATGCGTTCGGCATAGCGCAGAAAGATGAACACGGTGGCCGCCAGCAGCAATACGCCGACCACCGCCGAGGCCATGTGCAGGATCGCGATCTTCGAGCTTTGCAGATTGGCGCCCAGGGTGATGGCCACCGCGATGGAGCCCGGGCCGCAGGTGAGCGGAAAGGTGAGCGGATAAAAGGCGCGCTGCGACAGCGCGTCGAAGCTGACCGAATTTTCCGTCAGCGCGGCGTCACCGGTGCCCTGCGGGTCAGGGGCGGTGAGCAACTGCCAGGCGGTCGAGCACACCAAAAGTCCACCGGCCACCCGCACAACCGGCAGCGAGATGCCGAAAAATTCCAGCACGAAGGAGCCGACAAACATCGCCGTCACCAGCATGAAGAACACGTTGAAGGCGATGCGCCGCGCGAGGACGGCGCGGGTCTCCGGGCTCGCGCCATGGGTCATCGCCAGGAACACCGGCGCCGCGCCGGGCGGGTCGAGGATGGGCAGGAGCGCGGCCACCACCACGAACACGGTCTTGAATGCGGCAATCAGGGAAGCGTCCATACGGCCGAATGATACCGGCCGCGCGGGGCAGATTGGCTTAAGTCGCGGTGTTGTCCGGCACAGGGACGCCGACAATCCAGCCTTCCAGCGGGTCGAGACTGGCTGGCAGGCCGTAATTGCACGCGCGCCTCCCGTAACCCCATGCGGCTTGCAGGGCGCACAAGACGGCGTCGAGCGTGTCACCGCTTGCATCATCGACGCAGGCCCGCCGCAACTTCGCGGGCATCTTCAGTTGCGGCAGCCAGTCGAGGCCGCCTCGCTCGAGTGTGGTCACGATGCGCTTGCGCTGGGCGAGCCGCTCCGGAGTCTGCTTGATCCGGTCATCACTCTTGTAGGAGGCACGTCCGGCTATCTGCCTCGCGACGAAGCCGGGGTACGCCTCCAGTGCAACGCGGGCATGGTCCCCTTCGGCCAGTCCGGGTATATGTATCCCGGCGTCAATGAGTCGCGGTACGCCCGCACGCAGCATCCACGCCACCGGCGGATTGACCCATTTCATCGAAGGGCTGGAACCCGCCGGGATATCGCAGGCGCGGTGCGCGAACTTCTTCCCGGCCGGGCGGGCATCGCAAAAGGCCTTGAATGTGTCGCGGATCTGCGTGCGCGACAGTGCGGCGTAGTGCGCCATCAGCGGCAACCACGCAGCCGGCCAACCGAGGGTTTCGACCAGTTCGCGTGGCAGGCTGAACGGAAAGTCGAAGCCGGCGACCCAGGGGCCAGTATGTCGCAGCCACTGCTCGAAGGCGGGCCAGGCATCAATGGATTCGAGCCGGTCAAGCGCGAATACATTGGCCGTCAAACTCCCGCTGGCGACGACGATGCGTTTGGAGCGTGAAGGCGTGCTGGTGAAGTCGACACCGTGGATGCGCACCGGCCTGGCAGGCGTCCGGACGGGCGATTTTTTCGTCGGCATGAGGGCGGAGTAGATTGCGGGTTTGCCCGGCGTCGCTGACGGGCACCACCGGAGAATCGAATGCCCAAAGGTTACTGGATCGCCCGCTTCGAGGTCACCGACCCGGAGCAATACAAGGCCTACATCGCCGCCAACGCCAAGCCGTTCAAGGACTACGGGGCGCGATTCCTGGTACGTTCCGGCCGTTTCGAAACGCCCGAAGGCGAAAGTCGCACGCGCAATGTCGTGATCGAGTTCCCGTCCTATCAAGCGGCGCTGGATTGCTACCAGTCGCGCGCGTACCAGGCGGCGCTCGAACTGCGAATACCGGCGGCGACGATCGACTTGATCATCATCGAGGGCTACGAAGGGCTGCAGCCGGGGTGATCTCCCGGCGTCGCGCGGACTTCTCGGGATTCGCCATCCATTGCAAGCAATCCCTGCAGATATTCCAGCGTATCCGCCTCCTCGACCTTCTTGTCGGTTCGCAGCCGCAACATGCGCGGAAAGCGCACCGCGATGCCGCTCTTGTGGCGCGGGCTTTTCTGGATGCCTTCGAACCCCAGTTCGAACACCAGCGAGGGCGTGACGCTCCTGACCGGGCCGAATTTCTCGATGGTGGTCTTGCGGATCACCGCATCGACCATGCGGAATTCCTCGTCGGTGAGTCCTGAATAGGCCTTGGCGAAGGGCACCAGGCTGCGCTCCGGACCGCTGCCGCTCCATACTGCGAAGGTGTAGTCGGTGTACAGGCTGGCGCGGCGCCCATGGCCGGCCTGGGCGTAGATGAGCACACAGTCCACCGAAAGCGGATCGATCTTCCATTTCCACCAGGTACCGGTGTCGCGGGTGCGGCCGGTACCGTAGGCGGAATCCACCTGCTTGAGCATCAGGCCCTCCACGCCTCGACCCCGTGACTCGGCACGCAGGGCGGCGTAAGCGGCCCAGTCGTGGGCTACGACCAGGGGGGAGAGCAGCAGGCCCGGCGTGGCATGCGCGGCCAGCAGTTGTTCCAGGCGGGCACGGCGCGCCTGTTGCGGCTCATTGCGAATGTCGCGCCCGTCCGCTTCCAGCAGGTCGTAGGCCATGAAGACTACCGGTGCGTCGGCGAGGATTTTCTTGCCCAGCGTCTTGCGGCCGATACGTTGCTGCAACAGCGCAAAGGGGGCGGGCCGGTCGCCGCCCTTCCACGCCAGTATCTCGCCGTCGAGCACGCTGCCCTCGGGCAACCCTTGCGCGGCAGAGACGATCTCGGGAAATCGCTCGGTCACCAGTTCCTCGCCGCGCGACCAGATCCAGGTTTGCCCGGCGCGACGCACGACCTGCGCGCGGATGCCGTCGTATTTCCACTCCACCTGCCATTGCGTGGTGTCGCCCAGGCTGGCCGATTCGGTGAGTTGATGGGCAAGAAAAAAGGGGTAGGGTGCGCCGGCATCGATGGCGCCGCTGTCGCCGGGTTCGATCAGGCGGGCAAAGCGCTGCGGCGTCGGTGGCGCCTTTGCGTCGGTGTAACCCATTGCGCGCAGCGCCACCAGTTTGGGGTCGAGGCCTGCGTGTTCAGCGAGTGCGCGGATCACCAGCAACCTGGAGACACCGACGCGAAAGCCGCCGCCGATCAGCTTGGTCAGGAGAAAGCGGCCCTGCCAGTCGAGCATGCCCCAGTAGCTGGCGAGCCGCGCCGCGATATCGGCCTCTGCAAGGCCGCGCAGCGGCGCCAGGCGCGTCTCCACCCATTCCGCCAGTCCGGTGTCGTCGTTCGCCTCGCCTTCCGGCAACACATGGGCGATGGTCTCGGCCAGGTCACCCACGGCCTGGTAGCTTTCCTCGAACAGCCAGTCGGGCAGGCCGCCGGTGCGCTGCGCGACTTCGCGCAACAGGCGCGTCGGTACCGTCTGGCGCGGCTTGCCGCCGGCCAAGAAATACACCGCCCAGGCGGCGTCGGCGGGGGGCGCGTCGGCGAAATAGCGGCGCAGCGCGGCAACCTTGGCGTTGGTGGCGGTCTGCGCGTCGAGTTCGGCGAACAGGCGGGCGAAGCGCCTCATTCGCGGCCGGAGGTGTCGCCGGACAAGCTGCCGAAGAGTTTTCTCTTGAAGGCTTCGAAGGCCTCGTCGCGGTCGGTATAGGTTTCGCGGATCGCGTGCTCGTTACGCGCCTGCTCGGCACCGACAAATGCGGCCAGCGCCTCCTTGAGGGCGGGCGTGAGGTTGCGGTCCGCCGAGAGCACCACCTGCGCCACCAGGGCGGGGTCGATGTGCTTGGGCCCGGCCAGGCACAGCCTGGTGTGGGCCGGCAGGGTCTCGATCAGTCCCAGCAGGGCGCGCTCGCCTTCATGCGGGGCCAGGTAGGTGGCGTCCGGCAGGCGGGCGATGATGGGTGGCTCGTCCGGCGGTGGCGGCTCCCATGCGGCGGCGATGTAATGCGCGTGCAGGGTATCGCTGGCGGCCACCGCGCGGAACACGCAGGCCACCCATACGCCGTCGCTCCAGCGCCGGGTCAGGCGCGGCACGACTTCCTGGATGAAACGCTGCTGGATGGTGCGGTCCATGGATGGATTCGATTATGCAGGCGAAAGGCCGGTTGCGTCGATCGGGTCGCCGGTCGTGGCGGCTGCGGGCGCATCCGCACCCGTCTCGCCGGCGAATTCGGTCTCGAATGCCTGCGCGGCGAGGCCCTGGGCCGCGAGCCAGCGCACCATCACCGGCACCTGGCCGTGGGTGACGATCACCCGCTCGGCCCCGGTGGCGGCAATCGCGCGCATGAGTCCCGACCAGTCCGCATGGTCGGAAAGCACGAAGCCGCGGTCGACCGCGTTGCGGCGGCGTGCGCCGCGCAACTGCATCCAGCCGGAGGCAAAGGCGTCGGAATGGTCGCCGAAGCGTTTCAACCAAGTGCTGCCCTGGACCGAGGGGGGTGCGAGCACCAGCGCGCGCCTGAGGTCATTGCGATCCAGCCCGTCGCTGACCATCCGGGTCGCGGGCAATGCCACGCCGCTGGCGCGATAGGCGGCGTTGAGGTTTTCGGTCGCGCCGTGGCAGATGATGGGGCCGATGGAAGGGTCGACCATCGCGAGGATGCGCTGCGCCTTGCCGAAGGAGTATGCCAGCAGCAGGCTGGCGCGCCCGGCTTCGGCGTTGGCGGCCCACCATGCATTGATGTCGGCGGCGATCCCGGCCTGCGGTTTCCAGCGATACACCGGCAGGCCGAAAGTGGATTCGCTGATGAAGGTGTGGCAGCGCAGTGGCTCGAAGGCGTCGCAGGTCGCGTCTTCGGCGGCGAACCCCGGTGCCACTTTGTAGTCGCCGGAAGCGACCCAGACGCAACCCTGGTGCTCGATGCGCACCTGTGCCGAGCCCAGCACGTGGCCGGCTGGATGCAGCGAAACGCGTACGCCGTTGATGAGCGTGCTCGCGCCGTAGGCAAGGGTATCGAGTGAAATGCTTCCCAGGCGCGCCTTCAGGACGTGGGCGGAAGGGGCGGCTGCCAGATAGTGGCGATGCCCGCCGCGCGCATGGTCGCTGTGGGCATGGGTGATCACCGCGCGGTCCACCGGCCGCCAGGGGTCGATGAAAAAGTCGCCCGGCGGGCAATACAGGCCTTGCGACTTGAGGACGACCAGATCGGACATGTCCCGAGTGTAGCGGCATGCGCCGGGGCGATCACAACCCGCTTGTGTACACTTGCCCGGGGGCGAGGGCTGGCCAGGGCCTGCCCGCAACATCGTGGAGATGACGCATGAAATCACCTGTATTCCGCAGCGCGCTGGTGGCCGTGGCGGCGCTTATCTGTGCGTCCGTACAGGCGCAGACGTGGCCGAACAAACCGGTGCGCACCATCAATACCTTCGCGCCGGGCGGGCCGTCGGATGTGCTCGGACGCATCATCGGCGAGCGCCTGCAGCAAAAGTTAGGGCAGCCCTTCGTCATCGAGAACCGCGCCGGTGCCGGCGGCAACATCGGCCTGGACGCCGCGGTGAAGTCGCCGCCGGACGGCTACACCTTCGCCTGGGTGGTGGACTTCACGCTCACCTTCAACCCGTCCCTTTACCCGAAGATGCCGTTCGACGTTGAAAAGGACGTGCAGCCGGTGGCTACCTTCGCCCTGGCCGAAATCGCGCTGGTGGTGCATCCTTCGGTGCCGGTCAGGAGCATGGCCGAACTGGTCGCCCTGGCGAAGCAGAAACCGCTCGCCTTCGCCTCCGGCGGCATCGGCTCGCCCGGTCACATTTTCGGCGAACTTTTCAAGGGCGAGTTCAAGCTGGACCAGATGACCCATGTGCCCTACAAGGGCAACGCGCCGGCCTCGCAAAGCATCCTGTCGGGCGAAACCCAGGCCTTTTTCGGCGCCTTGCCGGGCACTATCGCGCAGGTGCGTGCCGGCAAACTCAAGCCGCTGGCGATCTTTTCGCATGAACGTGTGCCTTACCTGGCCGACGTGCCGACCGCGCGCGAGCAGGGCTTCCCGAAATTCGAGGTGCAAAACTGGTTTGGCATCGTCGCCCCGGCCGGCACGCCGCGCGAGATCGTCGATCGCCTCAACCGCGAAATCGCCGCCGTGACCCGCGAGCCGGACTACATTGCGCGGATCGAAAAGCTGGGTTATGCCACCACCCACACCACGCCGGAAGAAATGCGCGCCCTGATCCGGCGCGACGGTGCGCGCTGGGGGGCGCTGATCAAGGGCGCGAACATCCGCGCCGAGTGACAGCCCTCCCTAACCCGCCCATGCAAGGTCCGAAACGCGGCGGACGCGGCGAACGCGCCGATGAACTGCTGGCCAAGGGTGTGCCGCGCGAGCGGGCACACGGCATCGCTCTGCTGGAGGAGCGCATCGCGCGCTGGCCGGCGGAATGGGGCGACAACATCATGGTGCTGCTGCACGGCGACTTCAGCGCGCCGACGCAAACCATGCTGTTCGAAACCCTTGGCATCGAGGTCGAGGCCGGCGAGGTGCGTGACAGCATCCTCAAGGCCGCGCGCACGGTGGTACAGGCGCGCGTGGGTGTGAAGGCACGCACCGTGGCCGGCCTGATCGACGCGGCCGGCCGCATTTCCGTCTTGTTGTCGGCGTATTCGGCCAGCGTCGGAGGCGCCGCTTCAGCCGGCTGGTGGTGCCACCTCACCCACGGGACCCCGCAGGACGACCAGGCGCCGCTGGTGGCCGAGCGTGTCGCGCCGATCCTGGAGGCGCTGCATGCGCTGCCACAGCCCGTGGCGCGACGGGTGCGCACGGCGCTTTCCTGGATGGCCGAGCCGCGCGCTCCGGCTGCCGAGTTCTACCGGCTCGACCTCACGCGCCGCTACGTCGACTACTGGAACGCCTTCGAGGCCCTGGTCGACGCGATCTGCCTGTTGAAGCCGGTGGTCAAGCCGCATCGCCAGGAGCAGGTGGACCAGTTGCGTCATTTCCTGGCCGAACGCGGCACCGGCATCGGCTTGGGCGACATCGACGAAGCCTACTGGCGCTTTGTGGAAACCGGCTTCGTCGGCCGCGCCACATATGCGCTGGGGATCTGCTTTGGCGCGCAGGCGCCGGCCATCATCGAACATTGCTTCCACCGGCTGCCGGAGCGCGAGCGACTGTTGAACTTTCGCAATGCGCTGTGCCGCGGAAGCGTGGATGTGGAAATCCTCAGGGAACGCGTGCGCATCGAAGGCAAGCAGGCGCGCCTGTCGTTCATCGTCTTCGGCATGCTGGCCAGGCTCGTGCCGGTGACGCACCGGCGCTGACGTCCGCGCGTTTCAGGCGCCGCGCGCTCGCCGCGTGCCGGGCCACACCGGCAAACCGGACAGCAGTTGCACCACCCCGGCCGTGAGCCCCATGCCGACGCCGAGCTGCACGGCCAGCGTGTAGGAGCCGAACATGTCGAACAACAGCCCGCCGCCGAAGGCGCCGAGCGAACTGCCGAGCTGATGGCTCATGAAGGCGATGCCGCCTATCATCGCCTGCCACTTCAGGCCGAACATCTCCGCCACCGCGCCGGAGATCAGCGGCGCGACACCCAGCCACAAAAAGCCCATGATGGCGGCGAACTCCAGCGTGGACTCAGGCGTGGGCAGGGCGGAGAAATACCAGCCCAGCGCGAGCGAGCGGATGACGTAGATCAGCCCCAGCAGCACCGGCTTGCTCCAGCGCCCGCCGGCCCAGCCGAAGAACAGGCTGCCCATCACATTGAATCCGCCGATGGTGGCGAGCGCCTTGGCCGAAAGCATCGGGTCCATGCCGCACAGGGCCAGGTAGGAGGGCAGGTGGGTGGTGAGGAACACCAGTTGCAGGCCGCACACGAAATAGGCGATCGCCATGACCATGAAGGGCACATGCCGGAAAGCCGAAAGCGCGACCTCCTTGCCGCTGGAGGAATCGGAACTGTGCACACTCGCCGCCGGGATGGCGACCTTGTCCACCCGGCCGGCGATCCACGCGGCCGGAATGATCACCATCGCCAGCGCGACAAAACCGAACACCCCGGCGCGCCAGCCATAGCCTGCGCTGAGCGCCTGGCCGATCGGCGCGGCGATCATCGGTCCCAGCGAACCGGCCGCCGAGACGATGCCCAGCACCACGCTGCGCTGGGCTGCGGACACCGGGCGCGAAGCCACGGCCATGGCCATGCCGGAGCCCACGCAGGCGAGCGCCAGCCCGATCAGCACCCCCGCGCCCAGCATCACGCCGAAGTAGCCGCTGGCGGTGCCCAGTGACAGCATGCCCAGCACATAGAGCACGCCGCCGCCTGTCATCACCACGCGAAACCCGTAACGCACCGCCCAGGCGCCTGCCAGCGGCTGGGCGAAGCCCCACACCAGGTTTTGCACCGCGATGGCCATGGTGAAGTCGGCCACCGCCATCGAAAGGTCCTTCACCGCCGGCTGCACAAACAGCCCCAGGCTTTGCCGCAGGCCCATGGCCATGGTGAGCAAGACCGAGGCGCCGATCAGGATGGCGGCGTGGGTACGCAGGGGAGTGGAGTTGGGCACGGAAGGCTTTGCTAAGGGCAGGCCGACATATTAGGCGGTGTGTGTGTCCGCGGCTACTCGGATCGGCGCGCGCGTCCCTCTGAACGGTAGGGCTTTGTAGAATGGCCACGCGCCTTCCTGCGCATGTCCCAGACAAGCCTTCACTGAAAACGCCCGCCCATGAGCACCATCCGCTACGAAGTGCGCGACAACGTCGCCGAAATCCTGATCGACAATCCGCCGGTCAACGCGCTCGACCGCGGCCTGATGGACGACCTGCTCGCCACGCTCGAACGCGCCGGGCGCGACGACGACGTCGGCGCCGTCCTCATCGCCAGCGCCGTGCCGGGGCGCTTTTGCGCCGGCCTCGACTTGGGCACCTACCTGAAGAGCTCGCCGGAAGAGGCGCGCGATATCGTCGAGAGCCTGTATGCACGGTTGTGCGACATCCAGTTCAACCTCGGCAAGCCCTCGATCGCCGCCATCAGCGGCGCGGCGCGCGGCGGCGGCATGTCGCTGGCGATCTCCTGCGACATGATCGTCGCGGCCGACAACGCCACCTTCGGCTACCCGGAAATCGAGATCGGCCTGCTGCCGGCGATTCATTACACACATCTGCCGCGCATCGTCGGCCGCTACCGTGCCTTCGACCTGTTGTTCACCGGCCGCGCGTTCGGCGCCCACGAGGCGCTCGACATCGGGCTCATCAGCCGTTCGGTGCCCGAGGCAAAGGTGATGGAGGAAGCGCGATCGCTGGCGCGCCAGTTCGCGGCCAAGTCGCCGCAACTCATGCGCATGGGTAGAAAGGCCTTCATGCATGCCATCGATTCGGATTACCGGCGCGGGGTTGCCGGCGCGGTCAATCTCATCAGCGCGGTGATCGGCACCCATGATTCGAAAGAGGGCCTGACCGCCTTCGTGGAAAAGCGCAAGCCGAAGTGGAAGCCGCGCAAGACCTGAAGCGCGGCGCATCTCAACATGACAACACGACAACGACGAGACAAGACATGAGTTTTCCACGCACCATCGCATGCCAACCGGCCGCCATGCTTGCAACAGCACTGGTCGCCATCGCGCCGCACATGGCGGCGCAGGCGCAGGACTATCCGTCGCGGCCGATCAGCGTGGTCGTGCCCTACCCGGCGGGCAGCTTCACCGACAACGTCATGCGCCCTGTCGCCGCGGCCCTGAGCAGGTCGCTTGGGCAAAGTGTGGTGATCGACAACCGCGCCGGTGCGCAAGGCGTGGTGGGCACACAGTTCGGCGCGCGCGCGAAGCCGGATGGCTACACCCTGTTGATAGGCTCCAGCACCTCCCTGGCCGCCAACGTGGGACTGTTCAAGTCGCTGCCTTACGACCCGCTCAAGGATTTCCAGCCGGTAGCCGGGCTGGCCTATACCTCGATGATGTTCATGGTGCGCCCCGATTCACAGGCCAAGGACCTGAAGTCGTTTCTTGAACTTGCGCGCAAGCAGGCCAGCCCAATGCCGGCCGGCATCGGTTCTTCCAGCGCGCAAGTGGGACTGGCGCTGCTCGCCAAGGTGAGCGGCGCGAAATTCACCGCGGTGCCCTACAAGGGCACGCCGCAAGTCATCACCGACCTGATCGGCGGGGTCATCCCGATGGGCGTGGTGGACGTGGGCAATGGCGTGCCGCAAATGAAAAGCGGACGCCTGGTGCCGCTGGTGATCAGCGGCACCGCGCGCAGTACCTCTGCGCCGGATGTGCCCACCATGGCTGAAACCTGGGCCGGCACCAATCTCGTCACCTGGGTCGGGCTGGTGGCGCCCGCAGGTACCCCCATGCCGATCGTCGACAAGCTGCATGCCGCTGTCAACGAGGCGCTGGCCAACCAGGAAATCAAGAAAACCTTTGCCGCCATGGCCACCGAGATCGAGCCAGTGGCGCCGGCCGCCCTCAAGGCGCGCATGGAGCGCGACCTGGTGCAGTGGGGCGAGCTGATCCGCGCGGCAGGCATACAGCCCGAATAGCGCGGCGCCCGATCGAACGTGCCAGCCCGACTGCAAGCAACGAGCTTCCGGGAAACCCGGGCGGTTGAGTCGACGTGACCGAGCCTCGAGCGTAAACTCGAGGCGACGAGTCTCGCGCCATGGTGGCGTGTCTCATGCACGGAGCCTTCGGGAGACCAAGGCCTGCCCATCTTGAAAATCGAAGAGATTGTCGGACGCGAATGGCGCCATTTCAGATTGGCGCTCGACGGGAGGATTCTCACGGTCCAACTGGCAACCGCGGGTTACGAGCGCAACGATTTCGATGCAGGTGTCATCAACGAACTGGCGGAAATCGCCAGAATGCTTCACCGCAATACAGAAGTGGATGTGGTGATTCTCGCTGGCGCGAAGGATGTGTTTTCGGCAGGCACTGCGCCGTCTGCCTTCGCTGAACGATTTTCGGCGCCGACCATGCTTGAGCGCCGTCACGACGCCATGCCGGGAGCGGACATGGTTGAGGCCTGGAGCAAGATAGAAGCCATCACCATTGCCGCCATCGACGGCAGGTGCCGGGGCGCGGCGAGCGTGCTTTCGGTCAACTGCGATTTCAGGATCATGGGAGAAGGTGTTGAATTCTTCTTTCCGGAAGTCCCGGCGGGGATGATCCTGGGTTGGAACGCGATCTCGCGACTGGTCGCCCTATGCGGGCCGTCCCGCACCAAGCAAATGGTGCTGTTCGGCGAGTTTCTGGACGCGAAGACGTGCGCGAGCTGGGGGCTGGCCGACGAAATTGCGCCCGCCGGAGAGGCTCACGTCGTCGCGCGCCGCTGGGCCGAGAAGCTGGCGGCGTTGCCGCCCCTCGCAGTGCGCATGACAAAGGAGGCGGTGGATTCGCATTCAACCGCGCTCGACAGCATGACCTCCGCCGCGGACCGCTACCGTTATCTGCTCGCTGCCCATGTCCGATTGGGTCACCTGAAATAGGTCCGGAGCGAAAGGTGGCGACGGATGGGTGCCCGGCATCCGTCCGGATCAATAGGCCCGCTGCCGTAGCGCAATCAGGCGGTAGCCGGCCGCTTCATCAGCAGGTATTTCTGCATGCCTTCCATCACCAGTTCGCCGCGCTGGTTGTGCACGGTCGAGCGCATGGTCAATACGCCGGTGGTGCGGTTGGGCACAAGTTCGGTGATTTCCAGCGCGCAGTAGAGCGTGTCGCCTACGAACACCTTGCCGAGGAAACGGCTGCTCTGCTCGATGAAGCCCTTGAGCGAATCCTCCACCATGTGCGGGAACATGCCCGCGCCGGGGCAGGTCTGCGCCACCACCTGGAAGCCGTGCGCCAGCATGTGCGGCATGCCGTGGGCGCGGCAGTACTCCACGTCGTAGTGCACCGGATGGTTGTCCCCACTGGCGAGTGAAAACGCGGCGAACAGGCCGTCGGTCATGGTGCGCGAAGGCAGATTGAAGCGCTCGCCGACCTTGAAGTCGTCGAAATAGCGCGTCTCGCACAGGCGGTGGTTGCGCGGGTCGAACCCGGTTTCAGTGGCCATTGCGTTTGAATTCCCGATCGTCGTTGGAGGTGGGATTCTCGCGCAAAACCGTCGATCCGAACCTTTGACCGGCGTACGCGCCTATTTCATCGGGATGCCCGCGTCGCGCAGGAGTTTGGTGAAATAGCGGTCTTCTTCTTCCACCGCAGCCGCGTATTCGGCGGGGCCAAGATAGGCGACGTCGTTGTATCCCTTGCGCATGAGTTGCACGTAGGCGGCGTCGTTGGCGCCGGCGGCAAACGCCGCGGCGAGTTTGCGTACCACCGCGTCCGGCGTGCCACGGCGCACGAATACGCCGTAGCTGGCCACCACCACGACATTGACTCCGCTTTCACGCAGGGTGGGCACCTCGGGGGAGGGGGCGAACCGTTCGGCGCCGGTTACCGCGAGCGCGACCAGCTTGCCGGCACGCACCTGTGGCATCACGATGCCCGGCGTGCCGATCATGGTATCGACATGGCCGCCGAGCGCCGCGTTCATCGCCGGAACTCCTCCCTGGTACGGCACTTCGACAAGCTTGATCTTCGCCTCGTTGGCCATCGCGTCGACCGCCACCTGTGTTGCCGTGCCGTGCCCCGGCGAGCCATAGGTGATCTTGCCGGGCGCGGCCTTGGCGCGGGCGATCAGGCCGGCTAAGTCGCGGATGCCGGACCCGGGATGCGAAACCAGCGTGAAGGGGATCGAGACGATATTGGCCACCGGGGTGAAGTCGCGCCAGGTGTAGGTGGCGTCCGCCAATTTCGGGGCGGTCACAACCGCGCCGATGCCGGCAAACAGGATGGTATGGCCATCCGTGGGAGCATTCCTCACCTGGGTCGCCCCGACAATCCCGCCGGCGCCACCGACGTTCTCGATGACGAGCGGCTGGCCGAGGGCCTTCTCTATCCGCTGCTGGATTGGGCGGATATACAGGTCTGCACCGCCCGCGGCATAGGGCACGACCACCCGGATGGGTCGGGTCGGATATTCGTCTGCGGCGGGCGCGCTGCCGGAAAGTGCCGCGACAAGTGCACTGCTGAGCGCCGCCGCGGCCGATCTGGTCCGATTCATGTCCACTCCCCTTGCGTTTGTCGTGTACCGCCAGAAGCATCCTTGTTGCGCCGCGGCGAAACCGAACGGACGCGACGACGTGTCCTGCAGGACTTGCGACTGTCGGTGGCCTTTTGGAAGCCGGCGATGCAGGATAGGAAGGCGTGTGCGGCCTGTCAATCCGCCGCTGGCGGGATTTCGTCCTGCGAAACAACTTCAAAATCCTTGGTTGCGTGGACAGTGCTGCATTCAGCGCGCCTGCCAACGGTGGCGTTAGCCCGAATAGTGTTCCGGTGCGGCCTCGGGATTGGCGGTGAAGAAGTCCACCATCGCCGCAAACGTCTCCTCGATCTTGCGAATCTTCGTCGCATCATTGACCGAATGAAGGAACGGCTTGCCGGCCCCGAGCACCCGCGTATCGAGTGGCTTTCCCCGCAACGTCAGTGGAGTTTCCAGTTGCTTGGTCGCCGCGAGCACGTCGCCCGATACCGATGCAGGCAGATGCGCGCGCAACCACGCGAGTTGAGCCTGGGTGAAAAGCTTGGCAGGAAGGTCGAGTCTGGCGAGCTGTGTCAGCCGGGCCAGCGGCTCGATGCGCGCGTCTTCAATCCGCGCTGCCGAACACGACAGCGATTTCAAGGAGCACATGGTGCCGATCGGTTCAAGAGTGCGAAACGACGTTTTGCTCCAAATCGCATCGCCGAGTTCCAGTTCTTCCAGCGCCTTGCCGGTTGCCAAATCCGTGAGGTCGTTGAGCTTCCTGAAGTCCGTGATGCGAAGCCCGCGCAAGCCGGTTGACTTGTCAAGGTTCCACAATCTCGTCGCCTTCTGGTTCCAGAAGTATTCGATGAACCGCGGCTTCGTCAAGCTTTCCAGCGGCGTCAGATCCGCTACCCGTGGACACTTCCAGAACATGATGCCTTCGAACTGGTTGCCAAATCGGTTGACGAAATGTTCCAGGGTGGCTTGCTCCAACCCGCTGATGGCAAGCGTGGTGGCTTGGGGGTGATCGGCAATGGTATCGATCTGAGAGAGGGTGATCTTGCCGCCATTGAGTTCCCGTTGAATCAGGCTCAGATGGTCGGGGGCGTTCTTGTCGAAGCCCAATCGGCGTCTCAGGTCGATCAGTGAACTTATCGTCACAGCATTTCCAATGGAGTTGCGCGACTCGGCGGCGGAAACAGTTGATCAAGATCGTTCAAGTGGCTTGCGCTCAGATCGCACGCCAAAGCCCCCATATTTTCCCGCAACCGTTCCCGGCTCCCCGTCTTCGGAATCGCGATTACGCCGCCCTTCGCCAGCAACCACGCCAGCGCCACTTGCGCCGGCGTCATGCCGTGCGCCCGCGCAAACTTGATAAGCCCGGCATGTGTCACCAACTGCGCCTGCTCGATCGGCGAATACGCCATTACCGGGATGTTGCGTTCCGCCAGCCACGGCAGCAGGTCCCATTCCGGTCCACGCCGGGTGAGGTTGTAGAGAATCTGGTTGGTGGCCACCGCCCGGCCCGGCGCATGGAACCACCATTCGCGCATGTCGGCGATGTCGAGGTTGGAAACACCGAAATGGCGGATCTTGCCCGCAGCCTGCAGGGCCTCGAAGCCGGCGATGGTTTCGGCAAAGGGCACATTGCCCCGCCAGTGCAGCAGGTACAAATCAATGCGATCCGTGCCCAGGCGCTTCAAGCTGCGTTCGCAGGCGGCCACCACTCCCTTGCGGCTGGCGTTGTGCGGATAGACCTTGCTGACGATGAAGGCGTCGTCGCGCCGCCCGGCGATAGCCTCGCCCACCAGTTCCTCGGAGGCACCTTCGCCGTACATCTCGGCGGTGTCGATCAGGCGCAAGCCCAGGTCCAGCCCTTCGCGCAGCGTGGCGATTTCCTCCGCACGGGTGCGGCGGCTGTCGCCGAAATGCCAGGTGCCCATGCCGAGGGCGGGCACCCGTTCTCCGGAGGGCAGGCGTACGGTTTTCATGGCGGCCTCGATGCCCCGGGCTACATGGCCATATAGCGGCCGGGGCGGTGGTTGATGGCGAGCGCGGCGTTCATGGCCAACATGCCGGTGAGTGACAGGGCAAGCTTGTCGGCCGGGATGAAGGCCAGCGACCCGTGCAATATGGCGCCATCGATCACCGCCTGCACGATGCCGGCGCGCCAGCCGCGCGATTCCTGCAGGTACAGCACCAGCACGTTGATGCCACCCAGGCTGGCGTGGTGGCGAAACAGCATGATAAGGCCGGCACCGACCAGCAGGCCGCCGGCGATCGCCGCGAACCAGGGGTTGACCGACTGCAATTGCACCCAGTGCGGCATGGCTTCGATAAGCAATGACGCCAGCGCCACGGCGATGAAGGTCTTGACCGTGAAGGCGGTGCCCATGCGTTTCCAGGCCAGCCAATAGAAGGGCAGGTTGAAGGCAAAGAACAGCGCGCCGAAGGGAAGCTTGGTGGCATAGAAGGCGAGGAAGGCCAGGCCCACCGTGCCGCCGGTTGTCATGCCGGCCTGCTTGAAGAGGAATACGCCCATCGCCACGAACAGAGTGCCGGTGATGAGGCCCTGCGCGTCGTCGTAGGTCGAGTGTCGGGTCGCGGGGGACGCGGTCTCGGTCATTGGGCGGCGGGGCGGATGGTCATGGCTGGCGCGGAAGTATAAGGGCCGCGTTGCGCCTTGAGGCAGGTCACGGATGGTTTTGCGCTGCGGTATCAAACCACGTTGACGGGGAGCGCAGCAGATCAGTACAGTGCGCCCCACTTCATGAAACAGAATTGATCGGGACATTGCAATGGGCATCAGGACAGGCGCGCAATATCTGGCCGGGTTGAAATCGAAGCCGCGCGACGTTTGGATTCGCGGCAAGAACGTGGAGGATGTCACCACCCACCCTGCTTTCGCCAAACCGGCGGCGCACATCGCCAGGCTGTACGACATGCAGCACGATCCGGCGTTGCAGGACATCCTTACCTACAAGAGCCCGACCACCGGCGACCGCGTTGGCACTGCCTTCATGATGTCCAGGACCATGGACGACCTGGTCAAGCGCCGCAAGGCCTTCCAGATCTGGGCGGAAAGTTCCTTCGGCCTGCTCGGGCGCTCGCCCGACTTCCTCAATACCACCGTGATGGCCTTCGCCGAATCGCCCGGCGTGTTCGAGGAGATGGGCCCGCGATTTGCCGAGAACCTGCGCAGGTACTACGAGTACATCCGTGAGAACGACATCTTTCTCACCCATGCGCTGATCACCCCGCAAACCGATCGCTCGAAGGGGTCGAAGGACCAGGCGGATGCCTTCATGCACATGGGCGTGGTGCGTGAAACACCGGAAGGCCTCATCATGCGCGGCGCCCGCATGCTGGCCACCCACGGCCCGATCGCCGACGAGGTGATCGTCTACCACCTGCCCGGCGTCAAGCCCGGCGAGGAGGCCTACGCTGCCGCCTTCGCCATTCCGATGGACACGCCCGGTGTGCGGCTGATCTGTCGCGAACCCTTCGACGAAGGCACGCGCGATGCCTATGACCATCCGCTGGCCACGCATTTCGAGGAACCGGATGCCCTGCTGATCTTCGATGACGTGCTGGTGCCCTGGGAGCGGGTATTCCTGCATGGCAATGTCGACCTCGCCAACCGCATGTATACGGAGACGGCCTTGCGCAACCATACCGCGCACCAGACCGGCGCGCGGGCAATCGCCAAGATGCAACTGGCCGTGGGCGTGGCCATGCGGGTGGCGGAAACCGTCAAGGCCAACGGTTTTTTGCATGTGCAGGAAATGCTCGGCGAAGCCATCGGCTATATCGAACTCGCGAAGAGCTGCGTGATCCGCTCCGAGGTCGAGTTCGAGACCACCGCCGCCGGCACCATACGCGCGGGCTTCACCCCCTTGCAGACCCTGCGCGGCCTGATGTCCAAGGCCTATCCGCGCATCATCGAGATTCTGCAGACCGTGGGGGCCGGCGGCCTCTTGATGATGCCCACCGCGGCGGACTTTGCCAGCGAAGTGGGTGACGATGTGCGCCGCTACTACCGCGGCGCCGGCGACATCACCTCGGAGGACCGGGTGCGGATTTTCAAGCTCGCCTGGGACCTGGCCGGTGACGCCTTCGGCATGCGTGCCATGCAGTACGAGCGTTACTATGCGGGTGACCCGTTCCGCCTGGTGGCGAGCAACTACACCAGCTACGCGTACAAGCACGAGTGCGAGAAGCTGGTCGAGGCCGCATTGGCGTTGGCGGGTCCACCGGTCGCAAGGTGAGCTCGCCACAGGTCGGCAGCGAAAGGCAGGATCAATCCGGGATTCCCACATGAACAACCGCGCGGTACTGGGTCTTTCACATACCCCCTTGCTGGGCTTGAACCCCCTCGCCCCAGAGGTCGATGCCGACCTGCGCGGCGCCCTGGCCGAAGCCGCGCGCCATGTGCAGGCGTTTCGCCCCGAACTGGTGGTGATGTTCTCGCCGGATCACTTCAACGGCTTTTTCCATGACCTCATGCCGGCCATGTGCATCGGCACCGAGGCAGAAGCCGTGGGGGATTACGGCACGCCGGCCGGCCGCGTCAATGTGGCCACGGACGATGCCCTGGCGGTGGCAAGCCAGCTGATCGCCGGCGGGTTCGATATCGCGGTATCGCGGCGCATGGTGGTCGACCATGGCGTGGCGCAGCCGCTGGAGTTGTTGTTCGGCGGGCTCGATTCGCCGCCGGTGGTGCCGATTTTCCTCAACGCCGCCGGTCCGCCGGCCATCCCGACGGTGAAGCGCGTGGTGGCGCTGGGTGCGGCAGTCGGTGAGCTTTTTTCGGAGGATCCGCGGCGCATCCTATATATCGGCTCGGGCGGCCTTTCGCACGACCCGCCCATTCCCACCCTCCACCATCCGGACCCCGCCGTGCGGGAACGCATCATCGCCCGCCATGTCTATACGGCGGAGGAGCGTGCCGTGCGGCAGACCCGCGTGATCCAGGCCGGGCGCGACATGGCGGCCGGCAAGTCCGATCGCAGGCCGCTCAATGCCGAATGGGACCAGCGTGTGATGGCCATGCTCGAGGCGGGCGACCGGGCCGGCATCGCCGCCATCCGGGAAGACGAAATCGTGCGTGAGGGCGGCGGCTCAGCACATGAAACCAAGAACTGGCTGGCGGCGTTCGCAGCGGTCGACGCTGCGTCGCTGACAACGCGACAACGCTGGTACCGAGCCATTCCGGATCTGATCGCCGGCTTTGGCGTGATGTTCCGCAGCGACTGAGGCGGCTACCTGCCAGGCGCGCGCTTGCGCGCCGCCAGGTATTTCTCCAGCATGAACAGGCGGTCGTTGCCCCACCACATCTCGCCATCCACCATCATGGTCGGTACGCCGAACACGCCGCGCGCGACCGCCGCGGCGGTTTCGGACTCGTAAGCGACGCCCGCCCCGGGCGAGGCGACAAAGCGCATGAAGTCCTCCGCGTCCCAGCCCTGCGCCCGGGCGAGTTCGCGCAGCACCTCGGGATCATCGAGCTTGGCGCCGGATCCCCAGCCGGCGAGAAATCCGTCGCGAACATAGGCGGCCTCCGCGCCGCGGGCGCGTGCGTACAAGTTGCCGATGTTCATCTGGCGCGACGCATAGTTGCCGACCCACGACAACGGCACCGCGTACTCGGCCGCCCAGCGCATGATGTCGATCTTCATGTAGGCGAGCTTCACCGGCATGTCGCGATTGCCCGGGCCGGTGTTGCCGATGGCTTTTTTAAGGACCGTGAGGTCGACCGCATGCCAGGCGATGTCGCAACCGTGGGTTTCGGCGATCCTGACCAGTTCGCCGCGCGCAAGATGGGAAAACGGCGACAGGAAGTCGAAGTAGAAGTCGATGGTGTCGGACATGCGCGGGCACTCAGACGGGTTCGTGGATCAATGCGCCGCAGCCGCAGCGCGCGAGAATCTCGCTGGCGGCCTGGCGGTCCGCCGGCGCAAGGCCGGCATGTTCCTCGCGCAGCCACTTGAGGCACTTGCCCTGGTACGGGAACGGGTTCTGGACCCAGGGCTTGCCTTCGACTTCGGTTTCCACCCTTGTGGCGCCGCTCTTGAGGGCGCGCGCGTTGGCCAGCATCACCGGCACGTAGGTCTTGCCCGCCAGGGTCAGGATGGCCAGGAGCGTCGCGGGAATGCGGTCGCGGCCGAACCAGTCGCCCTCCGCCGGCGCAAGCCCGGTCAGGTCTTCAACCATCGACACCCATGCATGCACGCGTGGCGCCTTCTCGAGCGTGATGGCGGCAGGCGTCGGGTCGAAGTGCGCCAGCTGGGTCAATTGCCCATGGACGCCGAAATCGGCGGCGCCGGGCCGGGCACCCATCAGGAAGGCATGTTCCCGCAAATGGTTCTCGAAAGCCTCCAGGAAATGCAGGTAGTCCTGTTCGATCACCGGGGCGGTGGTGGAGTTCGAGCCGACGAAATGCAGGCGGCTGATCTGCCGTTGCGAAAACTGTGCGCCCAATTCGGCGGCCAGCGCGTCCGACGCGGCGAGGTTGCGCCAGCGCGGCAGGATGGACGCCGACTTGGCGATGTCGGCCGCATAGTGCCAGCGGTAGTGGAACATCGCCTTGGTAAGCCACTCGTCGCCGTAGTCCTCGAGGACGCTGTCGATGAAGCGCACCACCGGATCAGCCGGCCGCACCCGCGGGCCGGGAAACATGTCCTCGAACCGACGCAGGAGCGGGGTGGAATCGGTCACCGCCTCGATCGCGCCTGCCGCATCCGGCAAAAAGAAGGTGGGCAGCAATTCGACCCGCGGACTTGGCAGTTCTGTCAGTCGCGCCGAACCCGGAAACAGCAGCTCGTATTCGATATGCCGGTAGCGCAGGATCGCCAGCATCTTGCGTGTGTAAGGGGAGCCCGGCAGGCCCTTGAGCAGCAGGGGCGCGGTCATTGCGCGGCTCCCTGCATCAGCGCGGCGCGCACCAGCGGCAGGCGGTCGTTGCCGAAGTACATGTCATCACCGTTGACGAACAGCGTGGGCGAGCCGAAGCCGCCGCGGCGGATCAGTTCTTCGGTGTTGGCCTTGAGCTGGTCCTTGATCTCCTGCCGGGCGATGCCGGCGAGGAACGCTGCGGCATCGATGCCGCAGCTTGTACAGATGCCGGCCAGCACCTCGTCCCTGGAAATGTCCTCATCCCTGCCCCAATAGGCTTCAAAGGCCGCGCCGGCGAAGTCGACCAGCCTGCCTTGCGGCGCCAGCCACAGGCAGCCGCGCATGGCCTTGACGCTGTTGATCGGGAATACCGTCGGTGGAAACCTGATGGCCAGTCCGCAATGGCGCGCCCAGTCCCGCATGTCCTTCAACTGGTAGGCGGCCTTGGCCGGCACCGGATGGTCGCGCGAGGCGTACACGCTGGGGTTGACGCTGTTGAAGACACCACCCACCAGGATCGGCTTCCAGCGAATCGTCGCGCCGGTCTCGGCGGCCAGTGGCTGGATGTTGTGAAAGGCCAGGTAGGTCCAGGGACTGGAGATGTCGAAGTAGAAGTCGATCATGGCATTTCTCTGTTACGGGTGGCGCGCACGGTATCGGCCAATATACAAGTCCGGGAAAGGGCGAGCCCGGCGCCAGGACCGCAGATCCATCAGCCCGGCGGATCGGGTGCGCGCCTTGCGCGGAACCACCAGTTGACGGCGATGCCGATCAGGAATGCCAGGAAACCCGCGCCAAGCAAGAGCACACCCAGGCCGAGCTCACTCTTGGGCACCAGCGGCTCGAGGGTGCGGTATGCACCGTACCCGATGCCGGCGGCAAGCAGGGCCCAAACCACCGGGTCGCGCATGAACCAGCCGATCAATCCGAGCGCCACACCGAGCAGCGCGGTTTGCCACGACAGTATCGCGGGCAGTGGTGGCAGCCCCTTGGAGGCGTCCGTCCAGCCGATCAACCACAGGCCGCCATAAACCATGAAAGCCGCACCGACCGCCATGCCCATGCGCGCGCCATGCCACACGCGCCATGCGAACACGCCGGCAACCACAAACAGCGCCCACGCGGCATGTGCCGCGGTGGGCAGGGCCGATACGACCGCGAGCGCGCCGAACAACCAGGCTTCCTTGTCGCTCTTGCGGATGATGGTGTACAGCAGGAAAAAGGCGCCGGCCTGCGGCAGGATCGCCGCTGCCCGCACGTCGGTGGAGGCGGCCAGCAGGATGTAACTCCACACATGGTAGAAGTAGGCGCCGGCCAGCAGGCGAAACACCCCCTGAATGCAGCGCGCATTGAGCAGGTGCTGCGCCTCCGTTTGGCCGAGCGTGGAAAACAGGGGTGGCCGGCGGGCCTCAAGCAGGAACAGCACGCCGGTGCCGTAGAGCGCCGCCAGCTGCAGCACCAGCACCTTGTTCGAATCCGGCTGCGAAAGCCCTGCAATCACCGCGACAATGCCCGCCGCGGTGGCCACAACCGAGGCCAGCAGGCTGCGAGGCAACGCGATGCGAAAGATCTTCGCCAGCGCCCACACTTTTGCCGCCGTCAACGCCAGCCACAAGACCAGCATCAACGGCGCTGCCAGTGGCCCGGTCAGCGCCAGCCCCTCGAGCCGGAACGTGCAGTCGAACAGGAACAGCGCCTCGAGCATCGCCAGCAGCACCGCCGGGCGCAGCGCGCCCGCGCGGTGCGCCAGAAATGCCGCGCCACCGATGAGCAGCAACTCGTAAGCCTGCAGCACGAAGAACAGGATCAGTTGCGCCTGTTCCGGGGTGACCGAAGAGATCGTGTCGATGTTGCGCGCGATCAGGAATATGCCGTACAGGACGCAAAAGGCGCTGATGAAATACAGCGGGTTGAATTCCACGAACCAGTAGCGCAGCACCGCGGCCGGGTCGAGCCGGCCATTCGCGCCCGGTTCCGGCAGCAGGCCCCAGCGCTGCGGCCGAGGACTCTCATCCGCCGCGTCGAGCACAGGCGCGTTTTCGTCCGAACCCCCGATAGCCGTGGCCATGACTTTTCCCCCTCCAGCCAGGCGCCATTGCGGCGCATGCACCCAAGATACACACGCACGGACGGCTTGTCATCCAGTGGCAGGTGCAGGAAGGGCGAAACGGGAATCATGATCATCCCATCGCGAATATACTGGCTGCATTCACCCGCCGCGCTGCGTCGAATGGCTTTACAAGCGTCGGTGGCCAGGTCGATTTCCCGGGTTGCAAGGAGAAAAACATGCTCGCAAAAATGCTCGTCCCCACCGACGGTTCGGAACTTTCACTCAAGGCCGTTCATGGCGCCATCGACCTGGCAAAGAAGCTCGGTTCCACCCTGGTGGGCATGACCGTCAGCGAGCCGTATCCGTTGCCGCAAATGGCGCGCCACTCGCCGATCGAATCGCATGCCCATTACGACGAGCGCGTGAAGGCGGAAGCCGAAGCCCGCCTGGTGCCGCTGGCCGAAGCCGCCAAGGCGGCGGGAATCGCCGTCACCACGCTGGTGGTCAGCGGTAACAGCCCGTTCGAAGCCATCATCCAAACCGCCGAGGAACAGGGCTGCGACAGCATCGTCATGTCATCCCATGGCCGGCGCGGCATCAGCGGCCTGCTCCTGGGTAGTGAAACCCAGAAAGTGCTGACCCACTCCAAGATTCCGGTGCTGGTGCTGCGTTAGCGCGCCGCCCGGCCCGTCGCCCATGATTCCCGACGACGGGTTGTCGCAGTGAAGGCGTTCGCCGCCATCGTGGCGGTGTTGCTGGCGCTTCTGGCGTACTGGTTGTGGACCCCCGACCGCGACCGGGCCGCGCTGGAAGCGAAGTACGCCAACTCGCCAAACGACTTCATCGAGGTGGCCGGCATCCGCCTGCATGTGCGCGACAGCGGGCCCAGGGCCGGCCCTGCGGTGATTCTTCTGCACGGCTTCGGGTCCAGCCTGCACACCTGGGAAGACTGGGCGAAGACCCTGTCGCGTGACATGCGCGTCATCCGCTTCGACCTGCCGGGGTCGGGACTCACCGGGCCCGATCAAAAAGGCGACTACACCGACGCTCGCGCGCTTGAAATTCTGCTTGCCCTGATGGACCGCCTTGGAGTTGCCCGCGCCAGCCTGGTGGGCAACTCGATCGGCGGGCGCATCGCCTGGACCTTCGCGGCGCAGCATCCGGCACGGGTCGACAAGCTGGTGCTGGTGGCGCCTGACGGATTCGCCAGCCCGGGTTTCGAGTATGGCAAGGCGCCCGAGGTGCCATCAGTGTTCACCGCGATGCGCTACATCCTCCCGCGCGCGATCATGCGCATGAACCTGAAGCCGGCCTATGCCGACCCGGCGCGCCTCACCGACGCGGTGGTCGACCGCTACCATGAACTCACGCTGCTGCCGGGCGCGCGCGACGCCATGCTGGTGCGCATGCGCCAGACCGTGCTGCAACCGCCCGAGCCGATGCTCAGGCGGATCGAGGCGCCGGTGCTGCTGCTGTGGGGCGAGAAGGACGCGATGATTCCCGCCGCCAACGCACAGGACTATGTGAAGGTGCTGAAGAAGAGCACGGTCGTCATCCTGCCGGGCGTTGCGCATGTGCCGCAGGAGGAGGATGCGGAGCGCTCGCTGGTGCCGGTGCAGGCGTTTCTGAGGTGATGGCAGGCCGCGCCAGCGGCCGCAACCCGCTTACCTGGCCGTCGCGGACGCTTGTTCGCCGAAGACACCCTGCTCCCGCGCCAGACGGAGCATCTCGGATTCGAGCCCCAGCACTTCCTGCAGGACTGTCTCGGTGTGCTCCCCCGCCTCCGGCACCGGCGAACGCAAATCGGCCCGGGAACCCGACAGGCGGTACGGCGGATTGACCCCGGTGAATTCGCCCACCGCATCGCGTACCTTCACGAACGTGCCGCGTGCGAGCAACTGCTCGTCGGTAAGCGCATCGACCGGGTCGTTGTAGCGCGCGCTCGGCACGCCGCCGGCGTCGAACGCCGCGAGGCATTCGGCGACCGTGCGCACCTTTGACCATGCCTCGACGGTATTCATCAGCTCGCGCCAGTTGCGGCTGCGCATGGCGATGGTGGCGAAGCGCGCGTCGGTTTTGAGTTCCGGGCGGCCGATGGCGTCGCACATGGCCAGGAAGTTGCGGTGCGTGATGGGCGTGACGATCAGGTCGCCATCGCTGGCGCGGATCGGTCCGTAGGTGAAGCGGGCGGCGGTCGATGGCAGCTGCGCGGCCTGCAGTTCGTAGACCAGCAGGTTCAACATGCAGTCGGTCAGGGCCACATCGACCCGCTGGCCCAGGCCGGTATGCGCGCGCTGCAGCAGCGCGGTCTGGATGCCTGACATCGCATAGATGCCGCCGAGGATGTCGGCGATGAACACGGCGCCCGCGGCGGGCTGGTCGCGGTCGCCGGCATAGTGCATCAGGGCGCGGTCGAAGCCGCTGGAGGCATGCACGATGGGGGCGTAGGCAGGCTGGTCCGCCTTCGGGCCGGTTTGCCCGTGGCCGGAGATGGAGCAGTACACCAGGCGCGGGTTGATCGCGGCGAGGGTCTCGTAATCCAGGCCCAGGCGCGCCATCACCCCGGGGCGGAAATTCTCCAGCACCACGTCGGCCTTTGCCACCATCTGCTTCACCAGCGCAATGGCCTGCGGTGTCTTCATGTCCAGCGCAACGCTTTTCTTGCCGGCATTGAGCTGGCCGAAATAGGTGCTGTGGCCTTCGCGCAGGGGCGCACGCTGGCGCATGTCCTCGCCGCCCGGCGGTTCGATCTTGATTACCTCAGCGCCCACGTCGGCCATGAGCCGGCCGGCATAGGGTCCGGCGATCATGCTGGTGAAATCGAGCACGCGGATGCCGGCCAGGGCATCGGTCTGTGGTGTTGCGGTCATGTGCGGACCTTGGAAGTCTTGGTGGTGGTCGAGGCGGGCATGTTACGCGCCCGGGCGGGGCGTGACGCGGTCCTGGCGCGTGCGCCGGGCAGCGGCTCCTTGAGCAGGCGGTGCACCGATTCGAGGTGGCTTCTCATCAACCGGCAGGCGGCTTCGGCATCACGTGCGCGCAGTGCGGCCACGAACTCGCGGCGCTTTTCCACCAGCCTTGGCTGCGGGTCGCCGCCGGAGGCCACCCGGGCGTAGACGAACTTCATCAATATCTCGGTGAGCGAAGCCACCATCATCGACAGCACGTCGTTGCGGGTGGCGGCCGCCAGCAGGCTGTAGAACTCGCGCGAACATTCCACGCGGTTCAGGAAATCGCCATTCTTCGTGACCTGCTCGGTGCGGTCGATGTTGGCGGCAAGCGCGTCGAAATCCGTCGTGGCCGCGCGTGCGCAGGCCAGGCGTACGACGAGGTCCTGGATGTGCATGCGGGCCTCGGTGAGCTCGTCGACGGTGATCGAGCCCAGCGAGAACATGTCCTGCACCACCTGGTTCATGCGCCCGGCGTCGCCCTCGCGGATGAAGGCGCCGCCCTTGACGCCCTTTTGCAGGCGCACGATGCCGGCGATCTCCAGGCTGCGCAGGGCCTCGCGCAGGGCGTTGCGCCCGACCCCCAGTTGTTGCGCCAGTTCGCGTTCGGCCGGCAGTTTGTCGCCGGGCTTGAGCTTGCCTTCGGCCACCTGCTCGCGGATGCGGTGGCAGATCTCCTCGAACGCGCGGCGCGTCTGGATCGGCTCGAAATGAACGACGTTGGTGGGGTCTGCGGCCATGGCGTGGCGGCTTTCGGCGCTCAGCGTCCGGTGTACACCGGCTTGCGCTTCTCGACAAACGAACGCACCGCCTCCTTGTGGTCCTCGGTCTGGAAGGTCACCATCTCCAGCGCGTAGGAGGTGTCGAGAATCAGGTTGAGCTGCGCCTTCAACTGCTTGTTGACCGAGAGCTTGGTCCAGCGGATCGCCCAGGTGGGGCCTTGGCTAAGCTCTTCGGCGATTTCACGGGCCTTGGCGTAGACCTCTTCCACCGGCACGGCGTGGTTCACCAGCCCCATGCGCGCCGCGTCCGCGCCCTTGATGAGGGTGCCGCGCATGAGGAACTCCTTGGCGCGGTTCGGGCCGACCAGCAGCGGCCAGATCACCGCGCCGCCGTCGCCTGCCACCAGACCGATCTTCACATGCGGGTCGGCGATGCGCGCGCCTTCGGCCGCCACGGTGATGTCGCAGAACAACGCGACCGTTGCGCCCAGGCCGATGCAGTCGCCGTTGATGGCGCAGACGATGGGCTGCGAACAGTCGAGGATGTTCTGCACGATGCGCATGCCGCCGGAAGGCTCGATCATCTCGCCTTCCTCGAAGACGTCGCCGCCGGGGCGCTCCAGCATGCCCTTGACGTTGCCGCCCACCGAGAAGTACTTGCCCGAGCCCTGCAGCAGGATGGCGTTGACCTCTTTGTCACGCGCCAGGTCGGCCCAGATGTCCTGCAGCTCGACATGAAACTGGTGCGCGATGCGGTTGCCCGTATCGGGCTGGTTGAGCGTGACGATGGCTAGCTTGCCTTCCTTCTCGATCTTCAGGCACTCGTAGCGGGAGTAGTCGACGGCGGCTTTGCTGGTCATGATGGCTTGACAGTGAATGGTCAGGCATTTATGCTAAATGGTACTACCATTAATTGCAAGTGCCAAAACGGGCAAACCGATCCATGAACTTCACCGAAGAGCAACTGGCCTTCCGCGAAAGCATCCGCCGCATGGTCGAGAAGCATGTCGCGCCGATCGCGGCCGAAATCGACGAGACCGACCGCTTTCCCGAAGAGCTGTTGCCGATCTTCGGCGACATGGGGCTCATGCAACTATGGGTGCCCGAGCAATACGGCGGGCCGAATGGCAACCTCACCCTGATGTGTATGGCGCGCGAGGAAATCTCGCGGGTGTCGCCCGCCTGTGGCTCGCTGGCGGGCTTGAACACCATGTTCATCATGCCCTTGTTGCATTTCGGCTCCGAGGAGCAGCGAAAGCGCTTTTTGCCCATCATCGCCCGTGGCGGCGTGCCGACGGCGATCGCCATATCTGAACCGCAGGCCGGGTCGGACGTGAGCGCAATGACTACCCGCGCGGTGAAGGATGGCGACTCCTACGTGATCAACGGTCGCAAGCAGTGGTGCAGCTATGGCGTGGTGGCCGACTATATCGTCCTGTTCGCGCGCACCCATGGGGAGTCGGGTGCCGACGGCATCTCCGCCTTCATCCTCGAACCGAAGAAAATGAAAGGCATCACCTTCGGGCGGCACGAACGCAAGATGGGCTGGCGCGGCGCGCCCAACACGCCGATCTTCCTCGATGACGTGCGGGTACCGGTCGAAAACCTGGTCGGCGAGGAAGGCAAGGGCTTCCGCGCCTCCATGCGCGCGCTCGACCTGAACCGCCCCACCATCGGCGCGCAGTCGGTCGGCCTGGCGCAGGGGGCGCTGGATGCGTCGGTCGCCTATGCGAAAGAACGCAAGCAGTTCAAGCGTTCCATCGGTGAATTCCAGGGCGTGCAGTTCATGCTGGCCGACATGGTGATGAACATCGAGGCCGCGCGTGCCCTGGTGTATGAATGCGCGCGTGCCGGCGACGAAGGTGACTGGAAGCGCTTGAATGTGCTGGCCAGCATGGCCAAATGCTTCGCCAGCGACATGGCCATGAAGGTCACCACCGACGCCGTGCAGGTGTTCGGCGGCTATGGCTACACGAAGGACTATCCGGTCGAGCGCATGATGCGTGACGCCAAGCTGGCGCAGATATTCGAAGGCACCAACCAGATCCAGCGCATGGTCATCGCGCGCGACCTGCTCAAATAGAAAACGGAGACTATCATGCAGCGCCTGAAAACCATTCTTCCCGCCTTGCTTGTCGCCGTATCGTGCGCGGCGCCGTCTGCCCTGCTGGCACAGTCCTTCCCGAGCAAGCCGATCCGCATCATCGTGCCGTATCCGGCCGGCGGCACCACCGACCTGATGGCGCGTGCCCTGCAGGAGCCGGTGCAGAAGCTCCTCGGCCAGCCGTTGGTCATCGAGAACAAGCCGGGCGCCTCCGGTATCGTCGCGGCGCGGGAAGTCGCGCGTTCGACACCCGACGGCCACACCCTGTTCTTCATCAACAGCGGCATCGTGGCGGTGACACCCTATGTGGTGAAGGATGCCGGTTTCGATGGCGTCAAGGATTTCTCGCCGGTGGCGCTGGTCTCCACTGCGCCCTTGATGGTGGTGGTCAACCCGGCGGTGCCCGCCAACGACCTGAAGGGGTTCATCGAATACGTGAAGCAGCAACCCAACCCCGTGGAGTTCGCCTCGGCGGGTACCGGGTCCTTTGGCCACCTGGCAAGCGAATTGTTCGCCCGCACCGCCGGGCTCAAGATGACCCATATTCCCTATAAGGGGCAGGCACCCACCACCAACGCCATCGTCGCTGGCGAGGTGAAAATGCTCATCACCACGACCTCGGCCGCCATGAACGGATTTATCGCCAGCGGGAAGTTGAAGCTGCTGGGTGTCACTTCGCCGGATCCCTCGCCGCTGGCGCCCGGCGCTCCCCCGGTAGCTTCGGTTTTGCCGGGCTATGCGGCCGAAACCTGGTTCGGCTTCATCGCTGCGGCCAATACGCCGGCCGACGTCGTGGGCAAACTCAACGAGGCTATCAACCGCTCGCTCGACACGCCGGAAATGCAGAAGCGCTTCGCCGGTTTTGGCGTGCAGGCCAAGACGGCCAGCCCCAAGCGCGTGGGCGACATGATCGCCGAGGACGTGGCGCGCTGGGCGCCGGTGATCCGCGACAACAACATCCGCGCCGACTGACCGCGGCCCGGCATCAACGCCAGTGGATACGGCAACCGCTCCGGGTAGTGAAGAGCGCGAGCTCCTGCGCGACTCGGTGCGCGGCTTCCTGGCGCAACACTGGCCGGTGCAGCAGGCCCTGCCCGGCCATGCTGACGCAGAGGCCCTTTTGGCGATCTGGCGCGGACTTGCAGGGCAGGGGCTCACCGCCCTGGGCAGCGACGCCGACCTGGGCGGCATGGCCGAGGTTCTGGTGGTCATGGAGGAGCTTGGGCGCGCCGCCTGCCCCGTGCCGCTCGCCGATGCGGTGCTGGCCAACCTGGCGTTCGGTGCGGCGGCAGATGCCCCGGCAAGCGACTTCATCGCCGCGATGCACGCCGGTGCGGCCATGCCGGCCTGGTGCTTCGGCGCGGCCGATGGTGACCCCAATGCGGGCGCGCTTGCCGTGCGCGATGCCCGGGCCGGCGGCGTGCTGCGTTTTGCCGATGCCGGCATCGCCGCCACCCATGTGTTGGCGCCTCTTGACCAAACCGACACGGCGGTACTGATTTCCTGCAACCAGCCGGCATGCACCGCGCTGCCGGCACGGGCCATGGGCATGGCCGGCCAGGCGGAACTGCGCTTCATAAACGCGCCGGCCGTGTTGTTGCCCCTCATGCGCAACCGTATTGCCGACCTGCATCGCCTGCGCCGCCTGTGCCTGGTGGCCCGCGCGCACGGCGCGGCACGGCGAGCCTTCGAGATGGCGGTGGACTACGCCAAGGAGCGCCAGCAATTCGGCAAGCCGATCGGCAGCTTCCAGGCGGTGCAGCACAAGCTGGCCAATGGCCTCATCAGCCTGGAAGGCGTTCGCCTTACGGCGCACAACGCGGCGGCGCAGTACGACCGCGGCTCGGCCGACTGGCGCTACTTCACCACCGCAGCCATCGCCTTCGCCGGCCCGGCACTGCGCCAGGTGTCGCTGGAAACCCAGCACGCCTTCGGCGCCATCGGCTATGCCGAGGAGCATGAGGCGCCACGGCATTTCCGCCGGGTGCACCTCGATACCTTGGCCATGGGTGGTGTGCGCAAGGCACGCGAGGAACTGGCGACGCACTTCTTCAATGACGGCAAAGACCTGCCGCGTTACGACCTGGGCGAAGCCGGCAACGCCTTTCGCGACGAGGTGGCGGACTGGCTGGCGACGCATTGGTCGGGTGAACGCAAGGCCGCGTTCGACGCGCGCGAATTCCACGATCGCGAGTTCGACCCCACCTTCGCGCGCGACATCGGCAAGACCGGTTGGATAGGCCTCACCTGGCCGCGGGAGCATGGCGGCCAGGCGCGCACGCCCATCGAGCAGATCGCCTTCATGGAAGAAATGGAGCGTGGCGAAGCGCCGCGTATCGGCGCCTCCGTTCAGGCTACTGCCCTCATGCTGTTCGGCACGCCGGCGCAACAAAAGCGATACCTGCCGGAAATTCTCGCCGGCGAGGCCATGCATGGCATGGGCTACAGCGAACCGAATGCCGGCTCCGACCTGGCCTCGCTCAAGACCTCGGCCGTACGCGACGGCGACACCTGGGTGATCAACGGCCAGAAGATCTGGACCACCACCTGGTGGGGCAAATACATGTTCCTGGCGGCGCGTACCAACCGTGAGGCCAAACCGGCACATGCCGGCATCAGCATGTTCATCGTGCCGATGGACACGCCGGGCATCCAGGTGAAACCGGCAGCCACCATGTACGACGGTACGTTCTCCAACATCTTCTACGACAACGTGCGTGTGCCGGCCGACGCATTGATCGGCGAGGTCGACGGCGGCTGGAAGGTGCTTACCAGTGCGCTCGCCACCGAGCGCGGGCTGGTGGGCGGTGGCATCGTGCTCAAGGTGGCTCATGCCTTCGGGAAACTGTGCCAACTGGTCCGCAGCACGCAACGCGACGGCCGGCCCTTGTGCGAAGACGCGCTGGTGCGCGACCGAATCGCGCAATTCGCTGCCGACATCGAGGTGGGCCGCCAGTTGATGATGCATTGCGCAGAGCTTGCCGGCAGCGGCGCAACGCCGCCCGAAATGGGCGCCATCAGCAAGGTATTCTCGGGCGAACTGATGGAGCGCTTCGGCGAGGGCGCGCTGGAGATTCTCGGGCTCGCGGCTACGCTTTCCCAAGCCGCGCCCGGTGCCATCCAGAACGGCCGCTTCGAGCAGAACCTGCGCCACTCCTTGATGTGGGTGATCAGCATCGGCACCAACGAGATCCAGCGCAGCCTGATCGCACAGCGCGGGTTGGGGTTGCCGCGTTGAAGCGGTGAACGGGCTCCGCGTCCGGGGCAGATAAAAGAGTGGCGTAGTGCACGAAACCTGAGGTATCGTTTCGCGCATTCGGCGGCATCACATATGTTTCGCCCGCGCTCTATGCGGATGTCGCTGTTTCTGGTGCTTTAGGTCGCCCATTCTGGGGCGAAATTGCAGAAGTCTTATGAATCAGACGCTTGCACAACTCCCTGGACGAATAGGCGAAAGGTGTTTCGCTTTTCGCGAAGCTTATCGGTCTTCGACTTTTAGTTGGGAGTCAATAAGCAACATCGTATGAACTACGAAGAAGACATTGAGAAAAAGCCGTTCACTCTCGAAATGGAGGCCGCAATGCAGCAGATCGTTATCGATCGTGCTGCTCGTGAGCTTGCGCAACTGGCAACTGCCACTGGCGACGCCGAGGCGTTTGTTCACCTTCCGTCTGCCGCAGCCGCGGCTTACCATCTTGAGAAGTTTGGCGAAGCCAAGCAACTTGCTCAACGTGCTCTAGTTTTGGCGTCGTCGTTTCACGACAATTGGAACTACGGTAACGCCATCCATCTTGGGCATACTGTTCTTGGCCTTCTCGCGCTGAATGATCGCGACCTTGTAGCCGCTATCGACGAGCTACATTTGTCAGGGAAAACACCGGGGTCTCCGCAACTCAACAGTTTTGGGCCGACCATGCAGCTCGCGAAGGCACTACTAAGGCTTGGCCACGTTGAGCCAGTACTGACATACATGAAACAATGCGGCGCGTTTTGGGAAAGTGGCGGCACTTGGCTCGCTCTGTGGGAGCGCAAAATCCGTGAGGGCAATGTCCCCAATTTCTTTCAACATAGCTATGCGTAAGTGGACACCCAACTCTTCATTCCACCGACCGCCAACGGCGATGCCGTTGGCGTCGTGTGAATTCTCACGTTGGGCGCCCAATCTGGTTGAGAGGGCTTCAGATGGATAGCGCCGTAGCCAAGCGTCCAGTGGAGATCACGATCGGCTAAGGCATGTACTGAACGAAGCCGATTCCCTCATTCGGACCGTCGACAATGAGGCGGATTGCGCTGCCCTTTGCAATCCGCGTAAAATTCCTACTTCAAATTCTTACTTTTGGGTCCGACCATGCATGTCACCGAAAAAGGGCAGGTCACCATCCCCAAGCACATCCGAGTCGCGGCGGGCGTGGCACCGGGTAGCGAAGTGTCGTTTAGCCTGGAGGGCAGCAAGATCGTGATCACGCCGATTGGTACCGGCGTCAAGGATGACCGGCGTGCGAAACTGCGCGCGGCCGCCGCTCGCGTCCGTTCCAGCCTGAGTCCCGAGTTCCGGCAACTGGGCGCGGACGAAATCATGGCCTTCCTCCGCGGCGACGCGGCCGCCCCGGCCACTTCCCGCCGTGGCCGGCGCTAGTCTCGCGAACTACGATGGCAGCGCCGGGACGTTGGTCGATACCAATGTCTGGATCGACTGCATTGACGAAGCCGGCGCTTGGCACGAGTGGTCTGTTGAGCAGCTGCAAGCGTGCGGCGAACGCTCGCCCTTGCATGTAAACCTGATCATCTATACCGAACTGCTGGTGCCGGGACCGGATGTCGCTTCGCTCGACGCACTACTGGATGTCTACGGCGCCTTGCGCACCCCCCTTCCTTGGGCAAGCGCTGCGCTGACAGCGGCTGCGTTCGCGTCTTACCGGCGTGCAGGCGGCTTGAAACAGAAGCCGCTTCCCGATTTCTATATCGGGGCTCATGCGGCGGTGGCGAACCTGAGCGTGCTAACGCGGGACCCTGCACCCTACAAGCGGTATTTTCCGCGTCTGATGTTGGTCGCGCCATGAACCCGACCATCGACGCCGTGATCTTCGACTGCGACGGCACGCTGATCGACAGCGAGACCGTTGGCTTTGGCGCCATCCTGGAGGAGGCCAAGAAGCTCGGCGTCACCTTCGCCCCGGATGAGGACATGCTCGACCTCAAGGGGCAGGCGATGTCCCGGACCCTGGCGGGCTTGACGCAGCGCCTTGGGCGGCCGCTGCCTGAGGGTTATGAGACCACCCTGCGCGAGGCCATGAACCGCGCCTTTCGGGAGCGGCTGGACCTCATTCCCGGCGCGGTCGAAACCATCACCGGCATGAAGCGTCCTTATTGCATCGCCTCCAACGGGCCGCGCGCGAAGATGGACCTGACGCTGGGGCTCACCGGGTTGATGCGCTACTTCGAGGGCCGCATCTTCAGCGCCTACGAAGTGGGGTCGTTCAAGCCCGACCCGGGATTGTTTCTCCACGCCGCCCGGGCAATGGGTGTGGAGCCGGCACGTTGCGCGGTAGTGGAAGACAGCATCACCGGCATCGCCGCCGGCGTGGCGGCAGGCATGACGGTCTACGCGGTGCATGCGCCGCGTGAACTTCCGGCCGACCTCGCCAAGCGCGTACACAGGCTAGAACACCTGGCCGACCTGTGCGACGCGCCATGGAACCGGTGACTCACACCACGAACGAACGTACCTTGTTTGAAGCGCCGCGAACGCGGCCGCGGAGCATTGCATGAGTACACGCATCATCGATGGCGCCACGCGCCTGTTGGGCATCGTCGGCGATCCGGTCGCGCAGGTGCGCTCGCCGGTGGCATGGTGCGGCCTGTTCCGCCGCAACGGCATGAACGCGGTGTGCATTCCCATGCATGTGAAGCCGGCCGACCTCGAGCGCTACTTCGAGGGGCTGCGCACCGTGCACAACATGATGGGCCTGATCGTCACGATCCCTCACAAACCGGCGACGGCGCGTTACGTCGATGAATTGACCGAGCGCGCACGCCTGGCCGGTTCGGCCAATCTTGTGCGCATGCAGGAGGATGGCCGCTGGGTCGGCGACATTCATGACGGTGTCGGTTTCGTGCGGGCGCTGGAGGCGGCCGGCAGGCAGGTCACCGGCCGGCGTGCGCTGGTGGTGGGCGCGGGTGGCGTGGGTACGGCCATCGCGTTCGCCATTGCGATGGCGGGCGCGGCGTCGGTGGACGTGTTCGACCCCATGATCGAACGCGCGAACGATGTGTCCCGACGCATCAATGCCTATGGCGTGCGCTCTGCCGTGGCGGCAGCGCGCGGCGCCGGCTACGACCTGATCGTCAACGCCAGTCCGTTGGGCATGCGTGCCGGCGACCAGTTGCCGATCGACCTGGCAGGCGTGTCCGCCGATGCCATCGTCGGCGACGTCGTAAACGTAAATTACATGACTCCCATTCTTCTGGCCGCGCAGGCACTGGGCTGCTATGTGCAACGCGGCGTGGAGATGATGGAACACCAGATTTCGGTGACTGCCGAGTTTCTCGGCTTGACTACCGGGGACTGGAGTGCGGCGACGGTGCGGCAGATCCTCGCCGAGGCGGACGCGCCGTAGCCCGCGCCGTATACTTTTGAAGCGGGCACAAGCGGCCCGGCATACACAACAAAACGCTTCACGGAGACCCGGAAACATGCGTGAAATTCAGGTGCCGATCCTGATCGTCGGCGGCGGCGGCTGCGGCCTTTCCACCTTCATTTTCCTTTCCAGCCTGGGTGTCGAAAGCCTGATGGTGGAGCGCCATTCCAAGCCTTCGCCCATGCCCAAGGCGCGCGCGCTCAACCGTCGCACGCTGGAGGTGATGCGCCAGTATGGCCTGGAGGACGAACTGCGCGAAGGCGCCATGCCCGGTGGCTATGTGGGGAAGATCCGCTGGTGCACCAGCCTGGGTGGCGACGGCCCGATCGACCGCAAGACCCTGCATGAGATGGAATCCTTCGGCGGCGGCAGCCTGCACCAGGAATACGAGGCCGGCAGCCCGTTCGGCAAGTTCCTGATGTATCCGCAGGTGCGGCTCGAACCCTTCCTGCGCGGCCGCGGCGAGAAGATGAACGCCGGGCGCATGCTTTTCAACACCGAGCTGCTGGAACTCACCCAGGACGCCAATGAGGTGCGCGCCGTCATCAGCGACCGTGCCAGTGGCGAGAAGACCCTGGTGCGCGCCCGCTATGTGGTGGCAGCCGACGCAGGACGCACCGTCGGGCCCATCGTCGGTTCGCGCATGCACGGCACCAACATCTTGAAGGAAATGATCACGGTGTATTTCCGCGCCGACCTGTCGGCGTATTTCGACGATGACCAGCTCTCGACCACCATTTTCGTCAATCCCGAGGGCGACACCGCCTTCTGGGGCAGCGGCGCCCTGGGCAAGATCGGCCCGCCGTGGGACCGCACCTGCCGCGAATGGCTGCTGCACAGCTCGGTACGCGCGGGCGACCCGGAAAAATTCGATGACGCAACGCTGATCTCGCGCATCCGCGAACTATTGAAAATCCCCGATCTCGAGGTGCAACTGCTGGGCAACGCGCCCTGGACCGGGCAGGGCCTCTTGGCCGAACGCTACCAGTTCGGCCGCGTCTTCCTGGCTGGCGATGCGGCGCACCGCCACCCGCCGGCCACCGGCCTGGGGCTCAACTCCGGTATCCAGGATGCGCACAACCTGGCGTGGAAGCTGGCCATGGTGGTCAAGGGCCATGCCACCGACAAGTTGCTTGAGACCTATGAGACCGAGCGTCGCCCGGTGGCGCAGCGCAACGTGCGCTGGGCCCTGTTCGCTTTCTCAAATGCGCAACTCACCGGCCCGGCGATGGGCATCATCCCCGGCAACCCGGCCGAGAGCCTGGCCAACTTCAAGGCCCTGCTGGCCGATGATGACGAAGGCGAAGCCCGCCGCGTGCGCCTGGCCCATGTGATGGAAGTCAACCGCACCGAATTCCAGGCCAACGACCTGGAGATCGGCTTCTGGTACGAGGGGCCGGCCGTGCTTGCCGACGGCACACCGGCGCCGCGCCGCGACCCGAAGGGATTCCGCTTCAATGCCACCACCCGGCCCGGCCATCGCCTGCCGCATGCCTGGATCAGCCGCAAGGGGGCCATCATTTCCACGCTCGACCTGGTGGCCCCCGACCACTTTGTGCTGCTGGTGGGCCAGCCTGGCTCGCCATGGATCGCGGCCGCCGCCGAGGCGGGCCGCGCACTCGGCGTACCCATCGAAGCCATCGCCGTGGGCGACCATGGCGAGGTGATCGACCGCGACCATGCCTGGCGGCGCCAGCGCGAGATGGATGACAACGGTGCGGTGCTGGTGCGGCCTGACCAGCACGTGGGCTGGCGTGCGGCGAGTCTGCCGCCCGATCCGGCCGGCGCGTTGCGCGAGGCGCTCTCGCGCATCCTCGCGCGCTGAGACATTCTGCCTGCGCCGCGCGGCGGCGCAAATTGACGCTCGCGGGGTTCGCCGTTACCATTGCTCAATGGTTGAACCAATGGTCGAGCGGGCGAAGCACCGGTCCACGGCCATGAACGCACGGAGCCTGCCATGCACGGAGTTGCGCTTTCCCGTTTTCTGAAGGTCCTCGCGGCCGTCGCGCTTGTGGCTTGCGCCCCGGCCCATGCGCAGGACCCGGCGGCTTTTCCCGGCCGGCCGCTGCGCATCCTCACACCGACCGCCGCCGGCGGCAACATCGACATCCTCGCCCGGGCCCTGGCCGAGAAGCTCGCCGCAGCCTTCGGCCAGGGCGTGGTGGTCGACCCGCGCCCCGGCGCGAATGGCATGCTGGCCGCCGCCGCGGTCGCGAAATCGCCGGCGGACGGGCATACGGTGCTGTTTTCGCACAGCGCGCTGGTGCAAAACCTGCTGTTGCAACCCAACCCGCCCTACAAGCTGGCTGAACTGGCACCGGTCTCGATGCTGGCGCTGTTTCCCATCGCCTATGGGGTCAACACTTCGCTGGGCGTGAACTCGCTGGCCGAACTGGTGGCACTTGCCAAGGCGAAGCCGAAGTCGCTTTCCTTCGGGTCCTACGGCACCGGTTCGGGTGGGCATGTGATCGGCGCGGCGCTCAACCGCGCCGCCGGCATCGACCTGATCCACGTGCCCTACAAGGGCGAAGTGCCGGCGGTCACCGACATGCTGTCCGGCCAGGTCTCCTCGGCCTACGGGTCGGTGGGCTACATGGCGCGCCAGCTGGGCACAGGCAAGGTGAAGCTGCTCGCGGTGGCGAGCCTCGCCCGGCTGAAGAATTTCCCCGACGTGCCCACCTTCGCCGAGGCCGGTTACCCGGCCCTCAACCTGCCGGGCTGGGGCGGCTTGTTCGTGCCCTCCGGCACGCCGCCGGCGATCGTCGCGCGGCTCAATGCCGAGGTGGTCAAGGCGGTGGCGGCGCCCGACATCGCCGAAAAAATCAACGGCATGGGCTTCGTGCCGGTCGGCAACAGCGCAGAGGGTTTTGCGAGTTCCATCCGCGCCGAGTTCGAGAAGTGGGATGTCGCCATCCGCGAAAACCAGATCCGCCTCGACTGACCTCCCGCCCCCGCCTCGCGGGCGACGACGGATTCCACATTCGGGCAGATTTGCCCCCTTCAAACCAGCCCTTTCAAAGAGCGGATATGCTTGACCTGCAGTTGACCATTGAAAACCACGTCGTCCCCTTGCTTCTGACCTTTCCCGCAGCCGGGGGGCGGCCCTGATGCGCGTTCCGACCGGCAACCCGGCCCCCGAGATCGCGCGCGGCTTGCCGGTATTCGACCCGGCCGGCCATCTGCGCCTGGTGCCATTCACTTCCGCGGTGGGGGTTCGCTGGGGCGGCGTCAAGGACGGCACCGCGCATGTGGTGCTGCCCTGGTCGCGTGCCGTGAGCGACGCACGCACCGGCGGCGTCGACGAGCGCGCCGTCATGGCCGTGCTGGACCATGTGTCGAGCTCGGGGGTGTTCGCGCAAATGCAGGAGGCGGTGCCGATCGCCACGCTCGACCTGCGGGTGGCGTTCCAGCATGCCGCGCCGCCGGGCAGTGACGTTTTGTTCACCGCGAAGGCAACCCACGTCGCGGACACGGTCGCCTTCGTCAACGCCACCGCCCAGGCCGGCGATGGCACCCCGCTGGCGACGTCGAGCGCGACCTTCATCCTCGGCTCTTCGCCCGGCGGCGACCGCGAAGGCGGCGCCGCGGGCATGTGGAAACCCGCGCGCGGATTCGACGTCGGCAATGTCGACGCGCTCGGCAGCTTCGACGAATTTCTCGGCTTGTCGCGGCACGGCCAGCATGTGCGCATGGAGTTCGCCGACCGGCTGGTGGGCGCGGTATCGCTGCCGGCGCTGCATGGCGGCATGGTGGCGTCACTGCTGGCTTCGGCAGCGCGCACGGCGGCGGCGTCCGAGCCGGGCCAGGTGAACCGGCTGGCGACGATCTCGGTGCAATACCTGCGTGCCGGACGCGCCGAGGCCACGTCGGCCCTGGGCACATTCGTCAAGCGCGGTGCGCGCTCGGCCGTGCTGTCGGTCACCGCCCGGCAGGCGCATGGCTCGCGCGAGGTGGCGCATGCCCAATGCATTTTCGTGACGCCCGATGACGGGGGTTCCAGATGATCGTGATGCCGGACCGCGACGAAGCGGCTGAGATGGTGGCCGACCCGCGCCGCTTCGGCAACGAACTGGTGTCGCCGCAGGCCTTCGCCGACCTGCCGCGAATCCACCGTGCCCTGGGCGCGCTGCGCGCGCACGGCAAACCGCTGTGGGTGACACCGGACGGCTTTCGGCCCTTCTGGGCGGTGGGCACCCATGCGCAGGTCGTCGAGGCCTCCTCCGACAACGACCTCTTCATCAGCAGCCGGCGCCTGAACCTGATGAGCCGCCTGCAGGAGGCCGCCGCCTTCAAGGGCGCCGAGCGCTACGGCCAGGTGCTGCGCACGCTGGTGCACATGGACGAACCGGACCACCGCAAGTACCGTGCGGTGGCGCAATACTGGTTCACCGCCGCGGCGGTGAAGCGCCAGCAAGGCATTCTCGAAGACCTGGCGCGCGAGTTCTCGGCCAAACTCGGGACCGCGCGCGAGGGCGGCATCGATTTCGCCGCCGAGATCGCCACCCTGTTTCCGCTGCGCGTGATCATGGCCATCCTCGGCATTCCGCTCGAGGACCTGCCGCTGATGCATCGGCTCACCAAGACGCTCTCGGCGCCCAACGACCCGGACTTCAGCGCCGACACCGCGCGCGGCGACTCGATGTTCGATTCGATCCCGGAATTCACCGACTACTTCCTCAAGGTCATCGAGGACCGGCGCCGCCATCCGCGCGACGACCTCGCCTCCGTGATCGCCAATGGCCGCATCGATGACGGGCCGCTCGGCGAACTTGAAGCGGTGTCCTATTTCATCACCATGGCGGTGGCAGGTCATGACACCACGGCCGCGGCGATGGCCGGCGGCTGCGAGGCGCTGGCCGGCCGGCCGGCGGACTGGGCGCGCCTCAGGCGCGACCCGGCACTGCTGCGCCACACGGCCGACGAGATGATCCGCTGGGTCACGCCGATCAAGCATTTCATGCGCACCGCCACCCGCGATTGCATGCTGGGCGGGCAGGCGATCGGCAAGGGCGATGGCCTGGCGCTTTACTACCTGTCGGGAAATTTCGATCACGCGGAGTTCGAGGCGCCTTTCGAATTCAGGATCGACCGTCATCCCAACCGGCAGATCGCTTTTGGCTTCGGCCCGCATGTGTGCCTGGGCATGGCGCTGTCGCGCCTGGAACTCACGGTCTGGTTCGGCGAAATGCTCCGGCGCATCGAGAGCATGGAAATGAACGGTCCCGCACGCCTGCTCGAATCCAATTTCCTCGGCGGCTACAAGGCGGTGCCGATCCGCTACCGGCTGGCGGAGGCCGCGTGAGGCGCGCCGCGCCGCAGGAGGCCGCCCCCGGCGGGTTCAGGCCGATCAGCGCGCCGCGCGCCTTCGAGGAGATCGCCGCGCAGATCCGTGCCGAACTCTCCGCCGGCCGGCTCAAATCCGGCGCGCGCCTGCCGCCCGAGCGCGATCTGGCGGCGCGCTTCGGGGTCTCGCGCAATACCCTGCGCGAGGCCTTGCGCTCGCTGGAAAATGCCGGCCTCCTGCAGCTGCGCAAGGGCGCGGCCGGCGGCGCCTTCGTGCGTGACAGCACCGCGGCGGCGGTGGTGGCCGGCATGCGCGACATGTACCACCTGGGCGCGATCTCGCCCGAGCACCTGACCGAGGCGCGCATCTGGGTGGAGGCCGCGGTGATCCGCGCCGCCTGCGAGCGCGCCACCGCGGAGGATATCGAGGCGCTCAACGCCAATGTCGCCGCCGCCCACGATGCGGCCCGCGCCGATGATTTCTACCGCAGCGCCACCGTCCACCTGGATTTCCACAAGCTGCTCGCGCGCGCTACCCGCAACCCGGTGATGATGCTCATGATGGATGCCGTCATCGAGGTGATGCGGCAGTTCCTCGATGCCATCGGCCCGACAGAGAACCCCTATGTGCTGCCGTCGCGGCGCCGCTTCATGCGGCACCTGGCCGAGCGCAACGCCGAGGGCGCCGTGGCGGAGATGGAAAAACACCTGAAGCGCCTCAACAGGCACTACCTGTCGCTCGCCGGCCGCAGGGTTTCATAGGGTCTTCATGGCCGGCCGAGCGCTTCCTTCCAGTACACCTGCGCGTTGCCGAGATGTGCGCCGACCAGCCGCGCGGCGCGCGCCGCGTCGCGCTTGTCGAGCGCGGCGACGATGCGCCGGTGCGCCGCCAGCGAGGTCACGCCGCGCGCCGGGTCGCTGAAATACTCGCGGCGGCGCGCCAGGGTGAGGCAATAGAAGGCGTTGAGCATGCGCGTGAGCACGCTGTTGTGGCTGGCGCGCGCGATCGCCAGATGGAACGCCTGGTCGCAATCGACGATGTTGCCGCCTGCGGCGAGCACCTCTTTTGTGTCACGCAGGTTGTCGGTGAGCGCTTGCAGATCGGCGTCGGTGCGGCGCGCGCAGGCCAGGGTGATGGCTTCGCGCTCCAGCGAGGCGCGCACCTCGATGCTTTCGCGCACTTCGGCGGGACTCGGCGGGGCGCCCAGCTGCGCCAGCAGCACGATGGCCTCGAAGCTGCCTTCGGACTCGACCGGGCGCAGGTAGATGCCGGAATTCGGGCGCATCTCGACCACCCGCAGGGTTTCGAGCGTGGCCAGGGCTTCGCGCAAGGCATTGCGTCCGACCCCCAGCACCTCGGCCAGAACCCGCTCGGCAGGCAGGCGCTCGCCGGGCACGTAGCCCTGTTCCCGGGCGTACTCGACCACGCGGCGAATCAAGGCCTTGTTGACCGCGGGGTTTTCGGCCGTGCTGGTTGCGATTGACATCGGGGAATTCCGGCTCCTAGAATTGGCCCTACCAATTTGGTAGGACCAATCGGCACTGACTGGATTATGGAGCGCGCGTGATGAATCAGCAAGACTTCGACCCCATCGGCTGGGCCGTGGTGGACGACAAGGCCAGGGGCGTGTTCCGCGTGCACCGGCGCGCCTTCGTCGACCAGTCCATCTTCGAACTCGAACGCCAGCGCATCTTCGCCCGCTGCTGGATCTATGCCGCCCATGTGTCGGAAGTGGCCGAGCCCGGGCAGTTCATCTCGCGCGATGTGGCCGGCCGCGCGCTCATCGTCAACCGCGACCGCGACGGCAAGCTGCATGTGTTCTTCAACACCTGCACCCACCGCGGCTCGCTGGTGTGCCGCGAGCCCAAGGGCAAGGCGCGCAACTTCTCCTGCCCTTATCACGGCTGGACCTACGCCGACAATGGCCGCCTGGTGCACCAGCCGATTCCGGAGTCGTATTCCCCGGAATGCAACCGCGACGGCGAACTCAACCTGCGCGAGGTGCCGCGTTTCGATGAATTCTGCGGCTTCATCTTCGTCAACTACGACGCCGACGCGATCCCGCTTGCGGACTACCTGGCAGACGCCGGTGACTACCTGCGCATGGCGTCCCAGCATGGCGCCGGCGACGCGGGCATGGAAATCGTCAACGGCACGCAGACCTATTGCGCCAAGGCCAACTGGAAACTGCTGCAGGAGAACAGCGCCGACGGCTACCACGCCGACACCACCCACGCCACTTACATGGACTACATCAAGGCGCGTGAAGGCGCGGTGCTGAACCTGTATACCGACAAGGGTTTCGGCAGGGTGCGCAACTTGAAGCGCGGCCATTCGGTTTCGGAATCGATCTGGGGCACGCCCTGGGGCCGGCCCTGCGCGCGGGCCATGCCGTCATGGGGCGACGACATCAAGGCGGAAATGGACGGCGTGTTCGAGGCGATGGCCGCGCGCGTCGGCCGCGAGCGCGCCGACTTCATCTGCCACGGCGACCGCAACCTGCTGATCTTCCCCAACCTGGTGGTCAACGACGTATGCGCGCTGACCATCCGCACCTTCTACCCCAAGGCGCCGGACTACTTCGAGGTCAACGCCTGGGCATTGGCGCCCCGGGGCGAGAGCCAGCGCCTGCGCGACCTGCGCCTGCGCAATTACCTCGAATTCCTCGGCCCCGGCGGCTTTGCCACGCCCGACGACCAGGAAATGCTCGAGCTTTGCCAGAAGGGCTACCAGGCGCATGCGGCGGTGGAGTGGAACGACATCTCGCGCGGTATGCTCACTGAAGACGGCGATGCTCCCGCCAAGCAGGACGAACTGCAGATGCGCACCTTCTGGCGCCGCTGGCGCGACCTGCTGGCCGGCCAGCCGGTATAGGAACCTGGGCGATGAGCATGAGAACCGTGACCCGGCCGGAAGTCGAGGACTTCCTGTTCCATGAAGCCGACCTGCTGGACAACTGGCGGCTGGAAGAGTGGGCGCTGCTGTTCACCGACGATGGCGAGTACCTGATCCCGCCCACCGACGTGCCGGATGGCGACCCGAAGCGCGACCTGTTTCTTGTCTATGACGACCGCCACCGCCTGGGCGAACGGGTCAAGCGCCTGGGCAAGAAGACCGCGCATGCCGAGTTTCCGCATTCGCGCACCCGGCACCTGGTGACCAACGTGCGGGTCAGCCAGGACGCCGAAGGCGTACAGGCGACCTGCAATTTCGTGGTCTATCGTTCCAAGCAGGGTGTCAACGACATCTATCCCGGCCATAGCCACTACCGTCTGGTGCCGCAGCAAGGCGGCGGATTCCGCATCCGTTCCAAGCGCGCCACGCTGGACGTCGATACCCTGCGTCCGCAGGGCAAGGTCAGCATCATTCTCTAGGAAGGTGGTCCAGTTGAGCAAACCCTACGAAGGCCAGGTGGCGCTCGTCACCGGTGCGGGCAAAGGCACGGGCGGTGTGGGACGTGCCATTGCCATGGCGCTCGCCGCCGGCGGCGCGCGGGTGATGGTGTCCGACGTCGATCCCAAGGTCGCGGAGACGGCGGCGGAGGTGCGCGCCGAAACCGGTGTGGAGACCCTGCACCATGTGGGCTCGCTGGCGGAGGAGGCCATCGTCAGGCAGATGGTCGACAACGCCATCGCCGCCTGGGGGCGCATCGACATCCTGGTCAACAACGCCGGCGGCGGCATCATCCGGCCGTTCCTGGAGCATGACGCCGCTTCGCTCACCGAGACGCTGGCGCGCAACCTCTGGACCACCATCTGGTGTTGCCACAAGGTGCTGCCGCACATGGTCAAACAGAACTACGGCCGCATCGTCAACATCGGCGCCGATTCCCTGCGCACCGGGATTCCCAACCATGCCGGTTACAACGCGGCCAAGGGAGGGGTGATCGGCATGAGCGTGGCGCTGGCGCGCGATTTCGCCGCCAACGACATCACCATCAATACGGTGTCGCCCTGCCTCATCAACACCGCACGCTTCCAGGCGCTCAAGGTCAGCGACCCGTCCCTGGCCGGAAAATTCGAAGGGGTGATACCCAAGGGGCGCGGCGTGGCGATCGGCGAGGTGGTCGATGCCGTATGCTTCCTCGCCAGGCGTGAAACCGGTTTCATCACCGGGCAGGAAATCAGCATCAACGGTGGCAGCGCGATGCCCTGAAAGGGCGGCGCGGGCATTTCGGGGCGACCCGCAAGAACCCGGTGGCCGGTGTGCCGAACGGGTCAACCAGGAGACAGATTCACATGCAAGGCTCATTGAGATCAGCCACACGGCGCGGGTTCGCGCTATTCCTGTTGCCGGCGCTTGCACTTGCGGTGTGCGGGGCCGCCATGGCGCAGGCATACCCGAACCGCCCGATCCGCATCGTCGTGCCCTACCCGGCCGGCGGCGCCACCGACCAGATGGCGCGCATCATCCAGCAGCCCCTGGCCGAGATCCTCGGCACCACCATCATCATCGACAACAAGGCGGGAGCGGGCGGGGCCATCGGCACCGAGGCCGCCGCGCGCTCGGCGCCCGATGGGTACACGCTGGTGTTCGGCAACGCCGGCCCCAACTCCATGGGCCCGGCGATCAAGAAAACCCCCTACGACCCGATCCGTGATCTGGCGCCGATTTCCTTTGTCGGCAACGTGCCGCTGTTCCTGGCGGTGCACCCTTCCATGCCGGTCAACAGCACCCGGGAACTGATCGACCTGGTGCGCGCCAATCCGGGCAAGTACAACTACGGCTCGGTCGGCATTTCGTCCGCCTCGCACCTGATCGGCGAGTACTTCAATTTCGTCACCGGCCTGAAGATGACCCACGTGCCGTACAAGGGCGGCGCGCCGGCGATGGTCGGCTTCATCGGCGGCGAGGTGCAGGTGATGTTCATGACCGGGCTCGACGGCCTGCAGCATGCGCGCGCCGGCAAACTGAAGGTGCTGGCGATCGCCACCGAAAAGCCCACCGAACTGGCGCCGGGCGTTCCCACGGTGGCCGATGTGGTGCCCAACTTCAATGGCTCGGTGTGGTTCGGCTTGCTGGCGCCGGCGGGCACGCCGGGTGACATCATCGCCAGGTTGCAGGACGCGGTGGCGAAGGCGGTCGTGCGTCCTGCGGTGAAGAAGGCCTTCGGTGACCTGTCGGTCGACCCTGTGTCCAACACGCCGGAACAGTTCGCGCGGGTCATCGCGACCGAACTGGCGCAGTGGACGCGCGTGGTCAGGGAATCCGGCGCGAAGTTCGAATAGGCATCCATCGGGAGGCATTGCCATGATCCGTTATCGCAAGCTCGGCTATGTGGCGCTCAACGTCACCGACGTCGAGCGATCCGCCGCGTTCTATCGCGACCTGGTCGGCCTGCAGCCGGTGGCGGGCGCGGAGGGCGAGGCCGTGCGGTTTTTCCGCTGCGACTACGACCACCACAACGTCATGCTGTTCCAGGGCGCGCGGCCGGGCCTGAAGCGCATCGGCTTCGAGATGGAGTCCGCGATACACCTCGATGCCCTGTTCGAGGCGCTGCAGAACCGGGGCCTCAAGGTGTGGGAAGTGCCGCGTGAAGAGTGCATGCGCTTCCACCAGGGCCGGAGCTTTCGCTTGGCCGAGCCCTGCACCGGTGCGACCTTCGAGTTCTATGAATCGATGCGCGAATTTGGTGGCCAGCCATTCCAGCACACGGTGGCGCAGATCCAGCGCCTCGGGCACGTCGTGTTGCGCACGCCGGAGTACGCCGAGGCCGTAGCCTTTTTCACAGGCGTGCTCAACTTCAGGATTTCCGACTCGATCGAGGAGGCCGTCACCTTCATGCGCTGCTTTCCCAACCCTTTCCATCATTCCTTCGGATTGGGCAAGGGCAAGGCGCGTGGCCTGCACCACGTGAACTTCATGGTCACCGAAGTGGACGACATCGGCCGCGCGATCTGGCGTTTCAACAAGGCGCAAGTACCCATCGTCAACGGCCCCGGCCGGCATCCGCCCTCGGGCAGCATGTTCCTTTATTACCTTGATCCGGACGGCCTGACGGTGGAATACAGCTTCGGCATGGAGGAGTTTCCCGAGGCCAACCCGCGCAAGCCGCGCGTGCTCGAACCGATCCGTGAATCCTTCGATTACTGGGGCGCGCCGGTCGATCCCCGCAAGTCCGCGGTGGGCGAGATCGAGGCAGGTTGAGCCGGCAGCGTGTCGGCGCGCATCAGCGGCACCGGATAAGGCATCTGCCGGTTTCGATGGCAACTGCTGCAGTTGCGCGTGCATTGCTTGCCTGCGATGCGAAAACGCGTTCCTGCTTGTAGACTGCCGGGCCACGGCGCGTGCCGTCGGGACGCACCCCACACACAAATCGCAAGGAGACCCAGGTGGCATCAAACGCAACGTCGAGGAAGGTACAACAAGCGGCAACATTGCCTGGCAATCCACGCAAGAGCGAACTGCGTGACGGCATGCAGGTCGACTGGGACGTGTCGATTCCGGCGCGTGACGGCCTGGTGCTCAAGGCCGATGTGTTCCGTCCGCCCACCAAGGGCAAGTACCCGGTGATCATGACTTACGGCCCCTATGGCAAGGGACTGTCATTCCAGCGCGGCTACAAGACCGCCTGGGAGATCATGGCGAAGAACCATCCCGACGTGACCGCGGGCTCGACCAACAAGTACCAGAACTGGGAAGTGGTCGACCCCGAGAAATGGGTCAAGCATGGCTACATTTGCATCCGTGTCGATTCGCGCGGCGCCGGCATGTCGCCTGGCTACATGCAGCTGTGGAGCCCGCAGGAAGCGATCGATTTCTACGACTGCATCGAGTGGGCCGGGGTGCAGCCCTGGTGCAACGGCCGCGTGGGCCTGAACGGAATTTCGTACTACGCGATGAACCAGTGGCAGGTGGCTTCGCTGAAGCCGCCGCACCTGGCGGCCATCTGTACCTGGGAAGGCGCGGCCGACATGTACCGCGACCTCTCGCACCATGGCGGCATCCTGTGCGACTTCATCAAGAACTGGTACGACATGCAGGTGCGTACCGTGCAGTACGGGCTGGGCAAGCGTGGGCCGGTCAGTGATGTCACCGGTCGCCCGGTGTGCGGCGACGTCGACCTCACCGACCGCGAACTCATCGCCAACCGCGAGGACTATGCCGCCGCCGCGCTCAGGCATGCGATGGACGATGCCTACTGGAAGGCGCGCATGCCCGACTGGAACAAGGTCGATATACCGATTCTCTCGGCGGCCAACTGGGGCGGGCAGGGCCTGCATCCGCGCGGCAACTTCGAGGGCTACGCCCGTGCCGCCTCGAAGAACAAGTGGCTCGAAGCCCATGGCATCGAGCACTGGACGCACTTCTATACCGATTACGGGCGCATGCTGCAAAAGCGCTTCTTCGATTACTTCCTCAAGGACAAGAAGAACGGCTGGGACAAGCAGCCCAAGGTGCAACTGCAGGTGCGCCATGTGGACAAGTTCGTCATGCGCCACGAGAACGAGTGGCCGCTGAAGCGCACCAAGTGGACCAGGTTCTACCTCGACCCGGCGCACATGACGCTTTCGCCGACGCCGCCGGCCAAGGCGGGCAAGGTGTCGTACAAGGGCTTCTCCGACGGCGTCACCTTCATGCTGCCGCCGCAGGACAGGGAAATGGAGATCACCGGTCCCTCGGCATTGAAGCTCTTCGCGTCGTCCTCGACCCGGGATGCGGACTTCTTCGTGGTGTTGCGCATCTTCTCGCCGGACATGAAGGAAGTGGTGTTCCAGGGTGCGCTCGACCCGCATACGCCGGTCGGGCAGGGCTGGCTGCGCGCCTCGCACCGCAAGCTGGACCCCGAACTCTCCAAACCCTGGCGCCCGTACCACCCGCATGAGGTGAAGGAACCACTCGTGCCCGGCAAGGTGGTGGAGCTCGACATCGAGATCCTGCCTACCTCCATCGTGGTGCCGGCCGGCCACCGTGTGGCGCTCACCATCCGCGGCAAGGACTACGTGTACCCCGGCCCGGCCGGTGTGCTCTCCAACATGAAGTACCCGATGACAGGGTGCGGACCATTCACCCACACCGATCCCACCGACCGGCCGGCCAGGGTGTTCGATGGCGTCAACACCCTGCACGTCAGCGCCAAGAACGCGCCCTACGTGTTGCTGCCCATCATTCCGGCCCAGCCTAAGCGCCGTTGAGCGAGGAGAACCTGCGTGACTTACCACTGCATCGATTGCCACACCCATGTGGTGCCGGAGAATTTTCCGGCCTATGCCGGTTCGAAGCCGGACATTCCCTGGCCGTCGATGGCACCGGCGCATGCCTGCCATCGTCATGTGATCATCTCCGGCAAGAACTACCGCACCGTGTCGGACGGGTCATGGAGCGTGCCGCGGCGCATCGAGGGCATGGGCGCCATGCGCGTCGGCCGCCAGGCGCTTTCGCCGATGCCGGAACTGCTGTCGTACTGGCTGCCGGCGGATGACGCGCAGGTGCTGCTGCGCTACATCAACGACACCATCGCCGGCATGATCTCGCAAGCGCCCGACCGCTTCATCGGCCTGGGCGCGATTCCCTTGCAGGACATGGATCTGGCATTGCGCGAACTCGAGTATGTGAAGAACACACTTGGTTTCGCCGGCGTTGAGATCGCCTCGCATGTGAACGGCGTGTCGATCGGCGACGCGCGCTTCGGCCCTTTCTTCAGCGCATGCGAACGCATGGGCGCCGCCATCTTCGTGCATGCCCTGCGCCCGGCAGGGCAGGACCGCATCGTCGGCCCCCTGTCGGAGCAGGCGGTGGCGTTTCCGGGCGACGTCGGCCTGGCGGCCGCGGCGGTCATTACCGGCGGCGTGGCGGCGCGGCATCCGCAGCTGCGCATCGCGTTCTCGCACGGCGGCGGCGCCCTTTCGATGATGCTGCCGCGCCTGAAGCATGCGTGGTCGATGACGCCCAAGGCGCTGGAGCAGATGCCGGAGGCGCCGGACGTGTATGCGCGTCGCTTCTTCTACGACTGCGTGGTCTTCGACCCGAAACTGGTGCGCCTCCTGATCGAGAGCTACGGGAGCTCGCAAATCCTGATCGGCAGCGACTATCCGTTCGCGATGGGCGAGGGTGACCCGGTGGGGCTGCTGGAGCGCAGCGATCTGGATGCCGCCACCATCACCGCGATCACCGGGACGAACGCGAAGCGCTTCCTGGGTTTGTGACAGGACGATGAATGTCCGGCTTGTCCGCGGGGAACATTGCAGCGGGCGTGACATTCATCACTATTGATGACAAATGGCCGGATGACAGTGACATTGTTCACAGACTTGAAGGCATCGGATGGGTAGAGTGGGAACCGTCTCCTCCTCTTCTGCCCCTCAGACAGGCAGTTCGGCCGCAACCCCCAAAAGGTTGCGGCTTTTTCTTTTGTGGCCCCGCCGTCCTGATAACCTTGTGCCGCGCGCGCCGTGCCGCAAGCCGGCGTCACCGCGCGAGTGGCGCCATTCAATGCTTCCGTTACGAATCCAGGCTTTCCTCCCCATCCTCGCCGCGCTCGCGACCGTGATGGCGGCGTGTGCGCCGGCACAGGCCGCACCGCCGGACACCATCGCACAGCGGTTGGTGGCCTGCGCGGCCTGCCACGGCAGCGAAGGACGCGCCACCAACGAGGGCTATTACCCGCGCATCGCCGGCAAACCGCAGGGCTACCTGTACAACCAGTTGCTCAACTTTCGCGACGGGCGCAGGCGCAACGCGGCCATGCGCCATCTGGTGGCGCACCAGACCGACGCCTTCCTGGGCGAAATGGCGGCGCACTTCGCCGCGCAGAAACTGCCGTATCCGCCGTCCCGCACCGGCAACGCCACGCCGGCAGAACTCGAGCGCGGCCGGCAACTGGCCGAAGTGGGCGATGCCGCCCGCTCGATACCCGCATGTTCTGCTTGCCATGGCCGGCAACTTACTGGCGTATTGCCCGCGACGCCTGGCCTGTTGGGCCTGCCGCGTGACTACCTGAGTGCGCAGATCGGCGCCTGGAAGGGCGGGTCGCGGCGCGCCGCCGCGCCGGATTGCATGGCTGAGATCGCGCGTGCACTGGCGCCGGAGGACGTGGGCGCCGTGTCCGCCTGGCTCGCTTCGCGCCCGATGCCGGCGCATGACGGGGCGGTGCCGCCGGCCGGGCCCACGCCGCCGCTCGCGTGCGGGTCGGCAGAGCCGGTGGCGCGTCCATGAGAAGGCTGCTCCGCTGGACGTGCGCCGTGCTGGCGCTGGCATTGCTGGCGCTGGGCGTACTGGTCGCGCGCGGCTTGTCGGAACGCGAAGAGCCGCTGTCCGCCGCCGCTGTCGCGGAAAGCCTGCCAGATCGCATCGCGCGAGGACGCTATCTCGCGCTGGCCGGCAATTGCATGGCCTGCCATACCGAACCCGGCGAACAGCCGTATGCGGGCGGCCGCGCGATTGAAACGCCGTTCGGCCGGGTGTACGGCTCCAACCTCACGCCGGACGTCGCGCACGGCATCGGTGCGTGGACCGCCGATGATTTCCGGCGCGCCCTGCATCACGGCAAGTCGCGCGATGGCCGCCTGCTCTACCCGGCGTTTCCCTATCCCAACTTCACGCGCATGCCACGCGCCGACGCCGATGCCGTGTTCGCCTATTTGCGCACCGTGGCGCCGGCGGCGAAACCGAACCGTCCGCATGAGCTGCGTTTTCCGTACAACCAGCGCGTGCTCCTCGCGGCGTGGCGCGGGTTGTACTTCCGCGCCGGTACCTACTCCCCGGATGCCGGGCGCGACGCCGAATGGAACCGCGGCGCTTACCTGGTGCAGGGTCCGGGTCATTGCAATGCATGTCATACGCGCCGCGACACGCTTGGCGCCACCGTGCTGGCGGCCGATCTCGCCGGGGGCATGATCCCGATGCAGAATTGGTACGCCCCGCCGCTCAACGCCACGCGCGGCGCGGGCCTGGGAGACTGGTCCGCGGACGATGTGGTGCAACTGCTCAAGACCGGCGTGTCGATGCGTGGCAGCGTATCCGGGCCGATGGCCGAGGTGGTGGCGCGCAGCCTGCAACATCTGGAAGCAAGCGACCTGCAGGCGATGGCGGCCTACCTCAAGACCTTGCCGCCGGTACCCGTGCCGCCGCCGCCGGTTCACGGCGAGGATGCCGCGCGCGTGTTCGCGGCCGGTGGCGTGCTCTATGAACGCCATTGCAAGGACTGCCATGGTGCAGACGGTCGCGGCATGCCGCCGGCCTATCCGCCCCTGGCGGGCAACCGCTCGTTGACGCAACCCTCGCCGGCCAATCCGATTCGCGTGGTGTTGAACGGTGGATTCGCGCCCGGCACGGCGGGCAATCCGCGCCCGTACGGCATGCCGCCCTACCGGCCGTTGTTCTCCGACGCGGAAGTGGCGGCGGTGGTGTCGTACATCCGCAATGCCTGGGGCAACCGAGCCGCCGTGGTGAGTACGACCGAAGTTGACCGATTCCGCTCGGCGCCGCTGGAGTAGGTGCCGCCGGGGTCCGGACATGCACCAACGGGCGGATGTCCGCACGCTACTGGCGGTTTTGCAATAGGCCGCCGACCCGGTGGTATGTCAAGCGGCCGGGAGAAGATTATTTCTTGCGTTTGCAGGTCGAGTTTTCCCCCGCGGGCGGCTGCAGGGATATATTTCCAGCGCCTGCCTGCTTTCGCGCCAAACCTCTTGACTTCCGCGCGCACCAACGTGTTTCGTGAGGTCGGGGGGGAAGTTATCCACAGATTTTGTGGATAAGTGAATGGCGCCATTTGCTACAGTGACGGCAAAATCAAGCACAAATTCGGGGAGGAGACATGCCGATCGAAGTCAAGCCGCAGGCGGCGCCATGCGGCGCGGTGGTGCATGGCGTCGATCTTGGCGGACACCTCGGCGCAGACGAAGTGGCCGAATTGCGGTCGCACTGGTTGCGGCACCTGGTGCTGGCCTTTCCCGACCAGGTGCTGGAACTCGCCGATCTTGAGCGCTTTGCCAGAGCGATCGGGCCGTTCGGAACCGATCCCTACTTTCATGGCGTTCCGGGCCACCCGCATGTGGCGCAGGTGCGCCGCGAGGCTGACGAGAAAACCCCCATCTTTGCGGAGTCGTGGCATTCGGACTGGAGTTTCCTGGCAAGCCCGCCGGCGGCCACCGTGCTGTACGGCAATGTGATTCCGCCCTTGGGAGGCGACACCCTGTTCGCCAACCAGGTCGCGGCATGGGAGGCATTGCCTGCGGCGCTGCGTTCCCAGGTGCAGGGGCGCCTGGGCATCCACTCGGCCCGGCGCGGCTACTCGCGCCAGGGGCTGTATGGAGAAAGGGACCAGGGTCGTTCAATGGCGATCAAGTACTCCGACAGCGCGCTCGCCACCCAGTTGCATCCGCTGTGCCGTGTACATCCGGAGACCGGCCGCACGGCGCTATATGCCAGCCCCGGCTACACCATCGGCATCGATGGCGTGCCGGAAGATGAAGCCGGCGCGCTGCTCAAGGAATTGTTCGCGCACCAGGTCAAGCCGGAATTCATCTACCGTCACCGCTGGACAGAGGGCATGCTGGTCATGTGGGACAATCGCGCCGTGTTGCATGCGGCCACCGGCGGTTACCAGGGTCATCGCCGCCTGTTGCACCGGATCACCGTCTCCGAACGTGAGGCCGCCTGACCGCCAGATGCGCTTCCCGCCTTTCGCTCCTTTCCTTCCGGCTTTGCAATCCAGGTGAAGATCTTTTACGGCTGGCGCATCGTCGCCGCCGCCGCCGTCCTCCAGTGCCTGCAGGCCGGCCTGCTGCATTCGGCCTTCGGTGTCTATGTGGCGGTGCTGGTCGAGGAACGCGGCTGGAGCAAGACCGCGCTGTCCGGCGCCGCGGCGCTGCAGTCCCTCGAAGCCGCCGTGCTCGGCCCCTTGCTGGGCTGGGTGATCGATCGCTCCGGCGCCAAGCGCATGATCATGTTCGGCATCGTGATCTTCGCGCTGGGCTTCATGGCGCTGTCACGCATCGAAACCCTGGGCGGGTTCTATGCGGCCGTCGTGGTGATCGCCATCGGCGCAAGTTTCTCCGGCTATTTTCCGCTCACGGTCGCGGTGGTGCAGTGGTTCGAGCGCAATCGCGCGCGCGCGCTGTCGGCCATGGGTTTCGGCCTGGCCGCCGGCGGGCTTGCGGTACCCGCGGTGGCCTGGTGCATGCAGACCTACGGCTGGCGCCCCACCGCCTTCGGCTCCGGCGTGCTCCTGTTGCTGGTGGGCCTGCCGCTGGCCATGACCATCAAGAGCCGGCCGGAGGACCATGGCGAGACGCTCGATGGCCTGCCGCCGGCGCCGCCGCCGGTCACCGGCATGCAGATGCCGCCCGCGCAGCGCGAGTTCACCGTGCGCGAGGCCGTGCGCACGCGCGCCTTCTGGCTGCTGGCGCTGGGCCACGGGGTGGCGCTGTTGATTGTCACCGCGGTGAACGTGCATGCCATCACCCACATGAAGGAAGGGCTGGGCTATTCGGTGGCGCAGGCCTCGTTCATCATCACCCTCATGACCCTGGGCCAGGCCGGCGGCGTGGCGCTCGGCTACGCCATCGGCGACCGCTTCGAAAAGCGCTATGTGGCCGCGCTGTGCATGCTGATGCACGCCGCCGGCATGCTGATGCTTACCTATGCCACCGGCACGGTGATGCTGGCGGCTTTCGCCGCGCTGCACGGCGCGGCCTGGGGCCTGCGCGGGCCATTCATGCAGGCGATTCGCGCCGACTACTTCGGGCGCAACGCCATCGGCATGATCATGGGACTCTCCGGCATCGTCATCGCGCTCGGCCAGGTGGGCGGCCCGCTGGTTGCGGGCGCCTTCGCCGACGCATTCGGCAACTATCGCGCCGGCTTCACGCTGCTGGCGGTGGTGGCCGGCCTGGGGTCGCTGCTGTTCGTCCTGGCGAAAAAGCCCGCCTGAGGCCGGCGCGGACCTATTGCGCCGGCACCTCGCGCGGCCGGCGCGACTCGTCGGTGGCCACGTAGGTCAGGGTGGCCTCGGTGATCTTCACCGTCTCCAGCACCGCCGGGTTGCGTTGCGCGAAGACTTCGACATCGACGGTGATCGAGGTGCGCCCGACCTTGACCACCTCCGCATAGAACAGCACCACGTCGCCGATCATCACCGGCTGCTTGAAGGTGAAGGCATTGACGGCCACGGTGGCCACACGGCCGCGCGCGCGGCGCGCGGCGATCACGCCGCCGGCGATGTCCACCTGCGACATGATCCAGCCGCCGAAGATGTCACCGTGCTGGTTGGCATCCGAAGGCATCGGCACCACCGACAGGACCGGGGTGCGGCCCGGCGGCAGGGTTACGCTCTGCTGGTTCATGGAGCATCTTTCCGGGCCGCTGGCATGCCGGCCTACAGGTCAACCACGCGCCGCAGCTGGGCGTACGGCACACGCATGTCGCCATTCTCGCCGGTGATGGTGACAGAGACGCGGTTGATGCGCTTGACCACGCCGAAATGGTGAACCAGGTCGCGCCCTTCGTAGCTGACTTTTTCGCCCAACGCGAATGCCGTCGCCCCGGGAACCGGCGGGGGCGCGCGGCGCGCCGCCGGCGGGTCGAGCTGGATGGAGGCATAGTGCAGCCAGCGCAGCTTCTGGTCGGCAGTCTGGATCAGCACGCGGTCAGCCATCAGCTCGACGATGCAGCCGGTGTTCATGCGGCCCTGGCGTTCGCTCAGGTACTGGATGAACTTGCCCACTGCCAGGCGGCTGCGGATCTCGGCGATGCGCGCAGGATCGAGCAGGATCTCGTCTATGGCCGCGCGCAGGCGCACCAGTTCGCTGTCGGTCGCATGGTGCAGGGCTTCGATCACCTGCAGCCAGTCGGGCGTTCTTTTCGCCTTGGGAGCGCGCATGCCTTGAAGTCGGTAGTCCGTTGCCGGCAGGCGCCGGCAACGCAAGAATCCTTGCAATACCCGATCGCACGCAGGGCGTGGCGACCGACGGATTCTACCCTGCGATGACTGCGAAGCTTTCCGGGCCATGCTTCAGGGCGGCGCGGCGGCGGTGCTGCGCTTTCAGGCCTGAGGCTGGAGTGTTCTCCCGGGTGAGAGCCATCCCGTAGTGACCCCTTCGGGCTATTTCCCTCCGAAGGTGAAATCGGGGACAATGAAATGTTAAAGCTTGCCGCGCGAATTCAAGGTGGTCTGACTTTTCGGGGGTAGTCATGCTGATAAAGAGATTTCGTGGTCTGGTGGCGGCAGTGGCCCTGGGGTTGGCAGCGGGAGCGCCAATGGCGGCCGATTTTCCGGTTACCCCGGGCGGCGTGTCCGTGGTGGGAGGCGGCACGCTGCAGGTGCAGCCCACCTTCAACATCGGATTTGCTTCCGGGTATGAGTTCATCAGTCTGGATTTCACGCTCACCTACAGCAATGCCCTGAGTTTCAGCAAGCTGGAGTTCACGCTTCCGTCCAATGTGGGTAGTCCGGTCAGTTTTTCGGTGACTTCTGCGAATCTGGCAGGCCCTCTGCCGGCTGCCCCAGACTTCACGTATGGTGTAACCGTGACCGCTCCGGACATGATGTCTTCGGTGTTGACCTTCAGCGGGTTTCCATCATCTTCATTCGTACTTTCCGGCCCGGTTTTGCTCAAGACCACCTTCCTGACCAGTACGATCGGGCAAAGTGCGGTTGACCTTGCGGGCACATCCGGCCCGAATGCTATTTCCTTTGCAAGCTACACCCTGGACACTTTTTCCTCCAGTGCCCTCGTGACCGTCTCCGCAGTGCCGGAGCCCGAAGCCTGGCTGATGCTGCTTGCAGGCCTGGGAATGTTCGCCACCCTGGGACGTCGCAGGCACGCCGCACGCCGCTAAACGTCCCGAAGGGCGGGGGCGTGCGATGCGTCCCCGATGCGCTCCGCCGAGACTTGCCTGCGGCTAAACTAAGCGCCACTGAGCGTGGCGCGCCTTGCGTGGCAAGGCGTGACCACCGTCCAGGCCAAAGGAGACAACATGCGACTTTTTCCGCGCCTTGTGTGCGCAACCCTGGCACTCGCCGCCGCAAGCACTTCGTTCGCGCAGTCCTGGCCCGCGCGCCCGGTGCGCCTGATCGTATCCCAGGCGGCCGGCACTTCCCCGGACATTTCCGCCCGCTTCATCGCTGATCGACTGTCCAAGGTCTGGGGACAGACGCTGGTGGTCGAAAACCGCGCCGGTGGCCAGAACGTGATCGGCGCCCAGGCGGCGGCGCGTTCCGCTCCCGATGGCTACACCTTCTTCTATGCCACCACGGCGGCAATCGTCACCAATCCGCTCACCTTCAAGTCCTTGCCCTACGACCCGCCGCGCGATTTCGATGCGGTCGCGATGATCGCGAAATCGCCGATGGTGGTGGCGGTGGGGGCCGCGGTACCGGCGAAAACCGTCGCGGAACTCATCGCGCTCGACAAAAGCAAGCCCGGCACCCTTTCCTCCGCGCACGAAGGGCCGCGCACCTTCAGCGGCATGATGAGCCAGGCTTTCAACCTGGCCACCGGCATCAAGGCGCTGCAGGTGCCCTACAACGGGGCTACGCCGGCGATCCAGGACACCGTCGGCGGGCGCACGCAGATCGTGTTCCTCTCCTCGGCCGCGGTCGCGCCCTTCATCAAGCGCGGCGACCTGCGACCCATCGCCGTCACGGTGGGCAAGCGGGTCACCGGCCTCGAGGGGGTGCCGGCACTGGCTGAAACCTATGCCGGCTTCGACTATTCGGGCTGGTTCGCCGTGCTCGCCCCTGCCGGCACGCCCAAGGACGTGATCGCCAAGGTCAATCGCGACGTCAACCAGGTGCTGGCCGACCCGGAGGTGGCGCAGCGCCTGCGCGACCTCGGCGTGGTCACCGAGCCGGGTTCGCCGGAAGCGCTCAACGATTTTCTGGCGGCCGAGCGCACGCGCTGGACCAAACTGGTCAAGGACATCGGGTTGCAGCCGGAATGAGTGCCATGAACGCCGCGACCGACCGGGTGGCGCTGGTCACCGGCGCTGCGATGGGTATCGGTGAGGCCATCGCCGACGCCCTTGCTGCGGACGGGCTCACTGTCATCGTTTCCGACCTCAATGGCGAGGCGGCCGAGGCCACGGCGGCGCGGCTGCGTGGCGCCGGCCGCAAGGCGGAGAGTCTCGTGCTCGACGTGGGCAATCCGGAATCAATCGCCTCCGGTTTTGCCGAGGTGGCACGCCGGCACGGACGTTGTGACGTCGTGGTCAACAACGCCGGCATCGCCAAGACCTACCCGTTTGTCGATTTTCCGCTCGACAACTGGCTGGCCACCATGAACATCAACGTCACCGGCACCATGCTGTGCAGCCAGCATGCGGCGCGCCTGATGCTGAAGCATGGCTGGGGGCGCATCATCAACATCGCGTCGGTGGCGGGCTTGCGCGCGGTGGGTAGCGGTCGCACCGCATACGGCACCTCCAAGGCCGCCATCGCCGGGCTCACCCGCCAGATCGCCGCCGAGTTGTCCGAGCATGGCATCACCGCCAATGCGATCGCGCCCGGGCCGGTGGATACACCGCTCACCAAGGTGCTGCATTCCGCCGCCTTCCGCACCGCCTACACGAATGCGATCCCGATGAAGCGCTACGGGCTGCCCGCCGAGATCGCCGCCATCGCGTCCTTCCTGGCGTCGGACAAGGCCGACTACATCAGCGGCACCACCATCCCGGTGGATGGCGGGTTCATGGCCAGCGGCGCGCGCGGGGCGTGAGATTTTCGGGCCTCGCTCCGGCACGCCGTTCCGAAGTTTGCGTCACGTCAATGCGGTGCGGTTTTCACTTTCTATAATGACCCTGTGAAAATCCGCAACGCGATCCTGATAGCGCTGTTCGCCCTGCTGCAAGGCATGGCACCGCTGCTGCATGCCCACATGGGCGTGGATGCATCCGGCGTATCCGGCGTGCACATGCATGGCGTGTCCCATGCCGCGCCTGGCGGCGAACCGGAAACCCGTTGGTCGGGAGCCGCCCCGCTTGAATCGCAGGTCGTAGCCCTGGGCCAGGAAATCCGTCGCGAGTTGTCCTGGCAGCCGGTTGATGTCGCGCCAGCGCCCGTGGGTGCCTGGAATTGCGGTTCGTCCGGGACTTTCACGCCACTGCGGGGCGCCAACGAGGCACCACTCGCGCTGGCTGCCTGCCGCATTGTCCCCCCCTCGCGTGCCCCGCCCCCGGTCCTGAGCTGACCACGTACCGCCCCACGGGTTCTCGTCGGGCGGAAGTTCAAGTAGTGCGCCCGCACATGTCGCCAAGGTGGCATGCCGGGTGCCGGTTTTGATCGGGGTGAACATGATGTTCAGACCTTCCAGGCGGTCCTGCATGCGGGCCGCATGGTCGCTTTTCGCGGTGGCAGCATCATGGTCCGGCGCCGCGGAGACCATCCGGATCTCGGCGGCCCAGGCCAAGGCCGCCGGGGTCGAAACGGCCGCCGTGGCGATGCGCGCGGGCTCGGGCTCGCAAGGCATGCCGGCTCAGGTGGTGATTCCGGCACCGCAATTGCGTGTGGTCAGCGCGCCGCTGGCGGGACTGGTCGAGGCGGTGCTGGTGGCGACCAACCAGAACGTGCGCCGTGGCCAGGTGGTGGCACGCCTGGCGAGTCCCGGCCTGGCCGATGTGCAGCACACCTATCTTCAGGCCTCTGCCCAGCACCAGCTGGCAGCCTCGGCCGCCATCCGCGACGAAAAGCTGTTCGAGGAAGGCATCATTGCCCAGTCTCGACTGGAAGCCGCGCGCAGCCGGCAACAGGAGGTCGCGGCCGACCTTGCCGAGCGCACCCAGGCCTTGCGCGCCGCCGGCATGTCCGCCGAGGCGATCGCCCGATTGCGGGCGGGGCGTACCGTGGGTACCGGAATCGACCTGGTGGCTCCGCTTGACGGGGTGGTGCTTGAGCAAATGGCCTTGCCCGGGCAGCGCCTCGAGGCCGCCGCGCCCATCCTCAAGATCGCCAGGCTGACCCCGCTATGGCTGGAGATCCAGGTGCCGGTCGACCGCATCGCCGGCGTGGCCATCGATTCGCCGGTGCGCCTGCCCGCGCTGGATGTAAGCGGCCGCGTCATCGCGATCGGCCGAGCCGTGTCCGGCAATACCCAGACCCTCGCGGTGCGGGCCGAAGTGCGCAAGGGGGTTGAGCGCCTGCGTGCCGGGCAGCTCGTGGAGGCGGTTCTCGACGGCGCGCTGGGCCAGGGTGTGTGGAATGTACCGGTGGCCGCCATCGCACGCAGCAACGGCCGCGCGCAGGTCTATGTCGAGACCACCGGCGGCTTCACCGCCCAGGCCGTGCAGGTGATCGAGGAGACCGGCGGAAACGCGCTGGTCACAGGACCCTTCAAGGGCGGTGAACGGGTGGCGACCAAGGGCGTGGCGACGCTCAAGGCCATCGAGGCCGGCATCGGCGGGGTGCAGTAATGCTCGCCTGGCTGGTTGATACGGCGCTGGCGCAGCGCCTGCTGGTGCTGGTGGCGACCCTCATGCTGGTGGCCGCCGGCGTGATGGCGTATCGGGTACTGCCTGTAGACGCCTATCCGGATGTGTCTTCCACACAGGTGAAGATCATCATCAAGTCACCCGGCATGACGCCCGAGGAGGTCGAGGCGCGCATCACCACGCCGATCGAGCTGGAAATGCTCGGCATTCCGTTCAAGCGCCTGGTGCGCTCCACCTCCAAGTACGCGATCGCCGACATCACGCTCGATTTTGCCGAAGGCACCGACCTCTACTGGGCGCGCCAGCAGGTGGGCGAGCGCCTGGCCGGCATCCTGCGCGAACTGCCACAGGGCGCCAGCGGCGGGCTGGCGCCGATCACCACGCCCCTGGGCGAGATGTTCATGTTCACCGTCGAAGGCGAGGGCCTCACCCTGGCCGAACGCCGCACCCTGCTGGACTGGACCATCCGCCCGGCCTTGCGCACCCTGCCAGGCGTGGCGGACGTCAACTCGCTGGGCGGCCATGTGCGCAGCTTCGAGGTGGTGCCGGACAACACCGCCATGCAGGCGCGCGGGGTGACCTCTGCGATGCTTATGCGCGCGCTCGAGGCGAACAACCGCAACGACGGCGCCGGCCGCATCCGCGAAGGGGAGGAAACCCTGCTGGTGCGCACCGAAGGCAGCATCCGCACCCTCGAAGACCTGCGTGCCGTGACGGCCGCCGCCCGGGATGGCACGCCGGTGCGGGTGGGCGATCTCGCCGAAGTGCGCATCGGCAGCCTCACGCGCTATGGCGCGGTCACGCAGGACGGCCGCGCCGAGGCGGTGCAGGGCCTGGTGCTGGGCCTGCGTGGCGCCAACGCGCGCGAGGTGGTGGCGAACGTGCGCGCGCGCCTGGCGGAACTCGAGCCGACCTTTCCGAAAGGCGTGACCACCCGCGTGTTCTACGACCGCGGCGCACTGGTGGACCGCGCCGTCGGCACGGTAGCCCGCGCCTTGCTCGAGGCGATCGTGCTGGTGGTGGTGCTGCTGCTGTTCTTCCTCGGCAACGTTCGTGCTGCACTGGTGGTGGCCATCACCCTGCCACTGGCCGCGCTGGGCACCTTCGTGCTCATGCGCTACACCAGCCTTTCGGCCAACCTGATGAGCCTGGGCGGATTGGCGATCGCCATCGGCATGCTGGTCGATGGCGCCGTGGTCGTGGTGGAAAACATCGTCACCCACCTCGGCAGCGACAACACGCAGGGCCTGTCGCCGCATGAGCGCGTGGCCATCGCCACCCGCGAAGTGGTGGTGCCGGTGGCAGCCGGCGTGCTCATCATCGTGATCGTGTTCCTGCCCCTGCTTTCGCTCGAGGGCCTGGAAGGCAAGCTGTTCGCGCCGGTGGCCTTGACCATCGTGTATGCGCTGGGCACGGCGCTGCTGCTTTCGCTGACCACCGTGCCGGTGCTGGCTTCGCTGCTGCTCAAGGCCGGCCGCCATGGCGACCCATGGCTGTTGCGGAAGGCGCAGGGCATCTACACGCCGGTGCTGGGGTTCGCATTGCGGCACGGGAAGGCATGTGTGCTGGGCGCACTCATTGCGCTGGCCGCGGCGTTGGCGACCTTTCCCTTCATCGGCAAGACCTTCATGCCCGGCCTGGACGAAGGCGACCTGCTGGTGAGCGTGGAGAAGCTGCCGTCGATCAGCCTGGAGCAAAGTGTGGCCACCGACATGCGCATCCAGCAGGCCATCCTCGCGGCGGTGCCCGAGGTCAAGGGCATCGTTGCGCGCACCGGATCCGACGAGATCGGGCTCGATCCGATGGGGCCGAACCAGACCGACACCTTCCTGGTGTTGAAGCCCAAGGCCGAATGGCGCAGGCCCGACAAGGAATGGCTGGGCGACCAGTTGCGCGAGGTCTTGAAGCAGTTTCCGGGCGTGGCCTTCAGCTTCACCCAACCCATAGAGATGCGGGTATCCGAAATGCTGGTGGGGGTGCGCGGCGATGTGGCCGTCAAGGTATTCGGCCCGGACCTCAAGACGCTCAACGATTTCGCCGGGCGCATGGTCGATGCGCTCAAGAAGGTGAATGGCGCCGAGGACGTGCTGACCATCAAGAACGACGGCGTGCAGTACTACCGGGTAGTGATCGACCGCCTGGCCGCCGGGCGGCTCGGCGTGAGTGTCGACGACATCGCCAGTGCGTTACGAACCCAGGTCGAGGGCCAGGTGGCCGGGCTGGTGCTTGAACCGGGACGCCGCACGCCGATCCTGCTGCGCGGTGCCGAGGGCTTGCGCACTTCGCCGGCCGCGCTGGCCGCCATGACGCTTACCCTGCCTGAAGGGCAGAGCGTGCCGGTCGCGCAGCTGGCCAGGCTGGAGCGCGTTGAAGGTCCGGTGAAGGTGGATCATGAAAACGCCGAACGCATGGTGGTGGTACAGGCCAACGTGCGCGGCCGCGACCTGGTGGGATTCGTCGAGGATGCGAAGAAGGCGGCGGCGCAACTGGGCGTGCCGGCCGGCTACCGCATCACCTGGAGCGGCCAGTTCGAAAACCAGCAGCGCGCGGCCGCCAGGCTGGCAGTCGTGGTGCCGGTGGCGCTGGGGCTCATATTCCTGCTGCTCTACATCACCTTCGGATCGCTGCGCCAGTCGCTCCTGGTGTTTGCCAACATTCCCTTCGCCTTGATCGGCGGCGTGTTCGCCCTGGCGCTGGCGCGTGAATACCTTTCGGTACCAGCCTCGGTGGGCTTCATCGCACTTCTCGGCATCGCGGTGTTGAACGGCGTGGTGCTGGTGAGTTGCTTCAACCAGCTGCAGGCCTCGGGCATGGCGCTTGCCGAGGTGGTGGTGGAGGGCGCGCGCCGGCGCTTGCGCCCGGTGCTGATGACCGCCGGCATCACCGCGCTGGGTCTGGTGCCGCTCTTGTTCGCCACCGGCCCGGGGTCGGAGATCCAGCGTCCCCTGGCCATCGTGGTCATCGGCGGCCTGGTGTCATCGACCCTGCTGACGCTGGTGATCCTGCCCGTGCTTTACCTGCGTTTCGGTGCCGGACCCGACGCGCCGGATGAAACGGAGGTTGTGCAATGAGGCTTGTCGCGTTCTTGCGCCGCGCGGGATCCGCGGGCGCCATGCTGGCCGCCGCCACGGTGGCGGCCCAACCTGCCGGCGTCGTGGGCGACCTGCCGCCGGTCGAGCATGTCGCAGTGGCCATCGAGCAGCACCCGAGCGTGGCCGGTGCGCGCGCCGGCATCAGTCTGGAAGAAGCCAACCGGCGGCGCCTCAATGCCGGTCCGCACGAAGTCAATGTGCGTCTGGGGGCGCAGCAGCGGCATGACTCCACCGCCGGCCGCAACATGGGTGAATGGGATGTCATGGTTGAACGTGCCGTGCGCCTGCCCGGCAAGGGCGCACTGGACGCGCGACTGGGCGAGCAGGGGGTGGACCTGGCCAAACTCGCCGTGGGCGATGCGCGCCATGAGGCCGGACGCAGCCTGTTGCGCCTGTGGTTCGCGTGGGGCCGCGCGGCCACCCAATTGGGTCTCTGGCTGGGCCAGCGCGACCTGCTGCGCCGCCAGGCCGAGGTGATGGCGCGCCGCAACCAGTTGGGCGATGCCGCCCGCCAGGAAAAGCTCCTCGCCGATTCCGCGCTGGCGCAGGCCGAGGCGGCCTTGTTGCAGGCGATGACGCGTGCCGAAGTGAGCGCCAGCGAGCTCACCCGCAACTACCCGCAGATCCGCCTGCCGGAGCGTCCACCTGCGGCCCTGCCACAGCCGGTGGACAAGCCTTCGGCCTACTGGGAGGCACGCATCGCCGAGCACAACCATGAACTGGCGCTTGCCAGGGGCGAGGTCGAACGGCGCCGCACACTGGCCGAGCGCGCGCGCGCAGAGCGCAGTGCCGATCCGTCGCTGGGCGTGCGGGTGGCGTCGGAGCGCGCCGGCGTCGAGCGCGTCGTGGGCCTGGTGCTGGCGGTGCCGATAGGCGGTGCGGCGCGCGCCGCCGGCCAGGATGCCGCGCTGGCGCAGATCGATGTGGCCGCGCAGCGTGCCGCGGTGATCGAGCGACGGCTGGCCGCTGAAGCGGCGGCGACCTATGTCGGGGCGACCCGCGCATTCGAGGCGTGGCAGCAGACCCGCGCCGCGGCGGAAGCGATGACCCGCAGCGCCGAATTGACGGCGCGCGCCTATCGGCTGGGCGAGGGCAGTCTGGGCGAGGTGCTCACCGCACAGCGCCTGGCCATCGATGCACGCCTTGCCGCGACCAGCGTGCAGTTCGAGGCGGCCGAAGCCCGCTACCGCCTGATGCTTGACGCCCACCTGCTGTGGGATCTCGACTAGTCCCTACTTGCCCATGTAGTTGTCTTCCCACCAGCTGTAGACGATGTCGCGCAGTGCGGCGCCATCATCATCGCCATAAAGCTCGCGGCGTTTCACCTTCTGCAGAAGGGCGAACTCCGCGGCGTCGAGTCGTATCGGGAAATCGGCGTAGCGGATCGGCACGTTGACGAACTCCGGCACGTAGCCGGGGTCACGCACCAGTTCGCGCTCGGCCTTGATACGCTTGATCTTGAAGTCGGCCGGGGTTCGCTGGCTCGGAAGTGCAGCCGGCAGGGGCGGTACCGCGGCCAGGTCGGCGTCACCGGCGGTATAGGTCGACAACCGCACCGGCTTGATCGAGAAATTGCTGGTTTTCATGATGTCCGCGCCGCATACGTTGGGCACGGCCAGCACGTCGATGAGCGCCAGAAGTTCCACGTGGTCGCCGGGCTTCGAGTTCTGCCGCGTGATGAAGGGCATGCCGTCGTTCACGCCGGTGGCCATGAAAAGGTTGAAGGAATCGTGCACGTCGTCCGGTGTCAGGCCGTATTCGCGCTGTGCTTCGGACTGGATGTCGTGGCAGTTGGTATGCACCGGCAGGCCGTAGATGCTTTCGTAAAGGTGCGCGCTGCAACGCGGGAACATCACGTCGTTGCAGCCGACCGTGTCCTCGAGGATAAAGACCATGGCGCGCTCGCGCGGCGGCGCCGACCACATGAAGGTCCCCTTGGTCGGGTTGATGCCATGCAGGGTGCGGGTACGCCCGGTATGCATGAATTCCTTGTAGTCGTGCAGGTTGAAGCAGTTGAAATCCACGCACTGCCCACCCTCGATCTGCTCGATCCTGAGGATCTGGCCGGCCATGAGTTCGATGGCCTTGCCGGTGCCGGGTTCGAGCACCCGGGTGTCGATCAGGGTGCGTGCGCTCACTTGCTGCCCCCGGACGGTGTGTTGGGGGCATGGATTGCCGCATGCTCGCGCAGGGCGCGCCGGATCAGTGCCTCGAGATCGGGCGCCGCACCACGGGCAATCGTTCTGTCGAGCAATTCCCGTTGCTGCTGGTTGAGTTTGAGCACCACCGTGACCGCTTCCATCGTCATGTCCTTTGCCTGGATTTGAAGTGACGCGTGGCAAGAGGATCACCCCGCGCGCGGGTTTCCTGAAGCAAGGTCCGGTCCATCACGCACCACAAAAGCGCATGGCATGGAGGTTGCGAATGGCATGGCGGCCAATCAGGCTCCAAACTTCTAAGGGGAAGCGCGATGGAATCGACGTCCAAGGGAATGCAACGCCGTCAATGGATCAAGCAGGCTGCGAGTATCGCGGCAGGCGCCACGTTGGGAGAAGGGCTGATCGCCCGCGCTTTTGCCGCGGACCCGCTGGTCATCGGTGCGATTTACGTCGGCCCGCGTGGCGACTATGGCTGGAACCAGTCGCATGCCGTCGGCGTCGAAATCCTCAAGAAGCTGCCCAACGTCAAGGTGATCGAGGAAGAGAAAGTCCCGGAATCCACCGAAGTGGTCAAGACCATGGAAGCGATGATCCGCCAGGACGGTGCCCGTCTGATCCTCGGCACCTCGTTCGGCTATTTCGATCCGCACATGATCGCCATGGCCAAGAAATACCCCAAGGTGCAGTTCCGCCACCCCACGACGCTATGGTCCAAGGAAAAGCATCCTGGCAACCTGGGCGGTTACTTCTGCTTTCTCGACCAGGCCCACTACGTGAACGGCGCCGCCGCCGCGGCCATGACCAAGAGCAACAAGATCGGTTTCGTCGCCGCCAAGCCCATTTCCGTGGTGTTGCGCAACATCAACGCGTTCACCATGGCGGCCAAAAAAGTCAATCCCAAGGTGACGGTGCAGCTGGTGTTCACCGGCGAATGGTCCATGCCGGTGCGCGAGGCCGAATCCGCCAACGCGCTGGTCGACGCTGGCTGCGACGTGATCGCCTGCCATGTGGACAGCCCCAAGGTGGTGCTGGAGACCGCGGAACGCCGCGGCGTCAAGTCGCTGGGTCACAACGTGGGGCAGGCCACCATCGCCCCCAAGGGCTTCATCACCGGCGCGGAGAACAAATACGAAACCATCTACAAGGCCTATGCCGAGGCGCTCGCCGCCGGAAAGGGCCTGCCCAACGTGGCCGTAGGCGGGTATGACAAGGACTACGTGCGCAACACCGCGTTTGGCGCGGGCGCCGACGAAGGCGCGCGCAAGGCCGCCAACGCGGCAATGGCCGACATGAAGGCCGGCAAGCCCATGTATCCCGGCGCGGTCAAGGACAACAAGGGCAAGGTCGTGCTGGAGAAGTCGGTCGGCAACTACGATCCGGTCCTCGATGCCATGAACTACCTGGTCGAGGGCGTGTCGGGTTCGATCGGCTGAGTGCTTCCCGACCCCGGCCCGGACCTTGCCTCCATGCCGGTCGGGGTCGGGCTTGTGCGCAGTTAGCCGATGGTCCGGTCCGACCGCAACATCAACGACTGCGGAATCTCGATGGCGAGCGCGCGGGCGGCGGCGAGATTGACCACCATCTCGAAGACGGTCGGCTGTTCCACCGGCAGGTCCGCCGGGCGTGTGCCCCGCAGGAGCTTGTCCGCATAGAGCGCCACCTGGCGGTAGTAGTTGCGCTGGTTGGGACCGTAGCTGAGAAGATTTCCGGCCTCGGCGAATTCGGCCCAGCCCGAGATGGTCGGCAGTTTCCGTTTCGTGGCGAAATCCGCGATCGATCTCGCCTGGCGATTGATCAGGTTGTCCGGAATGGCGATCAGCGCGTCCGCGCCTTCGCTTGCGATCGCGTCGAACGTCCTGTCGAAGTCAGCCACCGCGTAGACCGGATGCCATTTCAGTGTCAGGCCGAGTTGTTGCGCAGCGGCCAGCGTGGCCTTGTATTCCGTCTGCACGCCGGGATGTGCCTGGTTGGCGATGGCCGCCACGCGGCTGATGCGCGGTGCGGCTTCCTTCAGCAATTGCAGGCGCTTGCCGGATAACTCTTCGGAGAGCGCGGTAACGCCGGTGAGATTCGCGCCGGGGCGCGACAGGCTCGAAACCAGGTTGGCCTCGACCGGATCGCCATTGATGTTGAAGACGATGGGCGTGGTACCGGCGTTGACCCGGGCGCCGAACACCATGGGACCCTGCGCGATGATCACGTCCACCTTCGTGCCCACTAGTTCCCGGGTCAGTTCGCGCGCCGCGCTGCTGTCGCCGCTGCGCACTTCCAGGACCAGATTGCGGCCTTCGTGCCAGCCCCGTTCAGCCAATACGGTCTTGAGTGCCTCCAGGGGCACCCGGGAGGCCGTTGCGCCGGGACCACCCGTCCAGCCCAGCCAGCCTACACGGACAGAACGCGCCGTGCCTTGAGCATTGGCGTTGATGGACGGCAGCACGAGGCCGCCACTGGTCAACAGGAAGTCTCTGCGATTGAACCGTGTCATTGTGGCTGTGGCGTCTTGGCGTCTCCGAACTAGCGCCAAAGTGTAAAGGCTCGCGCCAGGAGAATCCAGAGCCGGCAGCGACTGGCTGCATCGGCGGCCTCACACGCACCTCCGGTTCACGCGCAAAAGGCTGCCACGCCGACACTTTGTTGACGCAGGTCAAGCGGCCGGTATTGCGCTGCCGGAGGGTGAGACGCAAACTTTGAATGCCCGATTTTGTAGCAGCGCGGTGCCGCGAGATCGGTTGGGCGCGGACATCAGAAAAGCTTTCTATTGACCTATGTCACTATTGAGTGACACAAGCCATGTAACGTGATTATTGCAAGAGTCTGAACGGCTTGTACTTCATGCCGGACGAATGGTCCGGAAAATGTGGGATGCAGTCGCGATGCGCGGAAAGTCATGAACGAACCTTTGCCCCTGTCGAAAAGCTTCGGCTACCAGAGCGTGGATGAGCGCGAACGTGAGTTGCGCATCCGCCGTGTTTTCGAGGCGGTGGCCAGGCGTTACGACCTCATGAACGACCTGATGAGCTTCGGCATCCACCGCTTGTGGAAGCGCGTATTCGTGGCCATGGCGGCGCCGCGCGCCGGCCAGCGCATCGTCGATCTGGCCGGGGGAACCGGGGACGTTGCGGCCCTGATGGCAGGGCCCGACCGCGAAGTCACCGTGATCGACCCCAGCGCGGCCATGATGGAAGCCGGTCGCGCGCGCAATCATCGGCATGTGCAGTGGCAACTGGGCACGGCCGAGCGGCTGCCGCTTGGCGATGCCTCGATCGACACCCTGACCATCGCATTCGGGATCCGCAATGTCACGCGCATCGAGGATGCGCTCGCCGAGGCGCTGCGGGTGCTCAAGCCCGGCGGCCGCTTCCTGTGCCTGGAGTTTTCCACGCCGGTGTTCTGGCTGCGTCCGTTCTACAACCTGTTTTCTTTCCTGGTGATTCCGCGCCTCGGTGCCTGGATCGCCAACTCGCCGGAGGCCTACACCTACCTGGTCGAGTCGATTCGCCGCTTTCCCGACCAGCAGGCTTTCACGCGCCTGATCGAAGGCGCCGGCTTCGCCGACGTACGCTTCAGGAACCTGAGTTTCGGTATCGCGGCGATCCATAGCGGGGTGCGCAAATGAACGTCAAGCGCGCCAGCTTCGGGGCCGCGCCGGGGGTCGAAAACGGATCGGTTGCCGCATGGGCGGTGGCGGTGCGGCCCAAGACTTTCATGGTGGCCATCAGTCCGGTGCTGGTGGGCGCGACCCTGGGATTCGCACGTACCGGCGCCATTGACCCGTTGGCCGCCTTGCTGGTGCTGGGCGCCGCCCTGCTCATGCAGGTGATCACCAACATGCAGAACGACGTCGGGTACACCGTGCGCGGCGGCGAGAAGAGCGGTACGCGGACCGGCCTGCCGCGCGCCACTGCCAATGGTTGGCTCTCCGTGGGTCACGTGCGTGCAGGCATCGTCGCTGCGGCGGCAGTGGCCACCTGCCTTGGCCTGGCGCTGGTGGCCTATCGCGGCTGGCCGGTGCTGGCCATCGGCGTGGCTTCGTTGCTGGCGGCGCTTGCCTATATGGGCGGGCCCCGGCCGATTGCCTATACGCCTTTGGGCGAGGCGACGGTGTTCGTGTTTTTCGGCCTGATCGCGGTGATGGGGACCGACTGGGTCCTCACCGGCGGGATCGGCGCTGCGAGCGCGCTGGCGTCGTGCGCCATCGGTGGGCTGGCGGCGGCCGCCCTGGCGGTGAACAACCATCGTGACATCGCGCATGACCGCCTGGCCGGACGGCGCACCTTCGCGGTCACCTTCGGGGCCCGCGCTTCGCACCATCTGTACGGCATTCTGCTGCTCGGACCGTTCGCGCTGTTGCCGGTGATGGCCTGGGTGGAGCGCGACGTCGCCTTGCTGTTGCCGTTGGTGATGCTGCCGGTCGCGCAGGCCTTGCGTCGCGATTTCGTCGCCTGTCCGCCCGGCACCGCTTTCAATGAAGTGCTGTTCCGCACCTTCCGGATCGAACTGTGGTTCGCCGCGCTGCTCTCGGCCGGCGCGTTGCTCGGCAGGATCGCGGGGTAGGCGCGCGGCCGGCGGCGCCCGATGATCGTGCATCATTCCGCGCTCGTGGGGCGCAGCGCGGAAACGCTGTTCGACCTGATCGAGGCGGCTGAAAACTATCCACGCTTTCTGCCCTGGTGTGCCGGCGCGAGTATCGTCAGTCGCACCGACGCCGAGGTCAGTGCCGACATCCGCGTCAGCTACCACGGGGTCAGCTTCGGCTTTCGTACCCGCAACCCGAAGCGCCGGCCGGTGCACATGACCTTACACCTTGAGCAGGGGCCTTTCCGGCGCTTCGAGGGCGAATGGAGCCTGACCGTGCTGGCGCCCGAGGCCTGCAAGGTGGAATTCACGCTCGACTACGAGTTCGACAGCGCCTTGATGACCCGTATGGCCGGCCCCGCTTTCGCGCACATCTCGGGCACGCTGGTCGACGCCTTCGTGCGCCGCGCCGAGGCGCTGCGGTCCCCGGCAGATACTGGCGCGGGTGCGTCTGCAACGCTATCGGGTTCTGAGGGCCCGGCGCAGAAGGCATGATGGCGATCCAGGGCCGTTGCCACCATGCCCGCATCACCCGCGAGGGGGCTGACGACCGGTAGTGGCGTCGCCATCGGGGCGCGGGCCCAGCCACGCGACCAGTTGCGCATGGACCTCGGCGCGGTTGAGCAGGTCCCAATGATTGGCGCCCTCAATCACCAGTTGGTGCGATGTCGGCACAGCCAGGGCGAGGGCCGGGTCGCGGTGCTCGCCCAGCGCGCTGGCCAGCGGCACCAGGCCATCGCCGATCACGGTGCTGGCCAGTCCCGTGCCAGCTTGCGCGCGCGTGGCGGCCACGACATAGGCATCCACGCCGGCGGGCAAGGGCGTGGGCCGGCGATCATCATGCTTTTGCGCGTGGTGCTCGCGACCCTGCCAGTCGGCGTCCTGCAGGTTGCCGTAGCGCAGGTCGGTGATGCCGGCGCTGCGCGCGCGCCCGAGCCGGCCGAACGGCGCCACGTAAGGGGAGAAGCCGAGCAGGGTATCGACCAGATGGCCGCCACGCTCCAGCGGCGCACCCTGGTGGGGAGTGCCGAGAAATACCAGTTTTGTAAGCGAGCCAGGCCAGGCAAATCCGGCTTCACCCGCGTAATGGCAGGCGCTGCGCGCGACCAGGCCGCCCATGCTGTGGCCGAGGATCACCAGTTCGTTCACAGGCATCGGCCAGCGCCGCACCAATTGCTCCAGCAATGCGGCGAAATCGCGACCGTTTTGCGAAACATGTCGTCCGCTGTTGTAGTGCAGGTAGAGCGGGGTGAATCCGAGATCGCGCGCCAGCGCCGCGCCGTGGTCATGCCCCTTGCGATTCCACTGCAGGTCGTTCATGCACAACCCATGTACCAGCACCACCAGTTTGCCGGTGGGCGCGGATAACTGCGCGGCCAGGCCGTCATTGACGAGGTCGAGCGCCTTGCCGCCAATCCGAAGTGTCATCGGTATGGCGAGCGGATTGGCGGTGTCGGCGAGATGGTCGCCCCACAGGCCGTTCAGAGCCGCAACCATCGCCTCGCGTTGCGGATTGGCAACGGTGGTTTCGGACGAGCCGGCGAAGGCGGTCAGCAACGCATCGAGACCATGGCCCACCGCCCGCGTGGTGCCGCGCACCGCGCCATACACGAAACCGGTGATGCCACCGGTGCGGCCCGGCGGCGCCGCGCCGACAATCCCCGCGCGCGAGGCGATGGCGTGGTGCATGGCCTCCACCAGGTCGGTCACGCCGAGGGTCGCGTCGATGCCCAGGCGCGAAAGGCCGCGCAGGTCGGAGGCGAGGGCCGGAAGCGCGCGGTTCGGGACGGGCTTTGCATCTGCCATTTGAAGAATCCGTGATGATTGCGACGCTTCACTATGCGCCGCCGCCGGGCGCCACGCAAGCGATGCACTAGTGGCCGGTCTCGGTCGCATCGTCCGGGTCATGCATGCCCGATGGGCACGGGTACAGCGCGGCGACACCGGCGTGAATGTGCACCAACGCACAGAACTGCCGATCGACTTTGACGGAGGATAGCCGCATCCACCGCCACGCGGCGGCTCAGGGTGAAGGAGAAACAAAGTGAAAAACACCACCGAGGCTGTTTCGCCGCGGCGAATTCTCTATTTTGACGAAGATCGGGATTTCGGCCAGCTGCTGGCGTGGGCACTGGGCCAGTTCGGACACCAAGTCACGACATTCTCGGATTCGCAAGACGCGCTGGGCGCGATCTTCGTGGCGCCATGGGACTGGGACCTGGTGATTTTTGCGATGGGAGGCAAGGAACCCGGTGCGGAGCAGGTCGTCAAGGCGATCCGGCAACTGCGGCCGGACCTGCATTGCGCCCTGGTTTCACCGGAGGCCGAATTGGACGCCTGCCGCGCGTCAGACTTGTCTTTCCTGGCCCCCATCATCCGCAAGCCTGTCTGCATGCGGCAATTCGCCGCACTTGCCGAGCTCACCCTGCACTGACTGGAGGCCTCGCGATGCACCCAAACCCGAACCTCGCCCCCGAGACTTTGATCGCCCGCCCCAACGGACACGGCAATGCTGGCGCGCCCGGCATTGTCCTGCGCAACGGGCTGCCCATGCCAATCTTGCCGCAGGCACAGGTCTCGCCCCACACGCGCCACCTGATGATCCAGACAGCGGCCTACTTTCTCGCCCAGGGCCGGGGTTTCCTGCCGGGGCGTGAACTGGACGATTGGCCGGCGGCCGAGGAACTGATCGGGCAGGAGTTGGCGGCAGGGCCGTGATCGTCTGGTCGAGGCGGTGCCGGGATCGTTGCAGCGGCCACGGCACCGCCCTTTGCACGTGTGCCGCCCGTCAGCGCTGCGAGTTCGAGGATGCGGCACGGACGCAGTGCTCGTTCTTGGTCAAGACGGCGAACGCGATTGACGATGGTTGCGCTTGGATCGCGGTTTCAGTGAAACTTGGCTGGGAAGGCTAGCCTGCGCCTGAACAGCAGCCAAAGCATCGCCCATGCGGCGCCAGACGCCCAGCCGGCCAGTACGATGGTTGCCCTGTGCGCGTGCTGGCAAGCAGGGCACAGGGTGAGGAGCACTATGGCGGAACCGATATTGTCACGGCGCCGCCCTGCCATCCTATGCGCGCAGGGGAAGTGCGGTATCTTCGGATTGACGACCGGTTCAAGCAGGAAAGGCAAGCGGGCCCATGAGTGAATCTGCGCCCCAGCGACCGCAGCCGGGGCCGGGACGGATTCTCCGGCCCCCGAAGCGATCGAACCAGCCGGGCTGGATGCGCTGGCTGCCCGGCCTGCAGGTGCTGCGCCACTACGATATCGGTTGGCTGCGTCACGACGTCATGGCCGGACTCGCGTTGACCGCGGTGCTGGTGCCGGTGGGCATAGCGTACGCGGTGGCTTCCGGTGTGCCGGCCATCTGCGGTTTGTACGCCACCATCTTTGGTCTCCTGGCCTACGCGTTGTTCGGGCCGAGCCGGGTACTGGTGCTGGGACCGGATTCCTCGCTGGTTGCGCTCATCCTTGGGGTGGTGCTGCCCTTGTCTGGTGGCGATCCGGCACGCGCCATGTCACTGGCCGCGATGTTGGCGCTGGTATCGGGAACAATCTGTGTTCTGGCCGGCAGCCTGCGTCTGGGTTTCGTGACCGAGCTGCTCTCCAAACCGATCCGCTATGGCTACATGAACGGCATCGCGTTGACGGTGATCGTCAGCCAGTTGCCGGCGCTGTTCGGCTTCGGAATCGAGTCCGGCGGCATGTTGCGGCAGGCATGGGCGTTCGCCATGGCATTGCCCGAGGGCAAGACCAATCCCGTGGCGCTTGCGCTGGGCTGTGGCACGTTGCTGGTGGTCTTCGTGCTGGCGCGCTGGAAAGGCCTGCCCGGGGTGCTGATTGCCGTGGCCGGTGCGACCATTCTCAACGGCATGCTTGATCCCGCGCTACGTGCGGGCGTCGATGTGCTGGGTTCACTGCCGCAGGGACTGCCGGCCATGCGCATGCCGGTGGTCGGCTTCGATGACATCGCACCCGTGCTTCTGGGAGGTCTGGCGGTGGCGCTGGTGTCCTTTGCCGATACAAGCGTCCTCGCACGCAGCTTTGCGGCGCGCAGCGGCGCCTTGCCGGATCCCAATCGCGAGATGGTGGGGCTGGGCGCGGCGAATCTGGCCGCCGGCCTGTTTCAGGGGTTTCCGATCAGCGCGAGCGCATCGCGAACGCCGGTGGCCGAAATGGCGGGCGCGAAGACCCAGTTGACCGGCGTGGTCGGCGCGCTCGCGGTCGGTGTGTTGCTGGTGGCAGCGCCCGATCTGCTTGCCAACCTGCCGCGTGCCACGCTGGCGGCGGTGGTGATCGCATCCGCCTTTGCGCTGATCGAGGTTGCCGACCTGCGCCGCATCCATCGCATCCAGCCTTGGGAGTTCTGGCTTTCGATGGGATGCTTCGCCGGTGTGGCGGTGTTCGGCGCCATCCCCGGGATCGGGCTGGCAATCGTGGCCGCGGTGATCGAGTTCCTTTGGGACGGCTGGCGCCCGCATTCCGCGGTGCTGGGCCGCGTCGATGGCGTCAAGGGATACCACGACCTCACGCGCTATCCGGATGCCCGCCGGGTCCCCGGCCTGGTGCTGTTCCGCTGGGACGCGCCCTTGTTCTTCGCCAATGCGGAGCTTTTCCAGGCGCGCGTGCTCGACGCGGTGGCCGCCTCGCCCACGCCGGTACGATGGCTGGTGGTGGGTGCTGAACCGGTCACCAGCATCGATGTCACGGCGGCCGACGTCCTCGATGAACTCGACCAGTCGCTCAGGGCGGCAGGTGTCGACCTGTGCTTCGCCGAGATGAAGGATCCCGTCAAGGACAAACTCAAGCGCTTCGGTCTTTTTTCCCGCCTCGGCGAAGAGCGCTTCTTTGCCACCCTGGGCGAGGCGGTGAGCAGTTACCTCAATGCGCACCCGGTCGACTGGGTGGACTGGGAGGACCGCCTCGCCCGGTGATGAATCCGGGTTGACGTTTGGATCATGGAACGCACCATCGCGGCAGGGCGCACGGGCCGGCAGGCCGGAACACGCGCTTGCCGGCCGCCTGCCGCACTAGGAAATCCAGAACTCGAAAATCACCGCCGAGAACGCCACCAAGAGCACCAGGATCGTCGCGGCGAATGACTTGGACGGTTCAAGGTTGCGGTGGCGGAAGAACATGTACAGGTCGGAGAACATGTGCGCCGGCAAATGGACAAGCAGGTAGTGCGCCACGTAAATGCCCCAGCACAGGATCAGCGGCAAACCCGCCAGGAGGAGCATCGGGTCGCTGATGATGGGACGTGGCACATTGATGATCATCACCGCGGCCAGGATCAGGTGATAAGCCCAGAATATCCGCGCAAGCACCTTCAGGCTGGCGGGCGGAACGCGCTCCCGCAACTGTTCGAGCTTCAGGAACCGGTCGCTTGCGCGCAGCAGCGACTGCAGGCGTGAATCCCAATCATCCCTGGTTTCCATCGCGGATCTCCCCTTCGTTGTTCGAGCGTTTCCTATTCTGCATCAGACCTGCTTTGCGTGCTTGCACATTCAGTGCGCGCGTCGCCGCCGTTAATGGAGGATAATTTCGCTCCGTGCCCACCCACGGAAGAAGCAACGCCCCATGAGCATGCCGGCTGGTTCAGAGTTTGCCCCCGCGTCGACGTTGTCTTCACTTCCCGGGACCCTTGCGGTCGCACCGCGGGAAGCGGATCGACGCGCCATCCTGCGCGAGGAGATCCGCCAGGCCCGGGACATGCTGCAGCGCCTGCCTGCTGCCGAGCAGCAGCGGCTCTACGAGGAGTCCCGCGCCAGGAGCACGACGCTGTTCGCGCTACTGCATCGCCTCGAGGAAGACCCGGTCATGCGGCCGCTGGTCCACTCGGCGGTGGAACGAACCCGGCTTGCACCTGCGGACGCCGAACTTGCCCGCGCGGCCGCCCGGTCGTTTGCGGCGGCCTTCCGCGCCGGAGACAGGTCCTTTCGCAAGGCGGTTGAGTTCGTGCTGCGCAGGTTGTGCGAGGAATTTGGCGAAGCCAATGCACGCCGTCTCAAGCTGGCCGACCTGCAGCGCGGCTACCTCGCCGCGGCGGCGCGCGCCAAGGCCGGCGAATTCGAAAGTGCCGCCAGCGTGATGAAAGTTGCGAGCGTAGGCGAGTTGTGGTGCTTCAGCATCGAGGCGCCGGCCGGGTCTGCATGGTCGGGCAAGGACGGTATCGCTCCCGGGGCGACCGAGCCAGCCGGCCCCGCAAGTGCGGGTGAGCACCTTCTGGTCACCAGCCTGGTGGCGGCTTGCCTCAACCTCGAAGCGGGCGTGCGCAACTTCGCCGAATTCACCGAGGCCATGGCCACCGACCTGGGCGAGGCTGTGCGCCCCTATTTGCGAGTCGTCTACGAGGCGATCCGCCACTATCCCGGCATCGATCTGTCGGGCCGCAAGGTGCCGCCACCTGCTGAGGAAGGCTTCCTGCTCGCGGCCTGAGATTCGCAAACGGATTGATCAGGGCTTCAGCAGCAGCTTGCCCATCACGGCACGCGCATCGAGCAGTTCGTGTGCCAGGCGTGCCTGCGAAAGCGGCAGGCGATCATGGATCGGCGGGTTGACCTGCCCGCGCGCGAACAGGTCGATCACCGTGTCGCGCACATGGCGCTTGCCGACCGGGTCGTGGTCGTAGGCATGCATGGTGAAACAGCGCACTGCCGGGCTTTTGGGCAGGTGGGCGCGCATCTCGCGAAACAGTTCCTTCTCGGGCGTGCCGCCCAGCGCGTTGAAGGAGACGATCATGCCAAGATTGGCCAGCATGTCGAGGCTATCGGTGAAGTTCTTGCCCACCACATGGTCGAGGATCAGGTCGACGCCTTCGCCATTGGTGAGTTCGAGCACCCGTTCGACCACCCGCTCGCGGGAATAGTCGATCGCGTGCGTTGCGCCCTGCGCCATGGCGAACGCGCATTTCTCCGCCGAGCTGGCGCCGCCAATCACCTTGAACCCCGCCACCTTGCAGAGTTGTATGACGGCGCTGCCGATACCACCAGCTGCGCCATTGACATACACCGAGCGGATGTCCACGCCGCGCGCGGCGCGATGCATCAGCGCCCAGGCGACCTGGTAGTTGGGAATACTCACCGCGGCGTCGAGATCGATTGAATCGGGCAGCGGCGTCACGTCGGTTGCCGGCACGGCCGCCAATTCGGCGTAGCCGCGCCCGCCGAAGTGATACACCAGGACAGGCGTGCCGACCCTGAGTTGCGGATGCTGTGCGGCCACGCCCTCACCGAGAGCCTCGACTATCCCTGTCATTTCCGCGCCCGGAGTGGCGGGCAGCGGCGGCATCCAGCGATAGGCACCGGTGCGCATGAGCACATCGGGCTTGCCCACGCCGATGGCGACCGAGCGCACCAGTACCTCGCCGGGGGCGGGCACCGGAGTGGGTATATCGACCAGTTCCAGCACTTCCGGGCCGCCGGTCACCTTGATCTGGATGGCTTTCATGGCCGGTCTCTCCGTCCGGTTGTTGTTGCGTGATGGGGCGGCGCTTACTTCAACGGGGGAAACGCCAGCTTGCGGCTTGCCTGGCGCCACGCGCTCATCTGGTGGGCGGAGCTCTTCACATGCACCACCACCGGCCGGTCGCTCGGTGCGAAAGCCTCCGCGAGGGCGGCCTCGATGCCGGCTTCGGTGTCGATGGTGATGCCCCTGGCGCCGAAGGATTGTGCCCACAGGGCGAAATCGGGATTGGCCAATTGCGTGGCGGCCTCGAACGGACGGCCCGGAAAGCGCATGTCCTGGTGCAGGCCGATGGTGCCGTAGTTGCCGTTGTCCGAGATGATGATGATGGGTTTCAGGCCGTACAGGCGCGCGGTGGCCAGTTCGTTGCCGGTCATGAGTGCGCCGCCGTCGCCGAGGAAGGCCACCACCTGGCGTTCCGGATTGCGCAAGCAGGCGGCCACTGCCATCGGCACGCCAGCGCCCATCGCTCCGACCACGGAAGTGAGCACCTCCTGCCCGCGGCGAAAGCCGACATAGCGGTACAGAAAGGTCGAGAAGCTGCCGGCGTCCACCGTGACGGCGGCGTCAGCTGCGAGGTGCTTCTCGACCGCGCACACCACGGCGGCAAAGTTGACGCCGTCGTCGACCTTGTCCCAAACCGGCGCGCGCACTTCGGCGCCGAGGGCATGCAGGCCGGAAACCCAGGCTTTCCGTTGTGTCGTGATCGCCGGGGCTGGCAGGTTGAGCAGCGCACGCACAGCTTCATGCGGATCGCAGGGCAAACCCAGCGCGGGGCGCCACACGCGGCCGACTTCGTTGGCGTCGGGCCAGATGTGCACCAGCGGCATCTGCGGGTCCGGCGCGCTGGGAAAGGTGTACGACTGGCTGAGCGTGTCGGTGAGGCGTTCGCCCAGCGCGATCAGCAGGTCGGTCTTCTTGAGCTCCGCGAGCAGCTTGGCCGGCGTGCGGATACCCACGTGGCAGGCAAAGTTTGGATGGCGCGAATCGAACAGGTGCGGCCGCTTGTTGGTGGGGCATACCGGCACGCCCCACACCTCGGCCAGCTTTTCCAGGTCGGCAAGCGCCGCGTCGCCGGAAAGTGCGCCACCCACCCAGATGAGCGGGCGCTCGGCCTTGGCGAGCATGTCGGCCAGTTGCGCGAGGTCCTGCGCGCGCGGGCCGGGAGCCACATCGATGCGCGGCTGCACCAGCGGCGCATCGGTGAGATCGGTCAACAGGTCTTCGGGCAGGACCACCGCCACCGGGCCGGGCGTGCCGCTTTGCGCAATGTGGAAGGCGCGCGAGATCGCGTCAGACGCCTGGTCCGGGTCGAACACCTCGATGACCGACTTGGTGATGTCGCACAACAGGCGCGCGTAGTTCTGCTCCTGAAGTGCCATGCGGCCGATGTCCTTGCGCTCCACATGGCCGATCAGCATGATCAGCGGCGCGGCGTCGTGGAAGGCGGTGTGCAGCGCCACCATCGCATGGGTCAAGCCCGGGCCGCGCGAAACCAGGCACACGCCGGCGCGCCGCCGGAGCAGCCCGTCGGCGATCGCCATCGAGCCCGCGCCGCCCTCGTGGCGGCAAACGATCAGGCGGATCGAGGGCACATCGGTGAGCGCGTCGGTGAGGCCGAGGTAGCTCTCGCCCGGCACACAGAAAATGGTGTCCACGCCCTGCAGTGCGAGGCTCAGGGCGATTTTTCTGCCGACGGATTCTTTCATTTGGGGCATTGCCTGACGACTGGACGAAGGCGCGATTCTAGCGGCTGGCCCGGCTCGTCAGATTTCAGGTCTTGCGCATGCCCCGGTGTCGCACGACGTCTTCCTGCGTCGCTACCTTGACGATGCCAAGCGCCCCAAGACGCTCGACATCGCTGGCGGAGTAGTGGAGTTCGCGCAGCATGTCGCCCGAATGCTCACCCAGCGCGGGAGGGCTCAGTTGCAATTCCCCGGGTTCTTCGGCAAAGCGGATCGGGTTGCCGATATGGTCCCAGCCACGCGAATCGGTGAGAACCATGCCGCGTTCGCGGAAATGCGGGTCGTCAAGCACCTCAGGCAGCGTGTTCACGGGCGCGAAGGGAACATCGCGTCCCTTGAACCATTCAACCCATTCCGCGCGAGTTCGCGTCAGGAAGGTCGCGCGCAGGAAGTCGCGCACCGGATGCTGTGGCTTGCCCGGTGGCAGTTTGCAGGTGTCTATCAGGTCTGGCCGGCCCAGGGCGTTTAGCAGGTTGACGGCGAATTTGAATTCCTGGCTGCCGAGGGCCACCCAGCCGCCGTCCCGGGTCTCGTATATCGAGTACATGGCGTTGCCGCCGAGCGAGCGTTCGTTGCCGACATCGGGTTGGCGTCGTGTCGCCATCGCCGAGCCGAGATTGTTGGGAATGCAGGCGAGCAGGCACTCGGCCATGGCCAGGTCGAGATAGTCGCCGCGTCCGGTTTCCTTGCGGCGCAAGAGCGCCATCAGTACGCCGGAGAGCCCGATCATCGAAGAAAGCATGTCGGAGGCCGGCAGGCCGGGAATCGCCGGCTTGCCGTCCTGCCCGTGGTTGAGCGAGAGCACGCCCGCCATCGCCTCGGTAGCGAGGTCATGGGTGGCAAGGTCCCGGTAAGGGCCGCTTTGCCCGTAGGCGGAAATCGAGGCGTACACGACATGCGGGGCGCGTGCGGCGACCTGCTTGTAACCCACGCCGAGACGGTCGGCCACGCCGGGCCGAAAGGCTTCGATGATCACATCGGCCGACTCCGCCAGTCGCATGAGGACCTCCACGCCTTCAGGATGCTTGAGGTTCAACGCCAGGCTTTTCTTGCCGCGACTGGTGTTGGCGAAAAAGACGCTGATGCCGTCGCGCATCTCGCCGATCGAGCGCGTCGGCTCGCCTTCGTCAGTGGACTCGACCTTGATGACTTCCGCGCCCTGGTCGGCCATGAACTGCGTCAACATCGGCCCTGGCAGGAAGCGGGACAGGTCGATGACGCGGATGCCCTGGAGTTTCATGTGAGGTCGGCCTTCGGCGCGATCAATCGGCGCGGATGTTCGCCGCGCGGATGATGCGGGCCCATTTCTCGCGCTCGGTGCGAACCCGCTCGGCGAGTTCCTCGGGCGTGCTGCCGAGAACTTCGAAGCCCAGCGACATCAGGTGCGCGCGCGTCTCCGGCAGCGCGAGGATCTTGCGCATCTCGGTGTTGATCAGGGTCACGATGGCGGGGGGTGTCCCCTTGGGCGCGAAGAACGCGTTCCAGGCGGTCAGTTCGAAGCCGGCCAAGCCCTGCTCGGCCACCGACTTCACGCCCGGCATGAGCTCGGAGGACTTGAGGGAAGTGACCGCCAGCGGCTTGAGACGCCCCGAATTGATGTGTGGCCGCAGCGCCGTGATGCTGTCGATGATCAGCGGCACCTGGCCGCTCATGACCTCCGGCAGGGCGGTCGCCGAACCCTTGTAGGGAATCGCGAACAGCGGCGCTCCCTGCAGGCGCAACATTTCAAATGCGATGCGTTGTGGCGGCGCGGGAATGGCGACATTGAGCGAATCCGGCTTCGCCTTGGCAGCCGCGATCAGTTCACCGATCGAGTTGACCGGGAAGCCCGGATAGGCGGCCACCATCAGCGGCAGCATGCCGGTCATGGTGATCGGCTCGAAATCCTTTTCCGGGTCGTAGCCCAGCACCGGGTACAGCGAGGGATTCATGGTGTGGGTGCCGGATGTGCCGACACCCAGGGTGTAGCCGTCCGGAACCGAGCGCGCCAGGATCTCGGTGCCAAGCGTCGCGCCGGCGCCGGCGCGGTTCTCGACCACCACGTTTCGGCCCAGCGCCTTACCAAGCTGCTCGACCAGGTAGCGCGTGCCCACATCGGTGCCTTGGCCGGGCGGGAAGGGCACGATCATCTTGATCGGCTTGGTGGGATAGGTCTGTGCGAGTACGGCAGCCGCGCACAGCATGGTGCTGGCGATGACCATAAGGGCCAGGGCATTCCGGAATGTCTTCATCATCACCTCCCGCAACGGGAAACCTGCAGACGCGCAAAGGGGCAGCCGGGCGCGCCGGCTGCCGTCCGCCTGCCTAGAACGGCGCGAAGTCCTTGCCGAGAATGTCGCGCGCGATGATGCCCAGGTGCACTTCGCGCGGACCGTCGGCCGACTCCATGCCCAGGCAGTCGCGCAGGCGCTGCTCGTGCGGCAGGTCCTTGGCCCAACCGTAGTGGCCGTTCAAGCGCATGCAGGTGTAGAGCGCCTCGTTGGCGGTTTTCACGCCCCACCACTTGGCCATCGACGACTCCGCGTCGTGGCGCAGGCCCTTGTCCTTGAGCGAGAGCGCGCGGTAGCACAACAGGCGCGCCGCCTCCAGCTTGGTGACCTCGGTGGCCAGTTCATTGGCCACGCCCTGCCACTTGGAGAGCGACTTGCCCATCACCTGGCGCTGCTTGACATACTCGATGGTCTCTTCCACCGACTTCATCGCCGCGCCAATGCAGGCCAGCGGGACGAAGTTGCGGTTGTAGCCGATGATGGTCATGGCCCAGATGAAGCCCTCGTTCTCCTTGCCGATCATGTTGCGTGCCGGGATGCGCACGTCGTCGAAGAACATGCTGCCGCCGCGGTCCAGCCTTTGGCCCATGCGGTCGAAGTTGGTGGTTGTCAGCCCGGGGGTGTCGGTGGGCACCAGGAAGAACGACAGGCCGCGCGGCCCCGGCTTGCCGGTGCGCGCCGAGACGAACACCACCTTGGACACTCCGGTGAAGGTGATGCTGGTCTTCTCGCCGTTGATCACATAGTAGTCGCCGTCGCGCACCGCCTTGGTGGTGATGTTGCCAGCGTCCGCCCCGCCGCGCGGCTCGGTAAAGGCCAGCGACATCATCTCGCCGTTGGCGATGCGCGGGATCCATTCGGCCTGCAGGTCCGGGTGCATGGAGGAGGCCATCTCGCCCAGGTGGATGGCGTTGGAGATGATGTAGCGGATCTGGTGGTCGCAGCGGCCGATTTCCTCACAGACGATGCCGCAATCGACGAAGGAATAGTTCTGGCCGTCGTATTTTTCCGGCAGGCGCAATCGCAACAGGCCCATGTCGACGATCTTCTGGATGAACTCCGGGGTGAGGAATTCGCCGGTGCGGTCCCAGCGCTGGTAGTTGGGCAGCAGTTCTGCCTCGGCGAACTTGCGCACCGAGTCGCGGATCATGATCTGGTTGTCGGTCAGGCTGAAGTCCATGCTGTTGTCTCCTGCTTTCGTATGTTGAGTCGGTTACTTGCCGGATTGCGAGGGCCGCTGGAACCAGGGCCCGGTGATGGGGTCTTTCCAGGGCGTGTAGCCTTCCCCGGCCCAGGCCTGCGGCCCATGCCTGAAGTGCCTTGCGGCCTCAAGGCTCTCGAGCCCCGGCATGTTGGGGTCGTAGAAGGCGCCCGGCGTCGCCGGCCGCGGGCCGGCCTTGGCCACCATGCCATGGGTGGGCCGGCCGATGATCTTCTCCAGCAGCCACACGCAATCGATCAGGCGGTCGATGTCGACGCCGGTGGCGATGCCCATGCCGTCGAGCATGTGCATGAAGTCCTCGGTGGCCACCATGCCGGAGGCGCGGCCGTTGCCGCCGAACTGGCCGCCGCCGATGCCGCCGAGCGTGCCCTCAACCAGCGCGGTGTCATCGGGCCCGAGCGTTCTCAAGGCCGCGTAGAGCGAAGGCAGGGCCATGCCGCGCGCGTTGTGCATGTGGAAATGGAACTGCCGCACGCCGGGCCAGCGGCACCTGATTTCCAGCAGGTCGGCTTCCATCTCGTGCGGCAGACAAAAGCTTTGTGAGTCATGCAGGCCGATTTCAATGACCTCGATGCCGGCCGCGCCCAGCAATTCGAACTGGCGCTCAAGGAAGAACAGGCGGAAGTCCTGGTCGAACTTGCCCATGAAATTGGATCCCCAGGCCGAACCGATGCCGATGCGCGCCTGGGTGATGCCCTTTTGCTTCGCCTCGAGAATCGCGGCAGGCCACGTGTCCATCATCTGTTCGACCGAACGGTTGACGTTGCGGCGCTGGTGGATGTCGCAGATGTCGATGAACAGCGTGAACACATCGGCTTCGAGCGTCAGGGGCGGGGCGTACTCCTCGGCGCGCTTTCTTGCCTTCTGGTTGTGCAGGTAGGGCAGGTAGGTTACGCCGGCGCGCGGGCGGAAGCGTTTGAGGATCTCCTCGAAGCAGGCCATCTGCGGCACATAGGCGGGGCTGACGAAGGCGCCGACGGTGATGCGTTTCAGGCCGGTGTCGGAGAGCGCCTCGAGGAACTCGACCTTGGCTTCGACCGGAATGGCCACGTCCTCGATGCCGAAACCCTCGCGCATCACTTCTTCGTTGTAGATGACGGTCGGCCAGTTCATGGGGTCGTTCCGGGCTTGGGCTGCGGATTTTCCGCGCTTGCTTGCCGGTAGGCTTTAATTGTATAACTATTATGATACGATGCCGGAAACCCGTCAACATCCCCGCTTCAGACGGGGTGTTCCTTGCATCAGGAGACATCGGATGAACGAGAGCGCGCCGCCGCGCACCACCGGGAGGGTGCTGCCCGAGGGCAGGACATACGAGGAGATCTGCGCGCGCTTCAGGTGGGGTGTGCCGGCCAGCTTCAATATCGCCGTGGACATCTGCGACCGCCATGCGGATGACCCGACGCGTGTGGCCATGATCTACGAGGACGAGACCGGCCGCATCAGCGAGCACACATTCGCCGATTTTCGCGCGCGTTCCAACCAGCTCGCCGGCGCCCTGCGGCGCCTGGGCGTGGCGCGTGGCGATCGTGTCGGGATCGTGATGTCACAAAGGCCGGAAACCGGCACCGCGCATCTGGGCATCTACAAGCTCGGCGCGATCGCCTTGCCACTGGCCACGCTGTTCGGTCCCGAGGCGCTCGAGTACCGCCTGCGCAGTGCCGGTGTGCGGGTGGTGATCACCGACGCGATGAGCGTGGATCGCCTGATTGAGGTGCGCGCCAGGCTGCCCGAGCTCACCCACATCATCAGTGCCGACCCGCTCGGTCGCAGCGATGTGCTGGACTATGGCCCGCTGATCGCTGCCGAACCCGAACAGTTCGAACCGGTGGACACCGCGGCCGAAGACCCCGCGCTCCTGATTTTCACTTCCGGTACCACCGGGCCGCCCAAGGGTGCGCTGCATGCGCACCGCATCATGCTGGGGCGCCTGCCCTCGATGGAGTTCGTGCACCAGGGGTTTCCGCAACCCGGCGACCGATTCTGGACCCCGGCCGACTGGGCGTGGGCGGGCGGGCTGCTCGACATGCTGTTGCCCAGCTGGCACTACGGCGTGACCGTGGTGGCGCACCGCGCGCGCAAGTTTGACGCCGCGCGCGCCTTCGACCTGATGGCGCGCCACAAGGTGCGCAACGTGTTCCTGCCGGCCACGGTGCTCAAGATGATGCGCCTGATCGAAAATCCGCGCCAGCAGTGGGACGTGCAACTGCGCACCATCCATACCGGCGGCGAGACGGTGGGCGAAGATGTGATCCGCTGGGCGCGCGATGCCCTGGGCGCCACGCCGCACGAGGCCTTCGGCCAGACCGAGGCCGTGATGATCATCGGCAACTGCACCGACTACATGCCGATCAAGCCGGGCTCGCTCGGCCGGCCGATCCCCGGCCACGAGATCACCCTGCTGGATGCCGAAGGCCGGCCGACACCCGACGGTGAGGTCGGCGAGATTTCACTGAAGCGCCCGGTGCCGGCGATGTTCCTGCGCTACTGGAACGACGAGGCCGCCACACGCGAGAAGTTCTCCGGCGACTGGCTGCTAACCGGCGACCTGGCGAAGCGGGACGAGGACGGCTATATCTGGTATGTCGGCCGCAAGGACGACGTGATCTCGAGCGGCGCGTATCGCATCGGCCCTGGCGAGATTGAAGCCTGCCTGACCGGCCACCCGGCGGTGGCGCTGGCGGTGGCGGTCGGCAGCCCCGACCCGATTCGCGGCGAGGTGGTCAAGGCTTTCGTGCAGTTGCGCGAGGGATTCGCGCCGACACCTGAATTGGCGCAGGAACTCCAGGTCCATGTGCGCACCCGGCTGTCCGCGCACGAGTACCCGCGCGAGATCGAGTTTCACGACGCGATTCCGACCACCACCACCGGCAAGGTCATCCGCAAGGGACTGCGGCAACTCGAATACGAGCGCAAGAAGGGCAAGCCCGCTTAGGGCCCGCCAGTCAAGCAGGCAGCAAGTGCTGCCTGCTTACTTGAAAGTGCCCAGCTTGCGCGCGAGTTGCCCGGCCTTTTCGAGCTCGCTCTTCATGTCGGCCTCGAACTGCTCGTTGGTGGGGCTGATGGGTTGCGCGCCGAGGCCGGTGAGACGTTCCTGGACCTCCTTTGAACGCATCGCGCCTTGGATGAGCGCGTTGAGCGTGGCCACTGCTTCCTTTGGTGTGCCTGTGGGCGCGAGAAAGCCATACCACACCGGTGTGGGTGTATACCCGGGCACGCGCAACTCCTCGGCCAGCGGCGGCGCGTCGGGCAACAGCGGCGAGCGCTGCGTGTCGAATACCCCCAGCGCGCGGGCGCGGCCGGAGCGCAGGTGGGGCAAGGCCAGGGGCACCACCACCGGAAACAGCGGGATCTGCCCGCCGATGGTGTCGGTCATGGCCTGTGCCGTGCTCTTGTACGGCACCTCGACGATGTCCAGCCCCGCAGCCTGCTTGAACAACTCCATCTCCTGCTGGCTGATGGTGCCGGCGCCGGACGACGCGTAACTGAGCTTGCCCGGGTTGGCCTTGGCATATGCGACCAGTTCGCGCACGTTGGCAAACGGCGCGCCGGGGTTGGTGGCCAGCACCAATGGAATCACCGCGACCTTGGCGATCGGCACGAAGTCCTTGATCGGGTCGTAAGGCGGCTTGGCGTTCTGGCTTGGCACGATGATGAAAGGATTGGCGGCGATCAGCATGGTGTAGCCGTCGGGCGCCGACTTGGCTGCCGCCATGGTGCCGATCAGGCTGCCGCCGCCGTCGCGATTCTCGATCACCACCGGCTGCCCCGATTTCTCCGTGATGCTCTGGCCGATGGTGCGCGCCAGGACGTCGCTACCGGTGCCGGCGGAGTAGGGCACGATGATCTTCATCGGCCGGTTCGGGAAGGGGCCCGACTGCGCCAGCGCACTGTTGCATGCCAGCGCGGCGGCAACCGCCAACGTCAGTCCGACCACCCGGCGGCGCGCCTCGAGAATCCGTGAATGCATTGTTGTCTCCTTGAAGATGGACCTGCACCCGACCAACCCGCGCTTCTTCGAGCGACTTTTGTTGACATTCTTATTATATAACCATTTAATCGGTATCTTGCAATGGTCGCAACCGGCCTGGTTTTCCGAAGACCTACATATTTCATGACGCAACCTGCACCCGAAAACAAGAAGGCCAAGGACTTGCCGGTCCGCAAGCGTCCGAAAGCCGCCGAACGGGTGGCAGAAGAACTGCGCCGCCAGATCGTCACCGGGCGCCTGAAGCCCGGCGACAAGCTCCAGCCAGAGAACATGCTGCAGGCCGAGTTCGCCATCTCGCGCCCGACCATGCGCGAAGCCCTGCGCATCCTCGAGTCGGAGTCGCTCATCAGCATCAGCCGTGGCAAGCACGGCGGTGCAAGGGTGACCCGGATGGACCTTGGCGCGGCCGCCAGCCAGGTGGGCGTGTACCTGCAGATCGAGGGCGCGACGCTTCAGGACGTGTGGCTGGCGCGCACCATCATCGAGCCGCCGGCGGCGGGCCTCTTGGCAGCGCAGCGCAACCCGCAGGCCTTCGCGGACCTGGAGGCCAACATCGTGGCCGCGCGCGAGGCCGCGCAGACCGACCTGATCCGCTATGCCGACCTGTCCGCCGAGTTTTCCATGCTGATCACCCGGCATTGCGGCAACAAGACCATCCACCTCTTGTCTTCATTGATCTACGACATCATCCGTCGCCAGCACGAGGACGTGACCGCGCGCACCTCCACCCGGGCCAGCGTGGACAAGCTGCGCCAGGACAGCATCAGGAGCCGCGAAATGGCGGTGGCATTGATGAAGAGCGGCACCCCGGCGGTGGCCGAGAGCTTCTGGCGGGCGCACCTCGAGAACATGCGCGACCTTGTGCTGGCTGCCTACAAGGGGCCGATGACCATCGATGTGCTCAATGAGCCGATCGGCAAATTGCGGCCGATCGGCAACGTCAAGCGCAAGGCCGGTCCGGCCGCGTGAAGTTGCAGCCCGGCTTCCTGTAGGCGGGGTTCAGTCGAGCGCGATTTTCAGCGTCGAGGTGACCTCGCGCACCTTGGCTACTTCTTCGCGCAGGAACTTCTGGAACACCTCCGGCGTGGCGGGGTAGGGTTCCGCGCCATAGGCCTGCAGGCGCTTCGCGTAGTCGGCGTCCGCCACCACTTGCTGCGATACCTGCGCCAGTCTGTCAATCGCCGCGCGCGGCGTGGCGGCCGGCGCCATCAGTCCGCAAAAGCCCAACTGCTCGATATCCGGAATGCCCTGTTCCACATTGGTAGGCACCTCAGGCAGCACCGTTGCACGGCGTGGAGCGAACACCGTGAGCGCCCGCAACTGACCGGCCTTCAGGCGTGGGGCCACGCCGAACACGGTATCGAACCCCAGGTCGGTCTGGCCGCTCATGGTGGCCTGGCTGGCCTCCGGGCCGCTCTTGTAAGGCACATGCAGCACGTCGATGCCGGTGCGCATGCGCAACAATTCCATCTGCAGGTGCGCGCTGGTGCCGACACCCCAGGTGGAATAGGTGTACTTGCCGGGATTGGCCTTTGCCAGCGCGATGAATTCACCCAGGCTGCGCGCCGGGAAATCCGGACGCGCCGACAGGACGATGCCGGTGGTGAATAGACCCGTCACCGGGGTGAAGGTGACCAGCGGGTCGTATTCTGACTTGCGGTAGACGTGCGGCGCGACGATGTAGGTGTTGCTGGCAATCAGCAGGGTGTGGCCGTCGGCCGGCGCGCGCATCACCAGGCCGGCGGCAATCGCTCCGCCCGCCCCGGGTTTGTTGTCCACGATCACCGATACGCCCAGGAGTGCGGACGCCCTGGTGGCGTAGATGCGCGCGATCACGTCGATGGATGAGCCAGGCGCCAGCGGGCATACCAGGGTGATGGTCCTGGCAGGAAACGAGGGCGCCTGTGCGTTTGCCCTCGATGCCATGGATGCGAAGGGCGCAAACGCGGCGGCGCGAATCAGGGTGCGGCGTTGGTTCATTTTGTCTCCCGGTATGCGTGACCTCGCGGGTCACGGAATTCTTCTGGCCCATTCTAGGCGTCCCGCGTGACGTACGTCACAACTTGAGACCTGCTTTCCGGCAAGGCGTGCGTTTACGCACCGGAGCAACCCGTTTGCCCTGCATCCAGCGTGACGGCCGGCCTATAAAGCCATCCATGCGGATCACATTCCTGACCCGCAAGACGGATAAGCCGGAGGGAATCATGAAAACCATCACCAGCACGATCACCGCAATCGCAGTCACGCTTGTCATCGGACTTGCCATCGGTGGCAACGCAAGTCATTCCGAAACCGAACCCCAGACCCAGGCCTTCGCGCCGATCACCGTCAACGACCTGTTGAAAATCTGAGCCGGATGGTTGCTGTCATGACCTCTACATTTGACCTGGAAGCGGCCTGCTCGGCCTTGTTCGAAACCGTGGCGCCCCTCTATCGGGGGAACGGTGCGGTTTATCCGGCATTGATCGGTGTGCGTCTCAGGGCGGGCCGCGTGGTCGATTCGCATACCGAGTGGCTCAAGACGCCGGCCAAGACCGATATCCTGATCGCCCGGATGCGGCGCCAGTGGGAGACTGTGGCGCTGGTCAAGCCGGCGGACGGTGTCTCCGAAGATCCCGCCCCGGATGCCTTGGGCAGACAACGCTTCGCATCGATCGAGTTGCACTCGGCCGCCGGGGTCGCGCGCGCATACTGCTGCGTGCATCAAGGCACGCGGGAAATGCGCACCGGCCGCCTTTCCGTGCTTGCCGCGCCCGCCAACCCTGCCTGAAAGGCGGCGGCACGCCGCCGGCTATTCCCAGAGCACGTTCGGCAGCGGCAGGCCCGCCAGGTCTGCCGCGCTCAGGCGGCCATCCGGTTCGATTCCAAAGCGCTCGAGCACCGCCACCAGCTGGCGGGCATGCTGCGCGCAATGCCAGGTTGATCGTTCGAACAGCATGTGAATCGGATGCACGCCGAAAAACGTGTTCAGCGGCTGCTGGCAAGTGCGGTCGGCAAGTTCGTCCCACCAGCGTTCCAACCTGGCCATCACGTCATTGCCATAGGCGGCGATCTGTTCGCGGGTGAAGATGGTGCCGTCCGCGGTCTCGGCATTGGCCTTCTCGGCGGTGTATTCGGCGCCATCGGCCGCGCTTTCGAGAAACGCCTCGGCGATGCGAAACACATGGTGGCCGATCATGCGGATGGTGCGGTCGCGGTTGTCGATCACGCGCTCATCCAGACGTTCCGCCGGCATCTGGCGGATATAGCGATGCACGGCGCGCAGCACAAGCAGCCACCGGGTGATCAGCTCATCGGGCGGCAGGCGGGCATGGCCGGTGCCTTGCAGGCCGACGAACTTCGCGACATCCTCGAGGTTTTGCGCGAAGACGAACTTGCTGCCATGCGCAACCACCGGGACGCTGCGCGCACCGAGCGCGAACAGCTTCTCCCTTCCGCCAGCGTCGTTCAGGACGTCAATGGCGACGAAGTCGATGCTCTTTTGCGAAAGAAACTCTTTCGTCCGGAGGCAGCTGCTTCACCCGGGCTGGGTGTAGAGGATGTACTTTTCGGCAACGGCGGCCATGGCGAAATCCGTGTGAGGGGAGTCGGCAGGCTACGTTGTTGATCGATAGGCGTCAAGCATGCGCGAACAGGCGGCCAACGGGCGGGTAGTATCGCGCAAACGAAAAAGGCCCAGCCGAAGCTGAGCCTTTGAATGTTTGGTCTGGGGCTCTCTCGAATGATGTCCGAAGACCGTTGCGGCCCAACAGACCTAGAAAAGCGAAAAAGCCGGTTACCCCCAGTATTACCCCCGCCGCCCTAGTTGTTGCTCAAACTGAGTCCGAGAAATCTCGCAAGCTCCTCGACGTTCACCTTGGTTTCGGCCATAGACAGATTTAGCATCTTCACAATCTCCTCGTTTCCCCGTTCCTTCTGGTCATCGGTGAGCGTTGCGGTTTCAGCTTCAAGTAAACCTTCAGCAGTTCGAATGAGAGCCATTTTCGTGATCCTTTCGAGTCAACAATTTGCGGGCAATCACTCGCATTTTCAAGCGAGAACTCGCAATTCCAAGCCAGACTCACCGTAGGGCAGCGCACCGCTCAATCTCGGCTTTTACCCCAACCATATATTTGACAGCAGTTTGCCACAAGAACGAAAGAAGAGTGTCTTGCGCCGATTGGTCGGATGGCGCCGCGCCGCTCACCGGCTTTTCGGGGATCAAGCTCAAAAGCTTGCTGTCTTTGGCCGTGGACGCGATAGTGAGAACGCCGATCGTTTCCTCGGGCGAAATTTCTTCTCCGGGCTCAATGTCTCGCAGCGGCAACGGGATGGCGATCAAAACAGCGAATCTTTCGTCTACTGCCGGTTTTCTATCTCCATAGTAAACATAGCCGCCGTCATGCTCTGGCCCCCACAACTCCCTCAGGGCGAACATCTGCAACTTGCGCTTCTTGAATGCTGTCCCGGCAACGCCTTCGCCCAATGGAATACTTTCCACTCGCCCTGAAAGGGATGCGTTGTCGCCAGCCTCCAACACGAGTTCCAGCCTATTCGTACGTTGATCGTACGTGAACACTGCCACCGCTATTTTCTCGTCTTGAGAATATTGCGATTTGATCTTGGGTTTCAGCAACAGCTTGTAGATATCATCGAGCTTGCCCTTGGCGAGTTCACGTAGTTTCTCGATCTCGGAAGACGGACTCTTGTCCCTGAATTGCAAAAGCGACTTACGCAGTTCGAGCGTCGCGCCTTTGTCTCTGATCGTGACTTCGTCGGCCGCCGTATTGACACGCCATCGGATCAAATATGCATAGCCAACAAGCGGCTCGGTGATTTCCAGCGCCCATCCATTGAACTCGGTGTGGGGATCTCGTTTCGTTCCCTGTTTCCGCCCAAGAGGACTCAGCCGGGATGACTCAAAATGGCCAATGTCCTCGTCGACCGTGTACCCACTGGCGCCAATTACAACCTCGCCGGCTGCGTCATCCACTTCCAGGTTCGGATAGCCATTTGACCGCTCGCAGAGAACGTGCGCCTCCGGCTGATGAAACGTTGTCGGAAGCCAAACCTTTAATACGAGGCGCTTTGCCGGATGTCGGACTGCAACGCCCATATAGTCGAAGCCATTCAAGTTTGGATCCGCCTCCGTTTCCCACCTCGAGGTGGCAAATGTATTGATAGTGCGAAATACGGCACCGTAATGATTGACCACCCTGCCGCTCAGATCACGGCCAAAATTGACATCGAGCTTCAGTTCCTTCGTAGGTTCATCACTTTCAGGGGGGGCGATATAGTGCCCCGCAATGCTTGAGATGTCGTCGACTGCGGCGCCGGAAGGATTGATGGCACCGAGCTGAACAGACAATCTAAGTGACCCTTTCCCCGACGAATTTCCCCCTAAGACTCTGTAGCCATCTACCCAGAGGTGAAAGTCCGCTGCCCCTGATTCGTAAACGTGCACCTCCCGGCCAATGCAATCGCAGAAAGAATTCAGCAGTGCTACAGCTTTCTCGTAACTCCGATGCTTTACGGATTCAATAGGCAGGATTTCACGAATCTCCGAGGCCATCGTACTCAATGCAGTTTGCCCCCGGCCATAACTGACGACCTGATGATTCATGAGACCGCTCGGGTGAATATCCACCAAGTTGAATGCATTGCGTCCGGCCTCGTCATGGCGAACCGTCGGGGAGCCGGCTGCGATTACTGCGAGTTCGCCGGCCGGACGGCTGGGTACCGAGTAGGAGAGCCTGCTGAAAGCCGAATAGTGCTTGTGCCCGTGAAGCACTAAGTCAAAGTGGTGCTTGCCCAGTTCATGCAGCAGTGTTCCGGCGTTCCGCAATACAAGGAAAGCTTCAATCGATGTCAGAGATTCCTTCGTGGTGGAATGAGGTATCGGAAGGGGGTGGTGGTGAACCAGCGCGATTCTTGGGGCTAGACAAATCGTTACCCTGGTGTTGCGCAAACTCATCAGAGCCATGTCTAGCTTGTGGATATCGTTCTCGTCGACTTTGCCGGTGGCTAGGACCAAGCGGCAGTTTGAATTGAATGCGGCAAATAGAACAGCGTCGCCGCCTTCCTTTACTCCTCGCGGTCCTTGCGCATCGCTACTCTTCCGAACCTGAATTGGCAATATTTGTATGACATCAAGGGGTGTCTCTTGCTGCGGGCCGGCATTCAAGAGCCCAATCAGACGCATAGCGAAAAACTGGGCACACCAGCGCCAATAGGAAAGCCATCTCGACTTACTGCGCGAATGATATTCAGTAAACGTGGGGAGTTGGTCGAAAACACCCGCGTGCTTTTGCCTAAATACGACCCTTACGTAGCGGCTCCAAGGCCAAAACACAAGGTTTCCCATCACTGCGACGTCGTGGTTTCCGGGCACGTAGTAGATTTTGCAGTTCAGCCGATTGGCCAAGGCTTGGAGTTCGCGGCGAGCAAGGCCCAGTTCGAATAGCCATGGCGAATCCACGATATCCCCCGTCACGACAACCGCGTCCGGACGATGCCTTTCGGTCAGCATGGCACTGACGTATCTCCAAAGCTCCGGATCGAATTGCGAGCCAAAATGAATATCGGAAAGGTGCGCGATCCGATAGAAACCATTGCGATTTCTGCGCTGCGATGTATCGCCGTCAGCCCTTTCTGACGAACTCTCCGCAGTGCCGCTTTCGCCTCTTGGGTCGGGGCTATTGGCTTCCGAACCCACTCCATTCTGATGTTCCGTCGGCATTCTTTTCTCGACTGTCTGCAGCGAGCCGTGGGAGCGAAAGCTCAACGCTTCATCGAACTCGATCGCATTGTTGAATTTCAACAAATGATGCGGGAGCGGCCGGAAAAACACAATCCGTAGAGGTGTCAAATTCCAATGGAATGCGTGAATACAACGTGCGCTGCCGAAAAGTGAAGCCTACTGGGCCGACGATTCATGCTCAGTCGATCTATTGCCACCAGCGAACGTGCGACTCTCAACATACGGCGCGTCGCACCGGTCAATTTGGAAGCGCTGCCCGTGCCAATCGTCACCGATCGCCCTGGCCTCCTAGAAATGGAATTGAAATTCCTTCTAGAGGGTGCTTCAGACTCTGCTACCCGCAATCAGGTGTGCTCATTGCCTACAGGAAGCACCGTCTGGTAACTGCCAACCACATGAATCCGAGGCCTTTTCCGATTGATAATCGCCATTTAATTATTTTATTTCGTCACTTTATGTTTATAATTCGTCAATTAATAGACATCGGTTTTTTGGCCATGCAAGACATAGTCATACAATCTAGTGACGAAACGCATATTTTGGAGGAAGATTTCGTCAATTTGTCACGTTTGGCTGCGAGCGAAGCGTTTGATGATGTCCGCATGCTGCTGGCGAAGCTTGTCCGCAAGTACAGGATCACCCGGCCGGAGTTTGCTCAACGACTTAACACTAGTCTTCGGGCTGCAAATGCGCGCTCGGGAGGTTCGGGATTATTGCGTCGCCATACGCCCGAGATGTCAAAAAGTTCCGATATGCCTGTCGACGCTGACTCACGAATGTCACTCATCCGCGTATTCGACGATCGAGCTGGACTGCAGCCCCCGCTCCTGCCCGAGGGTTTGTTCGACCAGATCCACGACATCGCACGAGAACGCAAGCAGCGAGCGCGCCTCGCAAAGCGTGGCGTCACACCGAGTCGGTCCGCCATTCTCGTCGGGCCGCCTGGGGTCGGCAAGACATTGTCTGCACGCTGGATCGCGCATCTAATCGGCAAGCCACTGTGGATACTGGATTTGACGACGGTCATGAGCAGTCTTCTTGGCAAGACAGGCAATAACCTGCGAGCAGTGTTCGACCATGCGCGTCAGAATGAGGCAGTGCTGCTTTTGGATGAAATCGACGCGATCGCAAAGCGTCGCAGCGACGAATCCGACGTCGGTGAGTTGAAGCGGTTGGTTACGGCAATCTTGCAGGAGGTGGATGCTTGGCCCGATTCGGGATTGCTACTGGCAGCAACTAATCATCCGGAACTGGTAGACCCGGCGCTGTGGCGTCGATTCGATGTAATTTTGTCCTTTCCCGCAACGGATGCCAGTTTGCTCGAGCAGGCCGTCGAACGTTTTCTGGGTCTGGATCTAAGTACGTTTCAGGCACACGTTCAATTGCTGGCCCTTTCGCTTCAGGGCATGTCTTTGTCGGACGTCGAACGCGCCGTTACGGCTCTCCGGCGAACGGTGGCCTTGAAGCGAAGTGACCCTACCACCGCTGTACTAGCTATGGCCAAGCAACATGTCAGTCACCTCGACAAACCTGCAAAGAGGAGATTGGCAATAGCAATGGCGGGCTCTGAAACATTTCCACACACGAAGATCATGGAGCTCACTGGCGTCTCGCGAGACACGATCCGCAAGTACGCCGGCCCCTCTCCAATAAAGGGACGTCCAGAAAAGAAGGAAGCCTAACATGGCCAATCGATTTATTATCGGTCGTGGGGAGCTTCTGACCTACGACATCCTCCCACCGTCAATCAAGCCGACGAAATCACATCCATATACGCTTGACCAGGCCAAGGAGGCGGTTATTCCGCAAATTAGGAAAGCTGCGGTGGTGATGAAGGAATTACCGCAAGAGGCCTGCCCCCAGGACGTAAGCGTTGCGCAGCTGGACCTGCACCCGGCCTACATCTCAAAATCTTACTTTCCCCAGGCACTGCTGCGACAGGCCGGCTTAACATCGATCGGTAGCCGAAATGTCGTAGTTCGGCCACGCAAACGTCACTCGAAAGCGGCGCCGGAAGAATCTGAGACGACCAGGCTATTTATTGCCGGCACGCGGAGTGCGTTTGCCAAACTGCCTGATTTCGCCATCGCATTGCAACCTGAAACCAAGGAGGCGGAGAATTTCGCAGAGATCGAATCCTTTTCCGCGATGACAGTAACCGATCGCGTGCGCCCTTCTCCTTCCGGCCAGGAAATATTTGAAATCGGCGTTCATCTACTCCCGGATGAGCAACTGGAAGCGACGCGCAGCGCATTTCGAAGGTATGCCAAGTCATGCGACTTCGAAATTCACCCCGAGCTGGAATTCCCTGTCGGGCGCATGATCTTTTTCGCGGCCCGCGGCGAGAAAAGAAATCTGAACCGACTCGCAATGTTCAGCCTCGTGCGCGTGGTACGTCCAATGGCAAAAATGCGTGGTTCACGCCCGATTCCCCGCGGAACAGGGACGCTGGTCGACTTCATGCTTCCAGCAAGTCAGCCATTAGCCGACGAGCCGCGCGTGGCGATCTTGGACGGCGGCTTACCTGCAAAACATCCGCTGACCCGTTTCGTGAAGAAGTACGAGAAGTCAGATCCACGGGCGGCGGACGTTCCTGCATATCTCGACCATGGGCTTGCGGTCACGTCCGCCTTTCTTTTTGGGCCGATTGAGCCGGAAGAAGAGGCGGTTCGTCCCTACACGCCGGTCGACGTTTTTCGTGTCCTCGATTCCAAGTCGGACAAAGAAGATCGGTACGAACTGTTCCGCACCATGGGCCACGTGGAAGAGATTCTCTTGACCCGGCAATATCAGTTCCTCAATATAAGCCTCGGACCCGAAGCGATCGTGGAGGACAACGATGTGCACGCGTGGACGTCTATGCTCGATACCATGTTGTCGGATGGAGAGACAATCGTCACCGTGGCGGTGGGTAACAATGGCGCCGGAGACAAAGCACTACAGCAGGATCGTCTGCAAGTGCCTTCAGACAGTGTCAATGCTATCTCAGTGGGCGCCGCGAACCGCTCAAGGGCGTCGTGGCAACGGGCATCCTACAGCGCTCGCGGCCCCGGGCGCAGCCCTGGGCGCCGGAAACCCGATGTCGTGGTTTTCGGGGGAAGTCCGAAGGAATACTTTCATGTCGCCGCGCCCGGGACGCGGCCGCAACTTGTCGCGACATTCGGGACGAGCTTTGCTTCACCGTACCTTCTTCGATCCTGTGTTGGTGTACGGGCAGTTCTCGGCGATCAGGTCCATCCGTTGACCGCAAAGGCCTTGGTTGTTCATGCAGCAGAAAACGAAGACGGACTGCATCCCGACGATGTCGGCTGGGGCCGTGTTCCAAGTGATTTGAACGCGATCATTTCTTGCGGTGTCGGTGTCGCGCGCATCATTTATCAGGGAACTCTGCGTCCTGGAAAGTTACTGCGCGCGCCACTTCCACTTCCCACCAAAGCCTTGGCAGGCAACATCGAAATCACGGCAACCTTCTGTTACGCGAGCCCGGTCGACGTCGCGGATGCCGCCACGTATACCAAGGCTGGCCTCACCATTCGGTTCCGTCCAAACTCGGATAGGAAGACCAAGGGTAAGAAGCCTGAGGCGGCAACAAATTCCTTTTTTTCCCAAGGGGAATTTCGAACTGAAAAGCAGCTTCGCGCTGATCTTGGCAAATGGGAAACTGTCCTACACGCTAAAGCCACCAAGCGTGGCAGCAGCTTGAAGGAACCCTGCTTTGACATCCACTACAACGCACGGGACGGTGGAGGGCCGACCGGCTCCGGTGCGGAAATTATCCGTTACTCATTGGTCTTGACTGTTCACGCCCCTAGGCATGTCGACATTTACGATGAGATATTGAGATCGCACGCAAAGCTACAGGCGCTTGCGCCTCGGGTAGCGTTGCCAATTCGAGCGTGAACAGGGTAAGTCAAAAGGAATGGGGATTCGATGATCAAACCAGTGAAGCTTACCAATGGCCGTGCCTGGCGTAAGTCCGGCGACGCGCTGGCCCATTTCAAGGCGATGCTGGGGCGGTACAACGTTGGGCAGAAAATCACCGATCCAAACGATCACGCTGATCTTGTCGCTCTCGTCTCGGTTTATGACTCCGACTTAGCACCAGGCCACGGCACGAAAGCAGGCCTAGGCATCGAATATTTCTTCAAGGATCATTGCGGTGATGCGGGATACTCGACAGATTGCTTCCATATCCATAGAATCGACGACTCAACAGTTGACTTCAGCTACATCCACGCGGTGAGGAGCGCCGGCAAGCTGACGCCCTGAATAAAGGTCAGCCAACGACTACGGCCATTGATGTTTTATCAGCTTGCAAGTCTCCCTTTTGACGTCCAAAAGGCCAAGTCACGGTCCCCCTTGTCATGGGCGGAGTTCGGGCCGGATTGACGCGCCAGCAGCCCCTCATAAATCTGCGCTCCAACACTGGAAAGCGCGATAAACTGCGCTACCCGCAGCCCTGGGTAGAGGACGATTGGCACTGTTCCCACATTCACCAGTTCAAGGGTGATCGCCCCGACGAATCCCGGGTGCACAGCAACTGCTGTTGCCACGACAAGTCCGGATCGCCCCCAAGAAGAGCGAGATGTGACATACCCAGAAATATCCACTGGCAAGCGAAACCATTCCATGGTCGCTGCAAGGACAAGTTCGTTTGGATGTAGGACGAATTTCTCACCGCGGTCGACATAGTGGTGATGTTCGTATTTTTCCTTCAGCCTATTTGGCGCTTTGGCCGGATCGATGGAATCCAGGTTTCCGCGACGGGTCGTGATGAACTCATACCCCAGGCGGACGTCAATGGACCCCGGGCCGACTTGCTCTTCCAGATCGAAGATCGGCGTGATAATAAGTCGGGACTCGAGCGTTTCCCGGGTCATCGCCTCGATTAATTTGTCGTGGCCAAGCACACTCATCGATTCGGCTTCTCTTCATCGTACAACTGCTTCATTAGGATGGATTCGACACCGCGGAGTGTGATCGTGTTCAAAAGCTCCCGTTGCTTCGCCGTGAGCGGCTCCGACACGCCCCCAACCGCCTTCTGGCCGTGAATTGCCCAGCACCAACCTGCCAAAATGGCTGACGCCCAAGTGGGGGATTTTTTCGTGGCGCCGACACCGATCTCGTCCGGCGGAATATCGAACGAAATTCTCTCGACAAGCTCTGGTACTTCGCTTTGGAGGGAATCGCGCGAGTAAGTAAGAGCCTGCACATTCTGTTTCGCAAGCTTCTTCGCATGCTCAATCGTGATGCCCATGAGATCGTATGCCTTCTGCATCCCGAGATGCTTGCGCTCACGCATTGCCACCTCGTCGGCGTCGTTCTTTGCCAATGTTTGCAAGAAGTCGATGAAAGCGGCCACAGATGGATAGCAATCTAGTTTGCCGCCTGATGCAGGAGGTGAACTACGAAGCGCGTCCACAAATCCTTCTTCCTCAAGAGTTTTGAGAGCGAAGCGCAAACGATGGCGAGCAGCCGGATAGAAGCCGGGCTCGCTCGGTAGTTTGTCGAGATCTCTGTGAGAAGTGACCCAATAAAAGGCGAAGAGCGCGCTCGGTCCAAAAAGTAGCAATCCGACATAGTCGGATATCAGTTCCTCCATGCCCCGCAGCCAACAGCTGCGGATATGGTGAAATTCCTTAGCAGCCTCGACAGTCTTGACGGCAGGTGACTGTGCGGTGGACTTTGCCCGCAGATCGTCGCGAATGCCGTTCATGGGGTCCTTTATCAGGGCAAGCATAGTCGGGTCGGCGATACATCGTGCCGCGACCAGATGTCCCACTTCGTGCCCGAAAACTGCGTGGGCGAGGATATTGTCCCTTTCCATGCGTGGAAAAGTTATTACGAACAAAGGGTCTGAAAAGAACTTGAAAAAGTCTTTTTCAGATCCTGTTTCCTCCGCCAAGATGAAGAGATCTTTGACTGGGTCAAGGATCAGTGGCGCTAGATTCGTTATCCGATAGTTGTATTCTGCGGCTGGTGCAGCGATCAAGCGGCACTTCGAACCTGTAATATCGTGTGCGACCAGAAGTTTTTCGAGAATCCACACTAGGCCGCGCGGCGTCTGCTCGGTGTGAGCGTTGTCGAAATGAACGAGGAGCTTTTGCCATTCGATCGCGGCACGAATAAACAGCTTGGTCTGGTCGAGGTCGGCTGTACTCAGCTTTACTTCGACCCGGTCCAACATCAGGCGAAGGTGCGAAAGGGCATCAATCGTCGCCGCTGAAGGATAGTCCCTGCATTCCAATTCGCGGAAGCGTTCTTTGAGACTGCTAAGTAAGCCTCGTGCTCGTCGTTGAAGGAAATCTAAGTCCATTCAGTGGACGAGCTACCCTATTCGGGAAAGGACATGACCGTCCGCAGAGCTGCTGTCTTGCCGATAACTGGTTCGTCTCGCTCGAGGAGTTGTGAAACCTGTCGGTACAAAGAGTCAAAAAAGAGCTCAAACAGCTTAAAGCTGGTGGCGTCTTTCGAGTCACGCGGCGCTTTGGGATTTTTTGCACTGCGTTCGACCGCGGATGCCACCATGGCAAGAAAATCACCGATCTCCTGGTTGTCCTCAAGCTGCTTTGAGAGTTCAGTTACCGGGTCAATTGCCAGGTCAAGCGCGTCAAGCGCATCCAGCAGCCCACCGGTGGGGGGATCGCTTCCTTCAAGGTACGAGGCGCCTGTGGACACACTCTTCAAGAAGTCGATGCCCACGTCAATCGCATCCCGTTCGGAGCCAGTCAGGTCTTCACCGCACTCAAGGCGCTTTGCTGCAGCCTTGGCGCGCGTGGCAAGGAATCCGTAGTTCAGGAATTTGGCGTTTTGCAAATCGACTGCAGGCGCGCTCATCGTGGGTCTTCTCCAACTTGACGTTCATTGCCAAATCGCAAGCAATGCAGGTGCCTATGCCACTGCTTCCCAATATGGCATAACGAGCCAAACTCGGGAATGTTGAGTGAGATATAGGCTACATCCCGTGTTGCGCGGGATCTGTGTGCAATACCGAGCAGTTGGAAAACTGGCATTACACGTATCTGTGTGTCTTGCTGTACAACACGACCGGCACAGATGGCTCCAATTTAGGTTTTTTGCTATAGCTACGTAGGCGCGGCAAAGTACCTCTTAAATTGGTGTAGTAATTTATTTCATGAGCGATATCGTGTCAATTCGGATTTTTGTAAATTTTCGCCATAACCGGTCGGGAATACCTTCGAGGTTTTTCGGCCCCGGAAGAATCTCAGGCCGTCTGGCAATCGTTAACGACGACTGCTAATTGCGAGGTAGGCAGAAGCCGCAGTTTGGTGCCGTGCTATTCTCAAAAACGACTTGCCGGTCGACCGGGGATCGCAGGTCCATGTCCAATAGCGCGATGCGGCGCCCGCCGTGAAGGCCACGAACTATCTCGGCAATGACCAGACATGCCGCTATCATGCCCACAAACGGAGCACCCACCGTCCGCTCGGCCAGCAAGACCAGTCCGCACTGGTCAAGGCCAGCGGCGCTGAGGGCTTGGTAAGCCTCGCGTTCCAACGGCAACACGCCGCGCACGGCCGGCTTGCCCCAAATTTTCCGAGCTGCCCGAGGCCCCGGGAACGTGTTCAAGCGCATGGTCTGGAACTCCGCAGGCCCTGCCCCGAGGCCGGCGTCGATGACCCACGTGAAACCCACTTCTTCCAGTGCCGAACGGGCCATCGCGTTGTCGACGCCGCACAAAGCCAGCGAGGGTTCGTCTTCACGTACCCTGAAATGCGAGTCGAACTTCCGTTCCACCAGACGCGTCTGAAATCCCAATCCCTCGGCCCAAGCCGCCATCGCCCGGGTTTTGGGACGGTCGCGGAGAGCTGCCGTGGTCAGCACTGACGTGCTTTCATTGGCCAGGTTCAGCCGATCGAAGTCCTGGAGTACCAGAGTCAGATCTTCCGGGTTGCGATACGGCAACATCGAAAGCACCCATAGGTAGGCCTGACCAAGGTGGCCCAGACCAATCAGCCAGAGCGAGTTAGGCAAGAGTTCCAGCTTCGGCGCCTGCGCATCGGCTTTGATCCAGTTCTCGGCCGTCCCGGGTGACCAGAGAGACATTCCGACTGCTCGCCGCGCCGCCGGCGCGAACCCGCCGCGCAAGTGCAAGAACACCTCGGACACCGCGATGGCGCCTGCCAGCACACCCGCAATCGTCAACGTATTCTTGCCGGTCGGCAGCGTGGCTTGGTCGGCAGGCAGTACGCCACCACGCCAGCCATCGAATACGCAACGCAGTGCGACTGCCGAACGGTCGTCAATCAGGGTGTCACCGATGATGATCAATGGTATGACAGTAGGCGGCGTTTCACCCAGACGTCCGCCGAGGGCAAGCACAGCTTCGCGCAGCGTGTTTGCATTATCGGAGGGGACCAGAAGCGGTGCGTCAGGTACGCTGCTCACGAACACGCCTCCGAGAAGGGCACGTCGGCCAATCGCAATCACCGTTAACAGGGCCGCCTGACCCGCAGGCGTTTCTGCGGCTTCCTCACCGATGACCAGTTCCGTCGAATACCCAAAAAGCTTCCTTTCGGCCTCTTCAATGGTCGCCGCGTCGCCGGCGTCGACAAGGATCTTGACGATACGATTGAGTTCGTCGGGGGTAGGTATCTGCTTCGTCATGATGCTCATCCCAGAAATCCAATGTAGAAGAATTGTCGGGCCGCGCCAGAATGATCTTTCCACCTATAACCGCCCCGGTACTCGAAGATGCACAGGGTGTCAGCCGACAGGCTGCCTCGGCCCATATTCGACGCGATCAAGGCGAGGTGGCCAGCACGTGCCACCATGGGGTTGGTTCGGTCGGCGTCGCTTTGAAATGCACGGCCGACATGGGTGTGAATGTCAGCCACTACCGTCAGCGCCTCCTCTCTGCAGGTCTGCCAGAGCTTTCCGAACGAATCGCCCGTTAGGACGCAAACGCCGCTTTTGTAAGCGTTCGGGTCGAGGTCGTCGTAGTACAGTGCCTTGACGATCTCGCGCACACCGTCAGTGTCGCGTCCCAGCAGGAACGCTCCACTTTCGTGGAAGCCTTCGCTTCGACGGGTCAGCTCTCGCCGGATAACTGACCACATGCCCGACCTGACTGTCAGGCGATGATCAGGGGCAACGAACGCCCGTATAGTCTTGCGAATTGAGAAGTTCATATATCACCTCGAGGTAGCTGACGATGCCGGTCTGCTCCGACCAGCACATCGTTGGGTATTGGGACAACCAAAGGGGGTGACCTTCCAGACTCACGCGATCGCACGGCAGATACAGGGCTTCGCCATTCTTCCAATCGGTCCTGAACGCACCGGGTACCCGCGAACGCCCGTTCGGCCACCGGTCAAAAGGCAGCGGCTGCTTCGCGGCAACATCCCAGGGGCGCCCCGTTGCAGGCGTACGCCGGTAACCAGTGCATTCAAACCTGAAGCTGTATTCGCTCGGCATCCCAGCGCGTTTCGCCGCGGACACCGTGATGATCAGGTAGGGCCATTCGAGGCTCACCATCCTCCACCGGCCCGTGCAGGCGCCGAGGAGAAAGGCGGAACGTTCGAGGTCCTCAACCAGGCTTTTGTAATCCGGCCGGACGGTGACCTCCACAATCTAGCCCTCGACGCGCTGGATCGGCACAAGGTCGAAGCAGATGTCGCAGTGGCCCAGTTCTGTTAACGCGCCGATCTGCAGGTCCGGTGCCGGGCGTTCCGTCGTGTTGCAAATTTGCAGCGCGTGGTCTGCCTTGTCGGGTCCGTGGACGTCGAACTGCCTCAAGGCCCAGTGCAGTACGTGTTTAACTGTCACAGACGGGCGGAACACGTGCTTGTGCGTCTTGTCCGTGAAGTGAACCGTTACCTCAATTTCCTTGCAGCGGTGCACGTGCACGCGCGAGTGGCGCTTAACCAGTGCGTCCTTGAGCGAGGCCGACATCGGGAAGGGGATCTCGACCTCGTCGACGAAGATCAGCCCGCCGTCCGCAGGTACCTGCAGGCCTTTTTCCGCCGCGGCGCGCACTAGATCCCGGAGTAGCGCCGTTTCCGCCACAGAGATGATCTCGATTCGCGAATCACCTGCGGTCTGCACAAACACTTCAATCACATTCATATCAGTTTCCTTTCGGAGGTTTGGGGCGGCAAGATTGCCGCCTTTCACACTCAAATCTCAGGAAACCGATAAAACGTGCAACTCTATTTCATCCAGGACTCCAGGTCTTCGCGCGCCAGGCCGCATTCCGCCCATGCTTCTTCGAACCTTTTGCTTCGTTCTTCGCCCGACGGTGGAAGGACGCTTCGAATGAAAGACGGCGACGGTGAAGAAAGGCCGCCGCGCGCCAGCCATCCGACCAACCAATCGATCGAGGCCTTGATGTGTTCCGACAGCGCAGCGATAAAGCGGTCCGGAATGGACGATAGTTGTACCGTCTTGCTATCAAGCATTTCAAGCAGTTCCACACTGCAATCAAGCTTTCCTGCAACTTCGAAGATATCAATGCCGGAGGCTTGCGCGGTAGAAATAATGCCGGGCGGCATTACCCTGCTTCGAAATTTGTGAAGCCGATTGGCCAGATCGCTGCCTGCACGCGTGTGCGCTAAACCCTCGTTCACGGAGCCAGGCCCGCTCGTCGAGCGAAGCTGGTACAGCCATTCACCAACGAACGTGGTGATGTCGTCGGTGAACTCGGGATACCGTGCGCACCAGACTTTTGCTGTCCGACAGTCGGGGACATCGACCGATGACTGCATTGCTTGCAGAACATCGTCCAAATTGGGGCGGCTGGAATTCATGTTCTTTCTCCGATTTCAGCTTTGAGGGCCGCGAAAATTTTCTCGAACCAGTAGTGCACAGTCCGCTTATTGCGATGGACTAGCTTTTCGATGGAAATAACGTCGGGGTCGCTAGACTCGATCGGGTACCCGTCGCTATACCAATATTCGAATGCCACTCGTTGCTCGTCTTTGAGCGTGGGCAAAACCTTCTGCAGAGCCATGCGCAAATTCTCGCTCAGCTCCATTGCGCGCTTCATTTCCAACATGGCCTGGGCGTTGCTAATCGGCACCTCGTCGAGGTCTTCGCCCACAACCACTTCTTTGGCGCGTAGCTTCCTTAGGCGCGCTGCCGCTGTCAACGCGCGGCGCGAGACGAAGTGACCGAAGGAGATCTCACAATAGCGGAGCCTGCTTAGGTCAGCGTGGATCAGGTCTTCATTGATCGCGTGGAGTGTCCGGTCGACTACTTCCTGGGCGTCGATTTCAGCCAGCCCCATGCACTTGCTGTTGGCAATTTTGATTGCGCGGGGATAGATTTGCTGGTCGACAAGCTGCTGAAAGAGGTCGTCATATCCCCAGGCTAAAAGGCGCCTCGCGAGAGTACACAGCGTCTCCTTTTTCCATTGGTGCGCCTGGTCAACCCAATCGTCCACAGGTACGTCGCCGGCAGCCGACAGCTCAACGACCACCTCCGGGCGTCGAACAAAGCCGGTCGTGCCGGAGGACGCGTTCGCTAGCGGTGAGGTGTCCATTGGTGATCCTGGTGCCTATCGTATTACCAAATCATCGCGTTCCTGGAAAACATGCAATCGACATTTGAAAGAAATGTTCAGAAAAGACATTGGCGAAAAATATCATTAGTAATCAGAAGGATAAAGTATATTGATATCGATGGTGTAGTCGGTGTGGGCGTCGCGATAGGCCTGCAAGTAGTCGGTATTACCCTTGTCCCACGCTTGCCGGGCGCGGGCGTGATTGTCGCGGTCGTCCGGATCGACGGCGAGTTTGTTGCTCTGCCAGCTTCGGGGCGAACGCTTGGCCGCAGGCGACGCACCGTATGCATTGCATCTGGATCTCGGCGCATGCGGGTGACGCGCATGGTGCGGGATCGAGGTCGGATGAGATCGGCCTACAGATGATTTCGATTGGAAGACACCGCTTGCTACTGTCGCTACCGCTGCTACCGATCAGAATTCAGGGGAAGGGGTAGGGGCAGCGACGATAGCAACAGTAGCAACAGTAGCAACAGTAGCAGCCCCCTCCTACGCAGGATTGCGTCGTTTGCCTCTCAGTCGGCGTTCCCCAGGAGCGCAGTATTGATGACTACATACCGTCTGCGCCCGTCTTCTTCCAGTCGGGCCCGGTTACGTTCGGCGAGAATGGACAGCGCCGCCTGGAAGTCCCGGCTGCTGCGCACGCAATTCGGCCCATACTGATAGATGCGCTTGGTCGGTACACGATCCACGCCGTTGGCGCGCGCTTCCTGACGCAGCCAGGCATCGAACCGGATCGCAGCAGCCATAGAGGGTGGCGTATCCAATTCAGCAAGCAGGCGCCGCGCTTCGCCTAAGTGCCACCCAACTATATGGACGGCCGCATCAATATCCCCAACCCCGATCGTTCCAGCAGGCCCATGCGCCAGCACATGAAACAGCGCTGCCAGGCGCGCAGCATTCTCCGCCGCCTTCGCGGCCACATCGCGAACAGCGCGGAATTCCCCATGTGCACCGAGTTCACGCTCAATCCCATCGTGAAACTGGATCCACTCCGCACGTGCCTGCGGCGCGAGATCGAGGATGGGCGGATCAAGGCCGCCGCAGGCGTCGGCCGCGAGTGCCTGCCCGAGCAGGTCGCCGATGCGCGCCGCATACAACGTCACGCTCGGCATGGTCGCGGGCGCCGGCCGATACGGCCGCTGTCCTTGCGTGCTGTCTGGCCAGGCCATGAGGAAGCGCGCGATAAACCCGGTCCCTCGTGGCAGCGGTCCGGCCCGTTCCAGGAACCCCCGTAACGCCTCCGGCTGCGCCATCAACCCGAACGTGAGGCGCCGGCCGCGCAGCAAGAACGAGGGCCGGGATCGCCGATCGATCGCCATCTCTCCGCCGTCCCACAGGACATTGAGCAGCGCCAGATTGCGCAGAATCGTGTCCTGCCCCATGCCATGCGCGCCGAACACCGCACCGGCTTCCGCGGACAGCACGCCGCCGCTCGGCCAACCGTTGGCCAGCGCATGCGCCAGTGCTTCTGGCGTCGCATCGGCGTAGATCAGGCGCGGCACGACAAGCGGCGCAAGCGCCTGGCGGACCAGGTCCTCCAGTTCACTCTCTTGGACCGTCGTGTCCTGCGCGCGGCGCCGCCGCTGCTTGATGGCTTCGAGAAGGCCTGCTTTTTTCGCCTCGTATGCCGCGATTGCCGCTTCGCGCTGGGCGATCGCCGGCGCCATGCCCAGGATCCGACCGGTTTCCCAATCCCGCAACGCCTGGCCAAAGATCGCGTCACAGGTGGTCTTGCGTTCCCCGGAATCGGCCACTGCCATCAGATACAGGGAAATCGGACCCACCAACTGGTGATCCCGGCGCACGTTGGCCAACCCCTGCGCCGCCAGCGATAGTGCCGCCAGGGCCGAGCACGCGACAAGTGCCATGGGGGCCTGTACAAAGCCCTGGGCTTCGGTCACCGCGTCGCGCAACATCGTGGGCAGGGCGTCGACCGGGTAAGGCTGCGCGTCCATCGGTTCGGTCAAGGGTTCGGGCTCTGGCCATTCCGGAAATCGCGTCCCGCTGGCCTGTGGAGGCCTTGTGTCGAAATTGCCGCCGGCTACCGGCTCCACGGCTGCGGTAGAGAGCGTATTTCGAACGGCGATCAAACCCTGGAGCTGATGCAGGTCGTTGAAGTCCGTCGCGCCGTCCGGGCGATCGGCACCAAATGCCGGAACCGCGAGTCGCGCATCCACCGCACGCGCAGCGGCGCGGGCGTGCGTGAGGCCTGGATTGCCAGGCGTGGCCGCATCGTCATCGGCGCAGATGATGAGCTGCGCCCGGGGATGTTTATCCCGGATGACCCCGGCGACCGCGCCAAGATTGCCGGCATGGAAGGCCACGGCCACCGGATGCCCTGTGGCCAGGTGAATGCTCGCGCCGGTCGCATAGCCTTCGGCGACGCAGATGACCCCCGCCGTGGTATTGCCGACATCTCCGATTCCGCAAAACAGGCCGGCGACACGTCCGCCCTTCAGGAATCGCTTGGTGCCGCCTCCCGTGATGAACTGCAAGCTGTGCAACACGCCGGCCGCGTCGCGTAGCGGTACGACCAGGGCCCCCTTGTAGACGCGTATCCCGAACGCGCCGACACCTTTGCGCACCAGGTAGGGGTGGTGGTGGTCTGCCGGCTGTGCCGTCTCCCAGAGACGCGTAGCGCGAGCCTGCGCGGCACGGTGACGTACTGCATTTGCTGCCTCGCGCCGATCGAGGTCGACGCGGGTTCGCGTGGCAATCGTCGCATGTTCCCCTGGCGACAATTCTCGTCCCGAGTCGAAGCGCCAGGATTCCCAGCCGCGGCCATCACGCCAGTTCTCCAGACCGCCCGCCGGTAACCCATCCATGTGCAGGACGTAGGCGGCATCGCCGCGACCGTGCTTGCCGGCCGCGTCGCAGCGATGCAGGCAACCGTCTGCGAGTATCGGTTCCGGTGGGACGATGTCGCGGGCGACGAGGGCAGCGCGAAACTGATCCACGACCGACGCCAAACTGGGGGCGGTTCTCGGGGCGTGGCTTGGGCGAGGAGAAGAGGATTTCTGATCGCCAGCCATGCGCGGTTATTCCGGGCGGCGGTCGCCGTCGCGGGCGATCTTGACGCGCCCGGCGATCCACGCACTGACCTCCGATTCAAGCCAGCCGACCGCGCGCGGGCCAAGCGGTACGGGTTTCGGGAATGCGCCTTCCTGGATGTATTGATAGATGGTGCTGCGCGAGAGTCCCGTGCGCGTCTGGACTTCCTTGCGGCGGAGAAACGCAGGCTCACGCTGGATGGTCTGGGACATGGTCGTCACCTCACGGCTGGCAATGGAAGATGCCGATGTTTCCACGGCGAACCGCCGGTGTCCGACGCGATTGCGGCCTTGGCGAAGCACTGATTCGACGCAATGTTCGTCAATGTGAGTGCGGTGAGTGCGGGCGGATGGCGACTACCGTCAAGTGCTGAAGCCCGTTTGGTTACGCGCACTGGTGTGCGCCTCGCCTCTGTAGAACGAACGAATCGGACCGTTGAAAACCCGGTCTCATCGGGTGGGGATTGTTCGTTCAAGCGCGGGGCCGTACCTCTATTCGGGTGAATTGTGCAACTCGATTGGGGGCCCGGTCGCGGCACGATTTCGATTGACGCAATGAAGGCGGAGCTGCCGTGACGCCGCCACGCTCCAGCTTCGAACGCATGTTGCGTCAGCATTGCAGACACGCAGAGATGCCGAGCTTCGGGCGGGCGCGGGAACTTGCCGGCGCAGCCAACGGTCTGATGCGTTACCGCGACGACGCAATGCACCTGGTCGCTGTGCGGTCGCGAGGCAAGGATTTTTCACGGTGGCTCCGCCAGCCCGCCTGATGCGCGTTAAGCATCGCCCATGGCTCGTTCACGCGAGCGCCAGAAGCCGGCCACATCTCCCGCAAGCCGGCGACCGAAAGGTACGGAGATCGTCCATGCGATCCCGCCCTACGGGCGGCCTGTTCAAGCAACACGCAACGATTGGCACCTTCAGATCGCCCACACTGCTGCAACGGTGGCGCGATTCGTAGCGGTTCCCTGACTCGCTCACCGGGAGCGCGCATCTTCTCGTTGTGGTGCGCGACACTGCGCCAGTCGCAGCCCAGGCTTGCGGCGCGTGTCCAGCGTGTCGCTGGACGTTCGCGTCAATGCAGCGACGCCAGGCGTCACATCTGTGGCGCGTACTGCGCCAATGTATTTGCGTCTTGCGGTGCCATCTTCTGCAGCAACCATCGCGTCGTCACTACCCGGCGCCAGCCAGTAGTGACGACGCGCACAATGTCCTTGCCATCAAAGACTTATCGGTGGCTGGCGCAAGTGACGACCCCAAGTGACGGGCTCCCTGACCCGTCGTCAATCCGGACCGCGCAATACGGTCTGCCTTCTCGCCTGCTCCCCGCAGGCATCGTCAATACCGCGCCGAGCAAGCGCCCCTCAGAGCCCTGGGTCAACGGCTCAAATCGTTGGAACAGCTTCCAACAGGAAAGCACCATCGACGCCAAGAACGGGTGCAGCCGTGGCAAGTAGCAAAAGCAGTTCTGCACACATCGGGAGTGGTGTCCCGAGTCCCTTGTAGTTCCCGACACGCCCAGGCGTGCGGGACGGACAGAAACACTTACCGGACAGGCTTCACACACCAGCGTCATCACATCAAGAAGGACTACTGGCGCAACGAACCGAGGAAAGGAATTGAGACAGGCGGCAAATCAACTCACAATCACACACACGATCCGAACTTCGGACAGCAGCACATTTGGAACCGCGATCGCGAAGGTGTCCATGCCCCTGGCTGCGCGGTTGTTAGCAGTGCTGAAACGCCGCTCCGGAGCCGGGTCAAGGGCGGGCGCATGCCCGGCGTAGCGAACCCTTGACGCGGTGGAGGGGCGGAACAAGCTCGTGCGTGGCCGGAAGTGCGGCGCCTTCGCGCTTACGGCCATGCCGGCCAGCGCTATTGCAAAGCCGAAATACCCGGTTACGCCGCGCGCGGTTTCAGAGGAATCACCTCGGCACCTTGCCGTAGCCGGTCGAGGTAGTCCGCCCATTTCTGCATCATGCGGCGCCGCGAGTCGAGATGTGCCGTGCGGTTATAGGCGCGACCGTTCGGATCTTTGACGGCGTGCGCGAGCTGGTGCTCGATCCAGTCAACCCGATACCCCAACCCCTCGTCCAGCAGCGTTCGCGCTGTCGCGCGAAACCCGTGCGTGGTGACCTCGCTCGTGGAATAGCCAAGGCGACGTAGCGCGGCGTTCAAGGTGTTGTCGGAGATCGGACGTTCTCCCGTCCGCTCGCCTGGAAACAGATAACGCCCGTGCCCAGTCAGCGGCTTCAGTTCGTCGATGATTTTCAGCGCCTGCTTGCAGAGCGGGACAATATGCGGCTCGCCCATTTTCATTTTCTTGGCGGGCAAGCGCCACTCGGCCGCCTCAAAGTCGAACTCTGCCCACTCCGCCATCCGCAATTCGCCCGGACGCACGAACAGGAGCGGCGCCAGGCGCAGCGCGGCTTTGGTGGTTGGTGAGCCGGAGTAGCCCTCGATCGCCCGCAGGAGCGCGCCAAGCGCCACGGGCTCGACGATGGCCGCGAGGTGGGTCTTTTGGGCGGGCGGTAGGGCACCACGCAAATCGGTGGACGGATCGCGTTCCGCGCGGCCGGTCGCGACGGCGTACCGAAATACCTGGCTGCAGTTCTGTTGTGCTCGGTGCGCAGTTTCGATCGCGCCGCGTTCTTCAATGCGGCGCAGGGTCGCCAACAATTGCGGCGCCCTGATTTCCGCAACGGGCAGGCCGCCTATCCACGGGAAGACATCACGCTCCAGGCGGCGGATGATCTTGCTGGCGTGCCCAGGTGCCCACTTGGGCGAGAACTTCGAAAACCACTCGCGCGCCACCCGCGCGAAGCTGTTTTCGCTTCGCTCCGTGCTCGCCGCCTTCTGCATCTGGCGGTCGATGCTGGGATCGATGCCGTTGAGCAACAGTTTCCGCGCCGCATCGCGACGGTCACGCGCATCCCGGACACCGATCTCGGGGTAGACGCCAAGGGACAGGAGCTTTTCCTTGCCGGCAAAACGGTACTTTAGTCGCCACCATTTGGAGCCGGCAGGCGTCACGAGCAGGAACATGCCTTTCTCGTCGCTGATCTTGTACGCCTTGTCCCGCGGCTTGGCGTTTTTGGCCGCTGCGTCGGTGAGTGCCATGGAGTTGGGGGTAGCAGATTTTAGGAGGCTGACATTACCCCCAACGCTACCCCCAAAACAGACCGGATGTCAACGAATCCAGGTGGCCGACATTGGACGAAAAAAGCCGCGCTCAGAGGAGAAACGCGGCTTTATCGGACTGCTTTGGAATTCTTTGGAGGGGTAACTGGTGGCCTGGGGCGGAATCGAACCACCGACACAAGGATTTTCAATCCTCTGCTCTACCGACTGAGCTACCAGGCCGTTGCGCAAATCCGCTGAAGGGAAACAACGCAAGCCCTAAATTATAGCGTGAAATCCGGCTTTCTGGCGAACCGCCCGAAGCTCTTTTCCGCGCCGTCGCGCGACCGGCGCACCAATGAAAAAGGCCGGCGATGCGCCGGCCTTCAGGAAGTACCACCGGGCCATTGCGGGCCCGGCCCGCGACGTCAGTCGTGGATCTTGTTGTCCTTGGTTTCCTTGATGAACAGCATGCCGATCACGAAGGTCATCAGGGCGATGATGATCGGGTACCAGAGGCCGTAGTAGATGTCGCCGGTGGCCGCCACCATCGCGAAGGCGGTGGTCGGCAGGAAGCCGCCGAACCAGCCGTTGCCGATGTGGTACGGCAGACTCATCGAGGTGTAGCGGATGCGGGTGGGGAACATTTCCACCAGCATGGCCGCGATCGGGCCGTACACCATGGTCACGTAGATCACCAGGATGACGAGAATGCCGATCACCATCACGTGGTTCACCTGGTTCGGGTCCGCCTTGGCCGGGTAGCCTGCAGCCTTCACCGCCTCGCTGATGTTCTTGACGAATTCACCCGACTTCTTCTTGGCGTCGTCAGCCGAAAGACCCTTGGCCTCGTAGCTTTCGATCACCTTGTCGCCCACCTTGATCTTGGCGACGCTGCCCGCCGGTGCGGCCTCGTTGCTGTAGTTCACCGAGGAGCGCGCCAGGTAGGCCTTGGCGATGTCGCACGAGGTGGTGAATTTGGCCGTGCCCACCGGGTTGAACTGGAAGGAACAGGCGTTCGGGTCGGCCACCACCACCACCGGCGACTTCAACTGCGCGGCTTCCAGCGCCGGGTTGGCATAGTGTGTCAGCGCCTTGAACAGCGGGAAGTAGGTGAGTGCCGCGATCAGGCAACCACCCATGATGATCATCTTGCGGCCGATCTTGTCCGACAGCGCGCCAAAGACGATGAAGAACGGCGTGCCGATCAGGAGCGATGCGGCGATCATCAGGTTGGCGGTGCCGCCATCCACCTTGAGCGTCTGGGTCAGGAAGAACAGTGCGTAGAACTGGCCCGTGTACCAGACCACGGCCTGGCCGGCGGTCAGGCCCAGGAGGGCGAGAATGACGATCTTCAGGTTCTTCCACTGGCCGAACGACTCGGTCAGCGGCGCCTTGGAGGTCTTGCCCTCCGACTTCATCTTCTGGAACATCGGCGATTCATTCAACTGCATGCGAATCCACACCGAGATGCCCAGCAGAACCACCGAAAGCAGGAAGGGAATGCGCCATCCCCAGGCCGCGAAGGCTTCTTCGCCCACCGCGGTACGCACACCCAGGATCACGATCAGCGAGAGGAATAGTCCGAGAGTCGCAGTGGTCTGGATCCATGCCGTGTAGGCGCCGCGCTTGTCGTCCGGCGCGTGCTCGGCCACGTAGGTGGCCGCACCGCCGTACTCACCGCCCAGTGCCAGGCCTTGGAGCAGGCGCAGGACGATCAGGATGATCGGCGCTGCAATGCCGATCGAGGCGTAGCCGGGCAACAGGCCGACGATGAAGGTCGCCAGACCCATGATCAGGATGGTCACCAGGAAGGTGTACTTGCGGCCCACCAGGTCGCCCAGGCGGCCGAACACGATGGCGCCGAAGGGGCGCACCGCGAAGCCCGCGGCAAACGCCATCAGCGCGAAGATGAACGCCGCGGTTTCATTGACGCCGGCGAAAAACTGCTTGGCGATGATCGCCGCGAGCGAACCGTAAAGGTAGAAGTCGTACCACTCGAACACGGTGCCGAGCGATGAGGCGAAAATAACCTTTCGCTCCGCCGCGGCGTCATGGGTGAAACCCGAGGCGTTGGCCGTCGATGCTGTTGCCATTTGTATCCTCCCTGGATATGTGTATTGAGCGTTGCTGCCGTCACCGGCGCAACGTTGGGCCGAACCTTAGGAGGGCTGGCTTACGACGCTCTTACTCTGCATCTGCGGCCATGAAAATGAACCCGAATTGCTGCATTGCGGAATCAAAAAAACAACGCAAAAACATACGGCTACAACAGGGTTGTAAGAAAACGATCAGGTTTGTAAAAGTTGGGGAACTACCCTCAAGAATGCCGTTTTGCGGCGCCGCAGCAGGGCGCTTCAGGGAGTGCGCGCAGGGTGCGGAAACACCGTAGTGAACAACGCGCCGCCCAGGGGCGAGGCGCCAATGGTGATGCGTGCCTGGTGCTTCAAGGCGATTTCCCGCACGATCGCGAGCCCCAGGCCGGATCCGTCGAGGTTGCGCCCTTCGGGGTCGCTTCCGAGCACGCGGTAAAAGCGCTCGAAGACCAGCTCGCGCTCATGTTCTGGAATACCCGGGCCGCTGTCCTCCACCAGCAACATCACTCCGAGGGTTGGTGTCTCGGCGCTGGCACGCACATGGACGTTGATGACGCCGCCTTCCGGCGTGTAGCGGATGGCGTTGTCAATCAGGTTGTTCAACAACTCGGCCAGTAGAACCGGGTCGCCGTCGATCTCCAGCGGGCGGGCGCGCGCCTCGTCGCAGCCCAGGTCGATGCGCTTGGCAAGCGCCGCCGGCACCCACTCGCGCACCCGCTCTCGCATCAGGCTGTCGAGGGCTACCGGTTGGAGCGGCGGCAGCGCGTCGGCGGCGCCACTGCGTTCGGCGCGCGTCAAGGCCAGCAACTGGCTGACCATTCGCGCGGCGCGTTCGGTCGAAAGCGCCATTTGCTGCAGGCTGCGGCGCAGTTCCGCGATGTCGCTTTGCCCCTGCGATTGCAGGATCGCGAGCTCGGTTTGCGTCTTCAGCCCGGCCAGCGGGGTGCGCAACTGATGTGCGGCGTTGGCGACAAAGCGCTGCTGGCCCTTGATGCTTTCGTCGAGTCGTTGCATCAACTGATTGATCGAACGGATCAGCGGCGCCACTTCCTCGGGCGCCGCCTGGGTGTCGATGGCGGAGAGGTCGCCGGGCTTGCGCTTGCCGATGCGATGCGAGAGTTCCGCCAGCGGCACCAGCCCGCGCACCAGGCCGAACCAGATCAGGAGCACCGCCAGCGGCAGAACGATGAACTGCGGCAGGATCACGCCCTTGACGATTTCATTGGCCAGTTCGGTGCGCTTGTTGAGTGTTTCGGCCACCTGCACCAGCGGCAGCCGCACCTGCCGCGCCGGGTCCGAGGTGGAAAGTCCGGAGGGCGCGGCATGCACGTAGGCGATACGCAGTTCCACCCCATGCAGGAAGTCATTGCGGAACAACACCTGTCCGGGCACCACGGCCTCGTATTCGTCCGGCAGTGGCAGTTCCGCATCGCCTGCGACGAGCTCTCCGCGCGTGCCAAGCACCTGGAAGTACACCGTGTCGGTATCGTCGGCGCGCAGGATTTCGCGCGCCGGCCGCGGCAGGTCGACGACGAGCCGGCCATTGACGAGCTTGAGTTGCTCTGCCAATGCCTGGGTGGATTCGGCCAGGGCGCGGTCGTAGGGCGGGTTGGAAAGCGACTTCGCCGACACATAGGTGAGCACGATCGAAACCGGCCACAACAGCATCAGCGGTACCAGCAGCCAGTCGAGGATTTCGCCGAAGAGCGAGAGCCGGGCGCGGCGCGGCGCCGGCGCTTCGTCCAAGGTCGCGGTATCGGCGGGGTTGGCGGTGTTTCGTGCCGGTGCCGGGGCTGTCAGGTTTTCCGGCTTTTCGGGTGCCACTGTGGTTGCCGGGAGCGGGTTCTGGATCTTCGCCGTTGACAAGCCCGGGCCTACGCCTGGCCGGGTTGCGAGGCCGCCTTTTCGAGGCAGTAGCCCAGGCCGCGCACGGTGGCGATGGACGCGCCGGGTTCAAGCTTCTTGCGCAGGCGATGCACATAGACCTCGATCGCGTTGGTGCTTACCTCGTCGCCCCACTCGCAAAGATGCTGCACAAGGGCTTCCTTGCTGACCAGGCGCCCGGCGCGCTGCACGAGTATTTCCAGGAGTCCCAGCTCCCGCGCGGAGAGTTCGAGCGGCTGGTCGTTGAGGTAGGCCATGCGGCCGGTGGCGTCGAAGGACAGGGCGCCGTTCTGGATCAGGGTCGGCGCGCCGGCGAAGCCGCGGCGGATCAATGCGCGCACCCGGGCTTCAAGTTCGGCAAGCTCGAACGGCTTGGTCATGTAGTCGTCGGCACCCAGGTCCAGGCCGCGCACGCGGTCCTCGACGCCATCCATGGCGGTAAGGATCAGCACCGGCATCTTGGCGTTGACGCCGGAGGATTTGGCACGCAACTTCTTGAGCACCTCGTGGCCGGACATGCGTGGCAGGCCCAGGTCGAGGATGAGCAAGTCGTATTGCTGGGTGCCGGTGGCGCTGTCGGCCTCGGTGCCGGTTTTCACGTGGTCCACCGCATAGCCGGAACGGCGCAGCGAACGGCACAGGCCATCAGAGAGCACCGGATCGTCCTCGGCAATCAGAATGCGCATCGCTGTCTCCGTCGATGTGTCGGCCGCTTCTTTGGCGGGCGGCTTGCATTGATCCATGGCGCCCCGGGTTGCGCGGCGGCAAGGCACCCGGGCGATTCCTCAAACTTCAGTGTAGCACCGGCCGTCGGGGTTCCGGCAGGGTGCACCACCACGCTATTTGAGGATGCGGTAGAGGTTGTTGAAGTCGTCAGTCCAGGGGGTGAGACCCTTGATGGGTTCGATCTTTGCGCGCTTGGCCACCACGTCCGGGTCGTCGATGAAATCGCGGTTCCTGGTGACGATGACCCAGTCGGTGCGCGAAAGTTGGGGATCGTCCGGGTCGTCGGTGATGAGCACCGCTTCCATGCCCACTTCGTCGGCCAGGAGCTTGACCACCGGGGCCAGTTGCAGGTAGCGGTTGGTCACATGAAAGGCCACCGCACCGTCCGGCTTGATGTGCTTCAGATACACCTGCAGGGCTTCGCGGGTGATCAGGTGAACCGGGATCGCATCGCTGGAGAAGGCGTCCACCGCCAGCACGTCGAAGCGCTGCGCCGGCTCGCGTTCGAGCACCAGGCGCGCGTCGCCGAGCGCGGTTTCGATCTTGCCGGCGCTCTCGGTCAGGTAATAGAAGTAGTGGGTGGCCACATCGATCACCTGCGGGTTGATCTCGTAGAGGCGGAAGGTGTCGCCCTTCTGGGCGTAGCCGGCCAGCGTGCCGGCGCCCAGGCCGATCACCCCGACGCGCTGCTCCACGGGGTGGATGCGCTCGATGGCCATGCCCACGCCGGAGGAATCACCGTAATAGCTGGTGATGATGTCGCGGCTGTCGCGCGCCACGTACTGCTCGCCGTGCATGATCACGCCGTGCATCAGGCGGCGTTGCGCGCCGGGTTCGCTGTCGGGCGCAGTTTGCTTGACACGCAGGGCGCCATAGAAATTGCGCTTGGCCAGGATGGTGTCCTCGCGCATGAAGGTGTCGAAGGCGTGGGCGTAGTAGCCGCATACCCCCACCGAAACCATGGCGGCAAGCGGGGCGAAGGCCGTCAATGGCCGCGCGAAGAGCTTGCGCGTGACCACCAGGGCCAGCAGTGCGCAGGCAGTCAGCCCGAGCGGCAATTCCCAGTAGATGTCGAACAGCTTGGGCGCGGCCAGGCCGACGAACATGCCGCCTACCGCGCCGCCCAGCGAAAGCATGAGGTAAAAGCGGGTGAGGTAGCGCGCCGCCGGCTTGGCATGCGCGAGTTCGCCATGGCAGAACATGCAGGCCAGGAACAACCCGCCGCAGTACAGCGGTACCGCGCTGTCGATGTGCAGCACGCCGCGCTCGGCGGTCAGACCCCAGGCCATCAGGCCCAGTATCGCGAGCGTGGGCCCTAGCCAGATCGAGCGGATGTACCAGCCGCGTCCACCGCGGCCTTCGAAGCACAGCACGAAGGTAAGCAGGTAGAGCGTCAGCGGCAACACCCACAGGAAGGGGATGGAGGCGACGTTCTGGGTGATGTGGTTGGAGATCGACAGCAGGAGCACCGAGGCCAGCGCGGCGAGCGAGAGCCAAAGGGCATAGTCGCCCAAGCCGGGTGGCGCCTCGTCGGCCGGACCGGCGGCGGGGACCACGTCGGCAACCGGATGGTCGGTCGCCACGCCGGATTGGCCGGCCTGGCGCGCGCGCAACGCGGAGCCGACGCACAGCACCACGAACAGGGCGTAACCAGCGCTCCAGCCCCAGGCCTGCACCTTGGTCGAAACCCACGGCTCGATGGCGAACGGGTAGGCCAGAAGTCCCACCAGCGAGCCGAAATTGGAGAGCGCAAAGAACCGGTACACCCGCTTGGCGGTAACCGGGTCGGTGTGCTCGCGCGCGAACCAGCTTTGCACCAAGGGGCCGGTGGTCGAAAGCATGAAGTACGGCAGGCCGATGGTGGCCGTCAACAGGCCGAGAATGCGCCACAGCGGATCCTCATCCCCCACCGGCTTCCAGCCCACGCCGGCGACGATCGGCAGCGATACCAGGCTCGCCACCAGCAACGCGACGTGCAGGCTGGATTGCGTGCGCGCCTTGAGCTTGCCGGAAAAGTCCGAATAGGTGTATCCGGCCAGAAGGGCCAGCTGGAAAAACACCAGGCAGGTGGTCCACACCGCCGCCGAGCCGCCGAACCAGGGCAGGATCTGCTTGGCGATGATCGGCTGTACCAGAAACAGCAGGAAGCTGGAAACGAGGATGGTGGCCGCGTAGAGGATCATGGGCTGGAAGGGCTGGGCAGTGCCCGAAGGCGATGGTCGGGATGCGCGGCGCGGCCGGGCATCCATGAAAAAGCGCCCCGCGGTGGCGAGGCGCTCATGAAGGGCGGGCGAAGTTTATTCGAAACTGCCGGCGAGCACTTGGCTACCGGCGTGTACTGGCCCTGTCAGCCCAGGTAGCGCGCCAGCGCCACGGGGTCGACATTACCCCCGGAGAGGATGACCCCGACCCGTTTGCCCGTCAGGTCGAGCTGCCCGCCAAAGGCGGCGGCGGCCCCCAGGCAGCCGGTGGGCTCGACCACGATCTTCATGGTGGCTACGAAAAAGCGCATCGCTTCGATAAGTTCCTCATCCGTGACGGTGAGTACATCGGCCACCAGCGCGCGGATGATCGGAAAGGTGAGTTGCCCGGGAAACTGGGTTTGCGCGCCGTCCGCGATGGTCCTGGGCACCGGGATGCGGACGATCTCGCCCTTGCGAAAGGATTGCTGCACGTCGTTGCCTGCCAACGGCTCCACGGCGATGACCTTGCAGCCCGGCGAAAGCGCCTGCGCGGCGAGCGCGCAGCCGGACACCAGGCCGCCGCCGCCGGTGCAGACGAACAGGGTGTCGAGCGGCCCGGCGTCCTCGATCAGTTCCTTTGCCGCAGTGCCCTGGCCGGCGATGACATCGGCATGGTCATAGGGCGGGATCAGCGACAGGCCGCGCTCGGCGGCGATGCGCCTGGCCAGCGCCTCGCGGTCCTCGGTCATGCGGTCATAGGTGATGACTTCGGCGCCGTAGCCGCGCGTGGCGGCCAGCTTGATGGCGGGGGCGTCGGAAGGCATGACGATGGTGGCCGGCACGCCCAGGAGGCGCCCCGCCAGGGCGATGGCCTGCGCATGGTTGCCGGAGGAAAACGCCAGCACGCCGCGCTTGCGCGCATCGCCTTCGAGTCTTGCGATGGCGTTGTAGGCGCCACGAAACTTGAACGCCCCCATGCGTTGCAGGTTCTCGGGCTTGAAGAAAATGTTCGCGCCGGTGCGCCTGTCTGCGGTGCTGGAGGTGAGCACCGGGGTGCGGTGCGCGGCGCCTTCGATGCGGGCGGCGGCGGCGACCACGTCGGCGTAGCTTACTGGCAGGTTCATGGCATTGAGGAAAAAGATGGAAGGGGCGGGCGCCAAGGTCAGGGTCGCCGCGGACCACGCCGGCATTGTTGCACGCGGCCGCGGCCCGCGGCAGCGGTAACATGACGCATCGGGTCAGGCGGAGAGATCGAAATGCACGCGAAGATTGCGGGGCTGTGGCTGGCGGCGTTTTTCCTGGGATCTGGCGCGATCGCGCAGGACATCAACTATCCGGCACGCGGCATTCGCATGGTGGTGCCCTTTCCACCGGGCGGCTCGGTGGACGTGACCGCACGGCTGGTTTCGGTGCAGCTGCAGGAGCGCCTCGGGCAGCCCGTCACCATCGAGAACCGGCCGGGTGCGGTGGGCACCATCGGCGCCAACCTGGTGGCCAAGTCCGCGCCGGACGGCCACACGCTGGTGATGACCATTGGCGCCCATACCATCGTGCCGGCCCTGATGGCGAGCATTCCGTTCGACGCGTCTCGGGATTTCGCTGCCGTCACGCTCCTGGCAAGCGCACCCAACATGCTGGTGGTCAAGCCCGAGTTCCCGGCGCGCACGCTCAAGGACCTGGTGCAGCTGGCGCGCGAGAATCCCGGCAAGTTCAGCTATTCCACCGCCGGCAACGGCAGCACCACCCACATCATGATGGCCATGCTGTCGCAGGCGGCGGGACTGTCTATGCTGCACGTGCCTTTCCAGGGCGGCGCGCCTTCGCTGCAGGCGGTGCTGGGCGGCCAGACCGACCTCAATGCCGCGGTATCGACCACCGCCTTGCCGATGGTCAGGGCGGGGCGGCTCAGGGCCCTGGCGATCGTCGGCGAAAAGCGCTCGCCGCTGTTTCCTGATGTGCCCACCTATGCCGAGGCCGGTTACCCGGGCATTCGTGGCGACAGCTGGATCGGCCTGTTTGCGCCGGCCGGCACCCCCCGGCCGATTCTCATGAAGCTGCATGGCGAGATCCAGAAGATCATGGCGCTGCCGGATGTGCGCCAGAAGATCCTTGCGCAGGCGCTCGACCCGGTGCTGGCTGGCCCGGACGAGTTTGATCGCATCGTCAGGGAAGAACTGCGCGACTTTGCCGCACTGGCTAAGGCGGTCGGCCTGAAGATGGAGTAGCCGCAAGCGGCCACACCCGCTCTCAGGGCGGGTTCGCCGCGGCGTGCTCCGCGGCCAGATAACCGAAGATCATGGCACTGCCGATCGACGCGCCGCCCTGGTAGCCCACGCCGGTGTCGGTGGGCGCCGCGGTATTGCCGCACGCATACAGCCCGGGGATGGCGTGACCGCGCACATGCAGCACTTCGCCGTGGTTGCCGATGGTCACGCCGGCGCTGACGATGCCGCCCACGCGTAGCTGGATGGCGTAGTAAGGCGCGACCTCGAGCGCGCCGAGCTGTCCGTTGGCCTTTTTGGCGTCGCCTGCGGTACTGCGCGAGAACACCGATGTGCCGCGACCGAATTCCGGGTCGGCGCCCGCGCTCACGTAGCCATTGAACTTCCGCACCGTGGCTTCAAGCCCCGCGGCATCCACGCCGATCTTTTGCGCCAGTTCCCCCAGGGTGGCGGCACGCGACACCCAGTCGGGCACCGCTGCACCCGGCACGCCGCCGGCGACGGAGAAGAGCTGTCGATAGCGGTCATCGAACACCATGAAAGCCGGCAGGTTCACCAGGCGGTGGCTGGCGCGATCGAACTGGTAGAACGTGCGTACCACTTCCTGGAACAGCGACTCGTCGCAAAAGCGCTTGCCGGCGCTGTTGACCGCGATCGCGCCGGGATAGGGCATGCCGTGCAGGCCGATGGAGAAAAATTCGTTGTCGCGGGTCGGGATGGCGCAGCCCACCAGCAGGCCGTGGTTCACCGGCAGGCGATAGACACCGGCGCCGAGTTCGGTGGCCATGACCATGCCGTCACCCTCATTGGTGGGCGCGAACGGATTGAGCCAGTCCGGAATGCCTTCGAAGCGCTTGACCAGCTCGGCGTTGCCTTCATAGCCACCGGTGGCGAGCACGACGCCGCGGCGTGCGCGCAAGGTGCGCGAGCCGTCACCGATGCGCACACCGCAAACGCGTCCCTCCTCGACCAGCAGGCTCCGGACGCCGCTGCCGGTTGCAAGCCGGCCACCCAGGCGCAGGTAGGCGCGCAGGAACTGCGCGATCAGGCCCTGCCCGGCGGCCAGCATGCCGAGCCTGGCGCGGTGCGCGAGTTCAGCCTGGTCCCAGTTGCGCCGGTTGGCGAATCCGCCCCAACTGACCGCGTCGCCCCAGCTCACACCCGGTGCGATGTAGTGGGCCGCGCGCAACTTGTCGGCCCAGGGACCGAGGTCATCACGGGTGATGGGTGCGGCTTCGAGCATGCGCCGGCCGTCCGGGCAACTGCCGCGGGCTACCGGATAGAAGATGTCCGGCAGGCAGAGGGCGAGACGGAATTCGACGCCCAGTTCGATGAATCGGTCAACCGCCCGGGGCGCGGCGCGCACGTGGGTTTCCAGGCTTTCCGGGATCTCCGCGCCGCCGGCGACGTAGCGCGCGTAGTCGAGTCCGTCCTCGAGGCTGTCGGCAAGCCCTGCCTGCGCCGCCAGGGCGTTTTGCGGGGCCCACAACGAGCCATAGGAAGTGGCGGTGCCGCCGCCGATTTCGTTGCCCTTTTCCAGCAGGCACACCGACAGGCCGCGACCGGCGGCAGTCAGCGCCGCGGCCATGCCGCCGGCACCGGAGCCGGCAACGATCAGATCGAAATGCGTGTCTTCCAAGCGAGTTCTCCCGCGCGAACCGCGTCCGCCGCGCGCCGATCGGCCATCGCGGTCGCGAACCCTGACTATAGCCGGCCGAGCGCCTCGGCGAAGGGCGCCAGGGGCATTTCGCACAGCCCGCGTCCGAGCAGGCCGCGCCCGTCGGCGGACACCATTCCCGTGGAGAGGAGTGGCGCCCGGCCTGTGGCGACCACGGCAGCAGCGTCCAGGCCAACGGCCACGCCCAGAACGGGATGGATCGTACCGAGCAGCGCGAGTGCCCGGGCGGCGTCATCCTCGGCAAGCCAGGGCGCGAAAGCGGACAGGAGGCTGGGTGCGCGGCGCAATACTTGCCCGCCCAGGCCGAAGGCATCGATGATGCCGGAGTCGCCCGTGGCCGGCGGAAACTGCGGGTTCTCAGGCGCGCCTTTCATGAACGGTCCGCGCACCGGATTGGCCGGGGCGGTGAACCAGCGTTCCGGAAGCCCTGCCAACTGGATGCCGCACGACTCGCCGTTGGCGGCAAGGCGCGTCACCAATGTCGAGCCGGCAGTGCCGGCCGCCGCGTCGAGCATCAGCGCGCAGGCGGGCATCCACATGTTGAGAAAGTACAGTGGCGCTTCAAGGATCGTGGTCAGGGCGGCCTGTGCGGCGGGCCCGTCGACCTTGCGCGACGCCAGTGCGGCCTGCATCACAAGCGTGGCCGAGGACAGGCGGTTGTGCAGGTCGTCCCCTTCGGTGAGGCCGGAACGGGCGACGGAAAGCAGGTCCAGCGGCCCGGCCGCCAGCAGCGCGTTGAATCCTGGCAGGAGTTCGCGTTCGCGAAACGCCAGGCGGTCCAGTATGGCGCGGTCGCGCGCGCCGAAACGCATCTGCGCACCGCCGCCGGTACCGAGAAAGCCGAACCAGCGCTTCTTCGGTGACTCGGCGTCATGCAGCACCGCCAGCGTGGTGCGCGGGCCGACCATCGAGACCAGCGGCGTCGACACGCGGTACTTCAGCCCGGGTTCGAGGCGCACGGCGCCGCTTGAAACGAGCGTCCCGGCCGCGGCTTCGTCCGCGGCCCAGCCTTCATGGATGCAGGCCAGCAGCGCCGAATTGAGCATCGGCGGCGGCGGGCGGGTGGGATCGGCCAAAGGCGGGCCGGCATGCAGCAGCGTGCGGTCGGGCAGGCCGAGGAGGTCGCGCGCGCCGGCCACGCCGGACCAGACCGGCACGCAAGCGAGGATGCGGGCCAGGGCTTCCTGATTGGCGGCGCTGATGGTCTGGGGCATTTCAGGTGGTCTCCAGGGTGCGGGAAAGCCGGGGCAGGGTGGTCAGGGTGGTTGACGCCGGCTTGCGATCGGGATTATAGTCAGTTCACAAATCGGGATCCCGATTTGTTTTTGTGATGGATCGCCGCCCCCATGTCCGACGTCACCCCCTTGCAACCGGAAAAATCCTCCCTGGCGGAGTCGGTGCATGCGCGCATCCGGGCCGACATCTACGACTTCCGCATGATGCCGGGCGAGCGCTTCTCCGAATCCGAACTGGCGACGCGTTACGGGGTTTCGCGCACCCCGCTGCGCCTGGCGCTGCACATGCTGGCGCGCGAGGGTTACCTCAACAAGGGCGACGGCCATGCCGCCTGGCAGGTGCGCCCGCTCGACCTGGATTACTTCCAGGACCTCTACGACCTGCGCGTCAACCTGGAACTGATCGCCATCCGGCGCATCTGCCAGTCCGACCCGTTTCCGGATTTTTCCGCGCAGCGCGATTTCTGGCTGGTGCCTGAAGAGCGCCGCAACCTTGACGGCGCCGCGGTGGCGCGTGCCGACGAGGCGCTGCATGCCTCGTTCGTGGCCAATTCCGGCAATGCGGAAATGGCGCGCGTGCACCGCGACATCACCGAGCGCATCCGCATCATCCGCCGGCTCGACTTCATCGAACCGGCACGCATTGATTCCGCGTACGAAGAACATGGCAAGCTGCTGCGGGCCCTGTTCTCGCGCAAGCAGGAGCGCGCCGAAATGCTGCTCAAGGCGCATATCGACGCATCGCGCGCGGAAATCCGCCATCTCACCCTGCATCGCCTCTCCGAGGCGGCGCGCCAGCGTTCACAACCCGGCATTCCGGCCCAAGGAAAATCATGATCTACGATCTCCTGCTTCAGGGCGGCCATGTGGTCGACCCTGCCAACGGCATCAACGGTGTTCGCGACATCGCCATCAAGGACGGCCGCGTCGCAGCGGTGGCCGACACCATCGCACCTTCCTCGGCCAAACAGGTCGTCAGCGCCAAGGGCAAGCTGGTCACGCCGGGCCTGATCGACACCCACGCCCACGTCTTCCAGCACGTCACCGGGCGTTTCGGGCTGGAAGCCGACATGTGCGGTATCGATTCCGGCGTCACCACCCTGATCGACCAGGGCGGGCCGTCGTGCATGACCCTGCCGGCGTTCCGCGAATACGTGGTCAAGCCCAAGAAGTCGCGCGTGGTGGCCTATCTGTCGGCGTATCTTGTGGGCGGCATGGAAGGGCACTACTACCCCTCGCTCTACAAACCGGATTGCCTTGACATCGACGCCACGGTGAAGGCGGCGAAGGAGAATCCGGACATCATCAAGGGCTTCAAGGCGCATGCGGAGCTGGGCGGTTTTGCGCGCTGGGGCATCGAAGTGATGCGCATGTCGTCGGAGATTGCCAAGCAGACCAACCTGCCGCTGTACATCCATTTCGGGCAACTCTGGCCGCTGCCGGAATCGGGCACCAACGGCGTGGACCCGGATACCATTCTCGACCAGGTGGTTGGGCTGTTGAAGCCCGGCGACGTGCTGGCCCACCCCTTCACCAAGCATCCGGGTGGATTCGTCAACCGTCAGGGCAAGGTACACGACATCGTTCGCAAGGCCATGGACATGGGCCTGAAGGTGGATGTGGGCCATGGCTCGCATTTCAGCTTCAAGATGGCCAAGATCGCGCTCGACGCCGGCATCCGGCCCGATACCCTCGGCGCGGACATGCATGGTTACAACACCTCGGTGCCCAAGGCTCCGGGCACGCCGGACAGCCACCCGGACCAGGAGCACATGTTCTTCGGCGCCGTGAAGTTTTCGATGGCGTCGGCCATGACTTCCATGCTGGCCCTGAAGCTTCCGCTCGATCATGTGGTGGCGATGTCCACCTGGAACCCGCAGCGCTACTTCGGCTTGTCCGGCGACCTCGGGCATCTCGGCGTGGGCGCGCACGGCGACGTCACCATCCTCAACGACGAGCGCGGCCGCTTCGTGCTTTCGGACAATGAAGGCACGCAGGTGGTGACCGACCGGGTGCTGACGCCGGCGTTCTGCCTCAAGGGCGGCGTGCGTCACGACGCGGTGGCGCCGATCCTGCCGCAGGTGCAGGCCGCGTGAACCAGAGCGACGTCAAGCATATCGCCGGCAGTGGTGCGCCACAGGGTGTAGGCGCATCGGTCGAGCGCAAGGAAGACCGGCGCCTGATGAGCGGGCGCGGCCAGTTCGTGGGCGACCTGCGCCTGGCCGGCATGTGGGATGTGGCCTTTGTGCGTTCTCCGGTTGCCCATGGGGTATTGAAGGGTGTGGAGAAGCCGGCGGGAAAAGAGGCGGCCGTCTTCACCATGGACGACATGCCGGGCGTCAAGCCGATCCGCGCGGTATCCAGCCTGCCGGGGTTCAAGCCGTCGGAGCAATGGCCACTGGCGCGCGGCAAGGTGCGCCAGGTGGGCGAACTCGTCGCCGCCTGCATCGCCCCCACCCGCGCGCTGGCCGAGGACATCGCCCAGCAGGTGTATGCGGATATTGACGAGTTGCCCGCCGTGGTCGACATGGTCGGCGCGCGCACCGCACCGCCGGCCCTGGTGCATGACGAATGGGGCGACAACATTTTTCTCGAGGCGCTGGTCGACGGTGACCTGTCGTCAATCCAGGATGCGCCGATCAGGATCCGTCGCCACATCCGCACCGCGCGCCAGTGCATGTCGCCGCTGGAAGGACGTGGCGTGGTGTGCCAGTGGGACTCGCGCCTGGAACAGTTGACGATGTGGTCCTCGGCGCAGATGGTGCATCTGAACCGCCAGGGACTTTCCGAGTGCCTGGGGCTGGATACCGGGCAGATCCGCGTGATCGCGCCGGATGTGGGCGGCGGCTTCGGCTACAAGGGGATACTGCTGCCCGAGGAAATCGTGCTGGCGTATCTGTGCATGAAGCTCGGCCGGCCGCTGCGCTGGATCGAGGACCGGCGCGAACAGCTGATCGCCAACGCCAACTGCCGTGAGCACGACTACGACATCACGGTGTACGCCAACCGCGACGGCAAGCTCCTGGGCATCGATTGCGAGGCGACGGTGGATTCCGGGGCGTACTCGTCCTATCCGTTCTCCGCCTGCCTCGAGGCGGCCCAGGTCGGCTCGATATTGCCCGGGCCGTACAAGATGGAGCGTTACCGCTGCAAGACCTGGTCGGTGGCCAGCAACAAGGCGCCAATCCTGCCTTACCGGGGCGTTGCGCGCACCGGCGTGTGTTTCGCACTGGAACTGATGATCGACGCCATCGCCCGTGAAGCCGGCATGGAGCCCATCGACGTGCGCCTGGCCAATGTGGTGCTGCCGGGGGAAATGCCCTACGACAACATCACGAAGAAGCATTTCGACAGCGGCGACTACCCGCGTGTGCTGAAGATGGCACGCGATGCGATCGGCCTTGCCGAAGTGCGTGCGCGGCAGGCTGCAGGCGAGCCCGACGGCCGGCGCATCGGCGTGGGGTTCGCGGTGTACTGCGAGCAGGCGGCGCACGGCACCAGCGTGTATTTCGGCTGGGGCATCCCGATGGTGCCGGGGCACGAGCAGTGCCGCGCGCGCCTCAATGCCGACGGCGTGCTTGAACTGGCCATCGGCGCGCATTCGCATGGCCAGAGCATGGAAACCACCATGGCGCAGGTGGCCAACCAGATTCTCGGCATCGATGTGGCCAGGGTGCGCCTGTCGCACGGCGACACCGGACAATCGCCTTATTCCACCGGTACCTGGGGCAGTCGCTCGATGGTGATGAGCGGCGGCGCAGTCGCGGCCGCCTGCAAGGAGATGGCGAAACGCGTGAAGCAGATCGCCGCCAAGATAGCCGGCTGCGACGTCGCGTCCTTGAAGCTTGCCGGCGGCATGGTGTTCGAAGGCGATGTGCCGCGCATGTCGCTGGCCGAAATCGCGCATGTATGGCACCGTGCGCCCCAGCTGCTGCCGGCCGACATCGACCCGGCCGGGCTGGAAGTGATCGCCGGCTACAAGGCGGCACGCGATACCGGCACGTTCTCCTATGCCTGTCACGCGGTGGTGGTGGCGGTCGATACGGAACTGGGTTCGGTCGAAATCCTCGACTACGCGATCGCCGAGGATGGCGGCACGCTTGTCAACCCGATGGTGGTGGACGGCCAGATCATCGGCGGTACGGCACAGGGCATTGGTACTGCGCTCTACGAGGAAATGCCTTTCGACGAGAATGGCCAACCGCTTGCATCGACCCTGGCGGACTACATGCTGCCGGGCGCGCCGGAAGTGCCATCGATACGTATCGATCACATCGAGACGCCCTCGCCCTATACGGAATTCGGCCAGAAGGGCATCGGCGAAGGCGGGGCCATCGCGCCGCCGGCGGCGATCGGCAACGCCATCAACGACGCGTTGAAGGACATGGGTGTCGAAGTCACCGAAAGCCCGATCAGCCCGAAACGCCTGCTGGCGGCGATTGCGGCGGCCCGCAAAGGCGCGCCGGCATGAAGGCGGCCGCGTTCGAATATGCCCGCCCCGCCGATTCGGCCGAGGCTTGCGCCCTGCTTGTCGCCGGCGACGGCATGGCCAAACCCATCGCGGGCGGCCAGTCGCTTGGCCCCATGCTCAACCTGCGGCTCGCGCAGCCTGAATCACTGGTGGACCTGTCCTGCGTCGCCGGGCTGACCATGGCCAGCGATCTCGGCAGCGCGGTATTCATTGGCGCCGGTGTAACCCACGCCGCGATCGAGGACGGCAAGGTGCCGGACCCGACCCACGGCCTGCTGCGCCGCGTCGCATCGCGCATCGCCTATCGCGCCGTGCGCAACCGCGGCACCATCGGTGGCAGTCTCGCCCATGCCGACCCGGCAGCGGACTGGGTGAACACCATGCGCCTGCTCGATGCGACCTTCCTGATCGACGGGCCTGCCGGCAGCCGCGAGGTGGCCAGCGGCGACTTCATGCAGGCGGCCTTCACCACCGCACTGGGCGAGAGCGACGTGCTCACCGGAGTGCGCATCGCAAAATTTTCGCCAACGGCGCGTTTCGGCTTTTTCAAGTTCTGCCGCAAGGTGGGCGAGTTCGCCGAAGCGATCGGCGCGGTCGCGATCGATCCCGCACGCGGCGTGCGGCGCGCGATCGTCGGCGCCACTGCGGGGGCACCGCATCTTGTATCCGACATCGAGGCCGTGCTTGCGGGGGATACCGCCGCCATCGAAGCCGAAGTGCGCGCCGCCGGTTGCGATGAACCCTACGAATTCCAGTTGCATGTGGTGGCGTTGAAGCGTGCCATCGCCGAGGCCCAGGCATGAAGACCGTCAATCTCACCGTGAATGGACAAGCGGTATCGGCTGCGGTGGAGCCGCGCACCCACCTGGCGGATTTCCTGCGCGAGCATGAGGGTCTGACCGGCACCCATCTCGGATGCGAGCACGGCGTGTGCGGCGCCTGTACCGTGGAAATCGACGGCGCGCCGGCGCGTTCCTGCATACAGTTCGCGGTGCGCTGCGAGGGTGCGACGGTGCGCACCATCGAGGACTTCGAGGATGATGCGGTGATGCGGCAGTTGCGCGCGGCGTTCTCCGCCGAACACGCGCTGCAGTGCGGCTACTGCACGCCGGGCATGCTGGTGACCGCGCGCGACATTGTGATGCGTTTGCCGCACCTCACTGGTGCGGCCGATGAGGCGCGAATTCGCGTGGAACTGGCGGGCAACCTGTGTCGTTGTACCGGCTACCAGGGCATTGTGCGGGCGATACAGCGCGTGCTGCGCGAGAGGGCGGGCGCCAATGCAGCTTGAGCAGTCGTTCACGCTGCCGTTCGCACGGGCGGCGGTATGGCCGGCCTTTGCCGATGTGTCGATGCTGGTCACATGCATGCCTGGCGCCGGACTCGTGGGCGAACCGCGCCCGGTCGAAGGCGGCGCCGATCTCGACCTGACCTTTACCGTCAAGCTCGGGCCGATCACGGGCGCATTCCAGGGGCAAGGCGCGATACGCCAGGACGATGCGGCCTTCGCCGGCACGTTTTCCGGCGGAGGGGCCGACCGGAAGAGCGGCTCCCGCGTCAAGGGCGAGGCGAAGTTTTCCCTCGTGGAGGTGGCGGCCGCTGAAACCCGCGTCGATGTGGCGGTCGACTACAGCCTCACCGGTTCCCTCGCGCAGTTCTCGCGCGGTGCCATTGTCAAGGAATTGGCAGCGGCTATGACACGCGACTTCGCGGCCAATTTGCAGGCACGCATTGCCGAAGCGCAACCGGCCGTGACAGCCCCGAGCACGGAAGATTCGGTGACCGGCGCCTCTACAACGGGCGTGCCGGCCTTGCCTTCCGCGGCGGTGGTCGAGGCCAAAGTGTTGCCAGAGCAAAGTGCGCGGCCCGCCACACAGCCGCTCAATGCCGGCAAGCTGTTCTGGCGCGTATTGTGGGCGCGCATTCTCGGCATGTTTGGTCGCCATCCCGGATGAGAATGCTCGCAAACGCGCGCATGTATTCGGTCACGCCCGCCTCCAGGGCGGCGTGGTCCCGCCTGTTCGAATGGGTGATCGCACGCGCCGGTGCGGACGTTGGTCTGGTCGACCATGATCCGCCCAAACTGTTGTCCGACCTGTGGGAGCGCAGCGATCTGGGCGCCGTGATGATGTGCGGCCTGCCGCTGTCGCGCCGGACGGTGCAGCCGGTCATCCTGGCGCAACCCTTGCCCTCCTTGCCGCGCTATGCCGGCCGGGCGGTCTATTGCACCGACATCGTGGTCGGGGCGAACTCGCCTTTCAGTACCCTCGAAGACACCTTTGGCCATCGCGCCGGCTACACCCTCAAGGATTCGCAGTCGGGCTACTACGCGTTTCGCCACCATCTCATGACCGCCCACGCCCCGGTTGGCGAGCCCTACACGAGTATCACCGGCGGCCTGATGAATCCGCGCGGCGTGATCAAGGCGATTGCCGAGAACCGCATCGATGTCGGCCCCTTGGACGGCTATGTGCATGACCTGATCCGTCACACCGAGCCCGAGGTCGCGGCGCAGGTGCGCATCATCGCGACCACCGATCCCACGCCGATGCCGGCCATCATCGCGACAGCGCCGATGTCCGCCATCGAGGTGGCGCGCCTGCGCGAGGCGTTCAAGGCATCCATCGCCACCCCTGACCTCGCCGACGAGCGCGCAGCCTTGCTGCTGGCGGATTTCCTGGTCCCCGACGCGACGGTCTACCGGATGCAGCGCGATCGTGCCGCCATGGTCGACGCCGCGCCCGCGTGGCCATGAGCATGCCATCCGGGCGTTCGACAAAGGAAAGCATTGATGAGCTCCGCTGACGCAACCCCGCGATCCGGTCGCCCATACCCGATCATCGATGCCCACACACATCCGTTCGGCAATCGCGGGCTCGACCTTTCCAATGACATCCGGACGGTTCGCGATCCGATTCTCCTGCGCAGGCGCAACCCGGCGCTGTTCCAGGAGATGCTCAAGGGCACCGATGATCTCACCGGGGAAATGCTGGTTGAAATGGACCGTGCCGGGATCGACCGGGCGATCATCCAGTCGCGTGGCATCGGCACCAATGAAGCGGTTGCGCAGGCCGTGCGCCGGCATCCCGACCGCTTCACCGGGCTGTTCCGCCCGATCTACAACACCCGCATTTCCGGCCAGCAGGATGCGCTCGACTACGAGGAACTCGGCCGCAGCATGGACTATTGGGTGAACGAACTCGGCTTGAAGGGCATGGGCGAGATCCGGGTTTCACGCTTCAGTTCGGAATCGGCGCCGGAAAAGATCGCGCGCGACCTGGTGCCGCTGCTGGAAATTCTTGCGCGCCATCGCATGCCGATCATGTTCCAGACCGCCTGGACGCAGTTCGGCACCCCGATTTACCACGGTGTGCCGACCTTCGTAGACGACCTCGCGGAACAGTTTCCGGAAGTACCGTTCATCATCACCAAGATGGGCCGCGGCTACGACGCGCTGTTCGAGATGTGCCTCCTGATCGCCTTCAAGCACGACAACGTCTACCTCGATACGGTGCAAAGCAAGCCGGCGCATGTGGCCCGGGCGGTGGCGGAGGTGGGGGCCGAGCGCGTCATATTCGGCACCGACTGGGAGCAGACCTGGGCGGCGCTGAAGACGCCGGCGGACATCTATACCCGGTCGCTGGCGATCGTGGATGAATCGGGCATTTCGGAAGAACAGAAGGAATGGGTGCTGGGCAAGACTGCCGCAACCCTGTTTGGCATTTGAGCGTGCGGACTGGCACGCGCCTTGCAGCACCTTGGGTCCGGCCATCCAGTGGCGCTATGCAGTCGGGGTTCCCATGGTTAAGTTGATCAGCAGGCTTTTGCTTTCCGTCGCGACGGCCGTTGCGGCGCCGGTCTTCGCTCAGGATGTCATCAGGATCGGTGCGCCCCTTGCCATGAGCGGGGCGCTGGCGGATGAAGGCAAGAAGCAGCAGGCCGGCTATGACGTCTGGCTTGAGCGGGTGAATGCCGGCGGCGGGATTTCCGTCGGCGGCAAGAAGATGAAGGTCGAACTGGTCACCTACGACTACCAGACCGACGAGAAGCGCGCCCAGCAGCTGGCCGAGCGCCTGATCACCCAGGACAAGGTGAACTTCATGACCGCGCCGTTCGGCAGCGGCCACACCAAGGTGGTGGCGGGCGTGGCGGAGCGCTATGGCGTTCCGATCATTGCCGTGGCCTCCGCCGAGCCGGTGCACAACCAGGGGTTCAAGAACCTGTTCGGCACGCTTGCACCTTCGATCGGCCTGATCGACGCGATGATCGAGAACTTCAGGCAGAAGATGCCGAACACGAGAAAGATCGCGATCCTCGGGCGCGACGACGTGTTCCCCAAGGTGATGGCGACGATCATGGGGACGCAGGCGCAAAAGGCGGGCCTCACGGTGGTCTACAACGCGCTCTACCCGGTGGGCACGCTGGACCATGCCGCGGCGATCGGCGCGATCAAGGCGCAGCAGCCGGACTGGATCTACGTGACCGGATACGTGAATGACCTGGTGCTGTTCCGCAAGCAGATGGCGGAGCTGAAACTCGATGCGCCGATCGTCACCATGCTGACCGGGCCGGCGCAAAAGGAGTTTGTCGACAACCTCGGTCCGTTGGCCGAGAACGTCACCAGCGCCACCTGGTGGCATCCGTCGCAGACCTACAAGGCCGACGACGTGTTCGGCACCACGCAGGTGTTCGCCGACGCGATCCGCGCCAGGGCCAAGCAGGAGCCCGACTACGTGCACGCCTCCTCTGCGGCGGCGCTGATCGTGTTGCAGAAAGCCATAGAGAAGGCGGGTTCGCTGGATCGTGACAAGGTACGCGAAGCGCTGCGCACCATTTCGATCAACACCTTTTACGGCCCGATCAAGTTCCGCGAGGACGGCATGAACGAGAACCGCAACCTGCCGATCATCCAGATCCAGGGCGGCAAGCCGGTGGTGCTGTTCCCGGCCACCATGCAGCAGGCGGCATTGAAGTCGATGGGCAAATAGGGCAGGAAGAAAGAACATGGGAAAGCTTCTCACGCAGGCGCAGATCGACCACTTCCGCGAGCGGGGCTATGCGTTTCCGTTCCGTGCCTTTTCCGCTGAAGAGGCCGCCGGGTACCGCGCGCGCATCGAGGCCTACGAGAAGCAGGTCGGGCATGACGCCAACCGCACGCTCAAGATCAAGGGCAACCTGGCGTTTCCCTGGCTGATGGAGATCGCGCGCAACCAGAACCTTCTCGATGCGGTGGAAGACCTGATCGGGCCGGACATCATGCTTTTCGGCGCGTCGATCTTCGCCAAGGACGGCCGGGACCCGCGTTATGTGTCGTGGCACCAGGACTCGGCCTATTTCGGCCTCACGCCGCATGAAGAGGTGACCGCCTGGGTCGCCTTCACCGATGCCGGTACCACCCATGGTTGCCTGCGGGTCCTGCCCGGGTCGCACAAGGGCCCCGACTACAAGCATGTCGAAACCTTTGCCAAGGACAACATGCTGGCCAAGGGGCAGACGCTCGAAGGCATAGACGAATCGCTGGCGGTGGACATGCCGCTGTCGGCCGGCGAGTTCTCGCTGCATCACGAGCGTACCGCGCATAGCTCGCTGCCGAACCGGTCATACGACCGGCGCATCGGCTTCGCGTTCTTCTACATGCCGGCGCATGTGACTTCCATTACCGGGCGGCGCAAGGCCACGCTGGTGCGCGGCCAGGACAGGTTCGGCCACTGGGACCCGGACGCGTTGCCTCGCGAGGATCTCGATCCCGCTGCGATGGTCGAGTTGCATGCCGTATGGGGGCAGTACAAGGACGGCGAGACCAAACAGGTCGCCGACATGGCGGTCGAGTAGCCGCACCGGCGCCCTGCGCGCCATCCGAAAGAGTTTTCCCTTCTATCCATCACCGGAGATACCGCAATGAAACGCACGACATTCGCCGCGAGCCTGCTGGCGGCCCTGGGCGCGGCCTTCGTGCCTGCGCTCGCGCTGGCACAGGACGTCATCAAGATCGGAGCGCCGCTGGCGCTGACCGGCGGCCTCGCCGATGAAGGCAAGAAGCAGCAGATCGCCTATGACATGTGGTTGAAGCGGGTCAACGCGGCGGGCGGCATCAACGTCGGCGGCAAGAAGATGAAGGTCGAACTGCTGATGTTCGACTACCAGACCGACGAGAAGCGCGCCCAGGCACTGGCCGAGAAGCTGATCACCCAGGACAAGGTGCATTTCCTCACCGCACCGTTCGGCTCGGGCCATACCAAGGTGGTGGCGGGCGTCGCCGAGCGCTACGGCATACCGGTGATGGCCTCGGTGGCTTCCAGCGAATCGGTTTTCAACCAGGGCTACAAGAACCTGTTCGGCACGCTGGCGCCCAATACCGGCATCATTTCCAGCATGGTCTCGCTGGTCAACAAGCAGTTGCCGAACGTCAAGAAGGTGGCGATCCTCGGTCGCGAGGATGTGTTCCCGCGCGCCATGGCGGTGGACATGAAGGCCCATGCCGAGAAGGCCGGCATGACGGTGGTCTACAACGAGCTCTACCCGGTGGGCACGCTCGATCATGCTGCCGCGATGTCGAAGATCAAGGCCGCCGCGCCCGACTGGATCTACGTGACCGGCTATACCCAGGACCTGGTGCTGGCGCGCAAGCAGATGGCCGAACTGGGCGTGAAAGCCCCGGTCATCACCATGATCACCGGTCCCGCCTACAAGGAGTACATCGACGCGCTCGGGCCGCTCGCCGAGGGCGTGACCAGCGCGTCCTGGTGGCACCATGCCCTGACCTACAAGACCACCGACGTGTTCGGTTCGACCGCGGAGTTCTTCAAGGAATTCGTAGCCCGTACCAAGGCCGAACCCGACTATGTGCACGCCTCTTCCGCCGCCGCCCTGATCGCCCTGCAGATGGCAATCGAGAAGGCCGGGTCGATCGACAAGGACAAGGTGCGCGCCCAGTTGGCCAGCCTCGACGTGCTCACCTTCTACGGCCCGATCAAGATCGGCGCCAATGGCATGAACCAGGGGCGCGACCTGCCGATGATCCAGGTGCAGGGCGGCAAGCCGCTGGTCCTGTTTCCGGAATCCATCAAGCAGGGCAACCTGCAGGCCGTGAAGTAGCCGGTATTCATCGCTCTCCCAGGCCGGGCGACGCTGCCCGGCCTGGTCCGGATCGCGATTCCCAACTTTATTGAGGCGCTGCCTTCGCAGCATCAGACCGGTTCGCCAATGCTCCAAGCTCTAGTCAATGGCCTCATGCTGGGCGGCCTGTACGCATGCATCGCGGTCGGGTTCTCCCTGGTATGGGGCGTGCTCAACGTGATCAACATGCTGCATGGCTCGCTGATCATCTTCGCCGGCTACCTTACCTATTTCGCATGGGCCGGCGCGAAGATCCATCCGCTGGTCTCGCTCCTGGTGGTGGCGGGCCTGATGTTCCTGTTCGGTTACGCGTTGCAATACCTGCTGATCAACCGCGTGGTGCGGCGGCCGGTGCTCACCACGCTGACGTTGACCTTTGGCCTGGACATGATGCTCTACAACTTCATGAACAGCGTCTTTGAAGCAACGCCCCGGCGCATCACCCTCAACTGGGGCAGTGTGGCGTTGGGTGACATCGTGCTGCCCACGGATCGCCTGGTGGCGATGGCGCTGGCCTTTGCGCTTACCGGCCTGCTTTATGCTGTCATGCGTGCTTCAAAGGCGGGCCGAGCCATCGTGGCCGTGCGCATGGACCGCGACGCAGCGGCGCTGATGGGCATCCGCATTCCGCGCATCTATGCCATGACCTTCGGCATCGGCGCCGGCATGGCTGGCGCCTGTGGCGTGCTTTTCGCGGTGGCCTTTCCTGTCACGACGAATGTATCGGGACTCCTTCTGGGCAAGGCGTTCGTGGTGTGCGTGATCGGAGGGCTGGGTAGCGTGCCGGGCGCGCTGCTTGGCGGCCTCGCGCTGGGGCTCATCGAATCGTTCAGCGGGCACTGGTTCGGGCCGCAGAACGCGATCACCATCGGCTTCGTGCTCATGCTGGTGCTGCTGATGGTGCGGCCGACCGGCCTTCTCGGGATCAAGGGCTATGAATAAGAGCATCCTTGCCTTTGTGGTGGTGGTGATCGGCATCGCCCTGACGCCGTTTGTGGCCGACAACTACTACGTCAAGCTCGCCACCTTCGTTGCGATGTACGCGGCGCTGGCGCTTTCGTGGAACTTCATCGGCGGCTACACGGGCTATCCGTCCTTCGCCACCGCGGCATTCATCGGCCTGGGGTCCTATGCCGGTGCGCTGGTGCAGAACGCCGGTGTGCCGATGGTGCTGGCCTGGTTGATCGCCGGGGCAATCACGGCCGCGTTCGCCGCCTTGCTGGGTTTCGCCATCCTGCGGGTGAAGGGCCACTACTTCGCGGTGGGCTCCATTTCGGTGGTGGAGGTCCTGCGTCTGGTGGCCTCGTCCTGGTCGGGCTTGACCGGCGGCGGCGACGGGCTCAACGTCAAGATCATGGCCGGCGGCGCCGACTACGCCGGACGGGTCTTCCTGTTCGCCATGCTGGCGGTTTTGGTGGCGTCTTTTGTCGCCACGGTCTGGGTGGAGAAAAGCCGTTTCGGTTTCGGGCTCAAGGCCATCAAGCAGAACGAGGATGCGGCCGACATGGTGGGGGTGAACGTGAGTGCCTACAAGATCGGCGCATTCACCCTCTCCGCGGTGTTTTGCGGCATGACCGGCGCGGTATACGCCTCGTGGATCGCCTATATCGCGCCGGTGGACGCGTTTTCGATCCTCACAACGCTGAAGGTGCCGGTGATGGCGCTGCTGGGCGGCGAAGGCACGGTATTCGGCCCGGTGCTGGGCGCCCTGGTCTTCGTGGTGCTGGAGGAGTCGATCTGGGCACGCTTCCTGGAAGCCAACCAGGCGATTCTCGGCGCGACCATCGTGGTCCTGATCTTTTTCCTTCCCGGCGGCTTGTTGCGCATCGATTACCGCCGCCTGTGGGCCAGACTGAAGGGGCGCCGTCATGCTTGAAGTGCGCTCGCTCACCCGGAAATTCGGCGGCGTGGCCGCTGTCAACAATGTCAGTTTCGAGCTGGGCGGCGCGGGTCGCGCGGGCGAGATCGTCGGCCTGATCGGTCCCAATGGCGCCGGCAAGACCACGCTCATCAACGTGATCACCGGTGTGCATCGCGCGAGTGCCGGGCAGGTTCTTTTCGAGGGGCGCGATGTCACGACCCAGCGCCCCTGGCAGTCGGCGCGCAGCGGCCTGGCGCGTACCTTCCAGATCGTGCAGCCATTTCCGGAAATGACGGTCCTGGAAAATGTGGTGGCAGGTGCCCTGTTTGCCGGCAAGGCGGCCAATCGGGCCGAGGCGGATCGTGCGGCAATGGAGCACCTCGAATTCGTCGGGCTGGCAGGCGATGCCCGGCGTCCGGCGGCCAGCCTGACGCTGCCGTCGCGCAAGCGGCTTGAACTGGCCAAGTCGCTGGCGATGAAGCCGCGCCTGTTGATGCTGGACGAAGTCAATGCAGGTCTGAATACGGGCGAGATCGACCGCGCGCTTGAACTGATGCGCGCAATCGCCGCGCGCGGTGTCACCATCGTGATCGTCGAGCACCTGATGAAGGTGGTGTTTTCGCTTTGCAGCCGGGTGCTGGTATTGCATCACGGCGAGTTGATCGCGCAGGGAGACCCGCGTGAAGTGGCCAAGGATGAAAAGGTGGTCGAGGCCTATCTCGGCCACAAGTTCGCCGCCAAGCTGAAAGAGATGGATGCCGGAGGTGCGCGTGGATAAGCCGCTGTTGCAGGTGCGCGGCCTGACCGCAGGTTACGGCGAGGTGCAGGTGCTGTGGGACATGGCCTTCGAGGTGGTGGAGGGCAGCATCGCCTGCATCGTCGGATCCAATGGCGCCGGCAAGACCACGCTGTTGCGCACGGTTTCCGGGCTGGTCGCCGCGCGTTCCGGCGAAGTGGTGTTTGGCGGCCGCGATATCACTGGCGTATCGGCGGAGGAGGTGCTGGGCGCAGGGATCGCGCATGTGCCGGAGGGGCGACGTCTGTTCAAGGGCCTCACCGTGCGCGACAATCTCCTGCTTGGCGCCTACCTGCGCAAGGACTCGAAGGCGGAGGTCGAGAAGGACCTGGAGTGGGTGTACTCGCTGTTTCCGATTCTCGCCGAGCGCCGCCGCCAGGATGCCACCACCATGTCGGGCGGTGAGCAACAGATGTGCGCCATCGGTCGCGGCCTGATGGCACGCCCCAGACTGTTGATGATTGACGAGCTTTCGCTGGGCCTGGCGCCACGCGCGGTGGAAAAGCTCACCGAAGCCTTGCAGGAAATCAATCGGCGCGGCCTCACCATCCTGCTGGTCGAGCAGGACGTGATGACCGCGTTCGAACTGGCCACGCATGGCGTGGTGGTGGAGACGGGCCGGACCACGCTCGCTGGCGCGACGGCCGAGCTTGCGCTGCACCCACGGGTGCGCGAGGCTTATCTGGGTATTTGAAGTCGCCCCGGCCAAGACACCTGACATCGTTTACCGGAAGGAAAACCTCATGAAAATGCCTCGTCAGTTGGTGCGTTGGATGGCGGTACTGGCGAGCGCGTTTGCCTGTCACGCGGCCCTCGCGCAGGCCTGGCCGTCGCGCCCGGTGAAGATCATTGTTCCATTCGGCCCGGGCGGCGCGGCGGATTCGCTGCCACGCCTGGTGGGCGCCAAATTGGCTGAGTTCTGGGGGCAACCCGTCGTGGTCGAGAACCGCACCGGTGCCGCCGGCAATATAGGTATGGAAGCGGCGGCGAAGTCGGCGCCTGACGGCTACACTCTGGTGTCCGCGCCGGTCGGCAACCTCGCGGTCAACCCGCACCTGTACCCCAAGTTCGCGCTCGATGTGTTCAAGGACCTGACGCCCATCACCCTGGTGGCATCGGTGCAGAACGTGCTCGTGGTCAATCCGGCCGTACCCGCCTCGACGCTGGCCGAACTGGTCACGCTGGCGAAGCAAAAGCCGGCGAGCCTGAGCTTCGCGTCCGGCGGCAGCGGCACCCAGGCGCACCTGGGGGGCGAGATCCTCAAGTCGATGGCGGGGATTGAAATCAATCACGTCGCCTACAAGGGTGTGGGTGACGCGGTGCGCGATTTGCTGGGAGGGCATGTGCAATTGATGGTGGCGCAACTGCCTTCGGTGTTGCAGCAGATCCAGGCCGGCAAGCTGCGCGCGCTTGGTTTGGCCGCAGCGAAGCGCACCAATGTGCTGCCGAATCTGCCAACCTTGAATGAGGCCGGGGGCTTCACAGGGTTCGAGGCGGTTTCCTGGTATGCCCTTTCCGGGCCTGCGGGTATTCCCAGGCCGGTGGTCGAGCGCATCCAGTCTGACGTGGTGCGCGCCCTGGCAATGCCGGATGTGCGTGAAAAGCTGCTTGCGCTGGGTGCCGACCCGGTGGGAAGCACACCCCAGGAGTTGGTCGCCGCCATGAAGGTCGACTACGACCGCTACGGCGCGGTCATCAGGCGGCTGGGAATCAAGGCCGAATGATCCGGAAAGCGCGCAGCGTTGTGGATACGCGGAGCCGTCCGGATTGAGCGAAGACGGCTTCACCCGCGCGACCACGGGCTTCTGGCAGGAATTGCTGCCCGACACAACGGCGGTGGTTGCGGGCGGATTCGCGATCGAGGCGCCCTACCGGTTTGGGTATCCCGCGCGCCTGCCGGACGGGTGCCGCCTGGTGCTGCCGATTCGCAAGGTCGCGGGCACGACCGATCGTGCGGTTGCGTCGCTGATCGCCAACCAGGCGTCCTTCGAAGTGGTACGAAAGCTCGCCGCCCACATGGCCGCCCTCGCCCGTTCGATGAACTGCGATGTGATTGCCGGCCTGCCTACGCTGGGCATGGTGTTCGCCCCGCTGGTAGCGGAAGAACTGGGTCATGCCCGCAACGTTCCGTTGGGCTATTCGCGAAAATTCTGGTACGACGAGGCCTTGTCGGCTTCCGTGCAGTCGCTCACCACGCCCACGCAAGGCAAGCGGGTTTATCTCGACCCTAACCAGTTGTCCCTGATCGCCGGTCGCCGCGTGGTGATCGTCGATGATGCCGTCAGCACTGGCGGCACCCTTGTCGCGGTGATGGATCTCCTGGAGGGGCTTGGCGCTCAGCTGGCGGGAGTGGTGGTCGCCATGCGCCAGGGCAGTGCCTGGCGCGAACGCCTCGGTCCTGTGCGCAGCGCGCTTGTGAAGGGCGTATTCGATTCACCACGACTCACATTGCGCGAGGACGGCTGGTGGCCGGAATAAAAGGGCCCATCATGCGCACGCCATAAACAAAAAGCCCGCGGTCTCCCGCGGGCTTTTTGTTTATGGCAGTTGGATCAAAAAATCGTGCGGCTTTGCCGTCCGATTTTTTGCATGCAAGAACCGCCCAAAAGTAGGTTTGTACTTTTGGGCGATGTCATTACATATCCATGCCGCCCATGCCGCCCATGCCGCCCATTCCACCGGGCATGCCGCCGCCAGCCGGCTTGTCTTCCGGCAGCTCGCCGACCATTGCGTCGGTGGTGAGCATCAGGCCGGCAACCGATGCCGCGTTTTGCAGCGCGGTGCGGGTCACCTTGGTCGGATCAAGCACGCCCATTTCGACCATGTCGCCATACTTGTCGTCCTTGGCGTTGTAGCCGAAGTTGCCCTTGCCTTCGAGCACCTTGTTCAGAACAACCGAAGGCTCGCCGCCGCCGTTGGCGACGATGATGCGCAGGGGTTCTTCAACGGCGCGCATGACGATTGCGATACCTGCGTCTTCGTCGTGGTTGCTGCCCTTGAGCTTGCCGCCCACAGCCTGCTTGGCACGCAGGAGAGCCACGCCGCCGCCGGCGACGATGCCTTCCTCGACGGCTGCACGGGTGGCGTGCAGGGCGTCTTCAACGCGAGCCTTCTTTTCCTTCATCTCGACTTCGGTGGCGGCACCAACCTTGATCAGCGCAACGCCGCCGGCCAGCTTGGCAACGCGCTCCTGCAACTTCTCGCGGTCGTAGTCGCTGGTGGCTTCGTCGATCTGGACACGAACCTGCTTGACGCGGGCTTCGATGTTCTTGGCATCGCCGGCGCCGTCGATCAGGGTGGTTTCTTCCTTGCCGATTTCAACGCGCTTGGCCGAACCCAGGTCCTTCAGGGTGGCTTTTTCGAGCGTCAGGCCGACTTCCTCGGCGATCACGGTGCCGCCGGTGAGGATGGCGATGTCTTCCAGCATGGCCTTGCGACGGTCGCCGAAGCCCGGTGCCTTGACGGCGCAGGTCTTCAGGATGCCGCGGATGTTGTTGACCACCAGGGTCGCGAGCGCTTCGCCTTCGATCTCTTCGGCCACGATCAGCAGCGGGCGGCCGGCCTTGGCGACCTGCTCCAGGATAGGCAGCAATTCGCGGATGTTGGAGATCTTCTTGTCGTGCAGCAGGATGAACGGGTTGTCCAGGTTGGCTTGCTGCTTGTCGGCGTTGTTGATGAAGTAGGGCGACAGGTAGCCGCGGTCGAACTGCATGCCTTCGACGACTTCGAGTTCGTCGTTCAGGCTCTTGCCGTCTTCAACGGTGATGACGCCTTCCTTGCCGACCTTGTCCATCGCTTCGGCGATGCGCTGGCCAACGGACTCGTCCGAGTTGGCGGAGATCGCGCCGACCTGGGCGATTTCCTTGCTGGTGGTGGTGGGCTTGGAGATCTTCTTGAGCTCGTCGGTGATGGCGATGACGGCCTTGTCGATGCCGCGCTTGAGATCCATCGGGTTCATGCCGGCGGCCACCGACTTCAGGCCTTCGCGAACGATGGCTTGCGCCAGCACGGTCGCGGTGGTGGTGCCGTCACCGGCGACGTCGGAAGTCTTGGAAGCGACTTCCTTGACCATCTGTGCGCCCATGTTCTCGAACTTGTCCTTGAGTTCGATTTCCTTGGCGACGGAGACGCCGTCCTTGGTCACGGTGGGGGCGCCGAAAGAGCGCTCGAGCACCACGTTGCGGCCCTTGGGGCCGAGGGTGACCTTGACTGCGTCGGCCAGGATGTTCAGGCCGGAGAGCATCTTGACGCGCGCGGCGTCATGGAACAGTACTTGTTTGGCTGCCATGTTGATTGACTCCTGTTGCGATTGATTTGGCGATTAATGGATGTGGGCGGAATTACGCCAGCACGCCGAGGATGTCTTCCTCGCGCAGGACCAAGACTTCGTCGCCGTCGATCTTGACGGTGGAGCCCGCGTACTTGCCGAAAAGGATGCGGTCGCCGGCTTTGACGTCAGGGGCGATCAGCTTGCCGTCGTCGCCACGCTTGCCGGGGCCGACAGCGATGACTTCACCTTGATCGGGCTTTTCGGCTGCGTTGTCGGGAATGACGATGCCGGAAGCGGTCTTGGTTTCGTTTTCGAGACGCTTCACAACCACGCGGTCGTGCAGGGGGCGGATTTTCAAGGCCATTCTAAACTCCTTTAAAAACAATGAATTGTCGTGCTTTCGCCGGAGGCGTCGGCAAGACTGGGGATTTGAAAGTGCAACGTCCTTGGAAAGACGCTTGGCGGGGCACGCCCACTCGGATGCGTCGATCGTGCGGTTGCAAATACCTGAGCCGAACATTGTTAGCACTCAACTCGGGTGAGTGCTAATTATAGGGGCGACTTGGCAAAAATCAACACCGATCGGTGGTCAGGTTCAAGAAACCCATCCGGATGCCGTAGTTGTCAATGCGCCACGAACGCGTTGTGAATTTGTGAAAACTTGCCCTAATCAAAGACTTAGGCGGGGATTTTCAATCGATAATGGACGTCCACTGATCGTTTTCCCTAATGCTTAGCGACTCCATGGCTTCTTCTCCCAAACTGGGTGCTACCGGCAGGTACCGTTTCGGACCGGGGAGAGGTGTGAACATATTTCGCGATGCGTGGCAGTACCGCATTACGGACGCAGGTGTCGAACGTCTGGCCGCTCGCAGCGGCGCTTCGCCCGCGTTCATGACGGTTCTGGGCATTGCGCAGGCCGGGCCAGTTTCTTTTGCAAGCATCGCCCGCCAGATGCCAAACATCGACGGTGACGACCTCGAACTCTGGCTTTCGGCCATGTGCACCATGGGCCTGCTTGCAACCGTCGAGAGCGAAGCCACGCTCGCCGAGACCGCCGGGCTGGATTCGGCCGAGGCTGCCGAGGCAGCAGCGAAAGCGGCAGCGCCCGAGATTGCCAAACCATCACCTGAGCCGGCGCCCAGTGCTCCGGCGCCCGCCGGGCTGGCCCTGCTTGTCCATGCTGACAACAAGACCCGCGCCAATTGGCGGCGCGCGCTATCCGGGCGCGGTTTCGAATTTCTCGAAGCGGCCGACCTGGAAACGGTGGAAGCGCACGTGCGCGAGCGTCGCCCCGCCTGGGTGGTGCTCGGGCTCAAGGGCGAGGATTTCGAAGGTCTGCACTTGCTGCGCGCGCTCAAGCGGCCGCGCGCTCCGCGCATTTCGCGTGTTTGTCTTGTGGTGCCGCGCGGTAGCGTGCTTGACCAGGAAGAGCAGGACACCGCGGCGCGCGCAGATGCGACCGCGGCGTCGGTCCCGGATATCGTGCGGGCGCTGTGCGGGGAAGAAGCGCTGGACGCCCCGACAAAGTCGCCGGACTCCGCCGCGGCAGCGGCGGCCGATGCCGAGATTGCCGAGGCGCCGGCGTTGCCCGTCGTCGCCGCTGAGCCCAGACCCGCGACCCAAAAGCCGGAGAACGCGCCGGTCTGGATGAACCTCATCTATGGTGACGCCTACCGCTTTGGCAGCTTCGAGACCGCCAGTCCCAGCGCCCTCGAGTCCCAGTATCCGCGCCTTCTCGTGCGCATGATCGAAAGCTGGTCGCGCCCCGAGTTCGAGCGCGAGATCAACGGGCTTATCCTGGACGACCGTGGCGACCGGCACGGTTTCCCGCCGGAAGTGATGGATGAACTCTGGTTCCTCAACGAAATCCACCAATTGCGCAATGCACCGGAACAGGCGCCTGCCCGGGAACCTGCCAGCCCGCAAGCCTGCGACAAGCCGCCGTTCGACCCCGAAGGCCTGCTCGCGACTTCGAGACTGAGCCAATGGATGTCTTCCCATAATGCAGGGTAAAGGATAAAGTCCTTACTTGCGGGGGGCGGGCAAGGCGAAATCATTCGCGCCCGGCATTTTTGTGAAGGAAATGGCAGCACCTGACATACCGGCCAGCTGCCTGTCGAAATCGTCTTGTACTTGTCCATCAGCAGGTGGTTGACTGCGTTCGGGGCCCTTGCGATAAGCGCGGGGGTTGGCGCCCTGTCATTGGGCGAACTCAGCGTCAGGTCGTCGGTCGGGCATCCCTTCGAAGCGGTCTTGCCCTTCACGGTGAGTGCCGGCGAAAGCATTGCGCCCCAGTGCATCCGGGCGCGTGACGACGCCGCAACGGCGAATCAGGCGCTTCCCTATCTTGCCAATGCGCAGTTTGCGGTCACCGTCCGGCCTGGGGGCGGCGAGATCGTCGTGCGCACGCGCGCGGCGGTAGGCGAGCCGGCCGTGCGACTGCGCATCACCATAGATTGCGCCCCGGCGAGCGTCCTTTCGCGTGAATTCGTGGTGCTGCTGGACGCGCCTGCGGCGCAGCAGGAAGCGATCGTCACGCCGGTCGCGGTCGTCCCGATCGCGCAAGCCACGCCTTCCGCGCCGCGCCGCGCGCGCCGGGCGGAACGGCGCGACACTGACGCTGGCACGGGCGGGGTGATGGCCGAGCGGCAGTCATCGCCCAATGTCGCAGCGACTGGCGCGGCGCCTGGCACCGGGCTGGGGCCGTCGCTGCGGGTGTCGCCTCCAGGTGGGCGGGCACCTGAGGCCGCGCTGCGCACCCCCAGGTCAAAGGCGCGCGCCGGGTTTCGCCTGACCATTACCCGATCCGAGGATGACGAGGTATTGCAACGGGTACTGTCCTTGAAGCGCAGCGACGATTTGTTGTCCCTGACAGTGCCACAGCGCGAGATTGGCGAGGCTGATCGTGAAAGCCTGCGTGTGCAGGCGCGGATGGCGCTCGCGGACAACCCGGTGGCCGAAGCCATCCAGATGCAGGCGCGTCTGGGTGCGCTTGAAGGCAACATGGGGGCACTTAAAAAGCAGCTCGGCGAGATCGAGGCCGCGCGTGCGGCCGCCGAGGATCGCGCCCGCCGCCTGGCTGAAGAAAACAAGCGCCTGGCGGCGCGCCTGGACACGTTTGGTGTCATCGCCTTGTTGCTGGTATGTGTCGGCCTCGTCGCCGTTGGCTTCTGGCGCTATCGCGTGGCGACCGAACGGCGCGCCCAGTTGCGGCGCGATTGGGATGCGGGCACCGCACCGTCGATGCCGCAGGAACCGCAAGTCGCCTCTTCGGAACCGGTCGATGCAAGCCGCCCGGCTCCGGCCGAAGTCGCCGCGACGCCGGACGACCAGGAGCAATACGCGCGCACCGTTGTGCTTGATCGCACCGCGTCGCGCTCGCCGCCTGTTGCTGCGCCGGCCCCGGTTCCGCTGCCATCGCCAGCATCGTCGCCCGCTGTGCTTGCGCAACCCGCGCCCGCGCCGGCGGCTGCGGATGCGGCGACGCCTTCACGTGCCGCGGCGATCAAGCCGCCTGAAGACGTCGGCATCGCTTTTGTGCCGCCAGGTATCCAGGTTACGAAGCCGACGAAACCGGCGGTCGTTCCGCCCGGCGGGATTGCCGATCGCGAGATCCCGACCGACGATGGCATGTTCCTGCCTGAATCGGCGCTGAAGAAGAAGGGGGCGGACGAGGCCGAAGCCCCGGTTGACACCAAGGAACGGTCCGGAATGATTGAAAGGGCGTTCGGGTTCGGCCCCGAGGCGGCGCGCGACGTGAGCTCCCAGTTGCGCCCGACGACCGGGCGCGGCAAAACGCTGCCCGATGCAGGCGTGGCAGCCGGCCTGCGACCGGACCCATATACCCTTTCCTTGCCGCCGATCACCGGACGCGGCAGGACGCTCCAGGGCGGAACGCAAGCTCCGGTTGTCGGCCCGGTTCCGGCTGTCAACGCGCCTGCGCAGGCCGAAACCGCCATTGATTTTGCGCTTGACGCGCCGGATCACGCATCAATGGACGGCGTGGCCGGGGCGGAGGCGAAGGCCCGCGTCGAGCAATACCTGGGCGAGTTCGAGCGCAAGCTTTTTCCGGAGATCGCGCTTGGCCGGGTCAAGCTGGACGAGCCGCGTTCAATCATCGGCCTGGCGCGGACCTATTACCAGGAAGACTTCGATCCGGCGAAGGCCATCAGCTTCCTGGAATACGCGTTGCACCGTTCGACCGACCCCATGCTGATCCACCTTGCTTTGCTGGAAGTCCTGCGCATGGAGCGGCGGGTGCGGGAATATGGGTCTGTCTCCCGGGCATTTCGCGGACAGTACCCGGACAGCGGGACCTACTGGCAACTGGTGGCGGCCTATGGCCGCCTGCTCGACCCGTCGGACCCGGCCTTCGAGGGCGAACGGGTGCCCGGCCTGGACCTCGATACGCCATCGAACTGGCTTGGCAACACCCTCGACATGACCAAGTATGTCCTGGGGCAAAAAGTGGCCGACTCGGTGCGTGACCTGCCGCAGCCGGTGGCCAAGGGCGCCGCATGACGCCGCCGCGCACGTTGCCGGGGGATGTCGGCGAGATTCCGTGGCGGTCCCTGGCTGATGGACAGTTTGTGGCGCGTGCCCTGCCGACGGTGGAAACCTGGCTTGCAGAAAAGCAGATCGAACAGCGCCTTCTGGTGTTGCTCGACGACGAATTGCACCAGCGCCTGGCGCAGCAGCGCGCGCGCCGGCGCCGCAAGGGCGACGGCGCGCAGTCCGCTGAAGTCGACCTGCGCCCGCTGTGCTATCTGTTGCTGATGGCATTCGATCGCGCCTGCGAAGGCGATCGGGCCGGTGGCACCCTGGTCACGCGCGCGTTGCGCCTGGCTGGATTGCATGCGCTGTTCTGCCTGCTGGGCGCCGAGCCGATCGCGGCGCCGACCTGGACCTACGCGCACCGCATGTACGCGCGCGCCGAGCGGTCCGGCGACACCATGCTGGTCAACGACCTCGGCACTTCGAACGACACGCTCTACCTGCGCATGCTGTTGCTGTCGACGATCGCCGATCTCGGCATGTCGCCGCGCCAGGTCGACAAATGCTTCGACTGGCTGGAGGAATGGGCGCGTGGTATCGCCCTGGAGCGCGAGCGCGATGCCGGCCAGCACTATTTCGCGGTTGATCTCGAGGGTAGCGCCGGGCTGGTACCGGCCGCGGGTACCGGAATGGCTTCCCCGCGCTATTTCGCGCATGCCCGGCTGGCCGAGCGGGTTTCGGCGTCGCGGTCCGACTATTTCCGGCAGATCAGCGTGACCACGCTGGGCCTGTATGCCAGCAATCCGCTGTTCGAGTATCACGATGCCCTGCATCAGCTGAGCCGGTTCTGGGAGTACGTGACCGTTCGCCAGGCCGGCAAGGATACCGGCCGGCAGCGCGTCGATGGCGTGCAGGTGGCGGCCGAAGCCGGTTTTGACGCCTGCTGCGAAGCCCTGCAGGCGGGGAAGGCGTCGATGCAGTGGGGGCTGATCGATCAGTCGCCGACCGGTGCGGGGTTCAAGGCGACCGGCCTGGCCTATACGGTCGAAAAGGGGGCCTTGACGGTATTTGCCGACCCGGAATCCGGCGCCTGGGTCCTTGGCACCGCGGTACGTGTCGTGCCGACCGCGCAGGGGGCGGATATCGGCGTCAGGCGCCTTGCCGATACCTGGCGAAAGGTCGAACTCGTTGAAGAAATGCCCGATGGCAAGGCCTCGACCATGCCCGGGATCGCCGGCTTCTTCATTTTTGGCGACGAGGCGCGCGGTTTGTCCGACTCGGTCCTTCTCAAGAGCGGCACCTTCGACCCGAACCGCACCTACACCATGAAACCCGGCAGGGATGTTTTCCGTATTCGCTTGAGCCGCGTGATCCAGAGCGCGGGTGATTGGGAGCGGATCGGCTTCGATGTGCTGAAAAGGCTCAAGACGCAGGCTTGACCTGGCGTGTCCAGGAGCGTGGGACCCTGCCCGGGAGCCGGCGACGGCGGGTGGCCATGCGCTACAAAGTCGTCACCGATGTGCGTGGGATAATCGGGGGCCGCGCCCAGCCTGGTTTCCCGTGAAATTCGTTTCCGCCGTTGCCGTCTTTGTCCTCGCTTGCGGGTTTGCCTTGCCGGGCCAGGCGCAAGCGCCTTCGGTACCCGCCGCAGCGCCGTCCGTGCCGGTCCAGTCCGCCGCCGAGGCCGACCCCGTGCCCGCTGGCCTGCCGCCGGCACTCGCCAACGCGCTGCGGGCGGCAAAACTGCCTGGCGGCGCGGTCGCCATTCACGTTCAGGAGGTGGGCGCGGCCCGTCCCCTGGTGGCGTTGAACCCGGATCGGGCGCTCAATCCCGCATCGGTGATGAAACTCGTGACCACCTTTGCGGCGCTTGAACTGATGGGGCCGAGCTTTGTCTGGAAGACCGGCTTTCACGAGGTCGGCACGCGCCGTGGCGATGTGCTCGAGGGTGACCTTGTGATTCGCGGCGCTGGCGATCCCAAGCTCACCCAGGAGCAGTTGTGGCTGGCGTTGAAAGCGGTGCGCGCGCGCGGGCTGCGCGAAATCCGCGGCAACATCCTTCTGGATCGTACCGGCTTCGACATCAATGGCTATGACCCGGCCAGGTTCGATGGTGATCCGTTGCGGGCATACAACGCCGGCCCGGATGCGCTTTTGATCAACTTCAAGGCTTTGGCCATGACGTTTGCGCCGGACGAAGCCTCGGGAACAGTCAACGTGACCGTGGAGCCGAAACTGGCAGGCTTGCCGGTGCGCTCCACCGTCCGGCTTGTGCAAGGGGCCTGCGCCGATTTCCGCAGCTACCCGGTCAAGCCGAAGATCGACATGGCCGGGGGCATTGCCGTCTCGGGCACTTACGCGAGCTCTTGCGGGGTCAAATCCTGGTGGCTGCATCCATTCGAGCTTTCGCAGACGCAGTACGCCGCCGCGGTGGTCCGCGCGATGTGGACCGACGTCGGTGGCTCCCTGTCCGGCGAGGTGCGCGATGGAACCCTGGCGGCGGGGGCGCGCCTGATTTATGAGCTGGAGTCGCAGACCCTGGCTGAGGTGGTGCGTGACATCAACAAGTTTTCCAACAACGTGATGGCGCGCCAGTTGTACCTTTCCCTTTCCGCCGAGATGTTGAAGCTGCCCGGCAACGCGGATCGTTCCGCACGCACGGTCAAGACCTGGCTGGCCGAAAAGAGACTTGGCGGCGAAGAGCTTGTCATGGAAAACGGCTCGGGGCTTTCGCGCATCGAGCGGATATCCGCCGGCGCGCTCGGGCGCCTCCTGGTGGCTGCCTTCCGCAGCCCGGTAATGCCCGAGTTCGTGGCTTCGATGCCGCTGGTGGCCTATGACGGCACGATGCGCCGGCGCCTGCGCTCGCGCGAGGTGGCGGGGCAGGCGCATATCAAGACAGGAACGCTCAACGACGTCCGTTCCATCGGCGGTTATGTGCTGGCGGCTTCCGGCAAGCGCTACGTGGTGGTGTGCATCGTCAACCACTCCAACCTTGCCGGGACGCAGGCCTTGAACGACGCGCTATTGCAGTGGGTGCACGCCGAAGGTTGAGTCTTTGCAACAGGTCCGCGGGCAAAATGGAACTTTGTTTCACGCTGGTTTGTCCGACAGTAACCGAGTGTGTATGATGGTTTGCACGGGGCTGGGTGCGATTCGGGTCAGTCCGATCGGTGCGTTTTCGGGAGTGGCAATGGTGCGTGGCGTTGTTGCGTTGGCGGGGCTGATGGCGGCGGTTGTCGCCTCGACGGCGTTCGCCCAGCTGACCACGCGCGCAACTGTTTCGAGCCCTGAGGCTGGCCAGGGTCGTGCGGCGGAGAATTCCCGCGGAGCAGCCTGGAAGCTTCTGGCCGGCTACCAGTTGAGCCATTCGTTCGGGCTTGAGGCAGCCTATGGTGACCTCGGGCGCTACGGCTATCTCTCGGGCATGCCCGGACTGTCCGCCTCGGGTGATGTGCGCATGCGGGCCTGGTCGTTGGCCGGGACGGGCAGTCTTGCCCTGGGAAACCAATGGTCGGTGACCGGCAAGGTCGGCATGGGCAACAATCCGGCGGACCTGTCGCGCTTTTCGAATCCGGCCTGGGCGGCGGCAGGCACCGCGGGCGCCGGGCGCTCTGACCTGTTTCTGGGGCTGGGAGTCGGGTATTCCGCCGGACGGAGCTTCGGATTGCGTTTCGAATACGAGAATTATGGCGTCACCGGAGTGGGCGCCGGCGGCAAGAACGACCATTGGGCCGTCAATCTGCGCTATTCATTCTGACGTCTGGCGCAATTCGCATCCTCAACGGACCGCAGCGCAACATGGTCGCCCTATAATCGAAGGCTGTACTTTCCCTTTTGAACGGAGAAGCGTTTCATGGAAACCGAAGCGAATCGTGACAAACTGATTTCCGACGTGAAAACCCTGGTGGCCGATGCCGACGATCTGGTCAAGGCGATGGCTTCCGCCACGGGCGAAAAGGCGGCCGAAATGGGCGAGCGCCTGCGCGTCAAGCTGCGCAGTGCCAAGGAAAAACTGGGTGATGTGCAGGAAGTGGTTGCCGATCGCGCCAAGGCTGCCGCCCGGGCGACCGACGATTTCGTTCATGACAACCCCTGGAAGTCCGTCGGAATCGCCGCTGCCGCCGGCTTTCTGATCGGCCTTCTGGTCAATCGCCGATAGTCGTTGAAGGCCGCATGAGCGCTGACCGCGGTTCGGAATCGGCATCTGCGGCCAACGCGCCGCGCGGGATGCTGAGTTCGCTGCGCAGCATCGGCCCTTCGCTGATCGGGTTGTTGCGAACGCGGCTCGAACTGTTCGGTATCGAGCTTGCGGAAGAGAAGGATCGCGCCGCCCAACTGGCCGTGCTCGGCGCCCTGGCGCTGCTGTTCGCTGGCCTCGCGCTGTTGATGGTCAACGTGCTGGTGCTCGTCTGGTTCTGGGACAGCCATCGCTACCTCGCGATCACCGCCCTGGTGGTCGCGTATGGCGGTTTGGCCCTCCTGTGTGTGTCGCGCCTGCAAGCCGCAGTGGCCGCACGCCCTCCGATGTTCGAAGCCACGCTGGCCGAACTCAAGGCCGATGTCGAGGCGCTAAGCCGTGTCCGCCAAGACTGACCAACGCGCGCGCCGCAAGGAGGAGCTCTTGCTCCTGGCGAAGATTGAGCGCATCGAGTTGACGCAAACCGTGCGCGACCTGCGGCGCCTGAAGCGGCCGCTCAACTTCGCCATGATTGGCGCGCGCATCATCAGCACCTGGCGCAATCCGGCATGGGTATCGACCGCGGCGACCCTGCTGGCCGCGCGCGGCATGGACAGCGGCCGCATCATGCGCGGCCTGCGCTATGCCGGATATGCCTACGCGGCCTGGCGCACCTACCAGTTGTTCCGCGCCTACATCGGCGATCAGGCCGGCCGCAAGTAGGCGACGCGCCCCGTGGGGGCAATGCCTGGCAGGCCCCATCCCTGCCGGTACGTTTCCCCGCTTGTTGCTACAGGCCAAGCGAAGACATCAGGCCATCCACCCGTTTTCGTACATCCGCATCCATCGAGATCGGGGTACCCCATTCACGGCTGGTCTCGCCGGGCCACTTGTTGGTGGCGTCGAGCCCCATCTTTGAACCCAGTCCGGCCACCGGCGAGGCGAAGTCAAGGTAGTCGATCGGCGTGTTTTCGACGATCAATGCGTCGCGCGCCGGGTCGACCCGCGTGGTCATGGCCCAGATCACCTCGCGCCATTCGCGGATATTGACGTCGTCGTCGGTCACGACGATGAACTTGGTGTACATGAACTGGCGCAGGAAACTCCAGATGCCGAACATCACACGCTTGGCGTGGCCCGGATAGGCTTTTTTCATGCTGACCACCGCCAGACGGTACGAGCAACCCTCCGGTGGCAGGTAGAAGTCGGTGATTTCGGGAAACTGGCGGGTCAGGAGCGGCACGAACACCTCGTTCAATGCGACGCCCAGCATGGCCGGCTCATCCGGGGGCTTGCCGGTGAAGGTGGTGTGGTAGACCGGATCGTGGCGCATGGTGATGCGCTCGATGGTGAATACCGGAAACCGCTCGGTCTCGTTGTAGTAACCGGTATGGTCGCCGAACGGTCCTTCGACAGCGGACTCGAATCCGCTCGGGTCGGCGCTGTCCGGATGGATGGCGCCTTCAAGGACGATCTCCGCCATGGCAGGCACCTGAAGGTCCGAGCCGACGCATTTGGCCAACTCGGTACGGGCGCCACGCAACAAGCCGGCAAACTGGTATTCACTGAGGGTATCCGGTACCGGCGTGACCGCTCCAAGAATGGTTGCGGGATCACAACCCAGGACAACTGCAATAGGGAAGGGCTTTTGCGGAGAAGTAAGTGCATGCTCCCTAAAGTCCAGCGCGCCCCCGCGATGTGCCAGCCAGCGCATGATCACCTTGTTGCGGCCGATGACTTGCTGGCGATAAATGCCGAGATTCTGGCGGCTCTTGCTGGGGCCGCGCGTGACGGTCAGGCCCCAGGTGATCAACGGCCCGGCGTCGCCCGGCCAGCAGGTCTGGATGGGCAGTTTCGCCAGATCGACTTCCGCGCCTTCCCAGCGCACTTTCTGGCATGCAGGGTCGCCGATGATCCTGGGCGCCATGTTGAGCACCTGCTTCAGGACCGGCCATTTTTCCCAGGCGTCGCGCAGGCCCTTGGGTGGCTCGGGCTCCTTGAGAAACGCCAGCAACTTGCCAACTTCGCGCAAGTGCACCAGCGCATCGGCGTCGTTTTGTGCGTCCACCCCCATACCCAACGCAACCCGGCGTACCGTACCGAACAAGTTGGCCAGCATGGGCATGCGATGCCCCACCGGCGCTTCGAAAAGCAATGCCGGCCCGCCGGCGCGAAGCACCCGGTCGCAAATTTCCGTGACCTCAAGTCGGGGAGAAACCGGAATTTGCACCCGCTTCAACTCGCCGATCTGCTCCAGGCCTTGCAAGAAGCCTCTAAGATCTTGATATTTCAATATATTTTGCAAAAATTTGAATGAATGCCCAAGTATAGCGCCAACTGACTGATTTTGCAGGGATATGCCATTGGAATAACACTAAGTGTTTGAAAATATTGAAAAAAATAGGGGTTGACCTGTTTGCACCCCCCACCTACAATCGCGCCCTGAAAACAAGGAGGGAGCTGCGGGTTGGCCCCCTCGTCTTTTGTTAACCGATGTCCGGGCGCCTGGGATTTGAAGTTTGAGTTCCGTGTTCGGCATCCAGCGCCGCATCAATTCTGACCACCCATCCCTGCGGGATATGTCAGGCGGCGATTCCGGTCTGGCGGAATCAGAGGGGGCTCATGACCCCCGATCCAGACCCTCGACTGCGAAGCGCAGACTCTTCGTTCCGGAGCGGTTGGCCGGTGCGTGGGGAAAGTGCAGAGATAGGAGGTTACAAGAATGACGCAACTCGCTCTCCGGCACTTTGCCGGAACGTTGTGGAAGGTGGTCAAGGCCACCCTCATGGTGACAGGTCTAGTCACCCTCGTAGTATGGGAAGTCGATACTTTCAGCCAGCCGCGTATTGGCGCACCTGCCGCCGCAAGACACGAGGCGGTGCCGGTGCTTGATGCAATCCAGCCGGGACGCCTCGCGGCGGACACGCTGGCGATGGCCGATTCCTCGGACCAGTCGGTCACGGCGCAGGCGGCAGAACACAAGCGGGTAGCCACCTACCTTGCGCGCAAGTACCGCGTGGCTGCGGATGCGACCGGCGAAATCGTTGGCGCGACCTATCGCATCGGCAAGGAACTCGGTGTCGATCCGTTCCTGATCCTGGCGGTCATGGCGATCGAGTCGCGCATGAATCCGTTCGCGGAATCCGGCATGGGTGCGGTTGGCCTCATGCAGGTGATTCCCAAATACCACCTCGACAAGTTCGAGGAGCTCGGTGGGCCGGATGCGGTACTCAATCCGCTGGCCAACATCCGTGTCGGCGCGCTCGTTCTCAAGGATGCGATGCAGCGATTCGGTGGCCTGGAATCCGGCCTGAAGGCCTATTCGGGCGCCACCGGTGACGATTTCGGCTACGCCGCCAAGGTAATCGCCGAGCGCGATCGCCTGCGTGCCGCAGCCGGCTTGATCAAGGCGGTGCCCGCAGCCCCGGCCGTTCCGGTGCGCGTCGAAGCACGTCCCGCCCCCCAGGTGCTTGAGCCGACCGGCGAGGAAGTCTAGGTACCTGCCACGGGAACTGCAGGCGGCGCCCATCGGGCCGGCCTGCGTTTTCGCGGCAAGACCCGGTAGGCGGCGGGTTCAGATGCCGGCCGCGTGGCCGTCCTTGCGGGCGTCCGAGGCGGCGATATAGCCGGTGAACCGGCCTTCCTCTTCAAGGCGCCAGCAAATTGTCCTGAGCCAAAGTCCATGTAGGGGTCATTCAGCGTGGCGATGTCGTGGCCGCGATCCTGCAGCGCCTTGAGGGTGTCGGGGCGCATGGTGTATTCGGAATTAATCTTCATGCCACCGGCTACGCGCCAGCGCGGCCCGTCGCAGGCCGCTTGCGGGTTCTGCTGGTAGTCGAGCATGCGGATCAGCGTCTGGATATGGCCCTGCGGCTGCATGTTGCCGCCCATCACGCCAAAGCTCATTTGCGGCTGGCCATCCTTGGTCAGGAAGGCCGGAATGATGGTGTGGAAAGGCCGCTTGTCGGGGCCCACCTGGTTGGGGTGGCCTTGCGTGAGTACGAATCCGGCGCCGCGATTCTGCAGGCTGATGCCACCTGGGGCCACCATGCCGGACCCGAAGCCCATGAAATTGGACTGGATGAAGCTCACCATCATGCCGTTCTCGTCGGCGGCGGTCAGGTAGATTGTCCCGCCCTTGTCCGGTGCCCCGGCCTTGAAGTCGACGGCGCGCTGCGGGTCGATCAGCCTGGCGCGCGACTTCAGGTAGGCGTCGTCGAGCAGGTGCTCTGGCTTGACGCGCTCCATGAAACGGATGTCCGACACATAGGCGCCAATGTCGGCGAATGCCAGTTTCATGGCTTCGATCTGCAGGTGCAGGCTGTCCGGGCCGTCCGGGTCCAATGAGGCCAGGTCGAAGTTTTCCAGCATGCCCAGGGCCATCAGGGCCGCGATGCCCTGGCCGTTGGGCGGGATCTCATGCATGGTGTAGCCGCGGTAGTTCTTCTGGATCGGCGTGACCCAGTCGCAGGTGTGGGCCGCCAGGTCGGCTTCGGTCATCACCCCGCCATTGGCCTGCGAATGCCGGGCGATCGCGGCGGCCACCTCGCCCCGATAGAACGATTCGCCCTTGCTGGCGGCAATCTTCCTGAGCGTGTCTGCCGCACCCTTGAGGACGAATTTCTCGCCGATATGTGGTGTGCGGCCCTTGGGCAGGAAATGCTCCGCAAAGCCTGCCTGGTTCTTCAGGATGGGCTCCATCGCCTTCCACTTCTGGTGCACGATGGGGCTGACCAGATAGCCGTCGCTGGCGTAGCGAATGGCGAACTCGAACAGGTCCTCGAAAGGCAGCTTGCCGAACTTGTCCGACATGGCGCGCCATGCTGAAACCGCGCCGGGGATGGTGACGGAGTTCGCGCCGCGCTCGGGCTTTGGCCCCAGCTTTGCAAAGTAATCCGGTGTCCAGCCATGCGGCGAGCGTCCCGAGGCGTTCAGGCCGTGCATTTGCTTGCCATCCCACAGGATGCAGAACGCATCCGAGCCCAGGCCATTGGAAATCGGCTCGACGATGGTGAGCGTGATCGCCGCTGCCAGCGCGGCATCCACCGCGTTGCCGCCGCGACGATAGGCATCGATGCCCGCCTGCACGGCCAGTGGTTGGGAGGTGGCGACGACATTTTTCGCGAATACCGGAATGCGCTTGGTCGCGTAGGGGAATTGCCAGTCGAATTGCATTTTGTTTCTTTCCTTGGTGTCTTATTCGGGCTTGATGCCGGCGCGCTTGATCACGGCAGCATATTTGACGGTCTCGCGCTCGATCACACGCGCAAATTGCTCCGGTGTGCCGCCCACCGGTTCGGCGCCGTGCACGGCCAGGCGCTCGCGGAAATCCTGGGTCTGCAGCGCCTTGTTGATCTCGGCGTTCAGCCGCTGCACGATGGCCGCAGGGGTGCCGGCCGGCGCGAACACGCCGAAATAGGTATTGCTCTCGAAACCCTTCATGCCGGCCTCGTCCATGGTGGGAACGTCCGGAACCAGGGCGGACCGCTTGAGGGAGGAGATCGCCAGGGTCTTGACCTTGCCGCTCTTGATATGCGGCAACGCCGAGGAGATGTTGTCGAACATCAGCGCGATCTGCCCGGATATCAGATCGGGAATCGCGAGCGCCGTGCCCTTGTAGGGGATGTGCACGATGAAGGTGCCGGTGGCCATCTTGAACATCTCGCCGGTCATGTGCACGATGGTGCCGTTGCCGGACGAGCTGAAATTGAGCTTGCCCGGGTTGGCCTTGGCATGCGCGATCAGTTCCCTCAAGTTATTGACCGGCAGGGTGGGCGAGACGATCAACACGTTGGTCGCATCGGCCATCTGGATGACGGGTGCGAAGTCACGCTTGACGTCATAGGGTGTCTTCGGATTGAGCGCCGGGCCGATCGAATGCGTGGAGACCGTGGCCAGGAGGATGGTATGGCCATCGGGAGGCGCCTTGGCCGCCAGTTCGGACCCGATGGCGCCGCCTGCGCCAGGGCGGTTCTCGACCACCACCTGCTGCCCGAGCAGGTCGCCAAGCTTTTGCGCCAGCACGCGGCCGAGGATGTCGGTGGCGCCTCCCGGCGGGAATGGGATGATCAGGCGTACCGGTTTGGCAGGATAGCTTTGTGCCCATCCGGGGGGCGCACTCGCAACTGTTGCCGCAGCCGCGGCAAGACTGAACTGGCGACGTGAAATCATGTTGTCCTCAATCGGCCTTGGCGCCGGATTCCTTGACCACGCGTGCCCACTTGGCCACTTCCGCCAGTTGCACACGACCCAGTTCCTCGGGGCTGGAAAGCACGGCGTCCAGGCCAAGCGTCTTGAGCTTCTCCTGGATGTCGGGCAGCTTGTAAAGACGCAATGCTTCGGCGTTGATCCGGCCGATCACGTCCTTGGACGTGCCGGCGGGCGCGAAAATGGCAAACCACGAGGTAACCTCGAAGCCCGGCACACCCTGCTCGGCGATGGTCGGCACGTCTGGCGCGGCCGGCGAGCGTTTCGGGCCGGTCTGACCGAGGGCACGCAGTTTGCCCTCGCGTGCCAGCGGCAGGCTCGAAGGCATGTTGTCGAACATCATGTGGATCTGGCCGCCCAGAAGGTCGGGGATGGCGAATTGCCGACCCTTGTAAGGCACGTGCGTCATGCGGATGCCGGTCATGGTCTTCATCAGTTCGCCCGAGATGTGGATCGAGCTGCCGACGCCGGGCGAGCCGAACGCCAGCTTGTCTGGATTGGCCTTGGCATAAGCGATCAGTTCCTGGACATTTTTCACTGGCAGGTTGTTGTTGACCACCAGCAAGTTGGGCGTCGAGGCGATCAGGCTGACCGGCGCGAAATCCTTGACCATGTCATAGGGCATCTTGGCGTACAGGGCGCCATTGATCGAATGTGTGTTGACCGTGCCCATCACCAGCGTGTAACCGTCGTTGGGCGCCTTGGCGACGATCTCGGCGCCGATGTTGCCGCCCGCGCCGGGCTTGTTGTCGACCACCACCGGCTGGCCAAGGGCGGACTTTTCACTGAACATTCTTGCCAGGATGTCAGGCGCACCGCCGGTAGGATAGGTCACCACCATGCGCACCGGCTTGGTCGGATATTGCTGCGCCTGAACGGCACCGGCCAATGCGGTCATTGCCAGCGCTGCCAGCATGCGATTGAGCTTCATATGGGTCTTTGGAGTTGGGAGGGCAGGGTTGTGAGACTAGCAAAAACGAACGGGGCGCACCATGCGCCCCGTCCTTGCAACCGTTGAAACGTTCGTCGCTTATTCCTCGACGAAGGTCTCCTCGCGCTTCTTGGAGATCGCCGGCAGCGAAATGATCACGATCATCGCCAAGGCGATTGCCAGCATGGTGGCCGACAGCGGCCGGGTCAGGAACACCGTCGGGTCGCCGCGCGAGAGCAGCATGGCGCGGCGCAGGTTTTCCTCCATCATCGGTCCCAGGATGAAGCCCAGCAGCAGCGGCGCTGCCTCGCAACCGAAGCGCAGGAACACAATGCCCAGAACCCCGAACAACACCGTGATGAGCACGTCGAACGAGTTGTTGTTCACCGAGAACACGCCGATGCAGCAGAACATCAGAATGGCCGGGTAGAGGATGCGGTAAGGCACCTTCAGCAACTGCACCCACATGCCGATCAGCGGCAGGTTCAGGATCACCAGCATCAGGTTGCCGATCCACATCGAGGCGATCATGCCCCAGAACAGCTGCGGGTTCGAGGTCATGACCTGCGGACCGGGCTGGATGTTGTGGATGGTCATCGCGCCGACCATCAGCGCCATCACCGCGTTGGGCGGGATGCCCAGGGTAAGCAGCGGGATGAAGGAAGTTTGCGCACCTGCATTGTTGGCCGATTCAGGTCCTGCCACGCCGCGGATGTTGCCCTGACCAAAAGGCGGGTTCGGATTCTTTGCGAGCTTCTTTTCAATGGTGTAGGAGGCGAAAGCAGCCAGCAGCGCACCGCCGCCAGGCAGAATGCCCAGTAGCGAACCGATGCCGGTTCCACGGATGATGGCTGGTATTGACTGCTTGAAATCATCCCAAGAAAGCAGCAGACCCGACACCTTGTTGGTGAAAGTTTCGCGTGCATCCTTCATGTCCACGTTGGAAATGATTTCCGCAAACCCGAACACGCCCATGGCCACGCTGATGAAGCCGATGCCGTCGCTCAGCTCCGGAATGCCGAAGGCGAAACGCGACACGCCGGTGTTGACGTCGGTACCCACCAAACCCAGCAGCAGGCCCAGGATGATCATGCCGATCGCCTTGATGAGCGAGCCGGAGGCCAGCACCACCGCACCGATCAGGCCAAGCACCATCAGCGAGAAGTACTCGGCGGGGCCGAACTTGAACGCCAGTTCGGCCAGTGGTGCAGCGAAAGCGGCCAGGATCAGCGTGCCGAAACAGCCGGCGATGAATGAGCCCAGGGCCGCGGTCGAAAGCGCAGCCCCGGCCCGCCCCTTGCGGGCCATCTGGTAACCATCCAGCATGGTCACCACCGAACTCGATTCACCGGGCAGGTTGACCAGAATCGCCGTGGTGGACCCGCCGTACTGGGCGCCGTAATAAATGCCGGCCAGCATGATGAGCGCAGCCACCGGCGGCAGCGCGTAGGTGGCAGGCAGCAGCATCGCGATGGTGGCGATCGGGCCGATGCCCGGCAGCACGCCGATGAGTGTGCCCAACAGGCAGCCGACGAAACAGTAGATCAGGTTCTGCAGCGTGAAAGCCACGCCGAACCCGATACCGAGGTTTGCAATTAGAACGTTGAATGCATCCATGTCCGTTTCCCGTTTCCCTTATTTCTTCTCGGCCGGCACGAACTGGCGCGCCAGTTCCTGCATGTCCGGCCAGACCGGCATCTGCAGCTTCAACCCGTAGACAAAGATACCGACGGACATGCCGCAAAGAACAATGATGCTGACGATCACTTCTTTCCTGCGCATTTCATGGCTGGCCAGCGAGGCGATGATCACGAGAATGGTCACGCACACCACCAGGCCGAGGCTCTTGAGCATCAGGCCGAACACCGTGACCGAGCCAAGGATCAGGCCCATGGCCGGCATGCCGATGAAGAAGGACAGCACGCAACCTGCGATGGTGCCGATGGCGAGCGAGGCGTTCGGGCTGGCGCCGATCAGGCCGGCAATCAGCGAGAAGGCCATCATGGCGATGAAAATCACCAGCGGCTTGAGGGATATCCGGTGCTCCTTGCCGTCGGATACGCCGACGGCCTTGAACAGGGTCAGGGCGCCGAGTGCCGCGAGGATGATGCCGAGCCAGAAAGGAAAGTAGCCTGGGCCCATGCGTGCACCGGTACCCATGCTGTAGCTGGTGGACAGCCATGCCGCCAGTCCGCCGAAGATGATAAACATCAGCCCGGCGTAAAAGTCCTGGTAATTCTTGATCTTCATCTCACTCCATTCCCATGCGGCGTTATGGACTTGCCGCTTTCACGTTTACAACCCAGATACTACTTGCCTATTTTTTTCAGTCCGGTGACTGCCGCAAGCAGGCATGCAACATCCCTGCCTGTTTTGAAGGTGCGCAATGATACTTACTTTCCCCTGACAATGGCGTTGACTTTTGCCGGATTTGAATTGTGCGATGCAGCACGGACCAGGTGAATGGAACGCACTTTTCCCTAGTCCACTTTCGCGCCAGAAAGCTTGACGATGCGCGCGTACTTGCCCATTTCGCGCTGGATGAATTCGCCGAACTGCTGCGGTGAATTGCCCCCGGGTTCCGCGCCCATGCGCGACAGGCGCTCGCGCAGGTCGGCCGTATTGAGCGCCTTGACGATCTCCGCGTGCAGGCGATCCAGCGCTTCCTTCGGTATGCCGGCCGGCGCCATGATGCCAAACCATGTGTCAAGGTCGAAGCCCTTCAGGCGCGGATCAGCCTCGGCCATGGTGGGCAGTTCCGGCGCGAAGGCCGATCGCTTCAGCGTGGTCACGGCCAAGGGCCGCACCTTGCCGGCCTTGATCTGCGCACTGGCGTTGGCAAGGTTGTCGAACATCAGGTCGGTTTGCCCTGCCATCAGTGCCAGCAGCGCCGGATTGCCGCCTGCGTAAGGGATGTGCACGATAAAGGTGCCGGTCAGTTGCTTCATCAGTTCGCCGGCCAGATGCCCGGTGCTGCCGTTGGAGCCCGAGCCGAAGTTGAGCTTGCCGGGATTCTTGCGTGCGAAGTCGATCAGGTCTTTCGGCGAGTTGATCGGCGAATTCGGCGGCACGATCAGCACATTCGGCGTCGAGGCCACCAGGGTGATCGGCTGGAAGTCCCTGATCGGGTCGTAGGGCATTTTCGGGTAGAGCGCCGGGTTGATGGCATGGGTGGCCACCGCGCCCATGACGATGCTGTAGCCGTCGGGCGCGCTTTTGGCAACCAGGTCCGCCCCGACATTGCCACCGGCACCAGGCCGGTTCTCGACGAGCACGGGTTGTCCCAGGCCATCCTTCATCTTGTCGGCCAATGCGCGCGCCACCTGGTCGAGCGAGCCCCCCGGTGGATAAGGCACCACGAAACGGACCGGCCTGGTGGGCCAGGCTGTGCCCTGCGCAGCCGCAGGCCAGGCCGATGCCATCGCGATGGTGACGGTGATCGCTATTGCGAGTCCCCGAGTAATGCTGCACATGTTGCTGATGCCCCTGGTTTGCCGCCCTTTTTACTCAGGCTTGATGTTGGCTTCCCGAATCACTTTGGCCCAAGACGCCGTTTCGCGCCGGATGTGCGCGGCGAATTCCGCCGGCCGCATGCCGACCGGCGCCAGGCCCTGCGCATCCAGCGTCTGACGCACATCGGCCAGCGCGAGAATGCGGCGCACTTCCTCTGCCACCGCGTCGACAACCTCGGGAGGTGTCCTGGCAGGCGCCATGATGGCGTACCAGGAACTCACGTCAACCCCGGGTAATCCCGACTCCGCGATGGCGGGCAGGTCCGGAACCGCCGCGGCCCGCCTGGCGCTGGTGACGGCAAGCGCCCGTAGCTTGCCCGCCTTGACCTGCGGCATCAGGGTTGGCAGTGCGCCGAACATCATGGTGAGCTGCCCGCCAATCAGGTCATTCATGGCTTGCGTGGTGCCCTTGTATGGCACATGCGCAATGTCGATGCCGGCTTCGCGGCGGAACAGTTCGCCGGACAAGTGCAGGCCGCTGCCGATGCCGGGCGACCCATAAGTGAGCTTGCCTGGATTGGCCTTCGCGAGCGCCACCAGTTCGGGGATGGTTCTTGCCGCCACTGACGGGTGGACCGCCAGCAGGTTCGGGGCGGTCGCGATCATCGTCACCGCCACGAAATCGCGGTCCCAGTTGAAGGGCATGTCGCGGATCAGGGTCGCATTGATGGTGATGTTGCCTGCCGGCACGTGCAGCAGGGTTGCGCCATCCGGTGCAGCCTTGGCAACCAGGTCGATACCGAGGTTGCCAGCCGCGCCCGGGCGGTTTTCCACCACCACCGGCTGCCCGGACTTTTCGGTGATCTTCTGGCCGATCAGGCGCGCCAGCAGATCCACCGGACCGCCCGGCGGAAAGGGCGCCACGAACCGGACAGGTTTGGTCGGCCAGCCTTGAGCATGCGACGCGGCGGTCGCGAACAACAAGGCGGCCGCCGCGCACAGGTGCAATGCGGGCCGCAGCTTGCGAAAGGCCAGGGGCATGACAACCACCGTTTGCGCCGGCCTGGCCTAGTGCAGGTGGCGCTTGCCACCGCCGTGGGTGTTGCCGCCCCCCGAGGGCAGCTCGAAGCGGGTGAGTTTCTGGCCTTGCGCGATCGACAGCAGGCGCTTGGCGAACAGGCGGTTGACCGCGTCGATCACCTCCACCATCTCGCCCTTGTCGAAATGGCGCTCCAGCAGGCGCGAAACGTCCTCGAGCATGAATTGCCGTTGCGTCTCATGGATCGCTTCGGGGGTCGGGCCGACGAAGATCAGGCCGAACTCGTCGCGACCGTCTTCATCGTCGTTGTCGTAGTAGCTCACCTCGATGCCAGCGCCTTCCGAGGAAAGGTCGCATACCGCCGCGCAGGCCTCGTCGAGCGCATTCTGGAAGTCGGCGTTGCCTTCCACGGTCCAGCAGATCGCCAGCACATGCTTGTGGGCGTCGTAGGCGATGCCCGGCTCTTCCTCGAAAATGCTGGGCGCATCCGCCAGCGAGCGGGCACCGGCATAGCGCCACAACGGACGTACCGCATCCTCCACCTGCTTGAACGTGGTGCCCGGTTTGATCGGAATGTCGCCGTGGACGTGGATCTCGTATTGCGCCTGGTCGCGACTCATGGGGTGCCCTTTAGACAAATTGCACCGATCGCAGCACTGCGATCGGTGCCTCAGTATAGTTGAGTGGGCGCGCCGCAAGAACCACGCCGCAAGAACCTGCTGGGTCGGCGTTTGCGGCAGGACCCATGATTCGCATGGCTATAATCGGCCGGCGCTTTTCCACCGGTAGGGAGACAAGAATGAGAACAACGTTGCGCGGCCTGGCCGCGGCTGCATGCCTGTATTTCCTTTCCGCCCAATCGGTGCTTGCGCAGACCGAGATCCAGTTCTGGCACGCCATGTCGGGTGCGTTGGGTGACCGGGTAGCGGATCTCGCCAAGCGTTTCAACAGCGAGCAGAAGGAATTCCGCGTCGTGCCGGTGTTCAAGGGATCGTATGACGACACCATGAACGGGGGCATCGCGGCGTTCCGCGCGAAGAATCCGCCCCACATCCTGCAGGTATATGAAGTCGGCACCGCGACGATGATGGCCACCCGGGACGCAACCCGGCCGGTGATCAAGCCGGTATACGAGGTGATGGCGCAATCCGGCATCAAGTGGGATCCGACCCAATATGTCCCGGCGGTCGCCAGCTATTACACCGACAAGAGCGGCAAGATGCTGTCGCTGCCGTTCAACAGTTCCACGCCGGTGTTTTTCTACAACAAGGACGTTTTCAAAAAAGCCGGCATCGCCAATCCGCCCAGGACATGGACCGAAGTCCAGGAGGCGGCACAAAAGGCGAAGGCCGCCGGCGCGACCTGCGGATTCACCACCGGCTGGCAATCCTGGATCATGCTCGAGACCATGAGCGCCTGGCATAACCAGGAGTTCGCGACCCGGTCGAACGGCTTCGAGGGTCTTGATGCCAAGTTGTCGTTCAACACCCTCATGCTGGTGCGGCACATCTCGCGCCTGTCTTCCTGGGTCAAGGGCGAGCTCTTCACCTACGCCGGTCGCCGCAACGAGCCGGAGGCGAAATTCTTCAACGGCGAGTGTGCCATGCTGACATCGTCGTCCGCCGCCTACGCCAGCATCAAGAAGAACGCCAAGTTCGATTTCGGCGTTGCCAAGCTGCCCTATTACGAGGAAGAGGCCGGCGCGCCTTTCAACACCATCATCGGCGGTGCTTCCCTGTGGGTGATGGCGGGCAAGAAGCCGGCGGAGTACAAGGGCGTGGCGAAGTTCTTCGAGTTCCTCTCCTCACCGGTCATCGCCGCGGAATGGCACCAGGAAACCGGCTACCTGCCGATCACCAACGCCGCCTACCTCGCGACGCAAAAGAGCGGCTTCTATGACCGCAATCCCGGAACCGACATTTCGGTGCTGCAGATGAACTCCAAGAAGCCGACCACGCTGTCCAAAGGTGTCCGCCTCGGCAATTTCGTGCAGATCCGCGGCATCATCGACGAAGAACTCGAGTCCGTATGGGCCGGCAAGAAGGCCCCGAAGGACGCGCTCGACGAGGCCGTCAAGCGCGGCAATGAGCAATTGCGACGCTTCGAGCAGGCCAACAAATCGGCCAAGTGATCCGCCTGCGCCGCGCGCTGCGCGGCGCAGTTTGTTCAAGGCATGGGGAAAAGGGCGGGCATTGAATTCGCGCGTTGCGTGGCTTTTCGCCATTTCCGCCTGCGGGGGGATGAATGCGGCCCTTGCCGGTCACTTGATCGCCATCGACGTCGGACACAGTATCGCGACCCAGGGTGCGATTTCTGCGCGCGGCGTTGCCGAGTTCGATTTCAATCGTGCGCTGGCGCTGGTGGTCGATGAGGACCTGCGGCAGACCGGTTATCGCACGACCGTGATCGCGGCCGAAGGCAGGACCCTGGATCTGGTGTCCCGGCCGCGCCAGGCCGCCGCCGCGCAGGCGGATTTCTTCATCTCGGTTCACCACGACTCCGCCAAGGCGCGCTTTCAGCAGGATTGGGTATTTGAAGGCAGGAATCGAAAATTCCTGGACGATCGCTTTCGTGGCTTTTCCCTATTCGTCTCGCGCAACAATCCGCAGTGGGCGCAGGCCTTGCGTTGTGCCTCGACGATAGGGGCGCGCATGATCGCCGCCGGCCATCGGCCTTCAAGGTATCACGCCGACCCGCTGCTGGGGAGCGCCCGCGAATTCGCCGATGAAACCAACGGCGTGCATTTCTTCGACAACCTGGCCGTGCTGCGCCACGCGACCATGCCGGCCCTGCTGTTCGAGGCCGGGGTCATCGTCAACCGTGACGAGGAGGCGATGCTTGCCCGCGAGGGTACGCGCAGGGCCATGGCACGCGCGATCGGCGCGGGCATCGCCGATTGCGGGTACCAGCCCTGAAACGACGGTTCCGGCAGTGCGGCCGGTGGTAGCCTAGCGTCATGGAAAAGCGCACGGTGTTCCGTTCGGCCTGGCTGCCCTACGCCTTGCTGGCACCGCAGTTGGCGGTGACCCTGCTGTTTTTCATCTGGCCGGCCGCCCAGGCGCTGTTCCAGTCGGTATTTGTCGAAGACGCGTTCGGCACCCATGTGGAGTTCGTCGGCCTGGCCAATTTCAGGGCCTTGTTCGCCGATCCGCATTATGCGCAGTCCTTCGTGACCACCGCCGTTTTCGCGCTCAGCGTGGCGGCCCTTTCGCTCGGTGCCGCCCTCGGACTGGCGGTGCTTGCCAACAGGGTGACGCGCGGCGCAGGAATCTACAAGACTTTCATCATCTGGCCTTACGCGGTGGCACCTGCGGTCGCGGGTGTGCTGTGGCTATTCCTGTTCGACCCCTCGGTCGGAACCCTGGCCTTCGTCCTGCGGGAGTCGGGCATCAACTGGAATCCCTTGCTCAACGGCAACCAGGCGATGGTGCTGGTGGTGCTGGCCGCCGCGTGGAAGCAGGTGAGCTACAACTTCGTCTTCTTCCTGGCCGGCCTGCAGGCCATCCCGAGGTCGCTGATCGAGGCGGCAGCCATCGATGGCGCCGGCCCGGCGACACGATTCCGGAAGATCGTTATTCCGCTCCTGTCGCCGACGCTTTTTTTCCTGCTTGTCGTCAACGTGATCTACGCCTTCTTCGACACCTTCGGCATCATCGATGCGGTGACCCAGGGCGGGCCGGCCAAGGCGACCGAGGTGCTCGTGTTCAAGGTCTTTCATGATGGTTTCAAGGGCCAGGATTTCGGAGGCGCGGCGGCGCAGTCAGTGGTGCTGATGAGCATCGTCATCGCGCTGACCGTGGCGCAGTTCCGCTATATCGAGAGGAAGGTCAACTACTGATGGTCGAGCGGCGGCCCGTGGCGGATTTCTTCACGCACCTCTTGCTGATTGCAGGCATGGTCCTGGTCGCCTTGCCGGTCTGGCTGGCCTTTGTCGCCTCGACACTGACCCCCGAGCAGGTGCTGGATGCGCCGATGCCGCTGTTGCCGGGCGGACAACTGGTCGCCAATTACCGCAGCGTGCTTTTCGACGGATCGACCCCGTTGCGCATGCTGATGCTCAACAGCGCGATATCGGCGCTGGTGATCGCCTGCGGCAAGATCGCCATTTCGGTCCTGTCGGCATTCGCCGTCGTGTACTTCCGCTTTCCGGGCCGCACGTTGTGTTTCTGGCTGATCTTCCTGACCCTCATGTTGCCGGTGGAGGTGCGCATCCTGCCCACCTTCCAGGTGGTGGCAAGCCTGGGCATGCTCGACAGTTACGCTGGCCTCACGATTCCCTTGCTCGCTTCGGCCACTGCCACGTTCCTGTTCCGGCAATTCTTCCTTACCGTGCCGGAGGAACTTGCGGAAGCCGCGCGCATCGACGGCGCGGGCCCAATGCGGTTTTTCTGGAGCATCCTGCTGCCGCTGGCGCGCACCCAGATCGCGGCGTTGTTCGTGATCCTCTTCATCTACGGATGGAACCAGTACCTGTGGCCGCTGATGGTGACCACCCGCGAGGACTACTACACCGCGGTGATCGGCATCCGCCGCCTGATGTCCGGTGGCGACGCCGCCACCGAATGGAACCTCGTGATGGCCACGTCCATCCTCGCCATGTTGCCGCCGGCCCTGGTGGTGGTGGCGATGCAGAAGTGGTTTGTGCGTGGCCTGGTGGAGACCGAAAAATGAACCGGGGGCGAGAGCGTTTTTCGTACCCGTCCAGGGTGCTTGCGCATCGCGGCGGCGGCGTCCTTGCGCCGGAAAACACCCTGGCGGGACTGCGCGAGGCCAAACAACGAGGCTATGTCGCTGTCGAGTTCGACGTGATGCTCGCGCGCGACGACGTCCCGGTGCTGATGCACGACGATACGCTCGATCGCACCACCAACGGTTCCGGTGCGGTGCCGGAGCATTCCGCACATGAACTGGTAGCACTGGACGCGGGATCATGGCGCGCTGCCAGGTTCGCCGGCGAACCCGTGCCGGACTTCGAGGCCGCGGGACGGCTGTGCCGCGAACTCGGCCTGTTTGCCAACGTGGAGATAAAGCCCTTCGCGCCCGGCGGTGAAATTGTCGCGAGACGGACCGGCACCCGGGTGGCGGAGCGATGCGCGCGGATCTGGGACGGCGGCATCGGCGGACTCCTGATTTCCTCGTTTTCGCCTGCCGCGCTTGCGGCCGCGCTTGCAACTGCGCCCGAACTGCCACGGGCTTATCTTTTCGACGCCGTACCTGGAAACTGGCGGGACGAACTGGCCCGTCTGGAATGCGTGGCCTTGCACTGCAACGCCGCCAGGCTCGACGCGGCCACCGCCGCCGCCATCAAGTCGGACGGCTATGGGTTGATGTGCTGGACGGTCAATGACCTCGAATTCGCAAACCGGCTTTTCGACTGGGGTGTGGATGCGATATGCACCGATCGACTTGACCTGTTTGCCGGAATGGCCGGTCGCACCGTCCTGTAACGGTAGCGAAATATCCGTTACAGGTGGTTACGCTTGCAGTGTCGGCGCGCTCCGGTGCCCGCGAGTTATTCGGAACATGGACCCTGTCCATTCCCAATCGACCCGTAAACGGAGAAACCCATGAAAGCACTTGCCATCGCAGCAGCCCTGATCATCGCAGCACCGTCGGCTTTTGCGCAAACCGGCTCGACGCCGGCGCCGAATGCCCAGCAACGCATCGATCAGCGTCAAGCCAATCAGGAAAGGCGCATCGAGCAAGGCGAGAAGTCCGGCGCGCTCACCCAACGCGAAGCCAATCGCCTCGACAAGGGCCAGGCGCGGGTGGATAGCATCGAGCAGAAGGCGGCAGCCGATGGCTCCATCACCCGCAAGGAAGCCGCGCATGTGCAGCACGCGCAGAACGTGGAGTCACGCCGCATCGCCCGGCAGAAGCATGACCGCCAGCATGATCTCAATCACGACGGCAAGAAGGACCTGCCGCGCCGTTGATGTAAACAATTGTTGCGATCAGTTGATTTGCGGCAACAAAGGGCTACTATTGGTCATAAGGATGTCATCGCCATGGTTCATACTGAATGCATTGAACGTTGGCGGGGATGCCCGCAAGTTTGATTCAAGTCGGCAAGCCACCGCCCATATAGGACGGGGTCAGCCGCAATACGACGGCCGCAAGAATTGCGGCCGTTTTTCTTTGGTGCGCGGGGATGGCATCCGGCGTCGGCGATACAATCGTCGCGTTCGCAAACAATCCGGTAGCGCCCATGCGCCTCGACGACGGCAGGGAAAGCAGCAATGTTGAGGACCGCCGCGACCAGCCGGGCGCTGCTGGCGGGCGTGGTGGCATGCCGCTCCTGGGCGGGCGCATCGGCCTTGGCACCATTGCGATCGCGCTGGTGGCATCCTACTTTCTGGGGATCAACCCGATGACCGTGCTGTCGCTCCTGTCCGGGGGTGACGGTGGCGGCGCGCCGATGGTGCAACAGCAGCAAGCCAAGGCGCCCCCCAGGGACGATACCGAGGCGCGTTTCGTCTCCATGGTGCTGGCCGATACCGAAGATGTCTGGCGCGACCTGTTTTCCAAAAGCGGCCGCCAGTACGTCGATCCCAAGCTGGTGCTGTTTCGTGGCGCCACGCCGACGGCATGCGGCACCGGGCAGACGGCGATGGGTCCGTTTTACTGCCCGGGTGACCAGAAGGTCTATATCGACCTGGCCTTCTACGCGGAGATGAAGACGCGCTTCAACGCCCCCGGGGACTTCGCGCAGGCTTACGTGATCGCCCACGAAGTGGGACATCATGTGCAGAACCTGCTGGGGGTTTCCGACAAGGTCGACCAGGCGCGGCGGCGCATGTCCGAGCGCGACGCCAATGCGCTTTCAGTGAGGCTGGAATTGCAGGCCGACTGTTTCGCCGGTGTCTGGGGCTTTCATGCCAATCGCGCGCGCAAGGTCCTGGAGTCGGGGGATCTCGAAGAAGCGCTCAATGCCGCCACCGCGATCGGTGACGATACCCTGCAGCGCAATGCCGGGCGCGGCATCAGCCCCGATTCGTTCACGCACGGATCTTCGGCGCAACGCGTGCGCTGGTTCCGGCGCGGCATCGAGACGGGTGACTTGAAGCAGTGCGACACTTTCGCCGCGCGACAACTCTAGGGCGTGGCCGCCGGCTGCTTCACGGGTTTCAGGACCGCGGAAATGATGGCGCCGATGGTCTTGAAGTCGTTGCGGCCCTTGTATTTCACCTTCACGTGCCGCATCTTCTGACCGTCGCCTTCGATCACCGGGAATTTCTCGCACAGGGCCACACCGTCCCATATCTGCAGGCATACGTACTTTTCCTGCGGGACGATGGAAAGCAGGTTGCGCCCGCGCGAATAAACCGGATTACCCCACTTGACCGTTTCAACGATGGCGGGGTCGGCGGCAATAACCATCTCGCGAAGCTTGTGCATCATCGCCTGCTGCTCATACGGCAGGGTCTGAATCAATTTTTCAGCAGTCAGCATCTGCTCTCCTGGAGCGCGGGTTTTTCATGAGCTTCCTGACCCTCCTATTGTTTCATGCTACGCCCTTCGGCGCGCCACATCAATTGCGGTCGCCGGCCGGGCGATAATTTTTTGCACAAATACCCATGCGACATTTTTCCAGCGGCGAGCCTTCGCCCGTGACGAAACCGGCATCCGGCTGGCCCACCATCCGCACGCTGATACCCTACCTGCTCGAGTACAAGGGGCGGGTGGCGCTGGCGCTGGTCTTCCTGGTGGCGGCCAAGCTGGCCAATGTCGGCGTGCCCCTCATCATGAAGGAAATCGTCGACGGGTTGGGAATCACCCTGTCGGGCGGCGGCGACAAACTCGCCTTCGGCGTGATCGCCGGGCTGTTGCTTGCCTATGGCGCTGCACGCCTGTCGACCACGGTGTTCACCGAGTTGCGCGAATTCGTCTTCGCGAAAGTCACGCAGTCGGCGGTGCGGCGCATCGCGCTCGAAGTGTTTCGCCACCTGCATTCGCTGTCACTGCGCTTTCACCTGAATCGCCAGACCGGCGGAATGACGCGGGACATCGAACGCGGGTCGCGCGGCGTTTCCTCGCTGGTGTCCTACACGCTCTACAGCATCCTGCCCACCCTGGTGGAAATCGCGCTGGTGCTTTCCATCCTGGCATGGAAGTACGACAAATGGTTCGTGATCATCACCCTGGTCGCGCTGACGGCGTACATCGTGTGGTCGGTCGCCGTCACCGAATGGCGCACCGGTTTCCGCCGCGCGATGAACGACCTGGACTCCAAGGCCAACGTGCGCGCGATCGATTCGCTGCTCAACTACGAGACCGTCAAGTATTTCGGCAACGAGGAATACGAAGCCAGGCGTTATGACCAGAGCATGGCGCGCTGGGAGGAGGCGGCGGTCAAGAGCCAGACCTCGCTGTCCTTGCTCAACACCGGGCAAAGCGCCATCATCGCCATCGCGGTCACCGCCATCATGTGGCGCGCGACGGTCGGCGTGGCCAATGGCAGCATGACCCTTGGCGACCTGGTGCTGGTCAATGCGTTCATGATCCAGCTCTACATCCCGCTCAATTTCCTGGGCGTGCTTTACCGCGAAATCAAGCAGAGCCTGGCGGACATGGAGCGCATGTTCGTCCTGATGCGCGAAAACCGCGAGGTGGCCGACAAGCCTTCCGCGCCTGCGCTTGCGATCGACGGCGCCGCGATCCGCTTCGAGCATGTGGACTTCTCCTACGAGCCCAACCGGCAGATCCTGTTCGATGTCGATTTCGAGGTGCCGGCCGGCCGCACCGTGGCGGTGGTCGGGCATAGCGGCTCGGGGAAATCGACACTCGCGCGCCTTTTGTATCGCTTCTACGACGTGGCCCCTGGCGGCGGGGCCATTCGCATCGACGCGCAGGACCTGCGCGAGGTGCGCCAGCAGAGCCTGCGGCGCGCCATCGGCATCGTGCCGCAGGACACCGTGCTGTTCAACGACACGATCTACTACAACATCGCCTACGGCAACACCGAGGCCTCGCGCGAGGAGGTCGAGGCCGCGGCGCGCATGGCCTCCATCCACGACTTCGTGATGACGCTGCCGGACAAGTACGACACCATGGTGGGCGAGCGCGGGCTCAAGCTCTCCGGCGGTGAGAAGCAGCGCGTGGCGATTGCCCGCGCGTTGCTGAAGAATCCGGCCATCATGATTTTCGACGAGGCCACCTCCGCGCTCGATTCGCAAACCGAAAAGGCGATCCAGGCCGAGCTGAAAAAGGCTGCCGAGAACCGCACCACGCTGGTGATCGCGCACCGGCTTTCGACCATTGCCGACGCGCACAGCATCATCGTGATGGACCGCGGCCGCATTGTCGAGCGTGGCGCCCATGCGGAGTTGCTGGCCCTGGGCGGTCACTATGCGCGCATGTGGGAGTTGCAGCAGGAGGGGGATGGCGACGACGCCGTGCCGGCCGCACCAGTCCCCGGCCTGAAAACCGCCTGAGCCTGCGACCCCGCACCGCCCATGCCTGTCGCGCATGGCCGCGACAGGATTGCGCCAGAATCCATGCGTAATCGGCATTGGATTGCGCCAGTGTTGCGGTTTAGGCTGCAGCATATGGACGCCTTACAGCTTGAAAACCTGCCGCGCATCGGCATCCTTGGCGGCATGGGGCCGCTAGCCACAGCGGATTTCCTGGCCAAGATCGCGCTGGCCACGCCGGCTGCCTGTGACCAAGCGCATTTCCCCGTCACGGTTGATTCCACGCCCCAGATCCCCGATCGCGTCGCCGCGCTCGAGGGACGCGGCACCGACCCCTTGCCGGCGCTGATGGCCGGTGCGCATCGCCTGCTCCTGGCCAGGTGCGACCTGATCGCCATGCCCTGTAACACGGCGCACTTCTGGCACGCACGGTTGGCGGAACGGGTCGCGGTGCCGATCCCGCACATTGTCGACGCGGTCGGTGCCGAGCTGGGTGACACGGGCGTGGTCGGGCTGCTGGGCACGTCCGCGACACTGCGCGGGGGCCTCTACCAGTTGCGCGATGTCGCGCGACGCACCTGGCTTGTGCCGGACGCTACCGGGATCGACACACTGGTAACGCCGGGCATTGCAGCGGTGAAATCCGGCGACCTGCTCGCCGGCGCCATATTGCTGCGTCGCGCCGCACGCATGCTCGCCGCGCGCGGCGCCGAAGTATTGGTCCTGGCCTGCACCGAAATCCCCCTGGTGGTGAAGGCGGACGATGCGTCCGTACCGATGATCGATGCGACGGCGGCGCTCGCACGTCACTGCGTGGCACAGGCGCGGCGCCTGGCCGGAATGGCGCAGGTCGCTAGAAAGGTCAGCGTTCGGGCAGGGTGATTCAGAGCGACGCGCCGCCTCCTGCTAATCTTGCCGGCCATGGAATCCAAGTGGCTCGAAGATTTCGTCTCGCTTGCCGAGACGCGCAGTTTTTCCCGCTCCGCGGAACTGCGGCATGTGACCCAGCCCGCGTTTTCGCGCCGTATCCGATCGCTTGAAACCTGGCTCGGCGCGGACCTGATCGACCGTACTTCCTATCCCACCCGGCTGACCCGCGCCGGCGAGATCTTCCTCGATCAGGCCGTCGAGATGCTCGGCACGATCGCAGCCACGCGCTCCCTGTTGCAGGGGCAGCGGGTGGCCGCAGCCGGCGAGATCGACTTCGCCGCGCCGCACACCTTGTCGCTCACCTGGTTTCCGCGCTGGCTTCTGGACATCGAAAAGACGTTTGGCGCAGTCCGCAGCCGCCTGCTCGCGGCCAACGTTCATGACGCAGTGATGCGTCTGGTCGAAGGCGGCTGCGACCTGCTGCTGTGCTATCACCATCCGCAGCAACCGGTGCAACTCGACGCCAGGCGCTACGACATGCTGCCGCTGGGGCGCGAGCGCATCGCGCCCTATGCGCGTTGCGACCGTAAGGGCCGGCCCGAGTTCACCTTGCCCGGCACGCCCGAGGTGCCTGTGCCGTACCTGGCCTATGGGCAAAGTGCCTACCTCGGGCGCATGGTCGACATGATCGCCGCCGGGGCCGACCCGCCGCTGTGTCTCGTGAAGCGCTACGAGACCGACATGGCCGAAGGCCTCAAGATGATGGCCCTGGGCGGACACGGCGTGGCGTTTTTGCCCGGCAGCACGGTGGACGAGCAGGTGCGCTCGCGCAAGCTCGCCAGCGCCGGGGCAGGGTATTGCGTGGATATGGAAATCCGGCTGTATCGCGAGCGGCCGGTCCCCGGCCGGCCGGCCAAACGTGCGGCACTGGAACTCTGGGAGCATCTCGCTGCGCTCCGGAGTCGTGACCAGCCCGCAGCCTTGGACGGGCCGGGTTAACCCCCTCCACCGTGCCGGGAAAGGCTCTGCTACACTGGATTTTCAACTTTGTTGCCGGCTTGGCATGTTTGCTGCTCCCGTTCTGAGCCCGATGTGCCGACCTTTTCAGCCCTTGCCATTTGCATGTCCTAAAGAGGAGATATCTCGTGAAAAATCTGTTCCCCGCCCTGCTGGGCGCAGCCGTAGCCTGCTGTTTCGCCCTGCCGTCCCAGGCTCAGGACCTGACTGGCACCCTGAAAAAAATCAAGGAAACCGGCCAGATGACCGTCGCGCACCGCGAATCGTCGATTCCGTTTTCCTATCTTGATGACAAGCAGCAGCCGATCGGCTATTCGATGGACATCTGCGCCAAGGTGGTCGACGCAGTCAAGGCTGAACTGAAGATGCCCAACCTCAAGGTGGTGTACGCGCCGGTCACCTCGAGCAATCGCATTCCTCTCCTGCAGAACGGCACCATCGACATCGAATGCGGTTCGACCACCAATTCGGTGGAGCGGCAGAAACTGGTGGCGTTCGGGCCCACCTATTTCCGCATCCAGGTGACGGCAGCGGTCAAGAAGTCGTCCAACATCAACAGCCTGGCCGAATTGAACGGCAAGAACATTTCCACCACTTCCGGCACCACCGCGGTGCCGCTGCTGAAGGCCTATGAAAAGACCAAGAGCGTGGACGTGAAGGAAATCTACGGCAAGGACCACGCCGAATCCTTCCTGCTGCTCGCCGAAGACCGCGTGGTGGCCTTTGTGATGGATGACATCCTGCTGGCCGGGCAGATCGCCAATTCGCGCAGCCCCAACGACTACAAGATCATCAACGAGTCCCTGCGCGCAGAACCCTATGGGCCGATGATCCGCAAGGACGACGCGCAGTTCAAGGCACTGGTCGACAAGACCCTGACCGCCCTGTACAAGTCGCCCGAGATGGAGCGCATCTACAACAAGTGGTACATGAGCCCGATCCCGCCCAAGGGCGTCAACCTCAATTTCCCGATGACGCCGCAACTGAAGGCAGACTTCGCGGCGCCCAACGACAAGGGCGTCTGAAGCGGGGGCGCCGGATAATCATTCCGGCGTGGAACAAGAACCGGCGGGCCGCCATGCCTGCCGGTTTTTCGTTGGTTTCTGGCGCAAGAATTGCATAACAAAAAAGCATTACTGGAGGGGGAACCATGAACCCGGCAATCCTGCTGGACCAGGTGCCTGATGGTGACGGCACCTGGCTGATGAGCCTGGCATCAGGGCTCAAGTACACGCTGGTGGTCGCGGCTTTCGCCTGGGTCATCGCCTTCCTGCTGGGCTCCATCCTGGGTGTGATGCGCACCACCGAGAACAAATGGGCGGTGCGGTTGGGCAACGCCTACGTCGAACTGTTCCGCAACATCCCCCTGATTGTCCAGTTCTTTGTCTGGTACTTCGTGCTGCCGGGGCTCATTCCGGCCGTCAAGACCTGGGTGGTGTCGCTCGATCCCACCACCCACCAGTTCGTCACCGCGATCGTGTGCCTCGGTCTCTTCACGGCGGCACGCATCTCCGAACAGGTGCGTTCCGGCATCCAGGCCTTACCGCGCGGCCAGCGCATGGCGGGCTATGCCATGGGGCTCACCCAGGCGCAAACCTACCGGTTTGTGCTCTTGCCGGTAGCCTACCGGATCGTCATTCCGCCGATGACCTCGGAACTGATGAACCTGATCAAGAACACCGCCGTGGCGTTTTCGATCGGGCTGGTCGAGCTTTTCTTTCGCACCCGCGAGATGGGGGAGCTGACCTTCCGTTACTTCGAGGCGTTCGCCGCGGCCACGCTGGTCTATGTGGTCATCGCCATGCTCGCCAATCGGGTAATGGCGTTCATCGAGCGGCGCATCGCCATTCCCGGCTTCATCTCCGGCGGTGCCGGCGGCGGACACTAGGAGCGTACCCATGACCGATCTGGACTTCTCGATCATCGGCCGCACCCTGCCCTACCTCTGGAAGGGGCTCGAGTACACCCTGCAGCTCACGGTGGTGGCAGCCATCGGTGGTGTCATCTGGGGCACGCTTCTGGCGCTGGCGCGCCTGTCGTCGAACAAGGCCTTGTCGCTTGCGGCGGCCGGCTACGTAAACCTGATGCGCTCGATCCCGCTTCTCCTGGTGATCTTCTGGTTCTACTTCCTTTCGCCGGTGCTGCTGCAGTGGATCACCGGCGCCGACCGGCCGGTCGCGATGGGCGCGGACCGCTCCGCGTACATCACCTTCATCCTTTTCGAAGGCGCGTATTTCTGCGAGATCATGCGCGCGGGCATCCAGAGCATTCCGCGCGGCCAGGTGGCGGCGGCCTATGCGGTCGGCCTCAATTACTGGCAGTCGATGCAGCTCATCGTCCTGCCGCAGGCTTTTCGCAACATGTTGCCGGTGCTGCTCACGCAGACCATCATCCTGTTCCAGGACGTTTCGCTGGTGTCCTTGCTCAACGTGACCGACTTCGTCGGCGCCGCCGGCAAGGTCGCGCAGCGCGACAGCCGGCTGGTCGAGATGTACCTGTTCGTCGCAGTCACCTATTTCGTCATGTGCTTCGGCCTTTCGCTCCTGGTCAAGGCGCTGCAAAAGAAAATCGCCATCGTCCGCTAGAACGCATCATTCGCGGACGCATCCGCACGGGGAAATGTCATGATCGAATTCAAGAATGTCAGCAAGTGGTACGGCAGCTTCCAGGTGCTCACCGACTGCACCACCAACGTCAAGAAGGGCGAGGTGGTGGTGGTGTGCGGCCCCTCGGGCTCCGGCAAGTCGACATTGATCAAGACCGTCAACGGGCTCGAGCCGTTCCAGAAGGGCTCCATCGATGTCGATGGCATCTCGGTTGGTGACCCCAGGACCGACTTGCCCAAATTGCGTTCGCGCTGCGGCATGGTGTTCCAGCACTTCGAGTTGTTTCCCCACCTCACCGTGACGGAAAACCTCACCCTGGCGCAGATCAAGGTGCTCGGTCGCAGCAAGGACGACGCCTACGCGCGCGGCCTGAAGTATCTGGAACGGGTCGGGCTTTCGGCCCACAAGGACAAGTTTCCCGGCCAGTTGTCGGGCGGGCAGCAACAGCGCGTTGCCATTGCCCGTGCGCTGTCGATGGACCCGATCGTCATGCTGTTCGACGAGCCCACCTCGGCGCTCGACCCCGAAATGGTCGGCGAGGTGCTCGACGTGATGGTGCAACTGGCGCAGGAAGGCATGACCATGATGTGCGTGACCCACGAGATGGGCTTCGCGCGCAAGGTGGCGCACCGAGTCATCTTCATGGACGCCGGCAAGATCGTCGAGGACTGCCAGAAGGAGGAGTTCTTCGGCAATCGCGAGGCGCGTTCGGAGCGCGCGCGGAATTTCCTCGACAAGATCCTGCAGCACTGAGCGTGGCTTCGGCAGGCGTTCCCGCGGCCGGCAACGCGCTGCGGATGATGCTCGAAGGCGGCGAACCGCCGCCGTGTTCGCGTACGCTGGGCTTTCGCAGCGCGCGCCTCGAGGGCGATTCCGCCGTTCTCGAATACGAGCCCGGCCCGCATCTCCTCAACCCCATTGGCACGGTGCAGGGCGGTATCGTGGCCGCCATCCTTGACGACGTGTTTTCGGTCGCCATCCTTGCGCGGCTCGGCGTCAACGATTCGGCACCGAGAGCGGAAATGAAGGTGAGTTACTTCAAGCCGGTGTTCGCCGGTGTGGTTACCGGCACCGGCAGGGTATTGAAGCAGGGGCGTTCGATGGCCTTCGCCGAGGCGGAGTTGCGGGACCGCGATGGCGATCTTCTCGCCAAGGCGTCCGCCACGGTGGCGATCCGGCGCGGCGGGTAGGCGGCGCCTAAAGGTTTTTTTCGACGTTGCGCAGGTCCGGATCGTCGCGGTCCGTGCGGCTGGTATAGCCGAGGCGCTGCATCAGTCCCAGCATGCGCTGGTTGTTGCCCAGCACAAACCCCTCGAACTTCTTGAGCCCGCGCTCGCGCGCCGTGGCTTCGATGGCGCTCATCAGGCGCGCGCCCAGCCCGCGTCCATGCCAGTCGTCGGCCACCACCAGCGCATATTCGCCGGAGGCGCCGTCGGGATTGAGCATGTAGCGCGCCACAGCGACAATGCGCTCGCGCTCGTCCTCCTGCACGGTGGCCACCAGCGCCATTTCGCGGTGATAGTCGATCTGCGTGTAGCGCGCCAATTGGCGCTGGGACAGTTCGCGCGCATGCGAGATGAAGCGGAAATAGCGCGCCTCCTCCGACAACCCGCGCACGAGGGTTTGCAGCGGCTCCGCGTCCTCGGGCCTGATCGGCCGGATCAGGTAGCTGCTGCCGTCGGGCAACGGGACTTCCTCGGTGAGATAGGCCGGGTAGGGCAGGATGGCCATGTGCGCATGGCGACCCAGTCCCATTGGAGGCGCGTGTTCGGCGACGATGCGCGCGTCCACCGCGATGGCGCCGCTCTCGTCGACGATCACCGGGTTGATGTCCATTTCCTTCAAGCCCGGCAGTTCGCACACCATTTCGGATACGCGCAGCAGCATGTCCTCGATGGCCGCGATGTGCGCCGCCGGCATGCCGCGGAAGATGCCCAGCATGGCGGCGCTGCGGGTGCGCTCGATCAGGCGCCGCGCGAGAAAGCGGTTGAGCGGCGGGAGTTCCATGGCGCGGTCACGGATCAGTTCGATCATGGTGCCGCCGGCGCCGAAGCTGATCACCGGCCCGAACAGCGGATCGCGCGTGAGCCCGATGTGCAATTCGCGACCGTTCGGCTTGACGCTCATTTCCTGGATGGTGATGCCTTCCGGCTCGGCATCCGGGCGCGCCTCCTTCACCGCCTTGATCATCTCGGCCCAGCGCGCGCGCACTTCCTGCGCGTTGTGCACGTTGAGCGCCACCCCGCCCACATCGCTCTTGTGCGCTATCGCGGCCGAGGAGATCTTCATCGCCACCGGATAGCCCATCTGCGAGGCGATCATCAGCGCCTCGTTCGGATTGCGCGCCAGCATGGTGCGCGTGACCGGGATGTGGAAAGCCGCGAGCAATGCCTTGGACTCCATTTCGGTGAGCACGCTGCGGCGCTCGCCGAGCACGCTTTCGAGGATCATGCGCGCGCCCTCGACGTCGGGCTCGCGTTCATTGGTGATCGACGGCGGGGTCTGTTGCAGCAACTGCTGGTTGCGATGGAATGCGGCGATGTTGCCGAAGGAGTCCACCGCGGCCTCCGGGGTGCGGAACGTCGGAATGCCTGCGCCATCCAGGCGCAGGCGCAGATCACGCACCGAGCGGTCGCCCATCCAGCAGGCGATCATCGGCTTGCCCACGTCGTTCTCAGCGGCGACCACCGCGTCGACGATCGCCGGCGCGTCCACGCCCTGTTTCGGGCTGTACATGACCAGTACGCCATCAATGCCGCGGTCGGCCGCCATGGCGCGGATCGCCGCGGTGTATTCGGCCGGGCCGGCGTCCTCACCCAGATCGACCGGATTGTCCAGCACCGCATGTGGCGGCAGCGCCTGCCGCAGTGCGGTCCGGCTGGCTTCGCCCAGGGGTGCGATGCGCACCCCGGATTCGCCTGCCCAGTCGGCGGCAAGAACGCCGGGACCGCCGCCATTGGTGATCACGCCCAGGCGGTCGCCGCAAGGCCGGTAGCGTGCGGCCAGGCAGCGCGCCGCCGCGAACAGCTGGGTGAACAGGCGCACCTGCACGGCGCCGGCGCGCTGCAGGGCGGCATTGAATACCGCGTTGGCGCCGACCATCGCGCCGGAATGGGTGAGCGCCGCGCGTGCGCCGTCAGGTTTGCGGCCGGCCTTGAGCACCAGCACCGGCTTGACGCTTGCAGCGGTACGCAGCGCGCTCATGAAATCGCGCGCGTTGGTGATCCCTTCCAGGTAGAGCAGGATGCTGTGGGTGCGTCCGTCGGCGGCGAGAAAATCGAGCACCTGCGCGAGCGATACCCCCGAGTTTCCGCCGGTGGTGATGACGGCGGAAAAGCCGATCGAGGTGTCGGCGGCCCAGTCGAGGATGGCCGCGCCCAGTGCGCCCGACTGTGTGACCAGCGCAAGGTTGCCTTCGCGCGCCATGGGGCCGAGCATGGCGGCGTTGAGGTGCCGGTGCGGCCGCTGCAGGCCAAGCGACTGCGGCCCAAGCATGTGGATGCCGTGGCGCCTGGCGATGACGCGCCAGGCTTCGCCCTCGGTAGCGCCGGCCGCCGGGCACAGCACGATGGCTGCGCGCGGATGCAGATGGACGCATTCCTCGAGCGCCGTGGCGACATCGCCCGCCGGCAGGGCGATGATGGCGAGGTCGACATCGCCCGCGCTTTCAATGCGGGTCGCACCCGCGGAAAAGCGGATGACCCGGACGGCATCGCCGGCTGCCGCGAGTCCGGCAAGCAGCGCGTCGGTAGCGGCGTCGGATGGCGCCGGCACGATTGCGACGACGTGGCGCGGATCGAACAGCGGATCGAGAAAATGGCGTTCCATGTGGGTCTGGGCGGGTTCCGGTTGGCGCGGGGCCGGCGCCTGGCGGCTCAGTCTGCGCCCATCAATACCTTGAGGTGCGCCGCTACCGAGCGTGCCAACGCTGACAGGTTGTAGCCGCCTTCGAGCAGGGAAACCACCCGGCCGTTCGCATGGCGCTCGGCCACGCCCAGCACCTCGCGGGTCACCCAGGCATAGTCGGCCTCGACCCAGCCGAGATTGGCCATGTCGTCCTCGCGGTGCGCGTCGAACCCGGCGGAAATGAACACCATCTCTGGCCGGAATGCGTCGAGCGCCGGCAGCCAGCGGTCGGTGACCGCGGCGCGCAGGGCGTCGCCGCTGGTGCGCGGCGCCAGCGGCACGTTGACCATGTTGGAGCCCTGGGGAATGTCACCGGAGAACGGATAGAGCGGATGCTGGAAAGTCGAGACCATCATCACCCGTTCATCGCCTGCGAAGATGTTCTCGCTGCCATTGCCGTGATGGACGTCGAAGTCGATGAGCGCCACACGCTGCATGCCCAATTCCGCCAGCGCATGGGCGATGCCGACAGCGGCGTTGTTGAAAAAGCAGAAGCCCATCGCCTGGTGCCGTTCGGCGTGGTGGCCCGGCGGGCGCACGCAGCAGAACGCCGACTGTGCTTCGCCGCGCGCGACCAGTTCGGCGCCCAGCACCGCGGCGCCGGCGGCGTGCCAGGCGGCCTTCATGGTGTGCGGGTTCATCGCCGTGTCGGGGTCGACATGCACGTAGCCTTCGGCCGGGATGGCGGCCTCGAGTTCGGCCACATAGAGCGTGTCGTGCACCCGCCCGACCTGCTCGCGGGTTGCGGCCGGCGCCTCGTAGGGCGGCATTAGGTCGAGCAGCCCGCGTATGAGCAGGTGGTCGTAGATCGCCGACAGGCGTTCGGGGCACTCGGGGTGGCCTTCGCCCATTTCGTGGCGCAGGAAACTCGGATGTGAGATGTAGGCAGTGGCCACGGAACTCGAACTCGGTCAGGAACGGGTGGATGCCTGCATGATATGCCGCCCTCCGCCGAGATGCTTGCGTTGCATCAAATCGGGGTGGCGGCGTCCGGCAGAGGCGCCGCCCTTCAGCCGTCAATCACGCGCGCTAGGCGGCAGATACCCTCGGCAATGCCGTCTTCAGGCGTGGTGGCGAATGAGAGGCGGAACGTGGCGGTATCCGCATTGCGCGGGTAAAAGGCCACGCCGGGCACGAAATACACGCCCTCGCGGCGGGCCGCGTCCATCAGGTCGCGCGCATCGCCGCCCGCACGCATGCGGCACCACATGAACATGCCGCCTTGCGGAGTGGCGAATTCGAGCCGGTCGGCCAGATGTTCGGCCAGTGCGGCATGCATCGCCCGTGCGCGGCTGGCGTAAGTGGCGCGGATTTTGGGCAGGTGCGCTTCCAGGTGGCCGGCCGCCCAGTAGTTCTCCACTGCATGCTGGGTGGGCAGGGCTGAATGGATGTCGGTGGCGAGCTTGGTCCAGACAAATTCCTGGCGCAGGTGCGCCGGCGGGATCATCCAGCCCACCCGCAGGCCCGGCGCCACCAGCTTGGAGAGGCTGGAGACATGGATCAGCCAATCGCGTGCCCCTGGTACTTCACCGGACAGGGAAAGAAGCGAGGGGGGAGCCGGCGTGTCGAACCAGATGCGGCTGTAGGGGTCGTCCTCCAGCACGTGGAAACGGTGCTCAACGGCCAGTTCGAGCAGGCGCCGGCGACGTTCGAGGGCAAGCACGCTGCCGTCCGGATTGGAATACGAAGGCACCACGTAGATCAGCCTGGGCCGATGCTGCTTCAACAGTTCTTCAAGCGATTCCGGAACCAACCCGTACGCGTCCTTGGCCACCGAGATGCCGTTCAGGCCGGCCAGGTGAAAGGCCTGCAGCGCCGTCGGGAACACCGGGCTGTCCATGAACACGGTGTCGCCGCGCCGGGTGAGCACCCGCACCGCCGTCTCTATCCCCTGCTGGCCGCCGTTGGCGACGATCACTTCCTCAGGCGCGACGAGGCGCGAAGGCGTGGACGAGAACACGGCCAGGCGCGCGCGCAGTGGCGGGTGTCCTTCGCGCTCACCATACTGCAGCGCGACCCTGAAACTGTCGCGGAACACCTGGTTGAACGCGCTGGCCAGCCCTTCCGTATCGAAAAGCGCCGGGTCCGGATAACCGCCGGCAAAGGAGATGCCGCCTTCGCGGCGTGCCATGCTCGCCACCTGGTAGATGATGCCGCCGAGTTCAGGGGAGTAGTCCATCGTGTCGCGAGAGCGATGCCGAAGATTGGGTGCCTTACGGTTTTACCACGCGTGGCACCAGCAATGCGTTTGCTTCGCCGCGCACGCGCAGGGTTTCGCATTGCGCAGGCGTCAGCCGCGTGTTGCCGGGGTCGGTGTCCTCGTTCATGAGATTGCCGATTTCGGTGGAATGGGCGCCGCTGTCGGCGAGCACATGCGCGATCTCGTGCGCAATGACCACCGGCAGGTCGCGTGTGGTGAAGGTGATCCAGGCCGTGTCGGCCATTTCCGGGCGCGAGCGAGCGTTGCCGCGTCCCACGGCTTCGGCGTCATAGGCGGGCTGGTTGCGGGTGTCCTCGACCAGGAACAGCGCCGGCTTGCGCGGTGCGAGGGCCTTCAGAAGCTCCCTCGAATCGGGGGTATAGAGATAGCGAAAACGGCGCGGCGCGCGCAGGACATGCAGGTCGATCGAAACCTCGACGCCGCATTGCGCGAACAGTCCGCCGGCGGCGGCCAGGGCCGTGCGCGCCCGGGAAACGTCCCAGCGCGTGCCTTCGAACATGTGCGCCGCGATGTGCAGGTCATGACTCGCGCCGCGCACGGCCGGCATCTCCAGCTTTCCGCTGGAGATGGCCTCGACCGCCTGCGCGAACGCACAGCCCGCCCACATTAGCGCAAGGCCGGCAATGCGCATCAGGGCGCGTTGCGCAGCAGCTTTCCCGGGCGCTTGCCGGTGGCAACGCCGCCTTGCCATACGAAGGTGCCATTGACCATCACCGCCTCGATGCCGCGCGCGGGTTGTGTCGGTTGCTCGAAGGTGGCGCCATCACCGATCTCCGCCGCGTCGAAAATCGTGATGTCCGCGAACGCGCCCGCCTTGAGCACGCCGCGGTCCTTCAGGCCGAACTTGGCGGCGGTAAGCCCGGTCATCTTGTAGACCGCAGTCTCCAGCGGGAACAGATTGAGGTCGCGGCTGTAGTGCCCGAGCACGCGCGGAAAAGTGCCCCACAAGCGCGGGTGCGGCTTGATGTCGTGGGGGATGCCGTCCGAGCCCACCATGGTGTCCTCGAATTTGAGGATGCGCTGCACATCCTCCTCTTTCATCGAGAAGTAGATCGCGCCGGCGGGTCGCAGGCGCGCCACCGCCTCCTCCTGCGAGACGCCCATCTCGGTGGCGATGTCGGCCAGGTCGCGCCCGACGAATTGTGGCAGCGGCTTGGACCATGTGATGATGATGCGGTCCGAAAGCGGGATGCGGTCGGCGCGCAGCATCGTCGAGGAGGCGATGTAGGGGTAGCAATCCACGCATACCTCCTGGCCCTTGCGCGCTTCGGTCAGGAGCTTCAAGGTTTCCTCGGAACGACCGTAGTTGCGCACCCCCACCACTTTGTGGTGCGAGATGATCACCGGCACGCCCACCTCGCGGCCGATGCGGAAGGCCTCGTTCATGGCGGCGATGATGTGGTCGTCCTCGTTGCGCATGTGGGTGACGTAGCGTCCGCCGTGCGCCTTGAGCGGCCGCGCCGCGGTGATGATTTCCTCGGTGCTGGCGTGCGCCGCCGGCGGGTAGTAGGTGCCGGTGGAAAAGCCGATCGCGCCGGCGCGCATGGCCTCATCGGTCATGGTGGCCATGTGCGCGGCTTCCGACTCGGTGGCGGCGCGGTCGAGGCGGTCCATCGCGGCTACCCGCAGCGTGGTATGGCCCACCATGCAGGCGGCGTTGGTGGCCGCCGGATTGGCTGCGAGTTCTGCCATGAAGTCGGCGAAAAACGGAAAGCGGTAGGCGTTGGCGTCGTCGATCAGGTCGAGCGGCGAGGGCGGGTTGGTCGCTACCAGCGGGGCCAGCGAGATGCCGCAGTTGCCGGCGATCACGGTGGTGACACCCTGGCTTACCTTGGGCGTCATCTCCGGGTTGGAGCGCAGGTAGCGGTCGTCGTGGGTGTGGGAGTCGATGAAGCCAGGCGCGGCGATCTTGCCGGAAGCGTCAATCTCGCGCTCCGCGCGGGCTCCGTCGAGGCGGCCGATGGCGGCGATGCGCTCGCCGTTGATGGCGATGTCACCTGAATAGCGCGGCGTGCGCACACCGTCGATGATGGTGGCGTTGCGGATGATGAGGTCGAAATGTTGCGACATGCTGCGCTCCAGGCGGGGTGGGTCGATCAATCCCGCATGATAGACGCTCGCTTGAGGCTGGCGACAATCACCTCGCGCAGATGTGGGGCTAACCCGGCGCGCGCACGAAGTCGAGCAGCGCCGGCCCGAGCGTTTCTTCGCCTGAATCGAGGTGCGCGACGATCGATGTATGGTTGTGCCCGCGCAGGTGCATGAAGCGCGGCATGCGGCCGCGCGCCATGCCCAGCTTGAAGGCGAGCTCCGCGCTGTAGGCGTCGAGGTAGGTGTTCTCGAACTCGCCGGCCGCCAGGAACACCGGCATGTCGAGCGCTTCGGCATGGGTGTTGACCGAGCGCGCTTCGTAGAGCGAGGCATCCTCGCCGTAGTAGGACCGCACCGCCTTGGCGTTCGGGTTGCCGGGCAACACGTCGGCGCGCAGGCGCGAACTCACCAGGATGAGTCCGGCCAGTCCGTGGCCGCCGGCCGGGCGTACCGCCGGGTCGCACGCATAGGCGCCGGCATGCGAGCCGCCCGCCGAGTGGCCAAACAGGATGATGCGCGCCGGGTCGCCGCCATGCGCCACGATGTTCTCGCGCACCCAGGCCACGGCGCGGCCCACGTCTTCGGCGCCGCCCGGGTAGGCCGCCTCGGGCGCCAGGCGGTATTCGATGTTGACACCCACGCAGCCATGGCGTGCGAAGTAGCGGGTGACGTTGCTGTAGACCTCGGCATTGGAGTCCTTGTCGCCGCGGATGAAGGCGCCACCATGCACGAACACCACCACCGGTGCGCCGAACAAGCCAGGGCGGCGGTAAACGTCAAGGCGATGCCGCGCATGCGGACCATAGGCGATTTCGCGCACGGCCTCGATGTTCTCGCGCGGCCTGGCGGCGAGCACCGGCGTGTAGGCGTCGATGACCATCTTGCGGTGGCCGGTGATGTCGGTGGCCCAGCGCGGGCCGATCTCCAGCAGGCGGCGCCGGGCATCTTCCGGCAGGGAACAAAAGGCGCTGTCGGCCATGGGTTGGCTCCAGGTGTATGCAGGTGCGCCGGGGCGCTATTGCGAGTCGGTTGTGGGCGGAACGGGGGTTGCCGCGGCGGGTTCGGCCTTGCGCAGGCCCGCACCTGCAGGCCGCGGCGTCCAGGAGACGCTGATGTCGCCGTTGACGAAGGTCTGGCAGGCCATGCGGTAGCCGTTGGCGAAGTCCGCGTCGGTCAGGTGCTTGCGCTCCTTGGTCTTGATGGCGTCGGTGTTTTCAAGTCCGGCTTCGATGTGGCACCTGCAGGTACCGCAGATGCCGCCACCACACTTCCACGGAATGCCGCCCTGCTCGCGCAGCGACACCCTGAGAAGGTTGCTGTTGGGCGGCGCGCTGACGGTCTTGTGGTCGTTGGTGACGAAGGTGATGGTGATCATGCGGTGCGATCGCTCTCGCTGGCGGGCCTACAGCCGCACCAGCTTGATGTCCATGGCGCCGAACTTCGCGAGCTTGTGCAGCGAGTCGCGCGCCTCCTCGATTGTCGCGAATTTCTCCAGGAACTTCGACGGCACCAGGTTGACGATCGGTTCGCCCGCCAGGTCGATCACGCGCACCTTGGCCTCCTGCTGCATTTCCACGATGTCGAAGCGGGCGCGTTGCCGGCCGTAGAAGAGGTAGTCCCAGGACTCCACCGGGCGCATGTCTTCACCGGGCTCGGTACGGAACTGGCCGGGTTTGGAGGTCAGGATGGTGAACATCAGCGGGTCCCCGGTTTTGGAGGATGCATGGGCCGTCAATCAGGGCGTGTTGCGCTGCAGGCCGGGATTGGCGCCGCGAACCGCGGACGGTGGCGTCCAGCCCTGTTCAAGTTCGATGTCGTGGTTGATCCACAACTGGCAGATGAGCCGATAGCCTTCGGCGAGCTTGTCGCCCAGCACCTTTTCTTCCTTCCAGTTGGGCGCTGGCAGGTGCGTGGCCCCGGCGATGATGCGGCTGGTGCATTTGCCGCACTTGCCCATGCCGCAGCCGTAGGCGAGGTGGGGATACGGAAACTGCCGGATGCCGGCGCGCACGACGAGGTTGGAATTCTCCTTGACCTCGCCCTCGTGCGCCTGGCCGTTCTTGTGGACCACGACTTTGGGCATGGAATTCGTCCTTTATGTATATTGTATACGACTGGGCGTCATTCTCATATGCGACCCGCGATGCGGAAACGCCCCTTCTCGGTCAAGCAATGGCAAGGATTGGGTGCTCGGCGCTTGACGTCACTTTGTATACTATATACTCTAAGCAATGAGGCTTTCGCGGCGCGTGCGTTCGTCCGCCAAGCGTGTCACCATCGATTTCGGGGCTTCCAACACCGCCGATTCTGGGCGCCCCAGTTCCATTTTCCCCGTTTCAGCCACAGGAGAACAGCATGGCCGCACTGATGAATCGCGACGAGTTTCGCACCGCCCTTGAAAATGCCATCAAGGGCAAGAGTGCCAACAAGGCCCCGTTCTCGGTGGCCTGGGCGAGCGGCAAACTGTCGCGCGCCCATCTGGCACGCTGGGCCGAGAACCACTACCACTACGTGGGCCCGTTTGCCGACTACCTCGGCTACATCTACGCCCGCACGCCGGACCGCTACCAGGAAGCCAAGGATTTCCTGCTCGCCAACATGTATGAGGAAGAAATCGGTGGCGATCGCCATACCGACCTGCTGATCCGTTTCGCCGAGGCCTGCGGCACCACCGGTGCGCGCGTCAAGGACCCTGACAACATGTCGGCCACCACGCGCGGCCTGCAAAGCTGGTGCTACGCGGTGGCCATGCGCGAGGATCCGATCGTCGCCGTCGCCGGCCTGGTGGTCGGCCTGGAGTCGCAGGTGCCCTCGATCTACCGCAAGCAGACCCCGACGTTGCGCGAAAAGTACAAGTTCACCGACGAGGAAGTCGAGTTCTTCGACCTGCATATCGTCTCCGACGAAATCCATGGCGAGCGCGGCTACCAGATCGTGCTTGAGCATGCCGACACCCCGGAATTGCAGCAGCGCTGCCTGAAGATCTGCGAAATCGGCGCGCAGATGCGCCTGCTCTACACGACGGCCCTGTATCACGACTATGTGGCCAAGGACATTCCGATCGCCGAACTCGAGGCGCTCGACAACAACGTGTCCCAGGTGGCGCGCGAACTGGCGCACGCCTGATCGCCGATGCTGCTGACGGAGACGGCATGAAAACCGCGAACAAGCTCGAACTCGAGGACGCCCGCGCGATGGTGGCGGCCGCCACGGCCAAGGCGCGCGCCATCGGTGTGGCGCAAACGGTATGCATCGTCGACGACGGTGGTTATCCGATCGCGCTGGAACGCATGGACGGGGCCCGCATCACCGGGCCGCAGATCGCCTGGAACAAGGCCTTCACCGCCGCGGGGCACAAGCGCTCCACCCATCTGTTCAACACCCCGCCCAATGGCCCGGCACTGCCAGGCAACGAGGCTTTCGGCATCCAGTGGAGCTTCGACGGCAAGTTCGCTGTGTTTGTGGGGGGTTTTCCCGTGGTCGTCAACGGCGAGGTGATCGGCGGGGTCGGCCTGTCCGGTGGCAATGGCGAGCAGGACACGCAATGTGGCGTGGCCGCGCTGCAGGCGCTCGCCGACCTTCTCGGGCCCAAGGGCGCGACCGTGCTGGTCGCCGCCGACATCAAGAAATAGCCGCCTGCCTTGGCGCCTTCGACTCGCGGCCTTGCGTGCCGGTCGCTCCTCCCGATTCGCCAACGCGCCGTTGCGGGCGCCGGAGATGCAACGCATGAATAGCGACCTCTCGTTCACTTCGGCCACCGCGCTTCTGCGCGCCCTGCGGGCGCGCCGGATTGGCAGCCTTGAACTTCTGGACCATTTTCTTGGCCGGGTCGCGCGCCATAACCCGGCACTCAATGCGGTCGTCGTGACGAACATCGAAGCCGCGCGCAAGGCGGCCAAAGCGCGTGACCGCGCGGCACGCGGCCAGACTGCGACGGGCTTGCTGCACGGCCTGCCAATGACGGTCAAGGAGAGTTTCGACGTCGCCGGACTGCCCAGCACATGGGGCTTGCCCGCGTTGCGCGGCAACATCGCGCCACGCAGCGCTACCGCGGTAGAGCGCCTTGAAGGGGCCGGCGCGGTCGTTTTCGGCAAGACCAACATCCCGGTCCTGCTGGCGGACTGGCAATCCTACAACCCGGTATACGGCACCACCGTCAACCCGTGGGACGCGACACGCACGCCCGGCGGGTCGTCCGGCGGCGCGGCGACCGCGCTTGCCGCAGGCCTTACCGCGCTTGAGATCGGCAGCGACATCGGCGGTTCGATCCGCAATCCCGCCCACTGCTGCGGCGTGTACGGCCACAAGCCGACCTACGGGCTGGTACCAATGGCCGGGCATGCGATGCCCGGCAGTCTTTTCCCGCTGGACATCGGCGTCGCCGGTCCGCTTGCGCGCAGCGCTGCCGATCTGGAGCTCGCGCTGAAGGTGCTGGCCGGGCCGGACGCCACGCAGGCGCGTAGCTGGTCCCTGAATCTCGCGCCGGCGCGCCAGAAGTCGCTGGCCGATTTTCGTGTGGCTGTCGTCACTGACTCCGTGGTGGCGCCGGTGGACGGTCGCATCCGTAACGAACTTGATGCGCTCGCCGGCTTCCTCTCGAAAAGCAAGGTGCGCGTGAACCGGACCGCACGTCCGGCGCTGCCGGAGGCCGAGGTCTATACCCTCTATATCCATCTGCTGCGCGCGGCCACCTCCGCCATCCAGAACGACCCTGCCTCGTTGCAGCAGGCCATCGCAACGGCTGCGCGTCTGGGTGCGGATGACCACAGCTACCAGGCCGAACAGTTGCGCGGCAACACCATGCGGCATCGCGACTGGATCGTCGCCAGCAACCGCCGCCATGTGCTCATGCAGGCCTGGACCGAGTTTTTTGACAGCCATGACCTGTTGCTGTGTCCTGCCGCCCCGGTTGTTGCATTCCCGCACGACCACAAAGGGGAGCGCGCCACCCGCATGATCGAAGTCGACGGCAAGCCGCGTTCGGTCAACGAGCACCTGTTCTGGGCCGGTTATTCCGGCGTGTTCTATCTGCCTTCCACAGTGGCGCCGATCGGTCGCTCGCCAGAGGGACTGCCGATTGGTGTGCAGATCATCGGCCCACCCGGCGCGGACCTTGCATGCATTCGCTTTGCGCGGCTGCTCGAACAGGCCTATCACCGGTTCGAGGCGCCGCCCGGCTTCGCCACCTGACCCCGTTTTCCCGAAAGGACCCCATGATGTTTCGCTTCATCAGTCGGATGTTCGCTCTCGCAGCCCTGCTGTTTGCTGCTTCCGCTTCCTCGCAGACCTATCCCGTCAAGCCAATCCGCCTGATCGTCCCGTTCGGTGCCGGTGGCTCGACCGACATCCTTGCGCGCACCCTGGGCCAACGCCTGGGGGATGCGCTGGGCCAGAGCGTGCTGGTGGAAAACCGGCCCGGTGCCAACACCATCATCGCCTATGAGGCCACCCTCAACGCACCCGCCGACGGCTACACCCTGCTGATGGAAGGCTTCAACGGGCTGGTACTCAACCCCAACCTGTACGCCAAGCTGCCCTACGACGCCGAGAACGATTTCATCGGCGTCGGCCTGGTGGCCACCTCGGGCTTCCTGGTGGTGGTGCCGACCGAACTGCCGGTGCGCACGCTGGCCGAGTTCGTCACCTATGCGCGTGCCAATCCGGGCAAGGTGGCACTCGCCTCGGCCGGCATCGGCAACAGCACCCACGTAGCCGCGGAGATGTTCCTTTCCGCTGTCAAATTGAAGCTCGCACATGTGCCTTACAAGGGCAGCAGCGCCGCGCTGCCGGACCTGGTGAACGGCCGCGTGCAGGTCATGTTCGACACGCCCATCACCTCGATGCCCTTCGTCAAGTCGGGCAAGTTGCGCGCCCTCGCGGTGTCGGGCAGCAAGCGCCTCGCCGCCATGCCGGAGGTGCCCACCATCGCTGAACTGGGCTATCCCGGATTCAACGCCGGCACCTACTACAGCGTGGCGGCGCGCAAGGGCACGCCGCCTGCCATTATCGAGCGGCTGTCGCAGGAGATCCGCCGCATCAGCGCCGGCGCCGACCTGGCGGCGACATTCGCGCCGCAGGGCATCGACATGTCGCCGGGGTCAGCCGAGGAACTCGGCGCCATGCTGAAGTCGGACCGTGCGCGCTTTGCGAAAGTGATCAAGGACGCGGGCATTTCGATCGAGCAATGAGATGCGTCCAATGCCGGGGCATCGGCAAGCGATGCCCCGGCATTGGCGCCAACGCGGCAACGGATGCGTTATCCAAGGCGCATTACGCAATCGGGCAGTCAACCATTTGTCGGCAAGACTGGCGCTCCCGGGGTGGACAAATCGCCGGACATGCCTGCCTATAATGTCGCCATGAACCAAGCGCATTCGCAGCCGAAATCGGGGGCGTCGCTGGGCCGCGACCACGCATCGCTTGCCGAGCAGGTCGCGCGCGAGTTGCGCCAGGCCATCCTCACGCGCCGCCGCAAGCCGGGCGACCGGCTGGTGGAGGATCGCCTCTCCGAAGAGATGGGGGTGTCGCGGGTGCCGATCCGCGAGGCCCTGCGGGTGCTCGCGGCAGAAGGCCTGGTGGATGTGCAGCCCCGTCGCGGCGCCTCGGTGGCCAATGTGTCGCCTGAAGTCGCGCGCGACCTGGTGGAAGTGCGTGCCACACTGGAAGGTCTCAACGCCCGCCTGGCCGCGCGCCATCATGAAGACGCCATCGTAGCCGAGTTGCGGCGCGTGCTTGAGGACGGCAATGCGGCGGCCCGATCAAGCAACCTGGATGACCTGGTGCGCCTGAACGGCGAATTCCACGACAAGCTCGCCGAGGCCGGGCGCAACAGCATTCTGTGGGACATCATGCGCAGCCTGCGCGAGCGCACCAGCCTGGTGTTCGCCGCCAACACCGCGGAGCGCGCCGAACAGGATTGGGATGAACACTCGCGCATCCTCGCCGCGGTGATCGACGGCGACGAGGAACTGGCCTCGGTGCTGGCCACCCGCCACGTGCACCGTGCTGCGGAATCGGCTTTCGTAGCGGCAGCGGTGCCCCAGGTCGCCGGACCCGCCGCCGAGCCGGACGCGGCGGCCGCCTGACGCCGGGTTTCTAGTAGCTCGCGGCCATCCCGGCCCGCACGTCGTTCTGTACGCCATAGGGTGCGATCGGATAGCGCAGCCCGTTTTTCGCCAGCGCCTTCATGCCCTCGATGGCGATAGGCAGAAATCGTGGCGGCAGTGCCATCAGCATCTCCTCATCCGGCACCCCGCCGTAGCGGCGCTCGGCGAAGCACGGCAACGAAAGGCTGGGTTCGCCGGTGGAAAGCGCGCGGCCCCAGGAGTCGGCACAGGCGGTTTCGCCCACCACGCTCCAGTCGAAACGCTTGTAGCCTTTCCATTGCAGGCCGTTGATGAAGATGATCATTTGCCCCGGCGTGCCGTAGATCAGGCAGATGTCGGGCGGGTCGAGGCGCCCCGACGCGAGCGGGGATACCGCCATAGCGTTGAAACGTCCTGCGGGCACCACCGACAAGGCTTCCTGGCGTTTCCTGGCGTCCTCGGGGGTGGCGTGCCACACGCCCACGTAGTTCTTGCCGCTTTTCCACGCTTCGTCCTGCGGTCCGAGCCCGATGACGGCGCGGCATTGCGCGCCCACCAGATCCTGCGCCGTGATGCCCACCGTCCAGCCCAGGCGCGCGGCCATGCCGACGATCTGGTCGGTGGTGTGGATGGCGGTCGGGCGCCGCAGCTTCGGGATCGCCTTGAGACCTTCCTCCGACTCGAACAACTTCATTCCGATCGGTGTGGTTTTCAGGCGCAACAACGCGTTCAGGTCCGCGGTGAGGGCAGGCCAGTCGAATGGGGTGGTGCTCGCTTCCATGCGCGAAGTCTCCGTCGGGTATGCACCCGTGCCGGAATGCGCGGATGCCGGAGCATCATAGCGAAACCGGCGCGATGACTGGATCGGAAGCGGTCTCCCGTGGGTACACCTGTGCCGACGCGCGCCGGCACGCGGCAGGTAAAGCGGAGCGATCCCGCCGTGTCTTCAGACGCTGCGGATGTGTGCGACCGAACTGCCAGGTGTGCGCTCGATGCGCGCCGGGCCCAGGTGCAGTCCTTCGGCCAGCGCGAACAGGGTTTCGACGATGCGCTCCGCGCTGTGCATATGGGCACGCGCCTGCGCGACGTCGCCGGCATTGAGGCCGCTGTCGTCCAGCCAGGATTCGTCCGGGCTACGGCTTTGCGAGGGCATGATGGAGGCGGACATGGGGTTCTTCCTTATGTGTGAGAGCGACGCAATGCCTTGACTACGGCCGCACGTCGGAAAAAGGCAGGGCGAATGTCGGCCGGCCGGCCTGCAATACCGCCCGTTCGTCGATCCTAGAAGCGCGGACGCGAGCGTCGCGACCATTCCTGCATGCGGTGTTCGAGGTCTGCGCAGTCGGCAGCGCCGGCCAGGTAGCTTTCGAGTTCCCAGTCGGTCGGGTTCAGAAACAGGTGCAGCCAGTGCTTGATTCTTGAGGTCATGGTCGGGTTCCGGAGAGATGAATGACGTGGATCAGACGCTGCGCGCGTGCGCGGGCATGCCGGACAAGCCGGCGTCGAGGCGGGTCGGACCCAGGCGCAGCGCGGCGAAGATGGCGAAAGCGCCGTTGACCAGGCGTTCGGCGCTTTGCCAGTGGGCGCGCGCCTGCGCAATATCGCCAGCGTTGAGGCCGCTATGGTCGAGCCACTGGCCGATCGGCGAGGCACCGGTGATGGATGAGGACGGGAAGTTCATGGCAAGTTCCTTTCAAGAAGTTGAATTCCGCAATGCACCATGATGGTGAATGTGAAATAAATACATGAAATCATGTATCTCAACGCTTGTATGAGTGATATTGGGCCATTATTGTTGCATTGCAACAAGTGATTTATTATGATGAGCAGACATAGAAATCCTTAGCCTGGAAAGCGCATGCCCAAATCCCTGCCGCCGCTCAATGCGTTACGCGCGTTCGAAGCCGCCGCGCGTCATCGCAGCATCCGCCGCGCCGCCGAGGAACTGCATGTGACGTCCGCGGCGATCAGCCAGCAGGTGAAGCTGCTGGAGGATTACCTCGGCGTACGGCTGTTCCAGCGCGTCAACCGTGGCCTGACGCTGACCCCCGAGGCCGAGGCATCGGTCGGTCGCCTGCGCGAAGGGTTCGACGCCCTGGCCGGTGCGGTCGATCTCATGCATGCGCAACACGGCGTGGAACGGGTGCGGGTGGGGGCCGCCCCGACCTTCGCCGGCAAATGGCTCGCGCCACGCATCAGCGGCTTTTGCAGCGCCTTTCCGGACACCGATGTGCGCATCGCCGCCGATGTTCGATTCATCGACCCGCGCCAGCCGCCCGCCGAAGGCGCCATCGCCCGTCCCGGCATGGCCGGCGAGGACTTCGACATCGCGATTCGCTTTGGATCAGGGGCCTATCCCGGCTGGCGGGTGGACAAGCTGTTCGGTGTTGCCGCGACGCCGCTGTGCAGTCCGCGCCTGATGGAAGGGCCGCACCCGTTGCGCAGCCCGGCGGATTTGCGCCATCACACCCTGCTGCACGACGACACGGTGTCCTTCGAGCAGGGAGGCATCGACTGGAATACCTGGCTCAAGGCGGCGGGGGTGCGCAATATCGACACCCATCGCGGCGCGCGCTTCAACCATGCCGTGCTGGGACTCGAGGCCGCCATCGACGGCGCCGGTGTGGTGCTGAGCTATCCGGCGCTTGCCTCGTCCGACCTGGCGCAGGGGCGCCTGATCGCGCCGTTCGACCTGGAAGTCGAAGTCGACTACGCCTACTACGCGCTGAGCACGGAATCAGCGGACCTGTCGCCGCGCGTGGCCGCGTTTCGCGATTGGCTGATCGGCGCGGCCGGCACGCCGGCCGCAGTGCATTAAAGGCGCGTGCGTGTCCGGGCGCTTGCCTAGCCGAGCGCCCCGGCCCTGCGCAACGCCGCAAGTTCTGCATCACCCAGCGAAAGCACTTCGCGCAAGACCTCGTCGGTATGCTGGCCGAGGGTTGGCGAAGGGGTCCGCACACCGCCCGGGGTGGCCGAAAGGCGCACCGGCGCGCCGACCATCTGCATCTTGCCGGCCACCGGGTGCTCCAGTTCCACCAGCGCGCCGCGTGCCTTCACCTGCGGGTGGTTGACCGCCTCGGCCAGGTTGTTGATGGCGCCCATCGGAATGCCGTTGCCGACCAGCAGCTTCTCCCACTCCTCGTAGGTGCGGGTCAGGAACACCTGCTGCAGTTCCTCGATCAGCTGCGCGCGGTTGAGGTCGCGGTTGCGATTGCTGTTGAAACGCGGATCGTTGGCCATGTCCGGCCGGCCGATCAGCGGGCAGAACACCTGCCAGAGCTTCTCGCTGCCCACCGCCAGCGCCAGGTCTCGGGTCTTGGTGCGGAAGGTCTGGTAGGGCAGGAGCGCCTTGTAGGCCGTGCCCATCGGCTCGGGCACCACGCCGTCGGTAAGGTAGCTGCCGATCATCGTGCCGAGCAGGCCCAGCTGGCCTTCGAGCATGGAGACGTCCACATACTGGCCTGCGCCGGTCTTTTCCTTCACGCGCAGCGCCAGCATGATGCCGAAGGCCGCGTTCATGCCCGCGGTGAGGTCGGCGATCGAGGTGCCGGCGCGCGCGCCGCTGGAGCCGGGCTCGCCGGTCACGCTGATCATGCCGCTCTCGGCCTGCACGATCAGGTCGAGCGCGGCGCGATCGCGGTAGGGGCCATCCTGGCCGAAGCCCGAGATCGAGCAGAACACGATGCCGGGATTGCGCTTCTTCGCCACTTCATAGCCCAGGCCGAGACGGTTCAATACGCCCACCCGGTAGTTCTCCAGCACCACGTCGCAATTCTCGACCAGGCGCAGGAAAGTCTCGCACCCGTCGGGGTTCTTGAAGTCCAGCACGATGCCGCGCTTGTTGCGGTGCAGGCTGGTGAAGTATGCGGTTTCGCCGCCCGGCAACGGCGAGCCCCAGGCGCGCGAAATGTCGCCCCGCTCCGGTGGCTCGATCTTGATGACCTGCGCGCCGTAGTCGGCCAGCATGGTCGAGCAGAACGGGCCGGCCAGGGCGTGGGAGAGGTCCAGGACCTTGACGTCTTCGAGGGGCATGCGCACTGGTTGGGTTCCTGAGGGCGTTCGGAAGGCCTCGGATTCTACCCGCGGGTCTGTCGCTTCAATCGGCCCTGAGCGTTCGGCGGAGGCATGTCGTTACAATCGAACACGAACATCAACCTCGGAACGTGCCATGCGGCTCACGATTCATCGTTCGGATGGCAAGTCGGGCAAGTACTTTCAAGACGACGCCGGCCGCGCGGCCATATTGTCCCGCCGCCTGAATCCGGCAACCTTGTTCACCACCGGCCCCATCGTGATTGGCATCCTCAATCCGTTCACCATTCTCAACGCCGACGAAGTCTGCTGGGTAGAGGCGGAAACCGAGCTCGAATTGCCGAACGCGCTTCCGCCCGGCGTGGAAAGCCTGCGCAAGCTCGCCGGTCGCGACGAGTACGAGAACATCCTTGCGCGCCAGTGGCCGCGCTGGCGGCAGACCGCAAGCGCGCCCAGGGATCTGATGGAAGCCCTGGTGGAGCTCGCCTTCAAGGGCGGTGCATCGCTCTACCTGCACGTGATCGGCCAGGTAACCAAGGCGCCCCTGACCGACCTCATCTTCAGCCAGCCGGCCGTGACGGCCTCGTTCGAGCCGCACGGCACCGCGTTCATCAACCCGCGCAGCATCGTCCGCGCCCGGGTGTACCACAGCCTGCAGAGCGTCCAGTATCCGGCCGGTCTGTGGTGCCTCGAGGCGGACGACATCTGACGCCACACCGCGAAGCGTACGCGTTACCCAACCGGATAGCCACGACAATGCCGACCTTCCAAGCCTATCGCATCCACGCCGCACAACCCGTGCCCGAAGGGCGCTTTGAAACCCTGGGTTACGACGCGCTCTCGCCGGGCAATGTGCTGATCCGCGTGGCCTATTCGAGCGTCAACTTCAAGGATGCGCTGGCCAATGCCGGCCGCAATGGCCTGATCCGCGAGTTTCCGCGTATCGGCGGCATCGACGTGGTCGGCACCATTGAAGCCTCGGCGGATCCCGGCCTGGCCGTCGGCACGCAGGTGGTCGTGCACGGTTTCGGCATCGGTATCGACCATGACGGCGGCTATGCGCAGGTTGCGCGCGTGCCGGCCGAATGGGTGCTGCCGCTGCCCGCCGGCCTTTCGATGATCGATGTGGCGACCATCGGCGTGGCGGGCTATACCGCGGCCCTGTCCCTGGACATCATGGAGCTCAACGGGTTGACGCCGCAAGCGGGCCCGGTGGCGGTTACCGGCGCGACCGGCGGGGTGGCGAGCTTCGCCATCGACATGCTGTCAGCGCGCGGCTATCGCGTGTCGGCGATCACCGGCAAGGCGGAAGAGGCCGATTACCTCCGGACCTTGGGCGCGGCCGAGGTGTTGCCGCGCGAGACCTTCGGTCCGGGCAAGAAACCGCTCGACCGCGCGGCATGGGCCGGGGGCGTGGATTCGGTGGGCGGCGAAACGCTCGCCGCGATGATCCGTGCCATGCAGATCAATGGCGTGGTGGCCGCATTTGGCAACGCCGCCGGGGCCGAACTGCCAACCACAGTGCTGCCATTCATCCTGCGCGGGGTGCGCTTGCTGGGCATCAATGGCAACAGCCCGATGCCCTTGCGTACCCGCATCTGGAACCGCATCGCCACCGACCTCCGGCCGCGTCACATCGAATCCATCCGCCGGGTGATCGGCATGAAGCAGTTGCCGGCATCCCTGGCGCAGGTGCTCTCCGGCGGGGCTAGAGGGCGCTTCGTGGTCGACATGCAGGCTTGAGCCTGGCGTCGCGGGCTACTCCATCTTTGCGCCGGCCCGCTTGATGACGGCCTCCCACTTCGGGATTTCCTTCTTCATGTAGGCGGAAAAGTCCGCCGGCGATCCGGGCGAGGGTTCGAAGCCCAGCGCGAAGTAGGTGTCCTTGATGGTTTGCGAGTTGAGAGCCTTGTTGAGTTCCGCGTTGAGACGGCCGAGAACTTCCGGTGGCAGGCCGGAGGGCCCGATCAGGCCGCCCCACGCGAGCGTTTCGTAACCGGGCACGCCGGACTCGGCGATGGTGGGCATGTCGGGAAAGGTCGGCGAGCGCTTCAGGCCGGAGACGGCGATGCCACGTACCCGGCCGGACTTGACATGCGAACCCACCGAAGAGAGGTTGTCGAAAATCAGGTCGGCCTGGCCGCCGATCAGGTCGGTGATCGCGGCCGGGCTGCCGCGGTAGGGCACATGCAGCATGAACGTGCCGGTCATGGCCTTGAACAGTTCGCCGCCCAGGTGGCCGGTATTGCCGGCGCCACCCGAGGCCATCACCAGCTTGCCGGGGCTCTTCCTGGCCAGGGCGATCAGGTCTTTCACCGACTTCACCGGCAGGTTGTTGTTGACCGCCAGCATGTTCTGCACCGCGCCCGCCATGCCGATCAGCGTGAGATCGCGGTCCGGGTCGTAGGGCAGCCTGGCGATCATGAAGCGGTTGGTGGTGAGCGAGCCGATGTTGCCGTAGCCCAGGGTGTAGCCGTCGGGCGCCGACTTGGCGATGGCTTCGGTGCCCACCGTGGCAGAGGCGCCTGGGCGATTGTCGATGACGATGGCCACGCCCAGGCCCTTGGCCATTTCCTGCATCAGGGGGCGCATGATGTTGTCGGGCGAGGAACCCGGCGCATACGGAACGATGGCCTTGATCGGCCGTTCGGGCCAGGCCGAAAACGCCGGGACTACGACCAGCAGGGTGAGAAGGGCGGCGAGCCGGCAGGTGAATCGCATGAGGTGCTCCAGACCGAAAAAGGTTCAAGCGTACAGGATTCGCGCGTTGTTTGGCGCGCCGCAACATCGGCGCGCCGCGACATTCCGATTGCTGCGTGCTACGCTGGCTGTCAGGGCGGCACCGATCGTCTGCGAGGAGGACAAACATGAAGATGGCGTTGCGTCGGTGGGTGTCGGCTGCGGCCTTGTCGCTTTTCTCAGTGGCGGTATCCGCCCAGCAATGGCCGGTGCGCCCCGTCAAGCTGATCATTCCCTATCCGCCCGGCGGTCAGACCGACATCATTTCGCGCTGGCTGGCCGACAAGCTCACGCCTGTGCTGGGCCAGCCTGTGGTGCCGGAAAACCGCGCCGGCGCACAGGGCAGTGTCGGCCTGCAGGCGGCGAAGAACGCGCCGGCGGATGGCTACACCTTCGTCTACACCAATGTGTCGAACATCTCGATCAACCCGCACATCCAGGCCAACCTGCCGTATGACGGGCAGCGTGATTTCGCAACCGTCACGCAACTGGGCTTGTCGGTGCTGGCGATGGTGGTGCCGACCTCGCTTAACCTGAAGACCCTGCCGCAATTCATCGACTACGCGAAGCGCAACCCGGGAAAGGCGAGTTTTGCCTCGTTTGGCAACGGCTCCTCATCGCACGTGTACGGAGAAATGCTCAAGGGTGCCGCCGGCCTCGACATGACGCACGTGGCCTACAAGGGCGCCGGCCCCGCCGTGCAGGACATCATTGCCGGCCATGCGCAAATGGGCATACACGACCTGGCCTCGGTGGCCGCCGGCCTGGCCGGTTCACGCCTGGTGGCGCTGGCCGTCACCGGGCCGAAACGCTGGCCGGCCTTGCCCGACCTGCCCACCTTCGCCGAGCAGGGTTACCCGCTTGACATCGCCGGATGGAACGGTATTCAGGCGCCCGCCGGCACACCGCGCGCGGTGGTCGAACGCATGAGCGCGGAAATCAACCGCATCATCCAGACGCCGGAAGGGCGCGAGCAGATCCTCAAGTACGGCTTGCTGGTCACCGGCACGACGCCGGACGAATTCGCCGAGATCATCCGTCGCGACACGCCACGCTGGGGTGATGTCATTCGCCGCGCCGGGATCAAGGGCGACTAGGAGCGGTGTCGCGGGCCTCTAGAAATACGGCGCGCCTTGCGTATTGACGTAAAGCGAATACACCGAGGTGGACGCCGTCATCAGCAGCCTGTCGCGATGCACGCCGCCGAAGGTGAGGTTGGCGCAGCGCTCCGGCAGGTCGATGCGGCCGATCAGCTTGCCGTCGGGGTTGAAGATGTGCACGCCGTCAAGCCCGGCCTGACCCATGCCCCAGCCGCACCACAGGTTGCCATCCACGTCGCAGCGGAAGCCGTCCGGCGTGCCGGGGCCGGCGTCGATCAGCACGCGGCGGTTGGCGAGCGTGCGGCCGCCGACGATGTCGTAGGCGAGGATCTTGCGCGGCACCGAGCGCGACTCCACCACATACAAGCGCGACTCGTCCGGCGAAAACGCCAGGCCGTTGGGCTGGTTGACGCCTTCGGCCACCACCGAGAGCGAGCCATCGGGGTCGATGCGGTACACGTTGGGCGCGATCTGCGGGGCGTCCTTCTCGCCTTCGTAGTAGCCGCTGATGCCGAAGACCGGGTCGGTGAACCAGATCGAACCGTCCGACTTGACCACCACGTCGTTGGGCGAATTCAGGCGCTTGCCCTCGAATGAATCGGCCAGCACGGTGATGCGGCCGTCGAACTCGGTGCGGGTGACGCGCCGGGTCAGGTGCTCGCAGGTGACGATGCGGCCCTGCCGGTCGCGCGTGTTGCCGTTGGCGTTGTTCGATGGCTTGCGGAATACGCCGACCGCGCCGGACTGTTCATCCCAGCGATACATGGTGTTGCCGGGCACGTCGCTCCACACCAGGGTGCGCGTGTCGCCCAGCCAGACCGGGCCCTCCGACCAGCGCATGCCATGGGCGATGCGCTCCACCTTGGCCAGCGCCAGGCGGTATTTGTCGAACGAGGCGTCGATGCTGACGATGGCGGGGTCGGGGTAGCGCTGCGAGGGTTGCCAGTCGGACACGGGGATTCCTTCCTTTGGTGAGTAGGGTGTGGTGCGCGAACAGGCGGTTTCTTGTTGTGGGCCGTCGCGGCCAGCAGGGAGGGCAGTTTACGAAATTGTTGCCCGCCCACGGACCGGCGCAGGCCGGGTCTCGGGCCCCGGGGATGTCCGGCAGGGTCATGCGGACTTCGGTCGGCGGCGACACTTCGTGCGTCCGACGCGTGATAATCGCCGGCAACTCCGACGCCCATCACGGAACCCGGTGACAGGCAACGGGCTCCGGTTCCCGCAACCCTCCAGACCCAGCGAACGAAAAAAGACATGGAATTCGATTTCTTGATCGTCGGCGGTGGCACCGCTGGTGCTGTTCTGGCGTCGCGACTGTCCGAGAATCCCCGCTGTCGGGTCCTGCTGGTGGAGGCCGGGGAAGACATTGCTCCGGGCGGTGAACCGGCCGATATCCGCGATCCATTTCCGGCGGCAACGGTCAATCCGAAATACTTCTGGAACGGCCTGTCCGCTTCCGTGAGGGATGGGGCGATGCCGTCGCCCTACCCGCAGGCGCGTGTGATGGGGGGCGGGTCAAGCATCAACGGCTTGATCGCATTGCGCGGCGTGCCGTCCGACTACGCGTGCTGGACGGAGGCCGGGGCCGGGGATTTCGCGTGGAGCACGGTCGTGTCCCGATTCCGCAAGATCGAGAATGATCGCGATCGGGGGGATGGAGAAGGCGGGTTGCACGCCATCTGCCGGACGCCCCGCGAGCAATGGCCGCCGTTCGTGGGGGCGATGGAAGAGGCGGCGCAGCGCGCCGGGCTGCCCTTGGTGCCCGACATCAACGAAGCGCCCAGCGACGGCTTTTTCGCCATGCCCAACGCCATCAGCGCCGAGACGCGCGTCACAACGGCAGGCTGCTACTTGACGGCGGCCGTCAGGGCGCGGGCGAATCTCGAGATCCTCACCGATACACAAGTGACCAGGCTGTGCATCGACGGCGGTTCCGTCTCCGGGGTCGAGGCAATCCGGGAGGGCGCGGCCGTTCAATTGCGCGCAACCCGTGTGATCGTTTGCGCGGGTGGAATCCATTCGCCCGCGCTTTTGCTCAAGTCCGGGATCGGTCCGGCAGGGGAACTGGCTTCGCTCGGCATCCAGCCGGTTCTTGACCGGCCCGGCGTCGGGGGCAATTTGCAGAATCACCCGTACATGTTCTTCGCACTTACGCTGCCGCGTGGCAAGCGCATGGATGCCCGATTGCGGCGCTTCGCGCTCGCCGGCATGCGGTCGTCATCCCGGATGCCGGGCTGTCCGCCAAGTGACCTGTTCGGTTTCATCATGGGGCGGGTGAGCGGCGAATCGTACGGGCCGGATTTTGCCCTGGTGGGAAGCGCCCTTTACGCTCCGCAATCCCGCGGATCGGTCAGGCTCGGGAGTGCCGACCCGCTGCGAGCGCCGGAGGTCAACTTCCGCTTCATGTCGGCCCCGGCCGATCCGGCACGGATGGTCATGGCGGCGCGGTTGTCCGAGCGCTTGCTGCGGGATCCCGGCGTCGCTGCGCATTACCATGAAGCGTTTCTGCTGCCGGGCGCGCTGGCGATGAAACAGTTCAACCGGCCCGGGCTGGCCGGGAAGGTACTCGCGATCGCGGCGGAGGCCGCGGCCAACTCGCCGGCGTTTCTTCGCCGCGGCATCTTCAGCCGCGCGTTCAAGAGCGGAGCGCCGGTCGCGTTCCGCGGCGGCGGATGCGACATTTCGGACGAGCAGATCCTGTCGTCGATCAGCCCGATGGGACACCCGGCCGGCACGTGCGCGATGGGTCGCGCAGAAGATCGGCTGTCGGTCGTCAATGAGGAATTCCGTGTGCACGGCATCGAAAACCTGTTCGTGGCCGATGCCTCCGTGATGCCGGTCATTCCGAGCGCGAATACCAACCTTCCGACCATCATGCTGGCCGAGCTCGCCGCCGAGCGCGTGGCGGCTTCGATGCGCTGACAGAGGAGCTTCTTGCAGGAGGCCGGCGCGCGCCCTGGCGCCAGCTTCGTGTCGGTGCATGCCCGCACGCCCGAGGCCATCAAGCAGACCCACGCTGCGGCGTTTGCGGTCGAAAACCGAGGATTGACAGGTCAATCGGCCTTCGGTAGCATGGTTTGTAAATAAACCAATGTTTCATTAGTAAATCAATCGTATTCCGTTCGCAACCCCGCCATTCCATGTCCGTCGCCGAAACCGAAGTCGACCGCTATACCGTTCCCGGGCTGGAACGAGGCTTGCGCATCCTCGGCGAATTCAGCCGGCGCGAGCCAGAACTGACGGCACCCGAACTGGCGCGGCGCCTGGGCGTGCCGCGTTCCACGGTGTTCCGGCTGCTGGTTACGCTGGAGAACATGGGCTTTGTCGAACGCACCCGCGACGGCCGTTCGTACCGCCTGGGGCTTGCCATCCTGCGCCTGGGTTTCGACTATCTGGGCTCGCAGGACATGGTGGAACTCGGCCGCCCGTTGCTGGAGTCACTGCGCGACGAAACCGGCTTTGCCGCCAGCCTGGTGGTGCGCGACGGGCGCGACGTGGTCTACCTGCATCGCGCCCCGTCGCGTTCGCCTTTCTCCACCACGGTGTCGGTGGGCACCCGCCTGCCGGCGCATGCCACGGTGCTCGGTCATGTGTTGCTGGGCGATCTTTCGCTCGCGGCGCTCAAGGCCCTGTATCCGGAAAAACGCCTTGAAGCGCGCAGCCCCAGCACGCCGGCGGATGTAAACGCGCTGTTCGAACTGGTACAGCGCATCCGCACGCGCGGATGGGTGCTGGCCGAGGGCTTTTTCGAATCGCACATCTGCACCGTGGCCGCGCCGGTGCGCGACCAGGAAGGGCGCATCGCCGCCGCCATCGGCATCACCATTCCCGGCAGCGACATCCCGGCTGATAAGCGCGACGAATGCGTGGCAGCCGTGCGTACAAGCGCCGAGCGCCTCTCGTCACTGCTCAATTTCCGCCCAGAACCGGTGGCACATCCGGTCGTGGTGCCGATCCGGCGCGTGCGCACATGAACGCCTCGTCCCGGGCCACCTGCGGGGTTTCGCCCTGCGCGCGTGCCAGGGCCCGGATATTGCTCGAACTTCAATCGCAGAATCACCTTATCACCCTCCAGCGTACCGAAAGGAACACCGCATGAAGCAGAACCGTAGATTTGCCCTGGCAGCCCTGGCCGCCGTGTGCATCGCCACCGTCGCAGGAGAGGCTGCGGCTCAAACCTGGCCTACCAAGCCCATCACCATCGTGGTGTCCTATCCCGCCGGTGGCGACACCGATGCCATCGCCCGTGCCTATGCCGAAAAGCTCTCCGCCCGCCTCGGCCAGCAGGTGATCATCGACAACCGCCCGGGTGCCTCCGGCACCATCGGCAATTCCCATGTGGCCAAGTCCGCGCCGGACGGCTACACATTGCTTTTCACGCCCTCGACCTTTCCCATCGCGCAGCATGTGCTCAAGGTGGCTCCCGCGGTTGCACATGATGTGGTCAAGGACTTCACGCCCATCATCAAGAGCGGAAACATTCCCCTGCTGGTGGTGACCTCACCCATTACCGGCATCAAGGACATGAAGCAGTTCATCGCCGATGCCAAGTCGGGCAAGGCATATACCTACGGCAGCCCGGGCAGCGGCTCGCCCATGCATATCGCGGGCGAAATGCTCAACAAGTCGGCCGGCCTCAAGGTCACGCACGTGCCTTACAAGGGCGTAGCGCCCGTTGTCACCGACGCACTGGGCGGCCATGTGACGGTCGGCTGGATCACCCCCGGCGCGGTGGGCCAGCATGTCTCCACCGGCAAGCTGATCCCATTGGCGGTGGGCGAGAAGGCGCGTACCAAGCTCATGCCCAATGTGCCGACGTTGATTGAACTCGGCTACAAGGATCTCGATGTCAGCGCCTGGATGGGCCTTCTCGGTCCCAAGGGCCTGCCCGCGGACATCGTGCGCACCATCAATTCGCATTTCAACGAGGTGCTGAAGATGCCCGATATCGCCGCGCGCATGGCGCAGCTCGGCATCGAGCCGATCGGCGGCGATCCTTCGGTGCTGGCCCGCCAGATCACCACCGACGACGAAACCTTCGGTCGCCTGATCAAGGAATTCGGCATCAAGTCGGAGTAATGCAGGTATGGCTGTTTGCGGCACCGTTGCCCGCGACGCGGGCGGCGGGGGCCGCGATGTTCAAGGAGGCAAACCCGATGAATTTCAATCCCTATCTCAAACCCTGGCAGGCGGCGCAGCCCAACAACGTGGCCGGCAAGGGGCAGATCGAAGTGCCGGGGCAGGTACCCAACATCGTCTGGCAAAACCGTGCCGCGCTGCCGACCGACTATGAAAACGCCTTTGGCGACGCGCTCGAGAAAGTGTTCGCCGGCGGCGCCGAGACGCTCGATCAGGTGGTGGCCGGCCTGAACGCGCTGGCCTTTCGCACCGCCGCGGGCGACGAATGGACCGCCGCCACGTTTGAAGCCGAAATGGCGCGCCTGGGCGCCTGAACCGGGAAGGAGAGAAAACATGGAACCTGTCATCGATCGCGACCCCGCAGCCGGGGGCGCCGAGCGCATTCTCGCCACCGGCATTCGCGACCTCTGGTACCCGGTGTGCCCGAGCTGGAAGGTGCAGAACGCTCCCATCGGCATCACCCGGCTGGGCGAGCGCATCGTCATCTGGCGCGACGGTCAGGGAAAGGTGCATGCCTTGGAAGACCGTTGCCCGCATCGCGGTGCGCGGCTCTCGCTGGGCTGGAACCTGGGCGACCGCGTGGCCTGCTGGTATCACGGCATCGAGATCGACGGCGGCGGCACGGTCAAGCAGGTGCCGGCCTCGGCCAACTGCCCGCTGGAAGGCAAGTCCTGCGTGAGGAGTTACCCGGTAGAGGAGCATGCCGGTGCGGTGTTCCTGTGGTTCGGCATCGACCCGGCGGCACCGCCCGCGCCGCTCGACCTGCCGCTGGAGCTCAACTCCGAGGAGTACTCCTACTTCCTGTGCATGTCCAACTGGAACACCAGCTACCGCTACGCCATCGACAACGTGATGGATCCGATGCATGGCGCCTATCTGCATGCGGCATCGCATTCCATGGCCGATGGCGACAAGCGCTCCGAAATGCGTGTGCGCAAGACGTCCACTGGCCTGGTGTTCGAGAAGGTCGGCCAGCGCGACGTGAATTTCGACTGGGTCGAGATCGGCGAATCCGGCTGCATGTGGCTGCGCCTGACCATTCCCTACCAGAAGCGTTTCGGCCCCGGCGGCAGCTTCGGCATCGTCGGCTTCGCCACGCCTGTCGACGAGCGCCATTGCCAGGTGTATTTCTGGCGTACCCGCAAGGTGGAGGGATGGCAGCGCAATGTGTGGCGCTTCCTGTACCGCAACCGCCTCGAAGGCCTGCACTGGGACGTGCTGGAGCAGGACCGCTGGGTGCTCGAGAGCATGCCCGAGGATGCGCGCGAACAGGAGTTCCTCTACGAGCACGACATGGGGCTGGCGCGGGTGCGGCGCATGCTGGAGAAGAAGGCGGCGGACCAGGCGAAAGCCAAGGCTGCCCTCACTGCCACTGCGTGACGCCCCCACCAGCCTGATTGGAAAAACCCGCATGAGCACCACCACCATCGGGCACGACACGCCGCAGGTCACCGCGCGCGAAAAGCTCAACGGCCGCGCGCTCTACGCGGGCGACATCAAGCAGGCGGGCATGCTGCATGCCAAGGTGCTGCGCAGCCCCTACCCGCATGCGCGCATCGTGCGTATCGACACGGCCGCGGCGCGTGCGCTGCCCGGCGTGCGCCTGGTCGTCACCGGCGCGGATACGCCCGGGAAACTCACTGGCGTGCACCGCAAGGAGCACCGCATCCTGGCCGTGGACATCGTGCGCCACGTCGGCGAGGAAGTCGCTGCCGTGGTCGCGACAAGCGAAGACATCGCCCGCGACGCGCTGGACCTGATCGAAGTCGAGTACGAGGAACTGCCTGCGGTGCTCGACCCCGATGAGGCGCTCGCTGAAGGAGCCGTCGAAGTGCACGCAGGCATGAAGAACCGCGCCTACGAGATGAAGATCGACTACGGCGATGTCGACGCCGGCTTCGCGCGGGCGGCCTTCGTGCATGAGGCCACCTACGAGGCGCATTCGCAATACCCCGGCTACATGGAACCCATGGCCACGGTGGCGGCCATGGGCGGCGATGGCCGGCTCACGGTCTGGACCTCCACGCAATCGATCTTCCTGGCGCGGGCACGCTATGCCGAGGCGCTCGAGATCCCGGTCTCGAAAGTGCGGGTGATCCAGGCCACTACAGGCGGCGGCTTCGGCGCCAAGATCGTCGAGGAATGCAACAGCCTGATCACCGCCTTTCTCGCCAGCCGCCTGGACCGCCCGGTGCGCATGGTCAATAACCGCCTGGAAGACTTTCTCGGCGCGCGCGCCAGCGTACCCGAGCGGGTGCGCCTGAAGGTCGGTGTCAACGCCGACGGCATCATCGTCGCCAAGGAGGCCGAGATCCTGGCCGAGTGCGGTGCCTACCAGGGCCTGACCGCGCACGTGATGTACGTCACCGCGATGCGCAGCGACAACATGCACCGCATTGCCAATGTGCGCACCCGCGCCACCCTGGCTTACACGCATAACCCGCCGCGCGGCGCCTTCCGCGGCTTCGGCGGGCAACAGATGGGCTTCGCGCTCAACTGCCATCTCGATGTGCTGGCCGAGAAGCTCGGCATGGACCCGATCGAGCTGCAGCGGCGCAACGCCATCGGCCAGGGCGAGGTGAGCGTGCACGGCTGGAAGATCGGCTCCACCGGCATGCTGCAATGCCTGGAGCAGGTGCGCAATGCGATCGATTGGGACGCCAAGCGGCGCCGCGCGAAGGGCACCGGCAGCAAGCGGCGCGGCATCGGCATGGCGGCCGCCATGCATGTCTCGGGTAATCGCACCATCGGCAACTGGGACGGTTCGACCGTGCTGCTCAAGATCAGCGAGGACGGCCGCGCCACCGTGCTCACCGCCGAATGCGACATGGGGCAGGGCGCCTACACCATGCTGGCGCAGATCTGCGCGCATGAACTCTCGATTCCCATCGAGCATGTGACGGTGGCCGCACCCGACACCGACGCCGCGGCTTTCGGCATCGGCTCGCTGGCATCAAGGGTGACCATCGTCGCCGGCAACGCAATGGTGCTTGCCGCGCGCGAGGCGCGCGACAAGTTGATCGCGCTGGCCGCAGAAAAGCTCGAGGCCGCGCCGGCCGACCTGGAAGCGGTGGACGGATGCGTGCGCCTGAAGGGCGTGCCCGACCATAAACTCACCTATGCAGAACTGGCGCGCATGCACATCTTCCGCAAGGGTGGCGAAGGCCTGCAGGTGCGCACCACCTGGGACGCGCCGACCGAGCAGCCCAGCGCCAAGTACTTCGGCAACGTGGCGCCGGCACATTCATTCGCGGTGCAGGCGGTGGAGGTGGAGGTGGATACCGAGACCGGCCAGGTGAGCGTGGTCGATACCTTTGTCTCGGACGATTGCGGGCGCGCGTTGAACCCGATGGCCATTCATGGCCAGACCGCCGGCGCGGTGGTGCAGGCGATCGGCTGGACGCTCTACGAGGAACTGCAATACGAGGGCGGCCGCCTGATGAACGGCAACTTCGCCGACTACACCATGCCGCTGGCGCGCTCGGTGCCCGAGATTCGCATGGGACTCATCGAATCCAACGACCCCACCGGGCCGCTCGGCGCCAAGGGCGCCAGCGAAACGGCCATCGTGCCGGGCGCGGCGGCGATCGCCAACGCGGTGTACGACGCCATTGGCGTACGCATCACGGCGCTGCCGATCACCCCGCAAAAGGTGCTGGCCGCACTGGCCGCGAAAGCGGAGGCTGGCCATGCGTGAGTTCGCGTTCCTCGAGCCGGCCGACGTGGCCGAGGCCAGCCGCATGCTCGCCACCCATGGCGACGATTGCCGCGCCTATGCCGGCGGCACCGCGCTGCTCCTGGCGATGCGCCAGCGCCTGGTGTCACCTACGCATGTGGTGTCGCTTGCCAACATCGCTGCACTGAAGGGCGTGCGCTTCGACGCAAAGACGGGGTTGAGCATCGGTGCACTGACCCGCCACGCCGAACTTGCGGCGGCACCTGATGTGACGCGCCATTACCCGATGCTCGCCCACATGGCCGCACACCTGGCCAATCCGCAGGTGCGCAACCAGGGCACGCTGGGCGGCAACCTTTGCTATGCCGACCCGGCTACCGATCCTCCTACCTGCCTGCTGGCGCTGGATGCCAAAATCGAGATCGGCTCCAGCCGCGGCACCCGGCGTGTGGCTATCGGCGATTTCTTTGTCGACTACTACACCACCGCGCTCGAACCGGATGAACTGCTGGTGGCCGTGCATGTGCCGCCGCCGGAGATGGATGCGATCGGGCGCTACACGCGCTTCCTGCGCACGCCGGCCGAGCACCGCCCGCTGGTCAACGTGGCCGTCACCGCGCGGCGCATTGGGGGCGCGGCCAGCGCTGTACGGGTGGCCGTGGGCGCCTCGACGCCCATTACCGCGCGTGTGCCGCGTGCCGAGGCGGTGCTGGAGGGTAAGGTGGTGACAGCGCAATTGGCAGCCCAGGCGGCCGCTGCAGCCGCGGAGGACATTTTCGCCATTTCCGACGCGCGCGGCGACGAAGCCTATCGTCGCGCCATGGTGCGGGTGGTGGTGCGGCGCACGCTGGCCGCCCTGTTCGACCTGCCGGAGGCTTGAAGCATCATGGGAAAACACGTCATTGCCCTCACTGTCAACGGCCGTGCCGAGGAAGTCGAGGCCCCGGCGCGGCGCCTGTTGTGCGACCTGCTGCGCGACGACCTGGTGTTGACCGGCACCAAGCGCGGCTGCGAAACCGGCACGTGCGGGGCCTGCTCGGTGATGATCGACGGCCGGCTGGTGAAGTCCTGCCTGATGCTGGCCGTGCAGGCGCGCGGCAGCAGCATCACCACTGTTGAAGGCCTGGCGCCAGGGGGAGAACTCTCGCCCCTGCAGCAGTGCTTCGCCGGCAACGGCGGCCTGCAATGCGGCTATTGCACGCCCGGCTTCCTGATGGCGGCCACCGCCCTGCTGGCCGAAAACCCCAACCCTACTGAAGCCCAGGTGCGCGAGGCGCTCGACGGCAACCTGTGCCGCTGCACGGGTTACGCCGGCATCGTCGCCTCGGTACTGGCCGCCGCGGAGAAACTGCGTGGACATTGACAAGACCCTCACCCTGCCCGCGCCACCGGCGCGCGTGTGGGAAATGTTGCTCGACCCCAAGGTGATGGGCGAATGCGTGCCCGGCATGCAGTCCATCGAGGTGGTAAGCGACACCGAGTACCGTTCGCAGATGGCGGTGAAGATCTCCTTCGTGAGCGCGAAGTTCCGCATCCGCACCACCATCGTCGAGCAGCGCGCGCCGCACTACCTGAAGAGCGAGGGCGTAGGTGAGGACGCCTCGGTGGCCAGCTCGTTCAAGCAACTGAGCGAGATGTTCCTGGAGGACGCGCCCGGTAGTGGCACCACGCTGACCATGAAGGTGAAGGTCGATGTGCTCGGGCGCCTGGGCACCTTTGGCCTGAACATCATGAAGACCAAGGCTGATCGCATGTGGGACGAATTCGGCGCCAATCTTGCGCAGCGTCTGGCGCCGGATGCGCCTGCGGCAATAGTGGAAGCAGCCGCCCCTGGTCCAGCAACGGCATCGACGGCGGCGCCCGCTGCATCGTCAGGCGTTGCAGCGATGCCACCACTCCCCGGCAGCGCGCGTCACGGCGAAGCACGCCCTGGCTTGCTTGCGCGCCTGCTGGGATTGGAGCCCACGGGATTGACCCGCCAGCCCGGTGATATCGCCATCGAAGTGCGACGCGGCGACGCTACGGTGACCGTGCTGTGGCCGGAAAAAAGCGCGAACGAGTGTGCGGCGTGGCTGCGGGAGTATTTGCGGGCCTGAGCTTTTGGCGCAGGGCTCAAGGCCCGAAACTGGAGCGCAGTTGCACACCCCAACGGCCGTCCTTCAGCGCCAGCACGTAGAGCGAGTCGTAGACACCGATCACGCTGCCATCGGCACGACGGCGCGTGTAGTTCACCGCCACATGGGCCTTGGTTGCGTCGTGCTGGACCATGCTGCGTGAATTCCAGGTGCTGTGGTGCCAGGCGTCCTCGCGCCTCAAGCGATCGAACAGATCCATCGGATTGCCGCCCGGCGCGGCAAAAGTGACGATGCTGCCGCCGGCGAAGCGGACATGCGGGAAATGCATCTCCGCTTCCATGGCATTCACATCGTAGGCGTTCACCGCGGCCATGAAACGGTCGAGGCAGGCGATGCAGGCGTTGTGAATTGACTCGGACATGTTGTAGCGATCACGGTCCTCGGGGACGAGCAGGCCCGCTAATGTAGCGCATCAATGGGTTCAAGCCTTCCTCGTGGTCGGTCAGTATGCGCCACTCACAAGGTTGGTCGGGCGGCCGGCAAAAAAATTCTCGATGTTGTCCATCAGTTGATCAGCCAGTGCTTGCTGAGCTGCATCTGAGGCCCATGCCACGTGCGGAGTCAGCATGACGTTGTGACGTCTGGCGGCATGCATGAGAGGGTTGTCCGCTTTCGGAGGTTCACCATCAACCACATCGAACCCGGCGCCGCTAACTAATCCCAGATCCAATGCGCGTACCAAGTCGTGTTCATTCACCAAGCCACCGCGCGCGGTATTGATGATCAAGGGCTTGCGCTTCATCGCCACAAACTCCGGCATCGATAGCATGTTGCGGGTTTCATTCGTCAATGGCGAATGCAGTGTGATGATGTCACTTGTCTCGAGCACTTCCAGCCAGGGCGTAAATGGAGGCCCCAGATCACTGCGACCTTTGTGTGAAGCGAACATTGTGATCATGCCAAACGCCTTGGCAATCTCCGCGACACGTTGTCCCAGGACTCCCTCTCCAATAATGCCCAAGCGCGCGCCTGCAAGGTCTCGGATTGGGTGGTCGAAAAAGCAGAATTGGCCGGACTCCTCCCAACGTCCGGCAAGCACTGAGTCGCGATACGCAACTAGGTTTCGGCGTAATGTCAATATCAGCGCGAATGCATGCTCGGGTACTGTATTGATCGCATAGCCCCGGATGTTCGCAACGGCGACGCCGCGCGCCTCACACGCGGCTTTGTCGACGCAATCGGTTCCTGTGGCGGCCACGGCAATGAGGCGCAATGATGGAATCCGCTCAAGCGTTTCGCTCGTGATGGGGGCCTTGTTTGTGATGGCAATCGTAGCTCCCGCCAGACGGTGCGCCACTTCGCCCGGATCGGTCTGTCCATATTCGACCAATTCGTGTTGAAACACGGGGCGACGAAGTGTCACGTGTGGCGCAATTGTTGTGCGGTCGAGAAAAATAATGCGTTCCATCGTCAGCCTCAACGTTACCCGTTGCGTCCAAGCAAACGTCGGGCTTCTCTCACTATGGCTGCTGGGGTGATGTCAAAGTGCTCATAGAGATCCTCTGCAGGGCCAGATGCGCCAAAACTCTTCATGCCAACGAAGGCGCCCCGCTCACCGATCCATCGATCCCATCCTAAACGCACAGCCGCTTCGCATGCGACACGCACCGTGCCTTCACCAAGAACGCTCAGTTGATAGTCGATCTCCTGCGCTTCGAACAACTCCCAACTTGGCATCGACACCACTGCCGTGGGCGTGCCATTTGCCTGCAGCAATTCGCGAGCCTTCATTGCCAATAGGACTTCGGAGCCAGTGGCAAGCAATGTCACCAGACGTTGGTCACCTTCGGCCTCTGCGACCACATAAGCCCCGCGGCGCGATAGATTCTCGCTCGTGTGCAATTTTCGAACTTGCGGCAGCGCCTGGCGCGCAAAAACAAGGCTGGAAGGACCGGTGCGGTGTTCGTAGGCGATTTCCCAACATTCAGCAGCTTCAACGGCGTCGGCTGGGCGTAGAACGAGCATGTTTGGCATGGCACGCAGAGACGCGAGCATTTCGACGGGTTGATGCGTCGGGCCGTTGCGAGCGATGCCAATCGAGTCGTGGCTGAATACAAACTTGACCGGCAATTTCATGAGAGCGGCCATTCGCATTGCTGGCCGCTCGTAGTCAGAGAATGCGAGGTAAGTCACTGTCAGAGGAACGACTCCACCGTGAGCAGCCATGCCGTTAGCCATGGCTCCCATTAAGTGCTCCCGGACACCGCAATGCACGTATGCTCCTGCGGGATTACTTGCAGAAAAGGCTGCAAGGCGACGCTTGTGATTAGTGGGCGCTTCCAGGTCTGCGCAACCGACCATCCTCTCAGGCATGACGTCGACAAGTGCGTCGTTGATCTCGGCGGAGATGAAAATTCCGCTTGGGAGCGGTTCAGCATCAATCGCGCGACGCTTGTAGTCCATCAGCGGCACCTGCCAGCCGATGGGGAGTTCGCCAGCAATGACACGCTCAAATTCCGAGCGGGCTTCTGCTGATAGCGCGTTGACACGCGCCTGCCATGCTTCCCGGGTGCTGCGGTGCCGGGCGCCAGCGTCGCGCCACGCCGTCAGCACTTTCTCCGGAACTTCGAAAGGTGCGTGTGGCCAATCAAGCGAGTTTCGCGCGGCTTCAGCATCTTCCGCGAACAACCTGCCGCTATGTCCGCCACGTTGCCCTTGAAGTCTCGCGATCCCTCGGGCGATGATCGTGCGGCACGCAATCATTGAGGGCCTGGGATCCGCTTTGGCTTCGGCAATCGCAGCGCAGATGGCACGCATGTCGTGTCCGTCGACTTCAACAACGTGCCAATTGGCAACCCGGAAGCGCTCAGCCACGTTTTCACTGATTGAGAGCGTCGTCGACCCATCATCCGTGATCTGGTTGTCATCCCAAAGCAGGGTCAACTTGCCAAGCCTTAGGTGGCCGGCAAGAGAAATCATTTCTTGACCAATACCTTCCTGAAGGCAGCCGTCACCTACGAAGGCATAGGTACGATGGTCGACAATTTCGCTGCCGAAACGAGCGTTCAGGTACGCTTCCGCGACTGCCATTCCCATTGCGTTTGCGATACCCTGGCCGAGGGGGCCAGTCGTCACCTCAATGCCATTGGCGATGTTGAATTCGGGATGACCCTCGCAGCGAGAACCGAATTGACGGAATGTCTTGATCTGCTCAATGTCAATTCGATCGTATCCGGTTAGGTACAAAAGTGAATACAACAGCATTGAACCGTGTCCGTTGGACAGCACGACGCGGTCACGATCCGCCCAGGTGGGATCGGATGGGTCGAATTTGAGATGCTGGGTATATAGGGCGGTCGCAATTTCCGCCATCCCGAGTGGGACGCCTTGATGGCCTTCCCCGGCGGCGACAATGGCATCAATCGAAAGGAATCGGATCGCATTGGCCAACTGGGAGAGCCGACTTGGATCGGCTCCCACATTGTGGTTGGAATCAGCGAGGACCTGCAGGGGCATCTTTACCTTCCTGTCGAATGGACAATGACCAGACGGAACTTCACAAAGCCACTGTGGAGAACCACGGAACCGCAGCGATGACCACGATGCCAACGAGCAGTGCCGCGAGGTATGGCCAGATGGCCTTCGTGACATCGTCTGGGGACGCCCCACCAATCCGGGCGGCGATGTAGAGACCGATTCCGATCGGTGGCGTCATATATCCGACGTTCATGGCGCACACGATGACCATGCCGTAGTGAATGTCGTGAATGCCCAGCTTTCTGGCGATGGGATACATGATGGGCGCAAGAAGCAGCACCGCCGGGAGCCCTTCAAGAAGGCAGCCCAGAACGAGGAATATGACCACGGAGGTGGCCATGAACGCGATGGCGCCACCTGGCATGGTGGTCAATGCAATGGTCAAGTCTTGAATCACGCCGCTCTGTGTGACAGCCCATGCCATTCCCGAAGCGGTACCTAGAATCAGCAATATCGCACCGGACAGGGAGGCCGTCTCGACAAACATTTCGTACACCTTTCTTGCTTTCAAGCCTCCATACAGAACGTGGCCAATGATCATTGCGTACAAGACCGCGATCGATGAGACTTCAGTGGCAGTGGCAACGCCGCCGCCAACAGCGCTGCGAATCAAGAAGGGAAGTACGAGTGCCGGGGTGGCGATGAGCAAGAACTTGCCGATTGCGCGTGGCGTCTGGCGCCGAACCGCGCTCATGTCCTCATGGCGGGCTCTCCATCTGGCCAAAGCCAACAGACTTGCCAACAGCACCATCGCAATCACGAACCCGCTTTGAAACAGGCCGGCAATTGACACGCCGGCCACGGCGCCCAGTACGATGAGAACAATGCTCGGCGGGACAGTGTCCGCCATTGCGGCGCCAGTGGCCAGCATCGCGACCATGTCGGGGCGCTTGTTGCCGCGGCGCTCCATTTCGGGGAAAAGCGCCGGCGCCACTGTTGCCATGTCCGAAGTCTTGGATCCCGAGATGCCCGACACAATGAACAATGACCCAAACAGAACGTAGGACAGGCCAGCCTTGATGTGTCCAACCAGCGAACTCAGGAAGTCGATGATCGCCTTGCCCATTCCCGTCGCGTCAAGCACACAACCCAACAGCACAAACACCGGGATCGACACGAGGATGATGCCGGACATGCCCTCGTCCATGCGCGAGACGATTACCATCAGGGGAGCGTTCGAACTGAAGGCTAGGTAACTCAGGGTGCCAAGGCCGAAGCAAAACCCGATCGGCACACCGGCCACGAGGAACAGCGCAACAAGGAACGCGAGAAAAATCCCGATGTTCGCTCCGGTCGGCAAGCGCTGGAAATGCGGCGATAGCCACCAAAGAAGTCCCGCGATACCTGCAACAAGAATCGCCGAGATAAGCAAATGTCGCCAGGGTACGGTTCGCCACGCATGTTCAGAAAGAATGACGAGCATCGCCACCAACCCAAAGAGCATCGCTGAGACGCGGAAAGTGTTTGGGATCTCAAGGGTTGGGGTGTTGATGACCCATTCTTCCTGTGCATATTCATAAGCGGGCCCGATCACGGCGAGCAGAAATGCTGCCATCGATACGAGTCCAATCGCGTACGTGGCAGCTCGCAGACGTTCGGGAAGCATTCCCAGGAATAGGGTCAGCCGAAGGTGTTCGTTTCGATGCATCGCGATTGCCGCCCCCAGCATCGCGAGCCAGACAAATGCGGTCGAAACGACTTCCTCAATCCAGATGATCGGTGTCGCGAGAAAGTATCTCGTCGCGACAGCCACAAGCAGCAGCACCACGATGGACGCCATCAACGATGCGGCGATGACTTCTATTGGGCGCATCCATGCTGAAGGCTTGTAAGTCGGATGAAAGCCGGCCTCGGCAGCAGGATCTCCGACGACGCTATCTGCGCCAAATGTCACAGGTGTGTTGGACACGATCGCTCCAGCGGATCAGCCACAATCCAAAAAACAGGGATTTCGCTTGAGAAGTCCGGGTGACTTCCCAAGCGCGTTCCGTGGCTCAGGCGAGCTTGCCGGTTGTCGACTCGAGGATGCCCCAGGCTTCGTCGCCGAAGCGCTTTTTCCATTCGGCGTAGAAGCCCGATTCCTGCAAGCGCTTCCGGAAGGCGTTGGAGTCCACATTCACAAATTCAACCGACTTCGCCAGATTGGATCGCAGATCCTGATTGAGCTTTTCCACGTCCTCGCGCTGCTTCAGCGCTGCGGCATTGACCGTCTGCCTGACGATATCCCGCGCGGAAGCCGGCAGTGCCTGGAAAGAGCGCCTATTGGCGATAAAGAAAAAGCCATCCCACATGTGGTTGGTATTGGACAAGTACTTGGCGACTTCGTGCATCTTGGCGAAGTAAATGCCGGCGAGAGGATTCTCCAAGCCATCTGCAACGCTGGTCTGCATGGCTGTGTAGGTCTCTCCCCAGGGAATGGTGACTGGCGACGCGCCGAGATCCTTGAATAGCGCTGTCCACATCAGGCTCGGGGGAACACGAATCTTGAACCCTTTAAGGTCGGCTGGCGTGCGGATAGGACGAGTCGATGACAAGGTCTGCCGGAAGCCGTTGTCCCACACACGCTCGAACGAGACCAGTCCGGCCTTTTCGATTGCGCCATTGACGTGTTTACCCAATGCGCCGTCCATGGCTTTCCAGACAGAAGGGTAGTCGGGAAAAGCGAAGCCCACGCCGTTGATCGCCGCGACGGGGACGAGCGAAGCGAGGATCAGTCCGGAGTTGGCAAAGAAGTCGATGCCGCCGGAGCGCAGCTGAGAAAGCATGTCGCCATCGCTGCCAAGCTGACTGGCCGGGAAAATCTGGATGTCTACCTGACCGTTCGTTTTTTCCTTGATCGTCGCACTGGCTTCTTTCATCCGGACGTTCAAAGGATGATCGGCGGGCATGATGTTGGCGAACTTCATCTTGAACTGTGCCTGGCCAAAAACGATGGCCGGGAAGGCAATGCCGCTACTTGCGGCAAGAGATGTCTTGAGCAGCTGGCGTCGATTCATGGTTTGTCTCCTTTTTGGTGATTCGATTGTGAAAACAGCTTTGCGCAATCAGCGCACTTCTTCCAGAAAAAACTTGCGCAACTCGTCAGCGATGAACTCTGGCTGTTCTTCTGTGACCCAATGGCCGCTATTGGGCACCAGACCGCCGCGCACGTTCTCCGCCATACGCTGGAGTGAATGAAGCGTATCCAGGCCGCGCCCGAAGGCCTTGTCACCGCCGAGGGCAAGGACTGGCGTCTTGAGCTTGCCGTGCGCGGCGAGAAAGGCCTGGTTGTCACGAGCATCCTGGTCGGTGGCGCGGTAGTACCCGAACATCGCGCTCATCGCTCCCGGTTTGAGGTACGTGCGCAGATATTCCTTCCGGTCCGCCTCAGTGATGCTGTTAGGAAGGTAGCTGTAGTTGTCGAACAGCCAGTTCAGATAAATGTGCTCACGGTCATGCAAAAGCGCTTCGGGCAAGTGGGGTGTGCGGAAGAAGGGGTGGTGCCAGCGACGACCGTTCTGGCTGAAATCAGCACCGTCACCGGGAATGGGGACATCCAGGATTGCCAGTCGTCGGACCGAGTTTTGGTGAGCGCAGGCGAGAGCAAACGCGGTTGGCCCACCCCAGTCATGTCCGACCAGGAAGAACCTGTCGAGCTTGAGATGGTCATGCAGGAGCCGCCATACATCCGCTGCGATGGTCTTCTTGTCGAAGCCATGGGCGGCGCGGGAGCTATCGCCCAAGCCGCGCAGATCTGGCGCAATCATGAAGAATCGATCCGCCAGGAGCGGCATGACATAACGCCATTCGTAGGATGTCTGCGGTATGCCGTGCAACAAGACCAGTGGTTCGCCTCTGCCAGAGGTGAGGTAATGAACCAAGCTATCGCCTAGATCAGCGTAGTTGCTCTTGATTTCGCTCATGCGGCCGCCTATTGTCGGTGGTAGTTGGTGGTGACCGCAGAATCGTCCAAAGAACCCATTCCGCGTGATTTGGCTTCAATGAACGCGAGGTAAGCGGCGTGGGCGAGTGGCGCCGGGAATCGCGCCTCGCGAGTGGCATCCAGCACCAGCGACATGTCTTTGACGAAAATGTCGACCGCCGATTTCACGTCTTTGAAGTTCTCCTCCACCATTCGTGGTCCTCTATCGGCAAGCATCCAGCTGCCGGCGGCGCCACTACATAGGATCTCCAGCGTCATGTCGAGGGGCAGGCCTTGCTGCTTTGCCAACGCCATGGTTTCGCCGGCAACGGCCAGGTGTACCCCGCACATGAGCTGGTTGATCACCTTCATGCGCGCCCCCGAGCCGGCAGCACCGAGGTTGTAAACCCGCGAACCGAATGCTTGGAGGACCGGACATGCCTCTTCGAAGGCCTCTACAGTTCCGGACCCCATGATCGTGAGAGTGCCCTTGGCGGCACCAGCTGCCCCGCCAGTCACTGGTGCATCGACCAGGCTGATGGATTCGGCGGCCAGCCGCTTCGCCAGATGCTGAACGTATGCCGGATCCATGGTGCTGCATGTGATGACCACAGCGCCAGGTGGGAGGCTGCCGACCATTCCGGCCTCACCAAAAAGCACGGCTTCCGTCTGTTCCGAATTGACGACGAATGTGATGACGATCCTCGCGAGCTTTGCAACTGCCTTTGGGGATTCCACCGGGGTTCCGCCTTGCTCTCGGAGCCAATCCAGAGCCTTGGCACTAACGTCACAACCGATGACCTTGAACCCCTTGGCGATCAGATTCGAAGCGGCGCCACGACCCATGGCGCCGAGGCCGATTAATCCGACAGTTGTCGGGACAGACTGGGGCATCATGTACCTCGCAGACAAAATGGAGTCAAGAAATCCAGCCCTTGATGCGGGCAGCGAGTGCCTCGCGGCTGATTCCATAGCGGTCGTGGAGCGTCGGCAGGGCGCCCGCGTCGAGAAACGCGTCCGGCAATCCAGCCAATTGGAAGCCTGCGGGCTGCACGCGGTGACGGAGAAGCGTTGTAGCGATTGCTTCGCCAAGTCCACCGACCACCGAATGGTTTTCGGCAACCACAACCAGACGCCCTGTACGTTTGGCCTCTGCGACGATTGTCGCCTCGTCGAGCGGCTTGATGGTGGGGCAATGCAGCACCGCCACATCGATCTTGTCAGTCGCCAGTAGGGCGGCAGCTTCCAGGGCGCGCATTGTCATGAGACCACTGGCGATCACCAGCACATCGGTGCCATCACGCAGGCGTTTTGCCTTGCCCAGCTCGAAGCGATAGTCGTAGTCGTTCAGTAGCAATGGGACTTGACCGCGCAGGATGCGCATGTAGACCGGGCCTTTGTGCGCCGCGATCTGCGGTACGGCTTCTTCGATGTCGAGAGCGTCGCATGGGTCAACGATGGTCAGACCTGGAATGCCGCGCATCATGGCGATGTCGTCGGTCGCTTGATGGCTTGGACCGTATCCGGTTGTGAGCCCCGGAAGCGCGCAGCAGATTTTTACGTTGAGGCTTTCCTCGGCGATCACCTGGTGAATGAAATCGTAGGCGCGCCGCGTGCCGAATACGGCATACGTGGTTGCGAAGGGCACCAGACCTTCCTTCGCCATTCCTCCCGCAGCAGCCATGAGCAACTGCTCCGCCATACCCATCTGGAAAAAGCGCTCAGGGTAGGCCTGTGCGAATAGGTGCAGATCGGTGTATTTGGCAAGGTCGGCAGTCAGTCCGACGACCTCCGGGTGGTTTGCCGCATACTCCACCAACGCCTTTCCGAAGGGGGCCGCCGTTACGCGTTGACCCTCGGAGGCAATCGACGCGATCATCGCCGAGGTGGTAAGGCGCGGCTTTTTGTCTACCACGGTGTTCATACTGTGGCTCCTTCACGCTGCGCTGGGGATTGCGTTTGGTCAAGAATGTCGAGTGCCATCGCCCACTCCGGCGGATCGACACGAATGAAATGGTTTTTCTCGCGCGATTCGAGGAACGGCACGCCTTTACCCATCAGAGTGTCAAACAGCACAACACGCGGCTTTGGAGTCTTGAGTCCTCTAGCAGCGTCCAGCGCCACCAGAACTGCGGCGAGATCGTTGCCGTTCACGCGTTGTACGTGCCAGCCGAACGATTCCCACTTTTCGGCCAGAGGTTCAAAGCTCAGGACTTTGGATGAGGGGCCGTCTGCCTGCTGGTTATTGATGTCTACCAGGCAGATGAGGTTGTCGAGGCCGTGGTGGGAGGCACCCATCGCCGCTTCCCAGGTTGCTCCCTCGTCAAGTTCGCCGTCTGACATCGAGTTATAGACAAAGGCGGAGTTTCTCTTGAATTTGAGGCCGAGAGCGATACCGACACCGATCGCAAGGCCTTGGCCCAGCGAGCCGCCAGAGATCTCCATGCCGGGCGTGTATGTGGCCATACCTGACATCGGCAGCCGGCTGTCGTCGCTGCCATAGGTTTCCAGTTCGCTCTCCGGAATCACGCCGGCTTCGATGAGTGCGGCGTAGTGAGCGATCGCATAGTGACCGTGTGACAAAAGGAAGCGGTCACGGCCTTCCCAGGTTGGTTCGTCCGGACGCAGATTCATCGCATGGCAATAGACCGCAGCAAGTACGTCTGCATAGCCCAGTGCCTGTCCGATGTATCCCTGGCCCTGAACTTCACCCATGCGCAACGCGTAGCGGCGGATGCGATATGCGCTGGCGGCGAGATCGACGAGTGGCTGATGATCTGCGTCAGCCATCGTTTGATGGATACTCATGATCCAATCGCCGGAAGTGATTCCGCGGTACCCAGGTGGCAATGCTGCATTGAGACCACTCCCAAGAAGTAACGGGCCGGAGTATTCCACCTTGCAAGGGGCAACAAAAGGGCCTACAGTTCAAGAGCACTTGAAACTTTTTCAAACTGGGTAAACCCTATGCAGTTTCCACCGTTCAAGGGAATACTCGCCTTCGACACCGTAGTGCGTCTCGGAAGTGTGAGCAGAGCGGCGGAAGAGCTCAATCTGACGGTTTCCGCGGTCAGCCATCAGCTGGCGCACTTGGAAGCTTTTGTTGAACGTCGCCTGCTCGAGAGGTCATCCCGTGGCGTGACGCTGACTATTCATGGCGAGCGCTTTCATCAGGACATTTCGGGTGCTCTGACATTGTTGGCCGTCGCTGCTCAGAACGTGCGTTCGGGTGATACCAACGAGGTGCTTCGGATTCACTCCGTGCCATCATTTGCAGGCCTCTGGCTTATGCCGCGATTGCCTGCATTTCGGACGCTGCATCCGAATCTGCGGGTACATCTCAGGGCCTCGCATGGTGATGCGGATTTCTCGCGCGGCGAGGTGGACGTTGATATCCGGTATGGAGCAACGATTCAGGGGCGCGATCTTCACGTTGAGACGCTATACGCCGAGGAAATCATGCCAATGGCCAGCCCGGCCCTGAAAGCAAGATTGAACATCAAGACGCCTGAGGACCTGGTCAACCAAGACTTGATTCGTTCCGAAGTCACCCTGATTCAATGGCCGCATTGGTTCGCGGCTCACGGCGTCCCACAAGGCCCGAGCAGCTACATTTTGTCTTTCGATCGAACATCAATGGTGCTCGACGCAGCAATTCAGGGCTTGGGGATTGCTTTGGACAGCCATCGAACCGCAGAACGGGCGCTTCAGAGCGGCCAGTTAGTGCCTATATTTGAGGACCGCAAGGGCATCCCGGTGCGTGCTCATCATTTGGTGTGCCCAAGAGGGCACTCGAAGTGGGATGCGGTCGAGAAATTCAGGTTGTGGCTGAGGGAAGAGGTTTCCAAGTCTTAGTACTGTGTGCGCAATCTGCGCACACGAGTGCGGCGAGAGCTAGTGAAGCAGGGGCTACGGAAATCCTCTCAAGAAATGCCTCGGCGAAGAACGGTTTCGCCGCAAGGTAAGGCTAGGCTGCTGGAATCTTGGGCAGATCAGCCCCAACCAGACTATCCCTGGATATCAGCGAAACCAGTTGTTCCTCGGTCATTCCATCAGTGCCGGCGGGACGCATTGGCAGCACCATCCAGCGGTAATCCGCAGTGCTGTCGACCACGCGAATTTCGGTCGAGTCGTGAAGCTTGACACCCCATTCGGCCAACAGATTGCGCGGATCCCTGACCGCGCGGCCGCGGTAAGCGGCTGACTTGTACCAATCGGGCGGATAACCAAGCAGCTTGCGCGGATAGCAGGAGCAAAGCGTGCAAACGACCAGGTGATGGGTTGTTGGCGTGTTTTCCAGGACACCCAATGGTGGTGCGCCCACCATGGAGTACCCCATCGCCTCGGCGGCAGCCGTTCCGTCTTCAAGCAGCAGTTGCCGATAGTCGCGATCCAGCCACGCTTTGACAACCATTCGCGCGCCATGCTGGGGATTGGCCTTTTCGGTATCCGCGCGAGTGGTCTCCAATTCTTCAAGCGTGAGAATGCCCTTGGCAACGAGAATCTGCGTGAGCCGCTCAAGAGTGCGATAGCTTTCCGGTGCGGGATAGTGATGACGGTGATCATGGCCATGTTCGTGGTCATGATCATGGTCATGGTGGTGATTTCCTGTCATCACGCGACCCTTTCGATCCAGTGTTCGTATATCTCTACCAAGAGGGTTTCGTTGCGGGGCGCTTCGCTTTCCCAGATTTCGTCGAATCGGATTGCAACGTGATACAAGTGCCGGTTCTCCGCTGGCCTGCGAAATGCCAATTTTTCCGGGTTCGGGAACGCGCCGACATGTCGGCTGATCGAGCCGATGCAACCTCTTACGTAAGCCGGCGTCCGAATATGACATGGCCCCTCTTCTTCAGGCCACCTCTGAGCAATTCGCACCAGATCTCCCGGCTTGTACAAAGCAGGCGATGCTTCGTGGACCGAACTCATGTCAGATCCTTGGCTTCGATGATTCCCTTCTCCATCAGAATCATCGTGATGGAGCGAAGCCATCGCTCGTAATACTGCAGCTGGGCGTATTCGTCGCGAGGAATGGCCTCGACACCTCTGCGCAACTCGTCCGTGAGCAGTATTTTTTTCGCGCCCAGGACAACGCGCAAAGCATCCATGCGGGCCCCGAAATCGTCATGGTCCAGCGTTTCATCATCCTTGCAGATTGGCTGGTTCGCATATTCGTCCAGCCCGCCTATATCATGAGGTCCTACAGACGGCGGGCGATTCTGTTGGGTAGTCATTTTTGTATCCGCGGTGTCAGGGAAGAAACGACGGGCGAACGGATTTCCAGTCTGTTGCCATCTCGTATTGATGGGCCACATTCAAGACGGAAACCTCATCAAAAAGCGGTCCGGCAAATTGGATCGACAAGGGAAGTCCGTTCGAGGTGAAGCCGGCGCGAGTTGCCAGCGCGGGGTTGCCGGAAATATTGAAAGCGGCAGCGTAGCCCAAATTCCAGAATAGCCCTTCCGGCGCACGTTTTTCCAGGCGTCCGGGGGGCTCGGACATTGGGAGTGCCAGAACATCGCATTCATTCCAGATGGCCTGAAACTGGGCAGCCAGAATCTTTCGCTGGCGGTGTGCATTCAGATAGTGCTCGCCGGAGATCAAGGCCCCGCCAAAGACGCGGATGCGAAAGGCTTCGCCCAACAGTTCAGGTGTGTCGCGAAGTGCTTGTGCGTGAGAGGAAAACAATTCGACTGCGGCAATGACTTTCTTGGCGTCTTCGAAAGACTGAAGCTTCGGCGGCTCGACCTTTACGATCTTTGCGCCCAGCTTCTGCAACACCTTGAGTGCGTCAAGAATAGCGGTGTGCAGAACATCGGAGGCGGGGTGTTCGCTTTCAAACCAGCTGTAAGGGACGCCGACTCGTCGGCCGCTCAAGGGTTGGTCAAGATTCGCGCTGTAGTTCGGGATCTGATGTTGGGCGCTCGTATTGTCCAGCGGGTCGTAGCCAGCGATCTCTTGAAGAATCAAGGCAACGTCCTCGGCGCTCCACGCCAGTGGGCCGACATGATCTTGCGAGAATGAATTTGCAATGACCCCTCGTTTGCTGACCAGGCCATAGGTGGGCTTCAATCCGGTAATGCCATTGGCAGCGGCAGGCCCTCTGATAGATCCCCCTGTGTCAGTGCCAACGCCGCCCAGCGCAAAACCTGCGGCGATTCCTGCTGCCGTGCCGGATGAAGAGCCGGATGGGTCGTGCGAGAGACTCCAGGGATTTCGTGCCGGCTTGCTGAGAATGTCCCATGAGGGGCCTCCATGGGCGAATTCCCATGTCGTCGACTTGCCCAGAAGGATTCCTCCTGCCTGTTTGAGTCGAGCAGCCACCGGGGCGTCTTCCTTGGGCACGTGGGATTCCAGACTTCTCGACTGTGCTGCCGTCCGAATTCCTTTTGTCTCGATGACATCCTTGAGCGTGTACGGAATACCGCATAACGCTCCCTTGCCTTCGCCCGCGTCGGTCCGGTTGTCAAAGGCGGCGGCTTCTTGCAGCGCAGAGTCCCTGGTCAATTGCGCGAAGGTTCCGAGATCGTTTTCGCGGGCGTCGATGTTGGTCAGACACGCTTGGACGAGTTGCGTTGCGCTGACCTTTCTGTCTTTGAGAAGCCTTCTTGCTTCCGCCAAGGTGGGCACGGGCGTGTTCAGGCTCATGCGCGCTCCTTTAGCACGTCATCCGCCATGAATTTGAAGGCGGGGTCGTCTGACCAGGATAGCGACTTCGGCAACCGGTTCGCTATCTCAAGCAGCGCCCTGGAGCTTCGCACGATTTCGTCGCTGTACGGAGGTTGGACGGGCAGACCGGCCAACCTTGCCAACACGAGGATTTCCTCGTCGGAAATATTCAAATCGGACATGTCGTCCTTTCGGTAGGCGGATGCATCGTCTGCTCGACGGATTGGAAGTTGAATTGCGATATCACGGCTGCCAACCGCTTGCGGAAGATATCTGCTCGCTTGCGGCTTTGAGTTGCCTGACCGCGTCTGACGTCGGGGAGAAATCGAGCTTGTCTATTTCACCCATGATTGTTATGGCGGCGATGATTCCACCCAGATGATCAAGGACCGGTGCAGACATCGTTGTGTAGTCGGGAAGGAACGATCCCTTGCAAACGCTATAACCGTTCTCCCGGATACGCTTGATGAGGGCCTTTACTTCAGGCATCGAATTCGGAATGTCTGCCTTGTTCAAACGGGTGGGGTGGGCTTTCAGATGTTTCAGTTCATCGCGCACCATCGAGTCGGTCATGTGCTCCGGCAGATGCGCAAGAAAATTCCGGCCAAGTGCCGAAGTGAGCAAAGTCAGCACCGCGCCTGCCCTGAGCTCCATGAGCGGCGGGCTCTTGATGCTCTCAACGCGATAGACCATCGTTGGCCCCTTGTTACCCCAGACCCCCAAGAACACCGAATAGTTTGTCCTGCGACAGAGATCGGCCATGACGGGGCGGGCAACTTTGTGCACATCAAATTGGTGCACGGCGGCAAGACCCAGTTTCAGCGCATATGGACCGAGTCCATAAAAGCCGGTATCCCCTTCCTGGGTCGCCATGCCTACGTTGAGGAAACTCACAAGGTAGTTATGCACGTTGGCGACCGGCATGGAACATCGCTCGGCAACCGTTCTGAGTGGTATGGGTTGGCCCGACTGGGCGAGGGCGTCAATGATGCGAAAACCGATCTCGATGGACTGGATTCCTCTTCGCGTTGACGCCCCAGTGCCGCCTGGCAGGCCACTCTTTTCAAGACGCGGACGACCGCGGGAGGACGGAGGTTTGGGATTGTTTGCGCTCATGTCCACATTGTAGATGCCCCCATTTGGGGCCTCTTGGTGGTGCGTATGAGAAGCTTGACGGCATTGGATAATAGTATATATTTATTACATTATCAAACAACAGAATGACGCAAATGAATCCTCAAATGGACGCGGCGGTGAGTGGATTGGAGCTTTTGCTGAAGCAAAAGGCCGTAACCGACGACGGCGTGCTTGAGCATTACCGTCACCTGGTGACGGAGGAGTGGCTCCCCACAAACGGAGCGCGACTCTGCGCGAAGGCCTGGGTTGATCCCGACTTCAAAGCGCTCTTGCTGAACGATGGAACAGCTGCGGCAAAGAGCATGGGATTCAGCATGCCGGAGCATCACCGATGCTTGATCGTCAAGGAGAACACTGAAACCCTGCACAACGTGATTTGCTGCACGCTGTGTTCGTGCACGGCATTCAGCATCATCGGAATGGCGCCGGGTTGGTACAAGGACCTGGAATACCGGTCGCGCATTGTCCGGCAGGCAAGGACGGTGTTGAAGGAACTGGGTCTTCCGCTCGGCGATCAAGTGGATATCCGTGTTTGGGATACCACGGCAGATCATCGGTACATGATTTTGCCGATGCGCCCCGCAAATACGTCCGGTTGGACGGAACAGCAATTGGTGGCCTTGATCACCAAGGAATCGCTCATAGGCGTAGCGCGTCTTGAAGCGCCTTATTCCACGGCGGCTTCAACTGCCGTCGGCACGGAGGCCAAATAATGGATGGCTTTCACGATCTGGGCGGACGACAGGGATTCGGGACCGTTGACAGGGAGAATCGGGACCCGTTCCATGAAGACTGGGAGGTCCGGGTCAGCGCGCTGATGGGGCGGCTCGCAGCGAAGCACATCATGAACATGGACGAATACCGGCATGCCGTTGAGCGCATGGAAGCTCGCCACTACGTTAGTGCAAGCTATTTCGAGCGAACGTTTACCGCCCTTGCCACACTGTGCGTCGAGAAAGGCTTGATCACGCAAGACGAGTTGAACAAAGCCGCCGGCAAGACGGTTCAGTTGTCTCGGCCTAGCGCGCCTGGGCGTACCTACAACACGGAATTGCCGGATCTGAAGATTGGCGATCACGTTCTTGTGAAGGAGGAGTTTGTACCCGGGCATATCCGTATGCCCGCCTACATCCGTGGAAAGAAAGGGGTCGTCGTCGGTGTGTCGCCCGAGTATCCGTTCCCTGACGCCGCGGGCCATGGTCTCGAAAACGCCATGCAAAAGACCTTTGACGTGAGATTCCGGTCCAGCGACCTGTGGGCTGACGGAGCGGAAACGGCAGAGGTGCATGTCGGCGTTTTCCATGCCTACCTGACGAAGCTGACCTAGGTTGCGAACCCGTGAGTAGCCAGCCAAACCTACAAGCCATGGAGGCGACCGCCCGTGAAAATTACAAGGGCGTGTGGGATCAGCGAATCGGCTTTGGAAAGCGTCCAGCCGTTCTGGTGGTTGATTTCCTCCGGGCCTATACCGAAAAGGCTTCCCCGCTTTTTGCTTCAGGCGTGCAACCTGCTGTAGACGAAACACGCCGGCTGCTCGCGGCAGCCCGATCGGCGGGAGTGCCGGTCATCCACACGACGGCTTCATATCAACCGTCGAGTTTGATCAACGGCGGCGTGTGGATCAAAAAGGCGCCTGTGCTCCAGTGCCTGCTCGATCCCCGCTTTTCGATGGTCTGCGAGGGTGTCGAGCCACTTTCGACGGAACTTGTGGTCACCAAGCAGTATGCAAGCGCATTTTTCGGCACCAGTCTCGCAGCAACACTAACGGCCGCTGGCATTGACACATTGATTGTCACGGGATGCTCAACAAGCGGTTGCATTCGTGCTACGGCGGTAGACGGGGTCCAAAACGGCTTCAGGGTCATCGTTCCCCGTGAATGTGTCGGCGATCGTCACCAGGGGCCGCATGACGCCAATCTGTTTGACATCGACAGCAAATATGGCGACGTCGTTGGCAAAGACGAAGTGCTCACCTATCTATCCGGCATTTCTGTTGCTCTGGCTGACTGAGGATGTTGTACGCAGGCGGTGCATGCCTGTGCCGGTTGTCGAAGTTCAACTGCAGTTCCAATCGACTGTTCCATAGCGTGCTGTATTTCCCAAGTAGTTTTTTCAGGAGCTCTTCATGAAACGAATTGCCACATGTCTCGCGACCGCGGTGCTCGCCTTGTCGGTAGGGGCGGCCTTCGGGCAAACAAAACCGGCGGAACTCAAGGTTCCCTTCGCGACATTCCTTTCCGGCCCGGCATCGGTATTTGGACTGGCAGGCAAAGCAGGCGCGGAAATTCAAATCGACTTGATCAACGCCGCAGGTGGGATTGATGGCGTGAAGATCAAGCCCATCATCATGGACGAGGGCGTAGGTGGCGACCGTTTGTTGGCTGAGTATCGAAGGCTCGTGCAAGAGGAGGGCGTAACCCTGTCGATCACGGCCGTGTCCAGCGGCAATTGCAACATTCTCGCGCCTGTGGCTGAAGACTTGAAAGTGGTCAATCTGCTGTGGGGCTGCGGCACGGAAAAGATCCTGGAAAACCGCCGCTACAAGTATGTGGTGCGTCCGGCCACGAATTCGACGGCCGACATGGCGGCGGCGGCCTTCTACTTGCTGAGAACCAAGCCGAACTTCAAGACGCTTGCGGTCATCAACCAGGACTACGCGTTTGGTCGCGACGCCTGGGAAGTGTTTATCCATACCCTGCGCGCGCTCAAACCGGACGTGCAAGTCGTGGCCGAGTTGTTCCCGAAATTCGGGTCAACCGACTTCAGTTCTGAGATCAGCCGTCTTCAAGCATTGAATCCGGATGTGATTTTTTCAAGCACCTGGGGCGGAGAACTGGATACTCTCGTGCGGCAAGCCTCACAACGTGGCCTGATGAAGTCGTCGGCTTGGGTGATGCCGCTCGGCGAAAGCTCCCTGGAACGCCTGGGCAAGACCATGCCGGACGGCGTGATCGTCGGCATGCGCGGCGACTACTACATGAATGATCCCGCGATCAGGAACGATCCGGCGCTGAAGGCATTTGTTGAAAAGTACAAGGCCAAGACAGGGCAATTCCCGATATTCCCCGCATTCCAGGCGGCGGCTTCGGTCCAGGCTGCGGTTGAAGGTTACAAGGCGGCAATCAAGGCGAATGGCGGGGCCTGGCCGAATACGACACAAGTTGCCGATGCAATGCGCAAGCTAAAGGTGACCCTGATGGGACGATCCATTACCATGCGTGAGGATGGTCAAGGCCAGCAGGACGAGCTGATCGGGGTAACGAAGATGGCGCCGGGTGCCACCATTACATCCCTTCAAGGGTTGACGCTCTTTCCGGCTGATGTTGTTCTGCCACCCGTTGGCGTGAATTCGCTTGAATGGGCGAAGAATCTCAAGCTCGACGTGCTGAAAAATCCCAGAATCAAGACCTATTGACTTCATGATTGCCAGTTGATGCCAGGGGCCAATTGATGACAACCTCCTTGATCCTGCTGTCGTTGCTCGACGGGATGACGCAAGCGGCATTGCTGTTTCTTGTCGCTCTGGGGCTTACGCTGATTTTCGGCGTACTCCGGATCATCAACGTCGCGCATGGCGCGATCTACGCATTCGGCGGCTATGCGGCGGCTTCCGTCGGATTGCGTATGGCCAGCGGAGATTCGGTAATGTTGTCATTGGCGGCCCTGTTGATCGGGGCCTTGGTTTCCGGGGTGGTCCTTGGTGCAATCATAGAAGTAGGTGTCGTTCGTCATCTCCTGAAGCGCGATGAAGTGATGCAATTGCTGGGCACCTTTGCGGTCTTCCTGATCATGGAAGACTTGCAAAGATTCATCTGGGGAAGCACGCCGCTCGCCGTCACAAGCGCCGTCGATTCCATGGGTGTAGTCAAGGTTGGCGCGATTACCTACACCACCTACCAACTTGTGTTGCTGCCGTTTGCCGCGGTGGCCATATTTTTCGCGCTTCGCTGGTCTTTGGGGCACACGAGGTTTGGACGCCAACTTGTCGCGGTTGCGCACAACCGGGAAGTCGCCAGCGCAATGGGCATAAACGCCAAGCGTGTGGGATTGATGACATTCTGTCTCGGCGCGGTTTTAGGCACCCTGGGTGGCGCGCTCGCCTCACCTACAACGACTCTCGTCCCTGGAACCGGCGGAGACATGATGGTGCTGTCTTTCGCGGTAGTCGCTGTTGCCGGCCTGGGCCAGATTACCGGCACCGCGGTCGCGGCGATGATCATTGGCTTTGCCAAGGCCTTGTCAGTGCACTTGATGCCTGAACTGGATGTCGTTGTCCCCTACGTGATCATGGTGTTGGTGCTTCTTTGGCGCCCGCAGGGTCTGTTCGCTGTCAGCGAAAGCCGGAGAGTCTGATGACATTGCGAATGCTGCCTCTGGCGTTGGCCGTTCTTTCGGTCCTGTTTGGAACGATGGTTCCCTGGTTGAAGACGCCGCTGACCATCGGACTTTCTTACGGATTTGCTGCGCTGGGCGTCGGCGTATTGATTCGGGCCGGACAAGTCTCTTTTGGCCATGCGGGTTTTACCTGCCTGGCTGGATACGCCGTTGCTGTGGCGGTGCGGAAGATGCCGCATTTCGACGCTTCGCTGCTGATCCTGGTGGGAGGACTCACAGGTTTGATCGTGGGTTCGCTGATTGGCTTGTTCATGACGCGTTACCGCGGCATCTTCTTCGGTATGTTGAATCTGGCGCTTTCCATGGTGTTGTTTTCAATTCTTGGCAAGTTCTACAACTTCACGGGCGGCACGGATGGAATCAGCTTTGAACGGCCCAGGATGTTCGGTCAGGTATTGGAGCGCGCGACGTACGAAACCTATCTTTTGGTGATTTGTGCAGCGATGGTGGTGGCGGTTTGCTATCTGGTACAGAGGTTCTATCAGAGTCCCACCGGTCAAGCTCTCAAGGCGCTGAAATCAAATGAGGTGCGCCTGGAATATCTCGGAATATCGGCCAAGGCCATTTTCTACAGAGGCTACGTCGTTTCATCCACGCTATGTGGATTGGCCGGTGCGATGTTCGCCTTGATACAGGGACTCGTAACGCCTGAAATGGGCTACTGGATTTCCTCGGGGGAGTACGTGTTCATTGCGGTTCTCGGAGGAACGCTTCATCCGGTGGGCGCATTTCTGGGTGCGATCTTGTTCAGTTTCCTGAAGCTTTTCGCAGCAGCGCTGTTGACCGGCGCCTGGCAATTGGTCATCGGCAGCGTGCTGTTGCTGTTGATTTTTGTCGCGCCGGATGGCTTGCTTGCCTTGTTGCAACGCTTTGGCGGAAAGGGCAAACGTGTCAACGCCTGAGGCAATTCCACTTCTTCAAACACGTGCCCTGTGTCTGCAATTCAGCGGCGTGGTCGCTGCCGACAGCATTGACTTCCAGCTCCAGGCCGGGGAACGTTTGGCGGTGATTGGCGCCAATGGCGCGGGCAAGACCACCTTTATCAACATGGTGACCGGCTACATCAAGCCGCAATCAGGCCAGATCCTGTTGAACGGGCAAGACATCACCAAATTGTCACCCAGACAGATCGTGCAGCAGGGAGTGGGGCGTGCATTCCAGTTGCCCCAGCTTTTTCTGGAGCACACGGTAAGGGAGAGTATCCAGCTTGCGGTGGCGGGAAGACTGGGAAAGCTGAGCCTGTTTCGTTCCCTTTCCAAATGCGTGAGTTCCGAGGAAGTCGAGCATGCGCTTGCGGTCGTGGGATTGGCTCATCGTGCAGATGACGTTTGCGGCACCCTGTCGGAAGGTCATCGAAAACTGCTCGACATCGTGATGGCGTTGGTTTTGCGTCCCATGCTGCTGATCATGGACGAGCCTACAAGTGGTGTCGCCTCGGACGAGAAGCATCCCCTGATGGCCACCATCATGAATGCCCTGGAGGAGCGGAAGGTGACGACCATGTTTGTCGAGCACGACGTGGATATCGTTGAACAGTATGCGACGCGAGTCACCGCATGGATTTCGGGCCGCATCGCAGCAGACGGTCATCCGTCGGAGGTCTTGAATAACGAAGAAGTACGAACGGTTGTGCTTGGACACTAGGGAATCAAATGCTTACTCTGAACAGCGTATGCGTTGATATTGCCGGAGTACCGGTCCTGCGAAACGTGTCAGTGGAATTGAAGTCGTCCGGAATTTATGCAGTTGTCGGTCGAAATGGTGCGGGGAAGACCACGTTGCTTCGTACTGTCATGGGATTCATTCCCGTCCGCAGCGGCTCGATTTCGATCGACGGGCGGGATCTGCTGTCTCAACCCTCCCATTCAAGGGCAGGCCTTGGCATCGGGTATGCGCCAGAGGAGCGGGTGATGTTTCCGACATTGACCGTTCTTGAAAACCTGCACTTGCCCTGTGAAGCGCTTCGGTTGAACCGCCAGGACATTGCGCGGCGCGTTGAGGAAGTCGTGAATGTCATGCCGCAAGTCAAGCCGCTCCTGCCTCGCTCAGCTGCCGCACTTTCAGGTGGTCAGGGAAAGATGGCAGCTCTTGCGAGGGCGCTGATGGTGGGCAATCGTCTGTTGTTGGTCGACGAACCCTTTCAGGGGCTCGCGCCTACACTGGCGCGGCAATTTGCCGATGCGTTGAGTCAGATTTTCAGCTTGCGTCCCGAGCTTTGTATCTTGATCACCGAATCAAACGGGGCATTGTTGGATCGCATTGAATGTACGAAGCTTGAACTGGAACGGGGAGACCTTCGCGCGGAGCTTGTCGCCACCTAGCGCGTTGAACGCGTCGCGTTCTCAGAGGTGTCGTTTACGTCAGTCAGCCCGTTTGCGCCGTGGCAGCGCGGCGCGTCTTCCAGCGCGCGATCAGGTCCTTGGCCTGCTCGGCGCGCAGCGATACATGCTCGCCCATGATGCGTTCAGCCGTGGCGGCATCTCCCGACGCGATGGCCGCAATGATCTCTCCGTGCTCAACGTGCGCCTGACTCAAGTCGCGCGCCATCTCCATACTGGTGCGGCGGATCGGGGCGATGCGCTTCAGGCACATCGAGAGATGGTCCTTGAGCGCGGCGTTGCGTGACGCTTTGATCAGGATGTTGTGGAACTGGTAGTCGAGCGAGATATAGGCATCACGATCCTCGGCTGCCAGCGACTGCCCCATCTTTTCGTGCAGGTCGAGCAGTTCGCGGCGCTCCGTGGTTTCCATGCGCCGCGCGGCGAGCCGTGCACACAAGCCTTCGAGTTCGGCGAGGACTTCATAGACATCGAAGATCTCTTCCAGAGTGACATCGGCGACATAGGCGCCACGGTGGGTGCGCTGCTCGACCAGACCAACGGCCGCTAATTCGAGAATGGCCTCGCGTACAGGCGTCCTCGACACGTCGAAGCGCTCAGCCAGGGCTGCTTCGTCGATCCGCTGCCCTGGCAACAAGACGCCGCCAATGATGTCGCGCTCAACAGCGGCGACGATGTCTTCCGAAGCTCGGGAGCGCTTCTCAACTGTGTTCTTGATCTTCATAGCGCGATTTATAGCACGACCCTCATATAGGGTTATTCCGTATCCAAAACGACATACAAAATATACAAAGCATATTGTTTTTTATCCAATAAGGTCGTATCTTAAATCCAAACAAAGCTTCAAGGAGACAAAGATGGCGTCAAAATTTGGCGTGGGCCAGTCCGTTCGGCGTGTCGAAGACCAGCGATTTCTGGTCGGCGCCGGGCGATATGTGGGCGATCTGAACCTGCCTCGCCAGTGTTTCGGCGTACCGGTGCTGTCTCCGCATGCCCATGCCTTGATCCGCGGTATCGATGTGTCCGCGGCAGTGGCGGTTGACGGCGTGGTTTGCGTTCTCACCGGCGCGGATGCGCTGGCGGATGGTCTTGGCGGGTTTCCTCCACTTTTCATGCCCGAGGATATGGGCGGGCCGAAGGGGTACCGGACCTCGCGGCCCTTGCTGGTGTCCGACCGCGTACGTTGCGTTGGCGACCGGGTGGCGTATGTGGTGGCGGAGACCCTCGCGCAAGCCCGCCGGGCGGCCGACCTGGTGGAAGTCGACTACGACCCTTTGCCGGCGGTGGTCGACGTGGAAGACGCCTTGAAGCCCGGCGCGCCGCTGCTGCACGAAGAATGTAAAACCAACGTCTGCTGCGGCTTGATGTTCGGCAACAAGGATGCGACCGATGCCGCTTTTGCCGTCGCCCACCATGTCACCACCATTCGGCTGGAAAGCAATCGCATCTCTGCGAACTCCATCGAACCGCGCTGCGCCATCGGCGACTACAACCGCGCCGATGACAGTTACACCATTCATTCCAGCAACCAGAATCCGCATGGCATGCGCAAGATGCTGGCGGATTTCATCTTCAAACTGCCGGAGAGCAAGTTCCGCGTGATTGCGCCGGACGTTGGCGGCGGCTTCGGCATGAAGGCGGATGCCTATCCCGACGACGGCCTGGTGCTGTGGGCCTCACGGCGTTGCGGTCGGCCAGTCAAATGGGTGGCGACGCGTTCCGAAAGCCTGTTGGGCGATAACCACGGTCGCGACCAGGTCGTGTACGGCGAGATGGCGCTTGACGCCAACGGCAAGATCCTGGGCATCCGCGCAAAGTCACTGCATGGATTCGGCGCCTATGTCGTATCGGCCGCTGTCGCGCCGTTGGCAATGGCCTTGCGCTTCATTCCCAGCGTTTACGACGTCAAGGCGTTTCATGGCGTCAATCAGGGCATATTCACCAATACCTCGCCAACCGGTCCGTATCGCGGCGCAGGCCGACCGGAGGCGACGTATCTCGTCGAACGCTTGCTCGACAAGGCGGCCGGCGAACTGGGGATCGACCGGGTGGATTTGCGTCGTCGCAACCTGATTTCACCGGCGCAGTTTCCCTACGCCACCCAGACGGGCTTCGTCTATGACAGCGGCGACTTCAACGGCATTCTGGATCGTTGTCTGAAGCTCGCTGACTGGGACGGCTTCGAGGCGCGCAAGGCGGCCTCCGCAGCCACCGGGAAACTGCGCGGCCGGGCGGTGTCCTTCTTCATCGAGCAAGGCGGCATCTTCAACGACCGGATGGAGATCCGCTTCTCGGCCACTGGTGCGGTGGCGATCGTGGCCGGCACCCATTCGCACGGGCAGGGCCATGCCACGGTGTTCGCGCAAATGGTGGCCGAATGGCTGGGTGTGCCCATGGACACCATCCGCTATGTCCAGGGTGATACCGACCAGGTGCCGTTCGGACGTGGAACCTATGCGGCGCGCAGCTCGATGATCGGCGGTTGCTCGCTGCGCATCGCGGCCGATGTAATCATCGAGAAGGGCAAGAAGATGGCGGCGCGTCTCATGGAAGTCGCGCCCACCGATATCGAGTTCACCGACGGCAGGTTCGTCGTGTCCGGCACCGATAAATCGATGAAGATGACCGATGTCGCCAAGGCCTTCTACGCGCCCGGTGGCCTGCCAAAAGAGTTCGGCCTGGGGCTCGATGGCAGCGGCTCCTGGGCCGCCGAGCCGCCGAACTTTCCGAACGGATGCCACGCCTGCGAGGTCGAGGTCGACCCGCGCACTGGTGAAGTCGCCATCGGCGTGTATACGGCGGTCGATGATGTGGGCCGGGCCCTCAACCCGATGATCTGCGAAGGTCAGATCCAGGGCGGCATCGCGCAAGGGTTAGGCCAGGCAATGATGGAAAAGGTGGTGTACGACCGTGAGACCGGGCAAATGTTGTCCGGCTCCTTTACCGACTACGCCATGCCGCGCGCCGACGACATGCCGGAACTGCGGCTCGAACTCGCCGAGATTCCCAGCACGACCAACCCCTTGGGCGTGAAAGCGGTAGGTGAGTCGGGCACGATCGGTGCGCCGGCAACCTTGATCAACGCCATCCTTGACGCGCTGAATCCCCTCGGCGTGAAGCACATGGACATGCCGGCCAGCCCGCATCGTGTCTGGCAGGCGATTCGCCAGGCGCAGGCAACGGGGGGCTGAGGCCATGGCGCGACTCGATGGAAAAGTGGTGCTGGTCACCGGCGCGGCCGGCGGGCTTGGCCGGGCCACGGCGGTGCGCTGCGCGGCCGAGGGTGCGCGCCTCGCGATTACCGACATCGATGCCGCAGGGTTGGCCGAAACCGCTGCCCAGATCGGTGCAGCCGCCACCGTCTCGTGTGTCGGCGACATCACCGATGCCGCCACCATCGACCGCTTGGCCACGGATGCCGTGGGCGCCTTCGGCGCCATCCATGGCCTGTGCAACGTCGCCGGCATCCTCGGTGCCGGCGGCCCGCTGGAGAGCTACAAGCCGGCCGATTTCGATCGCATCATGCATGTGAACTGCATGTCGCACCTGCTCGCCATCCAGCGCGTGGTGCCGGAGATGCGACGCTCTGGCGGCGGCTCCATAGTCAATGTGGCCTCAGTCGGTGCCCTGGTTGCATTGCCCTTCATGGCCGTCTACTGCGCCTCGAAAGCAGCCGTGTTGGGCCTGACCCGCGCAGTCGCTCTGGAAGTCGGCCCTGACATCCGCTGCAATGCCATTTGTCCGGGGGGTATCGATACCCCGATGGCGGGCAACTTCCTGGCCCAGTTTCCCGATCGCGACGAAATGGTCGGCAAGCTGGTCGGCCGGCAGATCATCAAGAGATTCGCCAAGCCTGAGGAGTTGGCGGAAATGCTGTTGTTCCTGGTGAGCGACGAAGCCTCGTTTGTCACCGGGTCAGTCATCGCGGCCGAAGCCGGCCATACCGCCTGGTAGTACCCATTCAAAATCAAAGGAGACCCCATGAAACCGCTTTCACTGTTTACCAAGCTTCTCGCCATCCCCCTTGTAGCCCTTGCCTGCAACGCCGGCGCGCAGACGAAGCTCAACGTCGGCTACGTTCTTGCGGGCGATTGGGTGCCAGCCCTCATTGCCAAGGACAAGGGCTTTTTCGAAAAGCGCAGGCTTGATGTCACCCTGACCAGGGTCGCGCTTGTGCCTAGCATTCCGCCGTCCATCGTGGCCGGCAGTCTGGATATCGGCGTCAGTACTCCTACCGTGCTTTTCGATGCTGCCGAGGGTGGTATCGACGTGATGGCCATCGCCGGCGGAACCCGCTTCACCAAGGAGGCGCCGGTATTCAGCATCGTCGGTCGCACCGGTGTGACTATCGCGAACGCGAAGGACCTGGAAGGCAAGAGAATCGGCGTGCCTGGTGTGCGCAGCATCGCCGACGTGATTTTCCGCAAGTGGCTGCTGCAGAATGGCGTGCAGCCCGGGAAGATGAGCATCGTCGAGACGCCGTTCCCGCAAATGCGCGACATGCTCAAGGGTGGAACCGTGGATGCGGTCGCGGTACTTGAGCCATTCCGCTCACGCATCGTCTCCGATGGCACCGGATTTCGGGTCGCCGACTACGCGGCTGAAGTCAATCCGGACCTGATTGGCGGTGTCTGGATCGCAAAGGGAGAGTGGGCGCGCAAGAATCCGGACCAGGTCCAGGCGTTCCGCGATGCGCTCGCCGAAGCGATCAGGTTCACGCAGACCAACGTCGAAGAGGCGCGCGCCATCGAACTCAAGCACCTGGGCTTCAATTCGCCGAGGTTTCCGCCGTACTCGCTGACTGTGCCGGCTGCCGATCTGGAGGTTTACTCCAAGATGAGCCAGGAAGTCGGCTACATGAAAAAGCCCATCGATGTCTCCAAGCTGATCGCGAAGTGAGTTGACATGGGCATCCAGGTTTCGATGATCCTGAACGGCCGCCCGGTCAAGTCCATGGTTGCGCCGTCCACCTTGCTGGTGGAGTTTCTGCGCGAGGACCAGGGGTTGACAGGCACCCACGTGGGTTGCGACACGTCGCAATGTGGCGCCTGTACCGTCCACCTCGATGGCGTGGCGGTCAAATCCTGCAGCGTGCTTGCGGCGCGCGCTGACGGCGCTACGGTGACCACCATCGAAGGTGTCGCGGCCGCGGATGGCACCCTGCACCCGATGCAGGAGGCCTTTCGCGAACATCACGGCTTGCAATGCGGCTATTGCACCCCCGGGATGATCATGAGCGCGCTCGACCTGGTGCGCCGCCACCCCGGCGCGACCGAGGAGACCATCCGCAAGGAACTCGACGGCAACCTGTGTCGCTGCACCGGGTACACCAACATCGTCAAGGCGGTGCATGCCGGCGCCGCCGCCATGGCAGGGAGTTCGGCGCATGCATGATTTCGAACTAGTCCGCGCCATCGAGCTGGCAGGCGCACGCGCGGCGCTCGAGGGCACTGACGAGGCGCGACTGATCGCCGGAGGCCAGACCCTGGTTCCGTCCATGAAGCACGGGCTCGTTCGTCCGTCCAGACTCGTGGATCTCGCGCGAGTCCCCGGCCTGCGGGGAATCTCCGTCACGGATGGTGGGTTGCGCATCGGTGCCATGACCACGCATGCCGAAGTGGCCGCTTCCCCCGAGGTGCGCCAGCGACTACCGGCTCTGGCAAGCCTTGCCGAAGGGATCGGCGACCGCATGGTACGCAACCTCGGCACCTTGGGCGGCTCGGTCGCCAACAACGACCCCGCGGCCGACTATCCTGCAGCCGTTGTCGCTCTGGGCGCCACTGTCGTCACCGACCGGCGCAGCATCGCAGCGGACGATTTTTTCACGGGCATGTTTTCCACTGCCCTGGAACCGTCAGAGATCGTTGTGGCGATCGAGTTTCCGATCCCCCGCAGGGCCGGTTACTCCAAGTTCCGCAATCCGGCCTCGCGCTACGCCGTAACCGGGGTTTTCGTTGCGCAGTTCGCGGACGCCGTGCGCGTTGCTGTCACTGGCGCGGCTGGATGCGTGTTCCGGTTCGGCGCGATGGAAGCAGCGCTGGCTCGCTCGTTCACGCCACTGGCCACCGAAGCCGTAACGCTCGCGGTCGATGACCTGATCGCCGATATCCACGCCTCGCCTGAGTACCGGGCCAACCTCGCAGTCGTCGTGTCTTCGCGCGCGGTCGAACAGGCGCTATGGCAACGGTGATCGGCCTGGCCCTGCCGCGCGGCCAGACGGATGCTCGCAAGACGGATGCGCCGGCCCTGTCGGTCGAACGCGTTGCCATGCGCTTCGGCAACGCGGCCCCGGTGCTCTCCGACATCAGCTTCGAGGTCGCGGAAGGCGAATTTCTGTGCATCGTGGGGCCTTCGGGTTGTGGCAAGACCACCCTCTTGCGCATGCTTGCGGGCCTCACCTTGCCCACGCAGGGAAACCTGCGTTTCCAGGGCGAAGCGATTCGGGAACCTTCGCGTGACCGCGCGATCGTCTTCCAGGACTACACCAAGGCGCTTCTCGGCTGGCGTACCGTGGCCGGGAATGTTTCGTTAAGCCTGGAAGCCTGCGGTGTGTCAGACGCCGAGCGCCCGGCGCGAATTGAAGAGCTGCTGGCCAAGATGGGCCTCTCGCACGCAGCGGAACGCTTCCCCAACCAGCTCTCCGGCGGAATGCAGCAGCGCGTGCAGATCGCACGCTGCCTCGCGCAGCGGCCGCGCCTGCTCCTGATGGACGAACCGTTTGGCGCCCTCGACGCCATCACACGGCAGACCTTGCAGGATGAAGTCGCGCGCCTGGCGGCCGAGTCGGGCACCACGGTTGTGTTCATCACCCATGATCTTGAAGAAGCCATCTACCTGGGCGATCGCGTCATCGTACTGGCGGCGAACCCCGGGCGGATCGCGGAGCAGATCGAGGTGGGCATCGCACGGCCGCGAACGCAGCTTGAGACGCGCGAAGACCCACGTTTTCTGGCGCATCGCCACCGCTTGTTCGGCCTGTTGCAGGACCACTGACATGCCGAACGCGATTCGTGGCTGGGTGATCCCGGTGTTTCTGGTACTGGCATGGGAGTTGGGCAGCCGCGCCGGGGTGCTGCCGCCGGACTCGACGTCCCGGCCTACGGCCATCGTTGTCGCTGCGGCGCATGGTTTGACAGATGGTTCGATCCTTCTGGCCACGTGGCAGACCCTGGAAGCAGCGCTCCTCGGGTTCGCGATCGCCACGATGCTTGGGGTTTCGCTGGGCGTTGCTCTCGGGCTCTTCCCAAGACTCGAGTCGATGGTGGGGCCTTGCATCGACGCACTGCGGCCAGTGCCTTCGGTGGCCCTGATCCCGCTCGCACTCCTGATGTTCGGGTTTGGCCTGAAGTTGGAGGCGTCAGTAGTGGCATTCGCCAGCGTTTGGCCGGTCCTGCTCATGACCATCGCCGCGGTGCGGGGCATCGACCCACGTTTGCTGGAGGTGGGACGGGTATTGTGCCTGCCGCCGCTTGCGCGATTGCGGAAGATCATCCTGCCTGCCGCGCTCGGGCGTATCGTGGTCGGCTTGCGGGTGTCGCTGGCGATCTCGCTGGTGGTGGCTGTCACTGTGGAGATCGTGCTCAATCCGCGCGGCCTGGGGCATGCGCTGATGGGCGCACAACAGGCCATGCGTTCCGACGTGATGTACGCACAGCTGGTATGGCTGGGCCTGGTGGGCTGGAGCCTGAATGCCCTGACGCACCTGGCGACCCGGGCGTGGCCAGGCATGAACGACGCGGGGGAGGCGTGATGCTGCGCCGGTTTCATCTTGACGCCGTGGCGTTTGCCGCTGGTCTGCTGTTGCTCTGGCATGTGCTAGCTGACTACAAGATCATTTCGCCGGTGTTCTTTCCTTCCCCGGGACGCACATTTGCCGAACTGGCAGGCCGTTTCGCCGATGGCAGCATCTGGGAACCACTTGGCCAGACCACCCTGCGCATGATCTATGGCTGGCTGGCAGCGTGTCTGCTGGGGGTCGTGATTGGCGCGGCGGTCGGCAGTTCGCGCACGATGCGCGCGTATCTGGAGCCGCTGCTGGAGTTCATCCGGCCATTGCCGGCTTCCGCCATCATTCCGGTGGCTATCCTGTTTTTCGGGTTGTCGAACCAGATGTCCACGGCGGTGATCGCTTTCGGCTCGATCTGGCCGGTGCTGCTCGCCAGCGTGCATGGTTTCGCCAATGTCGAACCGCGCCTGGTTGAGGTTGCCTCCGTCCTGCGCATGTCACGCATCACGACGATCATGAAGATCTCGATCCCATCGGCCATGCCGGACATACTGGCCGGCGCGCGGGTGAGCCTGTCCATCGCGCTGATTCTCGCGATCGTCACGGAGATGCAGGCATCCCTGCCCGGCCTGGGCCAGGACATCCTGCTCGCGCAACGATCGTTTCGCAGCCCTGCGCTGTACGCGGGCGTCGTGATGCTCGGCATGGTCGGCTTTGTTGCCAACGCATGCCTGGTGGCGGTCGAGCGACGCATGCTGCGCTGGCGCGTCGCTTGAATCCGGCGTGAATCGGACGGAAGGAACAAAATGATCAAGACGATTGGGGTAGCGCATTTTTCGATACCGGTTACTGATGTTGCCAGAAGCAAAGCCTTTTATTGCGAAGTCCTGGGCATGACAGAAGTGGCGGATATTGCACCGATGGGAATGGTGTTTCTCGATTGCGGTGGAATGTGTTTTGTACTGGTCAAGGTCGATGCGCCGATTTCGACTGCTGGAGTGCGCAACGTGCACCACGCTTTTCGCATCGAACCGGATCAGTACGAGTCCGCCGTCGAGGAATTGAGGAGCGCCGGCGTAAAGGTTCTCTATGAGGAAGACCGCCGCGATGGTGTCATCGAAGGTCCTCGTGCCTACTTCCATGACCCCGATCAAAACACGCTAGAGATCATCGTTCTGACAGATTACGCCCGGGTTCTCAGGGAACGCTCGACCAAAACATTGGCGCACTGACCGGATTCCCGTCAACCGCCCCATAACAAAGACACTGCCAAATTGAACATGCCAACTACTGAACGTGCCGGACCGCGCACGCTCGAAAACGCCAAAGCCTGGATGCACGACAAGCTGTCGAAACGAGTGCATCCCCTGGGCCTTACTGACCCCGCCGTGACTGCGTCGTTGATTGACCAACTCGAAGGACTGGACGGTGAGCGCTGGGCCGCAGTGTGGGGTGCTGCGGGAAATCGTGCGCATGAGGCCGGGCAGTCGGTGCTGGCTAAGGGGGACCGTGCCGGCGCGCGTGAGCATTTTTTGCAGGCCTACGGATTCTTTTTCTTCGGTCGATTCCCCTGCCCGAACCACCCTGCCAAACTGGAGTGTTACCGCCGCGAGCGTGAGTCTTATGTTGCGGCTGGCCAACTGTTCGACCAGCCGTTGCAGCGCATCGTGGTGCCATTTGGCGGACGCGCTGGAGAGGGCAACGAGGTGGTGTTCTACTACCGCCGGCCCGCTGGCGTGTCGCGCCCGCAGGTAGTGGTGATGTGGGGTGGGGTTGACGCGTGGAAAGAAGAGATGACCGAGGCTTCCAATCAATTGTTGTCGCTGGGGCTGGCAACGGTGGCGCTCGACAACGTCGGCACCGGTGAGTCGCCAGTGTTCGCCGTGCCCGATGCCGAGCGGCAGTTCTTGCCGGTGCTCGACTGGATTGCGGCGCAATCCGACCTCAATGGTGCGCGCCCGGCCATTCTCGGCCGCTCGTTCGGCGGCTATTGGGCCACCAAACTGGCGCACCTTTTCCCGGAGCGATTTAGCGCAGCCGTAAGCTGGGGTGGCGGGGCGCATTTCATGTTTCAGCGCGACTGGGTTGAAGCCTCGCGCCATCCGGAGAGCTACCTGATGGATCTGGTGGAAACGCGCAGTCGCATGCTGGGCGCCACCAACGATCAGGAATACATTGACGCCTTCGCACGTCTGTCCCTACTTGATCAGGGAGTGCTTGACCGGCCGTGCGCACCACTGCTGCTGGTCAATGGCAAGGACGATCGGCAGTGCCCGATCGCCGATATCCACCTGTTGTTCGAGCACGGCAGTCCCAAAACCGTACGCCTGTTTCCGGGCGGGCACATGGGTTTCGGACCGTACACTGTACCTACCATTGTTGACTGGATCGCGGATCACCTTTCCCGCACACGGAGTGCTTCATGAGCAATTGGCTGCAGAACATGCCCACGGCGGAAGCCTACGGGCTCAACAAGGTGCTGTTCGAGCTGCACCACAAACCCGACGACCTCGCGGCCTATCTCGGCGACAAGGAGGCCTATCTCGACCGCTATGCACTAACCGATCGCGCGCGCGCGGCGATCCGCGACAACGACGTCGCGACCCTGTACCTGACAGGTGCCAATCCCTACCTGCTGCGTGCGCATTGCATCGGCATGAAGATCCCGGAAGCGGTTTCGGTGGCGGCATTCCGCTCGCTCGCCGTGGAGAAAAGCCATGGCTGAAGTTGTCGCCGTTCTCGCCGCCAGCCACACGCCGGTGATGCTCAATTTTCCCGATGCCATCGCCCCCGACGTGCTCGGCCAGATCCGCGCGTCCTTCAGGTGGCTCGGCGATTCCCTCGCCGCCGCTCGCCCGCAGGCGCTCATTGTGCTCACCGATGACCATGTCCACAATTTCTTTCTCAACAACCTGCCGTCGCTGTGCATCGGCGCCGCCGATAGCTATGCGGCGCCCATCGAGCACTGGCTCAAGACCGACAAACGGGTCCTGCCTGGCGACGCAGCGCTGGGAACCTATCTGCTGCATCACGCAATGAAGAGCGGCTTCGATCCGGCGCTGTCGATGGAGCTCACGCTCGATCACGGCGTGATCACCCCGCTGGAGCTCGCCGGCGTGCCTCGGAACCTCCCGGTGGTGCCGGTGCTCATCAACTGCGTGCAGCCGCCGCTGCCGCTGGTGCCACGCTGCCACGCTTTCGGGCATTGGCTGGGCCGCGCACTGCGCGAGTACCCCGACCTAGAGCGTGTCGCAGTGCTGGCCACCGGCGGTATCAGCCACGACCTCGCCACCCCGCGCATGGGCATGGTCAACGAGGCCTTCGACCGTGAATTCCTGCGTTTGCTGGAGGCCGCTGACGCCGAGGGTGCGGTGCGTTTCGTGACCGAGCATGTGCACGAGGCCGGCAACGGCGCGGAGGAGTTGCGAATGTGGCTGGCCGCCATGGGCGTGGCGGGTGATCGGCAGTTCCACACGCACTACTATCGCGCCGTGCCGGACTGGTTCACCGGGATCGGCATCGGGGCGTGGTCCCTCTCATGACGGCCGCTCGTACCGCACTGGTGGTCGGTGGTGGCGTGGCCGGCATGTCGGCTGCCATCATGCTGCGCCGCGCCGGCATCGACGTGCAACTCATCGACATTGCCGCCGACTGGAAGATGGCCGGTGCCGGGCTCACCATCAGCGCCTCTACCCTGCGCGCCATGCGCATGGCCGGCGTGCTCGATCAGGTGATGGCGCAGGGCCATACCCATGCAGGCATCCAGGTGTGCGACGTGCAGGGCAGTCCACTGCGCGTGGTGCAAAGCCCGCCGCTGCCGGATGCGGACGTGCCCGGTGCCGGCGGCATCCTGCGGCCCACGCTGCACGGCATCATGTCGACGTGCCTGCGTGAACTGGGTGTGCCGGTGCGCTTGGGGCTGACCGCCACCGCGATCGAGACCACCGGCAAGCGCACCCGCGTGCTGCTTTCCGACGGTAGCAGCGAGACGGTGGACCTGCTGGTGTGTGCCGACGGCCTGTTCTCCGGCATGCGCAAGCTGCTTTTCCCCGAGGCCGCCGCACCGGCCTTCACCGGCCAGGCCTGCTGGCGGCTGGTGATACCGCGCCCGCCGCAGATTTCCATGCGGCATTTCTTCCTCGGCGGCCCGGTCAAGGTCGGCCTGACGCCGGTTTCGCAGGAGGAGATGTACATGTTCCTGCTGGAGCACGTGCCGGACAACCCGTGGCGACCCGCCGAAGCCCAGCATGAAGTGCTGCGCGACCTGCTCGCCGGCTATGGCGGCATCCTGGCCGAGATTCGCGCCGGGCTCAACGCAGATTCGCGGATCATCTACCGGCCGCTCGAAAGCCACATGCTGCGCCACGACTGGTGGCGCGGCAACGCCATCCTGATTGGCGACGCCGCGCACGCCACCACGCCGCAGCTGGCCTCCGGGGCCGGCATGGCGCTGGAGGACGGCATCGTACTGGCCGATGAGGTGGCACGCGCAGCATCGTTGCCCGAGGCCTTTGCCAACTTCATGCGTCGCCGCTTCGAGCGCTGCCGCATGGTGGTCGAGAATTCGCTGGAGATCGGTCGTCTCGAGGTCGCCGGCGCCCCTGCTACCGAGCAGACGGCGGTGGTCGAACGCTCGCTCGCGGCCTTGGCCGCGCCGATCTAGCGGCGAGCGCCCCTGCTTCTTTGCGGAATTCGTTTTCGAAGCGCCCTACCAACAAGGAGACATCCCATGAACCTTCGATCCCTGGCTCTCGCCGCCGCATGTGGTGCGTCGACCCTATTCGCCGGTGGCGCGGTCGCCCAAGCCTACCCGAGCAAGCCGGTGAAGTTCGTCGTCGCTTCGGTGGGTAGCCCGCAGGATGTGGTGGGACGCCTGTATGCCCAAAAGATAGCCGAGTCCTGGGGGCAACCCGTCGTGATCGACAACCGCGCCGGCGCCGGTGTCCTGATTTCGGCGCAAGCGGTGGTCAAGTCCCCGCCCGACGGCTACAGCGTGCTGGTGTCGTCCACTGCCTTTGCCGTCACGCCGTGGCTGTACCCGCAGCATGGCTACGACTCCGAGAAGGACTTCATTCCGGTGGGCCTCCTGGCCACCACGCCCAACATTCTGGTCACCAGCCCGAGTACCGGCATCAAATCGCTCAAGGACGTGGTCGAACGTGCCAAAACAGGCAAGGTGCAGTACGGCTCGCCCGGCTTTGGCACCACGCCGCAACTCTCGGCCGAGTACCTGTTCAAGTCGCTGGCGAAAATCCAGATCCTGCACGTGCCCTACAAGGGCATTCCGCCGGTGATAGCCGCGGCGATATCAGGCGAGGTGGATGTGGCTTCCACCGCCTTGCCGCCGACGGTGCCGCAAATCAAGGCCGGCAAGCTGATCGGCCTGGCGGTCACCAGCAGCAAGCGCAACCCCGCCATTCCCGATGTGCCGACCATCGCCGAGGCCGGCTTCACCGGTTTCGAGGACGAGTCCTGGGTCGGCATCTGGGTGCCGGCCGGCACGCCCGCGCCGGTGGTGGCGAAGCTGCGCGAGGAACTCGACCGCGCCGGCAATGCGCCGGATATGCGCGAGAAGCTGCGCAACATCGGCTTCGAAGCCAGCGGCCTGCGCGACGATGCCTTTGCCGCCCTGGTCAAGCGCGAGCTCGACAAGTGGGCCAAGGTGGTCAAGGAAACCGGCGCCAAGGCGGAGTAACAGGGCTTGTTGTCAGGCGGGGGGCTGGAAACTAGGCGCATGCGGGCCTACACTGGGGGAAACGGCAACCACTACCCCTGAGGGAGACAACCGCATGGCACACAAGACCCCCGGCCTTGAATCGTTGCAGGACAAGCTGGCCCCGCTTTCCTCGCGCTACGTCGATCCGGAATCGATTCCCTGGGTACCTTCACCTTTCCCGGGTATCGAAAACAAGACGCTCATGCACGATCCGGACACCGGCATGCAGACCGTGTTGACGCGCATGGCACCCGGCTCGGTGCTGACCGACCACATGCACGTCGAGCTTGAGCAGACCTGGGTACTCGAAGGCAGCCTGGTCGACAACGAAGGCGAAGCCAGGGCCGGCAGCTTTGTGTTCCGCCCGCCCGGCAGCCGGCACACCGCCAGCGCGCCCAACGGCGCGCTGTTGCTTGGCATCTTCCAGAAGCCCAACAAGTTCTTCTGAAACGCAGGCTACGCGGTCATGGCGCGCCGCGGGATTGACGTCGGAGTGCCGTTTGGCAATAATTAACCAGTTCGTTAATTAACGCCGGCCGCTGCATGCGCGGCCGCAGGAGTCACATTCCGTGAAATTCGGTGATTTCGCCAAGATCAAGTCCCTGCAGACCGCTGCGGGTTTCCGCGAGAACCTGCAGCGCCTGGGCCTGGCCATGCCCTGCGACGACATCGTCGGCTCGGGCCCGTCTTCGCCGCTGGGTGCGGCGCTCAAGGTCGGGCCTTTCACCATCGGCAACCGCTTCGCCATCCAGCCCATGGAAGGCTGGGATGGGGAGCTTGATGGCAAGCCGTCGCCGAACACCATCCGCCGCTGGCGCAACTTCGGCCTCTCCGGTGCCAAGATGATCTGGGGCGGCGAAGCGGTGGCAGTGCGCCATGACGGCCGCGCCAATCCCAACCAGCTCACCATGACGGCTGACAACCAGTCCAGCATCGCGGCCCTGCGCGATACGCTGCTGGCAGCGCACCGCGAGGCGATGGGCGATGACAAGGGCTTGGTGATAGGCCTGCAGCTCACGCACTCGGGGCGCTTCTGCAAGCCCAATGATCATGGCCGGATGGAGCCCTCGATCCTGTACCGGCACCCCATCCTCGACCGCAAGTTTCACCTGAAGCCGGACGTGCATGTGTTCACCGACGGCGAGATCCATGCATTGATCGACGACTATGTGGTCGCGGCAAAGCGCGCCTGGGATTGCGGCTACCAGTTCGTCGACCTGAAGCATTGCCATGGGTACCTGGGCCACGAGTTCCTCTCCGCGCGCAGCCGTCCGGGCGAATTCGGCGGCTCGCTGGAAAATCGCACGCGCTTCCTGCGTAACCTGGTGGCCGGTATTCGCGCCGAGGTGCCGGGCATGGAGATGGGCGTGCGCCTCTCCGCGCTGGACTTCGTGCCCTTCAAGCCCGACCCCAACCACGACGTGCCGGACGAACTCGGCGCAGGCGTCCCGGACGATTACGCGCAATTGCTGCCTTACCAGTTCGGCTTTGGTACCGACCAGAACGAGCCCATCAAGGCGGACCTGGCCGAGACGCGCGCCTTCCTGTCCGTGGTGCAAGGCCTGGGCATCAAGCTGGTCAACATCACGCTTGGCAGCCCGTACTACAACCCGCACGTCACGCGCCCGGCGCTGTATCCACCGTCGGACGGCTACCAGCCGCCGGAAGACCCGCTCATCGGCGTGATGCGCCATCTGGAAACGGTGCGTGACCTCAAGCGCGCGTTTCCGGACCTGGCCTTCATGGGCAGCGGCTACACCTACCTGCAGGAATTCCTGCCCAACGTGGCACAGGCGGTGGTGCGCGAGGGCTGGACCGACATGGTGGGCCTCGGCCGCATGGTGCTTTCCTATCCGGACCTGCCGGCCGACGTGCTGGCCGGCCGGCCAATGCAGCGCAAGCGCCTGTGCCGCACCTTCAGCGACTGCACCACCGCGCCGCGCAACGGCATGGTGTCGGGCTGCTACCCGCTCGATACGCACTACAAGAAGTCGCCGCAGATGGTCAAGCTGACGCAAATCAAGAAGGCCGCCAACCTGTCCTGAACCGGCGTATCGTTGCAGGTCGTTTTTCTCCACCACTGAAGGAGACGCACATGAGCGACATCAATCCGTCCAACCTGGCGCACCAGCCGCCGCGCGTGACCCACGTGGACGAGCACGAATGGGAAACCATCCGCTGGCCCGGGCAAACTGGCAAGATGATGTTCCATCCGCGCCCGGAAAATCCCACCGAACCCAACGCCGGCATCGTGCGTTACGAACCCGGCTCTCGCCACCCGTTCCACAAGCATGACTTCGCGCAGGTCTGGTACATCATCGAGGGCACCTTCGTGATCGGTGGCAAGACCCACGGTCCCGGCACGATGTTCTGCTATGCGGATCCGCACTACGAGGAAGAACTATTCACCGAGACCGGCGGGCAGATGGTGTTCGTGCAGTACCAGGGGCCGACCACCGGCGGCCGGCCGATCTACGACGGCCGCTTCAACATGCAGGCGCGCAAGTCGGTCGAGGAAGAGCGCACCGACAAGTAGTCGGGCCCGACGCGACGCGGCCGTCAGCCTTGCGAAGCGGCTGTCCCGGCGGCGCAGGCCGCGATCTCGGCCAGGGAAAGGCCGGCGCCGCGCAGCACCTCCACCGTGTGTTCCCCCAGTGCCGGGCTGTGATGTCCGGCGCCGGTATCGGCGTTCGAGAGGCGGAACGGCGGGTTGAGTACCTTGAAGTTGCCGCCGGCGTCGCTGACTTCGGCCAGCGCATCGCGATGTTCGATTTGCGGGTCGGCCAGCGCCTCGGCAACCGTGCGGTAGGGGGAGCACGGCACCCCGCAGCGCTCGAACACGGCCTGGCATTCCACCTTGGTCAAGGTGCGCGACCAGCGCTCGGCCAGGTCCATCAGTTCGCCCCAGTGGCGGCGCCGCTCGGTGTATTTCTCGAAGCGCGGGTCATGCACCCATTCCGGATGACCCGCCGCAATGGCGAACCCCTGGAAGCTCTTTTCGCTCGCCACCGCGACATTCAGGTAGCCGTTTGAGCAGGCGAGCGGCCCGTAGATCGGGCGGCCCGGCGGCGGCACATCGAACTGCGCGTATTGCAGTTCGGTGAGGGTGAAGCCGAGCATGGTTTCGAGCATGGACAGGTCCACGCACTGGCCGCGCCCGTCGGTGTGGCGCTGGTGCAGGGCCGCGCCGATGGCGCCAAAGGCGTAGGTGCCCACGGCCACGTCGGCGATGAACAGCCCGCAATAGTCCGGCCTCGCGCGCCCCTCCTGGTAGCCCAGGTGCGCCAGGTCGAAACCGGAAGCGGCATGCACCACCGGCGCATAGGCGGGCAGCTGCGATGAAGGTCCGGTCTGGCCATAACCGGAAATGGCGCAATAGATCAGACGCGGATAGGCGGTGGCGAGCGCCGGATAGCCCAGCCCGAGACGCTGCATGACACCGGGCCGGAAGTTCTCCACCAGGATGTCGGTGTTGGCCAGCAGGGCGTGGATCGCGTCGATGGCGGCGCGCGACTTCAGGTCCAGCACCACGCTTTTCTTGCCCGCGTTGAGCTGGCCGAAGTAGGTGGAGGCGCCGTTGCGCAAGGGCGGGCGGCTGCGCATCATGTCGCCTTCCAGCGACTCGATCTTGATCACCTCGGCGCCCATGTCGGCCAGGAGCCGCGTGCAGTGCGGCCCGGCGATGGTGGTGGTGAAGTCGAGGACGCGCAGTCCGGCAAACGGCCTGGCCATGGGGCGACTCAATCGATCCTGCCGGTGTCGCCCGAGAATTCGATCGGGCAATAGAAGCCGCCGTGGAACTGCGCGGCGATCTCGTTCTCCTTGATGCCGCGCGCGATGATCTCGGCCGCATACACCTCCGAATCATCCTCCGGGCGATAGCCCAGGAACTTCACGTTGGTGTTGTCCCAGCGGCTGCGCAGGTTGTTCGACACGCCGTAGACGACGATGAAGTGGTAGTCCGGATGGTCGATGCAGCGGCGCGTCAATTGCACCATGTCGCGGTGGCTGATCCACGAGTTCAATTGCCGCACTTCGTCGGGCCGGTCGGGGTGGCGGAAGGTGCCGATGCGCAGGCAGGCCACCGACAGCCCGTGCTTGTCCGCATACATCCGGCCGACGGCCTCGCCGAACACCTTGGAGATGCCGTAGCGCGAATCCGGCCGCGGCACGACGGTGTTGTCGATGAAACGCTCGCGGCGGTGAAAGCCGATCGCATGGTTGGAGCTGGCAAAAATCACCCGTTTGACGCCCTGGCTGCGCGCGGCTTCGAAAACGTTGTAGCAGCCCTCGATGTTGGCCGGCAGCACTTTTTCCCAGCTGTCTTCCACCGACACGCCGCCCAGGTGCACCACGCAGTCGATGCCCTGCATGCTCTTCTCGAGCGCATGCATGTCGCGCAGGTCGTACTGGCAAAGCTCCTCGCCGGGGGCGGCTTCACCCAGCGGGGCGATGTCGGCCAGGCGCAGCAGCTGGTAGGTGCCTTTCATCCCTTTGCGCAAGGCCACGCCGATCTGGCCGGCGGCGCCGGTGATGAGGATTCTTTCTGCTTTCATGGGTCTCCCTTTGTCGGGCCGCGCTGGCGGCGGCCGCATGTTTGATGGTGCTTCGCGGTGCTGCGATCAGGTGTGCGCCTGTCCTTTGCGCGAAAGATCCGGCAGGAACCAGGCCACCAGGCCGATGACCGGCAGGTAGGAACAAAGCTGGTATACGAAGGTGATGCCGCGCAGGTCGGCGACATGCCCCATCGCCGCCGCACCCAGGCCCCCCAGGCCGAACGCGACGCCGAAGAAAATGCCCGACACCAGGCCGATGCGGCCCGGCATCAGCTCATGTGCGTAGACCAGGATGGCGGGAAATGCCGAGGCCATCAATATGCCGATGATGATGGTCAGCACCGCCGTCCAGAACAGGTTGGCAAAGGGCAGGGCGAGGGTAAAGGGCAGGGCGCCGAGGATGGAGATCCAGATCATCGGCCGGCGGCCGATGCGGTCGGTCAGCGCGCCGCCGATCAGGGTGCCGGCGGCAATGGCCGCCATGAAGATGAACAGTTGGACCTGCGCCGCCTGCACCGGGATTTGGAAGCGCTCGATCAGGTAGAAGGTGAAGTAGGAAGTCAGGCTCGCGCTATAGACGTTCTTCGAGAAAAGCAACAGCATGAGCACGCACATTAAAAACCGCACCTGTGCCTGCGGGACCGGTGAAGTCATGGCCGTGGCCGCTGGCGCAGCCGCGTTCACCGGGCGCAGGCGTGCGGCGTACCAGATGCCCACGCGAGTGAGGAGCGCCATGGCCAGCAACGCGGCCAGCGACACCCAGGCGATCGCGCCCTGCCCGCGCGGCAGCACGATGAAGGCCGCCAGCAAGGGGCCGACCGCGCTGCCGACATTGCCGCCCACCTGGAACAACGCCTGCGCGACCCCATAGCGCCCGCCCGATGCGACCCGGGCCACGCGTGATGCCTCGGGGTGGAAAACCGCCGAGCCGCTGCCCACCAGCGCGGCGGCGAACAGCACCGAGGGATAGTCGCCGGCCACTGAAAGCAGGATCAGGCCGATCAGGGTCGACCCCATGCCGATGGCCAGTGAATAGGGGAGCGGCTTGCGGTCGGTGTAGATGCCCACCGTGGGTTGCAGAAGTGACGCCGTGAGCTGGAAGGCCAGCGTGATCATCCCGACCTGCGCGAAGTCGAGATGCAACTGGTCCTTCAACATCGGATACAGCGCCGGGATCAGCGACTGCATCAGGTCGTTCAACATGTGGCAGACGCTGAGCGTCACCAGGATGGGAAACACGGTCGCCTGTACCGCCGTGCGGTTGTCCGCGGCTGGCGCGGTGACAGGGGTATCGGCAGTTGCGGCTTTGGACATCATCCATCCGGTGACGGGCAAGCCGGCATTATCCGGCAATCGCGGATGGCGGCCGGTGAAGACCCGGGCGGCTATTCCCGGAACGGCGTCCCCTGTGCCGCCAGCCAGTCGGCCCAGCCCGGCATGCTCGGGTTGTGCGGCCGCACCTTGTAGTACCCGATCATGGGTTTCCAGCGATCGAGGATTTCCTTCAATGCATCCACCGCATCGGGCTGGCCATCCCGCTTGGGCACGAAGTCGATGCGCAAATCGGTGCGCGCATAGGATTCGGTGTCGTAGACCAGCATGCAGGAGGAACGGTGGCCGCCAAGGTCGCCCCCCTGGTCGCGCGCGGCGATGGCCACGGCCATCAGGCGCTCTTCGAACAACTGGTCGGCCGACGCCAGCCAGGCTTCGTTCATTGCCGGCACCACGCGGTCGGTGAGCAGGTAGTTGCCCATCACCACGTAGCCGTCGCCGGTGATCGAACTGCTGTGGGTCTTGCATTGCGCGCCGGTATGCACGGCCACGCGGCCATGCCGGTCGACGATGCCGATCTGGCGCCAGGCGAAGTGCTCGTCGCTTTCGGACAGTTCCTTGATCACTTTCTCGGGCGAATAGCCAAGGGTCAGCAATTCGATGGCCAGGGGGCCCAGGCCGGGGTCGGTGTAGGCCTGGGTGCTGACGGCGCCCACATTGGCGCGGATGAACGGGCAGCGCCCGCCTACCGACAATGGGTTGGTGGCCTGGGCAATTCCCAGCAGTCCGTTTTTCGGGTCACGTGCGACGATGCAGAAGGTCATGGTTTTGGCTGTCGAGGATTGGCGGGTGGTCAGGGGGCATAGGGATTGACCGGCAGGCCCATTTTCTCCAGCACGGCCTTTTTCGGCGCCACGGAGGTCGGGTCGAGGGTGCGGGCGATGTAGTAGGGTATCAGCGGCTTGAACCAGTCGAAGATCTTGCGCATTTCACCCACCGGCTCGAGCGCCACATCGACGCGCAGGTTGACGATGGGAAAGCTGTGCTTTTCGTATACCACCAGGGCGCAGGATGTTTGACCTTCTTCCTGCCCGCCGGCATCGCGGCCCGCTTCGACGGCGCGCATCAACCTTTCCTCGAGTTCTTCGGTGGCACTGTCCGCGAACGCTTCCGTCATCGCCCGGACCACCTGCTCTCCCACCAGCACGTTGCCGGTGACCACATGGTCGGCGGCGACGATTTCGCCCGCCCACGGGCGGGCCTTCGGGCCGGTGTTGAAGGCGACGTTGCCGTCGAGATCGAGGATGGCGATCTGGCGATAAGCGAAGAACTCGTCGTTCTTGCGCAGATGCTCAAGCACCTGGGCGGGCGAATGCCCGGATTCCATCAGGCGTTTCGCGCTCTGCAACTGGCGGTAATCGCCGTGCGCCTGCACCGTGAGCACGCCGTGGCCGAACACCACATCCGTGCAACGCCAGCCGACCGCCGGCGTGCTGGTGGCCTGGCAGAAGCCCGCCTTGCCGGTGCGCCGGCAGTATCCGAGGATGGTGAATGTCACGCCGGGTTCTCAATCGAACTTGATGTTGGCGGCCCGCACCACCCGGGCCCACTTTTCCTGGTCGCGCGGCAGAAACGCGTCGAGTTCCTCGGGACTCGAGGGCGCGGGATCCATGCCCGCACCCACCAGCCGATCGCGGATTTCCGCGGTATTGAGGACCTGTACGATTTCGCGGTTCAGATACTGGATCACCGGGCGCGGCGTCCTGGCGGGGACGACGAAGCCATACCAATTGGTGTACTCGTAGCCCGGCAGGCCCGATTCGGCAACCGTCGGTACTTCCGCCAGGTTGCTGGAGCGCTTCACGGTCGAGACGGCGAGCGCGCGCAGCTTGCCCGAGCGAACCAGGGGCATTGCCGACGGGTCGGAGAAGTAGAAGTCGATCTGCCCGGCCATCAGGGCGGTGAGCCCGAGTGCGGTGCCGGTGTAGGGCACATGCACGGTATTGATGCCCGCCATCTGGTTGAAAAGCTCGCCCGCCAGATGCTGCGAATTGCCGACCCCGGCCGATCCGAAATTCATCGCGCCGGGTTTGGACTTGGCAGTCGCGATCAGGTCGGCCACGGTCTTGTAGGGCGCGCCCGGCGCCACCACCAGGATCGGCGTTTGCAACACGCCCTGCGTGACACCGGCAAAATCCTTGAGCGGGTCGTAGTTGAGCTTGCGTCCCGAGCCGCCGGCAATGGTCATCGGCGCGGGTGTGGCCAGCATGATGGTGTAGCCGTCCGGCGCGGACTTGGCCACATGCTCGGCCCCGACAATGCCGCTGGCGCCAGCGCGATTCTCGACCACCACCGGCTGGCCGATATTGCTGCTCATCTTCGCGGCCACGATGCGCGCCGAAATGTCCGGGCCGCCGCCCGGCGGAAAGGTCACCACGATCCGGATCGGGCGCGACGGGAAGGCTTCCTGCGCTGTCGCTGGCATGCCGGCACACAGGGCGGTTGCGATCAGCAAGGCTTTCACGAGGGGGTAGGGCGCCATGAAATGGTCCTTAAGGGGATGAGAAATCGGCAAAAGGTGACCTGTCCGGCAAAAATACACTTCGGGCTTGGCATGCAAGCGCACGAATCAACATATCCGAGACCAGGCCGGTTTGGCAAGCGCCAGTTCATGCAACCGGGCGGCAACATGATGATCCGGCTGCCTTTGGAACACGCGCCTGCCTGAACCTTTCCGCATGCAGGATTCGCGCCCGCGCAGGGTTGAGGCCGGATTCGTGTCATCCTCGGGCTTGCGGCCTGGATGGCACGTGGTTTGCTGCCTTCCAGCTTCATCCCCTGATCCGAAAGATTGCTTCCCATGAACCGTGACTATCTGCGCGTTCTCGCGCTCGCCCTGCTGACGTTGCCATTGTGGGCTCACGCGCAGTCCTACCCGAACCGCCCCGTCAAGATGCTGGTGCCGTTTCCCGCTGGCGGCACGGTCGACTTTTTCGCCCGGGTGGTGGCGCCCAAGCTGGGTGATGCCCTGGGGCAGCCGGTGCAGGTGGAAAACCGCTCCGGTGCCGGCGGCAATATCGCCGCGGAAGCGGTGGCCAAGTCGCCGCCGGATGGCTACACGGTGCTGATGGGCTCCGAAATCGTCGCCATCAACATCTCGCTCTACAAGCAACTGGGCTACGACCCGGTCAAGGACCTGGCACCGGTCACGCTGGTGGGTACCGTGCCCAACATCCTGATCGCCAACCTGGCGGTACCGGTCACCTCGGTGAAGGACCTGATCGCGCTGGCGAAAAAGCCGGGCACGAAGTTGTCTTATGCGTCCACCGGCCATGGCACCTCGAGCCAGCTTTCCTCCGAGCTGTTCAAATCGATGGCCGGGGTCGACATCCTGCATGTGCCCTACAAGGGCGGCGCCCCGGCGATCGCCGACGTGATCGGCGGCCAGGTCAACATCATGTTCCTGAACATGCCCACCGGCATCGGCCAGGTGAAGGCGGGCAAGGTACGCATCCTGGGTGTCACCAGCGCAAAGCGGGTGGCGCAGCTCCCGGACGTGCCCACCATCGAAGAGGCCGGCTTGAAGGGTTTCGAGACCGCAGCCTGGTCCGGCGTGTATGTGCCGATGGGCACGCCGCGCGACATCATCACCCGCTTGAACACGGAAATCGTCAAGATCCTCAGGATGCCCGCGGTACGCGAGCAACTGGCGGGCCAGGGCGCCGAGCCGGTCGGCGATTCACCCGAGGAATTCGCGCAGTTCACGCGTTCCGAAATCGCCAAGTGGGCGCAGGTGGTCAAGGCCTCCGGCGCCAAGGTTGAATGAAGCACAATCCCGAAGAGAGACCATGAATCAAGCCATCAAGATCGCCGTCGGCGACTATGACCGCACCAGACCCCTGATCGACGGCAGCGTCAAGGTTGCCGGATTCGACACCGAGGTCAGCTGCGGCGACCTCGAGGAAATATTCGCCAAGGCGTTCAAGTCCGCACCCTTCGAGGTGACCGAGCTTTCGTTCAGCAATTTCCTCATCACCAGTGCGCGCGGCACCTGCCCCTATCTTGCGCTGCCGATCTTCCCGTCGCGCTCGTTCCGCCATTCCGCGATCTACATCCGCGCCGATCGCGGCATCAGCTCGCCGGTGGACCTTAGGGCCAAGTGCATCGGCACGCGCGAATACTCCAACACCGCCACCTTGGTGGCGCGCGGCATGCTGATGGACGAGTACGGCTTCGACCCTTCGCAAAGCCGGTGGGTGGTGGGCGACGTGGACCATCTCGAGCGCGACACCATCGAAGGCGGCAACTGGCCGAAAACCGGCGTGGAGATTCGCGGCGTGGCCGGCACGACACTGTCGTCCATGCTGGATGCGGGTGAACTCGACGCGCTGATCGCCTATTCGCCCCCGGCGTGCTTCGGCCGCAATCCGGCAGTGGTGCGACTGTTTCCCGACTGGCGCACGGCCGAGCAGGACTACTACCGGCGCACGCGGCGCTTTCCGCTCATGCACATCATGGCGATCCGGCGCGACGTGCTGGAAAGCCGCCCGGCCCTGCCGGGCGCGCTCATGCAGGCCTTCGAGGCGGCCAAACAGGATGCCCAGGCAAGGCTTGCCACCCACCAGGCGCTGCCCGTCATGCTGCCCTGGATGACGGCTGAAGCGGAGGCCACCCAGGCGGTAATGGGTGCGGACTTCTGGCCCTACGGGATCGAGGCCAACGGCGACATCATCGAGACGCAAATCCGCTGGTCGCACCAGCAGGGGCTGATTCCGCGCCGGCTTGCGATCGAGGAACTTTTCGTAACGGCTTAGGCGCGCCGGCAATCACGCGCGTTTGAGCAGCGCGGCCCTCTTCGCGGCAGGCTGCTTCTTTGCCGTCGGCCGGTGCACCAGCACCGGGATATGGCAATGGGTCAGCACCTTGTGCGTGACGCTGCCCAGCAACAACTGGCCGAGGCCGCCGCGCCCGTGCGATCCCATGACGATGAGGTCGCACTTCTGCGCCTTGGCGGTGTCCACGATGGCCTGGTCGGGCAGCTTGGCGGACACCACCAGCTGGCTCCATTTGACGCCTGCCTTCGCGGCCGCTTGGGCCACCGCCTGCAGGTGCTTGTCTGCGATGCTCTTGACGTCGGCTTCGTATTCCTTCTTGCTCGGGTAGGCGACCGGAATGTCGCCGGGAAAAGTGAAGATGATCTGGTACGGATCCGTGACGAACATGCCGATCGCCTGCGCGCCTTCGGAGGCGGCCAGCGTCACACCGTCGAGCGCGGCCGCATGTGCGATGTCGGAACCATCAATCGGGAGGAGGATTTTCTTGTACATGGCGTTTCCTTTGCGCAGTGCGCGATTGATCCATATCCCGACTTTAGTCGGCCGTCCCCGCGCCGGCTTTGATCAAGCGCAAAAAATCCGCAGGAGGGCCGGGAAGCTTACCGGCGCAGCGTCGCCCCGCCGCAAATCGCAACATCCTGCCCGGTGATCGCCGCCGCCTCATCTGACAGCAGGTAGGCCACCAGGGCCGCCACCTCGCGCGGTTCGATGAAGCGCCCGATCGGCGGCATGCGCGGGCTGGTGCCGGCGCGCGCGGGGTCCTGCAGCATCGGTGTCAGGGTGGCGGCGGGCGAGACCACGTTCACTGTGACGCCGTCTGTCACCACCTCGGCGGCCCAACTGCGCGCCAGCGCCACCAGCGCGGCCTTGCAGGCGGCGTACTGGCTGCGCCCGGCCATGCCTGTGGAGGAGCGGCTGCCGATCAGCACCACCCGCCCGGTGCCTGCAACCTGCATGACGGGAATCACGCTATTGGCCAGGCGGGTGCAGGCGTCCACGTGCAGTTGCCACAACATTTGGCCGTCCTCGTCCTTGAGTGACCCAAGCGGGGACAGGCGCGTGACACCGGCACAGTGCACGAAGGCGCCGGGGCTGCCGCCGGCGACGAGTTGCGAGATCAAGGCCCGGGTGGCGTCGGCCTGCGTCAGGTCGATGCTGTGCGAATTGAATCCGGGTGTATCGATGCTGGCGGGCGCAACATCGAGCCCATGCACCTGCCAGCCATCGGCAAGCAGCCGCTCGGCGATTGCCCGGCCTATGCCCGACGAACTGCCGGTGACGATGGCGGTTCGCGCGGGCATGGCTACTCGACCTTGATCTTCGCGTCCGCGATCAGTTTCGCCATGTCGTTGATGTAGTCCTGCTGGAACTTGCCGAATTCGGCCACGCTGCCGCCGCCCAGCAAAATGCCCTGCGAGAGCAGGCGTTCCTTCATCTCGCCGGCGAGCGCCTTGTTGGTTTCGGCGTTCAGGCGTTGCGTGATTTCGGCAGGCAGCTTCGCCGGGCCCCACAGGCCGTACCAGCTGGTGAACTCGTACCCGGCCAGGGTCTCCGCGACGGTCGGCACGTCGGGCAAGGTTGGCAGGCGGGTGGAGGAGGTGACGGCAAGGATGCGCAGGTTGCCGGCCTTGTGGTGCTGCACCGCGCCCAGCACCGGGTCGACAAAGCCGGTGATCTGCCCGCCGATCAGGTCCTGGTAGGCCGGCGTGGAGCCCTTGTAGGGCACGATGGTGTAGTCCCCGCCGCCGCCGCGTTTCAGGAGTTCAGTCGCCAGGTGGCCGGCGGAGGACACCGAGCCGATGGCGAAGGTGAGCTTGCCGGGATTCGCTTTTGCGTAGGCGAACATTTCCCGCAGGTCCTTGACCGGCAGGTTCTTGTTCACCGATACCGACAACGGCGCCTTGGCCACCAGCGCGATCGCCGTGAAGTCGTTGGCGATGTTGTAGGGTGGCGTGGCCATGACGATCGGGCCGGTCACGAAGGTGGAGGCGTTGAATAGCAGGGTGTAGCCGTCGTTGGCGGACTTGGTCACCGCCGTCGCCCCGATCGAGCCGTTGCCGCCGGCGCGGTTCTCCACCACGAACTGCTGGCCCAGCGCATCCCCCAGCTTTTGGGCAAGCATGCGGCCGACGATGTCCAGCGTGCCGCCGGGCGGGAAGGGGATGATCACCTTGACCGGCCGGTTCGGATAGCTCTGGGCGGCAACGCCGGTCGCCAGCGTGAGTGTCGAGATTGCCAGCAGGTTTCTGAGGAAGCGTTTCATCGCGGGTGCTCCTTGCGTTGATCAGGCCACGCCGTGCATGGCAAGCGTGGTGCGCATGCGCGCGCAGGCGAGGTCGGGGTCGCGCAACAGGCCGGCGCGATCGGCCAGGCGGAACAGTTCGGCCAGGTGCAGGATGGAGCGCGTGCTTTGCTGCCCGCCCACCATTGTGAAGTGGGTTTGCTGCCCGTTGAGGTAGGCCATGAAAACCACGCCGGTCTTGTAGAAGCGCGTCGGCGCCTTGAAGATGTGGCGCGAGAGCGGCACCGTGGGGGCGAGGATGTCGTTGAAGCTGCGGGAATCCCCGCGCCCCAGTGCGGAAAGCGCGGCTGAGGCGGCCGGCGCGATGGCGTCGAAAATGCCCAACAACGCGTCGCTGTAGCCCACTGCGTCGCCTTCGATCAGTTCGGCGTAATTGAAGTCGTCGCCGGTGTACATCTTCACGCCGCTGGCGAGACGCCGGCGCATGGCGATTTCCTTGTCCTTGTCCAGCAGCGACACCTTCACGCCGTCCACCTTGGCGGCATTACGGTTGATGGCGGCCACCGCGGCATCCATGGCCCGCATGTGATCGGCATTGCCCCAGTAGCCGGCCAGCGCCGGGTCGAACATCTCGCCCAGCCAGTGGATGATCACCGGCTCGCGCACCTGCGAAAGGATGTGGTCGTACACACGGTGGTAGTCGTCGGGCGACTTCGCCACCCGGGCCAGCGCGCGCGAGGCCATCAGGATGATGCGGCCGCCGAGCTTCTCGATTGCGGCCACCTGCTCTTCATAGGCGCGGATCACGTCGTCGACGGACCGGGCGTCCTCGGGCTTGAGGTGGTCGGTACCGGCACCGCTGGCGAGGAACGCGCCGGGGATGTCCTTTGAGGCGTCGATGGAGCGCCGGATCAGTTCGAGCGAGGTGGGCCAGTCCATGCCCATGCCGCGCTGGGCGGTGTCCATGGCTTCGGCCACGCCCAGCCCCAGGCGCCAGACGTCGCGGCGGAAGTCGAGGGTGGCGTCCCAGTCGATGGCGCAGTCCAGCCACGGGTCCTGTTCGGCCAGCGGGTCGGCCACCACATGCGCGGCGGAGTAGGCGACGCGGTTGAAGGCGCCGCTTTTGGTGGCAGGGAAGGCGCGCGGCGCCGAAAGGCGGAATTCCTCTAGCGTGCCGCCGGTCACGGGCAGGGTGATGCTTGCGGAAAGGCGTTCGGGTGCGTTCATGATGAGTCCCTTCAGGCAGATTCGATGAATTCCACGGTCACGCCGTCGGCATCCCGCAGGTACACCACCTTGCGGCCGCGGTTGGGCCCGGCGTTGATGGCCACCGGCGGCGCAAGCGGCACAAAGCCATGGGCGGCAGAAGCGGCCACGGCGGCGTCGACATCGTCGACGTTGAAGGCGATGTGTGCGAAGCCCGTGTCACATGGACGCGCGACCACCTGGCCGCGGTTCGCCGGCGCCTTGTACTCGATCAGTTCCAGGCTATGGCCGGGACCGCGGATATAGGCGATGTCGACATCGGCGCCGGCCACACCGGTGATCACCGACACCAGGGCCGGATCGCGCGGCGCGCGCGAGGTGACCTCGAACCCCAGCGCGTCGCGGAAAAAGCCGATCGTGCGGTCGAGGTTCGATACGGTGAAGCTGGTGTGATTGGTCGAGGTGACCTTGAAGGCGCTTGCCACGGGACGGCTCCTGTTCAGGGGGCGCGCAAGGCGCGCAGGGTGCGGATGACAGCCGCGTTGTCCAGTTGCGTGTCGCCGCGCGCCATGGACTGCGCGAGCAGGTCCCGATGCAGTTCCGACAGCGGCAGCTTCTGGCCGCTCTGGCGGCCCAGTTCGAGCATCAGGCCGACATCCTTGGCGTGCTGGGCGATGGTGGCAACCGGCGGTTCGTAGTGATCCGCCACCATCATCGGCCCCTTTTCCTGCGCGGCACGCGAGGTGGCGGCGGAATCGAGCAGCAGGTCCAGGTAGCGCGCGCGGTCGATGCCCAGGCTCTCGGCCAACGCCATGCCTTCGGCTAGAGCCAGCCGGTTCAGGCCCAGCACCAGGTTGGTCGACAGCTTGGCCGCAGCGGCCTGCCCGAGCGCGCCGATCACCTTGCGGTGTTGCGTGACGGCGTGCAGCAGGGGCGTGGCGCGCTCGATATCGGCGGGACTGCCGCCAACAAACATGCGGCCTTCGCCGGCGGCGATTTTCGCGCTTGAGCCGGAAATGGGTGCTTCCACAAAAGCGATGCCGGCGCCGGCGCACAGGCTGCCGCATTCGACCAGTGTGGCCGGAAGCGCGGTGGTGACGCAGATGACCAGCGACACATGGCGCGGCTGCGCGGCGGTCAGGGCGTCGATGACCGTGCGCAATTGCGCGTCGTCGAACACGGCCACCATCAGGCAGTCGCACCCGGCGGCCAGTTGTGCGATGCCGTCGCGGTTGGCACCGGGCCGGGACGCGCCAAACAAGGCGGTGCGCGCCGGATCGACGTCGAACCCGAGGACGATGTGGCCTGCAGCCACCAGCCTGGCGGTAAGGGCGCTCCCCACCAGGCCCAGGCCGGCGATGCCGATCACCGACGGGGTGGACATTCAGGCGCTTCCCGCGACGATTGGCTGCATGGTGCCGAAATCCGGCAAGGCCGCGCTGGCGAAGCCATTGCAGGCGAGCGAACCGATGGCGATGCGTCCGTCCCGGATGGCCAGGCGCGTGGCGCCGTGTGAATGTTCGTACAGGTCGCCATGCGCGGCCAGGAACGCCTGCTGCTCCGCCTGCGGCAGGGCGGCCATGCCGTTCACATAATGGTGGCCGTTGCGTTCCACATGGGTGATGCCCAGCAGGTTCACCAGGGCGAGATCCTGCTGCACGGCAAGCCCGGCCTGGGTGGTGAGGTCCTCGGCGGACATGAAAAAGCGTGCCGTGCCGGCTTCACTGTTCCACAGCGCGCAACGCGCGGCGTTGAGAATGGACTTGTACATGCCCTTGCAGGTCTTGGAGGACACGCCGTCGTAGCCGCGCGCGCGCGCTTCGATAAAGGTGTCGAGCGTGCCGTCGGATTCGTCGATGATCACCGGCAGGCCCAGCGGCGTTGAGCGGAAGTCGGCTTCGAGCGCGTTCTTGCGGTTGATCGGCTGCTCGACAAACAGGATCGAGGCCAGCATGCGTGCCAGTTGCGGGCGCGTGCGCATGCGCGAAAGCAGCTCGAGCACCGCTGCCGCATCCGGATACTGCTCGTTGCCATCGAGCGAGGCGTAGTAAGGGGCAGTGCCGCGGTCCAGCACTGCTGCAATCGCCTCCAGTCGCGCGATGTCGGCATCGAGGTTGCCACCCACCTTGAGCTTGAAATGGCGATGGCCATAGAAGGCAACCACCTCCTCGAAGGTTTCGGGCAGGCCGTCGTTCACCCGCTCGGTCAGGTCGGCGGCGGTGATGGCGTCGACCATGCCGACGGTGTGGCGCGCCGCTATGCTCGCCGCCGGGGTCAGGCCGGCCAGGAAGCGGTCGAAATCGATGCCTGCGAACGAGGGCAGCGCGGGGCCGATACCGGCCAGGTTGGCGCGCATCGCGCTGTAGAAATCGGTGCCGGCATGGCGGCACAGCGCATCGAGAATGGCCCGGTCAATCAGCGCCGGCCCGTAGTTGGCGAGCAGCGGGTTGTAGCCCTTGCCGCTGGCAGCCGACTGGTGCGCTTCGTACTGACGCGCGAAATGGCCGAATGCGCTCGCCGGTGCCGTGTCGCCCTGGTAAGCCGCCTGCGCCATGCGCAGCACCGCGCGCAACTGGTCGAAGTTGTCTTCGTTGGAGAGCGACAGATTCTTGTCGAACCATTTCGGCGCCATCATCTCTGCGGCCACGCCGGTGGTTGTGCGGCCGTCGGCCATTGAGAGGGTGGCGCGCACGAAAGCCTGCGGGCATGCGGTGAGCGTCACCACGCCGAAGCGGAACGGCAGGCGCAGCACCACCGGGCGCTCGAAGAGCTCGATGGCACGGATGCTGAACAACGGTGCGTTGCCGACTGATCGCATGGTGATGGTTCAATCCATGGCCAGCACGCCGCGCGCCTTGAAGATGTCGCGGATGCGGCCGGTGTACTCGTTGAACTTCTCGGGCACGCGGTCGAGGCGGCGCGGACGCGGCAGGTCGATGTCGATGATCTCGACAATCCTGCCCGGACGCGGGCTCATCACCACCACCCGGTCGGCCAGCAACACGGCTTCCGGAATGCTGTGGGTGATGAACAGCGCGGTCTTGCGCTTCTCCATCCACACGCGCTGTATGTCCATGGCGATCTGTTCACGCGTGAGCGCGTCGAGCGCCCCGAAAGGCTCGTCCATCAGGAGCAGCGGCGGGTCGTGCACCAGTGCGCGGCAGATCGAGGCGCGCTGGCGCATCCCGCCGGACAACTCATAGGGCTTGTGGTTCTCGAAGCCGGAGAGACCTGTGGTTTCGAGCAGCTTTCTCGCCACCGGCTCGTATTGCTTGCGGTCAAGCTGGCGGATATCCACCTGCAACAGCACGTTTTCAAGGATGTTGCGCCAGTCGAGCAGGATGGCGTCCTGGAACACGATGCCCACGTCGGTATGGGGCCCTGCGACCGGCTTGCCGTCGATGGTGATGGTGCCCGAGGTATAGGGCTGCAGCCCGGCCACCATCTTCAGGATGGTGGTCTTGCCGCAGCCGCTCGGCCCCACGATGGCGACAAACTCGGAGCGGCGGATGTCGAGGTCGACCTCGCCGCAAGCCTCCACCGGCCCGGACTTGGAGCTGTAGACCTTGCCGACATTGGCCAGCCGGATGTAGGCGTCGGATGCCATTATTTCTTCGGCAGGTACGGCGCCTCGGAGAGGAACTCGTTGGTGAAGTAGGTGTTGAGGTCGGACTGCGGGTTGAGCTTGGCGAATTTCGACAGCAGGTCCTGGGTGTCGCGCCAGTCGCCGATGTCGGTGACGCCGATCGCCTTGCCCTTGGTGCGCTCGGTGCGGATGATGCTCATCGTGCCTTCGACTTCCAGCAGCGCGATTTCCTGGGTGAACACCGGCGCGGCCTTGCGGAAGATCTCGGCGGCCTCGGCGCGGTTGTCAAAGCTGTGCTGCCAGCCGCGCTGCGAGGCGCGCAGGAAGCGCCGCAGCAGGTCCTGGTTCCTGGCTTCCTTGGCCCAGTTGTTGTTGACGATGATGGCCGAGGAAAGCGTGGTCACACCGGCCATGTCGTAGAGGCGCGTCCAGCCCATCTTGACGCCGGTCTGCAATTGCATGCGCGGCCCCTGGTCCATGAAGTAACCCAGCAGCGCATCGGCCTGCTTGTTGAGCACCGCCTGCTCCTTGCCCTGCGGGTTGGCCACCGTGATGACCTGCACGTCTTCCATCTTCATGCCCAGCTTGCCCATGAAGGCGGTGAAGATCGCCAGGCTGGCGTCACCGGCGGTCATGGCGATGCGGCTGCCCTTGATCTCGGAGATCTTGGTCGGCCGCGCCGCGTCGGCACGGTAGATGAAGGCCATCGGGCTTTGCTGCAGGGTTACGCCGACCGCGCGGATCGGCATCCCGTTGGAGACACCGCGCATCATCGTGGCGGCGTCGACATAGGCTACGGGTGAGTTGTTGGAGGCCACCAGTTGCGAGACCGTGGTCGAACCGCTGCCTTCCTGGATTTCGACCTCCAGCCCTTCCTGTGCATAGAAGCCCTTGTCGCGCGCGACAAAGAAGGGCGCATGCTCGCCATAGAGCGTCCAGTTGAGGCGGAACGGGAACTTCTCCAGCTTGGCCTGCGCAAACGCCTGGCCGCCGAACGCCAGAACCGCCAACATCAACAACAGTTTTGCTTTCATGTCGTCTCCTTTTGGTTTGTGATTACATCGTTCCCGACCCTTCGCGGATGCGATGGGTCACGTGCCACGGAATCAGGAATGCTTCGAGGAATTCCACTGCATAGAAAAACACCAGGCCTATCATCGTCAGCGCCACGATGGTGGCGAACATCAATGCGGTTTCCATGTTCGAGTTGGTGGTCAACAACAGGTAGCCCAGGCCCTTGTCGGCTCCGACGAACTCGCCCACCACGGCGCCTGCCACCGCAAGGGTGGCGGCCACCTTGAGCCCGCTGAAGAGATATGGCAGGCTGGTCGGCAGGCGGAACCGCGCGAACAACTGCCAGCGTGTCGCGCCCATCGAGCGCGCCAGGCCGGTCATTTCGGAGGACATCGAGCGCAGGCCCACGGCCGCGTCGATGACGATGGGGAAAAACGAGATCAGGAAGGCTACCAGCACCTTGGGTGTGGTGCCGACGCCGAACCACACCAGGAACAGCGGCGCGATCGCCACCTTGGGCACCACCTGGAAAAACAGCAGCTGCGGGGTGATGAAGCGGTCGAAGCGGTGCGAGGAGGTGATGCCGATGGCCAGCGGAATGGCGATGGCCACCGCCATGCCGTAGCCCAGCAGCATTTCGTAGGTGGTGATCCAGCCGTGGTACAGGAGCTTGGGGAAGTCCTGGATGAAGGTGCCCAGAACCCGCGTGGGCGGCGGCAGCAGGTAGGGCGGCACCTTGAACAGGTGCACGCCGAGTTCCCAGATGGCGAGAAAGACCAGGATTCCGAACAGGGGCGAGAGCCGGATCATGCGATTGCCGCGGTAGTGAGGGTTTGCAGGGCGAGGGCGTCTGGCATGATGCCAAGCCCGGGCGTGGTGGGTACCGGAATGCGGTCGGCCTGCGCGCGAAATCCGGCGTCGCTGGTGCCGCGGTCGGCCAGGTACTGCGGGCCGTTGAGCGCCGCCGGCAAGTCCAGGCCGGCCGCAGCGAACAGGTGGATCGATGCCGCCAGCGAGAGTTCGGGATCGGTCAGGCCGGAGGCGAACAGGATCTGGCCGTCGCGGCGCATGCCTTCGATGATGCGCGAGGCGTGCCACAGGCCACCGCAGCGCGCCACCTTCATGGCAATGCCGTTCATCATGCCCAGTGCCGCGAATTCCGCCGCCTCGACCGGCGAGACGATGCCCTCGTCCATCAGGATGGGCAGCGCACCCTGCCTGGAGAGGCGCTGGTAGTCGCGGATGCGGTTGGGCGGCAGCGGCGATTCCAGCGCGCGCACGCCGAGATCCGCCAGCTTCGGCGCCTGGGCAAGCGCGGTATCGAGGTCATAGCTGGTGTTGGCGTCGCACCAGTGGAAGCCGTCGGGCGCGAAGCGGGTGACCAGACGCACCAGCTCGAGGTCATAGTCCGGCGCCTGCGGATAACCCAGCTTGATGTTGAAGCTGTTGTAACCCAGCGCGCGCCCTTCCTCGAGCAGGCGTTCTGCCTGGCCAAGGTTGGTGGTGTTGATGGTCCAGGAGAGCCGGATCGATTGCGCGCGGGCGCCGCCCAGCAGTTCGCTGACGGATTTTCCGGTTTGCTTGCCCCACAGGTCATGGCAGGCGAGATCGATGGCCGCCTTGGCCAGCGGCTGGCCGACCGAGAAGGAGGGGCGGATCACGCGTTCCATGCGGGCATGGATGTCCGCCAGGTCGGCCGGGTCGGCGCCAAGCACCGCCTGCGCCAGGTAGTTGCGCAAGCTGCTCTCGACGCTCTCGACGGTTTCGTAGGTCCAGGTTTCGACCGGGACCGCCTGCCCGTAGCCCTGCCGTCCGCTTGCGTCGGTAATGCGGACGATCAGGGTCGGCCGCGCGCCCGACTTGAAGAACTTGAATTCACCGACCAGCGGGTAGTCCCGCCGCCCGACTTCGACCTGTGTGATCCGTGTCATGTGTGGTCTTGCAGCCGCATGTCTGGCACGTCGCCGGTTGGAAGATCAATGACCCACCGGCCGATTCCGGAGAGCGCGAACGAGTGTAACCGAATGGTTAAACCCGATCAACGACCTGCTTGAGGCGTCAGCGCGCCGATATTGCGGTGCGGCAATTGCGCAGAGGAGAGGCGTGCGCCAAGCCTGGCCAACATTGACGTGCCATGCCATGTGCACCGTGGAGCATGTAACGAGTCGGTTACTTGTGCTAGGATTTCCGCAACCAGAACAAATCTATGGAGAAGACCATGCCGCGCATTCAGACCACCGTCGTAGGCTCATATCCGGTACCCGACTGGCTGGTGGCCGCACCGTCCGAGCAGGCCCTGATCGATGCCACCCGCGTGGTGATCGCCACCCAGGAAGAGGCCGGGGTGGACGTGGTGTGCGATGGCGAGCTCTACCGCTTCGACATCAACCACCCGGAAACCAACGGCATGATCGAGTACTTCGTGAAGCCCATGGATGGCGTGGGATTCCGCATGAGTTTCGAGGAGCGCATCGCCTACCGCAACGCCGAGGCGACGCGCTTTCGCACCCGCCCGCCGGGTGTGGTGGAAGGGCCGCTGGGCAGCGGGTCACTCGACCTGCCGCTGGCCTGCAAGCGCGCCTCGGTGCTGACCAAGAAGCCTTTCAAGTTCACCGTGACCGGCCCGCACATGCTGGCCAAGATGCTGATGAACAAGCACTACAAGGACACGCCGGCCCTGGCACATGCCATCGCCGATGTGCTGGCCGAGCAGGTGCGCCATGTCGAGGCCGACATCATCCAGCTGGACGAGGCAAACCTGCCGGGCGCGCCGGATGAGTGGGAATGGGCCGCCTCATCGCTCAACCGCGTGCTCGACGCGGTGAAGACCGTGCCGGCGGTGCACCTGTGCTTCGGCAACTACGGCGGGCAGAGCATCCAGAAAGGCGGCTGGAAAAGCCTCATCAGCTACCTGAACGCGCTGCACGTGGACCATGTGGTGATGGAGTGCGCGCACCGGCCGGAGGAAGAGCTGCAGGTGTTCCGCGACCTCGATCCGAAGATCGGCTTCGGCCTGGGCGTGATCGACATCAAGAAAACCGAAGCGGAATCCGCCGACCATATCGCCCGTGCTATCGAGCGTGCCGAGAAAGTCCTCGGTGCCGGACGCATCAAGTACATCCACCCCGACTGCGGGTTCTGGATGTTGAAGCGCGGCATCGCGGATGCCAAGATCCGCGCGCTTGCCAAGGGACGCGACTTGTTCGAAGGGATTGGCCGCTAGCGGCGTCTCAGCCGGCGTGTGTCGGCGCCGGCTGGTTTTCGAGGAGTCCGCGCAGGTAGCCGATCGCCTGTGCGGCTGACCCCATGCCGTCCGGCACGTAGTCGAAGGGCTCGGCCGCAACCACGCCGGCGTAGCCGGTTTCATGCAGCGCCGCTAGGATGGGGGCGAATTTCATGTCGCCCTGCCCCGGCCCGCGCCGGTTGGGGTCATTCACCTGCACATGGGCAATCAGGCCCGAAGGCATCCAGCGGCGGATCAGGTCGGCTACCGGCTCGCTTTCCGCCAGGCCGGCGGAACTGGTGTCGATCATGGTGCGCAGGTGCGGATTGTTCACGGCGCGCACGATCTCGGCTGCCTCGGCGACGGTATTGATCAAAGGCGTCTGGTCGCCCGAGAGCGGCTCGATGCAGTAGGTGACGTCGGCCGCACGCGCTGCTTCTCCGGCGACGGCGAATGCGGCGGCGGCGCGTGCCAGCGCATCTGCTTTTGTCTGGCCGGCGGCAATCAGGCGCTGTTTCGGCGAACCGTGCACGAGATAGCGGCCACCCATGGCCGCGCACAGCTCGCACAGGCGGCGCATGAAGGCGGTGGTCTGCCCGTGGATGGCCGCGTCGGAGGTCGTCACCGAAAGGCCCGCAGGCTTGACCAGCAGCCAGTGCAGGCCGGTGATCGCCAGGCCATGGTCCGCCGCGATGCGCGCCAGCGCGCGTGCCTCGGCATCGGTCATGGCGGCCGGGTCATCGCACACCGTGTAGGGTGCGACTTCAAGTCCCATGTAACCGAGCGCGGCGGCGATGCGGCATTGCTCCACGAAAGGCAGCGGGGCCAGCACTTCGTTGCACAGCGCCAGCTTCATTTTCCCTTGCCGGTGATGAACCGGTTGATCGCCGGCACCCGCAGCAGGATCACGATGGCGATGATGCCGAACATCGTGGCCGAGATCGGACGGGTGAAGAAGGGGCTCAGGTCTCCGTCCGACAACACCAGTCCGCGGCGCAGGCTCTTTTCCAGCAGGTCGCCCAGCACGATGCCCAGCACCAGCGGCGCCACCGGGAAGTGGAAGCGCCGCAGCACAAAGCCGAGGATACCGAACAACAGCATGGTCCAGACGTCGAACAACCGCCCGGCCAGGGCGAAGGTGCCGATCACGCACAGCACGAAGATCATCGGCACGATGATGGTGGTGGGCACCCGCAACACCATGATGAGGAATTTGGTGAGCGTGAGGCCGTAGATCAGGATGCCGATGGTGGCCAGGAGCATCATGGCCACCACGTCGTAGACGAACTGCGGCGACTCGACCATGATCATCGGGCCGGGCTTGACGCCGTGGATCAGCATGGCCGCCATCAACACCGCAGCGGGCGCGGAGCCCGGCACCTGCAGCGTGAGCACCGGGATGATGGCGCCGGGCACGCAGGCGTTGTCGCCGGTTTCCGCGGCCATCAGGCCTTCGATCGACCCCTTGCCGAATTTCTCCTTCTCCTTGCTGGCACGTTTGGCGGCCGCGTACGAAGACCATGCGGCAACGTCCTCCCCCACCCCCGGGACGATGCCGATGAAGGTGCCGATCACGCCCGAGCGCAGGATGGTGCGCCAGTACTGGAACACGTCGCGGATCTTCGGGATCACCGTGTCGAACGGGTTGATCTTCACCGGCGGGCGTTTCTCCTGCATGGCCACCAGGATTTCCGCAAACCCGAAGGCGCCCACCAGTGCGGGCACCAGGGAGAAGCCGCCCGCCAGGTCTCGCGTGCCGAAGGAAAACCGCTCGTAGGCATGGATGCCGTCCTGCCCTATGGTGGCGATGAAGAGTCCCGCAAAACCGGTGATCCAGCCCTTCAACGGATCGCCGCCGGTAAGCGTGGCCGAAACGATCACGCCGAACACCGCCAGCCAGAAGAACTCGTAGGCGCCGAACTTCAGCGCCAGGTCGCCCAGAAGCGGCGTGAAGAGCGCGAGGAAGAACATGCCGATCAGGGTGCCCATCACCGAACCTGTGGTGGCGATGCCCATGGCGCGGCCGGCATGTCCCTGCCGCGCCAGTGCGTAGCCGTCCAGGCAACTGGCGGCGGAGGCCGGAGTGCCGGGGATGTTGAGCAATATCGCGCTGCGGCTGCCGCCGTAGATCGCGCCCACATAGGTGCAGATGAGGATCAGCAGGGCCTGGGAAGACGGCAGCTTGATGGTGAGCGTGGTCATGAGCGCCACGCCCATGGTGGCGGTCAGGCCCGGCAGGGCGCCGATCACCACGCCGACCAGCGAGGAGGCCAGCACGTAGAAGATCGACTCGACCGTCAGGAACGAGCCGAGCGAATGCCAGAAGGCGATGAGTCCCTGGAACATCAGGGCAGCCTGACCAGGAAGATGTATTCGAAGGACAACGAGACCACGGCACTGGTGGCAGCCCCGTACACCATTGCCAGGACCGCCTGTTTGGGCACGCTGCGCTCAAGTCCGGCCTGGCGCTCACGGTCGAACAGGAATATGAAGACGCTTACGAAAACGAAGGTGGCCAGCCAGAACGGCAGCCCGGTGCCAACCAGTCCCAACGCATAGAACAGCGTGAGCGTGAAGACCAGTGCCATGGTGCGGAACTGAGACTCGCCTTGCGCGGACGAGACCCGTGTGGCGATCGCACCGCGCGCGATCGCGCGCAGGGCAAGTGCCAGCCCCAGCACAAGGACGGCCGTGCCCAGGACCCCAGGTACCAGGCCCGGGATCTCGTATTTGTTGATGTGGAGATGCTCAAGTCGATCCATGCGCCATGAACCGACGGCGACCGCGCCACCAAACACCATCCAGGCCAGCGCGCAATACAGATCGAGGCGCGGCGGCAACGGCTCGTCAGGGTCGATTTCGATGCTCATGTCCGGGGTCGGCGAAATTCAGGCGAACACCGATCCGGCGCGAATGCGCCGGATCGGCACTGCGATCGCGGCGATCAGGGCTTCGGGATACCCACGGTATCGGGGCTTACCTTGGTTTTGCCGCCGGAATGCAGCAGCCAGGCGTTGGCCTGAACCGCGGGGAACGCGGCCGCCTGTGCAGCCTCGCCGAAAGAGGGGGCGAACAGCGCGCCGCGATTGGCGGCGTATTTCTTGAGCGCCTCGTTGTTGGCGATGTTGGACGCCCAGATCTTTTCCATGGTGGCGATCACCTCCGCCGGCACGCCCTTGGGAATGAAGATGCCGAAGTAATTGGGGGGCGACTTGAAGCCGGGAATGGTCTTGGTGATCGGCTCGATCACGCCAAAGCCCTCGATTTCCAGCGCTCGATCGCCAACCGTCGCCAGCGGGCGGATGCGCTTGCCGCGGATCATCTCGGCCTGTTCCACGGCCAGTTGCGGGGTCACGTCGGTTTCGCCGGACACCGTGGCCACCACGGCGGGATTGCCACCGTCATAGGTGACATGGCGGTACTTGATGCCGGTAGCCCGCGAGATGGCTTCCATCGCGTTGTGGCCGCTCGATGTCACGCCCGCGGTGGCAACCTTGATCTCGCCCGGCTTGGCTTTCATCGCCTCCAGCAACTGCGCCATGTTCTGGTAGGGCGTCGACGGGTTGACCCCGACCACCGCGACGTTGGCCACGTTGTGGAACAGGTGCCAGTCCTTGACGCTGGCGTTGAGCATGCCGAGCACCTGGTACACGCCGAGGTCCTGGGCCGCGCCGGCGGCCCAGGTGTAGCCGTCCTTGGGGGCTTCGAACACATTCTTGGTGCCGATCGAACCGGATGCGCCCGGCTGGTTGACGACCACGATTTTCTGGCCCAGCACCTTCTCGATTTCCGCCGCCGTGATGCGGGTGACCTGGTCGGTCGAGCCGCCGGCCGCCCAGGGCACGATCAGGTTGATCGGTTTGGTGGGTTTCCATTGTGCCCACGCCGGGGCGGCCACGAACGCCGTGACGGCAAGCGCGGCGAGGGTCTTGGCAAATGTGCGACGCTGCATGACTGTCTCCTTGAATGTCTTTTTGCGGTCCGGATTCGACACAACTATTGTAACCACTTGGTTAAATTAGCCGATGGTGCCGGCGCCTGTCAATCCGGCATGCCGCGAAATGCGCGCTTCATGTGCCCGCAAGGGGTGGTTGTGCGACTCGCGCCACATGCTGATAGCCGCGCACTGCAAAGGTGCCTTGGTGTTGGTCAGACACGAAGGGATGCCGGGACCCATAGTCACGACCAATGGCTGGTGCGTCGCTCACATCTGTTCACAGCGGATGTAGCCAGCCTTTCCATGCCGCCCCGCTTGCGCACGCGGACGCCCGCTCAACGCGCACGGGATGACCGGCGGACAAACTCAGGTGGCATGAAAAGTGCAAAACCCGACAGGTTCGCCTGCAGTGTGACTGCAATCCCGACTGGGCGTCATGGATACTTTGGAGCGTCTTCTTGGTGACCGGAACCGCCGACCAAGCCGGTATGCGAGTGAACTGGGGGTGGCTGTTGCTGCCTCCGGTGGCCTTGTCGTTCCTGACATTGATTGCATCGCAATCGGTGTTCGTGGTCGGCAGCTTCAGGCGCGACCTCGGCATGGGTCAGGTCGGGAAATCGCTCGAATGGTTCAACTACCTGCAGTTGTTCGCGGACGACTACTACCTCGAGGCCCTCTGGCTGTCGTTGCGCGTATCACTTTCCGCCACCGTGCTCACGGTGTTGCTCGCCTTTCCGGCAGCCTACGTCATTGCGCGCCTGAAGAGCCGCTGGTCCATGGTTCTGCTGGCCGGCGTGGTGATCTCGTCTTTCGTCTCCATCGTCGTCAAGGTGCTGGGCCTGATCCTGATCTTCGGCGCAAACGGCCCGCTCAACAAGTTGCTGCAGGGCCTCAACCTGGTGAGCGAGCCGGTGGCGTTGCTGGGCACGTTTCCGGGTGTGGTGGTGGGGCTCATGTACTACTCGCTGGGTTTCGCGATCCTCATGTTCTACAGCATCATCGTCACGGTGCCGCGCTCCCTCGAAGAGGCGGCCAGCATCCTTGGCACCTCTTCGACCGGCGTCTTCACCCAGGTGGTGTTGCCCCTGTGCATGCCCGGCCTGATCGGCGGCGCGCTGATGATCTTCAATGTCAGCATGGGCGGGTTCACTTCCACCGCGCTGATCGGCGCGGGCAAGGTGCTCACGCTTCCGGTGGTGATCCAGCGCACCATGCTGGTTGAAACCAGCTTCGGCATGGCCGCCACGCTGGCCGTGGGCCTGCTTTTGACGGTGCTCACGGTCAATGTCATCGCGGTGCAGGTGGTGCGCCGCATGCGGCGCGGGGTGCTGGTGTGAACCTGGCCCTTCCCCCGGGCCATGTGCTGCGCGCCCGCCTCGGGGGCTCGCTGGTGCTGGTGGTCGCCTACGTCTTCCTGCTCGGGCCTGTGCTGTACGTCGCGCTCGCGTCGTTCGACTACGGGCAGCGCGCCTATGTGGTTTTTCCGCCTGAGCATTTCACGCTCGAGTCATACCGTCGCATTCCGGCCCGCTACTACGAGGCCTTGTGGCTATCGCTGCGCCTGGCGCTGGTGGCGGCCGTGCTGGCGCTCGCCATCGGCATCCCGGCGGCGCTCGGGCTGGTGCGGTCGAACGTGCGCGGCAAGGCGGCGATCCTGGCGTTGTTGCGCGCGCCCCTGCAGATACCCGGGGTGGTAAGCGGCCTGGCTTTCCTGCAGGCCTACTACGCGCTTGGTTCGCTCACAGGCTGGTATGCCACCGGCAGCTTCACGGGCCTTGCGATCGCGCATACCTTCGCCGCGACGCCCTATGTGGTCGGCACGCTGGTCGCGGTGTTGCAGCGTTTCGACCTGAATCTCGAGGAGGCAGCGCTGACCCTTGGCGCGACGCGCCTGGGCACATTCATGCAGGTCACCCTGCCGGTGCTCAAGCCCGGCCTGTACGTCGGCGGCCTGTATGCCTTCATGACCTCGTTTGGCGAGGTGCCCGTCACGGTGTTCCTCACCGGCTCGAAGCACATGACCTTCCCGGTGGAAGTCTTCAACGCCATGCAATTCGATTTCGAGCCCACCATCCTGGCGGTGTCGACGCTGGTGACCGTGTTGTCCCTGGCGGCGGTTCTGGCAGTGCAACGCCTGGTGGGCCTGGAGATGTTCGTCAAGACCGGCGGCGCGGACTGACCGCCCGCATCAACCCAATGGAGATATCAGGCATGTTGCGTATCAATCGCTGGCTTGTCGCAGGAACCCTGCTGGTAGCGTTGGCTCCGTGTGCGGCAATTGCGGGGAAGTTCGACGGCGTCACCGTGCGCCTGGCCACCTTTGGCGGCAAGTGGCGCGACGTGGTCGACAAGCATGTTGCCAAGGCGTTCGAGGCCGAAGGCGGCAAGATCGAGTACGTACTCGGACAACCGGCCCAGAACATGGCCAAGCTGGTGGCTTCGCGCGGCCAGGCGGCGCCGTTCGACCTGATGGAAACGATGGACAACTTCCTGCCCGGCCTGATCGAAGGCGGATGGCTGGCCCCGCTCGACGTGAAACAGATTCCCAACGCGCGCGAGTTGCCGGCCGGCGCGATCGACGCGAACCGCGCCATGATCTGGATCACCCAGGAGGGCATCGTCTACAACATCGAGAAGTTCAAGGAGGCCGGGATCCCGGTGCCGACAAGGTATTCGGACCTCGCCAATCCAAAACTGAAGGGCAAGGTGTCCATTCCCGACATCAGCGCCGGTGGGGCGATTCCCGCCATCGTCGGCATGGCCCGCGAAGCCGGCGGCAGCGAGGCGAACATCGATCCCGCGCTCGACCTGATAACGAAGATCGCGCCAGCCGGCTTCTGGTCCTCGTCTTCCAACCTGCAGACGCAACTGGTCAATGGCGACGTTTGGGCGGCGGCAGCCCAGGCGGGCAACGTGCAGCGCCTGAAGGGCAGCGCTCCCCTGGGCATGGTGCATGTGCCTGTCGCGGGCAAGACGGGCGTGCTCAAGCAGGGCTACCTGGTGAAGGTGAAGGGCACGCCGCAGGCGGCGGCGGTGGACTGGCTGGTGGACCGATTCCTTTCGATGCCGATGCAGATCGCCACATCCACCGAAGGCGGGCAGATTCCGGTCACCCGCGGTGCCCTGGCCGAGATCGCCAAGGATCCTTCCATGAGCTTCCTGCGCCTGAAGCCCGAGGAACTGGCGTCCATGTACCAGATCGACTACGCCAAGGTCGACCAGGCGGCGTACTCGCAAAAATGGAACCGCCGCATCGGGCGGCGCTGACCGGTGAACCATCCCGGCCCCATGCAGACCCTCGTCCTTGAAGGCGTTGCCAAGCAGTTCGGCGAGACCGCGGTCGTGTCCGCGGTCAACCTTGACGTCCGGGCGGGCGAGTTCCTGACCCTGCTCGGGCCGTCCGGTTGCGGCAAGACCACGACACTGCGGATGATCGCCGGGTTTGTCACGCCCACGCACGGGCGCATCCTGATGGATGGCGCGGACATTTCCCGCCTTCCGCCCAACCGGCGCGAGGTTGGCATGGTGTTCCAGAACTACGCCCTGTTCCCGCATCTCAGCGTGTCGGACAACATCGGGTTCGCCATGAAGCAGCGCGGCGCGACCGAAAGTGCGCGCCGCACCCGCGTGGCCGAGTTGCTCGATCTGGTGCAGTTGCCGGGTTACGAGAAGCGGCTGCCTGCCGAGCTGTCGGGCGGGCAGCGTCAGCGGGTCGCCATTGCCCGGGCGGTGGCCCATCCGCCGCGCGTGTTGCTGATGGATGAGCCGCTTGGCGCGCTCGATCTGAAAATGCGCGAAGCGATGCAACGCGAACTGCGGGCGATCCAGCGGCGTCTCGGCATCACCACCATCTACGTGACGCACGACCAGACCGAGGCGATGGTGATGTCGGACCGCATCGTGGTGATGAACCAGGGCTGCATCGAGCAGATCGGCACCCCGGAGGATATCTACCTGCGACCGGCCACGAAGTTCGTCGCGCAGTTCGTCGGGCGCATCAACCTGTTGCCTGCGGCGCGGGTGGGCAATGCCGCGGGCGCGGGGCTGGCGATTTCCGGCACGGACGTGGTGCCGCCGCCGGCCGCTGCCGGCCGTCTGAACGGCCATGACGTCCTGCTGGCGGTGCGTCCCGAGCAGATGCGCATGCTGGGTGTTGCGGGCCTGCCCGGCTGGAATGTGCTCGAAGGTTGCGTTACTGAACGCATTTTCGTCGGCAACACCATCCAGTTCACCGTCACCCTCGGCAACGGCCAGCCGGTTTCGGTGGAGGCACGTCCGGGCGATGCCTTGCCGGCCCCCGGGGAGCAGGTGCGCGTGGGATGGAAACCCGATGACGCCATCATCGTCGAGCCCTGAGGCCTCGCCTGTGATATCCGAAGGGAGAACCAGAGAATGTTGAACCCGGTTGAAATCGGCCAGCCGCTCATGCGGGCCTGGACGGTGGACGAGATTCGTGCGCTGGTCCGGCCGGATGCGGTGCATCGTGCGCTATATGTGGATCCCGGTCTGTTCGAACTGGAAATGGCGCGCGTATTCGGTCAGGCATGGGTGTTTGTCGGCCACGAGTCCCAGGTGCCCAATCCCGGGGACTTTGCCTCCAGCCGCATCGGAACCGAGCAGGTGCTGCTTACGCGCGATGAGCATGGCCAGCTCAACGTCATCCACAACCGCTGCGCGCATCGCGGGCTGGAGGTATGCACGGAGGAGTCAGGCAACACCCGCTTTTTCCGCTGCGCGTATCACGGCTGGGCCTATCGGACCAACGGTGCCCTGGCCGCCATTCCGCAGCGCAAGAGCTACCCGGCCGACCTCGATTTCGACGCCCAGGACTTCGCCATGCGCAAGGTCGCGCGGGTGGCGACCTACCGCGGCTTCGTGTTCGCCAGCCAGTCCGAAACCGGCCCGACACTGGAGGCCTATCTCAACGGCATCCGCTTCAGCCTCGACGACCTGTGCGACCGCGCACCCGCCGGCACGGTGTCGCTTCGCGGTGGCGTAAGCCGCTACATCGTGCGTGCCAACTGGAAGACCCAGATCGACAACGGGGTCGATCTGCACCACGCCAGCTACACCCATGCCTCCACCCTGGATCGCGACGGCCGCCAGTTCAGCCGCCACGGCGGGGGCCCGCGCCTGCTGGAAGGCGAGCGGCGCGCCATCGACTGGGAGTCATTCGGGGTGGTCGGTTTTCCATACGGGCATGGCTACCAGGGGCGCCCGCCGGTGGAAACCCTGCCGAGCGGCCCGGTGCATGAAGAGTATGTGCGTCGTCTTGAGGCGCGCCATGGTGCGGCGCGCACCGCGGAGATCCTCAACTACGACCGCTTCAACAGCGTGATCTACCCGAGCATGACTTTCCAGGCGTTTGGCCAGCACATCCGCGTAGTCCGGCCGCTGGCGGTCGATCGCACCGAGATAAATATCTATCCCGTTTGGCTCGACGATGCGCCGGACGAACTCAATCGCAATGCCATCCGCTCGATTGCAGCCACCCATTCCGCGGCCTCGATGATCCAGACCGACGACGTCGAAGTGTTCGAGCGTGCGCAGCGTGGGCTCGCCTCCGCATCCAATGACTGGGTCGCATTCGCGGGCCACATGGGTAGCGAGGTCGACTGGAAGGAGGGTGGCTGGCGCGGGCTGGGTACCTCGGAATTCGTCTCGCGCATCCAGTACGCGCAAAACTGGGTGTCCTACATGTGCGGAGGGCAGGGCAATGAATAGCGTCGTGGCACAGCTGCCCGTGGGGGCGTTGCCGGACCTGCGTGAACTCGAGCAGTTCCTGTTCATGGAAGCGCGTCTGCTGGACGAAAAGCGCTTCGCCGAATGGCGTGAGCTGTTCACCGAGGACGGCACCTACTGGGCGCCCACGCGACACGACCAGGCCAGCCCCGATGAGCGGGTTTCGCTGTTCTTCGACGACCGCAAGCAGATGGCGGCGCGCATCCGCCGCCTCGAAAGTCCGGATGCCCACGTGCAGCAACCGGTGTCGCACACCGTGCACATGGTCACCAACGTCGAAGTTGTGGCGGCACCGGGCGCCGGTGATCTGTGCCTGGCGCACTCGACATTCAGCATGGCGGAATACCGGCATACCGAGCAGCGCACCTACGCCGGGCGGGCCTCCCACACGCTGCGGCGCATCGACGGGGCCCTGCGCATCGCGCAAAAGAAGGTGGTGCTTGTCAACTGCCACGCCGCCCATACGGCGATGGCGATTTACTTCTGAATCCCTTTCAAGGAGTCACCCATGTCCCCCCTCGCCCTCACCCCGGCGCAGATCGCCGACTACCACCGCGACGGATTCGTGATCGCGCGCGGCATGTTCAGCCCCGAGGAAGCCACCCTCATCCGCACCAGCGCCGAGCAGGACGATGCCCTGCACCAGGCGGCCTATTTCCGCAGCGACTCGACCGGCAGCAAGACCCGCATGACCGTGTGGACGGATCCGGGCGACGACATCTTCGGCCTGTTCTCGCGCTGCGAGCGCATCGTCGATTCCATGGAGGCGTTGATCGGCGACGAGGTGTACCACTACAACTCCAAGCTCAATGCCAAGGAACCCTTCGAGGGCGGCGCCTGGGAATGGCACCAGGATTACGGCTACTGGTATGCCAACGGCTGCCTGTTCCCCGACATGGCCACCTGCCTGATGGCCGTCGACGAATGCACGCGCACCAACGGCTGCCTGGAGGTGCTCAAGGGGTCGCACCGTGCCGGCCGCGTCGACCACGTACTGTCAGGCAAGCAGATCTCGGCTGACCCGAAACGGGTCGATCACCTTCTCGAAACGCTTGAAGTGGTGCATTGCGAAATGGCGCCGGGCGACGTGATCTTTTTCCACTGCAACATGCTGCATTCGTCGTCGCGAAACGACTCGGCCAAGCGGCGCTGGGTGCTGATCTCCTGCTACAACGCACGCTCCAACAACCCGGTGATCGAGCATCATCACCCGCGCTATCGGCCTTTGTCCAAGGTGCCGGACAGCGCCATCCTCGCCGCCGGCATCAAGCCGAGCGAAAACAAGCAGTTCGTCGCCAGGCCGCATAACCCGCTCGAATACCTGGCGCGTTGAACTGGCGCGAATCATGCATCGCTGATCGCATCCTGATTCCACAATCGCCGGAGCACACCTTGACCACTCGTCGTGAATCCTTGCGCCTGATGGGCGTCCTGGCCGCTGGTGCCGTATTGCCCGGCGCCTCCCTGGCACAGGCCCGGGAAAAAATCATCTATGCCGAAACCGAGGGGTTTCACTGGATCGCGCCCTACGTGGCCTCCGCGATTGATGCCTGGGGTCAGGCGGGGCTCGCCACCGAAACCGTGGTGTTTCCCACCGGCCGCAACGGCATTGACGCGGTACTGGCAGGGCGCGCCGACTTCGGCATCTGTACCGATACGCCCTTCATTACCGCCAGCCTGCGCGGCCTCAAGCCGGTGATCGTCGCCGCCTATACCAAGACCAGCACCGGCAATCGCATTATCGTGCGCAATGATCGCATCAAGGCTGCGGGCGATTTTCGCGGCAAGACCGTGGCCACGGTGCTGGGTGGCGCAGGCCACTACCTCCTGACGCGCTTTCTCGCCGCGCGCGGCGTCCCGGCAGCCGAGGTGAAGGTCATCAACATGTCGCCCCCCGACATGGTCAATGCCATCGCCAAGGGGGACATCGACGCCTTCGCCTGGGATACCCAAAGCGGCAAGGCGGCCATGACGCGCGGCGAAGGCAAGGTGGAGTTCTTCGATACGTCGGATTCCCCGAAGTATTTCTGGAGCCACTGCGTGATGATCGCCAACGAAAACGTGGTGAAGACCCGCCCGGAAGCCTGCGTCCGAGTCGTGCGCGCGCTGCAGGCGGCGATCGACTACGCCAAGGCGAATCCGGCCAGGGTGGTCGAATTCATATCCAAACGTACCCGCACCGACGTCGAGACGACCAGGGGCGCGATTGCCGATTTCGACCTTGGCCTGGCGTTCGACGAAAAGCTGGCCGGCGACATTGTCGAACAGGCGCAGTGGTCGATAGACAACAAGTTCTCACCGAGGCCACCGGGCGACCTCAAGGCATTCTTCCGCGGCCTGATGTATTTGGACGCCGTCAAGGCTGTGCGGCCCGCAGCGGTCACCATCGCCTGAGGACGGCCTTGAACGCACCGGAGCGCATGATCCATGCGGCCGCGGCGGCGGTTGCGCCGCTTGCGCGGCTCGACGCGGTCTCGATGCTGTACGCAACCACCCGGGGGCAGCCGGCCTGGGCCTTGCAGGACGTCAGCCTGTCGATTGGCGCCGGTGAGTTTGTATGTGCCGTGGGGCCCTCCGGCTGTGGCAAGACCACGGTGCTGAACCTGATCGCGGGCTTCCTCAAGCCCACCCGTGGCGTGGTGCTGCATCAGGGGCGTGAGGTTTCCGGGCCCGGGCCGGAGCGCGGCGTGGTATTCCAGGAGTACGGTCTGTTTCCTTGGCTGACCGTCCGGCGCAATGTCGAGTTCGGGCTGGTGCGCAAGGGAATGGATGCAGCGGAGCGCCGAAAGGTTTCGCAACGCTTTCTTGCGCTGGTGGGCCTGGAGGCGTTCGCCGAACGCTATCCGTTCGAACTTTCAGGTGGAATGCGTCAGCGCGTCGCGGTGGTGCGTTCGCTGGTCAACGAGCCCGCCCTCCTGCTGATGGATGAACCATTCGCGGCCGTTGATGCGCTTACGCGCCGCAGCCTGCAGGACGAATTGTTGCGCCTGTGGCAGGACCGGCGTTTCGCCTGCTTCTTCATCACCCACAGCATCGACGAGGCCGTCCATCTTGCGCAGCGTGTCGTTGTGATGTCGCCCCACCCCGGGCGGGTGCGCGCGGAGATCGAGGTCGCCTTGCCTTACCCGCGCCGCCCCGACGATCCCGCCGTGGTGGCTAGGGTCGCCCAGGTGGCCGCGCTGCTCGGCGCGGCAGAGGCGTTGCCGGCATGAACCAGGCGGATATCGCGACGGTCGAGGCGGGCTTCGCCGCGGCGCAGGCGCAATCCCGGCGCCGCGCGCACCTGCAGCAACTTGCGCTCAACGTGATCGGGGTGATGCTGTTTTTCGCCGCGTGGGAGCTCCTGCCGCGCATGGTCAAGGGCGTCAACGTCCTGATGTTTCCGCCGCCCTCGCATGTGTATGGTGCCGCGTGGGAACTGCTGTCCACGGGCGAGCTGTTGCGCCACCTGCTCTCAAGCCTTGAGCGCGTCGCCGCCGGTTTCGTGATCGGCGCCTGCGGTGGCGTGATCGCCGGTGTGCTGACCGCGCGCATCGCGATGCTGCGCCACCTGGCCGACCCGGTGCTGCATGGCCTGCGATCGGTGCCGGTGATCGGGCTGGTGCCGCTGGCGATCATCTGGTTCGGTATCGGCGAGGCATCGAAGGTGACATTGATCGCATGGGGCACGTTCTTCCCGGTGTGGATCAGCGCCTTCATCGGCGCGCGTGATGTCAGCGAGGTTTACGTCCGGTCTGCGCAGGCGCTGGGCTCCACGCCGCGTTCCCTGCTGTTCACGGTGGTGCTGCCGGCGGCGCTGCCGCTGGTGCTGGCGGGGCTCAGGCAGTCACTGGCGCTGGCTTTCATCGTGATGGTGGCGGCCGAGTTGGTGGGCGCGCGCGACGGCCTGGGCCATCTCATCGCCACTTCCCAGCAGCTGTACCGCGTCGACCATGTGCTTGTCGGGCTGGTCACGCTGGGTGCCGTCGGCTTCCTCGCCGATCGTGCATTCGCGCTGTTGCTTGTGAAACTCTTTCCCTGGTACGGACGGACATGAACATCATCGGGCCGCTGAATGCCGACTTCGGCATCGCCGTGGACGGGGTCAGGCTTGCCGAATTCGAGGCGGACGGGCCGGCCCTGCTGGATCTGCTCAACGTGCACGGACTGGTGGCGTTGCGCGGTTGCGAGTTCTCGGAAGAACAACTGGTCGCCTTCAGCGCCGTGTTTGGCGAGGTGTTCGTCCATTACGTCGGGGAATACCTTTCGCCGCGCCAGCCGGCGATCATGTACCTGTCCAACAACGTGGTCGACGGCAAGCCGCTGGGCGCGCCCAACAACGGCATTTACTGGCATTCGGACCAGATCTTCCGTGAGCGGCCGTTGATGGCGACGCTGCTCTATGGCCATGAGGTGCCGGGCAGCGGCGGCAATACCGAGTTTGCCGACATGCGCGCCGCCTTCAGTGCGCTCGATCCATCCATGCAGCAGCGCCTGTTGCCGCTGAAGGCGGTTCACTCTTTCAGGCGCAGTTACGAGCGCAACTATATTCGGGCCAAACCGCTCACGGCGGAGGACATCGCCGCCAATCCGGATGTGGTGCATCCGGTGGTGCGGACGCATCCGGTCACGGGCGCGCAGTCACTGTTTCTTGATCCGGATTCGGTCACCGAGATCGTCGGACTCCCCGCGGCCGAGAGCGAGGCGCTGCTGGCGCACCTGTACGAGTGGGCGTTTCAGCCGCGTTTCGTCTACTCCCATCCTTGGCTCGAAAAGGAACTGGTCGTCTGGGACAACCGCTGCCTGATGCACAGGGCCACGTCCTACGACGCTTCCATGCACCGGCGCCTGATGTGGCGCACACAGGTCAAGGGCGACCGGCCTTTCCAGGTGCTTGCGAGGGCAGCCTAGTCGAGCCGTCCGTAAATTGAACGACAATCTGTTTGCTTCCCTCCGCCATGCCGGGCGGTGTGGCCGCCTTGAGCGGACGAACGCGGCACCAACGAAGAGAGACAATCCATGAGCACCCATCACACACTGTCCCCCACCCCATCGACCATACACTGGGGCCATTTCGCGGCGTCGCTGCCGCCGGTTCTGCGGGTCGCGTCCGGCGATACCGTCACCATCGACACCCTGAGCGGCTCGAAGGAGGAGGCGCGACAGGCGGTCAATGTGCTGCCGGAGCATGCCGCGGTCCTGGAAGCCTGCAAGCCCCTCATGGGCCCGCACATCCTTACCGGGCCGATCTGGGTCGAGGGTGCCGAGCCTGGCGACACGCTCGAGGTGCAGATCGAATCCATCGAGTTGCGCCAGGACTGGGCCTACAACGCGGTGCGTCCCCTGCGCGGCGGGCTCCCTGAGGATTTCCGCACGCTGCAGATCCTCAACATCCCGATCGATATCGAAAAGCGCGAGGCCTACCTCCCGTGGGGGCTGACCCTGCCGCTCAGGCCGTTTTTCGGCATCATGGCCGTGGCGCCGCGCCCCGAGTACGGCATGGTGTCCTCGATCGAGCCGCGCGAGTACGGCGGCAACATGGACAACAAGGAACTCACCGCCGGCAGCAGCCTGATGCTGCCGGTACAGGTACCGGGTGCCTTGTTCTCGGTGGGGGATGGCCATGCGGTCCAGGGCGACGGCGAGGTTTCGCTGACCGCGCTCGAAACCGCGCTCACGGGCAAGTTCAGGCTGATCCTGCACAAGGGCACCGGCTTGCGCTTTCCGCGTGCCATCACCCCGACCCATTACATCGCCATGGGCATGGATGCCGATCTGGACGATGCCGCCAAGCAGGCCCTGCGCGAGATGATCGTCTGGCTGGGTGAACTCAAGGGATGGTCGGCACTGGATGCGTATGTCACCTGCAGCCTGGCCTGCGACCTGCATGTCACGCAGATCGTCGATGGCAACAAGGGCGTGCATGCGATGTTCCCGCGCGCGCTGCTCGACAAGGCGTCCGCGTGAAACCGGCGCCGTTTCGCTACCATCGCCCGGCGGCGCTCGCCGAGGCGCTTTCGCTCCTCGCCACGCAGCCGAATGCGCGTGTGCTGGCGGGTGGCCAGTCGCTGGTGCCCATGCTCAACCTGCGCCTTGCGGCACCGGACGACCTGATCGACATCGGGCGCATCCCTGAGCTTGCCGGGATCCGCGAGCGCGATGGCGTGATTGAGATCGGCGCCATGACGCGCCAGCGCGAGGTGGAGCATTCCGCCCTGGTGCGCAAACGCCTGCCGCTTCTGGCGCAGGCGATCACGCTGGTCGGGCACCAGCAGACCCGCAACTGGGGAACCGTGGGCGGCAGCCTGTGCCACCTCGACCCGTCGGCGGAGATTCCGACGGTGGCCATGGCCTTCGATGCCACGCTGGTGGTGCAAAGCGCGCGCGGTCGGCGCGAAGTGCCGATGCGCGACTTTGCGCAGGGCTTGATGACCACGGTTCTCGCACCTGAAGAGATGCTCGTCGCGGTGCGCTTTTCGCCCTGGGAAGCAGGGCATGCCTGCGCCTTTGTCGAGCATTCGCGGCGCCATGGCGATTTCGCGGTCGCCTCCGCCGCGGTGATGATGGCGCGCGACGCCGCCGGCAGGATCGCCCGGCTTTCGCTCACCCTGGGCGGGACTGCGGTGACGCCAGTGCGCCTTTCCGATGTGGAGGCCGCCTTGCGCGGGCGCCTGCCGGACGCCGAAGCGCTTGAAATGGCCTGTGCAGCGGTGGCCTCCATTGACGCGATCGACGACAAGTTCGTGCCGGCCTGGTATCGCAGCCGCATCGCCGCGACAATGTTGCGCAGGGCATGGGGTGAGGCGCTGGCAACGCCGGGAGAGGGAACATGAACACGGCAGCGGTGCACCTTTCGATCAATGACAAGCCCGTCGATGCGCAAGTCGAGACCCGCGTCTCGCTGGCGGATTTCCTGCGGCAGCAGTGCCGCCTCACCGGTACGCACGTCGGCTGCGAGCACGGCGTGTGCGGTGCCTGCACGGTGCTGGTCGACGGCAAGAGCACGCGCGCCTGCCTGATGCTGGCCGTACAGGCCGACGGCCGCGCCGTGCACACCGTCGAGAGCCTGGCCGACGGCGCTGCGCTCAACGCCCTGCAGCAGGCCTTTGCCGACCATCATGCCTTGCAATGCGGCTTTTGCACCTCCGGCATCCTGATGACGCTCACCGAATTGCTGCGTGAAAACCCGGCGCCGGATGAGGCGCAGGTGCGCGTGGCGCTGTCCGGCAACATCTGCCGCTGCACCGGCTACCAGAACATCGTGGCGGCCACGCTCGACGCTGCCGCGAAGTTGCGCGCGAACGGAGGCCGGGCATGAGCCGCGGGCTGATCGGTCAGCGCGCGCCGCGCATGGAGGACCCGCGCCTGCTGGCCGGGCAAGGCTGCTATCTCGACGATGTTCCGGTGCCGGATGCCTTGCATGCGGCCTTTTACCGCAGTGCCTATGCGCACGCGCGCATCCTCTCGGTCGACTGCAGCGCGGCGCGGGCGATCGATGGTGTGGTGGCGGTCTATGCGGCCAGCGACATGGCCGGGCTGGTCAATTCGCTGCGCCTGCCGATCGCTTTTCCTGAAGGGCAGCTACCGGCGCATGTGATGCCCTATGTATTGCCGCCGGCGGAAACCGTGCACGTCGGCGAGGCGCTGGTGATGGTGGTGGCGGCCTCGCGCCATATCGCCGAGGACGCCGTCGATGCGATCCTCGTCGAGTGCGAACCGCTGCCGGCCGTGGTGGACGCGCGCGAGGTGCTGCGCGAGGATTGCCCGCCGTCGCGCCTTGAAACCGGCACCAAGACCTACAAACCCCTGCGCATGGGCTACGGCGACTGCGCGGCGGCCTTCAATGCGGCGCGGCATGTGGTGCGCCAGGAATTGAGCGCGCATCGCGGCGTGGCCAATTCGATGGAAGGGCGCGGCGTGCTCGCGCGGCCGGATGCGGCCACCGGCGTGATGACGGTCTGGTCATCGACGCAGATGTCGCATGAGCTGGCGCACACCATCGCGGGCATGTTGCAGATGAACGAGAACGACGTGCGGGTGATCGCCCCGGACGTCGGCGGCGCGTTCGGCGCTAAGTACCTGGTCTACTCCGAAGAGATCGCGGTGGCGGCCGCCGCGCACAGCCTCAAGCGGCCGGTCAAGTGGGTGGAGGACCGGCGCGAGCACCTGATCTCCTCGATCCAGGAACGCGACGAGTTCTGGTCCCTGGAGATCGCCTTCGATGCCGACGCGCGCATCCAGGCGATCCGCGGCCGGCTGGTGCATGACCAGGGTGCCTATGCGCCGCACAGCTACAACGTGCCCTATAACTCTGTCACTTCGTTGATGGGGCCTTACGCGGTGCCCAATCTCGACATCGAGATCGTGCTGGCGCAAACCAACAAGGTGCCGGTCATTCCGGTGCGTGGCGCGGGTTACCCGCAGGGCAACTTCGCCATGGAGCGCATGATGGACTGCGCCGCGCGCGAGCTGGGGCTCGACCGTGCGGAAGTGCGGTGCCGCAACCTGATCCCGGCCTCGGCCATGCCCTATGCGACGCCACTGAAAAACCGCTCTGGCGCGCCCATCGTCTACGACAGCGGCGATTACCTCAAGGCGCAGGACATCACGCTCGAAGCGGCTGGCTATGCCGGCTTCGCGGCGCGGCGTGCGGCGGCGCGTGCAGAAGGGCGTTACATCGGCATCGGTATCGCGCAGGCGGTCAAGGGCACCGGCCGCGGACCATTCGAGTCCGCGACCGTGCGAGTGCGTCCATCGGGCTTTGTCGATGTCTACACCGGCGCCCTGGAAATGGGGCAGGGCATCCGTACCTCGCTGGCGCAGATCTGCGCCGACGAACTGGGCGTGCCCCAATCGAGCGTGCGGGTGGTCACCGGCGACACCGGCCATATCGCCTATGGCCTGGGCGGGTTCGCCAGCCGCCAGGCGATCACCGCGGGCACCTCGACACTGCTGGCCGCGCGCGAAGTACGCCAGAAGGCGTTGACGGTCGCCGCGCACATGCTGGGCGTGCAGGAGGCTGCCCTGCAGATCAAGGCGGGCGTGGTGTCGGTGGAAGGAGACGCTACCCGCAGCCTGACTTTGGCACGCATCGCCGAGCAGTTGCGCGGGCTGCCCGGCTACGGTTTTCCGCCCGGCGTCAGCGCCGGGCTGGAGGCGACCAACATGTTCCGCATCGATGCGCTGGCCTATGCCAACGCATTCCACGTGTGCGAAGTGGAGGTCGATATCGATACCGCGGCGGTGCACATCCTGCGCTACGTGGCATTGCATGATTGCGGCAAGCTCATCAACCCGCGCATCGCCGAAGGGCAGATCGTCGGCTCCATCGTCCACGGCATCGGCAATGCGTTGTTCGAATGGATGGGCTACGACGCCGACGGTACGCCGATCACCACCACGCTGGCGGACTACCTGCTGCCGACCGCGCCGGAAGTGCCGCACATCGAGCTGTTGTGGACCGAAACCCCCTCGCCCATCAATCCGCTCGGCATCAAGGGCGTGGCGGAGGCCGGCATCGTCTGCGTGGGTTCGGTGATCGCATCAGCGGTCGAGGATGCGCTGTCGGACTTCAACGTGCGCATTCATGACCTGCCGATCATGCCGGTGAAGCTGCTGGAGGCGATCGACGCGGGAAGGAGCGCGGCCGCCGGCAAATAGCGAGCCAGGCGGACCGCGCGTCACCACGACGGGTGGCGCTGTCTGTCGTGCCGGTCAGGCCAACCAGCGCTCGCGGTTTGCCGAGACGAAGGCGTCGTCGTTCAAGTGCGGGTAAGCCGCGTGCACACGCGTGATCTCTGCGGCCTGGCCCGGGCTCAGGCCTTCGGCCGGGTCCAGGCACCAGATGCCCTCCAGCAGGCCCTGGCGGCGCAGCACTTCGTGGCAGCCGGCGATGCAGCCGTGGAAGTGGTGGGCGACGTCGAAGAAGGCGCTGTTGCAATCGGTCACCTGGCTGTCCTGTGCGAGCAGGTCGTCATCGATATGGCCCGCTGCCACGGCGGCGTGGATGCGCTCGAGGAATTCCACCGCGCGCCTGGTCCACACGCTCCAGTGGCCGAGCAGGCCGCCCCGGATTCGCAGCCGCACATTGCGCCCGTCGCGCGGAATGTCGAAGGGCAGGGCCAGGTCCAGCACGATATGGTCGTCGTTGCCGGTATAAAGGCTGATGCGCTCTTCCGCGCCGGCCGCGACCACGCCGCGCAGCACGTCCAGGGTGCGATAGCGGTTGAAGGGCGCCATCTTGATGGCCACCACGTTGTCGATCGCGGCAAAGCGCTCCCAGAAGCGTGCCGGCAACTCGATGCCGCCTACCGCCGGCTGCAGGTAAAAGCCCACCAGTGGCATGGCGTCGGCCACCGCGCGGCAGTGTGCGATCAATTCGTCCTCGCTGGCGCCCTTCATCGCGGCCAGGCTCATGAGCACGGCGTGGTAGCCAAGCTTCTTCGCGATCCCCGCTTCCGTCAGCGCCTGTGCCGTGCGTCCGGCGACGCCGGCGATCATGAACAGTGGCCGCCTGCCGCCAACGGGCGTCCAGTCCCGCGCGGTTTGCATGGCCAGCTCCAGCACCGGCTCGTACAGGCCGACCTCGCGAATGGCGAACTGCGTCGAATGCACGCCGACGGCCAGGCCGCCTGAGCCGGCATCCAGGTAATAGCGCGCCAGGGCACGCTGGCGGCGCACATCGAGCGCGCGGCCGGCGTCGAGCGCCAGCAGGTGCGCGGGAATCACCGCGCCACGCCGCAGCACGGCCAGCGATTCGGCGGGGATATCGGCGATGCGCATGGCGGGTTCAGTAGTTGCCGTCGCGCACTTCGTAGTGCGTGGGCTTGCCCAGCGAATCCATGCCGCGCGAGGTCCAGTCGGCGGTCCAGTCGAGCAGGGTGTCGAGAGACACCTGCGGCTTGCCGAACAGCGCTTCGGCCCTGGCGCAGTCGATCAGCCACGCGGTTTCGGCCTCGCGGCCGCTGAAGACGGGCGTGACGCCCAGGCGGCGCGCCAGGCCCTCCGCCGCGGCCCGGATGCTGATGATCGGGCCGCTGACGTTGAGGGCCGAGGTGGGCTTGGTGCAATGGGCCAACGCGCGCAGCGCCCATTCATTGGCGTCGCCCTGCCAGATGATGTTGGCGTGGCCCATGGCCAGGTCGATGGTTTGCTTCGCCAGTACTTTTGCAGCCAGGTCATGCAGCACACCGTAGCGCATGTCGATGGCGTAGGAGAGCCGGATCAGCCGGCCCGCGGTGCCAAAGCGATGCGAGAAATGCTCGAACATGCGTTCGCGCGCCACGCAGGAGTTGGCGTACTCACCCGGCGGCGTGGGCGCGACATTCTCTTTCGCGCCGCCGCTGGCGACAGGCACGAACGGGTAGACGCAGGCGGTGGAAAACGCGACGATGCGCGCGGCTTGAAAGCGTTCCGCCACCAGTGCCGGCACATGCGCATTCATCGCCCAGGTGAGCCATTCGCTGCCTTGCGAGCCGAACTTGCGCCCGGCCATGAACACGATGTTGGGGACCTCGGGCAGGGCGGCCAGCGCCTCGCGTGAGAGCAGGTCGGCGGCGATGCATTCGACGCCGTGGGATTCGAGCTTTTCACGCAGGCCGGCTTCGGAGAATCGCGCCACGCCGATCACCCGCCGGTCGCGCGCGGCGCGCTTGGCCATGCGGGCGAGTGTCGGGCCCATCTTGCCGCCCACCCCCAGCACCATGATGTCGCCCGGCACACGGGCGAGATCGGCCATCAGGGCGGCCGAAGGCGTGCTCATTACGTCCTCGAGGTGTTCGGCGTCGGAGAACCGGTCTGGAAAGGTCATGGCATCCCGGCCTTGGTCGGCGTTGTCAGGTCTTGAACAGGTAGCCCAGCACCAGCTCGGTCATGTGCGCCAGGCGCTCGGCCTTGGCGCGCGGGGAGAGCAGGTCGCGGCCGAAAATCGCCGACAGGGTGTACTTGTTGCCGAGGTAAAAATAGGTGAGCGATGCGATGGAGATGTACAGCTGCACCGGGTCGACCCCGGCGCGGAAAACGCTTTCCTTGCGCCCGCGCTCAAGGATTTCCTCGATCATCGCCACGAAGGGCGAGTGGATGGTGCGCACCTTGGTGGATTTTTCCAGGTGGCGCGCGCGGTGCAGGTTGGCGCTGTTCAGGAGCGTCATGAACTCCGGGTGTTCGAGGTAATACTCCCAGGTGAAGGCCACCAGCCGGCGGATCGCCTCGGGCGGATCGATCTCGGTCAGGCGCAGCGCCTTCTCGGCCTCGCGGATGTGCGCGTAGGCGTCTTCGAGCACGGCCAGGAACAGGTCGTCCTTGTTGCCGAAGTAGTAGTACAGCATGCGCTTGTTGGCGTCGGCCTGCGCTGCGATGCGATCGACGCGGGCGCCACCCAGCCCATGTTCGGCGAACTCCGCCTTGGCGGCCTCGAGGATGCGCGCGCGCGTGCGCTCCGGGTCGCGCACCAGCTTGGCTGCCGGCTTGTCCGAAGGTCGGCCGGGCGCTTTTGCGGGCAGGTTGGCTGGCATGCCGGGATTGTAACTGCCCGGTTAAACGTCGTGAAACGGGATCGCGGCGCGGGTCCCGGGGTCGGCGGACTTGGGCGCGCCGCCGTATTCAACGCACGAAGCGGCCGTCCGACGCGACCACGACCACATCGACGAAGCGCGAACCCCGGTGGCGACTCGGGGAATAACTGACACTGAGACCGCCGGTGTCATGGTCGCGCATGGACTCCAGTGCGGTGATCAGGCTCTCGCGCGTGACTTTCTGGCCGGCGCGCCGCAGGGCCTCGACCAGCACCTTGGCATTGATGAAGCCCTCGAGGCTGCTGAAGGAAGGTTCCTGCTTTGCTTGCAGGGCACGCAGGGCGTCGCGGTATTCGCGCACCACGGGGGTGGCCTCGAACCACGGAAACGGCACCACCTGCGAGAAGATCAGGCCTTTGGCGTCCGCACCCAGCAGGCGGACCATCTGCTGCGCGCCCGAATTGACAGCGAGGAACTGGGCGTCGACGGACTGTTTGCGGCTGGCGCGCAGGATTTCCGCGTATTGGGCATACGAACCATGGTTGATCACGGTTTCGACGCGGGTACGGGCCAGCTCCGCAGCGATTCTTGCGGGGTCGAACGTACCCTTCGCGCCCGGCAAGGCGGAGGCGAACACCACCTCCGCGCCCAGGCGTTCGGCCACCTTGCGCAGGTTCGCCAGGTGCTTGCGCCCGGTGTCGCTGTCGGAGTGGATGAAACCGATGCGCTTGCGTCCATAAATGGCCGCATACTCGATCAGCTTTTCAAATTCTTCCAGGTGTGCCGCCCGCACCGGAAACGATAGCGGATTGAAGGGCTCGCGCAGTTCCGGTGAGCCGCCCGCGCACCCGACCACGGGAACCTTCAGATCCTGCGCAAGGTTGGAAACCGCCACGCAGGGGCCGCCCTCGGCGCCTGAAAACAGGGTCAGGACGTTCGTCTCGGTGACCAGCTTGCGGGCATTTTCCACTGCCCGGCTGGCGTCGCCTGCGTCATCAAGCGTGAGCAGTTCAATCTTGCGGCCGTTCACGCCGCCATTGCGATTGACCTTGTCGAAATAGGCCTTTGCCCCCAAGGCCAGCGCGCTGCCATGTTCGCCTTGCGCGCCGGACAGGGCCACCGTCTGCCCGACCTTCAGCTGGGCCTCGCTTGCCGCCGGTGTCAGCGACAGCCCGATGGCCACCGCTGCCAACAACAAATCCATGCCGCCGTTGCGGCCTGATTTGCTGGTGTGGCGGGCGGACAGTTGCATGATGCTCCACGAAAGGGATGAACACCGGATCCGGCGCTCCGTGATGGCCGGGGCGTGCCGGGTCAACAAGTCCGGGCAGCAGCTATTCCGCAATCGGCCTACCCGCACTATTACGGCCGTTCTGGCGGCAATCTGGAGGTGGGCGCTGAAGGTTTCCCGGACTGCGACCGAGCCTCCATCATATGCGAAGGCGAACCCAACCGGCCGGTTAGAATCCGATGATGGACCCTGTAACCCTGATGAAGGCGAGTTTCGCCGCGGCGGTGGCCGCCGCAGACCCCCTCAAGATTGTGCCGACGTTCCTGCCAGCCCCGCCGAAGGGCCGTACCTTGGCCATTGGTGCCGGCAAGGCGGCCGCCTCGATGGCACGCGCGGTCGAGGAGCACTGGCCTGCCGCCGCGCCGCTCTCCGGCCAGGTGATCACCCGCTACGCCCACGGCTATGCCGACGAAGGCGCGCCAAAGCGCATCCGCGTCATCGAAGCCGGGCATCCGGTGCCGGATGAATCCGGCGAAACCGCGGCGCGCGAAATAGCCGAGCAGGTCAAGGCGCTTGGGCCCGATGATCTGCTGCTCGCGCTGGTCTCGGGCGGCGGTTCGAGCCTGCTTTCTTTGCCGGTGGAAGGCATTTCGATGGCCGACCTCAAGGCCACCACGCGCGAACTGCTGGCCTGCGGCGCGCCCATCCAGGACATGAACGTGGTGCGCAAGCACCTCTCGCTCATCCAGGGCGGCAAACTGGCGGCGATGTGCAAGGCACCCATCGTCTCGCTGGTGATTTCGGACGTGACCGGCGACGAACCTACCCATATCGCCAGCGGCCCCACGGTGCCCGACCCCAGCACCTACCAGGATGCACTGGACATCCTGGCGCGTTTCGAGTGCAAGGTGCCGTCCGCGGTGGCTGCGCACCTCCAAGCCGGCGCCGCCGGCCGCATCGCGGAGACCCCCAAGCCGGGCTCGCCAGTGTTCGCCAATGCGCGCACCGAGGTGATCGCCACTGCACACAAGAGCCTGGAGGCGGCTGCCGCGGTGTTTCGCGAGGCCGGCATCACGCCCATGCTGCTGGGCGATACCGTTACCGGCGAAGCGCGTGAAGTGGCCAAGGTGCATGCCGCGATCGCGCGCGAGATCATCGGCTATGGCCAGCCCGCCCGGCGGCCGGTGGCGCTGATATCCGGCGGCGAATGCACCGTCACCCTCAAGAACCCGAACGGTCGCGGCGGTCGCTGCAGCGAATACCTGCTTTCGCTCGCCATCGAGATGGCGGGCGCCGCAGGTGTGTATGGCCTGGCGGCGGACACGGACGGTATCGATGGTTCGGAGCCGAATGCGGGCGCCTGGTTTTCACCCGAGATGTGGGCGGCTGCGGCGGCGCGCGGCGTGCGTGCCGACAAGTTGATGGCAGCCAACGACGCTTTCGGCTTTTTTGGTGCCGCCGGCGGGTTGATTCACACCGGGCCTACGCGTACCAATGTCAATGACTTCCGGGTGGTGCTGATTACGTGAAAGCCCCGGATTTTTCCAAGGCTATAGTCGGCAAAGGAAAAATTGCCGACTACCTGCTTTCGACGCAACATCCAACGGGTCGTTCGAAGGCGCGATTTTTCACCCAGTTCGGATTTGATGTGGAGTCATGGAGCGGCCTAGCCGATGCATTGAAGGCGCATGCGTCCACGAATCCGGTGGTTTTGGTTGCAACGACGCAATTTGGCGTCAAGTACACTGTCGATGGTCCGATCGAAACACCCGCCGGTTCCCGGCCAAACATACGCAGCATCTGGATAGTCGAGTCTGGGGATCCGTCGCCAAGACTCGTAACCGCCCACCCCCTGTAGCGGAGGTTGATCATGATTCGTGAACATGACCAAATCGTGGTTCTTCAGGACCTGATCGATATGCCGGTACGGGCTGGCGACATCGGCACGGTTGTGCACGTCTACGCGGGCGGCGAGGCGTTCGAAGTCGAGTTCATGTCCTTGAATGGCAAGACGATCGGTACGGCGACCCTCCCATCAAATCAGGCACGTGCGATTCTTGATGGTGAAATTGCGCATGCGAGATTGATGGCCGCTTGAGATGCATGGTCGCGGAAGGCCGGGGGTGTGATGATTAGCCGCCGTAGACAATTTTTTCTCTTCGCAAGTGCCGCCGCAATACTGGGCCTATCCGGGTTTGCGGTACGCGCGCAGGCACCTTTGCCGTTGATCGGTTTCCTTAGCAGCCGCTCTGCCAGCGACTCCGCGTCGGTGGAGGCGGCGTTCCGAAGAGGCCTTCGCGAAGCAGGCTATGAAGAGGGCCGCAATTTTCGGATCACACATCGCTGGGCCGAAGGACGATTCGATCGATTGCCCGGACTAGCGCGCGAACTCGTAGAACAAGGTGTTTCGGTGATAGCGGCTGTCGGCGGAGACATTGCAGTGCTTGCCGCGAAGGCGGCGACCACCACCATTCCTATCGTCATGGTGGTAGGTAGCGATCCCGCCGAGACCGGTCTCGTCACTAGCCTCGCGAGGCCGGGTGGCAACATTACCGGGGTGACTTTGTATAGCGAGATCGTCGAACCGAAGCGATTCGAGTTGCTGCGAGAACTCGTTCCCACGGCGAAGGCTTATGGCGTTCTTCTGCACGTGAAAGATCCGCTCTATGCAAGAAAGCGAAGGAACGCAGAGGCAGCGGCTCAAGTTTTGGGACAGCGGATACATTTCCTTGAAGTGAATACTGAACGTGACATTGAGACTTCTTTTGCCACGCTTTCACAAATGCAAGCAGGCGGGCTCTTGGTGGGTACTGCTCCATTTTTCAGCACACATCGCAAACTCATTCTGGCGTTGGCGGCGAGAAACAAGGTGCCCACCATATTTGATTCACGCGAACAGGTGGTTTCCGGGGGATTGCTGAGCTATGGTTCCAGTTATGAAGATACGTACCGTCAGGCCGGAATTTACGTCGGACGGGTTCTCAAAGGTGCTCGGCCAGCCGAGTTGCCGGTGCTGCTACCGACAAGATTCGAACTCGTCATTAACCTCACGACCGCAAAAGCCCTGAATTTGTCAATTTCACATGCGCTGCAACTACGTGCCGACGAGGTGATCGAGTAGCGGACGCAGTAAGCGATCGATTCCAATTGGCCACAAGTACGGCTGAATAGTGATGGCCGATTCCGGACGGCCGGCTCACCCCATTCAGCCGCACTCTCAGTGGCTGCAATACGTGCTCGTCCGGCCATTCGGTTCTGCTTCTCATCGACGCGTCCGTGTTGCATGTCGCGACATGCAAGGCTGCGCGCCAGGCAAAGTCGCATTGACACATGATGTTGCCGGCGATACTATACCTGTCGTGAATACCGCGACCAAGCTGCTTCAGTCGATGCGCACCAATCCGCTTGATTGGCGTATCGAGCAGCTTCAGACGGTGGCCAGGCAGCACGGGATTGACTGGCGACAGGTTGGTACAAGTCTTTGCGTGTTTATCCGCGCCGACGGCAAGACACTACCGGTCCCGGCCCATCGGCCCATCAAGGCGGTTTACATCAAGAAGTTTGTGGCGTTGGTGAAAGGAGATTGACGCATGAAAAGCCTGACCGACTATCCCTTCGAGATTCGTCCGCTTACCGCCAGCGAAGGCGGCGGTTATCTGATTTCGTATCCTGATTTTTCCGACTGCATTTCGGACGGCGAAACCGTGGAAGAGGCGATCGCCAATGGTCAGGATGCGCTCAAGGCGACGATCGCCGCGCTCAAGGCAAAGGGCTTTCCGGTGCCGGCACCCAATGCCGGTGGCGTGGCATCCGGCAAGTTTGTGGCCCGTGTGCCGAAAATGATCCATGCGCAGCTTGCCACCCGTGCCAAGGCCGAAGGCGTTTCGCTCAATACGCTGGTGCTCGCATTCATCGCCGAGGGTCTGGGACGGCGCGACCAGCGCGCTTAGGCGCTACTGTGGTGAATCCTGAATGAGTTTCCTTTCGAAGAGAGTCAATGCAAATCCTTGAACTCACCAGTCCCGACGACTGGCACCTCCACGTCCGCGACGGCGCGGCCACCGCCGCCGTACTGCCTGCCACGGTGCGGCAGTTCCGCCGCGCCATCATCATGCCCAACTTGAAGCCGCCGGTGCGCACCGTGGCCGAGGCAGGTGCGTATCGCCAGCGCATCCTCGCGGCGCTGCCGGCCGGCGCGCAGTTCGAACCGCTGATGACGCTCTACCTCACCGACAACACCCCGCCGGACGAGATTCGCCGGGTGGCTGACTCGGGTTTCGTCAAGGCGCTCAAGTACTACCCGGCGGGGGCGACCACCAATTCGGACGCCGGCGTCACCGACATCATGAAGCCGATGGCCACCCTCGAAGCCATGGCCCAACTGGGCGTGCCGCTGTTGATGCACGGCGAAGTCACCGATCCGACGGTCGATGTGTTCGACCGCGAGGCGGTGTTCATCGAGCGGGTGTTCGAGCCCCTGATGAAGCGCCTGCCGCAACTGAAGGTGGTGTTCGAGCACATCACCACGCGCCAGGCGGCGGAGTACGTGGCGGCGGCGCCTGCCAACGTGGGCGCGACCATCACGCCGCAACACCTGCTGTACAACCGCAACGAGATCTTCAAGGGCGGCATCCGGCCGCATTTCTACTGCCTGCCGGTGTTGAAGCGCGAAGAGCATCGCGTCGCGCTGGTCAAGGCGGCCACCTCCGGCAGCGCGAAGTTCTTCCTCGGCACCGACTCGGCGCCGCATGCGACCAACACCAAGGAAGTCGCCTGCGGTTGCGCCGGGTGCTACACCGCGCCGCATGCACTGGAGCTCTACGCCGAGGCCTTCGATGCCGCCGGCGCCCTGGACAAGCTGGAGGCCTTTGCCTCCTTTCACGGTCCGGACTTTTACGGCCTGCCGCGCAACAGCGGCACCGTCACGTTGAAGCGCGAGGCCTGGCAGGTGGCCGAACGCCTGCCCTATATCGACGATTCCGGCATCGTGCCCCTGCGGGCCGGGGAGACGCTGGCCTGGAAGCTGGCGTAGATGACCGTCGCGGCGTCCGCGCCGGTGTTGCCCGACCACCCGGCGCTTGCGCCGGTGCGTCCTTTTCTTGACGGATTGGGCGGTTCATCCTGGCCAACCCATCACGACTGGTCGCGCCTGGCGGCCGGGCGCGGCATTTGCAACGCGCAAGGCATGCAGATCAGTTTCGTGCAGCCTTCTGAACCGGCGCCGTCGGCTCTGGATTTCGAGCGCCGCATCCATGCGCATGGCGAGGTGGAAACCCGCCCGCACTGCTGGCACGACGCTTTTCACGCCTGCGCCTGGCTGGCCTTCCCGCGCACCAAGGCGCGCATCAATGCCATGCATGTGGCCGACGGCGCGCATGCCTCGCCCAATCGCCGCAGTGCGTTGCGAAATTTCCTGACCTTGTTTGACGAAGGGGGCATCGTCGTGGCGAGTACGCGGGCCGACCTGCTGGAACTGCTGCGCAGCTTTCGCTGGCGCGCTTTGTTTTCGGATCAACGGCAGGCCGTATGCGAGGCGATGGATTTCACGATATTCGGCCATGCGCTCTACGAACGCGCGTTGTCCATGCATTACGGTGCCACCGGCAAGGGCCTTCTGCTTTCGGTCGGCACGGACTACTTTTCGCTCGACCTTGGGGCGAAGCTGGCGTTTCTGGACGCGCGTCTGGAAGCCTTGATCAGTGACCCCGCGCTTGAACCTGACACGCGGTTGTTGCAGCCGGTGCCGATCAAGGGCATTCCTGGCTGGGATGCGGCCAACGAAGACCCGGGCTACTACGACGATGTCGCGCAGTTCCGGCCCGGGCGACATCACGGCCGGCGCGCCCGTCCGCATCAGGCGGCCTGATGCTCTCCATCCTCAACGTCACCGCGCCATTCTTCGCCCTCATCGCCTGCGGCTACGGCGCGTCGCGTTACCGGCTGCTGCCGGAGAACGCGGTGCCGCCCCTCAACGCCTTCGTGCTGTATTTCGCGCTGCCCTGCATGATGTTCCGATTCACGCTGGAGACGCCGATCGCGCAGATCTTCTCGGTGCGGGTGTTTCTCGCCTACACGATCGGCGGGCTGGTCACCTGCGTGATTTTCGCCTTCGCCTACAGCTTCGCCACCCGGGAGCGCCTGCACCGCAGCGCCTATCCGGCCCTGGCGGTGACATGGTCCAACTGGGGCTACATGGGCCTGGCGCTGATTCCGGCGCTCCTGGGCCGCGAGGCGCTGCCCGTCATCGTTGCCGGGGGCATGGCCGATCTGTTCGTCGTGCTGCCGCTGGTGCTGGCGCTCGGCGGCGCCGGCGCCGGGGGCGTGTCCGTCGCTGCGATCGCGGCCGGCGCCTTCCTGCGCGTGGCGAAGAACCCGATGATCTGGGCTGTCATCCTGGGCGCCATCGGCTCCGGCCTCGGGGCGGTGCTGCCTTCCGCGCTGGATACCCTGGTACGCCTGCTCGGCAGCGCCGCCGTGCCGGTGGCATTGTTCGCCATCGGCGTATCGCTATACCGGCCCGGCGTGCCGGTGCTGCGTGCCGACGTGATGATGATCACCGGTGCCAAGCTGCTGCTGCAGCCCTATTTTGTTGCGATCGCGGCCATTCACCTGCTCGGGCTGTCGGGATTCGAGATGCACGTTTTGGTGCTGATGGCAGCGCTGCCGGTGGCCGGTTCGGCCTTCCTGTTTGCCGAGCGTGCCGGTAGCGATCCGGAGGCGATTTCCGGCGCGATCCTGGTGTCGACCGCGCTGGCGTTCCTGAGCTTTTCCGCCTTCTGCTGGGCCATGGGAATGGAGATGCGCTGAGGCCGGCGGGCCGACGGACTATATTCGGGGCTTCAAGGCACCGCGCCCGCAGGCGCGGGCCGTACAGGTGAAATACATGAGCGATTACGACTACGATTTCTTTGTCATCGGCGCCGGTTCCGGCGGGGTGCGCGCAAGCCGCATGGCGGCGTCCTTCGGCGCCAAGGTGGCGGTTGCCGAGGCCTATCGTCCCGGCGGCACCTGCGTGATCCGCGGCTGCGTGCCCAAAAAGCTGATGGTCTACGCGGCCCACTTCCATGAGGATTTCGAGGACGCGCGCGGTTACGGCTGGACCGTGCCCGAGGCGCATTTCTCGTGGCCCAAGCTCATCGAAGCCAAGGATCGCGAGATCGCGCGCCTGGAAGGCATCTACGAACGCCTGCTGGTCAACGCGGGCGTCACGCTGATGCGTGGCCGGGCGAAAGTGGTCGACGCGCATGCGGTGGAACTGGACGGCAAGCGCATCACCGCGAAATACATCCTGGTGGCCACCGGCGGCTGGCCGGTGCGCCCGGAGATTCCCGGCGCGGAATTCGGCATTTCGTCCAACGAAGCCTTCGAGTTGAAGCACCTGCCCAAGCGCGTGCTGATGGTGGGGGGCGGCTACATCGCGGTGGAGTTCGCCGGCATCTTCCGCGGCCTCGGGGCGGAAGTGACGCTTTCCTATCGCGGCTCGGAAATCCTGCGCGGCTTCGACGACGATGTGCGCAAGCACCTGCGCAGCGAGATCGAAGCCAAGGGCATCAAGGTGCTGTTGCGCAACGAGATCACGGCGATCGAAAAGCACGGCCACGGCTACCGGGTGCGCACCAGCGACGTGGACATCACCGTCGATTGTGACTGCGTCATGTTCGCCACCGGTCGCCTGCCCAACACCGCCGGCCTCGGCCTTGATTCGGTCGGCGTCAAGCTCGACGAAAACGGCGCGGTCATCGTCGATGAGCACGGCCGCAGTTCCGTGGACAGCATCTTCGCCGTCGGGGACGTCACCCACCGTGTGCAACTGACCCCGGTGGCCATTCGCGAGGGTTCGGCGGTGGCCAATACCCTGTTCAACAACCGGCCGATGACGGTTTCGCATCACAACATTCCGTCGGCGGTGTTCAGCCAGCCGCCGATCGGCACTGTCGGTGACACCGAGGAACAGGCGATCGCCAAGTACGGCCGCATCGAGGTGTACCAGGCCACCTTCCGGCCTATGAAGCACACCCTGTCGGGGCGGGTCGAGAAGACCTACATGAAGCTGCTGGTCGAGGAAAAGTCCCAGAAAGTGGTGGGTGCCCACATGGTGGGCCCGGACGCGCCGGAAATCATCCAGGGCATCGGCATCGCGGTGGTTGCGGGGCTTACCAAGCAGCAGTTCGACGACACCGTCGGCATCCATCCCACGGCTGCCGAGGAGTTCGTCACCATGCGCGAGAAGGTGCTGCGCGGGTTCTGACCGGCGCAGTCACCCGGGCGCAGTCGCGGTTCAGGCGGCGGCCTGCTCCGGCTTGAAAATGCCGGCCTTGATCAGGCGCTGCACGCCCTCCGGCGATATCTCGGCCGCCGGCGCGTCGCCGCCGATGATGCCCAGCAGCAAGCCTTCGTCGCGGCCGGGGCCGGCGTCGATGCACTCAAAGCGCCGCTGCACGCCGATTGGGCAGGCGATGAAGTCAAGCGGGGCGAGGGTTACGGATTCGATGCCGCTGTCGAGTTCCCATTCCAGCTTCCATTTGCCGTGCATCACCATGAAGGTCTCCACCGTGTCGTGGGTGTGCATGAGCACCCCGCAGCCGGGCCTGGCCGCGACGAAGGCCATGCCGAAACCGGCCCGCACATGGCTGATGGCCGCCGGTGCCAGGTCGCCAAACGGCGAAAACTGGCCTTCGCCCTTGGGCTGGGAGAAGCCAAGCACGTTGAGGAAGGTGCGCTGGCATTCGGGCAAGGCCATGTCGGGCAGGCCGGTGTTGCAGCGGGTGAGTTCGGAAAAGCGCGCCACGCTTTTGTCCATCTCGGCGCGCGAGGGTTTGATCACGGTGACGGCCATCTGATTCTCCGCAGGGGTGTCAGGAAAGGCTATTTAAGCAGGGCAATTGGTTTACTACAACAAGCATGAAAAGGAGTTCCGGATTCTCACGGAACCATCCATACGCCCCGACCAATGACTCAGCTTATGAGCGCGCTTTCTCGAAGGGGTATCGGATCTGACCGGTCCGGTACTTGTCGGGCGCCAGGATGACCTGCTTGCCCGGATGGCGGAACTGCTCGATATCCTTGTCCTTGATGCCCGTGAACTGGACCAGGAGCGCGCGGCCCTCGGCCCACTCGCCATTGCGCTGGTAGCGGACCGGGCCGACGATGGTCTTGTGTTCCGTCGTGCGAATGTAGGACGCCAGCGCCTTCTGGTCCACGCCCCGGGTGGCGGTAATCGCCTGCTCGAGGATCTGGCCCATGGCGTAGCAGAACGGCGGCAGGTAATAGCCCAGCGGGTCAATCTTCTCGGCCTTCGCCCTGACGGTGTAACGCGCCAGAAAATCCTTTGTGCCCGGAAATTCCAGCGACTTCTCCGGCACATAGGGGTTGTAATTGACCACGCCGTTCAAGTTCGAGCCGAGGCTTTCCATGATCGGCGCGAATTGCAGGCCCACCATACCGCCGCCGAACATCTTGACACTTTCGCCGACACCGATTTCATTGGCCGCGCGCACGATCGCCACCGATTCGCCGGGATAAGACGCGACGTAAACCAGGTCCGGCTTGGAGGACTTGATCGAGCGCATCATGGACGAGAAGTCGGTCGTGTTGGGCGGATATTTCTGGTCATACACCACCTTCAGGCCGGAGTGCGTGGCCAGGTTGCGCGCACCGGTGGCAAGGTTTTGCGAAAACTCCGCGTCGGCCGCCAGAAATGCCACTGTCTTCGCGCCCAGCTTCCTGCCGATCTCGAAGTAACCGGTGGCGATGGCCACAGAATCGGTCAGTGGCGAATTGTTGAACCACATGTCGTGCTGCGCGCGCTCGTTGACCTCGAACGAATAGTTGCCCATCAGCAGCAACTGCCGCTGCTTGACGATAGGCATGATCGGCGCGGTGAGGTTGGTGCCGTACGGCGCGATCAGGAGGTCTACCTTGTCGATGTCGAGCAGCTTTGCGTAGATGCCCGGCACCAGCGAAGCATTGGACTGGTCGTCATAGACGATCATTTCGACCTTGCGTCCGATGATCCCGCCGCGCGCGTTGACGTCGTCGCGCCACATCTGCAGTGCAAGCAGTCCCGGCTTTCCGCCAGCGCCCAGGGGCCCGGTCTGCGAGATCGAGAACCCGATCTTGATCGGCGCGCTCTGCGCATGGGCACCGCTGGCCAGGCTGGCCGAAACCGCCATCGCCGCGTTCACGAATTGGCGCCTGGTGAAACCGGCCGAAGCCGCTGCATCCGTGGTCTTCTCAACTGGATTCATGATTGTTGCTCCCGGGTTTCAAAGTGCGTCGCGTCCGTTGCCGGCCCGTCCCCGATTCAGGCGGGCGACTGTGCAGGCTTGACAATGCCGGCTGCGATGAGGCGCTCCAGGCCACCGGCCTCGATCAATCGTTGGATGCCGCCGGGCGAGATCTCGACTGCCGGCGCATCCCCGCCGATGACACCCAGCAGCAGTCCTTCATCCCTGCCGGGGCCGGCGTCGACGCATTCGAAACGGCGCTGCAGGCCGATCGGGCAGGCAATGAAATCCAGCGGCTCGAGTGTCACGCCTTCGGTGCCGCTGTCGAGCTCCCATTCGACCTTCCATTTTCCGTGCATCACCATGAAGGTCTCCACCGTGTCATGACAATGCATCAGTACTCCGCAGCCCGGCTTCGCGCCGATGAAGGCCAAGCCGAATCCGGCGCGCAGGTGGGTGACAGCCGCCGGCGCAAGATCACCGAAGGGAGAGAACTGGCCCTCGCCCTTGGGCTGGGAGAAACCCAGCACGTTGAGGAACGTGCGTTCGCTTTCGGGCAGCAACTGCATGTCCACCACGCCCGTGTTGCAAGGGATGAGCTCGGCAAAGCGGGCGACGCACTTCGACATTTCGGCGCGCGAGGGTTGAATCACATTGATGGCCATGAGCATCACCACGGGAATGAAGGGAGCGCTGATTCAATCAGGTTGCCCATGGCGCCACAATCAACGATCGCAAATGCCCGCATTCATGCCAGCTATGTTGCAGTGCGTGAATGGCGCTGTGCTTGAGTCGCGGTGTATGCTCGACGCATGAAAGCCCGCCGCAACCTCGACCTGCAACTGCTGGCCTGTCTCGATGCGTTGATCTCGGAGTGCTCCGTGACAAGGGCGGCCGAACGCATGGGCATGAGCCAGCCGGGAATGAGCAGTGCGCTCGCGCGTCTGCGACGGCTCACCAATGACGAGTTGCTGGTTCGAACCGCGCGCGGCATGGTGGCAACCCCGCGCGCCCGTGAGCTGGCCGAATCGGTGAATGCCGGCATGCGCGCCTTCGAGGATGTGCTGGGAGATCACGGGCCTTTCGAACCCTCAAGCGCACGCGGTGCCATTACGGTGGCGACCGCCGACTTTCCGGGCATGCTGATCTTTCCGCGTGTGATGGAACGCCTATGCGCGGAGGCTCCGGGCCTGGCGGTCGAAATGCGTCTCCCCGACCCGGCGCACATCCGCGAATGGCTGACCGACGGCGAATGCGATATCGCGGTCGGTCATTTTCCGCAACTGCACGAAGGTCTGCGCAGCACGCTGCTGTTTGAAGAATCCCTGGTGTGCGTCGCGACAGCCGATCATCCGACCATCGGCGCGCGTGTCAGTGCAGCCGAGTTCGCCGATGCCGGGCACGTCATCTTCGGCTCGCCTTTTACTCCCCTGTCACTCCTGGAATCCGCATTGGATGATGTATTCGCGCGCATTGGCGTCAGGCGCCGGGTCGGGATGCGGGTTTCCTCGGTCTTGCTGAGTCCGTATGTGGTCGCACAGTCGCCCTTGCTTGCGGTGCTGCCGCGGGTGTTCGCGCTGCATTTCGCAACCTTCCTCCCATTAAAGCTGCTGGAAAGCGACTTTGAGTTGCCTTCCATCGGTATCAGCATGGTGTGGCACGAGCGCTCACACCGCCTCGGCATGCATACCTGGATGCGCGGCGTGATCCGCGAGGTGGCCGATAGTTACCGGGCCGGGAGGCTGGCCGCCTGGTCGCCTCCGGGTGAGTCGAAATCCGCCATTCGGACCGACGCGAGGGCTTCCGCCGCCCTGGGCTAGAACGGCTCCTTGAACGGTCGCAGGTCGATCTCATGCGCCCAGGCCGAGCGCGGCTGGCGGTGGATCTGCCAATACGTGTCGGCGATCGGTTCGATCGCCAAAAGGCCATTTTCTCCGGCGGACACGACGCGCTGCGGCGCATTGCTGCGCAACCGCTCGCCGTCGATGCCGCCGTCGATCACCACGTGCGCCACGTGGATGCCCAGCGGGCCGAACTCGCGTGCCATGCTTTGCGCCACCATGCGCAGCCCCGCCTTGGCTGCGGAAAACTGCGCGAAGCCGGGCCGGCCGCGCAGGCTGGCCGATGCGCCGGTGAAGATGAGGGTGCCGCGGCCCAGCGGCGTGAGCCGGCGCGCGGCTTCACGCCCGACCAGGAAGCCGGCCAGGCAGCCAACCCGCCACATGTCCTCGAACAGGGCGGCATCGACCTCGCGGAAATCCATCTTGCGGTTGTTGCCGGCGTTGAACACCACCAGGTCGGCCGGCGCAAGTCCCGCGCCGGGGGACATGGCGCGGTCGAACAGGCGCAACACCTCATCCTCGCGCGTCACGTCGGCTACCACCGCCTCGGCGCTGCCGCCGGCAGCGAGGATCGCATCGGCTACGCGCCCGATCTTCGCGGCGGTGCGCCCGGCCACGATCACATGATGACCTTCGGCTGCGAACTTGCGGCAGCAGGCGGCGCCCAGCCCACGCTCGGCGCCAACGCCCACAACCAGGGCAGTTGGCTTGATCAGCTTGCTCATCGCGACTCCTCGACCATGACGAAACGGACTATAGCCGAGCCTTCTGTGCAGGGCGCTTCGCTTTGCCTACTTGGTGGAAAGCTGGCGTGCCGCACCCATCCAGTCCTCGAGATGATATGCCCGCGTCAGCTTGCCGTCCCGAACGGTGTGAATGTCGATGGACATGATGCGGAACCCCTTGCCGCCGTGGGGTACGCCCATGAAGGCGACCGCCGGCGTGCCGGAGGCTTCGCCGCGGACGATGACACGGTCGCCGGCCACCAGAATCTCGCGGATCTCCCACTTCAGGTCGGGGATCGCCTTGCTGAACCCGGCGATAGCCGGCGCAACCTTGTCGCGCGGATTGCAGGCGTCGTTGGTGCCGCAGGAAACCCAGTCCGGGCTGGTCGCGCCCAGAACCAGCGCGGCCGCGTCGCGGCCGGGCGCGGCATTGAGGGCGTCGTAAAAGGGCGTGACGATGGCGCGCGCCTGTTCGACACTCATGGATTGGGCGGCTGCCTGGGTGGTGCCGAGCGCGCCACAGACGAGGACGAAGCTGCGGGTAAAGCGGGATATCGAACGGATCTGCATGAGGGCTCCAATGGAAAACGGGTTGGTTGGAGCCGTCATTGACGTCTAGAATGAAAAATTAATCCAACGCATATTATTAATGGCATATGAAGGAAATCGATTTACGGAAAATTGACCTCAACCTGCTGGTCGTTTTCGATGTCCTGATGACAGAGCGCAGCGTCACGCGGGCGGCGGTGCGTCTGGCGCGCACCCAATCCGCGGTGAGTCACGCGCTGGCCCGATTGCGCGAGCAGGTGGGTGATCCGTTGTTGGTGAAGGTGGGAGGCCGCATGACGCCCAGCCCGCGCGCCGAGATCCTGGCCGGCGAGGTGCGTTCCGTACTCGCAAACATCCAGCGTGTGCTCGCGGCGCCGCGGCCCTTCGAACCGGCCCTAAGCACACGGGTGTTTCGGGTCGCCATTCCCGATCTTTCGAACTCGCTGTTCGCCGCGCTCGCGGCGGATGTGGGTGTGGAGGCGCCTGCCGTGGCGCTGGAATGGGTGGTGCGTGATGCGGGCACTTTGCTGGCGGTCGCGGAAGGGCGCGTGGATGTGGCGCTGATGCCGTCGGCGGTCAGGCTGCCGGAGGGGGTCGAAGGCACGGAGGCAGGTACGTTGCGCTGGGCGACCTTCGCCCGCCACGACCATCCGGCCGTGCACGAGTGGGGCAAGGCGGCATGGACTCGCTGGTCCCATGTCGTGGTGCGCGTCGGGGAGCACATGCCGAGCCCGGTCGAATCCGCGCCGGGGATTCGGGGCGGGCGCAGGGTAGGTGCCTGGGTCCCGCATTTCTCCGCGGTTGCCCCCCTGCTGGCGCGAACCGACTTGCTTGCCACCTTGCCGCTGGTGGTGATGGCCGATGCGCTGGACCGCTACGGACTCATTGCCTTGCCGCCACCCATCCCGTTGCCTCCCATGCCGCATCGCCTGGTGTGGAGTTCGCGCCTGGCCGGCGAACCGGGTCTGCGCTGGATTTGCCAGCACGTTCAGCGCGTGTTCGGCGAGGTGGTGTCGGCAGCCGAGGCGGCGGTCGGCGGCCAAATCGGGAAATCGCGCCCGCGCCCGGGTCGGCGCCGGATTTAGCTTTTTCGCTTTCCGGCCGTTATGGCCAAGAGAGGTCGTGGCGCGCCGGTTGCAACCGTGCAGGCCGTGATTGCCGCGCCCGAGGTCGCAGCTGACAACCGGAGACACGCATGAAAGCCTTGATCCTTGCTTGCGCGATTGGTACGAGTGCGATGTGCGTTCCTGTTCACGCCCAATGGTATGCCGGTGCCGGACTCGGTGTCGCCGGTAGCGCGCTTGACGGCAGCAGCGGCAATATCGGCCTGACAGCGCGCGACAAGCGCAACACCGCGGTCAAGGTTTACGGCGGCTATCAGTTCACGCCCCACTGGGGACTGGAGGCGCAATTTGCCGATCTGGGTCGCTTCGGCTACACCGCCTGTGCCGCCGCCGTGTGCGGCAGCGGCAGCGTGCGGGTACGCCAGTGGAGTGTGGCGGCCACCGGGACCCATGCGTTTGCCAACCAGTATTTCGTGTTCGGCAAGCTCGGCGTGACCTGGAACCAGGCGCGCGGCGAGGCGGTATGTGCCGGCGCGGTGTGCGGTGGCAGCCTCGGCGGTACCCGCAGCGACCTGCTGGCGGGCGTCGGAGTCGGCTACCGCTTCACACGGGACGTTTCCATGCGCCTGGAATACGAGCATTTCGGCAAGGGCGTCGCAGGCAACGGATTCTCCGCCCGGACCGACAGCTGGATGGCGAGCCTGCACTACTCGTTCTAAGGGCGCTGCCCTAGAATGCGGGCATGAACGATTTGCCCGCGGATATCGACAGCATCAACCACGTCGGCATGGCCGTGCGCGACCTTGGCGCAGCCGCGCGTCGTTTCGAGGCGATGGGATTCATGCTCACGCCCTACTCGCCGCATTCCGCTGCATGGAAACCCGGCGACGCGGTCAAGCCGCAGGGGTCGGGCAATCGCTGCGTGATGCTGCCGCACAACTACCTCGAGGTGCTGGCGAGTGAAGATCCGGCCAGGCCGGCGGAGCGTATCGAGACCTTCCTGCGGCGCCACCAGGGCGCGCACATCATCTGCTTCAATTCCGCAACGCCGGACACCATCGACCAACGGCTGGTCGCCGCAGGCATGCGCACCTCCGGTGTGATCCCGCTGCAGCGCGAGATCGATACCCCCGACGGGGTGCGCACGGCGAAGTTCCAGCGCGTGCAGTTCGCTCCGGACGATTCCCCGGAGGGGTATATCCAGGTGGCGCGGCACCTCACGCCGGAATACATCTACCAGCCGCGCTACACCGCGCACGCCAATGGCGCCACATTGCTTTCCGACACCATCGTGGTGGCCGACGATGTCGAGCATTTCGCGACCAAGTACGCGCGCTACCTGGGCGTGCCTGCGGCGCGCGACGGGGCTGCGTGGCGCTTCCGCTTCGCGCTCGGCGATCGTCTGACGCTGGTGTCCTGGCGCGACGTGGCCGGGTGGCTGCCCGGCACGCTGATGGCACCGCTGCCCTGCATCGCCGGCGTCGCTTTCCGCGTGCCTGATCTGGCAGCCCAGCGCGCGCGTCTGGTGGCCGCCGGGTTCAGTGTGCGCGAAGCTGGCGATCGCCTGCTGGTGCCCGCCGAGGAAGCCTGCGGTGTAGCCGTGCTGTTCGAATCATGAGTCCGCTCCCGCGCCTGCCGGAACTGCAACTGGTGGCGGTGGATCCGCGCACCGCCGGCCTGGAAGGGGCGCGCATGAGCTACATGCAGGCCGGTACGGGCCCCGAAACGGTTTTGCTTCTGCATGGCATCGGCTCGAATTGCTGCGGCTGGCGCTACATGTTCGAAGCCTTGTCGGATCGTTACCGCGTGGTGGCATGGAACGCGCCGGGCTACTACCTGTCCGACAACTTCGCTACCACCGATCCGACCAACTGGCAATATGCCGATGCGCTGGCGGCCCTGATGGACGCGCTGGGCATCGTCTCGGCGCACATTGCGGGCAGTTCCTTCGGTTCGATGGTGGGCGCGTCGTTCGCTGTACGCCATCCGACCCGGTTGCGGCACCTGGCGCTGCTGGGGGCGTCACGCGGCCAGAAGTGGCTGCCCGCGGAAGAGCGGGCGCGCCGGCTCGCCATGCGCGACGCGACCGCCCGCGAGGGGGCGGTCGCCATGTCGGAAAAGCGCTGGCAGGTGTTGCTGGGGCCCGATCCGGACGCCATGGCCATCGCCCTCACCAAGGACGTTTTGATGGCGACCCATCCGCGCGGCCTCATGCAATCCGCGCGCGCCAGCGACACCACCGACGTGTGCGAGTTCGCCGCGCGCATCGCCGCGCCCACGCTGGTGATCACCGGGGCGTGCGACCAGGTGAACCCGCCTGCGGTCGGCCAGGCCATCGCAGCGGCGATTCCCGGCTGCCGCATGGAGATGCCGGCGGGGATCGGCCATTTGCCCAAGCTGGAGGCGCCGGGGTTGACAGCGCGCCTGTTGCGCGAGCACTTCGCCACGTGAACCCGCCGTATCCCGATTCGACAGGAGAGTGACTTGAAACCATTGACCCGCATCGCCGTTGCGACGCTTTGCCTTTTGGGACTGTGGCCGGCATTCGCGCAGGATTTTCCTGTCCGTACCGTGCGTATTGTGGTGCCGTATCCGCCCGGCGGTGGTGTAGACGGAATGGCCAGGCCGCTGGCGGAGCGCCTTGCGCGCGTCTGGAACCAGCCGGTGGTCATCGACAACAAGGCGGGAGCCGCCACCATGATCGGCGGCGACGCGGTGGCCAAGTCCGCGCCGGACGGCTACACCCTGTTGTTGACCAGCGATTCGTCGATCACCAGCAACCCGCATCTGTACCAGAAGATGCCGTTCGACCCGATCAAGGACCTGGCGCCGGTGACCCAGCTGATCGACCTGCACCAGATGGTGGTGGCGCATCCTTCCGTTTCGGCCAACACGCTGCAGGAACTGGTGGCGCTGGCAAAGTCGAAACCGGGCGCGCTCAACTACGGCTCCTATGGTGGCGGCAGCCAGCCGCACCTCCTGTTCGAGGCGCTCAAGGCGCAGACCGGGGTGCAGATCGCGCACATCCCCTACAAGGGCATCGCCCCCGCCCTGACAGCGGCGATCGCCGGCGAAGTGCAGCTCACGCTCGGCGGCGCGGCGACCACGCGCGGGCACTTCCAGACCGGACGGCTGAAGCCCCTGGCGATTGCGCGCGGCCAACGCCTGGCCCTCTACCCCGATGTACCGACGCTGCGCGAGGCCGGCTTTCCGGATATCGACCCACGCCCCTGGTTCGGCGTGTTCGCGCCGGCAGCCACGCCGCGCACCCTGGTCGAGCGCATCCGCCGCGACATCGCCGCCGTGCTGGCGGAGCCCGAATTTCGCGAGCGCGAGGTTACCGGCAAGGGCTATACAGGGGTGGGCAGCACGCCCGACGAGTTCGCTGCCTTCGTAAGGGCCGACCTGGAATACAAGGGCAAGCTGATCCGCGTGTCCGGCGCGAAGGCGGAGTGAGGCGTTATCGGTTGGCCGATCAGGCCAGCCCGCGCACGATCAGCGAAAGTCCGCTGGCGACCAGCATTACGCCAATCACGCGCAGCAGCATGTCGCGTGAAAACACCCTGAAGGCGCGTCCGCCCACCCACAGGCCGGCCATCGAAGCCGGCAGCACGGCCAGCGCCCACAACCATGGCTTGGCCGACATCAGAAGGCCGCTGATCATGAACGCGACTACCCGCAGGCTGATGCTGAAGATCGAACACATGCCCATGGTGGCGCGCAATTGCGCGGTGGTCAGGCCGCGCCGCGACAGGTACATGGCATAGGGTGGTCCGCCCGCACCGAACAGCGTGCCGGTGATGCCGCCGGTCGCGCCCGCGACCAGGGCCCAGCGCTGGCTGATCATGCCTACCGCGGCGCCGCGCGTGAGATTGATCCAGGCCACGATCAGCACGAAGGTGCCAAGGGCCACCATGGCCGCCGCGCGCGGCAGGTTGACCAGCAGCGTCACGCCGACCACTGTTCCGATCACGATGGTCGGCAACAGGCGCTGCCATTCGGAACGCACCGCCGCCTTGCGATTTTCCGTGCCGATGCGAAACGCATTGGAGAGGTCGAGCAGCGAGAACATCGCCAGCGCGAACGGCAGGGGCACCAGGTGCGTGGCCAGCGGAATGGTCAAAAGCGCCGAGCCGAAGCCGGTGACGCCAAAGATGAACGAGCCGCCAAAGGCGATCAGAGCAAGCGTCGCCAGCGTCACATAGTCGGCAGAACTCAACTCGGCTGCGGCCCGTCGTAGCCCTCGATGATCACCACATCGCCCGTCGAAACCGGCGTGCGCAGCTTGATGGCGGCCTGGTATTCGGGCGACTTGTAGCAGGCCAGGGCGGCTTCATATGAAGGGAATTCCAGCACCACGTTGCGTGCGCGGCTGCTGCCTTCGGGGTTCTCGAAGCGTCCGGAGCGCACGAGGAAAATCGCCCCGTACTTCTTCAGCGGTCCGGCGTTGGCGGCGACGTAAGCCTTGTACTTTTCGAGGTCGTCGATGTCGACGCGGGCGATCCAGTAGCCTTTTGGCATGGGTGTCTTTCTGTGGGGTCAGTGGTGAACCGTCATCGAGCGGTGCGGCGGTTTCAGGCGCAACCCAGGCCCAGCTTCTCCAGGGCGGCCACCTGCGTGTCGGCGAAGCCCCAGTCGGCCAGCGCCTCGCGCCCGCGCTCGCCACGCTCCGGCGCGCCACCGCTGATGGCACCCGGCGTGCGTGAAAAGCGTGGCGCCGGCGCCGGTTGCACCATGCCGTTCGCGTTGACAAAGGTGTTGCGCACCGCGTTGTGCGGAAATTCGCGAGCCTCGCTGAAAGTGAGCACCGGTGCCACGCAGGCATCCGAGGCGGCGAAAACCTGCGCCCATTCATCGCGGGTTTTCGACTTGAAGGCCGTGCCGATGCGCGCGCGCAGTTCGGGCCAGCGGGCCCGGTCGCCCTGTTTGGGCAGGTCGGCGTCGGCCAGGCCCAGGCCGGTCAGCAGGTCGGCGTAGAACTTCGGCTCGATCGAACCGACCGCCATATGCTTGCCGTCGCGGGTTTCGTAGGTGTCGTACCAGGGCGAGCCGGTGTCGAGGATGTTCTCGCCGCGCGTCTCGTTCCAGTGGCCGCTGGCCATCATGCCGGAGAACATGGCGGCCAGCACCGAGGCACCGTCGACCATGGCGGCGTCGACCACCTGCCCCTTGCCCGAACGCTGCGCCTCGATGATGCCGCAGGCGATGCCGAAGGCCAGGAACATGCCGCCACCGCCGAAATCACCCACCAGGTTGAGCGGCGGCACCGGCGCTTCGCCCTTGCGGCCTATGGCGTTGAGCACGCCGGTGAGCGCGATGTAGTTGATGTCATGGCCGGCGCGCGGCGCCATCGGACCTTCCTGGCCCCAGCCGGTCATGCGGCCGTACACCAGCCTGGGATTGGCGGCCAGCAGCGCGTCCGGCCCCAGCCCCAGGCGTTCCATCACGCCGGGGCGGAAACCCTCGATGATGGCGTCGGCCTTCGAGGCCAATTGAGTCGCGGCGGCGACGCCGTCTTTCGACTTCAGGTCCAGTGTCACCGAACGGCGACCGCGCAGCATCACCTCGTGCTTGCGCGCGCGCGCGATGCCCAGGCCGGAATCGGCGGGCCGATCCACCACCAGGACGTCGGCGCCCATGTCCGCCAGCATCATGCCGCAGAACGGACCCGGGCCGATGGCTTCGAATTCGAGGATCTTGAGGCCGGACAAGGGGCCGGACTTCTTGCTCATGATTTGTCTTCCCGGGGGTTGGAGTTGTCGGTGTGGCGCGAGTTTATTCCGGTGCGGGGCTTTCAGGCGCCGATGAACTTCGGCTTGCGCTTTTCCATGAAGGCGCGCACCGCCTCGCTGTGGTCTGCCGTGGTGGTGCAGCGGATCATGCGTTCGGCCTCGCGGTCAAGCGCTTCGGGGTAATCGATGTGCGGCGCTTCATCGAGGTTGTCCTTCATGGCCGCGAGGGCGAGACGCGGCCCCTCCGCCAGGGATTTCGCCAGCGCGAAGGCTTCATCCTGCAGGCGGGCATCCGGGACGACTCGATTGAAAATGCCGATGCGCTCGCCACGCCCCGCATCGATACGCTCGCCGGTGAACATCAGTTCGCGCGCGCGGCCGGGGCCGACGGCGCGGGTCATCAGCCAGGCGATACCGTAGTCGCCCGGCAGCCCGATCTTCGCGTAGCCGGTGGCCACGAAGACGCTTTCGGCGGCGATGCGGATGTCACAGGCGAGCGCCAGGGCCAGGCCGGCGCCGGCGGCGGCGCCCGGCAGGGCGGCGATGGTCGGCTTGCGCACGGCGACCAGCGCGCCGGTCAGAAGGCGCTGGCGCATGCGCAGGTCTGCGACGCGCTCTTCCAGCGGCATCTCCTGGTTGGCGCGCTTGTCGCCCATGCCCTTGACGTCGCCGCCGGAGCAGAAGGCGGTGCCGGTGCCGGTGATCAGCAGCGCACCCACCGCCGGGTCTTCGCCGCGCTCCTTGATCATGCGCCGCAGCGCGGGGGTCAGGTCGGGCGAGAGCGCGTTGCGCGCCTCGGGGCGGTTCAGGGTGATGATGGCGACGCCATCCTGCACCCGGCATAGCAACTGGGGGGTGCCGGTGTCGATCTCGGTTTGGCTCATCGGTTCGGTCAGGTCATTGGGCGAGGAAGGATTATCCGTCTTCGGCACGCGCCTTGATTGCTAATATCGGGACAGCAATCCTCAATTGGCGCGAACATGCAAGCTCCCGACCTTATTGTCCACAATGGCCGCATCCACACCCTGGAGGCGGTCAATCGCACCGTATCCGCGCTGGCGGTGGGTGGTGGGCAGATCGCCGCCGCGGGCGACGACAGCGAGGTTCTCGCCCACCGCGGGCCGCAAACCCGGGTAATCGATCTTGCCGGCCGCACCGTCGTGCCAGGCTTCTACGACGCCCATCCGCACCTCGACCGCATGGGCCTGCGCGATTTATGTGGCGTGGCCATCGCGCATTGCCGCTCGGTGACGGAAATTTGCGAGGCGGTGCGCGAAGCCGCGGCGCACACGCCGTCGGGCGAGTGGATCGTCACATTGCCCATGGGCGCGCCGCCTGAGGACTATGTGTTCGAACCCGGGCAGCTGCGCGAAGGGCGCTTTCCGGACCGGGCAGACCTGGACCGGGTCGCGCCGGACCATCCGGTCTACATCCGCTCGCCGTGGGGCTGGTGGACCCGCCAGCCCCTGCCGTCGGTGGCCAACAGCCGGGCGCTGGCGATGGCCGGCATCACCCGCGACACCGTGGCACCCAACAAGGTCGAGATCGTGCGGGATGCGCAGGGCGAGCCGACCGGGCTTTTCCTCGAGCGCAACTGGGCGCCGATCCTCGAATACACGCTCTTCACCTGCGTGCCGCGCTTCACTTACGAGGACCGCTATGCCGGCCTGCGCCATGCCGCGCGCGTCGCGAGTGCCGCCGGCATCACCGCCGCTTTCGAGGGCCACGGCGTGACGCCGCAAGTGATCGACGCCTATCGGCGCCTGGATGGCGCCGGCGAACTGTCGCTTCGCATGCAGTTGCCGCTTTCGGTGCCGAGCGCCGCCTTCGGCGACCGCAAGGTGGGCGAACTGTTGGCCCACTGGGCGCCGCGTCTTGCCGGGCGCGGCAGCGTGGCGGGGTCTTCCGGCCTGCTGCGCGAGGAAGGGCTGTGCCTGGACGTGGCCGATCCCAATACCGCGCGCATCATCGCCACCGGCTACCCCTATGAGCAGTGGGCCGGGCATTTTTACCAGGCCTTGCCGCACGAGCGGCTGGTAGCGCTGGGGCTGCAAGCGGCAAGGGCGGGAATGCGCGTATGCACCCTGGTTTGCTATGAGCTTGAGCGCGTATTGCGCGCTTTCGAGGAAATCGACGCGCAAGTGTCGATCCGCGACCTGCGCTGGGTGGCGGTGCACGTGACCGAGGCCACGCCGGAGCAGATCCGCCGCATCAAGGCGCTCGGCCTGGTGGCCACAGTCACGCCCAACTTCATGTACATGGCCCGCGACCGCTTCAACCTGCAGGCCCTCGGCGCGCGCGGCACGCCGATTCGCGCGCTGCTCGACGCCGGCGTACCGGTGGCCTTGTCCACCGACGGGGTGCCGCATTCCATGCTTTTCGCCCTGTGGGAGGCGCTGGCGCGCTGGGACAACGACGGCAAGCAGCAACTCGGGGAATCCGGGTTGTCCCGCGAGGAAGCGCTGCGCCTGGCCACCGTGGCCGGGCATGTGCTGGGGTGGGACGAAGCCACACACGGCCCGCTTGCTCCGGGCATGGCGGCCGATTTCGTGGTGCTCGATGGCGATCCGCTCACCTGCGAAATCGACCAGATTCGCCAGCTGAAGGTGGAACGCACATTCGTGGCCGGCCGGCAGGTGTACGGTCCGGCCTGAGATTGGCGGGAGGGCGTGCACCCGGCGGGATATTCGAGTTTTGAATAGGCGTGCCAGTCGGGGTCCGACCGCCGTAGACTACGACATTCCTTCCCTGCCCTGGAGAAAGCCGTGCGCCTGAACCGATTCATGATCCGCCCGCTGGTTGAAGCCGGCCTGCGCGAAGAACTCAATGCCGGTGACACCACCGGCGGTTTCCTGGTGTGGGACGACGACCCGGTGCAAACCGGGCAGATCTATGCCAAGGGCAACGGCGTGGTGTGCGGACTGCTGTTCGCCGACGAGACCATCAAGTTGATCGATCCCGAAGCGCAGGTCGAGCACTGTGTAGAGGAAGGTGCCGCGATCGGCCCGGGAACCGTGCTGCTGAAGATTCGCGCGCGCGCCTCGGCGTTTTTCATGATCGAGCGCGCCGCCCTTGATTGGGTGCAGCAGCTCTCCGGCATCGCCACGAAGACGCGCCGCTACATGGACCTGGTGCGCCACACCAAGGTGCGCCTGACCGACACCCGCAAGGGCTGGCCGGGGCTGCGCATGGTGCAGAAGTACGCCGTGCGGGTCGGCGGTGCGCACAACCATATCTTCAACCTCTCCAACTGCGTGCTGGTGAAAGACAACCACATCAAGATCGCCGGCAGCATCAAGAACGCGGTGGAGATCCTGCGCTCGCGCGCCCAGCACACCTTCAAGTTCGAGGTGGAATGCGAAACGCTCGACATGGTGCAGGAAGCGCTCGACTGCGGCGTCGAGATCATCATGTTCGACAACATGGACCTGGATGAAATGCGCGCCGGCCTGAAGCTGGTGAACGGCCGCGCCATCACCGAGGCCTCCGGCGGCGTCAATGAAAGCACCATCGTGGCCATCGCCGAAACCGGGGTCGATGTCATCTCCGTGGGCGACCTGACCCATACGGTGAAGGCGGTCGACATCAGCCTGGACGTGCAGGACATCAAGCCCAGCGCGCTGCGCACGATCGACCGCCTGCGGGCCGCCGGCTGATGGGCCAGAGCGCGAAGCAGGTCACGCCGCTGCGGTTCCGGTCGCGCCACGGCATCATCGTGGCGCTCGACGCGGATTCGGTCGACGCGTGCAAGGAAACCATCGACCTCACCACCACCGTGAGGGGCGTGGTGGGCTACAAGCTGGGCATGACCATGGCCTTGCGCCTGGGGCTGGCCAAGGCCGTGCGTCAACTGCGCGCGCACACTGACCTGCCGCTGCTTTATGACCATCAAAAGGCCGGCCCGGACGTTTTCGACATGGCGCCCAAGTTCGCCGGCCTGTGCGCCCGGGCGAAAGTGGACGGGCTGATCCTGTTTCCCACCGCGGGCCCGCGCGCTGTGGAAGGCTTTGTGGGCGAAACCATCAAGCACGGCATGATGGCCATCGTCGGCGGCGACCTGCCGTTTCCCGACTACAACGTCAGCGGCGGCGGCTACGTGGCGGATGACGCGCTGGAACGCATTATCGACAAGGCCATCGAGTTTGGCGCCGACCATTTCGTCGTGCCCGGCAACACGCCGGACAAGCTGCGCTACCACTCGGCACGCCTTAAGGAAAAGATTTCCAATCCGGTGTTCGTGGTGCCTGGCATCGGCCCGCTGGGCGGCAAGATCGGCGACCTGGTGGCAGCTGCCAACGGCTGCAGCGTGTATGGCGTCGTCGGCCGCGCGGTCTATGGCGCACGCAACCAGAAAGCCGCCGCGCGCGCCCTGGTGGCCGAAGCCATGGCGGCCGCCTGATGGCCGCTGGCAGCGACGAACGCCCGGTCGTGCTGTTCGACTGGGGCGAGACCCTGATGTGGATACCGGGCATGATCCATGACCCGGACCGTCACCTGGCCTGCGTGGAGCGTATCTTCGCGACGGACATCGCGCCTTACATGGCCGACCGTGCCGGCATGCCGGTTGGCAGCTTCATCGAACACTACCTGCTGGCCTGCCGCAAGCAGATCGCGCGCTCGAAGGAAACCCAGCGCGAACACAGCTTTACCGACCGTTTCGCGATGGCGTTCGGGCTGGCCGGGGTGAATGCATTGCCTGCAATGGACGTGTTCGCCCGCATGGCCGATGCCCTGGGGCATGAAGTCGCGCAGCATGCGCGCCTGCTCGAGGGCGCCGCCGAGGTGATTCCCCGTCTGGCGGCCTCGTATCGCCTGGGCGTGGTGTCGAACTATCCGCACGGGCCGGTGGTGGGCGCGTCGCTGGCGCGCTTCGGCCTGCGCGAACATTTCCACACCATCGTCGTGTCGTCGGACACCGGCTGGATGAAGCCGCATGCGGATTGCTATCGTCCCGCCCTTGCTGCGCTGCCGGCACTGCCGGGCCGCATCCTGATGGTGGGCGACGACCTGACCAACGACGTCAAGGGCGCCAAGGCGCTCGGCCTTTTCACCGCGTGGATCGCGCCGCACGCGACCGAACTGCACGCCGATGTCGACATCCACCTGAAAGCGCTGGCCGAACTGCCCGCGCATTGCGAGCGGCTTTTTGCATGAATCTGCAAACGCAATTGTTGATTGACGGCGCCTTCGTCCCGGCCGCCAGCGGCGAGACCTTTGCCACCCACAGTCCGATCGACTTCACGGTGCTGGCGCAGGTGGCGCGCGCTGGCTCGGTCGACCTTGACCGCGCGGTGGCGGCGGCGCGACGCGCTTTCGACGGCGGGGCGTGGTCAGGCATGTTGCCGTTTGCGCGCGGCAAGCTATTGCGCCGCATTGCCGACGGCATCCGCGCCGATGCCAAGCGCATCGCCGAGGTGGAAACCCGCAACGGCGGCAAGACCATTGCCAATTCCTTAAACGAGGTCGAGAGCGCCGCCAACGTGTTCGAGTATTACGCCGGCGCGATGGACAAGTTCTTCGGCGACACCATTCCCATGGGCGCCAACGTGCTGGACTTCACCCTGCGCGAGCCTCTCGGCGTGGTGGCGGCCATCACACCATGGAACTTTCCGTTCATGGCGGCGGCCTGGAAGGTGGCGCCGGCACTGGCCGCCGGCTGCACCGTGGTGTTGAAGCCCGCCAGCTACACCCCGCTCACCGCATTGATGTTGGGCGAAATCGCGCTGGCGGCCGGCATTCCCGCGGGCGTGCTGAACATCCTGCCCGGGCCGGGCGGTCCGCTCGGCGAGGCCATTGCCACCCATCCCGGTATCGACAAGATATCGTTTACCGGCTCTACCGCCACCGGCGCGGCCCTGCAGCGTGGTGCGGCTGCCGGCATCAAGCGCGTGACCCTCGAGCTGGGCGGCAAGAGCCCCAACATCATCTTCGCCGATGCCGAAATTGCCAAGTCCGCCAATCAGGCCGGCAAGGCCGCCTTCGGCAACGCCGGGCAAAGCTGTTCGGCGCGTACCCGGGTGTTCGTGCAGGCGAGCGCGATGGACGCCTTCATGCAGGCCTTTGTCGCCGCCACGCAGGCGACACGCATCGGCAATCCGCTCGACCCGGCCACCGAGATCGGGCCACTGGTCTCGGCCGGCCAGTGGGACATCGTCAACGACTATGTCGAGCTGGGCGTCGAGGAAGGTTGTGAACTGGTCACAGGCGGCACGCGGCCCGCCGGCGTGCAGGGCGGGGCCTACTATGCGCCCACCATCCTGACCCGGGCCCACAACGGCATGCGGGTGGCACAGGAAGAGATTTTCGGACCGGTGGTGGTGGTGATCCCGTTCGAGACGGAAGCCGAGGCGGTGGCACTGGCCAACGACAGCGCCTACGGCCTGAACGCCTCGGTATGGACGCGCGATGTCGGCCGCGCCATGCGCGTGGCCAAGGCGCTGAGGAGCGGAATGGTCAGCGTAAACTCGCATGGCAGTGCCAGCCGCTATGGCTACATGGCGCCTTTCGGCGGCGCAAAAAAATCCGGCATCGGCCGCGAACTCGGCATGCATGCGCTCTCGCTGTACACCGAAGTGAAAAACATCTTCGTCGATCTGGAGGACTAGGACGTGGCCACTCTGGCAATCACCGGCGGCACCCTGATCGACGGCAGCGGGCGCGATCCCGTGGCCAACGCCACGGTGCTGATCGAAGGCGAACGCATTCTCGCCGCCGGCCCCGCAGCATCCATCGCCATCCCGCATGGTGCCCGGGTGATCGACGCCGGCGGGCACACCGTGCTGCCGGGCATCATCGACTGCCACGTGCACGGCACCTACCGCGCGCGCGACATGCGGCAGCACCTGCTCAATGCGCCCACCTACAACGTGCTGCGCTCGACTTCAGTGCTGAAGGAAACCATCGCCTGCGGCGTGACCACCGCGCGCGACATGGGCGGTGCCGACGCCGGTTTTCGCGAAGCCATCAACGAGGGCTACATCGACGGCCCGCGCCTCTTGATCTCCATCGCCATGGTGTCGCAGACCGGCGGCCATGGCGACGCCTGGGTGCCGGCGGGTCTCAGGGTACAAAAGCGCGCCTGGCTGCCCAGCCCGGTGGCCGACGGCGTCGACGAAGTGCGCCGCCTGGTGCGCCACCTGCTGATGGCCGGTGCCGATTTCATCAAGATCTGCGCCACCGGCGGCATCACCTCGGTAACCGACTCGTGGGATGAATCGCAGTTCACCATCGAGGAGATCAAGGTCGCGGTGGCCGAGGCGGCGATGCGCCGCAAGACCGTGGCCGTGCACGCGGAGGGCCTGGACGGCATCCGCACCGCGTTGGGCGCCAATATCCACTCGCTGGAGCACGGCTGGTTCATCGACGAGGAATGCGTCGACATGATGATCAAGGCCGGCACCTGGTGGGTGCCGACCCTGGCGCTGGTGCCGCTGTCGCTGGAGCACCGCAAGGCCAACACCGCCTGGGACAAGCAGCAACTGGCCAACGAGGCGGTCAAGGAGCACGAGATCTTCGAGCGCATGGAGCGCCAGGTGCCGCTCTGGAAGGACGCCGTGCGCCGCGGCGTGAAGGTGGCCTTCGGCACCGACCAGTCGCACCGCCTGCTGGTGGGCGAGAACATGGTCGAGTTCCGTTTCATGGTCGACTGGCTGGGCATGACGCCCATGCAGGCGCTGGTGTCAGCCACCAGCCAGGCGGCGGAGTGCATCGGCCTGAAGAGCGTCGGCATGCTCGAGGCCGGCCGTTATGCCGACGTGCTGGTGGTCGACGGCGACCCGCTGGCCAACATCCGCATCCTCGAAGAGCGCGCACGCCTCAAGCTGGTCATGAAGGGCGGGCGCGCGTTCACCAACACCTTGCAGGGGTAAGCATGTTTTCCAAGGAATTGCTGGCCAAGGCCGCCGCGGCGCTCAATGCCGCGCAGGCCGCCAATGTGCGCATCGCCACCGCCGAGACCTGTACTGCCGGCCTGGTATCGGGCTGCATCACCTCGGTTTCGGGCGCCTCGAAGACTTTCGAGCGGGGCTTCGTGCTGTACCACGACTCCGCCAAGGCCACCGGCCTGGGTGTGTCCGAAGAGGTCTCGCGTGCGCACGGTGCGGTCAGCGCCGAGGTGACGCAGGGGCTGGCCGAGGGGGCATTGAAAAACTCCGGCGCGGGTGTTGCCGTCGCGGTGACGGGCTATGCCGGCCCTGGCGGCGGCAACGAGAAGAACCCGGTTGGCACCTGCTACATCGCCGCCGCGCGGCCTGGCGTTCCCACCCTGGTGGAGCGCCATGTGTTTCCCGGCGACCGCGACAGCGTGCGCCTGGCGGCGGTGGGCGCGGCGCTGGACCTGATCGTCAAACGGCTCGCCTGAGCCGTGGCGGGCGCTGCGGCCGGGGCGCGCCGGCACGGCCCGGTACCCGTCACCATCCTCACCGGCGCTTTGGGCGCCGGCAAGACCACCCTGCTCAACGCCGCCTTGCGCGGCGTGCTCAGGAATGTGGCGGTGGTGGTCAACGAGTTTGGCGCCATCGGCATCGACCATGACCTGATCCGCGCCGCCACCGAGGATGTGGTGCTGCTGCCCGGCGGCTGCGTGTGCTGCCAGGTGCGGGCTGACCTCGCGGTGGCCCTGCTGCAACTGGAGCGCGGCGTGGCACAGGGCGAAATTCCCGCGTTCGAGCGGGTGGTCGTGGAAACCAGCGGGCTGGCCGAGCCGGGCCCGATCCTGCAACTGTTCGCCGAGTCGCCGGCGCTCGCCGGGCGCTTTCGCATCGATGCGCTGGTGTGCGTGGTCGATGCACAGCAAGGCGTGGCGGCGCTGGCCGATGAGGGCTGCGCTGCCCGGCAGGCCTTGCTGGCTGATCGCCTGCTGGTCACGAAAACGGAACTGGCTTCACCCGTGGAATTGGCGCAACTTGAAGTCCGGCTGGTGGCCTTGAACCCGCAGGCGGAGATCCTGCGCGTGCCGCACGGCGTTGCCGAAGCCGCGTGGTTCGACACCGCACCCCTGGCCGGTACGCGCGAGGTGCCTGATGCTCTCCTGCGTGCCGCGCACGACGACGCGATCGAGTCCTTCGTGCTGCGCTGGAAGTCGGTTCAGCCGTTGACGGCGCTGGGCACCTGGCTGCAGGCGCTTGCCGATACGCATGGCGCGCGCCTGCTGCGGGCCAAGGGCATCGTCGCCGCGGACGGCGTCGACGGCGCGGTGGCATTGCATGTGGTCGGGCACCTGGTGGCGCCCCCCGAGTTCCTGTCGCGGGGCGTGGAAGAATCGCGGGTGGTGCTGATCACCCGCGGGCTTGAGCCGGGCGATGTGGCACCACCCTGGCCGTTTGCAGCGGCGCGCGCTGCGTCGCCGCCCCGCGTGCCAGCAATGCCCATACCGTCTCCGCAGCCGCCGGCAGGGGCTTCTTGCGCCTGAGCAGTTCCACCGTCATGGCGATGTCCCAGTCGCCACCGCCGATGTGCGCGAGGCTGCCGTCGGCAAGGTTGCGCGCGATTGTCGAAAGCGGCAGCCATGCGACTCCCATACCCTGCAGGGCCAACTCCTTGAGGATGAAGATAAGCGGGTCCTCGAACAGGTTCTGCACCTGCACCGCGGCGACGCGTCGCGCGACTTCATCATCGACCGCGCGGCCGATATAGGAAGAGCGCCCGTAGGGCAGGTATACCAATGCGGTGCCGGGTGCCAACGGAAGGTCGTAGCCGAGGCTGCCGCGCCGCTGCGGCGCACACACCGGGATCATCGGCTCGTCCGCGATCTCGATGGCGTCCAGGCTGTCGAATCCGGCCGGGCGCGGCAATGCCGGGTGGCGGTATGAAAGCGCCAGGTCCGCCTCGCCGGCGGCGTACAGGTCGGCCACCTCGTCGATGGCCTTGACCGCGCCGCGTCCGATCAGGGGGCCGATCTCGCGGTTTAGCCGCGCCAGCAAGGCCGGAAAAAAGCCGGCCGAACAGGCGGTGGGCATGAGGAATGTGACGGTCGGCGCCGCGTCGGCCTCCTTGGCCCGGATCGAGGCGCGAAAATCCAGCAGCGGTTCCACGCTGCCCACGGCGATGGGCAGCATTTGCTGTCCGGCGGAGGTCAGTTCCACCGGGCGTGCACCACGGTCGAACAACGGCGCGCCAACCCAGTCCTCGAGCGCCTGGATGCGCCGGCTGAAGGTGGATTGGGTGACATGGCGCTCGGCTGCCGCACGCGAAAAGCTGCCGGTGCGCACCAGGGCGAGGAAGTCCTGCAGCCAGTAGAGTTCCATGTCCGGTCTACTTGTTCGGCTTGAGCGCACCGGCGCGCGCCGCGCGCGACTCCGGGCTGGCGGCGGCCAGCGCGATCTGGTCATGCGCCATATAGCCGGCGGCGTGGTTCAAGGCCAGGGCGATGGCGTTGGCGGACTCCTTGCTCATGCGTACCGCGGCCGCCGGCATCGAAAGCGTCTTCGCCGCGACTTCGCGCGCCTTGGCCAACGCCTGGCCCTTGGGCGCGGTGTAGTCGAGGATGCCGATCGCCAATGCGTCGGGCGCCGGAAAGCGCTCGCACAGGATGGTCAGGCGCTTGGCCCTGGCCGGCCCCAGCAGGTTGACCAGGCGCGGGATGGTGCCCCAGGTGAGCGGAATGCCCAACGCGATTTCCGGCAGCGAGACGAAGGCATCCTCTGCCGCGACACGCCAGTCACAGGCCAGCGAAAGCGCCAGCCCGCCACCCACGGCGTAACCCTCGATGGCGGCGATGGTGATCTGCGGCATTTCTTCCCATGCCTTGCACAGACGAAAGCCGGTGCCGGCGACCTCGCGGCGCTCCACCGTGGAGAGCGAGTCATCGGCCCAGGCGTTGGCATCCTTCAGGTCGGCGCCGGCGGAAAAACACACCTCGCCGCCGGTGAGGATCACCACATCGATGTCGGTGCGCTCGGCCAGTTCGCGGGCGCAGGCGGTGAGCTCGCGCATCAGGGCGCGGGATAGCGCATTGCGGGCGGATGGGCGGTTGAGGGTGACCACCGCGAGGCGGCCGTCGATGGCGAGAGTCAGGTGGGTATGCATGGGCGTGGCGGTCGCAAACGGATGGCCTGATATTACGGCATGCCCCGTACGGGAGGACGGCGTGGACGATCATCGGCGCACGCCGGGTTGCGCGGCCCCGGCGCGGTAGACTTCCCGCCAGTTTCGGGGGGCGTTCCGATGTCCAAGAACCGGAGGCAGACATGAGCTTGCTTGGCAAGGCCGCTGTGACGATCTGGCACGACGTGCCCGCGGAGGCGCTGGCGGACTATTTCGAATGGCACAGCCGTGAGCATATGGCCGAGCGCGTCGCCATTCCCGGTTTCCTGCGCGGCAGGCGCTATGTCGCGCTTCATGGCGCCCCGGCCTATTTCACGCTCTATGAAGCGGAGACGCTCGAGACGCTGACCGGCCCCGACTACACCGCCCGACTCAACAACCCGACGCCATGGACACGTCGCGTCGCGCCACAATTGACCGGCAATGTGCGCTCGCTGTGCCGGATTGATCGCAGCTTCGGCACCGGCCAGGGCGGCTTCATCATGACCATGCGCTATGACGTGGCACCCGGCCGTGAATCCGCGCAACGCGCCCTGCTTGATACGAAGCTCCAGACACTGGCGGCGCAGCCCGGCATCGTCGGCGTGCACTGGTGCCTGGGAGACACGGCGGCGAGCGCGATCGAAACCAACGAGAAGAAGGGCCGCCCTACCAGGGCGCTGGCGCCCAACTGGGTGGTGATGGTGGAAGGTGCCACCGACGTCGCCACGCTGGAGCGCGCGTGCGGGCAGGCCTTGCCGCGCCAGGCGCTGATTGATGCCGGTGCGATCGACCCGCTGATCGGCCTGTATCAGTTCCAGTTTCAACCGGGCGCGCCGGGTTGAACTCGCTGCAGCAGCGGGTTCAATCCGCCTTGATGCCGAGTTCGCGCGTCAACTGCCCGTAGCGCTGGTTGTCGGCCTTCATGAAATCGGCCAGTACCTGTGGCGTGCCGCCGAGTACGTCCAGGCCCGCGCCAGCCAGGCGGGTGCGTACATCCGGCATTTGCAGAACCGCATTGAACTCCTGGTTGAGGCGGGCGATCACCGGTTGAGGCGTGGCTGCGGGCGCAAGCACCCCGTACCAGGCGTTGACCTCGACGTTCGGCACCCCTTGCTCGGTTGCGGTCGGTACTTCGGGCAACAGGGCAGAGCGGGATTTCTCCGTCACCGCGAGCGCGACCAGCTTGCCCGAGCGGATGTGCGGCACGGCACCGCCCAGTCCCGTGAACAACAACTTTATTTCGCCGCCGACCGCCGCGGTGATCGACGGGCCCACGCCCTTGTAGGGCACGTGCAGCAGATCCACCCGCGCCGAACGCTTGAACATCTCGCCGGCGAAATGCATGGGCGAGCCGTTGCCCGGGCTGCCGTATGGCATGCCGGGCGCCGCGCGCGCCGCATCCAGGAGCGCCTTGAGGTTGTTGACGCCCAATTGCGGGCTGGCGACCAGCACCAGTGGCGTGGTAGCCGGCGAGATCACCGGCATGAGGTCCTTGTGCACGTCGACGCCCCCGCCCGCGCCGGCCGGCAGGACATGTGGCGAGATCACCATGGTGTTGGGCGTGAGCAGCAGGGTGTGGCCGTCCGGCGCCGACTTGGCCACCGCGGCCGCGCCGATCAGCGCGCCGGCGCCGGGCCGGTTCTCCACCACCACCGCCTGGCCCAGGCGTACGGCGAGCTTTTCGGCCAAGACCCGGGCTGCGATGTCCGGGCCGCCGCCCGGCGGGAACGGCACGACAATGGTGACGCCCTTGACGGGAAAGCCCTGCGCCTGCGTGCCGGGCGAAAGGAGTGAAGCTGCGGCGGCGGCCAACCAGCCGAGTACGCGCATGGCAGATCGAAGCCGGTTGTCTGGACGCATGAGTTTCCTTTGCGGATCTGGCGCGGTCGCGGCTACCCTTGCACGGTAACCGGCGCGGCGAGGTGGTGTTCTTCGCAGTCGAGCGGACCGCCTGAGAGCCATTGTTGCATGAGGAAATCGCCGCCTGTTCCCAGTGCGGCGAACGGGCTGTGCCATACGCCGGCGCCCCAGACGATGCCCTGGCTGCATGAGCCGATGAAGCCTTGCAGTGACGCCAGGTCGGGGGTGCCGTCGGGCCGGTTCGGGCAGGCGCAGACCAGGAAGCGCTCGCCTGAATTGGGAAAGAAAAGCTGTGGCGACAGCGGGTGACGCTCGACGACCTTGAGGGTGAACGGCAAGCTGCTGCACAGGACACGGTAGACGGCGGTGTGAAGCCGCGCGGCGCGCGCGTCGCGTGGCGCCAGGTCGATCGTGGTGTCGAAACGCTGCGCGCGGCCCTGGTTGGCCGTGCCTGGTGCGCCGGCGGCTTCGATTACCTGCCCGAAAGGCGCGAACCGCGCCGCCTCGAGGGGGGCAGCGTGCAGCATGGGCGCGGGTGTCGCTGGCAAGGCGGCCGTTTTGCGCGGCTTAAGCGCGTGCCTTCAAGGCCTTTTCGCGCAACGCCTCGATGGTGGTCTGGGTGGTAATCGCGTTGGGGTCGATCACCACTTCGATCAACGACGGCTTGCCGGATGCGATCGAGCGCTCCAGTGCGCCGGCGAACTGCGCGGTCTCGGTGACCTTCTCGCCATGCGCGCCGTAGGCGTTCGCCAGGGCCGCGAAATCGGGATTGGTGAATTCGGTGCCATACACGCGACCCGGGTATTCGCGCTCCTGGTGCATGCGGATGGTGCCGTAGATGCCATTGTTGACGATGACGAAGATGATGTTCAGCTTGTGATGCACCGCGGTGGCCAGTTCCTGGCCGTTCATCATGTAGCAGCCGTCACCGTTGAAGGACACCACGGTGCGTGCGCGGTCGGCGGTCTTGGCGGCGACCGCGGCCGGTACACCGTAGCCCATTGAGCCGGCGGTGGGCGCCAGCTGCGTGCGGAACTTGCCATAGCGGTGAAAGCGATGCAGCCAGCCGGAGAAGTTACCCGCGCCGTTGGTGAAGATGGTGTCCTCGGGCAGGGTCCGTTCCAGGTGCAGGATGATTTCGCGCAGGTCGACCTTGCCGGGCATGCCCTTGTAGTCGGTGGTTTGCCAGGCCTCGTATTCAGCCCGCGCGGCCCTGGTGCGCGCCGCGTACTTGACGGCGGCCGGCTTGCCGAGTGCGCGCGCGGCGGCTGCGAATTCGTTCATGCCCGAGGCGATCAGCAGTTCGCCCTGGTAGACCCGGCCGAGTTCGCCCGGATCGTTGTGGACATGCACGAGCTTCTGGCGGGCCAGTGGCGGCGTCAGGAGGGTGTACCCGGAGGTGGTCATTTCGCCCAGGCGGGCGCCGATGGCCAGGATCAGGTCGGCCTCGCGGATGCGGTTGCCCAGCGTCGGATTGATGCCGATGGCGACGTCGCCCACATAGTTGGGCGCGCGGTTGTCGTAGAGGTCCTGGAGCCGGAAGGAGCAGCCGGCCGGCAGGTCGAAGGCTTCGATGAAGGCGCGCAGGTCGGCAATGCCTTGCGGTGTCCAGCCGGCGCCGCCTAAGATCACCATGGGGCGCTCGGCGGCTTCGATCAACGCTTTCACCTTTGCCATGTCGGCCGGGTTGGGCGAGGCCTGCACCACCTTGTAGGGGCCGGGGTCGGCCACGGTGGCCAGGCTGGTCAGCATGTCTTCCGGCAGCGCCAGCACCACTGGGCCGGGCCGGCCGGAGGTGGCGCAGTGGAAGGCGTGGCTTACGTATTCCGGGATCCGGTCGGCGCGGTCGATCTGCGCCACCCACTTGGCCATCTGGCCGAACATGCGGCGGAAATCGACTTCCTGGAAGGCCTCGCGCTCGACCTGGTCGGAGGCGACCTGGCCGACAAACAGGATCATCGGGTCGGAGTCCTGGAAGGCGGTGTGCACCGCGATCGACGCGTTGGTCGCGCCGGGGCCGCGGGTGACAAAACAGATGCCGGGTTTGCCGGTCAGCTTGCCGTAGGCGCCCGCCATGAAACCGGCGCCGCCGTCCTGGCGTGCGACGATCAACTCGATGCTGTCGCGCGCGCCATAGAGCGCGTCGAGCACCGCGAGATAGGACTCGCCGGGCACGCAGAAGGCGTGGCGCACGCCATGGAGTTTCAACTGGTCGACGAGGATCTCGCCGCCGGTACGGGCTTTAAGGGTGGTGGTCATGGAGTGATGAATTCGTCGGCAAAGATCTGGTACTTCTGAGTCTTGGGGCGGTCGGCATCCTCGGGCCGCACATAGCGGATCGAGCTTTTGCCGTGGCAGGTGCGCGGCAGCACCATCACGCGCGCAAAGGCGGTGGGGCCATCCGGGGAGGCGGCAGCATACACCGGATCAGGACCCGCTTCGAACCAGGCTTCACCCGGTTTGTAGGGATGGGACTCGCCGACCGCGTCGATGCGGATCGCGCCCTGCAGAAGGCAACGGATACCGGGCCCCTGGTGCACGTGGGTCAAGGCTTCGCCGCCGGGCGGAAAGTCGACCCGGTCGCAGCGCAGCAGCACCTCGCTTGCGGGGAGCGCGATGCGGGCGGACAAGGTGATTGCGCTGTCCGCGCAAGACTGCGAGGTCTGTGCGGCATCTGCGCGCACGAGTTCGAATCGCAACACCCGTGCGCCGGATTTGCCGGCCGCGACGGCGGCGTCGACACCGCCGCACCAAGCGCTGTTCGGGTCAAGCGAGGCGGCCGTGGCGCCGGCACGCACGATGACGCTGCCTTCGACGACGTACAGCACACGGTTGGCACCGGCCAGGTGCAGGGTTTCGCCGCCCATATAGCGGTCGGTGATCAGGCGCAACACATGGGTTGTCATGCCGTGCTTTCGCGGAATGGAGGCCGGCAGTTTAGCGCTCCCGGCCCTAGAATCCGGGGCTCATCAACTGCTGTATTGCCGACCCCATGAATCCACGCCCGCTCGACGGTATCACCGTCATTTCCCTTGAACACGCCATCGCCGCGCCGTTCGCCTCACGCCAACTGGCCGACATGGGCGCGCGCGTGATCAAGATCGAACGGCCCAAGATGGGGGATTTCGCACGCGCCTACGATGCGCGCGTCGACGGCCTGTGCTCGCACTTCGCATGGGTGAACCGTTCCAAGGAAAGCCTGGAACTGGACCTGAAGCATGAGGAGGCGCCCGCCATCCTCGACAAGTTGCTGGCAAAGGCCGACGTGCTGATCCAGAACCTTGCGCCGGGCGCCACCGCGCGCATGGGGCTGGACTACGCAAGCCTGAAGGACCGCTTTCCGCGCCTGATCGTCTGCGACATCTCCGGCTATGGCGCCGACGGCCCGATGCGCGACCGCAAGGCCTATGACCTGCTGATCCAGAGCGAGGCCGGGTTTGTGGCCACCACGGGGACCGGGGATGCGCCGGCCAAGGCGGGCGTCTCGATCGCCGACATCGCCGCCGGCATGTACGCCTACACCAACATCCTCAACGCCATCATCCTGCGCGGCAAGACCGGAAAGGGTTCCTCGATCGACATCTCGATGCTCGAATCGCTCTCCGAATGGATGAGCTTCCCGCTCTATTACGCCTACCAGGGGCAGGCGCAACCACCGCGGGCCGGCGCCAGCCACGCCACCATCTACCCCTACGGCCCCTTCAAGGCGGGTGATGGCAAGAGCGTGGTGCTGGGCCTGCAGAACGAGCGTGAGTGGGCGGCATTCTGCGACAAGGCCCTCAGGCTTGCGGGCCTGGCCACTGACCCGCTGTTCGACACCGTGGCCAAACGCTCGGCCAATCGGGACGCCCTGAAGGTACGCATCGAGGCGGCGTTTTCAGCGCTGACGGTGGACCAGGTGATGGAACGACTGGACGAGGCCGGCATCGGCTATGGCCGCATGAACGACATGGCCGACCTGTGGGCGCACCCGCAACTGAAGGCGCGGGGACGCTGGCGCGAGGTCGAATCGCCGGTCGGGCCGATCCCCGCCTTGCTGCCGCCGGGCGCCAATCCGGCGTTCGAGGCGCGCATGGATGCGGTACCGGCGCTGGGGTCGCACAACGACGCGATCCTGCGGGAGATCGGCTACAAGCAGGGTTGATCCCCGAAGCGGGTTTCCCGCCTTCCGCGACCCTGTGCCCGAACCGGCGAATTCGACCGGTTTTGAGCCTGTGCTCACCCTAAAGTTTCCCCCGGTCGGGTTGCTATCGTATGGCTGGGGACTTTGCGTGTTTCGAGACCGATTGCACTTTCCATGGCGCATGGACCCACAACCTGGTTGAGGGGTTTGCAATGGCGGAAATACAGGGCGGCGTGGGGCGTGATTGGCTGGTGGGCAGCGGCGCTGCCGACAGCATGCGCGGCGGGGCAGGAAACGACACCCTTGAGGGGGGGGCCGGTAGCGACACGCTAAGCGGGGGCGCGGGCACCGACCTGCTCTTCGGTGGTGAAGGTGATGACTTCATCTTCGATTCGGGCAAGCGCGGCACGCTCCTTGGCGGCCTTGGCGACGACACGCTGGTCTGGAGCTCCAGGGCGGATGGGGCGGCCCTGCTGGACGGCGGAGCTGGCAATGACCGGCTTGACGCATGGGTCGGATTGGGCATCGACGCCGACATCACGGTATTCGGCGGTGAGGGTGATGACAACATCCGCATTTCCGGCGCTGGCAACGCCCGGCGCGTTCTGGTGGATGCAGGCAGCGGCGACGATGTGGTCCACATATACGCCGGCATAGCGGCCGAAGTGACACTGGGAGCAGGCGCCGACAGCCTCGTCGTCAGGCCGGCGCCCTATCCGTATGGCTACGGCTACGCCGACCTCTACGGCCATGGGGCGGCTGCGTCGCCTGTGGTCGTCACGGACTATCAGCCCGGCCAGGACCGACTGAGACTCGGTTTTGACGACGGTTCCGGCCGCTGGTCGAACTGGTCGGGATCGGAAAACCCCTTTGGCAGCGGCTACCTGCGGCTGGTTCAGCGGGGTGCGGACACGGTATTGCAGATCGACGCCGATGGCGAAGGCGAGGGCTCTGACTTCACCGATGTCGTGGTGTTCAGGAATATCGCCGTCGAGGCCTTCTCGGCCGCCGACTTTGAAGGCTTTTCACCCGACGGCAGTGCGGCACCTGGGGATGTCTTTGTAGCCATACCGGTGGGCAGTTTCATCGACGGCACGGTCGGACCCGACCGCATCGAGGGCATGGACGGCGCCGATACCCTGAACGGTTTCGCGGGAGACGATACCTTAGACGGCGGCGATGGAGATGACTGGATTGAGGGCGGGCCTGGGAACGACCAGTTGAGCGGCGGAGGCGGGAATGACGTGCTTTGGGATAACGGCTGGAGCACCATTCTCCTCGGCGGCGACGGCGGCGACTCTCTGATTTGGCATGCTACAGATACAGATGGTCGGACAGGTCATCTTGACGGGGGCCCCGGTGATGATTACCTGTCGGTTTGGGCAGATCGGGCCAAAGTGTCTACCACTGTGATCGCGCAAGGCGGGCCCGGCAATGATTACATTTTTTTGGCGGGTGGCCTTTTCGGTGTGTACACCGTGGATGGCGGCCAGGGCGATGACGTTATCAATCTCTACAGTCAACCTTCGACCACGGTCACGCTTGGCGAGGGGGCTGACTCGGCAGTGTTGCCATACTTCGTGGACTGGTTGAATGTCGAAGTCGTCACGATCACGGACTACTCACCCGGCGAAGATGTCCTGGATGTCCGGTTTGGCTACAGCGTTTGCTATGGATGGGACTGGTCCGGCGAGGGCAATCCGTTCGGCAGTGGATACGCTCGCCTGACGAACCAAGGCGTCGATACCGTTCTCCAGATCGACGCGGATGGCCGTGGGTCCAAGTTTGGCTACGCGGACGTTCTCAGGCTGCAGAACGTCTTTCCATCCGCCTTGTCAGGCGCCGATTTCAACGGCTATAGCCCCGATGGCAGCATGCCCGCGGGCCAGGTGATCGAGGGAACGGGTGAATCGGAATCGCTCACCGGGACGGTGAGTTCAGATCTCATGCTCGGCGGCGATGGCGATGACATGATGGACGGTCGCGCCGGGGACGACATGATTGAAGGGGGCGACGGCAACGACGCCCTCAGTGGCGGTTTCGGAGACGACACAATTGAAGGGGGCGACGGCAACGACGCCATCAGTGACGGTCTCGGGGACGACCAGTTGTCTGGCGGGCGCGGCGATGACTCCTTGGGTAAATGGGGCGGCAATGGATCGCTTCTCGGGGGCGAGGGAAACGACTGGCTGAACTGGCATGCGAATCACGCGGACAGCGGATTGCTGGATGGAGGCGCAGGCAATGACACAATCTATGCCAGTCAGTCGTATGACAATGAAGTACAGGTTCAGACCACCATGCTGGGAGGGGATGGTGATGACAGCATCACATACTACGGACGCGATGGGTATCCTGCGCATGGCGATAGTGATCAGGTCACCATGTTGGGAGGAGAGGGCGACGACACAGTCACGTACTACGGAGAAAGTGCGGAGCAGAGGTTCGTGTTGGATGCGGGCGATGGAAACGACGCTGTCTACGTTCATGGTGTGTCCACTTCGAGCGTGACGCTCGGCGCGGGTGCTGACCGTCTGGTTTTGGAATGGAACTGGGCCAGCGACCTGCAGAATGTTGTCGTTGAGGACTATCAGTCCGGCGAGGACGTTCTCGATATCGATTTCGGCGACATGTATGCATGGGCGGGCTCGACCAATCCCTTTTATGATGGTTTCGCAAGTCTGCGCCAGGAGGGCGCAGATACTCTCTTGCAAATTGCAGCCAGCGGTACCGGATTTCAGGCGCCGCTTCCACCACCACCTCCACCTCCACCGATGCCTTTTCGGGTATGGTTGTCGGTGCATCGTGAAATTGTGTTGGCCCTGGATCGTCTCCACCAGTTATCCCAGGCTCCGGTTCGGGAAACCGCACATACCGCGCTGCGCTTCAGCGACATCACACCTGCCGAATTCTCCGCGACCGATTTTGGCGGTTTTGAACCGAATGCCGGTGCGTACTTCGAGGCCGTGTATGGCGGCTCCGGTGCAGATGCGCTGACCGGCACGGCCGCCGCCAACCGCCTGGTCGGTCGCGGCGGTGGGGATACGCTGACCGGCGGGGACGGGGCGGACGAGTTCGTGTTCAACGCGATCCTCGAGGGTGCCGCGAACCCGGACCACGTCACAGACTTCCGGCACGGCGAAGACAAACTCGTGCTGGACCGCGAAGTGTTCGATTTGCTGGTGGCGGGTGGTCTCGCGCTGCAAAACTTCTCGTCCGGTTCCACGGGCGCCGCCGCGGACGCCGACGACTTTGTGGTTTACAACCAGGTAACCGGCGAACTCTCCTACGACGCGGACGGCGACGGCGCGGGCGCATCGCTTGTCATCGCCCTGCTGGGTTCGACCCCCGCCCTGTCCGCTACCGACTTTCTGGTCGTCTAGGCGCAAGCCACGCTTAATTGCGCGGCCCCCGAATTGGGATTGCCCAACATGGCCGTGCGCGCACGCGGACGGCCATGTTGCGCCATTCCTTGACAGGCTTGCAGGGTTTTGAAACACTGGACCGCTTGGAATAAAAAGAACATTCACGGTTCAACGAGGAGACACAAGAGATGAAACGCCTGATTCTGGCCGCAGTTTCGGCCTTGATGGTCGCTGCAGCGCCCGCACTTGCGCAATTGAAGATCGGTGTCGTTTATGACCTAACCGGCCCGCTGGCTGCCGGCGGCTCCGAACCCGGTTACCTCGGCAACAAGATCGCCATCGACATGATCAACGAAAAAGGTGGCGTCGAGGGCGTCAAGATCGTCCCGGTCTACGTGGACGCACAGTCCAAGGCCGAGGTGGCTCTTTCAGAGACCGAGCGCCTGCTCAACCAGGAAAAGGTCGAGCTGATCATGGGCATCTTCTCGAGCGCCCACTGTGTGCCGATGGCCGGCAAGGCCGAAGCAGCCAAGAAGATCATGTGGGCCAACATCTGCGTGGCCTCCTCGGTGCTCAAGGGCAAGAATTACCAGTACGTGTTTCGCGGCACGGTACATGGCGACCAGTTCGGCGAGGCCTCATGCATGTTCCTGGCCGAGAGCGCCAAGGCCAAGTTTGGCGTCGAGCCCAAGCAGCTGAAAGTCGCGATCATCTATGAAGACGGCCCCTACGGCGCCGGCATTTCCTCAGCCAATGACGAAACCTGCAAGAAGCTCGGCATCCAGGTGGTCCTGAAGGAGGGTTATGCGGCGACTGCACCTGACTTGTCCAGCCTGGTCACCAAGATGCGCCGTGCCAAGCCCGACGTGGTGCTGCATACCGGCTACAACCCGGACATCACGCTCTTCCTGCGCCAGTCCAAGGAGCAGGGCTTCAAGTTCAAGGCGCTGATCGGCCATGGCGCGGGTTATGGCCAAATCGACAAGCTGGCGGCCACCTTCGGGCCGGACGTCAATTACGTGTTCGACGTTGACCCGGTGGCAGCCCAGCTGATCGACGGCAAGGCGCTCAAGCCCGGCATCGGTGACGTTACCAAGGAGATGGTCAAGCGCTACCAGGCCATCAAGGGCCCGGGTGAAGTGCCACCGCATGTGAGCATGGGTTTCAACCAGGCCTGGTACTTCTTCACCGACGTGCTGCCGCGCGCGATCAAGAAGCATGGGGGTGCCAATTCCGAGGCGATCCGCAAGGCTGCCCTGGAGACCGACATTCCCGAGGGTGGCACCGTCCAGGGCTATGGCGTGAAATTCAATCCGCCCGGCCATCCGATGGCGGGGCAGAACTCGCGCGCCTCCCCGGTGGTGATGCAGTTTGTCAATGGCCGCACCAACATCGCGTGGCCCAAGGCGATCCGCACGGTGGATCCGGTGATGCCCTTCCCCAAGGGACACGGATTCGCGCCCTGATCGGCGATCTCCTGAGTTGACCGGTTTCGGCCCTGGGCCGGAACCGGACATGCCGGGCGGCCCGTCGTGCGCCCGATTCGTTATACCGGCCGCCGCATTGCCTGCGTGGCCGCAGCCCCGCGATCCAGCCCCTCCCCACGCATGCTTGAAGTTCAAGGTCTGACCAAGAAGTTCGGCGGTTTCACTGCGGTCAACGCGATTTCGTTCGAGTTGGGTGAGGGTGAAATCCTCGGACTCATCGGCCCGAACGGGTCGGGCAAGAGCACCACCTTCAACCTGGTGGCCGGCCTGTATGCGCCGACCTCCGGTTCGATCAGATTCCAGGGCAAGGAGATCGGCGGCCTCAAACCTGCGCAGGTGTGCCACTCCGGCATCGGCCGCACGTTCCAGATTCCGCGACCGTTCAGGAAGCTCACCATTCTCGAGAACGTGGCCTTGTCGGCCTTCTACGGCCAGAACGGCAAGGTGTCGCGCGCCACCGCATGGAAACAGGCGGAGGAGGCGCTGAACCTGATCCAGTTGCCTTATGCCAACGACGCCGGTATCGATGGCCTGGGCGCTGCCGCGCTGAAGAAGCTTGAACTCGCGAGGGCTCTGGCGACCCAGCCGCGCCTGCTGCTGGCCGACGAATCCCTGGGCGGGCTGGACGAGGCCGAGATGGAGCAGGCGGCGGACATGTTGAAGAACATCCGCCGCGAGAAGAACATCACCATCATCTGGGTTGAGCACATCATGGGCGTGCTCATGCGGGTGGTGGACCGCTGCATCGTGCTGGACCATGGCGAGATCATCGCCGCCGGCCTGCCGCATGAGGTGGCGAAGAACCGCCAAGTGGTCGAGGTGTATCTGGGGACCGATGCGGACGACGTGCAGGCGCAGACCAACCAGCGCGCCAGCGAGGCGGCCGCATGAGCGCCATGCTGGAACTGAGGAACGTTTCGGCCGGCTATGGCACTTTCCAGGCCCTGTTCGACGTGTCGCTTTCGGTCAATGCGGGCGAGGCGGTGGCGGTGATAGGGCCCAACGGCGCCGGCAAGACCACTTTGTTGCGCGCGATTTCCAAGCTCATCAACGTGACCGGCGGCGACATCGCCCTTGAAGGCAGGTCGCTCGCGGCGGTGGAACCACACCGCATCATCGAACTGGGGCTATCGCAGGTGCCGGAACATCGCCGCCTGTTTCCGCGCCTGACGGTCGAGGAAAATCTGCGCATGGGGGCTTTTCCCGAATCGGCACGGCCCAAGTTTGCCCAGCGCCTGGAGATGGTCTATGCCCTGTTCCCGCGCATGAAGGAACGGCGCCACCAGATGGCCGGCACCATGTCCGGCGGCGAGCAGCAGATGTGCGCGATCGGCCGTGCGCTCATGAGTGGCCCCAAGCTGCTCCTGCTGGATGAACCTTCGGCGGGACTGGCGCCGGTGATCGTGCAGTCGATCTTCGACCTGATGAAGAAAATCCGCGCCGAGGGCTATACCGTGATGATCGTCGAGCAGAACGTGCGCCAGGTGCTCAAGGTGGTCGACCGTGCCTACCTCCTGGAAGTCGGCCGCATCAAGGCCTCCGGGAGTGCCGCCGAGCTGCTCGCGAGCGATGAAATCCAGAAGGCCTATGTGGGCCTGTAATGTCACGTAAACCCCACCTGAATGCTTGAGCATGGAATTCTTCGACATCTTCCTGCTTGAAACCGTGTTGAACGGCGTGCTGTTCGGCGGCGTGCTCGCCCTGCTGGCGCTGGGGCTCAACCTGATCTTCGGCGTCATCGACGTGGTGTGGATCTGCTACGCCGAATTGATGATGATCGGCATGTACACGGTGTTCTTCCTCACCAAGACTTTTGGCTGGAACCTGTTTGCCGCTTTCGCCGCCGCGATCGTCGTCGTGTCCGTGCTGGGCGTGCTGCTGCATGTGCTGGTGATCCGCCCGGTGCTTGAAAGCGAGCCGATCAACCAGTTGCTGGTCACTGGCGGCATGCTCACCTTCATGCAGGCGGCCGCTACGCTGGCCTTCGGCATCGAGTTCCGCAACATCGGTGTTTCCATGCCCAGCCTGGTACTGGGCGAGATTTCGCTACCGTGGTCGCGTATCTCGGCGGCCTTGACCGCTTTGGTGGCCATGGTGCTCCTGTGGCTGTTCCTGAAGAAGACTTACCTGGGCACGGCGATCCGCGCCATCAGCCAGGATCGCGGCATCATGCCGCTGATGGGCGTGTCGCCGGCGCGCATCTACCTCACCACCTCGGCCATCGGTGGCGCCCTGGCGGGGCTGGGCGCGTGCCTTCTGGTGCTGCAGTACGACGTGCATCCGGCCATCGGCCTCTCGTTTGGGCCGCTCACCTTCATGGTGTGCGTGCTGGGCGGGCTGGGCAACATGCTGGGCGGCTTCATCGCGGCGTTCATCTTCGCGCAACTCATTTCGATCGGCGGCTTCTACTTCCACATCGAGTGGGGCTACGTGATGGCTTTCGTCTTCTTTATCGTCATGATGTTCGTGCGCCCGCAGGGCATCCTGGGGGGCAAGTCGTGATCAGCCGCAACTGGATTGTCGCTGTCGCCCTGCTCGCGTGCGTGCCGCTGGTGGTGTCGTCGCTGTACCTGCTGCACGTCCTGATCACCCTGTTGATCTGGGGTTTCATCTACACCGGCTGGTCGCTGATGGGGCGCTTCGGCCTGGTGTCTTTCGGCCATGGCGCCTTCATGGGTATCGGTGCCTATGTGGTCACCCTCCTGTGGAACCTGCAGGGCATCAGCCCCTGGATCGGCATTCCACTGGGCATGCTGCTGTCCGTGGCGGTGGCGATCCTGATCGGCTACCCGTGCTTCCGCTTCCGCATCACCGGCCACTATTTCGCGCTGGTCACCCTGGCGCTGACCGAAGTGGTGCGCTCGATCATCATCGCGCTGCGTGATACCACCGGCGGGTCGCTCGGCATCACGCCCGTTTCCGCGCTCAAGGACGGGAGCACCTGGTCGCTGATGGCGCTACAAAGCTCGGACAAGCGCGTGTTCTTCTACGCCGCGCTGGTGTGCTGGCTGTTTGGCATCTGGATCTGGCAGCGCATCGACCAGAGCATGATGCGCCACGCCATGCAGGCCATCAGCCAGGAAGAGGACGCCGCCGCCTCGGTGGGCGTGAACGTCACCCGTGCGAAGCTCACCATCACAGTGATCAGCGCTGCGATGACGGCCTTTGGCGGCGCGCTCTATGGCCAGTACCAGCAGTACATCAATCCCGAAACCGTGGCCTCGCTCGGCGTTTCGTTGCAGATGGTGTTCGCGGTGATCGCCGGCGGCATGTTCGTCAAGCTCGGGCCCACGGTGGGCGCGGTGTTCACCCTGCTGCTTACCGAGGGTTTGCGGGTGGGCATCGGCAACCAGATCAATTCGCTCGACTCCACCATCTACGGCCTGATGCTGGTGCTGTTCATCATCTACATGCCCAACGGCATACTGGGCAAGCTGATGGAAAAGCGGCGCGGCAAGCTGCAGCCGGCCTGAACCGGCCGATCCAAACAAGAAAGGCCCGCTTGCGCGGGCCTTCTCTCCTCACAGACCGATGACGTCAGCGCGTCAGGGATTTCGCATAGTCGCGCCCCAGGCCCACCTTCTCGTAGTGGTTGCTGGCGATCTCCAGGCGCGTGAAGACGTCGTCGTAGCCGGTCGCCTTGCCTTCCGGATCCACATACAGCAGGGCGCCGTGGATGACGAAAAAGGTGATCATCTCGGCGCAGTCATCCGGCACCACCAGGGTGTGGGTCTCGCCCGGCGGCTCGAAAGCGTAGGAGCCTTCCTCGGCGACCCAATCGTGCTCGAGGTAGTGCCAGCGCCCCTTGAGCACCAACGCGTGCACCCCGCCGGTATGGCGATGGCGCGACAGCACGCCGCCGCGCGTCACCCGCATCACGTGTGCGTAAAAACCTTGCGACACGTTGAAATGCACCGGCCTCAACGACACCGTGTCGGACAGCGGCACCCACAGGCGCGGGTCACCGCCTTGCGGGTCGAGTACGGCCTGCATCACGCCTGGCACCACAAGGTCCGCGATCATGCCCATCGGCTGCGGTTTCGCATAGGGGATCTTGCGGTAGTCGAGGTCCTTGTGGGCGACGTCGTTCAACGCCTCGACGGGGATGTTTTTCGGCATGTCGGCTGGGTTCATTTTGTCTGGTCGCGGTAGCGCTGGAAGAAGCGCGAAGTCTATCCCGACCCGGCCCGGGCAAGGCGCCGCCCAGGGCGCCGGCGGCCTTCGACTACTGCGGCTGGATGCCGATGGAGCGGATCAGTTCGATCCAGCGCAACTGGTCGCGCTGCATGCGGCGGCCGAGGTCGTCCGGGCTGACAGGCTCGACCTCGATGGCGATGGAGGCGAAACTCTGCTTCAGCTCCGGCGTGGCCAGCACACTGTTGATCGCCTGGTGCAGCTTGCTGACTACCGGCATGGGCGTGCCCGCAGGCGCCACCAGGCCGACCCAGGTGACCAGATCGGAATTCGGGAAGGTTTCGGACAGGGTCGGCACCGCCGGCGCGGAGACGCTGCGTCCGGTCCCGGTAATCGCCAGCGCGGTCAGGCGGCCGCCGGGGGCGATGTGCGGCACGCCGCTGCCCACGTCGATGGCGGCCATCGGCAGCGCCCCGCCGAGCAGGTCGGTCACCGCCTGCGGCGTGCCTTTGTAAGCCACCGGGAGGAGATTGATGCCGAGGGCGCGCGACAGGATGGCCAGGGCCACCTGGCCGCTCGATGACCCGTATGCCGCCGCCAGCGGCGCCGGCTGGCTGCGCGCATAGGCCGCCAGCCCTTTGAGGTCGCGCACCTGCGAGTCGGCGCGCACCAGGAACATCATCGAGGTGTACCCGAGTCCGGCGACAGGCTGGAAATCCTTGATGGGGTCGTAGGGCAGGCTCTTGAACAGGCCCACATTGGCGGCCAGGGTGGTGCTGGAACCGGCAAGCAGGGTGTAGCCGTCCGGTTTGGCGCGGGCAACCAGCTGGGTGCCGATCACGCCCTGGGCGCCGCCCTTGTTGTCCACCACCACCGGTTGGCCCAGCAGGCGCTGCAATTCGCCGGTCAGGGGACGGACGATGTTGTCGACCGCGGCGCCCGCGGGGAACGGCACGACGATGGTGATGGGCCGTGCCGGGTACTCCTGCGCGCTGGCCGCCGATGCAAGCGCGCCAGCCGCGGCGACCAGGGCGGCACCCAGGACCCCGGCGATTGTTGATGCGGACATTGCGGCACTCATGGTTCCTCCTCCGACATCAGTCATCGGCGCGGCAACTGCATGCCGCGCGCGGGCTTCCGGTCAGGCCTTGCGCTCGGTCAGCATGGAGACGATCTGCTTGACGGCGATCTCGGCCTTGACCTTCAGGGCCGCGTCATCGTTATTGGCGATCGGATGGTCGATCATCGCGAACGGATAGTCGGCCAGGCCGTTGAGCTCGGAGACCATCTGCGCGCTTTTCTGGAAACGGTCGGTGATGATCGCGACCGACGGAATGCCGAGACGTTCGGACTTGATGGAGTCGTGCAAACTGCACGACGAGCAACTCCCTCAGTCGCCGACGCCGGAAACGATGGCGTCGGCGCCGCTCATCTGCGCGAGCATCGCATCCGGCACGGGACGGCTGGTGTCGGGTTTGCGGCGGCGGATGAATTCGCGCACACCGTAGCGCGACCGGAGGATCTCCTCGATATGGTCGTAGAGGCGCTCGGTACCGATTTTCGCGTTGTCGAGCAGGCCGATCACCAGGCCCTTGAGGGAATCGATCGCCGGCGCCATCTGCAGCGCCTCGCCTTCGGCCGACAGGCGCGGGTCCAGGACAGTCAGCATGCGTGTTCTCCTTTGGTGTTCAACGATTGTCAGGTTTCGATCGCCATGGTCACGGCCATCGACTTGTTGCCTATCCAGGGCGGGATGATCGCGCCGAAGCCGCCCGCTGTACCTCCGGCGGAAACCACCAGCAGGTCTTCGGGTGCGCTGAACGCACGGTATACCTGTTCCTCGTCCTTGCGCCCGGCGATGGCCGATTTGCCTACTTCGCGCCACTCCTTGCGCAAGACCCAGCATTTCTCGAACATGTAGTCGCGGATGTTCTGCTTGCTCCAGCCGGCGCGCTCGAAGATGTCACGTTGCTGGCGCGCGATGACCAGCGCGTAATTGCCGTGCCAGATCGAATAGGTGAGCATGTTGGCGCGGATCGCCGCGGCATACGTGTCTAGCAGTTCCCTGGGGTCATGCGTCCATTCATTGAGGATCTGGTGCGGCGACCCGGCGGCCATGACCGTCACCGCCGACAGGCCGGCGGCAACGCCGCGCTCCACGGACAGGGGCTGCCAGGGGCTCTCCTCTTCGTCTTCGGCGACACAGAAGGTGTACTTGCCCGGGTGGCCAAGGGTCGAGCGGTCAAGCTGGCCCGGGTGGCCGCCAAGGACATTTAGGATGAACAGGCGCAGGCTGCGGCCGATGCTGGCGTTGGCGCGGCTGCCGTTGCCGAGCGCATTGTGGGTGGCGTGCATGCCCAGCGCCGTACGCACCGGGCCGTTCACGACGACCAGCGGCGCTGCGCCGCCGGTGCTGGCGGTGCTGCCATGCAGGTTGTAGATCGGTACGCACATCGCCTTGATGATGGCCATGACAGTCGGCATGTATTCGGGCAGGCAGCCCGCCATGATCGCCGCGATGGCGACCTTTTCGGCGGTGATGCGGCGCCGTCGCACCGGCTCGATGCCGATGATCTCTCCGGGCGCACAGCGCACCACCGCAAGAAATGTCCTGACGCCGGCTTCGGTGGGCGGGACGATTGGCAGGCCGTCGGTCCAGCCGTTGCGCTGGAACAATTCATTGGCGGCGTTGCCGTCCTCAACCTCGTAGGTGGCGCTCGCGAGTGCTGCCGTTGTCATTTTTGTGTGGCCGGACCAGGATGTGCCTGACTCAGGCAATTTAGCATGATCGACAGAGGCGGCAAAGGCGCGGAGCGCGCGATCCGGCGGATCACCGGCCCGTGCGGCAATCGGCGGCTTGCCTTGAGGAGCACCATGGGTTAACGTGATCAGCCATTTTGCGGACGCGGGAGCGCCATGAGCCAGCACATCCGGCCCACCCCGGGCATCGCCGGTCTTGACCATGCGGTGATCGCGGTGCGCGACCTCGACGCCGCCAGCCAGACCTTCGCCCGCATGGGGTTCACGCTGGCGCCGCGCGGCCTGCACAGCACCGGGTCGTCGAACCACAACATCATGCTCGGAAGCGACTATTTCGAGTTGCTGACGGTGCCCGATGCCAATCCCTTGCAGGCGTATTTCCACGAATTCCAGCGCCGCCACGAGGGGCTGGCGGCGCTCGCGCTGACCGGGACCGACGTCGCCGCGGCGCTGCCGGTGCTGGCCGAACAGGGCTTCGAGCCATCCATGCCGAAGGACTTCTCGCGCGCGGTCGCGCAAGGCAGCCGCACCGGCACCGCGCGCTTTCGCCTGACCAACATTGCCTCCCACACCACGCCCGGCGCCCAGGTCTTCATCTGCCAGCATTTCACCCGCGATCTGGTGTGGCTGCCGGAACTGCAGCGCCACGCCAATCGCGCCACCGGTCTGGCGGCGGTGGCATTCGTGGCCGACAACGTCGCCTACCTGGCCGGTGTTTATGGGCGCATCTTCGGTGCCTGGCCGGAGCGCATCGATGAGGGACTGAAGGTGGCAACCGGCGGCGCGCCACTGGCCTTTTGCACCCGCCAGGCGCTGCAGCAGCGCTTGCGCGAGGTGGTGTTGCCGGAACGGCCCCTGCCGCATGCGGCGGCACTTTTCATCCACGTGGCGGACCGGCAACAGGCCTACAAAGCCTTGCGCGACGGCGGCTTCGCGCCACGCCGCATGCCGGACGGGTCCTGGGCCATCGATGCGACCGATGCCCACGGGGTGGCGATGGTTTTCGGCTGAAGGCGCGGTTGGGCGCCACGTCGCGTACCATTCGTCCTGGAAGCAAGCCGGACGGTCGCCGGCGGCGCGGGCAACCGCGGCGCGGGAGGAAAGTCGGGGCACCACAGAGCAGGGTAGCGGCTAACGACCGTCCGCGGTGACGCGAGGACCAGGGCCACAGAGACGAGTCTTTGGGACCACCGCGGGGCTTTATGTCCCGCGGTTGCGTCCCAAAGGGTGAAACGCGGCAACCTCTACCCGGTGCAACACCAAATAGGCAGGCGCTGACGCTGCTCGCTGAGCCTGCGGGTAGGTGGCTTGAGCCGCCGGGCAACCGGCGGCCTAGAGGAATGGCCGTCATAGGGTGAAAGCCCCGTAACAGAACCCCGCTTACAGGCTTGTCTTCCTTGAATTTGCCGCTACACGACGTTGATTTCGAGTAGCGGATGGTTGTCGAGCACCCGCTGCCAGCCAAACGCCGACAGGTCGAGCGTCCGCCAGGCGCCATGCGTTATCAGTTCGGACAAGGCGCGGCCAACGGCAGGTGACTGCTGCAGGCCGTGGCCCGAGAAGCCATTGGCAAACAGCAGGTTATCCACATCCGGATGGGCGCCGACAATCACGTTGTGGTCCAGGGTGTTCACATCGTAGTGCCCCGCCCACGCATGTTGCAGGCGCGCGGCCTCGAATTGCGGCACCCGCGCGGCCAGCGTTGGCCAGAGCACCTCGTCGAACAGGTGGTGCGTGACATCGAAATCGAAGCACTCCGGGTCTTCCGCTTCCGGCGGGGCAATGCCGCAGATGAAGCCCGTGCCTTCGGGGCGGAAATAGGCGCCGCTCGGGTCGATGACCAGCGGACAGTCCGGCAGGGAGGCCGGGCTGGTGAAATGGAACACGCAGCGCTTGCGTGACTGCACCGGCAGCGCAATGCCCGCCGCTTGCGCCAAGGCTGCCGCGCCAGTTCCGGCCGCGTTGATCACCGTGTTGCAGGCGATGCGCTGACCATCGGCAAGCTCCACCGCGACGATCCGGCGCGCTTCGCGCACCAGCCGTGTCGCACGCGCTTGCCGGTACGTGGTCCCGAGTGAAATGGCCTTGCGGCGAAACGCCTGCAGCAGCGCATAAGCGTCCAGCCAGCCCTCGCCGGAAAGCCCGTAGGTACCGGCGGCGATGTCGTCGGTGTGAAGCCAGGGAAAGCGCGTGGCCAGCGCTTGCGCGGAAAGCAGGGCGATATCCGCGCCGAGCCCGGTTTGCACCTGATGGTTGGCCTGCAGCACTTCGGCGCCCGCCGCGGTGGCGAGAAACAGGTAGCCGGCTTCGATGAAGCCGACCTCCGGCGCCTCCCCTTCGACCACCAGCGCTTCGCCGATCGAGCGGATGAAGTCGGTGCCGAACTGCGACATGCGGATATTGCCCGGCGTGGAGAACTGGTGACGGATCGACGCCGCCGAAAGCGTGGTGGCGCATTTCTGGTACGAGAAGTCCTGCTCCAGCACCAGGATGGACCCGCCGAAATCCGGGTTCGCCGCGAGGAAATAGGCAGCCGCGCTGCCTACGGCGGCACCTCCCACGATCACCACGTCGAACTGTTCAGCCATGCACCGGATTGTATGTGTGCCGGGGCGCCAGCGCGAACTGACGTACATTTGCGCCTGTCCGAAAACTTCACCCCGCCTCTTCCCCATGCTGCAAACCTTCGATGCCGCCGCCGTGGCGCGCCTGTGCCCATACGACCGCCTGGTCGACGCATTGGCCGCCGGCCTGCGTGAGCCGATCGCCTCGCCGGCCCGCATGCACATGGACCCGCCGGGCGATGGCAGCGCGTTTCTCATCATGCCGGCCTGGCAGACCGGTGGCTTGATCGGCGTGAAGATGATCTCGGTGTGGGCGGCCAATGCCGCGGCGGGCAAGCCCACCGTGGCGGCTCTGTACAACGTATTTTCCGGCACCGACGGCATGCCGATGGCGGTGATCGACGGCACCGAACTGACCCTGCGCCGAACCGCCGCTGCCGCTGCGCTGGGCGCTCGTTTGCTGGCCCGCAAGGGCCGCTTGCGCCTGGCGGTGTTGGGCACCGGCGCGCTGGCGCCGGAAATGGCCGAGGCGCATGCCAGCGTGCTGGATATTGAACGCATCACCCTCTGGGGGCGGCGCCCCGAGGCGGCGCAACGCGTGGCCGAAACGCTCGCCAGCCGGGGCATCGCCGCCGCGGTTGAACCCGACCTGGAACGTGCGGTGCGCGAAGCGGACGTCATTGTCGCGGCCACCACGGCGACCGTGCCGTTCATCGAGCCTGCCTGGGTGCGGCCGGGGTCCCATGTGGGCTTGTTCGGTGCCTTTACCACCGCCATGTCCGAAGCGGCGCCCGCGCTTTTTCCGCGCGTGAGCCTGTTCGCCGATACCCGTGCCGGCGTGCTCGAGAAAGGCGGCGAGGTCACGCAGGCGATCGCCGCCGGCCTGATCACGCCGCAGGCGATTCGCGCCGAGTTCGCCGAGATGGTGGCCAGCGAAAAGCCCTGGCGCACGAGCGAGACCGAAATCACTGTCCTCAAGTCAGTGGGGTTTGCCGCCCTGGATCTGCTGGCGGCGCGTTACATGCTGGCGTCCGCATCCACCCAATAGGAAAGTTCATGCTGCTTCGCGGATTTACTCCCCAGGACATCACCGTCAACGGCGTGACCATTCATGTTGCCCGCGGCGGCAATCGCAACGGCCCGCCGCTGCTGTTGCTGCACGGCCACCCACAGACCCACGCCATCTGGCACCGGGTCGTGCCGCAGTTGTCGCAGCGCTTCCAGATCATCGCCGCCGACCTGCGCGGTTACGGCGAGAGCAGCAAGCCGGCCGGCCTGCCCGACCATGCCAACTATTCAAAGCGCGAGATGGCGCGCGACCAGGTGGAGGTGATGCGCACCTTCGGTTTCGAGCGCTTCTACCTGTGCGCGCACGACCGGGGCGCGCGTGTGGCCCATCGTCTTTGCCTGGACCATCCAGCGGCCGTCGCGAAAGCCGTGTTACTGGATATTGCGCCGACGCTGGCGATGTACGAGCAGACCAATATGGCCTTCGCGCAGGCCTACTGGCACTGGTTTTTCCTGATCCAGCCGCACCCGCTGCCCGAGCATTTGCTCGAAGCCGATCCGGAGTTTTATGTGCGCCGCGTAATGAGCCGCAGCGCCAGGGGGATCGAACTGTTCGCGCCCGAGGCGCTGGCCGAATACATCCGCTGCGCCAGCCTGCCCGGCGCGGTGCACGCGATGTGCGAGGACTATCGCGCTTCTGCCGGCATCGACCTCGAACATGACCGTGCCGACCTGGCCGCAGGCCGCAAAGTAGAATGCGCGCTCCGCGTGTTCTGGGGCGCCAATGGCGTGATCGAGCGCTGCTTCAGGCCGCTGGAAATCTGGCGTGAATACGCCAGGGAGGTTGATGGCCGCGCCTTGCCGTGCGGGCACTACATTCCCGAAGAAGTGCCCGACCTGTTGAGTGCCGAACTGCTGGCATTCTTCCCGAACCAACTTCAAGCAGGATAACGACAAATGAGCAAACATCGCATCGCCGTCATTCCCGGCGACGGCATCGGCAAGGAGGTCATGCCATCCGCGCTAGCCGTGCTGGAAGCCGCCGCGCGCAAGTACAACCTCGACCTGCACTTCGACCACTTCGACTGGTCGTGCGACAACTACGCGAAGCACAACTACTGGATGCCGCCGAACTGGAAAGAGCAGATCGGCGGGCATACCTGCATTTTCTTCGGCGCCACCGGCATGCCGTCGATCGTGCCCGACCATGTGTCGCTGTGGGATTCGCTGATCCACTTCCGCCGCGAGTTCGACCAGTACGTGAACCTGCGCCCGGTGCGCCTGATGCCCGGCATTCCCTGCCCGCTGGCCGGCCGCAAGCCCGGCGAGATCGACTACTACGTGGTGCGCGAGAACACCGAGGGCGAGTACTCGTCCGTGGGGGGGCGCCTGTTCGTCGGTACCGAGCGCGAGATGGCGCAGCAGACCTCTACCTTCACCAAGAAGGGCTGCGAGCGCATCATGAAATTCGCCTTCGAACTGGCGATGAAGCGCCCGCGCAAGCTCGTCACCTCGGCCACCAAGTCCAACGGCATCTCCATCACCATGCCCTACTGGGACGAGCGTTTCGCCGCGGTGGGCAAGAACTACCCCGAGGTCAAAACCAGCCAGTACCACATCGACGGCCTCACCATCCAGATGGTGTTGAACCCGCAGCGTTTCGACGTGATCGTGGCCTCCAACCTGTTCGGCGACATCCTCTCCGACCTGGGGCCTGCCACGGCCGGCACCATCGGCATTGCGCCCTCGGCAAACCTGAATCCGGAGGGCAAGTTTCCCTCCTTGTTCGAGCCGGTGCACGGGTCCGCGCCCGACATCTACGGCAAGAAGATCGCCAATCCGATCGGCCAGATCTGGTCCGGCGCGATGATGCTGGAACACCTCGGGCATCCGGAAGCCGGTGCCGCCATCGTCAAGGCCATCGAGAAGGTGCTCGATCCGGCCTCCGGCGCACCGAAAACGCCTGATATCGGCGGCAAGGCCGGCACAGACGACCTCGGCCGGGCGATTGTAGAAGCGCTGTAGCATGGGGTGGTGACGTTCGACATCCGGCGCGCCCGTGTCGATGTCGTGCCTGTCATGACGGAGAACCGCCCTACGTGACGGGCAACCGCGACTTTTGAATACCTGACCAGACCAGAAGGGACTCACCGGATGACGATGCAGGCACACGTTTCAACAGGCAGTCCGGCGATCCGCTTCCGTCGAACGCGCGCCGCATGTCTTGTCGCGGCATGCCTTCTTGGGGGCGCAGGACATTCGGTGCTCGCGGCCTGCCTGACGACGGACCAGATCTCGCCGAACCCCAATCCAGTGGGAGGTGTGATCGCCAACAGCAGCGAGACCGCCTGCAACGGCCTCACGTTCGAGAACCTCGGGTCGTTCAACAACGCGTCAGTTGCCGCGGATTTTTCCAAGGTGCCCATCGATTTCGGCCTCACGGCGACCTTCGTCAACGAAGGTTCCTTCACCAATGCCGGCAGCATGCTCAATCGGGGTGCGGATGGCAATCGCGCCACGTTTTTCAACAACGGTACTTTCATCAACACCGGAACGTTGACCAATCGGGGCGGAGGCGGCAGTGGCGGGAGCATCGAAAACGGCACTGGGTTCCGCTTTGAAAACCGAGGTGTCCTGGTCAACGAGTTGGACGGGAATATCGTGAACAGGGGAGCATTCACCAATGCTATTGGTGCGACACTTACCAACAATTTCGGCACTATCGACCTGCGGGCCGGCACATTCACCAACGACGGCTTGTTGACCAATATTGGTTCGGGCAGCACCTTCATGTTCATTTCAGGGGCCTTCAGCAACACACTTGATGGCCGACTTGACAACGCCGGCAACGTGTTCGTTACAGGGACGCTGTCCAACGCGGGCAACATCACCAACAAACGCCGGCTGTCCGTCGGGAACACGCTCAACAACAGCGGCACACTTGACAACATCAGCACGATCGAGGAACTGAACATCACCGGCAGGCTGTCCAATACCGGTGCGCTGACCAACGGCACGGGCGCGACCACGCGGATCGACGGCGGAACGCTCGCCAACGGTATTGGCGGCGTGTTCGTTAACAAGGGCCGCGTCGACAATTTCGGGCAACTTGTCAACGACGGTAGGCTGGAAAACCGCAGCGGCGCCACCCTGTTCACGGGCTTCGGCAAATCCGTCACCAACAACGGTACATTCACAAATCAGAACGGCGCAAGCGTATCCAACACCGGAACCGTGCTCAACAATGCCGGCGCGTCGGTGGTCAACGACGGTCTGTTCGACAACGGCGCATTCGGCACGCCGGGGAACATCGTGAACAAGGGGGATTTCACCAACAACGGCGTCGTCAACAACATCTTTGTTACGCCCAGCCAGAAAAGCGCGCTTTCAAACCAGGGGACATTTTCCAACAATGGCACCTTCAGCAATCCGGGCCAGATCGGCAATTCCGGCTTGTTCGTCATCGGCGCCCAAGGCAGCATTGCGGGTACCGGCAGCTATGTCCAGACCGCTGGAATCACCGAAGTGCTCGGTCGCCTCACCCAGGCCACCCTGAGCATCGACGGCGGCCTGTTGCGTGGCAGCGGGAACATCGCGGCAGCGGTCACCAACAACGGTGGCACGCTCGCACCGGGTAATTCTCCCGGTGTACTCACGATCTCCGGCGATTACACCCAAGGTGCGGCAGGCACCTTGCTGGTCGAGTTGGGCGGACTGGCTGCAGGGGCGCAATACGATGTCCTCGCTGTTACCGGCACGGCCACCCTGGACGGGCGCCTCGATATCACGCTCTACAATCTTGGGGGCGGGACGTTCGTACCCCACCTTGGGGAGGCGTTCGACATCCTCAATGCGCGCGACATCGTGGGCCGATTCAGCGTCTTGCCGCTGGCCGGTCCTGCGGCGGGCCTCGCTTGGGGCGTCGAGTACCTGCATGACGTATCCGGCACCACCGATGTCGTGCGATTGTCGGTGCTCGCGTCGCCGACTGCCGTTCCGGAGCCTGCAACGCACGCGCTCTGGATCGCCGGTCTGGGCTTCATTGCTGGCGTTGCGCGGCGGCGCACCGGGGTCTCGGCGACCCGTGCGTAGGGGTTTTTCCGGCTGACGACCGCCGCGGCTGGGGGGTAGAATCCGCCGCCTAACCCTACAGGTCAGGAGACAGACATGAAATCCATGCTGCGTCTTTTCGCCGCTGCAGCGCTGGCATTCGCCACCGCGCAAGTTGGCGCGCAGAATTACCCCACCAAGCCGGTCACCCTGATCGTGCCGTTCGCCGCCGGCGGCCCCACCGACATCGTCGCGCGCCAGCTGGCGCAGGCCATGGCGAAGTCGATCGGCGGCACGGTCCTGGTGGAGAACAAGCCTGGCGCGGGCGGTACGCTGGCTGTCGAGTACGTCGCCAAATCGGCGGCAGACGGCTACAACGTGCTGATCCATCATATCGGCATGTCGACCGCGCCGGCGCTTTATCGCACCCTGCGCTTCAACCCGATGACCGACTTCGAGTACATCGGCCAGGTGGTCGATGTGCCGATGACCCTGGTGGCGAACAACAGCTTTCCGCCCAAGAACTACGCTGAACTGATCCCCTATCTCAAGGCCAACCGCGACAAGGTCAACTACGCCAATGCCGGACTGGGCGCCGCATCTCACCTTTGCGGGCTGCTTTTCATGAGCACCATCGAAGTTGACCTGCAGACCATTCCTTACAAGGGCACGGCCCCTGCCATGACCGACCTGCAGGGTGGCCAGGTACAACTCTTGTGCGACCAGTCGACCCAGACAACCTCGCTCATCAACACCGGGCGTATCAAGGCGTATGGCGTGACCACAAAGGAAAAGGTGTCATCGCTGCCCAACCTGGCAACGCTGGACAGCCAGGGCCTGAAGGGCTTCGATCTGGCGGTGTGGCACGGTGTGTATGCCCCGAAGGGCACACCCAAGACCGTCACTGACAAGCTCAACGCGTCGCTTCAGGCCGCTCTCAAGGACCCCGGTTTCCAGGCTGCAATGGACAAGCTCGGCGCAATTATCGTACCCCAGGCCAAGCAGACGCCGGATGGCCTGCGCAACTTCCTCAAGGCGGAAATCGACAAGTGGACGCCCATCATCAAGAAGGCCGGCCAATACGCTGATTGACGGTCCTGGTCGTCCAGGAAAGGCGGCCTGCGGGCCGCCTTTTTTATTCCATTTCGACATTAACAACCAATAATTCATTCGTTTGTTGGTTATAAGTTGAGGGCTAGCATTGCGTCCCCGTGATCTTTTCCGCCACTGCCATGCGCCGTGTATTCGCCAAGCTGATCGGTTTTGTCGCCATCGCGGTTCCCTTGTGGGCCGGCGCGCAGGCAGGTGCCGGGCAACCCGCGCGGGTTTTCGCTGATGCGCGCGCCCCCCACTTGTTGGTGATCCGGGAGCAGGGTTGGGATCTGGGCGCAGTCGTCGGGCGCGATCTGCGCGAACTCGAATCAGGCGCTTCTGCGGACTTCGCGATCCTGTCCGCCCGTGAAGCACTGGAGCAACGGCGTGCCGGGGTGGCCGTCAAGGTTGTTTACGTGCTGTCACGTGCCGCCGACGAATTCCAGGTACTGGCGGTGAGCGAGCGCACGCTTTCATCCGAGCCATCGCGGGTAGAAGGGGTCGTCGCCGCTTATGAGCGGGCGCGGCGCTGGATGGTCGGCAATCCCGAAGCAAGCGCACGCTTGCTCGCGGCTGCCGGTGATGCGGGGCTGACCACCTCCCAGGCCGGTTTGACCGGGCGTGACTACAACGTCGCCCGCCCGGGTCCGGCACTTTTCCAGGCGCTCAAGGCCGGTTCCGCCGGAGCCGGCGGCGCGCTTGACACCCTGCTCGACGATACCGCGGTCCGGGCGGCGGTACGCCGCCTGCAACACCGCACCGAGCCCACACTGCTTTCCCGGCTCTGATTTTCCAAGGGTTGGCGCCGGCCGCCTGAAGCCGTCTTCCTGCCCCCTTGACGCGCGCGCGTCCGCTGCGCGTCTGCGCCAGGCAAATCGCGCCGTGTATCATCCGCGCTCATGCAAGTCGCTCCTTCGCGCGAACAACTCGCGGTTTTTTTCACCCGGCTCGCGCGGCGTGTGGTCGAGGTGCGCGAGGTTGCCCCTGTCGCAGGCGCGCCTGATGACCGCGTGCTGCGGGCAGTGCTGCGCGACGGTGCCCAGGTGTTCGTCAAGGTGGGTGACCCCGAGCAGATGCGTCGCTTCAAGGCCGAAGCGCGCGGACTTGAAGCACTCTCGGCCACCGGCACAATCCGTGTGCCCGAGGTGTTTCTGGTCGGCGGGGAAGGGCGTCACACTTATCTGGTGCTGGAACATTTCGACCTGGTGCCAGGCAACCCCGCGTCGTTCGAGCGCATGGGGCGGCAACTCGCACAGTTGCATCGCAAGACGGCAACGCAGTTCGGATTCGAGCGCGACAACTTCATCGGCCTCACACCCCAGGCGAATGCGGGCGGCGCTGCGTGGCCGGCATTTTTTCGCGAATGCCGTCTCGAGCCGCAGCTCAAGCGGGTTTCGAACGGCCCTGCCGCCGGCATGTGGATCGAAGGCGGCCTGAGGGTTGCCGAGGCGATCCCGCTTTACTTTCCCGGTTATGTGCCGCAGCCTTCGTTGCTGCATGGCGACCTGTGGTCGGGCAACGCCGGCTTCCTGCCAGACGGCACGCCGGTGATTTTCGATCCCGCGGTGTACTACGGCGACCGCGAGGCCGACATCGCCATGAGCGAGTTGTTCGGCGGCTTCGCCCCGCAGTTCCGTGCTGCCTATCGCGAAGCCTGGCCACTCGACCCCGGTTATGGCGTGCGGCGCGATCTATACAACCTCTACCATGTCCTCAACCATGTCAACCTGTTCGGCGTCGGCTATGTCGCGCAGGCACAGGGATTGATCCGCAAGCTGCTGTCCGAAATCCGTTAGCCCCCGAAAGGAGACCGTCATGCCCGCCATGACCATCAAGCTGTTCGAAGGCCGCACTGTCGAAATGAAGCGTGAACTGGCCGAGGCCATCACGAAGGAAACCTGTCGCGTGCTCGGCTGCGGGCCCGAGGCCGTCGATATCGTTTTCGAAGACGTGAAGAAGGAAAACTGGGCCACTGCCGGAAAACTCTGGTCGGATCGCTGAAGACGCCATGAGCGAACTGATCTGGATGGGCGCGGGCGAACTCGCGCGTTGCTATGCCGATGGTTCGGTCTCGCCGCTGGAGGCCACGCAGGCGGTGCTCGAGCGCATCGCGGCGAAGAACCCGGAAATCAATGCCTATTGCCATGTGGATGCGGAGAGCGCCCTGGCCGACGCGCGTGCGTCGGAGGCGCGCTGGCACGCCGGCAAGCCGGCCTCCGCCATTGACGGCGTGCCCACCGGAATCAAGGACCTGCTGCTCGCGCGCGGCTGGCCCACCATGCGCGGCTCGAAGACCGTGGATCCCGCGGGGCCGTGGAACGATGACTCGCCCTGCACCGCGCGCCTGCGCGAGGCCGGGGCGGTGTTGCTCGGCAAGACCACCACGCCTGAATGGGGCTGGAAGGGCGCCACGGATTCGCCGTTGACAGGCATCACGCGCAATCCCTGGAACATCGCCATGACCCCGGGCGGCTCATCCGGAGGCGCGTCCGCCGCGCTGGCGGCCGGCATGGGTGCCTTGCAGGTGGGTACCGATGGCGGCGGCTCGATCCGCATTCCCAATTCCTTTACCGCCACCACCGGTATCAAGGCGCATTTCGGGCGCGTTCCGGCGTGGCCGCTCTCGCCCATGGGAACGGTGGCGCATGTGGGGCCGATGACCCGTAGCGTCGGCGACAGTGCATTGCTGCTGGACGTGCTGGCACGGCCGGATGCGCGCGACTGGAGCGCCTTGCCGCCGATCGAGCCTGGCTACGCCAGCGCAGCCAAGGGTGGCATCAAGGGGCTGCGCATCGCCTATAGCCCGCGACTGGGCTACATCGGCTACGTGCATCCGGAGGTCGAGGCCGCCGTGGCGGCGGCGGCCAAGGCTTTCGCCGCCCTCGGTGCGATCGTCGAGGAGGCCGATCCGGGCTTTCCGGATTGCGGGCCGTTGTTCGCCACGCACTGGTTCGCCACCGCGCGCAACACATTCGGGAAACTGCCGCCGGAAAAGTTTCGCCTGATGGACCAGGGCCTGCAGGACACTTGCGCCTATGCGGCGCGCTACACCGTGGGGGACTTTCTCGACTACCAGCAGGGCCGGGTGCAGGTAGGCGAGGCGATGAAGCGCTTCAACCAGAAGTACGACCTGCTGATCACGCCCGCCACCGCGATCCCGGCCTTCGAGGTGGGCAAGGTCATGCCCGACTTGCCGCCCGGCATCGTTGCGAACGGTTTCGAATGGACATGGTGGACGCCGTTCTCGTATCCGTTCAACCTGACCCAGCAGCCGGCCATGAGCGTCAATTGCGGATTTACGTCCGCGGGCCTGCCGATCGGGCTGCAGATCGTGGCGCCAGCGTACCGGGAGGAGCTTGCGTTGCGGGCCGCCGCGGGGTTCGAGGCCGCGCGCGACCCGGTCAGGTGGCCGGGCATGCAAGGGTAAACGAGCAGGCACGGTGGTTGCTTGATTTGAGTACACTCGATACGCTGCCACATCATTATTTCAGGAGCAATGCATGAATTTGCGTAAACATCTGCTGCGGGGTTTCGCCGCAACGCTGGTCGCCGGCGCGGCCGTGGGAAGCGCTCTTGCACAGCAAAACGTGCTCAAGGTGATTCCGCATTCGAACCTGTCCATCCTCGACCCGATCTGGACCACGCAGTACATGGCGCGCAACCATGGCTACATGATCTATGACACCCTGTTCGGCACGGACGAAAAGGGGCAGATCAAGCCGCAGATGGTCGATACCTGGGAAGTGAGCCCGGACAATCGCCTGTGGACCTTCAAACTGCGCAAGGGTCTTGAATTCCATGACGGCCGGCCTGTCACCGGCGAGGATGTGATCGCGTCCCTCACGCGCTGGGGCAAGCGCGACGCGATGGGGCAGAAGCTTTTCACCTTCATCGCCCGCATGGACACGACCGCCCCCGATACGTTCCGGATTTTCCTGTCGGAAGCCTGCGGCATCATGCTCGATGCGCTCGGCAAGCCGTCCTCGAACGTGCCCTTCATCATGCCCAAGCGCGTGGCCGATACGCCCGCCGACAAGCAGATCGAGGACTACGTCGGCTCCGGCCCTTACGTTTTCAAGCGCGACGAGTTCAAGCCGGGCGACAAGGCGGTCTACACCAAGTTCGCCAAGTACGTGCCGCGCAAGGAACCGCCCTCGGGTTCCACCGGCGGCAAGATCGCCTACATCGAGCGGGTTGAATGGAATCTCGCCCTGCGCGACGCGCAGGCGCAGGTCAATGCGTTGGCCAAGGGCGAGGTCGACATCATCGAGCAGCCGGCGTTCGAATCGTATGCCGCGCTGTCTGCCGACAAGGGCATCCAGATCGTCAATGGCAACAATCTGGGCTTCCAGTACATGGTGCGCCTGAACCACCTGCACCCGCCGTTCAACAACCCCAAGGTGCGCCAGGCGGCCGTCGTCGCGATGTCGAATCAGGAGGCCTTTCTCAAAGCGCAGGTGGGCATCAAGGAGTATTACAAGTCCTGCTCCTCGATGTTTGTCTGCGGTTCTCCCTACGGTTCGACCAAGGGTAGCGACCTGATCGCCAAGGGCAACATGAAGAAGGCGCAGGAACTGCTCAAGGCCTCCGGTTACGACGGCACGCCGGTGGTGATCATGAAGCCGACCGACCTGGCGTCCATCACCAAACTTCCTGACGTGGCGGCGCAATTGCTTCGCCAGGCGGGGTTCAAGGTGGATCTGCAGTCGATGGACTGGAATACCCTGGTGGGCCGACGGGCCAAGAAGGATGCTCCCGCGGCCGGCGGCTGGAACATCTTCGCCACGGCATGGGTCTCGCCGGATATCTGGAACCCGCTGACCAACGCCGCGATCGGCGCGGCCGGCGAAAAATCCTGGTTCGGCTGGCCGAGTGACGCCGAGATCGAGAAACTGCGTGACTCGTTTGCGCGCGAGATCGATCTGGGCAAGCGCAAGGTCCTGGCCGAAGCGATCCAGGCGCGCGCCTTCGAGGTGGGCACGCATGTGCCCGTGGGCGAGCAGATCAATCCGTACGCGCTGCGCAAGGGTGTGACCGGCCTGGTGATCGGCCCGGGCAATTTCTACTGGAACATCAAGAAGTAGGCTTTGCGCGCACAAAGGGGGCGGGGTTCCGCCCCCTTTGTGTTTGTGCCGCGCTGAAGCACACCCATGCTCGCCTTTCTCGTCAAACGCACCCTGGCCACGGTTCCGGTCCTGCTGATCGTGGCGGTGCTGGTGTTCCTGCTGCTGCGCCTGACCCCTGGTGACCCGGCCGCCATCATCGCAGGCGACGCCGCCTCGCCCGAGAACGTGGCCAAGATCCGCGAGAACCTGGGCCTCTCCAAGCCGCTCGTCACCCAGTTCGGCATCTGGTTCGGCAACCTGCTCACGGGCGATCTCGGCGAGTCGTATTTCTTCAAGATGAAGGTGTCCACGCTGATCGGCCAGCGTATCGAGCCGACACTGGCGCTCTCGTTTTTCACCATCATCATCGCCGTGCTGGTGGCCGTGCCGTTGGGTGTGCTGGCGGCCTGGCGCCAGGGCGGCTGGCTGGACCGCGCGCTGATGGGCTTTTCGGTCATGGGCTTCTCGATCCCGGTGTTCGTGCTCGGCTACATGCTGATCTGGCTGGTGTCGCTCAAGCTGGGCCTGTTGCCGGTGCAGGGCTACCAGCGCATCGGCGATGGCTTCGGTCCGTTCCTGCGCCACCTGATCCTGCCTTCGATCACGCTCTCGGTGATCTACATCGCGCTGATAGCCCGGGTCACGCGCGCCAGCGTGCAGGACGTGCTGTCCGAGGATTACATCCGCACGGCGCGCGCCAAGGGCCTGCCCGAGTTCCGGGTGCTGATCAGCCACGCATTGGTCAACGCGGCGGTGCCCATCCTGACGGTGATCGGCATCGGTATCGCGCTGCTGATCGGCGGGGTGGTGGTCACCGAGTCGGTGTATGGCATTCCCGGTCTCGGGCGCCTCACGGTGGATGCGGTGCTGGCGCGCGATTTCCCCACCATCCAGGGGGTGATCCTGTTCTTCTCGTTCATTTACGTGCTGATCAACCTGCTGGTGGATCTGTCCTACCTGCTGTTCGACCCGCGCATCCGCTACTGATCATGTCCAGCGCCGCCAGCGTCGACCTTTCCACCGAAGCCGCCAATGTGTTCGAGCGGCCCACCGTTTGGCAAAAGCTCGCACGCAACTGGGCGGTGCGCATCGGTGGCGCGGCGATGCTGCTGCTGGCGTTGATCGCGCTGGCCGCACCGGTGCTGGGCACGGTCGACCCGACCCTGTTCGATCCGGGCAGCCGCGACCTCTTGCCCGGCGGCGAGGGTGAGATCACCACGCTTGAAGGCGAGAGCATCAAGCACACCTTTCTGATGGGCTCGGACTCGTTCGGCCGTGACATCTACAGCCGCGTGATCTACGGCACCCGCGTGTCGCTGGTGATCGGCATCGCCTGCGCGCTCCTGTCGGTCTTCATCGGCGTGCTCGCCGGCCTGTCCGCCGGGTACCTGCGCTGGCTCGACATGCCCTTGATGCGGGTGATGGACGGCGTCATGGCGATACCCGGCATCCTCATCGCCATCGCGCTGGTGGCCTTGTGGAAGGCGAGCCTTCTGACGGTAGTGATCGCCATCGCGATCCCGGAGATTCCGCGCGTGACGCGACTGGTGCGCTCGCTGGTGCTGTCGATCAGGGAGGAGCCGTACGTGGAGGCCGCCGTTTCGCTCGGCACCTCGACCTTCAAGATCATGTTCGGACACATTCTGCCCAACACGGTGGCGCCGCTGATCGTCCAGGGCACCTACATCTGCGCCTCCGCCATCCTCACCGAGGCGATCCTGTCCTTTCTCGGCGTGGGGCTGCCTACCGACATGCCGACCTGGGGCAACATCATGGCCGAGGGCCGGGTGCAGTTCCAGCAGTTTCCGCACAACGTGTTCTTCCCCGGCATCTTCCTCGCGGTGACGGTGCTGGCGGTCAACATCCTCGGCGACGGCCTGCGCGACACGCTCGACCCGAAGATGGCCAAGCGCGGGTGAGACCGAACATGGGCGCCATCCTCGAAATCCGCAACCTCGGCATCGCCCTGCCGCGTGGCGGCGACCGCAGCCATGCCGTGACCGGCGTTGACTTGAGCGTCGCGCACGGCGAGATCGTCTGCCTGGTGGGCGAGTCCGGTTCCGGCAAGTCGGTGATTGCGCACGCGGTGATGGGACTTTTGCCAAAGGAATTGAAAGCCACCAGCGGCGAGATCCTGCTCGAGGGCGAGGACGTGCTCAAGGCCAGCCCGGAGCGCCTGCGCGAACTGCGTTGCGTGCGCATGTCGATGATCTTCCAGGAGCCGATGACGGCACTCAACCCGGTGATGCGCTGTGGCGAGCAGATCGACGAGGTGCTGCGCATGCACAGCCAACTGGGCGCGGATGAACGACGCGCCCGGGTGAAGAAGATCATCGAGGAAGTGCACCTGCCCGATCCGGACCGCATGATCGCGTCCTACCCGCACCAGCTTTCCGGCGGGCAGCGTCAGCGCATCATGATCGCCATCGCGCTCATCATGGAGCCGGTGTTGCTGATCGCCGACGAGCCCACCACCGCGCTGGACGTGACCACGCAGGCGCAGATCCTGAAGCTGATTCGCGAGCTACAGCAGAACCATGGCACCGGCGTGCTTTTCATCACCCATGATTTCGGCGTGGTCGCCGAAATCGCCGATCGGGTGGCGGTGCTGCGCCTGGGCACACTGGTTGAAGAGCGTCCCAAGGCGGACTTGCTGTCCAGGCCGCAGCATGCGTATACGAAGATGCTCATCGCCGCGGTGCCCGGCATCGTTCCGAAACATCGCGAGGCCGACCCTTCCGCGCCGGTGGTACTGGAAGCCAGCGGCCTGTCGAAAATCTATTCCTCCGGCGGCTTTCTGGCGGCCAAACGCGAGGTGCGTGCCGCCGAGGACGTGAGCTTCCGCATTCGCCGCGGGCAGACGCTCGGCATCGTTGGTGAATCCGGCTCGGGCAAGTCCACCGTGGCGCGTGCCATCGCCCGGCTGATCGACCCCACCGCCGGCAATGTGATGCTGGGCAACGACGACATCGCGCGCCTTTCGGCACGTGAGCTTCGCCCACTGCGCCGGCGCGTGCAGATCGTCTTCCAGGACCCGTACCGCAGCCTCAATCCGCGGCGCACGGTGGGCGAGGCCATCATCGAAGGGCCGCTCAACTACGGCTTGTCGCGCACCGACGCGCTCAATCGCGCCAAGGGCCTGATGGAAACCGTGCGCCTCGATCCGGACGCGCTCAACCGCTATCCACACCAGTTTTCCGGCGGGCAGCGCCAGCGCATCTGCATCGCCCGCGCGCTGGCGATGGAGCCCGAGTTGCTCATCGCCGACGAGGCGGTGTCCGCGCTCGACGTTTCGGTGCAGGCGCAGGTCCTGCAACTGCTCGATGAAATCCGTGACCGGCTCAACCTCGCCATGCTCTTCATCACCCACGACCTGCGGGTGGCCGCGCAGGTCTGCGACCATGTCGCGGTGATGTCGAAGGGGCGGGTTGTGGAATACGGCACGGCAAAGCAGGTGTTCGGCGCGCCGCAGCACGAATACACCCGGGCATTGTTCGCGGCTGCCCCGGGCCGCGACTACGCGTTCGGCGCATGAAAAGGCCGTTGCCGCGCTTGCGACAGGTGAACTTGTCGGCGCAATGTCCTATTTCTTGAAGTAGCGCACTCGATCCAGGCCGGCAGGATCCGCATCCTGTGTCCATAGGGTTGCGCCGACCATCAAAGTTGTGGCGTAAACCAGGCTGTCTGCCAGCGGCATGTCGCGGCGCGAGGCCTCGAGACCGAGGCGCGCGTCGATGTCGATCACCCGCCCCGACTCCATTGCTGCAGCAACCTGCAACGCAGCGTCCTCCCCACGTTCACGCCTTACTTTCTTGCACACTTCGTAGAGAACCACGGCGGGAACGACGAGATTGTCGGCATCCTCGATGACTGACGAGAACAGCTTGGCGCGTGGCGTATCGGCCAGAAATTCGAGCCATGCCGAGGAGTCGACCACATTCAGGCTCACAGGCGGTCCTGGTCGCGCTCGATGGTGGTGTCCATACCGGAGAGGAACCCGCGCAGCGAATTGAGCGTGCGCACCGGTATCAACTCCACCCGGCCGGCGTAGGAGACCACGCGCATCTTTTCTCCTGCAACAAGGCCCAGCGTCTGGCGTACTTCCAAAGGGATAACGACCTGGAACTTTGGTGAGATGGTGACGGTGCTCATATCGATCGAAAAAGCAAGTAAAGAAGGGTATCGATCATAATATTGTTGTACCCGTGCAGATCGATGCCGATTCCGTGGTCAGGCAATGCCCGCATGGCCCGCGATGGCTGCGATTTGACGGCGCCTGAAGATCCGCCTCCGGGTTTTCGGGCGGGATCGCGGTGGGTGTATGCTTTTGCGCTGGGTAAACAGCGTGAAGTGACATCATCATGGCGAGGAATCTTGGGAGGTGTGTCGGGAATTTTCTGGCGACATTCGCATTGGCCCTGACGGCGAGCGCATATGCCGACACCGTGGTGATTACCGAGAACGGGGTGGCCGCCACTCAGTATTACGATCCTGGCGAATGGAACAACCCAGGAGCATCGAACTATCCGCGACTGACCTTCGATCTGCCCGGCAGCTTGTTGGGCGCGACCGTCAACAGTGCGACCCTCACATTCACAGGTAGGCCATACGGCGGCGCGCCGACCGCCGCGGTCGAACTGATCCTGACCCCCGGACCAAACCAGACGGTCGCCAGCGGCATCGTCTATCCGTTCAACTTCGGCCAGTACGCCACGGTGGATGTGGCCAGTGCCGTCAGCAGCTGGGTCGGGACGGGCGCGGCAAGGGTGCGGAACCAGGGCCTGCTGATGCGGCTCGATAGTGGCTTCGCGGATCTGCCGAATGGCACGTCCTCGACTGAAAGCTACCGCCCGAAGCTGACGATCGACTATACGGCCACGATTGCGTCGACCAAGGCAGGACAGATCCTGGCGGGCAGCAGTGCGCTGGGCCAGAACTGGAGTTTCGAGGATGTCGCCACCTTGCAAAATCTCTATCTGGCCGGTGGCGGCCAGGCCAGTGTGGATGGCGAGACCTGGTACTACACCGCGACCGAGTACTCCACCTCCGGAACCTGGGGCGGGGCGCACGCGATCGGCGATGCGTGGGTGGATGGCCAGGGCTTTAAGCACATCTACCTGGGCTCCGGCCTGACCACCGCGCCGGTACCTGAACCTGCCACCTATGCCCAGCTGCTGGCCGGCTTGTTGTTGCTGGCGATGTTCTTGCGCCAGCGTCGTAGCGCCTGCAACCTGGAAAAAACTCAGCCGGCGAAGTTGATTCAGAGGAGTGGCGTTGTGGCTGCGATCGCGCTTCTCGCTGCCACCAGCGGCGCCGCACTAGCGCAGGGCTACCCGAACAAGCCAATCCGCTTTGTCGTGCCCTACCCCGCAGGCGGCGGGACCGACATCATCGGCCGCATGATCGCCACCAAGCTCGGCGAGGCCTGGGGCCAGCAGGTCGTGGTCGAAAATCGCGTCGGCGCCTCCGGCATTGTCGGCAACGATCTCGTCGCCAAGGCGGCACCGGACGGCTACACCGTGCTGATCGGCATCACGACGCTCGTGCAGATGCCGCACCTGAATTCGAAACTGCCTTACGAGGTGTTCCGCGACTTCACCCCGATTGCGCAACTCGCGCTGTCGTCAAACCTGTTCGCGGTGCCGGCGGCTTCGCCCGCCGGCAACCTGAAGGATTTCATCGCACTGGCACGGTCGGAACCGACGAAGTTCGGCGGCTACGGCACCTATGGCGCCGGTACCAGTTCGCACCTGCATGGCGAATTGTTCAACCTGCAAACCGGCTTGAAACTGACCCATGTCCCCTACAAGGGCGGCGCGCCGCTGGCCACCGACCTGATGGGCGGGCAGGTGCCCTCGGGACTGATCGATCTGGCCTCCGCGCGCGCGCACATTGCCGGAGGCCGGATGAAATTTCTGGCCATCTCGGGCAGCAGGCGCTACGCTGCTCTGCCGGATGTTCCGACGTTCGCCGAACAAGGGTTGAAGGACTTCGAGGCGTCCGGCTGGTTCGCCATGTTCCTGCCGGCCAATGCGCCGCGCGAGGTGTCGGCCAAACTGGCGGGCGAGGTTTCGCGCATTCTCAGGCTGCCCGATGTTGCCGCCCGCATCAACGACATCGGTTTGCAGCCGGCCGATTCCACGCTTGATGCATTCGCCGCGGTGATGCGCCGCGACTACGAAGTGTGGGGCCGCATCGTGCGTGAAGCGCAGATCAGGCTGGAACAGTAGGGCGCAGGCCGTGCGTCGCGCTTGTTGACCGGGCCGCGGCCCCGGGTCATGGCCGAAGTGTCGGCGCAGGATGTCGCGCATGTCCTCGTAGCATGAGCCATGGCGCACAACTTCGAGGATTTCCAGGTTGAGCAGGGCCGACGAGGCATTGTAGGGGTGTACTTCATCAGACATGAGGCGCAATGCGCAGCGATACGTCGCCGCTGACGATTCGCAATGGGCCATCGTCGGTATCGAGCGCCAATGCGCCGTCAGGGTGCGCGCCTCGTGCGATGCCCGTCACGATCCCACTCTCCATGCCGCTCAGGATCACCTGCCGGTCGCGAAAGGCATGCCGGGCGTTCCAGGCGGGGGCAAACGGAGCGAATCCGCCGTTTTCGAAGACATCCAGCACCTCGCGCAACTCCTCCAGCAGCGCGGCCAATAGCGTGTTGCGCGACCCTTTCCAGCCCAATGCCTCGAGGCTGGCGGTGACCTGCCCGATCACCGCGGCTTCACCGACCGGCCGGACGTTGAGGCCAATGCCGATGACGACCGTCGCCCCGCCGGGGCCTGCCACCACTTCGATCAGGATGCCACCCAGCTTCGCCCATTGATTGCCAACGCCAACCAACAGGTCGTTGGGCCACTTCAGCATGACCTGACCGGCGCTGCATCGGTCCAGTGCACGTACCGCACCCAGGCCAACGGCGAGGCTCAGGCCTGTCATTGGCGTACCGGACCTGAACTTCCACAGTAGTGAAAAAGTCAGGCTGTCACCGGGGCGTGAGACCCAGGCGCGTCCGCGGCGGCCGCGGCCGGCGGTTTGCGCTTCAGCCGCAAGCACATGGCCGCCGGGCAATCCGGATGCCTGCGCCATCAGGTCGGCGTTGGTGGAACCGGTGGACTGCACTACGTGCACGTCGAAGCGGCGGCGCGCCTCTGGCGCCATGGCCAGCGCGATCTGCTTTTCGTCGAGCATCGGGAGATCGTTGACGGGTGGGAGGTCGGGACAGTGTCGGGGCTTGATTCTTGCTGTTCCCATTCTAACGACCGGGCCATTTGTTACACTCGGCGCAGCGGTCTGACGTGCATTCCGGCACCGGGATGCGTCATGGTCCACCAAATGAAAGCAAGCGCTTCGCGCAAGCGCGGCTAGCCCAGAACGCCGGCCCATGTCCGAACCCGTATCCGAACCGATCCTCGAAATCGCGCGCGATGCCGCGGCGATCACGATCGTGCCGCGCGGGCGCTGGAACGTGCAGGGCTTGAGTGGCGGCGTCGGCGGTACGGCGGCCAGGCGGCGCGTGCGCGCGATCGAGGACGAACTTGCCGCCCACGCGCGCGGCGCCGGTGTCGCATGGGATCTCTCCAGGGTGATCACGATGGATCACGTGGGCGCCCTCTTGCTCTGGCAGGCGTGGGGCGGCCGGGAACCCGGGCAACTTGTGCTGGCACCGCAACAGCGGGCCTTGTTCGACAACCTTGCGCGCATGCAGCCGCTGACGGCGGAGCCGCGGCCGTTCGATCCGCTGGCGCTGGTGGTCAAGGTCGGCGGCGAGATGCTGCGCTTCGGCGACCATCTCGCCGGGTTCGTGCGCCTGCTCGGGCAGGTCACCCTGGACGTCGGACGTTTGGCAGCACGCCCGCAGGCCGGCCCCTGGCGCGAGATCTCGGCCAATCTGTATCGTTCCGGTGCGCAGGCGCTGGGCATCACCGCGCTGGTCGGTTTCCTGATCGGTATCGTGCTGTCCTACCTGTCGGCCAAGCAGCTCAAGCAGTTCGGCGCCGACGTTTTCATCGTTGACCTGCTGGGTGTGGCCATCATCCGCGAACTCGGTCCGGTGCTGGCGGCCATTCTGGTGGCCGGCCGATCGGGTTCGGCGATGACCGCGTCCCTGGGCGTGATGCGGGTCACCGAGGAACTCGACGCGCTCACCGTCATGGGCATCCCGCAGGGGTTTCGCCTGATCATGCCCAAGGTGGTGGCGCTGGCGGTCGCCTTGCCGCTCCTGATCCTCTGGACCGACGCGGTCTCGCTTCTTGGCGGCATGGTGGCGGCCAAGCTGCAACTCGATCTGTCGATGATGTTCTTCTTCGACGCCTTGCCCGGCGCGGTGAAGATCGCCAACCTGTGGATCGGTCTGGCCAAGGGGGTGGTGTTCGGCGCCCTGATCGCGTTGGTGTCATGCCATTTCGGCCTGCGCATCGAGCCCAACACCGAAAGCCTCGGGCGCGGCACCACCAGTGCGGTGGTCTCCTCGATCACGGTGGTGATCCTGGCCGACGCGGTGTTCGCGATCACGTTCTCCAACGTCGGCATCTGAGGCGGAAACGGGCGCGACCATGACCTGGAACGGCGAAACCATCATCGAGATCGAAGGCTTGTGGACCAAGTTCGGCGAATTCGTGGTGCACCGCGGCGTCGACCTCAAGGTGCGCACCGGCGAGATCCTCGCGCTGGTGGGCGGTTCCGGCTCCGGCAAGACCACGCTGCTCAGGCAGATGCTGGGGCTGGAGGTACCGCACCAGGGCAGTGTTTCCATCTTCGGCCAGCGCCTCGATTCCTCCGACCGCAATGCGTTGCAGGCCCTGCGCAACCGCTGGGGCGTGCTGTTCCAGGAGGGTGCGCTCTATTCGGCGCTGCCGGTGTTCGACAACATCGCGCTGCCGCTTCGGGAGCTCAAGTGCTTTTCCGAAGACATGATCCGCGATATCGTCCTCCTCAAGCTGCAGATGGTGGGTATCGAGGCGCGCCATGCGTTCAAGATGCCGGCCGATCTGTCCGGCGGCATGGTCAAGCGCATCGCGCTGGCGCGCGCCCTGGCGCTCGAGCCCGAGCTGGTTTTCCTGGATGAACCAACCGCCGGCCTCGATCCCGACCGCTCCGATTCGTTCGTCGCACTGATCCGCGAGCTGCATCGCGAGTTGAAGCTCACCGTCGTGATGGTCACTCACGACCTGGATACCCTGTTCGAGCTCACCACCTGCGTGGCCGTGCTGGCCGACCAGAAGGTGATCGCCAATGCGCCGGTGCGCGAGGTGATCGCGATTCCGCACCCGTTCATCAAGACCTTCTTCCTCGGCGAGCGCGCGCAGCGCGCCATCGAGGTGATCCGCGACTACCCCTTTGTCATATAACCAGTACCGTTTCGGGAACCCGACGTCATGGAAAACCGATCTCACGCGCTGGCAGCCGGCATCTTCACGCTGCTGCTCACCCTTGGCATCATCGCCGCGGCGATGTGGCTCAATCGCGACACCCAGGAGCGCACCCCCTACGTGCTCACCACCACCGGTTCGGTGGCCGGCCTCAACCCGCAGGCGGCGGTGCGCTATCGCGGCATGGAGGTGGGCAAGGTCGAGGCCATCGAGTTCGACCGCGAGCAGCCCGGCCGCATCCTGGTCCGCATCGGCGTGTTGCCGACCACGCCGGTGACCACGGCCACATTCGCCGAACTGGGCATGCAGGGACTCACCGGCCTGGCCTATGTGCAACTCGATACCGACCCCAAAGTGAAGAGCCCCGCGCTGGTGCCGTCCACCGCCTCCGCGCCGGCACGCCTGGCCATCCGTCCTTCGCTGTTTGACCGCTTCAGCGTCTCCGGCGAAGACCTGATCATCAGCGCGGCCACTGCCATGACCCAGGTAAACAAGCTTCTCGGTGATGACAACCAAAAGCAGCTCATCCAGACGCTTGCCAACCTGCAGGGCGTCTCGACCAGGCTCGGCCAACTGGCCGACGAAGTCAGGCCCGCCGCGACTGCCATCAGCGGCCTTGCCACCGATAGCCGCAAGGTGCTCGCGGGCGTGGGGCCTGTGCTCAAGAGCGCCGAAGATACCCTTGCCTCGTTTGGCAAGCTTTCCACCGAGCTGTCAAGGCGCATGGAGGTGGTCGATCGTGCCGGTCGCAGTGCCGAGCAGGTAGGACAGAGCGCCGAGCAGGTCGCGCGCAGCGTCAGCGTCATCGAAAACCAGACCCTGCCGCGCCTGAACCTGCTGCTCGACGACGCCGGCCGTGGCGCGCGCACGGTCGAGCGGGTGGCCGATCGCCTGGGTGACGAGCCCGCAAGCGTATTGTTCGGCACCCAGCCGGCCCGTCCGGGCCCGGGCGAGCCGGGATTCACGGCACCGGCAGGAGGTTTGAAATGAACGGCAAGCTGCGGCGATCGATGGTCATCGCCATCGCCATCGGCATGACGATCGAACTGGGTGGATGCGCGCTCGGGCCGCAGTCCCGTCCCGCGCAGGCGGCTTGGGACTTCGGTCCACCGGCCGCGCAGGCGCCACGCCTGAAGCTCAAGTCGCTGGGCGGGGTCGAGGTGACTTCACCGCGCTGGATCGATACTCCCAACGCCTGGTACCGGCTGGGCTACGCCAGCGCGGCGCAACCACAGGCGTATGCGCAAACCCGCTGGGTGATGCCGCCGCCGGTATTGCTGGATGGGCGCTTGCGCGAAAGGCTGGTGAGCGGCGGAGCGGTGCTGGGCGGCGCGGGGCCGATGCTGCGTGTCGAAATCGATGAGTTCGCGCAGTGGTTCGACAGCGAAAGAGCCAGCCGCGCCGTGGTGCGTGCGCGCGTCACGCTGATGTCCGGGCGCGATGTCGTGCGGCAGCGCCAGTTTGTCTTCGAGGAGGCGGCCGCGACGCCGGACGGCCCGGGCGGGGTGGCGGCGCTTGCGCGCGCCGGCGACCGCCTGGTTGAAGCCGTGCTGGCGTGGGCAGGGGATAGCTGATGGCCCGGGCGCAGGGTTCGGCGCTGGCGCGCGAACTCTGCGCGGTATATACGCTCATCATCGTTTACGCCACCCTGCATCCGTTTTCCGGCTGGCGCGACCGCGGCCTGTCGCCTTTCGCATGGAGCGAAGCATGGCCGTCGCGGGTGCTTCCTTTCGACCTGGCGCTCAACACCGCGGCTTATGTTCCGTTGGGCGCCTTGATCGTGTGGGCCGCCTGGCCGCGCCTGATGCTGGCGGTCGCGGTTTTGCTGGCGCCGATTTGCGGTGCGTTGTTGTCGGCCGCGCTCGAATCGCTGCAAACCTTTCTGCCCAGCCGCATCCCGTCGCTGGCCGATGTTGCCACCAATACGCTGGGTGCCGCGCTTGGGGCGCTGGCGGCGGCCCTGGTGGTGGCGGTGTTCGGCCGCGGCTTCGCCGCGCGCGCATTTCGAGAATGGTTCGCCGACACGCCCGACCATGCGCGCGCCCTGATCCTGGCGGGCTTGTGGCTGTTCGCCGTGCTTTTCCCCGAAAGCATCCTGTTCGGGCACGGCAGCCTGATACCGTGGCTGGGCCCGGTTTCGGGTTATCCATTCACCCCGGCGGAATTCAGCCGGGTGGAGTCGGCGGTTACCGCGGCCAGCCTGTTCGCCGCCGGTTCCATGGCCATGCGCTCGCTCGACCCTTCCGCCCCCCGCCTGCGCCTGGCGCTGTTGTTCGTGGCCATCGCCTGTGGCCTGCGTGCGCTTTCGCAGGCCATCCTTTTCCCGCCCGAATACCTGTGGTCATGGCTTACGCCGGGCGCGCAGCGCGGACTCGGCATCGGCACGCTCCTGCTCCTGCTGACAGTCGCACTGCCCCGACCAATGCGCCTGGTGCTGATCGCCATCGCCGTGACTTTCGCGACCGTGACGGTCAATTTCGCGCCGCCCAATCCCTACTATCTGGCGACGGTGCAGGACCTCAACCCGGGCCGGTTCCTCAATTTCAACGGACTGACGCAACTGGTGTCCGGTCTTTGGCCCTACCTGGTGGCGCTATACCTGCCATTCGCACTGGCGAGCGACACGCGTTCGGCGTAGGTCTGTTCAAGGCTGCTTGCGGCCAATCCCGGGCGCTATACTGCGCGCCTTCTCCCGCCATGGCGCCTATGGTCATGTCCTTCTACAAACATCACGTGTTTTTCTGCACCAACCAGCGCGAACCCGATGGCAGCGGCAACACCCGTCCGTGTTGCGCCGGCAAGGGGGCAGGCGCCTTGCGCGACTACGCCAAGAAGAAGGTCAAGGGCATGGGACTTGCCGGGGCCGGGGCGGTTCGCATCAACAATGCCGGGTGTCTCGACCGCTGCGAGGAAGGCCCTTGCGTGGTGGTTTATCCCGAAGGCATCTGGTACACCTATGTGGACGAGCACGACATCGACGAGATCGTCGAATCGCACCTGAAGAACGGCCAGGTGGTCGAGCGCCTCAAGATCTGAGCAAGCGGCGACTGCACGCGAACGATGGCGGCTTCCGAGCGCATCTTCATTCCCGGACCGGCGGGTGCTATCGAGACGGTGATCGATACACCCGACGCGACGCCAACCGGCATCGCGCTGGTGGCGCATCCGCATCCACTCTATGGCGGCACGCTCGACAACAAGGTGGCGCAGATCCTCGCCAAGACCATGGTCGAACTGGGGTTTGTGGCGGTGCGTCCGAATTTCCGCGGCGTCGGGCAAAGCGAAGGCGTGCACGACGAGGGCAATGGCGAAACCGACGATCTGGTCACGGTGGTACATGCGGCCCGGGCGCGCTTTTCGCTGGTGGATGCTCCGCTGGTGCTGGCCGGATTTTCCTTCGGTTCGCTGGTGGCATCGAGGGTCGCGCTGCGCGTCCAGGCCAGCCGCATGGTGTTCGTTGGCACCGCCGTGACGCGCGGCCGCGTCGAACCGGTGCCCGAGGACAGCATCGTCATTCATGGCGAGAAGGATGACGTCGTGCCCCTGGACCTGGTGCTGCGCTGGGCCGAGCCGCAGGAGTTGCCGGTGGTGGTGATTGCCGGCGCCGACCATTTTTTTCATCGCCGCCTGCACATCATCCGCAACATCATCCGGCGCGCCTGGTAGGCGGCGCGTTTTCGCGCGTCCGCAGGGCGTGCTGCAAGGGATTGCAGGGGACTGCTCTGCTATAATGTAAGGCTTGATTTTTAAAGCCTTTTTCGTGTTTTTCACTCATTTTTCGCGCTTTGCGGCCAGATCGCTGGTAGTAATCTTGATGGCCATCGCCGCCACGATGGCCATGGCCCAGACCCCGCCTGCCCCGGTGCTCAATGCCAAGGCGTGGTTTTTGCTGGACATGAGTTCCGGCCAGGTGCTGGCCAGTCAGGCCCCCGCCGAACGGATCGAGCCGGCCTCGCTCACCAAGCTGATGACGGCCTACCTGACGTTTTCGGCCTTGAAGGCCAAGACCATCACGCTGGAACAAGCGGTGCCAGTCTCTGAAAAGGCCTGGAAGGCGATCGGTTCGCGCATGTTCATCGAGCCCAAGAAGCCGGTGACGGTGGCTGAACTCATCCGCGGCATGATCGTGCAGTCCGGAAATGATGCCTGCATCGCCCTGGCGGAGCTCATCTCCGGCTCGGAAGAGGCGTTCGCCGCGGCGATGACCCGCGAAGCCACCCGCCTTGGCATGAAAAGCACCAGTTTTCGCAATTCCACCGGCTTGCCCGACCCGCAGCACTACACCACCGCGCAGGATCTGGCCGTGCTGGCCACCGCGATCATCCGAGATTTTCCGGAGTTCTATTCGCTCTACTCCCTCAAGGAATACAGCTACAACAACATTACCCAGGCCAACCGCAATCGCCTCTTGTGGATGGACCCCAACGTCGACGGCATGAAGACCGGCTTCACCGAAGCGGCGGGCTTCTGCCTGATCGCCTCCGCCAAGCGCGGCCCGCGGCGCCTGCTTTCCGTGGTGTTGGGCGCGCAAAGCGAAACCGCGCGCGCGACCGAATCGCAGAAGCTGCTCAACTACGGCTTTCTCAATTTCGACGCCGTCAGGCTGTACGAAAAGGGGCAGGGCGTGGCCACGCTGGAGGTCTGGAAAGGCAGTGCGCGCGAACTCAAGGCGGGCTTCGACCGTGACCTGTTCGTCTCGGTCCCGCGCGGCCAGGCCGATCGGGTCAAGGCCACGCTCACGTCGCAGAAGCCGCTGGTCGCGCCAATCGCACAAAACCAGAAGGTCGGCAGCATGCAGGTCAGCGTTGACGGGCGCGAGATCGCGGTCCTGCCAGTGCTGGCGCTTGAAGGCATAGGCACTGCCGGGGTGTTCGGCCGGGCGATGGACACCGTACGCTTGTGGTTCGCCAAAAACTGACGAAAGGCATACCAGCATGATCTATCTGAACGGCGAGTGGATGCCGATCGAGGAAGCAAAGATTCCCGTGCTCGATCGCGGCTTCATCTTCGGTGACGGTATCTACGAAGTGATCCCGGTGTATCGCCGCAAGCCGTTTCGCGGCGAGGGACACATGAAGCGCCTGGCCAGGAGCCTGGCGGCGATCGAGATCCCCAACCCGTATTCGGAGGCACGCTGGATGGAACTGATCGCCGAGATCATCGCCCGCCAACCCTTCGAAAACCAGGCGGTTTACTTTCAGGTTACGCGCGGGGTGGCCAAGCGCGACCATGCGTTCCCGAAGGAATCAACGCCGACGGTATTCATGATGTCCAACCCGCTGGCCACGCCTTCGGACGAGACCTACGCCAAGGGCGTGTCCTGCGTGACGGCCACCGACAACCGCTGGCTGCGTTGCGACATCAAGTCGACCTCGCTCCTGGGCAATGTGCTGATGCGCCAGTTCGCCGCCGACCGCGACGCCATCGAGACCATCATGTTCCGTGACGGCCTGCTCACCGAAGCGTCGGCTTCCAACGTGCTCATCGTCAAGGGCGGCGTCATCGCCTCGCCGCAGAAGGACAACCTGATTCTTCCGGGCATCACCCTGGACGCGACCATCGACCTGGCGCGCGAATCCGGCCTGCCGCTGGAAATGCGTCCGATCACCGAAGCCGAGGTGCGCAACGCCGACGAGGTGTGGCTGTCGTCCTCGACCAAGGAAGTGCTGCCGGTCACCCTGCTCGACGGCAAGCCGGTCGGGCACGGCGATTCGGCCGGCAAGCCCGGGCCGATGCTGGCGAAAATGCGCGCGGCCTACCAGGCCGCCAAGGCCGCGCTCTAGGAACCGGCGAGGGTGCGATGCCGGTTCCCGACTCGCTGATCGAATACCCGGTCGAATTTCCCGTCAAGGTGATGGGGCGAACCCAACCGGGTTTCGCCCAGCAGATGCTCGCGGTGGTCAAGAAGCATGCGCCGGATTTCGACGAGTCCACCGTCGGCATGCGCCCGTCGCGTGAAGGCAAGTACCTGAGTCTCACCTTCACCATCAACGCCACTTCGCGCGAGCAGCTCGACGCGCTGTACCAGGATCTGTCGGACCATCCGATGGTGCAGATGGCCCTGTGATCGTGCCTGCCCTTGCAACGGCGGCACGGACGGCGCCGCCCGTGGTCCCCGTGGACTCACCCGGGGTTAGCTTGCGTACGCTCGGCATGACCGACTACGGCGCCACCCTGGAGGCGATGCGCGCGTTCAACCGCGCGCGCGATGCGACCACGACCGACGAGGTGTGGCTGACCGAACATCCGCCGGTGTACACACTGGGACTGGCCGGGCGGCGCGAGCATCTGCTCGATATCGGCGACATCCCGGTGGTGGCAAGCGACCGTGGTGGCCAGGTCACCTGGCATGGCCCCGGCCAACTGGTGGCCTATCTGCTGCTCGATCTCGGGCGGCGTGACCTCAAGGTGCGGCAACTGGTGGAGCTGATCGAGGGTGTCGTCATCGCGACGCTGGGCGAAATCGGCATCGCTGCACACCGGCGTGCCGGCATGCCGGGCGTGTATGTGGACGACGCGAAGATCGCCGCGCTTGGGTTGAAGGTCAGCCGGGGCTGCACCTATCACGGCCTGAGCCTGAATGTGGATTGCGATCTGGCGCCGTTCGCGCGTATCGATCCGTGCGGCTACCGCGGGCTGCGCGTGGCGCGTGTCGCCGACCTGGCGCCGCGGTCCGACTTCGGCCGCATTCCCGCTTTGCTGACGCGTCAACTTCTGGCGCGGCTGGTGCCGTCCGGCGGCAGGTAACCGGCATGTCGCAGCAGTCCTCGCGCCCCGCATGCCACGTGGTCAACCTGCAACCCCTTCTGGGGGGCGCCGAGGTCTATACGATGTTCTTCGCGCGCGCGGTCCATGCGGCCGGCTGCGAAGTGGTTCTGCATGTGAACCCGGCAGCCGGCTTCTGGGCGCACCTTGCGGCAGAAGGCATCAATGTTCGTCCTGCCGCGGACGATGCAGCGGTGCTGGCGGCCCTGCCTGACGGCAGCTGGATCGTGACCCAGGCGCCGGTATCAGCCGCGTTTGTCGAGCGTGCCGTACAAAAGCACTGGCTGACCGGTTTTTGCCATATGCCGCTGGCCGGACGTTCGGCCGGCCTCTTGGCCCGCTATCACCAAGTCTACGCGGTCTCCAGGTATGTTGCCACGACGATTGTCCAGGCCGGCGTCAATAGCGGCTACGCGGAGGCGCTGTACGGAATCGCGGAACTCGATCGTGGCCAGGCGGCGGAATTCCGCCCTGTCCTGGCGCGCTCCCCCTATTCCTGGGACAGACGCAAGTGGCGCGACCATGCGCTTTCGTTTATCGAGCCCGTGATCAGGCGTGCGGTCCGGCCGGCCGTGTTCGCCCGCCGGCCGGACAGCGTCGTGCTGGGCATTCTTTCGAACATCGGGCCGATCAAGCAGTTCGAGGTGTTGTTCCGCTTGATCGCCAGCCAAATCGCGCGCCATTCGCGGGTCACGCTGGAGGTTTTCGGCAGTGGCGGCTATCGGTCCATCACCGACCTCAAGCGCGCGCTGGCCCCCATGGGTGATCGTGTGCGCTTCTGGGGACCGCAGGCGCGACCGGGTGACGTCTATCCGCAACTCGATTTCCTGATGTCGGGCCTGCCGGAAAAGGAGGCGCTGGGCCTCAACATCCTCGAGGCGCAATCCTGCGGGGTGCGGGTGCTGGCCGTCGACGCACCGCCATTCACCGAAACCGTGCTTGACGGCGTGAGCGGCTTTCTCTACCCCGACCCGCGCCGCGACGGCGGCGCCGGATTCGCGCAGGTGTTCGAGCGTGCCCTGGGCGCGCCGGCGCCCGACCGGCAAGCCATCGAGGCGCACATGATGCGGTTTTCCCGGGCCGCCTTCGAGGGACGCGTTGCCCGGCTCGTAGACAACGTGGTGGCACACTTGCGGTCCATGCGGTCCGGTGGCCCCGAGATCATTTCAAATTTCGCAATGGAGCATTGATTGAGCCTAGTCCTTGGAATTTCATCTTCCCACGACGCTTCCGCCTGCGTGTATCGCGACGGGACCCTGGTGGCAGCGATCTCGGAGGAGCGCCTGTCGCGCATCAAGTGCGATGGCGGGCACCTGCCCGACCTCGCCATCGACGAATGCCTGCGCATGGCCGGCGCGAAACGCTCCGACGTCGACCACATCGCCACCAATTACGCGCACTTCCCCGAGAAGTACGTGCGTCGCCAGCGCTGGTTGAAAGAACTGGAACGGCGCATCTCGCGTGCATGGAAAGGCGTTTCCGGGCGCGGACGCGAGACGCAGTTTTATGTCAACAACCTGCTCAAGCAGTTGCGCGACGACCCCGCCGCCAGCGGCAAGCGTTTCGAGGATTATTTCCGTTTCGCCGACTTTCTCGCCGGCGAGGGTTTTCGCCCGGACACCAAGGTGCACTTTGTCAGCCATCACGGCACCCATGCCATGGCGGCGGCGTTCTACAGCGGCTTCCCGGAATGCGCCGTCATCACCATGGACGGCGAGGGCGATGTCGACATGCATCACGGCTCTTACGTGTTTCGCGATGGCCGCATCGACTGCAAGCATGTGTCGGAGACGGTCGGCTGCTCGCCCGGCTACTTCTACATGGCCATCACCGAGCTGCTGGGCTTCCGCTCGTTGCGCCATGAGGGCAAGGTGCTGGGCCTGGCCGCCTATGGCGATGCGACCAAGCTCACCGAAAAATTCCGTCACGCCATGCGCATTTCGGCCGACGGGCATGGTTTCGATTCCGACTTCGCCGGCATGGAGCGCGCCTACGACAAGCGCGAAGCCTTCCTGCGCGAGGCGATTGCGGGTCACAGCCGGGAAGACGTGGCCGCCGCCGCCCAGTTCGTGTTCGAGGAGTCGATTGTCGCGCTGGTTAAGAACTTCATGCAGGAGACCGGCATGCGGCGCCTGGCGGTCAATGGGGGCGTGTTCGCCAACGTCAAGCTCAACCAGCGCATTGCCGCCCTGGCGGAAGTCGAGCACCTGTTTGTCTTTCCCGGCATGTCCGACACCGGCAACAGTGTGGGCGCGTCATTGATCGTTCTCGATCAGCTTGCACCCGGCTACGTGAAGGCAGGCGTCAACAAGCTGCAGACGGTGTACTGGGGTCCGGACCCGACCCGCGACGAAATCAAGGCCGAACTCGACAGCCGCGGCCTCAAATACGAGGAGGCCGGCATCGAAGGTGTGACCGAGAAAACCGCACAGGCCATGCATGCCGGCCAGGTGATCGGCTGGTTCCAGGGCGCCATGGAATTCGGCCCGCGCGCGCTCGGCAACCGCTCCATGGTGGCCGCGCCGACCGACAAGTCGATCAACGACTGGTTCAACGCGCGCCTGGAACGCAGCGAGTTCATGCCCTTCGCCCCTTCCGCACTGGCGGAATATGCCGACCAAGTGTTCGAGAATGTCGAACCTGGCCGCCACGCCGCGGAATTCATGACCATCACCTACGACGTACGGCCCGAGTGGCAGCCCAAGATCCCGGCGGTGGTGCATGTGGATGGCACCGCGCGGCCGCAACTGGTGCGGCGCGACCGCAATCCCAAATACTGGGGCCTGATCGAGCGCTACCGGCAACTTTCCGGCATTCCGCTGGTCTTGAATACCAGCTTCAACGTGCATGAGGAACCAATCGTCTGCGGGCCGAAAGAGGCTGTGCAGGCGGTGGTGGACCAGCGCGTGGATCACCTGGCGATCGGCCCCTTCTGGGTCGATGGTAGCCAGTTCGCGAAATAGGCTGGGAGAAAAGTCATGGCGCTGGTGCAGGGCGAGAAGCTCAAGGGCGAATCCAAGGTCCGCAAGTTCCCGGTCAAGGTGGTGGCCGAGACGCTGAAAAAGCCCGACTGGATCCGCGTCAAGGCCGGGTCGCCTTCCACCCGCTTCACCGAGATCAAGCAGATCCTGCGCGAGCACAGCCTACACACGGTGTGCGAGGAAGCCTCCTGCCCGAACATCGGCGAATGCTTCGGCAAGGGCACCGCCACCTTCATGATCATGGGCGACATCTGCACGCGGCGCTGCCCGTTTTGCGATGTCGGCCATGGCCGGCCCAATCCGCTGGATGCCGACGAGCCGTTGAATCTGGCCAGGACCATCGCCGCGCTCAAGCTCAAGTACGTGGTGATCACTTCGGTGGACCGCGATGACCTCAAGGACGGCGGCGCGCAGCATTTCGTCGACTGCATCCGCGCGGTGCGCGAGCATTCGCCGGACACCCGCATCGAGGTCCTCACGCCGGACTTTCGCGGCCGCATGGATCGGGCGCTGGAGATTCTCACCGCCGCCCCACCGGACGTGATGAACCACAACCTGGAAACCGTGCCGCGCCTGTACAAGGAAGCGCGTCCGGGGTCGGATTACCTGCATTCGCTGAAGCTGCTCAAGGATTTCAAGGCGCTCCATCCCGGCGTGCCGACCAAGTCGGGGCTGATGCTGGGCCTGGGTGAGCGTGACGAGGAGATCCTCGAGGTGATGCGCGACATGCGCGCCCACGACATCGACATGCTCACGCTCGGCCAATACCTTGCCCCGTCAGGGCACCATCTCAAGGTGTTGCGCTACGTGGAACCTGCGACCTTCAAGATGTTCGAGGAAGAGGCGATGAAGCTGGGCTTCTCGCACGCGGCCTGCGGGCCGATGGTGCGTTCCAGCTATCACGCCGATCTGCAGGCGCACCAGGCAGGGGTTGCCTGATCCAGTAAGCGGCGGCCGCCGCCCGTGGCCAGCTACACGATGCCGAGAACGCGCAGCGGCACGTAGATGGTCATCACCAGTACGATCACCAGCGCCACGCCGGCCAGCACGCGGGTGAGCGGCGTCGGGTTCTCCGGCATCTGCCAGGTCGCAGGGTCCCAGCGATCCATCCATACCCAGCGGCGCTCGGGTTCCGTATCGGCCTTGTCGTCGGGTTTCAAGTCGCCTTGTCCTTGAGTGCGGCTTCCAGCACCGCATTGAGCTTGACGAAATCGAGTTCACCTTCGTGATGCAGCAGGATTTGCCCGCGTCGGCCGATCACGAAGCTGGTGGGCGCGGCGCGGACCTTGCCGAAACGCAGGGCGATTTCGCCGCGCGGGTCGAAGGCGACGCGAAATGGCAATTCGAAGCGGCGCGCGAAATCGACCACCAGGTTGGGCGGGTCGTAGTCCATGGCCACCGCGATGGTGTCGAAGCCGCGCGCCTGGTAGTGTTTCCAGGTGGCGGCCAGTTGCGGCATTTCCTTCACGCAGGGAGTGCAGGAGGTGGCCCAGAAGTTGATGAGCACGACCTGGCCGCGCAGGTCGCTCATGTTCACCACTTCGCCCTTGAGGGTTGAAAAGCGCACCTCCGGCGCTTCCTTGATGCCCGAAAACATGCGCTGCGCTGTCACGCCTAGAATAAGGGCGGCGATCGCAAAGGCCAGCAACAGCGGGCCGAATCGCCGCATGAAACTCTTGGAAGAAGGGGAATCGGACATGGCAATCAAGTTTACGCCGCTGGCGGCCTTCGCTGTCTCGGCCGTATTGGCGCTGGGGTCGACCGTGAGCGATCGCGCCTGGGCGCTTTCATGGGGTGATATCACCAACCAGGACGCGGTGGCCGGCCTCAAATCGGCGCTCAATTCCTCGACCGTCAAGGCGGTTGAAAAGCTCGCCGTGGCCGGCGGGTTCTGGAACAACGACAAGGTCAAGATTCCGTTGCCCGGCTACCTCGAGGATGCGCGCGGCCTGATGAACACCCTGGGAATGAAAAAACAGGCCGAGGAATTGCACCAGGCCATCAACCGCGCCGCCGAGACCGCCGTCGGCGACGCCAAGCCGGTGTTTGTCAATGCCATCAAGTCGATGTCGGTACAGGACGCCAAGGCCATCATCAGCGGCGGCCAGGACTCCGGCACCCAGTTCTTCAAGAGCAAGACCAGCGATACCCTGCGCGCGAAGTTTCTGCCGGTGGTGAAGAAGGCCACCGAGAAGGTCGGGCTGGCGCAGAAATACAATGACTTGGCTGGCAAGGGTGCGAAGCTGGGCATCATCAAGGGTGACCAGGCCAGCGTCGAGACTTTCGTGACGCAAAAGGCGCTCGACGGCCTGTTCCTGATGATGGCCGATGAGGAAAAGGCGATTCGCGCCGACCCGGTCGGCAAGGGGACCGACATCGTGAAGAAGGTGTTCGGCGCGCTGGGCAAGTAGCCCGGGCGCAACGCGCCGGCCTGCGCCGCAGCCGATGGCGGTCCGTGCCGGGTAGGAGCCTGCCCGTCCCGGTCCTTTATCAGCGACCGGTGGCGGCCGCCTGGCGCAGCTTGAAGCGCTGCAGCTTGCCGGTTTCGGTGCGCGGCAGCGCGTCGACGAAGTCGATCTTGCGCGGATACTTGTAGGGCGCGATTGAAGCCTTCACGTATTCCTGTAGCGACTTTTTCATCGCCGCGTCGCCCTTGTGGCCGGCGCGCAGGACCACGAAGGCCTTGACCACCTGCCCGCGTTCCTCGTCGGGCACGCCGACCACGCCGCATTCAGCCACGGCCGGGTGGGCCAGCAGGCACGACTCCACCTCGGGTCCGGCGACGTTGTAGCCGGCGGTGATGATCATGTCGTCGGTGCGCGACTGGTAGAAGAAGTAGCCATCGGCGTCCATCATGTAGGCGTCGCCGGTGATGTTCCAGCCGCGCTGCACGTAGTCCTTCTGGCGCGCATCGTCCATGTAGCGGCAACCGGTCGGGCCCTTGACGGCCAGGCGGCCGGGCACCCCCGGCGGGCAGGGTTTGCCGGCCTCGTCGACCACGCGCGCCTGGTAGCCGGGGATGGCATGGCCGGTGGCGCCGCGGCGCACAGACTCGGGTGTATGGGAGATGAAGATGTGGATCATCTCGGTGGCGCCGATACCGTCGATCAATTCGATGCCGGTGGCCTCCTTGAACAATTGGCGGGTCGCGTCCGGCAGGGCCTCGCCGGCCGATACACATTTTTTCAGCGAGGAAAGGTCATGGTTCTTCGCCAGCCCCGCCATCTGGCGGTAGAAAGTGGGCGCGGTGAAGCAGACGGTGGCGCGGAAGTCGGCGATGATCCCCAGCAGCGAGTCCGGCGTGGCTTTTTCCGAGAGCATGGTCGAGGCGCCGTAGCGCAGCGGAAACGCCAGCATGCCCCCCAGGCCGAAGGTGAAGGCCAGCGGCGGCGTACCGCAGAAAATGTCGTCGCGCGCCACCTTGAGAATCGATTTCGGAAAGCAGTCGCACATCGCCAGGATGTCGCGATGGAAGTGCATCGTGCCCTTGGGCACGCCGGTGGTGCCGGAAGTAAACGCGATCAGGGCGACGTCATCGGCGGCGGTATCGACCGCCCGGAACGTCCCCGGCTTGCCGATCATCATGTCCTCCAGCGATCCGCCTTCGCCGTCGTTGAAGTAGCAGATGCGGTCGAGCGAATCGCAAAAATGCTCGCCGTTCGGGTTGGTGATGATGGCCATTTCCTGCCACAACTCCACGTCGCACAGCGCGATGCGCGGGCGCGCCTTGTCGCAGATCTGCTTCAATTCCTTGGCGCGCAAGAGCGGCATGGTGCCCACCGCGATGAGCCCGGCCTTGACCACCGCCAGCCAGCAGGCGGCCATCATCGCGTTGTTGGGGCCGCGCAGCAGCACGCGGTTGCCCGGCACCAGGCCCAGGTCTTCCACCAGCACATGGGCGATCTGGTTGACCCGGTACTGCAATTGCGCGTAAGTGGCGAAGGCGGGCTTGCCATCGACCATCTGCCAGATCGCCGGCCGCGCGCCGTGACCGTTTTTTACCTGACGGTCGAGCAGCTCGGCGGCGGCGTTGAGGCGCTCCGGATACTGCAGTTCCGGCAGGTCGAAGGTGAGGTCGGGCCAGAGCGAGCGCGCCGGCAGGCGGTCGCGGGCGAAGGTGTCGACGTGGGCGCTGGGGGTCATGGCGGGTCTTTGGTTTGAATGTAGGGAGGATACGCGCGACGGAACGGCGGCGGCTTCAGGCCGCAGGCTTGAGCGATTCGCGCGCGATGATGATCTTCTGCACTTCGGTGGCGCCTTCGTAGATGCGCAGCGCGCGGACCTCGCGGTACAGGCGTTCCACCATCTCGCCCGACTTGACGCCCAGGCCGCCGAACAACTGCACCGCGCGGTCGATCACCTGCTGGGCGTTTTCGGTGGCGGTCATCTTGGCCATGGCCGCCTCGCGGGTGGTGCGAACCCCCTTGATGTCGCGCAGCCAGGCGGCGCGGTAGGTCAGAAGCGCCGCACTGTCGATCATGGTGGCCATGTCGCCGATGGCGGCCTGGGTCAATTGCAGGTCGGCCAGCCGGGCGCCGAACATCGGGCGTGACTGCGCACGCGCGCAGGCCTCGTCGAAGGCGCGCCGCGCGAAGCCCAGCGCGGCGGCGGCCACCGAGCTGCGGAAGATGTCGAGGTTGCCCATGGCCAGCTTGAAGCCCTGGCCGGCCTCGCCCAGCAGGTTTGCGGCCGGGATGCGGCAAGCGGAAAACTCCAGCGTAGCCAGGGGATGCGGTGCAATCACGTCGATGCGCTCGGCAATGGCGAGCCCCGGTGTGCCGGCCTCGACCACGAAGGCGCTGATGCCGCGCGCCCCTTTCGATTCCGGGTCGCTGCGCGCGAACACCACGTAAAAGTCGGCGATGCCGCCGTTGGAAATCCAGGTTTTGCGGCCATCGAGCACCCAGGCGTCGCCGTCGCGGCGCGCGGCGGTGCTCATCGCGCCTACATCCGAGCCTGCCTCAGGCTCCGAAAGGGCGAAGGCGGCGATCGCCTCGCCTGCAGCCACGCGGGGCAGGTAGCGTGCTTTCTGTTCGGTGCTGCCGGCCAGCGAGATCACGCCCGAGCCCAGGCCCTGCATGGCGAATGCGAAATCGGCCAGACCGTCGTGGTACGCGAGGTGCTCGCGGATGATGCACAGCGAGCGGGAATCCAGCAGGGCGGTTTCGCCGCCGTGGGATTTGGGCACCGCGAAGCGGGTGAGGCCGCTGGTCCCCAGGCGGCGCACCAGGTCCTGGCAAGCAGCGTCGGTGGCCGCGCGCCCGCCTTCACCGGGGTCGCCATGCACGACACCCGCCAGGCCTTGCGGTGCCCAGGCTTCGATGCGTTCGGCCAGGGCACGATGTTCGGGGCCGAAGAACGGCCAGTCCAGGTAGGAGAGATCCATGATGATCCGGGTCAGTTGCCCTGGAATACCGGCTTTTGTTTGGCCACGAAGGCGTGATAGGCGCGGTGGAAGTCCTGCGTCTGCATGCAGATGGCCTGGGCCTGGGCTTCGGACTCGATGGCCTCGTCGACGCCCATGTCCCATTCCTTGTGCAACTGCGCCTTGGTCACGCCGTGGGCGAAGGTGGGGCCGGCAGCGAGCGTCTCGGCCAGTGCGCGCGCTTCTGCTGCGAGGGCCTCGGGGGCGACCAGGCGATTGAAAAATCCCCAGCGCTCGGCCTCGTCGGCACTCATGCTGCGGCCGGTGTAAAGCAACTCCGAGGCACGCCCCTGGCCGATGATGCGCGGAAGGATCGCGCAGGCACCCATGTCGCAGCCGGCCAGGCCCACGCGGGTGAAGAGAAACGCCGTCTTGGCCGCCGGCGTGCCGATCCGCATGTCCGCCGACATGGCGATGATGGCGCCGGCGCCGGCGCATACGCCGTCTACCGCGGCGATGATCGGCTGCGGGCAATGGCGCATCGCCTTGACCAGGTCGCCGGTCATGTGGGTGAAGTCCATCAACTGCGGCATCTTCATGTGGGTGAGCGGCCCGATGATCTCGTGCACATCGCCCCCGGAGCAGAAATTGCCGCCCGCGCCGGTGATCACCACCACCTTGATGTCGGTCGCGTAGCAAAGGGCGCGGAAGAGGTCGCGCAGTTCCGCATAGGACTCCAGGGTGAGCGGGTTCTTGCGTTCCGGCCGGTTGAGCGTGATGGTGGCCACCGGGCCGTCGGCGGCAAAGCCGAAGTGACGGGCGCGATAGTCCGCGAAAGTGCGGCGATGGGTGAACGAATGATCGGGTGCCGGGTTCATGCAGGGGGTCTCCTGTTGCGGTTGTTTTGGCGGCGCAGGCCGGGTGCCGCGGCTGAGTGGGGGGGTCAGGCGATATTCGCGCTGACGCTGGCCTTCAGGCGCCCGAGCAGGCGGAAAAGCTGCCCACGCTCCGCGTCTGTCAGCCCCTGCGTCAGTCCGATCACCCAGCCCTCGTGACGCTCCGCCATCTGCGCGAAAACATGGCGCCCCTCCTCGGTGAGGCTGATGCGCCAGGCGCGCCGGTCGGTCGGGTCGGCTTCGCGCGACACCAGGCCTTCCCGGCTGAGCTGGTCGGCAATCCCGGTAACGTTTCCGCCGGTGACCATCAAGCGTTGCGACAATTCACCCATCTTGAGGCCTGCCGGATGCTTGTACAACTGCGCCATCAGGTCGAAACGCGGCAAGGTCACGTCGAAATCGCGCCGCAGGTCGGCGCGAATCGTCGCCTCGATCAGGTTGGTGCAGGTCAATAGGCGCAACCACAGGCGCAATGCCTCATGTTCGCCGCCCTCGGCCCGGGTTTCGTGATCCAGGGGGGGCGCTTCAGGCCTGATCTGATCGTCCATGAAATTACTTTAGATTTCAAATAACGAGATGTCAAGAATTACCATTAAATGGGGTCAGACCCCATTTAATGGGCCGGTTTAATGGCATTTGATGTGCTGCTTTGCCCTTTCCCCGCTGGCGGGTTGATCCAGGCCGGATTGACAAATTTTGCGAGTTGCTATGATTGGCCACCCCTGATCCGAAAACCGGTGGCTTTTGGCCACCCGCGAACGCCATGGAACTCTCCCCTGACCTGCGTGCCTTGCGCGACTTCTATTACAAGTCCGGCCTGAAACTGGCGCCGGAACGCGACTTCGTGCGCGGCGAGAAGGTGCTCGACAAGCCGGCGTTCTTCACCCTTGAGCACCTGCGCCGCCATCTCAACAACCCGCTCCTGACGCCGAATTACTTCAAGCTGTACTGGCAGGGCAAGACAGTGGACTGCAGCCCTGCCATGGGCTACAAGGTGGTGCAGGGCGCGGAATTGCCGTTCCTCAACAAGGGCATCATCGAGGAATACCTGGCCAACGGAGCGGCTATCGTGCTTGAGGCCATCGACCTGTTCGAACCGATGGTCAATGCCATGTGCGCGGCCATCGACAACGCCGGCGAGATATTGCTGTCGAACTCGGTGGCGTTTCTGTCGCAAGCCAGGGGCGGCGAGGCGTATCGCGGCCATGTCGATACGGCCGACGTGCTGGTGGTGCAACTGGCGGGGCGCAAGAAATGGTACGTGCACGAGCGCCAGAAAACCCGCTGGGTCAACCTGAACGAACTCGACCCCGCGGCGATGGGGCCGGTGCAAGCCGAATTCGTCATGCAGCCGGGCGACGTGATCTACCTGCGCAACTACACCCCGCATCGTGTGGAAACCGCCGACGAGTACTCGTTGCACATGGCCTTCGACATCTGCGACCGTCGCATCAATGCCGACACCGCGCTGCACCTGCTGCTGCAAGCCTACAACCAGGACGCAGCACCGATCTATACACCGGTGGATGGCGTGCTGGAAAAGCTCAAGTCCCACGCTGATTCCAAACCCTTCCGCGACCATCTCGCCCAGTTAAGCCAGGCGCAGGCCGAAAACTACAAGCGCGCACGTGCGTTGTTTGGCGCAAACAAGGTGACAGCGCTGGACAAACTGGTGGCCGCGGAAGCCGCGCGCAGGTCTTAGCTGGTCGCCGTTCAGAGTAGAAGGGAGGCCCCCCGAAAAGTTGGGTTTTCGAATCCAGAATTATGCCATTCGCATAATTCGAGGGTTTGCGAATATTTTGCATGACCTCTTGTTGTGCAAAAGCCACAAAGGCTCACCAAATTCGTGCGGAATATCACCTAAAACTTGGCTTGGCCCGGGTGCTTTGGGAGAATCGCTGCAAGCCCCCCGCTTCCAAGACGGGGGGTGGATTTTTGGTGGCAACGAGTTAGCGACAGCGCTCATACGATATATCCGTTAATTCGAAACCGCTCCCTTTATTCACAGAGGAGATTTACATGCAAAAGAAACTTCTGGTTGGTGCAGTGCTGTCCGCCATCGCTGGCGCAGCTTCGGCCCAATCGTCCAACGTCACGATCTACGGCACCATCAACCAGCCGTTCGAGTTCTTGAGCGTTTCCGGTTCTGACGGTACCTCCAGCGCTGCAGCCGGTGTGGCCGCTTCGGTTGCCGCCGGTCAAAACAGCTCGACCCGTGCCAACGCCAACGGCGTTGTTGCTGCCAACAACGTCGGCCTGACCCGTGTTCCCACGGCTGCCGCGAACGTCGCTGGTGCTGCCGATCAGGCCACCCGCACCCGCTTCCAGAACGCCGGCTCGAACTTCGGCCTGCGTGGCACGGAAGATCTGGGCAACGGCCTGTCGGCCTGGTTCCAGTTGGAAATGTCGATCGGCAACATCGGCGCTGCTCCCCCCAACGCTGCACAGAACCACGGTACCGCACCGACCTTCCGCAACACCGCGGTTGGCCTGCGTTCCAACACCTGGGGCACGCTGCTGACTGGCGCCTGGGACAGCCCGTTCAACCAGATCGCCGGCTCGACCAACGCCAACGCCCGTACCGGCCACGCGTCGACCAACCTGAACGCCAACATGCTGGGCGCAACCACGCTTGGTTACGGTTCGGTTTCCGGCCAGACCGCAGCTTCGTGGTGTGCTGCCGGCGCCGCCGCTTGCTTGAACTACGGCACCAACTTTGACCGTCGCGAGCGCGCCGCCATCCAGTGGTGGTCGCCCAACTGGAACGGCTTTGAAGTCAAAGCCCAGTACAACGCCACTGCCGACAACGGCGGCGTGACGGTGAGCAACCGTGCTGCCAGCGCTGCGGCTCTCAAGCCGACGATCTGGAACCTGACGGTTGGCTATAGCAACGGCCCTCTGCATGTGGTTTACGGCTATGAGCGCAACAAGGACACCTTCGCCCTGGCCGCCAACTCCATCGCCGGCGGCTTCACCGGTGGTGAAGGTAACGGTATCTGGACCGCCTTCGGTGGCCCGACCGCCGCAACCGCTGCGGGTACCTCGTATGTGAACGGTTCCACCAACGTCGGCCATCGTCTCGGCGGCCGGTACGCCTTCAACCTGGGCGGCGGCAGCTCGATCGGCCTCGGCGCGTTGTGGGAAAGCCTGAAGTGGAACCTGGACTACTCGACGGTTCCGGGCGCTGCTGCTCTGGCGGCCAACAACCTGACCGAACTGAAGAAGACTGCGTATCGCCTGCAGGCCAACTTCACGACCGGTAACCACTTCATCGGCTTCGAGTACACCAAGGCCAATGAACTCAAGGGTGGGATCTCTCGCGTGGGTGGCGGTGTCGTAGGTTCCACCGGTTCCTTCGACGGCAGCGGCACGAGCGCCAAGGGCTACATCCTGAGCTACAACTACATGATGTCCAAGCGCACTTCGGTGGGCGCCTACTGGACGCAAGTCACCAACGACACCAACGCCAACTATTCCGGCTTGGTGTTCGGCGGCGCCACCACGGCTGCCGGCGGCGACCCGCGTTACTACGGTCTGCACCTGCGTCACGCGTTCTAATCTGGTTTACTCCAGTTAGTCCGTATGAAAACGGGCGCCTTTGGCGCCCGTTTTTTTTCGTCCGCAGTTTCCTGTCGTAACGGCAACGCGGGCCGGCCTTTCCAGGTTCAGCGGAATTTGGGGCCCAGGGCCCAGAACACCAGGCTGCGCCGGGTGCCGCTTGTCACGGGTGCCACGCGGTGCATCACGAATGACGGGAAAAACACGAACCTGCCACGGCGGTGCGGCACTGTCAGCGGCCGCTCCAGGGTCTGCGAGTCGATCACCATCTCGAAGGCGCCACCGGTGAATTCGTTCTGCTCACCCAGCATGATCGAAAGCGAGAGCTTGCGGCCGATCACCGCGCGCTCGCTGGTGCTGGCGAACGACAGGTCCATGTGGTATTCGTAGTGGGCGCCCTCGTCCCGGTATTCCGAGTACTGGAAGGTGTTGAAGCCGTCTAGCTCGAAGTTGAAGGCGTCGCGGTTGGCCTGCTCGAAGGTTTCGACCACCCGCTCGAAAATCCAGCGGTTCTCCGGCGCGACGCTGTGATGCATGATGTGCGACTTGCGCAGCTTGTCGTCGGCCACCAGCACGCCGCGCGACTGCATGACCATCGCTTTCTCGACGCCAAGCTCGCCGCAGTAGCGTTCGATCTCGTCGAGCTCTTCGGGTGAAAACACATCGTCGAGCACGAAAAATGGCGCGAGGTTGTCGCGACGGTAGGCGGGGTTCAGAATGGTCAAACCGGTCATGGTATGAAACCTTGAGGTGCGAAAAGGTGCTAATGATAGCCATCTTCTTACACGGTGCAGTGGCGCAGCTTCGACTTGCGACCCGCCGCCAATGAGCGCGTAAAATTTGTTCCTCAGGCAAGGTGCCGGCCCCGCAGTTCTGGCGGGCACAGCCCATATCGAAAAGGCAGGTTGGTGTGATGTTGCGATTGATGTTCGCCCTCTTTGCCATGGTAGTCATGTGGATTTCGGCCTTTGCGCAATCCAATTTGCCGGTGCCCCCGCGCGAAGAGGATCAGTACAAGGAGGCCGCCGTGCAGCTGCCGCCCTATCCACAGAGGGAGAGGCTGATGCGTTTTCCGACCAACTGGACCAACCACGAAATATTCCTTGATCCGGCTGCCTTTGCGGACGGTACCGATGGCGTGGTGCGGTTCACACTCGTGGTACGCAGCCCGAGTGGCGCCGAAAGCGTTTCCCACGAAGGCATTCGTTGCGAAACCGGCGAGAAGCGCGTCTACGCGTACGGTCGCAAGAGTGCGTCCGGAGATGCCATATGGTCGCCCGCGCGTGAAAGTCCCTGGCGCGCCATTCCGGACACGCGCGCGAATCGGCATTATTTTGAATTCTGGCGCGATCTTTTTTGCGACCATAAGGTAGCTGAGACGCGCGCGGACATCTTGCGCAACATTCCCAAGGGCGGTCGCGAGCGCCGCGAAGGCATGGCGACGGAATAGAAGACACACGGTTCTTGTCTGGCGGCAGGATAGTTCGGCCAGACTCAATGCACGCATGGAGAAACAGATGACCCCCGACACCCTCATCACCGCCTTCGACCGCGCCCTGCGCGCGATTACTTCCGTGGCGCCTGCCGCGCCCATGCCGGCCGGCGCCGAAAGTCCGGGGCCCGATCTGGCACCCGAGGAAAAGCGCGAGGTCGCGGCGCTCATGCGCGTCAACCATGTGGGTGAGGTTTGCGCCCAGGCCCTGTATCACGGGCAGGCAGCCACCGCCCGCACGCCGGAAATGCGCGCCCACATGGAGCGCGCCGCGGTCGAGGAGGGCGCGCATCTGGCATGGACGGCGGAGCGCATCGCCGAACTAGGCGGGCGCCAGAGCCTGTTGAATCCGCTCTGGTATGCCGGCGCCTTTGCGCTGGGCGCCGTCGCCGGCCGGCTGGGCGACCGGACCAGCCTCGGGTTCGTGGCAGAAACCGAGCGTCAGGTCGAGCAGCATCTCGAAGGCCACCTGGAGCGGCTGCCGCCCGGCGATACCCGCTCCCGGGCGATCATCCAGGCGATGCAGGCCGACGAGGTGCGCCACGCACGCGAGGCGATCGCAGCGGGGGGCGACGACTTGCCGCTGCCGGCGCGCCTGGCCATGAAGCTGATGGCCAAGGTGATGACCACCACCGCCTACCGCATCTGAGCCGGATCAGGCGCGCCGGTTCAGTTCGCGCAGCTTGGCGTATTTCAAGTGGCTGTTGAAGCAGCCGATGACGATATGCACCAGTCCCGGCAACCCGTCGAGAAAGCCGCGCTTGAGCACGTAGAACTTGAAAAAACGTACCAGCGGGCTGGCGGCGATGCGCCCCCAGCTTGCATGTTCGCCGCGCGCCGCGAGTTGCTCGGCCTGCAGGGTGGTGTAGCGGTTCTGCTTGGACAGATAGGTGTCGAGGGTTTCGGCGGATTCGTGCAGGAGGTCGCCGGCAAGGGTGCCAATGGCGGTGTCGGTGAGCACCTTCTCGTGCACCGCGTCGTCGCTCCAGCGCGCATGGGCACGGTGGAACAGCCGCAACGACCAATCCGGGTAGCCTTCACCATGGCGGAGGACACGCCCCATGAAGCGATTGGCGCGGGCCATGCGCCACGCCAACTGGTGCGGCTCTCCCGCGAGGGCGCCAAGAATCGAGGCGCGCAATGGCTCGCTCACACGCTCGTCCGCATCCAGGCACAGCACCCAGTCGTTGGCCGCCAGCGCCACGGCGCGTTGTTTCTGGATGCCGAAGCCTGGCCAGTCGCCTTGCACAACACGCGCTCCGGCGCCTGCGGCGATGTCAACAGTTGTGTCGGTACTGCCGGAGTCGAGCACCACGATTTCGTCCGCAAAGGCCGCGCTTTCCAGGCATTCCGGCAATTGCGCCGCCGCATTCAGGGTGATGATCACCACGGAAAGCCTGGCGCGCTGCGGCGGCGGGGGGGGAGGGACCATGCGGCGGATATAATCGGTGCTTCTACCAATGGATTCCGGCCGTGGCGGCCGGCACTCGGAGCACCAAGCGGCGGATTGTAAGCGATGCCGCCGGGTGCGCAGTTTTGCGGCGCCAGCAGCGCCTTCGGCGCGCTGGCAAAAGAGCCGTGGCGCGTTTGCAACGCCTCGTTCGGCACGTTTCTCGCTCCCCGGATTTCCTGTTTGCTCGCGGCGGGTCTTGCGTCCCCCTCCCTTTTACGGAATTCATGCAGCGCATCCTGCTGGTCAAGACCACTTCGCTTGGCGACGTCATACACTGCATGCCCGCGGTGAGCGACCTTGCAGCGCTGTACCCGCAAGCGGTGCTTGAGTGGGTGGTGGAGGAAACCTATGTCGACGTGGTGCGACTGCATCCGGCCGTACGGCGCGTGATTCCGGTGGCGGTGCGGCGCTGGCGCAAGAACCTGTTCCTTCCTGAAACGCGCGCGGAAATCGCCGCCTTCCGCGCGGCGCTTTGCCCGGCAGGCTACGACGTCGTGATCGACGCGCAAGGCTTGGCGAAAAGCGCGCTCCTGACGCGCGCGGCGCGCGGTGAGCGTCATGGACTGGACCGCTCGAGCGCCCGCGAGTGGATCGCTTCGTTTGCCTACCATCGCGCGCATGCCGTACCCTGGACTCTCGACGCCATTGCGCGCAACCGCAAACTGGTGGGCGACGCGCTCGGCTACGTGCCGCACGGCGCGCCGGATTTCGGCATCCGTGCCGCGCCCGCCGGCTTCGCATGGCTGCCTGCGGCGCCCTATTGCGTTTGCCTGACCGGCACCACCGACGCTGCCAAGTTGTGGCCGGAGGAGCGATGGGGGGTGCTCGGGAAGCATCTCGCCGAAGCCGGGTGGCATTGTGTCCTGCCGGCGGGAACCGCGGGCGAACAGAAGCGCGCCGAGCGCATTGCCGCCGAGATCGGCGCCGGCGCCGACGGATCAGCCGCTGCGATGGTGGCTCCCGCGTCCAGCCTGGCCGAATTGGCCGGCGTGATCGCCGGCGCGGACTTGGCCGTCGGAGTCGATACCGGGCTTACCCACCTGGCCGCTGCCTTGGGTCGCCCGACCGTGGGCATCTATTGCGGCACCAGTCCCGGGGCCACCGGGGTTACCGGCACGCGAGCGCGCAACGTCGGCGATGTGGCCAAGACACCCGCACCGGAAGCGGTGTGCGAGGCCATCACGCAGGTGACCGGCGCGGTCTTCGCCACGGCCTGCGCCTGAAACAGTCGCTGTGGCGCGTGCGCTCTACACCCTCGGGCTGTGGCTGGCGTTGCCGCTGGTACTGTTGCGCCTGTGCTGGCGTGCCCGCCGACAACGTGAATACCTCGAGAACATCGGTGAGCGCTTCGGTGCCTACTCGGGACGTCCGGATCGCCCGGTCATCTGGCTGCATGCGGTGTCGGTCGGGGAAGCGCGGGCGGCCCAGCCGTTGGTCGAAGCCCTTGCCGCGCGCTTTCCAGGGCATGCGCTCGTACTGACCTGCATGACGCCCACGGGCCGGGCGACGGCCCTCTCGCTGTATGGTTCGCGCGTCCGGGTGGTGTACCTGCCCTACGACTACCGCTTCGCGGTGCGCCGCTTCCTGGCCCATTTCCAGCCGCGCATGGGGGTGGTGATGGAAACCGAAGTCTGGCCCAACCTCGTGGCCATGTGCGTTGGTGCCGGTGTCCCGCTGGCCCTGGCCAACGCCCGCTTGTCACAGCGCTCGTTTTCACGCTATGCGCGCTTTGCGTCGCTGGCGGCGGAGGCTTTCGGCGCATTCACCTGCATTGCCGCGCAAACCGGCGCCGATGCCGAGCGTCTGGCCGGCCTTGGCGCGCGGTCGCCGCGCGTGACCGGCAACCTGAAGTTCGATGTCACGCCGGCGGCGGCCTTGATCGCGCTTGGCGCGACCTGGCGTTCCGAACTCGCGGGGCGGCGGGTGTTCCTGGCGGCAAGCACGCGGGAGGGCGAGGAGGCGCTTCTCATGCCGATGTTGCGGAAGCTGGCCCGGGCTGGCCATCTGGTGGTGCTGGTGCCGCGCCATCCGCAACGTTTTGCCGAGGTCGCAACCCTGATCGAGGCCAGTGGGCTTGCGCTGGCGCGGCGCAGTCAGGGTGCAGTGCCAGCGGCGCAGGTCGCGGTATGGCTGGGTGACAGCATGGGCGAAATGGCGGCGTATTTCGCCATGGCCGATTGCGCCTACATCGGCGGGAGCCTTCTGCCGTTTGGCGGGCAGAACATGATCGAGGCGGCCGCCTGCGGATGCCCGGCCTTGTTCGGGCCGCACACCTGGAATTTCAGCGAGGCGGCCGCGCAGGCAGTGGCGTCCGGTGCGGCGCGCCGCGTGGCCGATGTCGATGATCTTGCCGCCGCGGTCGAGGCACTTCTGGCGGATGCAGGCGGACTGCGGCGCATGGCCGAATCCGCGCTGGCGTTTTCACATTTCCATCGCGGCGCCACGGCGCGCACCATGGAATTGCTCGCGCCGTTGTTGCCCGCCGGGTGAGCGCGTGGGCGCAGCCGGGTTTCGCCGTGCAGCGCCGGCTTACCTTGCCAGTAGCGCGTTGACCGCGGCGATGTCTGCCTCGGTCAGGCCGCCGGTGGCCGCCTTGAGGCGGAAGCTGTTGACGATGGTGTCGTAGCGCGCCTTGGCCAGGTCGCGTTGCGTGGTGTAGAGCTGCTGCTGGGCGTTGAGCACGTCGATGTTGATACGTACGCCGACCTCATAGCCAAGCTTGTTCGAGTCCAGCGAGGTTTTCGACGACGTGAGCGCGGCCTCGAAGGCGCGCACCTGGGCCAGGCCGTTGGTCACCGACAGGAAAAACTGGCGCGCGTTCTGCGCCGCGGTGCGCTTCTGGTTTTCGAGGTCGGAACGGGCTTTCTCGCGGTTGGCGACCGCCTGGCGCACGCGCGAATCGACCGCGCCGCCCGCGTAGATGGGAATCGCCAGTTGCAGCCCGATGGTGGTCGAGTTGATGTCGCTGCCGACGTTGTTGGTGGCGCTGCCGGTCTGGCTGCTGCGGTTGCGCGCGGCAGTGAGGTCGAGCGTCGGGTAGTGGCCGGCGCGCTGGATCTCGATGGCGCGCTTGGCAACTTCGGCCGCCGCTTCCTGCGCCTTGACCGCGTAGTTGCCGGTTTCGGCGGCTTCGACCCATTTGTCCATCTGTGCCGGCTGCGGCGGCGGAATCGCCACTTCGGTGCGCAGCGGGGAGAGCTCGCCCGGGGGCTTGCCGATGATCTGCAGCAAGGCGGTGCGCTTGACTTCCACGTCGTTCTGCGCGGCGAGTTCCTCGGCGATCACCAGGTCGTATCGCGACTGGGCTTCATTGGTGTCGACGATGGTCGAGGTGCCGACCTCGAAATTGCGCTTGGCTTGCGCGAGCTGCTCGGAGATGGCGGTCTTCTTGGCGCGCGCCACCGTCAGTGTGTCCTGCGCGGCCAGCACGTCGAAGTAGGCTTGCGCCACCCGCACGGCGAGGTCCTGGCCGGCCTGCGCGAATTGCGCTTCCGACTGCATGACCGAAAGCTTGGATTGCTCGTAGGTCTGCCAGTTGGTCCAGCGGAACAGGGGCTGGTTCAGCGAGATCGAGAATCCGTTGGTGTTGAACACCCGACTTCCCGGCACAAACGCGGCCGAGGGTGTGCGCGGAGAAACATTGACGTCATTGCGGACCGTGTTGGCGGTGGCGCTGATGGTGGGCAAGAGACCGGCGAAGCCCTGCGGCAACGCTTCACGGCCGGAATCCAGGGTCGACTTCGCACTGGCGTACACGGCGTCATTGACGAGGGCGTCGCGAAAAATCGAAAGCAGATCCGCACCCTGGACGAGCGATCCATGGGTTGCCAGGGAAGCCGCCGCCAGCGCGAGCGACATGCGTGAACGCAGGAATCTCATGACTTTACGACCCTTAAATGACTCGCGGTCATTTTCACATATCCGCGCCGAGTTTCCAATGCCTGATTGTTGCCGGTTGTGACGCACCCGGCGAGTCAATAACGCGGCACCGACGGGTCGATTTCGCGCGACCATGCTTCCATGCCGCCGGTCAGGTTATGGACTTTCAGGCCCTGGCGTTCGAGGAACAGGGCAACCTGCATGCTGCGCCCGCCGTGGTGACATATGGATACGATTTCACGATCGTCGCCAAGTTCGGCGATCCGTCCCGGAATCTCCTGCATCGGAATATGCGTGATGCCGGGCAGGGAAGCGGTTTGCACCTCCCAGGCTTCGCGGACGTCAAGCAGCAAGGGTTGAGGCCGGCTGGCATCGGCCAGCCATTGCGCGAGGGATTGGACGGTCAACTGGTTCATGGGGATGGAAGCCTGGCAGTGGGCGCGGGCCGTGCGACTAGAAGCGGAAGCGTTGCGGCTGCGCGGCGTTGACCAGCGGCGCCAGGCAAGTCTCGAACAATGTGGTTGCGCCGACGACGCCGTCGGCGTCCTTGGAATAGAGGCGGGCGGTCATCGCCGGTGCGTCACCGACCACGGCGAATAGCCTGCCGCCGGGCTTGAGTTGGGCCAGGAGCGAATCCGGCAACACCGGTGTGGAACCACCGAGCACGATGAGGTCGTAGCGCTCCGTGCCAAACCCGCAAGCGCCGTCGCCTTCGATCACGCGCACGTTGGCGACGCGGGCATTCTTGAGATTTCCTTCGGCGAAAGCCTTGATGGCCGGGTCGATCTCCACCGAAGTCACGCTGCGGCAGCGGTATCCGAGCAATGCGGCGAAATATCCGGAGCCGGTGCCGATCTCAAGCGCCGTATCCTGTGGCCTGACCATGATTTCCTGCAGGACACGGGCCTCCAGGCGCGGCGCCCACATGCGCTTCGATTCGCTTGCCGCGCCGCCTTCCACCAGCGGGATCTCGGTATCGGTGAAGGCCAGCAGGCGGTGCGCGGGCGGCGCGAACTGCTCGCGCTTGACCACCTCGAGCAGGTCCAGCACGTCCTGGTCGAGCACATCCCAGGGCCGGATCTGTTGCTCGATCATGTTGAAGCGTGCGCGGGGAATGTCGAATTGCGTAACCATGGTGCTCGCCCGGAAAGGGATGTTGGGGAATGGGATTTTATCAGTCGGGCCGGCAGCCCATGCTCGCGTCGCAGACATTGTCCCGCACGGATTCAGCCGGTTTCCCGCGCATGCCGCTCCGCCTTGCGGGATGAGCGTCCTGCATTCCACGCGGCGAGATCGTCCAGGAAGGTGTAGATCACCGGCACCACCACCAGTGTCAGGATCGATGAGGTGATGACCCCGCCGATCACCGCCTGACCCATCGGCGCGCGCTGTTCCGAACCCTCCGAGAGGCCCAGCGCGAGCGGAAGCATGCCGAAGATCATCGCCAGCGTGGTCATGAGGATCGGGCGCAGGCGCACGTGGGCCGCTTCGAGGATGGCTTCGCGGCGTGCCATGCCGGCCAGGCGCGCGTGGTTCACAAAGTCGATCAGGAGAATCGCGTTCTTGGTCACCAGCCCCATCAGCATGATGACGCCGATCACCGAGAACAGGTTGAGGGTGCTGCGGAAGATCAGGAGCGCACCGAACACGCCGATCAGGGTCAGAGGCAGGGATGACATGATGGCGAGCGGCTGCAGGAAGCTGGCGAACTGCGAAGCCAGGATCATGTAGATGAAGATGATCGCCAGCACCATGGCGGTGAGCGCGAAGGAGAACGATTCCTTCATGTCCTTGGTCGAGCCGCCCATCACGTACCGGTAACCGGGCTTCCATTCCATGCCGTCGAGGGCCTTCTGCACATCGCGACCCACTTCGCCGGACGAGCGGCCGAACACGTTGGCGTCGATCTGCACCTCGCGCGTCAAGTCCTTGCGGTTGATCTGGCTGGTGCCGCCGACGGCGCGGAACTGCGCCGCCTGGCGCAGGGCCACCATTTTCGGCGAGCCGTCGCTGTTGACCTGCGCGCTCTGGACCATGATGCGGTCGAGGTCGCCGATGGTCTGGCGGTCGGAAGGCGCCAGCCGAACCCGCACGTCGTAGTTCTCGCCGTCCGGCGCCTTCCATGTGCTTACCGCCTCGCCGGCGATGAGGGGGCGGATCGCGGCGCCGATCTGTGCCACGCCGATACCCAGGTCGGATGCCAGTTCGCGTCGAACTTCGACACTGATGGTGGGCTTGTCCGGCTTTTGCGAGGAATCGAGGTCGACCAGCCCGGGAATTTCCCGCAGGCGGGTCTTCGCCTCGGCCGAGTAGCGTTCCAGTTCGGCCAGGTCCTGCCCTTGCAGGCTGACCACCAGCACCTTGGTGCCGCCCACGGCGTTGTTGACCCCCACATGGGTGACCGTGATGCCGGCGATCCTGGCCAGGCGCTCGCGCAGCGGCTGGGTCATGAGGTGCTGGGAACGCGCGCGTTCCTTGCGCGGCTTGAGCTTGACATAGACATTCGCGTAGTTCTTGCCGAGCGTCACGCCGGTATTGATGGTGGTGTAGGTGTAGAGCACCTCCGGCAGTTCGCGCAGGGCCGTGTCGACCTGGCGTGCCTTGGCCTCGGTGAGTTCCAGCGAGGAGCCCACCGGGGTCTGGAAGCTGACGGTGGTCTCGGAAAAGTCCGCCTGCGGCACGAACTCGGTACCCAGCAGCGGTACCAACGCGAAGCTGCCGAAAAAGACCGCGGCGGCGCCGACCAGTGTCGCGATGCGATGCCGCAGGGCCCACGCCAGCAGCCGCTGGTACAGGCGCGAGACCGCCTGCACCAACCGGTCGAACAAGGCGAGGAGCTTGCCGACCGGGCCCCGCGGCGGGCCGTGCGCGGCCGGATCAGGCCATACCGAGGAGAGCATGGGATCGAGCGTGAAGGAGACGAACATCGATACCAGCACCGAGGCCACCACCGTGATGCCGAGCGAATAGAAGAAACGGCCGATGATGCCGCCCATGAAACCCACCGGCAGGAACACCGCGACGATCGACATGGTGGTGGCGAACACTGCCAGGCCGATCTCCTGCGTGCCTTGCAGTGCCGCGACCTTGTGGCTCTTGCCCATGGCGGCGTGGCGCACGATGTTTTCGCGCACGACAATGGCATCGTCGATCAACAGACCCACCGCCAGCGACAGGGCCATCAGGCTGATCATGTTGATGGTGATGCTGGCCATGTCCATGAAGAAAAACGTGGCGAGAATGGCGATCGGCAGCGTCAGGCCGGTGATGACGGTGGAGCGCCATGAATTGAGGAACAGGAATACGATCAGGATGGTGAGGCCCGCGCCCTCGATCATGGTGCGGCGCACGTTGTCGACCCCGGTGCGGATCGGCACCGAGGCGTCCTTGATCACCGCGAGCTTCACATCGGGCGGCAATTCGCGCTGCAGCGCCGCCACCGCCTGCTTGACCGCGTCGGTGACATCAATGGTGTTCTGGCCCTGGGCCTTCTGGATGTCCAGGGCGAGCACCCGGCGGCCGTCATAGAGCGCCAGGTTTTCCTGCTCCTCCTGCCCGTCGACCACCCGGGACACCTCGCGCAGGGTGATGGCCTGTCCTCCGCGTCGTCCGACGATGATGCCGTTGAAGTCGTCGACGGTCTTGAGCTTGCCCTTGATCGACACCACTTGCTCGCGTTCCGCGGAGCGGATCGCGCCGGCGGGCAGTTCCTGGTTCTCGTTGCGAATCGCGCTGATGATCTGGTCGATGCCGATGCCCAGGGTTTCCATTTCGCCCGGACGCAATTGCACCTGCACTTCGCGCTTGATGCCGCCGACGATGGCCACCGAGCCGACCCCGCGCACGTTCTCGATGCGCTTCTTGATGACCTGGTCGGAAAGCGTGGTGATGTCGCGTGCGCTGCGCAGGTCGGAGGAAACCGCGAATGAAATGATCGGGCGGTCCGCGGGATCGAAGCGCGAGATGCGCGGTTCCTTCACTTCCTTGCGGAACCCCACTTTCACGATAGCGATCTTTTCTCGCACATCCTGCGCCGCGCGTGAGGGTTCGACCGTCAGGTCGAACTCGACGATCACCACCGATTGTCCTTCGTAGGAGCGCGAGTACAGGCTCTTGATGCCTGAAACGGTGTTGACCGCCTCTTCCACCGGTCGGGTGATGTCGGATTCCACCGATTCCGGCGTGGCGCCCGGATACTCGGTGGTGACCACCACCACGGGAAACTCGATGTCCGGAAACTGGTCCACCCGCAGGCGATTGAGCGAGAACAGGCCCAGCACCATCAGGGCGGCCATCATCATGGTGGCCAGGACCGGATTGTTGATGCTGATGCGGGTGAAGAACATCGCGGCCTAGGGCTTCGCCACAGCCTGTGCCGGTACGGGCGGCGCGGACGCGGGTGCGATTGCTGCGGCGGTCGCAGCCGGGGCTGCCGCCACTGGGGCTCCCGCCACGCGCACCTTGACACCCGGCACGAGCGTGCCCAGGTTGGTGCGGATGACTTGCGTGCCGGCCTTGATCGCGCCGGTCACCTCGGCCCAGGCCTGCTCCTCGTTGCGCGCCCCGACCTTCACCGCCACGCGGGTCAGGCGGGCATCCTCGATTGAATACAGCACGGTTTCGCCGCGCTCCTCGCGCAAAGCCGTGATCGGCACGGCCAGCACGGCGTCGCTGCGCGAGAGCGTCAGCAGGCCCTTGGCGAACATGCCGCCCTTCAAGGCGCTGTCGGCATTGGGAAGGTCGATATAGACCATGATCGAGCGCGAACCTGACGCGGCTTGCGGGGCGATTCGGGCAATGCGCCCGTTGAAGGCACGTTCGCCGAACCCCTCGACGCGGAACGCCACTTCCTGTCCGACCGACACGCTGGGAATCTCCCCTGCCGGCACGCCGGCCTCGATTTCCATGCGCGACAAGTCCACCAGGGTGATGAGTTTCATGTCCACCGAGGCCTTGTCGCCCACCTGTGCAGAGCGTTCGGCCACCAACCCCGCCCATGGTGCACGCACCACGGCGTCATCGAGGGACTTTTTCGCCAGCGTGACATTGGCTTCGGCGGCTTTCACCTGCGCCAGTGCGACGGTCGAATTGGCCAGCGTATTGTCGTAGGCCTGCTGCGAAATGAAGTTCTTGCGCAGGAGTTCCTCGTTGTTCTTGCGGGTGCGCTCGTTGTTTTCCCAGGTGGCGCGGTTGGCGGCGAGGGTGGCCAGCCGTTCGTCGAGCCGCGCCTGGTATTCGGCGGGATCGATGCGCGCCAGTACCTGCCCGGCCTTGACGGATTCGCCTTCGCGCACACGCAGTTCCAGCACTTCGCCTGCCACCTTGGCGCGCACGAAGGCGGAATGCACCGGCCGCATCTGGCCGGTGAGGGGTAGTTCGCGCCTGACTTCGCGAATTTCGGCCATGCCAAGGTCGGTGGCGGCGATTTCAATCATCTCAGGTGGTGCAGCCGTTGCCGGTGCGGCGGCGCCCTGCACTTTGCCTTTGGAGGGGCCGACGGTTGCCGCGTTTTCCGTTCCGGGTGTGCGCATGCGCTTGGCCAGGAGGCCGGCGCCGCCCGCGAGCAGTGCGCCGGAAACGGCGATGGCAACGATGGTCACCGGCTTCATGCGTGGGTTCCTTGTGTGGACGCGGCGCCGGTGCCGGGCGGGGCGGGTGCGAGACCGCGCAGCAGGATGTCGACGTGGGTCTCGAGCAGGGCGGCTCCGTCCGACAGGGTCGGCAGTTCGCCCTTGATGGCATGGCCAAAGCCGTGACGCCATGAGGAGATGAGCAGGAAGGGGGCGGTCATCAGGTGCGCCACTTGCGCGATGTCGATGTGGCGGAACTCGCCACGCGCGACCCCGCGGGCGATGATGCGCTCCATTGCGGCCTGGCCCGGCAGAATGACTTCCTCGATGTAGAAACGTGCGAGCTCCGGGAAGTTCGCCGCCTCTGCGATCATCAGCTTGGGGATGCCGGCATGTCCGGTGGAGCCTATGCGTTGCCACCAGCCGCGCACCACCATCCGGATCAGGTCGGCAGTGGCGCCTTCGAACTGTTCGATCAGGCCGCGCACTTCCTGCAGCGGGGACACGAGGCCTTGCCGCACGACGGCCTTGAACAGGTCCTCCTTGTTGGCGTAGTAGAGGTAGAGCGTGCCCTTGGACACGCCGGCGCGTTCGGCTACGTCATCGAGCCGGGTGCCGGCATAGCCGCGCTCGGTGAAAATTTCCAGCGCAGCCGATACAAGTTCAGCGGGACGCGCATTTTTGCGGCGTTGCCAGCGCGGTTCGGCGCGCGGCACTTCTGACATGGCAGACATCGTGTGCGGCGAGTCCGCGGCCAACTGACCACGGACAATCGCAATTAAATAACTGACCGGTCAGTAATATATTCTCGATCTAGCCTTTCCGTCAAGGCATTTGCGCGCCTCCCATTCATGCAGGCAGGCGATAGTGTTCCTGTGTCATGAGATCGACACCGCAGTCCATGCCGGCGACCCAATCGAGCAGCCGATTGACCATGTCCTTGCCGACAAAGCGCTGTCCATGCTGGGGCACGACGGCCTCAATATCCATGCCGCGCGCCATGTTGGCCCACAACCGCCCGACCTTGCGGCTGATCATGTAGCGGCGATGAAAGCCCTCCATATGTGCCACGTGTCGGTCGAAATCAGCGACCGGCATGGCGGCGTCAGTGCCACTCACCAGCGAAGCACCCAGGTCGCCGGAAAAAAGGATGCGGCTGACCGGATCATAGAACTGGAAATTGCCTTCCGAGTGCAGGAAATGCGCCGGTACGGCGACGATGCTGTTCTCGCCAAGGGGAATGCGCGATCCGCCGTCCGGGATCGGCACGATCCTGCCTTGGGTCTTGCCGGCACCAGCGAAATGCGGCACGAAGCGCGACCACAGGCGCGAGACATGCAGCTTGCAGTTCGATCCTGTCAGCCAGCGCCCCACCGACGCAACGATGTCCGGGTCGGCATGCGAGGCAAGAAGCAGGTCGAGTTGCTTGGGAGGCACGTAGCGGCCGATGCTGACGAACAATTCGTTGTAGGTCATGGCTCCACCCGGGTCGATCAGGGCGGCATGACCATTGTCGATGACAAGAAACTGGTTGGCCTGTACCGCTTCACCGCCCTCCTCGGCCACGAGTTCGGAATACATCAGGCAGACGTGCTTGCCATTGTCGAAAAGAACGTGGCCCTGAGCCATGGGAACCTCCGCGATTGATCCAACCGGACGTGGATGCCGGGCGCCCGGATGCGGACGGCCGAGTGTGCAAGGGCCAAGGTTAGCCCTGTGGTTGGACAGGTCTTTGATGCATGTCAACGGCATTTTGCGGAACAGCATGGCGCCGCCATGACCTCGGCAACAGCAGGGTTGTTTGGCCGGATTGCGGGAATCATTGAATTGCGCGCGACTCTGCTGTAAGGTTCACGCCGCAGCTAGGGGTCCTGGCGGAAGGGCAATCGTGCCGCGCCGGGTGAGAGAGTCCCTCAAAGACCTGATGCGGGTAATGCCGCCGTAGGGAAGCTGATGCTCTCTCGACCCCTGGCGTTTGATTCCGCACCCGCGGAGAAAGACGAATCATGAACGCCAATCCGAAATTCCTCGCCGCCACCGCGTCCGTCGACGAAGCCGCCGTCAAGACCCTGCCGAATTCGCGCAAGGTCTACATCCAGGGCAGCCGTCCCGACATCCGCGTGCCGATGCGCGAGATCACCCAGGCCGATACGCCCACCATGTTTGGCGGCGAGAAAAACCCGCCGGTGTTCGTCTACGACTGCTCCGGACCCTACACCGATCCGGCGGCCAGGATCGACATCCGCTCGGGCTTGAAGCCGGTGCGCCAGGCCTGGATCGAGGAGCGCGGTGACACCGAGGTTCTCGCCGGCCCGAGTTCGCACTATGGTGTGGAACGGCTGAACGACCCGAAACTGGCCGAATTGCGCTTCAACCTGCGCCGCGCGCCGCGCCGCGCAAAGGCGGGTGCCAACGTCACCCAGATGCACTATGCGAAGGCCGGCATCATCACGCCGGAAATGGAATACATCGCCATTCGCGAGGACCAGAACCGCCAGGCCTACATCGAGTCCCTCAAGCAAGGCGGCAAGACCGGCGAGAAGATGCTCGAGTTGCTGATGCGCCAGCACAAGGGCGAGTCGTTCGGCGCCTCCATCCCTGACCAGATCACGGCGGAATTCGTGCGCTCGGAGATCGCGCGCGGGCGCGCCATCATCCCGGCCAATATCAACCACCCGGAGAGCGAGCCGATGATCATCGGCCGCAATTTCCTGGTGAAGATCAATGCCAACATCGGCAATTCCGCTGTGTCTTCCGGCATCGGTGAGGAAGTCGCGAAGATGACGTGGTCGATCCGCTGGGGTGGCGACACCGTAATGGACCTCTCGACCGGCAAGCACATCCACGAAACCCGCGAGTGGATCATCCGCAACTCGCCGGTACCCATCGGTACCGTGCCCATCTACCAGGCGCTTGAAAAAGTCGACGGCAAGGCCGAAGACCTTACCTGGGAAATCTTCCGCGACACGCTCATCGAGCAGGCCGAGCAGGGGGTGGACTATTTCACCATCCACGCCGGCGTGTTGCTGCGCTATGTGCCGATGACGGCCAAGCGCATGACCGGCATCGTCAGCCGCGGAGGTTCGATCATGGCCAAGTGGTGCCTGGCGCACCACAAGGAAAGCTTCCTCTACACCCACTTCGAGGACATCTGCGACATCATGAAGGCCTACGATGTCAGCTTCTCGCTGGGTGACGGCCTGCGGCCGGGTTCCGGCTACGACGCCAACGACGAGGCTCAACTCTCCGAACTGCGCACCCTGGGCGAACTCACAAAGGTGGCCTGGAAACACGACGTGCAGGTGATGATCGAAGGCCCCGGCCATGTGCCCATGCAGCTCATCAAGGAAAACATGGACATCCAGCTGAAGGACTGCCACGAAGCGCCTTTCTATACCCTCGGCCCCTTGACCACCGACATCGCGCCCGGCTATGACCACATCACCTCGGCCATTGGCGCGGCGCAGATCGGCTGGTACGGCACGGCCATGCTCTGCTACGTGACGCCCAAGGAGCACCTTGGGCTACCGAACAAGAAGGATGTCAAGGACGGCATCATGGCCTACAAGATCGCGGCCCATGCCGCCGACCTTGCCAAGGGGCATCCCGGCGCGCAGATCCGCGACAACGCGGTGTCCAAGGCGCGTTTCGAGTTCCGCTGGGACGACCAGTTCAACCTGGGCCTGGACCCGGACACTGCCAAGGACTTCCACGACGAGACCCTGCCCAAGGACAGCATGAAGGTGGCGCACTTCTGCTCCATGTGCGGGCCGCATTTCTGCTCGATGAAGATCACCCAGGACGTGCGCGAATACGCCGAGAAGCTGGGTACCGATGGCGAGACCGCGCTCAAGAAGGGCATGGAGGAGAAAGCGGTCGAGTTTGTGAAGAAGGGCGCGGCGATTTATCATCGGACTTGAGGCATAACCGGGGACGTATGTCGTGGAGTTCAACAGCAGGCGATTTGGCGAGGTGGTCGTTGCCGCCCCGGTAGGCCGCATCGATCACGCCAGTGCCGAAGATTTCAGGCTGAAACTGGCCCCGGCGCTGGAGCTTTGTGTCGAGGGCAGCGACCGGGTGGTGCTTGATTTCTCGGGGGTCGAGTACATCAGCAGCGTGGGCTTGCGGGTACTCATGCTCGCCGCCAAGCAGGTCAAGGCCCAGAAGGGCATGATCGTGATCGCCGCGATGCAGCCGGTGGTCAAGGAAATCTTCGACATCAGCCGCTTCAATTTTGTTTTCGCCGCCTTTCCCGCCGTGCGCGAGGCGGTGGCCGACCTGTCCACGCAGGCCCTCGCGCTGTACGACGCCGCTTGAGCGAGGACCGCGGCATGAAGACCATCCGCCTGTGGGGCACCCGGGGCTCGATCCCGGTGGCGCTCACGGCAGCACAAGTGCGCGCCAAGATCGAGGCGGTATTGCGTGGTGCGCGCGGCGTGGATCTCGGCAGCGACGCGGCCATCAAGCAGCATCTCGACGGCCTCGAGTTTCATCGCACCGGCACTTTTGGCGGACACTCGTCCTGCGTGGAAATCGATACCGGTGGCGGTGAATACATCTTGTGCGACCTTGGCAGCGGTGTCCGCCCTTTCGGCCAGGCGATGATGGCGCGCCACGGCCCGGGCAAGCCGCAGACCTACAACGTGTTCATGTCCCACCTGCATTGGGACCACATCATGGGCCTGCCGTTTTTCACACCGGCCTACATCCCCGGCAACCGGCTGGTGATTCATGGCTGCCACGAACGGCTGCGCGAGGCTTTCGTGCGCCAGCAGGCCGAGCCGTCATTTCCGGTCGACTTCTCGACCGTCGAAAAGCAGATTGAATTCGTCACCCTCGAACCAGGCCGGCGTTACGAGGTGGCCGGCGTCACGGTTACACCGAAGAAGCAGATGCATGCCGGTGACTCCTACGGCTATCGCTTCGAGGCAGGCGGCCGGTCGGTGGTGTATTCCACCGACTCCGAGCACAAGCTCGACGATCCGGATGAAACCGATGGCTTCATCGAATTCTTTCGCGATGCGGATGTCGTCATATTCGACGCCATGTATTCGCTGGCCGACGCCATCTCGGTGAAGGCCGACTGGGGGCATTCCAGCAACGTCGTGGGCGTGGAATTGTGCCAGCTGGCCGGCGTCAAGCACCTGGTGATGTACCACCATGAGCCGGCTTTTGACGATGCGGCGATCGAACGCGTCCTGGCCGACACCCGGCGTTTCGAGGAGATCACCCGTTCCGGCGAACCCTTGCGGGTTTCGGCCGCCTTCGACGGGATGGAAATCGCGTTGTGAGTCTCGCCCCGGCGCCCGCGGCGTCGCTTGCGAGGATGCGCTGGTTGGGTGCCGGCGTCGCGCTGCTTCTGGCGGTGGCGACGCTCCTGGGCGCGCCATGGCAGCGACGCCTGCAACTGGCGTGGTTCGACAGTTACCAGAGCATCCTGCCGCGCAAGGTGCAATCGATGCCGGCGGTCATTGTCGAGATCGACGAAAAAAGCCTCAATGAAATCGGCCAGTGGCCGTGGCCACGCACCGAGACCGCGCGACTGATCGACCGCATCGCCGCGGCGGCGCCTGCCGCTATCGGCATCGACCTGTTGTGGCCCCAGCCGGACCGGCTTTCCCCGGAGGCGATCGCCCGCACATTGCCGCAGAGCGAGAGCGTCACCCGCGAAAGGCTCCTGGCCTTGCCTTCGAATGACAAGGTCCTGGCCGACGCGGTCGCAAGGGCGCCGGTCGTGCTGGCGATCGCCGGGGAGTACCAACCGACCGCCAATGCCTTGCGTGCACCGCCTTTTCGCATCTCGGGCGGAGCGCGCGCGACGACCCTGCATGCCTACAAGGGGGTGCTGACCAGCCTTGAGAGTATCGACCGGACGGCCGCGGGCCACGGCCTGATATCCACCGAGCCCGAAGGCGGGGTGGTACGCCACATGCCGCTGGTGGCAAGCATCGGCGGCACGCTGGTTCCCGGACTGGAACTGGAGATGCTGCGCATCGCCGCGGGGCGTGGCGCAATTGCCCTGGAACTCGAGGCGGGGCGCCCCCGCCGGGTTGCCGTCGAGGGCGTCATTTTTCCGCTCGAGCCGGATGGCTCCGCGTGGTTGCACTTTGCAAAGCAGGACGAATACCGCACTCGCTATGTTTCCGCAGCGGATGTGATGGCCGGGCGGATTCCCCAGGAACGACTTGCGCAAAAGCTGGTTCTCATCGGTATCACCGGCCTGGGGCTGCTTGATTACCAGACGGTTTCCGGCGGGCAGCGCATGCCGGGCGTGGAGGTCCATGCACAGCTACTTGAAATGATTTTCGACGGGACTTCGCTGACGCGGCCGCGCTGGGTGGCAGGACTTGAATGGCTGGTGTACGGCGCGGGCGCACTCCTGCTGGTCTGGCTGGTGCCGGCTGTGGCACCCAGGCGCGCGCTGGCGGTAGGCGGCATCGTTCTCGTGGCGACGGTGGCTCTTGGCTGGGCCGGTTTCGCGGCAGCGCATGTGCTCTTCGACGCGGCCAACCCGGCGCTCAATCTCGGGCTGGTCTTCGGGGCGTTGCTCGCCGTTTCGCTTGTCGAGGCCAACCGGCGCGAGCGTATGCTCCAGGCGGAAGTACAGCGCCAGCGCGAGGAAGCGGCGCGGGTGGCGGGTGAACTCGAGGCGGCGCGGCGCATTCAGACCGGAATCCTGCCCCGGCCCGACGCCCTGCGCGCAGACCCGCGCATTGAAGTCGCCGCCGAGATGACGCCGGCCCGCGAGGTGGGCGGTGACCTCTACGATTTCTTTCCGCTGGATCGCAACCGGCTGTTTTTCCTGATCGGCGACGTGTCCGGCAAAGGCCTGCCGGCAAGCATCTTCATGGCGGTATCCAAAGCCCTCTACAAGAGCAACGTGTTGCGCAGCGGCGGAGGCCATGCCGACGTCGTGCTGGCAGGCGAATTGATGACAGCGGCCAATGCGGAGGTATCGCGCGAGAACGGCGAGGCGATGTTTGTGACGCTCTTCGCCGGCATTCTCGATCTCGAAAGCGGCATGCTGGCCTATTGCAATGCCGGCCATGACAACCCCGCGGTGATTGCCGCCAACGGGTCGCTGACGCATCTCTCCGATGGCGACGGCCCGCCGCTGTGCGTGGTCGACGAGTTCGAGTATCACGGCGCGCTGGCCAGGATCGAGCCGGGCGACCTGATATGCATGGTGACCGACGGAGTCACCGAGGCGCAGGATCCGGACGCCAACCTTTACGGCAGTGCAAGACTGCGCGCAATCCAGGAAACGGTGCACGGCCAGGGCATGGGCGCCGCCGGTCTGTTGACCGCAGTGAGCGCGGACGTCGCGCGCTTCGTCGACGGCGCGGAACCGGCGGACGACCTGACCATTCTTGCGCTGCGCTGGAATGGCCCTGCCCGGTCGGGCTCCTAGCGGACGATGATCTCGACGCGGCGGTTGCGTGCTTCCGCGACGTTGTCCGCCGTAGGTACGAGGGGTTCCCGCTCGCCCCGCCCGCTGGCCTGTACATTTTCCGCGGCGATACCGCGCCTGATCAACTCGCGCCGGATGGATTCGGCGCGTTGCAGGGACAGCGTGTCGTTGGCCGCTTGCGCACCGACCGTGTCGGTATGGCCGATGACCGCGACATCCGGCGCGGGCCTGCCGGCGATTTCCGTGAACACCTTCTCGACCACCGCCCGGGATTCGTCGGTCAAGGTATCTTTGCCCTCGATGAAGTACAGGACGAACGAGGCTGGCCGCGGCGGCTGGGCGGCGAGTGCGGCACCGAACTTCGCCTGCACTTCGGCCGCGCTCGACGTAAACGGCAGCGGGCCCGCCGATCCGGTGCGCGCTCCCGCATAGGGTTGTTCGAGAACGGCGCGCTTGTCGCCCTGCGCCATCGTGACAGCGGTGTTGCGACCGTCCTTTTCGGGCAGGAGGATGACGGTATCGACCGGCGCAGGCGCGGCCGGCGGCGGCGGTGGGGAGGCGCAGGCCGCCAGTAGCGCTCCTGCGACGAGCGCCGGTGCGAGCCAGAGCGCCATGTCAGCGGCCCGGCGCATCGGCTGCGCTCACGACGAATTCGGTGCCGCGCACGCCCAGAATCGCGGCGGGCGTGCGAACGGTCATGGCGTCGGGCGACTGCTTGGCGATCTTGCCGGATATCACCGCCAGCGTACCCTGCCTGAGTGAGCTGTCGAAGCGGCCCTGATGGGTGGTGGTGTCAAAGGCATAGCGATCGAGCACCAGGGCGCTGTTTGGTCCGGCCGAGAGGATCGAGTTGTCGCTCATGGTCACGCCCACCGAGCCATCGGCACCGGTGCGCAACTCGTCCCCTGCCTGCAGGCGCGCACCGGGCGTGGCGGGCAATGCCTGGCCGGCGCGTTGCACAGAGACCTGCCCCTTGGCCACCTTGATGCGCCCGATCTCGGTGGATTGGGCAACTGCCTGCGCGGACAGCCCAAGCATGGTTGCGGCGAAGACCGCGAGTCTGACTTTTCCCATTCCGTGTTCCCCTGTATCGCCCCGCAGCCGGAAGCGGTGTTGCCGTTGTTGTGGCGAATTTTGCCTGCCGTAGAATACCAAAGCGGCGATTCCGGCCGCCATTGTTGCACCAGAGCCCCCGAACGGGCAGGTAAAGGCGGTTGATTGACGACCCACGAAGAGCGGGCATTCGAGGCCCGTCTTGCGCATCTCGGTCCGGCGATTGAATTCGTCGAATCGGTGTGTGCTGCCCGTGGTGTTGCACGGCCGGATGCGTTGCGCCTGGCGTTCATCGTCGAGGAGCTTTTCACCAATACCGTCATGCATGGTCATGGCGGCGATTGTGCGGCACCGGTTACGCTGGGCCTGGGTTTCGAGGCGGACGTCGTGTCGCTTGATTACGCCGACAGTGCGCGGGCCTACAACCCGCTGGACCACTTCCATGGCGAGCCCTCCGGCATCGCCACGACCCTGACCATGCGCCCGGTGGGTGGGCTCGGTGCCTACCTCGTCGGCCAGTTGATCGAAACCGGCCGCTATGCCCGCGAGGGGGAGCGCAACGTCCTGCACCTGCGCCTGCCGCGGGAGGGCTGATCGGAGGGGCAGGGCTCAGGGCGGCGCGGCCGCGGGTGCGGCATGCCAGCGGGATTGCGGCACCACCACCGGTTGGTCCGGCTGGCCAAGAAAGTGCGGCGACATGATCTGTACGCCATACTCGTTGAACACGTCCTGGATGTTGGCGTTCAGGCAGGACATGATTTGCAGCCGCTCCAGTGGCCTGTCGATATTGACGAGCAATTCATACTCGACGAAAAAGTCGGCGAGCGATGACTGCAGCACCCGTGGCGCCGGGCGTGCGCGTACGCCGCCGGTGCGCCGCGCGGCTTCTTCCAGCATTGCGTGAACCTGACGCCAGGGGGCGTCATATCCAATGGTGACTTTGGCCGACACCAGCGTGCCATCGTCGCCGGACTGGCGCGAGAAATTGCGGATCGGGTTGCCGACGACCACCGCGTTGGGTACCGTGGCCTCCTGGTTGCGCATGGTGACAATCCGCGTGGCAAGGGCGCCTACCTCGGTGACCACGCCTTCGACCTCGCTGCCGGGGGCGCCAATTACGACGTGGTCGCCGCGCTTGAGCGCGCGCGAATACACCAGGGTCAGACCGCTCATGATCTGGTTTGAAATGCCCGAGGAACCCAGGGTGACCATCGCGCCGATCAGGACCGAAATGCCCTGGAATACGCCGGAGCCGGAGCCTGGGATGTAGGGGTAGGCCGCCACGACGGCCAGCACCCAGATGCCGAACACGACGATGCGCCGTGTCGCGCCTGCGGTCTCGCGGTGCAGGCCGGGAATGGTGAGCTTGCCGCTCTGCACGGAGCGAAACGCCCCGCGCGCGCCGCGGCTCAAGCCTTCTGCGAACAGCATGATCAGCACCACCGCGATCAGGCCGGGGATGGCCGCCGCGATGCCGGCGCCAAGATTGCCCAGGGTTTGCCAAACCAGTTCGCCCAGGCGCAGCGACAGCGGCATGGTTGCCGGGAACTCGTGCAGCACGTAGGCGAGCCAGGCATAGGCGATCGCGAACCCGACGGCTAACCCTGCGATCTGCATGGCGCGCAACACCAGTGTCCTGCCGTGGGCGGCGAGGCTGGCGGGCACCTGCGCCGCGGCGGGCGTGTCCGGCGTCTGCAAACGCAGGCCCATGTGGCCGATCACGCGAACCAGCAGCCAAAGGGCGAATCCCGCAACCAGGGTCGCGACCATTGCATGCAGCAGGCCGCGCATCATCACATCCGGCTGGCGTTGCGCGCGCGAGGCGGAAACAGCGACTTTCAGGCGTTCACGCGCTGCCGTCATGGTTTGCTGCAGGTTCAGCCTGTGCCCGGGTTCGAGATCGTCGGCCAGCAGGGTAAAGAGGACGATGTCGGCACAGCGCAACGCGATGCCGGAGCGCTGGGTGCCGGACTCGACGATCGTGATGGGGACTTCGTCGAACTCGAGCGGCAGGGCACGTGCTTCAAGTTCGGCGATGCGGGCCTGGGCGCGGGCCACGCGCCCGTGCGGGTCGGCGCCGTTGTAGGAGACGCGGAAGCTGACGATTGCGCGCTGCGCCCAGATGAGGTCGGCGTCCGGACGGGCAGCGCCATCGGCGGCTGACGCGCTGCCTGCAATGAATACCGCCACCGCAGCGGCGAGAAGCGACAGGAATCGTGTGATCAACATGCCCCGGACGACCAAAATGAGTGTCGTCCAAGTTTAATACGGCCTCTCCGCAGGGGAGAGGCTGGATGCACTACCTGGCGCGTTTGCTGTCTGCCGAGGACTCTGCATCGACGAATGCGTCGAACTGGGCCAGTTCCTTGGACAGCCTGGCGCGGGAAGGGCGGTCGAGCGGGTGGCAGACGCGCGACTTCAGGTTCCATGATTTTGCGCGCTTGAGCGCTTCGGCGACGGCATCGGCGTCGCCGAGCATGACAAACGGATTGACCTGGGCACGGGTTTCGAGGGTTTGCATGGCGGTCTTCCTGGTAGGTTGAAGGTTATGCGCTGGAAGACAGTATGCGATCGGGGTCCGGAATTCTTAAGTCGCCGCCTACCGCTTCGCTGCGTAGGAACTTCTCCTACTTTGGTGTCGGCGCGGCGCTTGAGGGGCGGAGGTTTTTAGCGCTAGTATTCGCCCCATGGTGAGCGCTCGCCAACCCGATACGCGTTCAGGCGCGGCGAAACAGCCGGGGGAGGCGCGACTTTGAGTTCCGCCGCTTCGGCGCCCAATCACGCCGGACTCATCCTCACCGGCGGTGGTGCCCGTGCCGCCTATCAGGTCGGGGTGCTCAAGTACATCGCCGAACTGTTGCCAGACCCCACGGTCAATCCATTTCCGATCATATGCGGCACTTCCGCAGGCGCCATCAACGCGGCTTCGCTGGCCTGCTTTTCGCGCGATTTCGGCAAGTCGGTCGATTACCTGCGCTCGGTCTGGGAGAATTTCCATGCCCACCATGTGTATCGCTCCGATCCCTGGGGGATCGGTCGCACCGGGGCGCACTGGCTCGGGGCCCTTGTCGCGGGCTGGATTGTGCGTTCCTCGCCGCGCTCCCTGCTCGACAATTCGCCGCTCAGGGAACTCCTTGAGCGCAACTTGCCTTTCGGGGATATCGACGCCGCCATCGAGTCCGGTGCACTCAAGGCGCTGTGCATCACGGCGTCGGGCTATGCGTCCGGACAGAGCGTGAATTTCTTTCATGCCGGGGCGGACGTGGAGCCCTGGGCGCGCCAGCAAAGGGTTTCGGCGCGTGCACACATTTCCGTGGATCACCTGTTGGCGTCCTCGGCCATTCCGTTCATATTTCCGGCCGTCAAGATCCATCGTGAATATTTTGGCGACGGGTCGATGCGGCAGATCGCGCCCATCAGCCCGGCGATCCATCTGGGCGCCTCGCGCATCCTGGTCATTGGCGCCGGCCGCATACATGAGCCGACCGATCGCGTGCGTGGCGAGGCCTATCCCTCGCTGGCGCAGGTCGCCGGCCATGCCCTGTCGTCGATTTTCCTGGACAGCCTGAACGTCGACATCGAGCGCGTCCTGCGCATCAACCACACGCTTTCGCATATTCCGCCGGAATCCGCCGCCCGCGCCGAGGTGGCCTTGCGGCCCGTAGAGGTGCTGGTGATTTCACCGTCCGAGCGCCTTGACACGCTGGCTGCCCGGCATGTGAAAAGCCTGCCCTGGTCGGTGCGCGCCCTCTTGCGCGGCATCGGCGCGATGAACCGCAAGGGGTCCGCCCTGGCCAGCTATCTGCTGTTCGAGTCGACTTACACGCGCGCGCTGATCGATCTGGGCTATCGCGACACCGAGGCGCGTCGCGAGGAAGTCCTGCGCTTCCTCGAAGTCTAGGCTATGCTCCGGCCGTTATGAAAAGTCCGGTCATTCTCATGCGCTTCGCAGCCCGCCATTTCCTGCTGGCATTGGTGCTTGTCGCTTGCTGTTGCGGCGTAGCCCATGCCTTCGCACCCGGCGAGATCGAAATCGCGGCACTGCCTCGCGAAGGGCGGTCGGTGTATGCCGCGATCCGCAAGGGCGGACCGTTCGCATATCCGAAGGACGGGTCGACCTTCGGCAACTTCGAGGGGCATTTGCCCAAGAAGCGTCGCGGCTACTACCGGGAGTACACGGTGGAAACGCCCGGCGCGCGCAATCGCGGCGCACGCCGCATCGTCTGCGGCGGCGAATCCCGCGAATGGGAGCGCAACGCCCCCGCGTCCTGCTATTACACCGACGATCATTACGCGTCGTTCCGACGCATCCGGGAGTGAACGTGGCGACAGCTGAAAAGGCGAAGCGGGCGCCGGGGCAGTGGCGGGTCGATTTCAAGGGGCTGAAATCGCGCGAGTCCATGCTCAAGGCAATAGCGGCGGCTTTCGAGTTTCCGCCGCATTTCGGCGTCAACCTGGATGCCTTGTACGACTGCCTGACCGACCTGCCGCTGGAGCGCGGCAAGACCTACTCGATAGAACTCGCGGGCCTGCCGCATGGCGCCGTCGGCGATGGCGTGCACACGGTGTTCGCCGATGCCGCCGAACATTGGCGTGAACACGGCGTATCCCTGGCGATCCGCCGGGATTAGCCTGTTGTGGCCCGGCGAGAATCGCGCGGTTGACGGTTGTCATGTGGCGCCTTGAAGGACGGATCGGCCAGGTGACTTTCGGCAGCGTGGTACTGCTGGCCTTGCTGCTATGCATGCTGGCCTTCGGGAGCAGGGGTGCGCAGGGCCCGGTCCTGATGGCGATCATCGTCGCTGCGTGCGCGCTTGGCGCCTTCCTGATCCGGCGTTTGGTGTTCCTGCCTATGCAGCGCATGACCGCCTCGATCGGTGCGATCGCGGCGGGTGACTATTCGGCTGTCGTGCCTTGCGTAGAGCGGCAGGACGAGATCGGGCAGATGGCGCGCTCGCTGGCCACCATTCGCACCGCGCTGCTCGAATTGAAGGCTGCCCAGGCCCAGGCCGAGGCCGCGAGCCGCCACAAGTCCGACTTCATCGCCAACATGAGCCATGAGTTGAGAACGCCGCTAAACGCGATCATCGGGCTTACGGACATGCTTCTCGAGGATGCCGGCAATCCCGATTCGATTGAATACCGGGAGTCGTTGCCACGCATCGGCGCGGCGGCTCGGCACCTGCTGTCGCTGATCAACGAGATCCTCGATTTGTCGCGCATCGAAGCCGGGCGCATGGCGATCGAGATTTCCTCGTTCCGGCCCGCCGGGCTCGCCGAGGAGTCGCTGGCGACGGTGGCGCCAATGGCGCGGCAGAAGGGCTTGAAGCTGGCCGCCACCTATCCCCCGCATTTGCCGGTGATTGAAAGCGACCCGGGGCGGGTGCGGCAGATTCTCATCAACCTGCTGGGAAACGCCGTCAAGTTCACCGATGCGGGCGAGGTAAGGATCGACGTCGGCATCGCGGGCGAAAAATTGCGCTTTTCGGTTTCTGACACGGGTCCCGGCATCGCGTCCGAGGATATCGGGCGGCTGTTCCAGGATTTCACACAACTCGACGCATCGTCGACCCGCAAGTTTGGCGGTTCCGGCCTCGGGCTTGCGCTTTCCAGGCGCCTGGCCCGCCTGATCGGCGGCGATGTTACCCTTGCAAGTAAAGTGGGGGAAGGTTCCACTTTCGTGCTCGAATTGCCGCTTGCCATATCGGTGGTGGCTAGTGACCGGGCCGGAGTGGAGCGTGGGGAGGATGCGGCGGTGCCAGTCAAGGGAGCGGCCGCGGGTATGGGGGCGCGTGCATGAGCGATGAAGTTTCGGACCTGTCGATTCTGATCGTCGATGACGATGAGCCAAATCGGTATACGCTCGCGCGCCGGCTGACCCGGGACGGGTTTGCGAACCTTGGCATGGCTTCCAACGGTGTCGAAGCATTGGCGTCCCTGCGCCAGGACAAATTCGACCTGGTTCTGCTCGACATCATGATGCCGGAACTCGATGGTTTCGGCGTGCTGGAGGCGATGAAGGCCGACCCGTCCCTGGCCGGGATACCGGTGATCGTGGTTTCCGCCAATGACGACAACGCCAAGTTCGTGCGTGCCATCGAACTCGGCGCCATGGACTATCTGGCCAAGCCATTCGATCCGGTGCTGCTCAAGGCGCGGGTGAGGGCTTCGCTGGAGCGGCGCCAGCTCCAGGCGGGGCTTGAGTCGGCGCTCGCCGAGACCCGTGCCATGCTCGAACTGAGCCCGGTAGCCACGTTCTTCCTCAAGGACCTGAAAGTCGGCTGGATGAACGCGATGTGCGAGCACCTGCTCGGCTACCGCGCCAGCGAACTGATCGGCCGTACCATCGCCCACCTGCACCTCAACGAGGACGACTATGACGCCGTCCTGGCCCGGGTGGAGTCCACGCTCAAGACCGGCGCCGTGTTTCGTGGCGACATCCACATGAAGCGCCGCGATGGTCGCGTGATCCTGACGCGCGCCGCGGCCAAGGCGATCACGCCCTGGGACCTGGCCCGCGGCGTAGTGTGGACGGTCGAGGACGTTACCGAGCAGCGTGCCGACGCGGCGCGGGTGGCCTTCCTCGCGCACCATGACCAGTTGACCGGCCTGCCCAACCGGATTCTCCTTGCCGACCGGCTACGTGTCGCACTCGCGCACTCGTCGCGCAACAAGGTGTCCTGCGGATTGATGTTCCTTGACCTCGACCGCTTCAAATCGATCAACGACACCTTGGGGCATGCCATTGGCGACGAATTGCTGATCGAGGTTTCCCGCCGGCTCAAGGCCAGCGTGCGCGACTCCGATACCGTGGCGCGGCTCGGTGGCGACGAATTCGTGGTGGTATTGCCGGCGCTGCGCTCGGTCGACGACGCCGAGGTGGTTGCGAAGAAGATCCTGACTTCGCTTGGCGCGCCCTACGAGTTGTCCGGTCATCCGGTGCGCACTTCTCCCTCCATCGGCATCGCCCTGTATCCGGATAGTGCGAGCGACGGCGACATGCTGCTCAAGAATGCGGATGCTGCCATGTATGAAGCCAAGCAGGGTGGGCGCAACGACTACCGCTTTTTCCGCCCCGGCATGCAGGTGCCGGTCTGAGCCGGCGGGTGACCTTGAAGGGGCATCCGCCCGATCCTACGGATTTGCGAATTCGCGGCTGAGTTCCCGCCTGGCGCCGGCAATGGCTGTCTTTGCCGCCACCGCCAGTGCGGCGCGCAGTTCCGGCGGCAAGCCACCGGCCCCGTCGCCGGCCGCGCCAAACGACTGCGCCAGCGCGCCATTGATCAAGCGGTCCGCGGCATCGCCATCGAGCAGCTTCTTCATGGCCCGCTGCACTGCCGGTCCGGGATCGAAATCATCGCCCGAGCCACTTGCCAGGCGAACCGCAAATTCGGCCAACAGCACCGTGGCAATGCCGGTCAGCGCGCTCTTGAGCGCGGGATCCATGTCGGAAGCGGTCCTGGCCGGCGCCGGCAGAGCGGCATCGCCGGCGTCTCCCGCAGCATGAACAGGTGACGCGGCCATGACCGCACAGGCCAGCGTGACTGCCGAAATGGCGGCTTTCGCGAGAATGCGCATGTTTCCCTCCAGGCGCCCCGACCGGCCGGCGACGCTATTTGTTGAGCAATCCCTGCAACATGCCGAGCGCACTGCCCATGTCAAGGGACCCTTCGACCTGCCCGTTGGGAGTGAGTTTGTCCACCACCTGGGGCAGCAGTTCACTTAAACGCCCGGAAACGTCTTCGGATGACAGGCCGAACTTCGATGCCAGTGCCCCCAGTTGCTCGCCGCCCAGCACGTTCTGGACCTGTTCGGCCGATATGGGCAGGTTCGACCCGGTGCCCACCCAGGACGCGGCGATTTCGCCCAGGCCCTTGTCCTTGAACGACTGCACCAATCCCGCCAGTCCGCCTTCATGCTGGTTGACCAGGCCCAGAATGCCTTGCAGCAGGTTGTTCTGGCCGTCGCCGGAGGAGAGCGCCTGACCGGCGATTTGCGTGATCGAATCGAGAAGACCCATCATGGTTTCCTTGCAGTTCTGCCCGGGCGAAATTGCCTGGGCATGTTGAGTCGATTCTAGTTCTTCTTCGCCAGGTTGAGCGCATCGATCACCACGCGGGTGAAGCGGTAGCTGGCCCATTGGGCAAGGCGGGTCATGCGACCCGAGCGATTGAAGGTGTCCGCCGTCACCTCGTGCGCGCCGGCGGTCATCGCCTCTTCCACGCTTTCTTCGAGGCTTGCAGCGAACCCGGCGTCGAAGACTTCAATGTTGGCCTCGCGCGAGAGCAGCAGACTGAAGGGGTCGAGGTTCGAGGACCCCACGGTGGCCCATTTGTGATCGACCACCGCGACCTTCGCATGCAGGAAGCTCTTGCGATACTCGAAAATCGCGACACCGGCGGCCTGCAGCCTGCGGTAAAGGAATTCCGCCGCCCGCTTGAGCATCGGATGGTCGCTCGGACCCTGCAGCAGGATGCGCACACTGACGCCGCGCGCCGCCGCGTCGCGCAACGCATCGTAGATCCGGCGTGAAGGCAGGAAGTAGGCGATCGAGATCAGGATCGAGGAGCGCGCCCCCGTGATGGCGTTCATGTAGGCGTTCTCGATGTCGCTTCGATGTGCAAGGTTGTCGCGGATCAACAGGCGCGCGCCCATGGTCCCGGCGGGTTGCGGCGGAGCCGGCTTCTGACGTTTGCCGCGCCGGCGGAACGCGGCAAAGGACGTGACGATCCAGAGATGCCAGGCCGCGTGTCCGACATCATCGACCAGCGGCCCGGTGATACGCACGGCGAAATCGAATCTCGGCGGCACCTCGTTGGGGGTGTTCCAGTCGTCGACGATGTTGATGCCGCCCACGAACGCGCAGCAGTTGTCGATGACGACCAGCTTGCGGTGCATGCGCCGCAGGCCGCGTACCGGTTGCCACCAAAGCGGGCGGCGGTAGACCTGAATCTCGCCGCCGGCGCTTTTCAGCATGTCGACAACGCGGCCGGACAGGTCGCGCGCGCCAAAGCCGTCGACCAGCACCCTTACGACGACGCCGCGGCGTGCCGCGGCGGCAAGCGCCGCCGTGACGCGAATCGCCGTATCGTCTTCGGCATAGATGTAGGTCTCGAGGAAAATCTCGTGCCTGGCGGCCTCGATGGCGGCGAGCAGTGACGGGAAGTACTCGGCGCCGCACTTGAGCAATTCGATCCGGTTGCCATCCCGTGGCGGGTAGTTCACGGCAGCTTGAAGGTGGCGTGAAGCGCCAGATGATCGGAAAGCCGCGCCCAACTGCCCAGGCATTGGGCGTCGGTCGCCACCAGGCCGCGGGTGTAGATGCGATCCAGTCGCAACATGGGCAGGCGGCCCGGGAAGGTGCGCGGCAGTCGCACGCCGCGGTCGCGAAACACATCCACCAACCCGATGGTCGCCAGCTTCTCCTCGGCCTTGTTGCGCCAGTCGTTGAAGTCGCCGGCGACGATGACCGGGTCGTGCGGGCCGGCGCGGCTCTCCACCGCCTCGATGATGGTGTCGATCTGGCGTTGACGGCCGCGCTCGAAAAGGCCCAGGTGCACGCAAAAGCAATGCGCGCGCACTTCCTTGATATTGATTTCGGCATGCAGCAGGCCGCGACGCTCGAAGCGGTGGTCGGAGATGTCGTCATTGCGCACCGTACCGACCGGAAAGCGCGACAGGATCAGGTTGCCGTGATGGCCGTGGTCGTATACGGCGTTACGGCCGTAGTGCACTTCCGGCCACAGCTCCGCGGCGAGGAAGCGGCTTTGCGCCAGCAGCGGCCAGTCCGCATGGCGGGCGGCGTGGCTGGAATGGGCGTCCTGCACTTCCTGCAGCATCACGATGTCCGGCGCCAGGGCGTGCAGTCGCGTGCGCAGGTCGTGCACGATCACCCGCCGGTTGAGAGGCGAAAGTCCCTTGTGGATGTTGAAACTGAGGACTGAGAAGTGCTTGGTCGGCATGGGTGAATGGTACTGCCTGCGCATGGTACCAAGCCAGGAGGGGGGGTCCGCCGGCCGCGCCGGAAATGCGCTAAGGTAGAAGGCCTAGTCTCCCGGTGGGGAAAACATGACGCCTGTCGGAGTCCGCCCTGCAGCAGTCGCGGGGTCGTTTTATCCCGCCAACCCTGCGGTGTTGTCCCGCGCGATCTTCGGTTTCATCGAGGAAGGACGCCGGCGCGTTCGCGCCCCCATGGCTGCCGTTGCCGCGCCCAAGGCCCTGATCGTTCCCCATGCGGGGTATGTGTATTCCGGCGCCGTGGCGGCTTCCGCATATGCCCGCGTCGCTCCCATGAAGGGCAGCGTCGCGCGCGTGATCCTGATGGGCCCCTGTCATCGCGTCGCCGTGCGCGGCATTGCCCTGCCGGACGTGCGTGCTTTCGCCACTCCGCTGGGCGAGGTCGAAGTCGACGCCGCGGCCCTGGCGCAGATCCGCGACCTGCCGGGCATGGTGACAAGCGCCGCGGCGCACGCGGCGGACCACGCGCTCGAAGTGCAGTTGCCTTTCCTCCAGCAGGTGCTGGGCCGGTTCCGGGTGGTGCCGCTCCTGGTGGGCGACGCCTCCGCCGGGCAGGTTGGCGCCGTCCTGGAGCGCCTGTGGGGAGGGCCGGAAACGCTGGTCGTGATCAGTTCCGACCTTTCGCACTATTTGCCGTACCGGGAGGCGGAAAAGCGCGACCGTGGCACGATCGACGCGGTGCTGCGTCTTGAATCGGGCCTGGATCATGCGCAGGCTTGCGGCGCCACACCCGTCAACGGCCTGCTCGGCATCGCGCGCAAGCGCAACATGCGGATCGAACTGCTGGATTTGCGCAACTCCGGCGACACCGCCGGTGACCGCGCGCGCGTGGTGGGCTACGCCTCATTGGTGTTGCGCGAAGCCGGAACGTCCGCAGGAGAGAACCGGCCGGACGTCGCGCGTGGCAACCTGCTGGTACGCCTGGCGCGGGCGGCCATTGGTGAGCGCTTCGCGATCAGCATACCGGTCGATGACAAGGCGCCATTCCTCAACGAGCCGGGTGCGACCTTCGTCACCCTCAAGCAGGGCAGCCAGCTGCGCGGTTGCATCGGCAGCCTGAGAGCGCATCGTTCCCTGCTGGAGGATGTGCGGCACAACGCGGTGGCTGCCGCATTCTCCGACCCGCGGTTCCGCAAGCTCGACATCGGGGAGTTCGGTGCCATCAGGGTGGAGGTGTCCTTGCTGTCGAATCCCGAACCAATGCGCTTCACCGACCAGTCGGACTTGCTGTCGCAGTTGCGGCCGGAAGTCGACGGCTTGATCTTCGAGTGCGGCGTCCATCGCTCGACGTTCCTGCCGCAGGTATGGGAGTCGCTGCCCGAACCGGCGGCGTTCCTGGAGCACCTCAAGGCCAAGGCAGGATTGCCGCCGGACTTCTGGTCGCCTGACGTGCGGGTCTCGCGTTACACGGTGGAGAAGTGGGCAGAACCGTGACCGCCGACCCGGCTGCCGGGGAGGTGCCGGCGCGCTGGTGGCACAAGATCGCCGACGGCCGCATCCAGTGTGACTTGTGCCCGCGCGATTGCCGGCTCGGCGATGGCCAGCGCGGTGCGTGTTTCGTGCGCATGCGTCGCGGTGACGGCATGGTGCTGACCACCTATGGCCGCTCTTCCGGCTTTTGCATCGATCCGATCGAAAAAAAACCGCTGAACCACTTTTACCCCGGCTCTTCGGTGTTTTCCTTCGGTACCGCCGGCTGCAACCTGGCCTGCAGGTTCTGCCAGAACTGGGACATTTCCAAGTCGCGCGACATGGACCGCCTGATGGACAGCGCGTCCCCGGCGCAGATCGCCGAGGCCGCGCACAAGGCGGGCGCGAAGTCGGTGGCCTTCACCTACAACGACCCGGTGATCTTTGCCGAGTACGCCATGGACGTGGCCGATGCCTGCCACGAGCGCGGCTTGAAGACCGTCGCGGTGACCGCGGGTTACATGCATGACGCGCCGCGCCGCGAGTTCTACGCCAAAATGGATGCCGCCAATGTGGACCTGAAGGCCTTTACCGAAGACTTCTACGCCCGGCAGACGGCTTCCAGCCTGGCGCCGGTACTGGAAACGCTCAAGTACCTGGTGCATGACACACCGGTGTGGGTGGAGATCACCACCCTCCTTATTCCGTCACTCAATGATTCGGATGAAGAGATCGAAGCCATGTGTGCCTGGATCGCCACGCAGTTGGGAACCCATGTTCCCCTGCATTTCACAGCCTTCCATCCGGACTTTCGCATGCGCGAGTTGCCCACCACACCGGCCGAAACCCTGTTCCGCGCCCGCCGCATCGGCATGGCCGCCGGTTTGCGCTATGTCTATACCGGCAACATCCATGACGTCGAAGGCGGCACAACTTTGTGCCGCAAATGCGGCACGGTGCTGATCCGGCGAGACTGGCACCGCATCCTTGAATACCACCTCACCCCGGGCGGGCATTGCCGCCACTGCCACAGCGAGGTGGCAGGACGTTTCGAACGCTTCGCCGGCGCCTTCGGGCCGCGGCGCATACCGGTGCGGATCGCGACGGCCTGACGCCGGGGAAGCGTTGGCGCTACACGCTCATGCAGAGGTACTTGACCGTCAGGTATTCCTCGATGCCGTACTTTGATCCTTCGCGGCCTATGCCCGATTGCTTGACACCGCCAAATGGCGCTTCGGCAGTGGAAATGAGGCCGGTGTTGATGCCCACCATGCCGTATTCAAGCGCCTCGGCCACTTTCCACACCCGCGAGAGGTTCTGCGAATAGAAGTACGCGGCCAGGCCGAATTCGGTGTCGTTGGCCATCCTCACCACCTCTTCGTCGCTGGAAAAGCGCAACAGCGGCGCCACCGGCCCGAAGGTTTCCTCGCGGAAGATGCGCATCGCCGAGGTCACGCAGGTCAGCACGGTCGGCTCGTAGAAGGTGCCGCCCAGGGTGTGCGCGCCACCCCCGACGATCGCCTTTGCACCCTGGGCGAGCGCATCCGACACATGCGACTTCACCTTTTCGATGGCCTGTGCGTCGATCAGCGGGCCGGTGGTCACACCGTCGCCGAAGCCGTCGCCGACCTTGAGTTTCTTCACCGCCACCGCGAGCTTTTCGGCGAAGGCGTCGTATACCTTGTCCTGCACGAACAGGCGGTTGGCGCACACGCAGGTCTGCCCGGCGTTGCGGTACTTGGAGATCATCGCGCCTTCGACAGCGCGGTCGAGGTCGGCGTCGTCGAATACGATGAAGGGGGCGTTGCCGCCGAGTTCGAGCGAAAGCTTTTTGAGGGTCGAGGACGATTGCCGCATCAGGATGCGGCCGACTTCGGTCGAACCGGTGAAGGTGACCTTGCGCACCAGCGGGTGGGTGGTCAGTTCCAAGCCGACTGCGGGCGTGTTGTCGAGGTCGGCGGTCACCACCTGCAGCACGCCCTTGGGTACGCCGGCGCGTGCGGCCAGGTCCATCATGGCCAGCGCCGAGAAAGGGGTCTGCTCGGCGGGCTTGATGATCATCACGCAACCGGCGGCCAGCGCGGGCGCCGCCTTGCGGGTGATCATCGCGATCGGGAAGTTCCAGGGCGTGATCGCCGCGCACACGCCGACCGGTTCCTTTACCACCACGATGCGCTTGTCGGCGGCATGACCGGGAATGACGTCGCCATAGGTGCGCTTGCCCTCCTCGGCAAACCACTCGATGAACGAGGCGCCATAGCCGACTTCGCCCTTGGCCTCCGGTAGTGGCTTGCCCTGTTCTGCGGTCATGATCGCGCCGAGGTCGTCGGTATTGGCGACCATCAGGTCGAACCAGCGCTTGAGGATGGTGGCGCGTTCCTTGGCCGTTTTCGCGCGCCATGGGCCCCAGGCGGCATTGGCCGCTTCGATCGCGCGCCGGGTTTCCGCAACGCCCATGTTCGGCACCGCGCCAATTCGCTGTCCGTTGGCTGGATTGGTCACGGCGAAGGTGGTGCCAGCGTCGGCGCTTACCCAGGCGCCGTCGATAAAGGCTTGCTGGCGCAACAAGGTGGTGTCCTTGAGGGTGGGCAGGGGAGATAGGTTTTGCGACATGCCGGGTTTCCTTTGGTGAAGGGGTTTGTTATGGCTTGCTGGCGTGGCTTGCACCCTATAGCGTACGCCGCGCAAGGCTGAATGTCTGCCCGGTCGGCCCGGTGCGCGGCTGCGTGGCCATGAACATCAGCATCGGCACCATGTCGTCCGGTGTCTTGAACCACTCCTTGCCACCGGTGGCCTGGTTCAGTTGCGCCTCGCGCCCAGCGATGAAGGCCGTCAATACCGGTCCCGGCACCAGCTCGTTGACCGCGATGCCGTCGGTCACGAGTTCTTCCGCCAGCACCTGGGTGAGCATGGCCAGGCCAGCCTTGGAGGCGGCGTAGGCGGAGCGTCCGGGAGCGCCACGATGGCCCATGCCGGAGCCGACGAAGATGATCTTGCCGCCGCCCCTGCGCTTGAGCGCGGGAATGGCCGCCTTGGCAGTGCAAAACGCACCCACCAGGTTGACGTCCACGGTGCGGCGCCAGGCGTCGACATCCGCATCGGCGACGAATTTGTTTTCGTTCGAGGCACCGGCGGCCGCGAACACCAGGTCGATGGCTCCGAAAGCGGCTTCGGCAGCGCCGCAGTGCTCTTCCATGACGGTGAAATCGGTGACGTCACCGGTGCGGGCTAGCGCGCGACCGCCTGCTTTCGTGATGATCCCGACCGTCTCGTCGATCTCCGGCCCGGAGCGGGCGATACAAACCACCGCAGCGCCGGCTTTTGCGTAGGCCACAGCGGCCGCGCGGCCGATGCCTCTGCCGGCCCCGGTCACGAAGGCGACTTGTCCCCGCAAGGGAACATCTGGTGTATCGGCCATCAGCAGGGACTCCTCGGGATTGAACGGGGTTATTGTTCAATATATTGGAACATAGTTCAACTTATTGACTCTTGATGAGCGGGCTGCTAGCCTTGCGCGGCGATCGGCAGTACGGATCGCCAACGCGGCACAACAGGATGCGCTTGTCTGTCATGGAAGTCGACGTCGATCCGAACTTTGCCACCACCCTGGCCCGCGGGCTGTCGGTGTTGCGCGCCTTCACGCCCGCGGAGGAGTTCTTGGGCAACAAGGACCTGGCCGAGCGGACCGGGCTATCGCGCCCGACAGTGGCACGCCTGGCGCGTACGCTGGTGCAATTGGGTTACATGCGCCAGGCAGTCACGCGCGACAAGTATTCGCTGGGTCCGGGTGTGCTCGAACTGGCGCATCCGTTTCTCGCACACCTTGGTGTGCGGCGGGTGGCGCGACCGCTCATGCAGCGCCTGGCGGATGCGGTCAAGGGCGCGGTGTCGCTTGGTTTGCGGCGCGGCGCGGACCTGGTACTGGTGGAAAGTTGTCAGCATGTACAGGCCATTACAGCGCGTCCCGACGTCGGCGCGACCAGGCCCATCGAGGCCACCTCCATGGGATATGCCATGCTGGCCGTGCTGGCGCCGGGCCAACGAGCCGAAGTGATCAACCAGATTCACGGGCTTGCCCGTTTTGACCTGGCCGGCGTGGAACGGCGCATCGCCGCCGAGGCCAGTCGCTATCGCGAATGCGGATTCTGCATGTCCCACGGTGACCAGCGGCCGGGGATGTCGGCGGTGGGGGTGCCATTGCGCCTGCCCGGCGGCGCCGAGCCGATGGCGCTGAACTGCGTGGTGGCAACCTACCAACTGAAGGAAGGTCAGCTGGAGTCCGATCTGGGGCCGCGTCTTCTGGCGCTGGCACGCGAGGTCGAGTCGTCCCTCGGGCATTGACCCGAACCGCTAAACATCAGGAAGGAATCAGATTGGAAAGCGCAATCTCGGGCTTGAGCGCCCTCTTCAACCCGGCATCCGTCGCTGTCGTCGGCGCCACCAATGATGTCAGTCGCATCGGCGGGGTGCCCATCGACCTGATGATCAAGCGTGGCTACCAGGGCCGCCTCGCGCCCATCAACCCCAAGTACGCGGAAATCCAGGGTCTCAAGGCTTATCCCACCCTGGTGGCAGTGGGGGCACCCATCGACCTCGCGGTGGTGGCCGTGCCCGCCGCGGCCGTGCCGCAGACACTCGAGGATGCAATTGCCGCCGGCGTAAAGGGCCTGGTGCTTTTTTCATCCGGCTTTGCCGAAGTGGATGAAGCCGGACGTGAAGCGCAACTGCGCATCGCCGGGCGCGCGCGGGAGGCGGGCGTGCGGCTCTTTGGTCCGAACTGCCTGGGCTTGATGGCCTTTGCGTCCAACGTCTACGCGACCTTTTCCCCGGCGCCGCGCGCCGGCGAAACCAGGGTCGGCAATATCGCGATCGTCAGCCAGTCGGGCGCCTTCGGCGCCTTTGCATATTCGCTCGCGCGCATCAAGGGCCTGGGCATGTCGTACTGGATGACCACCGGCAACGAGGCCGACATCGAGTTTGCCGATTGCGTGGAATGGCTGGCAAACGACCCGTCGACCAAGGTGATCCTCGGATACATGGAAGGTTGCCGTGACGGCGAAAAGCTGAAGCGCGCCTTGGCCGCGGCGCAAGCGGCGGGCAAATCGGTGGCCATCACCAAGGTGGGGCGTACTGCATTAGGCAGTGCCGCTGCGGCGTCCCATACGGCGGCACTCACCGGCCAGGACGCGGTGTATGACGCGATGTTCCGGCAGTACGGCGTGTGGCGCGCGCGCACGGTCGACGAGTTGTTCACGGTCGGTTACGCCGCCTCGATGTGCCCGCGGCCGGCAACTTCCCGTATCGGCTTGCTGACTGTTTCAGGCGGGGTCGGTGTGCTGATGGCCGACGATGCCGAGGACGCGGGACTGGATGTGGCCGAAATGCCCGCCGCCGCGCAGGAGGCGATCCGGTCCGTGATTCCGTTTGCCGGGCCGCGCAATCCGGTGGACATCACCGGGCAGTTCCAGAACCATCCGGAACTGCTCGAGGCCACGCTCGACAGCATGCTCGGGCAGAACGCGGCCGACGGGCGCTATGACATGGCGCTGTTCTTTCCGGCGGCCGCCATGCTCGGCTCGCCGCGCGCGCAGTCCATGGTCGATTCGCTCATCGCGGTGCGTGCGCGGCATCCGCAGGCGGCATTGGCGCTCACCGGGCTCACCCGGCCGGAGCAGCGCGCCCAGCTGGAAGCCGCCGGCGTGCCGGTGCTCGAAGAACCCAGCGCAGCCGTGCGCGCCTTCGGCGCACTGGCGTTCTTCGCCGCAAGCGCGCGGCGCGCCGCCGCCCGGCTACGGATCGAATTGCCCAAGGCCGGCGGGTTGCCCGCCCATGCGCTTACCGAGCATGAAGCCTTGCAGCGTGTGTCCGGGGCAGGCATTCCCGTCATGCCCTGCACCCACGCCGCCTCGGCGGACGAGGCGGTGGCCGCGGCGGCCAAGCATGGCTATCCGGTGGTGCTGAAATTGTCTTCCCGCACCATCACCCACAAGAGCGACGTCGGCGGGGTCAAGCTGAACCTGGCCGACGCAGCCGCGGTGCGTGGCGCGTTCGACGCCATCCTCGCTTCTGCCAGGGCGGCGGAGCCCGATGCGCACATCGACGGCGTGCTGGTCGCTCCGATGATCAGGGGCGGCGTGGAGTGCATTCTCGGCGTACAGCGCGACCCGGTATTCGGCCCGGTGGTCATGTTCGGGCTGGGGGGCGTGATGGTCGAGGCCTTGAAGGACGTAAGTTTCCGGATCGCGCCGATCGACGAGGTCGAAGCCCGCGCGATGGTCGACGAAATCCGCGCTCGGCAAGTGCTCGACGGCATGCGCGGCGCGCCGCCGTCGGACATCGATGCGCTGTCCGGCGCCATCGCCGCGTTGTCGCGCTTCGCCGCGGCCCATGCCGACAGCATCGAAAGCCTGGACCTCAATCCTTTCGTCGTCATGCCGCGCGACTCGAAGGGCATCAATGGAATGAAGGCGCTCGCGCTCGACGCCGTACTGATCGCGCGACACTGAACCCAATCGCAAGGAACTCATCATGGCAAAGGCCACACGCAAGATCTCCTTTCGCACGCCGCTGTGCGACCGTCTCGGCATCGACCTGCCGATTTTCTCGTTCTCCCACAGCCTCGAAGTCACCGCGGCGGTGAGCCGCGCCGGCGGCTACGGCGTCTTCGGCGCCACCCATGATGAACCGGCGCGGATTCTCGAGCATGCCCGGGCGCTGAAGGAAATGTGCGAGGGGCATCCCTTCGGGCTCGACCTGCTCTTGCCGACGCTCAACGTCGAGCGCGACGATCATGCCGCAGCTCAATCCGAGATTCCGCAACAGCACAAGGCTTTCATCGAAAACCTGCGCGACAAGTACCAGGTGCCGCCGGCCACCCAGGGACACCTGTTCGTCAACCATGTCCGCTCGCAGGAACTGTTTGCGGCGCAGGCTGACGCGGTGATCAACTCCGGCGCCAGCATGTTCGCCATGGCGGTGGGCACGCCGGCGCACCTGGTGGCACGTGCCAAGGCGGCGGGGCAGGTGACACTCTCGCTGATCGGATCACCGCGACATGCGGAGCGCACCCGCGCGACCGGGGTGGATGTGATCGTGGCGCAGGGCTATGACGCCGGCGCCCACACCGGAACCATCGGCACGCTCTCCCTGGTGCCCCAGGTGGTCGATCTGGCGGGAGACACGCCGGTGCTGGCCGCCGGCGGCATTGCCACCGGGCGCCAGGTCGCGGCTGCCCTCGCCATGGGCGCGCAGGGTGTCTGGACCGGCACCATGTGGCTGGGAGCGCGGGAACACGCACTGGATCCCATCCTCACCGAACAATTGATCAACGCCGGCAGCGAGGACACGGTGATCACGCGCTCCTGGAGTGGCAAGACCCTGCGCATGGTGCGCGGCGCATGGAGCGACGAATGGGCGGCACCCGATGCGCCCAAGCCGCTCAAGATGCCCTACCAGCAGGTGCTGGTGGGTGAGATCGTGGCCGCGGTCAATGAACATCGCGTCAAACCGCTGATGTGGACCCCCGCTGGCCAGAGCGTGCCCTACCTGCGCGAGGTGCGTACGGTTGACGACATAATGGCGCAACTGGTGGATGAAACCGAACAGGCGCTCGCACGCGTTGCCGCCTACAAAAAATCCTGAGGAGACAAACCATGCAGACCCGACGCAGACTCATACAGGCGCTGGCCGCCGCGCCATTGGCCACCTGCGGCGCCTTCGCCCAGGCTGCCTTTCCCAACCGCTCGATCCGCATGGTGGTGCCGTTTACACCGGGTGGCGCGCTCGACACCGTGGCGCGCGCAGTCGCGCCGATCGCGGGGGAACGCCTTGGCCAGCAGGTGGTCATCGACAACAAGCCGGGCGGCTTCACCATCATCGGCAGCGACATCGTCGCCAAGGCGGCGCCGGACGGCCACACCCTGCTGTTCGCGCCCGCGCCGATCGCGTTCAATACCGCGCTCGGCCTGAAGCTGCCCTACGATCCGCTGAAGAACTTCGAGTTCGTCACCCTGGTGGCGCGCATTCCCGGCGTGATGCTGGTGCACCCGTCGGTCCCAGCGAAGAACCTCAAGGAACTGGTCGACTACGCCAAAAAGGAAACTGCCGAGAAGGGCTCGTTCCAGTACGCTTCCGCCGGCGTTGGCACCATGGGTCATTTGCTGGGTGAGTATTTCTTCAGCGAACAAGGCATCAAGCAACAGCATGTCGGCTACAAGGGCTCCGTGCCCGCCCTGCAGGACCTGGTCGGCGGCCAGGTCAAGGTACTGATCGATGCCTACATTCCGAGCGGTCCGCAGGTGCTGAGCGGCCGCGTGCGCGCCCTCGGGATCGCCACCACCCGCCGCTCACCGGTGTTGCCGGATGTGCCCACCTTCGCCGAGGCCGGCTACAAGGGCTTCGAGGCCTACGGCTTCTATGGCGTTGCCGCACCCGCCGGTACACCCAAGGCGATTGTCGAGCAACTCAACGCCGCCTTTGTCGCCGCCGCCTCCGATCGCTCGGTGCGTGCCGGCCTGGTGTCATCCGGCTATGAAGTCATCGCCAACAGCCCGGCCGAATACCGCAGCTTCGTGCAAAGGCAGATCGACCTGTGGGGCCCGGTGGTGAAGAAGTCGGGCGTCAAGGTCGAGCAGTAATGCCGGAGCGCGGCATGCTCAGCCGGGCATCACGGCGATCGCCTCGATCTCCACCGACAGCCGCGGATCGACCAGGGCTGTCACTTCTACAAGGGTGGAAGCAGGCCGGTGCTCGCCGAAATAGGTCTGGCGAATCGGGTTGATCTGGCCGCGTTCGCCTATGCGGGTCATGTAGATGTTGACCTTGACCACGTGTTCCGGTCCGCCACCGGCGTGGCGCAGGCAGTTGTCGAGACTTTTCATTGCCAGCTTGAATTGCTCGACCGTGCTCTCGGGGATGCTGCCGTCGGCTTCGATGCCGACTGCGCCGGAGACGAAGATCTGGTTGCCTGCGCGCACCACATGGCAGTAGTGGGAAAAGGGTGCCGGCTCGCCGGGCACCATGAAGCGCTGGATGGACATGCGGGACTCCATTCGGGTTGCGGGTGGGACAAGTCGTGGCGCGCCTGCATGCAGGCTTGCGATGGGTGACAATCGCAGCCTGCATGGAATCAAGGCGTCACCTTAGTGTCCCATACTGCCCGCAAGCGATTCGGCCAGCATTTCCTGGCCGACCCCGACATCATTGAGGCGATCGTGCGTTCGATCGGCCCGCGGAAGGATGACGCGATGGTCGAGATCGGGCCGGGGCTGGGGGCCTTGACCGGCCCCCTGATCGAGCGCCTGGACCACCTGCATGCGGTCGAAATCGACCGCGATGTGATCGCAACCCTCAAGCGCAGATACGCGGCTGCGCGCCTGACCATCCATACCGGCGATGCCCTTTCGTTCGACTTCGGCGCGCTGGCGCTTGAGTTTGGGGGGCGCCTTAGGGTGGTGGGCAACCTGCCCTACAACATTTCGACGCCGCTCCTGTTCCATCTCGCCGGCTTTGCCGAGCGCGTGATCGATTGCCACTTCATGCTGCAAAAGGAGGTGGTGGATCGCATGGTCGCCGCGCCCGACGGGCGCGAGTACGGCAGGTTGTCGGTGATGCTGCAATACCGCTTCGAGATGGAACACCTGTTCGACGTGCCGCCGGAGGCCTTCGAGCCGCCGCCGCGGGTGGATTCGGCGATCGTGCGCATGATTCCCAAGGCGGCGGCATTGCGCGATGCAAGCGACGAAGGCCTGCTGGGTGAGGTGGTGATGCAGGCCTTCAGCCAGCGGCGCAAGGTGCTGCGCAATACGCTCAAGGGGCGCGCCAGCGAGGCGCAGCTGGAAGCCTGCGGCATTTCGCCCGGCGCGCGCGCCGAGGAGGTGCCGCTGGCCAACTATGTGGCCTTGGCCAACCTGCTGGCCGCCGGGCCTCAGGCGCCGGGCGCCAGACTTACATAACGCCCGAGCGAGCGGAACTGGTTGGGTTCACCCAGGATGTAGCGGGCGCAGTCTTCCAGCAGCGGGTCGGTGATGTCCTCGGCGCGAATACGAGGTCGAAGCCGCCGAGCCGCTCGACGTTGCGAATGGTGAACCGCACCGAGGCGGTTTCATGCTCGGCGGTGATGCGGATGGTGGCGCGCAGTTCACACTGGATCTGGAAATCCGCGGCGACGACCATGTAACGCTCGTTGCGCAGTTCGGTGGTGGTGAATGCCGCACCGGCACGGCGCAGGCTGTCGTCGAAGCGCGCGATGTTCGGCGGCAGCTCCTTGCGGATGGTGATGACCTGCGGCGACTTCTGCAGGTAGGTGAGGTTGATGACGTTGTAGCGGTCGCGCTCGAGCACCTGCTTCTTGCGGAAATCGATGAAAAAATCCGTCAGGCGCATGCCCTCGAAGCGCACGCCCGGCTCGAGATCGAAAGTGCGCGGGGAGGGCGGGCTGAGGACGGCCAGTTGCTTGACCACTTCGTTCAGGTACAGGAAGGCGTGGTGCATGGCCTCGTCGACTTCGAGTACACATTCGGCGAAGTCGCGCGCTTGCGCGTTCTGGTGCGCCTGTACCGCCGCTGCCTGGCGTTTCAGATCATCGAGCAGGCCCATGGTGCCGCTTTCTCCGTTTCGTTGCGCTTATTGCGTCTGGATCAGTTCGATCTTGTAGCCGTCCGGGTCGGTGACGAAGGCGATCACCGTGGTGCCGCCCTTGACCGGGCCGGCGTCGCGGGTGACTGCGCCGCCGCTCTGGCGGATGCGCTCGCAGGCGGCGTAACAGTCGGGCACGCTGATGGCGATGTGGCCAAAGGCGCCGCCATGATCGTACTTCTCGACACCATAGTTGTAGGTGAGTTCGATCACCGAGGCGCGATCCTCGCTGTCATAGCCGACGAAAGCGAGCGAGTATTTCTGGTCCGGGCGGTCGGTGGTGCGCAGGAGTTGCATGCCCATCACTTCGGTGTAGAACTTGATCGAGCGTTGCAGGTCGCCGACGCGCAACATGGTGTGCAGCATTCTCATTGCCAGGGACTCCGTTGGGGCTGCCGGTGGGGGCCGGCGGCAAAGTTCATAGGGTAATGCAAATATCGCCAGCCGGCAGGATGCGTCTCAAATTTCCGGCAGCATGTGCGACATGCGGCGCATCTCGTCGCGGGCGGCGATGTAGTCGGGATAGAGTTTCTCGACCGCGGCCCAGAAGCGCGGGCCGTGATGCATGTGGCGCATGTGGGCCACCTCATGCGCCACCACGTAGTCGATCAGGCGCGGCGCCAGGTGGATCATGCGCCAGTTCAGGCTGATGCGGTGTCCGCCGGTGGCGTCGCGCGCGCACGAGCCCCAGCGGGTGGCTGCGCGCGTCAGGCGAAGTCGCGGCAGCGGGGCGCCATAGGCTGTGGTGTAGCGCTCCAGCCGCCGGGTGAAATCGGCGCGTGCGGCTTCCCTGATCAAGGCTGTCAGTCGTTCCCGCGCCGCCTTCTGGTCGTCGGGGCGCGGCACGGTGAGGATGAGCATGTCATCGAATACCGCCAGCCCGGGCTTGCCGGGCGCCACCTTCAGCGGCAGCGGCTGCCCGAACCAGGGTAGCGGATCCGCAAGCGACCATTCGCGGGCAGCGGCGTGTTCCGGGCGCTGCCATTCGCGCAGCTTGGCCAGCACCCAGGCGGCGTGCTGGTTGATCAGCCTTTCGATGTCGGCCTGCTTCGCCTTGACCGGTACCGCCACCCGCAGGCCGCGTGCGTCGATGGTCAGGCCCAGGGTACGACGCCTGGCCGAGCGCCGCACGGCATACTCGACCAGGCTGCCATGGAGGGCGATGCTGCGCTTTTCGTCCGGCGCAGGGGGGGCGGGCGCACGGGAACCGTGGCGCACCATGCCGAACAGAGGCAGTTCGAGCTGAAGCAGGCTAAACACGTCGGGCGAAGGTTCTTGCCGGTGCAGGTGACAAGTCGAAGCTTAAGCCGAATACTGGTGCGGGAACAAGCGCCGCATCTCGCCCTCTATCCACTCCTCGACCTTTGCCATCTGCTGATCAGAGGTCAGGCCTTGCGGCGAAATCGGTGCGCCGATGGAGACGGTGACCGTGCCTGGCGTCTTCAGCCATTTGCCGCGCGGCCAGACATCGCCAGCGTTGTGCGCGATCGGCACCACCGGCACGCCGGTGGCCACTGAAAGATGGGTGCCGCCCTGCTTGTAACGCCGTTGTTTGCCGGGGTCCACGCGGGTGCCTTCCGGGAACAGGATCATGTACCAGCCGTCGCGCAGCTTCTGCCCACCCACCGCCGCCACCTGGTCAAGCGCTTCCTTGCCACGCGCCCGGTTGATCGGGATCATGCCGCATAGGAAAATTCCCCAGCCGAAAAACGGCACCCAGTGCAGCTCGCGCTTGTACACGTAGCACATGCGGCGGAACATGCTGCGGAACAACAGGGTTTCGTAGCGCGACTGGTGCTTGGCTAGGAAGATCACGCCGCCGTGCTTCTCGCGGTCGGGAACGTTTTCCAGCCCGATGACCTTGTAGTCGATGCCGACGATGTGCCTGGCGCCCCAGATGGCGATATCGGTCCACTTGGCGATCATCAGGTAGCGGCGCGGTTGGCGCACCGGGAAGGTGAGGCAGGAAAAAATGCCCCACGGGGCGACCGTGATGAACAGGAACAACAGGTATACGACAGTGCGCAGGGCCTGCATGGCGAGGTCAGGGCCGCAGGTGCGCGGCAACCGCCGCAAGGTCATCGAAAACCAGGGTGTCGGCGGGCAGGTTGCCTGCAACCTGGGTCTGCAGGCCTTTGCCGGTCTTGACCAGCACCGGCTGGCAGCCGACGGCAGCGGCCGCCTGCAAGTCGCGCAGGGAATCGCCTACCGCGAAAACGCCGGTCAGGTCACGCTCATAACGGCGCGCGATCTCGCGGTACATGCCGGGCTTGGGTTTGCGGCATTCGCAATGATCGTCGTTCTTGTGCGGGCAGAAAAACACCGCATCGATATGCCCGCCGGCCTGCGCCACCACCCGGTTCATCTTGGCGTGCATCTGGTTGAGCGTGGCCGTATCGAAAAGGCCGCGCCCGATGCCCGACTGGTTGGTCGCCACCACCACGCGATAACCGGCGTGGTTGAGCGCGGCGATGGCTTCGGCCGAGCCCGGCAGCGGGCGCCATTCCGCGACGCTCTTGATGTACATGTCGCTGTCCTCGTTGATCACCCCGTCGCGGTCCAGGATGATCAGCTTTTGGCCGGCACGGTCGGTCATCGCGCGGACTCCATGCCCGCGGTGAGGCCGGGTTGGCGGGCGGCGGCCCGCGCGAGCCGGTGCGCGGCCATGCTCATGCCGCCAGCCGCGACAGGTCGGCGGCGCGGTTCATGGTGGCGTGCAGCATGGCGAGCAGTCCCTGCCGGTTGGCGCGCAGCCGCGCGTCTTCCGCGTTGACCATCACCTTGTCGAAGAACTCGTCCACCGGGGCCTTGAGGGCCGCAAGTGCCTTGAGCGAACCCGTGTAGTCGCCGGCCTCGAACGCCTGGTCGGCCAATGGCTTGACCTGCAGCAGCGCGGCATGCAGGGCGGCTTCGGCGGGTTCGGCGAGCAGTTCCGCGTTCACCGATGCCTCCACGCCGCCCTCGACTTTCTTGAGTATGTTGCCTACCCGCTTGTTGGCGGATGCCAGCGACACCGCTTCTGGCATGCTGGCGAAGGCGCGCACGGCTTCGATGAGGTGCGGCACTTCCCTCAGGCGTTCCGGGTGCAGGGCCAGCACGGCATCCACCTGCTGGGCGGAGAATCCCTGTTCGCGCAACTGATTGGCCAGGCGGTCGAAAACGAATTCGGCCAGCTTGCCGGCGGCGCCGGCATCCAGCAAGCCCGGCGGAAAGGCTGCGAAGCCCGCCTCGACAAGCCGCGTCAGGCCCAGGCCCAGTCCCTTCTCGATAAGGATGCGGATCACGCCGAGCGCATGGCGGCGCAGGGCGAAGGGATCGCGGTCGCCGGTCGGCAACTGCCCGATGCCGAACAGCCCGCACAGGGTTTCGAGCTTGTCGGCCAGCGCCACGAAAGTGCCGGTGTGATTGCGCGGCAGCGCGTCGCCGGCGAAGCGCGGCTTGTAGTGGTCCTCGATGGCGATGGCAACGCCGTCGCGCAGGCCTTCATGACGCGCGTAGTAGCCGCCCATGATGCCCTGCAGTTCGGGAAATTCGCCCACCATGTCGGTGAGCAGGTCGGCCTTGGCCAGGCGCGCGGCTTCCTGGACCTTGCTGTCGAGCACATCGAACTCGTCTTTTGCCAGTGCCGTGTACGGGACGGTCTCCATGCGCATCTGGTTGACGATGGCGTGGCCGATGGCGCGTACCCTCTCGGCGCGCTCGCCCTGGGTGCCCAGCTTGTTGTGATAGACCACCTTGGCCAGGCCGGGCAGTCGCGATTCCAGCGTCTTTTTCCGGTCCTGGTCGAAAAAGAACTTGGCATCGGCCAGGCGCGGGCGCACGACGCGTTCGTTGCCGCCAACCACCGCCTTCGTGTCGGCCGGCCGGATGTTGCTGACGATGAGGAATTTGTTGGTCAGTTTGCCGGTGGCGTCGAGCAGCGGAAAATACTTCTGGTTGGCCTTCATCGTGAGGATCAGGCATTCCTGCGGCACATCGAGGAAAGCCTCCTCGAACTGACCGACCAGCACGTTGGGACGTTCAACCAGCGCGGTGACTTCGTCGAGCAGGGCGTCATCATCCACGGGCGTCAGGCCGGCGCCGGCCTTTCGCGCGGCCGCCGCCACCTGTCGCCCGATTTCGGCACGGCGCTCGGCAAAGCCGGCGATCACGGCGCCTTCAGATTCAAGCTGCGCGGCATAGCTGTCGGCGTCGCGGATCGCGATCGGATCGACGGCGGCCTCGAAGCGGTGGCCATGCGTCTCGCGTCCCGCGCCCAGGCCCAGCACTGAAACCGGCACGACGCTGCTTCCGTGAAGCGCGATCAGCTTGTGCGCCGGGCGCACGAAGTGCACGGTTTGCCAGCCGTCGGCCAGCTGGTAGCCCATGACCTTCGGGATCGGCAACCTGCCCAGCGCTTCGTCGATGGCTTTCTGCAGCCCTTCGGCCAACGACACGCCGGCCTGCGTGACGTCGAGGAACAGGGCTTCGGCCTTGCCGTCCATCTGCTTCTTGAGGGAATCGACTGCGTCAACGCCAAATCCGAGCGCCGCCAGCTTCTTGACCAGTGCCGGTGTCGCGGCACCCGCCTTGTCCAGGCCCACTGCCACCGGCATGAGCTTTTGCGATACGGCGCGGTCGGCTGCCTTGGGAAGCACGCTGGTGACATGCGCGGCCAGGCGGCGCGGCGATGCATAGGGGGTGGACTGCGAGGAGGCGTCGACCAGGCCCTGCGCACGCAGGGATTCAAAGAGCGCGGCAGAGAATGCCTCGCCAAGGCGCTTTAGGGCCTTGGGCGGCAATTCCTCGACGAACAGCTCAACCAGAAGATTGTCCGCCGCCATCATGCCGCCTTTTTCTCAAGCTGTGCCGCGACTTCCTCAGCCCAGGCTTTGGGCGCCATCGGAAAGCCCAGGCGCAAGCGGCTGTCGAGGTAGGCCTGCGCGACGCTGCGGGCGAGGTTGCGGATGCGGCCGATGTAGGCGGCGCGTTCGGTCACCGAGATGGCGCCGCGCGCATCCAGCAAGTTGAAGGTATGCGCGGCCTTGAGCACTTGCTCGTAGGCGGGCAGCGCGAGCTTCTGTTCCATCAGCAGTCTGGCCTGCTTCTCATGCGCGCCGAATGCACCGAGCAGGAATTCCACGTCGCTGTGCTCGAAGTTGTAGGCCGATTGCTCGACTTCATTCTGGTGGTACACGTCCCCGTAGGTGAGGCCGTCGGTCCAGACCAGGTCGAACACGCGCTCCTTGCCCTGCAGGTACATGGCCAGGCGCTCCAGGCCATAGGTGATTTCGCCGGTGATGGGCTTGCAGTCGATGCCGCCGACCTGCTGGAAATAGGTGAACTGCGTGACCTCCATGCCGTTCAGCCAGACCTCCCAGCCGAGACCCCAGGCACCCAGCGTGGGGTTCTCCCAGTCGTCTTCGACGAAACGGATGTCGTTTGACTTGAGGTCAAAGCCGAGCGCCTCAAGCGAGCCCAGGTACAGGTCAAGGATTTCCGCCGGCGCGGGCTTGAGCACCACCTGGAACTGGTAGTAGTGCTGCATGCGGTTGGGATTTTCGCCGTAGCGGCCGTCCTTCGGGCGGCGGCTGGGTTGCACATAGGCGGCCTTCCAGGGTTCGGGGCCTATCGCGCGCAGGAAAGTGGCGGTATGCGAGGTGCCGGCGCCGACTTCCATGTCGTAGGGCTGGAGCAGTGCGCATCCGTGCTTGCCCCAGTATTCCGAAAGGCGCAGGATGATTTGCTGAAACGTGAGCATTGGCCGAGGCCGCCTTGGTCAAACGCGCATTTTAGCGGAATCGCCTGGTGCTTCCGCCGCGACGCAGGTGCGCCGCGACGCGAAACAGGAGTGACTTCAGCCGATGGTGGCAGGCAGGTCCACGTCGAGCCAGCGTTCACGGATCTGGCGGATCACGTCGCGCATGCCGATGGCGTTCAAGGGCTTGCAAAGAAAGGCATTGGCGCCGACATCGTGGGCCTCGACGATGTCATCAGGCTCGTCGGAAGACGAGAACATCACCACCTTGAGGTCGGCCAGGTGGGGTTTGGTGCGGATCTCGCGCAGCGTTTGAATGCCCGACCGCCCGGGCATGTGCAGATCCATCAGCACCAGGCGCGGCAGCACCCGCGTGTCGCGGCCGGCATGCGCCCCCTGCCCGAGCAGGAAATCGAGCGCCTCTTCCCCGCTGTACACGGCCACCTGCGGGTACAGGACACCGGCACGCTTCAAGCCCAGTTGCATGAGCAGAAGTTCTTCCGGGCTGTCGTCGACCAGCAGGATCGGGGCGACGCTATCGTTTGCTTGCGGGGTAGTCAATTGAGGGCGATTGCGTATGCGGGTTGTTCAATGTGCGCGTGGCGGTCTGAAAAGCCGATTCCGGCCGATGCCGCTTTCCGGGCGGCATTTTACTGCGCAGCACACCTGCCGATCGTTACAATCTGCCGAATACACACAATATCGGAGACAAGTCATGCGCGCCTTGCTGTTCATTTGCATGGGATTGATGGCATTCGCCGCCTCCGCGCAGGACCCCTGGCCCGCCGCGAAACCGATCAGCATGGTGGTGGCTTTCCCGCCGGGTGGCGTGGCCGACTTGACGGCACGGCCTATGGCGGTGGTGCTTGAAAGGATCCTCAAGCAGAAGGTGCTGGTCGAAAACCGCGCAGGTGCCGGCGGCGCAGTGGGTAATGCCTACGTGGCCAAGGCGCGTCCGGACGGCTACACCCTGCTGATGGCCTTGTCGAGCGTGTCGATCCTGCCGGAAGCCGACAAGGTCAATGGCAAGGTGCCCGGCTATACGCTTGAGCAGCTCATTCCGGTGGCGCTGGTGTCGGCCGACCCGACCGTGCTGGTGGTGCGCGCGGAGTCGTCGTACAAGACGGTGAAGGATCTGGTTGATGCCGCCAAAGCGAATCCCGGCAAGATCAACTACGCCTCTTCCGGCTATTACAGTGCCCTGCATACGCCAATGGAGATGTTCTCGATCGCCACCGGAGCGAAGATGTTCCACATTCCGTATCAGGGCGGCGGGCCGGCGGTCACCGCCATTCTCGGTGGCCAGGTCGAAGCGCTCGCCTCCGGCCCGGGGCCGGTGGTGCAGCACATCAAGGCGGGCAAGTTGCGCGCGCTGGCTTCATGGGGGGACAAGCGCCATCCCGCGCTGCCGGACGTACCCACGCTCAAGGAACTGGGCATCGACAATGAGTTCTATATCTGGGCCGGGCTGTTCGCGCCGGCGGGCACGCCCGAGGCGGTGGTCCGCCAGCTTCGCGACGCGGTACGGCAGGCGGTGGCCGACCCGCAGTTCAAACAGGTGATGGAGTCTTCCGGCCAGCCGATCCAGTATCTGGACCAGGCCGAGTTTCGCGTGTTTTTCGACAAGGATGCGAAAAAGATGGCGGATGTGGTGCGCCAGATCGGCAAGGTGGAAGAAAAGAAGTAGCGGCTAGGCTCCCCTCGCGCGCCGTACCGCAGCTTCCCATCCGGCCATCCGGCTGGCGCGTTCGTCGGCGCCCATGGCGGGTTCGAAAACCGCATCCCTTTGCCACAGGGCTGCGATTTCCGACCGGTCTTTCCAGAACCCCACCGCGAGGCCGGCCAGGTAGGCTGCGCCCAGGGCGGTGGTTTCCATCACCTTGGGCCGGACTACCGGCACGCCGAGCAGATCGGCCTGGAATTGCATCAGCAGGCGGTTGGCGGTGGCGCCACCGTCGACACGCAGTTCGGCCAGCTTGACCCCGGAATCGGCCTCCATGGCATGCAGCAGTTCCGCGGACTGGAAGGCGATGGATTCAAGCGCGGCGCGGGCGATGTGGGCCGCGCCCGCGCCGCGTGTCAGGCCGGTGATGGCACCGCGCACGTTCGAATCCCAGTAGGGGGCGCCAAGACCGACGAAGGCCGGCACGAAGGTGACGCCGCCCGCGTCCGGCACGCTTGCCGCCAGCGATTCGACTTCTGCCGAGGTCTTGATGATGCCCAGGCTGTCGCGTAGCCACTGCACCACCGCGCCGCCGATGAAGACGCTGCCTTCCAGTGCGAACGGGCGGGTGGTGCCGGCCTGCGCAGCGGCGGTGGTGATCAGCCCGGACTTCGATTCGAGCGCGCGGTCGCCGGTGTGCATGAGCATGAAGCAGCCGGTACCGTAGGTGTTCTTGGCCAGCCCCGGGGTTGTCGCCCCCTGGCCGAAGAGCGCGGCCTGCTGGTCGCCCGCGATACCTGCGATCGGCACTTCGGCGCCGAACACGTCGGCATGCGAGTTGCCGACCACTTCGCTGGAGCGCCTGATCAGAGGCAATACCGTGGGCGGCACGTTCAGGGCCAGGCATAGCGCGTCGTCCCAGTCGCCGGTGGCGAGGTTGTAGAGCATGGTGCGCGAAGCGTTGGACACATCGGTCACATGCAGGGCGCCGCGCTGCTCGGTGCCACCGGTCAGTTTCCAGATCAGCCAGGTGTCGATGGTGCCGAAGGCGATTTCACCGGCGTCGGCACGGTCGCGCAGGCTGCGGCCGCTCGCGTCGGCAGGCGTGTTGTCGAGGATCCAGGCGATTTTGGTGGCGGAGAAATAGGCATCGACCACCAGGCCGGTGCGCGCGCGAATCGCCGCCTCGCGGCCCGCTGCCTTCAATTGATCGCAGGCGGGCGCGGTGCGGCGGTCCTGCCAAACGATCGCGTTGCCGATCGCGCGGCCGGTTTTGCGGTCCCACAGCAAGGTGGTTTCGCGCTGGTTGGTGATGCCGATGGCGGCGAGATGCCTGGCCGAAACGCGCGCCTTGAACAGCGCGTCCATGGCGGTGTCGTGCTGGGTTTTCCAGATTTCCTCGGGATCATGCTCGACCCAGCCGGGTTGCGGATAGATCTGGCGGAACTCCTTTTGCGCCATGGCCACGATGTTTCCGCCGTGGTCGAAAACGATCGCGCGCGAACTGGTGGTGCCCTGGTCGAGCGCTAGGACGTAACTGCCCATGTGTTGCTCCCCCCGAATGAAGGCTGGCGGGATGTCCGGCAGGCGAGCCTGCGCGGGTCCCGGGTAGGCCGGATTCTAGTGGGCGGCGTGCAAGGCGATGGTGCTGGCGCGGCGCTGCGCCGATGAAAGGTCAGGCGTGCAGGACCGAAGGCGAAGGCATGCCGACCCGCATCGCGCCAAAGGCGTCGCGGCTATCGCGAACCGGACCGGACTGCGGACCCAGCCAGGCGGTTTCCGGGGCGGGAATGCCGAGCAGTTCCAGGGCCTGCAGGGCGATTTCCCGCGCGGCGTTGTTGAGATTGCGCGGCAGGCTGGGGGGCGCCTTGTCCATCAGGAGTTGCTTGCTGGCCGAAAGCGCGAAGACCGGCGCGAGGATGCGGTCCTTGTGGATGGCCATCTGGCTGTCGATGCTGCGGCTGGCGACGGCCGCGGCCCAGGGATTGGTCGGCCATTGGGAGGGCAGTGCCCAGGCCTGTGGAAAGAACGCCAGGTCGCGCGAGACGGTGCGCATGTCTTCATGCGAGTCGCGAAAGGGCAGCAGCACCAGGTCGGACAGGGCGGCGAGCTTGCGGTCGATATCGGGCCGGTTGCCGCCACCGTCGATCACGCCGATCCAGCCTTCGGTGGCACGCAGGCGCGCCGCGGCTACGGCGAGCTGGTCGGGGGAGCGTGCGTCGAACGGCAGGTAGGTCCGGTTGGCCTTCGACAGCTTGTCGCGCAGTTCGTCGGTCAGCACGGCCACCGCGCGCATGCCGAACAGGCCCAGGCCATGGGCCAGCATGTGCGACAAGGTGGTCTTGCCGGTGCCGCCCTTGTTGCCGATGACGCAAATGATTTTGCCCATGATCTGCCCGAATGATCCTTGATGCCGGCAATTTTGCGCGCGAGGCAATCCCGGCAAGCAATGAAGAGAAGCGAAAAGCCCCGCTTTCGATGCTTTTCAGGCAAGGTTGCGCGGGGAACCGCTGCCGCCAATGCTAGAATCAATCAATTGATTTTGAACGAAAAAAGCGCGAAAAAACGATGAAAGCCGCCGAAATCCGGGAGAAGTTCCTGCAGTATTTCGAATCCAAGGGTCACGCGCGGGTGAGTTCTTCCCCGCTTGTGCCGGGCAACGACCCGACACTCTTGTTCACCAATTCGGGCATGGTGCAGTTCAAGGACGTGTTCCTTGGTCGTGATGCACGCTCCTATAAGCGCGCCACCACCTCGCAGCGCAGCGTGCGTGCCGGCGGCAAGCACAACGACCTCGAAAACGTCGGCTATACGGCGCGGCACCACACGTTTTTCGAAATGCTGGGCAACTTCAGCTTCGGCGACTATTTCAAGCGCGACGCCATCAAATACGCCTGGGAACTGCTGACAGGCGTATATGCCCTGCCCAAGGACAAGTTGTGGATCACCGTCTACATCGATGACGACGAGGCCTACGGTATTTGGGCCGATGAGGTCGGCGTGCCCAAGGAGCGCATCGTCCGGATCGGCGACAACAAGGGGGCCAAGTATGCCTCCGACAACTTCTGGCAGATGGCCGACACCGGCCCTTGCGGACCTTGCTCGGAGATCTTTTTCGACCATGGCCCGGATGTCGCCGGTGGCCCTCCGGGCTCGCCCGAGGCGGACGGCGACCGCTACATCGAGATCTGGAACCTGGTGTTCATGCAGTTCGACCGCCAGGCGGATGGCTCGATGCCGCGCCTGCCCAAGCCATGTGTGGATACCGGCATGGGGCTCGAACGCATCGCCGCCGTGCTGCAGCACGTGCACAGCAACTACGAGATCGACCTGTTCCAGGGCCTGATCCGCGCCGCCGCGCGCGAGACCGGCTGCGACGATTTGGCCCTGCCTTCGCTGAAGGTCATCGCCGACCATATCCGCGCCTGCAGCTTCCTGATCGTCGACGGCGTGATCCCGTCCAACGACGGCCGTGGCTATGTGCTGCGCCGGATCATCCGCCGCGCCCTGCGGCATGGCCACAAGCTGGGCCAGACCCGGCCGTTCTTCCACAAGCTGGTGAAGGATCTGGTGCTGGAGATGGGCACGGCCTATCCGGAACTGGTGTCCGCCGCCAAGCGCGTCGAGGAAACCCTGCTGGCCGAGGAGGAGCGTTTCGCCGAGACGCTGGAGCACGGCATGAAGATCCTCGAGGGCGCGCTGGGTCGCGAAGGCAACCTGATCGACGGCGACACCGTGTTCACGCTCTATGACACCTACGGGTTTCCGGTCGACCTGACCGCGGACGTGGCCCGCGAACGTGGCAAGAGTATCGACATCGCCGGCTATGAAGCGGCCATGGACGCGCAACGCAAGCAGGCGCGCGCATCGTCGAAGTTCAAGATGGCGCAAGGCGTCGATTATTCAGGCGCCAAGACCCACTTCGAAGGCTACGACCATCTGGTGGTCGAGGCCAGCAAGGTGGTGGCGCTGTATATCGACGGGTCGTCGGTGAATGAACTCGGCAGCGGCGACGCCGGGATCGTCGTACTCGACCGCACGCCGTTTTACGCGGAGTCCGGCGGCCAGGTGGGTGACATCGGCGAGCTGGTGGCGCAGTCGGGCAGCTTTACCGTCGAAGATTCGCAAAAGATCCAGTCCGAGGTTTTCGGCCACCATGGCCGCTTGTCCGCCGGTTCGCTCAAGGTGGGCGATACGGTGCGCGCGGTGGTCGACGCCACGGCGCGTGCGCGCTCGGCCTGGAACCACTCGGCCACCCACTTGATGCACGCGGCGCTGCGCAAGGTGCTGGGCAATCATGTGTCGCAGAAAGGTTCACTGGTCGACCCTGGCAAGACGCGCTTCGACTTCGCGCACAACAAGCCGATGAGCGTGGCGGAGATCGCCGAGGTGGAGGCATTGGTCAATGCCGAGGTGCGCGCCAACCACGCGGTCTCGGCGCGGGTGATGAAGCATGACGACGCCATCAAGGCGGGCGCCATGGCACTGTTCGGCGAGAAGTATGGCGAGGAAGTGCGGGTCATCGGCATGGGCGAGTTTTCAACCGAGCTTTGCGGTGGCACGCACGTTTCGCGTACCGGCGACATCGGCTTCTTCAAGATCGTCGCCGAAACCGGTGTGGCCGCAGGTGTGCGCCGTGTCGAGGCGGTGACCGGACAGGGGGCGCTGGATTACGTGCAGGCGCTTGATGCGCGGATCAGCGAAGCCGCTGCGGCGTTGAAGAGCCAGCCGCAGGAACTGACCGCGAAGATCGCGCAGATGCTGGAAAACGTGCGCGCCCTCGAGAAGGAATTGGGGCGCCTGAAGAGCAAGATGGCCTCCAGCCAGGGTGATGACATTGCCAGCCAGGCGGTCGATGTCAAGGGCATCAAGGTGCTGGCCGCCGCGCTTGATGGCGCCGACGTCAAGACGCTGCGCGAGACGCTCGACAAGCTCAAGGACAAGTTGAAGACCGCCGCCATCGTGCTTGGCAGCACGGCGGACGGAAAGGTGTCGCTGATTGCCGGGGTCACCGCCGACGCCACCGCGCGCATCAAGGCAGGTGATCTGGTCAATTTCGTCGCCGCGCAGGTGGGCGGCAAGGGGGGCGGGCGCCCCGACATGGCGCAAGCCGGCGGAACCGAGCCCGCAAAGCTGCCGGCGGCACTGGCAGGTGTGGTGGCATGGGTCGAAGGGAAGGTCTAATGTCTGCTTTCGGGAAAGTTGCTGCGCTATTGGCCCTTGCCGGCGGACTCGCCGCAGGTGCGGCGAACGCGCAAACCCCGTCCATTGAGGCGGTTACGGCGGCGGGCGAGAAGGTCCGCCTGTTGCCGGACGGTCGCTGGGAGTGGGTTGACGGGCAGAAGGCGGCCGTGCAGCGCACCGAGCGGGCGGTCGAAGCCAAGCGGGCGCAGGAAGTGCGCGAAGCCGAACTCAAGCGCGAGCGCGGTGCCCAGGGGGGCGGACTCCTCGGGCTCGGCCGTACCATCTACGAAGGTGATCGCGACTACAACCGCGGTACCCTGAATCCGAAAATGCGTTGATCTGGCGGGCGAAAACATGAAGCGGATCGTTTTTTCATTCGGCGTGTTGTTGATCGCGGGTGCGGCCGCGGCAGCGGACCTGAAAGTGTTTTCGGCGGGGGCTGCGAAGGCGGCGGTGGTACCGCTGGCAGAGGCCTTTGCGCGCAACAGCGGTCACAACGTGGATGTCGATTTCGCGACCATGGGCCTGATCCAGGACAAGCTGAAGGCCGGCGAAAAGGCGGACGTGCTTATCCTGGCGGCCGAGGTGGGCGAGGCGCTGGCCAAGTCCGGGGCCATCGTGCCGGCTTCGGTGAAGCCGCTGGCCAAGGTGGGTGTGGGTGTGGCGGTGGGCGAAAACGCGAAGGCACCGGACATTTCCACCGCCGCGGCGTTTCGCAAGGCGTTGGTGGATGCCAAGTCCATCGTGATGATCGATCCGGCGCGCGGCACCAGCGGCAAGCATCTGGTCGAGGTTTACCAGCGCCTGGGCCTGACCGAGGCGCTCAAGCCGAAAATGCGCTACGGCTCGGGCGGGTACATCGTCGAGCCGGTCGGGCGCGGCGAGGTGGAACTGGGCCTGCACCAGATCAGCGAGATTCTCCCGGTCAAGGGTGTGAAGCTGGTCGGACCGCTGCCGGAAGAACTGCAGAAATGGACCTTGTATGTGGGGGCGGTTACCCCGGGGTCGGGCGCGCCGCAGGCCGCCGCCGATTTCGTCGCCTATCTCTCCGGTTTCCAGTCGAAGGCGATCTATCTCTCCAAGGGCTTTGTGCTGGCGCAATAAGCGCAGCGCCCGGCGTCCGGAGAGTTTCCTGCAGCAACAATTTGCCTGGCGCGATTACGCGCCCGTACTCACCTGCGCATTCACCTACGCGTTTGCGGTGATCTGCGCGCGCCTGGCCTTCGAGAATGGCACCAACGCGTCCACCGTGGTGACGCTGCGCTGCCTGTTCGCCCTGCTTGCATTCGGCATCGCCCTGCGCCTGCGCAAGCCTGGCGATGTGACGGCGGCGCGCGATCGGCGCTTCATCATCATCCTGGGTGTGCTGTTCGCGCTCAACGTATATGCGTTCTACAAGGCGATCGAACTGCTCAAGGTGCCGCTGGCGGTGCTGATCTTCTACGTCTATCCGCTCATGACCGGCGTGGTGTCCGCGCTGGCGGGCCTGGAACGCATGAGCACCAGGCTGGTCGCGTTCGGACTGGTCTCCCTGGCCGGCATGGCGCTGGCCACCGGCGCGGCGCCGGAATCGCTGGATTCGCTGGGTGTGGTGCTGGCGCTGGTGGCGGCGGTGATCGTCGCGACTTCCCTGGTGTTGACGGCGCGCCATGTGCCGCATGTGGATCCGCTCAGACGCTCCTTCTGGATGATGCTCTCGACCTCGGTGGTGCTGGGGGCGGCCATGTCCGGGACCGGTTCGTTCCAGTGGCCGAACAACCTGACCGGTGTGGCCGCCATTGCCGGCGTGTGCGTGTTCTATGCCATCGGGCTCATCGGCCTGTTCACCTCGGCCACCCGCATCGGCCCGATCCGCACCTCGGCGATGATGAACCTGGAACCGGTGATCGCGATCGCACTTTCGACCGTCGTGCTCAATCAGGGCTTGTCGGGCCTGCAGTACGCCGGCGGCGTCCTGGTCATGGTCGGGGTGGTCGGCGCGCAGCTCGCGCGCATGCCGACCCCTGCAGCAAAAGGTGGCGCGGAAAAGTCCTAGAACCCCATCCGCTGCCGTCGCCCGGCGCGGCGCCCGGATATGTCGTGGGCTTCGATCACGTCGCGGCCTTCCAGCTTGGCAGCGCCGAAGGCATTGAAGATCACCCTGCGCATGTCGCGCGGCGAGAGTTCGGCCAGGCGCGCCATGGTGGCCTCGCCCGGCTCCTCCGGAAAGGCGCGCCCCCAGTCGTGGCTGTTGCGGATTTCCCGGTAGATCGAACGGGCGATCTGGATCACCCCGGCTTCGTCGGGGGGCGGTACCTCGAAGACGTTCATGCGCGAGAGGATGGGTTCCGGAATGGCGCCTTCGTCGTTGGCGGTGGCGATCCAGATGACGTCGGCGGCATCCACCGGAACCTCGGCGAACTCGTCGACGAACTCGCGGGCAGTATCGTGTTCCAGGAGTGTGTACATGGCGCCCAGCGGGTCGTACTCGTTGTGGCCGGCCTTGTCGATCTCGTCGATCACCAGCACCGGGTTGGCGTAGTGCCCGCCCACCAGGGTTTCGAATACCTTGCCGGGCTTGGCGTTTTTCCAGCCCGACGAGGTGCCGCCGATGATCCAGCCGGCGGTCAGGGCGCTCATGCCGAGGAAACCAAAGCCCGTGCCGAGCAGTTGCGAGAGCCGCTTGGCGAAGTGCGTCTTGCCGATGCCGGGTGGGCCCAGCAGCAGGATGGGTGCGATCTCGAGCGGGTCCGAGGAACTGGCGGCGAGCACCATCTGCTTGCGGATGTCGTCGAGCACCTCGCGGAAGTTGGGCAGCTCGACATGCAGCGCATCGAGCGCGTTTGCCCCCGAAGGCTTGACGTTGAGTCGTTCGCCACCGGTGGCGAGCATCTTTTCGTAGGTTTCGCGCAGGTTTTCGTGGGCGCCGGAAGGCAGGTCGGCCAGCGCGTCGCGCACCTGGCGGGTGTCGTAGACCTGCTTGAAGCTGCCGAGCGGCAGGATCATGCGGTTCGTCGAGGAGACTGAAGTTTCTCCTGATTCCGGAAAAAGTGACGTCATGGACATGCGCGACCTCCAGCAAAAGCCCGGTGGCGGCGCCGTCGGCAGGCGGACCTTCCGGGAATGATTCCGTTGTACGCGGGTCCATGCCTTGCGCATCCGCAGAAAAGGCGCGCGATGGTGTCGCAATTCGCGGGCGACCATCGCGCGCGTCGCCGGTTGTCATGTGCCATCGGAATGCGCCAGAATGCGCAGCTATGCCCCGGGATCGCGACAATCCGCCAACCACCCCCGTCACGCCTGCCAGCGCGGACTTCGCCGCCCACGGCATGCGCCGGCGTTACCGCAAGGGCACGCTGCTCATCCAGGAGGGGGACAGGGGCGAGAGCGTCTTTGTCATTCTTTCCGGCCGCGTCAAGGTGTTCTCGACCGATGAGCAAGGCCGGGAGTTCACCTTCATCGTCCTGGGACCCGGCGACTATTTCGGGGAGATGTCGCTTGACGGCGGAGCCAGGTCCGCCTCGGTGATCACGCTCGAGACATGCGAATGCGCGGTGCTCGACCGCGACGCGGTGCGCGAGTACATGACCGCCCACCCCGACTTCGCATTCGAGTTGTTGATGACGGTGATCCGCCGGGCGCGTGAAGCGACGCGGGTGGCGCGGGGATTGGCCCTGGGCAATGTCTACAGCAGACTGGCCGCGTTTCTGGACAGCAATGCGCGCTTGCAGCCCAATGGCGAGCGCATGATCGAAGAGGTGCTGACGCAGGCCGAGATCGCAGCGCGCATCGGGGCGGGGCGTGAAATGGTGAGCCGCGTCATGAAGGATCTCGTCGCAGGCAAATATGTGGTCACACGCGAGCGCCGGATTGTGCTGCTCAGGGCGTTGCCGGAACGTTGGTAACAATCAATTAAGTCGGAGAGCGTGTTACCCGCGTCACGTCCGATACGTCATACGGTTCGCGGTCGAGTTTCAGGAACGCGTTTCGCTCCTTAGCGCTGATCCGGCCTTTGGATAGCCTTTTTGCTATGACGCGGGTGATCTGGGGCGCGGCTGCGCTGGTACCACGAACACCGGTTATTGTGCTGCTGGAGGTGCCGCTGGAAAGGACGTAGCCGAGCGTGATCGACTGCTCTGCCGGCGCCATCGCGTTCGGCCGGCGTATGTTCCCCGCACGTCCTGCCTGTCCGTCGGCGGAATACGCAGTTTCGCGCATATCGCTACGGCGATAGGCACCTGCCACGACAGTGCGCTTTCCGGTAGCGAGGGCATTGAGTGTTCCGGCGCGCCGCACATAGCTTTCGGATGCGGGATCGTCGACCTCCCAGGCCCGGCCAGCATCGTCGAGGCGAGCGGACTGATACTCGGGGTCGTCGAAATATGACTGTCGACCCCGGACAATCTGGCCATATGGCGTGTCGTCGCGCTGTATCCACGCGTTGATTCGAACGCTGCCCTTGCCTTCGCTTGTGACTTTCACGGTCCAACAACCGCCGGGCACAGGGTTCGGAGCGTCCGGTGACGTGGGTCCGATGGCGACAAAAAACATGGTCCGCGGATTGGCCCTGCCCAGGCGCCGAACGACGATCACGCAGCCGGCGCCGCTTGCGACCATGCCCGCACTTGAGGAGGTGCTTGCTCTTGCGGATGCGCCATTTGGCGCGACTATTTCGACGGTGATGTTTGGCGGATCGCCCGCGCCGGACAGGTCTGCCCAGATCTCCATGAAGCTCGGGGTGTCGTCATCCGGCAGCACGCGCCAGCGCAAATCCCGTGTTCGGGCGCTCGGACTCAGGTGAAAGGCGGCATGGCCACGGGACTGGCCATTGTTGCCGGCGGCGACCACGATCTGCAGCCGATCATCGCGCAATTCAATAAGCTCGTCCATGGCGCGCTCGATGAGGGATGATCCGTCATGCGGCCCGGCCGTGCGGCCGAAACTCAGATTGACGACCACGCGGATCGACTTGTCGATCGCATCCGCACGCGCCAGAATGTAGCGCAGCGCGTCGAGGATGTGGTAACACAATGAAGTGCCTGAACTGTCGGCGATAGTCGCCTCGGGCAATTGCACGCAAATCACGGCGGGCTCGGTCTCCCTGATATCTTCCACAGGCCCCAACGCGAGGCACATCACGGCGGCACCGTGCGTGCCACGGCGCAAGTTGCGCCGATAGTCCAATCGCTGGTACAACGCTGTTTCGCCGTGTCGGAGTGCGATGGAATCAACGGCGGTGGCAATTTGAGCACTTTGGAGCTCGGTGCCGTAGGGCATGATTCCGCTCGGTGCGCCCGGGCGTGCAGGGTTCTGGTCCCAGAAATCCCACACCAGCGGATCGCCGTTTGCGTCTCGAAATCGTCCGTTTGCGAAAGGAAGGCCGTCGTCAATGATGCCGATCACGACCTTGGGCTTTTTCGAACGCCCGCGCTTTTGCTGCGGAATCCAGGATGCGTCAATGCCAGTGGCACGCTTGCCGGGATTGGGGCGGATCGCGGGTCCGATTTCGACCCGCGCGACTGCATGGACCACCGGGTCGGCCTTGGCGAGGGCGATGAAAAACTCCCTGCTCGCCAGGGCAGTGAAGTAGCGCGCGGTGCTGAGGTCGCTGGCTGTCTTGTCAGTGTAGATGCGGGGGATCATCAGCAGTCTTGCCACGGCAGGGTCTTGCGCCAGAGTCGCGGCGTTTGTAGAAATGCTCGCCGTCAACTCAATGACCACCGGCACTTGCTTGGGTTCGCCACCCAGGTGCGAGAACCCGTCGATGTCGGCCCAGACAAATGCGGGATCTATTCGCTTTCTCGCTTTTGCTGTGCAGGCGCCCCAGTCAATGCCGGTCCAGTTGCCGACAGTCTGATTCGCATCCGTTCTCACGTGGTCGCCCCTGGCGCACGGGGCCATTCCGCAGCGACTTGGTCGCGGAGCCAGCGCATGGTCATGGAGGAGTTTGCATCGGCGGCAATTGGTTTCGATTGGCGCGACCATTTGTTTGAGTCTGCGAAGGAAGGAAAGTCCTCCGCGCCACGATACTCGCGGCCATCGAAGCGTCGCGGCGAAACTTGTGAAAGATAACCGCAGCGCGAAAGAAAATACTCCGCCAAGGCGTTGCCCAATACTTCGCCGGCAGCGGAGTCGACTGGAAAGTGCACACCCGCGATGGTGCGGTTAATCGCAATCCGGATGGCCAGGCGCTGCAATTGTTCGCGCAACTTCATGCCTTGCGGATGAATCTCCTGGATGATCCGGGCCACCATGAAGGCTTCCGTGGCGTGACCGCTGGGAAGGGTGCTATGGCCCGGTGTGGTGATGATGGGCTGAATCTTCGAGGAATACTCGACCGGGCGGGCACAGCCAAGTGCGTGCTTGAACCGCATTTCCACATGCCAGGCCAGGCGCAGTGCCGCCTCCAGCATCTCGATGGTTTTGGCGTGGCGTCCGGGCTGAAGTCCACAGATTGATGCCCAAAAGGCGATGGGCGCGCCCAACTGGGAAAGTATCTCGCCGGATCGCTCTTCCCGCAGGTCAGCGTAGTTGTTGACCCATTCAAGTTGTTTGCGGAGGACGTCATCACCTGGCGCGATCATCTGCACAAGTGTGGTTTGCGCGACTGTGCGTGTGCCGAACTTGTCATGGCCCAACGACGTTCCAGCCTCTGCGGGCTGGATCGGGCAGAACAACGTGGCAGCCGCGTGGCGGCCACCTTCTCCGCTCTTGACTTCCCCCGATTCAAACCATAACCCGGCCATGGTCTCGACATCGAAAACCGCCGCCCTCACACCCGCATCCCACTTCGCCAGGCGCTCGTTCTCTACTGACGGAACCCACGGATCCAGGTCCGGCTTGCCGTCCCATGCACCTACTATGCCGTCGCGGCTGTACAAGAGCGCTCCAGCGAAGAGCGGGCTGAATGCACCCGCGGCGCCGGCGGCCCCCGCGGCCCCTGCAGCACCTGCGGCTCCAGCAGCACCCGCTGCACCGGCAGCACCCGCTGCACCGGCAGCACCCGCTGCACCAGCAAGCAATGCCGCACCTGCGGCTCCGGCGTATGTCGTCATATGATGTTCTCCTGGTCTTGTCTATGTGGTGTGCTCGGGTAATCCTGCCTGGCGCAGTGCATCACTCCAGATGCGTCCGGTTTCGTACTCGCTGCTCGGGTGGCTTGCGAGATATCCGGAAACACTCGCGCGCGGGTCGCGCCGGCATAGCTCGGCTACGGTTTGTTGGCCACCCGGGAGATCGCCGTCCAGCACCTGTGCGATAGCCAGGGCGCGGAGCGTTGAAATGTGCGTGCGGTTGGCTTTCAATGACCGTCGCGCGAGTTCGATGGCACGCCCATAACGGCCGTCGGACAGGGCGGCCGTGGCGGCAAGGGAGTCGTAAAAGTAGCGCAGCGGATCCAGAGGCGAAAGGGAGATCGCCGCCTCTGTCAGTTGCACCGCGAGCGTGCCTTTGCCCTGAAAGGCGTACAGGGTTCCGAGTAGCAACTTGGCGAGGGATTCGTTGGGATTGACTTGCAGGGCCTTGAGGTAGCTTTCCTCCGCTTCGTCAAATTGTCTGCGCAGATTGGTGTGTACCAGTCCGGAGATGGCGAAAGCCATGGAGCACTCGACATCAAGCTCCAGAGCCCTGTGACAGTAGGCGAGCGCCTGCTGCTCATCCGCCTTCTGATCGTTGGACCAACCCTGGACGCAGCGAAGCACATGCCATTTCGCCAGCCAGGCATGCGGAATCGCCTGCGCGGGTGCGCGCTCGATCAAGGTTTCAAGATGCTCGCGCGACCGGCGAAAGCTATCGGCGCCCAGACGGTGCATGAGACCGATGGCGCCCATCAGCAGGGCGTAACTCTCAAGGGTTGGGAGCGGATTGCTGATTGAGCGAACCAGCTCGCGCTGGACGATCTGCGCCGCCACCGCGCGAGCCACTTCAGAGCCTAGCGGACTGTCCGCCAAGAAGAGGTCCTGCATCGTGGGCAACAAGCGCTCGGACCATATCACGGTGCCTTCGCGCGCCTCGGTGAGTTCGAGGAACATGAGCAAGCGCCCGCCGGATTCGTAGTAAACCCCAGAGACAGCGTATTGGGCGCCCAGCAGGTTGCCCAGTGTGGCGGGAGTCTCGTTACGTCCGCGCATTACCGAAGTCGACAGTCGCGAAATGACGTTCAGCTCCGGCATGCGCGAGAGCGCCCGGATCACCTCATCCGCGAATGCCTCTCCAAACACGTCGTGTACCGGGTCGGCGGATCTGGAAGCCGGCGGGATCACGGCAACGGTCGGGCGCATTTCGGATTGCGGGCGTTGTACGGCCGGCAGCGGCATGTCCCCCGGCCGTGCGGCTCGATATACCCGTAGGGGATCACCGTAGTGTTTGGCGGCAAAACGCTCGCCCAGATCCTCGATTTCGCCCAGATCCTCGATGTCGGCATCGAGGGAATCAACGAGCTGGTCGCGGGCTTCCGGGGTCAGGACGGTCTCGCCCGGTTTGGCGATTGTGGCCAGCCGTGCGGTCCGGTTGACGGCGCGGCCGTAGATATCCTCGGAGTCCTCTTCGTAGCTGCCCAGATGGATTCCGATACGCATGCGCATCGTACGGCCGGGTTGCCGACCGGCGTTGTCGGCTTCGGCCAGGTCGTGTACCGCGTACGCGGCGGCTACCGCACCCTGCGTGGTGCCGAATACCGCGAGGATGCGGTCGCCGGTGTGATTCACGAAGCGCCCGCCGTGACGTCCGAGGGGGCCTCCACGAATGGCCTCGCACAGGTGCAGCCAGCGCTCGATGGTCTCGCCTTCATTGTCTTCCATAAGGCGCACGGAATCGGCCAGATCGGCCAGGAATATCACCCTGGCCGACACCGAATGTTGGGCACCGACGGTTTCTGGTTCGTACGAGCGCATGTTAGCGAGAGCCCCCTCTCCTCGCCTCCCCAATACTAGGCATTTCCGTACCGTCCTGCAAAGGGTTCGCAAGCAGGTTGGACGCCAGTCCGGATGTGATGTGAATATGTCACATTTTTCCTGTGTCATTGAATACTGACGGGCGATCCGATGATTCTTAGGCTGTCTCACATCGACAATCTTTGTGAGGGGAAGCAAGATGGATCGCGACTATTCGGTAGCAAACGCTGGCACAGATGCGGGATATGGTGTGCCTCGCGCCTACCCCGGGAGCGCCAGCGCACTTGATCGGTTGCCCGCTGGACCGGGCTTTCACTTTGGGGCGCTTTTCGACGAATTTTCGTTCGGGGTCGCAGTCGTCGACCTTGGTGGCAACCTGCTCCATGCCAGCCGCGCCGCGTTGATGCAGTTGCAGGCCAGTCGCGGACTTCGGCTCGCTGGCGGGCTTGTCGAGGCAGTCTGCACAGCGGACGCCGCAGCGTTTCGTCAGGCCTTGAGCGGAGCCGCTGCCGGTCGGCGCAGCTACCTGGTGCTGGGAGCTCCGGGCGCGCGCCTGGACGTTGCATTTCTTCCGGTGTCTCCAGTCGGTGGCATTGGAACCTCGGCCGCAACCCTGGTTTTTGAAAAATGCGCCGGCAGCAGCGGCCTCGGCCTGTATTTCTTCGCCCAGGCCTACGGACTTACGCGGACCGAGCAGTTCGTCCTCAGTGAGTTGTGCGAAGGCATCAGCGTGGTTGAGGTTGCGCAGCGCAAGGGTTCAGCGGTGCATACCGTACGCACCCATGTGCGAAACATTCTCATGAAGACGAACGAGGCGAACTTGCGCAGCCTGGTCCGCCGGGTCGGGCTGATGCCGCCCATTGGCGCGCGTTTCGCTGCCGCACATGCGCGCAACGAGGCGCTGGGATGGCGAGAAGACCGGCCAGCGGCAACCCGCGCGACGCCGGGTGCGGCCTCGGGCGACGTCGTCATGACCGCTCGCGCCACGGTGATGTGAAATGCCTGCCTTGCTACGGAGCATGATGATGATCCTTCAATCAACTCCACTGGTGGCGTTCGGATCAGCAGGATTTGACCCTGACAAAAGCGCTGAGGAAAGCGCTTCGATCGCTTCGGACGCCGAGGGTTTGTCGCCTGCCGGAAAAGGCCCGCTGGCGCCTGCGTTGAGCCGTAACCTGACGGCGCGGATAGAAGCTGAAGTCGAGCGACGCGTCCTGAAACGCTATGCCGAGTTGAAGGCATCCAACGGTGCGCTTGAGTCCTTCACCTGTTCGGTCGCACATGACTTGCGGGCGCCGTTGCGTTCCATCGATTTCTTCAGCGCGCTACTGGCCGAAAAGGCTGCGGAACTCGATGATGAGTCAGCGCTGGCGCTGGGCCGTATCCGGGCGGCAAACGAACGAATGAACGCCATGATTTCGGATCTTCTGGACTTTTCGCGCGTCTCGAGCACCGAGCTCTGCAGGAAGCCAATCGATCTTTCTGCGCTGGCGCACGAGGTTGCAAGCGAACTTCGGACGGCTGCGCCCGAGCGCAAGGTGGAATGGCGGATCGAACCCGGTATCGTTGTCGATGGTGATGCCGGATTGATTCGCCTGGTGCTCGAAAACCTGCTTGGCAACGCCTTCAAGTACAGCCGCAATTGCAGCACGGCACGTATCGAGTTCGGTTGCACTCGTCTTGCCGATGGCGGTCAGGAGATGTTTGTCCGTGACAACGGCGCCGGATTCGACATGAAGTCCGCGTCCAGGCTGTTTGTGGCGTTTCAACGCCTGCACCGTGCCGATGAATTCGAGGGAACAGGCGTCGGGTTGGCAACCGTGCGCGGGATTGTCGAAAGGCACGGAGGGTGGGTCGGTGCCACGGGTGAGAACGGAAAGGGTGCGACGTTCACCTTCGTATTGCCCGGAAGCGGTCTTCCAGCCGACAAACCGGCCTGCCTGCGACCGGCACCCAAGCGGGTTGACGGCTGGCGTGAGCGACTTTTGGCAGCGTTCGGGAATGCGCTGGTTGGCCTGTCCACACGTGCCGATCCATCCGCCATGCCCCAATCCGAGCCCCCGGCTACCCCCATGGTCGTGGCGCAGAACGCTCGTGCCCGGCGCATGAATCGTGAACTTGAGTCCTTTTCCGCCTCCGGCTGTGCTCTGTTCGGATTGGGGGTACTTGTGCTCGTCCTGACTGGCGCCCTTGCTTGACCATCTGCAGGGCGGGGCCGCTTGTCACAATGTGGATCCTTCGCTGAAGCCGTGACCGGTACCTGGCTTGTCTTGCGCCGTAATCTGTTAATTTCGCGTTTCTTGGTCGAAGATTGCACGAGACGCGGAAAATGCCGGACATCCAGCCTAAGGTCGTACCCGCCTCAAGTACAGGGTGCAACAAGTCATGAAGATCTGCATCGTCGGCGCGGGCGCTATCGGGGGTATTCTGGCCGCACGTCTTTCACATGCCGGTTTTTCCACCAGCGTCATCGCCCGCGGCGCCCACCTGGCGGCGATCCGGGCTAAGGGCCTCACCCTCAAATCGCCTGAGGGCGCCTTCACGGTGCCGATCCTTGCCGAAGAAAGCCCGGCCGCCCTCGCCGCGCAGGTCGGCCAGCAGGAGGTGATCTTCATCGCCCTCAAGGCGCACCAGATCCCTGGCATGCTGGCCAATCTCGCGCCGCTGATCGAACCGGAAACCGTGGTGGTGCCGGCGATCAACGGTGTGCCATGGTGGTATTTCTTCCGCGAGGGCGGACGCTTCGACGGGCATCGCATCGAGCGCCTCGATCCGGAAGGAAAGCTGTTCAGCCTGCTTGATCCCCACCATGTGCTCGGTTGCGTCGTGCATGCGTCGGGCGAAGTCACCGCCCCGGGTGAAGTCACCTGGAACGGCCAGAAAACCTTCGTGCTGGGCGAACCGGATGGCAGTTTGTCGCGGCGCCTGAATTGCCTGGCCGATGCGATGCAGCGGGCCGGCTTGCAGCCCAAAGTGAGCGAGCGTATCCGGGACGAAGTCTGGATGAAGCTCATCGGCAACACATCGTTCAACCCGGTCGCCGCCCTCACCCGGGCGCGTATGGACAGGATCTGCGCGAATCCGGAACTGATCGGTTTCATCCGCTCCATCATGCAGGAGATGATCCGGGTGGCTGACGCCTACGGAGTCCGCCAGCTTGTCGACATTGACCGTCGCCTCGAGATCGCGCAGTCGATCGGGCCGGTCAAGGTGTCGATGCACCAGGACATCGAGCTCGGGCGCAAGATGGAGGTTGACGCGATTGTCGGCGCTTTCATCGAACTGGCCGGCAAGGCGGGCGTTCCCGTACCTCTCACCAGCGCCTTGCACGGGCTCATTTCCGAGCTTGCGGCAAGCGTGTCACCCGACTGAATATCAAGGAGAAGCGAACATGGACAAATTTGAATCTGCGTTGCGCGCCCGTCCGGCGCACATGAGTGAAGGCGAGTGGAAGGCGCGCCTCGAACTGGCCGCCTGCTACAGGGTTTTCGCCTTCCTGGGCTGGACCGAATTGATCTTCAATCACATCACTGTGCGGGTGCCGCAGGAGCCTGGCCAGGCGCGGCATTACCTCATCAATCCCTTCGGTCTGCACTACAGCGAAGTCACCGCGACCAACCTCGTAAAGGTGGGCATTGACGGCGAGCCGGTGCACCCGACCCCGTACACCGTCAACCGCGCCGGATTCGTGATCCATAGCGCGATCCATTCGTCGCGCGACGACGCGCATTGCATCATGCACATCCACACCACTGCAGGCATGGCGGTGGCCTGCAAGGAAGCCGGGTTGTCCTACGACAATTTCTATGCCGCGCAACTTTGGGGCGACGTCGCCTACCACGACTATGAGGGCGTCACCACCCGTACCGACGAGCAGGCCCGTCTGGTCGGCAGCATGGGGGAAAAGCATTGCCTGATACTGCGCAACCATGGCCTCCTCGCCTGCGAGGAAAGCGTGCCGGTGGCGTTCTTCCTGCTATGGACCCTGAATCGCGCCTGCGAGATCCAGCTTGCGGCCGGGGGCATCCCCGGGGCTAATCGCATTCCGTCGGCCGATGCGATCGCGTCGTCCGCCCATCGCAACCACCGTTCGGTCGATCCGCAGGGCCAGTTGCAGCAGAAGGTGTTCGATGCAATGGTGCGCCGCGCCGGCGTGGCCTCCTACGAATCCCTGATCTGACCCTTTTCCCGCATGGCTGATACCGCATTGCAGCCGGGCGGCTATGTGCTGCCCGAATACCAGTTTTGTGTCCCGCCGGATCTCGGCGCGGCGGCTGTCAGGCGTTACCCCGTAGTCATCATCGGTGCCGGCTTGTCCGGCCTTGCGCTGGCCTGCGACCTTGCCGAGCGCGGCGTAGCCGCCGTGGTGCTGGATGACGACAACACCATCGGCGTACGCGGCGCTTCATCGCGCGGCATCGTCTATGCGCAAAAAACCCTCGAGATGATGGATCGAATGGGCATCTACGAGCGCATTCGCGACAAGGGTGTGGTGTGGTCGGTCGGCAAGACGCTCGCGGGCCGCGAGGTGGTCTACGAGTTTGACGCCAGCAACGCCTCCGACTCGCGCCAGCCGCCGTTCATCAACTTGCAGCAGTTCTACCTTGAATGGTTCATGGTCGACCGTATTCTGAAGTTTGGTCGAACCGACCTGCGCTGGAAGTCCGCGGTAGTGGGCTTCGAACCGCTGGCCGACGGCGCACGCATCGAGGTGGAAACGCCGGCCGGTCGCTATTTTCTCGAAGCCGACTGGGTCTGCGACTGTTCGGGCGTCAACAGTTTCGTACGCGACTCGCTGCGGCTGGACACGCACCAGGCGCGCGGGATCGATCGCTGGTGCATCTCGGATGTGCGCTTCAAGGAAGCGCTGCCGATCGAGCGCTGGACCTGGGTGGAAGCGCCCTTCAACGACAACCGCGCGGTGTGGCAGCACCTGATGGCCGATGATGTCTGGCGCCTTGACTTCCAGATGGGGCCGGAAACCGATATCGAGCACGTGAGCAAGCCCGAGGTCGCGGCCGAGCGCGTGCGACGGCAACTGGGCGAGGATGTCGAATTCGAACTGGTGTGGGTCGGCCCCTATTCCTACCGGGCGCAATTGATCGACAACTTCCGCGTCGGCCGAACCTTGTTTCTGGGGGACAGCGCGCACGCGATGAGCCCGTTCGGGGCACGCGGCGGCAACAGCGGCATTCAGGATGCCGACAATCTGGGCTGGAAACTCGCGCTGGTGCTCGCCGGTCGTGCCCCCGAGGCCTTGATCGACAGCTACACCGCCGAGCGCAGGCCCGCGGCGCAGTTCAACATCATGACAACGCGGCGCACCGCGCGTTTCCTCCAGCCGGAGTCGCCGGCGGAAAAGCTGTTGCGCGACGCCGCCATCAGCCTGGCCAAGGAGTACACATTTGCGCGCAGCCTGTGCAATACCGGTCGCCTTTCCAATTCGTTCATTTACGGCAAACCGCCCACCTCTCTGGCCCAGAAGCACAAGGTCCGCGGCGTGGCCGTCGGCGAGGCGGTGCAGAACGTACCGGTGGGATTGCCCGACGGCCGGCGCGGCACGCTGGTCGACCTGTTCCGCAACGGTCCGGCATTTGTCGGGCTCTGGAGTGGCGTCAAGCCGCACCTCGCGGCGCAGGTGATTCGCCTGGCCAATCGCGAAGCGCCGCTCTTGCGCATGCTCGAACTGGGCACCGGTTCGCTGGGCTTGTCCGTATTGCCCGACCATGCCGGCAAACTCGGCGAGGTACTCGGCATGCAGGCCGGCAAGCCGACGTTCTGGCTGCTGCGGCCCGACATGCACCTGGCCGCGCGTATCGAAGATCCTGATGCCGCCAAGGTCAAACGCGCCCTGGGCTTGGCATTGAGCGGCCACCTTCAATCGGGACAAGCATGAAAACCGAACTGAATTTCACCGACCACGATGCCTTCTACGAGCACCTGGTCGCCGCCCATCAGGGGCTCGATCAAGCACAAAGTGCGCAACTGAATGCGCGCCTCATCCTCCTGCTTGCCAATCAGGTGGGGGATGGCGCGGTACTCGCAGAGTGCGTCAACGCCGCGCGCAAACCGTTTGGCCCGTGCATTCTGAAAGGGGAATGAAGTGGAATTCCAGCCTGTCCCGCCAAAACTGGAGCTTCTGTACCGCGTCTCGGTCACTGTGGCGACGCCCCAGCTGTTCGGCCCCACCCCGCAGGCCGGCGGTGAGCGTCGCATCATCAACATCACCGGAGGCGAATTCTCCGGAGCGCGACTGAAGGGAGTGATCCTCGAAGGCGGCGCGGACTGGCAAGTGATTCGCAACGACGGTGTAGCCCAGCTGGAGGCCCGCTTCACCATGCGCACCGACGACGGCGCATTGCTTTACGTGCGCAATTTCGGATACCGGCACGGGGCGCCGGAAGTGATTGCCCGGTTGTTTTCCGGTGAATTGGTCGACCCGGCCACTTATTACTTCCGCATGACGCCCCTGGTCGAGACCGGCGATCCACGCTACGCCTGGCTCAACTCGCTGATCCTGGTGGGCTCCGGCATGCGCACCAAAACCCATGTGATCTACGACGTCTATATGGTGGCGTGACTGGGCGCCGACTCAGGGTTTCCGAGGGCAGTGTCCCTTGGGTCAATGCGGCTATAATTTTCCGACTAAAACCGACCGTGCGGTCGGTTTATTTTTGTTCCCACAAGATTCAGGAGACAAGCCATGAAAATCAAGTTGATAGCAGGCGTGTCGCTTGCGCTTTTCCTGCAGGCGGGCGCCAGCGTGGCGCAAACGACGCTGACCATGTCGAGCTGGGTGCCCCCCAGCCATGGCCTGACAAAGGAGTTCCTGCCCGGCTGGGCTGCGATGGTGGAAAAAGCCACGCAAGGTCGCGTCAAACTTACCATGCTGCCCAAGCATCCGTCTGCCCCTCCCGGCACCTTCGACGCCGTGCGTGACGGCCTGGTCGACGTCTCGTTTGTTACCGCCAGCTACACACCGGCGCGCCACCCTCTGCCCCTGCTGGCTGAACTGCCGGGCGCGGGCGCGACCGCCGAAATCAATTCCGTGGCCTTCAACCGCATCCACTGGAAATACCTGCAGGCAGCCAACGAATACAAGGGCGTGAAGCTGCTGGCGGTGTTCACCCACGGCCCCGGGCAGATGTTCATCGTCAAGAAGCCGGTTACTTCGGTGGCCGACCTGGCAGGCATGAAGGTGCGTAGCGGCGGTGGCATCTCGGAGGGGGCGGCCAAGGCGCTCGGCGCCTCGCCGCTGGTCAAGCCGGCGCCCGAGTCCTATGAAATCCTGTCGTCAGGCGTTGCCGACGCGACCTTCTTCCCGTCGGAATCGATCAAGTCGTTCAATCTCGACAAGGTCGTCAAGCACGCCACGTTCTTCCCGGGCGGCTTTTATTCCTCGGCCTTCGGCTTTTTCATGAACGAGGACAAGTGGAAGAAGCTCTCCAAGCAGGACCAGGACGCCATCACCTCCGTGTCGGGTGAGGTCGCCGCCCGGCTTGCCGGACAGGTGTGGGACCGTGCCGACAAGGTGGGCCTGGATGCGCTCAAGGCCGCCAACGTCACCATCACCGAAGCCAGCCCTGCATTCATCGCCGACGTGCGCAAGCGTACCGAACCGCTGGTGCAGGACTGGATCAAGGCCGCCAAGGCCAAAGGCATCGACGGCGACAAGGTGCTTACGGAGTTCCGCGCTGAGTTGAAGCGCGTCGGCGACGGCAAGTAACAAGGGGCAAGGGGCCTGTGAAGGTTGTTGGCCGGCAGGCCCCGCACGTCGCACCCGGATGCATGAACGATGACGGCCATGAATCCGGGCTGCCAGGGCAAATGACCGGGGGCGGTCGTCGGGCAGGTTTGCTCCGCACCGGTCACATCATGATGACATTGGGCGCCTGCCGGCGCAGGGCTTCTCGCCAAAAGGCAATCGGGCAACGATGAACAGCGCCAGCAAATGGCTTGAATGGATCCTGGGCGCCACCGCTGGAATGGTGCTTTTCGTGATGATGTTGATCACGGCCATCGATGTCGGAGGGCGTTACCTGTTCAACACGCCATTGCCCGGCGGGTTTGAACTGACCGAGATCATGCTTGCCACGCTGATCTATTGCGCGCTGCCGCTGGTGTCCAAGCAGCGTGAGCACATCGTGATCGACACCTTCGACTTTCTCATGTCGCCGCGCGTCAAGCGCGGTTTCGACATTGTGGCGGACGTGATCTGCAGCCTGGTTCTTTCGGGGATAGGCTATCTGATCTTTCGCCGCGCCGTGCGTGTGGCGGAGTATGGCGATACCACCAACGTTCTCAAGCTGCCGCTCGCGCCGGTCGCCTACGCCATGTCGGTGATGATTGTTATCGCCGCCCTGATCCACATCGCCCTGATTTTCGTCCCGCACGGCGAGGACGATGGCGCCAGCATCATCTAGAAAGCCGCGCCATGACCGAAGCGATTACCGGGCTGTTCGCGATGCTGCTGCTGTCGTTCATGCGCGTGCCGATCGCGCTGTCGATGGGGGTGATCGGCTTCGCCGGGCTTTGGTGGATGAAGGGCGAAGGGCCATCGATGGCCTCGGTGACCACGGTGGTCTATGAATCCGGCTTCCAGTACACCCTTTCGGTGGTGCCGCTGTTCATCCTGATGGGCAATTTCGTCACACGGGCGGGCATGTCGCAGGAGCTTTATCGCGCGGCGTTCACCTTTGTCGGCCATCTGCGCGGCGGTTTGGCGATGGCGACCGTGCTGGCGTGCGCCGGGTTCGGCGCCATCTGTGGCTCGTCGATCGCCACCGCGGCCACCATGACCAAGGTGGCGTATCCGTCGATGCGCGAACACGGCTACTCGGATGAGCTTGCTGCCGGCTCCATCGCCGCGGGAGGCACACTCGGCATTCTGATCCCGCCATCGACCATCATGGTGATCTACGGGCTGATGACGCAGACCAACATTGGCAAATTGTTCGCCGCCGGCATACTGCCCGGTGCGGTCGCGACCATACTCCTGTGCTGTGCGGTGCAGTACATCACCTGGCGCGATCCGAAGGCCGGCCCCGCGGCCGAGCGCAGCACCTGGATCGAGCGCGTGCGCGCGGTCCGCGAGATCTGGGCGGTGGCCGCGTTGTTCGCCATCGTCATGGGCGGCATCTACGGCGGTGTATTCACGGCCACCGAAGGCGCAGGCATAGGCGCTTTCGGTGCATTCTGCTTCGCGCTGGCACGCCGTGCGCTCACCTGGAAGACAATGTTGCAGGTACTCACAGACAGCGCGCGTACCACCGGCATGCTGTTCATGATCCTGGTGGGGGCACTGGTGTTCGCCAACTTCATCAATTACACCTCGCTGCCAGACGACCTGAAGAACTTCGTCACGCGATACGAGGTGCATCCGATGATGGTGATGGCCGCGATCTGCGTCATCTATGTCCTCTTGGGTACCGCCATGGAGGAACTCTCCATGATCCTCTTGACCGTGCCGGTGTTTTTCCCGCTGGTGACGCACCTCGGCTTCGACCCGGTCTATTTCGGCATCATCATCGTCGTCGTGGTCGAGATCGGCCTCATCAGCCCGCCGGTGGGCATGAACATGTTCGTGGTGCGAAGTCTCTTGCCGAACGTGTCGACGACCACGATATTCCGCGGCGTTACGCCCTTCGTGGTGGCCGACGTGATCCGGCTGGCGATTCTGGTGGCATTTCCGGCGATCAGTCTTTGGCTGCCGAAAATGCTCAACCTTTAGGCCGCCTGCGGCACTCGCGCCTTGACCGCGGCCACCGCCTTGGCCTGCGAAAAGTCCGCGCTGTAGCCGGTGGCATACAGGCAGCAGGCCAACTGGTTGATCAGTGGCAGGGGTATCGGGTGCTCGCCCTCGAGGGTTTCGCGGATCCAGTTGGCCGTGGTCCTGGCATCGCACTCATCCGGCAGGGCCGGCAGTGACTTGATCGAGCCGTGTTCGGCTTCGAAGAGGACCTCTGAATTGCCGTTGGCAAAGAATTCGATCTGCGGCCTGCGCTTCGGGTTGGCGAAGGCTTCGCCTTCGGTTCCGCGCATGAGCAATGCGGCGCCCGGACTTTCAGCGAAGAAATCGCGCAGCTTGTCGGCATAGGCCGGATGGGTCACGCTGACCATGCGCAGCCCACCGGTGCCGTCGGCCGAAAACGGATCGATCAACTTGGCCATGGTGTGGGCTGAATTGCGTACCCCCAGGCGATTCTTGAGGGCCAGCAGGTTCGAAAGCCCCGGTGAGAGCGCGCCAATGGGTACAAAGGCTATGCCGTCGCGCGACAGCGCTTCCTGGGCCTGCCGGCTGTTGGCCTGCGGCAACAGGCCCAGTTCGCGGAACACATAGGCGGCCGCGACCCGGCCTTCGCTTTCGAGCACACCGTGCACCAGCACCGGAATGCCCAGGCGCTTGAGCAGCATCACCAGAAGAGGCATCAGGTTGGCCTGCCTGCGGGCGCCGTTGTAGCTGGGAATGACCACCGCCTTGAGGTTGGCGTCGGGCGACTTGAGTTGCGCGATGCGTGCGTCGAGCGCGGCATGAAAGCCCAGGAGCTCGGTCAGGGATTCCGTCTTGAACCGCAGCGACTGCATGACGGCGCCCAGTTCGAGGTCCGGAACACCGCCGTCGAGCATGGCGCCGAACAGGATGCGCGACTGGTCGAAGCCCAGATCGCGCGAACTGCGTTCGCCGCGACCGATCTCCTTGAGGTAGCTGGCGAAGGTCATTGTCCGTCGCCTCGAGAGTGGGTGATTGGGTTTTTCACTTGTCCTTGCTCCCTTATGCGGCCGCGTGTTCGCGTCCGTGTGTTGCGATGATTCTCTTGACCTCCGGAAGGCACGAGCCGCAGGAGGTGCCGCACTTGCGGACGGACTGCACTTGAGCCAGCGACATGCCCGCGACGGCGTCGGCTTCAATTTCAGACAATGCCACGTCAAAACAGTTGCAAATGACGCGTCCGCGATCGGCGCTGCCTTTGGGCGGGCTGGAGATAGGAGCGAGGATCCAGGGCCGCACGGCCTCCATCGATGCGCCGCCCAGCATCATGCCCTTGAGCCACTCGGCTGCCGCCGTCTCGCCGGCCAGGCAGACGCCGGTCATGCGCCCTGCATCGATTCTTGCCGCCTTTTCGATGCGTCGCGCGGCATCCACATAGCGCATCACGCTGGCGGGCTCGTCCAGCCCGAGCAGACGGTCGATGGCGTCCTGTACCTCTTCGGTGACCGGTGTCGACGAGTAAGCGCGCAACATCACCAGGGTATCGTCGCGCCCGGCGAGCGTCAGGGTCGCGTAGTCGAACGTCTCGAGGAGGGGCTTGAGCGACTCGACGAGCAATGCGGCGGCACCGGCGTCCAGGCGCCGCATCGCCACCAGGCGATGCGGCAGCTTCGCCCGCGTCACCTCAATCGCCGCGGCCTTGAGTTCGGGTTGCTTGGAATAGGGATCGAAGGCGGGATTGGTGACGCCATTGACGCCCATGCCCTTCATGAACTGGGAGCCCCAGTGCATCGGCATGAAAGCCTGTCCGGTCCTGACGCTGCCGGAGGCTTCTGCCCGCACGAAAAAGCACCCGCGACGCGACTTCACGAGGACGACCTCGAGATCGGAAATGCCACGCCGCGCGAGATCCGCCGCTGACATCGCAAGGCGCGGCTCCTCGGCGTGATTGAAAAGCCTCGCCACCCGCCCGGTGCGGCTCATGCCGTGCCATTGATCACGCAGGCGTCCCGTATTGAGCGCGATCGGATAGGCCGCCGATGCCGGTTCGGCCACTGGCCGGTGCGGTGTGACCACGAAGCGCGCGCGACCATCCGGTGTCGGGAAACGGCCGTCTCCGTAAAGACGCTGCAATCCGGTGGCCGCGCCTTCGGCGAAGGGCCATTGCTGCGGCCCGCGGGATTCCAGGATCGGCCAGGTCAATCCCGTGATGTCGAGGTCACGGCCACGGGTGGATTCGCGATGCTCGTTCCAGACTTGCTCCGCCGTCTCGTAGGGAAACATGCGTTTTGCCAGGTCCGCCTTGCCAAGCCGCTCGCCGAGGCGGCGCGCGAACTCCGCCGCGATCTGCCAGTCATGGCGCGTCTCCCCCGGTCCGGGAATGGCGGCGCGCACCCTCGAGATGCGCCGCTCGGAGTTGGTGACGGTGCCTTCCTTTTCGCCCCAGGTGGTGGTCGGCAACAACAGGTCGGCAAAGGCTGCAGTGTCGGTGTTTCCGAAGGCTTCCTGTACCACCACCCACTCGGCTGTCCGGAGCGCGTTTCGTACCGCTGCCAGGTCCGGCATGGATTGCGCAGGGTTGGTGCAGGCTATCCACAAGGCGCGGATCTTGCCCGCTCCGACCGCTTCGAACATCTCCACCGCGGTCTTGCCGGCCGTTGCCGGAACTTCGTCGACGCCCCACAGCCGAGCCACTTCGGCGCGATGCACGGGGTTGGCAAGGTCGCGGTGCGCCGACAACAGGTTGGCCAGGCCGCCGACTTCGCGCCCGCCCATCGCATTGGGCTGGCCGGTCAGCGAGAAGGGGCCGGCGCCCGGCTTGCCGATCTGGCCGGTGGCCAGGTGAAGGTTGATGAGGGCGGCGTTGTTGTGCGTGCCGTGGGTGGACTGGTTCAATCCCTGGCAGTAGAGCGATAGCGCGGCCGGTGCGCGTCCGAACCAGCGTGCCGCCGTGATGATGTCCGCCTCGCTGACGCCGCATATGCGTGCCGCCGCGGCCGGCGTCATCTCGCGGACCGCTTCGCGCAGGTTGTCAAAGCCGCTTGTCGAGGCGGCGATGAACTCCCGGTTGACAAGACCATCCCACAGAATCACGTTAAGCATCGCGCTGTAGAGGGCGATGTCGGTGCCGGGCAGGATCTGCAGGTGCAGGTCGGCCTCGAGCGCGGTGTCGGTCACGCGCGGGTCGACCACAACGACCTTGAGGGCGTCGCCCTTGTTTGCCCGGGCATCCTCGATGCGCCGGTAAAGGATCGGGTGGGCGAACGCGGTGTTCGACCCCGCGATCAGCAGCAGGTCGGCGTGATCTATATCTTCGTAACTCGCCGGTGGTGCGTCCGCGCCCAGTGTCTGCTTGTAACCAGCCACCGCCGAACTCATGCACAGGCGCGAATTGGTGTCGATGTTGTTGGTGCCGACCAGTCCCTTGGCGAGCTTGTTGAAGACGTAGTAGTCCTCGGTGAGCAATTGTCCCGACACATAGAAGGCAACCGCGTCCGGGCCGTGGTCGCGAATCACGGAGGCGAAGCGATCCGCGCAGGTATCGAGGGCGCGGTCCCAATTCACCCTGGCGCGCGGCAGCGCCTTGCCCGCGCGCATCTCCGGGTACAGAACCCGGCTTTCCGGGCGCGCGGTGAGATGCAGGGTAGCCCCCTTGGTACAAAGTCGCCCGAAATTCGCCGGGTGGTCGGGGTCGCCGCGCACATCGAGGATATTGCCGGCATGGTGTGAAATCACCACGCCGCAGCCGACGCCGCAGTACGGGCAAGTCGAGCGTACTTCGCTTGCTGGCGTGGTTTCGGCGGACATGGCGAAAGTCTTAGGGGGGCGAATCGGGATGAAGTGGCTGCCGACACCTTGCTGCGTGCCGGTCGTTGACCTGCACCACTACGCAACTGCCATGCCAGCCGCATGCTGCAATGCGATGGGCGGCATCCCACAAACCGGTATTTCTTTTGTACACTTGACGGCGGCATTTGGCCATTTGCGCGGGAGAGGGAAGTATGTTCGCCATCGTGTACAAGGAAGATCGTGTTCCGATGTGTGCCCGTTTGCGCGAGTCCGGCCCGGATGCCATCGTGACCTGGGATGGCGAACCCAACGCCCGCCAGTTCCTCGAATCCAAGGGGGCTGAGTTCGTCGCCGCGTATTCGGTGGTCGCGATCACTGATGATTCGCTGCGCGACATGGCGCAGTCCATGGGCGTCAAGGAAGAAGACGTCGAACTGGTACCTTTTCCTTCCTGACGTCTCTCCGGGATTTGTAGGCAGGTCACTCATGGCCCGGGGAAGGGCAATGCACCGCTAGCGAGATATTGCACTATCGCGGTGCAATATCTCGTATCGCGGCGAGAATATCCGGGCCATTGCATGCCTGCGTTGCCTTCCGGTCCGGTTTGGCACGCGGTTTGCGTTTACCTGACTGTTTTCGGCCAACCTGGGCCGGAAGGCATTCAGGAGCAGTTTTCATGGAGCTGGCGGCTCGAATCGGCGGCACTCGTGGTGGTCGGGTATTCCTGATCGGTGCGGGGCCGGGCGATCCCGAATTGCTGACGCTGAAGGCCGTGCGCGCCCTTGCCACGGCCGACGTGGTGCTCGTCGATGATCTGGTCAATCGGGCTGTGCTTGTGCATGTGTCCCCGATGGCACGCGTGGTTGAGGTGGGCAAGCGCGGCGGATGCCGGTCGACTCCCCAGGCCTTTATCGAGCGGCTGATGCTGCGCCTGGCGCGAGGCGGCAAGGTGGTCGCTCGCGTGAAGGGTGGCGATCCATTCATGTTCGGTCGCGGTGGTGAAGAGATGCTGGCGTTGCGGCGGGCGGGCATCGAATGCGAGGTCGTTCCCGGCATCACCGCCGGGATGGCTGTTCCTGCCACCTGCGGAATTCCTGTCACCCACCGAGCATTGGCGCGCGGCGTCACCTTTGTCACCGGTCATAGCAGTGATGGCGTGCAACCCGACTGGAAGCATCTTGCCGCCAGTGGCACGACCCTGGTGATCTACATGGGGATGATGCATCTGGCGACCATCTGCGCGGCTTTGCTGGCCGCCGGCATGCGGCCGAACATGCCGGCGACGGTGATCGAACAAGGCACCATGCCGGCGCAGCGCGAAATCATTGTGACCCTGGCGACGCTCGCGAGGCGGGCCGCCGCAGAAAAGTTTCTTAGTCCAGCGATCATCGTCATTGGCGATGTTGTCGCGCTGGCGCATTCGCAACGGAGCGAGGCGCCTTCAATGGAACGGGCGGCCTGATGGTGGCCGGCATCGTTCGAGTCATGCTCTATGTCAACGGCGACAGGCGAGTCAACCATGAACCCGGAACCCAAGGCCGGCTTTGCGGAGTGCTACCTCATCGCTGCGGCGCGCGGTTTTCGCGCGCCTTGCGCCGGTCCGGTCGCCTCTTGCGGGTCTGGCCGTCGATGACAGAAAGACATGCATATGAAGAAGATGAAGCTGGTAATGGTCGGCAACGGGATGGCCGGCGTGCGCGCGCTCGAGGAGCTGATCAAGCTCGCGCCTGACCTCTACGACATCACGGTGTTCGGTGCGGAGCCGCACGCGAACTACAACCGTATCCTGCTTTCGCCGGTACTGGCCGGCGAGATGACCATCAAGGACATCATGCTCAATGATGTCGACTGGTACGAGCAAAACGGCATCCGCCTGCACCTGGGCAAGAAGATCGTCAAGATCGACCGGGTGCGACGCCAGGTGCTTGCTGAAGATGGCACCAGCGAGGAATACGACCGCCTGCTGCTGGCCACCGGGTCAAATCCCTTTATCCTGCCGGTGCCCGGGAAGGACCTGCCTGGCGTCATCAGCTACCGCGACATTGCCGACACCGACGCGATGATCGAGGCGGCCGGCCGCTACAAGCACGCGGTGGTCATCGGCGGCGGCCTGCTCGGGCTGGAAGCCGCCAATGGCCTGAAGATGCGCGGCATGGACGTCACGGTCGTGCACATCATGCCGTGGCTGATGGAGCGCCAGCTCGATCGCACGGCCGCGCGCATGCTGCAAAAGTCCCTCGAGGACAAGGGCCTGAAGTTCGCGTTGGAGAAGCAGACCGCCGAACTCGTGGCCGGTGACTCAGGCAGGGTGGCCGCCATCCGCTTCAAGGACGGGGAGATGCTCCCTGCCGAGCTGGTGGTGATGGCGGTCGGTATCCGGCCAAATACCGCGCTGGCCGAATCGGCGGGTATACGCGTTGACCGCGGAATCGTCGTCAACGACACCATGCAGACCTTTGACCCGAAGATCTATGCCGTTGGTGAATGCGTGGCGCATCGTGGCGTCGCTTACGGGTTGGTCGCGCCCCTGTTTGAAATGGCCAAGGTGGCCGCCAACCATCTTGGAAACTTCGGCATCGGGCGCTACACCGGTTCGGTGACCTCGACCAAACTCAAGGTGACCGGCGTCGATCTTTTCTCGGCCGGCAACTTCACCGGCGGGCCGGAGTGCGAGGAAATCGTGTTGAACGACCCGTTCGGCGGGGTCTACAAGAAGCTGGTGATCAGGGAAAACCGCATCGTCGGTGGCGTGATGGTCGGCGACACCAAGGATGGCGCCTGGTACTTCCAGCTGCTGCGCGACCGCCAGGATATCCACGAGATACGTGACCATCTCATGTTCGGCCAGAGCCACCTGGGCGATACCGGCCACAAGGGTCAGTCGCAGGCCGCCGCACTCGCCGACAGTGCGGAGGTGTGCGGCTGCAACGGCGTGTGCAAAGGCGACATCGTCAAGGCCATCAAGGAAAAGGGCCTGTTTTCGCTGGAGGACGTGCGCAAGCACACCAAGGCGTCCTCTTCCTGCGGTTCATGCACGGGTCTGGTGGAGCAGATCCTCGCCAGTACCGTGGGAGGGGCCTACCAGCCCGTGGACGGCAAGTCCAAGCCGATGTGCGGATGCACCGACCATACCCATGAAGAAGTCCGCGAGGCGATCCGGCGCCAGAAGCTGCTGGACCACGCGTCCGCCTACGCGTTCCTTGAGTGGCGTACCCCCAACGGATGCGCGACCTGCAGGCCGGCGGTCAACTACTACATGCTCTCCACCTGGCCGCACGAGGCGATTGACGACCCGCAATCGCGCTTCATCAACGAGCGTGCCCACGCCAACATCCAGAAGGACGGTACCTACAGCGTCGTGCCGCGCATGTGGGGAGGTGAAACCACGTCTGCCGAACTGCGGCGCATCGCCGACGTGGTGGACAAGTACGCCATTCCGACCGTCAAGGTGACCGGCGGGCAGCGCATCGACCTGCTGGGCGTGAAAAAGGAGGACCTGCCGCGGGTTTGGGCGGACCTCGCCATGCCGTCCGGCCATGCGTATGGCAAGAGCCTGCGTACGGTCAAGACCTGCGTCGGCTCCGAGTGGTGTCGTTTCGGCACGCAGGACTCGACGCGCATGGGCAAGGAACTCGAACGCGATCTCTTCGGCATGTGGTCGCCGCACAAGGTGAAGCTCGCGGTTTCGGGTTGCCCGCGCAATTGCGCAGAGTCCGGCATCAAGGACGTGGGCGTGATCGGGGTGGATTCCGGCTGGGAGATCTATGTCGCCGGCAACGGCGGCATCAAGACCGAAGTGGCGCAGTTTCTCGCCAAGGTTGCCACGCATGAAGACGTACTCGAATATGCCGGCGCATTCCTGCAGTTGTACCGGGAGGAGGCGCGCTATCTCGACCGCACCGTGCACTGGGTGGCAAGGGTGGGCATGGAGTACGTGAAGAGGCAGGTCGTCGATGATGCCGAGAAGCGCAAGGCGCTGTACGCGCGGCTGCGCTATGCACTCAAGGACTACGTCGACCCGTGGCAGGAGCGCGCCGACGGAACCGTTGCGCGCCACGATTTTGAAACCATCTCGATCTGAGGCGCCAAATGAAGGAAGCCATATCGACAGCCGCCTCGGTGGGAGGCATGACGCGCATCTGCAAGCTCGACGAAATTCCGCGCCTGGGCGCGCGGGTGGTTCGTTCGGCACTGCACGGCGACATTGCGGTCTTTCGTACCGCGACCGATCGGGTGTTTGCGCTGCACGACAAGTGCCCCCACAAAGGTGGGCCGTTGTCGCAGGGAATAGTCCACGGGGAAAAGGTGGCGTGTCCGTTGCACAACTGGAACATCGACCTTGCGTCAGGCACGGCGGTGGCGCCGGACCAGGGCTGCGCGCGCGCCTTTTCAGTAAGTGTCGTCGAAGGCGAGATATTCCTGCAGGTATGAGCGGTCGTGTCGCCGGTGCGGGAACCGCAAAAATATTCAAGAATTCACTTTAAATAAATCACTTTAATTTCGACATTCAAGATTCTGTGTAATAACGTTAATTCATAATAAGCCAATGATTTGAAAGGTTTTTTTGTGCGAAAGCGCTTGTTGAGGCCACTCACTGATCGGTATGATCATCCATTCGTGGTGAACATGGTGTTTGTCCAGGCATGCGCTCAACACACCCTTGGCGGGGTCCACTAAGGCAACGATTGCTCGCACTGTCAGGTGCGGCGATGTTGTCGTGCGCTGCGCTTGCCCACGCCGAGGACGGCATTACGACATTGCTGGAAGCGCCTGCGATGTCGATCTCGGCGCTGCACTCCGATATCAAGTTCAATCTGACGGCGCCTGCGCGCAAAGTCGCAAATCCCGCCTTTCAGTCCTTGCACGAACAGTCCAGGCGTGTTTTGGGCGGCTTGCAGGCTTCGGCCTACAACCTGTTTCCGAAGGAAGTGGCGCGGATCGGCACATTCGAAGTGTTTGTCGCCGACTCCATGGAAATCTCGGTGATGTCGAGTGCGACCGGCCGAATCGCCCTCAACGCCGGCTTTGCCGATCTCGCACCGACCGACGATTGGCTTGCCCTGGTGCTGGCGCGCGAAATGGGGCATGTGATTTCCGGGCATCATGACAATAACTCCACGGCCTCGATCCTGACGTCGGTGTTGATGAACATTCTGTTGCCCGGGAGCTCGATCATCAAGAGTGCGGCCTCGTTCGCCGGTTCGCAACTGGCATCTGCCAGCGGCCATGAGCGCCAATTGGGCGAAGCCGACACGGTAGCCCTGAAGTTGCTCGAAGGTGCGGGTTATACCGTCAGGTCATTGGCCCTCAACCTCGCTCTCGGGCCCGGGGAATCCAGGCTCGGCAGTTCGAAGTGGGCTCAAGGTTTCGTGACATCCTCGCGCGCGTTTGCGGTACGCGGGCGTCCGCAGCCTGCGCCAGATGACAAGCGCGATGTACCCATCCCGATGGTGGCCTCCTCCCAAGGGCACTTGTCCTCTCCGGCCGCAACGCCGTCCGCGCCCGAGGAAGTCGTCGTGCGGCGGCGCCCGTCGGGCATGCCGGGACCGTTGATCCTTGGCGGCCATATCGTCGCGCCGCGCCTGCTCCAGTAGAGCGTTTCGCTCGCAGGCGGCAACTACCCCTGCGCGCTATAGCCCGAGTAACTCAAGCGCGGCCTTATGCAGTGGGCTGGCGCCATCTGCCAATGCGCTGCAAATACTGAAGTGATGATGCCCTGGCATCGGCACGTCGCGCTTGAAAACCGATGCCCATCTGTCCGCGAGCAGCTGGTTCTGGCGCGCGAATTCGGCACTTTCGGCGCCGCCTACGGCCGTAATCAGAGGGGCATGCGTCGCCGGTTTCATCCAGGCAGGGCTCAGGCGGGCGACACAATCGAGGTCCAGATTGAGGTCGTCATTCAGGAACGCGGCGTTCATGATCGGCTCGAGGTCATACAGGCCGCTGATCGCCAGGCCGCCTTTGACCACGTTGGGTGGCAGCGCGCCATGCCAGCGCGGCCATTCGCAGGCCAGCATCATGGCCGTAAGGTGGCCGCCAGCCGAATGGCCGGTTACGTAAATGTGCTGCGGATCGGCACCATACTGGCCGGCGTGCAGGTAACACCACGTGACCGCAGACAGGACATCGCGCACCTGGTCTTCCATCGTCACGCCCGGGACGAGGCGATAATTGATGACCGCGACGGCCGCGCCGGCCCGTGTGAATGCGGGGGCGACGAACGAAAAATCGGACTTGTCGAGCGAGCGCCAGTAGCCGCCATGGATAAACACCAGCAATGGCGAGCCGCCTTGGCGCGGTCGCCGCGCCGGAAAAACATCCAGCGTCTGGCCGGGCTCACCGCCCCATGGGATGTCCAGAAAGCACGGCTCCGACAAGCGAGCGGCGCTGGAATCCGAGGCCCAGCGCGAGATGAAAGTGGCGTGGTCCGGAACCATGGCGCGCGCGTTGTACTGCTGATTGCAATAGTCCTTGTCGTAGGCCATGGTCACTCCCCGGGGTGGATCACTGCGCGGCTGTGTCGGATTCCTTGTCGCCAAAGGGCTTCAGGCCGAGCGTCTTGACGATGGTGTCAACCAGAGTCTGCTTCTTGTAAGGCTTGGCCACGTAGGCGCTGGCACCCAGAGACAGCCCCTTGAATACGTCCTGCTGGCTGGCCATCGCCGTGAGCATGATGACCGGAACGGTCTTCAGGCGCGGGTGCTGGCGCATGCGCGCCAGGATGTCGAATCCGTTGGTGCCCGGCAATTCGATGTCCAGGAGCACGCATTCCGGCAGCGGACTCTTGTTGAGTTCGGCAATGATCTCCTCGCGCGTTGCGGCGTGGCGCTGCTTGAAGCCTGCCTTCATGATGATGTTCTGCGCGAAGCGGGCCTGGATCTCGTCGTCCTCGATGATGAGAATGGTGATTTCGGTCCACGGCTTGCCAAGCGGCGTCATGCTCGCCGCGGTCGTCAATTGCAGGAAGGAGCCGGTCTTGGTCAGAACGTCATGACCGTCCGTCGCAGCCATGGCGATGCGGCGTTGGTCTTCGTCGGTCAGTTCCGGAGCGTCAAGGGGCTTTTCGAAGTGCGCGGTGAAGTCGAGGTCATGTTCCTCACTGGCGGCGGAACCTGCCAGAAAGCCGCCCGACACGAGCCGGTCAAGCGCGGCGCGCAAGTCCGCCTCCGGCATGCGGATCGCGCGCTTCTTGATCAGGTCGAAATGCGTTTCCCCGGACACCAGGGCGAGGACGCGGATGAGTTCGGGCGCGATCTGGCCGGCCTGTCCGCGCATTGCGCGTTCTCCGGTTTCGGTGCGACGGTATATCAGCTCTTGCGTCATGTTGAAAAGGTTTCCGGATCCGGTCGGCTAGTCAAAGCGGGGCTTGAACGCTTCGTCTACATCGACCCGGTACCCGTTGGCAAGCCGATTGGTCTTGTTGGCGAGCGCGGTCACGGCGAGCACCTCGGCCAGCATTGCATCGCTCATGCCCTGCTTGCGCGCCGATGCGGTGTGTGAATGGGTACAGTATTCGCAGTTGTTCGTCGCCGACACGGCAACGTAAATCATTTCCTTGGTCAACGGGTCAAGCGCACCCGGCGCCATCACGTCCCTGACTTCCTCCCAGGTTCGTTTGAGCAGCCCGGGATCATTGGCCAGGACTTTCCAGAAGTTGTTGATGGTCGCGACCTTGCGAATGGCCTTGATCTCGTCGTAGACCGCCCTTACCTCGGGGCCTGCATCGGCGTATTCGACCTGTTTGACCAGAGACATCTCAGCAGCCCCCGCACTTCATGCTTGCGCCTTGGCGCGCGCGGCCTTGCGGTCAAGCAGGCGGCCGAAGTTGTCCAGCGAAAGCAGGTGGGCATAGATACGCGCGAAAAGTCCCTTGCGCACCAGGGTCCGCAACTGATCCGCGGTGAGGAATTCGAGGCGTGCCTCGTTCACCCGGTGCATGCCGGTCAGGTTCAGCGGGGCACCACCTGCAAGTGTGGCCTGCATGGTGAAGGGCTCGAGCAACCCATACTCGGCAAGGATGCTGCACATTTCGCGGGTGCGGTCGAGATCGGCCTCGTATTCGTTGAGCAGCTTCTGGATGTCGTTCCAGCGCGCCAGGGGCTGGGCGCTGTCGTCGAACATGGCCTCGCCGGCGGCTCCGTCGCCGGCCACGAAATCCTTTTCTATACAGATCAGGCGATCCTGTTGTTCCACAGAGTCGAGGGTGACGCGCGCCATGCAGAACGGGTAACGCCTAACATACGCGGGAACGTAGGTGCCGGCGGCCCAGCTATCGTCGGAAAGGTAGAGGTTTTCGCCCTGCGCCATGCCGAGGACAGCAACCGGCGAAAATGTCTTGCCGTCGTCGCCTGATGCGAAAACCAGCGGATAGTCACGACCCGCGACTCCGAACTCGGTGAAACTGACCGGGATCGCATTGAGAGCACGAGTGAATGCCGGCAGGGTGGCTGCGGTAGGCAACACTACCTTGTGCGTCTTCAGGAAAGGTACGATCTCCCGGTAGCCGAATGGCGGATTGATCTGCATTGAAGGCTTAACTTTCGATTGGGGCTGAAATCATAGCGCATCGGGGTGCGGCGGGTTGGCTGGCGCGGCCGTGCCGCCCCGGCCGCAAGGGGCCGGATTCACCACGGGGCGGGGTTCGGGATCGAAAACGAGGCGTTCGCCCAGCTTTCCGCGCGCAATGCCCGTGACCGGAATGCTGGTCCCTGCCCAGGCCAGCCGGAGGTGATTGTCCTCCGGCGTATCAAGCAATCGCTCGAAAGCCACGTCGTCCAGCGCGGCCCCGTTCACCGCGGTCAGGAGCATTTGCAACTGGGGGAGGTCGCGGTCGTCGACCAGCCCCGGCCCGAGGTCGGTCAGAAGCACCGGCATCGTTTTGTCATAAATGACCAGCCCCTGCACATGCGAAGCTTCGTGTCCTGTGTGCGTGACCGGCGCATTCGTCCCGTTCAGGCGGTAAACCCAGGGGGTGAGCGCGAGCCTGACGAATACGCGCTGCGGACCGTTCTGGAAAAACCACCTGCCGGCGCTGTCGCACTGGTAGTTTCGACTGATAAAGGCGTTCAGCGCCTGATTGCCGATGGACTCGAACATGGCGGGCTCCGCGCCGCCGGTTCGCAGGCGGAAGCGACCCCGCAGATCGAGTTTCATCCAGCCATACACGTCCGGGACGTCCGGCCATTTCTTCAGCGCGGCAAGTACCGACTCGTCCATCGCGGTCAACGTCCCGAGGTTCGCCTACTGCGCGCCAGCCGGCTTCGAATCGATGTCAATCCGGCTAGTAGGGCAATTCCGCATCCGGTTTCGCGGCCAGAAGCATGTCGCGGAACTGCGCCTGGATCCGCTTGATGGCCTCAGTGGTGTCAGCCTCGAACCGCAGTACGATCAATGGCGTGGTGTTGGAGGCGCGCATGAGCCCGAATCCGTCAGCGTACTCGACGCGCAGGCCGTCAATGTCGATGATGCGCAAGGAGCCGGGAAATTTCGCGTCGCGCTGCAGCTTGGCGATCACGGCATAGTGCTCACCTTCCGCGCAGTGAAGGTGCAGTTCCGGGGTCGAAATGGCATCTGGGAGGGCGTTGAGCAGGGCGGAAGGGTCCGCTTCCCGGGCAAGGATCTCGAGCAGGCGGGCGCCCACATAGAGCGCATCGTCGAATCCATACCAACGCTCCTTGAAGAATACGTGGCCGCTCATCTCGCCGGCCAGGGCGGCACCGGTCTCCTTGAGTTTGGCCTTGATGAGGGAATGGCCGGTTTTCCACAGCAGAGGCTTGCCGCCATGCTGGCTGATCCAGGGCCCGAGGTTGCGGGTGCATTTGACATCGTAGATGATGGTCGCGCCGGGATTGCGCGACAGCACATCGGCCGCGTAGAGCATGAGCTGCCGATCCGGATAGATGATGTTGCCGTCGCGGGTGACCACGCCGAGCCGGTCTCCGTCGCCATCGAAGGCGAAACCGACATCAGCACCGGTGCGCTTCAACGCCGCCTTCAAGTCTTCCAGGTTCTCCGGATGCGCAGGGTCCGGATGATGATTGGGAAACGTGCCGTCGACTTCGCAAAACAACTCGGTCACCTCACAGCCGAGCCGGCGGAACAGGGCAGGCGCATATGCTCCCGCGACGCCGTTGCCGCAATCGACGGCGATGTGCAGGCGACGCGCCGGCTTGATGTCAGAGCAGACGCGCGCCAGGTAGGTCTCGCCGATATCGTGCTCGCGGTAAGTACCGCTGCCGGTCGCAAGCCGACCTTCCTCGATGCGCGTTCGCAGGGCCGTGATCGCATCACCGTACAGCGTGTCGCCGGCGATCATCATTTTCAGGCCGTTGTAGTCGGGCGGATTATGACTTCCGGTGACCATGACGCCGGAGCCGGTGCCCAGTTCGTAGGTCGCGAAATAGAGCATGCCGGTGGCGACCATGCCGATGTCGATGACATTCACACCCGCGGCCCGGATACCTGTGGCCAGTGCTCCTGCAAGGTCCGGCCCGGAGAGCCGGCCGTCGCGCCCGATGACGATGGTCGATACGCCGCGGCTCGAAGCTTCGCTGCCGATAGCCTGGCCGATGGCGCGGACGATTTCAGGCGTAAGTGTCTTGCCGACGATTCCGCGGATGTCGTAGGCCTTGAAGATTTCACGGGGCAGGTTCATGGATGACTTTCAAAAAATTGGAGGATTCGATGTGGCAGCCAGTCGATGTGAATCCCGGTGAGGCGGCCACGGCCAAAGCCGACGTGTCCACCTTCGGGCGGCTGGTCGAGCACGACCGCGGCCGAGACTTCCTGCGCGCCCGGCAACGATGCGGCCGGCACAAACGGGTCATTGGTGGAGTTCAATACCAGCGCGGGGACCTCGATGTGGCGCAGCCAGGGTTTTGCAGACGCCCTTGCCCAGTAGTCGTCGGTATCGAGAAATCCATGCAGCGGCGCTGTCACGATGTTGTCGAATTGGTGCAAATCCCGGGCACGCTGCATGGCCGCGCCGTCGAAAATGCCGGGAAATCGCGCCAGTTTGGCCGCGCTTTTCTTCTTCATCGTCTCCAGGAACATGCGCGTATAGAGCATGTTGAATCCCTGTCCCAGCGCCTTGCCGGAAGCGGCGAGGTCAAGCGGGGAACATACCGACGCGACCGCGCGAACCACCTTGCCGGCGTCACTACCGCGTTCACCCGCCCATTTCATCAGGGCGTTGCCACCGAGTGACACTCCGACTGCATATATCGCTGCAGGACGGCGCGCCGCGATCCGCCTCAGGATCCAGTCGATCTCGGCGCTGTCGCCCGAGTGGTAGGCGCGAGGGAGCCGATTGATCTCGCCGGAGCAGCCGCGAAAATGTGGCACGCACCCGTTCCAGCCACGCGCTGCCAGTGCTCCCATCAGGGCGCGGCAGTAGCCGCTGCCGGAGGAGCCTTCGAGGCCATGGAACATCACCACCAGCGGCGCGCCCTCGATCCAGTGTGGCTGTCCGTGGCGGTCGGCGATCCAGTCAACATCCACGAAGTCATGGTCGGGCCGCCCGCTCGAATCGCAGCTGTCCCAGCGCTCGCGCGCATAGCGGACCGACGGCGCCCGGGCCGCTATCGCCGGAATGATGGTTTGCAGGTGCCCGCCGGCCAGCCAGCGTGGTGCCCGGTAGGCGGCAGGCCCGCCACCTTCACGGATGCGCCGCTGCGGAGCAGGGAGCGGGTGGGTCGCCGGGGTGTTCAATGCAGGATTTTCGGGCGGGCCGCGCCTGCGGATTGGGCCGCAGGTTGTTCGGCCTTGGGCGACGGGGAAGAATGGTGCAGCAGCATTTTCCAGCCATTGCCGGAGCGGACATACACATTGGTTGCGACCACAGGCGCAGCCGGACGTGCCTCGCCCTTGACGGCGATGAATTCATGCACGCAATGGGTGGCCATCATCATCGAATGCATCGCCAGAACCTGACCGACTTGCACCGTCAGTCGCGCGCCGCCCTGGAAAACCAGCCGCCAGGCTTCGCGCACGGCTTCGTGGCCAGCCAACCGGGGTCCGCCGGGATGGATGCAGACGACTTCCTCATCGTCGGCCCAAACACCCATCATGGCCTCAAGATCCGCTTTTTCGAGGGCCTCGTAAAAAGCTGCCTCGCATTCCTGGGGACTCAGAAAAATCCGTTGGGTCATCGCGTTCCGGAATAGGCTGGTATTGCTGTTGTCCACGGGATGGTACCAAACGTCGCAAACCCGTCGCGTGTCCTCATGGCATCGCAGTGGTCAAGGGGTGCGTCCGATCGCCTGCAGCACTTCTGCCGGGCTGATCCCGTTCAGACAGCGCGAATGCCCGAGCGGGCATTCGCGCGCAAAGCACGGACTGCATTCGAGGTGCTTGTAGATCACGATGGCCGCGTCCGAAAGCGGTGGCGTGTGTTCCGGTGAGGACGAGCCGAACAGGGCCACCTGCGGGCGTCCCAGCGCCGCCGCGACATGCATCAGGCCGGAGTCGTTGGTCACGACCATGGCGCTGCCGGCGATCAGGTGCATCGCCTCGTCAAGGGTTGTCCGGCCGGCGAGATTGAGCGCAGCGCCGTGGGACAATTGTTCGATCGAAAGTCCGATCGGAACGTCCTTTTGCGTGCCGAGCACAATCGGCGTCATGCCGTCTGCCTTGAGCCTGGCGGCTGTTTCGGCAAAGTGACCGGCCGGCCAGCGTTTTGCAGGGCCATATTCTGCGCCCGGGCACAGGGCCACCAGTCGCTCCGCCGGCTTGAGCCCCAATGCCACCTTGGCCGCGATCACGGCCAACGGATCCATGTGCAGTATCGGTTGCGGAAGTTCGCCGGTGATTTTCCTGCCTGGCGGCTCCGCCAGTTGCGCGTAGAAGCGCGCCATGGGTTCGCGAGCCGCGCTACGTTGCGGATTGCGATGGAGCACGTTGATCAGGCCGAAGCGCGACTCCCCGGCATAGCCTACGCGTAGCGGCACGTCGGCGAAAAACGGCAGCAGCGCGGATTTCCAGGAGTTCGGCAGAACAAATGCCTGCGAGTAGCGCCCCTTAAGCGAGCGCCCAAGGCGCCAGCGACGGCCCAGTCCCAACTGCCCATGCCTGAAGTCCTCCTCTAGCACCGCAGTGACCTCCGGCATGCGCCGGAACACGGGTGCGACCGCAGGTACCGCGAGAACGTCGATGTCGATCGCGGGTTGCCTCGCCTTCAGGCGGGTCAGCAGGGGCTGCGCCATCAGGCAGTCCCCCAGCCAGTTTGGCGCGATGATGAGCGTGCGCTTCATGGCGCGTGACGTCGTGATGTGGGTGTTTCCCGTCGGCGGAACCACCTGAGGCAAGATGGCGGTATCAGCCCGAAGATTGCGTGCCGGGGCGGCCATGCCCCGGCGGAAAGCGGACTAGTGGCCCCCAGTGGCGCCGCCTTTCAGGCGATAGACGGTGCCGCAGTAGGGGCATTTGGCTTCGCCGGTCGTGGCGACATCAAGGAAGACCTTCGGGTGGTGGCACCAGACCGGCATGGAGGGATTGGGACAAAACGCCGGCAGTTCCTTCCCTTCCAGTTCCACTACAGGCATTTCCTTGGTTGCGCTCATGACCGGCTCTCCGTTACTTCTTTTTTGGCTTGGCAGCGACCTTCTTCGCGCCCGCAGCCTTTTTTTCCGCTACGGGGGTGAGCCACTTCGCGTACTTGCGATTCTTGCCGGCCACGAGGTCGAAGAATGCCTTCTGGATCTTCGCCGTGATCGGTCCCCGACTGCCGCTACCGATCTTGCGGCCGTCGAGTTCGCGAATCGGTGTGACTTCGGCAGCAGTGCCGGTGAAAAAGGCTTCATCGGCGATGTAGACGTCATCTCGGGTCAGGCGTCGCGCGCGCACTTCGATTTTCAGGTCGGCAGCCAGGGAATGCACCGACGCGCGCGTGATGCCCACCAGCGCCGAGGCGAGTTCCGGTTCGTAGAGCACGCCATCCTTGACGATGAAGATGTTTTCGCCGGCGCCTTCGGCCACAAAGCCGTCAACGTCAAGCAGGAGGGCCTCATCGTAGCCATGCATCACGGCTTCGCGATTGGCGAGGATCGAGTTGGCGTAGGTGGCTGAAAACTTGGCACGTGCCATGGTCACATTGACATGGTGACGTGCGAAGCTCGAGGTCTTGACCCGGATGCCCTTGGTGATGCCGTCTTCGCCCAGATACGCGCCCCACGGCCAGGCCGCGATCGCCACATGGGTGGTGGTGCCGACCGGCGAGACGCCCATTTTCTCGGAGCCGAAAAAGGCCACCGGGCGGATGTAGCAGGACTCGAGCTTGTTGGCGCGCACGACTTCCTTTTGCGCTTCCATCAGGACTTCCTTGGTGTAAGGCATGTCCATCATGTAGATCTTGCAGGAATTGAGCCAGCGATCGGTATGCTCGGAGAGCCGGAAGATCTGCGTGCCGGACACGGTGTTGTAGGCACGCACCCCTTCGAAGGTGGCAAGGCCATAGTGCAGCGAATGGGTCAGCACGTGGGTCGTGGCGCTGCGCCACGGGACCAGTTTGCCGTCGTACCAGATGAACCCGTCGCGGTCGGCCATCGACATGATGCTTATCTCCGAATCGTTGTTTGGAAAGAACCGGGGATTTTAGCCGATTCGCTCTCTATAATCATGACGCCTCCCATGCCTTTCACCCATTGCCCCAAGTGCGGCCATGCGCCCTTGCCACCGGACCAGTCCGCGCCAGCGGCTTGTCCGGCATGCGGCGTCATCCTCGCAAAGGTCGCGCCGGCTGTTTTGGCGCGGGTATCAGGAGTGTCGGAAGCCGCACGACGGGCCGGGCAGGTGACCGACACGGCGCGGGGCGCGACTTCGGTGTTCTTCCATTTGCCCGAAAGGGTGTCGAAGGAAAGCTGGATTGCGCGCGTTGCGACACTCGCGGTTTTTTCAATCTGGACCTGGGCGATCTTCGCATCCATCGACATCCGCCATGGTGAAGCTGGCAGCTTCATCCTGTGGGCGGTTCTCACGCCATTCCACGAAGCCGGCCACTACCTGATCTTTCGCTGGTTCGGCCAGTTCATCATGATCCTCGGCGGAACCCTGGGCCAGCACTTGATGCCACTGACTTGTGCCGCGGCGCTGCTCTTGCGGCGGCGCGATCCATTCGGTGCCGCGTTGTTCACGTGGCTGTTCGGTTTTTCCCTGGTCATGATGGCGGTCTACATGTACGACGCCTTCGATCCGCAAATCACGCTCCTTGACGGCCGTACCGGTGCTGACAGTGACGGTCACGACTGGCAGAACATCTTTGGCGATCTCGGCCTCCTGCCGCGCGCGCGAGGCATCGGCATCTTTTTCGGCTGGGTCGGTCGAGCGACGATGATTGGCGCCCTTGTCTGGGGTGGCTGGCTGGCCTGGCTGCAGCGAGCGCGCCTGTCAGCGAGTCCGTTTGCGGAGGAGGACAGCGATGCGTAGCGCGCTTGCGCTGCTCCTGCTGTTGTCGTGGACCGCGCGCGCGGATGTTCCCGGCCGATGGTGGCTTGGGTTCATCGATCAGTCCGGCCGCGCCTTTCTCGAGGTACCTGCAGAGGCGCGCTCCTGCGGCGAACGCGATCGTCTGGTGACGCGTTCGCCACCGGCGCCCGGTGAGGTGCTTGTGTCCAGCCGTCCGGCGGCCGGCCAGGTACAGAAGGGCGCGCGCCTGGCATTTGGCATTGCCGACATTCGAGGCGAGTATGACGAGAGGGTGTTCACGCGTATCGTCGCGATCGGCCGCGAAGACGAGCGACTTCGCCCGAGCCTGCAGCCGGCCTGCCTCTATCTCGCCGAGGCCGGTGCCGAGCGATCGGTCACGCCAGTGCAGGAAGACCGTGTCGCGGTGGGTGTGCATCCGCCCCGTCGCATCCGGATTTCCCGTCACGAGGATGCCTGGCGCAACTTCGGCGGCTCGGCAAGGACGGTAGGGGCCGACAGCCGTTTCGTTGCCGAATCGGATGCGCCCGCATGGATACCCGAACTGGTGCGGAGGTACCTGCCGGGTGCGGTCCAGTTCCACGGGCAACCCTTTGACGCGACACTTGCCGTCGGTGCCGTGCCGGAACGGCTCTGGCTGGTTGGCGGCATACAGGACGGAGATGCCGATCCGGCGCAGCCCGGCACCTACAACACGGTCAACCTCATTGTGCGCGAATCTTCACCTGCATCCGCTGTGCTGTACCGCAGCGGGCCATCCGGCGGGATTGGCCGTGACCCCGGCGCCAGCTTCGTGGCGCAGGTGGCTGCGACCATGGACCTGGATGGTGACGGCATTGACGAGGTCCTGCTGCGCGCGCGACATTATGCTGGCGGAAACCTGATGGTTTTGCGCTGGCAGGGGCGTGGATTTGTCGTGGTCCGCCAGGGTGGCTACGAAGGCGAGTAGGTCGGCGCGGTCGCATCAGGCATACTTGCGGGCGTTCCGCCATGCGGCAACCCATTCCCCACTCGCCCCAACGTGACCGAATCCGCCGATACCAAGCGCAACGTATTTCTCCTGATTCTTTGTCAGGCGCTCCTGTTCATCAACAATACAACGATGATCGCGGTCAACGGCCTGGTCGGGTTTGCACTGGCGCCCAACGCGGCGATGGCGACCATACCGGTCACCGCCTATGTCATCGGTTCGGCACTGGCTTCAGCCCCGATCGCACGCATGATGCGGCGCCATGGCCGGCGCATCGGTTTTTCTGTGGGCACGATGTTCGGCGTGCTTGGCGTCGCCCTGGCGGCGATGGGGGCGCACTTCAAGCTGTTCTGGCTCTTGTGCCTGGGTACCATGGTGGTTGGCGTATACAACGCCTGTGGGCAACTGTACCGCTTTGCCGCCGCCGAAGTCGCGCCGCCTTCCTTCAAGGAGCGCGCGATTTCCTATGTCATGGCTGGCGGGATCATCGGTGGTGTGGTCGGGCCGAATCTCGCCAAGTATTCGAAGGATTTCCTTGCCGTCGCCTTCGCCGGCTCCTACGCCGTGCTGGTCCTGTTTGCCCTCATGTCGATGCTCGTGATCCAGTTCATCCGCTTTCCCGCCCAGACTGCGGCCGAAAAGGCGGGGGGCGGACGACCGCTGGCGGTAATAATGCGCCAGCCGATATTCATCGTTGCGGCGCTCAGCGGCACCATCGGCTATGGCGTCATGAACCTGCTGATGACGGCCACGCCCCTGGCGATGCAGATGTGTACACATCCGTTCTCGGACGCGGCGCTGGTGCTCGAATGGCACGTGATCGGCATGTTCGCACCATCTTTTTTCACCGGCGCGCTGATCAAGCGCTTCGGCGTCCTCAACATCATGTTCGTCGGCGTGCTGCTGATGTTCGGTTGCGTCGCATTCGCCCTCAACGGAAATGACGTCATGCATTTCCTGGTGGCCCTGTTTGCCCTCGGGGTGGGCTGGAACTTCATGTTCATTGGCGGCACCACATTGCTGACCGAAGCGTACAGACCCGAAGAGAAGAACCGGGTGCAGGGTGCCAATGACTTCCTGGTCTTCGTCACCATGGCCACATCGTCGTTTTCGTCAGGTGCGCTGGTCACAACCCGCGGCTGGGAAATCCTCAACATGGGGGCCTTGCCGTTCCTGTTGATGGCCGCGGCAGGCATCCTCTGGCTGGGAATGCGGCGACGCGCCATCGCGGGTGCATGACGGCAGCTGGCGACGGCTATGACCATCCGCGCCAGGCCTACCTGGCCGGCGCCGCCGCGGTGCTTCCGTTTGTCGCCGGCACCATACCTTTCGGACTGGTCACCGGCATTGCCACGAAGGCTGCCGGACTGACGGCGCTTGAAGCGATCGCCATGACGGTGATCGTTTTTGCAGGGACGGCCCAGATCGCTGCCTTGCCGCTGTTGGTGGCGGGCGTACCGGGCGTGGTGATCATACTCACCGCTTTCATCATCAATCTGCGTTTTGTGATCTATAGCGCCTCAGCCGCCCCGTATTTTCGGGAACTGCCGTTGCGCTGGAAGTTGTTGCTTGGCTATTTCGTCACTGACACCGGGTTCGCGCTTTTCATGCGTCGGGTGGCGGACCGGCCTGATCTGCCCTTGAGGCACTGGTTTTTCCTCGGTGCGGGCAATGTCGTTGCTGTGGTGTGGATCGTCTCTGCGTTCGTTGGTACCGTGGCCGGGGCGCAGGTCCCCAAGGCGTGGCAGCTCGAGTTCGCGGCGACCCTGGGCATCCTTGCCCTGCTGGTGCCTTTCGTGCGCGGACGCGCCGAGTTCGCCGCCGCCGCCACTGCCGGCACAGTGGCTCTCCTCGCCTCCGGCCTGCCGATGAAACTGGGGCTGGTGTGCGGTGCCGTGGCCGGCATCGTGGCCGGTGCGGTTTCCGAGCGCATGATGGCCGACGCAAACGCATGAGCAACCAGATCGGCACCTACGGTTGGGGGCTGTGGGGCATCATTGCCGGCATGGCGCTGGTGACCTACCTCAACCGGGCCGGTCTGCTTCTGCTGTCGGATCGTTTCATGCTGCCGCGATCCTGGCAGGCTGCGCTCAAGTACGCGCCGGCTTCCGCGCTGGCGGCGATTGTCGTGCCGGACCTGCTGGCGCCGGGCGGGCAGATTGATGTCTCGATCGAAAACCTGCGACTCGTCGCCGGCCTCGCCGGCATCGGGGTCACCGTGCTGCTGCGCAGCACCCTGGCCGGCATTGTTGGCGGCATGCTGGCGTTGCACGCCATGCTCTGGTTGCGATAGATCCCCGGGCCTGCGGCGTGGTGCCGCCGCGACTTCAGGCCGGTTCGCCGACAACCTCCTGCCACAGGCGCCGCACGTTGGCGATTTCCCCCGCGAACTCGGCGGCGGGAACCCTTGCATACTCCGAGTTGTTCATGCGCAACTGGTGTTGCCGCTTGCGGTAGGCACGATAGGCGTCCGCGGCAAGCCCGGCGAGGTCCGGAGCAATCAACCCGGCCTCGCCGGCGATGCGCAACAACGCGATGTTTCCCAGGTTGGCGACCAGTGCGGGATGCGCGCGGGCATGCGCCAGCACCAGGGTTTGCACACAAAACTCGATATCGACCATCGCGCCGGTGTCGTGCTTGAGGTCGAACAGCTGCGATCGGTTCGGATGGCCGTCGTGCATCTTTCGGCGCATCGTGCGCACTTCGGTCCGCAATGCGTCGAGGTCGCGTTCCAGCGTGAGGATGTGGTGGCGCTCGGCCTCGAAAGCCGCGCCAATTCGGGGGTTGCCGGCACAAAAGCGCGCCCGCGTGAGCGCCTGATGTTCCCAGACCCAGGCGCGCCGCCTTTGGTAGTCGCGGAACGCATCCAGGCTGGTCACCAGCAGCCCGCTTGCACCGTCGGGTCGCAGGCGCGTGTCAATTTCAAAAAGCCGTCCGGCAGTCGTCTGGGTATCGAGAAAAGTCACCAGCCGCTGCGCCAGGCGCGCATAAATCTCGCCGGCCCGTTCTTCGCTGTCATCATGGATGAAAATCAGGTCCAGGTCCGAGGCGTACCCAAGCTCCTTGCCGCCAAGCTTGCCGTAGGCGATGACGGCGAACTCAGGGGCCTCGCGATGGCGCCCGCGCGTCATTTGCCAGCATTCGGCAAGCCCGAGTTCGAGGGCGCGATCGGCGAGCTCCGATAACTGGTCCGCAAGCTGCTCGACGGTCCATAACGATTCGACGTCTTGTGCGAGCAACCGGAACACCGCGGTGTGGTGGGCTTCGCGTAACGCATTCATTTGTGCTTCGAGATCGCCCCGCAATTCCGCGAGCGCTGCGCCGGCTGCGCGACTGAACTCGGCACCATCCGGGCGCGCGTACAGGGTACGCTCATCGATCAGTTCGTCCAGGAGGATCGGATGCAGCGTCAGGTAGCGCGCGGCCCACTCGGAGGCGCTGCACAGGCGCGTGAGTCGCTTCAAGGCGGGCGCCGATTGGGACAGCAGGGCCAGGTACGAGGCACGTGACGCGATCGCCTCGATAAACGCGAGCAGGCGCTTCAACGTTGCGTCAGGGTTTTCGGTGGCGTCGGCGGCATCGATCAGGCGGGGCAGCAAGGCCTCGAAGCGGGCGCGGGTGCTCTCCGCAAGACGGCGGATCCTTGCCCCACCGAGGGTGGCGTCGATCAGGCGTGCAAGCTCTGCGGGATCCGAGAAAGTGCCCTCAGCGATCCTTGCGTCGACGCTGCGTGTGCCTACCTGGGCGCCATTGGCGGTCGCTGGGTTCTCTCCCAGTACCGATTCGAAGTGCCGGCGCACATTGCTGCGGTGATTGTCCAGGACGGCGGCGAAAGACGTCCAGTCTGCCGCCCCCATGCTTGCGGCGAGGCGTTCGCGCCGGCTTGTCTCGCTCGGCAACATGTGGGTCTGCTGGTCCTCCGCATATTGCAGGCGATGTTCGACCCGTCGCAGGAAATCATAAGCGGCGGCCAATTCGGTGACAGCCTCGGCGCGGATAAGTCCGATTTCACCCAGGGTACGCAGTATTGGCACGGTGGGGCGTTCACGCAGGCGTGCCTCGCGTCCGCCGCGTATGATCTGAAGCGCTTGCGCCACGAATTCGATCTCGCGTATGCCTCCCGGACCGAGTTTGACGTGGTTATCCAGTTCCCGGCGTGCGACCTCACGCTTGATCTGCGCATGCAGCCCCTTGAGCGATTCGATGGCTCCGAAGTCCAGGTAACGACGATAGATGAAGGGGGTCACGAGTGCCATCAATTCGGCAACCCGGTCCCCGGTTATCGCGCGTCCCTTGATCCAGGCGTAGCGTTCCCAGTCGCGACCTTGCGCCACCAGGTAGTCTTCGAATGCATCGAAGCCCATAGCCAGCGGGCCGTCACCCCATGGGCGCAGGCGCATGTCGACGCGAAAGACATAGCCGTCCGCATTGATTTCCGAGAGGGTGGCGATAAGCCGCTTGCCGACATGGCCGAAGTATTCCTGATTGGAGACACTCGATATACCTCCGCGCGTGTTGCCCTCTTCCGGGTACAGGAAGATCAGGTCGATGTCGGAGGAAACGTTCAGCTCGCCACCTCCCAACTTGCCCATCCCGACCACGTGCAGGATCTGTTCCCTGCCGGATTGCTCACCGTGCGGCACGCCGAAGCGAGTGGCAAGTTCCCGCGTTGCGGCATCGAGCGCCGCGACAATGGCGCGGTCCGCCAGGGAGGACATCGCTTGCGTCACCTCGGCCAGGTCTGCCAAGCCCGCCAGGTCGCGTTGCATAACTGCGAGCATGATGATGCGCCTTGCGTTACGCAGGGAACGTGACAGGTCGTCTGGCGCGTCCGAGCATTCGCGTGCCACCACATCACCGATGACGGCGGAATCGAGTCGTGAAAATGCCAGCATTCGGGCATTTGCCAAGGCACCCGGCTTGGCGGATGCCTGGTTGCGCGCCCAGATGCTGAATTCAATCGCCGCCGCCAAACCGGGGGACTCTTGAGAAGTGGTTGTTTCCAAATGTAATTCCGTGTTTTCCAGCCGGCCGTGCCGGACGTTCTGAATAGTCTGCCTATGCTACATTGACAATCGATTCATGGACGCCGCCAGTGCTATGCCCAATTCGCCTGCCATCCCGGCCTGGCGCAGCGCGTTGATGCGCTTTTTGCGTCTGGGCGAGATATTGGTGTGGGTTGTGTTTTTCGCCTTCGCCTTGAGCGTCATCATGCTGCGTTATGCGATTCTGCCGAACGTGGAGCGCTACCGCCCCGAGGTCGAAAGCGCGATTTCAAAGGCGCTCGGCGCGCGGGTGGCGATCGGTCGGATTGACGCGGGTTGGGATGGCCTGTATCCGGATCTGGATCTCAGTGACGTTCGCGTGTTTGACCGCCAGGGTCGTCCCGCATTGTCACTGCCGTTTGTGTCACTCACGGTCTCGTGGTGGTCAGTACCGGCCCGCGAGTTGCGCCTTCATGCACTGGAAGTCACCGGGGCAGACCTTGATATCAGGCGCACCCGTTCAGGGACCCTGGTGATTGGCGGCATCGAGGTGGCTGAGTCGCCGGACGGGGCGAGCGTGTCCGACTGGATCCTCGGGCAACGTCGTATCGTGATCGCCGATTCCCGCCTGCGCTGGAATGACGAAAAGCGCGCAGCGCCCGAGTTGGCGTTATCCAACATCCGTACCGTGATCGAGAGTTCGGGCAAGCGCCACCGGTTGGGTTTTACCGCAGATCCCCCGCGGGTACTCTCTTCGCGCATCGACGTGCGCGCCGACCTGACCGGAAATTCGCTCAGCCGTCTGTCCGAATGGCGGGGAAACGTCTATGCCGACCTCAACTTCATCGATCTTGCGGCGTGGCGCAACTGGATTGACTATCCTGCCGATGTACGCTCCGGAACCGGCCGGGTACGCGCCTGGCTGGGTTTCGACGGTGATCACCTAGAGCACTTCACCGCCGACGTCGGGTTGGCTGACGCACAGGCCAGATTGGCGCGTGACCTGCCGGTGCTTGAACTGGCCAGGGTGTCCGGCCGGATCGGCGTGAAGGAAATCGCCAGCGGCGGCAAGGCGCTTGGTTTCCTGCGGATTGGCGAAAAACAGGTGACCGGATTCGAGGCCGCCGGTCAACAGGTCAGTCTGACCACCAAGGGCGGTGTCAGCCTGGCACCTGCGGATTTCTCGATGCGCTCCATCGGGGCGCGCGGCGACCGGCCGCAAGAGGTGGAACTGACCGCCAATTCGCTCGACCTCGAACCGCTTGCCAAACTGCTGGAGCATCTGCCGCTGGATGCCGGTTTTCGGCAATTGCTCGCTGAATCAAATCCGCGCGGCTCGGTATTCGATTTCAGGATGTCTTGGCGCGGAGATTTCGACAAGCCCGTGAGCTACAGTGCTCGGGGCCGGTTCGCAGAACTATCCATGGATGCTCGCGGCCCGATTCCGGGTTTCTCCAACTTGTCCGGATCGGTCGTAGCCACGGAGAAGAACGGCACTTTGACCTTGGCATCGAAGAACGCGACGATTTATCTGCCGCAATTGTTCGACGACCCCAAGGTGGGCATGGACCAGGCCTCCGGGCAGATCGGATGGTCGTTTCCAAATGGCAAATTCGAGGTGCGTAGCGAAAACTTCGCCTTCGCAAACCAGGACGCTGCTGTCACTGCGCAGGTGTTGTATCGCACCGAACCCGACACTCCGGGCTATATGGAGCTGGGCGCCAAACTGATAAGGGGCGTGGGCTCGAGGGCACACCGGTATTTGCCCAAGCATCTGGTCAATACCAAGACATGGCTGGTCGCAGCCATTGAAAAGGGACGGGTGGATGAAGGTACCTTCCATCTCAAAGGCAATCTCGCGGACTTTCCATTCGAGGATCACAAGCGCGGCAGTTTCAGGATCGTACTCAAGCTCAACGAAGCGAGCCTGCTGTACGCGAACGGATGGCCGCGCATCGAAAACGTAAAGGGGGATTTGGTCTTCGACCGCAGCAGCCTGGAGTTCAAGGGCAACGCGGCAGGCAGCGTCGGGCAGATCAAGCTCGGGCGGGTCGAGGCGAAGATCCCGAGTCTCGATGTGAAATCGCCGATTGTCGATATTCAAGGGGTGGCCGATGGCCCGGTTCAGGCCTTCCTGCAATTCATCGACCAAAGTCCGGTCGATCGCATGATCGACGGATACACCGAGGGTATACAGGCGTCCGGGGTCGGCAAGCTCGATCTCCGGATCTTGATGCCGATTGAAGACGCGTCGAAAACCCGGCTAACCGGGCAGTTCCAGTTCGCCAACAATGACGTGAGGCTCGATGAGGACCTGCCTATGCTGGGTCGCGTGACCGGCGTGATGGCTTTCTCCGAATCCGGCCTGACTTTGCGGGGCTTGCGTGGCGAGGCGCTGGGTGGCGCCTTTACACTCTCCGGCGCCAGCCGCGGCGATGGGGTAATCAGTGTCAATGCGAACGGCAATTTCACGGTTCCGGGACTGCGCGCCTGGATGAACGAACCGTTGCTGGCATCGTTGAGCGGCGGCTCGACGTGGCGCGCCACGATCAACGCGCGCCGCAAGGCAGGCGAAGTGAGCATCGAGTCCAATCTCGCCGGAGTGGCGGTGGACTTGCCCGCCCCTCTGGGAAAGGCTGCGGCGGACGCCGTGCCTTTCCGGCTTGCCAAGGTTCTGGTGCAGGGATCACGCGACGAAGAGGAATGGAGTGTGGCGTACGGGCGTGCCCTCAATGCACGCATTGCCCGCCGGTTTGATCGTGGCGCAATGCACTTCGCGCGCGGGGCGGTGGGTTTGGGGGATGCCATGCCGGCGATGCCGCGCGCCGGGCTGGCATTGAACGTCACAGCCGGGGCGGTTGACGTGGAAGCCTGGAAATCCCGCTTGATCGACGTGCGTGTGCCGGTCGCGGGGGGCACTCCTGCAACCGCACAGGCGGGATTGCCCGCTGAATTTCAGCCGCTGCAGGCGAGACTTCGTGCCGACACCGTCGATGCCTTCGGCAAGCGTCTCACGCAAGTCCGCATGGACCTTACCCAGGAGGGGCAGAACTGGGCTGCCACGCTGGCGTCGCAGGAGGTCAACGGGAATCTCAATTTCCAGCCGGGGCGTGGCCGCGATGCCGGTCGACTGACCGCGCGCCTAAAGAACCTCTATATCCCGGCAAGCATTGCCAGCCAGGAGCCACGCGCCGATTCGCCGTTGGACCGCATTACGCAGGAATTGCCAGGTGTTGACGTGGCGATCGATTCATTTGAGGTTGGAGACAAGAAGCTTGGAAAGCTCGAACTCGTGGCCAACAACGCAGGCAACGAATGGCGTATTCAACGACTGAACTTGGCCAACCCGGACGGGGTACTCGCGGGGTCGGGTGCCTGGCGTGCCCGGCGCCCCGGAGAAGCGCGGCGGCGTCTCGCCCTCGACTTCACTCTCGAGGCATACGATGCCGGAAAGCTCCTTGAGCGATTGGGTTTTCCCGGCACCTTGCGTTCCGGGAACGGACGACTTGAAGGCGCCGCCGCGTGGGAGGGCTCTCCCTTGGCGATCGACTATCCCAGCCTGGCCGGCACGATTTCGTTGCGCGTCGAGAAGGGGCAGTTTCTCAAGGCGGATCCTGGCGTGGGCAAGTTGCTCGGCATCATGAGCCTGCAAGCCCTGCCGCGACGTCTGGCGCTGGATTTTCGCGATGTGTTTTCGGAAGGTTTCGCTTTCGACCTGGTGTCGGCTTCCAGCAAGATTGAGCGTGGGATCCTCTCGACTTCCGATTTCAAGATGACGGGCGTCAGTGCCGCGGTTCTGATGAACGGCGAAGTTGACCTGGTCAAGGAAACCCAGGGGTTGCGTGTCGTGGTTCTACCTGACTTGTCAGGTGGCATGGGATCGGTTGTTACCGCGCTGCTCGGCAATCCGATCCTCGGGATCGCGACATTTCTTGCACAACGAGTGCTCAAGGATCCGCTGTCAAAGGCGTTTTCGTTCGAATACGTAGTGGGCGGGACCTGGGCGGACCCCAAGGTCGCACGCATCCAAAATACGCAACTCGGACAGACGGGTGCGCCGGAGGGAGGGGAAGGCGCGACCTCGGGCGAAGTCGCCGGTGTTCGCCCGGCACCCGCCCGTACGGGTGAGGAGGCCAAGAAGTGACGCGCATCGCACAGGTTGCGGCCATCCAGATGGTGTCGACGCCGGTTGTTCGTGAGAACCTGAAATCCGCCGCCGAGCTTGTCGCGCGCGCTGCCGGCGATGGCGCGGACATGGTTGTACTGCCGGAGTATTTTTGCATCCTTGGAAACAGGGAGACCGACAAGGTCGAGGCGCGCGAACCCGTCGAGGCCGGGCGAAACGCAGGGCCGATCCAGGAGTGGCTGTCCGCTACGGCTTCGCGTCACAAGGTATGGCTGGTCGGTGGAACCATCCCGGTCGACTGCGGATCCGCCCAGAAGATCCTCAACACCTGTCTCGTCTATGGCCCGGAGGGGAAGCTTTCCGCGCGGTACGACAAGATCCATTTGTTCGGATTCCGGCGCGAGCATGAAGACGGTCGGGTCGAGCAGTTCGATGAAGCGCGCACGATCGTTCATGGTGGCAACGCGCCGGTAGCGTTCGATACACCGTTCGGAAGGGTCGGCCTGTCAGTTTGCTATGACCTGCGTTTTCCCGAGTTGTATCGCGCGCTTGGCGCATGCGATCTTCTGCTGGTGCCTTCGGCATTTACCGCCACGACCGGCCAGGCCCACTGGGAGCCTTTGCTGCGCGCCCGTGCGATCGAGAACCTGGCCTACGTTCTGGCTCCCGCGCAGGGCGGGCTTCACGTCAACGGACGGAGGACTCACGGGCATACGATGTTTATCAGTCCCTGGGGGAAGATACTTGGGGAACTGGCCGAGGGCGAAGGGATTGTGGCTGGCCGTATCGACCTGGATGAGATTGCTGCATTTCGTACAAGCTTGCCGGCGTTGGCGCACCGGACCTTGCGCTAGAGCATGTTCATCGCCGTGTGGCGGCCAGCCCGGCAGGTAAACTAGGCCGCTGGGATTAAAACCTGCTGCGCTTTTCCGGAGCATCAACGTGAAACCTGTATCACCCGATATCGAACACCTGCAAATCGCGCGCGCCACGCTTCTGACGCCTTTCGGGCTCGACGAGTCGGCCCTGTCGGGCGTGCTGGGCTCGATGTTCTCGAACCGGATTGACTACGCCGACCTGTATTTTCAATACACGCGGTCCGAAGGCTGGAGTCTGGAAGAGGGGATCGTCAAGTCGGGCAGCTTCAACATCGAACAAGGCGTGGGTGTGCGCGCCATAAGCGGGGAGAAGACCGCCTTTGCCTACTCCGACGATATTTCCCTGGAGGCGCTCAAGGATGCAGCCTCCGCTACCGCTGCGATCGGGCGGCAGGGGAACTCAAGGAGCGTCAAGGCTGGCAGCGGCGCCGCGAGGCGCCTGTATGGCCGGGCTGATCCACTAGTGTCCCTGAAGGCGCAGGCGAAAGTGGGCCTCCTGGAGCGCATCGAAAAGCTGGCGCGCGGCCTGGATAGCCGGGTTGCACAGGTCATGGCATCGCTGGGAGGAACCTACGAGGTGGTTCTGGTGGCCAGAAGTGACGGGGTGCTTGCCGCCGATGTACGCCCGTTGGTCAGGCTCTCGATCACGGTGATCGCCGAGGAAGGCGGGCGACGCGAGACCGGCAGTTCCGGCGGTGGCGGCCGCTTCGACTATGGCTATTTCAGCGATGACATTCTGCTCGAGTACGCGACGCAGGCGGTGCATGCGGCAATCACCAACCTGAATGCCGAAGCGGCGCCCGCCGGCACCATGAATGTGGTGTTGGGCAACGGCTGGCCCGGGATATTGCTTCACGAGGCGATCGGTCATGGCCTTGAAGGCGATTTCAATCGCAAGGGGTCTTCGGCGTTTTCCGGCCGTGTCGGACAACGGGTCGCCGCACGCGGCGTCACGGTGGTCGACGACGGCACGATCGCGGATCGGCGCGGGTCGCTCAATGTCGACGACGAGGGGAATCGTACACAGTGCACAACCTTGATCGAGGACGGGATCCTCAAGGGCTACATGCAGGACGCCCTCAATGCGCGACTCATGAAAGTCCGCCCCACCGGCAACGGCAGGCGCGAATCATTCGCCCATGTACCGATGCCGCGCATGACCAACACCTACATGCTGGGCGGCGACCGCCACCCTGAGGAAATCATCCAGTCGGTCAAGAAAGGCCTGTATGCGAAGAATTTTGGCGGCGGCCAGGTTGACATCACGAGCGGGAAATTCGTGTTCTCGGCCTCCGAAGCCTATCTCATCGAAGACGGCAAGGTCACTCGCCCGGTAAAGGGCGCCACCATCATCGGAAATGGTCCCGACGCGTTGACCCGGGTGAAAATGATCGGCAACGACATGAAGCTTGACAGCGGAGTCGGTACTTGCGGCAAAGAGGGGCAAAGCGTGCCGGTCGGCGTCGGCCAACCGACCCTGCGGATCGATGGCCTGACAGTTGGTGGAACCGCGTAAGCCGGCATGAGTCGCGCCGCTGGGGCCCGGCCGGAGGCCGATGGGTCGGCGGTGCGAGGTCGGCTTCGGCCGCCACAGAAGGCGACGCCGGTCATCCTGGCGCCTGGCCTGACTATCGAGGCGGCACTTCGCCAACTGATTGGCGTTTCGCTTGGCCATTTGCGCGCAAATCTCGATGGAGTTCAGAGATCCGCGGATCCCGAGTACGTGCACCAGTTGAGGGTCGCGGTCCGCAGGATGCGCTGTGCAGCGCGTTTGTTTCCACGCGACATGATGTACGGTCGGCCGAGACGCCTGAACGCAAGTCTGAAGGAGCTTTCGGCGCTGCTCGGTGCGGTTCGCGATCCGGAGGTCTTTCTCGGGCGTATTGAATCGAAGCCTGATGTCCTGGAGCCGAAGGAGCTCGCCCGGGTGCGTGGCTTGCTCGCCGCGAGAGTGAGAGCAGCAAGGGAGGCGTTGCGCTTGTACCTGTGCTCCGCCGCGCATGAGCGCTTCGTCGCACGGTTGGCTTTGTGGGCCGCTGCTCCGCCACGCGGGGATCAGGATGACGGCGCGCTGGTGGATGCGGCGCGGCGACGTCTGTCCAGTTGGCACAGACGGATCAGACGCGCGGCCGGGCATGTGCAGGACTTCGGCGACGCGCAATTGCATCGGTTGCGCATCCGGATCAAGCGATCCCGCTACGCTGCCGAGTTTTTTCGCGGTTTGTTCAACGAAAAAGCGGGCCGATCATACGTTGCCGCGCTGGGTATGGCCCAGGACCGACTCGGAAGTTTGACCGACATCAAGACCGGCCAGGCGCTTTTGCGCGAACTTGGGCTTGACGACCATGTCTCGTCCATCCTGCACGCAAACCTGGTCGAAGGTGCCCGGGTGTCGGACGGCGAATTGGACTCGTCGCTGAAGGCGTGTTGCCTAGCGGGTGGATACTGGAAGCGGAAAAAGCGAGGAAGTGACCATGTTTGAATCTGCGGAAATCGGACACAGCATTCCAAAGGATGAGTACCGCAAGCGTGAAGCAGTCTTGCGGGAGGATCTTCTCAAGGCTCAGTACGATCTGCTGGCCAACGCCAAGTTTCCGGTGGTCATCATCATTGGCGGCGTAGATGGTGCAGGCAAGGGCGAAACGGTCAACCTGCTCAACGAATGGATGGATCCGCGCCACATTGTCACCCGCGCATTCGGTGAAATGTCCGACGAGGAATCCGAGCGTCCTCCGATGTGGAGATTCTGGCGCGCACTTCCACCCAAGGGACGGATCGGTGTGTTGTTCGGGTCCTGGTATACCTCGCCCATCGTCGACCGCGTGATCGGCAAGACCAAGGCTGCCGGACTGATGCAATCCATCGAAGAGATTCGCCACCTTGAACGCATGCTCGCTGCGGAAGGCGTCCTGATCCTCAAATTCTGGTTTCATCTGTCAAAAGATGCGCAGAAAAGGCGCCTCAAGGCGCTGGAGAAGGATCCGGTCACGCGCTGGAGAGTCACGGACACCGATTGGGAGCGGTACAAGATCTATGATCGATTCCGCGAGGTCTCCGAATACACGTTGCGCGAAACATCCACCGGCGAGGCGCCATGGATGATTGTCGAAGGCACGGATCCAAACTATCGCTACCTGACCGTCGGCAGCCTGCTTCTCGAAGCCCTGCGCAAGCGGCTCGACGACAAGGAGGCCAGACGTTCCGGCTACAGCGCCGCACCGCTCGAGCCGATGCTCGATGAGCGCAACATCCTCAACACCCTCGATTACTCGCAGGCGCTGACCCACAAGCAGTACGAGAAGAGGCTCGAGAAGTACCAGGGACGCCTGAACCTGTTGACGCGGGACCCGCGCTTTCGCAACAAATCACTCATCGCGGTTTTCGAAGGCCAGGATGCGGCCGGGAAGGGCAGCAGCATACGGCGCATCACCGGCGCGCTCGACGCACGCCACTATCAGGTCATTCCGGTTGCGGCACCTACCGAAGAGGAGCGCGCGCAACCTTACCTGTGGCGTTTCTGGAGGCAGTTGCCGCGCAAAGGCAGGGTCACCATCTTCGACCGCTCCTGGTACGGCAGGGTTCTGGTGGAACGCGTGGAGAAGTTCTGTTCGGAGGCGGACTGGATGCGCGCCTACCACGAGATCAACGATTTCGAAGAGCAACTCGTGCGCAATGACGTGATCCTGGTGAAATTCTGGGTTGCCATCACCAAGGAGGAGCAGTTGCGGCGGTTTCGCGAGCGCGAGAAAATCACGTTCAAGCAATTCAAGATCACGGCAGAGGATTGGCGCAATCGCAAGAAATGGGCGGACTATGAGCGGGCCGTATGCGACATGGTCGAGCGCACCAGCGCCGGAGCGGCCCGCTGGAACGTGATTCCTGCGAACGACAAATTGTTCGCCCGCATCGAGATGCTCAAAGTCCTTTGCGAGCAAGTGGAGCGGGCGCTGTAGGCGGTGAGGGTTGCGGTCGCGCAACAATTGCTTGCCTGAGCGCGAGGTTAGGGGTAAATTCCCGATTTCTGCGGCACAGCCATTCACTCAGCCACATGTTCCACCCCGCCTTTTTTTATTTTTACTTTTGGAGCTACCTCGGCCCGCGGCGGAGCAAGTAGAGACGAATCGTTTTGACCCAAGCAGCAAGAATCTCTCGAAAAACCGCCGGCAGCCCGGCGGTTTTTTTTTGTTCAGGAACCCAAGACCGGAGCGCACGATGACAAGCCTCACCGACCCCTTTCAGAAAGCTGTCAATGATCGTACCTCGCGTACCGATGACGAGCGGATCAAGAACATCATGCCGCTGCCGCCGCCCGAACACCTGATCAAGTTCTTCCCGATCCAGGGTACGCCTGTGGAAACGCTGGTTTCCGATACCCGCCAGCGGATACAGGACATCATGCATGGCAAGGACGACCGGCTGCTTGTGGTGATCGGTCCATGTTCGATCCATGATCCCGCGGCCGCGGTCGAATACGCGCGGCGGCTCAAGGCGGCGCGGACCCTGCACGCGGGCGAACTCGAGGTCGTGATGCGCGTCTATTTCGAGAAACCGCGCACGACTGTTGGCTGGAAAGGCCTGATCAACGACCCGTATCTCGACGAGAGCTATCGCATCAACGAGGGTTTGCGCATCGCCCGCGACCTCCTGGTCCGCATCAATGCCGAGGGCGTGCCGGCGGGTTCGGAATTTCTGGACGTGATTTCACCCCAGTACATCGGTGACCTGATCTCCTGGGGCGCGATTGGCGCACGCACAACCGAGTCCCAGGTGCATCGTGAACTCGCATCCGGACTTTCGGCACCGATCGGTTTCAAGAACGGTACCGACGGAAACATTCGTATCGCCATTGATGCCATCCAGGCGGCGCGGCGCGGCCACCATTTCCTGTCGGTTCACAAGAACGGGCAGGTTGCGACGGTTGAAACCAACGGCAACAAGGATTGCCATGTGATTCTGCGCGGTGGCAAGACGCCCAACTACGACGCCGCGAGCGTTGCGGCCGCGTGTCGGGAACTCGAGGCAAGCAAACTGGCATGCAAGCTGATGATCGATTTTTCACATGCCAACAGTGAAAAGAAGCCGGAGCGTCAGGCCGATGTCGCGCGCGACGTGGCGGTGCAGATCGCAGCGGGCGGCGACTGCGTGTTCGGCGTGATGATCGAATCGCACCTGAAGGCCGGGAGCCAGAAGTTCACCCCGGGCAAGGACAATCCTTCCGCTCTTGAATACGGCAAGAGCATTACCGATGGCTGCCTCGGCTGGGAGGAGTCGGACGAAGTTCTGCGCGTGTTGGCCGCCGCGGTCAAGGAACGGCGCAATCGAAAGGTGTGATGGCGTACGAAGCAATTCCCCAGTCAATCGTGCACAATTGAGGCAAATGCCAGCAGATCCCGCCTTCCCGGGTTTTCGTGCCCTGGGCGATGCGACACCCTTCGCAGCGCAGATTCGTGCCGTTGTACCCCACAACGGCCTCTTCGATGACTTCACCGAGGAGGATCTGCGGCTTTTGGGGCCATTCATGAAGGTCTTTGTCGCACCGCCTCAAGGCCTGATCATTCGGGAGGGGGACCCAGGCGACTTCATGTTGTTCCTGATTGATGGCCTTGTCGATGTGACCAAGACCGATCGTTGGGGCAACGTCAAGCGGATCGCCGTCGTGCGCGGTGGGCAGGCATTGGGCGAGATGTCGATGATCGACGGTGAAGCCCGCTTTGCCTCGTGTACCGCCATCGAGGACACGACGTTTTCCTATCTTTCCAGGCCGTCTTTGCAGGCTCTGATCACCCGAGAGCCCAGGCTGGCATCCAAGATCCTGATGAAGCTGGTTTTCATGTTGTCGCAACGCCTGCGCCAGACCAGTTCAAAACTTGTCAACATGATCGAAAAGTAGGCGGTCTTGGGTTGGACCGCCATTTTGTCAGGGCTGCTGCTACCAGAATGTGTGGCATTCGCCTTGATACATCACCGGGCCGGTCGGCACGCCCTTGGTGGAGCCTCCCATCGGCTCCATGCTGACCGCCAGCTTCTTGAATGAAGCCACCGACTGGTCGGCCATGGCCGGCAGCTTCATCATGTTGCGGCCGCTGTTCTTGATCAGGCCGAGCGATCTTGGCTGCCCGGAGGTGTCCAGTCCCCACAGCTCAAGGCTGGCGTCTTTCGGCATGTTGTCGCCTTCGTACTTGACCCAGAGCTCGTCGGAGTTTCGGCCGACATAAATCATCAGCATGGTCTTGCCGTTGGCGTCAGACAGCGTTGCCACGTAGGAAGGCTGCCATGGATTGGCGCCATCGGACACGCGCATCGGCTTTTCAATGGCGCGCTCAACCACACGCACGCGTTCGACGATTTCCGGCGGCCGCAACCCGACAAAAACTAGCAACGCTGCGGCCACGCCTGAGCTGACAAGTCCGAATCCGCGCCAGAACGCGATGCTTTCCCACAGCGACGGGGCATCAGCCGGGCTTTTCGATTTCGCCGGTGCTATCGCTGCTTCAATGCCCTGCCAAACCTTGGGTGACGGCTGGGCAGGGGCAACCACGGCTGTCAGAGGAACCAGCCGCTTTTCCCATTCGGAAACGCTTGATCGCAGGGTGGCATCGCGTTGCAACCACGCAACAAACCGTCGACGTGCACCACCAGCCAGCGTGCCCAATACATACTCGGCGGCAAGGCGGTCGATCAATTCCGGCTTGTCCTGATACTTCATTGGTCAGTACACACTTTCAAAAATAACTAGGCGCCCAATACTCCCGCTTGTCCCAGGCATTTTTTGAGTTTCACCAGTCCGCGACGTACCCAGGTTTTGACCGTGCCCAGCGGTTGCCCAAGTTTTTCAGCCAGCTCCGTGTGGGTCAGGCCATCAAGAAAGGCCATGCTGACGGCTTGCCGCTGCTTTTCTTCGAGTGTGGCGAGGCATCGCAAAACTGACCCGGATTCAGAGTTGCGTTCCAGTTCGTCATGCGGGCCGGGCTGGTCGGACTGAACCGATTCGAACACGTTCGTGTCATCGGTGGCGTCCTCGAGGTTCGGACGGCGCAGCCAGTCCAGGCAACGATTGCGCACAATGCTGGTCATCCACGTCATCGGTGCGGACAGGTCCGCCTGATACCCGGCGCTGTGCTTCCATATGTTCACAAAACACTCCTGCAGCACATCTTCGGCCCAATCCCGTCTTCTCAATATACGCAGTGCGACGCCAAACAGTTTCGCGGCAGTCGTACGATAAAGCTCGGCAAAAGCGTCCTGTGAGCCGGAATCGCGCCGACCCGCAGCCGCAAGCAGGTGTCGCAGACGCGCTTCCAGTTCATTCGGGCCGGGCACCGGAATCCCTACATTTTCCCGGCTTGTTGCCAGAGCACATCGGCTCCGCCGGCAAACCGGTTGAGGGCGCGTCCCAGCACGAACAGGAGGTCTGACAGCCGGTTCAGGTATTGCCGAACCAAATCAGATACTTCCTCGACCTCGCCAAGCGAAACGACGCTGCGCTCGGCCCGACGGCATACTGTTCGGGCGAGATGCGCGAGGCTCGCGGCACGGGATCCGCCGGGAAGGATGAAATTCGCAAGCGGTGACAATTCGGCGTTGTATTGCTCCAGCAACTCTTCCAGGCGTTTGACCTGGGCTTCCGATACGTTCTTGAAGCCAGGAATGCACAGTTCGCCACCAAGGTCGAACAGGTCGTGTTGAACTCTCAGCAATTCCTGCCGTGTATTGTCGGGCAGAGTTTCGCACAACAGGACACCCAGGCAGGAGTTGAGTTCATCCACATCGCCTAGCGCCTGAATTCGAGGGGAATCCTTGGCCACCCGCGAGCCGTCGCCGAGGCCGGTGGTGCCAGCGTCGCCAGTGCGGGTATAAATCTTTGTCAGTCGATTGCCCACCAGTGCTCCCGCGTCTTTGCAGGGAGCGGATTATACCGACGGGGTTTGGCGAGCCGTTTTGTCAGCAGGGTAGCAGTCGGCACATCAGGCGACTGGCGTCTTCTGCAATGGCGGTCAATGCGTGGGTCGCCTGATTGGCTACTCTGCCAATATTCGGAAGCCCCGAGTCAGTTGCGGCGGGAAGGGACCGGGCAGGCGCGTTGAGCGCGATATGCTGGGTTTCGGCATGGGTGCATGCGCCGCTGGCGGCGTCATCGACGCGAACGGCCGGTGTACCCTTGCGCCGGTAGTGCTGTACCAGCAAATGGCTGGCGGCCTCCCGGCCGGGGTCCTCGTCATTGAAATAGATGCGGGCGCGCAACATTTCCGGCCCGGCGATTTCGACACGCATTATGCAGAAATCATGGATAGCCGAGGCCGACGACTGGCCGCAACCCAGCGCGGCGCACAGCAAGGCAATCAACCTGAATTTCATGGACAGACGCATGTTTGTAGGAATCCATTGGGATCCATCCATTTTCGGCTCACCAAGGCGCGAGCTTTAGGGCGATTTCAACCGCAGTTCCACCGCAGCTTGCCCGACCGGAAGACAGCCGGCCATACTCGCCCCTATCTGGCGCGTTTGTCCAGAACGCGCTTCGCCTTGCCGATGGAGCGTTCAATGCCCCCAATCGATGTCAGGCGGACCGTTGCGTTGATGCCGACGAAAGTCTTGATTGCATGGCTTAGGGCGGTAGTGGCCTCCCGCCTGTCCACCTCGTTCATCGTCGAGAATTCGGGGCGTGGCTCCACCAATACTGCGATTTCATCCAGCTTGTCGGGGCGGGTCACCTCAAGAACATAGTGAGGCGCAAGTTTGGGTTGCCGCAGTATCAGTTCCTCGATCTGTGAAGGGAATACGTTTACGCCCCGAATGATGAGCATGTCATCGGAACGCCCGGTGATTTTCTCGATGCGTCGCATCGTTCTGGCTGTGCCGGGCAACAATCTCGTCAGGTCGCGTGTCCTGTACCGTACGATCGGCAGCGCTTCCTTGGTGAGCGAGGTGAACACAAGTTCGCCGAACTCACCGTCAGGCAAGACTTCGCCCGTATCCGGGTTGATGATCTCCGGATAGAAGTGATCTTCCCAGACGGTCAGCCCGTCTTTGGTTTCTATGCACTCCTGTGCCACGCCCGGGCCGATGACCTCGGATAGCCCGTATATGTCAATGGCCGAGAGGGAAGTACGGGATTCAATTGCATCGCGCATCTGGTGTGTCCATGGTTCAGCGCCAAAAATGCCGATCCGCAAGGAGCACGAATGCGGGTCGATTCCCTGCTTTTCCATTTCGTCGGCAATCGCGAGCATGTAGGAGGGCGTGACCATGATGATTTCCGGGCAGAAATCCTGCATCAGCTGGACTTGCCGTTCGGTTTGGCCGCCGCCGAAGGGGATCACGGTCAGTCCGAGCCTTTCGCCGCCATAATGGGCGCCGAGGCCGCCGGTAAACAGGCCGTAGCCGTAGGAGACGTGCAGCTTGTCCCCGGGGCGGGCGCCCGCCGCGCGGATCGACCGTGCCATCACGTCGGCCCACATATCGATGTCAGCCTTGGTGTAACCGACGACGGTGGGTTTGCCGGTGGTGCCCGATGAGGCGTGAATTCTCACGATGCGATCCTTCGGGACGGCGAACATGCCGAATGGATAGGTCTCGCGCAGGTCGGCCTTGGTGGTGAAAGGAAACCGTGCGAGATCGGCGAGGGTGTTCAGATCGCCAGGGTGAACGTTGGCCGCCTGGAACTTGCGCCGGTAGTGTTCAACATTCTGGTAGGCATGGAGCAGCGATTGGCGCATGCGCTGGAGTTGCAGCGCTTTCAGTTCATCCTGGCTGGCCGTTTCGATGGATTCAAGTTTGAATTCGGATTGCATGGTTGTGCTTCCATTGTCGCAAAGGCAACAGGATATTATGTAGCCGTGCCGCATGGTTTTGCGGTACCGATCGCAAGAATCTCTTCCTCCTCCGGACAGTGCGCGTCGATACCCGGAGTGTTGGTTCGCGCTCGCGCCTGGATGCGAAGTCCGAACGGCGCAGGAAGTGATGTTGTCCCTAACCTGGCACAAGGCTTACGCCGACTCGTGGTCTTCGTACTCGTCGCTTTCGCAGTCTCGTTCTTGGTGACACTGTTCGCCATTCGCCTCAATTTGGCGGATCCCGTGGCGCACCGTCGATTTGTATTGCAACGTCGCGCCTGGGTTCGGCAGCCCAATACGCGCGGTTTGACACGGTCGGGCGGTGTCGGCATCGCCGTCGGCGTGGGAGTGAGTCTGCTAGGCAGGTTCTTGGATGATGCCTTGTTCGCAAACGCGGCAGCCCGTTTCGGCCTGCTCCTGCTCGCTGCCGGCCTGCCGGTTTTCGTGGCGGGTTTGACCGAGGATTTTGTACAGGGGTTGCGGATTCGCATTCGGCTTTCAGCCGCCATCGCGTCGGCGGCGCTGGGCGGCTTCCTGGTCGAGGCCTGGGTGGTGCGCCTCGACGTTCCCGGCACCGAGGCCATGCTTTCTGTTCCGGCCGTCTCGATCGCTTTCACCTGCATTGCGGTAGCTGGCTTGACGAACGCCTTCAACATCATCGATGGCTTCAATGGCCTCGCGAGTGGTGTTGCGACGCTGATCCTGCTTGGCATCGCTTACATCGCATTCAAGGTGGGCGACGTGCCCGTCATGGCGGCTGCGCTTACGGCTGTTGGTGCGATTGCGGGGTTCATGTTGCTCAACTTCCCGCGCGGACTTATTTATCTGGGTGATGGTGGAGCCTATCTTCTTGGTTTCTGGATTGCCGAGTTGCTGGTGTTGCTGGTTGCACGAAATCCGACCGTTTCCCCCTGGTTCCCGGTCCTGATCTGCTGCTATCCGATTTTTGAAACGCTTTTCTCCATGTACCGGCGCATTGTGCTCAAGCGAATCCACCCGGGTGTGCCGGATGTGGCGCATCTCCATCATCTGATTTACAAGCGTCTGGTGCGTTGGCTGGTCGGAACCAATTTGTCGGCCCATCGCACTCAGCGAAACGCGCTGACCTCGCCCTACCTGTGGGCACTCACCTCAATTTGTGTGGTGCCGGCGGTTGTGTTTTGGCAATACAGCGGCGTCTTGATGCTGGGGGCCCTGATATTCGCATGCAGCTATGTATACGGTTACACCAAGATCGCGCGTTTCCGGGCGCCGGGATGGTGGGTATTGCGCAAGCGTAGCCAAATGGATTCGCCAAGGAACGACGAATGACCGAACGCTTGGGAGGTCGCTACGGCTTAGCCAGCCTATGCGCCATTTCGCTGGTGGCTGTCCTGGTTGCCGGACCTGTGATGATGTCGGCGGTAATGGACCGCGGGCACGAAATTCCCAAATTTCTGCTGGTCGCGCCACTTGCCTTTGTGGCTTTTGCCGCGGCCAGTATTGCGTTTCGCTGGCCGGACGTTTTTCGGGCGCAACCGCAATCGCGCGTGGCGTGCTTTGCTTTGGGCCTGTTCATGGTCCTGGGAGTGATCTCGACGCTTTCGGCGGCGAACCCGGCATTGGCGTTCTTCGGTGGCTACTATCGTTTGGAGGGGATGCTTGCGTGGCTCGCATATGCGGCACTTTTCTTTTCTGTGCTTGCATGGACAGGTTCCGGCGGTTCGGCTCAGGGTCTGGTCGATGTCATGCTGTTGGGATCGATCATCCCCGCCGTGTATGCATTGCAACAGGGGGCGGATCTGGACTTCTATGTGGTCGCCGGGCGGGATTTGTCGAGGGCCAACGGCACGCAGGGCAACCCTGTTCATCTGGCGGAGCAGATGGCGTTCCTGCTTCCGTTGACGCTGGCACGCGTTTGGCTCGCGAGCGGCAGTCTTCTCAGAATGCTCCCATGGTTAGTACTCGCTCTTCTTCAAGTTGCAGGATTGTGGGCGACTCAGACCCGCGGGCCGTTCATCGCCGCTGGTGTTGGTGTGTTGCTGCTGGCGATAGCGGGGGCGGCCTATACGCGGCGACGCTTCTGGATATTGTTCACGATAGGCGTCGGCGTCACAGTTGCCGCGTTTGTCGTTGCCGTCAATTTTTCGAACGACATGCGCTCTCTGGCGCAAAAGGCGCCATTCCTGGAGCGCGTGATCTTTACAGCGACCCCAGGCGGGGACGATGCCCCAAACCTTGCATCCCGCAGCATCGTGTCGCGTTTTGGAATCTGGAAGGCGGGTGTTGAGGCATACATGGTCGCCCCGTTCGCGCGGCAAATGCTTGGTTACGGTCCGGAGTCCGCTCATCAGCACTACTATCCGCACGTGCCGCCCGAGGTAATTCAGTCGGAAGATTCGCGTGTTGCGGGCATATTCGACCGTTTGCATGCCGATTCCCTTGATGTCCTCCTAAATTTTGGACTGATCGGCTGGCTTGCATATCTCTTGTTTTTCGGTTGCGTAGTGCTTGTGGGCGCGCGCCGGATATTCGGAAAATGTGCCGCAACGTCCGCCTTCCGGTTCACATGGCTAACGGCGGGTACCGCTTTGTGTTGCGCAGGAATTCTGGTCGGGACCGGGCTTGCGCACTTGGCGCTGCCGGGTGCCGCGCTTGGTGCGGGGGGCGGTTGCCTGATTTTTGTTGCAATTGGAGCCGCAAACTGGTCCCGCGGGGAAAGTCGGCCAAAGGGCGCGCGTCAACGGGGCGAGTGGATACTCGTGGCGGGTCTGATGGGATCCTTGATCAGCATCTGGATTGATATTCAGCTCAACATTCCACTTCTCACCGCTCGGGTGATGATTTTTCTCGTGGCAGCTGTCCTGTTGGCCATTCCGGACGACGGCTCGAGGCCTTCGCTTGCCGCACATGAGGGGAAGGCCGAGAACCCGTCGGAGAACTGGTTGATTTGTTGGGCGGGTTCGTTTGCCCTCCTGGCAGCATTGTCCAGCTTTCTTCCCGCAGTCGCGGTCGGTTCTAGCGGAGCGGGCATTCCGGAAGCGGGCCTTCGGCTCATACCCATATGTGCGTTTCTGTTGATCTTGGGACTCATACTGCTCTTCGACCTGAAAATGTCCGATGCGCGAGGATGGTGCTTTCGGCTGTTCGTGATTGTCGGGATTCCCGTTGCTTATGCTCTCTGCCATCTTTCACTGCGGGTTGGTGTCGGCCCCGGCTTCGGCCAGGATGGAGCAGCGCAATTGGCACTGCTGGTTGCCTTCGGCCCGGCCTTGATGCTTATTGCATGCCTTCTTGCCCCTTGCTTTCATGCTGGAGATGCCCAGGACAAGACCAAGAAGCAATATCCTGGCGCAGGTTTGCTGGGGGGCGGGCTCGCGTGTGGGGGCGTTTCGCTCGCCTGCTTATCGATTGTCGGAGCCTGGCAGTCGCTCTATGCGGATGTCCTCATTTCGAGTTCCCGTTGGTCTGTTGTGACGTCGCAATCGACAGTTAGTCAGATGCAAGCGAAAGCGGTTTCCTTGCAGCCACATGAGTGGCAATACAGGAGGGCGGTCATATACCGGCAAATCGATACCGCTCTTGTGGAATTGGGCGGGCCGGTTCTTCGGGAGGGGCGACTGGACGGCTTCAGGCAAGCCATTGAGGAAGCGGAGATTCAAGCGCGCGAGGCTGTCAGAAGGGAGCCAGAGAACCCCTGGGCGCTCTTGAGCCTCGCTCAGGTCGTGCAAATTCGTGCGCTGCGAGTGTTGCGGAGCTTGGACGTTGCAGTAGGAGCAGCGGCGGAACTTGAAGCAGATGGATTATTCCGCCAATTGGCAAAAATGTATCCAGCCCAACCCCTGATCTATCGAAATTGGGCCAATCTGGAATTTGATCGGGGTTTGCCAGAGGAGGGATATCGATTGTTCGATGTCATTGAGGCGCTGGTCCCGCGGATGGCAGATACCTATGTTGAACGGATACAGGTGGCTAAGCGCCTGGGGGATTCACGTCAAGTTCAGGCAACGTATGAGCGCGCGAAAGCCCGTCTCGATCCGATGGATTTTTTGAAGGTGGAAACCGTTGCGCAGGAACAACGGCGCCCCTGAAAAGCCGGTTTGCGAGGCTGATCCCGCTTTATTTTCCTAGTGTTGTCGGGTATTTTTAGAGACAATTCAATCCAAATCCTTGGCAGTTTCCGCTGGATTTTGGAAAACCGTTTTAAATCAGGAGGTTGGATAGAAATGCGGACCAATAAGAAATTTTTCGCAGCGGATGCCGGGCTCGGTGCCGTCGCATTGCTGGCATGCGGGGTTGTTGCTGCTCAAACAACCGCTACTCCCCCTCTGACATCCAACGACAAGCAGATTATTTCGTCCGGCTTCACTATGACGGGCGTTAACAACGCCGCTTCGACTGCAGGAAACATCGGGGGCTTCGCGTTCGGTAATCAAGGCCCGGGTGGTTTTTCTTCGACTCCAGGCGCAACTCGGTTCGCGCTGTCTGGCAAGGGCCAGACGGGCGCTGCCGGCGCCGCGGGCGGTTCGCGCTGGAATGGCTGGGTCGCGTTTTCGCAAAGCAATGTTGGTTACTCGTTCCAGCCCCTGAATACCTCCGGTACCGTCCGAACGGGCACTGTTGGCCTCGACTACACGCTTGCCAATCGCATGGTCGTAGGTGTCGCGATCACTGGTGACAAGACTGATCTTGCCCTCAATTTCAACGGTGGCAACCTCAAGGGTAGTGGCTGGACTATCACTCCTTACTTGGGCGTTCCCCTGACGAGGAATATCGCGCTGGATGCGACGATCGGCTTCGGGCGTACCAATATCGATGCCAATGCGGCTGGTATCGGCGGGTCCTTCAATGCGGATCGCTCCTTGGGCAGTGTTGGCGTGACCTACCGCGAAAGCGTGGGTAACTGGCAGCTTTCCGGGCGAGCGGCGTTCTTGGCCGTTTCTGACAAGCTGGGTGCATACACCCTTACCAACGGTACTTTCGTCAACGGTGGTGCTGTAGATGTCCAGCAGTTGCGGATTGGCGGTCAGGCTGGATATCGCATGGGCGCTGTTACGCCATACGCGGGATTGACCTACATCTACGACATTCGCCGTCCGGATCAGCAACCGGTTGGTGGGCAAACGCCTGCTAACGACCGGGATGCATGGACGCCTGTACTTGGCTTGCGCTTCTCGTCCGGCGGGGCGCTATACGGTGGAATCCAGTATTCTTCGGAGCAGAGTCGCTCTCAGGTCAAGAACAACCAAGTGCTGTTCAACCTCGGTTTGAGGTTCTAGGTCTGTTGCATGCAATGGCCGGGGTAATACTCCGGCAGTTGTCTACGTTACTGCCCCACCGGGCTTTGCTCGGTGGGGCTTTTTCATTCCTGGCTGGTTGTGCGCTCGTGCAGAGCCCGTCGGAACAGGTCGATGCGATGGCCGAAGCGGCGCAATTTGACCGTGTAGTCGTTGTGGGTAGCCAACTCAGGACCTATCTCAAGTCAACGTCGGCACGGGCGCCAGAGTTGCTTACGGTTTTCATTGAAAGCGACGGCGCTCCGTGGCCATGGCCGGATACGCCGCCAGTTGATCCGACGCCAGTGAAGCCACTCGTTATGCGGATGGCGGTTGCCGACCCATCAGCTCATGTTGCTTACGTGGCCAGGCCGTGTCAGTTTCTTTCCCCCTCTGGACTGGCCGCGTGCGATCCAACGTTGTGGACGGAGGGGCGATTTCGCAGCGATGCGGTTCGAGCGGTAGAAATCGCTGTTGACGCCCTCAAGGCAAGGTCCGGCGCCAAGAAAGTCAACTTGGTCGGCTTTTCGGGTGGAGGGGCGATGGCCGCTTTGGTGGCCGCGAGGCGGCAGGATGTGGGCTGTTTGGTCACGATTGCGGCTCCGCTTGATACGAGCGCTTGGACCGACGCAATCGGTGTATCACGCTTATCAGCCTCATTGAACCCCGCAGATGCAGTCACGCGGCTTAGGGGGCTTCCTCAGACACACTTTAGCGGGCAGGACGATACCGTAGTCCCGTCGCGAAGCGCCGGGCGCCTTTTTTCAGCTATTCAAGCCTCCGCCTGGATAAGCGTTCCCGGTTTTGACCATGACTGTTGCTGGGAGCGAGATTGGGTTGCCTTGCGGCGCCGTTCCTGCCTCGCAAACGCTGGATAGTTTCAAGAACCCTCCAACCCCGGCGCTTCGGCGTGCGCCACGTTGTGGACGCAGTCGACCATGAGGGGCCTGATCTGTCTAGCGCATGAAAGGCAGCGGCTGGATGACGATCGACTGGATCAACGCGTCGAGTCCGCCGCCTTGTTGCAGGAATATCGGAGTTTCCCTGAGGATTTGAAGCGCTTCCTCGCCCGGCCGCAAATTTTGCGGCGCGAACGCGGTTTGTTCCTTACGTACGTCCAAACTCGGTCCAGTGGCGATCCTGATGTTCGTACCTCCATCATGAACATAGTTGTACACCCCTGCTCTGGCTTCTGCCGTATCGGCTTCTACGACCGAAACCTCAAAGTCGGTTCCCCGAATGCCAATCGTCGCGGTATTTGCGCGGACGGCGACCTGTGATGGGGAATTTTTTCCGATCAGCCCGGAAATCATCCTTGCGGTTCCGCGCAATATGGAAACAATTGAAGAGTCGGAAGGCTTTTGCTCAAACTTGAAATCGGTGATCTGGAATCGGGTGTTTTGGCGAAGTACAACCTTGGAGTCGTCGGCCATCTTGATTAGCACCTCACTTCTCGACGCGGTCTGTAACGTGTCGCCTGGCTGAATCGCGTCTTTTGGGGTTGCAACGCGTGATCGGTTGTCTGCACCGACGATATTCACAGTTCCGGAAAGCTCCTGAATCGTGCCTGCGTCAGCCGCATAAACAGGCATAGTCGTTAGGGCGATCGCGAGCGACATGGCCGATTTGACAGCGTAGCTGAGTCTTTTCATCTGAAACTCCCTTGTCGAGGAAACTAATTCGGCTTTGTGTGACTTAAGGCTGTCGTGCAATGCGCTCGGACCTGATTCCAGACATGAATGTCCAGAACGCATGGAGATGACCGCTGATTTCTGCATCAAGGCAGAGAGGCCCGCGGCAAGTCGCGGATATAGAATCCTTCGTTATTGACCTTCTCGTCCAATTTAGGTAGTCCCTGACCCTCCGGGGGCAATCTGAGGATGTCGCCCTCAAGAACTGATTTGATTCTCCACCCAATAACAACTCAAACCCGCTGCCGACGACGCAACAGCCGGCTTTGCAGGCTTGATGCCAACGCATAAGCTCGGCGCGATGCGCCCAACCTCCTCAATTTGCCAGTGATTGCCATCCTACTTTGCACGCATTTCGGAGAAGTATTCCTTGCAAAACAACTTGAGTCAATCGAGAAGCAGAGCGTAACTGATTGGCGCGTCTATGTCTCCGATGATCGCTCAACTGACGCTACGCGGGACATTCTGGAGGCGTATCGGCAGCGTTGGGGCGACCGGCGGTTGTCGGTGAGGAACGGCCCCGGCGCTGGATTTCGCGCCAACTTCATGTCGCTTGCCTGCGCGCCCGACATCCGCGCCCAGTACTACGCATTTGCCGATCAAGATGACCTCTGGGACGAGGACAAGCTTGAGACAGGATTGCGTTGGCTAACGGCGTTGCCAGACGACCTCCCGAATTTGTATTGTGCTCGCACCAGGCTTATCGATCAAAGTGGCCGAGCCATCGGCTTATCCCCGCTATTCCGCCGCCCGGTGTCATTTCGTAACGCGTTGGTACAAAGCATAGCTGGCGGCAACACCATGATGTTCAATAACGCCACAAGAGCATTGCTTGTCGAGGCAGGCCCGGCCGTCGACGTACAGACCCACGATTGGTGGACTTATTTGCTCGCAACGGGCTGCGGAGGGCGCGTGCAATACGACGCTCGACCGACGGTAGGCTATCGGCAACACGGCGCGAACCTAGTGGGTTCAAACGCAAGCTTGTCGGGACGCATTCAAAGAGCGAAGCGCATGCTGGCCGGAAATTTTCGTTCAATGAACAGCAGAAACATCGCCGCGCTGCGAACCATGGAGCACCGTCTCACCGCGGAGAATCTCGAACTGCTCAACCTATTTGATTCTGCCCGGGACGCGGTGTTTCCTCTCAGGCTTTCGCGTATGCGCAGGATAGGAGTCTATTGCCATACGCTACTCGGCAATTTGGGGCTCATCGTGGCAACAGTTCTGCGAAAAATATAGTCCCTCGGCGCAACGCAAACACGAGACTTGGGCGGGGGGGGGGGGCGGAAAGCAGGACCTCAAAGCATGCGGACACGCGACGCTCTCACTCGTACCTGAACGCAGCTGCCTCAACGTGCTATCGCGGTAACGTCAACCGCAGTCGGACCGAATATTAAAGATGCGCACTTACCGCCTGCGCCCCTTGAGCGGGCGTCCAAAATCAATCGCAGCTCAAAGGGGCTGCCGCTTCGACGCCGACGTTTCTTAGCTGCGGGTCGCGAAATGATTTTTGCGATTCATCGAAAATAAATCGCAAAGGGTGTTGACACATCCCGAAAACTTCCCCATAATCTCATTTCTCTGCTGCATGTGTTGTTTCTGACGACGCGGACCGGCAAACGCTCTTTAAAAATTAACAGCCGATAAGTGTGGGCGCTTGATAGCGGGCCAGCGGCAAAGCAACTTAGGTTGTGGCGCCGTAAGCAAAAGCATCAAACTGCTCACACTTGAAATCAAGGTAAGTATACAAGTATTTACCTGTCAGTATTTTGAGTTGGGCGACGCAGATAATTTCTGCAAAACAGGTATTAAACTGAAGAGTTTGATCCTGGCTCAGATTGAACGCTGGCGGCATGCCTTACACATGCAAGTCGAACGGCAGCGCGGGGGCAACCCTGGCGGCGAGTGGCGAACGGGTGAGTAATACTTCGGAACGTGCCCAGTAGCGGGGGATAACGCAGCGAAAGTTGTGCTAATACCGCATATTCTCTACGGAGGAAAGAGGGGGATCGCAAGACCTCTCACTATTGGAGCGGCCGAAGCCTGATTAGCTAGTTGGTGAGGTAAAAGCTCACCAAGGCGACGATCAGTAGCTGGTTTGAGAGAACGACCAGCCACACTGGGACTGAGACACGGCCCAGACTCCTACGGGAGGCAGCAGTGGGGAATTTTGGACAATGGGGGCAACCCTGATCCAGCCATGCCGCGTGCGGGAAGAAGGCCTTCGGGTTGTAAACCGCTTTTGTTCGGGAAGAAATCGTCCTCGCTAATACCGGGGGCGGATGACGGTACCGGAAGAATAAGCACCGGCTAACTACGTGCCAGCAGCCGCGGTAATACGTAGGGTGCAAGCGTTAATCGGAATTACTGGGCGTAAAGCGTGCGCAGGCGGTTTCGCAAGTCAGATGTGAAAGCCCCGGGCTTAACCTGGGAACTGCATTTGAAACTACGAGGCTAGAGTGTGTCAGAGGGGGGTAGAATTCCACGTGTAGCAGTGAAATGCGTAGAGATGTGGAGGAATACCGATGGCGAAGGCAGCCCCCTGGGATAACACTGACGCTCATGCACGAAAGCGTGGGGAGCAAACAGGATTAGATACCCTGGTAGTCCACGCCCTAAACGATGTCAACTAGTTGTCGGGGAAGCAATTCCTTGGTAACGCAGCTAACGCGTGAAGTTGACCGCCTGGGGAGTACGGTCGCAAGATTAAAACTCAAAGGAATTGACGGGGACCCGCACAAGCGGTGGATGATGTGGATTAATTCGATGCAACGCGAAAAACCTTACCTACCCTTGACATGTCCAGAACCCCGATGAAAGTTGGGGGTGCCCGAAAGGGAATTGGAACACAGGTGCTGCATGGCTGTCGTCAGCTCGTGTCGTGAGATGTTGGGTTAAGTCCCGCAACGAGCGCAACCCTTGTCATTAGTTGCTACATTTAGTTGGGCACTCTAATGAGACTGCCGGTGACAAACCGGAGGAAGGTGGGGATGACGTCAAGTCCTCATGGCCCTTATGGGTAGGGCTTCACACGTCATACAATGGTCGGTACAGAGGGCTGCCAACCCGCGAGGGGGAGCTAATCCCAGAAAGCCGATCGTAGTCCGGATTGCACTCTGCAACTCGAGTGCATGAAGTCGGAATCGCTAGTAATCGCGGATCAGCATGTCGCGGTGAATACGTTCCCGGGTCTTGTACACACCGCCCGTCACACCATGGGAGCGGGTTCTACCAGAAGTAGCTAGTCTAACCGCAAGGAGGACGGTTACCACGGTAGGATTCGTGACTGGGGTGAAGTCGTAACAAGGTAGCCGTATCGGAAGGTGCGGCTGGATCACCTCCTTTCTAGAGCGTGGCCCAATGCCAGGCGTCCACACTTATCGGTTGTTCAGCTTAGCGAGACTCATTGCAGAACGAAACGCTCGTTTTGGTTGATGTTTCTGCCCTTCGGGTTTCGTTGCGGAGGGTCTGTAGCTCAGCTGGTTAGAGCACCGTCTTGATAAGGCGGGGGTCGATGGTTCGAACCCATCCAGACCCACCATTCGCTTAATTGGGGGTTTAGCTCAGCTGGGAGAGCACCTGCTTTGCAAGCAGGGGGTCGTCGGTTCGATCCCGTCAACCTCCACCAATCGCGCTGTGGTTTATGTGTCGAAGATACATTCAAGTCCTGTGTTGCAGGGCTTGAATGTGTTTTTGAATGCGCCCTTGTGGCGTAATCGGCTGATCTTTAACAATTTGGAAGAAGTGTGTTGATTCACAAGATTTTTTGTGAAGGCAACATGGGTTGTGATTGTATCAACCGATCTTTTTACGCAAGTCAGAGTAAAAAGATTGGCACAAACGCGAATTATCTCTATAGCCTCCTTGGCGGATCGCGGTTCTTGCCGAACCAGCTGGTCGACGAGGGTTCAAGGTTATAGGGTCAAGCGAATAAGTGCATATGGTGGATGCCTTGGCGATTACAGGCGATGAAGGACGTAGTAGCTTGCGATAAGCTGCGGGGAGCTGGCAAACGAGCTTTGATCCGCAGATTTCCGAATGGGGAAACCCGGCCGAAAGGTCATCCCCTCCTGAATACATAGGGAGGGTGAAGCGAACTCAGTGAACTGAAACATCTAAGTAGCTGAAGGAAAAGAAATCAACCGAGATTCCGAAAGTAGTGGCGAGCGAAATCGGAACAGCCTGCTAGCGATAGCACATTTCATAGTGGAACAGTCTGGAAAGTCTGGCCATAGAGGGTGATAGCCCCTTACACGAAATGAGAAGTGTGGTACTAAGCTAGCGACAAGTAGGGCGGGACACGTGAAATCCTGTCTGAACATGGGGGGACCATCCTCCAAGGCTAAATACTCGTAATCGACCGATAGTGAACCAGTACCGTGAGGGAAAGGCGAAAAGAACCCCGGGAGGGGAGTGAAATAGATCCTGAAACCGTATGCATACAAAAAGTCGGAGCTCGTAAGAGTGACGGCGTACCTTTTGTATAATGGGTCAGCGACTTACGTTTAGTAGCGAGCTTAACCGCATAGGGAAGGCGCAGCGAAAGCGAGTCCGAATAGGGCGTTCAGTTGCTAGGCGTAGACCCGAAACCGGATGATCTACCCATGGCCAGGATGAAGGTAGGGTAACACCTGCTGGAGGTCCGAACCCACTAGTGTTGAAAAACTAGGGGATGAGCTGTGGGTAGGGGTGAAAGGCTAAACAAATCCGGAAATAGCTGGTTCTCTCCGAAAACTATTTAGGTAGTGCCTCACGTATTACTCTCGGGGGTAAAGCACTGTTATGGCTAGGGGGACATGGAGTCTTACCAAACCATGGCAAACTCAGAATACCGAGAAGTACAGCGTGGGAGACAGTCACCGGGTGCTAACGTCCGGTGGCAAGAGGGAAACACCCCAGACCGCCAGCTAAGGTCCCCAAACACAGTTAAGTGGTAAACGAGGTGGGAAGGCTAAAACAGTCAGGAGGTTGGCTTAGAAGCAGCCATCCTTTAAAGAAAGCGTAATAGCTCACTGATCGAGTCGTCCTGCGCGGAAGATGTAACGGGGCTCAAACTGTGTACCGAAGCTGCGGATGCATAGCAATATGCATGGTAGGAGAGCGTTCCGTAGGCCTGCGAAGGTGGCTTGTAAAGGCTGCTGGAGGTATCGGAAGTGCGAATGCTGACATGAGTAGCGATAAAGCGGGTGAAAAGCCCGCTCGCCGAAAACCCAAGGTTTCCTGCTCCACGTTCATCGGAGCAGGGTGAGTCGGCCCCTAAGGCGAGAGCGAGAGCTGTAGCTGATGGGAATCTGGTTAATATTCCAGAACCGTTGACAAATGCGATGGGGGGACGGAGAAGGTTAAACAGGCCGGGTGTTGGACGTCCCGGTGAAGCGTGTAGAAGGATCCCTTAGGCAAATCCGGGGGGTCAACTTCAAGGCGCGGGACCAGCGAAGCTTGCTTCGCGAAGCTGTTGATACCATGCTTCCAGGAAAAGCCTCTAAGCTTCAGTTTGTCAAGACCGTACCGCAAACCGACACAGGTGGGTAGGATGAAAATTCTAAGGCGCTTGAGAGAACTCAGGAGAAGGAACTCGGCAAATTGACACCGTAACTTCGGAAGAAGGTGTGCCTTTAGTATGTGAACCTGTACAAGGGGAGCAGAATGAGGCCGCAGAGAATCGGTGGCTGCGACTGTTTAATAAAAACACAGCACTCTGCTAACACGAAAGTGGACGTATAGGGTGTGACGCCTGCCCGGTGCCGGAAGGTTAAGTGATGGGGTGCAAGCTCTTGATCGAAGCCCCGGTAAACGGCGGCCGTAACTATAACGGTCCTAAGGTAGCGAAATTCCTTGTCGGGTAAGTTCCGACCTGCACGAATGGCGTAACGATGGCCACACTGTCTCCTCCTGAGACTCAGCGAAGTTGAAATGTTTGTGATGATGCAATCTCCCCGCGGCAAGACGGAAAGACCCCATGAACCTTTACTGTAGCTTTGCATTGGACTGTGAACCGATCTGTGTAGGATAGCTGGGAGGCTTTGAAGCGGTGCCGCTAGGTGTCGTGGAGCCGACGTTGAAATACCAGCCTGGTTTGTTTGCGGTTCTAACCTTGGCCCGTTATCCGGGTTGGGGACAGTGCATGGTAGGCAGTTTGACTGGGGCGGTCTCCTCCTAAAAGGTAACGGAGGAGCTCGAAGGTTCGCTAGGTACGGTCGGACATCGTACTGATAGTGCAATGGCATAAGCGAGCTTAACTGCGAGACTGACAAGTCGAGCAGGTGCGAAAGCAGGACATAGTGATCCGGTGGTTCTGAATGGAAGGGCCATCGCTCAACGGACAAAAGGTACTCTGGGGATAACAGGCTGATTCCTCCCAAGAGTTCATATCGACGGGGGAGTTTGGCACCTCGATGTCGGCTCATCACATCCTGGGGCTGTAGCCGGTCCCAAGGGTATGGCTGTTCGCCATTTAAAGTGGTACGTGAGCTGGGTTTAAAACGTCGTGAGACAGTTTGGTCCCTATCTGCCGTGGGCGCTGGAAATTTGAGAGGGCCTGCTCCTAGTACGAGAGGACCGGAGTGGACGCACCCCTGGTGTACCTGTTGTCACGCCAGTGGCATCGCAGGGTAGCTATGTGCGGAAGAGATAAACGCTGAAAGCATCTAAGCGTGAAACTCGCCTCAAGATGAGATTTCCCGGGGACTTGATCCCCCTAAAGGGTCGTTCTAGACCAGGACGTTGATAGGTCGGGTGTGGAAGCGTGGTAACACGTTAAGCTAACCGATACTAATTGCCCGTGCGGCTTGATCCTATAACCTTGAATAGTAAATTATTCGGGTAAATGGATAATTCGCGCAAATGATATGCCCTCATGTCTTCGGACATGAAACCACAATCCAACACTTCTTCCAGATTGGCTTTGTTTGCTGCTGTTAGGCAAATGAGGCGACAAGTCAAGCTTGGCGGCAATAGCGAGGTGGTCCCACTCCTTCCCATCCCGAACAGGACAGTGAAACGCCTCTGCGCCGATGATAGTGTGCACTCCGCATGCGAAAGTAGGTCACTGCCAAGCTGTTTATCCAAGCAAAAAGCCCGGTCATTCGTGACCGGGCTTTTTGTTTTTGGTAGGCGTTAGTCGGCTCACGAAGCGAATTGATGGCACACTCCGCAGCTATTTGTTTGACGAGCCTGCGCTGTCAGGGTTGAGGCGGGGACCAAGCAGGTGCAGGAATCCTCTTGCGATGCTCTCGGGCGAGAGCCCGCGCGGGCGATACCATGCTGGTGTCCAGTTCAGGGCGCCGAGCAACATCATCCTCGCGATACGCCTGTCATCTGGCGAGGCGTCACCCAAAGCTGCAAGCAATCTGACGAAACGGGATTCGTAGTCATCGCGTAGACCTGCCAATAACGGTCTGACCGACGGAACCGTATCAGGGTGTACGCTCACCACGACCTTCGCGTACGCGCTTTCATCGAGCAGTGCCGCCAAGTGAGCGACACAAGCGGCCTCAAGTTGCGCCCAAGCGCCAACCCGTAATTCGACCGCGTGAGAAACCGACAGGTCGATCCGCCGGACCCCCTCGGCGTATACCGCAAGCAGCAATTCGTCCTTGTTCGCAAAATGGTAGTACAGCGAGCCCGGCAACATGCCAACCGCTTTGACGATGTCACGAATCGACGTACGATGAAACCCCTTGGCCGCGAACAGCGACGCAGCTGCATCGCGCAACTCGACGAAGCGATTGTCAGCCCGTGGCGCGAGAGCACAAACACCTTCACCCTTGGCGAGCGCCCCGAACTCGTTGCCAGAGTCCGCCCTTGACCCTGCCGCACTCGGTGTCCGCGATTCAGCCATCACCGTCTGACAGAAACGTCCAGCGCCTTCATCCCACGAAACACCAATGAATTGATCCAATCCGGCGCCGGCCCGATGGTTTCCACCGAACGGAACCGCGCCAGCAAAGCCGGAAAGGCGATCTGCCCTTCCAGTCTGGCGAGCGGAAAGCCGAGACAAATGTGTTGGCCGAATCCAAACGTGAGATGTGGAACGCCATCGCGATCAATGTCCAGGGTATCTGGCGAGGGATAGGCTTCAGGATCACGATTCGCAGCATTGAGCATCATGAACACGCGATCGCCCTCATTCAACCGCTTGCCGCGTAGTTCATGGCTCCGGCTGACGATCCGGACCTGCGCGCCAGAGGGGCCCTCGAATCGCAGCAATTCTTCGACGGCTGCGCTGGAAAGGGCAGGATTACACCGCAACTTCTCCATCTGATCCGGAAACTGCGTCAAGGAGAGCATTCCGTTGGCAATGTGGTTGGTTGTCGTTTCGTGCCCGGCAAACAAAAGCAGAATGCAGGTAGCGATCAACTCGTCCTCGGACAATCGATCACCGCCGTCCTCGAGCAGGACGAGTTCCGAAAGCAAATCCGCGGTCGGTGCGGCGCGACGCCGCGCGATATGGTGCCGGAAGAAGTCGGCCATCTCCCGCGTCGCAGCCTCGGCAGTATCGTATTTCTCCGCAGAGGTGCGTGAAGAACCGATGAACAACGCCATTTCGTCGGACATCCGCTTCACCTTCTCGAGATCATCACGCGGTATTCCGAGCATCGCCATGATCACCAGGCATGGCAATGGCCCGGCAAACTCCGCAACAAAGTCGAACCGATCGCGTTCACCGATCCGCTCGAGCAGCCATTGTGTGATGCCTTCGATCTGCGGCCGCATTGCCTGCATCGACTTGTTGTGGAAAACGCGCGAAGTGAGCCGGCGCAGCCGCGTATGCTCCGGGGCGTCCTTGAAAACCATCCAGAGCGAGAGATAGCGCATGATGTCCGCGATCTTCCTGGCCTCCTCCCCAGGTACGGTTGCGAAAAACGGACGCAGACGATCAGAGGACATGCGTTCAGGCTCGAGACAGACCCGCTTGACGTCGTCATAACGCGTCAACACCCAGCTTTTCAAGCGCGGACTCCAGTGCACCGGGTCCTCCGAGCGCATCCGCGCAAACAGGGGGTAAGGATTTGCCAGGATCGCGGGATCTTCCGGCCGATAGTCAATCGAGGTCATTTGCACTTTTCCAGAATGGTTATGGCGCAGGCAGCTTCGTCGAAGCCCATCACACCGCCACCGTTTTCGATAATTCCAAGGGAAGCGTTCCTTACTTGACGTGCGCCGGCCTCCCCACGCAGTTGGCTTGTGACTTCGTAGACCATTGACAACCCGGTTGCCCCAACCGGATGGCCCTTGGAAACGAGACCGCCCGAAACGTTGACCGGAATGCTGCCGCCAAGACGAGTGGCGCCGGACTCGACAAACCGTCCGCCACTGCCGACCTCGCAGAATCCCATCATTTCGAGTTGGTAGATTTCGCAAAACGAAGTTGCATCGTGCACTTCGGCGAGATCGAAATCAGCCGGGCGCAGGCCGGTCTTGGCATATGCCTTGTCAGCGGCGATCTTCGAGAGTCCCGCTTCGTCGAGCCTGCGATACTTCCCGCCCGAAAGCGTCGAAACGCGTACTTCAACCGCGCGGCTTTGAACTGCAGACGGAAAATTGGCGAGGGCCGCCTCGGAACACAAGAGAGCGGCCGCTGCTCCGTCCCCGAGCGGCGAGCACATGGCCCGGGTCAGCGGAAAGCTGATTTCGCGGTCAGCCAGCACCTCGTCAACCGAAACCTCGAATCGGTACTGCGCTTTCGGGTTGAGGCTTCCATGAAAGTGATTCTTTGAAGCCCCCGCTGCGATCTGGCGTTGCGTAGTCCCATGGCGCTTCATGTGCCATGCGGCTTGCATCGCGTAGGTATCCATGAACACCGTCCGACCGGGGCCGGTCTCGAAAGCCTTGCCGGCTTCGGCGCCCGCCCGCGCGTAGTACTCCTGCCATATCAAGGGATCCAGCTGGTCGATCGCTGTGCCAAAGATCTCCGGTACCCGCTCGGGCCGATCCGGACTGACCAGCTTTTCGACACCCAACGCAAGACTGACCTGAACTTCACCGGACAGGATGTCCTTCCATGCGCCGTGAAACGCGAACGACGCTGTCGCGCAGCCACCCTCCACGTTGACCATGGGCACCCGTTCCGGGAAAAGCCCTTCCCCGACCAGCGGTGAAAAAACGACCTGGCCACGAATCCCGCCCTGGCCCCATTGCCCCATTCCGCAATTGCCAAACCACGCCTGCTCGATCATCTCGCCACTAGCCAGCCCGGCATCTGAGAGTACATCGAGGTACGCCATCCGCGCCAGCGTCTTGAACGACTTGTCCGCATGCTTGCCAAAGGGCGTGCATGCCGATCCGACGATATAAACACGATCCATCAGGACCTCCCTCGAATTCCCGTATACGACGCGGTCGGCCGATCACAGTCAAGATCAGACAGAACACCTTCACCATTGAAAACCAAACTGGTCATACTGCTTTTCGACTTCCGTACATTTCCTCGATCACATCCGCGTATTTGTCGGTAATGCTCTTTCGCTTGACCTTCATCGTGGCGGTTACCTCTCCATCGTCATGGTCAAGTTCCTTGACCAGGAGATGGAACTTCCTGATCTGCTGGACTTGTGGCATGTGGGCGTTGACCGTATCGATCTCTGCCTGGATAAGGTCCCTGACCCGCCCATGCTCGGCCAGGCTTCTGAAATGCGTATACGCAACCCCGGACTCTTCGGCCCACTTTCCCACTGTTTCAAAATCGAGCTGAATCAGTGCGGACACGAAATGCCGTTTGTCGGCCACGACAATGGCTTCCTTGATATACGCAGAAAACTTGAGGGCGTTTTCAATCTCCGAAGGAGTAATGTTCTTTCCGCCGGCCGTGATCATGATGTCTTTCTTGCGATCGATGATGCGAATCTCAGTGCCGACCATCTGCGCCACGTCACCAGTGTGCAGCCAGCCGTCCGCGTCGATCGCCTCGCGTGTCGCCAACTCATTGCGGTAGTAGCCCTTGAACACCGTGGGGCCGCGCACCAGCAACTCTCCATCTTCGGCAAGGCGCGCTTCGACTCCGGGAATTGGCTCTCCAACGGTGCCGACCGGCGACGCCGAAGATCGCTGTACTGCCGCCACACCGGCAGTTTCGGTCATGCCATAGCCTTCGCGAATCTGCACACCAATAACGCGAAAGAACGTCAGCATCTCGGGTGCGATCGGCGCGGCGCCGGAAAGCGCCAGTCGGCATCGGCGCAGTCCCACGAAATTGTTCAGCGAGCGCAATATGACCCAGTACCAAAAGGCGAAGATGGCTCGTTCCGACAACGACAATCTGCTCCTGGCTTTGCCCGCAAAAGGCGAAACTGCAGCGAATGCATGGCGGTACAGGGAGCGTCGCACGCCGCCGGCTTCGCGGATCTTGATCTCGATCGAAGCGTGCAGCTTTTCCCAGATGCGAGGCACTCCCAGAAAGAGGGTCGGCGCGATCTCGCGCAGATCGGACTGTATTGTTCGCAGGCTCTCCGCGAAATTCACCACCGCGCCGGATGCCAAGGGCAGATAGACGGAGTAGATCTGCTCAGCCACATGGCAAAGCGGCAGATAGGAAACGGTCGAATCCTGCGGGGTGCACCCATAGATCGCGTCGGTTCCAATCGACATGGCATTGATGTTGCCATAGGAAATCATCGCCGCCTTCGGTCGCCCGGTGGATCCGGAAGTGAATATCATCAGTGCAATATCGTCCTCGCGCTGTCTTGCGAGGCAGTCGTCGATCCGGGAAGGTGCCTCAGCGGCGTAGGCCATCCCGCGGGACTGGATATCGGCGAAAGTCGAAAGGCCCGCCATCTTGTAGTGGCGCAGGCCTTTCGGGTCGATCACGATGATCTGTACCAGCAGGGGAAGCCGGTCACGCACCTCCAGAACCTTGTCCACCTGCTCCTGATCCTCGCAGACCACGATGCTGGCATCGGATGCCGCGAGCAGGTATTCCACTTCTGCCGCAGGAGAGGTCGGATACACGCCGACGGTGACCGCGCCAATCATGCCTGCGCCGAGTTGCGTGAACACCCATTCCTTGCGGTTTTCGCTGATGATGGCTACGTGTCCCCTTTCGCCGAGTCCGAGCGCAGCCAGCCCGAGCCCGAAATGCCGGGCGTTCTCCTCGTACATCCGCCAGGTAAAGGGCTCCCAGATGCCGAAGTCCTTCTGGCGCAGCGCAACTTCATCGGCGCGCCCGCGCGCCCAGAATCGCAGCTTGTTCGGCAGCGTGGCGTGTGGATCAGGTGCCATGTTCAGGAGAGCCAGCGCTTTCGCCGCTTGTAGTGCTTGACATCACGAAAACTGGCCGTTGCATCCGATTTCTCACCATAGCCCAGATAGAAGCGCTGTACGTCCGGGTCGTGCATCAACTTGGCAGTCGGGCCGTCAATCACCACCTTGCCGCTTTCCATGATGTACACGTAGTGGGCGATTCCGAAAGCTGCCATTGCGTTCTGTTCCACCAGCAGCATGGATACTTTCTGTTCGCGATTGATCCGCTCGATGATGCCGAAAATCTGCTCGACGACCAAAGGCGCCAGGCCAAGCGACGGTTCATCGAGCAGCATCAACGAAGGTTTGCCCAGCAGTGCCCTGCCAATGGCGAGCATCTGCTGCTCACCGCCTGAAAGATAGCCGGCCACCTGCGAACGTCGCTCCTTGAGCCGGGGAAAATACTCATAAATCAGGTCGACCTCGGGTTTCAGATTGCGGCCGATCAGGGCATTGCCGGCAGCGATGAGGTTTTCGTCGACGGTCAGATCCTCGAACACATGCCTGCCTTCGCGCACATGGGCGATCCCGCGCCGTGCCAGCAGGTGTGGCGCAACGTCGATGATTGACTCGCCCATATAGCGGATCTGCCCGGCCCGGATGTCGCCCACCTCGAGCGGCAACAGGCCGGAAATTGCCTTGAGGGTCGTGGTCTTCCCTGCACCATTGGAGCCCAGCAAGGCGACGATCCGCCCGTCGGGAACGCTCAGCGACAGCCCGCGCAGCACCTGCACCGTGTGGTGGTAGACCACCTCGATGCTCTCGACAGCCAGGGCGACCGGCGCGGTTGCCTGTGCCGCCTGTGCATGACCGTCCATCGGTATGCTCAGGCGGTCTTGATCCAACCGCTCGCCGGTTCCATCAGCTTGGACTTCGAGTCGTATGCATAGATCCGTCCGGAACCGATCTGGTGCCCCTTGAGCGACACGAGAAGGCCGGTTACCCCGCCTGTGTCCCAGTCGTTGATCGATTCGAGCGCAGCCTTCATGTTGGGGCCGGTCAGCGGTTTGTTGGCCTTGAGGCAGCGTTCGATCACCTCGGCGAAGATCATCCCCACCAGCCAGCCGTTGGTATAGAAGGTCGTCACATACTGCATCTGCGGGCGCGCCTTGGCCGTGTAGTCCTTGATCAACTGCATGGTCGGCGCATCCTTGGTGTCATAACTGTAGCGATACGGCAGGACGCCCATCCAGCCTTCCGCGGCGGCGCCCATTGCATCCACCGTGGTCTTGTCCATGCTCCAGATGGTGCCCATGGGCGTGGTGCTCATGCCGGCTTCGCGCATCTGCTTGATGAACTCCGGTATCGGCGCAAGTACATAGCCATGGAAGATCACGAAATCGGGTTTGGCGCGTCGCAGTTTTGCCACCTCCGCAGAGACATCCACGCTGCCGGGTTTGGTCACGATTTCCTGCACCACCGGGATGCCGAGCTTCTGTGCCGCCGTCTTTGCAGCCGGAATGGGGTCGCGGCCGAATTCGGTGTCACTGTAGACGATTGCCACTGCGGGCTTGTTGGCCCCTTTCGACGTACGGGCGATGTATTGCAGGAGGATCTCGCACATGGCGGCGTAGGTCGGGCCTGCCATGAAGTAGTAAGGCACGTTCTTGGGGTCGGCCAGATCGGAGGAGAACGAAGGGCTGCATGTAAGCACCGACCCCATCTGGCTGATTTCCTTGGCGGCCGCCTTGGCCCAGGCGGTCGAGTCACCATAGAAAACAGGCGGCTTGTGGGCACCCATGATCTTCTTGAACACCGACATCGCCTGGTCCATCTTGTAGCCGGAATCCTCGCCGATGTACTTGATCTTGCGGCCGGCGATGCCGCCCTTGGAATTTCGCCAATCGCAGTAGTCGCCCAATCCTTGATGCAGTCCCACACCGGCAAAAGCGAACACGCCGGTAATCGGTGGAGCCGCGCCAAACACGATTTCGCCGGATTGGGCGATGGCCGGCATCCACGGCAAGGCCGATGCGGCAATTCCGGTTGCGCCAGCGCCGAGAATACGGCGGCGCGGAAGATCGATTCTGCTTTGGGTCATGACTTGTCTCCTTGTGGGTGTGAAGGCGATGCTATGCGCGGAACGGCCAAAGATGAAAGAAGCGCCGCACGCGCCGCCAGATTTCAGCAAGGCCATGCGGTTCAAACACCAGGAAGGCGATGATCAGTGCGCCGAAAACGATCTCGCGCACCGGTGAGAGGATTTCAGTAGCGCTCGGTGCCCACAGGGCGGCCAGCGAAACGCCGGCCCGCAGCAATTCCGGAATCAGCGTCATGAAGAAAGCACCGAAGATGGTTCCGATGGTCGAGCCCAGGCCACCCACGATGATGGCGGCCAGGTAGAAGATGGACAAGGCGAGGGTGAAGTACTCTGGCGTCATTGCTCTGTAGAAGTAGCCAAGCAACGCGCCCGCCACCCCCGCGTAGAACGAACCAATCGCGAATGCCAGCAACTTGTATCTGAACAGGTCGATCCCCAGGACCTCGGCCGAAATATCCTTGTCGCGGATGGCAATGAAAGCGCGTCCGATACGGGTGCGGAACAGGTTGCGCGCTGCGACCAACAGCAGGGCCGCACAAGGCAGGATCACGTAGTACATGCGGTAATCGTTGTCGAGTTCCATGCCGAACAGCGTGGCGTCCGGCACTGTTACGCCACGCACGCCACCGGTGACGCTTTCCCACTCGCGAAACACGAAGATCAGGATGAACTGCATCGCCAGCGTCGCCACCGCGAGGTAGAGACCCTTGATTCGCAATGAAGGAATGCCCACGACGAGTCCCAGCAGGGCGCACATCGCCCCTCCGGCGGGAATCGTGAGCCAGAACGGTATGCCGCGCTGCGCCAGATATGCCGCCGTATAGCAACCCACTCCCATGAAGGCGGCGTGGCCAAGTGAAATCAGTCCGGTATAGCCCGTCATGATGTTGAGGCCGGCTGCGGCGATCATATGGATGCCGAGCACGCATGCGAGGCCAACGATATAGCCGTTCGCGCCCAGCGGAAACAACAGCAGCAGCACCGCCAGCACGGCCAGCCAGAAACGCGAGGTCGGGGTCTGCCAGATCGCCTCGTCGTGTTCGTAGGACTGCCTGAAGTCGCCGATGCGCATGCCTATAACCTCTCGATGCGGCGGGTACCGAACAGGCCGTAGGGCTTGACCATCAAGATGAGCAGCACCGTGACGTACGGCACGATGTCGCGTACCTTGCCGCCCAGGTAGCCGGCGGTGAGACTCTCGACGATACCGACAATGAGTCCGGCAACGATCGCCCCGGCGATGCTGTCCAGTCCACCCAGGATAATGACGGCAAGCACACCCAGCGCGGCACCGCCCAGCGCCGGCGACAGGCTGGTCATGGAGCCAACCACGATACCCGCGACGGCACCAACCACACCGGCGAACATCCAGGTCAGGCGTTGCGTGCGTCGCACGTCGATGCCCAGTACATAGGCGGTGACGGGGTCGCTGGCAGCGGCGCGCATGGCGATGCCGGTCCTGGAGAAGCGGAAATAGAGCGTGAACGCGACGATGATCACCGCCGCAAGACAAAAGCTCCAAACCACCTGCCCGGGAATCAGGATTTCGCCGAAGGTGAACGCCTTGCGCGGCAAGAGCGCCGGCATCTCGTAGTTGTTGCCCCCCCAGGTGGCGTCGACCACGCCGTGCAAAGCGCTACCGAGCCCGATGGTCGCCATCAGTACTGAAATGACCGGCTGGCCCGAGAGCGGGCGCAAAATGGCGCGTTCTATGAGCGCCGCGACGAGTGCCACGGCCAGCAGCGTCAGCACAAGGGCAGCCGCCAGGGGCAGCTTCCACATCACGCTGGCCGTATAAAAAAAGTACGCGCCCAGCATCATGAACTCGCCCATCGCGAAATTCACCACGCCGGTGCCTTTGTAGATCAGCACGAAGCCGAGCGCGATCAAAGCCATCAGTCCGCCGGAAAAAACACCGATCAAGGCGAATTCGGCCAGGGCGATCCAGTCGAATCCGGCGTTCACACGCTGCTCCGCTCGGCGGCCTGACCGCCCAGATAGGCGCGGATGACTTCGGGGTTGCCGCGGACCTCATCGGGCGTGCCGCTGCCGATGACCTCGCCGAAGTTGAGCACCACCACACGGCTCGATATGTCCATCACCATGCCCATGTCATGCTCGATCAGCAACACGGTGATGCCACGCTCTTCCTGGATGTCGAGGATGAAGCGGGCCATGTCCTCGGTTTCCTCCCGGTTCATGCCGGCTACCGGTTCATCGAGCATGAGCACTTTGGGTTGCATGGCCAGGGCGCGGGCGAGTTCCACGCGCTTTTGCAAACCATACGCGAGCCCTGCAACAGGGAGGTTGCGAATATGGTCGATTTCGAGAAAATCGATGACCTCGCGTTCGATTTCCCGGCGCAGCTTCATTTCTTCGCCGCGTGCCTGCCCCAGGTACCACATGGCAGACAATGCGTTGGAATTGAGTCTGCCGTGACCGCCAAGCTTGATGTTGTCCAGCACCGACATGCCGCGAAACAGGGCCACGTTCTGGAACGTACGCGCCAGGCCGATGCCGGCGCGCCTGTGTGCAGGCATGTCCGAGATATCGTTGCCGTCGAACATGACGCGGCCCGACGAGGGTTTGTAGAAACCTGAAATCGAATTGAACAGGCTGGTCTTCCCGGCGCCATTCGGGCCGATGATGGCGGTGATCTGGCCTGCCGGAGCGGAAAATGAAACCCCGTTCAGGGCGCGGATTCCGCCGAACGAGAGAGTCAATGCGTCCACTTCAAGAAGGTCAGCCATCGCTTCCGTTTCGCTAAACCAAACGCTCGTTTGCTAAAGCGCAAGTCGCGAAATATACTCGAAAGCGTGTTCGCCGAAAACGAAGTGAACTCCGATGCGGCGCATCGCACGGCCAATCTCGCAGGAAGATTCCGATGCCATTTTCAGACGTCATTCTCAGTTCCGGGGCACGTACACCGTTCGGTGACTTCGGCAAGTCCCTCAAGGACATCCCACTTTCATCGCTCGGTGTCCATGTCGTGCGTGCCAGCCTGTCACGCGCCGGGCTCGACGCGAAGCATGTCGATCACCTGGTATTCGGAGCGACCGCACCGGTCGACCACGACGGACTATTCGTCAGCAGAAAGGTGGCCATTGATTCGGGGCTGCCGGTGGAAAGTTCTGCGCTGGGGGTGGTCCGAGCCTGTGGCACGGGTTCGCAGGCGATTGTCAGCGCCGCGCAGCAAATCCTCACCGGCCACAGCAAGGTCGCCGTTGCCGCAGGCGGCGAAAACTACAGCCGGGTGCCTTATCTCGCACACAAGGTCCGGTGGGGCGCCGGGCGCGGGCCGTTCGAATTCGTCGACGGGCTCGACTACATCTATCGCTGCCCCTTTACCCGTGAACTCATGGGCGACACCGCCGAGAATCTCACCGACCGTTTCGGCTACAGGCGCGAGGACATGGATGACTGGGGATACATGAGCCAGATGCGGGCGAAGGCCGGTATCGAGTCCGGCTTTCTGGCGCGACAAATCGCGCCCGTTGAAGTGCCGGACGGCAAGGCGATGCGCCGGTTCGAAACCGACGAGTTTCCGCGCCCTGGCATCACCCGCGAGAAACTTGCGACCTTGAAGCCGGCTTTCAAGAAGGACGGCGGTCAAGTCACCGCCGGCAATTCCAGCGGGGTCACCGACGGAGCCGCCGCCCTGGTGGTAGCGGCGCGCTCGGAGGCCGAACGTCTCAGCATTCCAGCGGAGGCGCGCATCATCGACTATGCGGTTGTGGGCGTGCCACCGGAAATCATGGGAGCGGGCCCGGTGCCGGCGATCGCCAAGTTGCTTGAACGCACCGGCAAGAAGGTTGCGGATATCGATTACTTCGAGATCAACGAAGCTTTCGCGGTGGTCAACCTGCACGCCGAAAAGCAGCTTGGCATTCCCCGCGAGCGAACCAATCTGTACGGGGGTGGCATTTCCATCGGCCATCCTCCGGGCGCCACCGGCATCCGCATGACAATCACCGCCATGCACCACCTTGCCGATACCGGGGGCCGCTACGCCATCATCAGCATGTGCCTGGGCAGCGGCATGGGCATGGCCACGCTGATCGAAAACCTGCGGCGCTGAACGGCGCGCTAGCGCGTTTCGCGCTCGACCTCGGCCTCGAAGTCCGCCGCCCGCATGCTGTCCATGTCGGCCATCCAGTCGGCGTAGACCACGCGAAAGTCCGCCACGATCTGTGCAAGCGGCATGTCATCGAAACTGCCGCGCATTTTCACGTATTCCATGTGCCGGTTGCCGGTGCGATCGAACGGGTGATAAATCGAGTCGGTGTTGCCGTCGAACTCCAGCGGTAGCAGACCAAAGCGGTCGCAGAGCTCGACATTGAAGGCAGGCGTGGCCTTGTACCATGCGCCGTCAATCCATATGTCGGTGTAGCCATGCCAGGCAAAAAGATCCGTTTTGAGCGTCTGGCGCATCCGCTCGGTTGACAGATGGTTACGTACGTCGGCGTAGCCGACCCGGGCGGGAATGCCCGCCGCCCTGCAGGTGGCTGCCAGCAAGGCGGCCTTCGGGACGCACCAGCCATAGCCCGTGGCCAGCACATGGCTTGCGCGCATGCAGGCCGGCGACAGGTTGATCCGATAAGGGTCGTAGCGAAAGCCGTCACGCACTGCGTAATACAAGGCGATGGCGCGTTCGCGATCGTTCTTGCCTTGCGCATGCTGTCTTGAGAATGCGACGACTTCGGGATGATCGCTGTCGATCAGCAGCGTGGCGGAGAGACTTGCGGCGTCCGGATTGGTCATGGATTTCTTCATCCCGTCAGCGCGAGCGGAACATGCCCCGGCTTATGATCTCTTTCATGATTTCGGTGGTGCCACCATATATGCGTTGCACCCGCGCGTCGGCCCACAATCGGGAAATCGGATACTCCTTCATGTAGCCGTAGCCGCCGAACAGTTGCAGGCAGGTGTCGGCAACCCGGAACTGCATTTCCGTGCACCAGTACTTGGCCATCGAGGCCTCGGTGGTGTCGAGTTCGCCTTTCAGGTGCTTGGCAATGCATTGCTCGAGAAAAGCGCGTCCCACCGCGACTTCCGTCTTGCATTCCGCAAGCTTGAAGCGGGTGTTCTGGAGCGCGGAAATCGGCTTGCCGAAGGCGTGTCGCTCCTCGACGTATTCGACCGCGAGCCGCACGGCTTCCTCGGCGGCAGCCACGCCGGTGATCGCCACGATCAGGCGCTCCTGCGGCAGTTCGGTCATCAGATAGCGGAATCCCTGGCCTTCCTCTCCGAGCAGATTCGAGGCGGGTATGCGGACGTCGTCGAAAAACAACTCCGAGGTGTCCTGTGCACTCATGCCGGCCTTTTCGAGATTGCGGCCGCGTGCAAAACCGGGCCGGTCGGCTTCAACCAGGAATAGCGATACACCGCGCGCACCCATCGCCGGATTGGTCTTGGCCACCACAATGAACAAATCTGCGATCTGGCCGTTGGAAATGAAGATCTTCTGGCCCTTGATCACATAGTCATCGCCCTCGCGTCGCGCCGTTGTGCGTACGCCCGCCAGGTCACTGCCGGTTCCCGGTTCGGTCATGCCTATGCCTGAAATCACCTCGCCGCTTGCCATGCGTGGCAGCCAGGCGCGCTTCTGCGCCTCGGTCCCGTTGTGCAGGATGTAGGGGGCGACGATGTCCGAGTGCAGGCCGAACTGCGGGCCGGTGGCGCCGGCGAACCCCAGCTCCTCGTTGATGATGTGCGCGAACAGGAAGTCGCCTCCGGCGCCGCCGTATTCTTCCGGTATGCCCGTAAGAAGCAGCCCCAACGCGCCCGCCTTGCGATACAACGCTTTCGGGACCATGCCGTCCTTTTCCCATTGGGCGTAGTACGGCCTGATCTCGTTGTCGACAAATCTGCGTGCGGTCTCACGCAGGGCGCGGTGTTCGTCGGTGAACGGCAGAAAGGTGCTCATGCGGTCACTCCTAGAGGCTCGCGAGCATGCCGCCATCCACGTACAGCACGTGCCCGTTGACGAAATCCGAGGCCCCTGAGGCGAGAAAAACAACCGCCCCCTCGAGTTCCTTCACGTTGCCCCAACGTTGTGCCGGCGTGCGGTTCTTGAGCCATGCGGTGAACTCTGCATTCTCCACCAGCGGGCGCGTCAGTTCCGTATCGAAATAACCCGGCCCGAGCCCGTTGATCTGGATGTTGTGGCGCGCCCAGTCCACGCACATCCCGCGGGTAAGGTTCTTGAGCGCCCCCTTGGTGGCGGTGTACGGAGCGATGGAATAGCGCGCCGCCTCGCTGTTGACCGAACAAATGTTGATGATCTTGCCGCGTCGGCGCGGAATCATGTGTCGCACCACCGCACGGCTGACATAGAACACCGACGTCAGGTTGGTATTGATCAGCCGGTGCCAGGCTTCGGTGTCGAACTCCTCCAGCGGCTTGCGGATCTGGATGCCGGTGTTGTTGACCAGGATGTCAAGCGGGCCGTCTTCGGACTCGATAGCGTCTATCGCCTGTATAACGGCCGCTTCATCGGTGACGTCAAAGGCGCGTGTTCCTATGCGCGCCTTATCGGGAAAGCCGGCGCGGGCCAGGTCCAGTTTTCCCTGGTCGCGGCCATTGAGAATCACCTCGGCGCCGGCGCCGGCGAGTCCGTGTGCGAGGGCCAGTCCGATGCCCTGGCTGGACCCCGTAACCAGCGCACGCTTGCCGCTCAGGTCAAAAAGTGAAAGTGTCATTCTTGACGATCCTCCGGATGCAGGGCCGGATGATAAGGCAAGCCGGCTTTCACTTCGGATCGACGCAATTGCGTGTCGGATTCCGTTGCGTTGGAGCGCACGGTACCTGCTGCAGCAGAATTGGCTTTGCTACATCAAAGCCAATGCCGGATCAGGTGATCATCTGCTCATGCGAAGATCGCCCGTCGTGAGCCAGGGCCAATCGGCAGTCGCGCATTCCGTTTCAGGGCGCCATTGCGATCAACACGCTGCAGGGCGCGTGATCAATTAGGTTCTTGCCCAGTGAACCACGCCACCAACGCTGCGCCCAGGTGTTTGCGTGGCGATGGCCTACGCATATGAGGTCGGCCTTCAGTTCCTTGGCGCGCGCGCAGATCTCGTCGACCGGCTCGCCATGCGCGACCTGTCCCTCCACTGAATAGCCACGTGAACGCAGGCTCGACAAGCCTTCTTCCAGCACCGCCTGGTAGCGTTGCCGCTCCTGATCGTAATTGTCCTCGATGATCATGCCCTCGGCCACCATGATCCCGGCGTAAGAAGGGATCACCGCAAGGAGATCCACCTTCGCGTTGAGCAGAACCGCGAGGTCGCCACACTCGAACAGTGCCTTGTGCCCCTCGTCCGAGCCATCGTATGCGAGCAGAATGCGCTTGTACATGCTGGCCTCCGTGATTGTTATGGTTCAGCGAAAAGAAGTGTAACCCCTGTTATTCCCTACTGGGCATCAGGGTAAACCAGTGGGCAACGAACCAGGGTACCCTAAAGGGACTGGCGTGCCGTTTTGAAACGGACCAGGGTTTTTTCGCGCGCCGCTGCGTGGTCAATGACCGGTTCAGGATACGTTTCGCCGAGCCGGATCCCTGCGGCAGCCAGTTCCAATGGCTTGGCCTGCCACGGAGCGTGAATGGCGCGGTCGCCGAGCCCCGCAATCTCCGGTACATACCGGCGAATGAATTTGCCTTGCGGGTCGAAGCGCTCGGACTGGGTGACCGGATTGAAAATCCTGAAATACGGTTGGGCATCACATCCGGTCGAGGCGGCCCACTGCCAGCCACCATTGTTGGCTGACAGATCGAAATCATTCAGATGCTGGGCGAAGTATTGCTCTCCTCGACGCCAGTCTAGCCCCAGATCCTTGGTGAGAAACGAGGCAACGACCATCCGCAATCGGTTGTGCATGTAGCCGGTCTGGTTGAGCTGGCGCATCGCCGCATCGACCAGCGGGTAGCCGGTTCGGGCTTCACACCATGCGCTGAAAAGGCTGTCCGCATGCTCGCCATTCTCCCAGTTCAGTGCGTCGTATTCGGGACGGAAAGCACGATCCACCACATGCGGATTGTGGTGCAGGATGTGAAAGTAGAAATCACGCCAGATCAGTTCCGACAACCAGGTTTCCGCACCATGGCCACCCTTGACCGGGCCATGGCCTTGCCAGGCATGCCACGCCTCCCTTGCCAGGGTGCGAATGGAAATCGTGCCGAAGCGCAGGTGTACCGACAGATACGACGGCCCCTTGATCCCTGGGTAGTCGCGCGCTTCTGCGTATGCGGCGATGCGCGCGCTGAAATCGTCGAACAGCGCCGCAGCGCCGCGCGCGCCAGGCACAATGCCCAGGCGATGCAGGTTGGTTGGCGCGAACCCGAGTTCGGCAAGGGTTGGAACTCCGGACGCGCCGGATGCCGGCTTCAACGCACGTGCATGTTTGCGTACCGCGTAGCCTTGCAGGTAGAAGGAATCGAGCTTGCGCAGCCAGGCGTTCTTGTAGGGAGTGAAAACCGAAAAGAACTTGCCCGCACCGGTCAGCACCTCGTCCTTCTCGAATATGGCCTGATCCTTGTAGCCGTGAAAAGCGATCCCGCTTGCCTTGAGCGCGTCCGCGACCACCGCATCGCGCGTCACTGCCATTGGTTCGTAGTCGTGATTGGCGAAAACGGCATCGACACCGAGCTTCTTCGCCAGTTCCGGTATCAGCTTTTCGGGCCGCCCATGAAGGACAGCCAGTCCTCCACCGATATTCTCCAGCTCCGCATTGAGTTCAACGACGGACTCGCGGATGAATTCGACGCGCCGGTCTTGTCTCGAGGGCAGGGCGTCGAGGATGCCGGTATCGAAAACGAAGGCGCAATACACCCGCCCGCCCGCCTTGAGCGCGCGATACAGCGCCGCGTTGTCATCCACGCGCAGGTCGCGCCTGAACCAGAAGAGCGTGGCGTCGTAGTGCATTCAATCCCGTGATCGCGAGTGTGTGGGGCCAATGACGGTGCGACGGGAATTGTACGGGGGCATCGGCGCGGCGTTACAATCACCTCATGGCTTCCGGAAAGACGCGGCCCGTTTCAGGCCCCCCCAACTTCACCGATCATTTCCTGATTGCCATGCCTTCGCTTGGTGAATCGGTGTTCGGCAAGACGGTGACATATGTGTGTGAGCACAATGACCAGGGCGCGCTCGGCATCGTGGTCAACCGTCCGCTTGACATCAAGCTTGAAACCCTGTTTTCACAGGTGGACATCAGGCTTGAGGTCGAATCGATGAAGGCTTCACCAGTCTATTTTGGCGGTCCGGTCCAGACCGATCGCGGATTTGTACTGCATCGCCCCCTGGGCGGCTGGTCTTCCACTCTCAAGGTCACCGAGGCGATTGGATTGACCACATCCAAGGACATCCTTCAGGCGGTCGGAGTGGGCGAAGGGCCCGATGACATCATCATGACGCTGGGGTACGCAGGATGGTCCGCGGGTCAGTTGGAAAGCGAAATTGCCCAGAATGCCTGGCTTACCGTCGCGGCCGACCCTCAGGTCATGTTCAGCCTGCCGGTCGAACAGCGGCTTGAGGCGGCAATGGGTCTGATTGGCGCCAACTTCGCCAATTTGATGGACGTGGCTGGCCACGCCTGATTCAAACGTGGGCCCGCAGACGGTTCTGGCGTTTGATTTCGGACTCAAGCGCACCGGCGTCGCGCTCGGGAATACCCTTACCGGCGGAGCGCGACCGGTTTGCACCATCGAGACCGCCGGGAACGACAAGCGTTTCGAGCGCATCGGGCAACTCATAGCCGAATGGCAACCCGACTTGCTGGTGGTCGGCCTTCCGCTTGGCAATGATGGTGGCGAGACGCCGATTGCCAAACGGGTGAAGAGGTTCGGCCAGCAACTGGGTGGCCGATTCGGTTTGCCGGTAAAATTCGTCGACGAGAGGTATTCGTCCGCGGTAGTCGAAGACGCGATCAGGCCCGGCCGAAACAACAAGGCCGAGGTTGACGCGGCCGCAGCTGCCGTCATCCTGCAAGCCTGGCTGGACCAGCAAACGTGACCCCAAACCACATTCCCGACGCCCAGGTACTCCTCAACAGCTTGCTTGAGCAGATTCGTCCGGAGGTGCGCCCGGAAACCGTGATGATCGGCGTGCATACGGGTGGCGCGTGGATTGCCGAGCAGCTGCATGCGGCCCTTGGCCTCGCCACGCCGTTGGGTTTCCTGGACATTTCGTTTTATCGCGACGATTTTGCCCGTGTGGGACTGAACCCCCAGGTCAAGAAATCGACCATTCCACTGGATATCGAAGACGCGTCCATCATTCTTGTGGATGACGTTCTTTATACCGGGCGGACGGTGCGGGCGGCAATGAATGAATTGTTCGATTATGGGCGACCACGCCGCATCGATCTCGCAGTGCTCGCGGATCGTGGCGGGCGAGAACTGCCGGTCGCCGCGCGGTTCGTCGGCACGCGGGTGACTCTGGCCGACAACCAGAGCCTCAACCTGACCCGCGACCCCAACGGCCAACTCCATTTCGCACTGGTCGAAAAAAAGAATGCGACCTGAATTCGTAACCCCGCCAGAGGCGTACCTGCGCCCGACGAGCCTGAATACCTGACGACCGTGGCCAGCAACCCGCAACTCAACGCCAATGGCGAACTGACGCACCTGCTTTCCATCGAGGGACTGCCCAAGTCGGTGGTCGAGAACATCCTCTCGACCGCAGATGCGTTCGCCTCGGTCGGCGACCGCGAGGTCAAGAAGGTGCCGTTGCTGCGCGGCAAATCGGTGTTCAACCTGTTCTTCGAGAACTCGACGCGAACGCGCACCACCTTCGAGATTGCGGCCAAGCGGCTTTCGGCGGACGTCATCAACCTCAACATCAACGCGTCGTCCACCGCAAAGGGCGAATCCCTGCTCGATACGGTCGACAATCTGGCGGCGATGCAGGCCGACATGTTCGTGGTGCGGCATGCGTCATCCGGCGCGCCCTACCTGATAGCGGAACACCTGAACCGCACCGGTGCGAAGCATATCCACGTGGTCAACGCCGGCGATGGCCGGCATGCGCATCCGACCCAGGGATTGCTGGACATGTACACCATCCGGCACTTCAAGAAGGATTTCACCAAGCTCACCGTCGCCATCGTCGGCGATATCCTGCATTCCCGGGTGGCGCGATCGGACATCCACGCGCTCACCACGCTGGGCGTGCCGGAAGTGCGGGTGATCGGGCCGCGTACTCTCCTGCCGAGTTTTGTAGAAAGCATGGGTGTGCGGGTGTTCCACGACATGGGCGAAGGTCTCAAGGACGTCGACGTGGTCATCATGCTGAGGTTGCAGAATGAGCGAATGCGTGGTGCGCTGCTGCCCTCGGCGCAGGAATTCTTCAAGAGTTACGGGCTGACGCCGGAGAAACTCTCGCGCGCAAGACCCGATGCGATCGTCATGCATCCCGGGCCGATGAATCGGGGCGTGGAGATCGATTCCGCGGTGGCCGATGGCGGACAGGCCGTGATCCTGCCGCAGGTAACGTTCGGGATCGCAGTGCGCATGGCGGTGATGAGCATCGTGGCCGGGAACTGACATGAGCGGACTCAAGACTGCGATCACAGGCGGCACTCTGGTCGATCCCGCGGCGGGGACTGAAGGACCGGGTGGCGTATACATCGAAGGAGAAAAGATCGTTGCGGTGGGGCCTGCCCCCGCCGGATTCAAGCCCGATACCACCATCGATGCATCCGGAATGATCGTCGCGCCCGGGTTTGTCGACCTGTGCGCGCGGCTGCGGGAGCCGGGTGCTGAATTCAAGAACGCGCTGGCTTCCGAGATGCATGCTGCGGTGGCCGGCGGCATCACCAGCCTGGTGTGTTCCCCCGATACCGATCCCGTGCTGGATGAGCCGGGCCTGGTGGAGATGCTGCGCTATCGTGCCAAGAACCTGCGCGGACCGCGGGTTTTTCCGGCAGGTGCGCTGACCGAAGGCCTGAAGGGCGAGCGACTGACCGAAATGGCCGAGCTGCGCGGCCATGGCTGCGTGGCGTTTTCGCAGGCGGATGCGCCGCTCAACGACACCCAGGTGATGATGCGTGCGATGCAGTACGCCGCGACGCACGGGTTCGTGGTGATCCTGCGCCCGGACGATGCCTGGCTTTCAAAGGACGGCATGGCGCACGAGGGGCAGGTTGCAGCGCGGCTTGGCCTTACGCCGATTCCGGCGGAGGCGGAGACGATCGGGTTGTTGCGCATTCTCGAGTTGGCGCGCGCCACGCGCGCCCGGGTGCATGTCGCGCGCCTGTCGACCGCACGGTCGATGGACCTGATGCGTGCGGCCAAGGCGGAAGGCCTGCCTGTCACTTGCGACATCGCGGTCCACCACGCCCATATGACCGAGATGGACATCGGTTATTTCGACCCGCATTGCCGGGTGATCCCGCCGTTTCGTGCACAGCGCGATCGTGATGCACTGCGTGCCGCCCTCAAGGACGGCACCATCGACGCGATTTGCTCCGATCATGCGCCGGTCGACGAGGATGACAAGGCCCTGCCGTTCGGCGAAGCCGAGCCCGGCGTAACGGCGGTGGAACTCCTGCTGCCGCTGGTTTTCAAGTGGGCGGCTGAGGACGGCGTGGCGCGGGCGCGGGCCTTGAGGCTGATCACCAGCGGGCCGGCACAGGCACTGGGTCTTTCCTATGGCCGGCTGGGGCCTGGCGGGCCGGCCGATGTGGCGGTCATCGCGCCTGACCGCTACTGGAAAGTCTCGCCTGCTGCGCTGGTATCCCAAGGCAAGAACACCCCATTTGCCGGCTATGAACTGGCAGGCCGGGTGGTGCGCACGCTGGTGGCCGGCGTGGTCGTCCATTCCGAGTGAGTCGAGAAACACCGTTTCTGACGCGGACCTGGCGGTTGGCGCGCCTGGCGGTGCATATCGGGCGCGGCCTCGTGGTCTTGGCGACCGTGTTTCCGCGGGCCACGCAAAAGCGACGCGACCGCATCCTTCGCGCATGGAGTCGCAAGGTTCTCGGGATCCTTTCGTTGCGCCTGGTTGTCGACATGCCGCCGGGTTTCGATGCGACGGCGGGAAGCCGGCTTTACATTGGCAACCATGTGTCGTGGCTGGACATATATGCCTTGCAGGCGATTACCGCCGCGCGGTTCGTCGCCAAAGCTGAACTGGCTTCCTGGCCGGTGCTGGGGCACCTGATCCGCCAATCGGGCACGGTCTTTATCGAGCGTGGCAAGCGCTCCGATACGCGACGCATCAACCAGACCTTGCGTGCGCATCTGGAGGCGGGCGAAACCATTGCAGTATTCCCCGAAGGCACCACCAGTGACGGGCGTGATGTCCTCAAGTTCCACGGGAACCTGCTGCAGGCGGCGCTTGACGCCAAGGCGGAGATCACGCCTTTTTGCCTGCGCTATCTCGACATTCGGGGCAACTACTCGGATGCGCCAGCCTATATTGGCGAGCTGACGTTCTGGCAATCGGTGCGGCGGGTGCTGCTTGAACCAAGGTTGGTGTGTGAGCTGACTTTTTTTCCGCCTCTCGATGTGGTTGGGCGTGGCAGACGGGAGCTTGCGCTGGCGGCCGAGGCTCAGGTTCGCGAGCGGTTGCGCGGCCACTCCCGGCAGGATCGGTAGCGATCAGGGCGGGGCAAACGCCGCTCAGGCCGGCACATCGCTGTACCCCGTCGGTCCGGCCAGACAGGCGACCTGGAAAAGCGTCCGGTCTTCCAGTCGCAGCGCGCTCAGCTGCCGTCCCCAGACGCAGCCGCTGTCCAGTCCGCTGACGCCGGGTTTGAGCACAAGGCCGCGCGACGCCCAGTGACCGAAAACCACATGCACGCCGGCGGTTTTGCGCGGCAACACCGCGTCCCATGCGGCATGCCCCTTGGGAGGCACGTCGGTCTTGGTCTTGAATTCCATCCGGCCTTGCGGGGTGATGAAACGCATGCGGGTGAGCGCGTTGACGATCGCACGGATGCGGTCATGACCGCGCAGCTTTTCGGACCATTCGTCGGGCTCGTTGCCGCGCATCACGGAGAAAAAATCGCTGCCCGGTGCTATCGCGGCTTCCGCTTCGCTTGCCAGGGACAGAACCTTCGCCACGTTCCATTGCGGCAGGACACCGGCGTGCACCATCAGAATATCGTTCTCGAAGTGAGCCAGCTTGCGCGAGGCAAGCCAGGTCAGCAGTTCCTCGGAGTCGGGCGCCTCAAGCACTTCCTGCATGGTGTCGCCCCGATGCAGGTTTCCATGCCCCGCGGCCAGGGAGAGCAGGAACAGATCATGATTGCCGAGCACGACCGTGGCCGCGTCTCCAAGCGACTTGATCAGGCGCAATGTCTGGGCCGAACGCGGGCCGCGATTGACGAGATCGCCGGTGAACCATACCTGGTCATGAGCCGGGTTGAACCTGATGTTTTCGAGCAGCAGTACAAGTTCGTCATGACAGCCCTGGATGTCGCCGATGGCGTAAGTGGACATGTTCAGTCCTGCAGCGGCTGCTTGAGCAGCCAGTCGGCGCGCTCGAACACCTGCTCATCGGATATTTCCGCGACGGTCTTCCTGGCTTCCAGCCACGTCGAGCGCCTGGCGTATGGTCGCCAGTTGTCCGGATGGGGCGATACGTCCGTTTCTGCAAACAGCGCAAGCGATCCGCCCGGTGAAACGGATGACAAATGGGCGATGCCGCCATCCGGAAAAATCGATGTTGCCGCGTGCCAGATCACGCCAAGCGCCGCGCGCACATCATCCGGATTGGCGAATGGCTTGAGGTAAGGCGGCAGGCTGTTCATGAATGGGCCCACGATCATGTCATCGCCCGGATAAACCCGGTCGTCCGGCGGACCGGGTTGCCAAATGAGCACGCTGTCGAGGCCGAGGTCCAGTTTGAAATGGCGTGACCAGGAAAGAATCTGGTCGGTTGTCGGTTTGCGCTTGATGCGCCTGGCATTGAGGCCGATGACGACAAAGCGCCCGGGCGTGAGCCCCTGCGCGCCAATCCATTCGGCACCCGCATCCCGCCACGCCCGGTCGAGCACCAGCCGTGGCCGGATCGGATGTTGTGGGGGCGGCACTCCAAGAGGTTCAAGGAGACGCAGGTTGGATTCGACTTCATGCAGGCGGCCGTCATAGGCGAGGGGATCGGTCAGCCTGCCAAAGACGGGGTCGCCGCCATCCGGACCGGCGCCGGCGTAGGCGATGGTTCGTTTCGCACCCAGTTTGAGGATGCGCGCCGCGGCACGCGGACTCACCACTCCGCCGGCGGCAATGGCGAAGTCGAAGCGCTGTGAACGCAGAGCGAAGACCTGACGCAGTTGTTCAAGCAAGGCCATAGGACGCACGCTGGCACCATGGCGCACGCGCGGATACACCCACAAGCGGTCGAAGTCACGGTTGCCGTCAAGAACCCAGGCGTTGTAGTCGTTGGCCAGCATGTGGACCTCCGCTGCCGGCAGGCTGCGGCGCAAGTGCTCAAGCATGGGCGTGACCAGCAGCATGTCGCCAACCTTGTCGCGTTTGAGGATGACGATCTTCATTCGGGGCTGGCGTCGCGCAGTCGCGTCAGTTGTTCAGGCGCAGATAGGCGCAACGGGCAACTCAACGGCGTATCCTCGATTCGGGTGTTGGCAGGATTTCCGCACCACGCGGCTACGGTTGCATGCAGGCACAACGGCCGCTTGCACGCCTTTTCGTCACAATGCGAATCCCGGAGTACTTTCAGGCGCCACACCCTGGCGTCGGGCTGCGCGGGCATGATGATCTTGTGCGGTTGGGTGGGGCCGAAGAATACCGTCGCCGGAATCCCTACGGATACCGCCAGGTGATAGAGGCCCGTATCCGTGCCCACCCATTGGGCCAGTTGCATGTACTCCTCTATCAACGCAGTAAGGTCGCGAAACGTGCGCACTTCGCAACCGGCCGGCATCTTCGTCGCGATCAGCGCGTCCGCGCCGCCATTGCCCGGGTTGATGAAGACGCGTATCGGCGCGCCGGGATGTCGGCGCCTCAGTTCCGACAGCAGTTGCGTCAGCGCAGGTACGTCAAGGTTGCGACGGGCTTCGTCCGCGATCGGAACCACGCCAATGGCAGACTTGTCACGGGCTGACCGATAGCGCGAAGACAGGCTGGGAATGTCAAGCGCGGCAGGGGGCACGAACGCCGGGTCGAACGCGCGGATGGTGCATGCCGCCGGGTCCACGAGGAGGTGGTCCGCCGGCAGTTCCGCTTCCTCGAAGATCTCCGGGGCGAATCGCCGGCTCCAGGCGATCTTGCGTCGGGCGCGGACGTATCGCCCGATCAGGCGAATGGGCGAGCCCGATCCCCACAGGACCGCGAGGACATCGAAGGCGGGTTCGGCAACCCGCAACCAGATGAGTTTGGCCAGCATGCCGACGCGACTGTCGAATCCGATGACGCGCATGCCGGCTTCGCCGGCGAACAGGCGCGCGTATGCGGTGCGGGTCAGCAGGGTGACGTGATCCCCGGGATGCGCATCCGCGAAGGCGCGCACGCACTGGAAGCTGATCAGCGTGTCCCCGAGTTTGCTGCGAATGGCGAAGAGAATGCGTCGGGGCAAGTCAAAATTCCGGATGAGGCCGTGCGGAAGACACCGCGAGATGCACGACGTAGGTGGCTACAGCCGGCTCGTATAATAACCGAGCGTTCCGCCCAACCTTCTTTTTCCTATCCCGGTACCACCGGCCCCATGGCTTACATCAACAGGCGCGAATGGCGGTACCCGGTTGAATTCGCGCTCCTTCTTGGCGTCGCATTTTTCCTGCCGCTGCGCGAAGCGCCCAAGAACATCCTCTGGCTGATCTATGTCGTGACGTGGCTGGCCACGCGTGCGCGCAACCGCGAGTTTGGCGGACGTGTTGATTCGACTGAATGGCTGTTCCTCGCTGTTCTCGCAACCGGTGCCCTGTCGGCCGTGTTCGGCGGCATCCAGCGCGGTGACGGCAACGAATGGCGCGCGGCCGGTGATCTCCTGCGCTACGGCTCGTTGTACGTGTGTGTGCGGCGCGCGGGTTACACAACCGCACAGAAACTGTCGGTCGCCATCATGCTGGTCGCTTCCTGCGCGTTGGCTGAAGCCGAAGCCCTGTGGAACTGGAAGGTCAGTGCTTCCCGCAAGGCGCTCGAGCTTTTTTCGGTCGGGCATGTGAACCACAGCGCCATCTATCTCGCCATCTGCATGGGATTGTCCGCCGGGCTCCTTGCCGGACTGTGGCGTGTGATCACAACCCGTGATCGCACGCTGCTTGGGGTGGCGACCTTGTTCTTCCTGATCGGACTTTTTCTCGGCGGCAGCCGCGCGGCGGGCGCGGTGGGTGTAGTGGTCATGCTGGCTGCCGCGATCGTCGCCGCGCGCTCGGCGCATCTGGGAAGGCGTGCCTGGGTCGCTGCCGGCGCGGTGATCGCGCTGGCAGCGCTGGTCGGAGGAACCAGTGCGTTGCAGCGGCAGATCGAGTGGGGCTCGCAGAACTACTCCCTGGCGCAGCGCGACCTGATCTGGAACCGCGGACTGGTGGCCTGGCAGGAATCGCCCTGGTTCGGCGTGGGTATGGAGAACTACGGGCATTTCAACGACGCACAACTCGAGAAATGGGTGACCGGCCAGGGGAAGCCATTTGTGAAGGCGCAGTACTCCGGCGCACCGCATGCGCACAGCCTGTATATCAATACCCTGGTGGAGCGCGGTGTCGCCGGGTTGGCCGCCTTGCTGGGTTTTCTGGGCATGGTGGCGTGGCGGCTGGTGAGGAAACGGCCCGACCTCGTGGCAGGCGGCGCGGAGGTCGCGCTCTGGTTTGGCGGAGTCTCCGCCTGGCTGGTCACGGTAGCCATCGGGCTGGCCAACACCACCTTGCACCATGAGCATGCCATCCTGGCGATGTTGGCGTTCGCGCTGGCTTTCGCGCCTGCGGGAAAAGCAGCGCGGTGAGCGAGCCGCGGCGCATCCTCGTCATCCGTCGCGACAACATCGGCGACCTGGTTCTCACCACACCGCTGATCCGCGGCTTGCGCGCGCGCTTCCCCGCCGCATGGATCGGTGTGCTTGGCAACACTTACAACACCCCGGTATTGGCGGGTCATCCGGACATCGACGAGTTGTTCGCCTATGACAAGGCCAAACACCAGCCCCATCGTTCACGCTGGATGGTCTACGCCGATACCGCCCGGCTGCTATGGCGCCTGCGGGCGCGGCGCATCGACCTGGCGATCCTTGCGGGGCCGGGCGCGCAGCGCCAGGCCGCGCGCCTGGCTGCGTGGGTGCGTCCGAAGTCCATCCTTGGTTTTGTCGAGGGCGGAGAGCCTCGCGAAGTGGGCCGGCCGGTGCCTTACGGCGCGGGCGCTTCATTGCACGAGGCGGAGGACGTGTACCGGCTCGGCGCCGATCTGGGATTGGTGCCGCCGCCCGGTCCGTGCGTGATCGCGCCCGACGCGTCGGAAATGGCCCGGGTTCGTCAGGCGCTGGCGGGCCGGGCAATGCCCGGCGCGATTGTCGTGGCTGTCCACATCAGCGCGCGCCGCGCATTGCAGCGCTGGCCCGCCGAGAATTTCGCGGCCGTGATCCGGAGTCTGTGCGCGCGGGGTGACATGACCGTGCTGCTTCTCTGGGCGCCCGGCCCCGCGGACGATCCGCGCCATCCCGGCGATGACGAAAAGGCAGCCGCCATTCTGGCGCAGGTCGGGCAATTGCCGGCTTGCGTGCCATGGCCCACCGGCACGCTGGCGGGGCTCTCGGGCGCCGTGGCGGTGTGTCGGTTGATGTTGTGCGCCGACGGCGGGGCCATGCATATGGCGACCGGGCTGGGCGTGCCGGTGGTTGCCTTGTTTGGCGATTCGCCGGTGCGGCGCTGGCGCCCGTGGGGTGTGCGCCATGAGGTCTTGCAGGCGCCTGGCGGAGATGTTGCCGGAATTGCGGTCGACGATGCGCTGGCGGCTTGCCGGCGCCTGCTTGACGGTCCGGTACAAGCGGCCGACTGATATGCCCTGATCAGGCGCGGCCAGCGGGTTCGGGCTGGTATTCAGGCAGGCGCCGCCGGAGTTCTGCCTTGAGTGCCGGGATGTCCGTGCCCGGGTCAGCAAGCCAGGCCAGCAAGTCCGCCCGCCATGCCGCATCAGGCACCCCGCTTGGTTTGGCGATGCGCAGCTTGGCATGCGGCGTCGGCAGCGTGGCCTCGGTATCGGCCAGCAATTCCTCGAACAGCTTTTCGCCCGGCCGCAGACCGGTGAATTCGATGCGGATCTCATCTTCCGACAGTCCTGACAGGCGGATCATGTCGCGTGCCAGTTCCGTGATCCTGACCGGCTCGCCCATGTCGAGAACGAAGATCTCGCCGCCCTGCCCCATTGCACCTGCCTGCAACACCAGTTGCGCAGCCTCGGGGATGGACATGAAATAACGCACGATGTCCGGATGCGTCACCGTCACCGGCCCGCCGCGCGCGATCTGCTCGCGGAATTTCGGTATCACGCTGCCGGTCGAGCCCAGCACGTTGCCGAAGCGCACCATCACGAAGCGCGTTGCGGATGACTGCGCATCCAGGCTTTGGCAGACCAGCTCGGCCAGGCGTTTCGAGGCCCCCATCACATTGGTGGGATTGACCGCCTTGTCGGTGGAAATCAGGACAAACTTTTCGACACCGGCCTCAATGGCAGCCGCGCCCAGCGTGGCCGTACCGGCCACATTGTTTGCCAGGGCCTCGCCGGCGTTGATCTCCTCCATCATCGGCACATGCTTGTAGGCCGCCGCGTGAAACACCACCGCAGGGCGGTGTTCGGCGAGCACGCGTCGCACGCGCCGGGTATCGCGAACGTCGGCGATCACACAGGCAAAGCGCTGATCAGGGGCTACGCGCTTCAACTCCTGCTCGATGTTGTATAGCGCGAACTCGCCGTTCTCCACCAGCAGCAGGTTGGCGGGGCGAAACCGTGCGACCTGGCGCACCAGTTCCGCCCCGATCGAGCCACCGGCTCCGGTGATCAATACCGTGCGGTCCTGCAGAAGGCCCTTCAGACCTTCGTTGTCAAGTGTGACCGGATCCCGCCCGAGCAGGTCGTCAAGCTCCACCTGCCGGATCGCCGATACCTGCACCCGACCGCTCATCAGGTCGTCGAAGGACGGAATGGTCAGCACCTTCAGCCCGGCGTCGCGGCATACTTCGACAATGCGGCGGCGCTCCTGGTGCGTGGCTTCCGGCCGCGCGATGATCACATGGGTAGCGCCCAGGCGGGCGGCGTTTTCCGGCAGGGCTTCCAGGCCGCCGACCACGCGAACATTCTGCAGCAGGCGGCCGGCCAGGCGCGGGTCGTCGCCTATCATGCCGACTACCCGCCAGTCGGCCGAACGGGTGAACTCCTTGGCTAGCGTTACCGCAGCATCGCCGGTGCCGATCAGCAGCACTGGCGCGCCCTGGGCGCTGGTGGCACCGAACATCCGGTGCTCCTTCCATGATCGGTACGCAACGCGGTTGCCGCCCATGATCAGCAACAGCAGGATGGGCTCGAGGAGGAAAGTGGAGCGTGGAATGCCGAGGTTCATGCCGAGCATCATCAGAGCGAACGGCCCGGCCAGGGCGCCGGCGGCGACCGCGAAGACGATGCGCTTCAGGTCGGGTAGCGATGCATAGCGCCACACCCCCCGGTACAAGCCAAAGGCCTGGTAGGCGTAGGCCTGCACTGGCAGACAGACAAGGAGCGCGCGCCCGAGCCCGTCGTGAAACTCGGCTGGCAGCGAAAGGTTCAGGCGCAACCAGAATGCCAGCACCCAGGCCAGGCCGGCTGCCAGCACATCATGGGCGAAGGCCAGCAGGGAAAGCGGATTGAGCCCCAGAACGGGGCGCATGGGTTTCATCGGGACGGGCTTTGCGTGGCCAGATAACGGCGCCAGCGGCGGTCGATCAGGACCATCGCGCCGAGGAAGATGGCCCCTATTGTCGCAAATGCCACGGTCCGCATCTGGGCATCGCCCGTGCGCGCCACCAACGCTGCGATACCGCATGCCAGCATGAGCGCATACTCGGCTCCCGCCAGGCGCCGGTGGCTCCAGCCGGAACGAACAAGGCGCTGATAGTAGTGCTCGCGATGCGCCAGCCAGAAGCGTTCGCCGCGCGCGGCGCGCTTGATCAACGTGACCGTTGCATCGACGACGAAGGGCGCGAACACCAGCGGACCGAACCAGAGCGGCCAGACACCGCGCGTCCAGCCTTCGATACCGATAGCTGCCGCCAGGAAGCCCAGTGGAACCGAGCCACCGTCTCCCATGAAGATGCGGCCGCCAAGGTTGAAACACAGGAAGCCGGCGGCCGCCGCCGCGACCACCATGCAGAACGTGGCCATATCCGGGGCACTCGCCATGCCCGCGATGCCATAGAAGCCGAACCCCGCCACCGCCATGCCGCCGGCGAGCCCATTGGCCCCATCCATGAAATTGAAGAAATTGGTCATCGCGGTCATTCCCAGAACCGCCCCGGCCATCCACCACCAGGGAGCATTGTTGTCGGTCAGGTAGGCGGCGAACACGCCGGCGGCCAGCAGGTGCGCGCCAAGCCGTGCCCTGATCGGCAAGCCGCCGCGGTCGTCCGCCAGGGAGATCGCTGCGAGCACCATCGCCAGTGCCAGCGCGGCCAGCGGCAGGTGACTGGTGAACACGGCCGCCAGGGCGGTCGCGCCGAGTACTGCCGCCATCACCGCAAGCCCGCCGCTGCGCGGGGTCGGGTCGCTATGCAGCGAACGGTCATTGGGATGATCCACCGCCCAGTGCCAGCGGCGCCACAACATCAGGCCGGTGCCAAGGAAGGCGGTGCAAAAGGCGGCGGCGGGCGCGATCAGGAGGTATGTCACGCGCGCTCACGCAGGGCGGCTGGCAGTCGCGCGCGGATCTCGGCAATCTGGCGCGCGACCACGCGCGATTCGTCGAACAGCGCCAATGCCCGGGCGCGACCGGCGCTGCCCATCCGGGTCCGAGTGTGCGGGTCGTCCACCAGGGTTTGCAGCGCGTCGGCAAGTGCGACTGAGTCCCGCACCGGCACCAGCAGGCCGGTTTCTCCATCGACCACCTCTTCGCGCGAGCCGCGGATATCGGTGGCCACCACCGGCAAGGCCATCATCATTGCTTCTATGATGGTGCGTGGCATGCCTTCGCGGTAGGAGGGCAGGGTAAAGATGTCGAGCGCGGCCAGCAGGTCTGGAATATCGCTGCGCAACCCGGTAAGGATCAGGCGCGAACCAAGGGTTCTACGAGCCTCCTCGAGTGCCTGGTCGATTGAGCCGGCATGATCACTCGGGAGTCGGTCGCCGATGGCGACGAAAAAGACTTTTGGTCGGGCCGGTGCGATTCGACTGGCCGCATCGAAGAACTCGATATAGCCCTTTTCGGACACCATGCGGCCGATTATGCCGATGGCAACGGCCGTATCGGGAATGCCAAGAGAAGCCCTGATACGCGCGCGGACCTCCGCATCGCCAGGCTTGAATGCGCGAGTATCCACACCGTTGCCTATGGGTACTATGCAGTCGGCCCGCAGGAAACGTCTTTCGATCGCCGTGGCTGCATCCTCGGCGCTTTGAGTAAACAACAGGTCTGTGATTGCACCGGCCCCGCGTTCGAGAAGCACGAAAAAAGCCTTGGGCAGCGCTCGCATCTCATCATGGAAATAGAAGCCATGGGCGGTATAAACGATCAACGGAACACCACAAACATAGCCGGCGATGCGGGCTAGCAGTGCCGCGATGGGGGTGTGAACATGCAGGATATCGAAGCGCTCACGTCGGAACAATGCGATCAGTCGAAATAACGAAACGGCATGTTTGAGCGGATTGAGTCCGCGGTCAATGCCCAGGGCCTCGACGCGGTAACCCTGCGATCGCAATTGCTGCAAGAAGAGTCCCTCGGAACAGACGCTTGTCACGTTCCAGCCTTGAGCTTGCATGCCACCTATCAGCGGAAGCAGGAAATGCTTGAGCGTGAAATCGACCGCGCAAACCTGGCAAACCCGTAGCGGCGGCGGGCGCTTGTCGCCGGCAGGCTCTGGAGTCGCCTCAGTCAGCATCGAGATTCGCAGCGTACTGGACCAGCAGGTCGGGATTCTGGGCCTGTTTGTCGAGCAGGCAATTACCCACCGCGAGTACTTCGATGCCCGTTCCCATGAAGCACCGAAACGCATCTTCCGGGGTGCATACGATTGGCTCACCGCGCACGTTGAAGCTGGTATTTACGAGCACGGGACAACCGGTCAACGCCTTGAAGCGCGCGATTAGGGCGTGGTAACGCGGGTTAGTTTGCCGATGTACCGTTTGCACCCGTGCGGAATAGTCGACATGCGTTACAGCCGGAATCTCAGATCGAGGCACGTTCAGCTTGTCGATGCCGAATAGGGCCTGCTGTTCCACCGTCATCTGGTGACGCCTCCCGGAAGCCACGTCAGCCACGAACAGCATGTACGGACTATCGTCGTCCAGGTCGAACCAGTCGGTCACGTCTTCGCGCAACACTGATGGTGCGAACGGCCGGAAGGATTCCCGAAACTTGACCTTCAGGTTAAGCACCGACTGCATGACCGGAGAGCGCGCGTCTGCAAGTATTGATCGCGCGCCAAGCGCACGCGGCCCGAATTCCATGCGCCCCTGAAACCAGCCAACGGCCTTGCCGGAGGCCAGCGCGAGTGCGCATGCGTCGATCAGACTATCGTCCTGCAGGACTTCGAAGCTCGCTCCGGCTGCGCGCAGCCGCCGCTCGATATCCGACTGGCTGAACTCCGGTCCGAGATACGAACCCTGCATGCCGTCGATGGAGGAGACCGGCCGCTCGCGCGGCTTGCCGAGCTCAATGTGTTGGGCCGCAAGCGCTGCGCCGAGGGCGCCTCCGGCATCGCCGGCAGCCGGTTGGACCCACACGCGCTTGAAACTTCCAGCACGCAACAACTTGCCATTGGCCACGCAATTGAGCGCTACGCCGCCAGCAAGACACAGGTCGCTGGCTCCGGTTTCTGCTGCTATCCCGGCTGCCAGGCGGAGAACAACATCTTCGGTGACCGCCTGGATGGAGGCTGCGAGGTCCATTTCGCGTTGTGTGAGCGGCGACTCCGGCTTGCGCGGCGGACCACCGAAAAGCGCGTCGAAGCGCGCGTTGGTCATGGTGAGCCCGGTGCAATAGTCGAAAAAGCGCATGTCCAGCCGGAAGCTGCCGTCGGGCTTGACGTCGATCAGGTGCTCCATGATCTTTTCGTAGTACACCGGCCGTCCGTAAGGAGCCAGGCCCATGACCTTGTACTCGCCAGAATTGACCTTGAATCCGGTGTAGTAGGTAAAGGCGGAGTAAAGCAGGCCGAGCGAATGCGGGAAATGTATCTCGCGCGAAATCCGCAAGTCGCCGCCATTGCCCATGGCGAGCGAGGTTGTGGCCCACTCGCCAACACCGTCCATGGTCAGTACCGCAGCGGATTCGAAGGGGGACGGGTAAAAGGCACTCGCGGCGTGGCTGAGATGGTGCTCGGAGAAAAGCAGCTTGCCGTCGGAACCGAAACCTGCATCGAGCTCGCGCAGGCGGCGCAGGAGCAGGCTTTTCAGGAACAGCTTCTCGCCCAACCAGACAGGGATCGCCGTCTTGAACGAGGTAAACCCGCGTGGGGTGAACGCGAGGTAGGTTTCCAGAAGGCGTTCGAACTTCAGGAATGGCTTGTCGTAGAAGGCGACATAGTCGATATCGCGCAATGCCACCCCAGCGAGTTCTAGACAATATGAGATGGCGCGTGCCGGAAAACCCGCGTCATGGCGCTTGCGCGAGAAGCGCTCCTCCTGCGCGGCAGCTACAATCCTTCCATCAACCAGAAGCGCCGCCGCGCTATCGTGGTAGAACGCGCTGATGCCAAGAATGCGCAGCGGCATCAGAAAAGGGTATAGATGAACGGCGCCACCACCGATCCTTGGGCCAGCATCAGCAAGCCACCCAGCACCAGCATGATGGCAATGATCGGCAGCAGCCAGAATTTCTTGCGGGCGCGCATGAACTGCCAAAGTTCTTTCAGGAACTGCATGTCGTAGAGGGCCTAAAACTGGTTTTTGAGTGACTCGGCTGCTGGGCCGGGCGGATCTCGGGGGATCCAGTAGGTTTGTGCCGCGGGTTCGCGGCGCAGGCGCAAGGGATCCTTGCCGAACAGGCGCATTAGCAACCCGGTAGGAATGACGGCGATGACAAAGATGAGAGCCATCACCACCGGATTGACGACCTTGTGCATGGCAAGGCCGAGGCGAAACCACCATCGGTTCAGAGGGGCCAAAACCGCGGGCGCCAGCAGGGCCAGCAGCAGGAACAGGGCGGCGACAGCCGCGCACTCGCGGCGCAGATTTCCGCCGAAAACCACTGGATAAGCCGCGATCACCCCGAATACGAATGCGAATACAAGCCCGAACGTACGGTTGGAGGAGCGACTTTCGGTTGGTGCAAGTTGTGAAATTTGTTCCATGCGATCCTGGCGATCAAATGATCGAACTTCCGGATGTACCCGCTATGCCGTCGACCTATCAGCCTAGATGCAAAGTCGTGTTGGATAATCGGGCGGTCCAAACATGTGCATGGGGTCTTTCCCCGCAAACGCGCACGCTATCTAGCCATGTCCGAATCAACGCCAAGTATATTCGAGCGCCATCCGAGGGTAAGCGGGGCGTTGATCGCACTTCTCGCAACTGGTCTTTTCCTGACCGCAATGGAGTTCGGGTTTCGCTGGGTTCGCGACGTCGTCAAGGGCAGTCCGTGGACCGCACGGGCCGAGAATATCGACGACTTGGAACTCGGATGGGTGCTAAATCCGGACAAGATGGTTACCACGAAGCAGAATGCTTGCGGCGAGGCGGTCATACGTGAAACCCCGCCCAGCAAGTACCTGATACGCGTTCCGGGCGCCAGGGGGGATCATCGGGCGTTGTTCGTCGGCGACTCCTTTACGCAGGGGACCGAAGTTTCGACCGACCGGCTTTACCACGCCGAGTTCGAGCGCTATTCAAACGGGAAATTCAGCGTATTTGCCGCGGGCGTGGGGGGATACGGTACGGCCCAGGAATACCTGCTGCTCAAAAAAGTCTTCGATGTCGCGAAACCAGAGGTGCTTTTCTGGCAACTCACAGCCAACGACTTGGCCGAGAACGTCTATGTCGGCAAGGACCTGAGTACGGTGCAAAAGCCACGCCCGTATTTTCGGCCGGGGAGCGGGTCGTTCCATATAGAGGACCCGTCAAACTGGCTGCTCAGAAACAGCGAACTTTCGAAATACATGTTCGGGGAGTTGCTGAAAGTGGATCGCAGGTTCGATTTGGGTATGTCCGGCCCGCTTTTCCGCGCTGCGGGGGCGGGCGGGGTTGGCGACTCGAACGCAGGCATCGCGGTGATGGAGGGGTTGGTGAGGCGGGTAAGGGAGGAGTTTCCACGTCTGGTTATCGTCGGATTCCGGGTGGATTTGGACAGTCCTCCGGACTATGCGGAAGTTTTCCGCAAAAATGGTGCGCTCTATTTCGATGCATTGCCCAATGCCTTGCGTGCTTCCGGAACGCGTATCGATTGCGCGCCGGCGGATGCCCATTGGAACCACGAAGGCAACCGCAAGGCCGGCGAATTGCTGCAAAGATTCGCCGAGCGCGAGGTGCTCCCTCTGCTCGAGCGCAAAAGCCAATAGGCTCGTAGCCGGCGCTCCTTGGCGCCGCGACCCGGGCGATCAAGTGTTTGCGCTGGTTGAGAAACACTCGCGCCGTCGGGAAGTAAGCCGGGCATGCCAGGGGTGGTTCGAAAAGGTCGTCGGTTTATAATGTCTAGTTGTCGAATTGAAAGCGGTTGCCCACTTCGTCGTCCGGGATGCTCTGCCGAAATGGATTATCGAGTGTTTGTTCAGGCGCGCATGTCTTCCAGACGTTTCCCCGGGAAGATGCTTGCGCCGTTTGCGGGCCGGCCTTTGGTGGAGATGGTGCTAGGAAGGCTCGCATCGGTGGTCGGGCATGACCGGATCGTACTTGCTACCAGCAACGACCCGACCGACGCGCCGCTGGCCGCGTACTCCGAGGCGCTGGGTTTTCGGGTCTTTCGCGGGGAACTTGCAAACGTGTTCGCGCGCTTTCAGGCTTGCGCGCGTGCATTCCCGGCTGATTGGATCGTCAGGATATGCGGGGACAGCCCGATGATTGACGCCAAGCTGATCCCCATGCTTCTGGAGTATTGCGCTGCCGATATTGACCTTATAACAAATGTGGCCGTGCGGTCCTATCCACCTGGGCAAAGTGTGGAAATCCTGAATGCGCGAACCCTGGCAGGGATTGACGCGTCGCAACTTGCCGGTGACGAGCAGGAGCACCCTACCCAAGTCTTTTATCGTAACCCACTCACATATAGAGTCAAAAACATCATGGGAAGCGATCCTCAATGGCCCGGTCTTTCGTTTGTGGTCGACACGCTCGATGATTTACGCCGCCTAGAACCTCTGGCTTGTTCTGGAGCATATCCCTCGTTGGCTTCGGGAGTTGTTTCCGCATGAGTGCTCCCGGGGGGCAGGATCAAAGCCTGGTGGTTGGCGTGGTTGGCTTGGGTGTAGGGGAGCAACATGCGCTTGCCTACGCCCGTCATCCCGCGGTTGGTCGCGTTTTGCTGTGCGACCACGATGCCGGGCGCGCCGATGCTGTCGCTTCCCGCGTGCAGAAGAGCGAGGTGACCGAGGGTTTCGATTCCCTTTTGCGGGATCCGGCGGTCGATGCCATCTCCATCGCGAGTTTCGATGACGCGCATTTCGACCAGGTCGTCGCTGCTCTGGCCGCCGGCAAGCACGTGTTCGTCGAGAAACCCCTGTGCCGCACCATGGTGGAACTGGCAGAGATCAAGCGCCTGTGGCAGGCCGCGGATGGTCGACTGCAACTCGGCAGCAACCTGATCCTCCGGGCCGCGCCGCTGTACGCGTGGCTGCGCGAGGCTGTTGCATCGGGAGAGTTCGGCGAGGTCTATGCGTTCGATGGCGATTACCTGTATGGCCGCCTGCAAAAGGTGACGGAGGGCTGGCGGCGTGACGTTGTCGACTATTCGGTCATGCAGGGCGGTGGCATCCATCTCATTGACCTGCTCCTGTGGATTACGCAGCAACGGCCGCAGTCGGTGACGGCTGCCGGCAATCGGCTTTGCTCACGCGACAGCGCGTTTCGCTACAACGATTATTGTGCGGCTACGCTGCGCTTCGAGTCAGGAATGCTGGCCCGCATGACCGCGAACTACGGTTGTGTGCATCGCCACCACCATGTGATGCGCGTATTCGGTACCCGTCGTACCCTGATATACGATGATGCCGGTGCGCGCATGCATTACACGCGTGATCCGGCGTGTGACGCCATTTCGATCGCGCATGCGCCATTGCCTGCCGCCAAGGGAGACCTGATCCCGGAGTTCATTGCGGCAATTCTCGGCGATGCCGCCACATCATGCGACGCACAGGGTTTCTTCGATGGTGTCAGCGTGGCCATCGCCTGCGACCGCGCCGCCGCTTCAGGACAGGTTGAAAACGTGGAATACGTATGACAGACAAGACGGAAATTCGCAAGATCGCCTTTGGCAAACCCTGGATCACCGAGTCGGAGCGCGAGGCCGTGCTCGGCGTATTGGCGGGCGACGTGCTTACCCACGGTCCCCAGGCCCATGCTTTCGAAAAGGAATTCGGCGCGTTCATGGGGCCCGACGCCCATTGCCTGACAGTCAGTTCGGGCATGGCCGCGTTGCACCTCGCCTACTGGCAACTCGGGATCGGACCGGGCGACGAGGTGATCGTGCCCGCGCAAACCCATGTGGCCACCGTGCATGCGGTCGAATACGTCGGTGCCACCCCGGTGTTCGTCGATTGCGACCGGGCAACCGGAAATGTCGATCCGGCCCTGATCGAACCCCTCATCACCTCGCGCACACGTGCGATAGGCATCGTCCATTTCAACGGCATTCCATGCGACATGGATGCGATCATGGCCATTGCCGACCGTCACGGTCTCAAGGTGGTCGAGGATTGCGCGCTTGCCGTAGGTACCCGGTTCAATGGCCGCCACGCGGGACTGTTTGGCGACGCTGCGATATTTTCGTTTTATCCCGTCAAGCACATCACCACCGGTGACGGCGGCATGTTCGCCACCCGCCATGCCGATCTCGCCGCCCGTGTCGCGAAGGCGCGCGCCTTCGGTGTCGACCGCAGCTTCGCCGAACGCGCCATTCCCGGCATGTACGACGTGCCCACATTGGGAATCAACTATCGCATGAGCGATATAAACGCCTCGATCGGGCGCAAGCAACTCGAACGCATTGAGGTCATTCTCGAGCGCCGCAAGCGGAATTTCGAAACCCTCAAGGGTGCGCTTGCGGGCCTGCCGGCGGTCTGTGTGCTCGATTCGGTGATGCGGGCCCAGCAGCAAAGCTGGTATTGCCTGTCCGCAGTGGTCGAGAATGCCGGCGCCGACAAGCGCAATGCCGTAGTCGCACGGCTGAACGCCATGGGCATCGGCACCTCCGTCTACTATCCGCAGCCGGTGCCGCGCCTGACTTACTACCGAAAAAAATATGCCCGCGATCTCGGGCTGTACCCCAACGCAACGCGTATCAGCGACCAGTCGATCGCATTGCCCGTGGGGCCGCATTTGACGCCGGACGACATGCAGCATATCGGCCGGTGTTTCCAACAAGCTTGCAACGAGGAGGGTGTGTGATGACAGGTAGTCTCAAGGGACGCAAGGTCGCGCTGATCGGAGGTGGCGGATTCATCGGCCACAATATCGCGCTGGAGTTGCACTCGCGCGGTGCCGAAGTCCACATCATCGACAGTTTGCAGGTCAACAATCTCGGCGCTTTCTCGAATGGTTCCGGCGATCCCTCTAAGCAACTGTACATGCAGTTGATCTATGAACGACTCGCGGCGATGCGGGAAATCAATGTGCCCCTGCATGTCCTGGACGCGCGCGACTACCAGGTGCTGTCGCGCTGCCTCTCGGATATCCAGCCGGATACGATCGTCCAGCTCGCCGCGATCGCGCACGCGAACCGCGCCAACAAGGATCCGTACAGCACCTTCGACCACAGTTTCCGTACCCTGGAAAACGCACTTGACTGCGCGCGAGGCCAGGATCGCCATTTCATCTATTTCTCGTCCTCGATGGTCTACGGGAATTTCGACGGGGAATCGGTGACCGAGGAGCGGCATTGCGAGCCGATGGGCATCTATGGCGCCCTCAAATACGGCGGTGAGAAGCTGGTGATCGCCTACAACCAGGTGTTCGGCCTTCCATACACAATCGTCCGCCCCTCCGCCTTGTACGGGGAGCGTTGCGTAAGCCGGCGGGTAGGCCAGGCCTTCATTGAAAACGCGTTGCGCGGTCTCGATCTGACCATCAACGGCGACGGGTCCGACGCCCTGGATTTCACCTACATCGGCGATCTTGTGCAGGGTATCCGCCTGTGCATCGAGCGTCCCGAAGCGCGCAACCAGACTTTCAATCTCACCTATGGCGGCGCCCGTTCACTCAACCAGATGGCCGATATCATGCGGGCCAACTTCCCGGGAATCAACGTGAAGTACCAGCCACGCGACAGCCTGATGCCCGAGCGCGGCACCCTGTCGGTGGACAAGGCAAGGCGGCTTCTGGGGTACGCCCCGCAGTTTCCGCTGGAAACCGGGTTCGTGCGGTATATCGACTGGTACAAGGGGCTGGCCCAGCGTCATCCCGAGTATTTCGGCAAGGCCTGAAGGGGAACTGATGGTCGCGTGCAGCCGTGACGGATGGTTGACCGAAGTTGCCGGGATGCCCTGCCACAAGGTGGCCGCAGAAGGCGATCCTGCCGGGATCTCCGCTGCGCTCGCCGACGCGGGAGACGGTTTTTTCTTTGCAAAGATTCCCGCCTCGGCCGTTGCCACGGCCAGACAGTTTGGCAAGGCGGGTTTCTACCTGGTCGACACCAATGTCATCCTGGATATGCCTGCCGGGGAAGGCGCTTCCCGCACCGAGACGGGAATCGACGTCTTTCCGGCCCGGACCAGTGATCACGCTGCCGCACTGGCGATCGCGGAATCGGCGTTCACATATTCCCGTTTCCATCTTGACCCGTTGTTTCCGGCACCGCTTGCCAATCTCGTCAAGCGCGAATGGATTCGCAGTTATTGCGAGGGGCGGCGCGGCGATGTTCTCCTGGTGGCCGAGCAGCGCGGAAGCGTGATCGGGTTTCTGGCCGCGTTGACAACCGAGGTCGCCGGCCGGAAGTATGCCGTCATCGATCTGGTTGCAGTGGCGGCGGGGGCACGTGGCATCGGCGCTGGCAGGGCGCTGGTCAACGGATTCCAGTCACACTATCGGGGAGGGGCCGAGATGCTGCGGGTGGGCACGCAGATTGCCAACACGCCTTCGCTTGGGCTTTATCGGGCTTGTGGATTTGGCGTCGTTGAGGCTGCCTATGTATTTCACGCGCATCGCCGCAATGGAGCATGCATTTGAAGATTGCCTCGTTCGACACGGACAAGCGTCCCTTTCTGATCGCGGAGATCGGCAACAATCACGAGGGTGATCACGGTCGCGCCTATGAACTGGTGGCCGCGGCCCTGGCTGCGGGTGTCGATGCTGTGAAGGTGCAGGTCATCGATCCTCCGCGCCTGGTCAATGTGGCTCAGGCGGAGCGCATTGCACAGTTGTCCCGCTTTGCACTGCCCATCGAGGTATTTGGCGAGATGTCCGCGCGTACGCGCAAAGGGGGGGCGTGTTTTATGGCTTCGGCCTTCGATATCGACTCCCTTGCACGTATCGCACCGTTTTGCGATGCCATCAAGCTTGCTTCCGGCGACCTCACTTTCGACCCGTTACTTGCGCGCGCGGCGACCCTGGGACAACCGATGGTGTTGTCCACCGGCATGGCACGGATGGACGAGGTTTCCCATGCCGTGAGTGTTATCGAGCGTCACCTGCCGGCGGGCCATCGGCTGGATGAAAGGCTCGCGCTGCTGCACTGCGTGAGCCTCTACCCGACCATGATCGAGCAGGCCAATCTGTGCGCCATATCCGCGTTGCAAGTCAGGTTCGGGCTGACCACGGGATACTCCGACCACATGCTCGGCATCGAGGCGGCGCTGGTGGCGCTAGGCATGGGTGCTCGCGTCATCGAAAAGCATTTCACGCTCGACAAGGCGACCAGCGCTTTCCGCGACCATGCGCTTTCCGCCGATCCGGCTGAAATGACCCGGCTGGCGACGATCGTGCGCAACTTTGGCGCGCTACAGGGCGATGGGGAGAAGGGCGACGCGATTGCCGACGCAGGGATGGCGCAGGCGGTCCGTCGCAGCGCGGTCCTGGCACGCGACCTGCCGGCCGGCGCAGTGCTGGCCGAGGCTGATCTCGATTTCGTGCGTCCCGGCGGTGGCATATCCCCGGCCGACGCGCCCGCGATCATCGGCAGAAGACTTGCAGGCGCGCTGGCACGACACACCGTGCTCGCGCCCGCGCACTTCGCATAGCCATGTGCGGCATCGCAGGCTATATCGGTACACGGGACATCGGTCCCGCCGCGGTCGAGACCTGCCTGGACACCATGCGCCGTCGCGGCCCGGACCAGCGCGCCGCCCGCCACTGGGTCAACGCGGCTGGCCGGCATGTTCATCTGCTGTTCACACGGCTGTCGATCATCGATCTGGAAGCGCGATCGAGTCAGCCACTGCAAGTCGATGACGACTGGATCATCTTCAACGGCGAGCTCTACAACTACGTGGAGCAACGCGAAACCCTCGCGGCTGCCGGGCGCGATTTCCGGACCCGCTCCGACACCGAAGTCATGCTTGCCGGTTTGCGCGACCGCGGCTGGGAGGTGCTGGACAACTGCGAGGGCATGTGGGCATTCGCGGTCTACAGCCAGCGCGATGGCTCCCTGACCCTATGCCGTGACCGGTTCGGCGAGAAGCCGCTTTACATCTACCGTGATGGCACGGGCCTCTATTTCGCGTCGGAAATAAAATTCATCTTCGCATTGCTCGGTCGCCGCCTGCCGGTCAACGGAAACCACCTCCGGCGCTATCTGGTCAACGGCTACAAGGCGCTATACAAGGGCAACGAGACCTTCTTTGAAGGCATTTCGGAAGTTCGTTCCGGACATTTCCTGCGCGTCGCAGCCGACGGCGGGGAGTCGCTGCACCGCTATTGGCGGCCACGGCTGGCCATCGATGAAGGCATGAGTTACGCCGACGCTGTCGCCGGCGCACGCGAGCGGTTGATCGCCTCGGTCGGCGTGCGCCTGCGCGCCGACGTCCCCCTGGCCTTCTGCATGAGCGGCGGGGTCGATTCCAACGCGCTCATCAGCATCGCCAAGCGGGTATTCGGCTACGACGTGCACGGCTTCACTATCGTCAACGACGACGCACGCTACGAAGAGCAGGACATGGTCGAGTGCGCGGTACGCGAACTGGGTGTGCGCAATACGCCGATACCCGTCACGACCGACCGGTTTCTGGAGCGCCTGCGTGAACTGGTGCGCTACCACGACGCACCGGTCTACACCATCACCTACTACGCACAGTGGATGCTGCAGGAGGCCATCGCTGCGGCCGGCTATCGCATTTCCGTCAGCGGCACCGCGGCAGACGAGATTTTCTCCGGGTACTACGATCACCATCTGGCCTACCTCCAGGAGGTCCGCAATGACCCGGCTCTGTATCCTGCCGCGCGCGCAGCCTGGACCGAGCATATCCGGCCGATCGTGCGCAATCCACACCTGCAGAACCCGGACCTCTTTGTCGACGATCCCGGATTTCGCGACCATATATTCATGGATGCGGACGGATTCTCCGACTACCTCACCGCGCCCTGGAGCGAGGCCTTCGCCGAGGAAAAATACAGCGATCACCTGTTGAGAAACCGCATGCTCAACGAACTGTTTCACGAGGCCACGCCGGTGATCCTGCACGAGGACGACCTCAACGCCATGTATTTTTCGGTCGAGAACCGCTCACCGTTCCTTGACCGCAACCTGTTCGAATTCTGCAATTCGATTCCAACTCGCCATCTGGTGCGGGATGGCCGCGCCAAGGCGGTGTTGCGCGACGCGCTTGCGGGCATCGGCCCGGACGCTGTCATGCAGAATCGTCGCAAGGTGGGATTCAACGCCCCGATCTATTCCTACCTGGATGTGAACGACCCGGCGGTTCGCGCCGAGCTGCTGCGTGATAGTCCGGTTTTCGATGTCATCCGGCGCGACCGGATTGAAAATCTCCTGCGCAAGGCCGACCTGCCCAACAGCGAAAGTAAGTTCGTCTTCTATTTCCTCAACTGCAAGTTGTTCCTCGAGGAATTCTCGGCATGAGGCAGTGCGCATGAAATACTGCCGCCGATGCGTCCTGCCGGACTCGCGTCCCAACCTTGTGATCGAAGCCGACGGCGTCTGCAACGCCTGCCATTCGCACCAGTCGCGTCCGGACATCGACTGGCAGGCGCGCGAAAAGTTGTTTGGCGAGGTTGCAGCGACGGCCAGGGCGCGCAGCCGCGGCTATGATTGCCTGATCCCCGTGAGCGGCGGCAAGGACAGCACCTGGCAGGTGCTCAAATGCCTGGAACATGGCCTCAACCCGCTGGCGGTGACCTGGAAGACACCGGCGCGCACCCCGATCGGCCAGCAGAATCTGGATAACCTGGTGCGGCTGGGTGTCGATCACATCGACTACCAGATCAATCCCGGGGTGGAGTCGCGTTTCATGCTGCGCGCCTATGAGCGCTTTGGCAGCACAGCCATTCCGATGCACATGGCGTTGTTCAGCATTCCGCTGACGATAGCGGTACGCAATCGCATTCCGTTGGTCGTATGGGGCGAGAATTCGGCCTTCGAGTATGGTGGGACGGGAGAGGAACGCACGGGATTCCGCCTCGATTCCGCTTGGCTGCGCAAGTTCGGCGTGACGCATGGAACCACCGCTGCCGACTGGGTCTCGCCGGAACTCGGCGAAAAGGCGCTGACCCCCTATTTTGGGCCGACGGATCGCGAGCTCGAGGATGCCGGCGTCAACGCCGTGTTTCTCGGCTACTACTTCGCGTGGGATCCCGAAGCCACCTATCGCATCGCCGCCGAACACGGTTTTCGCGGCCGCGCCGCGGGCGTCAAGACCGGCTATTACGATTTTGCCGATATCGACGACGACTTCATCTCGATTCACCACTATCTCAAGTGGTACAAGTTCGGCTTCACCCGGCTGTTTGACAATCTTTCCCTCGAGATCCGCAATGGCAGGCTCGGGCGCGACGAAGCCATCGGAATCATTCGGCGTACCGGCAACCAGGAGCCGCGCGAAGATATCGAGAAGTTCTGCGCCTTCGCCGGGATCGACAGCGCGCGCTTTTTCGCCATCGCCGAGACCTTCCGCAACCAGGATGTATGGAAGCGTGCCGGCGGCAAGTGGGTGATCCCGGACTTTCTGCTTCCAGACTGGGACTGGCAATGAAGATCGACATCAAGAATCCCCCGCGGTCCTATGAAGTGGGTCGGACCGTCAAGCTGCAGATGAAGGATTGTGGAACGGTCCGGCTGGAGCCGGACGAGCAGTTGACGTTCACCACTGAGGCTGGCGCGGAATATGATCTGGCGCGCAAGGACTGGGGCTTCTACGCGACGCCATCCCTGAACGGGCGGCTGCAGCAATTCGGGCTGCGCGCGGTGCTGGTAAAGAACATGATCGGGCGGTTTTTCGTCTTGTTGGTCGAGAACGGGAAGGAGTCCCTGTTCGACCAATACGTCGCTGTCGAGGAGTTGCGCATCGTCGCCTGGCTCGACAATGCTGAAAACCTCGCGTTGGTCGAATCGGCGTTGCGAGTCGCACGGAACCCATAACATGCAATTGCTGACCTGCTTGTGCGGTGGTCGTGAATTCACGACGGTCTTTACCTACCGGGGTCCCCCGCCGGGTGAGGTGCGATTCGACTTCGGTACAACTCCCTACTCGCGGGAGATAAGGCGTTGCAACCACTGCGGGCACTACCTGTCGGTTCACGATATCGACATGCGAGTGCTTTATAGCGGGCAATATGTCGATGCAACCTACGGTGGTGACGGCCTCAAGCGCGCTTTCGACCGAATTGTCGCCTTGCCGGAGGAAAAGTCCGACAATGTCGGCAGGGTCGAGCGTGTACGCCAATTCTGTTCGACACATTTCGCGAAGATCATTGCGGCCGGCGAAATGCCCAGGATATTGGATGTCGGTTCCGGGTTATGCGTGTTTCTTCATCGGTTGCACCGGTTAACTGGCTGGCCCTGCACGGCGCTTGATCCTGATTGGCGTGCTGCGAAGCATGCTGGCGAGGTTGCAGGTGTGGCCGGACGATGTGCCGACTTCATGCAAGCAGATGATCTCGGGCGCTTCGACCTGGTTTCATTCAACAAGGTCCTCGAGCATGTCGCGGATCCGGTAGCCATGCTGGCACGCGCGCATCAGTGCCTCGCACCAGGCGGGGCCGTCTATGTCGAGCTGCCGGACGGGGAGGCAGCGGTAGTCGATGGCGCAGGACGAGAAGAGTTTTTCATCGATCATCATCATGTCTTCAGCCCTGCGTCGATGCAAGAGTTGGCCCATGCTGCCGGATTTAACAGCCTTGAAATCGAAAGGCTGCGCGAGCCGAGCACGAAATACACGCTACGGGCGTTCATGCTTCCGCTCATGAAAGGTGAGTAGTGTGCTGACTGATTTGGAATCCGAGTCCATCGAGATCATCCGAGAAGCGGTCGCAACCGCATCGCGCCCAGTAATGCTCTATTCGATCGGGAAAGACTCCTCGGTGATGCTCCGCCTGGCGCAAAAGGCCTTTCTGCCAGCACCATTGCCGTTCCCCCTGCTGCACATCGACACCACGTGGAAGTTTCGCGAAATGATCGAGTTTCGCGACAAGATGGTGCGCGACATTGGTGTTGATCTCCTGGTCCATACCAATCACGAAGCTCTGGCGCAGGGTATCAATCCGTTTGACCACGGATCAGAGCGTTATACCGATGTCATGAAGACAGTGGCGCTTAGGCAGGCGTTGGACAAGCATGGCTTTGATCTCGCAATGGGAGGCGCGAGGCGCGACGAGGAAAAATCGCGCGCGAAGGAGCGGATATTCTCGTTTCGGTCCAAAGGGCATCGCTGGGATCCCAAGGTGCAGCGCCCGGAATTATGGAATCTCTACAACACCCGGATCAATCCGGGCGAATCGATCCGGGTGTTTCCAATCTCGAACTGGACTGAAGCTGACATCTGGATGTATATCGAAAAGGAACAGATTCCGATCGTTCCGTTATATTTTTCAAAGTTGCGTCCGGTTGTTCGTCGCGGCGGTCAGTGGCTAATGGTCGACGACGCTCGCATGCCGCTTCTGGTCGGCGAGAAACCTGAGATGCGTGCCGTACGCTTCCGTACGCTGGGCTGCTATCCGCTGACAGCAGCAGTGGAGAGCGATGCCGTTACGCTTGAGGAAATTATCCGGGAAACGCTTGGCGCCCGCACATCGGAGCGACAGGGCCGACTGATTGATCATGACAGTACCGCCTCTATGGAACGCAAGAAGCAAGAGGGCTACTTCTAATGATTGAGCCGTTACGTTTCATCACTTGCGGCAGTGTCGACGACGGCAAGTCGACACTTGTCGGCCGACTTCTCTATGAGTCCAAGCAGGTATTTGACGATCAGCTGAGTGCATTGGGCAAGGACTCGTCGCGTTTTGGCACGCGAGGCGAAGACCTGGATTTCGCGTTGCTGGTGGACGGGTTGCATGCCGAGCGCGAACAGGGAATCACGATTGATGTCGCATACCGGTTTTTCGCGACGCCGCAGCGCCGGTTCATCGTGGCAGATACGCCTGGTCATGAGCAGTACACGCGCAACATGGCCACCGGAGCATCCACCGCTGACCTTGCAATTCTGCTTGTGGATGCGCGGAAAGGCCTGCTGGCGCAGACCAGCAGACACAGCCGGATAGTCGCCATGCTGGGAGTGCGGCACGTTGTTCTGGCGGTCAACAAGATGGATCTTGTCGATTGGGATCAACGGACCTTCGAGGATATCGTCGCGCGGTATCGCGAGTTTTCTGCTGGTCTGGGTTACGCGTCGGTCCAGGCGATCCCTACTGCAGCGACCACCGGAGCCAACGTGATCGTCCGCAGTGCCGGTACGCCGTGGTATGAGGGCCCGGCCTTGCTTGAGTACCTGGAGTCTGTGCGTGTGACGCCTGCCATTGCCAGCGACTTCCGCATGCCGGTGCAATGGGTGAATCGACCGAACTCCGAATTCCGTGGCTTTTGTGGCCGAATCGCTTGCGGGGAAGTGCGGCCGGGCGCCGTTGTTCGTGTGGCACCTGGCGGAAGCGAGGTGGCAGTGAAGTCGGTTATCGCGGCGGGCGAGTCGGTTGCTCGTGCCGGCCCAGGCGATTCGATCACCCTCACCTTCTGTGAAGAAGTCGATGTCAGCAGGGGCGATGTTATCGCGGACGGAAAGGCTCCAGTTCCGGTTGCCGACCAGTTCGAGGCGCATCTGCTTTGGATGTCCGATCATCCCCTCGTAGCGGGGCGCGCCTATCTTGTGAAAATCCACACCTGCTTGACAGGCGCGACGGTGAGCCGGATAAAGCATCGCATCGACGTCAACAGCGGAGCGGAACTCGCCACGAAGGAACTGGGACTCAACGAGATTGGGATTGTCAATATCGGCATGGATCGTCCGGTACCGTTTGAGCCCTACGCGACCGCTCGCAGCCTTGGCGCATTTATTCTGATCGACCGCATCAGCAACGAGACGGTCGGCGCTGGCATGATCGATTTTGCCCTCCGGCGCGCCGCAAATATCCACTGGCAGGCGTTGTCCGTAGACAAAAGGGCGCGTGCGGCCCTAAAGCTCCAGCGTCCGCGCTGCGTGTGGCTGACGGGCCTTTCCGGGTCGGGAAAGTCGACGATCGCGAATCTGCTGGAAAAGCGATTGCATGCGGAGGGCCGGCACACCAGCCTTCTCGATGGGGACAATGTCCGTCATGGCCTCAATCGCGACCTCGGGTTCACTGAAGCAGATCGGGTGGAGAACATCCGGCGCGTGGCTGAGGTAGCGAAGCTGATGGTGGATGCGGGCCTGATCGTAATAGTGTCGTTCATTTCTCCGTTCCGGTCGGAGCGTGACTTTTCGCGCTCTCTATTCGAACCCGGCGAATTCCTGGAAATCCACGTTGATACTCCGCTTGAAGAGTGCGAGAGGCGTGATCCCAAAGGGTTGTATGCCAAGGCACGCCGCGGCGACCTGAAGAATTTCACCGGGATTGACAGTGCTTACGAGGCACCTCAGTCGCCAGAACTGCGCCTGACCACGCTACTGGAAGGTCCCGAGGCATGTGCGGAACGCATACTTCGGGAGCTGAACCTGTAATTGCAGGGCACATTTGCCAATGGTCGATTTTCTCGGAGTTCGAATGTACGCGCGTGGCCCGGCATTGGTTGTCTGGGCATTGGCACCCGGAGTGCCGCCAGCGCACGTGCGGAGTGCCACGGAGAAGCAATGCTGAATCCGCAATCCCCCAAAGACGCTTGGACCAGGCGAACTACCCTGGACGGCACCCGCCAAGACCAAATGACCGAGATTTGGGAGTATCGTGGTGCGACTCACTGCATCGATGTCACTGTCGGAAAGCGACTCGACGTGCTTTCCCTGAAGGGAACGTCGCTTCGGGAAATCAGGGAATACGCCGCATTTCTGGAGAAGAGCGCGGCTAGGTTGTATGCTCTCGATGCGCCTCACAACACCTTGGAAAGCTGTCCATGTTGCGGCCAAGCGACCCGGGGCGCGAGTGTGGCCATGAAGGTCTTTGAAGTGCCGTATGTCCGCTGCCAAGGATGCGGTCACGTTTACGTAAGTGAACAGCCCTCCCAGAGCGTTCTGGACTCCCTGTTCACTGAATCGGCGCTGCACAGTTCAGAATATACGGATATCGACCCCGCCGCCCAGGACTTCCGTATCAGGCAGATCGCGGAACCGAAGCTTGGCTGGGCCCGCCGGCAATATGAACGGGTCTTCAATCGTGCTCCGTCGAGTCTCGTTGACGTTGGTGCGGGTGGGGGACATTTCGTGACCGCAGCTGCCAGAGCCGGCATGGATGTTGTCGGTTATGAACGAAGCGCCTCGTCGCGCAGATTCGCGAAATCGGCCTTTGGCGTCGAACTGCGCCCGGAGGATTTCCACGTGGACGATGCGTCGGCGGTCGATCTGATCACGTTCTGGGGTTTGCTTGAATACGTTCCGCAGCCGCGAAGACTGCTGGCCACAGCGCGTCGTCGTCTCGCCACAACGGCTGGGATGCTGATCGTCGAAGTGCCACGGTTCAATTGTGTCGGGTCGGCCGCGCAAGAGGCGGAAGGGGCTGTGGTGGCTCGACACATGGATCCGACCACCCACGTGAACTGCTTTACGGATGCTTCGTTGTGTACCGCGTTGGTTGAAGAGGGATTCAGGCCTGTGGCGGCCTGGTATTTCGGCATGGACATTTACGAACTTTTCGTGCAGATCGCCCTGAAGCTCGATGACGAAACTGTTCTCGAGAAGATTGCTTCGATGCTCAATGGAAGCCAAGCGGCGCTCGACAGGGGCAGACAGTGCGACGATCTCATAGTCGCGGCAGTACCGATCGATTGAGCGAAACCATTCGCATGGATAGTCGCGTTTGATGCGCCCCCTCTTCATTTTCGGAGTAGCACGATCCGGAACAAACCTGCTTTGCCGGATGCTCAATCGCCATCCGGAGGTGGAGCTTGCGCTGGATCCGTTCATGCCGTTCTTCAAATCCTTGCGAAACCGCATCATCGAAGGCTGTTGCGACGAACAAGTCAAGGGCGCCTTTGATCCGCACCGCGCATTCGAGGATTACTACTTCAACCCCTGCGGACCTGCGACGCTCGACTTGTTGTCGGCGGCCACTGCGCACCACCCTTTCAGGCCGGGGGATGAGGACGAATTGCGCGACGCGATTTCTGCGCGTGCGGGTCTGGAGTCCCCCGAGCGCGCCGGGCAACTTATGCAGGCGGGCGGCGCCGACTATGGAACGTTTTTCGACAGTGCGCTGAACATTATCGGTAATTCCAAGCGGGGTGCGCGGAATCCCTGGTGTGGATCCAAGGAGGTTTGGACGATCGATTTTTTGCCCTTGCTTGCGCGCACTTATCCGTCCGCCCGTTTTTTCATCATCGAACGTGATCCCAGGGCGATTGTCGCCTCACTGCTCGAAATGGCGCGAAAGGATTCAAGCCAGGCCGCACATTTTGTTTCGTATGCCAGGCATTGGCGAAAGTTCGTCGTGCAATCCAGAGTTCTTGTGGCTGATCCGGAAATCGGGCGCCGTGTCAGCATCGTGTCCTATGAAAATCTGGTGCTTCGACCTGAGGGCGAGGCAAAGAAGCTTTGCGCGCACCTGGCACTTGATTTCGTACCCGAGATGCTCGATGTTTCCGCGCAGGGATGGACTGGAAACAGCAGCTACAGCGGAGATTTCGGCATTTATGGGGCGTCCCTCGGACAGTGGCGGGAAACCTTGAGTCGCGAAATCTTGCAGGCGATCGAGTTCTATTGCGCGCCCGAAATGACGCTGACCGAATATCTGCCACTTTCCGAAGCGGCCGGGAAGATCACGCCCGCCCTGGTTCACACAGTGTGCGACGCTGCCAACTCGCCTGGCAGCTGGCGCAGTGACAGCGGGATGGTGACGCTCGAGATGGGCGGCGAACTCATGCGCTACGCGATGCTTGACAATTCGGAGGCCTTCGACGAGCGTACCGTGCGCGAATGCTTCTTGTTTCGTCAGGCACTTGACAATATCCGTGCGCGTGCGCGACGACCATGAAGGTACTTGTTTTTGCCCCGCATTCTGCCATCTGGGTACACGCGTTTCCGGAGGCCCTCATCGCCGAAGCTCTTCAGCAGGCCGGCCATGAGATTGTCTACGTCGGTTGCGGGCGGGTCTTCGGTGAATTGTGTGTATCGATGGGGGCTTATGGCGTCGGCATCGAGGCGTCGGTCGAACGCAAGAAGCAGGTGTGTGAGCTATGCGATGCCAACAAGCGGATCATCAGGCAACAATTTGATTTCTCCGGCTCCGATCTCGCGGATCTTCTGGATGCAGCGGACCGAAGTTGGGTCGATCAAGTTTGCGCATCGGTCACGCGGGAAAATTACCTCGACCTGGTGATTGACGGAGTGGCTGTGGGCAAGTGTGCCCTGAGTCATTTCCTCATCAACCGGAAGAAGAGCAATCTCGAGTTCAGCGCCGCAGAATGGGAGCGTTTCCGGGTCGAATTGCGCAACACGTTGAATGCGTTTGCGGGGACGAGGAAAGTGTTGGATGTCGAAAAGCCCGATCGCGTAATCGTTTATGTGGCGGCATACTCGGTGAATTTCGTGTGTTGCGAATTGGCGCGACTGCGCGGAATTCCGCATTACTACCTGGCGGCGGCTGGGAATCTTGCCGACCGCTTGCAGAAAATCGTTCTGGCGAAAGGGCATACGATGCACTTTCAGAAGAACAACATCGGTCATTGGGACGCGCTCAAGGATGTGCCGTGTTCGGCGGACTCCCTCAGCTACATCACGGGCCATTTTCGTGAATTGCTGCGTGGACGCAATCCCTTTGTGTACTCGTCACCTGCACAGAGCAAGCCTGAGGATCTCCGGGCTCGCTTTGGAATAGGCGAAGGCCAGAAGGTCTTGCTGGCAGCGATGAGCAGTTACGACGAAATCTACGCCTCGCAGATCGTTGGGCTGTGGCCGGACGATTTCGAGTCAATCTTTCCCAGCCAGATGGACTGGATTAGGGCGCTTATCGACTTTGTCGAGCTTCGGCCGGAACTGTTTCTGTTGATCCGGGTCCATCCGCGGGAGTTTCCGAACAAGCGCGACACCGGGCTGTCCGACAGCGCGTTGAAGTTCCAGGAAATGTTGGTCGCACTACCGCCCAACGTTAAGGTGAATTGGCCGACTGACCAAGTCTCGATGTATGACATTGCGGAGATCACCGATGTATGCCTCAACGCATGGTCAAGCGCAGGAAAGGAGATGACCCTTCTCGGCATTCCGGTGGTCACTTACGCGCCGGATCTGCTTGTCTATCCCCCGGCCCTCAATTACGTGAGCGACTCGCGCGAAGGCTATTTCCAGCAGATACTGTTGGCGCTAGCGAATGGATGGAGTGTTGATCACATCCGGGCCGCGTATCGCTGGTATGTCCTGGAGTACGAAAAGGCGATGCTGGATCTCGGTGAGAGCTTTGACGCCTCGGAGAATCAGGCCGACGGACTGGCTTTGCGCGGATTCAACAAGTTGCGTCGCATGCTCGACCCTTATCACCGTCAAACGAAGGATTGTTCCAGTCGAACGGCGGCGCTCAAGGCTGCCCCGATCATCAACCAACTGGTCGAGGAAGGCCGCGATACGATTCTGGACATTCGGGTCGAGCAGGGCTTTCCGTCGTTCTCGATTGCCGGAGAAACGGCTGCGCTCAAGCGCGAAGTCGGGCGACTTGCCGAGTTGATGTATTCGAACCGCGGCACCGCCAGACCGGGCACCTTGAGGCATAGACTCGAATCCTTTGCCAGGACCTCTGATGAGCCAACTCGGTAGCAAGCTGGACATGATTGAACTCGCCCGCGACTTGTGTGCTTTCGCCACGGGAGTCGTCGCCGATGCGAATGAATTCCTGTTTGCCCGAATCGACCGTGAACTTCCCCTTGATATCCGTCGCTACAAGTCAGGCGACACCTACAACGGCTGGCTGGTGCCTGACAATTGGCGCGTCCACAAGGCGGAGATCCGCCGCGACGGGCAGTTGGTGTTCGATGGCCGCGCGCATACGCTCGGTGTGGCACGCTATGCCAAGTCATTTTCCGGCGCGCTGTCCTGGGAGGAGCTGCGCCCCCGCCTTGTCACCAATCCCGCCCTGCCGGACGCCTACGTCTTCCATTGCATGTGGCAATACCGTCCCTGGGCGGCCGATTGGGCGCTGTCGGTACCTTATGACGTCTATCGCACGCTTGGGCCGGGGCAGTACGAAGTGGAACTGGTCACCGAATACACCCCGGGTGAAATGCTCGTGGCACAGCACGAGAAGCGCGGCCGCAGCGGGAAGACCATCGTTTTCCACTCCAATTCCTGCCACCCGCACATGTCCAATGACGGCTTCGCCGGCACAGCCCTGCTGATTGCCCTGTTCAAGTGGCTTCATACCCAGGACACGTTCTATACATATCGCCTCGTGATCGGGCCGGAACACGTGGGCAGCGTCTTCTACCTGCGCGACATGCCGGAAGAGGAGATGCAGCGGATCGTCTGCGGCGTGTTCGAGGAGATGCCCGGAACCGGCGGGCCGGTCAAGATAGCGTCCTCCTTTGTGGGCGGCTTGCCGGTCGATCAGGCGTTCGCCAATGCCGCGCGACACTATTCCAAGGCGCACGAACTGGTGCCGTGGCGCTGCGGCGCCGGCAATGACGAAACCGTATGGGAGGCTCCGGGATACGAAGTGCCGTTTCTCGAGATCACCAGGTCAGAGGACCTGATGCATCCTTATCGCGAGTACCACACCAGTCTGGATACGCCCGAGGTCATGATTCCGGCCCAGATGGACGAGCTGCTGGTGGTGTTTCAGAAGGCCGTCTCCACGCTGGAGTGCAATGCGCGGGCCTGGCGCAAGTTCGATGGCCTGATGTGCCTGTCCAACCCCCGTTACGATCTCTACATGGAACGCGAGGATCCGGCCATCGCGAAGAATCTTCCTGCCGACTCCGAGAAATGGGGCAAGCTGCTCGACAGCCTGCTGCGATATTTCGACGGCAGTCTGACCCTGCTCGAGATCGCCAATCGCCACGATCTGCCGTTTGAGCGTGTGTACCACTACGTCAAGCGCTTCGAGGAGAAAGGATTGGTCGACCTGAGTTTCGAGGAAATGCGGCGGGAAGCGCCGAAACGCATGCAACGGGCAAACCCATGATTGCCGTGGTCGATCTGAAGATCAGCAACCTTGCGTCGGTCCTCCATGCCTTGCGTCTGGTGGGCATTGGGGAATACGGGCTCGCCACGCCTGAAAACATCACCTCGGCCGCGGCGGTGATCCTGCCCGGAGTGGGGGCCTTCGCCGACGGCATGGCCAGTTTGCGCGAGCAAGGGCTGGTCGAGCCGATTCTTCTGGCGGCGGCAGCGGGTACCCCGATCTTCGGCATATGTCTGGGGATGCAGTTGCTGGCGTCGCGTAGCAGCGAATTCGGCGATCACGCGGGGCTTGGCTTGCTGTCGGGCCGTGTCGCGCAGTTGGTGGCCGACCGGCCGGGCTATCGGGTACCGAACATCGGGTGGTGCGATGTTTCACCGGCCCGCAAGGGTGTGCTGTTTCCGGAAGCGGCCGGTGGCTGCTTTTATCACGTACACAGTTTTCACCTGGTTCCGGATGATTCCGCTGCCATCGCGGCCACCACGGACTTCAGCGGACGCGACATCACGGTCGCGGTTGAAGCCGGCAACCTGTTCGGCGTGCAGTTCCACGCGGAAAAGAGCCAGGATGACGGCCTGGCAGTGCTGTCCCGTTTCCTCCGATTCGTGAATGATCGCAAGCAAGGTGGCGCATGATCCGACCGCGAATGATCCCGGTTCTCCTGCTCAAGCACGGCGTCATCGTTCGCAGCCAGCTTTTCAGGGTGCATCAGGTGATAGGCAACCCGATGAGCACCGTCGAGCGATTGTCCGACTGGAATGTCGATGAGCTGGTTCTCCTTGATATCAGCGCCGACGATTATCATGACTTGCGCCGCGACGACATCCAGCAGCGCTACCAGGGCACCAGCGCGGTCGATGTGTTGCGCGAGGTGGCGAAGGTGTGCTTCATGCCGCTCACCTTCGGGGGGCGCATCCGCACGCTCGACGATATCGCGGAACGTATATCCGCCGGCGCCGACAAGGTGTCGATCAATTCCGCGGCGCTCGCGGACCCTTCGTTGATCGAGCAGGCTTCAAGGCGTTTTGGTGCGCAATGCATCGTCGTATCGATAGACGCCCTGCGGCATCCCGACGGGAGGTACGAGGTCTACGGAGGGGATGGCAAGGTGGCCACTGGGCGCGATCCGGCCGACTGGGCGCGCGAGGTCGTTAAATCGGGGGCCGGCGAGATCCTGCTCAACTCCATCGACCGGGACGGTTCGGCGATGGGCTACGACCTCGAACTGATACGCCGCGTAACCGCGGTCGCCGAGGTCCCCGTGATTGCATGTGGCGGGGTGGGTGACTACGAGCATTTCGCGCCAGGCATCACGGCGGGCGGCGCGAGCGCGGTGGCTGCGGCCAACATATTCCATTTCTTCGAACTCAGCTATCCGATGGCCAAGCAGAAGGCCATCGACATGGGCGTTGCGATGCGGCCGGTCAAGCTGGACAGCCTCTGGCAACGCCGTGAGCCTGACTATGATCGGGTCGCGGAAGACGCGCGCGTGGCGGATCGGCGCGCACGTGCGGAGTCCGGCAACTATCTTGCCGCGCAGTCTCGGACGCAAAAGAGCGCGATCCGCTGGTGTACGCGCTGCGTGTATCCGTCGATCAGCGCGGCGCCCATGGAATTCGACGCCAACGGCGTCTGCATGGGCTGCCGGATGGCGGAGGTCAAGACCGCCATCGATCCCGGGGACTGGGTTCGGCGCAAGGAATTGCTGCGCGAAATACTGGAAAAGTACAGGTGCCGCGACGGTAGCCGGCATGACGTCGTCATCGCTGTCAGCGGCGGCAAGGACAGCTGGTTCCAGACCCACGTGATCAAGCATGAGTTCGGGCTCAACCCCCTTCTGGTCACCTATGACGGCAACAACTGGACCGAACCGGGCTGGCGCAACATGGTGCGAATGCGCGAAGTTTTCGGTTGCGACCATGTCGTAGTACGGCCCTCCGTGGATGTCCTGAAGAAGCTCAATCGCCTGGCTTTCGAGATCATGGGCGACATGAACTGGCATGCCCACGTGGGCATCACCACCGCGCCGGTCCGGGTGGCCGTGCAGAACCGCATTCCGTTGGTCATCTGGGGCGAGCATGGCTATCTCGACCTGTGCGGACAGTTCTCGATGGACGACTTCCCGGAAATGAGCTACCGCGACAGGCTTGAACATTTTGCGCGGGGCTATGAGTGGAATTATTTTGTGGGCCGCGAGGGACTTTCCAGCGCTGACATGATCACGTGGAAATACCCCTCTGACCAGGAGATCTTCGACATCGACCTGCGTGGCATCTATCTCGGCAACTACGTCTACTGGGAAGCCAATGACCATACTAGGCTGATGGTCGAAAAATACGGCTTCGAAACCAGCGATATTTCATTCGAGCGAACGTATCGGCGCATGTCGAATCTGGATGACATGCACGAGAACGGCGTCCATGACTACCTGAAGTACATCAAATTCGGCTATGGCCGGTGCACCGACCATGTATGCAAGGATGTGCGCGCCGGGCTCATGACGCGTGAGCGCGGCCTCGAACTGGTACGGCAGATGGACCACGTCAAGCCTTCCGACCTCAAGCGATGGCTGGAGTACACCGGCACGACCGAAGGCTGGTTCGACCGCATGGCCGATACGTTTCGTGATCCGAGGGTGTGGCGCATGGTGGACGGTCGATGGCAAAAGGACGAACTGCGCTCGCCCGGGGAGGTCAAGTGACACAAGGCAATGATTCGGCTGCCGGATTGGGCGCACGGCTGAGCGAAGCCGAACTATGCCCTGAGGACCTGCTGGCCGAGCAGGAGGCGGCGTTCGCGCGCGATATCGAGCGCCTGCATGCCCGGACCGGCGAGTTCGTCGAGGTTTCCTGTCCGGCGTGCGCGGAGACCGGGTCGCACGAGGCGTTCGGCAAATACGGGTTCGCGTTCCGCTCCTGTGTCAAGTGCAGGACGATCTACATGTCACCCAGACCGTCGCCCGAGGTCATGGGGGACTATTACGCGAATTCGGAGAACTACGCCTATTGGGCGAAGTACATCTTTCCCGCGTCGGAGTCGGCGCGCCGTGAAAAGATCCACAAGCCCTGGCTGGAGCGCGTGGTCGGCTACTGCGACCGAAACGGTGTGCCACGCGGCACGCTCCTGGAGATCGGTCCGGGCTTCGGCACCTTCGCCGAGGTGGCGACCGCTTCCGGCAAGTTCGGACGTGTGGTGGCGGTCGAGCCCACGCCGGAGATGGCGGCAGCCTGTCGGGCACGCGGCGTGGAAGTGATCGAGGCCCGCGTCGAGGATGCGGATTTGTCGGGCATAGGCCCGGTCGATGTGGTGGTTTCTTTCGAGGTGATCGAACATCTGTTCCGGCCGGCGGATCTGCCGAGGCAGGCGGCGCGGCTCCTCAAGCCCGGAGGCCTGCTGGTGGTGTCCTGCCCCAACGGGCTTGGATTCGACATTGCCATGCTCGGCGCGCGTTCGCAGGCGGTCGATGCCGAGCATGTCAATCTGTTCAACCCGGAATCACTTTCGATGCTTCTCGATGCGGCCGGATTCGAGGTGGTCGAGTCAGGTACGCCAGGGCGACTGGATGCCGAGATCGTTCGCGAGGTGGCGCTCAAGGAGGGTCCGGAATCGCTGCCGGACCCGTTCATGCGCCGGGTCCTCCTGGATGACTGGGATACGCTGGGTTGGCCCTTCCAGCAATTTCTGGCCTCCAACGGACTATCCTCGCACATGTGGGTCGCGGCCAGGCTGCGATGAGGAAAAGACAATGACCAAAGATGCGCAAACCAAGGCGGCCGAGACGGCCGTGCGCAATTGCTACTCGACCTGGGCTGAAAGCTACTTCAGGGACTATTACACCGGCAACGCCTATCCTCCGGTGCATGTCGATCTCGTGCGCAGGCTCATCACCACCAGCGGCGCGCGAACCCTGCTTGACGCCGGCTGTGGCCCCGCATCCATGCTGCGCGGCCTGGCCGACCTGGGCCTGGAGTTGTACGGCTTCGACCTGACACCTGAAATGGTCGAAGTCGCGACCCGGGTGGCCGGCGAAATCGGCATGCCTGCCGGCCGCATCTGGCAGGGCAGCGTAGCCGATGCGGAAGCGTTTCGGCCACGTGGTGCCGACGTCAGCTTTGACGCATCGATCTGTGTGGGCGTGTTTCCGCATATTCCCGAACAGATCGAAGACGAAGTCATCGCCAATTTGCGCAATTCGGTGCGCCCCGGGGGGCTGGTAGCCGTCGAGGCGCGCAACCAGCTTTTCGGCCTGTTCACGCTCAACCGCTATTCCTTCGACCTGTTTGCCGATCAACTCGTCCGGGTAGAAGGCCTGCGCGACGCAGGCGCGCCGGCGTCGCTCGATGCGATCCTCGACGAACTCAGGCAGCGCTTTCGCATGGACGTGCCGCCGGTCCGGCAGGGCAAGAGCGGCGAACCGGGATATGACGAAGTGCTTTCGCGCACCCACAATCCCTTCGAATTGCAAAAGCGCTTTGCCGCCGCCGGCTTTGCCGACATCCGCGTGCATTTCTATCATTACCACTGCCTGCCACCGATGTTCGAGGCGGCGGCGCCGGAGTTCTTCAGGAAGGCCAGTCTCGCCATGGAGGATCCTTCCGACTGGCGCGGCCACTTCATGGCCTCGGCATTCTTTGTCACCGGAACCAGGGCGTGATCAGCGCGGACGGTGCGCTCAAATACAGCATCTGGGAGCACAGCGCCACGGTGCGGGACCTGTACGCGCGCCGCTGCCGCATGCAGGCGGAGGAGATGACCTGCCATGCGCAGGCCGTCGAACTCCTGTCCCCGCACTTGAAGACCGGGGATGTGCTGCTGGATGCCGGTTGCGGCAGTGGCTACCTTTTTCACTCCTTTCGCAGTCGTGGCTTGAAGATCAACTATCTCGGGATCGACCCCAGCCCATCGCTGATCGGGATCGGTCGCGAGATCCTGCCCGCCTACGGCCTGGAGCGCGAGTGCCTTCAGGTCATGCGCATCGATGAGCTTGACGGGGAAGTCGATCATTCCTTGTGCATCAACGTGCTTTCGAATATCGACAACTACCATCGGCCACTCGAGCGACTGTTGCGGATATCGCGCCGCAGCGTGGTGTTGCGCGAATCGCTTTGTGCCGAAGGCAACTACAGCTATGTGACGGATCATTACCTCGACCAAGGTATCGACCTGAAAGTCCATGTCAACACCTACCCGCTGGGGGAAGTCGAGGCCTTCGTGCGGTCCTATGGATTCTCGGTCGAGGTCGTGGCCGACAAACGCGCGGGCGATGGTCCCGAAATGGTGATCGATCATCCGCACTACTGGAAGTTTCTCGTATGCACAAGAATGGACACGGCGCACGTTGCGCCGCGGTGACCGAATGTCGCGAATAGCCGGTCTCGTACAAACCGCCCGCGACCCTGCCGCCGGGCAGTCGGTTCAGCAGATGCTGGCGCACATGGCGCGGTCCGGCGATGTTCCGTATGTCGGCAGCGCGGGCGGTGCGGCGCTAGGCTGGTGTGGCAATGGTGTGCAGCGATTGGCCGCGCGCGGTGATCTGACGGTGGTGCTCGACGGCGCGGTATTCAATCACCGGGATTTTGGCGGCAAAGCGCAGGACGGGGCCGCGCTTGTTCTGGACCTGGTGGCCGAACGTGGTTTCGAGGCGGCGATGCGTGCGATTAATGGCGACTTCGCGGTTGGCCTCCATGACGCATCATCCGACACGCTTTGGCTGGCCCGTGATCGGGTGGGTGTGAAACCGCTCTACTATGCGACGCAACCGGAGGGGCTCGCGTTTGCGTCCAGGCCGGTTGCGCTGCTGAATCAACGTGGGGTGAGCCGGCGGGTGAATCGCCGTTTTGCCGCGCTCTTCGCTGCCTCGCACTACCGGACCTTCGACAACGATCCACAGGCCAGTCCGTTTGCCGATGTGTCGCAACTTCCAGCAGCCCACCTGCTGGAATGGCGTGCTGGCAGAATCGTCCGGATGGTGCCTTACTGGTCGTTGACGGAAGCGCCGGAATGGGAAGGCAGCCTTGAAGAACTGGCTGCCCGATATCGAGAATTGTTGATGGACGCGGTGAAAATCCGCCTAGATGCCGCGCGAAACCCGGCGTTCACGCTTTCCGGCGGCATGGACTCTTCATCGGTCCTGGCATGCGCCGTGGAGGCGTCGGGTGCCCGGCAGGACGCGTACTCATCAGTCTACGAAGACAAGACCTTCGATGAGAGCGCGGAAATCCGCTCCATGCTGGATCAGACCGTCAGGCAATGGCACCAGGTCCGTATCGGTACGCCGGACGTGCCCGCGCTGGTGGCGCGCATGGTGCGCGCTCATGACGAGCCGGTTGCCACGGCGACCTGGTTGTCCCATTTCCTGATCTGCGGCGAGGTGGCGCAAGACGGATTCGCGTCGTTGTTTGGCGGGTTGGGTGGCGACGAACTCAACGCCGGGGAGTACGAATACTTCTTCTTCCATTTCGCGGACATGCACCTGCAGGGGCGCGAAGCCGAACTCGGGCAGGAAGTGCGGCGCTGGGTGGAGTACCACGACCATCCGATCTATCGCAAGAGCATGGACGTGGTGGAGGCGCACTTCCGGCGGGTTGTCGATTTCGCCCGCGCAGGCCGCTGCCTGCCCGACCGGGCCAGACTGGACCGCTACCTGCCCGCTCTGAATCCGGAGTTTTTCCGCCTCGACGATTTCGTACCGGTGATGGACGCGCCGTTTGGTTCCTATCTGAAGAACCGCACGTTCCAGGACATCTTTCGCGAGACGGCGCCGTGCTGCCTGCGGGCCGAGGACCGGCAGGCAGCCGCGTTCGGGCTGGAGCATTTCGACCCGTTCTTCGACTACAGATTGCTCGAGTTCATGTTTCGTGTGCCCGGCAGCATGAAGATCCGCAACGGCGTCACCAAGATTCTCCTGCGCGAGGCGATGCGAGGGGTCTTGCCGGAGGAGACGCGTACCCGGGTCAAGAAGACCGGCTGGAACGCACCTGCGCACGTGTGGTTTTCCGGGTCCAACCTTGAATGGCTGAGGGATACAATCGCATCTCGCGAGTTCTCGGCTCGGGGCATCTATTCACAGCCGGAGCTGTTGCGACTCCTTGCCGAGCATGACCGGATTGTCGGGGGGGCGGAATTGCGTGACAACCACATGATGTTCCTCTGGCAGTTGGTCAATCTTGACACCTGGGCGCGTGAATTGCGCGTCGAGTTCTGAGGCGATATGTCGGTAGCTATTGAAAGTCGTTCGCGTTTACGTGCTTCCATCAGCATTGCCTCAGCATCGTTTCGACTGGCTGTCGGCATGATGGCGTACAAGGTCAGTGGACGAACACCGGCGTTCGCGTATCAGAGCATGATACGTCTCTTTACTTTGACCTCCGGTCGATCAAACGACTTGCTGGCGAAGGCAATCGGATGGTTTCGCAAGCCCTATCCGATCGATGGCGTGGAGGGAGTTCTTGGTTTCAGGAACCGCGCCGATATGGAGCGGGTCCTGGCGCAACTTACCAAGGATGGTTATTGCGTTTTCGACAGGCAATTGCCTGTCGAACTCTGTGATCGCCTCTTGCGTTTCGCATTAACTCAACCTTGCAGACCACGTGCGACGGACACTTCCGGTCCGGTCGCTGATCTCCCGCCAGCTCCCTATCCTCGTGCCGCGCCGCAGGCGATCATCTACGATTTTTCGCCGGGCGACATGATCAACAACGAGGCGGCCCAGGAGTTGATGTCGGACCGCTCGATCAATGCGCTGGCTGAGGCGTATCTCGGCGCGCGGCCCGTGCTCGATACAGTAAACATGTGGTGGACTACCGCGTATTCGCAACAGCCGGACCATACGGCGGCGCAGCTGTATCACTTCGACATGAACCATGTACGCTGGCTCAAGTTCTTTGTTTATCTCACCGATATGACGCCCGACGCCGGGCCGCATTGTTTTGTGGCGGGAACGCACAGGTCCGGCATGATTCCACGCAAGTTCCTTTCGCAGGGATATGCGAGATTGTCGGACCAGGACATCGGGAATAGCTATCCTGAATCAGCCGTGCTCGAGTTCATGGGAGCGCGGGGCACGATCATCGTGGAAGATACGCGTGGCCTGCATAAGGGTAAGCCCGTCATTCGCGGTGATCGGCTGATGTTTGAACTTGAGTTCAGCAACAGCCTGTTTGGCGGGGCGGAGCGTGGTTCGGCCGAATTGCTGAAGATGCACAAGCCGTCATTCGGTCGCTTTGTCGGCAGGTACCCGAGAATCTTCTGTCGCTGGATAGGGTCCCGCACGCCGCTCTAGGCGCGCATTGGCCAGGGTCTCCGCGGGCATGATCGCTCAACTCGGACGCATCTACGCGCTGTTGAACCAGCCCCAGCGACGCCAACTTCGCTGGCTCCTGCTCGGCATAGTCATTACCGGGTTATTGGACGTGGCGGGAATTTCGTCCATCTTCCCCTTCATGGCGGTCGTGGCCAGGCCGGATTCCGTCCAAGGGAACCGGGTTTTGCTTTTTCTATACGAGTCTCTCGGTTTCGAGAGTCAATATCGTTTCCTGTTTGCGCTTGGACTTGTCGTGCTGGCAATCATGCTGGTCGGAAATGCCATGGCGGCGATTACGTCCGCAATGATGTTGAAGTTCGGGCATCGCGTAGGTAGTGAGATGGCGATCCGAATGTTGGCGTCTTATCTGGAAAAGCCCTACAGCTTCTTCCTCTCCCGCAATTCCGCGACGATGACGCTGAATGTGGTGGGAGAAACCAGCGGCATGGTGCTTGGTTTGATTGTGCCAGCACTACAGACGCTGGCCAAGATGATTGTGGCAGCATTCATTTTGTTGCTCCTGTTGGTGGTTGATCCAATCCTGGCCGTGATCGTGGCAGTTGCGGTCGGTGGAAGCTACTTTCTGGTTTTCTTGTTCGTGCGGCGCCGACTTGCCGTGATCGGACGTCTGAGCAACGAAGCCAATCGGGTTCGTCACAAGGCTGTGACGGAGGCGTTGGGCGGAATAAAGGACATCAAGATCCTGGGCAGGACCCGCGCCTACATGGACACTTTCTCCCGCAGTTCCGACAGTTTCGCGCGATGTCAGGTACAGAACGGACTCATCTCGACACTACCGCGGTATGCGATGGAAAGCATTGCGTTCGGTGGAATACTACTGATCCTGCTCTATTTGCTTTCGGTGAGGCGCGACGTCAATCAGGCGTTGCCCCTTATCGCACTCTATGCCGTGGCCGGCTATCGGCTAATGCCTGCAATACAGCAGATATTCGGTGGCCTCGCGCAAGTGCGATTCAGCCTGGCGTCGCTGGACAACTTGCATCGCGAAATCACCGAGCTTGCACGTGTTCCCGCCGATATCGGGATAGCCGAGCACCAATCGCCCCTGCCGTTCAATGCGACAGTGGAGACTAGAAACCTCTCGTTCCGGTACCCCGCCGCAGATCTTGATGCGCTGCGCCACTTGAACTTGCGCGTCGCCAAGAACACCACTGTCGGAATTGTCGGATTATCCGGCTCAGGCAAGACTACCTTGATCGACGTTCTGCTCGGCCTGCTATGGCCCACAACGGGCCAATTGCTGGTGGACGGCGTTCCCGTCGAGTCGGGCAATCTTGCCGCGTGGCGCGCGAAGCTCGGTTACGTTCCGCAGCACATATTTCTGGCGGAAGACACGGTGGCGCGCAATATCGCATTCGGACTTCCTGACTCCGAAATTGATCGAATGCGGGTCATACACGCGGCGCGCCTGGCAAGCCTCCACGAATTCGTGGAAACGGAATTGCCGGGGGGATACGAGGCGCAGGTCGGGGAGCGCGGCATAAGGCTGTCTGGCGGACAGCGGCAGCGCATCGGCATCGCGCGCGCTCTGTATCACGATCCTGATGTATTGCTGCTGGATGAGGCCACGAGTGCTCTTGATGGCATGACCGAAGACACGATAATCGATTCCCTCAATGCGCTGGCACATACCAAGTCCATTATTCTCATCGCGCACCGGTTCACCACTATTCGCGATTGCGATGTTATCTATATGCTCGACGCGGGTGAGGTGGTTGATTCGGGGACGTATACCGAACTGATATCGCGAAATGCTGCGTTTAGGGCGCTTGGCAAGATACCGGAAGACGGCCCCAATCCCGAGGTTGTTGACTAGGCACGTGACTGTGACCGCCACCGGGAGTAGTCGTCGTACCCGTGGGGCAGTTGTTGGCATGCCCTTAATGGCATGCCACTGGATCCATTCAAACATTGATTGAAGAATATGCAAAAAGACGAACAAATACTCGCTGTCTTGCGCGCCTTGATCTCGCGACCTGATTGCGTTCTCAGTTTTGACGCTGACTTGGTCGAATTGCTCCCGGATATCCTCGCCGAGCGGCATGGAATTACTTCCGATTCCGCGCCAGATGCGGCACCGCAATTGCGGGAGTTGTTCGAATGCATGAGCATCGCGAAAAGCGAACGGCGAATAAGTGATTTGCCACGACTGATACGCGAGTCCGGGATAGATCTTGCCGAGTTCAATGCCCGAAATTTCGAGGGGCGGGTTGCGAAGGTTGCCAAGGAGTTCGACCACTGGTCCGAAGAAAAGGTTGCGGACTCTCTCGACGCGGTTGTTACGCTGCAAAAGGACCTCGGCATGGGAGCGCACAATGCGTCGAGCGGCCGCTACGAAGCAAATCGGTCGGGCGGTGAACAACTACGCAGGTATCTGCGCAGCGTGACCACGCCGCCGGCGACGCTGCGCGAGCGTATTCTGCGCAAGACGTTCTGGGAAATGAAACTGGCGAAATGGCTCAAGAGTGGATTGCTGGATCGCGATACGCCGTCGCTTTCTGTGGGGCCACGCTGGGTTAGCGAGATCGAGTTTTTTCGCCAGATCGTCGGATTGCGCAAGCATATCGGCCTGGACCTGTTTTCCGATGATCCCGACCTGGTGGTGGCGGGCGACATGCACAAGATGCCGTTTCCGGACGCCCATTTCCAGTTCGCCTTCCTGAAAAATGTCGTCGACAAATCCTATGAGATTCGACGCCTTGTCAGGGAACTCATTCGGGTGGTCAGGCCTGGAGGCATTGTCGTGATCGACCAGATTTGCGGGTATGGCAGCACCACGCCGCTGACGCGCACTGATATTCAGCGTGCCGGGAATCTCGCGCGGATCTTCGAGCGCCATGCCCCGGTTGATCGACTGGTTTGTGAGGATGTTGATATTTCAGGGATCGGTGATTCTGCCGGTACCAATGAAAAGCGCTACAACGCACGCCTCGCACTGCGGGTCGGGTCGCCGGCCAGTGGGCGCAGATGATAGAGAACTTGAAGCGGGCCTACAGAAGGGCGTTGTCTTTCGACAACGAGACTTCGCACGTGCTCAAGTTCGTGCGGCGCGCCAGTGCAGGCGCCGCGCGGCCGGTCATCGTTGACGTCGGCTGTGGGTATGGCAGGACATTGAAGGCGCTCAAGGCGGCCGGTTTGTCCGCGATCGGGGTCGATGTGAATCCGGATATCGTGGCGCGCAACGTCGCCCAAGGGTTGGAATGTTACCTGCCTGCGGATTTCCGGGCGAGGGCAATGTCTGCGGACGTACTGCTCATGTCACATATCGTTGAGCATTTTTCGCCCGACCGCTTGTTGGCCTTCATTGATGAGTATCTCGTCTACTTGCGACCTGGCGGTTACTTGGTGATCGCCACGCCGCTGGCAGGAGATCGTTTTTTTGATGATTTTGACCACGTGCGGCCGTATCAGCCTCTCGGGTTCACCATGGTTTACGGCGCTGGCGATGCCCAGGTGCAGTATCGGGGCAAGCATCACTTGGAACTGATCGACCTGTGGTTTCGACGCAGCCCGTTTGGTGTTGCTTTCGCGCGTGGAATTTATATTCACTCCTGGACCTCGCGCTGGTTGCAACTGGCGAATTTGGCAGGCGTGGCTGCGTTTCGGGTATCTGCCGGACTGATCGGACGCACCACCGGCTGGGTCGGGATGTTTTGCAAGCGTTGATCCCGCTCCGGCGTGAACTGCACCGGGCGCCGAGTGCATTACCCCTCGGATATAATTGTCTGTCATTCGCAAAACCGGCCGGGCTAGAGGCATTACCTCTCGCCGCCTAACGATTTTCGATGTCGCTGGCGCCCGTCGCACTGTTTGCATACAACCGCCCGGACCATTTGTCGGCAACCTTGGCCTCGCTGGAGGCCAATACAATTTCAGCCGAGACTGACCTTGTGGTGTTTTGTGACGGGGCAAGGTCAAATGCCGACGCGAATGAGGTAGCGCGCGTCAGGCAGATTGCCCGAAACGCCAAGGGTTTCCGTACACTTGAGGTGGTAGAACGGGAGCGCAATTTTGGGCTCGCTGAATCCATCGCCAGCGGGGTCGGGCGCCTGTGCACCGAGCGAGGGAAGGTGATCGTGGTCGAGGATGATCTTCAGGTGGCGGAAGATTTCCTGGAGTTCATGAACCGGGCGCTTGATCGGTATGAGAATGAAGAATCCGTAATGCAAGTTTCAGGCTTCCAATTCGCGCTTCCGGCACTCGATGAGAGGCGTTGCGTATTTCTGCCCATCATCAGTTGCTGGGGTTGGGCAGTCTGGGAGCGTGCCTGGAAGGCCTATGACGCCAGTGCAGCGGGCTGGAGCCGGTTGAACGAAAATCGCGCTGAACGCCGGCGCTTCGATCTGGATGGAGCGTACGATTACTTCGGATTGCTGGGCAAGCAGTTGGCTGGGAAAGTCGACTCATGGGGGGTGCGCTGGTACCTGAGCGTATTCCTGCGTGACGGACTGGTGCTCTATCCCCCGCGTTCGCTGGTGATCAATGCCGGGTTTGACGGCTCGGGAACGCATGCCGGCGGGGCCGGCGGCAGCACGTTTCGGGGATTGCTCGCCGGAAGCGGGACGCAGTCCACGTTTGGCATGCCCTCTGACCTTTCGATATCGACGGCAGCGCTTGCTCAGGTTCAGACTCTGCTCAGGCAGGCACGGCCATCGCTGGGTGCGCGTTTGTTGCGCAGATTGGGAATATGAAAGCCACTGTGAAGCAACTCGTACCGCCGCTCCTCTGGACGGCGCTTTCGAATGCCAGAGCTCGCGCGCAAGGTTTGCGCGCTTCGGCAGGCCTGGATCCGGCCCACCAAAGCCTTGATGATTACTGGGATCCGAAAATGGCCGAGATGCTCGACCATTGGGGCGAGGACAATGTCTGGATCGACGTGCAGCTTTTGTTCGCCAATGCCCAGGGACGTGTTCTGGACATCGCCTGCGGGACCGGCAAGGTCATGGAACTGCTGGCGGCGAATCCCGCGATCGAGGTGCACGGATTTGACATTTCCGACATGCTGATCGACAAGGCGGCCGAGCGCGGCATAGCGCGCGAGCGCCTGCGCGTCTGTGATGCCACAAAAATGGACTATGCGGATGACGCTTTCGATTTCGGCTATTCGATCGGGTCGCTGGAGCATTTCACCGGCGACGGCCTGATCGCCTGCCTGCAGGAATGCAAGCGGGTGGTGCGGGGTACTTCGTTTCACCAGATACCGGTTTCGGCTGACGGTGAAGATCATGGCTGGATCCGTACGTTCCAGAGCTACTACAACAACAGTGTTGAGTGGTGGCTTGAGCGTTTTGGCAGCGTGTTTCCGGGCGTCCGCGCCATCGATTCAACCTGGCGCGACACGATCTCGACAGGAAAATGGTTTGTCTGCCATCGGTGACGCCGGCGTCCGTGCCCTTTCGGCGGTCGAAAGGCTTGTCTCGCTGCCGTTCGAGTGGGTTCGCGAGCGTCGCAAGCGTGCCGCATGCGACGCCGCCGCCGACGTACGCCTGCTTCCCGAATCGTCGATCGTCAATCCGCAGGGCAGGCGCTCCGCGGTTCGGATCGGCGCGGGTACGCACCTGTACGGGCGTCTTCTTCTGTTTCCGCAATCAGGGGAGATCATGATCGGAGCGCATTGCTTCATCGGACCAGGCGCCCAGATCTGGTCGGCCGGGCAGGTGACGATCGGCGATCGCGTTTTCGTGTCGCATGGCGTCAATATTCACGACAGCAACGCGCATCCGATGTCTGCCAGGTTGCGCCATATCCAGTTCGTTCACTCGACGTCGCCCGAAGTCGTGCAGGCCTTTGCTGCAATTCGCATGGCACCGGTGGTCATCGAGGATGATGCCTGGGTCGGGTTCAACGCGACGGTGCTCAAGGGCGTCACCATCGGCCGGGGAGCCGTGGTCGGAGCCGCCAGCGTGGTCACCAGCGATGTGCCGCCCTGGACGGTGGTGGCGGGCAATCCCGCGCGGATAGTCGGCACTTCGGAGCACTGATGTCAATCCTATCCGGCCTGCGTCGCCGTCTTGCCACGCTCGATGAAGTCAATGCCAGGCTCGAACGCGTCCAGGAAGCCCTTGGCCGCATCGAACGGCGCCAGGTGGCCGACGCAGACACACGGACGCTCGCGGCATCGGAATTCCGGGTTTTTTCGCAATGGGGCGAGGACGGCATCATCCAGCGCCTGGTCCGCGAAGTGCAGGCATTGCCGCGCATCTTTGTCGAGTTCGGTGTGCAGGACTATTCGGAGGCCAATACCCGATACCTGTTGACCAACGACAACTGGGCCGGCCTGGTGATCGACGGCTCGGCTGAAAATATTGCGCGGGTGACCGCCGATCCGATCTATTGGCGCCACAACCTCAAGGCCTTGTGCGCGTTCGTCACGCGCGAGAACATCAACAACCTGCTGACAGCGGCAGGTCTTGGCGGCGAGATCGGCTTGCTTTCGGTGGACATCGATGGCAACGACTATTGGGTCTGGGAAGCGATCACGGCGGTTGACGCGGTGCTGGTGGTGGCGGAGTACAACTGGCGGTTCGGGCCAACGCGTCGCGTCACCGTCCCGTACCAGGCCGATTTCGTGCGGGATGTCGCGCATCACTCGATGGTCTATTACGGCGCTTCGCTGGCAGCGCTTGAGGCACTTGGGCGTCGCAAGGGGTACGACCTGGTCGGATGCAATTCGGCCGGGAACAACGCATTCTTCGTGCGTGCGGATCGTCGCCCGGCCAGCCTGCCGGTGGTCGGCGCCGCCGACGCGTTTGTTGCCGGGCGCTTTCGGGAAGCACGCGGTATCGATGGCGTGTTCGCCGACCTTTCCCCCGAAGCGGAAAGTGCGCTCATCGAGTCGTTGCCCATGGTTGAGGTGCCTCCTGGAACTTGAGCTCGCGCCCGTGCCGCCGTCCGGCGTGTTCCAGCCATACGCTCGAGTGGTCCACCGATGACCCGACTGGCGTTGGTGACGGGTGCGGCCGGATTCATCGGTTCATATGTCGTCCGGCAACTTCTTGAAGAAGGCTGCTCGGTGGTCGGCATTGGGCATGCCGGCGCGCGCACCCTCAATGCCCCGGGCTACCGCTGGCGCGAAGCGGAGGTGGACCTTCCTTCGCTGCGCGCGCTGGGGTGCGTTCCGGATGTCGTGATCCACTGCGCCGGAGGCGCTTCCGTGGCACGCTCGATCGAAAGCCCGGAAATGGAAAGGCAACGTACTATCGGATCGGCTGCCGCAGTGCTTGATTTCGCCGCCGTGACCGCACCGCAGGCACGCCTTGTGCTGATCTCGAGCGCCGCCGTGTATGGCCATGTGGATTCGCAGCCGATCGCTGAAACTGAGCCATTGGCTCCGGTTTCTCCGTATGGCGAGTACAAGCGTCAGGCCGAAGAAATGTGGCGAGCGCAGGCGTCGCTTCGCAAGCTGCAAGGCGTGATCGTGCGGCTGTTCTCTGTCTATGGCGAGGGCTTGCGCAAGCAACTGCTGTGGGATGCGTGCGTGAAGTTGTGCGCGGGTAACGCTGAATTCGGCGGTACCGGAAATGAAAGTCGTGACTGGTTGTACGCGGCAGACGCTGCCCGGCTACTGGTACTGGCAAGCATGCATGCCAACCCGGCCTGCCCGGTCGTCAATGGCGGGAGCGGGGAGGCGATTCCGGTTCGCGAAGTGCTGAAGGAATTGTCGAACGCCCTCGACCTGCCGATCGCGCCCCGCTTCAGCGGCCTTGCACGCCCCGGGGATCCGGCACGCTATCAGGCGGATGTTTCGCGGGCGCATGCCTGGGGTTGGCTACCGGAGATCGACTGGCGCGCCGGGATCGGCCGCTACGCCCGCTGGTTTCGCAACGGGGCGGCCTGAACCGTGGTGCGCGTCGGATTCACCTTCGAGATGACGGGCTCCTGGCTGGGCGGGGCGAACTACTTCCGCAGCCTGGTGGCTGCATTGCTGGCTGTGCCCGGGCGTTCGGTCGAACCGGTGATCTTTGCCGGGACGGCGGATGTCGCCGGCCTGAAGGCGGATTTTCCCGGTGTCGACGTGGTGGCGACCGGCTTGTTTGTGCGCAGGGCGCCCGCCTGGATATTGCGGAAGCTTGTCCTGCGCCTGACCGGGCTCGATAGCGGCTTGCAGAGACTGCTCCGCAAACATGGCATCGCCGTCCTTTCGCATTCCGGCGCACTGGGCCCCGGCGCCACGATTCCGGCGATTGGCTGGATCGCCGACCTGCAGCACCGCCGCCTGCCCGAATTGTGCAGCCCGGCGGAATCCGCGGCGCGCGACGCCACCATCGAGCGCTGGCACCGCTACTGTGCGGCCCTTGTCTTCAGCAGCCATTCCGCACGCAGTGACTTCGAGCGCTTTTACGGCAAGGCACGCATTCCGGTGTTCGTGATCCCGTTCGTTCCGCTGACGCGGCCGGTTGACCCGCTTGTCGTCGAGCGGGTCGGTGGCAAGTATGGCTTGCGGGACAAATATTTCTTTATCCCCAACCAGTTCTGGAGCCACAAGAATCACCGGCTCGTGATCGAGGCTGCGTTGTTATTAAAGGCAGAAGGCCTGGAGGTCAACCTGGTGTTCACGGGCGGGGCGCAGGACTACCGGCATTCCGGTCACTACGCTGGACTGGTCGAACTGGCCTCAGGGCTGGGAGACCGTGTCCGGTTTATGGGGGTAGTGCCTTATGAAGATGTGCTGGCATTGATGGAGCGCGCGATTGCGGTGATCAATCCATCGCTCTTCGAAGGCTGGAGCACCACGGTCGAAGAGGCGCGCAATCTCGGCAAGTCGATCCTGCTTTCCGACATCGACGTCCACCGCGAGCAGGCACCGCCGCGCGGGGTTTATTTCAAGCCGGACGATGCCGTCGAATTGGCTGACAGGATGCGGCAGGCCTGGCATGGCTTTGATGGTCCTGAAGAGCACCGGTTGCGTCGAGTGCACGTGCCGGACGTCGCGGCACGCCGACTTGCATTCGGGCAGGCGTTTCAGGCCGCGGTATTGGCGGTGCATGAAGGCCACTCCTATGCTGTCTCGGCGGAACGCGCCGTGCCATGAAGGCGATCGACATCTCCGTGGTGACGGTGGTCTACAACGGCTCCAGGTTCATCGGCGAATCCATGCAAAGCGTCCAGGCACAGACCGGACCGGTGGTCGAACACTGGGTCATCGACGGCGGTTCGACCGACGGTACGCAGGACATTGTTCGCGCACACTCTTCCAGCCTGGCCGGTTGGATCAGTGAACCCGACGGCGGCATCGCCGACGCTTTCAACAAGGGACTGGATCGTGCCACCGGGCGCTACGTCATGTTTCTCAATGCCGATGACGCGCTGGCCCATCCGCGCGCGCTTGCCGAACTCCATGACGCTGCGCGTTCCGGTGCCTGGCCCGCAGTTGTATACGGCGATTGCGATCTATTCGACCCCGACAGCGGGAAGTTCCTGTACCGCGCCGTGATCAACTACGATCGGGAGCGATTTCTGGCGCGCGAGACACTGCCACATCCCGGCATGCTCATGCATCGCCGATACTTCGAGGAATTCGGCCGCTTTGACACCAGTTTCCGGGTCGCGATGGATTACGAACTGTTCCTCAGGGGCGTGCCCTCGACCGGCGCCACCCGTGTGCCGGGCGTCGTCACCCGGGTGCGCGCGGGTGGCGTAAGCGCGCGCAATCGCCAATTGGTGATCGACGAGACAATGCGTGCGCTCAGGATGCACGGGCACCTTTCGGCCCTGGGCGAAGCGCGGGTGAGAGCGGTCTACGCCGTGCGCGGCGCGGCGCGACGCGCGCTTGAAGGCGCAGGGCTCTATCGTGCATTCGATGCCGTCCGGCGGCGACGCAGGGGAGTGCAGGACCATGCCTGATTTTCGCTCCATCCGCGCGGCGCTCGGCCGTCTTCGTCACCGCATGCGCGAAGGGGCCCAGGAGTCCTTCGCGCAATGCGGCGAGGACCTCATCATCGCCTATGTTTTCAATGCGTTGGGACGCAAGCGGATCCGCTATCTCGACATTGGCGCCCACCATCCAACTTACCTGAGCAACACCCACTACTTTTACCTGCGCGGACACCGTGGTGTATGCGTTGAACCGGACGCGTCGCTGCTGGAGGCTTTCCGGCGTGAACGCGCCGGCGATGCCCTCCTCAACATCGGCATTGCTGCCGAGGAAGGGGAGGCGGAGTTTTTCGTCCTCACCACGCCAACCCTGAACACGTTCTCCCGCGAAGAGGCGGAGCGCTTCGCGTCCTATGGGAATCAGCGCATCGAACGCGTGGAAAGGATCCGCATCCGCAATGTCAACAATGTGATCCGCGAGCAGTTTGGCGGCGCGCCGGACCTTCTTTCCCTTGATGTCGAGGGGCTGGATCTCGCGATTCTGAAGAGCCTCGATTTCGCGGCGTATGCGCCCGATGTCTGTTGCGTTGAAACCCTGTCGTACACCGAGGATCGAAGCGAGCGCAAACTCACCGAAATCATCGATTTCATGCTCGGGCATGACTACTTCGTCTACGCCGACACGTTCGTCAATTCGATATTCGTGCGGCGATCCGCGTGGCGCGCTCGCGTCGGTGCGCGATGAATTTCCTGAAGCGTTGGGTGTTGGCATTCATCGCGCCCAGGCCGTTGGTGGGGGCTCTATACCTGCCGCGATTCTTGCGTGACTTCATACGCTTTCGCGCCGCGACCGCCGGCGCCGGGCGTCCGCAGGTTTCCGAAACCTACCCCTGTCTGGTCGACTGGGTGGCGTCTACGCCGTTCGATCCGCACTACTTCCACCAGGGCGCCTGGCTGGCGCGTCATCTCGCGGCGCGACCCGTCGCCTCGCATGTCGACATCGGATCAAGCGTGATGATGCTGTCGGTCATGACGGCGTGGGCGCCGACGGTGTTTGTCGACGTGCGGCCTCTGTACGCCGGAATCACCGGCCTTTTGCCGGTCGCGGGCACCCTGGCCGGACTGCCTTTCGCGGACCGCTCGCTGGCGTCCGTGTCTTGTCTCCACGTCATCGAGCATGTCGGTCTGGGGCGTTACGGGGATCCGCTTGACCCTGAAGGCGCGCGCGCCGCGGCACGGGAACTGGCGCGCGTGCTTGCGCCGGCCGGCCGGCTATACCTTTCCACGCCGGTGGGGCGCGAGCGGGTCTGTTTCAACGCCCACCGCGTTTTTTCGCCCGATACCGTCCGCGGGTGGTTTTCGGATTTCGAACTGGCCAGCTTTTCCTTTGTCGACGATTCCGGGGTTTTTCGCGCCCGGCAGGACCCGGCTGCGGCGGCCGATCTCGAGTACGGTTGCGGCATGTTCGTCTTCGAGCGTCCCGCCTGAGGCTGCATGCGCATCCTGTGCGTTTTCGGTCGGCACAACTACGGTGATCCCGCGCGCGGCGAAGGCGTGGAGTACACGCATTTCCTGCCGGCGTTCCGCTCGCTTGGCCACGAAGTCGAACACTTTGAGTCCTTTTCCCGTGCGGCGCATGCCGATTTCGCGGCCTTGAATCGCGCCTTGCTGGAGCGCGTTGACGCATGGCGGCCCGACGTCGTGTTCATGGTGCTGATGATGGCGGAGGTTTGGCTTGAGACCATTGACCTGGTCAGGGCTTCCGGCGCCAGGGTGGTCAACTGGTCAACCGACGATTCCTGGAAGTATGCGGAGTTTTCGCGGCTGATTGCGCCGTCGTTCGATGTTTTCGCCACCACGTGCCCGGATGCGCCCGCCTGGTATGCAAGGGACGGAATCGCAAGCTGCATGTTGACGCAGTGGGCGGCGGCGGCCGGCGATCTGGCTCCGCCCAGGCCGGCTGCGGACTGCGCGTTTGATGTGAGTTTTGTCGGGTCCTGCTACGGAAAGCGTGCCGCGCGTGTGCAGCGCTTGCGCGACGCCGGATACAAGGTGGAGTGTTTCGGGCATGGCTGGCCCAACGGCCCGATCGACGCTGATCGCATGCGGCAAATCATTCGCGACTCACGCGTCAGCCTCAATTTCAGCGAAGCCGGAAGAGGCAACGGCCGGCAGATCAAGGCCCGGGTATTCGAGGTACCCGGCGCCGGAGGCCTGCTCCTGACCGAGTACGCGCCGCATCTGGAACGCTACTTTGATATTGGCCGGGAGATCGCCTGTTTTCGGGAGGACTCCGATCTGCCGGATGCCGTCGGTGGCCTGCTGCGCGACGCGGCGGCACGCGATGCGATGGCTATGGCAGGGCACCAGCGGGTGGTTCGCGAGCATGTCTACGAAAAACGCCTGGCCGAGGTGCTTGCCCGCGCCATGGCGGGCGCGCCGCGCTCGGGGGTGCCGTTGGACTGGAATGTTGTCGGCAGCCTGTGCGAGCGGCACAGGAGCGGACCGGCCTTGCGCGCGCTGGGTATGGCCTTGCGCGGCATATGCCGACTCATGTGGGGCAACAAGCGCGGACAGCGGGCTGCGCGGCGCTTGCTCTTTGAAGCCAGTTGGAGGATTTTCGGCAGGCGCACCTACACCTGCGCAGGATTTCCCGGGCGGCTTTTTTATCGCGAGAGCTGAACGTGCACCCGGTTACCCCGAAGGTCACCATCGCCATGCCGGTGCGCAACGCCGAGGCCACGATCGCAGTTGCGATCCGCTCCATTGTCCAGCAAACCTGGCGCGATTGGGAACTGCTGGTGATCGACGACGGCTCTACCGACGCCACTGCGGGCGTGGTTTCGGGCTTCCGCGATCCGCGTGTTCGCCTGATCACAGGCGGTGGGAATTTGGGTCTCGCCGCGCGCCTCAATCAGGCGATCAGCATGTCCACCGCCCCGCTATTCGCGCGGATGGATGCCGATGACGTGGCGTACCCTTTGCGTCTGGAGGCTCAGGTAGAATTCCTAGAGAAAGAGCCGGGGTGCGACCTGGCGGGCTGTGGCGTGCTGATGTTTGACGCGCTCGGAAATATCACCGGGCGCTATCCGCTTCGGCGCACGCACGCGGAGATCTGCTGTGAGCCGTGGCGGGGGTTTTTCCTGCCGCACCCTACCTGGATGGGCAGGCGCGACTGGTTCTCGAAGTTCGGATATCTGGAGTCGTACCTGAAGACCCAGGATCAGGATCTCCTGTTGCGGTCGTTCGACACGAGCACTTTTGCGTGTGTTGAACGTACCTTGCTGGGTTACCGTCAGGAACGAAGGGTATTGGGGAAGGTGCTGCGGGGCCGTGCTTATTTCTCGCGATCAATCCTGCGGGAGGCGCGCAGGCGCCGAGCCTGGAAATCCGGAGCAATCGGAGTGGCAGCGCAGTTTGGAAAGGCGCTCGTGGATCTGGTGACGGTGCCATTGGGGATCGACGGTGTGCTCAGGCGCGAATCGGTCGCGATTTCTTCGGGTGAGCTTGACGAGTGGCGCGCGGTTTGGAGAGCGAGCAATATGGGCGGTTCAAAATGAAAATCCTAGTTACCGGATGCGCGGGATTCATCGGCATGCATACAGCCGTCAGGCTGCTCGCCGCAGGTCACGACGTTGTCGGAGTTGATAGCGTCAACGACTATTACGACGTAAATCTCAAGGAAAACCGCCTCGCCGAGCTGTCGCGCAGGCCGGCGTTCACCTTCGAGCGGTTTGATCTGGCCGAAAAGGCGCGACTGAATGACCTGTTCGCCCGCCACCGCTTTGATCGCGTCCTCAATCTCGCCGCCCAGGCCGGTGTGCGCTATTCGCTGACCAATCCGGATGCTTACATCACCAGCAACCTGGTGGCGTTCATGAATATTCTGGAGTGTTGCCGGCACCAGAAGGTGGCGCACCTGACCTACGCAAGCAGTTCGAGCGTATACGGTGCCAATTCCAAGCTTCCTTTTTCAACCAGCGATCCGGTCGATCACCCCGTAAGCCTATATGCAGCGACCAAGCGCGCCAACGAGTTGATGGCGCACACCTACAGCCACCTGTTTGGCTTGCCGACCACCGGCCTGCGCTTTTTCACGGTCTATGGCCCGTGGGGGCGCCCCGACATGTCCATGGCCCTTTTCACCTCTGCGATTGTCGAGGGGCGTGCGATCAACGTCTTCAACCATGGCAACATGCGGCGCGACTTCACCTACGTGGATGACATTGTTGAAGGGGTGGTGCGGGTGCTCGATGCGATTCCCCAGGCCAGTGTTCCCGGCCCGGGCAGCTATGATGATCCAGCGCGCAGCGCGGCGCCGTTTCGCGTGTTCAATATTGGCAACAGCGATCCCGTGCCCCTGATGGAGATGATCGGTCTGATAGAGAGCGCGGTGGGCAAGAAGGCGATTCTCAATCACATGCCGATGCAGGCCGGCGATGTGGCTGAAACCAGTGCCGACACGGCTGACCTGCTGGCCACGGTGGGGTTCAAGCCCAGTACGCCCCTGGCCGATGGCATCCGCCGCTATGTGGACTGGCATCGGGCCTACCACAAGGTATAGGAAGGCGCCGCGGGGAACGCAGGCCGAAATAACGGGAGAAGCGGATGAGTGATTTCAAGACAATTGGCGTGATCGGACTGGGCTATGTAGGCCTGCCGCTGGCGATCGCGTTCGGCAAGCAGCGCCGCGTGATCGGCTTCGACATGTCGAAGGCAAAGATCGCCAGTTATCGGGCCGGCATCGACCCGACCGGTGAGGTCGATGATGCGGACATGCGGGCTGCCTCACACCTCGAATACACCGACGACGGCGCCCGGTTGGCCGAGGCGGACGTCATCATCGTCGCCGTACCTACGCCGGTTGACGAGGCGCATCAACCGGACTTTACCCCCCTGGTCGGCGCCAGCGAGACCGCCGGCAGGTTCATGAAGCGCGGTACGACGGTGATTTTCGAGTCGACCGTGTATCCCGGCGCCACTGAAGAAGTTTGCGTCCCGGTGATCGAGAAGCATTCCGGCATGAAATGGAAGTCCGATTTCAACGTGGGCTACTCGCCGGAACGTATCAATCCCGGCGACAAGGAGCACACGTTCACGAAGATCCTCAAGGTCGTCTCGGGCGATACGCCGGATACCCTCGAGCGTGTGGCGGCGCTCTACGGAAGCGTTGTCACCGCCGGTGTTCACCGCGCTTCTTCCATCAAGGTTGCCGAGGCCGCCAAGGTGATCGAGAACAGCCAGCGCGACATCAACATCGCGTTCATGAATGAGCTTGCCATCATTTTTGATCGTATCGGCATCGATACCAGCGAGGTCTTGCAGGCCGCCGGGACGAAGTGGAATTTCCTGCCGTTCCGGCCGGGCCTGGTGGGTGGGCATTGCATCGGCGTGGATCCCTATTACCTGACGCACAAGGCCGAGACGACCGGGTACCACCCCGAGGTGATACTTGCCGGCCGCAGAATCAACGACGGCATGGGCAAGTTCATCGCCGAGAAGACCATCAAGCTGATGATCGCGTCGGGCAGTTCCATCAAGGGGGCGCGCGTCAACGTACTGGGTCTTACGTTCAAGGAGGACTGCCCGGACCTGAGGAATTCACGGGTCATCGACATCATTACGGAACTCAAGACCTATGGAGTCGAGGTGTTCGTGCACGATCCGTCGGCGGACAGTAGCGAGGCTGAGCATGAATACGGTATTCCGCTCACGCCCTGGGAAAGCCTGCCGCAGGCAGATGCCGTGGTGCTTGCGGTCGCGCATCGGGAGTATCGCAAGTTGCAGCCTGCGGACCTGGCCGGCCGTCTCAAGGCCGGCGGCGGGGTCGTGGACGTGAAGGCGGTTCTCAGGCCGGATGAAATACGCGCGGCGGGATACGGATTCTGGCGACTCTGATTTTCGTCCCGATTGGCCTGAATTGGCCCACCTGACCGCTGACGCGCCTTTGCCGGGAGCCGTGTTTTTGCCATGTGCGGCATCGTCGCGGTAGTGACGGCGCGGCCGCAGTTCGGGCCTGAGGAACTGCGCCGCCGCGCAGCCGGGATGGCGTCGGCCATCCGGTTGCGTGGCCCGGATGCGGAGGGCGCGTGGACTGACGCCTCGTCCCGCATCGCGCTCGCGCATCGGCGCTTGTCCATCGTCGATCTCTCGCCTGCCGGCAGCCAGCCGATGGCAAGCGCAAGCGGACGCTATGTCATCGCCTTCAATGGCGAGATATACAACTTTCGCGAATTGCGGGCCCAGCTTGCCGCATGCCACTGGCGCGGGCATTCGGATACCGAAGTCCTGCTGGCGGCGATCGAGAACTGGGGCGTGGAAGGCGCACTCACGCGATGCGTTGGCATGTTCGCGTTCGCCTTGTGGGATTCCCGCGAGCGCGAACTGGTGGTTGCGCGCGACCGCATGGGGGAGAAGCCGCTCTACTATGGATTTTTCGAGGGCGCGCTGCTGGTTGCATCGGAGCTGAAGGCCATCGAGGCCTGGCCCGGATGGCATGGCAGGATAGACCGCGAAGCCCTTGAGGACTTCTTGCGCCATTCCTGCATTCATGCACCGCGATCCATCTATAGCGATGTCAGGAAGCTGCCGCCGGCCACCTATCTGCGGATTCCCGCTGATCGCGTATCGGCCGTGCTTGAAATGCAAGCCACACGATACTGGTCCCTGCGAGACAGTGTGTCCGCTGCGCGGGGGCCGGTCGGGACCGGCGAGGCGGTCGACCAGCTGGAAAAATTGCTTACCCGGACCGTCGCCGAGCAAATGCTCGCCGATGTTCCCGTCGGCGCTTTCTTGTCGGGTGGCGTGGATTCCTCGGCGATCGTGGCGCTCATGCAGCGCCACGCCAGTGTACCGGTCAAGACATTCTCGATAGGCTTCCATGAGGATGCCTACAACGAGGCGCATCACGCCAAGGCAGTCGCCGCGCATCTGGGGACGGACCACGCTGAACTTTATGTAACGGCCGAAGAGGCGCAGCGCGTGATTCCTGACCTGCCTTCGATATATGACGAGCCCTTTGGCGACTCATCCCAGATTCCCACATTTCTGGTTGCGAGGATGGCGCGCAGGTCGGTTACTGTCAGCCTCTCCGGAGACGGCGGCGACGAGCTGTTTGGCGGCTACAACCGGTATGTGTGGGCGAATCGGGTGTGGCCAACGATGTCCCGGATTCCGCTTGCGCTGCGTCGCTTGGCGGGATCCGCAGTCCGTGCGGTGCCGCCGGCGTTGCTTGACCAGGTCTGGAAGCTGTTGCCACAAGGCATGCAGGCGGCACAGCCTGGCGACAAGCTGCACAAGTTGGCTGGATTGTCTGCGGTGCGGGACGGGCAATCGGCCTACGCATGGCTGGTCGCATTGCACCGTGATGCGGCACCGCTGGTCGAGGGCGTGGCTACGTCGATCGGCGTCCGGCTGCATGACCATTGGGGAACTGATGGACGCGCGTTGGCTGACGACATGATGTTCGCGGATGCGGGCGGGTATCTTCCCGATGACATTCTGACCAAGGTGGATCGTGCGACCATGGCGGTCAGCCTGGAGTCGCGGGCTCCTTTCCTTGACCATCGGGTGGTTGAATTCGCTTTCGGGTTGCCCCTGGAAATGAAGTTGCGTCAAAAGTCCACCAAGTGGCTTTTGCGGCAATTGCTGTATCGCTACGTGCCACAGGCACTGGTTGATCGCCCGAAAATGGGGTTCGGCGTACCGATAGATGCGTGGCTCCGCGGGCCGCTGAAGGCATGGGCGGCCGGGCTGATCGAGCCACAACGGCTACGTAGCGAAGGCTATTTGCGGCCCCAGGCAGTTGCGACCGCATGGCAGGAGCACCAGTCGGGAAAACTCAATCACCAGCACTTCCTGTGGAACGTGCTGATGTTTCAGGCTTGGCTGGAATCCCGCCGGACTTGAATACAAGCCAGGCCAGCCAGTATTGGCGCCCTGATAGCGGCGAGGTCAGTCTTCAGCGATCTCGAAGTCATGCGTGATTGCAGCCGTCGACTGGAGCATCGCGGTCGCGGAACAGTACTTGTCGTGGCTTCGCTTGATGGCGTGCTCGACCAGTTGGGCGCGCAACCCCTTGCCGCGTACCTTGAAGTGCAGGTGGATGCGGGTGAAAACCTTGGGGTCGGTATCAGCCCGCTCGGCTGAGAGTTCAACGTCGCAACCGGTGACCTGCTGGCCACTCTTGCGAAGAATCAGCACGACGTCGTAGGCAGTACAACCGCCGGTGCCAAGCAACACCATTTCCATTGGTCGTGGCCCCAGGTTTCTACCGCCGCCCTCGGGGGCGCCATCCATTACCACTACATGCCCGCTACCCGTTTCGGCTTGAAAGGTCATACCTTCATGCCCATAGCCCGTCCATCGAACCACGCTTTGCATGTTAATTCCCACCGGCCAAGGCGGCCAAAAATCGGATTGTAGGCTGGTCTGGTCCTGCTTGCGTGAGTCTGCGAGTCAGGCGCCGGCGTACGTGATGGGTTTCGATGATGCATTGCATCATCATTTCTAATAATCAGGTAAATACCTACTTAACATTGCGGCGTATCGTGTGCATGAAACGTCCAATGTTTTTTATAACCTATTGATTATAAGAATATAATTGTGTGATTCCTGCCCTGTTGTTTTTTGGAGACCTTCCTCTATTGTGTCGCGGCAAATCTCTTGCGTTGCACAATTTCATTCGGTAAGATGGGAACTGTAGCGAGTGCGGTTGTTGATCAGGCAGTCAGTTGATCCGATCCCTCCAACCAGTTTGTCTCCTCCACCCTCCTCCTTTGGTGGATTAAGCCCAAGCCCTCAAAGGCTTGGGCTTTTTTTTTGGTGCGTCGGCGTCTGTATGCGGCGAGCTAAAATTATCTGGGGCTGATAATTGACTGGCGGCAATAGCCTCCGCTATAATGGAAGGCTCTTTGCAGCTTTCGCCATTTCAAGTCCGGAGCGGTGCGCAGGGGATTACACGCGGCCCGCGGCATCGGACTCAGAGGCCGCACTCACAGATTAGAAGCTGAGGTTGAAATGAAAACCTTTTCCGCCAAACCGCATGAAGTCACGCGCGGCTGGTATTTGATCGACGCCGAGGACAAGGTCCTTGGCCGGGTCGCTACCGAGATCGCACGTCGCCTGCGTGGCAAGCACAAGCCGGAATTCACCCCCCACGTCGATACCGGCGACTACATCATCGTGGTCAATGCCGCCAAGATTCGGGTAACCGGCAACAAGGTGCTCGACAAGAAATATTTCCGCCATAGCGGCTTTCCTGGCGGTATCTACGAGACCACGTTCGGCAAGATGCAGGAGCGTGCCCCGGGACGCGCTCTTGAAAAGGCGGTCAAGGGCATGTTGCCCAAGGGACCACTTGGTTATGCCATGTTCAAGAAGCTCAAGGTGTATGCGGAGGCTTCGCACCCGCATGCCGCGCAGCAACCGCAGTCACTGGCCCTTCACTAGGCCTGAAGTACTTTCGAGGTCATCATGATCGACAACAAAAATTACGGTACCGGGCGCCGCAAGACTGCGGTGGCACGGGTTTTCATGAAGTCCGGCAAGGGCGCGATTGTTGTCAACGGCAAGCCTGTTGACAATTTCTTCGCCCGCGAAACCGGGCGCATGATCGTACGTCAGCCCCTGGAGTTGACCAACCACCTCGAGACTTTCGATATCCAGGTCAATGTGGCTGGCGGTGGGGAGTCCGGTCAGGCTGGCGCGGTTCGCCACGGTATTACCCGGGCGCTGATCGACTATGATGCGACACTGAAGCCGGTGCTTTCCAAGGCAGGCCTGGTTACGCGAGACGCGCGTGAAGTCGAGCGCAAGAAAGTCGGCTTGCACAAGGCGCGACGCCGCAAGCAATTCTCCAAGCGTTGATCGCGGTAAACCAGTTTGTCCGAAAAGGGCTGCCCGCGTGGCGGCCCTTTTTTTTGGGAATGAATTTCGGATGGTTTGTACGGATCCGGGTTTATGGGTCCGGGACTGGAGGCTCGAATGCTCAATATCGGCATTGTTGGCGGTACCGGCTATACCGGTGTCGAATTGTTGCGGCTGCTGGCGCGTCATCCTTCGGCGCGGATCCGGGCGATCACTTCGCGCAAGGAAGCCGGCATGCCGGTAGCGGAGATGTTCCCGTCGCTGCGCAAGGCCGTGGATCTGGCATTTTCAACGCCGGAAGAGGCTGGCCTTGACCAGTGCGATGTGGTGTTTTTTGCCACGCCGCATGGCGTGGCCATGGAAATGGGGCCGGCGCTGGTAAAGGCCGGCGTCAAGATCATCGATCTGGCGGCCGATTTTCGCCTGCGCGACACGGCCGTATTCGAGAAGTGGTACAAGATGCCGCATTCGGCAGTGGCGTTGCTTGAGGAGTCCGTCTACGGATTGCCTGAGATCAATCGCGACGCCATACGCAAGGCACGCGTGATTGGCTTGCCTGGTTGTTACCCGACGTCCGTACAGCTGGGATTCAAGCCGGCGCTTGAACGGGGGCTGATAGACGCTTCGCATCTGATTGCCGATTGCAAGTCCGGCGTCTCCGGCGCCGGCCGCAAGGCCGAGGTCGGAATCCTGCATGCCGAGGCGGCGGACAATTTCAAGGCTTACGGCGTGTCCGGCCATCGGCACCATCCGGAAATCGTGCAAGGGCTTGGTCGCATGACGACCCAACCCGTCGGCCTGGTATTCACCCCGCACCTGACGCCGATGATACGAGGCATTCATGCCACACTGTACGCACGAATCGTGAAAGACGCGGACTTCCAGAAAGTCTATGAAGAGGCCTATGCGGACGAACCGTTCGTCGACGTCATGCCGCCTGGATCGACCCCGGATACCCGCTCGGTGCGTGGCGCCAACACCTGCCGCATTGCCGTTCATCGCGTCGGCGGGGGTGACACACTGATGATTCTTTCCGTGATCGACAACCTTACCAAAGGCGCGGCGGGACAGGCGGTGCAGGTCATGAATCTCATGGCGGGTCTCCCCGAGGGCACCGGTCTGGAAACCATAGGACTGGTACCCTGATCGGCCGCCCTGCGGGCTGACGCGATGTCGATGCCGAATTTCCGGCTGTTTAGGTTTCTGCGGCGCCGCATGACCATCGCGGCGCCCAAGATGGCGGTACGCACCCATATCCCCTGGTACCTGCGTGCCATGTTCTGGATAGTTGTGCTTTCGGTATCCCTCGCGTTCGCCGCCTGGATTTACGACGCAGGCCGCCGGTTCGCCGGTTTTGACAGCGACGAAGTGCAGCAGGAGTTGACCGACCTGCGGACGCGCGCGGCCACGCTCACCCAGGAAAATGCGCGCTTGCGGGCCGACCAGGATGCATCCGGCAGCAAGCTCGCGATCGAGCAGACCACACAGCGCAATCTCGCCGCCCAGGTGCAGGTGCTGGAATCGGAGAATACCCGTCTCAAGGAAGACTTGGCCATGTTCGAAGGCATGATGGCCAGTGAACGTCCGGAAGGCAGCTTCAACATCGCCGGCGCAAGGATTTCGGCCGAATCGGGGCAATTGAAGTTTCGCATGTTGCTCACGCGTGGTGCGCGTACCGGCAGCATCATGGGAAACCAGCAGGAACCGGAATTTTCCGGGCGTCTGGAGTTCCAGCTTGACCCTGAGGCCACCTCCAACGGTGCTATGATCCGCATCCCCGCGAATGAAAAGGCGGCCACAGACGCCACGAGGGTTCGGTTCCGCTATTTCCAGCGGGTGGAGGGCAGCCTTGACTTGCCGGCCGGGAGTAGCCCCCGGCAGGTGATGGTCAGGGTTCTTGAAGGCGACCGGGTTCGAGCATCCCAGACCGTCCCGGTCCAGGTTCCCGTAGCGATCCGGGAATCGACCGATCCAAAACGATGATTGGCCGGTGTGACACCACGGCCATGGAAGAGGGAGCGAACATGTTCGGATTCAAGCGGAACAAGCCGCAAAGCACCATCGACAGCCTGATTGGCGCAACTACCGTCATTGAAGGCAATGTCGTGTTTTCGGGCGGGCTGCGGATTGATGGCACGGTGCGTGGCAACGTCGTCGCCGCAGGCGGTACGGCCGAGACCAACAGCACCCTGGTGGTCAGCGAAAAGGCCCGGGTCGAGGGCGAAATTCGCGCCGCCCATGTGGTCATCAACGGTGCGGTGGAAGGGCCGATTTTTGTTTCCGAATTCCTCGAACTGCAACCCAAGGCTCGCGTTCGCGGCGATGTCCACTACAAGGCGCTCGAAATCCACCTTGGGGCAACGCTCGACGGCAAACTCGAGCATAGCGGCACGGTCGGTGCCGATGCCCAGCGAGGCAATCTCAAACTGGCGGCGAACAACACCTGAGCGCACGCCGTGGACACTCGTTCGCACAAACCTGGCGAGGGTGGCGTGCGGCGTTGGCGCCGGTCATCAAGACCCTACTTGCTGTGCGTTTGAAGTTATGGGCAATCGGCCCCATAATGTATTTGTCGGAATCAAGACTCACGAGGTAATCCCATGAATGCACCGTCCGAAATCCCCGTTCCTTTCATCTTCAGCGACAGCGCCGCCAGCAAGGTCGCGCAACTTATCGACGAAGAGGGCAACCCCGATCTCAAGCTGCGGGTGTTTGTGACTGGCGGCGGCTGCTCCGGTTTCCAGTACGGCTTCACGTTTGACGAGACTGTCAATGAAGACGATTCGATGCTTGAGAAAAATGGCGTCAAGTTGCTGATCGACTCGATGAGTTACCAGTATCTGGTCGGTGCGGAAATCGACTACAAGGAAGATCTGGAAGGCGCGCAGTTCGTCATCAAGAACCCGAACGCCCAGACAACCTGCGGCTGCGGTTCGTCTTTCTCGGTTTAGTCTTCCGCGAAGATCACGCCAAGCGAAAAGGGCGCCTTCGGGCGCCCTTTTGTTTTCTGCCGGCCCTCAGCGTCAGGCCGGATAAGTCGCGCCCAGTATCCGGAGGCCCCTGGCCCCGGTGACGCGCGGAAGGTTTGCCGGCGTCCCTTCCAGGGTTTCAAGCGCAAACCAGGCGAAGGCGACTGCTTCAACCCAGTCCGGCGGTACGCCGATGACACTGGTCGACGCAACGGGCTTGCCACCAAGCAAGCTACCGAATCGCTCCATCAGGAAGTCGTTTCGGGCCCCGCCACCGCACACGAACAATGCATCAATCGCACTGTCCGCAACGGAGTCCACAACGCTTTGGGCGGTTAATTCCAGCAGCGTCGCCTGGACATCCTGCGGCGGGAGGCTATTCGCCGAGGGCAACTGCGCAAGCCGCTCCGCGAGCCATTGGGCGTTGAACAGGTCGCGCCCGGTGCTTTTGGGCGCAGGTCGAACGAAGTAGGGATCGGCAAGAAGGAGGGACAAAAAGGAGGCATCGACCTTTCCGGAGCGCGCCCATGCACCGGAATCATCGAAGGGCTGCCCGGTGTTTCTCTGGCACCAGGCGTCAATCAGTACATTTCCCGGGCCGGTATCGAAACCACGGGCGTCGCCATCGACGTCCAGCAATGTGACGTTGGCGATACCACCCACGTTTACCACAGCGCGGGAGGTGCCGGGCTTCGAGAAAAAGGCCCTGTGAAAAGCTGGCGCCAGCGGTGCGCCCTGACCGCCTGCCGCGACGTCGCGGCTGCGAAAGTCCGCAACGACTGCGATTCCGGTAAGTTCCGCCAGCAACGCCGGGTTGTTCAACTGAACCGTAAAACCGAGCTCCGGGCGATGGCGCACGGTTTGGCCATGTGCACCAATCGCCCGCACTTCACTCGCCCGGGCGCCGGACGAACTCAGGACGGCGTCAACGCCGGCTGCGTAGGCACGAACCAACTCGTTCGCAGCCAGCGCAGCGCGTTCGATCTCGTTGGGACCGCCGGTTTGCAGCGACAACATTTCTTCCCGGAGCGTTTGCGGGAACGGTGCGAAATGCGTCGCACGTACATCCGGGTGCGAACCTGAAAAATCCACCAGTGCCGCATCAACCCCATCCAGGCTGGTGCCGGACATCAGGCCAATGGCAAGAACCGGCTCCAAAGGCCTGGGATCAGTCGAGTGCGGCGAACAAGGCTGTACCGCGCATCATCGCGATGCGGGTAAGGGAAGGTTGCGCCTTGTGGCGGAAATCCGCCAGGTGGCGATCCTCCAGGGGAACAGACGCGGGTAGCGCGATGGTCAGCGGGTTCACCGCTTCGGAGGCGACTCGAAATTCGTAATGCAGATGGGGGCCGGTTGCCCACCCTGTCTGGCCAACAAAACCCACAGTATCACCCTGGGAGATTCGCGCCCCCTTCGCAACACCGGGGCCAAAGCCGCTCATGTGGGCATATAAGGTCGAATACTGGCCCTGATGGCGGACGATCACCACGTTGCCGTAGCCGCCCTGCTTGCCGGAGAATTCGACAACCCCGTCGGCAACCGCACGAATCCGGGTTCCGGACGGCGCCGCGTAGTCAACACCCTTGTGCTGTTTCCAGGTCTGGAAGATGGGGTGCAATCGACCACCAAAACCGGAGGTGATGCGCGAGAATTCGAGCGGCGAGCGCAGGAATGCCTTGCGAAGATTCTTGCCTTCCGGCGTGAAATAGCCCGCGACTTCCTTGTTTTCAGGATTTTCATACCAGACAGCGGCAAAAGTCTTGCCGTTGTTGACGAATTCCACCGCCAGCACCCGTCCTGCACGCACGAATTCGCCTTCGTGGTACATCATTTCGTAAACCACGCGGAAGCGGTCGCCGCGGCGGATGTCCTTGTGGAAGTCGATATCGCCGGAAAATATCTCGGCGACCTGCATAGTCACGCTGTCAGGCAAGCCGATCGCATCCGCCGAACCGAACAGCGAATGGCGGATTTCGGCCGCTTTCATGTGTACCCGCTTTTCAAGCGGCAGTTCGGCCTTGATGGCGGTAAACCCGCTTTCATCCTTGGCCACTTTGAGAATCTCGGTCTGCGAGAGTGCGTAGGAAAGTGAAACGAATTCGCCATCGCTGCCGGTTTCGGCGCGAATGATCTTTCCCGGACGCAGGTTGCCTGAAAGGGCTTTGGCAGCCTGATTTGAACGCAAATAGTGGAAGGCCGCCTGGTCATCCACGCCGAGGCGTTCAAGGATGGATGCCAGCGTGTCACCGCGCTGGATACGCTCCTCGCGAAATACTCCGCGATCCTCGTCGTCAATGGTGACTACGGCAGAGTTCGAAAGCGAAAGGGAACGCGAAACCGGCGTGGTCGGAATGGACTCCGGCCCCACCACCCCCAGCGTCGCGAATGCCGCACCGGAAAGGGCCAACGTCAGGGCGCCAAATCGCAACTGGCGTATCCGTGCAGGGCTCAAGCGGGATAGAATCTTGGTCTTCACGCGATAGGTCTTGTTTTTCAGGGGGTTGCCGCGCTTCTCCTGATGGGCCCTGAGAAACCGCGGGCCATGAGCGCGTGACGAAAGTCACATTATAACAAACCTGTCATGTTCGCCAAAGGCGGACGCGCAATTGTAAAAAACCATGAATTTGAACGCTTTCGATATCCTCCGTGAGCGCGGATTTGTCGCACAGGTGACCGACGAACCCGCCGTGCGCGAATTGTTGGGCGCCGGCCCGGTGACCTTCTACATCGGTTTCGATCCCACCGCCAGCAGCCTGCATTGCGGAAGCCTTGTTCCCATCATGGCCATGGCCCAGCTGCAGCGCGCCGGTCACAAGCCGCTCGGGCTGATCGGGGGGGGCACCGCGATGGTGGGGGATCCGTCCGGCAAGACCGAGATGCGCAAGATGCTGGATTTCGACGCCATTGCAGCCAATGGGCAGGGCATACTCGGCCAACTCCGCCGCTATCTGAACCTGGATGGCACCGCCGGCTTGTCCGCCAACAATGCCGACTGGCTGCTCAAGCTCCATTACATCGAGTTCCTGCGTGACATCGGCCGCTATTTCCGCGTCAACGAGATGGTTCGTGCCGAGGCTTATCGGGCCAGGCTGGAACGGGAAGAGGGCCTTTCCTTCATCGAATTCAACTACCAGCTGCTGCAGGCCTACGACTATCTCAGCCTCTTTGAGCGGCATGGTTGCCTGCTACAGATGGGCGGCGACGACCAGTGGAGCAACATCCTGGCCGGGACCGACCTGATCCGCCGCAAGCACGGCAAACAGGCGTTCTGCATCACCTTTCCGTTGCTTACCACCGCGCGCGGCGAAAAAATGGGCAAGACCGCCAACGGCGCGGTCTGGCTGGATGCCGAGCGCACCTCGCCCTACGAGTTCTACCAGTACTGGATCAACACCGACGACCGCGATGTGCGTCGGTTTCTGGCTCTTTTCACCTTTCTGCCGATGGACGAGGTCAACCATCTCGGGGCGGCCGAAGGGGCGGCGCTTAACGCCGCCAAGGCGACACTGGCCTTCGAGGCCACCCGCCTGTGCCACGGGGAGGCCGCCGCGCTGGAGGCCCGCGCGGCTTCGCAGGCCGCTTTTGGCGGGGGGGGCGACATTACCGCGATTCCTTCCACCGAAATGGGCGCGAGCCGGTTCAGCGAAGGGGTCGCACTGGTGGATCTGCTGGTCGAAACCGGCCTGGTGGCGTCCAAGGGCGAGGCGCGGCGACTGGTGCAGCAGGGCGGTGCCTATGTCAATGACGCCGCCGTCCAGGACATCCAGGCGCGGCTCGGGCCCGCCGAGATCCGTGACGGCGCCCTGCTTTTGCGGGCCGGCAAGAAAAAAGTGCATCGCGTCGTCGTAACGAATTAACCGGAGCAAGACCAAATGAGCAAATTTTCAGCAGCCGATGTCGAAAGTACCGCCCGCCGGGCTGGCTGGGTGATCACGCCCGAACGCGCCGCGCAGATCGCCGCCACCGCCGCACCGCGGATCGAGGCCTTCGAGCGTGTCAGGTCCCAACTGACCTTTGAGGACGACGCTGCTGCCTTTGCCGCGGCCCTGGTCGAGACCATGCCCGGAAAGGGAGGTGTGTGATGGCCAATCCCCTCCACATGACCTTGGTCGAAGCCGCGGGCGCGATTCGCGCCAAAAAAGTGTCGTCAGTCGAACTCACGCAGGCGGCGATCGATCGCGCGCAGGCGCTGCAGCCGAAGGTCAATGCCTTTGTCCGCATCAACGCCGATGCGGCCCTGGCGGCTGCCCGCGCCTGCGACGCCGATCTGGCCCGCGGCGCGCTACGCGGTCCGCTGCATGGCGTGCCCATGGCCCACAAGGACATGTTCTACCGTGCCGGCGAGGTATCGACCTGCGGTTCGAAAATCCGTGCCGACTGGAAGGCGCCGGAGACCGCAGCCGTGCTGGAGCGGCTTGACGCTGCCGGTGCGGTGCAGATCGGCAACCTCAACATGACCGAGTTCGCCTATGGGCCGACCGGCCAGAATGCGTTTCTGGGCGATGCGCGCAACCCATGGAATACCGATCACATCACCGGCGGCTCATCGTCCGGATCGGCGGTGTCGGTGGCGTCCCGTACCGTATTTGCGGCATTGGGCTCCGACACGGCGGGTTCGGTACGCATGCCGGCGGCACTGTGCGGCGTGACGGGCATGAAAACCACCTTCGGCCGGGTTTCGCGCGCCGGCTGCATGCCGCTCTCGCAGTCGCTCGATACCATCGGCCCGTTGACCCGTACCGTGGCGGACAACGCCCTCATGCTGTCGGTGCTGGCCGGGCGCGATGCGCGCGACGCCTCCACGCTCGATGTGCCGGTGCCGGATTACGTTTCGGCCGCGGCCGGTACTGACGTGCGCGGCCTGCGCCTGGGCATCCCGCGCGGCTTTTTCGACCAGCAGGTCGATCCCGAGGTCGCCAAACTGCTGGACGCCGCCGCCGCCGCGTTTCGCAGCCTCGGCGCGGAGGTTGTGGATGTGGCCATGCCTGACCTCGACGCCATCAATGCCGCGGGCTTTCTGCTTACCTGGGGCGACGTCATCGGTGTCCATGGCGCCTGGATGCGTGAACGCGCCGGCGACTACACGCCCCAGACCCGCGGCCGGATTGAAGTCACGCTCGCTGCCAACGGTGCCGACTATGTCGACGCCCAGCGGTCACGTGCCCGGCTGCTGCGCGAATTCAGCGCCACGGTCTACTCGAAGTGCGATGCGCTCATCGCGCCGATCCTGGCCTTCCCGGTGCCCAAGCTTTCGGATGTCGACGTCAGCGGCGGCCCCAACATGATGCGCATCTTGGACGAGATCACCCGCCTGATGCGTCCCATCAATGTTCTCGGCCTGCCGGCCCTGGCGCTGCCGTGCGGATTCACGCCGGGCCACCTGCCATGCGGCATGCAGTTGATCGGACGCCCCTTCTCCGAGGCTCAGCTCTATCGCATGGGCGCAGCCTACCAGGGCGCGACCGACTGGCACACCCGAATCACGCCGGTCTGATCCCGCCGGGCGCAGCGTGGCGGCCGCCGACCTGTTGCGCCTGATCGCCCTGGCCGCCTGCTGGGGGTTGGCGTTCGTGTTCATCCGCGTTGCGGTGCCATCCACCGGACCGTTCGCGCTGGTTGAATTGCGCGCCGGCATTGCCAGCGTCCTGCTGTATGGCTACCTGCGCGCCAGCGGCGTGCCGTTCGATCTGCGCCACAACTGGCCCCGCTATGCGGTCAGCGGCGCGGTCGGTTCAGCCATCCCGTTCGCCATGATCGCCACCGCGCAGACCGCACAGTCGGCGTCCTACAGCGTTGTACTGGTGGGCATGGCGCCGATGTTCTCCGCGCTCATTTCCGCCGTATGGACGGGCGAGCGCTTCACCTGGCAAAAAGGCGCGGGCCTTCTGATCGGATTGGCGGGCGTAGCCCTCCTGACCGGCTGGAATCCTTCTGCGGCCGAGGTGCCACCGTTCTGGGCCGTCGGATTGACCCTGGGCGCGGCGGCGCTCTATGGCGTAGCCGGTGTATATGCCAAAAAATACACCGCGAACATTCCGCCGCAGGCGCAGGCGACCGGTAGCCAGATGGCGTCCGCCATCATGCTCCTGCCCCCTGCGTTGTTTGCGATGCCGCAAGCCATGCCGTCGCTGCTCGTATGGGCCAACATTGTCGCCCTCGCGGCGTTCTCCAGCGCACTGGCCTTCATGCTGTACTTCCGCCTGATCGCCAACATCGGTCCGGTGAAGACGGTGTCGGTCAACTATCTCACGCCCCTGTTCGGCGTGGCCGGCGGCGTGCTGTTCCTGGGCGAAAAGCTCACTGCCAACATCCTGCTGGGCGCCCTGGCGATATTTGCCGGCCTGACGCTGGTAATGATGCGTTCACCAGCGCCCGTCGGCCGGGCAACCTGACCGCCGCGGCGGTCAGGTTCTGCTTCCTTGGCCTCAGGCGTTGGACTGCTGGCCGCGGTGCGCCCAGCCGGTCATGCGCTTCTCGATCCAGGCAAATACCTCATACATCGCCATGGCCATGATGGAGATGACGATCACGCCGGCGAACATGAGTGGCGTCTTGAGGCTGGAGGAAGCCGACATCATCAGGTAGCCGATACCGGCGTTCGATGCGCTGATTTCCGACACCACCGTGCCTACAAAGGCCAGGGTGATGGCGACCTTGAGCGACGCGAAGAAAAACGGCATCGAGCGCGGCAGTCCGACCTTGCGCAGGATTTCCACCCGGGTGGCGCCCAGCGCGCGCAGCACGTCTTCGAGTTCCGGCTCCAGCGTCGCAAGACCGGTGGCCACGTTGACGACGATCGGAAAGAACGAGATCAGGAAGGCCGTGACGATCGCCGGCGTTGTTCCGATGCCGAACCACACCACCAGAATGGGCACGAAGGCGGCTTTGGGGATGGAGTTGAAACCCACCAGTAGCGGGTAGCAGGCGCGGTAGATCAAGGCCGAGGAACCGAGCAGGCAGCCCAGGAAGATGCCCACGAGCACTGCCACCCCGAAGCCGACCATGGTGGTCCAGAAGGTTTGCAACGCATGGTCGAAGATCGGCTTCTTGAACTCCAGCAGCGAATCCCAGATGGCGGTGGGCATCGGCAGGACGAACGGGTCGACCTTGAAACCCCGGCAGATGATCTCCCAGAGGACAAGGATGGCGACCACAAGCAATGTGGGGGCGTGTTTTTCAATCAGGTTCGTATTCATGTGGATTCCGGTCGGGAAACTCAGGACTTGCGGATCATGCCGATGTGTTCGCGCAGTTCGTGCACGATCTTGGAGAAAGGTTCGCTATAGGTCACCTCGATGTCGCGCGGGCGCGGCAGGTCGATCTCGCGGCGGGCGAGAATGCGTCCCGGACGCTTGCTCATCACATATACAGTGTCGGCCAGGAAGGTGGCCTCGCGCAGGTCGTGCGTGACCAGCACCACCGTGAACGGGTTCTCGGCGTGCAGGTCGCGCAGCACGCACCACAATTCCTCGCGGGTGAAGGCATCCAGCGCGCCGAAGGGCTCGTCGAGCATCAGGAGCTTGGGTTCGTGCACCAGGGCGCGGCAGATCGAGGCGCGCTGCTGCATGCCGCCGGAGAGTTCCCACGGGAACTTGTTTTCCCAGCCGGCCAGGCCAACGGTACGGATGAGCTTGAGCGCGCGTTCCTCGAACTGCTCGCGCTTTTCCCGGTACTGCGATTTGAACGGTTCGACGATTTCGAGCGGCAGCAACACGTTGTCCAGCGTGGTGCGCCAGGGCAACAGGTTGGGCGCCTGGAACGCCATGCCGGTGATCTTGAGCGGGCCCGCGACTTGCCGCCCGTCGACGATCACCGTACCCTTCGAAGGCGGACGCAAGCCGGTGCACAGTTTCATGAATGTCGACTTGCCGCACCCGGAGGGGCCGACGATGGCGACGAATTCGTGTTCCTTGATGTCGACAGTGACTTCCTCGATGGCGAAATCCGCCGTCGGGTTGTATTTCAGCCAGACACGGTCAAACTCGATAAATTTGTTGGACATGGAATCAATCAGGCAGAGAAAGCGTCAGGGAAGCAACCGGACGTTGCAGCGTACGGGAAATCGCCGGGGGGGTGAACGAACCGGCGCGGAATTTGCGTCAGTCCTGAGAGCGATGGATTGTATACAAAGTTGATCATGAGCGACCCTTGCATGAAATTCCTGCTGAATGGCCAGCCTGTCACGGTGACGGACCTGCCTCCTACCACCACCCTTTTGCAATATCTGCGCCAGAGTTGTGCGCTGCCCGGCACCAAGGAAGGGTGCGCCGAGGGCGATTGCGGTGCCTGTACGGTCACCGTGTCCGATGTGGGCGCCGACGGACGACTCCGCCATCGCGCCGTGAACGCCTGCATCCAGTTCCTGCCGGCGCTGCATGGCAAGGCGGTGACCACGGTGGAAGGGGTTGCGGTAGGTGGCGAACCGCATCCGGTGCAGCAGGCGATGGTCGATTGCCATGCTTCGCAATGCGGGTTTTGCACGCCAGGCTTTGTCATGTCTCTCTACGCGGACTTCCGCAAGCAGACACCGCGTGTGGTAACGCGCCAGGAGGTTGACTGCCTGCTCTCGGGCAACCTGTGTCGATGCACCGGTTACCGGCCGATCGCGGATGCGGCGCAGCAGGCCCTCGCGGCGCCGCGCAGCCCGGCGGAATCGGCGCGTGACAAGACGCAGGAAAAGGCCTTGCGCAAGCTGGCCGGGGAATGCGACGAACTGGTCCTGGATGGCGCGGCGGGCAAATGGTTCACGCCCAAAAGCGAGGCCTCGCTGGCGCGCTGCCTGGCGGCGCATCCGGACGCCCGCATCATCGCCGGCCTCACCGATGTGGGTCTGTGGGCAACCAAGCAGTTGCGCACCTTTGAAAAGCTCGTGCTGGTCAGTGAAATCGACACCCTGCGCCGGGTCGGCGTGGCTGGCGGCCATCTGGAGATCGGCGCGTCCGTGACCTGGAGCGAGGCCATGCCGCAGCTGTTGCGCCACTGGCCGGACATGACCGATCTGATGGTGCGCTTCGCCTCTCCGCCGGTGCGCAATAGTGCCACCGTTGGGGGCAACGTCGCCAACGGTTCACCGATTGGCGACTCGATGCCTGCCTTCATCGCCTTGGGGGCGGAGGTGGTCCTGCGCTGCCTCTCCGGCGAACGCGCCATGCCGCTGGAGGCGTTCTATCTGGCCTATCAGAAGACCGCACTGGCCGCCGGCGAGTACGTGGCCGCGATCCGGGTGCCGCTGCCTGCCCGGCAACAGCGGTTTCGCATCTACAAGATTTCCAAGCGCTTTGACCAGGATATCTCCGCACTATGTGGCGGCTTCATGGTCCGACTTGAGCAAGGCATGGTGCGCGAGGCGCGCATCGCGTTCGGCGGGATGGCGGCGACTCCCAAGCGCGCGACGCACGCCGAACAGGCGCTGCTCGGGCGAACGCTCGATGAAACGAGCTTGCTCGCGGCCCAGGATGCGCTGCAAAGCGACTTCCAGCCGATTTCCGACATGCGCTCCAGCGCCGACTACCGGCGCCAGGTGGCGCGCAATCTGGTCAAGCGGTTCTTTCTGGAGATCGCGTCCACCGGGGCGCAAAAGCCCGCGTTGCATGTTGCCGATCTGGAGGTGTTGCCATGAAGCGCGATTTGCCTGAAGGCGCGGTCCGCAGCGGCGCGGTAGGCGCTGCCCTGCCGCATGACAGCGCGCACCTGCATGTGGCCGGCGCGGCAACCTACATCGACGATATTCCGGAGGTGGCCGGGACCCTGCACATCGCGGTGGGGATGAGCACGATTGCGCGCGGCCGCCTCATCGCCATGCAACTCGACCGCGTGCGCGCAGCGGCGGGCGTGGTCGCCGTGCTGTGGCATGCCGACATTCCCGGCGAAAAGATCATCGGCCCGGTCAAGCACGACGAACCGGTGTTCGCGATCGATCGGGTGGAATACATCGGTCAGCCCCTGTTTGCCGTCGTCGCCACCTCGCTTGATGCGGCGCGTCGCGCCGCCCGGCTGGCGCAAGTGACTTACGGGGAAGAAACGCCCATCCTCGACTACGACGACGCCATCCGCGCCAACTCGCATGTGTTGCCGCCCATGACGTTGGTCACCGGTGACGCGAAAGCCGCGATCGCCGCGGCGCCGTACCGGCTTGCCAACCGCCTGCACATCGGCGGTCAGGAGCAGTTCTACCTGGAGGGGCAGATTGCCTACGCCTGCCCGAAGGAGGACGGGCAGATGCTGGTGTACTCATCCACCCAGCACCCCACCGAAACCCAATTCACCGTCGCCCATGTCCTCGGCCTGGCGCCGACCCAGGTGGTGGTGGAATGCCGCCGCATGGGCGGTGCGTTCGGCGGCAAGGAAACCCAGGCGGCCTACTTTGCAGCGGTAGCCGCACTGGCCGCGGCCAAGCTCAAGCGGCCGGTGAAATTTCGCGTCGACCGCGATGATGACTTCATGCTCACCGGCAAGCGCCATGAGTTCCGCGCCGATTACGAAGTCGGTTTCGATGCCAGCGGCCGCATCCTCGGGCTCGAGATGACGCTGGCCTCGCGCTGCGGCTGGTCGGCCGATCTGTCCGGCTCGGTCAATGACCGCGCGGTGATGCATGCCTCGAATGCCTACCATCTGGCCAACGTCACCATCCACTCGTTGCGGCTGAAGACCAACCAGCAGTCGGCCAATGCATTCCGTGGCTTCGGCGGCCCGCAAGGCATCCTCGCCGGGGAGCATGTGATCGACGACATCGCCCGCCACCTGAAGCTCGATTCGCTGGCGGTGCGCAAGGCCAATTTCTACGCGTCGGACCCGCCCAGCCCGCGCGCGGTAACGCACTACGACATGCGGGTCGAGGATAACGTCATCCACGAACTGGTGGCCGAGCTCGAGGCCTCGAGCGAGTATGCGAAGCGCCGCCGGATGGCCGATGAGTGGAATGCCCGCGAGCCGGTGATCAAGCGCGGGCTCGCGCTCACGCCGGTGATGTTCGGCATTTCCTTTACCGCTTCCTTCCTCAACCAGGCGGGTGCATTGCTGCACGTGTACCAGGACGGCAGCGTCATGATCAACCATGCCGCCACCGAGATGGGGCAGGGGGTCTATACCAAGGTGGCGCAGGTGGTGGCGCAGGAATTCGGGCTGGAGTTGCGGCAGGTGCGCATCACCGCGACCGATACCAGCAAGGTGCCCAACACCTCACCCACAGCGGCCTCCAGCGGCGCCGATTTGAACGGCAAGGCGGCGCAGGCGGCCGCGCGCGAGATCAAGGCACGCCTGGCGGCCTTCTGCGCAGCCACGCACGGCATCGACGCGACGGCAGTCGAGTTTCACGACGGGCGGGTCAAGGCCGGCGAGTGGGAGCGTTCCTGGGAGGAGGTCGTGCGCGGCGCCTACATGGCGCGCGTATCGCTCTCAAGCACGGGTTTCTACGCCGTGCCCAAGGTGGGTTTCAATCCAGCCACCCTGAAGGGGCGGCCGTTCTATTACTTCGCCTATGGTGCAGCGGTGGCAGAGGTGGCGATCGACACCCTCACCGGCGAATCGAAGCTGTTGCGCGCCGACGTGCTGCACGACGTAGGGCGCTCGCTCAACCCGGCGATCGATCGTGGCCAGGTCGAGGGAGGGTTCGTTCAGGGCATGGGGTGGCTTACCAGCGAGGAACTGGTCTGGGACGCCAAGGGGCGCCTGCGTACCCATGCGCCTTCCACCTACAAGATCCCGGTGTCCTCCGACGTGCCGGCGGCGTTTTACGTCAACTTGTGGGAGCGCGGCGAGAATGTCGAGGACTCCATTTTCCGCAGCAAGGCGGTCGGTGAACCGCCGCTGATGCTGGCCACTTCGGTGTTCTTCGCCATTCGCGATGCGGTCGCCGCGGCACGCGGCGGTGTGCCCGCGCTAGACGCGCCTGCCACGCCTGAACGCATCCTGTTCGCTTGTGGCGCGGGGCCTGTCGCTTGAGCGCCGTACTCGACCGCAAGGCGCGTGCGCTGCTGGCCGAATGTGCCCGCGCCGGCGAGGATTGCGTGGTCGTGGTCGTTGAGCACGTGGACGGCTCGGTTCCCCGTGAGCGCGGCGCCGCCATGCTGGTGAGTACCCGCACGATTGCCGGCACCATCGGTGGCGGGCATCTCGAGTTGAAGTCGGTCGCCATTGCGCGGGAAATGTTGTCGCGAGAGGCCGATTCGGCGAGCGGGTCCATCCGACGTTTCCCGTTGGGGCCGGCGCTTGGGCAATGTTGTGGCGGTGTGGCCCATGTGGCGTTTCATGTGTGCCTTGCCGGTATCGCGCCGCCGGGCCTTCAATTGTCGGCGCCTGCGGCGCTGTTCGACCTGCAGTTGTTCGGCGCGGGGCATGTGGGTCAGGCGCTTGTGGATGTACTGGCCGGGGTCGATTGCAACATCACCTGGATAGACAGCCGCGAGCAGCAGTTCCCGGAGCGGGTGCCGGCCAATGCGCGGGTTGAATTCAGCGAGGCGCCGCAGGAGGAGGTGGCGGCCGCGCCGGCGCATGCGTTCTATCTGGTCATGACGCATAGCCATGCACTGGACTTCGCGATCATCGAGCGGATATTGCGGCGTGATGATGCCGGGTTCGCAGGCCTGATCGGCTCGCGAACCAAGCGTGTCACCTTCGAGCGGAGGCTGCGCGAACGCGGTGTCCCGCAGGCGGCGATCGATCGCATGGTGTGCCCGATCGGTGTACCCGACATCGCGGGCAAGGCCCCGGGCGTCGTGGCCATCGCTGTGGCGGCGCAGTTGCTTGCGGTTGCGACGATCCAATCCGGGGCACGGGCCGACTTGGCCGACATTTCCCACACTCGCTGACGCACCAATTCTGCCCCTGCAGCGACTGTTTGCACCGTTGAGGTGCAAGGAGGGTCTGTTCGTCTTGCCAAGGGTGTCGTTCGCAGTGGTTTTGACATGGCATATCCATTGCTCACATTGACGGCGTAATGCCTTTACGTCAACGGGAGCAATGCGATGAGCAAGTGGAAGTGGGTGCGCGGTGCGGCGGCGATGTGTCTTGCGCTGGCGGGGGCGGGTGCGACCGCACAGGAGAAGCTGACCTTTCTGACCAGCTGGTATGCGCAGGCCGAGCATGGTGGGTTCTACCAGGCGCTGGCCAAGGGTATCTACAAGAAATATGGCCTTGATGTCACTGTCAAGATGGGCGGACCGCAGGTCAATGCGCAGCAACTTCTTCTGGCTGGCCAGGCTGACCTCATCATGGGCTATGACTTCCAGGTCCTGAAAGGCCTCGAGCAGGGGTTCCCGATGGTGACCGTGGCCACCTCCTTCCAGAACGACCTGCAAGGCATGCTGGCCCATGCCGATGTGGCCAACCTCGGCAGCCTCAAGGGCAAGACCATCCTGGTGGCGACCTCGGGCCGTTCGACCTGGTGGCCCTGGCTCAAGGCCAAGTACGGCTACACCGAGGACCAGGTGCGCCCGTACACGTTCAACCTGCAGCCGTTCTTTGCCGACAAGACCATCGCCCAGCAGGGCTACCTGTCTTCCGAGCCCTTCCAGGCTGAGAAGAACAAGGTACCTTCCAAGTTCTTCCTGTTCGCCAACGACGGCTATCCGCCCTATGGCACGACCATGGTCACCACGCAGAAGCTGGCCAAGGACAAGCCGGACACGGTGGCGCGCTTTGTGCGCGCTTCCATCGAAGGCTGGAAGAGCTACATGGAGGATCCGACTGCCGGCAATGAACTCATCAAGAAAGACAACCCGAACATGAAGGACGACCAGCTTGCTTACGCGCTGACCAAATTGCGTGAGTACAAGCTGGTGGGCGGCGGTGATGCGGCCAAGGCGGGCATCGGCATCATGACCGAGGAACGCTGGAAGAAGACCTTCGACTACATGGTCTCGCAGGATCTGCTCAAGAAGGATGTGGACTGGAAACAGGCCTTCACCACGCAATTCGTGCGCGATTTGCGCGTCATGCCCTGACCGTCCAGCATTGGGTTTGCGATGAGCTTGACTGAGCAGGTGCCGCAGGCGGCCGGCGGTTCGGAGGTTGTCGACCTGTGGGGTGTCGAAAAGGTCTATGGCAACGGCACCCGCGCCCTCGCCGAGACCAGCCTCAAGTTCCACGCAGGGGAATTCATCACCCTGCTGGGGCCTTCCGGGTGCGGAAAAAGCACCCTGCTGAAGATGGTGGCCGGTCTCGCCGAGCCCAGCAACGGCAGGATCCGCTGGTGGAACGGTCCGCTGGAGTCGACCGGCGGCCCCGGGCGCAAGCTGGTGATGGTGTTTCAGGACGCCACCCTCATGCCATGGGCGCGGGTGGCTGCCAATGTGCGCTTGCCACTGGACTTGGCGGGTGTGGATGCCGCCACTGCCGACCGTCAGGTTGAGCAGGCGTTGAAAATGGTCGGGCTGGAGCGCTTCGCCAAGGCCTATCCGCGCGAATTGTCCGGCGGCATGCAGATGCGCGCCTCGATTGCCCGTGCGCTGGTGACAGAGCCGGACCTGCTGTTGATGGACGAGCCGTTCGGGGCGCTCGACGAGATCACGCGCAACCGCCTGGATGGTGACCTGCGTGACCTGTGGGCGGCCAAGGGGCTCACGGTCGTGTTCGTCACCCACAGCATCTACGAGGCGGTGTTTCTCTCCACCCGGGTGGTGGTGATGTCGGCCCGTCCGGGGCGCGTGACCCACGAACTGTTGATCGACGAGCCGCATCCGCGCGGCGACGCCTTTCGTGTGTCGCAGCGCTTCGCGGGGTATTGCAAGGTCCTCTCCGAGGCGCTTGCCGATGCCAGTGCGATGGGGGTCACGGACCAATGAAGGTACGCGCATGACAAGGGACAAGCTGGTCCGGATCGTGGCGCCAGTGCTGGTGGGAGTCGTTCTGCTCCTGCTGTGGCACGGCATCGTGGTGGCCTACAACGTTCCGAAATACCTGGTGCCTTCGCCCCTGGTGGTGGCCGGTGCGATGGTCGAGGACTGGGGGTTGCTGTCGACCTCGCTTATGGTGACCCTCAAGATCACCTTCATGGCGTTCGCCGTTGCGGTCACCCTCGGGGTGCTGGTGGCCTTCATGTTCGTGCAAAGCCGCATCGTGGAGATGAGCCTGTTTCCGTATGCGGTGTTGCTGCAGGTGACGCCGGTGGTGGCGATTGCGCCGCTTATCATCATCTGGGTCAAGGACCCTACGGCCTCGCTGGTGTTCTGCGCGACCATCGTCGCGCTGTTTCCGATCATCTCCAACACCATCCTGGGCTTGCGCAGCGTCAACCCGGGGCTGGTCAACCTGTTCCGCATGAACAAGGCCACGCGCTGGCAGACGCTTGTGCGGTTGCGCATCCCGAGCGCCTTGCCGTATTTCTTCGGCGGCCTGCGTATCTCCAGCGGGCTGTCCCTGATCGGCGCGGTAGTGGCCGAATTCGTGGCCGGTACTGGTGGCACTGGCGCGGGGCTGGCCTACCAGATCCTGCAGGCAGGGTATCAACTCAACATTCCGCGCCTGTTTGCGGCGCTGGTGCTGATCACCGGGACAGGCGTGTTGCTGTTCCTGCTGATGGTGTTTCTCTCCCGGCTGGCGCTGGGCGGCTGGCACGAGAGCGAACTGGTTCCGGAGACTTGATGTCAATGCTATTGATCCGCAATGCCTGCGCGGTGATGACGGGCGGCGCGGCAGCGGCGTCACGGTCCGATGCCACCGACCTGCTGGTGCAGCATGGCGTGATCGTCCGGATGGGCCGCGGCCTGGTGGCGCCTGAAGGTGCGCGGGTTCTGGATGCGAGCGACTGCGTGGTCTATCCCGGATGGGTCAATACCCACCATCATCTTTTCCAGGCCCTGACCAAGGGCATTCCGGCAGGCATCAACCAGACCCTGACGCCGTGGCTTGCATCGGTGCCCTATGCCTACGGACCGCGCTTCGATGGGGAAGCGATCCGGCTGGCCGCGACCATCGGCATGGTCGAACTGATGCGCTCGGGATGCACCACCATCGCCGACCATCACTACATTTACTTTCCGGGCATGCGCTTCGACGCCTCGGAAATCCTGTTTGACGTGGCCGACCGGCTCGGTGTGCGCTTCATGCTGCTGCGTGGCGCCGCCACCCGCACCCGCGCGGTCGAAGGACAGGCGGGGGACGCCCACAGGCCGGAGACCATCGACGCGATCATCGCCGACATGGAACGGCTGGCCGGCAAGTTCAACGATGCCGGCCCGCGTCCGCGCCATCGGGTAGCCATGGCACCGACCACGCCGACCTTTTCGCTGAATCCGGCGGAACTCAAGCCGCTTGCGGCAGCGGCGCGGCGCATGGGCCTGCGCATGCATACCCACCTGTCGGAAACCGTGGCCTACATCGAGTATTGCCGCGAGGTGCGCGGCATGCTGCCGGTTGAATTCATGGCCGAGCACGACTGGCTCGGCCCCGACGTGTTCTTCGCCCACATGGTTCACCTGCATGAGGCCGAGATGCGCGTGCTGGCGGCCACCGGCACCGGTATTTCCCATTGCCCGCAGAGCAACAGCCGCCTCGGGAGCGGGGTGGCGCCGGCGCCGGCGCTCGACCGCATGGGTGTGCCAGTCTCGCTCGGCGTGGATGGCGCCGCTTCCAATGAAGCTGCCGACATGATCTCTGAAGCCCACCATTGCTGGCTGGTGCATCGTAGCCATGCGGGCGCCGCCTCCCGCCCGCGTCCGACCGGCACCGGCGAGGCAGGCGCCGATGCCACCACGGTGGAAGACGTAATCCGCTGGGGTTCCGCGAACGGTGCGCGGGTGCTGGGGTTCGATGGCGTGGGTGAAATCGCGCCGGGCATGGCGGCGGATCTGGTGGTCTATTCACTGGACGATCCGCGTTACTTCGGCCTGCATGACCCTGCCATCGGTCCGGTGGTGGCTGGCGGGCGCCCGCGCGTGCGCTGGATGCTGGTCGACGGCAAGGTCGTGATCGAGGATGACCGGATCCCGGGCGTCGACATGGCCGAACTGGCTGTGCGCTCCCGCGAAGCGGTGGCGAGGCTGGCAGCCTGATCGGCCTTGCCCGGGAAGCGGGCGGCACGCCTTTTGCGAGGTTGGACTCATCGTCGCGCAAGCGAATCCGAACAGGCGGGATCGAACATGACAACCCATTTCAGGACCTGGAGCACGCGCTTGGCGGGGGCGGCGTTGTTCGCCATGGCGTTCGGCGCGGTGGCACAGGTGGAAAAGCCGTCGATCAAGTTCTCGCAGGGCTGGTTGTTCCAGGCGACCCAGGCGCAGTTTCCGCTGGCCGCCGAGAAGGGCTACTGGAAAGCCGAGGGGCTGGAGGTCGCCGTCGACCGGGGCTCCGGTTCGGCTACCTCCGTTCAGCGCGTGGTGTCCGGCACGCATGACATCGCCTACTCGGATGTCGGGACCATCGTGAAGTGGAACGCAGAGAATCCCGGCAAGGAACTCATGATGTTCTACATCGCCGAGGACGGTTTCCCACTGGTGGCGGTGTCGCTCAAGTCCAGGGGCATCACCAAGCCCAAGGACCTGGAAGGCAGGAAACTCGGTGCGCCGAGCTTCGATGGCGGCCGGCAGATGTTCCCGGCCTTCGCCAAGGCCAATGGTATCGATCAGTCCAAGATCACCTGGTTCACCATGGACGCCAACCTGCGCGAGCAGATGCTCGCCAAGGGCGACGTCGACGTCATCACCGGCTTTTTGACCTCCGCCGTTCCGACGCTCAACGGGCTGGGCATCAAGACCGCCGATCTGAATGTGATGAAGTACGACGACTACAACCTCGACGGTTTCGGCAATGCCGTGTTCGCCATGCGCGACTTTGTCGAAAAGAACCCGAAGACCGTAATGGCCTTCGTCAAGGGGCTCAATCGTGCGATGAAGGAAATCGTGTCCGATCCCAAGGCCGCGATCGCAGCCATCAAGGGGCGTGACCCGCTGGTCAACACCGAACTCGAGACCGACCGGCTCAAGCTGTACGTCAAGGAATTGCTGCTGACCAAGAATGTCCGCGAAAACGGCTTTTCGTCGGCTGACCTCAAGAAAATGGAGCGCCAGATCGCCTCGGTGATCGACGCCTTCAACGTGAAGGCCAGCCTGCCGGTGGCGAGTGTGTACACCGAGAAGTTCCTGCCGCCCAAGGCGGAGCGCATGCCGCCGCCCTACAAGGACTGAGCGGCTGAAACCGCGTTACCGGAGCCAATCGATGGCAAGCCAAAGCACCGCTAAAGGTGGACGCAAACCTGCTGCGCCACTGGGGTTGCGCGCAGGCCGCCAGTGGCAGGTCGATGCGCGCTTGGCCGACATGACCCGACCGTCGCCGCCGGTGCGCCCGGCGCGCTTGGCCGCGAAGTCCAAGGACATCGTGGTGGACTGGAGCAAGTCGGCCATGATCGTCATCGACATGCAGAACGATTTCTGCCATCCGAAGGGGTGGCTGGCGGGAATTGGCGTGGATGTGACACCCGCGCGTGCGCCGATCAAGCCGCTGGCGAAGTTGTTGCCGGCGTTACGCGCAGCGGATGTTCCGGTGATCTGGGTGAACTGGGGAAATCGTCCTGACCTTGCCAATATCAGCCCGGCGCTGCTGCATGTGTACAACGGCGACGGGCGGAGCATTGGCCTGGGCGCACCCCTGCCGGATGCGCCGGTGCCCGGAGCGCGCGTGCTGGAAAAAGGGTCGTGGGCGGCCGCGGTGGTTGACGAACTGGCGCCCGATCCGGCCGACCTGTGTGTCGACAAGTTCCGCATGAGCGGCTTCTGGGATACGCCGCTCGACAGCATCCTGCGCAATCTTGGCGTCAGCACGGTGTTTTTTGGCGGCGTCAATGCGGACCAGTGCGTGCTTGCCACGCTCATGGATGCGAACTTCCTCGGCTACGATACGGTGCTGGTCGAGGATTGCAGCGCAACCACGTCACCGGTCTTCTGCATGGAGGCCACCTTGTACAACGTGCGGCAGTGTTTCGGCTTTTCCGTCACCTCTGCTGCAATCAGGAAAGCCCTGCGGGACTGATCATGGACAATCCGGTGGTACATCGTGCGGTGAGCACGGCGCAGGCTTTCAAGATCAAGGCCTCTGACGGCAACTACTTTGTTTTTACCGCCGACCCGCTGATCGACCGGGTCGGGTTCGTGCAGGTGATCGAGGTGTTTGAAGTCGGCGGCGCAACGCCGCCGAACCGCCATGCGCGTGCCGACGAGATCTTTTATGTGCTGCACGGCCAGGGTGTGGCGCTCTGCAATGGCGCGCGCTTGCAAGTGGGCAAGGGCGACAGCTTCCTGGTGCGCGCCGGACACGAGCACCTGGTCGAGAACACCGGCGCATCGCGCCTGTACTGCCTGACCACAATGGTGCCCGACGAGGACTTCGCCGTGCTCATTCGCGAAGGGCAGCCCTGGCCGCTCGATGACGCCGACCGGCAGGTCCTTGCCGGCTGATTCCGGCGAAGAACGAATTTCTCAGGATCGGAATTCCCCGATGATGCATGGCTTCATACCGCCGGCGCGTTACTTCGCCTACCTGAACTGGAAGCAGGTGGAGGCATTGCCGGACAAGGAAAACACGGTCCTCCTGCAACCAGTGGCGGCCATCGAACAGCACGGCCCGCATTTGCCCCTGGCCGTCGACAGTGCCATTGTGCTGGGGGTGCTCGGACGCGCTCTCGGGAAACTCGACCCCACGGTGCCGTGTTTTGTCCTGCCGCCGCTGTATTACGGAAAATCCAACGAGCACATCCGCTTCCCCGGCACCATCACGCTCAGCGCCGAGACCCTGCTGGCAACCCTGGCCGAGGTGGCGGACTCCGTGGCGCGTGCGGGCTTTCGCAAGCTGGCCTTCGTCAACGGCCACGGCGGGCAACCGCAGGTGGTGCAGATCGCCGCGCGCGAGGCGCGGCTGCGCCACGGCGATCTTGCGGTGTTTCCCACCTTCATCTGGTCGGTGCCGAATTGCGGCGCCGAACTGGTGCCTGCCCGCGAGGCCACCTACGGCATTCATGCAGGTGCGCTGGAAACGGCTCTCCTGCTCGCCTTGCTGCCCGACACGGTGCGCATGTCAGATGCAGTGTCCGAGTATCCCCACGGCGTACCGGAGTCCGGCCTCATCAGCATGGAAGGCGAACGGCCGGGTACCCAGGGATTCGCCTGGCTGACCCATGACCTGACCGTCAGCGGCGTCATTGGCGACGCGACGCTGGCCACGTCGGCCATGGGCGAGCGACTGCTCGATTCGCTGGCGGATGGATGGGTGGGACTGATTCGCGACCTGCATGCGTTCCGTCAACCGTCCGCCGGGCCAGGGCCCTTGTCCGCTTCATTGCCCGGCTGAGTTCGCGCGGCATGCGCCAAGCTGCGGTGCGCTTTTCGCGCCCGGTGCACTGCGGCGGTGCCGTCAGCGTCCGGGCGGCTTTGATAAATCCCCAGAGCATCCGTCACGGTCGCCACAGGTTGTCTGCAGCATCGTCTTGGCATATGCTTTGCTCCGCATCTTGCAGAGAGTAGAAGCGCTCAGTGTTCCGGCCGGCCGTTCAGGGCAATGGGACGCGGGAGATTGCTCTCCCCCTTGTTGACTCCAAGGTAGGGCAGCGCTTTGACCATTGCTTTCCCGTCTTTACCCGCCAGTCGAGGTTCGCAAACGGTATCACGCCGGCATGTGACCTTGAGCGCTTGCGCCCGTCCGCCCCTTGAATCGTCCGCGTTTCGCCAAGTCGAAGTGTCCGGGCTCGCTCATCCACATCGCTAGAAAGGAATCGCCATGCTCCAGACCCGCCAACCGGTCCTGCAACGCTACTGGAATCCCGTTATCCCATCCGAAAACGTGGCCGACAAGCCGGTCGGCCTCAAGTACTTTGGCGTCGATGTGGTGGTCTGGCGCGACTCCAAGGGCAAGGTGCACGCCCAGGAAGACCGGTGTCAGCACCGTACTGCGAAGCTGTCGGGCGGCTGGATCAGCAACGACGAGCACGGCGAAGGCCTGACCTGCCCGTACCACGGCTGGCGCTACGGCGCCGGCGGCGATTGCGTGCATATTCCGCAACATCCCGAACTCCCGGCACGCCTGTGCACAGCGCGCGCAAAGGCAAAGGGCTTCCTGGCCGATGATCGCTACGGCTTCGTTTGGGTGTGCCTGTCGGCCGAGCCGCTCGCCGGCATTCCGGAGTTCGAGGAGGAAGGGCGCGGCCTGCGCCGCATCCAGCAGTTTTACGAACCCTGGAACTGTGCGGGTTTGCGTCTGATGGAAAACTCGTTCGACAACGCCCACTTCGCCTTCACCCACAAGACCAGCTTTGGCGACATGCACAAGCCGGTGCCGGCCTCGCTCAACCTGACCCCCACCGATTACGGTTTCCTGTTCGAAACCAAGGTGGAAGTGCGCAATCCCGACGTGCAGAAAAAAGTCCTGCGCATGGACAGCGAAACCACCATCCGGCACATGCGCAACCGCTGGTACGCACCGTTCATCCGCAAGCTGCACATCACCTATCCGAACGGCATCGAGCACGCCATCGTCACCTGCGCGACGCCGATCGACGACGCAAGCATCCAGGTTTGCCAGTGGGCCTATCGCAGCGACAGCGAGGCCGAGGCGCCGGCGGCGGACATCATTGCCTTTGACCGTCAGGTCACCGGAGAAGACAAGGGCGTGCTCCAGTCGACCGACTATGACGCACCGCTTGACCTGGCCTCCGGCGAGGAAAAGCATATGACCACCGACCAGCCCGGCATGATGATGCGCAAATGGATCCTCGCCAAGCTGGCCGAACACGGCGAGGTTGAATCGCGTCGCGACGGTCGCGCGTCGGCCCGTGTGGCCGCGTCCGCCCAGGCTGCCTGAGGCGATGGTTCCCTATCACCCACCGAGGGTCGTCCGGGACATTCCGGTCATTGACCTGGGGCCGGCGGCCAATGTGCCCGATTTGGTAGCCGGCGAGATCGGTCGCGCCTGCCGGGAGACCGGCTTTTTCCTGGTCGCCAATCATGGTGTGCCGGCGGACCTGGTCGCCAGCCAGTTCGAGTGGAGCCGGCGCTTTTTCGACCTGCCTTTGCCTGAGCGCGATTCGTTGCACATGCGCAACTCGCCTACCCGTGCCGGGTATGAGCCGGTCGGCGGGCAGACCCTCGATCGCGACGCGCCGCCCGACCTCAAGGAAAGCTTCTACGTCAACCAGGAGCTGCCCGACAGCCACCCCTACGTGGTTGCGGGCATCCGCGGCTACGGCGGCAATCAGTGGCCGGCCTTGGCGGGCTTTCGCCAGCAGATGCTCGACTACTACACCGCGGTGGATGCACTGGCGGCGCGGGTGATGCGGCTGCTTGCACTATCGCTCGAACTCGACGCCGGCTATTTCGATTCGGCATTCATCTGCCCCTCGGCGACGCTGCGGCTGGTGAAGTATCCCCCACACCCGCGGGGTGCGCGCGACAACCAGCTTGGCGCGGGCGCGCACACCGACTGGGGCGCGGTTACCGTGCTTGCGCAGGACGACATTGGCGGCCTTGAAGTCGAGAACGCCGCCGGCGAATGGATCGCCGCTCCGCCGATCCCGGGCACCTTCGTCATCAACCTGGGCGACATGTTCAACCGCTGGACCAACGGCATCTACCGCTCCAACATGCATCGCGTGCTCAACAACAACGTGTCGGGCCGCGATCGCTATTCGGTGCCATTCTTCTACAGCCCGGATCATGAGGCGCGCATCGAATGCCTGCCTACCTGTACCGACGCGGACCATCCGCCGCGCTATGCGACGTGCACCGCCGGGGAGCACCTGGACGAGATGTTCCGGCGCTCCTATGGTGATTTGCAAGGCGGTCGCCCGCCCAACGAAAGGGTGGAAGCCTGATGTCGTCTCCGAAAGTGCGCCTGGCCTACGTCAACCTGTTCGCGCGCGATATTGAGCGCCTCTCCGCGTTTTACATTGCGCTGTTCGGCTTCGAGGAGATCGTCGCGCACCGCTCGCCCATCTATCGCTGTGTCGACGCCGGTGGCATTGAACTCGGATTCAATGCCGGCAAGGCGTATGAGTTGCTGGAACTGAGCCGCCGGCGCCCGCGCGAGGATGAACCGCCGGTCACCGCCTATTTCACCTTCGAGGCGGCCCGCGTGGCGGATGTTGATGCGCTGGTCGCGCGCGCCGTTGAACTGGGTGGCGGCGTCGTGAAGGCGCCGTACACCACCTACTACAACGCGCACCAGGCAGTGCTGGCTGATCCGGAATACAACGTGTTCCGCATCAACCATCGCATGGGGGCCAGGGTTCCCGTCGCGGCGGACCATTTCGGTTAGGCGCGGGTTGCCGCGCCGGGTCGGCCCCGGGTTCAGCCGCCCACATGCATCTGGAAGCGCGCGCCATCTGAAAACAGGCATTCGCCCGAACCCTGTGTCGCTGAAGTCATGCGGTAGTTGCAGCGCACGAACGTGCCGCGCGGGCTGGCGGCGTTGGCGATGCCCGAATGCAGGCTGCCGGCGCTTGTGCGGGTGGCTTCGCCGCTCAGTGATTCACCGTTGTAAGGAATGGTGAAGACCCCCCGGCCATCCTGCGGGCTGGTTACGCTCCCTGCGATGATGCCGGTTCTTGCCGCAGACTCATTGGCGGGGTAGAGGCGCGCGGAGAACACCACTGGCGCGGGCACAGGCGCGGGGGCCGGCGCTGCCTGCACCGGGGCTTGCGAACCGACGTGGGTTCCGGACGGAGGGTAGACGCGGCCGTCCGGATGAACCGGAACGACATAGCACGCGGTCAGGAGCGGCAAAGCGCACGTGAGAGCGACGACACCGCGCGAAAACTTGATGGGAAGCTTGTTTGTGAAGTTCATTGCGGTCCTTCAGTTGGTTGGCGGGCACATGCCCGCGAAGCCACTTTCGGCCACATCGAACGTCTTTCCAAGCCGCGCGAGGGCAGTCGCGGCGGCGGTCACCCTGCGTAGCGCTTGCCGCTACGCACCCCCGCGGAAGCACGAGTAACCCCATGGTGTCACTTTCATCGGAAGGTGATAGTGGGCTCGTGCTTCGCCCACCGCAAAGCGATAGGTCACCACGTCGAGGAACGGCAGTTCCGGCAAAGCTACGCCGGCGCCGCGATAGTAATCGGCGACATCGAACACGGCCTCGTAGTACCCGGGTTGCATGATGTCGCTCATCAGGGCAGGGTCGTCGAGTACGCCCTTCGCATTGACGTTGCCCGTGGCAACGCGCTTACGGGCGCCGTTGCACGCGAACACCTCCACCTTCATGCCGGTGGCCACCACGCCGCGCGATACGTCGACCACATGAACCGAAACACCGCCAACCGGGGAATGCATGGAATTTCTCCTGCCGGCGCGTCAGTGGGCCGGTTTGAAGTTCTCGAGGAAGTGCAGCAATGCGGCCGTGGCCACTTCGGCGTCTTCCGCGGTCATGGTCTCGTCGGGATGATGGCTGACGCCATTGTTGCCGCAGCGGACGAACAGCATGGCCATCGGGCAGACCGGCGGAAACACCATGGCGTCATGCCCGGCGCCGGAGGGCAGGTGGCGTACCGCGACGCCTTGCGCCGCGATTGCGCTGGCGAACTGCGCCTGCAACGCCGGGTGGCAGGGGGCGGCATCGGCCTCGTAGAAGACTTCCGTGCCCACCTCGACATTGCGGCGGCGGGTGATGTCGCCGAATTCGCTTTTCAGGGCCGCCACCGCGGCGCGGCGTGCGGCGTCGTCGCCGGAACGCACGTCCACGGTGAACATCACGTCCTGCGGGATCACGTTGGCGGCGCCAGGCTTGGCGTCGAGAATGCCTACCGTGCCGACCAGGCCACCTTCGGCGCGATGCGCCTCGCAATAGCGCTCGACAGCGAGCACCATTTCGCTGGCCGCCGCGAGCGCATCGCGGCGCTGGCCCATCGGCACCGTGCCCGCATGGCCGGCCAATCCGGTGACCGTCACGCGCAGCCGCGTGGCTCCGGCAATCGCAGTGACCACGCCCAGCGCGAGGCCTTCGTTCAACAATACCGGACCCTGCTCGATGTGCGATTCGACGAAGGCAATCACGTTGCGTCCACGCCGGTCCAGCGCGGCGACGCCGTCGGGGTTGCCACCAAAATCGGCGATCGCCTGCCGCAGGGTGATGCCGCCGGCGTCCTTGCGGTCCAGCCAGGCCTGGTCGAACGCGCCGGCCATGGCCTTGCTGCCAATCAGTGTGGCGGCAAAGCGCACGCCTTCCTCGTCGCCAAAGCCAACGACCTCCAGCGTATAGGGCAGGCGTTGCCCACGTGAATGCAGGTCCTTCACGCAGGCGATTGCGGTGAGAATGCCGAACAGGCCATCGTACCTGCCGGCATTGCGCACGCTGTCCTGGTGTGAGCCGGTCATGACGATGGGGGCGTCGGCATCTGCAGCCGCATAGCGCCCGACGATGTTGCCCAGCGCGTCGAAGCCGGCCTCCATGCCGGCCTCGCGCATCAGCCCGATGAGGTATTCGCCGGCGGCCTTGTGTTCAGGCGAGAGGTAGGTGCGGGTGACGCGCGGCGCGTCCGAGGTAAAGCGCGCCAGCGTGTCGGCTTGCGCCATCAGGGCCGGGCCGAATCTCATGTCGATGCAACCAGGTCGTCCAGGCGCCAGCGGGTGATCTTGCCGATGTTGGCCATGCACTCCTCGAATTCGTCGGCGGCGCTTGCAGCCAGGCGTTCGCCGAAGGTGCGGATGATGGTCGGGCGGTCGAGGTGCTTCACGGCCAGGATGAAGGGCCAGCCGAAACGCTTTCCATAGGCGGCGTTGAGTTCCTGGAGCTTCGCGAATTCCTCCGGCGAGCATTGCGTGAGGCCCGAGCGGGTCTGCTCGTTGTTCGAATCCGCGGTCAGGGCCCCTGCCACCATGGCGCGGCCTGCGAGTTCGGGGTGGCTGCGCAGGAAGGCGAGCTGGCGCGCGAAGGGGGCGTCGCGCACGGCACCCAGCATCGCGTCATGCAGGCTGGCCAGGTCGGCGAATGGGCGCTTTGCGAGGGCGGCCTCGGCCACCCAGGGCGAGTGTTCGAAAACGCCTCCCAGAGACCGTACGAACTCTTCCCGGGACAGGGCGTTGATGGCGGCGATAGTAAGAGGCATAACTGAATTTACGAAAGGGCGGCACGCAAATCGGCGCCGACCGGCGCTTCCTCGCGAAGGACCAGACCGGCTTCGACGTTGCTCAGGTGACGGTGCATCAATTCAACCGCCGCAGCGCCGTCGCGCTTGCGGATGGCCTTGAGCAACTGGCGATGCTCCTCAAGCGATTCCGCCGCGCCGCGGGTGTTCTGATAGAACAGGGTGATTAGCGAAGTCCGTGCCACAAGTTCCGAGAGGATCTCCGTGAGCACCACATTGCCGGCCGCCTTGGCGATCACCTCATGGAAATCTCCCAGCAGTCGATTGCGGGCCTGCGGCGTGCCGGCCTTGATGGCATCGTCCTCCAGGACGATGTGGTCGTTGAGCGCGTCTATGTCCTTCGAAGTGGCGAGATCGACAAAGCGCGCCACGATGGCGGCTTCGATGACCCTGCGAGCCTCGAACACCTCGCGCGCTTCACGCACCGAAGGCTGGGCGACGAAGGCGCCGCGCCCCGGGATCAGGGTGACCAGCTTGTCGCCGGCAAGCTGGAAAAGCGCCTGGCGGATCTTGGTGCGCGATACCCCGAATATTTCCCCCAGCGCTTCTTCGCCCAGCTTGGTGCCGGGCGGCAATCGATGTGCCGCGATAGCGTCGGCGATCCTCTGATGGATCGATTCGGTATCGATTGCGGAGCTGGTCGCGCTGCGCAGGTTCTTGACGGCGCTCACGGATCAGGCCTTGCTTGCAGGGGGATGATTGGCGATCCAGTGGTTGGCGATGTCGATGCGCCGGCAGATCCACACGTCGTCATGCCCCTGCACGTAGTCGAGAAAACGCTGCAGGGCCTTCAGGCGCGCGGGCTTGCCGAGAATGCGGCAATGCATGCCGATCGACATCATTTGCGGACGGTTGTCGCCCGCCGGGTCACCTTCCTTGTACAGCACGTCGAAGGCGTCGCGCAGGTAGGTGAAAAAGTGGTCGCCGGTGTTGAAACCCTGGGTGGCCACGAAGCGCATGTCATTGGTGTCGAGGGTATAGGGCACGATCAGGCGGTCGATGCTGGTACCGTCGGACTTTTCGACCTTCATCCAGAACGGCAGGTCATCTCCGTAGTAGTCGCTGTCATACATGTAGCCCCCCTGGTCAGCGACCAGGCGCTTGGTGTTGGGTGAGTCGCGTCCGGTATACCAGCCCAGGGGCCATTGGCCGCCCGTCATGTCGCGGATGATCTCGGTACCCAGCTTGATGTGCTGGCGCTCGCGGGTCTCACTCATGAACTGATGGTGGATCCAGCGCCAGCCATGGCACGCGATCTCATGCCCTTGCTCGACAAAGGCCGCTACGAGTTCCGGGTGGCGATTGAGCGCCATCGAAACGCCGAATACCGTCAACGGCAATTTGCGCCTCTCGAACTCGCGCAGGATGCGCCATACCCCCACGCGCGAGCCATATTCGTACAACGACTCCATCGAGAGATGGCGCGCCTCGAAAGCCTGCGCGACGATCATTTCCGACAGGAAGGTCTCGGAGGCGGCGTCGCCGTGGAGTACGCTGTTTTCGGATCCCTCCTCGTAGTTGAGGACGAATTGCAGCGCGATGCGCGCCTTGTTGGGCCATGCCGCATGCGGCGGGTTGCGCCCGTAGCCGATCAGGTCGCGCGGATAGTCACGCAGGCCATCCGATTCGGAATCCGAGGGGGTTTGCACGTATGGCATGAGGTTTGCGGAAGAAATGAGCGCTGGCGCTAATGAAAATAATTGTATACAATATTTTTAACTTTGTACACAAACCGGTGAATTCGTGGGTACGAAAACTGAAGAACGCAGTGTAGCGCAGGCCCAAGTCGCGGCGTCCATTTCTGCTTGGCGCGAGGAGCAAACCCGCTTTCTGGCCGAACTGGTCAAGGTGCCTTCGGACAATCCGCCTGGCGACTGCGCACCCCATGCCTTGCGCGCTGCCGAGTTGCTCGAAGCGATGGGCTTTCCGGTCGAACGTCATCCGGTACCGGATGACGTGGTGGCCGCCTGCGGCATGAAAAGCGCCATCAACCTGGTCGTCCGCCAGCGCTTTGGCAGTGGCAAAGGGCCCGTGATTGCACTCAACGCGCATGGCGATGTGGTTCCACCCGGGCTGGGCTGGACCACCGATCCCTATGGCGCGGAGATTCGCGATGGGTGGATGTACGGGCGCGGTGCCGCAGTGTCGAAATCGGACTTCGCCACCTACGCCTATGCCTTGCGCGCGCTCAAGGAACATGCCGCCGGGCTCGACGGTACCGTCGAACTGCATTTCACCTACGACGAGGAGACCGGCGGCGCCATCGGTCCCGAGTGGCTGCTGGCACAGGGGATTTCGAAGCCTGATTTCGCCATTTCCGCGGGCTTCTCCTATGCCATCACTACCGCTCACAACGGCTGCCTGCATCTCGAAGTCGAGTGTGTCGGCAAGTCCGCGCATGCGGCGCGGCCCGAAACCGGCTATGACGCGTTGCATGCCGCCACCGACGTCATGGCCGGTCTGTATGAACTGCGCAAGAGTTATGCGAAGACACGTTCATCGATTGCCGGCATCGATCACCCCACGCTGGTGATCGGCCTCATCGAGGGGGGCATCAACACCAACGTGGTGCCTGACAACGTCAAGTTTCGCATCGACCGGCGCATCATTCCGGACGAGAATCCCGAGCAGGTCGAGCACGACCTGGTGGAATTCATCCGCCAGGCTGCCGAGGTGCATCCGACCATCCGGGTGCGTACCCGACGCATCATCCTGGCGCGCCCCTTCGTGCCGCTACCCGGCCAGGAAAAACTGGTTGGCGCCCTGCAGGCGCATGCCGCGCGCGTGCTGGGCGAGGCGATCGCGCCTCAGGGTTCACCGCTCTATACCGATGCGCGCCACTACAGTGCGGCTGGCATTCCCACCGTCCTTTATGGTGCGGGGCCGCGCTCGATGCTGGAGGCGAACGCGCATCGCGCCGATGAGCGCATCCTGCTCGAAGATGTGCACCGGGCCACCGAGATCGTGGCCGGCGCGTTGCGTGACCTGCTCTCGGTGGCCTAGCGCCAGTCCGGGGAGACGGGCGGCAAGGTACGATCACTTTTTTCAAGAGGAACGACCCCTTAAATCATGGCGAAGCTTTCCACCCATGTGCTTGACACGGCCAACGGCCAGCCGGCGCCCGACCTGCAAGTCACGCTCTATCGCGTAGGCCCGCAGGGCCGCGAAGTCGTAATCGCCCTGCGCACCAACGCCGATGGCCGCACCGACCAGCCGCTGCTGGCGGGCGAGACCATTCCGACCGGCGTCTATGAACTCGATTTCGAGGCCGGTGCCTATTTCCGCGCCATCGGTGTGACCTTGCCCGATCCGGCGTTTGTGGATCGCGTCACCCTGCGCTTCGGCATCGCGGACGCGCGCGGCCACTACCATGTGCCTTTGCTGGTGAGCCCCTGGACCTATTCCACCTACCGGGGCAGTTGATGGAAGCCTACATCCTCGAATATCTGAATTTCGCCATACGCTGGCTGCACATGATCTCGGGCATCGCCTGGATCGGCGCGTCGCTTTACTTCGTGTGGCTCGATTCCAGCCTGTTGCCGCCCAAGGACAAACCCAGCCAGGACATCGGCATCGGTGGCGAGGTGTGGGCGCTGCATGGCGGTGGCTTCTACCGTGCGCAAAAATTCAAGGTGGCACCGCCTGAACTGCCCACGCCCTTGCACTGGTTCAAATGGGAGGCCTATACCACGTGGCTGTCGGGCTTTTCCCTGCTTGTGCTGTTGTACTACGTGCAGGCTGACGTATACCTGATCGACAAGAGCGTCATGGATCTGACGCCTGCCACCGCGATCGGTGCCGGGCTGGTCTGCCTGGCCTCCACCTGGATCATCTATGACCTGATGTGCCGCTCGCCGCTCGGCAACAACGAGCCCCTGCTGGCGGCCATCATGTTCGTGCTGCTCGGTGCGCTGGCCTATGGCCTCACCCACATGTACAGCGGCCGCGGGGCGTTCATCCACTTTGGCGCGGTGATCGGCACCATCATGGTGGCGAATGTGTTCTTCGTCATCATTCCCGGCCAGAAGGAAATGGTCAAGGCCAAGGTCGCCGGGCGCCCGGTCGACCCCAAGTACGGCCTGATGGGCAAGCAGCGCAGTGTGCACAACACCTACTTCACGCTGCCGGTGTTGTTCGTGATGATCAGCAATCACTTTGCCGGCTTCACCAACCACAAGCATGCGTGGGCGATCCTGATGGCGATCTCGCTGGCTGGCGCCCTGATCCGGCTGTATTCGGTGCTGAGTCACCGCGGCCAGAAAAAGCCTGCGCTCCTGATCGGCGGCTACGGAGTTCTCGTCGGACTTTTCGTCGTTTTGTTCCCCAAGGCGCCGGAAGCCGGCGCGACGGCGCAGAAGGTTTCATTTGCACAGGTGCGGCAAGTCATTGATGCGAAATGCGCGGGTTGCCATGCCGCCAAACCGACCTTCGCGGGCTTCGCGGCGCCGCCCAAGAATGTGATGCTGGAAACGCCGGATCAGATCAAGGCGCAGGCACCGGCCATTCATCAACAGACCGTGGTTACCCGCGTCATGCCGATCGGCAACCTGACCAACATCACGGAAGCCGAGCGCGCCTTGATCGCCGCCTGGGTTGCCCAGGGGGCCAAGATCGATTAGGCAAGTTCCGTTTTGCCGTCAGGCAAAACGGTTGAACCACACCAGGGACAAGGCGCCCGCCAGTACCGCCAGGAGCGCGGCGGCTGCAGCCATGAGTGCGGTGATCTCGCTTTCCTTGCGCTCCATCATGAACTTGGAGTTGAGGGTCGAATACACCTTGGAGAGGTCCTCGCCGCTCGATGCCTTGAAGTAATCCGCATGGGTCAGGCTGGCGATGGCCTTGAGGGTCTCCTCGTCAAAGGCCATGTACATCGAATACCCGTCCATCTGGGCCGGGCCGCCGGCGGCGGAACCGAAGCCGACCGTGTGCACCTTGACGCCGCGGTCGGCGGCCTTGCGGGCCGAATCAAGCGGATCAGGCCCGGTGGTGCGCCGACCGTCGGTCAGCAGAATGATGGACGCCGACGTGTAGCTTCCCGGCGGAACCGGCTTGAATTCCTTTTTCGGCCCTTCTTCCTTGGGTGCGCGCGCGATCGGCGCGTCGCGCTTGGCGGCTGGCGCCGGTTCGCCGCCCCAGCGTCCGGTATAGCCCTGCTCCACGACGATGCCTTCATCGGGGAAGATGGTGGCCAGCGAAGCCAGGATACCGCTGCCGATCGCGGTGTGGCGCTGCAGGTCGAAACGGTCGATCGCCGCCAGCAGGTCGTCGCGGTTGTAGGTGGGTGCTTGCACCACCGAAGCGGTACCGGCGAACGAGACGATCGCGATCTTGATGTTGGCCGGCACTTCCTGGACAAAGGTCTTGGCCGCCGCTTTTGCGGCGGTGATGCGATCCGGTTTCACATCGGTCGCCAGCATGCTGCGCGACACGTCCATCGCCAGAACGATCATGCGGCCTTCCGAGGGCAGCGTCACCATGGCGACCGGGCGTGCGGTTGCCAGGAGCGCGGCGCACACGGCCACCAGCAGCAAACCAGGCGGCACGTGCCGGCGCCAGCGTGCACCCGGGCCGAGTGCTTCCTTGATGGTGCGCAGGCTGGCGTAGTTCAGCGCGCGCTTGCGTCGGTTCAAGAGGGCGACGTAGGCCCAGACGAGCAGTGGCGCAGCCAGCAGCATCCAGAGGTATTGGGGCCAAAGAAAGCTCATCATGATCTCCCGCGCCCCGGCCAGGTGCCGGGCAGCCTGTGAAACCTGCAAGTCGATAACTGTAGCACCGTGTTTCGGGCTCGTCACAACTTCCGTCGTGATGCCGAACTTCCCCGGATCGAGCAGTTTGTGTGCCGGATTACAATTCCCGGCCTGCCAACATTCGGGAGATGCCGTGGATTCCATCACCATCGCAAAGGATTTGCTCAATGCCCGCAAGCGGACCCGCCAGATGCCGCCCATTTCCAATGAGCAGGACGGTTTTGGCGAAGCTCAAGCGTATGACGTCGCGGCGGAGATCCTGAAGATCCGGCGCGCGGGCGGCGAGACGCCGGTAGGCCGCAAGATCGGGTTCACCAACACCAATATCTGGCCCGAATATGGTGTATCGGCCCCGATATGGGGCTATGTCTACGATTCAACCCTGCGCATGGCGCACGAGAATGCCGGGGTGCAGTCGCTCAAGGGGGCAATGGAACCCAAGATCGAGCCTGAAATCGTGTTTCGCATGCGTGCCGCGCCGGCGCCGGGCATGTCGGAAGACCAACTCGCCGATTGCATCGACTGGGTGGCGCACGGTTTCGAGATCGTGCATTCGATGTACCCGGGCTGGCGCTTCCAGGTGGCCGACACCATCGCCGCCTTCGGCATGCACGGTGTCCTGATCATCGGCCAGCCGCGCCAGGTGCGCACCATTTCGGGTCTCAATCGGGATCTGGTGCGCGAACTTAAATCGTTCAAGGTATCTCTGTTCTGTGACGGAGAAATGCGCGATTCCGGCAACGGCACCAACGTCCTGGGTAGCCCGCTCCTGGCTCTCAAGCACATGGTGGAACTGCTGGGCCGGTTGCCGCAGCATGCGCCGCTCGCCGCCGGCGAGATCGTCACCACCGGAACCCTTACCGCAGCGCTTGACATCCAGCCCGGCCAGACCTGGCACACCGCGTTTACCGGGCTGGACCTGCCCGGGCTGCGGGTGAAATTCGTTTAGCCAAACCGCTGCAACACCCATAGGGCCAGCGGCACCATCAGTGCCGTGACTGCGCCATTCAACCCCATGGCGAGGCCGGCGAAAGCGCCGGCCTCTTCACTGACCTGGAATGCGCGCGCGGTGCCGATGCCATGCGCCGCGACACCTACGGCAAAGCCCCGCACGGCGTGGTCGGCGATGGAGAGCGCGTCAAGCACGTATTTGGCGAGCACCGCGCCGACGATGCCGGTGGAGACCACCAGTACTGCGGTCAGCGAGGGCAGGCCGCCGATCTTTTCCGCTATGCCCATCGCAATCGGCGTGGTCACCGATTTCGGGGCCAGCGAGAGCAACGTGGCCTTCTTCGCACCGAGTGCCCAGGCGATGGCCACGGCGCTCACGGTTGCGGTGAGGGAGCCTGCCACCAGTGCGATCACCAACTGCCGCCATTCGGCCTTGAGGCGCGCGAATTGCCCGTACAGCGGTATTGCCAGGGCGACCGTGGCCGGACCCAGCAGGAAGTGGATGAACTGCGCGCCCGAAAAATAGGTCTGATATGGGGTCCTTGTGACCGTGAGCAAGGCTGCAAGCATCGCAACCGACAATGCGACCGGATTGAGGAGCGGATGAAACTTCGCCCGCGAATAGATCCAGTAAGCCGCCTGGTATGCGATCAGCGTGACTGTCAGGCCCAGGAGCGGTGTGGCCGAAAGATAGACCCAGATGTCCTCGAAGCGCGGGTTCATCGCCGCCTCCTGCGCAGCCACGCGAACACCAGCGCGGTGACGGCGATGGTCGCTGCGGTGCTTGCTACCAGCGAGACGACGATCGGCAACGCTTCGCCGCGGATGCGGTCGATGTGGATCATCAGTCCCACGCCCGCCGGCACGAACAGCAGCGACAGATGGGTCAACATGCTGTTGGCGGTGTCGCGCAGGTTATCCGGCGCGCTGCCGCGCGCGACCAGGGTGGCGAACAGCATCACCATGCCGATCACCGGCCCCGGTACAGGCAGGCCCAGCCACAGGGCCGCAATTTCGCCTATGGTCTGGTAGACCAGCAGGATGGTGATCGCGGGAAGCATGTTGGCGGACCGCAAAAACAAAGGCCGCCAGCGGGCGGCCTTTGTTTTCGATATGTCCGGATTATTTCGCCGTGAGAACCTGTTGCAGTTCGCCCGACTGGTACATCTCGGTCATGATGTCGGATCCGCCGACGAATTCGCCGTTGACGTAAAGCTGTGGAATGGTCGGCCAGTTGGCAAACTCCTTGATCCCCTGGCGGATTTCCTCGTCTTCAAGCACGTTGACCGTGGCCGGTGCATTCACGCCGCACGCCTTGAGAATCTGGATGGCGCGAGCGGAGAAGCCGCATTGCGGAAAGGTCGGCGTGCCCTTCATGAAAAGCACAACCGGGTTCGAGGTGACGGTCTGACGGATGCGGTCCTGAGTGTCCATGGCGATAGTCTTGATGTGCGAAAAGTCGATAAAGGGTGGGGGGCAAAACCCTGATTTATATAGGGGTTTTACTTGTTGGCCGAGACTTCATGTTACTGCAAAAGCGCCCCGCGTGGCACCGCCGGTGACGCGTTCATGGCCGGCCATGTCGCGCCAGGTGCGCACGTCGCAAAAGCCGGCGGCTTCAAGCGTCTCGCGCGTCGCGCTGCCCTGGTCGTAGCCGTGCTCGAGCAAAAGCCATCCGCCGGGGCGCAGGAAATCAGGGGCGCCTCGCGCGATATGTTCGATACATGCCATGCCTGTGGTGCCTCCGACCAATGCTGCGGGCGGTTCGAAGCGCAAGTCGCCGCGCGCGAGGTGCGGATCGGCCGTTGCAATGTAGGGCGGATTGCTGACGATCAGGTCGAAGTCATTGTCGGCGACATTTTCAAACCAGTCGCCCTGCAGAAAGCGGATTGCGCCAGGTGCAAGCGCGCGCGCGTTGCGTTGCGCCATCTCCAGCGCTGCGGTTGACTGGTCCACGGCCGTGACGCGCGCATGCGGACGTTCGCAGGCCAGCGTGACGGCGATCGCGCCGCTGCCGGTGCCCAGATCAAGCACCCGCTCGTCGGCGAGCAGACGTTCCAGCGCACAATCAACCAGCAACTCGGTTTCCGGACGCGGAATCAGCACCGCTTCGTTCACCTCGAAAGGTCGGCCATAGAATTCGCGCCTGCCCAGGATATAGGCGACCGGCACGCCGGAGCGTCGGCGTTCTGCGTAGCCGAGAAAGACTGTTTCAGCCAACCCATCCACCAGCCGCTCCGGAAACGCCGCGAGGATCGCCTCTGCTGTGCCAGAGGCGCATGACAGCAGCAGGCGCGCCTCGCGCGTGTCGATGCCGGCGCCGGCCAGCAGGGCCCCAACGGTCTGCTGCGGACTGGTCGTGTGCACCGCCTGCCCGACCTACTGTTCGCCCAGGGCAGCCAGTTGTTCGGCCTGGTACTCGGCGGCCAGCGCATTGATCACTTCATCCATATCACCATCCATGATCGCGGCGATCTTGTAGAGGGTGAGGTTGATGCGATGGTCGGTGACCCTTCCCTGCGGAAAGTTGTAGGTGCGGATGCGCTCCGAGCGGTCGCCCGATCCGATCAGGTCCTTGCGGGTGGCGGCTTCCTTGGCCTGCTGCTCGCGGGTTTCACGGTCCTTGATGCGCGCGGCCAGCACAGCCATGGCGCGGTCCTTGTTCTGGTGCTGCGAGCGTCCGTCCTGGCATTCCGCCACGATGCCGGTGGGAAAGTGGGTGATGCGCACCGCCGATTCGGTTTTGTTGACGTGTTGGCCGCCGGCGCCGGAGGCGCGGAAGACGTCGACGCGGATGTCTTCCGGGCGGATGTGCACATCGGCGACCGCGTCGGCTTCCGGCATCACCGCCACGGTGCAGGCGGAGGTGTGGATGCGCCCCTGGGATTCGGTCTCCGGAACCCGTTGCACACGGTGGCCGCCGGATTCGAATTTCAGGCGCGAATAGGCACCAGCGCCGATCAGGCGCACGATCACTTCCTTGTATCCGCCCAGGTCCGACGGGCTTTCCGACACGATTTCGACCTGCCAGCGGTTGCGTTCTGCGAAACGGGTGTACATGCGGAACAGGGCGCCGGCAAATAGTGCCGACTCGTCTCCGCCGGTGCCGGCGCGGATTTCAAGGAAGATGTTCTTCTCGTCGTTCGGGTCTTTCGGCAGGAGAGCCCGCTCGAGGTCCTTCTCCAGAACCGCCATATCGTCGCGCGCGGCACGGATCTCGTCCTCCGCGAATGACTTCATGTCTGGGTCTGCAAGCATCTCCTGTGCGGCCGCGACATCGGCCTCACGACCGAGGTGGCGCCGATAGAGTTCAACCACGGGGGTGATCTCGGCGTGTTCGCGGGTGAGCTTGCGGTAACCGTCCATGTCGCGGGTCGCGTCCTCCGAGGAGAGCAATGCATCCAGCTCGACCAGACGGCTGTCGAGTTGGCCGAGTTTTGCGGCCATGCTGGCTTTCATCGTGTGTGTTCCTGGTCGTGACAATGCGCGCATGGCCATGGAGCCCGGGCGATGCCGGCCATGGCGATGCGTGCGATCAGCTAAAGCTTGTAGAGGGACTGTACGAGCGCGGAAACATCCTCGCGCCCGGCGGTGGCGGACTGCGACAGTGCCGCAGTCGGGTTGTGCATGAGCTTGTTGGTGAGCGACTGGCTCAGGTGCTCGATGATCTCTCGGGGGTCGCGCCCCTGCTCCAGGGCCTTGACTGCGCGTTCGAGCTCGACCTGCCGCGCGGTTTCGGCCTGCTCGCGAAGGCGCCGGATCAGCGGCACCGAATCACGGGTACCGAGCCAGTGCATGAATCCCTGCACCCGGGTTTCGATGATCGCCTCGGCCTGTTCGACCGCGCCGCGGCGCGCATCCATGCCTTCGCGGACGGTCTCGGCCAGGTCGTCGATGGTGTACAGATAAACATCATCCAGCCGGCCGACTTCGGGTTCGATATCACGCGGCACCGCCAGGTCGACCATGAACATCGGGCGCCGCTTGCGTGCCTTGATGGCGCGCTCGATCAGGCCCTTGCCGAGGATGGGCAAGGCCGAAGCCGTACAGGAAACCACGATGTCGAACTTGTGCAGCTCGCCGGGAAGATCGGCCAGTCGCATGGAATTGCCCATGAAGCGGCTGGCCAGGCCCTGCGCGCGTTCGACTGTGCGGTTCGCAACGGTGATCGACTTCGGGCTCTGCGCCGCGAAATGGGTCGCCGTCAGCTCGATCATCTCGCCGGCGCCGATCATCAGTACGTTGGTATCCGACACGGCCGGGAAAATACGCTCCGACAGGCGCACCGCCGCCGCCGCCATCGAGACGGACTGGGCGCCGATCGCAGTCTGGCTGCGCACTTCCTTGGCCACTGCGAACGAGCGCTGGAACAACTGATGCAGGTAGGTGCCCATGGCACCGGCATCTTCGGCGCTCTTGGCTGCCTGCTTCATCTGGCCGAGGATTTGAGGTTCGCCGATGACCATCGAATCGAGACCGGCAGCCACCCTGAAGGCATGTCTGACCGCGTGCTCCTGACCCAGGGTGTAGAGATGCGGCTTCAGAACGCCCGGGTCCACGCGGTGATAGTCGGCCAGCCAGCGCGTGGCGTCGGAAACGACCTCCATGCCGCGCTCGGTGGCGCAATACACCTCGGTCCGGTTGCAGGTTGACAGGATCGCCGCTTCTCGCGCGAAGCGACGGTCGAGAAACTCCTTCAAGGCCGCGTTCATGCGCTCGACGTGGAATACCACCTGCTCGCGCAGGTGCACCGGCGCGGTATGGTGGTTAAGTCCGAAGGCGGCAAGATGCATGGTTGTTGTCAGGAGGTGCGTTGTTGCGCCAAGGCGTCGCTTCTGCCTGTTTGTCCCTATTATAGACCTGCATTTGGCCGCTCAATGGCAAGCAGTGTCAAATCATGAGTAATTTTAACATGTAAAGAAAAGATTACACTTTTTCCGCAAGGGTTTCGCTGTTCTCGGAAACTGCCGGCAGGATCACCGTAAAGGTGCTGCCCTTTCCTGGCTCGCTTACCACGCCGATGGTGCCGCCATGCTTTTCAATCACGGTTTTTACAAATGCCATGCCCAGCCCGGCCCCTTGTGCTTTCGGCTGGCCGGGTTCCGAAAATCTGCGGTAGCGTTCGAACAATCTGGCCTGATTCTCCCGGGAGATGCCGTAGCCCTGGTCGGCGACCTCGCAGACCCGCATCAGGCGTTCGCCCTGTTGTCGCTCGGCCAGCGTGACTGTCACCGTGGTCTTCTCCGGACTGTATTTCACCGCGTTGGTGAGCAGGTTGACGATCGCGCGCAACAACAACGGCCGGTCCGCCAGCACCGGCAGGGGTTCGCCGTCCCAGCGCATCTGTACCCGCATGCCCTTTTGCTCGGCGGCGGTCCAGACATCGTCAACCGCTTCTTCAGCGATCGCGCCAAGATCCTCGATTGCCGGTTCGTGTGCCTTGGATTCGGCGCGGGCAAGTTGCAGGAATTGCTCCGACAAGGACAGTGTGCGTCTGGCGTATTGCTCGATGCGCCGGTGCACCTCCTCCTTCGGATTGTCATCAGGGTCGAGTTCGTGCAGTTCAAGCAGCGCGATGATCGAACTTTGCGGCGAACGCATGTCGTGCGACAGGAAAGCCAGCACTTCCTCACGCGCACGCTCGGCCTCGCGCAAATCGCTGATATCGGAGAAGGTGACGATCCAGCCGCCGGGCGAACCGTCCGGCGCCTCCAGGATCGCGCAACGCGCAAGCTGGCTGCGCCCATCCTGGCTTGCATATTCGATCGCCGGCGGCGCCCCCGCCTGCCTATGGCCAGCGGCGTCCGCGGCCATGGCCTGCAACGCTGCCCAGGACGGAAGCGCGGTGCCGGAGAGGCTGGCGGCCATCGTATCGAGCAATCCCTGCATGGCCTGGCCGCGCAGGTCATTGGAGGTAGGCTTCTGGAAAAGGGCGGCTGCGGATCGGTTGCCGATCAGAACCTTGCCGCCGGCGTCAATCACAAGGGCGGCGTCCGGCAGGCTTTCCAGGGTGTCGGAGACGAAACGCCTGACGCTCCTCAGTCGCTCTGCCGCAGAGGCAAGCGCCAGCATGCGTTCCTCGACGAGGTCACCGCCGCTCGGCTGCGGGTTCTGAGCTTCCGGCAGCACCCGTGGTTCGGCAGCCAGCCGGCGGAATTCCTCGCCCAGATAGCGCACCGAGGCCTCGAGGCGTCGCCAGCTCCATAGCGGGTAGGCAAGGGCAATACAGATCAGCCCGGCTGCGGGGGCGAACCATATGCCGCCAGCAAGCAGGAAAGCCGCCGCGGCAGGCACTGCGATCAGGCCCGACAGGGTCGCGCCCAGTCCGCGACGCGGCGACAGACGACCCAGTGCAAACATGACCAGCAGCAGCGGCACCAGATTGAAGGCCAGGTTTGCGGTTGGCGAGGCAAGCCGGATGGTGCGGTGCGAGCGCAAGGCATCGAGCAGGTTGGCGTGGATCTCGATGCCAGGGGTAAGCGCGCTATAGCCGGAAATCGGCGTCGCATAGGCGTCGCCCAGGCCGGCGGCGGTGGCGCCGACGAAGACGAATTTGCCATCAAAACGCGAAGCGGGGACCCGGCCGTCCAGGACGTCCGTATAGGGGATTCGTTCGATCCGTCGCCCGGCACCGTAAAGCGGGAAATGCACCTCGTAGTCGCTGTAATGGCGGCCGGTAACCGGTACCTGACCGTTGCGGTTGCCCGGCAGCGCCGCGGTGTTCCAGGCCGGGTCCGCTATGGCCAGCATCGCCAGCGCGAAGTGCGGACGCAAATCTTGACTGCCATCGGCCGGCACAATGTCGTCGCGCAGGAATGTGCTGCGCGCAATGCCGTCGACGTCGACAAATTGCCGGATATGCCCCAGGGCGCGGGCGCTTGCCGCGAGGGCCGGCGCAGGCAGACGTGCGCGCGCCCGTGCCGATGGCGACGCACTCTCGGCAAAGGCCGGCAGGACTATGGGCAGCCCGGACATCGCCGCTGCCATCCGGGCGTCGCCGGCGGCATCCGGTTCGCTCAGTATCAGGTCGATGCCGATGGCCTTGGGCTTCGCGTCGGCGATGCGTTCCAGCAGGCGCGCATGGGTCTCACGCGGCCAAGGCCAGCGACCGATCTTGTCCAGCGAGGCTTCGTCTATCGCGACAATGACGAGATCGCCCGGACGCTGTCTGTCGCCGGCGGTGAGCAGGTAATCGTAGAGCGTCCAGTCGGCGCGCCCCAGCCCGTTCATGAGCGCGAGCACGCTGCAAAGCAGGCCGAGTCCGGCGGTAAGGAACCGCCATTCGGTGCGCGCCGCGCGAAGCATGACGGGTAAGCCGGCCATCTTCCCGTTGGTCGGATGACTACTGGAACAACACTGGCTGGCCGTCGCCGGTGACGAGGTTTGCTCCGCCGTTGTCGCGAACACGGTTGATCACCGAGAACCGTTGCGGTGCGGTGAAGGGACCGACAAAGCCGTCCGCATCGACCGCGCGTACGCGCAGGAAGTAGGTGCCCGGCTGGGGCAGAGGTACCGTGATGCGCGGCTCGGTGAGGTTGCGTTCGATCAACATGCTGGCGAACAGCGCATCGCGCGCGACCTGGAACAGGAAGGTTTGACCGGGTTCCGCCGCCCACGAAAACATCAGTCCGGATGCGCTTTCTTCAGGGGGTTCCGGGGTCTTGGGCGGCGGGCGCAAGGCAAATTTGCGTATGTCGCCCCATGGGCCCGCGTCTGCCGTGGGGCCCGCGCCCTTGATGCTGCGGACGCGCCAGAAGTATTCGCCGAACGGTATCGGTTTCGAGGTGAATGCCTCGACTGCAACGGCTTCGTCATGGATGATGCGCGTGAATGACTCATCTTCGGCCACCTGGAGGCGATAGGTGTTTGCCTCCGGCTGCGCGGCCCAGGCGAATTCGGCATTGGTTGCGCGCAACTTGCCGTTGGCCGCCGGCGCGCTTGCCAGCGGCGGTTCAGGGCGCGCTTTCAGGCGGAACGCGAAGACCGCATCCCGGCCTTCAAGACCCAGCGCGTCCACGGCGCGTGCGCGCAGGAAATAATCGCCGTCGGCCAGTTCGGCGAACTTGATTTCAGGCGTGTTGAACACGCCCTCGGCAATCCCGGTTCGAAAGTCGCGGTCGCGCGCCACCTGCGCGCGATAGTTGCCGGCACCGGCGACGGCCGGAAATCGGAAACGCGTCACGAGCCTTTCCTGCAACGCATCCGTCGCCGCGAAGGTTGGCGATTGCAGCAGTTGCGCTGGTGCGCGCGGGCTGCCGGCGTCATCGGTAACCGAGCCGAATCCCGCGGCAATGTCGACCTTGGCGCCTGGCGCCTTGCCGGCGAACTCGACCGCGCCTTCCAGCACTTCGGATTGCGCGCGCGGCTTTTCTCCGGCGATGGCGGCGACCCTGAAACGCGTGCCTCGTACACCGGCCACTGCGAGATCGGTCTGCACCTCGAAGCGAGAGGGGCCGCGAAGCTTGTCAACCGCAGCCTCGACCCGGCCGCTGATCATTCGCACCACCGTGCTGAAGATGTCGGTATTGACGTAGCGTCCGATGCCGGTCAGGCGCGCCTCGCTGCCGGGTTGCAGGGCGATAAGCGCACCGTCCGGCGCCCGTACCGTCACAAAGCCGTCTTGTCCGGTGCGGATTACGGTCCCGGGTGACAGCCTTTCGCCGGCGGCGAGGCGGGCGCCATCGCCTTTCGAGGCGGTTCCGGCGACCGAAAGCACCTCGGCCTGCACGGACTCCTCACGCAACAGCTCCACCGGAATTCTCAGTGTCGAGCCAGGAACCAGGCGCCTGGGATCCGCCACCTTGTTCAGTCGTTGCACCTTGGGCCAATCGGCGGGCTTCGAAAGATAACGGTCAGCCAAGCCGATCAGGGTATCTCCCCCCTTGATAGTCAACTCGAGTTCGCGCCCATCCGCCCAGACCCGGGTGGCACATGTCGCGCAAATGGCCAGCGCGAAGAGCGCGCGCGATGCCCGAACCCGGCTACTCACTTGCCTTGAGTTGTTCAAGGCGGTAGCCGTAGTTATAAACCGGCGTGAGCTTGAAGCCGTTCTCCGGGCGCAGATTCAGCTTGGTACGGATGCGCGAAACGTGAGTGTCCATGGTCCTCGACGGTACGTCGATCGCGCGTCCCCATACGGCCTCAAGAATATGGCCGCGCGAGAGCAGGCGCCCGAGATTCTGGAACAGGAACAGCGCAAGGTCGAATTCCTTTTGCGTCAGTTCCACCTGTTTGCCGGCGACATCGAGCGACTGGTTGCGGATATCGAACTGGTAGGGGGCGAATACCAGCGTATCCGCGGTTTTCTGCGGGTAGGCGCGCCGCAGCAGTGCGGAAACCCGCGCCAGGAGTTCAGCGCGCCCTACCGGCTTTTTCATGTAGTCGTCCGCACCTTGCGAAAGCGCGGCGACGATGTCGGTTTCGGTATCCCGGTTGGTGACGAACATCACCGGCACCGGTGCCGCCACATGGGAGCGGATCCAGCGCAGCACTTCCTCCCCGGACAGGTCAGGCACCTGCCAGTCCAGCAGGAAGAGGTCATAACTTTCGCGGGATGCCTCATGGGTGAGCGCCTTGCCGCTTGTGAAGGCATAACAGTCATGACCGGCGCCGCTCAAGTGCGAAACTATGAGCGCAGATTGTTCAGGATCGTCTTCAAGAATCGCGATGCGCATGGTTAGCCTGTAGGGCGGTTGCAGTACCAGTTGCGGGATAGAAGTCTGCTTGCCGTCGTCGGCGCAATCGGAATCCGGAAGCAGTGCTGCCAATGGCCCGCACCACGTCGACATAGACGGCAGTCGCGCATTTGTTAAAGAATGTGGCGTCCATGCGCAATTTACCCTGTTTTGGCTGAACTTTCAAAATCATCGAAGGGGATTTGCGCGACCGGCCTGCGCCCTCGCAAGGGACTGCCAGCCGCTTTGGTACACTCGAATCCATCGTCAGATCGGATCAGTCAGATCGGACTTTTCCCAATTTTCTTTGGAGATGCACATGAAGCAGACGTTTTTGCGGTTTGTCGCCGCCGGCTTGCTCGCCGCAAGCGCGGTCGCGCCTGCGTTTGGCCAGGACACCAAGATCAAATTCACGCTTGACTGGCGCTTCGAAGGCCCGTCCGCCCTGTTCCTTGCGGCGCAATCCAAAGGATATTTCAAGCAGGAAAAGCTTGATGTCACCATCGACGCGGGCGCAGGGTCCGGCGCGTCGGTCACCCGCGTCGCTACCGGGGCCTACGACCTCGGCTTTGCCGACATTTCGGCGTTGATCGAGTTCATCGGCAACAATCCGGGCGCGCAGACCAAGCCGCAGGCGATTTACATGGTCTATGAATCCACCCCGTCAGCGGTGCTGGTGCTGAAAAAAAGCGGCATCAAGTCCCCCGCCGACCTGACCGGCAAGACCCTTGGCGCCCCGGTATTCGACGCCGGTCGAAAGGCATTTCCGATCTTCGCGCGCGCCAATCGGATTGATCTGGCGAAAGTCCAGTGGAAAGCGATGGATCCGCCCTTGCGCGAGACCATGCTGCAACGCGGTGATGTCGATGCCATTACCGGCTTCACATTCACCAGCTTTCTCGGCCTGACCGCGCGAGGCATCAAGGAAGAAGACATCCTGATGTTCAAGTACAACGATTTTGGCGCGGAACTCTACGGCAACGCCGTCATCGCGAGCCCGAAGTTCCTCGCCGAGAACCCGGCGGCGGCGCGCGGCTTCCTGCGCGCCATTACCCGCGCCATCAAGGATGTGGTCGCCAATCCTGAGGCATCGATCGCCTACGTCAAGCAGCGCGATCCGCTGATCACGGAAGCCACCGAACTGAAGCGCCTGAAGATGGCGATCGAGTTTGTCGACACCCCGATTGCCCGCAAGGAAGGCCTGGGCGCGATCAACAAGGTGCGTTTCGACAACACCATCGACCGAGTGGTCGCCGCGTTCGGCATCAAGAACCAGGTCAGCCCGGACGGCATCTTCAATTCGCAATTCCTGCCCGCATCATCCGAACGGCGCCTGTAAGCAGTACTGCAAGCCGCATCGAAGGCGCGCCTGCTGCATAAGCAAGCGATAACGCCGCGCGGAAAACGAAGAGCCGCCGGTCCGTGAGGACCGGGGGCTCCGCATTTCCCGCACCAACTCCCGCGGTAGTGCCCGAGTTACTTGGTGAAGCGAGGTTCGGCGATCGTACCGCCGATGCGCAGCGCCGCGCGGCCGCGCGACCCGGAGGCGCCCACCTCGACGTTGACGTTTCCGCTCAGGGCAGCGTCTGCGGAAACATCGACGTTGCCCGAGATGCTGAGTAGTCCCGAAGTGCCACGCAGTTGACGCAGTTGCAGGCGTCCTGCGCTGCTGGCAAGGCTACCGGTCACTTCCGGCAACCTGGTCTGGCCACTGCCTGCATCGGCACCCTGCAACACGCGGGCAAAATCCATTGTCTTGAAGACCGCACGCGAAACCACGAAATTCCCCTCCAATTGCGGCGCCTCGAACAGCCTCGCGAGCGCGGGAGCGGACATGGCAACGGAGAACTTGCCTTCAATCGGACCCGATACAGGCGATGTGCCGTACAAGGCCGCGCCGATGCCCTCGGTATCGATGCCACTGACTTCGACGGTGCCGGTGAATTTCCAGTTCCCGGCCCAGGCCAGATCGCCTGTCCCGCGGGCACTACCGCCCGCATAGGTGAGTATGAATTCATCGAACTTCATGCCGTCGCGGGTGGCGATGCCCTTCGATCGCAAGCTTTCCCAGGCGACCTTCGGGCCGATCGGCCAGGCAACCCCGCGCGACTCGATGTCCACCAGCCAGCCCTTTTCCTCCGGTGACAGCAGCACCTGGGCCTTGCCGTCAGGCAGCGCGAGCGTAGCCTGCTTGAGCGAGCCATTGGATGCCACAAGAATGGTGGCGTCGAACTTTGGCAGCTTGATCGGCGTGCCGTTTACTCCCACCGCCAACGCGCGTATGCGCTGCAAAGTGAAGGCCTGGTTGCGCGCGGACTGCTCGCTTGTGGCCCATCCGACCATGCGCTCGACCTGCGCCACATCCAGTTCCAGGCCGGTCACGTCGACGTTACGCCAGACCTTGTCGCCCGATGCCAGCGAGGAGAGTTCGCCGCTGGCCACGACCTGGGGAAGCTTGATATCGCCCAGCATCACATTGCTCAAGCGCAATTCCGCGGGAAACGCGGAGAACTTCGCATCGCCCACCGTGACCGGAACACCGAAACGTGCGGAGAGCAATTTCTCGATCGCCGGCTTGTCAGCCGACAACGTGAATATATACGCGACGACGCCACCAACCAGCAGCAACATGATGGCAGCCACGATTTTGCCGGCGCCAAGTGCGCTGCCGGAATCGGAACTGCTTTCCTTCGCCAGGCGCTTGGCTTCCTTTTCCGCCTGCTTGCGCGCTTTCGCTTCTTCCTTGGCCCGCTCCTTCGCCTCGCGTTCGAGGTCCTTGCGGGACTTCTTCTCACCGGCATCCGTATTGGTTTCCAGTGCGACGGGCGCCGCTTCCGGTGCCGCTGCCTGCTGGGAATCCGGTCCGTTCGACTCGAGTGCCGCGAGATTGGAAAATGCGCCCATCGGCAACAGTGCCGGGGTTTCGGTCGCGGCTTCGAGATGCGGAGTCAGTGCGGCGGTGTAGCGATTGGCCTCCTCTTCGGCACGACGCTGTTCCTCGGCTTTTTGCAAGGCCAGTTTCTCCGCTTCGGCTCGTTGCGCCGCTTCCTGCGCCGCCAGCCGCTGGGCTTCTTCCTGCGCCTGCTTCTCCGCGAGTTTTCGGCGGATGCTTTCTTCCTCGATACGCGCGCGTTCGCGCGCGGCAGCGTGCTCGCGAGCCACGCGCGCCGCCTCGTCGCGTGCCGCTTGCTCGGCCAAGGCTCGACGCCTGGCTTCTTCCTCTTCCGCACGAGCACGTTCCAGCGCCTCCGCCTGAGCGCGAGCTTGACGTTCGGCTTCTTCGCGGGCGATACGGGCGGCTTCCTCGCGCGCCTTCAGTTCGGCAGCCTCGCGCGCCTTGCGCTCGGCTTCTTCACGGGCTTTGCGTTCGGCTTCTTCGCGGGCGATGCGTGCGGCTTCCTCGCGGACCTTCAGTTCGGCAGCCTCGCGCGCTTTGCGCTCCGCTTCTTCACGGGCCTTGCGTTCGGCGGCTTCACGGGCGATACGGGCGGCTTCCTCGCGGGCCTTCATTTCGGCAGCCTCGCGCGCCTGGCGCTCGGCTTCTTCACGGGCCTTGCGTTCGGCTTCTTCGCGAGCGATGCGTGCGGCTTCCTCGCGCGCTTTCAGTTCGGCAGCCTCGCGCGCCTTGCGCTCGGCTTCTTCACGGGCTTTGCGTTCGGCGGCTTCACGGGCGATACGGGCGGCTTCCTCGCGTGCTTTCAGTTCGGCAGCCTCGCGCGCCTGACGCTCGGCTTCTTCACGGGCCTTGCGCTCAGCTTCTTCACGGGCTTTGCGTTCGGCGGCTTCACGGGCGATACGGACGGATTCCTCGCGCGCTTTCAGTTCGGCAGCCTCGCGCGCCTGACGCTCGGCTTCTTCACGGGCCTTGCGCTCGGCGGCTTCACGGGCGATGCGGGCGGCTTCCTCGCGCGCTTTCAGTTCGGCAGCCTCGCGCGCCTGACGCTCGGCTTCTTCACGGGCTTTGCGTTCGGCGGCTTCACGGGCGATACGGGCGGCTTCCTCGCGTGCTTTCAGTTCGGCAGCCTCGCGCGCCTGACGCTCGGCTTCTTCACGGGCCTTGCGTTCGGCGGCTTCGCGAGCGATGCGGGCGGCTTCCTCGCGCGCTTTCAGTTCGGCAGCCTCGCGCGCCTTGCGCTCGGCTTCTTCACGGGCCTTGCGTTCGGCTTCTTCGCGAGCGATGCGGGCGGCTTCCTCGCGGGCTTTCAGTTCGGCAGCCTCGCGCGCCTGGCGCTCGGCCTGTTCCTTCGCAATTCGTTCAGCCGCAGCACGTTTTTCAGCTTCCTCGGCGGCACGACGCTTTTCATCGATCACCTGGTCCGCGCTTTTGGCCGGTGTTACCGGCGCGAACGCGGTGAAATCCAGGTCATCTTCCGTGATTTCCTGTACGCCGATGCCGGCTACAACACCTCCCGGCATCGGGCTGATGGAATCCGGGCCACCTTTGGTGACGAATACCCGGATCAGATCGAGTGCAAGCAGGTTGTCGAAAATGGCGCGAAGCCTGATGGGCGAAACCTTGCTCAGTTTTGCTTCCAGTTCGGCGAGCGTGGATTTGCCGTCGACCAGAATCAACGCTTGCCGCTCCTCTGCGGCAAGCTTGATGCTCTTTTTTGTTATCTCCAGCGACCCTCGTCCGGTCTTGGAGAAAATTGTTCGGTTGTCCATGTTTACGTCAGTAGACGTCTTTCCCGTGCATAGGTACTTTGTTGTTCGGCCAGTGGTTCCGGCGATTTGTTCTGGTTTTCATCGTCCCGATTCCGCTGTGACCTTGCAACCTGAATGACGGCCAACATGCGGCGAGCCGCAAGAATCCGGGATTGTGCGCCCGATTGTCCAATTTAGGCGCGCAGAACCAGATTGTGCAAGCCCGGAAACCCGTACAGGGCGAAGTTTCTCACATCGGGGAGACAAAACTGGTTGTGGCGGGGTCGCCGCGAGCCACTAGAATCGGGATTCCGTACGGTAATCCGTTGATGATCTGAAAGACGTGGCAGTGACGAGATTTCTGCTGATTCGACATGGCGAGACCCTCTGGAACCGTGAACAGCGCATCCAGGGGCAAAGCAACAGCGAACTCTCGCCAGAAGGCGTTGATCAGGCGCGCGCCGCGGCCGCATGCCTGCGTGACGAAAATGCAGAATTGCTGGTCTCAAGCGATCTTGAGCGCACGATGCATACCGCCGCACCGATTGCGGCTGCCACCGGCCTGGCGGTCGAGGCGCACGCGGGCCTGCGTGAACGTGCATTCGGCATTTTCGAAGGCCTCACACTGACCGAAATCGCCGAAAAATTTCCCGACCATCATGCCCGTTGGCGTTCGCGCGATCCTGCATATGCCATGCCGGGCGGCGAAAGTCTGCAACAAATGCGGCTGCGCGTCAAAGCGGCGCTGGAAGACCTCGCCGTGCGCGGTCACCGCAAGGTGCTGGTGGTTACCCATGGTGGAGTACTCGACGCCGTCTATCGCCTGGCGACCGGCACGCCCGACGAGGCCAGGCGCGACTGGCCACTCGTCAATGCCAGTGTCAACCACATCGACATCGCAGGCGACACCTGGCACCTGCGCGAATGGGGCATCGTTTCGCACCTGCGCGCCGCCGGCGACGAAAGCGGCTGACTGGCCCTACTACCGGTGGGGGGCGTTTCTTCTGTGTAGAGGGGGCGTTTGTCGGCTGCTACAATATGTTGTTGTCCCTTGAAACACGCCGTGCATGCGCCTGCATGCGCGAAACTTGCGTCAATCCCATACCGACCTCCCATGTTCCGCACCTCCATATCCCTCGAAGCCTCCGATCCCGAGCTGTATTCCGCGATTGCTCTCGAAAATCGCCGGCAGGAGGACCATATCGAGCTGATCGCCTCCGAGAACTATGCCTCCCCCGCCGTGATGGCCGCCCAGGGGTCGCAGTTGACCAACAAGTACGCGGAGGGCTATCCGGGCAAGCGTTACTACGGTGGTTGCGAATTCGTCGATATTGCGGAGACCATAGCCATCGAGCGTGCGAAAAAGCTGTTCGGCGCCGACGCGGCCAACGTGCAGCCCAATTCCGGCTCGCAGGCCAACCAGGGCGTGTTCTTCGCCATGCTGCAACCGGGCGATACCATCATGGGCCTATCGCTGGCAGAAGGGGGGCACCTGACCCACGGCATGCCGCTGAACATGAGCGGCAAATGGTTCAAGGTGGTTTCGTACGGCCTGAACGCAAAGGAAGAAATCGACTACGACCGCATGGAGGCCATCGCCCGCGAAGAGCGCCCCAAGCTCATCATCGCCGGCGCATCGGCCTATGCCCTGCGCATCGATTTCGAGCGCTTCGCGCGTATCGCCCACGAGATCGGTGCCTACTTCATGGTCGACATGGCGCACTACGCGGGGCTGATTGCCGCCGGTGTGTACCCCAACCCGGTCCCGCATGCGGATTTCGTCACCAGCACCACCCACAAGACCCTGCGCGGCCCGCGCGGCGGGCTCATCCTGATGAAGGCCGAGCATGAGAAGAAGATCAATTCCGCCATCTTCCCCGGCATCCAGGGTGGCCCGCTGATGCACGTGATCGCGGCCAAGGCGGTGGCTTTCGGCGAGGCGTTGCGTCCGGAATTCAAGGCCTACCAGCAGCAAGTGGTGAAAAACGCCGATGTCATGGCACGCACCTTCGTGGAACTGGGCATGCGCGTGGTGTCCGGGCGTACCGAGTCGCATGTGTTCCTGCTCGACCTTCGCGCCAAGAAGGTCACCGGCAAGGATGCCGAGGTGGCGCTTGACCGTGCCCATATCACGGTCAACAAGAACGCCATCCCCAACGACCCGGAAAAGCCGATGGTGACCTCCGGCATCCGTATCGGCAGCCCGGCCATGACCACGCGCGGCTTCGGCGAGACCGAGGCGGTGGAAGTGGCGCGCCTGATCGTGCAGGTACTTGAAGCGCCGGCGGACGAAGCCAATCTCGCCGCCGTGCGGGAGAAGGTTTCCGTGCTGTGCAAGCGCTTTCCGGTGTACGGCGCCTGAAGGCGACATGCGCTGCCCCTTCTGCAGCAACGCCGACACGGCTGTTGTCGACAGCCGCGAGGCTGACGACGGTGCGGTGATCCGGCGGCGGCGGCGCTGCCTGGCTTGCGACAAGCGGTTTACCACCTATGAGCGGGTGGAACTGCGCATGCCGGTACTGGTCAAGAAGGACGGTGCGCGGGTCGACTACGACCGCGAGAAGCTGCGCGCCAGCTTCAGGCTCGCCTTGCGCAAGCGTGAAGTGCCTTCCGACAAGGTCGACGAAGCCATCGCGCGCGTCGAGGAACGCCTGATCGGGCTGGCCGAGCGCGAGGTTGCGACCCACCGGGTGGGCGAACTTGTCATGCGCGAGCTCAGGAAGCTCGACAAGATCGCCTACATCCGCTTTGCCTCCGTGTACCGCAGCTTCGAGGACCCCGAGGAATTCGAGGACGTGGTCGCTGAACTCACCCCGACGCGACGTCCGCGTCGCACCTGAGTACCTGCCAGTTTCGCGGCAACCGGGACTCGCCATGTTCACCCCGCTGGACCAGTCATTCATGCGGCGCGCGCTCGAACTGGCCGGACGCGGCCTCTACTCCACCACCCCCAACCCGCGCGTCGGCGCACTGGTGGTGAAGGACGGCCGCACCGTCGGGGAAGGGTTCCATCAGGTGGCCGGCGAAAGCCACGCGGAGGTCGACGCGATTCGCGACGCCCGGGCGAAAAACGGCGCTGATGCCGTGCGCGGGTCCACGGTATATGTGACGCTTGAACCCTGCAGCCACCAGGGGCGCACGCCGCCCTGCGTGGACCTGCTGCTCGCCGAAGGCGTCTCCCGCGTGGTGGCCGCCATGGAAGACCCCAATCCCAAGGTGGCGGGCCGCGGCTTTGCGCGCCTGCGCGAAGCCGGTGTTGACGTTCGCGTCGGGCTCCTCGCTGCCGAGGCGCATGAACTCAACATCGGCTTTGTCGCGCGCATGACGCGCGGCACGCCGTGGGTGCGACTGAAGGTTGCCGCCAGCCTGGACGGCAAGACCGCGCTTGCCAATGGCATGAGCCAGTGGATCACCGGACCGGAGGCGCGCCGCGACGGTCACGCATACCGGGCACGCGCCTGCGCCATCCTCTCCGGCATTGGCACGGTGGTGGAGGACAACCCGCAGTTGAACGTGCGCGATATCGTCACCCCGCGCCAGCCTCTCAAGGTGATTGTGGACAGCCGTCTGCAGATGCCCGCCGATGCCCGGGTGCTTGCCGAAGGCGCCGTGCTCATCGCCTGCGCGGTGGATGACGCGTCCGCGCGTGCGCGCATCCAGGCGGCCGCCGATGCTCACGGCACCCGCCTCGAATTCATCACCCTGCCCAATGCCGCCGGCAAGGTCGCGTTGGGCGACCTGATGCTCGAACTGGGGCGTCGCGGACTCAACGAAATCCATGTCGAATCGGGTTTCAAGCTCAACGGCTCGATGTTGCGCGAAGGCTGTGTCGACGAATTGCTGGTGTATTTTGCCGCCTCCATCATTGGCGACGCGGGCCAGGGCATGTTCAACCTGCCGCCACTCGAAAATCTCGACGGGCGCCGTCGCCTGAAGATCCACAACGTCAGCCAGTTGGGCGACGACCTGCGGCTGATCGCCCGCATGGCTTGAAGGAACCAGCACATGTTTACCGGAATCGTCGCGGCGGTTGGCCGCATCATCGAAGTAAAGCCCCTGGGCGGCGGCGATGCCGGCGTGCGACTCACCGTGGAAGCCGCCGGCCTGGGCCTCGAGGACGTGGTGCTGGGGGATTCCATCGCCATCCAGGGGGCCTGCATGACGGTCGTGGCCAAGGCCGGCAATACCTTCGACGTCGAGGTGTCCCGCGAGAGCCTCTCGAAGACCGCCGGGCTGGCCGCGCCTGGCGAGGTGAACCTGGAAAAGGCATTGTCCCTTTCCACCCGGCTGGGCGGGCACCTGGTGTCCGGCCATGTCGACGGCCTGGGCAAGGTGGTGAGCTTCCTGCCGGTGGGTGAATCGCGCGAACTCATCATCACCGCGCCGCGTGAACTGGCCAAGTTCATGGCCTACAAAGGCTCGGTCACGGTCAATGGCGTGAGCCTCACGGTCAACCGTGTCGTCGACCATGCGGAGGGTGCGGATTTCTCGATCAACCTGATTCCCCACACGGTGGATGTCACCACGCTCAGGCACCTGACGCCGGGTGCGGCGGTCAATCTCGAAATCGACCTGATTGCCCGCTACGTCGAGCGCATGTTGACAGCGTCCTGACCCGTTTTCCCGCATATCCGCGCGCTCCGGCGTGCGCCTGATTGACAAATGACCGACGGTCATTTAATGTTCCGCGTGCTGACCCGTAGTCATTTCGGGCTTTCAAATCGCAGGAAACATCCATGGTTGTCATTCACCGCGCAGTACAGGCCGAGGACAAGGCGGCGCGCCGTGCCGCCATTCTGGCTGCCGCCGAGGGGCTGATCGGGCGCAATCCCGAGAGTTTTGCCTCGGTGGCGGAGGTGGCCGAGGCGGCCGGCCTCGCCAAGGGCACGGTCTACCTCTATTTCCGTACCAAGGAAGAGATCGTTCTGGCCGTACATGCCCAGCATTCCGAAGGTTTGTTCGCCCGCCTCGACGCCACGCTGGCGGCGCATGCCACGGATTTGCGCCCCGGGCATATCGCCAATGCGTTCTGCGCCTTTGTGACCGAGAACCCGATCTTCCTGCATGTTGGCGCGGTCTGTCATTCCAGTTTCCAGCGCAACATCGAGCCCGAGGTGATGTTGCAGTTTCGCGCCGCCATCGCCGCCCGGCTCGGGCATTTCGGCCCGCTGCTGGAAGCGCGTTTCCCGGCGCTTGCGGCGGGCGATGGCGTGGCCCTGCTGCAGGCTACCTATGCGTTCGCGCTGGGCATGTGGCAATTGTGCGACCCGACGCAGAAAAAGGCGCGCGGCATCGGCGAGCGGCCTGACCTGGAAATTTTCAACCGCGACTTCAGGCGCGACCTGTACAAGGGCATCCTGTCCTTGTGGCATGGATTCCTCTCGCCCGATGTGGCGGACCAGAAGGAGAAAAACGCATGAACACCCTGCGGCATACCTCGCAATCCGCACTGGTTGCGATCACCCTGGCCGCGCTTCTGGCGGCCTGCGCACCCAAGCAGGAAACCGTGCAGGTGCCCCGCCCGGTCAAGGTGATCCAGGCCATGGCGACCGACGGGCAAACCGTGTCCGCCTACGCTGGCGAGATCCGCGCGCGCTTTGAATCGGATGTGTCGTTCCGCGTGGCCGGCAAGCTGGTGGCCCGCACCGTCGACCTTGGCACCCAGGTGAGGAAAGGCCAGGTGTTGGCCCGCCTCGACGCCCAGGATGCCAACCTCAACGTGATGTCCGCGCGTGCGACGCTGGCTTCCGCCGAAAGCGACCTCGATTTCGCCCGCGCCGAACTGGCGCGCTACCAGGACTTGCTGGGAAAAAAGTTCGTGAGCCAGGGTGTGTACGACCAGAAGGTCAACGCCTTCAAGGCAGCGCAAGCCAGGCGCGACGCCGCCAACGCGCAGGTCGGCGTGTCCGGCAATCAGGCCGGCTACACCACGCTCACCGCTGATGCCGACGGGGTGGTCACCGCCCTTAGCGCGGAACCGGGACAGGTGATTGCCGCCGGCCAACCGGTGGTGCGCATCGCCCGGCTAGGCGAGAAGGACGCCATCATCAACGTGGCCGAGAACCAGCTTGCCCAGGTCAAGGCCAACCCGAATGCGAAGGTGGCTCTATGGGCCAATCCCGGCAAGCTCTACAACGGCCGGGTGCGCGAGATCGCCGCCGCCGCCGACGCCGCCACGCGAACCTATACCGTCAAGGTGGCCATCGAGGACGCCGACGATCAATTGCGCTGGGGCATGTCCGCCAATGTCGGCTTCCCGGTGGGTGGCGCAGCTTCGGCCAAAGTGATCGTGCTGCCGATGACGGCCCTGACGCAAACCGATGACAAGTCCGGCGCCAGACCTGCCGTATGGGTGGTTGGCGGTGATGGCAAAGTCAAACTGGTTCCGGTAACGGTGGCCCGCTATGCGGAGGAGGGTGTGGTCCTGGCAAGCGGCCTTGCCGGTGGCGAAACCGTGGTGACCGCAGGTGTGCACAAATTGTTGCCGGGTCAGCAGGTGCGCCCGCTTACCGACAGTGGCGCGGGTGTCGTGCCCAAAGCCGTGGCCAGCAACACTCCCCCAGTGGCACCACGCAGCGCCAACTGAAGTCGCAAACATCGATCGACGGTGGCCGGCGTGTCGCCGTTTTTTTACCTCACGAAGCTGACCGACAGTCATCTGGCTGCACCTGACGATGAAAAACTTCAATCTTTCCGAGTGGGCGTTGAAGCACCAGTCCTTCGTGCTGTATTGCATCGTGGTGCTGGGCTTTATCGGCGTGTTCTCGTATACCAAGCTGGGGCAAAGCGAAGACCCGCCTTTCACCTTCAAGATCATGACGGTGCGCACCGGCTGGCCCGGCGCCACCGCGCGCGAGGTCGAGCAGCAGGTGACCGAGCGGGTGGAGAAAAAGCTCCAGGAAATGCCCGAGCTCAACTTCGTGCGCAGCTTTTCCAGGCCCGGTGAATCCCTGGTGTTCGTGGCGGTCAAGGATTCGGAGCCGGCGGCGAGGATGCCGGAAATCTTCTACCAGGTGCGCAAGAAGATCGGCGACGTGCGCGGGCAATTGCCGGGCGGTATCGTCGGCCCCACCTTCAACGACGAGTTCGGAGACACCTTCGGCAACATCTACGCCATCACCGGCGACGGCTACACCTATGCCGAGATCAAGGACCATGCCGAGCGGGTCAAGAAGGAGCTGTTGCGCGTGCCCGACGTGGCCAAGGTCGAGCTCATAGGGGAGCAGGACGAAAAGATCTTCGTCGAGCTGTCCAACACCAAGGTGGCCAACCTCGGGCTGGACATCAACACCATCGTCACGGTACTGCAGGCGCAGAACGTGCTCACCCCGGCAGGGAACTTCGAGACGCCTTCCGAGCGCATCTACCTGCGCACCTCGGGTGACTTCGAGTCCACCGAGAGCGTGAAGAACATTCCGATCCGCGCGGCCGGGCGTACCTTCCGCCTCGGCGACATCGCCAATGTCACCCGTGGCTACAGCGACCCGCCCCAACCCAAGATGCGTTTCATGGGGCACGAGGCATTGGGAATCGGTGTTTCCATGCGCAAGGGCGGCGACATCATCGCCCTGGGCGGAAACCTCGACCGCGAGCTCGAGCGCATCGAGAAAACCCTGCCGGTGGGCCTGGACATCGAGCGTGTCAACGACCAGCCGCGCGCGGTGCGCGCTTCGGTGGGCGAGTTCGTGCGCTCGGTGGCCGAAGCGGTCCTGATCGTGCTGGCGGTGAGCTTCATTTCGCTGGGGGTGCGCACCGGCATCGTGGTGGCGCTGTCCATCCCGCTGGTGCTGGCCCTGACCTTCATGTTCATGCAGATCTTCGACGTCGGGCTGCACAAGATCTCGCTGGGCGCATTGATCCTGGCATTGGGCCTGCTGGTGGATGACGCCATCATCGCGGTGGAGATGATGGCGGTGAAAATGGAAGAGGGCATGGACCGCTTCAAGGCGGCCAGCTTCGCCTATACCTCCACCGCCTTTCCCATGCTCACCGGCACACTGGTGACCGCGGCGGGATTCCTGCCGATCGCCACGGCGCGTTCCGGTACCGGCGAATACACCGTGTCGATATTCCAGGTGGTGGTGATCTCCCTGCTTATTTCATGGGTGGCGGCGGTGATCGTCATCCCTTACCTTGGTTACCACCTGCTGCCGCAGGTGCACGGCCACCAGGAGCACAAGCCGGGATTCCTGTCACGCATTCCGGGACTGCGCTGGACGGCCGGCGTCGGGCGCAATTTCTATGCGCACTTCCGCGACGTGGTGGAGTGGTGCATCACCTGGCGCAAGACGGTGATCCTGGTGACGGTTGCCATGTTCGCCCTGTCGATCTACGGCTTCAAGTTCGTGCAGCAGCAATTCTTCCCTTCGTCGACCAGACTGGAATTGATGGTCGACCTGAAACTCGCCGAAGGCTCGTCGTACCATGCCACCGAAGCGCAGGTGAAGAAGTTTGAAAAGCTCCTCGACCGCGAGCGCGACCTCTACTCCAACTACGTGAGCTACGTGGGCACCGGCAGCTCGCGCTTCTACCTGCCGCTGGACCAGCAGTTGCCCACGCCTTCGTTCGCCCAGTTCGTGGTGACCACCCGCGACCTCAAGTCGCGCGAGGAACTGCGCAAGCGTCTCATCGCCGTGCTCGACGGCGAGGAGTTTTCAATGCTGCGCGGCCGCGTGCTGCGGCTGGAGAACGGCCCGCCGGTAGGCTACCCGGTGCAGTTCCGCATCAGCGGAGACGATCTTGCGAGAGTGCGCGCGCTCTCGGAGGAGGTGGCAGCGATCATGCGTACCGACAACGCGCTTTCCAACATCAATTTCGACTGGAACGAGCGCTCGAAGATCATCCGCCTGGACATCGACCAGGACCGTGCGCGCGCGCTCAACGTAAGCACGCAGGACCTGGCCGCTTTCCTGCAAACCTCCATCAATGGCGCCTCGGTCACCTTCCTGCGCGACCGCGACCGCCTGGTGGAAGTGCTGTTCCGTGGCTCCCCGCTGGAGCGGGCGCAACTGTCACAACTGCAGAACCTCTCGATACCGACGCGTTCGGGCAAGAGCGTGCCGTTGACCCAGCTGGCCAACATCAGCTACGAGTTTGAGGAAGGCATCATATGGCGTCGCGACCGCCTGCCCACCATCACCGTGCGCGCCGACATCTACGACTCCGGCGTACAGGCGGCCACGGTAGCCACGCGGATCGACCCGCAGATGGACGAAATCCGCAAGCGCCTGCCGCCGGGTTACCGGATCGAGATGGGCGGCGCCGTCGAGGAAAGCGCCAAGGGCGGGGCTTCCGTTGCAGCCGGGTTTCCGCTTATGCTGTTGACCATGTTGACGCTGCTCATGATCCAGCTGCAGAGCATCCAGCGCATGGTGCTGGTGGTGCTGACCGCACCGCTGGGGCTGATCGGCGTGACGCTGTTCCTTCTGCTCTTCAACCAGCCGTTCGGTTTTGTGGCCATGCTGGGCACCATCGCGCTTTCGGGGATGATCATGCGCAACAGCGTGATCCTGATCGACCAGATCGAGCAGGACATCAAGGTCGGGCGCAACCCGTGGGACGCGATTTGCGACGCCACGGTGCGGCGCTTCCGGCCAATCGTTCTGACCGCCCTGGCGGCCATCCTGGCGATGATCCCGCTGACCCGCTCGGTGTTCTTCGGGCCGATGGCGGTGGCCATCATGGGGGGCCTCACCGTGGCCACGGCGCTCACGCTCCTGTTCCTGCCGGCCGCATACGCGGCGTGGTTCAGGGTGAGAAGGCATGCGCTGGCGTGAGCCAATGGCGCCGGGGCACGCGTCGTGAGGCGAGTGCTTCCCTTTGCCGGTAGTGTCGTGGCGTCGCTGGCGGTGCTGGCGCTGTGGGACTGGAGCGAACGCCGCGTACCCGATGGCACGCGCTGGGTGTCCGTGGGCAAGGTGATCAGGACCATCGACAGCGGGCGGCTGATGGCCCGCAGCGAGGCGGTGCGCATCGGCAATTCGCGCTGGCTGCATGTGGAGCGCGGCTATGTGCGCTTCGCCGACGGCGACGAAGTGATGATCGCCGAGCGCCCGGATGGTTACCGGCAACTCTGCACGGTGGCACGCAAGGCTTGCGCCTTCATCCAGCGCGAATGCGGCCGCGCCTATGTCGATGACCTGCCGGCCAATTGCCGTGCGATACCGCTGCCTGCCGGGCGGGAGTTCTATGTCAACTGGTTGTCGCCTTTCGTGCCGCATTTCTGAAGGCATGTCGAAGGCGCCGGGATGCCGGCGCCACGACCACACCATAGGCAGTCCGTGAACTGCTTCACGCTCAACCCGGCAGGGTGTGAGATAGCGCACACGCTCTTGAAGATTTAGGGTTTTCGTAACCTTAATTGAGGGAAATTTTAGGAATGTGAGTTGCGATGGCTTCCTACACTGGGCTCATCGATGGGCGGCGCATGTCGCGCCCCCGCGAAAGAACGAAACCGGAAGGGAGTATCAACATGTTGCGCACTCAAATCGAGCGTACCCAGGCACAGCAACCCGTCATCGCCGCGCCGCGGCTGGACCTGTACCAGGGCATCCACAAGGCCATGCGCGTGATGATGGCCGACACCCTTGCCTCGCTGGGCGCGGCCGATGCCGCCGACGATGCCGCGGTCGACAGGGCTTTGACCAAGCTTGAGGAACTCATCGAACTGTGCGCCGGCCACCTCGACCACGAGAACCGCTTCGTGCACCCCGCCATCGAAGCGCGCCGCCCCGGCGTTACCCACCAGGTGGCCGAGGATCACATCGATCACGAAACCAGCCTGGATGAATTGCGCGCCGGCGTGCGCGCGGTGCGGCGCGCCAGCGGCGTGATCCGCGGCGCCGTGCAGGACCGCCTGTATCGCCGCCTGGCGCTGTTCGTGGCCGACAACTTCGTCCACATGGATCATGAGGAAGAGGCGCACAACGCCGCCCTGTGGGAGGCCTACACCGATACCGAGCTGGCCGCGATCCATGACCGCATCATGGCGGGGATCGCGCCCGCGAAGATGATGGCATTCCTGCGCTGGATCATTCCCTCGGTGTCGCATCCGGAGCGTGTGGGCATGCTGGCCGGCATGCAGCAGGGCGCGCCCGAAGGTGTCTTCGAAGCGGTGCTCGACCTCGCGCGGGCGACCCTGCCGCAGGCGGAGTGGATCAAGCTGGCGGCGGCGCTCAACTTCTCGCCGTTGCAGACTTCGGTGCGTTGCTAGCCGGTGGAGGGCAAGGCGGCCCTCAGGCTGCCACCTCGCGCAATTGCAGCGGCCGCTTCGCCACCAGGCGAAAGCGGCCGCGCCCGGTTTTCTCGATACGCAGGCAGGCGTCGCGTTCTTCCAGCCGGCGTCGCAGCAGGATCAGCCTTGCTTCAAGGTTGTCGTCCACGTCTGGCAGGCCGAGCCCGGGATCGAGGCGCAGTTCGCGGTTGCTGAAGTCGGTGCGCCCGGACTTGATGAAGTCCGAGGCCAGCTTCCACAGGATGGCGCCGGCCACGCCCTTGATCAGGTAGTCGTCGCCGAGGAAAACCGAATCGTCGGCGGCATGGCGGCGCAGTTCGATGACGCCGCCGGCCACCACCGGGCTGCGGACGGGGGCGGCGTCTTCTTCCATGCCTTCCACCTGCTGCAGGTGCGCCACCAGCCCGAGGCGGCCGGCCACCGCGACCAGGATGTCCTCTTCGTCATAGGAGAAACGCAGGCTCTCCTCGCTTTCGACATACAACACGCCCAGCTGGCGCCCGAAGGCGCCGAACGGTACCGCCATCTGGCTGCCCGGGTGCTCCAGACCGGGAAAGGGGATCTCGGTTGCGATGCGGCTGGCCAGACCGGCTTCGCTGGCGGCGTCGCGCATGGCGCGGCTGTAGGCGTACTCCTGGGTCATGTAGCCGATGCGGATGGGGGTGTTCTCGCGCGCCGCCGTGCCGATGATGCCGGCGCCCACGGGAATCTCCGAGCCGATGCCGGAACGTGCGTAGCCGCGGCTGGCCACGGTGTAGAGCACCTGGCGCGGGGCGTCGAGCATGAGCACCATGGCGTGGCCGATGGCGAAGTAATCGTCGAGCGCGCCGAGCATTTCTTCCAGCAGGGCGTCGAGGTCGGTGCAGGCGGAGAGGCGTTCCGAGGTGCGGCGCATGGCCGAGAGCAGGTTCACGCGTGGCGCAGGGGGCGGCAGGGGCCTGCCCGGCACCGGCTCTATGGCATGCACGCGGTAGATGTCGGAACCCAGCAGCTTGAACACCCCGCTCATGCCGGTGTGGGAGGCGATGCCGGCCAGCTTGGCCTTCATGCGCTCGAACATCGGCCCGGCGGTCTCGGTGCGCAGGTACTCGATTTCCAGCCGGTGGATGGCGGCGGTCTGCGGGTCGACGACGATCAGCCGCGCATGCGGGTTGGCCAGCACGTTCTGGCGCGTCTTGTTGAAAAACTGGTACGACAGCGCGATATGCTGTCCATCAATCTTGAGCACGTCGGACAGGTAGGAGACGTTGGGCACACCCTCGGCCGAGCAGGTGGCCATGACCGCCGGAATCGCGCCGTCAAGACTGGCGCGAATGGTTTCGAGGTCCGGCGTCATCGCGCGAGGGCTGCGCCGGCTTTGGGGCCGGGTGTCTGGTCGTAGATTTCCTGCGGAGAGAACCGCACGGCGACCACGTCGCCCGGGTCGGCGGCGATCAGCGCACGCGCTTTCTCCTGCTCGATGCCGATGGCGGCCAGTTCCGTGGCGAAATCGTCCGCATAGGGCGCCAGAAGGGCGAGGTCGTCAGCAGTAGGGACTTCGACGCGCACATCACCGCCCTTCAATTGCAGCGTGCGGTGAGTGGTGGGCTCGCTGAACACCACCGCGATGGCGCCACTGGCGTCGAGATCGGCCAGCAGTTGAACGCTTTGCGAACGCGCCAGCAACACGGTGACTTCATCGCGCTTGGCCGAGAGCCGCGCTCCTACCGCGCGCATGAGGCTCGGGCGGTTGGCAGCGTCGCGCGAGGCCACGATGATCGAGCGCCGGCCGGCGAGGAACAAGGCGACGGCGTCGTCGATCGGGGGGAAGGTTGACGAAGGCCGAGGGAGGGTTCGGTTCACCGTTCCATGGTATCAAAAGAAAAATGCCGCCTGATCAGGGCGGCATCGACGACGCAGTATCGACTGCAAATGCTTTCCTCTTTTGGGCGGCCGGCGCGCCGCAGCCGTGCCCTATTGGCGGGAGCGCCTGCGCCTGGCCACGGCACCCACAATGCCCAGCCCTGCAAGCAACATCGCCGTCGTTTCGGGTTCCGGAACCACCGCTGCCTGCGTGAAATTCACGTTGTCTATGCCGGTTGAGCCCAGGTTGTTGATGTACAGGTGCAGGGCACCCACAGCCGTGACGGGGGCGGACAGCGGTTGGTACACGGTCTGCGGACTCAGGAGCTGGTTGAAGGTGAACAGGTTGGGATTGGCGCGGCTTCCGTTATCGTCCCAGATGCGGATATTGGTCTGGTAGGAACCGCTTGACCAGGTGGCGATGTCGAAGCCCCTCAAGGTGACTTGAAAGCCATTGCCGGGCGTGAAGATGATCTCGCCGGGCACGTTGAAAGAGCCGTGTCCCAATGCATTCAACAATCCGGCGTAGCCGGTTGACCAGAGACTGTACTGTCCAAATGGCGTATCGGGCGCGAAGGTCAGCGCCACGTTCGGCGTGAAACCGTTGCCCTCCAAATAGGTGATACCGCCCACAACAGCCTGATTGACATTATCACCGTAGGTGCTGGCGTTTGTGTTTGTTGACCCGAATCCGTTAAAGGTCAGGGTTGTCGCCTGCGAATTCGTTGCATTTCCAAGGGCGACTGCGAGGGCGGCTGCTACGAACAAACGCTTCATTTCTGGCTCCACTTCGAGGAGAAAGCTATATCTGGAGTGTAGCTATCGGAGTATGACGATACAACTACGGCGGCATGGCCCTTTCGGACTAACGCTGATCAATCAAACAGGAAGGAATTAGCTTATAGAGGCGGCAGTCCGCCGAATATGGGATTCCGGGGTGCGGGACCCGGTTCACGCCTCAATACTGCCGCGCCGTCGGCCCGCCATCGACGTTTAGCACCGCGCCGTTGACGAAACTTGCGGCGTCGGAGCATAGCCAGGTGATGGCGTTGGCGGTTTCTTCAGCGTCACGGAGGCGGTTCATCGCCGAATGGCGCGCGGCCAGGGCGTCGTAGCGGGCCTGTTTTTCCGGTGTGTCCGGGTTGACCATCTCGGAGCGGGTGAACCCCGGCGCCACCACGTTGATGCGCAGCCCGGTCTGACCGTAGTCGATGGCGGCGGTTTTGGACAAGCCGATCACGCCATGCTTGCTGGTGCAGTAGGGCGCGTGGCCGATCTCGCTGGGGATGAGACCGTAGATCGAGGATACGTTGACGATGGCGCCGGCCCCTTGCGCCAGCATGGCCGGGATCTCGTACTTCATGCACAGCCACACGCCCTTGAGGTTCACATTCATGAGTGCGTCCCACTGCGCCTCTTCCACGTCTGCCACCGGCGTGCGCAGCGGCGGGGAGATACCGGCGTTGTTCACCGCGTAGTCCAGCCGGCCAAAGCGCGCCAGCGTGGCCTCCACCATGGCCTTGACCTCGGCGGACTTGCTCACGTCGGTCTGCACGAAATGGGCCGTCACGCCCAGCGCCTCGATCTGCCTGACTACGGCGGCGCTCTGGTCCGCCCGCCGCGCCGCGATCACCACATGGGCGCCTTCGCTGGCGAACTTGAGCGCCGTCGCCGCGCCCAGCCCGGCATTGCCGCCGGTCACCAGCGCCACCTTGCCTGCGAACATCTTCGTCATACCGTCGTCACCTTCACTCGGGCTTCATGCCGGCAATGCCGATCTGGCGCTGCCAAACGGAAAGCTGGTCCTTCACGAAACTTTCAAACTCCTTTGGGCCAGCCGGCGCCGGCTCCACGCCCATGGAGGTGAATTTCTCGCGCAACGCCGGGTCCGCCAGGATCTTCAGCATCTCAGCCGCCAGGCGTTCGGTGATGTTGGCCGGCATGCCCGCCGGGCCAAACACACCCATCCAGGCCGTGACACCAAAGTCCGGCAGGCCGGCGGCCTCGCCCACGGTGGGCAATTGCGGCGCCAGCGCGGTGCGCTTCTCCGGTGTGACCGCCAGCGCCTTCAGCCGCCCGGCCTTGACCAGCGGCTGGCTGGTGGCGAAATCCAGCACCGTGAAGGTCACCTGCCCGCTGGCCACGCTGGTCATCGCCTCCGGCGCCGCCTTGTAGGCCACCGCCACCGCGCCCATTTTGGTGGCGTTGCTCAATGCCGCCGCCGCCACCTGCCCCGCGCTGCTGGTGTAGGCGTAGCTGATGCTGGCGGGATTGGCCTTGCCGTAGCCGATGAGTTCCTGCACCGTATTCATCGGCGCCTGCCCGTTGACCAGCAACACGAACGGAAAGTATCCCCAGCGCGCCACCGGCGTGAAGTCCTTCACCGGGTCGTACGCCAGCTTCTTGAACAGGTAGGGGTTGGCCGAGTGCGTGGTGTTGGTGGTGACGAACAGCGTGTAGCCGTCCGCCGGCGAGCGCGCCACATATTCGGCTGCGATCTGACCGCCCGCGCCGGGCTTGCTCTCCACGATGACCGCCTGGCCGAGCGCTTTTTGCAGCGGCTCGCTGATCATGCGCGCGAAGAGGTCACTGGCGGAGCCAGGGCCGAAGGCGATGGTGAGCTTGATGGGTTTGGCCTGGGGCCAGGGTTGGGTTTGGGCAGTGGCGTTGCAGGTTGCCGCGATCAATGTCGCGCATAGCGCCCGGCGATTGAAATTCATGCGTGTCTCCGTTCTGCCCGCTGTCGGGTTCCGGTGTGCCCGACGCGGAGGCGGCGGGTTTCAGGATGCGGTGCAAAAAGTTGTAAGTTCTCTTGGCAAGGATAAGGGTTGTTTCGATTTTTGTCGTCGATCCATTCCGTTTGGACACGCCGTGATTTCGCCATAATCCGTCATCAGTCCCGCCACGATGCGGGCCGCTTTCGCGCATGCGCGAAGAACAATGTTTGAGGCAGGTTGTAGTTCACAGGGGAAGCACATGCGGCACTTTTGGGCGGGCGTTGGGGCAGGGTTGGTGTTGTGGTCGGCCGTAGTGGCCGGAGCTGTGGCGGCGACGGTCGAGCGGTTCGTGCCGCAGGGCGAAGTGCGCTCCGTACGACAATTGCAGGCCCGTTTTTCCGAGGACATGGTGCGCTTTGGCGACACCAACCTGCCTTCCCCTTTCGACGTCGCCTGCCCGGTGCCCGGCAAGGGCCGCTGGCTGGATGCGCGCAACTGGGTGTACGACCTGGAGGTGGACGCGCCGCCCGGGGTGAAGTGCAGCTTCACGCCCAAGGCCGCACTGCGCACCCTCGGGGGTGGCACCATCACCGGCAAGCCTTCGTTCTCTTTCTCCACCGGCGGGCCGGCGGTGCTGCGCAGCGACCCGTACGCCGGCGGCATGCCGATCGACGAGGAGCAGATCTTCATCCTCAAGCTTAACGGCGCGGCGGATGTGGGCACGGTCACGCAAAACGCGTGGTGTGTGGTTGAAGGGCTGGGCGACCGGGTGCCGGTCAAGGTGGTGGCGGGCGAGGCGCGCTCGGCCCTGTTCAAGGCCTTGAAGCGCGAGAAGGAAGTCGCTGACGACAAACTGTTGCTGCTGCAGTGCGGCCAGCGCCTGCCGGCGGCGGCGAATGTGACGCTGGTTTGGGGGCGCGGCATCGCAGCGGCGGCGAAGCAGGGCGCTGAGCGCGTCGTCACCACGGTGGACCAGCCGCTGCGTTACAAGGTGCGGCCGGAGTTTCGGGTGAGCTTTACCTGCGTGCGTGAGAACGCGCAGGCGCCTTGCTCGCCCTACCAGGGCATGGCGCTGGAGTTTTCGTCCTCGGTGGCACGCTCGCTGGCCGATGGCATCCGCCTGAAGGTGGGCAATGCCGAGCGCAAACCGGTGTGGAAGCGCGATGACACCGAGAACGTGGTCGAGCGGGTGGCGTTCGAGGCGCCGTTTCCGGAAAACGTCGAACTGACGCTGACCTTGCCCGCAGGCTTTGTGGATGACAGCGGGCGCAACCCCGCCAATGTGGGTAGTTTTCCATTGAAGTCCCGCACCGGTGAAGGTTCGCCGCTGGTGAAGTTCGCGGCCGGTTTCGGCATCATCGAATTGAAGGACGCGGTGCTGCCGGTCACGGTGCGCAATGTGGAGCCGGCCATCAAGCAGGCCACTGCCAGCATCGGCGCCGCATCCACTGCGACACCGGCGGCCCCGGCCGCGCCGGCCGGCACACCGATGGCGCGCATGCGGGTGGAGGACGACGCGCGCATCCTGGAATGGCTGATGAAGCTGCGCAAAGCGGGCAACGACGAGTACAAGTCGCGCGAAGTACCGTTGGTGAAGGGGCGGCCGGAGGCCAAGGCCGCCACAGTGCCTGCGCCGGCCGGCGGCAAGGTGTTCGAAGTGATCGGCATTCCGCTGCCGGAGCCGGGTTTCCATGTGGTGGAGCTGGAAAGCGACCGGCTCGGCGCCGCGCTCCTGGCCAAGCCGAAGCCCATGTACGTGCGCACCGGGGCGCTGGTTACCAACATGGCGGTGCATTTCAAGTCCGGGCGCGAATCCGGGGCCGTGTGGGTCACCGCGCTCGATACGGCGCAGCCGGTGGCGGAGGCGGCGATCCGCATTTCCGACTGCGCCGGCCTCGAGTTGTGGCGCGGCAGCACCGGGGCGGACGGGGTGGCGCGCATTCCGCAGGGCCTGCAGCGCGGCACGAAGTGCGCCGACGAGGCGCCGGCCTTCTTCGTCTCCGCCCGCAAGGGGCGCGACCTGTCGTTCGCGTTGTCGGACTGGCAAAACGGCATCGAGCCGTGGCGCTTCAATGTCCAGCAGGGCTATGCCGGCGAGGAGTCGGTGGTGGCGCATACGGTATTCGACCGGCCATTGTTCCGTGCCGGCGAAACCGTCTCGATGAAGCATTTCGTGCGCATGGAAACCCTGGCCGGGCTGGCCGCGGTGGCGAGGGCGCCGGCGAGGGTGCGCATCAGCCATTCGGCCAGCGGCACGGATGTGGAGTTGCCGATCGCGTTTTCCGCGCGCGGCACGGCCCACGGCAAATGGAAGATCCCGGCCGACGCCAAGCTGGGGGAGTACGACGTCAGTCTCCTGCTACCCGTGGAAGGCAAGGAGGAAGGCGGCCCGCGCATGCTGGCCAGCGGGTCGTTCCGCGTCGGCGAATTCCGCCTGCCCCTGATGCAAGGCGCGCTCACGCCGCCCAAGGCGGCGCAGGTGGGGGTGCGCGAACTGCCGCTGGATCTTTCGCTGGGCTACCTGTCCGGCGGCCCGGCTTCGGGGCATGCGGTCCGCATCACGGCGCTCACGCGCGAGCGCTACGCCAGCTTTGCCGGCTACGAGAACTTCCGCTTCGGGGTGGATGATGAGCCCGAGCCGGGCGGTAACGAGTCACGTGGCAACGACCGCGCCGACCGGTTGGTGGTGGACAAGCAGGCGGTCACGCTGGGCCGCGACGGTACGGCGAAGTTCGTCGTCAAGGATCTGCCCAAGTCGCCTCGCCCGCGGGAACTGGTGGCCGAGATGCAGTACCGTGACCCGAATGGCGAAGAGCAGACCCTGCGCACCGTCGTGCCGGTTTGGCCGGCGGCGGTGGTGGCGGGCATCCAGACCGACACATGGGTGCAGGTCAAGAAGAATGCCGGCCTCAAGGTGGTGGTGCTGGGCATGGATGGCAAACCGCGCGCCGGCGCGCCGGTGAAGGTAGTGGCCCGGCTGGTCAACACCTTCTCCACCCGCAAGCGCACCGTGGGCGGTTTCTACGCCTATGAGAACCGTACCGAACGCAAGGATCTCGGCACCCTGTGCAGCGGCAAGAGCGACGCGCGCGGGCTGTTCCTGTGCGACGCTGGTCTTGCCGAGCCGGGCAATGTTGAACTGGAAGCCATTGCCGAGGATGGCGACGGCCGGTATTCGCGCGCGATGGCATCGTTGTGGGTCGCCGGCGCCGAAGTGTGGTTCGGTGGCGACAACGCCGACCGCATGGACCTGCTGCCGGAAAAGCGCCGTTATGAGCCGGGCGAAACCGCGCGCTTCCAGGTGCGCATGCCGTTCCGCGCCGCCACCGCCTGGGTGGCGGTCGAGCGCGAAGGCGTCATCGAAACCCGCGTCGTGCCGGTCACGGGCAAGAACCCGGTGATCGAGGTGCCCATCAAGGCCGGTTTCGCGCCCAATGTGTATGTCTCGGTGCTGGCAGTGCGCGGCCGGGTGCGTGACGTGCCCTGGACGTCTTTCTTCAGCTGGGGCTGGCGCAACCCGTTCGAATGGTGGAACGAGCGGCGCGAATGGATCGAGCAGTTCAACCGCGGCGAGCCCACCGCCCTGGTGGACCTGGCACGCCCGGCCTTCAAGCTCGGTGTTGCGGAAGTCGAAGTCGGCCGTGCCGCCTATGAACTGAAGGTAGCGGTCAGCAGCGACAAGCCGGTGTACCAGACGCGCGAGATCGCCAAGGTGCGGGTGGTGGTGCAGGGGCCGGAGGGCAAACCGGTGCCGGCCGGTACCGAGGTGGCGATCGCCGCGGTCGACGAATCGCTGCTGGAACTCATGCCCAACCAGAGCTGGGATGTGCTTTCCAACATGGTGCGCAAGCGTTCGTACTTCATCGAAACCTCCACTGCGCAGATGCAGGTGGTGGGGCGGCGACACTTCGGCAAGAAAGCGCTGCCGCCCGGTGGCGGCGGTGGCCGCGCACCGACCCGTGAGCTGTTCGACACGCTGCTGGTGTGGCATCCCGCACTGGCCGTCGGCGCCAATGGCGAGGTGCTGGTGGACGTGCCGCTCAATGACGCGTTGACCAGCTTCCGCATCGTGGCGATTGCCGACGCGCAAGGCACAGATCCTGGCGCGCTGTTCGGCACCGGGTCCACCTCGGTACGCGCCACCCGCGATTTGCAGATCCTGGCCGGCCTGCCGCCGCTGGTGCGCGAGGGCGACCGTTTCGCCGCCGGCGTGACGCTTCGCAACACCACCAGCCGCGCCATGCGTGTGGCGGTGACGGCCCGCGCCGAGGGGCTGCCGGCGCTGCCGGTGCAGGAGGTCAATGTGGCGGCGGGCGCCGCGCAGGAAGTGCGCTGGCCGGTGTCAGTGCCCAACGACCGTACCGCCCTGGCATGGACGGTGGAAGCCGAGGAAAAAGGGCCGGCCAAACCGGCGCGCGATGCGCTCAAGGTGGCGCAGCGGGTGGTACCGGCAGTGCCGCTGACGGTGCAGCAGGCCACGCTGGTGCAGATGGATCGCACGTTCACACTGCCGGTGGCGCCGCCGGCCGCAGCGCTGAAAGACGCGAAGGGTGTGGCGCGGGGCGGTTTGAGCGTTGCGCTGTCGCCGAAGCTGGCCGGGGCGCAGGAAGGGGTGCGGCGCTACTTCGCCGATTACCCATTCTCCTGCCTGGAGCAGAAGACCTCCAGGGCGATTGGCCTCAAGGACAAGGCGCAGTGGCAGGTGGTCGCGGCGCAGATGGGCAACTACCTCGACAGCGATGGTCTGGCCAGTTACTTCCCCGGCGGACGTGGCAGCGACACCCTCACCGCGTATGTGCTGGCGGTGGCGCATGAATCGGGTTTCGCCTTGCCGGAGGGCGTGAAGGAGCGCATGGAAGAAGGCCTGATCGCGTTTGTCGAAGGGCGCATCCAGCGCGAGGGCTGGTCACCCGTGCGCGACCTCGACGCGCGGCGCCTGGCGGCCATCGAGGCGCTCTCGCGCACTGGCAAGGCCGTGCCCAGGATGCTCGACACCATTACCCTCACGCCCAATGCCTGGCCCACCCATGCGGTGATCGACTGGGTGTCCATCCTCACGCGCATGCCGCAGCTCGCCAAACGCGATGAGCAACTGGTGGCCGCCGAGCAGGTGCTGCGTGGCCGCCTCACCATGAGTGGTACCCGCATGGTGTTCTCCACCGAGAACGAGGACCGCTGGTGGTGGCTGATGGCTGGCGGCGACGTCAATGCCGCACGCCTGATCGCCGTGCTGGCGGACAAGCCCGACTGGCGCGAAGACATGCCGCGCCTGGTGGCCGGCCTGGTGGCGCGCCAGCAGCGCGGCGCCTGGGAAACCACCACTGCCAACCTGTGGGGCACCCTGGCGCTGGACAAGTTCGGTGCCCGCTTCGAGAGCGCCAGCGTGGCGGGCAGCACCCGCGCCAGTTATGAGGGCGTGCCACCTGCTGGTACGAACGCCTCGGCCACGCTTAACTGGGCTACGCAGGCGCAGGGCGGCGTATTGGCAATGCCGTGGCCTGCGGCCAACGCCACGCTGAAGCTTGCCCATGAAGGCGGCGGCAAGCCATGGGCTGCCATCCGCAGTACCGCTGCGGTGCCGCTGCGCGAGGCGGTGTCGGCGGGCTATCGCATCACCCGCACGGTGACGGCGGTGGAGCAAAAGACTGCAGGCACCTGGACGCGCGGTGATGTACTGCGCGTGCGCGTCGAAGTCGACGCGCAGGCCGACATGACGTGGGTGGTGGTGGCCGACCCGGTGCCTGCCGGCGCCACCGTGCTGGGTTCCGGCCTGGCGCGCGATTCGCAGGTGGCGCAAGCCGGCCAGCGCAGCCCCACCGGTGCCTGGCCGGCCTTCGAGGAACGCGCGCAGGAGGCCTTCCGTGCCTATTACGACTACGCTCCCAAGGGCAAATGGAGCGTCGAATACACCCTGCGCCTGAATCAGGATGGCGAGTTCAATCTGCCTCCCACCCGCGTCGAAGCGATGTACGCGCCCGACGTGAACGGCATGCTGCCCAACGCGCCCATGAAGGTCGTACCATGAACTTCGTGAAAATGGGGTCAGACCCCATTTCGGCGGGCGGCTCCTTCTCAAAATGGGGTCTGACCCCATTTATCCGACGTGTGACGGGGACAGCCGTTCATCGCCTCATTAAATGGGGTCTGACCCCATTTCTTTTGGTGGCGTTGCCCGTGCTTGCCGGAGTACCGTCGTTCGAGGCGGTACGGGCCGAATGGCGCGAGTCCGATGCGGTGCTGCTGGACCGCAACGGGCGTGAGTTGCAGCGGGTGCGGGTGGACGCGAAGGTGCGGCGCCTGGCCTGGACGCCGCTGGCGCAGGTGTCGCCGGCCTTGCGCCAGGCGGTGATCGAATCGGAAGACCGGCGCTTTGACGAGCATGAAGGGGTGGACTGGCGCGCGGCGATGCATGCGGCGGTGGGCAACCTCGGCGGTGGCTCGCTGCGCGGTGCGAGCACCCTCAGCATGCAGGTGGCCGGGCTGATCGACCCGGACCTGCGGCGCGGCGACGGTGCGGCGCCACGCAGCATGACGCAGAAAGTCGGGCAGGCGATGGCGGCGCTCGAAATGGAGCGGCGCTGGAGCAAGGCGCAGATCCTCGAGGCTTACCTGAACCTGGTGACCTTTCGCGGCGAACTGCAGGGCGTGGCGGCGATGGCGCACGGGCTGTTCGGCAAGGCGCCACACGGCCTCAGCCGGCGCGAGGCTGCGGTGGCTGCGGCGCTGCTGCGCGGGCCCAATGCACCGGCGCCAAGGGTGGCTGCGCGCGCCTGTAGCTTGCTGGACGGTGCGGCCCCCACGGGGACGAGGGCTTCTTCTGCCGGCTGCGACGGGCTTGCCGTCGAGGTGGCGCGCATCTTCTCGCGCGCCGACGCGGCGTTTCCGCGCAATCAACTGGCGCCCCACGCTGCGCGCGCGGTGTTTGCCGAAGCGCGACCCGTCGGCGGCATGCGGCTGGGCAGCACGCTGGATGCCAACCTGCAGGCGGCCGCGGTACGCGCGCTGCGTACCCGGCTGACCGAACTGACCGGCCGCAATGCCGAAGACGGCGCGGTGGTGGTGCTCGACAATGCAACCGGCGAGGTGCTGGCTTATGTGGGTTCCAGCGGCCCGCTGTCGCAGGCGGCGGAGGTGGACGGCGCGGTGGCGCCGCGCCAGGCAGGTTCCACCCTCAAGCCCTTCCTGTATGGCCTGGCGCTGGAGATGCGTCTGATCACGGCGGCCTCGGTGCTTGATGATTCACCGCTGGCGGTGCGCACCGACAATGGACTGTACGTGCCGCGCAACTATTCGAGCCGGCATCGCGGCGCGGTGAGCGTGCGCGCCAGCCTGGCCGGTTCGCTCAATGTGCCGGCGGTGCGCCTGCTGGGCCTGGCGGGTCCGGACCGCATGGTCGAACGGCTGCGCGCGGCGGGATTGTCCACCGTGTCCGCGGATGCAGACCACTATGGCGCCGCCCTCGCGCTGGGCAGTGCGGACGTGAGCCTGTTGCAACTGACCAACGCATACCGCATGCTGGCCAACGCGGGTAACTGGTCGCCTGCCCGCTTGCGCCCCGGCGGCGCCCTTTCGCAACCCAGGCGCGTGATGGATGCATCCGCAGCCTACGTGGTGGGCGACATCCTGTCGGACCGTGCCGCGCGCGCAACCGCTTTTGGCCTGGCCAATCCGCTGGAGACACCGTTCTGGTCGGCGGTAAAGACCGGCACTTCCAAGGACATGCGCGACAACTGGGCGATCGGCTACACCACCCGCCACACCGTCGGCGTTTGGGTGGGCAATGCCGGAGGCAGCCCGATGCATGACGTGTCCGGCGTTTCCGGCGCGGCGCCGGTGTGGCGCGACATCATGCTTGCGCTCAACCGCGGCGCCATGCCGCCGGCACCGCCCCGGCCGCCCGGAGTGGAAGTGCAACGTATCCGTTTCGAGCCGGCCATCGAGCCGCCGCGTGACGAAGTGTTCGTGGCCGGCAGCGCGCGTCCGGTGATCCGCCTGGCCGACACCGGACTGCTCGCGTCGCGCATCGTCGCGCCTTTGACGGGGTCCATCGTCGCATTCGACCCGGACATTCCGCCGGCGCACCAGACACTGCTGCTGTCGGCGCAGGCGCCGTCAGGCGCGCGACTGGAACTCGACGGCCGAGTGCTCGGCAGCGCGGCGCGGCCCCACGCATGGTTTCCGCAGCCAGGAGCCCATACGCTGCGGCTGATTGGCGCGGACGGAGCGACGCTCGACCAGGCAAGCTTCGAGGTGCGCGGTGTCGGTGCATCGCGGCCGGCATCGGAAACACGCACCGGCCGCGCTGCGCTGCGTCCTATCGCGCTCCGGCCTTGACCAGCACGTCCACCACCCTGGCCTGACCGCGCGACCTCGCATGGGCCAGCGGCGTCACCCCCTGGGCGTCGGCCAGGTTGGGGTTGGCGCCGGCGGCGACGACCATGCGCACGATCTCCACATGCCTGTCACCGCCGTCGCCCAGGATCACCGCTTCAAGCAGGCAGGTCCAGCCAAGCCGGTTGACGTGGTCGATGTCGACCTTGCTCTTGAGCAGTTCACGCACCGCTTCCACGTGGCCGTAGTGGCAGGCCGGGGTGAGCGCGGTGCCGCCATAGCGGTTGGTGCTCTTGAGATCGGCACCGGCGGCAAGCGTCATGCGCAGGATCTCGACATGGCCGCGCGCACCTGCGAGCAGGTAGGGGCTGTCCTGGATGTCATCCTTGGCGTTGACATCCGCCCCGGCCTTGATGAGCAGACGCGCGGCATCGATCCGGTTGCCCTGGGTTGCCGCGAGCAACGCCGTGCGGCAGCGTTCGTCGCGCGCCTTAGGGCTGGCACCTTCCGCCAAGAGTCTGGTCACGCGGGCCGCGTCGCCGGCTGCCGCCGCCTCGATCAGGGCGACGTCGCGCGGGGCGTGGGCGGCCTGTGCCGGTACGGCACTGACAAGGGGCAGGGCAATGGCGAGAAGGGCGAACAGGCTGCTTTTCATGGCGCGTACGGGTCCGAAAGCCAGGCGCAAGTATAGGGAGAAGCATGCCGCCCGGCGTAGCGAAAATGCCGATGCGTCCGGCCGGCAGCGTATGCGGGAACGGGGGGTGCGCTGCTGTAGAATTGCGCCCCTTCGATTGAAACCTGTTTGAAACCCCGGGAGTTACGATGTCGCAACGTCTTTCAGTGGTATCAGGCGCGCCGGGCGTCGCGGCCGGGGCCATCAGCCCGGTGGCGGATATCGTCGCCGAACTCAAGGCCGGCCGCATGGTCGTGGTGGTGGACGACGAGGACCGCGAGAACGAGGGCGACCTTCTCATGGCGGCAGAGTTCGTCACCCCTGAAGCGATCAACTTCATGGCACGTTTCGGTCGCGGCCTGATCTGCCTGACCCTCACCGAGGGGCGCTGCCGACGCCTGAACCTGCCGCTGATGGTCTCAAGCGGCGGCAACGGCACCAAGCACGGCACCAATTTCACGGTTTCCATCGAGGCCGCCGAGGGCGTGACCACCGGCATCTCCGCCGCCGACCGTGCGCGTACGGTGCAGGCTGCGGTGGCCAAAGGCGCCCGCGCCGAGGAGATCGTGCAGCCCGGCCACATCTTTCCGCTGATGGCGCAACCCGGCGGCGTGCTCATCCGCGCCGGCCACACCGAGGCGGGTTGCGACCTGGCCGCGCTGGCCGGCTGCGAACCCGCGGCGGTGATCTGCGAGATTCTCAAGGACGACGGCACCATGGCGCGCCTGCCCGACCTGGTCGAGTTCGCGCGCGAGCACAAGCTCAAGGTCGGCACCATCGCCGACCTGATTCATTACCGCAGCCGCAACGAAAGCCTGGTGACGCGCGCCGCCGAGCGCGAGCTGGCGACCGCGCATGGCGCGTTCCGCGCCATTGCTTACATCGACCGCGCCGGTGGCGCATCGCACCTGGCGCTGGTGCGTGGCGAAATCTCGGCCGGGGAGGAAACCCTGGTGCGGGTGCACGAACCGCTGTCGGTGCTGGACCTGCTTGACTGTGGCCATGGCACGCATTCCTGGAGTGTGGACGCGGCCATGCGCGTGGTCGCCGCGCGCGGCGCCGGCGTGATCGTGCTGCTCAACACCGGCGAGAGTGCCGACGAGCTGGTGGCCAAGTTCAACGCCCTCAATACCGGCCGCCGTCCGGCGGTGAAGATGGACCTGCGCACCTACGGCATCGGCGCGCAGATCCTGCGCGACCTCGGCGTGGGCCGCATGCGTTTGCTGGCGAACCCGCGCAAGATGCCTTCGATGGCCGGGTTCGACCTTGAAGTCAGCGGATACCTGGCGCCGGAGGCGACGTGAGCGACGACAAAGTCAAGTACGACGAGAACCTGTCCGGCCGTGGCCTGCGCATCGGCGTGGTCCAGGCGCGTTTCAACGCCGCCATCGGCGACCGCATGCGCGAGGGTTGCCTGGCCGAGCTGGCGCGCCTGGGCGTGGACGAGGACGACATCGAGGTCGTCAGCGTGCCCGGCGCGCTGGAGATTCCGCTGGCGCTGCGCCTGATGGCGCAGTCCGACGAGTTCGACGCCCTGGTGGCGATCGGCTGCGTGATCCGCGGCGAGACCTATCATTTCGAGCTGGTGTGCAATGAATCAGGCGCCGGCATCACGCGGGTGCAGCTCGACACGCTTACGCCGGTGGCCAATGCCATCCTCACCGTCGAGAACCAGGCGCAAGCCGAAGCGCGCATCGTCAAGGGGGCCGAGGCGGCGCGCGTGGCAGTGGAAATGGCCAATCTGGCCGAGGAGTTGTCCTGAATGAAAAGTGCCCGCCGTCGCTCGCGCGAATTCGCCGTCCAGGGCCTGTACCAGTGGCAGCTCAATGCCGGGGATCCGACGCTCATCGCCGATGACCTGATGCGCACCAAGGGGTTCGAACAGGCCGACGAGAAGCATTTTCGCGCCCTCCTCCATGGCGCCATCGAGAACGCGCCGGCACTCCGCGAGGCGCTCGCGCCCTGCCTGGACCGTACCGTCAAGGAGCTTTCGCCGGTGGAGCACGCGATCCTTTTGGTGGGGGCATATGAGCTTTCCCACCATGTGGAGGTTCCGTATCGTGTGGTGATCAATGAATGCGTCGAGCTGGCCAAGACTTTTGGCGGTACCGACGGTTTCAAGTATGTCAACGGCGTGCTCGACAAGCTCGCGTCGGCCGCGCGGCAGGTGGAAATCAAGGGCGCGACCCGCTAGGGCGAGCTGACGGGCGTGGCCTGATGTCCAGCGAGTTCGAACTCATCGCCCGCCATTTCCATCGGCCGGTCAAGCGCGCGATCTTCGGGGTCGGCGACGACTGCGCGTTGCTGCCGCTGGCGCAAGGGCAGAAGATGGCGGTGTCCACCGACATGCTGGTCGAAGGCACGCATTTCCTCGCGGGCACCGACCCGCGCCGCCTGGGCCACAAGACTTTGGCAGTGAATCTTTCCGACCTTGCCGCCATGGGCGCGGTCCCGCGCTACGCCACCCTGGCGCTGGCCTTGCCGGATGCGCGTGAGGAATGGCTCACCGCATTTGCCGCCGGCTTTTTTTCGCTCGCCGACCGCTATGGGGTTGAACTGGTGGGCGGTGACACCACGCGTGGCCCGCTCAATCTGTGCGTGACCATATTCGGCGAGGTGCCGCGCGGGCAGGCGATACGGCGCAGCGGTGCCGCCAGCGGTGACGACGTATGGGTCTCGGGAACGCTGGGGGACGCGGCGCTGGGCTTGCTGGCATTGCGTGACGAGGCTGCGCTTGAAGCCGCCGCGCGGGCGTTTTGCGTGGGCCGGCTGGAGTCGCCGGAACCGCGTGTGGACCTGGGCCAGGCCCTGCGCGGCGTGGCCACCAGCATGATCGACCTCTCCGACGGCCTGGCGGGGGACCTGGCGCATCTTGCGAGTGCGTCGGGAACGGCTGCACGCGTCAATGTGGATGCCCTGCCGATCTCGTTTGCGCTCTCCAGCCAGCCGCAGGCGCGCCGCTTGCGCTGCGCGCTGGCCGGCGGCGACGACTATGAGCTTTGCTTCACCGCGCCGGTGGACCAGCGTGACCTGGTGATCGCGATCGGTCGCTCGGTCGGGCTGACATTGACGCGCGTGGGCAGCATGTTCGAGCGGGTCGAAAGCGGCCCGGCGGTGTTGCTGGTCGACAGCGACGGCAGGCCGGTGCCGGCGATGCGCGGCTACGACCATTTCGGCCAGCCGGCGTGACACCCACCGCGGCATGGATGGCGCGTTCGCCCGCGCGCATCATCGCCTTTGGCTTCGGCAGCGGCCTCATCAGGCCGGCGCCCGGTACCTGGGGCACGCTGGCGGGCTGGGGCGCCTTCGTCCTGTTGCTCGAACCCCTGTCACTACCCTTGCGCCTCCTGGCGGTGGTGGTGGCGTTTGCGCTGGGGATCTGGGCCTGCGACCGGACCGGTCGCGACCTTGGGGTGGCCGATCACGGTGGCATGGTCTGGGACGAGGTGGCGGCCATCTGGCTGGTGCTGTCGCTGGTGCCGGCGGGTTGGATGGCCCAGGGCGCAGCCTTCCTGCTGTTCAGGCTGTTCGACATCGTCAAGCCGCCGCCGATCCGGCAGTTCGACGCGCGCCTCAAGAACGGCTTCGGCGTAATGCTCGACGACCTGCTTGCGGCGCTTTACGTACTGCTGATATTCATGCTGTGGAACTTCTGGAAATAGGGGATGGACATGAGCGATGCGGAAATCGACGAACTGGCGGTGCGAGTCGGCGCCTTCCTGACCGCGCGCGGCTGGATGCTGGCAACGGCTGAATCCTGCACCGGCGGCTGGGTGGCCGAGGCGGTGACTTCGGTGGCAGGCAGCTCGGCATGGTTCGAACGCGGTTTCGTCACTTATTCCAATGCCGCCAAGGAATCGATGCTGGGCGTGAAGCAGTCGACCCTGGACGCCCATGGGGCGGTAAGCGAGCCGGTGGCGGCCGAAATGGCGACGGGCGCGCGCGGCCATTCCCGGGCCCAGGTGGCGCTTTCGATCACCGGGGTTGCGGGCCCCGGTGGTGGCTCACCTGGCAAGCCAGTGGGCACCGTATGCTTCGGCTGGTCGTGGATTGGAGGGCAGCGGGTCGAGACCCGGCACCTTGCAGGCGACCGGCGGGAGGTGCGGCGACAGTCCGTTATCCACGCGCTGACGCAACTGCTTGCGATTCCTGAAAATCCGCGCTAGACTGCACTGTATGTAAAACCAGTGTACATAAACCCAGTACTTTGCGCCGGCATGGAAATGCTGGTAAATCGGAGGCCGACATGGGCAGTGTTACAGCGATAGGACAGGCAATGGACGACAACAAGAGCAAGGCCCTCTCGGCCGCGCTGGCGCAGATTGAAAAGCAGTTCGGCAAGGGCTCGATCATGAAATTGGGTGATCGCGGCATCGAGGACGAGATCGGCGTGGTTTCCACCGGTTCGCTGGGCCTTGACATCGCCTTGGGCATCGGCGGCCTGCCGCGCGGCCGGGTGGTCGAAATCTACGGCCCGGAATCATCCGGCAAGACCACATTGACGCTGCAGGTCATCGCCGAGATGCAGAAAATCGGCGGTACCGCCGCCTTCATCGACGCCGAACATGCGCTCGACCCGACTTATGCGCAAAAGCTGGGCGTCAATGTGGCCGACCTGCTGATTTCCCAGCCCGACACCGGCGAGCAGGCGCTTGAAATCGCCGACATGCTGGTGCGTTCCGGCTCGGTCGACATCGTCGTCATCGACTCGGTGGCCGCGCTCACGCCCAAGGCCGAGATCGAGGGCGAAATGGGCGACCAGTTGCCGGGCCTGCAGGCGCGCCTGATGAGCCAGGCGCTGCGCAAGCTCACCGGCAACATCAAGCGCACCAACACCCTGGTGATCTTCATCAACCAGATCCGCATGAAGATCGGCGTGATGTTCGGCAACCCCGAAACCACAACAGGCGGCAACGCGCTCAAGTTCTACGCCTCGGTTCGGCTGGACATTCGCCGTACCGGCTCGATCAAGGACGGTGAAGAGGTGGTTGGCAACGAAACCCGCGTCAAGGTTGTCAAGAACAAGGTGGCGCCGCCGTTCCGCGAGGCCCATTTCGACATCCTGTACGGGGCGGGTATTTCGCGCGAGGGCGAGATCATCGAACTCGGCGTCGAACACAAGATCGTCGACAAGTCCGGCGCCTGGTACAGCTACAAGGGCGACCGCATCGGCCAGGGCAAGGACAACACCCGCAACTGGTTGCGCGAGAACCCCGCCGTGGCGCAGGAAATCGAATCAAGGGTGCGCGAAGCCCTGGGAGTCAAGGGTGGCCCTGCAGCGCAAGCCGCGGCGGCCTGACCGGTCGGGATTCTCCTCGCTGTCCGCTGGCGAGGGGAGGGGCGGGGAGGATTTTCCGACGGATGGAGAGTCTTCTTCCGCGATCCGGGAGCCGCTCTCCGCGGCCGAAGTGCGCGCCAAGGCGATCATGCTGCTGGCGCGCCGCGAGCACAGCCGCATGGAGATGCGCCGCAAACTTTCCCGCGCCGGGGCCGATGAGGATGCGATAGAGACCGTTCTCGATGCACTGGAGGCTGAAAAACTTCTTTCTGATCACAGATTTGCAGAAGGACTGGCACGTGTGCGCGGGGCCCGCTTTGGCAGTCGCAGGGTGGCCGATGATCTGCGCCGCACCGGCGTGGGCATTGAGGCGGTGGCCCTCGTCGACAACCTCAAGGCAAGCGACGACGCTCGTGCCCGCGAGGTTTGGGAGCGCAAGTTCGGCGCCGCGCCGGCGGATGCCTCCGCGCGTGCCAGGCAGATGCGATTTCTGCTGTCGCGCGGTTTCCCGACCGACGTGATCTACCGCGTCGTGCCGCGTCCGTCGCGCGGCGGTGACGATACCTGACATCGGGACTGCGCTCGCCCGCTGTCCGTGGGTACCTGAATCTGGTTGCCGAGAGGCTTCGTGCTATCATCATTCGCTGTTCGGGAGCGTCAAGCCCAGTGGCGGAACGCGCGTTTTCAAGCCGTTTGGCCGGATGAATTTGGTTGTCCCATCGAAGCTGTATCGCGCATTCCTGCTTTGACGGATGATGGCGCGCGACGGTTCGATCCAGGCGGAACAGGCCTGCCGGTCGGGCTTTCTGCGCCATCGGGTCCGCCGGCGCCCCTTAGCGGGCGTCGTGCTGTGGCCGGTTCCGTTGCCTGCTGACGCGTTTCGGTGGCGTGGACTTGACATGAGGCAAGGCGGCCCGCCGCCATGCCTCGTATGCTCCACGCAAAAAGTCGACGCTCGTAGCTCTATGGCCGTCTGCGGACAGCCGGGAATAACCTAGGGGAATACTTTGAAGATCCACGAATATCAGGGCAAGGAATTGCTTCGCAAGTTCGGCATGCCGACGCCGCGCGGCATCCCGTGTTTCACTGTCGACGAGGCTGTGGCAGCCGCCGAAAAGCTCGGCGGCCCGGTATGGGTGGTGAAAGCGCAGATCCACGCCGGCGGCCGCGGCAAGGGCGGTGGTGTCAAGGTGGCCAAGTCCATCGCCGATGTCCGCGCGAAGGCGGGCGAGATCCTGGGCATGCAACTGAAGACGCACCAGACCGGCCCCGAAGGCCAGAAAGTGCGGCGCCTCCTGATAGAGGATGGTGCTGACATCAAGAAGGAATACTACGTCGCTGCCCTGACCGACCGGGCGACCCAGCGCGTGGCCATGATGGCGTCCAGCGAAGGCGGCATGGACATCGAGGAAGTCGCGCATGCCACGCCCGAAAAGATCCTCAAGGAATTCGTCGACCCGGCCACCGGCCTGACCGACGCGCAGGCAGAGCGTCTGGCGCGCGGCATCGGTGTCCCCGAAGCCTCGCTCAAGCAGGCCAAGGAAGTGCTCGGCCAGCTCTATACCTGCTACATGGAAACCGATGCGTCGCTGGCCGAGATCAATCCAATGATCCTGGAAGGCAACGGGGGCATCAAGGCGCTTGACGCCAAATTCAACTTCGACTCGAACGCCCTGTTTCGCCATCCGGAAATCGTCGCCTACCGCGACCTGGACGAGGAAGATCCCGCTGAAGTCGATGCCTCGAAGTTCGACCTCGCCTACATCCAGCTCGACGGCAACATCGGCTGCCTGGTCAATGGTGCAGGGCTGGCGATGGCCACCATGGATACGATCAAGCTTTTCGGCGGTGAACCCGCGAATTTCCTCGACGTCGGCGGCGGCGCGACAGCGGAAAAGGTCACCGAGGCCTTCAAGATCATGATCAAGACCCCGGGGCTCAAGGCCATCCTGGTCAACATCTTCGGCGGCATCATGCGCTGCGACACCATTGCCGAAGGCGTTATCACGGCGTGCCGCGCGGTAAACCTCGCGGTGCCGCTGGTGGTGCGAATGAAGGGCACCAACGAGGATCTCGGCAAGAAGATGCTGGCCGATTCCGGACTGCCCATCATCGCAGCCGACACCATGGCCGACGCGGCGCAAAAAGTGGTGGCAGCCGCCAAGTAACGCGCAACCTCGGACGGCTCGATCGCGCCATGCGCGGGGCCATTGCCAACGCCACATTCCAAGGGAAACCATGAGCATCCTCATCAACAAGAACACCCGGGTCATGACCCAGGGCATCACCGGCAAGACCGGCCAGTTCCACACCAAGATGTGCAAGGAATACGCGAACGGCGCGAACTGCTTCGTCGCCGGCGTAAACCCGAAGAAGGCCGGCGAGAGCTATGAAGGCATTCCGATCTACGCCAGCGTCAAGGAGGCGAAAGCGCAAACCGGCGCAACCGTGTCAGTGATTTACGTGCCGCCGGCTGGCGCAGCGGCGGCGATCTGGGAAGCCGTGGAAGCCGACCTAGACCTGGCTATTTGCATTACCGAAGGCATTCCGGTACGCGACATGCTGCAGGTGCGCAACCGCATGAAAGCCGAGGGCCGCAAGACCCTGCTGCTGGGGCCCAATTGCCCGGGACTGATCACCCCCGAGGAAATCAAGATTGGCATCATGCCCGGTCACATTCATCGCAAAGGCCGTATTGGTGTGGTTTCGCGTTCCGGCACCCTGACCTACGAGGCAGTCGCACAGTTGACCGAAATCGGGTTGGGACAGTCCTCTGCGGTGGGCATCGGCGGCGACCCGATCAATGGCCTGAAGCATATCGACGTGATGCGCATGTTCAACGACGACCCGGATACCGACGCCGTGGTGATGATCGGTGAAATCGGCGGGCCCGACGAAGTCAATGCCTCGCGCTGGATCCGTGACAACATGAAAAAACCGGTGGTGGGTTTCATCGCCGGCGTCACTGCACCGCCCGGAAAGCGCATGGGGCATGCTGGCGCGCTGATTTCCGGCGGCGAAGATACCGCGCAGGCGAAGCTCGCCATCATGGAAGAATGCGGCATCAAGACCACAAAGAACCCGTCGGAAATGGGCCGCATGCTCAAGGCGATGCTGTAGCCCCGGCGCAACTTCCCATCAAAATCTAGGAGACAAGCATGAGTTTTGACAGTCCGGCTTTCTGGCTGGCATTGGGGCAGATCGTCTGGATCAACATCATTCTCTCCGGCGACAATGCGGTGGTGATCGCGCTGGCCGCGCGCTCGTTGCCGCCCAAACAGCAGAAGATGGCCATTCTCTGGGGTTCGGGCGCTGCGGTGGTCTTGCGGATCGTCCTGACGTTCCTGGCCGCTTACCTGCTCAAGTTGCCGTACCTGCAGATCATCGGCGGCGTCCTGCTCCTATGGATCGGCTTCCAGTTGCTTTCCGGCGAGGAGGAGGAGGAAGGCGGTGACTCCAAGCAGGGCACTGGCAACCTGATGGCGGCGGTCCGCACCATCCTCATCGCCGACCTGGTCATGAGCCTGGACAACGTGATCGCTGTGGCGCTTGCTGCCAAGGGTGATTTCACTCTCCTGGTCATCGGTCTCGCGATCAGTATTCCGCTGGTGGTCTTTGGCAGCACGCTCATGATCAAACTGATGGAGCGCTTCCCGGTGATCATCACACTGGGTGCGGCGCTTATCGGCTGGGTTGCCGGTGATGCGGTGAGCCATGATGTTGCCGTGAAGCATGTTTTCGAGGGCAACACGCTCCTGACCTATGGCCTGAAGGCTGGCTGCGCGATATTTGTGGTCGTGGTTGGAAAATGGCTGGCGGCGCGCGCCGCCAGCAAACATCACGCCACCAAGACAAAGAGCGCGTGACGGCAGGCGGGCTCGCGCCCGCTTGCACAAAATGGGGGCTGTTCCGTCAGGGCGGCCCCTGTTGTTTTTTGGGCCGGAATCACGTCAGTGGGATGGGCGCGCTCTTGATGATTAACTGCAACAAAGCGTATCATCATCCTGTTTATTCTGCGAAAAACCGTACCTTTAGCGTGTTGACGTAGAATCCGGGCTTCTTTCGGGTGTTGGGATTGACCGGCGGGTGGTGCCGTCGCGGTATATTTTTGTCGCGCCAGTGGTCCGCCATGGTGGATGCGCCGGGTCAAATCCGCCGTAAGAAGAACGAGTGCTGCATCTGGGGGAAGCGAATGGCCAAGGTCAAAGGGGATTTCTGGAAATCCGACTGGTTTATCGGGGTGGTGATTGCCGTCCTGCTGCTGGCCTTCAAGAACGGCGATCTGCTGCAAAGCCTCGAGCGCAAGGCCTATGACCTTGGAGTCAAGGCCTCCTCCAAGGCTCCCAACGACAAGGTCGCCATCATCGCCATCGACGACCAGAGCATCAACAATATCGGGCGCTGGCCGTGGAGCCGCGACATTCACGCCAAGATGACAGACATGCTCTCGGCGGCCAAGGTCCGGGTCATCGGCAATACGGTGTTTTTCTTCGAACCACAGCAGGATCCGGGGCTTGTCTACATCAACAAGCTAATGGAACTTTATTCGAAGGTCGCCCCGGTTGCCCCGACTGGCGCATCGGGGACTCCGCAGGACGCGGCGGCGGCTCCGGCTGGAAACGAACTGACGCAATTCGGCGCGCTTCTCAAGCAGGCCGAGATCGACCTGAACACCGATCGCAAGCTCGCCGACAGCTACACCAAGGCCGGCAACGTGATGTTGCCACTGGTTTTTTCGCTGGGTGACCCACGTGGCAAGCCTGACAAGGCCTTGCCCGAATTCGCCAACAAGAGTTCCTTTGAAGACAAGAATGGCCAGGCCATACCATCGGCGGCGATTCAGCTGCCCATCGAAACCCTGGGCAAGGCTGCGGCCGGACTGGGACACCTGAACGACTTGCCGGACGTCGATGGCGGGGTTCGCACCGAGCCATTGGTGGTGCAGTACTTTGACCGTTACTTCCCATCCTACGCGCTGATGATCGCGGCCAAGAGCCTCAACCTGGGCGTCGGCGACATCAAGGTGGCGTGGGGTGAGCAGCTCAAGCTCGGCAAGTTGGCGATCACGACCGATTTCGAAAACAAGATGTACACGTACTACTACAAGGATCGCGATGGCAAGAAGGCCTTCCAGATCGATTCCTTTTATGATGTCTTCACGGGCAAGATTCCGGCGTCCAAGTACGCCGACAAAATCGTCCTCATCGGCCCCACTGCTGCCGGTGTGGGTACCAGCTTTCCGACCCCGGTTTCCGCCGCCATGACGCCGGTGGAGAAGATGGCCCATTCGGTTTCTTCCATCCTGTCCGAGCATTTCTTCGTGGTGCCCGCATGGGGCGTCTGGCTTGAGCTGCTGGTTTTTCTGGTCGTCGCGGCCTATCTGGTGGCGGTGCTGCCGCGCCTGAAGGCGCGCCCGGCGGCGATCATCACGCTAGGTGTTCTGGTGTTGTTGCTGGCCACTCATTTCGCGATCATGGTTTCGGCCGGCATGTGGATACAGCTCATGGTGCCGGCCACCCTGCTGTTGGTCGGGCATCTGTTGCTGACGACCAAGCGTTTCATCGTCACCGAGGCCGGCAAGCAGAAATCCGATGTCGAGTCCGCCGAATCCAATCGCATGCTGGGCCTGGCCTTCCAGGGCCAAGGCCAGCTTGACATGGCCTTCGACAAGTTCCGCAAGGTGCCCTTCGATGGTGCCCTGATGGACAACCTGTACAACCTCGCGCTCGACTTCGAGCGCAAGCGCCAGTTCAACAAGGCGCAGGCGGTCTATGAGCACATGGCCGGCTACGATCCCAAGTACAAGGATCTCGAGCAGAAGATCGTGCGCGCCAAGAATCTCTCTGAGACGGTGATCCTGGGCGGCGCTTCGGGAAGAACCAATACCAGCATCCTTGACGGTGCAGGCGCCGGCGAGAAGCCGATGCTGGGTCGCTATCAGATCGAGAAGGAGCTCGGCAAGGGCGCCATGGGCGTGGTTTATCTGGGACGCGATCCCAAGATCAGCCGGGTTGTGGCCATCAAGACCATGGCGCTGTCGCAGGAGTTCGAGGCCGACGAGCTCGACGAGGCGAAGGCGCGATTCTTCCGCGAGGCCGAGACTGCGGGGCGTCTCAACCACCCGCATATCGTGACCATCTACGATGCAGGCGAAGAACATGATTTGTGTTTCATCGCCATGGAACTTCTCAAGGGCAAGGATCTGGTGCCCTATACCAAGCCGGAAGTATTGCTGCCGATACCGCGGGTGGTGTCGATCACGGTGCGCGTTGCCGACGCGCTCGGCTACGCGCACCGGCAAAACGTCGTGCACCGCGACATCAAGCCGGCCAACATCATGTACGACCTGGAGTCTGACAACCCCAAGGTCACCGACTTCGGCATCGCCCGCGTCACGGATTCGTCCAAGACAAAAACCGGAATGGTGCTGGGCACGCCGTCCTACATGTCACCCGAGCAACTTTCGGGCAAGAAGGTCGATGGGCGTTCCGATCTGTTCTCCCTGGCGGTCAGCCTTTACCAGATGCTTTCCGGACACCTGCCTTTCGTCGGCGATTCGATGGCCCAACTGATGTTCAAGATCGCCAATGAACAGCCGGCCGACATCCGCACGCTCAATCCCGAGGTGCCCGAGGGCCTGGCCGAAGTGCTGGTCAAGGCGATGGCGAAGGATGCGGATCAACGCTACCAGTCTGGCGAGGAGTTCGCCGCTGCCTTGCGGCCGTATGGTGAAACACCCTCCACCGCGACCGGAATGAACATTCCCGCGGCGCCGAGGGCCGTACCTTCCGCCCCGCCGACCCAGTCGGTCGCCCCCGCGGCGCCGGCGGCCGCAGTGCCCGCGCCGGCCGCGTCGCCCGGCAACCTGCATGCAGGTGAAACGGTGGTTCTGCAGGCGCCCACAGCGGATGCAGACAAGACCGTAGTCCTGCAGGCGCCTCCGGCCGCGCCGGCGCCGGCCAGCGCGGCCAAGCCGGCAAAGCCGCCGCCTGACGTGGATATTTCACTTTAAGGTATGCGCATGAATCTTTCAGACGCGATCGAAATCGTGGGCCACTCCGATCCGGGGATGGTGCGGTCCCATAACGAGGACTCGATCGCCAACGATGCGCGCAACGGCCTTGCGATCCTGGCCGATGGCATGGGTGGATACAACGCGGGCGAAGTCGCCAGCGGCATGGCGACGACTGTTCTCATGACCGAATTGCAGGCAGCCATCGCGCAGCGTGCTCCGTTCGAACACGATCCGGACAGCGGGGCGGAGTTCCGCACCCACGCCGCACGGATGTTGCGTGACCAGATCGCCAAGGCCAACCATTCGATTTTTTCGGCCGCGCAGTCCCAGCCCCAGTATTCGGGCATGGGTACCACCCTGGTGATGGCGATCTTCTACGACAACAAGATGACCGTCGCCCATATCGGTGATTCGCGTCTTTACCGGCAGCGTGGCAGTGAGTTCGCGCAGATCACGCGCGACCACTCGCTCCTTCAGGAGCAGATCGACAGCGGCATGATCACGCTCGAGGAAGCCAAGCATTCGCAAAACAAGAATCTGGTCACCCGTGCGCTTGGCATCGACCCCACCGTCGAGGCCGAAGTGCATGACTACGAAACCCAGCCGGGTGACATCTATCTGCTGTGCTCCGACGGGTTGTCGGACATGGTTTCGGACGAGGAGATCGGATTGACACTCGAAACCCTCGGAGGCAACCTCAATCTGGCAGCGCAGCAGCTGGTGCAGATGGCCAATGACAATGGCGGGCGTGATAACGTATCGGTGCTACTCGTCAAGATTGTCCGGGAATATCCTGCCGCGAGGGGATTGTTCGGCAGGTTTTTGGGGTGGTTCAAGTAAACTTACGCAATCGCAAGTCGCTTAGGCGTCAACAGCGAAAGAGAAAAAGGAACGGGCTATGGCGAAGCTAATTCTCAGCATGGACGGGTTGGTGCTCAAGGAGATCACTCTCACGAAAGAGCGCACGACCATCGGCCGCAAGCCGCACAATGACATCCAGATCGACAATCTGGCGGTGTCGGGCGAGCATGCTGTGATCGTGACGATCCTCAACGATTCATTTCTTGAGGACTTGGGGTCCACCAACGGTACCCTGGTCAATGGTGCGCCGATCAAGAAGCATTTTCTGCAGCCCAACGATGTGATCGAGCTCGGCAAGTACAAGCTCAAGTACATCAACGAGGCGCCCAAGGCGGCGGCGGCCGATTTCGAGAAGACCATGGTCTTGCGGCCGGGCACCATGCCCAAGCCGTCGCCTGCGCCTGCCGCAGCGCCTTCAGCCACGGCGCAAATGGCGGCGACCGCGCCGGCCGCGCCTCCCCCGCCGCCCGCGGCTCCGGCCAGGCAAGGCGCCATCCAGTTGCTCTCGGGCGCCAATGTCGGCAAGGAATTGCTGTTGACCAAGGCGCTTACCACCCTCGGCAAGCCCGGAGTGCAGGTGGCGGTCATCACGCGGCGCCCGCAAGGTTATTTCATCACGCACGTCGAAGGTGCGAATTTCCCGGTGGTCAACGGCAAGACACTCGATGCGCAGGCGCACCCGTTGAACGATCACGATGTTATCGAGATCGCCGGGACCAAGATGGAATTTTTCTACAAGTAGCCGGATGTCCGTCCCCTGACGGCGACGGACATCCGGCTGCGCGGCTGCACCGCCATTCCGGGAGGCGTCTGTGAAACAGCACTTCGTCCGCATCGGACTCGGCCTGCTTGTGCTGGTCGTTTTTCTGGTGCATGCGGCCGAGATATTCAACATCCGCATCATTTCGCAGCTCGACGCGATCATCTACGACGCGCGGGTGAAGCTGACGATGCCCGGCAAGCTCGACGATCGAATCGTGATTCTCGACATCGACGAGAAAAGCCTCGGCAAGCTCGGGCGCTGGCCGTGGAGCCGCGACAAGATGGCCGAACTGATCGACCGGCTATTCACCAAGTACGGCGTCGTGATGGTCGGATTCGACGTGGTATTTGCCGAACCGGATGTCAGCTCCGGCATTCGCTCCCTCGAGAACCTCGCAAAGGACAGTGCGCTCAAGGACAACGAGCAATTCCGCGCCGAAATCGAGAAGCTCAAGCCGACACTGGATTTTGATGCCAGGTTCGCCAAGGCGATTTCCGGCAAGCCGGTAGTGTTGGGCTACTACCTTTCTTCGGAGGATGATGCTGAGAAAAGCGGTGTGCTTCCGCCACCGGTAATGCCGGGGGGAACGTTCAAGGGCAGGACCATCGATTGGTTCAAGTGGAACGGCTATGGCGCGAACCTCGAGGTCTTCCAGAAGGCGGCGCTGGCTTCCGGACTGTTCAATCCAATTGTCGATCTGGACGGTGTGGTGCGGCGCGTGCCAATGCTCTCGGAGTACAACGGCCAGTACTACGAGTCGCTGGCGCTTTCGATGTTCCGTGCCCTGCTGGGCTCTCCGAATCTGGAGCCGGGCTATCCCCCGGATCGCTTCCTCTCCCGCAACTACCAGGGGCTGGAATGGCTCGAGATGAAAGCCAATACCAGCGCCGGAGTGCGTTCGGTGCGTATTCCGGTCGACAAGACGGTAAGCGCGCTGGTGCCGTATCGCGGACCCGGCGGAACCAAGGGCAATTCGTTCCGTTACATTTCGCTTGCCGATGTCTATGAAGGCAAGGTCTCCGAAGCCGACCTGAAGGGAAAGATCGCCTTCTGGGGTACCACCGCGCCCGGACTGCTGGACTTGCGATCGACTCCGGTCGGCGAGGCCTATCCGGGGGTCGAGATCCACGCCAACCTGCTTTCGGGAATGTTGTCACAGAGCTTCAAGGAACGGCCGCCGTTCACCTTGGGCGCGGAAGTCCTGCTGCTGTGCATCGGCGGCATCACGCTGGCGCTGTTGCTGCCGTTCCTTTCGCCCATGCGCGCCACCCTGGTCACGGTCGCGGGCATGGCGCTGATCGTGGTGCTCAATTTCCTCGTCTATTCGCAACTCAACCTGGTCCTGCCGCTGGCCGCCTCGCTGTTGATGACGGCGGCGCTCTTCACGCTGAACATGGCCTATGGCTACTTCGTCGAATCGCGCAGCAAGCGCGAGTTCACCGCGCTGTTTGGCCAGTATGTGCCGCCGGAACTGGTCGATGAAATGGCGCGTGACCCGACCAAGTACAGCATGGAACCGCAGGCAGCCGACCTCACGATCCTGTTTTCCGACGTACGCGGGTTCACCACGATTTCCGAAAGCCTGTCGCCTGGCGACCTGGCGTCGTACATCAATGATTATCTGACCGGCATGTCGGCGGTGATCTCGAAGAACCGCGGAACGCTTGACAAGTACATCGGCGACGCGGTCATGGCATTCTGGGGGGCGCCGGTGCCGGATGCCGAACATGCGCGGCAAGGCGTGCTTACCGCCCTCGAAATGCAGAGAATCGCCGCCGAACTGAACGAGAAATTCCGCGCCAAGGGCTGGCCGACCCTGAAAATCGGGATTGGCGTGAATTCCGGCAATGTCCGTGTCGGTGACATGGGTTCCAAGGTGCGCAAGGCTTATACCGTGATGGGCGATCCGGTGAATCTGGCATCCCGCCTGGAAGGGCGGACCAAGGAGTATGGCGTCGGAATCCTGGTCGGCGAAGGTACGGAAAAGGTCGTCAAGGACGTGATCTTCAAGGAACTCGACCGGATCCGGGTGAAAGGAAAGAACGAACCGGTAGCGATCTACGAACCGCAATGCCTGGAAGCGGACGCCGACAAGAAACTCAAGGATGAACTGAAGATCTGGCGCGACGCGCTCAAAGCCTATCGCTCGCAATCCTGGGATCAGGTGGAAATGAATCTCCTGAACCTGCAGCGCATGAATCCGGACTGCTATCTCTACGAAAAGTACGCCGAGCGCGTGATACAGTTCAGGAAGAATCCTCCGGGCCCGAATTGGGACGGGGTAACCACTTTTGACGAGAAATAGCGCGTCCATGACGGACTCGACAAGATGAAAGTCAAGGTTCTCGGATGTTCGGGCGGCATTGGCGGCAAGCATTTGCGCACCACTGCGTTGCGCGTCGACAACGACGTATTGATCGACGCCGGGACGGGTGTGGCCGACCTTTCACTGACCGAACTGTCGATGATCGACCATATCTTCCTCACCCATTCGCATCTTGACCATATCGCGACGATCCCGTTTATCGTCGATACAGTCGGTGCGATGCGCGACAAGCCCTTGACGATCTATGGGATCGAGGAAACCCTCGATACCCTCAAGAAGCACATTTTCAACTGGAGCGTATGGCCCGATTTCACGTCGATTCCAACGGCCGACAAGCCGTTCATGCGTTACCAGAAGATCAGGCTCGGACAGCGCATCAGCATCGACGGCCGTGTGTTCACACCCTTGCCCGCCAACCACACGGTGCCTGCGGTCGGGTACCAGATCGACAGTGATCGCAATGCGCTCGTGTTTACCGGCGACACTTATGTTAACGATCCGCTCTGGAAGATCGTCAACCGCATCCCCAATCTCAAGTACCTGATCATCGAAACGGCATTTTGCAATCGCGAATTGCAGCTTGCGGTCGCGTCCAAGCACCTTTGCCCGAGCCTGCTGGCGGAGGAGCTGGCCAAACTTGAGCGGACGGCGGAGATTTTCATCACCCATCTCAAGCCCGGCGAGATCGAGTTGACCATGCAGGAGATCGAGGAGTTCGCGGGCGACTACAAGCCGCGCATGCTGCAAAACGGCCAGGTATTCGAGTTTTGACACGCGACATGGCAGCGAACCCCGTATCCATTGACGTCTTGCGGAAGTTCGAACCGCTGGGCTCGCTTTCCGAGCAACGACTGCGCGAATTTTCCGAACTTTGCGTGTCCGAAATTGTGCCGAAAGGCCACGACCCCCTGCGCTCGCGGGAAGGTAGCGACCAGCTCGCATATCTGACTGCAGGCGAGGTCCAGTTGATGTTCTCCGATGGAAGTGCCGAGACCATCGCCGCCGGGAGCGATGCGGCACGTTCGGCGCTGATCCGCGCGAAAAGCATCGTCGCCGCCACCGCCAATTCCGATGTCGAATTGATCCGGATAGACCGTGACCTGCTTGACATCATGCTGACCTGGGACCAGTTGGCGGAATTCGACGCCACCCGTACCGGCAGGCTCAAGGTGCTGGTGCAGGATGACACGCCGCAGTTGCCGCAGTGGAAGGTGATGTCCGGCGTATTCAGCATGTCCAACCTGAGCACCGGCGCGTTCGCGAATCTTCCGTCGGCCCATATCGCCGAACTGCTCAACCGGTTTGCGCGCATGGAGGTCAACGCGGGCGACGTGATCATCCGCGAGGGGGACGAAGGCGACTACTATTACGTGATTGAATCGGGACGCGCCTCCGTTACCCGTCTGGTCGGCGGCGTTGTCATCACCCTGGCTGACCTGAAAAGCGGGGATGCCTTCGGCGAAGAGGCACTGGTGTCGGACGCCAAGCGCAACGCGACGATCACCATGAAGCTGCCGGGCGTGCTCCTGCGACTGGCCAAGCACGATTTCATTGCGCTGCTCAAGGAGCCCCTGCTTAACCGTATCCAGATGCCGGTCGCGACCGCGAAGGTGGCGGCGGGCGCCCAATGGCTGGATGTGCGCTACCCTTCCGAGTTCCAGTACGATCGCCTGCCGGGTGCGATCAACATTCCGCTTGCGGAGATTCGCAACGCGTTCAACGTCCTGGATAAATCCCGTGAATTCGTTGTCTATTGCCAGAGTGGGCGGCGGAGTGCGGCAGCCGCATTCCTGCTGGCGCATCGGGGGTTCAAGGTGTTTTTGCTGGATGGTGGCCTCTGGGCCGTGCGCAAGTCGGGGTAAACGTGGCCCTTGCACTGCGCTGTTTGACTGAAATTCCGGGCCGGATGTCCGGTTCGGTATGTATTGCCGCGGCGTGGAGCAGATCATGAGCGCAGTATTGAGTCCGAAACCGCCGGCACAGGGCAGCGATGTCAGCCAGAAGCTCAATTTCCAGAAGAACCTGCAGACGGTCACCAACCGGATCCATGCGACCAACAACATCGACGAGATCATGTTGGAGGTCAGCCAGGAGATCTGCACGCTGTTCAATGCGGATCGGCTGACCATCTACACGATCGCCGAAGACAAGACGTCGATCATCTCCAAGGTCAAGACCGGTCTCAACTCGTTCAAGGACCTTAAGCTTCCGATTGCGGAGCACAGCATTGCCGGCTACGTCGCCTTGTCGAAAAAGCTGATCAACATCCGGGATGTATACGACGAAGGCGAACTCAAGTCGCACAATCCGAACTTGCGTTTCCTTCAGGAAGTCGACAAGCGCACCGGATATCGCACCAAACAGGTGCTTTGTGCGCCCGTTGTGGATGCGCAATCCGGCGAGCTTATCGGTGTCGTCCAGATCATCAACAACAAGTCCGGGCAGCCTTTCGGCCAACTCGAGGAAGAAGGCGCGGTCGGACTGATTCAGACCCTTGCAATCGCCTTTCGCCAGCGCCAGAAGGCGGCACAGCCGGTCAAGACCAAGTATGACTACCTGGTTGCCGACGCGGTGCTTTCGGCGCAGGAATTCGACCTCGCCACGCGGTCGGCGCGGCGCAAGGGCATTGACGTCGAAGAGGTTTTGATTGGCGAGTTCCAGGTCAAGGTGGCAGCCATGGGCGCCGCCTTGTCGAAATTCTTCGGCGTGTCTTACGAGCCATTCAAGGCCGACCGAGTCAAGCCGTCGGACCTGCTCAAGAACCTCAAGCGCGACTACGTCGAATCCAGCCAGTGGATCCCGATCGATGATGCAAAGGAAGGGCTGGTGGTGTTGTGCCTCGATCCCGAACGGGTCCGTAGTTCGCGGATTGTCAACAACATCTTCCCCAGGGCCACCAAGGTGGTCTACAAGGTCACCACCGCCACCGAATTCAAGCAGACACTGAACCTTTTTTTCGGCGAGGACTTGAGCGGCGGCGACATCGACTCCATCCTCGGTGCCATTCACGACGGTGATGACGAACCCATCGTCGATACGGGCGACGACGTCAACGCGGCGGCCGACAACGAACTGGTCAAGCTGGTCAACAAGATCATCATCGACGCCTACAACCAGGGGGCCTCCGACATTCATATCGAGCCCTACCCGGGCAAGGCCAAGACCGAAATTCGCTTCCGCAAGGATGGTTCGCTCGGGCCCTACATCGAGATTCCGGCCAGCTACCGCAATGCCATCGTGGCGCGCCTGAAGATCATGTGCGATCTTGACATCTCGGAGAAGCGCCGGCCGCAGGACGGCAAGATCAAGTTCAAGAAGTACGGGCCGCTCGATATCGAATTGCGGGTCGCGACCATTCCTACCGCCGGCGGCGTCGAGGACGTCGTGATGCGTATTCTCGCCGCCGGCGAGCCGATCCCGCTGGATAGTCTCGGCGTGACCAAGAAAAACCTCGAGGCACTGAAGAAGACCGTCAGCAAGCCTTACGGCCTGTTCTTTGTTTGCGGGCCGACAGGCTCCGGCAAGACCACCACGCTGCACTCGGTGCTGGGCTTCCTGAACACGCCCGACACCAAGATCTGGACCGCTGAAGACCCGGTTGAAATCACCCAAAAGGGCCTGCGGCAGGTGCAGGTCAACAAAAAGGCCGGGCTGGACTTCGCGGTCGTCATGAAGGCCTTCCTGCGCGCCGATCCGGACATCATCATGGTCGGCGAGATGCGCGATGCCGAAACCACCGGCACGGGCATCGAGGCTTCGCTCACCGGCCACCTGGTATTCGCCACGCTGCATACCAATAGCGCGCCCGAGGCGGTCATCCGCCTGCTCGACATGGGGATGGACCCTTTCAATTTCGCCGACGCGCTGCTCGGCATCCTGGCGCAGCGGCTTGCCAAGCGCCTGTGCAAGGAATGCAAGGAGCCCTACAGTCCCGATCCGAACGAGCTCAAGTCTTTCATCACCGAATACGCCGAGGAACTCGTGAAGACGCCGGCCTGGAAGCAGGACCCGCAAGGCCAGTTCAAGAAGCTCTACGACTACTGGCTGCAGGAATACGGCAAGGACGGCAAGCTCACCATGTTCAAGGCCAAGGGCTGCGACAAGTGCGGCAACTCCGGCTACAAGGGCCGGGTCGGCCTGCACGAATTGATGGTGGCCTCCGAGCGAGTCAAGAAACTGATCCAGGAAAAGGGCCGTGTCTCCGACATCTTCACCACTTCAGTCGAGGACGGCATGAGCACCCTCAAGATGGACGGCATGGAGAAAGTGCTGATGGGCGTGACGGACATGAAGCAGGTCCGTACGGTCTGTATCAAGTAACCGGAAGGCGACCCAGCCGGTACCGTGGCCACCGTCGAGGACCTATTCACCCGGCTTGAGCAGCTCAACGCCGTCGGGGCCGCCTTGTCCCAGGAGCGCAATATCAATGCGCTGCTGGAAAAAATCCTGCGCGCGGCCAAGGGCATCACCGGCGCGGACGGCGGAACGCTGTACCGCCTGATCGACGGTGAAAACCTGCAGTTCGAGATCGTCCTCAACGATTCGCTGGGCATCGCGCTGGGAGGCACCACCGGAAACGAGATCTCGTTTTATCCGATCCGCCTGCACGACGACAACAGCCAGCCAAACATGTCGATGGTCGCCGCCTATGCCGCGCTCACCGGCGACACCGTGAATATCGCCGACGCCTACACGGCCGACGGGTTCGATTTCTCGGGTACGCGCAACTTCGACAAGAAGACCGGCTACCGTTCGACCTCGTTTCTCACCATTCCGATGCGGGACCATGAGAACGAGATCATCGGCGTGCTGCAATTGCTCAACCGCATCGATCCGCAAAGCGGAAAGGTGACCGAGTTTTCCGACGCCGACCAGCGTCTGGCGGAGAGCCTGGCTTCACAGGCTGCGATTGCCCTGACCAATCGAAACCTGATTCTCCAGCTCGAGCAGCTGTTCGAATCGTTCATCAACGTGATGAACACGGCCATCGATGAAAAGTCGCCCTACACAGGCGGTCATTGCCAGCGCGTTCCCACGCTCACCATGATGCTGGCCGAGGCGGTCAACGAAACGACGTCGGGTCCCCTCAAGGACTTCACGATGACCGATCGTGACCGTTATGAACTGAAGATCGCCGGCCTCCTGCATGATTGCGGCAAGGTCACCACCCCGGTGCACGTGGTGGACAAGGCGACCAAGCTTGAGACCATCTTCGACCGGGTGCATCTGGTGGATACGCGCTTCGAGGTATTGAAGCGGGATGCGGAAATAGCCATGCTCAAGGGAGAGATCTCCGCTGACGAACATGCCGCGCGATTGCGCCAGTACGCCGATGATCGCGCCTTGCTGCGCCGGACCAACGTCGGTGGCGAGTTCATGCGCGACGAGGACGTCACCAGAGTCAGGAAGATCGCCGAGTACCGCTGGACCGACGTCGACGGCAATGAAGCGCCGTTCCTCAGCGAGGACGAGGTCAGGAACCTGACCGTGCGCGCCGGTACCCTCACACAAGAGGAGCGCGAGGTGATCAATTACCACATCGTCGCCACCATCAAGATGCTGGAGGCCTTGCCATGGCCCAAGCACCTGAAGAATGTCCCGGAATACGCAGGTGGCCACCACGAGCGGATGGACGGCAAGGGTTACCCGCGCGGCCTCAAGCGCGAAGACATGAGCGTGCAGGCGCGGGTGATGGGGATCGCCGACATTTTCGAGGCGTTGACCGCGCCCGACCGCCCTTACAAGAAGGGCAAGACCCTGACCGAGTCGCTCGAGATTCTCGGCAAGTTCAAGCTCAACGGGCACGTCGATCCCGATCTGTTCGACGTGTTCATCCGCGAGAAGGTGTATCTGAAATACGCCGAGAAGTTCATGAATCCGGACCAGATCGACGATGTCGACCTCTCGCGTATCCCGGGCGTGAGCGCCTGAAATGCCGATCGCCTGACTTCCCCCATGCTGGGCAGGATCGTGAATCGCCTCTTGGGGCGTTGCCCGCCAATGGATGTGCCGCCTCCCGGTTTCGAGCAAATCGACGCCGCGCTGCAGGCCGAGGACCATGGCCTGGCAGGCAAGCTGCTCGATGCCTTGCCTGCCCCTGCGCGGGACACGGCGAAAGCACATTGCCTGCGTGGCCGGTTGATGTCACAGCTTGGTCAGCCTGCGGCCGCAGTGGAGAGTTTCGAGATCGCGTTGGCGCTTGATTCCGGAGACCTCCATGCGCTGGTCGGCATGGGCGGTCTCCGGCGCGCCGCAGGCGCGTTCCGGGAGGCCGCCGGCTATTGGGGCCGGGCCATCGAACTTGCGCCGGCGCTGCCGGGACTGCGCTACAACCTCGCGTGCGCGTTGGCCGAAGCCGGCAACGGTGAGGCGGCGCTGGCCCACGCGCATACGCTGCTGCGCGAGGAGCCAGACTCGCCGCTGGCGGGATTGCTGATCGCGCAGCTTTGCGAAACGGGCGGCGACCTGCCTGCTGCCGAAGCGGCCTATCTCGCGGTGGCCGAACTGGCGCCGGACAATATCGAGGCTTGGGCAGGCCTGGGCCGGACCAGGCGCGACTGCGCGCGCTTCGCGGCTGCGGCTGCGGCGTTCGAGCGCGCCGGGCCGTCGTACATGCTCGATGTCGGCCTGGCATGCTTCCACCAACGGCGGTATGCGGAGGGAATCGCCTGGTTCCAGCGCATCCTGGAGCGCGACCCGGCCAATCCGGAAGCGCGATTCGCGTGGGCCAATGCCGAAATCGCGGATGGTGATTTCCATTCAGGCTGGAGACGATATGCCGCGCGCTTCGACCTGGGGGGGCGCACCTGGGCCCGGCCGGTGGCGCCGGCGTGGCAAGGCGAACCCATGACCGGCGGCACGCTGCTCGTCGACGCCGAGCAGGGATTCGGGGACAGCATGTTCGCTGCCCGGTTCCTGCCTGCGGCTCGCGCCCGGGTGGCACGCCTGGTTGTTCGCTGCGCAGCGACGCTCCGGCCGGTTTTCGAGCATTCTGGTCTGGCTGACCAGATCGTGGAAGATGGCCACCCGGTTTCCGCGGACGCCCATGCGTACATGCTGAGCCTGCCGGCGCTGCTCGATATCCGCCGGCCACAACGCGCGCAGGCTTATGTGCGTCCGGCACCGGAACTGGTCGGGCAGTGGCGCGCCGCACTCGCAGGCCCCGGCGGCCCGTCCGTCGGGCTGGTGTGGAGCGGCCTGGCGAGTGCGTCGCAAAACCGCTATCGGACGTTCGATCCGGAACCGCTCGTCCGGAGACTGGCTGGCCGCGCGCGCCTTTTCTCGCTGCAGCTGCCGCAAGCCGGTGTGGCTAGTTGCCCGGTCGGAGTTGTCGATCTCGCGCCACGACTGTCCGACTTCGGCCAGACCGCCGGCGCACTCGTGGCCCTTGATCTGCTGGTCACCACCGAGACCTCGGTCGCGCATCTCGCAGGCGCCCTGGGTGTCAAGGCCGTGGTGCTGCTTCCCCTCACGGCTGACTGGCGGTGGGAAGTCGCTGCCGAGCAAAACCCCTGGTATGCGTCGTTGCTCACCTTGCGCCAGCATAAGCCGATGGATTGGGACGACGCTTTCGAAGCGATCGGCAGGACAGTCGAGGAACTTGCCCCCGGCCGGTAAGCCCGGCCTTGCCGGCGGTGCGCCGGGTTCAGGCGTCCGGCCGCGCCTTGCGGGTAATGTAGACGATCATCGCCTCGGTGGCCACTTCAACGAATTTCTCGTTGTAGCCCATTTCCTTCAGTTCCCACTGAAAGGTGTTGCCCAGCGCCGCCTTTTTGAACATGCCAAGTTTTTTCTCTTCGCGGAACTGGGCCGCCTTTTCACAGACTTCCTCGATCACCGTGGTCAGGCGTTTGGGGCTGACCATGCGTTGCGGGTCGTTGGCCATTGCCGGTGGAAAGCGCTTGAGGATTTCCTGCGCCAGCGACTTGGCGAAGGCTTCGAGTTCTTTCCCGCCAAAAAGATTCAGTGCCATGATGGGTTAAGCCGGAACGATGCGAGCGATGCTTGTATCATAAACCCATTCAAGCCGATCCCCTTGGCTGTCTCGCCGCCGCATGCTCAAACGACTCTTTGGCCGCCGTGAACGCGGGAACGTGCCCGTCGGGGAATCGCGCGGCGACCTGATCGAAGCGGCACGCGCCCGCATCGCCGATGGCAGGCTGGCGGAAGCGGAACTGCACCTGGATGTCCTGCTGGAACGGTTTCCCGGCGATGCCGAGATCTGCAACGAGTTCGGCAGCCTGCGCTATGCGCAGGGTGATTTTTCGTCCGCGCGGGAATCGTTCGCCAGGGCCTGCGCGCTCGCGCCCGATTGGCCAAGTGCTCGTGCCAACCTCGGCCAGAGCCTGCAGGTGCAGGGGCGTTACGTGGAGGCGGCGCGCCAGTTCGAAACCGCGCTTGCCGCAGATGCACACCACCATGAGTCGCGCTTCAACCTCGCGCTTTGCCTGGCTTTGACGGGTTCGACCGAAGAAGCGTTGAAGATCGTGCGGCGCCTGGTGGTGGAAGCGCCGGATGATCCGGAGTGCCACGTCCTGCTGGCGGAAACCCTGCTGCGAACCGGGCAGTTCCATGAGGGATGGCGTGAATACGCCTGGCGCACGCGGGTCCGGGCGTATCAGGCGTTGTTCCGGCAGTATCGGCAACCCGAATGGCGCGGCGAAAGCGTTCCCGGATCCACAGTGCTGATATGGCCTGAGCAGGGCTATGGCGACATGCTGCAATTCGTGCGCCTGCTCCTGGTGGCGGCGCGGCAAAATCCCGGCATGTCGTTCGTGCTTGAGGCCGAGCCCGCCCTGGTCCGCCTGATGCAGCTCACCTGCGCTGCCTGCCCGAACATACAGGTCATCGCCACCGGCAGCCCTGCACCCGCGTTTGACCGCCATGCATCCATCATGAGCCTGCCGGGCATCCTTGACGCGAGCCTGGCCGCCAATCCGGTCGCCATGCCATATCTGGTCGCGCCGGCCACGGAAGCGGATGGCTGGCAGGGCAGGGTAAGGGATGCGGCCGGCAAGAACTTGGCGATCGGCCTGGTCTGGGCGGGCAATCGTCGCGAGCGTCACAGCGCTGCCGATCAGGCGGTCGATGTGCGTCGCAGCGTCGGTGCGGAGGCAATGGCGGCTTTGGCCGACGTGGCGGGTTGCACGTTTTTCAACCTGCAGGTGGGCGGACGCGCCGGCGAGATGGCGGCGCTGGGGGCTTCGCTGGTCGATTTCACTTCCGAACTGAGCGATTTCGCCAGTTCCGCGGCACTGGTTTCGCGCCTGGACCTGGTGATCAGTGTCGACACAGCCGTGGCGCACCTGGCCGGCGGGCTCGCCAGGCCGGTATGGATGCTGTCGCGCTTTGACTGCTGCTGGCGATGGGGCAAGCGGGAAACACGCAGCGCCTGGTATCCGACCCTGCGTGCCTTCTATCAGCCATCCCCGGGGGAATGGGGCCCGGTGGTCGCCGATGTCCGTGCCGCGCTGGTGCAGGAAGCTGCGGCGCATGCGGCAATGTCGCGCGCCTGATCGTAACGGGACGGAGTCATTCGCCGCGATTACAAGCGGCATAACCCGCCCTTATGGCGATCCGGGTTGCGCAAATGGCGCGCGGCTCGCACAATCGATCCGGTCACCTTACGTACGATTCCCGCCCATGCGAGCACCGCCGCTGGATTTGCGCCTCCTTGAAGTTTTCGAGGCGATCCATGTCGAAAAAAGCCTGACCAATGCCGCGCTCAAGCTGGCGATGACTCAGCCTGCGGTCAGCCAGTCGCTGACCAAGATGCGCGCGCATTTCGGTGACCAGTTGTTTGTGCGCACCGCGGCCGGCATGGAAGCCACGCCGCGCGCCAAGGAGCTGTTTACCTCGGTATCGGTGATCCTCAAGGAAGCACGCGAATCCCTGGTGGCCAGGCCCGCGTTCGACCCGGCCACGTCTGAACGCGAGTTCGTCATCGCCACCACCGACCTCGGTGCGGCGGCGCTCATCCCGCCGCTGATCGCCGCGGCACGCTCACGCTCGCCCCTGGCGCGCATCGTCAGCGTCAACGCGGACGGACGCGAACTGGCCGACGAAATGACCTCAGGGGACATTTCACTTGCCATAGGCAATTTCCCGGTGCTGCAGGCGGGCATCTACCAGCAGGGGCTCTACCAGGAAAGTTACGTGCTCCTCGCCAGTCGCGAGCGCGCCGCCGCCGGTTGCGTCACCGTCGAGGATTTCCGCGAGTCCCGCCATGTCATCGTCACCGCCGGCAACTCCGGTCACTACCACGCCGAGATTGAAAAGCAACTGGCCGCGCTGATCCCGCACGACCACATCGTGGCCACCGTCTCGAGCTTCCTGGTCGCGCCGCTGGTGGCGCGCGGTACCGACCTTTTGCTCACCGTTCCGCGCCGCGTGGCGGACATTTACGCCCCGCTTCTCGGCCTGGAGGAAATGCCGTTACCTCTGGAATTGCCGGACTATCCGATCACACAGTATTGGCACACGCGCTTTCACCATGATCCGGGGGTTGTCTGGCTGCGCAACCTGGTGTTCGAATTGTTCACCGACGGCGGTGCGCGTGAAGCCGCGGCGGCCGCCCTGCCGCGCGTGCTCCAAGGGACGGCATGAACTCCGCCCGATACCTGCGTCCGGCCCGGCTCGACGATGCGCTTGCCGCACTGGGTAGCCATCCCTGGGCGGTGCTCGCGGGTGGAACCGACTTCTACCCGGCGCGGGTTGGCAAGCCGGTGGACGTCGATGTCCTCGACATCACACGCATTGCCGACCTGCGCGGCATCGAGGTGACGGCCGGCGCGGTGCGCATAGGTGCGACTGCCACCTGGAGTGAACTCATCGCCGCCGACCTGCCTGCCGTATGTGCAGGCCTGAAGGCGGCGGCGCGCGAGGTCGGTGGCGTGCAGATCCAGAATGCCGGCACCGTGGCGGGAAACCTCTGCAACGCCTCGCCTGCGGCCGATGGCGTGCCTGCGCTGCTCGCGCTCGGGGCAGAGGTGGAGTTGCGTTCGGGCAGGGGCGCACGCCGCCTGCCGCTTGGGGAGTTCGTTCTTGGCAGCCGCAAGACGGCACGACGCCCGGATGAATTGGTGGTGGCGGTCTACCTGCCCGCATGGCCGCAAGGCGCCAAAGGCGTGTTCCTGAAGCTCGGCCACCGGCGCTACCTGGTGATTTCGATTGTCATGGTGGCGGCCTGTGTGGCGCTTGACGCGGCCGGACGCATCGCGCGCTGCGCCATCGCCGTCGGCGCCTGCTCGGCGGCCGCGCAACGTTTGGGCAGCCTGGAGGCGCGCATTGTCGGCATGAAGCCTGACGCGGCGGTGGCCAGCGTCACGGAGAACGACCTCACCGGCCTGACGCCGATCGATGACGTGCGCGGCAGCGCCGAGTACCGGCGCGATGCCGCGCTGACCCTGGTGCGCCAGGCCATAGAAGAGGCGGCGCGATGAACAAGCCGGTCGAACAAACATTTTCAGCGCTCGGTCAAGGCGTTGCCATGTCGGTCAATGGCAAGGCCGTGCGCCTGGAGTGTGCGCCCACCAAACGGTTGGCCCATGCTCTGCGCGAAGACCTCGGCCTTACCGGCACCAAGGTCGGTTGCGACGCCGGCGACTGCGGCGCCTGCACCGTGCTGATCGACGGTCGGCAGGTGTGTTCCTGCATCATGCCGGTGGCCCAGGCCGAAGGGTGTGAAATCACCACCGTCGAAGGCCTTGCCGAATCGGGCCGGCTCAACCGCCTCCAGCAGGCTTTTCTCAAGCATGGCGCGGCCCAATGCGGCATATGTACGCCGGGCATGCTCATGGCGGCAACCGACCTGCTCGCACGCAACACCAATCCGACTGAAGCAGAAGTGCAAGACGCCCTGGGTGGCGTGCTCTGTCGTTGCACCGGCTATCGCAAGATCATCGATGCGGTTCTGGCAGTGGCTGCCGGCGGAAATGAAACCGAAAGCCCGCCCGCAGGTGCTGCGGTGGGCAGCCGCATGGCGCGTCTGGATGCACCGGCGAAACTTACAGGTACGGAAAAATTCGGTGCCGACCAATCGCCGGCAGGCGCACTGTTCCTGCGCATCATCCGCTCACCCCATGCGCGCGGGCGCTTCTCGCTGGGTGACCTCGACGCCTTCCGGCGCACGCATCCCGCCGTCGAGGGCGTCATCAGCGCCGCCGACGTCCCGGAAAACTCCTTCGCGGTGTTTCCCGCACCGAAGGACCAACCGGTATTGGCCGACGGCCATGTGCGTTTCCGCGGCGAGGCGGTGCTGGGACTGATCGGCGAGGAATCCGCCATGCGCGCGATTCCCGAGGCCGACGTACCGATCAACTGGCAGCCAATGGCGGCCCTGGAAACGCCCGAACAGGCCCTCACGGCCACCGGCGACTGGCTGCATGACTTCGCGCCCGAGAATGTGCTGTGCCGCGGCCGGGTGGTCAAGGGTGATGTGCACCCCGCGCTGGCAGCCGCCGCCTTCACCGCCGAAGGCGAATTCCGCACCAGCCATGTCGAGCATGCCTATATCGAACCCGAGGCCGGATACGCCGAGTTGTTCGCGGAGGGCGGCCGCACCCGCATCCGCGTCTTCGCCTGTACGCAGACGCCCTACATGGACAAGGAAGAAGTCGCGCGGGTACTCAAGCTGCCGCTCGACGCGGTGCATGTCGTGCCTTCGGCGATCGGAGGTGGCTTTGGCGGCAAGCTCGATGTATCGGTCCAGCCCCTGCTGGCTGTCGCGGTGTGGAAGATGCGCCGTCCAGTGCGCATGGTCTATACCCGCCCGGAATCGATGGTCTCGACCACCAAGCGGCATCCGGCGCGCATCCGCGCGCGCCTCGGCTGTGACGCGCAAGGGCACCTGACCGCGGTCGATTTTGCCGGCGATTTCAATACCGGCGCCTACGCCTCCTGGGGATCGACGGTCGCCAACCGCGTGCCGGTGCATGCCAGCGGCCCGTATGCGGTACCGAATGTCCGTGCCCTGACCCGCGCGGTTTACACCCACAACGCGATCGCCGGCGCCTTCCGCGGCTTCGGCGTGCCGCAGGCGTGCATCGCCACCGAGGCGCTGATGGACGATCTTGCCGCGCAATGCGGGTTGGACCGCCTGGAATTCCGCTTGCGAAACGCGATCCGCGCCGGCCATGAAACCGCGACCGGCCAGAAGCTTGTGGCCAGTGTCGGCATGGCGCAGTGCCTCGAGGTGCTCAAACCCGCTTGGGAACAGGCCCTGGCGAGTGTCGCCGCGCGCAACAGCGCTGCGGCCGGGTCGCCCATGCGCTACGGCGCCGGCGTGGCCTGCATGTGGTACGGCATCGGCAACACGGTGATCGCCAATCCCTCGACCATGACCATCGGCTTGAGGAAGAGCGGCCGCTTCATGCTCTACAACGGCGCCCAGGAAATCGGCCAGGGCACCTATACCATCATGCCGCAGATCGCCGCCGATGCGTTGGGCGTGCCGGTGGCGCTGATCGACCAGATCCACGGCGATACCGACCAGACCGAGGACGGCGGCAAGTCCTCGGCCTCGCGCCAGACCTTCGTGTCCGGCAATGCAGTGAAGTTCGCCTCCGAGGATTTGAAGCGCAAGCTGTGCGAACTCGCCGGCGCGCCGCCCGATGCGAGCATCGAAATCCATGGTGCGACGCTTGTCGCCCGCGCAGGCGGGGTTGAGAAACGGCTCGATCTGGGCGCATGCCAGACCGACGCGCGCGGCGACATCGCGCTGGGCCGCGGCACCTTCAACCCGCCCACTGTCCCGCTGGATGCCAATGGCCAGGGCGTGCCCTATGCCACTTACGGCTTTGCCGCGCAGATCGCCGAGGTCGAGGTCGACACCAGCCTGGGCACCGTGAAGGTCCTGCACGTCCATGCGGCGCACGACATCGGCCGTGCCGTCAATCCCACCCAGGTGGAAGGTCAGATCCACGGCGGCGTGGCGCAGGGCCTGGGCCTGGCGCTGATGGAGGAGTACATCAGCGGCCGCACCGACAACCTGCATGACTACCTGATCCCGACCATCGGCGATATTCCGCCGATCACCACGCACCTGGTCGAAGACCCGGAGCCGGTCGCACCCTATGGCGCCAAGGGTGTGGGCGAACCGGCCCTGATCGCCACCGCGCCGGCGATCTACGGCGCGATCCGCCAGGCCACCGGCGTGCGTGTCGACTTCGCGCCGTGCACGCCCGACCGCTTGCGCACCCTCCTGAAGAACAGATCAGCATGAGCAAGCGCTCCCCTGTGGCCCTCGTCACCGGCGGCCGGCGCGGCATAGGCCGCGGCATCGCCTACGCCATGGCCGACGCCGGCTTCGACCTCATCATCAACGACATCGAGTACGACGCCGCCACCACCGAAACACTGGAGGCCGTTGCGTCCAAGGGGCGGCGTGCCCGCTTCGTGCTGGGCGACATCGCCGACATCGAATCGCATGACGCGATGCTCGACCAGGCATGGTCGTCCTTCGGCACGCTCGACGTGCTGGTCAACAACGCCGGCGTTCAGGTCAAGGTGCGCGGTGACATGCTCGAGACCACACCGGAGAGTTACGACCGCCTGTTGGACACCAACCTGCGCGGCACCTTCTTTCTCACGCAGAAGGTGGCGCGCCGCATGGTGGCAGAGAAGCGCGATAGCGACGCGCCGCCGCGCGCGATCGTGACGATCTCCTCCATCAACGCCGGCGTGGTGGGCCCGAGCCGTGCTGAGTACTGCATCTCCAAGGCGGGCCTGACCATGATGACGCAACTCTATGCCGAGCGCCTGGCCGGCGACGACATCATGTGCTACGAGGTGCGTCCCGGCATCATCGAGACCGACATGACCATGCCCGCCAAGGCCCGCTACGACAAGCTGATCGCCGAGGGCATCACCCCCGTGAAGCGTTGGGGCCAGCCCGAGGACATCGGCAAGACCGTGGCGGCCCTGGCTTCACGCGCCCTTCCATTCAATACCGGCGCCGCCTTCTTTGTCGATGGCGGCCTGCACATGAAGGTGCTTTGATGAGCACGACCCACGCGGACCCCACCACCGGCATAGAGCCTGCGCCAGCCGAGCCGAAGTCCGGCGGCAAGATCATTTGCAATGCCTGCCCGGTGCTGTGCAACATCAGCGAGGGCCGCAGCGGCGCGTGTGACCGCTACGCCAACGTGCAAGGCGTGCTGACACGCCTCGACCCGCTGGTGCTGACCGCGCGCACCCTGGACGAAAAGGGCGAACTGGTCGCCTTTGGCGGCAAGCCCTGGGACGGCAACCCGCTCGACAACTCGTCGGTCGACGCCGACACCTCGCCGGTATTCGTCACCGGCATCGGCTCGACCACCACCTACCCGGACTACAAGCCGGCCCCCTTCATCGTGGCCTCGAAGCACCAGGGAGTCGACACCGTCACCGTGGTCACCGAGGGCGTGTTCAGCTACTGCAGCTTCAAGATCAAAATCGACACCGACCGCTACATCGGGCCCGAGCAGGCCAGCGTGAAGCATGACGGCGAAGTCGTCGGCCATGTGACTACCGCCGAGTACGGGTCGCAGATGCTCTCGCTGGGCGGTGTCCACCATCTCACCGGCGGCTCCAAGCGCGAAGGCAAGGTGACCTGCCAGGTGATGATGGACCTGGGCAACAAGAAGCCCGTGGAATTGCAGATCGAAGGCGGCTCCACCCTGGTGGTGCAGGCCGGCAAGCCGCCTGTCATCAACGGCGTGGTCGAGAAGCGCATGCGGGTGGGCTGCGGGTCCGCCACCATCGGCATTTTCGCGCCGCAATGGAAAGAGCATGTAGACGAGGTGATCGTGGTCGATGACCACATCACCGGCGTGCTCACCGAGCACCAGGCCGGCAAGTACATCGATATGCAGCCTTCCGGCATCCGCATCCGCGGCAAGAAATCCACGCCGGGGCGCTACTTCCAGGTCGCCAACCCCGGCATGGGCTGGGGCGGCACCGACATCACCGACCCGCTCACCATCATCGACCGGGTCGACGAGAAGATCGCGCGGCCCGGCATGCGCGTGCTGTTCGTCTCCACCACCGGCGAAGACCACGCCTATTTCATCCTGGACGAAAAGCTGCAGTTCGTGCCGGCGCCGATGTCGGCGCCGCTACAGAAGGTGGTCGACCGGATCGGCGAGAACTGCGAGCCGGCGCTGTGCACCGTGCTGTTCCTGGGCGGCGCGGGCGGGTCGCTGCGCGCCGGCGTGACCGACAACCCGATTGCGCTGACGCGCTCGATCAAGGAACTGCTCACCAATGTCACCGCCGGCGGTGCGCCGGCCTATGTGTGGCCGGGCGGCGGCATCATGATGATGGTCGACGTGATGCGCATGCCCGACAACGCCTTCGGCTATGTGCCCACGCCCGCCATCGTCGCGCCGATCGAGTTCATCATGAAGCTCTCCGACTACGAAGCCATGGGCGGCTACATGCATCGCGTGCGGCGCATCGAGGACGTGCTGGCAAGCGAGAAATTCCGCCTGGTCGCGCAGGACGCGCGCAATCCGTGGCCCATCGGCGAGAAGCCGGTGGTGGGCTAGCCGCATGCTGGCGCCGACTCGCCAGACGCTTTCGCCGGGGCGCGAGCATTGGCGCCATGGTCCCATCGACCTGGTGATCGAGGCCTGGGGTGAGCCTGACGCGGTCGCCGCCGCTTACTCGGCTGCATGGCAGCGTTTCCAGGCGGTGCTCGGCGAACTGGTGGGCGAACTGGCGGTGCTCAAGGCGCCGGTAGGCGCAGCCACCGATGTTCGCGCGCCGGTGGCCAGGCGCATGGTAGGCGCCTGCCTGCCGTTTGCGAGCGGCTTCATCACCTCCATGGCTGCGGTCGCGGGCAGCGTGGCCGACGAGATGGCGGGTTTTTTTGCGATCCCGGGCGTGGCGCGCGCTTACGTGAACAACGGCGGAGATATCGCGCTGCATCTCGCGCCCGGCCAGACCCTCACCATCGGCGTCGTGCCTGATGCCTACCTGCCGAGCGTCGACGGCGACGTAGCCATCCATGCCCACAGCCCGGTGCGCGGTGTCGCCACCAGCGGCTGGCGCGGGCGCAGTTTCAGCATGGGCATCGCCGACAGCGTGACCGTGCTCGCGCGGTCCGCAGCCGAAGCCGACGCCGCCGCCACGGTCATCGCCAACGCGGTGAATGTCGATCACCCGGCCATCGAGCGGCGCCGTGCCTGCGACCTGAAGGACGATACGGATCTCGGCCTGCGACTGGTCACGGCAGCGGTCGGCCCACTTCCCGCGCGCCTGGCAGCGGACGCGCTTGACCGGGGTGTGGCGGTCGCCGAGGAATTGCTCGGCCGTAACCTGATCCTTGGCGCGGCGCTTGCTTTGCAAGGTCAGTGGCGCACCGCAGGTTGCGCCGGGCTGACGGCGCCGCGCCTATCCTTGCCGGCGCGCTGCGCCGCCTGACCTGAAACCGGAGACTTGCACCCATGGTAACAAAGAGCAACAAGGCCCCGACAACTGCGGACGCTGTCAAGGTCGACGTGCGCAAGATCGTCACTTCCGTCGAAGAGATCTGGCACGAAGGCGGTCCGCGCGCAAAGAAGCCTTACCGGCGCGGCGCGATCGCCGCGGTGGTGGCCAATCCCTATGCGGGGCGCTATGTCGAGGACCTCACACCGATGATGGACGCCTTGAAACCGCTCGGCTACCAGCTGGCCGCCGAGCTGATCAAGGCGCTGGGCGGCCCGAAGAAGGTCGATGCCTATGGCAAGAGCGTGATCGTCGGTGTCGCCGGGGAGTCGGAGCACGCGGCCTTGTGGCACGTGCCGGGCGGCTATGGCATGCGCGAGCTGCTCGACAAGTCGTTCGCCATCGTGCCTTCGAGCATCAAGGTGGCACCGGCCGGCACCATCATCGACGTGCCCCTGCACCATCGCACCGCGGCCTATGTGCGCAGTCATTTCGACAGCGTCGAGATGCGTGTGCCGGATGCGCCGCGGCCCAATGAAATCGTCTTCATCCTCGCTATGGGCGCCGGCGGCCGAGTGCATGACCGCATGGGCGGGCTGAAGGCAAGTGACATTTCCAAGTTCGACGGGCAACGCTGATTTTTTTTCGGAGGCTTCATGCAAAGACGATCATTTCTCTTTAGTGGCGCTACCTGCACCGCGCTGGCCATGCTGGGCGGGGCACGTGCATCGTTCGCCACCGACAAACCCGTCGCTACCGATGCGCTGCTGGTGATCGACGTGCAGAACTGCTTCATTCCCGGCGGTTCGCTGGCTGTCAAGGAGGGCGATGCGATCGTGCCGGTGATCAACAAACTGGCCAAATCCTTCGCCAATGTGGTGGTCACGCAGGACTGGCACACCGCCGACCATGTGTCGTTCGCCTCCCAGCACCCGGGCAAGAAGCCGTTCGAGACTGTCAAGCTCAAGTACGGCACGCAGGTGTTATGGCCGGATCATTGCGTCCAGGGCACCGAAGGCGCCGCGCTGCACAAGGACCTGTCGATTCCGCATGCGCAGTTGATGATCCGCAAGGGTTTCCACAAGGACACCGACAGCTATTCCGCGTTTCTCGAGGCCGACCGCAAGACCGTTACCGGGTTGGCGGGCTACCTGAAGGCGCGCGGCATCAAGCGTGTTTATCTGGCCGGGTTGGCGACTGATTTCTGCGTCGCCTGGAGTGCCCTGGATGCGCGCAAAGCGGGATTTCAGGCGGCCGTAATCGAGGACGCCTGCCGCGGCATCGACCTCAATGGATCGCTCGCCAAGGCGTGGGCCGACATGGGCCGTGCTGGCGTCAAGCGCATCAAGTCATCCGACATCGCCGCGTAAGCATCATGGCCTTTCTCAAGAACTGCTGGTACGCCGCCGCCTGGTGCAACGAGGTCGAGACCGGCAAGCCTTTCGGCCGGCGAATTCTTGGCACTCCCATGGTGTTCTTTCGCGACAGCCAAGGCAAGCCGGCGGCGTTGCTGGATCGCTGCCCGCATCGATTGCTGCCACTGTCCAAGGGCACGGTATCCGGCGATACCCTGGCTTGCGGGTATCACGGCATGGAGTTCGATTGCAGCGGCCAATGCGTGCGCGTGCCCGGGCAGGAGCGCATTCCGCCGGCGGCCAAGGTGCCCAGCTACCCGGTGGCCGAGCATCTCGGCATGATCTGGGTTTGGCCGGGGGATCCGGCGCTGGCGGACACCGCGAAACTGTTCGACAAGCTCCCGCAGTGGGCCCTGTCCCAGGGGCCCAACCCGACATGGGGCCTCAACTGCGGCCCGTACACGCACGTGAAGTGCAATTACCAGTTGCTCACCGAGAACCTGGTCGATCCGGCGCATGTCACCTACGTGCACAAGTCGACCCTCGGCACGCCGGCCATGGCCGATATTCCCATCGAAACCACGCAGATCGGTGACACGCTGCTGGTGACGCGCTGGACACTGGATTCGCCCGCCGCCCCCATCCTGCAGCGTTTCGGCAAATGGCCGGGCAATGTGGATCGCTGGCAGTATTACTGGCTCTATCCGCCCTCCATCGCGGTGGTCGATTTCGGCTCGCATACGCCAGGCATGGAGCATACCGATGCGGCCCGCGACGCAGGGGTACGGATATACTCGTGCCACTTTCTGACCCCCGAAACCGAAGCCTCGACGCACTATTTCTGGCTGCAATTGCGCAATTTCGCCCAGACCGACGCAAGCGTTTCACAGGACATCACCGACCAGCTGATCATGGCGTTTTCGGAGGACAAGGCGATTCTCGAAGCGATCCAGCAGTCGGAGGCCGAGCCCTTCGTGGAGGAACGCGTCAAGCTCGCACTGGATTCCGGTAGCGTGCGCCTGCGCCGTACCGTCGCACGCATGATCGCCGATGAAGAGGCCAAAGCGGCCGAGGCAACGAACCACTGATTCACCCGAGGAGAAACATCATGAAGGTTTTCCGCAAACTCGTGCTTGCCCTGGCCGTAACGACCCTCGCGGGCGGTGTGGCGCAGGCCCAGCAAAAGCCGATCCGCATCGGCGAGATCAACAGCTACAAGGCACAACCAGCCTTCCTTGACCCGTACAAGAAGGCGATGGATCTCGCCGTCGAGGAGGTCAATGCCGCCGGCGGCATCAACGGCCGCAAGCTCGAACTGGTGATCCGCGACGACGGCGGCAACCCGGGAGATGCCGTGCGCGTGGCCGAGGAACTGGTCTCGCGTGAAAAGGTGGACCTGCTGGCCGGCGGTTTCCTGTCGCACATCGGCCTTGCCCTGACCGACTTCGCCAAGCAGAAGAAGACCTTCTTCCTGGCTACCGAACCGCTGACTGACAAGATCGTCTGGCAAAACGGCAACAAGTACACCTTCCGCTTGCGCACCTCCACCTACATGCAGGCCGCCATGCTCGTGCCTGAAGCGGCCAAGATGAAGAAAAAGCGCTGGGCCTTCGTGTATCCCAACTACGAATACGGCCAGTCGGCCGTGGCGACCTTCAAGGAGCAATTGAAGAAGGCCCAGCCCGACGTGGAATTCGTCGGCGAGCAGGCACCGCCACTTGGCCGTATTGATCCGGGCGCGGTGGTGCAGGCGCTGGCCGATGCCAAGCCGGATGCCATCTTCAACGTGCTCTTTGGCGCCGACCTCGCACGGTTTGTCCGTGAAGGCAATACCCGCGGCCTGTTCAAGGGCCGTGAGGTCGTCAGCCTGCTTACCGGCGAACCGGAATACATCGACCCGCTCAAGGACGAAACGCCTGAAGGCTGGCTGGTGACTGGCTATCCCTGGTACGGCATCGACACGCCCGAGCACAAGTCCTTCTTCATCGCGTATCACAAGAAGTACAACGACTATCCGCGCCTGGGCTCGGTGGTCGGTTACGCCACCATCAAGGCGCTCGCAGCCGGGCTGAAGAAAGCCAACTCCACCGACACCGAAAAGCTGATCGCTGCCTTCCGCGGCCTGACCTTCGAAACGCCGTTTGGCAAGGCAACCTTCCGTCCGCAGGACCACCAGTCCACCATGGGCGCCTATGTCGGCAAGACCACCGTGCGCGGCGGCAAGGGCGAAATGAAGGACTACAAGTACTACGACGGCGCGGCCTATTTCCCGAGCGATGCCGAAGTCGCGAAGATGCGCCCTGCCAATTGAAGGTTTCTTGAAACCTGACTGCGGCAATCACAATGGCCGCCCGCGGGCGGCCATTGTTTTGCCCCCTGAACCCTCGGCCATCGCATGAGCCTTGATGCCATCGCCGTCCAGTTCCTCAACGGGCTGGCCGGCGCCTCGACACTGTTCCTGATCGCGGTGGGTCTATCGCTGATCTTCGGCGTCACGCGTATCGTCAACTTCGCGCATGGGTCGTTCTACATGCTGGGGATTTACGTCGCCTATACCGTAGTGGCCCGCATGGGCGGTACCATGCTCGGCTTCTGGGCCTCGATCCTGATCGCAGCGCTTGCCGTCGCCGTCATCGGCGTCATCGTGGAACTGCTGCTGTTGCGGCGCATCTACCAGGCGCCGGAACTGTTCCAGTTGCTGGCCACCTTTGCCATCGTCCTGATCGTGCGCGACGCGACCCTGGCCATCTGGGGACCTGAAGACCTGCTTGGGCCGCGCGCGCCGGGCCTGAAGGGCTCGGTCGAAGTGCTGGGCCGGCAATTCCCGCAATACGACCTGGTGCTTATTTTCATCGGGCCGGCGGTCCTGAGCGTGCTCTGGTTCATCCTGTCGCGTACCCGCTTCGGAGTGCTGATTCGCGCCGCCACCCAGGACCGCGAAATGGTCGGCGCACTGGGCGTCAACCAGGCGTGGCTCTTCACGGCGGTGTTCGCCCTGGGCGCCTTTCTCGCCGCCCTGGGGGGCGCACTGCAGGCGCCGCGCGAACCGGCCAATCTCGGACTCGACCTGGTGGCCATCGGCGAGGCCTTCGTGGTGGTGGTGGTCGGCGGCATGGGCAGCATTCCCGGCGCGTTCCTGGCGGCGCTCCTGATCGCGGAAATCAAGGCCATGTGCTTCGCCATTGGCCAGACCACCCTGTTCGGCGTGAGCTTCTCGTTCTCCAAGCTCACGCTGGTGGTCGAATTCCTTGTGATGGCCGCCGTGTTGATCTGGCGCCCCTGGGGTCTGATGGGAAGGCAGGGCGCCGCCACCCGCAACGCCGCCGAGATCGAGGCACCCCTGGCGCCGGCCGATGCGCGCACGCGCAAGTTCGGCTGGGCGGTGCTGATAGTCCTGCTGTTGCTGCCAGTGGTTTCGATGGCTTTTCCGTACACCGTGGTGCTGGCCATCGACATCCTGATCGCCGTGCTGTTCGCGGTGAGCCTGCACTTCATCATGGGGCCCGGGGGCATGCATTCGTTCGGCCATGCGGCCTATTTCGGCCTGGGGGCCTATGGTGCGGGCCTGCTGGTCAAGCAGCTCGGCTGGCCGATGGAAGGCGCGTTTGTCGCAGGCCCCGTCCTGGCGGTCATCGGTGCGGTGGTGTTCGGCTGGTTTTGCGTGCGCTTGTCCGGCGTGTATCTGGCCATGCTGACCCTCGCGTTCGGGCAGATCGTCTGGTCCGTGGCTTTCCAGTTCGATGACTTGACCGGGGGCAGCAACGGCATCGTCGGGGTTTGGCCCGCGGAGTGGCTGTCCGAGAAATGGGCTTACTACTACCTCACGCTGGCATGCACGCTGGCCGGCGTGCTGCTCCTGTGGCGGGTGCTGCTGTCGCCCTTCGGCTATGCGCTGCGCGCCGGCCGCGACTCACCCCTGCGGGCCGACGCGATCGGCATCGACGTATTCCGCGTGCAGTGGGCCGCCTTCGTGCTGGCTGGTTCCGTGTGCGGTGTCACCGGCGCACTGTTCGCGTTTTCCAAGGGTTCCATCGCGCCGGAGGCCATCAGTGTCGGGCGCTCCATCGACGGCCTGGTGATGGTGCTGCTGGGCGGGGTGCAGACGCTGGCCGGGCCCGTCGTAGGCGCCAGTCTCTTCACCTGGCTGCAGGACCTGATCGCACGCGAATTCCAGTACTGGCGCGCCGCGCTGGGCTTCACCATCCTGGTGCTGGTGCTGGTGTTCCCGCAGGGCGTGGCCGGCTCGATCAAGCGCATGTTCGTGAAGGAGGCGACATGAGCCTCCTCAAGGTGGTTGGCCTCACCAAATCGTTCGGCGGCGTGCGCGCGGTCGGCAATGTGAGCTTCGAGGTGGGCGCGGGCGAGCTGCTCGCGCTGATCGGCCCCAATGGCGCAGGCAAGTCAACCTGCTTCAACATGCTCAACGGGCAACTCAGCCCGGACGCCGGCAGCATCGAATTCGAAGGCCGGCAGATCGTCGGCCTGAAGCCGCGCCAGGTGTGGCGCCTGGGCGTGGGGCGCACCTTCCAGATCACCGCGACCTTCAGTTCCATGACGGTTCGCGAGAACGTGCAGGTCGCGCTCCTGTCCCATCGCGGCGGCCTCACCAACCTGTGGCGCCGTGCGCGCGACCAGTACGCCGCCGATGCGGACGAGCTTCTCGACCGGGTGGGCATGAAAGCGCAGGCCGACCGGCCTTGCTCGGTGCTGGCCTATGGCGACCTGAAACGCCTGGAACTCGCCGTGGCGCTGGCGAACAAGCCGCGCCTGCTGCTGATGGATGAACCCACCGCCGGCATGGCACCCAAGGAGCGGGTGGCGCTGATGGCCCTGGCGGCTGAAATCGTCAAAACCGACCACATTGGCGTGCTCTTCACCGAGCACGACATGGATGTGGTGTTTACCCATGCGTCGCGCATGATCGTGCTCAACCGCGGGCAACTCATCGCCGAGGGCGAGCCACAGGCGGTGAGGGCGAATGAGGAAGTGCAGCGCATCTACCTGGGGAGCCGGCACTGATGTTGAAGGTCTCCGGCATTCATAGCTACTACGGGCAGGCGCACATCCTCTCGGACGTGTCCATCGAGGTCAACGCCGGCGAGGTGGTGGTGCTGCTCGGGCGCAACGGCGCGGGAAAGAGCACCACCCTCAAGTCCATCATCGGACTGGTGCGGCCGAAGAGCGGAAGCATCGAATTCCAGGGGCAGCGCATCGAGAAGTTCGCGCCGTTTCGCATCGCCCGCATGGGGCTGGGCTATGTGCCCGAGGAGCGCCGCATCTTCACCGACCTGACGGTGCTGGAGAACCTGGAAGTCGGGCGGCAGGCACCACGCGCGGGCGCGCCGACCTGGGACTTCGCCAGGATCGGCGAGTTGTTCCCCAACCTGCGCGAGATGCCGCAGCGCCCGGGCGGGCGCATGTCGGGCGGCGAGCAGCAGATGCTCACCATCGGCCGCACCCTCATGGGCAATCCGTTGTGCGTGCTGCTCGATGAGCCCTCCGAGGGCGTGGCGCCGGTGATCGTAGACCAGATGGCCGAGGCGATCCGCGGGCTCAAGAAGGCCGGCGTGGCGATCCTGCTTTCCGAACAGAACCTGCATTTCGCCATGGACGTCGCGGACCGCGCCTACATCATCGAGAAGGGCGCGATCCGCTTTTCCGGGACCATGGAGCAACTGCGTTCAAACGCGGAAGTCCAGGCCCAGTATCTGGCGGTTTAGGCCGTCGCGACGGGGATGCCTCCGTCAACCGGGAGAACGTGATGGATCAGGGCCTGCTCTTGGGCTGCAACGGTCGCGGGGCCCAGGCTTCTTCGCTGGAACGCCCGGTGTCCCTGCAGGAAGCTACGATCGACGAGCAGTTCCGCATGGTCAAGGAGTCGGGCGTGTTCGACTATTTCGACCGCCTGCCGCTGCGCTCGCAGCTCGATGATTATCTGGCAGCGATGGCGAAGTACGACCTGCCGGTCCATACCGGCAGCTGGTTCTACCGCCTCGGCCGTGACGAGGCCTTGCTGGCGGACAACCTGCGGCTATGCCGCGAGGTGGGTGCCGACTGCCACAACATCATGACCTTCACGCACCACGCGGATGGCCACGTGCTTACCGACGACGAGATCGTCGCCCATTACCTCGATACCTACGATGCCGGCATGAAGCTGGGCGTGGAACCGTGCTTCGAGCTGCACGTGAACATGTGGACCGAGGATTTCCGCCGCATCACTCCGATCGCGCGCCGCATAGAGGGGCAGGGCATCCCGTTCAACTTCAACATCGACTACAGCCATGTCGTGTTCAAGATCGGCAACGCCTTCGAGCAGGACATCTCCGGCGTGCGCGAGGAAGTGCAGGCCGGACGGATGATCCTCGACCCGTTCGAGCCCGGCAGCCTGGTAGACGAGTGGCTGGCGCTGGGCATCGTGCGCTGGACGCAATTGCGCACGGTCGCGCCGAACCAGCCGATGAACCTGTGGCACCGGCACCCCTTGAACGTGCCGGCCGGCGACACCCTGCAGTACGGCACCTACGCGCGCGGCATCCTGTACCCGAGCGTCAAGCCGGAAGCCGGTCAGTGGCACTCCCCCTGGCATGCGTGGATGCTGGAACCCTCGAAAGAGGCGATCCGCAGGGTGCTGCGCCACCATGTGAAGACCCCCGGCAGCCGGTTGAAATACATCACCACCGAGATGATCAACCTGCCGGACTATGCGCTGGGCCACAAGTACAACCTGTTCGAGCAGAACGTGGAATGCGCGCGCTTCATCCGGCGCGCCTGGGAGGAGGTCAAGGCGTTGCATGCGGCGGGACTGGCCTGACAGCCAGACTCTGCCGACGCGGTCAGCCGATGGACAGCCAGTGGCGCACCAGAAGCGCCAGATAGGCGCCATTGGCGCACAGGCCTATCGCGTAAGCCACCGGTGTGCGCACGGATCGGGATACGCCCTGAACCAGCAGGAACGCCAGGCCACCGGCTATGGCGGCTGCCAGCAGTCCGGGAATCCAGCCCAGCACCCAGCCATACTGGGTTTCGGCCGAAAAGCCGGTAAAGCTCCAGGTTGTGAGCAGGGCGCCTGGTGCGACGAATGCCGCAACAAGTACGGAGCGGTGTTGCCGGCGTGAGGTCCTGTGCGGCGCGTCGTTTTGAACGCGCCCACGCCTGCGCAAGATGAGCAGTGCCGACGCGATCGCAATCACCACGGCGAGCAGCACCCCGGTCCCGACCAGCAACATCATTCCCCCGTTCATGCGTGCCCGCTTCGCATCAAGTCCCCGGATTGATAGTATCGTTGTTGGCAGTCAGCGGCATCACATAGACAGCGGAGGTGGCAAATGAATTTCCCGTGGAAGCATATTTTGGTTGCGTGGGTGGTGTTGTTTGGCCTGAGTGGCGGGGTGGGCGCCCAGCCCTACCCGAACCGGCCGATCCGCCTGGTCGTGCCGTTCCCGGCCGGCGGGGCCGCCGATCTCGCGGCGCGCACGGTCACGCAAGCCCTGTCGCAGGCGCTGGGCCAGACCCTCATCATCGACAACCGCGGTGGTGCCGATGGCGCCATCGCAGGCGATGTGGTCAAGACCTCGCCGCCCGACGGCTACACCCTGCTGTTCGCCACCACCACTGGCCTGAACGCCGCGCCGGTGATGCGCAAGCAGCCGCCTTATGACCCGCTCACGGCCTTCACGCCGATTTCCCTGGTCGGCAAGTTCGGCTTCTTCCTGTTCGTCCATGAGAGCCTGCCGGCGAAGAATGTCGCCGAGTTCCTTGCCTACGTGCGCGCCAATCCCGGCAAGGTCAATTACGGCACCGGCAACGGCACCAGCATCCTTTTTTCTGCGCAACTGGCGTCGATCGAGAAACTCAACATGCAGCACATTCCCTACAAGGGCGACGCCCCGGCGACCGCCGACCTCATCGCCGGGCGGGTGCAGGTGATGATCGGCACCCCCGGCAGTGCCATGCCGCAGGTGAAGGAGGGCAAGTTGCGAGTGTTGGCGACATTGCTGCCGACCCGCAGTCCGCTGGCGCCGGAAGCGCCCACCGGCGCCGAAGCGGGCCTCGGCAAGCTCACCATCAGCCCCTGGGCGGGGTTGTTCGGGCCGGCAAAGCTGCCGCCGGAGGTGGTCGAGCGGGTCGCCGCGGCGATGAAGGTGGTGGGCGGCCGTGCCGATGTGCGCGAGGCGCTCGATCGCATCGCCTTCCAGCTGCAAAGCTCCACGCCGGAGGAAATGGGCGTCATCCTCAAGGACCAACTGGACGCCTGGCGAAGGACGGCGCAGGAAGTGGGGATAGAAAAGAATTGAGTGATCGTCTTGAAGCGAGACAGAATCGTCCCTGGCTTCAACCAACTGTTCGTCGTCATAAGGGGATACAGCGCATTATGATGCTGCTTCAAGTTGTTTTCTGTTCGGGGAGATCATGGGCGCCAATGGCATTGCCAAAGTGAAATTCGCTTCCCGGGCCAATGCAACGGTTCTTGAGGATCTGAAGATGATCGCGAAAACCGAGGGCCGGCAATTGCAATCGGTGATTGAGGAGGCGTTTACCGACTTGATCGAGAAGAGGCGCGGTAGTCAGATCCGACCAGAGGTCAAATCGGCCTTGCAGGCCAGCAAGAGCAAATTCGACACGCTTTATCGTGAGCTGGCGAAGTGAAAAGCCGTCGATATGTTCCGGTGCCAGAGACTCTGTGTGCAAACTCGGACCTGATCGAAGATTGTTGCGGGACACACGAATTGCAGGGAATGTGCCACTCCAGGATCCGGGCGAGTGGCCGGGCATACGGCGCTTCTTAGCGTCGCCATAAGCCGGAAGTGCTTCTGTTCAGTCTCGCGCCATGGGACACTTAAGGTTCTCCATTGAACTGCCGGCGCGCGGCAAAGCGGTCGAATGAGCAAACTCGCAGGTATTGATGTCGGCGGCACCTTCACCGATCTGATTCTGGTGGACGACGCCACCGGCGAAGTCCGGCTGGCCAAAGTGCCCACCACGGTGGAAAACCAGGCCTTCGGCGTGCTGGCGGCGATCGAATCCGCCGGCGCCGACCCGGCGGGGCTGGCGGCCATCATCCATGGCACCACCACCACCACCAACGCGATGCTCGAGCGCAAGATCGCCCGGGTGGGGCTCATCACCACGCGCGGATTCCGCGACGTGCTCGAGCTTGGGCGGCGCACCCGCCCCTCGCCCTATGGCCTGACCGGCAGCTTCGTGCCCCTGATCCCGCGCGAGTTGCGCATGGAGGTGCCCGAGCGCATGGATGCCGAGGGCACGGCGCTGACCCCGCTCGACGAGGAGGCCGTGGAAGCTGCCGCGCGTGCCCTGGTGGCGGCTGGCTGCGAGGCGGTGGTGATTCATTTTCTGCACAGCTACATCAATCCGGCACATGAGCGCCGCGCCGCCGAGATCGTCCGCGCGCTCTGGCCGAACGACTTTGTCACCGCCGGCCACACGTTGGTGTCCGAATACCGCGAATACGAGCGCGGCGTCACCGCGGCGGTGAATGCGGCGGTGCAGCCGGTGCTGTCGCGCTACATCGACCGCCTGGTCACGGAGTTGAAGGGGCGCGGCTTCGCCAAGGAACTGCTGGTCATGCAGGGCAACGGCGGCACGGTGGCCTCGGCGATTGTCGCCGAGCATGCGGTCAATACCGTCATGTCCGGCCCGGCCTCCGGCGTGATCGCGGCGGCGTATACCGGCGTGCAGTCGGGTGAGACGAACCTGGTCACCTACGACATGGGCGGCACCTCCACCGATGTGGCGCTGATCCAGGACGGCCTGCCCACGGTTTCCAGCGAACTCGAACTCGAGTACGCCATGCCCATCCATGTGCCGATGGTCGATGTGCATACCATCGGCGCCGGCGGCGGGTCGCTCGCCTATGTGGATTCGTCCGGCATGCTGCATGTGGGGCCGGAGAGCGCCGGCGCCACGCCCGGGCCGATCTGTTATGCCCGCGGTGGTACACGCCCGACCATCACCGACGCCAACCTGGTGTTGGGCCGCCTCAATCCGGACAAACTGCTCTCGGTGGCCAACCCGGTGTCCCTGGCGCGGGTGCGCGAGCTGGTGATGGAGCACGTCGGCCGGCCGTTGGGGCTCGATGCCGATGCCGCCGCCGCCGCCATCCTCACCATTGCCAACGACAAGATGGCCGGCGCCATCCGCATGGTGTCGCTGGCGCGCGGCCATGATCCGCGCGACTTCGCCCTGTTCGCCTTTGGCGGCGCTGGCCCGCTGCATGCCTGCGCGCTGGCGCGCGAGCTTTCCATCCCCAAGGTGCTGATCCCGGCGCGGCCGGGCCTCACCAACGCGCTGGGTTGCACCGTGGCCGACGTGCGGCACGACCATGTGCGCACCATCAACCGTCCGCTGGGCGCGCTGGAGGAGGGCGCCATCGCCGCTGTCTTCAAGGCGCAGGTCGAGGCCGGGCGGGCCACCATCGCGCGCGAGCGGGTCGAGGTCGAGCGCATCGACGCGGTGTATAGCGCCGACATGCAGTTCCAGGGCCAGAGCCATATTCTCTCGGTGGCCATTCCCGACCCGGCCATCAGCCTGGCGCAACTGCGCGCCCTGTTCGAGGCGGCCTACTGGCAGCGCTTCGGTGTGGAGCTCAAAGAGATCCGCCCGGTGCTGGTGAACCTGCATACGGCGGTGATCGGCCGGCGCAAGCCGGTGTCGCTCAAGGCGATTGCCGCGGCGACGCCCAAGGCCACGCTGGGCGAGGCGCGCGTCGGGCAGCGTCCTGTGTGGTTCACCGGCGGATGGGTGGATACCCCCATCTACCGGCGCGAACTTCTGCCGGACGCCGCGCAATTCACCGGCCCGGCGATTGTCGAGCAGCTTGATTGCACCACCGTGGTTGAACCGGGTGTCACAGCCACCCTGGACACCATCGGCAACCTCATCCTGAAAGTCTAGAAACCATGCGCGGCCTGCTGCTCACCATGACCGAACCTCCACCCGAGATGGAGGAAGAATTCAACGCCTGGTACGACACCGAGCACATTCCGGAGCGCAACAGCATTACCGGCTTCATCTCCTCGCGGCGCTGGACCTTTGCCGATGCCAAGCCCGGCGACGGCAAGTACCTGGCCACCTACGAACTCGAGTCTCCCGAGGCGCTCACCACGCAGGAGTACATGTCGCATGTAGGCGACAACTTCACGCCCTGGAGCAAGCGCTGCCTGGGCCGTGCAACAGTGTTCCGCCGCTGGGCTTTGACCGAGACCGGCCGCGCGCACGATACGATCGCCGAGCCCGCCAATGAAGCTGCACGCGCCTTGTTCATCTCGCTCGGCGACATCCCGGCCGAACATGAAGAAGAATTCAACCGCTGGTACAACGAAGAGCATGTGCCCTTGATCAGCAAGGTGCCGGGCGTATTGCGCGCGCGGCGCTTTTTCGACCCTGCCGGCAAGCCGCGCTACGTGGCGTTGTACGACCTGGCCGGGCCGGAGGTGCGTCAGCAACCCGAGTGGCAGGCGGCCGTCACCACCCCCTGGACCCAGCGCATCCGCGAACTGCAGGGCGACATCCCGCGCCTGGTGCGCACCTACCTGGCCTACGACTAAAGGCACGCCATGGCACTCGACCCCGTCACGCTCGCGGTACTGCAGAGCGGCCTGAACCAGGTGTGCAACGAGATGGATCTGGCCTTCGTGCGCGCCGCCTTCTCGCCGGTTATCTCCGAGGCGCTCGACCGGTCGGACGGCATCTACCACCGCAACAACGGCGAATTGATTGCCCAGGGTGAACTGGGCCTGCCGGTGTTCGTGGGCACCATGCAGTTTTCGGTGCAGGCGGTGATCGAGCGCATCCAGGCGCGCGGCATTGCGCTCCACGAGGGCGACGTGTTCATCGTCAACGACCCCTACCTGGGCGGCACGCACCTGATGGACGTGAAGTTCGTCAAACCTTTCTTCTACAAGGGCAAGCTGTGGTGCTGGCTGGCCAACACCGGGCACTGGCCGGACACCGGTGGCATGGTGCCGGGCGGTTTTTCCGCCAACGCCACCGAGGTCGAGCAGGAGGGCCTGCGCCTGCCGCCGGTGAAGCTCTACAAGAAGGGCGTGCTGGACGACGAAATCATGTCCATCATCCTCTCCAACATCCGCGTGGCCGACCAGCGCATCGGCGACATCAAGGCGCAGGCGGCAGCCTTGACCACCGGCGAGAAGCGCCTCGCGTCCCTGCTGGACCGCTACGGCGCGGATACGGTCGATGAAGGCATCGCCGAACTCAAGCGCCGCGCCGCCGCGCAGATGCGCGCCAAGATCGCCGCGATTCCCGATGGCAGCTACGAAGGCCAGGCCTTCGTCGATTCCGACGGCGTCGTCAATGAACCGCTGGTGATCCGCATGAAGGTCACCAAGTCGGGCGGCGCGGAAGACGCCAGGCTGCGCTTCGACATGAGCGGCTCCTCGCCACCCTGCCGCGGCCCGATGAACAGCGTGATCGCCACCACCAAGTCATCGATCTACCTGGCCGTCAAGCACGTGTTCCCGGCCGTGCCGATCAACGCCGGCACCTTCGCTCCGCTCGAGATCGTCGAGCCGCACGACACCTTCCTCTACGCCAAGTACCCGCGCCCGGTGTCCGGTTGCGCGGCGGAAGTGAGCCAGCGCATCGCCGAGGCAGTGTTCGCGGCCCTGTCCAAGGCCATCCCCGAACAACTGTTCGCCGCGCCCGCCGGCACCAGCGGCAACCTGGGCGTGGGCGGCACCGACCCCAAGACCGGCCAGTCCTACGTGATGTACGTGATCTCCGGCGGCGGCTACGGCGGCAACCCGCACGGCGACGGCATCTCCAACGGCTGCTCCACCATCGGCATCTCCAAGACCACGCCGGTGGAAATCATGGAACAGCGCTACCCGATCCTGTTCGAGGAGTTTTCGCTCAACGAAGGCTCGGGCGGCGCGGGCGAGCACCGCGGTGGCTTCGGCGTCAACTACAAGATCCGCATCCGTCGCGGCGAGGCGGTGGCCTCGATGGTGATGGACCACGGCCGCACCGGCCCGCAAGGCGCCATCGGCGGCAGCGACGGTGGCGTGAATCGCGTGCGCATCATGCGCGACGGCCAGCCCTATGTACCGCCGCATCTGTCCAAGGACCAGGGCATCGCGCTGGGCGTGGGCGACGTGATCGAAGTGTCGACGCCGGGCGGCGGCGGCTATGGCGAACCGGCGCAGCGGCCGGTCGCGCAGATCGAGCGCGACATCATGCGCGGCTACTACACGCGGGAAGAGGCGGAGCGGGTGTTTGGGGTGGCGTTGCCTTGAACGGCGGTATCGCGTAAACCATTGTGCGGGACAGGGCACGAAATGCGTGCAATCGGCGGTCGCTGCGACGAAGGTCGCCTTGTCAGCATGGCCAGCCTGAGGCGGTCTGAATCGTCGATTCAATCACTTGAAGGAAGAAGAATGGAAAAGGCTTATTTTGCGTTAACCAGCATGCACGCTCTTGTACTGAAGTCGGTTGCGCGCCTGGTTCTTGCGCTTTGGCTCGGCCTTGGAGTGCATCAGATGGCCTTGGCCGCGGTCATCACTTTTCAGGATGCGCCTTCCGGATCGATAGCAAGTCATGCGGAATCCGGTTTCACCGTCACTGCATTCTCCGGTTCATGGTTCGTGAGCGGGTATGGAAACCCTGGGCCGTCCATACAGTTCGAGCAGGTAACCGGCCAGCCGGCGCTAACTTCATCAGTCCGCATTTCGAGCGGCGGCTCTCTTTTCCAGTTCGGATCGGTCGACCTCTATTCCAGTGTGACTCCTATCCCTTATGTGATCACTGGTTATCTGAACTCAGTGGCGGTGTTTTCACTAAAGGGGACAGTGCCGAATACCTTCGGAACATTCGCAACAGTTCCTAATCCTAGCGAAACCGGCGCCGTTGACGCACTTTCGATCTCTCTGACAAATCCGGAAATCCCGTGCTGTAGCAACCCAATGGGTCTCGACAACATAAGGTTGTCGCTCGTTTCACCGGTTCCGGAGCCGGATGCCTATGTGCTTCTTCTGCTTGGACTACTGGCTGTCGTATGGCGCAGCCGGCGCGACGTCCTGTCCTGGGGAGTCAGCACGACTGGGACGTAGGTTCGAACGCGCGCTTTGGGTTAAACAGGGGGCTGGCGCCCGTGGCGGATCATCCGCCCTTGCTGTCCTTGGTTTCCAGGTCGTCGTAAACCGTACGTGCAATCGGCAGCAATTCCTCGCGCGAGAGGTCGCCGGAAAGCGCATAGCCGCGCGTGTCGTCGGTCCAGTGGAACACGTTGACTTCGCCCACCTTCTCGAAGCGGAAAGACGATTCGGTCGCCTGGCGCGCCGCCGCGGTGCGGACTTTGGGCATGCTCAGCAGATAAAGCGTCAGGCGCTTGCCGGCTTCGTTCTGGTACATGAATTGCGCCACCGGGCGGTCATCGCCCGGCAGCAGGCGCCCACCCACCAGGCGGAAGCCATGGCGCGAAAGCCCCGGCGCGCGCACCGGCACGGCGAGCCGCTTGGAAAGCCATTGCACCAGGTGGGCTTCCTGGTCGGCGCCCACTTCAACCGGATGGCGCACTTCGGGCACGTACACCGCATGGGCCACGGCAGCGCGTTGCGGCAGACGGGCGCTGACGTCGGGTTGTGCACCGTCATTGCCGCCCAGCCAGACGTGTCCCATCCAGCCGGCGCCGATGCACACTGCCGCGAACAGAGCCTGTCCTGCAACGCGCAGGAAGCGCGATTCGTTGGCGGCTGGCTTGATCTGCGCGGCGGCGAGCAGGCGCGGCGGCACCGGTTCGTTGAGCATCGCGTCGAAGCGCACGTGCAGCAGCGCGGCCTGCAGGCGGTACGCGTCCGCCTGCGCCTGCCGCGCCGGATCTGACTCGACCCATGCGGACACCTTGGCCGCGTCCTCGGGCGTGAGTTCGCCGTCGATCAGGCGATGGATGTCGGTTTCGGTGAAACTCATTTGACTACTTTCAATTGCCTGCCGGTGTCGCCGCGCGCGTCCTCGCCTTCGAGCAGTGCCGCCAGGCGGGCACGACCACGCGAGAGACGGGACATCACGGTGCCGGCCGGCACACCCAAGGTGTGGGCCACTTCGTCGTACGACAAGCCTTCCAGCGACACCAGCAACAACACTTCACGTTGTTCTTCCGGCAGGCGCGCCAGCGCCCGCTCGATGCTGTTCAATTGCACCAATGTGTCTGCAACCGCCGCGTCGGCCAGGTCGAGTTCGGCCAGGACCTGCGGGTCGGTGGGCACCGCCTCCCGCGAGGAACGGCGCGCCTGGTTCACAAAGACGTTGTGCATGATGGTGAATAGCCACGCCCGCAGGTCGGTACCGGGCCGCCAGAGCGACCATTTCGCAATGGCACGCTCAAGGGTGTCCTGTACCAGGTCATCGGCGCGCGGACGATCTCCAGTGAGTGCGCGGGCGTAACGCCGCAGTCGTGGTATCAGCGCGATCAGCGCTGCAGAGTCGTCCGTGTAAATCCCGTCACTCCCTGGCGACGCGCCAGATGTTGTTGAAGCCGTCGCCTGTCCTGTCGCCTGGTTTCTGGTCTTTTGCCCAGTAATACAACGGCTTGCCTTTAAGCGCCCACTGCTTCTTGCCGTCGTCCCGCGTGATGATAGTGTATTCGCCGCTCGCTTTGGCCGTGTCGCTGGCCATCAGCGGCGGCCAGTTGGCTGCGCACGGCCCGTTGCAGACCGATTTTCCGTTGCCGGCGGTATCGCGGTCAAAGGTATAGAGCGTCATGCCGGTGGCGCCGGTGAGGGCACCGCCATCCATCTTGGCGGGGGCGCCCGCACAGCCGGCAAGCACCAGGGCGCAACCCAGCGCCAATGCGACGAGTGTCTTTTTCATTTGGTCATCTCCCGAAACTGGACAAATTGCCCATATCACGGCAAACGACCAACTATTGCGGTTTATTCCATCCGGTCAGTGTGGTTCAAGCACTGAACAGCGATGGAAAAACCTCCTATTTCGGATTGCGCCGGAAATCCTCGATCGCCTTCGAAAGCGAAGCGTATTCCTCGCAACCGCGGCCACAGATGCGCTCCAGCCGGGCGAGTTGGCCCTGGGCGAGTTGCAGATTGCCACGCAGCAGATAGGCGTGCCCCATGTACTCGGTAGCGCCCCGATGCTCCGGGTTGAGGGCAAGCGCAGTGCGGTAGTGCTTCATTGCCACCTCCCAGTTGCCGTCGTTGCGGTTGGCGAAACCGAGGTAGTTCTGGATGTTGGCGTTGTCGGCATCGCGTCCGGCGGCGCGCGAGAACAGTTCAATCGCCCGCTTCCAGTCCCGTGCGTCGACGGCGGCCTTGCCGGCGACGTAGTCGGCATCCAGCGTGGCGGATGCGGCCTTGGGGGCGTCCTTCGAATCGGGTTTGGGTTCCGGTTTCGGTGCGGGCTTGGGCGCGGGCTTCGGTTCATCGGTCCCCACGGCGTGGCCCGGGGCGGACATCACGGCAAGCGTCACGGCGAGGATGGATGCGGAAACGATGGCAAGGCGCATGGGGACTCCGGTCAGGGAAAAGCGGGTTGATATGTTGGGGCAACAGGGACGTTCAGCACAATGTACGTCAGTCCGATGCGGACGGATGCCTTAGACTTTACCGTTGGTAGCGGGAATTTTCACCATAAAGAGGAGGCAGCATCCCATGTTCGACAAGGTGTTTACAGGCAAGACCGTCCTGGTTTCCGGAGGCAGCAGCGGCATAGGCCTGGCGATCGCGCGTGCGTTTCATGACGCCGGCGCCAGGGTCACGGTCACCGGATTGACCGATGGGGAGCTTGCCGAGGCGCGCGGCGCGGGCTTGAGCGCAGTCGCGCTCGACGTGGCCGACCTGGCCGCCTGCAAGCGCTTGATGGCCAGCTTCGAAACCCTGGACGTGCTGGTCAATTGCGCGGGCATGATCCGCCGCGCCAATACCGAGCACGACCCCGAGGTGTTCGCCCAGGTCATCGATGTCAACCTCAACGGCACGCAACGCCTGTGCGCGCTGGCCCGGCCCTTGTTGGCAAAGACCAAGGGGGCCATTGTCAATACCGCTTCCATGCGCAGCTTTTCGGGCGCTGCCATCACGCCCGCCTACAGCGCCAGCAAGGGCGCGGTGATGCAGCTGACCAAGTCGCTGGCCATTGCCTACGCCGACGATGGCATCCGCGTCAACGCCATCGCGCCGGGCTGGGTGGCCACGGCGCTGACCAGGCCGCTGCGCGAAAACCCGGAAGCCAACAAGGCGGTCATCGACCGCACCCCGATGAAGCGCTGGGCCGATCCATCGGATATGGCCGGGCCGGTGCTGTTCCTGTGCTCGCCGGCGGCGTCGTTCGTCACCGGCGTGATCCTGCCGGTGGATGGTGGCTATCTGGTGGTCTGATGGCGAATTGCGTCATCAAACAACGGCTTTTCGCTGTTTTGCCGCCTGCCCTTGACGGTATAAATAAATTCCGGTTCCTGGTGTTCAAAATTTCATGAAAATCAGTTAGTTCCGGCATTTTTCCGGTGAACCTGCGCTGGCGCCCGCGATTGTGCGGACGAGAGTACGGGTTCCGGGTGTTGAGTCGCCAATCGATTTCTGGAGGGGAATGCGATGAACGATTCGTCCAGGCGGGATCACTGGTTCTGTCGATGGCGATTGTCCGTCTTGTCCCGTGGTGCGGCGGGCGCGTTCATGCGCCTGTTGGGCCTGATGCTGTTGCTGCCATTCGGCCTTGCGCAAGCGCAAGGTTCGGCCGCTGCATCGCCTTCGGTGGCGTTCTTCTATGGTGCCAATCCGCCCCTGGATGAACTCGCCGCGTTCGATATCGCCGTGGTCGAACCCGATCATGTGCCGGACCCCAAGCCGTGGCGACGCGAAGCGTCGAAGGGCGCCTCCGAACTCTTCGCCTATGTGTCCTTCGGCGAAGTGGAACCCACGCGCGCCTTCTTCAAGGCCGTGCCCCCCGGTGTCCTGAAAGGGCAGAACGAGGCCTGGGGCAGTTCGGTGGTGGACCAGACCGCGCCGGCCTGGCGGGAATTCTTCATCGAGCGCATCGTTGCGCCGCTGTGGGAGCGTGGCTATCGCGGCTTTTTTCTCGACACTCTGGATTCGTACCACCTGATCGCGAAAACGCCGGAAGCGCGCGCCGTGCAGGAGGTCGCGATGGTGGCCACGCTCAACGCCCTGCGCGCGCGCTTTCCGGGCATCCGGCTGATCTTCAACCGGGGCTTCGAGATCCTGCCGCAGGTCAGCAACATGGTCACTGCGGTGGCGGCGGAATCGGTGTATCGCGGCTGGGACCAGGCCAACAAGCGCTATCGCGAGGTACCGGCCGCGGACCGCGAGTGGCTGCTCGGCCAACTGGGCACTGTGCGGGACAAGCATCGCTTGCCCGTCATCGCGATCGACTACGTCGCGCCCGGCGAGCGTGATCTTGCGCGCGATACGGCAAGGCGGATACTGGCGTTGGGCTTTACGCCCTGGGTGGCCAATCCGGACCTCGACATGCTGGGGGTTGGCCGCGTGGAGGTTGTGCCGCGCCGTGTCCTGGTGCTCACCGACATGCCGGCCGAGCAGGCCGATTTCCACAACGCGGACGCGCACCGGTTTCTCGGCATGCCGCTCAATCATCTCGGTTACGCCTACGACCTGCTCGACCCGCGCAGCGAAACATTGCCGGAGGGGACCTTGCGCGGACGGTATGCCGGCGTGGTCACCTGGTTGGGCGGGACGAACAGTCAGGTCGACGCCAAGGTAGCCGCCTTCATCAAGCGACATATCGGCGACGGTGTACGCGTCGCGGTGTTCAACCAGTTTCCCTTTCCGCTGGATGCCGCGATGAATCGGGAACTCGGGCTGGCAACCGTCGCTGGACCCGCCGGGCCGCGCCTGGCGATCGTCCGGCGGGATCCCATGTTTGGCTTCGAGTTTCAACCCTTGCCGAATCGACGTGAATTGGTCGCCATCAAGGCTGATGCCGCGAGCAGGCCCTTGCTGCGTCTTGAGGACCAGGCCGGCAAGGCCTACGACGCGGCGGCCATCACGACATGGGGAGGCTTCGTGTTGTCGCCGTTCGCGCTGGTGAGCATGAACGCGGTCGGCCAGCAGCGCTGGGTCGTCAACCCGCTGTCCTTCCTAAGGGCGGCGCTCGCCCCCGAGCCGTTGCCTGTGCCTGATGTGACCACGGAAAGTGGCAGAAGAATCCTGTTTGCCCATGTCGATGGCGATGGCTGGGCATCGCGCGCCGAGTTCCCCGGATCGCCCTATGCGTCGGAGGTCATGGCCAGGGAGATACTCGAGCGCTATCGCATCCCCACCACCGTCTCCGTGATCCAGGGTGAAATCGCACTCGACGGGCTTTACAAGGCGCAGTCGCCGGCACTCGAGGCAATCGCAAGGAGGATTTACGCGCTTCCCGGTGTCGAGGTGGCCAGCCATTCGTATTCCCACCCGTTCGTGTGGGCGAGTGCCGGTGATCCACGCGCGGCCGGCGAGGCGCCGATGCATCTGGATATTCCGGGCTATCGCTTCGCGCTGTCGCGGGAAATCGCTGGTTCGATCGACTACATCAATCGCACGCTTTTGCCTTCCGGCAAACGGACCGCAGTTTTCCTCTGGACCGGGGATTGCATGCCGACGCCCGAGGCGATCCGTGAGACCTATGCGGCGGGCGTATTGAACATGAATGGCGGTGACACCCTGATCACCAAGTCCGCACCGACCTGGAGCCTGATCGCGTCGCAGGGCATACGCAAGCGGGGCTTCTACCAGGTCTATGCGCCCAACCAGAACGAGAATGTCTACACCAACAACTGGACCGGCCCCTTCTACGGCTTCGAGCGGGTCATCGAAACCTTCGAGCTCACTGAAACCCCGCACCGCTTCAAGCCGATCAACATTTACTACCACACCTACGCGGCGTCCAAGCCGGCCTCGCTCAACGCGTTGAAAAAGGTCTACCAGTACGCGCTGGCGCAACCGGTCACGCCCATCTATGCGTCCGAGTACATCCGCAAGGTGCTCGACTTCGAACGCATGGTCATCGCGCGCGCGACCGATTCCGGCGAAGTCATCGTGCGTGGCGACGGGTCGCTGCGCACCCTGCGGGCTGATCCCGGCGTTGCCATTCCGAATCTGGTCAATAGCCGCGGCATCATCGGCGTGACCGAAGGCGGGGCGGCGCGCTACATCACCCTTGACGGCGCGGAAACCCGCCTGGCGGTCGGCAACAATGATCCCGCCCCGCCCCGCCTGGCGGATGCCAACGGGCGCGTGACGGCCTCGGAGCGCAGCGGCAACTCGTTCGGTTTCACCCTGGAATCGCATGTGGCGCCGGTGTTCCGCCTGGCGGGCACTGAGCGCTGTAGCGTCACCATCAACGGCAAGCCCGCGCGGGCCGCCGCAACCGTCCCGGCGGCATCGGGACCCTCCCTGCAACGCTATGAATCCGACCCGGCCAGCCTCGGGCGCGCACCGCACCAACAAGTGGTACGCGTTCGATGCGTCCAATGAGCGCCTGAAGCTGTTCTCGCTGCTCGGCATCCTGGCCTTCGGGCTGGCGGTGGCGCTCGGCCTGGCGACGATATTTCCGCAACGCGGGCTGGAAGACCAGCTCGCCCGCACCAATCGCAGCGACCCGCTGACCATCGAATACCTCAAGGCCTTCATCGCCGCGCAGCCCGATTCGCCGCGCCTTCGCGTGATGCTGGCGCGCCAGCAGATGCAACTCGGGCGTTATGACGACGCGCGCCATACCCTGCGCCCGTTCGCCGCGGCGAAGATGGACGACCTGCGGGTGGAAGCCGAGATGCTGGAGTACGACCTGCGGGAACGCGAGGCCTTCGCCATGGCGCCGGGGTCCGAAAAACGCGCACAGGCCACCCGTGAGGCAGGTGAACAGCTGCGCCGCCTGAGTGAAATGCAGCTCACGCCGATCCAGATGGAGTACCTGGCGCGGCGGGCGGTTTCCCTCGGCGAGGCGCCGGTGGCGATCGCCTTGTATGCGCGCCTGGCGCAGGCCGGGCAGACGCGGACGGTACAGGCCAATGCAGAGTCGGCCGAGCTGCTGCTGGGGCTCGGCGGCTACAGTGTGGCGGCGCAGTTCTACTTTCGCGCGCAGGAAAAGTCGGTGGGCCTTGCGGCCAGGCGCGAGTACTACATGGCCGGTGTACGGACCCTGATGTCGGGCAACCTCTACGACGAAGCCATTGGCGAGGCCGACCGCAACCTCGGCACACTGGCCGAGGATGCCGAAACCCTCAAGTTCCTGGCGCGCACCGCGCAGGCCGCCAATCGCGCCGACGCCGCGCAGCGCTACGCCAAGCGCCTCTTGCGCATGGCCATGCTCGAACGCCTGCGCCTGGCAATGGAGGAGCGCGGCATTCTCATGGCCGCTCCGGCGGGCGGAATCGTGCACGCATTCGCCGCCGGGCGCGAGGCCAGGGCCGGATCCTGGCGCGTCAACACTGGCTCGGCAGGCCCGGGCCTGCCGTTCGACGATGAGGCCTACCTGCTGGGTTTCAACATCTTTCTCGCCGCTGCCAATCTTGCCGACGCCTACAAGGTCGCGGAATCCGCCGTCTCGCAGGTGCCAAATTCGGCGGAGTGGCGCAAGCGCTTTGCCCAGATGGCGGAATGGCGCAGCGCTCCGCAGGTGGCATTGGCGCAATGGCTGGCCCATGCGCGCATGACCGGGGCCGAGGCCAGCTGGGACGCGGTGCTGCGCCTGGCCAGGGGCCTGTTTGATGATGGCGCGCTCCTGGCGGTGCTGTCCCACAAACTGGATCGCGCGCCGGGCAATGTGGAAATCCTGGAAGAGGTCATCGGTATCCACGAGCGTCTCGGCCAGCCGGAAAACGCGATCGCCTTCGTCGAGTCGCGCGCGCGCGGTGCGCTGCGCCGGCCCCTGCTGGAACGGCTGGCGCGCCTGGCCGAACGCGCCGGACGCGATCAGCTCGCGTTCGACACCTGGAGCACCTTGCAGCGGGAATTCGGGCCGTCCCTCGCCTACGCCACGCCGATCGCCCAGCGCCACTATCTGACTGGTGACCTGCGCGCCGCCCTGGCGGCGCTCGAACTTGTGGAGGCGGCGGCCAGGCCGACCGACACCGCTTACTGGCAAATGTATACCGAGCTCGCCCGCCTTCTGCAGATGGATGAAAAGGCGATCGCCGGCTATCGGCGCCTGCTCGCGACCGACAAGTACTCGGAAGGCGACCTCCTCAACCTGATCGCGCTGCTGGATGCCATGCGGCCGGAACAGGCGGCCAAGGTGGCGGAATTCGCGTTCGTGAAGTTTCGCCGCCCCGAACTCGCGCTGCAGGTGATCTACCAGAACACACGGGCTGGCAATCAGGCCGACATCGGCCGCTTCCTCGCAAGCCTGCCGCAGGAGATTCGCGCCCTGCTGGAGCGGGATTCGCGCTTTCTCGCCGCGCGGGCGGCGCATCGGCAGGCAGGCGGCGATGTGCATGCCGCACTGGCCGACTGGATGGCCGCCAATGCACTGGAGCCCGCCGACCCCGACATCCGCGCCGCCATCATCTGGAGCCTGATCGCCGTGCGTGACGCACCGGCGCTGGGTCGCGCATTGCGCGTGTTCGCGCCCCAGGCCGAGACCGAACCCCGTCTGTGGGGCCCGTACGCCGCGGCCCACATGGCGATCAATCGCCAGGCCGAAGCGCTGCGCTGGTTTCGCAAGCAGGCGAACCTGAAGGACGACTACCTGTGGCTGATGGCGTATGCCGAATGCCTGGAGGCGAACGCGCAGCCGGAAGTCGCATGGCGCATCCGCCGCAAGGTGTGGATGGACCTGCGCCGTCCGGAGATCCTGGCCGCGATTCCCGAAGACCTGCTGATTTCGATGCGCGATCGCCTGGCCGCCGTGAGCCAGACCTTCGTCGCCGGCGATCGCGCCAAGGCTCTCGTCGAAGGCTTGTTGCGGGCCGACCTCAAGCTGCTGCGTTCGCCATCGCCCGCTTCGGTGTTGCCGTCCACCGGGGCCGAGCTGGCCGCGCTCCTGGGCGAGCAGATGCCGCAGCGCGTCGCCAACGCAACGTCCGTGACCGGGCCGCTGCCGGCCGGCTGGTTCACGCGGTCGGACGCCGCGCCCGAGGCGCGCTTCCCCGCAGCCGACAACGATGCGACGGTCAAGGAGCTGGCGCTGGCCTGGGCCTTGAACAACGAGGCACAGGAACTCGGTCGCGCGTGGCTGGTTTCACGCTATGCGAACGACCTGGCGCGCCCCTTTTGGGGGCGCCTGTCGGTCGCGCTGGCGGGCGCGGACCAGGAAACCCTGACGCGACTGCTCGACGACCTGCCCGACTGGCTGCCGATGTATGACCGGGTCGAGGCGGCCCTGCGCATCGGCCGGCCCGCCCTGGCGCAAACCCTGGCTTTCGAGCAACTGGATCATCTGCAGCATGACGAGGAGCTGCACCTGCGCTTCACCAACATGGTGACCGCCGACCCGGCGCGACTCGCGGCCGGCATCAACAGCGTGCGGCAAGCGCCGCTGTCGATCAGCGAAACCAGGGTCGAGGCGAGCGCGGACCTGACGCCGCGGCTGAAGCTGGGTTTGACTCTCTCGGTCAACCGGCAATCCAGCCAGGACGAGACCGCGCTCATCAACGTGCCACAGACCGATGCCACCGCCGCGCTGTTCCTGCGCTTTCGCGACGAGCGCGGTGCCGTGACCATCACCGCCGCCCACCGCAGTGCAATGCGCGAGATCAACAGCCTGCGCATGGACTATGACCTGGCGGTTGGCTCGCGCCTGCGCCTGGCCGGCAGCGCGGGCGTGCACCAGACCGCCACCGAGCTGGCGGTCCTGCGGGTCGGGGCGATGAAGACCGTTTTCGAGAATAGCCTCACCTGGAACCTCAGCAATCGCGAGTACCTGCGTGCCGGACTGGTATGGAACCGCTTTTACTCCCAGAGCGGTGCCGATCTGGGGCGCGGCACCTTCTACAACCTCGAGGCAGGGCACCGCATCCGCATCGAGTATCCGGATTTCAACCTGCGGACCTTCCTGACCCGGGCCAACCTCGCCGCCACCGCCACGACCGATCCGCTGATGGCGAGCCTGCGGCCTGCGGCCCTCAACACCGGCAACGACACCTACCTGTCATCCAGTTACACCCAGTGGGGCATCGCCGGCGGTTGGGGGCAATTCCTTCAACAACGCTACACCCGCGCGCTGCGCCCGTTCCTTGACATCAGCCTGTTCCACAACAGTCTCACCGGCGGTGGTCGCGGTGTGCGGCTCGGGGTGGCGGGCAGCGTCGCCGGGCAGGACCATCTCGTGATCCATTTCAGCCAGTTCACCGGCACCCCCGGCGCCCCGCAGGGGCTGCGGGAATTCGGCCTCAACTACCAGTGGCTCTATTGAAGGACAATTCGTCATGACCATGCAAACCCTGCGTTTCACATTCCTGAAGAGCCTGCTGCTCCTGCCCCTCTGGCTGGCGGCTTGCACCACGGTCGACATCGGCGCACCGCCGGCGATCGAGCGTGGAGCGAAATGGGCGCTGCTGCCGATCATGAACCATACCGAAACGCCGCAGGCCGGCCTGCGCGCCGAGGTCATCATCGACGGTGTGCTGCGCGCCAACGGGGTCGGCGACCTGCGCCGCTACCCGGCCAACCTCAACAATGAGACCCTGTTCGAACCCCTCGACCGCAAGCAGTTCGACGCGGCACTCGCCTGGGCGCGGAGTGCCGGGGTCCGCTACGCGGTGGCGGGCGCCGTGGACGAATGGCGCTACAAGGTGGGCATCGACGGCGAACCCGCGATCGGGGTGACCTTGCAGGTCATCGATGTCGCCAACGGCAATGTGCTGTGGAGTGGCGCCGGCGGCAAGACCGGCTGGAGCCGCGAGGCCCTCTCGGCGGTGGCGCAGAAACTGATCCGTCAGTTGCTGCAGCCGGTCATCGGCGCGGCCCGGTGAGCCAGCTTCCGGCCGCATGATCGACGAAGAAGGCAATTCGGGGCGCAACCGCAATTTGCCGCGGCTGTGGCTGCGCACGCTGCTGCTGCGGTTTTTCCCCGGCCAGCAGGTCGTCGACGAGCCCCACTGGATCTGGGCGTGGGCGGCCTTCGAGGCGGTGCTGTTCGGTGTGGGCGCACTGACGCTGGCTTTCTGGTTCACGCCAAACGATCCGTTCGGACTGTCTGCGCAGTTCCCATGGCTGTGGCTGGTGCCGGCCGTGGTTTCCATGCGCTATGGCAGCATCATCGCGCTGGTCGCGGTTGCAACTTATCTTTTCGGCTGGCTCGCCCTTGAAGGCCTGAAACTCATTGATACTCCCTTTCCGCAGGCCTACTTCCTGGGCGGGTTGGTGCTTGCCCTGGCATGCGGACAGTTTGCCGACGTCTGGAATTCGCGCCAACGGCGCCTGCGCGCGGTCAACGCCTATCTGGACGAACGCCTGAACACGCTCACCAAGAGCCACTTCCTGCTGCGCATGTCGCATGAGCGGCTTGAACAGGACCTGCTGGCCAAGCCCCTCACCCTGCGCGAGTCACTTACGCGCCTGCGCGGCCTCTCCCTGCTGGTGCGTCGCGAAGCCTTGCCGGGCGCGGACGAGTTCCTGCAACTGCTGGCGCAAAGCTGCCAGCTGGAAGTCGCCGCCGTGTTTGCCATGCGGCGCGACGGCACTTATGAAAAGGAGCCGGCGGCCCGCCTCGGCCCGGCCGGTGCGCTGGATCTGGGCGACCCGCTCCTCACCTACGGCCTGGAGCAGGGCGACCTGGTGCACGTGCAGATGGCGCAGCCGGGCTCACGCGATTTCGACCAGAGCCGCTATCTGGTGTGCGCCCCGATGACCTCCGCCAGCGGCCAGCGCGTCGGCCTGGTGGTGGTCGAGCGGCTACCTTTTTTCGCCCTCAACTACGATACGCTGCAGCTGTTCACGGTGCTCTTGGGCTACTACGCCGACGGCGTCGAGTCGGGGCTGGAGTCGCGTGCGCTGCTCGCGCGGCTGCCCGCCTGTCCGCCGGAATTCGCGCTCGACCTGGTGCGCCTGACGCGGATTCGCGTCGATGCCGACATCCAGTCGGCGCTGGTGGCGCTGGTGTTCGAGGACGATGCCCGTGGTGTCGACATGTTCGCGCAGGTAAAGCGCCTCAAGCGCAACATGGACCTTGCGTGGGAGCCGCGCGTTCCCGGCCGGCTGGTGCAGATCTCTCTCCTGCCGCTGGCCGGCGTGCCCGCCGTCGAGGGCTATCTCGACCGTGTCGAAACAGCCATCCGTGCGCAATTCGGCGTCGATTTTGTCGCCGGGCGGGTGGTGGCGCACATCGCGCACCTGTCGGCGGCCGCGCCGCAGGAAACCCTGGCCGGCTTGCTGGCGCGCTGCCATGCTTAAGACCTGGTTCGCCGCCCTGTCATTCGAGCTGGGCTCGATTGTCATCCTGCTGTCGAGTACGCACAGCAACGCGGCGCTGGCGGGATATTTCGCCGCGCATGCCGCCGGCAGCATCCTGATATCCCTGGCCTTGCTGCCGGTTGTGCCCAGGCGGTATTCACATCCGCGCCTGTGGCTGCTCGGCTTCCTGTTCGCCTTCAATTTTTTCGTGCCTGTCGCAGGCCTGGTGTGCGTGATCGGCGGCCTGGTGTTCAGTCTTGCCCTGCCGCACCGCTCGGCGGCCGACACCTATGGCAAGGTTCAGGCGCCGCGGTTCACCACCCATCGCAACGCCGAAGGCACCGGCTTTCGCGGCGGCCAGGTGCGCGCGCAATTGGCCAACGACCACGCGCCGGTCGCCACCCGCCTGACGGCGCTGGCGGCGGTGCAGAACACTCCCGCGCGCATGACCGGCGGCATCCTGCGCGACCTGCTGGCCGACCCGGTGGACGATGTCCGTCTGCTTGCCTACGGGATGCTCGACGGCAAGGAAAAGGCGATCACCTCGAAGATCCTCGCCACCCGCGAGTCGCTGGCGACGCTCACCGCGCCGGAGGACATCCGCATCGCCAACAAGCAGGTCGCGGAGTACTACTGGGAACTGGTGTACCAGAACCTGGTCCAGGGTGACATGCAGAAATTCGCCGCCGGGGAGGCATCGCGCCACGCACGCGCCGCGCTCGAGATCGACAGCGACGATGCGGGCCTCTGGTTCATGCTGGGGCGCCTGGGCCTCGCGGTCGAATCACTTGACGAGGCCGAGACGGCGTTCGCGCGGGCCGCCGGGCAGGGCTATGCGCGCGAGCGGATGTTGCCCTACCTGGCCGAGCTGCTGTTCCGCCAGCGCCGGTTCTCGGAAGTGCGGGTCCTGTTCGGCGAGTTGCGCGGCAAGCCCGCCGCGCCTGCGTTGATGCCGCTGCGCCGCTACTGGGGACCGGTATGAGCTTTCCGACCGCATCGTCTTGCGACATCATGCTGCTGCTCGAGGGCACGTTTCCGTATGTGTCGGGCGGGGTGTCGTCATGGGTCAACCAGATCATCCGCGGCTTTCCCGAATACACCTTCGGCATCTGCTTCCTGGGCAGCCGGCGCGAAGACTATGGCGACATGCGCTACCAGTTGCCGGCCAATGTGGTGCACATGGAGTGCCACTACATTCACGACATGCATGACGCGCCGGCGCCGCGCATGCAGAAGGGCGACGCCGCGACTTTCGCGACGATGGCGGATTTTCATTCGACCGTGCGGGGCGGCAACCATGCGCCGGAGGCGGCGGCGCGCGCGCGCGAACTGTTCGCGAAGCTCTTGCCCGAACTCAAGCCAGGCGGACGCATGGACGAAGCGGCGTTCCTGCACAGCCAGGCCTCGTGGAACTACACCACCGAGCAGTACCGCCAGTTCTGCACCGATCCTTCGTTCGTGGACTACTTCTGGACCGTGCGCATCATGCATGCCCCGGTGTGGCGCATGGTGCGGGTGGTCGAGAACCTGATTCCGGCACGTTGCTATCACACCATTTCCACCGGCTATGCGGGTTTCCTCGGCGCGATACTCAAGGCCAGGACCGGCAAACCGCTGCTGCTGTCCGAGCACGGCATCTACACCAAGGAACGCAAGATCGACTTGTTCCAGAGCGAATGGATCAAGGACAACCGCGGCGTGTTCGAGAAGGACGCCTCGCAGGTGTCCTACTTCCGCGATCTGTGGATCCGCTTCTTCGAAGCGCTCGGGCGCATGTGCTACGAGTCCGCCGACCGCATCGTCGCCCTGTATGAAACCAACCGGTTGCGCCAGGTGGCCGATGGCGCCGAGCCCGGGCGCACCATGAACATCCCGAACGGGGTGGACTTGAAGCGCCTGTCTGCATTGCGCGACAAGCGCACGCCGTCGCCGCCGCCGGTGTTGTGCCTGATCGGGCGGGTCGTGCCGATCAAGGACGTCAAGACCTTCGTGCGCGCCATGCGCACCGTGGTGAACATGGTGCCGGAAGCGGAGGGCTGGATCGCCGGGCCGGAGGACGAATCGCCGGAATATGCCGCGGAGTGCCGCAACATCGCGGCCAGCCTCGGCCTGGAGAAAAGCGTCAAGTTCCTGGGTTTCCAGAAGATCGACGAGCTGATGCCCAAGATTGGCCTGGTGGTGCTGTCGTCCATCAGCGAGGCCTTGCCGCTGGTGATCCTCGAGGGCTACGCCGCGGGTGTGCCGTGCGTATCCACCGACGTCGGCTCATGCCGTCAACTGGTGTTCGGCCTCGGGCCGGAGGACGAGGCGCTGGGCCCGTCGGGCGACATCGTGCGCATCGCCGACGCGCCGGCGCTGGCGAAAGCGGCGGTGAACCTGCTGTCCGACCCGGACCGCTGGCATGCGGCGCAGGCCGCCGGCATCGCGCGGGTGGAGCGCTTCTACACCCAGGAACTGATGTTCGGGCAGTACCGCACCCTCTATCGCACTGCCCTTGGCGAGACGTCGGCGGCGTCCGGCGTCACCAGCGTGCCGGCGGCACCCGGTGGCGCGAGTACGCCGGGGGGCGGGTGACCCGATGGCCGGCATAGGGTTCGAACTGCGCAAGCTGCTCAAGCGGGACAACCTGCTGGGGTTGATCCAGGCCTACGGCTACGCGGGTGTCATCAGCTCCGGGCCGTGGGTCCTGTCGATTGTCGGCATCCTGATCATTGGGGTATTGAGCTATGCGGTGGTGGTGCCGGACGTACGCATCGTCCAGTTCCAGGTGACGGTCACCTACATCATCGCGATCTCCCTGATTCTGACCGGCGCCTTCCAGCTTTCGTTCACGCGCTTTTCCGCCGACCGGTTGTTCGAACACCGCAAGGAAATCATCCTCACCAATTTTCATGCGGTGGCGATGCTGGTGACGGTGCTTTCAGGTGTGCTCGGACTGATCGCGGTTGTTTTCCTGTTCCCGGAGCAGTCCATCCTGTTCCGCATCATGGCGGTGGCCGGCTTCGTGACCATGAGCAATATCTGGATCGCGACGATCTTCCTGTCCGGCATGAAGCACTACCGGGAAATCGTCTGGCTGTATTTCGTGGGCTATTCGCTCACCGTGATCGCCGCGCTGGTGCTGCGGCCCCTGGGGCTGGAAGGCCTGGTGATCGGATTCGTGATCGGCCATGCCGCCCTGCTCCTGGGCATGATGTCCCTGATCCTGCGCAACTACACGGCGGAGAAGTTCATCTCGTTCGAGTATTTCGACCGCGCCAACATCTACCCTTCGCTGATGGCCATCGGCCTGTTCTACAACCTGGGGGTATGGGTCGACAAGTTCATGTTCTGGTACGTGCCCTCCACCAGCGAGGCCGTGATCGGACCGTTCCGCGCCTCGCTGATCTACGACCTGCCGGTGTTCCTGGCCTACCTGTCCATCATCCCCGGGATGGCGATCTTCCTGGTGCGGCTGGAAACCGACTTCGTCGAGTATTACGACGCGTTTTACAACGCCGTGCGCAGCGGCGGCTCGCTGGAGACCATCGAGGAATTCCGCAACGGCATGGTGCAGACCGTCAAGCTCGGCATCTACGAGATCGTCAAAATCCAGACCATCACGGTGCTGATCTTCATCGTCACCGGCCGGGCGATCCTCGAGTGGCTGGGTATTTCCACGCTGTACCTGTCGCTCCTGCATGTGGACCTGGTCGCCGCCGGGCTGCAGGTGGTGTTCCTGGGCATCCTGAACGTGTTCTTCTACCTCGACAAGCGGCGCATCGTGCTGTTCCTGACGGCATCGTTCGTCGTGCTCAATGTCGTGTTGACGGCCATCACCTTCAAGCTGGGGCCGGCGTACTACGGCTACGGTTTCGCCGCGGCGCTGCTCATCGTCACCATGATCGGCGCGTGGCGGCTTTCGCGCACCTTGTGGCGCCTCGAATACGAGACCTTCATGCTGCAGTAGGTATGCCGAATGTGCCGGTGTTCGTGAACTACTTCACGCGCCGGTCCGTGTGTCACGTGCTACTTTCTGACCCGGCGACGCGAAAGTCATCACGGGCATGGCAGGCGTCCCGCACGTGAGGGGATACACATGCGAAAGCTATTGACCGTTTTCCTGCTGGCTTCGGGCCTGGCGGCGGCATCCAGCAGCCAGGCGCAGGCGATCTCGATTGTGAACCCGAGCTTCGAGGCTAACCTGGTGCCGGGCGGCGAGTTCCATGTTTTCGATTCGCCAGGCTGGAGCCGCTACGACCCCGGCAACATCGTCAACCAGTCGACCAATGCGGTAGGTGCGCTCAATCCGGCGGGCACGTCTTTCTTCATCGATCCGGTGCCGCATGGCAACAACGTCGCGCTGATCTACCTGGAGCAGGTGGCGGGTACCACCAATCCCGGGTCGGTGGTCGGACTGTCGCAAACGCTCGCCGCCACGCTGCAGGTCAATACACGCTACACGCTTACGGCGGCGGTCGGCAACATCGCCTCCGGTACCGGCCTGGGTGCATCGGCCGGATTCGGTTTCGCCGACCTGTCGGGCTTTCCGGGCTATCGGGTCGAACTGCTGGCCGGCGGGCAGGTGGTCGCCGCGGACAACAACTCGCTTTCCATCGGGGAAGGGCGCTTCGCCACCTCGACGGTTGTACTGACCGTGGGCAGCAGCCACGCATTCGCCGGCCAGGCGCTGGGCATACGCCTGATCAACCTGAATGCCACTGGCAACGTCAACGAGCGTGGGCGGGAAGTGGACTTCGACGCGGTGTCCCTGATCGCCTCGGCCGTTCCGGAGCCCGGGTCGTGGGCCATGCTGCTGGCCGGGCTGGGCTTGATGCTGGGTGCTATTCGGCGCCGGGCCTAGATACCCACCAGCGCTGCGCCGATCACGCCGGCAGAATCGCCCAGCTGATTGGGCACGATGGGCGTAGTCAGTTCATCGCTGAACACGCATGTCCTGACTGCGTCGATGCCGTGCGAATACAGGCCTTCGAAGTTGGACAAGCCGCCGCCCAGCACCACGATGTCGGGGTCGAGAACCGCCAGCAGATTGGCGACCGCCTGGCCGAAGCGGGCATAGAACTCCTCCACCGCGCCCGCGCAATCGGGATCACTCGTGCTGCCTGCGAGGATGGCGGCGGCAGTCATCGACCTGCCGGTGCGCGCCAGGAAGCTTTTTTCAATGCCGCCGCCGGAAATGAAAGTCTCCACACAACCCCGCGCCCCGCAATAGCATTGCGGGCCGGCGGGGTCGATCACCATGTGTCCCCATTCCCCGGCGATGGATTGCGGGCCGCGTCGGACCTGCCCGCCAATGACGATGCCGCCACCGCAACCGGTGCCCATGATCACGCCGAACACGCAGTCATGGCCGCGCCCGGCGCCCATCAGGGCCTCGGCCAATGCAAAGCAGTTGGCGTCGTTCTCGACCCGCAACGGGTGATGCAGCGCCGCTTCCAGCATGGCCGGAAGCGGCTGGCCGTTCAGGCACACGGTGTTGGAGTTCTTGAGCAGCCCGGTTTTCGCCGAAATCGCGCCCGGCGTGCCCACACCCAGCGTATGCGGGGCGTCGTCGATGGTGTAGAGCAAGCCCGCATACAGGCCGGCGATGCGCGCGACGATATGCGCGGGCCCGCCTTCGGCTTCGGTGGGGATGCGGCGGCGGCCGAGTTCGCGGCCTTGCGCGTCAAGCGCGACGCCTTCGATCTTGGTGCCGCCCAGGTCGATGCCGATGCGGAACATGGCGGGGTGGAGGTATGTGTGAAGGTCAGCCGGCCACGGTCCAGGGGTCGATCACGGACAGGCCTGCGGCCATGAAGGCGCTGCTGTCACGCGACGCCACCGCGAATTCGCGCGAGGCGGCGATCGCGGCGATATAGCCGTCCGGCGTCGGAAATCCTTTTCCGGCAGCGCGTGCCTTGACAGCCAGATCGGCATAACGGCGCGCCGCATCGGTGTCGAATGGAAGAATTCGGTCAGGGAACAGCGTCAGCACGCCAGCGAGCGCGGCCGTCAACTTGTCCTTGCGCTTGCCCCTGGGGAGCGCACCGATACCGAACATCAGTTCGGCGATCGTGACGCTGGAGAGGTAGAGGGTCTCCGCCGCCTGTTCGTCGAGCCAATCGCGGACCGCCGGATCCGGCTCCGGCTTCATCGCCTCCGAGACGACATTGGTGTCGAGCAGGATCATCAGAAACGCAGCGGTTTGGCGGGCGTTCTGTCGCGGGCTTGATTGAGAGCCTCGACATCGGCGTTGGTGAGCCCGATTTTCCGGCTCATGTCCGCAAGCGTCGTGCCGAGACGCAGCCGCCCAACCGGTCGCACGGCCGCCTCCAGAATGGCGCGCATCTCCGCTTCCGCGCTGCGTTTGTGTTGCGCCGCGCGGATCTTCAGCGCACGATGTGTTTCTTCCGGCAGGTTGCGAATGGTGACGGCGGCCATGATGGTGTTTAGCCAAGTTCAAACCACAATGCTATCACTTTATAAGAATTGCTATCAAAAAGCAATGATCGCACGCGGTGGATTCACGATTAAATTGGAGGAACGACATGCGCCGCATACGTTCTATCTTTTCGCCCGATAGACCTCGGATGGCCGCCTTCGGAGAACTAGCCGGCAAACCCAAGCCATACTGGTACCGTTGGGTATCGACGACCGAACGGGATTCGATCCTCGCAGTGTGGCTATAGCAACACCGCCGTCGCGCGCACTTCGGTCCGCGCCATTGTCCGGTGGTGCGGGCCGACTACAATCCACAGGCTTGCATTCGCCTGAACCCCCCATGCAACCGGAGCCCGCCGCCACCGACTTGTCCAGCCTGCCCCCGGGCGTGGCGGCCATGCGCGTGCGCGACAAGCAGGCGGCGCTTGGCATGGCGGTCAACTACCTGATGGGCGATCCCGCGTTCGCCCGCCTGCCGTTCGGCTTCTGGTCCCGGGTGCTGGTTGGTCAGGTCAACCGCGGCCACTACCTGTTTGTCACGCGCGCCTCGCGCATCGTCGGCTTTGTCGGCTGGGCCTATGCGACCCGGCCGGTGGCCGAGGCGTGGTTGTCGGGCAAGCGCGAGATCGGCTCCGCAGAAAGCATGACGGGTGAAATCGTCCTCATCAATGCCTGGAAGGCGGACTCGGCCGAGGCCAATCGATTTGTGCTCGCCGCATTCCGGCCGGCCATGGTCGGCCGCGAGATGGTTTTTGCCAAGCGTTTCTACAAGGACGGCCGGGTCAGGCCCTTGCGGGTCAACGTCAATGCGTTTGTCGAACGCCACATCGCCGGCGCCAGGGCCAGTCCGGCGCAGTGACATGCCGGGCCGGGGGACCTATCGCGCCGCCTCCGGCTTGACACTGCCGATGACCCGTATGCCGCCTTTCTTCTCGGGCGCCACCACCACCGCCTCGCCGGACTGGGGATAAATACCGCTAATGGCCGTGACCATCACCTGATGGGTCACCAGCACGAGCGGCGCCTCGCCGGGCTTGATGCGGGCGATACGCGCCCGCACCTCGGCAACTTGCGCCGCCTCGCTTTCGCGTGCGCTGATAAAGGAATTGAGCGCCGGCCAGTCGCGCGCGGTGCCGAACGCGAGGCTGGCGGTATCGCGGCAGCGGCACCATTGGCTGGTCAGCACTTCGCCGGGCTTGAGCCCGAGCGACTTCAGGTGGCTGCCGATGCGTTGCGCTTCGGCGCGGCCTTCGGTGGACAGGTTGCGCTGAGTGGCGCAGTCGTCGATCCTGAACCCGGGCGGGTCGAAGGTGCCGGGCGCGGTGGCGTGGCGTATCAGGATAGCCACGCCACCGGCGCGCATGGCGTCGGCCACCTGGGCAGCCTTGAGCGGGGCGGAGATCGAAAGCAGCAGTACAAACAGGGCGAAGGCGCGGCGCATGGGTCTTTGCGGTAGGACGGACGCCTATAATTCTGGCTCAAATAGAGCGCAGATGAACAACTCCCTTTCCCCCTGGCGGTTTTGCGTGGCGCCGATGATGGACTGGACCGACCGGCACTGCCGGCGCTTCCATCGCCTGCTGTCGCGGCACGCCCGTCTGTACACCGAGATGGTGACCACCGGCGCACTGATTCACGGCGACGTGCCGCGTCATCTGGACTTCAACGCGGAGGAGCATCCGATTGCCCTGCAGTTGGGCGGCAGCGAGCCGGAAGATCTGGCGCATTGCGCGCGCCTGGCGGAGCGCTGGGGGTATAGCGAAGTCAACCTCAACTGTGGCTGCCCGTCGGAGCGGGTGCAGCGCGGCGCATTCGGCGCCTGCCTGATGGCCGAGCCGCAACTGGTGCGCGATTGCGTCAAGGCGATGGCCGATGCGGTCTCGATACCCGTCACCGTCAAGCACCGCATCGGCATCGACAAGACCGATTCCTACGATTTCGTGCGTGACTTCGTCGGTACGGTGGCTGAAGGCGGCGCAACGGTTTTCATCGTGCATGCCCGCAGCGCCTGGCTGAAGGGGCTGTCACCGAAGGAAAACCGCGAGGTACCGCCCTTGCGCTACGAGTTCGCGCGCCGACTCAAGGCGGATTTCCCGGGCTTCACGATTGTGCTCAACGGTGGCATCGCCGATGCCGTCACGGTCGATCAGGCTCTTGAGGACCTCGATGGCGTGATGATCGGCCGCCACGCCTACCACGAGCCCTGGTTCCTGGCGCAAGCCGACCAGCGCTGGTTCGGTGACGAACATGCCGTGCCATCACGTGAGGATGTGGTGCAGGCGATGCGCGAATACGCCGTTGTTGCGATGGCCGCGGGCGCGCCGCTGCGGGCGGTGACCCGCCACATGCTCGGCCTGTATCAAGGCCTGCCGGGCGCGCGGGCGTGGCGGCGCATGTTGTCGGACAACCTGCGGTTGGCGCAGGGCGATGCAACACTGATCCTGGACGCGGCGGCCCAGGTCCGGCCCCAGCGTCTGGCGGCTTGAGGAATCACGCCATGATCATCCGGTCGCTCCTCGATACCGACCTGTACAAGTTCACCATGATGCAGGTGGTGTTGCACCAGTTTCCGGGCGCGCAGGTGGAGTACCGTTTCAAGTGCCGCAACCCCGGCGTGCAACTCGCGCCCCATGTGGAGGAGATCCGCGCCGAGATCGCCGGGCTGTGTCGCCTGCGTTTCGCCGAAGAGGAACTCGATTACCTGCGCTCGATGCGCTTCATGAAGAGCGACTTCATCGACTTTCTCGGCCTGTTCCAGATGAACCAGAAGTGGGTGCAGGTCGAGGCGCGTGCCGATGGCGCCATCGACATCACCGTCAAGGGGCCGTGGCTGCACACCATCCTGTTCGAGATTCCGATCCTGGCCATCGTCAACGAGGTGTACTTCCGCAATACCCGGCCGGCGCCCGATCTGCAGGAAGGGCGCAAGCGGCTCAACGACAAGATCGCGCTCGTCGCGGGCCATCCGGACCTCACCGACATGCGCATTGCCGACTACGGCACGCGGCGGCGTTTTTCGCGTGACTGGCAGGAGGAGGTCGTCGTGACGCTCAAGCAGAAGCTGGGAGCCAACTTCGCCGGCACCTCCAACGTGCTTCTGGCGATGCGCCACGGGTTGACGCCGCTGGGAACCATGGCGCACGAGTACCTGCAGGCCTGCCAGGCGCTGGGCCCGCGCTTGCGCGATTCGCAGACCTTCGCTTTCGAAAAGTGGGCCGCCGAGTATCGCGGCGACCTCGGCATCGCGCTATCCGACGTTTACGGCCTGGCGCCGTTCCTGCGCGACTTCGACATGTATTTCTGCAAGCTCTTCGACGGTGCGCGCCATGATTCCGGCGACCCGTTCGACTGGGGCGAGCGCCTGATCGAGCATTACCGAAAGAACCGGGTCGACCCGCGCACCAAGACCCTGATCTTCTCCGACGGCCTCGACGTGCCGCTGGCGGTGCGCCTGTTCGAGCGCTTCCGCGGCCGCGCGCTCACCGCCTTCGGCGTCGGCACCAATCTCACCAACGACCTGGGCTACACCCCCATCAACATCGTCATCAAGATGGTTCGCTGCAACGGCCAGCCGGTTGCCAAGCTGTCGGATTCGCCGGACAAGAACATGTGCGATGACGAGCGCTACCTGGCCTACCTGCGCCAGGTGTTCGAGATTCCCCAGCCTGCCTGAGGGGCGTGCCTGACGTCGCGACACACGACCGCTTGGTTACAATCGGCGATCGAGGAGAACTGAACCATGAAAAACGAGAACTTCCCCAAGCTTTCCAACCGGTCATCCGCACTCGGCACCGAGAACGCCTTCGTCGTTCTGGCGGAGGTCACCGCCCTACAGCGCGCCGGCCACGACATCATTTCCTTCTGCATCGGCCAGCCGGATTTCCCGACGCCTTCGAACATCCAGGACGCGGCGGTCAAGGCGATTCGCGAAGGCAAGCACGGTTACACACCTTCCAACGGCATTCCGGAATTGCGCGAAGCGATTGCGAAGGAAGTCAACCGCATGCGCGGCCTCAATGTCACGGCCGACGACGTGGTGGTCGGTTCCGGTGCCAAGCCGTTCATCGCCTATGCCATCCTCTCGACCACCGATTTCGGCAGCGGCGACGAGGTGATCTACCCCAATCCGGGTTTCCCGATCTATGAATCGCAGATCGTCGCCAACGGCGCGGTGCCGGTGCCGCTGGGCTTGAAGGAAGCGCGCAATTTCGCCTTCGACCCGGCCGAACTCGAAGCCGCGATCACGCCGCGCACCCGCATGCTCATCCTCAACACGCCGCACAACCCCACCGGCGGCTCGCTTTCGGCCAGGGACCTGGCCGACATCGCGGCGATCATGCGGCGCCACCCGCAGGTGTGGATCTACGCCGACGAGATCTATTCGCGGCTGATCTATGACGGCGCGTTCCAGTCCATCGCCGCGCTGCCCGACATGCTCGAGCGCACCATCATTTCCGACGGCGCCTCCAAGACCTGGGCGATGACAGGCTGGCGCATCGGCTACGCGGTCAACCGCACCCTGGCGCCGACCTTCACCCGCTGGGTCACCAACACCGAGTCGTGCGCCTCGCACATCAGCCAGTGGGCGGCGGTGGAAGCCCTCAACGGCCCGCAGGACGCGGCCGAGATGATGAAGGCGTCCTTCCTCAAGCGCCGCGACCTGATCGTCGGCCTGCTCAACCAGGTGCCGGGCATTTCCTGCCTTACGCCCGGCGGCGCGTTCTACGCCTGGCCGAATGTCACCGAGGCCTGCCGCATGACCGGCTGTGCCGACTCCGAGGTGTTTCGCAAGAAGCTGCTCAACGAAGCCGGCGTGGCTGTCTTGGCCGACATCCATTTCGGTGCCCGCGTCGCCGGCGAAGGCCAGCACATCCGCTTTTCCTATGCGGCTTCCGAGGAAGCCATCAAGGGCGGCGTGGCGCGCATTGCGGACTGGGTGAAGAAGAACAGCCGCTGAGCCAGACGGTGGCCCGGATCGCGGCCACTCGATGTTGCGGCACCGTCCCCGCAGAGCGGCGGGCCGCGTTTGCAGTGTGGTTTCAGGGGGAGTAGTTCGATGAATGTGGTACGTGCGTTGTTCGCCGCCACCGTCCTTTTCGGCAGCGGCGCGGCCATGGCCGCGGATTTCGTTCCGCATATCGTGACCATAGGACCGGTGCCGGTGGATTTCCTGTTGTTCGCCGGCGTGTTGCTGGGCATCGCCATGTTTCACAAGCACACCTTCAATATCGCCGTCGGTGGGCTGGTGGTCGTGGCCCTCTACAAGGTGCTGGTCACCGGTTTCAAGGCCGGGGCAGGAGTTGGGGGGCTGGCCGCCCATCTGGGCCACGAATGGGTGACGCTGGCCAACCTGCTGGGCCTGCTGATGGGCTTCGCGCTCCTGTCCAAGCATTTCGAGGACAGCCGGGCACCCGACCTGCTGCCACATTACCTGCCGGATGACTGGAAGGGAGGCTTCGTCCTTTTGATCCTGGTGTTCGTGCTCTCGGCGTTTCTCGACAACATCGCCGCCGCACTCATCGGTGGCACGGTGGCCGCCGGGGTGTTCCGCCACAAGGTGCATATCGGTTACCTGGCAGCGATCGTGGCGGCGTCCAATGCTGGTGGTTCAGGTTCGGTCGTCGGCGACACGACCACCACGATGATGTGGATCGACGGCGTCAATCCAATCGACGTCCTGGGTGCGTACGTGGCTGCCTTTACCGCGCTGGCGTTCTTCGGTGTGGCCGCGGCACGTCAGCAGCATGCCTATAACCCCATCACGAAGGACTCGCCGCCCGGACTGCATGTGGACTGGGCGCGCCTCGGAATTGTCGCCTTCATTCTTGTGGTGGCGATCGTCGCGAACGTCACGGCCAACCTCAGGTTCCCGCACGTGCTGGACCATTTTCCGGTGATTGGCGCGGCGGTGTGGGTGGCCATTGTTCTGGCGGTTCCGGTGCGCAAGCCCGAGTGGTCGCTGTTGCCGGAAGCCTTCAAGGGTACGATCTTCCTGCTGTCCCTGGTGACCATCGCGTCGATGATGCCGGTCGAGCATCTGCCGGTGGCGTCCTGGCAAACCGCGCTGGGTCTGGGCTTTGTGTCCGCGGTGTTCGACAACATTCCATTGACCGCCCTGGCATTGAAGCAAGGCGGTTACGACTGGGGTTTCCTGGCCTACGCAGTCGGCTTTGGCGGCTCGATGATCTGGTTCGGATCTTCCGCCGGCGTGGCCTTGTCCAACCAGTTCCCGGAGGCGCGCTCGGTAGGCGCCTGGCTCAAGGGCGGATGGCATGTCGCGGTCGGCTATGTGCTGGGGTTCTTTGTGATGCTGGCCATCTCGGGTTGGCACCCCACGGAAAAGCGGGTCAAGGGCGATGGCGCCTCCACGCCCACCATGTTGGCGCCTGCCGCCGGAAGTGTGACGCCGACCGGGACCGACGTCCCCCGCAAATAGGACTGCGCGGATTGCCGGGAGCGTACCTCCCGTCCATGTTGTGTTCCGGCAGTCGCCCAGCTTGCGACACTGGCTACAATCCTGCCTTTCCGTTCGCTGTTGAGGCGCGTGGGGCATTACCCACGCAGTCAAGCCATGAAAGTTGATTCCTTGCCCGATGGTTTTGGTGCCGTAATTCACGACGTGCGGGTCGATCAACTCGCGCCGGAGGAGTTCTCGGCCGTCAAGCATGCCTGGCATGCCCATCACGGTTTGATGGTGTTTCCGCGCCAGGCGGTATCCGATGCCGGCCTGTTGAAGTTTTCGCGCTTGCTGGGCGACCTGGATTTGCCGCCCAACCAGGAAAACGGGCGCCAGAGCGCTCCGGGCTTTCCTGAAATCTACGTCGTCTCGAACATCAAGGACAACACGGGACAACCGATCGGCGCGCTGGGCGATGGCGAGGCTGTCTGGCATACCGACATGAGCTATGCCGCAGTGCCGCCGCTGGCTTCCATGCTGGTGGCGCGCGAGATCCCGGCATCCGGCGGCAGCACCTGGTTTTGCGACATGGTGGCCGCCGCCGCCGCGCTGCCGGCCGACCTGCGCGCCCGGGCGGAACGACTGCAGGTGAAGCATGATGGCACGTACAACTCGGGGGGCTACCTGCGCAAGGGTGTTACGGCCACCGACGACCCGGCGGCAGCGCCAGGCACCTTGCATCCGGCCATCATCCGGATTCCTGAAACCGGCGATGCCGCCTTGTACCTCGGGCGCCGCCGCCTGGCCTACATTCCCGGCCTGGCCCGCGAGGAAAGCGAAGCCCTGCTCGATACGCTGTGGGGCTATGCTGCCGACGAGCGGCGCGTCTACAAGCATCAATGGCAGGTCGGCGACCTGGTGGTGTGGGACAACCGCACCACCATGCACCGACGCGACCCATTCCCGGCCACCGAACGGCGCCTGATGCACCGCACGCAGGTCAAGGCAACGGTGGCGCCGCTTGCCTACGCCTAGCCAGCCGGCCGGGAGCGTGAAGGCGGCCTCGCGCGGGGACATGGCAGCGGCGGACGGGGCATGAAAGCGTTTCCCTCCGTGCTGTCAGGCCGCCGCCTGATCGTGGGCGTGCTGCTGGGCGGACTGGTGCTGCTTGGCTACACGGTGCTGCAGTTGTTCCTGGCACCGCTGGCCTGGGCGGGAATCCTCGCCTACACCACCTGGCCGCTGTATGTGCGCCTGCGCAGGGTCGCGCCAGGCTGGCCGGGCATCTCCGCGCTCTTGATGACCCTGCTGTTGACGGCGGCCTTCGTGCTGCCGCTGCTATGGCTGATGGCGTTGCTGCGCGGCGAGCTCACCGCCGCCTACGCGGCGCTGGCCGCCTATCTGGCCCAGGGCCCGCATCCGCTGCCGGAAATCGTCACGCGCATTCCCTGGCTCGGGGAATGGCTGCAGGATGCCTTCAATCGCATGGCCGGCGATCCGGCGGCGGTGCGCGCGCAGATCGCTCTGTGGGGCGAGGAGCGCATCGACGATCTGCTCAACCTGCTGGGCGGGGTCGGGCGTAACGCGGCCAAGTTCGGTTTCGCGCTGCTGGCACTTTTCTTCCTTTATCGCGACGGCGAAAGCTTCATCGAACAGGTGCGCCAGGTTTTGCGCCGCCTGATCGGCGCGCGGGTTGACGATTATCTCGAGGCGGCGGGCGCGACCACCAGCGCGGTGGTGGTCGGCCTGGTGCTGACGGCGCTCGCGCAAGGCATTCTCGCCGGGCTCGGCTACTGGGTCGCCGGCGTCAAGGCGCCGGTCTTGATGGCGGCGCTGACGGTCCTGATCGCACTGATCCCGTTCGGCACGCCGTTCGTGTGGGGGTCCATCGGCGTATGGCTGCTGCTCAACGGTCAGACCGCGGCCGGCATCGGATTGCTCCTGTGGGGCACCCTGGTGGTCAGCTGGGTGGACAACCTGATCCGCCCGATGGTGATCAGCAGCGCGACACGAATCCCGTTCATCCTGGTGATGTTCGGCGTACTCGGCGGGCTTGCCGCGTTCGGCATGGTCGGCCTGTTCATTGGCCCGGTGATACTCGCCATCCTGATGGCGGTGTGGCGCGAGTGGGTCGACGAACCGGGCTCCCCGGGCTTGCCGAACCCCGCCAGCGGCGAGCCGCCCCCCTGAATTTTTGTTGTCGTTCAGCGGCAAAACCCGCTTGCGTCCGGGCCTCAAGGCGCGGAGAATTTCCGCACGCACGTGCGTCCGGACCGTAGCAGCAATACAACAAGGAGGAGAGACATCATGAGCCAATTGAGCGAAGAAGAACTGGCGCGCCTGGTGCCGGCCGAGTCGTCGTTGTTCCCGTCGCCGATTCCGGTGCAGTCGGTATCGTCCGATGAATTCCTGCCGGCGCCGCAGTCGGCGCGCCAGCGCGAGTTCGAGTCGCGCGTCAAGTCGATAGGTGCGGAGCTGGCGCGTCACCATGGCATGAGCCGGCGCGCCTTCTTCAAGACGGCGTCCGGCATGGCGGCCGCTTTCGTTGCCATGAACGACACCTTCGGCCCCCTGTACATGGTCAGCCGTGCCGAGGCGCAGACCCCGGACATGGCCAATGCGCGCGCTGCCGCACTGAAGGGCCAGTTCATCATGGACATGCACACCCATTTCCTGCGCGACGACACGCGCCTGGTGGGCTTCGTGCGGTCCCGCGAGGCGGTCGGCCGGGCCGGCTGGAACCCGGCCCTGGCGGGCAAGGAGCAAACGCTCGAGGACCTCAAGTTCGCCAATTACTTCAAGGAAATCTACCTCGACAGCGACACCAAGGTGGCGCTGATTTCCGGCTCCGGCTCGGAGGAGCCGCGCGACTGGTTCCTGACCAATGAAATGAAGGCGCAGACCCGGGCCGACATCAACAAGAAGGCCGGCACCAAACGCATGTTCTCGCATGCGATCTTCATGCCCGGCATGCCGGGCTGGCTGGACAAGGTCGACCAGGACCTGGAAACCCTCAAGCCCGACTCATTCAAGGGTTACACCATCGGCGACAACACCAACAAGCACCTGGCCCGCCACCCCTGGCATCTGGATGACGAAAAGCTGCTGTATCCGTTCTATGAAAAGCTTGTGAAGGCCAGCAAGTCGCAGCCCAGCCTGGCCAACGTCTGCATCCACAAGGGCCTGTTTCCGCCTTCGACGACCAAGCAATTTCCCGACCTGATGAAGTACGCCGATGTGCGCGATGTGGCGAAGGCGGCGCGCGACTGGCCGCAGCTCAACTTCATCATCTACCACTCCGGGTTCCGCTATACCGGCGGCGCCTTCATGGACGGCTGGGAACAGTTCGAGAAGACCGGGCGCATCGATTGGGTTACCGACCTGGCGGAGATCCCGGAGAAATACGGCGTGAAGAACGTGTATGGCGACCTGGGGCAGATTTTCGCCCAGAGTACGGTCGCCGAACCGCGCCTGTGTGCCGCGATGATGGGACAGCTCGTCAAGGGCCTCGGGGCCGACCGTATCGTGTGGGGCAGCGATGCGGTATGGACCGGTGCGCCGCAATGGCAGATCGAAGCCTTGCGCCGCCTGGAAATTCCGGAAGAGATGCAAAAGAAATATGGTTTCAAGCCGCTCGGAGCGGCGGACGGGCCGGTGAAGAGCGCGATTTTCGGCAACAACTCGGCACGTCTCTACAACTTCACGCCGGCGCAACGGGCGGCGCTCGACAACGATTTTGTCGCAGTGGCCAAGGCGAAGTACGACAGGATCGGCGACGGCCGCACCAATCTGGCTTACGGCTATGTCAACCGGGGTACCTGACCAGATGACGCATGACGAAGGCGGACCGGCGGCTACGCGAGGCGGCCGCCGGGATTTTCTTGCCTTGGGTCTCGGAATCGCGGGTGCCACGACTGTCGCCACGGCGCCCGTGGCGGACGCGGCAGCCAAGACGGCACCTGGCCTGGCGAAAGTGACGGGCAAGGAATACTGGACCACCCGTGTGGCCGGCGGCGAGACCATTCGCCTGTTCATGTGGCGCAAACGCCTGGCGGCCACCCGGGGCCGCGCGCCGCGGGGTGTCATCCTGTTCGTGCATGGGTCCTCGATGGCCAGCACGCCGGTGTTCGACTTGCAGATTCCCGGTCGGCCACGCATGTCGGTGATGGACCATTTCGCCCGCCTGGGTTATGACACCTGGTGCCTTGATCACGAGGGGTACGGGCGTTCGACCAAGACCCGCAACGTGAATTGCGACATCGCCAACGGCGCCGATGATCTCGAGGCGGTGAGCGACTACATCATCCGCGAGACTGGCGAGCCCAGGCTCCTGATGTACGGGTCCTCTTCGGGCGCCTTGCGCGCGGCCCTGTTTTCCGAACGTCACCCGGAACGGGTCAAGCGCGTGGCGCTGGATGCATTTGTCTGGACCGGCGAGGGAAGCCCTACCCTGGCCAATCGCAAGAAGCGCATCGACCAATGGCGCAGCAACAACCGGCGCCCGATAGACCGCGCGATGATCGAAAGCATCTTCACGCGTGATCATCCCGGCACTTCCGATCTCACCATCGTCGACGCCTTTGCCGACGCGGTGCTGAAACTGGACTCGTCGGTTCCCACCGGTACCTATCTCGACATGTCGGCCAACCTGCCGATCTGCAACCCGGAGAAACTCAAGGTGCCCACGCTGATCATGCGTGGCGAATACGACGGGATCGCAAGCCTGCAGGATCTGATGAATTACTTCGCCAAGGTGCAACATCCGGACAAGAGCTTCGTCATCATGCCCGGCATCGCCCACACCAGCCTGCGCTCGAAGAACTGGGAGATCGCGTTCCACGCGCTTGAAACATTCTTCGCCCAGCCTGCGCAAGTCTATACGGGTACTTGAACCGCAACCGGCCGGGGGCGTTCAGGCATTCAGTTCGGAAGCCATCAGGTCCGGCCGCACGTCGCCGACTTCGGCATTGGAGAAATTGAGCTCCACCTTCACGCCGTTGGGGTCCATCAGGAACAACTGGAACAGGCCCTGGTCGTTGACCATGCGGCGGGTGTAGGGCACGCCGTGTTTGCTGAGGTGCTCCATCATGTCCGGCAGTCCGGTGCAGCGGAAGGCCATGTGGTCTATCACGCCGCTGCCGGTGGTGGCTTCGGACTGTTGCCCGAGATATTTCTTGCGGTTTTCGCTCACGTTCGCGCCGCCGCCGGTGACGTGGATCACATCCTGGTCGCCCAGGTAGAGCCAGAACACCGGAAACTTGAAGTCGGGTGAGGGGCCGACACGAAAGCCCAGGACCCGGGTGTAGAAGTCGCGCGTGGCTTCCATGTCCGCGGTCTGGATCAGGTAATGCTCAAGGTGCAGCACAGGCATGTGGGTTCTCCTTTTGGACATTGCGGGGGCGTGGTGCCCGGCACGCCCGCCGGCCGGGGGTCAGATGGGAGTGGCCTCGCCGCCTTCGACGATCACGTTCTCGACGATGCCGGCGCCGTCGCGCCGGAACGCCGCGGCGGCGACATATTCAGGCGACTCGAAGCACTTCACGCCATCTTCGAGCGAAGGAAACTCGATGACGATGAAGCGATGGAAATCCTCCGGCCCTTCCATGATCTGGTAACGACCGCCGCGGGCCAGCACCTTGCCGCCGTACTGTTTGAGGATTCCGGGTACGAGGTCGGTGTATTTCTTGTATTCGACGGGGTCGTTGATGCGGGATCGTGCGAGCCAGTAAGCAGCCACAGTACACTCCTGTAGGGTTGGATCAGTCGGGTCAGATGAATGCCACGCACTCGCGCAGCGGCCTGCAATCCTACTCCGAGACTTCGGTGTGGGTCTGGCGGCAGGCAAGCGAAATGGGAAATGCAGTGCCGATTCAGACCCGCACGCGAGCGGTGCGCGGCCGAGCCGCGATTCAACCGCTTTCTCCAGGTCGATAGCCAGCCCCGTTCCAGTCGCAAGGCGCCCGCGGCGGGTATCCTTCTGCGAAAATCCAGCCGCCACACCGCAATTGGCGGGAATGTGAAGGAGACAGGATGAGAATGGCCATGCTCTCAAAGCTGCTGGCGGCAGTGCTGCTCGCATTGGCGGCAGGACAGGTGCACGCGCAGTCCGACTATCCGTCGCGACCCATCCGCTTGGTTGTGCCGTTTCCCGCTGGCGGCTCGACCGATATCGTCGGCCGAGTGGTGGCCCAGAAACTGGCGGAACGGCTCGGCCAGCAGGTCGTGGTCGACAACCGCGGGGGAGCCGGAGGCACCATCGGCACGGATGTCGCGGCCAAGGCAGCCGCGGACGGTTACACGCTTGTCATTGGTACCACCAGCACCCACGCGGTGGCGCCGGCTGCATACTCGAAGCTGACCTACAACCCGGTGCGGGATTTCGCGCCTGTTTCCCTGGTGGCGGTCACGCCTTATCTGCTGGTGGCCAATCCGCAAAACGGGGTTCGCACGCTCAAGGATTTCGTGAGCTTGGTCAAGGCGAGTCCCGGCAAGTTCAATTATGGTTCCGCCGGCAACGGAACGACGACCCATCTTGCCATGGAGATGTTCAAGGAGGCTGCGCAGATCAATCTGGTGCATGTGCCTTACAAGGGCAACGCGCAAACCGATCTGGCGGTGCTTGGCAACGAGGTGCAGGCGGTATTCGGTTCGATGCCGGCGCTGCTGCAGCATGTCAAGGGTGGCAAACTGGTGCCTTTGGCGGTAGGCACGGCGGCGCGTTCGCCGGCGCTACCGGAAGTGGCGACGGTGGCCGAGCAGGGATATTCGGGGTTTGAGGCTTCGCTTTGGCTCGGAGTGTTTGCGCCGGCCGCGACACCTGCTGGGGTGATCGACCGTCTGGCCCGCGAATTGGGCACGATTGCTGCGACGGCGGATTTCAAGGTGGCGATGGACAAGAACGGCGCGGACGCCATTTCAAATGCGCCGGCGCAGTTCGCAACGCTGGTAGGCGAGGAAGCTGCCCGATACGCCAAGGTGGTCAAGGCACTTGGCATCAAGCTCGACTGAACGAATTTTCAACCAACCCGGTATCAGACCGGCTTCATCAACTGTAAAGGAAAAAAAGTGAAAGATGACCTCCGCAACGCCAAATTCGTGATTGATCTCGGTCCACAACCGTCTTTGCCGATCGTCGGCAGCGAGCTGCGCTTCCCGGTCGGCCGTATCTACTGTGTCGGCCGCAACTATGCCGACCACGCGCGCGAAATGGGCCACGATCCGGACCGTGAGCCGCCGTTCTTCTTCATGAAGCCGGCGAACGCGGTGGTGCAGAACGGCGCCACGATTGCTTACCCAGTGGGCACCAAGGATTGCCACCATGAGATCGAACTGGTGGTGGCCATCGGCACCGGCGGCAAGAACATACCGGTCGAGAAGGCGCTCGAGCATGTGTGGGGTTATGGCGTCGGCCTGGACATGACCCGTCGCGACGTGCAGGGTGAGGCCAAGAAAATGGGCCGTCCATGGGAAATGGGCAAGAGCTTCGACGAATCCGCGCCCATGACCGCGCTCAAGGCCGCGGCCGATATCGGCCACCCGGCCAAGGGCGCGATCTGGCTCAAGATCAACGGTGAATTCCGCCAGCAGGGTGATCTCGCCATGCAGATCTGGAATGTGCAGGAGCAGATCTCCTACCTGTCCAACCTCATCACCCTCGAACCCGGCGATCTCATCATGACCGGCACCCCCGCCGGTGTCGGGCCGGTCAAGAAGGGCGACCGCCTCGAAGGCCACGTCGATGGTGTCGGCGACCTGAGCATCACCTACGCCGCCTGACCTTGCCGGGTCCGGCATCGCCGCGGGCAGGCGCCCGCCCGCGGCGGCCACCATGAGCAGCCGCGCGGGAATCCACTACTGGAAGTGCGACCGGCCGGCTGCGCTGCACGGCACCGCGCTCGGCGGGGCGGTGCGCGCGCCCGCCGACCTGATGGCCTTGCTGGTGGCCGCACTTGACAAGCAAGTGGGCGGGCCGCCATGGCGTATTGCGCCGGCAGGCGGCCAGGGCAACCACTTGACCTTTCTTGCCGACAGCGGCGGTCGCGAGTGGTTTCTGCGTGTCGAGGACGGCCCGGAGCGTGACGACTACCTCGCCGTCGAGTCGGAGATCCTGCGTCGCCTCGGCGGTGCCGGCATTCCTGTGCCGCAAGTGCATTTTTGCGACGCATCGCGGACATCGGTTCCGGTCGCGTTCCACCTGCTCGAACGCATTCCCGAACCCGATCTCAACCGCCACCTCAGGGCCGGGTGTCTGGATCTCGACGCGGTGGCGCGGGAGATCGGAGGCTGGATCGCGCGCTGGCAACAGCGGGTTGCCGTGGGCGGTTTCGGGCCTTTCGATCGCCTGATCATGGATACCGAAGGCCGGCTCGCCGGTCTGCATAGTTCTGCGGCCGATTATTTCTTCCTTAACCTGCGGCGCCATCTTGATTTCCTGGTGGGCCATGGGTTCATTGACATCAGCGAGGCCGGCGTTTTGCTGGCTTTGCTCGAGGACCAGCGCTCCCTGTTGGAGTCGACCGAGCCGCTTCTGGTGCACAAGGACATGGCCCTGTGGAACGTGCTTGGTACCCGCGACAGGGTGACTGCATTCATCGACTGGGATGACGCCATCGGCGGCGACGCCATGGAAGACCTGGCGCTGCTTGCCTGCTTTCATCCGGCCGAAGCGGTCAAGGCGGCGATCGAAGGCTATGCCGGGGTTTCCGTACTGCCGCCCGATCACATGCGGAGGTTCTGGTGCCACCTGTTGCGCAACATGATCGTCAAGGCGGTGATTCGGGTGGGCGCAGGATACTTTGACGGTGCCGGCGGCCTGTTCATTCATGGTGCGGGCGTGGATGGCGCATCACTGCGCGCTTTCACGCTGGCGCGAATGCGCACTGCGGCGCGCGGCTTGCGCGAGGGGCGGGAAGCGCTGTCGTTCGACTGACAGCGCCGCTCAGTCGACGACGATTCGCGACCCCGCGTCGCCCGCCACCAGCGTCACCTTGCGGTCGTGGAAGGACGCGATTTCAGGGTTATGGGCAATGCTGATCAGGGTCGAGCCGGGTAGGCGCGCGCGGACCAGATCGTAAAGCGCAATGGCGGTCGGTGCGTCAAGAGCCGAAGTCGACTCATCCATGTACAGCCATTGAGGCCGATTGATCAACACCCGCGCAAACGCGACGCGCTGTTGTTCACCCGGCGACAGGCGCTTGTCCCATTGCGCTTCTTCGTCAAGGCTTTCCGCGAGGTGTGGGAGGTGGCAATCGCGCAGGGCTGTCCGCACGACTTCATCGGAGAAGTCCGATGGAACAGCCGGGTAGCAGACCGCGGCCTTGAGCGAGCCCAGCGGCAGGTAGGGGCGTTGCGGCAGGAACAGCACATTCGCCTGCGGCGCGACCACGCGCCCTGTGCCAAAGGGCCATATGCCGGCCAGGCCGCGAAAAAGCGTGCTCTTGCCGCTTCCGGACGGGCCGTTCACCAGCCAGCGCTCGCCGGCAGCGATCTCCAGGTTGGCATTGGCAACAATCGGCTTGCCTTGCGGCGTGGCGAGGGTTACCGCCGAAAGCGAGGGGGCGTGGCCGGCATCGGCGTGGAGCGCCGTGCCGCGCTCCGCTTCTGCCAGCGCGTCATCGAAGCTCAGCAACCGGTCCACACTGGCCTTCCAAGCTGCCAGATTGGCGTAGGCGTCAATGAACCACGAGAGCGCGCCCTGTACCTGGCCGAATGCGGAAGCCACCTGCATCAGTTCTCCCAGCTTGATGCTGCCGGCGAAGTAGCGTGGCGCTGCGACCAGGATGGGGAAGATGACCGCGATCTGGGCATAGAAGACCCGGGCTGTCAAAAGTGTCTTTTGCCGCTTGATCAGTTCGATGGTGGTGGCGAGCACGGCGCCAAAGCGGGTGCGCAGCACGTCACGCTCGCCCGTCTCGCCGCCATACAGGGCGATGCTTTCGGCGTTCTCACGCACCCGCACCAGGCTGTAGCGGAAGTCCGCCTCCACTTTCTGGGCGCGATTGTTGATGTCGATCAGCGGCTTGCCGATCCAGTGGATGAGGAGCGAGCCGCCCAGCGCATAGACGATCGCGACCCACACCATGTAGCCGGGTACGGTGAATTCGGTTCCGCCAAGGGCGAAAGTCAGCGGCCCCGAGACCGCCCACAGGATGGAAAGAAACGCGCCCAGGGTGACCACCGAGTTGAGCAGGCCCATCGAAAGCTCGACCGTTTTCTCGGTGACCGCGCGGACGTCTTCGGCGATCCGCTGGTCCGGGTTGTCGGTCGCGCGGTGGAACAACTCGACCTTGTAGAACGCGCGACCGGCCAGCCACCGGTCGATATAGCGGCGGGTCAGCCATTCGCGCCAGCGCAATTCGAACATCTGCGTGAGATAGAACTTGTAGACCGCGACAACGATGAAAAAGAACGCGAGATATGAAAAGCGCAGCAGTTGCGCCTTGAACTCGGCGAAGTCCTTCTGCTCGAGCGCGTTGTAGAAATCGCGGTTGAACTCGTTGAGAAGCACATCCACATAGACAGCGACAAGGTTCAGCGCCACGACCACGCAGAGGAAACCCAGCGCGCTTGCGCGGTGCTCGCTTGCGAAGTAGGGTTTGGTAAGCCGCCAAAGCCGGCGGGGGAATGCAGGTGTTCCGGTCATGAGTGGCATTCGGCTCAGCGTTGCCTGCCTTGAATTTGATATGCCGCCGCGGCGTCGACGGCGAGCATGGCCTTGAGGGCCGGCAAGGATTCGCGCAGTCGCGTGTCGAGTTGCCACGGTGGATTGAAGACAAACATCCCCGAGCCGAAAAGCCCCGGCCCGTCGGCCGGCGGCGAAGCCACGGTCATCGAAACATGGAGCCAGTGGTCGCCCGCCACGCGCTGCAACTGTTCGGGCAGGCGGGCCGATTCGCGACGCCGGACCTGCGGGTACCACACGGCGTAGACACCGGTGGGAAAGCGCACCAGCGCCTCGCGCATCATCGTCACGACTCGTACGTAGTCGTCCTTGTCCTCGTACGACGGATCGACGAGGGTGAGCGCGCGACGCGAGGGAGGCGGCAACACCGACTTCAGGCAATCGAAACCGTCTTCACGTCTGACCGCGACGCGCCGGACGTCGGCATGGAAATAGTCCTTGAGCACCTGCGCTTCGGTGGGATGCAGCTCGAACAGGCGCAGGCGGTCCTGGGCACGCATCATCTGCAGGGCGATCTGCGGCGAACCCGGGTAGCGCAGCAGGCGACCGCCAGGATTGACGGCCTCGATCTGCCGAAGGTAGTCGGCCAGCGCGCCAGCCAAGCCGGGCTGTCCCCACAGCCGCGCGATGCCGGTGTGGTATTCCGCGGTCTTTTCCGCGTAACTGCCGGTCTCGAGCGAATAGGCGCCCGCACCGGCATGTGTGTCCACGAAGGTGAAAGGTTTGTCCTTGGATGCCATGTGGGCGAGAAGCTGCACCAGCACGACGTGCTTGAGCACGTCGGCGTGGTTGCCGGCGTGGAAACCGTGGCGGTAACTGAACATCGCAGGGCGGCCGGGGGTCGTAGGCGTCGACCCGGCCGAAACTCAGGAAGGCGTGGTTTCGCCGCTGCTGGCGCGATCCAGCAGCGCGATGTCTTCCCCGTCAAGCACCAGCCGGGTGGCCTCGATCAGGTCGTGCAGCTGGTCGAGGCTGGTGGCGCTGGCGATCGGCGCGGTGACGCCGGGTCGGGCGATCAGCCATGCGATCGCGACCCGGGTGGGATTGGCGCGATGACGTGCGGCCACTTCGTCGAGCGCCGTGAGGATGCGTCGGCCGCGATCGTTCAGGTACACCGCCACACGGCTGCCACGCGCACCGCGACTGGTGTCCGCTTCGGACCTGTATTTGCCGCTCAGGAAACCGCTGGCAAGCGAATAAAAGCCGATCACGCCGATGTTGCGCTGCCGGCACAGCGGCTCAAGCTCGGTTTCATAGCCCGCGCGCTTGTAGAGGTTGTATTCGGGCTGCAGGCTCACGTAGGCGGGCAGGCGGTGTTTGCGGCTGACATCGAGCGCCTCTGCCAGGCGCGCTGCCCCGTAGTTGGAAGCGCCGATATGGCGGATCTTGCCCGCACGGACGAGGTCGGCATAGGTGCCGAGGGTCTCTTCGAGCGGCACGATCTGGTCATCGACATGCGACTGGTAAAGGTCGATGTAATCGGTTTGCAGGCGCCGCAGGGACTCGTCGACCGAACGCAGGATATGCCTGCGCGACAAGCCCTTGCGGTCCGGCCCCATCTCCATTCCCACCTTGGTGGCGATGATGACACTGCCCCGCGGGCGGGTCCGCCTGTTGTGCCTGAGCCAGCGGCCGATGATGGTCTCGGACTCGCCGCCCTGGTTGCCGCTCACCCAGCGTGAATAGACGTCGGCGGTATCGATGAAATTGCAGCCGGACTCAAGGAGTGCGTCGAGCAACTTGAACGACTGGCGTTCGTCGGCGGTCCAGCCGAATACGTTTCCGCCGAAGCAAAGCGTGGGTACCGTGAGGCCGGAATTGCCGAGTTTTCGTGTTTGCATGCCGTGTCGCCTGTCTGATGGGCGTTCGTGAAATTGCGCAGGCCTGACTTTACCCGGTTGGCGCCGGGAGCGCCCGGCAGTCCGGATCCTCGGCCGATATGCCCGCTGCGGCGTAGGAATCGCCCGACTGGCATGTAGGAACATGGCGCGGCTGACGTAGGAATCAGGCCTATCGCGCTTACATCCGTTCCGTAGCGGGCGGCGCAGTCGACCCGTCGTGGAGGGCCACTCTCCCGTCCCTCTGCGGCGCTCCGGCTTCCTACAGGCAAAGTAGGAATTCGCCCTACAAGGGAAAGAGGCGCTCCCTTACACCCCGGAATCCGATATGCCAATAACATGAACTCAACACGCGATAACGAATCTTTAGCAGCAAAGTCAAGGGCCAATTCCGGGTTTTAAAACTGTTTTACCTTTCGAGAGGGGTTTCGAAAATGCAAGCGCGCAACGACATACAGGCAATCATGGGCAGGATCATGGGCTCGGGCAACAACCCGGCAGCGTTTGCAGAGGGTCAGCAGATGCGCGAAGAGCGCATGCCGTTTCGCATCAAGCTGGTGCAGACCGAGAGCGAGCTTGAACGCGCGGTGAGCATCCGCCATTCCGCCTATTCCCGCCATGTACCGGCGTTTGCAGCTACGCTCACCCGTCCCGAGTCCTATGACTACGAGGATGGCACGGTGGTCCTCCTGGCCGAATCCAAGTTGGACGGCAGCCCGATAGGCACCATGCGTGTCAAGACCAATCGCCATTCGCAACTCGGGCTGGAGCAGTCGGTCAAGTTGCCCGACTGGCTCGAGTACACCTCCATCGCCGAGGCAACCCGACTCGGGATCGCCACGGGACGCATGGGCATGGTTGTCAAGACCATGCTTTTCAAGGCATTTTTCCAGTATTGCCTGAAGGCCGGGATCGAGTGGATGGTCATCACTGCCAGGGCCCCCCTCGATCGCCAGTACGAAGACCTGTTGTTTGAAGACGTGTACCCGGACGGCGGCTTCATTCCCATGCGCCACATCGGCGGTATTCCGCACCGCGTCATGGCGCTGGACGTTCTGCATGCCAAGGCGCGCTGGAGCGAGGCGAAGCATCCGCTGCTCGGCTTCATGTGCGAGACCCATCATCCGGACATCGATCTGAGTGGCGCGGACCAGGCAATGCCCAGGGTTCCGGTGATGCCGGAAATGCCCATGCCGCTGACGCTTATGTGAATTCCCGGGCCGCTACCGTGTAACGGTGGCGGCCGGATGGCCCGAACGGGCCAGAGACAGCATGTGGTTCGTACGGATAAAGTCGCTTTCGCGGCCCTGCTCGTTGGAGCGCAGGGGCCGCGAGGCGCTAAGTTACACTCTGTGGCGAGTCGGGTGACCGGTATCAGGCCGGAAATGGCCCGGACGCGTGAGGGTGTGACTATCTGATGCCTCTCATTTCTTCAAAGCTGCCAGACCGGATGCGCAACCTCAATCGGACCGTCGAGGAGTTGCTTTACCGCGCGTGCGTGTACGCCGTGCCGCTTGCCATCGCGTTGATGACGGCAGCGGCGCTGTTCCTGTGGTCCAGCCAGTACGGTGGCGGCATGGGGAGCGCACTTGAACTGCGCTTTGTCCACGAGTCGGGTACTGCGCTCTCGCCCGACGAGGCGCGTGCACGTCTGGCGGAGGCGCCCGCCACGCGCCATTACGACACGCGGCTCTCCGAAGCGCCGGTATGGTTGCGCTTTGCCGTTCCCGGCGGCAAGGCGATGGCGGTTGAATTGCCGGCGCGCCACACCATAGAGGTCGCCTGCTGGGATGCGGCGACGCTTGGTTCGATGGGCGCGGCGGATCGGCACCAGAGCAGCGGACACCTCGCCGTGGTGAAGGCCGGGTTCTCCCTCACCGTCCCGGCGGCGCAGTTGCCGGCCGACGTCCTGTGCCGTACCCGCTCATCCGGACCTGCAAGACTTTCCGCGCTTGCCTGGGTACCCGAAGACCTGGCTGATTCCGCGCAGAAATTCCACCGCAATTCCGGGCTTGTCGACGGCGGCTTGCTGCTACTGGCGATGTTCATGCTGATGACCGCCCTGATCAGCCGGGAATGGATATACGTGCTGTTCGCCGCCTGGCTGGTGGCCAACCTGCGCATGGCGGCGATCTCGGCCGGATGGGACGGCCAGTGGCTTGAGCGCGTGATCCCCGATGCCTTGTTGTTCGAAGTCAAGAAGATATCGATGGCGGCGTTCTATGCGCTGACCTACACGCTTTTCTCGCGCCTGTTCTTCGATGAACTGAAGCGGGTCGGATATCGGCCGCTGCTGGTATTTGCGCAATGGTCATGCGTGCTGGTCCTCGCGCTTTCGCCGGTACTGCCGTATGCGGCGTTCCTGCCTTACCTGTGGGCCACCACGGCCATCGGCATTTCGATACTGCTGTTCTTCCTCGCGCGGATCGTCCTGTTCACGCGTTCCAAGGTCGCGCTCTGGTACAGCGCTGCGCTCGGCATAACCCTGTTTGCCAGCTTTTTCGAGGTTGCCGCCGCCGCGCTCGGGCTCAAGAGCCTGATCGGCATTTTCAATGCGGTGACCGCAGCATTGACCTCCAGCCTCATTGCCGCGATGGCGATTGCCGAACAATTGCGGCAGGAACGCGAGCAGCGGGTGCAGGCACAGACGGCCCTGCGCAACACCTACGAGGCGATGCCCATCGGGCTGTTCACGCTTGATTTGGCGGGCAACCTGGTGCGCGGCAATCCCGCGCTGCTCGACATGCTGGCCATCGGCTCGGGCGAAGGCCCCAGGCACTGGAGCAGCTATTTCGAGGAAGGCGCCTGGGACAAGATGCAGACGATGCTCTCGGCGGCAACACACGGGGAGATTGAAATTTGCGGACGCGATTTCGCCGTCGCCGAATCCGCGACGCCTGCGCTGCCGGGCAATTCAGCGGATTCGGAACAGAAGCGGTTCCTGGTCAAGGCGACATTCGCCAATGACAAGATCGAGGGATCCCTGCAGGACGTCACGGAAAAATCCAAGGCCTCCGAACGCCTGCGCTTCCTGGCGGAGAATGATCCCCTGACCGGGGTCCTGAACCGGCGCGGCGTGGAGATGGTGCTCGACGAGGCCCTTGCCGGTCTGGCGGTCGGCCAGCCGCTCGCCATCGCCTACCTGGACCTGGATCGATTCAAGCTCATCAACGATCTCTATGGCCATGCGGCCGGCGATGAAGTCCTGATCCAGGTTTGCGAGCGGGTCCGCGAGATGCTCGCCCGCGGGCAACGCGTCGGGCGGGTGGGGGGCGACGAGTTCGTGATCGTCCTGCCCGGCACCCCGATACAGTCGGCGGCATGGACATGCCGAGGCATTGTCGAACTGATCGGCACCCACGCTTATCGCATAGGTGACAAGGCGTTCCAGGTGCGCGGCTCCATCGGCCTGGTGGAGGTCGCGGACGGTACCTCGGCCAAGGACGCCATATCGGCGGCCGACCGGGCTTGCCGCGAGGCGAAGTCCGGGCTTGGGGATGGGCTGCTTGTCTATGAGAAGAACGCCAAGGTTTTCCGCCAGAGGGAGGCGGAGCTCCGTCTCATCGAGCGCCTGGGCTCATCTGCGGCGCATGAAGGTCTGTTCCTCGAGATGCAGCCGATCATGTCCCTGCAGTCGCCGCACGATTCCCTCAATTTCGAGGTGCTCCTGCGCATGCGCGAAGCGGACAACACGGTCGTATCGGCGGCATCCATCATTTCCGTGGCGGAGAACAACGGCCGCATCGGGGTCATCGACCGTTGGGTGATTGCAACCGTACTGGCCTGGATCGATGCCAACTACGACAGCCTCAAGAAGACGCAGTTTGTGTGCGTGAACCTTTCCGGCGCATCGCTCAACGACGAGCGGTTCGTGCACGATGCCTTTGCACTGCTGGCGCAGTACGTCCATGCGGCCGGCAGGCTGTGCATCGAGATCACCGAAAGCGTCGCACTGCACGATCTGGAGAACACGCGCCGTTTCATCGATCGTGTGCGCAGCTATGGCGCCAAGATCGCGCTTGACGATTTTGGCGCCGGTTACACCTCTTTCTCGTATTTGAAGGAGTTGCCGGCCGATGTGCTCAAGATCGACGGCAACTTCATCGTCGGTGTCAACAGCCATCCGTCCAACCTCGCGATCGTCGAGGCGATCGTCAGTCTCGCACGCAACCTCGGCATGAAAACCATCGCCGAATGGGTGGAGGATCGCCAGACCCTCGAGGCGCTCGCCGAGGCGGGGGTGGATTACGTGCAGGGTTACGCGGTCGCCAAGCCGCAGTCGCCCGCGCGCCTCCTGGCTGCGCCATCATCCGCGAGCTTCATTGCAGATGAGCGCCTGCTGCAGTTCGTGCGCACGCTGCATGGCGCCGACCGCACGATGGAACTCTGGGACCATCTTGAGATAGCCAAGCAGGGCGGTCTGCACTGACCTGGCAGGACGGGCCGGTCTGTCGGGTCTGCGAACGCCGGTAACGTTGGGGAGCCTCCCGAGGCGACGTCCGGGGAACGACGGCATTACAATGCGCGCCCCTCGACGAACAATCGCTACAGGCGGGCCAGCATGCAAGTCATTCCGGTAATAGCCATCGACGGCCCTTCGGCTTCAGGCAAGGGTACTGTCGCACAGCGAGTGGCGCAGCGACTGGGTTACCACTATCTCGACAGCGGGGCGATATATCGTGCGACCGGAGTGGCCGCGCTGCGTGCAGGGGTCAGCCTGGACGATGCGCCCGCGCTCGCGGCCTGCGCGTCTGCCATGGACCTCGGGTTTCGGGGCGACAGCGTGTTGCTGGATGGAGCGGACATCACGTCGGACGTCCGCTCCGAGGAAGGCGGCAGGGTTGCCTCGCGCATAGCGGCGCTTCCGCCCGTGCGTGAAGCCTTGCTTGCGCGCCAGCGGCGATTCCGTCAGGCACCGGGACTGGTCGCCGACGGGCGCGACATGGCAACAGTGGTGTTCACCGATGCCGATTTGAAGATTTTCCTGACTGCCGATGTTGCTGAAAGGGCGCGCCGGCGGGCCCTGCAACTGGTTGCTGCCCAGGACCCGCAGGATTCACCTAAAGGTTTGATCGAAAAAGAAAATAGTGCTATCATTCGCGCCCCTTTCGACGCCGTTCTGGCCACTGTCATGGCCGATCTGAACGAGCGCGACCGGCGGGATTCCGCGCGTAGCGCGGCCCCGCTCAAGCGCGCGCCGGATGCCCTGGAACTCGATACCACCGCCATGACCGTCGAAGAAGCGGTCGAAACCGTCTGTGGCTGGTTCCAGGGAATGCACGTACGGCAGTAGGCAGTTTGCAGCAAGCAGCAATGGTGGTACCAGCCCGGCAATGGGTCGGTATCGTTTAAAACTTCCCCGGCTGCCTCCGCTTGAGGAGATACGCGGCGCGGGCCAACCGCAGGTTCTCTCAATGTCAGTCACCCAACAAGCCGCCAACGTGGCCAACGAATCCTTCGCCGCCCTTTTTGAAGAATCCCTGAATCGTCAGGAGATGCGGGCCGGCGAAGTCATCACCGCCGAGGTGGTACGTGTCGACTACAACTTCGTGGTCGTCAATGCTGGTCTGAAGTCGGAAAGCTACATTCCGCTCGAAGAATTCAAGAACGATTCCGGCGAGTTGTCGGTCAAGGCCGGCGACTTCGTGTCCGTGGCGATCGACTCCCTGGAGAATGGTTTCGGCGAGACATTGCTCTCGCGCGACAAGGCCAAGCGCCTGTCGGCATGGATGGACCTCGAAAAGGCCCTCGATTCGGGTGAACTGGTCACCGGTGTCATCACCGGCAAGGTCAAGGGCGGGCTGACCGTCATGACCAACGGCATCCGTGCCTTCCTGCCCGGCTCGCTGGTCGATATCCGCCCGGTCAAGGACACCACGCCCTTCGAGGGCAAGACCATGGACTTCAAGGTCATCAAGCTCGACAAGAAGCGCAACAACGTGGTGGTCTCGCGTCGCGCCGTGCTTGAGGCCAATCAAGGCGAAGAGCGCGCCAAGCTGATGGAAACCCTTTCCGAAGGCGCGGTCGTCAAGGGGGTCGTCAAGAACATCACCGATTACGGCGCGTTTGTCGACCTGGGTGGTATCGACGGCCTGTTGCACATCACCGACCTGGCGTGGCGCCGCGTTCGGCATCCCTCCGAAGTGCTCTCCGTGGGCGACGAGATCACCGCCAAGATCCTCAAGTTCGACCAGGAAAAGAACCGGGTTTCGCTGGGCGTCAAGCAGCTTGGTGAAGACCCGTGGGTGGGCATCGGCCGCCGCTACCCGCAGGGCACTCGCCTGTTCGGCAAGGTCACCAACCTCACCGACTACGGCTCGTTTGTCGAAGTCGAGTCCGGCATCGAAGGCCTGGTGCACGTGTCGGAAATGGACTGGACCAACAAGAACGTCCACCCTTCCAAGGTCGTGGCCCTGGGCGACGAGGTCGAGGTCATGATCCTCGAGATCGACGAGGACCGCCGGCGCATCTCCCTGGGCATGAAGCAGTGCATGCCCAATCCCTGGGAAGACTTCTCGATGAACAACAAGAAGGGCGACAAGGTGCGCGGCGCGATCAAGTCGATCACCGACTTCGGGGTGTTCATCGGCTTGCCTGGCGGCATCGACGGCCTGGTCCACTTGTCGGACCTTTCCTGGTCGCAGACCGGCGAAGAGGCCGTCAAGAATTTCAAGAAGGGTGACGAGGTTGAAGCCACGGTGCTGGCCATCGACGTGGAGCGGGAGCGCATCTCCCTGGGCATCAAGCAGCTCGACGGCGATCCGTGGACCAGCTATGTGGCGACCAACGACAAGGGTGCCGTGGTGCGTGGCAAGGTAAAGAGTGTCGACGCCAAGGGCGCGGTTGTCGCCTTGTCCGACGATGTTGAAGGTTACCTGCGCGCTTCCGAGATTTCGCGCGACCGCGTCCAGGATGCCAGCACACTGGTGAAGGAAGGCGAGGACATTGAAGCCATCATCATCAATGTCGATCGCAAGAACCGCAATATCAACCTCTCCATCAAGGCCAAGGATTCGGTCGAAGAGCGCGAGGCGATGGCGCGGGTGGCCGCTGACGCGGGCAATGCCGCTTCCGGCACCACCAATCTGGGTGCTCTGCTCAAGGCGAAGATGGACCAGAAATAGGTCCATTTCGAAAACGCCCCGAGCATGACCAAATCCGACCTGATCGCGCGCCTCGCGGCGCGTTATCCGCAGTTGGTGGCGAAGGATGCGGACTTCGCAGTCAAGACCATTCTCGATGCAATGGCCGAAAGCCTTGCGCGCGGCCAGCGCATCGAGATTCGTGGTTTCGGCAGTTTCGGTCTCAACTATCGTCCGCCGCGCGTGGGGCGCAATCCGAAGTCCGGCGAAAAGGTACATGTTCCGGAGAAGCATGTGCCGCATTTCAAGGCGGGCAAGGAATTGCGTGATCGCGTCGATGCACGTTTGAACGAAGAGGCGGCGGCCCGGTCCGCAGCTACGCGTGGTGCGGCGGCCCCCATGGCTGCCGCCGGCAATTGAGCGGGGCGCTGCTGGCCATACAGGCGGCACTTGCGTGCCGTTTTTTTTTGCGGTCGACGGGCCGCGCTTGCATGGAGCGCTAGCGATGGGTTACCTCACTGCGTTCCTCCGCGTGTTCCTCCTTGCAGTGTTTTTTTTGTTTGCGCAGAAGAACTTCGAACTGGCGACCCTGCGCTTCTATTTCGATCTTGAGTGGCGCGCACCGCTGATCCTGATGCTTTTGCTGTTTTTCGTTCTGGGCGTGGTTTTGACCCTGGTTGCGTTGTTGCCCCGCCTGGTTCGCATGCGCCGCATTTCTGCCAGGCCGGAACCTCCGGCCGACGCTGCGCATTGACAATCCCCGAGATCGGCGGGCTACGGGATGGAAATCGAACTCTGGTGGTTGTTGGTGGTCCCGCTTTTCTTTGGCTTGGGCTGGGTCGCCGCACGGGTGGATATCCGCCATCTGGTCTCGCAGTCGCGAGCGCTGCCCTCTTCATACTTTCGCGGACTCGGGTTTCTGCTTAACGAGGAACCTGACAAGGCCATCGACGCCTTCATAGAGGTTGTCAAGGTCGATCCCGAGACCATCGAACTTCATTTCGCCTTGGGCAACCTGTTTCGCCGTCGCGGCGAACTCGACCGTGCAATCCGCATGCATTCAAGCCTGGTCAACCGGCCCGACCTGGCCGAAGCCGACAGGCTGCACGCGTTTTTTGAACTCGGCCAGGACTATCTGAAAATCGGCCTGCTCGACCGCGCCGAAGATGTGTTGTCCAGGCTTGGCGGGACGGCATATGCGGCGCGTGCCCGCACCTTCCTGTTGGAGATCTACCAGCTTGAAAAGGATTGGGAGCGTGCAATCGTGGCTGCGCGTGAGATCGAAGCCGAAGGCGGCGGATCCCAGCAGACGGGGATAGCGCATTTTCACTGCGAGCTGGCGGCGCGCCGGCTTGGGGAGTCCCGCCCTGACGAGGCCCGATCCAATGCGCTGGCCGCGCTTGCCGCCAGTCGCATGGCCGTGCGCGCCACCATGATCCTCGGAGACATTGAAGCGCAAGCGGGGCGCCATGATGCGGCGATCGATACCTGGCGGCGCATAGAATCCCAGGATCCGCAATACCTTTCCCTGGTCGGGCAGCGGCTGATCGACAGTTATCGTGCTCTGGACCGGGTGCGTGAGGGCCTGGCGCTGCTCGCGGGATACCTGACGCAATACCCATCCGTCGATCTGCTGGACCTCGTCTTCGACCTCTCGGTCGAACTCGACGGCGCGCAGGCCGCCTATCGGGTTGTGCGCGATGAATTGCGGCGCAGCCAGACACTGCTCGGCCTCGACAAGCTTCTCGAAGCGCAACTCATGCTGTCTCCGCCAGACCGCATCGCGGACCTGCAGGCCGTCAAGGATCTGGTTCACGCGCATACCCGCCGGCTTACCCGCTACACGTGCGAAAATTGCGGCTTCAAGGCACGTCAGTATTTCTGGCGCTGCCCGGGCTGCAACGGCTGGGAAACCTATCCTCCCAGGCGGGTGGAAGAAATCGGACCGTTGCAGTGAGACTGAAGCTGCGCATTGAGCGGTATATGTCCTGTCGTATTCGTTAATTCCGGGAGTTGGCAATGAAAGTAACAATGATCGGCACCGGCTACGTCGGCCTTGTGACCGGCGCCTGTTTCGCCGAAGTCGGCAATGATGTCGTCTGCCTTGACGTTGATGCCGGGAAGATCAAGATCCTCAACGAGGGCGGCATCCCCATTTTCGAGCCTGGCTTGAAAGAGATGGTCGCGCGCAACCGGGCGGCGGGACGCATCCGCTTCACCACCGACGTGGCGGCCGCGGTCGCGCACGGCGATATCCAGTTCATCGCTGTCGGTACTCCTCCCGACGAAGACGGCTCCGCGGACCTCAAGTATGTGACGGCGGCGGCGCGCAACATCGGGCGCCACATGACCGAATCCAAGGTGGTCGTCGACAAGTCCACGGTTCCGGTCGGCACGGCTGATCGGGTGCGCGCGGCAATCGCCGAGGAGCTTGCCGCACGCGGCGTGGCCATGGAGTTTTCCGTGGTGTCCAATCCGGAATTCCTGAAGGAAGGCGCTGCGGTAGATGACTTCATGAAGCCGGATCGTGTCGTGATCGGCGCGAACGACGAGCGTGCGCGTACCGCGATGCGTGCTCTCTACGCTCCGTTCCAGCGCAATCATGAGCGCATGATCTTCATGGATATCCGCTCGGCGGAGCTGACCAAGTACGCCGCGAATGCGATGCTGGCCACACGCATCTCGTTCATGAACGAGATCGCCAACCTGGCTGAGAAGATGGGGGCGGATGTGGAGCTGGTGCGCCAGGGCATCGGCTCTGACCCTCGCATCGGCTATCACTTTCTCTACGCCGGTTGCGGATACGGCGGTTCCTGTTTTCCCAAGGATGTCCAGGCACTGCAACGAACCGCCAGCGAAGCCGGATTGCCGTTCCGCATCCTCGATGCGGTCGAGGCTGTCAATGATGCGCAGAAGCAGATCCTGGCAGGGAAGATCGTCAAGCGTTTTGGGGAGGACTTGAGCGGCAGAAGATTCGCCGTTTGGGGCCTGGCCTTCAAGCCCAACACCGATGACATGCGCGAGGCGCCGGCGCGTGAATTGATTGCGGAACTGCTCAGGCGCGGCGCGACGATATCCGCATATGACCCGGTGGCCATGCATGAAGCGCAGCGCGTTTTCGGCGATGACAAGCGCATAGGCTATGCCGAGAATCCGATGCAGGCGATCGAAGGTGCCGAGGCGCTGGTGATCGTCACAGAGTGGAAGGAGTTTCGCAGTCCCGACTTCCGCCGGCTCAAGGAGATGCTCTCGACTCCGGCGATTTTTGACGGCCGCAACCTGTACGACCCGGTGATGGTGCGCGACCTCGGATTCGAATACTTTCCGCTCGGGCGTCCGGATCTGCGTCACGGGACTGCAGGTTTCGTGGGCAAATGAAGCGGCCAAGGTACCGGGACGCGTATCCGATGCGGGCCGCGTGCGCGCTCATGCTGCTTGAGGTGTTCCGTTGAACTACAGCGCGGCTGCGCGCCGAGCGCGTGTCCTGGTAGTCGGCGATGTGATGCTTGACCGCTATTGGTTTGGTGACGTTCATCGCATCAGCCCCGAGGCGCCGGTTCCGGTGGTGAAAATCGAGCGCAGCGATGAGCGGTTGGGAGGGGCTGCGAATGTAGCCCGCAACGCGGCGGCACTGGGCGCATCGGTCACGCTGCTTTCGGTGGTTGGCCAGGACGAGGCGGGGGCCACCCTGCGAAGGCTGCTTGAGGCTGCAGGAATACGGGTGGCGCTTCATGTCGACCCGGACTACAAGACCACGGTCAAACTGCGTGTCATCGGCAGGCAGCAGCAGTTGCTTCGCATCGATTTCGAGGAAACCCCCGGCCACGAAGTCCTTACCGGCAAGCTCGATGAATTCCGTCGCCTGCTCGACGGGGCGGACGTCGTGATCCTTTCCGACTATGGCAAGGGTGGCCTGGCGCACATCACCGACATGATCGAGGCAGCCACGGCTGCCGGCAAGCAGATCCTGGTCGATCCCAAAGGGAGCGATTACGCCCGCTATCGTGGCGCCACCATGATCACCCCCAACCGCAACGAGCTGGCGCAAGTGATAGGCGGGTGGTCTTCGGAGGACGACCTTGAGCGACGCGCCCAGGGTTTGCGCTCCTCACTGAGGTTGCAGGCTTTGCTGCTCACGCGATCGGAGGAAGGCATGACGCTTTTCCGCGCGGATGGCAGGCTGCACATGCGCGCAGCGGCGCGCGAGGTGTTCGATGTCTCGGGAGCGGGAGATACGGTAATCGCGACCATCGGCGTATTGCTGGGCGGCGGCATTGCGCTTCCCGAGGCCGTCGCGCTGGCCAACCGGGCCGGAGGGATCGTCGTCGGCAAGCTCGGTACCGCCGTGGTGAGCGCCGAGGAGCTTTTCGGCTGAGCCGGGTTCCGCAACCACCAGGGCAATACTTTCACAGAACGAATCCAAACCATGGGTTACTACATCGTTACCGGCGCCGCCGGCTTCATCGGCTCGAACCTGGTCAAGGGGCTCAACGACCGCGGTGTGACCGAGATAATCGCGGTCGACAACCTGTCCCGTGCCGACAAATTCGCCAACCTGGTGGACTGCGAAATCGCGGATTACCTCGACAAGGGGGATTTTCTTGAGCACCTCGCGGCGGGCGCGTGGGAGGGTGAAATCGAGGCAGTGCTGCATCAGGGCGCCTGCTCGGACACGATGGAGACGGACGGGCGTTACATGATGGAGAATAATTATCGTTACTCCATTGCCCTGCTCGACCACTGCATCGCTGAAAGCGTGCCATTGCTGTATGCCTCCTCGGCGGCTGTCTACGGAGGCGGGCGGGTGTTTCGCGAGGATCGACAATTCGAGGCGCCCCTGAATGTGTACGGGTATTCGAAATTCCTTTTCGACCAGGTTGTCAGGCGCCGGCTGGAAGAAGCCGTGGCGCAAGTCGCGGGATTCCGTTACTTCAATGTCTACGGCCCGCGCGAAGCGCACAAGGGGCGCATGGCCTCCGTGGCGCTGCATAATTTTCACGAGTATCGCGAGAACGGCTTTGTCCGCCTGTTCGGCGATCATGCCGGCTATGGTGCGGGTGAGCAGTCGCGGGATTTCGTGTCGGTTGAAGACGTTGTCAAGGTCAATCTGCATTTCCTCGAGAATCCCGGCATATCCGGGATATTCAACCTTGGTACCGGTCGCGCCCAGCCATTCAATGATGTCGCGATGGCGGCCATCAACACCTGCCGCGCCGCCGAAGGCAAACCGGCCGTGACGCTTTCCGAAGCGCGCGCCCAGAGGCTCATCGAATACATCGAGTTTCCCGAGGCCCTGAAGGGCAAGTACCAAAGCTTCACCCAGGCCGATATCTCGCGCCTGCGCGAGGCCGGCTATACCGAGCCGTTCCTCACCGTCCAAGAGGGGGTGGGACGTTATCTGGGTGGACTTGCGAAGCCGTCCGCCTGACGTCAACCAAGCCGGCAGGGCCCGCGTTGATTGCCTCAGGCGGGTATTGAACCTGCCGCTAACCCGCGTGGAGGATGTTTCAATGAAAAAAATTCTGTTGGCAGTTTTTGCGTTTCTCATGACCTGTGGCTTGGCGTTTGCCGCGGTGGACATCAATTCGGCCGACGAAGCCGCCCTTGACGCGATCAAGGGCGTGGGTCCGGCCAAGGCCAAGGCCATCGTCGAGGAGCGCAAGAAGAATGGCCCGTTCAAGAGCCTGGACGATGTTGCCGCACGGGTAAAAGGTATCGGCGAGAAGACCGTTGCCGGCTGGAAAAAGGACGGCTCGGTTTCCATCAGCGGGGGTACCACCGCACCGGCAAAGGCTGAGGCGAAAAAGGATGCGCCCAAGGCAGACGCCAAGAAGGACGCGCCGAAAGCCGACGAAAAGAAGGCCGATGCCAAGAAAGCGGACGCGAAGAAGGAAGCGCCCAAGGCCGATGCTGCCAAGAAAGACGCGCCGAAAGCCGACGAAAAGAAAGCTGACGCGAAGAAGTAAGCACAGGGGCGCCCCGGCGCACGCTGTCACGAAGGGTTTCGGCACACAGCAGGTGTTGCCGATGCCGCTGGAAAAGGCCTCGCCGCAAGCGGGGCCTTTTGCTTGGTGGGCGCCGGTCGCGAAGGTAGAATCCGCCGCTCTGCGGCGAACTCGAGCGACCATGTATCCGACCATAGACAACACCGTTGGCAACACGCCGCTGGTGCGGCTGCAACGCATTCCCGGCGCGGCCAACTCTGCGCGCAACAACGTCATCCTTGGCAAGCTTGAAGGCAATAATCCCGCAGGCTCGGTGAAGGACCGGCCAGCCTATTCGATGATCAAGCGGGCCGAGGAGCGTGGCGAGATCAAGCCCGGTGACACGCTCATCGAGGCGACCTCGGGCAATACCGGCATCGCGCTTGCGATGGTGGCGGCGATGCGCGGGTACCGCATGGTGCTGATCATGCCCGACAACCTGTCGGTGGAAAGGCGCCAGAGCATGCGTGCCTACGGAGCCGAACTCATCCTTACGCCGGCATCCGGCGGCGGCATGGAACTGGCGCGCGATCTGGCCGACAAGATGCAGCGTGAAGGGCGCGGCCGCATTCTCGACCAGTTCGCCAATCCTGACAATCCGCGCGCGCACTACGAAACGACCGGTCCGGAAATCTGGCGTGACACCGCTGGCCGGATCACCCACTTCGTATCCGCCATGGGAACCACCGGCACCATCATGGGGGTTTCCCGCTTCCTCAAGGAGCAGGAGCCGGGCATCGAAATCGTCGGCTGTCAGCCGGAAGAAGGTTCGCAGATACCGGGCATCCGCAAGTGGCCGGAAGCTTACCTGCCGCGCATCTATGAAAAGGGGCGGGTTGACCGCCTCGAGTATGTCAGCCAGGCCGATGCGGAGGCCATGTGCCGCCGGCTCGCTGCCGAGGAAGGCATTTGCTGCGGCCCGTCCGCCGCCGGAGCCTGCGCCGTGGCCTTGCGGGTGGCCGAGCAGGTCGAAAACGCGACCATCGTGTTCATCGTCTGCGACCGTGGCGACCGCTATCTCTCGACCGGGGTCTTTCCGGCCTGAGCACCGGCTGCGGCCAGGCAGGGATTCACCGCACGTCGCGTTGCGCGCGGATCGCCTCGGCCAGTTCCAGAACACTCATGGCATAGAAGCTTGAGCGGTTGTAGCGCGTGATGACGTAAAAATTGGCGAGGCCGACCCAGTATCGCGTTGGCTTGTCGGGCGTCACCAGATCGATCAGCGCCACCTGCGTGTTGCCCGGCAACCCGGCTTTGGACAGGCGCTCGGAGGCGACACCATAGCGGGACAACTCCGTGATTGCGACCGAAGGCAGGATATCGCGTGCGATAAAGTCGCGATATGCCTCGCCTTCCACGCTGGCGGGAAAGGCCACCGGTGCCCCGCCGATCCAGCCATGCCCCTTGAGGAAACTCGCGACGCTGCCGATAGAATCGGCAAAGCTGCCGCGCAGGTCAATGCGGTTGTCGCCGTCGAAGTCGACCGCCCATTTGCGCCAGGACGATGGCATGAACTGGGGAATGCCGATCGCCCCCGCATATGAGCCGCGTACACCGAATACGTCGAAGTCGTGGTCGCGCGCGAACAGCAGGTAATTCTCTAGCTCGGAGCGGAAGAACTCGGCGCGCTTGGGGTAATCGAATGCCAGCGTCGTGAGGGCATCGACAACCCGCCAGTTTCCGCTGTTGCGCCCGTACACCGTTTCCACGCCGATGATGGCGACAATGATCTCGGCCGGAACGCCGAATTGCGCCTCGGCGCGCTTCAGATCGGTCTCATGGCGCTTCCACATCTCCACACCGCCTGCGATACGGACCGGTTCGATGAACCTTGCACGATAGGTCTCCCAGGAGCGCGCACGTGGATGGGACGGTGGGGTGATCAGTTCGATCACCGTCGGCGAATGGCGGACCCGCGAGAACATGAAGACGAGTTCAGACTCGATGAAACCGTGCCGCGCGACCATGTCCGCGACGAAGGCCTTGACGTCGTCACGCTTGCTGAAATCAACCGACGGTGTCGCCGCCGGTGCCGGCTTGTGTGCGCGTCGCTTTTGCCTGGCATCCGCCGTCGGCGGCATGGCGATGGCGACACATAGGGCCGCCAGTGCGGCGGAGCCGCGAAGTGAGGGTTTCAAGATTTCAGAATTGGCGGGCTAGGCGCGAGAATCGGGCAACCGCGACTTTATCGGGTTTGCGTCCGTATCGCAGCGCCGCATAGTTCTCGGCGATCGTTCGCAAGGCAAGCGCGTGTTCGGCCGGCATCGCGCGGCGACCCATCTCCTCTGCCACGCGTGCCGCGAAATCCAGGGGGCCTTCATGTGCCGCCCGCCCCAATCCGCGCTTGGCCAGGCGCGCGCAAAGCCTGTCCCATTCACGCTTCACCGGATCGCGCTCACGGGCAACGCGCAATATCCACAAGGTCGCCGCGAGAAGCAGGACGCCCAGGCCGAGCGACAGGACGATGACCATGTCCTGCCAGGTGGGTGTTTTCATGCCTGCGCGTTCGAGGGTTTCGCGTTGCCTGTCCGGGGTGTAGTTGAGCACCACCTGGTTCCACTTGTTGCTGATGGCTTCCCAGTTCAGTCGCGCGCTGGATAGCCACTGGCCGCCCCAATCGCCGGCAAAACGGGCGATCAGCGGGGGGGCAAAACGCTGTGGCAGCGCACCCGGCAGTCCGCGCTCCACCCGGGCCGGCGAAACCGCCGCAGTCGGGTCCACGCGGGTCCAGCCGCGTCCCGGCAGCCACACTTCGGCCCAGGCATGGGCATCCGACTGCCGTACCGTGAATACGCCGTCCACGGGATTGATTTCGCCGCCCTGGTAGCCCGTGACTACCCGGGCCGGCACGCGCGCGATGCGCATCATGACCACGAAGGCCGACGCATAGTGCTCGCAGAATCCGCGCCTCGCCCCGAACAGGAATTCATCAACCGCGTTGTTGTCCAGCAAGGGAGGTTCGAGCGTGTAGAAAAACTCCTCGGTGCGAAAGTGACGCATGGCGCGTTCCACCAGGGCGCGCGGGTCGGGGTTCTCGAACAGCCAGCCGGCCATCAACTCCCTGGTGCGGGGATTGCTGCGCGGCGGTACCGCGAGGTAAGGGGCCAGGTCCGCGGCCTCCTCGGCCGGCAGCGAGCGGTAGGCCGGATGGGAGCGGGCGGTGTAACGCAGGCGCGTGGCGACCGGCTTGTCGGTGACCGGCTGCAGGTCCGGCGTGAGCCTGGCGAAGGAGGGCAGCCTGGTCGGCATTTCGAGCGCGAACAGCCAGTTGCGATTCGACGGCTCGAGCGTGACTTCGTAGTCGATCGCGGGTCCCGTCGCCTCGAAACGGGCGGGACGCATCGGATTGGCGGCAGCAGCCCGCCAGTTGCGTCCGTCGAATTCCGAAAGCACCGGGCCGCGCCAGTACAACTCCGCACCGCGCGGCACCTCGCCGGCGAAGTTGACGCGAAAGGCGATGCCGTCGGACAGGGACAACTGGGTGATATGCCCGGGCGACATGCTGTCCGACAGTCCTGAAACGCCCGCCTGGGCGTCCGCCGGCAATCCCCACAGGGGTCCTTGCACACGCGGAAACAGGAGGAACAGAAGCAGCATCATCGGAAAGGCCTGGGCGAGGATGATCGCGGCCAGCCGGGTCTGCCGCGTGAAAGGCATGGGGCCGGCATCCCGGGTTGCCGCGATCAGGGCGGAGGTGATCAGCACCAAAGCCGCCAGCATGATGGCGCCGGTCGCAATGGATTGCGAATAGAAGAAATTGGTCAGGATCAGGAAATAGGACAGAAAGATGGCCACCACCGCGTCACGGCGGGTGCGCGTCTCCAGCAGCTTCAGGGAGAGCAGGATGGTCACGAACGTGACACCGGCATCGCGTCCGAAAAGCGTTCGATGCGTATAGATCGTGGCGCCCAGCGCAGCCAGCATCAGGAACATCAGCAGCCATCGTCCCGGCTGTTGCACGGGCCCGCGACCTTCAAGCCAGGTCAACCAGGCGCGCCAGGCGAACATGACGCCGGCGAAGGACGAGCACCATGCGGGCAGATGGTCCACATGCGGCAGCAGGACAGGCAGCAGCGCAAGCAGGAGGGTGAACATGGCATTGCGGCTGACCGGAAGCGCGCCGGCCGTGCGGTCGGCGCCCAGTGCCTCGCGCGTCATGGGAAACAGTTTCGGCAGACGCATCGGCGTCATCCCCGCGCCGGCAGGGGTTCGTGCAGGGCCAGTGCCTTCAGGCAGGCGGTGCAATGGTCATCGCCCTCGCCCGGACCGATGCTGCGCGTGCCCAGTTTCAAGGAATAGCGCAACCGTTTCGAGTTGGCATCCAGAACATGGCGGGTGAGCCGGGACAGTCTGGCCTCGAGTCCCGCATCGCCAGTGAAAGCGTCGAGGTCGAACACGATTTCCGCCGCGGCAGTCCCGGAGAAAGTCTTGGCGGGCAGGGGCGCGCCGGTGGCGAAGGATCTGGCGGCCGATTTCCAGGCGATATGGCGGGGGCTGTCGTTGGCCTGGTATTCGCGCAGACCTGCGAAGTCATCCGTGCCGCGGCCACGCGGTTTGCCTTCGCCGCTTGCCTCGGGCAGCTCCGGAAAGTCCGGCTCCCCTGTGGCCGGTGCGGGATACACCAGGCAAGCCATGGCCGGCTGCCAGTAGCTCCAGGCGCGAAAAAGACCCAGGGGATAGCGGGTATCGATGGTGATGCGCGGCGCCGGCAACCAGCCGCGTACCTGCGCGGGTACCCGGATGACGGTTGCAACCTTCGCCTGTGGCGGCACATCGAGCGCGACGGCGAAGCCAGCGGTCTTCAGCCAGAGGGCGGCGCGCTCGTCGTCGCGCTGGTTGTCGACAACCACTTCAAAACCGGCCTGGCCTCCCGCGAACGCCGGATCCGCTTTCAGGGGCATCAGGCGCATGTGCACCTGGTTGCGAAACGTATGCAGCATCGCCACCAGCGCGGCCGCTGCGAGGTAGAAGGTCAGCACAAAGCCCAGCGCAAGATCATAGTTGATCGACGCCGCGAGAAAAAGCAGGAGCGAGAAGGCGAAGAAAAAACCATAACGGGTCGGGAAAATGAACACCCGGCGCTGGTGGAGAATGACCGTACCGGATTCTGCCCCGCGCGGCTGGAATATCCAGTTGCGCAGCCGCGCCCTCACGGCACCGTCAACGGCGGGTCGATTCAAGGCAGTGGTACCGATTTCATCCATTCTTCCACCAGGGCGGCGCTCGATGTTCGCGTGTTCGCCTGGGTCGGCCTCAGACGGTGACCGGCAACGGCGGGCAACACCGCCTGCACGTCTTCCGGCAGGACTGATTTGCGCCCGGACACAAAAGCCCAGGCACGGGCCGCTGCCAGCAGCGCCAGGCCGGCGCGCGGGCTCAAGCCCGCCAGGAATTGCGGCGACTCGCGCGACGCTTCGATGAGCGCCTGCAGGTAGTCAACCAGCGCGGGCGCCACGACCACGTTCGCGGCCTCGGCCTGCAGGGCCTGCAGGTCCGCAGGCTGCATCACGGCACTACTGCGACCGGCGATTTCACGGCGGTCCGCTCCGGTGAGCAGCGCGCGCTCGGCCGCACGGTCCGGATAGCCTAGCTCGATGCGCATGAGAAAGCGGTCGAGTTGCGATTCCGGCAAGGCGAAGGTGCCCACCTGGGTCGACGGGTTCTGTGTGGCGATCACGAAGAATGGCTGCGGCAACGGGTGCGACGCCGCATCCAGGGTCACCTGCTCTTCCTCCATCGCTTCGAGCAGGGCGCTCTGGGTCTTGGGCGTGGCGCGGTTGACCTCGTCGGCAAGGATGAACTGGGCGAATATCGGGCCTGGATGGAACTTGAAGCTGCCGGATTCGCGGTCGAACACCGAACCGCCCAGCACGTCCGCCGGCAACAGGTCACTGGTGAACTGGATACGCTGGAAGCCCAGCCCGAGCGAGCGTGCGAGCGCATGCGCGAGGGTGGTCTTGCCGACGCCCGGCACGTCCTCGATCAGCAGGTGTCCACGCGCCAGCATGCATGCCACCGCGAGGCGCAACTGACGATCCTTGCCCAGGATGATCTGGTTGAGCTGTACAAAGAGCGTTTCGAGAAGCGGGCTGGAAGGCGGAGGCATGTGGCGGAGAGCCGTTCTTGGAAAGAGTGGACAGTCGCAACGGGTTGCCTGGTTGCGACAAAAGTCCGATCATAGCAACCCCGCTCCCGGTTTCATGCCATGAATTCAACCGCCTATATCACCCATGCCGATTGCCTGCGACACGACATGGGCGGCGGGCATCCCGAGTGCCCCGACCGCCTGGTCGCCATCGCCGAGCGCATGCAAGCCTCGGGCATGATCGATCGCGTGCGCTGCCTGGAGGCGCCGCTCGCGCTGGCCGAAGACCTCAAGAGGGTTCACAACCCGCGCTATGTCGACCTGATATTCGAGCATGCGCCGCAGGAGGGGCTGGTGCAGCTCGACCCCGATACGGCGATGAATCCGCACAGCATGAATGCCGCCCTGCGTGCCGCCGGCGCCGGTATCCTGGCTGTCGATGAAGTACTGTCCGGACGCTCGCGCAACGCCTTTTGCGCAGTGCGGCCCTGCGGCCACCACGCCACCCGCGCGCGCTCGATGGGATTCTGCATTTTCAACAACATCGCGGTGGCGGCGGCCCATGCGCTCGGGCAACCCGGGATCGAGCGGGTCGCCGTGATCGATTTCGATGTCCACCACGGCAATGGCACCGAAGACATGTTCGGCCAGGGCGAGTGGCAGGACCAGGTGATGATGGCCGGGCTTTTCCAGCACCCGTTCTATCCCTACTCGGGTACCGACACGCCCGCGCCGAACATGGTCAATGTGCCGTTGCGCCAGGGAAGCGATGGGCGCGCGGCGCGTCGCGCGGTTGAAGAATCGTGGCTGCCCGCGTTGGCGGCTTTTGAGCCGCAATTGATCCTCATCTCCGCCGGCTTCGACGCCCATCGCGACGATATTCTCGGGGGACTGTCACTCGACGAGACCGACTATGCCTGGATCACGCGACGCCTGATGGACGTGGCCGATCTCCACGCGGGTGGCCGCATTGTCTCGATGCTGGAAGGCGGATACAACCTTACCGCCCTTGGCAACAGCGTGGTCGCGCACATCGGTACGCTGGCCGGCCAGGCTTCCTGACCGAAAGGGTCAGGAGCGACCCGGCGGTCGCCGTTCGAACTCGTCGCGCACCGCCTGCTCGACGGCTTCACGAATGGCCTGGTTGAGCGATGCGGACAGTCCCGCCTTCACGCCTGCGAACGCGGCCTCGATCGATCCTTCTATCACCGGTTCCAGGCGTTCATCCACCAGGCGGTCAAGTCGCGCCGCGAGTGCCTCGAAAATCCGGGTTTCCATGTCGCTGCGCGACTCCGGCTCGGCGGTCTCGGGGCCGCTGAATGAAACCGGTGCATGAGAACCGGCGCCGAGGGCAGCGGATTCGGCGAACTTTGCCTGCTCAATCGCCGAACTTCCGGACGGCGGAAACTCGGCCGTGAAACCATCCACGAAGGTGGGAGCATTGGCCGGTTCGGGCGGCGTCGCGACATCATCCGGTGCGAGCGTCTCATCGACGCCGAAGGGGGCCTGTTCGCGTTCGAGTTCAACCACCGCCCCCGGCTCGAGTTCAGGAAACATCGCCAGGGAAAGCGACGCTGCTTCCTGCATGCTTGACGCCTCCCCTGCGGCGTCGCTTCCGGATTCAGCGACGGCCGGCAATTCCGCCACTTCCACCACATCGGTGAGGACCGGGATTCCGTCGTCGGGAATCGGCGCGCCGTCGTTGCCGATCATGTGGTGCGTGCCGCGAGGTCGTGCCGGGTGATCGGATAGCCACGGTCGCGGTAGAAGCGAAAGCGCTCCCGCGCGCCGGCGCGGTCGTCGGCGTCATCGCGGCTGACAATCTCGATCACGCGGTCAAAACGGCTGAACATCGCGTGGCGGGCAACGTCGAGATTGAGCAGGATTTCATGGTGCGGCAGGGCGTCCGCGTCGCTGGTCAGAAGCACCGGTGTCTCGCCGGCGTGGCGGTCGCTGGCGCGGCAATGCGGCAGGAACCCGGTTTGCGGCGCGGTCCACAACAGCGCGTCGACGGTCGCGAGCAGGCGTGCATCGCTCGAATAGATCAGCGTGCGTTTGCCCGCGCCGCAGGCCTTCGCGGCCAATACCCTGGCAGTGGAAAGCTTGTCCGGCGCGTTGAAGTAAAACGTGATCTCGGTCATGGCGGCTTGACGCGCGGCAACCGTCTCGCGCCGACTGCCTAGCCCGCCACCCGGCCCAGCAGGAAATGCGCGAGCAACGGGACCGGTCGTCCGGTCGCACCCTTGGCTGTACCGCTTTTCCAGGCCGTGCCGGCGATGTCCAGGTGCGCCCAGTCGAATTTGCGCGCAAAGCGGGAAAGGAAACAGGCTGCAGTGACACTGCCTGCGGGTCGACCACCGATATTGGCCATGTCGGCGAAATTGCTCTTGAGTTGTTCCTGGTAGTCATCCCAGAGCGGCATGTGCCAGGCGCGGTCATGCGCTTCGTCGCCGGCACCCAGCAATTCGCGGGCAAGGCTGTCGTTGTTGCTGTACAGGCCGGTCGCCACGTGGCCCAGCGCGATCACGCAGGCCCCGGTGAGGGTTGCGACATCGACCACGCAGGCCGGGTCGAAACGCTCGGCATAGGTGAGCGCGTCACACAGGATCAGGCGTCCCTCCGCATCGGTGTTGAGGATCTCGACGGTCTGTCCGGACATGGTGGTGACGATGTCGCCGGGCTTGGTGGCCGCGCCGCCCGGCATGTTCTCGGTAGTCGGCACCAGCGCCACCAGATTCAGTGGCAGCTTGAGGGTGGCCGCTGCCTGCATCGCGCCGATCACCGAGGCGGCGCCGCACATGTCGAATTTCATCTCGTCCATGCCTTCGCCGGGCTTGAGCGAAATGCCGCCGGTATCGAAAGTGATGCCCTTGCCGATCAGGACCACCGGTTTTTCATCTGCCTTGCCGCCCTTGTGCTCCAGGATGATGAATTTCGGCGCCTGCCGCGAGCCGTTGGCGACTGAAAGGAAGGAGCCCATCTTGAGCGCCTCGCACTGCGCGCGGTCGAGAATCTCGCACCTGAGTCCGGTGCGCTCGGCCATTTCGCGCGCGCGCTCCGCCAGGTAGGTAGGCGTGCAGACATTGCCGGGAAGATTGCCGAGGTCCTTGGCCAGTGCCATGCCCTGGCCGATGGCCTCACCCTCGCGCGCGGCTTCTTCCGAGCGGGTCAACTCGTTGCGCCTCTCGACCATCAGGGTGAGTTTGCGCACCGGGCGGCGTACTTCCTCTTTCTTGCTTTTCATCGCGTCGAAGCGATATACCGTGTCGATCGCGGTAATGGCGGCCTGGCGGATGCGCCATGCCACATCGCGTTTCCTGACCGGAACCTCGGTCAGGTAGATCGAGCCGTCGAAGGCGCCGGTTTCGTCCAGGGTCTTGACGGCGGCGCGAATGGCTTCGCGGTATTCGCGCTCGCGGAAGTCCTTCTCGCGGCCCAGGCCGACCAGCAGAACGCGGTCGCCGAGCAGGCCGGGAACATTGTGCAGCAACAGTGTGCGGCCCGCCTTGCCTTCCATGTCGCCGCGCCGGATGATGTCCGACAGGTAACCCTTGCTGGCCGTGTCGAGCAATTCCGCCGGGGCGGTAAGCTTGCGCGGTTCGAATACGCCGACGACGATGCAGGCACTGCGCTGCTTTTCGGGGCTGCCGCTCTTTATGCTAAATTCCATTTGACAACCTCGCGCTGTAATCGGGCCGATCCCTGCAGATTATGACGCGATTTCGGGCGAAAATCCAAATTCCCGTCATTTCAGCCATTTTTGCCGTGCATCGGGACGGTGCATGGCATCGAACATCAACCGTATGGCGCTGCCGGAAGGTGCGTGAAGCCGTGCATTCGCTCAAGGGAACGGAATGATTTTCGATCGCGCGTTACGGCGCGAAATGACCCAGGTGGCGAGTGCCGTTTTCGTCACGCTTTTCACCGTCATGGCGACGACCCAGTCGATCCGGCTTCTGGGGGATGCTGCCACCGGCAAGCTGGCCTCCGAGGCCGTGCTGGCGCTGCTCGGATTCTCCGCCCTCAATTACCTGCCGGTCCTGCTGTCGCTGACGGTGTTCATGTCGGTCTTGCTGGTGATATCAAGGCAGTACAAGGATTCGGAAATGGTGGTCTGGTTCGCAAGTGGCCAATCCCTTACCGCCTGGGTGTGGCCGGTGATGGTTTTCGCCTTGCCGTTCGTGACGATCATCGCCGTATTGAGCCTGGGCGTTTCGCCCTGGGCCACCCACCAGGCCGAGCGATACAAGGAGCGCATGGAAGCGCGCGACGAAGCCGCGCGCATCGCACCCGGCGCCTTCAAGGAGTCGGCTGGCGGAGAGCGGGTGTTCTTCGTCGAAACCCTCGCGGGGGACGTAACCAGTGTCCAGAACGTGTTCGTGAGCTCGGTCGTGCAGGGAAAGCTTGGCGTGATGGTCAGCCGGCGCGGCTACACGGAAACCGCCGACAACGGCGACAGGTTCCTGGTGATGGTCAATGGCCGCCGCTACGAGGGCGAACCCGGGCGCCTCGACTTCAAGATGATGGACTTTGAACGCTATGCCGTACGCGTCGAGCAAAAAGCCGGCCGGGCGGATCCGGACGCAACGCCGAAGCAACTCTCCACGCTTCAACTGCTGGCGCAAAGGACCAATCCCAACAAGGGCGAGTTTCTTTGGCGCATCGGCCTGCCCTTGTCCGCAGCGATGCTGGCCCTGCTCGCCATCCCCCTTGCATTCGTGAATCCGCGCGTCGGCCGCTCGGTCAATCTGGTGCTCGCCTTCCTCATTTACCTCGTCTACAGCAATTGCATCAGCATCACCCAGGCATGGGTCGCGCAGGGCAAGGTGGGTTTCCATGCGGCGTGGTGGATGGTGCATGTGGCCATGGTCGCGCTGTTGTTCGCGCTGTTCTTTCGCCGCCTTGCCGTCAATCGCGTGTTCAGGGCGTTCTCGCGCGGATGAAAACGATTTCCCGCTACCTCGTGCGCGAGATCGTGTCGGCCACGGTGCTGGTACTGGCCGCCTTTCTTGGCCTGTTCGGGTTTTTCGACCTGATCCATGAACTCGGCGACATCGGCAAAGGCGACTACAAGCTGCAGCATGCGGCCTTGTTTGTCCTGCTGACCGTGCCCGGCCATGTCTACGAACTCATGCCCATCGCCGCGCTGATCGGCGCGATCTATGGCCTGGCGCAACTGGCGGCGCATTCCGAGGTTACGGTGATGCGGATTTCGGGAATGTCGACGTGGCGGGCGCTGCGCACGGTACTTGGCATCGGCATGATGTTCGCCGTGGTCACGTTCCTGGTCGGCGAGGTTGTCGCGCCGCAGGCCGAGCGCGCGGCGCAGGCATTGCGCCTGAAGGCGCTTACCTCGGTCATCGCGCAGGAATTCCGCTCCGGCCTGTGGGTCAAGGATGGCACGCGTTTCGTGAACGTGCGCGAGGTGAAGCCCGACACCCGCCTGGTCGGCATTGCGATCTACGAGTTCGATGCCGACAACCGGTTGCGCTCGGTCACCAACGCGCGCAGCGGAGAGTATGCCCCTCCCAATGCCTGGAACCTGGGCGAGGTGACGCGTACCGTGATCGGCAGACCCGGCGAGCCAAGCCGGGTCGAGAACGCGGCCGATTTCAAATGGACGTCCGACCTCAATCCGGACATCCTGGGCGTGCTGTTGGTGCAACCCGACAAGATGTCGCTTGCGAACCTGCACCGCTACACCCGCCATCTGGAAGAAAACCGCCAGAAAACAGACCGATATGACATTGCCCTTTGGAAAAAGGTAGTTTATCCGCTTGCCATTCTGGTGATGATGGCGCTGTCCCTGCCGTTTGCGTATATGCATGCCCGGTCTGGCGGCATTTCGCTGAAAATCTTTGCCGGCATCATGCTGGGCCTGGTGTTTCATCTGCTCAACAGCCTGTTTGCCCACCTGGGCGCCATCAACACGTGGCCCGCGGTATTGTCGGCCACCACGCCAGCGGCCATGTTCATGGTGTTGGCCTGGCTGATGCTCTATCGCGCGACCCGGGCTTGAAGTGACCGTGATTGTGGTGTTTTTGCCACAAAAATAGGCGATACCTCAGGTAAGATCTCAGGATTAAAGGGCCGGACGGTCGATATTCCACAGGATTTGATGCCTGCCGGCCTGCCAAGCCAGAATTGGCGAATCCTTTGGGGAGGATGGGCATGCAGTCATGCCGCGCGTATTTCAGGCGCGCAATCGGGGCTGGCATCGTGGTGTCGATTGTCACCGCCTCGACGGGGTTCGCGCAGACGCCGCGTTTCGAGGTCCGGCAGTATGTGGTGGAGGGCAATACGCTGCTTTCTGCTGCTGAAATTGAAAGTGCGGTTGCACCGCACCGTGGCGGGCAGCGTGACTTCGGCGACATCCAGCGGGCCCTCGAGGCACTCGAGGCGGCGTACCGGGCGCGCGGCTATTCCGCGGTTTCAGTGCAACTCCCGGAGCAGGAAGTCGCGGGCGGGCAAGTGCGGTTTCGGGTGGTTGAGGCGCGCATCGCAAGGATCGTTGTCGAGGGCAACCAGCATTTTTCAACGCAAAACGTGCTGGCGGCGTTACCCGGATTGATTGCCGGCGAGGTGCCTAACGCGCGGGCGATGTCCGAGTCGATACAACTTGCCAACGAGAACCCGGCCCGGCAGGCCGACGTGGTTTTGTCCGTCGGCGAGAAGGAAGGCGAACTTGACGTCAAGGTGAACGTGACCGATGAGCGGCCCTGGCGCGGTTTCGTCACCTATGACAATACCGGCAACAACGCGACCGGCCAGCATCGCCTGGGCGTGGCCTTGCAGCATGCCAACCTGTTCAACCGTGACCATGTGGCAACGCTCGCCTACACGGGGGCGCCAGAGAAGCCGGCGGGCACCAAGGTCGACATCTGGAGCCTTGGATATCGCATCCCCTTTTACAAGTGGGGCGACAGCATGGACCTGCTGTACGCCAAGTCGACCATCGGGACACCTTCGAACTCTCCGGCGCTTGGCAGCACCATCGGCATTGTCGGCCGCGGCAGTGTCGGCGCCGTGCGTTGGAATCACCTCTTCGCGCGCGCCGGCGAATACAGCTCGCGCCTGATCCTGGCGCTCGACTATCGTGACATGAAGAGTGCCTGCGTCGATGCCAATGGTGCGCCGGTCACGGGGGTGGCCGGATGCGTTGATTATCTTGTCCAGCCGGTGAGCTTCACCTATGCCGGCCGGCTCGACCAGCCCGCACGGGTACTTGGCTACAGCCTGGGCGTTTCGGCCAATACCGCCGCCAGCGACGGCAACAGCTACGACCTTGCGAGCGGCAATCGGCGCGCACCGCGCAGCTTTGCCGTTTTGCGCGGGTCCGCCAACCTGGTGCAGGTGTTGGCGGCGGACTGGCAGTTGCGTGTCAACGCGCAGGTGCAGGCTACCCAACAGGCCTTGGTGCCAACCGAGCAACTCGGGCTGGCCGGTAGCAACGCCGTACGCGGGTTTACCGAGCGGGCGTATGCCGGAGACCGCGGCTACGTGATCCAGGTGGAAGCCTACACGCCGGAACTGGCCCCGCATGTTGGCCTGCCTGGCAGCCTGCGGGTGCTCGCCTTCCATGACCTGGCCAACGGCAGCAACCTGAACCAGCCTTTCGATCAACCGAGCAATTTCGGCCTTGCCAGTGGCGGTGTCGGCGCACGCTACCAGTGGCGGCGCGACCTGTCCTGGCGGTTTGACCTGGCGCACGTGCACCGCGCGCCGGCGATTTCCAGCGGCGGACCGATGGCCGATGGCAGGTGGCGCGCCCATTTCGGCCTGACGGTCGGGTTCTAGATTTTCCGGAGGGAAAAAATGTCGCCTTCCAGCGAGTTCTCGATGTCCTGCGGTCCGATGGCAGGTACGCGCCGGGCGGTCGCCCTGCGCCTCACCGCCTGCGCGATGGCGCTGTCGGTTGCGTTTGCCGCGCCTGCGCATGCCAATCCTGCGGGTGCGACCGTCATGGCCGGCCAGGCATCCATCATCAACCAGGGCAAGCTAACCACGATCACCAACAGCAACGGTGCGGTGATCAACTGGCAGTCATTCTCCATCGGGCGTGACGAGATTACCCGCTTTGTTCAGCCCTCGGCATCCAGCAGTGTGCTTAACCGCGTGGTCGGCACCGATCCTTCGACGATACTGGGCCAATTGCAGTCCAACGGACGGGTGTTCCTGATCAACCCCGCCGGCATATTGGTGGGAGCAGGCGCGCGTGTCGATGTGGGCAGCTTCGTCGCATCCTCGCTCAACCTGCGCACCGAAGACTTTCTCGTCAACCGCCTCAACTTTCAGGCTACGCCCGGAGCGGGGCTGGTGCGCAATGACGGTGCGATCAGTACGCCGCAAGGCGGGCAGGTATTCATGGTCGCGCCGAAGGTCGAGAACGCGGGTGTCATCAACGCGCCCGGTGGCGAGGTGGTTCTGGCCGCAGGCCGTGCGGTGCAGATCGGCGACACCGCATCGCCCGGCGTGCGTATCGAAGTGTCCGGCGGGGAAACCGCGAGGAACCTCGGCGGCGTGGCCGCCGAAGCCGGGCGCATCGGCCTCTTCGGGGCACTGGTAAAGAACAGTGGCACTCTCAATGCCTCCAGCGCTGTGGCCGAGGGCGGGCGGATCCTGCTTAAAGCCACCGGAAGCACGGTGGTTGATGGCGACGCAAGCCTGGTGGCCAACGGAGCCCGAGGCGGCCGGATCGAAATCCTGGGCAATGAAGTCGCGCTCGCGGATCGCGCAACGATTGACGCTTCCGGGCGCAGTGGGGGTGGCACCGTGCTGGTCGGCGGCGACTACCAGGGCAAGAATCCCGAAGTGCAGAATGCGCAGGTCACCTGGGTCGGCCCGCACACTGTGCTGCGTGCGGAAGCGACCGAGACCGGCGATGGCGGCAAGGTTGTTGTCTGGTCGGATGACACCACGCGTGCCTACGGCAACCTCTCCGCACGCGGCGGCGCCATATCCGGTAGTGGCGGCTTGATCGAGACCTCCGGAAAGCGTTACCTGGACATGGAGGGCATTCGTGTCAACGCCTCGGCGGCCAATGGGCAGGCCGGCACCTGGCTAATCGACCCCGAGGAGCTGCGCATCGTCGAGAACGGCTCGCCAGGCAGCAACACCAATGTTTCGACGCCGCCGAACTTCGCGCCGGTGGTAGGCACCGCGCCGGCAACGTTGTCGGCCGATACGCTGCGCATCGCTATCAATAGCAATACCAACGTCACCGTCGCCACGGCGGCAGGAGCCGGAACCGGCACCGGCGACATCACCTTCGACGCATCGTCGGGATCGATCCTCATCTCCAAGACAGGCAACACGTTCTCCTCGACGCTGGACATCAACGCCTACCGCAACGTCATATTTACAGGGGGGACCACCACGTTCCGGACCACCGCGGGAGCCGGAACCCAATCGCTCAGCATCAACCTGAACGCCGGCACCTCGAACTCGATCGGCGCGGCCAACGTGTTCACCGATGCCGGTGCGACAGTGAACCTGGACGCCACATCGCTGGCAAGCGTTGGCATCGCCATTGGCAACGGCAAGACCTGGATCAATAACGGGACGGTTAACCTGGGCGGCAAGTCGGTGATCAAGTTGCCAACGCAGACCAATCCGTTCCCGGCGCCGACCGCGATGCCGGCGACGTTCCAGAACAACGGCAGCTTCAACAACGCCAGTTCCGCAACCAACTTCATCACCAGTGACGCAATCGATGGCAAGTTCGACAATTTTGGTGTCGTCAATTCCGTCTTGGGCACGTTGGATGGCATTTACAACAACAATCCAGGCGCGTATCTGAACGTGCTTGGTACGGGTGCTCTGGAACTCAAGAACGCGCAACTCATGCGTGGCACGATCGATATTCAGCAAGCTGGGGGAACGTTGTTGATATCCCAGTATCACGGGACAGTCACCCGCTTTCACGACACCATAGGCCTGGGGGTCGGACGTATCCTGGTGCAGCAAAATGGCACGCCGGCGCCTCAAGCCGATTTCCAGCGCTTCAGTGGATCCGGTCTGACCCTGCAGGCGGGAACTGGCGTGGTGACCATCACAAATGGCACGAGCGTTTTTGGTACGGTGACCAACCCTGGCGCCTCTCTGAGCATCAATGGCGGGGTACTCGCCGTGGCCGGCGACTTCATCGTGCCGAGCGGCATCACCTACGCCGGCAACGCCGCGCTGGCGGCAGCTGGCAACCTGATCGTTACCGGTCGAACGATCTCGGGGGCCACAAACCTTGCGCTTGGCGCAGGCGGCAACGTCGTGATAGGCACCTCGACGATCAATGCCACCAATTCCGTGTCGATCGGCGCCGGCTCAGGAGTTTTCCTGGGCAGCAGTTCCGTCGGTACCACCGCGAGCGCAGGGACAAGCATAATTTCAGGTGGGTCGGTGCTCGTGAACCTTGGCACGCTCGGCAACAATAACGCCCCCACTTCGGTGACAACCGGCGCGGCGACCGTTGATGGCGGTACGGTCAACGGCAACGTCACGTCGGTCGTGGCCGGGAACCTCCTTGTGACAGGCGGCGGCACGCTTTCCGCGTCCGACAAGTTGCGAGCGGTAATCGCCAAGGACATCACCGTCGATTCATCCGCCGGCAACAGTTCGATACTTGCTACCAACGATCTCAACCTTGCGCTGGCTTCGCCCGACTCCTTCCTCAACCTCGCGGGCGGTGCTTCGGGGCAATCCCGCGTCAAGGTGATCGGGCCCGCCGGCTCGGCCATCCGCGTGCTCTTCAACAATCGAACCTCAGGCGGCCTGATCGTCGATGGCGCGCCTGGCATTGGCCCCGGCAGTTTCGGCAGCGGGTTCCGGGCAGGTGCCGCAAATGCATTGCTGGGAAGCGATCTTTTCGTCGCCTATGGTGGCGCGTTCACAGACGTGTGCAAGGTGCTTCCCGGCTTGTGTTTCGTTCGGGCGATCGTGAATGCGCCGCCGGGCGCCAATCAACCACCCAAACCGCCGCCAAAGGATGACGCCGAGGGAATCGGCCCGTTTGGCGACCAGGCGCCCGGCGCAGGTGCGGGCGCCACCAATCAGAAGAAACGCCCCGGCGTTTGCAAGGCGGCATGATCATGAAGATTTTCAAGGATGTTCGTGTCCGCATCATCGCCATTTCCCTGGCCATTTTTGCCGCCATATCCCTGGTGTTTGGCACCTCGCCCGCGCATGCCCAGTCGGCCGGCACCATCACGCACCTATCTGGCACGCTTTCGGTGGTCAGGCCGGATGGTCAGCGCCTGCTTGCCGTCAACTCCCCGGTGCGCGAAGGCGACCTGCTCACCACCGAGCGCGAGACCTATGCGCGCATCAAGTTCACCGATGGTGCGGAAGTGGTGTTGCGCCCCAACAGCCAGCTGCAACTGGCGCGCTACCAGTACGACGCCAGCCAGCCCGAGCGCGACAACATGCTGTTCGCAATGGTGAAGGGCGGCATGCGCGCGGTCACCGGCCTGATCGGACGGCGCAATCGTGACCGTGTCTCTGTCACCACTCCTACCGCGACGGTCGGCATTCGCGGCACGCATTTCGGCCTGCTGTTCTGCCAGACCGGCTCATGCGCCGGCATCCAGAACGCAGGCGGGCGACCGCTGGAGAATGGCCTGCATGCGGATATCGCCAGCGGCTCCATCATCGTGACCAATGGCGCGGGCTCGCTGGTGATCAATGCCGGCCAGTTCGGTTTTGTCGCCGATCAGTCGACCCTGCCGCGGGTGGTGCCGCCTGAGGCCGGCCTGCGCGTGACCATGCCCAATGCGATCAGCACCAACATCGCCTCGCGCGGCATCGGTATCGGTGTCAATCGCGATGACAGCTGCGTGATGCAGTAACGCCCGGGCCTTCAGGTCTTGGACTTGGGGACCCGCCCCATCAGGTAGAACTCGTCATTCGGCCGCATCGCCGTCATGTTGGCCATGCGGTTGGAGAGCCCGAAGAATGCGGCGATGGCGCCGATGTCCCAGATGTCCTCGTCCGAGAAACCATGCGGGCGCAAGGCGGCGAAGTCATCATCATCGATGGTGTACGAGACTTCCGTGATCTTCACCGCAAAATCGCACATCGCCTTTTGCCTGGGCGTGATGTCCGCCTTCAGGTGATTGGTGGCCACCTGGTCGGCAACCAGCGGCTTTTTTTCGTAAATCCGCAGGATGGCGCCATGCGCCACCACGCAATAGATGCAGCGGTTGCGGCCGGAGACTGCAACGACGATCATTTCGCGTTCGCCCTTGGTGAGCCCGGAATCCTCCTTGAGCATGAGTGCGTCGTGATAGGCAAAGAAGGCGCGCCATTCCGCCGGACGGTGTGCCAGTGCCAGGAACACGTTGGGGACGAAGCCGGCCTTCTGCTGGGTTTCCAGGATGCGGGTGCGGATATCTTCCGGCAGGTCGCGGATTTCCGGGATCGGGTAACGACTGATCGGCAGGCTCATGGGGATGCTCCTTGAGGGTTGAAGTTGCAATCAGGACTGTTGGACATTGGCGTCGAGCATGCGATCGCATGCCGTTGCCACGCGATCGAACGCAAGCGCGTGCATGCAGGCGGGCGCCGCGCAGCGGTCCAAGCCGCGCTGGCAACGGCGCACCCAGGCGATCTCGCGCTTGAAAACCGTGCGTTGGTCGCGGCACGGAAAGTCGGCATCGATGACGGCTGCGAACGCATGATTGCGCCAGAAGCGTCCCGCGCCGAACAACACTTCCGACCCCGGCCCGAACAGGCATAGCGTGGGTGTTGCGGTCAGCTTGGCCAGATGCACGATACCGGTGTCGGGCACGACCAGCAAGGCGGCGCCCGCCAGCAGATGCCAGAGTTGCGGCAGGTCGAGCTTGCCGGCAAGGGATCGATGCTCGCCGGCGGGATCGATCGCATCCACCAGCGCCGTCTCTCCTGGTCCCGCGGACCATACGACCTCGAGGCCGCGGCGCGCGAGATGCTCGGCCAGTGCGCGCCAGCGCTCACCTGGCCAATAGCGCAAGGGCGAACCGGCCCCGACGTGCAGCACCGCGTAGGGATGGTTTGGTCGTTCGAAGGCAGTCGCCGGCGGGGCAGGCCAGTCGCCCGCCGCAAAGGCTTCGTCACCGGTTCCGGCCATGCCGGCAAAAATGTCGGCGAGATTGGCAGGCGCGCCAGGCCACGCGACCAGTTCGTCGACGATGCGGTTTTTCCAACCTGGCGTGTCCCGATCCAGCGCCACCACCCAGCGCGCACCCGCGGCGCGGGCCAGCAGGGCATGGCGGTTCTCCCCCGGCACGAAGGCCAGGTCGTAAGGCCCGCGTCTTGTGACGGCCCGGGTCAGTCCCGGATGATGCGGATCCCAGGCGACCGCGTTGGCGCCGTAAGGGCGCCCGGCGAACAGGGGCAGGCAGGCGGGGCTGACGGTGATGTCGATCGCGGCAATCGGGTAAAGGCGGCGCAGCCGCGCCAGCAGCGCGGCCAGCATCAGGGTGTCACCCAACAGCAGATTGTGGGCAACCAGGATGCGCTCAGGGTCGTGCGGCCGACGCCTGACGCGCAAGGCCTTGGCCAGCACGCGTGGCATCACGACCATGCGGCTGGCCAATCGGCTCATCGCCCTGGCGTCCCGATGGCGGCCTGAAAAACACCTTCCATCCTGTCGAGCATCGCATCCAGGCTGAACCTGGCCTGCGCCAGCGCATGGGCGCGCTGCGCAAGCCCTTGCGCCAGGCCGGCGTCATCCAGCAGGCGCCGGATGCCGCGCGCGAGATCGGCGGAATCTTCCATCGCCACGACCAGGGCCGTATCGCCATCACGTGCCACTTCGCCGATCGCGCCGGCGGCGGTGGTCACCACCGGCAATGCACAGGCGAACGCCTGCAGAATCGCCTGCGGCACGCCTTCATTGGCATACGATGGCAAGCTGAAGATGTCGATGGCCTTGAGCCAGGGCACGACGTCGGACTGATTGCCGGCGAACGTCACCCGGGAGCCAATGCCTTTGCCCGCGACCAATGCGTCCAGCGCGCCACGCTGCGGTCCGTCGCCGACGATCAGGAGATGGGTATCACCAAGGTTGAGGGATGCGAACGCCTCGACCAGGTAGCGATGCCCCTTCCAGCTGCGCAGGGTGGCGACGATGCCGATGATGCGGGCCGTTTCCGGCAGCCCGAGTCGCGCGCGGATCGCCTGCTTTTCCGCCCCGGTTGCGGCCGGGCAAAACCGGGCCAGGTCGATTCCTGTGGGGATGGAGACGATCCTTTGCGCCGGAAATCCGTTGTCCCGTACCAGTTGATCCTTCAACGCTTCGCCGGTGGTGACGATGCTGCGCGTGGCGCGGGTGTAAAGCCAGCGCGTGGCGGCGTTGTCCGGTACCGGTGCCGAGATATGGCGCGTGCGCACGATGGGCGGCGCCCTGCCGAGCGTGGCGCAAGCCAGTGCGCTGAGCCAGCTGTCGGTCGAGCTGTGGGTGTTGATCAGGTCCACCGGATGGGCGGCAAGCCAGGCGCGCAGGGCCAGCAGGCCGCGCAGGCGCTTTTTCGCGATCGGAAGTGCCGTCACCGGAATGCCGCGTTGGCCTGCCTCCCCGAAAATGCGCGCCTCTGCCGGGCAAATCAGGTGCATGTCATGGCCGCGGCCGCGCATGCCTTCGATCTCGGAGAGGATGCGGATTTCCTGCCCGCCCCAGCCCAGCGAGTTTTCGGTGTGAAGTATCTTCATGCGCCCGGGGCGTCGCCGCTGTCGCGCTCGGTCGCGTACTGGATGCGGTACAGGTTGGCATAGATGCCGTCGGCGGCTAGCAACTCCGCGTGGGTCCCGGTTTCCATCACGCGGCCATGGTCCATCACGACAATGCGATCGGCGTTTTCGATGGTCGAAAGGCGGTGCGCGATGACCAGCGTGGTGCGGTTCTTCATCAGCACCTCGAGGGCCGCCTGCACCGCGCGCTCGGATTCGGAATCGAGCGCGGAGGTGGCTTCATCTAGGATCAGCACCGGCGCGTCCTTGAGCAGCGCCCGGGCGATCGCCAGGCGCTGGCGCTGGCCGCCGGATAGCCGCACGCCGTTCTCGCCGATCAGGGTGTCGAGGCCGTTCGGCATCTCGTTGATGAAGGCCATCGCGTGCGCCGCCTCGGCGGCACGCACGATGGCCTCGCGGCTGGCGTCACGCCGGGTGCCATAGGCGATGTTGGCAGCCACCGTGTCGTTGAACAGCACCACATCCTGCGACACCATGGCGAGGTTGCCGCGCAGGGATTCGAGGGTCAGGTCCTCGAGATTGATGCCGTCCAGGAGGATGGCACCCTCCTGCGGGTGATAGAAGCGCGGGATCAGGTTGGCCAATGTGGTCTTGCCGCCCCCCGAGGAGCCGACCAGGGCCACGGTCTCCCCCGGCGCGACTTCCAGTGACACATGGGCCAGGGCCGGTTTTTCCGCATTGGGATAGGTGAAGTTCACGCCCTTGAAGAAGAGGGCACCGCGCGCCCGGGGCACCGTCAGGGTGCCGCGGTCGTCCTCCTCGCTTTCGTCGAGCAGGGTGAACACCGATTCGGCTGCCGCCAGTCCGCGTTGCAGGGGGGCATTCACGTCCGCCAGGTGCTTCAGCGGTGCCAGCAGCATCAGCATGGCGGTGATGAAGGAGACGAAGCCGCCGACGGTGGTCTGGTCGTTGGCCGACTGCAGGAGCGCAATGGCCACCACCACCGCCAATGCGATGGCGGCGAACAGTTGCGTGATCGGCACGGTGGCGGCCGCGGCGATGGTCTGGCGCATGTTGTAGCCACGCAGCATGGAATTCGCCTTGTGGAACCGCTCGTTCTCGTACTTCTCGCCGCCGTATACCTTGACGACCTTGTGGGCATCGATCGATTCACCCAGCACATGCGTGATGTCGCCCATCGCCCGCTGCGCCTCGCGGCTCATGGTGCGCAGGCGCTTGGAGAACAGGCGGATCACCAGCGCCGAAAGCGGGATGATGGCCAGCGCCACCAGGGTGAGGCGCCAGTTTTCGTACAGCAGCCAGGCAAACAGGCCCAGCACGGTGATCGAATCGCGCACCAGGATGGTCAGCACCGAGGTCGCGGCGCTGGTGACGTTGTTGACGTCAAAGGCGATGCGGGAAATCAGGGTGCCGGAGGACTGGTTGTTGTAGAACGTGGTCGGCAGCCGGATCATGCGCGCGAACATGGCGTCGCGCATGTCCATCAGGATGCGGTTCGACACCCAAGCCATGGTGTAGGAGGTGGTGAAGGTGATGATGCCGCGCAGCAGGAAGATGCCGATCAGGGCCAGCGGTATCCAGGTCAGGCTGGCGCGGTCGCGCGCGCCGAAGCCGTCGTTGAGCATCGGCTTCATCAGCGCCGGGAACAGCGGCTCGGTCAGCGCCGCGGCTGCCATGCCAAGCAGCCCGAGCGCGAACACCACCCGATAGGGCACCACATACTTGAGCAGCCGGCGATACAACTGCAGGCTGGTCTGGGGCGACAGGGATGAGCCGTTGGTCAATGCGTGGAGTGACGCGCTTGTGGCGCGGAAGCCTGGATGATTGCGGAAGGAGTGCGGCCTGGGGATCAACCGGTCGCGCCGAAAGGCGCCGGAACCCCGGATTTTACCCGCCGGGCATGAGCGTCCGGTAAAGGCCGATGAGCTGGCCTGCCATCGCGTCCGGCGTCAGGTCGGCCACGCTTGCACGTGCGGCGTCACGCATCGAATCGGCACGGCCCGGCGCGGCGAGGTCGGTGAGTGCGGCAGCCAGGCCCTCCTGATCCAGGGCATCGATGACGAACCCGTTCTTGCCCTCGCTGATCAATTCCCGCGCGCCGCACTGCAGGCTGGTGATCACCGGCAGGGCGCAGGCCAGCGCTTCCACGGCGGCGTTGGGCATCGGGTCGTAGAGGGTGGGCAGCACGAAGGCGTCGGCCGCCCCGTAGAGCGCGGCCAGGTCATCGCGTCCGCCAAGAAAATGCACCCGCGCGCCCAGGCCCAGTCGTTGCGCCTGCGCCTGGTAGCGCTTGGCGTGCTTGTCCACACCGACGATCAGCACCTTGGCGTGCGCCGGCGCGCGCGCCATGGCCGCAAGAAGCTGCGCGACGCCCTTGCGCTCGAAGCCGGAGCCGGCATAGATGAACAGTGGCGCGTCTGCTGAAACGCCCAGTCCGGCGCGTACCGCAACCCGTTGTTCGCGGTTGCGCGGATGAAAGCGCTCCAGGTCGACGCCGTTGTAGATCACTGTCAGTCGGTCGGACGGCACGCCGAAGCGCCGCATGATGTCGTCGCGCACCATGACGGAATTGCAGATCACCTGGCGCAGCGCCGGGTGCGTGAACATCGCCCGCTCGGTTGCCGTGACGTAGCGATGGTAGGGATTGGCGGTGATGGCGAAACGCCGGAATGCCGGCAAGGCGCGCGCGCGCTGCTCCAGCCAGGTGGCGTGCACACCGTCGCCGGCGCGGTACAGCATGAGGCCGGGAATGCGCTCATGGCTTTGCACGATGTCGAAGGCGTCGCCATGTGCCGCCAGATGGTCGTTGACGGCCTGTGCGAAGGAGCGGTCGCGCGTGAGCGAGGTTCGAAAGCGCGGATTGCATTCGACAAAGCGCACCCCGTCGCGTGGCTGCCATTGGCGCGCGATTACCGTGAGATCCACCTGATCCGTGGCCGCCAGTGCGGCGATCGCACGCTCGATGAAGCGCTCCGCACCGCCATAAGGGTTGTACTTCTGACGGACGATCGCGAGCTTCACGCGCCGGTCTCCAGTCCTATGACTCGTTCAGCAGAGAACGGATTTCATCAAGCACGCGCGTCACCGGCAAGGTGGTCAGGCATTCGCTCACCTTGCTGCCGCCGCAGCCGTCGTTGCCGCAGGGGCGACAGGGATGGCGGGTGGAGGCGACCAACCGGTGCGCCACGCCCCACGGTCCCCATTCGATGTCGCCGGAGGGCCCGAACAGCGCCACCACGGGCGTGCCGACCGCGGCGGCGATGTGCATCGGCGCCGAATCCACGCCGATGAACATGCGTGCCCGGGCGATCAGCGCCGCGAGGTCCTTGAGACCCAACTGCCCGCCCAGGTCGACCACATCGGCCGACACAAGCGAGCGGATGCGCCGCACCAGGGCGAGTTCGGCCTCGGCCGGGCCGCAGGTCAGGACGATGCGCTGGCCGTCGGCGGCGAGACGGTCGACGAGTTGCGCGGTGCGTTCGGTCGGCCAGGTCTTGAACAGCCAGCGTGACGCCGGATGCAACACCATGAAGCCGCCCGGCGCGAGGCTGTTGTCGCGCAGGATCCCGTCCGCACGGGTTTCAGCTGCCGTGCCCGGCACCAGCGTGAGGCCGCGCGAGCCTTCGTCCGGGAACACACCGAGGCGGCGTATGGCGTCGAGATTGACCTCGACCGTGTGTCGCACATTGCCCTGCCGTGGCAGGCTGTAGAGGTGCGAGAACGCGTTCGCCCAGCGGGCGTCACCGCTTTTGGCCGGGGCTACCGTGATCGGCGCGGCCAGTGTCCTGGCCAGCCACATGCCGCGACGATGGTCGGAGAGGTGAACCAGCAGGTCATAGCCGCGCGCCTTGAGCGTGCGCCAGAGCGACCATTCGGCGCCGGCCTGGGTCACCAGGCCGGACTTCTTCCATGACCGGTCCACCGCGTGCAATTGCGTGATTGCCGGATGCCCGGAAAGCATGTCGGCCGTATCTGCGTAAACCAGGGCATCGATTTCGCAATGCGGCGCATGTGCCTTGAGTGCCGAAAATACCGGTGAGGTCAGCAGCACGTCGCCATGGTGACGCAGCTTGATGACCAGCGCGCGGCGCATGCGCGCGAAGTCAGGCGCGTCGGCCGGGGCGCTCAATAGAGGATTTCCGCGCCGGCGGGCGAAAGCCAGTCACGCAGCCCTGCGAGCAGCTCGTCACGCGGCGTCACCCGCCAGGCATCCGACATGTTGAGGGTGCAGCGCGCGTTGCCGTTGTCGTATTCGATGGTGACCGGGCAGGTGCCGTTGCGGTAGGGGCCCAGCAGTTCCATGAGCTTCCTGGTGTTGGCCTGGCCATTCATCGAAAGCCGGAGCCCGCGGCCGTAGCTGCGTCGCAGGTCGGCCAGGCTCATGATGCGCTCGGCGTTGATGCGCACGCCGCCGGAGAACCGGTCTTCGCGCACCCGACCGGCGATGACCAGCAATTCGTCGGGCTTGAGGATGTCGCGATGCTGGTCCATCAGTTCCTGGAACAGCGTGACCTCGATCTTGGCGCTGGCATCGTCGAGCTCCAGGATGATCATCTTGCCGCGTCGGGTCATCACCGTGCGCAGCTGGGTGAGCACGCCGGCCAGCAGTTGCGCGTCTTCGCGCGGCACGATGGACGCGAGCGGGGTCTTGACCAGCCGGCGCACTTCCGGCGCATAGGCGTCGAACAGATGGCCGGAGAGGAAAAAGCCCAGGGCCATTTTCTCGTTAAGCAGGCGGTCGCGCTCGGTCCACTTGAGGGTGCGCAACAAGTCGGGCTCGCGGTTGGCTGCCTCGTCGGAACCGCCGAACAGGCTTACCTGGGATGCGCTCTGCTCGGCCTGTTCTGCCGCCTCCATGGCGATGCCCACCGAGGCCAGCAGGGCCGCGCGGTCAGGCTCGATGGCATCGAAGGCGCCCGCGCGCACCAGGGATTCGATGGTGCGGCGGTTCACCAGGCGCTTGTCGACGCGCTTGGTGAAATCGAACAGGCTGGTGAAAGGCGCCTCCAGGCGCGCGGCGATGATGGATTCGATCGCCGATTCGCCGCTGCCCTTGATGCCGCCCAGGCCGTAGCGCAGGGTCATCGGGTCGGTGGGCTTGAAGCGGTAGCCGGAAAGGTTGATGTCCGGTCCCAGCATCCTCACGCCGTTAGCCTTGGCGTCGGCGGCCAGGATCTGCACCTTGTCGGTGTCGTCCATCGAGGCCGACATGTTGGCCGCGAAGAAGGCGGCCGGGTGATGTGCCTTGAGATAGGCGGTGTGATAGGCCAGCAGCGCGTAGGCGGCGGCGTGCGACTTGTTGAAGCCGTAGCCCGCGAACTTCTCCATCAGGTCGAAGATCTCGTCGGCGGTCTCGCTGGACAAGCCGTTCTTGGCAGCGCCGTCGCGGAAGATCTGGCGATGCTCGGCCATTTCCTCGGCCTTCTTCTTGCCCATCGCACGGCGCAGCAGGTCGGCGCCGCCCAGCGAGTAGCCGCCGATGATCTGCGCCATCTGCATCACCTGCTCCTGGTAGACCATGATGCCGTAGGTCTCGGAGAGGATGGGCTCGACGCGCGGGTCGGGGTAGGTGACCTTCTCGCGCCCGTGCTTGCGCTCGATGAAGCTGGGAATCAGCTCCATCGGTCCCGGGCGGTACAGGGACACCAGGGCGATGATGTCCTCGAAGCGGTCCGGCTTGGCGCCGATCAGCATGTCGCGCATGCCGCGGCTTTCAAACTGGAATATCGCGACCGTGTTGGCCTTCTTGAAAATCTCGTAGGCCCGGGGATCGTCGAGGCGCAGCTTCGCGCAGCTGAAATCCGCAAGCTCCGGATGCAGTTCGCGGATGTAGCGCTCGGCCCAGTCAAGGATGGTCAGCGTGGTGAGACCGAGGAAGTCGAACTTCACCAGGCCCACGGCTTCGACGTCGTCCTTGTCGTACTGGCTGACCACGCCTTCGGCACCGCCCTGTGTATAGAGCGGGCAGAAGTCGGTGAGCTTGCCGGGGGCGATGAGCACGCCGCCGGCATGTTTGCCCACCGAGCGCGAAATGCCTTCGACCTGCTCGGCCAGCGAGAGCAGTTCGCGCACCTCCTCCTCGCGCGCCTCGCGGTCGGCGAGTACCGGCTCCATTTCGCGCGCCATCTTGATGGTGATGGTCTTGCCGGGCTGGAACGGGATCAATTTGGCGATGCCGTCGCAGAAGCCATAACCCAGGTCGAGTACACGGCCGATGTCGCGCACGGCCGCCTTGGCGGCCATGGTGCCGAAGGTGGCGATCTGCGACACCGACTCCACGCCGTACTTCTGCTTGACATAGTCGATCACGCGGTCGCGCCCGGCTTCGCAGAAGTCGATGTCGAAGTCGGGCATCGACACACGTTCCGGGTTGAGGAAGCGCTCGAACAGCAGGTTGTAGGCCAGCGGGTCGAGGTCGGTGATGCCCAGCGAGTAGGCCACCAGGGATCCCGCGCCGGAACCGCGGCCCGGGCCGACCGGCACGCCGTTGTTCTTGGCCCAGTTGATGAAGTCGGCCACGATCAGGAAGTAGCCCGGGAAGCCCATCTTGATGATGGTGGCGATCTCGAAATCGAGGCGCTTGACGTAGCGCGGCTCGGCCTCGGCGCGTGCGGCGGGGTCGGGGTAGAGGGTTTCGAGGCGCTGCCTGAGCCGCTCGTGCGACAGCCTGGCCATGTAGTCGTCGAGGCCGCTGCCGTCCGGGGTGGGAAACAGCGGCAGCTTAGGCTTGCCCAGCACCAGTTCCAGGTTGCAGCGCCGCGCGATCTCGACCGAATTGGCAAGCGCCTGCGGAATGTCGGCGAACCGGGTCGCCATCTCGTCCTGGGTCAGGAAATGCTGGTCCTCGCCGTAGTTGCGCGGCCGGCGCTGGTCGCCCAGCATGTAGCCTTCGGATATGCAGGTGCGCGCCTCGTGGGCGCGGAATTCATCGGCACTGGCGAACTGGATCGGATGGGTGGCGACCACCGGCAGGCGCAAGCGGTTGGCCAGCGCGACGATGCGCCGCAGGATCGACTCGGACTGCGGGCGTTGCGTCGCCGGTCCGGCGCGCTGGATCTCGATGTAGAAGCGGTTGGGGAACAGCGCCGCCCATTCGTTGGCCAACGCCTCGGCTGCTTCGTTGTTGCCGGCGGACAATGCCTGCGCGATGTCGCCCGACCACGGGCCGCCCAGCAGGCCCGACAGGGCGATCAGGCCGGCGCTGCCGCCTTCGCTCTCGCGAAACCAGTTGCGCTCGATCTCCGCGCGGCCGAGGTTCTGGTTGGTGAGCCAGGCACGCGACAGTAGCGTGCAGAGTCGCAGGTAGCCCTCGCGCGAGGTGGCGAGCAACAGGGCGCGCGTGGGCTTGTCGCGCTCGGCCGGGTTGCTGATCCAGGCATCGACGCCGATGACCGGCTTGACACCCTTGCCGCGCGCAGCCTTGTAGAACTTGACCATGCCGAAAAGATTGGCCAGGTCGGTGATGCCCAATGCGCCCATGCCGTCGGCGCGCGCGCGCGCGATGACGTCGTCGATGCGCGCCAGGCCATCGGTCACCGAGTATTCCGAGTGCAGGCGGAGGTGGACGAATCTGGGCGCGGGCATGGCGGGATTTTACTTGGCCTTGGAGGCGTCGGTGCCGGTTGGCGGATAATCGGCGAAGGAGAACAACCACTATGGCGGGGACGATGATTTTGCGACTTTTTCTCAGTATAGGGTGCACGTCGTGGGTGTTCTTCCTGTGCGCCTTGCCCGCTTTCGGTCAGGCGTTTCCGGTGCGCCCGGTCAAGCTGGTGGTCGGCTTCACACCCGGCGGCGGCGTGGACATCAACGCGCGCATGCTGGCGGGAAAGCTCACAGAGATACTTGGCCAGACGGTCGTGGTGGAAAACAAGCCGGGCGCGGGCACCAACATCGCCAACGAGTTCGTGGCCAAGGCCCCGCCTGACGGCTACACGCTCCTCATCAATACGGCAGCGGTGGCGATCAACATGTCGCTCTACAAGACCGTGCCGTTCGACACGCTCAAGGATTTTGCCCCGGTCGCGGTGTTTTCGGAGAGCCAGAACATCATGCTCACCAATGCCGCCAAGCCATACAGGAACGCGGCGGAGGTGGTGGCAGCAGCACGGGCCAAGCCTGGCGCGCTGACCTTCGCTTCGGCCGGCAGCGGCAGCACCCAGCATCTGGCAGGCGAACTGTTCAAGCTGCAGACCAGGACCGACATCCTGCATGTGCCCTACAAGGGCAGTGCGCCGGCCACCACGGCGCTGCTGTCCGGGGAGGTGGACCTGGTGTTCATCAACGTGCCGGCCATCCTGCCGCATGTGAAGTCGGGCCGGTTGCGGGCCCTGGCGGCGGCCGGCGCAAGGCGCACCGCCCTCATGCCGGAGGTGCCGACGCTCAAGGAAGCCGGGGTCAATGGCGTGGAGGTGGTGGTCTGGTACGGGGTGCTGGCGCCGGCGGGTACACCCAAGGATGTTGTGGGCCTGCTCGCGGCCGCGATCGGTCGCGCGGCGCGTTCGCCGGATATCCGCCAGAAGCTGCTCGACCAGGGCGCCGAGCCGGTGGGCAGCACGCCGGAGGAATTCGGCGCGTTGCTCAGGGAAGAAGTAACGAAATGGCGCGACGTGGTGCGTGCCGCGGGGCTCAAGGCTGAATAGGCGTCAGCGCCCGGCGGGCGCGACCGCAGCGCCTTCGATGCCATGGCGCTTGAGCGCGTCGGCCACGAATCCGGCGGCCTTGAGTTCCTCGATGAAGGCCAGCAGGTAGGCGCCGGCCTCCTCGCCGCGCCCCTTGGGCGCACCGATGGCCTGGCGGATCTCCATGAAGCGTCCGGGCAAGAGGCGCAGCCCGGGTACCCGCTTGGCGTCGAGTTCAAGTTGCTGCTTCACGCCGGCGGCGACCTCCAGTCCCTGCGCGAGGAAGCCATCGACCACTTCCTGCGACGAGCCGAAGCGCTCTATGGTTGCGTTCTTGATGTTGCGGGTAAGGTAAAGGTCGTAGGCGCTGCCCTTGCCTACTGCGATGCGGTGGCCGGGCTTGTCGGCCTGGTCGTTGTCGGTGAGCGGGCTGTCGTTCTTGACCATGTAGGCACCTTCGATCACCACGTAAGGTGCGGCGTAGTCGATATCCACTGCACGGGCCGGATCTACCGCCAGGAAGGTGATGTCGCAAATGCCTTGCTGCACGGCCTCGACCGCCTTGGCTGCGGTGGCGCACACCACGAACGAAACCGGCACGCCGAGGCGCTTCGCAAGTTCGGTGGCGATATCGACCGAAACTCCATGCGGCTGTGTGGCGCCCGGTGCCATGCCGGCCAAAACGGCATTGCCGATATTGATGGTGGTGCGCAGCTTGCCGGTAGGTGCGAAAGTGGAGGCGAGGGCGTGGGTGCTCATGGAGGTCAGTCCGTCACGGGAGAGGAAGCGGCATTCTGAATGCTTTTTCCACTTCCTGCCACACACGTTTGGCCGGGCCGGACATTGAACCTGCATCGAGACCCGGTTTGTGGAAAGGGGATTTGTATGGCAAGGTACGCTTGATCGGCAGTTGACTGTTGAGGCCGTCGTGAGCACGCTGCCACGCAGGCCGTCTCGTGGCGCAAGGGGTGAAGGCGCGAACGGACGGCAAGATTCAGGTGACCAATAGGGGACATCATGCACGTGTTGATCGGGTTGGTGGTACTCGGGCTGCTGGCGTATTTCTTCCTGCGCCTGTTCGCGACGCGGCCGGTCGTTGGGGGCGAGGCGCAGGAGGCCGGGCGTGACAACGCCTTCGCCTTTTTGTCGAACGGCCTGGTGTTCGCGCGCGCGCACGGCGGGCCGATCGTCCAGGTGCACAGTGCCTATGCGCAGGAGGCGGATGACCGACGCGAGCGCTCCCGTGAACGACAGAGCTGGAAGGATGGCACTGCGTTCAACATTTCGGCCGGCGGCGGTCGGCGCAGTTTCGACGCCGCCGACAAGCCGCTGACGGCTACCGGGGTCGCCTTCGAGCCCGGCGGTGACTTGCTCTACTTTCTCCATGACGATCACATGGGAGGCCTGTTTCGGCGCGAAGCCGCGTCCGGGAAGGAATTGCGCTTGGTCATCAAGCAGGGCCTGCACCTTACCGACCTGTGCCCGACGCCGGACGGCGCGCGTATCGCCGCGTCCTCGCAACAGTCGCGCGGCGTCGCCAACATCGCCATCCTGGATCGGGAGGGTGGCCATTACCGTGAGGTCACCGGCGGCGACACCGTCGATTCGGCGCCGGCCTGGGTGCCTGGTGCGCCGCAGCGCATCCTGTTCCAGTCCGCAGGCCTGGCGCGCAACGAGCAGGGCCATATCCTTGCGCTTGGCAACACCAGCATCCAGCAACTCGAACTCGAGTCCGGTGCCCTTGAACCGCTGCTGGAGGATCCCGCTTTCGACCATCTAAAGCCGCGCGTTCTCCCGTCCGGCGAACTGCTGTTCATCCGCAGGCCTTACGAGGCGTCGACATACGGGTCCGGCTCGATGCTGATCGACATGCTGCTGTTTCCGTTTCGCCTGTTGCGCGCGATCTTTCACTATCTCAACTTCTTTTCCCTGATGTACAGCCGCAAGCCCCTGACCAGTGCCGACGGTCCGGCGGCGCAGGCGGACATCAAGAGCATCGTATTGCAGGGGCGGCGCGTCGACATCGAAAAAAACCTGCGTAGCGCGCGCCCGGTCGGCGGAGTGCCCTCGCTGGTGCCGGATTCGTGGCAACTGATCGCGCGCGAGCGCTCTGGCGCTGAACGGGTGCTCGCCACCAATGTCGCGTCATACGACCTCGCACAGGATGGAACGATCTTCTACTCGAACGGCCGTGGCGTTTTCGCCTTGGGAATTGGCGGCGCCGCACGCGTTGCGGTTGCCGAGCAACCCGTGAGCGAACTGGTGGTCGCGACGGCCTGAGCGCCAACTCGCTGCCGATCAACAGACTCGAGAGGTGGGGCAGTTGCGCGTTGTCCAGTTGCCCGAACAGGCCACGGATGCGCGCCGAAAATGCGCGAGAGCATCACCGCGGGTGCTTCCAGGGCAAAGCTGCTCCCCCGCGAACGCGACCTGGGCGCGTCTGGCGCCGGGCGGCATCGGGCAACCAGGGATGGCGCGCCATGAGAGCGCCGCGTGGGCCTCGCCAGTCAAAAAAGTGGCAGTGGTAAACTTCAGCTCGACAATTGATCGATTGACCAATTAGGCGCGCACGCAGCTTAAGTCTGCGCCACTATGGAGACCAAAGTGAACGCCATTCCCCTCCGCAAGCCTGCTGCACCCGCAATCGCCAAGTGCCTGACCGCCGCCGAGGCCAAGGTGGCCGCTGCTGCTTTGGTGCCGAAGCTGATGGAACGTGCGCCTGAGGCCGAGCGTCTGCGTCATGTCCTGCCTGAAACCATCGCCGACCTGCACGCGGCAGGCTTGTTGCGCATGATGCAGCCGAAGCGCTTCGGTGGTTCGGAACTGGGCCTGGATGCCATCATGGATGTGGTGCTGGAACTGGCGCGCGGCTGTTCCTCCACCGCCTGGGTGTTTTCCAACCTCGCTTCGCATTCCTGGAATATCGGCCAGATGGAATTGGCGGCCCAGGAAGACGTGTGGGGCGGCAACCCGGAGGCGCTCGCCGCCACCGGCCTGGCGTTTCCCTGTGGCAAGGCCGTCAAGGTGGAAGGTGGTTATCGGCTCACCGGGCGCTGGCCGTTCGGCAGCGGTGTGGATGCCAGCGACTGGATGTTCGTCGGCGCCATGGCCGAGCAGTCCGGCGGCGGCCCGGAGCGTCGTTTCTTCCTGGTACCGCGGCCCGACTTCAGGAGCCTGGACAACTGGAGTTCATACGGGCTTACCGGCACCGGCAGTCACGATGTCGAGATCATCGACGCCTTCGTGCCTGTGCATCGCACCATTTCGGCCGAAATTTTCGCGGCGGGACAGAACGTCCCGGGCGCCAAGCTCTATGACAACCGCTTGTTCCAGATGCCGACGTTCGCCGCGTTTGCCTACGTGCTGTCTTCCATCCCGCTGGGCACGGCCAAGGCGGCGGTGGACCAATTCATCGAGAACATGCGCAAACGGGCCGGCACCTACACCGGAGCGCGTATCGCCGAACTCTCGCCGGTGCAGGCGCGCGTCGCGGAAGCTGCTGCCAGCGTCGAGTTCGCCGAGGTGGTGATGCGGCGCGACTGGCAGGAACTGGAAAACGGCGTGATGGCGGGCGAGTTCCCCAACATGGAAACCAAGTTGCGCTGGAAGCGTAACGTCGCTTTCGCGATGAAGCTGATCGTCAACGCGGTGGATTCCCTCATGCCGGCTGCGGGCGCGGGAGGCCTCACCATGGCACTGCCGCTGCAGCGCCAGTTCCGCGACATCCATGCGGCCTCCGCGCACATCGCGCTTACCTGGGATGTGCATGCAGCGGCCTATGGCCAGAGCGCGCTGGGTCTGCAGCCACAGGGTGGCTTGCTCCTGTAAACGCTGTCCTGGGCGAGGACGTCGCTCTCGCGACGTCTCGCGTGGCTTTAGCCCGCCCTGGTGAGTCCGCCCAGGCGCGTATCGAACGTGGCGCCTGGAAACAGGTCCTGAAGCTGCCGGTCCGCAAGGCCGAAGTTGGCCCGCAGCACCTGCGCGAGCACACCGCGAAAGTCATGATGCACCGGCAAGTCGCGCCCTTCGTTCAGGTTGGACTTCGCCAGCCCGGACCACTGGCCGTGCCAGCGTCCGCCGGCGATGCGGTTGCCGATCAGCCACAGCGTGTTGCCATGCCCATGGTCGGTGCCGCGTGTGCCGTTCTCGGCGGTCGTGCGGCCGAACTCGCTCATGACCGCGATCACATCGCCGGGCTCGGAGAAGTCGCGCCGCAATTGCGCCAGGGCGGCAGCCAGATTGCCCAGGTTTTGCGTCAGCACGCCTGTGACGCCGCCCTGGTTGGCGTGCGTGTCCCAGCCGCCGGCGGACAGGAATCCCAGGCGCAGACGGCGGTCGGCACGCATCAAGGTGCCCAGGTGCTGCGCGTCCAGCAACAAGCCGGCTGCCCCGGCAGCACCGTTGTCGGCCGCGTTCATTTCGCGCGTGAGTTCCTGGGCACTGGCCATGCGGCTGTCGGCGCCTTGACGAAAGGCCCGCGACATGGCGTCATCGCCCTTGTACATGTCCAGCAGGGCCTGACGCGCCCGGTCGTTGCCAAGCACGCCTTCGCGCGCGGCGGCCTGGCCGCGCGGAATCAGGCGCACCGCGGCCGGGCCCGACAGGATCTTGGGATTGGCTTCACCCACTCCGATGGCGATTTGCCCGTTGCCGCCAGCCATGCCGGCCAGGGTGTTTAGCCAGCCGGACGGGGCGTTGCTCTTGCCGGGCATGCCGATCTCCCAGTGCACCTGCGCTTCGAAGTGCGACCGTGTGGCATCCGGCGAGCCCGCAGCGGGCAGGAAGGCCAGCACACCGTTCTTCCACAGGGGCATGAGTGGCGCCATCGCCGGATGCAGCGCGAAAGTGGCGTCGAGGCGCATGGCTGTCTGTTCGCTGCCATCCGGTATGGGGATGGCGAGGTTGGGGCGAAGGCGCGCGTATTCGGGGTCGGCGTAGGGAACGGTGGCGGAAAGGCCGTCATAGGCGCCGCGCAGAAACACCAGGATCAGGCGGCCGTCCTTGAGCAATGGCGCACCCTGCGCCCAGGCTCGGGGGGCAACGCCGGCGGCGGCCGCGGATACCAGAAACCGGCGTCGGTACGGGTTGGTTTTCATGATGCTTGTCTTTCCTATTTGCGCATGAAGTCCGGGCTCGCGAGCATCAGCCCGGTACGCAACTGCGCCGGTTCCCGACTGATGCGCTCCCGCGTGGCCGGACTCAGGAAAGCATCCAGAAAGCGCGGCTCGTCCGCGTGCCGCCCAAGGGCAATGGCGAAGTCTGCGCGCCGCGTCAGGGCTTCGGGAGCCATCCAGGTGGCGGCGTCGGTCTTGTAGCCGTCGGGGGTTTGCCAGCCATGGACCGGCTGGCCGGCATTGGCCAGGAAGCCCAAGGTGAGCGCATAGTCGCGCCGGTCGCGTGCGCCGCCCACTGCTGCGAGCGATGAGCAGGCGTAGTCGAAGGGGGTCTTGATCAGCGTCTGGCCGGGCTGCCAGAACTCCGGCGAATCGATCATGGTGCGCAGGACCGTACGCATGTCGCCTTGCGAGGCGCTGAAGCTTTTTGCCAGCCGCTCCACCAGCGCTTGCGGCGGTTGGTCGGCCACGAAAAATGTTGCCAGCCGGCTCGCGATGCGGCGCGCCGTGGCCGGGTCGCGCGCCAGCATGCGGATCGCGCGCTCACCCTCGGCCACGCCGTTGTTCATGAAACTCACGCCCAAAAGGCGCTTTTCGCCGCGGTCGTGCATGCGTTCGGCGAATCGGAATCCCGAAGGATCGTTCGGCGCCACCGTCCAGCCGGTGAGGATGCGCGCCAGTTCGCGCACGTCGGTCTGGGTGTAGCCGCCGTTGACGCCGAGGGTGTGCAGTTCCAGCAATTCGCGGGCATAGTTTTCGTTCAGGCCGCGCGACTGGCCCAGCGGCCCGGTGGTGCCGTCTGCCACGCTCTGCGCCTGGTCCAGGTAGAACAGCATGGCCGGGTGACGGCTGCTTGCCAGCAGCAGGTCCTCGAACTTGCCCAGGGCATGCGGGCGTATGGCGTTGACCACGTAGTGCCCGACAAACGGGCGCACGGCACCCTTGCCGACGAACACGTTAAGGTGGTTGAACCAGAATTCGGTCATGCGCGCCAGCAGTGGGTTTTCGACCGTCGGGTCGCTGCAGGCCAAAACCCGCCAGGCGGCGGCATCGCGCGTGGCGTCGCGGCTGAAGAGGTCGCCTTCCATGTTGGCAGCGCCGCCCTTGCCGGGTTGCCCGGTATCCTTGGCCGCCTTGCGGGCCTCGCGTTCGGCGCGAAAGGATTCGAAGATTTTTTCCAGCGGCAGGCTGAAATAGCCAAGTTCCGAAGGAATCCGTGCCGGTTGTGAAGACGCCGCATGGGCTGCCTCGATTTGCCTGGCCGCCCATACCCGCGCACCGCCCTGGGCCGCGATGTCCGCCACCATGCGCTCGGTTGGCCCGTAGCCCAGGCGCGAGCTGGCGCGCCAAGCGGAATCGATGACGGGTACTTCTGCCCCTGAGGTCAAAGGCAAGCAAAAGGCGAGGATCAGGCCCGGAATCTTGAGTTCGCGCCACATTTGCTGCTCCATCGATGGATCACCGCATTGCTAACGGCTACGAACCAGGATGGTTGAAGCATATCCCGTGAAATTGAGTAAGCAGTTGTTTCAACGCCCGACCGCGCCTGGCGGGTACCGCTGGCCGGGCGGGTGGTCCTACCCGATCAACTTCCTGACCATGTCGACCAATTTGGTCGGGTCGAAGGGCTTGACGATCCAGCCGGTCAAGCCTGCGGCTTTGCCAAGGCTTTTCATCGCGTCGCCGGATTCGGTTGTCAGCATCAGGATGGGCACCGACTTGTAGGCCGGCATCGCGCGCACCACTTTGACAAACGCCAAGCCGTCCATTCCGGGCATGTTCTGGTCGGTGAGTACCAGGTCGAATGTGGTCGCCTTGGCTTTGGCCAACCCCGCATTGCCGTCCGCAGCATCGACGACTTCATAACCCGCCGCCTTGAGTGTGAAGGCCACCATCTGCCGGATGGAGGCGGAATCATCTACCGCCAATATGGATTTGACCATTTCTTTCCTTGTGCAGGGGAATGCCACATATGGCATCGAGTCATCCTATTGAAACCGACCTGTCGCGTCATCTTTTCTGGCGTATATATGCGGCATTTGCATAATATTGACTGCGAAAAAAGTCAATTTAATCAATTTGTTGGCCAGTATTTGAAGCTGTGCCAGGTATTGCCGCTTGTTGCAGGAATTGCTTCGCGCGAAAGTCCCACAGAATTGGCCGAACTCAATAGTTGTGGGGACATTCATGGTGCTCGAACAAAAACAACTCAGGGCCGATGATGCGTTGCATTGGGCGGCTATCGGATTTTCCGGGATTGCCATTGCAGGCATCATGTCCAATGGCGCTGGCGTGCTCGTATCCAGCATGGTCGGTTTGTCGGTTGCCCTGTCGCTTGCCGCAATAGTTGTTGGCAAAAAGGCGCGGGCACGCTACCGGAGGAGCGCCTTGGAACAACATGCCAAGGTCGAGGCGGTACTGCGCGACTATGACCGGGTTTGCGCCGTATTGTCCGAAGGCAGCAGGACGCAATTCTCGACACTCGACGAAAGCCTCACACAGCTCAACGGCATCGTGAGCAGCGCTGCAGCCAAACTGGGCGGCAGCCTCACCGGGATGCGTGACCACAGCGAAAGCCAGCGTGACATGTTGCGACATCTGGTGACGGAGCTGTTGTCGCTTTCCACCGATGATAGCCAGAAGCAGCATTCGCAAGGCCTGCAGAAATTCGCCGACCAGTCGCGCGAGACGATTTCCGGCTTTCTCGACACCGTGGTCCAGCTTAAACAGTCGAGCGAGACCGTACATACCCAGTTTGCAGACATGCGTGCCAAGATCGACGCGGTGGCGAAGCTTTCAGGCAACATCTCCGGCATCAACAAACGCACGTCACTGCTGGCGCTCAATGCTGGTATCGAGGCGGCGCGGGCCGGTGAGGCGGGCCGGGGATTCGCCGTGGTCGCCATTGAGGTGCGCGACTTGGCCAATCGCACCGACGCCATCAGCCGCGAAATCGAAGGGCTGATGGAGGAAATCCACGCCGGTATCGAGAAGTTCAGTACAGCGGTCTCGGCGTCGGCCAATGTCGATATCAGCAAGGCCAGTGAGTCGGAAAAGAATATCGACGAAATGTGGTCCGGCATGGCGATGCTCAACGAACGCGCCTCGCAACAGTCGCGACGCATCAACGAAGTGTCGGAGGCGATTCACAAGCTGGTGATGGACGGGATACTCTCCATGCAGTTCGAGGATCTGACCAGCCAGTTGATCGCGAAACTGCGGCAACACAGCGAATTGATGTCGGAGTTCTCGCAGGAGTTCTACGACGCCCATCGTGACCAGGCCGAGAAAGACGGCGTCAAACGGCTGGAGCAACGAATCAAAATTCTTGAGGGAGTTCGCGCACGCTATGCCGATATCGGCAAGACTGTGCGTTTCGAGGCCATCCGGCAGACCGAAGTCGTGGCCGGCAGCATGGAGTTGTTCTAGCGCGCCGCAATGCGGGATTTGTCTGCGGTGTCAGGCGAGCAGGCGCCGTAGCTTTGCAATGGCGCTGTCAGGCGTGGTCATGATCGGAACCCGGGTCAGCGACTGTGCTGACTCCCGTGCCGGCGCCATGGAAAATTGGGCGAACGCAACCGCGGCATAGCCCTCAAAGCGCGCCGCTGTTTCTGCAATGATGCGGTTATGTTCCTCGGGATGGTTGGCCAGCAGGGCGTCCAGCGCGCCTTCCGCCAGATGCGGCTCCACCTGCAGGGACACGCCGTGCGCACGAGCGTGGGATTCGATCTCGGCCATCATCGACGGCAACGAGGGCTGGAAGGTGGCCAGGAGTGCGATGCGACCACGCACGGCCAGCATGTCGTCGTACAACGCCTCGTTTGGCTTGAGCACCGGAAACGGCTGGTCGCGTTTGACTGCCTCGATCGCCGGGCCGAAAGCGGAGCAGGTGAAAAGGATGGCGTCGGCCCCGGCAAAGGCGCAATAACGGCCGATCAGGCGGAAGCGCTCGACCATCGCGTCGGTCAATTTTCCATCGCGGCCGAAATCGGCGAACAGCGAGTTCTCCAGGAGGTGCGCGATGCGGGTCTCCGGCCATTGCGCGCGAAAACTGGCTTCCACCGGGGCCATCGAAACGTCCAGAGCGTGTACCAGGTAGATTTTTGGCTGTTCGTTCATTCTTTTTCCCAATCGTGACAACATGGCGGTTCTGGCGCAAACGCGCTGGCGATCGGGGCGTATTCTGACGCTGCATCACCCCGGCGACAACAAGACAATGAGGAGATCGAACATGCCCGGAATGCTGCGGTCCGCCAGCCTCGCAATGGCGCTCGCGACGCTGCCAGTCGCTTTTCACGCGCTCGCCCAGCCTTATCCTTCTAAGCCAATCCGGCTCATCGTGCCGCTGGGCGCCGGTGGTGCCAGCGACATCGTTGCGCGGGTGGTCGCCGAAAAATTGGGCGAGCGCCTCGGCCAGGCGGTGGTAGTGGACAACCGCCCGGGTGCGGAAGGCGTCATCGGCATGGAGGCGGCCGCAAAGTCAGCGCCCGACGGCTACACCCTGGTGATTGGATCGAGCACCACGCTGGCGGCGAATTTCAGCCTGAAGAGCAAGCTGCCTTTCCATCCGGTCAACGATTTCGTGCCGGTGGCAACCGCACTCAAGAACGCCTTCAACATTCTGGTCATCAACCCGAACGTTCCGGCGCAGAACCTGAAGGAATTCATCGCACTCGCCAAGGCCAAGCCCGGCGAGATGTTCTACGGTACCGGCACCAGCGGCTCGAAGATCTGCGTGGAGATGTTCAAGGCGATGGCCGGCATCAAGCTGACCATGGTGAATTACAAGAGCTCGGCGCCAGCCTTGAACGACCTGATGGGCGGGCAGGTGCAACTGGTATGCGAGCCGGTCGGCACTTCGATTCAGGCCATCAACGCCGGCAAGTTGCGCGCGCTCGGCACCACCAGCCCTAACCGCTTGGGCGGTGCGCCGAATGTGCCGACGGTGGCCGAGGCCGGCCTGCCCGGCTTCGAATATTCGGCCTGGGTGGCGGTGTTCGCGCCGGCTGGCACGCCCAAGGCCATCACCGACAAGCTCGGCGCCGAGTTGGCAGTGGTGCTGCGTCAGCCGGAGACGGCTGCCAAGATAGAAAGCGTCGGCTTCGAACCCATGATCGGCGGGCCCGAAGTTTTGATCGAATTGCTCAGGAACGAAATTGCGCGCGCGGCCAAGGTTGTCAAGGACGCCGGCATCAAGCCCGACTGAAGTCCAATCCGGGGTCAACGGCCCCGGATTGGTTCAGGCTGGTGTGGTGGCAGCAATGATCTGCTGAACCGAGGTCAGGGTTTCCAGGCTGCGCGAGAGTTCGACCAGCTTGTCGAATGCCGGTTTGCCGCCCGGATAGCCCGGCAGGCAAGCCTGCAGGTTGTCCACCAGTTGGTTGAAATCCCACTCCATGCGGCCATACGGGTACTCGCCCGCATGGCGCGTGCCGTCCTGCATGGTCACGACGATGGATGGAGAGAACATCGGTCGGTCCTTCTCGGGCACCAGGGTGATGTGCTGGTCCATGAAGGCCAGCACCCGCTGGTCCGCTTCGAGCTTGTCGCCGGTGGGGCCATAGGTGCGGCCGCCGACGACCGGGAAGCCGCCATTGACGGCAGCATGGGCCGCGAAATACTTGGTTTCGCCGACGCGTGCCTTTTGCCAGTCCTCGAAGCGCGGGAATGCCGGGCTGGGGTACAGGGTCTCGAGCCAGTTCATGTGGATGGCGACGTCGGCGATGTTTTCTGCGTCGAGCGAATGCGTCGCCTTCAACTCGGACATCAGGTTGATCACCGCCTGGTTGTAGCCGGCGCAGGGATACATGCGGAACATCGCCGTCAGGAGCTTGTATTCCTGCCCAAGGCCTGCGGTGATCGCGGCAGGGTCGAATTGCAACGGCCCGGTAAAGGCATAACTCAGTTTGCCGCTGTGGCTGCCGGTGAACGCGTTGTAGAAACCCGCCTCTCCTTCGATCGAGTGTTCCGATCCCTTCACATGCCCGGCGCGCGCCATCAGACCCGCGAATACGCCGTTGCGTGCCGCTTGCGGCTCGTGGATGGCCAGCTCATTGCCTCCACTGCGCGGACCTTCATTCAAACCCGAGGCAAAGTTGGCGGCCAGAGCGATAGTGGCGACCAGACCGTTTTCGTCCAGCCCCATCAGCTTGCCGGTGACCATGGCGGCGCCCATGGTCGAATAGATCGGGCTGGGCCTGAATCCCCGCGCCGCTGTGCTGGGAATGAACTTGTCGCACAGGCGGCACGAGAATTCATAGCCTGCAGCCAGGGCGGTGATGATCTCGCGCCCGTTGCTGCCTTCAAGCTCGGCATTGACCATCGTGGCAGGGATCAACACCGGGCCGGGGTGGGTGAGCATGCGATACGAATCCCACAAGAGCGAGGCGTGCATCAGTTCCGCATTGGCGAACACGGCGCCTACGCGGGTGGCCTTGCGGCCATCGCCCAGCACGGTGGCGCCGTCCGGCTTGGCTTCTTCGGCCAGCGCCAGATCGACGACCTCGCGGGAATGTGCATTGCGTGTGCCGAAGGCGACGCTGGTGAGCGCATGCAGCACCAATGCCTTGACCTTGTCGACGACGGCGGGGGAGAGGTCTTCATAGCGCAGGCCGGCGGCCCAGCGTGCGAACTGGCGGCTGATGGAGGGTGCGGTCATCCGGGGCTCTAGTTGGGCGAAAGGCCGGCCTGCTTGACCAGTTGCGCGTTCATCTCGAAATCCTTTTTCAGGTACGCGGCAAATTCATCGACGGACATGATCAGGGGGGTCATCACGATGCCTTCATAGCGCGCCGCCAGTTCCGGCGAGCGCAGCACCTTGGCGGTTTCACGGTTGAGGCGCTCGAGGATCTCGCGCGGTGTCTTGGCAGGGGCATACATGCCCATCCAGGTTTCGTATTCCGCGTTGGCGACACCCGCTTCGGAGGTGGTCGGCACATTCGGCAGCACATTGGAGCGCTTGGTCGATGACACACCCAGTGCCACCAGTTTGCCGGCTTTGATGTGCTGCGCTGCCAGCCCGATCGGGCTCAAAAAGTAATCCGCGCGACCGGACAGCACCTCGGTCATCGCTTCCGGCGTGGATTTGGTCGGGATGTGGGTGCCTGTGAAATTGCCGGCGACCTTGAGCCTTTCGGCACCGAGGTGAGTCACGCTGCCGATTCCTGCGGAAGCGTAGTTGATCGCGCCGGGTTTCGCCTTGGCATAGTCGAGCAGGGCCTGCATGTTGGCGAAGCCCTTTGACGTTGCGGTGACAAATACCGAAGGTGTCATCGCCAGCGGCGCCACGCCCACCAGGTCACGCGCCGGGTCGTAGCCGAGTTGGGCCAGCGAATAGGTGGAGGCGGTGACGGTATGCGAATTGGAGTGGATCAGGAGGGTATAGCCGTCGGGCGCTGCCTTGGCCACGGCGCCAGCGCCGATGGTGCCACCTGCGCCCACACGGTTTTCGATCACGATCGGCTGGCCCAGCAGTTTCGCCAGCAAGTCGGCTACCGCCCGGCCCGCTCCGTCGGCCGCGGAGCCCGGGCCGAACGGCACAAGCACCTTGATGGGTTTTGTCGGCCAATTGGCCTCCTGCGCCATGGCCAACCCTGGAACCAGGCAGGCGGCGATGGCTATCGCGCGTAGTCCACGAAATCTCATTTTGTCTCTCCCGTCGTTGTTGTCTACTGCCCGCATCGCTAATGGGGAGCCATGCGGGTACCGCAACATTCAAATGAGGGGGTGCTTCAGCTGCCGCTGTATCGCTTGAGGATTTCCTGATTGAATTTCAGCCCCAGGCCCGGCTTCTGTGGCACTTCGAGCATGCCGTTCTTCGGCTGCGGCACCTCTTCGTACAGGCGGCATGACCAGGGCATGTACTCCACCGTCAGCCCGTTCGGTGCGGCGGAAATCATGTGTACGTGGATTTCCGGCAGCAGGTGGCTCACGATCGGCAGGCTGAAGCCCTGTGCCATGCCGGCAATCTTCATCCACTGGGTGATGCCGCCGGCACGCAGGACATCCACCATCGGGATATCCACCGAGCCGGCCTCCATCATGTGGCGGAAAGGCACGGGCCCGTACAGGTACTCGCCGCCCGCCAGCGGGGTGGCCAGAGCATCGGCCACCTTCGCAAGACCCTTGAAATCGTCGCACGCGACCACGTCTTCCAGCCAGAAGAAGCCCACTTCCTCAAGCCTCTTGCCGATGGAGATGGCCTGGCGCACGTCCCAGCGCTGGTTGATGTCGCACATCAGGTCGATGTCCGGGCCGATCGCGTTGCGAACGACACGCGCGCGCTCGACCTCGATGGCGGGTGTGGTGTGGCCAGGCAGTGCCAGTTGCGTCTTCATCTGCTTGAAGCCGCGCTCGACCAGACGCGCCGCCGAGCGTTCCAGCACGTCGATGGGGAAGCTGCGCATCAGCGCGCCACTGGCATAGGTGGGCACGCTGCTGCGCAGGCCTCCGAGGAGGGTTGCGACCGGCAAGCCGCAGGCCTTGCCCTTGATGTCCCAGAGCGCAATGTCGATGGCCGACATGGCAAGGGTGTATATGCCCGCCGGCCCGGACGAATGCGCGGCCGTGGCAAGCGTCTGCGCGACCAGTTCGTGCTTGAGCGGGTCCATGCCGATGGTCAGCGCGCCCAGAGCTTCGACCGCCGCCTTGAGGGCGCCGGTGAGCGCGCCGCCGAAGAAGGTCACGCCGATGCCTTCAATGCCTTCGTCCGTGCCGATTTCAAGGGTCACGAAGTCGTAGAAGGGACCGAAGGCGGGCGGGCCGTCGGCCAACGGTTCCTCGGCGGGCAGTCGGACGATTTGCGAGGTGATCCTGGTGATTTTCATTGCGGTCTCCTGTTGTTTGCGGCGCGATGGCCGCATTTCTTGTGCTTGTTCGCCAAGTATCTCGCATCCCGTGCCCGAGGGATGCTTCAACCGGCAACCCTCCGGGTTTGGCTTCCTGGTACGCCTGCCTACGGCCGTTGCGAGAATGTCCGCTCGAACACCCCCTCGGCAATGCGGTTCTTGAGAATCTCGATCGAACCGCCGGCGATCATCCAGCCGCGGCAGCGCCGCATGCAGTACTCCACCAGCGACTCCTGGCTATAGCCCAGGCCGCCCAGCACCTGCATGGCTTCACTGGCGATCTCGAAGCCTGCCTGATTGCAGTAGGCCTTGGCGATCGCGGTTTCTTCCGGCGAGGGAAAGCCGCTGTCGGCATTGCTGGCGGCGCGGTAGAGCAACAGCTGGCCGGCGTCGAGCTTCATTTTCATGTCGGCGAATTTCCATTGCAGGCCCTGGAACTCGCACAGCAACTTGCCGAACTGCTTGCGCTGCAGCGCCCATTGCCGTGCCTCCTCGTAGGCGTGGCGGCCCAGCGCGAGTGAGCGCGAGGTGTTGCCGATGCGCTCGACATTGAAGCCGGCGATCTGCTTCTTGAAGCCACCCTGCTTCAACACCACCATCTCCGGCGGCACCCACACGTTGTCGAAGTAGATCTGCGCCCATTCCTCGCCCGACATGAAGGAGGAATGCTTGCCGAAGCGCACGCCTTCGGCCTTGGTGTCGATGAGCACTGAGCCGATGCCACCCACGCCGGGGCCGAAGCGCACGTACACCAGCAGTACGTCGGCATACGGCGCATGGGTGGAAAACACCTTGGCGCCATTGATGCGGTAGCCATCGCCATCCGGCGTGGCGCTGGTGACAAGATCGGTCACCGCCGACCCGGCCTCGGGCTCGGTCATGCCCACCGAAATCACCGCTTCGCCGGCGAGAATCTTCGTCAGGTAGCGCTCCTTCTGCCATGGCGTGCCGTATTCCGCGAACACGCGAATCGGGCCGAAACTGCCGGCCTGGATCACGTCGGCACTGCGCGGACATACCGAAGCGACAGCCTCGATGGCCAGCACCGCGTCCATCAGCGAGCCGCCCTGGCCGCCATCGTCCTCGGCGATGGTGATGCCGAGCAGGCCATTGACGGCGAACAGGCGCGCCACATCCCACGGATACTCTACGGCGTGGGCGCGCTCGCGCGCGTCGGCCTTGAGGTGCTTTTCCGACAGCCGCAACACGCTGTCGCGGAAGGTCTGCTGGTCGGCGGTAAGCTGGAAGTTCATGGGAGTCCTTTGTCTATTCCACCTTGGCGCCGGATTCGCGGATCACCCGGCCCCACTTGTCGATTTCGCTCTTGATGTAATTGCGAAACTCTTCCGGCGGCTGGCCTACCGGCTCCGCCCCCTGTGCAGCCAGCTTTTCGCGCACGTCCGGCAGGGCCAGCGCTTTCACGGTGGCCTGGTGCAGGCGTGTGACGATATCCGGCGGCGTCTTTGCAGGTGCGAACAGGCCGTTCCAGCTCGACACCTCGAAATCGGACATGCCGGCCTCGGCCATGGTCGGCACGCTGGGCAACAGGGTCATGCGCCGGTTTGCCGCAACGGCAATCACGTTGAGCTTGCCGCTTTGCAGATGCGGGATGGCGGACAGGGCGGTCTGGAAGCTCATGGTCACCTGCCCGCCCAAAAGGTCGGTCATGCCCGGCGTGGCGCCCTTGTAGGGCACGTGGACAATGTCGATGCCGGCGCGTAGCTTCAGCATTTCGCCGGCCAGGTGCGGTGAGCCGCCGTTGCCGCTGGAGGCGTAGGTGAGCTTGCCTGGCTGTGCCTTGGCCAGCGCAATCAGTTCGCGCAAGGTTTTGGCCGGCACCGAAGGGTGCACCGCCAGCACCGAGGGCGCGCTCATGGTCTGGGTGATGTGGACGAAGTCGCGCAGGGTGTCGTAGCCGGGGTTCTTGTAGATCGTCATGTTGGTGGCATTGGCGATCGTGCCCAACAAAAGGGTGTAACCGTCGGGCGCGGCTTTGGCTACCGCTTCGGAGGCGATGTTGCTGGTGGCGCCCGGCTTGTTCTCGACCACCACGGTCTGGCCGAGCGAATCCTGCAGCTTGGCCGCGATGGTGCGGGCGATGATGTCGGTGGCGCCGCCGGGCGTGTAGCCCACCACCAGCTTGATGGGTTTGGTCGGGTAGCGGGCGTCCTGCGCCCCGGCCGTGGATGCGAATAGGAATAGCAGGGCGGCGGCTACGACGAAGACCTTCATCATGATTCTCCTTTGCTGCCGGGGCCGAACACGACCAGGCCGTCGACGGCCACCACGCCCTCGCGCTTGACCAGCAGCGGATTGATTTCCGCCTCGACAATCGGTTGGCCCGACAGGCTGGCGAGGCGGGAGAAGGCGGCCACAGCCCGGGCGAGCGCAGCCACGTCACCCGGCGGCAGGTTGCGGTAGCCACGGATGATCGCCAGGCCGCGCACCTCGGTGATCATTTGCGCGGCTTCGGCCTCGCTCACCGGGGCAATACGCAACGCATAGTCCTTGTAGATTTCAGCCAGCGTACCGCCGGCGCCCACCATCACGACAGGCCCGACCATGGGGTCATGGCGGTAGCCGACGATGACTTCCGCCAGGCCCTTTTCCATGTGTTGCACCAAGACGCCCGCGATCTTCGCCTGCGGGCGCGCCAGCGCCACGGTGGACAGCATGTCGGGTACGCGCGCGGCGAATTCGGCGGCGTTGCCGATGTTGAGCAACACGCCGCCGGCTTCGGTCTTGTGGGCGATGTCCGGTGATCGCACCTTGGCCACCACTGGATAGGCCACGCCGTGGGCGAAATCCGGTGCGACCGCCGTGGCACTCGCGGCAACCGGAACGCCCAGCGCGGCGAAGAGCGCGAGCGCGTCGGATTCATCGGGCGAGGCATTGGCGGGCAATGCCACGTTGGCCGGTGCGTGGTCGCGCATGTCTGACGCGCGCGGCGCCTTCCAGCGGAAAAACGTGGCCAGCGCGTCCGCACAGGCTTCCGGCGTCCGGAACGCGGGAATGCCCTTTTGCGCCAGTACGGTAAGTGACTTGTCCGCCTGGGGCGTGAGGAATGCGGCCAGGGGTTTGGCGCCGGTCTTCGTCCTGAGGATGGGTTCGACCGCCACCTCGGGATGGAACTGGGCCGATGAACCCACCACCGCAAGCACGGCGTCGCAGTCGGGCGAGGCCATCAGCGAATCGAGGACAGCCGCATAGCGCTTGCCGGAGCCGGCCATGGTGAGGTCGACAATGGGGGAATCGGCCACGCGCACGCCATGGCTTTCAAGTTCTGCCTTGAGCGCAGGCGAGGCGACCATGGCTTCCATGCCCAGCACACCAAGCCGGTCGACGACGCTGGCGGCGCCACCGCCGGTGGTGGTCACCACCGCCACGCGGGGCACGCGCGCAAGCACGGGCGGCGCGCGGCCTGCCAGCAAGGGGGGAATCTCGATCAGCGTTTCCAGCATGTCCACCCGCACGATGCCGCAATCGCGCAGGAAGGCGTCGACCGCCGCATCGGTGCCAGCCATCGCCCCGGTGTGCGAGCGCGCCATCGCTTCGCCCAGGTCGGAGCGGCCGAGCTTGTAGGCCACCACCGGTTTGCCCGCCGCGTGTGCGCGTCGTGCCGCTGCAGCAAGGCGCGGAGCGTCGCGCACTGTTTCAAGAAACAGTGCGATGACGCGGGTATCGGCATCTTCCACCAGCAGGTCCAGCAGTTCGCCGATGCCGAGATCGGCTTCGTTGCCCACCGAGACCAGCTTGGCAAACCCCAGGCCGCGCGCCGCGCCGCGCGACATCAGCGTGCCCAGCATGGTGCCGGATTGCGAGATCACGCTGGTGCCGCCGGCAGGTGGTGCGCCGCCTTCCAGCACCGCGTTGACGGTGATGGCCACCTTGCCCGGTACATCGACCACGCCCATGCTGTTGGGGCCGAGCAGGCGGACCTTGCCGTTTCGGGCCGTGGTCACAAGACGCGCCTGGCGCGCCGCGCCTTCGGGGCCGAGTTCGGAAAAGCCGTCGCTGAAGATCGACACGACCGGGATGCCGCAGGCACCGCAGTCCGCAACGGCACGTTCGACTGCGTCACCGGGCGCCATCACATAGGCATGGTCGATCGCCCCGAGCGCCGCATGGGCGGCGGCGAGCGACGGGTAGGCGGGCACGCCGAAAATCTCGCTACGGGTCGGATTGATCGGCACCACCGTGCCGCTGTAGCCGATGTTGGCGAGGAAGCGCTGCGGCCGCGCGGTGTTCTTGCCGGCTTCGCCGGAAGCGCCCACCAGGGCCACTACCCGAGGCGCGAACAGCGGCTGGAACAAGCCCCTGCTCATGCCTTTGGCGCGCACAGGCTGGCCAGTTCGCCGGCGTTCTCCAGCGACCACAGGCGCGCCAGCAGCGTATCGGATTGCGCCGCACCCAGTACGGGGGCTGCCAGCTCGCGGAATTTCTCGTCGAGCTCGGTGTCGGTCAGCGGCGCATCGGGGTCGCCCTTGCGGGTGGGCTGGAAAATCTCCTCGCTGCGGCCGTCATAGGTTTCGATCCGCACGCGCGCGGCGCGCTGCTTCGGAAACGCGGCGTCGATCTCGGGGTCGAGCACCAGTTCGGTCTTGTAGGCAATCTCGCGGGTGGCCGGGTGGGTGATGCGGTTGGGCTCGAATGCCGCCAGGCGCACATTCCCGTGGGTCATGGCGGTGGCCACGCAATACTTGACCGAGAAGCGCGCCTCCGCCGGGGTCTGGGCGTTCTCGTACCCCGCCACGTCCAGGGTGGCGCGATAGGCGCCGATGTGGATCTTGCTGATGTCGCGTGCGTTGATGCCCAGCTTCGCCTTCACCGCCAGGGCGCCGTCGATGGCGGCGAACGAATGGCCGCAGCAGGCGTGGTTCTTGAAGGTCATCTTGGTGATGTGGAAATCGCGTCCGAGTGTGGCCAGGGTGGTGTTCCAGTCGGGTCCCTTGTTGCCATGGGAGAGGGCGCGGCCGTAGCCGGCGTCGCCTTCGAGCACATCGAATGAACCGGTCACGCCCTCGGCGGCGGCAAGCGCCGCCAGTACGCCGGCTTCGGCGGCCCGCCCGGCATGCAGCGGCTTGGACATCGAATCCATACGGAAGGCCTGCTGCAGCGCCGCCGAAAAAGTTGCCACGGTGGCCAGCGCATGTGCGAAACGGTTCGCATCGAGTTGCAGCAGTTCGGCTACGGCGGCTGCGGCACCGAAGCAGCCGATGGTGCCGGTGTTGTGGAAGTACTTGTAATGGTCGCGGCCCATGGCGGCGCCAATGCGGGTGGAGATCTCATAGCCCACGATCACGCTGCGCAGGAAGGCATTGCCGTCGAGTCCCTTTGCCTGCGCCACCGCGAGTGCGGCGGCGATGGTGGGCGCACCAGGGTGGTAGATGCCGTCGCGATAGATGTCGTCGACCTCGGCGGTGTGCGCAGCGCTGCCGTTGATCAGTGCCGCAAGCCGGGCAGGGGCGGCTCGTCCAAGGGCCAGCCGTGCATTGCCGCCGCCAAATTCATCGGAGAGCGCCTTTTCCAGCGAGAGTGCGGGATCCAGCACCGCACCTGGAAGCAGCGCGGCAAACCAGTCGATGACGGCGCGCTTGGCGTGGTGCAGCACCTCGGGGCTGATGACCTGGTGGCGATAGTTCTGGGCAAAGGCCGCGTAGTGTTCGACGATATGCATGCTTTTCTCTTGGGTAAGGGTTGTCAGTCGGCCCGGGCGCCAGAGGCCTTGACCAGGCGCGCCCATTTGGCGGTTTCGGAACGCATGTAGGCCGCGAAATCGTCTGGCGTTGAGCCCACGGGGTCGGCGCCCTGGGCGATGAAGCGGTCACGCATCTCGGGCACCTTGAGGACACGCGCGATATCGGCCGAGATCTTCATGGCGACTTCGCGTGGCATTCCAGCCGGGCCGGTCAGACCGAACCATGATGATGCGTCGAAGCCGGGTACGCCGGATTCGGCCACCGTTGGCACGTCCGGCAGGCCGACCGAGCGCCTCAGGCTGGTCACCGCAATCGCCCGGAGCTTGCCGGCGCGCACATGCTGGATCGCGGAGGGGATGGTGGCGAACATGAAGTGCACGGATTCACCCGCCAGCACGTCGTTCAAGGCCACCGCGCCCTTGTAGGGCACATGCGTGATGTCCACGCCGGTGAGGGAGCGCAGCAATTCGCCGGAAAGGTGTGAACTCGTGCCACTGCCGGTGGAACCGTAGAAGTACTTGCCCGGGTTGGCTTTGACCAGCGCCATGAACTCGCGGAAGTTGGCCACCGGCATGGCCTTGGGCGTGAGCACCAGCATGTTCGGCACGTCCGCCACCTGGGTGATGGCGGCCAGGTCCTTGAGGTTGTCAAATGGCATGCTCTTGTACAGGCTGGCATTGACGGCCAGGGGGCCTACCGAGCCCATGAACAGCGTGTAGCCGTCCGGCCGTGATTTCGCGACCAGCTCCGCCGCAATGTTTCCGGCGGCGCCGGCGCGGTTTTCGATGACGATCGGTTGTCCCCAAAGCCTGGTCAGTTCGGGGGCGAGCGTGCGGGTGATGATGTCGGTGGTACCGCCCGCGGAGAAGCCGATGACGATATGCACTTCGCGCGCCGGCCAGGCACCCTGGGCTATGCAGACCTGCGAGACCAGCGTGGCCAGCAGAAGAATGAACAGGCGCATGGATGTGGCTCCGGCGCCTTCAGTTCTTGTACGACGGGTCGAGCCGGTCGGCCAGGCGGCGCATGGCCGGCCACTCCAGCACGCCATAGGCGCGCCGCGTGCCCGGCTTGTAGGCGTGGTTGGTCCTGGCGATGACGTCTTCGGGCGGCACGACTAGATTGGCATTGGCCGCCTGCGCCATCAGTTGCGAGCGGCAGGCGCGTTCAATGCGGTAGGTGTTGTTGAAGGCATGCGCGATGGTCGCGCCAATGGCCAGCACGCCGTGGTTGCGCAGGAACATCACCTCATGATCGCCCATGTTGGCCAGCAGGCGTTCGCGTTCCTCGAAGCCCAGCACCACGCCTTCGTAGCCGTGATAGCCGACCGTCGCAAACCGCATCGACGTCTGGGTCAGAGGCAGCAGCCCGGAATCGAGCGCCGAAATGGCCATGGTGGCCAGCGAATGGGTGTGGACGATCGCAGCCACATCCGGCCGCGCGGCGTGGATGGCGCCGTGGATCACGAAGCCGGCCGGGTTGAACTTGTAGGGCAGTCCGGGCGGGAACTGCGGCTCCCACAGCACGCGACCTTCCACGTCCACCTTGATGAGCGAAGAGGCGCAGATTTCCTCGTACATCATGCCAAAGGGGTTGAGCAGGTACTCCTCGGTGCCGGGAATACGCACCGAGATGTGGTTGTAGATCATGTCGTTCATGTCGTAGTGCGCCACCAGCCTGTAGGCACAGGCGCAGTCGACCCGAGCCTCCCATTCGGCCGCGCTGACGAGTCCCTTGAGGGACTTGAACTGCAGCGGCGGATAGTCGCGGTCCGGATTGATGTCCGGGTATCCCTTGCGGATGTCGGAAAGAAAGGCAGGCTGGTTCATGGGAATTCCTGTGGCTTGACATGTTGCATTGCGATGCGGCTGCCCGGCGCCAATGCCAGGGCGGAGCCGGGCACGACGCGGGTCGACATTCTAGGGCGCATTTGGGTGCGAAACCCGCGCCTATAATTCAGGCCCATGCAAACGCAACATCCGTTTCTCAATGTCTCGGCCTACAAATTTGTCGAGATTGCTGACCTGCCGTTCCTGCGCGAGGCTGTACGTGAACGCTGTATCGCCGCGGAGCTCAAGGGTACGGTGCTGGTGGCGCCCGAGGGCATCAACCTGTTTCTGGCGGGCAACGAGGAACCTTTGCGTGGGGTGCTGGCATGGTTGGCGGATGACGAGCGGTTCACTGACCTGCCGATCAATGAGAGCTGGTCTGACCACCAGCCCTTCAACCGCATGCTGGTGAAGATCAAGAAGGAGATCATCACCATGCGCCAACCGCAGGTGCGGCCGATGGGGCAGCGTGCGCCGGTGGTGGCCGCGAAAGACCTCAAGCGCTGGCTGGATGCCGGGCGGGATGACAGTGGCAGGGAAGTCGTTCTGCTGGATACGCGCAACGGGTTTGAAGTCGATGTCGGTACTTTCGAGGCCGCGATCAATCCGGAGATTCGTTCATTCGGCGAGTTTCCCGAACGCGTGACCGCGCTGCGCGACGAACTGGTCGACAAGACCGTGGTGACGTTCTGCACCGGTGGCATCCGCTGTGAAAAGGCGGTGCTCTACATGCAGGAGAAGGGCTTCGGTCAGGTGTACCAGCTCGACGGCGGCATCCTGCGTTACTTCGAGGAAGTCGGTGGGGCGCATTATCGCGGCGACTGTTTCGTGTTCGACCGCCGCGTCGCGCTGACCCCCGCGCTCGAGGAGGCGGGCTATGCCGAATGCTTCAACTGTCGCGCGGTGGTGTCGCCGGACGAGCAGGCCTCACCGCTCTACACGGTGGGCCGTTGCTGCCCGCATTGCGCTCCACAGGCCTGACTCAGACTTCCTCCCGGTCCGCCTCGAACAAAGAAAGCAGTTCCTCGCTGGCTTCGCGGGTGGACTGGATGAGCTTGCTCTCGTCCTTGTAGATGGCGCGTTGGCGCTTGAGAAGCGCCAGGTCATGATCGCGGAACTTCGCAATCGCGATCGCCGCCTCGGAGGGCGGGATGCGCAACTGCAACAGGCTCTGGTGCGCCATTTCCAGGCTGCTATGCCAGGTTTCACGGTAGTAGTGGTGGATTCCCAGCTCGGCCAGGCGGTGCGCATGGGTGCGGTTGCGGGCACGAGCGACGACGGCAACAGCAGGGAAGTTGTGTCGCACCAGTTGCGCGCACCTGACTGAATCCTCCGGGTCGTCGATCGCAAGCACCAGCAGTCGCGCGTCTCCCGTGTTCGCCGCGCGCAGGAGTTCGATCCGGGTGGCGTCGCCGAAATACAGCTTGCCGCCGAACTTGCGCACGGTATCGACCTGGTCGGCGTTTTTTTCCAGCGCGACGAACGGAATGCCTTTCAGCGACAGCACGCGCGCGATGATCTGGCCCATGCGGCCGTAACCCGCCACCACCACGTGGCCCTCCTGGCGCTCGATGCTGTCGAATTCGCGTTCGACCTTGCGGTCGAGTGCGGGCGCCAGCACCTTTTCCTCGAGCACGAACAGAAGTGGCGCCAGGAGCATGGAAACCGTGACCGCCACCACCAGCATTTGCGCCACCGGTTCGGTGAATATGCCGGCGCCCGCCGCTGAACCGAACAGCACAAAAGCGAATTCGCCACCCTGCGCCAGGGCCAGCCCGAGTTTGCGGGCGCTGCTGCCGGCGGTACCTGCCGCCCGACCAATCGCATATAGCAGGGCGAACTTGATCGCCATCATGCCGGCGACGATGGCGGCGATCATGAGCGGCTTTTGGGCCAGCAGGCCAAGATTGGCCGACATGCCCACCGAGATGAAGAAAAGGCCCATGAGAAGCCCCTTGAAGGGCTCGATGTCGGCCTCGAGCTCATGGCGGTATTCCGAATCGGCCAGCAGCATGCCTGCCAGAAACGCGCCAAGGGAGGCGGTCAGCCCAGCGACTTCCATCAGGAGCGTGACGCCGACGACGATGAACAATGCCGTCGCCGTGAAGATCTCGTGTCCGCCATGCGCGGCCACGATGCGAAACAAGGGGCGTATCAGGAAGCGGCTGGACACCACCAGGGCGGTGATGATCGCCACCGCCTTGGCGGCATCCAGCCAACCCTGGCCGCCGTGCGCGGCCGCGCCGAGCGCACCGGCGGAATGCGCGAGAAAAGGCAGGGCCGCCAAAAGGGGGATGACCGCAAGGTCCTGGAACAGCAGGATGGCGAAGCTCTCGCGCCCGTGGCGCGCGGTGAGCTGCTTCTTCTCGGCCAGGGTTTGCAGCACAAACGCGGTCGATGACATGGCAAGGCCAATACCCGCCACCAGCGCCGCCTGCCACGACCAGCCGAACAGGAGCGCGATGCCGCCCAACACAACGCCGGCGCTGACCACCTGGGCGGCGCCCAGCCCGAACACCTGTTTGCGCAGCACCCACAGGCGCGAGGGCTGAAGTTCCAGGCCGATGATGAACAGCAGCAGAATGACACCGAACTCCGAGATGTGCAGCATGGCATCGACATCGTCGATCAGCTTCAGGCCCCACGGGCCGATGATCATGCCGGCGGCCAGGTAACCAAGGACGGCGCCCAGCCCCAGCCGGCGCGAAAGCGGCACGGCGATGATGGCTGCAAGGAGGAAGATGGCGATCTGGGTAAGCATGCGTTGCGTCTTGTGCGGTGCGGCAAGGCGATCATCCTGGGGCCTGGTCCGCGCATGTGTCAAGTCGCGGTCTTGTGGCAGGATACGCAATGCAGGACCAACGGATCACCGGATCGAACCGGTGACAGTCCAGACAGGAGACATGAATGGTGAAGCGTTGCGCATGGGTCGTGGCGATCTGGCTGGCGGCGACGGGCATGGCATGGGCGCAGTGGCCGGCCAAACCGGTGCGGGTGATCGTGCCCTACCCCGCCGGCGGCGTGGTGGACGTGATGACGCGCGCGGTGACGATCCGTCTGGCGGCCGATCTTGGACAACCCTTCGTGGTGGAATCCAAGGCGGGCGCCGGCGCCAACATCGGGGCCGAAGCGGTGGCGACCGCACCCGCGGATGGTTACACCTTGCTGGTTTCGGCGCCCTATATCATCAACAACCCGCTTCTCGAATCGGGCCTGCGCTGGAAGCCTGCCGATCTGGTGCCGGTAGCGCGCTACGCGCTGTCCCCCAGCTTCCTGCTTGTGCCGGTGAGTTCACCGGCGCGAACCGTGCGGGAATTTGTCGACATGGCGCGGACCAGGGGGCGCGTTCCGGTGGGCGATGGCGGTGCCGGCAGCACGCAATCCATGGCCACCATGATGCTCGCCAGCGTGGCCGGAATCGACTTCGAGATGATCGGCTACAAGGGCGCGCCGCCGGTGATTCCGGACCTCATCAACAATCTGGTGTCGATGGCGATCATTCCCTCCACGGTGGCGATTCCGCAGGTACAGGCGGGCAAATTGCGGGCGCTTGCCAATACCAGCGACAAGCGCTCGCCGCAATTGCCCGATGTCCCCACGATCGCAGAGGCGGGGTATCCGGATGTGACGGTATTGTCCTGGTACGGCTTTCACGTGCCGGCCGGCACGCCACGCGAGGCGATCCAGAGGTTGTCGGCAGCGGTCGGTGCCGCCGCTGCCGCCCCCGACGTGCAGGCGCGGCTTGCGGCTGCCGGCGGCGAAGCGGGCTTTCTCGGTACCGCGGATTTCTCGGCCTTCATGCGAGCGGATGCCGAGCGCTGGGGCAGGTTCGCAAAGGCTTTCAAGAAGTGAAAAACATGCAACGGACACCCAATTGACCACTCAACGCTCCCAGGAGGAGTTTTCGACACTGATCGCGCGCTTGCGCGATTTCATCGAAAACGAAGTCATCCCGCGCGAGGACCTGAAGAAGGCTCACGACGCGGAGCATCATGCCGCGGTCGTCACCGAGTTGCGCAAGCGCGCGGAGTCGCTCGGCTTCGGCCCGCCCCGCATGGCCATTGACCGAGGCGGCCTGGGTCTTTCGTGGATTGAATGCTGTGCCTACTTCGAGGAAGTCGGGCGCAGCTTCCTGGGGCCAGGCGCGCTCAATTGCGCGCCGCCCGGGCAGCCCGATGTCGCCGTGCTGGACAAGCTGGTCACTCCTGCCCAGCGGGCACGCTTTCTTGAGCCGCTGGCGCGCGGTGAATTGCGCTCCTGCTTCGCGATGACCGAGCCGGCCCCGGGCGTCGGTTCCGATCCGCGCATGCTCAAGGCCAGTGCACGACGCGACGGCGACGGCTGGGTGCTGTCTGCGCACAAGTGGTTCATTTCGGGCGCGATGAAGGCGGATTTCGCGATTGTCGTGGCGCGTGCCGACGCCGGGGTGTCCTGGTTCCTGGTCGATACGAACGCGCCGGGCTTCCGCATCCTGCGCGACGTCCCGACCATGGAACCCTTCGCGCAAGGCGGTCATGCGGAACTCGAATTGGTGGACTGCCGGGTCGGGCCCGACGCGCTGGTCGGCGAAGCAGGTCGGGGGCTCGAGTATGCGCAGATGCGATTGGAGGGTGCGCGCCTGTTCCACTGCATGCGCTTCATCGGCCTGGCCTCGCGTGCCATGCAGATCGCCCAGGAGTACTGCGCCCGCCGCGAATCCTTCGGTGAGCGACTTTCGGCGCACCAGATGGTGCAGGCGATGGTCGCCGATGCCCATATCGACCTGTATGCGGCGCGCCTGATGACGCGTGACGTCGCAGAACGCCTGGACCGCGGCGAGTCGATCCGCCACCACAGTTCTATGGCCAAGGTATTCGTCTCCGAGGCGGTCAACCGGGTGGCCGACGCGGCCGTACAGATGACCGGGGCGCTGGGCATTTCGGAGGATGTGCCGCTTTCGATGATCCTGCGCCAACTGCGCCCTTTTCGCATCTATGACGGGGCGTCCGAAGTGCATCGCGCGGCGATCGCCAAGCGCGTGTTCGCCAAGGGTCTCAGGGCCTGAAGAACAGGGGAAAACATGTTCGACTCTCCGGAGCTGGCGCAATTCCGCAGCGACGTGCGTGCATTTGTCGAGGCGCGCCTGCCTGCCGACATCCGCGCGGCGTCGCGTGCGGGGCGGCAGTTGTCCAAAGCGCAGTATGTGCAATGGCACAAGATCCTCGCCGCGCAAGGCTGGCTGGTGCCGCACTGGCCGGTCGAAGCGGGGGGCCTTGGTTGGGACGCTGCCCGGCGCCTGGCCTTCGATGAGGAGATGTGCACCCACTACGCGCCGGAGCTCAACTCGATCACCTTCGACATGATCGGACCGGTCCTGATCCGCTACGGCAACCCTGCGCAACAGGCGGCATTTCTGCCGGCCATCGCATCGGGCACACAGTGGTGGTGCCAGGGTTACTCCGAACCGAATGCCGGTTCCGACCTGGCTTCACTTGCCACCCGCGCCGTGCTGCGCGGCGACCGCTATGTGGTCAACGGATCGAAAATCTGGACCTCCGGCGCACAGTATTCGGACTGGATGTTCTGCCTGGTCCGGACCGATTCCGAGGCGAAGGCGCAGGAAGGCATTTCCTTCCTGCTCATCGACATGAAGACGCCCGGCATCACCGTGCGGCCGATTCGCGGCATCCATGGCTGGGAAGTTTTCAACGAGGTGTTCCTTGACGATGTCGAGGTGCCTGTCGGGAACCTGGTGGGACAAGAAAACCGTGGCTGGACCGTGGCGAAGTCGTTGCTGGAGTTCGAGCGGCTGAAGCTGGCCCGGGTGGGGGAAAACAAGCGACGCATGGCGCGCGCCCGCGAAATCGGCTGGCGTGAATTGGAGGACGGGGTTCCGTTGATGCAGCGGCCCTGGTTTCGCAAGCGTTTCGCGGACTTGCAGGTGCGGCTCCTTGCCCTTGAGGCGAATTCGGCGCGGTTTTTGGCGCGCTCCACCGCCGGTGAGCCGGTGGGGGCCGAGGTTTCCATGCTCAAGCTGCGTGGCAGCCAATTGATCCAGGCCTGGGAGATGCTGACGGTCGATGCGCTGGGGCCGGCGTCGCTTCCGTTCGACAGCGATTCGCTGGATCACGAAGCCGGCAGCCTGCCGGTGCCGGAGCTTGCGCCGACCGCGTCCTCGCGTCGTTTCCTGTCGCGTGGCTATACCATCGCCGGCGGCTCAAGCGAGATCCAGCACAATATCCTCGCCAAGCAGGTACTCGGACTATGAGCGCTCCCGTACGGCTGTGCGAAGGGGGCGCTCACCCTCCCCCGGGGAGGATGTCACGCAGTGTCAGGAGGGTAGTTCGATGAGCGCTTTCACGCTGGATGAAAACCAGGCCATGCTGGCCGAAAGCGCACGCAAGTATGTCGAACGCGGTTACGGTGATGCGGTCAGGAACGCGAGCGTCGCGCATCCGCATGGATGCGATCCGGCGCGTTGGCGGGAATTCGCGGAATTTGGCTGGCTGGCGTTGCCGCTGCCCGAGTCGCAGGGTGGATTGGGTGGGTCCGTTGCGGATATGTGTGTGCTCGCCGAAGAACTTGGCCGCGCGCTGGTGATCGAGCCCTGGCTGCCTTGCGGGCTGCTCGCGGCGGGCCTGATGGCGGACGTGGCCGACGAGACCACGGCACGGCAATGGTTGCCCGCCCTGGCCGCAGGGGAAAGGCGGGTCGCGTTTGCTGCCTGGGAGCCGGGCGGGCGGTTTGACGCCAACCGGATCGCTACGCGTGCACAGCCGGTTGAAGGCGGGTTCCGGCTTTCCGGGTCAAAGGAACTGGTTCTTGGTGCGCCGGGCGCCCACGCGTTGCTGGCGAGTGCGCGAGTCGACGGCGCGGTCGGCTTGTTCCTGGTCGACGCCGCCGCGGTGGGCTTGAAGATCCGGGAGCACGGCCTTTACGATGGTGCGCGGGCGGCGCGTATCGATTTTGACGGCACGCCCGCAGAGATGCTGAGTGTCCGCGCGGATGTCCCCGCGTTGATCGAACTGGCCATGGATCGTGCGATCGTTGCGCATTCGGCGCAGTCGGTCGGCGCAATGGCGCGTGCATTCGAGATCACGATTGAATACCTGAAGGTACGCAAGCAGTTCGGCCGCATCCTGGCCGGCAACCAGGTGCTGCAACACCGCCTGGTCGATCTTTTCGTGGCGGTCGAGGAGGCGCGCGCACTTGTGTGGGCGGCAGCGCAATCATTCAACGGCGGGGCGGGCGAGCGGCGCAATCTTGTGGCTGCTGCCAAGGCCTTCGTTTCCCAGGCGGCACGCGCGGCCTGGGAGGAGGCGGTGCAACTGCATGGCGCCATCGGCATGACCGAGGAGTATGTGATCGGGCGGTACGTCCGTCACCTCGCGGCAGCGCACACGTTGTTCGGCGATGCCGAGCTGCATCTGGAGCGCATGGCGCGCCTCGAGGAGATGCGGCATGCCGGCGTCAGCGAGGGGGCGGCGACGGACTAAGGTCGCGAAAGCGCTGCTATTTCGCGGCAAAGCGCGCGCGAATGGCCTCGACGCGCGCCCGGTTGACGCCGAAGTCGCGCACACCCAGTCGCGACGCGGAGCGCACGTGTATCCGTTTCGCGGCCGCGTCGAGCGCGAACTCGACATCGTCGGTGAACCCCATCAGCCTGGAACTGAATTCAAGCTGCAGGTATCCGGCATCCTCTCGGACGACCATTGCGCGCGGCGCGGCGCGGACGATCGCAACCAGGCGCTTCCACGCGGCAAGCGGATCGTCGTCGAACGCAAGCGGTTCGATGGAATGGCCGGCGTCAGTTTTCGCATCGGCGGTGGAATTGACGCAATTGGGCTTCCAGGAGCAGGGCTTGAACTTGCCTGCGTTGAAGCCCAGCCCATCGGGGCGCGATCCTGACAGCAAACCCATCTGACCTCCTGCCGGCAAGCCGATGGCCGCCGCGATAGTTGTACCCAGCAACACCTTTGCCAGGCGCTTGTGACGCGGCTTGTCGACCGGCGGTGCCGCATTCTCCATGCGCGGGACATTACACGATAATCCGCCCATGCCGCACAAGTACCTGGCCGCCTGGAGCCGGCGACACGCAGTGCGTATAGCCGCCTGGCGCTCATGCGGGCGCGAGTACGTCGGCCGTTTCGCGCCATCACCTACAGGACCCCTGCATGCCGGATCGCTGGCGGCGGCGCTCGCCAGCTGGCTGGACGCGCGCGCGCACGGCGGGCGCTGGCTGGTGCGCATCGAGGATGTCGACGGACCGCGTACTGTGGCCGGAGCTGCCGAGGGCATTCTCGCCACGCTCCGGGCTTTTGGTTTCGACTGGGACGGCGAAGTTGTCCATCAGAGCATGCGCGGTGCCTTGTACGAGTCGGCGTTCGAGCGCTTGCATGCGGCAGGACTCGTGTATCCCTGTGCGTGTACCCGACGCGAGATCGCCGACTCGGTAGCCGGCGTGCGTGAACATTCCTTCGGGCGCGAGCTGGTTTATCCGGGTACCTGCCGGGAGGGCATACCGGCCGGACGGCCGGCCCGGGCCTGGCGCATGCGCGTGCCCCGCGCGGACATCGCTTTCGCGGACGCGCTTGCTGGAACGCAGGCGCAGAACCTCGCGCGCGATGTCGGCGACTTCGTCCTCAAGCGCGCCGATGGTTTGTGGGCCTACCAATTGGCGGTGGTCGTCGATGACGCGGCCCAGGGTGTCACGCATGTGGTGCGCGGCGCGGACCTGCTCGACTCCACAGCCCGCCAGATCCACCTGCTGCGCGCGTTGGGATACGCCGAGCCCCTTTACCTGCATGTGCCGGTGGTCACCGATGCGAAGGGAGAAAAGCTTTCCAAGCAAACCCGGGCGCTGGCGCTCGATCCGGCAGCGCGCGACGCCGAACTCGGGTCGGCCTGGCGGCACCTTCAGGGATAAGGAATGCCGCCGTCATGCCGGTGCTACACTCGAAGGCAATGCCTTGATGTGCCAACTTGATGTCCGACATTCCGACCCTGCGCCGCATTCTCGCCGAGAACAAGACCATCGCGGTCGTGGGCCTTTCGGCGGACTGGTTTCGCCCGAGTTATTTTGCCGCGAAGTACATGCAGGAGCACGGATACCGCGTCATTCCGGTCAATCCGAAGTACCCGGAGATCCTTGGCGAGAAGAGCTATGCGTCCCTCAAGGACATTCCGTGCAAGGTTGACATGGTCGACTGCTTCCGCAAGGCGGCCGACATACTTCCGATTGCGCGCGAGGCTGTCGCCATCGGCGCCCGGGTGTTCTGGCAGCAACTCGGGATCGCCAACCAGGAGGCGGATGCCTTGGTTCGCGCCGCAGGCATGGAAAGCGTGATGGATCGTTGCGTCAAGATCGAACACGCAAGATTGTTCGGCGGCCTCAACTGGGCGGGTGTCAACACCAGGGTGATTTCCGCCAAGCGCCCCAGATATCTAGCCAATTGACCATGGCCGATCACGAATACGCCTTTGAAACCCTGGCATTGCATGCCGGGCAGATTCCCGATGCCGTGACCGGTGCGCGTGCCGTGCCGCTCTACCAGACCACATCGTTCGTGTTCGATTCGGCCGAACATGCGGCGAGCCTTTTCAACCTGCAGACCTTCGGCAACGTCTACACCAGGCTTTCCAACCCGACCACGGCGGTGTTCGAGGAGCGGGTGGCCGCGCTGGAAGGCGGGCGGGCCGCGGTTGCCACTGCGAGCGGCATGGCCGCGCAGATGACGGCCATCCTCGCCATCATGAAGCAGGGTGACGAGATTGTTTCCTCGTCGACCCTCTATGGCGGGACGGTCGGACAGTTCGCCGTCGGGTTCGAGCGCATGGGAATCCACACCACCTTCGTCGATGGCGACGATCCGGAGAGTTTCCGTCGGGCCATCACACCCCGGACCAAGGCGCTGTATGCGGAGACGCTGGGCAACCCACTTATCAACGTGCTCGACATTTCAGCGGTGGCCAGGGTGGCGCATGACCACGGCCTGCCGCTGATCATCGACAACACCATGGCTTCACCCTACCTGTGCAGGCCGTTCGAGCATGGCGCCGACGTTGTGGTGCATTCAGCCACCAAATACATCGGCGGCCATGGCACCAGCATGGGCGGCGTGGTGGTGGAGTCCGGCAAGTTCGACTGGGGCAACGGCAATTTTCCGGAAATGACCGAACCTTCGCGCGGCTACCATGGCGTGCGCTTCTACGAGACGTTCGGCGATTTCGGTTTCACCATGAAGGCGCGCATGGAGGTGGTGCGCACCTTCGGGCCGGCGATCTCGCCGTTCAATGCCTGGATGCTTGTGCAGGGGCTCGAAACCCTGCATGTGCGCATGGACCGGCATGTGGCGAACGCGCAGCGCGTCGCCGAATTTCTGGAGGTGCATCCGTCGGTGGCCTGGGTGAGCTATCCCGGGCTTGCCTCGAGCCGCTATCACGCCTTGTCCCGCCGGTACCTGCCCAAAGGACCATCGGCGATCATGGCGTTCGGCGTCAAGGGGGGCTTGAAGGCCGGCGAGAAGTTCATCGAGGCGGCGCAGTTCATGAGCCATCTGGCCAACATCGGCGACGCCAAGACCCTGATCATTCATCCGGCCTCCACCACGCACCGGCAGCTCAATGAAGAAGAGCAGGCCAAGGCTGGCGTCACGCCGGACATGATCCGCCTTTCGGTGGGCATCGAGAATGTCGATGACATCCTGTGGGATCTCGACCAGGCGCTGGCGGCGTCGCAGGCATAGATGCGGCTGGCCCCTGACGAAAAGACGGTCGCTGAAGCGCCGTTCGGGTTGGGACCTTTCGGTGGCAACGCCATTCTGACAAATCGGCGCATCGTCCTTGAGGCCGGTGACATGGAAGAAAGCATTCCCCTTTCCGCGCTTACTTCGGTGCGGGCCGGATTTGCGCGCAATCCGTCGGGCGCCTTCTGGGGGGCATTGCTCCTTGCGGTCGCAGTCGGATTCGCGGCGGCTTACAAGCCGCTGGAGACCGCGGTCAATTCGCTCGGCATGGCCATCGAAAAGCGCATGAACGACAAGCCGCTGGAAGGTGAGGCCTATGGCCGTTACATCTACATCGGCAACGGCGTGATCTGGCTCATGATGCTGCCTTTGATCGGATGGGGCGGTTACAAGCTGGCCACCGGCCTGATCGGCGAAACCGAACTGGTGATCACCACCGCGAGCGGCGAGTTGCGGCGCAGTGCGCGCGGACGCCGCGAGGAAATGCTGGATTTCGGCACCGAGGTCGGCATGCGCGCCGGGCGCTAGCGCAAGCTTGCCGCGCCGACCCCTGGCACCTTGCGCGTCCGGCGTTCAGGCCTTCTTTGCCAGGCCGCCGAGCAGCGCGCCGACCCCCGCCTTCTTGGCGCCGGATGTCGACGTTGCAGGAGAGCTTTCCGGCTTGGGTGGCGCGGCCGCGGCGGGCGCGCTGCCTTCCTCATAGGGTTTCAGGAACCAAGGATCGATCTTCTCGATCTTGACGTTGCGCGTGTGGCGTGACGGGCTTTCGCGATCGAAACGGCCGCGGCTGCGTTCATGCCGGCCGGCGTGAAAGCTCGGCTCGTCAGCCACCGGCTCGAAGCCGCGCGCCGCAGTGCGCTCGATCTTCACCTTGATCAGCTTTTCAATGTCGAGAAGGTACTTCTCTTCGTCCGGGCTGAAGAAGGAAATCGCGTCGCCTTCGGCGCCGGCGCGACCGGTGCGCCCGATACGGTGCACGTAGTCTTCGGGCGAATGCGGCAGCTCGTAGTTGATGACGCAGGGCATTTCCTGGATGTCGAGTCCGCGCGCGGCCACATCGGTGGCGATCAGAAGCTCGATTTCACCACTCTTGAACTTGTCGAGCGCGGCGATGCGCTCGCCTTGCGATTTGTCGCCATGGATGGCGTCGGCCTTCAGGCCCTGCTGCTCCAGGTAGCGCGCCAGCCGCGCGGTACCGAGCTTGGTATTCGAAAAGACGATGGCCTGAGTGATGCCCTTGTCGCGTACCAAGTGCTGCAGCAAGGCGCGCTTCTCATCGGAGGCGACCGCGTAGGCCACCTGGCGAACCTTGTCGGCGGTTGCGTTGCGGCGCGCGACCTCGATCAGTTTGGGGTTGCGCAGGATGCCGCCGGCCAGTCGCTTGATTTCCTCCGAAAACGTGGCGGAAAACAGAAGGTTCTGCCGCTGCGCGGGAAGCAGGGAAATGATGCGCTTGATGTCGGGCATGAAGCCCATGTCGAGCATGCGGTCGGCCTCGTCGAGCACCAGGATTTGTACCTGGCCAAGATTCACGCTCTTGTGCTCGATATGGTCCAGAAGCCTGCCGGGCGTGGCGATCAGCACCTCGACACCGGCGCGCACGATCTTGAGCTGCGGGGCGATATCCACGCCGCCGAATACGCAGGTGGAACGAATCTGCATGTACTTGCCGTAGGTGGCGACCGACTCGGCAACCTGGAGCGCAAGCTCGCGGGTAGGCAGGAGGATCAATGCGCGCACCGGATGCCGGGCCGGTGAAGGCGAGGCGTTCTGCGTCGGCGCGAGCATTTGCAGGATGGGGAGGGTGAACCCCGCCGTCTTGCCGGTGCCGGTCTGCGCCGCGCCCATCACGTCGCCGCCCTGGAGCACGACAGGGATGGCTTGCGCCTGGATCGGGGTGGGCTCGGTGTAGCCTTCTTCGGCGATCGCCTTGAGGATTAGCGGATCGAGGCCGAACGAGTCAAATGACATGGGTGAGCGAGTTGTTGAAGGAGGCCGGCATGGGTAGCCCTGCGGGAGCCTCGTTCATCCCGCTGGATGCGGGTGGCGGCTCGTGGTGGCGCGGCAAAACGGCATTGTAACAGTCACGGGGTGATCCATGCGGTAGCGGCGCCTTCAAGGCGACTTGCGGGCATCCAGGAGCCTGCCAAGCGCGGCGCGCGCCTCGGCGTCGGCCTGACGCGCCCTTGCCAGCTCGGAAGCGGCGGCACCGGCTTCCTTGCGCGCGGCTTCCAATTCGTTGTTGGCCTCGACCAAGGCGGCTTCAGCCTTCTTGCGGCGCTCGGAGGCGACCTTGGCCCGGCTTTCAGCGGCGGTCAGTGCGTTGCCGGCGACATCGGCCGCCCGGCGTGCCCCGTCCACAGGCGTGGCTGACTCACTGCGATCGCGTATTGGTGCCTGGGCATGCGAAGGCTGACTGCCGGCGCATGTGAGCATGATGGTGGTTGCAGCGCACATTTTTTTTGCATAAAAAATCGGGCGCGCGGCGAAGTCTCTGAAGTCGGGCGGAATGCCCCCCAAAATAGTGCGTTTATTCATTGAATGCGCCAAAATGGGGCGTAACGGGAGCCGTGTGCTGGGGAAAGCTTGTGGCACAATTCGCGACCGGTCCGCACGATCTTTTGTTGGTAGGGCAATCGCCAAGCTGAACAGAAGGCGCAGATAATACATGCGCCGCGTGGCACAAAAGATGCTTTTTCCCCAAGGTCAGTAAAGGCTTTTAGTGCAATGACACGTGTGGTTTGACAACTCGAATCTTCAGGAGATCAGGAAATGGCAATGACTGCCAGCGATGTGTTGAAAATGGCGAAGGACCAGGAAGTCGCATTTGTGGATTTCCGCTTCACCGACACCAAGGGCAAAGAACAGCACGTGTCCGTGCCGGTCAAGGCCTTCGATGAAAGCAAGTTCACCGAAGGTCATGCGTTCGATGGTTCCTCGATTGCCGGCTGGAAGGGCATCGAGGCCTCAGACATGCTGCTTATGCCCGACCCGGCGTCTGCCCACATGGACCCGTTTACCGATGAGAACACGCTGATTCTGACCTGCGACGTGGTCGAGCCGTCGACCGGCAAGGGCTATGACCGCGATCCGCGTTCCATCGCGCATCGCGCCGACGCCTACCTCAAGGCGTCCGGCATTGGTGACGTGGCTTATTTCGGTCCTGAGCCCGAGTTTTTCATCTTTGATTCCGTGGCATGGAAGGTCGACATGTCCGGTTCCTCCTGCCAGGTATGGTCTTCGGAAGCTTCGTGGCAGACTGACGATCGCGTCGATGGCCAGGGCAACAGCGGTGGCCGCATCGGTGTCAAGGGCGGCTACTTCCCTGTCGCACCGCTTGACCAGTTGCAGGACATGCGCTCGGAAATGTGTCTGCTGCTTGAGCAGCAGGGCGTCGAGGTCGAAGTTCACCACCACGAAGTGGCCAATGCCGGCCAGTGCGAGATCGGCACCAAGTTCGCGCCTCTGGTGCAGCGCGCCGACTGGTTGCAGATCCTCAAGTACACCGTGATGAATGTGGCACATGCCTATGGCAAGACCGCCACTTTCATGCCCAAGCCCATCGTCGGCGACAACGGCTCCGGCATGCATGTCCACCAGTCGGTATGGAAGGACGGCAAGAATCTGTTCGCCGGCAACGGTTACGCCGGCCTGTCGGAATTCGCGCTTTACTACATCGGCGGCATCATCAAGCACGCCCGTGCGCTCAACGCCATCACCAACTCGACCACCAACTCGTACAAGCGCCTGGTTCCGGGCTTCGAGGCGCCGGTCAAGCTGGCGTATTCGGCGCGCAACCGCTCGGCATCGATCCGCATTCCGTATGTGCAGTCCGACAAGGCACGCCGCATCGAAGTCCGTTTCCCGGACCCGCTGTCGAACCCGTACCTGGCCTTCACCGCGATGCTGATGGCCGGTCTGGATGGCGTGCAGAACAAGATCCACCCCGGTGATCCGTCCGACAAGAATCTGTATGACCTGCCGCCGGAAGAGGATGCGAAGATCCCGACCGTGTGCTCGTCGCTCGACCAGGCGCTCGAGGCTCTCGACAAGGATCGCGAGTTCCTGACTCGTGGCGGCGTGTTCAGCAACGAGATGATCGATGCCTACATCGAGCTGAAGATGGCCGATGTCACGCGCTTCCGCATGACGACCCATCCGGTCGAGTACGACATGTACTACAGCGCCTGATCCGCGCCTGTCCGCATGTGAAAACGGCACGTCCGCGCAGGGCGTGCCGTTTTTTTTGCAATTGTCCCTTTAATCCATATTCGTGCCGGCCATATGACGGCGCGGTAAACTAACGCATGGCTTCGGGCGTTAGTCCGGAAGTGGCGGTCGCGGGTGTTCCGTGCGCCTGCCGATAGGGGGCAGCATTGATGGTCAGCAAAACGTTCCAATTGGCCTTGCGTTGCGTGATCTGGCTTGGCGTGGTCGCCATGCAGCCGGGATGGCATGCGTATGCCCGTCCCGGTTCGGCCGGCCTGCTGCTGGCCCAGGCGGGGGGCGTGTTTCGATGCGAAGTCGATGGCAAGGTCGAGTACCGCAATGTCGGTGATACAAAGGGTTGCAAGCGTGTGGAGACCGAAACGATCAACACGGTGCCGTTCCCCCGTCCCGCGACAAAGCCGGTGCCCGACGCCAAGGGCGGCACCCGCGTCGACGCCGGCGCGCAGCGCGCCCGTGACAGCGACCGCCGCCGCATCCTCGAAGACGAGTTGGCCAACGAGCAGAAGCGGCTTACGGAGCTCAAGGCCGAATACAACAATGGGGAGCCCGAACGGCGCGGCGACGAGCGCAATTTCCAGCGCTATACCGATCGGGTCGAAAAGCTCAAGGCGGACATCGCCCGCAGCGAGGCCAACGTGGAGTCTTTGCGCCGCGAGCTTGGAGCGGTGCGCAACTAGGCGCCACACCTGATGCGCCCTGGCGCGAGCCCGGGCGACGGATGAATCGAAGATATCTGAAACTCGGACCGGCTAGCGGTTCGAAGGACTCGCCTCGCCACACATGACCAAGAAGCGCGCCGTCCCGACTCCCGATTCTGCGCCGCGCATGAGCCCGGCGGCGCTCTCGGCGTATGCCGGCCTGGATTTGCTGCCGTCGGCCATCCTTTTGCTGGACGCGCAGTGTTGTGTCGTGCATGGCAATCCGGCCGCGGAAAACCTTGTCGAGGCGAGCCTGAAGAATCTGGTCGGCCAGCCGGTACAGCGATTGTTTGCGGGCGGGCCGGAATGGGAGCTCTCGCTCGAGGAGGCCCTGGCCGGCCACTGGAGCCACAGGACCCAGGAACTTGTGCTCACGCCTTCAGGCCGTGACCCGGTTCCAGTGTCGTGCGTCATCACGCCCGTGGACCAGGCGCCTGCGCGACTGCTCACCGAGTTCCGCATCATCGACCAGCAAATCAAGATCGCCCGCGAAGAGCGCCTGAATGAACAGGCGGAGGCCAACCGGCAGTTGATGCGAAACCTCGCCCACGAGATCAAGAATCCGCTGGGCGGCATTCGTGGCGCCGCGCAATTGCTCGAGCATGAACTCCCGCTTACCCATCTGCGCGAGTACACCCAGGTCATCATCAAGGAGTCGGATCGCCTGCAGTCCCTGATGGACCGGATGCTGACGCCTCACCGGCCGCCACATATCACGGGTGTAAACATCCACGAGGTACTGGAACGGGTGCGCAGCCTCCTGGCGGCGGAATTTCCGCGCCGCTTTCTCCTGATACGCGACTATGACGCATCGCTTCCCGATCTTCGTGGCGACAAGGAGCGGCTGATACAGGCGGTGCTCAACATCACGCGCAACGCGGCGCAGGCGTTGATCGCTGCAGGCACCTCCAATCCGGAAATTCGTCTCAAGACCCGCATTGCGCGAAACATCACGCTTGCGAAGGAGCGATACAGGTTGGCACTGGAATTGCATATTTCAGACAACGGACCGGGCGTACCCGAGGCCATCCGCGACCGTATCTTCTATCCACTGGTATCCGGACGGGAGGGCGGAAGCGGGCTTGGATTGACCCTGGCGCAGACTTTCGTGCAGCAACATCACGGCACGATCGAATGTGACAGCCGGCCCGGATACACGTGCTTCAAGATTCTGTTGCCGTTGTCCTGAGATTTGAAGCTTGAGCCCCGCCAGTATGGGTGGCGCAGGCAAGATGCGGAAAGCCATGAAACCGATCTGGATCGTCGATGACGACAAGTCCATTCGCTGGGTTCTCGAAAAGGCCCTTGCGCGTGAAAACATTCCCTGCCGCCTGTTTGCCTCGGCGCGCGAGGCCATCGAGGCGCTCGCCGAGGATGCCCCGCAGGTGCTGGTTTCCGACATTCGCATGCCCGGCGCCTCCGGGCTCGAGTTGCTGTCGGCGATCAAGGAAAAGCATCCAGGATTGCCGGTCATCATCATGACCGCGTACTCCGACCTGGAATCCGCGGTCGCGGCGTTTCAGGGGGGGGCGTTTGAATACCTGCCCAAGCCCTTCGACGTCGACAACGCGATCGAACTGATCCGCCGCGCCATCGAGGAATCGATGCGGGAGGTCGCCGCCGAGGAAGAGCCGCAGGCGACCCCGGAGATTCTCGGTGCGGCCCCCGCCATGCAGGAAGTGTTTCGCGCGATAGGCAGGCTGGCGCAATCGCACGCCACCGTGTTGATCAACGGTGAGTCCGGCAGCGGCAAGGAACTGGTCGCACGCGCATTGCATCGGCACAGTCCGCGCGCATCCAAGCCATTCATCGCCATCAACACCGCGGCAATCCCCAAGGACCTGCTCGAATCGGAACTATTCGGGCATGAGCGCGGCGCTTTCACCGGGGCGCAGACGATGCGGCGTGGCCGCTTCGAACAGGCCGAGGGTGGCACCCTGTTTCTTGACGAGATTGGCGACATGCCCGCGGAACTGCAAACCCGCCTGCTGCGGGTGTTGTCTGACGGCCAGTTCTACCGGGTAGGCGGACACCAGCCCATCAAGGCCAACGTGCGGGTCATCGCGGCCACCCATCAGGACCTTGAACGCCGGGTCAAGGACGGCATGTTCCGCGAAGACCTTTTCCATCGCCTGAACGTCATTCGGCTGCGCTTGCCTTCGCTGTCGGATCGGCGCGAGGATATTCCGCTTCTGGCCAAGCATTTCCTTGCCAAGAGCGCGCGCGAACTCGGCGTCGAGATCAAGCGCATATCCGAGGCGGCGCTAAAGTACCTGGAAACCCTCGACTGGCCCGGCAATGTCCGCCAGCTCGAGAACGTGTGCCACTGGCTGACCGTCATGGCGCCCGCCCAGTCCATCGAGGTGGCGGACCTGCCATCCGACTTGCGCGAAGTGCGCACCGACGGCGAGGGCGCGGTCGTCACCGACTGGGTCAGGTCGCTGGAGCAGGAAGTCACGCGACGACTCGCCGCCGGCGAGATGTCGATTGGTGACGATCTCACGCGACAGTTTGAAAGTGCGCTGATCAAGAACGCGCTCAAGCACACGGGTGGTCGACGTATCGAAGCCGCCAATCTTCTGGGCATGGGGCGCAACACCATCACCCGCAAGATCAGCGAACTCAAGATCGAGGATCGCGGAGATTGAAAGGCGAAGGCGCGGCGAAAGCCGTGCCTTCGTTGGTGGATCAGTCCGTCGTGGTGGGCCCGGTGCTTTCGCTTCAGGTGCGGCCGGTGCTGCCGAAACCACCGGCGCCTCGTTCGCTGGCGGTGAATTCGGACACCACTTCGAATGTGGCCTGGACCACAGGCACGATGACCATTTGCGCGATCCTGTCCATGGGCAGCAGCGTGAAGTCGGCGTTGCCGCGATTCCACAGCGCGCACATCAAGGGACCCTGGTAGTCGGAGTCGATCAATCCGACAAGGTTGCCCAGCACGATTCCGCTTTTCGAACCCAGGCCGGAGCGCGGCAAAATCATCGCCGCGTAACCGGGGTCACCGATATGGATGGCCATTCCGGTCGAGATCATTTGGGTCTGACCAGGCTTGAGGGTGACGGGGGCATCAATGGCGGCACGCAGGTCGAGCCCCGCGCTTCCACTGGTGGCGTACCCGGGCAGGTTGTCGGTCAGGCGCGAGTCAAGCAACTTGACGGCGATTTTCTTCATTGGGATGTCTGCGGGGGATAGAATCCGCCAGTTTACCGATGAGGAGCCCCACATGAAGATCGTCATCCCGGACGACTATCAGGACTGCATTCGCCACCTGGACTGCTTTGCCCGCCTTGCAGGCCATGAGGTGACGATCTACAACGATTCGTCCGCGGACGAAGATGAACTCGCACGACGCTTTGCCGATGCCGAGGCGCTTGTGTTGATTCGCGAGCGCAGCCGCATCACGCCGACGCTCCTCGACCGGCTGCCGCGCTTGCGCCTGGTGAGTCAAACCGGCAAGGTGTCCAACCATATCAACGTGGCCGATTGCAGCAAGCGTGGAATCGCGGTCGCCGAAGGCAAGGGGGATCCGGGACCAACCGCCGAACTGACCTGGGCCCTGGTGTTGTCCGCGATGCGACATGTGCCGCAGGAAGTGGCACGACTGAAAGGCGGGAAATGGCAAGGCTCGTTGGGTCGGCAACTGCGCGGCCGAACGCTCGGTGTGTGGAGCTATGGCCGCATCGGCAAGATGGTGGCGGGTTATGGCCGGGCGTTCGGCATGAGGGTATGGGTCTGGGGCCGGGAGGGGTCCATCGCGGAGGCACGGGCTGATGGCTTCGAGGCGGCACCTTCGCGTGAGGCGTTCTTTGCAGGCAGCGATGTCGTGAGTCTGCATGTACGGCTCAATGCCGAGACCCGTGGGTTGGTGACGGCTGCCGATCTTGCGCTCATGAAGCCTGACGCGCTAATCGTGAACACCAGCCGCGCGGAACTGGTGGTTCAGGGCGCGCTCGAAGCGGCGCTTTCGGCCGGGCGGCCGGGGTTCGCGGCGGTTGATGTATTCGAGGAAGAGCCGGTGCTTGGCGCCCGTCATGCCCTCTTGTCGATGCCCAACGTCGTTTGCACTCCCCACCTGGGCTATGTGGAACTCGACAACTATGAACTCTATCTCGGCACGGCGTTCGACAACGTCCTGGCATTCGCGTCCGGAAAGCCGACAAACCTTGCCGATCCCGGTGTCAGGCTCAAGTCCTGACAGGAATGGTCGCTACTGGGCGATTTCGAAGTACATGCGTTCGAACTCGCCATGGCGGCTCGCGACGGCGCGCAGTTTCATTCGCAGCGCCGTCGCACCATCGAGGAACTCGATGATGTTGCCCTCGCGTGCCCAACCGACCGGCAAGAGTATCGTTGCCTGCTCGGTGTAGCCGCGCAGCGGGGTGAGGGCGCCGGTCTTGTTGAGCATGTCCTCGTCAATCGATGGCAACTGCGTCGCCACGCTGCTGTGACTGGTGGGGCCTTTTTCATGCGCCTGAGTCCGCGTGTCGCGAGCTGCGGGGGCGCTGCGCCGGAAATTATCCAGGATCAGCGCAGCGGTACTGGGTGACTTGCCGGTTGCCGACATGATGCTCGAAGCTTCGGTGTAGCGGGCCGCGCCGGCGCGTGCCAGGCCCGGCAGCATCTCCAGGCCTACTTCGATGCGACCATCACCGGTTTGTTCGGCCCAGCGGATCTCGCCTATCATCGCCGTGCCCTGGGCGCCATGCCGAATCGCCGCCAACTGGCCACGCTTGACCCTGATGTTGCCGGCATTCGCGCCGCGCTGCATGGAGAGGCCGCTCGCGCTTTCCTCGACCAGTTGCCAGCAGTCCAGCACGGCCAGCATCTGCTGCCATGTTTCGGGCGTGTGCAATTCGTCCCGCAGCGGCACGTCGGCGGCGTCGAGAAAGATGTTGGCCACTTCGACATGGTTGTAGAGCTTTGGCGGCGGCGGAGCCGCATAGGGCCTGCGTTTCATCAAGCCGTACATCAATTCCGGATCGACCGCGAAGAAAATGGCTTCGCTGCGGTGCCTGCGCGGGAATTTGCGCAGGTTGGTGCGCGAACACCATGCGGCGTAGAGCTTGCCGAACAAGGGGCGCAAAACTGTCGGCGTCGGTGCGGGTGTCAGCACCGGCGTTTCGAACACGCCACCGCGGTTGAGCTCGGCCAGCCGCCCGCCTACCGATTTCGCAAGTGCGGAGACGTCGAGTGTGTGATGAAGGCGGCCGACCTCAATTTCGCGGATCTTGACATCCGCCCCCGCGGGTACAGCGCCACCGGACTCGCCGCTGCCCTCGCGGCTTTTGTAGGCGAACGTCGCCTTGCGATCAAAAGCCACGGCGATCTGGTAGGCGTATTCGATCTCGCGCGCGGCAAGTGAACGTGCGCCGCTCATGTGAAGCAGCAAGCCACGGACATAAGTGGTCGAGACGCTGGTGCGTCCGTCTGGATGCAGCGAGTCGCGCACGGGCTTGTCGAGGATTTCAGCCTTGGAGGCGCTCACGAGGACATTTTGTGCGATGTTCCAGAGTTCATCGGGCACACGCTGGCGCGCGCGCAGGTAATTGAGCATCGCCTGCACCGCCCAGAAAATGACCCGTTGGTGCAACAGCGGCGCAAGACGTCCATATTCACCGGTGTCGGCCAGTGCAGGTGACAAACCCTCGGACAGCGCGTCGGCGAGCCTGCGCGCCAGGCGAATCGCGCATTGCAACGAGCCGGATTGCTGCGCGCTCAGTGGCAGCAACTTGTCGCTGTAACGCGTTGCCAGAGCCTCCTGTACCTGCAATGCCGGCTGGCGGAGGGTCTCCAGTACCTTGAGCGCGCCCATGCTGCCCGGTTCAGGCATGTCGTCGAGCGCTGCTGTTATCGCGTTGGCGAAAGCAACCGGGTCGGCGGCAGGCAGGGACGCAAGCCATACCCGGCAGGTTTCGGGGCTCAGAAGCGGCCTGCTCAGGGAACCGGTATCCATGCTCATGAAATTCGAACAAACATCGACATTGTGGATGGAGGGTGGCCGCGCGTGGGCACGTTAACGCTCGGCGACCTTGAGAACCAGCTTGCCGAAATTCTTTCCCGAAAAAAGCATGTTGAGCGCTTCCGGGAATTTTTGCAGCCCGTCCACGACATCCTCGCGGGAGCGAAAGCGGCCTTCGCGCATCCATTGGGCAATCTGGCGCACGGCTTCACCATAACGGTCTGCCCAGTCGAAGACCACGATGCCTTCCATGCGTGCCCGGTTGACTAGGAGTGAAAGGTAGTTCGAGGGGCCTTTGACCGGTACGGTGTTGTTGTACTGCGAGATCGCGCCGCAGATCACGATCCGCGCGCGCCGATTGATGCGCGTGAGCACGGTATCGAGGATCTCGCCGCCCACATTGTCGAAGTAGACGTCCACACCGGACGGGCAATGTTGCTTAAGGCCTTCGCGCACGCTGCCGGCCTTGTAGTCGATGCAGGCGTCGAAACCCAGTTCGCGAACCACGAAATCGCATTTGTCCTGGCCGCCCGCGATGCCGACCACGCGGCAGCCGACGATTTTCGCCACTTGTCCCACCGTTTGTCCGACGGCGCCGGCCGCACCGGAAACGACAACCGTTTCACCGGGTTTGGGTTGTCCGACTTCGAGCAGTCCGAAATAGCCGGTCATGCCAGGCATTCCGAGGGCGTTCAACCACTGTGGCAGGCTGCCTGCCGAAAGATCGATCCTGGCCAGTCCCGTGCGGTCAATATCGGCTTCCGCGACCGTGCAGTAAGCCTGGACGCCAAAGCCGCCGCTGACATGGTCACCGACGGCGAAGCGCGAACTGTTTGAGGCTATGACCTCGCCCACTCCGCCGGCCCGCATGATCTTGCCAAGGCCTACTGGCGGAATGTAGCTCTTGCCCTCGTTCATCCAGCCACGCATCGCCGGATCAAGCGACAGGTACAACACCCTGACCGTGACACCACCTTCCCGGGGACCTTTGACGGGTTCCTCCACAAAACTCCAGTCGCTCTGCTTGGGCATGCCGACTGGGCGGGCAGCAAGGCGGATCTGACGGTTTGTCAAGACGGGGAAATCTTCCATGGATTCACAGGTTTCTGAACCGTAACCCCTTATCTTACCCCTGTACGAGCGTGGCCCTGCGGGAGCGATCGCCGAAGATGTGCGGAAATCCGCAGGAAACCCGAAATCGCCAGTTTCCGGGCCGTTACAGGATCAGGAAAGATCGGGCGGGGCGGCCACGTTATCGACAAGGTCATGAGCGCACATGCGCGCGAACAGGGGGGCGGCTTCGCTCCAGTGGCCTCTGTGAAGCGGCTGTCGCGCAGGGATTGCCATCAACCCGCACTCATGCGGTCGCGGAGATCGCCAGGGCGTGCGCCAGCATCTCGCAGGAAGCAAGGCGCGCCTTGTAGTCGGGCGTCACGGTGAGCACGATGACTTCATCGGCGCCATGCAATTCGGCCAGTTCCGCTGCACGGTCCGCAACCAGATTTGCCGTGCCGACGATGGCGCGCGGACGCTCTCGCTCGATCACCAGGCGATCGCGCTCGCTCAGATGTGCCATGCGCGCGCGCGCTTCCGCGATCGTCGGGATCGGTGCATTGATGCCGTAAGCCATTTGCAGGCGTCGTGTGTCGACGGCCATCGCCATCTCATCTGCTTCCCTCTGGGTTCGCGCGCAGATGCAGAAAAGCGCGATTGCGTGCCAAGGCCGCGGTGTCACCGCGCCGCGCGAGGTGGCCGCGCCCGCAGCAACCTTGAAATCGGTCCGGTAGGCGTGCGCCACATGTTCGCCGCCATGCGGGTTGATGAAGTGCGCGAAGGCGAAACGCAAGCCGAGGTGTGCGGCAAGGGCCCCGCCATAGTCCGATGACCCGAGAATCCACACCTGCGGTGCGGTGTCGACCTCGGGCTGGAGCGTCACCTCGGCATGCGGATGGTCCGGTGGCAAGTTGCCTTCAAGCAGCGCGACCAGTTCCATGACCTGCTGGGGGAAGAACTCCGCGGCGTTGTAACTGCCGCCGGTGGTCGATCCGGAAAGCGCGCGCGCGGTTTTCAGGTCGCCGCCCGGGGCGCGCCCAATGCCCAGGTCGATGCGACCCGGAAACAATGCCTCGAGCATGCGGAACTGCTCGGCGACCTTGAACGGCGCGTAGTACGGCAGGAGGATCCCGCCGGTACCGATACGGATCCGGCGCGTCACGCTGCCGATGCGGGCAAGCAGGACCTCCGGGCACGGGTCGGCGAGGGACAGAAGCCCATGATGCTCGGCCAGCCAGAATCTTTCGTACCCCAGGTCGTCGGCGGCCTGCGCCAACTCAAGCGTCGCAGCCAGGGCATCACTGGCCGAATGCCCGCTGATGACGGGCGACTGGTCGAGCACGGACAGGCGCAAACGTGACTCCGAAGGAGTTAGGCCGCCGCGAGCATGCCGGCAAGATGCGCAACGATCTTGCGCGCGATGTCTGGCTTCGACCCGCGTGGGAGCGGATGGCGCCCCGCATCGTCTATCAGGGTGACTTCATTGTCGTCGCGTCCGAAGGCGTCCTGCGCCCGATTCGCCACCAGCAGCGGAATGCCCTTGCGGCTGCGCTTGGCTTCGGCGTTCTCAAGGACGTCATGGGATTCGGCGGCAAAACCCACGCAGAAAGGCGCGTTCGCGGATTGAGCGACCCATTTGAGGATGTCCGGGTTCTCGGCGAGTTCCAGGGTGAGGCCCGGATGATGCTCGCGCTTCTTGAGCTTTTTCTCGCTGTATTCCTTGACATAGTAGTCCGCAACCGCGGCGACAGCGATGAAAACGTCTGCACCGGCCACCTGCGTCTTGACCGCGTCGAACATCTCGCGTGCGGTTTTCACATTGATGCGGGTGACGCCGGCGGGCGTCGGCAAGGCGGTCGGACCCGAGACCAGGCAGACCGTCGCGCCGGCGTCGGAAGCGGCCTGGGCAAGCGCATACCCCATTTTCCCGCTTGAGGTGTTGGTGATCACCCGCACCGGGTCGATCGGCTCCTCGGTCGGTCCGGCCGTGATCAGGATGCGCTTGCCCATGAGCAGTTTGGGGGCGAACAGAGCGGCCACGTGAGCGAATAGTTCCGCCGGTTCGAGCATGCGGCCGTCACCGGTTTCCCCACAGGCCTGCTCACCCTTGCCTGGACCGAGAATGATGACGCCATCCTCGGCGAGCCGGGCGACGTTGCGACGCGTGGGTGATTGTTGCCACATCTCGACATTCATCGCTGGCGCGACCAGAAGGGGGCTGCCGGGCTGGCGCGCCAGGCAAAGCGTGGAAAGCAGATCGTCGGCAAAGCCGTTGGCGACCTTGGCCATGAAGTCCGCGCTTGCGGGTGCCAGCAGGACTCCGGCCGCACCGCGTGAAAGTTCGATGTGCGCCATGCCTTTCGCCTCGCGCGCGTCCCATAGATCGGTCCATACCGGTCTGCCGGAAAGCGCCTGGAAAGTGGCCGGCGCGATAAATCGCGTTGCCGCTTCCGTCATGACGACATCGACCTCGATGCCGGCTTTGACGCACAGGCGGACCAGTTCGCAACTCTTGTAGGCGGCTATGCCGCCGGTGATGCCCAGAACGAGGCGCTTGTTCATCGTGTGCGGATTCGGTTTGTCGTCAACCGGGGCGTCGGACCGGTGTCCAGGTGCCGCACGAACATCACCAGGCACCAGGCAGTGACGGGATGCGAAGTGTACGGTAACCGGCGCTATGCTGCCTGAGACGGGCGCGGGCGAAAACTGTCCAGTATCAATAAGCCGGCACCCAGAGTGATCGACGAATCGGCAAGGTTGAAGGCCCAGAAATGCCAGCCGGAGAAATGAAAGTCCAGGAAATCGACCACGTATCCGTAGGAAACCCGGTCGATCAGGTTGCCGACGGCGCCGGCTGCAACGCATGCGAGGCCCCAGCAAAACAGCTGTTCTTCGCGGTAGCGGCGCACCATCCAGACAATCACCGCCATCGCCAGTACGGTGATGCCGATGAAAAACTCGCGTTGCCAGCCCGAGGCGCTCGACAGGAAACTGAAGGCCGCACCCTTGTTGTGGACCAGCACGAGATTGAAGAAGGATGTCACCGGCAGGACTTCGCCATAGCGGAAGGCGGCCGTGATGGCATGTTTGCTCCACTGGTCCAGGGCGACAACGACTAAGCCGAGTACTGTCGCGAGCGGCCAGTTGAAGGCCCTCCGTTTCACGCGAACTGCCTCGGCTCGCCAGCCCCCGAAAGATTGGAGACGCAGCGTCCGCAGATGTCCGGATGGGCCGGGTCGCTGCCGACGTCATCGCGGTAGTGCCAGCAACGCTCGCACTTGGCATGGTTGCTGGGATGCGCCACCACCTGTTCGGCGGCGGCGTCGGCCACTGGCGTGACGCGTGCCGACGAAGTGATCAGCACGAAGCGCAGGTCGTTCCCCAAAGACTGCAACAGGTCGAGTTTCGCCCCGCTGGCTGCGATCTCGACCTCCGCCTGCAGCGAGGAGCCGATGGTCTTGGCCGCGCGCGCTTCCTCCAGCACCTTGAGCACATCCGACCGGATCGCGCGCAGCGTGCTCCATTTGTCGATCAGGTCCGCACCGCCTTCGATGGATGGGTAGGCGTAGTAGGTCTCGGTGAGAATGGTCGGGTTGCCGGGCTGGAACACGACCCAGGCCTCCTCGGCCGTGAAGGACAGGATCGGGGCCATCAGCCGTAGCAGGCCCTGTGTGATGTGCCACAGCGCGGTTTGTGCCGAGCGGCGTGAACGGCTGCCGGCGGCGGTGGTATAGAGCCGGTCCTTGAGGATATCGAGATAGAAGCCGCCGAGATCCTCGGAACAAAAGGTCTGCAGCTTGGGTGTCGCGAGATGAAACTCATAGCGCGCGTAGTCCTCCAGCACGGCTGCCTGGAACTCGGCTGCGCGCGCGACCGCGTAGCGGTCGATCTCCAGCCATTCGGATACCGGAAGGGCATCCTTCGACGCGTCGAAGTCGCTGGTGTTGGCCAGCAGGAAGCGCAAGGTATTGCGGATGCGCCGGTAGGCCTCCACGACGCGCTTGAGGATTTCGTCCGAGATGGAAAGTTCGCCCGAATAGTCCGTGGAGGCGACCCAGAGGCGGAGGATCTCCGCGCCGAGCGTGTCGCTCACCTTTTGCGGTGCGATCACGTTGCCGACCGACTTGCTCATTTTGCGGCCTTGCCCGTCGACCACGAAGCCATGCGTCAGCAAGCCGTCATACGGCGCCCGCCCGTTGACCATGCAGGAGATCAGCAGGGAGGAATGGAACCAGCCACGATGCTGATCACTGCCCTCGAGATACAGGTCGGCTGGATAGCGCGATTGCGGGCCGTGCGAGCCCATGCCGTTGGACTCGCCGTCCGGGCCGCCCATCACGGTCTGGAAAGTGGAGCCTGAGTCGAACCAGACGTCGAGCGTGTCCTTGATCTTCACGTAGTGGGCGAGGTCTGTCACGCCGATAGTGGCGGCGACCTCGTCGATGTCGAGGGTCTGCCAGGCTTCGATGCCGCCTGTTTCCACGCGCTTGGCGATAGCTTCGAGGAGCTCAAGCGTGCGCGGGTGCAATTGGCTGGTTTCCTTGTGCACCAGGAAGGGCATGGGTACGCCCCACTGCCGTTGCCGCGAGAGCGTCCAGTCGGGGCGGTTGGCGATCATGCTGTGCAGGCGCTGCTTGCCCCAGGCGGGGAAGAATTTCGTGGCGTCGACCGCACGCAGGGCCGTGCTGCGCAATGACTCGACCGGCTGGTTGGCGCCGAAGCCGGGCGGTGTGTCCATGGCTGCAAACCATTGCGTGGAAGCCCGATAGATGATCGGCGTCTTGTGGCGCCAGCAGTGCATGTAGCTGTGGGTGTAATTTTCGCTCTTGAGGAGCGCGCCCGCGCTTTCCAGCGCGGCGACGATCTTCGGGTTGGCCTCCCAGATCGACAGGCCGCCAAATAGCGGAAGGGACTGCGCGTACTTGCCGTCGCCAAGCACGGGCGTGAGGATCTGGTCATCGCGCATGCCATGCGTCTTGCAGGAAAGGAAGTCTTCCACACCATAGGCAGGCGCCGAGTGGACTACGCCGGTGCCGGTATCCAGTGTGACGTAATCGCCCAGGTATACCGGAGACAGGCGGTCGTATCCGGTGTCGGCCGAAGCAAGCGGATGGCGGAAGCTTATTCCGGCAAGCTTCTCGCCATGCGTGGTGGCTACGACGCTGTAGTCGCCTTCCGCAATTCCCCATCGGGCCATGTTGGCCGCGACAAGATCACTGGCCACGATCAACAGCCCTTTTGGGGTGTCGACCAGGGCGTAGACGAATTCGGGATGCAGGTTGAGCGCCTGGTTTGAGGGGATGGTCCAGGGTGTCGTGGTCCAGATGACGATCCGGCCATCCTGCCTGGGGAGTTCCGCCATGCCGAATGCCGCAGCAACCTTGGTGTGCTCGGCGAATGCGAACCCCACGTCGATCGCGAAATCCTTCTTGTCGGCGTACTCGACTTCGGCCTCGGCCAGAGCCGATTGACAGTCGAAGCACCAGTTCACGGGTTTCAGTCCGCGATAGACATAGCCTTTTTCAAGAATGCGGCCGAGCACCCGGATCTCGTCGGCCTCGCTCTTGAAATTCATGGTCTTGTAGGGGTTGTCCCACTCGCCGAGGACACCCAGGCGCATGAAGTCGGCCTTTTGGCGCTCGATCTGCAACGTGGCGTAGGCGCGCGCCAGACTCTGGGTTTTTTCAACCGGCAGGTTCTTGCCATGCTGCTTTTCGATTTCCCGTTCGATCGGCATGCCGTGGCAATCCCAGCCCGGCACATACGGGGCATCGAAGCCCGCCATGTTTTTGGACTTGACGATCACGTCCTTGAGGATCTTGTTGATCGCGTGCCCGATATGGATGTCGCCATTCGCATAGGGCGGACCGTCATGCAGGATGAATTTCGGACGCCCTTTCGAGGCGGAACGGATGGCGCCATAGATGTTCTTCTTGTGCCACTCCGCCACCCACAGAGGTTCGCGCCTGGCGAGGTCGCCGCGCATCGGGAACGGCGTATCCGGAAGGTTGAGGGTGCTTTTGTAGTCGGCCATGGGGCAGTGGATGAAGTGGCGGTTGGCAGGCAGGGTGTGCCGGGGTCAGGGGCGATCGGCACGGAAGAATGAGCGCGCTTCCTCGCAGTCGAGCGCGATCTGTCGCTTGAGCGCTTCGAGGCCGGTGTATTTCTCCTCGTCGCGAAGTTTCTTGAGGAAATTGATCCTCAGATGGCGGCCGTAGATGTCCGCGGAAAAATCGAAAATGTAGGCCTCAAGGCGCATTTCCCCCGACCCCGTGACGGTCGGGCGCACCCCCATCGATGCCACCGCTTCCAGCGGTGCGGGGCCGATGCCGTCGACCGTGACTGCGTAGATCCCTGTAAGCGGCGGGCGGTTGTGACGCAACTGGATATTGGCGGTGGGAAAGCCAAGGGTGCGGCCGATCTTGTCGCCGTGCATCACCCGACCCGAAATGCTGTATGGCCGGCCAAGAAGCGCATGGGCGCCGTGGACATCGCCCGCCGAGAGCAGTTCGCGCAGCGCGGAAGAGGAAACGCGAAGGGCGGAACTGCCGCGCCCGCTATGCTCCACAGTCGGCATTGCGCGGACTTCAAAGCCATGAGCAAGCCCGGACCTGTGCAAATGGGCGAAATCGCCGGCGCGCTTGCTGCCGAACCTGAAGTCCTCTCCGATCATTACCCAGCGCGCGCCGAGGCCGCGTACCAGCACGCTTTCGATGAACGCGTCGGCGGACATGCTCGAAAATTCGCGGTTGAAGCGGATGATTTGCGCGCGTTCGACGCCGTGCTGCTGAAGCAGTTCGCATTTTTCGCGCAGCGAGGTCAGGCGCGTTGGCGCCGCATGGGGCGAAAAGAATTCACGCGGATGCGGTTCGAAGGTCACCACGCAGGATGGTGCGCCATGACGGCGCGCTGCCGCGCCGAGCTCGCGAAGGATCGCCTGGTGCCCAAGATGGACGCCATCGAAATTGCCGATCGTGACGACGTGCCCGTCGTCCGCAGGAGGCGCGGGCAAGCCGCGATGAACCAGCATGAAAAGCGGATCCGCGAAAGAGATAAAGCCTTGAATTATAGCGTTTTGTGCAGCGCAAACCGGTAGAATGTCGGGTTTCCCGGCGCAAGATTTCTGGACGTTTCATGCTGCGAATAGTGGTTCTCATTTCTGGCCGGGGTAGCAACATGGAGGCGTTGATCCGCGCGCGCGCGGCCGGAGAGCTGCCGGCCGACATCGTGGCGGTGATCAGCAACCGTGCCGACGCGGCTGGCCTGGCTACGGCGGCGTCCCACGGTATCGCCACGGCGGTCGTTTCGCACCGCGCATATCCTGACCGTGACTCATTCGATGTCGAACTGGCCAGGACCATCGATGCATTCAAGCCGGGGCTGGTGGTTCTCGCCGGATTCATGCGCATCCTGACACCGGCGTTTGTGAACCGCTATGCGGGGCGCCTGATGAACATCCACCCGTCGTTGCTGCCTGCGTTTCCGGGGCTGGACACGCATGAACGGGCGCTTGAGGCGGGTTGCAAGGTTCATGGAGCCACGGTGCATTTCGTGACGGCAGAGCTCGATCATGGTCCCATCATCGTCCAGGCTGCAGTGCCGGTACTGGCAGGGGACGACGCCGACGCGCTCGCGCGCCGAGTTCTGGAACTTGAGCATGTCGTGTATCCGCGGGCGGTGGCATGGTTTGCACGCGGTGAACTGCGGGTTGAAAATGGCGTTGTGCGGGTAACCGATCCTGCGGCGCGGCAATTGGTCATGGCGTGACAACGCGCCTGGCCGCACAGGAAAGCCTCATGAAACCCCAGGGAACCATTACCGGCTTCGCGTTCGATCACGCGGTTCGTGCGCTTGCCCAGGTGCTGCCCCCTGGCGCGGCGGCGGACCGGACCCTGTCGACGTATTTCCGTGCCAATCCCAACCTTGGCTCGTCCGATCGCGGTGTGGTCGCCGAGACTGTCTATGCCGTACTGCGCAACCGGCGCAGCCTGGCGGCGTGCGCCGGCAGCGAGTTCCCGCGCGAATTGGCGTTGGCGGCGCTGGTCCGCGTACGCGGCCTCAATCTCAAGCAATGCGCCCATTTCCTGCGCGACGGCGAGACCGACTTGCTGGGGCGCATCAAGGCTGTGCAATTCGACACGTTGCCGGAACCGGTACGCTACGATCTGCCCGACTGGCTGTGGCAGCGCCTGATTGACGAGCGTGGCCATGACGGGGCTGTCGAGTTGGCGCGCGCGTTGAAAGGTGTCGCGCCCCTGACCTTGCGTGCGAACATCATCAAGGCCACGCGAGAGGAGGTCATCGCAGGCCTTGTCGCCGCCGGCATCGAGGCGCACGCGACGCCGCATTCTCCGCACGGCGTGGTGGTGGAGGGCAAGCCTGCCCTGCAGCGGCATCCCATGTTCCTGAACGGAGCGTTCGAGGTTCAGGACGAAGGCAGTCAACTGCTGGCTGAATTGCTCGCGCCCAAGCGCGGCGAGATGGTGGCCGATTTCTGCGCCGGGGCTGGTGGCAAGACCCTGGCGCTGGGGGCCTTGATGCGCTCTACCGGCCGCTTGTACGCGTTCGACGTTTCCGCGCCGCGACTTGCCAAGTTCAAGGCCCGACAGGCGCGTAGCGGTTTGTCGAATGTGCATCCGCTGCGAATCGAGTCGGAGAACGATATTCGGGTCAAGCGCCTGGCCGGAAAATTCGACCGGGTACTGGTCGACGCGCCTTGCAGCGGTCTCGGAACCCTCAGACGCAATCCGGAACTGAAATGGCGTCAGACGCCCAAGGATGTCGCGCATCTCGCCGCCAAGCAGTTTGCCATCCTGGTGGCAGCGGGAAGACTGGTCAAGCCAGGGGGAAGGCTCGTCTATGCGACCTGCAGCATCCTAGCCGAGGAGAACGCGGAAATCGTGGCCCGCTATCTCGCTGAATCACCGGATTTCGCGTCGGTTTCGGCCGCGGAAATCCTCGTCTCGCGCAGCATCACGGTCTCCGACGCAGCAAACGGGAACGCCCTTGAACTCCTGCCGCAGCGGCAAGGCACGGACGGCTTTTACGCCATGGCGATGGAGCGCAAGCGTTGATGCGGCGTTGCTTTTCCGGGGCCCTTGCGCTCCTGGTCGCGCTTGCGTCGGCGACGGGTTTCGCTCGCGAAGGCGCAGTCGCACCGGGTACCGTGCCGGTGGTTGCCGGGACGGTGCAGGTGCTGTTTTCCCCGTGGGACGATATCGAGGGGGCCATTGTGGGAGCGCTTCGTGGCGCTCGGCGGGAGGTGCTTGTGCATTCCTTCTCGTTCACCAGCAGGCCGCTGGCACGCGCCCTGATTGAAGCGCGCGCGCGCGGCGTCGATGTTCGCGTTACCGCAGACGCGGCCGAGTCCGACCGTACCGACAACAGCCGGATTCCCGATCTGGCGGCGGCGGGTATCCCGGTTTTTCTCGAGGAGCGCTATCAGAGCGCGCACAACAAGGTGATGATCATCGACGCAGCCTTGGCTGGCGGCACCGTGATTACCGGTTCGTATAACTGGACCTATGCGGCACAACGGCGCAATGCCGAGAACGTGATCATCATCACAGGGCAAAATGCAATATCGGCGCGCTATCGCATGAACTGGGAGCGGCAACGTGCCGATGCGCGACCCTACGTTCCAAAATGAGAATGAACCACATTCCGGCTTTCGTTTCCGACCTCTGGGATGACCTGCGGGAGCCGCATTTCCTTTGGCAGGCGGGTGTCCTGGTGCTGTGTCTGTGCATCGCGTGGCTGGCGGCACGGCAATTGCGCGCGGGACTGCGCAAACGTCTGGCCGGTCGTGCGGCGCTTGGGTCCGATCCCGGCCCGCAGTTGCGCTTTGTCGGTGGCGGATTCGAGCGACTCCTGTTTCCGCTGTTGGCTTTGGTCATGGTGTTCACCGGGCGACTGGTTCTTGCGCGCTTCCATCATGTCAACCTGTTGCATGTGGCGCTTCCGCTATTGACGGCCTTTGTGGCCATCCGCGCCCTTGTGTATTTGCTGCGCCACGTGTTTTCATCCAGCGGCGCATTGGCCGCGGGAGAGCGCTGGATCGCGTTCGCAGCCTGGCTTGGGGTGGCGCTGTACTTCTCCGGTTTTCTCCCGGAGGTTTCCGCGACCCTGGACCATATGCGGTTTGCGGTCGGCAAGCACCAGGTTTCGCTTCTCCTGATCCTGCAAGGCTGCGCCTCGATCGCGCTGACGCTCCTCTTGTCGCTTTGGGTCTCTGCGTTGATAGAGGCAAGGCTCATGCAAGCGGAGTCTGTCGACATGTCCTTGCGGGTGGTGCTCGGGCGCGTGGCAAAGGCTTTGCTTGTGGTCATCGCGGTGTTGGTCAGCCTTTCCCTGGTCGGTATAGACCTCACGGTTCTGTCGGTATTCGGCGGGGCGCTGGGCGTGGGGTTGGGTCTTGGGCTACAGCGCATTGCAAGCAATTATTTTTCCGGATTCATCATCCTTCTCGACCGCTCGATCCGCATCGGCGATGTTGTCACGGTCGACAAGTTCGGCGGCGCGGTGACGCAGATCAATACACGCTACACGGTGCTCAAGGCAGGCGACGGCACGGAGGCAATCGTGCCGAACGAGCTTCTGGTCAATTCACCTGTTTCAAACCTTTCGTTTACCACTCGGGAAAACCGGCTTGCGATAGGCGTCGTCGTGGCTTACGACAGCGACTTGGAGGTCGTGACGCAGATTCTTCTGGACGCAGCCGGCGCGCATGCGCGGGTCTTGAAGTCTCCCGCGCCGGCGGTTTTGTTGAAGGGCTTCGGTGCCGACGGACTGGAAATGGAGCTTGGATTCTGGATACAGGATCCCGAGCAGGGCAGCAGCAATGTCCGTTCAGACCTGAATTTCGCCATCTGGCGTGGCTTTCAGGAGAAGGGCGTGACCATTCCATGTCCGCAGCGCGAAATCCGGGTGGTAAACGATCGGACTCCCTGAATGAAGTGGCGAGCTGTTGTAGGCGCGCAACAACTTTTGCTTTGAACATCCTTGCGTATGTTGCGGGCATGCCGCACCGGGCGGGTCGGAGGGAAGTCGCGTAGAATATTGAGCGTCGTCATGTACAGCCAAATAGTCAAAGTCCCCAAGGGAGATATCAATGCAGCTGTTTTCCGGTGTGTTCGACTTGAGCTTCTGGCAGCTCGTCGGCCTCACGCTTGTCCTGACCCACATCACCATCGCCGGTGTCACGATTTTTCTTCATCGTTGTCAGGCGCACCGTGCGCTTGATCTGCACCCCGTCATCAGCCACTTTTTCCGTTTCTGGTTGTGGCTGACGACCGGAATGATCACCAAGGAATGGGCCGCGATCCATCGTAAGCACCATGCCAAATGCGAGACCCCGGAGGATCCTCACAGCCCCCAGGTGTATGGCATCAACAAGGTGCTTTGGACCGGCGTGTTTCTTTATGTGAAAGAGTCGCGCGTCAAGGAGACCATCAGCCGCTACGGTCACGGTACCCCGGACGACTGGCTTGAGCGCAACCTCTATTCCCGTCACGAGAAGCTTGGGGTCACGCTGCTGCTGTTGATCGACATCATGTGTTTTGGTGTCATTCCGGGGTTCTTGGTCTGGGGTGTGCAGATTGCATGGATCCCTTTCTGGGCCGCGGGTGTGATCAACGGAGTCGGGCATTGGGCGGGTTATCGCAACTTCAAGGTTTCCGATGCCAGCACCAATATCTTTCCGTGGGGCATCCTCATTGGCGGGGAAGAGTTGCACAACAACCATCATGCCTACGGGACATCAGCGAAGCTCTCGAACAAATGGTACGAATTCGACATAGGCTGGTTGTACATCCGCATTCTCGAGACCCTCGGGCTTGCCAAGGTCAAGAAGATTGCGCCGACGCCGAAATTTGTCGCTGCCCGCGCGGTTGTCGACATGGAAACCCTGCAGGCAGTCATCGCCAATCGCTACGACGTGATGTCGCGTTACGCAAAGTCGTTCAAGCTTGCCTGGCGGGAGGAACTTGCCAAGCAAAAGGAGGCGACCGCCGAGCGTTCGCGAATCGCGGCGATCAAGCGGACGCTGCACAAGGATGCGGCGGAGTTGCAGGACGCGGATCGAGCCGACCTCAAGTCCGCCCTGGACAGCAACGCCGTCCTTGCCAAGATCTACGCCATGCGCGAGGAACTGGCTGCGCTTTGGGAGCGTTCGACTGCTTCAAGCGAACAGTTGCTCAAGGAATTGCAGGACTGGTGTTCACGCGCTGAAGCCAGCGGCATCAAGGCACTCGAAGAGTTTTCGTTGCGCCTGCGCAGCTACGCTTTGCCGCAGGGAGCCTGACCAGTTTCCGGTAGCCCCCCTGCAAATGAAAAAAGCCTCGCATCGCGAGGCTTTTTTTTGACCACAAGAAATTTACTTGATCTTGGTTTCCTTGAAGATCACGTGCTTGCGCGCCTTCGGATCGAACTTCTTGATTTCAATCTTCTCGGGCGTCGTGCGCTTGTTCTTCGTGGTGGTGTAGAAGAAGCCGGTGCCGGCTGTAGATTCGAGCTTGATCTTGTCACGCATGATATGGCTCCCTGAGGTCAGATTTCGCCGCGCGCGCGCAGGTCGGCAAGCATGGAATCGATGCCGTTCTTGTCGATGATGCGCAGACCGGCCGAGGACACGCGCAGACGCACCCAGCGGTTTTCGCTTTCAACAAAAAACCTGCGGTACTGCAGGTTCGGCAGAAACCGGCGCTTGGTCTTGTTGTTGGCGTGGGAAACGTTGTTCCCGACCATCGGGCCTTTGCCCGTCACTTGGCAGACTTTTGCCATGAACATTTACTCCTGTTGCGGATTTGATGACCGTACCGGGGGAATTACCAGGAGGATGCGCCCGGCTCGGAAGGATTCTTCATTTTTTGGTGCTGCCACCGCGACCGACGTAATAACTCCCGGTCAAAAAATGCGAAGCCTGTAAGTATGCATCAAAACCGTTGCAATTTCAAGACCCGGTGGTCGGGCCCTGCTGCGGGATCACATTAATCCATGCTCGGCCAATGATCTGGTCTGTCGGCCCGCGATGATGATGTGGTCGAGGACCTGTACATCGACCAGTGCCAGGGCTTCCTTCAGGGTTCGGGTCAGCATGCGGTCAGCCTGACTGGGTTCGGGGTTGCCGGACGGATGATTGTGCGCAAGGATGGCTGCTGCGGCATTGTATGTAAGCGCACGCTTCGCGACTTCCCTAGGATAGACGCTGGTCTGTGTGAGCGTGCCGCGAAACATCTCTTCAGCGGCCAAGAGCCGGTTGCGCGCGTCGAGGAAAAGCACGACGAATACCTCGTGCCCGAGGCCGCCAAGGCTCAAAGTCAGGTAGTCCTTTACTTCCTGGGGTGAGGTGAGGCTGGTACTTTCCTGCAGGCGCTCCTTCAGGGCGCGCCGGGTCATCTCGAAAACCGCTTGCAATTGTGCAAACTTGGCGTCGCCCATGCCGGGAATTGATGCAAAATCTTCGCGCCTGGCGGCAAACAGTCGATTCAGCCCGCCGAAATGGCCGATGAGCAGGCGTGCCAGATCTACGGCACTTTGGCCTTTGACACCTACCCGGAGAAATATCGCCAGGAGTTCCGCGTCGCTCAGCGAGTTCGCGCCAAAGCGTAATAGCCGTTCCCTCGGACGCTCGCTGACCGGCCAGTGGGTTATGGACATGGTTGGCTTACAATCCTTGGTCGATTCCGTACGCCAAGCATATCTGATGAATGAACATCCGGGAGTTGTCGGGCCAGGCAGCTATCTCACGCTTCGCTACCGCGTGGCCTTGCCTGACGGTACCGAGGCCGTCAGCACGTTTGGCATGAACCCCGCCACGTTGGCGTTGGGCTCGGGCCAACTGGCTGAATCGCTCGAGCGCTGCCTGATCGGCATGCGCGTGGGTGAGCGCCGTGCCTATACGCTCGAACCGGAGGCTGGTTTCGGCATGAAGAATCCGGACCTGGTCCAAAAGATCGCGTTATCCGCGTTGCCACGCGAACTTGACGAGGACGTAGGCGCGCAGGTTTCATTCACCGACGCCTCGGGCGCGGAGTTTGCCGGCACCTTGCTGGAAAAGTCCGACCGGCATGCGGTGTTCGATTTCAATCATCCGCTTGCCGGTCGTACTGTGATTTTCGAGGCCGAGATCATCGGCGTGATGTAGTCATCAACGGGATGAATGGCATGCATGAGGAATCAGAGGTTTTGCTGGCGGAGCCCCGCGGCTTCTGCGCGGGCGTCGAACGCGCCATTGGCATCGTTGAGCGTGCCATCGAACTGCACGGGGCGCCCATCTACGTGCGTCACGAGATCGTGCATAACAAGTATGTCGTTGAAGACCTGCGAGCCAAGGGCGCGGTATTCATCGAGGATCTCGCCCTAGTTCCTGTTGGCGCTACGCTGATTTTCAGCGCGCATGGCGTGCCTCAGTCGGTGCGTCGCGAGGCGCAGCGCCGTGGTTTCAAGGTATTCGACGCGACTTGTCCGCTGGTCACCAAAGTGCACATCGAAGTCCTGAAGATGCGCAAGGAGGGCTATGAGATCGTGATGATCGGCCACAAAGGGCATCCGGAGGCCGAGGGGACCATGGGCCAGGCCGAGGAGGGCATGTTTCTGGTGGAATCAATCGAAGATGTCGCCAACCTGCGGGTGCGCGACCCGTCCGCAGTTGCGTATGTGACGCAAACCACGCTTTCGGTAGATGACGCAGCCAGGATCGTCGCGGCGCTGAAGGCCCGTTTTCCACTGATCCGTGGCCCCAAAAAGGACGACATTTGCTATGCCACGCAGAATCGGCAGGACGCCGTGAAATTCATGGCGCCCATGTGTGATGTCGTCATCGTTGTCGGGTCACCCAACAGCTCGAACTCCAACCGCCTGCGCGAGGTGGCCGAGACGATGGGAACGCATGCCTACATGGTCGACCGCGCCGACCAACTCGACCCGGTCTGGCTGGCCGGCAAACGGCGGGTTGGACTGACTGCAGGCGCGTCGGCGCCCGAGGTGTTGGTGCAGGAGGTGATAGAACGCCTTGCCGCGCTTGGTGTGGGGAAAGTCAGGCGGCTCGATGGCATTGTCGAAACGATCACTTTCCCCCTGCCGAAGGGCTTGGGGCGGGAGATGGCACCTGCGTCGGGATCAACGGCGCCGGACCCGGCTCGAAGCTGAATTCGAGCATTTTCTGGCTCCTGACGGGGCGCCCTTGCACAAGGGCGGGGGTGAACCGCACCGATCGCAGCAGCCCGAGCAATTCGAGGGTATTGGTTTCCGAGCCCCTGCCTTCCACGACCTCCAGTTCGTCGACGCTACCACTTTCGTCGATGTAGAGGCGCACCACCCACAGCCCGGGCTGCGCGCCGGTCAGTTGCAGCAGTTCAAGCGACTCCGGTGAAACCGGAGTGGCCGCGGCTTCGACGTCGCTTGGCTTCAGGTAAAGATTGGGCTCGAACGCCAGAACAGGCGGAGTGAAAAGGCCGCTCGGTTCTGGCGTCGCATCGGCCGGAAAAGGTCCGGTAGTGACGGGACTTCCACGGCGCTGGTCGCTCGGCGTCGCGGGCGTTCCTTCAAGCACCAACGGCGACAGGGGCGCCGCCCTTTCGGACAACAAACGCACTGACAGCGTTTGGGGGGCCACTACCCGCTGGAAGGACGCTCGAGCGCTAGGCTTCAACCCGAGCAGAAAGGCGCCGTGCCCCAATGCTGAAAGTGAAACAGCAAGCGCCAAGGTAGCACTTGGGGAAAGGCTGATCAGTGCCTTTGTCGGGAACACCTTCAGCGGGCCATCGCATACGGGGAAGCGCTTGCTTCAATTGGTCTGGCTACCAGCATCCATCCACGCGGCTGGCGTCATCTGTGGTGCCATTGCTTTGCGTCCATTTTCGCCCGGTATTCGACAACGTGAGGTTCCCGCATTTCGCGTCGGTGTGCGGAGCCTTGGGTGATGCCGTAATCGTAAAGGTTTGCGCCGCAAAGGTCAGGCTGATGTTGTAGTACGCCTTGGCCGAGTTTTCGCCGGAGAACCCCTGTATCCCTGCGGCTGTGAGCGCCGATGGGCTGTCGGTGGCCGCCGGGCTTCCACAGGCTGAACTCGGGTAACAGTTGTTCAGGCTGTAATAGCGTTCCAGTCGAGCGGCAGCCGCGGTGAGGGCGGCTTTGCCTTCGGCCCGCTTGCTCTTGTTGACGTACTCCCTGTAGCTTGGAACCCCGATTCCTGCAAGGAGTCCGATGATGGCGACGACGATCATCAGTTCAATGATCGTGAAGCCCTTTTCCCGATAGCGGAATCCATCGGGTCGTGCGGAGCATGGGGTCAGGCATCGCATGGTTGAATTCTTTCGCAAAACGCAATATCAATACAGGATTTCACGCCAGGAGACTCGTCCAGGTTGCCCCGGAAGCTTGAGATCGAGCTTCTCAAGCTGGCCGCCGGTCGGGTTCTGGAAGCCCACGAACTGCGTGCCTTTTGCCACCAGCGTCGGGGGCTGCGCCGAGCCGCCTGCGACACGTCGTGAACTGACCGCCACATTGATCGGATTGGCGGTGGTCCCAACATTCACCAGATCGGCCGCATTCACAAGTGAGTTGGCGTCAAGGTCGAACACGGAGGCATCCGGGCGCGCTCCGGTTCCGATCATCAGGGTGATGTTGTCACCCGCGGTGGAACCCAGACAGGTGTTGCCGACCGGCCACAGCGAACCGTAGAACACCACCCCGCTGCGAACGAAAGGCGAGAAAATGATCCGCTCGCCCGTCGGTACGCCGCTCGCCTGGCCGTTGAACAAGTCAAGATACCAGCCACGCTGATTGGCCAACGTATTCTGCACGTTGCTCACCGCCGCGACCTTGTCGGCGAGGGCCGGGGCTCCATCCCACAAGGTATTGTCGGGCGTTGTCCGATTGCTGGTCCCGTAATTCGGCTGGTGTCGTGTCGTGATCCTGCTGATCGATCCATCCGGGTTGGTGACGATATTGGTGATGCCTGGTTGCAGCAGCTGGGGCATGAGTACGCTTCGGCCTGAAACCGATGTGCCATCGAGCTTGTCCCAAATGCCGTAGATGGTTTGGGTCTTGTAGGTTGGGCCGGGAGGATCGATGTCGTTGCTTTCCAGATACTTGCCCGTACCGAATGACACGATGATCCCGTTACCCGTCGGGTGAAGGGCGGCTTCGACCCCTGCGGTGATCGGTTGCGCGTTTCCGGAACTGTCGACCGCGCTGAACAGCTTCAGCCGCGAGCCTGATGCCGTCCAGCTTGTGGGCGTTGTCGCGCTGACATCGAACTTCCAAAGCGAGCCCTCAAGGTCGCCGGCGTAGATCAGGTCGACCATGCTGTCGCCGTTGGTGTCGCCTGCGAATGGCGAACCGACGCCATTGGGTGTGGCTACGCTCCCGGTCCCGGTACTGAGCTTGATGTAGTCGGTGCCCTGCACCCATTTGCCTCCTGTGCCGGTCGGGCCATCCAGGAAAAGGATGAAAACATAAGCCTGCCCTGTCCTGCTCACCGTGCAACCCGCCGGAAGATAGGGGTCGGCGGTCGTTCCAGTGCCGGAAGCACAGGCGATCTCGGCCGGATCGGCGGAAGGGCCTTGCGAGTTGTTGTACCCACCACTCAGAATGGCTGCCCACTTCCCGTTTCGCATTTTGCGGATAACGGGAGTTCCGAAGGTAAACCCGAGATCGGGGTCGTCAGCGTCGGTGAATTCCCACAAGACCAATGAGGCCGCGTTGGCTTCGCTGAAGTTTTCAGGATTCGTGACATCGAGCGCGTAAATGCCTTGGCCGCCACGGTTCAGGCCGCCTACGAGCACGGTCTTCCAGTTGCTCCCGACCAGAGCATCTTCAACGGCAGGTGAACCGTCGACGAAGTACTCATGAGAATAGGCGCGAGAGGTCAGTTTGCTGAGATTGCGATACACCGTGCTGGGAATGTAGCCCAGCAATTCTGCTCCAGGCTGGGTCTTGCCGACACCACACTGTGAAGGGCGGGTTTCGGTTCCGGGCGGGCACGCGTTGAACCCATGCAGCATGCCGTCGTTTGCGCCGACGTAAAGAACCGGCTTGCGGTTACGGTTGGCGGACGCGAAGCTCAAATAGGTCGCGTCCGGGTGTCCCGCATCGGGTGCGCCCACGAAGTTCGGATTGGAGTTGACGATATCGCCAAGCTTTGTGGTGGTGCGACGGCGGAAATTGGTGCTTGAGATGCCCTCGTTGGTGCCATCGCCGCGCAGATACTCCAGTCGCTTGTTGCCCGGGTCGGTTGCCGCGCTATAAGGGGCCGGAACCGGGTCACCCGTCGCGGTGTCGGGATTCAATCGCAAGGCGGTCACCTGGGCGGTGGTGAGTTCTGTCGACAGCGGGCTTGACGGATCGGTCGGCCAGCGGAACGCGATGCCCTGCGGGGCACCCGAGGCAACGCCCTTGTTGTAGGTCAGGATGACCCGATTGCTTGGCGAAACCGTTGCCGAGTTCAGGTCTATCTGGCCACCGTCCCAGTCCGCCGTGGTGTTCGGCGTACCGGTAGAGGCGTTGACGCCGAAGGCGTTCATCTTGCCGCTCCAGTCCGACGGGTTGAATACCGCCTGGTAGATGCGGGTGCTGGTGTTAAGGCGCGACGAATTGGCCGCCACCGCCGAAGCCGCAGCTGCCTGCAGGATGCTGACAAAAAGTTTGTCCAGCGCGGACTCGAGCCCGAGCGGATTGGACACCAGGAAGTAATTGTCCGGGATGCCATCACTGCCGAGCGCGCCGGTTGCGTTATTGAAATTGTCATACTCGACCGCGACATCGGGCACGTTGTTGCCGTTGCTGTCGACAAAGCCGCCGTATTTCGCTGCATACCAAAGCGGGTCGTTGAGGGATTGCGCCGCACCGGTCGTGGAATTGGTATAGACGGCAGTGGTGGCGTTGTCCGGGGCGTTGCAGTTGTTGCAACCGCCCGTCGCGTTGACCCGCGTGTTGGGCGTCACCGTGATATTGGTCGGATCGTTGTAATTGAAGTTGTAGATGCCGGAGTGAAAGTGTGGGCCATCTTGCGTGGTGCCGCTGATGGTGTAGCCAAACCCTTGCGGATTGGCGGTCGAGGCGGCAACCACATTGGTCGTAATCGTTGTTTGCGTCGCGGTGACGGTGTAGTCGATCACGCCCCAGACGTCCTGGTCATAGTCCCCGCCCTGCTCGCTGTCTTCCCAGTTGACATACATGCGGCCGGTCACGGTAGTCGGTGTTGTGGTCTGGCTGACGATCTTGACATCGACAATGGCGCCAGAACCGATCCGGCCTACTACGCCATTCGCGTTGGTCAGCCTGTAGGTCGGCTGGATCACCACCTTTTGACCACTGCTGCCACCTGGGACTGAAACCTCGATGCGCGGCACGTTGGTGGCCAGCGATATCCCGTAGGTGGACACCTTGAGGGATTTCTTGTCGGTTGCTGGAATGGAGGCGTCGAGGTCGGTGCGAATGCGATTGGTGCGGGCGGCGAACGCCATGCCGCTCATCAGGTAAGTGCCGTTGAGTGAAGGCGCTTCCGGGCACAAGCCCTGGACGCCACCCAGGGACCCTCCCCCGCTAAAGGGCTTTGCGTCACACAATGAATTGGAGGTCACGCCATTGTCTCCAACAAAAAACGACTTCCCGTCAAGCCCTTCAAGTGAGCCGACCTTGTCCGTTGCAGTCTTTGCGGAGAATCCGGAAATAGCTCCGTTGAACGGGTCGAGCGGTGAGGTCACCAGTTGATCATAGTCCTTCGAGCTCACACTGGCGTTGAACAGCAATACGTTGAGCGGCGTGCAATAGTTGTCCTTCGTGATCACCTTGTTGGGGTTAGGCCACGTGGCGGTATTGAGACCGGAAAAAAGCCCCGTATCGCTGGTCTGGAAGGCAGGGGTGGGAGCGGTGGCGCCGGCGAAATAGCGCAATGACTCGGCGTAGATTTCGGACATCGGATTGCCCCATGAGCGACACATGTTGTCGACCAATTGGCTTGACGTCAGCTGATAGGTGCAGTTGCCGTCGGCACCGATATACGTGCCATCGTTGTAGTCGTATCCGTAGATGCGCAGGCGGCTCAAGGTGCCGATGATGCTTCCGCTACTCGGGTTCGAGAAGACACCACTGCTGTTGATCTCGTCCGACATCGAACCGACGTTCTTGCGCAGAACACCTCCGGAGGTGTTCTTGGAGTAGCTGCCGGTCATCAGGCCGAAGCTGATACGCCCATCGTCACCATAGACCTGCAACAGGCCGATCGGCTTGTACTCGCCGGTTTGATCGTACTGCTTGCATTTCTCGGTGGTCTTCTGGCCAGCGGGCGTGGGCGTGAACGACTTGTGGCAAGCCTCCACCATCACACGGTATTCGCCGTAGTCGACGCCATACCCCAGGCCCTTGGCCGGTACCGGGGAACTGTTGATTGAAGAGGCGTCCTTGTTGGGGTTTTCTGCGCTGGCATTGAGGCCCGACAACGCCGCTTGATTGCCGTTGGAGCTGCGATTGATCCCGAAGCCGCCTTGCATGTTGTTCTTTTGCTCATACCAGTAGCACTGAAACCGCTCGTTGGCGCCCCACAATTCGAAATTGCCGGCGGCGATCTTCATCCGCGGCGTGTATGAATTGCTGTGCGAATACCGGTTTGAACCCGAGGTATCACCTTGGGTGTAATTGCAGATGGAGATGCCGGTGCTGCTCAGATTGAGCATCTTCCAGCTGGTATCAGTGGTTCCTGATGGCGGCGTTACCGCGGCCGGGCTCAATGTCGGAGTCGGTGGGGTCGTCGAGTAGTCGATGCTCACAAAATTGCCGCCGCCATCGACCTGCAGCACGACGCGGCCGGTATTGTTCTTGTCAACCAGGCGGCCGGTCTTGGTAGTGCCAAACGTCGCGGAAGTGGCAACGACCTGGTCGCCATAGCCCAGGGTATCGATGAACCATTGCGGCACGCCGTTGAAGGTGATGGTACCGGTGGCCGCCAGGTCGATTGCAGGCGCTACGGTAAATCCGGCGGCGTGTGTGGTGTCCGTAGTGGTGGGGGTAGTTTGCACGGGGAACGGTGTCAACTGGTTGACATCGGTCCCGCCGTACCACTTGGCAAAAGAGTGCGCGTCACTGGGCAAATTGGCACGCTCGAGCAGCGTATTGGCGTTGGTGCCACTCGGGGACGTTGCGTTATCCCGCCGACGCATGCCACCGTACAGAAGCTTGCGCACCGTATCCATGCGCGTCATGGTTGCCCAGTTGAGGAAGTTTCCGCTCCATTTGGTGCCGTCACAGTACTTTGTGGTGGTGTAGGAGGTCGGGGCATAGTGGCTCAGGCTTTCAAGGCCATTGCCAACCACGTAGTCATAGCACTTGTAACTGTCGAAATAGCCGTAATAGTCGATGCTGTGCTTGTAGGTGGTTTCAAGTTTGCCGTCGTTGTCGAGGTCAGAGTAGTCGTTGTAGGCCTTCTTGAACAGCTGCTGGTCCTTGGAAATGTCGAGCATCACCAGGGGGGGAATGGGCGGCGTCACGAACAGCGGCGCCTTCACCAGATTCAGCAAGGCGGCCGAGGCGGCGATCGGTTCAAGCAAGAGGCTTGCGGATATGACCGCGCATATGGCACGGCGTACTCCGATTCGGGCTAGGAAACGCATGATGGAAATCTCCGAATAGATGCGGCTATGACATCGCCTAGAGGCGCACGGTCATCTGCAGGGTTACCTGCGTATTTGAGTTGCCGCCGAAGCCGCGGGCGGTGATGCGATAGTAGTATTGTGGGCAGCCTGCACCGCCGATGGATGCGCCGGAGCTTGGGGTGCACAAGGCTTCAATGACGTATTGCGGCTGGATCGCGACCTGCGGAATTCTTTCAGCGGTGGTTCCCGCCATTGTGTAGGTGCCGAAGGTCACGGGATAAACGGCGCCCGTGCCGCTCGCGCTCCAGTTGGTGATATTGAGCAGCGGATAGTTCGGATAGCTTCCCGTAGGCAGGCAAAGTCCGGCGGTGGAGCAGGTCCCTGCCGTGCCGGTACCATCGCCGAAATTGGTGGCACCGGAAATCACCGGAGAGCGCTTGGTGCATGAGGCCGCTCCGGGGGCGCAGGCGCCATTGATGTCGTACCAGGCGTCGCGCAACGCGGCCTCCGCCGCGGTCAGCGCGTTGTTCGAGTCGCGTGAATTGCCGGCCATGCGTTCTTCAGAAGAGGTCGACTGCAGGCTGGCCACGCCCAGCATGGTGATGATCATCAGGAAAAGCAGGGCAACCACCAGAACGGCGCCTTCTTGGCGTGCTGGCGACGCATGCGGCATGCGGGGCCGGTATTGGATGTTCATCTGACGCGATTCCGCAAATTGATCGTGGTGTATAGGACCCGCCGGACGAAACGGTCGGTGTAGGTGTAATTGACGCCGGCAAGCGAGTAAGTGGTCGAGGCGACGGTGAGGTTGGTGGCCGTCGGCGAGCGCATCAGGAGCCAGAGGCGGACGCTGACGACCATGTCCAGCTGATCGGCCGCGGTCACATCCGCGATGCGCTGATACACGTTTGCGGAACCGTCGGCGTCGGTGTCGACTCCGTACAAGATCTGCATGTTGTCCACATCGGGTACAAGTTCCTGCCAGTTGGTGCCGTTGTCCGTACTGCAATAGAGCGAACTGGATAGCGTGCCGTCCGGTTTGGTTGCGGGGCGAACGGCGATCAAATTCGCCGAGGTGGTGTTGAAATCCACATAGCCACCAGCGCAGTTGACAATGGTCTGGTCGGGGGTGCCCGCACCGTTGCCGCTTCCCTGGTACCGCACGGTTATGGTGTCTGGTGCCGTCGCAGGGGAAGATGCTGTCGGCTTGACGGGATCGGTTCCCGAAGGCATTCCGGAGGTGGTCAGATTGTCGACGCCAGTGATGGCGGGCGCCGACGCTTTCGGAAAAATGTCGTTCGGATTAAGGCCCGCGTTGCTCGGGAATCCGGCCAGGCGGATCGTTCGGGTCAGAATGATGGAGGCGGAGCGCATGTTTTCCTGCATGCGCGCGGAATCCTCCTGGCTGGAAAAACTCTGGCGCGAGCCAACAAAAATCTGGCCCACAACCAGCGATACGATCAGCCCGATCGCGATCGCGACCATGAATTCAACGATCGTGAAGCCGCGCGCGGCTGCATTCATGCCAGGTTGGAGGTTTTTCATGGGATGAAGGTCGTCATGAATACCCGATAGCCACCATTCGGATTGACCGTGGTGTCGTCGCTGCTGCGATCGTCAAGCCAGTAGATCTTGATGGCGTACTTGGGCCCCACGCCGTTGCATTGGTGGGTGATGGTGCCGCCGGAATAGCTGCCGGGAAGATTGGAATTGTCGCGGCAGACGATGCCAACGCCGCTGCCCAGACGGGCCTTGATGGCTTGCTGCCATTCGTATGCATCCTGGCTGGCCATGTCGGTCGTCGCGCAACCGGAGCCGGCTGCGGTATAGCCTATGCATGCCGGCTTCGCGTTCAGGTAAGGGCTGCCGACCGCATTCGGGTCTGAGGAAGGCATGTTGTAGTTGACGCCCGCATCGGCGTTGCCGCCGGACATCGACCAGTCGGCCTGGTTGGACCGCATGCGGTCGATCATGTCGTAAGCCAGCTGGGTCGCGATGGTGCGCTGCTGCGCGCTGTGGGTGAACTGTATGCCGGTGACCATCAATGCCGCCACGCCGAGCATGCCGAACGAGAGGATCACGATCGCGACCATGACCTCGATCAGTGTGAAGCCGGCCTCGAGCGGGCGCCGGATGCCGCCGTGCCGCCGGGATGGGTACCTGGATATGCGCGCGTTCATGATTCGCACGCCGCCGTGGTGGCGTTGACGGTTTGCACGCGCCCCATCGTGTTGATGGTGATGGACCGCCCTGAGATTCCGGTGCCGGCGGCCGAGGGACACACGACGAAAGTCTTCGCCGCGTCGATGATCCCGAATGAACGGAAACCGATGTTCGCCAACGTCGAGGGAGTGGTGACAATCTTTACGGCGGTCGGGACCGGCTCCTTGACGCGGATCAGCGGTTCCGAAGCGTCCGACGTGTCACGCTGCTGATTGTTGTTGGCGTCCACGAAGGAGATCCATCCACCGCCCCAGGCCGAGCCGGAGCAGGTATTCATGTCGGTACTCGCACACATCACCACCCGCTGGGAGCGCTTGGCCGACTCGCTGCGTGCGATGGCGATGTCGTTGAGCAGGTCGGAGGTCGAGGTGCGCACCTGGTTGGTGATGATCATCGTGCGCAATGACGGCGCTGCAACCGCCGACAACACGCCGACAATGGTCACCACGATCAGCAATTCGATGATCGTGAAGCCCGCTTGCTTCCGCGACAATGCCGGCGGATGCTTGATCCGCACGCCGCAACGCGGTTTACTGCCTGAGCTTCCCATGTACATGAACGGCACGCCGCCTCTCCCTTTTGGCACACGGCTAAGATACCGCGTGTTTCGTGCAGCGCAACCGCTGCGGGATGAGTGGCAATTGGTGTCCGACGAGCGGAACCGGATTCCGAAGTGAAAGGGGTTTCGGATTGCGAATGCTTTTCGCCTGGGAGTTGGGCGGTGGCTTGGGCCACCTGGCGCGGATCGACCCATGGATCGATCATTTCGCCCGCGGGGGGATCGAACCGATGCTGGCCGTTCGCGACCTTCACGCGACCGCGCAGGCACCCGTATTCGCGGCACCCCTTGTGGTGCAGGCGCCGTTCCTGCCGCACGGCCCGTTCAAGGCGGGGTTCAGCGCCATCTCTTACCCTGAAATCCTGCTGGAGGCGGGATTTGGCAATGCTGCGACTCTGGATTTTCTCGTACGGGCGTGGCAATCCCTTTTTCGACTGGGACAGATTGACGCACTGGTGGCGGATTTTTCCCCGGCCGCCATGCTGGCCGCGAGGTTGTCCGGGATTCCGGTATTGCATCTGGGGGATGGCTTCACCATTCCGCCGGTTGGCGACCAGCATCGCCCATTTGCGTCAGCCATTGCAAATTCCGACCTCCGGATTCGCGATGCAACGGCGCGTGTACTTGCATGCGCGAACACCGTGTTGAAGGCCGCCGGGGGCGCACCGATGCAATCGGTCGCGGACCTTTATGCGACTGCAACGACAGTGCTGGCCACCTATCCTGAACTCGACCATTACCGGGGTTGCGCGAGGCATACGGGTTTTTTCGGGCATTTCGAAATTCCGGGCGAGGACAGCGCCGGTTGGAAACCGGTTCCGGGGCCGCGTATCCTGGCCTACCTCAAGCCCACCGCGCCGGAGTTCGAGGCGACCGTGGATGTGCTGCGCCGGCTTCCTGCACAAACCCGCATTTATGCGTCGGGCGTGGTCCGGGTGGAAGATTCCGCATTTGGCGCGGGGATTGCGTGGCACGCTTCGCCAATGGCGCTTGCGTCAGCGGTGAGGGACGCGGACCTCGTGGTATCAAATGCGGGGCATGGGGCGACATGTGCCGCCTTGTTGGCGGGCAAACCGCTGTGCATGTTGCCGACCGTTCACGAGCAACTCCTGACCGCCCGTAACGTCGAGGCGATCGGAGCTGGAGCAACGCTGCTCCAGGTGCGTGATCCGACGCGAATCCGGCGGGCGATTGTGCGTGGAATTGAAGATCCGGCGATGCGGTCGGCAGCGCAGGATTTCGCCTTGCGCCACGCAGCCCAGTCAGCCAGTGCAGCCGTCCGGCTGGCAGAAACCGCCGATCGGTTTCTGGACCTTGTCAGCCACGGAGAAGCAACCTAAATTTCGTGCTGTTGTCTTCAGGAACCGGAGAACCCGATGAAATTTTCAAATGCCAGGCGTGACGTCGAGGCTGTTGGCCTTTCCCCCAAGCTGCTTGCCGCGGCGCTGGCCCAGGCCGGCTTGCTTGCGGCGGTGTTTTCCTTGCCGGTATGCGCGGCGACCCTCCCCGGGCCGGCAAAGTCCGCCGGTGCGCAGGCGCTCGAACCGCTTCTGTACATTGCGCAGGCTTCATCGGGCTATGGCAACTTGCATAGCGGTTCCGGCACGGGCACGACGCAATCCGGAACCACGAGCGGTACGCCAACAAAGCCCGCCGCTCCGCAAGGAAAAGGTGTCCCGGCGCCAAAACCCGCGCCCGCTCCGGATGGCAGAAATTCCACTCGGTAGGCTGCCGGGCAGTCCACTGTTTGCGCTTGTCCGGGCGCAAGCCTTTCGCTAGGCAAACGGCCGGCCTGCTGCGCCAGGGGTTTGCGATATGTCGCAGTGACGTCCGGAGGTTGTTGATGGTTATACTAAATAACTAAAACAGCCAACGGAGACAGTCGTGACAGTTGCCGTCAAACCGCCGTTCAACCCTCTCGCCTATGCGAGCGCACGGGTCAACAGCACCCGGCGCCCAGAGGGGGACATCCTCCTCCAGTCCGGTCATGCCCTGCCTGCGTATCCGCGCTGCACGGGCGAGTGGCTGCATCAATGGGCGCAACAGGCGCCCGACAGAACATTCGTTGCCGAACGCGACGCGGCCGCATGGCGCAAGGTGCCCTACGCGCAGGCGCTCCGTTCGGTCCGCGATATCGGCGCGGCGCTTCTGGCGCGCGGGCTTTCAGCCCAAAGGCCGGTGGTGGTGCTTTCCGATAACAGCGTAGACCATTTGCTGCTGTCCTATGCCTGCCAGTACGTCGGTGTGCCGATCGCCCCGATTTCGCCGGCGTATTCGCTGATGTCGCGCGATCATGCCAAGCTCAAGGCGATATTCTCCTTGCTCAACCCGGGCCTGGTGTATGTGGGCGACGAGGCGCGCTTTGCCGCCCCGCTCGCGAGCCTGTCATCCTTTGCATTCGAACTGTTCTCCAGCATTCCGGCCGGCACGGCGCGCGGCTTTGCGGAGTTGCTGGCGGGTACGCCGGATGCCCGGCTGGATGCAGCCGCCGCTGCGGTCGGGCCCGACACGATCGCGAAATTCCTGCTGACATCCGGCTCGACCGGTGAACCCAAGGCGGTCATCAATACCCAGCGCATGCTCACCTCCAACCAGGAAAGCTGGCGGGTGCTGTGGCCCTTCCTGGCCGAAGAGCCGCCAGTGCTGGTCGACTGGATGCCCTGGAACCACACCTTTGGCGGTAACGCCGACTGCAACATCGTGTTGTCCAACGGCGGCACGATGTACATCGACGAAGGCAAGCCGGCACCGGGCCTGATCGAGAGAACCGTCGCCAACCTGCGCGAGGTCGCGCCGACCATGTACCTGAACGTGCCACGCGGCTTCGACATGCTGTTGCCCTACCTGGAAAACGATGCGCAGTTGCGGCGCAATTTCTTTTCGCGCCTGAAGCTGATTTTCTATGCTGGGGCGGCCTTGCCGCCCTCGCTTTGGGCGCGGCTGGAAAAGCTCGGCATCGAGGAAACCGGGCAACGCGTCCGCATGATTTCAGCCTGGGGTTCCACCGAAACCGCGCCCATGGCCACCTGCGTGCATTACGACATCGACCACGCCGGCGTCATCGGCAATCCGGCTCCGGGTTCCACGCTGCGCCTGATCCCCGTGGGCCAATCGGAGGGCAAGACAAAGTACGAGATTCGCGTAAAGGGGCCGAACGTCACGCCCGGTTACTGGAAGCGGGAAGACCTGACGCATTCCGCTTTTGATGAAGAAGGCTACTACCGGATCGGCGATGCGGTGCGTTTTGCCGACGAGTCGGATCATGCGCGCGGCATCGAATTCGCGGGGCGGGTCGCCGAAGAGTTCAAGCTGATGTCGGGTACCTGGGTGCATACCGGGGCGTTGCGGGTCAAGGCCATTGCCGCACTCGCACCTGTGGCTCAGGACATCGTCATCACCGGCCACGACCGCGAGTCGATAGGCTTCCTGGTGTTCCCGAACGTTCCGGCATGCCGGCAACTCGCGACCGGCCTTCCGGCCGATGCTTCCCTGGCCGCCGTCTTCGGGCACGGCGAGGTGATTGCCGCCGTACGAAGAGGCATGCAGGCGCTCAAGGCGGATGGTGGAGGGAGTTCGACTTTCGCGACCTGCGCGTGCTTGATGCAGGAGCCGCCCAATATCGATGCCGGAGAAATCACAGACAAAGGCTATATCAATCAGCGCGCTGTCCTGGCTCGTCGCGCCGACCTGGTCGAAGCCCTGCACGCGCCAATGCCCGGACCAGACGTTATCGTCATCTGACCGGCCGTTTTTTCGAACAGGCGGACTCCATGGGATACAAATACACACACCGCATGCGCATCGAGTGGGGTGACACCGATCCGGCGCGCATCGTCTACTACCCGCATTACTTCCGCTGGTTCGATGTCGCCTGTCACCACATGTTTGACGCGCTTGGCATTTCGCAGAGTGCGATGGCCGAAGCGGGCGGTGCGGTCATGCCCATTGTCGAGGCGCATGGCGCGTTCCGGCGACCGGGCTATTGCACCGACTGGATCGACGTGCGCGCGGAGATTGTCGAAGTCTCCCGCAAGGTGATCAGGATCGACTACCAGGTATGGCGTGACGACGTCCTGCTGGCCGAAGGCTATGAGAAACGTGTGTTCGCGATCCACGACCCGGGCGACCCGCAGAGATTGCGGGCGCAGGAGATATCGGCGGATATGCGGGCACGTTTCCTGGCCTGACTGCCGCGCTGAGGATGGCGCTAAACTGATCGCCAGTCAGGTTGGTGCCCGGATGCGCCGATCAGCGGCGCCCTGTCCTTGTGCCATGGACTTCGCTGATGTGGATTCATGGCATTGGAATCGACGGGATTTGCCGTTGGTCGTTCCTACCGGATTCTCGAGTATCAGGAGGCATTTTGAAGCTCTACACCTACTTCCGTTCATCAGCCGCCTACCGCGTGCGCATCGCCATGAACCTCAAGGGGCTGGCATACAAACCGGCTTTCGTGCATCTCGCGCGCGGCAAGCACAACGAACCCGAATACGCGGCAGTGAATCCGGCGAAACTGGTGCCTGCGCTGATCGACAACAACCAGCTGCTCACCCAGTCGATTGCGATCATGGAATACCTGGATGAAGTGCATCCAGCCAGTCCCTTGCTACCAAAGGCTCCCGTGGACCGGGCGCGGGTGCGCGCGCTTTCGCTCCTGATCGCCTGCGACATCCATCCGATCGACAATCTGCGCGTGCTCAAGTACCTGAGCGGCGTGCTCAAGGTGACCGAAGAGCAGAAGAACGCCTGGTACCGTCATTGGGTCGAGGATGGCCTTTCCAAGCTGGAGGCCATGCTGGCGGACGGCCGATCCGGCCGTTTCTGCCACGGCGATACGCCCACCATGGCGGACTGCTGCCTGGTGCCGCAGGTGGCCAATGGCAAGCGCTTCGAATGCGATTTTTCGCACGTGCCCAATGTGATGCGTATTTTCGATGCATGCAATGCCCTGCCGGCGTTTCAGCAAGCGGCGCCAGCGAGCCAGCCGGACGCGGAATAAGGGGCTTTGCAAGTAAAATCCTCGTTCCCGACGGTGAACCCACCGTGGTCGTTCCCGCAATTCCCGGAAGCTCTCGATGTCCTCTGGCAACACCAACGAAACCCACGATCCCAAGCTCAAGAGCTGGGTAGATGCCGCCAACGACGGCAAGAGTGATTTTCCGCTGCAGAACCTGCCGTTCGGCGTGTTCCGCCGGGCAGGCAAGAACGATGATTTTCGCGGCGGGGTGGCCATCGGCGACCAGATTCTCGATCTCGCCGCCGCTGTCAGGGCGAACATATTTTCGGGCGACGCCGCCGAGGCGGCCGCGATCGCCTCCGGCCCCACGCTCAATGAGCTGATGGGGGCAGACCCCGGCCTGGCGTCGTCGCTGCGCCTGGCACTGTCGCGTGTCTTGCGGGAAGGCAGCGCCCAGGAGGGCCGCGCGCGCGCCTGCCTGGTGCCGATGAAAGATGCCGAGATGGGCATTCCCGCCACCATCGGCGACTTCACCGATTTTTTCTCTTCGGTGTTCCACGCCAGCAATACCGGTGGCATGTTCCGGCCCGACAATCCGCTGCTGCCCAACTACAAGCATGTACCGATCGCTTATCACGGTCGGGCCTCCAGCATTCGAGTGGGCACGTCGAATTCCCCCCAGGCGTTTCCGAGGCCGGTCGGTCAGACCAAACCAGCCGATGCACCGGGACCCTTGTTCGGCCCATCGAAGCGACTCGACTACGAACTCGAGGTCGGCCTGTGGATAGGGCGCGGCAATCCGCTCGGTTCGCGCATCGGCATTGCGGATGCCGAATCGCACGTCTTTGGCGTCAACCTGCTCAATGACTGGTCGGCGCGCGACATCCAGGGCTGGGAATACCAGCCGCTCGGGCCATTCCTGGCCAAGAACTTCGCCACCACCATTTCGCCCTGGATCGTCACGCTTGAAGCGCTGGCGCCCTACAGGACGGCCGCGTTCGCCCGTCCCGAAGGTGATCCGCAGCCAATGGCCTACCTCGATTCGGAGCGCAACCGGGCAATGGGCGGGCTGGACATGCAACTGGAGGTGTTGCTGCTCACGCCCAAGATGCGTGCTGCAGGGATTGCGCCGGCCCGCTTGTCCGCTTCCAATTTCAAGGACTCGTATTGGACCATCGCGCAGTTTGTCGCGCATCACACCGTGGGCGGCTGCAACCTGCAGCCCGGCGATCTGCTGGGCAGCGGCACGCAGTCCGGGCCGACCAAGGACCAGTACGGATCGATGCTCGAGCTTTCGTGGGGCGGCAAGAACCCGATCGAATTGCCGAACGGCGAGAAGCGCACCTTCCTGGAAGATGGTGACACGCTGATTCTCAAGGGCGCATGCGAGCGCGAGGGATTCGCGCGCATCGGGTTTGGGGATGCGGCCGGTACCGTGCTGCCAGCCTTGCCGGTCTAGGCGTTCCCGAATGCACCTGCGGACGGCGCGATGCCGTTCGCAGGCGACACTTGTCGAGGTTTGACAGCTACTTGTTGGCCTTGACCAGTGCCGCCCATTTGGCGATGTCGGTCTTGATGAGTGCGTCGACCATCTCGGGGCGTGAGGGTTGTGCCACCAGTCCCAGTGTGAGCAGTTGCTGCCGGAGTTCCGGCGATTGCAGCGCGGCGACCAGGTCCGCATTGATTTTCTCGATCAGCGGCCTGGGAGTTGCCCCCGGTGCCACCACCGCATACCAGGTGGAGAAATCGAAGTCCTTGTAGCCGGACTCGATCATCGTCGGAATCTCCGGCACGAGTGCGGAACGCTTCGTCGAGGTGACCACGAGCAGGCGCCCCTTGCCCTGACGATGCGTGGGTACCAGGCTGGGCAGGTCGCCGATGACCATGTCGATCTGGCCGCCCAACAGATCGACCAGTGCCGGCTGTACGCCTTTGTAAGGCACGTAGGTGAGGGACGCGCCTATGCTCTTGCGCAGGACGCTGCCCACCAACGGCCCGAACGAACCGGCTGAACCGAAATTGAGCCCGCCTGCCTTGGCGCGGCCAAGTTCCACCAGGTCGTTGGGCACCTTCGCCGTGACGCTCTCGCGCAGTAGCACCGCGAACGGATTCTCGGCGATGAAACTCACACCCGCGAAGGCAGTGTGCGGGTCGTAGGGCATCTTCTCGACAATCGATGGATTGAGCGCCAGCGCCCCCATGGTCGCCACGTAGAGCGTATAGCCGTCGGCCGGCGCCTTGGCGGCGGCCTCACTTGCGATCATGCAGTCCGCGCCGACGCGGTTGTCGACGATCATGCCCTGCTTCCATTGCCGGTTCAGGCGCTCGCCGAGATTGCGCGCGACGATGTCGGGCGCGCTGCCCACCGGGAAGCAGACGATTGCGCGTACCGGGCGGTTGGGGAAATCGCCGGTCGTGCCCTGGGCTACGGCGTTGCCGACAAGCGCGCACGCCAGTGCGGCAAACAAGTGGCGAACAAGGGTTGTCGCGCGACGCATTGATCGGGCCCTCACGGCAACGTGGCGCCTAGCTCGCCTTCGCCACGGCGCGCGACGCCAGCACACTGACGAGTGCGGCACGGTACTCGGCGCCGGCATGCATGTCTGCCGCCATGTCGTCATGCGCAAGTTCAACTGCCGCGGCCGCCGCGGGACTGAAGTCCTTTGTCAGCGCCTGTTCTATTGGCGTCGCGCGGAACACCTGTGACTTGGCACCGGTGACTGCCACGCGTACGCCACTGGTCGTTTGCGCCACAAACACCCCCACGATTGCGAAACGGGAAGCGGGATGCTTGAACTTGAGATAAGCCGATCGCTTCGGCTTCGGAAAACCGACCGACACGATCAGTTCACCCGGCTCAAGCGCGGTTTCATACAAGCCCTTGAAGAAATCGTCGGCGGCGATGCTGCGCCGGTCGGTGCGGATGGTGGCGCCCAAGCCGACCACGGCGGCGGGATAGCAGGCCGCCGGATCCGCGTGGGCGAGAGAGCCACCCAGGGTGCCCTGGTTGCGCACCATCTGGTCGCCGATGCCCTCGGCCAGACTGGCCAGGCCCGGAATGGCCGCGCGCACGTCTGCCGAGTGCGCCACGTCGGCATGGCGCGTCATCGCGCCGATGATGACTTCGCCAGCGGTGACTGTGATGCCGCGCAGTTCCGCGATACGGCCGAGGTCGACGAGAGCAGGTGCGGAAGCCAGGCGCAGTTTCATGGCCTGCACCAGGCTTTGCCCGCCTGCAAGGTACTTCGCTTCGCCGCCGGCCGCGGCGAGCGCTTCCGCCTGCGTGGCCGGGCGCTTGTAGTCAAAGGTGTACATGGGGTTGTGCCTCGAATGGATTTGCGGTCAGACGCCGGCGGCCTGCTGGACCGCTTTCACAATGTTCTGGTAACCCGTGCAACGGCAGATGTTGCCTTCGAGTCCCTCGCGGATTTCCTGTTCGGAGGGTTTCGGGTTGTGCTTGAGCAACTGGATGGCCGACATCACCATGCCGGGCGTGCAGTACCCGCATTGCAGCCCATGGCAGTCGCGGAACGCCTGCTGCATCGGGTGCAATTCATCGCCGGTGGCGATTCCCTCGATGGTGGTGACTTCCGCGCCGTCGGCCTGCAGGGCCAGGATAGAGCAGGATTTCACCGCGCGACCATCGACGTGCACGGTACAGGCGCCGCACTGGGCGGTGTCGCACCCAACATGGGTTCCGGTCAGGCCCAGGTGATCACGGATCAGCTGGACCAGCAGGGTGCGCGGGTCGACGGCGAGAGTCTTGCTCTGGCCATTGATCTTGAGCGTGAGTTGGGTGGTGGTCATGGTCATCCCTTTTTCGTTGCCGCGGCCTGGGCCGCCTTGAACACGTCGGGCAGGCGCTCGTCATTGCCGAGCGCGACGCGCCGCACGTCGTCGCTGTTGGTGGGCTGGTGCCCGACGGCCGCGCGTGGCGCAGGCGAGGACACCACCCGGTTGGAAAGCCGGCCCAGGCCAGTGACTTCCACTTCGATCAGGTCGCCGGGTTCGAGCGGGCGGGAATTGGCCGGGGTGCCGGTCAGGATGATGTCGCCCGGCACCAGCGTGATGTGGCGCGCCAGGTCGGCCACCAGATAGTCGATGCCGAAAATCATGTCGGCCACCGCGCCTTCCTGCGCGAGCACGCCGTTGCGATACGTGCGTATCATCGACTGGCGCACATCCACGCCGCTCACGAGGCCCGGCCCGATCGGGCAGAACCCGTCCTGCCCCTTCACGCGCAGCATGGAGCCCATGTCGGTGTCGCGCATGTCGTGCAGACCGACGTCGTTGGAGACGGCAAAGCCGGCCAGGTGATCCCATACTTCATCGGGTTGCACGTTTCGCATCGGCCTTCCGACCACGGCGGCGATTTCACCCTCGTAGTTGAGGTAATGGCAACCCTCCGGGCGCACCAGTTCGCCGCCGTGCGCGTTGAGTGCGGTGATCGGCTTCTGGAAGTAGGTGGGGCTGGGCGGTGCGGAAGGTTTGCCGGTGAACTCGTAGACCCGGCTGCGGAAGTTGGTGTGCACGCACAGGATCTTGGTCGGCTCGCAGGGCGGCAGGTAGCGCACGCGCGCCTCCTCGACTACGCGACCATCGCCCAGTTGCAGGCCGCCTTCGACGGGCGTGGCCCAATAGGCGCTGCCCTCAACCATGATGCGCCGGATCTCGCGGCGCGGACCGTTGAGCACGCTCATCTCTTGCCTCCCTTGCCGGCACGTTGCGCGGCGCGGATGGCCGCCCACACCTTCTCGCTGGTGGCCGGCATTTCAAGAGTGGTGATACCCAGGGGCGAGAGTGCGTCGATCACCGCATTCATGATGGCGGGTATGGCGCCCACGGTACCGGCCTCGCCCGCGCCTTTGGCGCCGAGCGGATTGAGCTTCGTCGGCACCGAGTTGCTTTCCACCTTGATGTAGGGCATGTCGGCAGCGCGCGGCATGGCGTAGTCCATGAAGCTGCCGGACAGCAACTGGCCGGATTCGCGGTCATAGACCACCCGTTCCATCAGGGCCTGGCCCAGGCCTTGTGCCACGCCGCCATGGATCTGGCCCTTGACGCCCACCGGGTTGACCATGGTGCCGACGTCATCGGCCACCAGGTAGTCGACCACCTGCACCTGGCCGGTATGCGGATCTATTTCCACCTCGCACACGTGCGTGCCGTTGGGCCAGGTGTCGTTGGAAGGCGCAAACGTACCGGTCTCGTACAGGCCACCCTCGAACCCCGGCGGCAACTTGGCGACGACGAAGGCGGCCTTGGCGACCTCCTTGATGGCGACCTTGCGGTCGGTGCCCGCCACCTTGAATTCACCCTTCTCGAACTCGATGTCACCGGCGGCGGCTTCGAGCATGTGGGCAGCGATCTTCTTGCCTTTTTCGATGATGCGGTCGGCCGCCTTCCACAGCGCCGTGCCGCCCACCACCGTGGAGCGCGAGCCGTTGGTGCCCATGCCGAAGGCGACGCGGTCGGTGTCGCCGTCGATGAACTGCACCTCGGACGGATCGATACCCAAACGCTGGTGCATGATCTGCTTGAACAGGGTCTCGTGGCCCTGGCCCTGGCTCTTGGTGCCCAGCAGTACCAGCGCGCTGCCGCTCGGGTTGAAGCGGATCTCGGCAAACTCGTGCTGGCTGGGCGATGCTGCGCGTTCGATCGCGTTTGCAACGCCAATGCCGCGCAACATGCCGCGTGCCTTGGACTCGGCGCGACGTTTCTCGAAGCCGGCGAAGTCCGCCGCCTCCAGCGCACGGGTCATGCCGCGCTCGAATTCGCCGCAATCGTAGGTCACGCCAAACGGGTTGCGGTAGGGCATGGACGCGGCCGGCACCAGGTTCTTGCGCCGCAGGTCCATGCGGTCCAGCCCAAGTTCACGCGCGGCGTCATCGAGCAGGCGTTCCATCACGTAGATCGATTCCGGCCGGCCGGCGCCGCGGTAGGGGGCGGTGCCGTTGGTATTGGCCATCATCGCCGTCACGGTGACGTGTGCCGAGGGAATGGCGTACATGCCCGAGAGCGTATGCACGTTGGCGAAGGTGGCCAGAAGGTTGCGGTCCGAGGAGACGTAGGCCCCCACGTTGGCGAGCGTCTTGACGCGCAGCCCGAGGATCTTGCCATCGGCGTCGAGCGCGATTTCGGCGTCGCTGACGTTATCGCGCGCATGCTCGTCGGCAAGGATGGCTTCGCTGCGGTCGCAGGTCCATTTCACCGGACGCCGCAGCTTGCGTGCCGCCCAGGGAATCAGGCGATGCTCGGGGTATTGCCATCCCTTGGTGCCGAAGCCGCCGCCGATGTCGTTGGCGATCACGCGGATGCGGTGCTCGGGAATCTTGAAGATGTTGGCGGCCAGGGCGTTGCGCACGCGGTGCGGGTACTGCACGTCGGCCCAGATGGTGTAGCGCTCGTCGCCTTCGTCATAGCTGGCCAGCACGCCGCGCGGCTGCATGTAGTGGGCATAGACGCGGCTGATCACGTAGCGGCGCTTGACCACATGCTTGGCGGCGGCGAAGGCGGCCTCGGTCTGCGCGGCGTTGCCGACCTGGAACACGTTGGAGATGTTGTCGGGGCACTCGTCCCAAACCGCGGCGGCGCCGGGCGCGGCGGCATCGGCGGTGTCGGTGACCGAAGGCAGCGGGTCGTAGTCGACCTCGATGAGTTCGGCCGCATCGCGTGCCTGGGTGACCGATTCGGCCACCACCAGCGCCACCGGGTCGCCCACGTAGCGCACACGACCGCTGGAGAGGCCGCGGTGCGGCTTGGCGAACATCGGCGAGCCGTCCGGGCGCTTGCGCGGCAGGGCGACGGTCATGGTGCCCAGCCCGTCGCGGGTGACGTCCTCACCGGTATAGATGGCGAGCACGCCCGGCGCCGCGTTCGCGGCTTCCAGGTTGATCGAGCGGATCGCCGCATGCGCGTGCGGCGAGCGCAGGATCACCGCATAGGCCTGGCCCGGCTGGTTGATGTCATCGACAAAGCGGCCGCGTCCGCGCAAGAGGCGCGGATCCTCGAAGCGCGACACCGACTGGCCGATGCCGAATTTGCTCATTTCCTGTGTCTGTTCCATGATTTTCCTGATGCGAAGCGATTGTTGCGGTCAGCCCAGCGGCCCCTGGAACACCTGGTCTGCATAGGTGTCGGACAGGGGATCGAGCGCCTCCGGCCAAGGAGTTTTCACGGGCCTGCGCTGGCTGGCGGCACGCGGCCGGCCGTCCCAGCCCACCTGCTCCATGTAGTAGAACAGTTGCAGGCAGTGCCCTTCCGGATCCTGGACATGCGCCACATAGTCTATCCCCGGGCTGAGTTCCGCGGGCATGTCGATGAATCGCGCGCCGCGCGCCTTGAGCCAGTTCACCGCGCCGCGCAACTGGCGATAGCTGCCGACCTGCATGCCCATCGAGGCGCAACTGGTGTGTTCCGACAGGCCCAGGCGGCTGCGCAGGGCGCGGGGAAAGAGCTTGATGCTGTGGTGCTCATTGCCATGACGCAGGAAGACGCAGCGCTGGCCTTCCCAGGTGACCGATTCGGTGACCGTAAACCCCAGCACGTCCCGGTAAAAGGCCTCGGAGGCATCGACATCGCCGACGAAGATGGCCATCGGGCCGATCTTGGTGATCTTGAACGGCCTTGGCAGCAGGACCCCGCCCACGTCGTGCGATTCGCCGGTAATCAGTTCGCGCAGCTCGTATCCGGACTGCACGTCGGCGCCCCGCGCCTTTGCCTGGGCCGCCTCGGCAAAGTCGCCAATCTGCGGCAGCGGCGGGGTTTCCATGAAGCGGCGGTCGTACATGCTGACGGGTTTGCTGCGCCCGCTGATGCCAACCTGCTCCATGCCGTAATAGAGCTCCACGGTGTGGCCATCGGGGTCGCGCACATACACATGCCAGTTGCTGCCCGGCATGTCGCGGCCGCTGCGGCGGATTTCCACCTTGCCCTGGTTGAAATAATCGACCGCGCGCACGACCTCCTCAAGCGAGCCTACCTGCCAGGTGATCTGCGAAAGCGTGATGTCCTTGGAGCCTGCGTCGTCGCCGAACATCGCGCCCAGGGAGCGATGCGCGAGGAGGAAGGAATGATGGTCGGTGTTGTGGGTCATGAAGAACAGCCGATCGTCCTCCATGCCATCGCCGGCGCCCGGCAGCAGTTTGTTGAGCGTGGTTTCGTCGGCCAGCCGGAACCCCAGTCCCTTGCCGTAGAAGTCCAGCCCGGCATCGAGGTTGCCGAGGTTGAATCCGAAGTGCCCTAGCCTGCGAATGCGGAAAGGGCGCGGATAGCGGATGCCGCCAACGTCGTACATGATCTGGCTCATGGGTTCCTCCCAGGTTCAGGCTTCGAGGCCGAGATAGGCTTGCTGGATATGCGGCTGGCCAAGCAGGTCCGCCGGCAGGCCAGAGGCGACGATGTGGCCGTGCTCCAGGACATAGGCCGCATCGGCGATTTCCATGGATTTCTGCACGTTCTGCTCCACCAGCAGGACCGACACGCCTTCGTTGCGGATGTCGCGGATGATGGCGAACATGTCGCTGACGATCGAGGGTGCCAGGCCCAGCGACGGTTCGTCGAAGAGCATCAGCTTCGGCCGTGCCATCAGGGCGCGGCCGATGGCCACCATCTGCTGCTGGCCGCCGGAGAGTTGGCCCGCGGGCTGATTGCGTCTTTCGCGCAGGATCGGGAAGCGCCGGTAAACCGCCTCGAGCGATTGCGCGCGATGCGCCCGCGCTTCAGGACGGTAGCAGCCGAGGTCGAGGTTTTCCTCGACACTCATGGTCACGAACAGCCGCCGGCCCTCCGGGATGATGGCGATGCCATGCTCGCAAAAGCCGTGCGGCGGCACGCCGGCCATGTCGACGCCGCCCATGCGGATGCTGCCGGACCGATACGGGAGCATGCCCGCGATCGCGTTGATGAGCGTGCTTTTGCCCGCGCCGTTCGGGCCGATCACGGTATTGATCGAGCCTTCGGCCACATCCAGCGACACATCCCATACCGCGGTGGCGTCGCCATAACCGACATGCAGGTTGCGCACCTCAAGCAGCATGGGCGTCTCCAAAATAGACGGCCTTGACCCGCTCGTCGCGCATGACCTCCTCGGGCAGGCCTTCGGTGAGCAGCGCGCCTTCGTTCATCACCGCGACACGGTCCGAAAGCTGCACCACCGCGCGCATGAGGTGTTCCACGAACACGATGGTGGTGCCCTGGTCGCGGATCTGCCGGACCAGCCGGATGGCGACGTCGACCTCGGACGGGTTGAGTCCGGACATGACCTCGTCGAGTAGCAGCACGCGCGGGCGCGCGGCCAAGGCGCGGGCGAGTTCCAGCACCTTGCGTTCGCGCAGGTTCAATTCGGCCGGCAACGCGCCGGCGCGCGCGCTCAGCCCGCAGAACTCCAGCCAGTGCAGGGATTCGGCGCGTGCATCCGCCGCCGGACGGCCGCCGAACAGGGCGCACATCTCGACGTTTTCCAGCGTGCTCAGGTGGGCGAACGGGCGAGGGATCTGGTAGGTGCGGGCGATGCCGCGACCGGCGATCAGGTGCGCGGGCTGACCGCTGATCACCTCGCCGTCGAGTTTGATGGTGCCGCTGGTCAGGGCAAGGTGGCCGGTGATCATGTTGATCAGGGTGGTTTTGCCGCAGCCATTGGGGCCGATCAGGCCGAGGATCTCGCCTTCGCGCACTTCCAGATTCGCGCCGCGCAACGCCTGCAGGCCGCCGAATGACTTGCGCACATTCTCGATACTGAGAACGACGCGATTGGCTGCAGTGGCGGGTTTCATTGCCGCGGCCGACGTGCCGGCCTGTGGCGTGCCCGTGCCTTTCGCCACCACTGCAGGTGCGTCCACTGTTGTCGCGCCCGCCATCTTCTCAGCCGACAGACGACGTTTGCGCAGCCAGGCTGGAATGATGCCTTCCGGCAGGCACAGCACCGCGATGATCAGCATGAGAGCGATGACCGCACGGCCCAGGACGGCCTGGCCTGCGCTGGTGAAACCATAGAGCGCAATGGTGATGAGGGTCGCGCCCACCGCTGGCCCCAGCCAATGGCGCGTGCCGCCCAGTACTGCCATCAGGATGACCGAAAGGGGAACGGCGATGCCGAAGGTTTCCCCCACGGTGATGAAGCCGACATAGATGGCGTGAATGCCGCCGACAGCGCCGGCGATGCCGGACGACAGCGCGAAGGCCATCATCTTGTAGCGGAAGGTAGGCACGCCCTTCACCTCGGCGACATCCTCGTCGTCGCTGATGGCGTACAGACCCAGGCCGAAGCGCGAATGCGACACGCTCCAGGCGATCATGAGGGTGGCCGAGCAGATCAACAGGCCAAGCAGGTAGATGGAGCCGGTCTGCGAGGGGGCGATCGCCGGTACCGGAACCGCCGAGAGGAATACGCCGGAGCCGCCGTCGATCGGCGTGTTGAGGATCACGGTGGCGAGGATGAAGGTGGCCGCCAGGGTGATCAGCGAAAACAGTTCACCGCGCAGCCGCGGCAGCCGGAACACCAGTCCACCGATGGCCAGGCCCAGCAAAGCTGAAACCGCCGCGGCGACGGGGATCGTGGCCAGGAACGGCCAGCCGAAGCGGGTGGCCAGGTTGGCGCTGGTGTACATGCCGGCGCCCAGAAAGGCCGCATGGCCGAGGCTGAAGTAGCCTGCATAGCCCGACAGCAGCGACCAGCTAGTCGCCAGCGAGATCCAGTAGAACACCACGTACAGGAAGGAATCGTAGAACGTGGGAAAGCCGAGAAACGGCAGCCATGCCATCGCGAAGGTGACGGCGGCGATGCCGCCGAGCGTGCGCCCGCGCTTGCCCGTCATAGCCATTTGGGCTGCCACAGGAGGATCACGATCAGGATGGAGAACGACACCATCGGCGCCCAGGCCGGGCTCAGGACCGCCATGGCCAGGCCTTCACAGGCGCCGATCAGCACGCCGGCGATCAGCGCACCGAGCGGATTGCCCAGCCGTCCGATGATGACGACGGCGAATACCACACCCAGCCAGGCCCAGATCTGCGAGGGAGCCAAGGTCGAGATGAGCGCGATGAACACGCCGGCCACGCCCGCGTAGGAGGAACACAGTCCGGACAGGATGTAGGACTGCGCACGATGGTTGACGCCGAACGCCGCGGCGATCTGGGCGTCCTCGGCGCTGGCGCGCAGCGCCTTGCCGACGTAGGTACGGGTCAGCCACAGCCAGGTGATGCCGGCCAGCACCGCCGCAGTGGCGAATGCGGCCAGTTCCAGCAACGGCACGAAGATCGGTCCCACCTTGAACGAAGCACTGCCGTAGGAGGTTTCAAAGCGGCGGAAATCAGCGGTCCAGAACCACTGGATCAGCGATTCGATGATCACCGCCACGCCGAAAGTCACCAGCAACGAACCAAACTCGGTGACCGAAAAACGCTTGAACAGCCAGTGCAGGCCGACGCCGAAAGCAAAGAACGTCGGCACGATCAACATCAGCGCAACCGCGATATTGAGGTGCAGCACGTTGCCCAGCTGGAAGGTCAGGTAGGCGCCCAGGAAGGCCAGCGCGAAGTGCGCCAGGTTGACCAGGCGCAACAGGCCCCAGGAGAGGCTCAGGCCCAGGCCGAGCAGGCCGTAGAGCCCCCCGGCCAGAAGCCCTGAAACCAGGGCCTGGCCCAACAAGGTGAAACTGGGCATCGCGACGTCGCGCTAGGTCGGATTGGGCGTTGGTGCGTGTGGCGTCTGCGGCATCAGGACGTAACGATCGGCGCGCCGGCCACTTCTCGCGGCCATACCACCACCCACTTGCCGTTCTGCACCTGCTTGACCAGCATGCGGCCCGGGCCGTGGTTGAACGGGCCGTTGAAGCTGAGTGGCCCGAACACGGTATCGACCGTGTTCTTCTTCAGCCATGCCGCCAGCACCTTGTCGTCGAGGCTCTTGGTGGCTTCTATCGCACGGGTGAGCAGATGGAACACGTTGTAGGTACCGGTGGCCTGGCTGTCGAGCTGTGTATAGGGGATGCCGGTCTTGACCGCGCGTGCGCGGTACATCGGGGAGAGTTGCGGCACGCCCACCCGGGTGGAGAACGGCGGGTGATCCTCGAAAAAACTCTGCGCGAGTGCATTCTTCGCTTCCGGAAGCGCCAGCAGCGGACCTGGTGCGGGGTACAGGTAGTAGTGCAGTTTGGGCGAGTAGTCGAGCTTCTTGAGCGATTCGAGCAGCTGGTTGCCTTCCAGGCCAAGTGCGCCGACCCACAGGAAGTCTGCATTGGCATCCTTCACACGCGCGGCGATGGAGGCGAAATCGCGGGTGCCGAACTCGTACTCCAGATACAAGGGCACGTTCAGGCCGCGCCGCTTGGCGACGTCGCGCATGCCTTCGGCCATGAACTGGGCGGACGGGAACTTGCTGGTGACCACCGTCACGCTCTTGGGCGGAGCAGGCAGGCTGGCCATGCAATCCAGGATCACGCCGGGGTAATCCTTGCCGGGGTCCGGGCCGAACGGCGAAGCGGGGAACTGCATGTCATAGGTGCCCAGCTTGGGGATGCCCATGCTCGACTGGATGATGATCTTGCCGTAGCGCTGTGCCACGCCCATGGCGGCCAGGATGGAATTGGTCGCGTAAGGGCCGACGATCAGGTCGACCTTGTCGACCGTGATGAGCTTTTCGTACAGGCTGCGGGTGATTTCTGGCTTGGACTGGTCGTCCAGCAACACCCATTCGATCGGCCGGCCGAGCACGCCGTTGCCGGAATTGGTGATCTCGACAAACGATTCGCCGGCGATCTTGTGCAAGAGCGCGGTTTGCGCCAGGGGCCCGGTCAGGGACAGGGTGCCGCCGATGCGGATGGGCTTGCCGGTCGGCGCGGCGCCGACGCGGCCGGCGCTCATGCCGAGAAGTCCGCCAGCGATGCCGCCGAGTACCTTGCGGCGTTGTGAATCGAGGGTCTTGCGTGGCATGGTGTCTCCTCCGTGCGCTTGAAAAGTCCTGTTTGAAGTTGCGGCGACCATCAGGCATGGGCGCTACACTGTTTTTTTGAGTATCGCCGCAGTCCGAAAGCTTGTAAAGAAAATTTTGAAAATCAAAAATATTTTCGAAAATCAAGCAAATTTCCGTAACCGGTACTAAACTTTGATCATGGCAAAAACCGGCGGCGCCAAAACCCTGGCGGCAAGCGTTTATCAGCGCATTCGCGCCGATATCCTGGGCGGCCGCCTGATGGTCGGCCAACGTCTCAAGTTGGCGTCGATGGCGGCCGACTACGGAGTGAGCCTGAACATCGTGCGCGAGGCGCTTTCCCAGTTGGCCGGCGACAAGCTGGTGAAGATGCAGCCGCAGCAGGGCTTTGCAGTCACCGCGATGACGGCCGAGGAACTGCGTGACCTCACCTTTGTGCGGGTGTCCATCGAAGGTACGGCGCTTACACGATCGATCGAACTCGGCGGTGTCGAATGGGAGGCCGGCCTCTTGGCTGCGCACCATCGCCTGGCCAATACACCGGTTCTCGACCCAACGGCGCCGGAGCGCCTCAACGAGGCCTATGTCGAGGCCCATTCCGCCTTTCATGCAGCGCTGATTGGCGCCTGCGACAGCCCGATGCTGATGGAAATGCGCCAGTCTCTGCATGATGCGTCGGAGTTGTATCGCCGCCTCGCCTACCTCACGCAACGCGGCCAGAAGGACACGGCCTACGAGCACCGTTTGCTCATGGAGGCAGCGCTGGCGCGCGATGCCGACAAGTCCGTGGCGCTCCTGGCCAAGCATTATGGCGATACCACCCGTGTTTGTACCGAGGCAGGGCTGGTGGTGTCCGAGGACATGCGCGCCGCCGCTTGAGCGCCGGCAGGTTTCATTTCAAGCTACTGACAACAAAACGCAAAAGGGAGTCGCAATGGATTTGGGAATCAAGGGCCGCAAGGCAGTCGTTTGTGCATCCACGCAGGGCCTGGGCCTTGCCTGTGCGCGGTCGCTGGCCGGTGAAGGCTGTGTGGTCACCATCAACGGCCGCACCGAGGAAAAGGTGCAACGTGTGGCACGCGAACTTGCCGCCGAGACCGGAGCCGTCGTGCACGGTGTGGCTGCGGATATCACCACCGAAGCCGGCCGCGCCGCGCTGGTGGCGGCATGCCCGGACGCCGACATCCTGGTCAACAACAACGCCGGCCCGCCGCCGGGCAAGCTGGCCGACTGGCATCATGACCAGTGGATCGCCGCGCTCGAGGCCAACATGCTGGCGCCGGCGTTGCTGATTCGCGCCTTTGTGCCGGGCATGCGTGAGCGCAAGTTCGGCCGTGTCATCAACATCACCTCTGCCATGGTGAAATCGCCGCGCCCGCCGATGGCGCTCTCCACCGGCGCGCGCGCCGGGCTGACGGCGTTTTCCAAGTCGCTGTCGCTCGAGGTGGCCAAGGACAACGTCACCATCAACAACCTGTTGCCGGAGCGTATCGACACCGACCGCCAGCGCTTCATGGCTGAACGGATGATGCGCGAGCAGGGCATCACCATGGAACAGGCACGCGCGCAGATCGCCGACTCGATCGCCGCCAAGCGCTTCGGTACACCCAAGGAATTCGGCGATGCCTGTGCCTACCTGTGCAGCGCTCAGGCCGGCTTCATTTCAGGCCAATTGTTGCAGCTCGATGGTGGCTCGTACCACGGCCTGATCTGAGCCTGCGTCTGGAAATGCGTGCGGCGACGGCGCCGCACGCTCGTTTCAGTTGCGAAACTCGGGGATATCCGGTTTCGATCCCCACATGCAGAACGAACTGGGCTTGAACGGGAACTGCCGCGGCTGCTCGTTCTCGTCGGTGACCAGGCGCACACCGCAGGAGTATTCGTAGACCATGCCGTCCGGGCCTTCGAAGTAGACGAAGCGCGCGCCCGAGGTCGGGTGGCGGCCCGGCCCGAACACGATGCGGATGCCGTTTTCCTTCAGGAAGTAGGCCGAACGCATGATGTCGTCGACTTCCGCCACCTGGTGGTTGACATGCTGGATGCCGGGAAAGCTGGAAGGGAACAGGGCGATCTTGTGGTGCACCTGATCGATACGCAGCAGGGGCGCCGCGCCGATGCGATCCGACACCCGCGCCGACAGCACCTGGGTCCAGAACGCCTCGTCGCGCTTCGCGTCCGTGGTGCGCAGCCCGATATGCGAAAAGCCGGTGATGCCGGCATCCCTTGAGGGAAAGTAGCGGTTGCCGCTGTGAAAGGGCTTGACGGCCAGGTCCAGCGAATTGCCGCTCGTGTCACGGAAATTGATGAAGGCTTCCACCCCGCGGGCTTCCGCTTCGGCGGACGAGCCGACCTTGACGGCATGGCCCAGACGTTCGAGCTCGGAGGCCGCCGCGTCGAGGTCGGCCTGGCTGGCGACCTCGAATCCGGCGGTGTGGTCCATCGGGTCGCCGTCGAAATAGGCCAGGGTATGTTCGCGGGCGTCGCTCCTGAAATAGCGGGCCTGGCCGTTCTTGCTGTTGCCGATGGCTGCGACCGGCTCCAGGCCCAGGATGGTCTGCGCGTAGCGGACAGCGCCTTCGAGGTCACGCGTGCCGAGGCGAACGTAGAGGATGTCCCTGAGTTGGATCATGCGGCTTCTTTCTCTTCTGATTATTGGACTGGTTCCCGGTTTCCGGTCAAGTTTAGCGCCACGCCGGGCGGGTTTGGCCACGCGTTTCGGCCGGAGTAAACTGGCGCGCCCCGCGGATCAGGGAGCGGGCGTTGGTCAGAGCGCATGCGGTTCGGGAAATCGGAGGAAAGGTCTTAGATGCAGGTCAACCAGATCAATCTGCAGGGCCGCAAGGCGGTGGTCACGGGCGGAGCCAGCGGCCTGGGATATGCGATCACCAAGCGCCTCTTGCAGTCGGGTGCGGATGTCGCCCTGTGGGATCTCAAGCAGGATGCGCTCGATCAGGCAGCGTTCGACCTCGCCCCCGAGGGACCGGTGCGCAAGTTCGTGGTCAATGTGGCGGATCATGCCGCCGTCAAGGCTGCGTGTGCCGGATCGGTGGAGGAATTCGGCGCCATCGACATCCTGGTCAACAGCGCCGGCATCGCGGGTCCCGCCATTCCTGCGGTGAACTACACCCCTGCGGACTGGCAGTCGGTGATCGATGTCAACCTCACCGGCACCTTCAACTGCATGCAGGCCCTGTTGCCGCACATGACCGGGCGCAACTACGGGCGCATCATCAACATCGCCTCGGTGGCCGGCAAGGACGGCAATCCCAACGCCTGTGCCTACAGCGCTTCCAAGGCCGGCGTCATCGCGCTTACCAAGTCACTGGCCAAGGAAGTGGCGAGAACCGGCATTCGCATCAACTGCATCACCCCGGCGGCGGTTCGCACTGCGATCTTCGACCAGATCAGCCAGGAACACATCGATTTCATGCTCTCCAAGATTCCGCTCGGGCGTTTCGGGCTACCCGAGGAGATCGCCGCCATGGTCGCCTGGCTGGCCTCGGAGGAATGCTCGTTTTCCACCGGGGCCGCGTTCGACCTGTCCGGCGGACGTTCCACCTACTGATGCCGACCAGGCCCACACCAGAGCTGCGGGGAAGACATGAGCAATGAAGCCGTTGACCGGCGTGGTTTCGGCGGGTTTGTCGATCTGCTGGCGCGGCTGTGTGCCTACGCCGGCGGCATCGTGATCACCGGCATCGCCTTGATGTCGGCCTGGAGCATCGTCGGCCGCGCAATGACCGGCAAGCCGATCCAGGGCGATTTTGAACTTGTGCAGTTGGGCTGCGCGGTCTGCGTCGGCCTTTTCCTGCCGATTTGTCAGCTGCGCGGCGGCAACATCATCGTCGACTTTTTTACCGCCAAGGCCTCCGGCAATACCCGCGCCTGGCTTGATGCGGCAGGCGCGCTGGTGGTCGCGGCCATGATGGCCCTGATCACCTGGCGTACCGGTGTGGGCCTCGTCGATGTGCGCGCCAACGCCGAGACCTCGATGATCATGGCGGTGCCGATCTGGTGGGGATATGCCGGCATGATTCCGGGTCTGGCGGTGTCGGTTCTGGCCGCACTGGTGACCGCTGGCGACGCACTGGCTTCACGCAAGGGAGAAACCCAATGAGCCCGATGGCGATTGGCGGGCTGATGTTCGGCGGCATGCTCCTGCTGATGGTGGTGCGCGTGCCGATCGCGGCGGCGATGTTCATTCCCGGCGTGATCGGCTACTGGATCATCGGCGGCGAAGGGCCGCTGCTGAACCATCTGAAGGGCGCTGCCTACGCGCGCTTCTCTGTCTACGACCTGTCGGTGATTCCGCTGTTCATCCTGATGGGGCAATTTGCCACCCAGGGCGGCTTGTCGCGTTCGTTGTTCCGTTTCGCGAATTCGCTGATCGGTCATTTCAAGGGCGGCATGGCGATGGCCGCGGTACTGGCCTGCGCGGCTTTCGGTTCGGTTTGCGGCTCTTCGGTGGCGACTGCCGCGACGATGGCGCAGGTCGCCCTGCCGGAAATGAAGCGCTATGGCTATTCGGGGCGCCTGTCCACCGCAACGCTGGCCGTGGGCGGCACGCTGGGCATCCTGATCCCCCCCTCGGTGCCGCTGGTGGTCTACGCAATCCTCACCGAGCAGAACATTGCCAAGCTTTTCGCTGCCGCTTTCATACCCGGCATCATCGCCGCGATCGGCTACTGCATCGCCATTGCGGTGCAGGTGGCGCGCAATCCGGCACTCGGGCCGGCCCAGCCGCGCACCAGCTGGAGCGACCGTGGCCGCGCGCTCATCGACATCTGGCCGGTGGTGGCGATCTTCATCGTCGTGTTTGGCGGCATTTATGGCGGCATCTTCACCCCGACCGAAGGGGCCGCAGTTGGCGCGGTATCGACTTTCGTGGCCGCTGCGCTCAAGCGAGAACTCGATCTCGCCGCGTTCAAGAAGAGTTTTCTTTCCACCGCCGAGACCAGCGGCATGATCTTCATGATCTTCATCGGCGCCGACATGATGAACTCGGCCCTGGCGCTCTCGCAGATGCCGACGCAACTGGCGAATTTCGTTTCGCACCTGCAGATTCCGGGTATCGCCGTGGTCATCGGCATCCTGCTGTTCTACATCGTGCTGGGCTGCGTGATGGACGAGTTGTCGATGTTGCTGTTGACCATTCCGGTGCTGTTTCCGGTGGTGGCGGGCCTTGACCTGTGGGGGCTGAACCCGTCCGAAAAGGCCATCTGGTTCGGCATTCTTGTCTTGATGGTGGTCGAGATCGGCCTGGTGGCGCCGCCGGTGGGCCTGAACGTGTATGTCATCAACAGCCTCGCGCGCGACGTGCCGATGAGCGAAACCTACAAGGGTGTGTGGCCATTCCTGGCCACCGACGCGATTCGTACCACCGCCATCCTGCTCATGCCGGGGATATGCCTGTGGCTGGTGCGGCAGATGGGTTGATCAGGGAGGAGAGACGAAGTGAGTGACAGTCAAACCAATATCGCGCGACTGGCCGAACGCTTGCGCCGTGCTGGTGAAACGGGCGAAGCGATCGCGCCGATCCGTGACGACATCGCCACCGGCGACGTGGCCGCGGCCTATGCGATACAGCAGGCCAATACCGACCACTGGCTGCGCGCCGGTCGCCGCCTGGTGGGGCGCAAGATCGGCCTTACCGCCAAGGCGGTTCAGAAGCAACTGGGTGTCGACGAGCCGGATTTCGGCATGTTGTTCGCCGACATGGCCCTGGGCGATGGCGAGGAAGTGGGGCTCTCGCGCGTGATGCAGCCCAAGGTCGAGGCCGAGGTGGCACTGGTGCTCGCACGTGACCTCACCGCGCCGGACTGCAGTGTGGCGGAAGTGATCTCTGCAACCGCATATGCCCTGCCGGCCATCGAGATCGTGGGTAGCCGCATCCGCAACTGGGATATCCGGCTGGTCGACACGATCGCCGACAACGCTTCATCGGGCCTGTTCGTGCTGGGCGCCGAGCCGAAGTCGTTGCAGGGCCTCGACCTGCGCCTGGCCGGCATGTGCATGGAACTGCGCGGCGAGCCGGTGTCGCTGGGCGCTGGTGCAGCCTGCCTGGGCAATCCGCTCAACGCGGCCGTCTGGCTGGCGCGCAAGATGGTGGCGGTGGGTCAGCCGCTCAAGGCGGGCGACGTGATCATGACCGGTGCCTTGGGCCCGATGGCGGCGGTGGCACCCGGGGATGTGATCGATGTGCGCATCGGCGGCCTGGGCTCGGTGCGCGCCGTGTTTGGAAAGTAGGAGCGCAGCATGGCAACCAGAACGATTCGAAAAGCGCCCGCCAGGGGCAAAGCGGCCGGCAAGGCCGCATCGGGCTCCGCGGCAAAGCAGGTTTCGCGCAAGTCGACCCTCGCCGCGCTGGCGCGCACCCTCGACGCCGCCGCGATGCAGGCAACCGGCATCCGGCAGATTTCCGCGTCGGTGGAAATCACACTGGCCGAGGCCTACGAAGTGCAGCGCCTGGCGATCACCGAGCGGCTCAAGCGCGGCGAAAAGCGCATCGGCCTCAAGATGGGATTCACCAGCCGCGCGAAGATGGTGCAAATGGGCTTGTCCGACCTGATCTGGGGACGCCTTACCGACGGCATGCTGGTCGAGGAGGGGGCGCAGATCGATCTTTCGCGTTACGTGCATCCGCGGGTCGAACCGGAAATCGCGTTCCTGATGAAGAAGCCCCTGGCCGGCATCGTGACCCCGCTGCAGGCACTGGGCGCGGTCGAGGCAGTGGCGGTCGCGATGGAAATCATCGACAGCCGCTACGACAACTTCAAGTTTTCGCTCTCCGATGTGGTGGCCGACAACTGCTCGTCGTCCGGGCTTGCGGTCGGAGCCTGGCACGCGCCGGGCATGGATTTTTCCAACCTCGGGCTCATCATGAGCTTCAATGGCACCGCCCGCGTGGTGGGATCGACCGCCGGCATCCTCGGCCACCCGCTGCGCTCGCTGGTGGCCGCCGCGCGCATGGCCGCGGAAGGCGGCGAGGAGCTCAACCCGGGCGATATCATCATGGCCGGCGGCATCACGGCGGCCGAAGCGCTGGTGCCAGGCACCTGGGTGGAAACCGAGATGCAGGGCCTCGGCCGGGTCGCTTTCGGGGTTGCGGCCTGAGGCTGCGCTGGCGCTACACTTACCGATAATCAATACAACGTACGCAAGGTGAACAGCATGGAAATGAAGAGTGCCGAAGTGGTTCGCAACGCCGAGGAGCGCAAGGCCTTCTATGCCAAGATTGATGGGGACCATCTTGCGCCGCTCTGGGAGGTGTTGAAGGGGCTGATTCCCTCCGAGCCCAAGCCGACCGCGGCCCCGCACCTGTGGGACTACGACGCGATCCGGCCCTACATCCTCGAGTCCGGCGCCCTTTTGACCGCGCGCGAGGCCGAGCGCCGCGTGCTGGTGCTCGAGAACCCGGCATTGCGCGGCCAGTCGCTGATCACCGACGTTCTGTACGGTGGCCTGCAACTGATCCTGCCCGGCGAGGTTGCGCCGGCACACCGCCACTCGCAATCGGCGCTGCGTTTCATCGTCGATGGCAAAGGCGCCTATACCGCAGTCAACGGCGAGCGTACCCTCATGAACGAGGGGGATTTTGTCATCACGCCCTCATGGACATGGCACGACCACGGCAATGATTCCCCGGATCCCATGGTCTGGCTGGACGTGCTCGACGTCTCGACCGTGGCGCATTTTCACGGCCAGTTCCGCGAGGAGTGGGAAGAGGAGCGCTACCCGGTGAACCGTCCGGAAGGCGATGCCCTGGCGCGTTATGGCGCGGGCCTCTTGCCGATCGACTATCGCCCGACCGGCGCCACCTCGCCGATCTTCAACTACCCCTATGCGCGTACCCGTGATTCGCTTTACCGCATGAGCCTTGCCGGCGATCCCGATCCGCATTTCGGCTACAAGCTCAAGTACATCAACCCGGTCAACGGCGACTGGGCCATGCCCACCATTGCCACCACCATGCAATGGTTGCCCAAGGGCTTCGCCTCGCGCACTTACCAGTCAACCGACGGACTGGGCTTCGTGTGCGTCGAGGGTGCCGGCGAAACCCGTGTCACCCTGCCCGACGGCAGCGTCAAGGTCATGAAATGGAAGCCGCGCGATGTGTTCATCGTGCCCGGCTGGCTCAAGCATACCCACCACGCCGAGGGCGATTCCGTACTGTTCGGCTTCTCGGACCGCTCGGCGCAGGAAAAGCTCGGCCTGTTCCGCGAAAAGCGACATTGAGTCCGGGCGGGATCGCCCGCGGCGGGACCTCCGAACCTTTACGTATGCAAGGGACGATCCACGGTGTGGTCCACGCCGCCCCCGACTTTACCGTACCCGCTGGTGCCTGCGACTGCCACACCCACGTGTTCGGGCCCACGGCGCGCTATCCCTTCGCCGCCGGACGGACCTACACGCCAGGAGAGGCGTCGATCGAAAACCTGCTTGCCTTGCATCGGCGCCTTGGCATCGAGCGTGTGGTGATCGTCCACTCCAGCCCCTATGGCGCCGACAATGCCTGCACGGTCGACGCCTTGCGAAGCATAGGCCCGGGTGCACGGGGCGTGGCCGTGATTGACGCGACGGCTTCCGAGCCGGAGCTCGACGAGTTGCATGTCGCGGGCGTGCGAGGCGTGCGGGTCAATCTCGAGACCGCAGGCATTGCCGATCCCGCGCAGGCCGTTGCGAGCGTGTTGTCAACCGCGCGGCGCGTGGCCCCGCGTGGCTGGCATGTGCAGACGTTCACGCGTCCGCCGATCGTGGCGGCCCTGGCCAGGGTGATCGATGAAATGCCCGTGCCGCTGGTGATCGACCATTTCGGACACATGCGTGCCGAGCAGGGGCCTGGCCAGCCCGGCTTTGCCGACCTGATGCGCATGCTTGAGTCCGGCCGCGCCTACGTGAAATTATCAGCGGCGCAGCGTGTCTCGAGCCAACCGGACTGCGCAGATGCTGCAGTGCTCGCGCAAGCCCTGATCAGCGCAAACCCCGAGCGGGTGTTGTGGGGCAGCGACTGGCCGCATCCGGGTGGCAGGCCCGGTGAGGCGCGCAACGCCGCGGCGATCGAGCCTTTCAATCCTGTCGATGACGGCGCGGCGCTCAATCGGGCGGCCGGCTGGGCCGGATCGGCCGAGCATATCGGCAAACTGCTGGTGGAAAACCCGGCCCGGCTCTACGATTTCTGACGCTGGATCAGAAGAGTTTGGTACCTGCGTACCAGGCGACCGCGGCCACGAATGCCGAGCAGGGAATCGTCAGCACCCACGCCCAGACGATACTGCCGGCGACCCCCCAGCGCACTGCCGAAAGTTTCTGTACCGACCCTACACCGACGATGGCGCCGGTGATGGTGTGGGTGGTCGATACCGGTATGCCCATGCCTGTGGCCAGGAAGAGCGTGATCGCGCCGCCGGTTTCGGCACAGAAGCCGCCAACCGGCTTCAGCTTGGTGATCTTTTGTCCCATGGTCTTGACGATACGCCAGCCGCCGAACATGGTGCCCAGGCCGATGGTGATGTAGCAGATGAGAACCACCCAGTGCGGCAGGTGATCCTTGCTGGCGTTCATCCAGTCTGGCAGTCCCGCGGGCTGCGCCGCGGTGGCGGCGATGAGCAGCATCCAAATGATGCCGGCGGTCTTCTGCGCGTCGTTGCCGCCGTGCCCCAGGCTGTACAACGACGCCGATACCAGCTGGAACTTGCGGAACCATCCGTCCACTTTGCGAGGCGTGGTGGCGACGAACAACCAGGACACCAGCAGCATCAGGAGCGACCCGAACAGGAAACCCAGCATGGGCGAGAGCACGATGAAAAGCACGGTTTTGCCTATGCCTGCCATCACCAGCGAACCGGTGCCGGCCTTGGCCACGGCGGCACCGGCCAGCCCGCCGATCAGCGCATGCGACGAGCTCGACGGAATGCCGTACAACCAGGTGATCACGTTCCACGTGATCGCACCCACCAGCGCCCCGAAGATGACGTAGTGATCGACGATCGCGGGGTCGATGGTGCCCTTGCCGATGGTTGCCGCGACCTTCAGTGGAAACAGGAAATAGGCGATGAAGTTGAAGGTGGCCGCCCACAGCACCGCCCAGTGGGGCTTCAGGACCCCGGTCGAGACCACCGTCGCGATCGAGTTGGCGGCGTCGTGGAACCCGTTCATGAAATCGAACGCAAGCGCCAGAAGGATCAGGAAGAGCAGGATCTGGAGGGTCATGCGATCGCGTCTGGATTGGCCATGCGGGTGGGCGTCACTTGCCGGGTCAGGCTTGCCGCGCGCCCATCTCAGGCGTTCTCGACGATGATGCCTTCGATGATGTTGGCCACGTCCTCGCACTTGTCGGTGACGGACTCGAGCAACTCGTAGATTTCCTTGAGCTTGATGACCTGGCGCACATCCGGCTCCTCGCGGAACAACTTGGCCATGGCGGCACGCATGACGTGGTCGGCTTCGGATTCCAGCCGGTCGATCTCCTCGCAGATGGCGAGGATCTCGGTCGCGTTCTCCATCGACGGCAGCAGCTTGACCGCCGCCTGCACCTTTTCGCTGCAGACGACGCAGATCTCGGCCAACTTTTGCGCTTCCGGCGTCACGCGCTTGATGTCGTACAGGAAAATCGAATGGGCAACGTCCTCGGTGAGATCGAGAATGTCGTCCATCGTGGTGATGAGCTGGTGGATCGCATCGCGGTCGAGAGGCGTGATGAAGGTCTTGTGCAGCAGGTCGACGGTGGCGTGGGTGATCTTGTCGGCCCGCTTCTCGATGGATTCAATCGAGTAGGCGCGGCGCTGCAGATCGTCGAAATGCGACATCAGGGACGCCAACTCGCGTGCGCCATCGACAATCGCCAAGGCGTGCTCGTTGAAATACTCGAAGAACCGCCCTTCCTTGGGCATGAATCGGCCGAACATGGGGACTTTCCGAAGGATGGACTCAGAGCCCCCCGGAGGGCGGGCGCGCGGATTATAACCGCACGATCCTGCGGTTCCCTGTCAGCGCGGCACGCGGGACGCGGCTTGCATCCGCAGCGGTCATTGGCATTTCCTCACAGATTGCCATGGGCATGCGCGTAACGGGAGGCGAGCCGTTCGGCGGCCATGCGCATGCCCGGCGACACATCGGCGTTGCATGCCCCTTTGACCTGCCCGGCGTACCAGTACGCGGCGCGGCGCCGCAATTCCACCGTGGCGCGCTCGCCGCAAGCGGTGGATTCGAAGGCGAAAATGCGCGTATGGCCGGCGGCGCAATCGCGCGCATAACTGGCCACGCAATGGCGCATTTCCATGCCTTCGCGGGCCAGCATGAGCGAATCTGTCAGCGGAACGACACGATAGCCCGCGGCCTCATGGGCCGGCACCGCGCTGCGCCAATGCAGCAGGAATTCCGGGTTCCGGAGGATGATCATCTGGTGCCAGCGCTGTTGCCGCCTTACCAGTGAGGTCCATCCCGCGTTCTGCGGGATCAGGTCGGCGCTCTCCCGCGCCAGGTCGATCCACCAGTCGATCAGGTAGCCCAGATCGTCGCGCATGAAGCGCAGCGACTGGCCCTGGATCGCGCGTCGGCGCCATTCCGCGATGGCCAATCGTACCAGGCGCGCCAGGTCGTCGAGCCGGGACTCAGCGCCGGTTTCCTTCACGACATCGAGTGCGCGCGCGATCGCGCCGCCTGGCATCGCGAGTCGGATTACCACGGCCGGCGGACGCGCGACCCGGGCAGCGGCGAAGAGTCGAATAGCGAGGCTGGAGTTCGTGGCGGCATCGTCCCCGGCGGCGGACTCCAGCAGGGCGCGCACGGTGCAGTTGGATTGATGTGACAGCCACTTCCAGTCACGTTTGGCCAGGCGGGCCTGGCCGGCTGCGCGCATCAATTCGGCGCGTGCCGCCCCCATCAGGCCGAGTGTTGCTTCCGGTTCGGCCTTGCGTGCCAGGCGCCGCACCCGGGCCGCCAGCACTGGCGCGAGATTCGGCACCTCGCGTGTGATTCGGGCGAGAACTTGCGCGCCGGCCCGGGCCATGTCGTTGTAGTCGCGAATGCTCGCGCCGGCGCCGAACACCAGGCATGTGGCCCGAAGCAGTTCGCGATCCGCGATGCCCTGCGTCAGCACGCTGCGGACGGCACGCGCGGTTTGCACGCTGCCGGCGTCGGGATAGAGGTCCGCGCGGATGCGCTTCTCGACATAACCGCGGTCCGCGCCTGACAGCCCGACTTCGGTTGCCATCGCCGCCAATCCGGCCGCGATGGCAATGGTGATCGCCTGGGATGTCAGGGCGCCCGGCTGCAGCAGCGCGGCGTCTTCGAGGTCGGCAGCGCGGCGCCAGCGGCCGTGCCTGTCGACCGTGCTGACAACCAGGCGCCCGCCTGGCCCGCGCTCCACGCGAAGACTGCCGGCGAGTTCCAGTACAACCGTCCCGCCGGCCCTTCGATTCACTTGCACCAGGGGCGGGCGCGGCGCCGCCAGGGCGAGCAGTACCGCTTCCCCCGCGACGGTCGACGGGCGCCTGGCTCGCGCAATTGTGGGTGTTGCAGTGCGGACTTGCATCACCGCAATTTAGCCGATTTGCGCCACCTGCCGATTTCACGAACGTGGGGTAACCTTCGGCGGTGCCGAGCCCCCATATTGCCTTGCGTGCCAGGCGATGCCGAACCACTGGCCGCCGTCCATGAAGCGCGCGCGCCTTTTCCATGGCTGGGTCGTGGTCTGGTCGGTACATGTGCTGCTCTTCACCATTTTCGGTGCCACCTACTCGTTTTCCTCGTTCTTTCCGTCCTTACAGGCCGAGTTCTCGGCCAACCGTGCGGACGTGTCGTTTGCCTTCGCCCTGGCGGTGTTCCTCTATTTCAGCATTGGCGCCTTTGCCGGCGTGGTGGCCGACCGCACCCATGTGCGCTGGGTAGCCGGTTTCGGCATCGCCTGCCTGGGGACCGGGTTGTACTGGGCCAGCCGGGCGGCGAGTCTGGCGGAGTTCTATGCCGCGTTCGGACTGGCGATCGGTTTCGGGGTGGGCTGCTCGTATGTGCCGGCGATCGCGGCGGTACAGCCATGGTTCGTGAAGCGACGCGCCCTGGCGGCCGGAATCGCTTCCTCCGGCATCGGATTGGGAACGCTGGTCGTCCCGCTCCTGGCGGTGCGGGCGAACGCGGCGTTCGGCTGGCGCGGCACGCTCGAACTCCTCGCGGCATGTACGCTTGTCCTTGGTGTGGCAGCTACCCTGTTGCTGGAAAAATCACCGCAGCGCAAGGGCCTCAATCCGGACAATGCGGACCACCCGCCGGCAGGCGGACATGCGGCCGGCATGGGCTGGCTGGAGGCGGTGCGCTCGCGCACCTTCGGCCTGTTTTTCGCCACCTTGCTGGTGACGGGACTGGTCCAGTTCATGCCGTTCGTGCATCTGGCGCGGCATGCGCAGGACCGCGGCCTGTCGGCCGAGGCCGGGGCCCTGTTGCTGGGCATCATCGGGCTGGGCAGTTTCGGAGGCCGCTTTTTTCTTGCCGGCCTGGCTGACCGCTTCGGGCGGCGTGATTCCTATGCGGCCATGTTCGCCCTGATGGGGCTTGCATTCGCCTGGTGGTGGTTGTCGCTCGCCTTGCCGGCTTCGTTCGCCGCCCTGGCACTGTTCGCGGTAATGTTCGGCCTTGGTTATGGCGGCTATGTCGGCCTGGCGCCTCCGTTGGCGATGGGCTACTTCGGCGCGCTCAACCTGTCAGGGATCATCGGCTTCCTGTATGTCGCCGCAGGCATCGGTACACTGGTCGCGCCGACTTTCGCCGGTTGGGTCTATGACCGCACGGCGAGCTATGCGATTCCTGTCGCGTCGGGCGTGATCCTCAACGCGGTGGCGGTCTGGATCGCGCTGCGCCTGCCAAAAGTCGCCGGCTGACCATTCGCGGGGCCCGCGCGCCAGACCGTATACTGGGCGCCTTTTTTCCAGGGAAACCCCATGAGCTCGCAACTGATCATTGAAGACATTACCGTAGGCAGTGGCGCCGAAGCCGTAGCTGGCGCCTATATCTCGGTGCACTACACCGGCTGGTTGTTCAACGACGGGGTGCGCGGCGCGAAGTTCGATTCCAGCAAGGACCGCGGCCAGCCTTTCGAGTTTCCCCTTGGCGCCGGGCATGTGATCCGCGGCTGGGACGAAGGCTTCGCCGGCATGAAGATCGGTGGCAAGCGCGTCCTGACGATCCCGCCGGAAATGGGCTACGGCGCGCGCGGCGCCGGCGGCGTGATCCCGCCCAACGCGACGCTGCAGTTCGAAGTGGAATTGCTCGGAGTCTGAATCCGCCCCTTCAGATGAAGGTGGCGATTTTCTCCAGCGGCTTGCGCTTGATATCCGGCACCCTGACGCCGGGCGCCGGGTAGCCCGCCACCAGGAGCAGGAACGGTCGCTCGATTTTCGGGCGCCCGAGGATTTTGTTGAGAAAGCCCATCGGGCTGGGCGTGTGGGTCAGTGTGGCCAGGCCTGCCGCATGTAGCGCTGCGATGAGCATGCCGCAGGCAATGCCGGTGGACTGCCCGACGTAATAGTTTTTCACCCGCCGGCCGTCGTCAAGCTCGGAATGGGTTTTCTCGAAGATCACGATCAGCCAGGGCGCGATTTCGAGAAAGGGCTTGTGCTCATCCGTTCCCAGGGGCGCGAGTGCATCCAGCCATTCCTGCGGCGCCCGGCCGTTGTAGAAGTCGCGCTCCTCCTTTTCGGCCTCGGTACGGATACGCGACTTCACCGCCGGGTCGCCCACCACGACGAATTGCCAAGGTTGCAACGCTGCGCCGGAAGGCGCGCTGCCGGCGGCGAGCAGGCATTGCTCGATGATTTCCCTGGGGACGGCGCGGTCGGAAAACTCCCGTACCGTGCGCCGCCGCTGGATCTCGGTGTTGAAGGCGCGCGCGCGCTCCAGCATTTCGGCCGGTGGATACTCGCGGTAGCCGGGCAATGGGATGAAGCTGGCTTCAGCGGTTTTCATTGTTGAAGTCATTCCACCTTGATATTGGCTTCCCGCACCACCTTGCCCCAGCGTGCGATTTCGGCATTCACATGCGCTGCCAACTGGTCGGGCGTGGTGGCAACAATAGTCATGCCCATGCCTTGCAGGCGCTCCGCGACATCCCGGTTTTGCAGGATGCGTACCGTGTCGCCGCCGGTTTTTTCGATCGCTGGCCTGGGGGTGCCAGCGGGCGCAAACAGGGCAAACCAGGTCGCGACATCGAATCCCGGCACACCCGTTTCGGCCAGCGGCGCCACGTCGGGCGCGGCGGTGGAGCGTTCCTTCGATGTGATGGCCAGGGCTTTTACGCGCCCCGCGCGCACCTGCGGCATCACCGAGGTGACGGTGTCGAATGCCACCTGCACCTCGCCCGCGCCAATGGCCTGCATCGCCGCCGCGGAACCCTTGAAGGGCACGTGCGTCATCTCCGCACCGGTGATCGAACGAAACAGCGCGATCATCAGGTGGGCGGAGGTGCTGATCCCGGGAGACCCGACATTGAGCGCACCGGGCCTGGCCTTCGCAAGATCGATGAGTTCGCGGATGCTGGTCACCGGCACCGATGGGTGCACGACCACCAGATTGGGAATGGTCACCAGCAGCGAGATCGGTGCGAAATCCCTGACCGGATCGTAGGGAAGCTTTGCATAGAGGGCCGGATTCGCACCATGCGTGCCGATGTGGCCCATGAACAATGTGTGACCGTCCGCCGGCGCCTTGGCTACCGTTTCGGCGCCGATGATGCTGCCGGCGCCGGGCTTGTTGTCCACCACCACGGATTGCCCCCATGACTCCTGCAGCTTCTGCGCCAGCAGGCGGCCAAGCGTGTCAGTGGCTGAACCCGGCGGGAACGGAACCACCAGCCTGACCGGGCGCGACGGGAAAGTCTGGGCCAGTGCCGCGCAACTGACCATACACGCGGTGGCGCACAGCCACTTCAATATCAGATTCATGCCGTGTCTCCTTGGACAACCACTATGGGTATGCCTGCCAGGCGTTGTCGCGCGCTCTCCGGCCGCTCCGCCTGTTCGTACATGCGCAATCCGGCTTCCCGGTCTACCGGGACCACCTGGGAAATTGTAGTCCCCCCCGTCGGCTGAAGATCGGCCGGGAACATCGCCAGCTTCTGTTTCTCGGCCAGGCGCATGCGCCCGAAATCGAGATCACGCTCGTTGACGCCGGCGGCCGGATGCACGGCAACGCCGTCGATGACTTCCAGATCGAACCACCAGCGCTTGACCGGGTTGCGCGCGCCGTTGCCCCGGGCATCATCCTCCTCGGCCAAGGCACGCGCCGCCTGCCGCTCGGCGATCGCGCGCCACATCCACGCCTCGGCCTCGGTGGTGTCCTCGCGGTTCCATGGGCACATCTTCATGCAGCGCCCGCAAGCGGAGCCTTTCATGTTGGTGACGCGATACTTGGTGCATTTCTCGACGTCGGCCTTCCAGATTTCGTAGCCGTTGAACATCACCTTGGGCCCGAAGGGGATCGCGTTGCAAGGACATTCACGTGCGCACTTGCGGCAGTTCTCGCAGAAATTCTGCAAGCCGAAGTCGATCGGCGCATCCACCGCCATCGGCAGGTCGGTGGTGAACACCACCGACTTCGAGCGTGGCCCGATAAACGGGTTGAGCATGGTGTCGCCGATGCGGCTGACTTCCCCCAGGCCGGCCATCAGGATCGCCGGATTGTGGATCACCTCGGAATGCGCGTTGGAATGGGCGCGTGCCGAATACCCCATGCGCCGGCAATGCGCGGCCAACAGGCCGGCGATCTCGGCGCCGCGCAGGTAGGCGCGCATGGATTGCGAGGCCGAGATCCAGTCGTCGCCGGAGGCGCCTTCCATGGTCTCGTAGCCCTGGTCGATGAGCATCACCACGGCGTAGTCGTGGTACACGGGAATCGGCTTGCCCTCGATCTCGTCGTGCGAATACATCATCCACGGTTCGAGCTTGCAGATGCCGACGAAATCGGCGCCCAGGTAGTGGCCGAGCGCCTTGATCGCCTGCGCATTGGCGAGCGGGTCGGACAGATCGCCACCGATGCCGGTCGGCGTCATCTTCTCGCGGCCGCCCTGCAAGGGCACCATGTTCTGGATCAGCGGCTGCATGCCCAGCGCGTAGGGATGCTTCATCGGGAAGCGCATGCGCTCGCGCCTGGCCTTCTCGCCGAGATCGCCGGCCTGCGCGCGCTTGAAGAAATCGCCGCGTTTGGGAATGCGCCGGATCTCGTCAGCCAGCACCAGGGTGGTCGGGCGATCCGCACGGGGTATTTTTTCCATCGGGTAGCGACCCATATGCAGGGCTCGCCTGGCCTGTTCCGCATCCCACCAGAGTGGTCGGGTGCCCATGCGGCCTTCGCGGATGTCGGGATCGTCCGGCACCAGCGGGCCAGCCTGCTCGAGCGGCATGTCCCGGGCGATCGCGTAGTCCGTGGTGACCACTCCGAGCCGGAAGCCGCGCGTGAGAAACGGTGCTTCCAGCAAACCGTCCTTGCCGCGCCGGGCTACGCCGGCGCGAATGGCGAGGCCGGGAATGTCGATCCCGCTCGTCCCCGACGCATGCCCTTCGGCCGCAAACCCCATCCAGCGCAGGTAGCCCGACAGAATGACTGCCAGTTCCGCTGCTCGCAGGTCGGTACGTGCGGTATTGGTGCCGCGAATCCAGGCAGCACCCGGTTCGCCGGGCTCTGGCTCACGGCCAAACTCGATGAGAAACACGAAGGCGTGGGTATGGTCCTCGGGCGCTCGGTCGTCCGGGGTGAGTTCGCAGCACCCGGCGATGGTCGCGTCGAGAAAGTAGGCGGACGCTTTCAGGTTACGGGCACGAACCAGCGGATCGTCCGGGATCGGCGCGCGTGCCGGCGCCACAGGGCCTGCAAGAAAACGGCGGAAGAGAGAGAAATACTCGGGGAATATCGCGGCGACCGAATCTTCGCAAGCCGTGGTGGCATCTATGGGCTGGCGTAGCGGGCCGGTCACGACGACGGGTGAGGAGCTGCGCGCCAGCCTCTCCAGCGCCAACGGGCTCATGTCAAACGGGCGGTCGCGATGTGAATACGGGCGCATGGTCGGCTTCTCGCGCTGGCAATGGCGCGCATTGAAGCATGCGCATGGCGCGGATTGTGATTACCCACCGCATAAGCATTGGCGATGAATGGGGTCATTCACATGCTGAAAATATTGTATGGTCAGGTCTTCACTTCCTTCGGGCATGTTCACCCATGAAGCCTGCCGCCGGCCTCGAGTCGCTGGATTTTCGCCTGCTCACCGTGTTCGACTCCGTCTACGAGCACCGCAGCTTCACGCTCGCGGCGCAGCGGATGGCCATGACCCAGCCGGCGGTCAGCCAGGCGATGGCGCGCATGCGCCGTTGGGTCGGCGACCCCCTGTTCGTGCGTGCGGTTGGTGGCCTCGCGCCGACCCCGCACGGCGAGGCGCTGATCGGCCCGGTGCGCGAAATCCTTGAAACCTTCCGCGGCCGTATCGCCGTTGGGGCGGGGTTCGAGCCGCTGCGTTCGGAGCGCGAGTTCACCATCGTCGCCTCCGACCTTGGCGCCCTCAATTTTCTGCCCTCCCTGCTCGCACGCTTCGATGCGGTGGCGCCGCATGTGCGCCTGCGCATGATGCCGCTGGAGGCCGGCGGTGTCGCCGCCAGCCTCGAATCGGCGCGTGCCGATCTGGCGGTGGGTGCATTTCCGCGCATGCCCGGCGGGATCTTTCGGCAGCGGCTTTTCGAGGACGATTTCGTATGCGTGATGCGCAAGGGGCACCGGCTCGCGGGCGCCAGGATAGGCATCGAGGAGTACGTCGGGGCCGAGCACGCCCTGGTGGTGACCGGCGGCACCGGACATGCCTTCAATTCGCTCGTGGAGCAGGCGATTTCGGCTACCGTTCCGGCGGCCCGCATCCGCGTTCGATTGCCCAGTTTCAGCGCCGCGGCCTTCCTGGTCGCGGATTCCGACCTGCTGTTGACCCTGCCCGGCCGGGCGGGCAAGCGTTTCGCGCGTGACCTGGGTCTCATCGCTTTTCAACCGCCGTTGCCCTTCAGGCGACTGGAGGTATCCCAGTACTGGCATGAACGCAGCCGCCACGACCCCGGTCATGTCTGGTTGCGTTCCGAGGTGGCCCGCCTGGGGGCGGCGGTGATCGGCGCACCAGGGGGCGGTGGCGCTAGCGCCTCGCGCCGCCGGGTTTTGGCGTCCAGTCGATCGGGGCGATCGTCAGGCCGCGCGCCTGGATGATGCGGCGTGCCACATCGGGATAGTCGGTGATCAGGCCATCGACGCCCATTGCCAGCATGCGTTCGATGTCGTTCGGCGCGTTCACCGTCCAGACGATGACCTTGAGACCAAGCGAGCGGGCCTCGATGAGATCGGCCTCGGCCAGATCGCCGAAGTAAGGGGACCACGCCTGTCCCCCCGCGGCCTTGATCATGCGTGGAATGGAGCCATGGTCCGCAAGTTTGATCCCGTCATTCCAGCGCGGATCAATGTTGTCCAGCCACGGCTGGCGTACTGTCAGGTGAACCGTCGGGACATCGGGCGCCAGACGACGCATGATGGCGAGCGTGCGCCAGTCAAACGATTGCAAGGCGATGCGATCGCGCATGCGATGGCGTTCGGCCGTGCGCAGGATCGCTTCGGTCATCGCCTCCGGCGCAGCGGTCCGCTCCGGTGCCAGAGGGGAGAGTTTGGTTTCGATGTTGAAACGCAGCGCGCGCGCGGGCGTGGACAAAACCATGGCGAACAGCCGGTCAAGTGTAGGTATGGGCTCGCCGTCGCGCGCCTCCTGCATCGGATGGCGGGACGCGTAGGCGGTTCCGGTGCGCAGCCTGCCCACATCAAAGCGGGCCAGTTCGCGGCGTGACATGTGATGTATCAGGCGCGGCGCGGCCAGCCATTGGCCGGCGGCGTCGCGGGTCAAGGCTGGGTTGAGGGCGTCGTCATGATGGACGACGACGACCCCGTCCCGGGTCAGGCCGGTGTCGAGTTCCAGGGTGCTGACGCCTTCCACCATGGCGCGGCGGAATCCCGCCAGGGTGTTTTCCGGCGCCAGTCCGCGGGCGCCACGATGGCCCTGCAGGTCGATGGAGTCGGCGAGCGAAATGCCGGACAGCGCCAATGCCGCGAAAAACTCCAGGATGGCCCGCGCGGTTCGCATCGGTAGTTCGACCGTGGATCAGATGACGGCGCCGCGCCTGCGGCCGGCGAAAGCGGCGCCGGCGGCCATGCAGGCCGCAATCGCCCAGAACACCGGGATCATGCCCAACGCGCTGCCAAGCGCGCCGAATCCCAGCGGCAGGAAGGTATGGCTGGCATTCATCACCGTAGTGCGTACGCCGACGGCCTCGCCGGCGCGGCCCGCCGGGGATGCGTTGTGGATCAGGCTCATGACCATGGGTTGGCCCACGCCCAGGCCCAGGCCGAGAATGAACGCGAGCGTGAGCAGGATCGGCACCAGGTTCACCAGGGGAAACAGGATGTAGACGCCGGTGGTGATGGCCAGCGCACCGGTGAGCGCCTGCCACTCGCTGAAGGTGCGTGCGATCCACGGCATGCCGGCCCGCACCACGAAGGTGGCAAACCCGAACGATCCCATGATCAGGCCGATGGTGGAGGCCGACAGGCCGAGGCGAGCACCGTGAATGGGCACCATGAAAGTGAACAGGTCCCAGCCGACCGACAACAGGCCGCTGACGATGAACACGGCGCGCAACGGCGCGATGCGCAGCAGGTCGAACACGTGCGCATCGGCGGGAGGGGCGACTTGACGGTGGTGGTCGCGCGTGGTGCGGCGAATCATCGGCCAGAGTGCCAATGCCAGCGCCGGAAAGGCGGCCAGCAGGGCGAATGCCCGGACATGCCCCAGGTGGTCGATCGCGAATCCGGTGATCACCGGCCCGAGGACACTTGAGGTGGAGAACCCCAGGGCCAGCAGGCCGAAATTGCGCGCCCGGTTCTCCGCGGTGCTGGCGTGGCCGACCGCGTTGTTGATGGCGATATGTCCCATCATGAAGCCGCTGCCGAGCAGCACACTGGCGACATACAGACCGTGGATGGACTGGAACATCCATGGCATGAGCGCGCCGGCAATCACCATGACAAGCGCGGCAAGGGTGGGAATGGCAGGGCCGGAGCGGTCGGTCCAGCGTCCGGTATGCACCGACATCAGCATGGGAATGACCGCCAGCAGCGACATCAGCACCCCCACCGTGGCGGCCGAGGCGTTGAGCTTGAGAGCGAAGAGCGAGAGTGCGACCCGGCTGCCAACGAAAGTCAGGTGCGTGAGCACCATGACGACGATGAGCGGAAGAAGCGGCACGCCTGGATTCGATTGCGCGGGCAGAGACAAGGGCGGAACTCTATGCGGCGTGACGGGTGCGCATGCTGCGCGGGTATCAGGCGGCTTGTCAGGCGGCCAGATAGCGCGCGGAGGCGGCAGCGCCACCGGTGGCGACTGGTTCGCTCCTGACGCGGCCCTCGTCCACCAGTTTCTGGAGGTGCGCCAGCACCGAGCGGCCGGCAGCGCGATGCAGCCGCACATCGACATCTGCGTACAGCTTGCGCACCATCGCCTCGATGGTTTCGAGGCCGTCCGCAACGCAGGCCAGCACCTGTTCTTCCCGCTCGATGCGGTGGTCGATCAGCTGCCTGACAAATTCCTGCGGCCGCGGGATGGGCGCACCGTGGGTGGGGTAGTAGGTCTGGTCATTGCGCGCCAGCAACCGCTCCAGACTCCCCATGTAGGCCGCCATGTCGCCGTCCGGCGGCGACACGACCGTGGTGGACCATCCCATGACATGGTCGCCGGTAAAGAGTGCGTCTTCCTCAGCCAGGCAGTAGCACAGATGGTTCGAAGTGTGGCCTGGCGTGGCCACCGCGGTCAGGGTCCAGCCCGGGCCTGTGACCCGGTCGCCGTCGAACAGGCGCTGTTCAGGCACGTAGTCGTAGTCCGCGCCTGCCTCGGTGGTTTCGCCGCGCTCGCCGTGGGGACCGCAGCCCACCACCCTGGCTCCGCAGCGCTTGCGGATCTCGGCCGCGGCGGGTGAATGGTCAAGATGAGTATGGGTGATCACCTGGTGCGTGATGCGCTCGCCCTTGAGCGCCGCGAGCAGCGCGTCGATGTGGGCATTTTCCAGCGGGCCCGGGTCGATGACCGCGACTTCGCCATGACCGACCACATAGGTTCCGGTACCCCAGGCGGTGAACGGGCCGCCGTTACGCGCCACCAGGCGGCGGATCAGCGGCGTAACTGCTACCAGATTGCCGTATTCGGGTTCGAACTCGCGATTGAAATTGATTGGTTTCATAGATATATGGCAATGCACAACGAAAAATCATTGTGTAAAACCTATCTTGTAAGTATCTCGTAAGCTTCAGTAAATAAGGTCCAACTTGGTACTGGTTCCGTTGCGCGTGCCGCCGCTTGCGGCACGCGCAATCTTGTTTGAAGCAGCCTGCGTAAGACCATCGTCAGCGGGGATACCTATGATTGTCGCAGTTTGCCCGGTCAAGCGGTGCAAGCCTCAGACGACAAACATCACGGGAGGATAAAGATGTCCGCTATCGAATCGGTAATGAATGAAAAGCGCGTGTTCGCGCCTTCGGACGCCATGGTCCAGGGTGCGACCATCTCGGGAATGCCCGCCTACCTGGCGCTGTGCAGCGAGGCGGAAAAGGACTACGAAGGTTTCTGGGCGCGCCAGGCGCGCGAGACCTTGCAATGGCACAAGCCCTTCACCCGGGTGCTCGACGAATCCGGCGCCCCGTTCTACAAGTGGTTTGAAGACGGGCAGCTCAATGCCTCCTACAACTGCCTGGACGTCAATCTGTCCAACGGCAACGCCGAAAAGACGGCCATCATTTTCGAGGCCGACGACGGCGCTGTCACCACCATCACCTACAAGGCGCTGCACGCGCGGGTGTGCCGCTTCGCCAACGCGTTGAAGGGCATGGGGGTAAAAAAGGGTGACCGGGTCATCATCTACATCCCGATGACCATCGAAGGCGTCGTCGCCATGCAGGCGTGCGCCCGCATCGGTGCCACCCACTCGGTGGTGTTCGGCGGCTTTTCCGCCAAGAGCTTGCAGGAACGCATCATCGACGCCGGCGCGGTGGCCATCATCACCGCCGACGAGCAGATGCGCGGCGGCCGCGCGCTGCCGATCAAGGCGATTGTCGACGAGGCGCTCGGCATGGGCGGCTGCGAAGCCATCAAGAACGTGGTGGTTTACCGGCGCACCGGCGGTAACGTCGGCATGCAGGCCGGGCGCGACCGCTGGATGCACGAGGCCGAGGCCGGACAGAGCGAGGTGTGCGAGCCCGAATGGGTTGGTGCCGAACATCCGCTGTTCATCCTCTACACCTCCGGCTCGACCGGCAAACCGAAGGGCATCCAGCACTCCACCGGTGGCTACCTGCTGTGGGCGGCCTTGACCATGAAGTGGACCTTCGACATCAAGCCCGCGGATGTGTTCTGGTGCACCGCCGACATCGGTTGGGTCACCGGGCACAGCTACGTGGCCTATGGCCCGCTGGCCGTGGGGGCCACCGAGATCGTCTTCGAGGGCGTGCCGACCTACCCGAACGCCGGCCGCTTCTGGGACATGATCGGCAAGCACAAGTGCTCGATCTTCTATACCGCGCCCACTGCCATCCGCTCGCTGATCAAGGCTTCCGAGGTCGACCCCAAGACCCATCCGCGCAACTACGACCTGACCTCCCTGCGCATCATGGGTTCGGTCGGCGAACCGATCAACCCGGAAGCCTGGATGTGGTACTACGAGAACGTGGGCGGTTCGCGCTGCCCGATCGTAGACACCTTCTGGCAGACCGAAACCGGCGGCCACATGATCACCCCGCTGCCCGGAGCGACGCCGCTGGTACCAGGCTCCTGTACTTTGCCGTTGCCCGGCATCATCGCCGCGATCGTCGATGAAACCGGCCATGACGTGCCCAACGGCAATGGCGGGATCCTGGTCGTCAAGCGGCCCTGGCCTTCGATGGTGCGCACCATCTGGGGCGACCCGGAACGCTTCAAGAAGACCTATTTTCCCGAGGAACTCGGCGGCAAGCTGTACCTGGCCGGAGACGGCTCGGTGCGCGACAAGGAAACCGGCTACTTCACCATCATGGGCCGCATCGACGATGTTCTCAACGTTTCCGGGCATCGCCTGGGCACAATGGAAATCGAGTCGGCGCTCGTGTCCAACAGCAAGCTGGTGGCCGAAGCCGCAGTGGTCGGCCGCCCTGACGACATGACAGGGGAGGCGGTGGTTGCGTTCGTGGTCTTGAAGGGCGCCCGGCCGACCGGCGAGGAGGCCAAGGCCATCGCCCGCGAGCTGCGCGACTGGGTGGGCAAGGAGATCGGCCCGATCGCAAAGCCCAAGGACATCCGCTTCGGCGACAACCTGCCGAAGACCCGCTCCGGCAAGATCATGCGCCGCCTGCTGCGTTCCATCGCCAAGGGCGAGAACATCACCCAGGACGTTTCGACGCTGGAAAACCCGGCGATCCTGGATCAACTGAAGCAGGCGATGTAAGCGATTTCAATTCGATGTGCGAGGGCGCCAGCCGGCGCCCTTACAAAGCCACCTATTTTTGGAGAACGAGCAAGCCGATTCGAACATGTGATTTTTCAAGGGACCAAACGCTGCAGCGCGCCGGCCAAAGAGCGCGCGCGGCGGGTGGGCAAGGGTGCTTGCACCTCGCCCCGCCATCGAGGAGACACGATATTGGATTCACTTCTGTTGTTGCAGATCGCCAAGGCGATCGCCGAGATCGCGCTCATGTTCTTCGCCGCGCGTGGTCTGCTCGTGCTTTTGTTCCTGCCAGCCCGGCACAAGCTTGACGGCAACATCATCTACCAGTTGTTCGTCAAGGGGACGCAACCCTTTGTGTCCCTCATGCGGCTAATCACGCCGCGTTTCGTTCTGGACCGCCATCTCCCGTATGCCGCCTGCGCGGTCTTGCTCGTGGCCTGGTTCGGGCTTTCCATCGGCAAGCTGCAGTTGTGCGCGGAACAGCCCAAGCATCAGGCTTGTGAGGCACTGACCGCGGCGCGTGGCGCGTCTTCCGGGGGAGCGCGATGAACCGGCTGCTGCGTTTCTACCTGGGGCTGACCACCCGGCTTGCCGTGCGCTTCGGGCATCTTGACCGCGCCCTGGAACTGCATGGCGACCTGGAGAAGGCGTGCGCCGACCAGCCGGCGGAGGCAGCGTCACAGGTCATGATGCAAGGGCATGTATGGGGGCTGAAGGGCGACCGGGCGCGTGCCCGCGCCGAGTTCGAACGTGCGCTTCGCATGGATCCCGGACTCGCCGTGGCCCACTTCAACGTCGGCTGGGTGTGCGACCAGCAGGGACTGCATGATGAGGCCCTTCAGCATTTCCGGCGCGCGCTCGAACTCAACCCCTCTCTCGATCGTGCCTGGTATGGCATCGGCCTGATCCACGTCCGCCATGAGCGCCATTCCGAGGCCAAGCGGGCGTTCCAGGAAGTCGTGCGGATCGACCCGATGAACATGCACGGTTGGTATCAGCTGGGCATGACGCATTTCGTGCTGGGCGAGACCGACGAACTCGAGGGCCTGCGGCGCCATACCGTCAGGTTCAACCCCAAGATCGCACACCTGCTCGATGCCGACATCCGCAGGCTCACTTTGCAGCGCAAGGCGGAGGCCGACAAGGGTTTGGGCGGCGGGTCGTCGGATACGCCCTTGTCGCCCGCCTGATTTTCCATTTTTCAACGCAGTGCCTTTCACCTGGAGTGGCAGTACCGCAACGTCAATATCAACTTTTGAACAACGGGGGTTGTATGGCAATCGAAATCACGGAGAAGCACAAGGAGTACTGGCAGAAGAATCTGAGGGTGACCGGCATCTTGCTGTTCATCTGGTTTGCGACCACGTTCATTATTGGGTATTACGCCAAGGAACTTTCGACTTTCTCGATCTTCGGCTGGCCATTCTCGTTCTACATGGCTGCGCAGGGCTCGCTCATCATCTACGTGCTGATCATCTGGTGGTATGCCAGGGCGATGGGCAAGCTCGACGACGAATACGGTGTCGCCGAAGGCGACTGAAAGGGGACATCAGATGGCAACTTCAGCACAGGAACGCTCGGCGTTCTTCGACCAGCTCAAGAAGGCATACAGCTGGTACACCGGGGGCTTCATCGTTTTCGTGGTCCTGCTCGCGATCGCCGAGCAGATGGGACTGCCGCGCGCCTGGATCGGCTACATCTTCCTGATCGCCACCATTGGCCTGTATGCCGGCATCGGCATCATGAGCCGCACCTCGGAAGCCTCCGAGTATTACGTGGCCGGCCGCAAGGTGCCGGCTCTTTTCAACGGCATGGCAACGGGTGCGGACTGGATGTCGGCGGCCTCCTTCATCGGCATGGCGGGTACGCTGTACCTGACCGGCTATGGCGGGCTGGCCTTCATCCTCGGCTGGACCGGCGGCTACTGCCTGGTGGCCCTGTTCCTCGCGCCCTATCTGCGCAAGTTCGGGCAGTTCACCATTCCGGACTTTCTCGGGGCGCGCTACGGCGGCAACTTCGCCCGTACCATCGGCATTTTCGCCGCCATCCTGTGCTCCTTCACCTACGTGGTGGCGCAGATCTATGGCGTCGGACTGATCACCACCCGGCTGACCGGGGTGAGCTTCGAGCTGGGGATTTTCCTTGGCCTCGGCGGCATCCTGGTGTGTTCGTTCCTGGGCGGCATGAAAGCGGTGACTTGGACCCAGGTGGCGCAGTACATCATCCTGATCGTCGCCTACCTGATTCCGGTGGTGTGGCTGTCGGTCAAGCACACCGGCATTCCGTTGCCGCAGTTCGTGTACGGCAAGACCCTCGAGAAGGTGACCGAGCGCGAAAAGCAACTGATCGACGACCCCAAGGAGAAAGAGGTTCGCCAGATCTTCGCCGATCGGGCCAAGGCCGCCAACGAGAAGGTGAAGGGGCTGCCGGGCTCGCTTGAGACCGAACGCGCCAAGACCACGAAGGCGCTCGAGGATCTCAAGGCCGCCAATGCGCCGCTGCCGCAGATCCAGGCGGCCGAAAAGGCGGTCAAGGACTTCCCCAAGGACGAGGCATCGGCGAAAGCGGCATGGACCAAGGATGCTGGCGTGGCGGCACGCGCGAATCCGCCATTGCGCCATGCGGCGGTGTACCCGGGCAAGGACGAGAAGGCGAGTGATATTGCGCGCAAGAACTTCCTCGCTCTGGTGTTCTGCCTGATGGTGGGTACGGCCGCTTTGCCGCACATCCTGATGCGTTACTACACCACGCCGTCGGTGAAGGAGGCCAGGGAGTCGGTGTTCTGGTCGCTGTTCTTCATCTTCCTGTTGTACTTCACCGCGCCTGCCCTGGCAGTGCTGGCGAAGTTCGATGTCTACACCCTTCTGGTGGGATCGGAGTTTGCCAAACTTCCTGCCTGGGTGGCATCATGGACTAAGGTGGATCCATCACTATTGTCCGTGGTTGATATCAACAAGGACGGCATCGTGCAACTGGCCGAGATTGCCATCGGCGGGGACATCGTGGTGCTGGCCACACCGGAGATCGCCGGCCTGCCCTACGTGATCTCGGGGTTGGTCGCAGCCGGCGGCCTGGCGGCGGCGCTTTCGACCGCGGACGGGCTGTTGCTGACCATCGCCAACGCGTTGTCACACGACCTGTACTACAAGATGCTCGACCCGAACGCTTCGACGGCGCGTCGCGTCACCATCTCCAAGGTATTGTTGCTGGTGGTGGCTTTGGCGGCGGCGGCGGTCGCGGCACAAAAGCCGGCGGACATCTTGTTCCTGGTTTCGGCGGCGTTCTCGTTGGCGGCCGCGGGCTTCTTCCCGGCCCTGGTGCTGGGGGTGTTCTGGAAGCGCGCCAATTCCATGGGGGCATGTCTGGGCATGATCGCCGGGCTTGGAACCACGTTCTATTACATGGCCGTCACCCAGCCCTGGTTGCGCAGCGTGTTCGGCGTCAAATCGCCTATCGCCGACAACATCTGGTGGGACATCCAGCCGATCTCCGCCGGTATCTTTGGCGTGCCGGTTGGGTTCGCGGTGATGATCATCGTCAGCTTGATCACGCCCAAGCCCAGTGCGGAAACCATGGAACTGGTCGAACATGTGCGCTATCCCAGCCTGCGTGGTGGGATCAGCACCGAAACAAACTAGGCCGCTGCCCCGGGCGCCGCATGGCGCCCGGGGCGGTGCGCAGACAAGCATCGACGGGGCCCGACAGTGCTAAACTAATGGGCTCCGGAGAGATGGATGAGCGGTTTAAGTCGCACGCCTGGAAAGCGTGTATAGGTTAATAGCCTATCCGGGGTTCGAATCCCCGTCTCTCCGCCAGAATGCCGGCCCGGGCACCTGATTTTCAGGTGCCCGGGCTTCTTTTTTGCCGGCCTGGCGCGACTGCCTGCGTAGTTGCGTTCCTGTGGATCACCCGCGCAGCCAGTGAGCGTCACGCGCGAGGCTCGCCAGCTTGTCCAGGCGTTCGATTCCCTTCGACTGGGCCTGCCGCAGGGCGATTTGCGCCAGTTGCGCGGTCGCGTAGGCGTCGCCAAGAGCCGAATGACGAACCGGCACGTCGATCCCGAACCGCGCCAGCCAGTTGTCAAGCGGCTGGTTCGGCTTGCTGTCGAATAGCGCAGGCAGGATGGCCGCAAGATCCATCCACCTGAGTCGTGGCGTGAAGCCCAGGTTTTCCCGGACGGCGCGACTGATGAAGGCCGCGTCGAATGGCGCCTGGTATGCGAAGAGCGGTGCCTTTCCGCAGAACTCGAGCAGGCGTAGCAACGCCATTTGCGGGTCTTCGCCTTCAAGCTGGGCTGCCTCGCCAATGCCGTGAATGACGATGTTCTCCCTGGCACTCGGACGGGGCTGGCGCAGCACGCTATCGAAGCTGTCGGAAAGCTGAATCCGCAGTCCCGTGAGGCCGACGGCGCCCGCCGCGAGCAAGCGATCCTTGCTGCTGTCCAGGCCGCTGGTTTCAGTGTCGAGCACGACACAGCGTGTGCCGCTGAAGGTTGCGTCCGGTGCAGGAGCGGGGCGCGCGCGCCAGCCTGAAGCGCGCGCCTTGACCTGCGGATCGCGAGGTACGCCCAGCCCGAGCCAGGAAGTCAGCCGGTTCACAACGCGTAGTCGAGCCTGAGGCGGCTTTGCAGCTTGCGTGCCTGCCGAAACGCTTCCTTCAGGATGCGACGGTCCAGTTCGTTCAGAGTGGAAATCTCGATCAGGTTCGGCGGGCCGCCGTCGTCCAGGGCTCGGAATTGACGCGTCAGACGCAGGTTCTGGATGAACTCAAAGGCTTCAACCAGCGCCTCGGCTTCGCGCACCGTGCCATGCCGCGCGGCACCCAGTCGCAGGCGTTGCGTGGTCTGCGTGGCGAGCGTGCCATCGGCCAGCGCCAACACCCTGGCGGCATCAATGAATGGACGGGCGCCCTGGCCCTTCAGGTCCAGGCTTCCACTGGTCGCTATTTCGCCGAATATGTTCAGTGGCGGGGTGTTGCCCAGCGCATTGGTGGCCATCATGCGCAGGAACGCAGGTCGCTCCGTCACTTCTCCGGCCAGCCAGGTACGCAATTCCGTCGCCAGTCGGATCTCGCCGTGGAGGGCGCGGAAATCGAAAAAGATCGATGCATTGAGCAGGGCTTCCGGCGTTGGATTGCGCAACCAGTCGTCGAACCGCTGCTTCCATTCGCCGATGGTCAGACACCACTCGGGATTGCCTGCCATGATCTGGCCCTTGCACAAGGGAAATCCGAGCCGGGCGAGCAACTGGTTGACTCGCCCTGCGAATACAAGCAAATGTTCGCGGCAGGTTTCCACCGATTCACCCGGCTTAGGCTCGAACACCAATCCGTTGTCCTGGTCGGTGCTGACGGTTTGCTCCATGCGCCCTTCGCTGCCGAGCGCGATCCAGCAGGCGCCCTGGGCTTCAAAGCCGGTATCGTGCCGGACCATATCGATCGCGCGCTCCACCAGGCGGTCATTGAGCGCGACGATCAGCTGGGTCAATTGATCCAGGGCCATGCCTTGCGTTTGCAGGTTGCGCGCCAGTTTGCGGACGTCCGCCGCCGCCTGCTCCAGCGCGCCGCCATCCGCCGCCTGGTTGATCGCGCGTCCGACTTCGCGCATGCTGGCGCGCTGCGCCGCGAAAAGGTCGCGCTCCGAGATGACGCCGACAAGCTCGCCGCCGCGGGTGACCGGCAGATGACGGATCGCGTGCCGCGCCATCAGCAGTGCAGCGTCGAAGGCGGTTGCGCTTTCCTCGATGCAGTGGGGCGCCGGTGTCATGACCGACGCGAACGGAATGTCCAGCGGCCTGCCTTCCAGGACTATCCGGTCAAGCACGTCGCGTTCGGTCAGGATGCCAACCGCCCGGTTCGCACCATCGATCGCAATCATCGAACCGATGCGCTGGTCACGCATCACGAGAAGGGCGTCACGCAGCGAAGTCGTCTCCTTGCACGTCACGGCTGGCTTGCGCAGCAACGTCGACACCAGGCTGGTCATGTTGTGCCGGGCGTGGGACTCCTCCTGGGCCTGCGCGCGCGCCTGGCGGCGTGATTCCTGCAGCAGGTGGGCAATGCGACGGGTGCAAAATGTCGCGAAGGTGGCGCTCCTGGCGAGCAGCATATCGAATGCCGTCTTGTCGAATTCATAGCAGAAGGTATCGCCGCCTGCCACGTAGTCGTTGACCACTGCGCGGCCCTCCACCAGCGCACCAAGCGGAAATGACTCGCCGGGATGCAATGCCGCAACACCACCGGCATCGCTGGCGGACTGGCCCGGGGGGGCGCTGCGAACCTCCCCGCGATGGACGATGTAGTAACGGCCGGGCATGCCGTCGGCCGGGCCGAGGATACGGGTTCCGTCGGGAAAATAGTTCACGGCTGCGCGATCGGCGAGCAGATCCAGGTGATCGTCGTCAAGCTGCGAAAATGGCGGGTGCAGGCGCAGGAAATCGATGACCGTGCGCTTGAGCAGGCTGGAGGCGGCGGATGGATCGGCCATTCCCGGATGCTAGCCGACTATGAATGCGCTGGTTTGACACCGGTCAAAGCCTGGGGGCTGCTCGAATTGCTGCCTGAATGTCGTTGAGTTGGTTAATCATTGTAAATGTGGTTTTCCTTGCTTCATGCCAAGTTGGCAGGGATTGTTACAATCGTGAAATCGAGCGAGGGGAATCCCGGAAAGCGGTGATGCGCCAGGTGCGCCGATCTTGAGAATGTCGGCCGTGATTCGCACGTTCGCCCTGTTGTTAACTATTCGGATACTTGTCAAGCCGCTGTGGCGAACATCCTAGTCGTCGAAGACGACCCGACCATCCGGGAACTGGTACGCCTGCATCTGGCGTCAGCCAATCACGAGGTCATTACGGCTGTCGACGGGCTGCAAGGGCTGCAGCTTGCGGTGAGCAAGCGCCCGGACATCATCATTTCCGACGTGCAGATGCCGAACATGGACGGGTTCGGCATGTTGGCCGCCGTGCGCGCAAACGATCAAACCGCGTCGATTCCGGTGATCTTTTTGACCGCGCTGGACGATCGCGACAGCTTTCGCAAGAGCATGAACCTGGGGGCGGACGATTTCCTCAACAAGCCGGTCAAGCGCAGCGAGTTGTTGAACGCGATTACCGGGCGGCTGAAGCGCCTTGAAGGCAACCGGGTTTCCGGGGTGCATTCCACCTTGTCGGGTACTGACGTTCGGGCTGCCGCCAACCTGCGGGCCGCAGATCGTGCAGCCGCCGCGACGGCTGCCGCGGAAGCTGCTGCTGCGGCTGCCGCGTCGACGGCCGGAACGGCCACCAGTCCACCAGGCGAGGTGGCGCGTTCTCCGCAGCGCGCACGCCCGCGCCGCTCGCTTGACCTGACCTCGCATTTCAGTTCGATGGAGGAGCGCTCGCCTCCGGATGTTCGCGCCGCGACCTCGCGCGAGACGGTGTATGGCACTGTCCTGTTTGCCGACATTCGAAACTTCACGACCATGGCGGAGGCGCTGGAGCCCGAGCAGGTGGTGGAATTCCTGAACGCGTTTTTCGGCCAGGCTTGCGAGCCCATCCTCGACCAGGCGGGCTGGATCGTCAAGTTCCTTGGCGACGGTCTGGTCGCGATGTTCGATGGCCGTTCCGGCAGCGATGACCACGCCGAACGGGCCCTCAAGGCAGCCGTCCTCATGGTCCTCGCGGCGCATCGCTTCAAGCCGTGGATTCGCGACCGTTATCCGGGTCGCAACATGCCTGATTTCGCCATTGGCGTGGGGGTCCACACCGGCGACATTTCGGTTTGCCGCATGGGTTCGGGCGAGGCGACCGAAACCACGGTCATCGGTGACACCGTCAACCTGGCTTCGCGTCTTGAAGGCAAGACCAAGGAGCTGGGTTGGAGCATTGTGGCCAGCCGGGCAGCGGCCAAATCCGGCGGGCGCCGGTTCATCCCCGGCCGCAGCGGGCAATTGACGGTCAAGGGCCGCACCGGTGCGGTGGATATCGTGGAGATCACCGGACTTACCGCCCGGCCGGGCGCCGACACCCAGTTCTACCAGATGATCATTGATGCGATCAGCGCCAATTCGGCGATCATCGCGAGTGGACGGCCGGCCGACGCCAAAGCACCCGCCATCGCGCCGGCGCCGGCGCCGGTGGCGCGTCCGAAGCCGGCGGCGGATGCGCCGGTCGCCATCGATGGCTACCGCATGATCCGCAAGCTGGGCGAGGGCGGGATGTCCAAGGTGTTCCTGGCCGAGGAACTCGAAACCCGCGCCCAGCATGTGCTTAAGTTGTTGCCCATACCCGGTGACAACGACGAAGACGGCAACGAGATGATGCAGCGTTTCATCCAGGAGTTCGCGCTGGTGTCGCAGATCGACCACCCGAACGTCGCGCGCATCTACCACCAGGGGTTTACCGAGTCCTACGCTTACATCGCGATGGAGTATTTCCCGGGCGGCGACCTGCGCGAGTTGATCGCCAGGCGCCTGAATCCGCAGGTGGCGGTGGCCATCCTGCTTCAGGTGGCGGGTGCTTTGACGGCGGTGCACGCGCAAGGTATCGTGCATCGCGACATGAAGCCCGACAACGTGATGATCCGGGCTGACGGGAGTCTCGGGCTTGCCGATTTTGGCATTGCCAAGCAGACCAATTCCGACATTGCCCGCACCAAGCACGGCGAGGTTTTCGGCACGCCCTACTATCTCGCGCCGGAGCAGGCGCTGGGCATGCCGGTCGATCAGCGCACCGACATTTACAGTCTTGGCGTGGTGTTTTTCGAGATGCTGACCGGGCATCGGCCTTTCCAGGCCGACAACGCCCAGGCGCTCATGTACCAGCATGTCAACGCCCCCATCCCGCGGCTTCCCGCAGGACTGGAGCGCTACCAGCCCCAGGTCGACAGGATGATGGCGAAGAAACAGGTAGACCGTTACGGCAGCGCCAACGATCTCATCGACGACGTGCTCGCTTCAGGCCTGGCGGACGCTTGAGCGGCCGGCAATCCTGGTGCCGGGTGCCTGAGCGGCTCTGAAGGGCGTTCGATCAGGGCCTTTTTCCGCATTTCGGTGCGCCTCCCGGGCGCTACAATCCCCGGGATGCAATTGCGTTATCCCTTGTCCTGGCTGGTCCTGGCCCTCGCACTGGCGGCGTCGGCCCTGTCGGCCTATTGGATACACGGGGCGGAGAAAAGCGATGGCTCCATCCGTTTCGAGCAGATGGTCAATGGCCGCATCGCCGAACTGGAAAACAGTGTTGACCACTACGAGGTTTACCTGCGTGGCATCGGCGGGCTGTTCGCTTCGTCCTCACGGGTTTCGCAACAGGAGTGGTCCAGCTACGTCGCTTCGCTTGAAGTCCGGCTCCGGCGAGACCCGTTCGTAAGCTTCGGTTATGCGCCGGTCGTGGCGGCCGGGGACGTGCCGGCGTTCCTGGCGGAAGCGCGCCGCCAGCAACCCGGCATCTACCCGCCCCCCGTCACCGGAACCACCGCGCGGCTGGTTCTGGTCCGGTTCATTGAGAAGCTGCGACCCGAGGCGGCCGCACTGTCAGTCGGGGACGACCTGCTGGCGATACCGGCGTTTGCGCGGGCGGTGATGGCTGCGGAACGTACCGGAAAGGCCACCGTCAGCAGCCTTTCCGAGTTGAAGCTTCCAGAGGGCGGTGTGGCTTCTGCGGCCATGATGGTGTTGCCATTTCGCACCAATGGTCGGCTGGCGGGTACTGCCTGGCTGTTGTTCCGTGTCGACGAGGTCGCGCGTGCGCTGGCGCGTGGTGACGTTGGCGGCATGAACCTGCGCATCACGGACGAAACCGAAGGCGGCGCGGAGATATTCCGCCTGGGCGCAGCGAAGGACGCGGCATATCGCAGCGTGCGTTCGCTGGAGTTTGGCGGCAGGCGCTGGAACCTGCGTTTCGAGTCCACGCCGGAACTCGAGGCGCGGATCGGTGGCAGCCTTGCCGGGACGGTCGCGGTTTTCGGCGCATTGGGTTCATTCCTGCTTTTCGGCCTGGTCAGGGTGCTTTCCGGGACGCGTCGCCGCGCCGAGGAGATGGCCAGGCAGACAACCCGCGCCCTCTCGGACCAGATGAAGCTTACCGAGGACCTGATCGAGCTCAATCCAAGTCCGATCTTCCGCAAGGATGCGCAAGGCCGCTATATGCTGTTCAATCGCGCCTGGGAGCGGCTCACCGGCCGGTCGCGCGAAGACTGGATCGGCAAGACCGCGCAAGACTTGCTCGATCCCGAAGCCGCCGCGCGCGACGCCGCCGAGGAACGCGAACTGCTGCTGCACCCCGACCACGTGGAGCGTTACGAAACCACATTGGTCACCGCGGACGGCACGGAATGCCATGTGATCGTCAGCAAGTCCGCGGTGCGACTGGCCGATGGCCGCGTGGCCGGAATCATAGGCACCATCACGGATGTCAGCGAAACCCGCCGTCTAACCGAGCAGAACGAGAGGCAGCGTGAACAACTTGCTTTGGTGAACCAGTCCGCCCAGGCGGGCGTGTGGGATATCGAGTGGCCCCAGGGAACCGCCTACTTTTCGCCACGCTACTTCGAAATGCTGGGCTATCACGAGACCGCCGAAGGCGGATTGCCGGGGGCGCGCAGCGAGCTCGTGCACCCCGAGGATCGGGCGCATGTCGAGGCGGCGCGCGAGGCGCATTTCACCGGCCAGCAGGCGTATTTCGACTGCGAGTATCGCCTGCGCCGCGCCGACGGCACCTACTTGTGGGTCAATGGCCGCGGATTGGCGAGTCTTGACGGGACGGGCAAGCCGGTCCGCTTCACCGGTTCGATCATCGACATCACGCAGCGCCGGCTGGCGCAACTGGAGATCGAACACCAGCGCGAGCAACTCGAACTTGTGATCGAGTCGGTCCAGGCGGGCGTGTGGGACGAGGACCTGATCGAGGGGCGCACCTACTTTTCGCGTCGTTACCGCGACATCCTGGGGTACACGCACGAGATCGATCTCTCGGCGCACGGCACGGATGACACCATCTACCATCCCGAGGATCGCGACGCGGTCCTGGCCGCCCGCGAACTCGCCGTGCGCGACGGGTCGCCGCTCGACCTCGAGTTCCGCATGCGTCACAGCGACGGCCATCATGTCTGGGTCAACGCGCGCGCCAAGGCCAGCTACGATGCTTCCGGATTCGCGGTGCGCTTCACCGGCGCGATCATCGACATCACGAAGCGCAAGGAAGCGGAGTTCGCGCTGCGCGATGCCAACCTGCGCGTCCTCGAAGCCGCGCAGGTGAAGTCCACCTTCCTGGCAACCATGAGCCACGAGATCCGCACGCCCTTGAACGGGGTGATCGGGTCCGCGGGGTTGTTGCAGGACACACGGCTTGATTCCGAGCAGCAGGACTACGTCGAGACCATCCGCCTTTCGGGTGTGCAATTGCTCACGCTGATCGATGACATCCTTGATTACTCGAAGATCGAATCCGGGCGGATGGAACTCGAAGACCTTCCCTTCGACATCGCCACGGTGATCGAGGACGCCTTCGACCTGGTGGCCGAGCGGGCGCGGGCCAAGCGGCTTGAACTGCTCTACGACATCCCGGCCGGTGTGCCAGGTCGCATTTACGGCGACATCACCCGCGTACGGCAGGTGCTGATCAACCTGGTGGGCAACGCGGTGAAATTCACCGACAGCGGTGAGGTTTGTGTCAACTGTTCACTCGCTGAAGGTGACCCCGCCGGTGGCGGCGCGTTGACGGTGCGTTTCGACGTGCGCGACACCGGCATCGGCGTGGCGCCCGAGAAACTCTCGCGCCTGTTCACGCCGTTCACGCAGGTGGATGCGTCGACCACGCGCAAGTACGGCGGCACCGGCCTGGGGCTTGCGATCAGCCAGCGCCTGGTCGGCCTGATGGGAGGTGAAATCGGGGTCACCAGCGAGGCTGGCCGCGGGTCGACGTTCAGCTTCACGCTGCGTACCCGGCGCGCCGAGGAGGACGCGGCGCACAAGCGGCGCATGGGCGAGATCGGCAGCATCGCCGGCAAGCGGGTCCTGATCGTCGATGACTACGAGTCCAACCGCCGCATCCTCGCGGCCCAGTGCGCCAACTGGGGTTTGTGGACCGTCGAGACCGAATCGGCTGCCGAGGCGCTGGCGGCGGTTGCCGCCGCCCACGAGGCGGAGACGCCATTCGATGCCATCATCTCCGACATGCTGATGCCTGACCAAGACGGCGTCGATCTGGCGCGCCAGATCGACGAGCATCGCCGCCGCCACAAGGTTCGGCTTCCGGTGCTGATCCTGTCATCGGCGCCGCGGGCCGAGGCTTTCGCCGGCCGTGTGGTGCCTGAACACTGGATCGACGCCTACCTGCTGAAGCCCGCGCGCCAGACGCAGATGTTCAACGCCCTGCTCGACGCGCTTGCGCCGGAACGGCCGTTCCACCTGACCGGGCCCGAGTCGGTGGCGCGCCCGGGCGCGATGCAGGGTCACTCCGGCAAGCTGCGCATCCTGCTGGCTGAAGACAACGAGATCAACCAGAAGATCGCCCTGCGCATGCTCGAGCGCATGGGGCGCACCGCCACGCTGGTCGACAACGGCATGCGGGCCTATGAACTCGCCTTGACGGGCGAGTACGACTGCATCCTCATGGATGTGCAGATGCCGGAACTTGACGGCCTGGAGGCGACCAGGCGCATCGCCGCCACGATGACGGCCGGGCGAATGCCCTACATAATCGCCATGACAGCCAATGCGATGGCGGGTGACCGCGAGATCTGCGTCGCCGCCGGCATGCATGACTACATCTCCAAGCCGGTGCAGATGCAGGCGTTCAACGACGCCCTGATGCGCGCGCAGAATTTCCTGATGCGTCGCGCTGCCGAGCAGCCGGAAGCGTCCCCCGGCGCCGGTCTCGCACATGGCGGCGATGACACCGGCCGGAGCGCTGACGATGCGCACGGCAACCAGGCGCGCTCGCCGATCGACCAGGCTCAGATCGACGAGTTGCTGGGTCTCGACGACACCGGTGCCGTGCTCGCGGATTTCATACAGATGTACACCACGCAGGCGCCGCAGCGCATCGCCGAAATGGAAAGGCTGTTGGGCGAAGGCGACCTCAAGCGCCTGGCCCAGGTTGCACACAGCCTCAAGGGGGCGAGCGGCAACCTCGGCGCCGGGGCCGTGGCAGAAGTGGCGCAGCGCATCGAGGCGGCCGGCCAGGGCGGTCAGGGCGAAGGGATCGGCGCAATGCTCGAGGAAATACGCAGCCGCTATGCGGACGCGGAGGCGGTCCTCAAGGCATTGTCCGTGGCGCCCGCAGCCAGCCTGTAGCGGGCACACGCCACTTCGCCATCCGTTGCGTACGCATTACTGCCGGAAGTCGCCGGCCTTTGCGAGGTTCAGACGGCGCGGATCGATATGCTTGACAAACGCGGCGGTGATTTCCGCGGCCGTCAGGGTCGCCACGCGTTGCTCGAAGGCGGCATCCCAGGCATAGGTACGCGCGAAATACAGGTCGGTGGCGAGCTTGGAAGCCAGCGCGCTGTCGGAAGCACGCGCGAGCTTGCGTGACTGCAGGTAGCCTTCCTTTCCGCGCGCGACTTCCTCGGGTGTGAAGCCGTTCTGGCGCACACGCTCGATCTCTTCCATCAGCGCCGTTTCCACCCTGGCCCGGTTTTGCGGCGCATGGATCGCCGATACACTCCATTGTCCGTAGCGGTCTATCGCCGCCACCGACAGTCCCGAGCCCACGCTGTAGCTCAGGCCATCCTTTTCGCGGATGCGGGTGGCCAGGCGCGCATCGATCGAGCCGCCGAAAAGATGGTTTGCCAGAACCAGCGCGGGATAGTCGGGATCTTCATCGCGGACGTCCAGCAGGATGGCGCCGCGCAGGGTTGCATTGGCCTTGTCGGGCGTGATGATGTTTTCATTGATGGGCGCCGCCTCGCGGGCGCGCACCGGGATGCGTGCGTATGGTGCCGGGCTTTTCCAGTCGCCAAACAGCCGTTCCAGGTGGGGCAACAACTGCTCCGGATCCACATCGCCGACGATCGCCATTTGTGCCTGTGATAGGCCGAAGAAATCGCCATAGCAGCGACGCGCATCGGCCAGTTCGACGCGGCGGGTTTCCTCCAACTGTTCGTCGATTGTCGCGGCGTAGCTCCAGTGCCCGCGCTGGTAGGGGTTGAAGTGGCGCGACAGCCGCAAGCTGGCACGCGATCCTGGATCGCCGCGCCCGCTTTCGATGCCGGCGATCGCGGATTGACGCAATTGTTCGAATTCCGCGGCGTCGAAACGTGGCCGCCTGAGCAACTCGGACATCAGTGCGAGGCTTTCCTGCAGCCCGGCTATCGGCACTTCGACGCTGCCGCCACCGCCGCCTACGGAGAGATTGGCCCGCAGGCGGGTGATTTCGTTGCGGATTTGCTCGCGGGTCCTGGCTTGCGTGCCGCGCATGAGCATGGCGCCGGCGAAGGCGCAAGCCTGGGCACGTCCGAACTTGCTCTCCTCGGTGCCGTACTGGAAGGAAAGCGTCGCCGTGACCATGCCGCCGCGCGACTTCTTGGGCAGAAAGGCGACCTTCAGGCCATTCGAAAGCGCCACCCGGCGAGTGCGTGCCTCGATGCTGGCCGGCGCGCTGTCGAAGACTTCGCCACCGCCGATGCCCGGCGGTCCCACATAATCCCGCAGCGCGAGCTGCAGGTCCGGCGGCGCCGGAATCTCCGCTCGACGCGGCGCCTGGGCTTCCGGCAGAAACACACCCACGGTGCGGTTGGATCGGATCAGGTGGGATTGCGCCGCCCGATTGACCGCAGAAGCGGATACGGCGTTGATGTAGTCGCGGTAACGAAAAAACATGCGCCAGTCGCCCAGCGCGACCCATTCGGAGAGATGGGTGGCGAACTGGTGGGTGCGCGTCATGGTCACATCCATCTGTGTCAGCAAGCGGGTCTTGGCGCGTGTGACCTCATCTTCCGTGACCGGGTTTGCCGCCAGATTCTCGACCGTTGCGATGAACGCTTCGCGCAGGGTGGCGAGGCTGTCCACCTTTGGCGCGGGGCATGTGTCGCGACCGCAGCGCAGGCGCGCTGGCTGCTGCCCGGTGCCGGGCTTTGGAGGTGTCGCGGAAAAGACCAAGGCGCCGCGCTCGGCAAGCATGCGGTCGCCGCCGCTGACGCTGGTGGCAAGCCCCCGTTCGACCAGCGCCTTGTGCAACCTGCCGGTGGGCGTGTCGCCCAACACCATGGAGAGGATGTCGAAGGCTGCGTAGTCCGCATGGGTGCCGGGCGGCGCGTGGTAGTGGAGCGAAAGGAATGGTGATTCGCCAGCGCGGCGCAACACGACTTCGCGCTCGCCGTCCTGCGCCGCTTCGGTGGTATAGGTGGTCGGCAATTTTCGGGCGGGTTTGGGAATGGCCCCGAAATGTCTGGCTACCAGGGCGAGTACGGTGGCCGGATCGAAATCCCCGGCCACCACGAGCACGGCGTTGTCGGGCTGGTAGTAGCTGGCGTAGAAGGCCTGCAGGCGTTCGATCGGCACATTCTCGATGTCGCTGCGATTGCCGATCACCGAACGCCCGTAGTTGTGCCACTGGTAAGCCGCGCGCGCGACCTTCTGCGACAGGACACGGCCGGCGCTGTTCTCGCCCGACTCGAATTCGTTGCGCACCACCGTCATCTCCGAGTCGAGGTCGGCGCGCGAGATGAAGGAATTGACCATGCGGTCGGCCTCCAGTTCGAGCGCCCATTCCAGGTTGGCCGGCGTCGAATCGAAGGTCAGGAAGTAGTTGGTGCGGTCGAAGTAGGTGGTGCCATTCCAGCGCGCGCCGCGCGAGGTGAATTCGCGCTTGATGTCGCGGTGTTTCGGCGTGCCCTTGAACAGCAGATGCTCAAGCAGGTGCGCCATGCCGGCTTCGCCGTAGCCCTCGTGGCGCGAGCCGACGAGATAGGTGATGTTGGTGGTGATGAGCGCCTGCGAGCGGTCTTCCAGCAGCAGGACCTTGAGGCCATTGGCGAGCCGGTATTCGCTGATGCCGCCCATCGAGGGACCGGCGGTCACGCCCGCCGGCAGCGGCACCTGTGCTATTGCGTTGCAGCAAAAAATCAGCCAGACGACGATGGTAAAACAGGACTGTGCGATGGTTTTCATGCGGTTTTCATCTTGGGTGCGATGCTAAAATTCACCAACAGGTTAACAGCACGGGTGCCGCCTTCGCGGGCATCGAGTAAACGCATCAAGGCCCACGCATGAGCAAGGCGTTCACCCGCGAGCAGGACAGCGACGACGAAGACGAAGACACGCCGGATGCGCCGAAGTTGCCGCCGGGCACCAAGAATTACATCACGCCCGCCGGTTATGCGGCCCTCAAGGCCGAGTTCGATGAACTTTACCGGGTCGAGCGCCCCAAGCTGGTCGAAACCATCGCATGGGCTGCCTCCAATGGCGACAGGTCGGAGAATGGCGACTACATCTACGGCAAGCGGCGCCTGCGCCAGATCGACAGCCGCATACGCTTTCTTGCGCGCCGCATGGAGGCGGCCGAAGTGGTCGACCCCGCGCAGCAGGGAGCGAACGACCAGGTCTTCTTCGGGGCGACGGTGACATACAGCACGCGTGCGGGCGAGGAGCTGACGGTGCAGATCGTCGGCATCGACGAGACCAAACCATCCAGCGGCCTCATCAGCTGGATATCGCCGGTGGCGCGCGCGCTGTTGAAGGCGCGCGAAGGCGACGTCGTGGCGCTCATGACCCCCGCCGGGCGTGAAGAGCTGGAGATTCTCGAAGTCAGGTACGGGTAGTTCCTGTTGAACTGCGCGCAAACACCACAAGGACAACAACATGCAAAGAAAGACCCCGGAACAGTTGCGCAGCCATCGCTGGCTGGGCGCCAACGACATGCGCTCGTTCGGCCACCGTTCCCGCACCAAGCAGATGGGCTATGCCCGCGAGGATTTCGCCGGCAAGCCGGTGATCGGCATCCTCAACACCTGGAACGACCTGAACACCTGCCATTCGCATTTCAAGCAGCGCGTCGACGAGGTCAAGCGCGGGGTCTGGCAGGCCGGCGGTTTCCCGGTGGAAATTCCCTGCATGGCGGTGGGTGAGCAGATGACCAAGCCCACTTCGATGCTGTACCGCAACTTCCTTTCCATGGAAGTCGAGGAGCAGATCCGCTGCAATCCGGTCGATGGCGTGGTGCTGATGGGGGGGTGCGACAAGACCGTGCCCGGGCTGCTGATGGGTGCCGCGTCCGCCAACTTGCCGGCCATCTTCATGCCGGCAGGGCCGATGCTGCGCGGCCACTGGCGCGAGCACACCCTGGGGTCCGGCAGCGATGTATGGAAGTTCTGGGCCGAGAAGCGCGCCGGCAACCTGTCGGAAGAATCATGGCGCGAGATCGAGGACGGCATCGCGCGTTCCGCAGGGACCTGCATGACCATGGGCACGGCCTCCACCATGGCGGCCGCTGCAGAAGCGCTGGGCATGCTGCTGCCCGGCGCATCCTCGATTCCGGCGGTGGATGCGCGCCACGCCCAGATGGCTTCAGCCTGCGGCCGGCGCATCGTCGAACTGGTGTGGACTGATGTCAAGCCGTCCGACATCATGACCACTGCCGCGTTCGAGAACGCCGTGACGGTGGCGATGAGCCTGGGCGGCTCGACCAATTCGATCGTCCACCTGATCGCCATGGCGGGTCGTGTGGGGGCCGAACTCAACCTTGACCGCTTTGACGAACTGTCGCGGCGCACGCCGCTGACCGGCAACCTGCGGCCCTCCGGCAAGTACCTGATGGAGGACTTCTTCTATGCCGGCGGGCTGCGCGGCCACATGGAACGCCTGCGCGACCTGCTCAACCTCGATTGCCTGACGGTCAACGGCCACAGCATCGGCGAGAACATCGCCGGCGCCGAGGTGTTCAACGACGACGTGATCCTGCCACGCGAGCGCGCCTTGCAGGCCGAAGGCGGCGTGGCGGTGCTGCGTGGCAACCTGTGCCCGGACGGGGCGGTCATCAAGACCTCGGCGGCCGAACCGCGCCTGCTCGCCCACAAGGGGCCGGCGGTGGTGTTCGAGGACTACAACGACATGAGTGCCGGCATCGATGATCCGGCCCTGGACGTGACCAGGGATTCGGTGCTGGTGCTGCGCAATGCCGGACCGCTGGGCGGACCGGGCATGCCGGAGTGGGGCCAGTTGCCGATCCCGCAAAAGCTCCTCAAGGAAGGCGTGCGCGACATGCTGCGCATCTCGGATGCGCGAATGAGCGGCACGAGCTATGGCGCCTGTGTACTGCACGTGGCGCCGGAGTCGTTTGTGGGCGGGCCGCTGGCGCTGGTCAAGAGCGGCGACATCATCGAGCTCGATGCCGTTGGTCGGCGCCTGACCCTGCATGTGAGCGACGACGAACTGGCGCGCCGGCGTGCCGCCTGGGTCAAGCCCAAGGCAAAGTATCCGCGCGGCTTCGGCGTGATCTATAGCGAGCGCGTCACCCAGGCCGACCGCGGCTGCGACTTCGATTTCCTGGGCGGCACCGAGCCCACCTCGGAACCCGAGATCCACTAAGAATCGCCCGATAACCAGAGAAAACGAGAGGACAACAATGGAGCTCCCCGTCAATCAATTCAAGCGCAACCTCGCGGCCGGCAAGCCGCAGATCGGCCTGTGGATGAGCCTGTGGGCGCACCAGGCGGTCGATGCGTGCGCTCCTGCCGGCTTCGACTGGCTGCTGCTTGATACCGAGCATTCACCCAACGAGCCGCATCTGGTCAATACGCAGCTGGCCGCCGCGCGCGGCCTGGACGGCAAATGCACCTCGCATCCGGTGGTGCGCCCGGCGTGGAACGACATGGTGCTGATCAAGCGTTTCCTGGACATTGGCGCCCAGACCCTGCTGCTGCCCTACGTGCAAACCGCCGAGGAGGCTGCCGCGGCAGTCGCCGCAACCCGCTTTCCTCCCGACGGCGTGCGCGGCGTGGCCGGCAGCACCCGCGCGGCGGGCTACGGCTGGATCAAGGACTACCTGAACAAGGCCAACAACGAGATCTGCGTCCTGGTGCAGACCGAGACCCGCCAGGCGCTCGATAACCTGGACGCCATCTGCAAGGTCGATGGTGTGGACGGCGTGTTCATCGGGCCCAACGACCTGGCGGCCGATCTGGGGCATCGAGGCGACATTCCGCATCCGGAAGTGCAGTCGGCGATCACCGATGCCATCAAGCGCATTCGTGCCCATGGCAAGGCGCCTGGCATCCTCGTCGGTGAGGCCGATGGCCAGCGCATGCTCGACCTGGGCGCGCTGTTCGTCGCCGTCGGCAGTGACCTGGGGCTGATGCGCATGGGCGCCGGGGCGCTGGCTGCCAAGTTCGGGCGCCAACCCTTCTAGGGAAGGCGTCTATCCCGAGCTGCGGCTGGGCGGGGCCGTTTTTCGGGGCGATTCAGGCGTTTGCAGGTCCGGCAGGGGCTTGAAAGGCCCTGTCGGCGTCCCCACTTCCTGCCCGACAGGTTTTTCCCCGTCCGCAATCACCCGAATTTTGTCAGGAGGAACCCGCAATGGGCGCACCACAAGAAACCCTCGCCTTCCAGGCCGAGGTCAAGCAACTGCTGCATCTGATGATCCACTCCTTGTATTCCAACAAGGAAATTTTCCTGCGTGAACTCGTTTCCAACGCGTCGGACGCCTGCGACAAGCTGCGCTTCGAGGCCCTGCACAACGGCGACCTGTTCGGCGATGATCCGGACCTGAAAATCCGTGTGGCCTTCGACAAGGCGGCGCGCACCGTCACCGTGTCGGACAATGGCATCGGCATGAGCCGCGATGAAGTCGTCTCGCATCTGGGCACCATCGCCAAGTCGGGAACGCGGGAGTTCTTTTCAAAGCTGTCCGGCGACCAGGCCAAGGACGCCAACCTGATCGGCCAGTTTGGCGTGGGTTTCTATTCCGGCTTCATCGTCGCGAAGAAGATCACCGTTGTGACCCGGCGCGCCGGCAGCGACGAAGCGATCCGCTGGGAGTCCGCCGGTGAAGGCGAGTTCACCGTGGATGCCGCCACCCGCGCTGGCCGCGGCACTGATGTAATCCTCGAACTGCGCGAGGGCGAGGATGAACTGCTGTCCACCTGGCGCCTGAAATCCATCATCACCAAGTATTCCGACCACATCACCCTGCCTATCGTGATGAAGAAGGAGGAATGGGACAAGGACAAGAACGAGTACGTCACCAAGGACGAAGACGAAACGGTCAACCAGGCCACCGCCCTGTGGACGCGCTCCAAGTCCGACATCACCGAGGAGCAATACACCGAGTTCTACAAGCATGTTTCGCATGATTTCGAAGCGCCTCTGGCCTTCACGCACAACCGGGTGGAAGGCCGCCAGGAATACATCCAGCTGCTGTATGTGCCGGGGCGCGCACCGTTCGACATGTACGACCGCGAGCGCAAGCACGGCATCAAGCTGTACGTGCGGCGCGTGTTCATCATGGATGATGCCGAACAGCTGATGCCGCAATACCTGCGCTTCGTCAAGGGTGTGATCGACTCCTCCGACCTGCCGCTCAACGTCTCGCGCGAGATCCTGCAGGAGTCGCGCGATGTCAAGGCCATCCGCGAGGGCTCCACCAAGCGTGTGCTGTCGCTGCTGGAGGAATTGGCCAACAGCGATGATGCGGCACAGAAGGAAAAGTACGCGAAGTTCTGGAAGGAATTCGGCCGCGTGCTGAAGGAAGGCGTGGGCGAGGATTTCGCCAACAAGGAACGCGTGGCCAAGCTGCTGCGCTTCGCCTCCACCCAGGCCAACACCAGCGATGAAACCGTGTCCCTGGCCGACTACGTGGCGCGCATGAAGGAAGGCCAGGACAAGATCTACTACGTCACCGCCGAAACCTTCCTTGCGGCCAGGAACAGCCCGCATCTTGAGGTGTTCCGCAAGAAGGGCATCGAGGTGCTGCTGCTCTCCGACCGGGTGGATGAATGGCTGGTCTCGCACCTGAACGAGTTCGATGGCAAGGGCCTGGTGTCGGTGGCCAAGGGCGACCTGGATCTCGGCAAACTGGAAGACGAAGCCGAGAAGAAGGAACGCGAAACCGCCGAAGGCGAGTCCAAGGAACTGATCGAGAAGATCAAGAAATCGCTGGAAGGCAAGGTCAAGGACGTGCGGGTGACCCACCGCCTGACCGATTCGCCGGCTTGCCTGGTCGCTGACGAGAACGACATGAACGCAAATCTGGCGCGCATGCTCAAGGCGGCGGGCCAGAAGGCGCCGGAATCGCAGCCGATTCTCGAGATCAACCCCAGGCACCCGCTGGTCACGCGCCTGAAGTACGAGGAAGGCAAGTTCGACGACTGGTCGGCGCTGCTGTTCGATCAGGCGCTGCTGGCCGAAGGTGGTCAGTTGGAGGATCCGGCCGGGTTCGTCAGGCGCATGAACGAGATGTTGCTGGCGATGACGCTCTCGGGCAAGTAATTTTCAGCAGTGGTTCATCATTTGGGGCCCGGGAGCATTGCTTTCGGGCCCTTTTTATTGAAAGGAATGTCATGTGCCGGAACATCAAGACCCTGTTCAATTTCGCTCCGCCCGCCACCGAAGAGGAGATTCGCGCAGCGGCGCTGCAATTTGTACGCAAACTCTCGGGGTTTAACAGTCCGTCAAAAGCCAACCAGCTGGCATTCGAGCGGGCGGTGGATGAGGTGGCATCAGCGGCGCGGACCATGATGGCCGCACTTACCACCACAGCAAGCCCGCGCGATCGGGAACGCGAGGCGGCTCGGGCGCGCGTGAAGTCGGCGGTGCGCTTTCAACGTGTCCTATAAAGACCGTATGGTCGAGTCAGGAACCGGCAGTCGTCTAGGCCTGACATGTTCGGCGCGGCAACCCGACGACTTGGAATTGCAGCACCCTGTAAGCTTGCATTTGTTCAAGTACGGGAGATGACATGCCAGCAGGTGGAAAGCAGCTACGGGTTGGGATCGCGGGCCTGGGTGCGGTGGGGAAAAGCGTCGCCGAAAAGCTCGATGCCGGCATTCCGGGATTGAAACTCACGGCCATCGCGGTTCGTGATGTGGAGGCGGCGCGTGGCCGCATCCGGCTTTCCAGTCCATGCGAATTCACCAATATCGCCGGGCTCGAGCCGCTGTGCGATGTGGTTGTGGAGTGCGCGCCTTCGGCATTGCTGGGCGAGATTTGCCGGCCGGTGCTTTCAGCAGGCAAGAAAGTGGTGGTGCTCTCGGTAGGAGCGCTCTTGCGCAATGAGGACCTGATCGACCTGGCGCGCGAAAAGGGTGGCCAGATCGTGGTGCCTACCGGCGCTCTGATCGGGCTGGACGCGGTGACTGCAGCTGCCGAAGGCACGATCCGCTCTGTGCGCATGATCACCAGGAAGCCGGTGAAAGGGCTGGTCGGTGCGCCCTATCTGGTGGAGAACAACATCGCCATCGAGGACATCAAGGAGCCCTTGCGTATCTTCAACGGCACGCCGCGCGATGCGGCGGTGGGCTTTCCGGCCAATCTCAATGTGGCGGTGGCTTTGTCGCTTGCCGGTATCGGGCCGGACAAGACCACGCTGGAAATCTGGGCCGACCCCCATCTGGAACGCAATACCCATCGCATCGAGGTGGATGCGGATTCGGCGTCGTTCTCGATGGAGATCGCCAACATTCCGTCGGAGAATCCGCGCACCGGCAGAATCACCGCGCTGAGCGTGATCGCCACCTTGCGGAAGTTGACCTCCGCATTGAGGGTTGGAACCTAGCTCAATCGAAAACCCCGGCCGCAGCCGGGGTTTTGGCGTTACGCGGCTACGTGGTCAGGCTGCGACTTTGCGCCTGCGGGCAACGGCGCCAACCAATGCCAGCCCTGCCAGCAACATTCCGTAGGTCTCCGGTTCCGGTACCGGCGCCGCGACCAGGAATCCGCGGATTTCGCCGCCACCCACGAAGCTAGTGTGGATGTTGAGATATGCCTTTCCGGATGAAATCCCAGTCGCCAGCGCGGCAAAAGCGCTGCTGACTGTTCCGCCGTTGGCGGTAATGAACGCAGCGCTGTAGCTGGTTGCCAAGGCCATGTCGTAGAGACGGTCGTAGGTGCCGGACGTGACGCCAAGCGGGAAGGCTGTGAACGAGGGGGTAACCGATGCAACGCCTGCGTTGCCCGCGCCCGCTACTGCGGTACAGCAATGAATGTGCGAGGCAGTGGTATTTCCGGTCAGGCCACTGAAAGTTGCGCGTACCCGCATGGTGAAATCGTCGTCATTCAAAGTAACGATGACGTTGCCGGTTCCGAGGGACAGATTTGCCGGGGCCGGTTCACCGAGGTTCGAGAGCGTCGCGATGTAGTCGACCGGGTGTGCGGCCGCCGGCTTGCCGAGAAGCGCGAGGGCCGCTACTGCCATTGTTGCAAACAGTCTTGTGATGCTCATGGTGAATATCCTCAAAAAGGTGAAGAAATAGGTGGATTGCGCTGACCGGAATTCAACTTAAGGCACGAATGTTTCGGGTGATGCATCACTCGTCGACATGTCGCATGGTTCTTTCGGACTAGTGAATGGTTCGTGTGGCTTCTTGGGCGTGGCCCTCGTTTGTGGGAAACGGTCGGTTGAGACACGGTACCTTCGCTGTCAACACACGAGTTGTTTTTTTATTCCGGCAAATGCAGCGGGAAATGCCGGTTAATTCCGTGGTCGTTAGTGGGGATTAATGAAAATCCCGCGACCGTGTCAGAAGCCGGCCCAGCAACGCCGTGTCATCCACCACCCTTTTCGCGATCAGGTGCGACACCTTGCCGTCGGTTTCCCACACCCCGTAGACGGTGAGAAGCCGCGCCGTGAGGATCTCGCGCCTATGTGTCTCGATCACCTGCGGCCAGCACACCACGTTGATGTTGCCGGTTTCGTCTTCCAGGGTGATGAAAATCACCCCCTTGGCGGTGTCGGGGCGCTGGCGGTTGACCACGATGCCGGCCGCGCGCGCCAGGCGGCGGTGCGGGTAGGCGGCCAACTGGGTTGAATTGGCCAGGCGCCGGCGGTCCAGAAGCGGGCGCAGCAGCGCCAGCGGATGGCGCCTCAGCGATAGTCCGAGGGTGGCGTAGTCGGCAACGATGTCCTCGCCCTCGGCTGGTGCGGGCAACACGGCCTGGGTGTCCGGCGTACTGGTGCCCGGCAGCAGGGGGATGGGGGCTTCGAGGCCCGTGACCTGCCACAGGGCTTGCCGGCGGTGCCCGGTGAGGCCGGACAGGGCATCGGCGGCGGAAAGCGCCTCCAGGTCACCGCGATCGAGCGCTGCGCGGCGGGCGAGGTCATCGACACCGGTGAACCCGCTTTCATTGCGCGTGCTGACGATGCGCTGCATCCCCGCAGCCGACAGGCTTTTGATGCGCTTCAACCCCAGGCGGATGGCGGGTTGTGCCTGGTATTCCGGGGTTGGATCGGTTCTTGATGCGGTCTTGAGGTAGCCCGCCAGGGTGGCGCGCCAGCTTGCCAGGTTGTGCGCGTCGTCTTCAAGCGTGCAGTCGATGTCGCTCACCGTCACGTTCACCGGCAGCACCCGCAGCTTCAGGCGCCTGGCTTCCTGCACCAGCTGGGAGGGGGAATAAAACCCCATCGGCTGGCTGTTGATCAGGGCGCAGAAGAACGCCGCCGGCTCGAAGCACTTGAGCCATGACGACATGTAGACCAAGAGGGCGAAGCTGGCCGCATGGCTCTCCGGAAAGCCGTATTCGCCGAAGCCCAGCATCTGGCGGTAGATCTGCTCGGCCCATTCGGGGGCATAGCCGCGTGCGGCCATGCCGTCCTTCAGGCGCTGCTCGAAAGGCGTGAGCCCGCCCTTGCGTTTCCAGGCGGCCATGGCGCGGCGCAGCTGGTCGGCTTCCCCGGCGGTGAAGCCGGCCGCCACCACTGCCAGTTGCATCACCTGCTCCTGGAAGATCGACACGCCCAGCGTGCGCTTCAATACACCCTCCACCGCCGGTGACGGGTAGGTGACCTGTTCCAGGCCCTGGCGCCGCCGCAGGTAGGGATGCACCATGCCGCCCTGGATCGGCCCCGGGCGCACGATGGCCACCTCGATCACCAGGTCGTAGAACTCGCGCGGGGCGAGCCTGGGCAGCATGCTCATCTGGGCGCGCGATTCCACCTGGAAGACGCCCATCGACTCGCCGCGGCAGAGCATGTCGTAGACGCGCCTGTCTTCCTTGGGGATGTGAGCCATCGAAAGCGGCGTGCCGCGCCGTGCCCCGAGCAGGTCGAGGGTGCGGCGGATGGCCGAGAGCATGCCCAGGGCCAGCACGTCCACCTTGAGCAGGCCCATGGCTTCGAGGTCGTCCTTGTCCCACTGGATCACGGTGCGGTCCGGCATGGCGGCGTTTTCCACCGGCACGAACTTCGACAGGTCGTCCTTGACGATGACGAAGCCGCCGGAATGCTGCGAGAGGTGGCGCGGAAAGCCGATCAGCTGCGCCGTGAGTGCAAGCAGCATCTTCACCTGCGGTGAATCCGGGTCGAGCCCGGCTTCGCGCATGCGCTCCGGCAGGGCGTCGCGGCGGTCCCACCAGGCCAGCCCGCGGGCCAGGCGTTCGAGCTGGTCGGGCGCGAAGCCGAGCGCGCGGCCGATGTCCTTCAGGGCGCTCTTCGGCCGGTAGGTGGCCACCGCCGCCGCCAGCGCGGCGCGGTGCCGCCCGTACTTGCGGTAGATGTACTGGATCACCTCCTCGCGTCGCTCGTGCTCGAAATCGACGTCGATGTCGGGAGCCTCGTTTCTTTCCTTCGATATGAAACGCTCGAACAGGAGCGTGGTCAGCGACGGATCGACTTCGGTCACATGCAGGCAATAGCAGACCGCGGAATTGGCGGCCGAGCCGCGCCCCTGGCACAGGATGTTCTGGCTGCGCGCGAAGGCGACGATGTCGTGCACGGTCAGGAAATAGGCTTCGTAACCGAGTTCGCCGATGAGACGCAGCTCATGTTCCACCTGCTTGCGGATCGCCGCCGGCGCACCCTTGGGGTAGCGTTCCGCCATGCCGGCCTCGGTGAGCGCGCGCAGGTGCCGGGCTGGTGTCATGCCGGCCGGCACCGCTTCCTGCGGGTATTCGTACTTCAGTTCCTTGAGCGAGAACTCGCAGGTCGCAGCCACCTTCAGGGTTTCTTCCAGCCAGGCCTGCGGATAGGCGCGTGCGAGCGCAAGCAGGGTGCGCAGGTGACGCTCGCCGTTGGGTTCGAGGTCATGGCCGCACCCGGCCACCGGCGTGCGCAGCCGGGTGGCGGTAAGCACATCCTGCAGGGGTTTGCGGCCGCGCGCGTGCATCAGCACGCCGCCGGTGGCCACCACCGGCAGCCCGGTGTTGGTGGCGATGGCTTCCACCGCCTGCCGGTTGGCGCGGTCGTTGGGGCCGGCCGCCAGGCGCGCCGCAAGCCAGAAGCGGCCGCAGAAGTGGTGTGCGATGGCACGTGCATCCTGCATCAGCCAGGCCACGCGATCGTCCTCGGCCATGCCACCTGGCAACGCTGAATGCGCCGGGACCCGCACCGGCAGGTCCGGCACATACAGGCAGGCGCAGTCCGGTACGCCGGCCGCCAGGTCGGCACGCGAGAACGCGTACGAACCTTTCGGGCTGCGGCGCCGTGCGGTGGTGATGAGGGCGCACAGCGCCTCGTAACCCGCTTTCGATTGCGCCAGCAGCACGATCCGGGACGCAGGCAGTTTGCCTTCCGGTGTTTCATCCCGCGTGAAGCGGAACTCGGCACCCACAATCAGCTTGAGTCCGACCTCTGTGGATGCCTCGTGCGCCCGTACGATGCCTGCGAGCGAGCATTCGTCGGTGATCGCCAGCGCCTCATAGCCGACCTTGCGCGCGCGGCGTACCAGCTCCTCGGCCGAAGAGGCGCCGCGCAGGAATGAAAAATTCGAGACGCAATGCAGTTCGCAATAACGCGGCAGGGTGGGGGTTTCGGCCATGGCGTCGCCGGGTCAAGCGAAATACCCTTGCAGGAACCAGCCCGCAGGCAGGTTGCGCTCGCGGAAGATCCATACCAGGGCGCGGGCGGCGGTCTGGGCGATGAAGTAGTCGCGCGTGACGGTGTCGCCATCCCACCAGCCGGATTCGATGCGTTCCGGTCCGGCCATCAGGGTGAGCGGCCCGTCATGGTGCGGCTTGCCGCCGATCTCGCGCAGCGGCAGTGGCGGCTCCACCAGCCAGACCGGGCGCGGCCCCCAGGCGGGCGCGCCGGGCGTTGCGTCCCGGGCCGTGGCATGCAAAGCCGCAACATGCCGGGGCGCGGTGGCGTTGCCGCGCAGGCTTGCATGGCCCGGCCGGTGGTCGGCATTGGGTTGCAGTGTTTCCAGGGTGCCGGGCCCCAGGCGCGCGTTGAGGCGTTCCAGCAGGGCCGCCAATCCTTGTGCAGGGCGCGCCGGTTCCGGCAGCAGCGCACGGGTGGCCTCGGTGGCGGTGCTGGCGTGTGACGTGCTCACGCCGATGCGCTCCACCCGGTGTGTCAACGCGGTGTGGTTGAGGCGTTCGCGCAGGATCAGGTTGAAGCGCTCGCTCGACGCCGTGGGTTCGAGGAAGCCCAGGGTCAGGGTGTTGTGCGCCCCGGCAGGCATGCCGGGGCGGGCGCGTTCATGGTGCAGGGTGAGGTCGATGCGGTCGATCGCCTGCTTGCCTGCGCGCAAAAATCCTTCGAGCTGGCGGAAGGCGCGTGCGCAGGCGAACTGCAGCGCCTCCGCCGACTCGGCCGGCGCCGGCAGGGTGAGGGTGGTGCGGAAGGTCTCGGGAAACGCCATCGCCTGTATGGGGTCGGGTGTGCGGCCCAGGGCGCGGTCGAGTTCGTCGACCAGTGCATGGCCGAAACGGCGCGTGAGCCCGTCGCGCGGCAAGGCCAGCACGTCGGCCAGGGTGGCCAGTCCAAGCGTGGCGAAGGTGGTGGCGTAACCGGCGGCGCTCTGCAGCACTTTCACCGGCAGGCCGGGCAGCGTGGCGTGCAGCCCGGCTGGTGTTTCGAGATGGGAGGCAAAGCCGCTGGCGGCCAGCATGCGTGCGCCCGTGGGCGTGGGGCTGGTGGCGAGCGTGGCGGAAAACCCCTGTGCGGCAAGGTCCTGCGCCAGAAGCCTGGTCAGCGTGCCGAGGCCGCCAAACAGGCGGGCGCTGCCACCGGTTTCGAGCAGCAGGCCATGCGCGAACCCCGCCACCTGCGAGGTGTACTGCAATGCCCACTGGGCGAGCCCGGCGAGCGCCTCGGCCTCCAGCGCGGGGTCGCGTTCGATCCATTCGAGTGCCGGCGCCAGTGCGAGCGCGGCGGCCAGGCCATGGCCGTTGCGCACGCCGGCCGCCTGCGCGGCGTCATTGGCGATGACGACGCGCCGCTTTTCGACCACCGCGAAGGCCTGCTCAGGCGCTTGCGGTATGCAGTCGAGCGTCAGGTGCGTGAGCTGGATCGCGGTCCACAACATGGGGCACGAACGGGGCGGGGGAATGCGGGCGGGCGAACAGCGGGCAGGGCGGCGTGATGACGATGGGGCGGGCCAGCACGCCGCCGCGACGCTTGAGGATGCGCAGGGACAGCCGTGCCTGCGGTGCGGCCGCGAGCGCTATGCGCAGTGCCGCAGGCGTGGTTTCACGGGCGGCATTGTCCGGGCGCATCAGCACCGCCAGCACCGGTTTTCCCTCGACCGCCAGTTGCAGGCGCCGCGCGTCCTGCGCGGTGAGATGACGCGGCCAGGCCAGGAGCGCGCCATCGGACAGGCCCTTGAGGATTTGCTCGCAGGCCCACAGGGTGTCGGCCGGGCGGCGCGGGCGCACGATGATCAGGTGCGAGGTCGCGATGCCGCCACCGATGAATGCCGGGGCATGCGGCAACCAGGGCGGGGCAAGCAGGAAAACCGGCGAACCGGTGCGTGTGAGTGCGCTTAAGGCCGGAAAGAAAAGCCGCAGTTCGCCAATGCCGGCCTGGCTGTTGAGCACCTCGGTGAGCGCACCCGCCGGCCAGCCGCCACCGGGCAATTCCTCATCCAGGGCGGCATAGCCGCTGGCGATACCGGGGCGCGCGCCATGCGCGAGGTCGCGGCCACGCCACACGCCCGGCATGGCGCCAATGGCAAGCGGCGCATCGTCGTGCGCATGTGCAACGCCTGCACGGGAGGGAAGGAGGGCGTGCCCCATGGCGATGGGCAGGAGCGCAGCAGGTTGGAAGTGCGATCAGGCTGCAAGCCAGTCGAGTCCCATGAGCAGGGCGAAACCGGCGGCGCATACCACGCTGACCCAGTGGTCGCGGTCCTGCGCCAGAAAGCCGGTCAGGGTGGTGGCGATACGATCCTGCAGGCGCCGCAGGACGCCGTTGTGGACAGGCGTGAGGCTGGCAGGAAAGGTGGCAAAGCGGCGGGCGATTGCTTGCATGGCGGTGCGTGCTCCGGGATTGACGGGAGAGCCAGCATACCGCAAATACTGTTTTTTTGTACAGTATTTTTTCAGGCGTTTCCCAACGCCTTGTCGAAACAGTCACACACACGCCCATGTTACCGGTTTTTGCTCCGGTCGCGGGCGTGCCCTGTCTTCAGAGATCCTGTGCGATTTTCTCGATTTCGGCGCGCGCCGGAAACTTGTCGCCCAGGGCGGCCAGCTCTTCGAGCAACAGGCGGGCTTCACGCTTCTTGCCGGCCTTGATGAGCGCGCGGGCATGGTTGAGGCGGATGGCATGCGCCTGCGGCGCCAGTTCGACCGCCTTGGCCAGGAGTTCGTTGGCGCGCGCGATTTCGCCTTTTTCAAGCAGCAGCATGCCCAGGGTATCCATGAACGCCGGCTGGTTGGGTGCGACCTGGTTGGCTTTCTCGGCCAGCGCGATGGCATCGGCCGCCTTGAGCTTGCCGGCGGTCCAGGCCAGGTTGTTGAGCAGGACCGGGTTTTCCGGCATGGGCACCAGCAAGCTGCGGAAACGTTGTGATGCGCCTTGCAGGTCGTTGCGTGCCAGGGCGGCTTCGCCCAGATGCATCTGGAAGCCATAATCCTTGGGTTGCTCCTTTTGCCAAGTGGCTGCCATGCGCTCGGCCTCCGCGGTGTTGTTGCCCGCCAGGAGCGCGCCATGCAGCTTGACAGCCATTTCGGTGGAAGGGGCCAGCTTGAGCCCCGCGCGATAGGCGTTGGCTGCTTCGGTCCAGACCTTTTGGGCTGCGTGAATGTCGCCTTCCAGCAGATGGCCAATGGCTTCCTTGGGGCGCTGCTTCTGTACCTCGCGCGCCAGGGACAGGGCGTTCTTGCCCTTGCTCGCCTGCAGGTCGAGCATGATGAGTCCGCGCTGCGCTTCCACCAGGTCTGATTTGATCGCGAGCGCCTGGCGCAGGTTCTGCGCGGCGGCCTCGGGCTTCTTGGCGGCGACGTTGATTTCGGCCATGCGCAGGTAGGGGCGCACCGCCCCCGGTTGCAGGGCTACCTGCTTGTTGTAGGAAGCGAGGGCCTGATTAAAATCGCCGCTGGCCTGCTGGGCTTGACCCAGCAGATCGTAGAGTTCAGGCCGGTCGGGCAAGGCGGCGATGCCGTCCTGTGCCGCTGTGATGGCCTTGCGGTAGTCCTTGGCGCGCATGTGCAGATCCACCAGAGCGGCACGCGGCGCGGTTTCTTCCGGGCGCGCCGCCACGGCCTTGGCGATGAGCGCGGCTGTTTCTTCCGTCGAAGCTCCCGACTGCGCCTTGATGCCGGCGATGGCCAGGTAGGCCTGGGCGCTCTTCGGGTCGGCGGCGATGAGCGCCTCGAAGCGCTTGATCGCCTCGGCGGGCTTCTTGTCCTGCATGTCGAGGGCTGCCAGTCCCGCCACCGCCGGAAAATAGGCCGGGTTGAGGGCGAGCGCCTTGCCGAAGCTGGCGCGCGCACCGGCGGCATCGCGTTTGGCCAGCAGCAGGCGGCCGCGCATTTCATGCGGCAGGGGGTTGTCCGGCTGCTTCTTCTGCAGGTTGTCGATGGCAGCCAGGCCCTTGTCGATCTCGCCGCGGCGCAAATGGTTGGCGATCAGCGCCATGTCGGCCGAGGTGCCGGTATCGCCGGCGGAAATCTTTTCCAGCGCCTCGAATCCCGCATCGGCCTCACCTCTGGCGAAGCGTGTCAGCGCCAGGCTGGTTTGCTTGCGCGCATCCTTGGGGTCGAGTTTCGCCGCGGCGGTGAAGAACTCCTCCGCACGTGCCGTCTCGCCGTTGCGCATGTAGGCTTCGCCGGCCAGCATCAGCAGGTTGGCGTCATCCTTGACGCGTTCGAGCACGGGTTTCAATGTATCGACCGCCTTGGCCGATTGTCCCGAGGCAAGGTAGGTCAGGGCGAGCCAGCGCCGTGCCGGGATCGAGCGCGCATCTGTCTTGAGGGCGCGGGACAGGAAAGTTTCGGCCTGCGCGTACGACTTGAGGCTGAATTCGATGGCGCCTGCCTGGGTCAGCGCGATCGGGTTGTCAGGCGTCATGCGCAGCAACTGCTGTGCATACTCGCGCGCGGCCTTGAAGTCTTTCTTGGCGAATGAGATCTGCGCGCCGGCCAGCTGTGTCAGGGGATGACCTTTGGCGACATTGCTCAGAGCCTCGAATTCCTTGGCAGCCTCGTCCGGCTTGGACTGGCCCATGAGATTGGAGATCACGGCGAAGCGCGCGATCACGTAATCGGCACGTGATTCGACCGCCTTGCGGTAGGAAGCCAGGGCGTCGGCGCGCTCGTTGCGCGCCATCTGCAGGTCGCCCTTGAATTTCCAGGCCTCGGCGTCACGCGGTTGTTGCCCGATGACCCGGTCCACATCCGCCATCGCCTCGCCAGCATTGCCGGCTGCGGCATTCAAGCGTGCCCGGGTCAGCAAGGCGGGGGCGAAATCGGCTTTCTTCCCGAGAGCCTGCTCGACTGACTTTTGCGCACCGGCAAGGTCGCCTGTCGACGCCATGGCCGTGGCGATGCTGTTTTGCACCGAAGCGTAGGCCTGCGCATCGGCGGATTGGATCTTGCCGCCTTCATCGAGTACGAGCTTGAACTGCCCGGTCGCCACATAGGCGCGCAGGAGGAGCGGCATGACCTGGTCGGTGGGGGCGCCCTGGTCCCGCGCCCTGCGCAACTCGACCTCGGCGCCACGGATATCACCGCTTTCCAGCAGAACCTGTCCAAGCAGCAGGCGCGCTTCGGTGTTGTCGGTCTTCTTTTGCAGCGCGTTCTTGACCTCAATGGTGGCGGCCTTCCGGTCGCCGCGCTCCAGGTGTCCACGTGCGGCCGCGATGTGCTTTTCGGGGCTGTCGTCGCCGCATGCCGCCAGGAGAGCGGCCACGATGAGCGTGGAAAATGCGACGTGTGGGCGGGGCAAGGTGATGGAGAAGTGCATGTCGGGTTCTTGGGCTGTACATCCTGCGCGCATCCCGATACGGGCCGGGCGGCGCAGTGCATGGCTTCGAGGATCCCCGCATTCTATGCCTGCCCGCGGGCGGACTCTGTTGGCTAGGCTACATAGGCGGCTGTGCTAAATTGAAAAGCTCCTTTCATCCCCTGTGCGCCACCCGCGCGTGCTCAAAAAAGATGCCCTACGTGACCGCCCCTGACGGGGTACGCCTTTACTACGAGGAAGCCGGCAGCGGCACGCCCATCGTGTTTGTGCATGAATTCCTGGGCGACATCGAAGCCTGGGAAACGCAAATGCGTTATTTCTCGCGGCGCTACCGCGCCATCGCCTTCAATGCGCGCGGCTATCCGCCATCGGACGTGCCGCAAAAGCCCGAGGACTACTCGTTCGAGCACCAGCGTGCCGGCATTCTCGCGGTGCTTGACGGCCTCGGCATCGACCGTGCGCATATCGTGGGCCTGTCGATGGGGGCTTTCGCCACCTTCTATTTCGGCATGCGCTGGCCGGAACGCGCGCTGTCCCTGACGTTGGCCGGCATCGGCTCGGGCTCGATGCCCGAAGTGCGGGCGCAGTTCCATTCCGAATCCGAGGCGAGCGCCGGTAGCCTGCTCGCCACTGGCTGGGAAGCCAATGCCGAGGAGCGCACCCTGACGCCCACCCGTGTGCAGTTGCGCAACAAGGATCCGCGCGGTTTCGCCGAATTCGTCGGCCATGTGCGTCAGCACTCGGCATTGGGGTCGGCGATGACCCTGAAGGGCTATCAGGCGCGCCGCCCGTCGCTGGGGGATTTCGCCGCCGAGATGGCGCGTTGCACGGTGCCTACGCTGATCATCAGCGGCGACGAGGATGAGCCCTGCCTGGATGCTTCGTTGATGCTCAAGCGTCACATGCCGTCCGCCGGGCTCGCCTTCATCCCGCAGACGGGGCACGCCTGCAATCTCGAGGAACCGGACCTGTTCAACCAGATGTGCGACCGCTTCTTCCACCAGGTGGAGTCCGGCCAGTACCGCATGCGCGATCCGCTCGCGCGCACCCACCGCATGCTGTAGGACGCCTTGAAACTCGTCATCGCCACGCCCAGTCCGTTCGCCCGCAAGGCGCGTGTCGCCTTGCTGGAAAAGGGCGTCGCCTTCGAGACGGTGGTCGACAACCCCTGGAACCCGGGCGCTCAGGCGCCGGCGCACAACCCGCTTGGCAAGATCCCGGTGCTGCTGACGGCGGATGACGGTGCGATCTTCGATTCAAAGGTGATCGTCGAGTATGCCGAGGTGAAGTGGCCGGTACCGCCCCTGTTGCCGCTTGACGCCATGCAGCGGGTCGCGGCTCGGCAGGTCGAGGCGGTGGCCGATGGCGTGTGCGACGCGGTGGTGTTGATCGTGCTTGAGCGTGCGAGGCCGGAAGGGTTGCAGAGCGCCGACTGGGTCGCGCGCCAGAGCGCCAAGGTGGAAGCCGGGGTGGCCGATGCCGAAGGCCGGCTGGATGGCAGGCCATGGTTTGTAGGCGACGCGTTCGGGCTCGCCGACATCGCTGTCGGCTGCATGCTCGGCTACCTGGACTTGCGCCTGCCGGAATTCGCATGGCGGCCGGCTGCGCCACGCATGGCGCGCTGGTTTGAAGAGGTCGGCGCGCGCGAATCGTTCCGTGCCACGCTGCCTTCGGCGCAGCCGATCAACGCCGTGCGCTGACCGTCATTCCCCGCCGACAGGGCCGGCGGGCCTTCAATGCGCGGAAGATTGCTTCTTTGACAACAGGCGGATGGCCCGCTCGAGGCCGTCGATGGTGAGCGGGTACATGCGGTTGCCGACGATCTGCTTGATCACCGAGATCGACTGGCGGTATTCCCATACCCGCTCGGGCTCCGGATTGAGCCACACCGCGCTCTTGAAATGCTCGAGGAAGCGCTGTATCCATACCGCGCCGGGCTCCTCGTTGTTGTATTCGACGCTACCGCCCGGTTGCAGGATCTCGTACGGGCTCATGGTGGCGTCGCCGACGAAGATCAGCTTGTAGTCCCGGTTGTACTTGCGGATCACATCCCAGGTCATGAACTTCTCGGAATGGCGGCGGCGGTTGTTCTTCCACAGGAAGTCGTAGACGCAGTTGTGGAAGTAGTAGTACTCAAGGTGCTTGAATTCGGTCTTGGCGGCGGAGAACAGCTCCTCGGCCTGCTTGATGTGGTCGTCCATGGTGCCGCCCACGTCCATGAGCATGAGAACCTTCACGGTGTTCTTGCGTTCGGGCACCATCTTGATGTCGAGCCAGCCGGCGTTCTTGGCGGTGGACTCGATGGTGTCGGGCATGTCGAGTTCCTCGGCCGCGCCTTCACGGGCGAACTTGCGCAGTCGGCGCAAGGCCAGCTTGATGTTGCGTATGCCCAGCTCGACGGAATCGTCGTAGTCCTTGTAGGAGCGCTGGTCCCATACCTTCACAGCCGAACGGTTGCGTCCGCCGGCTTGTCCGACGCGCACCCCCTGCGGGTTGTAGCCATGCGCGCCGAAGGGCGAGGTGCCGCCGGTGCCTATCCATTTGCTGCCACCCTCGTGGCGTTCCTTCTGCTCATCGAGGCGCTTTTTCAGTTCTTCCATCAGCTTGTCCCATCCGAGCGCCTCGATCTTGGCCTTTTCCTCCGGCGAGAGATTGTTCTCGATGATCTTGCGCAGCCAGTCTTCCGGCAGATCACGCTTCAGGTCGACCAGCGTATCGACGCCACGAAAATACTCGCCGAAGACGCGGTCGTACTTGTCGTACTTGGTCTCGTCCTTGATCAGGCACATGCGCGAGAGAAAGTAGAACTCGTCGATGGACGGGCCGATCACGCCTTTTTGCAGGGATTCGAGCAGGACCAGGAATTCCTTGGTAGATACCGGCAGTCCGGCGTCCTTGCACTTGAGGAAGAAGTCGATGAGCATGTCTTGGCTCCTTGGCGCTAGCGCGCGAGCTGGAAATCCAGGTGGCTTTTGACCGCCGGCCATTCCTGCGGAAGAATGCTGAATACCACAGTGTCACGCAATGTGCCGTCAGCATGACGGGTGTGGTTGCGCAGGACGCCGTCCTGCCGGGCGCCGAGCCGTTCAATGGCGCGACGGCTGGCGGTGTTGAAGACGCTGGTGCGAAATTCCACGGCGATGCAGTCGAGCGTCTCGAAGGCATGCCCCAGAAGCATGCGCTTGCACTCGGTATTGAGGGCGGATCGCTGTACCGAACGCGCATACCAGGTCGAGCCGATCTCGACCCGCCGGTTCGCCTGGTCAACGTTCATGTAGGTTGTCATGCCGACGATGCGGCCGGTCGCCATTGCGCGCACGGCGAAGGGCAGCATGGAGCCGACGGCATGCAGTCCCAGGCGACGGTCGATTTCAGCAGCCATGCCGTCGGGCGCAGGGATCGCCGTGTACCAGAGGCGCCACAGTTCGCCGTCCCGCACCGCCAACTGCAACTCGGCGCAATGATCCTGGGCGAGTGGCTCAAGGGTGGCGTGCCGGCCGGCGAGCGTGACTGGCGCCAGCCAGGTCATGTCTAGCGGCCGGCCCGCGCCATGAACACGAGCCGCTCGAACAATTGCACGTCCTGCTCGTTCTTGAGGAGCGCGCCGTGCAACGGCGGGATGACCGTCTTGCTGTCCTTTGCCTTGAGCGCCTCGGGCGGAATGTCCTCGGCGAGAAGGAGCTTGAGCCAATCGAGCAATTCCGAGGTGGAGGGCTTCTTTTTCAGGCCCGGGATCTCGCGCATCTGGAAAAACACTTCCAGGGCTTCCTTGAGCAGTTCCTTCTTCAGGCCAGGGAAATGCACGTCGACGATCTTCTGCATCGTGTCCTTGTCGGGAAACTTGATGTAGTGGAAGAAACAGCGACGCAGGAACGCGTCAGGCAGCTCCTTCTCGTTGTTCGACGTGATCATCACCACCGGCCGCTGGCGCGCCTTGATGGTCTGGCGCGTCTCGTACACGTAGAACTCCATGCGGTCGAGTTCGCGCAACAGGTCGTTGGGGAACTCGATATCGGCCTTGTCGATCTCATCGATCAGCAGCACCGACTGGCGTTCCGCCTCGAATGCCTGCCATAGCACCCCGCGGATGATGTAATTGTGGATATCCTTGACTTTCTGGTCGCCCAATTGCGAATCGCGCAGGCGTGAAACCGCGTCGTATTCGTACAGGCCTTGCTGCGCCTTGGTGGTCGACTTGATATGCCACTGCATCAACGGCATGTCGAGCGCCGCAGCGACCTCCTCGGCAAGCATGGTCTTGCCGGTGCCGGGTTCGCCCTTGATGAGCAGCGGGCGCTGCAAGGTGATCGCGGCGTTGACCGCGAGCCGCAGGTCGTCGGTGGCGACGTAGTTCTTGGAGCCTTCGAAACGCATGGCGCTTTTCGTCCGTAACTTGAGGATAACCGGTCGATTATAGGGTAAGCACTGTCCGACACCGACTCGGATTAGGAGGCCTGCGAAGTCCGCTGTGGCGACGGGGATTTGGCTTATAATCGGTCGGTTGGGTTTTGCAACAAGTCTACATAATCATATGAAAAATTCCCTGATGGGGGCATTGCTGGCGGGCATGGTGGTCATGCCGGCGGCATGGGCCCAGAGTGTCGACATGGGCGCCAGCAAGTCCGGCGGCAAGGCGGCGATGTGTATCGGGTGCCATGGCATCCCCGGGTACAAGATGGCTTACCCGCACGTCTACCACGTGCCCTATATCGCCGGCCAGAACGCCAAGTATCTCGAATCGGCCCTGAAGGCGTACCAGAGCGGCGAGCGCAAGCATCCGACCATGCGCTCGATCGCGGTGGGTTTGTCCGACAAGGACATCACAGAGTTGGCCGCCTATTACGGAAATGCTGAGAGAGGGGGCGCGAAATGATCAAGGGCTTCCTGGCTTCAGCCATACTATTCGCACTTGCCGGCTCATCGCTTGCTGCCGGCAATGCAGAGCGCGGCAAGCAGAAGGCCGACCAGGTTTGCGCGGCCTGCCATGCGGTCGGCGGGGACTGGAACAAGCCCCTGCAACCGGAGTATCCCCGGTTGGCCGGGCAGCACCGTGATTACCTGGTGACTGCTCTCAATGCCTACAAGCAAGGTGACAAGTCGCAGATCGGCCGCAAGAACGCCATCATGGCGGGACAGGTGGCGGCGCTTTCGCGCCAGGAAATCGAGGACATATCCGCATTTCTTGCGGCGCTTCCAGGGCCCTTGTTCACCAAGCACCGCTGATACGCGGCACTTGAACAGAAACGCCGGCTTTGCAGCCGGCGTTTTTTTGCCCTAAAGGCTACTTGATCACGATCTTGTTGGCCTTGTTGATGGCCGTGCGGATCTCGGCGATCGCCTTCTCGATTTCGTCATCGGACAAGTATTCGCTCTTGGCAGCCTGCTCGAAGCCTTCGATCTGCGAAGAGAACTGGTCGGCGGGCAACGCGAGAGTGGAGACTGAATCCGGGCCGGCGGTGTCAATCTCGTTCCACGTCATCGCGACGGTGGTGAGGTTGTCGGAGTCGGCGCCGGCGCGCCGCTCGGCCTGATTCATCAGGGCGGGAACCGCCCGCATCACGCTTTCGTTCATGAAAGCAGTGGCAATGATGCGTGATGGCAAGGGGCCCCAGACGCCGTCCGTGCAGAGCATCAGCGTGTCGCCTGCCTTCAGGCGTTGGGGCGCGGCGATGTCGACCTGCGGCGGCACGTGGGCTCCCAGGCAACTGAAGATCTTGTTGCGGTCGGGATGTGCGGCCACCGCCTCTTCGCGAACGATGCCCTGCAGCACCAGTTGCTGAACACGCGAATGGTCGCGAGTCTGGTTGACGATCTGGCCGGCGCGGATCAGGTAGATGCGCGAGTCGCCGGCATGCGCCCACCAGGTCTGACCATCCTGCACGACAGCCACCACTACGGTAGTGCGCGGCGTTTCGAGCAGGCCATGCTCCTCCGCATATTGCAGGATCGCCGCATGGGCACCCGCGATCGCGGAATCCAGAAAGGCCGCCGGGTCCGGCAACTTCGGTCGGCCTTCACGCTGGAATTTCTGGCCCACGAATTCCACCGTGATCTGGGCGGCGATCTCGCCGTGCATGTGGCCGCCCATGCCGTCGGCCACGATGATCATCAGGGACTCGCGCGAAAACACGTAACCCATGCGGTCCTGGTTGTATTTGCGGCCGCCCTTGCGGCTTTCCTGGAAGATCGAGAATTTCATGGAAATGGCCGCTTAATTGGCCGAATCAGGCTTTTCGTTTTCCCTCCCTGGCGGGCGGGTGATATCGTCGATCATGCGTTTCAATCCGGTCGCCACGCTGGCCTTCTGCGGCTCGGGCATGCGATTGTCGACGATGGCTTTTTGCAGACTGAAAACGCTTTGCGGACGTTTCAAGTAATCCATTTCCAGGCACCAGTCGATGATTTCCAGCAGTTCCTTGGCATACTTTCCCTTGAATGTCCTGGTGACCGGTTGCATGCGATCCTTTTCGAGTCGCTGGTCGGCCGCCTGTGGCGCCATGCCCGACAGGCAAGCGAACATCGATGCGCCAATGGAGTAGATGTCGGTCCAGGGGCCCAGGGTCTCGCGGTTCTTGTATTGCTCCGGTGCGGCGAAGCCCGGCGTGTACATCGGGTTGAGCTTCGGGGCATCGGCGATCAGGGTCTGTCTTGCCGCGCCGAAATCAAGCAGCACGGGAATGCCGTCATTGCGGATGTAGATATTGGCCGGCTTCAGGTCAAGATGAAGCAGCTTGTTGGTATGGACTTCCCGCAGGCCGTTCATCAGCTGAACGAACACGTGGCGGATGAAATTCTCCTTGATCTCGCCCTTGCGCTGCACGATGTGTTCCTGCAGCGTGCGCCCGCGTTCGTACTGCATGACCATGTACACGGTTTCGTTGGCGCGGAAGAAATTGATGACTCGCACCACGTTGGCGTGCGAGATCTTCGCCAACGCGCGACCTTCCTCGAAGAAGCATTTCATCCCGTAGCGGAACAGGTTCACATGTTCCGGGGTGATGGTCGGGAGAATCTGGCCCTGGCCGCGCAGCGAAAGTCCGGCCGGCAGGTATTCCTTGATCGCGACTGGAGAACCGTATTCGTCATAGGCCAGATACACGATCGAAAATCCACCCGACGCGATGGGACGCGCGATGCGGTAGTTCTCAAGAATCGTGTTCTCGGGCAACGCCGAATTCGACTGTGCGGCCATGCGTTCGCTCGATACTCCCGGGCTGCTCTTATAATCGCGACTGCTTCGGCGATTGTAACCAAATTGGTCAAGCGCTCTGTCTTCAGGTGCGCACAATGACGGGATCCTGACGTGATTTTTTCGATGACCGGGTATGGCACGGCGACGCGCGAATTGCCGCACGGCGCCTTGAGCCTGGAGATCAAGGGCGTGAATTCACGCTTTCTCGACACCGTGTTTCGCCTCAACGACGAGTTGCGCGCGCTCGAGCCGCCATTGCGCGAAATGGTTGCTTCCACCGTCACGCGCGGCAAGGTTGAAGTCCGGCTCGGCTACGGCCGCGAAGCGGCGCGTATGGTTCGGCCGCTGGCCATCAACGCCGAGATGGTCGCGCGGCTTGGACAGGCGGCTGCCGAGGTCAGGGGCCTGGTCGCGGATGCCGTGCCGCTCTCGACTCGTGAGATCCTGGACTGGCCCGGTGTCCTTGAAGACGCAAGTCTGCCTCAGGAGACACTGCGTGCCACGGCGATGGAACTCGCACGCGTGGCCCTCGCCGAATATCAGGCGTCGCGCGAACGCGAGGGAGCCAAGCTCGCGACAATGCTCGAGGAGCGCGTCGCGGCGATCACTGAATGGGTGAAAAAAATAGAACCCCTGTTGCCGGGCATCGTCGCCGACCATCAGGCCCGGGTTGCGGCACGATTGCGCGATGCCCTGGGTTCGGCGGATGACGAACGGGTGCGCCAGGAGGTCGCCATGTTCGGCATCCGCATCGATGTGGCAGAGGAACTGTCGCGGCTGGCGGCGCATCTGGGCGAAGTGCGGCGGGTGCTCGCGCGTGGTGGCGCGTGCGGCAAGCGGCTCGATTTCCTGATGCAGGAACTGCACCGCGAAGCCAATACGCTCGGGTCCAAGTCGGTGTCGACCGATGTATCCGCAAGCGCGATGGAAATCAAGATCCTGATCGAGCAGATGCGCGAGCAGGTGCAGAACATCGAATGAGCGGGTCGGGCGCGGCCGGCAGCGCGCAAACCGGAGATTTCGCTTGAGCGGGTCGCTTTTCATCATCTCTGCGCCGTCCGGCGCAGGCAAATCCACCCTGGTCAATGCCGTGCTGGCGCAGGACGAGCGCCTATGCCTGTCGATTTCGCACACCACCCGTGCGCCGCGCGGTTCCGAGCAGAGCGGCCGGGAATACCATTTCGTGACCCGCGAGGCATTCCTCGCCATGCGCGGGCGCGGCGAATTTTTCGAAAGTGCCGAAGTGCATGGCAATCTCTACGGGACCTCCCGCGCGGCGGTTGGGGAGCAAATCGCCGCCGGCCGGGACGTGATTTTCGAGATCGATTGCCAGGGCGCGCAGCAGCTGCGCCGGGTGTTTCCGGCCGCGGTGGCGGTGTTCATCCTGCCGCCCTCGATGGCGGAACTCGAACGGCGGTTGCGTGGTCGCGGCACCGAAAGCGGGGATGTCGTCGCGCGTCGACTTGCAGCCGCCACAGAGGAGATTCGGCAGGCTTCGCTATTCGACTATGTTATTATCAACTCCGAATTTTCCGAGGCACTGAAGCAGCTTCAGGCGATCGTCGTGGCCTCGCGACATCGCCTCGCGGCAGTGAGCGATCGCGAGCGAAAACTGTTCGCCGACTTCGGGATCAATACAAGACAGGTTTCGGAGTAAAGCGCAGCCATGGCCAGAATCACCGTTGAAGATTGCCTGAATCGAATCCCCAATCGCTTCCAGTTGACGCTGGCGGCTACCTACCGGGCGCGCCAGCTGGCGCAAGGTGCGTCACCCAAGATCGAAGGCAGCCGCGACAAGCACACCGTGACAGCCTTGCGTGAGATCGCCTCGGGCCATGTCGGCCTGGAGATGCTCAAGCACGTCAAGTCGTGACGCGAGTGTCTGGCGCGGTGAACACTGCATGGAACCCGCCAGACCCCGCCAGACCCACTTAGCGCCTGTAGTCGACCTCGCCGAGGGGCGGGAACGGGTCGGGGCAATCCGGCCGCCAGCAGAAATTGATGAGGTGCCAGCCGGCAAGGTCGCGCAGTTCGATGCGCTTTTGGTGGCTTTGGCGGCTTATCTCAAGCCGGCCGACCTTGATCGTGTGCGGCAGGCGTTCGCCTTCAGCGAAGCCGCGCACAAGGGGCAGATGCGCGCCAGCGGCGAGGAATACATCACCCATCCGCTCGCGGTGGCCGCAATATGCGCTTCGTGGAAGCTTGACATACAGGCCTTGCTCGCCGCGCTTCTGCATGACGTGGTCGAGGACACCGGGGTTACCAAGGCGCATATTGCAGAGCGATTCGGGGCCGCGGTCGCCGAACTCGTCGATGGCGTCTCGAAACTGGACAAGATTGAGTTCCAGAGCCAGGAAGACGCGCAGGCCGAGAATTTCCGCAAAATGCTCTTGGCGATGGCGCGTGACGTCCGCGTCATGCTGGTCAAACTGGCAGACAGGCTGCACAACATGCGCACGCTGTCGGCCCTGAAGAGCCCCAAGCGTCGCCGCATCGCACGGGAAACCCTGGACATTCACGCGCCGATCGCGCATCGGCTTGGCTTGAACCAGGTCTATCGCGAGTTGCAGGATCTGGGCCTGGCCAACTTGTACCCCCACCGGTTTGCCGTCATCTCGAAGGCGGTGAAGTCGGCGCGCGGGAACCGGCGCGAGGGCATCGGGAAGATTCTTGAAACGATTCAGCGGGTATTGCCCGAAGCAGGCATTACCGCGCAGGTATACGGCCGTGAAAAGCATCTCTACGGCATCTACCGCAAGATGGTGGAAAAACGCCTCACCTTCTCGCAGGTGCTCGATATCTACGGGTTCAGGGTGGTGGTGCCCGACGTTGCGTCGTGCTACCTCGCGCTCGGGGCCCTGCACAGCTTGTACAAGCCCGTTCCGGGAAAATTCAAGGATTACATCGCCATTCCCAAGGTGAATGGCTACCAGTCGTTGCATACCACCCTGATCGGCCCATACGGCACGCCGGTGGAAATGCAGATCCGGACGGCCGAGATGCACCGGATAGCCGAAGCCGGCGTGGCGGCCCACTGGCTGTACAAGAGCGACGACGCGCCGATATCGGAGGTGCAGAAAAAGACCCACAAGTGGCTGCAATCGCTTCTGGACATCCAGAACAATTCGCGCGACCCGGTTGAATTCCTTGAGCATGTCAAGGTGGACCTCTTCCCCGACGAGGTTTACGTGTTCACGCCCAAGGGCCGCATCATGGCGCTGCCGCGCGGGGCAACCGCGGTCGACTTCGCCTATGCGGTGCACACCGATGTGGGTGACCAGACCGTCGGTGCCAAGATCAACGGTGAGTCCATGCCGTTGCGCACCGAGCTCAAGAACGGCGACCTGGTGGAGATCATCACCTCCCCGGGGTCGCAGCCAAACCCGGGCTGGCTGGGTTTCGTGCGTACCGGCAAGGCGCGCGCGCACATCCGCCACTACATGAAGACCGTCAAGTACGAGGAGTCCGTAGGTCTCGGGCAGCGGTTGCTGGGACAAGCCCTGCGGGCGCTCGGGATCACGCAAGGGGATCTTGATACCAACCGCTGGGAACGCATCGTGCGTGACGCGGGCGCCAAGACCCGCCAGGACTTGTACGCCGACATCGGGCTGGGCAAGCGCCTGGCGGCCGTGGTGGCACGGCGCCTGGCGGCGGCGGCGGGCATGGAGGGCGTCGTGCAGGATGGAAAGGCCGAATCGCGCAATGCGCCGGTCACCATCCGCGGCGCCGACGGCATGGCCGTGCAGTTGGCCACCTGCTGCCGGCCGATTCCCGGCGATCCGATCATCGGCCATATCAGCAAGGGGCAGGGGCTTCTGATTCACACGCACGACTGCAAGGCCATCGCCAAATCGCGTCGCAAGGAACCCGACAATTGGGTGGATGTGGAGTGGGACCCGGAGCCGGACAAGCACTTCAACGTGACCATCCGCGCGCTTGTGACCAATGGCCGCGGCATTCTGGCCAAGGTGGCCTCCGAGATCACGGCGGCAGATACCAATATCACCAACGTGCATACCGAAGACGACGAAACCGGCAACTACGCGATCATGGAGTTCTCGATCGATGTCTCGGACCGGGCGCATCTGGCGCGGGTGATGCGCGCGTTGCGGCGCCTGCAGGAAGTGGTTCGAATCAACCGGATCAAGGCCTGATCCGGGCGAGGGTTCGATACCCGCGAAGGCCGGGCAGGATCGGGATCCCCGCTGCACCGGCCTCCAGCAGGGGTTTGCTAAGGCAGCAAAACGGTCGATCCGGTCGTCTTGCGGCCTTCGAGATCGGCTTGTGCCTGGCCGGCGTCCTTGAGCGCATACCGGTGGTTGATGTTCACCTTGACCTGGCCGCTCGAGACCACGCCAAACAGATCGGCGGCCATGCTTTCGAGCCGTCCGCGATCCGCCACGTAGGTCATCAGGGTCGGACGCTGCACGTAAATGGACCCCTTTTGCGACAGGACGCCAAGGTTCACCGGGGGGACCGCGCCCGAGGCATTGCCGAAGCTGATCATGTAGCCGAGCGGCTGCAGGCAGTTGAGGGAACTTTCCCAGGTGTCCTTGCCCACCGAGTCATATACCACCGGCACCCCCTTGCCACCGGTTATTTCCTTGACGCGCGCGACGGTGTCTTCGCGCGAGGTCACCACGGTGTGGGTGCAACCGTATGCCCGCGCAACCTCCGCTTTGGCATCACTTGAGACGGTACCGATCACGTTGACTCCAAGGGCCTTGAGCCACTGCATCGCGAAGAGCCCGACCCCACCGGCTGCTGCCGTCCAGAGGACCGTATCCCCGGCCTTGACCGGATACGACTGCTTGATCAGGTATTGGACTGTCATGCCCTGCAACATCATGGCGGCGCCCTGCTCGAAGCTGATTGCCTCCGGCAGCTTGACGAGTACGCCGGCCGGCATCACCCGCACTTCCGAATAAGCGCCGTTTCCGCCGCCCGCGTAGGCCACGCGATCCCCCGCCTTGACATGCGTGACGCCGGCACCCACTGCCTCGACGATGCCGGCCCCTTCGGAACCCAGCCCCGCGGGAAACGACGCCGACGGATACAGGCCGGTACGGAAGTAGATGTCGATGAAGTTCAGTCCGACCGCATGATGGCGGACCCGCGCTTCTCCTGGCCCCGGGTCACCTACAACCACCTCGTCCAGGCTGAGGACTTCCGGGCCACCGTTCTTGTGAATGCGTATTGCCTTGGGCATGCGTTTCTCCTTGCGTTGTAAGTGTCGGTCAAAAGGGGTGAGAGGATACCATCCACGCGAGGCGCTTCGCGGCATAATCCGGTACGTTGAGCCCCAATCAGGAGACGAGTGATGATGCGCATCAGACCAATTGCCGCGGCGACCATGCTGTTCCTCGCATTTTCGGCGCAAAGTGCCGAGGTTGGCGGTGTCCAGATCCCGGAAGGCGTGAACGTGGGGGGGAGTGAGCTGAAGTTGAACGGTGCCGGCATACGAACCCGGGCGGTGTTCAAGGTCTATGTAGGCGCGCTCTATCTCACCGAGAGGAAAAGCGCCGCGGCCGAGGCCATGGCCGCACGCGGACCCAAGCGAATCGCCCTGGTGATGTTGCGCGACCTTTCGGCGGATCAGCTGGGTGGTGCGCTCAATGATGGCCTGGTCGCTAACCTGACCGAAGCCGAATTGGCCAGGTTCAAGCCGCAGATCGATGACCTGAAGGCGACCATGGAGGCCGTGGGTGCCGCAAAGGAGAAGAGCATCGTGACCATCGATTTCCTGCCCGATGCGGGCATGCGGGTGGCCATCGACGGTGCGCCGCGCGGCAAGGCCATCGCCGGCGAGGACTTCTATCGGGCGTTGATGAAGATATGGCTGGGTGAGAAGCCGGTGGATCGGTCGCTCAAGGCGGCCATGCTGGGCCAGCCCGGCTGACGTGACGCCCACCGCCTGGTCAGCCCTGTGCTCGCTTTCGATGCCGTTATTGAAGCGCCGTTCGGTGGCATCGGCTTGCGCTCAGCAGACGATGCCGTTTCGGAGATCGTGTATCTGCCGCGCTCGATCGCAAAGGTAGCTCCTTCAACGGCGATTGCTCGCGAGGCGGTATCGCAGCTTGCGGCCTACATCGGGGATGCGACATTCAGTTTCGACCTGCCGCTGGCGCCGCGTGGAACCGAATTCCAGAAGCGTGTCTGGGGCGTGATCGCCGCGATTCCTCCCGGCGACACCCTCACATATGGGCAGGTCGCCAAGCGTATTCGCAGTGCACCGCGTGCTGTCGGGCAGGCGTGCGGCGCCAACTGGTTCCCGCTGGTGATTCCGTGCCATCGCGTCCTTGCCGCGGGCGGCATTGGCGGGTTTGCCCACCATGACGGTGACGGTTTTCATCTTGGCGTCAAGCGCTGGCTTCTGCAGCATGAAGGGGTGCCCGGGTATGGATGAAGCGGCGCGTGCACTCGTCGACGAATTTTGCGACGCGATCTGGCTTGAAGACGGCCTTTCGCAGTTGACTCTGGATGCCTACCGACGGGACCTCGGTCAGCTTGCAGCCTGGCTCTCGGCTGCGGAGAGCAGTCTTGCCGGCGCGACCGAGGCTGACATGCTCGGCTACCTGGCGTCACGGCATGCGGGTGGTGCAAAGGCGACGAGCAGCAACCGGCGCCTTTCCGCAGCGCGGCGCTTTTTCCGATGGCTGGTTCGGCAGGGCAGGCGCAGCACTGATCCGACGGCGAGCCTTGATTCCGCCAAGCAGGCGACGCGCTTTCCCAAGACCCTCTCGGAAACCGACGTGGAGCGCCTGCTCGCCGCACCGGATGTTGCGACCACACTTGGTCTGCGCGACCGCGCAATGCTCGAGGTGCTCTACGCGAGCGGACTGCGTGTGACCGAACTGGTATCCCTGCGGATGCACGAAGTGAGCCTGTCCGACAACGTGCTCAGGGTGGCTTCCGGCAAGGGCGCCAAAACGCGCCTGGTACCGTTTGGCGAAGAGGCCGCCGCCTGGATCGTGTCCTATGTCCAGGATGTCCGTCCGCAACTGGCCGGCGGCAGGAGTGTCGATGCGCTGTTCCTGACAGCGCGTGGTGCCGGCATGACGCGCCATAATTTCTGGCATATGGTCAAGCGCTATGGCGCCCTCGCTTCCATTCCCGCCGCGCTGCTTTCGCCGCACACGCTCAGGCACGCGTTCGCGACCCACCTGCTCAACCATGGTGCCGACCTTCGCGTTGTGCAGATGCTTCTGGGGCACGCAGACATCTCAACCACCCAGATCTACACCCATGTGGCACGTGCACGCCTCAAGCTGCTGCACGCGGCGCACCATCCACGGGCTTGAGTCGTGGCGAAGAAGCAACGCGTATCCGAGACGCCCGCGACAGCCTTTCTCAAGTCGCAGGGGATTGCCTTTGGCGAGCATCCCTATGCCTATGAGGAGCATGGCGGCACCGAGGTTTCAGCGCGCGAACTTGGGGTGCCGGAGCACGCCGTGATCAAGACCCTGATCATGCAGGACGAACAGGCGCGCCCCCTGATCGTCCTGATGCACGGTGACCGAAAGGTGTCGACCAAGAATCTGGCCCGCCAGATCGGTTGCAAATCCGTCGAGCCGTGCAGGCCCGAAGTCGCGAACCGTCACTCGGGCTACCTGATCGGTGGCACCTCCCCGTTCGCAACCCGCAAGACGATGCCGGTTTGCGTGGAGGAGTCCATTTTCGAATTGCCGACCATTTACATCAATGGTGGCCGTCGCGGATACCTGGTTTCGATCGCGGCTGCGGAGCTTCTGCGGTTGCTGCCGGTCACGCGGGTCCGGGCGGCTCTCGAGGAATAGGGCGCCAACTATCGGTCGCGCGCGGGGTAAACCTCGCGGCGCTTGCATTCGCGGCCGCTCGCGTCGAGACTTTCGAGGACGACGCGAAATCCCCACAGCCTGGCAACATGCTTCAGGACTTCATCGGCATCGTCATCCAGCGGGCGCCCGGCCTCCTGCTGGTGACGCAGCGTCAGCGACCTGTCGCCGCGCGTATCCACGGCCCGGACCTGGATGTTGGGCTCGCGATGATTGATGTCGTACTGGCGGGCCAGCGACTCGCGGAGGTGTCGGTAACCGGCTTCATCGTGGATCGCCGACACTTCGAGGTCCGGTTGTTCCGCGTCGTCGCGGACGGCGAACAGGCGGAACTGGCGCATGAGTTCTGGCGAAAGAAACTGGCCGATGAAACTCTCGTCCTTGAAGTTGCGCATCGCGTAGTCGAGGGTCTTTTGCCAATCGCTCCCGGCGATGTCCGGAAACCAGAGCCGGTCTTCGTCGGTCGGAGCTTCACAGATTCGACGGATATCGCGCATCATCGCGAAGCCCAGCGCATAGGGGTTGAGGCGGCCGCCAGGCGGTTGCGCGACAACGTTGGTGTGGGATTGCAGGAATTCCAGCATGAAGCCGTCGGTAAGCAGGCCTTCCTCGTACATGCTGTTGAGCAACGTGTAATGCCAGAACGTCGCCCAGCCTTCGTTCATGACCTGCGTCTGCCGCTGTGGATAGAAGTACTGTGCGACCTTGCGGACGATGCGCACGACCTCGCGTTGCCACGGTTCGAGCAGGGGCGCGTGCTTCTCGATGAAATACAGGAGGTTTTCCTGGGGCTCCTCGGGAAAGCCGATACGGCTTTCGTCGGCCTTGCGATCCGACGGTCTGGGCAAGGTGCGCCAAAGGTCGTTCACCTGGCGCTGCAAATACACCTCGCGTTCCGACCTGCGCGCCTTCTCCTGCGCCAGCGAAAGCTTTTGCGGGCGCCGGTAGCGGTCCACACCATGGTCCATCAATGCATGGCAGGAATCGAGCATCTGCTCCACCGCTTCGACTCCATGCAGTTCCTCGCACTCGGCGATATAGGCGCGGGCGTAGACCAGGTAGTCGATGATCGACGACGCGTCGGTCCACATGCGGAACAGGTAGTTGCCCTTGAAGAACGAATTGTGTCCATAGGCCGCATGGGCGATCACCAGCGCCTGCATGGGCAGCGTGTTTTCCTCCATCAGGTAGGAGATGCAAGGGTCGGAGTTGATCACAATCTCGTAGGCCAGGCCCATCTGGCCGCGGCGATAGCTGCGCTCGGTGGCGATGAATTGCTTGCCGAACGACCAGTGCCGGTAGTTGACCGGCATGCCGACCGAGGCGTATGCATCCATCATCTGCTCGGCGGTGATGATCTCCAGTTGATTGGCGTAGGTGTCCAGGCCGAACCGCCGCGCGGTACGGGCGATTGCATCGTGGTAGGTCGCGATGAGCTCGAAGGTCCACTCGGACGGGCACGGCAGCGGCTCGATCGCGCGGGGGGACGTCGTGGGCGAAAGAACGGATTCGCTCATGTCGCAGCCTCCTTGCGGAACAGGTCGCGGAACACCGGGTAGATGTCGGCTGCGCCTGCGATCATGCGCATGGCGAAGTGCGGATTCTCGGCGGCCACGCGGGTGTATTCCTCCCACAGGCTTTGCTCACCTTCTGCCACCTGCACAAAGGCGAAATAGCGCACCAGCGGCAGCAGGCTGGCTTCCAGCAGTTCGCGGCACTTGGCCGAGTCCTGGCCCCAGTTGTCGCCATCGGAGGCCTGGGCGCCATAAATGTTCCATTCGCCGGCGGGATAGCGCGCGCGGATGATGTCCTGCATCAGGATCAAGGCGCTGGACACGACCGTTCCACCGGATTCGGTGGCATGGAAGAAGTCGTGCTCGTTGACTTCATCGGCCTGGGTATGGTGGCGGATGAAGACCACTTCCGTGTGTTCGTAGTGGCGGGTCAGGAACAGGTAGAGCAGGATGAAAAAACGCTTGGCGATGTCCTTGCGGGCCTCGTCCATCGAACCCGAGACGTCCATGACGCAGAACATGACAGCCCTGCTGATCGGTTGCGGCACGCGCACCCGGTTGCGATAGCGCAGGTCGATCGGATCAAGGTATGGAATCGCGCGCAGGCGTCGCACGAGATGCTCGATCTCCGCTTCCAGCCGGGCGATCTCGCCCGCGGCGGATTCCGGGTTGCGCCTGGCATCCGCGAGCTCGGAACGCAGCGCGGCAAGGCGCCTGCGCTGCGGGGAGCCCAGGGCGATGCGCCGCCCGAGCGCGCCGCGCATGGATCGCAGCACGTGGATGTTGTTGGGCGTGCCGTCCCCGGTGAAGCCGGCGCGCCGGAACTTGTATTCCGGGGTTTCGGCCAACTGGGTCCGCACCAGGTTGGGCAGCGCGAGATCTTCGAAGAAATACTGCATGAACTCTTCGCGCGAGAGGGTGAACGCGAAATCGTCCTCGCCCTGCCCGTCCGGGCTTGCATTCCCGCCACCCTTGCCGCCGGCGCCACCTTGAGGGCGTTCGATCCGGTCACCTCTCGAATACTCGCGATTGCCCGGGATGACATGCTCGCGGACACCTCCCGGCCCGTGCCGGAAGGCGGGTTCCGACAGATCCTTGCGCGGCACCGTGACTGTTTCACCCTTGTCGATATCGCGAATGCTGCGTTCGCCCACGGCGCGCCTGACAGCATCGCGAATCTGCTCGCGATAGCGCTTGAGGAAGCGCTCGCGATTGCCGATGGACTTGTTCTTCCCGGAAAGCCGCCGATCGATGATCTGTTGCAGCATGGTTGGCTCTGGTCGCAGTCGCGGTGGTCGGGCCTAGGAACTCTTCCTTACTCGCAGGTACCACTCGCAAAGCAGGCGCACCTGTTTTGGCGTGTACCCCTTGGTGACCATGCGATTGACGAAATCCTCGTGCTTTTTCTGCTCGTCGGCGCTGGCCTTTGCATTGAAGGAGATGACCGGGAGCAACTCCTCGGTGTTCGAGAACATCTTTTTCTCGATCACCGTGCGCAGCTTCTCGTAGCTCGTCCATGCCGGATTCCTGCCGCCGTTGTTGGCGCGTGCCCGCAGCACGAAATTGACGATCTCGTTGCGGAAGTCCTTCGGGTTGCTGATGCCGGCCGGCTTTTCGATCTTTTCGAGCTCTGCGTTGAGGGCGCCGCGGTCGAAGATCTCGCCAGTATCGGTGTCGCGGAATTCCTGGTCCTGAATCCAGAAATCGGCGTAGGTGACGTAGCGGTCGAAAATGTTCTGACCGTATTCGGAATATGACTCGAGATACGCCGTCTGGATTTCCTTGCCGATGAACTCCGCATAGCGCACCGCGAGGTGCTCCTTGACGAAGGACAGGTATTTTTGCTCCAGTTCGCCCGGGAACTGTTCGCGCTCGATCTGTTGCTCCAGGACGTACATCAGGTGCACCGGATTGGCCGCCACTTCCGAGGAGTCGAAATTGAACACCTTCGAAAGAATCTTGAAGGCGAAGCGGGTCGATACTCCGCTCATGCCCTCGTCCACGCCGGCGAAGTCGCGATACTCCTGGAAACTCTTGGCCTTGGGGTCGGTATCCTTGAGATTCTCCCCGTCATAGACCAGCATTTTTGAATAGAGGCTGGAATTCTCGGGTTCCATCAGGCGGGTCAAGACCGCGAATTGCGCCATCATCTTGAAGGTGCCGGGCGCACAGGTGGCCTTCGCAAGCGACGAATTGCGTACAAGTTTCTCGTAGATGCGAACTTCTTCGGACACGCGCAAGCAATACGGGACCTTCACGATGTAGATGCGGTCCAGAAAGGCTTCGTTGTTCTTGTTGTTGCGAAACGCCTTCCATTCGCTTTCGTTCGAATGGGCCAGCACGATGCCGTCGAACGGAATCGCCCCGAAACCTTCCGTGCCCTTGAAATTGCCTTCCTGGGTTGCCGTAAGCAGCGGGTGCAGCACCTTGATGGGCGCCTTGAACATTTCGACAAACTCGAGGAGTCCCTGGTTTGCCAGGCACAGGCCACCTGAGTAGCTGTAGGCATCCGGGTCATCCTGGGCAAAGGTTTCGAGCTTGCGGATGTCGACCTTGCCGACCAGGGACGAGATATCCTGGTTGTTCTCGTCGCCAGGTTCGGTCTTCGCGACCGCGATCTGCTTGAGAATCGACGGGTGGCGCTTGACGACGCGGAATTTGCGGATGTCGCCGCCAAACTCCTCCAGGCGCTTGACCGCCCATGGCGACAGGATGCGCGTGAGGTAACGTTGAGGAATGCCGTACTGCTCTTCCAGGACGCGGCCGTCTTCCGCCGGGTCGAACAGACCAAGCGGCGATTCGTTAACCGGAGACCCTTTCAGGGCATAGAAGGGCACGCGTTCCATCAACTGCTTCAGGCGCTCTGCGATGGAAGACTTGCCGCCGCCGACAGGTCCGAGGAGATACAGGATCTGCTTTTTCTCCTCAAGCCCCTGCGCGGCATGGCGGAAAAACGAGACGACCTGTTCGATCACCTCTTCCGCACCGTGAAACTCGCGAAATGCCGGGTAGATCTTGATGACCTTGTTGGCGAAAATGCGCGACAACGCGGGCTGATTGCGCGTATCGACCATTTCGGGTTCGCCAATGGCGGCAAGCATGCGCTCGGCAGCCGTGGCATAGGCCATAGGATCACGCTTGCAGGTATCCAGGTACTCCTCAAGCGAGATTTCTTCCTCGCGGGTACGTTCGTAGCGTGCGGCGAAACTGCTGATGACGTCCATGCTGCCTCCTCAACTGATGCTGGTCATGGGGCTGGCAAAAGAGCAAAAGCAACAACCACTCGAAAGCGTGAAGCCATGCTGTACGACCAGCCTGTCACATTCGACTCTTTGCAGGTTCAATGAACTGCTTGCAAAAAGCGCGCCTGTTTGAGGGGCGTGGCGGTACAAAAGTTCCGTGCGGCCGGCAGGTTTACCCTATGCCTTGCAGTCCCGCCAGTTCATTCAACGCGGGTGAGGGGTAGTCGGATGACGCCGAAAGTGGAGTCGATTCCGAAATTCGCCTGAACTGACATGTGCAAGCCGGACGCGGTCGACGGCGTGTCTCACCCCGTGCTACGCCGGTTTGTCGGTGCTGCGCCGCACGAATGGCGCCCGGGATCTCAGCCTGCCTGGCGGCGTTCTACGATGATGCCGACCTGTTTCGCGGCAGGCAGGATGCCCAGCTTGGCGACTGAAAGGCGGACATAAGGTGTGTTGAATTCGGCGATGATGCCGCGCGCGAGATGGTCTGCCATTCGTTCAAGCAGCTTGAAGTGATGGGTGTCGCACTCGCGCTTGATATATTCGGCCACCGCGGCATAGTTGACGGTATCGGCAAGCTTGTCGCTACCGAAAACCGCGTCGCCAGGGATCGCAAATTCGACGTTGAATTCCAGTTGCTGGGCAGCCTCCCGCTCGCGCGGGTAGTGACCAACGATGGTCGAGACTGCGAGGCTGCGGATGAAGATGAGGTCCATGTTGCTAGAATTCGGTCGTGTGCATGGATTCTAGAAGAAAGACTTGACGAGCCTCTTGTTCGGCGTCATTGCCTATTTGATCGGTTCCGTGTCATTCGCTGTGGTGGTGAGCCACGCGTTCGGGCTTTCCGACCCGCGCACTTATGGATCGAAGAATCCTGGCGCAACCAACGTGCTCCGGTCTGGCAGCAAGGTGGCCGCAGTGCTGACACTTTTGGGCGACGCGCTCAAGGGTTGGGTGGCTGTCGTGCTCGCGCAAACTTATGCTGCGAGCCATGGCGTGGGCGAAGGTGGCATTGCACTGGCTGCGATTGCATCGTTTCTCGGGCACCTGTACCCGGTTTTTTTCCGCTTCCAGGGGGGCAAGGGGGTGGCAACTGCGCTCGGCATACTGGTCGCGATCGACATCTGGTTGGGGCTTGCCACCCTGGCCACATGGCTCATCATCGCGTTCTTTTTTCGCTACTCGTCGCTGGCCGCACTCGTGTCAGCAGTGTTCGCGCCTTTCTACTACGCCATGTTCTGGGGGCTCGATGTCACCACGCTCGCCATTGGCGCCATGTCGCTGATGCTGGTCTGGCGCCATCGGGGCAACATGGAAAAGCTGCTCGCGGGGACCGAGTCGCGTCTGGGAGCCAAGGCAAAACGCTGAAGGCGCTGGCGCGCGCCGGCCTCAACTTTGCTTGAGGCCGATCAGCGAGGCCCCGCCGGTTGCTGGCCCGGCGCCGCCATTTCTGCGAGGTTCCACCGTGGCCTGATCTCGAAGCCGCGGTTTTTCGCCTCAGCCGTGGTAGCGCGGAAGGCCCCGGCGAATGCAATCATTGCGCCATTGTCCGTGCAGAGTTCGAGTTCGGGGTAAAAGACCTCGAAGCCGTCCGAGCACGCGGCCTCATCGAGGCGCTTGCGCAGCATGCGATTCGCCGATACGCCGCCCGCGACCACGAGACGGGCCAGTCCGGTCGACGTCATCGCGCGTCTCGACTTCGTGACCAGCACATCGGTGATGGCGTCCTCGACGGCGTGCGCGACATCGGCACGCACCTGCGGATCCTCGACCCCGGCGCGGACAAGCACGAGTACCGCAGTCTTGAGGCCGCTGAAGCTGAAGTCCAGGTTGCCGGAATCCAGCATCGGGCGTGGCAGCCTGAATCTGCCAGGGCGCCCGCTGCCCGCAAGCGCGCTCAGCGCCGGCCCGCCCGGATATCCAAGCCCCAGAAGTTTTGCGCTCTTGTCAAACGCCTCGCCTGCCGCGTCGTCCACTGACTCGCCGATCAAGGTGTAGCGCCCCACACCTTCGACTCGCATCAATTGCGTATGCCCGCCCGAAACCAGCAGTGCCACGAACGGGAACGCCGGTGGCCGTCGGGAGAGAAGCGGCGAAAGCAGGTGACCCTCGAGGTGATGCACCGGGATGGCGGGAACGCCCAGCGCATAAGCAAGGGCGGTTGCCGTTCCCGCGCCGACCAGGAGCGCCCCAGCCAGCCCAGGTCCCTGCGTATAGGCAATTGCTCCTATGCCGGAGGTCGGGATCCCGGCGGTCTGCAATACGTGGCGCGTCAGGTTGGGTAGTCTGCGTACATGGTCGCGGGACGCCAGTTCCGGCACCACGCCGCCATACTCTTCGTGCATACGCACCTGTGAATGGAGGGCGTGCGCGAGCAGTCCGTCGCGTGGCAAGGTTCGCCCGCGCGCGCTGTCGTAGAGCGCGACGCCGGTTTCGTCGCACGATGTTTCAATACCAAGTACGAGCATGGGGGACTCTTTGGCAATCTGTCACCGGAATGATTCCGGGGCGATTTTCGCGGTGCTCCACGACCACGCTTGCTTGCGAGTTGCATGGCGGAATGATGAAGTCAGGAACAGTATACTTGCGCCCCCAAGATGGTTTTTCGCTTGCGCTTGCCGTTTCCGATGGTGCTGCCTGCGGGGTTTCTTGATGCACCGGGTGTTTTTTATTGCGGCGCACTCGGAACTGCCAGTCCGCTCGGTGATCGATGCGCGATATGTCGCCATCATGTTGTACTGGACCGACTCGAATGTTGGAGGAATGCTGGGTGAATCTGGCGGGATGGACAGCGGTGTTGTGCCTGGCGGTCGGGTTGGCTGGATGTGGGGAGAAGGCCGAAACCTCATCGCCAAGGCCAATGGACAAACCGAAAGTGTCCGGCAATCTACTTACTTTCGCGGCCGACAGTCCGCAACTGGCTTCTCTCAAGACCAGCCAGGTGACGCAAAGGGAAGACAGCGCAGTCGAACTGACTGGTCGGCTTGTATGGGATGAAAATCGTTCAGTGCGCGTGTTTCCGCCATTGGCCGGCCGCGTGACGCGGATCTTTGTCGAGTCCGGTACCCAGGTCAAGGCGGGTCAGGCGCTGGTTTCCCTTGCATCGCCCGACTTCGGACAGGCCCAGGCTGACGCAGGGCGTGCCGTCGCCGATTCCGCGCTGGCGGAAAAAACCCTGGCGCGCATCCGTGAGCTTCATGAACATGGAGTTGCGCCCCGCAAGGACCTGGTGCAAGCGGAGGCCGACCATGCGCGGTCGCAAAGCGAACTGGCGCGAGCGCAGGGGCGGGTGCGGATGTACGGCGGTGGCGGCAGTGTCGACCAGACGCTGACCCTCAAGTCGCCGATTGCCGGCGCGGTCGTGGAACGAAACGTCAATCCCGGCCAGGAACTGCGTCCGGACCAGGCCGGGACTCCGGCTCTTTTCGTGATTACGGACCCGACCAGTCTTTGGGTGCAGATCGACGTGCATGAATCCGATCTGGCTGTCCTGTTGAAGGGGGCGACCTTCAGTATCCGAGTTCCGATCTATCCCGGTGAAGCCTTCGCTGCCCGGCTCGATTCGATCGCCGACTTCGTGGATCCGCAGACGCGCGTCATCAAGGCGCGTGGATCGGTTGCCAATGCGGATCGCCGACTCAAGGGCGAAATGCTGGTTACCGCGCTATTCGAGGCGAAGGGCGCGCGTGGTGTGGAGGTTTCGTCGCGGTCGGTGATTTTCAGCGAGGGTGCCTATTACGTATTCGTCGAGCGTGCGAAGGGCAGCTACGAACGCGTGCGGGTCGTACCTGGCCCGGAACGCAGCGGGCGGCTGACGATCGCCTCCGGGCTCGTTGCCGGTCAGGTGGTGGTCAGCGAAGGCGCTTTGCTGTTGCAGCAGGTGTTCAGGAGCGGCAACTCGAAGACGGAGTCGGAATGATCCGGCGTGTTGTTTCATTTGCGCTGCACCAACCGCTCGTCATTTTCCTGGCGACGGCGCTGTTTGTGGGTGTCGGGCTGATCGCCTTCAAGAACCTTCCGGTCGAGGCGTTTCCGGATGTTACCGATACGCAAGTGACGGTGATCACCCTGTTTCCGGGCCGCGCCGCGGAAGAAGTCGAGAAACAGGTGACTATTCCGCTGGAAGTCGCCCTGTCCGGATTGCCGAACGCGGTGCGAATGTTTTCGCATACGCAGTTCGGACTGTCCTTCCTCATCCTGACGTTCGACGATGACGCCAACGTCAATCTGTCGCGGCAGCAGGTAGGGGAGCGCCTGCGCAGTGTGCAGTTGCCGCAGGGCGTGGAGCCGGACATTGCCCCGCTTTCCACCGCGATAGGCGAGATCTATCGCTATCGGCTGAAATCCGACACGCTCGATGCCCGCTCCTTGCGCACCTTGCAGGACTGGGTGGTGGAGAGGACGCTCAAGCGGGTACCTGGTGTGGCCGACGTCGTCCCGATGGGCGGCTTGATCAAGCAATACGAGGTGCACCCGGACATGGCGCGACTGCGCGCCTACAAGCTGACCATGCAGCAGCTGTTCGCTGCGCTTGAGCGGGGGAACAGCAACGCCGGCGGCGGCTACGTCGAGCAAGGCAGCCAGCAGTACACCATCCGCGGCATCGGACTGTTGCGGGATGCGGCTGACATCGAGAATATCGTGCTGGCGGAGCGCGGCGGCACACCGATCCTGGTCCGCGATGTGGCGCGCGTGGAGGTTGGCAATGTTCCGCCGCAGGGCGTGGTGGGGCAGGACCTCGATGACGATGTTGTCACCGGCGTCGTGCTGATGCGCAAGGGGGAAAATCCCTCGAAAGTGCTCAAGGGTGTCAAGGAGAGGGTGGACGAACTCAACCGGTCCGGCTTGCCCAAAGGCGTGGCGATTGTGCCTTTCTATGACCGGACCTGGTTGATCGGCAAGACGCTCAATACGGTATTTCGCAATCTGGTCGAAGGCGCTGCGCTGGTTTCGCTCGTGTTGTACCTGTTCCTGGCCAATTTCCGTGCGGCCGCGATCGTGGCACTGGTGATTCCGCTTTCGCTGCTGTCGACGTTCGTGGGGCTGACGGTGATCGGGATACCCGCAAACCTGCTCTCTCTTGGCGCGATGGATTTCGGCATCATTGTCGACGGCGCAGTGATCGTCGTGGAGAACGTGTTTCGCAGGCTTTCCATGCAGGACGAGTTCCACGACAGTACGGTGGATCGACGCGAGGACCGCTTTCGATTGCATACCATCGTCGAGGCGGCTGTGGAGGTAGGCAGGCCAACCCTGTTTTCGATGATCATCATCATCGCGGCGCACATCCCGATATTCACCCTGCAACGCCATGAGGGACGGATTTTCGCGCCAATGGCATATTCGGTGACCGCAGCCCTGATCGGATCCCTGATCCTGTCGCTCACGCTGGTGCCCCTGCTCTGCTACAAATGGTTGTCGAAGAACCTGCCGGAACATGACAACGCCGTCGTTACTTTCGCCAAGCGGGTGTACCAGCCGGTTCTCGCATGGAGCCTGAAGAACCGCACCAAGGTCATAGCGAGCGCGCTGGTGGGATTGGGTCTGAGCTTCGCGGCCCTGCCTCATCTTGGCACGGAGTTCCTGCCCGAACTCAACGAAGGCTCCCTCTGGCTCAACGTCAAGCTGCCCTCATCGGTTTCCGTCAGCGAGGCCCAGGTGCAGAATGGACAGATCCGGCGCATCCTGCTCAGGACGCCCGAGGTCAATTCAGTGATCTCCAAGGCGGGCCGTCCGGAAGACGGCACCGACCCCAAGCTCATCAACATGGCCGAGTTCCTGGTTGACCTGAAGCCGGAGTCGGAGTGGAAGCGCAAGGTATCCAAACGACAGGTGATGGATGAAATGGAGCAGGCATTGCTGGCGCTGCCAGCGATCAAGCCTTCTTTCTCGCAGCCTATTCGCGACAACATCCTTGAGAGCATCTCGCAGATCGACGGACAGATCGTGATCAAGGTGTTCGGCGAGGACATCCCGGCCTTGCGGCGGATATCTGAAGAAGTCCTGGCGCAGGTCGGGGAGGTGCCCGGGGTCACGCGTGCGCTCATCGACCGTGTTGGCGAGTTGCCCAACTATCTGGTCGAAATCGATCGAGCGCGCGCCGCCCGTTACGGACTGAACGTGGCGGACATACAGGACTTGATCGAAGTCGGCCTCGGCGGCAAGGCGGCAACCTACATCTGGGAAGGTGAGCGTCGTTTTGCGGTTGCTGTCCGGCTCTCGCCCGAGGAGCGCGGGCTTGAGCGCATGAAGGGGCTTCTGGTCGCGACGGCCGGGGGCGCCTATGTTCCGTTGTCGGATGTTGCGACGTTCAGGGCCTCCGGGGGAAGCATGAACATCGCGCGCGAGAACGGCGGTCGGGTCATGGCAATCGGCATCTTCATCCGCGATCGCGACATGGGCAGCGTCGTTGCCGACATGCAGGCGCGTGTGAAGGCCAAGGTCACGGTGCCCGAGGGCTATAACATCACCTGGTCGGGCGAATTCGAGAACCAGGAGCGCGCGATGTCGCGTCTGGCCCTGGTGGTGCCGATCTCGGTCCTGCTTATTTTCGTGCTTTTGTTCAACGCATTCAATTCGATGAAGAGTGCGGTGCTGATCATTCTCAATGTTCCATTCGCGCTCATCGGCGGCATCTTTGCGCTGCTGTTCACCGGCATACACCTGAGTGTTTCAGCGGCAATCGGATTCATCGCGTTATTCGGGCAGGCGGTCTTGAACGGCGTGGTCATGGTTACCGTATTCAATCAGCTGCGCAATGCCGGCATGGCGCCGGCGCAAGCGGTTCTGGAGGGATCAATGCAGAGGTTGCGTACTGTCCTGATGACGGGACTGCTAGCCATGCTCGGATTGCTGCCGATGGCGCTTTCAACCGACATCGGCTCGGAAACGCAGAAGCCACTTGCGGTGGTTGTCATCGGCGGACTGATATCTGCGACGTTATTGACACTTATCGTTCTTCCGGTCCTGTATGTCACCTTCAACCGCAATTGGGTGGATTTTTCCCGCCGCAGTAAGGTGATGGCACGCAAAATCGCGCGCGGCCGGCGTTGATTGGTCCAGGATGAATTCGCGCCTCTTTGGGGCGCTTGCAATATCTCGCCGCTTCTCGTATAATTTGATGCTATTTCGCATTTGGAGTGTGTAATGCCCAGCGTTCGCGTCAAGGAAAACGAGCCGTTCGAGGCGGCTATGCGCCGTTTCAAGCGCACCATCGAAAAGACCGGCCTCTTGACCGAACTGCGTGCCCGCGAGTTCTATGAGAAACCCACCTCCGAACGCAAGCGGAAACACGCGGCGGCGGTGAAGCGTACCTACAAGCGCCTGAAGAGCCAGCAACTCCCCCCTAAGCTTTATTGATAGGCTGGGTGCGTAGTTTGAAAAAGCCGCGGGCGCTTCACTCCCCGCGGCTTTTGTCGTTATTGGGCCCGCCCTGCGCCGGTCGCGGCAATGACCAAAAGGATCGAAGATGTCACTTAAAGACCAAGTCACCGAAGACATGAAGGCCGCGATGCGCGCCAAGGACAGCAAGCGGCTGTCGGCCGTGCGCATGCTACTTGCAGCGGTGAAGCAGGTGGAAGTTGATCGGCGCATCGAGTTGACTGACGCCGACGTGGTCTCGATTGTTGAAAAGGAACTCAAGAAGCGCCGCGACTCGATCCAGCAGTACCGTGCCGCCAAGCGTGACGATCTGGCTGATATCGAGGAATTCGAGGCGGGCGTTCTGTCCGCCTATTTGCCCCGGCAAGCCAGCGCCGAGGAGATTGCGGAGATCATTGCGGCGGCGGTAGCGGGCGCCGGTGTGACCGGTCCTGCAGCGATGGGCAAGGTGATGGCGGCGGTCAAGGCAAAACTTGCCGGCAGAGCCGACATGACGCAGGTCTCGGCGGCGGTCAAAGCGCGCCTGAGCGCCTGACGCCCGGGTTTCGATTTGAGCGCTACTGGGGTGGGCCGGCCTTGTCGATGCCTGCTATCTTCGCACCCGGTTTGATGTTTTTCGCCTTGAACCAACCCTGGTTCATTTCCAGGGCATAGCGGGCGGGCTTGACGCTGCAATGGCTGTTTTCAGTCTGCGGTTGCATGTCTTCAACATTCAGGATGATGCCATTGTCATCGATGAACGCGACTGACAATGGCAGTAGCGTGTTTTTCATCCACATGCATTGCTTGTCGCGGTCCGGGAACACAAACAGCATGCCTTCGTTGGCCCCCATCTTTTCGCGCTGCATCAATCCCTGCATCCGTGTTCCGTAGTTCGCGGCGACTTCCGCCTTGATGAGGTAAAGCCCGGCTTGAAGTTGAACCGTCGGCAGCGGCGGTTGCCCCTGAGCGTTCGCGATTGTGGCTGCGAACATGGCCGCAATGGCAAAAAATGCACGGGATACGTGTGGCATGTCGGTCTGTATGGCTGGGGAAACTGACCGGATTCTAACCTTGCGGGCATGTGAGCGAAAAAAAACCGGGCTGATTGCCCGGTTCTTGTCTGGCTTCGCCGCGATTACTTCTTGGCTTCGGCCTTTGCCTTCTTTGCCTTCTTGGCTTTCTTCTCTTTCTTCGCGCCGTCTTTCTTGGCTTCGGCTTTCGGAGCGTCGGCCTTGGGGGCATCGGCCTTCTTGTCTTGGGCGAAGCCGGTGGTTGCGGCGAGGGCGAACACGCCAGCGATCAGAACGGACAGGAGTTTGTTCATGGTGTTTTCCTTTTCGAAGGGTTTGGTGCCAAAAGTATTCGACCTCCTCGGTCATTGCATGTAACGTCCCGTCTCCGGGCCGGTTGACAGGCGCATCACAAAAATCCCTGCGTGCCCCCTACCGTAACGCCTGTGGCTGAATTCTGGCCGGCCAGCACGGCGAATGCCTGCCATTTGCCGCTCAGTGAGCATTTCGGGCCCTGTGTTTCGTCGCGCCAGGGCCATACTTATGCTTGGCCGAGCCGGAGCCGGGCATCAAGGCTGCGTCGACGTCACGCCAGGCCCCGGGGAGAAGCCCGTCGAGGCTGAATGGCCCGATTGCCATGCGAATCAGCCTTAGGGTTGGCGTGCCGATTTTGGCGGTCATGCGGCGGACCTGACGATTCTTGCCCTCGGTCAACTCGATTTCAAGCCAGGAAGTCGGTATCGATTTACGGAAGCGGATCGGTGGATCACGTTGCCATATCGTGGCGGGCGCTTCGATCCTGCGGACCGCACATGGTCGGGTCATGAAGTCGCCCAGATCCAGTCCGCGGCGCATTTGCGTCAGCGCATCATCGGTGGGAATGCCTTCGACCTGCGCCCGGTACACCTTGGGCAGTTTCGACTTCGGGCTGGCGATGGCATGCTGGGTTGTGCCATCCGCCGTCAACAGTAGTAAGCCCTCGCTATCGGTATCGAGCCTTCCCGCAGCATAAATGGCCGGGATATCGATAAAGTCGGCGAGTGTACGGTGTTGATCGTGCGCGGAAAACTGGCAAACAACGCCAAAAGGCTTGTTGAAGGCAACAAGCCTTGGCTTTGTGGCAGGACAAGCGCCGGCCTTTGGGCCTGGCGTATGTGCCGGAATTGTCACGGTTAGCGGGCGTTAGCCCTGCAATAACCGTGACTGCACTGCGAAGTCAGGCCGCCTGGATATTCGAGGCCTGCTTGCCTTTTTGGCCCTGCGTGACTTCAAACTGCACCTTCTGGCCTTCCTTGAGGGTTTTGAAGCCCTGCATGTTGATCGCCGAAAAGTGCGCAAACAGATCCTCGCCCCCGCCGTCCGGGGTAATGAAACCAAATCCTTTGGCATCGTTGAACCACTTGACAGTACCAGTTGCCATAAATACACCTCTTGATGCAAGCGCGAAGTGCGCTAACGGGTTGATCAGGGCCTCAAAACGCCCAGCGTCGTTTGCGTTTCAAAGCTGTCCTTCCCCGCTTCACTGCTACACCGTCAGCCGGCCGCAACCCGGAGATTCCAGGCGCAATGGGAACTGCTTGAACCAAACAATTCGCGTTGTACGGCTTCCAATTCTTCAAGTCAAGAGATTTCCCGGGCAGTGCCACCGGTTTCGCCAGGCTGTTGTATTTTTCCCGAATAGGCGTTTGAAACGCCCAAATTGATCCCCATTTAGAGCATAGAAGCAGGTTGCGGAACCAAAGCGAATGGATACAATTTCAGGATGGGAAACAACAAGTTCGACTCCGACGGCGGTACCGTCCTGGAGCAAAAGAAGCAAGAGGTCAAGCCGCCGCCGATGTTCAAGGTTCTGCTCTTGAACGACGATTACACGCCTATGGAATTCGTCGTTGGTACCATCCAGCAATTCTTCAACAAAAGCCGCGAGCAAGCCACGCAAATCATGTTGAAGGTCCATCGCGAGGGCATGGGTGTCTGCGGCATCTACCCGAAGGACGTCGCCGGCACCAAGGTCGACCTGGTCACGCAGCATGCGCGTGCCCACCAGCATCCGCTTCAGTGCACCATGGAAGAAAACGATTGATATCGTCATTCTGACAAAGCGCCACAAATTTTTGGCTGGGTCAAAAAGGAATTGGTGTAGAGTTTGCGTGAAAGCCGGGGGCTCCGGCGATTGAGGCTAAAAATGATTGCGCAAGAGTTGGAAGTCAGTCTGCACATGGCGTTTGTCGAAGCACGGCAAAAGCGCCATGAGTTCATCACTGTCGAGCATCTGCTGCTTGCGTTACTTGACAATCCAACGGCCGCCGAGGTCCTGCGGGCGGTCGGTGCGAACATCGATGACCTGCGCAAGAATCTCACGGAGTTCATCGGACAACACACGCCCACGGTCGCCGGAACCGAGGATGTCGACACGCAACCCACGCTCGGTTTCCAGCGCGTGATCCAGCGAGCCATCATGCACGTGCAGTCGTCTTCCAACGGCAAGAAGGAAGTCACCGGTGCCAACGTGCTGGTTGCGATCTTCGGCGAAAAGGATTCGCACGCCGTCTACTACCTGCATCAACAGGGCATTACCCGCCTGGACGTGGTGAACTACATCTCCCACGGCATCACCAAGCAGCCGCCCGAAAAGGAAAAGGCGGGTGCCGAGAAGGCCGAGAACCAGGAAGCCGAACAGGAAAACGAAGGCAAGCAAAGCCCGCTTGAGCAGTACACGCAAAACCTCAACAAATCCGCGGCCGAAGGCAAGATCGACCCGCTTATCGGTCGCGAGTCCGAGCTTGAACGTGTAATCCAGACGCTGTGCCGGCGCCGCAAGAACAATCCGCTGCTGGTCGGTGAGGCGGGGGTCGGCAAGACGGCCATTGCCGAAGGCCTGGCCAAGCGCATAGTCGACGGCGAAGTGCCCGAGATCCTCAAGGACGCAATCGTCTATTCCCTGGACATGGGCGCGCTCCTTGCCGGTACCAAGTATCGCGGTGATTTCGAGCAGCGCCTGAAGGGTGTGCTAAAGAAACTCACGAACAATCCCAAGGCCGTGCTGTTCATCGACGAAATCCATACCCTCATCGGTGCCGGTGCGGCTTCAGGGGGAACGCTGGATGCTTCCAACCTGCTCAAGCCGGCACTCTCCAGCGGCCAGCTCAAATGCATCGGCGCGACCACGTATACCGAGTTTCGCGGCGTATTCGAGAAGGACCATGCGCTGTCACGCCGTTTCCAGAAAATCGATGTCAATGAGCCGTCGGTTGATGAGACCGTGCAGATCCTGCGCGGCCTGAAATCGCGCTTCGAGGAACACCACGGCATCAAGTATTCGGCTTCCGCCATCACGACTGCCGCTGAACTGGCCGCGCGCTACATCAACGACCGCCAGTTGCCGGACAAGGCCATCGATGTGATCGATGAAGCCGGCGCCGCGCAGCGCATCCTTCCCAAGTCCAAGCAGAAAAAGGTGATCGGCAAGACCGACATCGAGGAAATCATCGCCAAGATAGCGCGGATCCCGCCGCACAATGTCTCCACGGATGATCGCAGCAAGCTCGCCAATCTCGATCGCGACCTCAAGAATGTCGTGTACGGTCAGGATCCTGCGATCGAGGCTCTCGCGGCCTCCATCAAGATGGCGCGTTCAGGTCTTGGTAATCCGCAAAAGCCGATCGGGTCTTTCCTGTTTTCCGGCCCGACCGGCGTGGGCAAGACCGAGGCCGCCCGTCAGCTGGCCTACACTATGGGCATCGAGCTCATCCGTTTCGATATGTCCGAATACATGGAGCGGCACGCGGTCAGTCGCCTGATCGGCGCGCCTCCCGGGTATGTCGGCTTCGACCAGGGCGGGTTGCTCACCGAGGCGATCACCAAAAAGCCGCACGCGGTGCTGTTGCTCGATGAGATCGAGAAAGCGCACCCGGACATCTTCAATATCCTTCTGCAGGTGATGGACCACGGCACGCTCACCGACAACAACGGTCGCAAGGCCGACTTCCGCAACGTGATCATCATCATGACCACCAATGCGGGCGCCGAATCGCTGCAGAAGTCGAGCATCGGCTTCACCAACTCCAAGCAGGCGGGTGACGAGATGGGCGACATCAAGCGCCTGTTCACGCCGGAATTCCGCAACCGCCTGGATGCGATCATCTCCTTCAAGGCGCTCGATGAGCAAATCATCCTGCGCGTGGTTGACAAGTTCCTCATGCAGCTCGAACAGCAACTGCATGAGAAGAAGGTCGAGGCCATCTTCACCGACGCCCTGCGCAAGCATCTTGCGCGTAAGGGGTTCGACCCCCTCATGGGCGCGCGGCCGATGTCGCGCCTGATCCAGGAGACCATCCGCAAGGCGCTGGCCGACGAGTTGCTGTTCGGCAAGCTGGTCACGGGTGGCAAGGTGACCGTTGATCTTGAAGGCAGCGGGGATGACGCAAAGGTCAAACTCACCGTTCACGAGGGTGAGGAACCGAAGTCCGATGGCAAGACCAACGACGAGCCGGTGGAAGTGCTGTAGCCCGTACGCCCGCTTCGGACAAAAGGCCGCCTTAGGGCGGCCTTTTACATTGCTGCGCAGCATCAGGTTATTCCCCGTCGTTGTTTCGCTTTTGAACCTTGATCGGGTAAATTGATCGGCGCAACCCATTCCCGGCTTCCAAGAGGAGACATTCCGCAATGAAAACCCCATATCTCGCCGCCGCCCTGCTGTCGCTGGTATGCGGCGCCGCGAACGCGCAGGACCGCAATCTCGGCCGCAATCTCGCCGCGCAATGCGCCAATTGCCATGGCACCAATGGCGTCAGCCAGGGCGGCATTCCCGGCCTCGCTGGCCAGGGCCGTGCATACATCATCGCGCAGATGAGCGCCTTCAAGGCGGGTCAACGCAGCGGCCCTGCGGCGACCATCATGCACCAGCTGGCCAAGGGTTATTCCGACGAACAAATCGCGGCGATGGCGGACTTCTTTTCCGCGCAAAAGCCGGGCAAGTAGGCAGGGGGCCATATGAAAAACATCAAATCCGGCATGTTCGACCGTCGTCACTTTCTCAAGCTGGCCGGTTCGGCCGGCGCGCTGGCCGCGGCCGGCTGTGCGACCACATCGACCCCGCCGCAAAAGATCGGACGGGTCATTGTCGTGGGTGGCGGCTACGGCGGCGCCACTGCGGCCAAGTACCTGCGCATGTGGTCGGAAGGTGCCATCGAGGTTTTCCTTGTCGAGATGAACCGCAGCTTCGTTTCATGCCCGCTTTCCAACCTTGTGCTCGGCGGCAGTCGCAGGATCGAGGACATCACCGTGGGCTATGGTGGCCTGCGCGAGCATGGAGTGCAGGTCATCAATGACGAGGTCACCAAGGTCAACGTCGACAAGAAGACCATCGAGCTCAAGAAAATCCAGGACCTTGGCTACGACCGGCTGATCGTATCGCCCGGCGTCGATTTCATGTTCGACCAGGTTGCTGCGATGAAGGACGCCAAGGTGCGTGAGCGCGTGCTGCATGCCTGGAAAGCCGGGCCCGATACGGTGGCGCTTCGCAAGCAACTGGAGGAAATGCGCGATGGCGGGGTCTACGTGCTGTCGATTCCGCGCGCGCCCTACCGCTGCCCGCCGGGGCCCTACGAGCGGGCTTGCCAGGTGGCGCACTACTTCAAGACCGCCAAACCGAAGAGCAAGATCATCATCCTGGATGCGAACGAAGATGTGGTTTCCAAGGCAGGCCTGTTCAAGGCGCAATGGAATGGCCAGTACAAGGGCCTGATCGAGTACCGCAACAACAGCGAGGTCAAGGACGTGAACCTATCGACCATGTCCGCGGTTCTCGACATCGGCGCCGACGTCAAGGCCGATGTGCTCAACGTGCTGCCTCCCATGCGCGCCGGCAATATCGCGCAGCAGGCGGGTTTGATCACTGCCAACAACCGCTGGTGCGGCGTCGACTGGACCACCATGGAGTCGATCGCACGCCCCGGCATCCACGTGCTGGGCGATGCCACCTTGTCCGCGCCGCTGATGCCCAAGTCGGGGCACATGGCCAATCAGCATGCGAAAGTGGCCGCGGCAGCCATCGTGGAGCTGATGAATGGCCGAACGCCGTCAGCCACGCCGATGATGGCCAATACCTGCTATTCGTTCGTCGATGACAAGAACGTCGTCCACGTGTCTAGCGTCCATGCATACGACCCGAAGGACAAGACCATGAAGGTCGTCCCCGGGTCGGGCGGGCTATCGCCGGCGCCGACCGAACTCGAGGGAACCTACGCAAACGCCTGGGCGAGGAACATCTGGCACGACATGCTGGGTTGACCGCCCGGAATACCCAAAATGAAAACGGCGCCCCATGGGCGCCGTCTTTTTTCGCAGCTTGGCCTCACTTCGCCGGCGCGTCGCGACGGATATTGCGGCGCAGTTCGACCTGTGGCTTGTCCAGCGTGACCGCGATCGGCGCGACCGCATCGATTTTCAGCTCATAGTCGCCCACTTCCTTGATGTCGATCACCATCATGGTGCGGGACAAGACCTGTGCCGAGGGTGACATCGGGTCGCTCGTGTTGTTGACTCGGAAGTCGCCCGTAGCCACAGGCGTACCGGATTTCGTGAGCGTCGCACGATAGTTGTTCCATTTGCCGGCTTCGGTCGCACTGGCGGCATACTCGGCCTGCAGATTGAGGGCGACCGGATTCATGTCTGGTCCAAGGGTGACGGTAAGGGGTGCGAACCCACCGTTGGTCTCGGCCTTGAGGGGAAAGCGCGCGACTTTCTCACCGGTGAACAGTGCATCGCATCCCGCGCCAAACAGACCGGCAAGCATCATCAAGCCAACTAGCCGACGCATCGTGTCAAACCGCGAAGTCAGCCACGACCGGTGCGTGGTCGGACGGCTTTTCAAGCTTGCGCGGCGCGCGGTCGACAACGCAGGCCGTGCAAGTGCCGGCCAGCGCCTTCGAGGTGAGGATGTGGTCGATGCGCAAGCCGGCGTTGCGGCGGAATCCGAGCATCCGGTAGTCCCACCATGAAAAAGTCTTCTCGGGCTGCTCGAACAGACGGAAGCAATCCACCATGCCCTGCCCGACCAGCGTCGCCCAAGCGGCGCGCTCTTTCGGGCTGACCAGTACCTGGCCTTCCCAGGCGGCGGGGTCATGGACATCGCGGTCTTCCGGGGCGATGTTGTAATCACCCAGGAGTGCCAGCTTTTCGTGCCGGGCCAGGAGCTGCCCGACATAGCCGTTCATGGCGTCGAGCCAGTCCAGCTTGTAGCGGTACTTGTCGGATTCCAGGCTCTGGCCGTTGGGGAAATAGGCGCATACGACGCGCACCCCGGAGATGGTGGCGGCGATGACCCGGCGCTGTTCGTCCGCATAGTCCGGTATATCCGCCAGTACATCCAGCATCGGCAGGCGCGAGAGTATGGCCACGCCGTTGTAGGTTTTCTGGCCATTGACCGCCGACTCATAGCCTGCCTCGCGCAGGGCTTCGAAGGGGTACTTCTCGGCTGTCAGCTTGAGTTCCTGCAAGCATAGGGCGTCGACGTCGGCGGTTGCCAGCCAGTCGAGCACGTGCTGAAGCCGGACATTCAGTGAGTTGACGTTCCAGGTGGCGATTCGCACGGGATTCAGGCAATAAAAAGCCGCCGGAGCTGGCGGCTTGTCGGGTTGCGGGACAGCGTCAGAATCCCTTGAACCAGGACGGCGGCTTGCTTCCGCTGTCGGCCGGGAGGGAGGGGGCGCCAGCGGTTGGTGCGGTGCCGGCGGCAGGGCCGGCCTTGTCGGCTGCTGCGTTGGCAGGCGCAGTGGCGCTCTTGGGTGCCTCGGGCGTGAACGGCGCGGCCGGCAGCGCCGGGGCGTTCTTGAATCCAGCTGGCAGCACGTTGTTGGGCGGATAGCCTGCCACGGTCAAGGCGCCGTTCCAGGCGCCTTCCTCGAACCCCACCTGGCGGTTGCTGCCCACCATCATCACCGGCACCTGCTCGGCCTTGGTGGCCTCCTTGAACATCTTGATGTCCTCGGGGGTGCGCACGGTCTTCTCGGCGAACGGGATGCCACGCTTGTTGAGCAGGTTGCGGCCCTGGTTGCATGCGTCGCAATCAGAGGTGGTGTAGAGAGTCACAGGAAAACTCTTGGTCGCCTGCTGAAGTGCATAGGGGAGCCCTGGGGTCGCACCGCCGGATGAGGCGGCCGCAGCCGCGACGGGTTTCTGCACGCCCTTGGCGCCTGGCGGCGGCGGTTGGTCGCTGTAGATCACCCGGCCGTCCGGGCCGGTGTACTTGTACTGCGCCGTCGCCGATGCCGCAGCCAGCATCGCCACGGCTGCGATCACGGCGCCAATTTTAGAAATAGCACGCATGTCGGTCTCCTTGCAAATCATGGAGTTATGCAGGCATCATACCATTGTGCCTGAGCAGGGCGTCGATTTTCGGATCGCGCCCGCGAAACGCGCGGAAATTCTCCGCGGCCGCCCGGCTCCCGCCCATGGCAAGAATCTCGGCAAGAAAGCGCGCGCCGGCCTTTTCTGACAGCGGGCCTTCCTCCTCGAATGCGCTGTAGGCATCGGCCGACAGCACTTCGGCCCATTTGTAGCTGTAGTAGCCCGCCGCATAGCCACCGGCGAAAATGTGCGAGAAATTGTTCGGGAAACGGTTGTAATCCGGAGGTTGCATCACCGCTACCTTGTCGCGCACCTTTTGCAGCAGCGCGAGCGGGGTTTGCGCTTTCGGATCGAAGTCGTGATGCAGCAACATGTCGAAAAGCGAAAACTCGATCTGCCGCACCGTCTGCATGCCGGCCTGGAAATTCTTGGCCGCGATCATCTTGTCGAACAGTTCCCGCGGCAGGGGTTTTCCGGAATCGACATGTCCGGTCATGTGCCGAACCACGTCCCATTCCCAGCAGAAATTTTCCATGAACTGGCTCGGCAGTTCCACCGCATCCCATTCCACGCCGTTGATTCCGGCGACCCCGAGGTCTTCAACCTGCGTGAGCATGTGGTGCAGGCCGTGACCGAATTCATGGAACAAGGTGATCACGTCATCGTGGGTGAACAGCGCAGGACGCTTTTTTCCGTCGGGACCGGCCACGCCGCGGGCGAAATTGCAGGTCAGGTAGGCCACTGGTGTCTGGATCGCGTGATCCTTGCGGCGTCGCGTGATCGCATCGTCCATCCAGGCGCCACCGCGCTTGGTGTCGCGTGAATAAAGGTCGAGGTAGAACTGTCCGATCAGGTTGCCGGCTGTCGACTCGATGCGGAAGAAGCGCGCGTCCGCATCCCATACCGGCGCGTTGTCAGGCTTGATACGCACCGAGAACACCGACTCGACCACCTTGAACAGGCCTTCGAGCACGCGCGGTTCGGGAAAGTACTCCTTCACCTCCTGGTCCGAAAACGCGTAACGCTTCTCGCGCAGCTTCTCGGAGGCATACAGCGTGTCCCAGGCGGCGAGTTCGCTCAGCCCCAGCGAGTCACGCGCGAACCCCGCAAGCTCGCGCATGTCGCGTTCGGCAAACGGCTTTGCCCGCGCGGCCAGGTCCTCAAGGAAATCCAGCACCTCGCGAGGCGTATTGGCCATTTTCGGCACCAGGGAGACGCAGGCAAAGCTCTCATAACCGAGCAGCCTTGCTTCCTCGTCGCGCAAGGCAAGTATGCGGTCGATCAGGGGCGTGTTGTCGAGCCTGGCGTCGCCAAACTCCGAGGCACGCGTCACGTTGGCCTTGTAGATGGTTTCACGCAAGGCTCGATCATCGGCGTACTGCAGCACCGGCAGGTAGGACGGCGCCTGGAGGGTGAACTTCCAGCCGGGCTTGCCATCCTTTTCAGCGGCCTCGCGCGCGGCGGAGAGAACATCCTCCGGCAACCCGTTGAGGCGCGCCCTGTCCTCGATCACCAGTGAGAAGGCGTTGGTCGCATCAAGAACGTTTTCCGAGAACTTGGAGCCTAGCGCCGCCTGTTCCTCGGCGATTGCCTTGTAGCGCGCCTTTTCCGCCTCGGGCAGCTCCGCCCCGCCCAGGCGGAAGTCGCGGATCTCGTTGTCCACAATACGCTTGCGCGCCGGCGCCAGGCGGGCGAACTCCGCCGAAGCCTTCAGCGCCTTGTACTTGTTGAACAACTGCAGGTTCTGGCCCAGCTCGGTCCAGTATTCGGTGACCTTGGGCAGATTCTCGTTGTAGGCATCGCGCAGGTCCGGGCTGTCCTTGACCGCATGTAGATGCCCGACCACGCCCCAGGCGCGGGACAGGCGCTCGTTGGCGTCTTCAAGAGGTGCGACGAAAGTGTCCCAGGCGATGGCGGAATCGTCACCCGAGACGCGCGCAACGGTTTTCCTGCATTCGCCGAGCAAGGCGTCTATCGCCGGGGCGACATGTTCGCTGCGGATCGCATCAAAGCGCGGCAATCCGGAAAAATCCAGCAGGGGGTTAGATGCATCGGTCATGTGGATTCGGCAGCTTTCAATGTATTGGCCAGCAGCATGGCAATGGTCATGGGGCCAACGCCCCCCGGCACCGGCGTGATGAATCCGGCCACTTCACGCACGCCGGCGAAATCGACATCACCGCACAACTTGCCGGATTCGTCACGATTCATGCCCACGTCGATGACGCAGGCTCCCGGTTTGACCATCGCCGCGGTGACGAGTTTCACACGCCCCACGGCCGCCACCAGGATGTCGGCCTGGCGCGTGATCGCCCCGAGATCCGGCGTCTTCGAGTGACAGATGGTGACGGTGGCGCCGGCTTGCAAGAGCAGCATGGCCATTGGTTTGCCGACGATGTTGGAGCGGCCGATCACAACCGCGTGCCGGCCTTCCGGATTGATTCCCGCATCCTTGAGGATCTCCATCACGCCCGCAGGCGTGCATGGCGCAAAGCCGGCCAGGCCGGTCATGAGCGCGCCGGCGCTGGCAACATGAAACCCGTCGACGTCCTTCGCGGGAGCGATGGCTTCGATCACCCGGTTGGCGTCGATGTGGGGCGGCAGCGGCAACTGGGTCAGAATGCCATGGATGGCCGGGTCTGCATTGAGCGCAGCCAGGCGCTCCAGCAATTCGGTTTTGCTTGTCGTTGCGGGCAATTCGATCAGCCGCGATTCGAAGCTTGCGTCCGCGCAGGCGCGCACCTTGTTGCGGACATAAACCCGTGACGCCGGGTTGTCACCGACGATGATCACCGCCAGCCCGGGGCGCCTGCCTTGCGTCGCAAGTGCTTCCGCGCGCGCGCGATACTGGCCGCGCAAGCGAGCGGCGAGAGCGGCACCATCAAGTATTGTGGCACTCATGGTTTGTGTTTCCCGGCGCGATGGCCTGGTTCGATTCTGGAGCACATGGTGAGGATCCAGTCCCGCCGCGTGCGTCAGTGATGATCGCGCTGAAACGCCGACAGGAGCGAATAAAAGGGCGCGAGTTTAGCAGGCAGATCGGCGAAAACCGGGCCCAGACGACGGTAGCAGGCGTGGGTTTCCGGGTTTGGCACAAAGCGCCGGTGCACCGGCGGAAGCAGCGCCACCGCCGCATGCAAATCGGGCACCCGCTGCAAGGCCGCAAGCGCCACCAGCGCGGCACCCTGCGCCGTGGTTTCCGGATTCTCCGCGACCACCAGCGTGCGGCCGAACAGGTCGGCCGCCATCTGCAACCAGAAAGGCGAATGGGCGAATCCTCCACCGGCAATGATCTCCTCGACCGGGCCGCCGGCGAGTTCCTCCAGCACGGCGAGAATCATCGCCAGGTTGAACAGCACGCCTTCCATGACGGCGCGCACCATGTGCGCCGGTCCGTGGCCGAAGTTGAGCCCGATGAAGGAGGCACGCGCGTCGGCATTCCAGAGCGGCGCGCGTTCCCCGGCGAGATACGGGTGGAACAACAGCCCGCCCGCGCCGGGCGGCGCCGCCTGCGCGATATCGGCGAGTATGGAATACGGGTCCGCGGCGCCTGCCTTGGCAGCTTCGATCCCGAGGCGCAACTGCGGAAAGTTGTCACGCAGCCAGCGCAGGGGCAGGCCGCCGCCGTTGGTGGCGCCGCCGATGACGAACTGGCCTTCCGAAAGGGCATAGCAGAACGTTCGCATCGCAGCGTCCGTGGAGGGACGGTCAACCGCCATTCGAAGCGCGCCGCTGGTGCCGATGGTAAGCACCGCGCGGCGCTTTGCGGCCCCTGCCATCAGGCCCGCACCCAGATTGGCAAGGCATCCGTCCGAACCGCCCAGGATAAACGGCGTGGCGGGGTCGATCCCGCATTGGCCCGCCAGTTCGATGTTCATGCCGCGCAGGATCGTCTCTGGACGGGCGATTCGAGAGAGGCGTTCGCGGCCGATCCCGGCGCCAGCCAGGGCGATGTCACTCCAGTCGCGCTTCGCCAGCGAATAAAGCCCGCTTGCCGACGCGATCGCGTCGTCGACGATCCAGCGTCCGAACAGGCGATGGCAGATCCATTCCTTGAGCGACACGAAACGGGCTGCCGCGGCGAACGTCGCGGGCGCGGTTTCCTTGAGCCAGATGAGCTTGGTCAGGGGCGACATTGGATGAATCGGCACGCCGGTGTCGGCATACAGGGTCTGCGCACCCGGCGCGGCGCGCAGTGCCTGGGCCTGGTGTGAAGGACGATTGTCTGCCCAGGTGTGCGCTGCCATCAGCGGGCGCCCGGCACCATCAACCGCCAGCATGCTGTGCATGGCCGCTGACAGCGCCACACAATCGATGCGCGTGGCACTTTGGGCTGACAGCCGATTCAGGCAGTCGATCAGTGCGTCTAGAACAACGGCGGGTTCAAGTTCCGCCGCGCCCGGCTGCGGCGCCTGCAGCGCATATTCGACAGCCGCGGAGGTACCGGTAAAGCGGGCGTCCTCGAACAGAAGCGCGCGGGTGCTGGAGGTGCCGATGTCAACGGCGGCAATCAGCATGGGGGCAGGCAACGGAAGGTGGTCATCACGGCAGTAAAATTCGTTGCAACGCATTCTACGGTGACCGTCAAGTGACCTTTCGCATCGCCCCCTCGATTCTTTCCGCCGATTTCGCCCGCCTGGGCGAGGAAGTGCGCAACGTGCTGGCCGCGGGTGCGGACGTGGTGCATTTCGACGTGATGGACAACCACTACGTGCCCAACCTCACCATCGGGCCGATGGTATGCGAGGCGGTGCGCCCGCACGCGGTCAAGGACGGCAAGCCGGCACCCATCGACGTGCACCTGATGGTCAAGCCGGTCGACCGCATCATTCCCGATTTCGCCCGTGCGGGCGCCAACATCATCAGCTTTCATCCGGAGGCATCCGAGCATATCGACCGGACACTTGCGCTGATCCGCGAATCCGGATGCAAGGCGGGCCTGGTGTTCAATCCGGGCACGCCGCTTTCCTATCTCGATCACGTGATGGACAGGCTGGACCTGATCCTCATCATGTCGGTCAATCCGGGCTTTGGCGGCCAGAAGTTCATTCCCGGGGCGCTCAGCAAGCTCAAGGCAGTGCGCGCGCGCATCGACGCGCATCGCGCCGCCGGCGGGCAGGAAATCTGGCTTGAGGTCGACGGTGGCGTCAAGACCGACAACATCCGGGCCATCGGCGCGGCCGGCGCGGATACCTTCGTCGCCGGCTCGGCGGTGTTCGGTGCCAAGGACTATCGCGCGGTGATCAGCGCCATGCGCGCGGAACTCGCCACCATTTGATTCGAAACACCGGGCGCCTCAGTCGAGCTTTACCCCTGCCTTGCGCACCAGTTGCGCATATTTCGCCAGTTCGGTGCGGAAATACTGGCTTGCCACCTCGGGGCTGGTCATGCTGATGGTGTTGCCCTGCTTGGCCATCGCGTCCTTCACCTCAGGGGCCGCAAACGCTGTCGCGAATGCCGCGTGCAGGCGCCTGACCTGCTCGGCCGGCAATTTCGCGGGCCCGACCACAGCGAACCAGCCCTCGATGAGGTAGTTGGGCAAGCCCTGCTCGGCGATGGTGGGAATCTCCGGAGCCGCCGGCGTACGCGAAGCGCTTCCCACGCCGATCGCCCGCAACGCCCCCGACTTCAGGTGTCCCTGCACCGTCGGCAGCGCTGACACCGACATTTCCACCTGGCCGCCGATGGTGTCGGCCAGCATCGGCCCCACGCCCTTGTAGGGGATGTGCCGTACCTCGACGCCTGCCTCGTCGACGAACATTTCCGCCGCGAGGTGAAGGATGGTGCCGTTGCCGGAGGACGCATAGTTGTAGGCGCCGGGCTTCGCCTTGAAGAAAGCCACCAGTTCCTGCACGTTGCGTGCCGGCACTTTCGCCGGATTGACCAGGACGACCATGGGCGTGGTTCCGGCAACGGCAATCGGCGTGATGTCGGCAACCGGATCGAACGGCAGCGACTTGTACACGCTGGGGTAGATGACGTGATTGTTCGATACCAGGCTGATGGTGTTTCCGTCCGGAGCGGACTTGACCATGGCGTGCGTACCGGGAATGCCGCCGGCCCCGGGCTGGTTTTCGATCACCACATTCTGGCCGCCCAGCGCTTTCGAGAGTGCCGGCGCAAGCGTGCGTGTGATGGTGTCCACGCCAGAACCAGGGCCGAACGGCAGGATGATCTTCAGTGGCCGGTCGCTGCCCTGCGCGCAGGCCGATGCGGCAGCGAATGCAAGGCACATCGCGCCCAGAAAGCGCGGCAGGCGTGCGGGAATGGGCAGGCGCGTCATGGAGTTACCCTTTGTTGGTTGTGTCGCAAGCAGTTTCAGGCATGGGCGTACCTGCGCAATTTTCTCAGGCCACGGCGCCGCGCGCGCGCAAGCGGGCGATCTCGTCATCCCGATACCCCGCCTCGCGCATCAAATCATCGGTGTGCTCGCCCATGGTCGGCGGCTGGCTGCGCACTCCGAGGCGCCTGCCGTCCATCATCAGCGGGAACAGCGCGGTCTTGACGGTCTGGCCGGCCCTCTCGCCGTCCGGCAAGGTGATGTCGGCCAAGCCACCGGTGGCGATGAGGTGGGGGTCGTCCAGCAGATCTTCCGGCCTGGCAATCGGCGCGAACGGCAATCCATGCTTCTCGAACAGGGCAGCCAGGTCGATGGCGCGCCATCCGGCCAGGCGACGGCGCAGGTCCGCGATCAGTGTTTCCCGTACCTGAACCCGCTGGTTGTTGGTGGCCATCGCAGGATCGGCCTTGAGGTCGGCAAAGCCGAGCGCGTCGCAAAAGGTCGCCCATTGCGCATCGCTTACCGCCGCGAGAAATATCTGCTCGTCGTCTTTCACGGTGAACACGTCGTAGACGCCCCAGGCGGAAATGCGTTCCGGCATCGGCGCGGCGGCGCGGCCGGTGATCGCGTACTGCAGCATGTGCTGACCAACGAGGAAGATGTTGTTCTCGAACAGTGCCGATTGCACTTCCTGGCCCCGCCCCGTGACCGCACGTTGCATCAGCGCCGCCATGGCGCCGATCGCGCCGAACAGGCCGCCCATGATGTCGTTGACGCTGCTGCCGGCGCGCAGCGGGTCGCCGCGCCGCCCGGTCATGTAGGCCAGTCCGCCCATCATCTGCACCACCTCGTCAAGCGCGGTGCGATGGTCGTAGGGCCCGGGAAGAAAGCCCTTGTGGCTGACGTAGACGACGCGCGGATTGACCTGCGAAAGTGTCGCGTAATCGAGTCCATACTTCGCCATGCTGCCGGGCTTGAAGTTTTCGCTCACCACGTCCGCGCCATGGCACAGCCTGCGCGCCAGTTCCATCCCCTCGGCCTGGCGCAAGTCGATCGCGATGCTTTTCTTGTTGTGGTTGAACATCGAAAAAAAACCTGCGCCGGCGCCAAGCAGGTGGCGCGTGCGATCGCCCTCGACGGGTTCAACCTTAATGACTTCGGCACCCAGATCCGCCAGCATCATGCCGCAGGTCGGGCCCATCACCATGTGGGTGAACTCGACCACGCGGATGCCGGCCAGGGGAAGGGGCTTCGCGGATTCGTCAGGTTTCTGGCTCGTGATCATGATGTTCCATCAAGGCGGCGAACCCGGAACCGGCAGTGCCCGCCGCGGTGCTTCAACGCAGCGCGGCGGCTCATGTTGCCTGGCCGATCAGGACAGCGCCCGCGCGTTCGGCAATTCGAAACCCGTCGCATCAAGTGCCTGCTGCAGCCCGGTGGTTTGTTCGCCATCCAGTTCCACCAGCGGCGGGCGCACCGTGGCCCAGTCCTTGCGACCGGCCTTCCAGGCGATGGCCGCTTTCATCGCCGGGATCATGGGATACCTGGCGAAGGCGGCGCGCGTCGCGTCCAGCGCCGCCTGCTGTGCGTCGGCATCCGCCGCCGTCCATTCGCGGTAGAGCTTGACGATGGGTCCCGGATTGACGTTGCCGGTCGCGGTGATGCACCCCGCGCCACCGCCGCGCAGGTTGGCCAGGAGAAAGGTTTCGCTGCCGGCGAACACGTCGAAGCCCTGCGGCTGGAAGCGCTCCAGCATACCGGAGGTGTTCTTCCAGTCGCCGGAGCTGTCCTTGACGCCGGCGATGGTGCCCGGATAGCTCTTGAGCAGGCGCTCGATCAGCGTGAAGGTGATGGGCACATTCGACACCGGCGGGATGTGGTACAGGTAGACCCGCAGCCGGGCATCGGCAACCTTGTCGATCACGGTGGCGAAGGCGCGGTACAGGCCCTCGTCGCTGACGCCCTTGTAGTAGAAAGGCGGCAGCATGAGCACGCCGCCGCAACCGGCGGAAACGGCGGCCTTGGTGAGTTCGATGGCATCCGGTAGCGCGCAGGCGCCGGTGCCTGGCATTAGCCGGCCCGGCGGAATGCCGGCTGCGACCAGGGCCTCGAGCAGGCCGCGCTTCTCGCCCACCGACAGCGAATTGGCCTCCGAATTGGTGCCGAACACCGCCAGGCCGACATCCTGGTCGATCAGCCAGCGGCAATGCCGTACGAAGCGGTCGGGGTCGGGTGAGAGGTCGGCGTTGAACGGGGTCAAGACGGGGGAAAAGACACCCTTAAGGCGCTGCTGGCTGGACATGGATCTTGGCTCGAAAAAGTGGGACGCGCCGCAAATGGCGGCTTACTTGGCAAACACCTGGCTCATGTCGCCAAACGCCTTGAATTCCAGCGCGTTGCCCGACGGGTCCAGGAAGAACATGGTGGCCTGCTCGCCGACTTCGCCCTTGAAGCGGATGTGCGGCTCGATGATGAACTTGGTGCCGACGGCCGCGAGCTTGTCGGCCAGCGCATGCCATTGATCCATCGACAGAATCGCGCCGAAGTGGCGCACCGGCACCGAATCACCATCCACGGCATTGGTGGCCGCGGTGCCGCATTCTTCGGGAGCAAGGTGTGCCACGACCTGGTGGCCGTAGAAGTCGAAATCGACCCAGTCCGGCGCGCTGCGGCCTTCCGGGCAACCCAGGAGTCCCCCATAAAAACCGCGTGCTTCGGCGATGTCGCGTACGGGGAAAGCGAGGTGAAACAGGGGGATGGCGGCCATGACGGTTGGGTCGGGGGTGGTCGGAAAGCCGCTATTTTCCGGCAAAACGGGAATCCCTACCGGCTGCCGTATTCGGTCCGATCGGCGGCGGCGCGATAATCATGCAAAATCGCGCCGCCATCACACAAGACCAACCACGAGAGACCCATCCCATGTCCAGCAATGCCAGCAAACCGCAAGCGCCCGCCAACAATGCCGCAGGCGGCAGCCAGCCCTCGGGCATGTCCAAAGGACTCACCAGCTACGGTGATGCAGGCTTCTCGCTGTTTCTGCGCAAGGCCTTCATCAAGGGGGCGGGCTACACCGACCGTGCGCTGGACCGGCCGGTGGTCGGCATCACCAACACCGGCAGTGCCTACAACCCCTGCCATGGCAATGCGCCGCAACTGATCGAGGCGGTCAAGCGCGGTGTCCTGATGGCCGGTGGCCTGCCGATGGACTTTCCCACCTTGTCCATCCACGAAAGCTTCGCGGCGCCCACCTCGATGTACCTGCGCAACCTGATGTCCATCGACACCGAGGAACTGCTGCGCGCGCAGCCCATGGATTCGGTTGTGCTCATCGGCGGCTGTGACAAGACCGTACCGGCGCAGTTGATGGGCGCCGCCTCGGCCGGGCTCCCTGCCGTGCAACTGATCACGGGCTCCATGCTTACCGGCTCGCACCGTTCCGAACGTGTCGGCGCCTGCACCGATTGCCGGCGCTATTGGGCCAAGTTCCGCGCCGAGGAGATCGACGCCGAGGAGGTGGCCGACGTCAACAATCAGCTGGTGGCGTCCGTCGGTACCTGCTCCGTGATGGGTACCGCCAGCACCATGGCCTGCATCGCCGAGGCACTGGGCATGACGGTGCCGGGCGGCGCGTCGCCGCCAGCGGTAACGGCGGATCGCATGCGCGCCGCCGAACAGAGCGGCGTGCTGGCTGTCGAGATCGCGCGCAATCGCCTCACCATCGACAAGATCCTCACCGCCAAGGCCTTCGAGAACGCCATGCGCGTGCTTCTCGCCATCGGCGGTTCCACCAACGGCATCGTGCACCTGACGGCGATCGCCGGGCGCATGGGGTACGACATCGACATGAAGGCGCTCGACCGCATGGGCCGCGAGACCCCGGTACTGCTGGACTTGAAACCCTCCGGCCAGCACTACATGGAAGACTTCCACCATGCCGGCGGCATGGCCACCCTGCTGCGTGAATTGAAGCCCCTGTTGCACCTCGATGCGCTCACTGTCACCGGCCGCACGCTCGGCGAGGAGATCGAGCGGGCCGGCCCCGGCTTCAAGCAGGATGTGGTGCGTTCGGCTGCCAACCCCATCTATCGCGAGGGCGGTATCGCCGTGCTCGAAGGCAACCTTGCCCCGGGGGGCGCCATCATCAAGCAGTCGGCGGCCAACCCGGCCTTGATGGAACACGAAGGCCGCGCGGTGGTGTTCGAGAACGCGGCCGATCTGGCCTTGCGCATCGACGCGCCCGATCTCGACGTCAATGCCGACGACATCCTGGTGCTGAAGAACATCGGCCCCAAGGGGGCGCCCGGCATGCCGGAGGCGGGCTACATGCCGATTCCGCTCAGACTCGCGAAGGCCGGCGTCAAGGACATGGTGCGCATTTCCGACGGCCGCATGAGCGGCACCGCCTTCGGCACCATCGTGCTGCACGTGATTCCCGAGGCGGCGGTGGGGGGCCCGCTGGCTTATGTGCAAAACGGCGACCGCATTCGCCTGTCCGTGGCGAAGCGCGAACTGGCGCTGCTGGTGTCGGCCGAGGAGTTGGCCCGTCGCGCTGCGGCCAACCCGGTCAAGGTGCCGACCGCCGAGCGCGGCTATCGCAAGCTCTTCCTTGAAACGGTGACGCAGGCCGACAAGGGGGTCGACTTCGATTTTCTGCGCGCGGCTGAACATCGTGGTTCGGTGCCGGCGCAAAAGTAGGGCGGTCGGCCGCGCAAGCGTCGGATTAGCCCTTTCGGGCTAACGAATGCGCAATTGGATACATGTGTCGATGTGGGGGGCTGTGCGTTCGGTCAAAATTTCACGACTGTCCGCTTGATGTATGGCGCAAGGTGGCACAAACTGTCGAGTGGGTGAAACTTGGTGGTTTGGGCGCTGCATACGCCCACTGGGGTCCAAAAATGTCTATCAGCTTGAATGTTCCCAAATGGCGGGTCGCGACCCTTTCGCTCGCGGTCGGCATGGCCTTCAACGGCGCCGCATATGGCGCCGGCCCGATCCTGCCCGCCGGCGCCCAGGTGGCGGCCGGCTCGGCCCAGATCGGCACCGTCGGCAATACCATGACGGTGGTCAACAGCCCGAACGCGATCATCAACTGGCAGTCGTTTTCCATCGGCCAGAGCGAAACCGTCAAGTTCCTGCAGCAATCCGCGTCCAGCGCCGTGCTCAACCGTGTGGTGGGCGGCCAGATGTCCGAGATCATGGGGCGGCTTACCTCCAACGGCCAGGTATTCCTGATCAACCCCGCCGGCATCCTGGTGGGCGCCGGCGCCGTGATCGACACCGCCTCGTTTTTTGCCTCCACCCTGCAAATGCTCGACCAGGACTTCCTGTCGGGCAAGCTCAAGTTCCAGGGGGACGCCGGTTCCGGCAAGATTACCAACCAGGGTTTGATTACCGTCGGCTACGGCGGCCACGCGGTGCTGATGGCACCCCGCGTCGAGAACAGCGGCATCATCAAGGCACCCGGCGGACAAATCCTGCTGGCGGCGGGGCAGAAGATCACCCTGACCAGCCTTGACTTGGGCGGGCTCAGTTTCGAAGTTCAGGCGCCGACCGACAGCGCGCTCAACCTCGGACAACTGATCGCCGATGGCGGTGTGGTCAAGGTGTTTGCCGGTTCACTCAAGCACAGTGGCAACATCAGCGCAACGTCCCTGACGCGTGACGCGGCCGGTGAGATCGTGCTCAAGGCCAGGGGCGACGTAGAACTGACCGCTGGCAGCAGCACCGTGGCCAACGGTCGCACCGGCGGCTCGATCCGCATCGAATCCGAAAGCGGCACCGCGCGGGTGGCGGGCAACGTATCAGCGACCGGCAGCAGCGGCGCCGGCGGCGGCGTGGACGTGCTGGGCGAAAAGGTCGTGCTCACCGGCAACGCCACGCTCGACGCCTCGGGCACGAGTGTCGGCGGGGTGATCCGTGTGGGCGGCGACTGGCAGGGCGGCAATCCAGACGTGAAGAACGCGCAGAACACCTTTGTCGGCTCGGGCGTCACGCTCAAGGCCGATGCGACCGATAGTGGCGACGGCGGCAAGATCGTTGTGTGGGCGGACGGCGATACGCGCTTCCTTGGCAACCTCAGCGCCCAAGGCGGGCCGAACGGTGGCAATGGCGGCAACGCCGAAGTCTCCGGCAAGGGCGATCTTCTGTTCGTAGGGGGCGCCAATCTCGGCGCGCCCAAAGGCACCGCGGGCAACCTGCTGCTCGACCCGCTGGATCTTTTTGTGGACACGGTGGGCGGGCTCAACCCGAGCATCATCGATGAGACCACCGATTTCCCGAATCATGCGGTCACGGTGTCGCCGGCGACGCTTGCAGCCATCACCGGCAATGTGACCCTGTACGCATCGCGTGACATGCGCTTGAACAGCGCCGTGACATTGACAGGGGCCGGGCAGGGTCTGGCAGCAAGCGCCGGTCGCGACCTGCAGATCGGCGCGGGAATCACGACCAACGGGGGTGCGGTTTCCCTCACGGCGGCGCGCAACATGACCGCCTTCGGTGCGAGCCCGATCGCGACCGCCGGCGGCAACGTGTCCCTGGCAGCACAATCGCTATCGGTGGGCAACATTACCGTGGCGGCCGGCGCCGGCACGGTTGGCGCAGCGTCGAGCGCAGGTGTGCTTAGCCTCGGCACGATCTCCTCCGCGGGCGGCGTGAACCTTGCTGCAACCGGGGGCAGCCTGAGCGCTTCGAACATCACCACAACCGGCGCGGTGACGCTGGCCGCGACCGGCGGCAACCTGAGTACGTCGAACATCACCGCAACCGGCGCAGTGAATCTGGCCGGCTCGGGGAGTGTCAGTGCCGGCAATGTCGTAACTGGCGGCGGTGCAATGACCGCCAATTCCACAGGCAGTAACGTCAGCATTTCCTCGATCGACACCCGCGTCGGCGGCGGACCAACCGGTGCTACGGTCAACCTGATCTCGACACCTTCGTCGATTTCCACAGGCAATGTGCAGGCAGGCAACGCCAACGTCACGATGAGCGGTACCGGTGTGTCAACGTCGACCATCACGACGACCGGGAACGTCGCTCTTGCCGCGAGCGCCGGGAGCGTGTCCTCGACGATCGACAACGCGGCAAACGTCACCGCCACGTCGAACCGCAGTTTCTCGTCAACGAGTATCAACCTGTCCTCGAACACGGTGCTCAATGCCACCTCGGTGATCGCAACCGCCTCGACTTGCAGCAGCACCTCTTCCTGTCCGGCTGCGACCGTCACTCTGTCAGGCAACCAGGGCGTCAATGTGGGGACGGTGACCGCGTCTGCACCGGCCACGACCAACCGTGCAGTGCCGTTCAACAGTATCAACGAGACCGTCACCATCAACGGCCAGAACGGGCCGATCCTCGCGATGAGCCCGGCGTCGCAGATCACTGCCACCAACGTGACACTATCGACGACCCGCACCGATTTTGGAGGTGCCGGCGGCGGCATCGGCAACGCCACCACGCCGTTGAAGGTGAACAACGCTCGCAATTTCACATTCCGCCCCAACGGCGAATTCAACGTGCTTCTCAACGGCAGCGGTCCGAATCAGCTCGACGTTCAGCTTGGCGTCGCCGCGACCGGTCAGACCTACAGCGGGACCCTTTCCAAACCGGGTGCGATCACCCTGAACGCAAGCGCCACCGACACTACCGTGACCGTGGCGAATTTCGCGGTGACCGGTGGCTTTGACGATCTGGTGTTCAACTCAAGCCCCTCGATCAGCCTGTCTGTTCCGAATGGCTCCCTGGTAGCGACTTCGATCGCCGTGCCGGCGGGAGACCAGGTCGGCCGCAACCAGCCGACCTTCCCGTTTTCCAATGTCATCCAGGGACTGCCGGTTTCGGTGACGGCCAGCCAGGACCTCACCATCGCGAGCTATACGCGCGCCGCGGGCAGCCAGGTCAAGACGAGCAACTTCACCGCCAGCAATGGCGCGCTGTCACTGGGCAATGTGAACGCCGGTCGCGATTCCGTCTCCGCCTCGGGGTCGACCGGCGTGTCCGTGGCCAGTCTTACCAGCATCGGTACGGTCAATGTCTCCAGCGCCAATGGCGGCATCACGGTGGACAGCCTGTCGAGTACTGGAAGCAACGTCACATTGACCGCGAACAACGGTATAGTCGGCGCGACCAACGATGGTCCGGGTGTCGAGGTTACCGCGGCCGGCTCGGTCAGTATCTCGGCCAACCAGATCGGTGCAACCGGATACACCAACCCGCTCGACTTGGCGGCCAATTCGGTCTTGCTGACCGCGACCAGCGGTTTCGGCACGCGCATCGGGTCGGACGCCACGGCGAGTAATCCGGTCACCGCGGCGACCACCAGCCTCACCATCGACACCAGCGGGGTATTCAATGTCGATACGCTGGGCGCAGACCTGACCAACCTTACTGTGACGGCGTCGCCATCCGGGGTGGGCGCCGGCGGCACGGCCCAGGTGACCAGCAACGGCACGACCTACGGGTTCGCCAGCGACGGGACGAACTTCAGCCTCGCCAACTGGACCGCGCCTGCCTCCCAGTTCGCCGGCGGAACACTCCGCTTCACCAGCACGGCCGGCGATCTGACGCTCAACAACATCGATTTCAGCGCTTCCAGTGGCAGCCTGAATGTGACCACGCAGCAGTCCGGCAGCGGCACGATCACCCAGACCGGCAGCTTCGACCTGGGCAGCGGCTTCCTGACCATGCGTGCCGACGGTGTTGTCACCCTCGCCAACCCGACCATGGGCGGCCTGTCGGCTGGCAACGCGAACAGCGATTTCGGTACGGGCTGCGGTGTGGGTGGCTATTCCTTCTGCGGTGTGGCGAGCTTCACCGCGGGCAACATCACCGACCCGAGCGGATTCGGCAGTTTCAGCGTCAGTTCGCGCGGCGCGATCAATACCGGCAACCTCGATGTCGGCAGCGTCAACTTCACCGCCTACAGCGGCGGCATCAACACCGGCACCATAGGCTCGGCGGCCAGGCCGGCGAATAGCGTTAACCTTGAGACGGCCCTCTATTACGGGTTTGGCGGTTCGGTGCAAACCGGCGCGATCGAGTCCTACAGCACCACCATCTATGCCGACAACAATATCACCATCGGCACGTTGGGGTCGCCGGCCGCCATCAACGCGGCCAATCCCGGGGCCGGCAGCGTGTATCTCTATAGCTACCCGGGCGGCAATGTGACCGTGGGGAATATTGACGCCAATTCTGTGCAGATTGATGTCAATGGCGCCGGCACCATCACCACCGGCAATATCAACGCCAATGCGGCCACTACCTTCCCCAGCAGCATCAATCTCTATTCCTACACTGCCGTCACCACCGGCACGCTGGATGCGGACCAGATCACCATCTCGTCCAATTGCTGCGGCATCCGTCCATCCATTTCCGTCGGCGCCATCGGCAGCAACCTCCCGGGCAACAGTGTCAACCTGTATGGCTCCGGCATCACGATCGGAGGCGCATTGACGCTGGACGCCGGCGGCAGCGGCCAGTCGCTACGAATCGACGCCGGCAGCGACCTTACCGTCAACGGCAACGTCACCACCGGGCTGGGCGGCAGTCAGGGCTCGACCATGCTGCTGAGTGCCGGCGGCATCCTAAACATCAATGGCGGCAACGGACTGATCAGCGGCGCCGACGGTTCTTTCCTTGAACTGCACGCCGGCAATAGCAATACCGCCTCGCCCCTCAGCTTCGCGAGCATCAACGCCGGCGCCACCGGTTACGTAAAGGTCGATTCGCCGGCGGGCATCCTGCAGAACTCGGCTGCTCCGGGCAGCGGCATCACGGCAGCCACTGTGGTGCTCAATGCCACCGCATCCGGCAGCGCCATCGAGCGCGTCGGCGCCACCCCATTGGACGTGTACTCGGCCACCGATCTCACGCTCAACGTCGGCGGCTCGCTTAACCTGGACCTGCACGGGTCGGTGCTCGGCTCGGCCAACATCACCAAGAGTGACAACGCGGCCCTGTTCACTCTTAACAACAGCCTGGGTGGCGGGCAAAGTCTGACCATTGCGGACAACGCCGGCACCGCGATCGACACCACGCTTGTTTCTCCGGCCGGTGCGATCAATTACACCCTCAACAACACCGCAGGTGGGGTCAACAGCCTGGGCTTGGACACCAACGGCGGAAATCTGCAGATCACGGCCAATGGCGCGTTCAACAATTCCACCACCACTACCAACGGCGGCAGTGTCCAGATCACTACCAACGGCCTGTCCGGCACGATCAACACCGGCGCCATCGATTCCTCCTCGGCGAGCGGTGGCGGCAGCATCAATCTGACCACCAACGGCGGCGCGAGCGACATCGTCCAGACCGGCAACCTCACCACCGGGACCGGTGGTGGTTTGGCGTCGCTGTTGGTCAACACCGACGGGTCGATCACGCGCAGCGGCAACTACACCATCACCTCCGACTCCCAGGTGCTGGCCCAGACCGCCAACGGTGACATCGGCAGCATCGCCGCACCGCTGCAGATCACCTCTCCGGTCGCCACGCTGCGCGGTAATTTCACCGGCGCGCCGACGGTCGGCAACGTGCATGCACAATTGACGGGAACGAGCAACCTGACCCTGACGGCGGACAATGATTTCCTGGTCGCCAGCGACACCTCGCTGTCCAGCCTGGCGCTGACGACACGCGGCACCGGGACCGGCGGCACGCTTTCGTTGACCGCGCCTGGTCAGTCCTTCGCCTTCTCCCGCCCGGGCGTCGATCCGCTCGACGGCGCGCTGGTCCTCACCAACATGTTCCGGGTGATCAACGCCAATGGTGCGACCGCTCTGACTAGCGCGAGCTTCACCGCTTCGGATGGCAATCTGCTGGTGGCGGGCGGCAATCCGTTCAACGTCTCCGGCAACCTGGATCTGCGGGCCACTAACGGCGACTTGCGGCTGGAAGGCACGATTGGCAGTCCGCTGGTGATCAGCAGCGCGTCCCAGACCTTGTTCGGCCAGCGCCTCTTCGTTGGCCACGACACAGCGTCCCTCGGCAAGGTGACGCTGACAGCCGGCGGAACGCAGACCCTGCAGTCGGCCGGCGACCTGCTGGTGGATGCGCGCGGCGGCAGCATCGTCATCGCCGGGGGGGCGCAGACCTTGCAATCGACCGGCGGCACGGGCGCGACGATCACCTTGCGCGGCGGGCCTGGTGCGGGCGAGTCGGTCGTCGTGTCGGGCTCTTCGTCGCAATTGATCGCCGCGGATGGCACCAACGGCAATGTGCTGCTGCAGGCCGGCACCGGGACAGGCAGCGACGTCGACGTATCCGCGTCCGGCGCGGGCCAGCAGCAGGTGCGAGCACGCGGCAGCGTGACGCTCGCCGGCGGCGCCGGTCCGGGTACCGATTCGCGAGTACGGCTCGCCAAGTCCGGCAGTGGCGACCAGATCGTGCGTGCCAACGGCAACGGCCTGGGTGCCGGCGCGCCTGCCGTGCTGTTCCAGGGCGGCGCCGCCGACAACAACCACGTGCTGGTCGAGAACACCGGCACCGGCGTGCAGCGGATCGGCGATTCATACCAGTTCACCGACTACGGCAACACGCCCCGCGTCACCCTGCAAGGCGGCAGCGGTCTGGGTGCGTACGTGCTCGTGCAGTCATCCGGCGAGCAGCAGGTGCTGTCGACCACCGCCATCAACGTGCTCGGTGGCAGTGGTGACGGGGCCTATGCGCGCATCAATGGCACACAGACCGGCAACGGCGGGCGCAACCAGGTGATCGGCCACCCAGGAATCGCCTATTACTTCAGCTTTCCTTCCAGCCCCTACTCGTTCGACTATTACAACGCCACCCCGTCAAGCATCACTGTCAGCGCGGGAACGGGTCTCAATGCGTTCGCGGAAGTTTCCGCGACCGGCCAGCAAAGCATGTACTCGACCGGCTCGCTCGCCCTATCGGGTAGCGCCGCCAATGGCGCCTACGCCAAAGTCACTGGTGCCGGCGAGTTTATTCGCAGTGGCGGATTGCTGAGCCTGACCGCCGGTGCCGGCAACGGGGCGAATGCGAGCATCGTCTCCACCGGCAGTGCGACCCAGTTCATGCAATCGGGCAGCATGACGATGACGGGCGCCGGTACGGCTGGGGCCAATACCGCCACCGCGCGAATCTCTTCCGGCGGGGCGCAGGACCTGCGGCTGGGCACGACTGTCATGTCGGCCGGCATCGGTCCCAATTCGGTGGTTTCCATCGACGCGGTGTCCAGCCAGAGCCTTTCGTTCGGCAATCTGACGCTCACTGCAGGCGGTGGTGACGGTTCGTCTGCCAGCATCACGGCCGGGACCTCGCAAAACCTCAGCGCCTCGACGACCCAGCTGAACGGCGGCGGCGGCCAGAATGCTCTCGCGCGCATCGAGGCAAACACCAGCCAGTCTCTGTCTTTCGGCAGCCTGACCCTCTCCGGCGGCACCAACCAAGGCGCGACCGCGTCCATCGTGGCCGACACCGGGCAATCCATTTCAGCCTCGACCGTATTGGTGTCTGGCGGCACCGGTACTGCCGCAGGCGACGCGATGGCGAGCATCATCAACACCAGCGGATCCCAGTCGCTTAACACCGGCAGCCTCACCGTTCGCAGCGGCGCCGACTACGGACGTGCGTTGATCGCCAACCAGGGCAGTGGACAGAACATCAGTGCCGGCGCGATCACCGTGACCACCAGCGCCGGCGCAAACAACGGCGGCACTACTGTCTCCAGCATCGAACTCCAGGGTAGCGGCACACAAACCATCACCTCGAACTCGATCAACGTCAACAACCAGCACGCCAGCAGCCGGGTCGGCATCTACGCCCCCGGTGACCAGACCATCGGCAGTTCGGGGGTGGTCACCGTGCAGGTCACCGGCGGCTCCGGCACGGCGGAAATCGTCGCCGCTGCCGGCACCCAGACCGTGCGCGGAAATTCGGCCAGCACCGCCGACGCCGGGCAGGCCGCCAGTGGCGGCAGTGCCAACGGTGGGGTACGCGTGCAGGTCACAGGTGGCTCTGGCGGCAACGCGCGCATCGCCGCGAGCGCGGGCACGCAGACCATCCTCGGCCAGTTCGTCGACATCAACACCAGCGCCGCTGGCACGGCGGCGATCACAGCGACAGGCAACCAGTGGGTGCGCACCACCAATGGCGGCGCCAGCGGTGTCGGCAGCCTGCGCGTGGCCGCCATCGGCGGCGGTAGCGCCACGCTCTCCTCCGGTGGCGACCAGTTGTTGCAGATCGACTACCCCGAACTCATGCAGACCGGGCGCGACGGCCGCATCACCGTGGGCAACGCGGCGGCGACCGGGACCTCCCGAATCGTCGCGGTCAACCAGGATGTGTTCGCGCGCTCGATCAGCGTGTTGGGCGGCGCCACCGCAGGCGCCAACGCCAAGATCGATGTTTCGGGTATCCAGAACGTGAGCCTGGTCAGTTCCTCGGCGACGCCCAACGCCGGTATCAGCGTGACCGGCGGTGCCGGTGGGACCGCATTGATCGATCCGGTGACCCAGACCATCCTTGCCAACGGCACCATCAACGTGACCGGCGGCACCGGTCCGGGCACGGTCGCCGGCATTGTCGGCACCGGCGACCAGACCATCCTGGTGACTTCCGGCGGCGCCGGCAGCATCGCGGTGGCGGGCGGCACCGGCAACAACGCCTTTGGCCAGGTCATCACCTCCGGCGACGTCCAGCGCATCGGCACCAGCGGCGGCTTCACCCTGGCTGGCGGTACCGGCACCAACGCCGACGCGATCATCGGCGCCAACGGTGGTACCGCCGAGACTTTCCTCGCCTGCGGCGCCAGCTTTACCTGCAACGCCGGATCCGCACCTTTCACCGCGATTCCCAGCGTCAACAACCCCTTCGTAAACGGCGCGACCGATGTCGGGGTGTATTACAGTCCGATCACCGTGCCGCTGGGCAGTATTATTGCGGCTACCGGCGGGGCGCCGTCAGTGCAGGATTCCGCCTTCACTGCGCCGTTCGACAGTTCCGTTCTGACCTATTCGTACCTGCGTGACTTCCTGCCGGGCGATGATGAAGACCGCGAAGTCCGGCTCGGTCGGCTGCTTCCGGTCTGCCGCTAGGGGAATTCATGAGTGATTTCATGTTCAGGTACATGATGCGGTTTTGGATGGTGCTTGCGGTCTTCGCGCTGACCGGAGGCGCGCAGGCGCAGGAAATTGGCGAAGTGACCTACGTGCAGGGCGTCGCCAGCGCGCAGCGGCCCGGCGGCGAGGCGCGCTTCCTGGCCAAGGGCGACACCATATCGCAAGGCGAAGTCATCAACACCAGCGAGCGGGGATATGCGGTGGTAGGCCTGAAGGACGGCACCAAGATCACCTTGCGTTCCAACACCGCGTTCGCGGTCAATGAGTTCAACCGGGAGCCGGGACGCGAAAACCTCGCCATGAACCTGCTGCGTGGCGGCCTGCGCGCCTTCACCGGCCTGATCAGCAAGGCCCGTCCCACCAACGCCAGGCTCACCACGCCCACCGCCACGGTCGGCATCCGTGGCACGGAGTTCGACGCGCGCATCTGCGGCGCGGATTGCCGGCGTGAGTCCGAGTTCGCCAAGCCGGCGCCGCCGGTGCCGCCGCGCGACCCGGTGGTCGCGCGGGTGGCGGTCCTGAACGGCGCGGCATCGGCGGTGGCGCGCGACGGTGCGGTGCGACCGTTGGCCAAGGGCGCGGCGGTCTACACCGGCGAGGCGGTGCGCACCGACGCGGATTCGCAGGCGGTGCTGGCGTTTCGCGACCAGACCAAGGTGACCCTGCTTGAAAAGACCGATTTCCGCCTGGAGGACGTGCGCATGGCGGGCCCGCCCGCCCAGGGCAACTTCGTGGTGCGCCTGGTCACCGGCGGCCTGCGCGCTTTCACCGGCCTGATCGGCAAGTCCAATCGCGGCAATGTGAGGTTCATCACGCCGACGGCCACCGTCGGCATCCGCGGTACCGGGCTGGATATTCGCCAGGTGGCGGACAACGTCTACCTCTTCACCTGGGACGGCAGTGCCGCGCTCGAAGCCGATGGCAAGGAAGTGGTGGTCGACGCCGGCCGTGCCGGCGTTTCCAGCCGGGAGCGCGGCGTGATGGAACTCCTCTCCGAGGTTCCCGAGATGTTCCGCGATGACACCCTGCGGCCCGATCGGATCGAGGTCGACTTCGATGGGCTGTTCGCGGTTCGAAGATTCGAGGAGGCCGCCCCCGGGCTGTATGTGCTCGTGCGCAGCGGTTTCGTCAATCTTGACGGTCTCGATCTCGGCCCGTTCGAGACCGGCTTTCTTGCCGACGGCGCGCGGGTTGCCGTGCGCGTCGAACCCCTGCCCGGATTCCTGTTCAACGATCCTTTCCCGTTGCCGGATAATGTCGACTTGCGTCCGTTGCGCCTGATCGAACTGGTCGGGCCTGGGCGACTCTCTGCCAGCGACCAATGCCTACTGCAATGATTCCAACGCGCGCACAGCGGCGCTTTCCCGGGTCCGCCAGACCCTCCCTGCCGGGCGCGCTGCTGGCGGCGGCGCTGGTGGCGATCTTCCCGTCGGCGCCCGCTTGCGCGCAGTCCGGCGCCGCGGCCGGCGAGATCCTGCTGGAGGTCAAACGCTTCGAAGTGGCGGGTGACAATCCGCTGTCGGAGGCGGAAACCGAGGGGGTCTTGAAGCCCCATCTGGGGACGCACCGCAGCCTGGCGACACTTGAAGCCGCTGCCGCGGCGTTCGAGACGACCCTGCGCGAGCGGGGCTTCTCGTTCCACCGGGTCATCGTCCCCGCTCAGAAGCCCGCCGCCGGCGTGGTGCGCCTTGAGATCCTCAAGTTCCCGCTCGCCCAGGTCGAGGTGTCCGGCAACCAGAATTTTTCCGCCGACAACATCCGCCGCAGCCTGCCGGGCCTCAAGGCGGGGGCAACGCCGGATGTGCGTGATGTCTCGCGTGATCTGGGGCTGGCCAACGAGCATCCCTCCAAACGGGTTTCCATCGTCCTCAAGGAGAGCGCGCGGGCCGATGCCCTGGATGCGGAAATCCGTGTGCGCGACTCCGCACCGTCGCAGCCGTTTATCAGCCTCGGCGGCAACACCAAGGACCGCTACGACGCCATCAACAAGGGCACCGGCTATACCCGCCTGACCTTTGGCTACCAGCATTCCAACCTGTTCGACCGTGACCATGCCGTAACGGCCACCTACACCACATCCCCTGAACACCCCGAGCGGGTCAAGCAGTACGGCCTGTTCTACTGGATTCCGCTCTATGGTCACGCGACCAGCGTGCAGGTCTACTACACGCGTTCCGACGTCAATACCGGAGCGGTCGGCCTGGGCGCGACTTCATTCAATGTCAGTGGCAAGGGGGAGTTCCTCGGTGCGCGGGTGACCCATTCCCTGCCGAAATGGCGCGACATCGCGCAGAGCGTGGCGCTGGCGGTGGATGACAAGTTCTTCGAAAGCAATGTCGGCCTGGCCGGCATCGCGTTGCCCATCACGCCCAGCCGCAGCCGCCCGCTCTCGCTGCGTTACACCGGGCGCTACGACCAACTGTGGGGCGGCATCAGCGCCTACGCCGAACATGCCACCAATCTTGATGGCGGCAGTTCCAACAGCGATTTTGCATATGCCCTGGTGCGCGGCGGTGCCTTGCAGCGCTGGAGCGCCTTGCGCTATGGGCTGGACGCCTCCTATGCGCTGGGAACCTGGAACCTCAGCGCACGCCTGCGTGGCCAGCACACCGACCATCAGTTGATACCCGGCGAGCAGTTCGGGGTGGGTGGCCTGGCGTCGGTGCGCGGCTTGCGCGAACGCGAGTTCACCGGCGACAGCGGCTACGCGTTGACGCTTGAGGCCATCGGTGCGCCGATTGCCGGTGAGGTCCGGCCGGTGGTGTTTTTCGACCTCGGCCACGCCCGCCTGAACGGCAACAGCGTGGTGGCGGGCACCACCGCGAACAAGGATTCCGCATCCAGCGTGGGTCTCGGCGCGCGCTGGAACTGGCAGCGCCGCCTTGACGTGTCGGTAGACCTCGCCTATGTGCTCAACGGCATTGCCGACTCCGGCACGGTACCCGGCACCCGGACCGGGGACAGCAAGCTCATGTTCACCCTGTTCTATCGCTTCTAGCACCGCGATCGCCGGATCACCAGAATGGGGTTGACGGCCGGATCGGCGGTTCGCGCGGTGCTGTTCGACCTCGACGGCACCCTCGCCCATACCTCCCCCGATTTTGCGAACGCGGCCAGCGTGGCGCTGGCCGAATGCGGGTTGCCCGACATCGATGCCGGCCTGGTTGAAACCTTTGTCGGCAAGGGCATCGACACCCTGATCAGGCGTTGTCTCGCCCATCATGGCAAGCCTCAGGACGGCCCGGGTTTCGAACGCCTGCGCCTGGCCTACATGCGCCACTACGAGGCCGTCAATGGCACTCACGCGAGCCTGTATCCGGGGGTCATCGAGGGCCTGGATGCCATGCGCGCCATGGGGCTGCAACTGGGGGTGTGCACCAACAAGTCGGAGCGTTTCACCCAGCCCCTGTTGGAGCGCTGCAACATCGCCGGCTACTTCAGTGTGGTGGTCAGTGGCGACACCACGGCGCGCAAGAAGCCCGCCCCCGACATGATAGAGCATGCGGCAAAGTGTTGGGGGACAACGGTTTCCACCATGCTCATGATCGGCGACTCGGGCAACGACAGTGCCGCCGCGCGCGCCGCCGGCTGCCCGGTGTGGCTGGTTCCGTACGGCTACAACGAGGGCAAGCCGGTGCAATCGGTGGACTGCGATGGTATAGTTCCGGGGCTGGTGGAAGCAGCGCGTCGTCTGCGCGGCGCGTGATCCCAACCGAACGCAACCGAAGTTTCGGCCTGCCGGCAATGACGGGAACCCCAATTGAACCTCCTCTTCCTGCACCAAGTGTGGAGCGCCGCTCCGGGAGCCTGGCCCTGGCGTAACTGACGCCGCGCCCGGCGCTGCATGCCTTGCATGGCAGCGCACCCGTTCGCAAGGCGCATGGCGCCTGCGACCCTTGTTGCAGATCTTGATTTCAGGTGAACCATGGCTTCTTCCCCTTCCGCGCGGGGTGTGATCTCGCGTGACCAGTTCAACGCCCTGCGCCAGCAGGGCTTCAACCGCATTCCGCTGGTACTCGAGACCTTTGCCGACCTCGACACGCCCCTCTCGATCTACCTCAAGCTGGCGGACGCGCCGTACTCCTACCTGCTGGAGTCGGTGGTCGGCGGCGAGCGTTTCGGCCGTTATTCCTTCATCGGCCTGCCGTGCAGCACACGCATCGTCGCGCGCGGCCGCGAATTGTCGGTGATCAACGGCGAGGTGGTGGTCGAGCATCACGCCGATGTCAACCCGATCGACTTCGTGCGCGACTACCTCACGCGTTTCAACGTCGCGCCGCTGGAGGGCCTGCCGCGCTTCACCGGCGGGCTGGTGGGTGCTTTCGGCTACGACTGCGTGCGTTACGTGGAGCCGCGCCTCGACCGTTTCGTGCAGGCCCTGGAAAAAGAGCGCGGCGAGAAGCCCGACCCCATCGGCGCGCCGGATGTGGTGCTGTTGCAAAGCGAGGAGGTGGCGATCGTCGACAACCTCGCCGGCAAGCTGTTCCTGGTGGTGTACGTGGACCCGCGCAACCCGCACAGCTACGACTACGGCCGCGAGCGCCTGAAGTCGCTGCTCGCCGGCCTGCGCAAGCCCCTGCCGGTGCCCGACCACGGCCCCAGCACCGCCGACGAACCGCGCTCCAACATCGGCGAGGCGACTTTCCTGGCCGGCGTGGCCAAATGCAAGCAGTACATCATCGACGGCGACTGCATGCAGGTGCAGATCGGCCAGCGCCTGACCCGCGAGTTCACCTCCCCGCCGCTGGCGCTGTATCGCGCACTGCGCACGCTCAACCCCTCGCCGTACATGTTCTATTTCAACCTGCGCGACATGCATGTCGTCAGTGCCTCGCCCGAGATCCTGGTGCGGGTCGAGCCCGAAGACGGATCGGTCGCCGGCACCGGCAAGCGCGTCACCATCCGCCCGCTGGCCGGCACGCGAAGGCGCGGCAAGACGCCCGAGGAAGACCGCCAGCTGGCCGACGAACTGCTGGGCGACCCGAAGGAACGCGCCGAGCACGTCATGCTGATCGACCTGGCGCGCAACGACATCGGCCGCATCGCCGCGACCGGCAGCGTCAAGGTTACCGACACCATGGTGATCGAGCGCTATTCCCACGTGATGCACATCGTGTCATCCGTGGAAGGGCGTCTAAAGGAAGGCCTCGATGCCCTGGATGTGTTCAAGGCATCCTTCCCCGCGGGCACGCTGAGCGGCGCGCCAAAGGTGCGGGCGATGGAGATCATCGAGGAGATCGAGCCGGTCAAGCGCGGCCTGTACGGAGGGGCGGCCGGCTACATCGGCTTCCATGGCGACATGGACGTGGCCATCACCATCCGCACCGGCATCATCAAGGATGGCCGGCTGCATGTGCAGGCGGCCGCCGGCATCGTCGCCGATTCCGTGCCCGAGGCGGAATGGAACGAAACCCGCATCAAGGTGCAGGCGGTGTTGCGCGCGGCCGAGGTCGCCTCCGCCGGCCTCGACACCAGCGTGGAATGAGGAGGCGGCCATGATCCTGATGATCGACAACTACGATTCCTTCACCTACAACCTGGTGCAGTACTTCGGCGAACTTGGCGCCGACATGCGCGTGGTGTTGAATGACGAGATGGATCTCGCCGGCATCGAGGCGCTCAAACCGGAGAAGATCGTGATCTCGCCGGGGCCCTGCTCGCCCAACGAGGCCGGCGTTTCGCTACAGGTGATCACCGCCTTCGCGGGGCGCATACCCATCTTGGGCGTGTGCCTGGGCCACCAGGCCATCGGCCAGGCCTTTGGCGGCAAGGTCGTGCACGCCAAGGAATTGATGCATGGCAAGACCTCGCCTGTCACCCACGTCGGCGCCGGGGTGTTCAAGGGGCTGCCAACGCCGTTCACGGCCACGCGCTACCACTCGCTGGCGGTTGAGCGTGCCTCCCTGCCGGCCGACCTCGAGGTCACCGCATGGACCGAAGACGGCGAGATCATGGGTGTGAAGCACCGCAGGTTCGACGTCGAGGGCGTGCAGTTCCACCCCGAGTCCATCCTCACCGAACACGGCCACAAAATGCTCGAGAATTTCCTCAAACGATAAGGAGGGACGAAGAAATGCCATCGATTACCCCGCAGGAAGCCCTGCAACGCACCATCGAACACCGCGAGATCTTTCATGACGAGATGCTCGCCCTGATGCGCATGATCATGAAAGGCGAAGTGTCTCCCGTGATGGGCGCCGCCATCCTCACCGGCTTGCGCGTCAAGAAGGAAACCATCGGCGAGATCACCGCCGCGGCCGAGGTGATGCGCGAATTCGCCAACAAGGTCCATGTCCCCGATGGCACCCATTTTGTCGACATCGTCGGCACCGGCGGCGACGGCTCGCATACCTTCAACATATCCACCGCTTCGATGTTCGTGGCCGCGGCCGCCGGCGCCCGCATCGCCAAGCATGGCAACCGCGGTGTTTCGTCCAAATCCGGCAGCGCCGACGTGCTGGAGTCGCTTGGTGTGAACATCATGCTCACCCCGCAGCAGATCGCCGACTGCATCGCCGCGACCGGTATCGGCTTCATGTTCGCGCCCAACCACCATCCGGCGATGAAGAATGTGGCGCCGATCCGCCGCGAAATGGGCGTGCGCACCATCTTCAATATCCTCGGGCCCCTGACCAACCCGGCCGGCGCGCCCAACATCCTGATGGGGGTGTTCCATCCCGATCTGGTGGGCATACAGGCGCGCGTGCTGCAGCGCCTGGGGGCGACCCATGCGCTGGTGGTGTACGGCAAGGATGGCATCGATGAACTTTCGCTGGGCGCGGCTACGCTGGTGGGCGAACTCAAGGACGGGGAGGTCACCGAATACGAAGTGCATCCCGAGGACTTCGGTCTCGCCATGATGTCCAACCGCGGCCTGCGGGTGGCCGACGCCGCCGAGTCGAAGGCCATGCTGATCGATGCGCTGGAAAACCGAGAAGGCACACCGCGCGAAATCGTCACGCTCAATGCCGGCGCGGCGCTGTATGCCGCCAACGTCGCGCCTTCGATCGCCGCGGGCATCGTGCTGGCGCGCGACACCATCGCCAGCGGCGCGGCGCGCGAGAAGCTGGACGACTTCGTCCAGTTCACCCGGAAGTTTTCCGCCTGAAGGCGACCCGCCATGTCCGACATTCTCAACAAGATCCTGGCCACCAAGGCGCGCGAGATCGCCGCCGCGCGCGCGCGCATCGACGACGACGCCATTCGCGCCGCGGCGGCCGCAGCAGGGCCGGTGCGTGGTTTCGAGGCGGCGATGCGTGCCAGGTTGGCCGCCGGCCAGGCCGCGGTGATCGCGGAAGTGAAGAAGGCCAGCCCGTCCAAGGGTATCCTGCGGGAGAACTTCGTTCCTGCCGACATCGCCCGCGACTATGCCGCCCATGGCGCCGCCTGTCTCTCGGTGCTGACCGACGTGGAGTATTTCCAGGGTTCGCTCGACTACCTGCGCCAGGCGCGCGCCGCCTGCGACGTGCCCTGCCTGCGCAAGGACTTCATGGTCGACGAGTACCAGGTTCATGAGGCACGCGCCGCGGGCGCGGATTGCATCCTGCTGATCGTCGCCGCCCTCAGTCCTGCGCAGCTGGCGCACCTTGAAGGCGTGGCGCTGGGCCTGGGCATGGCGGTGCTGGTGGAGGTGCATGATGCCGGGGAGCTCGCAGTGGCGCTCGACATGCGCACGCCGCTGTTGGGCATCAACAACCGCAACCTGCGCACCTTCGAGACGAAGTTGTCGACCACGCTGGACCTGCTGCCGCGCATTCCCGCCGGCAAGCTGGTGGTGACCGAGTCGGGCATCCTCGGGCAGGCCGACGTGGCCCTGATGCGCGGCAAGGGCGTCAACGCCTTCCTGGTGGGCGAGGCTTTCATGCGTGCGCCCAGTCCGGGCGAGGCCCTGGCAAGAATGTTTTTCGAGCATCGATAGGCAGTTGCCGCAGTTGCAGGAAGTGTCGACGGCTTGCCGCGCCCCGAGGGCTTGAGTAGGGCTCTTGCCGGCAACGTGGTGCCCTCACGGTCCGTAGTCGCACCCTGATGCATTCGCCCGCAAAGGGCGCTTCGGTCGATTCGATCGACGAGGCGTCCGTTTCGCGAGCCGGTCGAAGGGCGCACCACCGGGCGTGACCGAGCGGCCTCGCGCTGGGTCTTCCGTCAATCCACCGGTCTCCTCGAGTGCTTACGCCCGGTCGAAGAGGTCGATCAATCCCGTGACGACCACGTCGCGGACTGCCGGTCACGCAGCCGGCCGGCGGGAGCGCATCGCGTCCGGCACCGCTGCATCCGTATCCGTTGGCTGCCCGACGTGAATTTCTCACATCGGTTCGTCAACCTGTTCCTATTTCGCGAGTAGCGCGGTTTCTAGAGTGGAGTCAACCTGATCGCAAGCCGCAAGCGACAGGGGAGAGCTCAGAAACCAAGCCCGAAAGGAACGATCATGACACGCGAACCGCTTGAGAAAACCGACGCGCCGGCGTTGCCCGCGCGCGCGAACCAATACTGCGCCGGACTCGATCCGCGCCGGGCCCGCATGGTGCGCGAGGTCGCCGGTTTCGGGCTGGACTTGCGCGTCGGTGCTGAAATTGGGCGCCTGCTACTGGCGATGGGATTGGGCTCGGCGCTGACGTTCGCGCTTGTGGGGCCGAAAGCTTCCACGGCCCGTGTCGAATCCAGGCCGACATTCCAGGTCCCCATGGCTGTTACGCCCGCTGCTGATATCGCCGCGGCTCCGGCGGCGCGCGACGAGCCCGATTCTCTCGCCTACCCCGCCCCGTCGCTTCCGGACACACCGCAGCGCGATGTTCACAGCGACGGCGGCGGACATTGAATGCCCGGCCCGACCGGCAATCAGGACCAACCAATCAAGCTCTTGCAAGGAACGACACCATGAAAAGGGAAATCCTCGCGCTATTCCTGTGCGCCGGCCTGTCCGCCGCCCCCGCATGTGCCGATGACACCTATGTCGCACCAGTCGATGAGGCGTGGCGTATTGCCCAGGCGCAATACGACGACGGTCGATTCGCCGATGCGTTCGGCAATTTCTTCTGGGCGGCGATACGTGATCACGCGCAGGCACAGGAGATTGTCGGCATGATGTACCTGCTCGGGCCGAAGACCTATGGTCCCGCAGTCAGGCAAGACCTTGCGGAGGCCGAATTCTGGCTTGCGGAGGCGGCGCGCAGGGGGCGAGAGGTGGCGCGGCACATCGTTTGCGCGGCGCTGCGCGGCAACCGTCTGGACAGTGCACGTTTGAATCCTCCCATGTCCAGCGCGCGAAACTGTTCGCCCCGTGACGGTGAATGACGCGGCCTGCGTGTCGCGCGCATGCTGTCGGACATGCTGTACGTCGTGCGGCGCCCGCGTTCTACGCGGGGCACACTTCGGCCAACACGCATTTCCCCGGGCCAGGACATGGCGATATGACCCGGGGTCCGCCGGACCGAAGGCCTGCGCTTGTCCTGACGGGCCGAGGGCGGCCATGAGCACCTTTGGTCGGCGTACTTGTCCTGAAGGACCCCGGTGTGCTCGTGCATTTTGTCGCCATGAGGTCTCGCCAGGGCGAAGCCAGGCGATATCGCCACGGCGCGGTTGACCCGCCAACACAGCGACCACATCGGCAACGTTCCGCCTGTTCCATATCGTGCCTCGATTGCCACCCATGCACGCGTAGCCGGCAAGATCGAGTTTCATAGAATGGCATGCCAAACAGGCAGTGTCAGGAAGGAAAGCGGAATCCCGATTCCGATCATCAAGGTGGCGAGCTGCGGGTTGAGCTTGTGTTCCATCGCCACTATGGACGCACCAATCATCGGCGCCATCGCGGCCTCGAATATGGTCACCTGGAAATCCGGCCCCGACCGGCTGAACACGCCTCCGTACAGCAGCCAGATCGCCAGCGGCGCGAGAAGCAACTTGAATCCGAGGCCCATGCCGAGCGGCAACCATTGCCCCTCGAGGTGCCGCAGTCGCAGCTGGAAGCCGACCGAGATCAGGGCCAAGGGGGCCAGCGTTCCGCCCAGACGCACCAGCAAGGTGTCGAGTTCGGTCGGATATTCGAACGGCATCAGGACGATGGCGGCGAAAATGGCCACCAGCGGCGGGAAGCGCAGGCAGCGGCGCAGCGTGGCTGACAGGTCGAAGCCTGACGGTCCGCCCGAATAGAGGCCTGCGACCACGATGCCAAGTGTCGACAGCACCAAATACGATCCCAGTTGGTCGATCAATAGTCCGGTGGCGAGATGGCCGGCGCCGTAGAAGGCCTCGATCATCGGCAAGCCGACAAACGAGGTGTTGCCAAGGGAACCGTACAACATGAGCCCGCCGCAGGTGGCGGCGGGCAGCTTGAAGAGACGGCCGGCCGTCCAGAAGAATGCCGCTCCGAGCAGGAAAACGATCCACGGCATGGCCGCCGGCCAGATCAGTGATGGCACCAGATGCATGGCGTGCACATGGTGCAGGGTCAAGGCCGGCAAGGACACGTTGATGATGAACGCGTTCAGGGTCGCCGGCGCATTTTCCGGGAGCCGGCCCGAAGCACGCAGGCCACAGCCCAGCAGGAAGCAGAAGCCAAGAAGAAAAAAGTTGTCCATGATCGCTCCGATTGATGATCCGACGACGTGCGCGAAATGCGCTCTTGACGACAGGGTCAGTCTATGGAGCACGTTTGCCACGTGCCGCGAAGTAGTGCCGCCACGGATGTGCGAAATTCACCAGTCAGGCCGACAGGCGGGCTGCGCTGGCCCTTTTCTTGCGTCTGTGGCAGGGCCAATTCCGGCTGTCATCGGGCGCGCACCTGGCGTGCAGCCCCGCATCGTCATGCAAACCTTCATCCAGGTGTGCGAGGTATGGGTGCCCTCGCGCGACCGCAGGCTTCTTGAATTCCACGGTGGCCTTTTCGGGCCGCACCACGCGTTTCGCGCTGTCAGTGAGCGCATGTGTTTCGGCCTCGACGAGGGCTTGCCGGGCAAGGCCTGGGCGGAGCGCCGGCCGATCATTCTCGAAGACCTGCAAGGTTCCTACTTCCGTCGCGCCGAGGCGGCGCGCAATGCCGGGCTGACCTGCGGCGTCGCCATGCCGATCTTCGCCGGCGACTACCTGCTGGCGGTGGTGGTGCTGTTCTGCGGCGGGGACGAAGAGCGCGTCGGTGCCATCGAGTTGTGGCACAACGACCCCGCAAAATCGCGCGACATGGCCTTGCTGGAAGGTCACTACGGCATCGCGGAGAGTTTCGAACGGGTGGCGCGGCGCACGGTGTTCCGCAATGGATTCGGCTTGCCCGGCCTGATCTGGAAAAGCGGCATGCCAGAGATTTTTTCCGACCTGTGGGATGCGGGCCGTTTCCTGCGCGCCGACGACGCGCGGCGCGTCGGGCTTTCAAAGGGGCTTGGTCTGCCGTCGCCCTATGCGCCGGGCCAGAACTACGTCATGACGCTGCTGTCCGCGCTCGGCACGCCGATCGCGCGACGTTTCGAGATCTGGTTGCCCGACGCTGCACGCGCTTCGCTGGTACTCGGTTCGATCGATTGCATGCTAAACCCGGCGGCGGCGGCCGATTACGCGGATGTGCGCCTGGCATCCGGCGAAGGGCCGATCGGCAGCGTCTGGGCAAGCGGTTTGCCGGAGGTGGTCGCCACGCTGGCCGGCGACGGCTCGCCGGTCGGCGTTTCCGCCCGGGCGGCCGGCCTGGACGCCTTGCTGGCCTTTCCGGTCCTGCAGGACGGACGCTGCAAGGCGGTGGTGGGCCTGTATTTCTGAACCGGTTTGGACGCTCAGGTCTGAGTCCACGCCCGCCGCAGGCGCACGGTTGCCGGGGATGCGTCCTTGGCCGCCTTCAATTCCACCGCCAGCTCGGGGTGTCCCAGCCTGACTTCGCGCTCGATGAGTTCGTCGCGCCGGAAGGCATGCACATGAATCGTGGCGCCCAGCTTGCGGCGCGCCAGCAGCGCATCGAGCGTCCCGTTGGACACCTTGATGCCATCGATGGCGATCACCACGTCACCCGCCGACAAACCGGCCGCCTGCGCGCCGCCGTAGTCGAGCACATGGGTGAGCCGCACGCCGTCGCCGGCAGCCGCGGTTCGCGCTCCCAGCGCCGGCTTGCTGCCCTTGTCGATGGCAAGTTCAAGTCCCATCCCGCCAAGCATCGCCTTGAGCGGCAGGTCGCCTGTGCCGTTGACGGCCGCATCGAAAAAGCGCTCCAGCACCCGCTTCATGCCTGGCGCCACCGCGATGGCGGCCTTGAAGAGCCCATCCTCCGGCACGCCGGTACCACGCGTCTCGAAATGCGCGCCGTAGTGACGCCAGAGGTGGCGCATCACGTCATCGAGTGACAGGCTGCCTTCGCTGCGGCTGCGCAGCAGCAGGTCCAGGCACAGCGCCACCAGCGAACCCTTGGTGTAGTAGCTGACGATCGCGTTGGGGGCGTTTTCGTCCTGCCGGTAGTACTTGGTCCAGGCGTCGAAGCTGGACTCGGCCACCGTCTGCTTCAGGCGCCCGCTGCCGCGCAGCACGCCTTGTATGGTCTTGGCCAGGAGGCCCAGGTAGGCCGGTTCGTCGATCACGCCTGTGCGCACCAGCATGAGGTCGTCGTAGTAGGAGGTAAAGCCCTCGAAGGCCCACAACAGGCGTGTGTAGTTCTCCTGGGTCAGGTCGTAGGGCGCGAAGGCTGCCGGCTTGATGCGCTTGACGTTCCAGGTATGAAAGTACTCGTGACTGCACAGCCCGAGGAAGGTGCGGTAGCCCTCCGGCACACCTTCCATGCCGGCATGCGGCAGGTCGTTGCGGTTGCAGATCAGCGCCGTGGAGGCGCGGTGCTCCAGCCCGCCATAGCCGTCGCCCACCGCCATGGTCTGGAACACGTAGCGCTTGAACGGCACCTGCTTCGGCCCGGCGTTGCGGCCATGGAAAAAGCGGATCTGCGTCTCGCAAATTTTCTTGAGATCGTCCGCCAGGCGGCGCGTATCGCAGTCGTGCTTGCCGGTAATGGCCATTTCGTGCGGTACGCCGCAGGCGCTGAACTTCAGCAACTTGAAGTCGCCCATTTCGACCGGGTGGTCGACCAGTTCATCGTAGTTGTCCGCGCGGTACAGGCCGAACCCGTGCAAGGCAGTGCCGCGCACACAGGGCAGGGTGGTGGCGACCTTCCAGCCGGCGTAGGCACGGCCTTTGGGCGGCAGGATTTCCACCTCATGTGGCCCATCCTCGAAGCCCGGCACGCGCAGGAACACCGAGGTACCGTTGAAGAAGCCGTGGGTCTGGTCGAGATGCGCGGCGCGCACCGACAAGTCCCATGCATAGATTTCGCAGCGGATCGCAAGCGCGCCTTCGCACCGGTCCGCCGCCCAGGTGTTCTTGTCCAGCTTGGTCAGTGCCACCGGCTTGCCGCGGCTACTCGCTTCGATGGTGACGATGTTGCGCGAGAACTCGCGGATCATGTAGCTGCCGGGAATCCATGCCGGCAGCGCCACACGCTGGCCGGTGGCTGCCGGTTCCGCGATGGTGAGCACCACCTCGAAGAGATGGGCTTCCGGGCGGAGGGGGGTGATGCGGTAGCGGAGCGGGGCGGCTTTTTCCATCCGCCAATTCTAAGGGAGGGCTAAGCCAGTGCGGTTGATCTCCCCAGCTGATGGCCGCTGCCTAATCCTGAAGATTGTCGAGAATCGCCTGAATGGGTGCCCTTAGGGCAGGCAATCGCTCGGCCGCTGCTATCCAGACAATATTCAAATCCACCGAAAAATAGCCGTGTGCCAATTCGTTGCGCATTCCCACGATGCGCGACCAAGGCACCTCGGTGTGATCGTCCCGCAATTCGGTGCTGACTCGCCGCGCGGCTTCTCCGACGACTTCGATCCGGCGGATGACGGCATCCTGGGTTTTCACGTCGGCAAGGAACACCTCGCGCCCGGCGGTAATGAATTCGGCCACCAAATCGATCGCCTTGAGCATGTCGCTCAGGAACAGGCGATCGGGTCGTCTCACAGTGGACGGGCTTCGGCGAGAACACGACTGCGAAGCAGCGGGTGGAGTCCGCCTTCGCTGACCAGATCGACCCGAACGCCAAGCAGCTTTTCCATGTCGATACGCAGTCCGGCAAACTCGAAAAGCGACATATCGGGACCGGGCGCGATGAGAAGGTCGAGGTCCGAAGTCGCCGTGTCGTCGCCGCGCGCGACCGAGCCGAACACACGAACGCCGAGTGCGCCGGCTTTTCGGGCGAGGTCCAGGATTTCGTCGCGTTTCGCCTTGAGGGCATCCGAAGGTCGCAATTGACGTACCTCGTGAGTTCGAGCGGAAAACTATAGCACCGGCGATATGTGCGCGACCAGCGGCCACCGGCACGCCAGAAGCAACAAGCCGAGGTTATCGGCTCAAGTCTGCCGGCGTATCGATATCGCGCAGCACGCCGGGGTCATCACATTCGACGATTTGTAGCAATTGCGGATTTGCCCGCACAATGTTGCGCGCACCGGCGTCGCCTTCGAGGGCCAGCAACTGGTCGCGAAAACGCGCGCCGATACCGACCGGGTGTCCGCGCTCGCCGCGATACCCGGCCGCCACCAGTTCTGCCCCCGCGGCAACGGCTTGCGCAATCTTGCGGTGGGTGGCGCTCTGGATGAAGGGCATGTCTGCCAGGGCCACCACCCAGCCCGCCGCGCTGCGTGTTGCGTCGACGCCGGCGGCCAGGCTGGCCCCCATGCCTTCATCGGCACGTTCACACTCAACCACATGGAATCCAAGCGATTCCAGCATGGGTTTGAGCGGGCTTGTGGGACGGGTGACGGCGGTGGCGCCAGGCATGGCCGCAATGAATGCACGTGCCGAGCGCAGCGCGATCGGTTCACCGTCCAGCAGATGTGCAAGCTTGTTGCCGCCGAAGCGCTTCGAAGACCCGGCCGCCAGCAGTATGCCCGTCGGAAAAATGGGGTCGGACCCCATTTTCAGGTGGCGCAGGCCTCGAAATTGCCGGTAGCCTTGTCGGACACCTTTTCCAGCGGAAAGCGGTTTTTCACCGCCGTGACTTCGGCGAGGATGGAAATGGCGATTTCCGGTGGGGTGCGGCTGCCGATGCGCAGCCCGATGGGGCCGTGCAGGCGGTCGATTTCAGCCTCCGACAGGTCGAATTCAAGCAGGCGTTGCTTGCGCTTGGCGGTGTTCACGCGCGAACCGAGGGCGCCGACGTAGAACGCCGGTGACTTGAGCGCTTCCATCAGGGCCATGTCGTCCAGCTTGGGATCATGGGTCACCGCGACCACGGCACTGTGCGCGTCGAGGTTCAGTTGCACCACCACGTCGTCCGGCATGCCGGTCACCAGTTCGGCGTTGGGCACGTTCCAGTCGGCGCGATACTCTTCGCGTGGGTCGCAGACGATGACCTGGTAGTCGAGCGCCTGGGCCATCTCGGCCAGGTAGCGCGAGAGTTGGCCGGCGCCGATGATGAGCATGCGCCACAGCGGACCATAGATCACCTTGAGTGTCGTGCCGTCGAAGGCGGTCTTGTCGGCGCGCGACGCGCCCGAGATGGTGACGTTGCCGGTCGACAGGTCGACGGTGCGCATCGCCAGTTCGTGCTTTTCGGCGCGGGCGAGGATTTCCTCCACCCAGGTGGTGTCGGTGATCGGCTCCTGCACCAGCTTCAGGGCGCCGCCGCAGGGCAGGCCGAACCGCGCAGCTTCTTCGGTGGTGACGCCGTAGCTCACGACCTCGGGTTTGGCATTGAGCAGGGGCGCATTGCGGCAGCGCTCGATCAGGTCGTCCTCGACGCAACCTCCGGACACCGAGCCCACGATCTGGCCGTCGCCGCGAATGGCCAGCAGGGCGCCGGGGGGACGCGGGGCGCTGCCCCAGGTTTCGATCACGGTGACCAGGTTGACGGTCTGGCCGGCGCGACGCCAGCCGAGGACGGATTTGAGAACGTTGAGGTCTACCGAATCCATGATGATGTTTGCCAGTGTGTATTGACTGTTTGATTGTACGTCCGCGAACGGCAGTCCGGCCGCGCATGGTCAACCGATATGGGGCTGGTGCGTTGAAAATCAAGTATGCCCACTTGCATCGATCGGTTGCCATGATTGCCTCGACGAAGACCCGCACGCCTGCTGGCTTGTGCATTGCAGCGGCCGCGGCGCTCGCGTGCGTCGTACCTCAATCGGCATTTGCCGATCCCCCCTCCCACGCCCCGGCGCACGGCTGGCGCAAGAAGCACGATCCGGACTACCAGGGCTATACCGGCAAAAAGTGGGAAAAGGACTATGGCATCGTGCAGGGCCGCTGCTATCGCGAGGCGGCGGGCGCCGCCATTGGTGGCGCAGTAGGCGGTGTGATTGGCGCCCAGGTCGGCGATGGCGCGGGGCGCAAGATCGCCATCATTGTCGGTAGCGTACTCGGCGCGGTGGTTGGCGCGAAGATCGGGCGCGACATGGATAACGCCGATCGCGCCTGCATTGGTCACGCGCTGGAACTGGCTGGCGACAAGCGCAGCGTGACCTGGAATTCCGGCAATGTCGAGTACCTGCTGACGCCCACCAGTGGTTACAAGCGCGGTGCGGAGTCCTGCCGCAATTACACGCTCGCCATTTCAACGGCAGGCAAGGGCGCCGACAAGGTCAACGGCGCGGCCTGCCGCAGCGGCGACGGCACCTGGCAGGTCGTGCGCTAGGCGTCTGGCCCCCGCGGCCGACCGCATCAGCGGTCAAGCTTGGTGATCTTCGAGCCTTCGAAGGTCAGGTTGTACATCAGCCCCTTGTTGGAAAAGATGAAGCCGATGATCGGCTCCTTCAACGTTTCGGTGCTGATCTCGCCTCCCGCCCCCAGGGTTGCCAGCGCCACGCTGCCGTCCACACCCGCCTTCCACCCCTGGCTCTTGCGGAATTCAGCCAGCACCTTGGGGTTCATGAACAGGATGATCTGCGATTTCACCTGTGCACCGAGCTGAAAGCCGATCGAAGCCGAGGCGGTGCTGTAGTAGGCAGCGGGCTTGCCCTTGATGACCAGGGCGCCCTCGCCGTACTCGCCGCCTACGCCGATGCCGGCCTTGATGACTTCAGGAAAAACCAGCATGCCCGCGGCCTTGTTGGCCAGGGACTTGCCGGCGCTGGTCTGCTTGTAGAAATTTTCGGTGGCCTCCTGCACCTTGGCGTCGATTTCCTCCCGGGACGCGGCGTGGGCGGTGATGCCCGCGCAAAGCCAAACGGCGGCCGATAACAACCCGATGACGATGCGTCGTGTTTTCATGAACCGGTCCCTTCGCAAGTGGATGCCTTGCAGGCCGGCGGCGGCGCTGCGCGTGCGTGAAGTATGCCTGCTTGAAGCGATGTTCACATGACCAGCCTTCCGGAGGCCATGCGTGTCGCGGCGCACGATTGACTTAATTCTTTCCATCGGGAATACTCCGCGACCATTCGGGCCCCTGCGTACTGCGCAGCGTCGGCGGCCGCCTCGCGAAACATCACGAGAGCCCGCCCGAAATCCCGTTGCTCAAAATTCCCGGTCTTCAAGGAGTCAATACATGACGATGCTACGTTCGATGGCGGTGCGCCTGGGCGGTTTGCTGGCGATCGCGGTGGCGCTGGTGGCCCCGCCGACGGCGGCACAGGAGTACCCCGCGAGGCCGCTGCAAATGATGATGCCGTTTCCGCCGGGCGGCATTGTCGACATCATGGGCCGCGGCTTCGCCCAGGCGCTGGGTACAAAGCTGGGCCAGCAGGTGGTGGTGGTCAACCGGCCAGGTGCGGGCCTCACCATCGGCATGGCCGCGGTGGCCCAGGCGCCGGCTGACGGTTACACCATCATCTACACCCCGGTGACGCCGATCACGATCCAGCCGCACCGCATGAAGAACCTGTCCTATACGCGCGAGCAGATCATTCCGCTGTGCCAGGTTTATGAAAGCCTGTTCTTTGTCGCCGTCGGCCCAAAGTCGCCCTTCCAGGACTTGCAGTCGCTGCTGGCATTTGCGCGCGCCAATCCTGGCAAGCTGCGCTATGCGACCTCGGGCATTGGCAGTTCGCCGCACCTGGCGGGCGCCGAGCTGTGGCAAAAGGCCGGCGTCCAGCTGATCGACGTGCCCTACGCCGGTGAGGTACAGGCCATGCCGTCCCTGGTTTCGGGCGATGTTGATCTGGGAATCATCACCGCCACCGGGGTCAACGTTGGCAAGCTGCGGCCGCTGGCGGTTTTCGCGGATGCGCGCTATCCCGCCTTCCAGCAAGTGCCGACAGTGGCCGAGGCGGGGCTGGCCGTGCTGCCCTCCGGCTATGGCGGGTTGTTCATCCGTGCCGATACTCCGCCGGCGATCGTGGCGCGGCTTGAAGCGGTCTGCAAGGAGGCCGCCGCCGATCCCGCCTACCGCGACCTGGCGGCACGGCAATTCCAGTTGTCCAATCATGTTGATCGTGCCGGCTTCTCCGCGCGCATCGAAGCCGACTTCCGCGCCAAGGGCGTGTTGTTGCCAACCCTGAAGCTTCCGGAGTAGGTCATGCGGGTGCTCATCGTCGGTAGCGGTATCGCCGGGCAGACCCTCGCATGTGCGCTGGCCCGGCGCGGCATTGCCTGCGACATCGTGGAGCTGAAGCCGGCTTTCGACATCGCCGGTGCCGGCCTGTACGTGCAAGGCCCGGCGTTGCGGGCGCTGCTCGACATCGGCGTGGTCGAGTCGATCGTCGCGCACGGCGAACCGCTGGCCGACGACTACTCGACCGCCTGCGATGTGGCCGGCAACGTTCTCGCCACACCGTCCTATCCGCGCATCGCCGGGCCGGCGGTTCCTGCGGTGGTGCCGATCCGGCGCAAGGTCCTGCATGACATTCTCGCGGCCGCGGTCGATGCCGCGGGCGTCGCGGTGCGCATGGGCGTCACCGTCGAGGCGATCGACGACAGCGGGCCTGCGGCGCGGGTGCGCTTCACTGATGGCTCAGCGGGCGAATACGACCTGGTGGTAGGCGCCGACGGCATCCGTTCGCGGGTGCGGTCGCTGGTCTTCGAGGCCATCGAACCTGTTTTCACAGGCTATGCCAACTGGCGTGTGATCCTGCCGCGCCCGGCAGGGCTTGCGCGCACCACCTGGATGATGGGGCCGGGCACTTCGTTCGGCATCATCCCCATCGCACGCGACACGGTCTATGTCGGCGGGGTCACGAAGGAGCCGGGCAATCCGCGCTACGCGCGCGAGCAGTTGCCGGCCCTGTGCCGGGAAAAGTTCGCCGCCTTCGGCGGATTCGCGCCGGCGCTGCTGGCGCAGGTGAACGACCCCGCACAGGTGGTCTATACACCCATCGAGGAGGTGCTGATGCCGGCGCCCTGGCATCGTGGCCGCGTGGTGGTGCTGGGCGATGCCGCCCACGCCAGCACGCCGTTCTGGGCCATGGGTGCGACCATGGCCATCGAGGACGCGGTGTTGCTGGCCATGCTGCTCGAACGCGCGACGGACGCGGCCGCGGTGCTGCCGGAGTGGATGGCGCGGCGCCTGGAGCGCTGCCTTTTCGTGCAAAGGGGCTCGATGGAAACTGGCCGCCGCTCGCATGACGAGACACCGGGCGCAATCGAGGCGCGCGACAATTACATGCGCAATCACATGCAGGCCGACGTGGCAAAGCGCTACGCCGTGCTTGCCCAGCCTTTCGCCTGACCCGCAGCATTCAGAGGAGACCCTGATGTCACAACAACCGCCGCCGGTGCGCCGCGTCGTCACCGGCTTCGATGCCGAAGGCCGCGCCACCATTGTCGAGGACGCCACGGCCAGCGCGGTCAGGACGGTCGCTGCGCGTCCGGGCTACCGGGTCTCCAACCTTTGGGCGACGCACGGCAGCCCGGCGCCCATCGCCGACCCGGACCGGGTAGGGGAGATCAGCGGCGTATTGCCGCCGAAATCCGGCACGGTGGTGCGTATCATCGATTACCCGCCCGAACCGAAGGATCCGGCGGAGCGCCTGCGCATGCAGCGCGCGGCGTTTGCCGCGCTGTTCCCCGACGCCACCCATCATCCGGAGGGCGGCCCGCACCCGGGCATGCATGAAACCGATACGGTCGACTACGCGATCGTGATGGCCGGTGAAATCTACGCGGTCATGGAAACCGGCGAGACGCTGTTGCGCGCCGGGGACGTGCTGATCCAGCGCGGCACCAACCATGCGTGGAGCAACCGGTCCGACGGCTATTGCCGGATCGCCTTCGTCCTCATCGACGGCCGGCACTGAGCTCCGGCCGGTACCTATCCGTCCCGGTCAGGCCGGCGGACGCGAGATGCCCAGCAGTAGCGTGGCAAGTGCATGGCCATATAGCTGAAGTAGCCAGGCAGTTCGGAGTACTTGGCCATGGCCACGACGGCGGCGCTTGCCATACCTCGAAGCATGGGCGGTGGCGTCAGCGCGTTCGTTCGTCTGAAGCTGGCGGAGGCGGCTCGGTCATGCCGATTCTGAGCGAGGCGTCCGCGCGCCGCGAGCGCGATCTTCCATGATGCCGGCAACAAACTGGATGAAAACGGTGGTCAGGGGATTGCTTTGCTTTCCGTAGGGATAAAGGGCGGAGATGTTCTCGCCGGGGGTTACTTCTTCCGGAAATAGCTGCACCAGATCGCCCTTTGCGATCAGTTCGCGGTTCAACAGGAGCGAACTGCCCTGCGCGATGCCAAGACCATGGAGCACGCAGGCCCGCAGCGCCTCCACCGAATTGACCTGCAAAAATGGATTGAGGTGCAAGTTGTCAAACGTGCCTTGGTTCTTGAAGCGCCAGTTCATGCGGGTGCCCCAGCCGGTGGTGGCGAGGCACCGATGCGCGGCCAGTTCTTCAATCGACTTGGGCACGCCGAATTGCTTGAGGTAGCTCGGGGACGCGGCGGTAACGCGACTGGTTCTGGCCAGCACCCGGTGCTTCACATGGCGGTCGGGCAGTTCGCCAAACCAGATGCCGACGTCGCGTCCGGTCTCGATCAGATCTTCGGGCTGATCGGTGAACCGCAAGTCAAGGCGGAAGGCGGGATGGCGGGCAAAAAATTCCGCCAAGCGCGGGATCAGGATGAGCCTTCCTGTCGTCGTAGAGATGTTGACTTTGAGCAGGCCTGAGGTTTTCGAGCGACGAAGCTTGATCTCTTTGCGCATTTGATCCGCGAAGGCGAGCAGGCGCAGCGTGTCCGCCAGAAACATTTCCCCTTCCGGCGTCACCGCTACAGAGCGTGTGTTTCGGTTAAGCAATTGCACACCGAGCTCACTCTCGAGGCGGCCGATGGCTTTGCTCAAACCCGAAGACGTGATCTCCAGGGTCGCCGCCGCCGCCGAAAAGCTGCGCAACTGCGCCACTTTGGAGAAGGCGCGTAATTCATCCAGATGGAATCCCATATTCGTTCCTCACGATCATCAATGCAAGTCTGAATGGGAAGTAATTATGGAGCAGTCCCATGCCAGAATTTGCTGCGATGTAGTCTGCCCGCAATTTCCCATGCACCTGGAGAAGACCTCATGATGTCCGGTACCCAAGAGTTGTCCGAGCAACCTGGCGATGTTTCGCTTGTGCCTCAAGTAGCACGTTTCGCCGAACTCAAGCCTTTCCCGAAGGCGTTTCTTGATTCGTACATCCCGGCACACGAAAAGGAGAACTACCGGATCATCGGCGCCGGTGTGTTTGAAGATCCGGCTGCGCGCCCGGTGATCAAGGGCCTGCACGGGTTTTCTCTTGGCATGATCAAGTGTGAGCCGGGCAAGGGCGCAGCCCTGCACATGCATCAGACACTGGAAGTCTTTGTGCCGTTAAACGGCTCCATGATGGTGGTCTATGGTGAAGACGGCGCCCACGAAGTGGAAATACAGCAATGGGATGTTGCCAGTGTTCCGGTCGGCCTGATGCGCGGATTTCGCAATCCGAACGACTTTCCCGTGCTCATGTTGGGCCTGGTCGCCGACAAGGAGCCGGGAAAGGACCGGGTTACCTGGCACCCGTCGGTCATTGAGGAAGCGCGCAGGCGCGGCGTGCGGGTCGACGACGACGGCAATCTGCTGCCCGCAGCACCGGCGGGAGCATGAGCGCGCCGGCGGCGGATACGAGGCCGGGACCGGTTGCGAAGGAGGGTAGCTCCGCGGCAGCGTCCCACACCAACGCCGATATCGTCATGCAATGCCTGGTGCGTAGCGGTGTAACGCATATCTTTGGCCAAAGCATTCCTCCGGCACTGATGCAACTGTGCGGTCGCTACGGTGTGCGGCAGGTCGGGTACCGGACTGAAAATGCCGGCGGTGTGATGGCGGATGGCTATGCTCGGGTATCGGGAAAACTGGGGGTGGTTGCCGCGCAGAATGGGCCAGCGGCAACGCTGCTGGTGCCGCCGATGGCCGAAGCACTTAAGGCGTCCATTCCGTTGCTTGCACTGGTGCAGGATGTTTCACGGCAGCACACGGGAAAGAATGCGTTTCAGGAATACGATCATGAGGCCCTTTTCTCGGGGTGCACGAAATGGATCGGCCGGATCGACCGTGCCGACCTGATCGAAACGCAAGTAGAAGCGGCGATCCGCAACGCGATCAGCGGACGGCCCGGGCCGGTGATATTGCTTCTGCCGATGGACTTGCTCGCCGAATCGGCAGCGGTGGTGCTCAAGCGTCGGCCCACGCCGATAGGGTATCCGCTGACCCGCAGTGTGCCGGAGAGAAGCGCCCTTGAAGCCGCAGCGGGGGCGCTAGCGAGCGCGGCGCGGCCTTTGGTCGTTGCGGGTGGGGGTGTGCATTCGTCCGGCGCGCAGGGCGCGTTGGCCGCATTTCAGCATGAGTTCGGCCTGCCCGTCGCCACAACCAACATGGGCAAAGGTGCGGTGAGCGAGCTCCACCCGCTAAGCATCGGGGTGGTGGGCAACTGCATGGGCGCGTCGGCGCCGAGCCATGGCATGAAGGACTACGTGCGAACTGCCGATGTGGTTCTGCTCGCCGGGACCCGGACCAACCAGAACGGTACCAATAGCTGGACCCTGTTCGCACCGGATGCGAATTTCATCCATATTGATGTGGATGCGCTGGAGATTGGCAGAAACTACGATGCATTGGCATTGGTAGGGGATGTCCGCGAGACCCTGTTTGCATTGGCTGACTGCCTGCGCGTGCTGCCTGCGCGGGCGGCGAACGCGGCGCAGGATGCCGGCCGGATAGCGGAATCGCGGTGTGCCGCGGCTGCGGCCTTGCAGGCTCGCGTGACACCGTCCGCAGCAGGCGTGCGGCCGGAAGCCGTGATGCAAGCGCTCGCAGAGTTGTTGCCCGCCGGGTCGATTGTCGCGGCCGACGCGAGCTATTCCACCAATTGGGTTGCCACCTATCTTCCCGCCCGGCAAGCGGGTGACCGTTTCTTGATGCCACGCGGATTGGCTGGGTTGGGCTGGGGCCTGCCGCTCGCCATGGGCGCCAAGGTGGCCAAGCCGGGCGCCAGGGTGGTGGCGCTAGTGGGAGACGGCGGCTTTGGACATTGCTGGTCCGAGTTGGAGACGGCGCAGCGCGAGGGCATTGCTGTCGTGGTGATTGTTCTCAACAACGGCATCCTCGGTTATCAAAAGCATGCCGAGGAAGTGAACTTCGGCGCCAGTACAGCCGCGTGTGACTTTCAGTCCGTGGATCATGCGCAGATTGCCAGAGCCTGCGGATGTGCGGGCTTGCGGATAGCCAGTCATGCGGACATCGCCCCGATGCTGGCCGCAGCGTTCGCCGAAGAGCGGCCGGTGGTGGTGGATGTGATTACCGACCCTGCCGCAAAGCCACCACTGGCCTTCTTTGAACCCAAATAGGGCGCAGGTGCCCCGTTGAATGGAGAGACCCGCGTGAGAACACTTGGCTATCCCGTCCAGGCGAACCTTGGCCACCGGCGGCGCCTGCTGCGCTTTGCCGCAACGTCGCTGGCGCTGGCTCCACTGACCCGCTTGCAGGCGGCGGCCTATCCGGAGCGGCCGGTGACTATCGTGTGTCCGTTTCCACCCGGAGGGGGCTCGGACAACGTCGCGCGACTGATTGCGCAGCACGCGTCAACAGTCTTTGTGCAGCCGGTGATCGTCGAGAATCGCACCGGTGCAGCCGGCACGATCGGCGTTTCCTACGCTGCCAAGGCCAAGCCGGATGGCTATACGCTTGTATATCTCAGCTCCGCGGTGACGATCCAGCCGGCGCTGCAAAAACTGCCATATGACATCACGCGCGACTTGACGCCAATCAGCATGGCGATCAAGGTGCCGTATGTGCTGGCAACCAGAGCGGATAGTCGGTTCACGTCACTGGACCACTTCGTAGCCGAGGCTAAGCGCGGCGCGCGCGTCACCTACGGAACCTACGGCATCGGTTCACCTCCCCATTTGACGATGGAGCAATTGCAGTCGAGCGCCAAATTCGAGATTACGCATGTGCCGTATCGCGGTGAAGCAGCGTCGGTCCTGGACCTTCTTGCCGGTGCGATCGACGTCGCCTGGGTGCTGCCGTTCGCCGCGCTCCCACATGTCAAGGCGGGCAAGCTGAAACTCCTCGCAGTCAGCTCGAACCAGCGGGTGCAGGATCTTCCGGGCGTAGCTGCTTTGGGGGAAGTTGTGCCGCAGATCGACATCGTCGGCTGGGGCGCCTTGATGGCACCGGCCGGGTGCCCGCCCCAAATCATTGCCGCGCTGCAGGCCGTGGTGGCCAGTGCGGTGCATGAACCGGCGAATGCAAACCGCTTGCGCGAGCAGGGGTACACGCCGGTTGGATCGTCAAGCGAGGCGCTCAAGACGGTGATCGGTAACGAACTGGTGTCTTGGGGGAATCTGATCAAGGAAAAGAACATCCGGACCGAATGAATTCCGTTCCTGTCCACGAAACGAGGCGACGCTGATGAGCGATGGAAAGCAGATGAAACGGGTGGCCTGGATTACCGGCGGCAGTAGCGGCATTGGTCTCGCTGCCGCCAGGGCGTTTGGCAAGCTGGGCGCGGAGGTATACCTGAGTGCCCGTGATCCGGCCAAGCTCGCCTTGGCCGCCGGTCAATTACGCGATCTTGGCGTGGGCGCACATTGCCTGCCGCTCGACGTAACAGAGCGGGCAGCATGCGCCGAGGCGGCTCAGGCGATTCTCGCGCAGCAAGGGCGCCTGGATGTGCTGGTCAATTCGGCGGGTCTCAATGTCGCGCAGCGTAGCTGGAGCCAGATCAGCCCTGAGAACTGGGAGAAATTGTTTGCGGCGAACGTTCACGGCTCTTTCTACTGCGTCGCAGCCAGCCTGCCTGCGATGCGCGCGCAAGGCAGTGGCCTGGTGATCAACGTGTCTTCATGGGCGGGCCGATTCGACTCCAAAGCGTCGGGGCCGGGCTATATGTCGGCCAAACACGCGGTCAGCGCGATGACCCGGTCGCTGAACATCGAGGAACTCGTCAACGGCATCCGGGCGGTTGCGCTTTGCCCCGGGGAGGTGGCCACGCCCATCATGAACCAGCGTGCCGTACCACCGAGCCCGGCGCAGCTTGCCGACATGCTGCAGGTGGAAGACATGGAGGCCACGTTCCACTTTGTCGCCTCGCTGCCGGCACGGGTCTGTGTGAACGAGATCGTGATCAGCCCTGCAAGGAATGGCCCATACAGTGCGCTGAGTCCCGCTGTTGCCAAGCCTTCGAAGTGAAGTCGGGGAACGCCACACTCAACGCACAGCCACGATTCATCGTCAACGACGGCAATTGCTGATCAGGAAGTGGTGGCGTTGGGCAGCGCAATGCCGAGCAGTCTCGCCGCATTGCCGCCGCAGATGCGCGCGCGTTCTTCATCGGACAGACCCGGCACCGAGAGGATGAAATCCACCGGGTTGGCTTCGGCCATGTCATAGGGATAGTCGGTACCCAGCAGCAGGTGGTCGGCGCCGAAGCGGCGCGCCATGTAGGCCAGCTGCTCGGGGTCGAACACCACGGTGTCGAAGTAAAGCTGTTTCAGGTAGTCGGAGGGCGGCCGGGTGATGTTGACGCGACAGTCATCGCGCGCGCCGTGCGCATGGTCCATGCGGCCGAAATAGCCGGGCAGGTAGCCGCCACCATGGGCCACGCACATGCACAGCTTGGGATGGCGTTCGAACACCCCTTCGAAGATCAGGTGCGAGACTGCGATGGTCGATTCGAGCGGATTGCCGATCACGTTGTTGAAATAGTGGCGTGACAGCCGCTCGCCCTGGGTGAAGCCGAGCGGATGCATGAACAGCAGCACGCCCAGTTCCTCGGCCGCCGCGAAAAACGGCGCCAGGCGCGGTGACGCCAGTTCCTCGCCGCACACGTGCGAGTTGATCTCGATGCCGCGCATGCCGAGCTCGCCCACGCAGCGGCGCATCTCCTCGACCGCCAGACGTGTGTCCTGCAGGGGTACCGTGCCCATGGCGACGAAGCGTCGCGGGTCGGTCGCGGCCATGGTGGCGATGTCGTCGTTGACCATGCGGCTGGTAGCGCGGCCGAGATCGGCGTCGAGCCAGTAGTAGTACTGCGTCGGGGCCGGTGAGAGCGCCTGCATGTCGATGCCGGCGGCGTCCATGTCGACGATGCGCTGCGCGGCGACCGTCATCCGCCCGGTGACGTTCTCGACCTGGCGGCGGTTGATTTCGCGGGTCTGGTCGGTCGCGTATGCCAGTGTCGGCTCGCGCTCGATGCGAAAGTGCGGCTGTGCCAGAGCCTGCGCCCGCTTCGACAGCACATGGCAATGGATATCGATGGTGAAAAGCCCTGTGCGTCCGCGCGCCACACGCGCAGGGGCGCCCCCGGGAGCGGGCGGCGCGCCGCAGGCGAAGGCTTCGACGTCGGGTTCAGCCATTCATGGCCTTCACTGTCGGCGCATTGCCGGAGAGTTCGCTGAAGGACTTGCCGGTGTCGGCGATGATGCTGACATCCCAGTCCGGCTCGTTCATGAAGGCGTCGGGCACCTTGCCCAGCCAGTGCCAGTTGCCGAAGCGCGGCTCCCACAGGCGCGGCTGCCATTCGTCGGTGAGGTAGTCGGTGTCGGCGGAGTATTCCGACATCCCGCCCGCCGGGTTGGTCACGTAGTAGAACGCCGATGAGCCGATGCGATGCCGCCCGATGCCGAGATCGCTTTTCCAGCCGCACCGCTGCATGTGATCCGCGCCGACCATCACCTCGTCGATGTTCTGCACGCCATAGGCGACATGGTGCCAGGCGACGATGCCGGTCTTGAGGAAGAAGACACTATGGTGCTCGTTGCGGCCGTCGCAGCGCATGAACACGCCCAGCCCGCGCGATACATCGGAAAGCCGGAAACCGAGCCGCCGGATGTAGAAGGCCATCGCGCGGTCGACGTCCGGCACGCCGAACACGACATGGTTCATGCAGCGCGGCGCCGCACGCTTGACCCAGCGGCGATGGGTGTTCCAGCGCCTGATCTCGCCCGGTGCGTTTTCCATCGACACCACCGCCTCGAGCGGCTTGCGCGCGAACAGCCGGAAGCCGATGGCGATGCCGTTGTCGTCATGGGTATGCAGCGTGCCGTCGGCATCGGCTTCAACCTTGCGGTCCGCCGCAAGGTTGGCGCGCAATGCGTCCAGTGCTGCCTGCGTATCGACGCCCCAGATCACCTCGCGCACGCCGGGCGCAGTAGTGAAGCGCGCCGGCAGGGCGGGGTTGTCATTGCGACGCAGCAGCACCGTGCTGCCGTCCTCGAGCACATAGTCGACGCCGTCCGCGTCGCGTCGGGTGGCGACAAGGCCGAAATCGTCGTGAAAGCGGATGGCGGCATCGAGGTCGTCGACGCCGTAAACCAGGGACTGGACTCCAAGCAAAGGCATGTGGGCTCCCGTAGTGAGTGGCGGCGGTCTAGTTGGTGGTCGGACGCAGAATCGTCTGCGGGCGGTGGCGGCGTACGGCGTCGTGGTGGGTTGAATCCTGGCCCTGGTAGATGCCGCGCTCCCAGGAGCGTTTCAGCGGGTCAGCCACATCGAGGGTCATGCGGCCGATGCCGTGCACCAGGATCTCGACCTTCTCGCCGTCCTGGAGGAAGCCGAGGCCTTCGTGGTTGGTGCCGCAGGAAAGCACGTCGCCGGAGTTGAGGGTCATGACCGTGCTGGCGAACTCGATGATCTCCGGAACCGGGTGCTCCATGTCGTCGGTGTTGTAGTTGTGGCGCAACTGTCCGTCGTTCCAGAACTGCACATGCAGGTTGTTCGGGTCGGGAATCTCGTCGGCGGTAACGATGCAGGGGCCGAGCGGGGCGAAGGTGTCGAACGACTTGCCCAACCAGCTCATCGGCGGGTTGGAAGGCCAGGTGCGACGCCCCTCGCCGCGTGCGGTGACGTCGATCATGCAGGTGTAGCCGAACACCGCGCGGCGCCAGTCGGCCTGCTTGACCATCTTCGCCGGGCCCTTGATGACGATGGCGAGTTCGGCCTCGTGCATGAAGGCCCAGGGTTCGGTGAACTCCGGCAGGCGGATGGTGTCGCCCGGCCCGATCACGGCGTCGGGATTTTTCATGAACATGTTGAGCGGGCGCGCTTCGCGCTGGGCATGCTCCCAGTAGTTGGCGATGCAGGCGAGGATCTTGCCTGGGCGCGGCAATGGCGGCCCCAGGCGCACCGTTTCCAGCGCATGGGCGGGATTGTCACGCCCCGCTTTCTCGAGTGCCGGGCGCAGCGAATCGAAGTCGTCGATGAGGTTCTGCATGGTGGCCTGGGCATTGTGGCCGGCGCGAACGATTGCGGCGATGTCGACGACGCCGCGGTCGGTGAGAAGCCCGGGGGAGAGCGCGTCCGTGGGCGCCTTGCGGTAGAGGACAAGTTTCATTGTGGTTCCTGGGTGATCGGGCCGGCCGGGACTTGCACGTACACACACGTACGTGCCCGTTGGCGGTTGCCGAGTATTCCCGAGGCAAGGAATAATGTCAACGCACCCCTTTCGTTGCAGCGCAATGACGGGGCGGTTAACATCATCCATGATCTCCCGGCGCCGGTTATCCTGCTGCGCCGCCCCAAGACCTGTCAATGAACCAGTCCAATCCCAAGACATCCGAAGTCGGGCGGCGGCGTGCCGCGGGCGCAGCTGGCGCGGTGGCCAAGCGCACCCAGGGGCGCCCGCCAAGGGCGGACGCCGAAGCCACGCGCGCGCGCCTGGTTGCCGCGACCCGCGCGCTCCTGCACAAGACCAAACCGGCGAAGATCACGCGCGACGACATCGCCCGCGAGGCCGGCGTGGACCCTGCGCTGGTGCGCTACTACTTTGGCAACAAGTCGGCGTTGTTCGGCGAGGTGATTCGCGTGGTCAGCGAGGAGCTGCAGGCGCGCCGCGCCGCGCTGCCCGCGGACGGCCCGGTGATCGAGCGGCTTTCCGCCTATCTGCAGGTGTGGCTGGATGTGTTCACCGAGAACCCGCATTTCCATGAGCTGGTGGTTGAACAGGTGTTCAACGCCGAGGAGGCCGAGGCGCCGCAGCGATTGAGGAAGTTTGTCGAGCGCGCCTATCCGGAACTCGAATCCCTGGTGCGGGAGGGCGTCGCCAATGGCGAGCTGCGCGATGCCGAACCGCGCTTCGTCTATCTTTCCATCGTGGCGCTCACGGAGTTCTTCGCGACGGCCAGCCCGCTCGTGGCGGCGCTGTTCGGCCGGCGTGGCGCCGCGGCGAAGCTGCGGGCCGACTACGGGAAATTCGCGGCCGGCCTGCTGATCGACGGCATGCGCCGGCGCTGAGGCCAGGAGACTGGCGGGCGGCCGTGCGGCTGGGCGCGGTTATGCCGTCGTTCCTGCTAGGCTTGCGACAATGTTCAGGTATCTGCAGTCGCGCGTGCGCGGCACCGCCAGCACCGGGCCGGGCGCGCCGCCGGCCGGCCTGCTCGCCTTCTATTGGCATTTCGCCGGCCAGACACGGCGCTGGTACGGCGCGATGTTCGTCACCAGCCTGGCGGTGGCGCTGATCGACACGCTGATCCCGCTGTTCATCGGCGCGCTGGTCTCGCTGATGCAGGCGGCCGACCGCAAGGCCGCCATCGCGCAGCAGGCGCCGATGTTGGCCGGCATGGTGCTGGCGGTGCTGGTGGTGCGGCCGCTGGTGCTTCTCCTGGACGTGGCGATCCGCCAGAACGCGCTGATTCCCGGTGCCACCAGCCTGATCCGCTGGCAGAGCCACTGGCATGTGATCCGCCAGGGGCTGCCGTTTTTCCAGAACGATTTCGCCGGGCGCATCGCCAACCGGGTCATGCAAACGGCGATGGCCCTGCGCGAATCGGTCATGTCCGCGATCCGCGCCGTCTGGTACATCGCCGTGTACGGGGTCAGTGCGCTGGTCCTGATGGGTATGGTGGACTGGCGCCTGGCCGTGCCCACCCTGGTGTGGTTCGTCGGCTATGCGCTGTTCCTGCGCCATTTCGTGCCGCGCATGCGCGACCTGTCGAAGGCCAGCTCCGAGGTGCGCTCCCTGGTGATGGCGCGCATCGTCGACAGTTACACCAATATCCTCACGGTGAAGCTGTTTGCCCGGCTTTCCGATGAGGACGCCTATGTGCGCGAGGTCATTGACGAGCACCAGGCGGCGGTTGGCGCGCACATGAAGGTGATTTCGCAGTTCATGTTCTGCCTGTCGGCGATGAACGCGGTGCTGCTCGCGGGTACCGCGGCGGTCGGCGTATGGCTGTGGGCGCAGGGCCAGATCGAAGCGGGCGTGGTCGCTACTGCGCTGCCGCTGGCGTGGCAGATCGCCAACGCCGCCGGGTGGGTCAGCTGGGAGGTGTCCGGCATCTTCGAGAACATCGGCGTGGTGCAGGAGGGCATGCAGACCATCGCCGTGCCGCAAGGCGGGCTTGATCGCCCGGGGGCCAGCGCGCTTGCGGTGTCGCGTGGCGAAATCCGCTTTGAGGGCGTGGGGTTTTCGTATGGCAGGGAGGATGGCACCAAGGTGCTGGATCACCTTGGGTTTACCGTGAAGCCGGGGGAACGCATCGGTCTCGTCGGGCGTTCGGGCGCGGGCAAGTCAACCCTTGTAAACCTGCTGCTGCGCTTCTACGAGACCGAACAGGGGCGCATCCTGATCGACGGCCAGGATATCGCCATGGTGACGCAGGAAAGCCTGCGCGCGGCCATCGGCATGGTGACCCAGGACACTTCGCTCCTGCACCGCTCGATCGCCGCCAACATCCGCTACGGCCGGCCGGAGGCGACCGACGCCGAGGTCGAGTCCGCTGCGCGCACCGCGCAGGCGCATGAGTTCATCACCGGCCTGCAGGACTGGAAAGGGCGCACCGGCTATGAGGCACATGTGGGGGAGCGTGGAGTCAAGCTCTCCGGGGGCCAGCGCCAACGCATCGCCATCGCCCGTGTGGTGCTCAAGGATGCGCCTGTCCTGGTGCTCGATGAGGCCACCTCGGCGCTCGACAGCGAGGTCGAGATCGCCATCCAGGAACAACTGCTCGGACTGATGGATGGCAAGACCGTGATCGCCATCGCGCATCGCCTTTCGACCATCGCGCGCATGGACCGGCTGATCGTCCTCGAGGCCGGGCGCATTGTCGAGCAGGGGTCACACGAGGAATTGCTGGCCTTGCGCGGGCACTACGAAAAGCTGTGGCGGCACCAATCCGGTGGCTTCCTCGCGCCGGATATGGCGCCGACCGACACCGCGACCGGTCCGGTTGAGGAGGGCGACCCGGACAGCGTGCATCCGGCGCCGGTGGCCGAGGCCGGTGTGGATGACGCGCCGCCGCCGGTGCGCAGGTGATTCCGCGCCACCTGCTAACCTTTCGCCGATGCAATACGATGCCCTGATCATAGGCGGCGGCCACAACGGCCTTGTCGCCGCCTGCTACCTGGCGCGCGCCAAGCTGAAAGTGCGCGTGCTCGAAGCCCGGCCCATCGTCGGCGGCGCGGCCGTCACCGAGGAGTTCCATCCCGGATTCCGCAATTCGGTGGCCAGCTACACGGTGAGCCTGCTCAACCCGCGCGTGATCGCGGACCTGCACCTGGCCGAGCATGGCCTCAAGGTGGTGTTTCGGCCGATGTCGAATTTCCTGCCATTGGAGAACGGCGACGCACTGCGCGTCGGCCCGGATCTGGCCGACACCCAGGCCGAAGTGCGACGCTTCTCCGCGGCCGACGCGGCGCGCCTGCCCGACTACTATGCGATGCTCGATCGCCTGGCGGACACCCTGCGCGATTTCATCCTGGTGACTCCGCCGGATCCCAATCGCGGCATCGGCGGCATTGTCGAGACCCTCAAGGTGGCGATGCGGCTGAAACGCCTGCCACTTGAGGCGCAGCGCGACCTGATCGAACTGTTCGGCCGCAGCGCCGGCGAAATCCTCGACGACTGGTTCGAGTCCGCGCCGATCAAGGCGGCTTTGGGATTTGACTCGATCGTCGGCGCCTACGCCTCGCCCTATGCGCCCGGCTCAGGATATGTGCAGTTGCATCACTGCTTTGGCGAAGTCAACGGCAGGAAGGGCGCGTGGGGGCATGCCATCGGCGGCATGGGGGCCATCACGCAGGCCATGGCGAAGGAGGCGGCGCGGCTGGGGGTGGAAATCAGCACCGATGCGCCGGTAGGCGCGGTCAAGGTGAAGGATGGCCGGGCGTCAGGGGTGGTGCTTGCCAATGGCGATGAAGTCGATGCGCGGCTGGTGGTCGCAAACGTGGGCCCCAAGCACCTGTTCGGGAAACTGGTCGCCCCGCAACATCTCGCCCCCGGGTTTCGCACCCGCATTGAGCGCTTCAAGACCGGATCGGGCGTGTTGCGCATGAACGTCGCGCTTTCCGAACTGCCCGATTTTTGCGGCCTGGGCAGCAAGCCGCAGGTGCATCACGGGGCCGGCATCATTCTCGCGCCTTCGCTCGACTACATGGAGCGCGCCCACACCGAGGCGCGCCAGCACGGCATGTCGCGCGCGCCGGTGGTCGAGGTGTTGATCCCGAGCACGCTCGACGACAGCCTGGCGCCTGCCGGGCAACATGTGGCCTCGCTGTTCTGCCAGTACTTCGCGCCACATCTGCCGGATGGGCGCTCGTGGGATGACGAGCGCGACGCCGCTGCCGACCTGGCGATCGACGCGGTGAACCGCTTCGCGCCCAACTTCAGGCAAAGCATCATCGCGCGCCAGGTGCTGACACCGCTCGACCTCGAGCGCACCTTTGGCCTGACCGATGGCGACATCTTCCATGGACGGCTTTCGCTGGAGCAGCTTTTCTCCAGCCGGCCTCTCCTCGGGCATGCCGACTACCGCACGCCGATCCGCGGCCTGTACCTGTGCGGGTCCGGCACGCATCCCGGCGGTGGCGTCACCGGCGCGCCGGGCCACAACGCTGCGCGCGAGATCATCAAGGACTGGATGCAGCGTGCGGTGTGACCCACGGATCCGCAAGATCGAACCAGGTTGTGAACACCCCATGCGATTGCTGAACCGGCTTGTTCTCAGGGAAGTCGAGGTTCAGTAATATGGCCAGGCCAATCAAGTTGCAAGGAGAAGACACATGATTCCACCCGTAAAGGTCTGGTCGCGGGCCGAAATGCTTCAGCGTGTCGCCCGTTTCGCGGATCTGAAGGGCTTCAGCGACGGCCTGCAGGATTCGGCGGTGCCCGAATGCCAGAAGACCGTCTACAACGTGCTCGGCTTCCAGACTCCCGAATCCGCAGGCGTCGGTGGCGTCAACTCGCCGGTCGGGAAGAGTGCGTCGGCGAATGCGGCCATCAAGATCTCCGAGGGCTTCAACCTCGGTTTCGTCAAGACCAAACCCGGCAAGGGTGTGCTGATGCACAACCATGACACCAACGAGACTTTCGTGGTGATGTCGGGCCGCTGGCGCTTTGAATGGAACGAGGGCCGTGACCTCGACTTCATCGAAGCCGGCCCGCTGGATACGGTTTCGATCCCGGCCGGATGTGCCCGTCGTTTCGAGAACGTGACGCACGACGAGCCGGAGGCCGAGCACATGCTGCTCTTCGTGGTGGGCGGCGACGCGCCGCAGAACGAGTTCACCCAGGCGTCAATGCGGCGCGCGCAGGAAGTCGCCCAGGGGGGCGGCACTTGAGCGCTGGAGTGGCGGGGGTGCGGCTATCGCATCCTACCGGCTTGCGGTTGCGAACTCCTTGATCGCGCGCCTCTGGTCCTCCGCCTGGACGCTGCTGTTTCTCGGCAACCTGTTCTGGACCGGCAATATCATCATCGGTCGGGCCATCGTCGGCAACGTGCCGCCGGTCACCCTGGCCTACTTCCGCTGGACGGGCGCCTTTCTCATCGCGGTGGGTTTCGCCTGGCCGATGCTCAAGCGCGACTGGCCGGTGCTGCTGCGCCACTGGCGCATGATGTTGCTGCTGTCGATGACCGGCATCGCGACCTACAACACGATGTGCTACGTGGGGCTCAACTACACCACGGCGTTGAACGCACTGCTGCTGCAATCGTCGATGCCGGTGGTGATTCTCCTGTGGGCGTACACGCTGTTCGGCGAGAGGCCCGGCATCGCACAGGCCGCAGGCGTCGTGGTGTCGCTCGGCGGCGTGGCGGCGATCGCCAGCGGCGGGTCGCTGGATACGCTGTTGCACCTTTCGGTCAATCGCGGCGATGCGTGGATCCTGGCGGCGGTGATACTCAATGCGATGTACTCGCCCTTGCTCAGGCGCCGGCCGGCGGTGCATCCCCTGAGTTTCCTGGTGGCCGCCATGGGCATCGGGTCGCTGATGATGCTGCCGTTCTACCTCTGGGAGGCGGGGCAGGGGGCGGTGGTGCAGGGAGGCTGGACCTCCTATGCCGCCATCGCCTACACGGCGGTTTTGCCTTCGTTCGTAGCCTACCTGTTCTTCAATCGCGGCGTGGAATTGATCGGTGCGGCGCGGGCCGGCCAGTCCGTGCACCTGATGCCGCTCATCGGTACGGTGCTGGCCGTGGTGTTCCTGGGGGAGAAATTTCATCTGTATCACGCTGCCGGCATTCTGCTGATCGGCGCCGGCATCCTGCTGGCGTCGCGCAGGCGGGTGGCGGCCAGCGCGTGATTAGGTTATCGGCACCTCAGGCACACATGTCCTGCACCGCCAGCCAGGCCAGCCCGAAGGACTGCGCCAGGCCATTGCCCGGCAGGTAGCCGTCACCGCCCGCGCCCGACAAGCCGGCCGCGCTGCCGCCGGCGGCGTACAGGCCTGCGATCACCTTGTCCGCCTGGTCAAGCACCCGCGCCGCCGCGTCGGTGACCACACCGCCCTGGGTATGGGCAAGGGTGCCGGTCACCCAAGACGCGCGATAGGGTGGTGCAAGCAGATGTGCGAACCGTATGCGCCCAAGCCGGTCGGGCGAGCCGCGCGCATATGCGGCGCATTCCGCGAGGGTCGATTGCAGCGCGGCGGCATCCACACCTGCGGCAGTCGCAAGGCCCGCCACGCTGTCCGAGGCGATGACCTGCCCCGCCGCCTTCGCTTCCGCGTAGGCGGAGTGATTGGCGAGTTGCCCTTCGATCGCTTCGTCGAACACTTCGAGGGCCACCTGCCCGGGCTGTGCGAGCACGTGGGCGGCCAGCGCCGAAGGGCCGACGTCCTCGTTGACGAAACGACGCCCCGCGCGGTTGACCAGGATGGCGCCCAGGACCGGCAGCGACATGCCCAGACGCGTGCGCCCGCCCGGATTGGCATGCCCTTGCCCCTGGTAACCGCCCATGCCGGCCAGCGCCGCACCCCACTGGCTGGCGATGCCTATGACACTGCCGTCGTTGCTGGCGGTACCGTTGTGGATGGCGCCACGCATTTCAGGGATGTGGCGATCGACCATGGCGGCGCAGGCGCCGAAGCCGCCACCGGCCAGCATGAGGCGGCCGGCGGCGACCCGGTCTTCGCCAAGCGCGATCTCGAATCCACCTGAACCGCGTTCCGTCGCGTCGATGGCGCGGTCCGGCATGCAGGCAATCGTGGGGGCCGCAGCCATCGACCGCCTCAGCCAGGCATGCAAGCCGCGACCCGAAGCCGGCTCCACGGAGTGGAAGCGCGTGACGCGGTGGCCGGGCGCCGGCACATCGCCCAGGAAGCGCAGCGGCGCGTCCAGGTGCTCGACCAGGTATCCGGTGAGTGACGGCAGGGCATGCGCGACCGCGGTGGCGATGCGCTCGTTGACCGATGCGCCGGCGAAGGCGCGCAAGTCGGCAAGCCAGTCATCCGGCGTGTCGGCGACGCCCGCGGCCTTTTGCAGGGGCGAGCCCGCCGCCGGAAACAGGCCGCCGCTGATCCACAGGTTGTTGGGTTGCGAAAAGTGCGGGTCGATGACCGCGACGACCATTCCCTTGCGGGCGGCCACCAGTGCGCTGAGCATGCCGGCGGCGCCGGCACCCAGGACGATGAGGTCGAAGCGACGCTCTGGCATCGTTAGAGCGCCATGCCGATGGCGTAGCCCTCGGCGGTGGCATCGAGCACGCCGCGCGCGACCTTGCAGTCGCCGATGCGATGCACGGTGATGCCGGCCGCGGCCAGCGGCGCGGCAAGCGCGTCGTCAGGCACGCGCGGCGTGGCGTAGGTGAACAGGGCCACATCCTCGATGGGCGGCGCCGCACCGCCGTAGACACTCACGCAATCGAGCCGGGCCTGGTCTTCAAATGCGGTGTTGAGGCGCGGCTCGACCAGGGTGCGCACTTCAATGCCGCGTTCGTGGCAGCGCCTGAACACGCGCTGGCGCGTGACCAGCGCGGTGTCTTCGGCGATCCGGTCGCGCGGCGTGATGATGATGACGCGCTCGAACAGGTCCTTGAGGCGCTCGGCGGCGGCATAGGTTCCCTCGGTCTGGTCGAGATCGAGGATCACCGCCGCGCCGGGTATCGGTGCGGTATGGCCGGCCAGGGCGGCGACGGTGGCGCGCAAATCGGTGACGATGCCGTCATGGCCAAGCTGTGGATCAAGGTATTCCGGCCACAGCATGGTTGAACCCGTGGCCAGCACCACGGCGTCCGGTTTGAGCGCGATCACGTCCGCGGGCGCGGCACGCAGTCCCAATTCGAAACGGACGCCCAGGCGTTGCGCTTGCACCACCTGGTAGTCGTAGATGCTGGAAAGTGCCTCGGCCACCGGCAGGCCGGCATGCAGCCGGGTCTTGCCGCCCGCCTCGGCCGAGGCGCCGATCACGGTGACGGCATGGCCGCGCGCGGCGGCGGTCACGGCCGCCTCCAGGCCGGCGATGCCGGCCCCCACGACCACCACCTTCTTGCGTTGCGCGGCAGGCGCAGGCTGCCAGGCCACTTCATCCGGGTGTCCGGCGCGCGGGTTGTTGTCGCAGGCCAGCGGCAGGTCCGCGACGATGGTGCGCCAGCACGTGTTGCAGGAGACGCAGTAGCGAATGTCGCGGGCGCGGCCTGCGGCGGCCTTGCGCGGCCATTCCGGGTCGGTGATGAGGGCCCGCCCCAGGCCTATGAGTTCGGCCTCGCCGGTGGCCAGCAACCCTTCGGCTTCCGCCGGGTCGGTGATGCGACCGAGCGCCATCACCGGCACATCCGGCGTGGCGTTGCGCAGCCGCCGGTTCAGTTCGCGGTAGGTCACGCGCGGTGACGCGCCGTCCGGAATGTGCATTTCCAGCGTGCGATGGTGTGATCCCTGCGCGTAGCTCAGGAAATCCACCTTCACATGGCCGGTCAGATGCCGCGCGATCTCCACCGCTTGCGCCGGGCCGATGCCGCCTTCGATGCCGTCATCGCCCGGCAACTTGACGCCGAGAATGAAAGTGGCGCCACAGGCGCCGCGGATCGCCTGGCACAACTCCACCAACAGCCGCGCACGGCCGGCGAGGTCGCCGCCGTAACGGTCCTGGCGATGGTTCGAGCGCTGCGAAAGGAACTGGTGGAACAGGTGGCCATGCCCGGCCGACACCTCGACACCGGAAAAGCCGGCGCGCTGCAGGCGCAGGCATGCACCGACGGTGGATTCGACGAAGGCCAGGATCTCGCTTGCCGCCCAGGCGCGCGGCACGGAAAGGCTCAGGTCGTCCGACAGGGGCGAGGGGGCGATCGCGGCGAACGAGCGGCCGGGCACGTGGCGGCCGCGGCCGATGTCCTGCACCTGGGCCAGGAGCCGGCAGTCGTGCACCTCGACCGCCGCTGCCCAGCGCGCCAGGTCGTCATGGCGGCTGTCGTCCCAGGCGATCACCCGGCGCGCCGGCTGGTGCGGTGCCACCCCGACCGGTTCGGTGATGATCATCGCAGCGCCGCCTTTGGCGCGATTGGCGTGAAAATCGATCAGGCGTTGCGAGACCCCCTGATCCACCGCATAGCGCAGCGAGATCGAGGCATGCACGATGCGGTTGCGCAAACGCCTTCCTGCCAGTTCGAACGGCGAGAAAAGCTGTGGGTACGGATTTTCAGCCACGCCGGGCATGGTGCACAAAAGCGGTGGGGAGTCCTTTATTATCGCAGTGCGCTTACTCGGGAATATCGCGATGACCAGATCAACCGTTGTACTGAAATCGACCAGTGCCACGCGCGGCGTGCGTGCGCTGATCGCCACCGCGACGGCGGCCTTGTTGCTGCACGGCTCGCCTGCCATTGCCCAGGGCGCCGAATGGCCAACCCGCCCGGTGACCTTCATCAACCCGTTTGCCGCCGGCTCCGCTGTCGACGTGGTGGCGCGCCTGATCGCCCAGAAAATGTCCCAGAACACCGGCCAGGGCATGCAGGTGGATGTGCGCACCGGCGCCTCCGGCAACATCGGCACCGAGGCCGCGGCGCGCGCCAAGCCGGACGGCTACACGCTGCTGCTGGGCTCGCCCGGCACCATGGCCATCAACCCCTACCTCTTCGCCAAGCTGCCCTACGACGCGCAGAAGGACTTTGTGGCGGTGACGCAGATGGTCTCGTTTCCGCAGGTGGTGATCGTCGGGCCCAAGGGCAGCATCAAGTCGATTCCCGACCTGATTCGCGCGGCGCGCGCCAAGCCGGACGGCCTTTCGCATTCATCGTCCGGTCAAGGCACCACATCGCACCTCGCGATGGAACTCATCAAGGCCGATGCCGGGCTGAAGATGGTGCATGTGGGCTATCGCGGCGGCGCGCCTGCCACGCAGGCGGTCGCCGCGGGGGATGTGCAGGTGGGCATAGAAGGCATGCCCTCGCTGGTGGGCCAGATCAAGGGCGGGCTGCTGTTGCCGCTGGCGGTCACCTCGGCCAAGCGCTCGCCCCTGATGCCGGAGGTGCCCGCGTTGTCGGAATTCATCCCGGGCTTCGACGCTTCGGCCTGGATTCTCCTGATGGCGCCGGCGGCGACCCCGCCCGGCGTGGTGGCGCGCGTCTCCGCCGAAGTGCGCCGGGCGCTGGAAGACCCCGCGGTCCGGCAGCAACTGGATTCGCAGGGCGCCACACCCGTAGGCTCCGCGCCGGCGGACGCTGCCCAGTTCCACCTGGGCGAAATGCGCAAGTTCAAACGGGCGGTGGAGCTTTCGGGGATGAAGCCGGAGTAATGCGCGACCCCGGAGCCTACTCCGGAACGATCCCGGCCCGCTTCACCGCCGCGCCCCACTTCTGGGTTTCGCTGCGGATGAATTCGCCAAACTGTTCCGGCGTGCTGCCCACCGGTTCCGCGCCCGCCTTGGCAAGTGTTTCGCGCACATCCGGCATGGCCAGCACCTTGATCACCTCTTCATGCAGGCGCTTGATCACCGCTGCCGGCGTGCCGGTGGGTGCAACGATGCCGGTCCAGCCCGTCACGAGCACCTGCGGATACCCGGCTTCGGCGATCGAGGGCACGTCGGGCGCGGCGCTGGCGCGGCGCGGCTGGCCCACGGCGAGGGCGCGCAGCTTGCCGGCCTTCACCTGCCCCAGAAGCGCGGGCGCGGTGCCGAAAATCATGTCCACCTGGCCGCCGATCAGGTCGGTGATGGCCGGTGCCTCGCCCTTGTAGGCGATATGCAGCATCTGCGCGCCGATGGCGCCGGCGAAGATCTCCCCGGCCAGGTGCGACTGGTTTCCGATGCCGGCCGAAGCGTAGCGGACCGCATCCGGCTTGACCTTGGCGGCCGCCACCAGATCGGCAACGTTGCGATACGGCGAGTTGGCATTGACCACCAGCGCAAACACGATGGAGGTGGTCTGCGTCACCGGTGTGAAGTCGCGCAACGCCTCGTACGGCACTTTCTTGTACACATGCTGGTTGATCGTCAGCGTCGATGGTGAAGTCATGAGGAAGGTGTAGCCGTCCGGCTGGGCGCGCGCGGCGGCTTCACCCGCGATCATGCCGTTGGCGCCGGCGCGATTATCGACGACCACCTGCTTGCCGAGCGCGTCGCCGAGTTTCTGACCGATCAGGCGCGCGGCGATGTCGATGCTGCCGCCCGCGGATTGCGAGACGATGAACTTGATCGGCTGGGTCGGCCAGGTCTGCGCCGCGGCTGGCAGTGCTAGAAGGGCCAGCGCAAGGGCTGCAAGCGGACGCGTGATTCCGGTCATGAAAGGCTCCTGATGGGGGGAAGGCTGAAATGTTGCAAGTCGCGTGCCGCCCACGTCATGGATTGAAATCCGTCAGGCGGCTCACGTCCGGACATGTATCGATGGACAGGAGCGCGTCGCGCAACTGTGCCGCACGCGTCGCTCCCCAGATCGGCTCGGCCAGCGCGATGTACTTTTCGGCCAGCGCGGCCGGCGCGTGCGGGCGGGTCGGCTCTCCGCTGGTGATATCGGAGCGGCCTTCAAGCGTGGATCCGTCGCGCAGGCGGATGGTGATGTCCACCCGCTGGGTTGCCGGATAGGCGGCGGTGAACGCCGGGTCTTCCGTGAGCGCGACCTTCGCGGTGAGCGCACGCACGCGCGGGTCGGCCACCGCGTCGTTGGAAAACGCGGCCAAGGCATCGCGTCCGCCCACGATCAGGGTGGCCATCGCAAAGGGCACCGAAAAGCGCGTGCCGAACCAGTCTTTGGGCGCCATGTTGGCGAGGAAGGCGGCCAGCTTGTAGGCGCGCACGTCGATACGTTCAATGGCGTCCGCTGCGACGGAGCCCCCGGGCGCCTTGCCAAGGGCATCGTGAAGCGCGTCGATGGCCGAATGCGCGTAGCGCGCCGTCGGGTACAGCTTGAGGTAACCGCCCGGCAGCATCCAGTCCCGGCCCAGGCCTTGCACCGCAACTTCAGGCGAAAAGCCGTCGCCCAATACCAGGCTGAAGGTGGTGTTGACGCCGTCCTTCGGGCCGCTGAAGCCGGATTGCGCCAGCCGCACCGCCATCTGGCCCATGAAGGCGCTGTGGCCGGCATACCAGTTGCGCACGGTGGCGCCGTCCTGCATGGTGTGGCGGTTGGTGGCCATGCAGGACGACGCGGCCAGGCTCGCGAGGTTGCGCAACTGGTCTGCCGGCATTCCGGATAGCCGGGCGACGGCGAGCGCGGCACCCATCACGCCGAAGGTGCCATGCGGATTGACGATCAGCTTCACCTTGGTGGCACGGCCGATGCGCGACACTGCCTCATATGCGAGTGCGATGGTGGCGAGCAGCTCGCGTCCGTGCAGGCCCCGTTCCTGCGCCACCGCCAGCGCCGCCGGAATCACCTGCACGCCGGGATGGCCGTTGGCCAGGGTATTGCCCTCGTCGAAATCCAGCCATGCGCCGGCAATGCCGTTGAGCATGGCGGCGTCCTGCGGGTTGCTGGTGCGGCCATGGCCGATCACCCAGGCGCGACCGGGCATGCCGGCGGCGATCTGCCGTTCAGCCAGGGTCGCCAGTTCCGGCGCACGCATGCCGGTGGCGTAAACGGCGATGGAGTCGACCAGGATTTCGCGGGTGCGCGCCAGCACCTCCGGCGGAATCGCCTCGCAAGGCGTCTCGCCGACAAAGCGCGCCAGTCGTTCGAGGTAGTCGGGCTCGCCGGTCATGTTCGGGGTGTCATCAGCGAGCGGCGTGTGCGTGTGGCGCGGCGCCGGAATTGCGCACGAACTCGGCGATGGTCGCGCGGTAGCGCTCGAAGTCGGCCCAGGCGATGCCGCTGTGGCTCGCGCCTTCGAACTTGACCAGGCGCTTGGGCTCGCTGGCGGCCTCGAACAGGCGGTCGGCCATCCCATGCGGAATCACACTGTCGGCGGTGCCGTGCAGGATCAACTTGGGCAATGCCACGCTGCGCATGCGCGTTGCCGCCTCGAACCGCTGGGTGATCAGGAAGCCCACCGGCAGCCACCCATAGGGCGAAGCCGCCACCACGTCGGGCACCGAGGTGAAGGCCGATTCGGTCACCAGCCCGGCCGCGTCTGCCGGCGTCACCCTGGCGGCGAGGTCTATCGCCACCGCGCCGCCGAGCGAATGTCCGTAAATGAACCGTTTGCGGGCCTCCGGAACGCGTGCCTTGAACCATTCCCACGCCAGGGCGGCATCTTCGTAGGCCTTGCCCTCGCTGGGCAGTTCGCCGCTGGACTGGCCGAAGCCACGATAGTCGATCGCCAGCACGGAAAAGCCCATGTCGCGCCAGCGCTGGATGCGGAACGACGACCCGGTAAGGTTCCAGCGCGCGCCATGCAGGTACAGGACCGCGGGCGCTTCCGGGTCGGCTTGCGGCGCCCACCATGCGTGCACCTGTTCGTCCTCCTTGCCGGGCACCTTGAGCCAGACCTCCTGCACGCCGGCAGGGAGTCCCTGGAAACCGCGCCAGTTGTCGCGCACCGGGCGGAAGATCCACTCGCTCTGCTTGCTGTCGAGCGTTGCGCAGCCTCCGGCCGTACCCAGCAGCAGGGCGGCGATGAGGAGGCGGCGCGGCAGGTTCATGGTGGGGGTCGGTCGCGGGGCGGAAGGCTGCAATTATGTCCTGCCCTGCGGGCAAGGCTGCAAACCAAATGTGTCAATTCAGCGCAAGACCTGGACGATATTGTGGAAATCGTCGGTCCAGGGGCGCATTCCGGCCTTGGCCGGCAAGGCTTGCGACGCGGACTTTATCCTGTCGTGCTGTAGGGCCTTCGGGTCTTTGGAGAGCACGATCCAGTCGCTCACAGTAGGTTGGGTTTCGTAGACGATCACGCCATGAAAACCGTGCTTGTCGGCCAGCGCCTTGATCACCGGCGCCAGGTCGAGGAAGCGGTTGGACACGTGTACGGCGAGGATCCCGTCGGGTTTCAGGTGGCGTTCGTAGGCGGTGAAGGCCTCGCTGGTGATCAGGTGCGCGGGCACGGCGTCGCTGGTGAAGGCATCCATGGCCAGCAGGTCGTAGCCTTGCGCCGGCTCGCGTTCGATGGCCAGCCGGCCGTCGCCGAGCACCACCTCCATCTTCGCCGGCGAATCGCCAAGGTAGGTGAACCAGCGCCGGGCGATGTCCGGCACCATCGGGTTGATCTCGTACAGGCGCCAATGATCCTCCTTGCGCGCATACACCGTGACCGCGCCGGCGCCCAGGCCGATGATGCCGACCTTCATCGACGGCAGGTCGTACTTCGAGAGCAGGGCGCGTCCGACGCCGGAGCCGTGGCCGTAGTAGCGGGTCACGGCGCGCCGGTACTTGTCGGACATGTTCTGTTCGCCGTGGTTGATGACGCCATGCACCAGTACGCGGCTTTGGGTTTCGGTGCCGACGGTGCCGTATTCCTTGACGCGCAGCACGGTGTAGAAATTGCGGCCGGTGAACAGCGCGTCGCGGTTGTAGTTGACCACCTGGGTGATGGTGATGCCGATGCCGCCTGCCACCAGGAGGCCGGCGAACACCCGTGCGACCCGCAGGTTGCCCGCGTCCGGTTTGGCGTCATCCGGCCAAACACCGACACGCAGGAACAGCAGGATGGCCGCGAGTGTGAGACCCTGTTCGAGTTCATAGTAGGCCGGCAGCAGCAGCGGCGCGGCAATGCCCACCAGGAAGGCGCCGGCGGCGCCGCCGAGCGCGACCATGAGATAAAAGCGCGTCAGGTAGCGCGGCGCGGGCTTCAGGTGCGTGAGCTCGCCGTGGCACAACATGCACACCACGAACAGGCCGCTGAAGAACAGCCCGATCTGGAACTTGAGCGCGAACTTCAGTTGCGGCGCCACCAGCGTGGCTCCCATGGCGGCCAGCCACGCGCCGGCTGCAAGCATGAACCACTTGCGCTTGTACCAGCCGTCGCCGTCGAAACAGAGGATGAAGGTCAGCAGGTAAAGCGCGAGGGGCACCACCCAGAGCAGCGGAATCGACGAGATGTTCTGCGTGACATGGTTGGAAATGCCCAGCAGCAGGATGGAGCCGGTGGCCGACAGCACGCACCAGAGCAGCTGCGTGCGTGCCGTGGGCGGCGTTTCAGCATCGCCGGCGTCGCCGCGGGACTGCGCCGCGACAGGCGCCGCCTTCGCGGCGCGGAAAGCGCATGCCACCGCCAGGCCGGCGAATACCACGTACAGCATCGACCAGATCAGCGCCTGCTGGCGCACGCCGAAATTCGGCTCGATCAGGAAGGGATAGCCGATGAGCGCGATCATCGAGGCCAGGTTGGAAAGCGCGAACAGGCGATACGGGCTCTGCCCCGGATGGGCGCGGGCGAACCAGGTCTGCACCATCGGGCTGGTGGTCGAGAGCATCACGTAGGGCATGCCGATCACCGCGGTGAGCAGGGCGAGGATGCCGGTGATGGGGTTGGTCTCGCCCGTCGGCTTCCAGGCTTCCGAGGCCAGCACGGGCAGCGCGACGCAACTGCCGGTCAAGAGCAGCGCGTGCAGCCATGCCTGCTTCCTGCCTTCCAGGCGGCGCGCGATCAGGTCGGGATAGGCATAGCCCAGCAGCAGGGCCGACTGGAAGAACACCAGGCAGGTGGTCCATACACCGGCGGCGCCGCCGAACCACGGCAGGATCTGCTTGGCGATCAGCGGCTGAACCAGGAACAGCAGGAAGGCCGACAGGAATACTGTCGCGGCGAACAGGGGCATGGACGTTCTCGACGCGGCGCGAAAACGCGCGATTATAGGTAAGGCCGATGAGCGCGCCGCGTGATCCGGTGGAATCACGGCGGCCGCGGTTAAACTGGCGCGGGTTTTCGGGGAACGTCACGCAGGCGGACTGGAGGTATCAGATGAAGTGGGCGCGCTTCCTGCTGTTGCTGGGCACGGTGCTGCTTGGTGCTTGCGCTACCGGCATCAGGTCTTCCGAGGGCGACAAGCCGGCCGCTCCCATCGCGCTGCAGCGAATCGCGCTTGATCCGCGCAACGGCGGGCAACTGGTGGATGCGGCCGTCCTCAGGCCGGGTGACATCCTGCTTTCGTCCGCGCCCAGCCTGACTTCGGCGGGTGTCCAGCTATTGACGCTGGCGCCAGTGAGCCATGCCTTGATCCACATCGGCGGCGGACGCGTGGTCGAAGCGGTGGGCCAGGGCGTGCGCGAGCGCAGCATTGCCGAGGTGCTTGACGAGGAGTCCGTCGTCGTGGCGTTTCGCCACCCGCGCATGAACGCCCAGTATGCCGAGCGGATCGCGGAATTTTCACGCAAGCAGGTCGGCAAGCGCTACGACCATTTCGGCATCATCCTGCAGGCGCCGTTCACGCTGGAGCGTCGCCTGTGCGAGTTGCCTCTGGTGCCGTCGCTGGTGCGGGATTTCTGCATTCGCGGCATCGGCGCCATCCAGATGGGTGTGGCCAGCAAGGACAGCTTTTTCTGTTCCCAACTGGTTCTCGAAGCCTATCGTCAGGCGGAATTGCCACTGACCGACGCCAATCCCCGCCTGCTGAGCCCGCGCGACATCCTGCACATGCGCGAAGGGGACGTGCCCTCGGTGCGCACGCATGACTCCCTCACGTATGTGGGCCACCTCAAGTTCCGCGCCCCGGCGGTGGAAAACGCGCTGACGCTGAACAACTGAAGGTCGCGCTAGCGGTTGACGTTGACCACCACCCGCCCGCGGATCTTGCCGATCATCAGGTCGCCCGCCGCGGCGATGGCGTCGCTCAGGCCGAGTTCCTTGGTCATGGCATCGAGCTTGGCCGGCGCGATGTTGCAGGCCAGCTTGTTCCAGGCCTTCACGCGCAGGGCCTTGGGCGCCATCACCGAATCGATCCCCGCGAGGGTCACGCCGCGCAGGATGAAGGGCGCCACCGTGGCCGGAAAATCCATGCCCTGCGCCAGTCCGCAGGCGGCCACCACGCCGCCGTACTTCGTTTGCGCGCACGCGTTGGCCAGGGTGTGCGAGCCGACCGAGTCGATCACGCCGGCGAAGCGCTCCTTCTGCAAAGGCTTGCCGGGCGCGCCCAGGGCTGCGCGGTCGATCACCTCGGCGGCGCCCAGGGCCTTGAGGTAGTCGGCCTCGCTGGTCTTGCCGGTGGAAGCGACCACCGTGTAGCCCCATTCGGACAGGATGGCGACGGCCACGCTGCCGACCCCGCCGGTGGCGCCGGTCACGAGGATCTCACCTTGTTCCTTTGTGACGCCGAACTGCTCCATGCGCATCACCGAGAGCATGGCGGTGTAGCCGGCGGTGCCCAGCGCCATCGCCTGGCGGGCGCTGAACTTCGAGGGCAGCGGGACCAGCCAATCGCCCTTGACGCGCGCCTTCTGCGCCAGGCCACCCCAATGGGTTTCGCCCACGCCCCAGCCGTTGAGCAGCACCCGGTCGCCGGTCTTGAAATCCGCATGCGAGGAGGTTTCCACCGTACCGGCGAAGTCGATACCCGGCACCATCGGCCACTTGCGCACCACCGGGCTCTTGTTGGTGAGCGCCAGGCCATCCTTGTAGTTGATGGTCGAGTAGTCCACGCATACCGTGACATCGCCCTCGGGCAACTGGGCGTCGTCGATGTCGGTGACGGTGGCGTTGAAGCCGGATTCAGGTTTGGTCAGCAGGATGCCGCGCATGTGGGGTGCTCCGGTAAGGTGACTCGAAAATGGGGTCACGAAAATGGCGAAAACGAAAATGGGGTCAGACCCCATTTTATGGGATGCGCGTCACAGCGAGGCGGGCTGGCAGTTGTCACACATGTACAGGCCGCGCCCGCCGATGTCGATGCGCCTGATGGTGTGGCCACAGGCATGGCAAGGCGCGCCGGCGCGGTCGAAAACCCAGTGGCGATACTGGCCGAAAGTCTGCCCTTGCGCCTTCAGGCGCTTGGCGAGGGCCGGATCGTTGGTGATACCGCGGGTGCGGTAGGACTGGCGCGTCATCTGCAAGGCGACGCGGGCGAGGGCCTCGAGTCGACCGGGTGGGAGATCGGCTGGTCGGGCCGCCGGGTGCAGGCGGGCGGCAAACAGGATGTCGCTGCGCAGGTAGTTGCCGATGCCGGCAAGAAAGCCCTGGTCCAGCAGCAGGCCGGCGAGGCTGCGTCGCGCGAAACGCGGTGCACACACCTGGGCCAGCACGTCCGCCTCGTTCACGGTCGCATCGAGCAGCTCGATGCCGAGCTTCGCGATGTACGGGTGCCGGTTGACCTCGTTGGTCTTGAGCACCTCGATCTCGGAGGCGCTGTAGAGAATGGCGCTGTGGGTGGTGGTGCGGATGGCCAGGCGGGTTTGCAGGTGCGAGTCTGGCGCGTCGCCGCGGTAGACCTTCCATTCACCGTAGAGCTGGTTGTGCGAATAGATGGTGAGGCCGCCGGCAAAGTGCGTCAGCATGGCCTTGCCGCGCGGTTCCACCGTCTCGATGATGCGGCCCGCGAGGCGCCTGCCGCTCGCCTGCAGAGCCGGGAAGCGATCCGCCGCGAAACGCACCGACAGCGCCGTTTGCCCCGCGAGCACGCGCTTGAGCTTGTCCGCCGCCCGGCGGATTTCAGGACCCTCCGGCATCAGTGGTGACCGCCGTGGCCGGCCAGCACCCAGCCGGCTGTGCCGAGCGACAACACCGCGCCAGTGGTGAGCGCGACGCGCAGCCGCATGAACCACACCGGCAAGGCATGACGGCGCGCGAAGCGCCAGTCCATCAGCAGGCACAGCACGAACAGTCCGGCGAGCAGGTAGACGCCTTCGTATTGCGGCAATTGCAGCGCCACCCATGCGATCAGCGAAGGGCAGACGCTCCAGCCGAAGGCCGCCCATTGCTCGCTGGGGTCCGCTTGCGGCATGCGCATCATCAGGCCCCATTGCAGCGCGCCGACGAAGGTCACGATCAGCGCGCCGTACTGCGTGAGCCAGCCCAGGTACCAGGAGAGGTTGGGGTCGGGAAACAACGCGATGCCGGTGGCGAGGGCGAAGAAAGGCAGCAGGCCGCCCGCGCCCAGTAAGAGGGCCGGCAGGGGCATCCGGGAATCAGTGGACGTGGCGTAGGACATGGGTGTCGAAGTCGGCGATTTTCGGGGTGATGGAATGCCAGAAGCGGGAGAACGAAGTGCACAGCCGCGTCGGTTCCGGGAAGAAGCGCGCGGGCGCCGCGAGGTGGGTGGCGTGATCGGCCAGGAAGGCCTGGTAGCCGGGATTATGCGTGGCCTGGGCGCTGATGGTGGCGGCGGGCCGCAGGGCGTGGGAGAGCAGGTCCGCCGGGCCGGTGTGGATGTGGTCGCACAGTGCGCGCATGCGCGCGAGCACGAACTGCCGGCGCCTGTCGTTCCACGGATGCCGTTCATGAAATGCGGCCGGAAACAATCCGATGACGACATCCGCATCCGGGCGCGCGCCAAGGCTCCAGGGGTGTACCAGTGCGACGCGCAAGCCGGCCACCGGCGGCAGCGTGTCGGAACCGTCCTGCGCTACGTGGCGCATCATGGCGGGTTCCTCGACGCCTGCGTGCGTGCCTGGCTCCGGCCCAAGGGCGTCGCCCGAGCGCGCGTGTCGATCCAGCGTCGGGTAGTCCCGGTCTATGCAGGTGCCGCTGCAGTCCAGGTCCGGCGCGTAGCGCGCCACGTTTTCCGCATTGAACAGGTAGGGCTTGTGTGAGAAGGTCCCGGCCACCCACTGCCACGACAGGTGGTTGCAGGCGAGGTCGCCGTCGAGCAGATGGGCGAACATCCAGTCGGCGCCGGCGCGCCAGTGCACCTTGCGCTGGTGGACCACGTAGGAGGCCAGCCACATGCGCGCATGGTTGTGCAGGTATCCGGTCGCATAGAGTTCGCGTACCGCATGGTCGATCACCGGCACCCCGGTGCGGCCTTCGCGCAGGTCAGCCGGCAACGCCGTTGCGTAATTCATGCCCGGCAATGCGGGGCGCAGGTCGCTGAATATCGCGTCGCCGAGGTGGTGCCACACGTGGTGGAAAAATGCCCGCCACGCGAACTCGAACACCAGCTTGTGGCCGGGTGCAAGCGGGGTGCGCGCATGGATGTCGCCGATCGCCTTGCCAACGCTGATGAAGCCATGGGTGATGTAGGGGGAAAGTCGGGTGACCGCGCCCTCGAGGTGGTTGCGGGTGCGTGCATACGCAGCCGGGCGCACGGCGCGCAGGCGCGCATGTGCGGCGGCCAGGGTGGGCTCGAACGAAAGTGCTGGCAGGAGTTCGGTTTGCGACATGATCATCGGGACGCGGTGTGCGGGGCGCAGACTGGCCGCGTTGCGCGAAGTTCCGTGCACCGATAGGCCGGCGGAGGCGTCCTGTTCGATGCGCTTGCGCCGGGTATAGTTGCGCGCTGTCTTTCGTACATCATCCAAGGGAGGAACATCATGGCTGCAAGACCCAAGAACAAGGTGATCATCACCTGCGCCGTCACCGGAGCGATCCACACCCCGACCATGTCGCCGTACCTGCCGATCACGCCGCAGGAGATCGCCGATGCGGCCGTGGGCGCCGCCGAAGCGGGCGCCGCGATCGTCCACCTGCACGCGCGCGACCCGGTCGATGGCCGCCCGACCCAGGACCCGAAGTATTTCCGTGAATTCGCCCCGGAAATCCGCCGCCGTTCCGACGTGGTGATCAACTTCACCACCGGCGGCGCGCCGACCATGTCCATCGAGGAACGCCTGCAGCCGGCGCTGCAGCTCAAGCCCGAAGTGGCTTCCCTCAACATGGGCTCGATGAACTTCGGCATGTACCCGATGCTGTCGCGATACAAGGACTGGAAGCACTCCTGGGAGGAGCCTTATCTTGCCGGGTCGGACGACCGCATCTTCAAGAACACCTTCAAGGACATCGCCTACATCCTGCAGTCTTGCTCGGAGAATCGCACCCGCTTCGAAATCGAGTGCTACGACATCGGCCACCTCTACACCGCCAACCACTTCCTGGAGCGCGGGCTGGTCAAGCCGCCGTTGTTCATCCAGTCGGTGTTCGGCCTTCTGGGCGGCATCGGCCCGCATCCGGAAGACGTGATGCAGATGAAGCGCACCGCGGATCGCCTGTTCGGCAACGACTACGTGTGGTCGGTGTTGGGCGCCGGGCGCAACCAGATGCCGATCGCCACCATGTCCGCGGTGCTCGGCGGCAACGTGCGCGTGGGCCTGGAGGATTCACTGTGGGATGGTCCCGGCACGCTGGCGGCCACCAACGCCGCGCAGGTCAGGCGCATCCGCTCCATCATCGAGGCGCTGTCGATGGAAGTCGCCACGCCGGACGAGGCGCGCGAGATCCTCATGCTCAAGGGCGCCAACAACGTCGGGTTCTGATGCGCGATAAAGCGGAGGCAAGGTCATGAGTGCGGTGATGAATGATGAGGCCGGCGTGGAACTGCCCCCGCTGGATGCGTTCTGGATGCCCTATACGAACAACCGGGCGTTCAAGTCGCGCGAGGACATCGCCTCGCGCATGATCGCCCGGGCCGACGGGGTGTACTACACCACCGCCTCGGGCGCGCGCATCATCGACGCCATGGCCACCCTGTGGTGTGTCAACGCCGGCCATTGCCGGCCGAAGATCGTCGAGGCGATCCGCTCGCAGGCGGGCGAACTCGACTTCGCCTCCAATTTCTCGCTCGGCAACCCGCTGGCGTTTCGCGCCGCCGATGCGGTGGCGCGCATCGCCCCGGCCGGCATGGGCCACGTGTTCTTCACCAACTCGGGCTCCGAGGCGGTGGATACGGCGCTGAAAATCGCGTTGGGCTACCACCGCCTGAAGGGCCAGGCCTCGCGCCAGCGCTTCATCGGGCGCGAGAAGGGCTATCACGGCGTCAATCTCGCCGGCGTGGCGGTGGGCGGCGTGCCGGCCAACCGCAAGGCCTTCGGCAACCTGATCGCGGTGGACCACATGCCGCATACCCAGGACCTGGCGCGCAACCGCCATTGCCGCGGCCTGCCGGCCGAAGGCGCCGACATCGCCGATCATCTGGAACGCCTGGTAGCCCTGCACGACGCCTCCAACATCGCCGCCGTGATCGTCGAGCCGGTGTCGGGCGCCGGCGGGGTGCTGGTGCCGCCGCGCGGCTACCTGAAGCGCCTGCGCGAAATCTGTACCCGGCACGGCATCCTGCTGATCTTCGACGAGGTGATCACCGGCTTCGGGCGCCTCGGCACGCCGTTCGCCAGCCAGTTCTTCGACATCAAGCCCGATCTCATCACCTTCGCCAAGGGCATCACCAGCGCCACCGTGCCGATGGGCGGCGTGCTGGTGTCGGACCCCGTGTACGAGGCCTTCATGAACGGCTCCGGCCCGGTGGTGGAACTGTTCCATGGCTATACCTATTCCGGCCATCCGCTGGCGTCCAGTGCCGCGCTGGCGACGCTCGCCACCTATGCCGAGGAAGACCTGTTCGGCAACGCCGCGCGCCTGTCGCAGGCCTTCGAGGACGGCATCCACAGCTTCGAAGGCATGGCGCATGTGGCCGACACGCGCAACCTCGGCCTGATTGGCGCGGTGGAACTTTCGCCGCGCGAAGGTGCACCCGGCGCGCGCGCGCTGGAAGTGCACAACCGCGCCTGGGAGCGCGGCGTGTTCGTCCGGCCGATCGGCGACAACATCGCCTTCTGCCCCCCGCTGATGATCGATAAAACCCAATTGGATCAAGTGTTTGGCGTGGTTCGCGAGGCACTGGCGGCAGTCGCCTGAAGGGTTGGCGAAGGGAGTCCTGGCGGCTTGCGGAAAGCCTTGAATTTGTTTTATAATTCAAGGCTTTCCCGATTTTGCATGCGTGCCAATACCGTTTGTGGCCGGCGCGCGGCGGACCAGATCGTTAACAGGACCCACCTCCATGGTTACCATTCGCATGAACCGCAGCGGCGCCAAAGGCCGCCCCTTCTATAACATCGTTGCCACCGACTCGCGCAATCGTCGCGACGGCCGCTTCGTCGAGCGCGTCGGCTTCTACAACCCGATCGCTGCGGGTGCTGAAGAAGCCCTGCGTTTCGACCTCGCCCGCTTCAACTACTGGAAGGGCGTGGGCGCCCAGGTGTCGCCTTCGGTCGAGCGTCTGTTGAAGCAGTACACCAGGCAGGCCGCCGCGGCCGCTGCGCCCGCAGCTGCCTGAGGTCCGCGTGAGCGCGCCCGCGCCGGGCGCGGACGATGCGCCGCAGGACCTGGTCCTGATGGCCGTCGTCAAGGAGCCCTACGGGCTCGCCGGCGGAATCAAGTTGCACGTGTTTTCCGACGATCCGCTGGCGTTGCAGGACTTCGACGAATGGTGGATCGCAGCGCCGGCAGCCAAGCCGGCGTGGAAGAAAGTGGTGCCCGAGGAATTCGGATTGCGTGGCGGCGGCTATGTGGCGCGGCTGCCCGGCATCGATGACCGTGACCGGGCATTTGGTCTCAAGGGATGGCAAATCGCGGTGGCGCGGTCGGCTTTTGCGCCCAGCGGTGAAGGCGAGTATTACTGGGCCGACCTGATCGGCCTTGCCGTGGTCAACCGTGAAGGCGTGGTGTTGGGCAAGGTAGTGGACCTGCTCGATCTTGGGCCCCATCAGGTGTTCAAGGTGCAGGGTGAAGGGCGGCCGGAAACCCTGATCCCGTTTGTGGCGGTGTATGTAGACAAGGTTGATGTGGCGGGCGGCAGCATCACGGTGGATTGGGGCGAGGACTATTAGCTTGGCGCCGGGACGGTGACACTACCGGGGACCTAACGAATGGCAGTCCGATTCGACGCGATAACGCTGTTTCCGGCCATGTTCGACGCGGTGGCTTCCGTGGGGATCACGGGGCGGGCGGTGGAGTCGGGTGTGTGGTCGCTGGCGTGCTGGAATCCGCGCGACTTCACCGACAACCCCTACCGCACCATCGACGACCGGCCGTACGGCGGCGGGCCGGGCATGGTGATGATTCCGGGGCCGCTGGAGGCGGCGCTGGGGGCGGCGAAGGCGGCACAGGTGGAAGCGGGGTTTGTCCCGCGTGTGCTGCACCTGTCACCGCAGGGCAGGAAATTCGATCATGCCGGGGCCCTGGCCTTGCGTGATGCGATGCAGGGCGGGACGGGCATCATCCTGCTGTGCGGGCGGTACGAAGGCATCGACGAGCGGGTGATTGCCCGCCATGTCGATGAGGAATGGTCGATCGGCGATTTTGTGTTGTCGGGCGGCGAACTGGCGGCGATGGTGCTGGTCGACGCGGTGGTGCGGCAGTTGCCCGGGGTGCTCGGGCATGAGGCTTCGGCGGTGGAAGAGTCGTTTGCCGCGGGCTTGCTTGATTGCCAGCATTTCACCCGGCCGGAAGAATTTGCAGGAATGCGGGTTCCGGACGTGCTGTTGTCCGGCGACCACGCTAGAATCGCGCGCTGGCGCCTGAAGCAGTCCCTGGCGCGCACGCTGGCAAGGCGGCCTGACATGTTCGCCGCCTGGTCCGCGCGAAAGCTTTCGAAGGAGGAAGTACGGATTCGCGCCGAGGTGCTGGCCGAATCAGGAAGTGCTGGCGGTGTGTGAGGAGACCAAACAGATCCGGCCGAGACAGTACCAAGAGCCAGGCTGAAAAACGAGGAAGTAGAAATCACGGGTCGCGGCGCTCCATTTGCGGGGCGCCGCGATTCGAATTGGCGTCGTGGTCCGGCATCGATGGTTGATGCCGGCTTCGACCGACACAAACGGCGGCACCAAACGGCTCTGCGTATCAAAAGAGCCCTTTGCTCTACCGTCAAGTCCGGCCAGGGTTTCACCCTAGGCAGGCCCATGAAACGAAAGGAAGCAGCATGAACAAGATCATCGCCGAACTCGAGGCAGCGGAAATCGCGCGCCTCGGCAAGACCATTCCCCAATTCGCCCCCGGCGATACCGTGGTCGTCAATGTCAACGTGGTTGAAGGCGAGCGCAAGCGCGTCCAGGCCTTTGAAGGCGTCGTCATCGCGCGCCGCAACCGCCTCATCGGTTCGTCATTCATCGTCCGTAAAGTGTCGTCGGGCGAGGGTGTCGAGCGGACGTTCCAGCTGTATTCGCCGCTGATCGCCTCCATCGAGGTCAAGCGCCGCGGCGACGTGCGCCGCGCCAAGCTGTACTACCTGCGCCAGCGTTCGGGCAAGTCGGCGCGCATCAAGGAAAAGCTGTCGGCACGCAAGGTTGCAGCACCTGCCGCTGCACCTGCTGCGTAAGCTGCGGTTTTCGGAAATGCAAAACGGGCGCCGCGAGGCGCCCGTTTTTGTTTCTGCGCACCGCCGGGTTGATCCGGCCGCGCGATGGCTTACAGAAACATTTGCAGCAGGTCGTTCAGGAACAGCCGGCCGCGTTCGGTCGGCCGCGTATGCGTCAGTGTGCGCTCCAGCAGCCCGCGCGCTTCGGCGGCATCCAGAGCGCGCATCGCGTGGCTGATGGCAAGCCCGGTGCGCTCGGAGAACAGGCGCGTCTCGAAGCCTTCGGTCAGGCGCAGGGCGTTCATCATGAATTCGAACGGCAGTTCGGCCGCGGCAGGCGAACGGGTTTCGCCGATGGCTGAAGGCTCCATGGCCGCTTCGCAGGCCGCCATGTAACTTTCAGGGTTGCGCGGCTTTTCGGTGCGCAACACATGGTCGGGAAAAGAAATCTTGCCGTGCGCGCCGGCGCCAATGCCGAGGTAGTCGCCGAAGCGCCAGTAGTTGAGATTGTGCGCGGCACGCCTGTGCGGCCGGGCGTAGGCCGAGGTTTCATAGTGCTCGTAGCCGGCCCCCGCCAGGGTGCGCTCCACCAGTGCCTGCATGTCGGCCGCCGCGTCATCATCCGGCAGCACGGGCGGAAACTTGGCGAACACCGTGTTGGGTTCGAGCGTCAGGTGATACACCGACAGGTGCGTCGGCGCGAATGACAGGGCGGTCTCGAGATCGGCCAGCAGTTCGTCGCGGGTCTGCCCGGGCAGTGCGTACATCAGGTCAAGGTTGAAGTTGCCGAACACGTCGCGCGCCATTGCGGCGGCACGCCTGGCCTCGTCGCCGTCGTGGATGCGCCCGAGCGCCTTCAGGTGCAGGGGATTGAAACTCTGGATGCCCACCGAGAGCCGGTTTGCGCCGCTGGCGCGATAGGCGGCGAAGCGTTCAGCCTCGAAGGTGCCCGGGTTGGCTTCGAGCGTGATCTCCGCATCGGCTTCGAGCGGCAGGCGGGCGCGGATATCGGCCAGCAAACGGTCAAAGCCGGCGGCCGACATCAGGCTGGGTGTCCCGCCCCCGATGAATACCGAATGCACGCGTCGGCCCCACACCATTGGCAGGCTGAGTTCGAGGTCGCGCACCAGCGCGTCGAGATAACGTTGCTCGGGAATCGGCGAGCCGTCCTTGACCGCGTGCGAGTTGAAATCGCAGTAAGGGCATTTGCGCACGCACCACGGGAAATGCACATACAGCGAGAGGGGGGGCAGCGCGCTGAAGGCGGGCTTGCCGGGGTGCAGGTTGGGGCCTGCGGACGTGGCGGGCGGCGCCGGTCTGCCACCGAAAGCCGCTGGCGTGGCCGCAACCACCGGCACGCCGACCGGCTTCACGTTCCGCGCTCCGTGATCAGGGCGGCCAGGCGGCGCAGTGCCTTGGCGCGATGGCTGACCAGGTTCTTCTGCGCGGGGTCGAGTTCAGCCGCGGTCTTGCCCAGATCGGGCAGCAGGAAATACGGGTCATAGCCGAAGCCGTTGGCGCCGCGCGGCGCATCGACCACTTCACCGGGCCAGCGGCCTTCCGCGATCAGCGGCTCGGGGTCATTGGCGTGGCGCACCAGCACCAGCACGGCGAAGTAGTAGGCGGTGCGATCCGGGTTGCCGGCAAGGGCTTCCACCAGCTTCGCATTGTTGCGGTCGTCGGATTTCGGCTCCCCTGCAAAGCGCGCCGAATGCACACCCGGCGCGCCATCGAGCGCGTTCACGCAAATGCCGGAGTCGTCGGCGAGCGCCGGCAGCCCGGTAAAGAGCGCCGCGTTGCGCGCCTTGGCGAGGGCGTTTTCGACGAACGTGGGGTGGGGTTCCTCCGCCTCGGGCACGTTGAACTGCGACTGCGGCAGCACCGCAATGCCGAGCGGCGCGAGGATGGCGCCGATCTCGCGCAGCTTGCCGGCGTTGCCGGAGGCCACGACGAGTTGCTTCATGGCGTGCCGGCGGCGCCCTGCTGCCGGCGCACGAGTTCCGCGATGCCATTCTCGGCCAGCCCGAGGAGCGCGTCCATTTCCGCGCGGGTGAAAGCCGCACCTTCGGCGGTGCCCTGCACTTCCACGAAGTGTCCGGCCCCGGTCATGACGATGTTCATGTCGGTGTCGCAGTTGGAGTCTTCCGCGTAGTCTAGATCCAGCACCGGATTGCCCTCGAAGATGCCGACCGAAATGGCGGCCACGTGGTCGCGCAGCGGATCCGCGGTGATGAGGCCACCGGCCTTGAGCCGGTCGATCGCGTCGCGTACCGCCACCCAGGCGCCGGTGATGCTGGCGGTGCGGGTGCCGCCGTCGGCCTGGATCACGTCGCAGTCGATCTGGATGGTGCGCTCGCCCAGTGCGGCAAGGTCGACCACGGCGCGCAGGCTGCGCCCGATCAGGCGCTGGATTTCCTGGGTGCGGCCGGATTGCTTGCCGCGCGCTGCTTCGCGGTCCGAGCGGGTGTTGGTGGCGCGTGGCAGCATGCCGTACTCGGCGGTGAGCCAGCCCTGTCCCTTGCCCTTGAGGAAGCCCGGTACGCGCTCCTCGACGCTGGCCGTGCATATGACCTTGGTGTCGCCGAATTCGATCAACACCGATCCCTCGGCATGCTTGGTGTAGTTGCGGGTGATGGAGACGCGGCGCAGTTCATCGGCGCGGCGTCCGCTTGGACGTGTTGGCATGGCACTCCCTGACTGACAAACCCTGAGGCACAAACAAAAAGCCCCGCCGAGGCGGGGCTTTTGCGATGCGTTGACTGCTTACTTGTTGGCGCGGGTGCCGACGACCTCGATTTCCACGCGGCGATTCTTGGCGCGGCCTTCGGCGGTCTTGTTGTCGGCCACAGGCTGCTTCTTGCCCTTGCCTTCGGTGTAGATACGGTTCGGCTCGATGCCCTTGGAGACCAGGTAGGCCTTGACGGCTTCAGCGCGCTTGACCGACAGCTTCTGGTTGTAGGCGTCGCCACCGACCGCGTCGGTGTGGCCCACGGCGATGATGACTTCCAGGCTGATGTCCTTGAGCTTGCCGGTCAGGTCGTCGAGCTTGGCCTTGGCTTCCGGCTTGAGCACAGCCTTGTTGAAGTCGAAGAAGGCGTCGGCGGCGAAGGTCACCTTGGTGGCGACGACGGCGGGCGCAGCGGGCTTTGGTGCAGGAGCAGCAGCGGCGGGCTTGGGAGCCGGTGCCGGTGCAGGAGCAGCGGCGGGCTTCGGAGCAGGCGGATTACATGCGGCACCCACGATCGGCGCGTCGCATTCGCAGTTCGCCATGGCGGGGGTCCAGTACCCGGTACGCCAGCAAAGGTTGCCGATCTTCGGGTCACCAAAATTGGAGTTGCGGACGATGACGCCGCGGCCGTCCTGCAGGTAGCCGTCCTTGCTGTTTTGCGCAAAAGCGCCAGCGGTCACGGTGATGCCAACAGCGGCAAGCAGCGCGCCAAGTTTGAACGAGATTTTCATTTTTCTCCTCTGTGCGAAGTGGGATTGATATTGGAGCTGGTCAGGTTTTTCCCGATTATCGGACAAATTCCCTCGGGATGCACGCAAAAATGACAGTCTTTTCCCCGGTTCAAAGGCAACGCCGACTGAAAACCCCGGAATTGCCGACCATCAAACGTACTGAAAAAGCCCCATTAAGCCCCTGCTCGAAGTTGATTTTGCCACAGCCGGGCACTTGTTTTCAATTCACCGAGAACTGGCGCCAGTATTTGTTGCTCGTTTACAACACGCTTTCCAGCGACCCAGACGTCTGATACATCGGTTCGTTCGGCGGCGTACACCAGGTGCGACAACGGGTCGTAGACCGGCTGCAATTCCAGGCGGGCCAGGCTCACGGCGGTCAGGTCGGCGAACTTGCCGGTTTCGATCGATCCGATCCGGGAATCCAGCCCCAGGGCGCGCGCGGCGTCGATCGTGGCCATGCGCAGCGCGGTGGCGGCGGGCAAGGCGTCAGCCCTGCCCGAAACGCCCTTGGCGAGCAGGGCCGCGAGACGCATTTCCGCGAACATGTCGAGCCGATTGTTCGACGCCGCACTGTCGGTGCCGATGCCCACATTGACGTTCGCGTCCAGCAATCTCGCAACCGGTGCGAATCCGCTGGCGAGTTTCAGGTTCGACGCAGGGCAATGCGCCACCGAAGCACCATGGCGTGCGAGCAGTGCGATGTCGCTTTCGGTGAGGTGCACCGCGTGCACCGCGATGGTTTGCGGTCCCAGGAGGCCCAGCCGGGCCAGGCGCTCGAGCGGGCGCACGCCATGGTTGGCGAGACTGGTCTCGACCTCTTCGGCGGTTTCGTGCAGGTGGATATGCAGCGGCAATTCCAGTTCCTCGGAATAGCGTGCGATCTTCTCGAAGGTCTTGTCGGCCACCGTATAGGGTGCGTGCGGCGCCAGGCAGAACGACAGCAAGGGGTCATGGCGGCGCGCGTCGCGCAGCGCCAGGCCCTTGGCAAGGTAGTCGTCCGGGTCGCTGGCATACGCGGTGGGGAATTCGATGGCGATCAGCCCCAGGGCGGCGCGCATGCCCAGCGACGTGAATGCGTCGGCGGCGGCCTCGGGAAAGAAATACATGTCGTTGGCGCAGGTGATTCCGCCGCGCAGCATTTCGGCAGCCGCAAGCTGGGTGCCGGCGCGGACGAACTGTGCCGAAACATGCTTCGCCTCGGCCGGCCAGATGCGCTCCTTGAGCCAGGCCATCAAGGGCAGGTCGTCGCCATAGCCGCGCATCAGCGTCATGGCGGCGTGGGTGTGCAGGTTGATCAGGCCGGGAATCAGGGCGTGGTCCGCCAGCGTCACGTGCTCCGTGGCTGTGTAGGATGCGCGCGCAGCGGCGCTGGGCAGCACGGCGACGATGCGGCCGGCATTGACGGCGACGCTGTGATCCTCAAGGACAAGCCCCGCCGGATGAACCGGGATCACCCAGCGTGCTTCGATGAGCGTATCGATATTTTCCATGGTGGCCCGCATCCTCGCAGAAGCCTGCCGCGAAGGCAAATTCCCCTCGTGGCGCGGGTGTGTCCGGGAGGGCGCCGCGTGTTAAAATAGCAGGCTTTAAATCCGCGGTCCGGATGACGGGAGGCTCCTCCCGGAGAAGGATCGCAATCCGCAGGTTTCCGGGGCTTACGCCGCCCCTGTAGCCGGGCAGCCAAGAACGTGACCCAGCCCTCAGATTCCTTCGCCAAAGAAACCCTCCCGATCAGCCTCGAGGAGGAAATGCGGCGCTCCTATCTCGATTACGCGATGAGCGTGATCGTCGGGCGCGCGCTGCCGGACGTCAGGGACGGCCTGAAGCCGGTGCACCGGCGCGTGCTGTTCGCGATGCACGAGCTTTCCAACGACTGGAACCGCGCCTACAAGAAGTCGGCGCGTATTGTCGGCGACGTCATCGGCAAGTATCACCCGCACGGCGACACCGCGGTGTACGACACCATCGTGCGCATGGCGCAGGACTTCTCGCTGCGCTACATGCTCGTCGATGGGCAGGGCAACTTCGGCTCGGTCGACGGCGACAACGCCGCGGCCATGCGCTACACGGAAATCCGCATGGCCAAGATCGGCCATGAACTGCTCGCCGACCTCGACAAGGAAACCGTCGACTTCGGGCCCAACTACGACGGCAGCGAGAAGGAACCGCTGATCATGCCGTCGCGCATCCCCAACCTGCTGGTCAACGGCAGTTCGGGCATCGCCGTGGGCATGGCGACCAACATCCCGCCGCACAACCTCACCGATGTGGTCGACGCCTGCCTGCTATTGTTGAAGCGTCCCGAGACCACCATTGATGAACTGATCGAGATCGTAAAAGCGCCCGACTTCCCCACCGCCGGCATCATCTACGGCGTCTCCGGCGTGCGCGAAGGCTACCGCACCGGACGCGGCCGGGTGGTGATGCGCGCCAAGACCCATTTCGAGGACATCGGCAAGAACGGTGACCGCCAGGCCATCATCGTCGACGAGCTTCCCTACCAGGTCAACAAGAAGACCCTGCAGGAGAAGATGGCGGAGCTGGTCAACGAGAAGAAGATCGAGGGCATCAGCCACATCCAGGACGAGTCCGACAAGTCGGGCATGCGCCTGGTCATCGAATTGAAGCGCGGCGAAGTACCCGAGGTGGTGCTCAACAACCTGTTCAAGCAGACCCAGCTGCAGGACACCTTCGGCATGAACATGGTGGCGCTGGTCGACGGCCAGCCGCGCCTGCTCAACCTGTGGCAGATGCTCGACCAGTTCCTGCAGCATCGCCGCGAGGTGGTCACAAGGCGCACCGTGTTCGAGTTGCGCAAGGCGCGCGAGCGCGGCCATGTGCTCGAAGGCCTGGCGGTGGCCTTGGCCAACGTGGACGAGATGATCGAGCTCATCAAGGCCGCGCCGACCCCGCCGGTGGCCAAGGACGAATTGATGAAGCGCACCTGGAAATCGGGTGTGGTGCAGGAAATGCTCGTGCGTGCCGCCGCCGACGCTTCGCGTCCCGACGGACTGTCGGAAGCCTATGGCCTCAAGGACAACGGCTACCGCCTCTCGGACGTGCAGGCCACCGAAATCCTGCAGATGCGCCTGCAGCGCCTGACCGGGCTGGAACAGGACAAGATCGTCGGCGAATACAAGGAGGTGATGGCGCAGATCATCGACTTGATCGACATCCTTGCCAAGCCGGAGCGCATCACCTCCATCATCGCCGAGGAGCTCGCCAAGGTGAAGGACGAGTTCGGCGACGCGCGCCGCTCCACCATCGAGCAGAACGCCTACGACCTCGACACCGAAGACCTGATCACGCCGCAGGACATGGTGGTCACCATGTCGCACACCGGCTACATCAAGAGCCAGCCGCTCACCGAATACCGCGCGCAGAAGCGCGGCGGGCGCGGCAAGCAGGCCGCGGCGACCAAGGAAGACGACTACATCGAGCAGTTGTTCATCGCCAACACGCACGACACCATCCTGTGCTTCTCCAACCGCGGGCGGGTGTACTGGATCAAGGTGTACGAGGTGCCGCAGGGTACGCGCACCTCGCGCGGCCGGCCGATTGTCAACATGTTCCCGCTGGCCGAAGGCGAGAAGATCACCGTGGTGCTGCCGGTCAAGGCCTTCGTTGAAGACCGTTACGTGTTCATGTCCACCGCCCTGGGCGTGGTCAAGAAGTGCTCGCTGACCGACTTCTCCAACCGCCGCACCGCCGGCATCATCGCCGTCGATCTCGATGACGGCGACTACCTCATCGGCGCCGCGCTCACCGACGGCAAGCACGATGTGATGCTGTTCTCCGACTCCGGCAAGGCGGTGCGGTTCGACGAGAACGACGTCCGCGCCATGGGCCGCGCCGCGCGCGGCGTGCGCGGCATGATGCTCGAAGAGGGCCAGCGGGTCATCGCGCTGCTGGTGGCCGAGTCCGAGCAGCAGGGCGTGCTCACCGCCACCGAGAACGGTTTTGGCAAGCGCACCCCGGTGTCCGAATACACCCGCCATGGCCGCGGCACCAAGGGCATGATCGCCATCTCCACTTCCGAGCGCAATGGCCGCGTGGTGGCTGCCACACTGGTCGAGCCCAAGGACGAGATCATGCTCATCACCACCGGTGGCGTGATGATCCGCACCCGGGTCTCCGAGATCCGCGAGATGGGCCGTGCCACGCAGGGCGTCACGCTGATCAACGTCGACGACGGCACCCGCCTGTCGGGTCTGCAGCGCGTGGTCGAGAGCGACGCCGACAACGGCGATGCCGGCAACCCGTCTCCTGAAGGCGACGCGCCGGCGGGCGATCCCGCGGCCTGATTTACCTTTCGGCCTTCCAGGATGCGCGTATTCAATTTTTCCGCCGGGCCGGCGGCGTTGCCGGAACCGGTGCTGCGCGAAGCCGCGGCGGAAATGCTCGACTGGCACGGCTCCGGCATGGGCGTGATGGAAATGTCCCATCGCGGCCCGGAATTCATCGCCATCCATGCGGAGGCGGTGGCGCTGTTGCGTGAGTTGCTGGCGGTGCCCGACAACTACCGCATCCTTTTCATGCAGGGCGGCGGCCTGGGCGAGAACGCCATCGTGCCGCTCAACCTGCTGGGCAAGAACCCCAGGGCCGATTTCGTGGTCACCGGTTCCTGGTCGAAGAAGTCGTTCAAGGAAGCGCAGCGCTACGGCAACATCAATCTCGCGGCGGACGCCGCTGTGGACGGCAAGTATCGCGGCATTCCACCGGTCTCAAGCTGGAAGCTCGACCGCGACGCGGCCTACGTGCATATCTGCACCAACGAAACCATCGACGGCGTGGAGTATTTCTTCATTCCGGACACCGGCGCCGTGCCGCTGGTGGCCGACGCCTCCTCGCACATCCTGTCGCGCCCGATGGATGTGTCGAAGTACGGCCTGATCTTCGGTGGCGCGCAGAAGAACATCGGCCCGGCGGGCCTCACCATCGTGATCATCCGTGACGACCTGCTGGGCCAGGCGCATGCGCTGTGCCCGAGCGCCTTCGAATACCGCACCGTCGCAGAGCATGACTCGATGTACAACACGCCACCCACCTACGGCATCTACATCGCCGGGCTGGTGTTCAGGTGGCTCAAGGCGCAGGGCGGGCTGGCCGGCATGGAAGCGCGCAACATCGAAAAGGCGAACCTGCTCTACCAGGCCATCGACGCGACCGGCTTTTATTCCAACAGTGTCGCCCCGGACTGCCGTTCGCGCATGAACGTGCCGTTCTTCCTGCACGACGAGCGCCTCAACGCGCCCTTCCTCAAGGGCGCGCAGGAGCGCGGCATGGTGCAGCTGAAGGGACACCGCTCGGTGGGCGGCATGCGCGCCTCCATTTACAACGCCATGCCCGTCGAGGGTGTGCAGGCGCTGGTGGCCTGGATGCGTGAATTTGAAAAGGCGCACGCATGAGCGCTCCCGTACGGCCGCCCGAAGGGGGCGCTCATCCTCCCTCGGGGAGGATGTCGCGCAGTGACAGGAGGGTAGTCCAATGAGCGATCTTTCCAGGCTGCGGGCGGAGATCGACCGCCTCGATGACGAACTGCTCAAACTCCTGAACGAGCGCGCCGGCGTTTCCCGCCAGATCGGCGACACCAAGCGCGCCGAGGACCCGAACGCGCCGATCTACCGTTCCGAACGTGAGGCGGTGGTGCTGCGCCGCCTCGAGGGTGCCAATCCGGGTCCGCTGCCCAACGAGGCGGTCAGCCGCATCTTCCACGAGGTGATGTCGGCCAGTTCGGCCTTGCAGCGGCCGATCAAGGTGGCCTATCTCGGACCGGCCGGCACCTTCTCCGAGCAGGCCGCGGTCATGCAGTTCGGCCGTTCCGCCATCGCGGTGCCATGTGCCAACTTCGACGAGGCCTTCCGTCGTACTGAAAGTGGCGAAACCGATTTTTCGGTGGTGCCGGTGGAGAATTCCACCGAAGGCACCATTTCGCGGGTGCTCGACCTGCTGCTCAACAGCCCGCTCAAGGTGTGCGCGGAGGTGGTGGTGCGCGTGCAGCAGAACCTGATGCGCAAGCGCGAAGGCCGCGACGGTATCACCAAGGTCTATTCGCACGGCCAGTCGCTGGCGCAAACCCAGAACTGGCTCAACCGCAACCTGCCCGGTGTGGACCGCGTGACCGTCGAGTCCAATGCCGAAGCGGCGCGGCTGGCGAGCCTGGACGAGTCCACCGCGGCGATCGCCGGGGTCAATGCCGCGGAGAACTTCGGTCTCACCATTCTCGCGCCCAACATCGAGGATGATCCCACCAATCGCACCCGCTTCATGGTGATCGGCCATGGCGACGCGGCGCCGTCGGGGCGCGACCGTACCTGGCTGGTGATGTCGGCACCCAACGTGGCCGGTGGCCTGGTCAAGCTGCTCACCCCGTTCGCGTCGCATGGCGTTTCCATGACCAAGATCGAATCACGCCCGGCGCGCCTGGCCTCGATGCCCGGCTCGTGGGAATACATGTTCTACGTGGATGTCGAGGGGCACCGGGATGATCCCGGTGTCGCCGCGGCGCTAGGCGAACTGAAGTCGATCGCGCCCTACCTGAAGATCTTCGGCTCCTATCCCGTGGGCGACTACTAGACCGTACCGCAACGCGCGCCCGCCGGGCGCCTTGACGCATCCATTTGCCAACAGGTTTTAAAAGACGCGATGAACTACACCGAACTCGCCCCCACATACGTCCGAGCCATCGCCCCCTACCAGCCGGGCAAGCCGATTTCCGAGGTGGCCCGCGAACTGGGCATTCCCGAGGCCGACATCATCAAGCTGGCCTCCAACGAGAACCCGCTGGGCTGCGGCGAGGCCGCCAAGGCGGCGATGCGCCGCGCGCTTGAAGACGTGCATCTCTATCCCGATGGGGCGGCCTTCGAGCTCAAGGCGGCGCTCGCCAAAAAATGGGGCGTGGCGATGGAGTCCATCGTCGTCGGCAACGGCTCCAACGACCTGCTCGACTACATCGCCATGGCCTACCTGGCGCCGGGTGTCTCGGCGGTGTATTCGCAGCACTGCTTCGCGGTCTATCCGATCACGGTTCTGGCACGCGGCGCAGCCGGCATCAAGGTCCCTGCCAAGGCCTATGGCAACGATCTTGACGCCATGTTGGCGGCGATCCGCCCCGACACCCGCATGGTGTTCATCGCCAATCCCAACAACCCCACCGGCACCTTCACGCCCTACGCCGAGATCCATGCCTTCATGAAGCGCGTGCCGGCCAACGTGATCGTGGTGCTCGACGAGGCCTACAACGATTTCCTGCCGCCGGAACTGCGGATCGACACCGTGGCCTGGCTGAAGGAATTTCCCAACCTGATGTTGACGCGCACCTTCTGCAAGATCTATGGCCTGGCCGGCCTGCGCGTGGGCTACATGCTGGGACACCCGCAGGTGTGCGACATGGTCAACCGTGTACGCGCCCCGTTCAATGTGAACTCCATCGCGCAAGCCGCGGCGGTCGCCGCGTTGGGTGACGAGGATTTCGTGCGTCGCACCTACGAGAACAATCGCGCCGGCATGGTGCAGCTCACCGCAGGTGTCAAGGCGCTGGGCCTGGAGTACATCCCCTCCTACGGAAATTTCGTCACCGTCGACGTGGGCGACGGGCCCAAGGTCTTCAATGCGCTGTTGAAGCGCGGCGTGATCGTGCGCCCCATCGTCGGTTACGAACTGCCGCGCCATGTGCGTGTAACCATCGGCCTGCCGCACGAGAATGCGCGCTTCCTCGCGAGCCTGAAGGAAGCGCTGGCGGAAGTGCGCGGCTGAAGAGTCCGGGGAGCCGACTTGATCGATACCCTGGTTGTCACCGGCGTCGGCCTGATCGGCGGCTCGTTCGCGCTCGCGCTCAAGGGGGCGGGGCAGGTGCGGCATGTCATCGGCGTCGGCCGCGGGCGCGCCAATCTGGAGGATGCGCTGCGCCTGGGCCTGATCGACGAGATCGGTGACGCCGCGGACGCCTATGCCCGTGCCGATTTCATCCTGGTGGCAACGCCGGTGGGCCAGATGGCGCGGGTATTCGCGGCCATCGCGCCGGTATTGAAGCCGGGCGCGGTGGTCACCGACGGCGGCAGCACCAAGTGCGACGTGGTGGCGCTGGCGCGCGCCGCGTTTGGCGCACGCATCGGCCAGTTCGTGCCGGCCCATCCGATCGCCGGCGCCGAGCTCAACGGCGCCTCCGCCGCCCGTGCCGAACTGTATCGCGGCAAGAAGCTGGTGCTCGCCGCATTGCCCGAAACCGATCCGGCGGCCGCCGCCCGGGTCACGTCGGCCTGGCAGGCCTGCGGCGCGCGGGTGTTCCCGATGTCGCCGGAAATGCACGACAAGACCTTCGCCGCGGTGAGCCACCTGCCGCATGTGCTGGCCTTCGCGCTGGTCGACGAGATCGCCCGCAAGCCGCACGCCGACGTGCTGTTCCAGTATGCCGCCAGCGGTTTTCGCGACTTCACCCGCATCGCCGGCGGCTCGCCTGAGATGTGGCGCGACATTTCCCTGGCCAACCGCAATGCATTGCTCACCGAGATCGACGAATACGCGGCCCGCCTGGCCGATGTGCGCGCCATGATCGAACGCTCCGACGCCGCAGCACTCGATGCGGTGTTCAGCAACGCCCGCGATGCCCGGCGCGCCTGGCTCGATTCCATCGAGGCCGGCGAGAAGCCGGCCGCGCCAGGCCCGAAGGCGGCGTAATGGATACCCTGGACCTGCAGCGCAGGACCCGGGCCGGCGGAACCATCCGCTTGCCCGGTTCGAAAAGCATTTCCAACCGCACGCTGCTGCTGGCGGCCCTGGCGGACGGTCGCACCCGGGTGGCCGACCTGCTCGATTCCGACGACACGCAGGTCATGCTGGCCGCGCTCGAAGCGCTCGGTGTGCCGCGCCGGCAGGACGGCAGCGACTGGCTGGTCGACGGCATGCGCGGCGGCTTTCCGGTGAAGGACGCCGATCTCTTCATGGGCAATGCCGGCACGGCGATACGCCCGCTGACCGCCGCGCTGGCGCTCAACGGCGGCGACTACCGTCTTTCCGGCGTGCCGCGCATGCACGAACGGCCCATCGGCGACCTGGTCGATGGCCTGCGCGCCATCGGCGCGGATGTGCGCTACACCGGCAACGAAGGTTATCCGCCGCTGCATATCCTGCCTTCGCAAGTGGCGCTCACCGGTCCGGTGCCGGTGCGTGGCAACGTCTCCAGCCAGTTCCTCACCGCGCTTCTGATGGCCTTGCCGCTGCTGGCCAGAAACGCCGGCAAGCCTGCAACCATCGAGGTGGTGGGCGAACTGATTTCCAAACCCTATGTGGAGATCACGCTCAACCTGATGCGCCGCTTCGGCGTGGATGTGCAGCGAGATGACTGGCGTGCCTTTCACATCCCGGCCGGCGCGTTCTACTTGAGCCCCGGCACCCTGCATGTGGAGGGCGACGCGTCCTCGGCCTCGTATTTCCTTGCCGCGGGTACGCTCGGCGGCGGGCCGCTGCGGATCGAAGGCGTGGGCAGCGAGAGCATACAGGGCGACATCCGTTTTGCCGATGCGCTGGCGCAAATGGGCGCCAACCTGGTGGCCGGCCCCAACTGGATCGAGGTGCGCGGCTTTTCCAACGAGGACAACCCGGCGAAACTGCGCGCCATCGATGCCGACTTCAACCACATTCCGGACGCGGCGATGACCATCGCCGTGCTGGCGCTGTTCGCCGACGGGCCTTCGACCCTGCGCAACATCGCCTCCTGGCGGGTCAAGGAGACCGACCGCATCGCCGCCATGGCGACCGAGCTGCGCAAGCTCGGCGCCACGGTGGAGGAAGGCCCCGACTGGCTGCGCGTCCGGCCGCTCGATGTCGTGCGACCCGCGGCGATCGACACCTATGACGACCATCGCATGGCGATGTGCTTTTCGCTTGCCTCCTTCGGCCTTGCCGCCGGTTCCGCGCCGCTTGTGATCAACGACCCGAAGTGCGTCGGCAAGACCTTCCCGGAGTACTTCAGCGAATTCGCCCGCCTCACCGGCGCCTGAGCGCGCTGGCGGCGCCGGCTATCCGGCGGCCCGTTCGCCGACCTTGATGACCGCCTGCACCAGCTCGGCCAGCGAGCGGGCGCACATCTTCTCCATCACCTTGGCGCGATGCGCTTCCACCGTCTTGATGCTGATGTTCATCACGTCGGCGATGGTCTTGTTCATCTTGCCGGCGACGACCAGGTCGAGCACCTCGCGCTCGCGCGGCGACAGTTTGGCCAGACGCGCCGCGATCTCGGACTGGGCCGCGGTCTGGCCGGCGAACTTCGCGTCTTCCTCCAGGGCGCGCTCGATGATGCCGGTGAGCTTGGCTTCGTTGAACGGTTTCTCGACGAAATCGAAGGCGCCGCGCTTGATCGCGTCCACCGCCATCGGCACATCGCCGTGCCCGGTGACGAATACGACCGGGGTGACCACGCCCTGGCGCGCCATCCGCTCGTGAACCTCCACGCCGCTGATGCCGGGCATGCGGATGTCGAGGATCACGCAGGCCGGCGGGGTCGGCGCGAACCTTGCGAGGAAGTCCTCCCCCGAAGCATAGGTGCGAACGTCGTAGCGGTCGTCGTCCAGCAGCCACACCAGGGAGTCGCGCATGGCTTCGTCGTCGTCGACGACATGAATGGTCGGTTTGCTCATGATTGGATGGCCGGCTCGATGGCCGGCGGAAGGGTGAAATGGAAGATGCTGCCGCCGGCGGGATTGGCGGAAAACCACAGGTGCCCGTCGTGCAGTTCGACAATCGAGCGGCAGATGTTGAGGCCCATGCCCATGCCGTTGTCCTTGGTGGTGAAAAAAGGCGAAAACAGTTCCGGCGCGACGTCGCTTGCGATGCCGTGGCCGCGGTCGATCACGCGGATCTCCACTTGCGCGCCGGCCATCGCCGTCTGCACCTTGAGGATGCGATCCTGCGGGCGGGTCTGCTTCATCGCCTCGATGCCGTTCTTGATCAGGTTGAGCAGCAGTTGCTCGACCATGATGCGGTCGCCGCTGACCAGGGGCACGTCGTGGCCGAGCTCCAGGCGGATCTGCACGCTCGACTTCTCGGCCTCCAGCTCGATCAGCTCGGTGACGTCCATCAATACCTCGTTGATCGACATCGGCTCGCGTACCGGCTCGCGGCGGCGCAGGAACTCGCGTACCCGGTGCACCACCCTGCCGGCGCGCTCAGCCTGCGCGGCGGACTTTTCCAGCGCGGAGACCAGGTCTTCCTTCTTCCAGTGGTCAGACTTCAGGCGGCGCACCGCGCCCATGTTGTAGTTGGCGATCGCCGAGAGCGGCTGGTTGATCTCGTGGGCGAGTGTGGAGGCCATCTCGCCCACGCTCATCAGGCGCGAGGTGAGCAACAGCTTTTCCTGCTGCACCCGGCTGCGTTCCTCGGCGTTCTTGCGGTCGGTGATGTCGGAGATCATGGTCAGGCGCACCAGGCGGCCGTCGACCCAGCGCACCGCACGCACGCGCAGGGCGTACCAGAGGCCGCTGTTCTCGTCGCGCACTTCCAGGCGGTGCACGTGCGTGGGCTTGCCTTCCGGATCGACCAGCGCTTCGGGGGGAACCGCCTGCGACGGCAGCGGCGCGAAGGCGCGCTCGACCTCGGCGCCATTGCTGCCGATGCCATGCCCCGGGAAGATGCGCGAAAAGCTCTCGTTGCAGAACAACAGTTCGCGCGTGGTCATGTCCGACACCGCGACCCCTGAGTCGATGGCGTCGAGCACGGTCACAAAGCGTTCGTGCGAGGCCATCAGCGCGCTGTCGGCCTGCGCCTGCAGGTCCACACGGCGGCGCAGCGACCACAGGCTCCAGGCGAGCACGCCGGTGATGAGGAGGATCACGCCGGTGAGAAGGGTTCGGCCGACCAGTGAATCGGTCTTGTAGGACGTGGCCGAAAGGTCGAGGTTGCGCCAGGGCAGCGTAAGCGAGACCGACTGGGTCAGCCAGTCGGAAGTCTCCAGGCCGGCGTCGTGGCTGAACAATTCGCGCCCCTCGGCGTCGAGCAGCGACAGGCGGTACTTCTCCGCCACCGCCACCGGCACCAGGCGCTGCATCACCGTGCGCAGCGACAGGGTCATGCTGATCGTGCCCTTGAAACTGCCATGCTCCACCACCGGGCTGTGGTATTCGATGTAGGGCTCGTCCTGGGAGTCGCGATAAGGCTCGGTGTAGGCGGGGCGCCCGTTGGCCGCGCTCAGCCGGCGCATGCGCTCGCGCTCTTCGAGCGAGGGCCGCTCGCGGGTGATCGCCACGGCATCCTTCCACGAAGGTACCGACCAGCCATGCATGCCATCGGCGGAGGACCAGACGATGTTGCGGATCTCGCTGTTCTCGCCCTGATAGGCCTGCGCCTGGTCGATCATCGCGGCCGGACTCTGGCCGGACGCGATCGAGCCGGCCATGCGATCGGCGAATTCCTGGTGCGCGAGGATCTTGCGCGTGATCGCCAGTTCGGCGTACTGGGTGTCGCGGCGCAGGTTGGCCAGCTGGATCTCGGTTTCGTGGCGGTGCACGAACCATAGCAGTGCCAGGATCGCCGCCACGAAGAGCGCTAGCGCGGCGAACGGCACGATCCAGGCGCGGCGGCCACCGGGCAGGCGCGCTGAAATCATGGGGGCTGGGGAGAGGCGCATTGCAGGCATTTCAAGGCGCATTGGGCGCGAGGCTGAGGACAACATATCGTCGGGGTCCTGTCAATCGGTGATGTCCCCGCCGAGGCGAGAAGGAAAATCTGTTTGTTGCGGGTTTACCCTTTGATCCGGGGCGCTAACGGGGGCGCGACCGCACCACAACGCGTGCCATCCGGAACGAACGGCCGGATGGCACGTCATGGTCATGCAAGCGCAGGTTTACTTTCCCGGCAGGAGCGCCGCAGGGTCCAGTGCGCGCTCCGGGTACTGCGGCAGGTCGTCGGTGATTTCGTCCCACTCGGCCTTCGACGCGGTGAAAAAGTGCAATTGCGGTCGCGCGTCGATGGGCGTATCGAGTGTGCCCAGGCGCAGGCGCAGTGCACCGGGCAGGGTGTCGCGCACGCTGTAGAGCTGCGAGCCGCAGTTGCGGCAAAAGCTGCGGGTCACGCCGGTAGGGGCCGCAAAGCTCGCCAATGAATCGGCGCCTGCAACCAGGCGAAAGCCGGCTGCATCGACTGTCGCGTTCACGCCAAAGGCGCTGCCGCTGGCCTTGCGGCAGCGCTGGCAATGGCAGATGCCAATCTTGCCCAGCGGGGCGTCGAGTTCGTACTTGATGTTGCCGCACAGGCAGCTGCCCTTGAGCATGGTGATTCCCTTTGATGGTGGTTGCCCGGCGTGCCGCTCAGCCGTGCAGTTCAGTCCTGGTCGCGCTTGCCGCAAGCCGGTACGGATGTGCGATGCGGCCATGCCGTACGCCGTGTGCGGCGAGGGCCACTTCTCCGAGTGCGTCGCCGGCCAGGCCGCGCACGGAGGATTCGTCATAGCCGACCACCACCAGCACCCGGTCGACGGTGGCATCACGGCCACGGATGGCCTGTTCGCTGGTCATCGGCGCCTGGGCCGCGCTGGCAAGCAGATGCGCGCCGCAGAGCCCGGGTTGTTGCGCCAGTTGCGGCAGCAGCGTGCCCGACAGCCATTGGTCGAGCGCATCGCCGCGCCCTTCCTCCGGCGAAATCCGCGCCACCATGGCGAAGCCCGCGACCCCGGCGCCTGCGCTGCCAGCCACCCGGGTCAGTCCGCGCACCATGTTGCGGTAATGGGGCATCACGCTCTGGGTCCAGGGGCTGGGCTTGTCCAGGCGCTCGAGGTAGGGGGCGGACGTGAGCGTGGCCACCTCGGCGACTTCGTACATCATGAAATAGCGCGGGCCCCCGTCGAGCGCATTCCAGCGGGTGGCGCGCAGGAAGCCGGGAATGCCGAGGCGCTCGCCGAAATGCTCGTGGGTATGCCAGTGGTCGTGCTCGGTCTCGAAACCGGGCTCGATGTCGAAGAACATCGCCAGGGCGGCGTTGCCGGAGAGGGCCATGGGGATCCTTGACGGGTGGTTGTGGCGGCGAAGGCGGGGCAGGCGGAATCATATCGCCTGAGGGCGGCATACGGCGCGACGCCTGCCCGCCACCCGGCCGCTGCGCAAGATCACGGACTCTGGCGCTCAGGCGGCCGGCCGCTCCGGGAACGGCAGGGGCTTGCCCTCGGGCGGCAGTTCTTCACCCAGGCTGAGAAGCATGGCCACCGTGACATAGGTGCCGTTGACGGCGATCAGGTCGACCAGTTGCTGTTCGCCGAGGATTTCCTTGGCGCGATAAAACAGCTCGTCGCTGATGCGGTGTTTGGTCGACATTTCCATCGAGACGTCGTAGACCACCTCTTCGTCGGGCTGCATGTTGCGCGGACGGATGTTGGCCTTGAGGTCGTCTGCCACCGAGGCGGGCAGGCCGGCCTTGAGCGCCAGCGGATAGTGCGCGAACCATTCCACCTGAGAGGTCCACAGCCGGCCCTGGATCAGGATGGCAAACTCATTCAGGCGCAGCGGCAGTGAGGAATTGAAGCGCAGGTAATCGAGCAGGCGTTTCATGCGGTCGGCCATCACCGGGCTGCGAAACATCGGGTTGTAAGGGCCGCCCAGGCCCACGCTGGAGAAGGCGAGGATCTCCTTGGCCAGTACTTGTGCCTGCGGGTCGAGTTGTTCGAGCGTGATCTGGGGAAAGCGTTTTGGTTTCATCGGGCTTTGTGTTGTGGGAGTTTGGTGGGGCGGGTAGCGCAGTCGCGCGCGCCCGAGTCTAGCGCGAGGCGAGGCGTCCGCGCTCGCCTATGCGGCTGGCGGCAAGGCCGAACCGTGTGCCGGTAACGATGGGGACGGGCTTCATGATCCCGTGCCGGGCCTGTCGTTGGGCGTGCGGGGCTGGTTCAGCAGGTTCGCGACGCTTACATGCAGTTTGTTGCGGGTGAGAAACTCATGACGTGGCACCGTGATGTTGCTCGCGAAACCCGTCCAGACGTTGGCGTAGCTGTAGACGCGTCCCGCGTAGTCGAAGTGGATGCCCTTTCCGGCATTGTCCCTGAAGCCGCCTCCCCATCTGCGCGGAGCGCCGGCTACAAGGCGAGGCGTCTGGTCAGCAGGCAGGTGGCTGACCGACACTGTGCTCAACACACCGTTGCGTCCGTTGACCAGATTGAAGATCGGCACCAGGACGAAGAATTCAGGCCGCGCCGAGCGCAACGCCGGGTCCATGCCGACCGGCTGGACGCTTCGCGTCGACTGCGGATCATCGAGCGGCGCCATCGGCGTGCCAAGTGCTGTCAGCATGTCGGGCGTGCGTCGCAATATCCATACCGGCAGATCCAGTCCCTGGACTTCGAGGATTTCCCCGGGCTGCATGGCCGATACGTCGACCACCGCCTCCAGGCCGTCGCGGCGCACTTCCGATGCGGACATCGACTGCGCAAGCATGTAGCCGACGGCGCCCACGCCAATGGCCATCAGCAAGCCGGTCAGGAATGCGAGGGCGCGTCGGGACATCGTTCAGGCGTATCGGGCCCGCTTTCCGGCCCGCCGGTTTTGCGAATCAGCTGCAACATGAATTGGCGCATTGATGTACTACCTGATCACCAGAAAATGTATCCATGTACCACCCAGCTCTTCAAGAATCTGGCGACCACGAAAGTCACCAACATCGCATAGGTCACCAGATTTGCCCGGTTCACTGCGCGTCGAACATCCGCCTTTTCGACCTTGTTCAGGCTCCAGCCGGAGTAGGCGGTCTCGATTGCGCGGGAAAGATAGAAAAGCGGGACGAAAAGCGCCAGCGTTATGGCGCTTGAAACAGCGCCTTCTGTTGTCGCGAACGGAACGGTGAGTAGCGGGACTACAGCGCCCGCGAGCGTCGACAGGATGTTCGAAGGAATGGTGGTGCCGAGCGCCCGCCCATATGAAAGCCGCAGATCTGAACGAAGGATCCATCCCTCCACAAGAACAATCGGGACGAACAACAACGCGCTCCACATGAAAGAGTACGTGCCGACGGGAATGCCCGCGTTGGCCGTGCAGACCGCGGGCATGAGTAGAAGCGGGAGAAGCGCCAGATGCCGCGGCGCTCGCATTGAAAAAAAACCCTTGACCCACGGGTTCGCCCGCATTTGTCGGTCAGGCCTTGCCCGGCTGCGGGATTGGCGGGCCGAGCCATTCGATACGGATGCTTTTTCCGAGGTACCAGAGCATGTAGGGCCCCCTGCTGAAGATGTACTCGCCATCGCGCTCCCCGGGGGTTTCCTTCCACACGTTGGGAGACAGCACCGACCGCACGTGCTGGATGGTGATCTTGGGCCCATCGGGTGTTTCGATCGGAATGACGCCCGCCCGTTCCCTGCGGCGCGGGCCGCGCCACTGCAATTCACAGCTCACTTGCGCGGTCATGCAAAGCCTGCCGGTAATGCTCGAGATGAGATCCTTGTGCTCCTGCGGCGTCGGCTCCGGCTGCGGTTCGCAGGCGGCGAGCAGCAGGGCCAGCACCAGGATCAACAAACGCAACTGCATGGGGTGGATGTCCTATTCAATACGATGCGAAAGGCGCGCGGGTTCGCCGCGACGCGGCGGGAAGCGCCGCCAGGCGAGGATCACCAGTGCGGCGAATGCCGTGTAGATCAGCGCAAACAGCCACAGCGGTGCGTCGTAGTAGATGAGCCGCTGCACCCAGTGTTCAATGAAACTCTTGTCATAGGCAGGGGAGCCGGATCGGACGCGCAGCCAGGACTCCAGGATCGTGAGGGGGCAGTATTGCCCCAGCCAGGCCTGGACGGCGATCACGGCGATGGCGGCCAGATGTGTCAGGCGGAACCACCAGCCGTTGACCCAGCGCCAGCCAAGCCGGTTGCCCGCCACGACAGCGACAAGCCCGCCCACGACAAACAGCACGACGCCAAAGTGGAGTAGCAGAACCGCGTCGGCCAGGAACTGGTACGGCATGTCGGATGTGCCGGGTGAAGGGATTCGGCGCCACGCGCAACGGACCCGGAGGACCGTCGCCGTTCAGCGCTTCTCGGGTGGCACGGTCTTCGTCAGATCCGCGAACCGGGCATGCGCAGCCGGGTCAACCGGCCTGTGCTTGACCTTGCCGCTTGCCGGATACCTGCCCAGGAAGTTGTCCCCCTTCCAGTTGCGTGCCGGCCTGATCGGCCGCGGCGCGAATCCGCCGCCGCAGTTCGGGCAGACATTCTCCAGCAGGGTGTCCACGCAGGTGGCGCAGAAGGTGCATTCGAAACTGCAGATGCGCGCCTCGGTCGATTCCGGCGGCAGCGCACGGTTGCAGTGTTCGCAGGTGGGTCTGAGTTCAAGCATGGGGCCTCCCTGGCGATTCGGGCTTCTTCAGTACACTCTGACGGCGGCGAACCCGCCGGTCTACTTGACGCGGTACACGGCGCACAACTTGTGCCCGTCCGGGTCGCGCACATAGGCCAGGTGCATGGCGCCCATGCTGCCGTTGCGCAAGCCGGGCGGATCCTCGATGGACTGGCCACCATGCGCGATGGCCGCGTCGTGAAACGCCTTGACCTGCTCGGGCGAGCTGCACTTGAAGCCGATGGTGCCGCCGTTGGCAACCGTCGCGTCCTGGCCGTCGATGGGCTCGGTAAGGCCGAAGGTGCTGCCCTCGTGCCGATAGAAGAGGCGCGTCTGGCCGGTCGCGTTGACGTGGCGGATCGGCGCGCCGGCGCCCAGAACGCCCAGGACGGCGTCGTAGAAACGATTCGAGCGGTCGATGTCGTTCGACCCGAGCATCAAATGATTGAGCATGGTTTACCGGTAGCAGTTGGGGAAAACGTTAAGGATAAACCGGTTAGCCGGCGCGGGTGAAGCGCCCTCCTGCATCCCCTGATGCGTCAACGACCGGCCAGGCGCAACCGCTTGCATACGATGTAGGCATGCGGTTGCGGATGCTGATCGTATTCGAGGTGTCGGCACACGGCACCGCACTCCGCGATGACCTGCAAGGTGCGCGTAATCCCCAGTGTGGCGTGGTACATCGGCGGGCCCATGTAGGAATTCGTGACCTCGGAAGGTTCATCGGTACCGCCGAGCGTGAAGATCGCGATGCCGCCTACGCCGAGGCCAGCGAGGATCTTGCGCAACACGCCGTCTTGCTCTCGCAACGGCACATGCCAGATACTGTCCCAGGCGGATATGAAGGCGTATTCGCGCGGGAAGGGCCAATCGACGATGTTCGCCTGATGGAATGTGAGTGCAGGGTGCCGGCGCCGCGCGAGTTCCAGCATCCGGCCCGAGTTATCCAGGCCTTCCGGCGCGAAGCCGTGCTTTAGCAGAAGGTCGATCAGGCGGCCGCTGCTGCCGCAACCGATGTCGAGCGCCGGCCCACGCAGGTCCGTGAAGGCGATCGCGCGTTCATGCTGGGCAATCCCGTTCTCGCGCGCGAAACCGTCGCTGTCCCATTGTTCAGCGAGTTGGTCGTAGCTTGCTGCGACTTCCTGGGGATTCATTCAAGTGGGGCCGAACCCGAGTTTCAGTTCCTCACGCAGTTTATCCGCCGAGTCCTTGCGGAACTCGTCAACGGTAAGGCCGGTGCCGTCGGCCACCTTGACCACCGCATTGAACGAGGCCACCGCGCCGGCGGCATCGACCAGTTGTTCATCGCCGAGTTGGGCGCGCAGCCGGCCGCGCACCTCCGCCAGATGCGCGTCATCCGCGCCCAGCACCGCGTCGGTGAATTCCACCAGCAGGGCGCCGTCGGGCACGCCGCTTTCGCTGGCACCATCCATCACACTTTGCAGGTTGAATTCCGTTCCCGCTTGTTGCCCGCTCGCACGGAGCAGGTTGGCATGGCTGGTGGTTCAGTAGTAACACCCGTTGATGATGGAGGCACGCGCCGCGATGAGTTCCAGCTGGGCGTGGGTCAGACTTCGGAACTCGCGCGAGAAGTCGCGGATCCAGTCCTGCTTGAGGTACAGCGCCGTGTCGAGATCGAAAAACTCGATCACCGCCTCGGGCACCAGGCTTAAGGCCTGCTGGATGTGCACCTGGCCGAATTCCGGATACGGGTTTACGTCATCGGCCGTCATGTCGGCCGGGCTCACGGTGGGTACGCGGGCGATGGATTTCTTCGCGCCCTTGGGGCGCTTGCGGCTCGGTTCTCCCGCACGCGCCTGGGGCAGCGGGGCGGGTGGCGTGCCCATGGCCCGGCTGAAAGTGTCCAGCCCGGTGGTGGTGGCGACGATGCCGACGATCTCGACATATTCGGCGTCCGTGAGGCCCGCCGCCAGCGTGCGTTCCAGCCAGGTGTCGGTGAGGCGATTGGCGTCGGTGCGCACCCGGTGAATGACATCGACCACCGTTTCCGGCAGTGTGCCCAGCGATGCGTGGGGGCCTGCAATGGCGTAGGGCGAGAGCGCCGCCTTGCGCTCGCGGCACAGCGGGCAATGCACGGCGTTGCGGGTTTCGGCGACGATCTGCAGGCGCTCTGCGCCGTTCCACCAGGTGCCGGGGCTGGAGAGGCGCTGCCAGGTGCGGTCAATGGCGCCAGACAGGTCGTCGCGAACGGTGGGGCCGGGTTTGGCGGCGGAACTGGAGGTCATCGGGCGGGCCTTTGCTTGAACGTAGAGCGGCGCGGAGCCTCACCAGGGCCCGCGCCTATGCCGTACTTCGCATGCAGTTTGCGTGCCCGAAACCTATCATCTGATTTTCCGCTCGCTGCGCATGAACGCAATCGCACAGGCAATCGCCAGTGGGTAAACGGCAAATTGCACAACGGAAGCCTGCCCTCCGGTAGCGATCGTCAGGAAGATCGAACTGTCCCACAACCCGTGCAGCACCATCGGCAGGATCAAGCCGCCGGACATGCGGCGGACGACGTAGAAGGCGGTGCCCATGATGAAGGTCAGCAGCACCTGGATGGGCATGACCATCAGTGGCAGCCCGAACAACACGTTGGGAACATGCAGCGCCGAGAACAGCAGGGTGCTGATCAGCCAGACCCGGCCTTCGCCGAAGCGGCTTCTCAATCCCGCGATCATGCTGCCGCGCGTGATCATCTCTTCACCGAACCCGACCCCCACGGCACCCAGCAAGGACCACAGCAGCAACTCGGCGGAAAGCTTTGCCGGCGCCAGCCCCAGAAGGTTGCCCGCGATGATGCCGGCCATCGCAGCGGGGAGCACCCAGATCCAGCGGGGGCCCGCCCTGGAGGTTTCGAACAGCACCACGCGCCACCAGCCCAGGAGGCTGATGGCCGCCACCAGAAAGCCGCAACCGAACAAGGTGGGCAGCGCGTACCAGAGTTTGGTTGTTTGTGCGCTCTCGCCGATGCGGTTGTAGTCCGCCGCGTTGATCTTCCATGTGGCAAAGAATATCGCGAGGTAACCCAGGTACAGCAGCATTGCCATCCAGACCGTTGGCTTGGATCCGGATGGGTTGCGAGCGATGTTCATCGGGTCAAAGGCGGGCGTTCAAATTCAGGAGTCGGCTTTGCCGTGGCGTGCCGCCGCGATGGCGGCGATATCGATTTTCCCCATCTCCATCATCGCATTGAAGGCCCGCTTCGCGGCTGCGGGATCGGGATCCTTTATGGCTTCCATCAAGGCAACCGGCGTGATTTGCCACGAGATGCCCCATTTGTCCTTGCACCAGCCGCAGGCACTTTCCTGACCGCCATTGCCGATGATGGCGTTCCAATAACGGTCTGTTTCCGCCTGGTCGACCGTCGCGATCTGGAAAGAGAACGCCTCGCTGTGCTTGAACATGGGGCCGCCGTTGATGCCCAGGCAGGGGACGCCCAGCACAGTGAACTCGACCGTCAGGATCTCGCCCTGCTTGCCGGAGGGATAGTCGCCGGGCGCGCGCAGTACCCCATCGACCGACGAATCGGGAAAGGTGTTCGCGTAGAAAGTGGCGGCCTCTTCGGCGGTGCCTTCGTACCAGAGGCAGATGGTGTTTCTTGCGATTTTCTTCATTTCATTTCTCCATGCGGGTGGCGCTTGACACATGTCGCCACGCAATCGCTCATAGAAAGTCGGCTTCTTCGTACAGAGGCCGAAGTTCCAGCTCACTTGGCCCCGGCATGGGGTTCGGGCAGCGTTTGGCCCATGCGACTGCTTCTTCCATGTCCTTGACCTCCCACAGCCAGAACCCTGCTACCAACTCCCGCGTCGCGGCAAACGGCCCTTCAACAACGGTTCGACTTGGCCCATCGAAAGCGATGCGCGCTCCCTTCGATGAGGGCTTGAGGCCATCACCAATCCGCAGAATCCCGGCGTCGATCAGTTCCCGGTTGTACTTCCCCATGGCATCCAGCAGTTCCGCCGTGGGCAGAATGCCTGCTTCGCTTTCCTCTGTTGCCTTGACCAGAACCATCACTCGCATCTTGATCTCCTTGTCCGGGCCGGCCTGGTTTGCCGGGTATCAGTGCGACGAACGGACATCGCTGAAATCGACATGGTTTCAAGGCGACCACTAGATCGGAAGTTGCAGCCAGCCCGGTTTTGCAAGTTCGTCAATTCTCGCAGGATCCCGTTTGCGGTAGAGCTTGCCAAGCTCGTAGATAAGCGTAGCGTGACTTGCACCGGACGTGACCTGGACACGAAGTTCCATGTTCATCTCTGAGCCCTCCGAGCCCTCGCGCCACAGGAGGCAGTTGCCCCGTGCCGGAAGATGAAAGCGGGTTGCCGGCGCTTCCGAATGCCCGTTGTCACCCCACTCGTAGCTGACCCGCTCGAGGGTGACATCCACGGGCGACTCGTGATCGCTCAGCAGGTAGATGCTCCACTCCTTGCCATCCGCCAGGCCCTCAAGGCAGACCGCAACGCGGCATGCGGGAGGCCGGGGGTTCCTGGTGGGCGCCGGCGGTGGCCCGACGGACGATGGAACGTCGGGCCGTGCCGCCGCATGGGCTGCCGATGGGCTTCGCGCAAGAATGAGCGGCATCACCGCGAACACAGCGAGCAGTGCCAGATACACGCTGCCGGAAACCGGGTCGCGGCTTGCGATGTATTCGCCAATTGTCCGATCCTGGAGCAGGACGGCAAGGGAGAGTTCGGCGGCGACCAGTATCCCAAGCGCAAGCAATCCGGCGCCGAGGCGTGCCGGGATATTGGCGGGCAGCGAAAAGCGCCTGATGATGAATCTCGCTGACACCAGGATCACAACGAACATGAACGGCATTTCAATGAGTTCCGCCATCCGTTCACCGAGGCGCGGCACCAGGAAGGGCACGCGAATTGAGCCCAGAACGAAGCCCGCGCCGAATACCAGCCCGAAGTACGCGGCACCGGCCCTGATGATTTGGGTAGGAGAATTTCCCATCAATTGCTGGTTGGCAGTGGAGTCCAGAAACTTCAAACCAGCACGGCTTCTACCGGACGACGCAGCGAAGAAGGCAGCTTCGGGCCGCGTCCGAAGCGAACCACCAGATCGGGCCTGCGGGGTCCGATACCCAGAAAAGCCGCGAACTGTGGCCGTAGCGCAGCCACTTCCACAGGCTGATTGAGCATCGCATTGCGAATGCCCAGCGCAGCCGACTGCAGCGCGAAACGCTCGTAACAACGCCCGACTTCAACCCATTGGGCCGGGCCCGGCGTGTCCGAAACGAATATCGCGATGCCAGCCGAACCCCGCACGTGCTTCGCGTACTTGTCGTTCTCGCTCTTGGGGGTAAAGAACAAACCGAAGAGCAGGCTGCCCAGCCATGTAGGCAAGGTCGGATTGCCGGACGACGCGGCGAATAGTCCGTCGCCCGTGCGAACGGCCTCGTCGCCGCTGAAGCGGATCCACTGCTTCAATTCGTCAACGAACGCGCGATCGTTCATCTGGGCGGTGTTGCCTTGAACCACATACTCAAGGACCTTTTCCATCGCCTGCTTTTCGGTGAGCAGGATCAGCTGCACGCCCTTTCCGGCACCTGCCTTCTCCAGCAAATCGAATTCCTGCCGGGAGAGGGGCTGCGCGTCATATTCGCCGCGCGTGCTCTGCCGTGCGGGAATCGCCTGAAACAGCGGCGATGCGACGGGGTTTGTCTGCTCCAACGCCACACGCAGTACATTGCCGCCCGCGGCGTCGAAGCCGGCGTGCCCCATCAGCCCATTGGCCAAAGCCGCCTGGATCAGGTTCTCGGCAGCGCACCCGAGCGAGACAAAAAGATGGTGATCATCCGGGTCGACAGCGGGACACCGGCGCGAAAGGTCCGGCAATATCGAGATGGCCTCACCTTCGAGGCGAAACTTCCAGCATTGGGTGTTGTGGCTTGAGGGCGCCAGCGTCGCGTAACGCACGAGTTCACGTTGAAGCGCGGCCTTTTCGCCAGCTGCCAACTTGCCGTGGCGCCAAGTGCGTTCAGCGACATTCTCGTAACTGTCTGCAGCGGTTTCCTTCGAACACGAAGTCAAAGCTGCCATTGCGCCGGCCGAGGCCAGGGTGGTAACGACGAATTCCCTTCGAGAGGTCATGGCTCATTCTGCTCTCAACTGGCCCAACGACACAATTGACGCACCGCAAACTAACTGCAGATCAAGCCGTACACCGAAGCTTCCTCCGTCGTTCGAGCCAACCGGACCGTGGAGCCACGGCCGCTTGGCCGGTCAGCAGGTGCGCATTGCACTTCCTGCCGCCCGGCCGATTGGCAAGCTGGACTGCGGACGGGTTTGAGGCCCATGCTGCGGCGTTGCGTTGTCGATTCAGGCGTCGGTCATTCGTCGCACCGATGATGTTCTGCCCGGCGCAGACTGCAAGCCATCGGACAAACCTCAGGAAAACCCCATGACCAAAAAAATCTTCATTAGCCTGCCGGTCACCGACCTCACCGCCTCAATCAACTTCTACAAGGCCTTGGGGTTTGAGTTGAACCCGCAATTGAGCGACGACTCAGGCGCCTGCATGGTATGGAGCGAGGCGATCCATGTGATGCTGGTTACGTTCGCAAAGTGGTGCACGTTCACGCAGCGGCCGCTCCCTGCAGCAGGAACCGCAGGGTTGATGCTATCGCTCGCGCTAGAGAGCCGCGATGCGGTTGACGAGATGAACCGTGCAGCCGCCGCGAATGGCGGGCGGGCCGACGTGAATCCTGCCGAGGACATGGGCTTCATGTACACGCGAGACCTTGCTGACCCCGACGGGCACATGTGGGCCGCGCTGTGGATGGATACGACCGATATGCCGCAATCGGGTGGGAATTGAGCGCTCCTGCCGGAGCATGGCGCGGTTGTCAGCTGATGCCCAACGAAGCTTTAGAAAACCCCCGATTTCGCGCAAGGCAGTGCCCGGCTAGCGCTCACGGCCGTGCCGCCTATCGAGGCTCTGAACGTGTTCAACGTCTGTCTGGCCGCTAATTGCGAGGCGCGCAGTCTCGAGCCGGCCCACGCAAAACTGCAATCGATTCAAGGACATGACCTCGACTGTCTGATCGCGCAGATAGTCAACGAGTCCTGAGACGCTAAAGACTCCCTCTGGAATCCCTGTCTTGAACTTCGCCTGACCGGTGAAAACGACAACTGACTTTATGGCGTCGGGCGGCAAGAAATCAAGGAGGCCTTGCACCGCCCGAACATGCCGGACGTTTTGGAATATCGGGTTCTGGAATTTGAATCTGAAGTTGAACAGCACCTGAGTCCATTTCGCCTGTGTCGCGTTGGCGAAGATCCAACCCTTGTAGTCCTTTGTCTCAATGACGAACACGCCAAACCTGGAAACGAGGATGTGATCAATCTGGGTTGTGCCGTCCTGCATCTGAAGGGTGACGTGATTCATCAGGTGATAGTCAGGAGGGACGAAGTTTTTCAGTGCAACGCGCGATAGCAGCGCCTCGCCGCGATTCTGGTATGCGGATTCGCGGCGGGAACGGTTGGCGCGGTAGCGGCCGATGACGAATCCCACGGCAAGCGCAAGGAAGACGTAGAGGAGCGTTCTGTCATACCGCTTCCAGTCGAGGATCTGGTGCAATAGGCGCTGAACCGCCGCGCTATTTGAGAGAGCGGAGATGCTTTGCGCGAACTGGTCGAGGCTCATCGTGCTGCCTAGCGTCTGACATGGCCGGCGCTGCGTGATTTCATTGTGCGGCGTTCTGAATCGCCCCGGGTTTCGTGGAGGCTGGTTGGTTTAAGTTGAGACTTCGAAACTGGCGTTCTCGGCGAGCTGCCGATAGTAGTTTGCCTCAGCTTCGGCCGGTGGGATATAGCCGACGGGCTCCAGCAATCGATGGTGGTTGAACCAGGACACCCATTCGAGGGTTGCCAGTTCGACGGACTCTTTGGTTTTCCATGGTGCGCGGCGATGAATCAATTCAGCCTTGTACAGCCCGTTGATCGTCTCAGCCAATGCGTTATCGTAGCTGTCGCCACGACTGCCTACTGAGGGTTCTATCCCGGCCTGTGCGAGGCGCTCGGTGTAAAGGATGGAGACGTATTGCGATCCTCTGTCCGAATGGTGAACCAGTGACTCTGAGCGCTCGGGTTGGCGATCGTATAAAGCCTGCTCCAGGGCATCCAGAACGAAGTCAGTTCGCATCGAACTGCTGACACGCCAACCTACAATGCGCCGGGCGAACACGTCGATCACGAAAGCCACGTACAGCCAGCCCTGCCAGGTTGAGACATAGGTGAAGTCCGATACCCACAGCTGGTTCGGACGATCGGCTTTGAATTGCCGATTGACTCGATCCAACGGACAGGGCATGGCTTTGTCCGGTACCGTGGTGCGAATGACTTTGCCGCGCCTGACCCCTTGCAAGCCCAGGCGTTTCATCAAACGCTCAACCGTGCAGCGAGCTACGGCGCTGCCTTCCCTGTTCATCTGATGCCAGACCTTGTCTGCGCCGTAGACCTGCATGTTGGCCTGCCAGACTTGTTCGATTTGCGGAATCAGCGAGTCGTCCTTTTTTGCGCGGGCACTGCGCAATTCGGGCTGGCGTTTGCAAGCAGCATGGCGTCGGTATCCCGACGGGGCAATCCGCATCACTTCACAGATAGGCTCGACCCCGTAGGTGTCGCGGTACTTGTCGACGAAGCTCCTCACGACTTGAGTCGGCGGTCGAGCTCCGCCTGGGCAAAAAAAGCGCTTGCAACCTTCAAGATTTCGTTGGCACGCCGCAATTCCTTGACCTCGCGCTCCAGCGCTTTGATGCGATCACGTTCCTCGCTGGTGACCCCCTCGCGCACGCCGGTGTCGATCTCCTGTTTGCGCACCCATTCATGCAAGGTTTGCGGAACGCAGCCAATCTTGGGTGCTATCGACTCGATGGCGGCCCACAGCGATGGGTACTCGCCACGGTGTTCCTGCACCATCCTGACTGCGCGTTCTCGTACTTCGGGCGAAAATCGGTTTGATTTGCTCATGACTCCATCTTCTCAGAGTTCGGAGCCTCCTCAAAACCCGGGGCGATTCAGGGTACCGCAGGCACTGGGCTCTGAGTGTGCATGCTCCGCATGTCGCTTTGGTGCCGCTGAACTTGTGGTGGGTACGACCGTTGGTAGTGCATTGCGTGCCGTTGCTGTACAGGGACTGGCCAGCCGGACACATGCAGGTGCCGGCTTTCGCGTCATAGGTGAAGTCCGTGGGCCGAAACTTCTTGGTCTGGTCGGCTTCGCGCGCGGCCTTCCCTTTGTCGTAAAGCGGGTCGGCCAACGCTTTGTACTTGGCCTGATCCTTGAAACGCTCATCGCGCTTGCGCATCATCGGGTCGGCGATCAAGGCCGGTACCCCAGCTTCATAGAGGGCGGCAAGGTTGACTTCCGAGTGATAGCCGGCGTCGGCGGTCACCAGCGTCTGGTCGGTGCGGATCGCGTCGGTCTGTTTGACGACCGGTAGCAGGGTGTCTTGTTCACTGCCGGAGCCATGCGCCTGGGCGGCAACGATGATCTGGTGCCGGTCGTCTACAGCGGCCACGGCGGTGAACCCTTGCAACACGCCCTTGGAGGTAGCCATCTTGGCGCTGTCGTTGTCGGTGACGTTGCTCTTGCGGATGTTGCCCTTGGCTGATTTGCGCTCTTCTTCACGGGCAAGGAAGTCACGGATCCGCGCGGCTTCACGCTGCAGACGCTCGCGGCGCTTCTCTTCGGCGCCAGTGCTGTCGGCCGCCTCGCCCTGCGTATCGCGGTTGCGGTGGGCCTTCACCATGGCCTTGACGGCCTGTTCCATCCGTTCGGCGTCCTTGGCCAGTTCGGCGTGGGTGCCACTACGGCGCTTGCTGGCGTTGCCAGGCAGTTTTACGCCGTCGATGGCGAACATCTGCCGGCCAATCAGGCCCTGGGCGTCGCAGGTCATGAGGACCTGGGTGAAGAGTTTGCCGATGTCGTCGCCCAGCTCGCGGATGAATTTGGCGAGAGTAGTGAACTGCGGGGCCGAATCACCCGACAAGGCCATGAACAGGACGTTCTCGCGGCAGGCGCGTTCGATGCGTCGGCTGGAGATCATGCCTCGGCTGTAGGCAAGCAGCACGATCTTGAGGAGCACGCTCGGTTCGTATGCCGGCGCGCCGGTGGCGTCATTGCAGTACTTGGCGTGCAGCGGCTGCAGATCGAGTTCGTGATCGACCAGGTAGTCCAGTGCGTGTTCGAAACTGCCGGGGATAAGCTGGGCTTCGAGATCGATCGGCAGGAAGCGCGGGCTTCGGTCTACTGCTTTGAATCGCGCCATCGGCATTCCCCGTTGATCAACTACTTGATCAACGCTTCAGGTGGGGCGAGGTGGACTGCTGCGGAGACTTTTTATACAGCCTCAACGTGAAAAATCAGCCGCGCCGTTGGGCGTCGGCTGGATTGTAGGGTTGGGCGTCATTGGATAGACCAGCCAACAATTTTGCCGCCAGCCGCCGCCAACCCGACGTACTCGGCACCACATTTGAAGAATATGAACTCCTGCCCCGAAGCACGGCCATGAGGCACACCATCCGGCCACCAACGACGCTAAAACGGTGGGCTTGGAAGGTTTTGTGCTTTTGAAGAAGTACACGACAGAGGTCGGCCGACCTCAGTGCCAACTGGAGCCTCGGCTGCCCACATCCGAGCGTTGGTATCAAGGTTGTGCATCTCAAAGATTCGCTTGGATGCGGGCGGTAGCCATGACGGGAGCCAGCCCCGCTGAAATGCTCCTGCTTCGACCGCAACCGCATGAGTGTCGTAGTTGACCTCCTGCGTTTCTGAAGCGCAGCCGGCAACCAACAGTACAGCTAGGGGCTGGGCCAGAAAACGTGCGGCCAAGCGAACAACTGTCATGACTCCCAACTAAAAGTAGGCGACCGAAAAATCGCGACAAAAGCGACTGTCCTGTCGCCCAATTCCGGCATGAAATCCGTAACCCATTGATTCTTGATCAAGCCCGACATCCCCCAAATCTTTAGACGACCTAAAAATCCGACAAACGCGACTTGCAGCCAGCCACGCTGCGATTGCCGCAGCGCTCAACACCAAACGCGCCTTAAGCGCGCCCCTGCCCGTTACCCAGTACTACCCACTTCACGCTGGTCAGCCCTTCGAGCCCCACCGGGCCGCGGGCGTGCAGTTTGTCGTTGGAGATGCCGATCTCGGCGCCCAGGCCGTATTCAAAGCCATCGGCAAAGCGTGTCGAGGCGTTCACCATCACCGAGGCGGAATCCACCTCGCGCAAGAAGCGCATGGCGTTGGCGTGGTGGTTGGTGACGATGGCATCGGTGTGTTTGGAGCCGTAGCGTTCGATGTGGTTCATCGCTTCGTCCAGGCTCGCCACCACTTTCACCGAGAGAATCGGCGCGAGATATTCGGTGGACCAGTCTTCCTCGGTGGCGGGCTTCATGCCCGGCACCAGTTTCATCGAAGCGGCGTCGCCGCGCAGTTCCACGCCCTTGTCGCCCAGCACCTTGCCGATGCGTGGCAGCACGTAGGGGGCAATGGCCGAATGCACCAGCAATGTTTCCATGGTGTTGCAGGTGCCGTAGCGCTGGGTCTTGGCGTTGTCGGCCACGGCAACCGCCATGGCCATGTCGGCGTCGGCGTCGATGTACACGTGGCAGATGCCGTCCAGGTGCTTGATCATCGGGATCTTGGATTCCCGCATCAGGCGTTCGATCAAGCCCTTGCCACCGCGCGGGACGATGATGTCCACGTACTCCGTCATGGTGATCAATTCACCCACGGCGGCGCGGTCGGCGGTTTCCACTACTTGCACAGCGTCGGCCGGCAGGCCGGCGGCGGCCAGGCCCAAGCGCACGCAGGCCGCGATGGCCTGGTTGGAATACAGCGCCTCCGACCCGCCACGCAATATGCAGGCGTTGCCGGACTTCACGCACAAGCCGGCGGCATCGGCCGTCACGTTGGGGCGCGATTCGTAGATGATGCCGATCACGCCCAGCGGCACGCGCATCTTACCCACCTGTATGCCGGTGGGACGGTACTTCAGGTCGGTGATCTCGCCCACCGGGTCGGGCAGGTCGGCCATCTGCTCCAGGCCCAGCGCCATGGTTTCCAGCGCCTTGTCGGAAAGGGTCAAGCGGTCGAGCATGGCCGAATCCAGGCCCTTGGCGCGGCCGGCTGCGAGGTCGCGCTCGTTCTCTGCCTGCAGCGTGGCGCGGCTGGCTCGGATGGCGGCCGCGATTTCCTTCAACGCGGTGTTCTTGGCGGCCGTCTGCGCGCGCGCCATGGCGCGTGCAGCGGCGCGGGCGCGCTGGCCCATGCCGCGCATCAGGGCGGGAATATCGGTTTCGCTTTTCAGGACGGCGCTCATCTACAGGATTTTAGGTGAAAACGCGGCTTTTCAAGCCGCGCGCGCGCTGCGGTTGCCCGCTTACTGCGCCGCCAGCCGGGCGCCCAGGCGGTAGAACTCTTCCCACACGTCGTCGGAAATCTCGCGCGGGCGCAGGCCTTTCACCAACCGGTCGATGGCGGCGGCGTGCTTCAGCGCCTCGCCGATGTGGCGCGGGCTGATGGAACGGGCGCGCCGTTCGTAGGCGCCAATGCGCGGCCCCTTGTTGAACACCCGTTCTCCGCGCTTGAGCTTGGCGAGGGTGCGCACGTCGTCGGCCATGGCCCACAGCACCAGCGGCGGCGCTTCGCCTTCGCCCTTCAGGCCTTCAAGCATGCGGCGCAGGCGCACCAGGTCGCCGGCCAGCCAGGCCTCGGAAAGCTTGAACACGTCGTAGCGCGCCACATTGAGCACCGCTTCCTGCACCGCCTCCAGCGACAGCGGGCCTTCGGGGTACAGGAGCGCCAGCTTCTGCAGCTCCTGGTGCGCGGCGAGCAGGTTGCCTTCCACCTTGTCGGCGATAAACGCCAGGGTCTCGCGGTCGGCACTCTGTTTCTGGCGCTTCAAGCGCTCGCCTATCCAGTTGGGCAGGGCAGCAGCCTCCACCGCCCGGGATTCGATCAGCACGCCGGCGTCGGCCAACGCCCGGCACCAGCCGGTCTTGAGCGTGCTCCAGTCACCCGGAAAGGTCACCAATAGCGCGGCATCCGCATGCGCCAGCGAAGCCAATTGTTCGAGTGCGGCGCCGCCGTCACGGCCGGGCTTGCCGGAGGGGATGCGCAGGTCGATCAGCACCCGGTCGCCAAACAGCGACATGCCGGCAAGCTCGCTCCTCGGTTGCGCCCAGTCGAAATGCTGGGTCACCGAAAACACCTTCCGGTCAGTGAAACCGCGCGCCCGGGCAGCGGCGCGGATCGCATCCGCCGCTTCCAGCGCACGCAAGGGTTCGTCGCCGGTCACCGCATACAGCGGCGAGAACTCCCGCGCCAGCTGGGCGGGCAACTGCTCGGGGGTGATCTGCATGCGCGGGTCAGCCCGGCTGCTTGAGCAGGGGGGCGGCCTCGATGCGCCGCAGAAGCTGCTGGATCAGGTCGGACTGCATGTCGCGGTAGATCAGCGCCTCTTCGCCTTCCTTGGCCAGCACCTGGTTGTCGTTGAAGGCGAAGTCGCGCTCGATAACAAGCACCAGTGGCGCGATCAGGTCGCGGCCCTGGCGGTCGGTCACGCGGACGTCCACGTTGTACTTCAGGCGGAACTCCCGTACCCGGCCCGAACTGGAAAGCGAAAGTATGGTCTTGCTGCGCGCCTCCCGCACCGGCACCAGGATGGCCTGCGCGTCGTCGCGCACCGCGGTGATGCGGGTGTCGGTGCCGGTGCGCAGGTAGCGTTTGAGTTCGGCGCCGAACTGGCTGCTTTCGGGCAGGTCCACAAAGAGGGACTCGTACGGCAGCTTGGCGCTGCCGCGCAACTGGAAGCCGCAGCCTGCCAGCGGCAGCGCCATCAGCGCGCCCAGCAGGGCGCGGCGTCTCGATGGCGTGGCCCGGCGCATCATGTCAGGCGACGATGTTGACCAGCCGGCCGGGCACCACGATCACCTTCTTGGGGGCCTTGCCTTCAAGGTGTTTTTGCGCGCCGTCGCTCGCCACCGCCAGGGCCTCGATGGCGGCCTTGTCCGCATTGGCCGGCACCTGCACGCTGCCGCGGTGCTTGCCGTTGATCTGCAGCACCAGTTCGATCACGTCGGATTTGAGCGCCTCTTCCAGCACCTTCGGCCAGGGCGCGTCGAGGATGTCGCCCATGGCGGCGGCGAAGCCGAGTTCCTGCCACATCACATGGGTGATGTGCGGCACCACCGGGTTCAAGGCGCGCAGCAGGATGGAGAGGCCCTCGCGCACCACGGCGGCGGCCGCGCCGTCGCCCTTGGGCGCGCCTTCCAGGGCGTTCAACATCTTCATCGCGCCCGAGACCACCGTGTTGTACTGGATGCGCCCGATGTCGAAATCGATCTGCTTCAACGCGGTGTGCACCTCGCGGCGCAGCTTCTTGAGCGGCTCGGGCAGGGTGGCGGCGTTCGGCGTGCCGGCACTCCTGATGGCTTCCGACCAGGCATGGCCAAAGGTCCACAGGCGCTTCAGGTAGCGCGCCGAACCATCCACACCGGCGTCGCTCCACAGGAGCGTGTCTTCCGGCGGCGAGGTGAACATGGTGTACAGGCGCGCGGTGTCGGCGCCGTAGCGCTCGATCAGGTCCTGCGGATCGACACCGTTGTTCTTGGACTTCGACATCGTGCCGATGCCGTTGTAGTCGATGCTGCTGCCGTCGGACTTGAGTTTCGCACCGGTGATGCGGCCGTCGGCGCCGAAGATGTTGTCCACATTGTCCGGCCAGAAATACTCGATGCCGCCCTTTTCGTTCTTACGCGAGTAGATGTGGTTCAACACCATGCCCTGGCACAACAGCTTGGTGAAAGGCTCGTCGAAATTGAGCAGCTTCATGTCGCGCATCACCTTGGTCCAGAAGCGCGCGTACAACAGGTGCAACACCGCATGCTCGATACCGCCGATGTACTGGTCCATCGGCATCCAGTAGTCGTTGCGCGCATCGACCATCGCGTCATCCGACCCCGGGCTGCAGTAGCGCATGAAATACCAGGACGAATCGACGAAGGTGTCCATGGTGTCGGTTTCACGCCGCGCCGGCTTGCCGCAAACGGGACAGGTGACCCCGGCATGGAAGCCCGCATGCTTGTGCAGCGGGTTGCCGGAACCATCGGGAATGCAGTCTTCCGGCAGCACCACCGGCAGGTCCTTTTCCGGCACCGGCACTGCGCCATGCTCTTCGCAATGGATGATGGGAATCGGCGTGCCCCAGTAGCGCTGGCGCGAAATGCCCCAGTCGCGCAGGCGCCAGGTGGTCTTCTTTTCGCCCAGGCCCTTGGCTGCGAGATCGGTTGCAACGGCGTCGACGGCGGCCTTGAAGGCTAGCCCATCGTACTTGCCGGAATTGACGCAGGCCCCGACCTGCTTGTCGGCGTACCACTCCTCCCAAGCGTCGGTGGAGAAGGTCTTGCCGGCCTGGCCCACGACCTGGCGGATCGGCAGGCTGTATTTTTTCGCGAAGGCGAAGTCGCGTTCGTCGTGCGCCGGCACGCCCATCACCGCGCCGTCGCCGTAGCTCATCAGCACGTAATTGCCGACCCACAATTCCACCCTGGCGCCGGTGAGCGGATGCTCCACGAAAAGCCCGGTGGGCAGACCTTCCTTTTCCTTGACCGCCAGTTCGGCCTCGGTGGTGCCGCCCTTCTTGCATTCCTCGATGAAGGCGGCAAGTTTCGGGTTGGTCTGCGCCGCATGCTCGGCCAGCGGATGCTCCGGCGCCACCGCACAGAAGGTCACGCCCATGATGGTGTCGGCGCGGGTGGTGAACACATGCATGCGCCCGCCGCCGATCGGCTGGCCGTCGCTGCCGCGGATGTCGTGCGGGAAGGCGAAGCGCACTCCTTCGCTCTTGCCCAGCCAGTTTTCCTGCATCAGGCGCACGCGTTCTGGCCAGCCCGGCAGCTTGGTGAGAGTGTGGTCGAGCAGTTCCTCGGCATAGTCGGTGATCTTCAGGTAATAGCCGGGGATCTCGCGCTTTTCCACCAGCGCGCCGGTGCGCCAGCCGCGCCCGTCGATGACCTGCTCGTTGGCCAGCACCGTCTGGTCCACCGGGTCCCAGTTGACGATCTGGGTCTTGCGGTAGGCGATGCCCTTTTCCAGCATCTTGAGGAACAGCCACTGGTTCCACTTGTAGTACTTCGGGTCGCAGGCCGCCATTTCGCGGCTCCAGTCGATGGCCAGCCCCATCGCCTGCATCTGCTTCTTCATGTAGGCGATGTTCTCGTAGGTCCACTTCGCCGGCGCCACGTTGTTCTTCATGGCCGCGTTTTCGGCCGGCAGGCCGAAGGCGTCCCAGCCCATCGGCATCAACACGTTGTAGCCGTTCATGCGCAGGTGACGGTACATCACGTCGTTGATGGTGTAGTTGCGCACATGGCCCATGTGCAGCTTGCCCGAGGGGTAGGGCAGCATGGAACAGGCGTAGTACTTCGGCTTTTCACGGCCGGCAGCATCCTTGGCATGCTCCATCGCCAGGTAGGCGCGGGTGTTTTCCCAATGCGCCTGGGCGGCTTTTTCGACCTCGGACGGGGTGTATTTTTCTTGCATGACCTTCTGCCAACAGCGCTTGAAGCGGAATCCGAAATTATAGCCGTTGACCCGCCCGCCCTCTCTGGCGCACCATGTCGACTTGGCGTTTTGGGCCCGAATGTGCGTTCCGTCACGTTTTTGGCCTGAATCGGCTGCATCCGCGCGGGTTGCGGAAGGCGTATATCCATCACACAACCCGAAAATGAAGCCGGAGTTCACATGAAAAGAGCTGCCCCCGTATCCACCGTGTTGGCCGCCTTGTTTGCGACCCTCGCCGCCACCGCCGCCCTGGCCGCCCCCACCGCCGTGGTGGAAGGCGTGCAGATGCCCGCCTGGGTCGAGCGTGGCGGTGTCAAGCAGCCGCTGGCCGCGGGCATGGAACTGCAGGCCGCCGACCGCATCAGCACCGGTGCCAATTCGCGCATCCTGCTGCGTCTGGCCGAAGGCAGCCAGGTCAAGCTGGGCGAGAACGCCCTGTTGTCGATGGAGCGCCTGAGCCAGCGCCAGGACAACAAGCAGACCTTCCTGCAGGCGGCCATCGACGTCGCGCGCGGCGCGTTCCGCTTCACCACCGATGCAAAAGCCAAGTTCGCCAGCCGGCGTGAAGTCGACATCCGCGTTTCCACCGTCACAGCCGGCATTCGCGGCACCGACCTGTGGGGCAAGTCCGCCGGCGACCGCGACATCGTCTGCCTGATCGAAGGCCGGATCGCCGTGCAGCGCGAGGCCGAGCAGCCCGTCAACCTGGACCAGGCATTGCAGTTCTACATCGCGCCCAAGGCCAACGGCAGGCCGGATACCTCCCGGCCGGTTCAATTGGCGACGGTGACGTCCGAACAACTGACCCAATGGGCCACCGAAACCGAAATCGCCGCCGGCCAGGGCGCGGCGCGGCGCGGCGGCAAGTGGAAGGTGGTGGCCGCCTCGGGCGAGGAGCCGGGTGTCGCACTCATGGTGGCCGAAAAGCTGCGCGCCGAAGGCTATGCCGCGGCGGTATTTCCGGCCGGCAGCGCCGCCAAGCGCACCTACGAGGCGCGCATCGAGGGTTTGCCGAGTCGCGCCGAGGCCGAGGCGCTGGGCAACCGGATCGAGCCGATCACCGGTGTGAAGGGGCGCGCGGCGAACTGAACGCAACATCCGGCTCGGCTCAAGCGGCCCCGGGGCGCCACGCCCCGCGGGCCGCGATGTTTTTTGGGTCGGCGATGTATCCTTCCGGCTTCGAATCGGGAGAATCACGCATGAACCAGCGCCTGCAGACCGACGCGCTCAGCGTCAACGGCGAACGCCTGTGGGCGTCCCTCATGGACATGGCCAAAATCGGCGCCACGCCGAAGGGCGGTGTCAAGCGCATCGCCCTCACCGCAGAGGACAAGGCCGGCCGCGACCAGTTCGTGGCCTGGTGCAAGGCCGCGGGCCTGGCCATACGCGTCGACAAAATCGGCAACATCTTCGCCCGCCGCGAAGGCACCGACCCGACCGCCGCGCCGGTGATGAGCGGCAGCCATCTCGACACCCAGCCCTCCGGCGGCCGTTTCGACGGCTGTTACGGGGTGATGGCGGCGCTTGAAGTCTGCCGCAGCCTCAACGACTACGGCATCCGCACCCGCCGGCCGGTGGAGGTGGCGGTATGGACCAACGAGGAAGGCTCGCGCTTCACCCCGGTGATGGAAGGCTCGGCAGTGTTCGTCGGGGCCTTTACGCTGGAACATGCGCGGGCGCAGAAAGATGTCGACGGCATCGCCATGGGCGACGCGCTCGACGCCATCGGCTACAACGGCGACGCGCCGATCGGTACGCCGGTGGCGGCATATTTCGAGGCGCACATCGAGCAGGGGCCGGTGCTGGAAAACGCCGGCAAGGTGATCGGCGTGGTCACCGGCGGCCTCGGGCAACGCTGGTTCAACATGACCATCACCGGCATGGAAGCGCATGCCGGGCCCACGCCCATGCACCTGCGCCGCGACGCGCTGCAGGGCGCCACCCACATCATGCAGGCCATCGACGCGCTGGGCAGGAGCGGCGCCGACACCCGCGCCACGGTGGGCTACGTGAAGGTGGAACCGAATTCGCGCAACGTGATCCCGGGCCGCGTGACCTTCAGCGTCGACCTGCGCGCCGGCAACGATGAAGAGTTGGCGCGTCTGGTGGCCGGCATGCACGAGGCCGCAGAGCGGGTGTGCCGCGAGCGCCGCCTGGAACTGGCCATCGAGCAGACCGTCTATTACCCGCCCACCCCTTTCGCGCCGGAATGCCGCGAGGCGGTGCGCGCCGGCGCCGAGCGTCTGGGCTACCCCACCATGGAACTGGTGAGCGGCGCCGGGCATGACGCAATCTGCCTGGCTTCGGTATGCCCGGCCGGCATGATCTTCGTGCCCTGCAAGGATGGCATCAGCCACAACGAGATCGAGGACGCCAAGGCGGAGGATCTCGCCGCCGGCTGCAATGTGCTGCTGCATGCCATGCTCGAACGCGCCGAGGTGGTGTGATGGACGCCCCCGCCGAATTGCGCACCCGCCTGGCCGCGGCACTGGCCGCCAACGAACGCTGGATGATCGACACCCTCACCAACGTGGTGGAAGCCGAGAGTTTTTCCGGTCACGAACAGGCGGCGCAAACCGAGATGCGCTTCGTGCTCGACGCGCTGGGTTTCGATGTGGCGGAGATTCCCACCGATGTGGCCGCCATCAAGGCCAGCCCGCTGTATTCGCCGGTGGTGGAAGAACTACATGGCTGCCACAACCTGCTGGGGCGCTACAAGGCCTCTGGCGCCACCGGCCGGTCGCTCCTGATCAGCGGGCATGTCGATGTGGTGCCCACCGGCCACCTGCCGCTGTGGACCAAGCCGCCCTTCGAGACCTACATCAAGGACGGCTGGTTCTACGGCCGCGGCGCGGGCGACATGAAGGGCGGGCTGGTGGCGGCGCTCACCGCCATCAAGTCGCTCGCCGACATGGGCTTGCGACCGGCATCGCCGCTGTGGTTCAACACCGTGGCCGAGGAGGAATGCACCGGCAACGGCGCGCTTGCCACGGTGGAATACCTCAAGGCCCACAACATCCGCATAGACGCCATGCTCGACCCGGAGCCCTTCGGCGAATCGATCATGAGCGGGCAGGTCGGCACGGTGTGGGGCCAGTTCAGCCTGACCGGCAGGCCGGCACATGCGATGGAGGCGCAAAAGGGCTTGAACCCGATCGAGGCGGCCATGCATGTGTGGAAGCGCCTGAAGGAAGTGGAGGTGCGCTGGAACCCGCCGCACGCGAGCCATCCGCTGTTCGGCGACCATCCGCATCCGCTCAACTTCAACCTCGGCAAGATCCATGGCGGTGAGTGGGCATCCTCGGTGCCCACCACTTGCCGGGTGGATTACCGCTTTGGCGTCTATCCCGGACGCGATCCGGCCGAGGCCAAGCGGGAGATCGAGACGGCGATCCGTGCCGCGGTGGCGGAACTGCCCGAGCCGCCGCGCTGCGATATCGCTTTCGAAGGCTTTCACGCGCCGGGCTGCGTGGTCGATCTGAGCGCCGAGCCGATGCAAATGCTCTCGAAAATCCATGCCGAGGTCAATGGCGCACCGCCGGTAGCCTATGCCGCCACCGGTACCACGGACGTGCGCCTGTTCCAGCTGGGGGCCGGCATTCCGTCCACCTGCTACGGGCCCAAGGCGCAGCGCATCCATGCGCTGGACGAATGCGTGGAACTCGCCAGCATGAAGCGGGTGGCCGAGGTGTATGCGCTGTACATCGCGCAGTGGTGCGGGCTAGAACAGGTTTGATGACAAACGACAAAAAATTCCGGGGGACCCAGTGAGCGAAGCAAACGAAGGCCGGATCACCACCGAATTGCGCGGTCATGTGTGGGTGATGCGCATCGACCGGCCGCAAAAACTCAACGGCTTCACCGTCAAGATGATCCGCGAGCTGGCAGCGGCGTATAGCGCACTGGAAAGCAATGCCGAAGCGCGCGTCGGCCTGTTGTGCGCCGATGGCAAGCACTTCACCGCCGGCCTGCAACTGGACCAACTCGGCCCCTACATGGCGCGCGGCGAGAATGTCTGGCCGGACGAGCATGTCGACCCGCTCGGCCTGCGCGCGAAGCGCCGCACCAAGCCGGTAGTGGTGGCGGTGCAGGGCATCACCTATACGCTGGGCATCGAGCTGATGCTGGCGGCCGACATCGTGGTGGCGGCGCACGATTGCCGTTTCGCGCAACTGGAAGTCAAGCGCGGCATCATGGCCACCGGCGGCGCGACGCTACGCATGATGGAGCGCGCCGGCTGGGGCAATGCGATGCGCTACCTCTTGACGGGCGACGAGTTCGATGCCGCCGCCGCGCTGCGCATGGGCTTCGTGCAGGAAGTGGTGCCCGCGGGCAGCGAATTCGACCGCGCTCTGGAAATCGCCGAGCGCGTGGCCGCGCAGGCGCCACTGGCGGTGCGGGCCACCATCGCATCCTCCCGCCTGGCGGCTGATGAAGGGCCGGAGGCCGCCATCGCGGTGTTCCGCCAGGTGCAGGCCGGTCTGGCCGGCAGTGCCGATGCAAAGGAAGGCGTGGCCTCCTTTCTCGAAAAGCGCGCCGCGCGTTTCACCGGCGCGTGAGTCACGCGCCAGGCTGGCGCACCTACGCCGCCCTGGGCGGCGGCGTGCTGATCGTGTCCACCGCCTCCATCCTGGTGCGCTTCGCGCAGGGGCAGGGGGTGCCGTCGCTGGCGATCGCCGCCTGGCGCCTGGCCATCGCGGCGCTTATCCTGCTGCCGCTGGTGTTGGCGCGCTCGCGCGACGAACTCGGGCTGCTGCGTTCGCGCGACTGGTGGCTGGCTTGCGCATCGGGCGTGTTCCTCGCCTTGCACTTCGCCTCCTGGATCGTCTCTCTCGAACACACCAGTGTGGCCAGCAGCGTTGCACTGGTGACCACCAATCCGATCTGGATCGCGATCTTCTCGGTGCTGGTGTTGCGCGAGCGCATGCCTGGGTTACGCGCGGTCGCGGTGGGCCTGTCGCTGGCAGGCAGCGGGGTGATCCTGTGGGCAGACACTGGCGTCGTCACCGCAGGTGCGCCCAATCCGGTCCTCGGCAACGTACTCGCCCTGGTTGGCTCGCTCACCATGTGCGGCTACCTGCTGATCGGGCGGCGCCTGCGCAGCCGGATGACGCTCCTGGCATACATCGGCCTGGTATACGCGGTGGCGGCAGTCTGCCTGCTGTTGCTGGCGGTGGCTCTTGATACCCGGATGGGCGGCTATCCGAAGATCGCCTGGGTGTTGCTGGCGGCGATGGCGCTGGGCCCGCAGCTGCTCGGCCACAGCGCTTTCAACTACGCGCTCAAGCATGTGTCGGCCACCATGATCGCCCTGGCGGTACTGGGTGAGCCGGTCGGGTCGACACTGCTGGCATGGCTGATGTTCGGCGAAACGGTAGGCCCGCTCAAGCTTGCCGGCATGGCCATGTTGCTGGGCGGCATTTTCCTCGCGGCCAGGAGCGAGGCCGAGTGATCTTTGGCCACGGATCGCCAGAACTTGTCAGATGGCTTTACACTTTTTGCGCAGGGCGCTGCTTGTGTTCGCCTTTTTGTGAAATTATTCATGGAAATCAAGGCGCTGTGGAGTAAAGTAGCCAGAGGCGCGGATTTTGCTTGCGTGCATTGAGCAATGGGCTCGATTTTTGTGGGGGGGGATGATGGTCAAGGGTGGATTTTTCCGGATTGGCAGGATCATGGCGGCATGCGCAGTGCTCGCCTGCCTGCCGGCTTCTGCCGCGACAACGGTGCTTTACGACTATTCCCTGGCCCCTCCGAATACCTTTTACACGCCGGCGGCCGCTGGCTGGATGAGTGCGGGCATTTTCGGCGCCAATGAGGAATTCACATCCCAGGGCACCCGGCTGAGCCCGACGAGCCTTGCCGGAAATTTGGCCTATGCGGGCTACGCCAATCATGTCGCCGAAATCACGCCGGTGGGTTCCGGCTTCCCGCCGCCCATCCAGGTCTCGACGGGTCTCCTGGTCAATCCCGCTTTCCCTGTGCTGGACCGCTCGGCCGGTTTCAATCTGTCGTTCACTTTCCGCATGCAGGACGAGGATCATTCCGGCAATTCGAACCGCGCCGGCTTTTCAGTCACGCTGCTTGATTCGGAGCACAAGGGTGTCGAGATCGGGTTCCAGAACGACCGCATCTTTGCGCAAAACGACGGCATTGCGCAAAACGACGGCGCCTTGGGAACAACCGTGTTCACCGCTGGCGAAGAGACGCGGGCCCCGGGGCACATCGCGGCCCTGGGGTCATTCAACAACTGGAACCTCAGCATCAACACCAGCGGCTATTCGCTCACCCGCGCCGGCTCGCTGGTTCTCAGCGGTGCCTTGCGTGACTACTCCATCTTCTACGCCGGGCTCGGGGAAGATGCTTACAGGACCACCAATTTCCTGTTCGTGGGCGACAACACCAGGTCGGCGGGCGCCATCACCACGCTGCAGTACCTGGCCATCGGCCCGGCACCCGTGCCCGAGCCGTCGGCGTACCTGATGTTGCTGGCCGGCCTCGGGTGCGTCAGCCTGGTGGCCTACCGCAGGCGGACCGTCCGCGCCTGAAAAACTGCCGGCGCGCGTTTGCCGAGCTGCCGCGCCAGCCATAGCGCCGCAGCAGCGGCCAGCAGGTGCTTGAGGGTGTGCCCGCTGACCCAGCCGATGGCCTCGAACACCTGCAAGTCGCGCATTTCCAGCGCCTTCGCCAGCAGGTAGAGCGCGATGGCGCCATGCCAGTCCGTGGCGCTCAAGACACCGCCGCGAAACAGCATGCAGGTGACGGGAATCAGGATCACCGGCAGGAACTGGACGAACAGGTAGACCCGCAGATCGCCCATCCCCTGCACCTGACCGCGATACCAGATCCAGACCGACGCCGAGGCGACCAGGAATGCCGCGGCCTGCACGGCGGGACTTGCGAGACGCGCGTCGACCCGCTCGGCCAGCAAGGCCAGGGTGAGCCAGGCGCAGGCCCAGGCGATCGGCAGTCGGTCGATGGCCAGCCCCAGGTCATCCGGCGCCCAGTGATAGAACGCCGAACCCAGGGTGGTGAGCATGACCGCTGCGAAAAACATTCCCCACGGCGCGCGTGCCGCGACGCCCGCGGGTAGGGCAAGCGCGGCGCGCAGTCCGACAACGCCCGCGCACAGGAACGGCAGGTTTGACAGCATGTCCGCCGCGTTCGGCATTTTCAGCCAGGTGCGCGTGTCGGCAAAGTCGTGATAGTGCGCGGGCTGGGCAATCGGCCCGTGCCAGGCGAGTATCGCGGCGAGCGCTGCGAGGGTCAGAAGCAGTACGCCCGCGCGGGCGGTGGGACCTGCATCGATGGCGTGCGGTGCGTTCATGGCGGGCATAGACAAGAATGAAGGAGCCCCATGCTCGGCTTTCCTGTCGCCTGCCGCGAGCGTCGCAGGCCCTGTAGCGCACCCTGCTACCGCAGGGCGCGCTTGGCAGGTCAGTCCTTGAACGCCTCGACCTGGATCAACAGCTTGACTTCGTCGGCCACCGCCGGGATGAAGGCCTTCATCCCGAAGTCGGATCGCTTGATCTGGCCCACCAGGTTGCCGCCGCACTGGTCCTTCTTGTTGCGCGGATGCTGGCCGCAATGGAAATTGGTGAACGTGAAGGTGATGGGCCTGGTCACACCCAGCATGGTGAAATCGCCTTCCACGGTGGCCGGCTTGTCGCCCTGGTAGCCGATGCGGGTGCTTTTGAAGGTCATGGTCGGAAACTGCTCGACGTTGAAGAAATCCTTGCCCTTCATGACCCCTTCCATGAAGGCATGTCCTGAAAGAAACGAGGCGGTCTGCACGGTGACCTCGACGCTTCCGCTTTTCGCTTCCGCATCAAGTACCGCCTTGCCCGCGGACTTCATGAAAGCGCCCATGTGGTTGGAAAAGAAGTTGTGCATCACCTCGAAGCGCGGGACAGTGTGGTCCGGATCAAGCGTGTAGGACACGGGCGCGGCCACCGTCGTGGCGGCAAAGGTGCTGGTCAGGGCGAGTACGGCGGCTGCGGCGAGGCGCTTCATGTTGTCTCCTTTGGTTGGCGGGTTATGGCAGCTATTTCTTGAGGTAGATGCGGAATCGCACGGCGACTTCGTTGGCCACCACGCTGGTGTCGGCCCAGGGGCCGTCGCCGATCTTGAAGTCGGTGCGCTTGAGCGGCACAACGCCTTCGAGGAGGGTGCCGGTGGCGTCCGGCTTGGCCGTGAAGGACGCCACCACGTCGCGGGTCACGCCCTTCAGGGTGAACCTGGCGGGCGCTTCGAAGCGCCCGCCGGCGATTGCCTTGGCACCAGTGGCAACGAACGAGGCTTTGGGAAACTGCTTGGTGTTGAACCAGGAACCGCCCTGGATGTCGCTGTTCCAGCCGGCATCGCCCAGGTCGACGCTGGTGACATCGACATCGATGCTGGCCCTGGTGGCCTCCGGTTTGGCGGCGTCGAAGCTCACCTGCGCGGTGAATTTGCGGAACTTGCCTTCGCCCGGGACGTTCTCCTGCTTGAAACCGAACGCGATCTGGCTTTTCGCCGGATCCACCGTCTGGGCATGCGCAGCGGAAACCAGCGCCAGCAGCAATGCGGAAACCAGGGTCTTCATGCTTTTCCTCCAGGCAACATGCGCCCAAGGATACCGTGATCATCGAAGAGCCTGTGTCCGACGGCTGCGGCGACATGCAGCGCCACCAGGGCGGCCAGCGAGTAGTTGAGCGCGCGATGCACGAAGCGCAGGGTGTCGGCCAGGGCCCGGTCTTTCGCGACCAGATCGGGAATCTGCAGCGCGGCCACGCCGAACGGTACGGTGGGCACGCCGGAGGCGGAGGAGTAAAGCCAGCCGGTCAGCGGAATGGCGAGCATCAGGGCATACAGCAGCACATGCACCGCGCCGGCCGCGGCGGCCTGCCATCGCGGCAGGCCGTCAGGCCAGGCCGGTGGCGCATGGCCGATGCGCCATGCCAGGCGCAGTACCACCAGCGTGAACGCGGTCACCCCTATCCACTTGTGGTACGAGTAGGTCGAAAGCTTGCCCGGGGAAAACGGCAGGTCCACCATGTACAAACCCACCGAAAAGCCGGCCACGATCACCGCGCCGGTCACCCAATGGAGTGCCTTGGCCGTGCCGGTATAGCTTCCGGGCCGGCTCACCATCGGGTGATCCGGTTCCTGATGCAGCAGGCCATCCTCAGCCGTGCTTGAGGCCCACAGCCTGGATGCCGGCGATGCAGATCAACTCGTCCTCGTCGCCAGTGCCGCCGGAGGCGCCGGCCGCCCCGATGATCTTGCCGGCGGCGTCCTTGATGACCACCGCGCCGGTTTGCGGCAGGAACTTGCCGTGCGCGGTGGCGGCCAGGGTCACGAAGAAATTGGGATTGTCCTTGGCACGCTCGGCCAGTGCCCGGCTCGCCACCCCCATGCCTACCGCGCCCCATGCCTTGCCGGTGGCCACGTCGATGCGGAACATCGAGGCGCCGTCCTCGCGCTGCGCGGATTTCACATTGCCGGACTCGTCGAGCACCACCACGCCCATCGGCTTGAAGCCGGATTCCTTTGATTTTGCCAGTGCTGCGGCGATGATGCGGTTGGCCTGGTCCAGGGTAAGGGTGCTCACTGCGTTGCTCCTTGATGGTTTGATCGAGGTGCGAAGGATAACGGATGCGCTGGCATGGCGGCGATGTGGGCACTTACGTGCGGCGTCAGGCGAGGACACAATCCGGTATCCTCGGGCTGGTACGCAAGGCTGCGCAGATTCGGAGAAACCATGTCGTTCAGATGGCTGGGCCCGGTTGTCTCATCGGTTGTTTCATTCCTGCTGGTGGTTTCCGCCACGGGCGCGTTCGCCCAGGCCTATCCGGCCAAGCCGATCCGTTTCGTGGTGCCGTGGGCACCCGGCGGGTCCACCGACGTGCTCGCGCGCATCGTTGCGCAAAAGCTGGGTGAATCCTGGGGGCAGCCCATGCTGGTGGAAAACCGCCCCGGCGCCTCCGGCAACCTGGGCTCGGACGTGGTGGCGAAATCGGCGCCGGACGGCTACACCCTGCTCGTGGGGTCGATGAGCACCCATGCGATGAACGGCGCGCTCTACTCGAAGATGCCGTTCAAGCCGGTCGACGATTTCGCGCCCGTGGCCATCCTCGCCTATGTGACCAATGTCCTGGTCGCGCATCCGTCGGTCAAGGCCAATAGCGTGGCGGAGCTGATCGCCCTCGCGCGTGCCAATCCGGGCAAGCTCAACTACGCGTCCGCCGGCAGCGGCAGCACCAATCATCTGTCGGCCGCGCTGTTCGAGAAGATGGCCGGCATCAGCATGACGCATGTGCCCTACAAGGGCGGCGCCCCGGCGGTGGTCGACCTGGTGGGCGGGCAGGTGGACGTGTTCTTCACCGGCTCGACCAACGTGCTGGGCCATGTGAAGTCCGGCAAGCTCAAGCTGCTTGGCGTGACCGAATCGAATCGGGCCAAGGTGCTTCCCGATTTGCCCACCGTGGGCGAAACCCTGCCGGGCTACGAAATGGCGGTCTGGTACGGCATGTTCGCGCCCGCAGGCACGCCGCCGGAGGTGGTTGCGAAGCTCAATGCCGAGGTCAACCGCATCATGCAACTGCCGGATGTCACCGCCCGCCTGGCGCCGCTGGGTGCCGAGGTGGTCACCCAGGGGGTGGCGGAGTTCGGCCGCATCTTGAGGGCCGACGAGCAGAAGTGGACCCGCATCATCCGCGAAGTCGGCGCGCGGGCGGAATGAGACGGGCATGATTCCGGGGCGCCCGGTCAGGTTGGTGGTGCCGTTCGGCAAGGGCGGCGCCAGCGATCGACTGGCGCGCATGGTGGCCACCGGCCTGGGTCAGCGCTGGGGCATGGATCTCGAGATCGACAACCTGCCGGGCGACGGCGCGGTGGCCGGCATGCTGCAGGCGGCGCGTGCGCCGGCCGATGGTCATACTTTGCTGTTCGGCACTTCGACCACGCATTGCATCGCACCGGCGTTGCGCCGCCACATGCCATGCGATCCGCTGGCGGATTTCGCGCCGCTGGCCCTGATCGGCTGGGCGCCCAACCTGATGCTGGCGCGCCCGGGCCTGGCGACCAGTGTTGCCGAGGTGATCGCCCTGGCGCAGGCCTCGCCCGGCACATTGCGTTACGCCTCCGCCGGCGCCGGACAGACCATCCACCTGTGCGCCGCCCTGTTCGCCAGGCGTGCGGGCATCGAGCTGACCCATGTGCCTTACGCAAGCGGCAGCATGGCGGGGCTTATCGACCTGATGGCCGGCAAGGTCGACCTGATGTTCGACAATGCCCTGCCGGCGCTGCCCTACGTGCGTGAAGGCAGGGCGGTTGCGCTTGCCGTGGCGGCCTCGCTTGCGTTGCCGGATCTGCCCGACGTACCCACCCTCGCCGAAGCCGGCGTGGCGGGCTGCGAAGCGGACATCTGGATGGGCCTTTTCGCACCGGTGGCGACACCGCCCGCCACGCTGGCGGCGCTGCAAGCCGACCTGTCGGTAGTGCTGGGCCAGACCGACCTGATCCACGCGCTGCGCGGCGCCGGCCTCATGCTCGATGTGCAGCAGGGCGAGGCCTTTGCCGACGAAATCCGCGCCAACGCCCTTGCCTGGCGCGCCATCATCAAGACCTGCGGCATCAAGGCCGCCTGACCATTCCATGACCCCGTCATTTACCACCCGACCCGAGATCCGCGGCAGCTTCGGCGTTGCCGCCACCACCCACTGGATCGCCACCAGCATCGCCATGCGCATGCTGGAACTGGGCGGCAATGCCTTCGACGGCGCCGCCGCCGCCGGTCTTGTGCTTCAGGTGCTTGAACCGCACTTGAACGGCCCGGGTGGCGAGGTGCCCATCATCTACTGGAACGAGGGCAAGTCGGAGCTCAAGGTGATTTGCGCGCAGGGCGTCGCGCCGCAGGCGGCGACGATCGCGCACTTCCGCGCCATGGGGCTGAACCTGGTGCCGGGCACGGGCCTCCTGGCGGCCACGGTGCCGGGCGTGTTCGACGGCTGGATGCTGCTGCTGCGCGATCACGGCACGCTGCCGCTGGCGACCATCCTCGAACCGGTGATCCATTACGCCACGCGCGGCGTGCCGCTGGTGCCGCGCATTCGTGCCGCCATCGCAGCGGTGCGCCAGCTGTTCCTCGATGAATGGCCGGCGTCGGCCGCGGCCTACCTGCCGGGCGGCAACGTGCCGGGCGCCAACCACCAGCTGGCCAACCCGGGCATCGCCGCGACCTACCGCCGTGTGCTGGCCGAAGCGGAGGCGGCCGGCAGCGACCGGGTAGCGCAGATCGAAGCCGCGCGCACTGCCTGGTACCGCGGCTTTGTCGCCGAGGCCATCGACCGCTATTGCCGGTCCACGCCATCGATCGACACCACCGGTGAGCGGCACAAGGGCCTTTTGACCGGCGACGACATGGCGCGCTGGCAGGCAAGTTATGACGCGCCGCTGATGGGCAAGTACGGACGCTACGACATCGCCAAATGCGGCGCGTGGAGCCAGGGGCCGGTATTGCACCAGCAGCTTTCGCTGCTGGCGGGTTACGACATCGCGCGCATGGGGCCGGCGTCGGCGGAACTGATCCACACCGTCGTCGAGGTCGCCAAGCTGGCGTATGCGGATCGCGACGCCTGGTATGGCGATCCGGCGTTCAACGACGTGCCGCTGGATACGCTGTTGTCGCCGGCCTATGCGGCACAGCGCCGCGCGCTTGTCGGTGCGCAGGCTTCCACCGAACTGCGCCCGGGTGCGCCGGGCGGCAAACCGCCGCGGCTGCCTGACTGGCGCGCCGCGCAGGCCGATGTGAAGAAGGATGCCTACTTCTACGGCCTGGGCGAGCCGACCTTCGCGGAACTGCCCACCGAAGACGGCGTGCTGCGTGGCGACACCTGCCACATCGACGTGATCGACCGCTGGGGCAACATCGTCTCGGCCACGCCTTCCGGCGGCTGGCTGTCTTCCTCGCCGGTGATTCCCGAGCTGGGCTTTTGCCTGAACACCCGCGGCCAGATGTTCACCCTCGAGGAAGGACATCCTGCCAGCCTGGCGCCGGGCAAACGTCCGCGCACCAGCCTGTCGCCCTCCCTGGCGCTGCGCGACGGCAACCCCTGGGCGGCTTTTGGCACGCCGGGTGGCGACAACCAGGACCAGTGGCAGGTGATCCTGATGCTGCGCCTGGCGCATTTCGGCATGAACCTGCAGGAAGCCATCGATGCGCCGGCCTGGCACAGTTCACACCTGATCGCCTCATTCTGGCCGCGCCAGCCACAGTTGAATGCGCTGGTGCTGGAGGGGCGCATCGAAGCGCGCGTCGTCGCCGAACTGCGCGAGCGCGGCCACAAGGTGACGGTGGGCGAGGACTGGTCCGAGGGCCGCCTGTCGGCGGCATCACGCGAAACGCTGGATGGCGGGTGGCTGCTGCGCGCCGCCGCCAATCCGCGCGGCATGCAGGGTTACGCGGTCGGGCGCTAGGGCGCGATTCGGTGGATTGAGCCGATTGGACGCACTGCTATAGTTGCCGCTCAAAATTCCGGAGCCACCCATGAGCGCGGCCAACATCGTCATCCCGCCCGCCGACCTCACGACTTTTGTCGCGGCCATCGTTCGCGCCGGCGGCAGCAGCGAGCGCGAGGCCGAACTGGTCTCGAGCAACCTGGTGCTGGCCAACCTCTCGGGCCACGACTCGCACGGCGTCGGCCTGGTGCCGGCCTATATCGAGTTCCTGCGCGGCGGCGGCCTGATTGCAAACCAGCACGCGCGGGTCACCGGCGAAGCCGGGGCCATGCTGATGATCGACGGCCAGCGCGGCTATGGCCAGGTGATCGGGCATGAATCCATGCTGCTGGGCATCGAACGCGCACGTGCCCATGGCATGGCGCTGGTGGCCCTGCGCAACAGCCATCACATCGGCCGCATCGGCCAGTGGGCGGAAGACTGCGCAGCGGCCGGGCTGGTTTCCATCCATTTTGTCAACGCGTTGCTGCGCCCGCTGGTCGCACCCTTCGGCGGCTCGGATGCGCGCTTCACCACCAACCCGTTCTGCGTGGGCGTGCCGCGCGAAGGTGGCGTGCCGATGATCCTGGACTTCGCCACCAGCAAGGTGGCGCTGGGCAAGGTGCGGGTGGCGATGCAGGCCGAAAAGGAAATGGCGCCCGGCACCCTGATCGACGCGCGCGGCTACCCTACCACCGACCCGCATGTGATGTTCGAGGCCGATGTGGCCGGCAAGCTCGGCGCGATCCTGCCCTTCGGCGAGCACAAGGGCTACGGCATGGCGCTGATGTGCGAAATCCTCGCCGGCGCGCTCACCGGCGGCGAAACCCTGCACAAGGTGGACGGGTACAGCGGTATTTACAACAACATGCTCTCGATCATCATCGACCCCGGCAAACTGGGCGGTGCCAGCTTCCATCAGCAGATGGAGGCCTTTCTCGCCTGGGTGAAGGAATCGCCGGTGGCACCGGGATTCGACCGGGTGCGGATTTCCGGCGAACCGGAACTGGAAATGCGCGCGCGTCGCGCCACCGGCGTGCCCATTGACATCAACACCTGGGCGGACATGCAGGCCGCTGCCAGCCTGGCCGGCATGACCGCGGCCGACGTCGCGCGCCATGCCGCGCTGGCGCGCGCCGAATGAAGCCGGCCTGAATCCGGCGCCGCCGCCTGCGCGTAAGAAAATCAACGCAACCTCGACTGACACATCATGAAACCACTTCTCCGCCTGTTGTTCGCCGCCTTCGTCGCCCTGTCGGGCGGCGCGCAGGCACAGCCCATCACCGCGCCTCTCAACGCTGCCCCGATGGGCATGGCGGTGGCCACTTTCGCCGGCGGCTGCTTCTGGTGCATGGAGGCGCCGTTCGACAAGATGCCGGGCGTGGTGTCGACCACCTCGGGCTACATCGGCGGCAAGAAGCGCTTTCCCACCTACGAGGAAGTCTCTGCAGGCGTCACCGGCCACACCGAGGCGGTGCGCGTGGTGTATGACCCGAAAAAGGTGACCTACCGGCAACTGCTGGAAACATTCTGGAAAAACATCGATCCGATCGTGAAGGACCGCCAATTCTGCGACGGCGGCACGCAGTACCGCAGCGGCGTTTTCTGGCACGACGACGAGCAGAAGAAGCTTGCAGACGAGTCGAAGGCGCTTCTCGACAAGGGGCAGCCTTTCGGGACGGCGAAGCCGGTGGGTTTCAAGGGCAAGGTAGTCACGGAGATCACCCGGGCCGAAGACTTCTGGGTCGCGGAGGATTACCACCAGGACTACTACAAGAAAAATTCGGTGCGCTACAACTATTACCGCTCCGGTTGCGGCCGTGATGCGCGCCTCAAGGAGTTGTGGGGCGAGGCGAAGTAGCGTCTGGCGATCTGGGACTGCGACCGGCGCGGGTGCGGAACGCGGCGCGCAGGTAGCCATGCAGGATCTGCGCCGCCGGATGCAGCCGCGCACCGTGGCGCGAGAGCACGCCGAGGGTGCGGCTGACCGCCGGCCCGGTCAGCTCGATGGCCTTCAAGGCCGGATACACCGCTGAATGCAGGGTCAACCCGGGCACCGCGGCGATGCCCAGCCCGGCGTCCACCATGCCCAGCAGGGTGGACACCCGATTGACCTCGAAGACGATGTCCGGCCGGATGCCGGCGCGTGACAGGGCGTCGTCGAGCAACTGGCGGTTGCCGCTGGTGCGGGCCGCCGCCATCAGGCGCTCGCCCTGCAATTGCGACCAGGTCACCGATTTGCGGCGTGCCAGCGGGTGGTCACGGCGTACCGCGAGTACGAACGGGTCCTCGCGCAGGGGCTCGAAATCAAGTTCCGGCACACGCGAGCCCAAAAAGCCGATGCCGAAGTCCGCCTCCCCCGAGATAACCGACTGCGCGACCATGGCGTCATTCTCGTCGACGATGCGCAGCCGGATGCCGGGGTATTGCTCGGAGAAGGGGCGGATCACCGACGGCAGGAAATGGAAGGCCGCGGATGGCACGCAGCCGACCGTCACGCGGCCGGACTGCCGCGCCGCGATCTCGGTGATGCCCAGGGTGGCGGCCTGCAGGTCATCGTAGGCGCCGCGCGCACGCTCCAGGAAGGTGCGGCCGACGCCGGTGAGTTCGACCTCGCGGGTGGTGCGGTTGAACAGGCGCACGCCCAGGGAGGCCTCGAGGCGCTCGATGCGGCGCGACAGCGCCGGCGGCGAGAGGTGGATGGCGTCGGCAGCCGCGCGAAAACTGCCGCGCTCGGCAACGGCGATGAAGGCATGTAATTCCTGCAGGTCGAAATTGATGCGTTCCATGCAATGATCATAGCAAAAGTTGCACTTCATTAATTTCTAACGAAAGCGCAACATGCCGGCAGCGTGCAACGACACGCCACCCAAAGGAGACAGACATGGAGCTTCGTATCGCGCGCCCGCCACGCATCGTGGCCCGATTCGCCGCATCCGCACTGGCCGCGGCCCTGGCCGCAGGGACCGCAGCCGAGGCCGTGGCGCAGGCCTGGCCGTCGAAAAGCGTAACCATTCTCGTGCCCACCGCCGCCGGCGGCGCCAATGACGCGATGGCGCGCATCATCGCCCAAGGCCTGGGGCCGAAGCTGGGCAAGTCGGTGATCGTGGAGAACAAGCCGGGCGGCAATGGCGCCATCGCCAGCGAGGCGGCGGCGCGTGCCACGCCGGACGGCCATACCATCCTGTTCGGCTATATCGCCACCCACGGCATCAACCCGGCGCTGCAAAAGCTCAAATACGATCCCGTAACCGATTTCGAGCCCATCGGCATGGTTGCGATCTCGCCCACGCTGCTGGTGGTCAACGCCGCCTTGCCGGCGAAGACAGCGAAAGACCTGGTGCAACTGGCCAAGGCCAAGCCGGGCACGATCACCTATGCATCGGCCGGCAACGGCACGGCGCCGCATATCGCCGGCGAAATGTTCAAGCTCGCCACTGGCGCCGACATGCTGCATGTGCCCTACAAGGGCTCGGCGCCCGGCATCATGGACACCATCGGCGGTACCACGCAGGTGATGTTCCCCAGCCTCTTCACCGCCTTTCCGCAGGTCAAGGGCGGAAAGCTGCGCGCACTCGGCCTGGCCGGTGAAAAGCGCTCTGCCGTCCTCAAGGAGGTACCTACGCTGGCCGAGCAAGGCATTGCCAACATGAACATGACGCAGTGGTACGCCCTGTTTGCGCCGGCGAAGACGCCCAAGGCCGTGATCGAGCGCCTCAACCGCGATGTCAATGCGGTGCTGAACGACAAGGCCAACGAGAAGAAGATCGAGGATCAGGGTGCCGAGGTCGAGACCGGTACCCCGGAACAATTGCGTGACCTGGTGCAAAAGGAAGTCACGCGCTGGAGAAGCGTGATCGCTGCTGCGAAAATAACGGCTGATTGAAACGAAAGACTGGAAACAACATGAGCACCCCCAACCTCAAGGAATGGATCGGCCGCACCGAGACCATCGACGACACCGCCACGCCCACACCGGTGGCGGCGCTTTCGGCCACCCTGGACTGGCCGTCGCAGCGCCCGGCGGCCGGCGTTCCCCTGCCCTACCTGTGGCACTGGCTGTATTTCCTGCCGCTGGCGCAACAGTCCGAGATCGGCCCGGACGGGCATCCGCATCGCGGCGGCTTCCTGCCGCCGGTGCCGCTGCCGCGGCGCATGTGGGCCGGCAGCGATTTCGCGTTCCACGAACCGCTTCTGGTGGGTGACCGCCTGGCGCGCACCTCCACCATCGTGGACGTGAACGAAAAATCGGGTCGCACCGGCAGCCTCATCTTCGTCAAGGTGCGCCATGAAATCCGCAGGAACGGCGCCGCCAACGTGGCGCTGACCGAGCACCACAACATCGTCTACCGCGACGCGCCCAGGCCGACCGACGTGGCCCCGCCGCCAACCCCGGCGCCTGCCGAATTCGCCTGGGAACGCCGCATCAAGGCCGATGACGTGCTCTTGTTCCGCTATTCGGCGCTCACCTTCAACGGCCATCGCATCCACTACGACCGCAAATACGTGACCGAGGTCGAAGGCTATCCTGGCCTGATCGTGCACGGCCCGCTGATCGCCACCATGCTCATGGACCTGCTGCGCCGGCAGATGCCGGAGGCGAAAGTGGACAAGTTCGAATTCAAGGCGGTGCGCCCGACTTTCGACATCAACCCCTTCTCGGTGCACGGCCAGCCCTCGGCGGATGGCAAGAGCGTGCGCCTGTGGGGCCGCGACCATGAAGGCTGGCTGACCATGGACGCCACCGCCACGCTCGCCTGAACCCCGATCAAGACAACGAACCCGAAACGAAAGACATTCCATGGCCGCAACCATCATCGACTCGAAAATCTTCGGCGACATCTTCTCCGACGCGCGCATGCGAGCGGTGTGGTCCGACGAGAACCGCACCGCCAAGTACCTGGACATCGAGCGCGCGCTCGCCAAGGTGCAGGGCGAACTGGGACTGATCCCGAAAGAGGCCGCCGAGGAGATCGTCCGTGCCTGCGACATCGACAAGATCGACTGGGCCAAGCTCAAGGCCAAGACCGAGCAGATCGGCTACCCGATCATCGCGGTGGTCAACCAGATCAACGCCAACTGCCGCGACAAGCTGGGCGAGTACTGCCACTGGGGCGCCACTACCCAGGACATCACCGATACTGCCACGGTGCTGCAGATTCGCGAGGGCCTCGCGCTGGTGGAGTCCGACCTGGCCGGGATTTCCGCGTCGCTCGCCACCCTGGCGAGGAAGTATCGCGACACGCCGGTGATCGGCCGCTCCAACCTGCAGCAGGCCACGCCGATTACCTTCGGCTACAAGATGGCGTCCATCCTGGCCGGCATCGAGCGCCACCGCGAGCGATTGCAGCAACTGAAGCCGCGCGTGCTGGTCGGCGAGTTCGGCGGTGCCTCCGGCACGCTGTCTTCGCTGGAGAAGGGGGCGATGGAAACCCAGGCGGGCCTGATGAAGGAACTGGGCCTGGGCCAGCCGCTGATTTCCTGGCATACCGTGCGCGACAATTTCGCCGAGGTCGGCGCCTTCCTGGGCCTGGTGGGCGGCTCGCTGGGCAAGATCGCGATGGACGTCAAGCTGATGATGCAGACCGAAGTGGCCGAGGTGTATGAGCCGTTCGCGCCCGGCCGCGGCTCCTCTTCGACCATGCCGCAAAAGCGCAACCCGATTTCCTGCCTGTACATCCACGCCAACATCTCGGTGGCGCGCCAGCATGCCGCGGCACTGATGGATGCGATGGTGGCCGACCATGAGCGTTCCACCGGGCCGTGGGAGATCGAATGGGTTTCGATGCCGGAGATCTTCTGCCTGATGTCAGGCGCGCTCAAGCAGGCCAAGTTCATTCTTGCGGGGCTGGAAGTCGACGCCGTGCAGATGCGCCGCAACATCGACCTCACCCATGGTCTGGTGATGTCGGAGGCCGTGATGATGGGCTTGGGACCCTATATTGGCCGGGAGTACGCGCACGACCTGGTGTATGACCTGTGCCGCCAGGCGCTGGCCGAGAGGCGGCCGCTGATCGACATCCTCGCCGAGCACCCGGAAATCAACAAGCACGTGGACCGTGCGAAACTGGCGGAATTCTGCGATCCGATGAACAACCTCGGACAGGCAGGCGTGATGGTGGACCGGGTGTTGAACAGCCTCAAATAATTGCGATCCCGGCTGTATCCGCCCGCGCAAGTCCCGACGGACACTGCGCGGGCGTTTTCGCTTCAAGGAGACAGACATGAAACGTCGTGACTTCATCGCCAGCGCAGCGTTGATGCCGCTGGCACGCGCAAGTTCCGGCCAGGACAAGTACCCGTCCAAGCCGATCCGCCTGGTGGTGCCGTTCGCGCCCGGCGGCAGTTCCTCCATCGTCGCGCGGGCCTTCGCGACCGAGATGGCCAAGGGGCTCGGTCAGGAAATCATCATCGACAACCGGCCTGGCGGTGCAGGCAACATCGCCATGGAAGCGGTGGCCAAGGCTGATCCCGACGGCTATACCCTGATCATCGGGCACATCGGCTCGCTGGCGGTCAACCCGTTCATGTTCGCCAAGCTGCCGTTCGACACCAACCGCGACTTCGCTGCGGTTTCCTTGCTGGCAAAGGTACCGAGTATTTACGTGGTCAACGCGTCGGTGCCGGTGAAGAACCTCAAGGAGATGCTCGAATATTGCAAGGCCAATCCGGGCAAGGTGTACTACGGCTCGGCCGGCAACGGCAGTGCCGGGCACCTGGCCTTCGAGTACCTGAAGCTGGTGACGAAAATGGAGATCCAGCATGTGCCCTACAAGGGCACCGGCCCGCAGCTGACCGACCTGATCGGCGGCCAGACGCAGGCGGCCTCCGCCGGCACACCGCCCCTGATGCCGCATGTGAAGGCGGGGAAATTGCGTGTGTTCGCCGTCGGTACCACCAAGCGGCTGCCGGAGTTGCCGGACGTACCGACCATCGCCGAGCAGGGCTATCCGGGCTTCGAGACCGTCCAGTGGTATGGCCTCAACGCACCGGCCAAGGTGCCCGCGGCCATCATCAAGCGCCTGGCTGACGAGGCGGGCAAGGCGGCCAAGTCAAAGGAGGTGCAGGAACGCTTTGCCGGCGACAGCACCGAGGAGGTCGGCTCGACCGCGGTGGAATACGCGGACTTCATCAAGAAGGAGCAGGCGCGCTGGAGCGTGGTGGTCAAGACCGCGAAGATCAAGGCCGATTGAGCGGCTCAAAAAGTACCAGAAGGAGCCGGGGTTGTCGAAAGCATATGACGTGATCGTGGTGGGTGGCGGCAACGCCGCCCTGTGCGCGGCCCTGATGGCGCGTGAAGGCGGGGCCAGCGTGCTGCTGCTTGAATCCGCGCCGAAAGAATGGCGCGGCGGCAATTCGATGCACACGCGCAACCTGCGCTGCATGCACGACGCACCGCAGGACGTGTTGACCGAGGCCTATCCGGAAGAGGAGTACTGGCAGGACCTGCTCAAGGTGACCGGTGGCATCACCAACGAGCACCTGGCACGCATCGCGCTGCGCGAGTCCGCCACCTGCCGCGACTGGATGAAAAAGCACGGCGTGCGTTTCCAGCCATCATTGTCCGGCACGCTGCACCTGTCGCGCACCAACGCCTTTTTCATGGGCGGCGGCAAGGCGCTGGTCAATGCCTACTACCGCAGCGCCGAGGCGATCGGCATCGAGATCCGCTACAACGCGGCGGTCACCGACATCGAGGTGAGGGACGGTGTGTTCAAGGCGGTCAAGGTCGGCAACGAGCGCATCGAAGCTGCCGCCTGCGTGGCCGCCAGTGGCGGTTTCGAGTCCAACCTCGACTGGTTGCGCCGCGCCTGGGGGCAGAACGAGGCCGGCGAGTGGCCGGCCGACAACTTCCTCATCCGCGGCACGCGCTACAACCAGGGCGTGGTCCTGCGCGCGTTGCTCGACGGCGGGGCCGACGAGATCGGTGACCCGACCCAATGCCATTGCGTGGCCATCGACGCCCGCGCCCCCAAGTACGATGGCGGCATCGTCACGCGCCTGGATTGCGTCTCGCTGGGCCTGGTGGTCAACAAGCACGCGAAACGCTTTTACGACGAGGGCGAGGACTTCTGGCCCAAGCGCTATGCGATCTGGGGGCGCCTCACCGCGCTACAGCCCGGCCAGATCGCCTATTCGGTGATCGATGCCAAGGCGATCGGCCGCTTCATGCCGCCGGTGTTCCCGGGTGAGCGCGCCGACAGCCTGCGCGAACTGGCGCAAAAGCTGGGCGTCGACCCTGCCACTTTCGAAGCCACGGTTCATGAATACAACGCCGCCTGCCGTGTCGGCACCTTCGATCACGCGGTGCTCGACGACTGCCATACCGAGGGCCTCACCCCGCCCAAGACCCACTGGGCCCGCCCGCTCGATACCGCCCCGTACTATGGCTACGCGCTGCGGCCGGGCATCACCTTCACCTATCTCGGTGTAAAGATCGACGACCAGATGCGCGTGAACTATGGCGGCAAGCCCAGCCCCAACCTGTTCGCGGCCGGCGAAATCATGGCCGGCAACATCCTTGGCAAGGGCTACCTGGCCGGCATCGGCATGACCATTGGCACCTCTTCCGGGCGCATCGCCGGCCGGCAGGCCGCCGCCTTCATCGCCGCGGGACAGAAGGTGGCCGCATGAACATGACCCTCACCGAACTGGTGGCCGCCGCCGAAGCCGAGGCCGCGCGCGAGCTCACCATCTGCAATGCCTGCCGCTACTGCGAAGGCTTTTGCGCCGTGTTTCCGGCGATGACGCGCCGGCTTGAATTCGGCAGCAACGACGTGCATTACCTGGCCAACCTGTGCCACAACTGCGGCGCCTGCCTGCATGCCTGCCAGTACGCGCCGCCGCATGAATTCGGCGTGAACCTGCCACGCGCGCTGGCCGAACTGCGCGTCAACACCTACACCGAGTACGCCTGGCCGCGCGCGGCAGGCGCCCTGTATCGCAACGCGGGCGCCTACGTGGCCATGTCGCTGGGCGTCGGTCTCGCCGTGTTCCTGCTTCTGGCCTTGATGCAGGACGGCGGCCTGGTGCGGCCGGCCAATGGCGGCAATTTCTACGCGGTGTTTCCGCACAACCTGCTGGTCACGATGTTCGGCGCGGTGTTCGCCTGGGTGGTGCTGGCGCTGGGCATCGGGGTCATGCGGTTCTGGAACGTCTGGAAGCCGGGCCCCGGATCGTCGGATGCGACCATGGAAGCGCTTGGCAACGCGCTCACGCTCAAGTACCTGGATGGCGGGCACGGTGAGGGTTGCAACGAGGCCGACGACCGTTTCACCAAGGCGCGCCGGGTGGCACACCACTTCACCTTCTACGGTTTCATGCTGTGCCTGGCGTCCACTTCGGTGGCTACGCTGTACCACTACGGGCTCGGCCTGAAGGCGCCGTATGCGTTCACCAGCCTGCCGGTGGTGCTGGGTACGCTGGGCGGCATCGGTCTCATCATCGGGCCGCTGGGGCTGTTCCTGCTCAACATCAAGCGCCATCCGGACCATGGGGACCGCGCGCAGAAAGCCATGGACCACGGCCTGATCTGGCTGTTGCTGTTCGTCAGCCTGACCGGGCTGCTCCTGATGGTGTTGCGCGACACCGCCGCGATGACAGCGCTGCTGGCGGTGCACCTGGGCTTCGTGATGGCGCTGTTCCTCACCATGCCCTACGGCAAGTTCGCGCATGGCATCTACCGGCTGGCGGCATTGCTCAAATTCTCGATCGAGAAGCGCCAACCCAACCGGCTCAGGCTGGGCGCAGATTAGTCCGCCATCGCACGACATCCGACAACCAAAACTTCTGGAGACAATAATGAAAAGATGGATCGCGGCGGCCACCGTGCTGCTGGCCGGTTGCGCCTCGCAAGGCGGACTCAACATCAAGGAGATGGGCTCCTTCCACGTGGGCGGACGTGAACATACCGTCAGCGGCAAGCCTGTCAAGACCGTGACCTTCGCGCAAGGCGGCGCGCCGGCCAGGGTGGACCCGAACGGCGTGTACCAGGTCGAGCAGATGTATGTGCAGTACTTCGTGCCGGCCAACGGCCGCGGCACGTTGCCGCTCCTGATGTGGCACGGTGGCGGCCTGACCGGCGTGACCTACGAGACCACGCCGGACGGCCGCCCCGGCTGGCTCAACTATTTCATCCGTCAGGGCTGGACGGTCTACAACTCCGACGCGGTCGAGCGCGGTCGCTCGGGCTGGGCGATGTACCCGGATGTTTTCGCCGGCGAGCCGGTGTTTCTCACCAAGGAAAATCCGTTCGAGCGCTTTCGCATCGGCGCGGGGCCGGGTTCGTACAACAAGGACCCCGCCAGGATGAAACTCTTGCCCGGCAGCCAGTTCCCGCCGGAGGGCTATGACAACTTCACCAAGCAGGGCGTGCCACGCTGGACTACCACCGACGCGCAGATCATCCGCGCCTACACCGAACTGGTCGAACGCGTCTGCCCGTGCATCGTGCTGGCCCATTCACAGGGCGGGCCGTTCGCCTTTCGTGTGGCGCAGGACCGGCCGGACAAGGTCAAGGGGCTGGTGCTGGTGGAACCGGCAGGCTTTGGCGACATGGCGCGTGCCGCCGTGTTGAAAGACACCCCTGCGGTGGCCATCTTCGGCGACTTCATCGAGCAGGATTCGCGCTGGCCGACCATTCGCGGCAACGTGGTGCGCTTTCTCGGCGAAGTGACCAAGGCGGGCGGCAAGCCCGAGGTGATCGACCTGCCCAAGCTTGGCATCAAGGGCAATTCGCACATGATGATGATGGATCGCAACAGCGACGAGATCGCCGGCATCATCCAGAAATGGCTGTCCGACAAGGGTTTCGTGCGCTAGGGCGCGACGGAGGTTCTCGATGCGACGCTTTTCATCCATTCTCGCCACACTGGCGCTCACGCTGGCGTCGTTCGCCGCCCAGGCACAAGCCTGGCCCGCCAAGCCGGTGCGCATCATCGTGTCCTACCCACCGGGTGGCGGGGCGGATGCGACGGCGCGTCTCCTGGGCCCCAAGCTTTCGGACGCGCTCGGGCAACCCGTGCTCATCGAGAACCGCCCGGGCAGCGGCGGGGTGATCGGCGGCGATGCGGCCGCCAAGTCGCCGCCCGATGGCTATACCTTCCTGCTCGATGCCTCGTCGCACAGCATCAACCCGGTGCTGCAGCCGAAGATGCCCTTCAATACCCTGAAGGACCTGGTGCCGGTGTCTCTGCTGGTGGTGGCGCCCAACATGCTGGTGGTGCACCCGTCGTTCCCGGCCAGTTCAGTGAGGGAACTCGTCGCGCTGGTCAAGGCCAAGCCGGGGCAGTATTCCTTCGCGTCCAGCGGCAACGGGTCGGCCCAGCATCTGGCCGCGGAACTGTTCAAGGCCGAAGCGGGGCTCTTCATGGTGCATATTCCGTATCGCGGCGGCGGCCCCGCGCTGGTCGACGTGATGGGGGGCCAGGTGCCGATCTTTTTTGGCAACATGGCCTCGACGTCGCAGCACGTCAAGGCCGGAAAGCTCAAGGCGCTCGCGGTCACCGGCGGCAAGCGCTCGCCTGCGGCGCCGGCCTTGCCGACCATTGCCGAGGCAGGCCTGAAGGGCTATGAGGTCTACGAGTGGAACGCCATCTTCGCGCCCGCCGGGGTGGCGCCCGACATCATCGACCGCATGAATCGCGAAGCGGCCAAGGCGCTGGCCATGCCCGACGTTCGCGAAAAGCTCGCCGCGCTGGGCGCAGAGCCCATGGGCGGCAAGCCTGATGAGCTTGAGAAGCTGCGCGTGGTCGATATCGAAAAGTGGACCCGGGTGATCAAGCGGGCCGGCATCAAGCTGGAGTAAAAATGGGGTCAGACCCCATTTTCGAGACCCCATTTCCGCACACTTTCAACGCCGGGCGCGCGTCCTGTCCACCAGCAGGAACACGATCCCCAGTACCAGCGTCGCCGCCGCGATGTAGATGCCGCCGGCGAAACTGCCGGTGCGCGTGGCGATCATCCCCGCCACCGGCGGGCCGACGATCTGCGCCAGGCTGTAGCCGATGGTCATCAGCGCCAGCATCTCGGTGGTGCGGTGCGGCGCCAGGGTGCGCGCCTCGGCGTTGGCCACCGTCACGATGCCCATGAAGGTGCCGCCCAGGATCACGCCGCTTGCGAGGAGGGCGGCTGGCGTGGGCGAGAGGATGGGCAGCAGCACGCCCAGCACCTGCAGGGCGAACTGGGCCACCAGCGATGCCGTCGCATTGCTGCGCACCGCCACCCAGGCCCAGAACACGTTGGAGGGGATCGCGGCCACGCCCACCAGCATCCAGCTGAAGGCGGCATAGGGCGCGGTCGCCGGGTTCTGCTTGGCGATCAGTGGCAGGAAGATGCCGCTGACGATGAAGCCCAGGCCTGCGCAGGTGTAGGCCGCCACCAGCCAGCCGGGGTGGCGCGGTGCCGTCGCGGGTGTGCGGGGGGAGGCCTTCGCGGCGCCCGCGGCGGTGGCCGGCGTGCGCCGCGTCACGGTGACGAGCACCAGCGGGATCATCAGCGCGATCAGCACCGTGGCACCTATCCACATGCCGCGCCAGCCGATGTTGAAGTTCTCCAGCAAGAGCACCATCAGTCCGGAGAGTGTGATGCCGAAACCGACGCCGCCATAGTGCACGCCGGCGCCCGCCGGCGAATTTGCTTTCGCCAGGGCGTCCAGCACCAGGGTGGAGGCGTAGATCATGGTGAGCGCGCTGGCGATCCCGGCGGTGAAGCGCAACAGGCCCCAGACCTGGAAGGAATCCGTTGCCGCCATGGCAAGCGTGGTGACCGTGCAGGCGGCCAGACCCCAGCGCACGACGGTCTTGGGTCCTGGCGAGAAACCCATGCGGCGCGCGAACAGCGGCCACAGCGTGCCGATGGTGTAGCCGATGAAATTGAGTGTCGCCAGAAAGCCTGCATTGGCGGCGGAAAGCCCGGCCTGATCGTGCATGGCCGGCACGATGGGCGTGTAGGAAAAGCGCGCCACGCCCATCGCCAGGGCCATCGCCGCGGCGCCACCGAAGGCCACCCGGGGAATGTTCATGGATGTTTCAAGCCAGCCGCCGCAGGCGGGCTGAATCGGACCAGCAGATAGAATCGGTTTGTCGGATTGTCAGGGTGGCGCACAATCGGAGCATCCCACAATCCGGCGACTGCCGCCTGCCCCTTCGCCCAAGTCCCGACCATGCCACAGCCCGCTACCGCCATCACCCGCGCATTTGGCGCCCACCTGCCGGTCATCCAGGCGCCGATGGCGGGCGGCGCGACGACTCCAGAATTGGTCGCCGCCGTATGCAATGCCGGCGGGATCGGCTCGTTCGCCGCCGCCACGCTTGTACCGCAGGCCATCATCGATGGCGCGGCGCGGGTGCGCGCGCTCACCGACCGGCCTTTCTGCATCAACCTTTTTGTGCTGGGCGAACCGCAGGCGGACCCCGCCGCGCTGGAGCAGGCGCGCGCCTGGCTGGCGCCCATGCATGCCGAACTCGGCATCGCGCCGCCGCAGGTGCCGGCGCGCTTTTGCGAGGACCCGCAAGCGCAGTTCGAAGCCTTGCTGGAAGCCGCTCCCGCATTGGCCAGCTTCGCCTTCGGTGTGCATGATGCACGCCAGGTGGAGCGCCTGCATGGGCGCGGCTGCAAGGTGGCAGGCACCGCTACCAACGTGGCAGAGGCGCTGGCATGGCAGGCGGCCGGCGCCGATTTTGTCTGCGCCCAGGGCGCCGAGGCCGGCGGGCACCGCGGCACATTCGTTGGCAAGTATGAGGATTCGCTGATCGGCACCATGGCCCTGGTGCCGCAGGTGGTCGACGCGGTCAAGGTGCCGGTCATTGCCGCCGGTGGCATCATGGACGGGCGCGGCATTGCCGCAGCCTTGATGCTCGGGGCATCAGCGGCGCAGATGGGCACTGCCTTCCTCGATTGCGTCGAGTCCGGCATACACGAATCCTGGAAGCTGGCGATCCGTGCCGCCGGCGATACCAGCACGCAGGTGACGCTGGCGTTTTCGGGGCGCATGGCGCGCGGGATTGAAAACGACTTCATGCGGCGCATGGCGGTGCATGGCCACGAGGTGCCGGCCTACCCGGTGCAGAACGCCCTTACCGGCGCCATGCGCGCGGCAGCGGGCAAGGCAAACCGGCCGGAATACATGAGCCTTTGGGCCGGGCAGGGCGTGGCGATGAGCAGGACGCTGCCTGCTGCCGAGTTGATGCGGCAACTCGAAACCGGGCTCAACGCGGCGCTCGGGGCACCGGCACGCTAGGCGCGACCTGGCTGCGGCGCCAGGCGCTGCATGCCGTCAGCCGGCGGTCTGCGCGCGGGGACGTTCCGCGGTTGTACTCGTGAGCCACTTGCGGATGCGGTTGGCGTCGCCGATGCGCGAGAATTTTCCCCACGAATCAAGCAGCACGAAGGTGAGGGCGCGGCCGTCGACCCTGGCCTGCATTACGAGACAGCGCCCGGCTTCGTTGATGAAGCCGGTCTTCGAGAGCAGCACTTCCCAGCCCGTGGAGGAGACCAGGCGATTGGTGTTGTGGAAGCGCATTTCGCGCCCGGCCACGGCCACCTCATGGTGCGTGTCGGTCGAGTAGCGGCGGATGAGGGGCACGTTGTGCGCCGCCTTGACCAGCTTGACCAGGTCTTCGGCGGTCGACACATTGCCGCTGGAGAGACCGGTCGGGTCGACAAAGCGGGTGCGTTCCATGCCGAGCGTGCGCGCCTTCTCGTTCATCGCCGCGACAAACGCCGCGAGTCCGCCCGGATGGCTGCGGCCCAGCGCATGGGCGGCGCGGTTCTCGGAAGCCATCAAGGCCAGGTGCAGGAGGTCGCCACGCGCGAGTTCGCTGCCGACCTTGAGGCGCGAACGGCTGCCGCGCTCGGAGTCGACGTCTTCTTCGGTAATCGCGATGCCCTGCTCCATGGAGGGGCTGGTGTCGAGCACGACCAGCGCAGTCATCAACTTGGTGATCGAGGCAATCGGTTGCACGTCGCGCACGTTTTTCGATACCACCGTCTCGCCGGTGCTGTTGTCGATGACCAGTGCCACATTGGAGCGCAAATCGAGGGCGTTGCTTACTGCCGGACGGGCTTGATGGGTGCGCGGCTGGGCCGGCGGCTTGGCGGGCTTTGTGCGCTTGCCAGGCTTGCCCTTGGCCGGCGGTGCTGCCTTGCGCTCCCGGGCGTGGCCATCCGGCGCTGCGACCAGCCCCACGCATAAAGCCAACGCGACGGCGGAGATGAAATTCATGCCCATGGCAGCGCAATCAAAATCGTAACGGCGCGATTGTAATGGATTTGTAATGTCACTTTTCTTTTTATTATGAATTGGTTGACGCGGATAGTTACGATGAATTCTTGGAGTTTTTGGGTTTCCTGCCGAACGCCGGCCAGATCAGCACCAGCCCCAACGCGCTGATGATCATGCAGAGGGCGAGCCAGTCGCTCAGGGACGGGATTTCGCCAAGAAACAGCATGCCCGTGGCCATCCCCACCACGGGTACCGAAAGGCTGGAAATGCCGGTCACATGCGCCGGCAGCATGTTGACCAGCTTGTAGAACGCCCAGTAGCAGATCACACCGGCGACGAGGACGTTGTATGCGACCGCCAGCCAGGCGGCCAGCGACAGTTCGGGGATGCCCAAGCCGCCATGCAACAAGGCCAGCGGCACCAGCGGAACGCCGGCGGCGGCCATCATCCAGGCTGTCTGCACCGTGGGCGCCAGGGCGAATGGACGACGCTTGATCAGCACCACGCCCCAGGCCCAGGTCGTGGCGGCTGCGAGCATGCACAGGGCACCCACCGGTGCACGTGTGAACGCGGCGGCGTCCTCGCCAATCAACAGCACGATGCCGACCATGCCCAGCGCAAGGCCAAGCGCGCTGGGCGTGCTCAGGCGCTCCTTCAGAACCCAGACCGAAAGCAGTGTCAGCCAAAGCGGCATGGTGTAACCCAGCAGGGACGCGCGACCTGCCGGGAGGTTGAGCACGCCAAAGGCTGAAAAGGCGTTCCAGCCAAGTATCGAGAACATCGATACCCCGAACAGCCGCATGCGCTCGCCGCGCGGCACCGCGAGCGGAAAGCCCGAGCCCCATGCCACCGCCAGCAGGCCGACGGCGCTTCCCCAGACGCAGACCAGCCGGAACCAGAACACCGGCGCCTCGCGCAAGGCGATTTTCAGCACCGGCCAGTTGGCGCCCCAGAACACCGCGATCAACAACATCAACACCAGCCCGCGGCGCGGAATCGTGTTCATGCCGGGCCAGCGTGCCAGGCCATGCGCGGGCCCCGAGGCACACCCGGCGCGTATGCGCGTGACCGGCGGGGGCTTGCCAATGTCAGGGCGGCCCCGCACAATGCATGTGGATCGGCCGTTAGAGTCGGGCGCAGCGGGGGAACCGTGAATCTCAAGATCAGCGTCAAGGAGTGGGTTCTGGTGGTGATGGTGGCGGCGATTGCCTTGCTTGCCAACCTGCCTGCCGGCGTGACCGAGTCATTGGGCGTGCGGGTCGACTACCTGGTGATCACGCTGGCAACGGTGGTTTTTGTCGGGCTCCTGCTGTACATGCGCTTCACGTTTTTCCTGATCGTCATCCTGCTGGTGATCGGGGCGAACCTGCCAGGCCAGTACGCCGAACGGCTCAACATTTCGCGCGTGCCCCTGTTGCTGGCACTGGGCATGATGGTTGGCGTATCGCTCATCAACCATATCGTGCGCATCCTGCCCTCGGGGCTTGAAAAGGACAGCAGTGTCGAGGCGCAGAAGGCCCTATTCTATGCGGTGGAAAAGGGCAACATGGTGTACGCGCAGAAGCTGCTCAACATGAACATCGACCCCAACCTAAAGGGGCCCAACGGCTATACGCCGCTGATGTATGCCGCCGCGCGCGGCCATGCCGGCCTGACCGAATTGTTCCTGCGCAACGGCGCCAACGCCGCCTTGCTCAACGCCGAGGGCGATTCGGCGGTGGATCTGGCGCTGCGCCTGGGGCATGCGCCGGTGGCCGAGATTCTCAAGCAGGCACGCCTGCAGCAAATGTCCCAGGGGCCGAAAACCACCACCGGCACCTTTGCCAACGCCTGATCACGCCGGAAGCGGGCGCCCCGCAGCCAGGCGCCGTCACGCTTTTGTACGCTCGCCAGCTTCTTGCCGGTGCGCCGTCAGCTCTCCACAAAGGTGGCGAATTCGCCGACCGCGCAGCGCTCGGTGGTGAGCTTGTTGGCCAGTACGCCGCGATCCTCGTAGCCGAGCGCCATGCCGCAGACGACCATGTCGCCGGCCGGCAGTTCGAGGAAGCTGCCGATGAGCTTGTGGAAGTGGGCGAACGCCTGCTGCGGGCAGGTGTCGAGGCCGCGCCCGCGCGCTGCGACCATGATGTTCTGCAGGAACATGCCATAGTCCAGCCATGACCCCTGCAGCATCCTGCGGTCGATGGTGAAGATCATTCCGACAGGCGCGTCAAAGAACGTGTAGTTGCGGCCGTGCTGGAGGTGCATCTTGTCGTAGTCCTTCTTGCCGATGCCCAACAGGCTGTAGAGTTCCCAGCCGAGCTTGCGCCGCCGGCCCACGTAGGGCTCGAACCACTCCACCGGGTAGTAACCGTATTCCTCGGTGTGCAAGGGGGCTTCGCCGCGCTTCTTGCGTTCGTATTCCTCTTCGTGCGCGGCCATGATCATGGCGCAAAAGCGCTCGCGCGCCGCGCCTGTCATGACATGCACCTTCCAGGGCTGGATATTGGTGCCGGAAGGGGCGCGGCTGGCCACGGCGAGGATCTCCTCGATGGTGGCACGATCCACCGGGGTGGGAAGGAAGCCGCGCACTGAACGGCGGCTTGTGATCGCGTGATCGACGATTTCGTGGTCTTTCATCTTGCCTCGGAAGTAGGTGAAGGGCGCCCGTGGGGATCGCGAGCGGAATTCTACTTGCGCATCACCATCGCCACGCCCGCGACGGCCACGGCCATGCCGGCGAAGGAGATGATGGTCAGGCGTTCATCGAACATGAAGAAGGCGATCAGCGCGGTGACCGGCGGCACCAGGTACATCAGGCTGGTGACCGAAGTGGCCGCCCCGCGGCGTATCAGCAAGAGGAGCAGGGTGGTGGCGCCGAGTGAAAGCACGATCACCAGCCAGCCGATCGCGAATACCAGCGGCGCGCTCCAGACCACCTCGCGCGTCTCGAAGGCCAGCGAGAACGGCAGCAGCACCGCGCCGGCGGCGATGAACTGCACCACCGACTGGGTGCGCAGGTCCTCGCCGCCGCAAAAACGCTTCTGGTAGAGCGTGCCGCCGGTGATCGTGATGAGCGCCAGCACGGCGAACGCCACGGCGCCCCAGCCAAAACCGCCCAGTCCGATCTTGTTCGAGAGCACCATCGCCACGCCAACGAAACCGAGCACGAGGCCGCCCCACTGGCGCGCGGTCACCCGCTCGCCGATCAGGGGGCCGGCCACCGCGGTCAGGATGGGTTGGGTGCCGACGATCAGTGCCGCCAACCCCGCCGACAAGCCGAGTGAGATGGCGACGAACACACCGGCCAGGTAGCCCGCCTGCAGCAGCACGCCGGCAATGGCCACGTGAACGATTTTGCGTCCGCGTGGCCATGGAGCACGGGTGAGGAGCGCCAGCGGCGCCATCAGCGCGATCACAACGACGAAGCGCCAGAGCAGGAATTTCAGGGGCGGGGCATAGGGCAGCCCCAGCTTGGCGCCGACGAAGCCGGTGGCCCAGAGGATGACGAACAGCCCGGGGGTGGCGCTGATGAACAGCGCGGAAGCGCGGCTGGGTTGCAAGGGGTCTGTCGAGGGCATGAATCGTGGACGGGCACGGCGGGACCGGATTCGCCGTTCCAGCCGCGCTCCGGCGTGAGGCAGGTGCGACTGCACCAAAAGTGCGCTCATGTTACCACGCACCGCATTCGGCTGATGCCGATGCGTCAACTTAAATCATTAAAAATCAATGACTTGTGACCGAATATAAAAATGGTGCGATGCCGCAAAAAATCCTTGACTTCGCTTTGCGGGTCTCTATAATCCGCATTTGTGCATTGCACAAACCAAGGTTGATATCGGCTGTTGCAGGTTTGTGCTCACGTCAACCACTACCAAACCGACCACACCGAGGGAATCACCATGACCGTTACCAATGAGCAGTTCGCCGCAGCCAGCAAGGCCGGCATCGAAAGCTTCTTCTCCATCGCCAAGTCCGGCTTTGACGGCTTTGAAAAGCTTGCCGAACTCAATGTCGCCACCGCCAAGGCCCTGTTTGACGACGCCGCTGCCAATACCCGCGCGCTGCTCGAGATCAAGGACCCCAAGGAACTGATGGCCCTCAACACCTCGCTGGCCCAGCCTTCGCTGGAAAAGACCATCTCCTATTCGCGCCACGTCTATGGCATCGTTGCCGAAAGCCAGGCCACCCTGCGCCGTGCTGCTGAAGAGCAGGCCGCAGTCGCCCAGAAGGAATTCGCCGCCCTGATCGACAAGTCGTTGAAGAGCGCGCCGGCCGGCAGCGAGTCCGCCGTTGCCGCCGTCAAGTCGGCCATGGCCGCCGCCACTTCGGCTTACGACAACGCCAGCAAGATCGTCAAGCAGGCCGTTGATCTGGCCGAGTCGAACTTCGCCAACGCCACCGCGACCGCCGCCAACACCGTGGTCGCCGCGAGCAAGACCGCTGCCAAGCGCAAGTAAGCCGTATCGGCAGTCTGAAAAGACAAAGCCCGGCTTGATGCCGGGCTTTGCGCTTTAGCGTGATTTAGAACGCCCGGTCGCGACCGGGCGTTTTGCTTTTCCGCTTGCCGGATGCTTCAGGCGACCAGGGCCGCCTTCACCCGCTGGGGGTTGAAGGGCAGGTGGCGCAGGCGCTTGCCGGTGAGTCTGGCGACCGCGTTGGCGATCGCCGGGGCCACGGGCGGCAAACCGCACTCTCCCACGCCTCCCGGCGCGTTGTCCGTGACCATCACCTTCACGTTGATGGGCGGCACTTCGTTCATGCGCAGCACCGGATAGTCGTGAAAATTCGACTGTTGCGGCACCCCGTCCTTGAAAGTCACCTGCTCTTTCAGGGCGCCGGAAATGCCCCAGACGATGCTGCCTTCCACCTGGGTCGCGACGTTCTGCGGCAACACCGCCACGCCGGTATCGACCACCGCCCACACCTGGTGCACCTTGATCATGCCGCTCTTGCGGTCGATCGACACTTCGACGATCTGGGCGATATGGGTTTCCCACATGTCGGAGTAGGCGATGCCGAGCGCGCGGCCGGCGGGGCGCTTCCTGTTCCAGTCGGCCATCTGCGCCACCTCGCGGATCACCGCCTGGGCGCGCGGATGCTTGGCCAGGAGGCGCAACCGGTATTCCACCGCATCGGCCTTGGCGGCGGCCGCGATTTCGTCGATCATCGTCTCGACCGCCAGCTTGGTATAGCCGCCGCCCACGGCGCGCCAGAAGCCCACGTCGATGCCGCGGTCCTGACGGGCGAATTCGATCAGGTGATCCTTGATGTCGTAAAGAAACTCGGCGCCTTCGTGGAACGGTGCGTCCTTGCCGCCCGCCGCCTTGAAGGCGTTGGGATTGGCGCGCGCGTAGATCGACTCGCCTGCCAGACGATGATGCCAGCCGACGATGTTGTTTGTGGCATCGAGGCCGACTTCCAGGTGCTGGGCCACCAGAGGGCGGAACTTGTCGTTCTGCACATCGTCCTCGCGGGTCCAGGTGACCTTGACCGCGCGGCCGTCCGCGGCGCGGGCCAGCAGTGCGGCATCGATGGTGAAGTCGGCATCCACGCGCCGGCCGAAGCCGCCGCCCAGCAGCGTGGTGTTGACGGTGATGTTCGCAGGCGGCATCTTCAGGACTCCGGCGCAGGCGAACGTGGCAATGGACGGGCTTTGCGTAGGCGACCAGATTTCAAGCTTGTCGCCGGTGAACTTCGCGGTCGCATTCATCGGTTCCAGGCACATGTGGGCCATGTGCTCGGAAATGAAATCGGCCTTCAGGACACGTGTCGCGCCCTTGATGTTCTGTGTCGCGCTGCCGTGTTTCTCGACCTCCACGCCTGCCTTGGACAGGTCGAGGTCGGCGGCGGCGGCGAGGTAGTCGCGACCCACCGCGTCGGACGAGTAGTTCTTCGCCGGCGCGGCGCCTTCCCAGCTGACCTTGAGCGCCTGTTTGGCCTGGCGCGCCGCCCAGGTGTTTTCCGCGAGAATGCCCACGCCATAGGGCAGGGGAACGGTCTTGACATAACCCTTGACCAGCTTCGCGGCCGAGTCATCGATGGTGGCGGGCCTGTCTTTCTGCACCGGTGCGCGCAGCACCGCGCCGTGGAGCATGCCTTCGATACGGGTGTCGATGCCGTACCTGGCGGCGCCACGGGTTTTCTCGGCCAGGTCGATGCGCGGCACGTTCTTGCCGATGAGCTTGAAGTCCGCCGGTTTCCTGAGCATGGCGGGGGTGACCTGCGGCAATTGCGCGGGCACCTGCGCGAACGCGGCGATTTCGCCATAGCCCATGCTGCGGTTCGAGGCCTTGTGCAGCACCATGCTTTTCTCGGTGCTCAATTCGGCGGCCGGAACGTTCCACTTCTCGGCGGCGGCGTTGACGAGTACAAGCCGGGTTTGCGCGCCGGCCAGGCGGAGCAATTCGTAATAGCCGCGTGTGGTCCGGGACGCGCCGGTGGCCATGATGCCGCCAAAGAGCTTGTTGCCGAACAGTTTCGGGTTGTGGCCCGACTGCATCACCTTGACACGCGCCCAGTCCGCATCCAGATCTTCGGCCAGGCACAGAGGCATCGCGGTCAGTGTGCCCTGGCCCATTTCCGAGGCGGGCGAAAGAATCGTGATGGTGCCGTCGGCGGCGATGCTGACCCACTGGTTGGGCGCCAGGCCGGCGCCTTGGGCCTGTGCCCTTTTCGCGGCGGTCAGGGCGGGCACGCCAAAGGCCACACCGATGGCCATGCCGCCGGACCCGAGCAGGAACTGGCGACGCGAGAGCACCAGGGAATCGATACGTGGATTCATCATCGTTCCTTTCATGCCTTGGTGTTCGCCGCGCGCTCGACCGCACGCACGATCTGGTTGTAGGTGCCGCAGCGGCAGATGTTGCCTGCCATCGCATCAACGATCTGCTTGCGCGAAGGCTTGGGCGTTTTCCTGAGCAGCGCGGCGGCGGTCATGATCTGGCCTGACTGGCAATAGCCGCACTGCGGCACCCCTTCGGCCACCCAGGCCTGTTGCAGCGGGTGATCGCCATTGGGCGCCAGACCTTCGATGGTGGTGATCTTCTTGCCGGCCATCGCCGACACCGGGGTCACGCAGGAGCGGGTCGGCGTGCCGTTGACATGCACGGTGCAGGCCCCGCATTGCGCCATGCCGCAGCCGAATTTTGTGCCGGTCATGCCCAGGGTATCGCGCAGTACCCACAAAAGAGGGGTGTCGGGCGCGGCGTCGGCTTCCACCGATTTGCCATTGACATCGAGTTGCATTCCTTGTCTCCGCTTGTAATTTGAAAGGCGGTGCGAAGGATGCCCGGAATCCGTGTCAATGTACAGACGGGTAAACACCGCTCCCGCGCAAAGGCGCGGGCTCAGCAGGGTCTTTGTCGCGGTGCTGGATTCAGCCTGCGGCCCTAGCCATTCAGGTAGGCATTCAAGTCCGGCGTGACGATGGTGTGCTCGAGATAGCCGAAGCTGCCATGTTCGCGAACCTCACGGGCCGCGTCGATCAACCCCGTGATCGCGGCGCGGTACAGCGAGGTGGCCAGGCTGATGCGGCGCACGCCCGCGGCTTCGAGTTCGGCCACCGAAGGCGACTTGCCGCGGATGCCGGCCATGAAGTTGACCGGCTTCGATACGGCGGCGCACACCGCGCGCACCGCGGCGATGTCCGGCAGGCCCGGCGCCATCAGCACATCCGCGCCTGCCTTCTCAAACGCCTGGAGGCGCCGGATGGTGTCATCCAGATCCGGATTGCCGCGCAGGAAGTTCTCGGTGCGGGCCGTGAGCATGAAGCGAAACGGCAGGCTCCTGGCGGCTTGCGCCGCGGCTGCCACGCGCTCGGCGGCATGCCCGATGTCGTACAGAGGCCTGGCGGCGTCGCCGCTGGCATCTTCGATCGAGCCGCCCACCAGGCCTGCCAGCGCGCCCTGGCGGATGGTTTCGGCGGCATCTTCCGGTGAATCCCCAAAGCCCTTTTCAAGGTCGGCCGACACCGGCAGGTCGGTCGCGTCGACGATGGCGCGCACGTGGGCCAGGGCTTCTTCACGGGTGATCCTGCCGTCACGCCTGCCGTAGACGGCGGCGGAAGCGCCGCTGGAGGTCGCCAGGGCCACAAAACCCAGCCCTGCGAGGATGCGCGCGGAGCCGGCATCCCACGGGTTGGCGATGACGAAGGCGCCCGGCCCGTCATGCAGGGCCGCGAAGCGGGCGCCTTTCTCAGCTTGTGTTGGCGTGGTCATGGTGGATGCTCCTTCGCTGGCATTCAAGCCTTGAGTGTCGCTTTCCAGTTGCCGCCTTGCGCCTCAACACCCTTGCGGAAGGCCTCCAGCGTCGCCTCAACCGCGTGCGGCTCGCCCTTGGCACCCAGTTCGATGTGGCGCGGCGTCTTGTCATCACCCACCGAGGGCAGGCTGAAGGTCTTGAGGCCGGCAGTCTTCTCGGCTTCCACCATCATGTCGATGACTTGCGATTCGCCGAGGTCGAAGACGAAGATGGATTTTTCCAGGTAGGGGGCGTGGTTGAAATGCGCCTTGTAGTGGGTGTCGAGCACCCATTCGGCCATCGGCCAGGCCATCACAGGAAAGCCCGGCACGAAGTAGTGGTGCCCGATCGAAAACCCGGCGATGCGGTTGTAGGGGTTGGGGATGATGTCGCTGCCGGCCGGGAATTCGCCCATCGCCAGGCGCTGCGGGGTGAGTTCCCAGTTCATTTCGACCGCGCGTGCGCGGATGTGCACCTCGGCACCGGGGTGCAGTTGCAGCGGCACACCGAGCGCCTCGGCGGCGGCCTGGCGGGTATGGTCGTCCGGGGTGGCGCCGATGCCGCCGCAACTGAAGATGCACCAGTCGCCCTTGGCCGCCAGCGCGAAAGTGCGGCGGTAGGTGTCGACAATATGCGCGCGGTCGTCACCCAGGTATTCGGCGAACGAAAGCCGCAGGCCGCGCGCCTTGAGCAGCTCGATGATCTTCGGCATGTGCTTGTCGGCACGCTTGCCGGAGAGGATTTCGTCGCCGATGATGATGAGGCCGAATTTCATGCCGGTAGTTCCTTGATGGTGTTGCCGCGCGTTGCGGCGAGTGCGTCCAGCCCGTAGTGGATGAATGCCAGTCCGGTGAGGGTGGTGGAAAAGAACCAGAAAAACGGGATCACATTGAGAACCGCGCCGACAAAGCCAAGCCACTGCCAGCGCAGCCGCGGCGAATTCGCCAGCAGCGCAAGCTCGTCGGTGGAGGCGTGGGCCGACAGGGCGTCGTAGCGCAACACCCGCGCGTTGAGGCGCCCGAGCAGGATCGGCAGGACGATCCAGCCGAACACCGGGATGAACCAGAGCGGAAACGTCACGGCCGCCAGCAACAGGAAGCGGATCAGTGCCCCCATGGAATTGGCGAGTGAGCCGAAGAAACCGCCGCCGCTCTGGCGCGTCAGTGTGGAGAACTCGCGTGACTCGACATGCCGCACCATGAAGGGCATGCCGGCGATGCTGACAAAGCCCAGGGCGCACACCAGCGTGAGCGGAATGAACAGTGCCACCAGTATCCAGATAGTGAGTATCCCCGGGACGACGCTGATGCCGTAGACCACCAGCCGGTCGATCACCTTGTCGATGTAGGGCAGGGTCTTGAGCAGCATGTCGATGGTGGCCAAGAGCGTGGCCCACTTCCACCACATGATGAAGGCCCAGAACAGGGCGGCGACAATCACCGGGCCGATGGCCAGCGCCAGCATGCCGGGTTGCAGCTGGCTGTTGAGGGCGCGCCGATAGGCTTCGAGGATGGACATGTGGCGATTTTACGGGTTGACGCGGCGCCCGATGTGATCGCAGCGGCGGCTAGGTTGGTCCGGGCAGGCGAGAGCCCGGCGACTTGCTCAAACCATGCGCTTGGCGATCTCCTCGAGCATCACCTCGGTGGCCCCGCCGCCGATCGACTGGATGCGCGCATCCCGCGCCATGCGTTCGATGGCGGCCTCGCGCATGTAACCGAAGCCGCCGTGGAACTGCAGGCAGTCGTACATCACCTCGTTGACCAGTTCGCCGCACAGGGCCTTGACCATCGACACCTCCTTGGTGACAGTCTGCCCTTGTGCGTCGCGCCAGGCGGTGTTGTAGACCAGCGCCCGCGCGGCTTCCACACGTGCCGAGAGCATCGCCAGCCGATGGCGGATGGCCTGCTTGTCCCACAATGTGGCGCCGAAGGCCTTGCGCTGGGTGACCCACTCGAGCGTGAGTTCGATGGCCCTGGCGGCTTCACCCATGGCCTGTGCACCGAGAACGATGCGCTCGTTCTGCAGGTTCTTCATCAGGGCATAGAAGCCCTTGTTCTCTTCGCCCAGCAGGTTCGCGGCGGGTATGCGGCAGTTGTCGAACACCAGTTCGGCGGTGTCGCTGGATAGCCAGCCGTGCTTTTTCAGCGGGCGGGCGACGGAAAAGCCCTGCGTGCCTTTCTCGACCACGAACATCGACACCTGGTGGTTGCGGGTGCCTGCGTCGCCGGTCTTGGCGGCCACGCAGAAGATGTCGCCGTGCACGCCGTTGGTGATGTACATCTTGGCGCCGTTCAACACCCAGGCGTCACCATCGCGCCGGGCGGTGGTACGCATGGAGGCCAGGTCGGAACCGGCATCCGGTTCGGTCATGGCCACCGCGGCGATCTTCTCGCCGCGGATGATGGGCGGCAGGTACTTCGCCTTTTGCTCCGGGCTGCCCGCGTTATGCAGGTGCGGCGAGGCCATGTCGGTGTGCACCAGCACCGTCACGGCGAAGCCGCCGTAGGTCGAGCGGCCGAGTTCCTCTGCCAGTACCACGGTCGACAGGGTATCCAGGGCGGAGCCGCCGTACGCCTCCTCGTAGCGTATGCCGAGAAATCCGAGCTTGCCCATCTCGCGCAGCACCTCGCGCGGGACCAAGCCGTTTTCCTCCCAGCCGTCTCCATGCGGCAGGACCTTGTCGGCAATGAAGCGGCGCAACGAGTCGCGCAGGGCTTCGTGTTCGGGGGTGAAATAGGGTGTGGTCGACATGGTAGCGGGCGCGGTGAAAGTTGCCGGGATTATGGGGCCGGGCTGCGCTTTCTGCCCGACGCGGCACAGCGGAATTGCCCCATCCGGCGTTGGGGTTACCCTACGCACGGCGCGACGGGGCGGCAAGGTAGAATTTCGGCTTCGCCCGGAGACAAGACATCATGAACCAGCCGATCGCCACCAAATACCTGCGCCGCGAGTTTCCCGCCCCCCTGCTCGACGAGCTCAAATTGCTGCTCGGGGCGGAGCGGGTTTCGACCGCCAGCGCGGTGCGCGAGCATCACGGCCATGACGAATCGCATTTCCCGGACGCGCTTCCGGATGCGGTGGTGTTTCCGGAAACCACCGAGGAAGTGGCGGCAGTGGTCAAGGCCTGCGCCGCGCGCAAGTTTCCGGTCATCCCTTACGGTACCGGCACGTCGCTCGAGGGACACATCCTGGCCATCCATGGTGGCGTGTCGCTGGACTTGTCGCGCATGAACCGGGTTCTCGAAGTGCATGCCGAGGATCTCGACGCGGTGGTGCAGGCCGGCGTCACCCGCAAGGCGCTCAATGCCCACATCAAGGACACCGGCCTGTTTTTCCCCATCGACCCGGGCGCCGATGCCTCCATTGGCGGCATGAGCGCCACCCGCGCCTCCGGCACCGCCGCGGTCCGTTACGGCACCATGAAGGAGAACGTCATGGCGCTCACGGTCGTGCTGGCCGACGGGCGGATCGTCAAGACCGGGCGTCGCACCAAGAAATCTTCCGCCGGCTATGACCTGACGCGCTTGTTCGTGGGCAGCGAGGGCACGCTTGGTGTGATCACCGAAGTGACGGTCAAGCTCTACCCGCAACCTGAAGCCATTTCGGCGGCGGTGTGCTGCTTCCCCAACATGGTGGCGGCCGCCAACACGGTGATCCAGGCCATCCAGATGGGCGTGCCGGTGGCGCGCTGCGATTTCGTCGACCCGCTGTGCGTGCGCGCCATCAACAACCACAGCAAGACCGGCCTGCAGGAAAAGCCCACCGTGTTCTTCGAATTCCATGGTTCGGAAGCGGGGGTCAAGGAGCAGGCCGAAACCGTGCAGGCGATCGCCGCCGAACAAGGCGCCGAGGCATTCCAGTGGGCCACCAAGCCGGAAGATCGCAGCAAGCTGTGGCAGGCGCGCCATGACGCCTATTTCGCCTGCCTGCAACTGCAGCCGGGTTGCCGCATCATTTCCACCGACGTATGCGTGCCGATCTCGCGCCTGGCGGAATGCCTGGAAGCCACCGAGAAAGACATCAACGAATCCGGGCGCATGGTGCCGGTGCTCGGGCACATCGGCGACGGCAACTTCCACCTCTGCATCATCGTCGACCCCGACAACCCCAACGATATCGAGATCGCCGAGCAGATGAACCATCGCCTGGTCGAGCGCGCCATCGCGATGGAAGGCACCTGCACCGGCGAGCATGGCATTGGCTGCGGCAAGATGGAGTTCATGGATGCCGAGCACGGTGACAGCCTGGACGTGATGCGCAGCCTGAAGCGCGCCATGGACCCGGACAACATCATGAACCCCGGCAAAGTGATCGCGGTCTGACCGGCGAGACGCGCGCATGAACGCCCCGGCGGGCAAGCCGCTGATCGACCTGCTGCGCCAGACCCGCGTGGTGGCTGCGCTGCGCGTGTTCCTGGCCGAGGAACAGGTGCTTTTCGAAGGCGAGGACACGCGCCCCTACGAATGCGACGGCCTGTCGGCCTATCGCCAGGTGCCGATGGTGGTGGCCCTGCCTTCCACCGAGGAGCAGGTGGCGTGCATCCTCAAGACCTGTTTCGAGATGGACGTGCCGGTGGTGCCGCGCGGTGCCGGCACCGGCTTGTCGGGCGGCGCCTTGCCGATGGGCAATGGCGTGCTGCTCTCGCTGGCCAAGTTCAACCGGATCCTCTCCATCGACCACGCGGCGCGCACCGCGCGCGTACAACCCGGCGTGCGCAACCTCGCCATTTCGGAGGCGGTCGCGCATCTGGGTTTGTACTATGCCCCCGACCCGTCCTCGCAGATCGCCTGCAGCATCGGCGGGAATGTGGCCGAGAACTCGGGCGGCGTGCATTGCCTGAAATACGGGCTCACGGTCAACAACATCCTGCGCGTGCGTGGCTTCACCGTCGAAGGCGATCTGGTCGAATTCGGTTCCGAGGCGCTTGATGCGCCGGGCTATGACCTGCTGGCGGTGATCGTCGGCAGCGAAGGCATGCTGGCGGTCACCACCGAAGTGACCGTGAAGCTTGTGCCCAAGCCGGAACGCGCACAGGTGATCCTGGCGTCCTTCGACAGTGTGGAGAAGGCCGGCAACGCGGTGGCCGACGTGATCGCCGCCGGCATCATTCCGGCCGGGCTGGAGATGATGGACAAGCCCGCGACCGCCGCAGTGGAGCAGTTCGTGCACGCGGGCTATGACCTCGCGGCCGAGGCCATCCTGCTGTGCGAGTCCGACGGCACGCCCGAAGAGGTTGAAGAGGAAATCGGACGCATGAAGGCGGTGTTGTCGAAATCCGGCGCCACCTCGCTCAAGGTGTCGCAATCGGAGGCGGAACGGCTCAAGGCATGGGCCGGGCGCAAGGCGGCGTTTCCGGCGGTGGGGCGCATCTCGCCGGACTACTACTGCATGGACGGCACCATTCCCCGCAAGGCGCTGGGCACGATCCTGCGTTTCATCGCCGAAATGGAAACGAAATACGGGCTCAAGTGCCCCAATGTGTTTCATGCCGGCGACGGCAACCTGCACCCGCTGATCCTGTTCGATGCCAACGATCCCGACCAGATGCACCGCACCGAGGAGTTCGCCAACGAGGTGCTGCTCAAGTGCATCGAGCTCGGCGGCACCGTGACCGGGGAGCACGGCGTGGGCATCGAGAAGATCAACCAGATGTGCGTGCAGTTCGCGCCGGCGGAACTGGCGGCCTTCCGGGCGCTGAAAACCGCGTTTGACGCCAAGGGGCTGCTCAATCCGGAGAAGAACATTCCGTCCCTGCATCGCTGTGCGGAATTCGGGCGCATGCATGTGTCGGGAGGCCAGCTGCCGCATCCCGAGCTGCCGAGGTTTTGATGCGCGGGGTTTTCACATTGATGGCGCTGGCCTGCACCGCCGGATGCACCGCACCGGCGCCGGCGACGAAAGTGTCGGCCGAGGAAGCACACCATGCGTGCCTGTCACGCATGTACACGGCGCGCTCGCGGGGCGCGGTGCACTGGCAGATCTACGACCACTGCCTCAAGGAGCGTCAGTGACGCACATGGCTGCAGTCGCGGCGCTGCAGGCGGCGGTGAAATCGGCCGTCGCCGATGGTCGGGTGCTGTGCGTGCGCGGCGGCGGCACCAAGGATTTTTACGGCCAGTCGATACAGGGCGATGTCCTTGATACCCGTCCGGTCGCGGGCATCGTCGCCCATGAACCATCGGAACTGGTCATTACGGTGCGCGGCGGTACGCCGCTGGCCGAAGTGGAGGCGGCATTGGCGGTCGCGGGGCAGATCCTGCCGTTCGAGCCACCGCACTTCGGCCCGGGCGCGACCATCGGCGGTGCCGTGGCGGCCGGCCTGGCCGGGCCGCGTCGCGCGGCTGGCAACGGCTACTACGGCTCGATTCGTGATTTCGTGCTTGGCGTGAAACTGCTGGACGGGCGCGGCGAGGTGCTTTCTTTCGGCGGCCAGGTGATGAAGAACGTCGCCGGCTACGATGTCTCGCGCATGCTCGCCGGCTCGCTTGGCACGCTGGGCGTGATTCTCGAAGTGTCGCTCAAGGTGTTGCCGCGCCCGGTGGCCACGCGCACGCTCAGGCTTGCGGTCCGCAATCCGGCGCAGGCGATCGAAAAGCTGAACCAGTGGGGCGGGCTGCCACTGCCATTGACCGCGTCCGCCTGGTTCGATGGCGAACTCAGCCTGCGCCTGGAAGGCGCCGACGCGGCTGTCGAATCGGCCACCCGCAAGCTCGGCGGCGAGGTGGTCGAGGCGGCCCTGGCAGGGCGCTTCTGGCAGGGCGTGCGCGAGCAGACCGACCCGTTCTTCGACGGTGCTGCGCCGTTGTGGCGTCTTTCCGTTCCATCGACCAGCGTACCCCTGGATCTGGCCGGCGTGCAGTTCATTGAATGGGGCGGCGCCCTGCGCTGGCTGCGATCCGCGGCCCCGGCCGCGGAGATCCGCACGGCCGCGCTGCGCGCCGGCGGCCATGCCACGCTGTTCCGCGCCGATGTGGCCACACGCGCCGCAACGCCGGTATTCACGCCGCTCGACCCGGTGCTCGCACGCATCCATGCGCGCCTCAAACAGACCTTCGATCCCCACGGCGTTTTCAATCGCGGCCGCCTTTACGCCGAATTCTGATGCAGACCAATCTCGCTGAATCGTTCCGGGGCACGCGCGAAGGCGAGGAGGCGGAGGCCATCCTGCGCAAGTGCGTGCACTGCGGTTTTTGCACCGCCACCTGCCCGACCTACCAGTTGCTGGGGGACGAACTCGATGGCCCGCGCGGGCGCATCTACCTGATCAAGCAGGTGCTCGAAGGCCAGGCCGCCACGCGCAAGACACAGACGCACCTGGACCGTTGCCTTACCTGCCGCAATTGCGAATCCACCTGCCCGTCTGGCGTGGAGTACGGCCGCCTGGTCGATATCGGGCGCAAGATCGTCGGCGACCAGGTCGAGCGCGGCGGTGCCGACAAGCTCAAGCGCGCGCTTCTTGCCAAGGGACTCAACAGTCCGCTTTTCGCACCGGCGATGAAGCTGGGGCAGGCGATGCGCTGGGCGGTGCCCGGAGGCCTCAAGGCCAAGGTCCCGGAACGGCAGCAGGCCGGCCTGCGGCCGGCGCCGCGCCATGCGCGCCGCATGCTGCTGCTCGAGGGTTGCGTGCAGAACGCCATGATGCCCAACATCAACAATGCCGCTGCGCGCGTGCTCGACCGGCTGGGGGTGTCGCTGGTTTCCGCGCCATCGGCCGGTTGCTGCGGGGCGGTCAATTACCACCTCGACTTCCAGGCAGCCGGGCTCGACAACATGCGGCGCAATATCGACGCCTGGTGGCCGGCCATCGAGTCGGGGGAAGTCGAAGCGCTGGCAATGACGGCCTCCGGATGCGGTGTGATGGTCCGGGAATATGGCCACCTGCTCGCGCACGACCCGGCATACGCGGAGAAGGCGGCGCGCGTATCGGGCATGACCAGGGATTTGTCGGAACTGGTCATCGAGGAAAAGTCGCTGGCCGGCGCGCTGGCCGTCGCGGCCGCGCGTCCGGGCGCGAGAAGGATCGCTTATCACCCGCCGTGCACGCTGCAGCACGGCCAGCAGGTGCGCGGCAAGGCCGAGCAGATGCTCAAGGATGCTGGCTTCGAACTCACGCCGGTGGCCGAATCACATCTGTGCTGCGGATCGGCCGGCGCCTACTCTGTGCTCAATCCGGAAATTTCCGAGCAGTTGAAGACGCGCAAGCTCGGCAATCTGGAGGCGGGGAAGCCGGATCTGATCTGCTCGGCCAACATCGGTTGTCTGATCCATTTGCAGAGCGGCACCTCGACCCCCGTGAAGCACTGGGTCGAAGTGATCGATGCGGCATTGGAATCCTGAGGGCCGCTACACACAACAAGAGGGGGAGCATCCATGCGGTTGGCTCGAACATTCCGGGCAATCCTCACTGCGGCAACCGTACTTGGCCTTGCCTCGGTGGCACAGGCGCAAGAGACCTGGCCGGTCCGGCCAATACGTCTGATCGCCCCTTTCGCGCCCGGCGGTCCGCTCGACGTCGCCAGCCGCGCCATCTCGGGCAAGCTGCAGGATGTGCTGGGCCAGCCGGTGGTGGTCGAGAACATCGCCGGCGCGGGCGGCGGGGTCGGCATGCTGCGCCTGTCGCAGTCGCCGGGCGACGGATACACACTGGCGCTGGGCCATATCGGGTCGCTGACCATCGGGCCGCTGATCAATCCGAAAACCGGCTACGACCCGCTGAAGAGCTTCGCGCCGATCACCCTCCTGTGCGACTATGCCAATGTGCTGATGGTGGGCGCCGGCGAGCCCTATGCGAACGTGGCCGATCTCATCCGTGCCGCGCGCGAGAACCCCGGCAAGCTTGCCTACAGCTCATCGGGCATCGGTTCCTCGAACCATCTCTCCGGCGAACTGCTGGCCGCCATGACCGGCGTGAAGCTGACCCACATTCCCACCCGCGGCAGTGCTCCGGCCATGCTCGAACTGATCAGCGGCCGGGTCAATTTCATGTTCGATGTGTTGCTCAATTCCATGCCCAACCTGCAGGCCGGCAAGCTGCGCGCGCTGGCCGTGACCAACAACGCGGGCGTGGCCAGGCTGCCGGGTGTGCCGCCGCTGTCGAAGACGGTGCCCGGTTACGAGGTGCTGGGCTGGGTGTCGCTGATGGCCGCGGCCGGCACGCCGCCGCGGGTGGTGGAGCGCCTGCATGCGGAAGTCGAGAAAATCATGAAGTTGCCCGAGGTCGTCGCCCAATATGGAACGGTCGGTTTCGATGTGCGCACCAGCACCCCCGCCGAGTTGCAGGCCCTGATGAAGAAGGACCTGGAGTTGTGGGGGCCGGTGATCAAGGCCGCCGGCATCAAGTCCGAGTAAAGCGCATGCGGCGCTGTTTTCGTGACCGGGACCTGCCGCCCCGAGCCTGGGGGGCGGTCGGGCGCGGTGCCGGCGTCGGCTGAAGGAGAGCGAAATGGAACACTGGGAAGGCTATCCGGTGGTTGCGATGCGCATGGAGGCGCATTTTGGCGACCGGCTGGTGCGTTGCTTCGCCGAGCGACCGCGCAGCATGCATGCGATGTTCGAAGCGGCCGTGCAGCCGCAGGGCCCGGGCGATGCGCTGGTTTTCGAGGGGCGCCGCTGGACCTGGAGCGAACTCGATGGCGAGGTCGCGCGGGTGGCGGCCGGACTGGCGGCCAAAGGCGTGTCGCGCGGCGAACGGGTGGTGCTGTTCCTGGGCAATACACCGGAATTCATCTTCCTGCTTTACGCGTTGCAGCGCCTGGGCGCGATCGCGGTGCCGGTGAGCGTGCGCGAACAGAAGCCGGGCCTGGAATTCATCCTCAACCAGTGCGGCGCGCTGCTGATCGTCCATGAGGTCGCGCTTGCCGAGCGGGTGCCGGATGAAGCGGCCTGCCCGTCCCTGCGCGCGCGCGTGTCGGTGGGCGAAGGGGGCGATTTCGCGGACCTGCTGCGCCACGGCGCGATCAATGCGGCAACCGTGGTGGCCGAAGAGGATACCGCGCTGATCCTCTACACCTCGGGCACCACCGGCCGCCCCAAGGGCGCCATGCTCACGCATTTCGGCATCGTGCACTCGGCCATGCATTTCGAGGCGACCATGCGCCTTTCCAGCGCGGATCGCTCCGCCCTGGTGGTACCGGCCAGCCATGTCACCGGCGTGATCGCCATCATCGCCGCGATGCTGCGCGTCGGCGGCGCCGTGGTGATGATGCGCGAGTTCAAGGCGGCCGCCTGGATCGCCGAAGCGGCCCGCGAACGGGTGACGCAGACCATCATGGTGCCGGCCATGTACAACCTGATCCTGCTGTCGCCGGAGTTCGGGCAGCATGACCTTTCCGCATGGCGGGTGGGCGGGTTCGGCGGCGCACCCATGCCGGTGGCGACCATCGACGCGCTCGCTGCCAGGCTTCCAAACCTCATCCTCACCAACGCCTATGGCGCCACCGAGACCACCTCGCCGGTGACGGTGATGCCCGAGGGCGATACACGCGCGCATGCCGACAGTGTCGGCGTGACCGTGCCGTGCGGCGATGTGATCGTGGTCGACGACAACGGCGTCGAGGTGGCGCCAGGCGAGACCGGGGAACTGTGGATCGGCGGCCCGATGATCGTCAAGGGCTACTGGGACAACCCCGAGGCCACCGCGCGCGAATTCACGGCGGGTTATTGGCACTCCGGCGACCTCGGGTCGGTCGACGCCCAAGGTTACGTGCGGGTGTTCGACCGCAAGAAGGACATGTTGAACCGCGGTGGCTACAAGATCTACAGCGTCGAAGTCGAGAACACCCTGGCGGGACTGCCTGGCGTGGTCGAAGCGGCGGTGGTGGGGCGGCCTTGCCCGGTGCTGGGGGAACGCGTGCACGCCTTTGTCTACGCGCCGGATGGCAAGGTGACCGAAGCGGCCGTGCGCGAGTACTGCGCCGCGCGGCTGGCCGACTACAAGGTGCCGGAGTCGGTCAGCTTCACTGATGCGCCGCTGCCGCGCAATCCCAACGGCAAGATGATGAAGCGGCTATTGCGGGACAAGCTGCCGCAATAGCCGCCTTGAGACCCGGTGCTATTCGCCGGCCTTGATCTTGTGGTCGCGCACGACCTTGCCCCACTTGGCGACTTCGTTGGCGACGAACTTGCCAAGCTCATCCGGCGACGAGGAAGCGACATCCACGCCCATCTGCGCCAGCCGTTCCTGCACCGCCGGAATCTTCAGCGATTTGGCCAGTTCGGCATTCATGCGCGCGATGATGGGTTGGGGAGTGCCGGCCGGCGCCAACACACCCCACCAGGCCTGCGCCTCGAAACCCGGCGAACCCGATTCCGCGATGGTCGGCACATCCGGCAACTGCTTCATGCGAGCGGGCGAGGTCACCGCGAGGGCGCGGATCCGGCCGCTGGCAAGATGGGGTGCCCACAGGGCATAGGTGGCCATCGTGACTGGCACATGGCCCGCCGCGCCGTCGGTGGCCAGCGGACCGCCGCCTTTGTAGGGCACATGGGTCCACTCGATCTTGAGCTGACTGCCGAGGGCGGTCATGGCGAGATGGGCCAGGCTGCCCGACCCGATCGACCCGTAGTTGATCGAGCCCGGCTTGCCGCGGGCGGCCTGGAGGAGTTCTGCGTAGGACTTGTAGGGCGTCGACGAATGCGCGGTAACGACCATCGCCCCGGTACCGATGAGCATGACAGGCGCGAGATCCTTGAGGGTGTCGAACGGCATGTTCGGGATCAGGCTCGGATTCACACCATGCGTGTCGAACACGAACACCCAGGTGTTGCCGTCAGGCGGGGATTTCGCGACCGCCGCGGTGCCGATCGAGCCGGACGCGCCCGAACGGTTTTCGATGATGATGCTCTGGCCCAGCGACTGCTGCAGGTGCGGCTGCAGCATGCGCGAGAACTGGTCGACCGTGCCACCGGGCGGGAAGGGCGCGACGATCTTGATGGGCTGGGTCGGCCACGTTTGTGCCAGTGCGGGAGCACCGCACAGGGCGAGCGCAAGGGTCAAGGCCAGCCTGTCGGCAAACCGGCGGGTGCTCTGTTGCATGGAGTGTCTCCGATTGGTTTCTTGTTCGCGCGAATATAGCAGGCGCACCCACGGGGCTGAAATGCGGAAAGACCCGCACACGGCGGGTCTTTCGCGTCGGGGCAGGCGCAGCCTTACAGGGCTTCGAGCGCCTTCACCATGTCCTCCAGGCATTTCTTGGCGTCGCCGAACACCATCATGGTCTTGTCCATGTAGAAGAGTTCGTTGTCGAGGCCGGCGTAGCCGGAGGCCATCGAGCGCTTGTTGACGATGACCGTGCGCGCCAGATGGGTTTCCAGGATGGGCATGCCGAAAATCGGGCTGCCCGGGGTCTTGGCCGCCGGATTGACGACGTCATTCGCACCTAGCACCAGCACCACGTCGGTCTGGCGGAAATCCGGGTTGATGTCCTCCATCTCGAACACCTGGTCATAGGGGATCTCTGCCTCGGCGAGCAGCACGTTCATGTGCCCCGGCATGCGTCCGGCCACCGGGTGGATGGCGTAGCGTACCTGCACACCCTTCTCGCCAAGCTTGTGCGCCAGTTCCTTCAGGGCGTGTTGTGCGCGCGAGACCGCCAGGCCGTAGCCGGGCACGATCACCACGGTTTCGGCATTGCTCATCATGAAGGCGGCGTCGTCGGCCGAGCCGCTCTTGACCGGGCGTTGTTCCTGCTTGCCCGCCGCGGCGCCGGCCTCCTGCCCGAAACCGCCCAGGATCACGTTGAAGAACGAGCGGTTCATCGCCTTGCACATGATGTAGGAGAGGATCGCGCCCGAGGATCCGACCAGCGAGCCGGCGATGATCAGCATCGAGTTGTTCAGTGAGAACCCGATGCCTGCCGCCGCCCAGCCGGAGTAGGAGTTGAGCATCGACACCACCACCGGCATGTCGGCGCCGCCGATCGGGATGATGATCAACACGCCCAGCACGAAGGCGATGGCGGTCATGATGATGAAAGGCGTCCAGCTCTGGTCGTAGGTAAACCACAGGCCGGTACCCAGCATGGCAAGGCCAAGGATTGCGTTCAAGGCGTGCTGGCCCGGAAACATAACCGGCGCTCCCTGGAAAAGCCGGAACTTGTACTTTCCCGAAAGCTTGCCGAAGGCGATCACCGATCCGGAAAAGGTGATGGCGCCGACGAAGGTGCCGATGAAAAGTTCGAGCCGGTTGCCATAGGGAATCGGCTGACCGGCCGCGGCCACACCGAAAGCCGCCGGCTCGCCGACCACCGCGATGGCGATGCACACCGCGGCCAGGCCGATCATGGAGTGCATGAAGGCGACCAGTTCCGGCATCTTGGTCATCTCGACGCGCTTGGCCATGATGGTGCCGGCGGTGCCACCGACCAGCAGGGCGCCCACCACATAGCTCAAGCCGGCGACCTTGCCGTCGGCCAGCTTGTAGATCAGCGCCACGGTCGTGAAGGCCGCCAGGGCCATGCCGATCATGCCGAACACGTTGCCCTGGCGGGCGGTGGTCGGATGCGACAGGCCCTTGAGCGCCTGGATGAAACACACCGAGGCGACGAGATAGAGCAGGGTGACGAGGTTGAGGCTCATTTAATGGCCTCCCTTGTCCGACGCGCGGTCTTTTTTCTTGAACATCTCCAGCATGCGCCGGGTCACGAGAAAGCCGCCGAACACGTTGACCGCTGCCAGCGCCACGGCGGCGGTGCCCATCCAGCGCGACAGGTCGCTGGTGGTGAGCGCGGCGGCCAGCATGGCGCCGACGATGATCACCGCGGAAAGCGCGTTGGTCACGGCCATGAGGGGTGTGTGCAGGGCGGGCGTCACGGTCCACACCACGTGGTAGCCCACATAAATGGCGAGCACGAAGATGATCAGGTTGGTGACGGTGGGGGAAATGATATCCATGGGGATCCCTTAGCCTTTCTTGACGACCTGGCCGTTCTCGGTCAGGAGGCAGGCGGCGACGATTTCGTCTTCCTTGTTGATGGCGAGCCTGGCTTCCTTGTCGATGATGAGCTTGAGGAAATCCAGCACGTTGCGCGCGAACAGCGCCGAGGCGTCCGCCGGCACCATCGCGGGGAAGTTGGTGTGGCCGATGAGCGTGACGCCGTGCTTGACGACGACCTTGTCCTTTTCGGTGAGCGGGCAGTTGCCGCCCTGTTCGGCGGCCATGTCGACGATCACCGAGCCGGACTTCATGCTCTTGACCATTTCTTCGGTGACCAGCACCGGCGCCGGGCGGCCGGGGATGAGCGCCGTGGTGATGACGATGTCGGCCTGCTTGATGCGCTCGGCGACCGCCGCGGCCTGGCGCTTGAGCCAGGACTCCGGCATCGGCCGCGCATAGCCGCCCACGCCCTGCGCGGTCTCGCGTTCCTCGTCGGTCTCGAAGGGCACGTCGATGAACTTTGCGCCCAGGGACTCCACCTGCTCCTTGGTGGCGGGGCGCACGTCGGTGGCCTCGACCACGGCGCCGAGGCGCTTGGCGGTGGCGATCGCCTGCAGGCCGGCCACGCCCACGCCCATGATGACCGCGCGCGCGGCCTTGATGGTGCCGGCGGCGGTCATGAACATCGGCATGACCTTGGGGTAGTGGGTGGCCGCGGTGAGCACGGCGATATAGCCGCCCAGGTTGGCCTGTGAAGACAGCACGTCGAGCGACTGGGCGCGCGTGATGCGCGGCGCCGCCTCGAGCGCGAAGCCGGTCACGCCCTGCTTCGCCAGTGCCTCAAGGCCGGCGACATCGAAGCGGTTGAGGGTGCCAACCAGCACCTGGCCCGCCTTCATGCCGGCGATTTCCGCGGGCATCGGCGGACGCACCTTGAGCAGCAGTTCTGCACTGCCGTACAGGGTTGCGGCGTCGACCATTTGCGCGCCTGCTGCGGCATAGTCGGCATCGGGAATCATCGCACCGGCGCCCGCGCCGGCCTCGACCATGACCTCATGCTTGCCGGCCACGTATTTCTTGACCGTCTCGGGCGTGGCCGCGATGCGCGTCTCGCCGGGACGGGTCTCTTTCGGGATACCGATTCTCAAATCAACCTCCTCGCACGGGCTCCGGTTGCCGCGGAACCCTGATGGATGGAACTGTTTATCGCTTGCCTTGCTCCGGGGACAAAAGCAAAAAACCGGCTTGCAGGCGGCAGGCCCGGCCGGTCTTGGGAATCTAAACCCCGAAAGGTTAGAGTATAGCTGGTGTACGCAGCGGTGGTGACGTAGCCTGACTGCCGCCGCATTGCAGTCCAGGCCAACTTCCTTAATGGTGGATCCGAACACATGAAACTGCCCCGAACCTCGTTTTCCGCTCTTGTCGCGGTATTGCCCATCCTCCTTTGCGGACCCGCATTCGGGCAAGCAGGCAACCCGCCGGCGCCACGCTACAACCTGGTCGAGCTGCAGGCGGATGCGCAGCGCGAGATTGCCAATGACCTGCTGGCGGCCACACTCTTCGTCGAGGAGACCAATGCCAATCCGGCCGCACTGGCCGGCACGCTCAATCGGGTGCTGGCGGAGGCGCTGAAGGTTGCGCGGGACTTCCCGCAAGTCAAGGCGCGCACCGGCAACAATGCCACCTATCCTGTCTATGCGCCACGCAGCACCCAGTTGCAAGGCTGGCGCGGACGCGCCGAAATCCGCCTGGAGACCCGTGATTTCGGTGCGGGGTCGGCCCTGATCGGCAAGCTGCAGGCGTCGATGCAACTCGCAGGTGTCGGATTCTCGGTGTCCCCGGAGGGTCGCAAGGCGGCGGAAAATGAGTTGATCGCCGAGGCGATCGCGGCTTTCCGCGGCCGCGCGGAAATCGTGCAAAAGGCGATGGCGGGCAAGGGGTTCCGGATCGAGCGCCTCAACATCAGCACGGGCCAGAATTCGCCGCCGCCGCGCATCATGATGGCCGCGGCGCGCGCGTCGTCCGACGCCGCGATGGCAGCGCCGCCGGTAGAGGCGGGCGCGAGCATGGTCAGCGTGGCCGTCAGTGGCGCCATCGAAGTGCAATAGGCGGGAAGTGCAATGGGCGGGCACCGGTAGCGGGTGACATGCTGCAAACAGGGTGGCGAAAGCGCGCCTGATCAACGGACCGGCCGCGCGGCGTGCGCACTATCCTTGCCGCGAGAGTCTTCCCGTCGCCATGCGCCCGCCACCTCCCCTCCTCCTGTTGCTGCCGTTCCTGCTTGCCGCAGGCGCGTGCGACCAGATTGCCGTCCTGGACGGCACCAAGGCGCGCGAGGCGGACGCACTTGCGGTGGGCAGCGCCTGCCGCCAATCCGGCCGGGCGCTCGAGGACTGCTTCGTGATGTATCCGGACAGCCCGAAGGCGCAGGTCTTCGCCGGCTGGAAGGAAATGAACGACTACATGACCGCGAACAAGATCGAGGTGGTGGTGCCGTCGCTGGTCAAGGCGGAGGCCAAGGGCGACAGCAAGTCGGACAAGGTCGCTGGCGGGCATGACGCGAAACCCGCGGGTTCGGACAAGGTGGAAGTTCGTCCGATGGCGCTTCCCCCCACCAGCGCGGCCGCCGCCAATCCGCTGGCCGGGCTGCCAAAGGCCGCCGGAAGCGACAAGCCCGATGCCGACAAGGCAGCTTCCAGGCAGGTGCCAGCCGCGGCCAAGCACTGAATTTCAGGCCTGCTGTGGGCCGCGTTGCGCGCACGCCGGAATGGCGCATGGACTTTGCCGGGACGCTAGAATCACGCCTTTCTCCGGAGGGTCGCTTGGCTATGCCGCGCTGGAAACCGCATGTCACCGTCGCCGGCATCATCGAGTCGGCCGGTCGCTTTCTGCTGGTCGAGGAGCGGGCGGCGGACGGCCTGCGCATCAATCAGCCGGCCGGGCATCTTGAGGACGGCGAAACCCTCGTCGAAGCCGTGATTCGCGAAGTCCTGGAGGAATCCGCATGCCGGTTTACCCCCGAATGGCTGACCGGCATTTACCAGTGGCGCGATGCGCCCAACGAACGCACATTCATGCGCTTCGCGTTCTGCGGGCGGGCCTCCGTCCCGGATCCCGCGCTTCCCCTTGACCACGGCATCGAGCGCACGCTATGGATGACGCGCGCCGACGTCGCCGCCGCCGCCGATCGCTTTCGCAGCCCGTGGGTGCTGGTCTGCATCGATGACTTCCTGGCTGGGCGGCGCATGCCGCTGGAATCGATCCGGTCCCTCTAGCCATGAGTCGATACCGGATCTGCAAGGCTCTGTCGTGCATGGTGATGGCTTGTCTGATGTCGCAGGCACGCGCGCAACAGTCGGCGGAAGTTCCTGTTTGCTTCGACTACGGCTGCCTGCAAACGGCCACGGTGCGGTTTGCGGATACGGATATCGAAGGGCTTCGCGAATTGCTGGAATCGCAATCCGCGGATCCTGCAGGCGAAAGGATGGTTCTCGGACTGGCGATCGGGCGCATGTATGCGATCGCCGCATCGCAGTCGCCGATATGGCGTGATCGCGCCCGCAACTTCGGTGATGACAGGCTGCTCGCCGGTGCGATGGACTGCATCGATCATTCCACGAATACCGATTCCTTCCTGCGGCTTCTGGCGCAGCGGGGTCTGCTGCGACATCACCAACCGGCCGGCCGCGAACTCCGCTTCGCGTTTCTGGTGTTTGGCGAACACTGGGCGGCCACCGTGACCGAATCCGGCAGCGGGGCGCGCTTCGCTGTCGACAGCTGGTTCGTCGATCCGGGCTTTCCGGCGCTGGTCGTGGCGATCGACAAATGGAAGGCGGGCTACGACCCGGAACAAGTCCTCGAGGCTGCTCGATGAGCGCGCCGTCGGTGGTGGTGGGCATGTCAGGCGGGGTCGATTCCGCTGTCGCCGCGCTGCTGCTCAAGCGCCAGGGTTACAGGGTCATCGGCCTGTTCATGAAGAACTGGGAAGATGACGACAACGACGAGTATTGCTCCACCCGCGAGGACCTGGTCGACGCGGCCGCCGCCGCGGACGTGGTCGGGGTCGACTTCGAGGCTGTCAATTTCGCCGCCGAATACAAGGATCGGGTGTTCGCGGATTTCCTGCGCGAATACGCCGCCGGTCGCACGCCCAATCCGGATGTGCTGTGCAATGCCGAAATCAAGTTCAGGGCCTTTCTCGACCACGCCGTGGCGCTGGGAGCCGACCATATCGCCACCGGCCACTACGCCGGCGTGCGCGCGCGTGAAGGCCGGTTCGAATTGTTGCGCGGCAAGGACAGCGCCAAGGACCAGAGTTACTTCCTGCATCGGCTCACCCAGGCACAGCTGTCGCGGGTGCTGTTTCCCCTCGCCGGGCTTGCCAAGCCCGAGGTGCGTCGCATCGCGCTGGAGGCGCGATTGGGCAATCACGCGAAGAAGGATTCGACCGGCATCTGCTTCATCGGCGAGCGGCCGTTTCGCGAGTTCCTGAATCGCTATCTGCCAAAGACGCCGGGGCCCATGCTCGACGAGAATGGCCGTGCCATCGGCGAACACATCGGCCTGATGTTCTACACGATCGGCCAGCGCAAGGGCATCGGCCTGGGTGGCCGGCGCGATGATCGTGAATCGGCACATGGCGGCGAGCCATGGTTCGTTGCCGCAAAGGATGTCGCCACCAACAGCATCACCGTGGTGCGCGGGCATGACCATCCGATGCTGCTTGCCAACACGCTGGCGGCGCGCGAAGCGTCGTGGGTGCGCGGTTGTCCGCCGGCGCCAGGGACGCGTCTGACGGCAAAGACGCGATACCGCCAGCAAGACGCGGCCTGCACCTTCGAGGCGCGCGCAGACGGCTTCGGCTTGAAATTCGATGCCAGCCAATGGTCGATCACGCCCGGCCAGTCGGCAGTCCTGTATCAGGACGAGGTGTGCCTGGGCGGTGGTTTCATCCATGCCGCCGGCAATCAACAGGCGCTTGACGTCGCGGCGTGAACACGAACGCCGACCGGGCGCTGGCCGCTTGATGCCCTGCTAGCCGGGAGGAGGCAGCGTTTCGGCGAAAGACGCCCGTCGGGAAAGTTTTTCAGACAGGCGCGCCAGGTTGGGGTGCCGTTCACGCCAGCCGATTTGCGCAAAGCGGAAGTCCAGGTAGCCCAGGGCGACGCCGACAGCGATGTCCGAGAGGGTATAGGCGTTTCCCGAACACCAGGGTTTGTCGCCCAGGCCGCGCGACGCTGCGGCCAGTGCTTCATCGACCTTGCCAAGCTGACGGCGGATCCAGCTGGCGCTTTGTTCACCCGGTGCACGCGCGGCCTCAAGGCGGGCGCTGATGGCGGCTTCGCAAATGCCGTCGCCCAGCGCTTCCCAGCAGCGCACTTCAACGCGTGCGCGACCCGAGGCCGGGATGAGCTTGTTCACCGGCGTGATGGTGTCCAGGTATTCGACGATGACGCGGGAATCGAAGACCGCGCCGCCGTCTTCCATGACCAGGGTGGGGATCTTGCCCAGCGGGTTGTACTCGGGGACCGTGGTGGCCGCATCCCATGGATTCTCGAGGACGAACTGGAAGTCGATCCGCTTTTCCGCCATCACTATACGGACCTTGCGCACAAACGGACTGCTGGTGGCACCGATCAACTTCATTGTGTGCACATTTCCCCTGATTGCCTCGAACGATTATATCAACCGCCCCAATACGGCCGTCGCTGTCGCTCGCAGCGGATAAAATGCGCTGTCTCCAGGAATGCCGACTTTCATGCCTTCAGCCTTGCTGTCCCTTTCGCCGCTTGATGGCCGCTATGCCTCCAGGCTTGACCCGTTGCGCCCCTATCTTTCGGAGTTCGCGCTGTTGCACTACCGCGTCAAGGTGGAGGTGGCGTGGCTGCGCGCCCTGTCGACGGCGGGCCTGCCGGAATTGCCGCCGCTCGGCGCGGCCGTGTCGGCGGACCTCGAGGCAATGGTGCAGTCGTTCAGCGAGGCCGATGCGCAGCGCATCAAGGAAATCGAGCGCGTCACCAATCACGACGTCAAGGCGGTCGAGTACTTCATGAAGGAGCGCATGGCCGCCAACGGCGCGTTCGCCGCCGCTGCCGAGTTCATCCATTTCGCCTGCACGTCGGAGGACATCAACAACCTGTCGTGGTCGATGATGGCCGCCGCCGCGCGCGAAAAGGTGCTGCTGCCGGCCATGCATGGCGCGCTTGATTCGCTGCGCGCGCTGGCGCATGCCCAGGCCGACACGCCAATGCTGGCGCGCACGCATGGCCAGCCGGCAACGCCCACCACCCTGGGCAAGGAAGCCGCCAACGTGGCGAAGCGGTTCGAGCGTGCCATCGAGCGCTTCGCCGGCGTCAGGCTGCTGGGCAAGATCAACGGCGCCACCGGCAACTACAACGCCCACGTGGTGTCCTGTCCAGAAGTCGACTGGGAGCGCCTTTCCCGCGGCGTGGTCGAGGCCATGGGACTGGAATTCAACAGCCATACCATCCAGATCGAGCCGCACGACACGATGGCGGAATACTTCGATGCCATGGCGCGCGCCAACACCATCCTGGTTGACTGGTGCCGGGACGTGTGGGGCTATGTCTCGCAGGGCTACTTCAGGCAGCGCCTGAAGGAGGGGGAGGTGGGATCGTCGACCATGCCGCACAAGGTCAACCCGATCGATTTCGAAAACGCCGAGGGCAACTTTGGCGTGGCCAACGCCCTGCTGCGCCATCTGGCTGACAAGCTGCCGATTTCACGCTGGCAGCGCGACCTGACCGATTCCACAGTGTTGCGCAACGTCGGTGTGGCCCTCGGGCATGGCCTCTTGGCGCTCGACTCCCTGGCGCGTGGCATGGGCAAGCTGGAGGTGAACCATGTTCGCCTCGCCGAGGATCTCGAAGCCAACTGGGAAGTGCTGGCCGAAGCGGTGCAGACGGTGATGCGCCGCCACGGCGTTGAAAATCCCTATGAGCAGTTGAAGGCACTGACCCGCGGCAAGGGCATTTCCCGCGAGGCGCTGCGGACTTTCATTGCCGGGCTTGCGATTCCGCAGGATGCGAAGGATCGCCTGATGCAACTGACGCCCGGCACCTACACCGGCCGTGCCGGCGAACTCGCCCGGCGCGCCTGAGTCGATGAGCCTCTGCCGCGCACTGCGGGTCCTGTGCGTGGCGCTCGCCTGCGCCTGCGCCGATGGGGTCGTGGGCCAGGGGCTGGGGGGCTCGCCGCCGGCGCAAGCGCCGGCCAAGCCGCCGCCCAAGCCGCGCGAGATCGACCCGGCGGTCGATACCGGCCTCTTGATGCGTCCGGCCGTGCAAACCGGGGATGAATGGATCTACCGTCGTTCCAGCGGCCGCAACAGCCGGGTGATGCGCCAGACCTTGACCGGCGTGAACGAAAAGGGCATGACCTTGAAGACCGAGGACATCGGTTCCCAGGACTCCTCGGTGGCGGTGCATGACCGTGACTGGGGCCTCCTGGGTAGTGGCTTCAACGACTACAACCCGGCGCTGGCCTACTACAGCTTTCCGCTGTACGCAGGCAAGCGTTGGGGCATTGATTCGAGTGTCAGCAATTTTGGTGCTGGGCAAAGCGGGCGCATGAAAGGCGAGGGGCGCGCGCTGGGTTGGGAAACCGTGGAGGTGCCGGCGGGCCGGTTCCTGGCGATGAGGATCGAGGTCAAGATCGAAACCGTCGATCCGGGCGACCCGCAACGCACGCTTGTCGTGCGCGAACAACACTGGTACTCGCGGGCCGCGATGCGCCCGGTGCGGGTCGAATCGGAAGCCACCATCGCGGGAGAGGCGCCGCGCAGCGAAACCATCGAACTGGTCTCCTACAAGATCGAATGATCGCCGCGCGGCGGTGGTTCAGAAATCGAACCGCACGCCTGCTGCGAGCGCGCGGCCGCCCAGGGGAGCGATTTCGCGCAATTGCGAAGTGGCCATGCGGGCCGTCGCATTGCCGATGTTGGACAACTTGACGAACGCGAGCCCGCGCGCGGTGCCGGCGCTGAACCGGTAGCTGACCTGGGCGTTGACAAGCGCGTATTCGCCGGTCTGGCGCTCGTTTTGCGATTGCGGCACGCGCCGTTGCGACGCGGCGGTGTTGATCTCGCCGCGCGCCGTCCACGGGCCGGTGAACCAGGTCAGGCCGAAGCCGACGCGCAACGGCGCGACGCGCGCGATGGCCTCGCCGGTGTCCTTGTTGGTCGCGTGGACGTAGTCGGTGCGGGCATCGGCCACCAGCGTGCTTCCCGGGCGGGCGATCAGCGTGTGACGGGCTTCGGCCTCGAAGCCCTGGAACACCGCGCGCACCTGGCGATAGACAAATTCGTTGAACTGTTCCGTGCCTGCCAGTGCCGGGTCGCCATTCTCGTCCTTCTGCTGCCCGGTCGCCGCCAGGGTGATGAAGTCGCGAAAGCGGTTGTAGAAGGCGCCCACCGAGAAGCTGCTCGAACCCTGGCGATAGCGTAGTGCCAGATCGACGGCGGTCGACCTTTCCTTGTTGAAGCCGGTATTGCCGATCTCGTAGGCGCCGGTGGCGGCATGCGGGCCGTTGGCGAACAGTTCGTAGTATGTGGGGGCCCGCTCGGTATAGGAAAGGTTCGTGGCCAGCGCATAGGCAGGCGTCAGCCGGTACACCGCACCGAAAGACCCGCTCACGAGGTTGAAGTCGCGTTGTTGCCCGCTGCCATAGCGCGGGGTCCCGAAGAGCGCCCGCGCGGGATCGGCTTCATTGGGGCCGCCGCCCTCCGAGCGTACCGAGGCCTTCTCGAAGCGGCCACCGAAGGAAAGCTTGAACTTGCCCAACAGCATTTCTTCGTAGGCAAAGACCGCATCGGCGCGGCTTTGCGTGAGCGGGATCAGGCTTTCGGCGCCAACCGCGGAAAAGTCCGATTTGCCCAGATGCACCCCGAAGGCGCCACCGGAAAACGGACCCCAGGCGTTGTGTGTCAATTCGGCCCGGCCTTCATAGCCCTTGTTCTTGAAGGTGGTCTGGGCGACGCCGGCGTCGAATTCGGTGTGCTGGTAATCGGTATGGCCGAACTTGAGCCGCATGGTGTTGAAGAACCGGCCGAGTTCGCGTACCTCGGAGGCCATGTTCCATGTATTGCTGCGCATGCCGATGCGCACGGCCGGCTCGGCGACTGTGCCGTAGTCGGAGCGGAAGTTGCCAAACGACAGTCCGGCATAGCCGCGCTCCCAGGTGGCGCTGGCGCCGACGGCGCCACCTTCCGAGCGCGAGCCCGAATTGCAGGTGTAGCCGTTCGGTTCGTCGCCATTGCAATAAGGCGCTGCGGCACCGTTCTGGCGATCGAATTCGCTGCGCTGGAAACCCGGAACGCGCAAGTCGCCGGTGCGGCGACCGTAATAGTCCGCGTGCATGGCGAGGCGGCCATTGCCGCCATCGATCGAGGCGGCGCCGGCGGATTCACGCTCCGCGCCACCCGCGCGGGCTTCGAGTGCCCCGCCAAACCCCGAAATCGGCGCAGTCGGGATCCGCTTGTCGATGACGTTGACGACGCCACCGACCGCGTTGCCGCCATACATGAGGGCGGCCGGTCCGCGTACCACTTCGATCCGTTCGAGGGCGATGGGTTCGATGGCGGTCGCATGGTCGAACGAGAGCGATGAGGCGTCTTGCGAGCCGACACCGTTCTGCAGGATGCGGATGCGGTCACCGTCCAGCCCGCGGATCACCGGCCGCGAGGCGTTGGGGCCGAAGTAGGTGGAACTCACCCCAGGCATGTTGCTGATGGTCTCGCCCAGCGTGCCTGCGGCGCGCATGCGCAGCGTCGATCCTTCCAGAACCGAAGCCGGTGCGGCGAGGTCGAAAAGGCCGCTGCCCAGTGGGCTGCCGGTGATGGTGACTTCCGGGGTTGGGGCGTTTGCCGGGAGACTTTGGGCCTGCAATTGGGGGGCGATGGCAGCCGACAAGGCGACCGCCATGAACTTGCATGACGATTTCATGAGCGAAACTCCGGATGAATGACGTGGCGCGCGACACGAGCATGTCACGCGAGGGGATGTACGTCAGGAGTTCGCGGGTGGCGCGCGGGAGAGGTAGGCGTTGCGGTGGGCCGCGGCGTAGCGGCGCGGCGGGAGTTCCTGGAGCGGCGTGGAAAACGCCGGCGCGGATTGCGCGGTCGCGAATCCGGCAGCCGGTGCATCGTCGATGCCGTGCAGCCCGAGACAGCCCGCGTGCAGGCCTTGGACCGCCTGCCCGTCGTCGGTACGCTCGATCGAATGTCCCAGCGCGTGCATCGCAGCCGCATGCTGGGCGACAACCAGCAACAGAGCGAGGGCAAATCGCTTGATCAGGCGAAGAACGGGGGCGGAGTTGCCGGACACGTGAATGCAGGCTTAATGAAACACAGTTGCAGTATAGGCCCGGTGACGGACTTCCCGCAAGCGACACGAAAGGTGCGTCGGCATGCGCGATTTCATTGACGCGACCGGCCCGTCCCGGTACGATTGTTTCGATTAGGACTAGTTTCTGGTTTCGTTCAAATGGCTCGCGAGCGGTTCTTGAAGACCTTGCGCTCGCTTGCGGAGTGTTACCACAGCTTCGAACAGCTTTCCGGCAGGCATGTGAGGCTTCTCGGCTATACCCCGGCGCAGTTCGACATCCTCGCTACGCTGGGCAATACGCCGGGCATGTCGTTCAAGGAACTGGGAGAGTGCACCCTCATCACCAAGGGGACGCTCACCGGGGTGGTCGACCGGCTGGAAGCGCAGGGCGTGGTGATGCGGACGGCGTCCGAATTTGACGGCCGTTCCACGGTGGTGCGCCTCACCAGGCACGGCGAGCAAGAGTTCGAAAGGGCGTTTCCGAACCACATCGCATACCTCAAGGAGCGCTTTTCCGTGCTCTCCGAGGGGGAAATGCAGGATTTTGAAAGGCTGGCCGCGAAATTGCGCGCAGGCTTTGTCGGGGCGATGGAATAAGTCGCCTGAGCAGGTGTTTTTACCGGACGGCTAGCTACCGTCAATTTTGTTCATCCTAGGAGAGCGTTCATGAAGAAAGTGTTGTTGGGTGCGGCAGTCCTTGGCGCCATTGTCGCCGGCAGCGTGCAAGCCCAGGTCCCTGCGGACCGTTCGGTTGTCTATCGCAAGGCCGGCTTCCAGATCATGGCCAATCATGTCGGACGAGTCAGTGCGCACCTCAAGGGCGAGCGCAACCTCACCCCGGCACAACTCGAACTGAGCGCCCAGGTCGTCGATGACATGGCCAAGGTCCTGTTCGACGGCTTCCTCGAAGGCACGGACCAGTCGGCCAACACCAAGGCCAAGCCGGAAATCTGGAAGGAATTCGCCAAGTTCAAGGAAGGCCAGACCAAGCTGCAAAGCGAGACCGCCAAGATGCTGGTGGCTGCCAAGAGCGGCGACAAGGCAGCGCTTCAGGCTGCCTTCGGCGGCGTGGGCGGATCCTGCAAGGCCTGCCACGACACCTATCGCGCGCAATAAGGCGATATCTGCAAATAAAAAAGGCCGGGAGAACCCGGCCTTTTTTTTTGTAGAGGTACCTGCCGGTTACCTGGCCGCGTTGACCAGGAAGTAGACCCCGATGCCGCTGGCCGCCAGCAGGATGATGGCCAGGATGGTGCTGCCGTGACGCGATTCGGCGACCGCGCCGCGCATGCGCTTGACGCCGGTGATCATCGGCCGCACCAGGTTTTCCTTGTGATAGAAGAAATAGAAGGCGATGGCTGCCAGGTGCAGCAGCACCAGCGCCATGATCACCTTCTCGTTGAGGTGATGCAGCGAAGTGATCTTGTCCGACAGTTCCTTGCCGACCCATTTGTAAAGCGGGCCTTCGAACGCTATGTCGTCGTTGACGAACAGGCCCGAAACCGCCTGGAACAGGAGGGCCGCGAGGATGGCCAGCACGGACAGCGCGCCCATGGCGTTGTGACCGATCGTGGACTGATGAGCGGAACGGTCGAACATGCCCTTGAGATAGGCAATCACGGCGCCGGGTCCGCGTACGAAGGAGGTGAAGCGTGCATGGGTACCACCGACAAAACCCCATACCAGCCGGAATACCAGCAGCGCCAGGATGCAGTAGCCGCTCCAGGCATGGTAGGTCATGGCGTTGCCACCGATCTTGATGGTGACAAACGAGGTGATGATCAGCGTCAGCAGTGCCCAGTGGAAAAAGCGTACGCCCAAGTCCCAGACCGGTATGTCCCGTTCACCTGCTGCAGATTTGTCTTGTGCTTCGGTCATGGTTGGTTTTCGCGAGTGATCGACGATAACAACTTTATCGCGATGCCACGCCCCTGTCCATGTGCGGTGCTTGTCAGACCACCGCGCCGTCGTTGGCGGTTTTCTCGCGCACCGGCTTGACCAGGTCCTCGCGCGAAACGCCCAGCCACATCACGATCGGGCTTGCCACCAGCACGGAGGAGTAAATGCCGAACAGGATGCCGATGGTCAATGCAAGCGCGAAGTAGTGCAGGGTGGGACCGCCGAAGATCAGCATCGAGGTGACCATCAGCTGGGTGCTGCCGTGGGTGATGATGGTGCGTGAGATGGTGCTGGTGATGGCGTGGTTGATGACTTCCGGAACCGAGAGCCCGCGGCGCTTGCGGAAGGTTTCGCGCACCCGGTCGAACACGACCACCGATTCGTTGACCGAATACCCCAGGACCGCCAGCACTGCCGCCAGAACCGAGAGTGAAAACTCCCACTGGAAGAAGGCGAAGAAGCCGAGGATGATCACCACGTCATGCATGTTGGCGATGATGGCGGCCAGGGAAAATTTCCATTCGAAGCGCATCGCGAGGTAAGCCATGATGCCGGCGATCACCACCAGCAGGGCCAGGCCGCCGTCGGCGGCTAGTTCCTTGCCGACCTGCGGTCCGACGAACTCCACCCGGGTGATCTTGCCGCCAGGGCCGCCTTGCGCGATGACCTGCTCGGCGAAGCGTGCCTGGTCGAACACCGGTTTCTTGGTCTGCTCATCGATCTTGCTGATGGCCGGGTTCGCCGCGTCCTTGGAAGCGAGGCGGATCATCACGTCGCGCGAGGTGCCGAAGTTCTGCACCTGCGGCTCATGCATGCCGGCCTTGTCAAGCGCGCCGCGCAACCCTTCCAGGTTGGCCGCCTGTTCGTAACGCGCTTCGATCACCACGCCGCCGGTGAATTCGATCGAGAAATTGAGTCCGCGCAGCACCAGAAAAACTACGGCGAGGATGAACGTGACCAGCGAAATCACGTTGAACAGAAGCGCGTGCTTCATGAACGGGATGTCGCGCCTGATGCGGAAAAATTCCATTTCTGCTCCGGTTCTGTTGTTCCGTGCGCCGCCGGCCTTATGCCTTGGCCGGTGTCTTGGGTTCTGTTGCGGTCGGACGCCAGACTTCGCCGATGGAGAGATGCAGGAGCCGCTTGCGCGAGCCGTAGACCAGGTTGACGATGCCGCGTGATACCACCACCGAGGAGAAAATCGATGTCAGGATGCCCAGGCAATGGACCACCGCGAAGCCGCGCACCGCGCCCGACCCGAAGATCAGGAGCGCAAGGCCCGCGATGAGGGTGGTGACGTTGGAGTCGAGAATGGTGCCGAAGGCGCGTTCGTAGCCGGCTGTGATCGCCGCCTGCGCCGATGCGCCACCGCGCAATTCCTCACGGATCCGTTCGTTGATGAGCACGTTGGCGTCAATGGCCATGCCAAGGGTCAGTGCGATGGCCGCGATGCCCGGCAGGGTCAGCGTTGCCTGCAGCAGCGAGAGCAGGGCGATGAGGAACAGCAGGTTGGACGCCAGCGCGATCACCGAGATCAGGCCGAAGAGCATGTAGTAGGCACTCATGAACACGGCAATCGCGGTGAAGCCGTACAGCGTGGACTTGAAGCCTTTGGCGATGTTGTCCGCACCCAGGCTGGGGCCGATGGTGCGTTCCTCGATGATTTCCATCGGCGCGGCCAGTGCGCCGGAGCGCAACAGCAGGGCCACGTCATTGGCTTCCTGGGTGGTCATCTTGCCGCTGATCTGAACCCGACCACCGGCGATTTCTGTGCGGATCACCGGAGCAGTGACAACTTCCCCCTTGCCTTTTTCCATCAGCAGGATCGCCATGCGCTTGCCGACGTTTTCGCGGGTGAGTTCCTTGAATATGCGGCCGCCCTGCGAATCGAGGGAGAGATGGACTGCCGGTTCCTGGGTCTGGCCGTCGAAACCCGGCTGAGCGTCGGTCAGGCGGTCACCGGTGAGTTGCACCTGCTTGCGCACCAGGATGGGTACACCGCCGCGTTCCGAATACTTCTCGCAGCCGAACGGCACCTGTCCGGAGGCGTATGCAGCGCTTTCTTCCGGGGATTCGCACACCATGCGCAGTTCCAGCGAAGCGGTGCGTCCAAGAATGCTTTTCACTTGCGCCGGGTCCTGCACGCCGGGTAGTTGCACCACGATGCGGTCGGAGCCTTGTTGCTGGATGATCGGCTCGGCCACGCCCAGCGCGTTGATGCGGTTGTTGAAGGTGGTGATGTTCTGCTTGAGCGCATTTTCCTGCACGCGGCGTTCGGCTTCCGGCTTGATGGTGGCGGTGATCTTCAAGTCCGCGCCGTCGTTGCCGTCCGCCAGGGCCAGGTCGGGGACGGCGTCGCTGATCACACCGCGGGCGGCGGTGCGGGTGGCTTCGTCGCGGAACTTGACGGAGATGGCGCTGGCTTGCCGCTCGATGCCGGCATGGCGGATGTTCTTGTCGCGAAGCAGTGTGCGCATGTCGCCGGTGAGGGCGTCAAGGCGCTTGGTCAGCGCCGCCTTCATGTCGACCTGGTAGAGGAAGTGCACGCCACCACGCAGGTCGAGGCCCAGGTACATCGGCAGCGCATGCAGGCTGGTCAGCCACTTCGGCGAATTCGACAACAGGTTGAGCGCGACGGTATAGGGCTCGTCGCGGTCTTCCGGGTTGGGTTTTTTCTTGTCCGGATTGAGGGCGTTGTCGAGAACGTCGCGCGCCTTCAGCTGGGTGTCGGTGTCGCGGAAACGCGCCTTGATGCTGTTGGCGTCGAAGAACAGGCCGGTGACCTCGATCGAGGCGCCCTTCAGGATGGACTCGACGCGGGTGCGGGTGGCGTCGTCGATCTTGATGGTGGCCTTGGCGCTCGACACCTGTACCGCCGGCGCCTCGCCAAAGAAGTTGGGTGTCGTGTAGACCAGGCCGATCATCAGGGCCAGGCCGATGATGATGTACTTCCAGACGGGATATCGATTCATGATGCCTGTGGCCAGAAAAACCGGGGGCCGGTGTGGGAATGGTACGGGGCTGACGGATGCCGCCAGTGGCGGCATCCAGTGCCGGAACTTGAGCGTCAGCCTTCCTTGTTGGCGCCCTTGAGCGTGCCCTTGGGTAGCAGGGTCTGCACGGCGGCGCGCTGCACGGTGATCTGCATGTTGTCGGCGACCTCCACGGTGACGTAGGAATCGCTGATCTTCGTGATGCGCCCGAGGATACCGCCGGCGGACACCACTTCGTCACCGCTCTTGAGACCCTCGATCATGGCCTTGTGTTCCTTCTGGCGCTTCATCTGGGGGCGGATCATCATGAAGTACAACAGCACGAACATGAGGATGATGGGCAAGAGGCCCATGATGCCGTCACCGGCGCCGCCGCCGGCAGCTTGCGCATATGCATTGGAAATGAACACGTAAAGCTCCAGGAAAGGTCGTTTCGGAACAACCCGAAATTTTAACACGGCGGGGCCTGGTGCCCCCGTTGTGCCGCCGGTCAGACGCCGGTCGCGCGGTCGCGTTCGAAAACCGCGCGGAACTCGCTGAAGCGGCCCGCCTCGATGGCTTCGCGCATTTCGCGCATCAACACCTGGTAGTAGTGGAGGTTGTGGATGGTGTTGAGCCGCGCCCCGAGGATTTCGCCCAGTTTGTGCAGGTGGTGCAGGTAGGCGCGGGTGAAGTTGGCGCAGGCGTAGCAAGTGCAGGTTTGGTCCAGCGGGCGGGTGTCGTCGCGGTAACGGGCGTTCTTGAGGCGGATGTCGCCAAAGCGGGTGAACAAATGGCCGTTGCGGGCGTTGCGGGTGGGCATGACGCAGTCGAACATGTCGATGCCGGCGGCAACCCCGGCCACCAGATCTTCGGGGGTACCGACCCCCATGAGGTAGCGCGGCTTGTCGGCCGGCAGGCGCGGGGTGGTGTGATCGAGGATGCGCAGCATGTCCTCCTTGGGTTCGCCCACGGACAAGCCGCCGATCGCAAAGCCGAAGAACCCGATATCCGAGAGGCCGGCCAGGGATTCGTCGCGCAGGTTTTCGTACATGCCCCCCTGCACGATACCGAACAGGGCGTTGGGGTTTTCCAGCCGGTCGAATTCAGCCCGGCTGCGCGCCGCCCAGCGCAGCGACAATTCCATTGAGGTGCGGGCCTCGTTTTCCGTCGCCGGCCGCCCTTCGATTTCGTAGGGCGTGCATTCGTCGAACACCATGACGACGTCGGAATTGAGGGTGCGCTGGATGCGCATCGACTCTTCCGGAGTGAGAAAAAGGCGGTCTCCGTTCACCGGAGAGGCAAAACGAACGCCTTCTTCACTGATCTTGCGCAGTTCGCCCAGGCTCCAGACCTGAAATCCGCCGGAATCGGTCAAAATCGGGCCATTCCACCCCATAAACCTGTGTAAGCCGCCATGTGCTGCAATAACTTCAAGGCCGGGGCGAAGCCACAAATGGAAGGTGTTGCCCAAGACGATCTGGGCGCCGATGTCCTCGAGTTCGGCCGGCGTCATGGCCTTCACGGTCCCATAAGTGCCGACCGGCATGAACACGGGGGTTTCGACGTTGCCGTGGGAAAGTGTGAGATGGCCGCGGCGGGCGCGGCCGTCGTTGGCGACAAGTTCGAAATTCATGGGGTTGCCGTGCTCCAACAGGGCTCGCGGAAGGTTGGTGGCAAAAGAACTGCCGGTTGCGCCGATCCGTCACGCCCAGTTGGCCGCGCCTCGCGTGTTGGTGCGGTCAAGAATGACCAAGCAGGTTGCGGGATCGCATTGAGCAAGCACTAAACTATCGGGATTCGAAACAACATTCTACAAAAGCCAACCGGCATCGCGTGGCGCTGCCATCCAATTGCCTCTATATTTAAACTCTCGGCGTCCGATAACCCTTTGAATTGGCTTGAATTGGCTGCATCGACCCACATCGTGAAGAATCCGGGGAAGTTCAACACCTGCGCGCAAGCGATCAAGGGCTCGCGTGCGACTGCTGCTGTTTGGGTGGTTGCATTGCTCTTGTCCGTCTCCGGGACCCTCGTATTTGCCAGTCCGGAGAAGGCGTCGGCCTATTACGAAAGTGCGCTCAAGCTGTTCGAGAAGGAAGACACCAAGGGCGCGATTATCCAGCTCAAGAACACGCTCAAGGAAGACGGCAAGTTACTTGCGGCGCACGTCCTTCTTGGCAAAGCGCTTTTCAAGGATGGGCAGCTCAAGGCGGCGGAGGCCGCCTTTGAAGAGGCCATCAAGCAAGGCGTGAACCGGGGGGAGGTGGCAGTTCCGATGGGGCGCGTGTACCTGGCCTTGGGTAGTCATGCGCTTGTATTGGAACGTATCCAGGCAACCGACCTGCCGCCCGGCTTGAAAGCGGAGGTTCTCGCGTTGCGCGGTATCGCTTATGCCGAGACAGGCAATTTTCGGGCGGCAGAAAGATCCTTTGAAGAAGCGCGGTCAGCGGATCCGAAATCCCCGATTCCGCTGATTGCTGAAGTGCCGGTATTGTTGTCGCAAGGGCAGGTGGAACGGGCCAGAACGTTATCGCTACGAGTCATCGAGTTGGCGCCTGATGATGCGAATGCCTGGAACATGCGCGCATCCGCCCTGCACGCGGGATTTGACTTGAAGGGGGCATTGACGGCCTATGACAAGGCTCTCGCACTGCAGCCCAGGCATGTTGACGCGAGAGTTGCGCGCGCAGCCCTGCTCGTTGACCTCAAGCGAGAAGATGACTCCGCCAGGGACCTGCAGTTCCTGAAGAAGGAGTCGCTGAACGATCCGCGTGCGTCTTACCTGGAGGCATTGCTGGCGAGCCGGAAACGCGACAGCCAGGCGGTGACCGCTTCGCTCAATGAGGTTGCCAAGCTGGTTGATGCGCTGCCTCCCGCATGGCTCGCGGGACGCGAGCAGTTGTTGATGGTCGGGGCACTGTCGCACCACGGCTTGCGGAATTTCGAAAAGGCCCGGGAATACCTTGAGATCGTTGTCGGGCGCAATGCTGCCAACCTGGGCGCACGGAAATTGCTCGCCTCGGTTCATCTGGAACGGAAGGATTATTCGCGGGCGCAACCAATGCTTGAAACGCTCCAGAAGGCAATGCCCGATGACCCGCAGGTGCAGTACATGCTAGGAAGCACCTATTTGGCGCAGCGCAGGTATGTTCAGGCGAGTGACTTGCTGGAACGAGCCGCGAGCAGGGCCGGATCCGCGGAAATGAGCCGCTCGCTCGGTTTCAGTCAGCTTGGATTGGGGCAGGTCGAGCGTGGCCAGACAAGTCTTGAGAAGGCGCTGGCCGCCAACCCAGCCGATTTTCAGGCGGCAAGCGCGCTGGCTATGCTTTATCTCCGCCAGGGGCAATCGCAAAAGGGCCTGCAGACCGCAGAGGCAATGGCGCGGCGGGATCCGGCAAATCTCGCGGCGATCAGTTTCCTGGCGTCGGTGAAAAGTGCGACCGGTGACAAGAACGGTGCCAGGGCAATCTACTCCGAAGTGCTCGCCAAGGATCCGGCTTATCGATCGGCTGCCCTGAATCTGGCCAGAATGGATGCCGCCGAAGGCAAGTTCGATGACGCACGGTCGCGCCTGAGCAATCTGTTGGCGAAACGGAGTGGCGACCCCGAACTTTTGTACGAGTTGGGGTTGCTGGAACAGCGAGCACGCCGCCCTGTCGAGGCCATTCGACACCTCAAGGCCGCCGACGCGGCGCAACGGCGCGACACGCGCCCCGGTGTGGCACTTGTTGACCTTTACTTGTCGCAGCGTGATCCGGATCAGGCCCTGGAACTGGCTAGTGAACTTGTTTCCAAGTATCCGGACAGCATGTCCGCGCAAATGGCGCTTGGTCGAAGTTACATGGCCAAGGGTGACATGGGCAAAGCGCGCACGGTGTTCCAGGCGATGACACGAAAGGCGGATTTCGACCCTGAAATGCAGGTTGCAATTGGCAGGATGCAGCTGGCCTCGGGTAATCCGGACGGCGCGCTTTACAACGTTCAGAAGGCATTGCAGGGGCGGCCTGACGATCCGGGGGCAATGGCCTTGAACGTCGATGTCGAAGAGCGCCGTGGTAGTGCAGCCAAGGCGGATGCGGCACTCAAGGCATTGACGGCGCGCTATCCCAATCTCCCGTTGACCTTGCTGACTGCGGGGAATCTGGCGGCCGCACGTGGGCAGCACGCGGTGGCACTGGTGGCCTATCAGTCAGCGTTGGCGCGCGACGAAAGCACGCCAAACGTGCTCAACGTGGCTCGGGCATTTGTTGGAATGGGTGATCATGCGAAAGCCAGTGCGTTCATCGCCCCTTACGCGAAGAAGCATCCGGAAGATCTCGCGCTTATGAGGGCGCTTGCCGAAACGCAGTTTCAGGCCGGTCAGCTCGCCGCGGCCAAGCAGACTTTCGCGAAGGCCCTGACCGTTGAACCTGACCATGCGGCGACCCTGAACAATTTCGCCAACCTGTTGCAAAAGCTGGGTGATCCGGATGCCCGGGTACAGGCCGAGAAGGCGCTAAAGCTGTCACCCAACAATCCATCCTATGCCGATACCCTGGGCTGGATACTGGTGCAGCAAGGGCAGCTTGATGCCGGCCTTCGGTATTTGCGCGAGGCAAGGTTGCGCAGCCCCGGAAACGGGGCGATTCGCTATCATTTGGCTGCTGCATTGCTAAAGGCTGGTCGAAAGAGCGAGGCAAGAGACGAGTTGGCGCCCGTGGTCGTCACCGATGCGCGTGCTCAGGGGTATGCCGAACTGGTCGCCCTGAAGAAGGAGCTGGGGCTCTAAGCGGTGAAATGCGCTGTCGATTTTTTTTACACAAGCCCGTAGTTGTAGTGGCGGAGTGATTCTAAGTACATGAAAAATAATAATAAAAATTATTGGCCCTATATTTGCTTTATGTGTTGTCAGACTTCGTTTATTGGATCGGCTCATACTATGAAAAACCATGCAAAGCTTGTCGCGCTAGTCGCTGCGGCTGTCATGTCAGGGTACGCTACAGCTGACACCACTTACACCCTCACACCCGGAGCGACGCTCCTTGGTAGCGGGTACACGGTGACCGGTTATGCCAACACCGATGGATCCGGGGCATCGACTGATGGATACCTTGTGGAAACGCAGTCCTCGGTCAACCTTTGGAGTGGTGGTATTGGAATGCGCAACAACGACGCCTGTGGCACGACTGCCAACTGCGATACAGGCGACGGAACCAGTCCCGAGCACGCCGTTGACAATAATGAACGCTACGAAATGTTGCTGCTGACGTTCGCGAACAAGGTCAAGCTCACGGGGATGACAATTGGCTGGAAAGGCGCAAACACCACCGCCTCCAGCAATGGCGCAATCATCAATGATTCGGACATGACCGTTCTTGCCTACACAGGTTCTGCGCCGCTCGACATGACTGGCAAGACGTGGTCGACGCTTGGTAGCGGCTGGACCGTGATTGGTAACTACGCTGACGTGGTGGTCAACAGCCTGCAGGGCATTAACTCAGCGTACAGTTCTTCCTATTGGCTGGTCGGTGCCTACAATAATTTGGCGGGCGGCGGAACGTTTTCCCAGCAGAACGATGCGGTAAAGATTCTCTCGGTGCAAGGTATCGTCTCCAATCCTCCAAGTCCCCCGAGCTCGGTACCCGAACCCGGTTCACTGGCGCTGTTCGGATTGGCTTTTGCTGGGTTGATCGCTCGCAGGAAGTTGGCACGTAATTGACGCGGGATTTTTTTCGATAGCAGCGGCGCCTTCGGGCGCCGTTTTTGTTTGTGGAAGCGATTGATACGTCCCTGCGACATCACCGCTAGTTGCGGTACGGACGCTTATTGTGGGTGTCTAGCGTTGAGTTGATTCTCCAGGTTGAGCCGCTATCGCCCGGGATCGAATGCCGTGTCAATGCAGGAACGAATGTGATACGGCAACCAGGCACAATCCGGCGCCTACCATGCCAATTTGCCATGCAGCCGATTCCGACTCCGCGCGGCGGTGCATCCACGGAATCAGGTCGGCCACCGCGATGTAGATAAAGCTCGAAGCCGCCAGGACGATCACGTACGGAATAGCCCCTTGGGCATTGGCAAGCGTGAAATAGCCGAGCATGCCACCCGCTATCGAAGCGAGGCTGGCAGTGGCGTTGTAGGCCAGCGCCCGCGTTCGCGTATAGCCCGCATTGAGGAGGATGATGAAATCCCCTGCCTCCTGCGGCACCTCATGCGCAATGATGCCCAGGGTGGTGATGAATCCCAGCCAAGGGTCCGCCAGAAACGCAGCGGCGATAAGAATGCCGTCGGCGAAGTTGTGCAGTGCGTCACCGATCAGGATCAACAGGCCGCTTTTCCCTGCTTCATGGGCATCGAAGCCGTGCTCATGCCCGTGCCCGTCATGCTCGTGGTGGTGGCTGTGTCGCCAGAGGGCGAACTTCTCGAGCAGAAAAAACGCCAGCAGGCCGGCAAGCAGCGTTGCGAAAAGGGCATGGTTGCTGACGCTCAGATCGAAAGCGTGCGGCAACACTTCGAGAAACGCCGCGCCGAGCAGCACGCCGGCTGAAAAACTCACCAGTCGCGGTACCAGGGCGCCAAGCAGTTTGGAGGCGACAACGCTGGCGACCGCGACTGAAAGCAATCCACCGGCCGCGGTGGCGGCGATAATGTAGAGTAGGGTCAACTTGTACGCGCAATTATGATGGCGCGCGATTATCCGACATTTTGGTCATGCTTCCCCGCTTCGCTCCGATTTCCCACCGCATTCCGAATACTTGCGCGCTTTCGCGCTTGTCAGCGCCCGTCGACGCGCGCCCTCTGAATTCGGCATGCTGCCGGGTTTGCGACTCACAAGTGTGCAGCGGGGTCCGGGCGTGAAAGCTCCCGCCGCGTTGAACGAGCTTGTTGAGTCTTTGCGAATACTGCCCGGTGTTGGTCCAAAGTCGGCGCAACGCATGGCATTTCACCTTTTGCAGCACGACCGTCCCGGCGCCCTGCGGCTATCGCGCGCGCTCACCCATGCGGCGGAGCACATGAAGCGCTGCGCCATGTGCAACAGCTTCACCGAGGAAGATCTCTGCGATATCTGCGAACCCGGCGCGGCGGCACGCCGTGACGCCACCCAGCTTTGCGTGGTGGAAACGCCGGCGGACCTGGCGATGATGGAGCAGACGCAGGCGTATCGAGGTCTTTACTTCGTGCTCATGGGACGCATTTCGCCGATCGACGGCATTGGCCCCAAGGAAGTGGGCATCGAGCGGCTGGTGTCGCGTGCGCTTGACGGCGTGGTGCGCGAAATCGTGCTGGCCACCAACTTCACGCATGAAGGCGAAGCCACGGCGCACTATCTCGCGGAGTTGTTGAAGGCGCGTGGTCTCAAGGTCACCCGGCTGGCGCGTGGTGTACCGATCGGTGGTGAGCTGGAGTATGTGGACCCAGGGACCATAGCGCACGCCTTCCAGGACCGGCGCGATACATAAGATCCAGCTTTTTCGCGGTACATCGGCATCAATACAACAAAGGAGGAGTGGATGAAAAAAGCATTTGCAGGTTTGACGGTCTCGTTGCTGGTAGCAGCGTGCGCGCACCAGCATCAAGGGGGCCATAGCGGCATGGGAAACGACCATTTCGGCGTGAAGGAAGTCGGCAGCTTCCACATTGGCGGGCGTCAGGTCACCCTTTCCGGGCTGCCGGAAAAGGAAATTGTCTTCACGGCAGGTGCTGCGCCTTTCAAGGTGAACCCCAACGGCGATTTCGAAGTCGAGCAGATGTATGTGCAGTACGTCAAACTGCACGATCCCTATCGCAAGGGGCGCTATCCCTTGCTGATGTGGCACGGCGGCGGTTTGTCCGGCGTCACCTGGGAAACCAAGCCGGATGGCAAGCCGGGTTGGCAGAATTTCTTTCTCAAGGCCGGGCACGATGTATATGTGAGTGACGCGGTTGAGCGTGGTCGCGCTTCCTGGGCCCGCTACCCTGAGATCTTCAAGACCGAGCCCTTCTTCCGCACCAAGAAGGAGGCTTGGGAACTGTTCCGGCTCGGGCCGGAAGGTTCTTATGTGACCGACCCGTCCAGGCGTCGTGCCTATCCGGAGGGCACGCAATTCCCGGTCGAGGCGTTTGACCAGTTCGGCAAACAGGGCATTCCGCGTTGGGCCACCAACGACGCCGCCACGCAGGTCGCCTACGACCAGTATGTGCAAAAGGTCTGCCCGTGTGTGATCGTGGTGCACAGCCAGGGCGGGAACTTCACCTTCTCCGCTGCCCTCAAGGCACCAGGTATGGTCAAGGGCGTGATCGCGATTGAGCCTTCCGGCGCTCCGGGCGAGAAGGTGGACCTCACGCCGCTGAAGGGAATCCCGCACCTGTTTGTTTGGGGAGACTATCTCGAACGCTACCCCCTTTGGCAAAAGATCACGCCGAACGTGGACCGTTTCGAACAGGCCCTGCGCAAGCAGGGCACCGACGTGACCCGCATCGATCTGCCCAAGACCGGCGTGCGCGGAAATTCGCACATGCTGATGATGGATCGCAACTCCGATGCCATCGCCCAGATGATCCAGGACTGGATGGTCGCCAAGGGCTTGTCGCGCTGACATGCACATCGCAGACATTCCCTTCGGCACGGTGGACTGGAATTCGGTCGAGACGACCGAACATCCGGGAGAACTCGTCAATGGCGTGCGCGGAATGGCCTTGTGGCGGACCCGTCACTTTGGCCCTGCGGACAATCGCATCCGCGTGCGCATGGTGGAGTACACGCCTGGCTATCTGGCGGATCACTGGTGTCAGAAGGGGCATGTGCTGCTTTGCCTGGAAGGTCGACTTGATACCGAGCTTGAGGACGGGCGTCAATTCACCCTCCTGCCGGGCATGAGTTACCAGGTGGCCGATGGGGCGGAGGCCCACCGCTCCAGCACCGCCATCGGCGCAAAGTTGTTCATCGTCGATTAGCGAAGACGCCATGCGCGCGTGCCGCGCACGGCCAGGTTTCCTGCGGGCGCTAGAATTCACGGCCCAGAATAGCTTCGGAAGGCAGTGCCCGCATGTCGCAAAAGCCCGGTGGGCCGCTCGTCGGCCTCAAAGTCCTTGAACTTGGCCAATTGATCGCCGGCCCGTTTGCCGGCAAGTTCTTTGCCGATTTCGGCGCGGATGTTGTCAAGGTCGAGCCACCTGCGGACGCCAAGAACCCCGGCGGCGACCCGATCCGCTACTGGCGCAAGCTGCATGAGGGCACCTCGCTCTGGTGGCACGTGCAGTCGCGTGGCAAGAAGTCCGTGACACTGGACCTGCGTTCAGCCCAAGGCCAGGCCACCGCCCGCGCGCTGGCACTGGAAGCCGATATCGTGATCGAGAATTTCCGTCCCGGCACCCTGGAAAAGTGGGGCCTGGGTTACGAGCAACTCTCGGCTGCCAATCCCAAGCTCATCATGCTGCGCATTTCAGGTTTTGGCCAAACCGGGCCGATGCGCGACCAGGCAGGCTTCGGCGCGATTGCCGAATCAATGGGCGGCATGCGCTATGTGACGGGCTTTCCGGACCGCCCGCCGGTGCGCCTGAACCTTTCGCTCGGTGACGGCATCGCGTCACTCCACGGCGTGATCGGCGTCCTCATGGCCCTCCAGCACCGCAACCGTACCGGCGAAGGCCAGGTGGTCGATGTGGCGCTTTATGAGGCCGTGTTCAACATGATGGAGGCAACGCTGCCCGAATATGCCTACGACGGCACTGTGCGGGAGCGCACCGGTACCAGCCTGACGGGCATCGTGCCCTCGAACACTTACACGTCGAAAGACGGCGTGCATATCGTGATTGGCGCCAATGGCGATTCGATCTTCCGGCGCCTCGCGCAAACCATGGGGCGCGACGACTGGGTCAATGATCCGGGGCTGGCCGACAACACCGGGCGGGTGGCTCGGGTGGCCGAACTCGATGCGGGCATCGGTGCGTGGTGCGCGGCGCATGACGGCGCCACCCTGCTGCAGGCGTTGGAGGACGCGCAGGTGCCGAGCGGCAAGATTTTCACTGCCGCCGACATCATGACCGACCCGCAGTACCGGGCGCGAGGCTTGATCCAGAACATCACTCTCGAAGACGGCCGCGAATTGACGGTGCCGGGCGTGGTGCCAAGACTTTCGAAAACGCCGGGACAAGTGCGTGGTCGCGGCCCACGACTGGGCGAGCACAACGGTAGCGGATTTGATCCGGCTTAAGTGCGCGCCTTGCGAAGCGTGTGAAGATGCGGTTTGCGCAACGGCAAACCGGATGGCCGCTATCGGCTACCTGTTGAAGGAATGATCGTGGAATGGATTTCCGACCCCAATCTCTGGATTGCGTTCTTCACCCTGACGGCGCTCGAAATCGTCCTCGGTATCGACAATATTGTTTTCATCTCGGTCCTGGTCGGGCGCCTGGCGGAATCCCAGCGCGACCGGGCGCGGCGCTTCGGGCTACTGCTGGCGATGGGCTCGCGCATTGCGTTGTTGTTTTCGCTGGTGTGGATCATGGGGCTCACGGCCCCATTGTTTTCGGTTGTCGGACAGGAAATCTCCGGGCGTGACCTGATCCTCATCGGCGGCGGCCTGTTCCTGCTCTGGAAGAGCGTGCACGAGATCCATGCGTCCCTGGAGGGGCCCGGTGCAGACGCGGACGGCACAGCGTCGGCGGGTGCCGCGACATTCGGAAGCGTCATCGCCCAGATCGCGGTGATCGACATCGTGTTCTCGCTGGATTCGGTCATCACCGCGGTGGGCATGACGGGCAACCTGTCGGTCATGGTCGCGGCGGTACTCGCCTCGGTGGGGGTCATGATGGTGGCCGCCAAGCCGATCGGGGAGTTCGTTGACGCGCATCCCACGGTGAAGATCCTGGCGCTGAGTTTCCTCGTGCTTGTCGGGGTGACCCTCATTGCGGAAGGTTTCGGCACCAAGTTTCCCAAGGGTTACATTTACTTCGCAATGGCGTTTTCGGTGGCCGTGGAGTTTCTCAATATCCGCATGCGGCGCAACGCGGCCGCCCCCGTCAAGCTGCGCCATCGCATCGGCGAGGATCCGCCAGCCAGATCCTAGGCCGAACATGGTTGCCCGGTTTGTCGTTCCCACGGAGGGCCCGGTCGTCTGGACTGCGCTGGTGCTGGTTGCAGCCCTCGCGGCAGCGGCGCGGGCTGCGCACTGGCGGCAGTCATTTGCCACCGGCGCCCTGCATCGATTCTTCGGTGGCGCGCTGGCGCTTGTATTGCTGTGGAGTGCCCGCGCCGATCTCGGTCAGGCGGTGGCCTTGCAACTGGTCGGCGTGCCGCTTCTGACCCTGATGCTCGGGCCGGCGCTGGCCATATGGAGTGCGGCCTTGGCCGCGCCGTTCCTTGCGGTGGTGTTCGACCATTCCGCGGGCACCGTAGTCTGGAGCGCCCTTTTCCTCGGCGTGTTGCCAGCATTGATGACCGACCTTGGCCGGCGTGCGGTCGCGCAGTGGCTGCCGGCGCATCCTTTCGTCTACATTCTGGGCAACGGCTTCTTCATCACCGGCCTTTCCGCGGCGGCGGCGCAGTTGTGCGCGGCGGCGCTGTTGCCGGGAATCGGCTCGTCGCTGCTGGCGCAATATGCGCCATTCATCCTGCTGATCGGTTTCGGCGAAGCCACGCTCAGCGGCATGCTGCTGACACTGATGGTCGTCTACCTGCCAAACTGGGTTTCAACATTCGAGGACCGGCATTATCTGCAGCGGTCGACCTGAGTTTCCAGTTCGACCGCCGCAGGCTCAAGCGGGTTGTCCGTGCGTCACTGTGCTGTCCAGCCGCCATCGACCACATAGCTCGCGCCGCGGATCTGCGCGGCTGCGTCACCGCACAGGAACACCGCCAGCGCCCCGAGCTGCTCGGGGGTGACGAATTCCATCGACGGCTGCTTTTCGCCCAGCAATTCGCGCTTGGCGGCATCCGGTGCCAGGCCCTTTTCGGCGGCGCGCGCGTCGATCTGCTTCTGCACCAGCGGCGTCAATACCCAGCCCGGGCAGATCGCGTTCACCGTGATGCCGGTGGTGGCGGTTTCCAGGGCGGCGGCCTTGGTCAGGCCGATGATGCCGTGCTTGGCGGCAACATAGGCCGACTTCTGTGCCGAAGCCACCAAGCCGTGGGCGGAGGCGATGTTGATCACGCGGCCCCAGTTCTTCGCTTTCATCAGCGGCAATGCATGCTTCATGGTGTGGAAGGCGGATGAAAGGTTGATGGCGATGATCGCGTCCCAGCGGTCGACCGGGAAGTCCTCGATCAGTGCCACATGCTGGATGCCGGCGTTGTTCACCAGGATGTCGACGCCGCCAAAACGCTCGTTGGTCACCTTCACCAGATCGGCGATCTGCTCGGGTCTGGTCATGTCGGCGGGGTGGTAGTCCACCTTCACTCCCGCGGCGGCGATGTCCTTTTTCGCCGCCTCGATGGTGGAGGCGTCGCCAAAGCCGTTCAACATGATATTGGCGCCGTCGGCGGCGAGCGCGCGTGCGATTCCCAGTCCTATGCCGCTGGTGGAGCCGGTCACGACGGCAGTTCTGTTCTTGAGCATTTGTCTTCCTTTTTTTGGCGTGGGGTGCCGGCTTGGCCGGCATTGAGAAATTCCGGCTCAGCCGCTGTTGCGCAAACCCGCGGCGATGCCGTTGATGGAGAGATGAATGCCGCGCCGTACGCGTTCATCCGTGTTGCCGGCGCGGTGGCGCCGGATCAGTTCGACCTGCAGGTGGTTGAGCGGATCAAGATACGCGAAACGATTCTTGATCGAACGCGCCAGCGCCGGGTTCCCTGCCAGGAAATCTCGTGTGCCGCTGATGGCGAACAGGGCTTCGGCCGTAAGTTCCCATTCGCGCTTGATGCGGGTGTAGATGGTTCTTGCGAGCTTGCGGTCCTTGACCATTTCGGCATAGCGTGATGCGACGGCCAGATCGGACTTGGCCAACACCATGTCCATGTTCGACAACAGAGACTGCAGGAAAGGCGACGCGCGGTAGAACCGGGACAGGGCGCGCATGCCGGCCTCGCCGTGTCGTTCGCGAAAGGCGGCTACGCCCGAACCGAATCCGTACCAGCCCGGCAGCATGACCCGGCACTGCGCCCAGGAGAACACCCAGGGAATGGCGCGCAGGTCTTCGATGCGCCCGGTGGCCTTGCGCGAAGCCGGACGGCTGCCGATATTGAGTTCTGCGATCTCGGAGATCGGCGTGGACTGGAAAAAATAATCGGTGAACCCGGGCGTTTCATAAACGAGGTTGCGGTAGGCCGCATGCGCCGCCACCGAGATCTCGTCCATGGCGGCGATGAAGGCGCGCGTGCCTTGTACCTCGGCACCGGCGAGCTGCGGCAGTAGCGTGGCCTCGAGTGTGGCTGCGAGGAGTGTCTCCAGGTTGCGCCGGCCGGTGGCCGGGCTTGCATATTTGCTGGCGATGATCTCGCCCTGCTCGGTGAGCCTGATCTGCCCGTTCACGCTGCCTGGCGGCTGGGCCAGGATGGCCTGGTAGCTCGGGCCGCCGCCGCGGCCGACCGAACCGCCGCGCCCGTGGAAGAGGCGCAGCGTGATGCCGCTGCTGTTGAACAATTCCACCAGCGCGACCTCGGCCAGGTACAGCGACCAGGTGGAGGTGAAGAATCCGCCATCCTTGTTGCTGTCGGAATAGCCAAGCATGATCTCCTGCGTGTTTCCCAGTCCGTTGATCACGCTGCGGGCAGCCGGCAACGCCAGCCAGCGCTTCATGATCTCGGCCGAGCGCTCAAGGTCGGTGATCGACTCGAACAGGGGGATCACGTTCTGGCTCGCCACGCCCACCTGCGGCAGGTACAGGCCGGCTTCCTTCAAAAGGATCAAGACCTCAAGCATGTCGGAGACCGACTCGCAATGCGAGATGATGTAGTTCGGGCATGCTTCGCGGCCGAACAGCGATTGCAGTTCGGCGGCCTTGCGCACGATCGAAAGCTCCGAGAGGGTTTCGTCGGAGTAGGTCGCGTAGGGCGAGTGCAGCAGGCGTGAGGTGGCGAGCTCGCGCTCGAGCAATGTGATGCGCGCATCCTCGTCCAGAGCGCTGTAGTCGCCGCAAGCACCGGCCATTGCTAGCAGGTCTCCGACGACCCGTTCGTGGGTTTCCGAGTTCTGCCGCAGGTCCACCGGAGAGAGATAAAAGCCGAAAATGCGTACCGCGCGGATCAGCGGCATCAGGCGTTGCTTTGCCAGGAGGGCGGCGCCGTTGGCGCGCAGCGATTCCTCGACAACACCCAGGTCGGCCAGAAAATGCTCCGGCGATTCATACGGCAGGGCGCTGCCGATTTCGTGGCGCACCGCCTCGACGCCCGTCAAGGCGCGCAGCGTGGCCGCCAGGCGCGCATAGACGCCGACCAGTGCGCGCCGATACGGCTCCGCCTTGCGATGGTCGGATTTGTCGGGGGAGGCGCCCGACATCGCCGCCAGCGGTTCCGACACCTTGACCAGCACGGTCGAGAGTGACAACTCGCCACCCAGTTTGTGCACTTCGTCCAGGTAGTACTCGATGGCGATACCGGCGCCGCGCGTCAAGGCGTGCTCGAGGGTGTCGGCATTGACATAGGGGTTGCCGTCGCGGTCGCCGCCAATCCAGCTGCCCACCCGGAAGATCGGTTCCATGTGCGCCAGCTTCGCCGCCGGCATTGACCTTGCCAGCAGTTCCTCGACCTCGCCGTACAGGCGTGGCAATTCGCGCAGGAAGGTATAGCGGAAAAACGAGTGCCCGTTCTCGATCTCGTCGACCACCCGCAACCGGGTCAGCCGCAGCATGCCGGTCTGCCATAGGGTCAACACCTTGGCGTCGAGGGCTTCGAGCAGGGCTTCGCGTTCCGCCGGCGTGAGCGGCGCTGCGCCCAGTTCGGCCACCAGACGCGCGATCTCGAGTTCGGCGTCGAGAATGCTCTTGCGCTGCACCTCGGTGGGATGAGCGGTGAGGACAGCCGTCAGGTTGGAATCCTCGAAAAACGCCCGCACCCGCTTGGGGGCCACGCGGCCGTCGACCACCCTTTTTAGGGCGAAGGCGATCGAGCCTTCGCCCGGTGGCTGGCCGGCGATGGCGTCGAGGCGGGCGCGCCGGCTGGATTGGACGTCTTCGGCGATGTTCGCCAGGTGCGAAAAGTAGGAGAACGCACGCACGACCGATACCGTGCGATCGCGCGAAAGGCGGTTCAGCACCGTCGTCAGGCGGCGGCGCGCTTCGCCGTCGTTGTCGCGCCGGAAGCGCACGGCCAATTGCCGCACGGTTTCGATGACCTCGAAAGCGTCCTTGCCTTCCTGCGTCTTGATGGTCTCCCCCAGAACCCGGCCGAGAAGGCGGATGTCTTCACGCAGCGGTGCATCTTCGTATGCCACTTGCCTGGTTGGTGTCATGAATGTGAGTGCCTGTAGTGGTTGGATGGCGAGGCTTGACCATGCGGCTGACATGACAGCACATGCATGGCGGGTGCGTTCGGCAACCGGGACGGGGCGGACATGGATCAGTTCCGGATCAGGCGGGCGCTGGCCTGTTGCAGCCGGTCTTCCAGATAGGCGCCATAAAAGTCCGGCACCGTGAATCCGGCAATCGGATCGGCCAGGTTTTTCCCAATTGCATCCACAAATACCACCGTCGGATAAACGCGTACGCCATAGCGCCTTGCAATTTCCGCACCAGTGGTTTCAACGCCGTCGAAGTCGCGCAGTTTTTGCGTGCGGGAAACCTCGATCGACAGCGTTCGCGCATTCCACTGCGCGTCGGCGGCCAGTGGCCGGATGTATTGGCGTCGAGCCTGTTCGCAAAAAATGCATCCGGGCTGGGTGAAGAAGAGCATGATCGGTCGCCGGCTACCCGGGGTGTCCGATCGCAATGTGGCAAGGTTGTCGGCCGCAACCAGCGAGCCGGCGTGGGTGCCCGGTGGCAGGATCAGCGCGAACACGCATGCTAAAATTTTGACCAAGCCAAGCCAGCGGGACGGCGACGTTGACATTGTGACGCGGGTTTGCGTTGGCGCCTGTGGCAGGGCGCATGTCGATGGCATTGCGGTGTCGATCGAGTTCGTCCTGCAGCGGTCCGATTTCATAACTCTTTCGCGCGTTCTTGCCGCACTCGCGGAGCCCGGTGTCAATCGAATGCAAAGCCAGCCTGAACGACTCATCATTGCCTCGCGTGAAAGCAGGTTGGCCCTTTGGCAGGCTGAACACGTCTGCGCTGCATTGCAGCAATTATATCCCCGGTGCCAAGTATCCATTCTGGGCATGACTACCCGCGGTGACCAGATCCTGGATCGCACCCTGTCCAAGGTCGGTGGCAAGGGCTTGTTCATCAAGGAGCTCGAGGCTGCGCTCGTCGAGGGGCGGGCGGACCTGGCGGTGCATTCGATGAAGGATGTGCCGGTGGACCTGGCGCCGGAGTTCACGCTGGCCGCCACTTTGGTGCGCGAGGATCCACGCGACGCCTTCGTTTCCAATCACTTCGCCGACCTCGCGAGTTTGCCGCCGGCGGCGGTGGTTGGCACTTCGAGCTTGCGCCGCGAAGCGCAGATCCGGCGCCGCTATCCGCATCTGGTGGTGCAACCCTTGCGCGGCAATCTCGATACGCGACTGCGAAAACTCGATGCGGGTGACTATGCCGCAATTGTCCTCGCGGCTGCGGGCCTCAAGCGCCTGGGACTGGCGGAACGTATCCGGGCGGTATTGCCGCCTTCGGAGTCCTTGCCGGCGGTCGGACAGGGGGCGCTGGCGATCGAGGTGATGGCACACCGTTCCGACATGATCGGATGGCTCAAGCCGCTTGACCATGCGGAAACCTCTATCTGCGTCCGTGCAGAGCGTGCCATCAGTCGCGCGCTGGGCGGGAGTTGCACTGTACCGCTTGCGGCGTATGCCGAAGTGGAGGCCGGCCATTTGCGTTTGCGCGCCCGGGTGGCATCTCCTGACGGAGCCTCGCTGGCGGAAACCGAGACACTCGGCCCGCTAGAGACTGCGGACGCGATGGCGGCAACGGCCAGCGCCGAGCTGCTGTCACGTGGCGCAGACCGGATTCTTGCCGCTCTCAAACAGGTGCCATGAGTTCGCCGGGCATTGCGCCTGCGCTCAACATCCGGCCCGCGCATATCCCGGAACACCCCGCGCGCAACGCCATGGTCCGCTTTCTCGAGGGGCGCACCATTCTGGTGACGCGACCACTGGTCCAGGCAACCCCCCTTGTCCTGTCCATCGAGGCCGCCGGGGGCAAGGCCAGCGTTCTTCCGACGCTGGACATCCTGCCCATTGCAGACAGTGCGCCGCTGGACGCTGCTCTGTCGAGTCTGACTGAATACAACCTGGTCGTTTTTGTCAGTGCCAACGCCGTGAGCGCGGCGATGGCCCGCTGTTCGGTGCTGGGGATTGCCGGGCTTGGAGGAATTTCCCGTGCGGCGGCACCAGGTCCCGGCACGGCGGCGGCGCTGGTCGCAGCAGGGGTACGCGAAGTTGTCTCGCCCCCTGCACGATTTGACAGCGAGGGATTGATCGCGGAATTGGCTGTGCGGTCGGTCCGGCCCGCGCGTGCGCTCATATTGCGGGGCGCCGATGACGAAAACTCCGGAAGCGGCGGAAGCGGCCGCGAGGAGCTGGTACGTTGGTTGCGCGAGAATGGTGCTTCGGTGGAGTTGCAGGCCTGCTATCGCAGGGTGCATGCGCGCCTTGGTCCGGCTGAGCTCGCGGAAATGATTGCCGGCCCGGTGCCGGCGGCGACCCTGGTGACCAGTTCCGAAGGCGGTCGCGCGCTGGTTTCCATGCTCGGTGATCAAGGCGTTGCCTGGATCGCCCGGACTCCCGTGTTCGTGCCGCACCCGCGCATAGCTGCTGCGCTCGACGGAGCGGGTTTCAGCGAGGTGCATGTCACTGGCGGAGGCGATAGTGGACTCATGCGCGGCCTTGAAGGGTATTTTCGGACGGGCGGGGCGTGAGTCAAGCCAACGGAGGAGATGCGGCACCCGTGTCGTCGCCGGACGCACGGGAGTCCGGCCCGGCGCAGGCCGTAACCGTCGGGTTCGTGCACAAGTGGCGGGAGTGGTGGTCGGCCGGCCGTGTCGCTTTCGCGGTCTTGGTGTTGTTGTTCCTGGCAGGCTGGTGGGACTCGCGCGCCCAGATTGCGTCACTTCGTCAGGAGGTGGCAGAACGGCTGAAGGCCGAACAGGAGCTTTCGAAGCGTACCGAAAGTGCCGCCCGCGAAGCACAGGACCGCATGCGCGAGGCATTGGCGAGAATGATGGCCCTGGAAGCGCGCATCACCGAATCGCAGAGCCAGCAGGTCGCCCTGGAAAGCATGTACCAGGACCTCTCGCGCAATCGCGACGAATGGGCGCTTTCCGAAATCGAGCAGACACTTACGCTGGCGGCGCAACAATTGCAGTTGGCCGGCAATGTGCGCGGCGCGCTTATCGCGCTGCAAAATGCCGACGCACGGCTTGCACGTGCCGACCGCGCGCAGTTCATCGCGGTGCGCAGGGTGTTGCAGCGTGACGTCGAGCGCCTGAAGGCCTTGCCGCAGGTCGACACCACCGGCATTGCCATCCGGCTCGATGCGGTGATCGCCGCCGCTGATTCCATTCCGCTGATATTCGATGAGAAGCTGCAGCCGCAAGGCATGCGCGGCGCGGCCCCCGGGCGCGAGCGCGGTGCCGCCGGCCAGCAGAAGCCTGAGGCCGAGCCGTCTATCTGGGCGCGCCTGCGTGACGACGCCTGGGAGCAATTTCGCCAGCTTGTGCGCATACGCGACATTGAGAACGCCGATCCCGTATTGCTGAATCCGACCCAGGCGTTCTTCTTGCGCGAGAACCTGAAACTGCGACTTCTCAACGCCCGTATCGCCCTCTTGCAGCGCAACGAGGCGCTGTTCCGGCAGGACCTGACAGCGGCCAACCAGTGGCTGGTACGCTACTTCGATGTTAGGTCGCGCTCCGGCGCTGCCGCGCAGGCGACCCTCAGTTCCCTGGTTGCCGGTGCGGTAAGCATTGAGCTGCCCAATCTCGCCGACAGCCTGAATGCGGTTCGCAACTACAAGGCGCCGGCGCGTCTGCAGGCGCGCTAGGAATGCGAGGCCTTTTCTGGATCCTGGCATTGTTCGCCTCTGCGGTCGGGCTTTCGCTGGTCGCGCGTTACAACGACGGCTATGTGCTCCTGTTCGTCGCACCCAAGCGGATTGAACTATCGCTCACATTGTTCGCCGTTCTGCAGGTGGCGGCGTTTCTGGTCCTGTATTTCTTCGTCAGGGCGGCGTCCTATACCTTGCGCTTGCCGGATATCGTGCGCGAGTTTCGTGCCCGCCGCACCCAGGCGCGCGCGCGCCACGCGCTTCTCGACGCGGTTGTGGGGCTTTACGAAGGCCGTTATGCGCGTGCCGAGCGCGCCGCCCGGGAAGCCGTCAAGACCGGCGAAGATGCCGGCCTGGCAGCGCTTGTCGGCGCGCGCGCCGCGCACATGCTCAACCATCAGCAGACGCGCGACCAGTGGCTCGACAACGCGGCCGCGCTTGCCCAGGACAAGGGGGCACGGCCGCTCCTGCATGCGGCCATGATGACGCGCGCGGAGTTGCTGGCCGACGAACATCGCGATGCCGAAGCCCTTGCCGTGCTGGGCGAACTCAACCAGTCCGGAGCACGCCATATCGCCGCCCAGCGCCTCGCGCTCAAGTCCATGACCCGTGTCGGCGCATGGGAAGAGGCGCTGAAAACGGCCCGGCAACTCGAGGAGCATCATGCCATCCATCCGGCGGTGATGGAGCACACTCGCGAACTGGCCTATGCCGGGCTGTTCGCTTCCACCGACCAGGAGGCGCTGCGCGAGCGTCTGCGCCGCGTGCCGCGGGGCGAGCGGCGCATGGCCCCGGTTGCGCGCACCATTGCGCGCGCCCTGATTTCCGCTGGAATGGCCGCAGAGGCGCGCGAGATCATCGAGACCGCGCTCGACGAGCAATGGGACGATGCGCTCGCCGGGCTGTACGCGGATTGTGGCAACGCGCTGACTGACGCAGGGATAGGGCCGTTCCTCGAGCGCTGCGAGGCCTGGCGGGTACGTCACCCGCGCGAGCCATCGCTGCTTCTGGCGCTTGGGCGCCTTTGCGCGGTTGCCGGTTTGTGGGGCAAGGCGCAGGAGTATCTGGAACTGGCAATCGCCCTGCGACCGGAAGGACGGGCGCATGTCGAACTGGCCCGGGTGTTCGATGCCAGCGGGCGAACCGACGATGCAAACCGCCACTTCAGGCTGGCGGCGACGCTAGCCTTCAATGCCGGTTGACACCGCACCAGGAGTGCGGACGCCAGGGGAGCAAAGCCGCGCGACTGGAGGGTAAATGGCCTGGCGCTTGTGGCATAATCGTTAGTCTTCGCAGTAGCTCCCAAAACCGTCGCGCGAATTCCAGAAGCCGGCGCCAAATACATGCCGCAAACACTTTACGACAAGCTGTGGGACGCCCACGTCGTCCATTCCGAGGAAGACGGCACGGCACTGCTCTACATCGACAGGCACCTGGTGCATGAGGTGACCAGTCCGCAGGCCTTTGAAGGCTTGCGTGTTGCCGGCCGGCCCGTCTGGCGGACCGACTCGATCGTCAGTACCGCGGATCACAATACACCCACCACCGACTGGCATCTGGGCATCGAAGGCATCGTCGACCAGGTGGCCAAAGAGCAAATCATCACGCTCGACCGCAATATCAAGGCGCATGGCGCGCTTGCGTATTTTCCGTTTCTCGACAAGCGGCAGGGCATCGTCCATGTGATCGGGCCGGAGCAGGGTGCGACCCTGCCTGGCATGACGGTGGTGTGCGGCGATTCCCATACCTCGACCCATGGCGCGTTCGCGTGCCTTGCGCACGGCATCGGCACCTCCGAAGTCGAGCATGTGATGGCCACGCAGTGCCTGGTGGCCAAGAAGATGAAGTCGATGCTCGTGCGCGTCGAGGGCAGTCTGCCCGCGGGAGTGACCGCCAAGGACATGGCGCTGGCCATCATCGGCAAGATAGGAACCGCTGGCGGCACCGGTTGCGCGGTCGAGTTCGCAGGCAGCGCGGTGCGCGGTTTGTCGATGGAAGGGCGCATGACCCTGTGCAACATGGCCATCGAAGCCGGCGCGCGTGCGGGCATGGTCGCCTTCGACGACGCTACCGCGGCTTATCTCAAGGGGCGGCCGTTTTCGCCCAAGGGTGTGGAGTGGGACGTGGCGGTCAGTTACTGGAAGACGCTGCGTTCGGACGACGACGCCAAATTCGATGTCACCGTCGAGATGCGCGGGGAGGATATCCTGCCGCAGGTCACCTGGGGGACTTCGCCGGAAATGGTCACCACCATCGACGGCCGTGTGCCCGATCCGGACCGCGAGAAGGATTCCGGTCGCCGTACCGGCATCGAGAATGCGCTCAAGTACATGGGCCTGGAACCCAACATGGCGATCACCGACATCAGCGTCGACAAGGTTTTCATCGGGTCCTGCACCAACTCGCGTATCGAGGACATGCGCCAGGCCGCATGGGTGGTCAAGCGCCTCGGTCGCAGGGTTGCCGCCAACGTCAAGGCCGCACTGGTGGTGCCGGGTTCCGGGCTGGTCAAGGCGCAGGCTGAAGCCGAAGGGCTCGACAAGATATTCACCGACGCCGGTTTCCAGTGGCGCGAGCCGGGCTGCTCGATGTGCCTTGCCATGAATGCCGACCGTCTCGAACCAGGCGAGCGTTGCGCGTCGACCTCGAACCGTAATTTCGAAGGACGGCAAGGCGCGGGCGGACGCACCCACCTGGTAAGTCCGGCGATGGCCGCAGCTGCCGCCATCGAAGGGCATTTCGCCGACGTTCGCAAGCTGACCTGATCGCCGCATGGCGCCGCCCGCGGGGGCGGCGGCTGGCAACGGAGCATACGCATGGACAAATTCACGCTTCACAAAGGCCTGGCGGCCCCGATGGACCGGGAGAACGTCGATACCGACGCCATCATCCCGAAGCAGTTCCTCAAGTCGATCCATCGCACCGGATTCGGCGAGAACCTGTTCGATGCCTGGCGCTACAAGGATATCGGCGAGCCCGGGATGGACAATTCCAAGCGGCCGCTCAATCCCGATTTCATCCTCAACCAGGCGCGCTACCGCGGCGCCTCGATCCTGGTGGCGGGCAAGAACTTTGGCTGCGGCTCGTCGCGCGAGCACGCGCCCTGGGCCCTGCAGCAGTACGGCTTTCGTGCGGTCATCGCGCCCTCGTATGCGGACATCTTTTTCAACAACTGCTACAAGAACGGTCTCCTGCCGATCGTGTTGCCGGAGAGCGCGGTGCGGCGGCTGATCGACGAGATCAAGGGCTTTGTAGGCTATGAGCTCACCATTGACCTCGAATCGCAGACCGTGCGGTCCGCTGGTGGCGACGCGATGGGTTTTGACATCACGCCGCATCGCAAATACTGCATGTTGAACGGATTTGACGACATCGGCCTCACTCTGCGCCAGTCCGACAAGATCCGCGCTTTCGAGGCCGAGCGTCGTGCCCGTCACCCCTACTACTTCAATACCCGGATAGCCTGATGAAGATCGCAGTCCTGCCAGGAGATGGCATCGGTACCGAAATCACCGCGCAGGCGGTGCGTGTCCTCAAGGCGCTGGCCTTGCCGATGGAGCTTGAAGAGGCGCCCGTGGGTGGAGCGGCCTATGACAAGCTTGGCGACCCTCTGCCGGAATCGACCCTGAATCTCGCCAAGGCGGCCGATGCGATCCTGTTTGGCGCCGTAGGCGGCTGGCAATACGACACCCTGCCGCGCGCCAAGCGCCCGGAGCAGGCGGTTCTTGGCCTGCGCAAGCATCTCGGGCTTTTCGCCAACCTGCGTCCGTCCATCGTCTATCCGGAATTGGTGAATGCCTCCACGCTCAAGGCCGAAGTGGTATCGGGCTTGGACATCCTGATCCTGCGCGAACTCACCGGCGACATCTATTTCGGTCAGCCGCGCGGCATCCGCATCGCCGAGGATGGTCCGTTCAAGGGTCAGCGGGAAGGGTTCGACACCATGCGCTACACCGAAGGCGAAATCCGGCGCATCATGCATGTGGGCTTCGCGGCGGCGCGCAAGCGCGGCAAGAAGCTGTGCTCGGTCGACAAGGCGAACGTGCTGGAGACCATGCAGCTGTGGAAGGAAGTAGCGGCGGATGTCGCAAAGGAGTACCCGGACATCGCCTACTCCAGCATGTATGTCGACAATGCGGCCATGCAACTGATTCGCAACCCCAAGCAGTTCGACGTCATGGTCACCGGCAACATGTTTGGCGACATTCTTTCCGACGAGGCCTCGATGCTGACCGGTTCGATCGGCATGCAGCCGTCCGCGTCCCTCAACGATTCCAGCAAGGGATTGTATGAGCCGATCCACGGTTCCGCCCCGGACATCGCCGGCAAGAATCTGGCGAATCCGCTGGCGACCATCCTGTCGGCGGCGATGATGCTGCGCTATTCGTTCGACAACGAAGAGGCCGCCAAACGTATCGAGTCAGCCGTGCGCAAGGTTCTTGCGCAAGGATTGCGTACTGCGGACATTTTTGAGGCCGGCACTACCAAGGTCGGCACCGTCGAAATGGGCGACGCGGTTCTGAAGGCACTTTAGAACCAGCGGTCCGGTTGTCAGGGGATAGGCCGCTGGCGGCCGAAGCCCCGGAATGATGATGACAACTGACTGGCGAGGCAGGCGATGAAAAAAGTTGGGATGGTGGGTTGGCGTGGCATGGTTGGTTCCGTGCTCATGCAGCGCATGGAAGATGAGGGCGACTTCGCCTTTATCGAGCCGGTGTTCTTTTCCACCTCCGCCGCAGGTGGCGAAGGCCCCAGGGTTGGTGGCAAATCCACTGGCGCGCTCCAGGATGCCGGCAGCGTCGACGCGCTCAAGCGCATGGACGTGATCCTCACCTGCCAGGGCGGCGACTGGACCAACGACATGTACCCGAAGCTGCGCTCCGCCGGCTGGAACGGCTACTGGATCGACGCCGCCTCGGCGCTGCGCATGAAGGACGACGCGGTCATCATCCTCGACCCGGTGAATCTGGATGTGATCAAGAATGCGCTGTCAAAGGACCTGCGCAGCTATATCGGCGGCAACTGTACGGTCAGCCTCATGCTGATGGCGCTTGATGGCCTGTTCAAGGCGAACCTGGTCGAATGGATGTCGGCGATGACCTACCAGGCGGCTTCGGGCGCCGGTGCTGCCAACATGCGCGAATTGCTTTCCCAGATGGGCAGCGCCCATGCGGCGGTCAAGCCCATGCTCGACAACCCGGCGTCGGCGATTCTTGAAATCGACCGCAAGGTCGCCGCAACCCTGCGCGATGCGGCGTTTCCGGTGGACAACTTCGGCGTACCCCTGGCGGGAAGCCTGATCGCCTGGATCGACAAGGATCTCGGCAACGGCATGAGCCGTGAAGAATGGAAAGGTGGCGCTGAGGGCAACAAGATTCTCGGTCGCGAGGCCAGCCCGATTCCGATCGATGGATTGTGCGTCCGAATCGGCGCCATGCGCTGTCATTCGCAGGCGCTTACCATCAAGCTGAGGCGCGATGTGCCGCTTGACGAAATCGAGGGCATGCTTTCACAGGCCAATCAATGGGCGAAGGTGGTGCCAAACCGGCGTGACGAAACCATGCGCGACCTGTCGCCCGCGGCTGTCACCGGAAAACTGGACACGCCGGTAGGGCGCTTGCGCAAGATGGCCATGGGGCCCGAATATCTGTCAGCCTTCACCGTCGGCGACCAATTGCTGTGGGGCGCCGCGGAGCCGCTGCGACGCATGCTGCGCATCTTGCTCGGCGCCTGAAATCGAGGTCGACCCGGGGTCGCCGTTGTACCGGCCCAACACCTTGGGGCAGATGTGCCGCAAGTCACACTTCAAGTCAAGGGTTAGCTTGCACCGCTAACCTTTTGATGTTAACTTCATTATCTGGGGAAAACCGTTATCTTAGGCTTTTTGCCCCTGTTATTGGCGTGCCATTCGCGATTGTTGAATGCGATCTTGCGCGCTCAAGGGGCATTTGGTCTTCGCTTAGGGCAGCCCAATGAGTCTCGAGGGAGCCGGGGGTTACAGACTGTGAGACAACACAAACTCAAGAAAATCGTTGCTGCGGCGGCCTTGGCGCTTTCGGGTGCCGTTCTGGCGCCGTCCGCCGACGCCGCAGGCCTTGGCAAATTGACCGTCACTTCCGCGCTTGGGCAACCCCTGCGTGCGGAAATCGACCTCACCGCCGTAACGCGGGAAGAGGCCACCAGCCTGGCTGCCCGTCTGGCTGCGCCGGAGGCTTTTCGCCAGGCCGGTATCGAATACAACGCCGCGCTTCTGGGCGTGCGCTTTACGGTAGCGCGCCGCCCATCCGGCCAGTTTTTCATCAGCCTTCAATCCACCCAGCCGATCAACGATCCATTCGTTGACATGCTTGTGGAGCTGAACTGGGCGACGGGTCGCTTGGTGCGTGAGTACACATTCCTGCTTGACCCGGTTGAAATGCGGCCCTCGGTGCCGCAGGTTGCGGCCAGTGAACCGAAACCGGTAGCGCAGGCAGAGCCACCTCGTGCCGCCGAACCGGCTCCGGCCGCGGTTGCAGCGCCTGCCCAGGCTGCACCGCCGCCGCGTGCGCCAGTAGCCGCCGCCCGCCCCGTGCCCGCAGAGAAGCCCGCGCCGGCTCCCAAGCCGGCGGCGCCCAGCAAGCCAGCCGGCAGTTATGAAGTCAAGCGCGGCGATACGCTTGGCAAAATCGCGCGTGAAGCCAGGCGCGACGGCGTAAGCCTTGAGCAAATGCTGGTCGCGATCCAGCGCAGCAATCCGGATGCGTTTGTCGGCGGCAACATCAACCGGCTCAAGTCCGGCGCCATTCTCAATCTGCCCGACAAGGAAGCAGCAGCGGCAATTGACGCGCCGGATGCGCGACGCATCGTTTCGGCACAATCGGCAGACTGGCGTGCTTACCAGGAAAAACTTGCCGGCGGCGTTCAATCCGCACCGGCGGCCAAGGCTGAGGCTCCCAAACAGGCTGCAAAGGGGCAAATCACCGCCAAGGTCGATGACAAGGCACAAAAGGGCGATGCCAAAGACCAGCTGCGGCTTTCCAAGGCCGATCCCGCGGCCGCCAAGGATGGCAAAGCCGCACCCAAGGCGGCCGAAGAAGACAAGGTAGCCAAAGACCGCGCGCTCAAGGATGCGAAGGCGCGTGAGGCCGAGCTCGAAAAGAACGTCAAGGATCTGCAGAAGCTGGCTGAAGTAAAGAGCCAGCAGATGGCTGAATTGCAAAAGAAGGCCGATGCCAAGGCTCCTGCCGCCGCTCCGGCGACACCACCTGCGGATGCAAAGAAGGCGGCCGAGCCTCCCAAGGCGGCGCCTGCTCCGACTCCTGCCGCCGCTCCTGCCAAAGCTGAACCGCCGAAAGCGGAACCGCCCAAGGCTGCGGCAGCGCCCGCCAAGGCGGAGCCTCCCAAGGCACCCGAGCCGGCCAAAGCGCCCGAGCCGGCGAAAGCACCGGAACCCGCCAAGGCTGCCGAACCCGCCAAGGCTGCTGACGCTGCCAAGACTGCGGAGGCCCCCAAGGCTGCCGAGCCTCCCAAGGCCGCAGAGCCGGCCAAGGCGCCGGACGCAGCCAAGCCTGCGGAGATAGCCAAAGCGGAAGACGCACCGAAGCCGCCCGAACCTCCCAAGGCCCCCGAAGCGCCAAAGGCAGCCGACGCCCCGAAACCGGAACCCAAGAAGGCGGCGCCGCCGCCTCCGCCCCCTCCGCCTGAACCCAGCCTGATGGATGAGTTCATCGACAATCCACTGTATCTGGCGGGTGGCGGCGGTGTGCTTGCCCTGCTTGGCGGCTATGCTGCATATGCCGTGCGGCGCAAGCGCAAGGTCGAGAAGTTTGAAAACAGCATCATCACCGGTGGCGACCTGAAGGCGAATTCGGTGTTTGGCAACACCGGCGGCCAGAACGTCGATACCGGCAACAGTTCGTTCCAGAGCGATTTCAGCCAGGTTTCGACCGGTTCGATCGATGCCGACGAAGTCGATCCGGTTGCCGAGGCGGACGTGTACATGGCCTATGGCCGTGATGCCCAGGCCGAGGAAATCCTCAAGGAAGCGCTTGCAAAGGACGGCTCCCGCCACGCCGTCCGTGTCAAGCTCATGGAGATCTACAGCCAGCGCTCCGACACGGCATCGTTCGAGAACCACGCAAAGGAGCTGCACGCGGCTACCGGTGGTCAGGGTGATCAATGGGCGCGTGCGGCTGAACTTGGTCGCGCTTTACTGCCGGGAAATCCGCTGTTTGGCAGTGCAGCGGCGGGTCCGGCAGATTCCGTAACGTCCACGGTCACTTTGGGCGCAGGCGCCTTGGCCGCTGCAGCGTCGGCCGCCCAAATGCCCGATCCGAGCATGGAATCGACCATGCAGATGGCCGCGTTCCCCGGCACGCAGGCGCCAGCGACTCCTGAATCGCTGAGCAAGACCTTGTCGCTTGCGCCAGTCCAGCAGGCGCCCGCTTCGCTCGACGTGGATTTCGATCTTGGCGGTGCTACCCCTGCGGAATCCGCATCGGCCGGATTGGCTCCGGACTTCAATTTTGACGCCCCGTCGACTGAAGTGTCTGGCGACGCCGGCGCAAGTCTCGATTTTGATATCGGCGGCGGCGACAGTGATGCCACCGTGGTCGTGTCGCCTCCTGCCACACCTGCGGCGGCGCCAGCGACCGACTTTGCACCGGGTGGTACCCTCATCATGGGTGCGGGGGATGTCGCCGCGGAACCGGCAGTGGATCATTCGCTGGATGAAACCCAGCCGCTCGCCGACGTGCGTCCACCGGACCTGCCGTCACCGACCATCGATTTCGACTTCGACCTGAGCGCCGATACACCCGCTGCCGCACCGGCAGCGGCTGCCGCGCCGGCCGGAAACTCGATGGATTTCGACCTCTCCGGAATTGATCTCGACCTGCCCTCCTCAGGAGGCGCCACTTCTGCCGATGCGTCGGCCGATGACGCCGCAACCAAGCTCGATCTGGCCAAGGCCTATCAGGACATGGGTGACAAGGAGGGAGCGAAGGAACTGCTGCAGGAGGTGATCAAGGAAGGGAGCGACGCCCAGAAATCGGAAGCGCAAAAGCTGCTTTCATCCATCGGCTGACCTTTCCAGTCTGTCAAGCGACGGGCGGCCGAAACGGCCGCCCGTTTCATTTTGAGGCGAACAGGTGCGCATCGCGCTGGGCGTTGAATACGATGGGACCGGCTTTTCCGGCTGGCAGGTCCAGCCGGACAGGCCCAGTGTCCAGGCGGCGCTTGAAGCAGCGCTGGCCGCCATAGCCGGTTGCCCGGTCGGCGTGGTTTGTGCTGGCCGTACCGATACGGGCGTTCACGCGCTCATGCAGGTGATCCACTTCGACACCCCGGTCATCCGCCCGCTGCCGGCCTGGGTCAAGGGTGTCAATACTTACCTGCCGGAATCCATCGCGGTTCGGTGGGCGAGCGCCGTTCCGGACGATTTTCACGCGCGCTATTGCGCGACCGCCCGCCGCTACGAGTATCTGCTGGTAAATCGTCCGGTGCGTCCCGCAGTTCGTCGCAGGCAGTTGGGCTGGTTTCACCATCCGCTGGACCTCGAGGCGATGCAGGTGGCGGCCGCCGGCCTGATCGGCACGAACGACTTCAGTGCGTTTCGTTCGTCCGAATGCCAGGCGCGCTCGCCGGTACGCGACATGCGCCGGCTGGATATATCGCGCCACGGGGATATCATCCGTTTCTCACTGGAAGCCAACGCCTTTCTGCATCACATGGTCCGCAATATCATCGGGTCGCTTGTTTACGTGGGCAAGGGCCGCTACCGGCCTGAATGGATGACCGAAGTACTGCTTTCCCGTGATCGCACGATGGCCGCTCCGACCTTTGCGCCGAACGGGCTGTATCTTGCCGGCGTGACCTACGATCCAAGATGGGGCCTGCCGACCGGACAACCGGAAAGTGCGCTAACCCGCCTGTAAGCATGAGAACTTCCCGATGAGAACCCGTGTGAAAATCTGCGGACTGACCCGGCCGCAGGATGTTGAAGATGCCGTCGAAGCCGGCGCCGATGCGATCGGATTCGTCTTCTACCCCAAGAGTCCGCGCTATGTCACCCCCGATCTCGCGGCCGACCTGGCGGCGCGCCTGCCGCCCTTCGTGACCGCCGTCGGGCTGTTCGTCAATGCCGAGTCCGCCACGGTGAATGCGACCGCGCAGCGGGCGGGGCTGCAGCTCCTGCAGTTTCACGGCGACGAGGCGCCGGATTACTGCGCCGGGTTTCCCCTGCCATTCATCAAGGCCGCCAGAGTGCGACCGGGCCTGGATTTGTTAAAATTCGGGGCTGAATTCAAGGCCGCGCGCGGCATCCTCCTTGACGCGTTTGTCGAGGGCTATGGCGGCGGCGGTGAGGTGTTCGATTGGGCTCTCATACCAAAAGAAATCGCGGCTCGGGCCGTTTTGTCTGGTGGGTTGCATGCCGCAAATGTCGCAGCAGGCATCCGCGCGCTCCGGGCGCTGGCGGCGCCTGACTCCGCTCCGCTCGGCGTTGATGTCTCCAGCGGTGTGGAAACCGCCAAGGGCATCAAGGATGCCGCGTTGATCCGCGCCTTCATCGCCGCGGTCAGAGCGGCGGACCAAACAACCTGATCGCGACTCCAATTGTCCTGCGCCACAGTGCAGGACATCGCCAAGGACACAACACATGAAACCGAACGACCTCCCGCCCGGCTCCGCCGCTGGCGACTACAATCTGCCTGACGCACGCGGCCATTTCGGGCCCTACGGCGGCATCTTCGTCTCTGAAACCCTGATGCACGCGCTCGAAGAACTCGCGCGCCAATACGACCACTACCGTCAGGATCCCGAATTCATCGCCGAGTTCGAGTCGGAACTCAAGCATTACGTCGGCCGACCCAGTCCGGTGTATCACGCCAAGCGCCTGTCCGACATGCTGGGCGGCGCACAGATCTACCTGAAGCGCGAAGACCTGAACCACACCGGTGCGCACAAGGTCAACAACACGATGGGGCAGGCCCTGCTGGCACGACGCATGGGCAAGCCGCGCGTCATCGCCGAAACCGGTGCTGGCCAGCATGGCGTGGCCACAGCGACCATGGCGGCGCGCTTCGGCCTCGAGTGCGTGGTCTACATGGGCAGCGAAGACATCAAGCGCCAGGCCGCCAACGTGTATCGGATGAAGCTTCTTGGCGCCACGGTGGTGCCCGTTGAAAGCGGCTCCAAGACCCTCAAGGACGCGCTCAATGAAGCCATGCGCGACTGGGTCACCAATGTGGAGAATACGTTCTACATCATCGGCACGGTCGCGGGCCCGCATCCTTATCCCATGATGGTGCGCGACTTCAATTCGGTGGTCGGGCGCGAATGCCTGACGCAGGTGCCGGAAATGATCGGCCGCCAGCCGGATGCCATTCTCGCCTGCGTGGGCGGTGGGTCCAACGCGATGGGCATCTTCTATCCCTACATCGGCCACAAGGAAGTGCGGCTGATCGGCTGTGAAGCCGGCGGCTCCGGCATTGGCAGCGGCAAGCATGCCGCCTCGCTCTCCGCCGGCAGTCCTGGCATCCTGCACGGCAATCGCACCTATTTGCTGCAGGACGCCAACGGCCAGATCATCGAAACCCATTCGATCTCGGCCGGGCTTGACTATCCCGGCGTCGGCCCAGAGCATGCCTGGCTCAAGGACAGCGGTCGTGCCGAGTACGTGGCGGTGACCGATGACGAAGCCCTCGACGCGTTCCACAAGCTTTGCCGCATTGAAGGCATCATTCCCGCCCTCGAGTCCAGCCATGCTGTCGCGCAGGCGATCAAGATGGCGCCGGCGATGGGCAAGGACAAGGTGTTGCTGGTCAACCTGTCCGGCCGGGGCGACAAGGACATGCACACCGTGGCCGAGCGTTCCGGCATCACGTTCTAGGAAATCATCATGTCTCGCATCCAGAACGTACTGGCGAGCCTCGCCAAGGGCGGCCGCAAGGCGCTGATTCCCTACATATGCGCGGGCGATCCTTCGCCCGCGTTGACCGTTCCGCTCATGCACGCGCTGGTGAATGCGGGTTCGGACATCGTGGAGCTCGGCGTGCCGTTTTCCGATCCGATGGCCGACGGCCCGGTGATTCAGCGCGCCTCCGAGCGCGCCCTCAAGCACGGTGTGTCCCTGGCCGATGTGCTGGCCATGGTGGTTGAATTCCGCAAGGCCGACAGCGCCACCCCGGTGGTTCTGATGGGCTACGCCAACCCGATCGAGCACATGGGCATGGAAAGCTTTGTCTTCCGCGCCAGGGAAGCGGGTGTCGATGGCGTCCTGGTGGTCGACTATCCGCCCGAAGAGTGCGAGGCTTTTGACGCGCTCATGAAGAAAAACGGCCTCGATCCCATTTTCCTGCTCGCGCCCACCTCCACCGATGCGCGCATCGACGCCGTGGCCCGCGCCGCGTCGGGTTACGTCTATTACGTTTCGCTCAAGGGCGTGACCGGTTCGGGAGCGCTCGATACCGGTGAAGTGGCACGGCGCATACCGGACATCAAGGCTCGCGTGCGCATTCCGGTAGGCGTAGGCTTCGGGATTCGCGATGCTGCCACCGCCAAGGCGATCGCGGCGATTGCCGACGCGGTGGTGATCGGCAGTCGCATCATCCAGGAAATGGAGGCATCGCCACCTGGTGAAGAGATCGAGCGTGCGGGAAACTTCATCGCGGGAATCCGCAAGGCGATCGACGAGCCGCCGGGCTGACCGTCGCGACAGGGAAAGAAGGGGGAAACACGTGAGCTGGATCGACAAGCTGCTACCGCCCAAGATCAACCGTGCCGACGGCGGGCCCAGGAAGAGCGTACCCGAAGGCCTGTGGGTCAAGTGCCCGGCCTGCGATACCACGCTGTATGGTTCGGATCTCGTCAACAACGCCCATGTGTGCCCGAAGTGCGGTCATCATCATCGCATCGGCGCGCGTGCGCGCCTGGACTTGCTGCTCGACGCCGAGGGGCGGTTCGAAATCGGGGCCGATGTAAGGCCGCTGGACACCCTCAAGTTCAAGGACAGCCGCAAGTACCCCGAGCGGCTCAAGGAGGCCACCGAAGGCACCAGTGAAACCGATGCGCTGGTGGTTCTGCAGGGTTCGATTCTCGCCTTGCCGGTGGTCATGGCGGCGTTCGAATTCGACTTCATGGGCGGATCCATGGGGTCGGTGGTAGGTGAACGCTTTGTCCGCGGTGTTGAACTCGCCGTCGAGCAAAAGCTGCCCTTCGTGTGCTTCGCCGCCAGCGGTGGAGCGCGCATGCAGGAAGGGCTGTTTTCCTTGTTCCAGATGGCCAAGACGACCGCATCACTCACCCGACTTTCGGCGCGCAAGTTGCCCTTCATTTCCGTATTGACCGACCCGACCATGGGCGGGGTTTCGGCCAGCTTCGCCTTTGTGGGAGACGTGGTCATCGCCGAGCCCGGCGCGCTGATAGGGTTTGCCGGTCCGCGGGTGATCGAGCAGACCGTAAGGGAGAAATTGCCTGAAGGTTTCCAGCGTGCCGAGTTCCTGCTCGAAAAGGGCGCCATCGACATGATCGTCGACCGCCGCGAACTGCGCGTCCGCCTGGCGCGCCTGCTCGCCCTGCTGCAAAACCTCCCGGCCGAAGCCGTCGCTGCCTGATCCGGCGGGCGCACCGGCTCGGGCATCGGCCGCGTCCTTGACGTGCATCAAACCGCGCCGCGTGACTGGCGCTATCGTGCAGTCTCGGTTTGATACTGATGGAGTGATGCGATGCCTGACGCCAGCCAACTTGGCGAAATTTCCCGGCAACTGACGGCGCGAGCGGAGGACCTGCGTCGGCAGATCCGCGGCAAGCTGGGGGAGGCGGCGGATGTGGCGCTCGCCACCGACCATCAATGGAGCGACGCAGGCGCGGCCTTTGCCGAGGCGGGTGTCGAATACGCCGAGGCGCAGCGCGATATTCTCGAATTGCGATCGATCATGTTGGCCCTGCCACGCATTGAGGAGGGCAACTACGGCATTTGCATGGACTGCGGCGTCGATATTCCGGCGGCGCGCCTCACGGCACAACCGGCCGCGCTGACTTGCGTGGCGTGCCAGTCCGCCCGCGAACGACGCGGCCAGGTCTCGATGACCATGTAGAGTCCGCGTAGCGGCAGCGGCAGTATTTGCGCGGCCTGGAGGCGCGCGTCGCCAGTGGCAATGGGTGAGCGCGGCAGCCGGTGCGTGGCAGGTGGCAACACTTGAGGGATAATTGAGGCCCGTGCGGCGAGCGCCTCGCGTCCATCCGTTCTCGTCCCCCCATCCGCATTACCTTGACCCGCAACACCACATCAGCTCCGCCGCCAGGCGCGCCGCTATCGGCGTGGCTTGGCTACATCGAGGGCCTGCATCCACAGGGTATCGCGCTGGGCCTCGAGCGGGTTGCCGTCGTATGGCGCCGCATGGCTGTGGCGTTGGGCTGCACGACCATCGTGGTGGGCGGCACCAACGGCAAGGGATCCACCTGCGCAATGCTCGAGGCAATGCTGCGTGCCGGCGGATACCGGACGGGCCTGTATACCTCGCCGCACCTGCTTCGCTTCAACGAGCGAGCCCGCATCGACGGCCGCGAAGTCGGCGATGCCGACCTGTCGCGCGCTTTCTCCGCCGTGGAGGCCGCTCGGGTGCAGGCACCGGAAGTCGCGCTGACCTACTTCGAGTTCACCACATTGGCAGTGCTTGGCCTGTTCAGCGAAGCGAAGCTCGACTGCGCCATCCTTGAAGTAGGCCTTGGCGGCAGACTCGATGCAGTGAACGTCGTGGACGCCGATTGCGCGGTACTGGTGAGTGTCGACCTCGACCACCAGGACTATCTTGGCGACACCCGCGAGAAGATCGGCTGGGAAAAGGCGCATATCTTCCGTGCCGACCGCCCGGCCATCGTTTCCGATCCGCGACCGCCGGCAACGGTGGCAGAAGTGGCGCGGCAAGTCGGTGCGCGGCTTCTGCTGCTGGGCAGGGATTTTGGATACGCCGGGCAGCATGACGCGCAAGTGCAGCAATGGAAATTCTGGTACTCGGGCGGCACTACGCCTGTCACGCGCAACGGACTCTCGTATCCGGCGTTGCGTGGCGCCAACCAGCTGCTCAACGCGTCGGCAGCACTGGCTGCGCTCGAGGCCCTGCGTGACAGGCTGCCGGTGGCGATGCAGGCGATCCGTGAAGGACTGATCAATGTCGAGTGGCCGGGTCGGTTTCAACTGCTGCCCGGCAGGCCAGTGGTGGTGCTTGACGTCGCCCACAATCCGCATGCTGCCGCGGTACTCGCGGACAATCTTTCCAATATCGGCTTTGCTTCATATACGCACGCTGTTTTCGGCATGCTGGCCGACAAGGATATCGCCGGTGTCGTGCACCTGCTCAAGGGCAAGGTGGATGTGTGGCATCTGGCCGGCCTGCCCGGGCCACGCGGAGTGGCGGCGCCGGACCTGGCGGGGCTCCTGCGCAAATCCGGGGTCGATGACGAGGTCCTGGAGTATGCCGATCCGGCGTCCGCCTATGCCGGCGCCGCGGCCCGCGCGGGCGAGAATGATAGAATCGTTGCCTTCGGTTCCTTCCTGACCGTAGCTGGCGTCATGGAAGCCTTGAACCGCCCGAAAAGAGCTTGAGGCAACCCTGCCAATGGCATCCAGCGTTCCTTCCGATCCGGACAATTCCACTCTCAAGCGGCGTGCGCGGCGCCGCCTGATCGGCGCCATCGCGCTTGTTCTCGTCGCGGTCATCGCCTTGCCGATGATCTTCGACGACGAGAAGAAGCCACTCGACCAGGACGTATCGGTGCAGATTCCCAATCAGGTGGCGGTGACCGCGCGACCTGCTGATTCCGCGGCTGGCAAGGGCAAGGTTGTAGAGCCCAAGGAGCCCAGGTCGATCGAGCCTGGCGCGCGGCTTGACACGCCGCCTGTTGCATCACCGGCGCCATCGACGCAGACGTCGCCCGCGACTGAAGCGCAAGCCAAGGAAGGGGCCAAACCCAAGACGGATGCGAAGCCCGAAGCGAAGAAGGAGCCCGAAGCGAAGAAGGAGCCCAAGGCGGAAGCCAAGGCTGCGCCCTCGAAAGCCGAGGAGGCGCGTGTCAAGGCGATTCTCGACGGAGCAATGGCCAGGGAAGCCGCAGCCAGGGACACGGGCTCCAGGGAATCTTCCGCTGGCTTCGCTGTGCAGATCGGCGCTTTCGCCACCGAAGACAAGATCCGCGAAGCGCGCGAAAAGCTCGGGGGCGCGGGTTTCAAGAGCTACACCGAAAAACTCGATACCAAGGAAGGCGAGCGTACCCGGGTACGTGCGGGCCCGTTTTCCAGCCGCGACGCGGCGGAAGCGGCACGCGACAAGATCCGCGCACTGGGTTTTGCCGGCGCCGCCGTGGTCGCCAGGTAAGCGACCATGACCGTATTCGACTACGCCGTCCTGGCGATCCTGCTCATTTCGATCATCGTATCGGTGCTGCGCGGCCTGGTGCGGGAAATCCTCTCGCTGATCGGCTGGGTGGCGGCATTCGTGGTCGCGAGCATGTTCGCCGAGACCGTGGCACCCTATCTCACCTTGCTGCCTTCCCACCCGGTATTGCGCACGATCGTGGCCTTCCTGCTATTGCTTCTGACCATGGCGCTTTGCATGGCGGTGCTCAACTGGGGGATCATGCGCGCCATACAGGCCGCTGGCCTATCCCTGGCAGACCGGGGTCTGGGCGGGCTGTTCGGCCTCGCGCGCGGCGTTGTGATCGTGCTGGCCCTGGTGATGGTGGGCGGCATGACCAAGATGCCGCAAATGGAGTTCTGGAAGGAGGCGATGTTCAGCCCGCTGGCCGAAACGGCGGTGAAAACGGTCAAGCCCTGGCTTCCCGCGGACATCGCCGGCAAGATAAAATTCTGATTTAACGCGGTACCCCTTACTCGCGGAGTGCACCATGTGCGGAGTCGTCGGCGTCGTCGCGAAAACCCCGGTCAATCAGCTTTTGTACGACGGGTTGTTGTTGTTGCAGCATCGCGGCCAGGACGCGGCAGGTATCGCGACGGCGAGCGGCAAGTCCTTCTATCTGTACAAGAACATGGGTCTGGTGCGCGATGTTTTTCGCACCCGCAACATGCGCGATCTTCCGGGCAACATGGGCATTGCCCATTGCCGGTATCCGACCGCGGGGTCTTCCAACAACCCGGCCGAGGCGCAGCCGTTCTATGTCAATTCTCCGTTCGGACTGACACTGGCGCATAACGGCAACCTCACCAACGCGGTGGAGTTGAAGGAGGACATGTACCGCCAGGACCTGCGGCACATCAATACCGACTCCGATTCGGAGGTCCTGCTCAACGTGCTCGCGCATGAACTCGAGCGCGCCACCAACAATTTCAAGCTCGATCCTTCCGCGGTGTTCCAGGCGGTGGCGCGCGTGCATGAGCGGGTGCGCGGCGCCTATGCGGTGGTGGCGATGATTTCGGGCTACGGCCTCCTGGCCTTCCGCGACCCGTTCGGCATCCGCCCCCTGTGTCTGGGCCGGGCAGATTTTGGCAATGGTGTTGAACACATGGTCGCCTCGGAATCCGTGGCGCTGGAAGGCCTGGGGTTCGAGTTCGTGCGGGATGTGTTGCCCGGCGAGGCCATCTATATCGATGTCGACGGCAACCTGATGGCGCAGCAATGCGCGGCGCGCCATTCGCTCAATCCCTGCATATTCGAGTACGTGTACATGGCGCGTCCCGATTCATCCATCGACGGCGTGTCAGTGTATGCAGCGCGCCTCAAGCTGGGCGAATTCCTGGCCGAAAAGCTGGACGACATGGGGCTCACGAGCAAGATCGACGTCGTCATGCCGATCCCGGATTCAAGCCGCCCGGCAGCCATGCAACTGGCGATGAAGCTGAACCTTGACTACCGTGAAGGCTTCATCAAGAACCGCTACATCGGCCGCACGTTCATCATGCCGGGCCAGGCGCTGCGCAAGAAGACCGTGCGCCAGAAGTTGAACGCCATCGGGGTCGAATTCAAGGGCAAGAACGTGCTGATCGTCGATGACTCCATCGTGCGCGGCACCACTTCCCGCGAGATCGTGCAGATGGCGCGTGAGGCCGGGGCCACCAAGGTGTACTTCGCCTCCGCCGCGCCGCCGGTGCGTTTTCCCAACGTGTATGGGATTGACATGCCGACACGCCATGAACTCATCGCCACTGGCCGTTCCGATGAGGAAATCGCCCGCGAAATCGGCGCTGACGAGCTGATCTACCAGGACCTGGACGCCCTTGAGCGCGCCGTGCGCGAACTCAACCCGCGCCTGACCAGCTTCGAGGCTTCCTGCTTTTCCGGCCGCTATGTCACAGGCGATGTCACCACCGAATACCTGAGCGGGGTTGAACTGCGGCGCGACCAGCACCGCGACAGTTCCGGCGATGACGAAGAGCCGCAGCTGGGCTTGAACCTCGCCGCCGCCTGACACCGGCGCGCCCATCGAAAGCCCCATAGCGCACATTGCCGCGGCCAATGCCGCGGTGCGTGCGTCACCGGATGCGCCTGCGGCACGTCACGCCCTGATCATTGGCGCTTGCGGCCCGACAGGTGAAACCCTGCTGACCAACCTGCTGGGCGGGAGCGAATATGCGCGCGTCACCGCGGTCACCCGACTTCCGCTTCCCACCACCACCCGCAAGCTTGAGCCGCATTTGCATTCTGCAGCCAGTTTGCACGGCATCGCGATGCTGCCTCCGGCCGACGATGCCTATCTGGTGATCGGCGAGCACAACTCCTTCTACCGACGCGATGAGGCCTTCCACGCCCTGCCCTTCGACGCGCTGGTACCGACGGCGGGTGCGGTACGCGCCGGCGGCACGCGCCGCCTCGCGGTAGTCGCGCCCGTGGCCATTTACAGCCATTCAAGCGCGTTCCGCGCCAGCCTGATGAACGCCACCGAGTATGACCTGTTCGCCCTTGATTTCGAGACGCTTGTGCTGGTGCGCCCGGCGGCACCGGAAAAGTTCGTGCGCCACGGCAACATGGGCAAGCGTCTGGCTTCGTTCCTGCTGCGCCAGGTGCACGGATTGATGCCGGAGGCGTACCACCCACCCACATCCAGGGAAATCGCGGCGGTCGCGGCCCGGGTACTGCTAATGGGGCAGACGGGCGTGTCGATCGTCGATGCGGATCAGGTGAGGGCATCCGGCGTATAATCCTCTTGCGCCGATTTGAGCATCAGCTTGCGGGCGCGGAAGGCTTCGGCCTCCAACAAATGCGGCTAAAGCGTGTCCAAGAAGTCATTGAACCCGTTTCCGCCGACATGTGCCGAAACGGGTTTTTCATTTGCGAAAGAGTTTGTGATGAGCGAAGAGTACGAGTACGGGTTCGACACCCGGGCGGTGCGGGCCGGGCAGCACCGCAGCGAGTTCAATGAAAACTCCGAGGGGCTCTACCTCACGTCCAGCTTCGTGCATGAGTCCGCCGCCATGGCGGCGGAGCGTTTCGCCAACCGCGCGCCAGGCAACGTGTATTCGCGTTTCACCAACCCCACGGTGGATGCATTCGGCGAGCGGCTCGCGGCGCTGGAAGGAACCGAAGCCTGTGTGGCCACCAGTTCGGGCATGGCGGCGGTACTCACCTGCGCCATGGGCCTGCTCAAGGCGGGCGACCACGTGATCTGTTCGAACGCTGTGTTCGGCAGCGTGATCACCCTGTTCGAGAAGAACCTCGGGCGCTTTGGCGTCACCACCACCTTTGTGTCACCCAACAAGGTCGAGGAATGGTCCGCGGCCGTGCGGCCCAACACGAAGATGCTCTTCGTCGAGACGCCATCGAACCCGATGATGGAAATCTCCGACATCGCCGCGCTCAAGGTGGTGGCGGTCAAGGCGGGCGCCTTGCTGGTGGTGGACAACTGTTTTTGCTCGCCGGCGATCCAGCGGCCGTTCGAGCTGGGTGCCGACATCGTGATCCATTCGGCGACCAAGTTCCTCGATGGTCAGGGGCGTGTGCTGGGCGGGGCCGTGCTGGGCCGCCGTGAATTGGTGATGGGCGAGATCTACGGCTTCCTGCGCACCGCGGGGCCGAGCATGAGCGCCTTCAACGCCTGGGTCATCCTGAAGGGCATGGAAACCTTGTCGATCCGCATGCGCGAGCAATCGAGCAGAGCGCTGGAACTTGCGCGCTGGCTGGAGGGCCATCCGCGCGTGGAACGGGTGCTTTATCCGGGCCTTGCGTCGCACCCGCAGTTCGCACTCGCGAAGCGCCAGCAATCTGCCAGCGGCGAGTTTCTCGGCGGCGCCGTTGTGTCCTTCGTCGCCAAAGGCGGACGCGAGGAAGCATGGCGGGTGGTGGATGGCTGCAAGGTCATTTCCGTCACCGCCAACCTGGGCGACACCAAAAGCACCATTACCCACCCGGCCTCCACCACGCATGGGCGTATCAGCAAGGAGGCGCGTGAAGCCGCCGGCATCGGCGAGGGCTTGCTGCGTGTATCGGTCGGCCTGGAAAGCCTGGCCGACGTCAAGGCGGATCTGGCACGCGGGCTCGGTTGACGCCCGGGCCATCCTGGAGCGAAACACAAAGGGCCGCTCTCGCGGCCCTTTGCTTTCAGGGCGAGGCGACCTACTTGTAGTGGTAGAAGCCGCGCCCGGTCTTGCGGCCAAGATAGCCCGCGGCGACCATCTCCTTGAGCAGCGGTGCAGGGCGGTACTTGCTGTCGTTGAAGCCTTCGTAGAACACCTCCATCACCGAGAGCATGGTGTCCAGGCCGATCATGTCGGCCAGCGCCAGCGGGCCGATCGGGTGGTTGGTGCCCAGGCGCATGCCGTTGTCGATGTCTTCCGCAGTGGCGAGACCTTCTGCCAGCACGAAAATGGCCTCGTTGATCATCGGGCACAGGATGCGATTGACCACGAAACCGGGGGCGTTCTTCACGCAGATGGGCGTCTTGCCAAGGCGTTTGGAAAGCTCCTCGGTGGCTGCGAAGGTTTCGTCCGAGGTGGCCAGGCCACGGATGATTTCCACCAGCGCCATCACCGGCACCGGGTTGAAGAAATGCATGCCGATGAAACGTTCCGGACGCCCGGTCGAGGCGGCCAGCCCGGTGATGCTGATCGACGAGGTATTGGTCGCGATGACGGCGTCCGTGCCGGCAATGGCAGCAACATCCTTGAGGATCTTGCGCTTCAGGTCCTCGTTCTCGGTTGCAGCTTCGATGATGAAGTCCGCCTTTGCAAGGTCGGCCATCTTGGTGGAACCGGTGATGCGCGCCATTGCCTCGGCCTTCTGCGCCTCGCTGAGTTTTTCCTTGCGCACCAGGCGATCCAGGCTTCCGGAAACGGTTTTGAGGCCGCGCTCGATGGCCGCTTCGTTGATGTCGATCATCAGGGCATTGATGCCGACGACCGCGCAGGCCTGCGCGATGCCGTTGCCCATGGTGCCGGCGCCGATGATGCCTACGGTGTTGATTGTGCTCATGTGGTGGTTCTCCTTCTCGGGAAATGAAAATCAGTCGAAATCGATGAGTTCCGCGCCATCGCCATCCAAGCGCAGGTACCCCGGCGTGTCGTCCCAGGCCGGCAGCACCCAGCGGCTGACCTTGCGGCCGAGCATCACGTAGTCGTGGCGCGCCGGGCGATGGGTGTGGCCGTGGACCATACGTGCTGCGCCGGACTCCGCGAACAGGCGGCTGACGGCATCGGCATTGACGTCCATGATGGCGGACGCCTTGGCGGTTTTCTCGTGCTCACTCTTCTTGCGCAGGGCTTCGATCTCGGCGCGGCGCTCCGCGAGCGGTCGGGCGAGGAAATCGCGCCTCCAGCGAGCGCTGCGTACCTCGGTGCGAAACGCCTGGTAGGCGCGATCGTCGGTGCACAGTGTGTCGCCGTGCAGCAGCACGGTGCGCTCACCGTAGAGGTCGAAGATGAAAGGCTCCGCCAATGGTGTCATGCGGGCGGCGCCGGTGAAGCCGGTGTCGGCGAGGAAGTCACGATTGCCCGCGATCCAGTACAGCGCGATGCCGCGCGTTGCGCACGCGCCCAGGGCGTCAACGACCTCGCGATGCGCCGGCGCATCGATGTCATCATCGCCTGCCCAGTACTCGAACAGATCGCCCATCACGTACAGGCTGTCACCGGTGTCCGGCACCAGGCGCAGGAAACGATGCAGCGCCCTGGTTGGCGCCGGGCGCTGCGGCGTCAGGTGCAGGTCGGAAATGAACAAGGCCGTCATGGTGGGCGGCCTTGCGTCAGTTCAACCGCGCGGCCGGGGACTAGAGGACTTCGGCCTTCTGGATCACCACGTCCTGCGCCGGCACGTCCTGGTGGAAGCCGCTGGTGCCGGTTTTCACCGCCTTGATCTTGTCGACCACCTCGGTGCCTTCAACCACCTTGCCGAACACGCAATAGCCCCAGCCGTTGCCGTTCGGGCTGGTGAAGTTGAGGAAGTCGTTGTTCTTGATGTTGATGAAGAACTGCGCGGTGGCGGAGTGCGGGTCGTTGGTGCGCGCCATCGCCACGGTGTAGATGTCGTTCTTCAGGCCGTTGGTGGCTTCGTTGTCGACCGGGGCGCGCGTGGCCTTTTGCTTCATGCCGGGTTCGAAGCCGCCACCCTGGATCATGAAGCCGTCGATCACGCGGTGGAAGATGGTGTTGTCGTAATGACCGTCTTTCGCGTACTGCACGAAGTTGGCCACCGTGTTGGGGGCTTTGGCATCGTCGAGCTCGAGCTTGATGGCGCCGTGGTTGGTGGTGAGCAGAACTTGGGTCACGATGCTTCCTTTCGATGGTGGGTTATTTCTTCGGCGCGTCGACGAGCTTGACGCTCTCGATCACCACCGGGGTGCTGGGAACGTTCTGGTGCATGCCGGCGGTACCGGTGGGCACACTCTTGATTTTCTCAACCACTTCCATGCCCTTGACGACGCGGCCGAACACGGCATAGCCATGGCCGTCAGGCTGCGGGGCGTTGAGCATTGCGTTGTCGGCCACGTTGATGAAGAACTGCGCGGTGGCCGAGTCCGGCACCTGGGTCCGCGCCATCGCGATGGTGCCGACGTCGTTCTTGAGGCCGTTGCGGGATTCAAGCGGGATCGGCGCACGGGTGGCCTTCTGCTTCATGCCGGGCTCGAAGCCGCCGCCCTGGATCATGAAACCGCTGATCACGCGGTGGAAGATCGTACCGTTGTAGTGCCCGTCCTTCACATACTGCAAGAAATTCTCCACCGTCTTCGGCGCCTTGGCGGCATCGAGTTCGAGGGTGATGGCACCCATGGAGGACTTCATTTCCACGGTCTGTGCGAAGCCGGCGGTGGCGCAAAGCGCAAGCGTCATGGCGGCGAGCGAGCGAATCATCGGAGGTCTCCTGCTCTTGGTTTGGTTGAGTGGTGCGTGTCTTGATCCAACTGAATGCGCTAAGCCGCGCCTTCGTCGATGATTTTCCACTGGCCACCCTGCTTGTGCCAGTAGGTCCGCTTCTTCATCACGTTGGAAAGGTTGTTCGACTTGTAGTCCTGGTCGAAGGTGACCACGACCAGTTCATCCTTGCCCGGGTAGCGGAACATGCTCATGTTCGTAAACGCCAGTTTGATCCAGGCCTTGCCGGCATTGACCTGGCGTTTGCGATCACTCCATTGGCGCAGGTTCATGCCGTCGCCCTTGAAATCGCGCGCATAGTGCTTCAGGTAGGCGTCGCTGTCGCGGCTTTCCCAGTCGCGGCGCCATTTTTCGATCGCGCTCGACAAGGACTGGCGTTCGTTGTTCCAGTCGTCCAGTGACAGCCACTCCACCTGGTCGCTGATGATCACCGGCGTCAGGCCCACCTGGATCAGGTTGGCCACCGTGCGCAAGTCCTGGTTGGAAAGCACCACGCAGCCGTCCGAAGCGCGTGGCGCCCGGGCGAAAGTGTCCGAGGGCGTGCCGTGCAGCCAGATGCCGGAGCCGCCACGACCGTTGCGCCGGTCCCAGTCATTCGGGTAGTTGATCGGAAATGCACCGTCGCCGTACAGGTCGGCCAACTTGGTCTTGGGCACGCTCCCGGTGACGTGGTAGACCCCGACCGGGGTTTTCTGGTCACCCTCGCGGAATTTTTCCGCGCCCATCTTGCCATGGCTGATGTAGTAGTCGGCGACGAAGCGCGGCTTGCCGTTGTCGTTCTCATAGACATACAGGCGCGACTTCTTCGTGTCGACCACGACAGCGTTCTTCTGGTCCGGGCGCAATTGCAGCAGATAGCGCGGAATCGCGTCCTTGGGCGGGCGCTGGCGGTAGGCGGCCAGCCTGACGAGCGCCTCCTCGCGCAGGTCGCGCACGCGCTCCGGCGGTGCGTTCGGCGCGGCTCCCATGGTCTTGAGATGCTGACCGCGTGCGAGCAGGAGGTCACCCTTGATCAGGTGTGCGAGGCGATAGTTGGGGCGCGCTGCGATCAGGGCCTCGGTTCGCGCGAGTGCCTCTGCCAGACGGTTGGATTCAATGGACTTGAAAATGCCCATCAGCGCGGTTTCAACGTTGTCCTGCGCCGGTGCCTGGGCGCGGCACACGACCGCGCCACACACAAGGGCAAGACAGGCAACCGTACGCAGGATCACGCCCGCATTCGTACCCCGGCCCGACTTCGTGAACCGCGCCATCAGCCGCCGCTACGCTCTTCGCGGATTTGCCATTTGCCGCCATTGCGTGTCATCACGAGCGTCTTGGTGCTGCGCGCGCTGACGATGTTGGATTTGTAGTTCTGGCGGAACTTGACGACGGCGACGCCGTCTTCCCCGAAAGTGACTTCCGGCTTTTCGATTTTTACGTCGATGCGCTTGGGCGCTTCGATACGTTGCTTGCGGTTCGCTTCCCAGGCCTGGCGCGATTCGCCGCGCGGCAGCTTGAAATCCCGGCCGTAGGCGGCAAGGTAGCCGGCGGTATCCTTCTTCGACCATGCGGACGCCCATGCATTGAGCGCCGCAATGACCTCGGCCTGGTCGTTGGCCGGCTTCGGCGCGGGTGCCGGGGGCGGCGTGGCGACCGCCGTCGCTGCGGCCTTGGCTGGTGCCGGGGCGACTGCAGCCGCTGGTGCTGGTGCGACTGCTGCTGCTGGGGCCTTGGGGGGCGCGGCAGCGGCTACCGGCGGTGTCGGCGCCGCACCTTTGGGTGGTGCGGCCTGCGCCACCTGCGTGCGGGGCCGTGCGCCGATCAGGTCGCGCACCAGCGCCAGTTTGGTTTGCGCGGTCGGATTATTGGAATCGAGCTGCAGCGCCTTGTCGTAGGCCTGACTGGCAAGTTTGGCGTATACGTCGCCCAGGTTTTCGTGCGCGGTCGCATAAGACGGGTGGGTGCGGATTGCCATTTCGAGCGCCGAGCGCGCCTTCTCGTACTGCCCCTGGCCGGCATACAACACCGCAAGATTGTTGTAGGGCTCGGGCAGCTCCGGGTAGAGCTCGGTCAACCGGGTGAAAGTTGCGATGGCTTCTCCGGTCTTGTTTTGCTCGGTCTGGATAAGGCCCTTGAGAAACTGGCCCTGGGCGTCGCGTGGCTTGGAAGCGAGGTAGGCATCGACGCGCTGGGAGGCCTGATCGAGTTGCCCGCCCTTGAGCAGCTTGCCGATATCTGCGATTTCATCGGCTGCGGCGTTTCCGGCAAATGCGGCCAACATGAGGGCCAGCATTGCACGCAAAAGCGGAGAAAATATGGAAAAAGTCATCTGCTATACTCGTTTCGCTCTGTTTTTAGCGTTCGTGCGGCGTACTGCCAAGCGGCTTTTGGCGCAAAGCTCAAGCCCATGATTTTACCCAACTTCCGCAGCCGGATTGAGCCCTGTCCCCGTGTTTTGGCTGCTTTTGTTTCGCCGGAAGCACAAAAACCCGCACGTACCCCTGATTGGCCGCGATGTCCGCGCCCCGCGGCACGGCAGGGCTACTGACTGACTGACGCCGCTGCCGCGCAAGTCGCCTTTGGTGCCCACGGCGTGCCAAGCGCCGTTTTGACATCTATTTCACCGGAAGTTTCCCCCGATGTTGACCATCTACAACACGTTGCGCCGCCAGAAGGAAGTATTCACGCCCATCGTCCCCGGGCGGGTCGGCATGTACGTGTGCGGGATGACCGTTTATGACTACTGCCATATCGGCCATGCGCGCGTGATGGTGGTTTTCGATGCCGTGCAGCGCTGGCTGCGCGCTTCCGGTTTCCACGTCACCTATGTCCGAAACATCACCGACATTGACGACAAGATCATCCGTCGCGCTGTGGAAAACGGCGAAACCATCGCACAATTGACCAGCCGTTTCATCGCCGCCATGGACGAGGACGCCGCTGCGTTGGGGGTGCAGAAACCTGACCACGAACCACGCGCCACCGCGTACGTGCCGCAGATGCTGGGCTTGATCGCAAAGCTGGCGTCCAACGGGCTGGCCTATAGCGCCGCCGACGGCGACGTCAATTTCTCGGTGCGCGACTTCCCCGGCTATGGCGCGCTTTCCGGCAAGTCGCTCGACGACCTGCGGGCCGGCGAACGGGTGGAGGTCAACTCCGGCAAACGCGATCCGCTGGACTTCGTACTCTGGAAAAGCGCGAAGGCTGGCGAGCCGGCTGACACGCGCTGGGAATCCCCCTGGGGGACCGGCCGGCCGGGGTGGCATATCGAATGCTCGGCGATGAGCGCCGCGATCTTGGGCGAGCAATTCGACATCCATGGCGGCGGCGCCGACCTGCAGTTTCCGCACCATGAGAACGAGATCGCGCAGAGCGAAGGCGCGCACCGGCATACCTTTGTCAACACCTGGATGCACAACGGTTTCGTGCGTGTGGATGACGAGAAGATGTCGAAGTCGCTGGGCAATTTCTTCACCATCCGCGAAGTGCTCAGGAAGTACGACCCCGAGGTCGTGCGCTTCTTCATCCTGCGGGCTCACTACCGCAGCCCGCTCAATTATTCCGATGCGCACCTCGACGACGCACGCAACGCCCTGACGCGGCTCTATACCGCGCTCAAGGCGGTGCCGGCGGCGCCGGTGTCCGTGGATTGGTCGCTGCCGCAGGCAAAGGCGTTTCGTGCTGCGATGGATGATGATTTCAACACCCCGCTGGCGATTGCGGCACTGTTTGAACTGGCAAGCGAGGTCAACCGCAGCGGTGAAGCCGGCCAGGCCGGTCAACTGGCGGCACTGGGCGGCCTGCTTGGCCTGCTCGGGCGTGACCCGCAGTCCTTTTTGCAAGCGCGCACGGGTGATGCGGTGACCGACACCGCGCGAATCGAAGGCCTCATTTCCGAGCGTACCGCTGCCAAGAAGGCACGCGATTTCAAGCGTGCCGACGACATCCGCGCCGAGTTGCTGGCATCCGGCGTCGTGCTGGAAGACAAGCCGGGCGGCGTGACGGAGTGGAGGCGCGCCTGAGAGGCGCGCGGGCCGCAAAGCGCGCCCCGGGTCGCAAATCGTGCGTTTTTCGGGCCTTTGCCCGAGCATCCCCGGTGCAGAATCGTGCCTTGCTGTTTCAATGGTGCGGCCCGGTGCGTGTTGTTGCGGGTGGCCGGGGACAGCCTGACCAACAACAAAGCGGGGGCATCATGCGTATTTGCGTCGAGCGGCGCGGGAATTCCGCCCATGTCGGACTTGAGGGGAAGTTCGATTTCTCGGTCCGCCAGAAAATCCGGAAACTGCGCGAAGAGTTGACCGGCCTGGACTGGGTCCGCGAGATCGTCTTCGACCTCAACGGCGTGACTCATCTCGACAGCGCGGCACTGGGCATGTTGATGCTGGTGCGCGAGGCGGCCGAGGAGGCGCAGAAACGGCTGTCGCTTGAGTGCGATGGTGGCCGGGTACGGGAAATCCTGGAAGTGGCCAACCTCAAGGCGATGCTGGTCGAGTAGGTCCGCGGAAATCCTGTCGGGCAGGCTTTGTCCGCAACGGTTTTTCGAGACTGTGGCGCGACTGGCGAGGAGCCGGGGGCGGGAGTACCATGGCGACTGCCCGACACTCCGGGGGGCGCTTTTGGTGTGCCTTACCGGAAGCGGCGGCGTTCCGGAGACCCGCGCATGAAAACCGCACTTGATCAGCTTGCATCCTACGCGGCCTATCACCGCGATCGCCGCAACATCGCGACCCACCTGGTGGGCGTGCCCATGATCGTGCAAGCGGTCGTGATCCTGCTGGCGCGCCCAGCGGTGGAGTTCGCCGGCGTCGCGATCACACCCGCGGTGCTCGCCTGGGTCGCGGCAGGCATTTACTACCTGATGCTGGACCTGCGCCTTGGGCTGACGCTCACGGCCATCGTCGGCGCCATGCTGTGGGCCGGCGGGCTGGTTGCCGCACAGCCAACCGCAACATGGCTTGCCGCGGGCTTCGGACTGTTCGTCGTAGGCTGGATCATCCAGTTCGTCGGCCACTACTACGAGGGCAGGAAGCCCGCATTCGTCGACGACATCATTGGCCTCCTGATCGGGCCGCTCTTCGTCCTCGCGGAGGTGGTGTTCGCATGCGGCCTGCGACTCGATCTCAAACGTGCCATCGAGTCGCGCGTGGGCCCGACGGTGATTCATACCGCAGGCGGCCGCACCGCCTGATTCCGCAAGGTCCCGGCAATCGGGCCGGTTCAACTGGTGAAGAAGTCCTTCATCTTGTCCATGAAGGACTTCTCGCGCGGATTGTGGGTGCCGCTGTCCTTGCGGTTGATCTCGTCGAACTCGCGCAGCAATTCCTTCTGGCGCGAGGTGAGGTTGACCGGCGTCTCGATCACCACATGGCAGTAGAGATCACCGGGGTGGGCTGAGCGCACGCCCTTGATGCCCTTGCCGCGCAGGCGGAATGTACGTCCGCTCTGTGTTTCACCAGGCACCTTGATCTCGGCCGCGCCGTCGAGGGTGGGAATCTCCACCGACCCGCCGAGCGCCGCGGTGGCGAAACTGACCGGCATCTCGCAATGCAGGTCATCGCCTTCGCGCTGGAATACCGCGTGCGCCTTGATGGTCATCTGCACGTAGAGGTCGCCCGGCGGCCCGCCATTGACGCCGGGCTCGCCTTCGCCGGAGAGACGGATGCGGTCGCCTTCGTCAACGCCTGCAGGAATCTTGATGGCGAGGGTCTTTTGACGCTTGACCCGCCCGACCCCGTCGCAGGTCTTGCACGGGTCGGAGATGGTCTTGCCGCTGCCGTGGCATTTCTGGCAGGTCTGCTGGATCGAGAAAAAGCCCTGCTGAATACGCACCTGGCCATTGCCGCCGCAGGTGGCGCAGGTCTTGGGGGACGTACCCGCCTTCGCGCCGCTGCCATGGCAGGTTTCGCAGGTCTCGATCGCCGGAATGCGGATCTTGGTTTCGTAGCCGCGCGCGGCCTGTTCCAGCGTGATTTCCAGGTTGTAGCGCAGGTCGGAGCCACGGTAGACGTTGGACCCGCCGCGTCCGCGTCCGCCGCCGCCCTGGCCGCCGAAAATGCCCTCGAAGATGTCGCCGAAGGCATCGGCGAAGCCGCCGAATCCCTGCGCGCCACCGGGCCCGCCGCCTGCGGAAGGATCGACCCCGGCATGGCCGAAGCGGTCGTAGGCCGCACGCTTGCTGGCGTCGGAAAGGATCTCGTAGGCCTCCTTGACCTCCTTGAATTTCTCCTCGGAAGTCTTGGCGGCGTCCCCCTGGTTGCGATCAGGGTGGTGCTTCATCGCGAGCTTGCGATAAGCCTTCTTGATGTCGTCCTCGCTGGCGTCCCTGTTGACGCCGAGAACCTCATAAAAATCGCGCTTGGCCATTGAACAATCCTGCTGCAGATAAACGGGAAGGCCGGATGGAGCGTCGCTTGGCGCGCGAGCGCTCGAATCCGGCCGGATAAAGCGGCGGCGGTCGAAGGCGGGGAGCCCCCCGGCCGTCGACCACCGTCCGGTTTACGCCTTCTTGTCTTTCACCTCGGTGAACTCGGCGTCGACCACGTTGCCGTCGTCCTTCTTGTCGGCCTTGGGTCCTCCCGCCGCACCGGCGGTGGAAGCGCCTGCCGCAGCGCCGGCTTCACCGGCCTGCGCGTCCGCATACATCTTCTCGCCGAGCTTCTGCGAAACCGTCATCAGGGCCTGGGTCTTGGCTTCGATCGCATCCTTGTCCTCGCCCTTGATGGCTTCTTCGAGGTCCTTGATCGCGGCTTCGATCTTTTCCTTCTCGTCAGGGACCTTGTCGCCATGCTCGACAAGCGCCTTCTTCATCGAGTGCACGAGGGCGTCGGCCTGATTCTTCGCCTGCACCATCTCGATCTTCTTCTTGTCCTCGGCGGCGTTGGCCTCGGCGTCCTTGACCATGCGCTGGACTTCCTCGTCCGACAAGCCGGAGTTCGCCTTGATGGTGATCTTGTTTTCCTTGCCGGTGGCCTTGTCGCGCGCCGACACGTGCAGGATGCCGTTGGCGTCGATGTCGAAACCGACTTCAATCTGCGGCATGCCGCGCGGCGAGGGCGGGATGCCTTCGAGGTTGAACTGGCCCAGGCTCTTGTTGCCGGCGGAAACATCACGCTCGCCCTGCAGCACGTGGATGGTGACCGCGGCCTGGTTGTCGTCAGCCGTCGAGAATACCTGGCTGGTCTTGGTCGGGATGGTGGTGTTCTTGGCGATCAGCTTGGTCATCACACCGCCCAGGGTCTCGATGCCCAGCGACAGGGGGGTGACGTCGAGGAGAAGCACGTCCTTGCGGTCGCCGGAAAGCACGGCCCCCTGGATGGCGGCGCCTACCGCCACGGCTTCATCCGGGTTCACGTCCTTGCGCGGCTCGCGGCCGAAGATTTCCTTGACCTTGTCCTGCACTTTGGGCATCCGGGTCTGGCCGCCCACCAGGATGACGTCGGAAATGTCGGAGAGCTTGACGCCGGAATCCTTGATGGCCGTCAGGCACGGGCCGGCGGTCTTCTCGATGAGTTCCTCGACCAGGCTTTCGAGCTTGGCACGTGTCAGCTTGATCGACATGTGCTTCGGGCCCGACGCGTCGGCGGTGATGTAGGGCAGGTTGATTTCGGTCTGTTGCGCCGACGAAAGCTCGATCTTGGCCTTTTCGGCGGCTTCCTTCAGGCGCTGCAGGGCCAGCACGTCCTTCTTGAGGTCGATGCCCTGGTCGCGCTTGAACTCGTCGCACAGATAATCCATGATGCGCTGGTCGAAGTCCTCGCCGCCGAGGAAGGTGTCGCCGTTGGTCGACAGCACTTCGAACTGCTTTTCGCCATCCACATCGGCGATCTCGATGATGGAAACGTCGAAGGTACCGCCACCCAGGTCATAGACCGCGATCTTGGCGTCGCCCTTGCCCTGCTTGTCCATGCCGAAGGCGAGCGCGGCCGCGGTCGGTTCGTTGATGATGCGCTTGACTTCCAGTCCGGCGATGCGGCCGGCGTCCTTGGTTGCCTGGCGCTGGCTGTCGTTGAAGTAAGCCGGCACGGTGATCACGGCCTCGGTGACTTCCTCGCCAAGATAATCTTCCGCGGTTTTCTTCATCTTGCGCAGCACTTCGGCGGAGATCTGGGGCGGCGCCATCTTCTTGCCGCGCACTTCCACCCAGGCGTCACCGTTGTCGGCCTTGACGATGCCGTAGGGCATCAGGTCGATGTCCTTCTGGACTTCCTTTTCCTCGAAGCGGCGGCCGATCAGGCGCTTGACCGCGTAGAGCGTGTTCTTGGGGTTGGTCACGGCCTGGCGCTTGGCCGGCGCACCGACGGTGATTTCGCCGTCTTCCATGTAGGCGATGATCGAAGGCGTGGTGCGTGCGCCTTCGGCGTTCTCGATTACCTTGGGGCTGTCGCCCTCGATGATTGCCACACACGAATTGGTCGTGCCCAGGTCGATGCCGATGATTCTTGCCATGTCAGTCTCCGAAAAAGCAGAAATGATTCCAATAATCTGGATATGCCGCCAAACCCTGTCATTTCAAGGGTTTTTGGCTCAATATCTGTCCAAAAAATCCCTGATTCAGGATTCCTTGCCCTTGGCCACGGTGACCAGGGCGGGACGCAGCACGCGGTCGTGGATCTGGTAACCCTTTTGCAGGACCGTGACCACGTGGTTCGCGGGCACATCGGCCTCGACCATCGAGATGGCCTGATGGAACTTGGGGTCGAACTTGGCGCCAGCAGGGTTGAGCTCCGCGACCTTGGCGCGCTCGAACGCGGCTGTCAGTTGCCTGAGCGTCAACTCGACCCCGCTTTTCAGGGTTTCGAGGGTCGGATTGGCATCGGCCAGCGCGGCTTCCAGGCTGTCCTTTACCGGCACCAGGCTTTCGGCGAAATTTTCCGAGGCGTATTTGTGGGCGTTGGCGATGTCGGTCTGGGCACGCCGGCGGGTGTTGTCGGTTTCCGCCTTGGCGCGCAGGAAGTCCTCTTTCGCCTTGGACAGTTCGGCTTCGAGTTCGATGATGCGCTCCTCATTGGCCTGAAAGGGCAGGGCCCCTTCAGGCGCGGTCGCTTCTGCGCTACCGGCATCGGCCGGTTCGGTTGGTTTGACGTCTTCCGCCATGAAAAACTCCACTGTAAACAGGGCTAATCAAAAGTATGGGGGCATGATGGGGGCGTCCGGCGGCATTTCAAGCCCATTTGCGAGCAATCTGTTGTTCGGGACAAGCATTTGATTTTTCATCCGGATACGGGCTATAATGTCGGGCTTCGCCGATGTTGCAGGCCTTGATTTGCAACGTTTTTTGCGGCCCTTGTCTTTTTTCGGGCCGGCCTGCTTAGCGCAGGGGGCGAATCCTGCCGCACCGCGTCGCCGTTTCCGAGGCATCGGAAACCCGGTGAATCGTCGGGCGGCCTAGTCCATCTAGTCCACAAGGAGTTTGGTTGATGCGTCATTACGAAATCGTTTTTATCGTCCATCCGGACCAGAGCGAGCAGGTGCCGGCCATGGTCGAGCGCTATCGCGGCCAGGTGCAGGCGGGCGGTGGCAAGATCCACCGCATTGAAGACTGGGGGCGGCGCCAGCTCGCCTACCCGATCAACAAGATCTTCAAGGCCCACTATGTGCTCATGAACATCGAAGTCGACCAGAAAATCCTGGACGAACTCGAGCATGGCTTCAAGTTCAACGACGCGGTGCTGCGCCACCTGGTGGTGCGCATGAAGAAGGCGCACACCGCGCCTTCGCCGATGATGAAGGAAGAGAAGTCGCGCAACCTGACCTCCGGTCCCGCACCCGCCGCTCCCGCCCCGGCGGAAGCCCCGGCCGCTGCCGAATAAGGCCAGGCAACCACGATTTTGGAGTCGCAAAACCGGATTGAACTCACCGGCACGGTCACCGCGATTGAAGCGGTGCGCTATACGCCGGCAGGCATCCCGATCGTCGAACTGAAGCTCTCCCATGAATCGACCCAGGCGGAAGCCGGGCGCAACCGCCAGGTGGCCATCGAAGTGATGGCGCTGGCGGCAGGGGAGGCGGCGCAGAAGCTGGCCAAGTGCCCGCTTGGCGCGCAGGTCAAGGCGCAAGGTTTCCTGGCCCACAAGGGCAAGAGCAGGGTCCAGCTGGTGATGCACATCAACGCATTCGAATACATTTAAGGAGTCACACATGCCCCCACCTGGACGCTCTGGCGGACGCTTCGGAAAGCCCGCCTTCAAGAAACGCGACAACCCCAACAAGGGTCTGTTCAAGCGCAAGAAATTCTGCCGCTTCACCGTCGGCAAGGTTGAATGGATCGACTACAAGGACATCGAAGTCCTGAAGGATTTCATTCAGGAAAACGGCAAGATCATGCCGGCGCGCGTGACCGGCACCAAGGCCGGCTATCAGCGCCAGCTTACCGACGCCATCAAGCGTGCACGCTACCTGGCGCTGGTTCCGTACACCGACCTGCATCACGTCCGGTAAGGGAGAGAAGCCATGCAAGTCATCCTGATGGAAAAAGTGGCCAATCTGGGCAATCTCGGCGACATCGTCCGCGTCAAGGACGGTTTCGCGCGCAACTTCCTGATTCCGCAGCGCAAGGCCAAGCGTGCGACCGACGCCAACCGCGCCGAATTCGAAGCACGCCGTGTCGAACTCGAAAAGGTCGCCGGTGAGCGTCTCAGCGCCGCCCAGGCCCTGGCCACCAAGCTCGACGGCCTGATGGTGCAGATCACCGAAAAGGCCGGTGTTGACGGCCGCCTGTTCGGCTCCGTGACCAACTTCAACATCTCCGACGCCCTGGTCAAGCTGGGCCACGACGTGGAACGTTCGCAGATCCGCATGCCCGCAGGTCCGATCAAGACCGTGGGCGACAACGACATCGCCGTGCAGCTGCACACCGACGTCGTGGTCAACATCAAAGTCTCGGTGCTCGGCGAAGCCGCCTGAGCCGGATTTTTATCCGGGCTTAATCAAGCACTTGCAGCATGCTGCAAAAAGGCCGCCGGAAGGCGGCCTTTTTGTTTATAGTTTCCCTCCGCATACGCACAAAAGCCGCCCATGTCCGCCGTCATGCCGCGCCAGAGCCAGGGGCACGATGCCCAGGTCGAGGCCCTCAAGATCCCGCCACACTCGATCGAGGCCGAGCAGTCGACGCTCGGCGGTCTGCTGCTCGACAACCAGGCCTGGGACAAGATCGGCGACGTGCTGCGCGAGGATGATTTCTACCGGCTTGACCATCGCCTGATCTGGAAGCATGTCTCCAAGCTGATTGAAAAGGGCCGTCCGGCGGACGTAATCACGGTCTATGAATCGCTTGACGCCGAAAAGAAGGCCGAGGACGCCGGCGGGCTGTCCTACCTGAACGCGCTGGCGATGAACACGCCGTCGGCGGCCAACATCCGCGGCTATGCGCAGATCGTGCGCGACCGCTCCATACTGCGCAAGCTGCTGGTGGCCACCGACGAGATCGGCGGTTCGGTCTACAACCGCCAGGGCCGCGAGGTGCGCCAGATTCTTGATGAGGCCGAGTCGCGCGTGTTCCAGATCGCCGAGGACGGCGCCCGTGGCAACACCGGTTTTGTCGAACTCGGGCCGCTGCTCACCCAGGTGCGCGACCGCGTGCAGGAACTGCACGACCTGAACAGTCCGGACGTCACCGGCGTCCCCACCGGTTTCATGGACCTCGACCGCAAGACCTCCGGGCTGCAGGCGGGCGACCTGATCATCGTGGCCGGCCGCCCCTCGATGGGCAAGACCGCGTTTTCGCTCAACATCGCCGAGAACGTCGCACTCGAGGGTGGCATCGTCGGCGTGTTCTCGATGGAAATGGGCGGCACCCAGCTGGCCATGCGCATGCTGGGCTCGATCGGCCGCCTCGACCTGCACCGCCTGCGCACCGGCAAGCTCGACGACAACGAGTTCTCCAAGTTCGCCACGGCGCTGGAGCGCCTGCAGGAAGTGAAACTGCATATCGACGAGACTCCGGCCCTCACCGCGCTCGAATTGCGCGCGCGCGCCCGGCGCCTGCACCGCATCTACGGCAAGCTTGACCTGATCGTCATCGACTACCTGCAGCTGATGTCGGCTTCCGGTGGTGGCGGCGAGAACCGCGCCACTGAAATCTCCGAGATCTCGCGCTCGTTGAAAGCGTTGGCCAAGGAGCTTCACGTGCCGGTGATCGCGCTCTCGCAGTTGAACCGCAGCCTTGAGCAGCGCACCGACAAGCGTCCGATGATGAGCGACCTGCGCGAGTCGGGCGCCATCGAACAGGACGCCGACGTCATCCTGTTCATCTATCGCGACGAGGTCTACAACCCCGACAACGAGAACAACAAGGGCATCGCCGAGGTCATCATAGGCAAGCAGCGTAACGGCCCGATCGGCAAGGTCGAACTGGCATTCCTGGGCGAGTACACCAAGTTCGAGAACCTCGCGCGGCCGAGCAACTACTCCTACAGCAGCGAGTGAGCCGGCACGACTGTGGATTGTCGTCAATCTTCGCTGCGATGGCGCGTCGCGGCGCGTGGCGTGCGCCTGCCGTCCAGTGTGGCGCTCCCGGGCGAAGGGCACTCATGCTCGCCGGCATGGCGGTGTTGGCTTGCGTGTTGCACCTGCCCGCCCTGGCGCAGACCGCGCCGGCTACGCGCAACGAGGCGGGGATCGTTGATCTGGTTGAGGGAGGCGTGACCGTCACCGGTCCGGATCGCCGTCCGAAAGCCATCCGCAAGGGCGATGTCCTGTTCGAAGGTGACGCCATCGCCACCGCGGCCGATGGGGAACTGCATGCCAATCTCACCGATGGCGGCGTCATCGCGGTGCGACCCAATACGCAGTTGCGCATCACCCGCTATCAGGCCAATGGCGAGCCCAACGACACCAGCATCCTGAACCTGGTCAAGGGAAGTTTTCGCTCCATCACCGGTTGGATCGCCCGGTCCAACCCGTCGGGCTACCAGATTCGCACACCCACCTCGACTCTGGGCGTGCGCGGCACCGATCATGAACCGCTGGTCATTCCACCGGGCGCCACTGAAGGTGAACCAGGTACCTACGACAGGGTGCATGCCGGGACGTCCTTCATCCGCGGCAAGAATGGCGTGGTCGACATATCCGCCGGACGAGCCGGGTTTTTCGCGCATCATGGCCGTGACCGTCCGCGCGTCCTCGACCAGGTGCCCCGATTTTTCCGTCCTGCCCGCAATGAACGCCTGCTTGAAGGCCGGCATGAACGTGTGCGGCAGGCTCTGGAACAAAAACGTGGCGAGCGTCGCAAGTTCATCGAGGAGCGCCGCCAGCGCCGTGTGGAGGGTGGCAAGGGCCTGTCCGGGCGACCCGGCGAAGCTGGTCCGGGTGTGCGTACCGAAGCCAGCGAGCGGGGCCGCGAAGCGCGGCGCGAAGCCGCCGAGCAGCAACGCGCGGACCGTCAGGCCGAGCGTGCGCGACAACGCGAATCAGTGCAACATGAACGTGAATCCCGTCAGCAACAACGCCATGAAGCGCAGCAGCAGCGCCGCGAGGGCCGTGCATCACAGGACGAACGGCGCGAGCGCCACTGAACATCCCCCACTTTTTCAGGAACCTCATGAGCATCGACATCGCCAGGCCCCTGGCGCGTTACGCCGCATGGCGGCGCGCTGGCGACTACGTGTTTCTTTCCGGCATCATCGCCGTGGATCCGGCCCGCAAGCTGATCGTGCGCGGATTCGACGACATCCCCGCCGATGCCGCCGCCTCGATCGGCGCCACCGGAGAATTTTCCACCGACTTCAAGCAGGGGCCGATCCTGGCGCAAAGCTGGTATGTGCTCGACCGCGTGCGCCAGACTGTCGAGGCCGCCGGCGGCAGCATGGCCGACGTGGTCAAGCTGGTGCAGTACTTCACCAACCTCGACCACTTTCCGCTCTATTCGCGCGTGCGCGGACAGTTCTTTCCCGGCGAGCCGCCGGTGTCCACAGTGGTGGGAGTCTCCGGGCTGATGCCTTCAGCGGACGTGCTGGTCGAGGTCGAGGCTACGGCCTACCTGCCGCACAAGTAGCGCGACACGGGACAGCGTCCCGCCATTTCAGGGCGGCATTGCCGCCCTGAAATGATGCATCTACTGCGGCTTTACGCCTGCCGCCTGCAACACCCTAGACGCATCCTCGACTTCGCTCTTGACGAAGGTCTTGAACTCGGCGGGCGTCATGGGCATGGGCTCCAGACCCATCTTGCCGAGGCGTTCCTTGATGTCCGGTGCGGCCCAGGCTTTCTGTACGTCGGCGGCGATCTTTTCCACAATGGCCGGCGGCGTGCCGGCCGGCGCGAACATCCCGGTCCAGAGGTTGAAGTTGAAGCCCGGCAACCCTGCCTGGGCCACGGTGGGCACATCGGGCAGCAGGCTGGAGCGTTGTGCCGTGGATACGGCCAAGGCCACCAGCTTGCCGTCGCGGATGTGCGGCAGGGCCGCGGCGATCGGCGAAAAATAATAGGTCAGGCGACCACCGATGGTGTCGGTGACCGCTTCCGGCGTGCCCTTGTACGGGATGTGCACCAGATCCAGCTTGCTCATGCCCTTGAATTTCTCGCCGGCGAGATGGGTGCCGCTGCCATTTCCCGCCGAACCGAAGTTGAGGCTGCCGGGCTTGGCACGCGCGGCGGCCATCAGGTCGCCGAGGGTCTTGAAGCCGGTGGACGGCGCCACGACAACGACGGTCGCCTGTCCGGCCACGGGCGTTACTTCGGCGAAATCCTTGAAGGTATCGTAGTTGAGCTTGGCATAGATCGCCGGATTGGCTGCGTGGCCGGACGAATGCACCAAGAGCGTGTAACCATCCGGAGCCGCTTTCGCCACCATGCCGGCACCAATCGTCCCGCCGGCACCCGGGCGATTCTCGATGATCACAGGCTGGCCCCAGAACTCCGAGAGCTTGGTCTGTACCGCGCGCGCCGAGATGTCGGTGGCGCTGCCCGGGGTGAAGGGCACGACGATGGTGACCGGCTTGGCGGGGAAAGTCTGGGCTTGCGCCGCTGGCAGCGTGGCAGCGAGTGAAATTGCAGCGATCAGGTACGAAAGGGGTTTCATCGAAGTCTCCTTGGAGGGTCTTGTTCTTCTTGGGAGGCGGGTTGCCTTGCCGGAACGCGAAGTCTAGTGCAGGGGCATGCCTGCCACCCTTATCGAAAACCCGTGGTTTCAGTCACGCCTTGTTGCAATTGGGCACTTGAAAGCGGCTCGCCGCGGTGTCACCTTGAGAGCACTGTGTGAAAGCCGCGCTTCGCGGCGTTCATGTTCCGGGGAGCCATCCATGAAGCGTTTGATAGCAATTGTCTTGTTGGGCCTGATGTCGACACTGGCTTTGGCCTTGCCGAGTCCCAAGGACATTGAAGCGGCCGTGAGCGCCGGTCAGTTGACCCGCGCAGAGGAAATGCTCAAGGAAGTCATCCGCGACAAGCCCAACAGTGCCAAAGCCCATTACGAGCTTGGTCAGGTACTGGCGCGCGCGGGCCGCAATTTCGAGGCGCGTGAAGCGCTGGAGAAGGCCAAGAGCCTCGACCCATCCCTCAAGTTCGCGCGTGACCCGGCACATTTCAATGAAATCCTGAACCGGATTCCGGGCGGTACAACCAGCGTTGCGAGCGGTGCCGGCGCGGTATTGTCGAGCCCGCGCGCGGATGTGGCCGCACAGGCCGCCCCGGTGCGCGAACCGGCTTCGCCCTCGATCCCATGGGGCTATATGTTGGTGGGCGGCGGCGCGCTGGTTGCCGTCTGGATGATCATGCGGCGACGTGCTGCACCCACAGCCAGCGGTATGGCGATGGCCGGTGCCGGCAGCCCGGTCATGGCGGGTGCAGGTGGTGCTGCCACGCCTGCCGCAGCGGGTTATGCGCCCGGCTACGGTGCGGGCTATCCGGGCGCGCAGCCGGCGCGCGGGGCCGGCATCGGCGGTGCGGTGCTGGGCGGAGTGGCGGGCATGGCGGCCGGCTACGGGCTGGCGAAAATGATGGAGCATGGCGAGGACCGTTCGTCGCATGCCGGCAACCTGGCCGGCGGCAATGGCTTCACGCCGATCGAGCCAGCATCGCAACCCGACTACGGCAGTTTCGACGCCGGGGCCGGTGACGACTGGGACAATGTCGACGCCGGCTCAGGGTCGGACGACGACAGCTGGTAAGCGCCGGCATGCGGCGATAGGCGCGGGCAGGGGACGGGTTATCCGCCCAACCCGCGCCGCACGATGGCGCGCCGATGTTCCGCGCACAGCTGCTTGTCCCGTTGGGTCGCCCGTGCAGCCTGGCAATCCTGGCTGCCGTCACTCATCATAGCTAATGCCTTCCACCACATCGCCCGTCACCGCAACGATGAACACCCCGTCGGGCCAGCCTTCCCCGGAAAAACCGTATAGCAGTTCGATCCGTCCGCCCGCTTCGATCACCATGCCCTGCACGTCAAGCCTGGCCCACAGGTCGAGCGAGGTCGCAATCCCGGGTGGCGGCAATTCAATCGAGTTTTCATGCGGTTTCCACAGGGTGTACAGGGCGCCCTGCAAATCCGGCATCAGCATGCGGTAGTCGTCGCACAGGGTCTCGAAGGCGCGGTGCTCGGCCGCACCGGGCGTCTCCCCGGTTTGGTGGATGTTGATTGAGAACGGGCGCGGATCGTGTTTCCAGCGCATTTTTCCGTGCCACATCCGGTCGTCCAGCTTGAGCTCGCCGAACAGCGGGTCGGCAACGGCATTCCCGGATTTGCCCAGCAGGCGTGAGAAAAAACCCATGTGTCCGATCCCGTCAGTGGATGATCCGCGACCTGCGACGATGGCCGCCGCAGCGCTCATGTGGTCACATCCCCCCGTGCTAGCATCGCTTGCAATACAACAACAGGAGGAGAAACAAGCATGCGTGGCTACCGCATTTCCGATGCATTTTATTCGCGCGCCGCTTGCGGATGGCGCAACCCTGGGCACGCCATCGCGGCCCGCCTGGGTGCTGCGTTGCTGACGGGCATGGTCGCGCTGCTCGCCGGCCAGGCGTTCGCGCAAGGTGTGTTTCCTTCCCGGCCGCTGCGCATCATCGTGCCCGTCACCACCGGTGGTCCGAGCGATCTTGTGGCGCGCATTCTCGCGCGCGAGCTTGAAACCTCGTTCGGCAAGCCGGTGGTCATCGAAAATCGTCCGGGCGCTTCGCAGACTGTCGGCGCCAACGCGGTCGCCAAGGCCGAACCCGATGGCTACATGCTCCTGCAGGCGGCTGCCAACATGGCCATCAATCCGTTCCTGATGTCCGACCTGCCGTACGACACGGTCAAGGACTTCGCGCCCATATCCCTCACCCACTTGACGCCCTATGTGTTTGTGGTGAGCGCGCAGTCGCCCATCAACACGCTGGCCGACCTGTTCAGGTTCATCCGCGACAACCCTGGCAAGGTGAGCTACGGCACCACCGGCCCGGGCAGCCCGCAGCAGCTCTCCACCCTGTTGCTGGCGCAACAGATGAAGCTGGGCGAGATGACCGAGATCCAGTACAAGGGCAGCTCCGCCGCCCACCCCGACCTGATCGCCAACCGCGTCACCTTCATGATCGACCCGCTTGCCGCGGCGGCGCCGCACATCAAGTCCGGCCTGCTGCGCGCGCTGGCTGTCACCACGCCGCAGCGCAATGGTGTGTTTCCCAACATTCCCACGGCCAGCGAGGCTGGCGCGCCCGGCTACGACTTCGCCAGCTGGGGCGGCCTGTTCGCACCCGCCGCCACGCCGCGAGCGGTGGTCATGAAACTGAACGAGGAAGTGAAGAAGGCGCTCACCGGAGCCGACCTGAGAAAACGCTTCGAAGACATGGGGTTGGTGGCCAAGCCCAGTTCGCCGGAGGAGTTCGGACAGTTCCTGCAGGCGGAAATGACACGCTGGAAGGGCCTGGTCAAGAAGGCGCCTTGATGCTGCGGGTCAGTGGTTGAGGTAACGCACCGCGAACCGCTCTTCGCCATCCACCTGATAGCGCACGTAGCCGCCGCAGTTGATCACCCGCGCGGCATCATCGAGAAGCGTCGCCATGAACTCGGTGATGCTCTCGAAGCGCGGGATTTCGTCGATCAGGTCGGTGTCCGACAGCATGATCTTGCCCGTATGCTCGCCTTCGGTGATCAGCAGCCAGCGCTCGCTGTCGCCCGGGATCCTGCCGAAGGCGATGGCACTGTACAGGTAGGGCGGGATGGCTTCCTTCTCGTCCTGCCAGGTGACATCCTCGGCCCAGTCGACGGCGTGCTCCAGTAGTTCTCCCCATTCCGCGATAGGGGCGATATGGAAGCCGCACTCGCTGCCTTGCTGGAAGAGTGCAGCGCCGTCATGCAGTTCGTACATGGCCAAAAGGTCACGTGCGGCCGCGCCATATTTTTCCGTCATGGCTGCGATTTCCTCGGGATCGGCAGGCGGGTTGGCCTCATGGGTGACCGCTATGACCGTATTGCCGCCCACCCGCCGTTCCTCGAAGGCGTCCCAGTCGCCAACTTCCAGCGCAGGGTGCGTCGCCGCCAGCAGGGTTTCAAGAATGCTTGCCGCCGTGGCCTGCTGCGCGCGATCCCTGGCGGCACGTCTCGCGTGTGCCTTCTTGCGCTCCGCCTGCGGCGCCTCGAGTTCAAACTCGCCCGCAGCGGAGGCCACCTCCCGCACCACCGCCTCGATAAAGCCATCCATCGCGAAGGAAAGCGCAATATCGGTGCCGCCCCAGTTCTTGCCGTCATGGCGCGTCACCTCGCCAACATCGACATCAAGCTTCCGCGACTCCTGGCCCGGCAAGGTCACCGAGAACTGCACATCGCCCTGCGTCTTGCCCGCCAGGGCCTCGGCAAGGATCTTGCCGACCTTGGAGTCGCCAATACGCTGCGCGAAGGCCAGCGCGCGTGCCACCGCGTCCGGCTCGTTCCTCAGCCAGGGCGCGATCGCGTCGAACTTGCAGAAGCGCAGCAGGTCGTGCAGTGCGCGCACCCTCGGTGTGGCCCATTCGCGATCGGCGGCAATGGCCTCTCGGAAGACTTTCTCGAGTTCCCAGGCGACAACGGTCGGGTCTTCGCTTGCGAGGCGTTCGTGGATGTTTGCGAGATAGCTGGTCATATGGCACCGCCCTTGTTGGCAGGGAGCTGGTCGGGTCGCAAAGGCGAACGTGGCGGCTTTGCCGGCTCGTGCTCGCCGGGCCGGTACCTGGCAGACAAGCGCGTTATGTTGAAGAAGTAGTCACGCCGCACTCCGGTTGTGTCACGGGCTGTCACCACATCGTACTTTCCGGAGGCAAGGACGAGCGTCCGCTGGCTTACGACTTGCAGGCGCATCTGCGTCAACCAGACATGTTCCTCATCCACCGCAATCACATGGATCGCAGATTCCGGCGAACGCGCGTCGCCGCTATGCGCGATGGCCTGACAGATCCCGAAAAGCAGCCCACGCATTTCAGCTTGTTTGGTTATGTCGCCGTTCTTTCCCAACAAGGTGCCATAGCTGGAGATCAAATGGGGCATGGGAATATCTTCGATCGGGCGGAGTGAATCGATTTCGCGCAGGGCAGCGAGAGCGTCGTGTGGTTGGTATTGCGCATCCAGTTGAGCGGCGCGGTCCAATCCCGACTTGGCACGTGCCAGCAGGTCGCGGTAAGAAAAGCGGGTGTCGGCGAGAAAGGCTTCGCGTCGTGCACGCGCGACCTCCACCCAGCGCCGATATTCCGGCGGCAAACGTTCCAAAGCGATTGGCGTGAAGAGAATCGACCCTCGCGCCATGCCCGGCGCGCTCAGCCGGACCATCTCGAACCAGGCCTGGCGCGGTCGCTGCCCGGGCTGTCGGAACTCGTAGCGCATCACCGTCATTTCCCGGCCCTGATGCACCTGCTGTTCGACTCCCGTGATCCGCAGATCGTATGCGGCGGCCCATTCCTGAATCTCCTGATTGAGCACGTAGCGCACTGGGTCGGCTGGCGTGGCGCCGCTGCCGACGCGTGTGGTCAGGAGTTCGCGCAATGCATCAGCGCGCGCCTGATAGGACTGCGCCATTTGCGTGTTGCCAAGCTTGGCATGAAGCCTGGAAAGTGACGCATGCAGATCGTGGCTTGGTATGCCGTCCACCGGCATGAAGCGCTGCAAGTCCCCGAGGCGGTAGATCGCCGCCTGGTACCGGCGTCCCCGTTCCATGCGATCGGCTTCCACCAGTGCAGTGCGGATCTGCAGTGAAAGTTCGTTCGGGTCGAGTTGGGGATTCTCGGCGATGCCGAGGCGGCGGGAAAGAAATGCGCGGACGAGCGTTTCGTCGGCGGCGCCCGCCAGACCCGACAGGGCGAGTGCCAGTCCCGCCATAAGTGCCAGCAGGCTGCGTTCAAAGGGCATCACGTTCTTCTCGCGGCATGGTTGGCCGACGCATGGCTACTTGCACCACTGACTTTCGCAAGGAATGCCGTCGTTATCGCCATCCATTTTCGTGCCGGGACAATTCTTCAGGAAAAACGTGGCCTCCGCGCATGAGGACATTTGCGAACAATGGATGCGTCCATCGCATTTGAAGGCAGAGCCGGTCGGCGAGGACTGTTTGGCGAAGGGCGCCGGCGGCGCAGGCTTGGCAGGCATTGAAATCGTGGATTCAGGGATGGGCGCACTTATCGTGCGTTGCTGATATTTGCTGTAGCCGGCCAATCCGCCGATCAACACCAGCACCAGGAGGACCAAGTGCATCAGGCGAGGTTACCGTTTGGCGGACTGGGTGGAGCAATGCCATGCATGTCAGTCGGGTTCTTCCCACCAGTTGCACACCGCCAGCGGTGCCTGATGATAGCCGTCGTTCAGTTTGCGGATGATCACGAATTCAAGCTCGTCGAACGCATGTTCGCCCACCGTGACCTCGCCCTCGGCGGAGCGCACCGCGAACAGGAAATCCTTGTCCATCAGGCCGTCACGCGCGATGGTGTCCAGAAGCGCCTTGCGATGATCCACATCGTCCGGAATATCCTCGATGACGAAAAAATCGTCTTCCAGAACGATGGTCGGCAGGTACGCCTCGATACCGTTTTTTTCCAGAACGTTGAGGGTGGCGCGCACAAGCTGGGCCAGGGACGGGAGTGCCATGGCGTGACTCTACAGGCGGGCCACAGCCGCGCGCAACAGCACCCGGGAGTACAGCTTGTGGAAACCCAGCAGGGCGCGGAAGGCGACCCCCATTTCGTTCCGCCCGGTTCGCCGGTTGCGGTGGGGCACCACCGCCGAGCCGAAAAACAGGCGTGTGCCTGGCTGGTCAGCGGTCGTGATCGGCGCCACCATCAGCCATGACCGGGTGCGGCCCGCCACATCGCAAAGCAACAGCTGGTCGACACCACGCCCTTCCACCGTCCAGGCAGCAAACGTATCGGCGGTACCGGCGGCAAGCCTGCGCGCGTCTTCATCAGTGGAAGGCTTGGACAACGCCCATTTGAGGATCAGGCGTTCCATGCGAAAAACCAGGGTGGTGTAGAAGGCCGCCACAAACTGCGCATGCGATACCGTTCCCGCAACATCGACTGCATAGCAATCGGTGAACGAACCGTTCGCACGGTAGGCGGCGAGCAGCGCGTGTTCGGGCAGCGGACAGGCGTGGATGGCGCTACTCATGACCTATGCCTGGAGTGCCGGCCACAAGTCCCGCCAGGGGCGCGCCTGTTCATACTCTTGCGCAACCGCGCACAAGGCGCCATCTGCTGCCCAACGCCCGATCAGTTGCAGGCCGTTCGGCAAGCCGGAATCGGCTGGCCGGCAAGGCAACACGATCGCCGGCAAGCCCGCCGCGTTCACGAACCCGGTGAACAGCGCATGCCCGCGCGGGCCTACCTCACGGCCATCGATGCGGGTGGGGTGGGTCTGGTCTGCAGGCCACGGCAACGCGGCGGCAGCAGGGGTGAGCAGCATGTCGTAGTCGGCGAACACCTCGCCCAGGCGGCTCTTCATGTCGTCCACCAGGCGCAGCAGGTCGAAAAGCGCGGTGGCGGGCAGCGCGCGGCCGGCCTCCGCATTGGCGATGGCGGTCGGCGTGAGCAGATCGCGCCAGCCGGCCTTGTGTTCGAGCATTTCGGCCAGGCCCGCCTGCGAAAGGCTCATCCAGCGGGCGTTGACCTCGTTGGGGATGTCGAAGCGCGCTGCGGTACTGACCGAGTGGCCGAGCGCACGCAGCGCGTCGGCTGCTTCGCGGGTGCGCTGCGTGATTTCGGGATCCACCGGCGCATCACCGAAAGTGTCGATGTGCAGGATGCGGCAGCGTGGCGCTACTGCCGGCACTTCGAATGGCAGGTGGGCAAAGGCCGCCGAGGCGGCATCGCGCGGGTGCAGCGGGCTCATCACCTGCATGGCCAGCACGACGTCTTCGACGGTGCGGGCCATGGGGCCCGCGACTTCATAGTCGAGGAAGATGGCGGGCAGCCCGTCGGCGCGCGGCACGCGACCGCGTGAAGGCTTCAGGCCCACCAGGCCAGTGTGCGAGGCGGGCCGGCGTATCGAGCCGCCGCCGTCTGTACCAATCGCCAGGGGGCCGCAGCCGGCCGCCACCGCAGCCACCGCACCGCCACTGGAACCGCCGGCCGAGCGGGTGGTGTCCCAGGGGTTGCGGGTCAGGCCGAACACCAGGTTGTCGGTGTGGCCCACCATGGCGAACTCAGGCGTGTTGGTCTTGCCCAGGATCACGGCACCAGCGGCACGCAGCCGTGCGATGGGCAACTCGTCCATGGCCGGCACATGGTCGGCGAACAGCCGGCTGCCCCAGGTGGCCCGCATGCCGGCCACGGCGATGTTGTCTTTTACTGTCAGGGGCACGCCATCCAGTGGCCCCAGTGGCGCCCCTGACACAAAGCGCGCGGTGCTCGCGCGCGCGGCAGCGCGGGCGCCGGCTTCATCAAGGGTGACGATGGCATTCAGGCGCGGGTTGACCGCGGCAATGCGCGCGAGGACGGCGTCGAGCGCGTCATCCGGTGTGAAGCGGCCAGCGCGAAAAGCGCGGCCCAGGTCGACGGCGCAGAGTTGCCAGAGCGGGATGGTCGATGACGTCAAGCAGTACTCCGGAGCGTGGTTTGGCGGTCGTGTACCATCATCACAGAATAACGCAGCCATCACTGCAACGGGAGACAAGATGCAAGCCGGGAACACGGTGGGGCGCGCCGGAGGGGCGGCAGTGCTCGACCTGCTGATCGTGGGCGCCGGATTTGCCGGCATGTACATGCTGGTCAAGGCGCGCGAACTCGGATTCACCGCTTGCGTGCTGGAGGCGGGTGGCGACGTCGGCGGCACCTGGTACTGGAACCGCTATCCCGGTGCGCGCTGCGACATCGAAAGCCTCGAGTATTCCTACGGCTTCGACGAGGCCTTGCAGCAAGAGTGGAAGTGGAGCGAGCGTTTCGCGCCGCAACCCGAGATTCTCGACTACGCGCGCCATGTCGCCGAGCGGTTCGACTTGAGGCCTGACATCCGCTTCGGCACGCGGGTGGTCAGCGCGCGCTTCGACGAGGCGGCGAACCTGTGGCACATCGGCAGCGAAGGTGGCGAGGTGTTCCGCGCCCGTTTCCTGATCATGGCCACCGGCTGTCTTTCGTCGGCCAACCTGCCTGCCATTGCCGGCATGGAGTCCTTCGCGGGACCGAAGTACCACACCGGCCAATGGCCGCATGAGCCGGTGGACTTCACCGGGCAGCGGGTCGCGGTGATCGGCACCGGCTCGTCGGCTGTTCAGTCGATCCCGGTCATTGCCCGGCAGGCGCGCGAGCTGACGGTGTTCCAGCGCACCGCCACCTACTCGGTGCCGGCGCACAACGCGCCGCTCGATGCGGCCTACGAGGCACGGGTGAAGTCGGACTACCGCGGCTTTCGTACGCGCAATGAACTGATGCCCGCCGGCTTTGGTTCCAACTTGGATGCCAACCCCGCTTCTGCGCTTACCGCCAGCGAGGCCGAGCGTGAGCGTGCCTTCGAGGAACGCTGGCACCAGGGCGGGCTGGGCTTCACACGCGCCTTTGGCGACATCGTCCTCAACGCGGAAGCCAATGCCTACGCTGCCGAATTCGTGCGCAAGAAGATCAGCGCGCTGGTCAGGGATCCCGCCACCGCCGCACTGCTGTCGCCATCCCAGCCGGTGGCCTGCAAGCGGTTGTGCGTCGACACCGGCTACTACGAGACCTTCAACCAGCCGCATGTGCACCTGGTGGACATCAGCAACAGTGGCATCGAGCGGATCACCCCGCAGGGCCTCTCGGCCGGCGGGCGCGAGTACGAATTCGACGCCCTGGTGTTCGCCACCGGTTTCGACGCCATGACCGGCACGCTCCTGCGCATGGACATCCGCGGTCGCGGCGGCGTCTCGCTGGGAGAGAAATGGCAAGCCGGCCCGCTCAACTACCTGGGCCTGATGGTCGCCGGATTTCCCAACCTGTTCGCCATCACCGGTCCCGGCAGCCCTTCGGTGCTGACCAACATGATCGTCTCCATCGAGCAGCATGTGCGCTGGATCGGCGACTGCCTGGCCTGGATGCGCGCACATGGTCACGCGCGTATCGAGGCCGGCGAGGCTGCGGAACATGCCTGGGTAGGGCATGTCAACGGCGTGGCCAGCCAGACCATTTTTCCCGGCTGCAACTCCTGGTACCTCGGGGCCAACGTGCCGGGCAAGGTGCGTGTGTTCATGCCGCTCTTGGGCTTTCCCGCCTACAACGAGAAATGCAGGGCGGTGGCGGCAGCGGGCTATGAAGGATTCACTTTCGCCTGAGCGTCAGCCGCAGCCGAAGTGCCGGCCCTGCAGGTAAAAGGGCTTCAGCGCGGCATCGAGCGAGCGCACCGTGGCGCGCCAGGTATCGGCCGGGTTGATGTGCGCCTTCAGCTGCGCCAGTGCTTCCGCCATCAGTACCGGATAGTCCACGCCGGTCACGCGACCGTCATCAACGATGGTCCTGCCGCCCACGATTACCTTGCGGATGTGGCGCGCATTGGCGCGCGCAAGCACGAAGTCGATCACCGGCACGTCGTCGAAGACGCGGTCTTCCATCAGCGTGTTGCCGTCCAGTACCAGCAGGTCTGCCGGCTCACCGGCTGCGATGGTCCCGCTGCTGGTGATGCCGCTGACCGCATGGCGACCGTGGCGCGCGGCGAACGACACGCCCTGCGCCGGTGATACCGCCACCTCGTAGCCCCAGCCCTTGTGCAGGTGGTAGGCCAGGCGCATTTCGCGCAGCGCATCGTCGTCCTCGTCCAGCCCGAGGCCGTCCATGCCCATGGCCACCTTGCAACCGCGCCTGAGCATCTCGGCCACCGGCGCGATTCCCGAGCGCAGCCCGAGGTTGGAACTGGTGTTGACCGCGATCACCGTGCCGGCATCGGCGATCATCTCGAGTTCTTCCGGGCGGGCCCAGGCGCAATGCGCCAGGGTCAGGCGTGGCGACAACAGGCCCAATGACTTCAAGTGCTTGAAGATGCCGTCCGGATAGGTGCGGTCCGCCCATTCGCGCTGATAGCGCGTCTCCAGCATGTGCATGTGCACCTGCCGGCCCTTGGTGGCCGAGGCCTCGGCGATCAGGCCGAGCATTTCGTCGGAACACCACTGCACCGCGTTCGGGCCATACTGCACGTTGACGCCATTGCCATTGCCATGGCAGGCCTGGGCGATCTCTTCGGCCAGTGCCATTTGCTCGGCGGGCGAGGGTTGCGGAGCGGTCAGTCGCTTTGCGACTGTCTCGCGAATGGCCGCGGGCAGGTACGGCAGCACCGCATCGTTGGCTGCGTAAGCCAACGGCTGCATGTCGCGCATGGAAACCGCAAAGGCGATCGGTGTGCCGACGTCGCGCGCCGCCCGCGCCACCTCCTTCGCTTCGGTCACCGGGTCGGTCAGGCCTTGCAGGCGCGTGTAATGCACCATGACCCGGCCCACACCGCGCAGCGCCGAGCGCGCCAGCGAGGAGGCGGCGGTCAGGTAGGGATCAACGCCGGGCACCACGCCCAGGTAGAACAGCCAGCTTTCCAGCGGCTTGTCGAAGCCGCCGAAGGCGCTGGCGCGAAAGGCGCGGCCATGGTCGTGGGCATTGGCGAGGCCCGGCAGGGCGATCAGGCCATTGCCGGACGCATGCGCGGCCTGCACGCTGGAGATGGTCTCGTGTTCGTACTGAACGCGGCCGCCGTGCTGTTCGGTCTCGCCGGGCCTGGCCAGCAGCCAGTCGACATTCAATTCACTCATGGGTGTCTCTCTTGTAGGTAGTCACTCGACATCTTGCAGACAGCCACTATGCAAGAAGCGTGCGCACGCCGTTGTTCAAATTGACAATCGCCGGGGCATCCACCAAGATGCCATGACGATGAAAACGCTCACTGCAATTGCTGGCGATCTCGCTGCCGGCGTTACCACCAGCCAGGCCCTCGTGGAAGAAGCGCTGGCGCGAATCGCTGATCCCGACGGCGAGGGCGCACGGGTCTATCTGCGCACCTGGAACGAAGCGGCCCTGCAGCAGGCCCGCGCCAGCGACGCCATGCGGGCAAGGGGCATTGTGGCATCACCGCTGACGGGAATTCCGGTCTCGGTGAAGGACCTGTTCGATATCGCGGGAGAAACCACGCTGGCGGGCTCGAAAGCCCGGCAAGGCAGCCCTGCGGCCGAGGCCGACGCTGCCATCGTGCGGCGTCTGCGCCAGGCCGGCGCGATCGTCATCGGCCGCACCAACACGGTGGAGTTCGCGTTTTCCGGCCTGGGCCTCAACCCGCATTACGGCACGCCGAAAAATCCGTGGGATCGCGCCACCGGTCGCGTGCCCGGCGGCTCGTCCTCCGGTGCCGCGGTTTCGGTGTCCGACGGCATGGCTGCACTGGGAATCGGCACGGATACCGGCGGCTCGGTGCGCATTCCGGCGGCCTTGTGCGGCCTGACCGGTTTCAAGCCCACGTCGCGCCGCATTCCCAAGGATGGATGTTTTCCCCTTTCCACCACGCTGGATTCGATCGGCCCGATCGGCCGCAGCGTGGCTTGCTGCGCACTGGCCGACAGTGTGCTTGCCGGCATGCCGCCGGCGATTCCTGCGGCCCTGCCTATCAAGGGATTGCGCCTTGGGGTGATGCAGGACTACGTGCTGGAGGGGCTCGACGCCGGCGTGGCCGACGCGTTCCACAAGGCCCTTGCGCGCCTGTCGAATGCAGGCGCGCAGGTGACCGACCTGTCTTTCCCTGCGCTTGGCCGCCTGCCACATATCAACCGCAACGGCGGTCTGGTCTTGCCCGAGGCGTATGCCATCCACCGCGACCTGATCGCGCGCCGGCACGCGGACTACGACCCGCGGGTGGCGGTGCGGGTCCTGCATGGTGCGGGTGTGCGCGCCGCCGATTACATCGACGTGCTGAACGCCCGCGCACGCCTGATCGCTGAAAGCGCAGCGCTGGCCGCGCCCTTCGACGCCTGGCTGATGCCCACGGTAGCCATCACTGCGCCGGCGATCGCGCCGCTCGAAGCCGACGACGAACTCTACAACCGCATCGACTATCAGGTCCTGCGCAACACCAGTGTCATGAACTTTCTTGATGGCTGCGCGCTGACCATCCCCTGCCAGGAGCCGGGCGCTGCCCCGGTGGGGCTGACCGTGGCCGGACAGGGCGGGGAGGATCGAAGACTCCTTGCCGTCGGCCTGGCGGTCGAGGCTGTATTGCGGCGCTGAAGACTCTTTTCCACGAACAAACCAGGACACCTCCTTGCTAAAAGTCTGCGACATGCCTGCCCCGGCGGCACCGGATCTGCTCAAGCGCCTTGGTGCGGTGGACCCGACCACCATTGGCCACTTCCGCCACTATGGCTTCGTCGATCCGCAGATCCGCGCGCTGATTCCGGGCCGGCGCGTGGTCGGCACCGCGGTGACGGTTTGCATGCCGGCGATCGACTCCGCATTGCTGCACTACGTGGTGAGCCGCTGCCGGCCGGGTGACGTTCTGGTGATCGATCGGCTCGGTGATCGCCGACACGCCTGCATGGGCGGGGTAGTGGCGGCCGCCATGAAACTCGCCGGCATCGCGGCCGTGATCCTCGATGGGCTCGCCTGCGACTTCGCCGAGATTCGTGAACTCGACCTGCCGGTGTGGTGCCGCGGCGAGGCGGTACTCACGGCGAAGTTCATGGGCGTAGGCGGGGCGATCAACATTCCCGTGTCCTGCGGTGGGGTAGCGGTGACGCCCGGGGACATTGTGCTCGCCGACTCCGGCGGCGTGCTGGTACTGCCACCGGATTCGCAGGAGGTCGACTACTGCGTCGAGCGCGCGCTGTCGATGCAGGCCGGCGAACCGGCCATGCTCGGGGACATTCGCGCCGGTCGGCGGATCGGCGACATCTCGGGCGCCAATCAGCGCCTCGATGCGCTGCTGGCTGCCCAGGAGGAAGAATTCGCCCGCTGGCGCCGCTAGGCCGCCTGGCTTAGTCCTTGAACACGAAGTCGGTCTTCGCCCCGTCGATGGCTGCCACTGCCGCCAGCGCCACTTCACGGTCCTGTTCACCGGTGCCGGAGCCCACACCCACCGCGCCGACGCAGGTGCCGTCGATGATGATGGGCACGCCACCCTTGAGCGAGATATTGCGGCCCTGGGTGGTGATGGCCAGCTTGAGTTCCACGTTGATTTCGCCGCGCGGCCCGGTGGGCACGCGCGAGGAGGCTGCGGTGATCGCCTTGTGCAACGAGGATTCCTGGGAGATGAAGCGGGCACCGTCCATGCGCACGAATGCCAGCGGATGGCCACCTTCGTCGACCACGGTAATGCATTGCGGCTGCCCCATCGCGGTGGCCTTGGCCATGCCGGCGGCCAGTGCCTTTTGTGCGGCGGTGTGGGAAAGCCTGATCGTCGGGTAGGTGTCTGCCATTGCCGGCTCCGTTGCGGTTGGTTCGGGCGGATTGTCGCACCGCCCGGGCACGGGCGGGCTAGAACCCCGCCTTGACCATGCGCTCCGCCTTGGGCGGCAGGAAGCTGCGGTTGAACACCTCGCCCGGTGTCGGGATACGGGGCAGGCCGTAGCTTTCGTTCAACTGCCCGATGGCACGGACCATGCGGTCGTCCTTGATGTCGCCCATGCCGATGTCCGCCGCTTCCGGGGTGATCATCAGGTTCTTGAGCGTGTAGACCATGCGCCGTTTCTCGATCTCCTTGTTCATCAATGGCTCGTGCTTGGCCATGTTGTCCATGCAGGCGTCCGGCTGGGCGGCGCATTCCTTCAAGGCGCGGTTGATCGCCTTGACCATGCCGGCCACCGCCTGCGGGCGCTCCTTGATCAGCTGCTGCGACACCATCACGCCGTTGCTGTACAGGTCGAGGCCGTAGTCGGCGTAGTAGAACCAGCGCATGTCCTTGTCCGGATCGATGCGTTGCGCCACCAGGTTCATGTAGCTGGTGGCCGAGAACACGGCGGAGGCCTGCACCTGCCCCTGCAGCAGCATCTGCTCCTGCAGGTTGGGCGCCATGTTGAGCCAGGTCACCTTTTTCTCATCGATGCCGTTCTTCTTCGCCAGGGCGGTGAATACCTTCAGCGCGGCCCCGCCGGCGGGCGAGCCGAGGGTCTTGCCTTCGACATCCTTGAGCGACTTGATCGGGCTGTCGGCCTTGGTGATCAGGGCGAATGGCGCGCGGTTGTAGAGCATGTAGACCATCACCGGCGCTTCGCCGGGCTTGGTGGCTGCGTTCTGGACAATCGCGTTGATGTCGCCAAAGCCTGCCTGGTAGGTGCCCGACATGATGCGTGTGACCGTGGCGGCAGAGCCTTCGCCCTGGTCGATGCTGAGATCCAGCTTTTCCGCCTTGAAGTAGCCCTTGTCCTGTGCCCAGTAGTACCACGCATGCAGGCCCTGGATCTTCCAGTCGAGGGTGAACTTGATCTTGGTGTCCTGTGCGCCGGCGGGCATGGCAATGGACGCAAGGCTGACGGCAAAGGCGAGTACGGCACGCTTCAGGGGTTTCATCATGTGCTCCGGGGTAGGGAAAGGACTCAAACCATTGCGAACTCGGTCTTGCGCTGTGCCCAGCCGGTGACCTTGAGTTCGATGAAGGAAAAGATCGCGTACAGCGCCACGCCCAGGAAGGCGAGGATGAATAGCCCCGCGAACACCAGCGCGACGTCGAAGTTGCCGGAGGCGATCATCATCACGTTGCCGATGCCGCGGTTGGCCGCCACGGTCTCGGAGAGCACCGTGCCGACGAACGCCAGCGTGATGGCGATCTTGAGCGAGGCGAACAGGTAGGGCATGGTGCGCGGCAGGCCGACGTTCCAGAGGATGTCGCGCTTGGTGGCGCCCAGCGCGCGCAGTACGTCCTCCAGTTCCGGCTCGGTGGTGGCAAGCCCGGTGGCGACATTGACCACCACCGGGAAGATGCTGATGACCATCGAGGTGAGAATCGCTGGCACCGTGCCGGCGCCGAACCACACCACGAAGATCGGCACCACTGCCACCTTCGGTATGCTGGAAAAGCCCACCAGCAGCGGGTAGGCGACGTCGTAGGCGAGTTTTGATGAGCCGATCACCACGCCGATCAGGATGCCGGCCAACACGCCCAGCGCGAACCCGACCAGTGTCGTGAACAGCGTTTGCGTCGCGTGCGGCATCAATGCCGGCAGGCGTTCGATGAGCGTCTTGATCACCTGGCCTGGCTTCGGCAGGATCAGGTCGCTGATGCCGAAGGCGCGGCAGACCAGTTCCCAGATCAGGAACATGGCCAGGATCGACATCACCGAGAGAAAGCGCTGGCGCGCCTTGGGTGTCATTTTCATGCGACCTCCACCACGGTGCCGCGCGAATCCGCGATCTGCATACGCAGGTGCTGGACGATGGCGGTGAACTCGGGAGCGAACGTCATTTCCAGCGTGCGCGGGCGCGCGAAGTCGACGTCGCGGATATCCAGGATGCGCCCGGGGCGGGCGCTCATCATGTAGATGCGGGTGCCCAGGTAGCAGGCCTCGCGCAGGTCGTGGGTGACCAGGATCACGGTGGGCTTGGTCTCCATCCACAGCGACTGCATGATCGCCCACAGTTCCTCGCGGGTGAACTGGTCGAGCGCGCCGAAGGGTTCATCGAGCAGCAACAGGCGCGGCTCGTGGATCAGCGCGCGGCACAGCGAGGCGCGCTGCAGCATGCCGCCGGAAAGCTGCCAGGGGCGCTTGTCGCTGAAACCTGCCAGCCCCACTTTCTTCAACAGCGCTTCGGCGCGGTCGGCGAACTCGGTCTTCTTCTTCGATGCGTACTCATGGCGGAACGGCTCGACGATCTTCAGCGGCAGCATCACGTTTTCACGGATGGTGAGCCAGGGCAGCATGGTGGGGTTCTGGAAGGCCATGCCCACGCCCTTGCTGGGCCCCTTGACTTCGCGATTGCCAACGGTGACGTTGCCGGTGGTGGCGTGGATCAGCCCGGACACCAGTTTCAGGATGGTGGACTTGCCGCAACCGGAGGGCCCGACGATGGCGACGAAGTCACCTTCGCCGATGGCCATGTCGGTGGCGTCCAGTGCCAGCACGTCGCCGCCGGGGTAGCGCAGCGATACGTTGTCGAGTTCGATGAAGGCGGCCATGGTGTCCTTTGGGTCGGCGATAGGGTCAGGCGCGCGCGACGATGGCGAACGGGCCGCCACCCGGCGGGCCCTGGTGCTCGGCGCCGCCTGAAACGTAGATCGCGGTCTGGCCCACCACCGAGGCCAGCACCGCGCCGACGGCGGCGCGGGCGTGGCGGGTGGAGTTGATGTCGGAGTCGTTCAACATGGTGTGGCGCGCGCCGCGCACCATGCCGCCAGGTGCGGCCTCGGCCTTGGCGAAGATGTTGAGCACGCGTTCGCCGATGGCTGCGGCATCGCGGTCCGGGTCGAAGCCCAGGCGGCGCAGGCAGTCGCGTGCCGAGGCCGCATCGACCGCGTCCTGCATGACGCCATGGTCGATCACCCAGGGGCTGGCGGCGCTCTCGCTCATGCCCATGACGATGACGACGTTGTTTTCCAGCTCGATGCCGCCCGAGGTGGAGGCGCGGCCCGAGAAGAGACCCCAGTCACGGCAGATCGCTGCGTCCGAGAGGTCGGCAGCCTTTACTTCTCCCAGCGCCAGCGCCACGCCCAGTGCGGAGGCGCCGCGCGAGGCGCCCATCGATTCGTAGGTGTCATGGGTCACCGGCTCCTGGCCGCGCCGTATGGCGTCCATGATCTTGGCCGCGGTGAGGAGCGGGCACTTCACCTGTACGAAATGCACGTCGGCACGATCGGCGATGCCGGCATCGCGCATTGCGTCGGCCACCGCCTTTGCGGTTTCGGTCACCTGTGTCATGCGGCCCATTTCCTCGGGCAGGAAGTCGCGTGTGAAGGCTATGCCTACCGCGAGCCGTTTCGCGCCCGCCTGCTGCGTGCCGCCGGCCTTGCGGGTGAATACCGTGAAGTGCGGCGAGAGCACGCCCTCGGTGCCGCCGGACATGACGAAGGCCACCCGGTCGTGCACCGCCCGGGGCGAAACGCCTAGCGACGATGCGAGCAGCGCGCACCAGGCCTGGGTGGCGAAATCGCGCGTGAAGTCGTTGACGCAGCCGTTGCCTTCGGTCTTGCCCATTACCGCAACGATTTCGCGCGGGTCGAGTGCGCCGCTTGCGATCAGGGTTTCCACCTGCGCAAGGTCCGCGGGGCCGCTGCAGGTGATCTTGTGGATGCCTACGGTTTGCGTCATGGGGAAGTTCCCAGCAGTTCCCGTACCACCTCGCGCTGTATCTCGCAGGCGCCGAGGAGTTCGGTCTCGTCAATGGTTTCGTTGGCCGCATGGCCCTGGCGGTCATCACCGGGGCCGAAGATCACGATCTGCGCGCCGCTGTCGGAAAGGAAGCGCGCGTCGCTGGCGCCGACCGGCACGCGGAACTCGGCCGCACGGCCGGTGGCCTTCTGCACCGCCGCGGCAAATGCGGCGACCAGCGGCTGGTCCGGCGACATGCGAAAGCCGTTGGTGCCGGTCATGCGCTCAAGCTGCCACGACCCGACCGGCTCGGCGGAACTGGCCAGCACCTCGCGCATTTCCTCCAGGGCTGCGGTGATGTTCTCGTCGCGCGGCAGGAGGCGCCGGTCCAGCGTGACCGTGCACGAGGCTGGCACCACGTTGGTGTTGGCCCCGCCGCTGATGGTGCCGATGTTGAGCGTCGACTGGTGTGCGCCGAGGGTGCGGGTGACCAGGCGCGCGCCCAGCACGCTGCGCAGGTGCGCCAGCAAGCGCGCTATGCGCTCGATGGCGTTGTCCCCGGCGGTGGGGTCGCCGGCATGGGCCGCCCGACCCTGGGTGGTGAGGCGGGCCCACAATACGCCGCGCTCCTCGACCATCAGCGTGTTTGACGTGGGGGCGGCCATGACCAGCATGTCCGGCTTGAAGAGTCCCGCTTCGGCGAGGTACTGGGTGCCGTCCGGGCCGAGGCGTTCCTCGTCGCCGGCGAAGGTGAACACCAGCGTGCCGCGCGCCGGGCCGCCGGCTGCGGCGACCTGCTGCGCCAGCCACAATTGCGCCGCCGCGCTGCCCTTGCAGTTGACCGCGCCCAGGCCGGCGTAACGTCCGTCACCGCTGGCGCTGAGGGTGAACGGATCGGTCTTCCACCCGGCATCCGGCGCCACGGTGTCGATGTGACTGTTGAACGCCAGTACCGGCGCACCGCTGCCCATGCTCGCCACCACGTTGTCCACGCCGGGGCTGCGCGCATGCACGCCCACGGCATAGCCGGCGTCGCGCAGGGTTTGTGCGATGAAGCCGCACACGGCCGAGGTGTCGCCCGGCGGGGTGATTGAGGAACGCGCCACCAGCTCGGACAGGAGGCGCGTTACCTCATGCACGCGGGCCTCCGGTGGCGACGATGGCGCCCATGGTCTTGTCGATATTGCGTGGTGTGGGCGCCGGCATGGCCTGCACCGGCTTGACCGAGCGGCCCCAGCCGCGCGTGTCGGCCACCAGTTCGCGGTCGCGCATGACGAAGCGGCCGCGCACCATGGTATGCACCGGCACGCCCTTGACCGGGCGCGCGTTCCACGGTGTGAGCTTGCTGCGTGAATGCAGTCGCTCGTTTGCGATCACCGCTTCGCGGTTCAGGTCCACCAGCGCGAAATCCGCATGCGCGCCCGGGGCGATCACGCCCTTGGTGCCGTACAGGCCCCAGGCCTTGGCAGGGTTCACCGCACTCCAGCGCACGTAGTCGGTGATCGCCGCGCGGCCCTTGTTGATCTCGGTGAGCATCAGGGGCATCTGGGTTTCCACACCGGGAAAGCCGCAGTCGCAGTTCCAGATGCGTTCACGGGTCTTTTCATCCGGCGCATGCGGTGCGTGGTCGGTGGCGATCATGTCGAGAACGCCTTCGACCAGCGCGTCCCACAGCGGCTCGTTGTGTCGCGCGTCGCGGATCGGCGGGTTGACGCGCAGCACCGAGCCCAGGCGTGTCATGTCGCCGGTGTTGAGCAGCAGATATTGCGGACAGGTTTCTGCGGTGACATCGACGCCGCGGCGCTTGGCGTCGCGCAGCAGGTAGAGCGAATCGGCGGCGCTGTGGTGCGCGATGTGCAGGCGTGCGCCGGTCCACTCGGCGAAGGCGATGGCGCGGCCGACGGCTTCGATCTCGCACACTTCAGGACGCGCGGCCAGATGGGCATGGCGGTCGGCCCGGCCGGCGGCTTCCATGCGCGCCTGACGACGCGCCATGATGGAGGGATTCTCGGCATGCACGGTGCAGCGCACGCCGCGTCGGGCGAGGATCTCGAAGCCTTCGAGAATCGCGCCGTCGGAGGGGGCCGGAAGGTTGCCGAAGGTGTTGCCCATGAAGCACTTGAAGCTGGTGACACCGGCATCGATCAGCGCTTCGAGCTGGTCGATGTTGTCTTCGTCGAGCAGGCCGTGGATGCCGTAGTCCACATGCGAGGTGGACGCGTTCTTCAGTTTCAGTGCCAGCGCCTCGAGCGTGCCGGTGGGCGGGTTGGTGTTGGGCATGTCGAACACCGTGGTCACGCCGCCGCAGGCCGCCGCCGCCGAACCCGAGCCCCAGTCTTCCTTGTGCGCGTAGCCGGGGTCGCGGAAATGCACGTGGCTGTCGATCGCTCCGGGCAACACATGCAGGCCGGTGGCATCAAAACGTACCGCGGCCGGCGGCATCGCGTCATCCGCACCAACGGCGACGATGGTTTCGCCACGGATCGCCACCGAGGCTTCGATCACCGACTGGTCCGAGACCACCTTGCCGCCGTGAATCACCAGATCAACAGGTTTTTGCATTGCTCGCTCCGTCCCGATTCTTGGTTGTTTGCTTTTTCGCCTGCCCGCTACAGTGCCGCCCAGCCGCCGTCGACCGGCAGGTCTACACCGGTGATCTGGCGCGACACGTCGGAGGCCATGAACAGGCATGCGTTGGCGACGTCCGAATCGAGCGTGATGCGCTTCAACGCGTAGTCGGACGCATGACGTTCGGCAGCCTCTTCCGGCGTGATCTTGAGACGCGCGGCCATTTCGGCGCACACCTTGTCGCGAAAGCGCGGGCCATCCACCATGCCGGGCGCGACGCAGTTGACGTTGATGCCATGCGGGCCGGCCTCGAGCGCGAAGCTCTTGGTGATGCCGCGCAGGCCCCACTTGGAGGCGGAGTAGGCCATGCGCCCGGCGCGCCCGCGCATGCCGAAGGTGCCGCCGACGTTGACGATCTTGCCGCTGCGCCTGGCGATCATGCCGGGCAGCACCGCGCGCATGGTGTTGAAGCAACCCTTCATGTTGAGCTCGATGATCTGGTCGAACTCCTCGGGCGTGGTTTGCCAGCCGGTCTTGCCGATCGGGCCGGAGCCGCCGGCCACATTGACCAGCACATCGATGCCTTCGCCCAGAGCCTCGGCTTTTTCCGCGAGGTTTGCGCACGCCACGGCATTGGTGATGTCGCATTCGACGACGATGGCCTTGGCGCCAAGCTCGCGCACCTGCGCGGCCACCGGTTCGATGGCCGCGATGTCGCGGCCGGCGAGCGCCAGGCGCGCGCCTTCCTGTGCAAAGGCCAGGCTGATCGCCGCACCCATGCCCTTGGCCGGGCCGGTGATGACGACCACCTTGTTCTTGAGGTGCAGATCCATGGCGGCCCGCCTACTTGCCGGTGACGGTGAGCTTGCTGGGGCGGTCGGCACGCGGCGGCAGGAAGGCGCGCGAGAACACTTCTTCCTTGGTCGGCTTGCGGGTCAGCCCGTTGGCTTCGACCACCACGTTGATGGAGCGCTCCAGGCGCTCGTCGACCACGTCACCCAGGCCGATCTTGGCCATCTCGGCGCCGCTCATTTCCTCCTTGATGGTGTAGAGCAGGCGTTCCTTTTCGATGTCGCGCTTGACCAGGGGTTCGCGCTTCAACACCGTATCCATGGCCGCGTCGGGGTTGGCCAGCGTGTCGCCGATGGCGCGATTGATCGCCTTCAACAATCCGCGCACGGCGTTGGGGTTGTCCCTGGCCAATTGCTTGGAGACGACGATGGCGTTGCTGTAGAGGTCCAGCCCGTGGTCGGCATAGCTGATGAAGCGCAGGTCCTTCTCCGGGTCGATGCCGATGGCCTTGGCCGAGAACCAGATGGTGTTCACAAAGCCGAACACCGCGTCGACCTGGCCCTGGCGCAGCATCTGCTCGCGCAGGTTGGGCGTCATGTTGGTGATGTTGACTTTCGAGGCGTCGATCTTGGCGGCCTTGGCGAACGCCGGGAAAAGCTTCAACGCGCCGTCGTTGGCGGGCCCGCCGATGGTCTTGCCTTCGAGGTCCTTGGGTGTCTTGATCGGGCTGTCCTTTTTCACCGCGATGGTGAAGGGCGGCACGTTGTAGATCATGTACACCGCGATGGGCGCTTCGGCGGGTTTCTTGGCCGCGAGGTCGATCAACGCGTTGATGTCGCCGAAGCCGACGTTGTAGGCACCGGAGGCCACCTTGATGATCGAGGCCGCCGAGCCTTCGCCCTGGTCGATTTCCACATCCAGGCCCTCGGCCTTGAAATACCCCTTGTCCTGGGCGATGAAGAACCAGGCCTGCGGGCCCTGGTATTTCCAGTTGAGGATCATTTTCAGCTTGGTCTGGGCGCTGGCGACAGGCGTGTAAGTGCCCAGGGCCAGGGTGCAGGCGGCGAGTCCGGCGACGATCAGGCGTTTCATGGCGACTCCTTCTTGAAGGCAACGGTGGTAACGCTGGGGGTGTCGCATGATGGGTGCCAGAACTGCTGCGGAACCGGTGCTATATTCACCATACCGTGTTCGATTTATCGCAACACTCGTTCGATTCGGGAGTCGAACGCACCGGAGAATGGGCATGCAACTGCAGTACCTGCGTGTTTTCTCGCACATCGAGGCGGTGGCCCGCGCCGGCTCCATCCGCAAGGCCGCGGAGGCGCTGTTCATCACGCCTTCGGCGCTGGACCGGCGTGTGCAGGACCTCGAGGCGGAACTGGATGTGGAGCTTTTCGAGCGCCACGCCCGTGGCGTGCGCCTGACTGCCGCCGGCGAGGTGTTCCTGCACCATGTTCGTGCGCAACGCGCCGACTTCGAGCGCATCCAGGCGGAGATCCAGAACCTCAAGGGCTTGCGGCGCGGCTCGGTGACCGTCGCGGCCAGCCAGGCATTGGCTTATTCAGTGTTGCCGGAACTGATCAATTCGTTTCGCGCCACCAACCCGGGCATCAGTTTCAAGGTGCGCATTTGCGACCGCCAGGCGGTGGTAGCGGCATTGCGGGCGTTCGAGGCGGACCTGGGCCTGGTGTACAACGTGCAGCCTGCCACTGACGTCACATCCTTGATGCAGGTGGAGCAGCGCCTGTGCGCGGTGATGGCGGCCAGGCATCCGTTGGCTGAGCAAGCGTCGGTCAAGATGCGCGATTGCCTCAAGTACCCGCTGGCGTTGCCGGACGCGGGTCTCGGCGGGCGCGCCATTCTCGATGGTTTTTTCGCCCGCAGTTCCCTGCAACCCAACGTCGTGCTGGAGTCCAACTCCTTCGAGATGCTGCGCAACTATGTGCGCGGCAACGATGCGGTTTCCTTCCAGGTGCAGGTGGGCACGCCGCTTGCGCGTGTGCAGGACGGCGTGACCGCGCGCGCCATTGAGGAACGTGCCTTCCCGCGCCAGCCGCTGACGGTGGCGCAACTGAAGGGACGGCACCTGCCGCAACCGGCAGTGCGATTCTTAGCCAGCCTGCGGGATGCCTTGTAACTTTTGCTTGTTAACCTTGCTTGAACCCGTAACCCTGCCGGCAATCCATGCAACTGACCCCGTTTGACCTGCGCCGTGTCGGCGAAATCCTCGCCGCCGCCGCGCAAAGCGAGATCCTGCCGCTGTTCCGCCGCCTGGAAGCCACCCAGATCCGCCAGAAGACCTCGGCGTTCGATGTGGTGACCCATGCCGACGAAGCCGCCGAGGCCTTCATCACCCGCAACCTGTTGTCTTCCTTTCCGGGCGCGGTGGTGGTGGGCGAGGAGGCGGTGCATGGCAACCCCGGGTTGATGGATGCCATCGCCACCGCCGAACTGGCTTTCATCGTCGACCCGATCGACGGCACCAAGAATTTTGTCTCCGGCCTGCCCCTGTTCGGCGTGATGGCGGCCGCCACCTCCCGCGGCCGCGTGATCGCCGGCGCCATCCACGACCCGCTGCGCGGCGATTGCGCCTACGCGCTGGCCGGCGGTGGTGCCTGGCTGGAACATGCCGATGGGTCACGCATGGACATGCATGTCGCCGCGCCGGTACCGGTGGCGGAGATGGAAGGCATCGTCGGCACCACCTTCCTGCCGGAACCGCTGCGCACGCAAGTGAACTCGCGCTTGTCGCGCCTTTCCACCACGACGTGGCTGCGCTGCTCCGCGCACGAATACCGCACCATCGCCGCCGGGCATTGCCACATCCTCTTCTACAATAAGCTCATGCCCTGGGACCATGCGGCCGGCTGGTTGATGCATAAAGAAGCGGGCGGCTACAGCGCGCATTTCGACGGCACGCAATATCTGCCGACGCACACCAGCGGCGGGCTGATCTATGCGCCGGACGAGGCCAGTTGGCGGGCGGTCAGGGCGGCGTTGCTGGAGGATTGATGCAACTGAAGCGCCGCATCGGAGAGTGCCGAGACTGATACCTCGAAGCGGTCGCTTGGCATTCACTATCGGCCACAACCGGCCCGTCGCGGAATTTCTATTCGATCACCCGATCCGCCTGCAGAAGCACGGCCTGCGGGATGGTAATTCCGAGCGCCTTGGTTGTCTTCAGATTAATCACGAACTCGAACTTAATCGGCTGCTCGATCGGCTGTTCGCCTGGATTTGCCCCTTTGAGAATTTTGTCAACGTAGGTCGCGGCGCGCCGGAAATTATCCGTGAAAGAGGTTCCATACGACATCAATCCGCCGGCTTCAACCCATTCGCCAACTGGAAACATGGCCGGGGCCTTGAGATCAATGAAGCGATCAACAATGACTTGGCGCTGGCTGTTTGCGGTGCCGCCTTGAGTCACAATGTACGCTTGGGCACCGATTGCGATGGCACGCTTGAAAGCTGGCTCGATATCCGCGGGTTGCCTCAGCTCGATCGGGGTGACGCGCATTCCCAGACCCTTCGCCGCCCCCTCGATTTCCTTTGCTTGTGAAGCGCTGCCCATGGCGGCTGGTTCAAAAAACAGCGCGACGTGCACAATACGAGGAAACGCATTCTTAAGCAGTTGCAGCCGTTTGGCTGAGAGTTCGGTTGAAAGGCTCGTCAGGCCGGTCACGTTGCCGCCAGGCCGCCGCAGGCTCGCCACGATCCCGTTTCCGACCGGGTCTTGGGCTATGGTGAAAACAATTGGTATCGTCTTGGTCGCTTGTGCGAGCAGGCGAGCGGTATCGTCCGCAGTCGCCAGCAGCAGATCTGACCGGATTGACACCAGCTCAACGGCGAGTTCCGGCAAGGCCTGCGCGACACCATTGGCGTAGCGGGCATCGATGACGTAGTCGCGCCCTTCGACCCAACGCAACTCCAGCATACCAGCGCGAAACGCGGCGAGCCAACCTGCGTTGACTTTGGCGTTCGCTGTACTCAGGTATCCAATGTGCCGTACTCGACGTTCGGTTTGCGCGAGCGCCGGCAGCGGCGCCACGCCTGTCGAAATCAATGCAAGAAGGACTTCTCGCCTATTCATCCGATCCCCTTTCGGTCGCCGTGACAATGCGCAATCACCGGGCTCAGTTAGCGAAAAATCCGGTCAACCCAAGCCGACAGTTAGTCTAGCGTGAACGGCAGCTTTGGAGGGACGCGGCCGTCCGGACCGGGTCGAAAAGCGACATCCACCAACAGCCGCTTTCCACAAATCGAAGCATGCGCCCGAGCAGCCTATTTCGCAACGCCACCCTGCATCGCCTGCGGCCTGATCGCCCCGGCCGATTGCGCCATCGGATCATGCTTCGCCGCATGTTCAAACCAGTCGCGCGGCCGCATGCGCGCTGATGCCGCCCGCAACGCCGTCTTGATGCGCGGCACGCCATTCGGCGGATACGCGGCGATCTGCGTTGCCAGCGCGCAGGCGCGCGCGATCACCTGATCGTCTTCCGCAATCTCGCTGGCGATGCCCTCGCGCAACAGGCGTTCCGCATCGAGTTTTTCCCCCAGCAGGCAGATGCGTGCCGCGGCCGCTTCGCCGAAGCGCAGCGCCAGCCAGGCGATGTTCTTGGGCGCGGCCATGCCGATGCGGATTTCGCCTACCTGCACGTAGGCGTTTTTGCCCGCCACCAGCAGGTCGCAGGCAATCGCCAGGGCGGCGCCACCGTTGATGGCGTAGCGCTCCAAGGCGCCTACGATCACCTTGGGGGATTCGATCAGCAGGCAGTGCACTTCGTCCCAGGTGCTGCGAAAGGTCGCGGCCCAGGCAGGCGGTGGGTCGGTGTTGAAGGCTTTCACGTCCAACCCCGAACAGAACGCGCCGCCCGCGCCGCGCAGCACGATCACGCGAATGCTTTCGTCGCCGTTGAGTTCAGCCAGCGCGCTACGAAAGTCTTCGGCTAGCGTGCCTTCGATGGCGTTCTTGCGCTCGGGGCGGTTCAACACCAGTTCGGCCCAGCCGTCGTGGCGTTCGATCAGGATGGCTTGCATTTGCGTGGTCCTATGTGGGGGTGAGGCGGGCGTCCGCCACAAGTTTCTTCCAGCCTTCCAGGTCGCTTTGCAGCACGCGCGAGAATTCGGCTGGCGTGGTGGGCACCGGTGCCGGGGCGTTCTGCTTTTGCTCGAAGAAGGCGATTGTGTCCGGCAGCACCAGCCACTGGTTCAAGAGAGCGTTGAGGCGCTGGATGGCCGCCGCCGGCGTGCCGCTGCGCACGAACACGCCGTACCAGGAGGTCACATCGAACGGCACGCCTTGTTCATTGAGGGTGGGCACGTCCGGCAACTGCGGCAGGCGGGTTTGCGATGCCGTTGCGATGGCGCGCAGGCGGCCGCTTCGCACCAGGGCCACCGGCGTGGCGGAATCGATCCACGCGACCTCAACGTCGCCGGCCACCACGGCAGGGGCGATCTGCGCCACGGTCTTGTATGGCACATGCTCGATCTGCATGCCGGTGCGCGCCTTGATCATCTCCATGGTCAGGTGGCCGCCGGAGCCAATACCCCAGGAGCCGTAGCTCATCTTGCCGCCCTGGCGCGCTGCATGCGCGACGAGTTCCTTGAGGTTCTGCACAGGCAGCGCCGGGTTGGCGATCAGCAGGTTGCCGCCGCCGCCGCCGATGCGGCCGACAGGGGCAAAGTCGTTCATTGGGTCGTGCGACATCTTCGCCATCAGCAGGCGGTTGACGAGGAAGGCGGCCGAGAACGACACCAGCAGCGAATGGCCGTCCGCAGGCGCGCGCAGCACCGCCTCATGGGCGACGATGCCGTTGGCGCCGGGCCGGTTTTCCACCACCACCGGCACACCGAGCTGGCGCGCAAGAAACTCGGCGAGCGGCCGCCCGAATATGTCCGAGCCGCCGCCCGCGCCGCTTGGCAGCACCAGGCGTACATCGCGTGATGGCCAGGCTTGCCCGCGAGCGATGGATGAAAGGCCGGCGATTGGCAGCGCAACCGATGCCGCCAGGATCGACCGGCGGCGCATGCAGGAAGGTGAAGTCATGGCATTCTCCCTAGCCGAGAAGCAGCGCGGTCAATTCATCCGGTGCGCTCATCATGGCGTTGTGCCCGGTCTTGATCTCCACGTATTTCCAGGCCGGGTCGGCTTTCAGGCGCGGTTTCAAGCCGTTGAAGTCGGAATAGAAGGGCTCCACGCAGTCGATGTAGGTGCGCGGCAGTGCGGCGGCACCGCGGCCTGCAGCCAGGTTGGGCAGGCGCAGGTAGGACTGGTAGCAGCCATAGGGATGCGGGCGCAGGCGCCGGTTGCCCCAGGCGATGTCCGCCGGGTCGGTCAGGCCGAACATGGCGGCATCCGGCGGCGGCATGAAGAGTCCGCCCGCCTTCTTCGCGGAGGCATGGCGCGCATCGGCGGCGGCGGGCAGGTTGAAGTCGCTCCAGCGGCTGCCATCCGCCGGCGCCAGCGCATCCAGGTAGACGAGGCTCGCGATCTTGCCACTGCCATCGAGCCGGTCCGCAGCGCCGGTGATGATGAGCCCGCCGTAGGAGTGGCCCACCAGCACCACCTTGTCCAGTTCTTCAGCTTCGATGTGGCTCACCACGTCCTCGATGTGGGTATCCAGCGTGATCTGGCGCGAAAGCAGGTGGGCGTGCTCGCCCATGCCGGCCAAAGTCGGGGTGTGGACCTCGTGACCCTGCGCGCGCAGCCGGCTGGCAACGCGCGACCAGCACCAGCCGCCGTGGTACGCGCCGTGGATCAGTACGAATGTGGTCATGCCTGTGTCTCCTGGATGAATTGTTGTGCGATGGTAAGGGCTAGCTGCCGAAAATCGTTATCCAGACAGTCTATGCGTGTCAGGCCGGTGAAGCTGCGCAGCCAGGTGATCTGGCGCTTGGCCAGCTGTCGGGTGGCAAAAATGCCGCGGTCGCGCAGTTCCCTGGCGGGCAGGAGGCCGTCCTGCATTTCCCACACCTGCCGGTAGCCGACGCAGCGCATCGAGGGCAGGGTAGCGGTCAGTCCGGCGTACCGGGCGCGCAGGTCCCGCACTTCCTCGACCAGCCCGTTCTCCAGCATGGCATCGAAGCGCGCGGCGATGCGTTGGTGCAGCACTGCGCGGTCCGAGGCGTCCAGCGCGATGCAGAGCATGTCGAAGGGCAGGGTGGCGGGCGCTACGCTGCGGTTGAGCAATTGCGACATCGGCGTGCCGGTGATGCGGAATATCTCCAGCGCACGGCCTATGCGCTGGGCGTCGGTGGGTGCCAGGCGCGCGGCGGAGGGCGGGTCGATTTCGGCCAGGTCGGCGTGCAGCGCCGGCCAGCCGCGCGCGGCGGCCTCCGCCTCCACTTCGACACGCACTGCGGGGTCGGCCTGCGGCAGGTCATCCAGGCCCTCGCGCAGCGCCTTGAAATACAGCATGGTGCCGCCGGTGATGATGGGCAAGCGGCCGCGGGCCAGGATGTCGGCCACGGCGGCCAGGGCGTCGCTACGAAAGCGTGCTGCCGAATAACTTTCGGTGGGCTCGATGATGTCGATCAGGTGGTGGGGCACGCCATCGCGCTCTGCCATGGAAGGCTTCGCGGTGCCGATGTCCATGCCGCGGTACACCAGCGCCGAATCCATCGACACCACTTCGCCGTCCAGCGCCTGTGCCAGCGCGATGGCAAGCCCGGTTTTGCCCGAGGCGGTGGGGCCGATGAGCGCGAGCGCGCGCGGTTTCACAAAGGCGGCGGGGCGCTAGCGGCCGCGCAGGAACAGCCGGTCCAGATCCGACAGCGCGAACTGGTACCAGGTGGGGCGGCCGTGGTTGCACTGGCCGCTCTTTTCAGTTTCTTCCATCTGGCGCAACAGCGCGTCCATTTCCGCCAGCGACAGCCGGCGGTTGGCGCGCACCGCGGCGTGGCAGGCCATGGTGGAGAGCAGTTCGTCGCGGTGGCGCGTCAACACTTCTCCGGAGCCGAATTCCTGCAGCTCCTTCAACACGTCGCGCGCCAGTGCCTTGACGTCGGCGTCGGCCAGCAGTGCCGGCACCGAGCGCACCGCCAGGCTGGTCTCGGAGAGCGGCGTGATCTCGAAACCCAGGCGTTCCAGTGCATCCGCATAGTCGCTCGCGGTGGCCACCTCGATACGCTCGGCGTTGAAGGCCACCGGGATCAGCAACGGCTGCGCGGGGATGTGCTCGCCATCCAGATCGTTCTTGAACGACTCGTAGAGGATGCGTTCGTGCGCCGCGTGCATGTCCACCACCACCAGTCCAGCCTGGTTCTGCGCCAGGATGTAGATGCCGTGCAATTGCGCCACCGCGTGGCCCAGCGGCGTGTCACCGTCCGGCAAGGGGGCCGGCACGTACGAAGGTGCCGGCGCTTCCATCGCCCGGCTGGTGGCGCCGGCGGCGGAAAACATGGCGAAATAGGCCGCCTGCGATTGCGGCTGACCGGCCGGCGGCGCGGCGCGGAACAGGCTCATCGGCGTGGGGGTGAAGGGGGTGGGCGCGCGCAGAGGGTCGACGCCCGCACCGGCTAGGGCGGCGGGCGCGCCGGAGGCCGCATTCGCCATCGGCACCGGCGCATCGGCGGCGCTGGCGGCAAGCGCCGCGGCCACCGCGCGCATCACAAACTGGTGGATGCCCTGCGACTCCCGAAACCGCACCTCGATCTTGGCCGGATGCACGTTCACATCCACGCCGGAAGGCGGCAGGGTGATGAAAAGCGCATAGGCGGGCTGGCGGTCGCCATGCAGCACGTCCGCATAGGCGGCGCGTACCGCGTGCTGCAACACCTTGTCGCGCACGAAGCGGCCGTTGACAAAAAAGTACTGGGCATCGCGCGAGGCGCGCGCCTGCGCCGGGTCGCCGATCATGCCGATGATGCCGATCGGCCCGGCCTGCGCCTCCACCATGCGCGCGCCGCTGGCGAATTCCTCGCCCAGCACATGGGTGATGCGCTGCTTCAGTGTTTCGGCCTTGAGGTGCTGCGCCACCCGGCCGTTGTGGGTAAGAGTGAAGCTCACCTCCGGGCGCGACAGGGCAATGCGCTTGAGCGCCTCGCTGCAATGGGCAAACTCGGTGGCCTCGCTTTTCAGGAACTTGCGCCGCGCCGGTACCTGGCCGAACAGTTCCGCCACCTCGATCACGGTGCCCTCGCCCAGCGCGGCAGGCGCCGGGTCGGACTTGCCACCGGCCAGCGCAAAGGCATGCGGCGCACCGCGCGCCCGGCTGGTGAGCGTCAGGTCGGCCACCGAGGCGATGGAGGCCAGCGCCTCGCCACGAAAGCCCAGCGAGGCGACGTTTTCCAGGTCGTCCAGCGAGGCGATCTTGGAGGTGGCATGACGCGTCAGTGCGGGGCCCAGGTCGTCGCGCGGGATGCCGTGACCGTCGTCGGAAATGCGCAGGCGCTTGACGCCGCCCGCGTCCAGGCGGATGTCCACCGCGGTGGCACCGGCGTCGAGCGCGTTTTCCAGCAGCTCCTTCAATACCGAGGCCGGGCGTTCCACCACTTCGCCGGCGGCGATCTGGCTGATCAGGGTGTCGGGCAGCAGGCGGATCGGCCTGGGACCAGCGCTTTCAGGTACGGCATTCATCAGGAAATTATAGACCTCGGGTATGATGCGCCCGCCCTCGAAGGAACCCCATGGACCTGATTCTCGCGCTCATCGATTTCATCCTGCATATCGACGCCCACCTGGCGGAACTGATCCGCGACTACGGCGCGTGGATCTACGGCATCCTGTTCGCCATCATCTTCGTCGAGACCGGGCTGGTGGTCATGCCTTTCCTGCCCGGCGATTCGCTGCTGTTCGTCGCCGGCGCCTTCGCCGCCAAGGGCGACATGAACGTGGCTTCCGTAATCGTGCTGCTGTCGGTGGCGGCCATTCTCGGCGACGCACTCAATTATTCGATCGGGCGCTATTTCGGCGACAAGGTCTTCACCTGGGAGGATTCGCGCTGGTTCAACAAGCGCCTGTTCGACAAGACCCACGCCTTTTATGAAAAGCATGGCGGCAAGACCATCGTGATCGCGCGCTTCCTGCCCTTTCTGCGCACCTTCGCACCCTTTGTGGCCGGGGCCGCGCGCATGACCTACAGCCGCTTCGCGCTCTACAACGTGTCGGGCGGCATTTTCTGGGTGGCCTCCCTCACCATCGCGGGCTACCTGTTCGGCAACATCCCGTGGGTGAGCCAGAACCTCACCAAGATCATCATCGCGCTGATCGTCATCCCGGGCCTGCCGACGGTCTACGTGGTGGTACGGGAATGGCTGGCCAGCCGGCGCGCGAAGCGCACATAGCCGCGACCCTTCGGAAATACCCATGAAAAAGGGCGGCCGCATGGCCGCCCTTCGTTATTGCGCCAGGCGTTTACTTGCGAGCCAGCCCGATGGCGATGCGTAGCCCGTCGATCATGAGGTCGATCTCCTCGATCGTCACGTTCAGGGCAGGCATGAAGCGCAGCACCGCCGGGCGCGGCGAGTTGAGCAGCAGGCCGCGGTTGGTCCAGCCGGGCTGGTCGGCCATGTTGTCGCGCGCCACCGTGACGACCTTGGCGCCAATCTCGGCCTTGAGTTCGAGGGCGCGCAACAGGCCCACGCCACGCTCGTCGCCCAGGTCCAGTTCTTTCGAAAGCGCCGTCAGGCGGCTGCTCAGATGCGCGCCGGCCTTGACCACATGGGCGAGGAACTCCGGCTTGGCAACCGCACCCATCACCGCCAGACCCACCGCGCACATCAGCGGGTTGCCGTTGTAGGTGCCGCCCTGGTCGCCGTGCTCGAACACCGCCGCCGATTCCTTGGCCAGCAATGCCGCCAGCGGCACTCCGCCGCCGATGCCCTTGCCGAGCGTCATGATGTCGGGCTCCACACCATAGTGCTGGTAGCCGAACAGGGTGCCGAGGCGGCCGACGCCGGTCTGCACCTCGTCGCAAATGAGCAGCAGCTTGTGCTTGTTGCACAAGTCGCGCAGGCCCTGCATGAACGCCTGCGTCGCGGGGTTGACGCCGCCTTCACCCTGTACAGGCTCAAGCATGATGCCGACGGTCTTGTCGTTGATCAGCGCTTCCACCGAGGCCAGGTCGTTCAACGTGGCCTTCGGGAAGCCCGGCACCTGCGGCGCGAACATGGTGTCCCAGCCCGGCTTGCCGGAGGCCGACATGGTGGCGATGGTGCGGCCATGGAAGCTGCCCACGGTGGTGATGATCTCGTAGGCGCCGTTCTTGTACTTCTTGCCCCACTTGCGCGCCAGCTTGATCGCGCCCTCGTTGGCCTCGGCGCCGGTGTTGGCGAAGAACACGCGCTGGAAGCATGACTTGGTCGTCAGGAGCTTCGCCAGTTCAAGGGAAGGCAGGTTGTAGAAGGCCGGGCTGGGCGTCACCAGGCGCGGCGCCTGGGCGGCCAGCGCCTCGGTGATTTCCTTGGGCGAATGGCCCAGCGCGTTGACCGCCCAGCCCTGCACGAAGTCCAGGTAGGTGCGGCCGTTGTGGTCGGTGAGCCACGAGCCGTGGCCCTCGGTGAATACGAGTTCCGGCCGCGAGGTGATGTCCATCAGCGCGGAGATGGGGAGATCCTTGAAGTTCATCGCATGTTCCTTTGGCAAAGTGGCCGCAATGTTAAGACAAAAACAAAAAGCCGCGCTCTCGGGCGCGGCTTGGAGAAAAATCCGGGGTGCCGGATCGTCATCGTCGTGCGCGCGCCTCTCGCGGGAGATAGGGGCGACGTCGGATGATCGAGGCGGTGAACATGGATCCATTTTGCGGCGGGTGCAGGTGGGCGTCAACCGCATGTTGTGGGTACACAACATGGCGGGGCGGTCATGCAACCCCGCGAAGGCGCTACCATGCAGGACTGAACGAATCGCCTGCGCCAGACGGGTGAACCACACAATGGGAGACCGCATGACCACGACCAATTTGAAGCGCACGGCGCTGTGCGCACTGTTGCTATCCGCATCGGCCGCCTGGGCGCAGGTGGCGGGCTACCCCGCCCAGCCGGTACGCCTGATCGCGACCTTTCCGCCCGGCGGCAGTGTCGACGTGGTGGCGCGCATCCTGGGGCCGAAGCTGGCCGAAAGCCTCGGCCAGCCGGTGGTGGTCGAGAACCGCTCCGGTGCTGGTGGCAATATCGGTACCGAACAGGCGGCGCGTTCGCGCCCGGATGGCCACACGCTGCTCATCCACACCATTCCGCTGGTGGCCAATACCTTCCTGTATTCGCGCATGCCCTACGACGCGCTGGCCGATTTCGTGCCGGTGGCGTGGTTGTCATCGTCGCCTTCGCTGGTGGTGGTGCATCCGTCGGAGTCGGCGCGCACCCTGGGTGAATTGCTGCAGCAGATTCGCGCCAAACCCGGGGCGCTCAACTACGCCGCTTCCGGCACCGGCACCAACCCGCATATCGCCGGCGAGTTGTTCAACATGCTGGCCAATACCGACATGATGGTCATCCAGTTCAAGGGCGGCGGGCCGGCCCTCCTGGGCATGATCGGCGGCGAGGTCGGGATCGGTTTTCCCAACATCTCCGAGGTGATGCCGCATGTGGTCTCCGGAAAGTTGCGCCCGCTGGCGATCACCAGCCAGCGCCGCTCGAGCGCGCTGCCGAATGTGCCGACAGTGGCAGAGGCGGGCGTGCCCGGCTATGAGTTCATCACCTGGCACGGCATCCTGGCGCCCAAGGGCACGCCGGAGGCGATCGTCAACCTCCTCAATGACAGGTTGCGGAACATCCTGCGCACACCCGAGATCACGGCGCGCTTCAACCAGATCGGCCTGGATGTAGTGGCCAGCACACCGGCGGAGTTCGGCGCGCACCTGAAGAGCGAAACCGAAAAATGGGGGCGCGTCATCAAGGAGCGGCGCATTCGTGCCGATTGAGCGCCCGGTCGCGCATTCCGCAACGCCCGCATGACCGCGATTGCCGATCCCGCAGAGCGCCTCCAGGTCTACCTCGATGTGGACGGCACACTGCTCTATTTTCCCGAGGACGGGCGCGGCCGCGACGAGCTGGATTACCAGCTCCTTTGCGACGGCATCGGTGCGTTGCTCGACTATGTGGTGCGTCATTGCGAGCCCTACTGGCTGACCTATCGGGCACGCCTCGGGCGCGTGGACCGGCTCGAAGAGCGCCTGTTTCCGCATCTTCCGACGCTGGCGCGCTCCATTCCGGTTGCTTACTGGGACGACTCCAAGCACGAGGCCTTCGATCCGGCGCGGCGCTTCGTCTGGTTCGACGACGACCCCGATCCCGAGGCCCTCGAGTGGCTGGAGCAGCAGAACCTCGCGCATGCGCTGGTACGCACGCGGACCGGGGGGCGCGACAATCCGCTACACATGCTCGCAACGCTCAAGCGCCTTGTGGGCTGACACGCTGCTCCACGAAACGCGCCGCCGGCCCGCGCACCGACGCGTGCCGCGTGCTATTTTCAACATGCCATGACACGATATTCCCCCAATTCCTCCGCGGCTGGCAGAAGCCGCCTTGAATCCGAACCCTGGTACCTACCGCTGGCTGACGAAGTGCCGGTGTTCGAGGCGGCCTACCAGGCCCGCCTGCCAGTGTTGCTGAAGGGCCCGACCGGCTGCGGCAAGACCCGCTTTGTGGAGCACATGGCCTGGCGCCTCTATCGCGCTGCCGACACGCACCGGCACGCGAACGAAACCCCGTTGATCACGGTGGCCTGCCACGAGGATCTTTCGGCCACCGACCTGGTCGGGCGCTACCTGCTCTCCGGCGACGCCACGGTCTGGCAGGACGGCCCGCTCACCCGCGCGGTACGCGGCGGCGCCATCTGCTACCTGGACGAGGTGGTCGAGGCGCGCAAGGACACCACTGTGGTGATCCATTCGCTCACCGACCACCGCCGCGTGCTGCCGATCGAGAAAACCGGCGAGCTGCTCGACGCCCACGCCGACTTCCTGCTGGTGATGTCCTACAACCCCGGCTACCAGAGCGTGGTCAAGGACCTGAAGCCTTCCACCCGCCAGCGCTTCGTGAGCCTGGAATTCGACTATCCGGCAGTCGACGTTGAAGCCACCATCATCGCGCACGAGAGCGGTGTCGACGCGGACCTGGCGGAGCGCCTGGCGCGCATCGGCGAGAAGGTGCGCAACCTGCGCGAGCACGGCTTCGAGGACGGCGTGTCGACGCGCCTCCTGGTGTACGCGGGCCAGCTTGCGGCCGGCGGCATCGCGCCGCGGCGCGCCTGCGAAGCGGCCATTGCGCGCGCGGTCACCGATGACGCCGAAGTGCAGCGCGCCGTGGCCGATATCGTCGACGTGCTGCTGCCTTGAGCCCTGCGGTCGAGGCCGGCGCCGCATCGGCGCGTGTCGATCTCAGCGACATCCAGCGCGTGCTTGCGCTGTTTGCCCAGGGCATCGCGGGCGCGCCCCTGCACCTGAAGCCTTTCGAGCGCAACCCGGCACCCGGGCGCGCCGGCCGCATCCATACCGACGGCACCAGCATCCATCTGCCGGTGTCGATGGGGGACTTCGACACCCGCACCCACAACCATGGCGCCTACCGGGTGGTGGTGCTGCATCAGATCGGCTACCTGCGTTTCGGCACTTTCGCCTTCAGTCTCGACGAAGCGGCGCGGCGCATGCGGCTGCCCGCGGCGCGGCCGCCGGCGGCGGGGAGCGCGCAGCGCGTCTTGCGCCTGGTGCCGGCGCGCCACGTGCCGGACCTGGAGCGGTTTTTCGATCTCGGCGCGCGCCCGGCCTGGTTGCGGCGCGTCTTCGTCACCCTCGAGGACCTGCGCATCGACACCCTGCTGCGGCGCCGCTATCCCGGTGCCCGCGCCGACATCGAGCGGGTGCTGGCGCATGCCCTTGGCGGGCGGGCGCGCGTGGACGCGCGTCGCCCGGCGGCTGCGTTGATCGAGGCGCTGGTGCGCTATTCGCTGGCAGAGCCGGCCGCGACCGTACAGGAGGGCGATGCCACGGGCCTTGTTGCGCAGGTGCTCGCGGAAGCGTCCGCGGTGGAGCGTCAGGGTGCCTCGGTTTACGAGAGCGCCCGCGCCGCACTTGCCATCAGCGTCCTGCTCGAGGCGGCCGCGCAGCGCGGGCGACGCGTGCGCGAGGCCGTGGCGGCACCGGCCGAGGCAGGCGACGAGGCCGATCTGCCGCCGCCTGCGGCGATGCAGGAGGACGCCGGCGGAACACCGGATGAGCATCTCGACGGCATGGCCTTGCCGGCGGATGGGGATGTCGACGGACCGGGCGTGGATTTCCGCGGCGAACTTCTGCCCGGGCTGGTACACCGCAATCTCGGTGGCGGCAAGATCAGCGTGGCACTCGACGGCGTGGATGGCGAAGCATTGCAGGCGGAATCGGACGCAGCGATTGAGACGGACGGCGCTGCGTTGCCGGACGCTGCCCGGGTTCGCGCGGCGCGCCGAGCCCTGGCCGACGGGCCGCGCAGCTTCCTTTACGACGAGTGGGACTACAAGCGCCAGGCCTATGCCACGGCCTGGTGCCGGCTGTATGAGCAGCGTCTGCGCGGTGATGATTTCGGCTTCATCGACGAGGTGCGGCGCCGTCACGCGCAACTGGCGCAGCAGGTGAAGCGCCAGTTCAGCCGCATCCGCGCCGAGGCCTGGCAGCGCACCCACCATGCCAGCGATGGCGATGAACTGGGACTCGACGCCGTGATCGAGGCGGTGATTGACCGCCGCGCCGGCCATGCCACCGACGAGCATCTGTACGTGCGACGCGACCGCGCGCGGCGCGACGTGGCGGCCGCCTTCCTGGTGGACATGAGCGCCTCGACCGACTTTCCGATTCCGGACCCGTCCGCCGACGCACAGGCCGCGGCGGACGCGGCAACTCAGGACCCCTACCTGTGGGGCCGCATGGGCGGCGCGATCGACCCGCCGCCCTTGGCCAAGCGGCGCCGCGTGATCGATGTGGCCAAGGAGTCGCTGGCGCTGATGTGCGACGCCCTGCGTACGCTGGGCGACACCCATGCGGTGTATGGTTTTTCCGGGGAGGGGCGCGACAACGTCGAGTTCCATGTGGCGCGCGATTTCGGTGATGCCTTCTCGGCACGCACCTGGGCGGCGCTGGCGGCGATGGAACCGAAACGCTCCACGCGCATGGGGCCGGCGATTCGCCACGCCGCCGCCAAGCTTGCGCGCCAGCCGGAGGCCGTCAAGGTGCTGATCGTGGTGTCGGACGGCTATCCGCAGGACAGCGACTACGGCCCCGACCGGCGCGACGAGGAATACGGCATCCAGGACACGGCACGCGCGTTGCGCGAGGCGGCCGACGCCGGCATTTCCACCTTTTGCGTGACCATAGACCCCGCCGGCCACGACTACCTGCAGCGCATGTGCGAGCGCGACCGCTACATGGTGATCGACGACGTCGCTGCCTTGCCGGGCGAACTGACCAAGGTTTACCGCTCGCTCACCGCCTGAACCGCAGGCGCGTGCAGCAGGACGCGGCCTTTGCTCAGATCTCGACCTGGGTGCCCAGTTCGACCACCCGGTTGGCGGGAATGCGGAAGAAGTCCGATGCGCGCGCGCCGTTCTTGTACATCCATACGAACAGGTATTCGCGCCACATCGCCATGCCCGGCATGTCGGTGGGAATCACGTTTTCGCGCGACAGGAAGTAGGAGGTGAGCATGGGCTCCACATGCAGGCCGCGCATCTCGCAACTCTTCAGCAGGGCCTCGATGTCGATGTCTTCCTGGTAGCCCACATGGGCCACCACCTGGACGAAGCCGGCGTCGAGCAGGTCGACCTCGAGCTTTTTCTCGGCGGCCACGCGCGGCACCTCTTCGGTTTTCACCGTCAGCAGCACCACCTGCTCGTGCAGCACCTGGTTGTGCTTGAGGTTGTGCAACAGCGCATGCGGCAGGATGTTGGGGGTGGTGGTCATGAACACGGCCGTGCCCATGGCACGGTGCGGCGGGGCGATCGCCACGCTCTCGATGAAGGGGATGAGCGGCAGCGAATCCGCGGACAGCCGCCGCGCCACCAGCGCACGGCCCTGCTTCCAGGTGACCAACAGGAGGTAGATCATCATGCCCATGAGCGCCGGGAACCAGCCGCCGTCGGGAATCTTCAGCAGGTTCGACGACAGGAAGCCGGAGTCGATCACCAGAAGGCCCGCGATCATGGGCAGGTAGGCCCAGGGTTTCCATTTCCAGATCCGCACCGCGACGATGGACACCATGATCGAGGTCACCACCATGGTGCCGGCCACGGCGATGCCGTAGGCCGCAGCCATGTTGCTGGAAGTCTTGAACACCAGCACCAGCACCACCACCATGGTGAACACCGCCCAGTTGATGAAGGGTACATACACCTGGCCCTTCTCGGTGGCCGAGGTGTAGAGCACCCGCATGCGCGGCGTATAGCCCAGCTTCATGGCCTGCGCGGTCAGCGAGAACGCGCCGGAGATGGTGGCCTGGGAAGCGATCACCGTGGCTGCGGTGGCAAGGAACACCATGGGAATGCGGCCCCATTCCGGTACCGCCAGGTAGAACGGGTTCTGGATCGCGGCCGGGTTGGCGATGAGCAGCGCGCCCTGGCCGAAGTAGCACAGGACCAGCGCGGGAAACACCGCGATGAACCAGGCCAGGCGGATCGGCTTCTTGCCGAAGTGGCCCATGTCGGCATACAGCGCCTCGACGCCGGTGACGGCGAGGAACACCGAACCCAGCAGGATGAAGCTCTTGAACGGGTCGCTGACGATGAAGGCGATCGCGTAGGTGGGCGAGAGGGCCACCAGCACCGAGGGGTGCTGCACGATCTGGTACACGCCCACCGCCGCCAGGGAAGAGAACCACATGATGGTGACCGGCCCGAAGAACTTGCCCACCCTGCCGGTGCCCAGTTTCTGCGCGAAGAACAGCAGGAACAGGATGCCCAGCGCGATCGGCAGCACGTAATGCGCGAATGCCGGTGATACGACTTCCAGGCCTTCCACGGCCGAGATCACCGAGATGGCCGGGGTGACCACGCTGTCGCCATAGAACAGGGATGCGCCGATCAGGCACAAGGTCACGATGGCGAGCCGCCGCCGCGAGTTCGCGGGCAGGCCCTTGCTTGCCAGTGACATGATGGAGAGCATGCCGCCTTCGCCCTGGTTGTCGGCGCGCATGACGATCATGGCGTACTTGACGGTGACCACCAGCATCAGCGTCCAGACGATCAGAGACAGCACGCCGTAGACGGAGGCTTCGGTGATCGGAATGCCGTGTGCCGGACTCATGCCCTCCTTGAGGGCATAAAGCGGGCTGGTGCCGATATCCCCGAACACCACGCCCAGCGCAGCGATGGTCAGCGCGGGAATGGATTCCTGCTTGTGCTCCTGTGTTGCCCCTGGAGATGCAGTTGCTGCCGTCATCTTTTGTTGTGTCCCGTCGGTGGGCTGTCAACCTCGCGGCCCGCATGCATCATGAGTGGCCGCCGGGTGATCTGAAACGGTGCTGTTTGTACTCTCTTTTGTTGCGTCGCACAATGTCCTGGATCAGACTTCCATTTTGCCAGAGCGCCAAATCAGTGCGTCGGCGCCTTCTCCAGAAAGGCGCGGTAGAAGTCGATGAACGCGCGTGCATGGACCGGAATGGTGCGGGTATGCGGATAGACCGCATAGACGCCACCGCGCGGCAGGTGCCAGTCCGCAAGCAGGCGCACCAGGCTGCCGTCACGCAAGGCGCCAGCCACGGCGCCGCTGTGCATCACGGTGATTCCGGCGCCGCGCGTGACCAATTCGGCCAGCGCGGCCGGAGCGTCGACCTGCATGCGTGAACGCATGCGGACGGTGACCCGTTCGCCCCGCGGCCCGGTGAAGGTCCAGGTGAGTGGGGTTGCCATCAGGGTGAAGGCTACCCAGTCGTGGCTTGCGAGGTCCTGCGGGCGGCGCGGCAGGCCCTTGCGGCGCAGGTAGTCGGGCGAGGCGATCAGCACTTCCTCGAATTCCGCCAACCTGACCGCGCGCACCGAGGAGTCGCGCAGCCGTCCGAAGCGCATGGCGACGTCTATGCCCTCGGTGACCAGATCGAGCGGTCGGTCCGAACTGAACAGTGCCACCTGCAGGCGGGGGTGCAGGGCGGCGAAATCGGCCAACGCGGTGGCCACCGCATGGGCACTGTTGCTGGCCGGGGCGGCCACCCGCAACGTCCCCTCCAGGCTGCCGCCGGGCGTGCCGGCACGCGCCAGGGCGTCATTGAGTACCGCGAGCGCCGGCATGCATTGTTTGTAAAGCGCCTCGCCGGCTGCGGTGAGGCGCACGCTGCGCGTGGTCCGCAGCAGCAACTGGGTTCCCAGGCGCGCTTCCAGCCGGCGTACCTGCAGGCTTACGGCAGCCTTGGTCATGCCCATACGCTCGGCCGCCGCGGTGAAACTCTGTGCCGCGGCTACCGCGCCGAAGGTTTCGATCGCGTCGAGCGTACCTTGCGAGGACATGTTGGATTGTCAATATTTTGACGACAATCAATTGTGCGACAGATGCTATTTAAAATCAATCCGGATCATCAGAATGGCGCCATCGGGTCAGCCGTTTTCAGGCCATGCCCTCACATTCATGGAGATTTGACTATGCAGATCGCACTCATCGGCGCATCCGGCTTCATCGGCGGCGCCTTGCAGAAGGAAGCGCTGGCGCGCGGGCACCAGTTGCGTGCGCTGGTGACGCGCCCGGAGCGCATCGCGGCGCAGTCCGGCCTTGCCGTCGTAAAGGCCGACGTGCAGGACACACAGGCGCTTGCGCGGGCATTGCGCGGTGCAGAGGCGGTGATCAGTGCCTTCAGCGGCCACGCCCAGGGTGATGTGTACGACTACTACGTGCGCGGCATGCGCTCCATCATCGCGGCGGTGGGTGAGGCCGGCATCGCGCGCTTGCTGGTGGTGGGCGGCGCCGGCAGCCTCGAAGTGGCGCTCGGTGTGCAACTGGTGGATACGCCGGAGTTTCCGGCGCAGTGGAAAGGCACCGCGTTGGGCGCGCGCGAAGCCCTCGACCTGCTGCGTGCGCAGGCGGCACTTGACTGGACCATGTTGTCGCCGGCAGCCATGATCGTTCCGGGCGAGCGGACCGGAAAATTCCGCCTGGGCGGTGATGCCTTGCTGGTCGATGCTGCCGGCAAGAGCACGATTTCGGTGGAGGACTATGCGCTTGCCATGCTGGATGAACTGGAAACGCCGCGCCATACACGCCGGCGATTCAGCATCGCCTACTGAGCCGCTTGCGTGGGGCGCCATGCGCCCCATCTAGAATGCTCCCCGTGTGACGCCGTGGCCCGCCCTTGCCGGCGGGCCGGCGTCGTTTGCGGCCTGTATCGCGAAGAAAGCCTGTTATGACCATTCGACTTCCGACCTACTTCATCTCCCACGGTGGCGGCCCCTGGCCGTGGATGCCCGAGTCCCAGGCCATGTATCGCAATCTCGCGGCCTCGCTGGCGGCCATGCCGGGCGAACTGGGCATGGTGCCCAAGGCACTGCTGGTGATCACCGCCCATTGGGAAGAGCGTGATTTCGCCGTCCAGGCCAATCCGCAACCGCCCATGGTGTACGACTATTACGGTTTTCCGCCACACACCTACCAGGTGAAGTATCCGGCGCCCGGATCACCTGAACTGGCCGAGCGGGTTCGTGGGCTGATCGCCGGCGCGGGACTGGCCACCCACCTGGATCCCGAACGTGGCTTCGACCATGGCACCTTCACGCCGCTGGCGGTGATGTTCCCCAAGGCCGACGTGCCGGTAGTGCAGTTGTCGCTGCGCGCCGATTTCGACCCGGCCACCCACATCGCACTCGGGCGCGCCCTTGCGCCACTGCGCGATGAGGGGGTGCTGATCATCGGCAGCGGGCTTTCGTATCACAACCTGCGCGCCATGGGACCGGTGGCGCGCGCCCCTTCGAAGCAGTTCGACGACTGGCTGGGCATGGCGCTGGCCGCGGACCCGGCTGCGCGCGAGCGCCACCTGCTGCAGTGGGAGGCGGCGCCGGCGGCGCGCTTTGCGCACCCCCGGGAGGAGCATTTGCTGCCGCTGATGGTGGCGGTGGGGGCGGCGTTCGACGAGGCCGGCACGCGCACCTATGGCGAAGACAATTTCTTCGGTGGTGTCACGGTGTCGAGTTATCGCTTTGGCGTCGCAGCGGGCGCCTGAAGCGGCGCTGCAACGAAAAGGCGTACGCCGGGCAGGTCTGCCCGCCTACAGCGAGGCCATGCGCGACTTGGCCAGCGGCGGATTCTTGGCGAAATAGGCCTTGATGCCCTTGAGGATGGAGGCCGCCATCTTCTCCTGGTAGGCCTCGTCGAGCAGGCGCTTTTCCTCTTCCGGATTGCTGATGAAGGCGGTTTCCACCAGGATGGAGGGAATGTCGGGCGCCTTCAGCACCGCGAAACCGGCCTGTTCCACGCTGGCCTTGTGCAGGTCGTTGATGTTGCCCAGTTCGGCCAGCACGGCACGGCCGAGTTTCAGGCTGTCGTTGATCTGCGCTGTGGTGGAGAGGTCCAGCAGCACCCGTGCGAGGTCCTTGTCGTGGGTACCGAGGTTGACCCCGCCGATCAGGTCGGCGTCATTTTCTTTCTTGGCCAGCCATCCCGCGGCGCTCGAGGTGGCGCCGCGCTCGGACAATGCGAACACCGACGATCCCCTCGCGGTGGGCTTGACCCAGGCGTCGGCGTGGATGGAAACGAACAGGTCGGCTTCCACCTTGCGCGCCTTCTGCACCCGCACGCCGAGCGGCACGAAGTAGTCCGAGTCGCGCGTGAGCATGGTGCGCATGTTGGGCTCGGCATCGATCCTGGCCTTGAGGCGCTTGGCCACGGCCAGGGTCACATGCTTTTCGAAGGTGCCGCGCCGGCCGACGGCGCCGGGATCCTCGCCGCCATGCCCGGGGTCGAGCGCGATGGTGATCATGCGGGTGACCTGCGGCTTGCCGGCACGGGGTTCGGCTTTGGCGACTTCGGTCTTGCCGGTTTCTGCACGGCCGGCCTTGTCGTCAGCCTTGTCCGCAACCTTCGCGTCGGTGCCCGACTTTTCCTCGCGCGGCACCATGTCGGCGGGCAGGGACTGCTTGTCCATCAGGGCCAGCAGCGGGTCGGGCGGATTGGTCGGGTAGAGGTCCAGCACCAGCCGATGGCCGTATTCGCCGACCGGCTTCAACGCGAAGACCTGCGGGTTGACCTCCTGCTTGAGGTCGAACACCAGGCGCACCACGCGCTGCTTGAACTGCCCGGCGCGCACACTGCCGATGTACAGGTCGTTGGGCGTGACCTTGGAGACGATGTCCTTCAACTTGCCGGAGAGCTCGAGGTCCTCGATGTCCACCACCAGACGGTCCGGACCCTTGAGCACCTGGTGCGCGTAGCGCAGCGGCGCCTCCAGTTCGAGAGTGACACGGGTGTAATCGCGCGAAGGCCATACACGCACCGCGACGATGCTGGAGGACTGCGCGAAAAGCGGCGAGGTCGCCGCCAGCAGCAGGCTGCCGGAGGTGGCGCGCAGGAAATCGCGCCGCGAGAGGGGAAATGGGGCCGCCTGCACCGGCTCGGAATCCGGCGCTGCGCGGTGCTGCTCTACGGTGTGGGGCGCTCCTCGCGCAATGCGTTCAGACATCGTTCCCCGCTGGTACTCAAACCCTCCAGTTCCACGGTACGCGACTCGCCATCCGCACCGCCTGCAAACCTGAACCGCAGCACTACGTCAGCCTTTGGCAACACGCCTTCAGCCTGCTCGGGCCATTCAACGAGGCAAACCGATTGCTCGTTGAAGTACTCGTCCAACCCTGCTTCGTGCCATTCTTCAGGGTCGTTGAATCTATAAAAATCAAAGTGATACAGAATATACCCAGAAAATACATAAATTTCAACAAGGGTATACGTAGGGCTTTTCACGGCCCCCTTGTGGCCAAGCGCGCGCAGCAGGCCACGGGTGAGCGTGGTCTTGCCGGCACCGAGGTCGCCTTCGAGGTAAATCTTCATCCCCGGCGCCAGGTGGCGCGCCAGCGCGGCGCCCAGCGCCTCGGTGGCGGCGGCATCGGCCAGGGCGACGGTAAGATGGGACGATGACATCAGCGGATGCGACCAACCCGGAGGCGCTCAAGGCGCGCATACGCGCGCGCGGCCTGGCATTGGGTTTTGACGCCATCGGCTTCGCGGGCATCGACCTGGCCCACGCGGAGGCAGGATTGGCGGCGTGGCTGGAGGCGGGGTTTCATGGGGAAATGGATTATATGGGCCGCCATGGCGCCGCCCGCGCACGTCCGGCGCAACTGGTGCCCGGCACGGTCTCGGTGATCACCGCGCGCATGAACTACCTGGCCTCTGACCCACAGGCTGCTGCAAGGCGCCTGGGCGAGCCCGGCGCGGCGGTGGTGTCGCTCTACGCCCATGGCCGTGACTACCACAAGGTGCTGCGCGCGCGCCTGCAGGCACTGGCTTCCATGATCGAAACTGAAGTGGGCGCTCACGGTTACCGCGTGTTCACCGATTCCGCGCCGGTGATGGAAGTGGCGCTGGCAGAGCAAGGTGGCCTGGGCTGGCGCGGCAAGCACACGCTGTTGCTGAACCGCGAGGCGGGCTCGTTTTTCTTCCTGGGCGAAATCTATACCAGCCTGGCCCTGCCGCCGGACGCGCCGCTGGACGACCATTGCGGCAGCTGCTTCGCCTGCGGCGCGGCGTGCCCGACAGGTGCCATCACCGGGCCCTACCGGCTGGACGCGCGGCGCTGCATTTCCTATCTGACCATCGAACTGAAGGGCGCCATTCCGCCGGAATTCAGGCCGCTGATCGGCAACCGCATCTACGGCTGCGACGATTGCCAGTTGGCGTGCCCATGGAACAAGTTCGCGCAGAGGGCTGCGGAGCCCGACTTCGTGCGGGTGCGCAACGGCCTGGACGGGGCGACGCTAGTGGAGTTGTTCGGCTGGACCGAAGCGGAGTTCGGCCGGCGCATGGAAGGCAGTGCGATCAGGCGGATCGGCTATGCGAAGTGGTTGTCGAATATCGCGATCGCGCTCGGCAACTGCAGGCGCGGGGCGGTTGATGCCGTCCTGGTCGAACGCGTTGCCGCGGCATTGAATGCGCGAGCCGACCATCGGGATCCGCTGGTGCGTGAAGCGGTTTCCTGGGCGCTGTCGACGGCCTGAACCTCCCCGGCCATCCGGCTGTTTGCGCGGCGCATATTGACATCTGCGTTCGCCCCATGTCATGATCGTCAGTACCCTAACTGTTCAGGTGTCGCCGGCTCAACCGCGCGGCGCGGATGAGCCGGAGAGCACCCGATGGGCAATCCCGAGACAACCGGCGGCACCCGCGCGCAGCGCGCCGCCGTGGTGCGCTCGCAGGGCGATGCCCATCCGCCCGGCCACATCATCTGGGACCGTCCCGGCTATCTGGTGCGGCGCCTGCACCAGATCCATGTGGCGATGTTCCTGGGCAAGGTGGCCGAAGGCAAGGTCACGCCCATCCAGTACGGCCTGTTGTCCATCCTGGTGCGGCGCCCCAACATCGACCAGCTCACCATAGGCGAGGAACTGGGCCTGGACCGAGCCAATGTGGCCGACATCCTGAAGCGGCTGGAGGCGAAGAAGCTGGTGGCGCGCGTGGTGGACCCGGAAAACCGCCGCCGCAAGCTGTGCCTGGCCACCGCCCGCGGCGCCGAACTGGTGCGTCGCCATCATGCGGACATGCAGGCCTCGCAATTCCAGCTGCTGGCGCCGCTCGCGCCGGCCGAGCAGGAAATCTTCATGGGGCTGCTGTCGCGGCTGGTGGAAGGCAACAACGCCAGCGGACGTACCTCGCTCTCGGGCCGGCCCGCGACGGAAACGCCTGCCGAAGCACCGGCGCCGCGCAGACGGAGAACCCGATCCTGACAGCGCGGTCCTGGCATCAGTGCCGGCCTGTCCCCCAATCGTTCGACTACCAAGCTTCGATCCGATCCTTCATTCAACCATCCCACCCGGAGTCAAACCATGGCTGACCTCTCCCTCGAATTCTGCGGCATCAAGTTCAAGCACCCGATCATCATCGCCTCGCTGGAAACCACCAACAGCCCCGAGGTGATCCGCGAATGCGTCGATGCCGGCGCCGCCGGCATGATCGTCAAGACCCTGACCGACATCGAGGACATGGCGCGCCTGACGGAAAACTCCAAGTACGCCATCCTCAACGAGAAGAACGAACTGATCAAGGGCAAGGTCAACAAGAACTACGTGTTCTACAGCCGCTCCGGCTATTCAAGCACCGGTTTCCGCGAGTGGATGCCGTACCTGAAGGAACTCAACAAGTACGCGCAGGACCGTGGTTCGCACCTGATCGGCAGCGCCGGCGGCAAGACCGTGCAAAGCTGGATCGACATCTGCCGCACCATCGAGGATTGCGGCCTGCCGATGGTGGAGCTCAACTTCGGTTGCCCGCACCCCGCCATGATGCCCGGCGTGCATGGCGGCTCGATGATCGGCCAGGAGCCGGAAGTCGCGCGCGAAGTCACCGCCCGGGTGTGCGAGGCGGTGAAAATCCCGGTGGTGGTGAAGTTGACGCCGGACCAGTCGCGCGTGCTCGACGTGGCGCGTGCGGTGAAGGAAGCGGGCGCATCGGCGGTCACCGCCACCAACCGCTACACCGGCTTCTCGGTGGACATCGAGACCGGCCAGCCGCGCCTGGGCGGGCCGGCCGGCATCGGCGGGGTGTGGGCCAAGCCGCTCTCGCTGCGCTGGGTGCATCGCATCTACACCGAACTGGGCATGCCGGTCACCGGTTCCAACGGCATCTATGACCATCGCGACATCGTCGAATTCATCATGACCGGCGCGCCGCTGGTGCAGGTGGGTTCGGTGCTCATGTTGAAGGGCATCAAGTACCTGCCCTCGATGATCTCGGGCCTGGAAGAGTTCATGGACAAGCATGGCTATCCGGATATCGCCTCCATGACCGGCATCGCCTCCAGGCGTTCGGTCAAGGACTACGGCGACCAGTTCAGGAAGCCGCGCATGCACAGCGAGATCACCCGCGACGCCTGCAAGAACCCCAGTTGCACGATCTGCGTCCAGACCTGCTTCTACGACGCGCTCGCACAAGGCGTGGGCAAGGTGGACACCATTCACGCCAACTGCATCGGCTGCGAGATGTGTACCCAGACCTGCCCGTTCGGCGCCACCGCCATGCATACCACCACCGAGGAGGCGCGCCAGGTGCAGAGCTTCTTCCAGATCCCGGAGGGCGTGTACGAGAAGGGCAAGTTCGAAAAGGGTTTCGACCGCGGTATCAAGCTTTCCAAGGTCAAAGGCTGAGACACATTCATGGCTGCTGCAGTCAACTATCGCTTCGCCTTCGATATCGGCGGCACCTTCACCGACCTGGTGCTGCTGGGCAGTGACGGCACGGTGTTCACCGGCAAGGTGCTCTCCGACCATGACGACGTGGTGGCGCCGATCCGTGCCGGGCTGGCGCGCATGCTGGTGGAGCATCGCGTCGCCATCGGCCAGGTCAACGAGGTGGTGGCCGGCGCCACCACCGCCGTGACCAACCTGGTGATCGAGCGCAAGGGCGCGGTCACCGCGCTGATCGCCACGGCCGGCTTTCGCGATGTGATCGAGATCGCGCGTGAATTGCGCTACGACCTGTATGACCTCACCGCGCCGGGCCCGGACCCGGTGATTCCGCGCCACCTGCGCTTCGAGGTCGATGAACGAGTGGACGCGGCCGGCGCAGTGGTCAAGGCGCCGGACGACGCCGATATCGAGCGTGCCGTGCGGGCCGCGGTGGCCGGCGGCGCGCGTGCGATCGCGGTGTGCTTCCTGCACAGCTTTTCCAATCCGGCGCATGAAGAGCGCGTCAAGGCGGTGGCGGCGCGCGTCGCTCCCGGGATTGCGGTATCGCTTTCCTCCGAAGTGCTCGGTGAACTGCGCGAGTACGAGCGTACCGTGGCCACGGTGCTCAATGCCTATGTGATGCCGATGGTCGGCAGCTACCTCGGTGCCATCGAGGATGGGCTCAAGTCCATGGGCATCAATGCCACGTTGCGCATCATGCAATCCAACGGCGGGGTGATCTCGCGCGAGTTCGGCGAGCGCATGCCCATCCGCATGCTCGAATCCGGCCCGGCGGCGGGCGCACTGGGCGCCGCCTATTCGGCACGCCAGGCCGAGATGCCCGACGTGATCGCCTTCGACATGGGCGGCACCACCGCCAAGGCCTGCCTGATCACAGACGGCAAGCCTTCCGTCACCACTGAATTCGAGGCGGCGCGGCTGCAACGCTTCAAGAAGGGCAGCGGCCTGCCGGTGCGCCTGCCGACGGTGGACTTGATCGAGATCGGCGCCGGCGGCGGCAGCATCGCGCATGTGGATGTGACAGGCCTGCTCAAGGTGGGCCCGCAAAGCGCCGGTTCCAATCCCGGCCCGGCCTGCTATGGCCTGGGCGGCACACGTCCGACGGTGACCGATGCTGCGCTCCTGATGGGCTACCTGGACCGCAACGGCAACCTCTCCGGCGCGGTGCAGATGCGAGCCGACCTGGCCGAGCGCGCCATCGAGGAGCACATCGCCAAACCGCTGGGCCTGACGGTGATGGAGGCGGCCAACGGCATCCATCGCATCGTCTGCGAGCACATGGCCGCGGCCGCCAAGATCCACGCGGTGGAGAACGGCCGCGACGTGCGGCGCTATACGCTGCTGGCCTTCGGCGGTGCCGGGCCGATCCACGCAAGAGAGGTGGCGCGCCGCACCGGGGTGCGTGAAATCCTGGTGCCGGCCAATGCCGGCGTGTTCTCGGCATTCGGCCTTCTGGTGGCACCGATGAAGGTGGACATGGTGCGCACGCGCTTCACCCGACTGGCGGGGTTCGACTGGGCGGCGACCGAGGCGCTGCTGGCGGGCATGGAAGACGCGCTGCGTGCCGAGCTTTCCACAGCCGGCGTGCCGGCGAGCGAGATCCGTTTCCGGCGCGCCGCCGACATGCGCTATGTGGGACAGGGATTCGAGGTGGAAACCGAACTGCCCGCACATCTGGGCGCGGGACAGGAAGTCGAACTTGCGGAACGCTTCAACGCCGCCTATGCGGAGCGTTTCGGCAAGCATCTGGAGAACCAGCGCGTGGAAGCCGTGAACTGGCGGGTCGAAGGCTCGGCTGCGGCGCCGGCCACGCCGCGCACGCCGGCGGCGGGCGTCAAGGGCGCGGGTGTCAAGGGCGCGAAGACCCGGCCGGCGTTCTTCCCCGACGCCAATGCCTTCATCGACACACCAGTGCTGGCCGAATCCGCGCTGGCACCCGGTGAGATCCATGATGGCCCTGCACTGATCGAGCAGACCGGCTCCACCGTCGTGGTGGGCCCGGGCGACCGCTTCGGCATGGATGCCTTCGGCAACCTGCGCATCACCCTCGGTGCACGGACAAGTCACGCGGCCTGAACGCGAAAGAGATTCGAATGAACCCGATCGACCTTGAAATCTACTGGAACCGCCTGATCGCCATCACCGACGAGGCCGGCGCCACGCTCAAGCGCACCTCGTTTTCCACCGTGGTGCGCGAGTCCAACGACTTCGCCTGCGTGTTGCTCGATACACAGGCGCGCCTGGTGGCGCAATCCTCGCTCTCGATTCCCGGCTTCATCGGCACTGCACCGCTGTCGCTGGCGGGCATGCTCAAGGTGTTTCCCAAAGAGACGCTCAAGCCCGGCGATATCCTGTTCACCAACGACCCCTGGGTGGGCACCGGCCACCTGCCGGACGCCACCATGGCCGCGCCGATCTTCGCCAACGGCAAGCTGGCGGCCTTCGCCATCGCAGTGGCGCACCTGTCGGACGTCGGCGGGCGGCAGTGGTCGGCCGACGCCAACGAGTTGTACGAGGAAGGCATCCGCTTTCCCGTGATCAAGCTGGCCGAGGAAGGCCGCTTCAATCCGCTGGTCATGCAGTTGCTGGAAGCCAATACGCGCCTGCCGCAGCAGGTCAAGGGCGACATCGAGGCGCAGGTGGGGGCGCTTGCCGTGGCCGAGCGGCGCCTGGTGGACATGCTGGCCGAGTACGGTCTGGCTGGCATCGACGAGATCGCGGCTGCCATCTTCAAGGCCTCAGAAGAGGCGGCGCTGCGCGAACTGCGGCGCATTCCGCCGGGGGTCTACAAGGGCAGCGTCGATTCCGACGGGTTTGACGAGCGGGTCAGCGTTCAGGCCACCATCACCGTCACCCATGAAGGCGTGACGGTGGACTACAACGGCAGCACGCCGCAGGTGCGGTTCGGCATCAACGAGACCTTCAATCACACCTACGCCTACACCATCTATCCGTTCAAGTGCCTGCTTTCGCCGGGCATTCCCAACAACGACGGCTTCACCCGGCTGTTCAATGTGATCGCGCCGGAAGGCAGCATCGTCAACGCGCGGCCGCCGGCGGCGGTGGGGGCGCGTCACCTGATCGGCCATCAGCTGCAGGCTGCGGTGTTCGACGCGCTCTCCGGCGTGATGCCGGAGCGGGTGCAGGCCGACAGCGGCACGCCGCTGTGGTCGGTGCTGATGCGCGGTGTGGATGCAGCCAAGGGCACTTCGTTTTCGACCATCCTGTTTTTCAATGGCGGCATGGGCGCGATGCGCGACCGCGACGGTCCGCCGGCGGCAGGATTCCCCGCCAACATTTCGAACACGCCGGTGGAAATCGCCGAGACCCTGGCGCCGGTGCTGTTTGGCGCCAAGCGACTCGATGACGGTTCGGGCGGCGGCGGCGCAAGGCAGGGTGGCATGGGACAGGTGGTGTCGTTCAAGTCGCGCTGGCCAGGGCGGTTGCGCGTGTCGCTTCTCACCGACCGCACCCGCGTGCCGGCCAAGGGCATCATGGGCGGCGAGGCCGGGAGAGCCGGCCATGTGTATCTCAATGGCGTGGCGGTGGACAACCCCAAGAGCGTGGTCGAGATGCATGAAGGTGATACGCTTGAACTTGGGCTGCCGGGAGGCGGCGGCTACGGCCAGGCGAGGATCTGATCATGGGCGAGAACACCACCGGCATCGGAGCGCGCGTATTGCGCAAGGAAGACCAGCGCCTTCTCAACGGGCGCGGTCGTTTCATCGACGACCTGTCGTTTCCGCGCCTGCTGGAAGCGGCCTTCTGGAGAAGCCCGATTGCCCATGGCCTCATCGCCGGCGTCGACATTCCCGCCGACATGCAGGGCAGCGCCTTCACCTGGGCGCACATGCAGGGCGTCAAGCCGATTACCGCGCGTTCCACCCTGCCGGGCTACCAGGTGTCGGACTACGTGCCGCTGGCCAACGAGCGGGTGCGCTTCGTGGGCGAACCGGTGGCCGTGTGCGTGGCCCCCACCCGGGCGCGCGCCGAAGACCTGGTGGCGCGGCTGGCGCCCGACATCGAGGAACTGCCGGTGCTGGCCGATCCGGCCACGGCGCTTGCCACGCAGGAACGGTTGCACGCCGACTGGCGCGACAACCGCTTCATCGAGCTTTCACGCGACGACGATTTTTCCACCATCGCCGAGCGTACCGCGCATGTGGTGACGCGCAGCTTCCGCATGAACCGCCAGAGCATGTCGCCGATGGAAGGCAAGGCGGTGCTGGCCTACTGGGATGACCAGCGCAACCAGCTGGTGGTGTATTCCTCGACCCAGGTGCCGCACATGATCCGCTCCGGCCTGGCGGAATGCCTTGGCATCGACATCGCGCAGCTGCGGGTGATCGCGCCGGACGTGGGCGGCGGCTTCGGCTACAAGTGCAACCTGATGCCCGAGGAAATCGTCATCGCCTGGCTGGCCATGAAGCTCAAGCGGCCGGTGCGCTGGGTCGAAGACCGGCGCGAGCATCTGGTGTCGGGCACCAACTGCCGGGAGCACGACTACACCGTATCGGCGCATGTGGACGCGCGCGGCAAGCTGCTCGGGCTGGAAGCCGAGGTCACCGTCGACAGCGGTGCCTATTCGGTGTGGCCGTTCACCGCCTGTCTTGAAACCGGGCAGATCATCGGCAACCTGCCGGGCCCCTACAAGATGGAGCGCTACCGCTGCCGCGTGCAGGGGGTGGCTACCAACAAGCCGCCGTTCTCCCCTTACCGCGGCGTGGCGCGTCCCGGCGTGGCCTTCGCGATGGAAATGCTGATGGACGCCATTGCGCGCACCGTCGGCCGCGACCCGGTGGACGTGCGCTTCGAGAATCTGGTGGCGGGCAGCGACATGCCCTACACCAACATCGCGAAAAAGGCCTTTGATACAGGTGACTACCCGTCCAGCCTGACGCGGGTGATGAAGATGCTGGATCACGAAAGCTTTGCCCAGCGCCAGGCGCAGGCGCGCGCCCAGGGCAAATACCTGGGCCTGGGCGTGGCCACCTATACCGAGCAGGCCGCGCATGGCACCTCGGTGTTCGCCTCCTGGGGCCTGCCTATCGTGCCGGGCTATGACGGCGCCACCGTGCGCCTGACCGCCGACGGCACGCTGGAAGTGAAGGTCGGCGTGCATTCTCACGGCCAGGGCATGGAAACCTCGCTGGCCCAGGTGGCCAGCGAAATCACCAGCCTGCCGGTTGCGCGCATCAACGTGACCCATGGCGACACCAACGAGACGCCGTTCTCCACCGGTACCTACGCATCACGCTCGATCGTGATGGCCGGCGGCGCGGTGTCCAAGGCCTGCGAAGTGCTGATGGAACGCTTGAAGCCGATCGCCGCGCATCTTTGCGGCTGCGACGTTGCCTCGCTCAAGGTGGCCGATGGCGGCTTTGTCGGTGACAAGGGCGCGATCTCGCTCAAGGCCATCGGCGAAGCCTGGTTCCACCGTCCCGAGCGTCTGCCGGCCTTGGTCGACACCGGCGGCCTGGAAGTCACCGAGAACTACAAGCCGGCGGTCGACACCGGGGTGTTCAGCTTCGCCACCCACGGCGCGCTGGTGGAGGTGGATATCGACACCGGCATCGTCAAGCTGCTCGATTACGCCATCTGCGAGGACTGCGGCACCCTGGTCAATCCGATGATCGTCGAAGGGCAGACCATCGGCGGTGCGGTGCAGGGCATAGGCACGGCGCTGTTCGAGGAAATGCCCTACGACGCCGCCGGCCAGCCGCTGGCGTCCACCTATGCCGACTACCTCTTGCCGGGTGCCGCCGAGATGCCGCATATCCGCATCGACCATACCGAGACCGCTTCGCCGCACACCCGCCATGGCATCAAGGGGGTCGGGGAGGGTGGGGCGATCGCGCCGCCGGCGGCGATCCTCAACGCGGTGAACCGCGCGCTGGCCGAGTTCGGCGTCGAATTCAACGAAACGCCCCTCACGCCGGCGCGCGTGCTGGCGGGTGTCCTGGCGGCGCGCCGAAGGGCGCATCCCGCACCGTTCAAGGCTGCCGCATGAAAGCCGCCGCATTCGATTACAAGCGCCCGGCATCGCTTGGCGAGGCGCTGGCGGCCACCGGCGGCGAGGCACGCGTGATGGCGGGCAGCCAGTCGCTGGGCCCCATGCTCAACCTGCGCCTGGCCGAGCCGCCTGCGATCGTTGATATCCGCACCCTGCCGGAACTGCGCAGTCACCGCGTGGAAGCCGGCAGGCTGATCATCGGCGCCGCCGTGACCCATGCGGAGATCGAGGATGGTGTGCTGGCCGACACCACCCAGGGCATGCTGCCGCATGTGGCGCGCAACATCGCCTATCGGGCGGTGCGTAACCGCGGCACCATCGGCGGCAGCATCGCCCACGCCGACCCCGCTGCCGACTGGGTCAACTGCATGACCGTGCTGGGGGCGACCTATCACCTCGCATGGTCGGGTGGGCGCCGCAAGGTGGCCGCGGCCGACTTCATGAAAAGCGCCTATGCCACGGTTCTTGAAGCCGGCGAGGTTCTCACCGCGGTGGAACTGCCGGCCTTCACTCCGCAGATGCGCTGGGGCTACTACAAGATCTGCACCAAGGTGGGCGAGTTCGCCAGCGCCGTTGGCGCGGTGGTGCACGATCCCGGTCTGGGCGTGACGCGCGTGATGGTCGGGGCGGTGGAGACGCGGCCGCTGGTGCTGACCGACCCGGCGAGCGTGCTGGTACCGCAGGGCGAGGCGGCCCGCGAGGCGATTGCCGCCGCGATCCTGCGGGCCTTGCCGCAGGCAGGCGAGGTGTTCGTGCACCAGCATGTCGTGGCACTGGAGCGGGCCTTGCATCAGATGAACGAACGACAGCAGGCGCAATGAGCACGTTTCCGATAGAACTGGTGGTCAATGGCGAGGCCATCCGCGCCAATGTCGAGCCACGCATGCATCTGGGCGACTTCCTCCGTCGCGACCTGGGGCTTACCGGTACCCATCTTTCCTGCGAGCACGGGGTGTGCGGCGCCTGCACCGTGCTGGTGGACGGCATGCCGCAGCGCTCCTGCATCACCTTCGCAGCGGCGTGTTCCGGCACGACCATCACCACGGTGGAGGGGTACGGCGATGATCCGGTCATGGCCGCGCTGCGCCAGGCTTTCCATGAATACCACGCGCTGCAGTGCGGCTACTGCACGCCCGGCATGCTGGCCACGGCGCGCGACATCGTGCTGCGCCTGCCCGGCCCCGACGCGCGCCGCGTGCGTCATGAACTGGCCGGCAACCTGTGCCGCTGCACCGGGTACGTGGGCATCGTCGAAGCGATCCAGGCGGTGCTGCTGAAGAAGTCCGCCGGCGAGCTGGCAATGCCGGTGGCGCTGGCGAAACCGGTGGCGGCGGTTGCGGCGGCTCCGGTTGCGGATGACGGCTGGGTGCCGATCGAGATCCCTGCCGATGGTGAATGGGTGGAAGTCCGTCAATCCCTTGCCATGGCGCAACCCGCCGATACCGTATGGACGCGCCTTGAAGATTTGCCGCTGGTGGCCAACTGCCTGCCGGGCGCCAGGATCACTCGTCACGATGGTCGGCGTGCTGAAGGCGTGATGGAAGTGAAATTCGGTCCCGTTACCGCCAGCTTCGCCATGCGCGCCGAGCTTGATTTCGAGGCCGCCGCGCGCCGCGGCAACATGCGCGCCGAAGGCGTGGACCAGCGCAGTTCCACCCGCGTGAAGACGCTGCTCGACTACACCGTGGTGCCGGTGGACGTTGCCAATTGCCGGGTGGACCTGCAATTGCGCTTTCGCCTGGCCGGCCCGCTGGCGCAGTTCTCGCGTGCCGGTTTGGTCAATGACTACGTGTCCGAACTGACGCGGCGTTTCGGCGTCAATCTCGGCAACGCGGTGTCGGGCGGGGTCGTATCGGCACCGGTCGCGGCGCCCGGCCTGTGGGCGATGTTGCTGGCGCGCCTGCGGCGAATCTTCGCAGGCTGAACCTGTTCATGCGGGACAGAACCCCTATCGAATTGACGACGCTGCGGCGTGCTGCCGGGGCGTTGGTTTTTTCGTTGGCGGGTTTTGCCGCATCGACGGCGCAAGGACAGGCCCTGCGCCCGCTACCGTCGGACTTCGTCGCCACGCTCCAGGAAATTGATGCGGCGACCACGGCCGTGGCCAGCGTCACCCGGCGCTTCAAGAACGAGGACCTCGGCATTCGCTCGCCCACCGCGGCCCAGGTGGACGAGGCGCTTGCCCGTGTCGACCGCGGCAGCGCCCAGGTAAAAAGCCAGACCGAGGAACTGCGTCGTCGCGAGTCCTTGCTGCTGCTGTTGTTCATCAAGGGCACGCTGGGTAGCTTTTCAAGCGACCTGGCCGGCTTCGCTTCGTTGCTGCAATCGTCCACGGTGCGCAACCCCGGCGCGCTGGATCGCCTGAACCGTGAGATGGCCGAACTGGGAAGGAGCGCCCAAGCCGTGAACGCGGCGTTTCGCAAATTCGATAGCGGGGCGCAGGCATTGCTCGAGCGGCTGGACCGGCAGGCGGGCGCACAGAAGCCTTGAACCGGGCACTGCGGCGACCGCTGGCGCGTTGCACGCGCCAGCGAAAGTCCCGCCTACTGCTTGGCACCCTCACCGAGCCGGCGCCCCAGCCCCACCGCGTACGGCGCCGCGCGTGCGGCCAGCATCGGGTCCGCCGACGGCTCGACGCCCTTGGGCAGGACGATCGGGTTGTAGGTGATGCCCACGCATTCACCGGTCGCGTCGGCGGCGACCGACTTGATGACCAGGCGTCCCATGTTCACCTTGCGGCGATCCTCCGGCAGCGGCACCACGGCGCTGTCGATGCGGTCGCCAGGTTGCGCCAGTTGCAGGTTGAAGTCGAAGGCTACGCCGCTGGAGGTCACACGCTGGCGCAGATCGTCAAACAGGAAGCTGGCACCCTTGGCCTTGGCTTCGTCGTCGGTCAGGGTCTTGATGCCGCCAACGGGTTCAAATATCCACTTGCCGAACTGCTTGTCGCCACGCGCATTGACAAAGGCGAACGCATGCACGCCCCAGTAATTGATCGTGCCAAAGCTGGCCGGCACCGGCTGGCTGGCGTAGTAGCGCCCCTGCAGCAACACCTCGGGGTTGGCATCGGCGAAAGCCTTCACCCTGGCCGGGTCAGGCGCCTTGGTGGCCGGGTCGGGCTGCAAGGACGCCAGTCGGCCCAAGAACTGGTCCGGCGTGGCGGCGCCAAACACGGGCGACGAGATATTGCCCATCTGCCATACCTCGCCGCCGGGCAGGTTGAACTGCAGCGCCATGTTGCGCTGGGTGCGCCCGTTGTCGGGCGCCTTCGGGTTGGCGCCGCCCACCGAGAAGCGCGCGACCACCGGCACCGGTTTGCCGCTGAAGGCCGAGGCGACCGACAGCGCGCGCGCGTCGGCACTGCCGGTGAATTCACCCACGGCGCAAACGCCCTTGGCACCCGAGCGGCGAAAGCCCTCGAACTTGCCGAAGGTGGCTTCGAACTGGTCGAGAAAGCGGTTGGGGTCGACCTGCGCGGATACGGGCAGACTGGTCAACATGGTGGCGCCGGCAAGGGCAGAGGCGGCAAATGATATGGCGCGGATGTTTGTCATGGATTCTCCTGCGGTTGGGTCACGGAAAGGCCCAGTCGTTGTGACCGTAGCGAAGCAATAGTCGCTCGACATCAGCATTTCTTACTCAGGGTTTGCCATGAACCGGTCGACAAGATGCTTCCTTGAAATTGCGCGAGAGCGGACGAGTTGACCTGGCCTGGCTTGCTCATTAGCATCACCAGCCGCCGGCGCGCCAACTGCGCTTGCCGGATTTGGATTGATACAACGTGCAGAACTCGGAGGAAACCGCATGGCGAGCATCAACGGCATTGCCCATATCCAACTCTCGGTCACGAACATGGAGCGCTCTGTCCCGTTCTACGAGAAGCTGCTCCATTCCCTCGAGATGGTGACGCTCCACAAGACCGCGCAATTCTTCTATTGCATCGGCGGTCGTACCGGCGTTGCCATTTCGCCGGTCGATCCGGAGTTCGAGAATCAGCCGTTCAACCAGCGGCGCGCGGGCCTGCATCACGTGTGCTTCCGCGCCAAGAGCCGCGAGGATATCGATTCGATCTACCAGACCGCATTGGAGCTCCAGGCGACGATCGTGAGGCCGCCGACGGAGACGAACTGGGCGCCGGGCTACTACTCCGTCCTCTTTGAAGATCCGGACGGGATCCGCATCGAGGCCAATTTTGTGCCTGGCAAAGGGCACTTGCCGTGAGACATGGGTCAACCTTGAAAAATGTCCGCATCACAGAGATAAAGGCCTTCGTCCCCTCCAAGGATTTCGAGCTATCCAAGCAGTTCTACAAGGACCTTGGATTCACCATGGCCTCGGAAGGTGGCGGGGTCGCCTATTTTCATTTCGAACACGTGAGCTTCCTGCTACAGGATTTCTGCGCGGAGTCGTTCGCCGAGAATTTCATGATGCACATCCTCGTCGAAGATGTGGATGCCTGGTGGAATCACGTCCGGGCCAGCGGCGTGGAATCCAGGTATGGCGTGAAGGTCACCGAAATCGAGACCCAACCATGGCGGATGCGGGATTTTTGTTTGTTCGATCCATCCGGGGTTGTTTGGCGAATCGGTCAAAATACGGATTGAGGTAGTCTGATTGTCATCCGTCACGGAGTTGAATGAAATGGACGAAGCCCAACTGGGTTGGCACGACAGCTTTGTCCTGGGCTTCGGCCCGATGGACACGATCCATCACGAGTTTGTCGATCTGGTGGCGGCGGTGCAATCGGCTCCGGATGAGGAATTGGTGGACCGCCTCGCGGCCCTGGCCACGCACTGCCAGCATCATTTCGAGGAAGAAAACCGCTGGATGGTCGAAACCGACTTCCCGCCGCGCGATTGCCATATCGATGAGCACAACGCCGTATTGCAATCCATACGGGATGTGCAGGCGCTCCTCGCCAAAGGTGACGTCGACAACTGCAGGCGTTTGACCGAAGCGCTGGCCGGGTGGTTTCCCGGTCATGCGGACCACCTCGATTCCGCCCTGGCGCACTGGATGTGCAAGCGGCGCTTTGGCGGCAAGCCGGTGGTGTTCCGGCGCGACCCGGTGGCCAGGCCGGGCCCGGAGGCCGGCGCGTAGTTCCGGACGCCCGGTCCGGGCTTTAACCCCTTTTCGCCGCCTGCTCCGTTTGCAGGGGTAACCGGTGCCTGCTCCCGCAGCGCGCCGCCCCCTTTGCTTTCAAGGAGCCGCGGTGAAACCATCGACCTTCAGATTGTTGTTCACGCGCCTTTTGGCGCTTTGCTGCCTGATGGCGGGAGGCGCCCTGCATGCGCAGGTGGGCCCGTCCATGGGCAAGCCGATGATCGCCCTCGAAGCGCCGCCCCCGCGCATGGTGGTGCGCGACGCGCAGGTTCCGCTCCGCCTCGAATCAGTAGCCATCACCACCAGCGTGGCTGGCCGCCTGGCGCAAACGTCGGTCGAACTGACCTTCTTCAACCCCAACGCGCGGGTGCTGGAAGGCGAATTGCAGTTTCCGCTCGCGGAGGGCCAGTCCATCACCGGCATGGCGATGGATTTCAACGGCGTCATGCGCGAGGCGGTGCCGGTGGAGAAGGCGCGCGGACAGGCGGTGTTCGAGGACATCACGCGGGCGCGGGTGGACCCGGCGCTGGCCGAGAAGACCGTCGGCAACAACTTCAAGCTGCGTGTCTATCCGATCCCGGCCGGTGGGCGCAAGACGGTGGTGCTGCGTTACGAAGAGTCGCTGGCCCAGCGCGGCAATGAATGGATCTACCGCCTGCCGCTCGGCTATGGCGAGCGGGTGGCGAGGTTTGCCTGGAGCGGCAATCTGGCCACGGCGCGTGCGCCGCGGGTATTGCGCAGCACGGCGGGCGATCCGGTGTTCGTGCGAGCTCCATCCGGCTATGACCTGCGCCTTGCCGGCGAGGATGTTCGCCTCGCAGGCGCTGTGGAAATCGCCCTCGCGGCGCAAGGCGCGCCGCTGGCCGTGACGCAGGATTTCGATGGCGCCACCTGGTTCTACGCCGAGCCTGCGGCGCTCGGCGCACTGGTGCCGCGCCGTGCCCCGGCACGCGTTGCCATCGCCTGGGACGCATCGGGCTCCGGTGCGCAGCGCGACCACGCGCGCGAATTCGCATTGCTGGGCGCCTATTTCGCGCGCTTCACCGAGGTGGACGTGGCGCTCACCCTGTTTCGCGATCGCGCCGAACCGGTGCAAGCCCTGCGCGTCGCGCGCGGCGACTGGTCCGCCCTGCGCCGGGTTCTTGAAGGCGCGGTCTACGATGGGGCGACCAATCTTTCGGTGGTGGGTGCCATCGAAGGCGCCGACGAAATGCTGCTGTTCTCGGATGGCATTGCCAACTATGGCGAGAACGCGCTGCCGCGACCCGGCATGCCGACCTATGCCATCGGTGCGGCGCAATCGGCGGATGTCGCGATGTTGCGCGCATTGGCGGAGCGCTCCGGTGGATGCCTTGTCGATGCGATGACTCAAACTGTTGAGGCGGCCGCGCGTCAGCTCACGCATGCCGCGCCACGCGCAGCGGTGGAAAGCGGCGAGGGTGTCGCGGATGTGCTGCTCGCCTCGCCATTTGCCGAAGGCGGACGTCTGATGCTCGCCGGCCGCCTGACCGAAGCACAGGGGCGCGTGACCCTGCGCATCGAGGATGGCGCCGGCCGCGTTACGCGTTTGGTGGTGCCGGTGAAGCGCGGGGCATCCCCGGGTACCCTGGCCGCGCAGCGCTGGGGGCGCATGAAGGCCGCGATACTCGAAACCGAATACGAACTCAACCGCGCGGAAGTCGAGCGCATCGGCAAGCGCTTCCGTCTGATCACCCGCGCCACCTCGCTCATCATCCTGGATACGGCGGCTGACTACGCGCGCAACGACATCGAGCCGCCGGCGGACCTGCGTGCCGAGTTCGAGCGCCTGCGCGCGGCCGGTGTGGCGGCGCGCGAGGCCGACCAGCGTGCCCACCTGGAACGCGTGGCGGCGCAGTTTCGCGCCAAGGAGGCATGGTGGCAGCGCGACTTTCCCAAGGGACCGAAGCCGGCGCCGGTGTCCGAGGCGCGCGACGCCGCGGTCGGGTCGGTCACCGATGCGCGTCGGCGTGCGGAAGCGCCGTCGCCGGCCCCCGCGGCGGCGCCTCCCGCGGCTGCCATGGCGGCGCCGGAGATGGCACTGCAGCGCAGGTCGCGCGCCGACAACAGCGCGGCCAAGGCTGCCGGCGCGGGCACCGCGGCGGGCAACGACGCCATCGCGATCCGCCTGCAGCCGTGGGCACCCGATTCCCCCTACGCGCGCCGCCTGCGTGACGCCGAGGCGAAGGACCTGTATCGCATCTACCTCGACGAACGTGAAAGCCACCGCACCAGCACCGCCTTCTTCCTCGACGTGGCCGACCTGCTGTTCGCCAAGGGACAGCGCTTGCTCGCCATGCGCGTGCTTTCCAACCTTGCAGAGATGAACCTCGAGAACCGCCACATCCTGCGCGTGCTCGGCTATCGCCTGCTACAGGCCGGCGATGCCAGCGCGGCCCTGCCGGTGTTCCGCCGTGTGCGCGACCTCAGCCCGAACGAGCCTCAATCGCATCGCGACCTGGGCCTGGCCCATGCCGCCGCCGGGCAGGCTCAGAAGGCGGTGGATGCGCTCTACGAGGTGGTGAGCCGGCCGTGGCACGGACGTTTTCCGGAAGTCGAGCTCATCGCCCTGGCGGAACTCAATGCCATCGTCGCCACGGCTTCCAGCCGCCCGGACACAAGCCGTGTGGATCCGCGGCTGTTGAAGAACCTGCCGCTGGACCTGCGCGCGGTGCTGACGTGGGATGCGGACAATACCGACATCGACCTGTGGGTGACGGACCCGAACGGCGAGAAGGCCTTCTACGGCAACCGCCTCACCTGGCAGGGCGCACGCATGTCGGCCGACTTCACCGGCGGCTACGGGCCCGAGGAGTTCTCACTCAAGGTGGCCAAGCCCGGCAAGTACAAGGTGGAAGCCCAGTTCTACGGCCAGCGCCAGCAGATCGTCACCGGCGCCACCACGCTGCAGGTACGGCTGACTTCGAAGTTCGGCACCGCGGCCGCGAAGGAGCAACTGGTCACGTTGCGTCTGAAGGGCGGGCGCGACGTGGTCCTGGTGGGTGAGTTCGAGGTGGGGGCCGATTGATGCCACGTGAAACCGCTTGCAAGAGCGCGGTCCGGCATGCGCTGACGGACCGCGCGCGGCGAAGTGCTAGTCGTGCGCCTTCAGCACGCCGGTTTCATGCGGCATCTGCACCGCTTCGAGAAAACGTGACACCAGGTTGTAGCCGCCGATGGTGGCGGTAAGCTCGACTGTTTCACGCTCGTCGAAGTGTTCGCGTACGGCGGCGAAAATCGCGTCGGGCACATGGATCTGCTGGGTCATGGAATCGGTGTAACCCAGCACCGCACGCATCTTCGGCGTGTAGATGTCGGTTACCGACCAGGCCGGCAGCGCGTCGATCTGCGCCTGGGTCATGCCTTCCTTGAGGGCGAAGGGCTGGTGCGCCTTGTACTCGTAGTCGGCACCATTGATCACCGCCACCCGCATGATGGCCAGTTCGCGCGACAGGCCGTCGAGCTTGGCCTTCTGGCGGATCTCGGTGAACAGATGCAGCCAGCCCTCGCAGATGCCGGGGCTGTGGGCCAGGGTGCGGTACAGGTTCAGGAAACGTCCGCCGCGCTCGGCCTTGATCTTGTTGATCAGCGGCGTCAGGGCCGGGTCCTTGCCTTCTTCTACGAGGGAAATGCGTGACATCGTCAGTCCGTGGTATGGGTTTGTGGGAGGCGCGATTTTCGCACGCCCGCACCACACCCCGGCGGGCTCAATCGATGAAGAAAGGCGTCTCGTCCTCGCCCTGCAACACCAGGTCGACGCGGTATGCCTTCGCGCCGGGAGGCGCCTTGTCCGAGGCGGCCGGCACGAGTATCAGCCGCGAGCGCGCGGCCGCGTCGGTGACGGCGGCGAACACCGGATCGCCGGCGTTCGCGGCTTGGTCGGGGAAGAACAATGTCGTCGTCAGGCGCCGCATCAGCCCGGACCCGGTGACGGAAATATTGATATGCGGCGCCCGCAGGGCCTTGGCCACCGGGTCGTCGAAGCCGCCGGGCATGACCGTCAGGAAGTCGAAGTAGCCGTCGTCCTCGCTGGCGCGCCGGCCCCAGCCGATGAAGTGCGGGTCCGCCTCGGCCGCGCGCGGGTCGTTCGGGTGCGCGAAACGCCCGCCCGCGTCGGCCTGCCAGATTTCCAGGATCGCGTTCCAGCGCGGCACGCGTTTGGCTTCATAGATGTGGCCGAAGATGAAGACGCGCTGGCCGGACGCGGCGGGCGCGCCGGGCTCAACGATCGTCAGGTCGTTGTCGCCGGGGCGAAAGAAATGCGGCGGGAAAAACGGGCCGACGGTACCGCTGGCAGTAGGGGGCAGGATGGCCATGATGCTCACATTCCAAACGGGGTTTGACGATGGCCGCGCACGACGATCTCGTGCTCGAAGCCGATCACGTTGAGGATCGGCATTTCGCCCATCGGCACCTGGCGCGCGATCATGCGCTCACGGGCCCGGGCGTCGGGCACCGATTGCAGGATCAGGTCGACATCGTTCAACGGATCGGCGGGAAAGAACATCTGCGTCACCAGGCGGCTCATGAAGCCGTCGCCGAAAATCGACATGTGGATGTGCGGCGGGCGCCACCAGCGTGTCGGGTGGTTGGGGTAGGGGTAGGCGCCCGGCTTGACGGTGAGGAATTCGTAGCGGCCGTTGTCATCGGTGGCGACGCGCCCCGAGCCGATGAAGTTGGGGTCGATGGGATTGGGGTTCTGCGCATCCATCGGGTGGATGTAGCGTCCCGACGCATTGCAATGCCACAGTTCGATGATGGCGCCTCTCACAGGCCGGCCGTCGCCATCGCGAAGGTGCCCGCCCACCTGTATCAGCTGCCCCATGGCACGCGGACGGTCGGGGTAGGGGTGGGCGAGGTTGTTGTTGCCTGGTTTGAGCTTCTTCGCCAGGCGCGTCGGCCCGGTGATTTCCGTCAGGGTGACCGGGCGCCGGAACAACTGGTTCTTCGGCACCCGCACGAATGTCTCGGCGTAGTGCTCGATCGTCATCGCCGGTTGCGTGGCGTCGTCGTATGGCTCGTAGGTATCCGGAAGGTTCGACATGTTGGGCGGTCCCTGCCGCATGAGCGGGCGGTGGAAATTCCTGACCAGGCAGTATGGTTGACAATGTAAACCTTTTTGGTTGATAATGTCAACCATCATGCATCCCGGCCGAGACTTCGATTCCACCGCCCCCGAGGGCGGCGGCGGCACCCGTCCGGCGTCGCGCGGTTCGCAGCCGGCGCGCGCCGAGATCCGTGATCTGATTTCCTTTCGCATCCATGCGGTGGCCAACCTGCTGTCGCGCGGCGCTGCCCTGGCCTACCGCCGCGAATTCGACGTCAGCCTGATGGAATGGCGCACCCTGGCCTTGCTGGGTGCGCACCAGCCCCTGTCCCTGAACGAACTGTCGCGCCATGCCGGTCTGGACAAAAGCCAGATGAGCCGCGTGGTGGCCGGTCTGTCGAAGCGCGCGCTGGTCCTGCGCGGGCCGGACAGCGCGGACGGCCGCGGCGTACGCCTGACGCTGAGCCGCACCGGTGCGAAACTCTATGAAGGCCTGATAGCATCGGCCAACCGCCGCAATGACGCCTTCGCCGCAGAGCTTTCCGTTGATGAACGTCGCCAACTTGACGACATGCTGGGGCGCCTGGCCGCCAAGGCGCGCGAATTGATCCATGCCGAACGCGAGGCTCCGGCTTCGCGTCCGCGCAACCACAACCCTCGCAAGGAGACGAAATGAGTGCCCAGTTGAAGGAAGTGTTGAACAAGTCCAAGACGCTGGAAGGCCGGGTGCCCGACGGTGAATGGCAGGCGCGCATCAACCTTGCCGCCTGCTACCGCCTGTGCGCGCAGTTCCGCATGACCGACCTGATCTACACCCACATCTCGGCGCGCGTGCCGGGTCCGGAGCACCATTTCCTCATCAACCCCTACGGCCTGTTGTTCGACGAGATCACTGCTTCCAGCCTGGTGAAGGTGGATATCGACGGCAACATCATTTCCGACCCGGCCGACCAGGGATTCAATCCGGCCGGCTTCGTGATCCACAGCGCCATCCACAAGGTGCGCGAGGACGCCAGGTGCGTCATCCACACCCACAGCGGCGCCGGGGTGGCGGTGTCGGCGCAAAAGCACGGCCTCATCAACATCAGCCAACATTCGATGCGTTTCCACAACCGCATCGCTTACCACGACTACGAGGGTGTGGCGCTCGATCTTGACGAGCAGCAACGCCTGCAGGCGCACATCGGCGACAAGAACGTGCTGATCCTGCGCAACCATGGCCTGCTGGTGTGCGGCGAGACGGTGGCGGATGCGTTCGACCGCATGTATTACCTCGAGCGCGCCTGCCAGGCACAGATCGGTGCGCTTTCCGGCGGCGCCGAAGTGCTGATCGCCACCGACGAAGTCGCCGAGAAGGTTGCGCAACAGTTCGAGCGCCCCGAGCGTGCCGCGAAGACCAAGCACTGGGACGCCTGCCTGCGTCTGCTCGATCGCACCGACCCTTCCTACAAGCACTGAGAACTGCCACGGCGGCACGCGCCCCGCGCGGCCGGCGTGGATGTGAACGGAACACCCGATGAGGATCTGCATTTTCGGCGCCGGCGCCATTGGCGGCACCATGGGTGCCCGGCTTGCGCAGGCCGGGCATGAAGTGAGCCTGGTGGCGCGCGGCGCGCACCTGGCCGCGTTGCGGGCCAACGGGCTTGCCCTGCTGCACGGGGACGAGCGCGTCAGCCTGCGCTTGCCGGCCAGCGACAATCCCGCCGAACTGGGCGTGCAGGACGTGGTGGTCATCGCGCTCAAGAGCCACAGCCTGCCGCCGGCGGTCGAGGCGTTGGCCCCGCTGCTTGGGCCCGATACCGTGGTGCTGACGACGATGAACGGCCTGCCCTGGTGGCTTTTCGAAGGCTGGGGCGGGGCGCATGCCGGCAGCCCGATCAAGGCCTGCGATCCGGATGGCCGCATCGGCCGCGCCATCGCGGCCTCGCGTGTGGTGGGCTGCGTCGTGTTCATGGCCGCCGACGTTCCCGAGCCCGGGGTGGTGCGCCACAATTCGGGCAACCGGCTGGTGCTGGGCGAACCTTCCAGCCAGTCGTCGTCGCGTGTCGCGGCACTGGTGGCGGCATTGGCGGCGGCCGGTTTCGACGCATTGGCCAGCGACAACATCCGTCGCGAGATGTGGATGAAGCTGCTCGGCAACGTATGCTTCAACCCGGTATCGGTGCTCAGCGGCGTGTCCACCGACCTGATGCTGGCCGACCGCCACATGTGCGACATGTTCGCCGCGATGATGCGCGAGGCGATCGCGCTGGCCGCGGCCTTGGGGCTGGACGTACAGGTGGACCCCGAGAAGCGCATGGACCAGACCCGCAAGCTGGGCCCGATCAAGTCCTCCATGCTGCAAGATGCCGAGGCCGGGCGTCCGATCGAACTCGACGCCATCGTCGGCAGCGTGGTCGAAGTCGCCGCGCGCGTCGGTGTAGCCACGCCCTTCATCAGCGCGGTATACGGCACGCTGCGCGTGCGCGCCGCCAATCTGGGCCTGTATCCCAAGCCATGAAGACACGCATAACGGAACTGTTGGGCATCCGCTTGCCCATCGTTCAGGCCGGCATGAGCTGGGCCTCTTCCAACGCGGCCTTGCCGCTCGCCGTTTCCAGGGCCGGTGGCCTGGGCGTGATCGCCGCCGGCCCGATGTATCCGGATGCGCTGCGCGCGGCGATCTGCGATGTGCGGGCGGGAACCGACCAGCCGTTCGCGGTGAACGTGCCGCTCTACAACAAGAATTCCGCCGCTTTCCTCGACATCATCGAGGAGGAGCGGGTTCCCATCATCATCGCCTCGCAAGGCGGCCCGAAGGCGCACCTGGCGCGCTTTCATGCCATGGGCGTGAAGTGGCTGCACGTGGTGGCTTCGCCCGCGCATGCGCAAAAGGCCGAGGAAGCCGGGGTCGACGCGCTGGTGGTGGTGGGCGCGGAGGCCGGTGGCCATCCGCCGCCGGACGAGGTGGGGACTCTGGTGGTGGTGCGCGCCGTGGCGCGGGTGGCGAAGCTGCCCATCATCGCCGGCGGTGGGGTGGCTGATGGCCATGGCATGGCGGCACTGATGGCGCTGGGCGCGGATGCGGTGCAGCTTGGCACGCGCTTCCTGATGACCCCGGAGGCCGGCGTGCATGATGCCTACAAGGCCGCCGTGCGCGATGCCGGACTGGCCGACACCACCCTGGTGGGACGTGGCGGCTTGCCCATCCGCATGTTGCGTAACGCGTTTGCCGAGGCGTATCAGACGGCTTATGCGGCGGGCGCGCCTGCGGAAGAGCTCAAGGCCCTGTTCGCGACCCGGTCACTCAAGGATGCGGCGCTGGATGGCGACGTCGCATGGGGCAAAACCGAGGCCGGGCAAAGCGCCGGGCTGATCGAAGACATCGTTCCCGCAGGCGATCTGGTGGCGCGCCTGATGCAGGAACTGCACGATGCCGTCCGTGATTTGAATGGAAAGATGCGATGAGTGATGTGCTGGTAGTCAAGGATCGCGACGGCGTGCGCCTGATCGTGATGAACCGCCCGGACAAGCGCAACGCCCTCAACACCGACCTGACACGCGCGCTGCTGGCCACGCTCGAGGACGCCGATGACGACGACGCCATCGGCGCGGTGGTGCTGACCGGTGCCGGCCAGAGTTTCTGCGCCGGTGCGGACCTAGCGGAGTTCAAGGACCTCACCCCGGAGCGCGCGCACCTGGTGGAGGCGCGCGCCCGGCTCACCGCCAACCTGCACGGGATTTTCCGGCTGATGAAAAAGCCGGTGGTCACCGCCATCAACGGCGCGGCCATGGGGGGCGGGGCGGGCCTGGCCCTAGCCGGTGACATGGCCGTGATGGGCGAGACCGCCAAGCTCGGCTATCCGGAAGTCACCCATGGCATCGTCGCTGCGATCGTCATGACCAACCTGGTACGCCAGCTCGGCCGCAAGGCCGCCTTCGAGCTGGTGGGCCTGGGCCAGCCCATCGTCAGCCTGCGCGCGCTGGAACTGGGCATGGTCAATCGTGTTGTGCGAAACGAGGATGTGGTCAAGGAGGCGGTGACGATCGCCGAAAAGCTGGCAGGCGCGAGTCGCCCCGCCATGGCCTTGACCAAGCAGTTGTTCCATCAGGTCGCCGAGCTGCCGTTCGATCAGGCGCTCGACAAGGGGCGCGAGGCCAACGAGCGCATGCGCGGCTTCAGGAGCGCCGGGCAATGATCAAGACACTCTCATTGCTCACCCGCAAGGCGGGTATGTCGCATCAGGAGTTCGTCGATCGCTGGGTCAACGAACATGCGCCCCTGGCGCATGCGGTTCCGGGTCTGCGCCGCTATGTGCTCACGCTGATCGAATCCCAGCCCGAGCGCGCGGACATCCCGTCGCACGATATCGATGTCGACGGCATTGCCGAGCTCTGGTACGACGACGCCGAGGCCATGCGCGCGGCTGCCGCCACACCCGAGATGCAGGCCCTGCGCGCGCATGGTGCCGAGATCATCGGCCGCATCAAGAACTACGTGACCATCGAGAAGCAGGTGATCCCCGTGCTTCCGGTTGGAGATTGACATGCAGCTTTTTCCCCGCTTGAAACGAGCCGCGCTGGCGGTCGTGTTGTTGGCCCTGGCCGGCGCGGTGTCTGCGCAGGCTTGGCCCAACCGTCCGATCCGCCTGATCGCCGTCTTTTCGGCCGGCAGCACGGTCGACATCATGGCGCGCACCATCGCGCCGCCGCTGGGCGAGCTGCTCGGGCAAAGCGTGGTGGTCGAAAACAAGGGCGGTGCCGGCGGCAATATCGGCGTGGACGCGATCGCCAAGGCGGCCCCCGATGGCTACACCGTCGGCATCGGTACCACCGGACCGCTGGCCATCAATCCGCACCTGATGGCGAAGATGCCCTACGATCCCCTGAAGGACGTGGTGCCCGTGGTGCTGCTGGCCGTCGGCCCCAACGTCCTGGTGGTGCACCCCTCGGTGCCGGCGAAGACCATCGGCGAGCTCATCGCGCTGGCAAAGGCGAAGCCTGGCTCGCTCAGCTATGGCTCGTCCGGCGTGGGCAGTACCAACCATCTGGCGGGCGAACTGTTCCGCGCGATCGCCGGGGTCGATCTGGTGCATGTGCCCTACAAGGGCAATCAGGAGGCGTTGACGGACGTGCTGTCGGGGCAGATCCAGATCCTCTTCTCCGGCATGCCGCCGATCGCATCGAATATCCAGGCCGGACGCATCCGTCCCCTGGTGGTGGCCGGCGACAAGCGGCTCCCGGCGATTGCCGATGTGCCGACGGTGGCCGAGGCCGGGTTGAAGGGCGCGGAGGTGATGCCCTGGTATGGCGTGATCGCGCCCGCCGGCACACCGGCCGACATCGTCAATCGGCTCAATGAGGCGATTGGCCGGGTGATGGCGCGCGCCGAGGTGCGCGCCAAGTTCCAGTCAACCGGTTCCGAGCCGGCGGTGGGCACGCCGGCGGAGTTCGGTACGCTGATCCGCGCCGAGGGCACGCGCTGGCGCGACGTGATCCGCCGCGCCAACATCAAGGTGGAGTGAGGTCGCCATGAAGCCACTGGAAGGCGTCACCATCCTCGACCTCTCGCGGGTGCTGGCCTGCCCCTTCGCCAGCATGATCCTGGCCGAGATGGGGGCTACGGTCATCAAGGTGGAACAGCCCGGCGAGGGCGACGAGACGCGCGGTTTCGAGCCCTTCGTCGAGACCGCGGCGGGCAGCGAGTCGGCCTATTTCATGGCCTTCAACCGCTCCAAGCGCTCCATCACGGTGAACCTGCGCGCGCCGGAAGGCCAGGCCATCATCCGCGACCTGGCCGCCAGGGCGGATGTGTTCGTGGAGAATTTTCCGGTCGGCACATTCAAGCGCTACGGCCTGGACTATGCGTCCATTCAGGCGGTGAACCCGCGCATCGTCTACGCATCATGCACGGGGTTCGGCCAGACCGGGCCGTATGCGAAGCGCAAGGGCTATGACACGGTGTTCCAGGCCATGGCCGGGCTGATGAGCCTGACCGGCGAACGCGGTGGCGGGCCGGTCAAGCCGGGCCTGCCGGTGGCCGACCTCACTTCCGGGCTGTGGGTGGCCATCGCCATCCTCTCGGCCTTGCAGGGGCGGCATGCGACCGGCACGGGCTGCCACATCGATTTTTCCATGATGGATGGCCAGGTCGGCCTGCTGTCGTTGGCCGCGGCGCGTTTCTTTGCGCTGGGCGAGGTGCCGCCGCGCCTGGGCACCGAGCATCCGGGGCGCGTGCCGTCGGCCACCTTCAGGTGCGCGGATGGCAAGTGGCTGCACATCACCTGCAGTGACCAGCACTGGATGCCGCTCATGAAAGTGCTGAAGCTGGAAGTCTGGGGCAGCGAGCCTGCGCTGCAGGACAACTCCGTGCGGGTGGCGCGTCGCGAGGAAGTGATGGCCAGGCTCACCGAGGCCATTGCGCAGTGGCAGCGCGACGATCTCGGCGCCGCCTTCGACGCCGTCGGCGTGCCGGCCGGGCCGATCAACCATGTGGATGAGGTGTTTGCCGACCCGCATGTGGCGGCGCGCGGCATGCGGGCGAGTTTCGAGCATCCGGTGATTGGCCACTTCGACTGCGTCCCGCTGCCCTACAAGTTCGACGGCTTCGACAACCCCGCGCACGACCGTCCGCCGCTGCTGGGCGAACATACCGACGACATTCTTTCCACCCTGCTGGGCAAGAGCGCTGCCGACATTGCGGTCCTGCGCGCCGCCAAGGCGATCTGAACATGACGAGCACCCTTCTGCTGGAACAAAAGGACGGCGTGGCCATCCTCACGCTCAACCGTCCAGAGGCGCGCAACGCCCTGAATAACGCCATGTGCGGCGACCTGCTGGCGGCGCTGATGGCGCTTGCGTCCGATGAGTCGATGCGCCTGGTGTTCATCCGCGCCAACGGTCCGGTGTTCTGCGCCGGCGCCGACCTGAAGGAACGCCAGGGCATGGATGACGACGCCGTGCGTGCGCGGCGCATCAAGGCCTTTGCCGCCTACCACGCGATCGAATCCCTGCCGATGCCGGCCATCGCGGTGGTCGAAGGCCCGGCGGTGGGATCGGGCTGCGAGATCGCCGCCGCCTGTGATTTCATCATCGCCACGGACAAGGCAAGCTTCCGCACCCCCGAAGCACTGTGGGGCACGGTGGGCGCCACCCAGCGCCTGCCGCGCATCCTCGGCAAGCGGCTGGCCAAGGACATGATGTTCACCGGCCGTACCCTCTCGGCGGCCGAGGCGCACGAGGCGGAACTGGTGTCGCGGCTTGTAGGCGCCGATGCGCTCGATGGCGTGCTGGCGGAGATCGCCGCCACCATCGTCAAGGTGCCACCGGCGGCGCTGCGCCTGGCCAAGGCCACCGTCGATCGCGGGCTTGAGCTTGACCCGAAAGGCGCATTGGCCACCGAGATCCTCGCCATCGAGGAAAACCTGGCGCGCAACAACTGGCGTGCCGGCATCGGCGGTTTCGGCGGAGGCAAGGCATGAGCGCGACATGGCAGCCGCGCGTGCTGCTCGAGGTACTCGAAGGCGCGGTAGCCCTGGGCGATGCGCGCGAGGCGCTGGTCACCGACCGCATGCGCCTGACTTACGGCGAACTGCAGGCCAAGTCGGTCAAGGCGGCGAAGGCGCTGCTCGCGCTGGGTGTGCGGCGAGGCGACCATATCGGCATCCTGATGGGCAACAACGCCGCCTGGATCACCCTGTACTTCGGCGCAGCCATGGTCGGCGCGGTGACCGTGCCGGTGAACACCCGCTTCAAGGCCGCCGAACTGGCGTTTTGCCTGAAGCAGGCCGATGTGAAGGTGCTGTTCCTGGCGGACCGCTTTCTCGGCATCGACTTCATGGGCTTCCTGCGCGAGGCGGAGCCGGCGGTCGATGCGCGGTTGCCCGGGGATGCGCTGCCGATGCTCGGGCAGGTGGTGGTGATGGGCGAGGATGTGCCGGCGGCGGGTCTGGCATGGCGCGCCTTCCTCGACGCGGCCGGTACGGTCGATGACGCAAGGTTCTCTGCCGCCGCGGCGCTGGTCACGCCGGAGGACCCGCTCCTCATGCAGTTCACCTCGGGTACCACCGCGTATCCCAAGGGCGTGCTGCTGACCCATCACAACATGCTGCGCAACGCCTGGTCCGCCGGCACGCGCATCGGCATATTGCCGACTGATCGCTACTTCAACTGCCGGCCGTTCTACCACGTGGCCGGTACCACGCTCTCGCTCCTGGCGGCGGTGAGTTTCGGCGCCACCCTGGTGACCCTGCCGACCTTCGAGGCCGGCGCTGCGCTGAAGTTGCTGGCCGATGAGCGCTGCACGCTCACCAGCGGCAACGACACCCTGTTCCAGATGATGATGAGCCACGCCGATTTCGACCCGGCCAAGCTGCACCTGCGCGGCGGCTGGTCGGCGGCGGGCCCGCAGACCATGCGGAAGATCATCGACCAGATGGGCATGAAGGCGGTATGCGCCGCCTACGGACTCTCGGAGGCCTCGCCCAATGTGGTGATCAACGACCATCGCGACGCGGAGGAACTGCGAGTCAATGGCAAGGCGCTGCCGCACGACGGCGTGTTCGTGCGCATCGCCGACCCCGTCACCAACGCGCCGCTGCCGGCCGGTAGTCAGGGCGAGATCCAGGTGCGCGGCTGGAACGTGATGAAGGGCTATTACAAGAACGACGAGGCCAATGCCAAGGTGTTCACGCCGGACGGCTGGCTGCGTACCGGCGATCTTGGCGTTCAGGATGCCGAGGGCCGGCTCTCGATGGTGGGACGGCTCAAGGACGTGTTTCGCGTCGGTGGCGAGAACGTGGCGCCGGCCGAAGTCGAGGAGGTATTGCTTGGCCACGCCGCGGTGGCCACCGCGCAGGTGGTGGGCGTGCCGGATGCGCGCATGGGTGAGGTGCCGGCGGCCTATGTCACGCTCAAGGCGGGCATGTCGGCAGGTGAGGAGGAACTCATCGCCTGGTGCAAGGCGCGCGCGGCCAACTTCCGCGTGCCGCGCTACCTGCGCATCGTCGCCGACTTCGAGGCCATCGGCATGACCGGCAGCGGCAAGGTGCAGAAGGTCAAGCTGCGCGAACATGCGATTCGCGAATTGGGACTGGCAGCCTGAGGGTGCGCGCAAGCCGGGTTGTCGCTAACAGTAGAGGCAGCGGGGGATAGATGCCGGTCAAACTTGAACGCTGGTCCTTGCATTTCTACTCGCTGCCCTATCGGCGCGAAATCGTCTGGGCCAATGCGGTCGAGCGCGCCGGGCTGTTCGCCCTGCTGGTGATCGAGGGCGACAACGGCAGGAAAGGTGTGGCCGAGGGCACCATCAAGTCCACCTGGTCGGGCGTGTCGCCGCGCTCCCTCGCAGCCACCTTCGAGGACGTGCTGATGCCGCGCCTGGCCGGTATCGATGTCGCCTCGCCGGCGGCGGTGGCGCAGGCGCTGGCCGGCGTTCCGGAGAACCGCCTGGCCAAGGGCATGATCGACAGCGCATCCTGGGTGCTGCATGGCGCCAGCATTGAAACGCCATTGTGGCGCCTGTGGGGTGCGCCGCAATCCGTCGACCTCACCTGGGCCATCACCCGCCAGCCGCCGGCTGCGATGGCGCGGGAAGCTGCCGAGGTGTGTACGCGCTACGGCTTTCGCACGCTCAAGGTGAAGGGCGGGCAGGGCCTGGCGATTGATCTCGAGGCGATGCGCGAGATTCGCGCCGCGGTTGGGGACGAGGTGACCCTGTATGTCGACGCCAACAGCGCTTACAGCCGCGATGAGGCGCCCTCCTATGTGAACGCGATATCGGATGCCGGCGCGGTCGTGGCCGAAGACCCGTGCCCGTTGTTGCCCGACGCGCAGTTCACCGCCTTGCAGCATGATGCCACCGTGCCCATCCTGATCGACCGCAACTGCACATCGGTACAGGATGCACAGGCCTTCATCGACAAGGGCGGCATCGCGCTTTCAACCAAGCCCGGGCGTATCGGCCTCTCCGAAGCGCGCGCCATCAATGACCTGGCGGCCTTGCATGGCGCCAAGGTGGCGGTGGGGCTGTATGCGGAGAGCGCATTGGGCACGCTCATCAGCCTGCAGCAGGCCGCCGCGTTGCCCGCATCGCAGACGCTGGTGGCGGCCGAGCAAACCTTTTTTCTGGAAATGGCGGAGCAGGTCCTGGTGAGTACACCGGCCATCTCGGGGGGGCGTATCAGCCTGCCTGGGCAAGCCGACCTGTCCGGTTTGGTCGATCCGGAAAGACTCGAGAAATTCGCTGTTTAGCGGCAGCGCGAGCCCGACCAAGAGCGATCCCGGGCCGCCGCCAGCGGCCCTGGGCGCGCCATCAGATCGGCTTGATATACACCTTGCGCCACTTGATGGCGCCGCCGCGGATGCCCTTGGCGCCGGTGGCGTACTGCAGGGCGAACGGACCTTCCTTGAACGCGTTGTTGCGGATGTGCACGGTCTCGATACCGTTGAACACGACGACAATGCGATTGCCGTCGGCGGTGATGTCGAAGGTGTTCCACTTGCCGCCTGCCTTGGGCATCGGGTTCACCGATGCGAAATCGACGATTGCGCCGGTGCCGTACATCTGTTCGGGGCGCTGGTCGAAGATGTTCACCTCATAGGAATTCTTCGCGCCGACCTTGGTCGGGTCGGGGTCGGAAATGCGCATGAATATGCCGCTGTTGGTGGTGGGCTCGGCCCAGAACTCGGCGTGGATCTTGAAGTCCCCGTACGGGCGCTTGGTGATCAGGAAGCCGCCCTTGCCGTTGTCGGCCATGATGGTGCCGTCTTCGGCGCGCCAGTTGGCGTCGCCGGTGCGGTGGAAATTGTTGAGGCCCTCGCTACCATCGATCAGCTTGACCCAGCCATCGCCTGTGGTCGAGGCGCAGCCAAACAGGCCCAGTGTTGCCAACAGCAGGATTGCGGCGATTCGTGTGATGCGTTGCATTGCGGTCTCCTCTTGGTTGAATCGGTCCGGGCACCCGCTTAGGGGGCCGGGAGATTTTCTTGTGAGTTGGTCCACTCAAGGCTGCGCCGCCAGAGTTCGGCGGCCAGTTCGTGATCCTGCGCCAGCCGGCTGGGTGTCTTGGCGCGGCACTTATCGTAGTACATCCCGCTCTCCTGCGCCGCCGCGGCTGCGGTCGCGCAATGCAGGGTGGTGGCGGCCCCCTCTTCGTTGGAGATCATTCCCAGCTTGATGAGCGAGCGCAGCGGCCATGGCACGGCGCGCCACACGTCGGAGGCGACCACGCCGGGATGCAACGCATAAGTCGTCACGCCGCTTCCGGCAAGCTCGCGCGACAGCGCGGCCGAGAACAATACGTTGGCGAGCTTCGAGTTGCTGTACTCCGGCAGGCCGGTGCGGGCTCTGGTCGGTTCGCGCACCGCTTGCCAGTCCAGGCCGGGTGCCCGATAGTGCGCCCGGCTGGCGACGGTGACGATGCGCGCCGGCGCGGATTCACGGATGCGATCCAGGAGCAGGCGGGTCAGCAGGAAATGCCCGACATGGTTGGTGCCGAAGGCGATCTCAAAGCCGGAAGCCGTCATGCCCTGCGCCCCGGCCAGGCCGGCGTTGTTGATCAGCAGGTGCAGCGGCAGGTCGCGGGCGAGAAAGGCCTCCGCACATGCGCGTATGGAGATGAAATCGCCAAGGTCGAGTGCCAGAAAGTCGACCGGCCCCGCGCCCGGGATGGCGCGGATCTCGTTGATCGTCCCCTGGGCGCGCTCGGCCGAACGGCATGCGATGAACACATGGGCGCCCTGGCGCGCGAGCTCGCGCGCGGTGACCCGGCCGATGCCGGTGTTGGCGCCGGTCACCAGCGCGACCCGCCCGGACAGCGGCGTTTGAACGGCGGTGGCCATCGGGTCTAGACCGGACGGTTCCTGGCGTGCTTGGTGATCGCGGGGTCGATGTGCATCCACGGCAACGCGCTATCGGTCCAGATGTTCATGGCCAGCTTGAGGGACGAGGCGTCGTCGAGCGTGCCGGCCTTGAGAACGGTCATCTCGGGCGTCTTTTCGCGCCGGCTGAAGAGCGACGAGCCGCAGTTGGCGCAAAAGAAGCGGTTCAGGCGGTTGCCGCTGTCGGCGGTGTCCGCATAGACCCTGGGCTCGCCCTGGGTGATGGCGAGCGCGCTGGTCGGAATGGCGACGTTATGGCTTGAGCCGGCGCCTGAAATTTTGCGGCAATGGGTGCAGTGGCAGGCGATCACGCTGTTCATGGGCGCGCTCACGGTATAACGGATGGCGCCGCACAGGCAGCCGCCGGAATGGGATTGGCTCATGGTCGACCTTCGTCGGAGTAAGGTTGATCGGGAGTATATGGCGAGGAGACGCTCGCGGCGCGGGCGGGATATCAGGGGAAACGTAGCACAAAAGTGATACAGTGCGATTTTCACAAGGCGCGGGTGCGATCCCATGAGCACGACGACCATACGAATCGACGACGAACTCAAGGCAAGAGTCGCGCTGGCGGCAGAGCGGGCAGGCAAGACGGCCCATGGGTTCATCCTGGATGCGATCGCGCGCACGGTCGAGGAAGCCGAGCTCGAGGATCGTTTTCATCTGCTCGCCGATGAACGCTGGCAGAAGGCGCAGGCCACAGGCAAGGCGATTGCCGCCGAAGACATGCATGCGTACCTGGATGCGCGTGCGCAAGGCAAGCCCGCCAAACGGCCCCGCGCGCGCAAATTGACGCTTTAGGGCAGGCGATGACGCGCCTGGTGTATGACCCGGAAACGGTCGCGGACTTTGACCGCATCTTCGATCATTTCGCCCGTCATGATCCGCTGGCTGCGCGTGAAACCATCGGACACATCATCGAAGCGATGATGATTCTCGTGAAGAGTCCGATGCTGGGGCGTCCCACAGCGGGCGGCAAGCGCGAACTGGTCATCGGTCGCGGTACGCGTGGATTTGTCGCGCTCTACCGGTATCTCCCGCGGGACGACCTGGTTTGGGTGCTGGCGATTCGGGGCCAGCGCGAGGCAGGATACAAGCGGGGGTAGGGCGAATGCCCTAGCCGGCGCGTCGCGGCCCCCATGGCGTGAACCAGATTGCCGCCGCGGTGGAAATGCCGTAGATCACCATGGCCGCGCCCACCAGCACGAAGTAGTGCCAGGCGGGAGCGCTGTTGGCCACCAGCCAGGCGCCTGCGCCGCCGACGATGATCAGGCGCAGCGTCGATGCCAGCACCGGTCCCAGCACCTTGCCCGAACCCTGCGAGGCGAAGTACAGCGTCAGGCCGACGCCGAAGAAGGCGAAGCACGGACCGGCCCAATGCAGATACTGGCGCGCGTAGTCCAGCACGGCGGCGTCCCGGGTGAAGAGGCCGGCCCACAGGTCGGGCGCAAGCGAGACGATCAAGCCCAGAAGCCCCAGGTTGAAGGCGGACACGCCGCCCGCTGTCCAGGCCACGCGGCGCGCGCGCGCGATGTTGCCTGCGCCCACCGCCATGCCCACCATCGGCACGGACGCCACGCCGATGCCGAAGGCGATCGGGATCAACAGGAACTCGAGGCGCTGGCCGATGCCGTAGCCGGCCAGCGGCAAGAGTCCCAGCCGCGCTACCAGGCCTGTGAAAATCACGGTGGCCAGCACCGACTGCACCGGCGAAAGGCAGGCCAGCGCGCCCACCTTGAGGATGTCGACGAACAGCTCGCTGCGCAACTTCATGTTGGCGAAGCTGAGCGTCAGCCGTCCCTGACCGGTGAGCAGGTACCAGAGCAGGTAGCCGACCCCGGCCGCGGTGGCGATGATCTGGCCGAACGCAACCCCCACCATGCCCAGTTGCGGGAACGGCCCGAGACCCAGGCCGAGGCTGCCGCCGAGGATGATCTGCAGCACCGCCGTTGAAAGGATGGTGACCGAGGGCACCTTCATGTTGCCGGTGCCGCGCAACACCGACGCCAGCGTGTTGTAAAGCCACACCAGCACCGCGCCGGCGAAGAGCACGTTGCCGTAGCCGATCGCCTGCCGCAGCACGCCGTCGCGCGCGCCCAGCAGGTGGTAGAGGGCCGGGCCGAAGATGAGGAACAGGATCGAGTAGACCACGCCGACGGTGCCGCCGATCACCGTGGCATGCAGCGCCGATTCGCGCGCCCGCGCCAGGTTGCCGGCACCCAGGGCGCGGCTCACCGCGGAGGACACGCCGCCGCCCATCGCGCCTGACGACATCATCTGGGTGAGCATCGCGAAGGGAAACACCACCGCCATGGCCGCCAGCGGCTCGGTGCCCAGGCGGCCGATGTAATAGGTCTCGGCGATGCCTACCAGCACCGCCATGGTCATCGCCAGCACGTTGGGCACGGCCAGGCGCAGCAGGGTCGGCAGCACCGCGCCGGTGAGCAGGGGATTGCCCGCGGGCGCGCTTGCGGAAGTCATGGGATGGATGTGCCGATGGCCCTAGTTCATCGGCGAAGGCCGGTTGCGCGGATGGTGCTCGGTCGCGGGGTCCACATGCACCCACGGCAGGGCGCTGTCGGTCCAGACGTCGCGCACCAGCTTGAGCCCGGACGCGTCGTCCAGCGTGCCCACTTTGAGAACGACGATTTCCGGCACCTTCTCGCGCTGGCTGCAGATCGAAGAGCCGCACTCGGCGCAGAAGAAGCGGAACAGGCGGTTGCCGCTTTCCGCGGTGTCGACGTAGCGCTTGGGTTGCGCGGCGGTGTAGGTCATCGCGGCCGAGGGAAAGATCGCGTTGTGGCTGCATCCCGCGCCGGAGATCCTGCGGCAATGGGTGCAATGGCAGGCGCTCACGCTGTCGAGTGCCACGCTGATCGTATAGCGGACGGCGCCGCACAGGCAGCCGCCGGTCAAGGGTGGGTTCATGGGATCTCCGTCGCAGGTTCCGCGGGCGGCGCAAGGGTGGCCGTGGCGATGAGTTTACGGGATGCGGGCACGCAGTCCCGGTGCGGGCGTATGCATTCAGGCCCTGAGCGTCACCGGTTCGAGCGAATCCCCCTGGGCAAATACGCGGCCGATGATGGCGGTGTGCGCATATCCGGCTGCGCGTAGTTCCGCGACGCATCGGGTCGCCGACTCCGCGGGCACGCTGGCAAGGAGGCCGCCGGCGGTCTGCGGATCGAAAATCAGCGGATAGCGCGGATGCCTGACGAAGTCGGCCTGGTTGGCGAGCGCGCGGCGCAGCCGCACATTGGCCGGCTGCAGCGAACTGAGGATGCCGGCCGCCGCGGTTTCCTCGGCGCCGTCGAGCACCGGCAGGGTGCCCAGATCCAGCTCGATGTCCACGCCCGAAGGACGCGTCATCTCCACCAGGTGGCCAAGCAGGCCGAAGCCGGTCAGGTCGGTGCAGGCGGTTGCGCCGAAGCGCGCGAGGATCTTCGCGCCGGCGGCATTGGAGACACACATCGAGTCGAGCGCCGCGTCGATCCAGCGTCCGCGCACCTTCAAGAGCGGCAGGGCGGCGAACAGGGTGCCGGTACCGATCGGCTTGGTGAGCAGCAGCAGGTTGCCCGGGCGCATGCCGCCCTTCCTCATGACCGCTTCGAGGTTCGCGTCGATCAGGCCGTTGATCGCGAAGCCGAGCGCCAGCTCCTGGCCTTCGCCGGTGTGCCCGCCCACCAGCGCGCAGCCGGCGGCATTGAGCATCTCCACGGCGCCCGACATCATCTGGAACAGGGTTTCCTCGACCTTGGCTTCCAGGCCCGGAGGCACGGTGACCACCGAGGTGGCCGATTGCGGCTCGCCCCCCATGGCGAACACATCACCCAGCGCATGGTTGGCGGCGATCTTGCCGAACACATACGGGTCGTCGACGAAGGCGCGGAAAAAATCCACCGTGTGCACCATCGCCTTGCCCGGGGGAACGCGCACCACGGCGGCGTCGTCGGGCGATTTCAGGCCGATCAGCACGTCGTCGCGCTCGATCGGGTGCAAGGCGCCGAGCGCCCGCGACAGCACTGTCGCGCCCACCTTCGCACCGCAGCCGCCGCAGCGCATGGCGATCGCGGAGATGGCCTGCGCGCTTTCCTCCGCGTCGAGCTTCACTTGCGGTGCGCTCGTGCCGGCCGGCGCCGTCGTGGCCGAAGCCATGTCCGGGAATTCGCGGAATTTCGCCATGAAGCGCCGGTCAATCCAGTCCTTCCAGCGCCATACCCATGCGCCCTGGAACCCCAGCCAGCCGCGCGATGCCACGGCGTTGCGATCACCGGTGGAAATCAGCGCCAGCCAGCGCCGCTGCGGGCGATAGTCCAGGAGCGCCTGCCCGGCGAGGGCGCGGCGCAGGTTTTCCGCCAGTGGCGGGCCCATGCGCACGGCGAACACGCCGGCCTTTTCCAGCGGATGGTTCACCATCGCCGCGATGTCGCCGGCGGCGAACACCAGCGGGTCGGTCACGGTCTGCAGCGTGTCGCCCACCTTGATGAAGCCGTCGCCGTCAAGTTCCAGGCCGGTACCGGCAAGCCACGGCGCGCCACCGGCGCGCGTGACCCACATCACTTCGTCGGCGGCGAACTCCTCGCCGCGCGCGGTGGCAACGCCGCCGTTCGAGACCGAGCGGATCTCGCCGTCCAGATGCACATGCACCCCGCGGGCTTCAAGGACGCGCCCGAAAGCACCGCGCACCCAGGCATTGTGGGTCGGCAGGATCGCACCGCCACTGGTGAACAGGTGGAATTCGAGTTCGTCCGGATTGCGCCCGAGCGCGCGCAGTTCGTTGCCCAGCCGGTACTGCATGGCCAGCAACAGCTCGACGCCGCCCGCACCGCCGCCCACCACGGCAATGCGGTTGACACCCGCATGCGAGCGTACCCGCTCCAGCAGGGCCAGCCAGCGCTGGTTGAACTCGAAAATCGGCTTGACCGGCACCGCATGTTCGGTAGCGCCCGGCACGCCCGCCAGTTGCGGGGTGGAGCCGATGTTGATCGACGCGAGATCGTAGGCGATCGGGGGCCGGCCGGCCAACAGCACCTTGCGCGCCGCCCGGTCCAGCCCGGTCACCTGCGCGCGGATGAAGCGTGCGCCGGCGAATTGCGCCAGGCGCCGCAGGTCGATGTGGACGTCGTCGAAGCTGTAGTGGCCGGCGATGTAGCCCGGCAACATGCCCGAGTAGGGCGTGTCGGTGTCGCGGCAGATCACTGTCAGGCGCACGCCCGGCACGGGGCGCATGCCGAACATGCGGATCACGCCCACATGGCTGTGGCCACCGCCGATGAGGACGATGTCGCGCAGGACGGCTTGCTGGGGGGGCTGCATATTGCTTGCGGACCCGGAGACGGATCGGATGGTTGACGCGGGCGCGAGTTTAGCGCCCGTCGGGCAGCCCGCCCGGCGCGCGGATGTGGCAGGATGCGGGCCTGTTGCCTTTCCTGCGGATTTGCCGTGATCCACTCCAGCCCTTCATTCCGCTTTTTGACCTTGCCCGCGCGCCTGTTGCTGCTGGCAGTGCCCCTGCTGCTGGTTCTGGGCGGGTGCAGCAGCCCGCGGTTGTGGCCCTTCGGTGAAGCCGAAAGCCGACCCGTGGTTCCGGAAAATTCGGTCCAGTACCAGTGCACCGGCAGCAAGCGCTTTTTCCTGCGCATGCTTGCCAATGGCGACGCGTGGGTCATACTGCCGGAGCGGGAATTCAGGCTGGCGCGCGTGGCGTCCGCGCCAGGCAGGCGTTTCTCGAACGGCGCGGCGGTTCTTGAGATGGGCGATGCCACCTCCGAGACCAGCCTGAATGACGGCCCCGCGATCGCGTTCTCCGGCTGCAAGGTGGCGGAAAAGCCGTAAGGTCGCGGCGCGTTTTTCATGGACAAGGCGGCGTCCGACCGCCGGGTGAAAGTTATCAAGGGAGACAATCCATGCAGCATCCGATCAACCGGCGGCGTTTCGGCAAGGCCGTGCTTTCCGCCGCGCTGGCGGGCGCAACGCCGCTCGCGGCGCGTGCGCAGGCCTGGCCCGCCGGCCGTGTGAACCTCATCATTCCTTTCCCGGCCGGGGCGGCGACCGACATCACCGGGCGCATCGTGGCCGAAAAGCTGGCGCAGATGTGGGGCCAGCCGGTGGTCATCGACAACCGGGGCGGCGGCAACGGCCTGCCGGCGGCGGAAGCCGCGGCGCGCGCCAGACCCGACGGCCAGACCCTGCTCCTGACCTCGGCCATGACGCATGCGGTCAACCCGGGCCTGTACGAAAAGCTGCCCTACCATCCGATCGACGATTTCGAGCCGGTCTCGCAATTCGGCCGCCTGCCCTTCGTGGTGCTGGTGCCGACCGACTCGAAACTGCGCACGCTCGCCGACCTCACCGCGCTGCTCAAGGCGGAGCCGGGCCGGCACAATTTTGGCGCCGGCTCGCTGCCCGCGCGGGTGGCCTCCGAACTGTATCGGCAACTGGCCGGTGTCGATGCGCTGCATATCGGCTACAAGAGCAATCCGCAGGCATTCCCCGACCTGCTGTCCGGCCGGCTGACCTTCATGACCATCGACACCACCAACGGCCGCCTGCAGGTCGATGGCGGCAAGATGCGCGGCCTGGCGGTGACCACCCCGCAGCGCGATCCCAAACTGCCGCAGGTGCCCTCGGCGCCCGAGGCGGGATTGCCGGAGTTCCTGCTATCCACCTGGACCGGCTTTTACGCCCCCAAGGGCACGCCGCGCGACCTGGTGCGGCGTATCAACCGTGATATCGTGGCCGCCTGCAATGACGCCCAGTTGCTGGCGCGCTTTGAAGGCCTGGGCGGCCGTCCGATCACATCCACGCCGGAGGAATTCGCCGCCTTCACCAAAAGCGAGATCGACCGCTGGGGCAAAATCATCAAGAGCGCCAACATCAAGCTCGACTAGGGAGACCAACCATGCAAAGCAGCAGCCTGCGCGGAAACAACGGCCCGCGCTATCGCCATCTCGCCGAAGTGGCGGCGCCCTACAAGACCCTCACGGTCGACAAGCTCACGCCCATCATCGGTGCCGAACTTGGCGGCGTGGACCTGGCCAGGCCTCTGCCGGAGGGGCAACTCGACGAGATCCATCGTGCATTGGCCGAAAACCTGGTGATCTTCTTTCGCGACCAGCACATCAGCAAGGAACAGCACCTCGCCTTCGGGCGCAATTTCGGTGGTCTGCATATCCACCCGGCCGCACCGCATGAGCCCGGCATGCCCGAAATGATGATCATCCACGCCGACCGCAACTCGCCGCGCGCCAACGGCGAGGGCTGGCATTCCGACGTCAGTTGCGACATCGAACCGCCGATGGGCAGCATGCTTTACATCCGCACCTGCCCGCCGCATGGCGGCGACACCCTGTTCGCCAGCATGTACGCGGCCTACGAAGCCTTGTCGGACCGCATGAAGGCCTACCTCGACGGACTGACCGCCCTGCACGACAGCGACCATGTGTACCGCGGCACCTACGCCAACTACGGCGTGGCCGACAAGCCCGAGTACCCGCGCGCCAACCATCCGGTGGTGCGTACCCACCCGGTGACCGGGCGCAAGGCGCTGTATGTGAACCGCGGCTTCACCACCTGCATCAACGGCATCCCGCGCGACGAGAGCGACGGCATCCTCTCCTATCTGTTCGCGCACATGGAGAACCCGATCTTCCAGTGCCGCTTCCGCTGGCGCGAGAATTCCATCGCCTTCTGGGACAACCGCTGCGCCCAGCATCGCGCCATGTGGGATTACTGGCCGCATACCCGCAGCGGCAACCGCGTGACCATCGCAGGCGACAAGCCGTATTGAAGCCCGAGTCGGCCCGCCGGTTGTGCGCAATCCCGGACGTTCTGGCCATTCTCCCGCTGGCAACGGTTTGAGTGTTGCGGGAACGCGACGCAGCGCTGCGCGAGTTTGCGTGAATTCCGTGCTTTGTGAAATACTGCGTTGATTATTATTGTTATTTTTGAGGTTACATGTCGATCCCAGTAGGCCTTAAGCTTGTTCCCGTGCGTTATCCGGTGGTGTTTGCCGGATTGCTGCTCCTGGGTTTCGGCAGTGCGCAAGCGGCGCTCTTGCGTGTAGATCCGTGTGCGCCTCCCGGGGAGATCCTGGTTGCCGCTGCGGTGGTGGCCTCGCCAGCGGACTGCGATACCCCGGCACCGGTGGGCGTATCGCAACCCGGTGTGACCAATTCCGCGATCAACGGCACGGCATCGACGGTCGGTTCGACCATCGGCGGTGTGGTGGGCGGGGCTTTTGGCGGCGGCGCTGGCGGCGGTTTGGCTGCGGCTGGCGGCGTAACGCGCATGGCGCTGGGCGGCCAGACCGGCCAGGCGGCGGCGGCCGGCGCACCGCGCTGGAACCTGTGGGCGGCGTACTCCCATGTGGATGTGGGCTACAGCTTCCAGCCGCTGCAGTCGGGCGGCAGCGCCAATCTTTTCCTCGGCGGCATCGACTACGTGATCAGCAACAGCCTGATCGCCGGCGTCGCGGTCACCGACGAGCGGACCCGTGTCGATACGCCGTACAACGGCGGCAAGATCAGCGGCGACGGCAACACCGTGGCGCCGTACCTGGGCTGGCGCATCAATCGCGAATGGACACTGGATGCGAGCCTGGGCTTTGGCGACACCAAGCTTTCGTCCACCGACAACAGCGTTGCCGGCGGCATCACCGGTTCGAACAAGGTGAGCCGCTCAATGGGCACGCTGGGTCTGGCCTACAACCAGGCGATGGGGCGCTGGCTCCTTACCGGCAAGGGCAGCCTGCTGGCGATTGAAAACCGCTTCAGCGCCTTCACGCTGTCGAACAACACGTTCGTCAGTGGCTCGACGGTGCGGACCACGCAGGCGCGGCTGGGCGGCCAGGCGGCCTACAACGCGGGCAACATCGTGCCCTTTGTCGGCCTGACCTACATCTACGACCTTGAGCGTACCGAGCAGGCGGCCATCGGCGGGCAGAACGCGGCGAATGACCGTGACGGCTGGCAGATTCGCGCGGGCTTGAACATCCGCTCCTCCGGCGCGCTGTACGGCGGCATCGTGCTTAGCTCCGAAGTGGGCCGCTCGCAGGTCAAGAACGACCAGATTCTGGTCAATCTCGGGGTGCGCTTCTAGGCGGGGCTCTTCGGCGGTTCGCTACGGCGATGCACCAGGCCCGTGCGCCGCATTGTGTCGACGGGTTTTACATCAATGCCTCGAATATCTGAGAGGCGATCGCCCGAACGGTTTCAATCGCCTGTTTTTTAAAGGGATTGGAATTTGGGCGTGATTCTTGCGTTTACCCAAGAATCCCGTTCATAAATCCTGGAGTCAACCACCATGCACCGATTCGGACTCAAAGGCCTCCTCGCGGCAGTTGCGGCACTGACCTTTGCAGCCAGTGCCCCGGCAACAGCGGTCGTGCCCGCGGCGTCGGCTTCAATCGACTGGACGACCTTCAGCTACCAGCTTTTCAGTTTTGGCAACCCGACCCCCACGCTGACGATGGATCCGTTGACGCAAAGCACAAGCATCTATGCGCAGCAGAGTGAGAACGCCGCCGACGGCGTGGGCGACTGGACCACCGGTCCGTTGAGTGTCACCGATGGCGTCGCCACCGCCTCGGCCACCAGCGGGATGCTGTCCGCCCAGTTCACGTCTCTGCCGCCGGTCCCCGGTCTGAGCGCACAATCGTCCCGTTCCGGGTCGTTCGTGCTGAGCGCCAATTCGTATGTGGTCTTCTCCGTCAACGTCGACACGACCATCAACATGACGGCGCCTACCGGTGGGGCCGCCTACGCCTGGTCTTACCTGAGCGCGGAAGGCCAGGACATGTTCGGCGGAGCGGATACGCAGCGCTCCACCACCGACAAGATCTCGTGGGCCGCGGGGCTTGGGACGCCGGTGCAAAACTCGGGAACGTTGTACGCGACCTTCGCCAACCTGACTGCGGAAGACCTCAGCGGCACCATCAACGCGTTCGCACAGGTCAACAGCTACGGTGCCACGATCGTCTTCGTTCCGGAAGTGCCGGAGCCCGGTACTTACATGATGTTGCTTGCCGGTCTGGCTTTGCTGGGTACAGTGGCCGCGCGCCGCAACGCGCTGCCGATACGGTCGTAAACCGATATCTGCCGAAAAACGGCGCCGGCAGGCGCCGTTTTTTTTGCTACCAGCCGGAAAAACGCGGCCACATTGCCGTGATTTCCGGACTGTCGCCATGCACGGCCAGATAACGGTCGTGTTGCGCCCCGGTGGCGCAGGCATGATTGGGCAATACGCGCAAACGCGTGCCCAGGGGCAGCATGGGCGTTTTCGCCGGGTCGTCGGAGCGGTGGGCGATGATGCCGTGTTCCTGGTTGGCGCCGCGCATGATCAGCTCCGGGATCGGCCGGCCGGCTTCGTCGCACACCAGTCCGTAGCCCTGGTCGATGGCCTGCTTCTCGGTGCCGCGGTCGCGCGACATCGCCATCCAGCCCGCATCGGTGATCACCCAGCCTTTTTCGCGCTGGTGGCCGATCACCGTGGTCAGCACTGAAAGCGCGATGTCCTCGACGCGGCATACTCCGATGCCCGCCATCACCAGGTCGAAGAACACGAAGACGCCGGCGCGCACCTCGGTAACACCTTCGAGCGATTGCGCGTAGGTGGCGGTCGGGCTGGAGCCGACACTGACGATGCCGCAGGGCAGCCCGGCACCGCGCAGGCGGTCGGCTGCGCCAACGGTGCGCGCGCGTTCCTGTTCCGCCATGGCGCGGATCGCGTCGTCGGAGCGGCAATCGTAGGACGAGCCGGCATGGGTCATCACCCCCGCCAGCGAGCCGGCGGCGTGCAGGATGCGGCCGATTTCCGCAAGTTCGGGCGCATCGGGCGCCACGCCCGAGCGATGGCCGTCGCAATCGATCTCCACCAGGGTGGGGATCGCCGCTCCGGTACCGCGCGCATGCGCCGCGACCGCCGTGGCGGCCTCGACGCTGTCGAGAATGACCTTCAGTTCCACGCCACGCGCGCGCAGGTTGGACACATGCGCGAGCTTGCCTGGCGTGATGCCCACCGCGTAGAGGATGTCGGTGAAGCCATGGCCGGCGAAGTACTCGGCCTCCTTGAGCGTGGACACCGTGGCCGGGCCGATGCCGCTGTCGTACATGCGGCGCGCGACGTCGACCGCCTTGGCGGTTTTCAGGTGCGGACGGAACGCGACCCCCAGCGATGCCAGGCGCTTGCGCATGCGCGCGATGTTGGCATCCATGGTCGGCACGTCAAGCACCAGGGCAGGGGTTTCGATGTCGGAAAGTTGCATCTTGCGGCGAGGACGATATGAATGTCCCCGATTGTGCCTGAAGGCCGGCAGGTGGCGCGACGCCCGGGCGCATAATTCGCCCGTCCAAACAGGAGCATCCGGGAGACACGAGTTGAAGATCGTCGAAATCAAGGTCCACGTCCTCAAGAGCCCGCTCGCCGAGCCTTTCGCCTTTTCCCAGGGCTGGGTGCGGCAGCGCAGCGCCACCCTGGTCGAAGTAGTCACCGACGCAGGCCTGACCGGCTGGGGCGAAGCCTTTGCGCAGGGTCTGGAGCCGCCCGAGATCGCCGCCGCTGCGATCGAGCATGCGCTGAAGCCGCTCCTGATCGGTGCCGACCCGCTGGCCACCGAAGTGCTGTGGCACCGCATGTACCACGCCACCCGCGACTACGGCCGCAAGGGTTCGGTGGTGGCCGCCATCAGCGCGGTGGACATCGCCCTGTGGGACATCGCCGGAAAGGCGCGCGGCGAGCCCGTCCACCAGCTCTTGGGTGGCGCCTTCCGCGATCGCGTGGAACCCTATGCCACCGGCTTCTATCGCATCAGGGGCCAGGGCGAGGCCGCGCGCCTGGCCGAGGAGGCGCTGCGCCATCACGAAGCCGGCTTCCGACTCATGAAGGTCAAGCTGGGTTACGGGGTGGACGACGACATCGCCTGCATGCAGGCCATCGGCCGGGCCATCGAGGGGCTGCCCATCACGTTGATGATCGACACCAACCATGCCTATGGGCGCGCCGAGGCGCTGCGGCTGGGCCGCGCGCTGGCCGACTGCAAGCTGCGCTGGTACGAGGAGCCGGTCGCCCCGGAGGACCTGCGCGGCTACGCCGAAATGCGCGAGAAGCTGACCATGCCGATCGCCGGCGGCGAGAACGAGCACACCATGTACGGCTACCGCGACCTGTTCGCCGCCGGGGCGGTCGACATCGCCCAGCCGGACCTGGGTTCGTGCGGCGGCATCACCGCGGCGCGCCACATCATCGCGCTGGCGCAAGCGCACGGCGTGGCGGTCAATCCGCATGTGTGGGGGTCGGCCATCGCCCAGGCGGCCTCGCTGCAAGTGATCGCCGCGCTGCCGGTGGCGCACCATTCGCTGTTCGCGCAGGAGCCGGTGTTCGAGTACGACCGCTCCTCGCATCCGTTCCGCCAGCACCTGATCACCGAACCGATCATCCAGCAGGGCGGCTGGGTGGCGATTCCGGGCGGGCCGGGCCTGGGGGTGGAGGTGGACCGCGCCGTGCTGGAGAAGTACCGCGCGTGATCAGGCGCGCCTCCCCTGCCGTCAGGACGGGCGGGCGATGTTGCGCGCGGCCGGCAGCGTGAAGTAGAAGGTGGCGCCCTGGTCGGGCCGGCCTTCGGCCCAGACGTGGCCTCCATGCCGTTCGACCACCCGGCGCACCACCGCCAGGCCCACGCCAGTGCCCACGAATTCGTTGCTGGAATGCAGGCGCGAGAACACGCCGAACAGGCGCTGCGAATAGGCCGGATCGAAACCGGCGCCGTTGTCGCGCACATGGAACACGTACTCCGATTCGCGCAGCTCCGCCCCGATCTGCACCTGCGGGGCGGCGCGCCGGGCGCTGTACTTCAGCGCGTTGGAGACCAGGTTGGCCCACACCTGCCGCAACGCGGAAGTGTCGCCACGCATGACCGGCAGGGGATCGACGGTGATCCGCACGTTCGCGGCCGGGCCGGCTTCGCTGATGACTTCGGCGGTGAGCCTGGCGAAGTCGACGGCCTCGTCCTTGAGTTCGCCGTGGGTCACGCGCGAAACGGCCAGCAGGCCGTCGATCAAGGCGTTCATGCGTGCCGCGTTCTGCGTGATGCGTGCGGTGTGCTTGGGCAACTCGTCGAGCGCGCCGGTGGCGACGTCCATCTCCAGCAAGCTGGCGAAACCGGCCATGCTGCGCAGCGGCGCGCGCAAGTCGTGCGCCACCGAGTAGGAGAATGACTCCAGGTCGCGGTTGGCGGCCTCCAGGTCGTGGTTGGACTGGGTCAGCTCGCGGGTCCGCTCGGCGATGCGTGCCTCGAGGGTCTCGTTCAAGGCCCGCACCTGCGCCAGGGCCAGCCGTTCACGGGTGACATCGCGCAGCTCCATCTGGATCATGGTCTGGCCATCGAGGTCGATCGAAGCCGCGGTGGCGGTAATGTCGATGGTTTCGCCGTTGCGCCGGCGCATGCGCAGGTCCTGCTGCGGCATGGTCTGGTTGGCGTGCGCGGACAGGCGCCGCAGTTGCGCGCGGATCGACTCATGCGATTCGAGCGTCACCAGGCTGTACAGGCTGGTGCCGGGAATGTCTTCCAGGCGCGCGAAGCCCAGCATGGCCTGCATGCCCGGGTTGGCATACGCCACCACGTCGCCGGCCAGGAGCAGCACGCCGCCCTGCGAGGCCTCCACCAGGCTGCGGTAGCGGCGCTCCGCCTCGGTCAGGGCGCGCTGGCTGGCGTTACGCTCGGTGAGGTCGCGGATGATGGAAAGCGCCGCCGGCCGGTCATTGAAACGGTATGGCAGGGTCACCGTTTCAACCTCGACGGTGCTGCCGTCGGGGCGGACGTAGCTGGTCTCGATGGGGGAGGCGATCGCGCCGTCTTCAATGACGCGGCGCAGGCGCTGGGTCGCGCGGGCGTGGTGTTCCGGCTTGATGAATTCCAGCGGGTCGCGGCCGATGATGTCGGTCTGGCTGGTTGCACCGTACAGGCGGACGCAGGCCGGGTTGACCATGACAACGCGGCCGTCGCTCACCACGCGGATCGCGTCCGGGGAGGCGTCGACCAGGGTGCGGTAGCGCTCCTCGGAAGCGCGCAGGTCTTCCTCGGCCAGGCGCTGCCGGGTCACGTTGCGGCCCACGCCGCGGTATCCGGTGAATCGCCCTTCCTGATCGAAAACCGGCTCGCCGCTGATGCTGCGGATGGTCAGCTTGCCGTCCGGCCCGACACGGTGGTACTCGAAATCGCGGAACGGCGCGCGCCGGTCCAGGGCATCGCGGTGCGCTTGCATGGCCTTCTGGTCCATCACCATCAGATCGAAGTCCCAGCGCGTCTTGCCGATCACGCTGGCGGCATCGAAGCTGCCGTCGTCGTTTTGCAGTCCCTGCGACATGCGGGTGAAGCGGTGCTCGCGGTCGGTCTCCCAGTACCAGTCCGAGGCCATCATGGTGAGCGCGCGGAAGCGTTCCTCGCTTTCGGCCACCGCCCGCTCGTTGGCGAGCTTGGCGTGGGCGAAACCGAGGTTGTCGGCGAGGTCGCCCATCAGGGCGGCCAGTTCGCCGTCGAAGTGCCCGCGCTCGGAGGCGTAAACCGAAAGGACGCCGACGATGGCATCGCCGGAGCGTAAAGGCAGCACCACCGCAGCGTTGACATTGAGTGGCCGCGCGTCGGCGGCCCAGCCGGACGCCACCGGATGGGTGGCGAAGTCGTTGACGACCGCGACCTTGCCGTCGCGGAACACCGGTACGGCGATGCTGGTGCCGTCATCGACGATAGGGATGGCGCGCTCGCCGATGGCGCCCGCGCGCGGGCCGTGTCCGGCCACCACTTCCAGAACCGTACCGGCCGGGTTGGGCATGCGCAAGGCGGCGCTGGCCACACCGCCCTGCTCGACGATGATGCGGCACACCTCATCGCACAGGGCTTTCCAGTCGCGGCCGCGCACGATCGCCTCGTTGGTGCTGGAAAGCGCCGCGTACAGGCGTGTAAGGCGATCGATGCGGCGTTCGGCGGCGAGCCGCTCGGTGATGTCGCGCATGATCACCGTGTAGATCTTGCGCCCCGCGACATCCGTATGCGAGATGGATGCCTCGGCCGGGAACTCCTGGCCGTCGGCGCGCAGCGCCACGACGTCGCCGGCCCGTCCCATGCCGCGCGAACTGCTTTCCCCGGCTGCGAAGGCCCGCATCGATGCCGTATGCCCGGCGCGAAAGCGCTGCGGCAGAAAACGGTCGAGCGGCGCTCCCAGGGCATCGGAGGCCGGGCAGCGGAACATGGTGCTGGCCGCCTCGTTGAACAGTACGATGCGCATGTTCTCGTCGCAGGTGATGATGGCATCCATGGCCGATCCGATCACCGCGGCCATGCGGGCGTCGCTGTCACGTCGCGCGGCGTCGCTTTCGTGCTTGGCGAAGCTGAATTCAAGGGAGGCGGAGACTTCCTGAAGGAGTTCCATGGCCTGGTCGTCGAACTCCGCGCCGTCATAGGCGAACACGGTGAAGGTGCCGACCTGGCGACCCTCCACCTTGAGCGGAAACACCGCGCCGGCATGCACACCGTGGGCCTTCGCTTCGGCAGCGATTCCCCGGCTGGCAGGGTGCGCGCCCAGTTCCCGGATCACCAGTCGCTGGCCGTCGCGAAACGCGGTTGCCACCATGCTGGTTTGCGAATCCACCGGGATCTCGGCAAGCGCGCGCAACGCGTCCGGCGCGCTTTCCGTGGCCTGCAGGCGCAACACATTGCGCAACGGGTCATGCAGGCGCACCGCCGCCGAGGCGAAAGCGCCGGCCTGGGTGGTGATGTTGCATACCGCTTCGCATAGTCTCGGGAAATCCGGCGCGCGCGCCGCCGCCTCGTTGGTCTTGCTGAGGGTCGCATACATGCTGGAAAGGCGCGTGATGCGCTGCTCGGCCGCCACTTGCGCGGTGACATCCTGGACGATGCCGATGCGCCGCTGCGGCTGCCCGTCGGCGCCGAACTCGACGCTGGAAATCATCCTTACCCAGCGCCGCTTTCCGTCGGCCGCTTCGCCCAGGCTGTAGGTATCGTCGGTGCGTGCGTTGGACACCAGGCCGGTGCGCCAGGTGTTCACGGCCTGGTCGCGCCCTTGCGCGGAAAGCATGTCCTCGAAGTCGCCGTGGGTGCGCGCCTTCGGCCTGTCGAGCCCGAGAATCTCGCAACCGGTGCCGGAGGTTGTCCAGGTGCCGTCATCGAATTCGATCATGATGCTGCCGATGCGCCCGGCGCTTTGCGCCTGCGCGAGGTCGCGCTCGCTGGCCGCCAGCGCGGCATCGGCCGCGAACTTGGCGCGTGCGAATGCGAGGCTTTCGGCGATCTCCGCGAGCAGCTTCACCGTCTGCTCGTCGAGCGTCGCGCTGCTGGCGGCGAAGACGGTGAAGGTGCCGAAGGGTTCGCCCCTTTCCATCAGGGGGAAGCAAGCGGTGGCGCCGATGCCCTGGGCCGCGCCGTCCCCGTGCGCGTGCTGTGTCAGCGGGTCGGCGGCGAGGTCGCGCACGATCACCGGCGCGGCGGCGCGGAAGGCCGCGGGTGCGACGCCGCGCGGATCGTCCACGCTGACGAGCTCGCGTCCGACCATGCCGCCAACCGGGCCGTGCAGGGCCACACGGATCAGGGTGTCGGTATCGCGGTCATGCCTGCGGATGGTGGCCGAGACCAGTCCGCCTTCCTCGACGACGATGCGGCAGGCGGCCGCGCACACGTCGGTGAAATCCACCTGCCTGATGACCGCGTCGTTGGTCTTGCTGATGGCGTTGTAGAGACGCGAGAGGCGCAGGATGCGCTCTTCGTAGGTCTTGCGCGCGGTGAGGTCGCCGGCGGTACCCACCATGCGCAGGGCGCGGCCGGCGGCGTCGCGCTCGACGATATCGGCCTTGATCTGCACCCACTTGATCGAGCCGTCCTTGCACACGAAGCGCTGCTCGTAGTCGGTGACGGCGATGCCGGTGGACCATTGCCTGAACAGCGACTTGAGCGTCCGTTTGCGTTCGTCCGGGTGGACCAGCAAAATCATGAGGCCCAGGTCGCCGGTGGCTTCGCCAGGCTCGTAGCCGAACAGGCGCAGATATTCGTCGCTCAGGTAAGAGACCCCGGTGGCGATATTCCAGTCCCAGATGGCCACGTTGGACGCCGCTATCGCGAGCTTGAAACGCTCGTCGCTGCGCGCAAGCGCCAGACGGGTGCTTCTCTCGGCCGTGATGTCCTGGATCGTTCCGATACGGCGCAGGGCGGTGCCGTCGACGGCGAGTTCGGATTCGGTGATCACGCGAATCCAGGCGCGTTCGCCGCTGGTTGGCCGGATGATCTCGTAGTCCTCGGACGTGCGCATTCCCGAAGCGACATTGGCGCGCATGCGCGCGGCCGACGCTTCGCGGGTGTCCGGCGCGAGGAGGCCGGCGAAGTCGGTTATCGGTCGCCAGGACGCCGACGACAAGCCGGCGATCTCGTTGCCCACCGGCGAGAGGTACCACTCGCCACGCTGAAGGTCGACGATCACACTGCCGATGCGCCCGGCGGCCTGGGCGCGCTGCAGGTCGCGCTCGCGCTCGCGCAGGACGAGTTCGGCCTCGAGCTTTGTCTGTGCATAGGCCAGGCTGTCGGCGATCTCCTGCAGCAACGCGACCATTTCGTCGTCGAAGAAACCGTTGCCCGGGCCGAACACCGCGAAGGTGCCGATGAGCTTGCCTTCGACCTTGAGCACGAAGGCGGCGGCCGAATTGAGGCCGTGTTCACGGGCGCCCGGCGCATGCACGGTGATCGGACTGGTCGCCATGTCATGCACGATGCAGCGGCCGTTGCCTTTGACCGCCTCCACGGAGACGCCGGTGGTGCCCTCGAGCGGCAGTTCGTGCCTGCCGATCAGGCCGGTGGCGGGGCCATGAAAATACACCGGGATGAGCAGGCCGCGCTCGGCGTCGAAGCGGCGTACCAGCGCGCATCCCATGCCGCCGATCTCGACGGCGATGCGGCTTACCTGCTCGCAGAGCGACAAATAGTCGCCCGAATGCACGACCGCCTGGTTGACCTGGCTTAAGGCGGCATACAACTGGTTGACGCGCGCGACGCGGCGCCGGGCGATCATTTCCTGCGTGATGTCACGTGCCGTCGTGAGGGCCGCGGGCTCACCCTTGAACTCGAACGGTTCGGAGGTGACCTCGACCTCGATTTGCGTGCCGTCGACGCGCACATAGCGCAGCAGCTGCGCCGCCTGCGGTTGCCTGCGGTCGGCGGCGGCACGTCCGCGGGCGGCGGCGGTCGGACGGTCCTCCGGATGGATGAACTCCAGGCCCGAACGGCCGATCAGCTCGTCCGCGTCATGCACGCCGAACATCGTTACCGCGGCCGGATTGACCATCCGCAGGATGCCTTCCACATGCACGAACATCGGCAGGGTGGCGGTGTCGAACAGCCGGCGGTAGCGCTCCTCGCTTTCGGCCTGCGCGGCGTTGGCGGAGACTTCCGAGCGCAGGCTGCGCAATACCAGCCAGGTGCCCAGCGCCAGCACCAGCAGGCCGCCGGCGAGCAGCGCCAGGTCGCGCTGCACCCTTTCGCGCCAGGGCGCGAGCACGCCGGTGAGCGACAGCCCGGAGGCGGTAACCACCGGAAAATCCGTCAGGGAATCGTAGCTGTACAGGCTTTCGATGCCGCTTGCGGCCACCACCTGGCGCACGGTCTTGCGCGACGCACCCGGCAGATGCTCGCGGAACATCGGCGAGTCGGCCCAGTTCCGGTCAAGGACGGCGGCATCATCCGGCAGGCGGGCGATGATGGCGCCGGAGCGCAGGAAAAGCGTGTAGAAGCCGCCGGGTTCCTTGCCAAGGACTTCGAAGGCCGCGGCGAAATGCGCGGTGTTGATTTCGGCCAGGACGATGCCGGCGAAAGCGCCATCCGGCGCAGCCAGCCGCATGCTCGCGGGCAGCAGACGAGTCTTGCCATCGGCGGTGCGGTAGGGCGTACTGAAGACGAGCTTTCCGGTTGCACCGTCGCGCTGCCGGGTGAACACCTCCTGCGTCGCGAGGCTGGCCGGAAAATCCGCCTCCGCACCGGTGGCCAGCACCGGTTTGCCCGTCTTGTCCAGAATGGCCATGCGGTGGATCAGGCCGCCGCGTGCGACAAAGGCTTCCAGGCTGTGGCGCAGGTCCGCGGGGTTGGCGCGCCCTGCCGCGCTCGCGCGCATGAACTCGTCGGCCGTATGTCCCAGCGCCTGTTCGACACGGCGGATCGATTCGCGCGTGTACTGGCCGGTGATCATGGCGCGGTTCAGGGTCCTGCCGGATGCCGACTTCTCGACTTGCGCGCGGTCCTGCACCAGGCCGTTGGCGATCCACGCGGTGGCGGCGAGGCCAATGGCCACCGCCCCGCCGACAATGCGTCGCTGCGGGGTCAGCCAGGCCTGCCTGACGGCCATCAATTCAGGGCCTGCCCGTCGCTGTGTTGTGCGCCATGAACCTGTTATCGCCGATTGGGAGTTGGATGCTGCGGAGCGGGCATCTTAGCGGAGTCGCCGCCGGGAAGGCCTCCCGAACAACAGGAAATTATCCGTGCTTTTCCATCACGCGGCCGACGGGCAGGCTGAAGTGGAAAGTGGCGCCCTCGCCGGGTTGCCCTTCGGCCCACACGCGGCCGCCGTGGCGTTCGACGCTGCGCCGCACGATCGCCAGGCCCACGCCCGTGCCTTCGAATTCAGTGGGCGCATGCAGGCGCTCGAACATGCCGAACAGGCGGCTGGCGTACGCCGGATCGAAGCCGGCGCCGTTGTCGCGGACATGGAAGACGATTTCCGCTCCCTCGATCCGGCCGCCCACGTTGACGACCGGGCGCTCGCGCTTGGCGCTGTACTTGACCGCATTGGCGACGAGGTTGGTCCAGACCTGGCGCAGCGCGGCCGCATCGCCCCGCACCACCGGCAGCGGTTCGATGTGGATTTCGGCGCGGCCGGACGGATTGGTTTCACGTGCGACATCCGCCACCATCGTGGCGAAATCGATCGCTTCTTCGAGGAGTGCGCCGTGGGTCACCCTGGATACGGCGAGCAGGCCGTCGACCAGGGCGTTCATGCGCGCGGCGTTTTCGATGATGCGCTCGGCGTGGCGCGGCACGTCCTTGAGCTCGCCGTCGGCGACATCGAGTTCCAGCAGCTTGGCGAAGCCGGTCATGCTGCGCAGCGGCGCGCGCAGGTCGTGCGCAACCGAATACGAGAACGATTCGAGGTCGCGGTTGGCGGCTTCGAGGTCGTGATTGGCGCTGGTCAGCTCGCGGGTGCGTTCGGCGATGCGCGCTTCCAGCGACTCGTTGACGGCGCGTATCTCCTCCATTGCCTCGCGCTCGCGCTCGCGCAGCGCGCTTTCGGCACGCCGCCGCTCGGTGAGGTCGTGCAGGATCGACAGGGTGGCCGGCTTGCCGTCGTAGACAAACGGCATGGTGACCACTTCCACCGGCACCGGGGTGCCGTCGTCGCGCAGCATTTCCTGTTCCATCGGTTCCACCGCCCGGCCGCCATCGAGCACCCGGTGCATGCGCGCGAGCGCGACTTCACGCCATTGCGGCGCCAGGTTGCTGGCCGCGTCGCGGCCGTGCAGCGACTCCACCGAGGGAGCGCCGACCAGGCGCTGGTAGGCCGGGTTGACCAGTACCACGCGGGCGTCCTGCATGACGCGTATGCCGTCCGGGGAGGCGTCGACGAGGGTGCGGTAGCGCATCTCGCTCTCGCGCATGGCCGCCTCGTTGCCAAGCTTTTCACGGGCGAACGCAAGGTCATTGGCGAGCTCCTCGTACAGGCGGGCCAGCTCGTCGTCGAAATGGCCATGGTCGCCGGCGAATACCGAAAGCACCCCGGCCGGCCTTCCCGCTTGACGGATCGGTACGGCGAAGATGGATGAAACCAGTCCGCTGCGCGAGAGCTCATGATAGACCGCCAGTGCCGGGTCGCCGGCGATGTCGGCGGCGAGGCAGGCGCGGTCTTCGCGGAACGCCACCGCCTGCGGGAGCGGCGAATCGGCATTGAACACGGCCAGGCGCTCGACCCCGTAGCCGCGCGGGCCGCAGTGCGCCACCGGGACCAGGTTGCCGGTGGCCGCATCGGCCATGCGGATGGCGGCGGAATGCACCTGGCCCAGATCGACGATGATGCGGCAGACTTCATTGCAAAGCTGCTGCCAGTCGGTGGTGCGGACGATCGCCTCGTTGGTGCGGCTCAACGCCGCATAAAGGCTGGAAAGCCGCTCGATGCGTTGCTCGGCGGCCATCTTGGCGCGCGCGAAGGCGATGGCGCCGGCGATCTCTTCAAGCAGTTCGATGATGCGTTCATCCAGATCCGCGCTGTCGCCGGCGAACACGCTGAAGGTGCCGAACACCTGGTCCTGCGTGCGCAGCGGAAAACAGGCCATGGCGCTGATGCCCTGGCGCCGCGCGTCCTCTGCGGATGGTTGGGTCAGCGGGTTTTCGGACATGCGTTCGATGACCGTGCGCGCGCCGCGCCTGAAGGTGGCGGCGGCGACGCCGATCGAGTCGTTGACGCCGATGACCGGGCGCCCGACCAGCCCTTCCACCGGACCGTGCGAGGCCACCCGCGCCAGCACGGCTTCCCCCGCGTCATGGATGCGGATGGTGGAGGACATCATCCCGCCCTGCTCGACGGCGATGCGGCAGGCCTGCCCGCACAGCAGGCTGAAGTCGCGGGCATGCAGCACCGCCTCGCTGGTCTTGCTGAGCGCGGCATATAGCCGGGAGAGGCGGACGATGCGCGCCGCCGCGGCCTTTTCCTCTGTGATGTCCTGCACGGTGCCGATACGCCGCAGCGGCTTGCCGTCCGCGTCGAATTCCGTGTCGGTCATCACGCGGATCCACGCGACCTTGCCGTCGACCGGACGCACGATCTGGTATTCGGCGCTGGTGCGTTTGCCCGAGGCGATGTTGGCCTGCATCGATCTTGCGGTCTCTGCCCGGGTATGCGGGGCGAGCATCGCGGCGAACTCGGCCAGTGGCCGCCAGGATCCGCCGGGCACGCCAAGCACCTCGTAGCCGACCTTCGAGAGCATCCATTCGGCGCGCTCCAGATCGATGATCACGCTGCCGATGCGGCCGCCGGCCTGGGCCAGTTCGAGGTCGCGCTCGCGTTCGCGCAGCGTCGCGTCGACCTCGCGGGTCCGGTAGGCCAGGCGCAATGCCCCCCAGGCGCCCAGTGCGAGCGAAAGCGCGATCGCGCCAAGCGCGAAGTAGACCGGCGCATCGTCGCGCCGGATGATCTCGCCGCCTTGCGATGCGAACAGCGCGACAAACAGGATGCCCGCCGCCAGCGCGCCGCCGATCGACAGCCACAGGCCCAAAAGCAGGAACTGGCGACCGTCGCGGGCGGGGGGGGAAACTGCGGATTTCATGCGTGAAGGGGGCCTGCGGCGCCGTTGCAAACTTTGTGTTTCGGGCACTATAGCCCACCGTTGCCGCATGTCCTTGACATGGCTCAGCAATTTGCCGGGTTCGCCCGGATCGGGCGGCCATCCGCTGCCAGGGCGTCCACACCCCATGCCTGTGCAAAAATGCGCACCAGTGGCAAGCGGCCCGGCCGCCTTGCCTGAGGCGAACAACAGGAACGGGAGACATCATGGCGGGAATGCTGGAAGGAAAAGTGGCGGTCATCACGGGTGCGGGCGGCGGCATCGGGCGGGACTTCGCGCTGGCCTTTGCCCGCGCGGGCGCCAGGGTGGTGGTCAACGACATCGGCGCCTCGGTCGCCGGTGAGGGCAAGGACGCGGGCCCGGCGCAGAAAGTGGTCGACGAGATCAAGGCCATGGGCGGCCAGGCGGCGGCCAACACCGACAGCGTGGCCGACTGGGATTCGGCCAACCGCATCATCAAGACCGCCATCGACGCCTTCGGCCGTGTCGACTGCGTGGTCAACAACGCCGGCATCCTGCGCGACCGCTTCTTTTTCAACATGAGCATCGAGGAATGGAAGGCCGTCATCGACGTGCACCTGAACGGCTCGTTCTACGTCGCGCGCGCGGCGGCGCCGTATTTCAAGAGCGAGAACGCCGGGGTCTACATCAACATGACCTCCACCTCCGGCCTGATCGGCAACCTCGGGCAGGCCAACTATTCGGCCGCCAAGCTGGGCATCGTCGGGCTTTCGAAGTCCATGGCCATGGACATGGCCAAGTACAACGTGCGTTCCAACTGCATTTCGCCCTTCGCCTGGAGCCGCATGATCGGCTCGATTCCCACCGAGACGCCGGACCAGAAAGCGCGGGTGGAAAAGCTGAAAAGCATGGAAACGGCCAAGATCGCCCCCCTGGCGGTGTACCTGGCCAGCGATGCGGCTGCCGGCGTTTCCGGGCAGATCTTCGGCGTGCGCGCCAACGAGATCTTCCTGTTCGGCCAGCATCGTCCGGTGCGCTCGGTGCACCGTTCCGAAGGCTGGACGCCGGAGACCATCGGCAGCCATGCGATTCCCGCCATGCAGGCGAGCTTCTTCCCGCTGGCGCGCTCGCAGGATGTGTTTTCCTGGGACCCGATCTGACGCACGCCGCGAAACCGGAAAGCCCATGAGCGACGACACCCTCACCATGCTGGCGGACGCGGCGGCCGCGTTCGCCAAGCCCGATTCAAAGCGCATCCGCGCCCTGCGCGGCGGCGCCGACGGTTTTGACCATGCGATCTGGCGCCAGATGGCCGACCAGGGCTGGTTTTCCATCCTGGTTCCGGAGGATGCCGGCGGGCTCGGGCTGGGGCTCGATGCCGCGGTGGCGATTGCCACGCGGCTGGGCTACGCCAACTACCCGGAGCCCTTCGTGGCCGCCGCCGTTCTGCCGACCGCACTGCTCACGCGGGGCGACAACCCGGCGCTGAGCGGGCGACTGCTGGCCGAACTCGGTGCCGGCGAACGGGTAGTGACGGTCGCCTGGCAGGCCGATGGTGGCGCGCTGGCGGCCGCGTCCACGGCCGTGGTCGAACATGACGGGCTTCTCGACGGGCATTGCCGCTTTGTGCGCGTGGCCGCGGCCGATATCTTCATCGTCGCCGCGCGCGGCACCGGGGGGCTTGCGTTGTATGCGCTGGAACGCGGCCGCGCCGGCCTTGCGGTCGAGCGCGAGCGCGCCGCCGATGGCAGTGCCAGCGCGCGGCTGGTGCTCGCCGGGGTCAAGGTGGGCGCGGCCGACCGGCTGGCCAGCCCGCTGTGCGCCGCCGGCGCGCTGGGATACGCCACTGACGCGGCGGTGCTGTGCACGGCAGCCGAACTGGTCGGCATCATGGAGCGGGTGCTCGAACTCACCTTTGAATACCTGCGCACCCGCAAGCAGTTCGGCAAGCCGATCGGCTCGTTCCAGGCCCTGCAACACCGGGCGGTGGACATCTGGATCCAGAAGGAAGTGTCGAAGGCGGCGCTGGATGCGGCGGTACGGCGTTTCGACGCCGACGGCGCCACGCCCCGCGATCGCGCGATGGCGGCTTCCAGCGCCAAGTCGCGCGCGGCCGATGCGGCCCTGATAGTGTGCAAGCAGGCGGTGCAACTGCATGGCGCCATCGGCTTTACCGATGAATACGACCTGAGCCTGTACTTCAACCGCGCACTTGTCCTTTGCGCATGGCTGGGCAACGCTGCGGCGCACCGGCGCCGCTACGGCGACTTGATCGCCGGCCAGGGCGACTTGAGCGCCGATACCGGAGGGGCAGCATGACCCAAACCTTCACCTACGGCGTGACCCAGGAGCGCGACTGGAACGGCCTGCCTGACGACGAATTCCGTTTGCTGGTGCGCGCTGAATTCGAGGCCAACTATCCACAGGAATTGCGCTTCCCGCCCGGGCGCCTGCGCTGGACGAAACTCTCCGGCTGGTACCTGCGCATGGCCGAAAAGGGCTGGATCGCGCCCAACTGGCCGGCCGAGTATGGCGGCATGGGCCTTTCGCCCGCCAAGCTGCTGATCTTCATCGAGGAGCAGGAACGCTGGGGCATCGCGCGCTTCCAGGACCACGGCGTGCTGATGGTGGGGCCGGTGCTGCAGCGCTTCGGCACCGAGGAGCAGCGGCGCCGCTTCCTGCCGCACATCCTCTCGTGCAAGAACATCTGGTGCCAGGGTTATTCGGAGCCCGGCGCGGGTTCCGACCTGGCGGGCTTGTCCACCCGTGCGCGGCGCGAGGGCGACGAGTATGTGATTGACGGCCACAAGATCTGGACCACCCTTGCGCACGATGCCACCCACATCTTCGTGCTCGCGCGCACCGCGCCGGACGCCAAGAAGCAGGAGGGCATCAGCTTCCTGCTGGTGGACCTGGACCAGCCCGGCATCACCATCCGCCCGATCCGCGACATGGCCGGCCACGAGGAATTCTGCGAGGTGTTCTTCGACGGCGTGCGCACGCCGGTGGCCAACCTGGTGGGCGAGGAGAACCGCGGCTGGACCATCGCCAAGTCGCTGCTCACCTTCGAGCGCATCTTCATCGGCAGCCCCAAGCTGCCGGAGTACGGCCTGGCGATGCTGGAGAACCTGGCGCGCGCGCGCGGGGTGGAAAACGACCCGCTGTTCCGCGACAAGTTCACCCAGGTGCGCCTGGACGTGCTGCACCTGGGCGACCTGTACGGCCGCTTCGCCGACACGCTGGTGCGCGGCGAGGCGCTCGGGCCGGACATCTCGATGTTGAAGATCTGGGCCACCGAGACCTTCCAGCGCATCGCCGATCTCGCCATCGAGACGGCGGCCGACTGCGGCGGGTTGTCAGGCGATGTGGCCATGGGCGAGGCCTCGATCGACGCGCTGTCGATCTTCTACAAGGCGCGTGTGCCCACCATCTACGGCGGCAGCAACGAGATCCAGCGCAACATCCTCGCCAGGCAGGTGCTCGACCTGCCTTCGTGAAGCCTTGCGTAGTTCAACCCAATAAACCCGGTCGGAGACAAACATGAAGCGAGCAATGGCGGCAGCCTTGATGCTGGCAGCGGTGGCGGGCCAGGCGCAGGCCCAGCCTTACCCCAACAAGCCGATCCGCGTGATCGTCGGCTATGCCCCCGGCGGTTCCGCCGATGCCGGCATCCGCCCGTTGGCGAAGTTCCTCGAGCCGGTGCTGGGGCAATCCATCATCATCGAGTACAAGCCCGGTGCGGCCGGCGGGGTGGCGATGGAGTTCATCGCCAAGGCGCCCAACGACGGATATACGTTGTACTACTTCGACAGCGGCCCGCTGACGGTGGCGCCGCATCTCACCAAGGTGGGCTACAACATCAACACCTCGTTCACCCACCTGGGCCATGTGTGCGGCAGCGGCAGCATGCTGGTGGTGCATCCGGCCACGCCGTTCAAGACCATGGCCGAGGTGATCGAGGCCTCGAAGAAGGAACCCGCCAAGTGGAGCTACGGCACCTCCGGGGTGGGCGGGCCGCATCACCTTTCGGGCGAATACTTCAAGAGCGTCACCGGTGCATCGCTGCTGCACATCCCCTACAAGGGCGGCGGCCCGGCGATGACCGACCTGATGGGCGGGCAGGTGCCGATGTTGTTCTCCTCGCTGGGCCCGGTGGTGGGCGCGGCCAAGGGTGGCAAGGTGCGGCCGATCGCCGTCACGTCCCTCAAGCGCTCGGCCGCCTTTCCCGAGGTGCCGACCATGGATGAGCTGGGCTTGAAGGGCTTCGAGTCGACCGCCTGGTATGGCCTGATCGGCCCCGCCGGGCTGCCACAGGAGGCGGTGACCCGCATTGCGCAGGCGATGCAGAAGGTGGGCGAGGACAAGAACCTGATCGCGCAACTCAATGCCACCGGCTGCGACGCCGAGATCCTCTCACCGGCGCAGACGGTAGAGAAAGTCCGGGCCGACGCCGCCAAGTGGGGCAAGGTCGTGAAGGACGCCAACATCAAGGCCGAGTAAGCACCTACCCCGGCGCCGGGGTCGGCGGCCGGTGATGCATTCAAACAGGAGACAAACGATGATCAAGCAAGTCATGGCCGCGGCCGTTGCCGCCGTGGCCGCGTTCAGCATGCAGGCGTTCGCGCAGGGTTACCCGAACAAGCCCATCCGCGTGGTGCTGGGATACACCGCGGGCGGCGCGGCGGACGCCGCCGGGCGGCCCCTGATGCGTGTGCTGGAGCCATTGCTTGGCCAATCCATCATCATCGAACCCAAGCCCGGCACCGCCGGCGGCGTGGCGGCGGAATTCATCAGCAAGATGCCGCCGGACGGCTACACGCTGTACTTCGCCGATGGCGGGCCCTTCACCACCGCGCCGCAGCTCACCAAGGTGGGCTACCACCCGCTCAACTCCTTTACCCATATCGGCCATGTGTGCAGCACCGGCAGTGTGCTGGTGGTGCATCCTTCCTCGCCGTTCAGGAGCGTGGCCGACGTGGTGGCGGCGGCCAAGAAGGAACCGGACAAATGGAGCTTCGGCACCTCGGGCATCGCCGGGCCGCACCATTTTTCGGGTGAACTGTTCAAGAGCTTCACCGGGGTTAACCTGCTGCACATTCCGTACAAGGGCGGTGCGCCGGCCATGACCGACCTGATGGGCAACCAGGTGCCGATGCTGTTCTCCTCGCTGGCGCCGGCGGTGGGGCCTTACAAGTCGGGCAAGATCCGCGCGCTGGCGGTGACCTCGCCCAAGCGGTCCGGCGCCTTTCCCGAGGTGCCGACCATGGATGAGCTGGGCTACAAGGGCTTCGATTCCACCGGCTGGTTCTCGCTGGTGGGCCCGGCCGGCATGCCGGCCGATGTGGTGGCGCGCCTGTCGCAGGCCCTGCTCAAGGCCGGCGAGGACAAGAACCTGCAGGAACAGTACAAGCAGATGGGCTGTGATGCCGAGTTCCTCAGCCCGGCGCAAACCGTCGAGAAGGTCAGGAGCGACACTGCCAAGTGGGGCAAGGTCATCAAGGACGCCAACATCAAGGCGGAATGAAGCAACCGGGAGTGGAAATTGGATTTCTCATTTACTGAAGAACAACTCGCCATCCGCGAAGCGGTAGCGAAGATCTGCGAAGGCTTTCCCGCCGAGTACTGGCTGAAGCATGACCGCGAGGGCGGCTTTCCGCACGACTTTCACGCCGCGCTGGCCGCCGGCGGCTGGCTGGGCATCGCCATGCCGGAGGCGCACGGCGGGGCCGGGCGCGGCATCACCGAGGCGGCGCTGATCATGCAGACGGTGTCGCAATCCGGCGCCGGCTTTTCCGGTGCCTCCGCGGTGCACATGAACATCTTCGGCCTGCATCCGGTGGTGATGTTCGGTACCGAGGAGCAGAAGGCGCGCTGGCTGCCGCCCCTGATCCGCGGCGAGCACAAGTCGTGCTTCGCAGTCACCGAGCCGACCACGGGCCTGAACACCCTGCGGCTCAAGACCCAGGCCAAGCGGGTGGGCGACAAGTACGTGGTCAACGGCCAGAAGGTGTGGATCTCCACCGCGCAGGTGGCGCACAAGGTGCTGCTCCTGGCGCGCACGGCGCCGGCGGAAACCTCCAAGGCGGGCGAGGGCCTCACGCTCTTTTATACCGACCTCGACCGCAGCAAGGTGAGCGTGCGCGAGATCGAAAAGCATGGCCGCAAGGCGGTGGATTCGAACGAACTTTTCATCGACGGCCTGGAAGTGCCGCTGGAAGACCGCATCGGCGAGGAAGGGCAGGGCTTTCGCTACATCCTGCACGGCATGAACCCGGAGCGCATCCTGATCGCGGCCGAGGCGATGGGCCTGGGGCGGGCGGCGCTGGCGCGCGCGGCCCACTACGCCGGCGAACGCATCGTGTTCGACCGGCCGATCGGGCAGAACCAGGGTGTGGCCCATCCGCTGGCGAAAAACTGGATCGAGCTCGAAGCCGCCGAACTGCTGGTCTACAAGGCGGCGTGGAAGTACGACCAGGGCCTGCCCTGCGGTGCGGAAGCCAACGCCGCCAAGTACTTCGCCGCCGAGGCCGGCTACCATGCCTGCGAGACGGCGGTGCTGACCCTGGGCGGCATGGGCTATGCGAAGGAGTACCACGTCGAGCGCTACCTGCGCGAGGCCATGCTGCCGCGCATCGCGCCGGTGAGCATGCAGATGGTGTTCAACTTCATCGCCGAGAAGGTGCTGGGCCTGCCGAAGTCCTACTAGGAAAACCAAGATGCGCAAGATCATGCTGGTTACCGGCGGCAGCCGCGGCATCGGTGCGGCCACCTGCCTGCTGGCCGCGCAGCGCGGCTACGATGTGGCCGTCAACTACACGCGCGATGCGCAGTCCGCCGGGGAGGTGGTGGCCAAGGTGAAGGCCGCCGGCGGCCGGGCGATCGCCATCAAGGCGGACGTGGGCGTGGAGCACGACGTGATCGAGATGTTCCGCATCGTCGACCGCGAACTCGGGCCGCTGGACTGCCTGGTCAACAATGCCGGCATCGTGGACGTGAAGGCGCGCGTGTCGGAAATGAGCGTGGCGAGGGTCGAGCGCATGTTCCGCATCAACGTGATCGGCTCGTTCATCTGCGCGCGCGAGGCGGTGAAGCGCATGTCCACGAAGGAAGGGCCGGCCATGGGCGCGGGCTTCGGGCGCGGCGGCAACATCGTCAACATTTCATCCGGCGCGGCGCGCCTGGGGTCCCCCGCGCAGTATGTGGACTACGCGGCGGCCAAGGGCGCGATCGACACCTTTACCGTGGGCCTGGGTCGGGAAGTGGCCAGCGAGGGCATCCGCGTCAACAGCGTGCGCCCCGGCATCACCGACACCGAGATCCACGCCAGCATCGGCGAGGCGGGACGCGCACAAGCCAGCGCCCCCCTGATCCCGCTGGGCCGCCCCGGCACCGCACAGGAAATCGCCGAAGCCATCCTGTGGGTGTGCTCGGACGCCGCCACCTTCACCACCGCCTCGACCATCGACTGCACCGGCGGCAGATAAATGGGGTCAGACCCCATTTACTGAACGCGCAAAAGCAAAAGGGCCCTTGCGGGCCCCTTCGTTCTGTTGCTCAAGTGCGGCTTGTCGAGGGTGCGAAGATTTCGTAGCGAGCGAGTCGAGGTTGTGCCGAGAAGCGCAGCCGTACTGCTGTACGGCGAGCATCACAGGTGCAAGATCGGCCCGCGCAGTAGAAAGCTTCGTATCCTCAGGCGACACCGTGCTTCTTGAACCACGCCAGCATGCGCTTCCAGCCGTCTTCGGCTTCGGGCTTGCGGTAGCTGGGGCGGTAGTCCGCATGGAAGGCGTGCGGCACGTTGGGGTACACGTGGATCGGCGATTCCTGATCCTTGCCGAAGGCCACCAGACCGGCCTTCAGGCGCATGACCATGTTTTCCGGGATGCCGGCATCGGCACCCGCATACAGGCCCAGCACCGGGGCGTTCAACTTGTCGGTGACGTCGATGGGCGAGAGCGGCATGGCCGGCGGCATGGGGTTCAGGCCACCGTACCAGGACACGCCGGCCTTGATCTTCTTGCTGTGGGCGATGTACATCCACACCGTGCGGCCGCCGCGGCACATGCCGGTGATGCCGAGCTTCTTGGCGTTGACCTTGGGTTCCTTTTCGAGCATTGCCACCAGCGAATCCAGGTCGGCCAGCATCACTTCGTCCTTGAGCGAATTGGCGGCGGACAGCACCTGCTTGATGTCGGAGATCTTGGCCAGGTCACCGGAGCGAAAGAATGGGTCGATGGTCACGCCCACGTAGCCCGCCTTGGCGAGGCGCCGGCAGATGTCCTTCTGGTATTCATGCATGCCGAAGATTTCGGGGATCACGATCACGGTGGCGCGCTTGGTCGCGCCCTTGGGCGAGGCCATGTAGCCAGGCATGTCGCCGCCGGAAACCGGCACCTTGATGTCCTTGACGTCGAGCCCGTCGGCCGGGGTGGTGATGGCGGTTTGCGCCATGACCGGGCCGGCGGCCATGGTGTAGCCGGCGGTGGAGGCGGCCGTGGCCAGGAAGCCGCGGCGGCTGAACTTCACCTTGGGCAGCAGGCTTTCGAGCTGCGAGTCTTCGAATGTATTTTTTTCTTCCAGCATGGGGGACTCCTGGGTTGGATGGCTGCGGGCGGGAACGGGGTACGGTTGACTACGTTTGGAGCAACGGCTGACTACGTTTACACAATTTAGCATTCGATTATTCCACGTGCGTGGGAATACGTGACGCTCGGGTAAACCCTGAGGTGCAAAACCTGGCGCCGCGTACCAAGGCCGCGCGCGCTGGCCCGCACCGGCGGCGCTAGAATCCCGCCGGTGAAAGAGCCCGAAATCCGCTGCCCCAAGTGCGCCTGGAAGCCCACTGCCGAAAGCCGCTGGGCCTGTGTGCCCGCCTGCGGCACGCAATGGAACACCTTCTGGACCGCCGGCGTATGCCCCGGCTGCGGCAAGCAGTGGTATGAGACCCAATGCCCGTCCTGCCACAAGCGCTCGCCGCACAAGGACTGGTACCACTTTCCTGACGACGAAGACCAGACGCTGGAGGAGCGCCAGGTTGACAAGGTCGACGCATGACACCGATGCCGGTTTTGCCTGAAGGAGGGCGTCTTCCTATACCATCCCCGGTTCGCTTCTTCGGCCACCCGATTTCAATCCGCAATACCCACACCAAAGACCCCCAGGACCCATCATGAACAAGCCCGTAGACAACGCCCTGCTCACCCCCACCGTCGGTTACTGGATCAACAACCGCAAGACGGAAGCCACCAGCGCCCGCAGCGGCGAGGTGACCAACCCCGCCACGGGCGAAGTGACCAAGCGCGTGGCCTTTGCCAACGCCAAGGACATCGACACCGCCGTGCAGGCCGCCAAGGCCGCCTTCCCCGCCTGGCGCGCCACCCCGCCGCTGCGCCGCGCGCGCGTGATGCAGAAGTTTCTGGCTCTGATGCAGGCCAACATCAATGAACTGGCCGTGCTGGCCAGCGAAGAGCACGGCAAGACCGTGCCCGACGCTGTGGGTTCGGTGACGCGCGGCATCGAGGTGATCGAATTCGCCTGCGGCATCCCGCACCTGCAAAAGGGCGAGCATTCCGAGAACGTCGGCACGGATGTGGATTGCCACACCCTGCGCCAGCCGCTCGGCGTGTGCGCCGGCATCACGCCCTTCAACTTTCCCGCGATGGTGCCGCTGTGGATGTTCCCGGTGGCGATTGCCACGGGCAACACCTTTGTGCTCAAGCCCTCGGAGAAGGTGCCCTCCTGCTCCATGCGGATGGCGGAACTGTTCAAGGAAGCCGGCCTGCCCGACGGCGTGTTCAACGTGGTGCATGGCGACAAGGAAGCCGTGGACAGCCTGCTCAACCACCCGGACGTGAAGGCCATCTCGTTCGTGGGCTCCACGCCGATCGCGCAATACATCTACGAAACCTGCGCCAAGAACGGCAAGCGCGTGCAGGCGCTTGGTGGTGCGAAGAACCACGCCGTGGTGCTGCCGGATGCCGACCTCGACTTTGCCGCTGATGCCCTGGTGGGCGCGGGCTACGGCTCCGCCGGCGAGCGCTGCATGGCCATCTCGGTGGTAGTTGCCGTGGGCGGCGTGGGCGACGCGCTGGTGGCCAAGGTGAAAGAGAAGGCGCTGAATATTGAAGTGGGCCCCGGCAACAAGGCCGGCGTGGAAATGGGCCCGCTGGTGACCAAGCAGCACCGCGACAAGGTGAAGAGCTACATCGACGCCGGCGAGAAGGAAGGCGCCAAGCTCGTGATGGACGGCCGCGGCAAGGTGGTGCCCGGCTACGAGAACGGCTTCTACCTGGGCACGACGTTGTTTGACAACGTGAAGACCGACATGAGCATCTACAAGGACGAGATCTTCGGCCCGGTGCTCGCCGTGCTGCGCGTGGATACCCTGGAAGACGCCATCAAGCTGGTGAACAGCTGCCCCTACGCCAACGGCACGGCGATCTTCACCGCATCAGGCGGCGCGGCCCGCCGGTTTGAAACCGAAATCGAAGTCGGCATGGTGGGCGTGAACGTGCCCATCCCGGTGCCGATGGCGTTTTTCTCGTTTGGCGGATGGAAGGCTTCGTTGTTTGGCGACTACTCCGTGCATGGGATGGACGGGGTGCGGTTCTATACGCGGCCGAAGGTGGTGACTACGCGTTGGACGACGACGGAGGTGGGGCCGCGGTTGAATATGCCGACGTTGGGGTGATGTGGCATTTAGATCGGAATCATTGCCCAACAATTCGGAAGGTGCAGCTCAAATAAAAAATGGCCGACGAAATCGTTTCAGAACAAGATGCTTGCTGTGTCGAAATCTCCATTGACACTCCGTGGAGGCAGGGAGATATTTTTGTCAGCGGAGATTTGTCCTCAATTGAGACATCAAGCATTGGAATGATTTTGACGGCGGACTGTGATATTGCGCAAAGCAAATTCGGTGGGGCCTTGGCATACCTTCCGATTCTCCCGCTTGGACGCTACGTAACTAGCGAATGGGCTTTAGACAAGCTTGCTAGTGCACGTGCTAGTAAGCTCGAGGAAATGCAGGGGTACGTGAATCGACGACGTAAGGAATTGGATAGCGCTGCTACCCCTATGACCCAAGAAGGGATTCAACGTTGGTTTTTGCGCTCAGCGGCAGACGAGATCGGCAAGATTTTGGGTATCGACGACCCGAAGGATTTGCGAAAATTTTCTGAAAATCATCACGCATTAGTGGTCTTACTAGCTCCTGAATCGCCACATTCTTTCAACTCGCCTTTTGATAGGCTGTGCGCGGTCCGAGAAAAAGTCAATAAGAAAAATATCAAGGGCGTCGTCGACGAGGTGACTAGAGACCTTCAAAGCGAAATGCCGATGGATTTGTTTTTCTTACCTGATCTTCCACGTTTCGATTCAGTGAAAGGCTTTCTTGTGTCGTTGAGGCACGTTCACGCGATTGAAAGTGAGAACCTCACGTCGTCATTGGAAGCTTTTAGAGAGAATTCTTCGAGAAGTATTCGAGTTGGGCGTCTGATTGATCGCTACAAGTACGCAATCACGCAGCAGTTTGCGCAACTATATAGTCGCATTGCAAAAGTCCCCGGATATGAGCGTCGCCAAAAGGAAATAGTTCTCGAAGTCTGTTCTGCGATGGCTGAAGCCAGCGCGAGGTAAGTAACTATGGCAGATGCCTTGGTGGTTGATGAAGTGGCATTGAACTATCTTTTCAATGCTGAACAAATGTCTCCTGCTTGGCTAGATACTTTGGAAATTAAGGAGTCGGAGGAGCTAAAAAGGCGCCAAGTCGACGATATTGTCTATGTGCTCAGTGGAAGAGCAAATTCTCAATCAAGATTGGTGGTATTCAGAATTCAAGATCAAGGAATATTTAGTAGCATCGTTGATCCAGATGATCGAATTGAAGCATTTGTACGCGCTCTTCGGGCGGCACTTCGTTTGCTAGATTCTTCCATCACTATTCCTTCAGGATGGCGTCAATACCTAAAGGATAACCAGTACCTTTCCATCCAATCTAACAACTTTGGAACCGGGCGCAATACTAGAATTTACTTGGATCGGGCTCCCGACAAGTCAAGCAATGTCTATGTGTATTGCTTAGGAAATCTTGATCACAATTCGATTGAGATGTACCCAAATCTTGACGTCTATCGTCGTGCGGTTAGTGGGTACGAAGAAGCGCTTGAGACTCTTAAGCAGCCCGTTGATCAATCTGCTACCCAGTCACGTGGCCGACTTGATTTGACTGAACAAATTCAAAAAGATTTCTCACTTGGGCTAACGACTGAGCAGTGGTACAAGAGCAAACTGACTGCGGAGCAGATTAAGTTTGTTGACTTTCCTGCCGACCAATCCGTCAGGCTTCAAGGGGCTGCTGGAACGGGGAAAACTCTTGCGCTCATTATTAAGTGCTTGCGTCTAGTTCACGCTTCTCTGGATCAAGGTAAGGCAGTGAGAGTTGCTTTTCTGACCCATAGTAGCTCAACTGTGGAATTGGTCAGAGCAATCATGACGTCCATTGATGAGCGTCAAACACTCGTTTCAAGGCCAACACAAGTTGCCCTAACAATTTCCACGTTGCAGAAGGTGGCGAATGAGGCACTCTCGTTAGATTTTGAGGGATTAGAGCCACTTTCAGACGATGGAATAAAGGGCCGCCGTGATCAGCTTGAGATTTTGAGTGAAATTCTTCCTACATATAAAAATGGAGATTGGATTTCGCTGCGCGATAAATGCTCTGAGCGCATAAGACTTCTTGTTGAGGCGGACATTAGTTCCCCCGAAAGTATTCAATTCAGGTGGGAACTCATGAATGAGTTCGCATGTGTGTTGGATGCGGACGGTGTCAGAGATTACCCAGAGAAGCGTCTTAGATATGTGAAGGACAAGAATCGTCGGCAATGGATGATGGTGCTTGATGAAACCGCTGATCGAGAATTTGTACTCGATATATATGATCGCTTTCGAGCGTACCTTAGGGAATATAAGTACCTTGGTCTAGATCAGGTGATGGCAGACTACTTGCAATATCTTGACGGATTTAAGTGGGATCTTCTTCGCAAAGATAAGGGCTTCGATTACATATTCGTCGACGAATTGCATCAATTCAATCGACAAGAGCGCATGGTCTTTCACCACCTTAGCCGCAATGTTGAAAGGGCGCCAGTTGTGGTGATGGCCTATGACGCCAAGCAGTCTTCGAAGGAGACATTTGTTAGTCTTGGTAGTCAAGGAAGCATCTGGAGAGAGACGAAACTGGGTGCCGTTCCGCGATTTGAGTTCAATCAAGTTTTTCGATATACGCCAGAAATACTCGCGCTTCTTCGGTCGATTGACCAGGAGTTTCCTGCGGTCGATTTGGATGAAGATTGGCCTGAGTACAAGGGGTACTCGAATTTGGCTGCTGGAGACAGGCCGAGGTTGCGGCAGGTAAATGGTGGCATCAAGGAGATGTATAAGGCGGCATTCGCTCGTGCCGGAGATTTGGTTAGGAGCATTGGTAAGGGCCGAAACGTGGCGGTCCTGTGTTGTGAACATGAGCTGTTTGATCGATATCTGAACGCTGGCGAGCAGAAGTCACTTTTCTTGCCTATTACGTCGAGAGAGGAATTGAGTCAGATCACATACGCGGGGCGAAAATTTATCCTCAGCATGCCCGAGTATGTCGCTGGTCTGCAATTCGAAGCGGTTTTGCTTGTCGATGTAAACGATTTTGCTGTTCCGATGCACTCGGGTGTTGGAAACGTCCGCCGCTTTGTTTCGCAGATGTATTTGGGTGCTAGCAGGGCGGAACGAGTTCTTGAGATTTTTGTCTCTGAGGAACGTGGGGGGGTCTCAAGGTTTCTTGCGCGCTCAATCCGAGAGAGTTGTCTCCTCGAAACCTAGCCGGGTGCGCTTAATTCGACCTCGGGATTGAACGCGGCTAGTTGCTATTTGCGGAGCCATCGTCAAGGTGAGGATCTACGTGCTTGGTCCATCTGCATCACCGTGTCGACTTCAGCGCGAGCCTCTAGCGACCATAGCGACTGCGTCAGTGGCAACGCTGCCCATCCCGAGCCACCCCATGCAGCGAGCACTTCGAGCTTTTGCGTGAGGTCTTCATCGCGCAGGGGATTGCCCAGGCCACCGCGAGCGGCCTTGATGTGGTGCGAATACTTTGTGCCACTACCCATGTGCAAGGTAATCGAGGCGGATTCGACGCTGTAGTTGGCATTGTCAAGAAAACGGAGTTTGTCGCCGATCGGCCGCAACCCCGCCTCCGCCACACAAGCATCACTGAATTCATCCAACCCCGCCTTCCCCCGCGTAAGGCTCACCGCCACCGCATGCCGCGCGCTCACCTGCGCCTCGCGGCCGTTCTTCGGCGGCGGCCGGTCGGTGCGTTCGCGCAGCAGCGGGTGGCCGGTAATCTCGATGCGCTCGATTGCGTTCACATCCAGCCCCGGCGCCTTGTGCAGTTCCAGGCAGGCCTCGATCACGGGGTTGAGCACCACGCCGCAGGGGTAGGGTTTGTAGGTGTTCTTCCGGATTTCCCAGGTTTCGCCCAGGCCATTGACGATACCGTCGAAATCCGGCTTGTCGCCCATCACGCGCAGGAACCCGCGCGCGCCTTCCAGCGGCTGGGCCGGGCCTTCGAAGCCTTCGGCGGCCAGCATGGCCGAAAGCAGGCCGTTGGAGGCGGCGTTGCCCACGCCCATGCTTTTGGAGGCGGTGCCCAACGTTTCCACCAGGCCGCTGGCCTGCGCGGAGGCGGCGCCCAGGGCCCACAGGGTGTGGGTGGCATCCAGGCCCAGCACTTTGGCAGCGGCCGCGGCGGCGCCGAACACGCCGCAGGTACTGGTGATGTGCCAGCCGCGCTGGTAGTGCCAGGGCGAAATCGCGTTGCCGAGCCGGCATTCCACTTCCACGCCCAGGATGAAGGCCAGCAGCAGGTCCTGCCCGCTCTTTGGGCGCGTCTCGACCAGTGCAAACAAGGCCGGGGCCACCGGCGCGGTGGGGTGGATGATCGTGGGCAGGTGCGTGTCGTCGTAGTCGAACACATTGGCCGCCATGGCGTTGAGCGCGGCGGCGTGCAGTATGTCGGTGCGCTCCGGCCGGCCGATGATGGTGCAGTTCTGGCCGGACGAAAAACGCGCGAACACCTTGCCGGCGGCGATCAACGCCGGGTCGCGGCAGCCGGCCAGGGCGCAGGCGAAAAAGTTCACCAGCGAGCGCTTGGCCTCGTGGCGCACGGCCTCGGGAATATCTTCCCAGCGGGTGCGGACGACAAACTCCGCCAGTGCCTTGCTGACTTCCGGCGTGGCACTCATACGCCCGCCAACCAGCCGCCGTCCACCGGCAACACACTGCCTGTCACGTCCTTGCCGGCCGGCCCGCACAAGAACACCATCAGGTCAGCGATGTGCGCCGCCTCCACGAAGCGACCGGTCGGGCCCTTGCCTTCGAGAAATTTGGCGGTGGCGTCCTCGCGCGACAGGCCGGTCTCGGCCATCAGCGCCTTGATGCGCGCGTCGCTGGTGGGGGAGAGCACCGCGCCCGGGCACATGGCGTTGCAGGTGATGCCCTGGTTGGTGGTCTCGATGGCGATGCTGCGCGTCATGCCGATGATGGCGTGCTTGGTGGTCACGTAGTCGATGCGGTTTTCCACCGCGCGCGATCCGTATACCGAGGTCATGTTGAAGATGCGGCCCCAGCCGCGCGCGCGCATGGCCGGCAGTGCGAGGCGAATCGTATGGAAGGCGGCGCTCAGGTTCACCGCCAGCGCGCGGTCCCAGGCTTCCACCGGAAACGCGTCGGTGGGCGCGAAGTGGCGCGTCACCGCGTTGTTGACCAGGATGTCGATGGCGCCGTGCTGCTTGAGCACGCCCGCCATCATCGCTGCGATGGCGGCGGGGTCGGCCAGGTCGGCCTGCACATAATTGGCGGTCACGCCATGCTGCTTGCGAAGGGCGGCGAGCGTCTCTTCCATGCTCGCCGCCAGTTCCAGCCCATGCAGCACCACGTTGCAGCCGGCCTGCGCCAGCGCCTCTATCATCGCCAGCCCGATGCCGCCGGTGGAGCCGGTGACGAGCGCGGTTTTTCCCTTCATGTTCAAAGTTCCTTGTTTGCCGCGCGGGCGCCATGCCCCCGGGGGCGCTAACATTACGTGAAAGGCCAGCCCCGCGCAAACCCGCGCGAGTACCGGCCCACAATACTGGAGACAGGAAATGAAGCGTCTGATCAGGCGGTTGCTGGCGGGTTTGTGCGTCGCGTTGTTGGCAGGGGCCGCGCTTGCCTTTCCGGAAAAGCCGGTGCGCATCATCGTGGCGTTTCCGCCCGGCGGCGGTACCGATGCACTCACGCGCATCATCAGCGTGGAACTGGGCAAGATCTGGAACCAGCAGGTCATTGTCGACAACCGTCCCGGCGCGCAGGGCAACATCGGCACGCTCGCCGGTGTGAAGGCGCAGCCTGATGGCTACACCATCACCCTGGCCCATCAGGGCGTGCTCACCATCAACCCCTACATCTACAACAACATCGGCTTCGACCCGGTCAAGGACCTGCTGCCCATCACCCGTGCGACCGAGCAGCCGTTTGTCATGGTGGTCAATCCCACCTTCGCCGCGCGCACCCTCAAGGACATGGTGGAGCTGGCCAAGAAACAGCCCGGCAAACTCACCTTTGCGTCGAGTGCCTCGGGCCCGCAAATGGCCGGCGAGATGTTCAAGCTCGCCAGCGGCACCAGCCTTCTGCACGTGGCCTACAAGGGCGCGGGGCCGGCCATCATCGACCTGCTCGGCGGCCAGGTGGACATGATGATCGCCAACCCGGCCTCCGCCTCGCCGCACGTCAAGAGCGGCAAGCTGCGCGGGCTGGTGGTGTTCGGCAAGAAGCGCATCGACGCCATGCCCGAGGTGCCCACCGCGGCCGAGGCCGGCTACCCGCAACTGGGTGAAACCCCGGAGTGGTATGGCTACGCCGTGCCGGTGGGTACGCCGCAGGCCATCATCAACAAGCTCAACGCCGACTTCACCGCCGCGCTCAAGACTCCCGAGGCGCAAAAGTCCATCCAGACCCTCGGTCTCACCGCATCCCCCAGTACGCCGGAAGAATTCGCGCGCCAGATCAAGGCCGACAACGAGGCCTGGGGCAAGGTGGTCAAGGCGGCGGGGGTGAAGGCGGAGTAGGACTGCGGGCGTTCAGCTGAACACGCCCCCATACTTCTTGCGCAGTTCCGTCTTCTGCACCTTGCCGGTACCGCCCACCGGCAGGGCGTCCAGAAACACCACGTCGTCCGGCACCCACCACTTGGCCACCCGTTCGGCGAGGAAGCCGAGGATGTCCTCCTTGGTGACATCCTGACCCGGCTTTTTCACGATGAACAGCAACGGCCGCTCATCCCATTTGGGGTGCTTCACGCCGATCACGGCGGCCATCTGCACGGCCGGGTGGCCGACCGCGGCGTTTTCGAGATCGATGGAGCTGATCCATTCGCCTCCGGTCTTGATCACGTCCTTGGTGCGGTCGCGGATCTGCATCACGCCGTCCGGCGCGATCACGGCGATGTCGCCGGTGGCGAACCAGCCGTCCACCAAAGGCGAAGTCTCGCCCTTGAAGTAGCGCGAAAGTATCCACTGCCCGCGCACCATCAGTTCGCCCTGCGAGGTGCCGTCGCGCGGCAGGGTGGCCCCGGTCTCGTCCACTACCTTGATCTCCACGCCGAACACGGTCTTGCCCTGTTTGGCGATCAGCGCATGGCGCTGCTCGGGCGTCCATTCGGCCTTCTGCTTCGCGGTGATCACGCCCATGGTGGCCACCGCGGTGGTCTCGGTCATGCCCCAGCCGTGGCGCACGTCCACGTTGTACTGGTCATTGAACTTGGCAATGAGCGCCAGCGGCATGGCCGAGCCGCCGGTGGCGGTGCGGCGCATGGTGGAGAACTTGAGCCCATGCTGGTCCATGTGGGCGATGAGCCCCTGCCAGATGGTCGGCACACCGGCGCTCACGGTCACGCCTTCGGCCTCCATCAGCTCGTAGAGCGATGGGCCGTCCAGCTTGGGGCCGGGCAACACCAGCTTGGCGCCCGCCACCAGCGTCGCATACGGCAGGCACCAGGCGTTGATGTGGAACATCGGCACCACCGGCAGGATCGCTTCCTGGGGCGACAAGCCGAGCGCGCCGGGGATGCAGATGGTGATCGCGTTGAGCACAATGGCGCGGTGCGAGTACAGCGCACCTTTTGGGTTGCCGGTGGTGCCGGAGGTGTAGCAGAGTGCTGCGCCGGTGCGCTCGTCGAACTGAGGCCAGGTGAAGGACTCGCTGGCCGGCGCGATCAGGTCCTCGTAGTTCAGTACATTGGCCACGCCTTCGATGGCCGGCGTATTGGCGGCATCGGCCAGGCATACCCAGTGACGCACCTTGGGGCAATGCGGCGCGATGCCCTTGATGAGCGGCGCGAAGGTGGCGTCGAAGATCACTACCTGGTCTTCGGCGTGGTTGATGATGTAGATCAGCTGCTGCGGATGCAGGCGCGGGTTGCAGGTGTGCATCACCATGCCGCTGCCGGACACCGCGTAGTAGGCCTCGAGGTGGCGGTGGTTGTTCCAGGCGATCGAGGCGACCACACTGCCCGGTTCAAGCCCCAGCCCGGCCAGCGCGTTGACTAGCTTCTTCGCCCTAACCGCGCACTGCGCGGCGCTGTAGCGGAACAGCGGGCCATGGGTCTCGCGCGAGACGATTTCGGCGTCGCCGTACTGTGCCGCCGCGTGTTCGAGAATGCCGGAAAGCAATAGCGGCATGTCCATCATCAGGCCGGGTTGCAGCATGTTGCGGGTCTCCTTGGTCTTGTACGGCAGCCGTCTGCGCGGCGATGGTGGTGGCCGTCTTTGCGGCCATGGCGAATCCTAGCGGGCTTTTCAGCGTTTCGGGTCGAGCGCGCGCAGCGCCCCGGCACGTTCCTTGGCGCCCACCATCAGGAAGCCGAGTTCCGAGCCGGCGAGGATGAATTGCACGCCCATGGCGATGAACTTCCGCATCAGCGCCGGCGCATAGACGCCGCCCATGCCGGCGAACTTGCCGTGCTTGCGGCAGGCGCCGATCACTTTCGCATAGGCTTCCTCGACCCGTACATGGTCGAACTGGCCGGGAATGCCCATCTCCGCGCACAGGTCGTTGGTGCCGATGAACAGGACGTCGATGCCCTGCACGGCGGCGATCGATTCGGCCGCCTCCACGCCGGCGGGCGATTCGATCATCGCGATGACCAGAGTTTCCTGGTTGACCAGGCGCATGGTCTCGGCCAGCGGCTGGTTGGAGTAGTTGGTCTGCGCCAGCGGCCCGCCTACCGAGCGGTGGCCCAGCGGCGGAAAGCGCGTGAAGCCGGCGATGGCTTGCGCCTCGGCGGCGCTTTCCACATGCGGGATCACCACGCCCTGCGCGCTGTTGTCGAGCGCGCGTGTGGAATGGTGGTGCTCGATGCCCGGCGCGCGCACGATCGGCGTGACGCCGAAGCCGAGCGAGGCGGAAGAGAGCTGCGCGGCGGTATCGACCGTCATGGCGCTGTGCTCGCAGTCGATGAACAGCCAGTCGAAGCCGCAGGCGCTGGCGATCTGTGCGATTTCCACGGTGCGCGAATGGCGCAGCGCCAGGCCCAGCGCGAGCTTGCCTTCCCGCAGCAGGCGTTTGGTCTTGTTTTCGATGATCACGCGTGTCCCCTGGTTTGAATTGTTTATGGGTGTCTATTCTGCGGGTGCGAAGGTGATTTCACGCACCTCGCCGTCGTTGATGCCGACCCACTGCTGCGGATCATGCCCGAACACCAGCCGCATGCCGGCGCGCTCCATGGCGGCGAAGCGGCGGTAGGTGTCTAGCGCCATGTCCGCGTCCATGATCACGCCCGGCAGGTGCAGCGCCTCCATCGAGCGACGCATGTAGCAGGCGTCCGCGGTCAGCACCACGCTGCCGCCTTCAAGCTTGACGCGCAGCGACTGGTGGCCCGGCGTGTGGCCGTAGGTGGGCAGGCAGGTGACCGAGCCGTCGCCGAAGATGTCGTGTTCGCCGTCCACCTCGATGCGGTCGTGGCCGAAGTCGAACAGCTTGTGGTCGTAGTGGCCGGCGGCCTTGCATTCGTCGGTGCAGGCCCAGTGCCATTCGCGCTTCTGGATCAGCCAGCGCGCGTTGGGGATCAGCGCATTGCCGCCCACATGGTCGAAGTGCAGGTGCGAGCTCACCAGGTATTGCACGCGCTCCGGGTCCATGCCGAAGGCCCTCAGGCGCGAGGCTACGTCCTCGCCGGGCTTGTAGCTGGGCTTCACACGCGCGGCGCGGTTGCCCAGCGCCGCCTCGCGCACCAGCGGGTCGGGCGAGGCCAGTTCGGCGGCCAACCCGGTATCGAACAGCACCACGCCCCTGGGATGCTCGATCAGGTAGCTGGGGATGGGCACGGCCAGGTAGCCCTTTTCGCCGCGCAGGAAGGTGGAGGTTGGCATGGTGATCCAGCCGCAGGTCATGGCATACAGGCGGAGCGACATCGGGATTCCTGTCGAAGTGGAAGGTCCGGCGGGGGCGCTTGCCTGCCTTCGCGCCCAGGCCGGTGTCGAATATTATCCGGGGTCGAGACCCCATACCCACCGGAGGAAGCCGCGATGCGCAAATTCGTCACCCCCACCCGTGAAGAACTCGAAGCCCGCGTCAGCCGCTTCGGGCAACTGAAGGAAATGACCACCCGCACCCAGGACCTGGCCAATGTGCCGCAGGGGGCAATCGACGTGGTGTTCGCGCGCAAGATCCTGCCGGTGATCCTCGACAACACCAAGAACCCGTTCGGCAACTCGGCGCCCATCATCGGCGCGGCGCGCAGCACCATGTTCATTTCCATCATGCCGCCGGGGCAGGGCGCCTGCCTGCACTCGCACAACGACACCTTCGAAACCTTCATGGTGCTCGAAGGGCAGATCGAATACCGCATCGGCGACCCGGTGGAACACACCCTCACGCTCAACAAGTGGGACGCGTTTTCCTGCCCGCCTGGGGTGTACCGCGGCTTCCACAATTCCGGCACCACCGACGCGGTGCAGTTGACGGTGATCACCGGCCTCGCGGACGGTCGCGACGACGCCTCGGTGCCGGATTCGGTGAAGCAGCAGTTGCGTGGCGACTATGGCGACGAGGTGGTCAACGCGTTCGCGAAACTGTTCGTCTTCGACCCGCCGCCGGCGAAGTAGGCGGCAGGAAGGCCGCGGCTACTTCTTGCCGGCGCGCGGCCTGGCGCACAGGCGCATGGCGCCGGCATCGACCACGGAATCGGGATAGATCACCCCTTCCTCACCGCGCGCTTCGTTGCTGTAGAACGCTTCGCCGTTGGCGTCGTAGTCGGCTACCGCGAGCACGGTTTGCGTCCATTTGGCGCAGTCGATGCGCCATTTGGTCAGGCGGTAGGCGAAGCGCTCCTCGTAGCCCTGTGCCTGGCCGGGTGAGAGGCTGTTCCTGCGGTAGCTCTCGGCAACGGCCGGCTTGTGGCCGGCGCCATCGGCGCGCGTCCACATTTCAAGGATATTGCCGGTCTGGCGCGCACGGGTGGTGTCGTAGCTGGCGGTGGCGCCGGTGGCGGCATTGCGCGTGGCAACCGCCCATTCGGCGTGGGCGTGCGGCATGCCGGCCAGCAAGGCCAATCCTGCGAGGCCGGCCGCGGCGGCTGCCCGGCGCGCGGCGATGCGGCCGCTTGAGTGCAGGAAACGCAGTGACTGGATGGGCATGGGGTCCTCCGGGTTCGGCCGCCCTCAATCATCCAGATCCGCGCCGTCATTCCATGCCGAGATCACGAAGCGCAATTGCCCCCTGATTCCGGGCTTGGCCGGCACCGCATGGCCGGCGGCGTCGAGGATGTGGCTGTCGAAGGGGATGGCGACTTCCACGCGGCCGGCCGTCAGCGCGGCGACATCGAGCGCGTTAGTGGCCGCCGACATGCCGGTGCCCTGCCAGGCGTAGTTAACTTTCCACGCCTCGCGCTCGCTGCGCGGCGGCACCATCTCGAGGATCACGGCGTCCTGGAACAGGTAACCCACCTCGTAATGCTCGTCGGCCCACAGGCGCCGCTCGATCTCGTAGTCGGGCACCTTGATGCCAAGCTGCATGCCGTACGCCAGCGAGCGCCGCTTCGGGTTGACGCGGGCGCGGTTGGCGAGGAACACGCTCGACAGGTAGTGGCTGGGCTGCTTCTGCCACCCGGCATGCGGGATGCATGCCACCGAATCCTCCTCAGCGGTGCGGCGGGTGAGGGTCCACAGCTTGCCGCGCGGCGAAGCCTTCACCTCCACCTGGTAGAGCGCATTGACGGCATTGCCGGCTTCAAGTGCCGCCTGCACCTTGTCGGGCAGGCGGATCTCGTCGATGTCCAGCCACAGGTCGACGCGCACGTCGCCGAACAAAAAACGTGTGAGGTTCTGGAACGCCTCCTCGCTGTTGACGATGCCATAGGGGCCGGAATGCGAGCGGAAGGCGAAGGCCTTGGCGCAGGGATCGCCGATGCTGCCGTCGGCTTTCAGGCCGCGCAGGGTGGCGTTGTCGATTTTCACCAGGCCGTCGCTGCCGTGGCCTGCGAAGGTGCGCGAGATGCCGGCGGCGACTTCGTAGTCCATGCGGTTGGTGCCCACCATGCAGAACACCCGCCGCGAGGAAAAGCGGTCTTCGGGAATGAAGTCCACCCGATCATGTTTCCCGTAGGCCTTTTTCAGATCGAGATAGCCGGCCATGCGCTCGCGGTTGAAGTTGTCGATATCGAAGGCCGAAAACCACGAAGGCACGTTGATGCCGCCCATGTCGATGCCGTTGTGCGGCGTGGCGTAGGTGAAAAACTTGTCCACGTGTGCTCGCAGGTTGCCCGGGTCGAGCTTGGGGTTCTGCAGGAAGGCCCGGCACACCAGCCCACCCATCGAGTGCGCCACCAGGTAGCAGCGGAAATCGGCGGGTTTGATGGCGTTGTCCGGGTTCCTGCACACCAGGTCGCGCACCCGTGCGATCAAGGTGCCCAGGCCGCTGGCGAAGGTCTCGATCGCAGGCGTCTGCACCTGGCCCAGGAGCGTGGAGGCGGGGTCGTAATAGCGGTAGATGATGATGGCCCGGCCGGAGAGGGTATTGCCGGTGGGCTGGCCGTCGGCGCTGGTTTCCCATTCCGGATCGACGATGTCGTAGCCATCCTCGTAGACGTCCGAATAGCCGAATTCCGAGGCCAGGCGCACCACTGGCGACTCGAAGACGAACTTGCGCGGCCGCGCGGTCTTGTCCGGCACGGCCCGGAACACCGTGGAGCCAAGGTTGAAGCCGCAGAACGGGTCGGCGGTGGTCTCGTCGATCTCGCCGCGCGTCATGGCGTAGCCGCGCACGTAGATGATGGGGTAGTAGGGCGCTTTCAGTTTCGGCATGGCGTCTCTCCCTGGCGTTGCGATGAAGTCGCTGCGTTTGCCCTTGCATCATATGCCACCGGTGGCGCGTCCAAGCGCGAACGGTCAATCCGGTGCATCATTCGCGGGCCGCAGCGTCGGGTGCCCACCCGCCGTGGATGCGGTGCAGCGCCCGACCCGGAGAAAGCACCATGGCCAAAGGACAGCTCACCAAGAAGATGGAAAAGAAGGAACCCGCCAAGACATTCAAGGAGAAGCGCGAGGCCAAGAAGGTCAAGAAGGAAGAAAAGAAGAAGCAGTGAACGGCCGCACCGGGGGCCGGCCTGCCAGCCGTCCCCCCTGATCGGGAGACCACATGCAATCCTTCCCTGACTTGCTGAACAACTTTGCGGCGCGCGCCGAAGCCAATGACGGCACGGGCTTCGCCGCGCTGTTCACCCCGGACGCTACCTACGACGACTATTTCTTCGGCGCTCACACCGGCCGCGATGAGATTGCCGCCATGTTGGCGCGGTTTTTCGAGGGCGGAGAAGACTACCGCTGGGAATTCCACGAGCCGGTCAGCGATGGCCGCATCGCCTACGCCCGTTACCGTTTTTCCTACCGCTCCAAAGTGCCCGACTCCGCCGGCCAGCCCATCGCCTTCGAGGGCATCTGCCGCATGCTGCTCAAGGATGGCCTGATCGAGCACTACGCCGAAACATTCGACCGTGGCGTGGCCTTCGTTCAACTGGGCTTTCCCGCCGGCAAGGTGGCGCGCCTGCTGGAAAAATACGCAGCCGCGCAAAACACCACGCCAGGGTTCAGGCCGCACCTCGACCGCCTGAAATAAATGGGGTCAAATAAATGGGGTCAGACCCCATTTTCGAGACCCCATTCGGGACTCCATTTTCAGGCCCACGACCCTGCCACCTCCAATCCCTAAGACAACCGATGGATGAATCGCAATTGCAGTCCGGTCTATTGATCCTGACCGTGGGATGCCTCATGACAGCGTTCGGTTTGTTGCGTTACTGGAAATCGGCCACCATCGACAGGGAATCGGTGCATTGGCCGCAGGTTGAAGGCAGCATCGTCAAGTCGAACGTGTCTGTCGACCAGGAGGACGGGACCAGTATCGTGTCCATCGCCTATCAGTACCGTGTCGATGGCCAACAACACGAGGGCAACTTCGTGAAGCTCTTTGTGAGCGGAGACCGTGCGGGGTTCGGGATGGTCGAGCGCTTTCCGGTGGGGCGGCGCGTGATGATTCGCCATTCGCCGGAACGTGCCGCGGAATCGCTGTTCGAACTTAGCCCCAGGCGGACTCCGCTGCCCGTATTCAGCCCGCTGATCGCCTTGCTAGGTGGTGTGATGGTGCTCGAGGAATGCAAGCATGTCTCGAACGCGTGTCGAATCACCTATCAAGCTTTTGGCTGGCTGATGAATCAAGTCTTCTAGCCCGGCCACGCGTCTGCACAGGTGGTGCCGTGCAGTCTGCCCGCTCCCGAGTGCAGGGTAGGGTATGCGGCCAACATTAGCAGTAAATGGGGTCAGACCCCATTTATTTGTGGTCCTTCAGACGCGTGGCTTGGTCGGCATTGACCGCCCCCTTCGGCGCGCGGCCGGCGAGGATCTCGGCGGCCTGCGCAACGGTTTCGATCGACTGGTGTTCGATCGCCGCGGGGGTCAGTCCAGCGAGGTGCGGTGTGGCGATCACCTTCGGATGGCGCGCCAGAGCGGGCGTGGGCATCTGGTCGGGATCGCGGCCGACATCCATGGCGCAACCGGCCAGCCTGTTGCCATCCAGCACGCGTTGCAGCGCGGCTTCGTCGACCAAGTTGCCGCGCGAGGGGTTGATGAAAAACGCGCCGGGCTTCATCTGCGCGAAGGCGGCGTCGTTCATGAGGTTTTCGGTCTCGTCTGTGGCCACCGCCAGGCACACGACATAGTCCGATTCGGCCAGCAGCTGCGTTTGCGACACCTGCACCAGCGCCGGGTCGTCGACCTTGGCATACGGATCGCTCACCAGGATGCGCGTGCCGAACGGCAGCGCCAGCTTGCACAAATAGCGGCTGATCTGGCCGTAGCCGATGATGCCCAGCGTCGAGCCGCGCAGTTCGCGCCCCATCGGTGCGGTGGGCACCCGGCCTGCGTGATAGCTCGCCGTCATTGCGGTGATGTTGCGCGAAAGGTCGATCATGGCGCCGATGGTCCACTCCGACACCGAGGTGATGAAGCCGGCGCTGGCCTGCGTGACGAGGATGCCGTTGCGGCTGGCTGCGGCCACGTCGATGTTGCGGATATCGATGGCGCAGCGCGAGAAGGCGACGATGTTGCTGAGGCGGTCGAGCAGTTCCGCCGGCGCCGCGGTTTGCCGGTAAGAGATCACCATGTCGCAGTCGCGCGCCGCCTCGACCATTTCGTCATGGCTCATCTCGCGCTCGAGCGGGTTGAGCCTGACCTCGGCGATCGCACGCAAGCCCGCCAGCGCGCGCTGCCCGTAGTACTTCTCCAGCGCTTCCGGCGGATGGGTGAGGAGGATGCGTGGCATGGGTTCAGTCCGCCAGGGCCTGGTAGGTGAGGGTGCGCAGCAGGGCGCGATAGTGGCGGCGGATTTCCGGCGCGCACATCATCAGGATGGCGATGAGTTTTTCACTTGGGTCGATCCAGAAATAGGTGCCGAACACGCCCGACCAGTAGAAGTCGCCCACCGATCCGGCCACCGGATTGCGCCCGGCCTCCTTGCGCACGCAGAAGCCCAGCCCGAAGCCCTGGCCGAACTCAGCCAGCGGCGCCGATTCCTCGAACTGCGCGCGTGCCGTCGCGCTGACGCTCGCCGCCGGCGGCAGGTGGTCGGCCGACATCAGGGCCACCGTCTTGCGAGACAGATAGCGCACGCCATCGAGCGTGCCGCCATTGAGCAGCATCTGCGTGAAGCGCAGGTAGTCCTGCGCCGTGGAAACCATGCCGCCGCCGCCGGAGAGGAAATTCGGTTTGACCGTGAGGTTCTGGTTCATCGGCGGGCGCTCGCCGGTCTTGGGGTCAACAAGCGCCTCGGCGATGCGGTGCGCCTCGCCTGCCGGAACATGGAAGCCGGTGTCCTTCATGCCCAGCGGCCCGGTGATGCGCGCGGCGATAAAGGCGTCCAGCGTCATGCCCGACACCACCTCCACCAGGCAGCCCAGCACGTCGGTGGACATGCCGTAGTCCCACACCTCGCCGGGCTGGTATTGCAGCGGCAGTTTGGAAAGCTTGGTGATGAACTCCGCCGTGGTCTGGTTGGCGTCCATCATGTTGACCGCGCGGTAGGCCTGCTTGACCAGGCCGTCGCCGAATTGCCCGTAGGTGATGCCGGAGGTGTGGCGCAGCAGGTCCTGCACGCTGATTTCGCGGCGCGCTGGCTCCAGGCGCAGGGCCGGCTTGCCACCTTCGAGGGATTCGACGCCCACCATCGGGTTCTTCAGTTCCGGCAGGTAGGTCGAGATCGGATTCACCAGTCGGATGCGACCTTCCTCGACCAGCATCATCACCGCCACCGAAACCATCGGCTTGGTCATCGAGGCGATGCGGAAGATCGAATCGGTGGTCATGGCCACGCTCTTCTCGCGGTTGCGATAGCCGAAGGCCTCCAGGTAGGCCAGCTTGCCGCCCCGCGCGATCAGCGCTACCGCGCCGGGAATCTTGCCCTGCTCGACATCTTCCTCGAACACGGCGTTGATGCGCGCGGCGCGCGCGGGAATGAGTTGACTGGTGTCGATGGCTGGGGTCACGGCGGCTTCCTCTGGAAATTAAATGGGGTCAGACCCCATTTTCAGGGCGGAATCATTGTCGCGGATTTTGGGAACAGGTGCCTCGCCTATACTGCGCTCGCCCGTTTTCGCCGACCCGATCCTTGACCCAGCCCCCGCATACCGCACCCGAACGCACGCTGTTGCAGGGCTTCGCGCTGGCGTTCATGCTATCGCTCGGGGTGACGGTGTCGAACTCGTTCGCGCGCATGGCCTATGCGCTGGTGCTGCCGTCGATGCGGGCCGACCTCAACTGGAACTTCACGCAGTCAGGCTGGCTCAACACCGCCAACGCGATCGGCTACCTGATTGGCGCGGTGCTCACCCGCGTGCTGATCCGCCATACCGGCAATCGCGCGCTGTTCATCGTAGGCGTACTTGCGACCGCGCTGTCCGTCATGGCCACCGGCCTCACCCGCGACATCGCCTGGCTGGGCGTGTGGCGCATTGCCAGCGGCATCAGCGGCGCGGCGGCCTTCATTGCCGGTGGGGCGCTGTCGGGCAACATCCTGCCGGCGCAGCCGCAGCGCGCGGGCACCACCATCGCCATCTACTTCGGTGGCGGCGGTGTCGGCTTTCTGCTGTGCGGCGTGCTGTTGCCCATCATGCTCGAGGTAGGCGGCCCGTCGGCATGGCAACAGGCCTGGGTGGGCATGGGCGGCGCGGGCCTGGTGATGCTGGTGGCCTGCACATGGGCCGCGTGGCGCATCGCCGAACCCAACACCGTGCCAGAAGGGGAAAGCCAGACGGGTTCTGCCAGCATCTCGCACCTAAAGGCGGGTATCGTCGCCTACATCGCCTTCGGCCTGGGCTATATCGGCTACATGACCTTCGTGATCGCCTGGATGCGTGACCACGGCGCCTCCACCGGCGAAGTCATCGCCATGTGGACCACCTTCGGCGTGGCCAGCATTCTCGGCCCCTGGATATGGCGCATCCCTCTCAACACCTGGATTCCCGGGCGAATGCTCTCTGCGGCGCTGGCCACTTTGGCGCTCGGCGCGGTATTGCCGCTGTTTTCCGCCGGCATGGTTTCGATGCTCGTATCGGCCACGCTCTTCGGCGCCTCGATGTGGAACATTCCTGGTTCCATCACCCATCTGGTCAAACGCGCCCTGCCCAAGCCGGCCTGGGGTTCGGCGGTCGCGACCTTTACGATCTACTTTGCTGCGGGGCAGATTGCCGGGCCGGTGATGACGGGCGCGCTGGCGGATCTGTTCGGCGGGCTGGGGACAGGGCTGGCACTATCCGTTGGCGTGCTGGCGGTGGGTTCGGTGATTGCGCTGGCGCAGCGTGATGAAGTGCATGCGCCTGAGATTTGATTCCACAGTACGGCAGTGACTCCGCGCGGTTTCGCGCATGATGTGACAATGGCGGGTGGTGGCCGGTTTGCGGCCCCGGTTTCGCTCCATTTCTCCCTCAATGTCAGATCCCCAATCATGAGCATCGGCTGGTTTCCCGGCCACATGGCCTCCGCGCGCAAGAAGGTGGCCGAGGCCATGGCCGACATCGACGTGGTCGTCGAGGTGCTCGACGCGCGCCTGCCCGCGGCCAGCAGCAACCCGATGCTTACCGACCTGCGAGTGCACCGCCAGCGGCCGGCACTGAAGATCTTGAACAAGTCCGACCTGGCCGACCCCGAGGCGACCGCGCAGTGGATGCGCACCTTCGAGGAAGAAGCGAAGAAGGCCAAGACGGGCGCCGTGAAGGCGGTGTCGCTTTCGGTCTCCAAACCGGCTGACGTGGCCAAGGTGACGCGTCTGGCAGGGGCGCTGGTGCCGCATCGCGGCGGCATGGAAAAGCCGGTGCGCATCCTGGTGATCGGCATCCCCAACGTCGGCAAGTCCACGCTGATCAACGGGCTGGTGAAGCGGCGCATCGCCAACGTGGGTGACGAACCCGCGGTCACCAAGCGCGTGCAGCGTTACAACCTGCCGGACCGCACCGTGCTGTTCGACACGCCGGGCCTGATGTGGCCGGCGATCAAGCACCCGTCCGACGGCCTGGCGCTGGCCGCCAGCCACGCCATCGGCCCCAACGCCTACATCGACGAGGAAGTCGCGACCTTCCTGGGCGAGATCCTGCTTGAGCGCTACCCGGCACTCGTGGCCAAGCGCTACAACTGCGAGCCCGCCGGCATGGACGGCACCGACCTCATCGAGGCAGTCGCCAAGCAGCGCGCCTTTCGCATCAAGGGCGGCGGCTTCGATTTCGACAAGGCCGCCGTGGCACTGCTGACCGACTATCGTAGTGGCGCGCTCGGGCGCATCAGCCTGGAAACACCGACCACACGCGCCGCCATGTTGGCGAGCCCGCCGCGCGCGATGCCGGTGCAGCCGGCTGCGCCCGAGGCAGACGAATGAATCACGAGGCCGCACGATGAGTGGCGTCAGGCGCCGCCGCAGCACGCTGGCTTCGACCGACACCTCGGCCGCGCCGCTCATCAAGCCCGTCCTGCAACCGGAAGAGCCGATCCGCCTGTCCAAGCGCATGAGCGAGGAAGGCCTGGCGTCGCGGCGCGAGGCGGACGAGTGGATCGAACGCGGCTGGGTCAAGGTGGATGGCGTGGTCGCCATCCTCGGCCAGAAAGTCTTGCCGGCGCAGAAAGTCACCATCGAGAAGCGTGCCCAGGCCGAACAGGCGCGCCGGCTTACGGTGCTGCTTAACAAGCCGGTCGGCTATGTGAGCGGCCAGGCAGAGGATGGCCACCAGCCCGCGGTGGTGCTGGTGACGCCGGATTCGCAGTGGCGCGGCTTCGGCGGCCCGGCGCCGGCCAAGGTGCAGCGGCGCGACCTGATCGGCTTTGCGCCGGCGGGGCGGCTGGATATCGACTCAACGGGCCTGCTCATCCTCACCCAGGACGGACGTATCGCCAAGCAGCTGATCGGCGAGGACTCGGAAGTCGAGAAGGAGTATCTGGTGCGGGTGCGCTATACCAAGGAGGGCCGCCTGCCCGAGGCGGGCTTGAAACTCCTGAATCACGGACTCACGCTCGACGGCAAGGTATTGAAGCCGGCGCGGGTGGGCTGGCAGAACGAGGACCAGCTGCGCTTTATCCTGCGCGAAGGGCGCAAGCGGCAAATCCGCCGCATGTGCGAGGCGGTGGGCCTGGAAGTGGTGGCATTGAAGCGCGTGCGCATCGGCCGCGTGCTGCTCGGCGAACTGCCGGTAGGGAAATGGCGCCTGCTCGGGCCCGATGAAAGCTTTGCATGACGACGCAAGAAAAGGAAGTCCCGCTGGTGAGCTGGCCGGAGCGCGGTGAAACCCGCTCGGCGCGCTGGTTTTCCGAGGCCGGCATCGCGCCGCCCAAGCGCGTGATCGTGGCTGATGACCGCATGAACGCCGACCGCGCCTACCGCTACGCCTGCGAAGGCACGGCCATGCTGTGGCGTGGCGACTTCAACAACGCGCGTGCCCTGCTGCAGGCGATGGCGCGGCGGGTGGATGCCAAGCCCAGCGGCCCCAAACCTAACAAGATGGGGCGCAAGGCGGCGCCGCCCAAGGATGTTCCGCTGGACGGGCCGTTCGAGACGCCTGCTGTCGAGGCTGGCAAGGCGGGCACTGATGCAAAGGGTGTGTCGAAGGAAGCCTTCCACCTGTTTCGCATGGCCCAGGCACAGCGCGCCCGCACGCTCGGCATGCTGCTGATCCCCTTCGATGCCAACCACGCGATCCCGCTGCGCCGCGCGCCGAACCTGCACAAGGCCTGCAACGAGGCGCGCGGGCCGAGCGATACGCCCTATGTGTCCTCGCTGCGCGAGCTGCTGGGCGCGGTAGGGGCGCACCAGTGGCGTCGCAAGGGCGTGGAGGTGGCGGCGCTGGACGACCGCATCCATCCGCACTACGGTGTGTTCGCGCCGGTGCGCGGCGAGTATGTGGACCTGGTCGATACCGTGCCGCTTTCAGTCACCGACCTGGCCTTCGATATCGGCACCGGTACCGGCGTGCTCGCAGCGGTGCTGGCACGGCGCGGGGTCAAGCGCATCATCGCCACCGACAACGACCCGCGCGCGCTGGACTGCGCGCGCGACAACCTCTCGCGCCTGGGCTACCGGGGCAAAGTGGAGGTGCGCCAGGCGGACATGTTCCCAGATGGGCGCGCCAACCTCATCGTGTGCAATCCGCCCTGGCTGCCCGGCAAGCCGGCCACGCCGCTGGAGCGTGCGGTCTACGACCCCGAAAGCCGCATGCTGCGCGCCTTCATCGCCGGGCTGGTCGACCATCTCGCGCCCGGCGGCGAGGGCTGGCTGGTGCTGTCCGACCTGGCCGAGCAACTGCACCTGCGCACCCGCGAGGAGCTTACCGGCTGGTTTGCTGCTGCGGGCCTCGCGGTGATCCAGAAGCACGACATCCAGCCACGCCACCCCAAGGCATTTGATGCGGAAGACCCGCTGGCGCCGGCGCGCAAGGCGGAGGTCACGTCCCTGTGGCGCCTGGCCGCGACCCCGGTCCAACCGACCTGAATCCACACGTTCATTTCCACGCCCCGACCATGTCCGCACAACTCAAGCAAGTCCCCGCCTTCGGCGCCAAATTCCCCGACCTCACCTGCGACGTCAAGGCCAGCGTGTCCGACGCCGAATGGCAGGCACGCGTCGAACTGGCGGCCTGCTACCGGCTGATGCCGCTGTTCGGCATGAGCGACCTGGTCTACAACCACATCACCGCCAAGGTTCCGGACGATGACGAGGGCAAAGGCGGCGAGCGCTTCCTCATCAACCCCTACGGCTACATGTACGAGGAGATCACCGCGTCCTCGCTCATCACCATCGACGTGGCCGGCAACGTGCTGTTCAACCCGCACCGCGATCTGGGCATCAATCGTGCGGGCTATGTGATCCACAGCGCGGTGCATGCCGCGCTGCCGGAGGTCGGCTGCGTGATCCACACCCACAGCCGCGCCGGCATGGCGGTCTCGGCGCTCAAGTGCGGCCTGCTGCCGCTCACGCAAACGGCCATGCGCTTCAACAACGTGACCTACCATGACTACGAGGGACCGGCCATCGATCTGGACGAGCAGGCGCGCCTGGTGCGTGACCTCGGCACGGCTGAAGTGATGATCCTGCGCAACCATGGCCTGCTGGCGGTGGGGCCCAACGTGGCCCAGGCCTTCAACAGCATGTACTGGTTCGAGATGGCCTGCCGCGCGCAGGTCGACGCAATGGCCTGCAATACCGAACTGAACCTGCCGCCGGCCGAAGTGGCCGCCAAGACCTTCCACCAATACCAGCCGGAGGTGCGCCGGCCGTTCGGCCTGATGGAATGGCCGGCCATGCTGCGCTATCTCGACCGCCGCGATCCTTCGTATCGGGAATGAAGGTCCGGGCGGCGCGTCGATCGCAGCGCGTCGCCTGACCTGTCGTCAACTCATTGCGCATCATCATGACCCAGGCCGCTTCCGCCGCACGCAATACCTCTTCCCACGCACTGCTGTCCGTCTTCGCCGCCAACGGCATCGACCGGGTCTACCTGGTGCCCGGTGAGAGTTATCTCGGCATCCTTGATGCGCTGAACGACTTTCCGCAGATCGATGTGGTGACCTGCCGCCATGAGGCCGGCGCCGGCTTCATGGCCTGCGCCGACGGCCGCCTGACGCGGCGGCCCGGTCTGGTGCTGGTGAGCCGCGGCCCTGGCGCGTCGAACGCGTCGATCGCGCTGCATACCGCGCAACAGGACGCGATCCCGCTGATCCTGGTGATCGGCCAGATCCCGGCCAGGGACCTGCGCAAGGAAGCCTTCCAGGAGATCGATTACCAGAAGTCCTTCGGCAGCATCGCCAAATGGGTGGCCGAGGCGACCGCGCCGGAGCAACTGGCGGAAATCGCCTTCAAGGCGGTGCGCATCGCAACCTCGGGACAGCCGGGGCCGGTGGTGATCGTGGTGCCGGAGGATATCCAGCAGCAGGCGGTGACAGTGCCCGACTGGGTGGCCGTTCCGAACGCGCCGGCCACCGCCACGACGGCGGTGCGCGAGCGCATCACCGGCCTGATGGCCAGGGCAGAGCGGCCGCTCATCATCGCCGGCGGCGGCTTCGATGTGCCCGGCGGGCGCGAGGCACTGTTGGCGCTGGCGGAGGCGTGGAACATTCCGGTGGCGTTGTCGTTCCGCCGCCATGACCTGTTCCCGCTTACCCATCGCCTGTATGCCGGTGACCTGGGGCTGGCCAATCCGGCGCCGCAGATGGCCGCTTTCAACGAAAGCGACCTGATCCTCGCGCTGGGCACCCGCCTGGACGACATCACCAGCCAGGGTTATACGTTTCCGCGCCTGCCCAAACCGGCGCAGACCCTGGTGCACTGCTACCCGGACGACCATATCGTTGGCCTGCATTTCGCACCGGACATCGCGATGGTGGCCGATGCCTTCGCGCTGGCGCAGGATCTGATGCCGACTACGCCGGTGGCGAGCCATGCAAACAGCCCGGGGCGTGCCGCCTGGGCTGCGCGCCTGCGCGGTCTCTACGAAGGCATCGCCGCCTGGCCGGTCCGGGAAGCGCACGACGGCGTCGACTTCGCCAGGGTGGTGCGCGCATTGGCGGAGCGCGCGCCGCGCGACATGGCGTTGTGTGTGGATGCCGGCACCTTTGCCGCGCCGGTGTACCGGCATTTCCCGTTCGTTCCGCCGCAACGCCTGATGGCGCCGCTGTCGGGCGCGATGGGCTACGGCACGCCGGCCGCGGTGGCCACCCAGCTGCGCTGCCCCGGCCGGCGCGTGGTGGCGATAGTGGGTGACGGCGGCTTTCTCATGACCGGCAACGAGATGATCGCCGCGGTGGAACGCAAGTTGCCCATCCTCTTCATCGTCTCCAACAACAATTCCTACGCCTCGATCCGCATCCACCAGGACGCGAACTACCCCGGGCGGCATCTCGGTACCAGTCTCTTCAATCCGGATTTCACCGCCATGGTGCGCGCTTTCGGCATGCAGGCTGAAACCGTCCTGCGCGACGACCAGATCGTGGCAGCGCTCGAACGTGGCCTTGCGGCAACCGTGCCTTACTTCATCGAAGTACGTTCCAGCCTGGCGGTGTCGCTGCCAAAGCCGCAGGGGCGCTAGAAGCCGGGAGGGGCGATGGGCGTGAACATTTCCGGATTGATCGACCACCGTCCCGGCGACGGCGTGTTTCGTATTCACCGCGATGCCTATCGCGACCCGGATGTGTTCGCCCTCGAGCTGGAACGGATTTTTTCCGCCGGCTGGACGTTTGTGGGCCATGCATCGCAACTGCCAAACCCGCATGACTTCATCACATTGAACATCGGCAACACGCCGCTCATCGTCATGCGTGACGCGACCGGGCGCCTTGGCTGCTTTCTCAACAGTTGCCGGCACAAGGGTGCGATGGTGTGCGTCGAGCCACGCGGCAACCGCCGCATGCATGTGTGCCCGTATCACAGCTGGTCGTATGGCAGCGACGGGCGCAATGTCGCCATCAAGGCCCGCGCTGCCGGTGCCTATGCGCCGGCCTTCGACGCCGAGGACCATGGCCTCGCCCCCGTGCCGCGCTTCGGCGAGTACCGCGGCTTCCTGTTCGCCAGCCTTGGAGCCGATGGGCCATCGCTTGACGAGCACCTGGGCGACGCGCGGGTGTTTCTCGACATGGTGGTCGACCAGTCGCCTGAGGGTGTGGAACTGGTGCCGGGGCAGGTGCGCTACACCTTTCGCGCCAACTGGAAGCTGCAGCTGGAGAATTCGCTCGACGCCTACCACCTGACTTCTGTGCATCCATCGTATTTCGGCCTGCTCGACCGGCGGGCGCAAATGGCCGGCCGCACCGACGTGACGGCGGCGGTGTGGCAGGGCGAGCGCGGCCGGCAGGTGGAAGAGGAGATGGGGTCGTTCGGCTTTTCGCAGGGCCACGCACTGGTATGGACGCGCACGCCGGCCGAACGTCATCCGCTCTACCCTGGGCGCGAAGCGCTTGCCGCGCGGGTCGGCAGCCTGCGTTGCGACTGGATGATGCGCACCCGGCAATTCAATGTTTTTCCCAACCTGCAGTTGGCCTCCAACGCGGCCCTGCAAATGCGCGTGATCCGCCCGCTCGCGGTGGACCTGACCGAGATCACCTCCTATTGCGTGGCGCCGGTGGGCGAGGACCCCGAGGCCCGGCGCAAGCGCATCCGCCAGTACGAGGATTTTTTCAACCCGAGCGGGATGGCCACGCCTGACGATACCGTCACCTATGAGGACAGCCAGCGTGGCTTCGCCAGCGGCCTGGTGGAGTGGCAGCAGGGCACCGCACGCGGCACGGCGGCCATGCAGGCCGGGGCTGACCATCACGCACGCGAACTCGGCATCACCCCGGCCACCTCCATGCACGGGCCGTTCTCGATGAGCGACGAATCCGTCTATCACGCCATGTACCTGGCCTGGCAGAGGCAACTCGCTTCCGGAGGCCTGGCATGAACGCCCCGATCACGGCTGCCGAGGCGGCCGACTTGCTGTATCGGGAGGGGCATTTCCTCGATGCCCAACGCTGGGAAGACTGGCTCGCCCTGTATTGCGAGGACGCGCTGTTCTGGGTGCCGGCCTGGAAAGGGCCGCACGAACTGGTCGATGCGCCGGATTCCGAGGTCTCGCTGATGTACTACACGGCACGCGCCGGTCTGGAAGACCGGGTGTGGCGCCTGAAGAGCGGACTTTCGGCAGCCTCCAGTCCCTTGCGGCGTACCAGCCATGGCGTGTCCAGCGTGATCATCGCGGGCGAGTCGGCCGCCGGCGTTGACGTGCTCGCCAGCTGGACCTGTCATGTGTTCGACCTGCGCCAGGCGGCGCAGCATGTTTTTTTCGGCCGCTATGAGCATCGCCTGCGCCGCGACGGGGACACATGGAAGATCGCGCGCAAGAAGATCGTGCTGATGAACGACAGCATCCCGACCATGCTGGACTTTTACTGCATCTGAAAAATGGGGTCAGACCCCATTTTGGCGAAAAAGGGGTCTGACCCCATTTTTCTGTGACCCCATTTTTGTGACCCCATTTTTGCCATCTTCCTTTGCACGGGATTCATGGGCCCAAAGGTAAAACAAGGTTAAAGCGGCGCAATGGGTCGTGCCCGGACTCAAGTTTTTCGCGATGGCGCCGTATAGGGCGGCAGGAGATGAAGATGTTGAACTTCATCCCACCCTTACCGGAACCCAAAAACATGAAAGCACGTTCCCTTGTCGCCCTGGGCTTTGCCATTTCCGCCTGTGGCGTAGCGCACGCCGGCGAACCGGTGGCTGATGCGGTAGTCCAGCGCGTGGTGGCTGCGATCAAATCCGACCTTGCCAGCGAGTTCGATTGCGCCGCGGATGACGACAGGCATCGCTTCAGGGAGCCGCCGGCCGCGGTGTCGGTCACCCCGGTGCCATCATCGGGCCTGGCTGCGGCTGCCAGGCAGGATCGTGTCCGCATGGCCCGCATCGAACGGCAACTGCGCGATACCTCGACAGCGCGCTAGCGTGTCTTGCCGCGGCGCTTGAGCATGCGAACCGGTCCCGAACGGCGCAGCCAATCAGCCTCGCCCCCATGACCAGGACGCTGCTGCGCTCGCTCGCCGGGCGCGACTTCCGCCTTTACTTCGGCGGTCAGTTCATATCCTTCATCGGCACCTGGGTGCAACAGGTGGCGTTGTCATGGATCGCCTACCGGGTGACCGGGTCGGCGGCCGTGCTGGGACTGGTCGCTTTCGCGACCCAGGCGCCCACCCTCCTGCTCGGGCCGGCCGGTGGCATCCTGGCTGACCGGTTGTCGAGACGGCGCATCATTGTCTGCACCCAGATGGTCGAAATGGGCGTGGCGCTGGCCTTGGCATGGCTTGCGGCCCACGGCTTGCTCGGCAGCGAGACACTGGTGGCGGCGGCACTGGTGCTGGGGATGGCGATCGCGTTCGAGATGCCGGCCCGACAGGCCCTGATCGCCGATCTTGTATCCGAGCATGGCCATCTGAGCAACGCTATCGCGCTCAATTCAGTATCGTTCAATGTCGCCCGGCTGGTCGGCCCGGCGCTTGGCGCGTTCATGCTGGCGGGGCTGGGCGACCTGGCCTGCTTTCTGGCCAATGCGTCGTCATATTTTGTGGAGATCTGCACCTTGCTGATGCTGCGTCCCCACCGAGCCCGGAAAAACCGGGAGCGCGGCACGCTGGCGCAGGGGCTGGCCTACCTGCGCGGAAGTAGCGCGCCGCGCTGGCTGTTGCTGACGGTGGCGTTCTCGAGCGTGGCGCTGGCGCCGTTCGTGACCCTTCTGCCGGTGTTCGCCAAGGAGGTGTTCGGGCGTGGCGTCGATTCGCTGGGCATGCTGATGGCGGCGTTCGGCGTTGGCTCCCTGGCCGCGGCCTTGTCGCTGGCGAACCGCGCCCATGTCACCGGTTTCAGCCTGAAAGTGGTCGCCGGCTGCCTGTGTGCGGGGGCGGCGGCGGCATTGCTGTCGTGCAACCAGCATTTTTTGGTGGCCCTGGCGCTGATGGTGGTATCCGGGTGGTCCACGGTGATGATCGTCACCTCCAGCCATATCCTGTTGCAGGCCATGATTCCCGACCATATGCGAGGCCAGTTGATGGCGTTCTTCGGCATGGCCTACGGCGGCGCCTTGTCGGTGGCGAGCCTGTGTGCCGGCGCGCTCGCATCGATGATCGGCGCCCGGCCGGTATTCCTTGGTTCCGCGATTCTCTATGTGATCGTCGGCTTGGCGCTCAACCGCGCCCAGCCACGGCTGCGGCAGGACGCGCGCCCCATCCTGGTCGAAAAGGGGCTGGTGCCCAAGTAGGTGTCTTGCGGGCGATGCCCGGTCTAGCCGGAAATTCGCATCCATGCCGCGACCAGCGGATCGGACCATTCGAAGGTCTTGCCTTGCCCGCCCAGGCATGGCGCAAGGAACTTCTCGGTTTCGCGCAATATCCGGTATTGATGCGCCCACCAGCCGGAACTGTGGCCCATGCCGGCGATGCGCACCAGGCTGACCTGCTTGCCGGCGGCCTGCAACGCGCCCGCCATGCGCTCGGACTGGTCGATGCGCACGCGCACGTCGCGATCGCCGTGGATCATCAGCACGGGGCGGGCGAACGCGCCCGCCTGGTGAAGCGGCGAGCGCCGCGTCATCTCGGCGCGGTCCGCCGGCACTGCCGGGTTGCCGACGTAATCGTGCCAGTTGGAGAGATCGATCTTCCAATAAGGCGGAAAGGCCTCGATCAGGGTGGCCAGGTCGGTGGGGCCGGCGATGGAGATCCCGCAGGCGAAGGTGCGCGGCATGTCCGCCAGGGCGTTGAGGGCCGCATAGCCGCCGTAGCTGAAACCCATGATCGCCACCTTGTCACGATCCGCATGCCCCGCGCGCACCGCCCATTCCACGGCATCGATCAGGTCGTCGCGCATGCGCCGACCGAACTCGCCGACCCCGGCTTTCTGGAATGCCTTGCCGTAGCCGGATGATCCGCGGAAATCCACCTGCAGGACCGCATAGCCGCGGCTGGCCAGAAACTGCGCGCGTGCCGATTCCTCCGAACGCGACGGGTCTGCCCAGACGTTGCGCTGCCAGGGGCCGCCGTGGACCATGAGGACCATTGGCGCGGCGCCTCTCGCTTCACGCGGCAGCGTCAGGTAGGCCTTGAGCACCAGGCCATCGCGGGCCGGAAGGCTCACCGCGCGCACCGGCGCGAGCAGGGCTTCGAGTGACTCCGGTATCGCGCGACCGAGAAACTCGGATGCGCCGGTCTTGCGGTTGACAAGCCAGTTCTGGTTTTGCGTGCTGGTATACAGGTTGACGACCAGGCGCTCGTCCCGGCGGTCGATGCTGCCGATTTCCAGTCCCCACGGAGTGTTGCCAAAAGGACGGACTAGCGGCTCGAGCGCGTTTCGCAAGGGCAGGTCGGGTATCTCCACCCGCGGATAGCCGGGAAGTGCGACAAAGGCGAGCGGTTCGCGTGTGGCGCGGCCTATGTAAGCGCGCGCGACATCGGAAACCGGATCTTCGAAGACCACCTGTTCCCATCCGTGCCCGATATCCAGGGCCACCAGTGCAACCCGGTCGCGTCCGCGGTTCGACATGGCCCATGCCACGCGTTCAGTGCCGGAGGGGGCGATGACCTGCACGTGGCCCTCTACACGGGCGGTGATCTCGGGAGCGCGCTCCGCTTGCGGGCGTTGCTTTTCTTTTGCAGGGCGCTGGGCCTCGCGGGACGGCTGCCAGCCCTGCATCGCGCCGTCGGCGCGGGTGATCGGCGCGACCGCATTGCCGGGATTGGCAGCCACCAGGGTTTCCGCCCCGGTTTCGAGGTCGATGCGGTACAGGTCGAAGAGCTTCGGATTGCGCCGGTTGTGCGCCACCAGAATGTTGCGCGGGTCCGATTCGACCATCTGGTGGATCGCGGCGCGCACGCCGGGGTAGGGCGTGAGATCGACAGGTCCCGCAGTCGAGTCGGTGTCGATGGCGAATACGTGCGGATTCTCGGCGCCGCTGGTGTCGCTCACATAGACCAGTCGCCGGCTGTCACCGCTCCAGGTGACCGCGCCGGTGACCCGCCACGACCGCACTTCACCGGTGGCGAGGTTGCGCACGAACAGCTTGCGCCGCAGCCAGGAGGTGCCGCTCCAGGCGAGCTTGTTGCCGTCGGGGGAAAGCAAATGGCCGCCATCAGGCGCGCCTGGCGCGGCGAAACGCCAGGCGGCCAGCGGTGTGCCGGGTTCGGGGGGGCCGCAGGCGGCAGCCAGGCACGCGGCTGCCAGGATGGCGGCGATGAGTCGGGGTGAATTCAAGACGGAGGCGCACTTTAGCGCCGTTTCCACAGCATGACAGGACCGACAGTCTAGCGGGTGGGCAGTGATGGCAGCGATTGCCCGACAATATGGCTTTTGCCATCCGGTCGTGCCGAAAACGGTGAACCAGCAATGCAACGCGTAGATCGTGGTGACAGCGTCCGCATCCCGTTGCTATGGATCGCCGTGTTGGTCTCCGTGCTGTTCCATGCAGGCCTCCTGGCATTGCGCTGGCGTGACCAGGACCAGCCGGTGCCGCCTGCGCCCGAAGGGCAGGGCAAGGGCGCTCTCAAGGGGCGCTTGCAGGCGCAGGTGCTGCCCTCCGCGCCGGCAATGCGTGCACCGCCACCTGCCGCCCCCTCCCAGGCCACGCCAGCAGAAAGGCGTCCGGCACCGAAAGCCCCGCGGCCTCCCGCGGCCAAATCAGCGCCTGCCGTACCCGAGGTGATCTTGCGCCCTGCGCCGGAGCCGTCGCGTCCATTGACGCCTCCCCCCACCGCGCCTTCCGCAGGCTCGGCAGCGCCGTCCCAGGGGGATTTCTCGGCGTTCGTACGCAGCAACCAGGAACGTCGCGAAGGTCCACGGGCGTCCGCCCCGGCCCCGGCCAGCGAGCCCGCCGAGGAGGACGAGAAGGCGCGCCGCGATCGCGCGGTCATGGCCAACCTGGGTTCCTTGCAGCCGCGCATGGTCGGCGAGACCAACCAGCAGGGCGGCGGAATTTTCCAGATCAAGGAAATGGGGATCGAACATGCGACGTTCTACTTTTACGGGTGGAACAAGGACATGCGACGCAAGAACACCCAGTCCGTGGAAGTCGCGCGTGGTTCCAGTCCCAGCATGGCCCTGGCCGTGGTGCGGCGAATGATCGCCATCATCCGCGAGCACGAGAAAGAGGACTTCGTATGGGAGTCGCAGCGCTTGCGGCGCGACGTGACGCTGTCGGCGCGTGAACGCGACAACGCCCAGCTGGAGGCCTTCCTGATGGACGACTTCTTCCGCCGCTGATCGCCTGCGGGCGCGATTTTCCTCATCCACGCATCAGCGTGGATTTGCCCATCAGGCTTTCGATCAGGTCCACCGCCAGTTCCGCCGTGCGATTGCGGATGTCGAACGCCGGGTTGAGTTCCATGATGTCCAGCGAGGCCAGGCGAGCGCTGTCGGCGATCATTTCCATGCATAGCTGCGCTTCGCGGTAGGTCGGCCCGCCACGCACCGTGGTGCCTACGCCGGGCGCGATGTCGGGATCGAGGAAGTCGACATCCAGGCTCACGTGCAGGTGGGTGTCGCCATCCATCATCGCCAGCGCCAGTTGCATGGCGTTGCGCATGCCCATCTCGTCGATGTAGCGCATGTCGAACACCTCTAGCCCGATCCGCTGCACCAGGCGCTTCTCGCCTTCATCGACGCTGCGCACGCCGATCTGGCGGATCTGGCCCGGGTCGAGCGCCGGCGTCGCGCCGCCCATTCCGACGAGTTCGGGAGGACCGTAGCCGGCCAGGCAGGCCACCGGCATGCCGTGCAGGTTGCCGCTCGGGGTGATGGCGCTGGTGTTGCAGTCGGCATGCGCGTCCAGCCACAACACCCGCAATTTGCGGCCGGTTTCGCGACAGTGCCGCGCCACCGCGCTCACCGAGCCGATGGCCAGGCAGTGGTCGCCGCCCATCAGCAGCGGCATGCGGCCGGCGGCCAGTTCCGCGTGCACCGCGCCATGCACGGCACGGTTCCACGCCACCACTTCGGCGAGGTGGCGATAGCCGTCGACCGGCGGCTGCCACGGATTGGCAGGGCCGGTGAGGTTGCCGCGGTCGGTCACCGCGTAGCCGCGCGCCGCGATGGCCTCGCCCAGGCCGGCCACCCGCAGGGCTTCCGGGCCCATGCTGGCGCCGCGGGTGCCGGCGCCGATGTCGGTGGGCGCGCCAATGAGCGAAACATGCATCGACATGGGACGGGTTCCTTGACAGGCCATTTGGCCGTATCCAATGACGCAGGGTATCAGGACGCCGCGCATGGGTGCGCTTGCGTGGCACACTTCGCCCCATGTGCGGAAGATACGTCGCCCCGGAAGCTGCCGACCTCGAGCGTGAATGGAACCTGCGCCATGCGCCCAATCCGTTCGACCGGGTCAACTACAACACTTCGCCGACACACCAGGTGCCGGTGGTGCGGCGGGGCGCCGACGGGATGCCGGAACTGGCCGCCATGCGCTGGGGCCTGATCCCTTTCTGGGCCAAGGGCGTGGCGCCCAAGTACAACACCATCAACGCGACGGTGGAGCGCATGAAGGAGGCGCCCACCTATCGTGGACCTTGGCGCCGCGGCCAGCGGGTGATCGTGCCGGCGCTGGGCTTCTACGAATGGCAGATCGTCGAAGGGCCAGGCGGCAAGAGCCTCAAGCGGCCTTACTACATCGGCATCGGCGACCAGCGCATATTCGGCATGGCCGGCCTGTGGGACGCATCCGTCACCGACGACGGCTCTACCGTCCTGTCCTGTACCCTCATCACCCTGCCGGCCAACCGCGTCATGTCGGCCATCCACAACGGCCGCGAACGCATGCCGGCCATCCTGCAAAGGTCCGAACACGAGGCTTGGCTCGCCGGCAGCACCGATGAAGCGCTCGCCTGCCTCAAGCCCTGCGATGACGAGCTGATGATCGCCCGGGTGGTGTCCTCGCGGGTCAACAGCGTGAAGAACAACGATGCGTCGCTTGTCGACGAGTTGCCGGCGCAGGACCAGGCGCGGGAATGGGACAATCGCGCACCATGAGCAATCCCGCCTTGCAATTGCCGCCCGGATGCCCGGGCGAGGTCCGGCACCTGGACACGCCATCCGGCCGCATCGCGCTGTATCGATCCGGGCCTGCCACAGGCGTGCCCATGCTGCTGGTCCACAGCGTCAACGCCGCGGCGTGCGCCTATGAAGTGCTGCCGCTCTATGGACATTTTGCCGGGACCCGGCCGGTATATGCGTTCGACCTGCCGGGCTACGGACTTTCGGACCGCAGTGACCGGCCCTACACGATCCGCCTGATGACCGATGCGGTGCTGGCGATGCGGGCAGAGATCGCGCGAATCCATGGCGGCGGCGCCATCGATGCCACAGCGCTCTCGCTGGGCTGCGAGTTCCTCGCCCGCGCCGCAGTGGAACAGCCGCCGGCATTTCGCAGCCTCGCCCTCGTGAGCCCGACCGGGTTTTCCGGCAGCAAGCCGCGCGAGGGCGTAAGCGGCGCCAGTCTGGGCGTCGCGGGACTGTATCGCGTGCTTTCTTCCGACCTGTTGTCGGATGCGATCTTCAACAACCTCACGCGCCCGCGGGTGATCCGCTATTTCCTCGAGAAAACCTGGGGCGGCAAGAACATCAGCGAAGGCTTGTGGGAATACGACTGCCTCACCACCCGCATGCCGGGCGCCAAGCATGCGCCGCTGTACTTCGTCTCGGCTTACCTCTTCGGTGCCGACGCGTTCAGCCTGTATCGCGCGCTCGGGATTCCGGTGTGGATGTCGCATGGCGTGCGCGGCGACTTCACCGACTACCGCCTGAAGCATCATTTCAAGGACAAGCCCAACTGGCGCATCACGCAATATTCGACCGGTGCTTTCCCGCATTTCGAGTTGCCGCAGGACTTCACGCGCGACCACGACGCCTTTCTTTCCACCCTTTGATTCACGCCAGACCATGAATTACGAAACATCCGCCTGGCCGCGTGTGGCCGTGATGGGCGCCGGCGCGGTCGGCTGCTATTACGGCGGCCTGCTGGCGCGTGCCGGTGCCAAAGTGACGCTCATCGGCCGCGCCGCGCACGTCGATGCCGTCAACGCCAACGGACTGCGTTTCGACGGACTCAAGTTCCAGGAGACGATCCCGCTGGCGGCCAGCACCGGCATCGATCCGGTAGGCGCGGCCGACCTGGTGCTGTTTTGCGTCAAGTCCACCGATACCTCCGCGGCGGCGCGCGAGATCGCGCCGCTGATCAAGCCCGGCGCGCTGATCCTCGCCCTGCAGAACGGCGTGGACAATCCGGAGCGCATCGCCGCCGAAGTGGCATGCCCGGTGATTCCGGCGGTGGTGTATGTGGCCTGCAACATGGGCGGGCCTGGCCATCTGCGGCATACCGGGCGTGGCGACCTGGTGATCGGCGCGATGCGTGGCGCCCGGATAGCGCCGACGGCGGCGCAGGTCGAGCGCCTCGCCGCCTTGCTGGAAACCGCCGGAGTGCCCTGCAAGGTGTCGCCCAATGTCGAGGGCGAACTGTGGGGCAAGCTCCTGATCAACTGCACCTACAACGCGATCTCCGCGCTGGGGCGCTCGCGCTACAAGCGCCTCACCGCGCTGGAGGACACGCGCACCCTGATGCGGGAGGTGGTGCGGGAGGTGCTGGCGGTGGCCAGGGCGTCCGGGGTCGAAATGCCGGATGGCGACTGGATCGACATCGCGCTCAAGCTCTCGGCCTCCATGCCCGAAGCCACCTCGTCAACCGCGCAGGACCTTGCGCGCGGCAAACGTACCGAGATCGACCATCTCAACGGCTTCCTGGCGCGGCGCGGCGCGGAACTGGGCATCGCCACACCCGTCAACCGCACCCTGCATGCCCTGGTGAAGCAGGTCGAGGATTCCCTAGAGCAAGGTTGAATAGTGGCCGTACCTGAGACACGAACCAGAATGCGGGAGACCGACATGACCCTTCGACCAACCCTGCTTGCCGCCTGCCTGTGGGGCGCGGCGGCATGTGCCCACGCGCAAACCTGGCCGGCCAAACCGCTCCGGCTGGTGGTGGGCTTCGCACCCGCCGGCGCCGCCGACTATGTGGCGCGCTCGCTTTCCGAGCCGCTGGCGCGCGCGCTGGGCCAATCGATCATCGTGGAGAACCGTGCCGGCGCAGGTTCTTCGATCGCGGCCGAATACGTGGCCAAAGCCGCCCCCGACGGCTATACCTTCCTGATTGCCAGCCCGTCCTCGATCTCGGTCAACCCGGCCGTCAATCCCAAGCTGGGTTACAGCGCGAAGGACCTGGCGCCAGTGAGCAAGGTGTCGTCCTCGCCATTGGTGGTGGCGGTCAATCCCGCCATCGGCATCAACTCGATGGCGGACCTGATCGCCGCCGCGAAGAAGGCGCCGGGCAAGCTCAACTACGCGACCTCCGGCAATGGCTCGGCACCGCATCTGGCCACCGTGTTGTTCCTGCGGGTGGCACAGGTGGACATGGTCCACGTGCCCTTCAAGGGCGGCAGCCCGGCAATGCAATCGGTCATCGCCGGCGACACCCAGGTGACCTTCGGCACGCCGCCTTCGGTGCTGCCGCTGGTCGAGGCCCGGCGCCTGCGCGCGCTGGCGATCACCAGCCGCGAACGCTCGCCCCTGGTGCCCAACGTGCAGGGCATGCGCGAGGCGGGATTGCCGGACTATGAAATGTCGTTCTGGTACGGCTTCTTCATGCCCGCGGGAACGCCGCAGGCGGCCATCAGGCGTCTGCATGAAGCCACGCAGGGCGTACTACAGCTGCCCGAGGTGCGCCAGGCGCTCGCGCGCGAAGGTACCGAAACGGTCGGTTCGAAGAGCCCGGAAGAGTTTTCCGCCTTCGTCGCCGAGGACGCCAAGTTCTGGGTCCGGCTGGTCAGGGAATCCAGACTCACCGTGGATTGAGGTCGCCGGGCAGCGCAATTGTTGTATGCGCGCAACGAAAATTAATCCTTTCAAGCCATAGGGTTAGGCAATTTCCCTAAGGTTCCGGTTAAGATTGTGCCCAAATCGCCGGCATTCCTGCCGGCATGCGCGCGGCCATCGGGTGCCGTCGCAACCGGGAGCCGACCTCATGGCTGTCATCGCAGTGGTCAATCGCAAGGGTGGATCGGGCAAGTCCACGCTGGCAACGCATATCGCGAGCTACCTCGCCGATCGTGGCTTCGAGGTCATGCTGGGCGACGTGGATCGCCAGCAGTCGTCGCGCCTGTGGCTGGGCCTGCGCCCGGAGAGTCGCCCGGCCATCCATGGCTGGACCATCGATGATCGCAACTTTGCGCGGCCACCCGCGGGTGTGAAGCATGTGGTGCTGGACACGCCAGGCGGGTTCCAGGGCGTGGGCCTGATGAAGGTGGCTTTGTATGCCGACGCGATCCTGGTGCCTTCCACGGCCTCGTTGTTCGACCGCCGCGCCGCAGCCGATTGCGTCAAGGAACTGCGCACCTATCCGCGCGTGCAACTGGGCAAGTGCCGTCTGGCAAGCGTCGGCATGCGCATCGACGGGCGCACCCGCAATGGCGCATTGATCGATGCCTGGGCCGTCGAACAGGAACTGGAACATCTTGGCACCATCAAGGAGGCGCAGGTGTATTCGCGCTGCCTGGAACAGGGCCTGTCGATCTTCGATTTTCCGCGCAACCGGTCCATCGAAAGCTTTCTGATCGAGTGGGAACGCATCTGCGGATGGATAGACGAGGTGCTCGCAGCGCAGGGCGCTGCAGCGCAAGCCGCCGTCGATTCCGCCAATCCGCAACCGGCGCAGCAATCCAGTGTGCTGCCACGTCCGGCACCAGCGGCGGCAAGTCTCGCGACACTTCCGGCACCCCCGGTGCTGCCGCGCCCGTCCGTCCTTTCCGCCGCGCTCGCCCAGCGGCGTGCCGAAGCCGCCGCCGCCGCGGCCAATGCCAACGCGGTTGAAACCCCTGCCTTCCTGCGCGCCTGACGGCGGGTACGCCGCCATGCGGTGATAATACGGGGCTGGAGACAACCTGCCCCACAGAAGGGCACAAAGCCGGCAATGACCGACATTCGCCCGACCCCTGCCGCCCTCGTCGATTCGTCCTATGCGGCGATGCGCCTGGTCATTACGCTGTTGTTGATGACCATCGGCAATTGCGGCATGTACGCCGTATCCGTGATGCTGCCGGCGGTGCAGGCGGAATTTGGCATCGCGCGCGCCGATGCATCGCTGCCTTACACCCTGATGATGGTCGGCTTCGGCGTCGGCGGCGTGCTGATGGGCAAGCTGGCCGACCGCTTCGGCGTGATGCTGCCGCTGTTGATCGGCGCGGCCAGCCTGGGTCTTGGATTCATCGCCGCCGGGCTTTCCAACGGCATTCTTGCCCTGGCGCTGGCACACGGTTTCCTGATCGGCCTGTTCGGCAGTTCCGCCACCTTCGCGCCCCTGGTGGCGGACACCTCCCTGTGGTTCATGCGCCGGCGCGGCATCGCGGTGGCGGTGTGCGCCAGCGGCAACTATCTTGCCGGCACCATCTGGCCGCCGATCGTGCAGCATTTCGTGGAATCGATCGGCTGGCGCCAGACCTACTTCTGGATGGCGGCGTTCACCTTTGTCAGCATGACGGCGCTGGCCTTGTTCATGCGGCGCCGTCCGCCGGTGTTGAGTGCGTCGGGCGCAGGCGCCAACGGCCGTGCCGACCTCACCTCCGACCGCCCGTTCGGCATGACGCCGGGCCAGGCACAAGCGCTCCTGTGCATTGCCGCCATTGCCTGTTGCGTGGCGATGGCCATGCCGCAGGTGCATATCGTCGCTTATTGCGGGGACTTGGGCTACGGCGCGGCGCGCGGGGCACAGATGCTCTCGCTGATGCTGGCCTTCGGCATCGCCAGCCGGCTGATCTCCGGGGCGATCTGCGACCGCATCGGCGGCATGCGCACGCTCTTGCTGGGCTCGGTGCTGCAGGGCGTGGCGTTGCTGCTCTACCTGCCGTTTGATTCGCTCTGGTCGTTGTATGTGGTGTCGGCCCTGTTCGGCCTGTTCCAGGGCGGCATCGTGCCGGCCTACGCCATCATCGTGCGCGAATACTTCGAGCCCAAGGAAGCCGGCGCGCGGGTCGGCACGGTGCTCATGTGCAGCCTGCTCGGCATGGCGCTGGGCGGCTGGATGTCGGGCAAGGTGTTCGACCTGACGGGCTCGTATCAGGCGGCCTTCGTCAACGGCATCATCTGGAACCTGATCAACGTGTCGATCGCGGTGTTCCTGATGCTGCGTGTGCGCAAGGCTCTGGCTAGTCCACCTTCGCCCCGGACCGCCTGACAATAGGCACCCACTTGGCCAGGTCGTCGCTGATCACCTTGCCGAAGGCCGCCGGCGGCGCGGGCGGCGCGACATCGAAGCCCTGCTGCGCGAGGTTGTCGCGGATGTCGCCGCGGGCGAGGATCTTCGCGATCTCGGCGTTCAAGCGGTTGGTGATGTCCGCCGGCAGGCCCGCCGGTCCGACCCAGCCGAACCAGGTGTTGACCTCGTAGCCCTTGACGCCTTTTTCGTCCAGCGTCGGCACGTCCGGCAACAGCGGGGAACGGGTCAGGCTGGTGACGGCCAGCGCGCGCAGCTTGCCGCCGCGAATCTGGCTGATCACCGTGGGGGTGTTGAAGAAGCCCATGCTTACCTCACCCGCCATCACCGCCTGTATGCCCTGCGGTGCGCCCTTGTAGGGCACGTGGACCAGGTCGGTGCCGGTGAGTTGCCCGAACAGCACGCCGGAGAGGTGGTGCGAGGTGCCGCTGCCGCCGGAGGAGAAGGTGAGGATGCCCGGCTTGGCCTTCGCCGCATCGATCACCGTGCGCGGTTCACGCGCATCGGCGTTGGGCGGCACGATCATCACGTTGGATACGCCACCGGTGAGGCCAATGGGGGCCAGGTCCTTGAGCGAGTCGTAGCCGGGCTTGGAATACAGCGCCTGGTTGAACACCAGCGTGCCTTGCGAGGCAAAGCCGATGGTGTAGCCGTCCGGCGTAGCGCGTGCAACTTCGGCCGTGGCGATGGTGCCGCCAGCGCCGGCCTTGTTTTCCACCACCACCGGCTGGCCCAGCACCTTGGCGAGTTCGTTGCCGACGGTGCGGGAAATGATGTCGGCGGTGCTGCCGGGGGCGAGCGGCACCAGCAGCTTGATCTGCTTGGACGGCCAGGCCTGGGCTTGCGCGGCACTCGCAACCATGCACAGGGCAAAGGCAGCGGCAAGGGACGCGATCAAGACGGCGGAGAGGCGAAGCGGATGGGTGGCCATGGCGTTTTCCTTCAAAGTCGATCTGTGGGGTTCAAAGCATGAAGCGTTCCCGCGCTTACTTTCCCTTGAAATTCGGCTTCCTCTTCTCATTGAACGCCGCGATGCCTTCACGCCGATCTTCCGTATCCAGCAGCCGGTAATACGCCTCAAGCTCCAGCCGATACCCGGTATGCAGGTCCCCCTGCAGGCCGAAGTGAATGGATTTCTTGGCCTGCCGCACCGACAGCGGCGCGCAGTTGGCCACGCGTTCGGCTGCGGCCAGCGCCTCCTTGACCACGGTGCCGGGCTCGCACAGCTTGTTGACCATGCCCCAGGCATGCGCCTCCTCGGCGGAAAACGGTGTGGCCGAGAGGATCAGTTCCTTGGCACGCCGCTCGCCCACAGCACGCGGCAGGTTTTGCGTGCCCATTGCGCCGGGCATGATGCCAATGCGGCATTCGGTCTGCGCGAATTTCGCGTCGCGGTCGGCGTAGATGAAGTCGCAGGTCAACGCCGATTCCAGCCCGCCCGCATAGCAGATGCCGTTGACGGCCGCGATCCACGGTACCGGGCATTCGATGCGCTGCTCCGCCGAGCGTTCGGCGATCTCGTGCTGGATGGTCCAGTCGCGGATGCTCTGGGTGTTGCGCACCTTGAGGTCGCCACCGGCGGAGAACGCGCGTCCGGCGCCGGTCAACACCACGCAGCGCACCCAGTCCGGGTCGTAGTGCAGCCGGGTGATGAGGTCGCTGGACTCCTCGGTCATGGTCATGTTCATGGCGTTCAACACGTCCGGCCGGTTCATTGTGACCAACAGCACATGCTCGCCGATGCGTTCGGTCAGGAGGGTTTCGTAGGCAGGCATTTCAAACATGGCGGCTCCGCGAGTTTGGAGGAGGGTGGAGGTGCGGGCCGCTTTCATGGGCGGCCCGGTGGTTCAGGCGCCCGAAGGTGCGCGCGGGGTGTGCAGCTTGGCCGCGCCTTCGGCCACCATGGCGTCGATCTCGGCGTCCGAGAAGCCGGCCTCGGCGAGGATCTCGCGGGTCTGCTCGCCCAGGTGCGGCGCGGGAAGCCAGTCGCTGCGGTTGCCGCCGGAAAGGGTGTTGGCCGGGCGCAGGTCGACGATTGTGCCTTCGGTCGGGTGCTCGCGCTTTTGCAGGAGGTCCACGTCGGCGAGGTGCGGGTCGTCGATCAATGACTCAAGCGTGTGATACGGCGCGGCGGGAATGTCGTGTTCCTTGCAGAACTCCAGCCAGAAGGCGGTGGTCTTGGTCTTGAGGCCTTCGGAGCGCAGCGAGTAGTACTCGTGCACATTGGCAAAACGCGCCGCCACGCTGCAGAACTTCGGGTGCGTCTTCAGGTGTGAAAGCCCCATCGCGTCGAACAACGGGAACACCTGCGCGTCGGTGTTGGCGGAAAGCGAGAGGTAGCCATCCAGCGTTTCCGAGGGTGCGTAGAACTCGTTCAGCAGGCGCGGATCGCCGGCCTCGCCGATCGGCGGCACATAGGTGCGGTTGTAGAGGTGCTCGGTGAGCACCTGGGTGGCGATGTTTTCGAACATCGGCACCTCGATCGACTGCCCCTTGCCGGACCGCTCGCGGTGGAACAGCGCCATGGCGATCATCTGTACTGCGATCAGGCCACTGGTGCGGTCGGCCATCACGTAGGGCACGTAGCGCGGTTCGCCAAAGGCCTTTTCGTACAAGCCGGCAACGCCGCCGGCACCCTGGATGATGGGGTCGTAGGCCGGCACCGCGGCGTAGCGGCCGGTCTGGCCGAAGCCGAACATGCCGCAGTAGATGATCTTCGGATTGGCGCGGCACACATCCTCGTAGCCCAGCTTCATGCGTCCCATCGAAGCGGGACGTACGTTCCAGGTCATCACATCGGCGGTTTCGAGAAGCCGGATCAACGCGGCATGCCCCGAGGGGTGCTTCAGGTCGAGGCAGATTGAGCGCTTGTTGCGGTTAAGGTGCAGGAACTTCGGTGCCATGCCCGGCGTGCGTCCACGCCCGCCAAGGTGGCGTCCGATGTCGCCTGCCGGGCTTTCCACCTTGATGACCTCCGCGCCGTGGTCCGCCAGGATCTGCGTGCACAGCGGACCGATCACCACCGAGGTGAGGTCGATGACCCTTACCCCTTCCAGCATGCCTGATGCCATTGATCTTTACTCCGGTTCCATACCTGCGGCTTTGGTCACACGCGCCCACATGGCGGTGTCCGCTGCCTGGATTTTTGCGAATTCCTCGGGGGTGGTCAGACGCACCTCGCCACCTGTCGCCTCGTGGCCCGCGATGTCGGCCTTGACCGCAGCGTGCAGCAAGGCATTGAGCTTGGCCACGATGTCCGGCGGAGTTTTCGCCGGCAGGTAGGCACCCACCCAGTTGAACAGGTCATAGTCCGGATATCCCTGTTCGATCATTGTCGGCACATTGGGAATGATCGGCATGCGCCTCTTGCCCGTCACCGCGAGTGCCTTGACCTTGCCGCCCAGGATCTGCGGCATCGCGGTACGCACGTCGCTGAATATCATGCTGATCTGGCCGCCCAGCAGGTCGCCCAGCGCCTGGGGCGCGCCACGGTATGGAATGTGCAGCAGTTTGGTATTGCTCATCATCTTGAACATCTCGCCGCCGATGCGGCTGGGTGCGTTGCCGCTGGCGAAGCTGTACTTGTTGGGATTGGCGCGTGCCAGTTGCGCCAGTTCCGCCACGTTGTTGGCAGGGAAGCCAGGCATCACGATAAGCACAAAGTCGTTCATGCTGAGCGTGGTTACGGGTGCGAAATCCTTAACCGGGTCATATGGCAGCTTCTTGAACAGGCTGGGATTTGCGGCATGCGTGGTGCCGGTCGTGAACAGGATGGTGTACCCGTCCGGGACTGCCTTTGCGACCGCCTCGCTGGCGATAAAGCCGCTGGCGCCGCCGCGATTGTCGACCACCACGGCCTGACCGGTCGCCTTGGTCAATTGCGGCGCCACCAGGCGGGCCACCTGGTCGGTGGCGCTGCCGGCCGGGAATGAAACGATGAACCGGATCTGCCGGTTGGGATAGTCGCCGGCCTGCGCGAAGGCGGGGGACGGGGCGATGGCCTGAAGCAGGCCGCAGACAAGGGCGGCGCACAGGCTGGCGCGACACCATGCTTGAAGTTTGCACATGCTGGTCTCCTTTGTGGTCTGGTTGTCCGTGCCGGCGTGGGGCGGCGGATCGTGTAGGCTTTCGCCTCGACTTTACACCCCACCCGGAATACTGATGAAACCCAATCTCCTCGTCATCCTGGTCGACGATCTTCGCTACGACGAATTCGGCGCCGGTGGCCATCCGTACATGAAAACGCCGCACATCGACCGCCTGGCCCGCGAAGGCGCCCTGTTCGAGCGCGCCTTCCACACCACGCCGATCTGCTCGCCGAATCGTGCCTCGATCGTGACCGGACAATACGCCAGCCGCCACGGCATCATCGATAACGTCGCGCGCGATGCGATGAGCCACCGCCTGCCCAACTACCACCTCGATTTGCAGAAGCGCGGCTACCGCACCGCGCATATCGGCAAGTGGCACATGGGCAACGAAGGCGGGCCGCGCCCCGGCTACGACTACTGGGTGAGTTACGACGGGCACGGACGCATCAACAACCCCAAGCTCAATCATGACGGCAAGTATGTGCAACACCAGGGTTATGTCACCGACATCATGAACACCCTGGCGGTGGATTTTCTCGAAGACCATGACAAGAAGCACGGCAAGAAGCCGTTTTCGCTGTTCTTTGCCCACAAAGCGGTGCATCCGGATGCCGAGCAGGCTGCCGACGGCACCTTCCGGGTCGATGGCTATGTGGCGGCGGAACGGCACCGTGACTTGTACCGCGGCGAGATTTTTCCCAAGACCCCGAACATGCTGACCCCGGCCGAGGTGGTCAAGCAGAAGCCGGCCTGGGCCGAATGCTTCGACCTGAAAAAGACCAGGGAATCGCAGGCCGTCATGAAGGCGGTGCACTCGGGCGAGCAGGAAGAAATCCGCCTGCGCGCGGCCATGATGGCCTCGGTGGACGAAGGCGTGGGCATGATTCTGGAAACCCTGGCGCGCCAGGGCAAGCTCGACAACACCTGCATCGTGTTCCTGGGCGACAACGGCTACTTTTTCGGCGAGCATGGTCTCGGGCCGGAACGCCGCTTCGCCTATGAAGAAGGCATCCGCTCACCCTTCGTGGTGCGCTATCCCAAGCTGGTCAAGGCCGGGTCCCGGGTCAAGGACCTGGTGATCTGCCAGGACATCGCGCCAACCTTCGTGGAACTGGCCGGCGGCAAGCCGGGGGTGCAAGTGCAGGGGCGCTCGCTGCTGCCCTTGTTTGCCGGCAGGCGGGCGGGCTGGCGCAAGTCCTTCATGGTCGAGTACTGGGCCGAGAACGCCATGCCGTGGCTGGTGGGCATGACCTACAAGGCGGTGCGCACCGACCGCTACAAACTGATCCACTGGGTCAACCGCGGGCGGGCCGGCGAACTCGACGAACTCTACGACCTTGAACGCGACCCGTGGGAACTGAAGAACCTGATACGCAGCAAGACGGCGGCGCCGGTGTGCGACAAGCTCAAGCGCGAACTGAAAAAGCTGGTCGCCGAGGCGGTAGGGCTCTGAAAAGCCGGGCCGGAAGCGCGTGCTTCCGGCCGCCTATTGCTGCTGGCCGCCCTGCAGTGCCCGCGCCATCAACTGGTGCAGCAGGTTGATCGCCTTGAGCGGGCGCACCATCACCTTGAACCGGGTGATCCGCCCTTCAGCATTCCACCAGATCATGTCCACCCCGTTGATGCGGATGCCGTCGATCGCGGTTTCGAATTCGAGCACCGCGGAATCCTCGCCGAACCATTCGTTCAGGTAGCGGAAGCCCGGGTTGTTGAGCACGTTCATCGCCGCCGCCAGGTAGGCATGCGTGATCGCCTTGCCGGCCTGGGGCGTATGCACCACCGGTGATTCAAAGACGACCTGCGGGTCCAGCAACTGGTCCAGCATGGCAAGGTCGCGCGATGCGACCAATCGGTGCCAGTGTTCGATTGCAAGGGGTTTCATCGGTTGCTCCATGAGTCGGCTCGAAGGTTTGAGATGGCAGGCAATACGGGCTCATTTCAGCGCCCGGCGATCAGGGCCGCGGAAATACCATTGCATGGCGGAGTCCCATTGTGGATGTCCGCCTTGCGCGACAGTTCGGCGCGCGCATGTCGTCATCCCGGGGAGTGTCTTGCCATGAATTTCACATTGTCCATCAGTCAACGTCTGGCCGCCGGGCTGGGCCTGATCCTGTCCATCTGCGCCGTGGCGCTCGGTTACGGCATCTGGGCCATGGGGCAGAGCGCCAGCGAATCGCGGCAGCTCGTCGACGAGCAGTTCGCGCGCGAACGCGTGGTCGAGGAATGGGTGCAGCGCGTCGAGGTCAATCTGGTGCGCACGATGGCGCTGGCCAAGAGCGGTGGCGACGCGCAGCTCAAGGCCTATTTCGACCCGGACATGAAGGCCATGGCGGGAATCATCAACGAACTCAAGAAAAAGATCGACGCCGCCGACCAGAGCGCATCGCGCAAGCAACTGCTGGGCGAGATCGAGAAGCAGCGTGCCGCCTACATGGGGCGCCGCGCCGAGGCTTTCGCCCTGCTCGAGGCAGGCAAGCGTGCCGAGGCTGACAAGATCGTCGAGGCCGGCATGGTTCCCGCCGTCGCCGCCTATCGCAACCTGATGCAGAAACTGCTGGCCGAAGAGCGCGCCCAGATCGAGGCAGCCAAGGCGCGCCTGCAAGGGCGCGCCGAGAGCGCGCGGATGATGATGCTGTTGCTGGGCGCACTGGCGGTCGGCGGCGCTGTTTTGGTCGCCTGGCGGCTCGCACGCAGTGTCACCCGACCCCTGCGGGAAGTCGTCGCGATCGCGCAGAAAGTCGCCACGGGCGACCTGCGCGGCGAGATTGCCGTCTCCGGAAGCGACGAAACCGGCGCCCTGCTGGCGTCCGTCGCCACCATGCAAAAGGAACTGCGGCATCTGATCGGGTCGGTCAAGGACGACGTGGGAGCCGTATCCGCATCCGCAAGCGAGCTGGTTTCGGCCGCGACCGGCCTGGCCGGCAGCAGCGCTTCGCAGACCGATGCGGTCACTTCAACGGCGGCGTCGGTCGAGCAGCTCACCGTGAGCATCGCGCAGGTCTCGGAAAGCGCCAGGCAGGCCAGTCTGGTCGTCGAGGAAACCGTGCGGGTTTCCGACAATGGCCTCACGCGCGGCAACCAGGTGCAGGTCGAGATCACGGCGATCGACAGCGCGGTCGCGGACTTTGGCGGGCAGATGGAAAGCCTGCGCGCCCAGGCCGCGGACATCGGGACGGTTGTCAAGCTCATCCGTGAAATCGCCGACCAGACCAACTTGCTGGCGCTCAATGCCGCCATCGAGGCCGCGCGAGCGGGAGAACAGGGGCGCGGCTTCGCGGTCGTGGCCGACGAAGTGCGCAAGCTCGCCGAGCGCACCTCGACGGCGACGGCCGACATCCAGAAAACCATCGAAGGCATACAGGGCAACATGGAGGCTGCCGGTGGCCGTCTCGAAAACGTGAAATCACGGGTGCGCGAGGGCGTGGTGTCGATCCGCGAACTGGTGGAACCCTTGAAGGATCTGCAGCGGCAGGCCGCGCGTGCCGCCGAGGGCCTGCGCGAGCTCTCCAGCGCCACCAGCGAACAGAAGCAGGTCAGCGAGCAGATCGCCCGCAATACCGAACGGATAGCGATTTCCGCCGAATCGAGCCACACCGCCATCTCGCAAAGCCGCGATACCGCCGGCAAGCTTGAGGCCATGGCGCATCGTCTGCTGGGTTCGACCGCGCGCTTCCAGCTGACCTGACCCGCAGGTGGCCGGACACGCGCAAGTGGCCTACGCCGCCTTGCGCCAGATGATCCAGTAGAACCCCGCCACCAGCACGGCGCCGCCCACCAGGTTGCCAAGCGTGACCGGCACCAGGTTGCCGGCCATGCCCGCGAAATCGATGGCCGCTCCGGCCGGCACGGGGGTTCCGGAAGACGCCAGCAACATGGCCAGGGCGATGAAATAGAAGTTGGCGATGCTGTGCTCGAAGCCGGCCGCGACAAACGCGGATATCGGAAACACCACCGCCAGCACCTTGTCGGTGACGCTGCGTCCGGCCATGGCCAGCCATACCGCCATGCAGACCAGCAGGTTGCAGAGTATGCCACGGAAGAACGCCTCGGCAAAGGGCAGTGATGTCTTGGCCGCCGCGATCGCCATGGTTTGCGCGGCCACCGCGCCTTTGCCGATGCCTGGATGCCCCGACATCCATACCAGCCATGCGAGCCCTGCGGCGCCGATGCCGTTCGCCACCAGGGCCACGCTCCAGTTACGCAGGATCTCCGGGGTCGTCACCTTCCCGTCTGCCCAGGCCATCACGATCAGGTTGTTGCCGGTGAAGAGCTCGGCGCCGGCAATCACGACCAGGACCAGACCGAGCGAAAACGCCAGCCCGCCCAGCAAGCGTGCGGGCGCGAGTGAAAGGGCATGGTCGGCGGCCACGATGGTGTAGTACATCGCGCCCAGACCGATAAAGGCGCCGGCCAGGAGGCCGAGCATGGCGAGTTTGGCCAGAGGCAGGTGAGCCTTGGTGACGCCGGCGGCCTCGACGCGATCCGCGATCTCGGCGGGGGAGTACAGGTCGATTCCCAGCGGGGCAGGGTTGTTTTGCATGCAGGTGGTTTCGGTTCGGGAATGCGGTATTTTGACCCGGATGCGCCGCCCCGGTGCCGCCGTATTTGTTGCGCTGGATCAAAATCACGCGATCCGGTTCATCGACACTTGCCGTAACCAGACAGGGCAGGAGTTTCAATCATGAGCGGGCAGATCGCGGCATGGCATGCCGAGCACCTCAATTTCGCGCGTCTCCTCAGGCTTTTCGAGGAGCAGGTGGTCCGTTTCGCCGCCGGCGATGCGCCCGACTACGACCTGATGCGCGACATCGTGTATTACCTGAACAACTTTCCCGACGTGCACCACCATCGCTACGAAAGCGAGGTTTTCGAGCGTGTCGGAAAGCTCGATGCCACCCTGAGGCCGCTGGTGGCGCGCCTGTTGCAGGAGCACCGCGTCATCGCCGCGTGCGGCGTGCGGCTTCTCGAGCTGGTTGAATCGGTGGTCAATGGCGCGCTGGTCACACGGTCCGATGTGGAAGCCGCGGCGGCGACCTACCTGGTGTACTACCGTGCCCACCTGGATGCCGAAGAGTCGAAGATGTTGCCCCGGGTCACCGCCCTGCTGAAGGAGTCGGACTGGCTGGAGGTGGCCGAAGCGGTGGCGCTCAAGTCCCGCGGCGACCCCTTGTTCGGCCCCGCGGCGGAAGAGCGCTTTCGCGGCCTGCGCCTTGAAATCGAACGCGAAGCCGCCGGCGCGGCGGTGGCGTCGCACTGATCCGTCGATGCAGGCACCGGACAACGGGCAGCGACCGGAGGAGGCCGCCGGCACGAGCAGCGTGCCGCAGGTGCGCCGGATCGGGTTTTCGAGCCCGCTTGAATGGCTGGCGCGCGGTCATGCCGACATGCGCGCCACCCGTTATGCCGGCACTTTCTACGGGGCGGTCTTCGCCCTCATGGGCCTGGGCATCACGACCATCTATGAAGTCAAGTGGCAGCTCACGATGGGCCTGGTGGCCGGGTTTTTCCTGGTCGGCCCGTTTGTGTGTTGCGGTATCTACTGGCTGTCACGCCAGCTGGCTGCCGGAGAGCGGCCGAGCCTGATCGGGTCCCTGACCTGCTGGCGCCGCAATCCGACCGGCATCGGCTTCTTCGCAGCCATCATCACCTTCGCCATGATCGTATGGGCGCGGGTCTCGGTGGTGATATTCGCGCTTTTCTCGACGCGTGACTTTCCTACCCTGCAAGGGGTGATCAAGCAGATTTTCGCCTTCACCAACCTGCCGTTCGTGGGTGTCTGGTTCGGCGCCGGCTTTGTCTTCGCCTCGCTGGTGTTCGCGGTGTCGGTGGTCTCGGTGCCCATGATGCTCGACCGCAACAGCGACACCATGATGTCGATATTCGCCAGCGTGAAGGCCTTGTGGGCCAATCCCGGACCGCTGTACCTGTGGGCGGCCCTGATCGTGCTGATCATCGGCGCCAGCCTGGCCCTGGGCATGGTTGCGCTGGTGGTGACCGCGCCGCTGGTCGGGCATGCCACCTGGCACGCGTATCGCGACCTGATAAGCTGATTCCCGCGCTGCAGCAAGCGGCGCCGGAATCCGTCTCGCGGTTTCCGTTCTCCACAGGAAATCCGCCATGGCTCGCCAGATCCTCCCCGAATCATCCATCCACCCTGCCGTGCGCGAGGCGATAAGCGCCTCGCACGCCGATATCGTGCGGGAGGTGCAGGCGGCGGTTGCCGACAATGACATCGTCATCGTCGGCATGAAAGTCAACCCCTTTCCGCGCAAGGCGAGGCGTTTGCTCGATGAAGCCGGCCTGGCCTACCGTTACCTGGAGTACGGCAGCTACCTGAGCCAATGGCGGCGACGCACCGCGCTCAAGATGTGGGCCGGCTGGCCGACCTTTCCGATGGTGTTCGTCAAGGGGATGCTGGTGGGGGGCGCGGGCGAGTTGCGGCGTATGCAGAAAAGCGGGGAACTGGCGCAACAGCTGGCCGCGCCGCGCGCCGGCTGAGCCACCCGTGCCGCCCCGGCGCGAGAAGCGCTTTGACGGCTCTCCGGGAGACGGTTAGGATGGCGCGGTTTCAAATCGTGCAAACGCCTTCATGTCGAATTGGCGGCGCACAAACCATGGGGGTGCAGATGAACAAATCGCAACGGGCCGCGCTCGCAATCGCTCTTGGCATGGTGGCAGGCACGGCAGTACAGGCGGAATCCCGCGTCGAGCGCGGGCGTTACCTCATGCAGTCGATCGTCGCCTGTGGCAACTGCCACACGCCGCAGGGCCCCAACGGGCCGGTCGCGGGCATGGAACTGGCGGGCGGCCTGAAGATCGAGGACAAGCCGTTCACCGCCTTTGCCTCCAACATCACGCCGGACCGCGAAACCGGTATCGGCAAATGGACGGACGCCCAGATCATCACCGCCATACGCGAGGGCAAGCGTCCTGACGGCAGCATCATCGGTCCGCCGATGCCGATCGAGCTGTATCGCGAAATGTCCGACAACGATGTGCGCGCCATCGTGGCCTACCTGCGCACCGTCAAACCGGTGAAAAACAAGGTGGCGAAGTCCGAGTACCGGATGCCGCTGCCGCCCAACTATGGCCCGCCGGTGGGCAAGGTGGCCGACGTTCCACCCAAGGACAAGCTGGCCTACGGGCGCTACCTCGCCGGGCCCGCGGGCCACTGCATCGAATGTCATTCGCCGGCAGGTCCGCAGGGCGCGCCCGACATCGCGAACAAGCTCGGCGCCGGTGGCTTCAGCTTCTACGGCCCATGGGGTACCAGCGTTTCGACCAACATCACGCCGACGAACCTGTCGAAGTATTCGGATGCCGATCTGAAAAAGGTGATCACCACCGGGGTGCGTCCGGACGGCAGCAAGCTGAAGCCGCCCATGGGCGTGGCGTACTACGCGAAGATGCGCGCGGCCGACATGGATGCGCTGGTGGCATACCTGCGCAGCCTGCCGCCCAAGTAGGGGCGCATCCGCCCGCGCGGCCCCATTGCGGATGACTCGCACCTGCGCGATTCTCACGGGACGGGCGTGAACGTACTCGACTGGTTTGTCCCGCCCGACGCGCGCGCCGATCCGGCGCGCGCGAGCCGCTACCGCGGGGTGATCAAGTCGCTACTGGCGATTTCGGTCACGGTGGCCGTCCTGCTGCTTTTCTACCTGCTGGTGCGCAGCGCGCCGACCACGGCGGAGTTGCTGCTCTTTGCCACCTGCATTGCCATTCCGGTGCTCGGCGCGCTCCTGATCCGCGGCAGCGGCCGCATCATCTACGGCCTGGTGCTGACCAATCTTGCCGGTGTGTTTCTGGTCGGCCTTTGGGCCTGGCTGACCGGTGGCATCCTGTCCCCCGCCATGCCATGGTTCCTGGCCAATCTGGCCTTGCTGGCGACCTTTGGCAACATGCTGCTCCTGAGCGTGTCCGGAGGCGCGCTGATCGCGGTGCTTGTCCCGCTTTACTACGCGTCCATACGTGGCTGGCTGCCGTCGAGCCTGGTACCACCGGCGCTTGCGCATGAACTGATGCTGCTGGCGATGCTCTCCTCGGTCATCGCGGTGGTGTTTGCCGCGGCCTCGGTGATGCGCGAGCGGACCGCGGTGAAGGCGCGCCTGCGCGCCGCCCGGGATGTGGCGGAATCGGCCAATCGCGCCAAGTCGGCCTTTCTGTCATCGGTGAGTCATGAATTGCGCACGCCGCTGGCGACAGTGATCGGCTTCGCCGAGGTGCTCAAGTTCGACGACAAGACGCCGCTCTCGCGCGACCAGGTGGCGCACGTAGATCACATCCTCATCGCCGGCGATCACCTGCTGGCATTGGTCAACCAGGTCATCGAGATGAGCAGGATCGAGGCCGGCGAGGTGGACTTGCGGTTCGAGGACGTGCGGGTGGCGGAGGTCCTCAACGCTTCGCTGGCGATGGTGGAGCTGGCGGCGTCGAAGCGCGGCATCACCATCAGCAACCGGGCGCATGAAAGCGCCGGCGTGATCGTGCGCGCCGATCCGACCCGGTTGAAGCAGGTCATCCTCAACCTGCTTTCCAACGCCCTTAAGTTCAATCGTGACAATGGCAGCGTCACCATCGAGGCCAGGCGCACCGAATCCGGCTCGGTGCGCATCAGCGTGGCCGATACCGGGCAGGGCATACCCGCGGCGCGCCAGCATGAGTTGTTTCAATCCTTCGCCCGGCTGGGGGTTGAATCCGGCAGGATCCCGGGCGGCGGGCTGGGCCTGGCGATTTCCCGCAAGCTGGTTGAAATGATGCACGGACGCATCGGTTGCGATTCGACCGAGGGCGAAGGCAGCACCTTCTGGGTCGAATTGCCCCTGGCGGCCTGACGTTTCGAGGCTGCTAGAGCGTGCCCTCGGCAACCAGCCTGCGGATGGTACGGATGGTGTCCCGGTCGGCTTCGACATAGGCTTGCTTGACGAAACCCTGGAGGTTCTCGTCATCAGGCGGCGCGCCTGCAGCGGGCCTGGTCTCGTAATCGAAGCGCACGAACAACTGTTCGCTGTCCGGTGTTTCGATGGTGGTCAGCAAGGTGGCGCCCGGCACGTCGCCGCTGGCCTCGATTTCCTGGCGGATCCTGTCCGGCGGCATGAAGGTGATGCGGTCGCGGATCACCACCTGGCCAAACTGCAGCTTGCGGGCGATCGATTCGCCATCCCGGCCCAGGACCTCGAAGCCGTCCAGCGCATAGACGAACAGCAGCGGATTTTCCGCCTTGAGCTGCAGGCCGCGCCAGACCTGCTCGCGGGTCAGCGGGTCGATCAGGGGCACCAGCGGGTCATTGACCTGGATGAGGTGTTGGAATTTCAAGTGTTATGCCTTCTTGTGCTCCGGCTTGATGGTCCAGAGGAAGGCCCGCCGGTAGCGGGTCGGCACTTCGAAAGTGCGGTCCGGCGCCCAGTCGCCCATGTCGAAGGCATTGGAAACGACGCGCGCACCAACCGCCAGCTCCTTCCACAGTTTCGGGCGCAGTTTGAGGTTGAGTTCCGGCAGCAGGTAAAGCGTGACCACCGACGCCGGGCTCATGTTGACAGTGAACAGGTCGCGCCCTTCGAAGCTCACGCGCGAGTTGACCCGCTCGGCGAGCGCGTTGGCCGTCGCCCACTCAAGGAGGTTGTAGTTCAGGTCGAAACCCACCCCGATGGCGCCGCGCCTGGCGGCCTCGACCAGGAAGCGCCCGTCGCCGCAGCCAAGGTCGTAGACGACATCCTTGTCGCCGACTTTTGCGGCCGTCAGAAGGGTATCGACCACGCCCAGGGGCGTGGGTTCATAGACCACGTCCGCGGTGCGTGGCGGCACACAGGGGGGCTGATTGGCTTGCGCGGAAGCGCGGCCGGCAACCAGGGTGGCGCCAGCGGCCAGCGGGCCGGTGGCGCGGAGAAAGCGGCGGCGCGCCGCCGTTTCGTCAATTGCGGGTTTCTGTGTCATGCGGCGGCCTTGTCTTCCGGTTTCACGGTGTAGAGGAATGCGTGCAGATAGCGCGTGGGTACGTCAACGACGCGATCCGGCTTCCAGCCCGGAACTTCGAATCCGTTGGCCACCACGCGCGAGCCCACTTTCAGTTCGCGGAACAGCTTGGGGCGCAGGCGGCGGTTCATCTCTGGCAGTATGTACAGGGCGACCACGCTTGCGGATGTCAGGTCGGTGAGAAACAGGTCCTGATTCTGGATCTTCACCCGGTCTCCGACCCGTTCGGCCAGCACGTTGGCTTGTGCCCATTCGACCAGGCGAGGGTCGATCTCGATGCCGACACCGCTGGCGCCGCGCCGCGCCGCGGCCACGACGATGCGGCCGTCGCCGCAACCCAGGTCGAAGACCACATCGCCGCCTTTGACCTGCGCCATGTCGAGCATGGTCTCGACCACCCCGCGCGGGGTCGGCTCGTAGACGACATCGGCGGTGCGGATATAGGCGCAAGGCGGCAGGTCGGTGGACTGGGCGGCGGCGCTGCCGGCCAGGCCCAGGCCGGATGCGGCGACAAACTGGCGACGGTTCATGTGCAAGCGTATGGAGGATCAGGGTCGAATTACAGCACGCGCCCGGCCGCTTCGCCAGCGTAAAATGAGTCGGCCATGCCCAGCATCCTGCTCTCGACGCTCAACGCGCGCTATTCGCATGCATCGCTGGGCTTGCGCTACCTGCGTGCCAACATGGGTGATCTGCGCGACCATACGCAGATCGTCGAGATGGTGACCGGCGTCAAGACAGAGGCCGCGGTGGAGCGCCTGCTTGCGCTTGAACCGCGCATCATCGGCTTCGGCGTGTACATCTGGAATGTGGACGAAACCACCCGCATCGTCGCCATGCTCAAGGCCGTGGCGCCGGAGGTGGTGGTGGTGCTGGGCGGGCCCGAGGTGAGTTTCGAAACCGACCGGCAGCGGATTTGCGCCCTGGCCGACCATGTGGTCACAGGCTGGGGGGACGTGACGTTTCCCTTGCTGGCCCGGCAGATCCTTGCCGGTCCGCGAGTGCTGATGAAGGTGCATGCGGGTGTTCAACCGCCGCTGTCGGACATCGTCATGCCCTATGCCGAGTACACCGATGAGGACATCGCGCGCCGCCACCTCTACGTCGAGGCTTCGCGCGGCTGCCCTTACAAGTGCGAGTTCTGCCTTTCTGCGCTGGACAAGACCGCCTGGCCTTTTGGCCTGCAACAGTTCCTGGCCGAAATCGCATCGCTGTGGCAGCGCGGCGCGCGCGCGTTCAAGTTCGTCGACCGCACCTTCAACCTCAACATCAAGACCAGCCTGGCGATCCTGGATTTTTTCCTGGCTCGTCTCGAGGCCGATCCGGCTGACCCCTGCTTCGTGCATTTCGAAGTGGTACCGGATCATCTGCCGGATGCATTGAAGGACGCGATCCGCCGCTTTCCCGCGGGGACCCTGCAGCTTGAACTCGGCATCCAGAGCTTCAATACCGAGGTGCAAAAGCGCGTTTCGCGCCGCCAGGACAATGAGCGGGCCTGCGAGAACCTGCGCTGGCTGCGCCGGGAATCCGGCGCCCATCTGCACGTCGACCTGATCGCCGGCCTGCCCGGCGAAACGCTGCAGAGCTTTGCCGCCGGATTCAACCGCCTGCTGGCGCTTGAACCGCATGAGATCCAGTTCGGCATACTCAAGCGCCTGCGCGGCACGCCCATCATCCGCCATACCGATGCACACCGCATGCGCTACAACCCGGACGCGCCCTACAACATCCTGGCAACCGATGTCATCGATTTCCCGACCATGCAGCGCCTCGCGCGCTTTGCGCGCTACTGGGACATGGTCGCCAATTCCGGGCGCTTCCAGGAGGCCTTGCCGTTGGTGCTGTCCGCCCGCGCGGATGGCTCCCCGTTCGCGGGCTTTCTGGCCTTGTCCGACTGGCTGTACGCGACGGCAGGCCAGACCCACCAGTTGGCGATGGAGCGCCTGTTCGACCTGCTGCACGCCTACCTGACCGGACCCTGTGCGCTGGAACGCGGCCGTGTCGAGGCGGCACTGGTGGCGGACTACCTGCGCACTGGTGCGCGCGGCAAGCTTGGCTTCATGGACAAGAGCCCCTACGACGGTCCGGGACGCGGCGCAGAGGCGCGAAGCCTGGCCGGCAGCACGCCGTCGCGACAGGCCCGCCACCTGGCAGTCTGATGAAAACGATGGCACCGGATAGTCTCTTGTGCGACCCGCGGCCGCATTTCGGTATTGTGATTGCAGGCAGCGCGAATCCCCTTTCAGGCGCGCGATCGCCATCGCAGTTTTGCCGCTTTTTCCTTGTACAACTTCGAACCCGGTAAGGGCCGCCCGCCATGAAGCACGATCACCACGATCATGACCACGACCACGCGCACAGCGAGCTCGATGACAACGAACTGCGCGTGCGTGCGCTGGAGACGGTGCTCACCGAGAAGGGGTATGTCGATCCGGCGGCACTGGACCTGCTGATCGATACCTACAAGACCAGGATCGGGCCGCGCAACGGCGCGCGCGTGGTAGCGCGCGCCTGGACCGATCCGGCGTACCGGGCACGCCTGATCGGGGACGCCACTGCCGCCATCGCCGAGCTGGGCTACACCGGCCGCCAGGGCGAGCACATGGTGGCCGTCGAGAACACGCCGGAGCGGCATAACGTGGTGGTGTGCACCTTGTGCAGCTGCTATCCGTGGCCGGTGCTGGGCCTGCCGCCCACCTGGTACAAGAGCGCGCCTTATCGCTCACGGGTGGTCAGGGACCCGCGCGGCGTTCTGCGGGAGTTCGGTGTCGTGCTGCCCGCCGATACCGAGGTGCGCGTATGGGATTCGACCGCCGAAGTGCGCTACCTGGTCATTCCGCAACGGCCACCCGGCACCGAAGGCCTGGGCGAAGAACAACTGGCGGCGCTGGTGACGCGCGATTCGATGATAGGCACGGGGCTGGCGCTCGATGCCTCCGCGGCGGCGGCATCATGAGCTACCTCACGCATGCCGATCTGGGTGGCCGCGAAGGCTTCGGCGCCGTCGTGCCCGAGCCGGAAGGCGAGTTGTTTCATGCGGCCTGGGAGCCACGCGCCCTGGCCCTGACCCTGGCGATGGGCGCCACCGGCTGCTGGAACATCGACATGAGCCGCGCTGCGCGCGAAGGCCTCCCTGACTATGCGCAGCGCAGCTACTACGAGATCTGGCTCGGGGCCCTCGAAACCCTGATGACCGAGCGCGGACTGTTGGGCGCGGATGAACTGGCGGCCGGCCATGCCCTGCATCCACCCGCGCCGATTGAGCGTGTGCTCAAGGCGGACCAGGTGGCCTCGGTGCTTGCCAAGGGGGCGCCGACACAACGGCAACCCGTGGCGCCTGCGCGTTTCGTGGCAGGCCAGCGCGTGCGCACACTGGCGCTCAGGCCGGACCATCACACCCGGTTGCCGGCATACTGTCGCGGCAAGGCCGGCGTGATCGAGCGCGTGCTGGGCGCGCATGTTTTTGCCGACTCGCACGCGCGAGGTCTTGGCGAGGACCCGCGCTGGCTTTACACCGTTGTGTTCGACGCAGCCGAATTGTGGGGCGCCGAAGCTGCTCCGGGGCATCGGGTCTCGTTTGATGCCTGGGAACCCTACCTGGAGGCGGCGTGAGCGCCGGCGCCGCCGACCTGGCGTTGTTGCCTGCGCTGCCCCGTGATGCCGAAGGTCCGGTATTCAGGGCGCCATGGGAGGCGCATGCCTTCGCCATGACGCTCTGCCTGCACCAGCGTGGGGTGTTCACCTGGCCTGAATGGGCGGCAGCGCTGTCGCGCCAGATCACCAAAGCGCAGTCGGCGGGCGATCCGGATCTGGGCGACACTTATTACCAGCACTGGCTGGCCGCACTTGAGACGCTCGTGGCGGCCAAGGAGGTCAGTTCGCCGGACGAGTTGCAGCGCTACAAGGAGGCGTGGGATCACGCCGCAGACCGTACGCCGCATGGCCAGCCGATCGTGCTGGCGAAGGCGGATTTCGCGCCATGATCATCCTGCGTCGCAATGCCGGCATGCCGTCTGCAAGCCGCGCCGCGCGGACATGGCAATCCAGGTGCACAGGCCAACAAGCCGGAGGAGCTAGACAATGAAGGAAAACCAGCACATCGGATTTATCGGCCTGGGCGTAATGGGCGAACCGATCTGCCGCAATCTCGCCACGAGAAGCGGCTTGCCGGTGCGTGCCTTCGACACGCAGGCGGCGCCCCTGGAGCGGCTGCGCGCGCATGGCGTGGAAGCGGCCGGGTCAGTGCGGGAAGTGGCGGCCGATAGCGACGTGATCTTCATCTGCCTGCCGAGCGGAAAGCATGTCGAGAGCATTTGCGACGGACCGGACGGCCTGCTCGCGCAGGCGCGGCAAGGGCAGACAGTGGTCGATCTGGGTACCTCGCCGATCAGCCTGGCGCGCCGGCTGCAGCGGGATTTCGCCGCGCGCGGTGCGCGCTTTGCCGATGCGCCGATCGCCCGTACCAGGCAGGCGGCGCAGGAAGGCACGCTGAGCGTGATGGTGGGTGGCGACGCGGAATGCTTTGCGCAACTGCAGCCGCTGATCGCATGCTTCGCATCCGACATCACCCATTGCGGCGCGGCCGGCGCCGGCCAGGCGCTCAAGATCCTCAACAACATGGTCCTGATGCAGACCGTCAATGCGCTGGCCGAAGCACTGGCCATGGGCCGCAGGGTCGGCATTGCGCCGGAATTGCTGCTGTCGACCCTGGGCAAGGGCTCGGCCGACAGCTTTGCCTTGCGCAACCACGGCATGAAGGCGATGGCGCCCGACGTGTTTCCGGAGCAGGCGTTCTCGACCGAATATGCGCGCAAGGACATTGAATACGCCCTGCAGTTTGCGGCCGAAACCGGCGTCCCCGCGCCGGGCGCGGAGTTGACGGCCCAGGTACTGCAACGAACCATTGACGCCGGCTACGGCAAACTCTACTGGCCGGTGTTGGCGCGCGTGGTTGACAAGCCCTGAATACACATCCGGCGCGAGCGATGGCGGGCGACCGGTTATATTCGATGCTGATGTTTCCCTGATCCAAGACTGATTGTTCAAGGCGAGCGGCGAGCGGCAAGGCATGCAACTTGCATCGTTGTGGGCATCGCGATACTTCTGAAAACCATGAAAATTGTCATCATCGGCGCCGGCGTTGCCGGTTGCATCGTGGCCCGCGCCATGGCCGGAAGGCCGGGGGTGGAAGTCATCTGCCTGGAAAAGGTCGATGCCAGTGACCATTCCGAGTCGGGCACCGGCCTCAATGTCGGCCCGAATGCCATCAAGGCGCTGCGTCGACACAGCGAGGACCTGCACGATGCCGTGCTGGCCCGGAGCGTTGCGTGGAAGTCATGGCGCATCTCCTTGACCGATGGCACCTTGCTGTTCGACCTGCCATTGTCGAAGGTTGCAGACAATGACGGCATCCGGATTCGCTGGTCCGAGCTTTATGCCGCCTTGCGTGAACAGGCGCAAGGCCTGATCCGCTATGGCGCCAGGGTGTCGTCATTGGGCTACATGGCGGGCGACCCGGATCGCCTGTTCGTCGACTACGAGCAGGGCGGTCTTGCGCATCGCATCGACAATATCGACCTGCTGGTGGCCGGCGACGGCCGCTATTCCATCACCCGTGAGCGCCTGGCCGGCGCGCCGGTGATGCGACAGCACGGCGTGGTGATCTATCGCCTGCTGGTGCCGGACACCTCGGGCGGGCTGATCGACGACTACGAGCAGTGGTTCAACGGCCCCAACCGCCTGCTCGCGTTTCGCGTGCCGGGCGACGCGATCTATATCGCCGGCACCTTTCCGATTCCGCCGGGCGCCGAAGTGCCGCCCGAGGCCAAGAATGCGGATTACCAGCGGGCGCTCTACACACCTGCGAGCGGCAAGCCTTCGGCGCAATGCGCCTGGTTGATCGACCAGATTTGCGGCAACGTCTCGTCCATCCACTGGGCACGCCTGCAGGAGTCGCCGCCGCTGTATCGCGACCAGCGCGGCCATGTGCTGTACCTGGGGGATGCCTCGCACGGCATGGTGCCCACCCTCGGGCAGGGTGCAACCCAGGCGGTCGAGGACGCATGCGTGGCGGCCGATCTGCTGGTTAAACATCTCGCCGGCGGCAATGCCGCCGGTGCGCAGGTGCCGGGCGTGTTGGACGAGTTCATGCGCCTGCGCGAGGAACGGGTGCGCTTCGTGATGGACTTTTCGCGCGAGGCCAGTGACACGCTGGAGACTGGCGCCGACCCGGTGGCAGGCGCGAAGAAAAAGCTCGAGGCGCCGTTCCAGAAAAATCTGCAGCGCCTGTATCGTGATGTGACCGAGGTCTAGAACCGCATGCGCGCCTCCGCTCATCGCTTTACCATGCGCGACCCCGGCGATGTGTCGCAGCTGGCCGCCGCCATCAAGAGCGGTACGATCAATCCCGCGCATATCGTGGCCTTCATCGGCAAGACCGAAGGCAACGGCCTGGTCAACGACTTCACGCGCGGCTACCTGGTGCTTTCGCTCAAGCTTTTGCTGGCCGATGCGCTCGGCACCACGCAGGACGAGATTGCCCGCTCGGTGATCTTTGTTTTCTCCGGCGGCACCGAGGGCGTGCTGACGCCGCACTACACCGTCTTCTGCGTGGACCGCGATGCACCCGCCGCGGCAGGCGGGCCCAAGCGCCTGGCGATCGGCCGTGCCTTCACGCCCGTGCCCGCAGCGGAGGAGATCGGCACGCGCGCGCAGGTGGACATGGTGGCCGACGCGGTGCGAAGGGCGATGGCGGAAGCCGGCATCACCGACCCGGCCGATGTGCATTTCGTGCAGGTCAAGGGCGGTTGCGTGACCTCTGAACAGGCGCAAGCTGCGCTCGCGCGCGGCGCAAGACTTGCCAGCAGTGACCCCAACAAGTCGATGGCGTTCACCCGCGTGGCCGGGGCGTTCGGCGTGATGCAGGGGCTCGGAGAGATCGCACCTGACGCGGTGGATGAATCGGCTTTCTTTGTGCGGCCGGAAATCTGGTGCGGCCGCGCCAGCATTTCGTCCGGCATCGAGGTGGCGGAAAACGAGGTGGTGGTGTTCGGCAACGCGTCCGGCTGGAGCAGCGAGTTCGTGATCTCGCACCACACCATGGACGATGCGCTCGACATCAATGGCATCTATGCTTGTCTCGACGATCTCGGTATTGCCGCGCGCGGCGACAACCGGGCCGCCGGCATGGAGCGCATTGCCTGCGCGCTGGTCAAGTGCGAGCCGGATGCGCGCGGCCAGGTACGTGGCCAGCGCCACACCATGTGGCAGGACGGCGACATCAACGCCCAGCGTCACATCCGTGGCGCGGTCGGTGGCCTGGTGGCGGGCGTGCTGGGCGACACCCGCATCTTCGTTTCCGGCGGCGCCGAGCACCAGGGGCCGCCGGGTGGCGGCCTGATTGCATTGATCGCCGGTACTACCTGACCCCGGGGACTCCCGACGCGATTTGCGCGAAAATGCCGGACTCGGCTTTGCGCAGGCAAGGTTCGCCGCGCCGCCCGATCCTCCTTTTCCAGAATTCCATTTCCTTCGACGAGACAAACCGCATGCCGCACATTCCTGCCTCATCCGCCCTCAAAGACCTGCGTATCCTCGACCTCACGCGCGTGCGGGCCGGCCCCACTTGTGTAAAGCAGTTTGCCGACTTCGGCGCCGACGTGATCAAGATCGAATCGCCGGAGCCGGATTCCATGAGCGGCCCGCGGCATGGCTTCGACATGCAGAACCTGCACCGCAACAAGCGTTCGCTCACGCTCGACATGAAGGCGCCGGACGGCAAGGAAATCCTGATGAAGCTGGTCAAGACGGCCGACGTGGTGGTGGAAAACTTCCGCCCCGACGTGAAGTTCCGCCTCGGCATCGACTACGAGGCGCTGCGCGCGGTGAACAAGCGCATCATCCTCGCCTCGATTTCCGGCTTCGGCCAGGACGGTCCCTACGGCACGCGCCCGGGCTTCGACCAGATCGCGCAGGGCATGGGCGGCTTCATGTCCGTGACCGGCTTTCCCGGCGCCGGACCAGTGCGTGCCGGCACCGCGATCGCCGACCTCTCCGGCGGCATGTTTGCCGCCCTTGGCATCTTTACCGCGCTGTGGGAGCGTCAGACCTCGGGCGAAGGGCAGTGGGTGCAGTCGAGCCTGCTCATGTCGCAGATCGCGCTGATGGACTTTCAGGCCGCGCGTTACCTGATGAAGGGCGAAGTGCCCGGCCAGGCCGGCAACGACCATCCCACCTCCATGCCCACCTCGGCCTACAAGACCAAGGACGGTTACGTGAATATCGCCGCCTCGGGCCAGGTGATGTGGAAGCGCCTCTCGGAAGTGATGGGCCGGCCGGAACTGTTCAGTCAGGCCGAGTTCAAGGACGAACCATCGCGTTCCAAGAACCGTGTGGCGCTGAACGAGGAAATCACCAAGGCTACCGTCACCCGGACCAGTGCGGAATGGGTCGAGGTCTTGAACGAGGCCGGCGTGCCATGCGGGCCGATCTATACCGTCGACCAGGTGTTCGCCGACCCGCAGGTCAAGCATTTGGGCGCAGCCGCGCCGGTGCAGCACCCCAAGCTGGGCGAAATCAAGATCGTCAATCAGGCGGTGAAGCTGTCACGCACGCCGGCGACGATGGCACGGGCCACACCGGAGCACAGCGAGCATACGGCGGAGATCCTGAAGGAGATCGGCTACAGCGACGCGCAGATCGAGGATTTGAAGGCTCGGAAGGTGGTCTAGAACTGCTTCGCGATAATCCACTGGGGACGAATGCCAAGCCTTGATCTATCGCGCGCCAAATCCCCTCAACTGTAAATACGACTCCAACATGAAGAATGTTCGAGCCAAATCGGTATGGGTAGCGGTGACTGATCTCTGCCAAGAACTCGGCTTTTGTCTGGAGACGAACGTAGCAGACTCCGTTCATTTGTGAGGTCACAAGTGCCGGGCATCACGCAACGTGTTTCTTTCAGTGTCGGTGCATCGTCTACGAAATGGATACGCGTGAGCCCAAAGCTTAGTGTGACGTTCGAAGATGTTGTCCAGGTCGAAAGCGCTTACTTCACGACCAAAGGACTTCAAGACACGATCCACGTTTCTCTTCCGATCTTCTCTGTGCGCGATTCCGTGCCTCGTGCCGGAATCGTTTTGTCTGCTCGCGATGCCGCCGATTTGGCGCAGTGGAATTCTTTCGCGGATGTACTCCATTCCGTCATATATGAGTACTTTCCAAATCATCCTTCCTTGCAGCAACTGGTCGACTATTTGGAAAGGAAAGCAGAACTTTCACCTTGGCAGGCGGTGGCAAGCCATCTGCCAGGCTACTTGTTGGCGCTCCGGCGATTTGACGCAGCGCGCACGTGGGCAATGCGAGTAGTCGAGGGCCCGCTTAAACATCCCGATGATATGCACGTGATTTACGCGGATGAAATTCGAAAAGAATGGGCTCGCACGCTTCTGTCTAGTCAGCATTGAGAGCCCCCGGTCGGGAACTACGAGCGCAACTCCGAAGGCTCAAGAACCCGCATTTCGACATGCAACCCTGCGGCCGTCGCCATATTCACCAATGCGTCAATACCAAACAAATTGATCTTGCCGCGCATCAGGTCCGACACCCGCGGTTGCGTCACGCCAAAAAGCTTGGCTGCTTGTGCCTGACTCATTTCGACGCGGGTGATGTGACTCTTGAGTGCCGTCATCAGGGCCGAGCGAAGCTTCATGTTCTCGGCTTCTTCGGGCGTGTCTTCGATGGCGTCCCACACACTGGCGAAGCGCTGCTTACTCATTTTTCCAACTCCTTCAACAAATCCCGGTAGCGTTTGGCGGCCAAATCAATATCGACCTTTGCGGTCTTCTCCGATTTCTTCTGAAAGCAATGAAGCACGTAGATGATGTCGGCCAGTTTCGCTACGAAAATTACGCGGAAAGCTCCTGCCGTATCGCGGATCCTTATCTCCCGCACGCCGCGACCGACTGTGCTCATTGGCTTCCAGTCATCTGGTTCCAAGCCTCGCTGCACTTGGTCAATTTGATGACCCGCCTCTCGTCTCGCCGCTGAGGGGAAGGTGCGCAGGTCATCCAGCGAACTGCCAAGGAACTCGACGGGTTTGGCCTCATCCATAGTCAATCATACAATATTTTGTATATATTGCTTTCGGGTGTGAAGCGACCGCCGAATTCTCTAGTCACTGCAACGATCTACGACCCTTACTTCTTCAGCACGTCATCGGCGAAGGCGGCGAGTTCTGCATTGAATCGCGAAGGATCTTCGAAGAATGGCGAATGTCCGCTCGCCTCGTACCAGGAAATCTTCGATGTCCTGATCAGGCGGCCGGCTTCCGCCGCCACGTCGGATGAAATGACCTGATCCTTGCGTCCCTGCGTGATCAGTACGGGTACCTTCAGCCGCGCAAACAGTGCAACGAAATCGGTACCGCCACTCCACTTGAGCGTGGCCGCACGGGCGACAACGGTACTTGCCATGTTGTAGCCCAGCATGAGTTCGAAGTCGGCGGGTTCGAGCGGCACCGCGACGCAGGCCCGGACGAACGCGGAGGTGGCGCGGATGTTGCGCTCTAGGTCGGTGGAAAGCATGTCTCGGATGTGTGCTGCACCGGGCATGCGGGCAGGTTGCGATGCCGGCCTGGCAATGCGCGCGCCGACGAAATTGACGCCGGCGACACCTGCGTCGCCGTGGTCATTCAGGTATTGCGCAACAATGATGCCGCCCAATGACCAGCCGACAAGTACCGGACGTGCTGCGCCTGTCGCGGAGAGCACGGCCTTGACATCGTCCGACATGCGCTGGCCGTCGGCATAGGCCGACTCCTGCGCCGGCTTGTCGGATTCGCCATGGCCACGCAGGTCGTAGGTGATGAGCCGGTATTTTTTCGCCAGTTCGCTGCGTAACTGCTTCTGAAATGCCAGTTGGCTTTGCGCGATGCCATGCACGAACACGATAGCCGGGCCCTGCGGGTTGCCATATTCGCGCACCGCGAGGCGGGTACCGTCAGGTGCGACGGCCCAGGACGCCTTGAATTCGTCGGCGGCCTGGGCCGCGACGGCGATCAGGAATGCAGTGCCGGCCAGAAGGTGCGCGAAGCGCCGGGCACTGCGGAAGATGCGTTCTTTCACGGCAGTGTCCCCCGATTCAAGGTGTCGGCTTCAGGAAAAGACTCGGGCCAGCCACTCGCGACATGTGGTGCTGCCCAGCGCGCCCGCGTTGATGTTCTTGCGCAATGCGATGACGGTGTTTTCCAGCCCCGGCGCGTCGCGCTCGCTCAGTTCGCGAATCTTGCGCAGCACGCGATCGGCATCCAGCGGACGTGCCGGGCTGCCGAGCGCAGCCTCGCATTCGGCCACCATGGTGCTGCCATCCTCGAGTTCCAGCGTGACGCGTGCCGGACGGTCGAGCGGCCACGGCTTGACCACCGGCAACTGCGCCATGCGGATGCGCTTGCGCAGGGCGATGATTGCTTCGTCCCGCAAGCTGGGGTCGAGGAAGTTGCCGGGGGCCGCGGCGCCATGGGCCAGCGTCGCAGCGAGCGCATGCTGGATGGAGAACTTGGCGCCCAGCGTGGTTTGTGGTGCGGGGTTGTTGAAGTTCATGGCCATGGCAGAGCCTTCCATGAGCACGCCTTTCACCCGGTCACCGCCGCGCAGGTCGGGGCGCTTGGTCACCAGCGACTCGATGGCTTCCATCGCGGCGTGCGAGTGGTGGCAGGCACCGTAGAGCTTGTGGTAACCATCGCAGATGGTCCAGTCGGACCCCAGGCCGTCGGTGAGTTCGGCGGGCTTGGCCGGGGCGCCGAGACCGCGGGTATACACGTCGTAGGGACCTGACGGTGTGCCCGCGATGCCCAGGCGGGCCATGTCGCAGGCGAACTGTCCCAGCCAGGCGCCGGCGGCGGGCCAGGCGTTGCGCACCAGCGCGCCTTCGATCGGGTGGCTGTAGGGGCCGGGGCTGACCATCGTGGCGGCCGCGGTGAGGGTACGCAGCAACTGATCCGCATCGTAGCCGCGCAGCAGCGCCAGGCCGGCAGCGGAACACACCACGTTGAAGACGCCGTGCGGATGCAGGCGCGGCAGGGTACCGGGCCAGGCGCGCGCGAAGCGGGTGCCGATCTCGTACGCGCCCACCACGGCACGCAAGGTCTCGGCCATCGAAAGGTTGCCGGCTTCCGCCGCGGCAAGGATCAGCGGCTGGCTGAGCGCGCCGGGATGCACCGCGGTACGGGTGTAGCCGTCGTCGAGTTCGTTCCAGGTGCCGGCCAGACCGTTGCCAACCGCTGCGTCGATCATTGCGACCTTGGGTGCGCCGGCGCGCAACAGGGTGGCCTGCGGCACGCCCTGGTTGGCGATCAGTTGCTCGTGATACGCGCGCAGCTCCGGCTCGTCGGCAGCCGAGAGTGTCGCCGCGATGTTGTCGCCCAGGATCAGCACGGCCTGCGCGTGCACGCGCGCAGGAATGTTCTGGTAGCTGAGGCCGGCGGCCCAGGCGCTGAGGGTGCGCAGGCCGGTTTCGACCTGCGCCTTGATGTCGGCTTCGGCGCCGGGTTGGGTCATGCCATTACTCCGGTGGTGGCGGGGGATTCAGGCAGCGGCCTTCGCCCTGGCCTGGTGGATGGCGCGCCACACCTTGTTCGGGGTGAATGGCATCGCGAGATCCTTGACGCCCAGCGATTCGAGCGCATCGCGCATGGCGCTGGTGATCGAGGCCGGCGCGCCGATGGTGCCGGATTCGCCGCAGCCCTTCACACCCAGCGGATTGTGGGTGCAGGGCTGGCTCTCGTCGGTTTCCGAGATGAAGAAGGGCATGTTGTCGGCGCGCGGCATGGTGTAGTCCATGAAGGAACCCGTGTAGAGCTGCCCGCTTTCGCGGTCGTACACGGCTTCCTCGAAGAGCGCCTGGCCGATGCCCTGCGAGATCGCGCCATGCACCTGGCCATCGACCACCATCGGATTGATGACCGTGCCGATATCGTCGACGCCGATGTAGGAAATGATGCGCGTCACACCCGTCGCCGGGTCGATTTCGAGCTCGCAAGCCTGCGCGCCGTTGGACCATGTCAGGTTGGTGGGGTCGAAGAATGCGTTTTCGTGCAGCACCGGCTCCATGCCCGGGGGCAGGTTGTGGGCATAGGTGACCGCCCGGGAAACCTGTGGCCAGGTGACCTTGCGGTCGGTGCCGGTGACGCGGAACTCGCCCAGGCCGTCGACCACAGCATGTTCAATGTCGGCCTCGGAGGCTTCGAGCATGTGCGCCGCCAGCTTTTTCGCCTTGACGAGGATCTTTTCGGCCGCCATGTAGATGGCCGAACCCGCGATCACCATGGAGCGCGAGCCGAAGGTGCCGGTGCCGTAGGGCACGCGACCGGTGTCGCCTTCGACCAGTTCGATCATCGAAAGCGGCACACCGATGCGCGAGGCCAGCACCTGCGGGAAGGTGGTGGCATGCGCCTGGCCGTGGCTGTGGGTGCCGCACATCACCAGGATGCTGCCATCGGCGGCAACACGGATGTCGGCGGAATCGAAGAATCCGGCGCGGGCGCCGAACATGCCCGCGTACTTCGAGGGCGCGACCCCCGAACTCTCCACGAAATAGGCGATGCCGAAGCCGCGAATCAGCCCCTTCTTCGCGGCCTCGGCGCGGCGGGCGGGGAAGCCGGCATAGTCGCCCAGGACCAGTGCGCGCTCGAACAGGCGGATGAAATCGCCGGTGTCGTAGGTCGGGCCCACTGGCGTGGAATAGGGCATGGCGCTGGACGGGATGAAGTTGCGCCGCCGCAATTCGATGCGGTCGATACCGGTCTGGCGCGCTGCCTCCTCGACCAGGCGCTCGAGCACGAAGCAGGCCTCGGGACGGCCGGCGCCGCGATACGCGTCGGTCGGCACGGTGTTGGTGAAGGTGGCGCGCACTTCGGCGAATATCGCGGGGATGCGATAGGGACCGGAAAGCACCGCGGTGTACACGGTGGTGGGCACGGCGGCGCCGACGGTCGAGACATAGGCGCCCACCGCCGCCAGCGTCGAGACCCGCAAACCGAGAAACTTGCCATCAGCGTCCAGTGCCAGTTCGGCGTGGGTGGCGTGGTCGCGCGCGTGGTAGTCGCTGACAAAGGCCTCGCTGCGGGTCGACACCCACTTGAGCGGCTTTTCCAGCTTGCGCGCGGCCCAGGCCAGCACGACCTCCTCCGGGTAGTGCTTGCCCTTGGTACCGAAGCCGCCGCCGACGTCCGGCGCGATCACGCGCACCGAGTTTTCCGGCAGGTTCAGTTGCTCGGAGACCAGCTTGCGGATGTGATGCGGCACCTGGGTGGAAGACCAGATGGTGACCTCGTGTCCGTCCAGGCCACGCGTGGCGGAGGCGGTCGCGATCACCGCGCGCGGCTCCAGCGCCGCGCAGATGATGCGATGGTTGATGATCTCGACGGCTACCTTGTGGGCCGCGCGCGCGAAAGCTTCGTCCACCGGCGCCTTGCTGCCGCGCTGGAAGCGCACGCACAGGTTGCCGGGCGCCTCCGGGTGCAGTTGCGGCGCATCCTCCTTGGCTGCATCGCGCACATCGACGGTGGCCGGCAGCGGTTCCCAACTGACCTCGACCTTCTCGGCCGCGTCTTGTGCCTGGCTCCGCGAGGTCGCCACCACCACGGCGACGGCTTCACCCACATGGCGCACCGTGCCCCGCGACAGCGCCCAGCGCGGCGGCTCGTTCATGACCTTGCCATCCACTCCCGGTATTTGCCAGAGCGGCACCATGGTCCCGACCTGGTCGGCGGCCATGTCAGCCCCGGTGAACACGGCGACCACACCCGGCGCGGCGAGCGCGGCGCTCTTGTCGATGGCGCCGAAGCGCGCATGCGCATGCGGCGAGCGAACAAAGGCGCAATGGAGTTCGCCTTCAAGCACGATGTCGGAAACATACTGGCCGCGTCCGGTCAGAAAACGACGGTCTTCGCGGCGCAGCACGGGCGCGCCTATTCCTTCTGGATGCATGGGGTTCTCCGTAGGGCAGAGCGATGGGCCGCTGGTGTTTCCGGTCGACTGCTGCGATGTCGGGCCGAAAGCAAGAGTCAGCGTTGGCCGAGGCAGTTTAATGCACCACGCGAGCAAAATGCAAAAACCGGCAATCGCGCACCCCGAATGATGCGATGTGGAAAAACTTGATGAAAAGTTTGCATGACCTTGGCGCTTTGGCCCAAACATTGCAAAGTTCCGGCCTGTCCTTCGCGTGCTTGTTTCGCGCTGAATCCATGCTGTGGACGAGGCCAATCCGGAACCTTCGCTGTGGTATCTTGTCCGGACAAATGATTCGTCTGCGTCGCCTTGTTTCCCCCACCAACTTCCCAATCAGAGGAGCGTCATGCGTAGCTTGAAACTTGCAGTAGCCACCACGGCCCTGGCCGCCGTCAGCGCCTTCGGCCCGGCGGCACAGGCGCAGGAAAAAGTGAAGATGGGCCTGTTCATCGCCTCGTCGGCCATGCCCTATTTCATCGCCAAGGAGCGCGGTTACTTCGCAGCCGAGAACCTCGACGTCGAAGGCATTCCGCTGGCGACGCATCCGTTGATCGTTCAGGGCCTGGTCAAGGGTGATCTTGATACCGCCTCCAACCTGCTGTCGCTCGAAGGCGCCAACATCAACGCGCTGCGTCCGAACACGTTGCAGTACTTCTCGATCAATTGCCAGAATGCCAAGTACCAGCTCGAAGCCTACGTGGTGCCGGCATCCAACACCACCATCAAGACCCTGGCCGACCTGAAGGGCAAGCGCATCATGTCCGCGCCCGGTCCTGGCAACCTGTTTGTCGCCAAGGGCGTGCTCAAGGCGGTGGGACTGGCGGAAAGTGACTACAGCATGCAGGAGCAGCAGATGAGCGTGCACATCGGCGGCCTGCAGGGTGGCCAGTTCGATGCTGCCTATACGCTCGAGCCGATCGTCAGCATGATGGTTGCCCAGGGTATCGGCCGCAAGCTCGAAGGCGGCCTGATTGCCAAGTACATGCTGGGCCGGCCTGATGCCTGCGCCGTACTCGCCGGTGGCGTGATGAGCGTCAAGTTCATGCAGGAGCGTCCGCAGGTCGCCGAGCGGCTGGCGCGCGCCTGGGCGAAAGCGCTCAACGACGGCAACAACGATCCGAAGGCGCGTGAACTGCTCACCAAGCACATGAACACGTCGGCGGCCGTGGCGCCCACGGTGCCCCTGTCGTACTACAACATGGTCAAGGATCTGAAGCCTGCCGAGATCGCCGACTTCCAGAACCTGGTGGATCAGGCCACGGCTTACGGCCTGGTCAAGTCGAAGGTCGATGTCAAGACCATGCTCAAGACCTACTGATAGGTCGCGTGCATCTTGAAAGAACTCCTCAGTGGTCGCATTGCAAACGCCCTCACCCCCGCGGTGGGGGCGGTCGCATTCATTTTCCTGTGGTGGCTGGCTGCCTGGCTGAAGCTGGTCGACCCGGTGCTGCTGCCGTCGCCGCAGGCCTCCGCAAAGGCCATCTGGGACGGCTTCGTCGGCGGTAACCTGATGAAGGATCTGGTCATCACGGTGCGCCGCACGCTGCTCGCCTTCGGCATAGCGGTCGCGATTTGTGTGCCGCTCGGGCTCATGCTGGGTTCATCGGTCCGCCTGTATCGCTCGTTTGAGTTTGTCATCGATTTTTTCCGTTCCACACCGGCCTCCGCATTGTTCCCGCTGTTCCTGGTCATCCTCGGTGTGGGGGAGAGCACCAAGATCGCGGTGGCCGCGTTTGGCGCAGGCCTCCTGATCCTGTTCAACACGGCCTACGGCGTGATGAATGCCCGCAAGACCCGGCAGGCCGCGGCGCGCGTGATGGGAGCGTCTCCCATGCGCGTGATGGTCGGCGTGACCCTTCTTGAGTCGTTGCCGCAGACCTTCGTCGGCATGCGCTCCGGTGTGTCCTTCGCACTGGTGATTGTGATCGTGGCCGAGATGTTCATCGGCTCCACCGACGGGCTTGGCCAGCGGGTCATCAATGCCCAGATGATTTTCAACATGCCCGAGATGTACGCCACCATCTTCGGCGCGGGTGTGCTGGGCTACGGGCTGAACCTGGTTTTCATCCTGATCGAACGTCGCTTCATTCACTGGGGTGGCAAATGAACGCACCCGAGGCGATTTCCAAAGCCGCGGCCGGACGGCCCGCGCCGGGCACCCACATCACCATTCGCGGCTTGACCAAGAGTTTCGCCGGGCATCCGCTGTATACCAATTTCGACCTCGACATACCGCGCGGGCAGATCACTTCGATCTTCGGCCCCAACGGCTGCGGCAAATCGACCATGATCAACATGGTGGCGGGTCTCCTGCCGATGGATTCCGGCGAAGCCTTGTTCGACGGCAAGACCCTGGCCCAGACGGTGATCGGGTATGTCTTCCAGAACTATCGCGACGCGCTGTTTCCGTGGAAGCGCGCCATCGACAACATCAAGTACCCGCTGCGCATTGCCGGCAAGTCGAAAGGCGAATGCGATGCCCGCACCGAGGAACTGGTGCAGTCGTTCGACATCCGCTTCGACCTGAACCGCTATCCGTACGAGCTTTCCGGCGGCCAGCAGCAACTGGTTTCGATCATGCGCTCGCTTGCGGTGCACCCTGAAGTGCTGTTCCTGGACGAGCCGTTCTCGGCGCTGGATTACGAGATGACGCTGTTCATGCGCGACAAGCTGCAGGACATCTTCGAGGCGACCAAAACCACCATGATCCTGGTGTCGCACGATCTCGATGAGGCCGTGTACCTGGCCGACCAGGTGCTGATGCTCACACGCCGCCCGACGCGCATCGCGGAGGTGGTGCAGTTCGACGCGCCGCGGCCGCGCCATCCCGAGACCCTGACCTCGGACGCGTTCAACCGCGCCAAGGCGCAGTGCCTCGAGGTGTTCCAGCGCGAAGTCCGCACCAAGGACATCGCGATGTGAGATGCAGGCACGCCGCATGCACGGCGCGCTTGCATCAACCCGCCATGTACATGAGTTCCGGAAGCAGGAAGGGCCGGAACCCCGGGTAGTTTTCGATCATCGGAAAATGTCCCATGCCCTGCATGATCTTCATGCGGCACCCCGGGATGGAGGCGGCGACCGCCTCGGTCATGGCCGGCGTGCACGAGTAGTCGTACTCGCCGGTCAGCAGGGACACCTTGCATTTCTTCGTATCGATCCGCTTGATGTCTTCGCGGGCATCCCAGTCGAAGCTGTAGTAGTGGACGTCGCCCGCATAAACGCCGGGCCCACCCTGGCTGTAGTACCACCAGTTCTCTCGCTTTGAAACCTCCGGGCTGGACGGGGCGTTCAGTCCGAACGTATAGCTGGCCGCCAGTTCGCCGCCATGCACGGCAGGGTGATGCAGCAGGTCGTTGTAGCGGCCCGGGGCGTACGCGGTCGACTCTAGCCCGACGATGCCGGTCAGCTCGTCCTGGTAGTCGGCGGCCACTTTCAGGCAGATCGCGCCGCCCATCGAGCAGCCCATCACCACCGGCCTGTGCAGTTCCAGGGCCTGCCATACGGCGCGGATGATGGCGAGGTATCCGCGCGTGGTCAGGCGGTACTTGGACATCCACCACTGGTCCGGCGGCGTCGAGCGGCCGTGGTAAGGCAGGTCGAAGGCGATCACGCGGAAATTTCGCGTGATCTCCGGGTCGTTCAATACATGGCGCCACTGGCGGCTGTCGGTGCCGGCGGTGTGTAGGCACAGGAGCGGTATGCCCCGCCCGGCCTCCTCAAGAAATATCCGGTGGACCGCGCCGTCGATATCCACGGCGATGTAGCGGCCTATGATGTTCTCGAAATCTGGCATGTTCGTCCCCTCAACCGCGCATCAGGTTCATCAGGCGGTGCAGGGCCCGCGCATTTTGCATCGCCACCAGGCCATCCCCCTCGAGCACGAACTCCGGCACCCGCATGAGCATGGCGAAAAAATCGTGATAGAGCGCGGGCGGATTGGGGCTCACAAACTTGTTCCATACGTCCATCGGCGCACTGAATCCGAAGGCGGGACGGCCGTCGATGCGCGGCGCCGGGCGGATATCGGCGATGCGTCCGCGCTCGACGCGCACCACATGGCGCGATTCGCCGAAAGCGAACGAGAACGTGGTGGTGAACCAGTCACCGATCACCTTCATTTCCGCGTCCGCGTTCACCCGCTCGCGGTAGGCCGCGAGCCAGGCTGCATCTGGAAAGCTAGCCATCGTCATCTCCTCTGGTGTTTGTGAGTCAACCGGATTGCGGTATGGCGCTGTCTTGTTGCCGCACCTTGGGCCGGATGTTACGCGCTTCCTTCAGTCGATCGGCCTAGCCGAAGCGCACCACGGCGCGGCCGCGGATGCCTCCGGCGATGACCTCCTCGCAATAGTCCTTGAGCCCGGCAAACGGTATTTCGAAGCAGATCTTGTCGAGGTGGCGCGGCCGCAGGTCGCCGCCCTTGGCCATGCGCATCCAGCCGCTTTCGCGCCGCGCCACAGGATGATTGGCGTTGATGCCGGCCAGCGCCACCGAGCGCAGGATGAAGGGGTAGATCGAACTGGTGAAGGTTTCGCCCGCGGCGTTGCCGAAAGAGCAGACCACGCCGCGCATTTTCATGGTGCGCAAGAGGTCAGACAGCGGCTTGCCGCCCACGGCGTCGATAGCGCCGGCCCAGCGCTGCTCATCGAGCGGCTTGTCGCTGGTGGCAATCGCGTCACGCCCGATCACTTCGGCCGCGCCGATTGATTTCAGGTACGCGGTTTCACTTGCCTTGCCGGTGGAGGCGACGACGGTATAGCCCAGGCCGGCCAGCATGTCGATGGCGAAGCTGGAGCAGCCGCCGGTGGCGCCGGTGACGGCGATCGGCCCCTTGTCCGGCGTGACGCCGCGGCGCACCAGTTCCTCGACGGCGACCGCCGAGGTATAGGCGCCGATGCCCAGCGCCACCACGTCGTAGGCGTCGAAGCCGGGCGGGATGCGCGCTACCCACGCCGCCGGCACGCGCACGATCTCGGCGTAGGCGCCGTCATGGCGGATGCCGAATTCCTGACCGCCCTGCACGGTGACCAAGTCGCCTTCCTTGTAATCGGGGCTGGTGGATGAGACCACGATACCGGACACCTCGATGCCGGGTATGCAGGGGAAGCGCTTGATGACGTTGCCCACACCGCTGACGGCGCGCGCGTCCTTGTAGTTGACCGCCGCGTATTGCGAACGGATCACGACTTCGCCGGCATCGAGATCGTCGATGGATTGTTCGACCATGCGGCTGGCCCGCTTGTCGCCTTCCTTGAACAGGCGAACGGCATTGAATTTCATGAGGGTCTCTTCCTTGTCAGGTCTGGATCACGGCGCCGGTGGCGATGTGCAGGTCGATTTCTTCGCGCGCGAAGCCGAAATCGGCGAGCACTGCGCGGCTGTGTTCGCCGATCATGGGGGGCGGCAGATGCACGCGTGATTGGGCATCGCGGTCGCCCAGGGCTGCGCCGGGCATGCGCACCTTGCCTGCCTTCGGGTGCTGCATTTCGACGATCACGCCGTTGTGCGCGAGTTGCGGCGAAGCCATCACCTCCTGATAGTCCGCGATCGGACCGCAGATGATGTCCGCGGCTTCCAGCCTGGACTGCCATTCCGCGGTGGTGCATGTGGAAAGCCGCTTCGACACTTCCTGCATCAGGAGGTCGCGGTTGGCGACGCGCTGCGGGTTGTTCGCGAATTCCGGGCGGGCGGCCAGGGCGGGGTCGCCCAATACCTCGCAGAAGGCCCGCCAGCGGTCATCGTGGTAAGCGGCGATCATGATCCATCCATCCCTGGTCGGGTAGGCCTCGTTTGGTGCGGAATAGGGGGCCGCGCTGCCTGCCTTGGGCGGGACTTCGCCCGAGGACAGATGGGAAGCCAGCGCCGACTGCTGCAACATCAGGGCACTGTTGTAGAGGCTCATGTCGAGATGCTGGCCGCGTCCCTGGTTGGGACCGGCCGAGTCGCGCACCCGCAATGCGGCGAATATCGCGATGGTGGACAGAAAACCCGTCGTCACGTCCGCCGCCGGAATCTGCACCTTCATCGGCGGCGATTCCGGCGTGCCGACCTGGCTCATCAGCCCGGATACCGCCTGCACGATGCCATCCACGCCGGGCTTGTCTCGCCACGGTCCGGTCTGGCCGTAGGCCGAGACCGAGCAGAACACAATGCCTGGTGTCTGTGCCGACACGGTGGCGTAGCCGATTCCCAGCTTGTCCATGACGCCGGGGCGAAAGCTTTCGATGATCACATCTGCGCGCGCGGCCATGCGCAGTACGATGCCGGCGCCGGCAGGCTTTTTCAGGTCGAGCGCCAGCGAACGCTTGTTGCGGTTGAAGCTCATCGACACCACCGATTCGCCCGCTTGCCATGGCGGCCCGAGCTTGCGGCCGATGTCGCCACCGGGGGACTCGATCTTGACGACTTCCGCGCCCATGTCACCGAGCAGCATGGCGCATTCCGGGCCGGCACCCACCTGGCTGAAATCCAGCACCCGTACGCCGGCGAGTGCCGTGTTGATTGAATTCATCCGGCCGTGCGCCTTATTCGACCTTCAGCCCGATATCCTTGACCGACTTTTGCCAACGCGCGATGTCACGCTTGATCAGGTCGCCCATCTGGTCGGAGTTGAGGTAGCTCACCTCGAAACCCTGCCCGGTAAGGCGGTCGCGGATGTCGGGTGTTGCGAGGGTGCGCGATATCTCGGCCGATAACCGTGCCACCACGTCTTTCGGCGTGTTGGCCGGCGCGAGAATCGAGTACCAGAGCGGCACTTCGAAGCCCGGCAGCGCCGCTTCCGCGATGGTCGGCACGTTGGGCATCGCAGCGGAGCGCTTCGGCGTGGTGACACCCAGGGCGCGCAGCTTGCCGGCCTTGACGTGCTGCTCGAGCGAAGCCATGGTGCCGATCGCGGCTTGCACCTGGCCACCCAGCAGGTCGGCGATGGCGGGCGTCGTGCCCTTGTACGGTACATGGGTGATCTGCACGCCGGCCGCGTGGTTGAACACTTCGAAGGCGATGTGCTGCGGCGTGCCGTTGCCCGGCGTGCTGTGATTGAACTTGCCGGGGCCGGCCTTGGCCAACGCGATCAGCTCGCGCACGTTTTGCGCCTGTACCGAAGGGTGAACCGCCAGCACCATCGGTACCGAGGCCACCAGGGCCACCGGTGCGAAATCCTTTTCGATGTCGAAGGGCAGTTTCGCGTACAGCCAGGGGTTGATGGTGATCTGGTTCGACGCGATGACAATGGTGTAGCCATCCGGCGGCGCCTTGGCCGCCGCTTCGGTGCCGATATTCCCGCCGGCGCCGGCGCGGTTGTCGATGACCACCGGCTGACCGAGAAATTCGGCCAGCTTCGGCGCCAGGGCGCGTGCCAGGATGTCGTTGCCACCGCCGGGCGGGAACGGCACGATGAATCGGACGGGTTTGTCCGGATATTTCTGTGCATGCGCCGTGGTCACCGCCACCGGCGTGGCGAGGAGCGCACACAAGGCCAGCATGGCGCTCGCATGCCCGGCGATTGCGCGGATTGTGGATTTCATCTTGTCTCCCATTGGGCCTGCGGCCTACTTCTTGAATCCCAGAATCCCGGATGTGGTGGAGCGGGTGTCGCGACTGGCCCAGCGACCGGTCTCGACCCGCATGTAGAAATCAAGCACGGCGCGATTGAAAGGCTCGGGGTCCTCGAGGTTGATGGTGTGACCGGCTTGAGGCAGCACCACCAGTCCGGAACTCGGGATCGCGCGCTTCATCAACAACGCCGGCTCAAGGCACGGATCGTCCTCGTCGCCGGTGACGATCAGGGCCGGCGCGCTGATGCGCTTCATGTCCTCGGCCAGCTCCCACAGGGAAGGGCGCTTCATCTGCACGCCGCGCATGGTGTTGGCCTGGCCTTGCCAGTCATGCTCGGTGAGTTGCTGGGAGAATTCGGCCCAGCCGCGCGGGTCCTTGTTCTGATACTGCACGCGAGTGGGGCCCAAGGCGTACTGCTTGGCCGTTTCGGCGCCCTTTTCCTCGAACTGCCGCGCCGCGAACTCGCACTCCTTTTGGAATTTTTCCTTCTCCGAGGGCGCCGCACCGTAACCGCAGCCTGCAATCACCAGCGAACGCACCCGGTTCGGGTAGGTGATGCCCACATGCAGGGTGGCGAAGCCGCCCATCGAAAGTCCGCACACGTGCGCACGGTCTATCCCCAGATGGTCGAGCACCGCGATGACGTCATCGCGGGCATGGGCCTGCGAATACATGGCCGGATCGGCCGGAACCGCCGAAGGCTTGAAGCCGCGCGCGCTGTAGGTGATGCACCGGTAGTAGCGCGAGAAGAAACGCATTTGCGACTCCCAGCTGCGCCAGTCACCGGCGAATTCATGAACAAAAATCAGCGGGGTTCCGCTACCGGCTTCCTCGTAGTAGAGGTTGACGCCGTCCTTGGTGGTTGCGTGGGGCATGGCAGGTCCTGTATCAGTTCAGGTGGATGGGGCTGAGAAATTGAGACTAACGGGGAGACGATCGGGGAGAATAAACAGGGGAATTGTGGCAGCAGGGCGAATCCTAACTTTACTAGGCTTCCCATGCCGTGGAAAACGGGTTTGTCGGGAACCGGTTTCAGGTTATATTCCTGCGCTTCTTACGGTGCACGCCACATGCGTGACGTGACACCGGCAACCTTGGGGAATTTCGCATGACAGTCCGTGTTTCCATGCAGGTCAACGGCAAGGCCGTCAGCCATGAAGTCGAGGAGCGCACCCTCCTGGTCAGTTTCATCCGCGATGTGCTGCGCTTAACCGGCACGCATATCGGATGCGACACGGCGCAATGCGGCGCCTGCACTGTTCATCTTGACGGGCGGGTGGTCAAGAGCTGCAACATGCTTGCCATGCAGGCCGAAGGCGCCCAGGTCACCACCATCGAGGGCGTCTCGGCGCCGGACGGCACCTTGCACCCGATGCAGGAGGCCTTTCGCCAGAATCACGGCTTGCAGTGCGGCTATTGCACGCCCGGCATGGTGATGAGCGCGATCGACCTGGTCAAACACACCCCCAATCCAACCGAGACGCAGATTCGCGAGCAACTCGATGGCAACCTGTGCCGTTGCACCGGTTATCACAACATCGTCAAGTCGGTGCAGGCCGGCGCCGCCGCGTCGGCAGCGCTGGTCTGAGGAGCGGCATATGCACATGTATTCATTCAAGTACCGCAAGGCTGCAAGCGTCGCGGATGCAGCGGGCATGCTGGCAGCCAGCCCGGAAGCGAAGGTGATGTCAGGTGGCCAAAGCCTGGTGGCGGCGATGAAGCTGCGTTTGTCGGACCCGGGCGAGATCATCGATCTCGGCGCGATCAAGGAACTTGCCGGCATCACCATCAGCGGCAAGACCGTCACCATCGGCGCCATGACGCGCCATGCCATGGTGGCGGCCTCGGCCGAGTTGCGCTCGGCCATTCCGGCGCTGGCGTCGCTCGCCGGCGGCATCGCCGATCGCATGGTGCGCAACATGGGCACCATCGGCGGCTCACTGGCGAACAACGATCCTTCAGCGGACTACCCGGCCGGTCTGCTCGGGCTCGGTGGCACGGTGGTGACCAATCGCCGGCGCATCGCCGCCGACGAATTCTTTACCGGCATGTTCGAGACCGCGCTCGGGGTCGGTGAAATCATCACCGCCGTCGAGTTTCCGGTGCCGGTGCGCGCGGCGTATGCCAAGTTCCGCAACCCGGCCTCACGCTACGCCGTTGTCGGCGTTTTCGTGGCTGACGTGGGCGGCAGTGTGCGGGTCGCCGTTACGGGAGCCGCGCCGGTCGTGTTTCGTGTGCCGGCAATGGAAGCCGCCCTGAAGGCCAGTTTCACGCCGGCGGCGATCGCTTCGGTCCGCGTGCCGGAAGAGGGCCTCAATTCCGACATTCATGCCCAGGCGGACTATCGCGCTCAGCTCATCACCGTGATGGCAGGCCGCGCGGTCGAGGCCGCGCTCAAATAGCCTGTGGCGCGCCGCGTTTCAAGCGCGGCGCAGCTTCGGATAGGCGGCGGCGTTGAAGAAACTGCTGCCGGCCACGTAGGCGCGGCCCGGTGACATGTCGGGCGATGCGCCGGCCTCGGCGCTGCCTTCGAAGGTGAGCTCAAGCTGGACACCGCTCGGGTCGTAGACGAACAGCTGCCACAAGGTGGTGCCCGGCACCAGGAACTCGCGATAGTCCAGGCCGGCCGCGATGAAGCGCGCGCGAAACTCGTGGTAGCCGGCACAGGAAAGCGACAAGTGATCGATGGCCGAAGAACCGCTCGGCGCACGACCATCGGCACCCAGCGCCGGGCCGCCCGCATAAACGTGGATGATCGCCTGGCCGCCCGGCAGCGGGCAGGCCAGCCATGCGCCCGGAAAGCCGAAATCCGGCCGGAACACATCCTTCAATCCAAGCACGTCGCAGTAGAAGGCCCGGGTGGCTTCGAGATCGTTGGTCTTGATGGCTACATGGAACAGGCCGGAAATGATCATGGTGTTGTCCTTTCAGAATGAAGTCGGGGAAACCTGCGTACCGATGGTTGTGCTTGTGCGACCGTGCCGGGAGCGGAGGCTTCTCTCGCACTCGCAGGACCAGCGTGCCTCAAGGGCGGCGCAGTTCGCGCGCAATCTCGGCGACCAGCCCGGGGCCGCGGTAGATGAGCCCGCTGTAGAACTGCACCAGGCTTGCTCCGGCTGCGATCTTCGCGCGCGCGTCCGCACCGCTCATGATGCCACCCACCCCGATGATGGGCAGTGCGCCATCCAGATGGCGGGCCAGTGCGCCAATGACCTTGTTCGAGGCTTCGAACACCGGCGCGCCGGACAGGCCGCCCGTCTCCTCGGCATGCTGTTGTCCCGCGACCTTGTCGCGCGACAGGGTGGTGTTGGTGGCGGTGATGCCGTCCATGCCGTGCTTGACGACGATCCTGGCGATGGCTTCGATCTGGGTGTCGTCCAGGTCGGGGGCGATCTTCACAACCAGCGGCACGTAACGCCCATGGCGGTCAGCGAGGCGCGCTTGTTCCGTTTTCATGCGCGCGAGGATCGGGCCCAGTTCGTCCTCGCCCTGCAATTGCCGCAGGTTCTTGGTGTTGGGCGACGAAATGTTGACGGTGGCGAAACCCGTGTATGGGTAGACCTTTTCGTAGCAGATCGCATAGTCGTCGGCGGCGTTCTGCAGCGGCGTGTCGAGGTTCTTGCCGAGATTGACGCCGATCACACCCTTGTAGTCGTGGTGCTTCAGCTTTTCCACCAAGAAATCCACGCCGAAATTGTTGAATCCGAGTCGATTGATGATGCCGCGCGCAAGCGGCAGGCGGAACACGCGCGGCTGCGGATTGCCGGGCTGGCCGCGTGGTGTGACACCGCCCAGTTCGATGAACCCGAAGCCCAGCGCGCCAAAGCCGGCGATGCACTCGCCGTTCTTGTCCGCGCCCGCGGCCAGGCCCACCGGGTTGGGAAAGGTAAGGCCCATCACGGTGCGGGGATCAGGTGGCACCGTGGCGGCCACCAGCGCTGTGGTACCGGTGGCCGCCATCGCATTGAGGCTTTTCATGGCGAGCGCATGCGCGGCTTCCGGTTCAAGGCGGAACATGGCGGCGCGCGCCAGCGGGTAGGCGATGCCCAGGGTCATGGCAGGGAATTCAGGGCGTGCGAAACGGCACGAGGTTGGCGCCGGAGCTGGTTCAGATCCACTTCGACACTTCAGGGGCGGGCGCGAAACGTGCCAGTGCGTCGAGCACTGCGCCCGCATCTTCGTCAACTACCAGCCAGTCCTTTTGTCCGACCGGCAGGAAGCCCTCGGCGATCATGCGTTCGACCATCGCCAGAAGCGGATCGTAAAAGCCGCGCGTGTTGACGATGCCGATCGGCTTGCGCAAGCCGCCGAGCTGCGCGCGGCTCCACATGTCGCTCATTTCCTCGAGTGTGCCGATACCTCCGGCGAGCACCAGGAACGCGTCTGCCAGTTCGGCAAACCGGTGCTTGCGCTCGGACATGTCGGCAACGACCTCGCATTTGTGAATGCCGGGGTGCTGCAGTTCGCGCGACTTGAGGTATTCGGTGATCACGCCATGGACATGGCCGCCCGAGGCCAGCGCGGCGTTGGCCGTCACTCCCATCAGGCCACGATGCCCGCCACCATAGACCAGAACGAGGTCGCGCTCGGCTATCAGGCGTCCGGCATGCGCGGCGGATTGGGCATAGGCCGGATCCTGTCCGGTATTGGATCCGCAAAATACGGCGACGGCTTTCATGTTGGGGGGCAGTCCGGGAATCTGGAATCGGGGAATCGGCCTGATTGTACCGGTGCGGGTCGCGCTGCCGCGTGCGGCAGAGGGAGCACATACCCATCGGCTACAATCCCCACTTTGCTGCAAGTGCGAAACGTTTGACGGCGACCGTGAAGCGGAAGCGTCGTTACTCCCCGCATGGCAGCGCGCCAAGGGCACGCGCTACTTCATCCTCATGCCAGCCGATTCCAACGAGTTCGTGATCCTCGGGATCACAACCGACGGCAAGCAGTTCCGGCCGAGCGACTGGGCTGAAAGGCTGGCGGGCGTCATGTCATCGTTCGGTGGCGGCAGGCTGGGTTACTCACCCTATTGCTTTCCGGTGACCTCGAACAATGTCCGGTGCGTGGTCGTCAATGCCAAGCTCAAGGAAATTGAACCGATGGCCTACGGCTTCCTGCTCAATTTCGCGCGCGACAATGAACTGCAGGTCAGGCACGGGCGCGACAAGCCGCGCGACCCTCCCGAAGCTGTCAGGCCCTGATCGGTTCGTGCCCTTCTCGACCAGGGGAGGGCGAAAAAAAACCGCCCTGCAAGGGCGGTTTTTTCATTGGCAGGCGCCAGGAATCAGGCCATCGCCTTGACGGCGGCAACCAGGCGGCTCTTGTCGCGTGCAGCCTTGTTCTTGTGCACGATCTTCTTGTCGGCGGTGCTGTCGATGACTTTCTGCGCAGCCTGATAGGAAGCAGTGGCGGCGGCCTTGTCGCCACCGGCAACCGCCTTGCGGACCGCCTTGATGGCCGTGCGCAGGCGCGAGCGCAGGCTGGAGTTGTGCGCGTTTTCCTTGATGCCTTGACGGGCGCGCTTGAGGCCGGAGGCCGTCCGCACCGTCTTTTTCTTCGCTTTGGAAGCAGTAGCCATGTTGATCCTGAAGGGAGTGGTGTGAGGCTATGCCACCGCAATGCGGCGCAGCATGGCCCAAGAAATCGGTAAGCCTGCAAGTATAGCAAATTCAAGCGCTTGCGTGCAAGTTCCGGGTTTGCCCCGGGTTTGCCCCGGGTTTGCCCCGGTTTTGCTCCGGATTTGCCCTGTGGATGGCCACGGCAGTGGCCCGGTGGCGCCGGTCGCGGCCGGAGCGGGCGGTATACTTGCAGCGGTGAATCTACTCGGCGCACTCGCGAAAGTCAGCGGTTTCACGCTTGCCTCGCGCATCACCGGCCTGGCCCGCGAATTCCTCATCGCCAGGGCGTTTGGCGCTTCGGTCTACACCGATGCGTTCTTCGTGGCATTCCGCATTCCCAACCTCTTGCGGCGCTTGTTCGCCGAAGGCGCGTTTTCGCAGGCCTTCGTGCCCATTCTTTCGGAATCGAAGAATCGCGGCACCGAAGAGGAAACCCGCTCGCTCATCAACCACACCGCCGGCACGCTTGCCGGCGTCCTGTTCGTGGTTTCGGCGATCGGGATTGCGGCAGCGCCGCTGATCATCTATGTGAGCGCACCCGGGTTCGCCGCCGACGGCGACAAGTTCACCATTACGGTGGACATGCTGCGCATCACCTTTCCCTACATTTTTTTCATCGGCCTGACCGCGTTCGCCGGGGCTGTTCTCAACACGTGGAGCCGTTTCTCCGTGCCGGCGTTCACTCCGGTCTTGTTGAACCTTTCGTTCATCGCCTGCGCGTTGTGGCTGGCACCGCATGTCGACCCGCCCGCCATGGCGCTGGCCTGGGCGGTGTTCATCGGCGGCATCGCCCAGCTTGCCCTGCAATTGCCCGCCCTGGCGCGCATCCGCATGCTGCCCCGGCCGCTCCCGGGCTGGCGCCACCCCGGGGTGCGCCGCATCCTCAAGGGCATGGCACCGGCGCTCCTGGGCGTCTCGGTGGCGCAGATCAGCCTGCTGTTGAACACCATCATCGCGTCGTTCCTGGCAAGTGGCAGCGTCTCCTGGCTGTACTACGCCGACCGCCTGATGGAGTTTCCGACCGGCATGCTGGGCGTGGCACTTGGGACCATCCTGCTGCCGAGTCTGTCAAAGGCGGCTGCCGACGCGGATCCGGCGCGCTATTCGGGCCTGCTCGACTGGGGCCTGCGGCTGACATTCCTGCTGGCGCTGCCTTCGGCCATCGGGCTTGCCGTACTGGCGACGCCGCTGGTGACCACGTTGTATCACTACGGTGCCTTCGGGCCGGCGGATGTGGCCGCCACCCGCAGCGCGTTGATGGGCTATGCGGTCGGCCTGATAGGGCTCATTCTGGTAAAGGTGCTGGCCCCGGGCTTTTATGCGCGCCAGGACATCGCGACCCCGGTGAAATTCGCCATCATTTCCCTGTTGGCGACGCAGGCGATGAACGCCATGTTCATCATGCCTCTGGGACATGCGGGCCTGGCGCTGGCGATCGGGCTCGCCGCCTGCCTCAATGCAGGATTGCTGTGGCGTGGCCTGATAGGGCGCGGCATGTACAGGCCCATGCCGGGCTGGACGATTTTCCTGTGCAAAATTGCGCTTGCCGGGGCGCTCATGGGGGGCGCGCTGTGGTGGCTGGCACCCGCCGGCGGGCGCTGGATCGAATTGGGCGCCCAGCCTTTGCTGCGGGTTGCCATGCTGGCGGGTCTGGTGGCTGCCGGAGCGTTGGTCTATTTCGCAGTGCTGGGCGTGCTCGGATTCCGGCTGGCCCATTTCAGGAGGACGGAGAGGTGAACGAAGAGCATTTGCAGCGTTTTCGCGACGCCGTTTCTCCCGAACGACAGCGCATCAGCCTGGCCGAGGCGGCCCTCATGGTGGCGCAGGACGTGTACCCCGATCTCGATATCCAGGACCAGATGGGTCACCTCGAGCGACTCGGCGCCACGCTGGCGAAGCGCCTGCCGCCGGACTTCTCGACCACCCATCGCCTGATCGCGCTCAACAATTACCTGTTCGGCGAACTCGGCTTTGCCGGCAACCATGACGAGTACTACGATCCGCGCAACAGTTTTCTCAACGAAGTGATGGCGCGCAAGACCGGCATTCCGATCACGCTTTCGATTCTGTACCTTGAGATCGGCCGGCAACTGGGCCTGAAACTCAAGGGGGTATCGTTTCCCGGACATTTCCTGGTGAAGGTGCGCGTGACCGGAGGTGAACTGGTGCTCGATCCTTTCGCGGGCGGCAAGTCGCTTTCCGAGGAGGAACTCCGCGAGCGGCTGGCGCAGTTCGCCGGAAAGGAAGTGGCCAGGTCGCTGCCCTTGGAGGACTTCCTCGAGCCGGCAACGCCGCGCCAGATCCTCGCCCGGCTCCTGCGCAACCTCAAGGGCATCTACCTCGAGCAGGAGGATCTCGCCCGCGCCCTGGGCGTGATGAACCGCCTGGTCATCCTGTTGCCGGATGCGCCCGAGGAGCGGCGCGACCGTGGCCGGGTCTTTGCCAGGCTCGAATGCCCGCGTGCCGCGCTGGACGACCTCGGCTTCTATGCCGCGGAGCGACCGGATGCGCAGGATGCACCGGTGGTCGCGGCCGAGCTTGCGGCCTGTGCCATCGCCAGTGCGCGCCTGAACTAGTAGAGGAAGCGTTAGCGCCCGAGGGCCACGCCGTCGCGGCGTGGATCGGCTGCGCCCGCCCAGCGGCATTCCGGCTGCCCGCGTTTGGGCGCAGGTGTGCATACCCGCTCGATCGCATGCACGCCACTGTCGATCGAAAGCGGCACCACTTCATGTCCCATGCCGCGCAACAGTTCGGTCACATCGGAGGGGAAGCGGTTGCGTTCGAGCTCGACCGCGCCGCGCGTGCCGAGGTTGCGGCTGCCGAAGTTCGGCAGTTCGAGGACGTCCTTGATCGGCAGTTGCCAGTCCAGCTTGCCGACCAGCACCTTGGCGACGAAATTGATGATGACGCTGCCCCCCGGCGAACCGGCGACCAGATGGAGCGGGCCACGGCTGCCGTCCGCGCGGCGTTCGAACACCAGAACCGGCGACATCGAACTGCGCGGGCGCTTGCCCGGTTCGACACGGTTGGCCACCGGCGCACCGTCCTGCTCCGGGACGAAGGAAAAGTCGGTCAACTGGTTGTTGAGAAGGAAGCCGTTGACCATCAGGTGGGAGCCGAAGATGGTTTCGATGCTGGTGGTCATGGACACCGCGTTGCCCCGTGCGTCGACGACGGAAAGGTGCGAGGTCGAAGGCAGTTCCGGCGACTGGTCGTCGGCGCGCGAAAGGCGCACGCCCGGTGGCGAGCCGGGCCGCGCGATACCCGAGGCGAGCGGCCCGATATCGCGCGAGCGCTCGGCCAGGTATCTCCGGTCGGTCAGCCCGCCCGGCACAAAAATGAAATCCGCGTCGGCGACATAGCGATTGCGGTCGGCAAACGCGAGCTTGGCCGCCTCCGAGAAAAGATGCACCGCTTCAGCCGACATCGGGCGCGCCGCCGCGAAGGCGGTGTTCTCCAGCATGCCCAGCATCTGCGCCAGAGCGATGCCTCCGGAGGAGGGGGGCGGCATGGAACAGATCTCGTAGCGGCGGTAGGCAAAGCACAAGGGCTCGCGCAGCTTGGCGCTGTAGTTCTTCAGGTCTTCCAGCGACAGGCTTCCCGGGTTGGTGCCGTGCGCGCGCACTTCGGCCACCATCGCCGCGGCGTTCTCTCCCATGTAGAAGCGGTCGGCGCCGTGACGCGCGATCTCACGCAGCAAGCGGCCATATGGCGGGTTGCGGATGATGCTGCCGACCGGCTTGGAGGCGCCGTCTTCCTCGAAATACAGGGCCCGGGCCTCCGGGTCGCGCTTGAGCATGGTGTCGGCCGCGAGCCAGCGCGCCAGCTGGTGGCCGATCGGATAGCCGTTTTCGGCCAGCCGGATCGCCGGCTCGAACAGCGCCGCCCAGGGCAGTCGGCCGTGCTTGCGGTGCGCGGCTTCGGCCAGCCGAAACACGCCGGGCACGCCAACGGAACGCCCGCCGACAAGCGCCTCGCGAAATTGCATCGGCTTGTTGCCGCTGTCGAGGAACAAGCCCGGCCCGGAGGCGGTTGGCGCGGTCTCGCGGCCGTCATAGGCCTCGACCGTGCCGGTTCTGCCTTCATGGTGCAACAGGAAGGCGCCGCCGCCGATCCCGGAGGAGTGCGGCTCGACCAGGCCCAGCACCAGCTGGATCGCAATCGCCGCATCCACCGCGGAACCGCCACGGTGCAGCATGCGGACACCCGCCTCGGCCGCAAGGGGATGCGCGGCCGAAACCATGTATTGCTTGCCGAATGTCGTGTCCTTCTCGACGAAGCGGTTGCCGATCGGGAATTGCCCCACCCCGAGCGGTTGGGCGATCGCCGTTCCCGCCGCCAACGCCAGCAACAATGCCGCCGCAGCGCCTTGCCGCTGCAACGACAGGATGCCGCCGCGAAGCAGGGAAGCGGGAGCGTGCTGCATGCCGTTCAGCGCGGAGCCATCCGGATGGCACCATCGAGGCGGATGGTCTCGCCATTGAGCATCTCGTTTTCGATGATATGGCGCGCCAGTGCCGCGTACTCCTCCGGCCGTCCGAGGCGGGGCGGGAACGGGACCTGCTTGCCAAGCGAGTCCTGGGCTTCCTGTGGCAGGCCCTTCAGCAGCGGCGTGAGGAACAGTCCCGGGGCGATGGTCACCACCCGGATACCGTCGCGCGAAAGGTCGCGCGCGATCGGCAAGGTCATGCCGACGATCCCGCCTTTGGACGCCGAGTAGGCGGCCTGCCCGATTTGCCCGTCGTAGGCGGCCACCGATGCGGTGTTGATGATCACGCCGCGCTCGCCGGCCGCGTTGGGCTCGCCCTTGGTCATCGGCTCGGCTGCCAGGCGAATCATGTTGAATGTGCCGATCAGGTTCACGTTGATGACGCGCGTGAACAACTCCAGGCTGTGCGGGCCGGTCTTTCCGACCGTTTTTTCCGCACCGCCGATGCCCGCGCAGTTGACCAGGCCGTGAATTGCGCCGTGGGCCGCGAGCGCCTCGGCGATGACTGCCTTGCCGTCGGCTTCGACCGACACATTGCACTTGACGAAGCGGCCGCCGATTTCGGCGGCGACTTTCGCGCCGAGGTCGGCGTTCATGTCGGCGATGACCACCTTTGCGCCGTTTGCCGCCAGCATCCGGGCCGTGGCTTCACCCAGGCCGGAAGCTCCACCGGTAACGACGAATACGCGATTGCTGATTTCCATGATGAATGTTCCGTGAGATTTGATGAATTATCGCCCGGCAGCGTGTGCCGGAGAAACAAAAAGGCGGCCCACAATACTGCGTGGGCCGCCCCGAGTCCTTGACCGAAAGGCTCCTTACAGCAGGGGCACCATCAAGAGGGCCACGATGTTGATGATCTTGATGAGCGGATTGACGGCCGGGCCGGCGGTGTCCTTGTAGGGGTCACCCACGGTGTCGCCGGTGACGGCGGCCTTGTGCGCATCCGATCCCTTGCCGCCGTGATGGCCTTCCTCGATGTACTTCTTGGCGTTGTCCCAGGCGCCGCCGCCTGTGCACATGGAGATGGCGACGAACAGGCCGGTGACGATGGTGCCCATGAGCACACCGCCCAACGCCTTGGGACCGAGGATCAGGCCCACCAGCACCGGCACGAGCACCGGCAGGAGCGACGGGATCATCATTTCCTTGATGGCAGCCGTGGTCAGCATGTCGACCGCGCGGCTGTATTCCGGCTTGGCGGTGCCTTCCATGATGCCCTTGATCTCGCGGAACTGGCGACGCACCTCCTCCACCACCGCGCCCGCCGACCGGCCGACGGCTTCCATCGCCATCGCGCCGAACAGGAAGGGAATCAGGCCGCCGATGAACAGGCCAATGATCACGTTGTGGTCGGACAGGTCAAAGGCCGTCTTGACATGCTTGACGCCTTCCAGGGCGTGCGTGTAGTCGGCGAACAGCACCAGCGCGGCCAGGCCGGCCGAGCCGATGGCGTAGCCCTTGGTCACCGCCTTGGTGGTGTTGCCCACCGCATCCAGCGGGTCGGTGATGTCGCGCACCGACTTGGGCAGTTCCGACATCTCGGCAATGCCGCCGGCGTTGTCGGTGATCGGGCCATACGCGTCGAGCGCGACGACGATGCCCGCCATCGAAAGCATGGAGGTGGCGGCGATCGCGATGCCGTAAAGGCCGGCCAGCCAGAATGCCGACCAGATGGCAAGGCAGATCACCATGACCGGCCAGCCGGTGGATTTCATCGACACGGCGATGCCGGCGATGATGTTGGTGGCATGACCCTTGGTCGAGGCTTCCGCGACGTACTTGACGGGGAAGAAGTCCGTGCCGGTGTAGTACTCGGTGATGTAGACCAGCAGGCCGGTGAGCGCCAGGCCGACAAAGGCCGAGCCCCACAGGCGCCACACCGCGCCACTGGCGAAACCGTCGCCGGCCAGCGCGTTGTCCGGGATCATCCACTGCGTGACCGGGTAGAAGGCCACCAGCGAGAGCACGCCTGCCACGGCGAGGCCGCGGTAGAGCGCGTTCATGATCTTGCCGCCATCCTTGCACTTGACGAAGAAGCAGCCGATGATCGAGGCGATGATCGAGACCGCGCCGAGCATGAGCGGATACAACACGCCGGCATCGCTGCCCTGCATCAGCAAGGCGCCCAGCACCATGGTCGCGATTAGCGTCACGGCGTAAGTTTCGAACAGGTCGGCAGCCATGCCGGCACAGTCGCCGACGTTGTCGCCGACGTTGTCGGCGATCACCGCGGGGTTGCGCGGGTCGTCCTCGGGAATGCCGGCTTCGACCTTGCCCACCAGGTCGGCGCCGACGTCGGCACCCTTGGTGAAGATGCCGCCACCCAGTCGCGCGAAGATCGAGATCAGCGAGGCGCCGAAGCCCAGGCCGATCATCGGCTTCAAGAGGTCGGCCAGCGATATCGTCTTGCCCAGACCATGCGGCGCGGCGCCTTGCAGGACGCCGTAGAAACCGGCCACGCCGATCAGGCCCAGGCCCACCACCAGCATGCCGGTGATGGCGCCGCCGCGGAAGGCGACGTCAAAGGCGGGGGACAGGCCCTGGGTTGCGGCTTGCGCCGTGCGCACATTCGCGCGCACCGACACGTTCATGCCGATAAAACCCGCCAGGCCGGACAAGACCGCGCCGACCAGAAAGCCTGCGGCCGTCATCCAGCCCAGGCCGGGCACAAGTCCAAGGATGATGAAAATCACCACGCCGACCATGCCGATGGTCTTGTACTGCCGGCTCAGGTAGGCCTGGGCACCCTGCTGAATGGCACCTGCGATTTCCTGCATGCGCGCGTTGCCCGCCGGCAGCGACACGATCCAGTTGATCGAAATGACGCCGTAGACGACTGCGATGACGCCGCAGGCGATGGCGATCCATAAGACGTTTGACATCTACTCCTCCGCTGGGGATGTGCTTGATTGATTTGGTTGAAACCCGACCCTGGTGTCCCGCATCGCTTGTATGCGCTGATGTCGGGGCGGAAAAACCGTCAAATTGTAAAGGATTCGGCGATTTTTCTGGCCACCGCCGTGTTTTTGAGTTTCGGATACAGCGGCAGGCCGTTGCGATAGGGCGGATGATCCTCGCCCGCGATCAGCGGCGAGAGGTAGTCGCGGCAGGCCTGGGTGATATGGAAACCGTCGGCGCTGATGAAGCGGCGCGGCATCATCTTTTCGTGATTCGCCACCTTTGCCAGCGGCACCGGCTCGATCGTCCAGCGGTAGGGCTTCTGCGAAGTGCGCTTGATCGCGGCCATCACCGCCGTCTTGCCGGCCACCGCAAAGCGAACCGCCTCGCGGCCGACTGCGTAGGCTTGTTCCACGTCGGTTTTCGATGCGACATGGCGGGCCGCGCGTTGCAGGTAGTCCGCCACCGCCCAGTGATACTTGAAGCCGAGCTTGTCCTTGACCAATTGCGCGATGAGCGGGGCCACACCGCCAAGTTGCGCATGGCCGAACGCGTCCTTCAAACCGGTTTCCGAAAGGAATCCGCCATCCGGGTTTTTCAGGCCCTCGGATACTGCTATGGTGCAGAAGCCCCATTTCTTCACCGTGGCCGCAACACGGGCAAGGAATTTTTCCTGGTCGAACTTCACTTCCGGCAGCAACAGCACATGCGGGGATTCGCCGGCGCGTTCGGCGGCCAGCCCGCAGGCCGCGGTGATCCAGCCGGCGTGCCTGCCCATGACTTCCAGGACGAATATCTTGGTGGAGGTGCGTGACATCGAGGCGACGTCCATGCCCGCCTCGCGCATCGACACCGCGACATATTTGGCTACCGAGCCGAAGCCCGGGCAGTTGTCGGTAAGCACAAGGTCGTTGTCCACGGTTTTTGGAACCCCGATACATGCCACCGGATAGCCGAGCTTGCGGCTGATCGCCGACACCTTGTTGGCAGTGTCCATGGAGTCGTTGCCGCCGTTGTAGAAGAAATAGCCGATGTCATGGGCGCGAAAGACATCGATCAGGCGCCGGTACTGCGCTTCCGATTGCTCGAACGACTTGAGCTTGTAGCGGCAGGACCCAAACGCGCCGCCAGGCATATGGCGCAACGCCGCGATGGCCGCGGCGCTTTCCCTTGAGGTATCAATCAGGTCTTCGGTAAGGGCGCCGATGATGCCGTCGCGTCCGGCGTAAACCTTGCCGATGACAGCCTTGTGCTTGCGCGCCTCTTCGATCACGCCGCAAGCCGACGCGTTGATGACGGCTGTAACGCCTCCGGATTGGGCATAGAGGGCATTGCGAGCGGCAGCCATAACGGATCTCCCTGTCAAAAGTTGAGGCGACAGTATGCGTGAGTTTGACCTGCATCAAAAGGGCCGATCCGCCCATTCCTAGAATTCGGCTTGGAGTAGATCGCAAAAAGAGGGCCGGCGGGGCCGGTCCATGACTTAAGGGGAGTACGAGTATGTTCAAGCACGCTATTGTCGGCCTCGCGGCCGCCGCATTCATGGTTCCCGCTCTCGCGCAGCAGGAAGGCAACTGGATGGTTCGCGCCCGGGTGGTCAATCTCGACATGACCAACAAGTCCGACGCGGGGAGCGGGGCGCTGACGCCCGCGCTGTTGCCGGCTGACGCCGTGAAGGTCAGCGACAAGACCATTCCGGAAGTCGACATCACCTATTTCTTTACCAAGAACATCGCTGCCGAACTGATCCTCACGTATCCGCAAAAGCATTCCGTGAATATCAGCAGCGGCCCCCTGGCCGAGCCGATCGGCACCTTCAAGCATCTGCCTCCGACCCTCTTGCTGCAATACCACTTCCTGTCTGACGGCCAGTTCCGGCCGTATGTCGGCGTGGGCATCAACTACACCCGCATCTCCGGCGTGAGCCTGCGCTCCAACATCGCCGGCGCGAATCTGCAGCTGGAGTCGTCCAGCGTGGGAGGCGCATTGCAGGCCGGCGTGGACGTGAAGCTGTCGAAGAACATGTTCCTCAACTTTGACGTCAAGAAGATCTACATCTCGTCGGACATCATGGTAAACGGCACCAAGAGCAGCGCCGTCAAGCTCGACCCACTCGCGGTTGGCGTGGGAATCGGCTGGCGGTTCTGATCCGGCAGATGTCTTGTTGGTAGAAAACAGGAAGCCGGCACCTCAAGGTGCCGGCTTTTGTTCGTCTGCGCCACGGGGGGCGTGGCAGACGGTTTGACGACGTCCGTTCCTACTTCAGCGCGTCAAAGGCTGCGTCGCGGATGCTTTCCACCGGGCCCAGACCATTGATCTTGCGGTACCTCGGGGCATGCTTGTCGCCACTGGCGGCCCACTCGGAGTAGTAACCCACCAGCGCCTTGGTTTGCTGGTGATAAACCTCGAGACGCTTCTTGACGGTTTCCTCGCGGTCGTCATCGCGCTGGATCAAGGCTTCGCCGGTGACGTCGTCGAGGCCTGCCGTCTTGGGCGGGTTGAACTTGAGGTGGTAGGTGCGTCCCGACGCCAGATGCACACGCCTGCCGCTCATGCGCAACACGATTTCGCTGTCGGGGACGTCGATCTCAAGCACGTAGTCGAGCGCCACCCCGGCATCCTTCATGGCATCTGCCTGCGGGATGGTGCGCGGGAAACCGTCGAACAGGTAGCCGCCGGCGCAGTCCGGTTCTTTCAGGCGATCCTTGACCAGGCCAATGATGATGTCGTCGGAAACCAGCCCGCCCGAGTCCATCACCTTCTTTGCCGCGACACCGAGAGGCGTGCCCGCCTTGACGGCGGCGCGCAGCATGTCGCCGGTGGAGATTTGCGGGATGCCGAAACGCTCCTTGATGTAGGTCGCTTGGGTTCCCTTGCCCGCCCCCGGCGGGCCCAGCAGGATCAGTCTCATCTATACCCCTCCACGCGGGCGAAAATCGGTTTTTTGTGAGTGGATTTTAGCCTGATTAAGCTTGCGCCCGGCTTACCCGTGCAGCTTCAGGTTGCAGGTGACTGTATCAGCGACCGAACCAGCGCCAGATCGGCTGGCGTATCCACGCCAGGCGCGGCTGTGGCGGAGCTTCTGAGGACGGCGATCCGGTACCCGTGCCACAGCGCCCGCAACTGCTCGAGGGCTTCGAATTCCTCGATCGGAGCGCGGGGCAGGGCCGGAAATGACTTGAGGAAACCGACCCGGTACGCGTAAATCCCCATGTGCCGGAATATCGGCAGCCCGGAGGGAGGCGCGCTGCGGTCGGCGGCAAAGGCGTCGCGCGCCCACGGGATGGTGGCGCGACTGAAATACAGCGCGGTATCGCGCGCGTCGAGCACCACCTTCACGATGTTCGGATTGAACATCTCGTCGGCCGATCCGATCGCATGGCATGCCGTCGACATCACGCAGTCGTCGCGCTTGTCGAGTTCGGCAGCCACCGCGCCAATCAGGAGGGGCGAGATCAGCGGTTCGTCGCCCTGCACATTGACAACGATGCTGTCATCGCCCAGTCCGAGTGCGCCTGCCGCCTCGGCCAGACGGTCCGTGCCTGACGGATGGTCGGCGCGGGTCATCAAGGCGGCATGGCCATGGGCTTGCACCGCCTGCAGCACCTCGGGGTCATCGGTGGCCACGACCACTCGCGTGGCGCCACTGGCGCGCGCCTTGTCGGCCACATGGACCACCATGGGTTTTCCTGCGATATCGGCGAGAACCTTCCCCGGCAGCCGGGTGGAGGCGCGGCGCGCCGGGATCAGCGCGACGAAATCTGCCATGGCGGCACCGTTCCTAGCGCAATTCTTCTTCGGTGAGCTTGCGCGCCTCTTCTTCAAGCATGACCGGAATGCCGTCCCGCACCGGGTAGGCCAGGCGGGCAGAGCGCGATACAAGTTCCTGCTTTTCCCGGTCATAGGACAGCGGTCCCTTGGTAATCGGGCACACCAGGATATCAAGCAGCTTGGGATCCAAGGATCTTCTCCAGAATGGATTCAACGAGATGGACGTCGACCATGGCGTCAACCGGCGCGACCCAGATGCGAGGATCTGCGAACGAACGGCATTTTAACGCGTCCTTTTCGGTCATCAGGATGAGCGGGGCGTCGATGGGCGCCAGGTCGGCCAACCGGTACGGATGGTGGTCGGGGAACGGATACTCGATGACAGTAAGCCCCAGCGAGCGCAACTGCGCGAAGAAACGCGCGGGATTTCCTATCCCCGCGACGGCCGCAACGGTCGCGCCGTGGCGCCCGGCGAAGAGTCCTGGCGCGCAGCGGATGGAAGGGTTTGCCAGATTGTGGAATTCGGCGAATTCAAGGCGCATCGGCAGGCCGCGAGGGGAAATTTCCGGTGATCCCTGGACGACCACCGCATCCACTGATTTCAGTCGCGCGACGCCTTCGCGCAGGGGGCCGGCGGGAAGCAGGTGGCCATTGCCGCTGCCGCGGCCGTCGAAAACGGCAATCTCGAAATCACGCGCCAGGGCAAGGTGCTGCAGGCCGTCATCGGAAATGATCACGTCAACCTGCGGATGGGCTTGCAGCAAAGCATGTCCCGCCGCCATACGTTGCGGACATATGAAAACCGGACACCCGGTGCGCTGGCGAATCAGCACGGGTTCGTCGCCATGGGTGGCCGGCGATGACGTCGGCTCAACCTCGCGGGGCGACGCGTTGCCCTCAATCGCCGCATACCCGCGCGAGATGATGCCAGGCTTGAATCCACGCGCGCGCAGCGCCGTGGCCAGATGAATCACCAGCGGGGTCTTGCCGCTGCCACCCACCGTGATGTTGCCCACCACCACGACCGGGACGGGGAGGCGGCTGTGGCGCAGGATGCCGGCCGCATGAAGGGCGCCACGGCAGCGCATCAGCCATCCGTACGCCCATGCAAGCGGAACCAGCGGCGCGGTGCGCCAGGTCAGGCTGCCATCCCACCAGTCGCGCACAAGGTTCAATTGAAGGCCGGCAGCGTGACGGCCGCGCGCCTACTTCCCGGCGGCGGCCTGCGTCGTGAAGGTGACCTGGCCCAGGCCCGCCTGCTGGGCGGCCTGCATCACGTGTATCACCGCCTGGTGGGTCGCCTGGGCATCGGCGCTGATGACGATGACCGGGTCCTTCTTGCCGGTGGCGGCGGTCTTGAGGTCGTTGGCGAGGGTGGCGATGTCGCGGAACGCGACGGTCTGGCCGTTGATGCTGTAACGCCCGAGCGAATTGATGCCGACGTTGACTTCGTTGGGCCGTTCCAGCTGCTTGTCGGCCTCGGCGGTGGGCAGGTTGATCTGCAGTTCGGTGTACTTGGAGTACGTGGTGGTGATCATCAGGAAGATGAGGATCACCAGCAACACGTCGATGAGCGGAATGAAGTTGATCTCCGGCTCTTCGGCGCCTTGGCTGCGGTTGCGAAAATTCATGTTGGCGATCCGCGCGGCGCGGCCCTCAGGCCTTGCGCTCGCCGTGCGCGATGTCGAGCAGCTTGATGGACGCCTGCTCCATCTCGACCACGAAATGCTCGACCCGGCCGCGGAAGTGGCGATAGAAGATCAGCGCCGGCACCGCGATCAGGATTCCGAAGCCGGTGTTGTACAAGGCAACCGAGATGCCGTGCGCGAGGACCTGCGGATTGGTGCCTGAGGGGCTCTGGCTGCCGAAGATCTCGATCATTCCGACCACGGTGCCGAACAAACCCATCAGTGGCGCCGCCGACGCGATGGTGCCAAGTCCGTTGAGGAATCGCCCGAGCTCATGCGCGACGTAGCTGCCGGCTTCCTCGATGGCTTCTTTCATGACGTCGCGCGAACTGCGGTCATTGCGCAAACCCGCGGCGAGCACCCGTCCGAGCGGCGAATTGGCCTCGATGCGACCGATGATGTCCGGCGTTATCTGGTTGTTCTTGTATAGCGTCAGGACTTCGCCGAGCAGCTTGTCAGGAATGATGCGCGACTTGCGCAGCACCATCAGGCGCTCGATAATCAGTGCGACCGCGATGACCGAGGCGAGCAGCAAGGGGTAAATCGGCCAGCCAGCCTCTTTCAGGATGTCCCACACAAAAATGTCTCCCTCGATAACATGCGCGATCAGACAGCCCCGCAAATGCGCGGTTCGCCGGGCAAGCGCGCAGTTTAGCGGAAAGCAGTCACCGGCAGAAGGCGTGCCCGCGCGATGCTGAGCCGCCCGGACTTCGGCGCGACGCCGGCGCCCGCTCCGGACGCCCCTCGTGCGATCGCCGTCGCGGAGCTCAACCGCTCGGTCCGCATGATGCTCGAGCGCGGTTTTCCGCAGGTCGTGGTGCGCGGGGAAATCTCGAACTTCACCCGCGCCCCTTCGGGTCACCTGTATTTCGCCCTCAAGGATGGTGCCGCCCAGGTGCGTTGCGTGATGTGGAAGGCACGGGCGGCCGCGCTGGACTGGCGCATGGCCGACGGCGTCGATGTCGAAGTGCGGGCGACGGTCACGCTTTACGAGGCGCGCGGGGATTTCCAGCTCAATGTCGAGTACGCGCGGCGCGCCGGCGCAGGCGCCCTCTACGAGGCCTTCCTGCGCCTCAAGGAAAAGCTCGCGCGCGAGGGCCTGTTCGACCCGCGGGCCAAGCGCGCGCTGCCGCGCCTCCCCCGCGCCATCGGCATCGTCACCTCGCCGGCCGCGGCGGCGCTGCGCGACGTGTTGTCCACACTGGCGCGGCGCGCCCCGATGGTGCCGGTCATCATCTACCCGACCCCTGTGCAGGGTGAGGGGGCGGGCGCGCGGATCGCGGCGGCGATCGAAACCGCGGCCGAACGCGACGAAACCGACGTTCTCATCGTCTGTCGCGGCGGCGGCAGCATCGAAGATCTGTGGGCCTTCAACGAGGAGATCGTGGCGCGGGCGATCGCAGGTTGCGCCATGCCGGTCGTATCCGGGGTGGGCCACGAGACCGATTTCACCATCGCCGACTTTGTCGCCGACGTTCGCGCGCCCACGCCCACCGCGGCGGCCGAACTGGCCGCACCGGCCCGCGACGAACTCGTCGCATTGCTCGGCGAGCAGCGCGCCGCCTTGTTCCGGGCAATGGACGCCACCCTTTCCGCCAGCCGGCAACGGCTGGATTGGGCCGCACGCGGGCTGATGGCGCCCGCGCAGCGGCTGGGCGAGCAGGGCCGGCGGCTGGCGGATCTCGCACGGCGGCTCGCGGCGGGGGCGGAGCTCGGCTGCCGGCAGGCGGCGGCGCGTCTTGACGTTGCGGCTGCCGGTTTGCGTTTGCCGGACTTGCACCGGCCCCGGCTTCGCCTGACGGCGCTTGCGGATCGGCATGCCCGCGCGGGGCGCGGTTCGCGGGAGTCGGCATGGCGGCGGCTCGTGGCGGCCGAGACGGCGCTGGCGCATCTTGACCCGATGCGCGTGCTTGCGCGCGGCTACGCGGTGGTGCGCACACCGGCCGGGGTGACGGTTCGCGACGCCGCGCAGCTTGCCGCCGGCGACGCCCTCGAGATCACCCTGGCCAGCGGCGGCGCCAGGGTGCGGGTGGAAAAGCCCTGCTGAAAAGGCCCTACTGAAGCGCGGGTTTGCGGGGCCATCCAGCCTGCCCTACAATGCGTCGCTGATGTGGCGTCTCCCATGGTCGTACTTTTGCCGATCATGCCTGATCGCCGCTCCCTTACCTTCCTTCCCGCCACGCACAACCACGGAGAAACACGATGGAACACAAGCTTCCCGACCTGCCCTACGCGCTCGACGCCCTGGCGCCGCACATTTCCAAGGAAACCTTGGAATTCCACTACGGCAAGCATCACCAGACCTACATCACCAACCTGAACAACCTGATCAAGGGCACCGAGTTCGAGAACGCCAGCCTGGAGGACATCGTCAAGAAGTCCTCCGGCGGCGTGTTCAACAACGCGGCCCAGGTCTGGAATCACACCTTCTACTGGATGGGCTTGTCGCCCAAGGGCGGTGGCGAGCCCACCGGCGCCCTGGCCGATGCGATCAACAAGAAGTGGGGTTCCTTCGCCGAGTTCAAGGCCAAGTTCACCGCCAATGCGGTGGGCACCTTTGGTTCGGGTTGGGGCTGGCTGGTCAAGAAGGCGGATGGCTCGCTCGACCTCGCCTCGACCTCCAATGCCGGCACACCGCTCACCGGCGCCGACAAGCCGCTCCTGACCTGCGATGTTTGGGAACATGCCTACTATGTCGACTACCGCAATGCCCGCCCCAAGTATGTCGAGGCATTCTGGAACCTGGTCAACTGGGACTTCGTGGCCAAGAATTTCGCCTGATCCCGGCAATTCCACAGGGCCGGCGCGGCATTCGCCCGGCCGGCACAGGCCCCGCCTTGCGGGGCCTTTGTTTTTTTGGCGCCTCACAGGCCGACGTTCCCGCCGGTGTGGCGTCGGCCTAGAATGCAGGCCGGGTTCCGCACATGATTCCCCAATCCTTCATCGCCGATCTGCTCAACCGCGTCGACATCGTCGATGTGGTCGGTCGTCATGTGCAGTTGAAGAAGGGCGGCGCCAACCTCATGGGCTTGTGCCCGTTCCATAACGAGAAATCGCCTTCGTTCACTGTCAGTCCGACCAAGCAGTTCTATCATTGCTTCGGCTGCGGCGCGCATGGATCGGCCATCGGCTTCCTGATGGAGTACAGCGGGCTCTCGTATGTGGAAGCGATCAAGGACCTGGCCCAGGGCATCGGGCTGTCGGTTCCGGAAGAGCGCAACGAAGACAGCACCAGGCGCGACGGTCCCGACCTCGACATCCTCAGCGACCTGCTTGAACGCGCCAACCGCTTCTATCGCGACCGGTTGAAGAGCGAACCGGCGGCGATCGACTACCTCAAGGGGCGCGGGCTCACCGGCCAGGTCGCGGCGCGCTTCGGACTGGGGTACGCTCCGGACGAATGGAATGCGCTCGAAGGCGTGTATGGCGCGGACTACGGTGGCCGCGCGCTGCTCGACACCGGATTGGTGATCGACGGCGACAAGGGGCGGCGCTACGACCGCTTTCGCGGCCGCGTCACCTTCCCCATTCGCAACAGCCGCGGGCGCATCATTGGCTTCGGCGGACGGGTCATCGGGGCCGGGGAGCCCAAATACCTCAATTCGCCGGAAACGCCACTGTTTGAAAAGGGGCGCGAGTTGTACGGCCTGTTCGAAGCGCGCCAGGCGATCCGCGAAGCGGGCCGGGCCATGGTGGTCGAAGGCTACATGGACGTGGTCGCGCTGGCCCAGCACGGGGTGGCCTACGCCGTGGCAACCCTGGGCACCGCCTGCACGCCATCCCATGTGCAAAAGCTCACCCGCCAGACCGACCACGTGATCTTCTGTTTCGATGGCGATGCGGCGGGCCGGCGCGCCGCATGGCGGGCGCTGGAGAACAGTCTGGCACTGGCGGCCGATGACAAGCTTTTCTCCTTCCTGTTCCTGCCGCCCGAGCATGATCCGGACACTTATATCCGCGAGCACGGCCGTGAGGGTTTCGAGGCCTTTGCGGCCGGGGCGATGCCGCTGTCACGTTTCCTGATCGAGCACCTCAAGGCGGAGGGCGATCTGGCCTCCGCGGAAGGCCGGGCGGCCCTGGTGAGCGCGGCGCGGCCGCATTTGCAGCGGGTGGTCGCGCCGGCCCTGCGCCTGGGGCTGGTCAAGGGCGTGGCCGAACTGGTGGACATGACGCCGGCCGAGGTGGAGCGCCTGTGCGATCTCAAGCCGCAGGCCTCGGTGCTCAAGAGCGCGCCGCGGCGCACGCCGCGCGCCGCGATCACCCAACTGGACGAACACCTGCTGCGCCTGCTCGCGCGCGATTGCAGTCTGGCCCGCCTGCCCGAGGTTGCCGCCGGGCGCCATTTCATCCCGTCGGATTCACCGGTGCAAGACGTGATCGATGCGATCATCGCCGCCCCGGTCCTGCCGCAGGTGGCTTCGCTGATGGAATCATTCGCCGGAACCGTGGTCGAACCGATGTTCAGGCGCGCCCTGGTGGAGGCTCTGGAAATCGACAAGGAACCCGCGATCGTGCGGGCCGAGTTCCTGCATGCACTGGGAACGCTGGCCGCGCAATGGCGTGTGCGCCGCCGCGAGGAGTTGATCGGGCGGGTTGCGCACGACCCGGCGGCGCGCGCGGAGTTCGCCGCGCTGATGGCGGAGGACGCGGCCGGCAAGTCCTGATGGCAGCGGAAGTCCAACTGAAAATGCTATAATTCAAAGCTTTACTTGATTTGCCGTGACATGTCGCGCAGTGCCTCCATTGCATGAGGGGCCCGCGCGTGACCGCACCTTGGGAAGCCGGGTGCTCCCATTCTTTGCGAGGCAACCATGGCCAAGAAGCCCCTCCCCAAAGCCGCCCCCCGGAAAGCGCAAAAGCCCGCGAAACAGATGACCAAAGCTGCGAAACCCGCCAAGAAATCCCCCGCAAAGCCGGCCTCCAAGGCCGTTTCCAAATCCAAAACCGGATCCGCAAAGCCGGCCGGCAACAAAAACGCCAAGCCGTCCGGCAACAAGTCCGCCAAGCCCCAGGCCAAGCCCGGCGTTGTGCGGCCCGCCGCCTCGTCAAAAGCTTCCAGTTCCGCGAAGTCGAATCCCGCCGCCAAGGTCAATGGCACGAAGAAGGCGCCTGCCGAGGTGAAAAAGCCGGTGCCTGCGCCGGTTGCCGCCAAGGCCCAAAAGGAAGCAAATACCGCGAAGCCGGCAAAGGCCGGCAAGGAGGCCAAGCTTGCCAAGGAGGTGCCGGTCGCCGCTCCGGAACCGGCACCAGCCGCTGTTGAAGCGGTCAAGCTCACAAAGGCCACCAAGAAAAGCGCACGCTCCGAGCGCCGCAACCGCGAGCGCATCGAGATGCTGCTGCTGCAGCAGGCGCCGACGGCCGAGGATGTCGAGGCGCGCCGCAACAAGCTGAAGGCGCTGATCAAGCTCGGCAAGGAGCGTTCGTTCCTTACCTACGCGGAGATCAACGACCACCTGCCGGACGACATCGTCGACGCCGAGCAGATCGAGGCGATCATCACCACGTTTACCGACATGGGGATCGCCGTCTATGACAAGGCGCCCGATGCTGAAACGCTGCTGCTGAACGAGAACGCGCCCACGGCCACCACCGATGACGACGTCGAAGAGCAGGCGGAGGCCGCCGCTTCATCGCTCGATTCCGAATTCGGCCGCACCACCGACCCGGTGCGCATGTACATGCGTGAAATGGGTTCGGTCGAGCTGCTGACCCGCGAGGGCGAGATCGAGATCGCCAAGCGCATCGAAGACGGCCTGAAGCACATGATCCAGGCGATCGCCGCCTGCCCGACCACCATCGACGAGATCCTCGCGATGGCCGGCAAGATCTCGCGCGACGAAATGCGCATCGACGAACTCGTCGACGGCCTGATCGATCCGAACGCGACCGAGGAGGAGCTCGCCGCCCTGGCCGCCGCCGAGGCTGAAGAAGACGAGGCCGATGTCGGCGACGACGCCGACGAGGACGATGACGGCGAAGCCGCCAGCGCCGCCAACGCCGCGCAGATGGCCGAACTCAAGCAGAAGTCGCTGGAAATCTTCTCGCGCATCTTCCATCTGCACGAAAAGATGAAGGGCATCGTCGCGCGCAAGGGCTACAAGACCAAGCCCTACATCGACACGCAGAACGCGATCTCCGATGAACTGCTGTCGATCCGCTTCACCGCCCGCATGGTCGAGCGCCTGTGTGACCTGCTGCGCGGCCAGGTCGACCGCGTGCGCCAGCACGAGCGTTCGATCCAGGAACTTTGCGTCATCAAGTCCGGCATGCCGCGCCCGCATTTCATCAAGGAATTCCCGGGCCACGAGACCAACCAGCGCTGGGTACAGCGCGAGGTCGACGCCGAGCGTCCCTACAGCGCCACCCTCGCGCGCTTCGTGCCGGCGGTGCAGGAACAGCAGCAGAAGCTCATCGACCTGACCAACACGATCGGCATTCCGCTCAAGGACCTGAAGGAAATCAACAAGCAGATGTCCACCGGCGAAGCCAAGGCGCGCCGCGCCAAGCGCGAGATGACCGAGGCCAACCTGCGCCTGGTGATTTCCATCGCCAAGAAGTACACCAACCGCGGCCTGCAGTTCCTGGACCTCATCCAGGAAGGCAACATCGGCCTGATGAAGGCGGTCGACAAGTTCGAGTATCGCCGTGGCTACAAGTTCTCGACCTACGCGACGTGGTGGATCCGCCAGGCCATCACCCGCTCGATCGCCGACCAGGCGCGCACCATCCGCATTCCGGTGCACATGATCGAGACCATCAACAAGATGAACCGCATCTCGCGCCAGATCCTGCAGGAAACCGGGATCGAGCCGGACCCGGCGACGCTTGCGGTCAAGATGGAAATGCCGGAAGACAAGATCCGCAAGATCCTCAAGATCAGCAAGGAGCCGATCTCGATGGAAACCCCGATCGGCGACGACGACGATTCGCATCTGGGCGACTTCATCGAGGACAACAACACCCTGGCCCCGGCGGAAGCGGCGATGTACGAAAGCCTGCGCGACGTCACCAAGGACATCCTCGACACGCTTACGCCGCGCGAGGCCAAGGTGTTGCGCATGCGTTTCGGCATTGAGATGTCCACCGACCATACGCTTGAGGAAGTGGGCAAGCAGTTCGACGTCACGCGTGAGCGCATCCGTCAGATCGAGGCCAAGGCGCTGCGCAAACTGCGCCATCCGTCGCGGTCCGAGCGCCTGAAGAGCTTCCTCGAAGACAACAATTGAAGCGGGTTTTTTCGGATCAGCAGGCCCGCCACCGCGCGGGCCTGTTTTTTTGGGGGCGGTCGCGGGCGTGGCCCGCCCGGACGGCGCGCCGGACGGTATCGTCGTGACGGGCAGCCGCGACACGGGTCTGGCGGTTCTGGCCGTGGTGGCCGCGGTATTCCTGTGGGGTGCGCAGTTTCCGGTCGCCAAGGCCGCCTACTCGGTGCTTGATCCCTACACCCTGACCTCCGCACGCTACGTCCTGGCGGCGACGCTGCTTGTGTTGCTGGCGGCGGCCACCGGTGGCAGGGGCGCTTTGTCGCCGGGTCCGCGCCCCTGGCTGCTCGTAGTGGCCGGCCTGCTGGGCATGGCGGGCTCGCCATTGCTGGCCTTCGTCGGCCTTTCGTATACGCTTCCGGAGCACGCCGTCATCATTGTCGCCTTGCAACCTTCGATGACGGCCATGGCGCAATGGTGGCTCAACGGCAAGCGGCCGGCCAACTTCACGCTCGGCGCAATCGCCGTGGCGTTCACCGGGGTGGTGCTGGTGGTGGCGAGCCACGGGTTCAATCCCGGCGAGACCAAGTGGTTCGGCGACCTGATGGTACTGGCAGGCTGCAGTTGCTGGATTTGCTACACGCTCCTGCTGGCCAGGTTTCCCGGTTTTGGCGCGTTGCGTTTCACGGCGCTGACATGCTTCATCGGCATGCTCGCCATCTGCACCGTCACCGGGATCGCGCTGGCCGCAGGTGCGGTACCGGTCCCGCCGGCAGCCTCTTTCGTGAGCGTCGCGCCGCATATCGCCTTCCTCGCCATTCCCGGCGTGGTGCTGGCGATGGTCCTGTGGAACTACGGCAACGCGCGTATCGGCCCCCTCAATTCGATGCTGATCATCAACCTGATGCCGGTGGAGACCTACTTCATCCGCTACCTTCAGGGTGCGCGCTTCACGTGGCAGGAATGGACGGGTGCCGCGCTGGTGATCGGTGCGCTGGTGGCGAACAATCTGTATCAACGCGCCCGGCCGAGTTCCTGAGGCGCGCGCGGATCCACGAGCGTCTTCCTCAAGTCCGCGCAGCTACTGCCCATCCATAGCAGCCGGCGTGATGCTGCCTGCCTGGATGTGGTACAGAGGCACCCAGGAGGTGTTGTTCAACCACTTGTAGAGGCCGGGGATGTTGCTGCCGAAGTTGATGACCAGATCGTCGTGGCCGTTGCCGTCCATGTCGGCACGGGCGATGGAAACCGCGCTCTGCCAGTAAAGCTGGGCGAAGGACGCGTTGTTCATCCACTTGTAAATGCCGATGCCGGGGCCGAAGTCGATCACCAGGTCGTCTTGGCCGTTGTTGTCCATGTCGGCGCGGATGATCGACAGCGCCGGCAGCCAGTAAAGCTGGACGAAGGACGCGTTGTTCATCCACTTGTAGATGCCGATGCCGGCGCCGAAATCGATCACCAGGTCATCGTGGCCGTTGTTGTCCAGATCGGCGCGGATGATGGTGTTGGCCGAGAGCCAGTACAACTGCGCCCAGGCGGCGTTGTTCATCCACCGGTAGATGCCGATGCCGGGGCCGAAATCGATCACCAGGTCGTCATGGCCGTTGTTATCCAGGTCGGCGCGGATGATCGACTTGGCCGACAGCCAGTACAACTGCACCCAGGCGCTGTTGTTCATCCAGGCATAGATGCCGATACCGTCGCCGAAATCGATCACCAGATCGTCGTAGCCATTGTTGTCCAGGTCGGCGCGGGTGACCGACTTGGCGGTCTGCCAGTAAAGCGGCAGCAGGGAAGCATTGTTCATCCACACCTGCAAGCCGCCCTGGGCGCCGAAATCGACGACCAGGTCATCGACGCCGTTGTTGTCGAGATCGGCGCGGGTGATCGACTTGGCGGAAGAAGCGGAGATCTGCGCCCAGGTACTGTCGTTCAGGCGCGCATAGGTGCCGATGGGCGCGCCGAAGTCCATGGCGAGGTCGTTCAAGGCCACCGCATTGGCGGTGAGGGGCACGGAATGGGGCGAGCCTGGAGCATTGCTGGAGATGCTCAGGGAGGCAGAACGCAGGCCGAGTGCGGAGGGGCGCAGGCGCAGGGAGACGGTGCAGGAGGCGGCGGGGGCGAGGGAAGCGGCGCAGGAGCCGCCGACGCGGGTGATATCGCCGCTGGAGGCGATGGAAGAGAAGGTGACGGTCTGGGCGCTGGCGTTGGTGACCGTGAGGGTGCGGGTCTTGCTTGCCACCCCCTTGTCGACCCGGCCGAAATCAATGGAGGCGGGCAGCAGGGTGAGCGACGATGCGGGCCCGGACGGGGTCGCCGCCGCGGAGGGCGCGGAGTCCGGGCCGCTACCTGCGGCGTTGGTGGCCTTCACGGTGAAGGTATAGGCGACGCCATTGGTCAGGCCTGGCACAGCGACGGGTGAGGCGCTGCCGGTGGCGCTCGCGCCTCCCGGGCTGGCAGTGACCGTGTACTGCGTGATCGCCGCCCCGCCATCACTGGCCGGCGCATTGAACGACACGCTGGCGCTGGCGTTGCCGGCCGCCGCGCTCGCGCCGGTGGGCGCAGAAGGGACCGTGCGGGCGATGCCCAACAGCGTGGCAGGATTGAATCCTGGCACCGCGCCGGATATCCCGAGGTTGCCATTGCGCTGGCCGATCGCCCCCGGAGTGAAGGTGACATTGATGGTGCAGGAGGCCGCCGTCTGCAGCGTGGCGGGGCAGTCGTGTGCCACCGCGTAGTCGCCGGTGACGGTGATCGAGCCGAGCGCGGCCGCCGTGCCACCGATGCTGGACAAGGTGAGTGTTTCAGGATTGCTGCTGGCCCCCACATTGGTCTGATTGGCGAAACTCACGTTCTGCCGACTCAGCGCGAGCGCGGCGGAGGTGGCGGTGACCGCGGTACCGGCCAGGGCCATGCGTTGCTCGGTGCCACGTGCGCTTGAGATCACCTTGACCTCGCCATCGTATGCGCCCGGCAGGTCGGGGCGGAAACGGACCCCGATGTTGCAGGTGGCGCCGGCGGCCAGCAACGTCGGGCAGGGCGGGCTGGCCAGTTCGAAGACACTTGGCGTGGCGGTCACGGAAACACCGGGCAAGTCCGTGGTGCTGGCATTGGTGAAGACGAATTCACGCACCGTGCCGGCCGTGCCGACGACCTGGCTGGGGTAGACCAGGCGCTGGTCGATGAGCGTCGTGTCCACAGCGCTGGTGCCGCTGCTGGTGGCGCCGGCCTGCACCGCACCAGCCAGCAATGCGCCCAGTTGCGAGATGATCGAGTCGCCGCGCAGGATGTTGAGCAGCGCCGCGCCGATCGAGAAATTGCCGCTGCGGTTGGCCAGCTGGCCGAAGAAGTTGTCGCCCCACATCTCGAGCCGGCCCGCTGCCGTCAATGCCAGCGAATGGCGGCCGCCGGCTGCCACCTGCGTGATCCCGGCCGGAAGTCCGGTGAGGGCGATCGGCGTGCGCGCGTTGTTGCTGACCGGCGTGCGGCCGAGCTGACCCAGCGCATTCGAGCCCCAGGAATAGACGGTGCCGCCCATGATCGCGAGCGAATGGTCGCCGCGCGCGGCCAGGGCGCTCACCGCGCCGGCCAGCGCGCTGAGCGGCACCGGCGCATTGCGGTTGTCGAGGCTGCCGTCCCCAACTTGACCCTGGTCGTTGCCGCCCCAGCCGTAGGCCTGGGTGGCGCTCGCGGCGAGGCTATGGCTGGCGCCGGCGGCGATGCGCGTGATCCCCGCCAGTCCGGCGATGGCCACCGGCACGGCACGGTCGGCGAGGTCGCCTGTCCCGAGCTGCCCGGAATCGTTCGCCCCCCAGGCATACACCACTCCGGTGGCCGACAGGGCCAGCGAGTGACGCTCGCCACCGGCGATGGCGATGATGTTGGAAAGGCCCCCCACCTGCGCCGGGCTGCTGCGGCTCTGGGTGGTGTTGTCGCCCAGTTGGCCGCGGCTGTTGTCGCCCCAGGCCCAGACCGTGCCGTCGTTGCGCAGCGCCAGGGTGTGGTTGGCGCCGGCGGCCACCTGCGAGAAAACACCGCTGAGCCCGGTGATCCTTGCCGGGGTCGCGCCGAAGAGGGCGGCGGTGGTGTAGCCCAGTTGGCCATAGGCGTTGTAGCCGAAGGTCCAGACGCTGCCGTCGATGCGCAGCACCACGCTGTGGTGAAATCCCGCCGCCACGTCGGTCGCGCCGGTGAGGCCGGCCACAGGCTGGGGCGCGCTGCTGGACACGGTAGAGCCGTTGCCCAGCTGGCCATTGCCGTTGTAGCCCCATGAGAGGAGCCGCCCGTCGGGTTTCAGCAACACGGTATGGCTGGTGCCGGCTGCTACCTTGAGCCCGGTCGCCGCGGCCTGCGGGTCGCGCAGGGTGGCGATCGAGAAGGTGGCGCTGGCGCCGCCGATGGTCAGCGTCACATTGGTCGCCGCGTCGAACTGTGCGGGGGCCGTACCGCGTACCCGCACGGTCGCGCCGCTGGTCACCGTGCCTGTAGCGGCGGTGAAGGTGCCGCTGTCGATGCTGTAGGTTCCTCCGGCGATGCTGATCGGCACGCCGACATTGACGTCGCTCACCAGTACCGGGTTCGATACCTGCAGCGACGACGGCGCGGCGTTGAGATTGGCGGTAAAGGCGAACGGGGCAGGAGTCGCGTCGGGCACCTGCGCGAACAGGAGCCCCTCGCCATTTTCGCCCAGCACCGGCACTGGCGACGTCTGCGGCCCGCCGCCATTGCTGCCGCCGACGTAGCCGTAGCCCGTGCCGCTGACGCTCCAGTCGTTCATGATCGCGAAACTCAGGTCGCGCCCGGCGAAGATCCCGCGGGTTCCACTGAGGCCGATCACCGGGACGGGCGCATTTCGATTGGTGAATGTGCCGTCGCCGAGCTGGCCGTAGTTGCGGCCCCAGGCGCGCAGCGATCCGTCGGCCAGTCGCACGGTGCAATGGTCGAATCCGCAGGCCAGCGCGTTGGCGCCGGAAAGCGTGGTGATGCGGGTCGGCGACGGCCGGTTCAGGTTGTCGCCCTGTCCCAACTGGCCATATGGGTTGTAGCCCCAGGACCAGACGCTGCCGTCCTCGCGGATGGCTGCGGCGTGGCCATCGCCGGCGCCGATCGCAATCACGCGCAGGCCGGCTGTGCTGTTGACGCCACCGACGTCGATCCTGGTTGCATAGGCGACATCGACGAACTCGACGCCGTTGCCAAGCGCACCATGACCCCAGGTCCACAGGGTGCCGTCGCCCTTCAGGGCCATGCTGAGACTGGTGCCGGCAGCCAGCGCCACAACATTGGTCAACGGAACACCGGGTCCGGTCAATACCTGGACAGGCGTTGTCCGATCCACTGTGGTGCCGTCGCCAATCGCCTTAAAGCTGTTCGAGCCCCAGGCCCACACCGTGCCATCGGACTTGCGGGCGAGCACATGCCCGGCGCCGCTGACCACGTTGGTGATGCCGGTCAGCCCCGGCACCCTGCCCGGGTAGCTGCGGCGATTGGTGCTGCCGGAGTTGTCGCCCAGCGTGCCGAAGCCATTGTCGCCCCAGGTCCACACGCTGCCATCGGCATGCGCGGCCACTGCTGCGCGTTCGTTGACGCTGATGTCGACGATGCCGCTCAGTGTCGGCATGCGGGTCGGGTACGGGAGCGTCACCCAGGTGCCGATAAGGTTGTTGTTGGTGTACTGCGCTTCGATCGGCGCCAGGCCCAGGCCCAGCTTTCCATATCTGTCCCAACCCCAGGTGAACAGTACGCCATCCGTGCGCAGCAGGAAGTTGGCGTTGTCGCCGGTGGCCAGGCGTGCAACGCCGACCGAGCCTGCCTGCGGTGCTGTGAAAGCGGTGAACGCCGTGCTGACCCCGCCGATGTTGAGGGTCGCGGTCGACGATGTACCGTTGCCGGCGGCCGCTACCTGGCGCACCCGCACGCTCTGGCCGTTGAATACCACGCCTTCCATCGAGGTGAACGCGCCGCCGCCTATGCTGTACTCCCCGCCACTGACACTGATCGGCGCGGCCGGCCCGAGGCCGGTGACGCGCGCTTCGTTGGAAACGACCGTCGATCCGGGCGCGACATAGGACTGCGGCAGCAGGGCCACGACATCGGGCGTGGTGTCGTTCGAGAAAGCGGTCACGATGGTGAAGTCGCGGACTTCGGACGTGCCGATGTTGAGCGAGAGGGTGCCGGCGCTGCCGTCGGCATTGGCGGCGCGCCAGGCGAAGCTCACCCGATCGCCGTTGCTGGCGGTTATGTTGCATCCGGCGACGAACGGGCCGCCATTGAGGCTGGCGCTCGCGGCGGGCGGACAGGCGAGCTGCACATTGCTGCCGATGCCCACCAGCGTGCGGGTCTCGGAAGCCACCAGCCCGTTGCGCGGCGCGTTGTCGCGCCCTTCGAAGTCGTTGAACTTCGGGCCTTGCGCATAGATGAAGGTGCCGTTGGCCAGCGGCAAGGCCACCGGCACGGCGCTGCTGCCGCCGGCGGTGGTCGCACCCCAGCCAAACGGCGCGCCGAGCAGGCTGTTAGCAATGAGGTTGTGAAACGGGCCCGCGGCGAAGGCGCGCACGTTGAACACCGTGTTGCTGTCGAGAAGCATCGGCACGTTGCTGTCGGTGTTGTTGCCGTTGCCGAGTTGACCGTTGTTGTTGCGCCCGAAAGCCCAAAGCGCGCCGTCGATGTCGAACGGCATGCTGTCGAATAGCAGGACCGTACGGCCCAGCACCAGGCTGTGGTTCCAGCCCGCCACGACGGCACGCCCGTTGACGGGGCCGGCGGCGCTGGAGGCCAGGGGCACTGGTGCATTGCGCTGGGTGAGGGTGCCGTCGCCGAGCTGGCCCCACCGGTTATCCCCCCACGCCAAGACCGTGCCATCGGCCCTCACGGCCAGGCTGTGGTTCTCGCCCGCGGCGATGCTTGCATACTTGCCGGTCAGGGTCGTGACCTGCACCGGCGTCGCAACCAGCGCGCCGGCGCTGCCGATGCCGAGTTGGCCACGATCGTTGGCGCCCCAGGCCCACACCGTGCCGTCGGCGCGGATGGCCAGGCTGTGGTTGCCCCCGCCGGCGATGGCGATCGCGTTGGAGAGGCTGGCGACCTGCGTGGGCGAGGCGAAGATCGCCTGCGAGCCGGTGCCGAGCTGGCCGCCGTTGTTGGAGCCCCATGCCCACACGCTGCCGTCGGTGCGCAGCGCTAGCGTATGGCGGTGGCCGGCCGCGATGGCGACCACGTTGTCCAAACCGGTCACGCGGGTGGGCGCGGCGCGGCCGAGAAAATCACCCAGCCCCAGCTGGCCATCATTGTTCTCGCCCCAGGTCCACACGGTGCCGTCGTCACGCAGCGCGACAAAATGGTCCTTGCCGCCGGCGATGCGCTTGACACCGGCGATGTCGGTCAACTGGGTGAGGTTGAAGTAATCGAACGCGCCGGGCAGGTATCCCAGCGCCCATAGCGTACCGTCGCTCTTCAGGAACAGGCTCGCCTGCGAGGTTGCGGCGGCACCCGCGCGCCGTGCCGCCGCGCCACCGTAGGCATTGGTGGCGGTGAAGGTGGCACTGACGCCGCCGATGGTGAGCGTGGCGGTGTTGGTGCCGAACCCGCCTGGCGCCTGCACGCTCACCTGCACCGATTGGCCGAAGACGATGGTGCCCGGAGTGTCGGTGTCGCCGGTGACGCCGAGTATGCGATAGGTGCCGCCGATGATGCTGATGGGCATCGGCACCTGCGAGTTGGCGCCGAGGATCTGCACCGGGTTCGAGGTCAGCACGGTGCCGCCGACGGTGGTGACCTTGGAGCCGAGAGCGAACGGCGCCGGCGTGTTGTCGACGGGTGAGGATTTGGCCTTGAATGTGAAGACCCTTGTGCCGACGGTCAGGGTGACGGTGGTCGAGGTGCCCGTGGCGTCGGTGACCGCGCTGCCCAGCCCGGCCTCCAGCTCGATGACATCACCGTCGCTGGCGGTGGTTGGCGCGTTGCCGAAGGGGCTGCCGTTCTTGCGATAGCGGCCGTTCTGCACCGTCAGCGCGACATTGCTGCCCACCCCGCGCAGGGTGACCAGGTTGGCACTGACCGTGAAACCTGGCGTAAACCCGTCGGCGTCGGCGAAGGCCAGCGGGTTGGCCGGGCCCAGGTTGAGGGTGCGCGAGGCAAGGTTGTCGTAGACGCCCCGCGGCGCGCGCTGCGGGGATTGCAGGCTGCCCTCGCCCACCTGCCCGGACGTGTTCATCCCCCAGCCGAGCACGCGCCCGTTGGCACGCATCGCCAGGGTATGCCAGCCGCCGGCCGCCACCGCAGCCATGTCCAGCAGGTTGGGCACCCGGATCGGCACCGGCGAGCCGGCACCGCCCTCGTCACCCAGCTGGCCGAGACTGTTCGATCCCCAGGTCCATACCGAGCCGTCGCCTTTGAGCGCCACGGTGTGGTAGTAGCCGGCGGCGACCATGCGCACGTCGTCGATGCCGGTCACGCGCACCGGCGCATTGCGCTGCGCATGCGAGCCGTCGCCCAGCTGGCCGTCGGCGTTGTAGCCCCAGGCCCACAGGCTGCCGTCGCGCCGGATCGCGAAGTTGGAGGAACCGCCCAGCACGGTCGGCCCGGCAACGATCGCGGTCACGCCCGTGAGGCCCGCCACCTGCACCGGCGTGGCGCTGTCCGTGTTGGTGCCGTTGCCGAGCTGGCCCACCGCATTGCTGCCCCACGCCCACACCGTGCCGTCGCGCTTCAACACCAGGTGGTGGTTCTCGGTCAGCGAGACAGCGATAGCGTCGGAAATTCCCGCCACCTGCTGTGGCGTGCCGCTGCCGCCGCCCCACATCCACACCGTGCCGTCGGCCTTCACCGCCATGGCCATGTAGGGGCTGGCCGGGCCGGCGTCGACACCGCCTGCGGCGACCTGCACGACATTCGTGAGCCCGGCCACCTGCACCAGCGAAGTGGTGGGCGACAGCGTGCCGTTGCCGAGCTGGCCGTTCTGGTTGTCGCCCCAGGCCCACACCGTGCCGTCGTTGCGCAGAGCCACGTTGTAGTAGGCGCCGGCGGCCACCTGCACGATGCCGTCGAGGCCCGGCACGACGTTGACCTGGACCGGAATCGGGTCGGGGGTCGGGCCATAGGCGCCGAGCACGTTCGCGCCCCATTGCCGCACGGTGCCGTTGCTGTGCACCGCCACCGAGTTGGTTACGTAGGCCGAGATGCCGGGACGTCCATAGCCATAGCCCGACTGCAGCGCCTGCAGGGCGGCCTGCGCATCGACAATGCCGGTGCCGCACAGCACGGTGCTGCAACCGGAGCCGGCGCCGAACGGCCGTGCGGTATCGGCCAGCAACTGCCTCACCTGCGCGGGCTTCAGGTAAGGGCGCAACGAGAGAACCAGCGAGGCGGTGCCGGCAACCTCCGCCGAGGCCAGGCTGGTGCCTTCGCTGTACGAATAGGTGCTGTCGTTGGCCGGGCCCTGGGTGCCGCTGTCGGACAGGCCCATCAGGCCATTGGTGGAAGTGCCGGTGCCGCCCGGCGCGGCCAGGGTCACGTCCGCGCCGGTGTTGGCATAGGCGGGCTTGGCGCCGTTCTTGTCGACCGCGGTGACGGTGATGACGTTGTTGCACGAGGCCGGCGTGTACAGGGCGGCATTGGTGCCGTTGTTGCCGGCGGCGGTGACCACCACCGCGCCCAGCGCGGTGACATCGTCAATCGCGCTCTGGAAGGCGGGATCGCAGGCGCCCGGCGTGGCGAAACTGAGGTTGATGACCTTCGCCGGATTGGCATTGGCGGGCGCGCCCGCCACCGGCATGCCGGCCGCCCAGCGGATCGCATCCACAATGTCGGAGGTATAGCCGCCGCACTTGCCGATAGCGCGTACCGGCAGGATCTTCGACTGCCAGTTGATGCCCGCAACGCCCAGGCTGTTGGCGGCCGCGCCGATGATGCCGGCGATGCGCGTGCCGTGCCATGAGCTATTGCCGGGCGGGCAGCCGAAGAATTCGCCGTTCTGGGTGGTCGACTCGGTGGCCGTGACCCAGTCGCCGGGATCGGCGGGGTCGGCATCGCGCCCGCCGCCGTCGTTGGAACGGCGTGCGTCGACGAAGTCGTAGCCCGGTACGGTGCGGCCGGCGAGATCGGCATGTGGCAGGACGCCGTTGTCGATGACCGCCACCACGATGCGGTTCGAGCCGGTGGTCTGCGCCCACGCACCGGCGGCGTTGATGCCGCCGGCGGCCGAGGACTGCAGGTACCACTGGTTGGCGAACTGGCTGTCGGCCGGTGCCGCGGTCGAAGGGTTGACCGCCGGCAGCATCGGGGGATTGGGTACGGCGAAGCGCATGACACGGTTGTTGCCCCATTCCGCGACATACATGTTGCCTGCGGAGTCGAATCCCATGCGGGTCGGGTTGGCGAACGAATCAGCGGACGCTGCGCCGCCGCGATTGACCGCGATGCCGTTGAAGCCCGGTTGGCCGAACACGCGGCTGGCGTAGCCGCTGGTCAAGGGGGTATCGAACTGTAGTACCCGGTGGTTGAAGGAGTCTGCGACATACAGCCTTCCGACCGGATCCACGGCAATGCCGGTCGGCCCGGTGAAGCCGCCGGGACCGTAGCTGGCGATGTTGCCCGTGAATCCCCCCGACTGCCCGATCACCTGCAACGCGGCCGCACCCGCGGTCTGCGTAAACGGCGCCGCGAAGCGCAGCACCCGGTTGTTGCCGTAGTCCAGCACGTAAAGGTTGGCGCCGGCCGGGTCGATGGCGGCGGCCTGCGGCAGGTTCATCGAAGTGGCGCTGGTGGAGGCAAGGGTGCCGCTGGTGAAACCGGCTTGGCCGACCACCCTGTCCGCGTTTACGTTCACCGCCGTCGGCGCGGCGTAGTACAGGACGCGGTGATTGCTGCCGTCGACCACGTACAGCGAGCCGCCCGGACCCGGCACCACGTCGGTCGGCCCGGACAGGCTCGCTGCGCTGACGCCACCCTTGTTGGCGGTGCCGGAGGTGTAGACGTTGGCGCCCTGGCCCAGCACCAGCGTGGCGTTCATGCCGCTGGTGAACGGCGCCGAGTAACGCAGTACGCGATGGTTGTCGCGGTCGGCGACATACAGGTTGCCGCTGCTGTCGACCGCCACGTTGGCCGGCGAGAAGAGCGTCGCCGCCGTCGGCGCGCCGCCGCGGTTGGCGGCGTTGGCGGTGAATGTCGCCTGGCCAATGACGATGCTGGCCGCCTGCCCGCTGGTGAAGGCCGTCGCGCTGGGCCAGCCGAGCACCCGATGGTTGCTGAAGTCCGCCACCCACAGGCGCCCGCTTACCGGGTCCACCGTCGCACCCGCCGGGGAACTGAGGCTGGTCGCGCTCAAGCCGCCGTTGTTGGGAGTGCCGCTGGTGAATCCGGGCTGGCCGAGCACAGCGTCTGCCGCCAGGTCGTACGGCGCCGCCGGAGTGCCTGCGGCCACGGCCAGCAGTGCGAGTGCGCAGACGCGTCGCGCCTGTCGTGCCAAGGCACGCATTGCTTTGACGAAAAGGCAGGCGGTCCGCATCATCGGCGTCCTACTGCGTGCGCATCACCCGGTCGGGCACCGCATGTTCCACCTCGGCCAGGCCTTCAAGGCGGGTCGCGATGGCCTGCGCCTCGCTTTCGGGCATCGGTCGCTGCATGCGCAGCACCTGGGAGCCGTCGCCCAGCGCGCGCAAGGACACCAGGGTTACGCCCGCCTGTGCCGAGAGCCGTGACAGGATCGCGTCATCGAACAGTACTGACGCCAGCGCCACCGGGCGATTCCGGAGCTTGACGATCAGCCGGTCAGTCTGCGGGCTAAACGCATTGTCCTGGGCGCGCACTGTTGCCGCGCGCGGCACCATGGCCAAAGCTGTCAGGGCCGCGATCGCATCGCGTCGCCCCCGGAATATGTTGTCGCGCATGCTGTGCCTCCCAGGTGCACGGCGCGCCGCCGTGCGGACCAACCAACAGATTCTTGTGCAATCTCCGCTACCCGTCAATCGCGCATATTCGTGATTTGATGACATTGGCATGGTTGTGACAAAAAATCGTCTGTCCTCGCGCTGAAATTTCATGGCAAATCGGGTTTATCGCGGGATTGAACGAGGTGCCAGACCCGAGCGGTCAGTCGGCCGTGCCGATGGCCAGCGTGCCGACGATCTCGCCATCCTCGCGTGCCAGGCGCATGCCGGCAGCGCGGAAGATCGCCAGCATCGGCGCGTTCTGCGGGCACACCTGCGCCACCAGCCGGCCGACGCCGCGTGCCCCCGCATGTTCGATCGCGGCGGCCATCAGGCGGCGGCCAAGGCCCTGGCCACGCGCCGCCGGGTCGACCGAGAACGCCACCTCGGCGGCGCTGCCGCGGTCGGACGAGAAGGGCATCACCTGCGCGATTCCGACGATCGCGCCGGCCGCATCGCGTGCCGCCACCACCAGGTCGCGAGAGAAGTCGATGCGCGCCGCATAGGTCTCGAGCGCCGCCTCGCTGGTGACCGCCGAGAAGCGCAGCGCGCGGTCGTCGGCGGAGAGCGTGTTGAAGTGCGCGAGCACGTCGGCGCGGGCGCCGGAACCGAGCAGTTCGAAGGACAAATCGCTGGCGCGGGCACGGTGCAGGACGGACGCTGCGGGGGCTGTGGCGGTGCTGTGCGAGGTGTGCATGGCTGGGCTCCTTTGCTCCCCGGTGCGATGTGCACCGGATGAGCCCAGTCTCGCTATTCGACGCTCGCGGGTCGGTGATCCATTGCAGCGCGCAATGTGAAGTATTCACGTTGCGCGCCGCACCGCTTGACGGTGGTGCGTTTGCGCACCTGCCGGATTCGCCGGCGCCGCTCTACGGCTGCTGCGGTGGTTTCGGTTTGCGCAGGGAGTAGGCGGCGATGCCGCGGAAAACATAGCGGAAGCTGCTGCCATGCTGCATTGCGTCAAACAATGCCCGGGTGTCGGCCTGCAGGCGCTCCAGGGCGCGAATGCCGGCTTCGCAGTCTTCCAGCGGCGTGTCCGAATTGCGCCCGTGGCCCGGAAACAGATGGCGGATACGCAACGCCGACAGGCGCCTGAGCGAGGCGGCGTAGTCGCTGTTGTTGCCCGAGGCGTAGATGCCGCCCAGCGTGCCGCCGGCAAACAGGGTGTCAGCGGTAAACAGCAGTTGCCGCTCGGGTTCATAGAAGCACAGCGCGCCCGATACATGGCCAGGCGTGTGCACGGCATGGAGCGCCGTGCCGCCCAGGTCGATACGGCTGCCGTCCTCGATCTCGACATCGACATGGAAGGCCGCCGGCGCCAGGCCGAACAGGTCGTTCATGAGGACGAAGTCGTCCTGCATGGCGATCTTGTTGGCCGCGCGCGGGTGTGCCGCCACCAAGGTGCGGCGTGGAAAGCGCGCCACCCCGCCGAGGTGGTCGAGATGCTCGTGGGTGACGAGGATCATGTCGATGTCGCCTGGCTCGAGGCCGAGTGCGCCGAGATGGGCCTCGATAAACGGGTAATCGTGCGGCAGGCCGGCGTCGATCAGCACATTGCGCCGCGTGCCGCGAACCAGGTAGACCTTGCAGCCGCCGCCACCGGGCTCGCCGCCCAGCGAATAGACATTGTCGGCGAGGCGTTGCCACGCCGATGCGCGCTGCCCGGGCGCGCCGGAACGCGGGACGGCGGCCACGTCCGCGTCGTCGCCGTGTTCGGCGCCGCGCAGCTTCTGCGACAGAAGCTTCATCATCATCACCGCGAAGGCCGGCTGCTGGCCGGCCAGGTACACGAAGTGGGCGTGGTCGATCTCCAGCAGTTCGCTGTCGCAGGCGGCTACCGCGTCGGCGGTGCGCGGCACCTCCTCGATGAGCGCGATCTCGCCGAAAATCTCGCCGGGGCCGACGCGGCGCAGCAGCAGCGGCGCATCCGTGCTCCCGTCCGTGGCGGGCTGGCGGATCTCGACCAGCCCGCTTTTGACGACGTACAGGTGGCGGCCGGGCTCGCCGGCGCGGAACAGGGATTCGCCGGCGCTCGCATGGCGCACCAGCCGTGCTGAAAACGCATCGAAGTCCATGGTTCTTCAATACCTCCGGCGCAGTGCCTCGAGTCGCAACTCGCCGGGGCGCTCGCGTGCCAGTTCCTCCCAGGCTGCGCGGGCCGCGTCAGGCAGCCCGGCCTCGTCCTGCAGCACGGCGAACAGCAGGCGCTCGCCGAAGCTTGCCCCCGGCCCCGGCCGCGCGGCCTCGAAGAGTTCGCGCCGGCGCGCGTCGGCGACGGCGAATTCGGCCCAGGATTCGATGTGCCGGCCACCCGGCAGCAGGGCCTCCACTTGCCATACATACACCAGCCCCGGTTCGAGCGCGAGTGCGGGCGGCAATTCGGCGCGCGTATCGACGGTGCGCGCTTCGTGCAGCAGCCGGCCGGCCTCGTCGGTCAGGCGCACCCGATACGCCTGCACCCCGGAAACGGGCGTCCAGCGCAGCAGCGGGCGGCGTTCCAGCACCCATGCGCCCACCGGAGACAATGTGTCAAGGATCTGGGTCTCCTGGCCGCGCATGGTCATGCTGGCCTGTGCGGAGCGCGAGGGGCGCAGGCGTACGTCGCGGAAGGCGGCCGCGACAGGCGCGCGCGGTATCACGCGGCCGCCGCCGGCGGCGTCCACACCGGCGGCGGTCAGGGTGAAACTGCCCGGCCCCTCGAGATCGAACTGACGCCCGGCGGCGTAATGTGCGATGGTCGCACGCGCTGCGCCGTCGAGCTCCAGCCGGGTACCCGTGTCGAGCCCGGCCAGCAACGCCAGGCGCTTGCCGGCGCTCTGCACAGTGCCGGCGCGCACGTCGATGAGCATTGCCGCGTTGTCGGCGCGGGCCGGCGCGGATGCAGCCGTGACCAGGCCGATCAGCACGGCGGAGGCAAGGGCTCTCAGGATGGACATCGGTTTCTCCTTCGGTTACGGCTTAAGCGTTGCATGCGTCGCGCCTGCAACGGACCTGTCGCGCGGCGGCCATGCGCACACCGGCACCGGAGCATGGCCTTTGAGGGCGCGCAGTCCGAGGTCATCGAAGCCGACGTCCGCGCCGACCGCCGCCGCGACCTCCGCGGTGACCAGCAGCGGGTAGCCGGTCTCCTTGGTCATCCCCTCCAGCCGCGCGGACACGTTGGCGACGTCCCCGATGGCGGTGTATTCATGCCGGCTGGCCGCGCCGATATGGCCGACCACCGCCTCGCCATAGGCCAGCGCCACTCCCATGGCGATCGGTTCGAAGCCGTCGGCGGTCAGGTCGGCGTTAAGCCCGTCGAGTTCACCCAGCATGCCGGTGGCGGCCAGAAAGCCGTCGCGGCACGGCGAGAGGGTGGCTTGCGGGGCGCCGAAGATGCACATGATGCCGTCGCCGCGGAAGTTGTCGACCGTGCCTTCGTGGCGATGGATCACCGCGGTCATGCGGTCGAAGTAGCGGTTCAGGAGTGCCACCACGCGTTCCGGCGCGGTGCGCTCCGACAGCGGTGTGAAGTCCCGGATGTCGGCGAACAGCACGCAAACCTGGCGCCGGCCGGTGCCAACCTGCGATTGCAGTTTGCCGTCAAGGATCAGGCTCATGACGTTGGGGCTCACATAGCCATTGAACGCGGCCTTCAGGCGCAGCCGTTCGCGACGCTGGAACCAGGCGTCGAAGCCGATGCGTGCGACGCCCGCGCAAATCGCCAGCAGCAGCGCGCCGGCAACCGGCAGATGCAGGCCCAAATGCAGCAGCCACAGGGCCGCGCCCATGGCTGCGGCGGCGAAACCCGCCAGCCAGGCCAGGCCGCGGCCAACCCGCGCGAAGCCGAACCAGAGGAGGCCCGCGGCGGCCGACAGCGCGACGCCCGCACCACCCGGTGCGGTACGAATGAGTCCGGGGCCCAGCAGCGATCGCAAGGTCTGTGCGTGCAGGAGCAGGCCGGGGGCCGCGCCGCTGCTGGATTCCCAGCCGGCCAGGTTCACGGCCTGGCGATGGCGGTCGGTGAACGGCAGCACCGCGCCGATCAGTACCAAGCGACCGGCGAAGGCGGATTGCAGTCTCGCAGTGTCGCCGTCGCGCGCCCAGGCGAGCGCCCGATGCAGCGGGATGTAGTCGAACGGTGCGCCGAGCGCGAAGTCGAGCATGCCGGCCGCGACCTCGCGCCCGAGTCGCCGCGCAAGCACGCCGGCCAGTGTCGGCACGGAGGCGCCGTCCTCGCCCTGCCTTTCATCGAAGCGGCGCACCACGTCGTCGGCATCGAGCGGCCAGGTGGCCAGACCGGAGCCGTCTGCGCCGGCCAGGGTGAGAAAAGGCGGGTGGATCGGCCTGACCCTGCCACCCTCGTCGACCGTGCGGGCGATCACCAGCGGCGCGGCACGGGCCGCGGCCGCGAGCCCCTGCGCAAGTGCCGCGTCGAGTCCGGGCTTCAAGGACTCCATTGAGCGCTGCGGCAGTTCGATGTCTATGCCTACCGCCAGGGGCGTTGCCGCGGCCAGTGCGGTGAGTACGCCGCCCAGGTGCTCGTGCCACAGCGCGATGGGCTCTGGCAACGCCTCCAGGGTGGCTTCGTCAATCCCGATCAGCACCGGCGTCACGCCTGCCGGCTTGGACACGACCTGCCGGAGCCGCGCGAACTGCCAGTCGATGAGGTGCAATTCCAGCCATTCGGTGACCGGCATTGCCTGCACCGCAACGCCACCGGCCAGCGTCAGCGCGGCCCAGGTCTTGAGCGGTGACTCCCGCGCCATCGCGGCAGTCCGGTCGAGGAGGCGCTTCAGGAAAGGCGGCATGGTGCGCAAGTATAGGATCGTCCGGCCGGCCATCCTTGCCGTGCTTGCACAGCAGCGCCCGCGCCCCTTGCTGCTGGCGCCGCCGCTTCGCACCGGTGTTTCGGGATGACGCGCATGATCACTTCCTTCCATCACCGCCGGCGCGGGCGGGCGGGTCGGCACGCGGGGTGACGGGGCCAGTCTACTGGCGGCCGGCAACGCGGTCGGTGATATGCCGGACATGGTGATGTGACTTGTTCACATCGCCAAGTCCGCCGGCTACCAGTGCTCGGGCAGTTGGCGGCGGACGAAAATATGCTTTCCTTCGAGCGAAATGTAGCCGCCGGCGACCAGATCCTTGAACAGGCGGCTGATCATCTCGCGCGAGCAGCCCACGCGATGCGCGATGTCCTGCTGGGTGAGCGGCTCGCGGATGACCAGGCGTCCATCCACATCGTGCGCGAGGTCCAGCAGCAGGCGCGCGACCCGGCCATACACATCGAGCAGTGCCAGGCTGCGCGTGTTCTCCGTGGCAGCGCGAGCGCGCTGTATCAGAATGTGGATCAGGTGCTCGACGGCGTCGGGTTCATTGCGCAGGAATTCGCGGAAACGCGCCTGCGAAACCGCGGCGAGGCTGCACGGTTCGAGCGTCATCACCGAGGCTGAGCGCTGCTTGTGGTCGAACGACATTTCGCCGACGTAGCTGCCCGGCCCATGCACGTCGAGGATGAATTCCTTGCCACCCGAGTCGCTCAGGTAAACCTTGACCCGCCCCGAGAGGATCACGTAGATGGAGTCGGAAGGGTCGCCCTCGGTGATGATGACGGCGTTTTTCGGGTAACTGCGCACCACGCCATGGGCGGCCAGCGCGCTGGCGATGCCGGCCATCGGATCTGCCGCCGGGGACGGGGTATCGGAAGGGGCTTCGCTCTTGGCCATGGTGTCTGCCTGGTGCCGGAAACGGCGCCAATGATCGCACGCGGCGGCTGGTTGCGTATCCGGGACGGCGGCGGTGATGCTGCCCTGGTCCCGGCATGCGCTCATGGAGAGCGCAGCGATTCGCCTCCAGGCCATGAATACCAATGCCTGTACCGGTGCGGCCCGCCGGGGCTCGCCAGCCAACCAGCCATTGCAGCACCAGTCTGCATGCTCTAGAGTTAGGGAGCCGTTGCCTCAGCCCGTGATCCGGGTACCACATGCGTTTTCAGCCTATCCGTCCAGGTTCGACACGATGAAATCCGCTTCGCTTGCGGTTGCCCTTTGTCTGGCCGCAGGTAACTGCCATGCCGCGGTAACACTCGACGGTTCACTCGGCAGCGCGGGCACGCTCGCCGGCCCCGCCTATGCAATCCCGGCCGGAGTCGGCCGGCAGGTGGGTGCCAACCTGTTCCACAGCTTCGGCACCTTTAGCCTGGCCGGCGGGGAGAGCGCGACATTCAGCGGCCCGGCGTCGGTGGCCAACATCATCGGCCGCGTCACGGGGGGGGGCGTCTCGTCGATCGACGGACTGCTGCGCTCGACCATCGCCGGCGCCAATCTGTACCTGCTCAATCCGGCCGGCATCCTGTTCGGCCCGAATGCAGCGCTCGACGTGAGCGGATCGTTCTATGCCAGCAGCGCGCATTCCCTGCGGCTGGCCGATGGCGGGCGCTTCGAGGTCGCCACGCCGGCGGGCAGTGTGCTCACCTCCGCGCCACCGGCGGCGTTCGGCTTTCTCGGACCCGCCGGTGCAATCACGGTTGACCGCAGCCAGCTGACGGTGCCGGCCGGCCGCACCCTGGCACTGGCGGGCGGCGATGTCGCCATCGGCGGCGCTGGCGCGTCGGCGCGGCTGGCTGCGCCTGGCGGCCAGGTGGCGATCGTCGCCGCCGTGGCGGCGGGCGAGGTCTCTCTCGCCGGTGCCACGCCGGCGGTCGCGGCGGGAGTGGCGCGCGGCAATGTCAGCCTGGCCGGTAACAGCACGCTCGACGTGCGCGGCACGGGCAGCGTCGGCGGCGGCTCGGTGGTCATCCGCGCCGGCCGCTTCGTGATGTCCGATTCGACCATCGATGCGCGCACTGTGGACGGCAACGGCGGCATGGTCGATATCGGCGCCACGGGTGAGTTGCGGGTGAGCGGGCAGGGTCCAAGCCAAAGCATCACCAGCGTGACTACCGGCGCGGGCAATGCCGGCGCCATCACCCTGGCAGGCGCGAACATCGTGATCGCCAATGCCGCCCAGATTGACAGCAGCGCCGACCCGGGCGGCAGCGGCCGCGGCGGCGCCATTGAACTTGGCGCGACCGAATCGATCAGCATCGCCGGCCGGACCGCCATCGCCTCGCTGGCCGAGCTCACCGGCGTGGTCTCCAACAGCTTCGGCGGCGGCGCCGCCGGCGCGGTGGCGCTGCGCGCGCCGCGCGTGGTCATCAGCGATTATGCGACGGTGCAGTCACAAGCGGCGGCCGGCGGCAATGCCGGCTCGATCGGATTCAGCGTCGGGACCCTTGAAGTGCGTGGCGGAGCACAGATCCAGTCGGCAAGCGCCGGCGCAGGCGCCGGCGGCGCGGTCAACGTCAACGCGACCGGCGCGGTGGCCATCACCGGCAGCTCCGCCGACGGCGCGTTCGTCAGCGGCATCTTCGCCGACACGCTGGGTAGCGGGGCGGGCGGCAGCGTGAACGTGGCGGCGCGTTCGCTCACGCTGGCCGGCGGCGGCGAGATCAGCAGCTCCAGTCGCGCCGGCGCGACCGCACGTGGCGGTGACGTGCGCGTCACGGTAGGCGACACTGTGGCGATTTCCGGCGCCAGCCCGGCCGGCCTGAGCAGCGCGATAGTCGCCAATACGTTTGGCGTCGGACCTGCCGGCACCATCGAACTGTCCGCCGCCAGCCTGGCGCTATCCGACCATGGACGCATCCAGTCGCAAAGCGAGGGCGCCGGCAATGGCGGCGAGATCCGCCTTGCGCTGGGCAGCCTGCATCTCGCGAGCGGGGGGCAGGTGTCGGCCGACACCCGGCAGGGCGGGCGTGGCGGCAGTATCGACGCCGTCGTCAGTGGCGGTGCCTCCATCAGTGGCGGCGACAGCGGCCTGTTCGCCAACGCCTACCTGTCGGGTGCCAGCGGCAACCTGCGGCTGCGCGCGGAAACCCTCACGCTGGCCAACGGCGGCGGCTTGTTCGCCTTCTCGCAGGGCGCCGGTCGCGCCGGTGATGTGGTGGTCTCCGCCGGGTCTGTCCGCATGAGCGACGGCGCGCGCATCAGCGTGCAGAGTTTCGGCAGCGGCGACGCGGGCAGGATCACGCTCGACGCCGGCGCCAGCCTGACCATGCAGCGCAGCGCAGTCTCCACCGAGGCGCGGCTGGCCGATGGCGGCAACATCAGCATATTCGCCCGCGACCTGATCGCGCTGGTTGACAGCCGCATCACCGCCACCGTCGGCACCGGCTTCGGCAATGGCGGCAACATCAGCATCGACCCGGCGCTGATGGTGCTGAACCACAGCGCCATCATCGCCAACGCTTTCGGCGGCAATGGCGGCAATATCAGCATTGCCGCCGGACAGTTCTTCCGCTCGCCCGACAGCACGGTGTCAGCGTCCTCGCAACTGGGCATCAGCGGCAGCGTGGTGATCCGCTCGCCGATCACCGACCTGAGCGGCGCGCTGGCCGCGCTGTCGGCCGCCTACCTCGATACCGGCGCGCTGCTCAGCAACGCCTGCGCCGCTCGGCTGGCGGGCCGGGCGTCCAGCCTGGTGCTCGCCGGCCGCGGCGGCCTGCCGTCAACGCCTGACCGCCCCTTGAGCGGCATGGTGGCCGGTCTCGCCGCGCCGGTTCCGGCGTCTGCGGATGCGCATGCGCCGACCGCACAGCCATGGTCGCTGGCATGGCGGGCGCGGCCGGTCCTGCTTGCCTGCGCCCGATAGCCGCGTGGCGCCGACCGGCATGCCGATTCGCGGGCGGGTGTTCAACGAGGGGAGCGCCTTCGCGCCCGCCCTGGTGGCGGGACTGCTGGTGGCCGCGCTTTCCGAGTGCGGGGCGCAGGCCCTGCCGGCCCCCGACCGCATGCCCGAGTCGCGCCCCGCCTTGCCCGGCTTCCAGGCGCCCGCGCGGCCGTCGCTGGTCCTGCCGCCCTTGCCGCCGGTGCCGGATGACGGGCAGTTGTCCGGCCAGATAAAGGTGTTCGTCCGGCGCATCGAAGTTCAGGGCCACACCGTTCTGTCGGCGGCAGCGCTGCGGGAGTTGCTGGCGCCTTACGAGGGCCGCGAGGTGAGCGCGGGCGAGCTGCAGGAATTGCGCCGCCGCCTGACGCTCCAGTATGTGGAGCGTGGCTACATCAGCTCGGGCGCCCTGCTGCCGGACCAGCCGGTACGAGACGGGGTGATCCGATTCCAGGTTGTCGAGGGCGAACTGGGTGGTATCGACGTCGCCACCGTCGGCCGACTCGACCCGGGCTATGTCGCCGAGCGTATTCGCCTGGGCACCGGCGCCCCGCTCAACCTGACGCAACTGCAGGAGCGCCTGCGTATCCTGCAGCAGGACCGGCTCATTGAAAGCATCAACGCGGAACTGCGTCCCGGCGCCGCGCCCGGCGAGAGCCGTTTGGCCGTCGAGGTCAAGGAAGCCCAGGCATTCGAGGCCGGGGTCGGGATCAACAACCAGCGTTCCCCCAGTGTCGGAGCCAATCGTTTCGAGGCCTACGCGGCGCATCGCAATCTTGGAGGGCGCGGCGACGTGCTGGAAGCGCGCTACGGCTTCACCAGCGGCCTCAAGGACTATGCCCTGGCCTACGCCCTGCCGCTCAATGCCGGCGATACGCAAATCGCCTTGCGCGCATCGGCCAGCGACGCTCTGGTGGTGGAGTCCCCCTTCAGGCCGCTGGACATCCGCAGCAAGGCGTCGACCCAAGCCGTGGCCCTGACGCAACCCCTGTTGCGTACCGCCACCGACCGGCTCGGCCTCGGGGTGTCCTTCGAGCGGCGATCCAGCGACACCACACTGCTGGGCCAGCCGTTCTCATTCGCACCGGGCATTCCGGACGGGCGCAGCCGTTCGGGCGCGTGGCGCTACTCGCTGGAGTGGCTGCACCGCACGCCCGACGAGGTGCTGGCCCTGCGCGTCGCGCTGCTTGATGGAAGCACCAATGCCGGTCCCAAGGTTGGCGGAGCGGGCCCCGACCCGACCTTCAAGGTGGTGCAGTTGCAACTGCAGTGGGCACGACGCGTCAGCCGCGCCGGCGGTCAGGTGCTGGCGCGACTGGACGCGCAGGAAACCAGCCACGCCCTGATGGCGCAGGACCGGCTCGGCATGGGTGGCGCGGGCAGCGTACGCGGCTACCGGGAGAACCTGCTGTTGCGCGACCGCGGCCAGATCGTCAGCCTCGAATACCGCCACCCGCTGGTCAGCAGCGACCTGGGAGGCGACGAATTGCAGGCAGCGGTGTTTTACGATCGCGGCCGCGGCACCAACCGCGACCCCGCGCCGGCGCTGCCGCAAAGCATTTCAAGTGTGGGCGGCGGGATCCTGTGGAATCCATGGCGCAGCGTGCAGTTGCAGCTGCATTACGGACGTGCCTTGCGCACGGTCGCAACGCCGACGCGCGACAGCGCGGACCGCGGCGTGCACTTTTCGCTCACGTACCAGTTCTTCTGACCCCTGAGACGCGTCAGCGGCGGTTTTCGTAGGTGGCGGCGTCGTCGAGCCCGACTTCGCGCAGCAGCGCGGCGCGCAGGCGGCGCACCGCGCCATCGTCCGGTCGCGCTTCGATGCGCCGCGACAGAGCCGCCAGCGCGTCATACCAGAGGCCTTCCTCGGCATACACCCGATAGCGGGCCGCATCCTCGGTTTGCGCGAGCCTCGAGGCGAGCGCGGCGCTGGCGGCGACGCGCTTTATGGTGCCGCTGGCGACGATATCGCCACTGCGCCGGCTGGGGTCCGGGACGACCCCGACATGCCAGCGGTACTCGACGTTCGGTGCGAGCCTGACTCCCAAGGCGGCAAGGTCGAGGCGTTGTACGCCGGCTTCGCGCGGCGCCTCGACGAAGCGCTCGAGCAGGGGCTCGACGGACTTGTCGTCGATGACCGTGATTTCCACCCGGGTGTCCGCGGGCCGATCGATGAACCAGTACAACACCGGTTGTTCCTGCGTGGTCAGGCCGGTGTGATCGGGCGCAAGCACCCGCACCGAAGGCAGCACACCACCCAGGCCGCGGCTGCCGCCGCCGACCCGGCTGGCGGGTGCGCCGCGCGCGGGCGGCTTGTACGCGCCGCCTTCCTGGGCGTGCAACGGCGCAGCGCCAAGGGCGATGCCGAGGCACACCACGGTCGTGAGGAAAAAAACGACTGGGTTCATGGTCATGCGGGTCAAAGGGAGATGTGCGAAGAGTCTACCCGACCGGCATGCCCGATGATCTGGAAGACGCCGATCTGCTCCGCCTTGCCCTTGAGCGTGACGCTGCCGATCGGCCTTGCCTCGAAGCTGCCGTCCAGGTGCGCACGCACCGCTTCGCTGACGAGGATGCGGCATGTTCCGTCGACGGCGTCTGCCGTGGCGAAGCTTTCCAGCCGCGATGCGATGTTGACGGTGTCACCGATCACCGTGTACTCGAGGCGGTCGGCGCCGCCGACACTTCCCGCCACCAGCGGCCCGACATGGATGCCCGCGCGGATGCCGATCTCCGGCAGGCCGGCGGCGCGCCATGCGCGATTCAGGCGCTCGAGTTCCGTGCCCATCGCCAGCGCGCAGGCCACCGCCTGCCTGGTGTCGCGCGCTATCTCGCCCGCGCTTTCGCGCGCCACCGGCACGCCGAACACCGCCATGACGGCGTCGCCGATGTACTTGTTGACGATGCCGCCATGCGCATCGACAAGACGCGACATCGCGTCCAGGTATTCGTCGAGCCAGGCGAACAGGCGCGCCGGGTCGAGCTTTTCGGAGACTTTGGTGAAGCCGCGGATGTCGGTGAACAGCACCGTGGCGGTGATCTGCCGCGGTCGCGGGCGGCCGCCCTGGAGGAATTCGGCGCGTTGCCGCCAGAGCGACTCGGCGACTTGCGGCGACACGTGGCGCGAAAAAATGTCCATCAGCGCGCCGCGCTCAAGCCTTTCCTGCATGGTGCGGTAGGCGATGGCCGCGGCGGCAGCCAGCGCGAACGTTGCGGCCGGTGGCACCGACGGGATCCACCAGCCGGCCGCCGCGGCGGCCTGCCCGGTCGCGCCGACCAGGATGACACCGGTCGCGCCCAGCACCGTGAAGCGCAGCATCGAGCCGGCGTACGCGCCCAAGAGTATGCCGAGCGCGCACCAGGCGCCGATCCAGGCGTATTCGAGCGGGTCGGCCCAGACCTTGAGCGGCCGCGACTCGCCGAGCGCGACGCGCACCAGCTGGCTTGCCACCATGCCATGCAGATGCGGGCCGGGCAGGCGCTGGTCTTGTGTCTGGCCGCGACTGAACGGCGTGTAGAAGTCGTCGCGCAGCGAAGGGGCCGAGCTGCCGATGATGACGATGCGCTCGCGCAGGTCGGCGGCGTCGAAGCGGCCATCGAGGATGTCGCCGACGGTGAAGCTGCGGAAACGCCGCGGCATGCCCTGATAGTCGAGCAGGAACTGGTAACCGCGCGCGTCGGCGCCGACGTAGCCGCCGTCGTTGCGCTCGAACGGCGCGATGGTGGCTGCGCCCAGGCGCAGGTGCTCGGGGTTGGCACTGTCGGGTGCGAGCCCGATCTTCAGCGGCTTGAGGTAGCCCAGGGCAAGGCGCAGTCCGAAACCATGGGCGGACGCGCCGCCATCGTCCAAGAAGAGCAGGCCGCGCCGGGTCACGCCGCCGGCGTCGTCTATCAGGTCATTGAAGCCGGTGCGGTCGGTTCCCTGCAGGATCGCCGGGGCCGGAATGCTGCGCTCGCGCGATTCGCCGAAATTCATCACCCAGACGATGCTGTCGTTGGCGCGCAGGATCTGGGTGAGCGAATCGCTGCCGGGCGGTACCGGGATGTCGCGGTACTTGTCGACACCGATCGCGCGCGGCGCGGCGGCGGAGATTTTTTCCAGCAATCGAGCGAACACGCCGTCCGCCAGCGGATAGCCGAGGCGGCGGATGTCTTCTTCGGTTTCCTCCACCACGACAATGCGCGCGTCAGGCGCGGCCGGCGCGCGCCAGCGCAGGTTCTGGTCCCAGACCAGCAGTTCGAGCGCCTCTAGCGCGCCCGCGGCGCGCAGCAACGCGACCAGTGCGAACACCGCCACGCCGAGCAGGCCCAGCTGCAGGGCCGGTGAGCGCAGGGCGCGGTTCGTGCCCGGGGCCGGATTCACAACCAGTTGCCGATCAGCAGGAACGGCGCCCAGTAATACGGATGCCGGTAGCGCGAATCGCGCCCGAGCGCAATTTGCGCCTGCTGCAGCGCGCGTGCCTTGCTGGCGCCGGGCATGCCGATCTGGCGGTAAAAGTCAGCCATCAGCGTGGCGGTGGATTCGTCGTTGATGTACCAAAGCGAGGCCAACGCGCTACGCACCCCGGCCTTGATGGCAACGCCGGCCAGCCCCAGTGCGGCGCGGTCGTCGCCGGCGGCGGACTGGCAGGCCGAGAGGGTGAGCATTTCGATCGGCTGCTTGCGGTAGCGGCTGGGCCCGATCAGCGCCTCGAGGCGGTTCATCGTCAGCTTCTGGTCGTAGGCCAGCAGGAAGGTCTGGTTGACGTCGCCGTTGAACTCGCCGTGCGAGGCGATGTGCACCACGGAAAAGGGCTTGTCGCCGAGTTCGCGCTCGACATTGGCGACCAGAAAGTCATGGTCCTTGAGCGTGGTGCCACCATAAAGCTTTTGCAGTGCCTGCAATTCATCCGACACCGCCGGCAGGGCGGGGAAACCCTGCACCGGTACAGTGATGCCGTTGAGCAGCACCTGCACCGTGCGTTGCTGCAAGGGCCGGGTTTCAGTGAGCGACATGCCGGGGGTGGTGGCCAGCGCATAGCGCGCCACCAGGAAATCGCTGCCGTCGTGCAGCGCGCCCATCGGCACCGTGCGCAGCGGGCCATCGGGCACGAACACCAGCGTGTCCACCGCCCGTTGGCGCAGTTCCGGCTCCAGCGGGCGGATCAGGATGTCGTAGAGCTTCTGCGCCGGCAGCAGGTACTGGCGCGTGGTGCGCCGCTCCAGCTTGAGGCGGTAATCGCGCACCAGCTCGGTGAGCGCCTGCGCGCCCACCGGGATGGTGAACTGGCGCGAACCGCCGGCGAAAGTGGCGATGATCTCGGTGCGGTCGGGCAGGAGGATGGGGTAGATCACCGCAGTGCCGGCATCCACTTGCACCAGGCTCGAGACCCGCGCCTGCTGCTCGGCCACGCAGCTGTCCTGGAAGTAGTCCTGCAGTTCGGCGGCCTTCGAAAGCTCGATGGTGGCGCGTGCCTCCTCGAGAATGCGCCCGGCCTCGGGTGCGCTGCCAAGACTGGCGCCGCGCGCGAGCAACAGGTCGGCGAGCTCGAAGTACACCGGCCCGAGCACGCTGCGAAAGCTGCTCTTGCCGCCTGCCAGGTTCAGGGCCAGGTCGGCGCGGATAGACTGCAAGTGATGCACCGCGAGGCGGTAGGCGGCAATCGCCTCGTCGGGACGACCTGCGGCCCTGTGTATGCGTCCGTCCTGCCAGTGCCAGCGGTACAGCAGGTCGGCCGCGGCGGCGTCGGGCGTGACGAAAATTGCGCGCCGGGTCAGTTGGCCCGCCTCGTCGAATCGCCGGGCCCGTTCGTACAGGTGGCCGAGATAGCCCAACGCGAAGCTTTGCGCGCGTGTGTCGCCGGCGGGTTCGGCAATGGCCAGCGCGGCGCGATACGCCTGATGCGCCGCGAGGGCAGCCTGCGGATTGCCAGGGTCGGCGCGCAGGCCGAGTTCGCCCAGTGCGATCAGTGCCATCGCCTTGGCGTGGCCGTCGTCCAGTGGCGCGATTGCGCCCGCCGCCGCCACGAGAAAAGTCGCGGCCGGCGGATCGTTGCCGCCCTCGAGCGCCGCCCGGGCGGCATTGAGCAGGACCTGTGCATGCAGCAGGCCCGATCCGCGCGGGGTGGCCAGCGCGCCGGCCTCACGGTAGGCGGCCAGCGCCTCACTGTAGCGGCCGGATTCGAAATGCAGGTTGCCGGTCTCGTTGTGCACACTGGCCAGGATGTCGCGGCGGTCGGCCGCGACGGCAAGCATGCGCGCGCTATCGAGTGCCTGGCGCGCCTGATCGTGGCGTCCCGCCAACAGCGCTGCGGAGGCGATCAGCAGGTGCGATTGGGCGCCGCGTACCCGGTCGCCGCGCGGCTCGGCCAGCTGCAGGGCGGTGTTTGCGGCTTCCAGCGCTTCCGCACCCTGGCCCAGGCTGCGCAGTGCTTCGGACTTGCCGAGATAGGCTTCCGTCCGGGCGGCGGGATCACCCGCGGCGTTTGACTCGTCTGCAACCGCCCGCCATTCGCGCAGCGCCGCCGTGAATTGGCCGCGCCGCTGCAATTCGAGCGCACGCATGGCGGAAGCATCTGCCGCACCGGCGCCATGCGCAGCCGACATGAACGAGGCGAGCAGCAGACAGTGAAGAACAAGCTTCACGGGATTTTCATCCGGCCGTTGTTGGAGGTGGCTCGCGCCATCGACGCAAGCCCGATTCAGTATAGCCAACGTCGGCTCGAGCGCGCTTGCGATCGTGTGGGCTTCCGCGGGGCGCCGCGGGTTTGCGCCGGCCTCGCCGCTTGGCCTGCGGGTGCTTCCACTATGGTGTGTCGAGCGCAGCCGGCGTGATGCTGCCGGCCTGGATGTGGTACAGGGGCACCCATGAGGTGTTGTTCAACCACTTGTAGAGGCCGGGGATGTTGCTGCCGAAGTTGATGACCAAGTCGTCGTGGCCGTTGCCGTCCATGTCGGCGCGGGTGATGGATGCGGCGCTCTGCCAGTACAGCTGCACGAAAGACGCATTGTTCATCCACTTGTAGATGCCGATACCGGGGCCGAAATCGATCACCAGGTCGTCATGGCCGTTGTTGTCCATGTCCGCGCGCAGGATCGACAGCGCCGGCAGCCAGTAAAGCTGGACAAAGGACGCGTTGTTCATCCACTTGTAGATGCCGATGCCGGCGCCGAAATCGATCACCAGGTCATCGTGGCCGTTGTTATCCATGTCGGCGCGGATGATGGTGTTGGCCGAAAGCCAGTACAACTGCGCCCAGGCGGCATTGTTCATCCACCTGTAGATACCGATACCGGTGCCGAAATCGATCACCAGGTCGTCGTGGCCGTTGTTATCCATGTCCGCGCGGATGATCGACTTGGCCGACAGCCAGTACAACTGCACCCAGGCGGCATTGTTCATCCAGGCATAGATGCCGATACCGTCGCCGAAATCGATCACCAGATCGTCGTGGCCATTGTTGTCGAGGTCCGCGCGGGTCACCGACTTGGCGGTTTGCCAGTAAAGCGGCACCAGGGAAGCGTTGTTCATCCAGACCTGCAAGCCGCCCTGGGCACCGAAATCGACGACCAGGTCATCGACGCCGTTGTTGTCGAGATCGGCGCGGGTGATCGACTTGGCGGAAGAAGCGGAGATCTGCGCCCAGGTACTGTCGTTCAGGCGCGCATAGGTGCCGATGGAAGCGCCGAAGTCCATGGCGAGGTCGTTCAAGGCCACCGCATTGGCGGTGAGGGGCACGGAATGGGGCGAGCCTGGAGCATTGCTGGAGATGCTCAGGGAGGCAGAACGCAGGCCGAGTGCGGAGGGGCGCAGGCGCAGGGAGACGGTGCAGGAGGCGGCGGGGGCGAGGGAAGCGGCGCAGGAGCCGCCGACGCGGGTGAAATCGCCGCTGGAGGCGATGGAAGAGAAGGTGACGGTCTGGGCGCTGGCGTTGGTGACCGTGAGGGTGCGGGTCTTGCTTGCCACACCCTTGTCGACCCGGCCGAAATCAATGGAGGCGGGCAGCAGGGTGAGCGACGATGCGGGCCCGGACGGGGTCACCGCCGCGGAGGGCGCGGAGTCCGGGCCGCTACCTGCGGCGTTGGTGGCCTTCACGGTGAAGGTATAGGCGACGCCATTGGTCAGGCCTGGCACAGCGACGGGTGAGGCGCTGCCGGTGGCGCTCGCGCCTCCCGGGCTGGCAGTGACCGTGTACTGCGTGATCGCCGCCCCGCCATCACTGGCCGGCGCATTGAACGACACGCTGGCGCTGGCGTTGCCGGCCGCCGCGGTGGCGCCGGTTGGCGCACCGGGTACGCTGGCAAATGTCGCCACCACGTTCTTCGATGCATTGGCAAGCGTCAGCGCGCAGTTGCCGGTGCCGCCGCAGTCGCCCGACCAGCCGGTGAACACCTGACCGGAGGTTGGCGTGGCGATCAGGGTGAGCCCGGCACCCGTTGAATAGGTCTGGCTGCAGGTGCTGCCGCAGTTAATGCCCGGCGGGTTGCTGGTGACGGTGCCGCCGCCGCTGACGCTGACGTTGACCGAATAAACCGGGTCCGCACCTGTGGTGACGGTGAAAACAGCCGATTGATCGCCGATGGTCAAGGTGGTGTTGCGGGTGGTGCCCACGGTATTGGCGCTGGTCTGGCGCACCACGACGCGCTGGCCGGCATTGACCGTACCGGGGCTGGCGGTGAAGGCACCGCCGTCGATGCTGACCATGCCGCCGACGATGCTGACCGGGGTCGGGCCGGTGGTGCCTGAAACCACCAGCGTGTTGGACAATATGGGCGAATCCAGTGGCTGGCGCTTGAGGTTCCACAGCGCGAACGGGTCCGGAGACGTGTCGGTACCGCTCCCGGTGGTCACGCTGAAGGGAATCAAGGCGCCGCCAATGTTGAGCATGCCGGTTCGTGTCACGCCCGGCTGGGCTGCGGACCTGAGCGTCACCCTGATCCGGCTTCCGTCTGTTGCCCAGCCGGAAGCGCCGAACTGGGTGAAACCGTCGCGTTTCCAGCCAAGGCCCGCGCTTGAAACCGGGACAAAGGTGCCTGCAATGCCGGTGATGATGATCTCGTTTGATTCGATATCAACGCCCGCCGGAACGTCACCCTTCGGCGCAAATGCGACCGGGTTCGGGTAAGGCAAAGTCGAGGGCGAAGCGGTCGGTACCCACGAAAGCTGGGCGCGACCGAAGTCGCAATTGTTGATAGAGAAGGCATAGCCGCCGGAGCCCGACAGGCGCACACGTGCAATTTTTCGATCCGCGCTGCCACAATCCGGCAGGACCCAGGTTCGCTGATGCGCGCGGTTGGCGCTTTCGAATAGCTGGATGGTCGCCGGCGGAAACCCGAACGCCTCGTTTCCAGTCAGCAACCGCGAACTGTCGCGTGAAAAATCCGTCGCAACCGTCTTCTCGCCGGTGAACCAGAGGCCGCGGATGTTCGCGAGGGACTGCGGGTCGAAGTCGGCCAATGCCGGTTTCACGTCACCGGCCGGAAGGACCATGCGGGTGCCATCGGGCGACAACGTGATATCCCGGCTCCCACAGCACGATGCCAGGTCGGTCAAAACCACACCGAAGGGCTGGAATATTGTGGTGGTGAAGTCGTCGTCTACGATTTCCTCAAGCGCCGTGCTGCGATCGACCGGCGAATAGCGGTAACGCTGTCCCTCGGTAATGAGGGTTCGCGTCGCGGCGTGATATCTCACCTGGCTGCCGACCCGATATACCGACCCCAGTCCGCGCTTCAAGACCGCGCCGGTGAGCGTGGAATACAAGGCCATTCCTTGCGAGTCAATGACGAACATTTCGCCGGGCTCACCCGGCGCGAGATCGGAAACCGGGCCGTCGGTCGGGAGATTGACCACATCCCCACTGGACAGATCGATCCTGGTGATAAGTCGCACCCTGTCGAGAATCACCAGCAACGTCGACGTGCCGGGCACCATGCGCAGTGCGAATGCCGCGCCGGGCAGTTTCCACGACTTGATGGTCGCGCCGGCGCGCACGTCGAAAAGGTCGATGCTGGCCTGGTTGGTATTGTCGATCAACAGACGGCCATCGCAGAGTGCGATCATGTCGCGAGCTGTGAATATGTCCACGTACTGCAGCCCTGGAGCTCCCAGATTTGCTTCGGACGAACATTCACCTTTCCACCACTCTTGCGCAAGCGGCGCGCCGGTGCTGGCGAGAAAAGATGTGCTGCTGTTGCCAACCGTCAGGGTGGCCGCGTTCACACCATGCGGGGTGGCTGGCGCCAGCGTACGTACCCTCAGGGTTTGCCCGGCGATCGCCGTCCCGGGTGCGGCGGTGAAATTCTGGCCGTCGACGCTGTATTCACCGCCCGCAATGCTGATGTTCGCCGTCCCGCTGAATCCGGACAGGGTCACGCTGCCGGAAATGGCGGTGGCAGCCGGTGTCAGTCCGATCTGCGCGTCAAAGCGGATGGGCTCGGGGGTGGGTTCAGGCCTGAGCGCCAGCCAGAACAAACGCCCGAAGTCAGCGGAAGTGCCGCAGGTCTCGTATCCATAGACATAGGCGCCGCCTGGCGAAAAGCGGGTTACACGATACTCCGCACTATCGCAGTGTTCAGACACATTCCAGGTCTGGCGCGGCATCGGGCTTTCGCTTCCCAGCACATAAAGGGGGGCTTTGGGAAAGATGGATGTCCCGACGAAACTCTTGCCATCCGGGCTGTAGCTCCCGGCGGCGGCCAGGTTGCGATAGAAAACGTCGGGATTGCGCGTGTCAAATTCGCCCGTGCCATTGACGAAGCGTAGACCATCGGGCGAAATCGCGGTAAGCGCCTTGATGTTGACCGCACTGGCTCGCGGGGTGAGTTGCAGGGTTACCGGGTTGAAGTCGTAGGCGCCGTTGGCAAGCAGGATGCGCTGCGATCTCGAGTAAGCGATTCCCGTGGCGAAGGTAGGGAGGGTGCGTTGCGTTACCGTGCCACTTGCCGCATCCACGATGGCGAGGCCATCGCTCTGAAACGGGATGGACGTGTTGTGCAGGACCAGCAGTTGCCCGGGTTCGCCGTTCGCCAGTTCGGTGGCGGTGCCATTCGCATGGATCTGCAGATAGGCAAGCTGGCCGGTGGCGAGATTGATGCTGGCGATGCGGTTGCTGCCGAGCATGGTGGCAAACAGCTTGCCGGATTCCGGCAGCAACGCAAGGCGGTAAGGCTGCTTTTCCAGGTTCCAAATCTGTGCGACGCGACCGGTTTTCACGTCGAGCACCGTGATGCGCTTGCCGCGCATGTCTGGCACCACGACCTTGCCTTCGCAAAGCGGCACAATGTCGCCGCCGCCGCCGACGTCCAGGGACTTCAATTGGCCGAGTATCTGGCCGGTCAGGTCCTCGTTCGGGCAGGTCCATGTCAGGGTGGGCATGGCCACGGGGGGAGTGCTCACGATCGATACGGGGGCGCTTCCGGATATCCCGCCATCGGTGGCGGTCACGGAGAGGTCACCGAGGGTTTGCGGCGGGTAAAGAAAGCCGGAGGTGCCGATGGCACCGGCGCTGGTCGTCCAGACCGGATTCGCCAGCCGGACCGTACCGTCACGCCAGGTCGCGGTGGCGACATAGCGTGCAGGTGCCGGGTCGTTGATGTTGACAGTAGCGGGCCCGCTGACTGTCACACCGACCACCCGATTGACGAGGATATCGACCGCGCGGCTGGCGCTCACGGTGACGCCATTCATGCTGAATCCGGCCTGCACCGCGACACTCTGGTCGCTGTAGGTGCCTATCAACAGGCGACCGGCGGAATCAATCAATTTCGCCGCGTTGGGATTCGGGCTGACGCTCCACGCAGGGAATACCGTCGAGGTGCTGGCATCGCTCCAGGTGACGGTGGCGGAATAGGTGCCTGCCTGCCCCGAGAACAGGGAAGCCGGGCCGCTGATGCTTAGGGATACCGGCACAGTCGAGGGGCTCTTGTAGGCGCGCGCGTTGCCGACCGCGAGCAGGGCGTCCGGCAGGCCGGAGCCGGACCAGTCGCCCAGGCTCGCTGAGGCGCTGCGCAGCAGGGTCTGCACTTCAGTCGGGGTCAGCGACGGGTTGACCGACAGCATCAGCGACACCAGGCCGGACATGTGGGCCGCCGCCGCGCTGGTGCCCCAGGAGCGGCTGTAGGTGCCGTCGTTGGCGCTCTGGCGTATGCCTCCGTCGCTGGTGGAATAGATGCTGTTGCCCGGCGTCGCGAACAGGTTGGTATTGGCAGCCGTGCCGTAGTTGCTGAAGAACGAACGCGCAAGGTTCTCTGCCACCGTGCCCTCGGCCTGCTTGAACATCGATGCCACCGCGATGACGCCCTGGCAGCCTGCCGGTGTGGTGGTGGTGAAATCGACGTTCTCGTTTCCAGCGGCCACCACGATCACCTTGCCCAGCGCGGTGATCTCGTTAATGGCCGTCTGGTAAGGGCTGTTGCAGGCGCCGTCACCGCCCAGGCTCATGTTGATTACCCGCGCCGGTGTGGCGTTGGCGGGCGTGTTCGGCACCGCCAGGCCGGCGGCCCAGCGCATGCCGTCAATGATGTCGGAGTCGTAGCCGCCGCACTTGCCGAGCACCCGCACCGGCAATATCTTCGCGTTCCAGTTGATGCCGGCGATGCCGATCTTGTTGTTGCCGGCCGCGCCGATGATGCCGGCCATCTGGGTGCCATGCCAGCTTGACGGCACTTCGTACAGCCCGTCATACAGGCAACCCGAATCGAAGGGCGAGGCAGGATCGTTGACATCTGCCCAACTGACCCAGTCGCCGGGATCGGCGGCGGAAGCGTCCCGGCTGCCACCGTCGCCCGCGGCATAGGATTCACTGACGAAGTCGTATCCGGCCAGGAGGCGGTTGCCGAAATCGGGATGCGGCAACACACCGGTGTCGATGACCGCGACCACCAGGTCCGGTGAGCCGGTGGTTTCGTCCCACGTACGCGGAATGTTGAGCAGGCCCAAAGGCTTGCTTTGCCAGGGCGCGAAATAGCTGTCGTCGGGTGTCAGGCGGATGTGGCGTCTCTGGTCCGCCACTGCGAACAGAACCTCGGGATGGCGCGCCAGCCGTGCGGCGATGCGTTGCGCGTCGCCAGGCGCGAGCTTCGCGGGCAGCCTGAGTACCTGGGCTTCACCGGACATGACGCGCAGCGGCGTGATCTCAATGCCGGCATGCAGCGAAAAGCGTCGCAGTTGGGCACGGCTGATGCGCCGGTCGACGGCGGCGCGGCTTTGCGCCAGCCCGGCAGAGCCGTCACGGAACTTGACGATCAGGCGGTCGGTTGGCAGGCCTTCCGGAGGCTGCTGTGCAATGCCCGTGGTGGAAAGAAGCGCACAACACAGCACCAGCAGTGCCCGAACAGATCGAACGACGAATCCCAGGGGGCGCGCGCGAATATCGGGCATGTCAACTTCAATGTTGGAGTCGTCGTCAGGCCGATGGTTCGAAGACCACAGGCGCCATACTCATTCCGTATCGCCAAAACTCTAGCATGGAACCAGTCCGGCATACCCTTGTACGGACCTCTTGATCACCTATTCCTCACAACTTGGTGGAGTGGGTGTAAGCCCCCTCCATTGCGGGGCATTTCACCCAAAATTCGCGACCGGCGCGAGCATGGCATTTGTCACAAGTGTCGACCCATCATTCCCGGAGAGTGGATTTGTGCGAACTTTCCGGTGAGATGGCGGACATTGCACTTTTGAAACGGAGTGAATATCGCGCGATGGATTGCTGGCACGACGCTTGCGCATATGTCACATGTCAATCCGTCCGCCCCAATGCCGCCAGCCAAACTACTCTACGATTCGGGTTTTGTTTATCGGACATCGCGCCAGATGACGAGCCGCCCGGAAAGCGCAGGCCTGCCCTTCAAGTTGCTGCGCTGGTTTTCGCTTGCCAGCCTGGCGCTGATCGTGGCCTTTGCCGGTGGCAACGCTTATCTGATTTCAAGCTTCCTCTCCAAGCACATGTTGCAGCGCGAGGCCGAGGTCACGCGCGATTTCGTGCAGAACATCCTCATCACCGACAAGTCGATCGGTTACCTGGCCGATCCGCGCAATGAGGAACTCGGCCAGCGCTTTCGCGACTCGACAAAGCATTTCGTCGCCACCCGCGACATCCTGCGCACCAACGTGTACCTGCCGGACGGAACCATGCTGTGGTCGAGTGACAAGGCGCTGGTCGGCCGCAAGTTTGCCGATAACCATGAACTTGAGGAGGCGCTGGAAGGCAAACTGGTGGTCGAGTCCGGCCGCATCACCTCGGAAGCGCGCCAAAAGCAGGAGCACATCGGGCTGCCTGCGGACAGCGAGTTCTTCATCGAAACCTACATTCCATTGACACTCGCGGCGGGCGGCAAGGCGGTGGGCGTGGTCGAGATCTACAAGGCGCCGGTGGCGTTGACCGAAGCCATCCGCGCCGGTCATCGGCAAGTGTGGGCTGCCGCAGGATTGGGCGCGCTGATTCTTTACCTCACGCTTTTCTGGATCGTGCATCGGGCCGATCGGCTGATCAGGCGCCAGCATGCGCGCCTGATCGAGACCGAAACCATGGCAGCCGTCGGCGAGCTCACCTCCGCGATGGCGCACAACATCCGCAACCCGCTGGCCTCGATCCGGTCCTCGGCCGAGCTTTCGCTGGAATTGCATGGCGAGGCCGCCGGGGCCGAGTCGCGCGACATCATCAAGGCGGTCGACCGGGTCGAATCGTGGATGCGTGAATTGCTGCAATTCACCCGCTCCGACGCGGGGACTCACGCGCGAGTGGACGTCGCAGCGGTGCTGCGTTCATCCTTTGACGAGGCGGCGCGGGAATTCGAGCGTCGCGGTGTGATCGGCAAGGTCACGGTTGAAACACCTGGCCGGATGGTCGGCGCGGACCCGGCAGTGCTGGCGCATCTCCTGCACAGCCTCCTCACCAACGCGCTTGATGCCACCCCGGCGGGTGGCAGCATCGAAGGCCGGGTCGAGTCCGACGGCGGCCGAAGGATCACGGTGAGCATCACCGACACCGGACGCGGCATCGCGCCCGCGGATCTTGAAAACATCTTTCGGCCCTTCTTCACCACCAAGAAGGAAGGCCTGGGACTGGGCTTGACCCTGGTGCGGCGCACTGTCGAGCGCATGAACGGCGAGATCCGTGTCGACAGCCTGCCCGGCCAGGGCACCAGGGTCATCCTCGCCTTTCCGACTGCCTGAACCATGCCTTCATTGCTTTTGATCGAGGACGAAGAAACCTTCGCCCGTAACGTACAGCGCTACCTCGAGCGCTACTCCTGGGACGTAACGATCGCCGGGACCGCCGAGGAAGGCTTGCGGCGCATGTCCGAGGTGGGGCCGGATGTCATCGTCATCGACTTCCAGCTACCGGGCATGGATGGACTGGCGGCGATTGCGACCATCCGCGAGCGCGATCCCGAGGCTCGCGTGATCATGCTTACCGGCCAGGGAAACGTGCAGATCGCGGTCGACGCGATGAAGGCCGGCGCGGCAGATTTTCTTTCCAAGCCAGTCGCCCTTTCCGACCTCAAGAGCACCCTGGACAAGCTGGCCGGCGAGGGCCGCATGCGCAATGCGTTGGCCTACTACCGGTCGCGCGAGGCCAGCGGACTGGACCGCATATTCGGTGAATCGCCGGCGATACGCGAACTCAAGGACCGGATCGGCCGGGTCATGCAATCCGAGGCCGGCGATACCGGCGGGCCCGCGCCGTCGATCCTCATCACCGGCGAAACCGGGGCCGGCAAGGAGCTCGTGGCGCGTGCCTGCCATAGTGAAAGCCGGCGTCGCGACGCGCCCTTCATCGAGGTGAACTGCGCGGCGATTCCCGCCAACCTGCTGGAAGCGGAGTTGTTCGGCTACGAGCGTGGCGCCTTCACCGACGCCAAAGAGCGCAAAAGCGGCCTGATCGAGGCGGCCGATGGCGGCACCCTGTTTCTGGATGAAATCGGCGAGGCCGATGCGTCGACCCAGGCGAAGTTGCTCAAGGTGCTGGAAGACCAGCGCGTGAGGCGGCTTGGTGCGGTGGTGGAGAAGCGGGTCGACGTGCGGGTGATCACGGCGACCAACCGCGATCTCGAGCAGCTGGTGAAGGAGGGACGGTTCCGCGCCGACCTGCTGTACCGGCTGCGGGTGATCCGCCTGCAGGTGCCGCCCTTGCGCGCGCGAGCTGGCGATGCGAAATTGCTCGCCGAAGTGTTCCTGGCTCAATTTTCCAAACGCTACAACAAGCCGGGCCTGCGCTTTTCGCCGGAAGCGCTGGAGCTCATCAGCAAGTACGCCTGGCCGGGCAACGTGCGGGAATTGCGCAATGTCGTTGAGCAGACGGTGCTGTTGGCGCGTACCGTCGAACTCGATGTCGAGGACCTCGGCCTCAACATCAGCGACACGGTCTACGATATCCCGGTTGCGCCGGAGCAAAGCCTGGAACTGCCGCAAATGGAACGTTCGGCGGTACTGCAGGCGCTGGAACGCACCGACTGGAACGTCACGCAGGCGGCACGAGTGCTTGGCATCAGCCGCGATACGCTGCGTTATCGCATCGAAAAGCACGGCCTGGCACGACCGGACCGCAATTAGGGGGTGACGCCCCCGTGCGTCATGCGTCGGCGGCGTTCGGGTTTGCGCCACCCGCCGGGCGCGTGCTGCGGTTGCGGCTCCATTCACGCCCTGCGGCGATCAGCGGCAGCAGGAGGAATGAACCGGGCAGCACCAGCAGCACCATGCAGCAAGAAACGCGGAATATGCGCCAGAGGTGCGTTCGCAATTGCGCCTTGTCCTGCGCGTTCCAGCCGCCTTCGCGCGGACGCGCAAGCAGCGGCAACAAGCCGCGCACCAGCATGACTTCACGGGCCAGGATAGCCAGTTCGCGCTCGAGCAATCGTAGCGTCGCCCGACCCGCGCGCCGGGTGCTGCCTGCCAGTTTGCCGATCCAGCGCTTGAACACGTGAACCTCCGGGTGGTCGATTGCGCGATCTGTTTCGCGTGAGGCCCAGTGTTGCCTGCCTGCCTCTGCCGTACAACGGGCGATTGTGGATTGTTGTGACAGGCTTCACGCGGGTTTGCAAATGAAGGTGAAATGTGTGAATTGCTTCACGCGAAACATGCCCGTCACCCGGGGTGCGGCATCGCGCCGGCGCCGGTGTGCCGCGGCGTCGCATAATGCGGACTCGAAACCACGACGGAACCAGACACCTTGACCGCCTCCGAAACCGCCCGGGAGACAAGTTCCCCCGCGTCAGCCGCCGCGGTCGCCCCCGCAGCGCCGGTATCGTTCTGGGCACCCTTTGCGCAACCGGTGTTCCTGGTCATATGGAGCGCCACCCTGCTTGGCAATATCGCCACCGCCATGCGCGAGCTTGCCGCGGCCTGGCTGATGACCTCGCTGTCACTCTCGTCGGTGGCCGTTGGCATGGTCAAGGCGGCGTCATCCCTTCCGGTCATGCTGCTGGCATTGCCGGCCGGCGCATTGGCCGACATGATCAATCGCCGCACCCTGAACCTTTCGATCAACACGGTGCTCGCGGTGGTGACCGCCGCGATCGGCCTGGCAACGCTGACCTCGAGCCTGACGCCCACGCTGCTGGTGGCGGCGGTCTTCGTGACAGGCATCGGCTCGGCACTGCTGCAGCCCACCACGCAGTCCCTGGTGCCGCTCCTGGTGCCGCGTCACCAGATGGAGCAGGCGGTGGCTCTGAATGGCATGGGCCTCAACCTCTCGCGCGCCGTCGGGCCGGCGTTGGCGGGCCTGCTGGTCGCCGGGCTGGGTACGGCAGCCGCGTTTTTCGCCAATGCGCTCGGGTATGTGGTGGTGGTGGCGGCCTTCCTGTGGTGGAAGGCGGCTGGCAACCCGGTCACCCGCGTGGCACGCGAGAGTTTTCCCGGTGCGATGGCGGCAGGCTTGCGCTTTGTACGCCATGCGCCGGTATTGCAGCGCGTGCTGGCGCGCCTGGCGGCCTTTGTCTTCGTCGCCAGTGCCTACTGGACGCTGCTTCCTGTACTGGTAAAGCGCGAACTTGCGGGCTCGCCTGGCGTCTACGGCAACCTGCTGGCGGCTATCGGCATCGGTACGGTCATCACCGCGCTTTCGCTGCCCTGGTTGCGCCGCAAATTCACCCAGGACAACGCGTACCGCCTGGCGCTCGGCGTATCCGCAGCGGCGCTGGTGGCGCTCGCTTACGCGCCCAATGCCTGGGTGGCCGGGGCGATCTCGGTGGCCATCGGAGCCTCGTGGCTGGCCGGCCTGACGGTTGCCAACGTGTCGGCCCAGGCGCAGCTGCCGGACTGGATGCGCGGACGCGGCATGGCCATCTACCTTATGGTGTTTGCCGGCGCCATGACCGTAGGCAGCTTGGTCTGGGGATGGGTGGCGGACTACGCCACCATCCGCCAGGCGCTGGGAGCCGCCGCTATTTGCGCCACTCTCGGCGTGCTTCTCTTCAGCCGCACCCCGCTGCCCGATCAGCCGCCCGATCTCACCCCCGCGCTGCACTGGTGGCCCGAACCCCAAGTGCATGAGTCGCTCGCGCCGGGCCGCGGGCCGGTGCTGGTGTCAATCGAATACGACATCGATCCGGCGCGCACGGACGAGTTTCTCAACCTGCTGCGCGACCTCTCGCTCGAACGCCTGCGCGACGGCGCCTACCAGTGGGGCGTGTTCGAGGATGTCACGCGACCTGGGCGGCATGTGGAGACGTTCCTGCTTGCATCGTGGGAAGAGCAGCAACGCCTCTACCACCGCATTTCGCGGGAGGATGCGCACCGGGAGGCGATGGTGGCGCGCTTTCATCGTGGACCTGCGCCGCCTGAAGTACGCTTCCTGGTGGCGCCTGCATCCCGTTGATTGCGAGCGTTCCGGGGCCCGAGTAACGCCCTGTTAAAATGCGGCTCCGTCGCAGGATGTTTTGGGCCGTTAGCTCAGTTGGTTAGAGCAGAGGACTCATAATCCTTTGGTCGTTGGTTCAAGTCCAACACGGCCTACCAAGTCTGCTTCCAAGATTGTGAATTGCATGAAAGCCTGCAGATTGTTGCGGGCTTTTTTGTGTTCGCTCCCAAGGCAGGTGGTGTTTGTTTCACGCGCGGTACCCGCGGCGGTTAACTGCAAAAGCACGCAAACAAGCCGCGCGTGGTGTGGAGATGAAGATGAACAAACGCGTTTTCGCTGCGCTTTGCGTGGTTTCCGTGTCTTTGCTTCCAACCGCCGGGAACGCGCAGGAGGCTTGGCCCGCCCGTTCACTTCGCCTCATCGTCGGCTTTCCGCCGGGCGGAACCATCGACGCATTGGCACGCGCCATGGTGGTGCCGATGGGCAAGTCACTGGGGCAATCCGTGGTTGTTGAAAACCGTCCTGGTGCGGCGCAGGCCCTGGCTGCGGAACTGGTGGCCAAGGCCGAGCCGGATGGCTACAGCATCGGTTTGGTGGATTCAGGTCCGCTCACGGTATCGCCGCATTTCAAGCCGATGGCCTTCGACGCCAACCGCTCGTTCACGCCGGTCGGCAGTGTGGCCAAGTTGCCGCTCATCCTGGTGGCTTCCAACGCAAGCGGGCTTACCGGCCTGCAGGAAGTGATTCGTGCGGCGCAGGCTAAGCCCGGTTCGCTCAGCTACGCCAGCGTCGGTGCCGGCAGCATGCACAACCTCGCGGGTGAATCCCTGAAGAGCATATTGAAGCTGGACATCCTGCATGTGCCCTACAAGGGCGCCGCGCTTGCAGCGCCCGACGTGATTGCCGGTCGGGTCGCCTTGATGTTTTCGGGCCTGTCCAGTGGTGCCGGCTGGGTGCGCGACAAACGCGTGGTGGCGATCGGCGTGACCTCGCCGAAGCGCTCGGCTGCGCTGCCGGATGTACCGACGCTGGCCGAGCAGGGTGCCGCCGGGTTTGATGCGCAGGGCTGGGTGGGCTTGTTCGGCCCCGCGGGGCTTGCGCCGGCGGTTGTCGCCCGTCTCAACGTGGCGCTGCGTGAGGCACTGAAGGACCCTGCGCTGATCCAGCAGGAGGTCGTGCGCGGCGGCAACGAGATGCTCAGTGGTACTGCCGAAGAACTCCTCGCGCTCATCGCCGCCGACAACGCGCGTTGGGGAAGAACCATCCGCGAGCAGGGTATTCGGGCGGAATGAAGGGCTGTGCAGGGGATGCACAGCGAAGACCCTGCACCTGCGGGCATGAAGGGCGCATAATCAGCGGGTTGCAGGATCGCTGTCCGACCACTCCCATGTCTCGATCGATCATTTGCCCATTTTCTTTTGTCGACCTGCCCCTGCCTGACATGCGGGGCGCCGCATGAACGTCGCGGCCGAAAGCCAGCCGGCCGTCGAAGCGCCTGCCACTTCGCAGGTGTATTCGATCCGCGATTCGTGGCGTTTCGCCGCTCTGCTCTTCGCCATTGACGGCATCTGCCTGGGCCAGTTCGGTTTCGCCGTCCTGCTGCTCGGCTGGACCGTGCTGGTACGCCTGCCGATGATCGCCCTGGCGTGGAAAGACAAGCCTTTGCGCATCTTTCGCATCAAGAAGGTCGCGCTCTACCTGCTCGCCGTCATCGGCATCATGGCCTTGTTCATATTCAACCGCCAGGTGGGCACCCAGCGCGCTGACGAACTGGTCAAGGCGGTGGAAGCCTACTCGGCCAAGCATGGCCAGTTTCCGCAGAACCTGGAGCAGGTGGTGCCGGAGTTCATGTCCGCTGTCCCGCTGGCGCGCTACACCCTGGCCTCGAATGACTTTGCGTACAAGACCGGGCCGGATGGCAAGCACGTGCTGTCGTGGACGGTGATTCCGCCGTTTGCGCGCAAAGGTTATAGGTTCGAGGAAAAGCGCTGGGTCACCCTCGATTGATACGTCACGCCGGCCGCGCCATCGCGCTTGCGTCATGGTCGGCGTGGAATGAAGCGCGCAGCGCGGCTGTTCCTTCCCCACCATGACAAAGAAGCCCCTATCCGCCACGGCATCGCCGCGTCTGCGCGCGTCGCCCAATTTCCTGCAGGCGCTCACCTTCGACGGCAAGCCTTTCATCGCCAAGGACTCCGAGCCCTATACGCAATACTGGCTCTCCGAGCGCTACCGGGTGTTGCTGGCGATGTTTTCGACCCGTGGCGGCGCCACGGTCGCCGAGGCCATGGAAGGCTATTTCCGCCTGACCCGCAGCGCCAGGAGCGAGGCGGAGAAAAAGCGCCTCGCCAGGGCCATCGAGGACATGCGCGGGGCGCAGGTGATTGTCGATGCCAAGGCGGATACCTCACGCTACACCGCGCGCATCGTCGCCGACTACGTGGCGCACCGCCCGTTCCCGCGCGAGATCGCCGAGCACGTCATCACCGCGGGCGGCATCGCGCGGCACAGTCGCGTGCTCGACCTGGCGGGGGGGCCGGGCGACCTTTCGCTCATGCTGGCAAAAACCTCCGATGAGGTTTCACTGATGGAGCTCTCCAGCGGTTTCATCAAGGCCGCGGCAAGAAGGGCGAAGCAGCTGGGTGTCAGGCTTGCCACGCTGCATGAGTCGTGCAACCGGCTGGTGTATCGGGATGACAGCTTCAACGTCATCACCGTCTCGCAGGCCTTGCATTGGCTCGACGACGTCACCGTGTGCCGCGGCGTGTGCCGCCTGCTGGAGCCGGGCGGCAGCTTCTTTGTCATCCACAGCGCGATCGAACTCGACGACGCCCATCCGCTGGCCTATTTCCTTGGCCACGACTCCATCCTGGGCAAGAAGAAGCGCCAGGCCTTCCATGCCGAAATCACGCCCTTGCAGCGTCGGCTTGCCCTGCTGTTCGACGCGCTCGATGCGCCCGAGGTGCAGCGGGCGGATCATTCGCAACGACTCGAAGGCGATGCCGCGGGGCCGGTGCAGCGCATCGTGCCGGCCGGGGTGTCGTTCGTTCGCCAGCGCCGCCCGTTTGGCCTGGGATATGCGCGCGGGTTCCTGACACCCCAACACATCGAGGTGTCGGGACAGACCGAGGCGGCTTTCTGGAAAGACCTCGAAGCGCGCTGTGCCACGGCCACGCCCGAGCAGACGCTTGGCATCCACCAGTGGGCGGTGTTGCATTTCCGGCGCGGTGGAGAGCGCATGCCCGAACAGAAGCTTGCAAGGTTGCCGGTTCGCGAGATTGTTTTCGACCTGCGGCGGACGGTATGAAAGCAAGGCGGGAAAGGGAATCTCGATGAAAGCGGTGCAATTCGCACGGTTCGGCCGTGCCTCGGACGTGGCCGAACTGGTGGAGATACCGGAGCCCGGCGCGCCCGGAGCCGGGCAGGTGCTGTTCGAACTCGATGTCTCACCGATCAACCCATCGGACCTGCTGCATTTTTCAGGACGCTATGGAACGCCGCCGGCGTTGCCGAGCTTTGCCGGCGGCGGTGTGTTCGGACGCATCCTCGCGGTGGGTGAGGGCGTGGGCCATGTACAGGCGGGTGACCGGGTCATCGTCAACAATCCCGATCGCGCCGGCTGGCGCGAGCGCCGCCTGTGCCCGGCCGATGGCCTGCTGGCCTTGCCGAAAGCCGATCCGGTTTCCCTGGCCCTGCTGGCGGCGAACCCGCCTACCGCGCTCCTGATGCTCGAGTTGTTCGGCCGCCTCCAGCCGGGTGACTGGGTGATCCAGAATTCCGCCAACTCTTCGGTCGGCGTGAGCCTGATCCAGATCGCGCGTGGCAAGGGACTGAAAACCGTGAATGTCGTGCGCAGGTCCGGCCTTGAAGACGCGCTGCGGGGCTATGGCGCGGACATCGTGCTGGTGGACGGACCGGATCTCAAGGAGCGCGTTGCCGAGGCCACGCACGGCGCTCCGATCAGGCTGGCCATCGACGCGGTGGCCGGCGATGCCACGCGTCGCCTCGCTGCCTGTGTGGCCGAAGGTGGCACGGTAGTGAACTACGGCCTCCTGTCCGGAAAGCCGTGCGAAGCCGACCCGGCCGACATCCTGTTCCGTGATGTGACCCTGCGCGGCTTCTGGTATTCGAAGTGGCGTTCGCGTGCCAGCCCCGAGGCGGTGCGGGCCTTGTTCGCCGGGCTGGTTGCCATGCTCAACGCCGGCACCCTGCGCATCCCGGTCGAGGCGGCCTATCCGGTCGCGCAACTGGGCGAAGCGCTGGCGCATGCCGAGCGCGAGGGGCGGCTGGGCAAGGTGGTACTGCGCTGGACGGACCGCTGAGCAACGCCAGCGTATGTCATCGCCCGAATTCTTCGACTATGTGATCGTGGGCGCCGGCATGGCCGGGTGTCTGCTGGCCAACCGCCTGAGCGAGGATGGTCGGCACAGCGTCTGCCTCCTGGAAGCAGGGCCGCCGGACAACCATCCCTTCATCCACCTGCCCGCCGGTTTCATCAAGATCGGCTACAACCCGCGCTACACGTGGCAATTCAACACCGAGCCGGGCGAGCACATCGCCGGTCGCAGCATCACCACCATGCAGGGGCGCACCCTCGGCGGTTCAAGCTCGATCAATGGCTTCAACTACACACGCGGCCAGCCCGGCGACTACGACGGCTGGGTGGCACAGGGCAACCCCGGCTGGTCGTATGCCGAAGTCCTGCCGTATTTCAAGCGCACCGAGCGACGCATTGGCGCGTTCGATCCGCGTTATCGCGGCGGCGACGGCCTGTTGCCGATCACCGATTGCGACTGGCGCCATCCGCTCTGTGATGCCTTCATCGAAGGGGCGGCCAGCCTGGGCCTGCCGCGCAAACCCGACTACAACGCCGCGGCGCAGGATGGCGCCGGCTACTACCAGCGCTGGATCGCAGGCGGCCGGCGCGTCAGCGCCGCGCGCGCCTTTCTGCGGCCGGTCATGTGGCGCAGGAACCTGGCGGTGCGCACCCATGCGCATGCTGTGGCCATCATTCTCGAAGCCAAGCGTGCCGTCGGTGTGCGGCATGCGCGCGGTCCCGGCGCTGCCTTGCAGGAGGTGCGCGCCCGGCGCGAGGTGATCGTCAGTGGCGGCAGCGCGAACTCGCCCAAACTTCTGCAGCTCTCCGGCATCGGCCCGCGCGCGTTGCTGGAAAATCTCGGCATTCCCGTCGTACACGAACGGGCCGGGGTGGGCGAGAACCTGCAGGACCATTTGATGGTTCGCTCGGTGGCACGGGTCAGGGGGGTGTCGACCCTCAACAGCAGCGCAAGCGGCCTGCGCCTCATGGGCGAGGCCGCCAAGTGGGCGCTCGGCCGGCCCAGCCTGCTGGCCATCAGTCCTTCGGTGGCCTTCGCGTTCTGGAAGTCGCGCGCGGACTTGCCGACCCCCGACCTGCAATTCCATTTTTCCCCCGGCAGCTACGCCTCTGGCATCGCCGGGCGACTGGATGATTTCCCGGGAATGACGCTGGGTTTTTATCACCTGCGCCCCTGGAGCCGCGGCCATGTGCGCGTGAAATCCCGTGACCCGTTCACCGATCCGGCGATCCAGCCCAACTACCTGGCCGATGAACGCGACCGCAGGGTGGTGATCGACGGTGTGCGCCAGACCCGCCGCCTTTTGCACACAGCGCCCCTGATGGCCTTCCACGAGCGCGACGAGGCGCCGCCAGCGGCGGCCACCGGCGACGACGAATTGCTCGATTTCGCGCGCCAGCGCGGCGGCACCGCCTGGCACCTGATGGGTACCTGCCGCATGGGGCCGCGCGAGAACGACGATTCGGTGGTCGACCACCAGTTGAGGGTGATCGGCATCGAGGGTCTGCGGGTGGTCGATGCCTCGATCATGCCCAACATGCCCTCCGGCAATACCGGCGTGCCGACCATGATGATCGCCGAAAAGGCCGCGGACATGATCCTCGGTCGCGCCGCGCCCGCGCCGGAATACCCGGCGGGACTGCCGGCCGCTTGAGGCGCAACCGCCTTTAGTCCGCCTTGATGCTGGCTTCGCGCGCCAATCGCGCGTAGCGCGCGACTTCGCTTCGGATGTATGCCGTGTATTCCTCGGGCGAGGCACTGGCGGCCAGTTCGATGCCGCGGTCGCCGAAGCGCTTTTGCAGCGCGGGCGCGCGCCAGGCCCTGGCGATTTCCGCATGCAGCTTTGCCACCACCTCGCGCGGCGTGCCGGCCGGCGCCATGATGCCGTTGAAGGTGACGTCCTCGTAGCCGCGCAGCCCGGATTCATCGAGGGTCGGCACACTGGGCAGCACTTGCGAACGGGTCAGCGTGGTCACGCCCAGCGGACGCAGCTTGCCGGCCTGGACGTGCGGCAGCGAGGTACTGACCTGGTCGAACATCATGCTCACCTGCCCGCCGACCACATCGACCAGCGACTGCGCGTTGCCCTTGTAAGGCACGTGCAGCAGCTTGACGTTGGCGGCGCGCATGAACAACTCGCCGGCGATGTGGCCGGTGGAGCCGTTGCCCGAGGTGGCGTAGGAGAGCGCGCCGGGTTTGGCCCTCGCCTGGGCGATCAGTTCGGTCACGCTGTTGGCCGCGCTGTTGGCATTGACCACCAGCACCATCGGGATGCGGCAGGTGATGGACACGGCCGCGAAATCGGCCACCGCGTCATAGCCGGGGTTGGCGACGATCGCCGGGGCCGACACATAGGTATTGGAAATGGCCAGCAGGGTGTAACCGTCCGCAGGCGCCTTGGCCACCATCTGCGTGCCCAGGAGCGAACTTGCGCCGGGACGGTTTTCCACCAGGAAGGTCTGGCCGGTGGCGGTGTTCAACTGTTCGGCCAGGGCGCGGGCGATGATGTCGACATTGCCGCCGGCGGCCACCGGGACGACGATGCGCACCGGGCGGCTGGGATAGTCGGCTTGTGCCAGGGCGGCGGCGCATGCGGCCAGGCTTGCCATGGCAAGCAGGGTGCGGACAAGTTTCATGGGAATCTCCTTTGTGTGGCCCGGGCGATGCCTGGAATCCGGCTGATTTTTCTTACTCGGCCTTGATGCCGGCTTCCTTGACCACGCGGGCCCACTTCACGGTTTCGCGTTCGATGTATTGCGCGAACTCCGGCGTGCTCATCTGCACCGCCTCGACCGCTTCGGCTTCGAAGCGTTTCTGCATGTCGGGCGTCTGCGCGATGGCGGCCAACTCCTTGTGGATCCGGCTGACGATGGCGGCAGGTGTTCCCGCAGGGCCGATGATGCCCCACCAGTTGACGGCCTCGTAGCCGGGTACGCCTGCCTCCGCGATGGTGGGCACTTCCGGCATGGTGGGCGAGCGTTTGCTGCCGCCCACCCCCAGCGCCTTGAGTTTGCCGGACTTGATCTGCGGCAGGGTCTGCACCAGCGATCCCAGCATCACCTGGGTGTTGCCGGCGATCACGTCGACCATGGCCGGGCCGCCGCCCTTGAACGGTACATGCACGATATTCACCTTGGCCAGGCTCACGAACAGCGCGCTGCCCAGGTGCTGGAAGCTGCCGACGCCGGCGGAAGCATAGTTGAGTTGCCCCGGCTTCGCGCGCGCCAGGGCGAGCAGGTCCTTGAGCGAATTGACTGGCAGGGTCGGCGCCACCGCCAGCACATTCGGGCCGGCGGCGATCATGGCGATGGGCACGAAGGCCTTGACCGGATCATAGGGCAGCTTGTAGAGGGAACTGTTGGCCGCGAAGGCGGACGAGATGAACAGCAGCGTGTAACCGTCAGGGGCGGCCTTGGCTGCCATTTCGGTGCCGATCACGCCGCCGGCGCCGCCGCGGTTGTCGACCACCACCTGCTGGCCGAGGCGCTCGCCCAGTTGCGTGGCGATGACGCGGCCGACCACGTCGTTGCTGCCGCCGGGCGGAAACGGGATGATCAGCCGGACCGGTTTGGAGGGATAGGTGTCCGCGGCAGGCGCGGTGCAGGGCACGGCGAGCGCCGCAAGTGCGGCCAGGACTGCGATCAGTGGTTTCATGTTCAGCTCCTAACCCAGCAGAAAGGGGGCGCCGCAGTTCTCGCACACCTTGCGCAACTGGTCGGCCAGTGATTGCGGGATCGGCACGCCTGCGCGCAGGCGTTCCTCGCGCGTCATGGCTTCGGGGTCGCCCGCCACCAGCACCGGCCTGGCCGGGTCGATGGGCGGTGTGGCGTGCAGGAGTTCGATGACTTCGTCGAGGTCATCCTCGAACTCGCCCTCGTCGCGAAAGGCGTCCGGGTCGATGGCCATGAAGAAATGGCCGAGGTTGTCGGGATCTTCGGGGCGCTGGGTGCGGTTGCGGATCGGCGAGAACGAGGCGCCCGAAAGCACGCCACCCAGGATGTGCACCATCATCGCCAGGCCATAGCCCTTGTGGCTGGCCTGCTCGGGCGTGCCGCCCAGGGGCGTCAATCCGCCACCGCCATGCGCCTTGCGGTTGAACAGGGTGTCCATGGCGAGGGTGGCATCGGTGACGGGCACGCCCTTGGCATCGAGCACCCAGCCGGCCGGCAGCGTCTTGCCATTGAGTTCGTAAACCTTGACCTTGTTGGCCGCGGTGCTGGAGGTGGCCATGTCGAGCAGGAACGCGCGGTTGCGCTTTGCGGGGGCCGCAAAGGCGATCGGGTTGGTCCCCAGCAGCGGAATGGTGCCGCGCGTGGGCACGGTGTTGATGCTGCGGGTGGCGCTGGTGACCATGCCCACCAGTCCTTGCTTTGCCGCGAGTGCCGCGTAGTAGCCGGCGGCGCCGAAGTGATGCGAGTTGCGCACCGCCACCACGCCCACGCTCGCGACTTTCGCCTTGGCGATGGCCATCTCCATGCCCATCACCGCGGCGGGGTGGCCGAGGCCGGCGTCGGCGTCGATCAGCGCGGTGACCGCATTCTGCCTAACAACCTTCGGCACCGCCTTCAGGTTGAGGCGGCCTTTCTGGCGTGAGCCGTCGTAGTCCATCAGCATGGAAATGCCGTGCGAATCCACGCCGGCGAGATCGGTTTCGATCATCACCTCGGCGGTGGTGCGGATGGTCGCCTCATCCATGCCCCAGGCATCGAGGACGGCTGTGATCTGGCGGCGCAGGAGGTCTGCCTGAATTTTCATTGGTGACTTGCGCTTTCTGCTTGTGTCTGGAAAAGCGGTCCGGTTCCTAGTCGGCCTTGAGGCCGGTGTCGCGGATCACGCGCGCCCACTTGGCCGAGTCGGCCTTAAGCGTGGCGGCGAACTGTTCCTGCGTGTTGCCCACCACGGTGGCGGACATGTCGTTGATGCGACTCTTGAACTCCGGCGCGCCGATCACCCGAACCACATCGGCGTTGAGCTTGTCGAGCAAGGGCTTGGGTGTGGCGGCGGGGGCCACCAGGCCGAACCAGTTGGTGAGGTCATAGTCCGGCAGGCCGGATTCGGCCACGGTAGGGACATCGGGCAGCTGTTGCGATCGGTTGCGTCCCAGGACGGCGATGGCGCGCAGGCGGTTGTCCTTGATGAAGGGCAGGGCCTGGATCTGGCTGTCGAAAGTGATCGATACCTGCCCGCCCATCACGTCCTGCATGCTGGGGGCGCTGCCACGATACGGGATGTGGACGATGAACACCTTGCCGAGGCGCTTGAACAATTCCGCTGCGAGATGCGGCGCGCCGCCGGAGCCCGAGGAGGAGTAGGTCAGTTGCCCGGGCTTGGCGCGCGCCAGGGCCAGCAATTCGTTGACGTTCTTGACCGGCAGCGCGGGGTTGGCGAGCAGCACGAAATGCACGTCGACCACCTGGGTGATGGGCGCGAAGGCGGTCAGCGGATCGACCGCCATTTTCGGGAACAGGTGCTGGTTGACTGCAAGATTGCCCAGCGTGCCCATGAAAATCGTGTATCCGTCCGGCGCGGCGCGGGCGGCCATTTCGGTGCCGATCACGCCGCTCGCACCGGCGCGGTTTTCGACGATGACCTGCTGGCCCCACAGGTCGGACAGGCGCTGGCCAATCAGGCGCGCAACGATGTCGGTGCCACCGCCGGGGGGAAACGCGACGATGATGCGCACCGGCTTGCTGGGAAAGGCCTGCGCGATTGCCTGCCCGCCACAAGCGGCGATGAGGATCGCTGTCAACCATGCGAGGAAGTTGCGCATGTCTTGCTCCTTTGTGTTTTTTGTTGTATCTAAAACGGGCCGGGCGAATCGCCGTGGCCGTATGGAAACTATTTCGCGAGGGCGTCGCGGATACCCTGGGTCCACTTGTTGGCGGAGGCCATCAGGAAGCCGATGTCAGTCTGCGTGGTCACGAATAGCGCACCGCGCCGCACGGCTGCGGCCTGGCGCTCCACATCACGATTGCCGCCGCAGCCGGCGAACTTGCCGTTGGCCTTGGCGGCGGCGATGGCACGGTCCTGCGCGGCGACGATGGCGGGGTCATCGAACTGGCCGGGCTTGCCCATGTTGACCAGCAAGTCGTTGCTGCCGACATGGATGATGTCGACCCCGGGTACGGCGGCGATCTTTTCGACATTTTCCAGACCTTCGAGGGTTTCGATCATGCACACCACCAGCGCCGCTTCGTTCAACGCCGGTACGCTTTCTTTCAAGGGCACGGAACGGAAATCGAAATGCGGGTAGCCGCCGCACACCGAGCGCTTGCCAAGCGGCGCGAACTTGGCGGCGTTGACGGCATGCTGCGCCTCTTCGGCGTTGTTGACGTCGGGGAAGATGATGCCGGTGGCGCCATTGTCCAGCAGCAGCGGCACGGCGAGGTCGTAGACGCTCTTTACGCGCACCAGCGGCGCGATGCCGCAGGCCAGCGCCGTTTGCGCCATGTGGCCGATGGTTTCCAGGTTGAACAGCGAATGCTGGCCGTCGATGAAGATGAAATCGTGCCCGGTCGCCTTGGCGATGCGTGCGATGTCGCCGGAATGCCCCAGCCGCACCGTCATGCCCAGCGCCACCTCGCCCGCACGCATGTGCGTCATGATCGGGTTGGGGATCGTCGTATCCATCTCGGCCTCCTGAATCGTTATGGGCTCCGCGCTGCCTGCCATGGCGCGAATATCGTTCTTGAGCAGATGATAAACAAGTGCGGGCGTTTGTGTCAGACTTTGCGACGTAAAACGGCTCACCGTTCGCGAGTGGGCAGTACCAACAACAGGGAGCAGGGAGTCCAACGACATGAGCTACAACACCGAATTTCGCTGCATCAGGGATGAAGTGAGCCCGGAGGAATGGCAGGCGCGCTGCGACCTCGCCGCCTGTTACCGGCTGGTCGACCGTTACGGCATGACCGACCTGATCTACAACCACATCACCCTGCGCATTCCCAACACGCCCGACCATCTGCTGATCAACCTGTACGGCCTGCTCTACAAGGAGATCACCGCGTCGAGCCTGGTGAAGATCGAGCTCGACGGCAACATCCTGTGGAAGCCCGATACCGATTACGGCATCAACAAGTCTGGGTATGTGATCCACGGGGCCATCCACGCGGCGCGACCGGACGTGAAGTGCGTGCTGCATACCCACACGCGCGCCGGCATGGCGGTTTCCGCGGTTCGAAGCGGCCTGGTGCCGCTGACACAAACCGGCATGCGCTTCATCGGCCATCTCGGCTATCACGATTACGAGGGCCCGGCGATCGATCTGGCCGAGCGCGAGCGCCTGGTGCGAGACCTGGGCGAACACAACGCGATGATCCTGCGCGGGCACGGCCTGCTCACCTGCGGTCCCTCGGCGGGCGAGGCGTTCAACCTCATGTACAACCTGGAGCTGGCCTGCCGCACGCAGGTCGACACCATGGCGGCGAAGGACGACTGGTACGTGCCGCCAAATGAGGCGCTGGAACGCACGGCTGACCTCTACCAGCCCGGCACCCGGCGACCGTATGGCGTGCTGGAGTGGCACGCGATGCTGCGTCTGCTCAAGGTGGAAACCGCGCAAAGCGGCTTTCCGCCTTACTGGTCGTAGCGATTTGACGCGGCCTGTGTGGGATTGACGCTGCGGGTCCCCGAAATGGCGCGAAGAACCCTTGTTAAATCCGGTATCGCGCCGTTAACAAAGGTCAAATCCGGGACTTTGTCCTCTACCGGGCCGGTTGCATTGCTGATAATCCATACATCGAAATTCTGGAGGTTCATCGATGTCGCAACTGTCCTGTGCCACCTGCAATTCCGCGACGCTCAAACCGCCGCGCCTGGTTGCCGGTGCATGGTATGCCCTGTGCACGGAATGCCTGTTCGAGACCGAAGTCGAGGCGGTTGACGGCGCGGACGGGCAGACGACCGGATTTTGCGTCAAGGGTGTTGCGGGCCTGTCGCCGCAACAGGAGGCTGACCTGCGCCGTCCCCAGGTTGCGCAGGTCGTTTGAGCATGGCGGTTCCGGCCGCCACGTGGAAAGGAGGATTTTTGTCATGAGTACCCTCAATTGCCCGATTTGCGCGACCGAACCACTCGGCGTTCCCTACCAGTTCGCCGGGCAGTGGCTCGCGGCCTGCAGCAAGTGCCACTCTGAAATCGAGTTGCGCCAGGTTGAGGCCGCCGGCAGCGCCGAGTTCAAGCTCACCAGCACCATGAAGCTTGCGACCTTGCGCGAGGCCGAGCACTACCGTCGCCGCACGGTTTTCTAGGGGCTTGGCCGGCGCGTCGCCGGGTTAAACTGTCCTGGCCTTGATTCGATCCGCCCGAGAACAATGAACGGCCCCGCTGCACGCCACACCATTACCACCGCTGAAGCCGCCGCGATCGAAGTCATCGATCCGGCGCTTTACAACAGCGGGCTTGCGCCGTTGCGCGACATTTCCGCCGCGGCGCTGCGCGAACGTTTCCGCCAGGAACGCGACTGGCGCCGCGAAATGCTGGGCGACCAGCAATTCGAGGATGGCGAACTGATGCCGGGGCGGGACTATCGCCGCGCATCGGTGCTGGTGCCGATTGTCGCGGGAGACAGCCTCTCCCTGCTCCTGACCCAGCGTACCTCCCATCTCACCAACCATGCCGGGCAGATCAGCTTTCCCGGGGGCCGCGCCGAGGAGTCGGACGCCGACGCCACAGACACCGCGCTGCGCGAGGCGGAGGAGGAAATCGGACTTTCGCGCGATCGCGTCGAGGTTGTCGGGCATTTGCCCAGGTACTACACGGTCACCAACTACGAGGTGACGCCGGTGGTGGCTCTGGTGCATGCGCCGATGGAACTCTCGCTGGATGCCAACGAGGTGGCCGAGGCGTTCGAAGTGCCGCTGGATTTCATCTTCGATCCGGCCAACCACCAGAAGCGCAGCAGGCCGTGGGAAGGGCGCACGCGTCACTTCTATGCCATGCCCTATGGCCGTCACTTCATCTGGGGAGCCACTGCCGCCATGCTGCGCAACTTCTACCACTTCATGCGCGCATAGGGATCGCCCGCGGCCTTGCTCAGTCCCGTGCCGCCGCCTTGCGGCGCGACTCTGCCGCCACCGCGCGGTCGACCAGGCGGGAGAAATTGGCAAGCGAAAAAAGGTGTGCGTAAATGCGCGCGGCCAGGCCCCTGGTGGCGAGCGCCTTGTGGCTGGCGGCCTTGAGTTGGGCAAAACGCGATTCGTCGATGCGATGCATGCCCTGCATGGTCAGGGCAGACTGGTCGCCGCTCTTGACCTGCATCGTGAATGGCGTCAGGAGGTCGAGTTTCCTGAGAAACGCGCACATCTGCGCGGTGAGGTCCAGGTCCTTCTCGTACTCGGACAGCAACCGCTCGCGCTCCGTCCATTCGCGCGCGGGTTCGCCCGCGGCGTCGAACATGGCGATGCCACTGTCGTCCAACCACGAGCTTTCCACACATACCAGGCGCTGGTCCTGCGCCACGCCGTCGACGAAAACCCGTGAGATGCAGAACGGATAGCGGCGCACGAACGCCGGCACATAGCAGCCGGCGGCCCAAGCGCCGTCGCGCTCGACAAACAGGTTCTGGCCATCGGCGAGGCCAAGTACCGCCACCGGTGCGAATGTGGCGCCTGCATCCGCGGTGGCGAACACGATCGGGTAGTCGCGCTGGGCGATGGCGAACTCGGAAAACGAAATCGCCATTGCGTTGATGTGCCGCGCGAATTCCGGCACCGCACCGGCCCCGGTTGACGGCAGCAGGACCCGGTGGTGTTTCTCCAGCGGCACGATCCGGCTGTAGCCGAAGGGCGGCGTGATGTTCATCGACGGTGGCGGAAGCGGTGCGGGCGATTGTAGCGTGGGGCTGTGATATCTTCGATCATGCCATGACCGTCCTAGCATTGATCGCCGCGCTTCTCATCGAGCAGTTGCGCCCCCTGGACGATCGCACCCGCATCGCCCGTCCGCTTGACTATGTTCTCGATCTTCTCGGCCAGTCCTTCAATACCGGGGAGCATTCGCATGGCAGGTTCGCATGGATGGTCGCCATGCTTTCGGCCGCCGTGCTCACGCTCCTGGCCTATTACCTGCTGGCGCGGCTGCATGTACTCCTGGCGCTGGCTTTCAACGTGGGCGTGCTGTACCTCACCATGGGCTTCCGGCAATTCAGCCACCATTTCACCGATGTCCACCGGGCGTTGATCGACGGCGACCTGCCGCGGGCACGGCGCCTCATCCGCGAATGGCGAGGACGCCCCGCGGATGACCTCAACACGGTGGAAGTGGCCCGCCTGGCGATCGAGGAGGCGTTTTCCGCGTCCCATCGGCACGTCTTCGGTGTGCTGTTCTGGTTTGCCTTTCTGCCCGGCCCGGTGGGTGCCGTGTTGTATCGCCTTGCACTCCTGTTGCGCAATCGCTGGGGCAGCGGGTCGACGACGGGGGACGGACGTTTTGGCGAATTTGCGGTCGCGGCGTTTCGGAAGATCGATTGGCTGCCGTTACGGCTGACGGCCACCGGCTTCGCCATCGTTGGCAATTTCGAGGATGCGGTGTATTGCTGGCGCAACCAGGCGCAGAACTGGCGTGATCCGGAATTGGGGATTGTCCTTGCCGCCGGAGCGGGTGCCATCGGCGTGAAGCTGGGCAAGCCCATCAAGGAGGGCATGACATCGGTGGGCCTTTCGATTGACGAGCGCGCCGAGATCGGCATCGGCGAGGAGGCCGATGCCGGCTTTCTTTCGAGCACGGTAGGGCTGGTGTGGCGGGCGTTGGTACTGTGGCTGATGTTGCTGGTGATGCTGGCAATCGCCCAGTGGGTAAGCTAGCGCGACCAGTGTCGCGCCGGCGTCCTCAGCGGCCAGACGGCCTGACTTCGCCCCGCAGCCGGCAGAACAGTTCGAATCGACGGGCATCGATGTGACCGGCGGCGACGGCGGTGATGAGCGCGCATCCTGGCTCGCGGTCATGGCGGCAGTCTGCAAAGCGACACTTGCCCCCGAAAGCGGAAAAATCGGGAAACCCTGCTTCGAGCCGCGCGAAGTCGAGATTGAATACGCCCACCTCCTGCATTCCCGGGCAATCGATCAGCGTGGAAGCGCCGTCGATGCGGTAGCGGCGTGAGAACGTGGTGGTGTGGCGCCCGGAGCCCAGGGCCTGCGAAAGTTCGCCGGTGACCGCTTCCGCGTCGGGAATCAGCGCGTTGACCAGGGATGACTTGCCCATGCCCGATTGCCCGACCAGCACCGTGGCACGACCGGCAAGGCGCTCCCGCAGGGCGTCGGTACCGATAGGCGCGTTGATTTTCTCGCCTGCGCTGTTGCGTGGCCGCACGGCGACTTCAAGCACCGGATACCCGGCGCTTTCGAACACTTTCAGCCGCTCGCGTGCGGCGCCTGCACCGGCCAGGTCGACCTTGTTCAAGGCGATGAAGGCGTCGATACCGGCATCGTGCGCCAACAGCAGGACACGGGTTACGAATTCGTCCGAGAACCACGGATCGGCAGCCACCAGCACCAGCAACTGGTCGGCGTTGGAAGCAATGGCCTTGCGCTTGTAGGGATCGGCGCGCTCCAGGAAATTGCGCCGTGGAAGGATGGCTTCGATGACCGCCTGTCCGGGGCCGGTCATCCTGACTTCGACGCGGTCGCCGCAGGCGGCATCGCGCTTCTTGCCCCGGGCCACGCAGTCCAGTCGTGCGCCGGCGTCGGTCTCGACCTCGTAGCGACGCCCGAATACCGCGACCACCGCGCCGGTTTCGGTCATCGAACCGGGCGCATGCGGGGCAGGCGGGCTGTGCAGCGGCGAAGGCGCATCAGGCAGGCATTTCCTTCAGCCTGCCAATGCGGATGAACGCGGGCGGGTGTGAATCATGGAAGGCGGAGTGCAGCGGGTCGGGAGTCAGCGTGGCGGCGTTGTCGTTGTAGATCTTCGTCAGCGCGCCTATCAGGTCGCCGGCCGAGGTCTGGCGGGCGGCGTAGGCGTCGGCCTCGAATTCGTGCTTGCGCGACGACAGGCTCATCAGGGGCGTGAACATGAAGGTGAAGGCGGGCATCGCCATGGTGAGCAGCACCAGCGCCATGGCAGGGCTGCGGCTTTGCACGCCGAGGCCGGCGAAGAACCACGATTCAGCCATGAGGTAACCCAACAGGCCGAAGAACCCGAGGCTGACCGCGAAGGCCATGGCGATGCGCTTGACGATGTGCTTGTGACGGAAGTGGCCCAGCTCGTGCGCCAGCACCGCTTCGATCTCGTTTTGCGCCAGCTTCTGGATCAGGGTATCGAACAGCACAATGCGCTTGGCCGCCCCGAAGCCGGAGAAGAAGGCATTGCTGTGGCGCGAGCGCTTGGAACCATCCATCACGAACAGCCCGCCGGCCTTGAAACCGCAACGTGCCAGCAATTGCTCGATCGCGGACTTGAGCGTGCCTTCCTCAAGCGGCGTGAACTTGTTGAAAAGAGGCATGATCACCGTGGGAAACAGGAAAAGCACCAGCAACTGGAACGCGCAATAGGCGATCCAGGCGTAGAGCCACCACCATTGACCCGCACTGTTGATGAACCAGAGTATCGCGAGCACGAGTGGTGTACCCAGCAGCACACCCAGCAATACGCCCTTGGCGGCATCCGCCGCGAATAGTTTCCTGGTCATCTGGTTGAAGCCGAATCGCGCCTCGATGCCGAAGGTCCGGTGCCAGGTGAACGGCAGGCCGGCGACGCCCATGACCAGGACGACCGCGCCGATCAGGGCCAGTTCGCGCCCGTAACCCGCGGGTATTGGCGCGACTGCGGCAGCCAGCATGTTGAGGCCTCCACCCAGCGTAAGGGCGAACAGGAGCGCCGTGTCGACGACGCTTTCGAACATGCCGAAGCGGGTCTTGGCGATGGTGTAATCCGCTGCGCGCTGGTGCGCGGACAGGGTGATGCTTTCGGCGAATTCGCCCGGCACGCTGGCGCGATGGGCGAGCACGTGGCGGGCATGACGCCATGACAGCCACAAGGTGAGGCCGAGAGAGGCCAGTGCAGCGGCCGCGAAGACGTAGGTGAAAGCGTTCATCAGAGGAGAAATTGGGGGCGTGTGCGACAATTCAAGCCAGCCAAAGGATTATCGCCCAACCGATGCCACAAGACCAAAACAACCTGATCTGGATCGACATGGAAATGACCGGTCTCCTGCCGGACAGTGACCGGATCATCGAGGTGGCGATCGTCATCACCGATTCGCAACTCAATACCGTGGCCGAGGCGCCGGTGCTGGTGGTGCATCAGTCCGACGCCGTGCTCGACGGCATGGACAACTGGAACAAGTCCACCCACGCGAAATCCGGTTTGATCGACAAGGTCAAGGCGTCCCCCTTCGATGAGCGCGCGGTCGAGCTGCGCATGCTCGATTTCCTCAAGCTGCACGTGCCCAAGGGCATCTCGCCGATGTGCGGCAACTCGATCTGCCAGGATCGCCGCTTCATGGCGCGCGGCATGCCGGAACTGGAGGCATGGTTCCATTACCGCAACCTGGATGTTTCCACGCTCAAGGAGCTGGTCAAGCGCTGGAAGCCCGAGCTCGCCAAGGGCCTCACCAAGCATGGCAAGCACGAGGCGCTGGCGGACATCTACGAGTCGATCGAAGAACTCAAGTACTACCGCGAGCACTTCATCCGGCTTTAGCGTTCCCTGCCGGCGCTACGACCGCGTGCGTGCCTCGATCGCCTGGTTGCGGGAAGTCAGCGTCTTGATCAGTCCGTCGATTCCATCGGCGGCGATCGCGCCATTGAACTGGTTCTTGTAGGTTTCCACCAGACGTGCGCCCAGCACGTTGATGTCGGTAACCTTCCAGGCGCCGCCGGTCAATTCCATGTGGTAATCAAGCTGTATCGGGTCGCCGCCTGGCGCCTTGACCATCGAGCGCACCACCGCTTCGGTGTCGCCGGCCTGCATGCGCAGCGGCCGGTACTCGACCACGGTTTCCGGGCGATAGGCGGCAAAAGCGCCGGCGTAGGTGTTGACCAGCAAGCGGCTGAACTCGCGGGCCAGGGCCTGTTGCTGTTCCGGCGTCGCGCGACTCCAGTGGCGTCCCAGGGCAGAGCGTGTCATGGCCTGTACATCGAGGTAAGGCAACACCTTTGCGTTGATAAGCGCGGTGACTTTCTGCCGGCTGCCGCCGCGGATCTCGCGGTCCGCGTCGATCGCGCTCGTCACTTCGGCCACGGCCCGCTTGATCGTCGCGTCAGGCGACTCCTGGGCGATTCCGTACGGCGGAAACAGCATCGCGACGACCGCGCAGACTGCCAGCACGAGGATGCTCGCGACATGGACGCGTCTGGTTTGCATGGATCCGGCGGAACTGGTTTTCACATTGCGCTCCTGGCTGCTTCCGGAAGATGTATTTCCGTCCCACGTAGAACGCGTCGCGGCGCCGCTGGTTCACAGGGTTTACCCATGCTTACAATTCGCGGGGTGGTTGGGCAGAACCGGGCCGGAGCGGTATAATGAAGAACTTTCACCCGTCAGGACTTTTTCATCATGGCCGAACGTAAACGCGTCCGTCGCAACACGCTTGAGCGTCGTTGCCTCTCCAAGGTTTTCAAGCGCATGTTTGCCGGTGCTCCCAAGGGCACTTTCAAGATGCTCGAAAAGATCAAGCGCGCCTGAGAATCCCGCAGGCAAGCGACAGAAGGCCGCCTTTTTGGCGGCCTTTTTGTTGGGCATCCACCACATCTACCCGATGTCATGGACCTCGCCGCGCTCCGGCACGCTTACATCGGACCACTGGAGTTGGGCGCGGACATGCTCGGCGAAGTCCAGGGCGGTGGTGTGCTCGCCATGTACTACGAAGGTCCGCTGCGGGGCCTTTCTGAAACCTTGCAGCCAATGGATCAGGCCTTGCTGGTCTGCGTGCGCGGAAAGGCCGCCGATGGTGTAGATCCTGGCCTTGACCGGAATCCGTTCAGCCAGAAGGTTCACCTCGCGCGCACCGTCCACCAGGCGACGGCCGAGCGTGCCCTCGGCCTGGAAGCCGGTGATCAGGATCGATGATTGGCGCCGCGGCAGGTTTTGCGCCAGATGGTGCAGGATCCGCCCGGCATTGCACATGCCCGAGGCGGCGATGATCACTGCACCGCCCTTGAGCTGGTTGATGGCCATCGATTCGCGGACGGTTGCCGTGTAACGCAGATTGAATCGCGTCTTGTTGCGGGCGATCCAGGCCGCCACCTCCTGGGCCTGGGCATCGAGCAATTTGGTGAATCGGCTGGTGGCCTGCGAGGCTGCCGTTGCCATCGGCGAATCAACGAAGACAGTGAGGGCGGGTAACCTGCCGCGCCTTACGAGATCCGCCAGCACGTGGATGACTTCCTGGGTGCGACCGACGGCAAATGCAGGAATCACCACGTTGCCGCCGCGTGCGAATGTTTCGGTGACTGCGGCGACCAGCTCGCTTTCGGTATCGGACAGGGTCTTGTGCAGCCGATTGCCGTAGGTGGATTCGACCAGCAGGATGTCCGCTGACAGTACCGGTGTCGGGTCGTTCATCAGCGGGCGTTCCGGCTGTCCGAGATCCCCGGAAAACACCAGCTTGCGTGTGCCGGAATCGGTTCTGACGTCAATCTCCAGAATGGCGGAGCCGAGGATATGTCCGGCGTCGTGGAAGGTGACATCGATACCGTCGGCCGGCCGGAACGGCTTTTCATAGTCGAAGGGTTCGAGTTGCTCCAGGGAAAGAAGCGCCTGGTTCACCGTGTAGAGCGGCGCCGCATCCTGCCGGCCGTAGCGCCCGGACACATGCTTGCGGCGGTTTTGCCAGGTGCTTTCGATTTCCTGCACGTGGGCACTGTCCGGCAGCATGATGTCCAGCAGGGCGGCGGTTGCGCGCGTGCAGTACACCGGGCCGCGATACCCGAGCGCCACGAGGCGCGGGATCAATCCGCTGTGATCGATGTGCGCGTGGGTAAGCACCACGAAATCGAGCCTGCGCGGATCGAACTTGAGCGAGCCGAGGTTCTTGGCACGCGCTTCGCGCCCGCCCTGGAACATGCCGCAATCGACCAGGAATCGCAGGTCCCGGTGTTCGACCAGATAGCATGAACCGGTGACTTCGCCGGCCGCGCCCAGGAAATGGATTTTCATGGGATGGATGCTAGCTGATAAGGCTGACCGGCATGCGAAAGTCGCGTCAACGGCTTGCGACAGGTCAAACCGGCAACTATTTCGCGAACGAATCCTTCAGTCCCGTGATGCGGTTGAATACCGGGCGGCTTGCGGAATGATCGCGCCTGTCAGCCACGAAATAGCCGTGGCGTTCGAACTGGAAGCGGTCCTCGGCGCCAGCATTGGCCAACGAGGGTTCGACGAATGCCTGCACCACCTTGAGACTCGCAGGATTGAGTGAAAGCTTGAAATCCTTGCCGCCTGCGTCGGGTTGCGGGTCGGTGAACAGGCGATCGTAGAGACGGACCTCGACAGCCTGCGCGTCACGCTTGCCGACCCAGGTGATCACGCCCTTGACCTTGACGCTGGACGCGCCGGGGGTGCCGCTCTTGGTATCGGGGATCAGGTTCGCAAGCACCGCCGTTACATTTCCGGCAGCGTCCTTTTCGCACCCCGTGCATTCGATGATGTAGCCGTACTTGAGCCGCACCTTGTTGCCGGGAAACAGGCGGAAGTAACCTTTCGGAGGAGTCTCGACAAAGTCATCCCGTTCGATCCAGATCTCGTTGGTGAGCGAGAACCGCCGCTCGCCGCGTTCGGGTTGTTGCGGATGGACCGGCGCTGCGCAGGCTTCGGCGTGCGCGGAATCGCCAAACACTTCGGCCCAATTCACGATCTTGAGCATCAGCGGATCCAGCACCGCCATGGCGCGCGCGGCGCGGGGGTCGAGGTCGTCGCGCAGGGCGATTTCCAGGGTCGAGTAGTCAATCCACGAGTCTGCCTTGGATACACCGATCCGCTCGCAAAAAAGGCGTATCGCCCCTGGCGTGTAGCCGCGCCTGCGCAACCCGACGATGGTGGGCATGCGAGGGTCGTCCCAGGCGGTGACGCAGCCCTCGTCGACCAGTTGCTTGAGCTTGCGCTTGCTGGTGATCACATAGGTGAGATTGAGTCGGGCAAACTCGTGCTGGTGGGGCAATGGCCTCGCAAGCAGGCCGCCTTCCGCCAGCCTCAGCAGCAACCAGTCGTAGAACGGCCGCTGGTCTTCGAATTCCAGCGTACAGATCGAATGGGTAATGCGTTCGAGGGCGTCTTCGATGGGGTGTGCGAAGGTGTACATCGGGTAGACGCACCATTTGTCCCCGGTCCGGTGGTGCGACGCCTTGCGCACGCGGTAGATCGCCGGGTCGCGCAGGTTGATGTTGGGGGAGGCCATGTCGATCTTCGCGCGCAACACCATGCTGCCTTCGGCGTGCAGGCCGTCGCGCATTTCGCGAAACCGGGCAAGCGATTCCGTTGTCGGCCGTTCGCGGAAGGGACTTGGCTTGCCAGGCTCGGTAAGCGTGCCACGGTTGGAACGCATTTCCTCCGCGCTTTGTTCATCCACGTAGGCGTGGCCGGCCTTGATCAGGAGTTCGGCGGCCTCGTACATGATGTCGAAGTAGTCGCTCGCGAAGTAGAGATTGCTGTCGCCGAAACCCTGCCAGCTGAAACCCAGCCATGTCACGGCCTCGAGAATGGCGTCGACGTATTCCTGTTCCTCCTTCTCAGGGTTGGTATCGTCGAAGCGCATGTGGCATACGCCGCCATAGTCGCGTGCCAGCCCGAAATTCAGGCAAATGCTCTTGGCGTGTCCGACATGCAGGTAACCGTTGGGCTCCGGCGGGAAACGGGTGCGGATCTTCGCCGCGTCCTGCGGCGCCCCCTCGTGCGCCCGCGCCGGGCCGGGCCGGCCGCTCCATGCGCGACCGGCGTAAGTGTCGCGGGCAATATCGCCTTCTATGATGGTGCGCAGGAAGTTGCTGGATGGAACGTCAGAGGACATGGAAGAGCCAATCGCCGGAACGGCGCGATTTTACCGCCCGGCCGCATCTCCAAGGCTTCAGTCGCGCCGCATGACGTAGAGCCTGCCGACGAGCGGGTTGCCGGACTCCTGGCGCACCACGATCTGGCGGGTTTGCAGCGTGTGGAACCAGGGTGCGGTGCATTGGGTGATGTACGCGTCGCTCTGGGCATAGCGCCCGCTCTTGCGCAACTCGTAGGTTCCTGCGCATTCTTCAATGGAAAACGCGAATCTTCCGCCCGGCCTGAGCGCGCGGGCGATGGCTGAAACCGTATTTTCCAGGGCGCCGATATAGATGAATACATCGGCAGCGACAACCATGTCGAGCGTGGCAGCCGGGCGGGCCGCCAGCCAGTCGTCGATTTCCATGTTGACCAGATCGACGTATGCATGGCGTTCGCGGGCGAGATTCAGCATTTTCTGCGACAGGTCCACCCCCACGATTCGATGCCCCCTGCCAGCCAGCGCACCACCTACCTGCCCCGTGCCGCAGCCAAGGTCGGCGACGTCGAGGGCATGACCGCCCTCTGCCAGCATGCCTGCCAGGAGCGACGGTACGGCGTAGTCCAGCGCTGCCAGCTGACGGTCGAATCCGGGGGCGAAATTGTCGAAGGTGGCACGCACCCACGAGCTATCCGCGCGAGGTGTGTCGCGGCCGCGAAGGGCCGCGATGTGGTGCTCGAAGGTGCCCGCATCCAGCCCCGTGCCGAGCGCCTTCTCGTACAGTGCGATCGCTCCGGCGCGATCGCGCTGCTCCAGCAAGTGGCCGAGATTGATGTACGGCTGCGGCAGCGCAGGGTCGATTTCATGGGCACGCCGGAAAGCGGCTTCAGCCTCCGCCAGTCGATCGAGGAGTTGCAGCGCCGAGCCGCGATTGTTGTGGGCGCGGGCGTTGTCGGGATTCAGGGCGATGGAGTTGTCGTAAGCCGACAACGCGGCGGCAGGCATGCCGATGTCGCCGTAGAGGAGGCCGAGTCTGTAGTGAATGAGCGGGTCACGTGGCGACAGTTCCAGCGCCCGCAGCAACTTCGGCTGCGCTTCGTCGTAGCGCCCGGCCTCCAGCAGGGCGTAACCTTCATCGCTGAGCCGGGCACCCGCGTCCACATTCAGTCTGCCCGGATGTTTGCGTCCTTGACTACCTTTCCCCAGGTGGCGACCTGTTCGCGGATGTGGCGATCAAAGACGTCAGGTGAGCCGCCGACGACTTCAATGCCGGACTGGTTGAAGCGCTCCTTCACGTCCGGAAGGGAAATCACGCGGTTGATCTCCGCATTAAGCCGCGCGACCGCGTCCCTCGGTGTGGCGGCCGGCGCGACCACGCCAAACCAAACGGCTACCTGGTATCCGGGGACACCCGCCTCATCAACCGTGGGTATGTCCGGCATTGATGCCAGGCGCTTCGGCGTCGTGATCGCAAGCGCCCGCAGGCGTCCTGCCTTGACATGCTGGATCACGTTGGGAACGTTGTCGAACAATGCCTGCACCTGTCCGCCAATGAGGTCGGTCACCGCCGGGGCGCTGCCCTTGTAGGGGATGTGTGTCAGGTCGACGCCTGCCATCACCTTGAACAGTTCCATCGACAGGTGATTCGATGTGCCGTTGCCGGTTGATGCGTAGGGAATCTTGCCTGGCGACGCCTTGGCGGCGGTGAGGATGTCTTTCACCGACCTGAACGGCGAGTTCGGATTCACCACCAGCAGATTCGGGGTTGAGCCCACCCATGCAAGCGCCGCGAAATCACGCGTGACATCGATCTTTGCCTGCGCATGCAGGCTGTTGATGAGCGCAAACGGGAAGGCGACCACCAGCAAGGTATGGCCGTCCGGAGCGGATTTGGCCACGAAATCCGTACCGATCACGGTACCGCCGCCGGGCTTGTTCTCCACATGCGAACCCGGGGAAAAGCCCTTGGCGAACTCGGCCGCGAGGGTGCGGCCGAGGGTGTCGTTGAAGGCGCCCGGAGTGAAGGGCACGACAATCTTGACCGGTTTCGCGGCGAAGTTCTGCGCCGACGCGTCGGCGATGCAAAGGGCGGCGATCGTGGCCACCGCGCTTGCGGCGGCCTGACGGGCAAACTTCCTGATCCGGGTATTCATATGTCTCCTTTTTTTGCGTGTTGGCCGGTCACTCAGACATAGCTTGGACCTTCGATCACCGGGTGTGCGATGAGAAAGGCTTCGTCGACTTCCAGCCCGAGTCCGGGACCTTCGAGCGGAAGCACGTTGCCGCTGCCGTCGACCGTGTAGGGCGCCGGACTGACCAGGGTGTCGCGGAACAGGTTGTTCTTCGACACATCGCCTTCGAAATAGCCCGGATCGTCGATCGCTGCCAGCACATGGATCGAGGCCGCCATGTTCAGGCCCGTCATCGACGTGTGCGGGTGCACCGGCAACTTGAGCGCCGATGCCATCGCCGCGATCTTCATCACTTCGGTGACGCCACCGGTCTTGGAAAGGTCGGGCTGCAGGATGGTGACGACGCCTTCCTCGATGAGCCGGGAGAATTCGAAGCGTGTGTAGTGATTCTCGCCGGCGGCCAGCGGCACCCGGCCGAACGCCTTGGCTTCGCGGTAGCTGCGATAGTCATGCGCCGGAAATGGTTCCTCGAGCCATGCCACGCCATTGGCGTCGAGGCCCGGCATCACCGCGCGCGCATCGGCGACGCTGTAGCCGATGTTGGCGTCGGTGAGAATCACGAGATCATCGCCAAACGCGCGGCGAATCGCCGCGACGCGTGCCAGGTCGTCCTTCGGGTTGTCGCCAAGCCGCAGCTTTACCGCCTTGTAGCCCGCCGCAAGGTGAAGCCGTGCTTCATCGACCAGTTCCGACGGCGGCTGAAAGCCAAGGGAGATGCCGCCGGCGTAGGCGGCAACCGGCTTCGACTTGCCCCCCAGAAGCTTGTAGAGCGGCCAGCCGGTGGCCTTGCCGCGGATGTCCCACAAGGCCATGTCGATGCCGCTCATGGCCATCGACGCACCCGCGCCGAGGCCATGGCTGGCAAGCTGCTTGACGTAGATCTTTCTCCAAATGCCCTGCACGTCAGCGGCGTCTTCGCCGATCACCAGCATCCTGAGGGTGGTCTCGATGAGCCTGGCGATCGTAGAGGGTGCGCGGGCGTGATGGGACTCTCCCCAGCCAACCAGGCCACCGGCGGTGGTGACCTTGACGACGACCGCATCCTTCTTGACGGCTCGACCGATCCCGAGGCGCACATTGCCGTCCTTCGGCAAGGGGAAGGACGTGGCATAAGCCTTGATGTCGGTGATGGTGAGATCGGTCTTCATGTCACTTCTTCGCAAGCCGCTTGATCAGGCTGGAAGTGTCATAACGCCGGCCGCCCATCTGCTGCACATCGCCGTAAAACTGGTCCACCAGCGCGGTGACGGGCAGGGGGGCGCCATTGCGCCGCGCTTCCTCGATGCAAAGTCCGAGATCCTTGCGCATCCAGTCCACCGCGAAGCCGAAGTCGAACTTGCCATCAACCATGGTCTTGCCACGATTCTCCATTTGCCAGGAACCGGCCGCACCCTTGGATATCACTTCAAGGACCTGCTTCATGTCGAGCCCCGCGGCCATGCCGAAGTTGACGCCTTCCGAAAGGCCCTGCACCAGGCCGGCGATGCAGATCTGGTTGACCATCTTGGCCAGTTGTCCGGATCCCACCGGGCCGAGGCACTGGGCCATGCGGCCATAGGCCATGATCACCGGCCTGACCTCGTCGAAGGTGGCCGTCTCGCCGCCGCACATGATGGTGAGGACACCATTTTCCGCGCCCGCCTGGCCGCCCGAGACCGGTGCGTCGATGAATCGCAGGCCACGCCGTTCTGCCTCCGCCGCGAGCTCGCGCGCGACGTTGGCCGAGGCGGTGGTGTGGTCGACAAAAACCGCTCCCTTCTTCATTCCGGCGAAGGCACCGTTCTCGCCCAGCACCACCGAGCGCAGGTCATCGTCATTGCCAACGCAGCAGGCCACGATGTCGCAATCGCGCGCGGCCTCGCGCGGCGAGGCCGCGTGGGCGCCGCCATGTTTGCCTGCCCAGTCGGCAGCCTTGGCGGCCGTGCGGTTGTATACGGTAACCGCATGCCCCGCCTGCTTGAGGTGGCCGGCCATGGGATAGCCCATGACACCAAGGCCCAGGAAGGCGGTCTTGCGTGGGGAGGTTGGTTCGTATTGCTTGCTCATGGCGATGTTTTCCGGGGGCGAATTGGAGGGCAGGTGCGCCTGATCGCGCCCTGTTGGCCGGCGAGTTTACTGCGAAGGCCGGCTTGCGAGGCGTGGCGCGGGCGGCGTTAGGCGATGTCAGATCAGCTGTTGCCAGTTACCGTCGACCAGGCCTTCGATGGGTGCGAAATTGGCTTTGTAAGCCATCTTGCGGCTGCCACGTATCCAGTAGCCAAGATAGAGATAGGGCAGGCCAAGTCGCACGCATTGGTCGATCTGCCACATGATGCTGAAAGTGCCGTAGCTGGCTTGCTGGTCATCGGTTTCGTAAAACGTATAGACCGAGGAAAGTCCATCATTGAGAACATCGACGATTGAGACCAGCTTGAGTGCGCCTTCCTGCCCCTCTGAAGCGCCGGGTTCGCGAAAACTGATCAAACGGCTGTTGATACGGCTTTGCAGCAGGAAATGCGCGTATTGGTCGCGGCTATCCTGGTCCATGCCGCCGCCCGCATGGCGGCTGGCCTGGTAGCGCAGGTACAAGGCGTAGTGCTCGGCGGAATATCCCAGGCTGGTGACGGCGGGTTTGAGGTTCTGGTGCTTTTTCCATGCGCGCGATTGCGAGCGCGCGGGCTGAAAGCTGGCGACCGGCACCCGCACCGGCACGCATTCGCGGCAGCCGTCGCAATGCGGGCGGTAAGTGAATATCCCGCTGCGACGAAAACCGGCCCGTACCAGTTCGGAATAGGCGTCCGCGTTGATCAGGTGGGAAGGCGTGGCTACCTGCGACCGCGCGAGCCTGCCGGGAACGTAACTGCAGGGATAAGGCGCGGTCGCATAGAACTGCAGGACCGAAAAAGGCAGTTCGTTGAGCCGGGTCACGTCGCGGATACCGGATGCCAGCGCCGGGAAATGAACGACCAGCCGGAGATCGGCGGACGCGGCACGTGCTCGGCCAGAAGGCTGGCGAAGCGGACGCGCGGTATCTCCCGCGCGCCAAGAGAGGCGAGATGACTGGTTTTCATTTGGCAGTCAATAATGCCACAACCTGCCTCGCGCAAGAAATCGGCCAGATGCGCAAAGGCGATTTTTGACGCATCGGTAACGTGCGAGAACATCGATTCGCCGTAGAACGCCGTGCCGAGATTGACACCGTACAGGCCGCCGACCAACTCGCCTGCGATCCAGGTCTCGATCGAATGAGCATGCCCGGCTTCATGCAGGCGGCAATAGCCGCGCACGATTTCATCGGTGATCCAGGTACCGTCCTGTCCTTCGCGCGGGGTGGCCGCGCAGGCGCGCATCACTTTCTCGAAGGCGGTATCGCAGCGAACTTCGTAGGTGCGATTGCGCAGTACCTTGACCAGCGAGCGCCTGGGCGAAAACTCTGCCGGAAAGACCACCATGCGCGGGTCCGGACTCCACCACAGGATCGGCTGATCCTCCGAATACCACGGAAAGATGCCGTGGCGGTAGGCATCGAGCAGGCGCGCAGGGGACAGGTCGCCGCCGGCGGCTAGCAGGCCATTGGGTTCCAGGAGTGCCCGGTACACGGGCGGAAAAGGCGTGTGCTTGTCCAGCCAGGGGATCACGAGCTTGGCGGGCCGAAAGGTTTCAGCATTGGACTTGTTGGCGGCAGTAGTTGTCGAGTTCGGTCACTCGGCAGTTGTTGCTGTTGTCATTGGCGGCGCGCCCGCCGTGCTCCATTGCCAGGCGGAATTCGTATTTCCGGAAAAATTCGTTGAAGGTTTCGGGGCCGAGAGTCCCGGTGGCGTGGAGTTCATCGGTACGCGCGTCGTGTTCGAGCATTATCGCCGCCAGAGGGCGTGGCGCCGGGCCGGCCAGAACCCTGGCGCCCTGGGCTGGATCGTATTGCGAGTGCTCGGAACAACAGTGGATCACGTCCGCATGTTTGTTCGGGCCGGACTTGCCGGCGCGGAAGCTGATGAAGCTGATGTCGCGCGTCGGATAGGTCATCTGGTGTGAGCAAATCGCCGAGTAGGCAACGATCGCCTTTTCCGGTCCGGCACCGCCCGGCCATGTGTATTCCCCGGTGGGACCGCCAACCTTGAGTGCCGGTGCCTGCCGGCCCAGATTGAGCAGAAAACACGGGGTCCCTAGGTACGGATAGAAGAAAACGTAGTTGCGTCGCGTCGACAGCTGGGTTGCCCGCAAGGGATTCCCGTTGGCATCCAGAAGTCGGGCGCGCGAATAGCTTTTTGCCTTGATGGTGGCTGCCAGGGCTGTTTCGCCGGACAGGGCCATGCCGGCGCCCGAGGAACACAAACGGATGAAATTGCGGCGATTCATGGCATCGGTGGACGCGTCACGGGCTTGAAAGGCACAGGCGGGGCAGTCGACAAACTAACTGGGGCTTCACACTGCTGTCAATCGCCCCGGCCCTCTGCTGAAATGCACCATAAACAGTCATATGCACAACAATAATTCATTAAATGAGTGCATTTCATGATCATATGTAAAAAGCGCCCGAAAATAGTCCTTAAAAATCAATAACGCATCAATATGGTGCGTTCCTTGCTTTGCCCCCCGAATTGTTGTGAACAAATCGGAGGCATTGTGGATCAAATCAAGTCGGGGACCGACTCCCTTTTCATCCTGCTGGGGGCCATCATGGTGCTGGCGATGCATTCGGGATTCGCCTTTCTCGAGCTGGGCACCGTCAGGCGCAAGAATCAGGTCAACGCACTGGTCAAGATCCTGGTCGATTTTTCCGTATCCACGCTGGCATATTTTTTTGTCGGTTACTGGGTCGCATATGGCGTGCAGTTCTTCGTCGGTGCGGAGACGCTGGCGCAGAAAAACGGCTTCGAGCTGGTCAAGTTCTTCTTCCTGTTGACCTTTGCGGCCGCCATTCCGGCGATCGTTTCTGGCGGGATCGCCGAGCGTTCGCGTTTCGGTGCGCAATTGATCGCCACTGCCGTCCTGGTCGGGCTGGTCTACCCGTTCTTCGAGGGTATTGCCTGGAACCAGCGCTTCGGAGTGCAGGACTGGATGAAGTCCGCTCTCGGTGCCGAGTTTCATGACTTTGCGGGCTCGGTGGTGGTGCATGCGGTGGGTGGCTGGATCGGCCTGATGGCCGTGCTCAACATCGGGCCGCGACGCGGACGATACAGTCGCGAGGGGGCGCTCGCGGCTCATCCGCCCTCAAGCATTCCCTTCCTCGCACTGGGCGCCTGGGTGCTTTCAGTGGGCTGGTTCGGATTCAACGTGATGAGCGCGCAGACGATCGACAAGATCAGCGGGCTGGTTGCGATCAACTCGCTGATGGCGATGGTCGGCGGCACGCTGGCGGCCACCCTGGCCGGACGCAACGACCCGGGCTTCGTTCACAACGGTCCGCTCGCGGGCCTGGTGGCGGTGTGCGCGGGATCGGATGTGATGCATCCGCTCGGGGCGCTTGTGGTCGGCTCGGTCGCGGGACTTCTTTTCGTCCACATGTTCACCCTGACGCAAAACCGCTGGAAGATCGATGACGTGCTGGGGGTGTGGCCCCTGCACGGCCTGTGCGGCGCGTGGGGAGGCATTGCTGCCGGAATATTCGGCCAGAAGGCGCTGGGCGGTCTGGGCGGTGTCGGATTCCTGCCGCAACTCGTCGGTACTTTGTTGGGCATCGTGATCGCCGTCGTTGGCGGCTATCTGGTCTATGCCATCGTCAACGCAACTGTCGGACTGAGGCTCGATCCCGAGGAGGAATTCAATGGCGCCGACCTGACCATCCACAAGATCAGCGCCACCCCGGATCGCGAGTCCGGGTGGTGAGGCAGGTTCAGCGTCGGGCGGGGCGGCTCAGGAACAGCGACACGATCGCGCCGACCGCCAGCAGGGCGATGCCGAACATCGCCCCCGTCTTCACATAGGCAAGGCTGGAATAAAGCAGCCAGGCACAGGCGCAACAAAAGAGCGCCGGGATCAGCGGGTAAAGCGGCGCGCGGAAAGGACGGTCCGCTTCCGGATACTTGCTGCGCAAGACGAACAGCGACAGCCCGGCGAGCAGGAAAAAGAACCAGAATACGGGCGCCGTGTAGTCCACCATGGTCGTGAAGCCTTCGCGGGTCGTGGCGCCGAGGATGATGAGCGCCAGGGCAATGACGGTCTGCACCAGCAGTGCGTGGCGGGGTGTGCTGCCCTGTTCGCTCCATGCGCCGAGGAAGCGCAATGCCGGCCAGTCGCGCCCGGCTGCGTAACTCGAACGCGCCCCGACAATCAGGGTGGAATTGATCGAGGTAAGCGTGGCGATGGCGACAATCACACTCATCACGCGCGAGCCCCATTCCCCGAACGCCGCCTTAAGTACATCTGCCGCCACCGCGCTTGACTTGGCCATGCCGGCGATGCCCAACGCGTTCAGGTAGGCCAGGTTGATCGCAAGGTACAGGGCGGTGACCACGAAAATGCTGATGATCAGCGCCCGTGCGATACCACGCTTGTCGCTCGACATCTCCGCCGAGAGGTAGGCGACTTCATTCCAGCCGCCGAAGGTCAGCAGCACCATGACCATCGCGAACCCGAATGCGGTCTCTCCGGATACAACGGGGGGCGGTGCCGCCGAGGAGGGCTCGACCATAAAGCCTGCGATGGTCACCAGCACCAGGCCGCTTACCTCGAGGCCGGTGAGCCAGTTCTGTGTGGTGCTCGAGGCGCGCGTGCTGATCCAGTGGATCGCGGACAGTGCGACCACCACGGCGCAAGCATAGATCGAAGACGAATACGGGCCGAGCGGATAAAGCTGGGTGCAATAGTCGCCAAACACGAATGCGAGCAGGGCGATCGATCCGGTGGTAATGACCGTCGCCCGCGCCCATGCGAACAGGAAGGCGATGCGCCGCCCATACGCGAGCTGGATGAAATGGTAGTCCCCGCCCGCGCTCGGGAAGGTTGACGCCAGTTCCGCATAGGTCAGCGCGCCGATCATGGTGATGACGCCGCCCAGCAGCCACGCCACAACCAGCATGGTTTCACTGCCGGCCGCTCCCGCCACCAGCGACGGCGCCTTGAATATGCCGGCGCCGATGACGACGCCGACGGTCAGCATGACGGCGTCCTTGACCGAGAGGACGCGCGCGGGCGCCCCGGCGGCGCCGGTGTGTTCGCTCATGGCAAGACCTTTCAGTCGCCGCTGCGGCGGGCGGTGAATTGCGCCGGCGCGCTGCCGTTGGTGCGCATTTCGCCGCTGATGGTGTTGCCGCTGACGGTGGCGGAAAATTCGCGCGAACGTCCCTGCTCATCGACGAACGAGAAACGGATGCGGTCGCCCCAGAGTGCCGGTTCGCGCAAGCCGAAGCTGATCGCGCCAGGGCCGGCGAACCCGGAAATCCGCTGGTATTCCTGCTTGATCGAGAAAGTGAATGCGGGAACGTTCGCAGCGGCCTCAACGGCCCACTTGCCATCTACCTTGGCCGGAACCACCCACAGATAAGCGGAGCGACCGGAGAAATCCGCGGTTTCGTCCGGGGTCCAATCGCCCATGTTGAACTGGTGGGACACCACCCGGGTGCCCGGCTTCATCTTCAGGATGATCGGCCGCATGTCGAGGTTGATGTTCGGCAGCAAGTACATCGTGAGTACGTTGGCGTTTGAGAAATCCGACTTGTAGATGTCCGCCTGGACGAACGTGGCGCGCCCGGCGACGCCGGCTTTTTCCGCCTCGCGTTGCGACAGGGCAACCATGTCCGGGTTGAATTCGAGGCCATAACTGCGGGCCTTGAAATCGCGTGCCGCGGCAATCGCGATGCGGCCGTCGCCCGAGCCCAGGTCAATCACGGTGTCCTGTGAGGTGACCTGTGCCATGCGCAACATGCGCTCGACCAGCATCGGGGGCGTCGGTACCCAGATCACGTCCTTGCCCGCTTGGCCTACGACCGGCTCGAAGGTCTTGTTGCCTGCCGTCTGTGCGAAGGAGTTGCCCGCCGCGATGGCGAGTGCGATCGTTGCCGCGAGTGCGGCAAGACGGTTTCTGCCCAGGATGCTCGTCATTATTGTCTCGGTCCTTTTTGCTAGATTGTCCAGAAGTGAAGGGTGACCCCGTGCGCTTCTATGGAGCGCACGGGCGGAACGCCACGGATGATAAAGCGATGCGAGACTATCCGCGTTCCGGGACGCAGTTCGCGCTTGAGCTTTGGCCAGAGCTTGGTGTTGAGATCCTCGCCGAGATAGAGCATGACGACGGTGGCCTCACGCAGGTCCAAGGCGAAAAGGTCGCCGCGTTCGATACGCACGCGGTCGGCGACGCCGGCCTGGCGCGCGGCAACTTTGGCGCGGTCCACCAGGTCGACGTCGATCTCGACGCCTACACCGCGGGCGCCGCGGTCGCGGGCGGCTGTGATCACGATGCGGCCGTCGCCACATCCGAGGTCGTACACGACGTCCCTCGCGTTTACGCCGGCCAGATCCAGCATGGCCGATACCACCGGCTCCGGCGTCGGGATGTAGGGTGCTTCCATTGCGCCGACGGGTTTGCCTTCGCTGTCGACCAAGTTGGATTGCGCATCGGCGGTGGCAGCAATCGCTCCAAGCACGGTTGCGAGTAGAAGGCGGCGACGTTGCATGTCGGGAGATCGGGGCATGGATCGGTATCGTGTGCGGGGATATGACGCGCGTTTCAGGTGCAGTTGCGGGCCGGGACGCGAAGAATACGACAAAAAAAAGCGCGGCCGGTTGGCCGCGCTTCCTGGGGCTTGATCTTCTCGATCAAGCTTTGGTCGCACTCGCGACTCGCATCGATAAAACTACCCGCTTAGCGGGGCGTCGCGCCTTCGATGGCGAGGGCGAGGACCACAACTACCGCACAGGCGGCTACGATGCTTTGAAGAATCGAGATCAGTTCCATGACGAGCGTCCTTGACGGTGATTGCGTTGATGCAATGCAATATAGAGATTGGCGTGAGACTAATAAAGGGGCTAATGTAAAATCAATTATTCGAAAAAATGAAAGAATAGAGATTGGACAAGCTGCACGCAATGCAGGTGTTTGTACGTGTTGCTGAAACCGGTGGTTTCGCGCGGGCCGCTGACAAGCTTGGGATGTCGCCCCCCAGCGTTACCAGCGCGGTTCGCAATCTCGAAATGCACCTGGGCGCCCAACTGCTAACGCGGACGACGCGGAAAGTCAGTCTTACCGATGACGGGCGTGCCTACCTTGAACGCTGCAACCGTGTCCTGGCTGAAATCGAGGAGACTGAGGCTGCGCTCAAGCGTACCAGCACGGAACCGCAAGGAAGACTTCGGGTGGAAATGCCGACGGGACTGGGACATCTGTACGTCACGCCCGCCTTGCCGGCATTTTGCCAGCGCTACCCAAAAGTAAATGTGGTCATGACCATGGGTGACCGGTTCGTCAACCTGAGCGAGGAAGATGTCGACGTCATCGTGCGGGTGGGAGAACTGGCCGACTCCCCCATGGTGGCGCGGCGTCTATACGATGCGCGCTTTGTCACCTGCGCGTCACCTGCCTATCTGGAGCGTTGCGGAACGCCGAAGACCCCCGACGATCTTGCAGGTCACAACTGTCTTGGTTACTTTTCCGCCAGCCTCGGGCGTTCCGCCGAGTGGAACTTCACCAGGGAAGGTGTGGGAAAGGCACATTCACCTGCTGGCAGCTTGCACCTCAACAATCCGGAGGCCTTGGTAGACCTTGCGATAGCCGGCGCTGGAATCGTCAACCTGCTCGAGACTGGCGTGGCACCGGCGCTGCGCGAAGGCAAGCTGGTGGCGATTCTCGCGGATTGGCAGGTTTCGGCGCAGCCGGTGTCGGTGCTTTACTGGCCGAGCCGGCATCTTTCGGCCCGGGTGCGTGTATTCGTGGATTTCCTGAGCGATCTGTTTGCCCACCAGCTACCGCACTTGCGGCCGGTGCGCACTGCTTATGGGCGTGGCGGATAGGTCAGTGTGTCGTGATGAAAGCCGAAGTTCCCGCGGGCGCGGTCGGCGAAGAAATGCTTGAGTGTTTCGATCACGGTGCGAAACGAGAGGTCTTCCCACGGGATATCGCCTTCGGAAAACAGCCGGGTTTCCAGGCTTTCGTCACCCGATGTGAAATCGAGATCGGTCAATTGGGCCGTGAAGTAGAAATGGACCTGATGCACGTGGGGAACTTCGATCAGCGCAAATGGGGTCAGATTGGTCACGTGCGCTCCGGCTTCCTCCAGTGTTTCGCGCGTGGCACCTGCGGATGTTGACTCGCCGTTTTCAAGGAAGCCGGCAGGCAGGGTCCAGAATCCGTACCGCGGTTCGATGGCCCGGCGACAAAGCAGGATCCTGTCTTCCCAGACGGGAATGCATCCCACCACCATTTTCGGGTTTTGGTAGTCAATGGCGCCGCAAACACTGCATACGACGCGCGTTCGACCGTCGCCCGGAGGGATGACCGGTTTTGCGGCGCCGCCGCATTGCACGCAGTAGCGTGTCGGCGCTGATTCGACTGCGAACGGATTCAAGGCGGAGTTACGGCGAAATTGGAAGAGTGGTGGCAATAATCGTGGGTGGCGCTCAAAAGGTCAGAGCCGCCGAGGTTTCTTCGCGAAGTTTAAGCCCTGGCCTCAGCAAATGCGCGGTCTGGACGTAAATTGATCGAGGTTCACCGAAAGGAGTGAAGTCGAAAGCCGCGCCTGCGCTCGCCCGATATGCTGCCGGAAACCACTGCAATTGGGGGGATTGGCAATGATTTTGGTTGCATTTCCGGTAGTTCCAGATCCGACTCTGCGGGAGCAAGGAAAGCTGTGTCGAAAAATCTTACACAATTCCCGTAAAGGTGGCTGCACTTTGGAAAAGCGCTTATCGGTTATGGCATAACTTATTGATTATAAATATAGATTTCCATGAATTTCGAGGTGGCGCAATAGTTGCTAATGCTATAGCAGTTATTGCTTTGCACGACGCGGAGCAGTTAGTTAACGTATTTTTACCGAGTGTGATGGATTGATTGATCTAGAATCATTTCTCGGGTGCTTTTAAAAGAATGGAGCGTTTCCGATGGTTGATTCTCGGGATTCGGGTCGCGATGCAGTTGGATCGGAAACAGCGCAGGACGACATGCACGCCAAGATGGCAGGCAGGCGCAGGATGCTCAAAATGGGTGTCGGAGCGGCGCCCATCGCATTAACCTTCGCAAGCCGGTCCGTGTCGGCGTGCACTATCACGACTGCATCTGCAGTGGCGTCGCAGAGTGGCAGTCGTGTCGGAACTGGCTCTACAGGCACATCTTCTGGCTACAGCCACACCACGTGGTGCAATACACCGACAAGCTCATGGCCATCTAGTTGCAAAGAGACGGTCGGAACTTCGGTTTACACCAAGAAGTGTTCGGCGGTGCTCGGCGCAGGCTGTTTGTCCGGTGTCTCGGGATTTGACCCGCAGTTGAACCAGTCAGTCAATTGCACTGACGATACACGCCTCAAGCAGCTGATGCGGCTGACCGGGGCGAGCACGGCATTGACACTTGCGCAACACTGCGCGGCCGCCTATGTCAATGCGGCGGGAAACCGGTATAGCGGTCTGATCACGACAACGCAGGTCAAGTACATGCACATGAACACCAGGAACGGCGGGTTTTACGAACCGACCGCAGGGATCAAGTGGTACGCGACCAGCACCAGCCCAACATGGGCGTGCCCTCCCGGAAAGAACCCGGGCGTCATCGGGTATTGCGCCAGTACCTTTGCCACCTGACAGGCGGGTGGTGTGACCGGTGTTGCCGCAGACCTCAGCGAACCGGTCGGCCGGTGGGCCCTTCCCGATGTTGGTGAACTCGAGTGGCGGTACTGGGACGGTGAAGTAGTGGTTCTGGTGCAGTCCACGGGAAGCACGCATCTTCTCAGTGGCGCCGGTGCAGCGGTGTTCCTTACCTTGAACGACGTCCGTCCGACGCCGGTTACCCTCGCACAGCTTGCGGATTGGTTGCTTGAGCATCGTGATGTAGATGCTGGGGATGAAACTGGCATTCCGGCGACCGACAGGGCTGCCGCAGCCGCCTCTCTTCAAGCGACACTGTTAGAATTCGGCCGCTCTGGCATTGCAATTCATCTGACACCTTGATCGTCTCGCACTTCGACCCGCGAGTCTTGCGAAGGCAACTCGCGGGCCCAGGCTTGCGTTTGCGGACCGGACCTTTTGTGACAAGTATAGTCACGCCCCTGGAATTGGTCGCGGCTGGTATCGAACTCCACTACGCCAATCACGTCGTCGAGGCTGATGACGGCTTCGTCGATTTTCACGTAGTGGTGGACCGTCCGTACGGGCTTCGCCGTTTCGTACGCCCGCAGGTGATCTTTCGTTGCGACTCGAGCATCACCTTCAAGCCGCTGCCGGTAGAGCATGCTTTTCCGGTACTGGAATGGGGCATGAACTGGTGCATTTCGTCACACTGCCACCAGTATCTGATCATCCATGCCGCCGTTGTAGAGAAGAACGGCAATGCTGTCATCATGCCGTCGCCCTCGGGCAGCGGAAAGAGCACCTTGTGTGCCGGTTTGGTCAATCGCGGCTGGCGGCTTCTTTCTGATGAGCTGGCGATTCTCGACCCGCTGGACGGCAGCCTGGTTTCGGTTCCGCGTCCGGTGAGTCTGAAAAATACCTCGATTGACGTGATCCGGAAATTTGCCCCCGCCGCGCGGTTTGGAGCCATCGTTGGCGGCACGTTGAAGGGAAATGTGGGACATGTGCAACCGCCACGGGAAAGCGTTGCCCGGCAATTCGAGCATGCCTTGCCACGCTGGATAGTGTTGCCCAGATATTCGCCGGACGCCCCCTTGGGGTTCAAGCGTTTGACGCGCGGACGCGCATTCATGCATCTTCTCGAGAACGCCTTCAACTATGACGTCCACGGTACAGATGGCTTTGAGTTGCTTGCCGCGACCATCGAAAAATGCGACAGCTTTGAATTCCAATACAGTGATCTTGAGCAAGCCGCCGTAGCATTTGAACGGCTGGCCGCCGGCGACACACTGGTGGGATCCGCGTGAAGCGGCGTGAGGCGGATTTCGCGCTGCGCGCGTTGCTGGACCCGCGGCAGGCCATGACATGCCAGTTGGCGGGGTGGGACATGTTGGTACGTCAGGCCCGTTCGGCGGGCCTGCTGGCACGTATCGGAGCGTCGCTTGAGTCTGCGGAAAGCGATTTTCGCGTGCCAAGCGGTCCGGCCGCGCATATCAGGGCGGAAATGGTGCTCGCACGTGCCCAGCGGACGGAGGTCAATCGCGAAGCGAGCCTGATATGCCGTGCGTTGGCGCCGCTCGGCATCAAGGTCATTTTTCTCAAGGGAGCGGGCTACGTGCTGGGTGATGTACCCGCTTCGGCGGGCCGGATTTTTTCCGATATCGACATACTCGTTCCGAAGGCCGCTTTAAACCAGGTCGAGGCCACCTTGATGGTCGACGGCTGGGGGATGACCCATCATACCGAGTATGACCAACACTACTATCGTGCATGGATGCACGAGCTTCCGCCCATGCAGCACATGCAGCGCGGCACGATGCTCGACATTCATCATTCGATACTTCCCCAGACCTCGATCCACCAGCCAGATCCGTCCAAGTTGATTGACAACGCGGTCCCGGTGGACGGAATTCCCGGCGCGTATGTACTCGCGCCTGTTGACATGGTGCTCCACAGCATGACTCACTTGTTCTTCAATGAAGAGTTCAGTCATGGCCTGCGTGACTTGTCCGATCTCGATTTGTTGCTTCGAGGGTTTGCGGCCCAGCCTTCGTTCTGGACTGAGCTGTTGACGCGTGCTCGCGCATTGGGACTCGAGCGCCCGTTGTTCTACGGGCTGCGGTACACCGCACGGATTCTCGAGGCGCCCATTCCACATGACATGGCATCCGCAGCCGCGGCGGGCGCGCCTCCCGCCGCGCTACTGCCGATCATGGATGCGCTGTGGGATCGCGCTCTTCGAACCCCTCATGCATCGACCGCGTTGCCCGCGACCGCGTTCGCCCTGTTTCTTCTTTACCTGCGGGCGCACTGGATGCGCATGCCATTCCCGATGCTGATTCGCCATCTCGCCGTCAAGGGATGGCGTCGTGCCACCGAGGAAGAGCCGTTGCCGTGACCTTGCTGGTCAACGCACGCTCCGGATCAGTTCCTGCAGGAAGTTGGCGGGCACTGCATAGGTGATCCCGGAAGGCTGGGTCAGCACGGACTCCTTGGTACCGCGAACCAGTACCATGTTGATTACGCCTATGACGCGACCGCTACGCGCGTCAAAAACCGGACTTCCGCTGTTGCCCGGATACGCCGTTGCATCAAGCTGGAAGACATCGAAACTGCCTGAACGCAGACGTCGGATCAGCTTTTCGTTGAGTTGACGCGCCGTTCCTCCAGGTAGTGCAATCGGCGTGATCGCCGAAACGATGCCGCGATGGGTGACCGGAGAAAATCCCAGCACGTTGCCAATCGGGAAACCCGTAAACGCGACGGCAAGGCCTTCCCTGACGGAACCCGAATCCGAGAGTGTCAGCTTGGGCAGGCCCTCACCGTCGATACGCAATAACGCGAGATCAACGTCTGCCGCGGTCGCGAGTATGCGTGCGCCCCGAACTTCAGTCTTGCCCGCCAACTTGATCAGTACCGCAAAGGAGGCTCCGCCTGCCGGGTCCGGCAGCTCTGACACCACGTGTGCGTTGGTAGCCACCAGATTGCCGTCCGACACCACGAATCCGGTGCCGCGAAACCGGAACGCCGGCGAGTCCGTTTGCTTGAATGTACCAACCGCGACGATCGAAGGTCTGACAATGTCCAAGACATCCGGCAGATCCTGGGCGCAGACATCTCCGGCGAAAACCAGTACTGCGAACGCGGCTACGATCCCCTTTCTCCGGCCGGTCGACCGCATCTACATCAATCCGCCGACTCGGATCCCGGGCAATTCGGGAGACGGGGCGGTGACCTTCGGGTCATAGGGGTGTTCGTGGCGCTTGAACACCTCGATGATGCGTTTGACATAGCTTTTGGTTTCCGGATACGGTGGAATACCCTTGTACCGGTTGACCGTGCCTTCGCCCGAATTGTATGCAGCAGCGACCAACGGGACGTTGCCCTTGAAGTAAGCCAACAACCAGCGCAGGTAAGACAGTCCGCCGCGGATGTTTTGCTCAGGATCATATGGTTTGGTGACGTTGAATCGCGCCGACGTCTCGGGAATTAGCTGCATTAGTCCCTGGGCATTCTTCGGCGAAACCGCCGCCGGGTCAAAATTGGATTCCGCACGGATCACCGCAAATGCCAAGCGGGGACTTATTCCGTATTCCGGTGCCAGTTTTGCAAGGAGCGCAATCACCTTTTGTTGCGCCGCCGTCGTCGCAGTGAGTGGCGGGTCCTCAGGGACGACCTCAATTTTCGCCTCGATCGGAGCAGGTGGCGGCGCCATGCATGGAGGCGACGGCGCGGTTGCATCGCCGGTGAAGCGCAACATGCGCTTGGCATGGTCATGACCTTGTTCCGCGGCAAGTCGGAAGAAGTACGCCGCCAGCGCGTCATCGCGCGGAACGCCGCGCGCATTGGCGTGCATCCATCCCAGGCTAAACTGCGCTTCCGCATCGCCGGCACGGGCTCCCTGGCAATAGAGTTCGGCGGCGCGGACCGGGTCTTTGGCCACCCCTTCACCATGCTCCATTGCACGCGCGGCCGACACGAGGGTCGAAGCGTCGGGACCCGCTTGGCCGTGTGGAAGCCCGCTGGCGAGCGCGCCTTGCGCACTAGTGGAAAAGGCAATGACGAACATGGTTCGACGGAGCAATTGCGACATCAGGAAGCTAGATCGCGTCACTTTGCACCGGCGCGAGTCTGTTTGTTGGAATTAGCCCGATTTTAGTTGTTAGCTGTTGGAAGGGCGCACGTTTGTGGTGTGAAATAATGTGATTTCTCTGCGAAAAGCCCCTGCGGATCGCCATTTTCGGATAAGATTCAGGATGGATAAGTATAAATTTGCCTTTTTAATTAGCAAGTTGCGCAACAATGTTCTCGTACTTGGGGAGGGTATTATGGAGCTGATGGGGAGCGTAGGCAGGAATGCAGTCCGCAGTCTCTTGTTGATTTGCCTCGCTTTGCTGGGTTTGGCAGGATGCGCGAGCACCTATCCGCCTGCGCCGGCGGAGGCCGCATCTGCCGACTACAAGTACGTCATTGGTCCGGGCGACAATATCAACATCATCGTTTGGCGCAATCCGGAGTTGTCAATGTCGGTTCCGGTTCGCCCTGACGGGCGGCTGGCGACGCCGCTTGTGGAGGATTTGCAGGCGATGGGCAAGAACCCGACAACCCTTGCCAGGGATATCGAAAAGGAACTTGCCAAGTTCATCCGCGATCCGGTGGTGACGGTCATTGTCACTGGATTTGTCGGACCGTATAGCGAGCAAATCCGAGTCATTGGGGAAGCGGCAAAACCACAGGTCCTCCCGTACAAGCAGAAAATGACTTTACTTGACGTGATGATAGCGGTGGGTGGCATCACGGATTTCGCGGATGGGAATCGGGCGTCGATTCTGCGCACATCGGAGGGTAGCAAGCAATACGGAGTGCGGATTCGGGATCTGGTCAAGCGTGGTGACGTGTCGGCGAATGTCGACATGAAACCCGGTGATGTATTAATCATTCCGCAAAGCTGGTTCTGACGTGGCTATTCGGGCTTTTTCGGAGCTTGGCGAGCGTGGCCAGGACATGGCAGCCGGGTACCGCTGATGGATGAATTACTGCGACAACTCGGTTCCTACCTCAGGGCGATGTGGCGGCATCGCTATCTGGGTACGGCGATCACCTGGGCGTCGGCCATCATTGGTGTCGCGATCGTCATGTTCATCCCGGACAAGTACGAGGCTTCCGCGCGTATCTATGTGGATACCCAGTCGATTTTGCAGCCCTTGATGTCCGGCCTGGCGGTTCAGCCCAACATCGAGCAGCAGGTCGGCCTGCTGAGTCGGACATTGATCAGCAGACCGAATGTGGAAAAGCTGGTGCGCATGGCCGACCTGGACCTGGGAGCCAAATCGAAAGCCGCGCAAGACGAACTGGTTGACGGGCTGCTCAAGACCTTGAAAATCGCAACCACCGGCCGCGACAACCTCTATACGCTCTCGTATCGCGATTCGAATCCGGAGCGGGCAAAGCGCGTCGTGCAGTCCCTAACGTCCATTTTTGTCGAGTCCAGTCTGGGTGACAAGCGCAAGGATACCGATACCGCAAAGAAGTTCATCGAGGACCAGATTCGCGGTTACGAGAAGAAGCTTGAAGAAGCGGAAGGGCGCCTCAAGGAATTCAAGTTACGCAATATTGAGATGCAGGCTGCCGAAGGCAAGGGAGGCGTTGAGCGGCTTGCCGACCTCGGGGCGCAGCTCAGCCGTGCCAAGCTTGAATTGAAGGAGGCGGAGAACGCCCGGGACGCCCTGAAGCGGCAAATCGAGGGTGAGGATCCCGTTATGCTTCCCGATGCGGGCGCGCGTGGCATGGGTGACATTTCGGCGGTTCCGGAACTCGACGGACGTATCGATGCGCAGCGGCGGAATCTCGATACGTTGTTGCAGCGATTCACCGAACAGCATCCGGATGTGATTGGGGCGCGGCGCCTGATCAAGGAGCTGGAGGACCAGAAAAAGCAGGAACTCGCGGCGCGGCGCAAACTGGCTGCCGCCAATCCTGTAGCCGCCGCTGCCGTCAGCAACAACCCGGTTTTCCAGCAGCTCAAGGTTTCGCTCGGGGAGGCCGAAGCCACCGTGGCCTCGTTGCGTGCGCGTGTCGCAGAATATGATTCGCGTTATGCGCGGAGCAAAGAGTCGATGAAGACGATGCCACAAGTCGAGGCTGAATATTCGCAGTTGAATCGCGACTACGAAATAAACAAGAAGAACTATGAGCAGTTGGTCACGCGCCGTGAATCGGCGACGCTCACTGGTGATCTTGGGTCAACCTCCGGGGTGGCTGATTTCCGTCTCATCGATCCGCCGCGTGTTTCGCCCCAGCCGGTTGCGCCGAACCGCATTGTGCTTCTGCCGGCCGCATTCGCGATTTCGCTGTTGGCGGGACTGTTTTCGGCGTTTGTAGCCAGCCAGGTTCGGCCGGTGTTCATGGACAGCCGGGTACTTCGCGACGTGACGGGGTTACCTCTTCTCGGCGTGGTCACAAAGAACATTTCGTCCAACGACCGCTGGCGTAGTCGCAAGAGCCTCCTGAAGCTTGCCACGGCGCTGACCGCGCTTCTTGTTGCGTTTGCGCTTGGCATGGCCTATCTGTATCTCAAGGCGCCGCCTGCGGCATGAGGACCATCAATGAGCCTGATTGAACAAGCGGCGAGACGCCTTGAGCAGCTCCGCAAGGCAGGCGTCGAGTTTCCCGGAGGGGATGCAGCAGTAGCCGATCCGCAGCAGGTGGGGGCGCCTGCGGCTGACTGGGGACGGTCCGCCACGGAGGCGCGGCATGTCCATGCCACTACCACTCCGCCGGCCGCGGAAGCCAACGCGCAAGTGGGAGACGAAGATAAGGGCGTGCGCGGAATCGCTATCCAGTCCAGGAGGGTGGATATCGACCTTCATGCACTTGCGGAGAAATACATCATCACTCCCGAGGCGCCGCGTTCCAGGATGGCGGACGAGTACAGGGTTATCAAGCGTCCACTCATCGCCAACGCAATGGGCAAGGGGGCGGCCCCCATCGCTGATGGCAACCTGATCATGGTCACCAGCGCCCTTCCGCGCGAAGGGAAGAGTTATACGGCGGTCAACCTGGCAATCAGCATAGCCGCGGAGCTGGACAATACTGTCATGCTGGTGGATGCCGATGTGGCGCGTCCCTCGGTACTCAATGTACTGGGCTTGCCACCCGCCCCCGGACTGCTTGATTTGCTCACATCGGATTCGACCAAGCTTTCAGATGTGCTGCTGCGCACAAATATCGAAAAGCTGACGCTTTTGCCCAGCGGCAATCCGCGACAACGCGCGACCGAATTGCTGGCCAGTGACGCCATGACAAATCTTCTGCGGGAAATGGCAAGCCGGTATCCGGACCGGATAATCATTTTTGATTCGCCGCCCCTGCTTTTGACAACCGAGTCACGCGTATTGGCTACCCACATGGGGCAGGTCGTTCTGGTGGTGCAGGCCGAGCGCACCTCCCAGAGTGAAGTCAAGCAGGCGCTAGCGACCATTGAGGCTTGCCCTGTCAAGATGGTGATCCTGAACCAGGCGCGTGAGTCTGCGGCAGGGGGGTACGGGTACGGATACGGTTACGGGTATGGGTATGGCGACAGGCAGGCCGGTTAACCCCCGTCGTTTGATCGAGCGAGCTTCAGGGGCGCGCGCTTTGTTGCGTGCACCCCTGATATTGGTTCTGTCATTCGCGTCTGGGGCCGTGGGCGCCCAGGCTGCAGCCGAGGCCGGGTCGTCTTCCGGCGTTGGACGTTCGTGGAGGATCGTGCCGCGAGTCACCGTATCGGAGACCTTCACGGACAACGTCGGTCTCACTGGCGGGGCGAAGCAGGCGGAACAGATCACTGAAATCAGTCCCGGGATTCGGATTCAGACCAATTCAGCCCGCTTGACGGCCTACGTGGACTACACACTTCGCAATTTCATCTATGCCCAGGGTTCGCAAGGGAACGGGGTGCAAAATTCGCTTAACGCATTTGGCAACCTGACAGCGATAGACAAATGGGCATTCGTGGATTTCAGCAGCCAGATATCCCAGCAGTCGATTTCCGCCTTCGGGCCGCAGAGCACCGGTACCGGAAGCACCAATTCAAATAGCACCGAGACTGCCACCTATCGTGTCTCGCCCTATGTCCGTGGCAGGCTCGGAAGTTTTGCCGACTACTCCCTGCGCTACGCGCATTCCGAAACGCGCGCCAGCAGTTCGGTCGCCACCAATGCGGTGGTCGACCAGTTCATTGCCACGCTATCTGGAACGACTCCAATTACGGTCCTGAGCTGGGCGCTGGAAGCCAATCGGCAGACCAGCGCCTTCGGCTCCGGTCGGAAGAGCGAAAACGACATATTGCAGGCCCGTCTGAAATTGCGCGTCAATCCGCAATTCAGTCTCACCGGAAGCGTTGGCGCTGAAGCCAACGACTACGCGTCCTTGAACAAGGAAAGCCGCAGCACTTTCGGTTATGGCGCGGATTGGAACCCGACGGATCGTACCCAGTTGTCGGTTTTTCGTGAGCGCAGGTTCTTCGGCGACGGGCACTCGATTTCCCTTAACCACAGGATGCCGCTTTCCGCCATCCGTTTCACCGACAGCAAGAGTGTGTCCACCACACCCACCAACCAGACAGCCGGCACGCAAGGCACGTATTACGACTTGCTGTTCAGCCAACTCGCCGCGTCCGTACCCGATCCGGTATTGCGGGCCCAGCAGGTCACGACGTTGTTGCAACAGTCCGGGATTTCCCCAAATGCGGCAATCACGAACGGATTTCTCACCGCGCGCGCGACCGTTCAGCGCAGGCAGGAGTTGGCCCTGGTGCTCAACGGACGGCGCAACACAGTGACCTACACCTTGTTCCGGAGCAATTCCGACTCTTTCGGCGCCGCGGCCGGCGGCGTGGATGATTTTTCAACGAGCGCGTCAGTCAAGCAGCGTGGCATGAGTTCCAACTTTTCGCATCGCCTCTCGCCTCTGACGTCCCTGAACGCGTTTTCTTCGTGGTCGCGCAGCGACGGCGGCGGCGCCGGCGGAGGCGGTGGCTTGAGCACCACGCAGCGCTCCTACAACATGAACGTGAGCACGCGTATTTCGCCGTATATCAACATGTCACTGGGCTTTCGCGCATCGCGGGCCGAGAGCACAACTGCGCCTTATCGCGAAAACGCGGTAATTGGTTCGATGACGGCGCAATTCTGAAATCAGAACATGTACGAGACCTTCTACGGACTTACCAGCAAACCCTTCCAGCTAAACCCGGACCCGTCATTCTATTTCGGCAGCAAGCAGCATCGTCGCGCCACCGCCTATCTCGAGTATGGCATGCATCAGAACGAGGGCTTCATCGTCATCACTGGTGAAGTGGGGGCGGGCAAGACCACCATAGTCCGTGGTCTGCTTGACAGCCTGGATGCCGAGAAGGTTGTGGCCGCGCATCTGGTCAGCACTCAACTCGATGCGGACGACACCTTGCGCCTGGTGGGGGCCGCGTTCGGAGTGCGCACGAAGGACGTCGCGAAGTCCGATGTATTGATGGCGCTCGAGGCATTTCTCTACAACTTCACGCTCAAGGGCAAGCGCTGTGTCCTGATTGTTGACGAAGCCCAGAACCTGACGCCGCGCGCGGTCGAGGAACTGCGCATGCTGTCGAATTTCCAGTACGGCAATCACGCTCTGCTGCAAAGTTTTCTGGTCGGGCAGCCGGAATTCCGCGACATGCTGCAGAGCCCGCACATGCAGCAACTTCGCCAGCGGGTCATCGCGTCGTGCCACATCGGCCCGATGGACGCGGAGGAAACACGCGGCTATATCGAGCATCGTCTCAAGTGCGCGGACTGGAAAGACAATCCCCGGTTCGGCGACGATGCGCATGTGGCGATTTTCACGGCCAGTGGGGGCGTACCGCGGCGAATAAACCTCCTGTGTGATCGCCTGCTGCTTTTCGGATTCCTGGCCGGCAAAACGAGCTTCAATGCCGAGGACGTGAACGAGGTTGCGAAAGAGATCTACGACGAGACCTCCGCGCCACCCAGACTGCCGGCAACGCGCGCGGATTTGTCTCCAATTGTGCCCACGGAGACCGGGGAAATCCGCTCCATGGATGAAACCGGGCCTTTCAAGGTGGATCTGTCGCGCCTGCAGGCGGGTGCGCAGGAAGCGGGTATCGGGCCCTTGCTGGGGGCGGCGCAGATCGAGGAGCGGCTGTTGCGACTTGAGCGAGCGGTGTTGCGGGTTGAGAGCATGAATTCCGCAACCCTCAGCCTGCTGCACAAGCTCGTGGAAGCGATTCGCGAGGTCAACACCGAACCGGTACCTCGAGCGAGTACCGAGGAATTGCCCGAATAGGGTTCGGCATGCCCGCACTAAGGGATTCACAGTTCCGGTCGTTATCTCAAAGGGCGGTACAGGCGGTAAATCGGTGGTCTGATCAAGGTGAGTGTCGTTCAGGCTCTGGTGGGGCGGGACGTGCGCTCCAGGGATCGGCGACGCGGTTCCTGGTGGCCGGTTCCGCGCGACCGGGCTGCCGACCCGATATCGTGGGTGCACAACAGTAGTCCTGGCGAACAAGGAAAGCGGGCGCTTGATGGCATTTGGAAACTTGATCAATGCGATGTCGATCGACGTGGAGGATTACTTCCAGGTATCGGCGTTCGCGCCTTATATCAAGCGCGATGAGTGGAATTCACGCGAGTGTCGCATCGAGGCCAACATGGATCGGATCCTCGCGCTGCTCGAACGTCACAAGACCAAGGCAACATTTTTCACGCTGGGCTGGATTGCCGAACGCTATCCGAATGTGGTCAGGCGCATTGTTGACCAGGGGCACGAACTTGCGAGCCATGGCTATGGCCACGAGCGCGCCAGCGACCAGTCCGAGTCAGCCTTTTTTGCCGATATTCAACTTGCGAAGGTTCTGCTTGAAGATCTGTCCGGAGTAAAAGTCCAGGGTTATCGTGCACCCAGCTTTTCCATCGGCGCCGGCAACCTGTGGGCCTTCGACTGCCTGGAGCGCGCGGGCTACTCCTATAGTTCGAGCATCTATCCGATCAAGCATGATCACTATGGAATGCCTGACGCGCCTCGATTCGCACACAAGGTAAACGGCTTGCTCGAAGTGCCGGCAACGACAGTGCGCATGTTCAATCGCAATTGGCCCGCGAGTGGAGGAGGGTATTTCCGTCTCCTGCCGTACGCGATGTCGCGCTGGATGATCGAGCGCATCAATCGCGAAGACAACAACCCCGTGGCGTTTTACTTCCATCCCTGGGAAGTCGATCCAGAGCAGCCGCGGGTATCCGGCATCAACGCCAAGACCAGGTTCCGCCATTACGTGAATATCCACCGAATGGAGGCGCGCCTTGACCGGCTGCTGTCTGATTTCAGGTGGGGGCGGATGGACGAGGTTTTTGGTGCCGGAGCAGTGCCGGGCGGCACTGCGGCCTAGGACTCGAGCGATGTGGTGTTTAGTTCGCAAGCAAGGCGCCCGTGCGCTCCGATCGATCGGCCGGGCATGATCACGATCCGATACCTGGATTCGGCAAACCGCCAAGATGCGGCTCGTTGGGACGCGTTTGTGCTGGCCTGCCCTGAGGCAAGCTTTTTCCATCGTTCAGGCTGGCAGCAGGTGGTAGGAGAGGTGTTCCGTCATCGAACCTACTTTCTGTATGCGGAGCGCGACAGCGTGATCGAAGGCGTGCTGCCGCTCGCGCACGTAAACAGCCTGCTGTTCGGCAATGCGTTGGTGTCACTGCCCTTTGCCGTCTATGGTGGGGTGGCTTCGACGACCGAATCCGCTGCGGCGGCACTCGAAACCGAAGCGCAAGCGATCGCCGGGCGCCTCGGCGTCGACCATCTGGAGTTGCGCAACGTGGGCAGGAGGCATGCCGACTGGCCGGCCCAGGATCTTTACGTGACCTTCCGCAAGGCCATACTCCCGGAAGAGGAGGCCAACCTGCTGGCCATACCGCGCAAGCAGCGGGCGATGGTACGCAAGGGCATCAAGAACGGGCTGGTGAGCACAGTCGATCCCGGTGTCGATCGGTTCTTCGCACTGTACGCAGACAACGTTCACCGGCATGGCACGCCTGCCATGCCCAAGCGTTACTTCGAGACGCTATTGCAAACATTCGGTCCCGATTGCGAGGTGCTTACGGTTTCAGGTCCGGATGGACGTGCCTTGTCGTCGGTGCTCAGTTTCTATTTTCGCGATGAAGTCCTGCCCTACTATGCGGGCGACGATGAAGACGCGCGCGACCTGGCGGCCAATGATTTCAAATACTGGGAGCTGATGCGAACGGCCTGCGCGCGCGGCCTGAAAGTGTTCGACTATGGGCGCAGCAAGCAGGGTACTGGCTCCTACGCGTTCAAGAAACACTGGGGTTTCGAGCCGGCTCCGCTTCACTATGAATATCGCCTGTACCGAGGTGACTCGATTCCGCAGAACAATCCGTCAAACGCAAAGTACCGCCTTTTCATCGAGGCCTGGCGTCGATTGCCATTGGGTTTTGCAAACTGGCTCGGGCCGCACATCGTCCGGAATCTTGGCTGAACCCGAATGGCCGATGTCCTCTACCTGACACACCGATTGCCGTATCCACCCAACAAGGGTGACAAGGTACGTTCATTTCACATTCTTGAGCATCTTGTCGCCAGGCATCGCGTTTTTCTCGGTACCTTCGTCGATGATCCTGCGGACGAGGCGTACGTCGACACGGTACGGGCGATGTGCGCCGGACTGCATGTTGCCCGGCTCTCTCCTTCGATGGCGCGCCTGCGGAGCCTTTCCGGATTTCTTAGCGGTGAGGCACTCACGCTGCCCTACTATCGGGACGCGGGCCTGCGCGCCTGGGTTCATCGTACCTGCGCCGAGCACGAGATCGAGGCGGGCGTACTTTTCTCTTCGCCGATGGTTCAGTATGTGTCGAACCTCGACCAAGTTCGCTGCCTGGTTGATTTCGTTGACGTTGACTCGGAGAAGTGGGCGCAGTACGCCAAGAGTCGTTCATGGCCGATGTCATGGGTCTACGCGCGCGAGGCGCGCCGCTTGCTGGCATTTGAGAGAGCCAGCGCCGCGCGCTCGGTGCGTTCCTTCTTCGTCACCGAGAAGGAGGCGGAGTTGTTCAGGAGGCTGGCACCGGAATGCGGCAGCCAGGTTGCGGTTTCTGGGAATGGGGTGGATGCCGAGTTCTTTTCCCCCACGCATGAACTCGAGCGGCCATTCAAGGATGAAGGGCAAACGGTCGTGTTTACCGGGGCCATGGACTATTGGCCGAACGTCGATGCGGTCACGTGGTTCGCCAAACAGGTGCTTCCTCGTCTGCTGGTGACGTGGCCGGGGCTTTGCTTCTACATCGTGGGCAGATCGCCAACCGCGGAGGTGTTGGCTCTGGCCGGCTCCCACGTGGTGGTCACCGGAACCGTCGGTGATGTCAGGCCCTTTCTGAGTCACGCGGACGTTGTAGTCGCGCCCCTGCGGCTGGCGCGTGGAATCCAGAACAAGATCCTCGAGGCCATGGCGATGCAGAAGGCGGTTATCGCCGCCGCGTCATGCGCCGGCGTCATCGATGCTATCGCCGGGGAGGATTTTCTGGTGGCCGAAAGCCCTGAGGAATATCACGCACAGGTCGACGCGATGCTGCGTTCGCCGGAGCGCGCGGCATCGATCGGCGCCTCCGCCAGGCGGGCTGTTCTGTCCAAATATGCCTGGAGCGCTCAGCTAACCGGGTTGGATCACTATCTTCCAGGCGGGATGGTTTCATCAGCAGGAGTTCGCTGATGGATGCGATCGCACGCGTTCCGGGCACGGCGACTGATCCGCAGTGGCGGAAGTCACTCGCGGTGCTCTTCATCGTGGTCGTGGGGGTAGCCATCAGCTACCGCGCCACCTTCAGCGGCATGGTGGAGACCTGGTGGCGTTCGGAAACCTTCAATCATTGCTTCCTGATTCCCCCGATTTCGCTGTGGCTGATTTGGAGAATGCGCGGAAACCTGGCGCGCCTGGTGCCGGCCCCGAGTCCCGGATTTACCCTGTTGATGGTGCTCGCCGGGGCGGGCTGGCTGGCTGGGGAACTCGCCGCCGTCAATGCGGTAACGCAACTGGCGATGGTCAGCGTGATATTGTTGGCGGTCCCGGCGATCCTCGGCTTGCAGGTCGCGCGGGCGATCAGCTTTCCGCTTGGATTCATGTATTTCGCGGTGCCGGTCGGCGAGTTCGTCATGCCGTGGATGATGGAATGGACAGCCGATTTCACCGTGTTCGCCGTTGCGCTTTCGGGTGTGCCGGTGTACCGGGAAGGACAGCACTTCGTCATCCCGTCAGGTAGCTGGTCGGTGGTCGAGGCTTGTAGCGGCGTGCGGTACCTGATCGCCTCGATTACGGTGGGCACGCTATTCGCGTACCTGAACTATCGTTCGACGACGCGTCGCTGGCTTTTTGTCGGATTCGCCATTGCCGTCCCGATCGTGGCGAACTGGTTGCGGGCCTACATGATCGTGATGCTGGGCCATCTGTCCAACAACCGCATCGCGGTTGGCGTGGATCACCTGCTCTATGGCTGGGTATTCTTTGGTGTCGTCATCATCATCATGTTCGCCGTCGGCGCGCGCTGGAGTGAGCCTGAGGCCGCGGAAGAGAGCGCAGGCGGTGACGCTCCAAGCCCCGCACCCGGCCGCTGGCCTCCGATTCTGGCGGGTGGCGCGGCCTTCCTGGCGGCGTTGTTGCCCGTGGTGACATATGCCGCGCTTGAACGTGCGGAGTCCTCGGTGCGCGCCGGGTTTGTTTTTCCATTGGAAGTCGATGGCTGGACCAGGTTGGCACAGGCGCCGGACTGGCAGCCACCATTCGGCGGGACGGTGGCGTCAGGCTCCGCGAGATTCACGAAGGATGCGCTTGAGGCAAGCCTGTATGTGGGCTACTTCCGCAAACAGACGTTTGACAGAAAGCTCGTAAGCGCCGAAAAGGTCCTTGTCAAGACCGACGACACCACGTGGGCGCGCGTCAAATCGGGGTCCAGGGATGCCGAGTTCGCCGGCCGGACCGTGATGCTGCGCACCGCCGAGCTGCGCGTGAATCGAGAGGTTTCGGCCGGCGCGGAACCGCGCTTCAAGGTGCAATGGTTCTACTGGATCGACGGCCATCTTACGGCCAGCGACTATTGGGCCAGGGCGATGATCGCGTGGGCGCGCCTAAAGGGTCACGGTGATGGCAGCGCGGTCATCGTCTACATTGCGCCTGAAGGCCGGGCAGGGGGGGGCGACGCGGCGATCGCGGCGCTTATGCAGGCCTCGGGAGCGGGCCTGGATGCTGCCCTGCGTGCGGCGGGCGGACGCGAGTGAGTGCGGCGATGGATCCGAGACCTCTTGTCGTGCATGTCATGTACCGCTTCAATGTCGGCGGTTTAGAGAATGGCATCGTCAACCTGATCAATCAGATGCCGGAAGACGCCTATCGCCACGCCGTGTTGTCGCTGACTGACATCACCGAATTTCGCAATCGGATCCAGCGCACGGATGTCCAGTACATCGCACTGCAGAAGCCGCCGGGACACGCGTTCAGGATGTATCCGAAGCTGTGCGGAATCTTCAAGACGTTGCGGCCCGCGATCGTGCACAGCAGGAACCTGGCCGCCCTGGAGGTCTCGGCGCCAGCCTGGGCGGCCGGCGTGCCGGTGCGGATCCATGGCGAGCACGGTCGCGATGTAGGCGACCTTGACGGCTCGAATCGCAAGCTACGGTGGGTGCGGCGTCTCTACAGCCCTTTCGTCAGCCAGTACGTGGCGCTATCGCGCGATCTGGAAGACTATCTTGTGGCGCGAGTGGGCATCGCCGGCAAGCGCGTGACGCAGCTGTACAACGGAGTCGACACGAGGCGTTTTTTCCCGGCATCCGGTTCGCGCGCGCAGATCCCCGGATGCCCGTTCACGGCGGCCGACTGTTTTATCGTGGGCACGGTCGGACGCATGCAGACGGTGAAAGACCAGACCAATCTCGCCAAGGCGTTCGTCGAGGCCATTCGCACCGCTCCGAATTTGCGCACCCGGTTGCGTCTGGTGATGGTGGGTGAAGGGCCGTTGCGGGAAGCCGCGCATGCCATGTTGCGCTCGGCCGGACTCGCGGATCTTGCCTGGTTGCCGGGGGCGCGCGACGACATTCCGGAGGTTCTCCGAGGCTTGGACTGCTTTGTGCTGCCCTCGCTTGCCGAAGGCATATCCAACACCATTCTTGAAGCGATGGCGAGCGGCCTGCCTGTCATCGCCACCGATGTGGGCGGCAACCGGGAAATCATGGCGCCTGGCACCACCGGGGAGCTTGTGCCGGCGGCAGATCCTGCGTCGATGTCTCGCGCCATTCAGGCATACGCGACCGATCCGGCGCGTGCCGTCGCAGCCGGAATGGCGGGGAGGGCGTTGGTTGAACAGCGCTTCAGCATTGACGCGATGATGTTGGCTTACCGCGGCTTGTACGATCGCCTGCTGAACGGCCATGCGCGGCAGTCGCGCGCCGGCGGCAGCGGGCGATAATCCACTGAATCGCAACTGGGAACGACCATCATGTGCGGCATTACGGGAATTTTCGACACACGTCGCGGGAGCGAAGTAGACGAGGCGATATTGCGCCGCATGAATGACTCGCAGATCCATCGCGGACCCGACGAAGGCGATGTGCACATCGAGCCGGGGCTGGGGCTCGGGCATCGACGACTCTCCATCATCGATGTCTCGACCGGACAACAACCCCTGTACAACGAGGACCGCACGGTTTGCGTGGTCTTCAATGGCGAGATCTACAACTATCAGGAACTCATCCCGGAACTGCTGGCGCTAGGCCACACGTTTCATACCCGCAGCGATACGGAGGTCATCGTCCACGCCTGGGAGTCTTGGGGCGACCGCTGCGTCGAGCGCTTTCGGGGCATGTTCGCGTTTGTCCTGTGGGACCGCAATCGCCAGACGCTTTTCATGGCGCGTGACCGCCTGGGTGTCAAGCCGCTCTACTACGCGCTGCTTGACGACGGTACGCTATTGTTCGGCTCGGAGCTGAAGTCGGTGATGGCGCATGGCGGGTTGCGGCGCGAGATCGACCCGCTCGCCGTCGAGGAATACTTCGCGCTCGGCTACGTGGCCGAGCCGCGCACCATCTTCCGCCAGGCGCGCAAGCTGCCGCCGGCCACCACCCTTGTGGTGCGCCGCGGCGAGCCGGTGGGCGAGCCGCGCGAGTACTGGGATGTCCGGTTTACCCTGGCCAACCAGATCGGGGTCGAGGACGCCTGCGGGCAACTGGTCGACAAGCTCAGGGAATCGGTGCGCCTGCGCATGATCTCCGAGGTGCCGCTTGGCGCCTTCCTCTCCGGCGGTGTCGATTCAAGCGCGGTGGTGGCGATGATGGCCGGGATCGCCGGCGAACCGGTCAACACCTGCTCGATCTCGTTTTCCGACCCGGCCTTCGATGAGGCCCAATTCGCCCAGAAGGTGGCCGATCGCTACCGCACCAATCATCACGTCGATACGGTCGAAAGCGACGACTTCGACCTCATTGATACCCTGGCCGGCTTGTATGACGAGCCCTATGCCGACAGTTCAGCGATACCTACCTACCGCGTCTGCCAGCTGGCGCGCAAGCATGTCACCGTGGCGCTGTCGGGCGATGGCGGCGATGAGACCTTCGGCGGCTACCGGCGCTACAAGCTGCACCTGATGGAAGAACACATGCGGGGCGCCTTGCCGCTGGGCATCCGCCGGCCGCTGTTTGGACTGCTCGGGCGCATTTACCCGAAAGCCGATTGGGCGCCGCGCATGTTCCGCGCCAAGACCACCTTCGAATCCCTGGCGCGCACCTCGGTGCAGGCGTACTTCCACAGCATGTCGCTGATCCGCGATCCGGACCGGCAGGCGTTGTACAGCGATTCGCTGCGCCGCGAACTTGACGGCTACAGCGCCCAGGAGGTCTTCAACCGCCACGCCGCCCGCGCCGGCACGGACGACCCGCTCGCGCTGATCCAGTACATCGACCTGCATACCTACCTGGTGGGCGACATCAACACCAAGGTGGATCGCGCCAGCATGGCCCATTCGCTGGAGGTGCGCGAGCCGCTGATGGACCACCCGCTGGTGGAATGGCTCGCCACGCTGCCTTCGTCGCTGAAAATGCGCGGCGGGGAGAGCAAGTTCATGCTCAAGAAGGCGATGGAGCCACATTTGCCTTCCGACATCATGTACCGGCCGAAGATGGGTTTCGCGGTGCCGCTCGCACGCTGGTTCCGCGGCCCCTTGCGGCAGCGCGTGCGCGACGCCCTGCTGGGTGGGCCGATGGTAGATTCCGGCTGGTTCAATCCGGTCGCCATCCGGCAGATCGTCGAACAGCACGAGTCGGGCAGGCGCGACCACAGCACGCCGATCTGGACGCTCCTGATGTACGACGCGTTCCTGCGGGGTTCGATGGGCGCCGTGGCCGGCAAGCCTTGATTGAAGTCATTGAGGGAGCACGCAATGCGGATCGCCAGCGATTCGGTCAGGATAGTCAAGGCCGTTTTGACCAACCAGGTCGCCAAGTTCTCCGCGTCCGCGTACATGCGGCTGACCCGCGAGACCGGGCGTGGCGAAGACGACGGTGCCACGGCGGACGACGTGGCGCGATACTTCATCGACTCCTTCGACGAGTACTTCGAAGCCATCGGCGTGGCGCGTGCCGACCTGGCCGATGCCTTGTCCGGCAAGGTGGTTCTGGAATACGGTCCCGGCGACGTCCTGGGAGTGGCCCTGATGCTTGCCGCGTATGGCGCGCGCAAGGTGTATTGCGTTGACCGGTTCTCCCTGGTCCAACCTTCCCCCTTCAACATCGCGGTCACGCAGCGGATATTGTCCTCCCTGCATGGCGAGCAGCGCGAGCGTGCGGAAAGCTGCTTTCTCCGCAAGGGCGATCCCTCCTCGGGCTTCGGTTCCGGGCCGGTGGAGTATCTGGTGCGCCCCAACGGACTTTCCGGTCTCGAAGCCTGCGTCGACCTGGTGCTCTCACGCGCGGTACTGGAGCATGTGAACGATCTGGAGGCGACCTTCGCCGATATGCTGGCGTGCCTCCGGCCCGGTGGCCTGGCCGCGCACTTGGTCGATCTGCGCAGTCACGGTCTGCATCGCGTCAATCCGCTCGACTTCCTTGAATGGTCCGCTCCCATGTGGAAGCTGATGTATTCGCACAAGGGGGTACCGAACCGATGGCGGCTGAACCGCTACCGGGAGATCGTCGGGCGTCTTCCATTCGACGTTTTGGCGCTCAAGCCGACACAGCACGCCGAACCTGCAGCCGTGGCGGAAATGCGCAACCGGGTGGCCGCCGAGTTCCGCGATGTTTCCGATGCCGATCTCGCCTGCATCGGTTTCTGGCTGGTGTGCCGCAAGCGGGGGGGCGAGGGCATCTGGCCGGTCGGAGCAGGGTGTGTGAATTGAGGATCCTCTACCATCATCGAACCGCCTCCAAAGACGGCCAGGCGGTGCATATCGAAGAACTCATCAGCGCCCTGCGCGAGCAGGGGCACGAGGTGCGTGTCGTCAGTCCCGGCGCGGCCGCGGAGGGCGGCATGGGCGCCGAGGTGGGTTGGGTACAGCGTCTCAAGGCCGTGATGCCGCGCGGACTTTATGAACTGATGGAACTCGGCTACTCATTGCTCGCCTATCGTCGCCTTGCGGCCGCCGCGCGCGAATTCCGGCCGGATGTGGTCTACGAGCGCTACAACCTGTACCTGCTGGCCGGTCTCATGCTCAAGCGCCGCACCGGCTTGCCGTTGTTGCTCGAGGTCAACAGTCCGCTGGTGCGTGAACGCAGTCAGTTCGGCGGGCTCAGTCTGCGCAGGCTTGCCCGCTGGGCCGAGGATACGGCCTGGCGCGGCGCCGATTTCGTCCTGCCCGTAACCGCCGTGCTCGGTGCCGAGATCGCTGCCCGTGGCGTTCCGCAGGAACGCATCGTCGTCATCGCCAACGGTATCAATCGTGCGCATTTCGCCCGGGCGCCCGATCCCGCCACCGCGCGCCGCGCACTCGGCTGGCCGGACGCGCTGGTGCTGGGCTTCACGGGATTCATCCGCGACTGGCACGGCGTCGACCGCGTGGTGCGCTGGATGGCGTCGCCGCAGGCCCCCGCCAACGCGCGACTGCTGGTAGTGGGCGACGGTCCCGTGCGCGCCGACCTGGAACGCCTGGCGCGCGAGCATTCGCTGGGCGAACGGGTGCGCTTCACCGGCGTGATCGCACGCGAGGACGTGCCGCGGCATGTCGCCGCCTTTGACATCGCGCTGCAACCGGCTGTCGTGCCATGGGCTTCGCCGCTCAAGCTGTTCGAGTATCTGGCGCTCGCCAAGGCGGTGATCGCGCCAGCGGTGCCGAACATCATGGAGGTGCTGGTCGATGGCGAGAACGCGGTGTTGTTCGATCCCGCGGCCGCGGGGGGCTTCGAGGATGCGCTGACCCGCCTGTGCACCGACGCGGGGTTGCGTGCGCGAGTTGCGCGTGCGGCCGGCGAGTCGATCGGCGAGAGGGGGCTCACCTGGAACGACAATGCCCGACGGGTAGCGGCACTGGCGCTGCGGGCGGGAGCGACCCGTCGCCAGCCCTCGACCGGCACCTGAGCGGCGGGACACGCCATGCGCCTGCTCACCTTTTCCACCCTGTATCCGTCGGCGAGCATGCCAAGCCACGGTATTTTTGTCGAGACCCGCCTGCGCCACCTGCTGGCCTCCGGCAAGGTCGAATCCAGGGTGATCGCGCCGGTGCCGTGGTTTCCTTTCACCCATCCGCGCTTTGGCGAATACGCCCGCTTCGCCGCCACGCCGCATGCGGAGGAGCGCAACGGACTCAGCGTCACCCATCCACGATTCATCAGGCTGCCCAAGATCGGCATGGGTAGCGCGCCATATACGCTGGCGCATGCCGGCCTCGCGGCCGCGCGCAAGCTTATCGCCAGCGGTTACGATTTCGACCTGATCGACGCGCACTACTTTTACCCGGACGGCGTGGCCGCGGTGCGGATCGGCGCTGCACTCGGCAAGCCGGTGGTGATTACCGCGCGCGGCACCGACATCAACCTCATCCCGCGGCATGCCGGGCCGCGCGCCATGATCCTCGATGCGGCAGCCCGTTGCGACGCGATGATCACCGTGTGCGCCGCGTTGAAGGATGAGCTTGTGCAACTGGGTGCCGCGGCGGACAAGGTCACGGTTCTGCGCAATGGTGTCGATCTCCAGCTTTTCCGTCAGGAGGACCGGGAGGCGGCGCGCCGCTCGTTCGGCATGCGGCGTTTCGCCATCGCCTCGGTGGGCCATTTGATCGAACGCAAGGGGCACGAGCTGGTGGTCGGCGCGATGGCCCGGCTTCCGGATGCCGAACTTCTGATCGCCGGCGCCGGCCCGGAAGAAGCCGCGCTGCGCGCGCTTGCGGCACAGCTTGGTGTTGCCGACCGGGTGACATTTCTCGGCGCAGTCCCGCAGGCGCGCCTGCGTACCCTTTATTCCGGTGTCGATTGCCTGGTGCTGGCCTCCAGCCGGGAAGGCTGGGCCAATGTGTTGCTGGAAGCCATGGCGTGCGGTACGCCGGTGGTGGCCTCCAACGTGTGGGGCACGCCCGAGGTGGTGGCGGCCCCCGAGGCAGGCGTGCTGATGCGCGAGCGCAGCGCCACCGGCGTGGCTGAAGCGGTTGGCGCGTTGCGCAGGGCCCTGCCGGCGCGCGCCCTGACGCGCCGTTACGCCGAGGGCTTCAGCTGGGACGACACCACCGCCGGACAACTTGATCTGTTCGGCCGCGTGCTGGCGCGCCGGAATCAGCCGTGAGGAGGAGCTGCCGCCATGCGTGACGTCATCCTGACGCTGCTGGTTTTTGGGTCGGTTCCCTACACCTTCAAGCGGCCGCTCGTCGGACTGTTGATGTGGGTCTGGCTCAGCATCATGAATCCGCACCGCATGACCTGGGGATTCGCGTATTCGATGCCGTTCGCGCAGGTTGTTGCGATCGCCACGCTGGTCAGCCTGATGGTCAACTTGAACAAGCTGCAGAAGTTCCCGGTCAACGGCATCACCCTGGCGATGATCACCTTCACACTGTGGCTCGGCGTGTCGCCGCTGTTCTCGTTCCATCCGGATTACGAAATGGACCTCTGGCTGCGCGCGATCAAGATCCAGGTGATGGTGCTGGTGACCGCTTTCGTGGTGGGCAACCGAGCCGACCTCATGAAGCTGGTCTGGGTGCTGACGCTCTCGATCGGTTTTTTCGGCATCAAGGGCGGCCTGTTCACCATCGCCTCGGGCGGCACCTACCGGGTCTGGGGGCCCGCCTACAGCTTCATCGAGGACAACAATCACATGGCGCTTGCCACCATCATGAGCGTGCCGCTGCTGCGCTTTCTGCAGCTGCATGCCGGCCACAAGTGGCTGGGCCGCGCGCTCGGCGCGGGGGTGTTGCTGAGCATCGCTTCGGCGCTCGGTTCACATTCGCGCGGCGCGCTCCTGGCCCTGGCCGCGATGGGGTTTTTCCTCTGGCTCAAGAGTTCGAAAAAGGCCCTCCTCGGCATGCTCGTGATCGTGGCGGTGCCCGTGATCTTCGCGGTCATGCCGGAGAACTGGACCGAGCGCATGAGCACCATCAAGACCTATGACCAGGACGCTTCGGCGATGGGCCGCATCAACGCCTGGTGGATGGCCTTCAACCTGGCGGTCAACCGCTTCCCCATCGGCGGCGGGTTCGCCATCTACGAGCCCGACCTGTTCGCCAGGTTCGCGCCCGACCCGGAGGACATCCACGCGGCCCACAGCATCTATTTCCAGGTGTTGGGCGAGCATGGCTTTGCCGGCCTGTTCCTGTTTCTCACGATTTTCATCCTGGCCTGGTTCCAGGGCGGAGCGATCGTGCGCCTCACCAGCGGCAAGCCCGGGCTCGAATGGGCGCGCGACCTGGCGGCGATGTGCCAGGTGTCGCTGATAGGTTACGGCGTCGGCGGCCTGTTCCTCAGCCTGAGCTATTTCGACCTGCCGTACTACGTGGTGATCGTGATCGTGATTCTCAGCCGCGTGGCGCGCGAAGAGCTGGCGCGCCCGCCGGTGCGAGCGCCGGGCCCCGGGGTCCCGGCACCACCGCTGCCGCAGATGGCCCGGGACGCGCGTCGATGATCGAGTCGCTGCCGCTGCTTGCCTGGCCGCGCGCCAGGCGTGTGTTGACAGTGCTGATCTATCACCGGGTTCTGCCGGCGCCGGAGCCGTTGCGGGCCGGCGAGGTCGACGCCGGGCGGTTCGACGCGCAAATGGCTTTCCTGGCGCGCCATTTCACCGTGCTGCCGCTTGCCGATGCGGTGGCCGAATTGCGTGCCGGACGCCTGCCGGCGCGCGCCTGCTGCGTCACATTCGACGACGGTTACGCCGACAACCTCACCGTGGCGCTGCCAATTCTCGAACGGCATCGCCTGCCGGCGACGGTGTTCGTCGCCACCGGGTACCTGGACGGCGGGCGCATGTTCAACGATACGGCGATTGAACTCGTTGCCCGCTGCGCAGGGAGTGTGCTGGACCTCTCTTTAATGGGATTCGGGCGACTGCCACTGCGTACCCTCGAAGAGCGCCGGTCGGCGGTGCGCGAGATCCAGATGAAGCTCAAGTACCTGGGGCCGCAAGAACGCGCCGAATGCGTCGATCGCCTTGTTCACGAATCAGGGTGCGGCGCCCTGCCGGACAACCTGATGCTGACCTCCGAGCAGTTGCGGGCCCTGGCCGGACGCGGGGTCGAGATCGGCGGCCACACCCATGTGCACGCCATCCTCACCACACTCGACGCCACCACTGCGCGCAGCGAGATCGCGCTGGGTGCGCAGCGTATCGAGCAGATCACCGGCAGGCGCACCCGGGTGTTCGCCTATCCGAACGGCGCGCCCGGTCGTGACTATCACGCCAGCCACGCTGCACTGGTGCGGGAGATGGGCTTCGAATGCGCCGTCACCACCGCACACGGTGTGGCGGGGCCGGGGGCGGACTTGTTCCAGATTCCGCGTTTCATACCGTGGGGCGGTGTCGATGCCAGATTCGCCGCGCGCTTGGTGGCAAACGCGCGCCTCGGGGCACCGGCGCAGGTTTGCTAGTTCGGGCCGGCGACGATCCGGCCAGTACCTGCCGGGGCCTTGAGCGAAAAACGCCGCTCGACCAGCAGAAACAGGCAGGCCGATCCCGCGAGGGCGACCAGGAACACCGGGATCAAGAGCACAAAGTAAAGCGCATCCTGGTCTGCTTTTGCGGGCACAACAGCCTTGAAGGCAAAGAAAAATGCGTGGATCATCAATCCATGCAGCAGGTAGAACGAATAGCTCATGTTGCCGAGCCAACGCAAGGCGCTGGTCGCCAGGAGGCGCGCGGTCAGGCCGCGCCGCGTGAAGGCCTCGTGACACAGCACAAAAAAGCACACGTACAGCAGCGAAAACGCTGCCACCGATTCGGCGCGGCCAGTCACCATCAGGAAGTAGCCGACCAGTGCCGTCACGAGCGCTGGCAATCCCAGCGCGTGGCGCGCGATCAGCAGCCGATTGGCGCACACCTCATACAGGAGCATGCCGGACCCGAACAAGGCCATACGCACATGCGAGGCGCCAAAGGCGTATGACCAAGCCAGCCAGAAAACGCTGGCTGCCGCGATCACGGCAACCCGCGTGCGCGGTGCCGCGCTGCGCAGGCCGACCAGTGAAATCACCAGCGGGCACACCAGGTAGAAGAAAAACTCATAGCTGAGCGACCATGCTACCTGGATCAGGGGTTGCATCGGGAACATGCCGGGCAGCAACAGCAGGTTGGCGAGCAGGTAGATGAACACCTCGAGCCCGTCTTTCGGCAGCTTGCTCACCTGAGGCATGGCCAGGCCGATCAGCAGGTAAAGCGCAAAGACCACGAGAAATGCCGGATAGATGCGCTCGACCCTGCGGCCGAGAAACTTGAAGTACGGCCGCGCCTTGGCGATCAGCGTGCCGTAGATCAGGTAGCCGCTGAGCACGAAAAACAGGTCCACGCCGGTATTGCCGACGATGAACAGGGCCGACGCCAGCGCATGGGTGAACCCGCCGGCCGCCATGCGCGGCATCATTTCGGTCGAATAGTGAACAAAAAAGACCAGTAGCACGGCTACGCCGCGCAGCCCCTCCATCGGCAGGTTGCGGTCCGCGACACCGCCAGCGAGTTCGAAATGGCTGGAAAACCACCCGCCGCGTGTCTGATCGTCAGGCATCGATACCTTTGCCATCGAGGTGTGGCTCGACCGGCCCCCATTGCGGGTGTGATCGCCGGCCGCTTCCCGACCGCGCAGCCGTTTCCCGCGTATTTCGGCCGCGTTCAGAGGTGTGTGTTGCTGTATGGCAAAAATGAGTTTCCACGCGTATTCGTAGATTGGTTAAATGCTTGAAGTCATGTGACATTTGTCACGGGCGTTGTCGGGAATTTATACGCTTTTTAGTTCAGCAAGGCTAGAGTGCCGCCAAAGCTGTTGAAAAGATACGTTAATTTTAACTGGCGCAGGATTTGCTTCCCCTTCGGCTTCATCATATTCGGCTGCTGGACCGGCAGCGCGCCGACGGTAGGCCGTAATACTCACCAAGGTTGTCCATGGGAATTGTGCGTAAATTGATCGTCGGTGCCGTATTGGTGCTTGCTGGCATGTCGGCGTTTGCTCAGACTCCGTCGTATGTCGGTTCAAGCCCGCTGCTGCCGATCATCCAGTCGCTGCCCGAAGGCGGCTGGGCCAAGGTCAACCAAAACCTGTTCCAGGATGTGTGGACGCCGGCGGCCCTGCGCCCGCTCGCCAACGGCGGCAACCCCACACCCGCCAAACTCATCAGTGCGTGGAGCGGATTCGCCTGGGACAGCAATCGCGGCGACCTGATCCTCTATGGCGGCGGCCACGCGAACTATTCCGGCAACGATGTGTATCGCTGGCGCTCCAGCACTCTCCAGTGGGAGCGGGCGGCCTTGCCCAGCGAGATTCAGATGGTGAATGCACCAGACCTGTTTTTGGCCGTCGATGGCGCCTTTGCCGCACCGCCTTCGGTGCACAGTTACCAGAACCACCAGTTTTTCCCATTGGCCGATCGATTCCTTGCCTGGGGCGGCGCGGCGTGGAATACCGGAAGTGCCTACCTGGCGCCGGATGAAAACAATCCGGGCCAGTTCCGCAGAACCGGGCCCTACCTGTTCGACCCTGCCAAGGCGGATGGCAGCAAGGTGGGCGGCACGACCGGCTCCCATGTGCAGCGCGAGGCACCCTACCCGGAAATCCTGGGGGGCGGGATGTGGGAAAACCGTGACATCTACAAGAACATCCCGTCGCCGGGGGCCTTGCCGGGCGTGCATGTTCCGGGTTGTTCGGCCTACGCGCAGGAGGGCGGGCGTGAAGTGTCCTATGTGCTCGCCAATCCCCCGAACGGCAGTACCAGCGCGATGCTATACCGCTACCAGATGACCGACGCGGCATTTCCGTCGCTCGACACGATGGATGTCGCCGGCATTATCTGGACCGGCACCAGCGGCGTGCAGCGCACCTGCTCATACGATCCGGTGAAGAAGGTTTTTGTCCGGACCCAGACCACCGGGATACCGTTTTTGTTCTGGGACCTGAATACCCCTGGTGCGGGCAACCAGGACAAGCGCGTGGTGGTGGCCGACACGGTGCTGGATTTCCAGAACTGGCTCACCAGCAATGCGGTCTCGCTGGAAGGTTGTGGCATGCAGTTCGACCCGCTGCGCAACAAGCACGTGCTGTGGTGCGGCGCGGGCAATGTCTGGACACTGTCGAGCCCCGCCAACAACGTGGCGTCTGGCTGGACCATGCAGCAGGTGCCGCCGGCCACGGTGGCAGTACCCCCGGCAGTGGTTGCCAATGGCGTGCTGGGCAAATGGAAATATGCGCAGCATTTCGACGTTTTCGTTGGTCTTGTGGACCCGGATAACGGCGAAGTCTGGATCTACAAGCCGATAGGTTGGCAGGCGCCCGGCGCGAGCAACGCCGCGCCCGTCGTTAACCTTGTCGCGCCCACCGCGGGCGCGAGTTTCACCGCGCCGGCAAACATCGGCTTGAGCGCCAACGCGTCGGACACCGACGGCAACATCACGCGGGTGGAGTTCTATCGCGGCGCCGTATTGGTGGCGACAGTCAACGGCGCAGGACCGTACAACGCAACCGATGTTGGCGTCGCGCCGGGCGCCTATAGCTACACCGCCCGGGCCTATGACAACAGCGGCGGGGTAAGCACATCGGCTGCCGTGGCTGTTACCGTGACGGTGAATCCCCTCAACATGCCGCCGACAGTGGCATTGACGGCGCCTGTGGCTGGCGCCTCAGTCACTGCACCGGCTTCAGTGGCGCTTGCGGCCAACGCCAGCGATAGCGACGGCAGTGTGGTCAAGGTCGAGTTTTATCGCGACGCCCTGCTTGTCGCGACGGTGAATGGCGCCGGACCGTTCAACGCCAGCGACACGCTTGGCACATCCGGCACCTATAGTTATACCGCGCGGGCATACGACAATGGCGGCAGCGTCACTATATCGGCCGCAGTGATGGTCACGGTACAACCGCCGGCGGCTATCAACGTGGCATCCCAGACGAACGGCGGCGTGGCCGCTGCATCAAGCGTATTTGGCGGCGGGTTTGTGGTCAGCGCGGTGAACAACGGCGACCGCAAGGGGCAAGGCTGGGGTAGTGGCGGTGGGTGGCTGGATGCCAACCGCAACAATTTCCCGGACTGGGTGCAGATCACGTTCAACGGCGTGAAGACGATCAGTGAGATCAATGTCTTCACGATCCAGGATGCGTTTGCCGCGCCGGTAGAGCCGACCGAGACGCAGACCTTCAGCCTGTACGGGATCACTTCGTATCAGGTGCAGTACTGGGACGGCAGCGCGTGGGCGCTGGTGCCTGGCGGCACGATCACGGGCAACAACCTGGTGTGGCGCAAGATCACGTTCGCACCGGTGTCGACACAATTCATTCGGGTGGTGGTCACCGGCTCGACCGACGGTTACTCGCGAATCGCCGAGATTGAAGCGTGGACGGGGAGTTCCGGGCCGTCGAACGCTGCGCCGACGGTAAGCCTGACGAGCCCGACGACGGGTGCGACGTTGACGACACCGGCGACGGTGAGCCTGGGTGCGACGGCGGCGGACAGTGACGGCAGCATCAGCAAGGTGGAGTTTTACCGTGGAGCGACGCTGGTGGCGACGGTGAACGGTGCGGGGCCGTATAACGCCAGTGACACGGGGTTGGTGGCGGGCAGCTACAGCTATACGGCCAGGGCATACGACAACGCCGGTGGCGTGACCACCTCGGCGGCGGTGGTGGTGACGGTGAGCAACCCGAACGTGGCGCCGACGGTGAACCTGACGGCGCCTGCGGGAGGCGCGAGCTACACGGCGCCGGCGACGATTGTCCTGACGGCGAGCGCGAGCGACGGCGACGGCAGTGTCAGCCGGGTGGAGTTTTACTCAGGCAGCACGCTGATCGGCACGGTGAATGCTGCGCCGTACACGTTTAGCTGGAGCAACGTAGGCACGGGCAGCTACACGCTGAGCGCGCGGGCATACGACAACCTGAACGCGGTGGGGACCTCAACGGCGGTGGTGGTGACCGTGAATGCGCCGAACGCTGCGCCGACGGTAAACCTGACGAGCCCGACGGTGGGTGCGACGTTCACGGCACCGGCGACGGTAAGCCTGGGTGCGACGGCGGCGGACAGCGACGGCAGCATCAGCAAGGTGGAGTTCTATCGCGGCGCGACGCTGGTGGCGACGGTGAACGGTGCAGGGCCGTATACCGCCAGCGATACGGGCGTGGCGGGTGGCAGCTACAGCTACACGGCAAGGGCTTACGACAACGCTGGCGGCATTACTACCTCGATAGCGGTGGCAGTCACTGTAAACGGCGCCGCCAACGTACCGCCGACGGTAAACCTGACGAGCCCGACGGTGGGTGCGACATTCACGGCGCCGGCGACAGTGAGTCTGGGTGCGACGGCGGCGGACAGTGACGGCAGCATCAGCAAGGTGGAGTTTTATCGTGGCGCGACGCTGGTGGCGACGGTGAACGGTGCGGGGCCGTATAGCGCCAGCGACACGGGCGTGGCGGCGGGCAGCTACAGCTACACGGCGAGGGCGTACGACAACGCCGGCGGCATTACTACGTCGGCAGCGGTGGCGGTGACGGTGAACGCGGCCGGTGGTGGCACAGCAGTGAATGTGGCGGCGCAGGCGAATGGCGGGGTGGCGATCGCTTCAAGCGTACTAGGGTCTGGTTTCGCGGCGAGCGCGGTGAACAACGGTGATCGCAAGGGGCAGGGATTCGGGAGCGGTGGAGGCTGGCTGGACGGGAACCGCAACAGTTTCCCGGACTGGGTGCAGATCGCGTTCAACGGCGTGAAGACGATCAGCGAGATCAATGTCTTCACGATCCAGGATGCGTTTGCTGCGCCGGTGGAGCCGACCGAGACGCAGACCTTCAGCCTGTACGGGATTACTTCGTATCAGGTGCAGTACTGGGATGGTAGTGCGTGGGCGCTGGTGCCTGGCGGCACCATCACGGGCAACAACCTGGTGTGGCGCAAGATCACGTTCGCGCCGGTGTCGACGCAATACATTCGCGTACTTGTGACGGGTTCCACAGATGGTTACTCGCGAATCGCCGAGATTGAAGCGTGGACGGGGAGTTCCGGGCCGTCGAACGCTGCGCCGACGGTAAGCCTGACGAGCCCGACGACGGGTGCGACGTTGACGGCACCGGCGACGGTGAGCCTGGGTGCGACGGCGGCGGACAGTGACGGCAGCATCAGCAAGGTGGAGTTTTACCGTGGAGCGACGCTGGTGGCGACGGTGAACGGTGCGGGGCCGTATAACGCCAGTGACACGGGGTTGGTGGCGGGCAGCTACAGCTATACGGCCAGGGCATACGACAACGCCGGTGGCGTGACCACCTCGGCGGCGGTGGTGGTGACGGTGAGCAACCCGAACGTGGCGCCGACGGTGAACCTGACGGCGCCTGCGGGAGGCGCGAGCTACACGGCGCCGGCGACGATTGTCCTGACGGCGAGCGCGAGCGACGGCGACGGCAGTGTCAGCCGGGTGGAGTTTTACTCAGGCAGCACGCTGATCGGCACGGTGAATGCTGCGCCGTACACGTTTAGCTGGAGCAACGTAGGCACGGGCAGCTACACGCTGAGCGCGCGGGCATACGACAACCTGAACGCGGTGGGGACCTCAACGGCGGTGGTGGTGACCGTGAATGCGCCGAACGCTGCGCCGACGGTAAACCTGACGAGCCCGACGGTGGGTGCGACGTTCACGGCACCGGCGACGGTAAGCCTGAGTGCGACGGCGGCGGACAGCGACGGCAGCATCAGCAAGGTGGAGTTCTATCGCGGCGCGACGCTGGTGGCGACGGTGAACGGTGCAGGGCCGTATACCGCCAGCGATACGGGCGTGGCGGGTGGCAGCTACAGCTACACGGCAAGGGCTTACGACAACGCTGGCGGCATTACTACCTCGATAGCGGTGGCAGTCACTGTAAACGGCGCCGCCAACGTACCGCCGACGGTAAACCTGACGAGCCCGACGGTGGGTGCGACATTCACGGCGCCGGCGACAGTGAGTCTGGGTGCGACGGCGGCGGACAGTGACGGCAGCATCAGCAAGGTGGAGTTTTATCGTGGCGCGACGCTGGTGGCGACGGTGAACGGTGCGGGGCCGTATAGCGCCAGCGACACGGGCGTGGCGGCGGGCAGCTACAGCTACACGGCGAGGGCGTACGACAACGCCGGCGGCATTACTACGTCGGCAGCGGTGGCGGTGACGGTGAACGCGGCCGGTGGTGGCACAGCAGTGAATGTGGCGGCGCAGGCGAATGGCGGGGTGGCGATCGCTTCAAGCGTACTAGGGTCTGGTTTCGCGGCGAGCGCGGTGAACAACGGTGATCGCAAGGGGCAGGGATTCGGGAGCGGTGGAGGCTGGCTGGACGGGAACCGCAACAGTTTCCCGGACTGGGTGCAGATCACGTTCAACGGCGTGAAGACGATCAGCGAGATCAATGTCTTCACGATCCAGGATGCGTTTGCTGCGCCGGTGGAGCCGACCGAGACGCAGACCTTCAGCCTGTACGGGATTACTTCGTATCAGGTGCAGTACTGGGATGGTAGTGCGTGGGCGCTGGTGCCTGGCGGCACCATCACGGGCAACAACCTGGTGTGGCGCAAGATCACGTTCGCGCCGGTGTCGACGCAATACATTCGGGTGGTGGTAACCGGCTCGACCGACGGCTATTCGCGGATTGCCGAGATCGAGGCCTGGACCGCGCCCTGAAACCGAGCATTTGAGCGGCGCCGCCGCGTTTGGTTGTGGAGTGCGCTGGATTGAAGGGCAGTATGCGCGCCACGGGTACGGTACCGCGGCGCCTTGGGGGGAATGCAGGTGCTTGACATGATCACCCGCTGTGCCGGTGGTGCGCTTTCGGTCGCGCGCCTGCTCGCGCTCGCCCTTGTGTTTCTGCCTTGCGCGCTGGCAGCGGCAGAAGGCCGCCAGGAACGCGAACCCCGCAACGCGTTCGAAAAATCCCGCCCGGCGCGTGATGACCTCGCCTCTCCATTGATGGAGACCGGCGAAGTCCGCGTGATCGTGGGCCTGCGCGGCGCTTCTGCGGTTGCAAAACGCCGCGGGGAATCTGATGACGCCGAGGACCGGCGCGCCATTGCAGGCCGCCAGGACCGTCTGCTGCAGCGCCTGCAGCGCCATCCGGTTCGCACCGTCAAGCGCTTTCGCTCGCATGATTTCGTCGCCATGACGGTCGATTCCGCCGCCCTCGACCAACTGCTGGCTGACCCCGATGTAGTGAGCGTCTCGGAAGACCGTCGGCTGTATACGCAACTCTACGACACACCCACGATCACCCGCGCCAACCTGGCGTGGGCCGCCGGCTATCGCGGCGCCGGGCAGGTGGTGGCGGTCATCGACACGGGGGTCGACAAGACGCATCCGCTGCTCGCCAACAAGGTCGTGGCGGAAGCGTGTTTTTCCCATCCTGGCGGCGGCGAAACGTCGCTCTGTCCGGGGGGTGTCACCAGTAGTACGGCACCAGGCAGCGCGGCGCCCTGCTCCTATTCCGGCTGCCACCACGGCACGCACGTGGCGGGTATCGTTGCCGGGCATGACGGCATACTCGGCACCAACGCAGCTGGCATGGCGCCCGATGCGGATTTGATCGCCATCCAGGCCTTTGTCCGCTCATGTTCCGGGTCCACCTGCTCGAATATCGCCTACAGCAGTGATATCGCCCTGGCGCTTGAGCATGTCTACTCGCTGCGCAACACCTACAACATTGCCGCTGTCAACATGAGCCTGGGCGGGGGGATACACACTGCCGCTTGCGACGGGGTTGCACCGGCGGTCAGCGCAATCATCAGCAGCCTGCGCGCGGCGGACATCGCAACCCTTGTCGCCTCGGGCAACAATGGCAGCACCACTGGCATTTCATTCCCTGCCTGCATTTCATCGGCGATCAGCGTGGGCTCGGTCAGCAAGCAGGGCGCCGTTTCGAGCTTCTCCAACAGCTCGAACCTGGTTGGCCTGTTGGCGCCAGGCGGCAATATCACGTCATCGGTGCCTGGCGGTGGCTACGCAGTCCTGAATGGCACCTCAATGGCGACGCCGCACGTTGCCGGCGCCTGGGCGGTGTTGAAGGCGGCGCAGCCTGCCGCCACCGTTTCGCAGATCCAGGTGGCGTTGCAGTCGGGAGGCACGCCGGTTACCGATTCGCGCAATGGCGTGGTCAAGCCGGCGATCAGGATCGGTTATAACGCGACCGCGCCGGGAGCGCTGGGTTATCTGCTGGGCACCGGCAACCTTCCCCTGACCGTGACGTTGACCTCGCCGCCAGACGGCATGAGCCTGCCCGCACCTGCGAGCTTCAGCCTGACCGCCGTTGCAGCCGGGCAAAACGTTACGCTGGTCGAATTCTTCGCCGCCGGCACCAAGATCGGTGAAGTCGCGGCGCCTGGGCCATACACGATGACCTGGAGCAATGTTGCTGCCGGCACCTATGCCGTGTCGGCGCGGGTGACCGACGGTACCGGTGCGACCCTCACCACGCCTGTGGCAACCGTCAGCGTGACCGATTTCGTGCCTGATCTGAACGTTGCTGCGCAGGCCAATGGCGGGGTGGCGACTGCATCTAGCGTTTTCCTCGCCAATTTGTACCCACCGGGCGCAGTCAACAACGGTGACCGAAATGGCCTTGGTTTTGGCAATGGCGGTGGCTGGCTGGACGGCACGCCGAGCGCGTTTCCCGACTGGGTGCAGGTCGCCTTCAACGGCGTGAAGACGATCGGCGAGATCGACGTTTTCACGATCCAGGATGCGTTTGCCACGCCGGTTGCGCCGACTCCGGGGCAGACGTTCACCTTCTACGGCATCACTGCCTTTCAGGTGCAGTACTACGACGGCACAGCCTGGCAAGACGTGCCGGGCGGAAACGTGACCGGCAACTCGCTGGTGTGGCGCAAATTCACCTTTCCGCCGATATCCACGCAATACATTCGCGTACTTGTGACGGGTTCCACAGATGGTTACTCGCGAATCGCCGAGATTGAAGCGTGGACGGGGAGTTCCGGGCCGTCGAACGCTGCGCCGACGGTAAGCCTGACGAGCCCGACGACGGGTGCGACGTTGACGACACCGGCGACGGTGAGCCTGGGTGCGACGGCGGCGGACAGTGACGGCAGCATCAGCAAGGTGGAGTTTTACCGTGGAGCGACGCTGGTGGCGACGGTGAACGGTGCGGGGCCGTATAACGCCAGTGACACGGGGTTGGTGGCGGGCAGCTACAGCTATACGGCCAGGGCATACGACAACGCCGGTGGCGTGACCACCTCGGCGGCGGTGGTGGTGACGGTGAGCAACCCGAACGTGGCGCCGACGGTGAACCTGACGGCGCCTGCGGGAGGCGCGAGCTACACGGCGCCGGCGACGATTGTCCTGACGGCGAGCGCGAGCGACGGCGACGGCAGTGTCAGCCGGGTGGAGTTTTACTCAGGCAGCACGCTGATCGGCACGGTGAATGCTGCGCCGTACACGTTTAGCTGGAGCAACGTAGGCACGGGCAGCTACACGCTGAGCGCGCGGGTATACGACAACCTGAACGCGGTGGGGACCTCAACGGCGGTGGTGGTGACCGTGAATGCGCCGAACGCTGCGCCGACGGTAAACCTGACGAGCCCGACGGTGGGTGCGACGTTCACGGCACCGGCGACGGTAAGCCTGGGTGCGACGGCGGCGGACAGCGACGGCAGCATCAGCAAGGTGGAGTTCTATCGCGGCGCGACGCTGGTGGCGACGGTGAACGGTGCAGGGCCGTATACCGCCAGCGATACGGGCGTGGCGGGTGGCAGCTACAGCTACACGGCAAGGGCTTACGACAACGCTGGCGGCATCACCACCTCGGCAGCGGTGGCGGTGACGGTGAACAATCCGAACGTGGCCCCGACGGTAAACCTGACGAGCCCGACGGTGGGTGCGACATTCACGGCGCCGGCGACAGTGAGTCTGGGAGCGACGGCGGCGGACAGTGACGGCAGCATCAGCAAGGTGGAGTTTTATCGTGGCGCGACGCTGGTGGCGACGGTGAACGGCGCGGGGCCGTATAGCGCCAGCGACACGGGTCTGGCGGCAGGCAGCTACAGCTACACGGCGAGGGCGTACGACAACGCCGGCGGCATCACCACCTCGGCGGCGGTGGCGGTGGCGGTACAGATTCCCAGCGTTAATGTGGCCGCACAAGCCAATGGCGGCGTGGCGGTTGCATCAAGCATTTTGGGAACGGGATTCGCGGCGAGCGCGGTGAACAACGGCGACCGCAAGGGGCAAGGCTGGGGTAGTGGCGGTGGGTGGCTGGACGCTAACCGCAACAATTTCCCGGACTGGGTGCAGATCACGTTCAACGGCGTAAAGACGATCAGCGAGATCAATGTCTTCACGATCCAGGATGCCTTTGCCGCGCCGGTAGAGCCGACCGAGACACAGACCTTCAGCCTGTACGGGATTACGTCGTATCAGGTGCAGTACTGGACAGGTAGCGCGTGGGCTGCTGTGCCTGGCGGCACGATCACGGGCAACAACCTGGTATGGCGCAAGATCACGTTCGCGCCGGTGTCGACGCAATTCATTCGCGTTGTCGTGACGGGTTCCACGGACGGCTATTCGCGGATTGCCGAAATCGAGGCCTGGACGGGCGCATCTGCGCCATCGAACTTGCCACCAACAATCAGTCTGACCAGTCCGACGGGGGGAGCAAGCTTCACGACACCGGCGACGGTGAGCCTGGGTGCGACGGCGGCGGACAGTGACGGCAGCATCAGCAAGGTGGAGTTTTACCGTGGAGCGACGCTGGTGGCGACGGTGAACGGTGCGGGGCCGTATAACGCCAGTGACACGGGGTTGGTGGCGGGCAGCTACAGCTATACGGCCAGGGCATACGACAACGCCGGTGGCGTGACCACCTCGGCGGCGGTGGTGGTGACGGTGAGCAACCCGAACGTGGCGCCGACGGTGAACCTGACGGCGCCTGCGGGAGGCGCGAGCTACACGGCGCCGGCGACGATTGTCCTGACGGCGAGCGCGAGCGACGGCGACGGCAGTGTCAGCCGGGTGGAGTTTTACTCAGGCAGCACGCTGATCGGCACGGTGAATGCTGCGCCGTACACGTTTAGCTGGAGCAACGTAGGCACGGGCAGCTACACGCTGAGCGCGCGGGCATACGACAACCTGAACGCGGTGGGGACCTCAACGGCGGTGGTGGTGACCGTGAATGCGCCGAACGCTGCGCCGACGGTAAACCTGACGAGCCCGACGGTGGGTGCGACGTTCACGGCACCGGCGACGGTAAGCCTGAGTGCGACGGCGGCGGACAGCGACGGCAGCATCAGCAAGGTGGAGTTCTATCGCGGCGCGACGCTGGTGGCGACGGTGAACGGTGCAGGGCCGTATACCGCCAGCGATACGGGCGTGGCGGGTGGCAGCTACAGCTACACGGCAAGGGCGTACGACAACGCCGGCGGCATCACCACCTCGGCGCCGGCGGCGGTGACGGTGAACGCGCCAAGTGGCGGCAATGCGGTGAACGTGGCGGCGCAGGCCAACGGCGGGGTGGCGGTGGCGTCGAGCGCGCTCGGGCCGGGTTTCAACGCGAGCGCGGTGAACAACGGCGACCGCAAGGGGCAAGGCTGGGGCAGTGGCGGTGGGTGGCTGGATGCCAACCGCAACAGTTTCCCGGACTGGGTGCAGATCACGTTCAACGGCGTGAAGACGATCAGCGAGATCAATGTCTTCACGATCCAGGATGCGTTTGCCGCGCCGGTGGAGCCGACCGAGACGCAGACCTTCAGTCTGTACGGGATCACTTCGTATCAGGTGCAGTACTGGACAGGTAGCGCCTGGGTTGCTGTGCCTGGCGGCACAATCACGGGCAATAACCTGGTGTGGCGGAAGATCACGTTCGCGCCGGTGTCGACGCAATTCATCCGGGTGGTGGTAACCGGCTCGACCGACGGCTATTCGCGGATCGCTGAAATCGAGGCCTGGACCGCGCCCTGATCAACCCGGCCTATTGCGAGACCGCACCGCGTTCACGCGATGCGAAATCCGGGGGCCCTGGCGCGCAACCACTGCTCCAGCATCATGGCTATCCAGACGATCTCGCCGTAGTAGCCAGGATGCGCCGGCAGATGTTGCTTGAGCACCGTCTCGGCGAAATCGCGCCGCAGGACCCCGCGGTCGACCAGGCCGTGCAGAGACTCGCTGGCAAGCCGCATCAGGGCGTCGTCGCGCGTGGCCCAGACCCCGAACGGCAGGCCGAAACCCTGCTTTTTCTTGGTGATGATCTCATCCGGCAAAAAGCCGCGCAGCGCCTCCTTGAAGAACCAGCGCAGCTTCAGGCCCTTGAGCTTGTAGTGCACCGGCAGGCGTTCCGACAAGGCCACCAGTCGGTCGTCGAGCATGGGAAAGCCCACGCTCACGCCCGCCAGCGCGGTGGCCCCCGTCACCTTGGGCAAGTCGGCTTCGGCCAGCGTATAGCGCCAGTCGAAGGCGAGCATGCGGTTTACCAGCGAGGGTGCCGTGCATTGCGCGTACACCTCGCGCTGATGCCGGAGCGGCGAATCCGTATCGATGCGCGCCATGAAGGCCGGCGTCAGCACCTCGCCCGGCCCCAGGCGTGTGATCAGGTTGTAGGACTGCATTCGGTCCGGCATCGGCACCCGTGCCTGCGTCACGTAGCTCGCAACCTTGCGCACCAGCGGCACCCGGGCGGCGAGCGGATTGTCCGCCAGCAGCGGCTGCAGTAGGCCGCGTCGCAATGGCAAAGGCACACGGTCGTAGACGCCGAAAACGCGCTGCTTGGCATAACGGGTGTTGCCGCCGAACAATTCGTCGCCGCCGTCGCCGCCCAGCAGGCGTTCGACTCCATGTTCGCGCGCCAGGCGGGCGCAGTAGTAGGCAGGCAGTACCGATGAATTGCCGAACGGCTGGTCATACGAGGCGGCCACCTCCGGAATGCTCGCCACCAGGTCTGCCGGGGTGATGTAGTACTCGTGATGCTCGGCGCCGAAATGGCGCGCTGCGAGGCGGGAATACTCCATTTCGTCGTATCCCTCGGCCTCGAAGCCGATCGAGAAGCCGCGCGCCGGCGCACCGGTGACTTCGCGCAGCATGCCGGCCACGGTGGAGCTGTCGGTGCCGCCGCTCAGGAAACACCCGACCGCGGAACCATCGAGTTGGGCGGCGACGCTTTCGCGCAGAATTGCCCGGAATTCCTCGCGCAATTTCTCGAATGAAGCCTCGCGGGGCTCCTCGAAGCTGGGTTGCCAGTACGGCCTGATCGTGAGCTTGCCAGCGCGAAACACTGCACAGTTTCCCGGGGGCAGGCGGAAGACCCCCTTGAAAATGGTGCGTGGCGAAGGGATGGCATGGAAGTAGAGGTAATCGTAAATCGACTGCGGGTCGATCTCCGGCGCAGGCCCGGCCAGCGTCTCCGCGCGTTCGGCGAAATGACAATGGCCGTCGTCGATCCGGTAGCACAGCGTGCGCATCGCGAATCGGTCTACCGCCATGAACGTGGCCCCGTCGTCCAGCCGCAGGCCCACCGAAAAATCCCCGTTCACCATTTGCGGCGCGCCGTCGCCGTGTGTCGCGAACGCCTGCTTCCAGGCGGCGAGCGCGCCGTCGCGCACCGCCACCGCCGCCAGGGCGGCATCAGCGAAACGCGGGCGCCCGCTGGCCAGCGCCGGTGAGGCCGCGGTTGATGCAAGCTGATCTTGGCTCAAGTTGCTGATCCCTGAATGATGATGGCTGCCCGGCATGATTTTAACCGTGCCGCCCCGGCGCAAAAGGTGGAACAGCCCGGCTATTGGGCGTGCGCTTCAGTCGCGCGTACCGCCGAGCAACCCCTGGATCCGCTTGGCGCGCGCGCGGGTTACGCCAAGGGTGGAGGCCAGCGCCAGCAGCAATGCGCGCGCGCTCCAAGTGCGGGCGAACGCGGTCCAGAGCGCGCCGCGGGCGCGGGGATCGCCCAGCACGTAGAGTGTGTGCGCGGCGTTCCAGATATTGCGTGCCCAGCGGGTGCGCTGCGTAGCGCTCAAGCGCCCGGAGCGCATCCACTTTTCGTGGATCAGGAGCAGCGTGTGGCTGTGATTGGCATTCGGCTTCTCGAAAATCGTGCGCACCATCGAGGTTGAGACGATGCGATAGCGGGCCACCCGGCCAGGCAGCCACGCGAACTCATAGCGTGCCGCCAGGCGCAGCCACATGTCGTAGTCCTCGTAGGTGAGGCGCTCGTCGTAGCCGCCCACCGCTTCGATCGCGCTGCGGCGGATCAAGGTGGACATGGCCGGGATGAAATTTCCGTCGGCAAGCGCGGGGAAAATACTGCCGCTGGCCGGGGCGACGCCTGGGCGGTGCGTTTGCATGAAGTCGCCTTCCAGGGGGGCACCCGATTCATCCATCCGTGCCGCGTCCGAGTACACCACGGCCACTTCGGGCGGCAGGGTGCGCATGAAAGCGAGCTGGCGCTCGAGCTTGTCCGGCGCCCAGGCGTCGTCGGTGGCCACCATGCTGATGAACTCACCGTTGCTCGCGGCAAGCGCTTCATTGAGGGTCGAACAAAGGCCTGCGTTCTTCGAGTGGCGGATAAACACCGCGTCCGGGCGATGGCGGGCCAGCCAATCGGCGATGATGCCCGGCGAGTCGTCGCGCGAACAGTCGTCGGTAACCACCAGCTCAAAATCCTGGAATGTCTGGGCACGGATGCTTTCCAGGCACTCGACGACGAAGCGCTCGTGGTTGTAGCAAAGCGCCACCACCGTGACCGCGCGTGCACGGGCCAAGGGGGGATGCGGCGCATCCAGTGTGGAGGACATCGTGCCGGACGTGCCGTTCAGGCTATGGCCTCAATGCATGCGGCCGCCACGCTCGCCGTGGTGGCCGCGTCTATCTGTGGCCATATCGGCAGGCTCAGCACCTGTTCGTGAATCCGTTCGGCAATCGGCAGGGCGCCTTTTGGTATGGCCAATTCCGTATACGCCGGCTGCAGGTGGGGGGGAATAGGGTAGTGGATCACGGTGCCGATCTGGCGCGCCTTCAGGCCCGCCTCAAGCTTGGCACGTTGCGCATGGCGCACCACGAAAAGGTGCCATACCGGTTCTGCCCATTCCGGCACATGCGGCAAACCGAGCCCCGAGGGTGCCAGGGCCTGCAAATAGCGGTTGGCGGCGGCACGGCGCCTTTCGTTCCAGTCGTCCAGCAACACCAGCTTTTCCCGCAGGAAGGCCGCGTGCATTTCGTCCAGGCGCGAATTGAAGCCTTTCAACTCATTGTGGTACTTGGCGCGCGAACCGTAGTTGCGCAGCACGCGCAATTGATCGGCGACGGTGTCGTCGTTGGTCACCACGGCACCGCCATCGCCCAGCGCGCCGAGGTTCTTGCCGGGGTAAAAACTGAAGCCTGCTGCGTCGCCCAGCGCGCCGACCCGTCGCCCCTTGTAGCGCGCGCCATGCGCCTGGGCGGCGTCCTCGACCACCCGCAGGCCGTGACGCCGCGCTATCGCCATGATCGGGTCCATGTCAGCCGGTTGGCCGTAGAGGTGCACTGGCATGATCGCACGGGTGGCCGGCGTGATCGCCGCCTCGATCTTCGCCGGATCAATGTTATAGGTGCGTTCGTCCGGCTCCACCGGCACCGGCGTCGCGCCGGCGTACGAAACCGCCAGCCAGGTAGCGATGTAGGTATTGGAAGGTACGATCACTTCGTCACCTGCGCCGATACCCATGGCCTTCAGGGTAATGAACAGCGCGTCCAGTCCGTTGGCCACGCCAATGCAGTGCTTGGCGCCGCAGTAATCGGCGAACTCGCGCTCGAATGCTTCAACCTCGCGGCCGAGGATGAACCAATTGGAATCGACCACGCGCGCGTAAGCCGCGTCGAGGCGGGGCCGGAGTTCCGCATGCATGGCGGCGAAATCGAGGAAGGGGATCATCGGATCAAATGCTCACGATAGAAAGTTTGCGAAGGGTGATTGCTCGCAGATCAAGCAGCGCGAACCTACCATGTAGAAAACCGAAAACGGCAAAGGTTAAGCAGACGCGGGAATCAATAGCAGGACGACGCCTAATATCCGTTTTCTGGAAAGTCTAGACCGATTTTGTGCTAGCCGGTAAAGCGAATAGAGAAACATCTCCATTGAAATGGGCCATGTTCCCCCAACGTGCCAAAAAAGCATGTTCAGGAACCGCGTCGGTACCAGTAGCCCGGATATGACCAATGCGAATACCGTTCCGACTACTAGTTCACCTAGCGAGCGAATTTCTGCACCAATCCCGAAAGATCCATGCTTTTAGCCATGACGCGAGAGCCTTCGAACGAAAAATGACCTTCATCTCGATATAGCAAGGCGTCGCCTTTCGTCACGGCGCACTCAAGGTCATCGCATAGTAGTGGATCGAATTTGATGACATCAAGGTTGGCGGCAATAGGCACGCGATCCAGTAAACGCAGAACTGCCGATTGCTCCGTCCTGTAGTTTGCCATCGGGATTGCACAATTGAATGGGGCTCCGAATACGGCCTTACCGGTGATTCTCCGTTCCAGGCAAGCCCCAACATTAAAGTTACCCTTCGGCGGCGGAGCAATGAGCACAACTCTCTTGCCAGTCTTGCGGATTGCTTCCACTGTAGTGCGGAGGGCATCAATTGCAGCGTTCTCATCCGGGCCGGCGACCTTTAGACCCGTGTCTGAACGAGAGAGGAGCGCGTAGTTCGGGTCAGAAAGGTACAAGACAAGGACGCTTGAAATAACTACAGTATTGATGGTTTCTGACTTCCTCACGTATTCCATGACAGAGTCGTTGAACTTGATGCAAGATTCGGCCCATCGCTGATCGTTGGCGCCCCCTGTTGCGGATTGCGTGATCCGCACGGGCGCGAGGCCCAATAGTGGTCCACAACTCGAACGAGTTGCCTGCGCCAGACCTGTGCCTGTATGAGTCGCGACCAGGCCGGGTACTAGATGCATTGCGTATGAGTCCCCCCATGCCAAAACTGAGGGCTGATCGCTGGTTTGGCATTCCCTACGCGGAAAATAATCCGTTTCGTAGTCACATGCTTTGCTCAAACCATTCGTTGCCCTTCGAACATGCTCGAAATCTATCGTTTCCGGATTCAGTTTTGCCATGATTGGAGTCACGGCGACCAGCACAATAGAAGTGAGTAGCGCAATCGAAGCGAGCGGCCACGAGGGTAGGAATTTTGCCCGGCGAAGCGGCACTTCGACATACCGATAGAGCAGTCCCGCCAGAGTGAACGACAACCCGACGGCGATGAGGCTCGCGTAGATCGGCAGCGCGTTTCGCTTGCCTTCGCCGACCCATGCATTGTTCATGAAAGCGAAGATAGGCCAATGAACGAGATATAGCGAGTAGGAGATGTTGCCAATTTTGCTCAGCGCCAAGAACGGTAGTGTGTTGCTGGCCGATGCATGATTCCGGAGGATTATGATCAGAGTCGCCGTACATGCGATTGCCGTATGGGTCAGTGGATAGTCACCGGCTACAGGCGAAGCCACAATGAAAACCAACGCGGCGAGCGCGGGGTAGAAAAGACCGCCGGCCCACCTGATCGCCATACCCTTGGACGAGCTATTCGACTCGGATGCCAGGAATGCGCCAATCGAGCCAAGGAGAAGTTCCCAAGCTCTCGTCGGGAGCAGATAAAAAGTGGCTACCGGCTTGAATTGATTGCCCAAGGCGTAGAGCGTGACGCTCGCAACTAGCGCCACCCCGAGAGAAGCACGCCAGTACCTTCTGGGCGTGAAGACCAGCGCTACCGGTAGTACAAAGTAAAACTGCTCCTCCACCGCTAGTGACCAAACGTGCAACAACGGCTTCATGTCGCCGGCACCGGCAAAGTAGCCGGTCTGCTGCCACAGGACGAAGTTCCCGGAGAACGTCACCGCCCCGATCATTTGATAGACGAAATCGCGAAGTTCCTGGCTGTTGAGGAACCACGGTGCCAACGCGCAGGTCGTGCCCAGCGTAACGTATGCTGCAGGCAGCAGTCGCTTTGCACGACGGAAATAAAATTCGGAGAAACTGAAATCGCCCCTCTCAATACCCTGTTTAATTAGCGTTGTGATCAGGAAGCCAGAGATCACGAAAAATATGTCGACACCCAGATAGCCAGCTGCGGGAACGGCTAATTTCGCGTGATACAAGACCACTACCAGAACGGCGAATCCTCTCAGCGCCTGGATGTCCGTGCGAATTCCTGTCATGTCCTAGACGGTGTGGGCGCCAGAAATGAACTCAGATCGCATGGCATGCGGGCACATTTTTTCGATGAGTGGGAATGGCGATCCTGACGCTCAGGAAGGCGCGAAGTTCGCCGTGGCGAGCTACTTGTCGCCTCGCACGAGTGCCAGGAACTGCTCATAGTCGCGCACGTAGTCGTCCGCGTCATATGTGTCCGAGCACAACGCCAGCATGATCGCGTCCGGGCTGTATTTGTAGTGCACGCGCCAGAGCATCGGCGGCACGTGCAATCCTACGGTGGGGGTGTCGAGGACGATCTCGTCGCGGGCGTTGCCGTCATCAAGCGCCAGCGCGCATGACCCGCGCAGGCACACCAGGAACTCGTGCAGTTTTCGATGTGCATGCTCACCGCGCACTTCGCGGCTTGGTACATCAAAGACCACGAAAAAGCGCTTCGGGGTGAAGGGCAAGTGCTGGTCGATCTCGCCGAAGGTGAGGGCGCCACGCAGATCCTCGATCAGCGGCATGGGGTGGAGCTTTGCACCCTTGACTGCGAGGGCGCGAGGCGTCCCGTTGCTGAGGGATGCTGATCCCGTCTCTGCCACCTGTTGGTCCCGCGGGTGGCCATATCCGGTGATTCTGGCCGGATTGCCCACTACCACGGCATTCGGCGGCACATCGCGCGTGACCACGGCACCAGCGCCTACCATCGCATTTTGCCCTATGGTCAGGCCCGGCAAAATGGTCGCATTGGCACCGATCGACGCGCCGCGCTTTACGGAAGTGCGCGCAAAGGACGCCTGATAGTCGTCATAATTCTTGCTGCGCGGGTACCGGTCATTGGTGAACGTCGCATTTGGGCCGATGAACACGTCGTCCTCAAGGGTTATGCCGTCCCATATCTGAACACCGCACTTGATCGTGACGCGGTCTCCAATGTTGACGTCGTTCTCGATGAAGACTCCGTCGCAGATGTTGCAATCCGCGCCTATCGTGGCGCCTGGCAATACATGCGCGAAGGCCCAAATGCGGGTGCCAATGCCTATTCGTTGGGATTCGACAACGGCCTTTTCGTGCGCGAAATAGTCTGGCATGACGAGGTTTCCGCGCCGTGGCGCGTGTGGGTCCGGGCTTGCCCGTTGCGATTGCGTCGGACAGTCGTTGTGTGAGAGGTGCAACCGTACAATGGATACGGCGTCATTGTTCAAGGGCAAAGGCGGTGCTTATTGCCCGATTTCAAGGCTATGCCTCAAAGTATCTCATTCTACAATGGAGGTGTTTCAGTGTGATTGTCCGTCGCGGTTGGTCTGACCATCAGTGGCAGATCGGTGCAATGTCCGTGACGGCGTTATCAGCCGGCTTGTGGCTACCGTAAGGAGTTTGGCGTGCAGCTTCGCGAGTTGATCGAGAGCATGTTCAGTGAGGTCGTCGCCTCTTCCGGCGCCAGCCTCAGGGGCGTGCTGTCCGACGACTCGGAATTGCTGCAGACCGGGCTCGACTCGCTCGGCTTTGCCATCCTGGTGGTGCGCCTGGAAGAAGCGCTTGGCTACGACCCGTTCGTCCTCACGGATCAGCCGGTGTACCCGCAAACCTTTGGCGAATTCGTCGCGATGTACGAGCGGTACGCCAGCCACCGCAAGCCATGAACCTGCTCGACGACCTTGTCGACGGTGACGATGGCAGGGTGTTGGTCGAATCCGCGCAGGGCGTACTGACAATAGGAAACGTGCGCGGCCTCCGCGCCGCCGGGGCGTCGCCCCTGGCCACGCTGCACGGCCGCGCCGTCGCGCTTGCGGTGCGCAATCCGCGCCTGCTGGCCATGTCGCTGTTGCTGCTGGACGGCCGATGCGAGGCGCTGGTCCTGCTTCCGGCGGACCTGCGGCCGGACCTGCGCACCGATTTCATGGCGCAGGTCGGCGCGGAGTGTTGCCTGACCGACGCCGATCTGGAGTCCGCCCTGCCTGCTTCCGACGTGGCCAAGGCTTCCCTGCCATTGTTTTGTACGCGCTGGTTCATGCCAACCTCTGGCACCAGCGGCGACGCCCGCCTGGTCGAGCATTCGATGGCATCACTTTCGCGCAGTGTCCGGCGCGAACCGGCCCGCGGTGCGGGCCTGCGTTGGGGTCTGTTATACGACCTATGCCGTTTCGCCGGACTGCAGGTTTTCCTTCAATCGTTGGCGGGGGGATCGGTGTTGGTGGTGGACGAGTCGGCCGAGGCAACGCCGCAGTCGCGCATTGCCGGCTTTGTCCGTCTGGGAGTCAACGCGCTTTCGGCCACGCCCACCCTGTGGCGCCAGGTCCTGATGTCGGCTACCGCCGCTGCGCTCGAACCGCGCCTAGTGACGCTGGGCGGCGAAATCGCCACCCAGGATGTGTTGGACGCGCTGGCCGCGCGTTGGCCGTCGGCACGCATCACCCATATTTACGCCTCCACCGAGGCCGGCGTTGGCTTCGCGGTGGCCGATCGCATTGAAGGCTTTCCAGCGGATTGGCTTGCCGACCCGCTGCGAGGCATTTCCGTTGACCCGGTCTCCGGGGAGATGTTGCTGCGGGTTCCCGCGCCGGCGGACCGGGGCGCCCAGACCGTGCACACCGGCGATGCGATTGAGGTGCTGGACGGGCGGGCGCGTTTTCGCGGACGTCTCAATGGCAGCATCAATGTGGGCGGCAACAAGGTCATGCCCGAGGAGGTGGAGCGGGCGATCCTGGCGTTTCCCGGTGTGGCGGCTGCCGCTGTCAAGGGGCGTCGCAGTTCTCTCACGGGTGCCCTTGTGGTGGCCGATGTGGTGTTGTGGCCGGCCGCCGGTGCGGCCGCAGAGGTGCGTGGCGCCCTGCTTGCGCATTGCCGCGCGCGTCTGGAGCCATACAAGGTGCCGGCGCTGCTCAACTTCGTGGACAATATCGAAACCGGATCGCATGGCAAGGCGCTGAGGAACTAGATGACGGCAGATCGGGCGGCAAGACGGACCGTGGTTGTCACCGGGGCGAGCAAGGGGTTGGGGCTGGCGGTCGCCGGACATCTGGTGGCGACCGGTTACGCCGTGGTCGGGGTGGCCCGCGGTACCAGCCCGGGGTTCGAGGCGCTGCGCGCAGACGGCGCCACCTTCGTCGCCGCCGACCTCGGCGAGAGCGCGGCGATCCATGCCTTGTGCCGGCGCATCCTCGACGACTTCGGGCCGGTATACGGTCTGGTGAACAACGCCGCCATCGGGCGCGACGGCATTCTCGCGACCCAGCACGAGCGCGACATCGAGGCCATGATCGGGCTCAACCTGACGGCAGCGGTGCTGATGTGCAAGTATTTGTCACGCGCCATGCTGCCGCGTGGCGAGGGACGCATCGTCAATGTCTCGTCGATCATCGCGCATACCGGGTTTTCAGGCCTCTCGGTGTACGCCGCCACCAAGGCGGCGCTGGTGGGCTTTTCGAAGTCGCTCGCGCGCGAGGTCGGGCGGGCCGGCATCACCGTCAACACGGTCTGCCCGGGTTACATGCAAACCGACATGACGGCCGGCCTCGACGCAGCCCGGTTGGACGCGGTGCGTCGGCGCAGCCCGCTGGGTCGTTTCGCCTCGCCCGCCGAGGTGGCGGCGGCGGTCGGCTTCCTGTTGGGCGAATCGGCTGCCGCCATCACCGGAACCGAGATCACGGTCGACGCCGGGAGCACCGCGTGAGCGAGATCCATCCCAGCGCCTTGATCGCGCCCGGCGCCCGGATCGGCGCGGGCGCGCGCATCGGGCCTTTCACCATCGTGCACGGCAATGTGGTGCTGGGCGCCAATGTGCAGATCGGGTCGCATTGCGAGATCGGCATCGCCACGCCACACGGCGACGGGTCGCCGCTGGTGATCGGCGACAACGCCAACATCCGCTCGCATTCGGTGTTCTACGAGAGCTCCTTGTTCGGCGCGGGCCTAGTCACCGGGCATCATGTGGCAGCGCGCGAAATGACCCGCGCCGGTGTCAGCCTGCAGATGGGTTCGGCCAGCGACATCCAGGGCCACTGCGAGATTGGTGATCATGTGCGCACCCACCGTGGCGTGCATATCGGCAAGACCAGCCGCGTCGGCAGTTTCGTCTGGATGTTTCCGGATGTCCTGCTTGCCAACGACCCGAATCCGCCCAGCGACCAGTTGTTCGGTGCGACTGTCGGTGATTTCACCGTCATCGCCGCGCGCAGTACGCTGCTCCCGGGAGTGCGCGTGGGCGCGCATGTGTTCGTGGCTGCGCACAGCATGGTTGGCCTGGACGTGGCCGACGGCATGATGGCGGCGGGTGCGCCTGCGCGCGTGGTCGGCAAGGCCTCCATGGTGAGAATGAAGAACGATGTACGGGTACGAGCCTATCCCTGGAACCGGCGTTTCACGCGCGGATATCCCGATGATGTGGTGCTTGCCTGGTCAGGCGAGCCTTGAGGCTGGCGGGCCGCGCAGGCTGTCGAGCACCGTGATGAGCCGGCGGGCCTGCTCCTGCATGGAATAGCGTTCGATCACCGACGCGCGGGCGTTCTCGCCGATGCGCAGGCGTGCTTCTGGCGTTCGCAGTTGGCCGAGACAGTCAAGCCATTCGGCGCGCGTGGTGGCCAGGAACCCGTTGTGGCCCTGCTTGATCACGTCGAGATAGGCCGGCACCGGGCTTGCGATCACCGGCAGTCCCAGGGCCATGGTCAGCGTGAGCCGGTTTTCGGACTTGACCTGCCATACAGATACATCCGTGTTGGGCACCGGATCCTCGCGCATGTCCACCGGGATGATCGCAATGTCGGCCGCCGCCGTAAGCCGGTGCACGGTGTCGGGATTCCAGTTGACGGTGGCGAAGTCGCGCACGAATTGGTGCCTGATGAAGGCATAGCGGTCGCGCCAGTCGCCGAGTGCATTGGTTCTCCAGTACACCTCGCGCAGGCGGCGCGCCCATGGCGGACGGGCCGGATAGTTCCCGATCACGGTCACTTCCAGGAACTTCGGCGGTTTGCGCAACACGGGAATTTCGTACAGAGAGCTTGAGGTCACCAGAACCGCGGAAATGCGCTTGTCGTGCTTGTCGGTGCGTAGCGGCGACGTCGCAGCCTTGTGGAAGTCGGGATTCTCTATGCCGTCGTGGACCACGTGGATCTTTGCCTGCAGGGTTGGTGCATACAGGCGTTTGAGAAAGTCCGTGACGACGATCGTGGCGTCGGTTGCCGCTGCCATGTCGTTGTCGACCAGGTCGCAGACGCCAAATACAGTCTTGATGCCGAGGCGGGAACAGGCGGCCGCCTCAGCCAGTGCCTGCTGGCCGTGCACCTTCTGGAAATACGCGATTGCGATGCCCTGATCCTTCAGGCGAGCGGCCAGCCCGGCGACGTGCGGCGTTTCGGTGTTTCCGGGCGGTTCGAATGAGATAACCGGCTCATATCCGGCCGCAACAAGCCCGGGAAACATGTTGAATACCGATATCCGCGTACTGGGCAGCGGGTTCTTCGAGTTCGAAGAAAGTATGAATCCGATCCTGGTGCTGGACATCGTGGCCTTTGCTTGCATTGTGCAGCCATCGGGGCGTGCCGGGCGCAGCCAGCGCGATCAATCTCCGAAATTGCCCCGCAATTGGCACGACGGGACCGGCTTCTTCCTTGTATCATTTTAGCAAGCGGCCTTGAGCTCGCCCGCGCTTTGTCATGGCGCACCGCGCCCGCCGTGAAGCTGCGAGGGCCGGCCGGCTTCTTCATCTCACCCTTGGCTCCCGCATGCCCAGAATCTCCGTCATCCTTGCCGTCCACAACGGGGAAAGATATCTGCCGCATTCGATTGAATCGATCCTCGGGCAATCATTCGGCGACTTCGAGTTTTTCATCGTCGATGATGGTTCCGATGACGCAAGCGGCGCGATCATCGATCGTTACGCGGCAGTTGATCCGCGCATCCGTGCCATCCATACCGGCAGGTCGGGCCGTGCCGCCATTCCGCGCAATCTTGCCCTGGAGCAGGTGTGCGGCGAATACGTGACCTTTATCGACCATGACGACTGGTGCGAACCGGACCGCTTTGCGCTGATGGTTGAAGGGCTGGACAGGCATCCCGCCTGGGTTGCGGCGATACACGACGTCAAGCTCGCGCATGAGGACGGTTCCGAATGGCTTGGCACCTGGTTCCACAACCGCCAGAACTTCATCCAGGCGACCGCTGTTTTTCAGGCGCGCGGCGACGGGTGGCACGAGTCGGGTCCCGAGTACTTCCCGCTGATGTGCAGGGGCAACATGTGCATCACCATGCAGTCGGTGTTCATCGCCCGCGCGCGGGTCGATTTTTCGCGCATTCGTTTCGATCCCGTGTTCCGGATTTTCGAGGACTATGATTTGTGGATGCAGTTGGCGTTGATGGGGCGATTCGGCTATCTGGACCGGGTGCTTTCCTACTACAGGCAACATCCCGGCGGCACCTCGCGCAATCTGCGCGCCAAGGCGAGCGATGAACTGCTGATGCACCACCGCAATCTCGCGCGCGCGACGGGTGCGTCGCTGGATTCGGCGGAACTGGCGCGTTACGCCCGCTACATCGCCGACCTGCACGCCCGTTTCGCGTGGGACCTTGAGTCCGCCGGCGAGATTGCCGCCGCCAGGGAGGAATATCGGGCGGCGATTCGCCTTGACCCATCGGCGCGCTACCGGTGGCGCCTGGCCAAGACGTATCCGCCGATCTCGATGCTGCGGACCATGCGTACCGGCGCCGGCGGCCCCACGCCATGAAGGGGGTGGTGGCGGGTTCGTTGTTTGCCATCGCGATGCGCTGGGTCGACCGCCTGATCGGCCTGATCAGCACCCTGATCCTGGCGCGCCTGCTCGCCCCGGACGACTTCGGCATCATTGCCATGGCTTCGATCTTGGTCGGCCTTGTCAATGTGGTTTTCGATCTTGGCGTCAATCTGGTCCTGATCCAGAATCCCGCGCCGACGCGGGAGGACTACGACACCGCCTGGACGCTGCGCCTGTTGCAATCCATCGCATCGGCGCTTCTGGTGGCCGCCGCGGCCCCGCTGGGTGCGCAATACTTCAATGAGCCGCGCCTGACGATCGTGATTCAGGTCCTGGCGCTGTCGTTTGTGGTTCGGGCGCTGGAAAACATCGGTATTGTCGATTTCCAGAAGAACATGGAGTTCGGCAAGGATTTCCAGTTTGTCGTGGCGCGCCGGATCCTCACATTTGTTGTCACCATCCTGTCCGCCTGGTTCCTGCGCTCCTACTGGGCGCTGGTGGTCGGCACGCTCGCCGGCGGGCTGATTGGCGCTGTGTTGAGCTATGCCATGCACCCGATGCGGCCGCGCTTCGGCCTGGCACGATTCCGCGAGATATTCGGCGTTTCCCAGTGGCACATGGTGCGCAATTTCGGCGGCTTCCTGAGCGAGAAGATGCACCAGATTGTGGTGGGCGGTCGCGAGAACGCCGCTGTCGTCGGCGGCTATACGCTGGCCGACGAACTGTCGAGCATGCCGACGACCGAACTGGTCGCGCCGCTCAACCGGGTGCTGCTGCCCGCGTTTGTCCGGGTGGCCGGCGATCTGGCCGAGCTCAAGCGGGTGTTCCTGCTGTCGCAGGCGGTACAGACCATGGTGGCATTTCCCGCCGGCGTCGGCTTGGCTCTGGTGGCTAGCGAAGCGGTTCCCTTCCTGCTGGGCTCGAAATGGTTGTTTGTCGTGCCGTACGTGCAGGTTCTGGCGCCGGGTGTCGCCCTCCTGTCGCTGAGTTCCGGGTTTGGTTACCTGCTGATGACCCTGGGGCGCAACAAGGAGGTGGCCGGTCTGTCGTGGTTGAGCCTGGCGTTGTTCGTGTTCTTCGCCTACCTCGTTTTCCCCGCGGCAGGCGCGATGGAGATCGCAGGCCTGCGGGTTGCCGTGGGCTCGGTCTGGCTTGCGCTCAATACCTTTCTGGTGGTGCGAGCCCTCAACGGGCTGCGTTACATCGACATCGCCATCGCGGCGCTGCGGCCACTGGTGGCCGTTGTTCTGATGGCGGGTGCGATCCTTGCCCTGCATGCGGCGGGCATTGCCGATGGCACCCTCCTGCTGGTGGCAAAGATCGCGCTCGGCGCGCTGGTCTATGCGTCTGCGGTGGTGGCGCTGTGGCATTTGGCCGGGCGACCGGACGGCGCCGAGCGCTTTCTGCTCGACAACGTGGTTTCGAAAGTCATGGCGAAAATCATCCGGCCGCGTTGACCTGTGTCGGGTCGGGTGACGAATACGCCAGTGGCCTCAGAGGGTGCGCAACCAGAACGACGTGCCGATATAGCCCGTCAGCTTGCGGTTGTGCGCGAAGGCGCGCACGAACACCGGATCGTTCCAGCAGGCGGCGATGTGCGGCCCCAATACTGCATGGTGCTCAAGATACGGAATCGGCAAAAGCACTTCGAGATTGCGCGCGCCGCCCAGAAGATAGGCAGCGAGCATGTATTGCTCGGAGTAGTAGCGGGTCTTCCATACCGCCGGATAGTCGAACGGCAGGAAGATGTCGTGGATGTGCACGATGACCCCGGGCTTGAGGCGCGGCAGGATCTCCATGAAGAACACCGCCACATCCCCGCCCTGGAACACGCGGTGCGAGTTGTCGATGAACAGGACGTCGCCGGACTCGAGGCGCGAAAACACGGTGGTGTCCACCTGCTCCAGCCGTGCGCGCATGACTTCGTCGCACAGGTCGTCGATATCGGCGCGCGGACTCGGGTCGAGGGAGACGATGCGGGTGCGCAGGCCTTGATCCGCGATGGCCCGCCTGACCAGGCGGGTAGAGTTGCCGGAGCCCACTTCGAAATACAACGCGGGCTTGTGGGCTGCGATGACGCCATACAGGGCCACCGCATCCATGCCGGTGAGCCAGATGTTCTCCCAGAATGGCTCGCGCGGGTCGGCCGGCGCGGCTTCGGCCAAAGCGCGCAACTGCTTGCGATGGGGGAGAAAGGATTCAAGCTGCGCGCGGTAATGTGCGTCACGGACGCCGAACATTGCGGCGATTTCCGGATGCGCGGGCTTGCCTTCGCCGTAGCGCGATTCGAGCTCTGGCCAATACTCCAGCAGCATGAGGAAATGCGGCCGCACGAATTCCTGTAGGCGCCATTCGAAAAGGCGTTCAAAAATGCGGTGTTGCAGCCGTTTCTTGAGACCCTTCATTTCCGTCCCGTGATGACGTCGGGAGTGCGTCGGTCGCCTAGACCAGGACTTCGACGCATTCCGGCTGGCTCAGAAACGCCGACGGGCTCGCCGTGGGTCCGTAAGCCCCTGACTGGTAGACCACGACCAGATCGCCAACCTGCGAGGCCGACAGGTCCATCCTGTCGGCGAGCAGGTCCAGCGGCGTGCAAAGCGGGCCCACTACCGACGCGGTTTCGCGATCGGTGCTGCCCATCCGGTTGCCGATGGCGACCGGATAGTTCTTGCGGATGACCTGGCCGAAATTGCCGGATGCGGCCAGGTGGTGATGCATGCCGCCGTCGACCACGAGGAAGACGCGACCCCGCGAAACCTTGCGGTCTATGATCCGGCTGACATAGATCCCGGCTTCACCCACCAGATAGCGGCCGAGCTCGATCACCAGCTCGGCACCCGGCAGGCGCGCGGCGACCGTGTCGAGCAGTGTGTGCAGGTTGGCGCCGATGGGCTGCAGGTCCAGCGGCCGGTCACCCGGGAAGTAGGGAATGCCGAAGCCGCCGCCTATGTTGAGCACCTTGACTGGGCCCGGTGCGCAGCCGGCGAGACGGACCGCAAGCTCGACCGACTTTTGTTGCGCGTCGCAAATCGAGGCCGCTTTCAGGTTTTGCGAGCCTGAGTAGATGTGAAAGCCTTCGAATGCCAGGCCCATGCTGCCGATCTCCGCCAGCAGTCCCGGAACTTCCTCGGCGTCGACACCGAACTGCTGCGACCCGCCGCCCATCTTCATGCCTGACAGCTTGAGTTCGAAATCGGGGTTGACCCGCACGGCAACGCGCGCGGGAAGGTTCAATTCAGCCGAGATGCTTGCCAGTTCCCTTGCCTCGCGAGCGGATTCCACGTTGAGAAGCACGCCGGCCGCCACAGCCTGCGAGAGTTCCTCGCGGCGTTTGCCCGGCCCTGCAAAGCTGATCTCGGCCGGATTCATTCCGGCGTCCAGCGCCACCCGCAATTCCCTGCCCGAGGCCACATCGAGCCCGTCGACCCGGCCGGCCATGTGGCAAACCAGTGCCGGCATCGGGTTGGCCTTCATCGCGTAATGCAGCTTGACCCGATTGGGCAGCGCGGCACGCAGCTCGGCAACGCGGGCATCCAGGATGGCGCGGTCGTAGGCGTAGAACGGTGTCTGACCGACCCGCGCTGCCAGACGCGGCAGCGAGAAATTGCCAACCTGCAGGCAGCCGTCAATCACCGGAAAGCGGTGCATCGGCGCGTGGATGGGCGCTTCACTCATGTCAGCCTCCGAACAATTCGGCGAATTCGCCCGCCAGCGTCTTGCGGTCGATCTTGCCGTTCGGATTGCGCGGCAAGGAACCGGTCCGGACATCAACTCTGGCCGGGACCATGTAGGCCGGGAGGTGTTCCCGGCAGGCGCTCATCAGGCTGGATTCGTCGAGGGTCTCATCCGGTCTGGGTGTGGCCACCACCACGACGGCCTGGCCCAGGGTGGGATGGTCGACGCCAAAGGCGGCGACCTCGCCAACCAACTGCGTGCCATACAGCACCTCCTCGATCTCGGTGGGACTGACGCGATACCCGGAGGTCTTGATCATTTCATCGCGCCGGCCAACGAAGTAGAGGAAACCTTCCGCGTCGCGGCGCACGAAGTCACCCGAGAACACAGCGAGTTCCGGCAGCACCAGGCCAGCCTCACGGGCGGCCACGCCTACGGGCAAGGGGCGATAGCGTTCAGCGGTCTTTTCCGGATCGTTCCAATAACCCTGGCCTACCAGTGCACCGCGGTGCACCAGTTCGCCGACTTCCTCGGGCGCGCACTCGGTGCCGTCCGAGCGCAGCACGAGAATTTCTGCGTTGGGTATCGCCTTGCCGATCGAGTCAGGGCGGCGGTCCACTTCGACAGGCGGGAGGTAAGTGGAGCGGAATGCCTCGGTCAGGCCGTACATCAGAAACGGCAGCGTGCGCGGCAGGCGCGCGCGCAGGGCGTCCAGGGTTTCGCGCGGCATGCGCCCGCCGGTGTTGGCGAAATAGCGAAGATGATCGGTGATTTCCGCCGGCCACTCGAGTTGCGACAACTGAATGTACAGGGGGGGCACCGCGGTCAGGCCGGTGACCTTCTCGCGCGCGATGGCGTTGATGACGTCGCGCGGCAGCAGATAGTTGAGCAGCACCACCCGGGCACCGCTGTGAAAGGCGGTGGTGAGTTGGCTGAACCCAGCGTCGAAAGACAGCGGCAATGCCGCGAGCAAGGTGTCGCCCGGCCGGTTCTCGAGGTAGCTGGCGACGCTCTTGGCGCCGGCCACCATGTTGCGGTGGGACAGCACCACACCCTTGGGTTTGCCGGTGCTGCCGGAGGTGTAGAGGATGGCCGTCACGTCGGTGTCGATGACGCGATGGCCGTCCCGCGCCGGAGCGGCCAGGAGGTCCTTCCAGGCGACGATGGCGCTACCCGCGGCCGCGGGCGGCAGGGCGGCGTCGCCGACGATCACCACCTGCCGCAGATCCGGGCATTCCGTCAGGGTCTCGCGCAGCAGCTCAAGTCGCTCCGGCGATGTGACCAGTACGCGCACGCCGCAGTCGCGCAGGATGTAGCCGACCTGTTCCGGCTTTAGCAATGGATTTAGCGGGACAAACACGCCGCCGGCCGCCGGTGCGCCGAAGCTCGCGATCACGGTTTCCGGGCGTTTTTCAAGGTAAATCGCCACCCGCTCGGCGCGCGCGAGCCCGACCTCGATCAGGCCGGCGGCGAAGCCGCGAATGGCATTGGCCAGACTGGCGTAATCCAAGCTCGCACGGGCATACGTAAGCGCGGGCGCTTCGGCATCACGGTCGGCCGCGGCGAGGGGGAGTTCATGAAGCAGGCTGGTTGAATTCATGAGACGCTGGAAGGGGTGGAAAAACCTGCGGATTATCCTTGATTCGCGGCGCATGATCCGGGACACCAGACACCCGAATCGACATCGCAGGGCGATACCGGAGAGAGCGACTTTACAGTGCAAATCCTGGCGAATGCGCCCGTTCCAAGGGAATTACGGAAAAACCGCCCTTTTCTTGACCTTTTTTGACAATCTTTGCCGCGCCGTCCGGGCACCATGGGTATTGGCCGTCGCCTGGCCGGTTATTATTCGACGTTTGGTGGCACCGGCGTGACTGGGGTTGCCGCGGTGGCTGCGATGTTTTCGATCTTGACGGGGAACCTGCGATGGATGTGACAAAGGAAGTTGTGAAAATACTCGATGAAATCCTGCATCTGGGAGAGCGGGCGGCGAAACTCACCGCCGCGTCCCCCTTGCTGGGCTCGATTCCCGAACTTGACTCCATGGCGGTGGTGGCGATATTGACGGCCGTCGAGGAGCGCTTTGGCGTTGTTGTCGAGGACGATGAGCTGGATGGCGCGGTGTTCGCCACCGTCGGGACGCTTGGAGAGTTCGTCAGCGCCAAGGTGGCCGGCTGAGCAAGTGCATGGATTCAAGCCTGTTCGAGGCACGCTACATCGACGGTGGCGCCGGCCGGATGTTCTGCATACTGCACAAGCCGCCGGCGGCACTCACGCCCCGGGGTGCGATCGTCTATGTGCACCCGGCTGGCGAGGAAATGAACAAGGCACGCCGGATGGCCGCGCTGGCCGCGCGCGCGCTGGCTGCGGCCGGCTGGTGGGTGCTTCAGCCCGACCTGCACGGTTGCGGCGATAGCGAAGGTGATTTTGGTGATGCCGGCTGGGACATCTGGCTGGCGGACGTGGCGCGGGCCTCGGATTGGCTCAGGCGGCATAGTGGTCATGCGCCCGTGCTGTGGGGGCTGCGCGCGGGATGTCTCCTGGCCGCGGCTGCGGGTGCCCGTGAGCAACCGCCGCCGGCGATGATTTTCTGGCACCCGGCGGTTTCCGGACGACTGCATCTGCAGCAATGGTTGCGGATGAAAGTGGCCGGGGCGATGATCGGCGCGGCGCCCAAGGGCGGGGACGGAACACGCGAATTGCGCCAGCGGTTGATCGGCGGGCAGGACGTCGAGGTCGGTGGCTACATGATCTCCTCTGCGCTAGGGCGCGGGCTTGATGACGCAACCCTGGCTCCGCCTTCAGGTACTGGCAGGCTGGTATGGCTGGAGGTATCCAACGCGTCACCCGGTGAATTTTCGCCGGCTTTTCGGACTTCGATCGATGCGTGGCGCGGCGCCGGCTGGCAGGTCGACGCTGCCATGGTGTCAGGGCCGCCGTTCTGGCAGACCCAGGAAATCGAGGAACTTCTGGAACTGGTGCGCCAGACAGTCGCTTTGGCGGGAGGGTTGTGCGTGTGAACTACATCGAAGAAGCCGTGTGCTTCGCCGCTGCCGGCGAGCGACTGGTCGGCATCCTTGCGATTCCGGAACATGCGGTGGACGTCGGCGTGGTGGTCGTTGTCGGCGGTCCCCAGTACCGGGCCGGCAGCCACAGGCAGTTCGTGCTGCTGGCGCGCCGCCTGGCAGGGCAGGGCATCGTGGTGATGCGTTTCGATTATCGCGGCATGGGCGATGGCGGCGGCGCGGCGGTCGGCTTCGAGCACTGCAGCGACGATGTCGGTGCCGCGATCGCGGCGATGCGTGCACGATGTCCGCAGGTCGGGCGGGTGGTTTTGTGGGGGCTTTGCGATGGTGCGTCGGCGGCCCTGCTGTTCCTCGCGCATCCGGCGGCGGCGTCAGTGGCCGGCTTGTGTCTGCTCAATCCCTGGGTTCGTTCAGAGACCTCGCTGGCGCGTGCCCAGGTGAAGCACTATTACGGCCAGCGTCTGTTGGAACGTTCGTTCTGGGCCAAGCTCTTGAGCGGCAAGGTGGATCTTGCAGGCGCGGTGCGGGAACTGGCGCGCAAGCTGCGCCAGGCGGCGCGCGGCGGTGCGGAGCAGGCCGCGACGGCACCGTTCCAGTCGCGCATGGCGTCGGCGCTGCGCGCCTTTGATGGTCAGGTGCTTCTGGTGCTCAGCGGGCGCGACCTCACCGCGCGCGAGTTTGTCGAGTACGTCGCAGCAGATTCGGCATGGGCGGGCCTCTTGGACGCCACCCGCGTGACCCGCCATGAAGTCGCGGAGGCAGACCATACCTTTTCGACCGCGCCACAACGTGCCGAGGTCGAAGACTGCACCCTGCGCTGGCTTGTCGACACCGTGGGGGCGCGATGAGCCGTAGGCGCATCCTGATGATCGCGTATCACTTTCCCCCGTTGGCGGGCAGCAGCGGCATCCAGCGCACCCTGCGGCTGGTGCAGCAGCTTCCCGAATTTGGCTGGGAACCGTTGGTGCTGGGTGCCGATCCGCGCGCCTTCGAAAATACCAGCGACGACCTGATGGGCGACATCCCGGCCGGAACGGTGGTTCGCCGCGCATTCGCCCTGGATACCGCGCGCCACCTTTCCGTAGGTGGTCGCTACCTGGGCTGGACCGCGCGGCCGGATCGCTGGATGAGCTGGCGCTTCGACGCGGTTCGCCAGGGCATGCGCATGATCCGCGAGTTCGCGCCGCAGGTGATCTGGTCGACCTATCCGGTCGCCACCGCGCATCTGATCGGCGGCGAATTGCGGCGCCGCAGCGGGCTGCCCTGGGTGGCCGACTTCCGGGATCCGATGGCCCAGGATGGCTATCCTGAAGACCCGCGCGTCTGGCGCAGCTTCAAGCGGATCGAGGAGTGCGCTGCGCGCGACGCCCTGCGTTGCGTCTTCACCACCCCGGGCGCGGCGCGCCTTTATCGCGAGCGATATCCGCAATGGCAATCGCGCATGGTGGTGCTGGAGAACGGCTACGATGAGGAAAGCTTTAACGCGGAACCGGGACTGCCGTCGGCGCCGACCTCTACCTCGAACGGGCCGGTGGTGCTATTGCACAGTGGAATCGTTTATCCGAGCGAACGTGATCCGACGCAATTGTTCGTGGCGCTGCGACTCCTGAAGGACGCGGGCACCCTGGGTCCCGGCGACCTGCGGCTGCGATTTCGCGCGGCGGTGCATGAAGCGATGTTGCGCGCATTGGCCGCACAGCATGGCGTGGAGGAATTCATCGAATTGTGTCCGCCGCTTCCCTATCGGCAGGCGCTCGCCGAGATGCTTGGCGTCGATGCCCTGCTGGTGTTGCAGGCGGCCAACTGCAACGAGCAGATCCCGGCGAAAATCTATGAATACCTGCGCGCGGGCCGGCCGATCGTCGGACTCACCGACCCGGCCGGTGATACCGCCGGTGTGCTGCGCGGCGCAGGTGTCGACGCGATCGCGCGTCTCGAATCTGCCGCTGAGATCGCGGCCTTGCTGCCGGTCTGCGTGGCCGCGATCCGTTCCGGGCGGTTCGTGATGCCCGACCCGGCGTATGTCGCGGGCGCCTCGCGGCGCGCGCGCGCGCGGCAAATGGCGGCGCTCCTGGACCAGGCCCTCGCGTGAAGCGGAAGGCTGGCGGGCCGCTAGGCCTTCAGGTGGATCAGCGGCCGCCGGCCGGAGGATCGCCCGAGATGCAGGTGCGGCGCCAGGGATGAGAACATGATCTGCCGGCTGCCGACGCACAGGTAGGTCGCGCTGCCGACCACCCGCGCCCCGAGGCGCCGGTGCGATGCCAGCGAGGCGGTATTGAAAGCCGAGATTCGTGAAATGGTCTGGCGCACGCCATGCGCGGCCAGTTCGGTCATGGCGATGCCCCAGAGGTAACTGAACAGGCGCCCAAGGCGATACTCCGGCTGGATGCTGACGTCGAAATCCCAGGCGGCCTCACCGGCTGGCAGCGGTACGAAGCGCGACGCCACCTCGTCTTCCTCATAAGGGCCGATCACAAACCAGAGGAATCCCGCCAGCTTGTCGCCGGTGGTAAGGGCCGCCAGGCAGCGCGCGCCCTGCGCGAAGCGGTTGGCGATCACAGCAGCCGGGCGACCTGCCTGTTGCAACTCCGGCATCTCAGGAGTGGCCCACACGAACCTGAACGCCTTGGCGCGTGCGGTCAGGGCAGGGTCGGCTGGCACCACCGGCTGGGCAACGAAATAGTATTTGACCAGCCTGACCCGGCCGTTGCTGGCCGACGTCAGGAGCCGGTTCACCGCATGACAGCCGGTGTCTACGACCCCGATTTCCGCTATCAGGGCGCGAATACGGCCCAACAGATTCAACGCCATGCCAAACTCGATTGCCCCTTGCGTAGCGGCGCCGGAAGAATGGGGTTTGCTCAAACGCCCGGGGGCACCAACAACAGAATCAACATTTAACCACATTGGAAAGGCTGGCCTGGCTTGCAAGCACCGCAGGCTCGGTATACTTTCCCAGATACGCAAGATCGTGCGGGACGGACCGTCAGCCGCACTGGAGCTCAACATGAAATCACCGACACTGGTGTGCGCAGGCTTCGCACTCTTGCTGGCCGCAATTCCGGTGGCAGCGCAGCAAAATGCCTGCGGCGATTTGCGCAACGCCTATGGCCCGTATGACTACTGGTCGGAAAACGACAAGATCGGCGTTGTCGAGGCCTTTCACTTCACCTCCGAGGTGGAGACCTTGCGTAGCGGCAAGAGCAGTACCCTGGGCGGCGACCTTGACTACACCCTGCGCGCCAGTCCGAATCATCCACGGGCGCTGGTCTCCATGATGCGGTTGGCGGAGCGTGACAAGGTGAAGCGGCCGCAGGGGGCGCAGTACGCCATCGATTGCTACTTCGAGCGTGCCATCCGCTTCCGACCCAAGGACGGCATGGTGCGGCTGATCTTCGCCAGTTACCTCAGCAAGACGGGCAACGGGGGCGAGGCGCTCAAGCAACTCGAGATCGCCGCGCAATCTGGCCTGGATACCGGGAACTTCCATTACAACCTGGGCCTTGCATATTTCGACGCCAAGGAATACGAGAAGGCGCTGCGCGCCGCGCATCGCGCCTATTCGCTTGGGTTCAATCTGCCCGGACTGAAAAGCAAACTTGTGAAGGCCGGCAAATGGCAGGACGCGCCGCCCGCGCCGCCGCCCGCGCGCGATGCCGCCGCTACCACGGCCGACGGCGCTTCAACTGGCGGACCTGACAAGTCCGCCGTGGCCGAACCGGTGCCGGGACAGGCCAAGCAGTAGTTGGACTGTACCTCTCGACTTATGCTCCCATGCCTGGGCAGAGGGATTTCGACAGGCGCCTGCCATCGCTCCACCGCCACCGACGCCTAGAGAGGGGCACGTGATGCCGGTTGGGCTTGCCGCGCGCCGCCGCTTTCTGCGCACAGTCGCCCTGATGACCCCCATGGTGAACCAGGGCATCACGGCAGCCGCGGAGGCGAGCAGAAGCGCTCCGCCCGAGGGCGCACGCACACTGCGGGTCGGACCCGCGCGGGAGATTCGCACGATCGGCGAAGCCGCTGCGCGCGCGCGTGACGGCGACACGGTCGCGATTGATGCCGGACAGTACCGTGCCGACGTCGCTGTGTGGGAGCGCGACAGCGTCACGGTGCGCGCTGTCGGCGGGCGGGTCGCGGTCATCGCAAGCGGCGCGCTGGCCGAAGGCAAGGCGCTCTGGGTGTCGCGCAGCGCGTCGCTTGCCATCGAGGGTGTGGACTTCATCGGCGCGCGTGTGCCGGATGGCAATGGCGCGGGGATTCGCCTGGAGCGCGGTCGATTGAGCGTGCGCAATTGCGCCTTTCTGCACAACGAGATGGGCATCCTCACCTCAAATCATCCCGAGGTCCGGCTCGATGTGCAAGCATGCGAGTTCGGCTACAACGGTGCGCCGGACGGATACAGCCACCATCTTTACGCCGGGCGAATCCGCGAACTGGCGGTCACGGGCAGCTATTTCCACCACGTGAAAGTCGGGCACCTGCTAAAGAGCAGGGCGGCGCAGAGCAGCGTGCTTTACAACCGGCTTACCGACGAAAGCGGCGGTTCGGCCAGCTATGAGCTGGAGTTTCCCAACGGAGGGCTGGCTTACGCCGTGGGCAACATCATTGAACAGGGCGAAAAAACCGAGAACCCAGTGATGGTTTCATTCGGTGCCGAGGGCTTTGCGCATCCGCGCAACGAACTGTATATGGTCAACAACACGCTCATCGACCTGCGACGCGAAGGCGGCAGTTTCCTGGTCATCAGGCCCGGCAATCGCCAAGTGGCTGTAATCAACAATCTGCTGGTCGGACAAGGCCGGCTTGAACAGTCACCCGACGCGTCGCATCGTTTCAACCACCGGGCCGAGGCGCAAGATTTCGTCGATCCGGCGCAGGCTGACTTCCGGCTGGCGGCTGGTTCCGCTTTGATCGGGATGGCGGACAATCCCGGCATGGCGAACGGTGTCGACCTGACTCCACGTCGCGAATATGTCCATCCGCTCACTACCCGCCCGGCGGTTGGTCGCCTCAACCCGGGCGCCATGCAAAGCACCGCGAGCCGGTAGAAGTCAGCCCTGATTGGAGGTCGAGAGCGCGGCCTGGGGTGCTGCTGGCGGTCGCCGGGCGCCGGGTGAAGGCGCCATCATCGCCCGCCCTGCGGTCCCTTCTGCGGCCCGCAGTTCGAGCGCATGCCTGATGCGCCGGCCGGCGACACCGGCGGGCGCCGATCACCACAGAAATCCGTCTCTACCAAAGAAGAAACCTGCACACCGGGTATTGCGCCTACAGACCGCAGATCCAGAGCGTCAGGGTTCGCGAAGTACCGCGAGGGCGGCACGACTAGATTGTCGATCAACGATGCTTGGGCTCCGGCGGCATGACGTATCCTGCCTTCCAGCAGGTTGCCCTGGATACTGGCCGAGGCCCTGGCGCCGCGCATGTCGATGCCTGCCGTATTGATCAGCGTGTTGTGGATCACCGAGATTCCGGTCGAATTGTTGACGTCTATGCCGAAGTCGTTGCAATGTGCGATCACGTTGCTGGCGGCCAGACCGTTGACATGCTCGGCGGCGCAACTGCCATCACGACAGAAGGCACGATCGGAACTGCCGCCTCCGAAGGATATGCCGACACGCACGCCCGCTTGCGAGATCGATTTCGGAGTGCAAACGACAAGGTTGCGTTCGATCCGACCCGAGCGACCGGCTCCCTTCATGAATACTCCATAGGAGACCTTGTCCCCCTGCGCCTTGACGAAGCCGCTTATGTGATTGTCGGTGACTCGCCATTCGCTCGCGCCCACGATGTCGATCATCGCCACGCTTCGGGTGGTGTCCCGCGGACGAGTATTCGCAAACGTGTTGTAGCTGATGACACCGCTATCGGGCCATGCCCCTTGCTCGCCGTTGACCTTTACGGCGGCGTTGAACTCGCGCAGAACGTTGCTTCGCAGCATGACGTTGCGCCCATTCGCGGCGACATGAAACGCGTGTTCGCACTCGTGGTCCCGCGCGCATGTGCCCACGAGCTCCAGATTCTCGAATATCCAGTGGGGGTGGACCACCTTGAATGCTTCGACCGTGGCGCTTTCAATGATCACGCTTCGAGGAGCCAGCGCACGCACGGTGATGGGGGCCGCGGCGCTGCCTTCGGACATGGTCTGCAATGTTTCGGTGAGCTTGAAGGTGCCGGGTGTCAACACGATGCTCGTCCCGGCGCGTGCCCGGTTGAATTCCCGCGCCAGTTCCTGCGTGGATCGCACAACGACCTGGTCTGCCGGCGACATCGGCATATGCCTCGCGGCGGAAACCTGAGGTGTTGCACGATTGACGGTGGGCGATATGCCGACCGCTTCCGGATCCGGTGCTCCTTTGCCGAGCGTTGGCAGTGAATCCGGGGGCACCGGACGCTCAACGCGCGCCTGGGCGGCGGGCAGCAGCGGCGCAAGTGCACGGTTCACGATCGGCGTGTCGGTAACCAGTGCTTCCGCATGGCGAAGCACTTCGCCCGGCGTCCGTTCTGTGAGCACATATGCGAACCAAGACAAGGCGACGAGCAGCGCGGACGGAATTCCGAACCCGAGCAGGAAGAATCTGACGACGCGAGTTCCAAAGCCGCCAGCTTCGCGGCTCGCGATACCTGGAGTCATGCGAACGGCATTGCGGCCAGTGGAGGAACCCGCAATCTCGCCGCTTGCGGGCGCACCGCGGGGTGATGCGATGCAAATCAGCATCAGCAGGTAGAACAGGAGCGCGAGTTGTGGATCGTCGATCAGGCTGTCGAACAATCCGGTGATCGCGAACCCGATGAGCGCGAAGGCCAGCGCTTGTGCGAGCTGGCCGTGGTTGGTGCGGCCACCGAGACGTGCCAGAGCGGGCAACAACGCGAAAAGAATGCATGCGAGTCCCACCATGCCCTGTTCGAAAAGCGCATGAAGAAAAAGGTTCTTGGCATGATATGCAAGGTGATATCGGTCGCTGGTGAAAAACCAGTAGCGCATGCCTGCGGAAAACGACCCGTTGCGCAGAACTTCGCTGCCATCGCCATCTACGAGCGCAATATCGTCGATATCGATCTTGGCGCCCTGGCTCTGGGTACCGATGGTTAGGAAAAACGGCCGCGGGACGAGGGTTTTCGTCTCCGTGATTGCCCGGGCGTCAAGGGCAACCTCGAAGTTTGCCCAGCCGCCGTTGCCTCGTGCGATCGATACGGAGCGGGTCACGCATTGCCCGGCATAGATGAGGTGCTTTTCGCATATGGCTACTTCCAGGGACGCGTCGGCAGTCGTTGCGCGCGCGGCAAACCGCAGGCGGGTGGCGTCTTGCGGGGGGGCAATGTTCTGCGCGAAGCGCAATGAATCGCCATAGCCGACCACATACCTGGGTCCGGTGAGCCGTAGAAAGGTGTTGTCACCATCTTGCACGAACAGGTATGCGCCGGGGAATTCCCCTTCCGCGTTGCGCCAGAAATATGCATCCGGAAAGCGGCCTGAACCCATCCCGAACAGCCGTTTGACCCAATCATCTTCGATCATTGACAGCACGCTGGTCCAGTGCCTTGACCGGTCACTCAAATCCTGTCCCACAGTTGCGAAGCGTCCGGCGGCGTAGGGGTTGCCCAACACCGGAATCACCAGACCCGTGGCGATGACAACCGCGGCGAACGCCGGCAGCGATGTGGATGAGCAACGCCACAACTTGCCCGGACGACGCGCATTCAACCAAGCCAGTCCGAGGCACAATCCGACAACCAGTGCCATCGCGGGAAGCGCGTCAACCCCGTTCCAGTACCAGGCGATGGCCAGAGAATTGCAGCAAAGTGCCACGAACATGCAGAACAGCCTGGATGTCGCGCCACCGGTCTTGCGTTCGCGCATCGCCGTGTACGCGAACGCGCAGGCCAGGAGAATGTAGGTGCCGTAAACCGCCTTCGGCAGGAGCAGCGCGGGAAGCATCAACAGCCCAAGACACGTCGCTGCCAGGAATGTCTTTGGGGCAGTCGGCAGGCAACGCCTCCCATCGGCGAAGAAATATGCGGCGCAGCAGGTTCCCAATGCGGCGGCGAGGCCGCGGTAGCCGCTGGAAGAAAACACCAGCAACATGCACCCCACCAGCATCGCGAGCAGCGACAACGCGGTAAGGCGCGCTGCATTCGTCGGTCGGCCGCCAGTCCCGCGTGGTAGCGCGATCACCAGCATCAGTACCAGGACGATTGCCGCGGCGGCATAGGTGGTGCGGGTGAAAGTCACAAGAATCGCGTAGATGCTTGCAGCCAGAAGCGCAAGCGAGAACGACAACGGTCCCACGCGCGTATGGCCAAGCACCCGGAACACGCAAAACGGCAGGGCGAGCAACAGGTAGCCGTCGAGAGACGCGCCACCGACATGGCTGCCCGAAAAAAGACCGGTCACCCGATATTCGGTCGCAAAGTCCATCAGCCCGGGAAACGCGGCACGTTCCCACACGACCGAAACGCAGGCGCCGCACAGGCCGGCCAGCATGCCGGCAACCAGCAGGTCATTGCCGTGGTCACTTCTGGTGCGTGAGGCGTGCAGCCAAAGCGGAAACAGGACAATCGCGAAAAGCGGGCCCTTGATTACCCTTAGTGCGTTGAGACTGCTGTAGTAGTTGGTAAACGAATTGAGATCCAGTGGCTTGATCGGGTACAAACCAATCGCGAGACTCGCCACACAGGATGCAAGCAAGAAGCAGCAGGCCGCCAGCGCCGCGTGACTCGATTTCCGGTTCGGGCTGTCGGTTGTTCGCGGAGCAAGGGCTATCCGCAGGTAGCCCATCACGATCGTGACCAGGACCGCGATATCGAACTCTGAGAAAAAACTCCAGCCGACGAACGGGCGCAGATCCAGGACCGGCACCAGCGCGGGAATTACGGCCAGCCACGCATGCGGCCAAATCAGTAGCAGAACCGCGTACGTCGCGCTCGCAGCGACCAGCCAAGCCCAAAGCTCGTGTTGACTTAGCAGAATGCTTGTCAGCAGTGCGCTAACGACGGCGATTGGCGCGGCGAAATTACGCATGTTCAGGCGATCAGACTCGGCGTCACGCCTTCATGCGACTCGACTGCGTGTCGAGCGTACCTTGGTTACATCTCGTTTCATCGGCAGAATTCTAGTCGCATACCGGATATGATAACGGTCGGTTAGCGGGGTACCGACGATTGCGGTGAAGCCGCGTCGGTACCCCCGCGAATGCGCGCCTGCCGGTCAAGGTCGAGAATAGTGAGCAACGCATTGACGGGAATTCCCAGCTTTCACTTCATGAAACCGCCAGATTTTCTGCCTGCAAAGGGACCGGTTCGACGGGTTTCCGGCGGCTTCACCCTGCTGGAGCTCCTGGTGGTGATCGTCATCATCGGCCTCCTGGCGGGTTACGTCGGCCCGAAGTACTTTGGCCAGATCGGCAAATCGGAAGCCAAGGTCGCCAAGGCGCAGATCGATGCTTTCGAGAAAGCGCTGGACGCGTATCGTCTTGACGTGGGGAAATACCCGACAACCGAGCAAGGCCTTGCGGCCCTCGTGATCCGACCCGCCAACGAACCGAAGTGGCAGGGGCCGTATTTGCGCAAGGATGTTCCTCCCGACCCCTGGGGCAAGCCGTATGCGTACAAAGCGCCGGGCGCGCGTGCCGATTACGACATCGTTTCACTTGGCAAGGACGGCCAGCCCGGTGGCGAGGGCGATGCGGCCGACATTTCCAACTAGGGGCACAGCGCCGGGCGAGCGCGGTTTGCGCTGGTTGCCCGGTGGCCACAGGCGGAACCGATGCAGAAGTTTGAAATCAAGGCTCTGACCGAATCCGGCCTGGTGGAAGTGTGGGCCCTGGAAGCGGCGGATGAGGCCGCCGCGCGGCGCATGGCATCCGAGCGCGGCGCCGAGGTGCTTGCCGCGCGGGGCCTGGGCGGTGTCGGCCTGGCGGTCAGGCGACGCCAGGGGCGCTTTCCGCTGATCCTGTTCACTCACGAGCTGCTGTCGCTGCTCGAGGCCGGGGTGCGCCTTCAGGCGGCACTGGAAACCCTGGCGCGCAAGGAGCGCGCCCCCGTGGTGCGCCGCGTCCTCGAAGCAGTGGTCGCCGATTTGACCCGCGGCCGGCGCATGTCCGACGCGCTGTCAGCCCAGCCGCAGGCGTTTCCGCCGCTGTATGTCGCAACGGTGCGGGCGAGCGAGAAAACCGGCGACTTGCGCGAGTCCTTGCAGCGCTTCGTGAGTTATCTCGAACGTGTTGAAATTCTCAAGCGCAAGGTGGTCAGCGCCCTCATCTACCCGTCGGTGCTCTTGTCGGTGGGCGCGTTGGTGGTGCTGTTCCTGATGCTCTACGTGATTCCGCGCTTCAGTTCCGTCTACGGCGAACTGGGGGAAAACCTGCCATGGGCATCGCGTCTCCTGGTGGAATGGGGGCGGCTGATAGGCAGCCACCCGGAACTGGCGATCGGCGGGCTTTTGTCGGTGCCGGCGCTGGCCGCGTTCGCGTTGACCCGGCGCGGCTTGCGGCTGTGGCTCGCGCAGCGTGCCTGGCGCATGCCGCGCATCGGTGAGCGCCTGCAAATCTACGCGCTGGCACGTTTTTACCGCACTCTTGGCATGCTGCTCAACAGCGGCATGGGTATAGAATTTGCCTTGGAGATGGCCGGCGATCTGCTGCCCGGCACCTTGCAGCCAAAGTTCGTCGCGGCCTCGCGGGACATCGAATCGGGGCTCTCGATCGCCCAGGCGATGGACCGCAACGGCCTTTCAACGGAGATCGCGCAGAGCCTGCTCCGGGTCGGTGAACAGGGCGGCAACATGGGCGAGATGATGGAACGCATCGCGGTTTTCTACGATGACGAGATGTCGCGCTGGATTGATTGGGCCACACGCCTGTTCGAACCCATCCTGATGGCAGGTATCGGGGTGGTCATCGGCGGCATCGTGGTCATGTTGTATCTGCCGATTTTCGAGTTGGCGGGGCGCATCCAGTAGGCGGGCGAAAGGCCGGATATGGGCGGTAGGGACGGCGCGGTTTTTGGATTGAGCCTGGCGGCGGTGGATCGCGCGCGCCGGGACGGGGACGCGCGCACGCTTATGCAACGGCTGGAGGAGCAATCGGGCCTGGCGGCCGAGCCATTCATTGCCGCTGTCGGCCAGTTGACGGCCATGCCGGTGCTTGCCATGGCCGACCTGCACGCCGGGCGGCCGGCGTTCGACGTGATTCCGTTCGCGCAGGCCAGCAAGCGTGGCTGCCTGCCGTTTCGCGACGCCAGCGGCGCGCTATGCTGCGTGGTCGGCAACCCGTTTGACGACGCGGTGTGCAGTTGGGCGGAGCATCGTGTGAGCGAACCGTTCACCTGGCACCTCGCCCATCCCGCCGATATCGACGCCGCGTTCAAGCGCCACGAGGAGTCGGCGCGCGCCATGGACCAGGTGGCCGAGGTCGGCGCCGAAGGGAGCGATGGCGGGGAAGACGGCGGGCCGCAATTGTCGCTGCGTTCCATCAGCGCGGACGAAAGCCCGGTGGTCAAGCTGGTCAACTCGATGATTTACGACGCCCTGATGGCCGGTGCCAGCGACATCCACCTTGAAACCACGCCCGGCGGCATGCAAATAAAATACCGCCTTGACGGGGTGCTGGCCGACATCCGCTCGGTCAACGGGCACCAGGTGGCCGAGGAGGTGATCTCGCGCATCAAGTACGTGGCCCGCGCCGATATTTCGGAGCGTCGCAAGCCGCAAGACGGGCGTTTCAACGTCCCGGTCGAAGGCCGCAAGGTCGACATTCGCGTTTCGGTGATTCCTTCCATCCATGGCGAGAACGCCGTATTGCGCATTCTCGACAAGAAGGCGCTGGCCGACGAAATCAAGGGATTGCGACTCGATGGGCTTGGCTTCGACGCCGACCTGGTGGCACGCGTGCGCCAGCTTGCGCGCGAGGCCTATGGCATGCTGCTGGTGACCGGCCCGACCGGCAGCGGCAAGAGCACCACCCTGTATGCCACGGTGTCGGAGATCAACGACGGGGTCGAGAAGATCATCACCATCGAGGATCCCGTCGAATACCAGTTGGCCGGGGTGACGCAAATCCAGGTCGACGAGGAAAAGGAACTCACCTTTGCCAAGGGGCTGCGCAGCATCCTGCGCCATGACCCAGACAAGATCCTGGTGGGCGAGATCCGCGATCCGGAAACCGCGCAAATCGCCATCCAGGCCGCGCTCACCGGGCACCTGGTGTTTTCCACCGTGCACGCCAACAACGCCTTCGACGTGATCGCACGCCTGGTGCACATGGGTATCGAACCCTACAACATTGTCTCGGCGATGAACGCGATCGTGGCGCAACGGCTGATTCGCAAGCTGTGCGCGCATTGCTCGGTGCCTGACCAGCCGGCGGAGGCGTTGCTCACCGCCTCGCGGATATCCGCTGCGGAGGCAGGCAACTACCGTTTTCGCAAGGGCCTGGGTTGCGGACACTGTCGCGGCACCGGTTTTCGCGGCCGCAAGGCGATTGCAGAATTGCTTTTCTTGACCGACGAGTTGCGTGAACTCATATTGCAACGCGTCTCTGTGCGGGAACTGCGTGCCGCCGCGGCGCGCGGCGGCATGCGCGGCTTGCGCGAGGCCGCCCTGGAAGCGGTTCAGGCCGGTGAAACCACCTTGGCTGAGATCAATCGTGTCACTCTGGCGCACTGAGAGCGTGCGGGCCTATATCGGCGAGAGCGAGGTCGCAGTCGCGCATCTCGGCGGACGCGGTCGTGCGCCGGCGGTGGATCAGGTGAGCATGTCGGATGTGTCCGGCGGCTGGGCAGGCGCCCTTGGCGCGGTCGATCGCCTTCTGGTCGCGAGTGACGCGAAGAACGCCGATGGGCACGTCGTGCTGGGCGGCGCCTTTGTCGCCGGCCTCATACTTCCCTGGCAAGACAAATTGCTAAGCCGCGAAGAACGCGAGCGCTATGCCCGCCACCTTTATATGAAGACCTTCGAGGACGAACCTGCCGGCATGACGCTGGTACTGGGAGAGGGCGGCTATGGAGAATCCGTCCCGGGGTTTTTTGTCCAGACAGAGAAGCTTTCGTCCCTGCAGGAATCTTTCAACGCCCGCGGTGCGCGCTTGCGCACGGTCGAACCTCTCCTGATCGCGGTGTTGAACCGGTTTCGCAAGAGAATTTCCGCTATCGATGACTGTGTCCTGGTTGTTTGCGAGGCGGATTTCGTGCACTTGGCCCTGTTCAGGTCGGGCGTATGGTCGACGCTTCGCAGCCGTCGGCTGGGCGCGCTGGCAGGCGGCCTGATGCAGGTCGTCCAGCGCGAGGTCAGTACCTTGCCGGCCCTGCCCAAGCATCTCTACCTGATGGAACACAAGCCGACGGAAGCGGTTCCGGATCTTGCAGGCGTGGAGGTCATACGCCTGCGCCTGGTCCGAAACGCCGCCCCCGGCCTGGCGTTGATGCATTGAGGCGCGACGTGGCGGAACTCAACCATTCCCGGTTCTCGCGTGCGGTCGTCGTCGTCGGGTGCTGCCCATGACCGGCATACGTCGCCAGGAGGTCAATTTCGCCGGGCGGCGCACGCCGCGTTGGTACGGCTGGGGCGGGTTGATGCTGGTCGCCTTGCTGGCAGCCGACGCGGCGGTCACTTACACGCGAAATGCCGCGCGTGCGGCCACAGCGAGCGCCGATGCGCATGCACCGCTGGCGCGGCCTGCCGCGGTGGTTCCGCCTGCGGAGCAGCGACGGCGCCAGAATGTGCTTGAGGACGCCCAGAAACTGGCCACACGCCTGGCTACGCCCTGGGATGGTCTATTCAATGCGATCGAACGTTCGGGCGGCAACGGTGTACAGGTGCAGGCGATCCGGCCGAATGCCGGTTCCCGCCAGATCGTGATTGCCGCAGAGGCGCGCGAGCTGACCGCGATGCTCAATTTCCTGACCCGTCTGGCGCGCGAACCAATGCTTGTCAGACCTTACATCCAGGCGCAGGAAGAGAAGCCGGGCGGCGGCGCCTTCGCGTTGCAGTTCGTGGTTGTGGCGGATTGGCGCCAGGAGCCGGTCAAATGAAGCGCGCCGGTTTCCTGCTGTCGCGCATCGGCTGGACTGGCCGGCGAATGCTGGCGCGATTCGACATGCCGGCGCTGTTCGCACTGGCTGGCTGCGTTTTGCTGGTGTTGTTTCACCTGTTTGTCCTGGTTCCGCTGCAGCGCGGGCTTGAAGCTGCCGCCCGGGTTGACAGCAACCTGCGCACCGCGCCGGCGCGGGCGGTGCGGCAAGTGGCGCGCACCGAGGATGCTGAAGCGATCGCGGTTGAGCGGTTTTATGGGTTTTTTCGTGGTGCCGAGCGCCAGCCGGACGTGATCGCCCGGCTGGCCGTGATGGCGGGCGATCTCGGGCTTGCGTATCGCAGGATCGACTATCGCCCATTGCCCGAGTCGAGTCTCGCGCTAGATGGCTTCCAGATCCAGATTCCGCTTGCGGGGACTTATCCGGATTTGCGCAATTTTGTTTCGACGGTATTGGCGCGCATGCCGACCATGACGCTTGACCAGATCGAAATCACCCGACGCAAGGACGGGAAGGAAGGCATTGAAGCGCAGGTCTTGTTCAGCTACCACTTCGTGGAGCCGCGATGAGTGTGCGTCCCGTGCGTATCGTGCTGGCGCTGACCTTGCTGGCGACAGTCGCAGCGGCGCTGTATCCGACCGAGGAGCCGAATATCGTCAGCCCGGTCGCACGCGGCGCTTCGGCTGGCAGCGCGATCGGCGCGGCGGCTGCAGCCGCCACGGCGGCTCCCGAGGCGGCGCCGCAGACCCGCCAGCCGGCGGCAGCGTCCGCGGCCGCATCCGGCAACGGAGCGGATTCCTTACCAGCCGCTGCGGCGGCAAGCGGCATTGCTGTCCTGGATATTGCCCGCCTGCGCCGTCCGCCATCGGTAATCGAGGGTGGTAATCCGTTTGTCCTTCCTCCCCCGCCAGCGCCGCCGGCGCCCAAACCCGCCAAGGTGGCCGCGCCGCCACCACCGCCTCCGCCAATGGCGCCGCCATTGCCGTTTCGCATGGTTGGAAGTATCGACGAAGAAGGAAAGGTGACCGTGTTTGCCGAGCGGGCCAACGGCGATGTGGTGGCCCTGCGGGTCGCCGAGATCGTCGACAATACCTATCGCGTCGATTCGATCGACGCCCGAACCATGACGCTCACCTATCTGCCCCTGGGGCAAAAGCAGACCCTGCCCCTGGGCGAGGCGATTCGATGACCTGCTCGACTTCCGCTGTCTGCCGGCTTGCCTGGCGCCTCTTTTTGCCGCTTGCCTCCGCGCTGATGCTGGTGGCTTGCGCCGGCGAGCAGGCTTACCGCGAAGGCAGCGAAATGCTCTCGCAGGGCAAGGTAGCCGAAGGCTTGGCCCGCCTTGACCAGGCCACCAGGGAAGCGCCGGGCAATGCACGCTTTCGTGCGGCCTTCCTGCGCGAGCGTGAGCGCAATGTGCGTCAGATGGTGGCCACAGCCGAATCGCTGCGCTCGGTTGAACAGTTCGCCGATGCCGAAGCAATGTACCGGCGCGCACTCGAAGTCGATCCGGCCAGCGAACTGGCGCTGGCCGGATTGCGTGAAACCCGTGTCGAACAGGCCCAGCGCGCTCGGCTGCGCGAGGTGCGGGCCAAAATCGAGCGCAAGGAATATGACGTCGCGCGCGACGACCTGCGGGCGATTTTGCGCGAAGACCCGCGCCAGCGCGAGGCGCGCGTGTTGCTGCGGCGCCTGGAGGGCGCCAATCCGGTGGCGGGACCGTACGAGATCGCGCTGCGCCCCCGCCTGGCAAAGCCGGTGACCCTTCAGTTCAGGGACGCGACCCTGCGGCAGGTGCTCGACATCATGTTCAACCATGCCGGAATCAGCTTCATGCTTGACCGCGACGTGCGTCCGGACCAGCGGGTGAACATTTTCGTACGCAACACCAAGGTCGAGGATGCGCTGCACCTGATCCTCACCACCAACCAGCTGGCCAGCAAAGTGGTCAGCAACGACACCATCCTGATCTACCCGGCCACCCCCGCCAAGCAGCGCGAATACCAGGACCTGGTGTCGCGCACCTTTTACATCGCCAACGCGGACATCCGCCAGACCGTCAACCTGATCCGAACCATGGTCAAGACCCGCGATCTGTTCGTCGACGAGAAGCTCAGCATCCTGGTCATGAAGGACTCGCCGGAAGCGGTGCGCTATGCCGAGCAGTTGATCGCCCTGCAGGACCTGGCGGAACCCGAGGTCATGCTCGAAGTCGAGGTGCTGGAAGTGGCCACCACACGCCTGCTCGAGTTGGGAATGAAATGGCCGGGATCGATCCGCTACAGCGCGGTGGGAGCCGCCGGCACCGCCGGCACCATCACCTTGCCGGAATGGAACAACCGCAATGCCGGGCTGGTGCGCATGGCGCTTACCGACCCTCTCCTGACCTTGAACCTGAATCGCACCGAGGGCGGCACCAACATCCTGGCCAATCCGCGGATTCGCGTCAAGAACCGGGAAAAGGCCAAGATACACATCGGCGACCGGGTGCCGGTGATCACCACCACCAGCACCGCAACGGGATTCGTCGCCGAGTCCGTTTCGTATCTGGATGTCGGTCTCAAGCTCGATGTCGAGCCCAACGTCTATCTTGAAGACGAGGTGGGCATCAAGGTCGGCCTTGAAGTAAGCAATATCACGAATATTGTCACCAGCACGGCGGGCACGCGAACCTATCAGGTCGGCACACGCAACGCGGCCACCGTGCTGCGCCTGCGCGACGGTGAAACGCAGGTACTGGCTGGCCTGATCAACACCGAGGATCGAAGCACGGCCAACAAGGTCCCCGGCCTGGGCGAACTGCCGATTCTGGGCCGCCTGTTCGGATCGACCGCCGATACCCTCAATCGAACCGAGATCGTGCTCTTGATCACACCGCGGATTCTGCGCAACCTGGCCTTGCCGGATAGTCAGTCCACCGAGTTTGGCGCGGGTACCGAAGCTGCGATCGGCATTGCGCAGCGGGCGATAAGTGTACCTCCCGAGATTGCTGCGCGCGCCGAGCCGGTAACGCTGTCGCTGCGCGGGACGCCATCTCTGGCCACGCCGCCGCCGGGTCAGGCGCCTGCGCCTGCGGCGGTTGCGCCTCCCGGAGGTGGTGGCCCCGGACCCGGCGGACCATTCCCCGGCATGCCGCTGTCAAACAATCAGGGTGCCATGCCGGGACTTGCATCGCTGCCGCCGGGGCCGGTCACGCCGGGCGGACCGGGCGCGTTGCCCGGAGCGGGTGCAACAGGCGCGGTGTCGCTTTCCTGGTCGGGCTCGGCCGAAGCGCGCACCGGCGCGCCGGTACAGGTTTCCCTGATGCTGAGCGCCGCGCAGCCGGTGTCCGGTGCGCCGCTGCAGATCGTCTATGACCCGCAGGTGCTGCAGGTGACCGAGGCGCGCGAAGGATCATTTTTTCGCCAGGGCGGAGAAGGTAATTTCAGTTCGCGCATCGACGGCAGCGGCAACATCTTCATCGCCGCCTCCCGGGTCGGCGGCGGCGGCATCTCCGGAAGCGGCGATATCGTCACGCTCACGGTAGTGCCGCTCAAACCGGTCCCGCGCACCGAAATTCGCGTGGGTTCCAGCACCGTGACGGCCATCACGGGTCAACCGGCACCGCTCTCACCGTTGGCGCCGTTCACAATGACGATCACGCCGTGAGGCACGGCCGTGGATTCACCCTGATCGAGCTGATGATCAGCCTGGCGATCATCGGCATCCTGGTATCCGTGGCCGCGCCGATCGCGCAGGTGGCGATGCAGCGCGACAAGGAGAACGACCTGCGCCGCGCCCTGCGCGAAATCCGCGCCGGAATCGACGCCTACAAGCAGGCCTTCGACGATGGCCGGATCCAGCGAGCGACCCAGGATTCCGGTTATCCGAAATCACTGGCGGTGCTGGTCGAAGGCGTCGAGGACGCCAAGAGCCCCGAACGCCGCAAGATCTACTTCATGCGGCGCATTCCGCGCGATCCGCTGGCCCCCGAAGGGGGGCTGAGCGCCGAACAGACCTGGGGAAAGCGAAGCTATGCCAGTCCGCCTGAAAGCCCCGCTGAAGGCAATGATGTCTTTGACGTCTATTCGAAGAGCGCCGCTACAGGGCTGAACCAAGTGCCGTACAGGTATTGGTGAGATGGCGATGCAACCGGCCGCACGTGGCATCGCGCGCATGCGATGCGGGGGGTTCACCCTCATCGAACTGATGGTGGTTCTCGCCATCGTGGCGACCCTCATCTCGATAGTGGTGCCGAAGTATTTCTCCGCCGTCGACCAGGCACGTGACGCCGCCCTCAAGGAGACCCTGAAAGTCGTGCGCGACGCGATCGACAAGCACTTCAGCGACACGGGAAAGTATCCCGAAACCCTGGATGATCTGGTCACCAGGAAGTACTTGCGCAAGGCGCCGGTCGATCCGGTAACAGAGCGCACGGACAGCTGGATCACGGTCGCTCCCGCCGACCCCGCCCTGGGGGCGATAGCCGATGTGCGAAGCGGCGCCCAGGGCAATGATCGCAGCGGCAAACCGTACGGCGAGCTCTGACGATGGCGAACATGGGGGCCATCGGTCCGGTGCATTCCACCCGCGAGCAGTGCGGATTCACCTATCTTGCTGTGCTGTTCGCGGTGGTGGTCAGCACCGCCGGCCTCGCCGGCGCGGTGCAACTGTGGTCATTCGCGCAACAACGCGAGCGCGAGACCGAACTCCTGTTCGTGGGAGCGCAGTTCCGTCAGGCGATCGCGCTCTACTACGAGCGCACACCCGGGGCGGCCAAGCGTTATCCGGGCGAGCTGGCCGACCTGCTCAAGGATGCGCGCTATCCTGGCACCCAGCGTTACTTGCGAAAGATCTACGTCGACCCGATGACCGGCAAGGCCGAATGGGGGCTGGTCAAGGCGCCCGAAGGCGGCATCATGGGCGTATTCAGCCTCTCAACAGGGCAGACGGCCAAGATCGCGAACTTTCGCCTTGCCGACATCGGGCTGGCGGGCAAGACGAAATACTCCGACTGGCAGTTCGCGTACCGGCCCGTGGCGGCTGCTGCCGCGCCGGGGATTGCTCCGCGCCCGGGGTCTCCCGCAATACCCTCAGGACCCACGTTGGCCCCTGGCGCCGGCGTACTCCCGGCCACACCTTTGGGGGCCCCGGGCGCGCGGCCTTGACTTGGCGGCCCTGCCTGGCTTGCGTTCCCGGGAAGCGCTGGCGGTCCCTTTGGACGGGCTGCGCGCACCGCCTGACTGATGGCGGGGAATTGAGGGTTGGCTACCGATTGTGCCGCCTGACGCGTTCGGGTGTGGTGAACACGAATGGGCCATAATTCCGGTGGCAACCCAACTTGCCGCGACAATTAGGCTGTCGACGCCGTCGCGCAATGTCCGCGCTTTTCCAGGAGAACCGAGGTGCTTTTTCTTGATGAAGGTGGCCTTCACCTGCTGGGACTGCCGCTTCGCACCGATCACTTTTCCGTCAGTTACTCGGGCGCGCGTCATTGCGATGCGCTTTTTGCACGCTCTCGAGATACCAAAATCGTGCTCGCGGACGCAGGGTACCGGCATTGACCGAACCAACTTCTGAGCGGCGCATTGTCGTCGTACTCGGCCCGCATCGCAGTGGCACAAGCGCGATCACGCGTGCATTGCCTGTTCTGGGTGTGACTCTTGGCGACAACCTGATCGCGCCCCTCCCGGACAACAACGAGAAGGGCTTCTTCGAGGATGCCGAGGTCAATGCGCTCGACGAGGAACTACTCCATGCCATTGGTCATTCATGGCATTCCGTGGCGCTGGCCGCGGATGAACTGGCTTCACCGGCACTGGATTCGTTTGCAGAACGCGCCGGGCGGCTGCTCGACCAGCGGCTTGCGTCCGCCACCAGATTCGGGATCAAGGATCCCCGAATGTGTCGCCTGCTGCCATTCTGGCAACGCGTTTTCGCGACACGCCGCGTTGAAGTCGACTATCTGATCGCATGCCGGAACCCCCTGGAGGTTTCCAGTTCACTGGCTCGGCGAGACCGTTTCCTGCCGGACAAATGTCATTGCCTATGGCTGGAACACCAATGGGCGGCGCTGGTGTACACGGCCGGGAGCCGCCGCCTGGTCGTGGACTACGGCAACCTGATGCGCGACGCCGACCGCGAACTTTCCCGGGTGGCGGCACGTTTCGGATTGGACTTCGATCCGGACTCCCCGCAGGCGCGCGAGTATCGCGAGGGCTTTCTCGACGCCTCGTTGCATCATGCGCGCTTCGAAACACCGGCCCGGGTTGCCGAGGCGGTGCTGCCGCATCTGGTCGTCGACCTCTATGGGATGCTCGGCCAATTTGCCACCGACCAACTCGATCCGGACGGTGAGGTGGCGGGTGAGCGTATCGCCGCCATCGGGAGACGCATGCTTGATGCATGGCCGGCCCTGGCTTGCGCTCATGCCGCCGAGCGCCAGGCGGCGCTCACCGAGCGCGCCCTGCGAGAAGCCGATGTGGTCGCGGCCAGGGCCAGCAGGGCGGTGGCTAGCCTGCATGCGAACGTTGATTCGCTGCACCGTGAAGTCGCCGTGCGCGACGCCAAGATCGTCGAGCTCCACCACGCGGTCGCACAGCGCGATGCGGCCGCGGAAACCTTGCGTGCCGAATTGATTCCGCATGAACGTAACCAGTCGGCGGAGTCCGCCGGCGACGCCGGGAGTGCAACACTCCTGGCGGAGGCCAAGGCCCGGATCGGAATCCTTGAGCGGGAAGTTGCTTCGCTTGGATCGGAAGCGCAGGCCTTGCGGCAGGCGCTTGACGAACATGAAGGCGCGATGGCCGAGTTGGGCAAGGCGGGGCTTGCAAATGAATCTGCCCTGAACTCGATGCGTGAGGCCATGGCCGCTCGGGAACGGCTCATCGAGGCGCAGCAGCGTGACCTGTCCGGACTGGCCATCGTACTTGCGTCGAAGGACGAACGCCTGGCTGAGCTGGAACGCCAGCTCGCGGAGCGGTCGGATCATGCCCAGACCCTGGAGTCGGCCATAGCCGGACTCGAGGCAGGGCGCGCAATGCTTGCCCGGACGCTGCGCGAGAACGAAGCAACAATGGTGTCCCAGCCGGTACATCCGACAAGGCTTGCGGCGACTGTCGAGGAATTGCGCCGGCTCGCCGCCCGGGTCGAGGAAGAAAGCCGCTTCAGGCTGGACCGGAATAGCGAACTGGAATCGCTTTCGGGCGAACTTCGCGCCAGTCTCGGTGTGGCGCTGCGCAGGTGTGCGGATCTGGAGTGGGGGGCAGCGGCCTTGCGCCAGCAGGTTCGCGACTGGACCGACAGGGCGGGCATCCTGGCCTTCGATCTCGAGGCGCGCGAGCACGCCATGCGCGACATGCAGGCGAGCCGTTCCTGGCGGCTGACACGCCCACTGCGCTCGCTGCGCCGTCGGCTTGGGACGCGCAGCGCCGTTGCTGCGACCGGCGAGACAGCGCCGGTCCGTACGGAAATGCCGGGGCAGGGCAATGCGGATGGCCCGAAGGCCGCATCGTTCCACGGTGCCGCAGCCGCGCAAGTCGCGGCGATTACCGCGCAACAGCCGCAGCTACTTGGCTACGCGAGCGCCACCGGCGTGGTTCCGGCGCGGCGGGATGCGTTGCCGGTCCCCAGGCCCGTGAGCCTGATTTGCCTGTACGAAACATCGATGGGTAGCACGGATGCGGACTGGCGGGTTGCCGAATCGGCACAACCGCGCTTTCCCGGGCATGATCAGCCGCGCCTGCCAGGCGAATTGGGGCGCTATCGTGCCGACGACGCATCGCTTCTGCAGCGGCAGATCGCGCTGGCGAAGCAGTACGGCATCAGCGGGTTCGCATTCCAATTCCGCTGGAATGGCGCGGGGTTGTCCGATGACGGACGATTGCGACAAATCCTGCAGGCAAGGCTTCCGGAGTTCACTTTTTGCGTAGGCTGGCGGGATGCGGTAGCGGATGGTGCGCCGGTACCACCGGCTGATGATCCACGCCTTTTCGACCAACTCGCGCCATATCTGCGTCATCTCGATTACCTGCGCTTTCGTGGTGCGCCGCTATTGCTAATCCACCGGCCTGGCGACTTCACGCCTGACCGCCTGCGCGCCTGGCGGGAGGCATTGCGTGAACGCCACTGCGGAGAGGTCTGCATCGCCGCATGCACCGAAGCACCGGATAAGCCTGCGCCTTCCGGTTTTGACGCGCTGTTCGAGTTACCCCCGCATGGCGCCATACTCCCGACGGTGCCGGTCGGCGAGGCGCCGGCGTGCGCCAATGCGGACCTGCGCGATTGGCGGGTTCTGGTGTCACGGAGCGCGGCTTACGATGCCCCCCCGAGCGCCGACGCCGTGGTGTTTCGCGGTGTCTGCACGGATTGGGACGACTCTGCCGTGGCTGAGGCGCGGGCGACCATCCTGTGTGGCGCTACGCCGAGTGGATATCAGGAATGGCTGTGCAATGCCATCGAGGATACGGTGGCGCGATTCCCCGAGCGCGATGATCGGCTGGTGTTCGTCAACGCCTGGAATGATTGGCCGCGATGTGCCTACCTGGAGCCCGATAGCGTCGCCGGCCATGCCAGGCTGGAAGCGACCGCGGTCGCGCTGGTGCGCAAGTCGGCGGCCGATGAAAACACGTCACCGGGTCCGCTGGAGAGCCTGGCGGTGGTCGTCCATGCCTACTATCCGGAGGTCTTCCTGGGGTTGGCTGACCGGCTCGATGCTTTGTCGCATGGCGCCTTGCGGCTTTATGTGACGAGTACCGAGGAGGGGGCTGACCAGGTGCGCGCGCGCCTGGCACGCGGCAGGCATCCGTATCGGCTGTTTCCGCTTGCAAACCGTGGCCGCGATATTCTTCCGTTCCTCGAAACGCTGCCGCATGTCGTCGCTGCTGGCCACCGGCTGGTCCTGAAAATCCACACGAAACAGTCGCGGCACCGGGACGACGGCGCGCGCTGGCGCGATGACCTGATTTCCGGGCTTCTCAATGACGAAGCGGTGGGCGCGGCGCTCGCCCGTTTCAGGAATGATCCTGCGGCAGGCATTCTGTGTCCGCCGGGCCATCGCCTGCCCATGACCGACCATTGGACGGAAAACGCCGCCCGGCTGGCTCCGTTGTCAGAGCGCCTTGGCGTGCGCCAGGCGGCGCTGCGCCGGCTCCACTTCGCCGCAGGGAGCATGTTCTTCGCGCGTACCCGTGTGTTCGAGCCCCTGCTGTGGCTGGCATTGTCCGGGAGCGATTTCGAAGCGGAGTCGGGGCAGGTGGATGGCACTCTCGCGCACGCGATCGAGCGGGCGTTCGCCGCCAGCGCGCATGCCGCGGGCCTGACCGTAGAGGCGCTTGCGCTGGCGGTCGATCAGCGCGCGCCGGCAATGGCGGCCAGCCGATCCTGATAGGCTCGCGCGCACCGTTCGGGGCTGTAGGTATCCGCCACGAACGCGGCGGCGGAGCTGCCGATGTCGACGCCGAATTGCGGGTCCGCGACCAACTTGCGCATCCAGCCTGCCGCCTGGTGCAGGTCCGGTTCTGCCCACACTTGCCCGTCGTGATGGGGATACTGGCCGGGTTCGACCGGAATCAGCGAATGGTCCACCAGCAACGCCGTATCGTGCCTGGTGAAATCGAGATTTCCTGAGTAGCCGGTCACGATCACCGGCTTGCCCAGGGCCATGGCTTCCAGCGGGCCACGGCCCAGCCCTTCGGCCCGGTGCAACGAAACGTAGCAATCGCAGGCATTGACAAGTGCGAGCAGGTCGGCGCGATCAATGGTCGCATTGAGCAGGCTTATGCGCTTGTCGGTTCCGGCCGCCGCGACGAGGGCGCGCCACCCAGGGTCGTCCGCGCGGGCGTTCATGGATTTGATGATCAAGGAGGCCCGCTCGTGGCCGGCAGGAAACGCAAGCCGGAATGCGCGGACGGCGGCGAGCGGGTTTTTGCGCTCGATATAGGACAAGGCGTCGAAAGAAAAGACGAACGTGTAACTGGCCGGATCGATCCCGAAATGCTCGCGCCCGAGGCGGGGAAAAGCGGGAAGCGCCAGGGGCGGCGGCAGCAAATGCACCGGCACGGCAACGGACGCGGCGATGGCGTCTCGCACGAATGTGGACGCCACCCAGATTTCATCAACCGTCTGCAGCGTGGTTTCCCAGATCCGCGGGAACGTGGCGAGTTCCCAGAACGGGTATGCGATGTTGTGGCGGTGGCGGAAGAAGTCGCGGCCCAGGGTGGTATGTGCGCGCAACAACTGGTCGGCATTCAGGTGGATGAGGTTGACCTGGAAGCGGTTCGAATCCATGAGACTGCCGTGCATGAGGCGGGCATCCTGGCGGGACAGCAACCCATGCCGGAAATCGACGATTCCGAAGGGCGTGCCCGCTGTCGAGAGCGCGAGCGCCGACATGCGCAGATCCTCGCCCAGACCGAGTTCCCCGTGGGCATGCCCGACCAGGTTGACCCCGGCCTCTCCGACAAGCGGCCGGGTTGGGTTTGCCGGTGCCGTGCCGTCCTCTCCGATGGGCGGATGGGAGAACAAATCGGGCTCGATTCCGTATTCGCGTCTGGCCGATTCGATGTACCAATCGGCGAAACGGCGTTGGCCGATTTGCGTGCCAAGGTCGAATTCGCGCTGCAGGTCCCCCCTCGCCTGCCAGATCAACAGCATCTGGTTGCTGATGGCGAGGTCATCCAGCAATTGCGGATGCCGCGCCGGCCGATCCAGAAACTCGGCGTCGCTTCGTCCCGGCCTGATCGGCCAATTCGAACCCGATGGCAGACCGCGCAGCCTTGCGCGCAACCGGCCGGCGGACTGGCGCAACCGGCCGGGCAGGACCGCACCCAACCGGCGCAGCAGCGGGTGGCCCAGGGCGTTCGCGATGCGACGTCGCCACACCGCAACCGGAGCGGGAGGCGTCATGGCGTACCGCTCATGGGCATGGCATCAAGTCGCGCAGACCCGCTCGGCAGGCGCCGCGGCAGATTGGTGCAGCGCCGTTCACGAGGTCAGCGCATTCGCGCCAGGCCTTGACGAGAGGCGACGCACATGTGCCGCCACCATCTCGCCAAGCAGGGCGTCCAGGCTCGAGGTGGCCGTCCAGTCGAGTTCCCGCAGCGCCTTGGCGGGGTCCGCAACCGTCGATCCGGTTTCGGCAGCCCGCAGGAAGCGTGGATCGCTGGCGACGTGGTCGCGCCAGTCAAGTCCCACATATGCGTAAGCGGTGGCGCACAGGTCCCTGACCCGGCGCAGCACGCCGGTACCGATCACGTAGTCACCCGCGGTCGGACGCTGCAACATGCGCACCATCGCTTCAACATAGTCGCTTGCACATCCCCAATCGCGCGCGGCGTCCAGGTTGCCGAGCTTGAGCAGGCCGGCGGAAACGATAGGCTCCCCGGCTTCGTTGAGCGCTTCGGATTCCCGGATTCCCAAGCTGGCGCATGCCGCGCCGTAGCTGATCTTCTGGGTCAGAAACCGCATGTTGCGGTGCACGCTTTCGTGATTGAAGAGAATGCCGCAGGCGATGTACATCCCGTAGCTGCGACGATAGATGTCGGCCATCATGTGCGCGTAGACCTTCGCTGCCGCATAAGGATTGGCAGGCTTGAACGGCGTGGTTTCGCTTTGCGGGCTCTCGACCACGTTGCCGAACATCTCCGAACTTGATGCCTGGTACACGCGGCAATCGGCCTTGAACCTGCGCACCGCCTCGAAGATGCGATGCGCGCCCAGTCCGGTGGCATCGGCGGTTTCCAGGGATTGCGTCCAGGACACCGCCGGTGCCGACTGGGACGCGAGGTTGTAGACCTCATCCGGTTGGTGATGTTGGATAGCGTCGGCGATATCCACGGAATCGGCGAGGTCGCCATGAAACAATTCGATCCTGGCAAACAGGGGACGCAAGTCGGTGCGCGCGATGATCGAGGCGTGACGCCCGAACCCCACCACGCGATACCCCTTGGCGAGCAGGTTCTCGGCGAGAAGAATTCCGTCCTGCCCGGTGATGCCGGTGATGAGGGCGCTACGTTGCTTCATGGCTTGCCGTCCGATGTTCGCCTGAAATGACGCTTCCTGTATGGATGCGATGCGTCCAAAATGGTTGGCGATCGCCGCCTGCTCTCACCATTGTCCGAGAATTTTGATCAAGACGCGTCGCGACCAGGGGCTGGCTTTCTGTCCGCAATGCCATTTTGTAGGGCAGGGGAAAACCTGTGTTCCGCAGATGGATTTCCCGTGTGGGCCGCAGAATCCATGGCGTGATTCCAGAATCGTGGGAAGTCGGTATCTTCCCGCGGTCGAGAATGCCCCCAGTATTGGATATAGAATGAAAAGTGTCGATTTTCCTGCACCGCGTCAATTGAATTTCCCCTGTCCAAGCGAATGGAAGAGCGTGATTATGAGTCGGAGACTGTCGAATACGCGTTTGTGCATTGCGATTTTCTCCGTGGCGCTTGTCGCTGCCTGTAGCAGCGAGCCGCCTGCGGACCTTGTTGCGGCTGCGAAGGCGAGTTTAGTCAAAGGCGATATCAACGCGGCGCTTGTCCAGGCTAAAGGAGCGCTTAGCAAGAACCCGGATCTCGCCGAAGGTCGTTTTCTGCTGGGCAAGGCCTTGCTTGCGGGGGGCGATTCGCGTGTAGCCGAAATCGAGTTGCGCAAGGCGGGTGAACTGAACCACCCTGCCGATGAAGTCGAACCATTGCTGGCCGAGGCCCGGCTCGCATCAGGGCAGTTCGCCAAAGTTGTCGAGGACTATCCGAAAACACGCGTGCTTTTGCCGGAAAGCAAGGCGGATCTGAGTATCGCGCTTGCTGTTGCGCAGTTTGCGCTTGGCAAGCCGAAAGAGGCGAAACTCGCTGTCGCGTCGGCCCTCGCGTTCAAACCGGATCACGCCAAGGGAATGCTGGTGCAGGCGCGCCTGAAGGCATCCGAGGGCGACGTGGACGCCGCGATCGCGATCGTCAAAGCGGTAGTGGAGAAGAATCCGGCTATGGCGGAGGCAAGGATTCAGCAAGGCGAGCTGTTTGACGTCAAGGGAGACTTTGCGAGCGCGATCGCGGCGTTTGGAAAAGCGGTGGAATTGCGACCCGATGGGCTCACGGCTCGGCGAGCCTTGCTTTCGACGTTGTTGAAAACAAGAGAATATGGACGGGCGAAGGATGAAGTCGCCGCCATGCAGAAGCTTGCGCCAGGGCACCCGCAGGTCATGTTTATGGACGCAATGTTCGCTTTCTCCACGAAGGACCTCAAGCGTGCGCGCGAAAGTGTCTTGCAAGCCTTGAAGTTGCAACCGGACAACGCCTATATCCTGCAGCTGGCGGGGGTGGTGGAACACACCAGCGGATCGTATGTGCGCGCTGAGGATTATCTGGTCAAGGCGGTGAGCCAGATGCCGGATCAACCCGCTTTCCGGCGCTGGCTCGCGCTCAACTATGTCGCCACCGGGCGTCCGACAAAAGCTGTCGAGGCGTTGCAGCCCATTCTCGGCAAGATCGATGACGACCCCTTTCTTCTTGCGCTGGCTGGTGAGATTTACTTGCAGCTTGGCGACCTGAAAAAAGGTGAACCGCTGCTCTTGAAGGCTGCCAAGCTGGATCCCAAGGACCCGAAGAAGCGTACATCGCTCGCGGTGGTGCGGCTTGCCAGAGGAGACGCCGAAGGCGCCTTCGCCGATTTGTCCACCATTTCGACGGAAGACAAGGGAACGGTTGCCGACATCGCGCTGCTTGCGGGCCACTTGCAGCGTGGAGAGACGGACAAGGCGCTCAAGGTGCTTGACGTGATCGAGAAGAAGTCGCCGAAAGACCCGGTCACCCACAACATTCGCGGCAGCCTTTTGGCAGGCAAGCGTGACTTCGCGAACGCGCGCAAGAGTTATGAGCGTGCGCTGGCGCTCAGCCCGTCGTTCCTGCCCGCGGCGGTGAGCCTGGCGGGCCTCGACCTGGCCGATGGAAAGCCGCAGGACGCGCTCAAGCGCTATGAGGCTGTCGTCGCGGCGGATCCCAAGAGCAGCGCCGCCTTGCTTGCGATGGCCGACTACAAGTCGCGCAGTGGCGCCTCAGCGGATGAGGTTTTCGAACTCATCAACAAGGCGGTTGCTGCGCATCCTGAGGAACTGGCACCGCGCACGGCGCTCGTGCTTCATTTTCTCGTAAGGAACGACCCCAAGCGCGCCATCGAGGCGGCCCAGGCGGGCCTGGCAAACCTTCCTGACGCCGCCCCTTTGCTTGACGGGCTTGGCCAGGCGCAAGCGGCCGCAGGGGACACCAATCAGGCCCTTGCAACCTTTACCAAGCTCGCCAACCTGCAACAAGGCTCGGCGCAGCCGCACTTGCGCATCGCGGAAGTCCATGCTCGCCTGAAGAACGCGCAAGCTGCCTCGCAAAGCTTGCGGAAAGCCCTTGAAATCACCCCGGACCTGATTGCTGCGCAACAAGGCCTGATCGGTATCGAAGTCGCTGGCGGCCGAATCGATGGCGCGTTGACGATTGCCAAACGGGTGCAGGCTCAGCGCCCGAAGGAAGCAGTTGGCTATTTGTTCGAGGGTGATATCGAAGCCAAGCGCAAGGACTGGCGCGCGGCGGCTTCGGCGTATCGTGCTGGCTTGAAGAACGTCCCAAACTCGACTGAGCTCGCCTTGAATCTTTTCGGTGCACTCCTTCAAACGCCACCGCAGGATGAAGCCGACAAGTTTGCGTCCTCCTGGTTGAAGGAGCATCCCAAGGACGCGGCTTTCAGATTCAAGATGGGGGATGTGGCTGCGGCACGCGGTGACAACGCGACTGCGGCTTCGCACTATCGCGCAGTCATTCCGGCAATGCCCGCCAGTCCGGCCCTGTACAACAATCTCGCATTGGTTTCAGTCAAACTGAAGGAGGCTTCCGCGCTCGAGTATGCGGAGAAGGCAAACCAGATCGCGCCCGGTGAGCCGGCATTCATGGACACCTTGGCGGTCATTCTTGCCGACAAGGGCGATGTTGCACGCGCGCTCGAATTGTTCGGGAAGGCGATTCAGAAACCTCCTGTCGATCCGTCAATTCGAGTGAACTTTGCGCGCGCTTTGGCACGTGCCGGCAGGAAGGATGATGCGCGCAAGCAACTGGAAGAAGTTGCGCGACTCGGCGACAAGTTTCCGCGGCAGGCCGAAGTCACCAAATTGATGCAGGAGATCTGACGGCGAACCGGATGCCGTGCGAAACGTGGGAGGCGGGAATCCGATCGTGGATTTTCCTGGCGCGTGGCTTCAGGCAAATATTCGCTGACGCAACAAGGCGAGTCGTTCCCTGTAGATTTTTCCAATCGCGGCGGGATCGAGCTGGCACTTGATTGACGCTGCGGCGCGCGCACCGATCCGGCCCGCGAGGCCGGTTTCATCGATCAACCGGCGCAGGCAATCAGCGGCGTGATCCACGCTGGCCTCGGCCCAGGGTTGTCCTGCCTCGTACACACCAAGCGGCTCGGCCAGCGGCACCAGTTCGTACTCGATAGGGAAAGAGTTCATCGGCGTCATGAACTCCATATTGGCCGACCAGCCGGTCGCGATGACTGGCTTGCCGAGATACATCATTTCGGCGGGGCCCAGCCCGAAGCCCTCGGCCCGATGCAGCGAGATCAGACAATCGCAGCAGGCTTCGAGATCATAGACCTGCTGGCGCAGCATGAAGCCATCGAGCATCACCACGTTGCGCATGTCGGCGACCTCCTCGCGCAGGCGGTTGAGTTCCTGCGGATGCTTGTCGGAATTGATGGTCTTGATGACCAGCCATGCATCCTTGCGGTTTGCCGCGGCCGCCCGAAACGCGCTGATGGCGGCCTGCGGATTCTTGCGGTACTGGTAGGAATGGAAGTCGTACATCACCAGCGCCAGAAAACCTTGCTCAGGCAGCCCGAGATTGCGTCTGGATGCCTGCGGCGATACTTCAAAACTGATGGCGTGGGGCACCTTGAATACCGGAATCGGCGCGATCTGCGAAATCGCGTTCTGAACGAAGCCTGAGGGCGCCCAGATTTCGGTCAGCCCGTCGAACGCGTCCAGAAAGCGTAAGGGCAGCTTGGGTTGCTCCCAGTGCCAGACGGCGATGGCGGCACGATCCGCGCCACCCGCGGCGGCGCGATGCTCGAGGGTCGAGCGGGTCTGGTCGGCATTCACATACAGGACATCGATGCCAAAATCCGTGCCCGTGGCGCCAGCCATTGCGGAATCGTCACGCTGCAGGTTGGGGTTCTGGAAACCGACATCGACCACGCTGTATGGAACTCCGGCAGCGGCGGCGGCTTTGGCGAAATTGCGCGCGCCTTCGCCAACCCCTGATTCCGCCCGCACATAGCCGACCAGATTCACGCCCGGTGCCGGCAGGCATTCCGCGGGCTGGAGATGCATGGGCATGCGTTGCGCATCGACGATCGCCAGGTCGCCCGCGGTCAGTTCCTTGAGCTGCCAGGACAGTTCCCGCTGGTCCTGATTGATGCCCAGGTCCCTGGGCACGAAATGCCTGTCGCAACTGATCTCAAGCGCGTTTGCTTCGTTTGCGTCTGCGGGTATCGTGACGTCCAGAGAAAAGTCCCCTTCATCCGCAAGCGTGACCCGCACGATCTCGCGCGTGTCCGCGTGCAGCCGCAAGGTGGCCTGCGGTACCTTGCCGTGGCGCTCCATGAGCGAGCGGGGATAGGAGCCTGCGACAGCAATGCGGGTTCCGGCAGCAAGGTGCAGGGGGAAGACGGCGTGTCGTCCCACCCAGATGCCGGCGCTGCTGGCGTCGCCGAAATGCACGCCTGCGTAATACACGGGTTCGGCGCGCTTCTCCGGTCGCGTCGGGGGTGCCATATCCGGACTGCGCGCGCCTGTCGCCGCATCGCTGGCCATATAGCGCTTCAGCCGCCCGACCGCGCGGCGCCACTTCGAACTACCGCGCGAATCGATGCCGAGGGTGGCCGCGATCGCGCGATGCGCTTCGACGGTGTCGGGCGAAAAATACTTGTCGCCTTCCACCAGGAACCAGTTGAAGAAGCCCTGCACGGAGGCGTCGGAATCGAGCGGAAACGCTTTTTGCAGGTCGATCCGGCCCCGGTGGACGGACCACATCGCATAGGTGAAGCGACGCTCTGCGTCGATTCCGGCGTCCACCCGTTCAGTGACGAAATCGGGTCGATCGAAGGGGCGGTCACCCATGCCGTTGCGCAGGGCGTCGCAAGTCCGGTAGGCGCGCCGGAACACCTCCGGAATCGGTGAACCGTCGGCGAACGTGGCATAGCCGTAGGCAATGCCGGCGAAGCGTTGCGCGCCGTTGGCAAGGAGTCGGGCGGCGTACTCGCGCACCAGGGTCGCCGCCGCGCCGAGAGTCGAGAGCGTGAACCGGTTCTGGTGTTTCGAGAATGGTTCAGGATCGAAGGGGTTCAATCCGCTGAAGTGGAAAAATGTCAACGGGTCCCCTGCGCAGATCCAGTGGCCCGACGCAGCCTGTTCAGGCGCGCGTTGCGCGATGTTCCAGTAGGCTACGTTGTACCCCTGGTGCCGCAATATCCTGACATTCTCGAACATGCCGGGTACCAGGTCGATCCAGCTTTGGTCGACAAAAATGCCACGCGCGGTATCGACAACGCATTCGCGCATCAGCTTGGATTTCCACCATTCAAGAAAGCGCCCCGTGTTGTCGCTCTCGCGAAACGCGCAAAAACCGAAGTTGTAGGTGCCCGACACGCGTATCTCCAGCTCGCCCGGACTGCGGGTGTCGGAGATCGGCGCCAACAGGTGTGGCGTGACGATGATGTCGGCACCGGTGGCCAGGGCACGCTCGACCTCCAGCAAGGGCGCGTAGAGAAAAATGTCCGGGTCAAGATAGGTGACAGTGGCGTGCCCTTTGCGCAACAGATGGGAGACCGCCCACGGCTTGACTGCGGTATTGAGTTCCAGGATGGAGTACTGAAAAAGGAACCGGTCTCCGTCCGGGAGATCCAGTTGGGAAAGTTCGATGACCTCGAACTCCTCGGCAAGTTCGCGCGCGGTGCCGGTATCCCGGTCGACCACGACGCAATAGCGGCGGCTGTCGGGATGATGCCGGCGCATTCCTTCGAACAGGGTGCGGGCGAAATGCAGGTAATTGCTTGAAACGATGGTGAAGATAGCGTGCATGAATGGGGCGTTCCGAGCCTTCAAGCGCCAGGCCGGTGGATCAGGAATGTCGATGATGATTGATCCGGCCCCGCCCACGCGTCGGCGATGACGTCGAGAGGCACGCAGCCGGCCTCGAAAACGACCCGATGCACGCGATCAATAGGCAGCACGTGCATTTCGATATCACGTCTGGCACCGGGGGCGCGGAGGGACTTGAGGTAGGGTTCGACAGCGAAAGCGTAGCCGGCGCGATAGGTTGGAACCTGGAAGACGCCGACGCCGCCGGGGCGCAGCGCGCGCGCCAGGCGCGAGATCGTGTGTTCGATGACCGGTGGCGGATTGTGTTGCAGGACGATGATGCAATAGAAAAAATCCACCGCTGGCAGCCGGTCAAGGTCACCGATGGAAACAACATGCGAGAACTCAACGTTGCCGACCGCCGCGGTCTCGACGTACTTGCGCGCGATAGACAGGTGCGGCGGCGAAATGTCGAACGCGTGCACTTTGCGGAAGCGGTCCGCCAGCCAGCGGGTCACGCGACCGACACCGCAACCGTACTCCAGGCAGGTCGCATGTCTGTTCAGGTCGATGTTACGGGCAGCCAACACCTGGAAAAGCCTGTCGACTTCGGTACGTCCGCTGTCGAGGAATTCCTGGAGGTGGGCGGGGAGGTTGGCTTGCCTGAAGCGGTCGGTCGAAAGCACGGACCAATGCGGTTCGGTTTTGCCGACTATCGCCCAGGTTTCCTGCACGTGGAGGAAGAATTCCGCGAGCCGGGTCGGGTCATCGATGCGTTCCACCCGCATCGACTTGCCGGCGCCACGCGCGGCGACGGGGGCGGACGTCATGTCCCCGGGATTGTGCTCCCGATATTCCTCGCACGAGAGAAACGCACGCCGGACCTGCCCGGTGGTTCGAAGATCATGTGCGAAGCGCTCGACGACCTGCGCGTTTTCGGGTTCGCGATCAAGAAACAGCCGATACGCCCAGACGATGAATTCGTGCGGGATGCCAGTGCTTGCCGGGGATCGCGCTGCTGCTTCGGATTCGCCTTGCGTGCGGTCGAGAAAGCGTTGAATTTCTGTCATTTATAAATGTGTCGCATCAGCCCCGGACCATGCGCGGGCGGGATCGTTTCATCATCGCAAGCGCATCGCCATTTCCACATGCCCGCTCGCCTGGCTTGCGTAGTAACGGCATCCATTGCGCACGATCGGCAGCGGCGGCAATCCCGAATGGCGCCGATCAGTCTCGTATGCGGCCTGTGGCGTGAAGTGGGAGACCAGGCTTTTGCGGCTCAAGACCGGATTCAGGCGCGATGTTCCCCCATGGACGAGTGCCGAATGCCAGATCAGCACATCGCCCTTCTTGGGCAGAAAAACCAGCTTCTGCAGACCAAGGCGCTCGCATTCCGATTCCAGATACTGCTCATAGCGCCGCACATGCGGACCGTCCCCCTGGGCCAGCAGGCTGCCGTCCTCGAATGTGTATTTCCTGACCAGCCGGTGTGATCGAGGATAGTAAAAAAGCGGGCCCGCATCGGGCAGCGCGTCCTCCAGCGCGACCCATGCGCCAGCCATCGATGCGGGCCATTGCGAATGCACGTAGGGGAAGTCCTGGTGCGCCGACTGCTGGGTGCCATTCTCGAAGAGCAGCGTCTGCATGCCGGCCAGCGGTTGCCCGAGATAAAGCTCGATGAAGCGCAGGACCGCGGGCATGCACATGATCTCCGCGGCGGCTTCCGAGACGTTATGGAAATCAAGGTAGCGAAACGATGTCTTGCGGAACCCCGGCGGTTGCGGAATCTCGCGTATGCCCTTGGGCAAGGGAGAGCCGGCTGCGACCACCTGCAGCGCAGGCAAGGTCGTCCAGCTGGTTTCAACATCTGCCAGCAGCTTGTCGATGAGCGCGTGCGGAACCGCCGCTTGCAGCACGGCGTAGCCCTCGTTGCGAAATTCGGTAAGGCGTTGCGCCTCGTCCTTGGACACCGCGCCGGACCGCAGGCGCTCGGCCATGGCGAGCGCGAAGGTGTGGTCGTCCGCGTCCAGCCACGGCGCTTGCCGATCGAATTCCGCCTCCGTCAGGGCACGTGGCAACTCCATCGCCACCGGGCTTCCGTCCAAGTGTTGGCGTGATTCTGCATCCAATGCCTCGATCAGATGCTGTTGCGCATCCTGGACTTCCAGCGGCAATCTCAACTGGAACGCGGCGTGGCCGTCGCCGATACCAGCGCTTTCAAGATCAGGCCGATGGCCGTTCGCCAGGCAGGTACCGACGGACTTTCCGTCGACCAGAATCTCGATGGTGACCGGCGCCGCCAAGCCCGCTTCATGGGCCCAGCCGTAGGCGACGCCCCCTTTGATCGTATCCAATCTTCCCCGCACGCTGTTCTCTCCCTTGTGGCCTGAATGTTACGCCAACCTGATTCGGCGATTCATGCTGTTTTGCACGTCCCCGGCGGGATCAAGACGTGCTTTCACTGGTTGTCATCGCGCGGGCCTTGGCGATCGATGGCCGTTCGATCCAGATGTACATCGCATAGGAGGCGGCGATCGAAACCGCAGTGGCAACGATCGGTGCCAGCGGCCGCATCGAAACGGCCAGGACCGGAACGATCCATTTGAGCACGATCGCACCGAGGATGCCGTGCAGCAAGTACAGCGAGTAAGAAATGTCCCCGAGGAATTTGAGGACCGGCGGCGCCTCGCGCAGGCGCACACTCAGCCAGAATATCGCCAGCGCGTAGAACACCGAAACAAGATAACTGTTTTCAGCCTTGTAAAACGCTGTGTGGATCTGGCTCAGGCCGTACATGAATATCACGAGGTTGGCGAGTGCCAGCAGCAGGCTTTCGTAGTGGCCGCTGCGTCCGCTGTGCCACAGGTAGCCGATCACGCCGAGGATCAGCAGCGGTACATAGGCCACCGTGGCGGCGAACAGGAAAAACGAGTCGCCGTGCATCCTGGCCATGGCGAGAACCAGCATCACGAAGCCGCTGAGCATAAGCACCCCGGCCGCGGCGCGTTTGCCTTTCAGGAGCGGGGCAGCGAAGAATATCGCCACGTAGAACACCACCTCGATGGCGAGCGTCCAGGCAACGCCGACCACGATTACCTGGGGTATCGTGACATAACCCACAAGCGTGAGCGCGAGTAGGTAGTTTTCCAGCGGGCGAAGGCCGGTTGTCAGGGCATCGATGCCCATCACCAGCATGATGGTGGCCGCGAAAGGCGGAAAGATGCGCATGAACCTGCGTATCGCGAACGCGCGTGAGGTTTCCTCGATGGCCGACTTGGCGATGACGAAGCCGCTGACCAGGAAGAATATGCACACCCCCAGCCAGCCGAAGTCCTGGATGATGCCGGCAGGCGCGGAAAAATAGTTGCGGATGAATTCGGCGGGGGCGAACGGCTTGCCCGTAAGGCGCTCGCCGTGGAGGGCGAACAGGTGGTCGTAGACCACCATCATCACCGCCACCCCGCGCAGGGCGTCCAGGGAATGGAAGCGCTGCGTGCCTGGTTCGTTCCGGCTTGCACTGGTCATGTTTGCAACTCGAATCGTTTCCGCGGACGGTGCGAAAAAGCCGCGATGATAAAACAAAAGCCCCTACCGCAGGGCGGTAGGGGCTTCGACAAACGGAGTTTCAGGTATTAGGCAGCGATGCGGCGGCGACGGGTCACTGCACCACCGGCGACCAGCGCCAAGCCAAACAGTGCCAAGGAAACCGGCTCAGGCACAGCAACCGTGCGGGCATTGATCACCAGGTTCGCACCAATCACACCGCTGGTCGGCGGCAGGATCGTGTTGTAGTTACCGTTTGCCGTACCGTCAGCATCGATTCCGATAACAACGGGCGGACCTTGAGAGACCACCCCGTCGGTGTCGAAATTAGCCAGGGCAGCACCACCAGTTGCGGAGAACAGGCCAGAGAGACCGAAGGACCTAGGTCCAGGAGACCCGGTGTTGTTGTAGGTCAGTGACACCGAACCAACGTCGAACTGCGAAAGCGTCAACCATGGTGTAGACGGGCCATCGCTGACAGTAGCGGCATTCGCGAGTGCCTGGAGATTCGCAGCGGTCTGGTTATTGTTGTAGGTAGTGGCCGCCGTTTGGTAGCCGGCAGTATTGGTCTGGTAGAAATCGATCGTGCCACCCACCAAAGCTGCGGTGATAATCACTTGCCCTGCCCCACCCGTCGCAATCGCGTTGGTACCGGTCAACTGCCAGTCACGCAACATGTAAGTGAGTTGGGTTGCGGTTCCAATATTGTTGATCAGGGTGACGATACCCCAGCCTTGGAAGAACTGGCCGTTCTGCACCGTGCTCCCAGGGTTACCGGCCGGTACGACCAGGTTGTTTATGACGTCAACGCTGCCGTTTGCGCCGGCAGCAGCGGCGCCGTTAATGGCCGTGCCGGCTGCGATACTGTTGTTCACCGAGCTAAGAAACAACTGGCCCGCCGTATCGATACGGGTATTCGAGGTCAAGGATGCCGTCGGCGTCCAAGTAATACCATCTACCGTAATGGCGTTGGCGGCAAACGACGCAACCATCGCCAGCGCGGTAACTGCACCGCTGAGCAACTTTCCGTACTTGGTCATATCAATCTCCAGTGGTCTGAAATTCAGGAATCTTTACTTCGCATGGATAATAAAGCAGTGACCGTGCCACATTTCGAAAAATAAATATAAGTGATTGATATAAAAAGAATATTATGAGGACGGATCGGCGAAAAAGAATGGCATTCAAGCCTTGGTCACGTCGGCTGTAAAATTTTTCGACAACCCATTCTTGGTCTGAAGCGGCGTTCGCGCTGCCTTTCAGCATGGTGACTCTCGAAGCCCCGAATTGACGACCGGTTCACTTGAGGCCGAACCGGTGCAGCAAGTCGTACAAAGTCGGCCGGCTGATACCCAGCAAGTCGGCAGCTTTGGCCAGATTGTCATCGGTTCGCGCCAGGGCGGCGATGACCGCCTGTCTCTCCGCCGCATCCCGGACCTTCCGGAGGTTCAGGTTGTCCGGATCCGCAGGGTTGCCGCCAAGGTCACCAACGTCGGCAGCGGTGATCTGGCTGCCTTCAGCCATGATGACGGTCCGCTTGATGCAGTTTTCCAGCTCGCGCACGTTGCCAGGCCAAGGGTGGCCTACCAGGGCCTGCACAGCGTCGTCGCTGAGGCTGAGTGAGCTGCGGTTTTGCTGCGCCGCAAAACGGCGCACAAAAGCGTGGGCGAGCAGGGCAACGTCACCAATCCGGTTGCGCAGTGGGGGGATGTTGACCACGATCTCGGCAAGCCTGTAATAGAGATCCTCCCGGTAGCGGCCCTGCTGGGTCAGCTGTTTCAGGTCCTGGTGGGTGGCACAGACGATGCGAACGTTGACCGGGATCTCCTGGCGCCCGCCGACGCGTTCAATGACGCGCTCCTGGATGAAGCGGAGGATTTTGGCCTGCAGCGCCAGCGGCAGGTCTCCGATCTCGTCGAGAAACAGCGTGCCGTTGTTGGCTGTCTCTATCTTGCCAAGGGTGGTCTTGGAGGCACCGGTGAAGGCGCCCTTTTCGTAGCCGAAGAGTTCACTTTCCAGCAGGTTTTCCGGAATCGCAGCGCAATTGATGGCTACGAAACGCTCACCCTTTCTGGGTGAGGCCTCATGCAGGCCGCGGGCGAGCAGTTCCTTGCCGGTGCCGGATTCGCCCAGCAGGAGGACCGTGGCGTTGCTGGCTGCCACCTTCTCGATCACCCGGCAATTGCGCAACATTTCAGGGTCGCGGGTGATCAGGCCGCTCATCACATCCGGCTGGCGCATCACCGAAAGCCGGCGGTTTTCCTGCTGCAGGTCATGCAGGCGGAACGCGCGCTCGATGGTGAGGTTCAGCAACTCGGGTTCGAACGGCTTGGCAAAAAAGTCATAGGCCCCCAACCCGACCGCTCGCAGCGCGTTGGCCTGGTCGTTCTGGCCTGTCAGGACGATCACCTTTGTTTCGGGGGCGATCGACAGGATTTGCTCGAGCAGGCGGAAGCCCTCGGAGGTCGAGTCCGGATCCGGTGGCAAACCCAGGTCCATTGTGATGACGGGCGGCTCGTGGCGGCGGATCTGCGCGATTGCGCTTTCCGCGTCGCCCGCCACCAGGGTTTCGAACTTGTCGAACGACCAGCGTAGCTGCTTTTGCAGGGCAGGGTCGTCCTCGACAATCAGCAACGGTCGGCGTTTTGCCGTGTTATCACTCATGCGGCCACTTTCCCAGGCAGGTCAAGCAGATCGGATTGTTGATCCAGTTCAAAGAGCGGCAGGTGAAGCGAAATCGTGGTTCCGACGCCAACCTCGCTGCGTACATCGAGCTTACCGCCAATCTCCTGGGTGTATTGGAAGCTCTCATATGCGCCAATGCCCATGCCGGCCTTTTTTGTGGTTTGGAACGGACGAAACAGGTGTTCGCGAATGAATTCCGGTGTCATGCCGATCCCGTTGTCGCGCACCTCGACGACGGCTTGTCCGCTGCGGCGCTCAAGCTTGACCTGTACGCGGCCGCGCGATGCCATCGCTTCGGTCGCATCCAGCGCATTTTGCACCAGATGCCCGACGACACGCTCGATGCGCTCTTCGTGGCCGCGCGTCATCGCACGCTCGCCGATTGTGACCTCCACGCCGCGGCCGTGGGGTGCTTTCGCCGCGCCGATTCGTTCAATGATCGCGGCCAGATCAACCCCCACCGGCGTGCCCGGCGGGGTGGCGCCTTCCCTGAGCTGCAGCATCAACTGGCGCATGCGTTCAACCGAATGATGTACTGTCATGCGCATGTCGGCCTGGAACTCCGGGTTGTCGCCATGGCGCTCGGCATTTTTCAACAGCAAGGCCAACTGCGTCACGATGTTCTTGAGGTCGTGGACCACGAAGGCCGACATGCGGTTGAAGGAGTCGAACTTGCGTGCTTCCAGCAGTGCTTCGGTGGCCTGCATCTGGGTAAGAAAACTCGCTGCCTGCCGACCGGCGGTTCGCAACAGGTCATTGACTTCCCAGTTGACATCCAGATCGGTTCGGGCGCTTGCCAGCATTGAGAATCCGATCAGGCTTTCGCCTGCCATCAGCGGCACAATCAGCCAGGCATTGGGAAACTGCGCTACCCATTCCGGCAATGCGAGGCTGGCGTAGCGCCCAGGAAAGCTGCGGTACTCCTCCATGTTGATCACCCAGCCGCTGCGTTCAATAAACCTGCACATCGGCGATTCCGACGACTCGCGGGCATCGCTCGCCGGCATGTTCCAGCGTGCCATCTGGGTGAATTCCCTTGTCGCGGGGTCCTTGATCCACAGGCTTCCCGCCGGACTTTCCACCAGGTTCGCAAGTCCTCGAATAACCTGTTGTCCCATCGACTCCGGGGTGTTCTGGTTCGAAAGCGTGTGGGTGAAGCGCAGCCATTCCTCGCGATAGTCGTAGCGGTAACTGAAAAAATGTTTTCCCACCAGTACGCGCAATCGGGCGCGTGTCGATGCCGAGAAGATCAAGACGCCAAGGCCCAGAAGCAGGGCGAATATCACCGCCACCGCCAACGCGCGATTCCAGTCCCCGCCAAAGCTGCGTACGTAGTAGCCGACGGCCGCCATGAAAAGCAGGTAGCCGCCGGCCAGAATGAAGGTCGCCGAATGGAAAGCGGCTTTCTGCGACAGCCTTATCTTCGCAACCCAGTCCTTGGTGCGGGTAACGGAGGTCCAAAGCAGGGGCGCGACGAGGGCATGCACGAAACCGCGGGCGCTGAAAACATCGGCGTCCAGTGTCTTGAACAGCACTGCATCGGACGAAAGATAGATATCGAACAGGAAAAACCCCGCCAGGCCGACCGCGAGCGGCTTCACGTGCCAAATGGAATCGGATGACAGGTTTCGGACCAGTTGTTCAAGCAGTAACAACGCGAACACCGACATGCCCAGCGCATGCATCCAGGTGGCGGAACTCCAGGCGACCTGCGAGATGCCACCCAGGATGAACGTTGCCTGCACAACCAGCCCGGCGGCAACCAGCGAGCCGCCGATAAGCCTGAGCGACAAGCGTGCTGTTACAGCTTTTCCCGCACCGGGTGTGGCGCCTTCGAGCAAAGACAGCATGAACGCATACCAGGCGCCGTAGCGAACGACGTCGACGACCTGCTCGGCGATAAACAGAAAGTGGCTCGATGTCAGCGCGAAGGCCAGGCCGAGCGCGCCCCAAATCGCCGCAAACCCCACTGCGAACATGAGGGCCCGATCGTTCGCGCCGGATCGAACCTGCCTTTTGGAAACGGCCAGCGCCACGGCGAACGCGGCGTAGGCGAATGCGGCAAGCCCGTAGCTCCAGGCGGCAAACAGCGCGCTCCCGTTTTGCATGTGGTCGCAATGGGGTGGGTTGAGTTCAGGAAGGGGGCGTGCTCGTGCGCTTGCCGGGTCGTGGCCTGAATGCCTTCAGGCACGACCTGCCGCAATGTGCGCCATGCCATGAACCGCGCCCCGCCATTTGCGGACATTTTACCGGTTGCGGGGGCCGCCGAAACCTTTCCCAGGTGGATATAGCCTGGGTTCTCGTCGGATATGTAACCCAGGCAATCTGTCAGTAAAGGCGGACCAATCGAAAACCTCAGGGTCCTGCAGAAGTGGAGCCTGCCGAGGCCTGCTTACTGAGCGCCCTTGCCTGTAAGCACAACCCCTACCGTTTCGAACAGGACCACCAAGTCAAGAAACAGCGTGTGATTCTTGACATAGTAGAGGTCATATTGCAGCTTCTCAGCCGAATCCTCGACCGATGCGCCATAGTGGTATCGCACTTGCGCCCATCCGGTTACACCGGGCTTGACACTGTGCCGGACGGCATAGAACGGAATCTCGCGTGTGAGTTGGTCGACAAAAAACGGGCGCTCGGGACGAGGGCCAACCATACTCATGTCGCCCTTGAGCACGTTTACAAGTTGTGGCAACTCGTCAATGCGCGTCTTGCGGATAAAGCGGCCCACCCGTGTGACCCGGCTGTCATTGCCTGTCGCCCAGCGCGGCTTGCCGTCCTTCTCTGCGTCGGTGCGCATGCTGCGGAACTTGATTACGTTGAACAAGCGTCCATTCATGCCGACCCGTTCCTGCCGGTAAAAGATCGGAAAGCCGCTTTCTATCGCGATCAGGATGATCGTAAGCAACATGATGGGCAAGGCCAAAACCAGGAGGATCGACGCGAAAGTAATGTCGAAGACCCGCTTGACTAGGGTGCGGACGAAGCCCTGGCGGAAGCCGTCGCCGAAAATCAGCCAGCCCGCACGAAGTGCGTCAAGGCGGATCTGCCCGAGCGTCTGCTCGAAATGGCTCGCCAGGTCGAGCACTTTCACGCCATACAGCTTGCAATCGAGCAGTTCGCGCAGCGGCATCGCGCCGCCGCGACGCTCGCTTAGTGCGACTACGATTTCGTCGACCTTGAGGGCGCGCGCGGTATCGGTGAGGGAAGTCGTATTGGGCAGGAGCCGGTCGGCGGGCACCTTGACGATTTCTTCAGTCGGACTCGGGTAGTAGCCGACGATCAGGACGTTCGGATCCGATTTGTCCAGGGCGCGACGAACCGCCAGGGCGTGTTCTCCGGCGCCGAAGATCAGGACGCGTCGCACCAGCATCGGAGAGGGCCCCGAGTGGGCCATGCCAAGTCGATGCACCACCATGCCGAAAACAGCGGTCATGGCAGGTACGGCAAGCAATTCACGTCCATGGCTGGTAAGAGGGGCAAATCCGAAAATGGCGTAAGCGAAAAGTGCGGCCATCAGCAGGGAGAAGCCCGCACGCATGAGCGACTGAAAGACGCTGCGGGAATGGGCACGCTGGTAGAAGCCAAGCCATGCGTTCAGTGCGAGTGTTGTGACGGCCAAGGCAAGCGAACAAGCCACCACCACCGGAAGATCAACAGTCAACTGGCTGCCGACCCACATCACCGCCGCGATGATGCCGACCGTGACGAACGAAAAGTCCGTGGCGATCTCAAGGACGGTACGAAGTTTCAGCCAGTGATTGAAAAGCTTGATCATTATTGTTCGCTCCCTTTGCCAGCGTTGCCAATTGCGGCACAAACCTCAGGAAAAGTGGAAATATTCGTTTGATGCAGCTTGTATCCAAAGGTAACCGGGAACCCGATGTTTTCCTATCCCGGAAATGTCAATTGATGTCAATTGGACGGCACTTGATGGTGACTTTTCTCACGGAACTGCGAGGTGAAACATTGATTCACAAAGCGTTTCTTTGCCAGCTCGGTTTCCGCTCTATGCCAGCGGCATGGATTCGGCATTCCATTGGCATGGATCCAAGGATGACAACGGCATCGAAACCGGGAACTTGAGGGAAAACCGCGTGCATTTCCTGCTTTTGCTTCCGGGACCCGATTCTCTACGCGTTGGGTGAAAGTTGCGTGACGAAAAGCTGGGGGGACGTGATATTCGGCACGTAGCCGAGAAAATTTCACACTTTTTGACAAATTGGCGAAGTCAGGCATCCGCTGCTGCGCTGTTTATGCGAAATGCATATTCGCCATCTGGGCCGGAAGCACCCCCAACCTGCGGGAGGGGATGTGGAACGACCAGGTTTTCTGAAAGGGCGGCCAGTAGTTGGTCCCGCCGACAGGAATCGAACCTGTATCTAGCGCTTAGGAGGCACTCGTTCTATCCATTGAACTACGGCGAGCGGCCGGGAGGAGCGCGGCATTTTAGCGGAAACCGGATGGGTGAAGGCGCTCAGGGTACGGCGCGGTCAAGTTCCGGTGTCATGCTGCTATGATGCGCCGCTCGCAAAGGTGGCGCAGTGACGAGCGATCGCGCCTCCCACGACCTCCTTCCGCAGCAACGCGCCTGAAATGATCCAAAGCATCGACCATATTGTCATCACCTGTCGCGACTTGTCCGCGACGATCGACTTTTACACCCGCGCGCTCGGCATGCGCCTGGAAACCTTTGGCGAGCCGCCCAAGCCGCAACGCCAGGCACTGCGCTTCGGGGACCAGAAATTCAACCTGCACCAGGCCGGTGACGGCAATGTCACGGATATTTTCGCGAAGACGCCAACCCCCGGTTCACTGGATCTTTGCCTGATTGCTGCGATCCCGCTCGACGACGTCATCACCCACCTGAAGGCGCAAGGCGTGGCCATCGAACTCGGCCCCGTCAAGCGCACCGGCGCCCGCTGGCCCATCCGCTCGATTTATTTGCGCGACCCCGACCATAACCTGATCGAGATCGCGGAGCAGTGGCGCGATGCCTGATCGACAGTAACTCCCGGTTTCCACGACATGCCCCTGGCGACGCTTGAACGCGCCGAACTCGCGTTCGGCCATTTCCCGCTGCTTGACTGCGCGGATTTCTCCATTGATGTCGGGGAGCGCGTCGCGCTGATCGGGCGCAATGGCGCGGGCAAGTCCAGCCTGCTGGGTGTGCTGGCGGGAAACCGCCCGCTCGATGCAGGCACGCGCTGGCTAAAGCCTGGCCTGAAGCTGGCGGTGGTGGACCAGGAGCCTGTGCTTGGCGCCGAGAAGACGGTTTTCGAGGCCGTGGCTGGCGGGCTGACTGAACAATACGACTTGATCACCCGCTATCACCACCTGCTCACGCATTCTTCGGAGGATACCGAGGCGTTGTCGGAGTTGCCGGAACTTGAGGCGCGCATGGCGGAAACCGGCGCGTGGGACGCGGAACGTCGGGTCGAAATGGCGATCAAGCGCCTGGACTTGCCTGCCGACCGTCTGATCGCCGAGTGTTCGGGCGGCATGAAAAAGCGCGTGGCTCTTGCGCGTGCGCTTGTTGCCGAGCCTGAGTTGCTGCTGCTCGACGAGCCGACCAACCATCTGGATATCGAAGGCATCGCCTGGCTGGAGGAACTCGTCAAGGGTTTTCGCGGTGCGGTTCTCCTGATCACCCATGACCGCATGTTTCTCGACCGGGTGGCCTCGCGCGTGGTCGAACTTGATCGCGGGCGGCTCCTGTCCTATCCGGGCAACTTCGCCGCCTACCAGGAGCGCAAGGCCGCGCAACTCGAAGTCGAGCGTGTCATCAACGCCAAGTTCGACAAATTCCTCAAGCAGGAAGAAGTATGGATCCGCAAGGGCATCGAAGCGCGCCGCACCCGCAACGAAGGCCGGGTGCGGCGTCTCGAACAGTTGCGCCGCGACAGGTCCGAGCGGCGTGACCGCCAGGGCGCGGTCAATCTTGCGGTGGACGACTCGAACCGCTCCGGCAAACTGGTGGCTGAATTCACCGGGGTAACCAAGGGCTTTGCCGGCAACACGGTGGTGCGTGACCTTGACCTGCGCATCCTGCGTGGCGACAAGATCGGCATCGTCGGCCCCAACGGCGCCGGCAAGTCGACCCTCATACGCCTGATGCTGGGCGACATTGAGCCGGATGGCGGTGATGTGCGCCGAGGCACCAAACTGGATATCGCCTATTTCGACCAGTTCCGCGCGGCGCTTGATGAGAACGCCACGCTGGTCGACACCATCAGTCCCGGTTCCGAATGGGTCGAGACCAGTGGCGCCGGACGCAAGCATGTGATGACCTATCTGGCGGATTTCCTGTTCCCGCCGGAGCGGGCCAACGCGAAAGTGGCGGCCCTGTCCGGTGGTGAGCGCAATCGCCTGCTGCTGGCACGCCTGTTTGCCCGGCCGGCCAACATGCTGGTGTTGGACGAGCCTACCAACGACCTTGACATCGACACGCTCGAATTGCTCGAATCGATGCTGCAGGACTATGCCGGCACGGTGGTGCTGGTGAGCCACGATCGTACATTTCTAGACAATGTGGTTACCCAGGTGCTGGTTTCGGAAGGCGAGGGCCGCTGGACCGAGAACCCCGGGGGCTATACGGAGTGGCAGGCGGTGCTGGCCCGACGTGCTGCGGCCGCGGCAAAGCCGGCCGAATCGTCGGCGAGTGCGCCGTCCACCACGCGGTCTGTTGAAACGGTCGCGAAGCGACCAAAGCTTTCGTTCAAGGAAGCGCGTGAGCTTGAGACCCTGCCGGCGACCATCAAGGCGCTGGAGGCCGAGCAGGAAAGCCTGAATCAGCGGCTCGCGAATCCCGACACCTACGTCAAGACCCCGCAGGAAGTGGCGCCTGCGAAGGCGCGCATCGAGGTCATCGAGGTCGAATTGATGGCAGCGCTGGAACGCTGGGAGGCGCTCGAGAAGAAGCGGGGCTGAACCCTTGCTCTCGTATAATCCGCCCGGTTCTCCGAACGGGTCGGAGACCAACCGTTTTTCTTGATCGCCATGCCATGCAAACCGAACCTCTGAGGACGGAGATGCCAGGTGCGAATGACGACCTGTCATGGCTGCCGGCGTCGCGCCTGGGGCGAGTGGTGTTGGCGCTCGCTGCGCTGGCGCTTACCGGCCTGGCGTTGGCGGCCTGGCTAAGCCCTAACATGGTGTTCGAGTTTGCCAACATGGTGTTTTGCGGTTGACCGCCCATTTTTTAATCGATCCAGCCAAGCCCTTGGCGTGACTGGGTTTTCCGGTTTTTCGTAGCGATTTTTCCACGGAAATTGTGGATAACCATATCGTTGCGAGCGGGCCCCTTCGATATTGACAATGGCCAAGAGCTCCTATAACGAATCTTCCATCCGGGTCCTCAAGGGACTCGAGCCGGTGCGTGAACGCCCTGGCATGTACACCCGCACCGAAAGCCCGTTGCACATCATCCAGGAGGTACTCGACAACGCCTCCGACGAAGCGCTTGCGGGATACGCCAAGCACATCGCGGTCACGCTGCATGTGGACGGCTCGGTGTCGGTGACCGACGATGGCCGCGGCATTCCGGTGGGCCTTCATCCTGAAGAGAAGTTGCCGGTGGTGGAGATCGTCTTCACGCGCCTGCACGCCGGTGGCAAGTTCGACAAGAAGGGCGGTGGGGCCTATACCTTCTCGGGCGGCCTGCATGGTGTGGGAGTTTCGGTCACCAACGCGCTGTCGACCCGGCTGGAAGTCACCGTCTGGCGCGACCACGGCGAGCACCGCATCGTGTTCGAGAACGGCGGCGAGGTTTCGCAGCCGCTGAAGCGCTTCGGCAAGTCGGACAAGAACGGCACATGGGTGCGCGCCTGGCCCAATCCCAAGTATTTTGATTCGGGCGCGGTGCCGCTGGAGGAACTGCGCCGGCTGCTGCGCTCCAAGGCCGTGTTGCTCGGCGGTGTGTCGGTATCGCTCACGGTGGAAAAGACCGGCGAGACCCAGACCTGGATATACAAGGACGGCCTGCGTGGCTACCTGCAGGAAGCGCTCTCGGGCGCCGAGCCGGTGATCCCGTATTTCGAAGGCGAAAAATACGTCGATTCCGGTGACGACACCTTTGCAGAAGGGGAAGGTGCGCAATGGGTGGTGGCCTGGACCGAGGAAGGCGCGATCGCGCGCGAGTCCTATGTGAACCTGATTCCCACTTCCGCCGGCGGTACGCATGAATCCGGTCTGCGCGAAGGACTGTTCGGCGCGGTCAAGGGCTTCATCGAGCTTCATTCACTCTCGCCCAAGGGTGTGAAATTGCTGCCGGAAGACGTGTTCGCACGCGCGTCCTTTGTCCTGTCGGCCAAGGTGCTTGACCCGCAGTTTCAGGGGCAGATCAAGGAGCGCCTCAATAGCCGCGACGCGGTACGCCTGGTGGCGCAGCAAACGCGCCCGCCGCTGGAGTTGTGGCTGAACGCGCATGTGGATCATGGCAAGAAGCTGGCCGACCTGGTGGTCAAGCAGGCGCAAAGCCGCATGAAGGCCGGCCAGAAAGTCGAGAAGAAAAAGGGCTCGGGCGTGGCGGTGCTGCCCGGCAAGCTGACCGATTGCGAGTCCAGCGATGTCACGCGCAATGAAGTGTTTCTGGTCGAGGGCGACTCCGCCGGCGGCAGCGCCAAGATGGGGCGCGACAAGGAGTTCCAGGCCATCCTGCCGCTGCGCGGCAAGGTGCTCAATACCTGGGAGACCGAGCGTGACCGCCTGTTCGCCAACAACGAGGTGCACGACATCGCGGTGGCCATTGGCGTCGACCCGCACGGGCCCGATGACACGCCCGACCTCTCGGGCTTGCGCTACGGCAAGATCTGCATCCTTTCGGACGCGGACGTGGACGGCTCGCACATCCAGGTGTTGCTCCTGACGCTTTTCTTCCGCCACTTTCCCAAACTCATCGACGCCGGCAATGTGTACGTGGCGCGTCCGCCGCTGTTTCGCATCGACGTGCCGGCGGCGGGCAAGCGGCAGATGCGCAAACTGTACTGCCTGGATGAAGCCGAACTCGAGATTGCCGAGGACAAGCTGGCGAAGGAAGGGGTTCGCGCCGGGTCCTGGCAGATTTCGCGCTTCAAGGGGCTGGGCGAAATGAGTTCCGAACAATTGTGGGAAACCACCATGAACCCGGATACCCGGCGCCTGTTGCCGGTACGATTCGGCGACCTCGATTTCGCGCGCACCGGGCTTAAGTTCAACATGCTCATGGGCAAGGGCGAGGCAGCGGCGCGTCGTACGTGGCTGGAAGAGCACGGCAACGAGGCGGAAGCGGACATCTAGGACTCAAGCGCCCGCACGGCGAGGCATGACGAACGGAGCGCCGGATGCACCGGCGCCCACCCCACAGGACATTCGGAGGAGCGGTGGCAGATCTCTATGGCAGGCAGGCGTTTCTGGAACTTCTCGCAAGCGAGGGCGTGACCCATCTGTTCGGCAATCCCGGCACGACCGAATTGCCGATCATGCAGGCGGTACCGGACTACCCGCAACTGAAGTTCGTGCTCGGCCTGCAGGAGGCCATTGTGGTGGCGATGGCGGACGGATTCGCCCGCGCGTCGCGCTCGCTGACCGCCGCCAACGTGCACGTTGCTCCCGGCCTTGGCAATGCCATGGGTGCGCTCTACAACGCCAAGTTCTCCGGCTCCCCGGTCATCCTGACCGCAGGGCAGCAGGAGCAGGGTCACGGCCTGCTCGAACCGCTCCTCTATGAGCCGTTGCCGCCGATCGCTGCGCCGCTGGTGAAGTGGGCGGTGGAAGTCACGCGGGTGGAAGACCTGCCGCGCATCATGCGTCGCGCAGCGAAGGTGGCGATGACGCGGCCGATGGGCCCGGTTTTCATCAGCCTGCCGGGCGACATCCTCAACGCGCGCGCGGAACTCGACCTCGGCATGAGCGTACGCATCGATGATCGGGTGCGGCCCTCCGACACCGCCGTCGACGCCATTGCCGACATGCTGCTATCGGCAAAACGGCCCGCCATCATCGCCGGACAGGAAATCGCCATCCATGGGGCATTTGCGCAGGCGGGCGAACTGGCCAGCCTGCTGGGTGCTGCCGTGTTCCAGGAGCCGATTCCCTACGCGGCCTCGTTTCCGACCGCGCATCCGCAATTTGTCGGCACGCTCACCCGCAACCAGGGCCAGGTTCACGCGGCGCTTGAACCCTTTGACATGGTGTTGTGCCTGGGCGCGGACCTGCTGCGCATGTCGGTATACAGTCCGGTCGAACCGCTGCCGGCGCATGTGCAGGTGGTGCACCTGAGCGAGCGGCCGTGGGAGCTCGGCAAGAGCTATCGCACTGACCTGGCCGTAGCCGCCAACGTGCGTGAAACGCTCGACGTGCTGTTGCCGGCGCTCAAGGCAAAGGCGGATGCCGGCTATCGTGCTGGTGCTACCGAGCGTTGCGCGAAGGTCGCAGCGGACAACTGGCAGGTCAGGCGCGCGCAGGGCGCTGCGCAAACCGTATTGCGCGAATCCGCCAGCCCGATGGATCCCGCGGCACTGATGTTGAGGATTGCAGACACCCTGCCGGCCGATGCCATCGTCGTGGAAGAAGCGCTCACCTCGAGTGTGAAACTGCCGGCCTTCATGCAACAGCGTGACGAATCCAGCCTGTTTGGTCTCGCCAGCGGCGGCCTTGGCTTCGCCATTCCGGGCGCGGTGGGCATCAGCATGGCAAAGCCGGGTCGTCCGGTGGTGGCCATTGTCGGCGACGGCAGCGCCATGTACGGCATTCAGGGGCTGTGGACGGCGGCGCATTTCCGCCTGCCGATCACTTACGTGATCACCAACAACCGCAGCTATCGCATCATCAAGGAACGGCTGGTGGCCATGCAGGGCTCGGACCGTTTCGTGGGCATGGACATGCGCGACCCGGCCATCGATTTCTGCAAGCTGGCGGAATCCTTCGGCCTCGCCACCGCGCGGGTCACCAGCCTCGCCGATGTGGGTGCGGCCCTGAAGGCGGCGCTCGCATCCGGCCGGCCAAACCTGATCGACATTTCGGTCGCCGACGGGTTCGGGGCCTAGCCCCGCCCTTTCGGGCAAGGCACAGGCACGCGCGACCACATGATCGCCGCCGCGTATGCAGCCGGCGCCGAGAAGGGCGCCACGATCGCCAGGCAAGGCATCGTGCCGATGCCGCAGGCGATTCCGCAACCGGCATTTCCCGAGGCCGTGGCGTATGCGTTTGCGGGGTGCTATGCCGTGCTGGTGATGGTCACCGTCGGAATCGTGCTGGCGCGGCAGATGCGGCCGGGGCGTGACTTCACCGAGCTGCGCCTGCGGGTCAAGTCGTTCTGGTTCATCCTCGTGCTGGCCACCCTGGCGCTGGGCTTCAACCGGGTATTCTCGATCTTCTGTATTGCCTTCATCAGCTTCGTGGCGTTCAAGGAATACCTGTCGATGATTCCCACCCGACGTGCCGACCATCGGGTGTTGTTCTGGGCCTACCTCGCCATTCCCGCCCAATACGTCCTGGCCGGCATGGGCTGGTACGGTCTGTTCATCATTTTCATTCCGGTGTTCTGGTTTCTGGCGCTGCCCATGCGCATGGTGCTGATCGGGCAAGTGCAAGGATTCCTGCGCGCGGTGGGCCTGCTGCAGTTTGGCCTCATGACCTGCGTGTTCTCGCTCTCGCACATGGCCTTCCTCCTGGTGTTGCCCGAGGGCGGCAATCCGAATGGCGGTGGGGTGGCCCTGCTGTTCTACCTGGTGTTCCTGACCCAGTTCAACGACGTCGCGCAGTACGTCGCGGGCAAGCTGATCGGCCGCAACAAGATCCTGCCGACTGTCCACGCGGGCAAGACCGCGGAGGGCTTGCTGGCCGGTGTTGCGGCGACGGTAGCGCTGGCGGTATTGTTGGCGCCCTGGCTTACGCCGCTGGCACGCTACGAGGCCGTCGCCGCCGGGCTGCTCATCGGCTTTGGCGGTTTCCTGGGTGACGTGACCATCACGGCCATCAAGCGTGACATCGGCGTCTCGGAAGGGGATTCGCTGACCCCCGGGCATGGCGGAATCCTGGGACGGGTGGACAGCCTCACCTTCACCGCCCCGGCGTTCTTTCATTTCCTCTACTTCCTGCACTACTGATGGCCAACGCATTTCGCTCCATTACGCGCTGGCTGTTCGTGCTGCTGCTGGCGTGGCCGATCTGCCTGGTGGTGCTCGGCATGAACGTGCGGCACCGCAACCGCCTGCCGAAAAAGGGTCCGGCAATCGTCACACCCAACCACAACAGCCACCTCGACACGCTGGCGATGCTCACCCTGTTTCCGTTGCGGCAGATACCGAAAGTGCGCCCGGTGGCCGCTGCGGACTACTTCATGAAAACCGGCCTGCTCGGCTGGTTTTCGCTCAATTTCGTCGGCATCATTCCGATCGCCCGCAAACGCGGTGACGCCGGCGGCGACCCGTTGGCCGGCTGCTGCGAGGCGCTGGCGCGTGGCGAGATCCTCATCATATTTCCTGAAGGAACCCGCGGCGAACCCGAGCGCATGCAGGAGCTCAAATCAGGGGTGGCGGTGCTGGCCTCGCGCTTTCCCGAGGTACCGGTGGTGCCGATCTTCATGCACGGTCTTGGCAAGTCCATGCCCAAGGGCGCGTACGTTCCGGTGCCGTTCTTCGTCGATGTGTATGTCGGCCAGCCGATGTTGTGGCCCGAGGATTCTGCCGGCGGCGACAAGCGGGCTTTCATGGCCAATCTTGGTGAAAACATGCGCATCCTGGGCGGGAAGCACGAGCGCCCGGAGTACGACTGACGCGCCTGGTCAGGCCAGGGCGGAGCCTTGTTCAGGAGGGGGAAACGGGCTTCATCCCTTAAAATAGGAGGGTGAACCTGTTGCGCCGATTCCTGTTTTTTTTGCTGCTGGTCGCTGCCTCCGCAGCGCGTGCAGACCTGTATGGTTTTGTGGATGACCAAGGCCGCATCCACCTGGCCAACGAGAAGCTGGATGCCCGCTATGAATTGTTCGTCAAGGGCGAGACCAAGACCGAATTCAAGCTTTCGTCGGAGTTGAAGTACCTGCCGCCGCCGGACGAGCTGAAGGATCACATCATCTTCAAGCGGGTCGAAAAGACGCCCAACGTCGCCCGCTACGACGCCCTGGTGCAGGAACATTCGCGCAAGCAGCGGCTCGAACCCGCGCTGGTCAAGGCGGTCATCGCGGTGGAGTCGGCTTACGATCCGGCAGCGGTGTCCCCCAAGGGCGCGGTGGGCCTGATGCAGCTCATTCCGGGTACGGCCGCACGCTATGGCGTGAAAAAGATTGCAGACCCGCAAGAAAACATCGGCGGAGGCACCCGTTACCTGCGCGACCTGCTGGACTTGTTCAATGGCAACCTGCAACTGGCCCTGGCCGGCTACAACGCCGGCGAGGGCGCGGTGCAACGCTACAAGAACACCATTCCGCCATTTCCCGAGACCCAGGCGTATGTCAAGCTGGTGATGCAGTTCTACGACCATTTCAGCGGGCCGAAGCGGGTGACGCGCGCGGTTGATACCGGCCGCATCCGCCTGACCATCCCGGGGCGCCGCAACCTGCCTGCCGAGGGGGTTGCGGCGCCCGGACTTGTGAAGGAACCCATGGCGGATGCGGTTTCACCACTGGATAAGGCGGGGCAGTGAGCGGTTCGCAAGGCAGGCCCAGGGGTTCCGCTGCGGCCGATACCGGTACCGGCGACTTGTTCGCCATCATGAATGACACAAACGAAGTGGAAAGCACGCAAGTGAATCAGCAAGACGAACAACAAGACATGCCGGCCGATCTGGTCGTCGCTGCGGCTGATGCGACAGGCCCGGATGTGGTTGAAGCCACGGCAGCATCACTGACTGGCGATTCCGCCGGAAGTGCGGGTGGCGGACAGCCTCCTTCCAGTGGCAGGCCGCTCCCGCCTTTGCCCGATGAAGACTACCTGCCGCTCGCCTTGTACGCCGAGCGTGCCTATCTGGACTACGCGGTGTCGGTGGTCAAGGGACGTGCCCTGCCCGATGTGGCCGACGGACAGAAGCCGGTGCAGCGACGCATCATCTTCTCGATGCACGAGATGGGCCTGGCTGCCAACGCCAAGCCGGTCAAGAGCGCGCGTGTGGTCGGCGACGTGCTGGGCAAGTTCCATCCCCATGGCGACCAGTCCGCCTACGACGCGCTGGTGCGCCTGGCGCAGGATTTTTCGCTGCGCTATCCGCTGATCGACGGCCAGGGCAATTTCGGCAGCCGCGACGGTGACGGCGCCGCCGCCATGCGCTACACGGAAGCGCGCCTGACGCCGATCGCGCGCCTGCTGCTCGACGAGCTGGGCATGGGCACGGTGGACTTCGTGCCCAACTACGATGGCTCCTTCGAAGAGCCCAGGCGCCTGCCGGCACGCCTGCCCATGCTGTTGCTCAATGGCGCCTCCGGCATTGCCGTGGGCATGGCCACCGAGATCCCCTCGCACAACCTGCGCGAAGTGGCCAAGGCGGCGGTGGCGCTGATCCGCAAGCCCAGGCTGGGTGATGCCGAGATCATGGAAACCATCGCCGGGCCGGACTTTCCCGGCGGCGGCCAGATCATCTCTTCGAAGTCCGAGATCGCCGAAGCCTATGCCTCGGGACGCGGCTCGCTCAAGGTGCGCGCGCGCTGGATCACCGAGGATATGGCGCGCGGCCAGTGGCAGATCGTGGTGACCGAATTGCCGCCCGGCAGTTCCACCCAGAAGGTGCTCGAAGAGATCGAGGAACTCACCAATCCCAAGGTGCGTGCCGGCAAGAAGGCCTTGACGCCCGAGCAGCAGAACCTCAAGGCGCTGGTGCTTTCGGTGCTAGATACCGTGCGCGACGAGTCCGGCAAGGACGCCGCGGTGCGCCTGGTGTTCGAGCCCAAGACATCGAAGATCGACCAGACCGAGTTCATGACCGTGCTGCTGGCCCACACCAGCATGGAATCCTCGGTATCGATCAACATGGTGACCATCGGCCTGGACGGCCGGCCGCGCCAGAAGTCGTTGCGCGATGTGCTGGGCGAGTGGGTGGAATTCCGCTTCGACACCGTAACGCGACGCACCCGGCATCGCCTCGGCAAGGTGGACGACCGCATCCACATCCTCGAAGGGCGGATGATCGTTTACCTGAATATCGACAAGGTGATCCGCATCATCCGCGAGTCGGACGAACCCAAGCCGGCGCTGATGCAGGCCTTCAAGCTTACCGAGCGGCAGGCCGAGGACATCCTGGAGATTCGCCTGCGCCAGTTGGCACGGCTCGAAGGCATCAAGATCGAGCAGGAACTGAAGGAACTGCAAAACGAAAAGAAGGAACTCGAAACCCTGCTGGCGGACGACTCCGCGATGAAAAAGCTGGTCATCAAGGAGATCGAGGCCGACGCCAAGCAGTTTGGCGACGAACGCCGCACGCTCATCGAGGAATCCGGCCGTTCGGTGGTGACGCAAACCGTGCCGGATGAGCCGGTCACCGTGATCTTCTCTGAAAAGGGCTGGGTGCGCGCGCGTTCCGGCCATGGCCATGATGCGAGCCTGTTCACCTTCAAGGAAGGCGACGCCCTGTACGGCACCTTCGAGTGCCGCACGGTGGATCAGGCGGTGCTGATCGGCTCCAACGGTCGCGCCTACTCCGTGCCCGTGGCGCAGTTGCCGGGCGCGCGCGGTGACGGCGTGCCGGTCACCTCACTCATCGACCTGGAATCCGGAACAAGGGTACTGCACATGCTGGCCGGGCCGCCGGAGCAGCGCTTGCTGGTGGCGTCTACCAACGGGTACGGCTTTGTCAGCAAGATCGGCGACCTCATCTCGCGTGTGAAGGGCGGCAAGGCTTTCATGAAGATCGACGAGAAAAGCGAACCGCTGCGGCCCACGCTCATCAGGGAAGGGCAGGTCAAGGTGGCCGTGATGGGCACCGTGCAGCGCCTGCTGGTGTTCGCCATCGACGAGGTGAGCACGCTCGCCAGCGGTCGCGGCGTGATCCTGATGGAACTCGACCAGAAGGAGAAACTGCTCGCGGTCGCAGCAGTCGGCAGCGGCGGCGTCGTGGTCGAAGGCGCCGGGCGCGGCGGCAAGGAATTCAACGTCGCGCTCGACCTGCGCGCGCTGAAACCCTACGAGGGCAAGCGTGCGCGCAAGGGCAAACTGTTGCTTGACAAGATCCGCGCCGCCGGCATGCGGACGGCTGAAGCGGTGTAACCAGGGCGGGGCGGCACCGTGACCGACCGCCTGCAGTGCGTCGAATGCGGCGAGCCGCATTCGGCGCGTCAGAAGTTTTGCGGTGAATGCGGGATCCGGCTGCCCGTCCGGCTTGCCGAGCAGGAGCACCTGTCTCCCGCACTGGCTGCGGGAGAACGCAAGCAGGTCACGGTTCTGTTCTGCGACATCGTCGATTCGACACCTCTAGCGGCACGCCTCGGCGCTGATCGCATGCACGAGGTGATCACCGAGTTCGTTGCTCTCGTCAAGGCCAATGTCGGTGCTTATGACGGGGACCTGAGCAAATTTCTGGGCGACGGGTTCATGGCCGTTTTTGGTGCGCCCATTGCCCGGGAGGACCACGCCGTGCGTGCTGCGATGGCTGCGCTCGCGATCCGCGATGCCGTAGCGGGACGCGCCTGGCCAGCCGTCGGCGGCGATGGTCGATTGCAAATCCGGGTCGGACTCAACTCCGGTCCGGTGGTATTCGGCAGCGTCGGGGATGGCGACGGCCTGCAAGCGACGGCCATCGGCGATACCGCCAATGTGGCTGCACGCATGCAGACGCAGGCTCGACCCGGCCAGGTGGCATGCAGCGAGGGCGTGGCGCAGGCCATCCGCGGCGTGGTCGCATGTCGGCCGCTCGGTTTGCGCGAACTCAAGGGCAAGCCGCAGCCGGTACCCGTGTTCGAGCTCGTAGGGCCGCGCACCACCCAGTCTGATCGGGGCAGTGACACCGGCAACGGCGCAGGCAGCCTGCTCGGGCGCGAATCCGAATGGGCGGTGCTATCTGCTGCGCTAGACGCGCTCGCAACCGGCCGGGGCAGTGTGATCACCCTTGCGGGCGAGGCCGGTCTTGGCAAGTCGCGCCTTTTGTCCGAACTGCGCAAATACGCAGCCAGCCTGAACATGCAGTGCGCGCAGGGGGCTTGCATTTCGTACGGCAAATCCCTCAGTTACAGGCCGTTTCGCGAAGCCTTGCAAAATGGTCTGGCGCTCGCGGACGCTGACAGCGAGGAGATCGCACTACGCAAGCTGGCGGATGTTTTTGCATGGCGGTTTGGCGACGAGGGCACGACCATGGTGCCCTTCATGGCGCTGTTGCTTGGCTTGAGTCCACCGGAACCCATGGCCAGGCAGATCGATGCGCTTGACGGTCTGGCGGTCGGGCAGCAGATTTTCAAATGCAGCCTGCGGGTGGTTGAACAGCTGGCGCTAGAGCGGCCGTTGGTGTTCATCCTCGATGACTGGCAATGGGCCGACGCCTCGTCCGAGGGCTTGCTGCATCACCTCCTGCCACTCGTCGACCGGGTGCCCGTGTTGTTCGCGCTGGCGTCGCGGCCGATTGCAGGCGGCATTCTGCCGGCATTCGAAAGCGTCGCCGGGACGGACAGCGTACTTGCACCCGCGATTCATCGCATCGATCTGCGCCCCCTGGACGAGCCATCGGCAAGCCAGCTCGTCAAGCGCCTGCTTGGACGCGGAGATGTGCCCGCGCAACTACAGGCGCGGGCGTTCATGCAGGCACAGGGCAACCCTTTCTATATCGGGGAACTTGTGCAAATGCTGGTGGGCACCCGGGCCATCGAATTCGATGTGGTGGCGGGGCAGTGGCGACAGACAGGCAGATCCGCCAGCGTGGCCCTGCCGGAGGGTATAGATGGGGTGATCCAGGCGCGCATCGACCAACTCGATGCAGAGGCCAAGCAATTGCTCAAGACCGCGGCGGTGATCGGCAGGCGGGTCTCGCCGGTGGTACTCGCGTCGGTGGCCGGCAGTCTGCCCGGGTTTGATCAGTGCGTGTCACGGCTGGTCAAGGCGCAAATGCTGGAACGCGAGTCCGGCCATGCGGATGGCGACTGGATGTTCCGGCACCCGTTGCTGCATCAGGCGGTGTACGACAGTCTGCTCGTCGGGCAACGCCGCGAATTGCACCTGCAGGGCGGCCTGGTGATGGAGGGCCTGTTTGAAGCTCGTCTCGAGGAGCACTGTGCGGTCCTGGCGCATCACTTCTCGCTGGCCGATGACGGTGCGCGTGCGCGCAAATACCTGTTGCTGGCGGGCAAGCATGCCGGCCGGATCGCAGCCGACGCCGAAGCGCTGGCCCTGTACGAGAACGCATTGCGGGCAGGGGGCGCGGCCGGTCAGATGACCGACCTGATCGGCCGCACCGATATCGCCGCCAGCATGGCTGAAGCGCTGCACCGGCTCGGCCGCAACGACGCAGCTCTCGGGCACGCACTCGAGGCTTTGGCCGAACTGGGTTTTGAATTTCCAGGCGGCGCGCGCGAGATCCGGCTGGCCATCGGCGTCAGGCTCGCCGGGCGCGCGTCACGGCCGCTGCTGCGGCCGGCGCGTGCACCGGCAGATGCGGCCTATGCCATCGCCGCGCGCCTGTTCGAGGTGGTGGGCGCGATCGATTACTTTCTCGATCCACCGCGCTTTGTGCTGGGCATCCTCACCATGCTGGAGGAAGCCGAGAAACGACCACTGTCGCGTGCGCTCGCGGTAAGCACCGCGTCGCTGGGATTGATTTTCGATACGCTCGGCCAGCATCGCCTGGGCGCGATGATGCATCGCCGCGCCATGCGCCACGCGCAGGAGCTCGGAGACGACCTCACGCTCGGATACTGCAACCATCTTCTCGGCCTGCACCAGTATGGCAATGGCAAGTGGACCGCCGCGTTGTCGACGCTGGCCATTGGCACCGCACAACTGGAACGCGCCGGGCATCTGCGCTACCTGGCCTCGTGCATGGGAGCCAACTACTTCGTGTTGCGCTCGATGGGCGATCCGCGCTGGCTCGACCTTGCCGAGAATCAACGGCAGGTCGCCACGGCCGCAAACGACGAGCACGCGATCGCCTGGGCGGTCAATGCGGCAGGCGTAGCCCACCTTTATCGCGGCGACCACACGGCGGCGAGACCGCTGTTCGAGAAGGCGAGCATCGCCTATGAGGCCATTCCCGACTATCGCTTTCTTTCCGGTGCCTATGCCCGGCGAGCGCTATGTCACGCGCTTGCCGGTGAACTCGACACGGCAACGCAATTGCTGGAGCGCAGCCATACGCTGGTACGGCGATACCGCGTCAGTGGGATTTCTGCCTCGGCTGCGCTGCTGGTGGGCGCGGAGGCCTGGCTATGCGTAGCCGGCGCGCTTGCACCTGGCGAGCACCGCGAACGGGCATTGCAGCAGGCGCGGCTGGCCTGTGTGCGTGCCACCCGGCACGGGCGCGGCGTCGGGGATGAGAGCGCTGCCGAGGCGCTGCGACTGAACGGGATGCTTGCCTGCGTGTCCGGCGAGCATGCACTCGCCTCCCGTCATTTCAATGCAGCGCTGAAGGCGGCGCGCAGGATGGGCGCGAACCATGTATTGGCACGCACTCATCACGATATCGCCCAACTGCTTGGCGACCAGAGTCACGCGCAGCTCGCGCGCGACCTGTTCGCACAAACCGGCGCTGCGCCGCTCGTTCGCGCCAGCCGGGCTTAGGCCCCCGCGCGGCAGCGCGCGATCCACTTGGCCGTGAGCTTCTCCTGCACGCCGTTTTGCGACAGACGGTCATTGAGCGCGGCGAAGTCCACCCGGTCGAGGTCCTGGTCCTGGTTGAAGCAGGAGAACACGTAGGTGGTTTCGCCGGTGACGGGGTCCTTCTGCGGCTGCAGGCACTGGGCGCAGATTTCCTTCATCATGCACTGCATGGGCGAGTTGATCGAGCCGATCGCCTCGTGCTTCGGCTTCATGTAGGGCTTCAGCACTTCATGCCGGGCGCGTGCCACCGCGGCCATCATGCGGTCCGAGCCAATGGCGATGATGCGGTCCGCGTCCGTGAGCGGGATGGCCGGCTCGCCGAGCTTGCCGGAGGCGTAGGACTCGATGGCCTGCACGATGTTGCCGACGAAGGTCTTGTCCTGCGGACGGGTCGGGGTGAAACCCGGCGCCTCGTCGCAGCACCACACCACAAGGTCGGCGGCACGCTCGATCTCCTCGACCTTGTAGCGGTCGATGATCTTCTTGTAGCCGGCGAAGTAGAGCACCTTGGAGCCGACGCTGCGGAACGCCTGGCCGATGGAGAACAGCACCGCGTTGCCGAGGCCGCCGCCCACCAGCGCCACGGTTTCACCGGGCACGATGTGGGTGGGCGCGCCGGTCGGGCCCATCAGGATGACCGGCTCGTCCTGCTTCAACAACGCGCACAAGTCGGATGAACCACCCATCTCCAGCACGATGGTGGAAACCAGCCCCGCCTCGCGGTCGACCCAGGCGCCGGTGAGCGCCAGGCCTTCCATCTGCAGGCGCGTGCCTTTCGAGTAAATCGAGAGCGATTCGAAGTTCTGCAGGCGATAGAACTGGCCGGGTTCGAAGCGCCGTGCCGCGGCCGGTGCCTTGAGCACGATTTCCACAATGGTGGGCGTGAGTCGGCGCACCTCATGCACGGTGGCGCGCCATTCGCTGTTGAGCTTGTCCACCAGCGCCGCGCCGGCGATGGCCGTGGCGGGGCGTTGCGCCAGCACGCGGGTGACCACCGGGTAGCCCTGCTTGGCCGAGCCCAGTGCCTTGACCACGTTGCCGAAGTACGAGGGGTGCACGTCGCCGAAGTAGGAAACGAAACGCCCGTCCGCCGCCTTCGAGAGCAGCACATTGGCCACCTGCGGCTTGGAGATGGAACTCTCGGGCTTGACCGGGTTGCCGGCCTCGTCGCAGGCGGCGAAGTACTTGCCTTCCACCTTGAACTGCGCGCGCTCGGCATCGCTCCCTTCGCGCGACAGCACGGTGTTGGGCTGGGTGCCGGCGGCGACGAACACGGTGTGCGCGGGCAGCCAGGCGTCGCCGTCGGCCTCGAACTTGCCTTCGGCGTTCATGCGGCTGCGGGCGAAGGCCATGCCCTTGACCGCGCCGAAATTGTCGATGTCGATGCGTTTCGGCGTCAGGCACTCGGCAAAGCGGATGCCTTCCTGCAAGGCGAGTTCGACTTCCTCGTGGTTCAGGGTAAAGGAGGGGCTGTCGACCAAGCGCCGGCGGTAGGCGATGGTGGCGCCGCCCCAGCCCTGCAGGAGTTCGATGAAGCGCGGTTCACGGCCTTCGCGCGCCGCAGCCTCGCGCTCGGCACGGATGGCCTGGCCATGGGCGATGAACTCCTCGGCGATCTCGCGTTCTTCCGGCCGCCAGTTGGCGCGCACCACTTCGAGACCCTGTTCAGCCACCAGCACCTCGTGGCGGGCGAGGAACTTCTCGACCTGCACCTGGTAGTAGGCGAGCGATTCGGTGGCGGTGTCGATGGCCGTCAAGCCGCCGCCGATGATCACCACCGGCAGGCGCAATTGCATGTTGGCGATGGAGTCGGCCTTGGCCGCGCCTGTCAGCTGCAGCGCCATCAGGAAGTCCGAGGCGGTACGCACGCCACGTGCAAAGCCGTTGGGAATGTCCAGCAGGGTGGGGCGGCCGGCGCCGATGGCCAGTGCCACGTGGTCGAAGCCCAGGTTCCACGCATCGTCGAGCGTGACCGTACCGCCAAAGCGCACGCCGCCAAACAAGGCAAATTCGGCACGCCGCTCCAGCAACAGGCGGATCACCTTGAGGAAGTTCTTGTCCCAGCGCACCGTGATGCCGTACTCGGCCACGCCGCCGAAGCCGGCCATGGTGCGTTCGTCCAGACTTTCCTTGAGGGTCTCGAAATCGTGGATCGGTTCGAAGGCGGCCCGGCTGCCGTCCAGGCGCACGCCGGAGATGGACTCGGGCAGCGGTTCGATCTTCAGGCCGTCGATGCCCACCACGGTGTGGCCGTCGTTCAGCAGGTTGTGGGCGAGGCCGAAGCCGGCCGGGCCCATGCCCGCCACCAGTACCTTGCGACCGGTGGGCGCCGCCGGCATCCAGCGCCTGAGGTTGAGAGGGTTCCAGCGGGTGAGGAGCGAGTAGATCTCGAAGCCCCACGGCAGCGCCAGCACGTCCTTGAGGGTGCGGGTCTCGGCCTGTGGAATGTTGACCGGCTCCTGCTTCTGGTAGATGCAGGACTTCATGCAGTCATTGCAGATGCGGTGCCCGGTGGCGGCGGCCAGCGGGTTGTCCACCGTGATGATGGCCAGCGCGCCCACGGCGTGGCCGGCCACCTTGGCCATGTGGAACTCGCTGATCTTTTCTTCCAGCGGGCAGCCGGCCTGGCGCACGCCGAAGACAGTGCGCTTGAAGGCCACGCTGCCATCGGCGGCAGGCTTTTCCTTCAGGCCGCGCGAGCAGGAGTCCTTGCCCTGCTTGTGGCACCAGATGCAGTAGTTGGCCTGGTCCAGCGCGCCGGTAAGGTCGGTGCCCTGGTCGGTGAGCTTGAAGCCCTTGCGGCGGCGGATATGCTCGGGCTTGATGGTGAAAGTGGTGGTGCCGTCGATGGCATGCTTGTCGATGACGTGGTCGATCACCGTGAGCGGGTCGACCTTCCTGGGCGCCTTGAACAGCACGCCATGGTGGTGGCGGTGCGCGCCGGCCTCGCTTTGCAGGGCCCAGGCGGCGTACTTCAGCGCCGCATCCAGGCTGCCGGCGAAGGTGGTTTCCTCGGTGCTCCAGCGCGTGACATGGCGCGCGAAGGCCAGTTCGAAAGCAGCGATGTCGGCGATATCGGCGCCGATCAGCCCGCAGATTTCCGCCGTCAGCGCGGCGCTGTCGAACGCGGCCACGGCCGCGGCGTCGAAGCCCTTGGCGGCCTTGCGCTGCACGAACTGGCGCTTGACCTCGAACACCGGCGCCAATTCGTGGTGCTGTTCGGCCAGTGCGCTCACCTGCGCCGAAATGCCGAACAGCCTGCCGATGAAATCGTCCACATGCGGCGTCACGCCCAGCAGCAACTCGGACTCTTCCTTGAGGCCGAGTTTTGCGGGATCCTTGCGGGCTTCGGTCAGCTTGGCCCACAGTCCCATGTCGGATTCGGCCAGCTGCGCAACAAAGGCGGCGTCGACGCGTTCCAGGCCGGCACGGTCGTAAAGGTCGGAAAAGCGCAGGTTGAAGGCGAGATTGAGCATGGGGTCAGTCCGTGTAAAAAAAAAGGCCGCTGGTGCGGCCCTTTGGCTCCGGTGAGGCGGCGGGCTTCAGCCTCGATCCAGTAGGGGCAGCTTGTCGGTCTTGTCTTTCCAGTCGTCGGCGTCGGGCATCGGCGCCTTGGTCTTGGTGATCGACGCCCAGGTTTTGGCCAGTTCCACATTCAGATCGGTGAAATGCTTTTGCCCGTCCGGCACGTCTTCCTCGGCGTAAATCGCATTGACCGGGCACTCAGGGATGCAGACGGCGCAATCGATGCATTCATCCGGGTCGATCACCAGCATGTTCGGCCCTTCGCGGAAGCAATCAACGGGGCATACGTCCACACAATCGGTGTACTTGCACTTGATGCAGGATTCGGTAACTACGTGGGTCATGGAGTCAATTTCCTTGGCACAGGCCAGCCCACAGGATAAACGTGGTGCCGGGTGAGTCAAGCCGCCAATGCTTATGGGCGGACTAAACAGGGGATGGTTTCAGGGGGCTCAGATGAAGTTTGCGACCGGGCCCGGAGCAAGGCAAAGTTTATCGTATTCCAGGATGTTTCGCGTGCCGATGCCCCCCGCAGCGGGCAATGGCGACTTCCGCTTCGAATTCGGCCCGCTTGCATCGATTCGCATCACCGCGCCGCCGGAGCCCGAAGCCATCGGCTATCGCTTCTGAAGGGAGGCGATTTCGCTGCGCAACGCCTCGAGAATCGCCTTGCCGTCCGCACCCTTGCCCTTCGCTTTGTCGATCCAGGCCTGTTCCAGGCCACTAGTACGCGACCTGATCTCGGCTACCAGTTGCGGATTCGCGTTGACCACCTGGACATTGTTGTCATTGACCGCCTTGACGCCCTTCAGGTCGGCAGCGTCCCAGGCCTTGCCATAACGTCGGGCGAGCGCCTCGCCGGATATCCGGGAGATGGCGTCACGATCCGCTTGCGATATCTGGTTCCACTTGCGGGGATTGGCGATCATTGCGAAGCTCACGTTGTACAGGCCCCCGGGAATGTAGGTAACGTGTTTGATCAGGCGCAACAGGTTGAGTCCGACCGGACTTTCTTTTGGAAGCATCGTTCCGTCGACCGTTCCCGACGATATCAACTCGTAGCTTTCCGAGGCGGGCTTGAGAACTGCCGTTGCACCGACCGCTTTCGTGACATCGCTCACCACTCCGCTCGCAATGCGCAACTTGAGTCCTTCAAAATCCTTGATGGTGGTCAGCGGCCTGCGCGTGTTGTAGACCTGTCCGGGTCCATGGGTGAACACACCGAGAGTCACAGTTCCCTTGTGCTCTTCGAACTTCGCAAGCATGCGGTCGTATACGCGCTGGTAAGCGACGGACATGGCCTCGGCGGAGTCGGCCATGAAGGGCAACTCCACCGCCTCGGCTAGGACGAAGCGGCCAGGCGTATAGCCGTGGACGATGAACGACACGTCTGCGGTCCCGTCGCGGATGGCGTCGAATGTGCCGGGCGGGCTGGCGACTGGCTTGGACAGGATGCGGCAACTGACGCGTGACTGGGTGACCGTTTCAATTTCACGGCAGTATGGCACCGTCATTTCCGCGACCAGCGGATGGGTTGCGGGAACCCAGACGCTGACGTCAAGGACGGTCTGTGAAAGCGCCGGAAAGGAAATTCCCAGCGAAAGAATGGCGAGGGAGATGCACGATCTTGTGTTGAAGTTGATCATGATGCTTTTCCTCCTGGTCAGGCTGTGCGCTTGCGGCGCTGGTTTGATGAAACCAGTTTCAGGTCGGGTCGTCCCGCCTCGGGCTTCTGGACAAACAGCCCGGAAACAATGAGTTGTGAGAAGGATGATGCAACGGCCTCCAGGCCGAGATCGACGGAAGTGCGTGACCAACGCGCAACCGCATTGCACATGCCGAGAATGGCCAGGACGGAGACCTTGCGGTCGATGTTTCTGGAGATCATGCCAAGGGTCTGGCCCTCCACCAAAAGCGCCAGCCAGAGTTCTTCGTAGTTGCGGGCCAGGGTGTCGAGCGGACGCCTGACCGCCGCAGGAAGTTCGCGCCGCTGGAACAGGAAAGCGTGCACGTAGAACTGCCTGTCAAGGAGGGGTTCGAGGTGCGCACGGACCGCGCGTCGCACTTTCTCTTCTATCGGCAAGTCCGCGACCTGGATCGCTGCAAGGCGCTCGACGAACTGCGTGACGCCGAAGTTGCAGATCGCTTCGAGAATCGCGGCCTTCGAGGGGAAGTAGTAATAGAGTGCCGCAGGCTTGACACCGCACCGCTCTGCGATCTCGCGCATGCCGGCGCCGTGGTAGCCGCGCTCGGCAAAGACGTCCGCTGCGACCCTCATGAATTCATCGCGTCGGGACGACTTTGTGATCGTCCCTGTCTCCGAAATTCCGGTGGCGCGCTTCCTGGTTGACATGAAAAATTAGAACGAACGTTAAGTAGCTGCGACAATTTACGTACCTGGACGGCTTGAGTCAATTGAATAATTGAGGAGTCTGGGCCTAGGTGGAAGCGGATACCTCGCCAATTGACATTGTTGAACGAGTGTAATAACTTGCCATCGGTTCCGGGATGGATCGGGTCGCGCAGTGCGGGGCGGCCCCAAAAAATGGCAGGCGGGCTATGGGTTCAATTGACGATCTGGAGCGTTTGACGCAGGAGCGGCAACCGCGTAGCGAGGGGCCGTTCCGGCTCAGGGGCGAGATACGTCATGCCAAGGATGAAGCATGCGGTTTCGAGGTGCTGGACTCCTTCGAGCGGTTCAATCAATCCAACGATATCTACACCCGCGGCCAGTGGGATTCGCGCATACGCTCCGAGAAGGTCCTCAACTGGTTCAAGGGGATGTTCAGGCCTGGGCTTGGTGCCCGCAATGCCGACGGCTATTCGGTCCGCGATTTCGCGTTGCGCAATGCCGGCTGGATGGGCGCGAATCTGACCATTCAGCGCAGCCTCCACCAGGGAAGGGTGGATGGCTTTCTCGACTACATCCAGCCTTACTCGGAGCCGAATCCGGAGAAGGTGCCGGTTGACTCCGCGGTCGCGATGAGCGAGGAGATCAAGCGCGTGAGTCGGCTGTTCGGTGCCGACGGGGTTGGAGTCACGCACGCGGACCCGCGCTGGCACTACACGCACAGCTTTGCCACGAAGGCGCTGGCCGAAAAGCCGTATTCGATTCCGGAGGGGCTGCCCAACGTGATCGTGATCGTCACGTCCATGCATTACGACGCCGTCAAGTGCTATCCGTCCGCCACGGCGGGCATCGCGGTCGGGCACGGCTACTCGCGCGACTGCGAACTGGTACAGAGCATCGCGACCTATATTCTCAACTTGGGTTATCGAGCAATCGCATGTGTCAACGATACTTCGCTCGCGATCCCCTATGCGATAGCCGCGGGTCTCGGCGAGTATGGCCGCAACGGACTGCTGATCACCAAGGATTTCGGCCCGCGCGTGCGCATCGGCCGCATCCATACCGACCTCCCGCTCAGCCATGACGAGCCGATCCGCTTCGGGGTACGCGAATTCTGCGAGTCGACATGCCGTCGTTGCGCAGATGCCTGTCCGCCGAAGGCGATTTCGTTTGGTCCGCCTACCGAGAACATTCCCAACCAGTCATCCGTGATTGGTATCCGCAAATGGCAAGTGGATGCGGAAAAATGCTTCAAGTTCTGGGTCAACCAGGCCACTGAATGCGGCATCTGCATGCGTGTTTGCCCGTACAACAAGGATATCTCCCGCTTCTGGTCGCGCTGGTACTACCGTGCCTGGCAGCGCCTGGCGGCGTCGCCTTTGAAGAAATTGGCGCTCTGGATCGACGTGAAACTCGGTTTCGGCGAGCGCATGAAACCCAGCCAGTTCTGGCAGAAGTTCCGCTCGAAATGAACCTGGTCCGCTGTTTGGCAGCCAACGTGCGCCATCACGGCTCGCGGGTCGCGATGCTTGACAGTGCGGGTTCCTACACCTGGCGCGAGTTTGGCGAGCGCGTGGCACGCGGTGCTGCCGTACTTGATGGTTTGGGCGTGCGGCGAGGCGGGCGCCTCGGCATACTCGCCCGCAACGGCTTCCGCAACGAGGAGATCAAGTGGGCGGCATTGTGGTTGGGCGCCATCCCGGTGCCGATCAACTTCCGCCTTGCTCCCGCCGAGATCGCCCAGATCATCGGGGACGCACGTTGCCTCCATGTGATGGTCGAAACCGCATTTGAGTCGATCATGGAACACCCCGCGTCGGTCTCGTGGAAGGCGTTTGCGACAGTATTTGGTGACAGTTGCGGTGCGGAGGCGGCCCGCTATGAAAGCATGCTGGCGGAGGCCGCACCGCTGGCGGCCGCCGACCCCGACGCCGATGCGGAAGCGTTGCTGCTGTTTACCGGCGGCACCACGGGGCGCAGCAAGGGCGTACGCCTGTCGCACACCAACATCCTGTCCAACAATCTTGCCTTCGGCCTCGCGGTAGGAGCGCGTCCGGAGCATGTGTACCTGCATGCCGCGCCGATGTTCCATTCCGCCGACCTGTTGGCGCTGGGCTGGATGCTGCAGGGCGCCGCCCAGTGCTACCTGCCGGCATTCACCCCTGCGGCATTTCTGGAGGCGATCCGGCGCTACTCGGTGGGTGCGGTGGTCACGGTTCCGACCATGCTGATCGGCACGGTCGCGAGCCCCGGCTTCGCCGCGGCGGACGTGTCCTCACTTCGGGTGCTGATCTACGGCGCGGCGCCGATGTCGCTGGAATGGATCGCGCGGGTCGCCGAGGCGTTTCCGCATGTCGAGCTTTTCAATTGCTATGGCCTGACCGAGACCGCCCCGGACCTGACGATTTTTGACTCCCGGGATTTTCGTGCCGCCATCGATCACATGGTCGCCACCGGGGAACGGGGCGGCCGCTTGCTTTCGGTCGGCAAGCCCAACGCACTCAACGAGCTGCGGGTGCTCGGCCCGGACGGCCGTGAAGTCGGTGTCGGAGAAGCGGGCGAGCTCGTCGCACGGGGTCCCAACATCATGATGGGATACGATGAGCGGCCCGAGGAGACCGGCGTCGCGCTTCGGAACGGCTGGTTGCATACCGGTGATCTCGCGCGCATCGACCAGGATGGCTATGTCTACCTGCTGGATCGCCTCAAGGACATGGTGATAACCGGAGGGGAGAACGTGTATTGCTCGGAGGTTGAAGCGGTGTTGCACCGGCACCCGGCGGTCGCGGAGGCGGCCATAGTGGGTGCGCCGGACGAGCGGCTTGGGGAGCTCGTGGTTGCGGTGGTGGTCGCCAAACCCGGCGTCACGCCCAACACCGAGGAGATCGCTGCGCATTGCCGGGCATCGCTCGGAGGGTTCAAGGTGCCGCGACGCATCGTGTTTGTCGACCAGTTGCCCAAGAGCGCGCTTGGCAAGGTACTGAAAGGCGACTTGCGCAAGGCCCAAGCGGAGGCCGCGACGTGACCACGCTTGCCGAACTGGCGCTGGCTGCGGTCGCGCCCGACAACGAGGCCGCGATCGCCATGGCTCGTGCCGACGAGATCCGCAAGCTCGCGCTTGGCGCGGGAGTCGATGTGGTCGGCATAGCGCCGGTCGGACGCTGGGATGAATTCGTGCCGCCCGGATACCGGCCGTATGACATCCTGCCTGGCGCCAAATCAGTGGTCGTGGTCGGTGTGCGCGGTCCGTCGGCGGGCGCATGGCAATCCTCCGACCATCGCTTGATCGAGATGAATGGTTACGATTTTGCCAATGATCGGGTGATACATCTCGTCGCTGACCATATTGAAAAAGAGTACGGATTCCAGGCGATCCAGGCGCCCGGCTTGCCGATCGGCGGACATCAGCCTGCGTTTTCCATGATGCTGGCGGCCGTGCTCGCGGGTCTTGGCACTCGATCATTCGCGGCCAATATCGTTCTCAATCCCAGGTACGGCCTGCTGTATTACTCGGCGTGCCTGACCACCCACGAGTTCCCGGCCGATCCGATGCTGGAGCAGGACGTGTGTCCGGCACCGATGTGCGTGCAGGTCTACAAGGCAGGGGGACGAACGCCATGCCAGGCGGCTTGTCCGTCCGACGAGGGGGGCTGCCTGCATGGCACCATCGGTCCTGACAACCGGATCGAATCCACTTACTATGACCGCGAGCGGTGTGTCTCCCGCGCCATGAATTTCGGCATCAACAGCTTTCAGAAGGCGCTTGAACAGATCGCCAATGAGGACGACGCGGAGCGTCGGCGCATGATGATCCATTCCGATTTCTTCACCCGCTCGGCATCGGCGATCGCCTTTTACAAGGAGTCCGTGGCCCAGTGTTTCGAGTGCATGCGGGTATGCCCGATAGGCCGGGCGGAAAGGAAGCTCAAATGAGCGCGGCTGACCTTGATCTCATGCTCGCCTGTCGGGGTGAACTCGACGAACTCGCGCGCAAGGCGGGAGCGGTGGTTTGCGGGGTTGCGGATGCCAACGCCTTCGACGCAGCGATGGAAGGGCAGCGACCGGGGGAGTTGTTGCCCGGATGCAAGGCGGTGTTCGTGCTGGGCGGCGCGCAACCACGCGCAGGCGACTGGAAGAGTCCGTCCTATCGGCACATGGAAACCACGTCCACCTCGGATCGCGTTACCGCCATGGGGAACCGCATCGCACAGCATATCGAGCGCCGCTTCGGCCACTACGCGGTGACCATACCGCCCGGGGTCGATCGCGCCAGGCGACCCTTCCTCAATATCGCACTGGCTGCGGAACTGGCCGGCTGTGGTTCCGCCAGCCTGGCTGGTCCGGTGCTGCATCCGGAGCACGGCTTCATGTATTACACGGCGGTCCTGACCACCTTGCCGCTTCCGGCGGACGGGCCGCTGGCCGAACCGGCCTGCCCGGCGCCTGAGTGCGTTTCAATGTGGGAAGAGGCCGGCACCACACCGTGCATGGCCACTTGCCCGATTGACGAGGGTGGCTGCCTCGGCGGCAGCTTGGAAGGCGGGCGCATCAAGGATCGCCGCTACGACGTGGCGCGATGCACGACGCGTGTGCACACCTCGTTCATTCCGGGCTTCCAGAAGGCGCTGGAAGCGGTTTTCGACGAACCGGAAAAGGAGAAGCGCAAGATGATCCTCTATTCCACGCAGTTCACCCGCACGCTCTGGTCGATGTCGTACTCCAATGTGAGCCAGGGGCAGTGCTTTGAATGCATGCGCGCCTGCCCCGTGGGGGCAAAAAAGCGCGAGCTTCGCTAGGAGGGCACGCATGGCGTTCTATTTTGTCGATCCAGACGTTTACAGGCAATACAAGGATCGCGTGCTTGCGATGTCGCAAGCGATCCAGATCAACTATCCCGAGCATTTGCCGCCGGACAAGCGGCAGCCGGGTTTCTCCGACCGCCAGATTGCCGAAAAGCTGGGTATTGAAGAGCGGGTGGTGCGGGAAATCCGCTGTGTGGCGGAACGCGAGTACTACCCGGTTGATGAATGGGAGCGGGCGCTTGAGTTCAAGGACCGCGCCTGCAAGGGCTATGCCGCCAATGGTGTGGCCTATGCGACAAAGAAGTACATCGATCGAGCCAAGGCGGCCAAGGCTTCCGGATCCACTTGACGGGAGACAGTCGATGCTGACGATGGCTTCGGCGCTTGTGGACGCGCGCCGCAATCATGGTGGACGGCCGGCAATTCGCGAACCCGATCGCACCTATACCTGGGCCGAGCACGTGGATCGGGTGTCGCGGCTGGCCGGTGGGTTGGGTGCGCTGGGTCTGGCGGCGGGGGACAGGATCGGCATACTCTCCCGCAATACCTTTCGTCAGGCCGAGTTGCTGCACGCCGGGTATTGGTCCGGGGTGATTCCGGTGCCGGTGAACCTGCGCCTGGCTCCGCGCGAGATCGCTTTCGTGTTGCAGGATGCGGGTTGTCGTGTCCTTGCCGTCGACCCGGCGTTGCTTTCACTGCTGCAGAAGCCTGAACTTGCGCCGTGGCGGGACGCTCTCGTTGTGCTCGGGCCGGATCAGGCAGGCCAGCGCTCGCACGACGCGATCATTTCCATGGCGGAAGCCATTCCGGTACGCGACGCGGCAGAAGATGACGATGCGATCCTCCTCTACACCGGAGGCACGACCGGTCGTGCCAAGGGCGTACGCCTTACGCATCGCAACATCGTGTCGAACGGATTGCAGGTTGGCCTGACGCTCGGGGTCAACCGCGACGAGACCTACCTGCATGTCGCACCGATGTTTCATTCCGCCGACCTTCTCGCGACTGCCGTTACGCTGGCCGGCGGGACACATGTATACCTGGCCGAATTCAATCCGGTGGCGTTCCTGTCTGCCATCCAGGATTCCCGGGTCACCATGACCATGCTTGCGCCCACCATGCTGATCATGGTGCTGCAACACGCGGACTTCGCGAAGTATGACAAGTCCTCGTTGCGCATACAGGTCTATGGCAGCTCACCCATGGCGGAAATCTGGATACGCCGCGCGCTGGAGGCATTGCCGGGCGTGCGGGTGACGCAGGGCTACGGACTCACGGAAACCGCGCCGATCCTGTCGTTTTTCGAGCATGCGGATCATGTGGCGGCCTTGGCGGGCGGGAACCTCGCACGCCTTGCTTGTGCCGGCAAGACGCTTCCGGGCGTTGATCTGCGGATCGTCGATGATTCGGGGCAGGAGGTGATGATCGGCACCTCCGGCGAAGTCATCGTGCGCGGGCCGAATATCACGCCGGGGTACTACCGCTTGCCGGAGGTCAATCGCGACACTTTCCGCGCGGGGTGGTTTCACACCGGCGATGTGGGCCGGCTTGACGAGGACGGCTTTCTCTACCTTCTGGACCGCAAGAAGGACATGATCGTGACCGGCGGGGAAAACGTCTACTCGTCGGAAGTGGAATCGGCCCTGTTCGCGCATCCGGGGGTCGCGGATGCCGCCGTGATCGGTGTGCCGGACGAGAAATACGGTGAGGCGGTGTTCGCCGTTGTGGCGGCGAAGCCGGGAACAACGCTCGATGAAGCCGAACTGATCGCGCATTGCCGCAGCCGGATCGGTGGCTTCAAGATACCGCGCCGATTTGCCTTCGTCGATGCGCTGCCAAAAAGCGCGCTCGGCAAGGTGCTCAAGGCGGACCTTCGCAAGCGATTCGGCGCCACCGGCTGAGGCGCGAGCGTGCCCGGAATGCCGACTTCGGATTGAAGCGGAAGTGCCGGAAATGCCACGCTGATCAGAAGTTGGCGCGGTGAGTGCCTGGTGCAGACTGGTGCGTCATGTGCCAGTTATTCGCCTTGAGCAGCAGTGCGCCTACCGCGGTGACGTTTTCGTTCACCGGCTTTTCCGCGCGTGGCGGGCGTACCGGCGAGCACGTGGACGGTTGGGGCATCGCGTTTCACGACCAGGCCGGCTGCCGCGTGTTCATCGACGAGAAGCGCGCCAGCGATTCGCCGTTGGCCGAATTCCTGCGCAACCATCCGATCCGTTCGCGCAACGTGCTCGCCCATATCCGCAAGGCCACCCAGGGCCCGGTGCAACTGGCCAACTGCCACCCGTTCATGCGCGAATGGCAGGGGCGCCACTGGACGTTCTGCCACAACGGCGACCTCAAGGAATTCGCGCCGCATCTGAATGGCGACTTCGAACCGGTTGGCAGCACCGACAGCGAACGGGCCTTCTGCTGGATCATGCAGGAGCTGCGCCGCCGCTTCAAAAGCAGCCCGCGCCCGGGCTGGAAAGCGCTTGCCGAGACGCTTGCCGAACTGGCGCCGCGCGTGGCAAGTTACGGTGTGTTCAATTTCCTGCTTGGCAACGGCGAGGCCTTGTTCGCGTACTGCGCAACCGAGCTCACCTGGATGGAGCGTCGCCATCCCTTCGAGAAGGTCAGGCTGGTGGATCAGGATGTCGCCATCGACCTCTCTGACGCCAATCGGCCGGAAGACCACATGGTGCTGGTGGCGACCGAGCCTTTGACCCACGGCGAAGTGTGGAGTCCCTTCGCCAAAGGGGAGCTCAAGGTGCTTGTCGGTGGTGCGCAGGTATGGAGCAGTTCTGCCATGGCAGGTGCCGCTCGTCAACCAACACGATACATGCCGGCTAGCGAAACGTCCCCGGAAGCTCTCGCCGCCTGATGGCGCCGAGCCGCTGACGAGGCTTGGTGTGCCGATGTTTTGTCAGCGCCTCAGCGCTGCGGTGCCAAGCGGGTGGCCAGTACCAGCCCGATGGCGAGCGCAATGACGAATACCAGTGCGTAGGGCGCGCCGGTACCTGCGAAAACGATGGCCGGCCCCGGGCACAGGCCTGCCAGACCCCACCCTGCGCCAAACAGTGCGCTGCCGACCAGCAGGCGCGGTGTGATGCCGCGAGTCGGCGGCAGTTCGATGGGTTCGCCCCCCAGGCTGCGGCCCTGCTTCCGGGCATAGGCGAATGCCGGGGCCGCGACCAAAATCGCGCCTCCCATCACAAAGGCCAATGAGGGATTCCACGCCCCGGTCACATCGAGAAAGCCGATCACATTGGCCGGATCAGCCATGCCGGAAACGATCAGGCCGGCACCGAAAACCAGCCCGGCCAGGAATGCAACAGCGAAGCGCATGTCAGTTGAGGCTCCACGGCAAGTGCCGCGACAGGTACACGGTAACGCCGGCCACGCCCATGAAAGTGAGGGTCGCGGCAAGCGACCGCAGTGACAGGTTCGACAAGCCGCACACGCCATGTCCGCTGGTGCAGCCATTCGCGAGTCCGGTGCCCACGCCGGTGAGAATGCCTGCAATGCCTGCCAGCAACAATCCTCCCTGCACATGTGTTGCCGGATAGAGCCCGGTGACCATCGCCATCCAGGCGGCCACGAGCAATCCAAGCAGGAACGCAATGCGCCAGCGGCCAGGGCCCGGATCTGCCGTGATCATCTTCCCGAAGATGCCGCTGATCCCGGCGATGCGTCCGTTGAAAAGCAGCAGGAGCGCTGCCGCCCCGCCGATCATTAGTCCGCCGATGGTGGCGCGAACAAGCGTTGAAGATTCCAGTGTCATGGGGCGAGTTTATCTGCACCGCGATGAGAGAGGAAGTCGGGTATACCGGCCGAGCAGGCCTGGTAGAGAATGGGATATCCTGACAAAACATCAACCATCCTCCATTCCGGGAAGCGCTTTTCCAGATCCTCAGGGGTTTGCTCCCGGACCAAACGCGTATGAGCACAGATTCATTCCAGCTGGCGCAGATCGTCGCCGGCCTCAAGGAACAACGCGCCAGGTGGCGCGCCTCGCTGGAACGCCCGCGCGAACCCGGCGGGCGTGAATTCCCCTCGCGCGAGGCGATCGCGCAGATCGTCGACGGCCTGCGCGGCGCCTTGTTTCCCATGCGCCTGGGGCCCACCGACCTGCGCCAGGAAAGCGAGGATTTCTACGTCGGCCACGCCATCGACGCCGCCTTGCGGGCGCTGGTGCCGCAGGTGCGCCTGGAATTGCGCTACCAGGCGCGCCAGCGTGGCGAGGCCGCGGGCGACGACATTGATGCGCGCGCGTTTGCCATGGTGCGCGAATTCGGCGCCTTGCTGCCAGCCATTCGTGGCCTGTTGGATACCGATGTGCGGGCGGCCTATCACGGTGATCCGGCCGCCGGCAGCGTCGACGAGGTGTTGCTCTGCTACCCCGGCATCGAGGCGATGATCCATCACCGCATGGCGCACCCCTTGTACAAGCTGGGTGTGCCTTTGCTGGCGCGCATCATCACCGAAAAGGCCCACGGCCAGACCGGCATAGATATCCATCCCGGCGCCACCATCGGCGCCGGATTCTTCATCGACCATGGGACGGGCGTGGTGGTGGGCGAGACGGCCATCATCGGCGAGCGGGTGCGCCTGTATCAGGCCGTCACCCTTGGCGCCAAGAGTTTTCCCATGGATGGCGAGGGCCACCTCAAGAAGGGCTTGCCGCGCCATCCGATCGTGGAGGACGACGTGGTCATCTATGCGGGCGCCACCATCCTCGGGCGTGTGACCATAGGCCGAGGTTCGACCATCGGCGGCAACGTCTGGCTCACCCGCAGCGTGCCGCCGGGTACCAATGTGACGCAGGCGACCTTGCAGCACGCGGCGGGTGGGGAGCCCGTGGCGCCTGACGTGCCAGGAAAGGGCTGATTCGCTGCTACCCGGGTGTCGGCTGAGTGTTCGGCTCGGTTTCCAGGTTCGCGATGTCTTCTGTTTCCGGCAACCCATCGGGCTTGAGCGGCAGGATCTCGCCCAGCCATGCGGGGCGCTCCATGTGGTCGGCGCGCGGCTGGCCGGTGTTGGGATGTATCAGCACCGTAAGTCCTGCGCGGTTGAGCAAAAGCCAGGGGAAGAACTCGACGAATACCTTCGGCAGGATCGCCACCTGGAACATGGCGCGCGGATGCGGCCCAACCGGCACATCGTGCCAGCGCCCGAGGCGCACCGAAAAACGCTCGGCGATCTGCGCGCGCACCGTCTCGGCGACATGCCTGGTGGTGGCCGGGTCGTAGTAGATGTGGGCGTGGTAGCTGGAAATCCCGGTCGGCATGGGGGGCTCCTTTGCAGCAATTGTTGTCGGTGGCTATTCGGGCACCGGCGTGATCACCGGCTGGCCGGCGAAGAATGCCTCAAGATTGGAAAGCACCAGCCGGTGCATGGCGTCCTGCGCGTCGTGGGTGTTGCCGGCGATGTGCGGGGTGAGCGCCACATGGGGCAGTTCGAACAGTGCGGGAGTGACTGCGGGTTCATGCTCGAACACATCGAGCCCGGCACCGCGTATGGTGCCGTCGCGAATGGATTCCGCCAGGGCCACCTCGTCGATCACCGAGCCGCGCGAGATGTTGACCACGATGCCGTCGGGCCCGAGCTTTTCCATGATGGCGCGGTTCACCGCCTGCTTGTTGGAGGCATCCGCCCGCACGGCGACCATCAGCACGTCGGCCCACTCTGCCAGCGATTCCAATGTCGGGTGCCAGAGGTAGTCAACATCCGTACGCGGTTTGCGGTTGTGGTACGCGATCTCGGTTTCAAATGCGGCGGCACGTTGGGCGATCTTCATGCCGATGGCGCCCAGCCCGTAAATGCCTATACGACGTCCGGTCAGCCCCTTGACCGAAGGCAGCCGCACCCCGGCGTTGCCCTTGAAATTGCCGGCCTGCAGCCAGTTTCGTGCGACGGTGAAATCGCGCACCGCGGAAATCATCAGGCCCACCGCCAGGTCCGCCACGGCGGACGCGTTCGCGTTCGGGCTGTGGGTGACGGCGATGCCGCGCTGCCGCGCCGCTGCAAGCGGTATGCCTTCGAAGCCGGTGCCCAGGCAACTGATCAGCCCGAGATTCGGAAACAGGTCGAGCAGGGCCGGCGGGAAGTTCACCGAACCGATGGTGAGGATCGCACGCACGCGCGCGGCGTCGGCGGGCGGGACGTTGTACGCATGGGTGGCGAAGGGTGTCTCGAGCGGACCGATGATCTGGTAGCGGTCGGACAGGTTCTTGAGAAAGTGACGCGGAACCTTGGTGACAAGAAGAATGGTGTCGGGCATTGGCAGGTGAAGGACTGGTTTGGCGGCTTGTCATTCATTGTGACCCAGGCCGCCAGCCCATGGGTGGTTTCGTGGTCCAATTGTGTAAGCAACCTTGCAACCGATTCGACCAAACATTGCGTTTGTCCGTCTTTGTGCCCGCCGCCCCATGAATCCTGACGATTTGCTCTTGCTGGTCACGCGGGAAATGCCGTTCGGCAAGCACAAGGGGCGGTTGATCGCCGACCTGCCGGGAAACTACCTTAACTGGTTCGCCAGGGAAGGCTTTCCCAAGGGAGAGATTGGTCGTTTGCTGGCTCTGATGCATGAGATCGACCATAACGGTCTGGCGAGCCTCTTGCAGCCGCTGCGCATGCGCTGAGTGCTTCCCGGGACTTGCATTGAAACGACGCGGATTGCGTATGATTCGACGCTGGCCGGCAAAAGCACGCTGTTTCATGGCTGGCTGAACGAAAACAAGGACATCGAATGAATCCAGTTGAGTCGCGCCTGCGGGCGCTTTCCGTCGATCGCCTCAACGGCATGCGCCGCGGCATCGAGAAGGAGAGCCTGCGCGCCCGACCCGGCGGCGGGCTGGCTGTTACGCCGCATCCGGCTGCGCTGGGTTCACCCCTGACGCACTCCAACATCACCACCGACTACAGCGAGTCCCAGCTTGAACTGATCACCGGCGTGCATGCGGGGGCGAAATCCTGCATCGACGAACTGACGCGCCTGCACCAGTTTGTCTACCGCGCCATCAATGGCGAGATCATGTGGGTGGGCAGCATGCCCTGCGGCCTGCCGCCGGACAACGAAATTCCCATCGCGCAGTACGGCAGGTCCAACGTGGGGCGCGCCAAGAGTGTTTACCGGATGGGCCTGGGTTACCGCTATGGCCGCCGCATGCAGACCATTTGCGGCATTCACTACAACTGGTCCATGCCGGGGGTATCCAGCGCCGAGTACTTCGCGCTGATCCGCAATTTCCGCCGCCATTCCTTCCTGTTGCTGCAGTTGTTCGGCGCCTCGCCGGCGGTGTGTTCCAGCTTTCTCGAAGGCCGGCAGCATCCCCTGCAGGTATTGAAGGGCAACACACTGGGCCTGCCCCACGCCACCTCGCTGCGCATGGGGCGCCTGGGCTACCAGAGTGATGCGCAGGCGTCCCTCTCGGTCAGCTACAACAGCCTGGACGAATACGCCGCATCGCTGCACGAAGCCTTGACCCATCCGTACCCGGCTTACGAGACCATTGGTGTGCAGGGTGAGGATGGCGAGTACAAGCAGATGTCGACCTCGCTTTTGCAGATCGAGAACGAGTTCTACGGCACCATCCGGCCCAAGCGGGTGATCTTCCAGGGCGAGCGGCCCCTGCATGCCCTGCGCGAACGCGGCGTCGAGTATGTGGAAGTGCGCTGCATGGACCTGGACCCTTTCGAGCCGGTCGGCATTTCCGAGCAGACCATCCGCTTCCTGGACATTTTCCTGCTGCATTGCCTGCTGGCGGAAAGCCCGCCGGATACCCCGGCGGAGATTGCCGCCCTGGCACGCAACCAGGACCGCGTGGCCTCCAGCGGGCGGCAACCGGGCCTCAAACTCGAGCGTGGCGCCGCCGAGGTGACATTGGTCGAGTGGGGCATGGAACTGCTCGCCGAATTCGAACCGATTGCCGCGGCGCTGGACGCGGCCCAGGGCGTGACCCATCATCAGGAGGGGCTCGCGGCCGCGCGCCTGGCGCTGGCCGAACCGGCGCGCCTGCCTTCGGCGCGGGTGCTCGAGACCATGGCGCGCGAATATGACGGCGCCTATGTGAAATTCATCGTCGCGCAATCCGGGCAGACGCGGGAGCAGCTTCTGTCGCAGCCGTGGTCAGACCAGGAGGCTGCGCGCTTTCGCGAGATGGCCGAGTCCTCCGTCAAGGACCGCATGGCGGTGGAGGCGGCCGATTCGCTGCCGTTTGGCGAATATCTGCGCCAGTATCTTTCCCCGCACCGTCTATCGCCAGTCCGTCGGGGCGGCTGACGCACTGTAGGGCGCACGCATGACCGGCGATTGCCGGCTTGCGTCAGGGGGCCTTGCGCAGCAGAAGGGCGATTGCGCCCGCGCTGAAAATCACGAACCACACCAGCGACCATTCGGCGACCGAAAGGCCCAGCATGGTCCAGTCCACCTTGGCACAGTCGCCGGTGGCATAGAGCGCATTGACGATCACGCGGCCGAGCGGCAGGCGCTCAAGCTGCGAGTAGATGTCGCCGGAACAGCTGGCGATCTGCGGTGGGTTGTATTGCAGCCACACGTGGCGTGCGGCGAGCCCGACGCCCGTGAGTGCGGCAATGCTGGCCAGGCTCGCATACGCGCGGGTGCCGGTAAGACCCGGGCCGTGGATGGCGCCGATCAGGAAAAACATCCCCAGTACGATGAACGCGACACGTTGCAGCATGCACAGCGGGCAGGGCTCAAGATTGACGAAGTACTGCAGGTAAAGCGCGAACGCGATCAACCCGGCGCAGGTCAGGAAACCGATGGTGAACCAGGCGCGGGTGGAGAGGATTCGCATGTGGGCGGTCAGCGGGCTATGGAGACGCGCGATTGTATAGAACGCAAGGGCCGGGGCCGCGACATACTTGTCGCCGCCAGAGGGTTGCTGGAATTGCCGGGAACCGGAGTGGTTGTCACACCGCCCGATGATCATCAGCCGTACGAAGTGGTCAGCTTTGCGTCCAGGGCAATCCGTGCTTGCGCCAGCCGCCTATCCGGCCGCGGCGTCCCTCGGCATCCAGGTCGCCTTCGAAGCCTTCAAGTATGTTGAACGCGTTCGCGAATCCGGCGGCCTTCAGCGCCTTCGCAGCGGCGTCCGAGCGTACACCGCTGCGGCACAGGAAAAGCAGGTTCTCGTTCGCGTCGAAGCGTGACTTGATCTCGTCTATGAAACGCGGATTGAGTTCACCGCTCGGGTAGTGCTTCCACTCGATCATGGTGGCGTCGGGAACGCGGCCGACAAATTCCCATTCGTAACGATTGCGAACGTCGACAATGGTCGCGGCACCGGCCTGGACCAGGCTCCAGGCTTGCACCGGCGTTACTGCGCCGGCATATGCCAGACCTTTCTCGCGGCCACGTGCGCGTGCACTGCTGAGGATGTCGGTGACTTCGGGATCTGCGAGCGATGAGGACATTTGATGGGCTCCAACGAGACAGGGTTATCCGTGCAGTTTATGTGAAGGGAGTGGCGTGGCGGCGGGTTGGCGAAAGTGCTCGGGCGGGCTGTTCCTTGCAGCCGCCAAGGCATCGCGGAAGACTTCTCCGAACATCAAGAGGGTTGGACCGGCGCCGGCGGTGAGACCGTCACGCGCCAGTGCGTCGAGCGTGGTGTAGCGACGCATGCCCTGCAAGGATGCGGATTCGACGATCGCCACCGGCCATGCAGCCGGCCGGCCGAGTGAAAGCAGCCTGGTTGCGACCTCTTGCGCCTCGTGCGAGGCCATGTAGAGCACGGCGGTATCGGCATGCGCCAGGCTGGCGGCCCAGTCTGAGGGTTGTTCGTCGCGTCCGACGCGCGGCGTGGCAAAGGCCACTGAACGGCTCACACCGCGCCGCGTAAGCGACACGCCCAGGTCGGCGCTGGCCGCCTGCGCGGCGGTGACGCCCGGGACGATCTCAACGGCGATATTGGCGGCCTTGAGGGCGTCGATCTCTTCCTGGGCGCGGCCGAACAGCATCGGGTCACCGCCCTTGATGCGCACCACGTGCTCATGCGTGGCGGCGGCATCGATGAGGCGCTTGTTGATGAATTGCTGTGCGGTGGAATGCGTGCCGCAACGCTTGCCTACGGATATCTTCTTTGCGCGGGTCGCCAGCGCGACCGTGTCGGGATGCACCAGCGCGTCATGGAACACGATGTCCGCGGACGCTATCAACCGCGCCGCGCGCAGCGTGATGAGGTCGGGCGCGCCGGGCCCCGCACCTACCAGATATACCGTCCCTGTCATGCCGCCGAGCCTTCGAGGCGGCGACGATAGTACGGCAGCGGGCGCGCCACCGAGGTCTGGTAGGCCTCGGAGAAATCGTCGAAGGCGGTCAGCGCGTCGTCCAGGCTCTTGCCTTCCTTCACGGCGAAGGCGTTGAAGCCGACGCTGGCCATGTAGAAAATCTGGTCGCGCATTACGTCGCCGATGGCGCGCAGTTCGCCCTTGAAGCCGAAGCGTTCGCGCAGCAGCCGGCCGATGGAGTAGCCGCGGCCGTCAGTGAACTGCGGAAACTGCACCGCGATGAGCGGCAGGCGGGCGACATCGCGGGCCAACTGGCCCGGTTCGTCATCCGGCTTGAGCCATACGCCGACATCGCCAGCGCGGACGCTCAATTGCGCATGATGGCCAAGCCAGGTGGCGAGCGGCACGATGAGCTTGCCGGCGGCAGGGACGGCCTCGCCTTCGGGAATCAGCTGCCAGAGGTCGTCGGCGATGGCGCGGTCGAGAATGATGCGACGGGTCATTTAGGCCACCTTCAGTTCGGGGGTTCCGTACACCCGGGCCTTGAAGGGCTCGAGTCCGATGCGTCGTACCGTTTCAATGAACGGCTCGACCTCCTCGTTCTGCACAAGGCGCGCTTCGACATAGACCTCGACGATCTTCGCGACCACGTCGGCCACTTCCTCGGCGGCGAAGGAGCGGCCGATCACCTTGCCGAGCGCGGCGTTGAGACCCTGCGCGCCGCCCAGGGTGACCTGGTACCACTCGGAACCGTCCTTGTCGACGCCGAGAATGCCGATGTGCCCCACATGGTGATGGCCGCAGGAATTGATGCAGCCCGAGATATTGAGGTCGATCGGCCCCAGGTCGTGTTCGTAATCGAGGTCCTCGAAACGCGACTGTATGTCCGCGGCGATCGGGATCGACTTGGCGTTGGCGAGCGCGCAGAAGTCGCCGCCGGGGCAGCAGATGATGTTGGTGATGAGGCCGATGTTGGCGCTGGCGAGGTCGGCTTTCTTCGCTTCCTGCCAGAGCGCGAACAGGTCGGACTTGCGCACATCGGCCAGAATCAGGTTCTGTTCGTGCGAGACCCGCACCTCGCCGAAGCTGTAGCGCTCGGCCAGGTCGGCGACGGTGTCGATCTGCGCGGAGGTGGCGTCTCCCGGCGGCACGCCAGGTTTCTTGAGCGAGAGGGTCACGGCCGCATAGCCCGGCACCTTGTGACCGAAGGTGTTCTGTTCCACCCAGCGGGCGAAGGCGCGGTTGTCATGGCGGTGGCGCTCGAACGTGGCGTCGCTGTCAGCCAGGATGTCATAGGCCGGCGGAACAAAGGACGCGTCGAGTCGCGCGAATTCCTCGTCAGGCACGACCGCAGGGCCACCCTTGAGATGGGCCCATTCGGCCTCGACCTCGGCGGCGAATTTCTCCGCTGTCAGTTGGCGCACCAGGATCTTGATGCGCGCCTTGTACTTGTTGTCGCGCCGGCCAAAGCGGTTGTAGACGCGCAGGATGGCGTCGAGGTAGTTGATGAGCTCGGCGCGCGGGATGAATTCGCGGATCACCGAGCCGATCACCGGCGTGCGGCCGAGGCCGCCCCCAACGATCACGCGGGCGCCGATTTCACCGGCGTCGTTGCGCAGGATGTGCAGGCCAATGTCGTGCACGAAGGTGGCGGCGCGGTCCTCGACCGAAGACGAGACCGCGATCTTGAACTTGCGCGGCAGGAAGGCGAACTCCGGATGGAAGGTGGACCACTGGCGGATCAGTTCGCAGTAGGGACGCGGATCGACGATCTCGTCATGCGCCACGCCGGCAAACTGGTCGGAGGTGGTGTTGCGAATGCAGTTTCCCGAGGTTTGCACGGCGTGCATCTCGACCTTGGCCAGGTCGGCCAGGATGTCCGGCACCTCTTCAAGCTTCGGCCAGTTGTACTGGATGTTCTGGCGGGTGGTGAAGTGGCCGTAGTCGCGATCGTATTTGCGGGCGATATGGGCGAGCATGCGCAACTGGCGCGAGGACAGCATGCCGTACGGAATGGCGACGCGCAGCATGGGGGCATGGCGTTGCACGTACAGCCCGTTTTGCAACCGGACAGGACGAAACTCCTCTTCGGTCAATTCACCAACCAGGAAACGCCGGGTCTGGTCGCGAAACTGCTTGACGCGCTGGTCGACCAGGGCCTGGTCTATGGGTTCGTAGCGATACATGCGGGGGAAACTCGCGGCAAAAGAACGGTTGGGACGGCGGGCGAACCCTGGCACACCGATGCGGCGGTGCAGCAGGGCAAACTAAAGGCCTCGAATGGTAGCGGGCGACTAAATAACCGTCCAAGAACATTGTGCGAGTTGATAAGATGATTTGGTTATGAGAGGGTCTTTCTCTTTCTGAATCGGCGGCATAATCGCAAGTCCCCGTAAATGACGTGGAATATCAGCATGGGTTTCTTGCGCAAGTTGATGGGGGGCAAGGCGGTTGCCCGGGAGGCAGGGTACCAGGCGGCCAGCGCCGGGACGGTCGCTTATGCGCGCGCGCTTGAACTCGTGGGGCAGGGCACGCATCTGGAGGCACTGCCTGAATTTGACAGGGCAATCCTGGAGTTGCCCGAGCCCGCCCGTGCGGACGCGCTCAGCAAGCGCGGCAGTGCCCTGGTGGCGTTGGGGCGGGCGGACGAGGCGCTCGAGAGTTTCGAGCGGGCCATCCTAGCAAGTCCGGACCATGGGGACGCGAATTTCAATCGGGGCGTCGTGCTTCAAGGCATGGGGCGTTTCGAGGATGCCGCCGCGAGCTATGCGCGTGCGGTCGAAATCAATCCGGCCGATGCGCAAGCCTGGAACAACCGTGGCGTGGTGCTGGGCGAGTTGCGGCGCCTGGATGAGGCGCTGCGCTGCCTGGATCGCGCGATCTCCCTGCAATCCGGCTATGCCGACGCCCACAATAATCGCGCTGTGATCCTCGGTGAAATGCGCGACTTCGGCGCCGCATTGCAAAGCCTCGACCGGGCCATGGCGCTCAAGCCCCGCTATGTAGACGCCCTGTACAACCGCGGCAACCTGCAGGTCGAGATGCAGGATTGGCCGGCGGCCATTGCCAGCTATGAAGCGGCCGTCGCACTCGACCCGGGTTATGCGCAGGCCCACTGGAACCAGGGCTTGTGCCATCTCCGCCTGGGCGACTTCGTGCGCGGATGGCCCAGATTCGAGTGGCGCTGGGACGCGGTACCGGGCATGCGCCGTGCCGCATATGCGCAGCCGCTGTGGCTGGGCGACGCGCCGCTCGCGGGGCGGGCCATCCTTTTGCATGCCGAGCAGGGGCTTGGTGACACCTTGCAGTTTTGTCGTTTTGCCGCCCAGGTACATGCGCTGGGCGCACGCGTGTTGCTTGAAGTTCAGCCGCCATTACGCGCATTGATGGTGGGGCTCGAAGGCGTGGAGCGGGTATTCGCACAAGGTGAAACCCTGCCGGATTTCGACTTTCAATGTCCGCTGATGAGCCTGCCGCTGGCGCTTGATACCGGCCTGGCCGACATCCCGTCCGCCGGCGGCTACCTTGCCAGCGATGCGTTGAAGGCGTCCCACTGGCGGCAACGGCTGGAAAACCAGCCGGCGTTTCGGGTGGGCGTGGTCTGGTCGGGCGGGTATCGCCCGCATCAGCCGGTGACCTGGGGTGTCAACGAGCGGCGCAACATGCATCCGCGGCATCTGGCCGCGCTTGATCTGCCGGGAGTGCAGCTTTACAGCCTGCAGAAGGGGCCGGAGGCGCTGGCGCAATGGGCGGAACTGCGGGCTTCAAGCTGGCAAGGGCCGGCGATGGTCGACTACACCGACGATCTTGCCGACTTTACCGATACGGCCGCGCTGATCAGCAATCTGGATCTGGTGATCTCGGTCGACACCTCGGTTGCCCATCTTGCCGGTGCGCTGGGCAAGCCGGTGTGGCTGCTCAATCGCTTTGATTCCTGCTGGCGCTGGATGCTGGAACGCGCGGATACGCCCTGGTATGCCTCCATGCGGATATTCCGGCAATCCGCACCGGGGGATTGGGAAGGGGTGATGCAGGCTGTCCGGCAACAACTCGCCGGGGTTTTGCAGCGCAGGTCTGGCGTGGTCCCGAGGAGTTGACCCACTGCGCAGTGTTGGCTTGCGAAGTCGGCGATGTCACGCGATTCGACCATTTGCGCCCGTCTCGCCGGTCTATTCGGCAGATGCCGGGAAAATGCCGGGCGCTAAGCTTGTATTAGGTCGTTCTGCATTCCATGCTCGTCCAGGTGAAGTGGAGACGGTCGGCAAAAGTGACAAAAATTGTCACTACGGCAGCTTGAAATTGTCAGAAAAAATGCCGTTGGAATGTGTGTTTTCTATATAAATCAGTATCTTATGTAGTGGCACGCATCTTGTATTACCTAACCTGCCAAGTTGGCGTCCCATTCCTCCACAGGAGAAACTGCAAATGACCAAAACCCAGCTTCAAAAAGGCTTTACCCTGATCGAACTGATGATCGTGGTTGCGATTATCGGTATTCTGGCTGCCGTCGCGCTGCCTGCCTACCAGGACTACACGGTCCGTGCCAAGGTGTCGGAACTGATTCTCGCCGGCAGCTCGTATCGCACCGCGATTTCCGAGAAGTTCCAGACCGACAACGACTCGGCCAACGCCGGTTCGGGCCTGTCGTTCAATATCGTCGGCAAGATTTCGAACGGCTCGGTCAACAACGGCGGCACCATTGTTCTCAATGGCAGCACCGTGAGCACCTCGATCGGCCAGGCTGTGACCATCACCATCACCCCGGCCTACAACAGCACCACCGGCACGATCACCTGGTCCTGCCAGGGTACCCCTGCCAAGTACATGCCCGCCACCTGCCGTTAATTCGCGCAGTTGTGCAGCAAGAGCCCCTCGCGAGAGGGGCTTTTTTTTGGCCGACCGCAATCGCGCGGCATTGATCTAGGTTCGGGATTCCGGCGCATTTGAGGCCCAATGCTGAAGTCGCTTTATCGACAATTCAGGCGCAGGTCGCCACCCGCGGCAGATGTTGGCGCGGAAATCTTTCGAATCACGGCGACCCTCAAGGCCGGCGCCATCGGCATCGCGTTGCCGCAGATTCGCGAGCTGCTGGCAAGAAATCCGGATGACCCGCAATGCCTGCACCTGCTCGGTTTGGCGGAGCTTGAGGCCGGCAATCCGTCGGCCGCGGCGCAGGCTTTTTCCGCAGCCGTCGCGCGGGCGCCGCTCGAGATGGTGTTTCGGGCCAATCTGGGCCTGGCGCTCTGGCGCAGCGGTGATCCGGCGGGTGCGCGCGTCCAGCTTGAGATGGTGGTCGATGAGCACCCGTCGCTCGCATCCGCAGTGCGCAATCTGGCAGATGTCCTGATCGCGCTGGGTCACCCCGCCGCCGCGCACGCCCGGCTGGCGGCGGCCCTGGCGGCGGAGGCCGCGATGGAACCCGCCGATGCCGCGCAACTCTGGATTGCGCTGGCCGGACTCGAGCCTCTGCTGCCCGAGATCGACGGCCGTGTCTGCGTGCAGCGCGCCTGCGCACTGCTCCCGGATTCGCCCTGGCTGCCCTTGATGGGCTACATGTCTTTCGCGAATCGTTGCGACTGGTCCTATCCGGTGGGCCGGCTATGCAGCTACTTCGAGGAATACCGCGCACGCGACCTGCCGGCCGGTGCGCCGGTTTTCGCCCCCGCGATTGCCGATTGCGTACCGGTTTCGCCAGACGCGCGCGCAATGGTGGCACGGCGTTATGGCCGCATGGTGGAAACGCGCGTCGCCGTGCACGACCGGCAGATGCCTGCATCGTCCGCGCCCGCGCCGGGCGGACGCATCCGGCTGGCTTATCTGTCCGCCGATTTCCACAATCACCCGACCATGCACCTCCTGATGGGCGTGCTGAGAGCGCACGACCGCAGCCGGTTCGAACTGCACGCCTACTCGTATGGACCTGACGATGGTAGCGGGGCGCGACAGGCGGCGGCGGCTTGTTTCGACCATTTCACCGACGTCATGGCGGAGGCGCCGCTTGTCACTGCCCGCCGCATCGCCAGCGACGGCATCGACGTGCTGGTCGACCTCAAGGGCTACACCGGCGCGGCACGTCCCGAGATCGCGGCGCTGCGTCCGGCGCCCGTGCAGGTGAATTTTCTTGGCTATCCCGGTAGCATGGGCGCATCCTTCATGGATTACCTGATCGCCGATGCGGTGCTGGTGCCTGACGGTGCGGAACACCTGTTCAGCGAGCGTATCGTGCGCATGCCGCACAGCTACCAGCCCACCGACAACGCGCAAGTGCCGGTTGACCCGCCGGACCGGGCGCTGCGCACCGCCGCCGGATTGCCTAACGATGGGTTCGTGTTTTGTTCCTTCAATTCCTGCTACAAGATCGATGCGACCATCTTTGGCACATGGATGGACATACTGCGACGGGTGCCGCGGTCCGTGATGTGGATACTGGCCGACCGCGAGGACGCGCGGCAGAATCTCCTGCGCGCGGCCGCCAGTCACGGGGTCGGGGCGGCCCGCATCGTGTTTGCGCAAAGCCTGCCGCGACAGCAGCACCTGGCACGCATGGCCCTGGCTGACCTGTTCCTGGATACGCGACTGGTGACCGCACACACCACCGCGAGCGACGCGCTCTGGGCCGGGCTGCCGCTGGTCACGGTGAAGGGCAATGGGTTTGCGGCGCGGGTTGCCGCCAGCGTGCTTGAGGCAGCAGGCCTGGAGGATCTCGTTTGCGACGGCCTTCCCATTTACCGTGAACTTGCCATCGCACTCGCGCTGGACTCCTCGCGCCACGCCGCGATGCGTGCGAAATGCCGCGCGGCATGCACCGGCAGCGCTCTTTTCGACACGTCGGGCTACACGCGCTCGCTGGAAGCCGCGTTTGCTGAAATGCACAGGCGCCGGCGCGCCGGTCTCGATCCCGCTGCGTTCAACGTGGCGCAGCTCACGCTGGAGAGCCCATGCTAGGCCGGATTCTTGGGGGGTTGCGCGCGCGCCTGGGGGGGCAGGTCAAGGAGGATGCCGCCGTCGCCGCGCGGCGCTGGGTGGAACAGGGCATCGCGCACAACGCGGTTGGCGCGCTCGCCGACGCGGCCATCTGTTTCGAGCGCGCGCTTGCCGTCGACCCGACGTCCATTCCGGCGCTGCATGGGCGCGCGGCCATGCACCACCTTGCTGGCGAGCAGGAGGAAGCCATCGCCCTGTGCGACGAGCTGCTTCTGCGTGCGCCCGCCCACATCGAGGCGTGGATCACGCGCGCGTTCGCCGCCCGGGCAACGGGTGATCTTGAAGCAGCGCTCGAGGGCTTTCGCCGGGCGGTCGCCATCGAGCCGCGATCCGGGCTGATCTCCTGCGTGGGCGGCGTGTTGTTCCAGCAAGGCCGTCTCGACGAGGCGATCCGCCAGATGGACCGGGCGATTGCGATCGACCCCGAAAACGACGTCGTACAGAGCAACCGCCTGTTCATCCTCAACCATGATCCGAACCGAACCCGCGAGGAAATCGCCCGCGCCCATCTTGAATGGGGTCGTGCCGTCGAGGCGCGCACGGCGGGAGCACGTTTGACCCATGCGGCGGGCGGCGCTGCAGAAAAGCGGCTGAGGATCGGCTACGTGTCGGCGGATCTGCGCACGCATTCGGTTGCCTTTTATCTCGCGCCGGTCCTGCAGCACCACAATCGCGAGCGCGTCGAAGTGTTCTGCTATGACAACAATTCCGGGCCGGGTGATGCGTTCACACGCCGCCTGCAGACCATGACGGACCACTGGGTGCGCGTGGCGACCATGGATGACCACGCGTTTGCCGCGAGGGTGCGAGCTGACGGTATCGACATCCTGGTGGACCTGTCCGGTCACACCGGCGGAAACCGGCTCCCGGCCTTTGCGCTGAAACCTGCGCCGATACAGGCTTCGTGGTTCGGCTACATGAACACCACGGGACTGTCGACCATCGATTACCGCATCACCGATCCGGGGTTGTGCCCACCCGGCAGCGAGGCCTATTACTCCGAGACATTGTTCCGCCTGCCCTCGACCGCGGTGTGGTCGCCCGCACCCGATTGTCCCGAACCCGGACCGCTGCCGGCATTGCGCAACGGCCATGTGCGTTTCGGCTCGTTCAACAACTGGGCAAAAGTCTCCGACGAGGTGGTCGAGTTGTGGGCGCGCCTGATGGGGCGGTGCCCGGAGGCACGCCTGTGCATCGTTGCGACCGGTGCACGCGACGAGGCCGCGCGCGCGGCCGTTGCGGCGCGATTCATCAGGCATGGCATTGATGCTTTGCGACTGGAGATCCACGGCAACCTGCCACTCAACGATTTCCTCGCACTGGTGGCGTCGGTCGACATTGCCCTCGATCCCTTTCCGTACAACGGCGGCACCACCAGCATGCATACCCTCTGGATGGGGGTTCCGTTCGTCAGCCTGTCGAGCGCCGAAGAAGTCGGCCGTGTATCACAGGGGCTTCTTTTGAGCGTTGACCTCGGCCATTTGTGCGCCCGCAGCGCAAACGCCTATGTGGACGCTGCGGCCAGCCTGGCCGGCGACCTCGACGAATTGGCATTTCTGCGTTCACACCTACGCCAGCGACTGCAAGGCAGTTCGCTGATGAATGGGGCGGAAATGGCGGCTAATCTCGAGAAGGCGTACCTATGCATGTGGCATAATCATTTGGAAGGTTATAAATTGCGTGTAAGTATTTGATTTTTAATAGTTCGGCTAAGATCTGAGGGGGTTTTGTGGCTGACATCCAGCAATTCATCGAGCAGTTCCAGACGGCGGTTGATTTCCAGGAAGCCGTCGATATCAAACCGGATACCGAATTGTCCAGCCTGGCGGAGTGGGATTCCCTCGCCGCGCTTGGCGTCATCGTCATGTTCGACATGGAGCATGGCAAGACCATCACCGGCGCCGACATCAAGGCCTGCAAGACCATCAGCGACCTTTTCGCCCTCCTCGGGTGACGCCATGGGTCTTTCAACACTGCGTAACGTCCGTTACAGGGGCATGGCGACCTGTGTCCCGAAACACAAGGTATCCAACCTCGATTGCCCGCCGCACCTGAAGCAGGAGCGCGAGCGGCTGACCCGCAATATCGGGATCTTCGAGCGCCGCCTGTGCCCCGCGTGGCAGTGCTTTTCCGACCTTGCGTTCGATGCCACCGAGCGGCTTCTGGCCGACCTGGAGTGGCAGCGCGACGAGATCGATGCGCTCATCGTGGTGACCCAATCGCCGGACTACCTGATCCCGGCCACCGCCATCATCCTGCAGGACCGGCTGAAACTGTCGCATGCGACGATCGCGTTTGACGTCAATCTCGGCTGCTCCGGTTATCCGTTTGCCTTGCAGATTCTCGGCTCCATGATCTCGGCCGGAACCGTGAAGAAGGGGCTGGTTCTGGTGGGCGATCGCTCCGCATCGGAACGGGAGCCGCTGTTTTCGGACGCCGGCACCGCCACTGCGCTCGAGTACGATCCTGGCGCCCCGCCGATCCACTTCGACCTCAACAGCGACGGCAGCGGCTACCGCGCGATCATCCTGCCGGTGGGCGGACATCGCGAGCCGCCGAGCTTCCAGCACTTCATCCCGGCCAAGGATGAGGACGGCTACTGGCGCACGCCCTACGATCTGCAACTCGACGGCACGGCCGTGCTCAGTTTCTCGACCCAGCGGATTCCTCCTGCGGTAAGGCGCCTGATGGAGTACGCCCAGGCGACACCCGAATCGATCGACTATTTCCTGTTCCACCAGGCCAACCGGATAATCAACGAGACCATCCGCAAGAAGCTGGCCTTGCCGCCCGAAAAGGTTCCTTCCACCCTGCATGATTTCGGCAATACCAGCGGGGCGTCGATTCCGGTGACCATGACGGCCCGCATACGCGAAGCGCTGCTCGCCAAGCCGACCAGGCTGCTCATGTCGGGCTTCGGGATCGGCTTGTCGTGGGGCACGGCGCTGGTCGATATTGACGGCGCGAAATTCCCGGAATTGATCGAGGCATGAGCTTCAATCCGTTCAGTCTCTCGGGCCGGCGGGTGCTGGTCACCGGCGCATCCTCAGGCATCGGGCGGCAGATCGCGATCAGCTGCGCGGAGATGGGCGCCGCGGTGGTGCTTACCGGCCGCGACGCCGGGCGGCTGGAAGCGACCGCGGCATCCCTGCCGGGCGAGGGGCATTTGCCCGTCGCCGCCGATCTGCAGAACCAGGATGACCTTGCGCGCGTTGCCGCGGCAGCGGGGGAGTTGCATGGTGTGGTGCACGCGGCCGGAATCGCCAAGCTGGTGCCCTTCCGGATGATCAACCAGAAGCACCTGGAGGAGGTGTTCGCGATCAACGTGAACGCGCCGCTCCTTCTCACCCGCGCCTTGCTGGCGAAGAAATGCATCGCCGCGGGTGGCTCCATCGTTTTCATAGGTTCGGTGGGCTCGCATATCGGGCCGGTCGCAACCTCGGTCTATTCGGCCAGCAAGGCGGCGCTGCTTGGCGCGATGCGCTCCCTCGCGCAGGAAGTGGTCAAGCAGAAGATTCGCGCCAACGTGATCGCGCCGGGATACATCCGCACTCCCATGCTCGACCAGTTGGGCGCGGCTGGCGCGATGCTTGACTCGCTGATCGACTATGCACCTCTCGGGCTGGGCGAACCGGAAGACGTCGCCAACGCGGCGGTTTTCTACCTGTCCGATGCGAGTCGCTGGATGACCCGCACTTTCTTCATCATCGACGGCGGCATGACCGTCCAGTTGAGCATTTGAGGCGACATGACTAGCCGAACCAACCCGTTTTCACTTGCCGGCAAGGCGGTGCTGGTCACCGGTGCGTCTTCGGGCCTGGGCAGGCAGATCGCGATTTCCTGCTCGCGCATGGGTGCGCGCGTGGTCGCAACCGGCCGCGATACCGCGCGGCTGGCCGAAACGCTCGGCGCCCTCGAGGGCGATGGTCACATGTCCTTTGTCGCCGACTTGCGCGAAAGCGCCCAGATTCATGCGCTGGTTGACGCCGCGGGAACGGTCGACGGCGTGGTTCACAGCATGGGGTTGCAGCGCCTCGCACCGATCAAGATGGTGAGCGAGAAGCTGCTCAACGACATCATCGGTACCAATTTCGTCGGCCCGGTGATGCTTACCCAGCGCCTGCTCTACAAGAACGCCCTGTCTGATGGCGGCTCGATCGTCTTTTTGTCTTCGACGGCTGCGCATGTGGGCACGCCTGGTGTGGGACCTTACTCGAGCATGAAGGCGGCACTGCATGGTTTGACACGCTGCCTCGCGCTCGAGCAGGCCAAGCGGCGCGTGCGGGTCAACTGCATATCGCCGTCCGCGGTGGAAACACCTTTGTGGGACAAGGACCATCTGGAGTCGCAACGCGCGCGGCACCCGCTTGGCCTGGGCACGCCTGATGATGTCGCCAACGCGACCATCTACCTGCTTTCGAACGCCAGTCGCTGGGTCACGGGAACCACCCTGGTGATGGATGGCGGCGTCATGTAATCGAAACAGCAACGCAACTGGAGGCTGAAATGATCGATGTTTACATAGTGGGTGCGGGCGGCTACGGCCGCGTGGTGCTGGGTCAGATGCTCGACGACATCGCATGCGGCAAGGAATGGCGGGTGGCAGGCTTCCTTGACGAGCGCAAGAACATCCTCGACGGCTACAACTACGAGGTCGGCATCGTCGGTGACCCGATGACCTATGTGCCCAAGGCCAACGACATGTTCGTCTGCGCGCTCGGAGCGCCGGCGCACCGCAAGACCTATGCGGCGCCGCTGCTTGCCAAGGGCGCGAAATTCATCAACATCCTCACTGAAACCTACTTCGGCCGCAACGTCAAGCTGGGCCAGGGCTGCTTTTTCGAACGGCGGGTCGGCATCGGTCCGGACTGCACCATCGGCGACTTCGTCATCATCCATTCGCTGGCCATCCTCGGGCACGACATCACCATCGGTGATTACTCGCACATCAGCTGTTTCAGCTTCATCGGCGGCGGCGTGAAGATCGGTGCCGGCGTCACGGTGCATCCGCATGCGACTATCCTGCCCGGCATGGTCATTGGCGATGGCGCCACCATCGGGGCCGGCAGCGTCGTGGTGGGCAACGTACCGGCCGGCATGACCGTGTTCGGCAATCCCGCCAAGCGCCTGCAGTGGTGATCTGCACAAGCGGCGCAGAGTCATGAAATCCCGCATGCAGCCCCGGCACTACCTCTCCCAGGAGGTATTCGACCGGGAACGGGACAGGATTTTCCGCAAGTTGTGGGTGTTCGCCGGGCTGCGCACGATGCTGCGCCAGAACAATGACTTCATCACCCGGAGCATTGCCGGCATTCCGGTGGTGATCCAGAACATCCGCGGCGAGCTCAAGGCCTTCGAAAACGTCTGCCTGCATCGCAGTGCGCGCCTGCAGTCGGAAGCGGCTGGACGTCGCCCGCTGGTGTGCCCCTATCACGGCTGGAGCTACGATGCTTCCGGCGCGCCTTCCAACATCCCGCTGCATGATGAACTCTATCGCTACACGCCTGAGGAGCGCGGCGCCATGCGTCTGCGCGAATTCGCCTTGCGGCCGGTCGGCAACCTGCTGTTCATCAATCTTGATGAGAATCCGATGCCGATCGAGGACCAGTTCGACAAGTCCTTCATCGACCTGCTGGAATCCAGTGCCAACGCTTACGACAGCGAGGTGATGACCACCACATTCCGCACCCGCTTCAACTGGAAACTCGGATACGAAAACCTGCGCGACAGCAATCACCCTGCCTTCGTGCACCCCAATTCGCTTGCACGCAGCGTCTCGTTCGTTCCGGTCCTCGACGAAACCCTGCATGCCGAAGCGGCGGGCGAACTTCCCGCCGGACTCGACACGGCAGGCCGTCGCGAGATCCTGCGTCGCTTCAGCTATGGCGGCGCCGAGGGCACGTTCAAGAACGTCACGCGCTATGACTGGCAGTCGCTGGTGGAACGCTGGGGCGAGCAGGACTCGTACTTCAACTGGCTGGCGTATCCCAACCTGCACATCGCGTCCAGCGACGGCGGGTTTTCCTTCACGATCGAACATCACGTGCCGGTGGCGCCCGGACGCACCGACCTCGAGATTTACTGGATGACCGCGAGGAAGCGCGAACCGTACTCGTTTTCCGGCACCGTCCTGCTCTCGCTGATGCATGGCAGCAAGCTAGTCGTCGGGGAGGACGTCGAGGTGATGGAACAAGTCCAGGCGGCGCTGCACGACGGCGCACCGGTGGCGTGCCAGGGTGACTATGAAGGTCTCAACAAACGTGTGGAGCGATGGTATGTCGATGTCATCGACAGCGATCATGCAGTCTAGGGTCGTACTCGGCGCCGGCGACATGCTCGACATCGCATGTCGCGCCTGGTCGGAATCGTCCGCAGGGGCGGCGGTCACCCGCCTGGAGATCGCGCAGGCGGCCGACTACTCGTTCGACTTCAGTGTTTTCGACGGCCTCGACCCGGCCGCGACACTCCTTTTCGTCGCGCTGGATGAGCGCTTCGGCAACTTCAAGCGCATGGAGATCATGCAGGCGGCGATGTCGCGGGGCTTCCAGCTCGCCACCATCAGGACGCCGGGCGCGATCGTCGCCGCGGATGCGAGGCTAGGCCCCAATGTATTTGTGGGCGCGGGTGCCGTCATCGGCAATGGCGCATCGGTCGACTACAACTGCATGATCAATGCCGGTGTGATTGTCGGATTTGGTGCCCGCGTGAAGGCATCATGCTGGATCGAAAGTGGTGTCGTGCTTGGCAATCGCGTCGAGATCGGCGCCCATGCAACCTTGCGTGCCGGTGTCGTGGTGGCCCCCGCAGTCAAGGTGGGCCGCCATTGCGAGATCGGCGTGCCCGGGTTCTATCGCAACAATATCGTCGCAAAGACCGTGTTCGATCCCCGCTACGACGAGCCGATCGTGGTCCATGGCGGCTGAATGCGTTGTCCATTTCGGATGACGTGAACTCCCTGGAAAGTCAATCATGCCCTTGCCAATGGCGGATGCCAAAATTCAATCTGATATGTTGCGTGCCCGGGTACTCGATTTGTGTGCCGGGTACCGCAAAGCGAGGCGCAGCGCCCTGCCGGCCTGGCTCGACGCGGACGCGGCGCATTTCCTGAAGACCACGCCGCTGGTTGTATGCGGCAGCGGTTGCCGCGAAGAGATCCGCCTGTTGGCCCGCAACGCGAACGTCGTCGCGATTGTTGATGATTTTTGCAAGGATAGCCAGATATTCGGCATACCGGTCATCAACAGCGCTCAATGGATAAGGCGCGCATGCGCCGATGCGCAGCTGGTCTCGGTTTTCCTGCTACCGGGTACGACGGGCTACAACTTCTTCGTCAAGCTGGCGGCCGAGTACCGATTGCGTCACCTGCTTCCGATTCACTTTCAGTTGCTGCTTGACGAGGCGGGCATATCGAAAAAGGGATACGTCGGCCGGCTTTTCGTGTACGGCATTGAATTCTTTGATGGCGTTCTTGCCAACATTGACCGGCTTGAAAATGTTGCGCGGATTTTCGACGACGACTTCTCGCGCGTGACCTTCTTCAGCCTGCTGGCCTACAGGCTGACCTGCGATCCGAACCATCTCACCGCCGTCGGTGTTGGACACGGTGTGGAGCCCTATTGCCCGAACGCCTATGTGTTCAACGAGGATTTCTTCCGATTCGGGGAGAACGAGGTGTACGTGGACGGAGGATCGTTCGTGGGGGAAACGATCGAGAAATTCATTCGCGCTACCGGCAACCGTTTCAGCCGCATATTCTCCTTCGAGCCGTCGGCTCAAAACGTCGCGACGATCCGGGCACGCCTGGCGCGGCTTTCGTCTGAATTGCTTGATGGCGTCGATATGCGCCGGATCGAGATTCATCAAAAGGGCCTGTGGAGTTCCGAAACGGAGCTGCAGTTCTATCGGGCGCTCATGGTCTCGGCCGCTGACCCCGGGCAGGCTTCCAATCCGCAATCCGCGCACTTCATCGAGGGCGGAATCCTCGACCATGTGCACGACTACAACCAGGAAAACGCGGTTCTCGAGACATTGTCCGTGACGACTGTTGATGCCGTTACAGGCGGCAAGGCATCGCTCATCAAATTCGAAATCGAAGGCGCCGAACTGGCCGCGCTTCACGGCGCGGTCCACACGATCCGCTCGTCACGTCCGAAGATGGCCCTTTCGATTTATCACAAGGCGGAGGACCTGCATACCATTCCGGACTTTGTAACAGGACTGGACCTGGGTTACCGATACGCATTGCGCCAGCACAACCCCCTGGTGCCAGACGCGACCGTCTTGTATTGTCACACCCACTGATTCTGCGTTGGCAGGATCTCGGCCCCAGCCCCCACGATTCCGTCCTGTAGTACCCGCAACGCCGGTCGTCTTGTTGATCGGGCTTGGCGCTGATCAATCCTGCGGACCGACCGCGCCGGCGACTGCGCTGCAGATTCTGGCAATGGCGCCGTCATCGAAATGGTTGTGGAAGGGCAGGCCGACCAGGTCCTGCGCAACTTGGAAGGCGCACGGCGCATGCCCGGCGCGCGGCAGTTCGGTGAACCCGTCGTGCTGGTGTATCAGCGGCAGGTACCAGCGCCGGGTTTCGATGTTGGCGGTGCGGCATGCCAGCTCGATGGCTTCCCGCATGCCCGACGAGGCGACCCGAAAGCACAGCAGCGTACGCGTCAGCCCTGGCGGCGTGGCTTGCCAGCGGGCGTTGAGTCCCGCGATGCGCCCGATTTCCGCCGAGTAGTGGTCGAACAGGGCGACGCGTGCCTGCGCCAGCGCCGGCCACCTTTCAAGGTTGGCCAGGCCGATTGCCGCGTGATATTCGGAGAGTTTGGCGTTGGTGCCCGGCAGGTCCACCTGGCCCACCGGTGTGGTCGCGGCGGGGTCGAGGTTGATGCCGAAATTCGACAACTGCCGCACGCGCTTGACCAGTTCGGCATCGCGGCTGATGACCAGTCCCCCCTCGCCGGCGGCGAACGACTTCGTCGCATGCAGGCTGAATACGAGGGTCGCGCGCCCGGTATGCCACTGATTGCCGAACGCGGCCGCGGCGTCGATGACCACCGGCAGTCCGGTCTCTGCCTGGAAAGCGTCCCATCCCGCCATGTCGTGCGGGCAGCCGAAAGTGGCCACCGGCATCACCGCGTCGATCTTCGATGTGGCGCGTGCCGCGCGGGCGATCGCAGGTGTCAGCAGCCAGGAATCCGGATCGATGTCCGAGACCACCGGCACCAGGCCCGCGCGCGCCACGGCAGTTGCCGTGGCGACAAAGGTGAGCGCCGGGATCAGTACCCGCGAACCCGGTTCAAGATCAAGCGCGGTCAGGGCCAATTCCAGGCCCAGCGTGGCGTTGCTCACGGTGGTGAGGTGCACAGGCAACGGGTTGCGCTCGGCGAACATCCCGCCCAGTCTTGCTTCCAGTTCGCGGCACAGCGGACCGAAATTCGAGTACCAGCGGGACTGGTCGATGCGCTTGAGCCACGGCGACAGATCATCCGCCGACGGCATGTCGGGAACCAGCAACTGGATGCGGGGTGACGTCATCTTTTCGTCATCGGCCAGGAGAGCGGGTGTGTCGGCACATTCTTGATTGCGCGCGACCGGCCAGATCAATCCGCGGTGAAGCTTCCCGACTTGCCGCCGTGCTTTTCGAGCAGGCGGATGTCGGTCATGCGCATGCCGCGGTCGGCCGCCTTGCACATGTCGTAGATGGTGAGAAGGCCGACCTGCACGGCGGTGAGCGCCTCCATTTCAACACCGGTACGGCCGAGAGTCTCGACGGTGGCGGTGCAGCGTACCGAAGGCGGTGTTGCCACGGTCCGGAATTCCACCGCGACCCGCGTCAGGGCGAGCGGATGGCAGAGCGGGATCAAATCGGCGGTGCGTTTTGCGCCCTGGATGGCCGCGATGCGCGCGATCCCGATCACGTCGCCCTTCTTCGCGGTGCCGGATTCGATCAGGGCCAGTGTCGACGCGAGCATGTGGATGTCGCCCGTGGCGGTGGCGCGACGCTGCGTTTCGGACTTTGCGCCGACATCAACCATGTGCGCCTGGCCCTGGCTGTCGAAGTGCGTGAGCGGCGAATCCGGATGGTTCATCGGGTGGCGAAAGGCATCGGCTTGCGTTTTGCAACAAATTTCGTGGCGATTCCGGAAAACGTCATGTGGAACCTTGATTTTCAAAAGGTATCATAGCACCCATGAAACGGCCTTCCCGCGCCCGGCGCGGCCTTGCATTGTTGCTTTCGCTGCTGCTTGCCGTGGGGCCGTCGGGCGGCCAACTGGTCGATGCGCAAAACCTGCCTGACCTGGGCGACGAATCGGCCGGTGCGTTGTCGCCGCAGATGGAGCGCCGCATTGGCGAGTCCTATTACCGCGACCTGCGCCGCGACTCCGCCTATCTGGATGACCCCGAACTCAAGGCGTACTGCGAGGAACTCGGGCGCCGCCTGATCGCGGCCGGCCCCGATCCCGGCATGGACGTCGAGTTCTTCATGATGAAGGACCCGACCATCAACGCGTTTGCGATGCTGGGCGGGTACATCGGAGTCAACACCGGCCTCTTGATGGCGGCACAAAGCGAATCCGAGGCGGCCAGCGTGTTGGGGCATGAACTCGGTCACCTGACGCAGCGCCATATCGCGCGCAGCGTCAGCGCCGGGCAACGCAACTCCATGGTCAGCATGATCGCCATGGCGCTGGCCCTGCTGGCGGCGCGGTCCAATGGCCAGGCCGCGGCTGGCGCGATGATGGGAGCCCAGGCATTCCAGGTGCAGTCGCAACTGGCCTATTCGCGCGATTTCGAACGCGAGGCTGACCGGGTCGGGTTTGACACGCTGCAGAAGGCGGGTTTTGATGTCAGTGCGATGCCCGCGTTTTTCGAGCGCCTGCAGCGCGCCGGCAGGGCCTACGACTCCAACGCGCCGGTATATGTCCGCAGCCACCCACTGACCACCGAGCGCATCGCCGACGTGCAGAACCGGGTTCAGGCGGTGCGCTATCGCCAGCATGTCGACAGCCTGTCTTTCCACCTGGCGCGCGCCAAATTGCGCGCGACCGCCGATGCCGGGGTCGACGGCGTGCGCGACACGCTCAAGTTTTTTTCCACCCAATTGGCCGAGCGCAGCTACAGCAACGAAGCCGCGACCCGCTACGGCATGGCGCAGACCTATTTCGTCGGGCGCGACTTCAAGGCCGCGGCGCAGGCATTCGCGCTGATTCCTGCCGGCGTGGCCCATCCGATGATCGATGCCCTCGGTGCGCGCATCAAGACCGCGCAGGGTGACGCAGCCGGCGCCATCACCGCCTACCGCGCGGCGCTTGTGAAGTATCCGCGCACGCGCTACCTGGAACTCGCCCTGGTGGATGTCCTGCAAAGTGCGGGCCGGCATGCCGAGGCCCTCGAAATGCTGGCGGAACAGGCACGCCTGTTCCGCAGCGACCCGCGGGTGTTCGAGCTGCAGGCGCGTGGTTTCGCGGCAACCGGCAAGACCGCCTCGCAGCATCAGGCGCTCGGCGAGTTCTACGCGTTGACCAGCAGTCCGCAGGCGGCGCTGGAGCAGTTCCAGATTGCGCGCTGTTCGGGCGGCACCGATTTCTACCAGTCCTCGATCATCGACACGCGCATCCGTGCGATGTGGGAGCGCATGATCGCCGACCGTGCCGACCGCGGCGAAGGCGACAAGGGGGCGTCCACCGGGCGCGGTCGCGGTCCGGAGCTCAATCAGGCGCCATTGCGTTGCCCTTAGTTGCCGCCGCGCTAGGCGCGTAGCGGGCTCCCTGACCCGTCCCCTAGGATTGCGGTGTTTCGAAGTAGGCGTCGTAGAGCAGGTCGAAGGTCTTTTCGGTTTCGGCGAATAGCTCTTCTTCGCCGGTCGCGCGTCGCTGCGCGCCCTGCAGGAGGGTCTCCACCCCGGCCGCTTCGGGGACCGTCTGCCCGCCAATGTCGAGGGCGTGAATGATGGTCGCGATCCGCGTCAATGCAGGATCCTTGGCCAGCCCGAATGATTCGAGCAGGACTTCGTAGGTGACCTGGGTCGCGGTATTGCAGAAAACGGCGCCCTCGAAGCCGAAGGTCACCGCGGTTCCAGGTGCGTTCTGGTCACGGTCTCCCCAGAACACCTTGCCTTCGGCGTCGATGAAGCGGCGGATCAGCCAGGCGCTCGCCAGCCGGTCGGCCCACAGCGGGCGACGCGTCACCCAGACGCGACGGAAGAATTTCTGGCGGGCGCGCATCTCCTGCGTGCTGCTGATGTCCTGGTCGCCGGGGAAGAGCTGCTTTCTGACTTCCGTGTCCATGGCGTCGATGGCCGCGGAAGCCTGGCGGCGCACTTCGCTGGGAAAAAAGTCCAGCGCGGAAATGGACTCGAACTCGCGCTTGAGCTTGATGAGCGAACGCGACAGGGTGGTCGGGTCGGACACGCCGAATCCGGCGCGCAGGGATTCGATGTTCTTGACCAGTTCGTGGTACCGGGCACTGCGGTCGAATAACGCCGAAAAGGCGCGCGTCTGTGCCGCATCGGAGGTGGTGTTGAGCAGGTAGCAGGTGCCGCCGCTCGCGGTCACGTGCTCCGCCAGCCGGGTCAGGCCCTGGCGCGAGGCCACGGTGTCGGGCAGGATGTAGGCGCTGTCGCCAAGCAACGCACACCCGAGGGACTCCAGCGTACGCAGGATGCGCATGCGGGCGGATGCTTCCTCGGGCAGGTTCGCCACAAGAACAAGCCAACTGGAACTGCCGGCTCCCGGCGCTGCGGCCATTCAGATCCCTCCGTTTTTCCGACCGCCATTATGCCGTTTCCGCACTTCTCGCGGGCCGGTCACGGGTTTGGCGCCTCCGCCCGGGCGAAACGCTAAACTAGCGCATTCCCGCCGCGACGGCGTGCCCAGAAAATGTTGCCATGACCACCATGAATTTCGACAAGGAAATCGACACCCGCGGACTGAACTGTCCGCTGCCAATCCTGCGCGCCAAGAAAGCCCTCGCGGATATCGACAGCGGCCAGATACTCAAGGTCACGGCAACCGACCCCGGATCGGTGCGCGATTTCGCCGCCTTCGCAAAGCAGACCGGCCATCCGCTGGTGGGCAGCGCCGAGGAAGGCAAGGAGTTCGTTTTTTTCCTGAAAAAGCGGTAATCCCTGCCACGGGCGGCGATCCGCGCCGCCCGCTGGCGCGAGTCATCCCAATTGCGCCAACTGCTCCCTGAGCTTGGCCAGCGTGGCCTCGAATCCGGCCACGCGGGTGCGCTCCTGCTGTACCACCGCGGCAGGCGCCCGCGCGGTGAAGCTCTCATTGGAAAGCTTGGTGTTCGCGCGGGCGATCTCGCCGGCGATACGGTCGACCTCCTTGGTCAGGCGCGCGCGTTCGGCGGCGATGTCGACCTTGATGTCGAGCATCAGGCGGGTGTTGCCGCACACTGCTGCCGGCGCCGGGCCGGCGGGCAGGACTTCCGCCACCCGCACTTCCGATAGCCGGGCGATCGATTGCATGGCCGCGGCATGACGCGCCACCAGGGCGGTGTCTCCCGCCGCGATGAGGACCACCTTTTCGGCCGGCGAGATGCCGGACTCCCCGCGCAGGTTGCGCACCGCGTTGATCACCTCCTTCAAGGCGGCTACCTCGGCATCGGCCGCGGGGTCGATGCGCTCCGGCTGCGCGCGCGGGAATGGCGCCACGCAGATGCTCGCGCCATCCTTGCCGGCCAGGGCCTTGACCGATTGCCAGAGCTCCTCGGTAATGAAGGGAATCACCGGGTGGGCCAGACGCAAGGTGGCTTCCAGCACACGGATGAGGGTGCGTCGGGTGCCGCGCTGCACCGCTTCGTCGGCAGAGGCGAGCTGTGACTTCGCCAGTTCGACGTACCAGTCGCAATACTCGTCCCACACAAACCGGTAGAGCGCAGTGGCCACGTTGTCGAGGCGGTATTCGGCGAAACCGCTTGCAACCGCGCCCTCGGTGCGCTGCAGTTCGCCTATGATCCAGCGGTCCGCGGGCGAAAGCGTTACGGGCAGGCTCTCGTCGAGACCCACATCGCGACCCTCGCAATTCATCAGTACAAAGCGGGTGGCGTTCCACAGCTTGTTGCAGAAATTGCGGTAACCCTCGCAGCGCTTGAGGTCGAAGTTGATATTGCGGCCCAGGGTCGCGTAGGCGGCCATGGTGAAGCGCAACGCGTCGGTGCCAAACGCGGGAATGCCGGCGGGATACTCCTTGCGGGTCTTCTTCGTGATGGAGTCCGCCTGCTTGGGATTCATCAGGCCGACGGTGCGCTTGGCCACCAGGTCGTCGAGCGCGATGCCGTCGATCAGGTCCACCGGGTCCAGGGTATTGCCCTTGGACTTGCTCATCTTCTGGCCTTCGGCGTCGCGGATCAGGCCGTGTACATAGACATGCTTGAACGGCACGCGGCCGGTGAAATGGGTCGTCATCATGATCATGCGCGCGACCCAGAAGAAGATGATGTCGAAACCGGTGACCAGCACCGAGGATGGCAGATACAGGTCGTAGGCCGACTTGTCCTCGCCCTGCGGATCAGGCCAGCCGAGGGTGGAAAAGCACACCAGGGCCGAGGAAAACCAGGTGTCGAGCACGTCGTCGTCGCGGCGCAATTCGCCTGCGTAGCCGGCGGCGGCGGCTTGCAAGCGGGCCTCGGCTTCATCGCGCGCCACGAAGATGCGGCCGCCGTCGCCGTACCAGGCCGGAATGCGGTGCCCCCACCAGAGCTGGCGCGAAATGCACCAGTCCTGGATGTTCTCCAGCCACTGGTTGTAGGTGGTGGTCCAGTTCTCCGGGAAGAACTTCACCGAACCGTCGGCCACCACGTCGAGCGAGGCCTGGGTGATGCTCTTGCCCGAGGGGCCGGGCTTGGTCATGGCGACGAACCACTGGTCGGTGAGCATGGGTTCGATCACGGCATTGGTGCGGTCCCCGCGCGGCACCATCAGCTTGTGCGGCTTGACCGATTCGAGAAAACCCTGCGCCTCCAGGTCGGCCACCACCTTCTTGCGTGCCACGAAGCGGTCCAGGCCATGGTACGCGGGCGGCGCGTTTGCGGAGATCTTCGCATCGAGCGTGAAGATCTCGATCTGCGGCAGGTTGTGGCGCTGGCCCACCGCGTTGTCGTTGAAGTCGTGCGCGGGTGTCACCTTCACGCAACCGGTACCGAATTCACGGTCGACGTAGTCGTCGGCAATGACAGGAATCTCGCGATCGGTCAGCGGCAACTTGACGTTTTTGCCGACCAGGTGGCGGTAGCGTTCGTCTTCCGGATGCACCATCACCGCCACGTCGCCCAGCATGGTTTCCGGGCGCGTGGTGGCCACGGTAAGGTGGCCGCTGCCGTCGGCCAGCGGGTAGCGGATCTGCCACAGGCTGCCGTCTTCTTCCTCGCTCACCACTTCGAGGTCGGACACGGCCGTGCCCAGCACCGGGTCCCAGTTGACCAGGCGCTTGCCGCGATAGATCAGGCCCTCTTCGAAGAGCCGGACGAATACCTCGACGACCGCCCTGGACAGCTTGTCGTCCATGGTGAAGTACTCGCGGTTCCAGTCGCAGGAATCGCCCAGCCGGCGCATCTGGCGGGTGATGGCGCCGCCGGACAGTTCCTTCCACTCCCAGACCTTTTCGACGAACTTTTCGCGGCCGAGGTCATGGCGCGACACCTTCTGCGCGTCGAGTTGCCGTTCCACCACGATCTGGGTAGCGATGCCGGCATGGTCGGTGCCCGGCAGCCACAGGGTAGGCGCGCCCAGCATGCGGTGGTAGCGGGTGAGTGCATCCATCACCGTCTGGTTGAAAGCATGTCCCATGTGCAGCGTGCCGGTGACATTCGGTGGCGGCAACTGGATCGAAAACGGCGCGGTTTGCGTCGCCGAGACGGCTTGCGTGCCCTCGCGAAAGTAGCCGGCGGACTCCCACACCGGGTACCAGCGCGCCTCGATGGCGGCGGGATCAAAACTCTTGCTCAATTCATTTTGCGACATGTCGTGATGTCCGGGCTCAATAGGAAATACTGGGGGGCAGGCGAGTGCCTGGCAGTCGACGCAAGGGTCGATGCTGCGCTGCAAAAAGAACGATTTTACCTGCTGTCGGGCGGGTTCAGGTCGTAGCGCGTGGCCACCATCGTGAGAGCGCCGTCGCGACCGAGAATGCGTATTTTTGCCGGCAGCCAGCCGTTTTCCGGCGACAGCCAGACCTGGATGCCGCCGGTTCCGTCGGGGCGGCGGAAGTCGTAGAAGCGGGTGACGCGCGTGCCGGACTCCGCGGCCAGGTTTTCCTCGCGCTTTGCCACCAGACGGATCTCCTCGACCGTGTCGCGGTTCGACAGGGTGAATGGAGCGCCGACGTTGATGTCCGGATTGAACGCCAGGTCATAGGTCAGGCTCATGATGTCCGCGGCCTGCCCGGCAAGCGCGAGGGTCTTGCGATTGCCGTTGGCCTCCTCGACAAATGCGGATTTCTCGTTAGCGGAGAAGTCCACAGTGGTCCTGCGCTTGTTGCGCTCATCCACATAGCGTTCCGGGCGCAGTCCGTCCGCCGACACGACACCGCTGCTCTCAAGAAGAATGGAGCCGAGCGTGAAAAACAGCGCCTTGGCCTCGGCGGTAAGCAATACCCGGTAGCGCCCGTCCGCCATTTCCCATTGCTGCGTGGCCCACACCTTGTAGTTGTTCGACTCCAGCGTGAGTTCGAGCGCGATGGTGGCGCGCCGCGGCAGCGGAACGACCTTATCGGCGCGCGGCGCGGGCGTCGCTGGTGAAGGTGGTGGGGCTGCTGCCGCTTCCGCCGCCGGCGCGGGTGTTGCGGGCGGAGCAGGCGGCGGCGCCTCCGCCGGGGCAATTGCCGGCGCCGTCGCCTGGGCAATGGCAGGGGATTCCGGAGCGATGGCAGAGGCTGGCGTGGGTGGCTTGGCAGCCGGCTTGCGGCGCACCGGCGGTGCAGGGGGCGGTGGCGACGGCGCAGGCGGGGCTTCTGCGAGCCGCGCGCGCACCACCAGTGGCGCGGGCTCCGCGTTGCTGGTCCAGTGGAACACGTCCGCCAGGCCGCGCATCGCGCCACTGACAAACAGGACATGCACGCACAGCGAACCTGCGACGGCAATCGCCACGCGCACTGCCATGCGCGGCAGCGTCGGCTTGAAGGATTCGGGCGTCATGCGCGGCGCCTAAGCACGGCCCATGGCGCGTTGCGGCGCGGCGATGTTCATTACAATCGCCATCATACTGACAATGGATGCGAGACAAGCATGACGGGCATTTACGAGCAGGGTCTTCCCAGAACGCCGGCCAACCATGTGCCGTTGACGCCTTTGTCGTTTATCGCGCGCACCGCCGCCGTCTATCCACATCGCACTGCCGTGATTCACGGCGACTTGCGGCGCACATGGGGTGAAACCTACGCGCGCAGCCGGTGCCTGGCATCCGCCCTGGCCGCTGCCGGCGTGGTCCCGGGGGATACGGTGGCGGTGATGCTGCCGAACACGCCGCCGATGGTGGAGGCGCATTTCGGCATTCCCATGACCGGCGCGGTGATCAACGCATTGAATACGCGCCTGGACGCCGCGGCCATCGCTTTCATGCTGGATCACAGCGAGACGAAGGTGGTGCTGGTGGACCGGGAATTCTCGGCCACCATGAAAGCGGCGCTGGCGCTTGCCAAGGTGGCGCCGCTGGTGATCGATGTGGACGATGCCGAGTACCAAGGCGCGGGTGAGCGGATCGGAAAGACGGAGTACGAGGCGTTCACCGCCGCCGGCGATCCCGCATATGCCTGGCGCCACCCGGCCGATGAGTGGGAAGCGATCGCGCTGGGGTACACCTCCGGCACCACCGGAAACCCCAAGGGGGTGGTGACCCACCATCGCGGGGCCTACCTCAACGCCACCTCCAACATCGTGGTGTGGACGATGCCGCATTTCGCCACCTACTTGTGGACCCTGCCGATGTTCCACTGCAACGGCTGGTGTTTCCCGTGGACCCTGGCGGAGATCGCCGGCACCAACGTCTGCCTGCGCAAGGTCGAGGCCAAGGCGGTGCTCGACGCGATCCGCATCCACAAAGTGTCGCACTATTGCGGCGCGCCGATCGTCCACAGCACCATCATCAACGCGCCGGTGGAACTGCGCGCCGGGATAGATCACAAGGTGAGCGCCATGGTGGCTGGCGCCGCGCCGCCGGCGGCCATGATCGAGGGCATGGAACGCATGGGCTTCGACCTGACGCATGTGTATGGTCTTACCGAGGTCTATGGTCCGGCGGCGGTATGCGCGAAACAGCCGGAATGGGCGGATCTGGGCATCAGCGAGCGCGCGCGCCTGATGGGCCGCCAGGGCGTGCCCTACACCCTGCAGGAGGCCGTCGACGTGCTCGATCCCAAGACCATGCAGCCGGTGCCGCGCGACGGCGAAACCATGGGCGAGATCATGTTCCGCGGCAACATCGCCATGAAGGGCTACCTGAAGAACGAGAAGGCCACCCAGGAGGCGTTTGCCGGTGGCTGGTTCCACACCGGTGACCTCGCGGTCGCCTACCCGGATGGCTATGTGAAGATCCGCGACCGCAGCAAGGACGTCATCATCTCCGGCGGCGAGAACATTTCATCCATCGAAGTCGAGGACGTGATCTATAGCCATCCCGCGGTACTGGCATGCGCGGTGGTGGCAACGCCGGACCCCAAGTGGGGTGAAACCCCGTGTGCGTTCGTCGAACTCAAGGCAGGCAGCACGGTGACCGAGGCGGAACTCATCGCCCATTGCCGGGCGGCGCTGGCGCATTTCAAGGCCCCGCGCCGGGTGGTGTTCGGGGAACTGCCCAAGACCTCCACCGGAAAGATTCAGAAATTTGTCTTGCGCGAGAAGGCCCGCTCGGCCGCCGCGATCGAATAGGGAGAACACCATCATGAACGCACCTGCATCTGCCGCCTCGCTTGACCAGGCCTTTGTATTGCGCGCCGACCACGGCGGCGTGGCCACCCTGACGCTCAACCGCGGCGACCGGCTCAATCCCTTGTCCTCGGCGATGATCGCGGCGCTAACGACCGAACTGAAGTCGATCGTCGCCGACAGCGCCGTGCGCGCCGTGGTGCTCGCCGGCGCCGGCCGCGGTTTCTGCGCCGGGCACGACATGAAGGAAATCCACGCCCATCCGGACGCCGCCTGGCAGCAGGGCCTGTTCGACGATTGTGCAGCGATGATGCAACTGATCGTCGCGATGCCGCAGCCGGTGATCGCACGCGTGCACGGGGTGGCCGCTGCGGCGGGGTGCCAGCTGGTGTCGATGTGCGACCTGGCGGTGGCGGTGCCTGAAGCGAAGTTCGCCCTGTCGGGCATCCACAACGGACTGTTCTGCTCGACCCCGGCGGTGGGCGTCGCACGCAACATCAACCGCAAACGTGCGATGGAAATGCTGGTCACCGGCGACCTCATCGATGCCGACACGGCGCGTGCCTGGGGTCTGGTCAATCGGGTGGTGCCGGCCGACGCGCTCGACGCGGAAGTCGCGAAGTTCACCGCGGCCATCTGCGCCAAGAGCGGTGCCGCGATCGCGATGGGCAAGGGCGCCTTCTACCAGCAGGTCGACCTCGGATTGGCGGATGCCTATGCGCTTGCCGGTCGCACCATGACATGCAACCTGCAGTCGGCCGACGGAGTCGAGGGCGTGGATGCGTTTGTCAACAAGCGCCGCGCGGTCTGGCAGGGCAACTAGACGATTCGGTTTTCTATGCCCCGCGCTCGTCACCCGGTCGGGTGGTGAGCGTTGCATCGCAGCCGCTGCCCGCGGAGATCCAGCGCCGCGCGAGTTTTCCCAGGAGCGGCGCGAAACCGCGCAACCTGCCAGGCAACACCGTGTCTGGCGCGCTGACTACGCCGCACACATAACGCGACCCGGCATCCTCCCAGCGCAACGCCTTGCATGCCCCCTTGCGGGCGGTGGAAAGCAGCATGCCGAGCGGGCAGGGTTCGCTTGCGCAACATACGCCGCAGCCATTGCAAGGCGCGCCATACGCGGGCTTGGCCGGCGCATCGGCATGCAGGTGAATCACCTGCCATGAAGGCGTGGCCACGGTGCGATCAGGCGCCGGCCTGGCGCCGCGTCAACGGCGCCAGGTAGCCGGTCAGAACCGCCGCGATCTCGTCCTCGAGCGGATATCCCGGCAACCGGTGGGCGAACAGGATGGTCCGCTGCAGCAGGCCTTCGACCACCGTCTCGACTGTGAACGCCGCGTGTTCCAGCCGCACCGGGTCGGCGATCAGGTGGGCCAGCGCGTCGCGCAGCAATTCGGCGGCCGAGAACGACACCTTCTCCATGTGCCGCCACTGTGATACCCGCGTCATGCTGGCGATGAGTATGCGGTTCAGGTCGAGTTCCTTGTAGTGCGCCTCGATGGCGGTGCGCGCGATGGTGCGCACCATCGTGTCGAGGGGCGCGCCGCGTACCGCCGCCAGGCGTTCGCGCATGAGCTTCAGCATGTACTCGACCTGGCGCTCCAGCAGGGCGAGAAGGATCGACGCCTTGTTGGGGAAATACTCATACAACGAGCCGACCGACACGCCCGCCAGCTCCGCGATACGGTTGGTGGTGGTGTTCGGGTAACCGTCGCGCACGAACAGGCGTGCCGCCGCCTCCAGGATGGCGTCGACGGTGACGCGCGAACGCCCCTGTACCGGCTGCTTGCGCGGCCGCAGGCGGGATTCCCGGCTTGAACCCGCGGGAACGGGTTTGGTGGAGCGTTTGGCTGGTGGAGCCGGCATTGCTGTCAATCCGAGTCGGCAGGGATGGGGTTTGCCGCCTATCATAGCGGCGATTTTGACAACCCGAAGGGGCATAACCCATGTTCAGCCAGGGCTTATTGGCCGGCCAGCGCATCCTGGTAACCGGCGGCGGCACCGGCCTTGGCCGCGCCATGACGGAAAAATTTCTCGAGCTGGGTGCCGATGCGGTGATTTGCGGGCGGCGTGGCGCAGTCCTGGCCGAAACCGCCAGGGCGCTCGAAGACCGGTACGGCCGCAGTGTCGCGACCTACCCGATCGATATCCGCCAGGCCCCGGCTGTCGAGGAGATGGTCGACGACATCTTCGCCAACGGCGGAGTGACCGGCCTGGTGAACAACGCCGCCGGCAACTTCATCAGCCGCACCGAGGACCTGAGCTCGCGCGGTTTCGACGCGGTGGCCAACATCGTGATGCACGGCACCTTCTATGTGACCCATGCGGTGGGCAAGCACTGGATCAACGAGGTCAAGGCGCAGGGCGGCTGGAAGCCCGGCATGCCCATGAAGAGCGTCATCTCGATCATCGTCACCTGGGTCTTGAACGGCGGCCCGTTCGTGGTGCCTTCGGCCATGAGCAAGAGCGCCATCCACGGCATGACCATGTCGCTGGCCACCGAATGGGGCCGCTACGGCATCCGCATCAATGCGGTGGGTCCGGGCGAGATCCCGACAGAGGGCATGAGCAAGCGCCTCAATCCCGGCGAGCAACCCGGCACGCGCTCGGCCAAGGTCAACCCGCAGTCGCGCGCGGGCGACATGTCGGAACTGCAAAACCTGGCGGCCTTCCTGATGAGCGGCGGCTGCAACTGGCTTTCGGGCCAGTCGATCATGATGGATGGCGCCGCCCACATGGGCATGGGCGGCAATTTCTACGAATTGCGCAATTGGCAGGATGATGACTGGCGTGAAGCGCGCGCCTCGATCGAGGCGCAGAATGCCAAGGACCGCGCCCAGCGCGGCTGAAGGAGGAGCTTGATGGACTACGAGTGTTTCGAGGTGTCCCGCGAAGGGGGCGTGGCGCGGGTGCATCTCAACCATCCGGAACGGCTCAACAGCATGGTGCCGGCGTTCTGGGCGGAGATTCCGCGGGTGTTCCGCGAACTCGACGAAGCCGGCGGCACGCGGGTGGCGGTGCTCACCTCGGCGGGCCGGCATTTTTCCGCCGGCATGGACCTGGCCGTGTTTTCCTCCCCGAATGCGCTTGGCACCGCGACTGTTGACGCGCGCGAACGCTTTCGCCAGCAGTTGCGGAAACTGCAGGCGTCATTCAATGCGATCGCCGATGCGCGTTTCCCGGTGATTGCGGCGGTGCAGGGCGGCTGCATCGGCGGCGCGGTGGACCTGGCCACCGCCTGCTGCCTGCGCTACTGCACCCGCGACGCGTTCTTCTGCATCCAGGAGATCAACATCGGCATGATGGCCGACGTCGGCACCATGAACCGCATGCCGCGGCAGATCCCCGAGGCGGTCATGCGGGAACTGGCCTACACAGGCGATCGCCTTGGCGCCGAGCGCGCCGAGCGGCTGGGCTTCGTCAACGGCCTGTTCGACAACCACGACGCGCTGATCGAAGGCACGCTCGCGGTGGCGAAAAAGATCGCCGCCAAAGCACCGGTCGCGATAGCGGCAAGCAAGGAAATGATCAGCTATGCGCGCGACCACTCGCTGGCGGAGTCGTTTGCCTATCTCAACGCCCTGCAGCCGGGCGTGTTCAGCCCCGAAGACATCGGGCGTGCCGTCGCTGCGCAGAAGAGCGGCCAGGCGGCCGATTTCGCCGACCTGGCGCCGCTGCGCCCGCCGTTGGGTTGATGGACATGGTTCGACCAAGGACAGGCGCGCCGGCCGGCGTCAGGCCGCGACTGCTCGACCAGGGCGGACTGCAGCGCCTGATCGGCTACAACCTGCGGCGTGCCGAGGTGCAGATGCGCGGACGGGTCGCCCAGGTGCTGGGCGAGGACGATATCCGCGCGGTGGAATACTCGATCCTCTGCCTGGTGGGCGACAACACCGAGGTCACGCAAAAGGACCTGGGCGAAACCCTGGCCGTCAAGCGCCCCAACATGGTGAGCCTGATCGAGCGCCTCGAGGCGCGCGGCCTGATCGTGCGCGCGGTGATGGCGCGCGACCGCCGCAACCACGCGTTGAGCCTGACGCCGGCGGGCGTGCAAATGCGCCAGCACCTGGATCGGCGGCTCGACGCGCTCGAAGACGAGGTGTTTGGCCACTGGGATCCGGCCGAGCGCGCGCAAATGATCACCCTGCTGCGGCGGGTTGCCGCCGCATAATGTCCGCAACCGCCCCCACTTGCATTCCGGTATTTGGTTATGTAATATAACTAAATACGGCATTCCCAGAAGTGCTGACCAACCAGGAGACAAGCATGCAACCGAATACCAATCGCAGGAAACTCATATCCGCAACCGCAGGTCTGGCGGCGCTTGGCGCGTTGCCCCTGGCGGGACGCGCACTGGCGCAAAGCGCGCCCGACAACCTGCGCATCATCTGCGGCTTCGCGCCGGGCGGCACCTCGGACACCATCTCGCGCCGCACCGGCGACCGCCTCGCGGGCACCTATGCGAAGTCGGTGGTGGTGGAGAACCGCGCCGGCGCGGGTGGACGCATCGCCATCGATGCCGTGAAGGCGGCGCCGCCGGACGGCACAACGTTGCTGCTGACCCCGGGTTCGATGCTGTTCATCTACCCGCACATCTATCGCCAGCTCTCGTACAACCCGTTCAATGACCTGACGCCGGTTTCCACCGCCGCAAACATCGTCCATGGCCTGGCCGTCGGCCCCGCGGTGCCCGAGTCGGTCAAGACCGTCAATGATTTCATCGCATGGTGCAAGGCCAATCCGGGCAAGGCCAACTATGGCTCGCCTGCGGCCGGTTCGACACCGCATTTCATCGGCACCATGGTCGAGAAGGCCGCTGGCGTCCAGATGACCCATGTCGGCTTCAAGGGCACCCAGCTTGCGATCGTGGACATGATGGGGGGCCAGATCCCGGCCGTCATCGGCCCGGACGGGGAGTTCCTGCCGCACATGAAGTCCGGTCGCGTGCGCATGCTGGCCACCTCGGGGCCGCGCCGCTCGCAATACCATCCCGATGTCCCGACCTTCGCCGAGCAGGGCTTGAAGCAGATCATGGTGCAGGAGTGGTTCGGGTTTTTCATGCCGCCCAGGACGCCGGCCGAGATCGTCACCCGTGCCGCCAACGGCATCCGCGCCGCGCTGCGCGCGCAACCGGTGATTGATTCCTTCAACCTGATGGGCATGGAGGCTGCGGCATCGACGCCGGCCGAACTGGCCGGGCGATTGAAGTCGGATTTCGATTTCTGGCTGCCCATCGTCAAGGCGACCGGCTTTACTGCCGACAACTAGCCGTCCCGGTGGTACCGCGGCCTGCCGGGATCGCGCGGCGGGCCGGCGGTGCCCAAGCATCCAACCTGAAGAGCATCAGCCCATGGCCACCCGCAATCCCAAGGCGCCGGCACCCAAAGCCGTCAAGCCCGTCACCGTGCGTCGCGATGGCGACATCGCGATTGTCACCCTCAACCGTCCGGAAAAGCGCAACGCCCTGGGCGACGAGATGGTGGCCCTGCTCGACAAGTTCTTTTCCAGTCCGCCGGCCGAGGTGCGCGCGGTGGTGATCACCGGCAACGGCGACCATTTCAGTGCCGGCCTGGATCTCTCCACGCTGCGCGTTCGCGATGTCGTCGAGGGCATGCATCATTCGCGCTCCTGGCATGCCGCGTTCGAGAAAATCCAGTTTGGCCGGGTGCCGGTGGTCGCGGCCCTGCACGGGGCCGTGATCGGTGGCGGCCTCGAGCTTGCCGCCGCCGCGCATGTGCGGGTGGCCGACACAACCGCCTTCTACGCCCTGCCGGAAGGCCAGCGTGGCATTTTTGTCGGTGGCGGCGGCTCGGCGCGCCTGCCGCGCCTGATCGGCGTGGCCTGCATGACCGACATGATGCTCACCGGTCGTGTGTACAAGGCCGAGGAGGGCGAACGCCTGGGATTTGCGCAATACCTTGTGCCGCAGGGTGAGTCGCTCAGGAAGGCGATCGAGCTGGCGCGCAAGATGGCCGGCAATGCCGGCATGACCAACTATGCGGTGATGCATGCGTTGCCGCGCATCGCCGATGCCAGCCAGGACATGGGGCTGTTCACCGAATCGCTGATCGCCACCATCGCGTCCAGCGCACCGGAAGCCAAGGCGCGCGTGCAGGCCTTCCTGCAGGGGCGGGCCGCCAAGGTCAAGGCGGAGTAGGGCATGTCCGCTACGCCCGCGTCCAGTGCCGCGTTCAAGCGCGCGCCGTTCCGCAAGGTGCGCTTCGGCCCTGCCGATACCATCGTCGAGCGGCGTGGCGACGGCTCGCTGGTGCTCAAGTCGCCGCATGTGCTCGGCAGTTTTGCCCGTTGCGTAACCGAGCCCCTGGCGCGCTGGGCTGCCGAGCGTCCGGACCAGACCTATCTGGCCGAGAGAACGGCCACCGGCGCCTGGCGCAAACTGACCTACGCTGAAGCCTGGTCAAGCGTGCGCGGCATCGCCGCCGGCCTCTTGATGCGCGGCCTGTCCGCCGAGCGCCCGCTGGTGATTCTCTCCGGCAACGACATCGAACATGCGCTGCTCGCACTGGCGGCCATGCATGTGGGCATCCCGTTCGCACCGATATCGGTGCCGTACTCGCTGGTCTCGAAAGACTTCGAGAAGCTGCGCTACATCTTCGATCTGCTGCAACCCGGCCTGGTATTCGCCGCCAGCGGCAGCGTGTTCGCCCGCGCCATCGAGGCGGTGTTGCCGGCCGATACCGAACTGGTGGTCACGCGTGACGCGCCGGCGGGCCGCAAGGCCACGCGATTCGATGACCTGCATGCGGCGATCGGTCCGGTGATCGAGGCGGCGCACGCGGCCGTGACCCCGGACAGCATCGCCAAGTTCCTTTTCACCTCCGGCTCCACCGGCAATCCCAAGGCGGTGATCAACACGCACCGCATGATGTGCGCCAACCAGCGCATGATCGCCTCGGTTCTGCCATTTCTCACCGACGAGCCGCCGGTACTGCTCGACTGGCCGCCGTGGAACCATACCTTCGGTGGCAATCACGATTTCAACATGGTGCTGTTCAACGGCGGCACGCTATACATCGACGAAGGCAAGCCGCTGCCGGGCCAGATCGAGAAGACGGTTGCCAACCTCAAGGAAGTGTCGCCGACCTTCTATCTCAACGTGCCCAAGGGCTACGAGGCGCTCCTGCCCTACCTGGAGAGCGACCGCGCCCTGCGCGAGAATTTCTTCCGCAACCTGAAGCTCATGCTCTACGCCGGAGCCGGCCTGTCGCAGCATGTCTGGGATGAGCTCGAGCGCCTGGCCTTCGAGACCACCGGCGAGCGCATCTGCATGGTGACCAGCCTTGGCTCCACCGAAACCGCACCGGCAGCCCTGTTCGCCAACTGGGCCCTGGAAGGCGCGGGCAACGTCGGCCTGCCGGTGCCCGGTGTGGAACTGAAACTGGTGCCCAATGGCGACAAGCTGGAAATGCGCGTGCGCGGCCCGAGCATCACACCTGGCTACTGGAAGCACCCTGAACTCAACCGTGGCGCCTTCGACGACGAGGGCTTCTACCTGATGGGCGATGCGCTCAAGTTCGCCAATCCGGCCGACCCCGCCGAAGGCCTCCTGTTCGACGGCCGCGTCGCCGAGGACTTCAAGCTCGCCACCGGAACCTGGGTCAGCGTCGGGCCGTTGCGCCAGAGCGTGATCGGAATGGGCGCGCCCTACGTGCAGGATGCCGTCATCACCGGTCACGACCGTGATGATGTGTGCATGCTGGTGTTTCCGGCGGTCGATGCATGCCGGTCGCTGTGCGCGGGCCTTCCCGCCAACGCGCCGGTGGCCGAGGTGCTGGCCCACCCCGGCGTGCGCGCGGTATTCCAGTCCGTGCTGGACCGGCTCGCCGCGGCAGGTACCGGCAGCGCGACGCGGGTGACCCGTGCGCTGTTGCTGGAAGAGCCGGCCTCGCTGGATATCGGCGAGGCGACCGACAAGGGATCGATCAACCAGCGCATGGTGCTCAAGGCGCGCGCGGCGCTGGTCGAGGAACTCTATCTCGGGAACCCCAGCGCGCGCACCCTGGTGGCGCGTCGCCTGGGCAACGCCTGAAGGGTGGAACGCCGATCACGACCGGCTCCGGTTAGCATTGGCGACTTCTTAAATCCGAAACCGATTCCATGCCACGCATTGTCACCACAGACTTCCTGATCAATTTCGGCGATTGTGATCCCGCCGGCATCGTGTTCTATCCCAATTTTTCGCGCTGGATGGACGCATCCTCGCTGAATTTCTTTGTCGCCTGCGGCATCCCGATCTGGAGTGAACTTGCCAAGACCACCGGCATCCTCGGTACGCCGCTGCTCGAAATCAATGTCAAGTACGCCAACGCCGCCAAATATGGCGAGACCATCCGCATTTCCACCTCGGTCGAGGAGTGGCGCGAGAAGGTGTTCGTGCAAAAGCATGTCGTCACGCGCGGCGAAACCTTGATCTGCGAGGGCCGCGAGGTGCGCGCCTTCATCACCAAGCATCCCGACGATCCGAATCGCATCAAGGCGATCCCGATTCCGGCCGACATTCGCGCGAAATGCGAATGAAGACATTTCGGTCTGCATAGGCGACAACCCGCATGGACTACCAGCCGCGCGCCGACGAGATCCTGGGCCTGTTGAGGCATGCGGCAGGCCTCGACGAGGCGCTGGCTGCGATGCCGGCATTTGGCGAGGCCGACCTGGCCCTGGTGCAACAGGTGCTCGAGGAGGCCGGCAAGTTCGTCGGTGAACAGATCGCCCCGCTGACCCGCATCGGTGACGAGACCGGCGCGCGGTTTGAAGGCGGCCAGGTCACCATGCCGCCGGGCTTCCGCGCGGCCTACCAGGCCTTCTGGCAGGGCGGCTGGCCGGCACTCTCGGCCAGCCACGAGCATGGCGGGCAGGGCCTGCCGGCCGTGCTTGAATGCGTGCTCTACGAATGGCTGTCTGCCGCCAATCACGGCTGGACCATGGCGCCCGGCCTGTTGCATGGTGCCTACGAGTGCCTCAAGCATCATGCCAGTGCCGACCTCAAGGCGCGCTACCTTGAAAAGCTGGCCACCGGCGAATGGCTCGCCACCATGTGCCTGACCGAACCCCATGCCGGCAGCGACCTGGGCCTGGTGCGCACCCGCGCCGTGCCGCAGCCGGACGGCAGCTACCGACTGTCCGGCACCAAGATATTCATCTCCGGTGGCGAGCACGACCTGTCCGACAACATCGTGCATCTGGTGCTGGCACGCCTGCCTGATGCACCGCCCGGACCGAAGGGGCTTTCACTCTTTGTCACGGCCAAGTTCCTGCCTGACGGCTCCCGAAGCACGGTGCACTGCGATCGCATCGAAGAGAAGATGGGCCTGCACGGCAGCCCCACCTGCGTGATGCGTTTCGACGAGGCCACCGCGTGGATGGTGGGCGAACCCGGGCGCGGGCTGGCGGCGATGTTCGTGATGATGAATTCGGCACGCCTGCATGTGGCCCTGCAGGGCATCGGGCTGCTCGATGCAGCCTGGCAGAAGGCCGATGCCTATGCGCGCGAGCGGCGCCAGATGCGTGCGCCCGGTGCTGCGGCACCCGCATCGCGCGGCGCCGCGGCAGCCGACCTGATCGGCGAGCATCCTGCGATCAGGCGCATTCTGGACAGCCAGCGCGCCTGGGTGGATGGCGCACGCGTCCTTGCCTATCGCACCGGGCTTGAACTCGACCTGGCGCGCCATCATCCGGACGCGCCGCGGCGCGCCGCGGCGGAACGCTGGTGCAGTTTCATCACGCCGGTGCTCAAGGCCGCCTGCACCGACCAGGCCTTCCATGGCGCCAGCGAATGCCTTCAGGTATTCGGTGGCCACGGCTATGTGCGCGAATGGGGCGTCGAGCAGGTGGTGCGCGATTCGCGCGTGGCCATGATCTATGAGGGCACCAATGAAATCCAGGCCATCGACCTGCTGGTCCGCAAGGTGCTGCCGGATGGCGGCGCGGCGTTTCGCGAGTTTCTGGCCGACCTGAAGCCCGAGGGCGCGGTGCTGGCTGATCGGCTTGACGCGCTCGGCCGTACCGCGTCGGTCATCGCCGCAGCCGCGCAGGCGAGTCCGGAATTGCCTTTCTGGATCGCAGGTGACTTCCTGCGTGCCGCGGCACTGGGCCTCCTGGCCTGGGGCTGGGAGCGTATCGACGGCGCGCCGGAACTTGCCGGCGAGCGCTGGTCCGCGCCCGCCCATGCGCTCAACGCATGGGTGCTGCCGGAATTTGAAATGCGCCTGGGCATCATCGAAGCCGAGGTCGCGCGAGCCGGTGGCGGCTTGCAACGCACGGCTGAACATCACTGAATACGAGGGAGAACGCCATGACCAAGAAAATCGATGTGGACGCGCTGGTGGCCATAGACATCCACACCCACGCGGAAACTTCCACCCGCATGCTGCCTGATGAAGCCGAAGCGGAGTCGCTGGAGGCGCGCGGCCGCTACTTCCGCTACGAGGTGAAGCATCCCACCATCGCGCAGATGGCGACCTACTATCGCGAGCGCAAGATCGCCTTTGTGGTGTTCACGGTGGATCACGAGCGCGGCATGGGCATCCGCCGCATCTCCAACGAGGAAGTCGCCGAGTCAGCGGCCGAGCATGGGGATATCGCGATTCCGTTCGCCAGCATCGACCCGGCGCGCGGCAAGATGGGTGTTCGCGAAGCGCGGCGCCTGATCAAGGATTTCGGCGTCAAGGGGTTCAAGTTCCACCCCATCATCCAGGGCTTCGAGCCGAATGATCGCGACGTCTATCCGCTCTACGAAGTGATCGCCGAGGCCGGCCTGCCAGCCTTGTTCCATTCCGGCCAGACCGGCATCGGCGCCGGCATGCCCGGTGGCGGTGGCCTGCGGCTGAAATACGGCAACCCGATGTATCTCGACGATGTGGCGGCGGATTTCCCGGACATGCCCATCATCTCGGCGCATCCCGGCGTACCCTGGCAGGACGAGCAGTTGTCGGTGGCCACCCACAAGCCCAATGTCTACATCGACCTCTCCGGCTGGTCGCCCAAGTATTTCGAGCCCAAGCTGGTGCAGTACACCAACACCCTGCTCAAGGAGAAGGTGCTCTTCGGCAGCGACAACCCGGTGATCCAGCCGGACCGCTGGCTGGCCGAGTTCGACAAGCTGCCGATCAAACCCGAGGTCAAGCCGCTGATCATCAAGGAAAACGCCGCCAGGCTGCTCAAGCTGCGCTGAGCGATACGCGGGCTGGGCGGCGTTGTCGGCCGCTCCGGTAGACTGCGGCACTCGAACGCAGTCTGCAACCTTGTCCGCAACCACCCGCGCCCGGGAGCCATCGATGCCTGTCGCCGTCCTGCATTGCCTGTTCGTCCTGCTCGCGGCGCTTCTCACGGGTACGGCGCATGCGCAGGCCGATTATCCGGTTCGTCCCATCCGTATCGTGGTCACCTTTCCGCCTGGTGGCAGTGCCGACGCCGCCATGCGCCTGATCGGGCCACGTCTCGCCGACCGGCTGGGGCAGCAGGTGGTGATCGACAATCGCCCCGGCGCCGGCGGCAACATCGGCCTGGCGCTGGTCGCCAAGGCGCCGGCCGATGGCCATACCCTCGGTCTTGGCGCGGCGGGCGCCCTGTCCGCGAACGCGGCCCTGTATCCGAGCATGCCCTTCGATGCGCAGAAGGATTTTCGCGGCATCGGGCTGGTGGCGACCGCGCCCTTCGTGCTGGTGGCGAACCCGACGCTCGCGGCGAAGACGCTGCGTGAAGCACTGGCGCTCGCCAAGGCGCAACCGGGCAAGCTGTCCATGGCGCATGGCGGCAACGGCACGGCGATGCACCTGTCGTCGCAGCTGCTGGCCCAGATGGCGGGCTTGCGCTTCAACGAGATCGCCTACCGCGGCTCGGGTCCCGCCGCGCTCGACGTGATGGGCGGCCAGGCCATGCTCGGCATGGTCGACCTGCCGGCGTCGTTGCAGCAGATTCGCGCCGGCAAGCTGCAGGCCCTGGCTGTCACCAGCCAGAAGCGCCTGCCGCAGATCGCCGAAGTCCCCTCGTTCGCCGAGGCCGAGTTGCCGGGGTACGAGTCGGTCGGCTGGTTCGGGCTGGTGGTGCCGGCCGGCACGCCGGCGGGTGTCGTGGCCAGGCTGGGCAACGAAGTCGGCGCGGTGTTGCAGGACGAAGCGATCCGGTCCGCGATGCGCAACATGGGGCTTGAGGCCGGCGTGTCTTCGCCGGACGCCTTCGAGTCGTTCATCCGGTCGGAGACCCAGAAATGGGGGCAGGTGATCCGTAACGCCGGCATCAAACTGGACTGAAGAGATGCGCGATTTCGATGCCGAGGTGCTCATCGCCGGCGCCGGACCGGTAGGCCTGACATTGGCCATGTGCCTGGCGGCCCGCGGGCGCTCGGTGGTGCTGGTCGAGCCGCGCCGTTTTGCCGAGCCGCCGAACGTCAAGTGCAACCATGTGTCCGCGCGCAGCATGGAACTGTTCCGCCGGCTCGGCGTGGCTGCCACGTTGCGCGCCAACGGGCTGCCGGAGGACTTTCCCAACGATGCAGTGTTTCGCACCGCCGTGACCGGGATCGAACTGACGCGGATTCCTATCCCCTGCCGGCGTGACCGTTACACCGACAAGTCCGGGCCGGATGGCTGGTGGCCCACGCCCGAGCCGCCGCATCGCATCAACCAGATCTACCTCGAGCCCCTCCTGCTCGAACACGCTGCCGGCATGCGCGGCGTGACCATCCGCAATCGCGGTCGGGTGAGCAGCTACCTGCAGGATGCCGAGGGGGTGAGCGCGGAGGTAGTCGACGTCGACAGCGGTGCGACGAGCACCTTGCGCGCCCGTTATCTCGTCGGCTGCGACGGCGGCAGTTCCACAGTGCGCACCGCGATGGGCATACGGCTCGAGGGCACGGCCGTGATCCAGCGGGTCCAGTCGACTTTCGTGCGCGCCCCCGGACTGCTGGAACGCATTCCCGGCAAGCGGTCCTGGAATACTTATGTGGTCAATCCGCGCCGCTGCGGCACCGTGTTCGCGATCGACGGGCATGAAACCTGGCTGATCCACAACCACCTGAACCCGAACGAACCCGAGTTCGATTCGGTGGACCGGGACTGGGCGATCCGCAATATCCTCGGCGTGGAAGAAGATTTCCGCTACGAGATCATCAGCAGGGAGGACTGGGTCGGACGCCGCCTGGTCGCACCGCGTTTCCGCGATGGCCGTGTCTTCATCGCCGGCGACGCCGCGCACCTGTGGGTACCCTATGCCGGTTATGGCATGAACGCCGGCATCGCCGACGCGGAACACCTTGCCTGGCTCCTGGCGGCGCGCCTGGAAGGCTGGGCGGGCGAGGGCATTCTCGATGCCTACGAGGCCGAGCGCCAGCCGATCACCGAGCAGGTCTCGCAGTTCGCGATGAACCATGCGCAAAAAATGATCCGCGCGCGCGGTGCCGTGCCGGAAAACATCGAAGCGCCCGGCCCCGAGGGCGACGCGGTGCGCGAGCGCGTCGGCAACGAGGCCTACGAACTCAACGTCCAGCAGTTCTGTTGCGCCGGCCTCAACTTCGGCTACTACTACACCGGTTCCCGGCTCATTGTTGCGGACGGCGAAGCGCCACCGGCCTACACGATGGCGACCTTCACCCCATCCACCGTGCCGGGCTGCCGGCTACCGCACTTCTTCCTCGCGGACGGGCGCTCGCTCTACGACGCGCTGGGCTCGGGGTACACGCTGTTGCGTTTCGACCGCCACGTGGATGCCCGGCCGCTGCTTGAGGCTGCCCGGAAACGCGCGGTGCCGCTGTTGCTCCTCGATCCCGATCCGGGCGACGCGCTTCCCGAAGCCTATCGCCATGCGCTGGTCTTGTGTCGCGGCGACCAGCACGTGGTGTGGCGCGGTGATCATGCCCTTGAAGGATGCGCTGCACTGATTGAGCGACTGCGCGGCGCCTGACGCCGGAAACATTTCCGCGTGCCAACCTTCGACTCACGGCGCTACCTGTGCGCGGGGACCAGCGCCGCGGCCGGCGCCGCCGGACTGTGGATAGCATTTCATCATCCGCTCTCGCCGCTGCTGGCGACACTGGCGTTCGCGGCGTGGTCGTGCGTACTCGCTGTTCGGCCGCGCGCCTGGCTGGTCATGCTGCCCGCACTCCTTCCTGTTCTCGGGCTCGCCCCCTGGAGTGGCTGGATCGGGCTCGACGAATTCGACCTGGCCGTGCTCGCCACGGCGGCTGGCGCCTACGCGGCACTTGCCGGGCGCGCAACCATGCGGCATGTCCTTCGCGAAGGGCAGGTTGCGGGCAACCGATTTGCGATGCTTCTCGGGTTGGCCGGTTTGCTGTGGCTCGCCCTTGCACTGGTGCACGCGCAATCGCTGACCTTCGCATGGTTCGACGGCTACGATAGTCCGCTCAATGCCCTACGCGTTGCCAAGGGCCTGTTCTGGCCACTGCTGCTGTTGCCGCTCTTGAACCTGGGCCCCGATCGCGCCGGCAGCGGCGCGCCGGCGGGGGAGCTGCTCGCCTGGGGCATGGCCGCCGGCGCCGCGCTCGTCGCCATTGCCGCGCTCTGGGAACGGCTGGCGTTCACCGGGCTGTGGAATACCGAGATCTACTACCGCACCACGGCCTTGTTCTGGGAAATGCATGTGGGCGGCGCGGCGATCGAGGTCTTTCTTGTTCTCGCGGTGCCGTTTTTGGTGGCGCGGGCGATTCATGCGAATACTGTCGCAAGGCGCGTGGTCGCGATCCTGCTGCTCGCGCTTGCCGCCTATGCATGTATTTCGACCCTGTCGCGCAGCCTGTACATGGCGTTGGGTGTGGCGGCAATACCGGCGGTCTGGGTGCTTGCCGCCAGGCGAAGCCCGATCGCCGGAAGCGCGCGGGACGCGCTCTTGCAAAGGAGCCTGGGCGCGGTCGCCTTGGTGGCCGGCGGGGCATGGATGACCGGGCGTTTGGTGCGTTTTGTCGGCTACGGCGGATCGTTGCTGGTGGCGGGCATTTTGTGGACGGCGATGCTGGTGGCGGGTCTATTGCGGCATTCAACCGGCGCGTTCCGCTGGCGCCACTACGGCGCACTCGCCCTGGCACTGGTGCTGGTAGTGGAACTGGGGGCCGTGCGTGAAGGGGCCGCGTTCCTGACCGCCCGCCTGGATCGCGTGGCCGACGATTTCACCAAGCGCTCCGTCCACTGGTCCGGCGCACTGTCGGTTTTGCAGACTGCGCCGGACTGGTTTTTCGGTCGCGGCTTTGGCCGCTTTCCGGTGGATTATCCGGGCCGCGTGAAAGGCATCGAATACCCGGGTGCCTTTCAGGTGGTGGACGATGGCGGCGCTCGATTTGCGCGTGTTTACGGCCCTCACAGCATGCGCGGCATCGCCGGCGTGTTTGGTGCCTCGCAGCGGGTCGGTCCGATCGCCGGTGGCAGCTTCGGATTGACCTTCGATGCGCGTTCCGGACATGAGCAACCGCTCCTGGTGAGCCTGTGCGAGAAGCACCTGATCTATGAAGCGGAATGCGAATACATGGCCGTCAACATTCTGCCCGGGGAGTGGCGGCGCTACGACCTGACCATCGATGCCGATCACCTGCGTGGCGGCCCTTGGTATGCGCCCCGGCCGGTATTGCTCTCCTTCACCAGCGCAAGCATCGGCGGCGTTGTCGATGTCGACAACGTGCGGCTCATCGACTCGAATGGCGGCGATCGCGCCCTCAATGGCGATTTTTCCGCCGCTGCGGCGCACTGGTTTTTCACCGGGCGTTACTACTTTCTGCCGTGGCACACCGACAGCGTCATCGTGGAACTGCTCGTCGAACGTGGCGTGCTGGGTCTTGCGCTGTTCACATGGTTGCTGGTCAGCGCAATCGCCGCATGGGCCGGGCCCACCGGTCGGCAGGACCCGCTTGCGTCCTTTGTCGTGGCTGCACTGACCGGCTGTGCGGTCCTGGGGCTCTTCAGCAGCGTGCTGGACGTGCCCCGCAATGTCTTTCTGTTGACGCTGCTTTGCCTGCTAAGGCCAGTGCGGGATCGGCCGCCGGCAAGCCAGGCGACCTGACGTTCCTGGCTTGCCGGGTCTATCAGGCCTTCGGCTTGGCTGTCTTCGGTTTCGCAGCCTTCGGTTTTTTCGCCGCCGCCTTGGTCTTGCCGGCCGATTTCCCCGCGGCCTGCCATTCATTGACCACTTCGGTGGCGATCCTGAAACCCTCGATGCCGGCCGGCACGCCGCAGTAGACCGCCACCTGCAGCAGTACCTCCTGGATCTCCTTCGGTGTCACGCCGTTGGTGAGCGCGCCGCGCACATGGGTGCGCAACTCATGCGGGCGGTTGAGGGCGCACAGCATGGCCAGGTTCAACATCGAGCGGGTTTGGCGGCTGATGCCGGGCCGCCCCCACACATCACCCCAGCACCACTCGGTGACCAGCTTCTGCATCGGTGCGTTGAACTCGTTCATGGTCGAGAGCGCCTTGTTGACGTATTCGGCGCCCACCACCGCGGTGCGCACGGCGCGCCCCTTCTTGAAGAGCGGGGTGTTCATGTCGGGAAGTTTTGCCATGGTGTTGTTCCTGTCTTTCACTGTTGGGGGATTTTTGAATCTACGATGACTTTTTTCCAGCGCGCCAGTTCGCTGGCGACGCGGGTCTGCAATTCCGCCGGCGTGGAACCGCGCGGCTCGGCGCCCAGCGTATCAATGCGGGCACGCACCTCGGGCAGCAGCAGGGCGCGCTGGATTTCGGCATTCAGTTTGTCGATAACAGGACGCGGCGTGCCGGCCGTGGCGGCCAGGCCGGTCCATGAACGCACGTCGAAGCCGGGCACACCGGCTTCGTCCGCCGTGGGAGCGTCCGGCATCACGCCCCAGCGCGTGTTGCTTGAGACCGCCAGCACGCGCAGCTTGCCGGCCTTGACCTGCGGCATCACCACCGTGGGCGTGCCCACCGCCAGCGGAATTTCGCCGCCCAGGAGGCTGGTAATCGCCGCCGCGTCGCCTTTGTAGGGCACATGCAGCATGGGCACGCCGCTCATCTTCGCCAGCAGCTCGCCGGTGAGGTGATGGGTCGAGCCTATGCCGGCGCTGGCATACGCGATCGCGTCCGGTCTGGCGCGCGCGGCGTCGATCACGGCACGCAGGTTCTGGTAGGGCGAATCGCTCTTGACCACGAACAGGAAAGGAAACTGCGTGACCGTCGAGATCATGTCGAAACTGTCGGCGGGGTCGTAGGGCAGGTTCTTGTAGATCGCGCCCGAGACCGAGTGGCCGCCGGTGACCAGGAGCAGCGAATAGCCATCCGGTGCGGCTTTTGCGACCAGGTCCGCGGCAAGGTTGCCGCCGGCACCCGGGCGGGTCTCCACCACCACGGGCTGGCCCATGGTCTTGGAGATTTCGTTGCCGATCAGGCGGGCGATGGTGTCGGCGTTGCCGCCGGGCCCGAAGCCCTGGTAGATGCGGATCGGCTTGTTGGGATAGGCCTGGGCGGCAGCCAGGGCAGGTAGCGCGGCGATTGCGAGTGCCGCGGCCCCGCGCAGCAGGGTTCTTCTTTGCATGTTTGTCTCCGGTGTGTTCGAATGCCTCCGCCTCTGACGGGCGGAGTGCGCGGTTGCGGCGTGGCGGCCTAGTTCCAGGGCCCGAGGAAGGGTTCGCCGATAAAGGTTTCCGGTAACGCCTCGACGGTGTCGGGCCAGTGGGCATTGTCGACCTTCGGGCGCAGTTCCGGCGGGCGCGGGCGCCCGTCCCAGCCGACCTGTTCCATCGCGTAATACAACTGCACCAGGTGTCCGTCGGGATCGACGGCGAAGGCCGAGTAGTCGATGCCCGGAAACAACTCCGGCGGCAGCTTCTTGATGGCGACACCATTCTCGCCGAGAAAGCCCAGCGCGCCCTTGAGTTGCGCATAGTCGGCCACCTGGATGCCGAACGAGAACAGGGTGGTGTTGGGGTTCAGGCCCAGTTCGGCGCGCAGCGCCGTAGGATAGAGGGCAAGCGAATGGTGCTCGGTATTGGCGCGCAGGAACACGCAGCGGTGTCCCTTCCAGGTGATTTCCTCGGTGATGGACAAGCCCAGCACGTCGCGGTAGAAGGCCAGCGCCTGGTCGATATCCTTGATGAACAGGCGCACCGGGCCGACCCGCACCACCTTGAAGGGGCGCGCCAGCAGCACGCCGCCGACGTCATGGGTTTCCTTGAGCGGTTCGACCTGGCGCCAGCCGGCGTTCGGGTCGACGCCACGCGCATGCCCGGCGATGACTTCCGCATATTCCGAGCGGTGCGGCAGGCTCGGCGTTTCGGTGTAGCGGAACTCATGCATGGCCATGGGCTTGGACAGGCCATCCCAGCCGATCTGTTCGATGCCGTAATACACCTCGTTGACATGGCCGTCCGGATCGAACGGATAGGTGTGCCAGTTTGACCCGGGCGAGTCGCGCCCCGCCCGGTGGATGCGCAGGCCCAGCTTCTTGAAGTAATCGAATCCGTTCACCACCTCCTGCAGGCTGCCCACCTGCCAGGTGATCTGGTTGGTGGTCACCTCGGGAAATTCGTTGGCATGCTTGTAGTTTGCCGACAGCGCCTTTTTCGGGAAGAACACAAAGGAATGATGGTCGGTGCCGTGGCGCGTGAAGTAGCCGACCATCGGCCCCATGTTGGGCACTTCCTCGGGCTTGAAGCGCGCCGTCAGGTCCAGCTTGTCGGAGACACGGAAACCGAGCAGGCGCTCGTAGAAGCCGCGCGTGACCTCCGGGTCGGCTACGTTGACGCCGAAATGGCCGAGTCGGCGGATGCGGAAAGGCCGCGGCATGCGGACCCCGCCCACGACGTACGAAGGCGTGTCCGGGGACCTGTTGCTGGTAGTCATGTGTGTTCCTCGATCCTCTGGTGACGGGCTGACAACCGCCCGTTCGAATATTGGCGGTGCCGCGTCAGCGCCCGGCGATGCCGAGCAATTCAACTTCGAAATGCAGGGTGGCGTTCGGTGGAATCACATTGCCGGCACCACGTTCGCCGTAGGCAATGGCGGGCGGGCAGGTGAGCTTGGCCTTGCCGCCCACCTTCATGCGTTGCACGCCTTCGGTCCAGCAGCGGATCACGCCGTTCAGCGGAAATTCGATCGGTGTACCGCGCTTGTAGGAACTGTCGAACTCGCGGCCGTCGGGGAAGGTACCGCGGTAGTGGACCTTCACCATATCGGCGGCGCCGGGGCTTGCGCCGGTGCCATCCTTGAGCGACTGGAAAATCAGTCCGCTGGGTGTGGTGATCGGGCTGGCGGTCTTGGCCGGATCCGCCTGTGCCAGTGTTGCGGTATTGATTGTCAACAACGGCAGAACTGCTGCGAAAAGTAAGTGCTTCAAATCCGTGCTCCAGGAGTATGCGTGGAAATCAGATTATCGCCGTTCGTCGGCGCAGCACCGCGAGCCAGGCCAGTGCTGCCCAGACCAGCCAGAATGAGGGCGGCTCCGGCACGGTCCGGTAAAGCCACGCGCCAAAAAATGCCACATCGGGGTTGGTCTGCTGGAGATTGGAATAGCCGAGATCGGGATAGATGGTCCGCAGATCGTCCTGCACGCCGGAAAAGCCGGCTTGGCAAAGGGCAGGGGTGCACAAATCGTCGTCCGCTGTCCAGCCCAGCCCTTGTTCGATCAGCAGGGGAATGGAAAACGTGGTGCCAAAGGCCGACAGGACGGCGCGCGCCCAGGCGGAATTCATTTCGCTGGCAGTCGACCCGCCACCGAACGGGACCGAGAACGGCGCTGCCGAAAGCAGGGCGGCAACTTCCGCACGGGTCGCCCAGGTCCAACCGCTAAAGTCCACCGCAATCGAGCCAATCAACCGTGTGCCGCTGCAGAGTCCGCCGCCGACCGGGCATACCCCGCCTTCGTTGCCGGGGGTGGAAGCCTGGTCCCCGGCAGCAAGCTGGTCCCATGAAACGGCGACCGTGTCGGTAAGTGCGCGCCATTCACGCCCGCTGGAATCGATATAGCCGGCCAGGGCGCAAGGCGAGCCTAGTACCCAGCCAAGCGCGAGGGCAACCATTCCCAAAGCACGACACAAGGCCTGGCGCATATTGAATCCTCCGGGAACTTCTGGAACCAACCAGTACCCCGGAGATTATCTGCTTTTGGCGGCGTCTTGTGCGGCCGGCGCGTCCGGCTTTGTGTCCTTCGGCGTTCCGGCGACCCCCGCCCTGGGAGGATCCGCCGCATCGGCCTTGGGTGCGCCGATGTGCTGCTCGATCGCCGGCAAGCTGTGGGCGATACCCTTGTGGCAGTCGATGCAGGTCAGTCCCTTGTTGAACCCGGCCTGGTGGGCGCCGGCCGAGCGGCGGTTCTGTTCGGCGTAGTCCATGAAGGTGAAGTCGTGGCAGTTGCGGCATTCCTGGCTGTTGTTGCGCTTCATGCGCGCCCATTCATGGTTGGCCAGTTCGGCGCGCTTGGCGTTGAACTTCTCCGGTGTGTCCACCGACCCCAAGAAGTGATGCCACAACTCGTTGCTCGCCTGGATCTTGCGCACGATCTTCGGCCCCCATTCCTTGGGCACGTGACAGTCCGGACAGGTGGCGCGCACACCGGTGCGGTTCTGGTAGTGGATGGTGTTGCGGTATTCCACGTAGACGTTGTCGCGCATTTCGTGGCAGCCCACGCAAAAGGCCTCGCGGTTGGTCCATTCCATCGCCGTGTTGAAGCCACCCCAGAAGATGATGCCCAGCACGAAAAACAGGCCCGCGGTGCCGGTGGCGAGCCGCCACGCCCATCCCAGGATGCCGCGCTTCCTGCCGTTGTTGTCGTCAGCCATGATCCGGTCTCCTTACTGCAGTCCGCGGGCGCGCTGGAAGGTGTTTTCCACCAGCGGCTTGGCATCGGTCTGCGCCACATGGCAGGCGGTGCAGAAATAGCGCCGCGGGCTGATGTTGTCGAGTTCCTGGCCCTCGCGATTGCGGAAATGCGTGACGCTTACCTTGGTGGCACCGCTGTACTTGGCCCTCTGCCAGGCGTGGCAATCCATGCATTTGTTGAAGTTCTTCGTGATCTGGTAGCCCGCCGTGGTGTGCGGAATCAGCGGCGGTTGCTGCACGAAATCGCGATCCGAGACCGGATGGTCGCGCTCCTGATGCGAGGCCACCGGGATGTTGTCCTGGTTGACCGGCGTGCCGCCGCGCAGGCTGCGCAGTTTCACCGGGTCGTCGGCGGCATGGGCAAGGCAGGCTCCGAACGCGAGGGTGGCGGCGAGTGCAAGCTTGAGCAGGGCATGGACCTTCATGGTCAGTCCTTTCGATGGTCGAATCTGTGGGTGAAGGCGAAGACGTTGGTGCTGCATACGTCGATGCAGCGGCCGCAGTTGGTGCAGTCGGAATCCCGGATCACCGGGCCGGCGCCGTCCTTGCCCTTGAGCGGTGCGACGATCACCTGCGGCTCCGGACATACCGCATAGCAGTCGGCACAATCGTTGCACCGGCTGGCATGGCGCGCCGAAACGCGCAGCAGGCTGGCCGCGCCGATCAGGGAATAGGCGGCGCCCACCGGGCAGGCATGCCCGCACCATCCGCGTGGCGCGATCAGCAGGTCGAACAGGAACACCGCTGCTGCGGCGCCCCAGGCGAGCGTGCCGCCGAAGATCAGCGCGCGCTGGGTCAGCGATACCGGGTTGACGGTTTCCCACACGGCCGCACCGCTTGCGGCGCAGGCCAGCAGGATGGCGCCGGCCAGCCAGTAGCGCAACGAGGCGCGTGGTGCGCGGCCGGTGGCGATGCCCAGGCGGCGGCGCAGCCAGGCGGCCGCGTCGGTCACCACGTTGACCGGGCACACCCAACTGCAGAAGACACGGCCGCCGGCCAGCATGTAGAAGGCCATGACGATCGCAGCGCCCGCCAGCGCGCTCATCTCCGGCATGTGGCGGGTGGCCAGCACCTGCGCCAGCACGAACGGGTCGGTCAGCGGCAATACCGACAAGGCGAGACTGGACGACAGGTTGCCCTTGACGATCCACACCCCTGCCAGGGGACCAGCGAGAAACAGGCCGAGGATGGCTGCCTGCGAGAATCGCCGCAACAGCAGAAAGCGGTGCGCCATCCACCACCCCTTGGCGCGTGCCGCCTCGCGCCCCGGCATGGCAGGCGCCGGTCGCGTCGGAGGCGCAGCTGTGGCGGCGAGCGTGGGCGCGCTCATCATTTGGTGGCCCCTCGGGCCGGATAAGCCTCGCGTCCGGAGCGCAGGGGCGCCAGGTCTCCCGGCACAGGCTGGACGGGCAGGTTTTGCACCGGCTGGTCGAACCTTGGCCGTCCGGCCTGGTTGCCCGGCTCCCAGCCCTTGCGGTAGTGGGCGCCGCCCTTGCCGCGGGCGAGCGAGCGCGGCATGACCTTGATGGCGGCTTCCTCGAGCACGCAACTCTTCTCGCACTTGCCGCAGCCGGTGCAGGCGTCCGCATGCACCGTCGGCAGCAGCATCGCATGACGGTCGCTGCGCGGGTTGCTCACCTTCTCGAGTGTGATGGCCTTGTCGATTACCGGACATACCCGATAGCAGACGTCGCAGCGCAGTCCCAGGAAGTTGAGGCAGTTTTCCTCGTCGGCCAGGACCGCGACCCCCATCTTCGCCTGCGTGATGTCCGTGAGGCCATGGTCGAGCGCGCCGGTCGGGCAGGCCTTCACGCACGGGATGTCCTCGCACATCTCGCACGGGATATTGCGGGCTTCGAAGTAGGGCGTGCCGATGGCCACGTCACGCGCCACGCCGTCCCCCCAGGTGGACAGCTTCAGGTTGCCGGGCGGGCAATCGCGCACGCACAGGCCGCAGCGCAGGCAGGCACCGAGAAATCCTTCCTCGGCGATGGCGCCCGGCGGGCGCAAGGCCTGCGCCGGTCGCGCCTGCGCCGGCCGGCCGAACAGCGTGGCGCCGCCGGCGATCAACCCGGCGGTGGCGGCACTGGCGGCGCCTTGCAGGACGGCGCGTCGCGAAAGGTTCATGGCGTTGCTATGCCGGCGTCAGGCGCGTGTGACCTTGACCGCGCATTTCTTGAAGTCGGTCTCCTTCGAAATCGGACAGGTGGCATCGAGCGTGAGCTTGTTGACCAGCCGGCCTTCGTCGAAAAAGGGGACGAAGATCAGGCCGCGCGGCACCTTGTTGCGGCCGCGGGTTTCGACATGCGCGGTGATTTCGCCGCGCCGCGAGGCCACCTTGATCTGCATGCCGCGCTGGATGCCGCGGTCCTTGGCGTCGTCCGGATGCATGAACACCACTGCCTCGGGCACGGCGCGGTGCAACTCGGCGACGCGGCGGGTCATGGTGCCGGTGTGCCAGTGCTCCAGCACGCGGCCGGTGCACAGCCACAGGTTGTAGTCCTTGTCCGGCACTTCGGCGGCGGGCTGGTAGGGCAGCGCGAAGATGTTGGCCTTGCCATCCTTGTTGCCATAGAACCGGACGCCTTCGCCTGCCTTAACATAGGGGTCATAGCCCTCGCGGAAGCGCCACAGGGTTTCCTTCCCGCCCACCACCGGCCAGCGCAGGCCGCGTACCTCGTGATAGGTATCGAAAGGGGCGAGGTCATGCCCGTGGCCCCGGCCGAACTCGGCATATTCCTCGAACAGGCCCTTGTGCACATAAAAGCCGTAGGCCTTCGATTCGTCGTTGCTGTAGTCCTTGATGTACTTGGCGTTCACCTTCGTCAGGTCGCCGGCAGGGTACTTGTCGACCTTGCCGTTCTTGTACAGCACGTCGAACAAGGTCTTGCCCTTGAGCGCGGGCTTCTTCGCGATCAGTTCCTCGGGCCACACGTCCTCGACCTTGAAGCGTTTCGAGAATTCCATGTATTGCCACAGGTCGGAGCGCGACTGTCCGGGCGCGGCCACCTGCTGGCGCCAGAACTGCGTGCGCCGCTCGGCGTTGCCGTATGCGCCTTCCTTTTCGACCCACATGGCCGAAGGCAGCACCAGGTCGGCGGCCATTGCGCTCACCGTGGGATAGGCGTCGCTTACCACCACGAAGGTCGCGGGGTTGCGCCAGCCCGGCAGGATCTCGCCGTTGATGTTGGGTCCCGCCTGCATATTGTTGGTGGTGGAGGTCCAATAGCACTTGAGCTTGCCGTCCTTGAGGGCACGGCTTTGCGCCACCGCGTGCAGGCCGATGTTGCCGGGCAGTGTGCCTTCCGGCAGTTGCCAGATGCCTTCGGTGATCTTGCGGTGCTCCGGGTTGGTGACCACCATGTCCGCCGGCAGGCGGTGCGCGAAGGTGCCGACCTCGCGCGCGGTGCCGCAGGCCGAGGGCTGGCCGGTGAGCGAGAACGGGCTGTTGCCGGGCGAACTGATCTTGCCGGTGAGCAAGTGGATGTTGTAGACCATGTTGTTGGCCCAGGTGCCGCGGGTATGCTGGTTGAAGCCCATGGTCCACAGCGACATCACCTTGACCTTGGGGTCGGCATAGATCTTCGCCAGGTCTTCCAGCTGCTTGACCGGCACCCCGGAGAGCTTGCTCACCTTGTCGGCGGTGTAATCGGAGACGAACTTGGCGAACTCCTCGAAGCTCATCGGCGTGGAATCGTTCGGGTTGCCCTTGGGCTTGCCGTCGGCGCCGGGATAGCCGTTGGACTTGGCGTCCTTCTCTAGCAAGTGGGCCGGACGCAGGCCATAGCCGATGTCGTCCGCGCCCTTCCTGAAGTTGACGTTCTTCCTGACGAACTCCATGTCCACTTTCTTGTTGGCAATCAGATAGTGGGCGATGTAGTTGAGGATGGCCAGGTCGGTCTGCGGGGTGAAGATCATTCCCAGGTCGGCCAGGTCGAAGCTGCGGTGCTCGAAGGTCGACAGCACCACCACCTTGCTGTTCGGATTTGAGAGCCGGCGGTCGGTGATGCGGCTCCACAGCACCGGGTGCATCTCGGCCATGTTGGAGCCCCACAGCACGAAGGCGTCGGCCTGCTCGATGTCGTCATAGCAACCCATCGGCTCGTCGATGCCGAAGGAGCGCATGAAGCCGGCCACGGCGCTGGCCATGCAATGGCGCGCATTCGGGTCGAGGTTGTTGGAGCGGAATCCCGCCTTCCACAACTTGGCGGCGGCGTAGCCTTCGAAGATGGTCCACTGGCCGGAGCCGAACATGCCGACCGCGCCAGGACCGTCGCTCTTCAAGGCCTCTTTCCACTTGGCGGCCATCAGGTCGAAGGCCTCGTCCCAGCTGACCGATACGAAATCGCCATTCTTGTCGTACTTGCCGCCCTTCTTGCGCATCAGGGGTGTGGTCAGGCGATCCTTGCCATACATGATCTTGGACAGGAAATACCCCTTGATGCAGTTCAGGCCACGATTGACCGGTGCTTCCGGGTCGCCCTGGGTCGCCACCACGCGGCCGTCCTGTACGCCCACCATCACGGCGCACCCCGTGCCGCAGAAACGGCAAGGCGCCTTGTCCCAGCGCACGGCGACATCCGCCGCTGTCTTTGCCGGAGCCTGGGCATCGGCGACCATGGGAATGCCGACGGCGGCCGCGCCGGCGGCCAATGCCTGGGCCTTGAGAAAATCCCTGCGGTTCGAGTTCATCGCGTGTTCTCCATGCGTGCGCCTGGCGGCGTCGGTTGGCTGGATGGGGCGGATGGCGTGGCGGCAAGGCTGCCGCGCCAGTCGCGGTAGTCGGTCAATGCACTGTCGCCCAAGGGCGGAGCGTCGGGGCCGGAGTATTCGTAGACCAGCGAGGTATTGAGGACTTCCGGCCACAGCGCGATGGCGGCCATGGTGGCCGCAGCGCTGTGAATCGTGCCCGCCACTTCGGCGTCTTCAATGACGGTCACCAGGCGCCCGTCGCCGGGGTTGAGCGAAACGTCGGCCCCGGGGAGCGTGGAGATCCGGTCGGCGACCAGGGGGACATGTTGCGGAAGAACCCTCACGACAACGCCAAGTATGCTCACAAGTCGCCCCTTAATAGTGCGTTTGCACAATTTAAGTGCGTTTCAGTTTCAATCTTTGACGTCGATCAAACCGGAGTCGTATAAAGTGATCGCTTTGGAGAAATGGCTTGGTTGATCAGCGTCGACGGTTTTTCTTGCGCGGGCAGGCTCGCGCCGCGGCTACAGCCAAGCCACGCCCGCCGTGGTCGGTTCAGCCGGACGCGAACTTTGTAGAACGTTGCACGCGGTGCGGAGACTGCGTGCGGGTGTGCCCGGAACGGGTCCTGAAAACCGGGGACGGCGGGTTTCCCGAAATCGATTTTTCGCGCGCAGGCTGCAGCCTGTGTGGTGAATGCGGCAAGGCCTGCGCCAGCGGGGCGATCGGCAGTCGCGAATCGGGTCCGGCCTTTTCCTGGCGCGTTGACGTCAGCGCGGCGTGCCTGAACCGTCAGTCGGTCGAATGCCGGCTGTGCGGCGATACCTGTGAGGTGCGCGCGCTGCGTTTCGTACCGGCGCGCGGCGGGATCTCGCAGTTGCAGGTGGTCGAGGATGCCTGCACGGGCTGCGGGGCTTGCTTAAGTGTTTGCCCGGTCAAGGCGATCAGCTTGTCATGAGGGTGCCGCAGCGGGCGTGCAGCACCGATGTCAGCCCGGGAACGACTTGCGGAAGCCGTCCCACACATGGTCGTAGTCCGGCTGCAGTTGCGGCGCGGCCAGTGCCTGCCCGGTTGGCCGGAACACATGCCGGCTTTCGAACATGAAGGCCATGGTGTTCTCCACCTTGTGGGGTTTGAGTTCGGCAGCGCTGGCGCGTTCGAAGGTGGTGGCGTCGGGCCCGTGCGGCTGCATGCAGTTGTGCAGGCTGATGCCACCCGGAACGAAGCCTTCGGCCTTGGCATCGTAGACACCCTTGATCAGGCCCATCAGTTCGCTCATCACGTTGCGGTGGAACCAGGGCGGACGGAAGGTGTCTTCGCCCACCAGCCAGCGCGGCGGGAAGATCACGAAATCGCAATTGGCCACACCGGCGATTTCCGAAGGCGAGGTAAGTACGGTGAAGATCGAGGGATCCGGATGGTCGAAGGAAATCGAGCCGATCACCATGAAGCGCGCCAGGTCGTACTTGTAAGGCGTGAGGTTGCCGTGCCACGCCACCACGTCCAGCGGCGAATGGGAGAGGGTGGTGCTCCAGTTGTGGCCCTGGAAGCGGTTGACCAGTTCTACCGGGCCCTCAATGCTTTCGTAGGTCGCCACCGGCGCCAGGAAGTCGCGCTGGTTTGCCAGTCCGTTGGAGCCGAGGGGGCCGAGTTCCGGCAGGCGGAACGCCGCGCCGTAGTTCTCGCAAATGTAGCCGCGTGCCTCGGCTTCGAGCAGTTCCACGCGCAGGCGCAGGCCGCGCGGGATCAGCGCGATTTCGCCGGGGGACACGGACAGCTTGCCCATCTCGGTATGCAGGAGCATTGCGCCGGCCTGCGGGACGAGGAGCATTTCGCCATCGGAATTGACCAGGTAACGCCGTTCCATGGAACGGTTGGCGCGGTACACGTGGGCGGCGATGCCGCTTTGCGAGGCGACGTCGCCATTGCCGGCCACGGTGAAGATGCCGTCGATGAAATCCGTCGGTGCCGCTGGAATCGGCAACGGGTTCCAGCGCAGGCGGTTGGCCGGTACCTCGGTATCGTTGATCGGGCTGCTTTTCCAGGCGCCGTCGTCGCAGCGGCGATAGGCGGGCTGCATGGCCGAGGGCCGCATGCGGTACATCCAGGTGCGCTGGTTGTGGGCGCGCGGCGCGGTGAAGGCGGTGCCCGAAAGCACCTCGGCATACAGGCCCAGCGGCGCGCGTTGCGGTGAATTGCGCCCGACCGGCAACGCGCCGGGTACGGCCTCGATGGCGAAATGGTTGCCGAAACCGGATTGGTATTGCAGTGCGGTGGCGGAGGGGGCGGTCATCTGATGGTCCCGGGAAGGCGGGTTCAAGTACAGGTACGAGGCGCGACTTTAGCGCACCTGCCACGATCGCCCTGTGGCCGCAAGGCGTGGCGGGCCACTCGGATTCGGTCGGTCGGAGAAAGCCCGGCTTCGGCAGTGGAGACGTTTGCTATGGTGCCGCCGGGCGCGACCAGTGGTTTGCCCGGACTCGGATTCCGCGGCATTGTCGCCCGCGCGATTGCGGGACCCGCCTCCAGTTCCCCTATAATTCCAAGGTTATTTGTAGCCCCACCCATTCCAACCAGCCGAGACAATATGAAAGTCCTCGTTCCCGTAAAGCGCGTTGTCGACTACAACGTCAAAGTGCGCGTCAAGGCCGACCAGACCGGTGTCGAGACCGCCAACGTCAAGATGTCCATGAATCCCTTCGACGAGATCGCCGTCGAGGAAGCCATGCGCCTGAAGGAAGCCGGCGTCGCCACCGAGGTCATCGCGGTGTCGTGCGGCGTGCTTGCCTGCCAGGAAACCCTGCGTACGGCGCTTGCCATCGGCGCCGACCGCGCCATCCTGGTCGAAACCGATGTCGAACTGCAGCCGCTGGCGGTCGCCAAGCTGCTCGCCGCGGTGGCAAAGAAGGAAGGCCCGAGCCTGATGATCCTGGGCAAGCAGGCCATCGACGACGACTCCAACCAGACCGGCCAGATGGTCGCCGCCCTGCTGGGCTGGCCGCAAGCCACGTTTGCCTCCAAGGTCGTGATCGCCGATGGCAAGGCGCAGGTCACCCGGGAAGTCGACGGCGGCCTGGAGACGCTCAAGCTCAACATGCCTGCCGTGGTCACCACCGACCTGCGCCTGAACGAGCCGCGCTATGTGACCCTGCCCAACATCATGAAGGCTAAGAAAAAGCCGCTCGAGAACGTCAAGCCGGCCGATCTGGGTGTTGATGTGACCCCGCGCCTGAAAACACTCAAAGTGACCGAGCCGCCCAAGCGCAGCGCCGGGATCAAGGTGCCGGACGTGGCCACGCTGGTGGCGAAACTCAAGAATGAAGCAAAGGTGATCTGATGGCCTGCCTCGTAATCGCAGAACACGACAACGCGTCCTTGAAGGGCGCCACCCTCAACACGGTGGCCGCGGCCGCCAAAATCGGCGGTGACATTCACGTGCTGGTGGCCGGCGGCAATTGCGCCGCGGCTGCGCAGGCTGCCTCGCAGATCGCCGGCGTCTCCAAGGTGCTGGTGGCAGACGCAGCGTATTTCGCCGATGCGCTGGCCGAAAATGTCGCCGCCCAAGTGGTCGCGCTGGCTGGCGGTTATTCGCACATCCTGGCTGCCGCCACGCCCAATGGCAAGAACATCCTGCCGCGCGTGGCCGCGGTACTCGACACCCAGCAGATCTCGGAAATCGTCGCGGTCGAATCGCCCGACACCTTTGTGCGTCCCATCTACGCCGGCAACGCGCTGGCAACCGTGCAGTCCTCCGACGCCAAGAAGGTCATCACGGTGCGCACCACCGGTTTCGATGCGGTTGCCGCCACCGGCGGGTCGGCTGCCATCGAGAACGTGACCGTCAGCGCCGATGCGGGCGTGTCGGCCTTCGTCTCGCGGGAGGTCGCCAAGTCCGAGCGGCCCGAACTGGCTGGCGCCAAGGTCATCGTCTCCGGCGGCCGCGGCATGGGCTCCGGCGAGAACTTCAAGATCCTCGAGCCGCTCGCCGACAAGCTTGGTGCCGCCATGGGCGCCTCGCGCGCGGCGGTGGATGCGGGCTTCGTGCCCAACGACTGGCAGGTCGGGCAAACCGGCAAGATCGTCGCGCCCAACCTGTACATCGCAGTGGGCATTTCCGGTGCCATCCAGCACCTGGCCGGCATGAAGGATTCCAAGGTGATTGTCGCCATCAACAAGGACGCCGAGGCGCCGATCTTCTCGGTGGCGGACTACGGGATCGTGGGCGACCTGTTCACCATCGTGCCTGAACTGATCAAGGAACTCGGGTAGCCTTCCCGCCCGAGCGGTATCCCAAGGGCGCAAGGTTGCGCCCTTTTTTTCAAAGTTTGCAGGAGTGCTTCCATGAGCTACGTCGCACCGGTCAAGGACATCAAGTTCGTCATCAAGGAACTGGCGGGGTTGAACACCATCAACCAGCTGCCGGGTTGCGAGGACGCGACCGAGGACACTGTCGACGCCATCCTGGAGGAGAACGCGCGCTTCTGCGGCGAGGTGCTGGCACCCCTCAACTGGAGCGGCGACGTCGAGCACAGCGTGCGCAACGCCGACGGCAGCGTCACCACGCCCAAGGGTTTCAAGGAGGCCTTCCGCCAGTTCGGCGAAGGTGGCTGGCAGGGCCTGCATTTCTCGCCGGAGTATGGCGGCCAGGGCTTGCCCAAGCTCGTCGCCACCACCGGCATCGAGATGATCAACAGCGCCAACCTGTCGTTCGCGCTGTGCCCCCTGCTGTCCGACGGCGCCATCGAGGCCATCCTGCTTACCGGCACCGACGCCCAGCGCCAGACCTACCTGCACAACCTGGTCTCGGGCAAATGGACCGGCACCATGAACCTGACCGAGCCGCAGGCCGGCTCCGACCTCTCGCTGGTGCGTTCCCGTGCGGTGCCGCAATCCGACGCCAGCTACCGTGTGTTCGGCCAGAAGATCTTCATCACCTATGGCGAGCACGACATGGCCGAGAACATCGTCCATCTGGTACTGGCGCGCACACCCAATGCGCCGGAGGGCGTGAAGGGGATTTCGCTGTTCATCGTGCCGAAGTTCCTGGTCAACCCCGACGGGTCACTCGGCAAGCGCAACGACGTGTTCTGCGCATCGATTGAGCACAAGCTGGGCATCAAGGCCAGCCCCACCGCCGTGCTGGTGTACGGCGACAACAAGGGCGAGGTCGGCGAGGGCGCCATCGGCTACCTGGTGGGCGAGGAGAACCGCGGCCTCGAGTACATGTTCATCATGATGAACGCGGCGCGTTTCGCGGTGGGCATGCAGGGTGTGGCGGTGGCAGAGCGCGCCTACCAGAAGGCGGTGAGTTTCGCGAAAGACCGGGTGCAAAGCCGCGCCGTCGAAGGTTCTTCCGGCGCCGTCGCCATCATCAACCACCCCGATGTGCGGCGCATGCTCATGACCATGCGCGCCCTGACCGAAGGCGCGCGCGCCACCGCCTACGTCGCGGCGGCGGCCGCGGACGCGGCGCATCACCATCCCGACGCGGCGGTGCGCGCCGACAACCAGGCCTTCTACGAATACATGGTGCCCATCGTCAAGGGCTTCTCCACCGAAATGAGCCTCGAGGTCACATCCCTGGGCGTGCAGGTGCACGGCGGCATGGGCTTCATCGAGGAAACCGGTGCGGCTCAGTACTACCGCGATGCGCGCATCCTCACCATCTACGAAGGCACCACCGCAATCCAGGCCAACGACCTGGTCGGCCGCAAGACCTCGCGCGACGGCGGCAAGACGGCCAAGGCGATCATCGCGCAGATGCGCAAGACCGAGGCGGAACTGGCGGCGCACGGTGGTGGTGACCTTGCAGTCATTCGCAACCAGTTCACGCTCGCGATCGCGGCCTTCGAGGACGCGGTGACCTATGTCGCCGCCAACGCGAAGACCGACGTGCGCGCGGTGTATGCCGGCAGCGTGCCTTACCTCACGCTGGCAGGCACCGTGATCGGTGGCTGGAACATGGCGCGTGCTGCGCTGGTGGCGCAGGCCAAGGTCGCCGCTGGCGACTCGGATACCTTCTACTCGGCCAAGATCAAGACCGCGCGCTTCTACGCGGACTATGTGCTCACCCGCGCGGCCGGCCTGCGCGCGGCGATCGTAGGTGGTGCCGAGGGCGTGCTGGCGCTTACCGAAGAGCAATTCTGACCAAGCCGCATGACGGCGACAACGGGCGCCTGGTGGCGCCCGTTGTTCATTCAACCCCGGCTATGTCCACTCCCGCCAATCCCGCAAGGCTCCAAGGCCTTCCGCCAGCGATATCGCGCGCGTGCCGCGTGCTGGTGCTGGGGAGTTTCCCGAGCGAGGCATCGCTCGCGGCGCGGCAGTACTATGCGCATCCGCAAAACCGCTTCTGGACCATCATGGGCGAGATCCTCCGGGCTGACCTGCGCGCTTTGCCGTATCCGCGCCGCATTGCGGCCGTCAACGCAGCGGGCATCGGCATCTGGGATGTCTACGGGTCCTGCCTGCGTCAGGGGAGCCTGGATTCGGCGATCCGCGAACCTGCGTTCAATGATTTCGACTCGATCCCGCGGCGCGCACCGGGCATCGCCCGGGTTTGCATGAACGGCGCCACTGCAGGCCGTGCATTGCGTCACCTCGAGGCGCTCGGCTTCGAAACCCGCGTGCTGCCTTCGACCAGCCCGGCCAACGCTTCGCAGAGTTTCGATTTCAAATTGCAACGCTGGCGCGAGGCCATTGCATGAAGCGACCATTCGCGGAGTTTTTCAGTCGCAGTCACCTGCCCGAGATCAGCCTCTCGGAAGAGGGGGGAATTCGTTACCTGCATTTCGGCTCGGTATGGATACAGGGCGCAATGCGCCTGTCCGATCCCTGGCGACTCGAACTCGAATACACCCGCGAGCTTTTCGCAGGCCTTTTGTTCCAGCCGGCGCCCAGAGCCTTCACCCTCGTGGGTCTGGGCGCCGCATCCTGCACCAAGTTCGCCTGGAAGCAATTCCCGCGCGCGCGCGTGACCACCGTGGAACTCGACCCGGCAGTGATTGCCGGCGCCCGTGCCAACTTCGCGCTGCCGCCGGATTCCTCGCGCCTGCGCACCCTTTGCGCCGATGGCGAGACCTGGGTGACGGCCAATCCGGATACTTGCGACTACCTGATCGTCGACGCCTACGACGCCGCCGCCAAGGGCCCGGTGCTGGCCAGCCCGTCCTTCTTTGCCGACTGCCGCGCCGCGCTCGTGACCGACCGCGTCTCGGTACTGGCCGTCAACCTGTTCGGCAAGCACCGTTCCTACAACACGGCGATTGCCAATATCGACCGCGCCTTCGACGGGCGCATGCTGGTGCTGCCGGCTTCCGAACGCGGCAACGTGATCGCGTTTGGGTTTGCCGGACCGGAGATCGAGGTGCCGATGTCCGAAATGCGCACCAGGGTCCAGGCGCTGAAGGAAGCAACCGGCCTGCCGTTTCAGAAATTCCTTACCGGTTATCGGGTCGCAAACGGCATCGAAGGCAAGACCTTCACCGTTTGATGCTGGCGCGGGCGATCAGGAACAACAGCGGCACCACCAGGCAAAACATGCCCTGGCTGGCGTAGGCGAATCCCCAGGCGGTTGTGCTTGCGTTGCCGCCAGCGGCATCGAGGATCAGGCCGAACAGCGTCGGCGAGATGATGCCGGCGCCGAAGCCCAGGGTGGAATGGACGGCCAGCGTGATGCCGCGTTTGTCCGGGGCCGATGCCGCGATGGTGCCTGCCGTGAGTGCAGCAGAATCCGCCATCACCAGCATGGTGTAGACCGCGAGCAGCGTCGCAACCAGCAACCATGGCATGGCGGCTGTGAATCCGACCATGGTGCTGGCAATGCCGGAGAGCAGCATGCAGGTGAGCACCAGCCGGACCCTGCCGAAGCGCATCGCCATCTCATTGCCGAAAATCGAGGAAGGCATCCCCAGCAGGTTGATCACCGCCGCAGCCACGGCTGGCGCCACCGGCGGCGCGCCGCCGGAGAGTGTGGCCGCGAACACGAGGAAGGCCACCAGCCATGAGCGGCTGCCCAGCAGCTCCCAGCAGTGCGCCGTATAGGCGAGGATGTAACCCATCGCCGGGCGGTTGGCCAGCACCGGGCGAAAGTCGAGCAGGGCGGCTTGCGGTCCGGCCGGAGCAGGGGCGACCGGAAGAGGCGGTATGCGCCACACCATCAGCGCGGCCAGGATCGGCCCCAGCCCGGTCAGCGCGAAGGTGCCGCGCCAGCCCACCAGCGGCAGTGCCGCCAGCGGCAAGAGGAACGAGGCCGAGGCGCCCACCGTGAAGCTGGTGGTGTAGAAGGAGACGTAACGGCTTTGCCTTGGGCCTGCGACCCGGTCGGAAAGGATTTTCAGGCCCGGCATGTAGGTGCCGGCCAGTCCCATGCCGACAAAGGCCTGGAATACGGCAGCCGTGAGGAAGTCGTGTGCGAGAAAGGCGAAGCCAAAACTGCCCAGCGCGGCCAGCATGCACGCGAAGATGTGGATGCGCCGCGCGTCAATGCGGTCGGTGAGCGCGGTGAGTAGCGGCACGGCCAGCATGTAGCCGCCGAAGTAGGCGCCGCTGACGACACCGGCCTCGGTGTTGTTCATGTGCCATTCGGCCTGCAGGGTGTTGAGCAGTGTCGGGTAGGTGGCGTACCCGAGCATGGTACCCACTTGGGCCGCGCATAGCCAGGCGGTGAAGCGCGCCGGCGAACGGGCCTGCATCAGGCCGCTGGGGTCCGGCGTGGCGCGCCAGTCACGATGGCGTCAAAGTGCATGGCGGCATTCTATTCAAGGATTTCACGCGTGACAGGTTGGGAGTGCTCGCGGAAACGGCCGCCGGTCCAGCCCGCGCAAATGGCCGAGAACAGGCCTGCATCGCCGCCGGCGCGCACCACCAGCAGCCCGTCGTCCCAGAATTTCGGCACCAGGTCGTCGTCACGGCCGGTCTGGTAGTTGACGGCAATGCCTTCACCCACGCCATGCGCGCCCTGCAACACATCGGCGCGCGGTCGCAACATGGCGTTGTGCAGTTCGTTCTCGATGCGGCGACGGTTCCAGCCGGCGCTGCGATAAATCGCATAGTGCTCGGGGGACAGCACCAGCATCGCGTTGGTGTGTTGGCACATCTTGGGATTGCCGACCGCGAGCAGCGATCCGGCCAGTGAGCGGGTGAGTTCTTCGGGGGTGCGCGAGCGCTGGTCGACGAATCCCTGTACGCCGTCGCCCTGGAACAGGGTGACCGCGTTGCGCCCCTTGGCAACGCCGGCGCGCCGCGCCGCTAGCGGTTCCCATTCGGGATCGGTCTCGTCCTCGGCAAAACAGAATGTGTACTTGCCGGGGCCGCCGAGCGTGGCACGGTCCAGCGCGCCCGGCACGCCACCGCCGACGTTGCGGATGACCAGCTGCAGGGCGCGGCCGATGGTCGCGTTGGCGCGGTTGCCCTGGCCCAGCGCGTTGATGCCCCAGTTCATGCCGATTCTTTTTGCCACCGGTCCGTTGACGATGACGATGGGCCCGGCAAAGCAGGTCGTGCACAACAGCCCATGCATGGTGAAGATCGGTTCCAGCGCGGCCTCCAGCGCCGCCAGCAGTACCGGCATGTATTCCGGCTTGCAGCCGGCCATCACCGCATTGATTGCCACCTTTTCTACCGTGCAGTCCGCCAGGTTGGGCGGCACTTTGCCGATCACCTCAGACGGTGCGCGCCGGGTGCCGGCCAGCATGCGCAGGATGCGCGCGTCGGTGGGTGGCACCACCGGCAGGCCGTCGCTCCAGCCGCGTTCGAAGCAGGCCTCGATGGCGTCGTCCCATTCACCCAGCGCCACCTTGCGCGAGGCCAGGCCGGGGTTGCCGTAGCGCGCGACCAGTTCTTCATGCACCCCGGGCTCGCAGCTTTTGGAGCCGCAGCCAGGTTGGCGCGCGGGCAGTGCTTCCCCCAGCGTTGCCATTCCGCTGAGCGCGCGCCATTCGTTGCGCACCCAGCCCACAGCGCGCGCGACCTCGCGCCCACCCTGCATGCGGATCAAGGTCGGCACGGTTTCAATCTCGTGGCGGAAAGAGTGCTCGAGAGAGGTGTCGTCGACCGGGGAATACCGGCTGAACGCCGCAGGTTCATCCTGCACGTAGAGGGCGGCGGGTTGCAAGTCGTCGATCATCGGTGTGACAAGTGCGCAGGTCTCGCAATCGCGCTTGACGAAAAGGATCAGGCCTTCCGGCATGGCGGATGCAGTTGCAGTTTGGTTGACGGTAGGGGCGGTCATCGCAGGCCCAAGTGATGTGTGGGCGCGATGGTAACCCGCAGGGCCGTCATGATGCACAATCATGCATTGCCGGAATAAAAACCAGAGACCCCACGGAGACACACCATGAACCGTCGAAAACTGCTTCTCGCTGCCGCGGCCGCGCCCGTCGGTGCTGTTGTTCCTCGCGCCATGGCGCAGGCCGCATACCCTTCCAAGAACATCAATTACATCATCCCCTTTGTGGCCGGCGGGGAATCGGATGTGGTGGCGCGCTGGCAACAGGACCTTTTCCAGCGCAAGTTCGCGCCCCACACCATGGTGGTGATCAACCGCGCCGGCGCTGGCGGTGCATTGGCCTGGAGCACGCTCAATCGCGAGCCCGCCGACGGCCATACCGTGATGGGCGCCAACATGCCGCACCTGGTGCTGCAGCCGCTGGAGGCGAACAATCCCTACAAGCTTGAGGATATCGTCTGCGTGTATTTCTTCCATTTCACGCCAGACGCGATCGTGGTGCCGACCACCAGCCCCTACAAGACCCTCAAGGACCTGATCGACGACGCCAGGCGCAACCCCGAGAAAGTGAGCTTCGCCGGGTCCGGCAGCAACGGCGCCAACCAGGCCGCGACCCTGCGCTTGTCCGCCATGGCCGGCATCAAGGTGACCTATGTGCCGTTCAAGGGCACCGGCGACCTCGTGGGCTCGCTGATCGGCGGGCACGTGAGCGCCGCAATGAGCTACAACACGCTGGGCATGCAGCAGCGCGAAAAGACCCGCATGCTTGCGGTGGCCACCGAGCAGCGCGATGCCAAATATCCGGAAGTACCCACCTTCAAGGAACTGGGCTTCAACTGGGTGGACGGTGGCTATCGCGGCGTGGCGGTGCCCAAGTCGACGCCGGAATCGGTGCGCCGCCAGGTGTCGGACCTGTTCTCCCAGTTGAACAAGGACCCGGAGATGCGCAAGCGCAAGGCCGCGGCCGGGTTCGAGCTGGTCGACATTTCATATGACCAGATGGGCGCGTTCGTGAAGGACCGCACCGCGGCCTACCAGGACGACGCGAGGCGACTCGGACTGATCAAGTAGTCCCATCGCAACTAAGGAACCCGGATGAACCGACGCTACACCATAGCCGGACTGGTGGCCCTTGGCGCCGCGCCCTTGATTTCGCGAGCACAACCCGCGAAGCCGGGCAGGTCGTGGCGCATCGGCGTGTTGCGCCCCGGGCCGGATGACGCGGTATGGCGGGAAAACTTCGCGCCATTCCGCCAGGCCATGCGTGAAAACGGCTTCATCGAGGGGACCAACCTTTCATTCGAGTGCCGGGTACGTCCTGGCACAGCCGAGGAGCTTCTCGAAAACGCCCGCGACCTGGTGCGCGCCAAGGTGGATGCGATCGTGGCAATCGCGCCGGCTGGCGTGGGCGCGGCAGCGAAAGCGACCACCTCAATTCCCATCCTGGCCAACGACATGGAGACCGACCCGGTCGCGCAAAAGCTTGCCGTGAGTCTGGCACGGCCAGGTGGCAATGTGACCGGCACGTTCCTGGATTTTCCCGAACTGGGCGGCAAGTGGTTGCAAATGATCAGGGAGGTGGTGCCGAAACTCAGCCGCGCCGGAGTGCTGCTGGACCCGGCCGGGGGACCTTACCTGCTGGACGGCGCGGAAGCGGCCGGTCGTGCTTTCAACGTGAAGATGTTGCGCGCGCAGGCGCGCAGCCAGGCCGACATCGCCGGTGCGATCGCAGCGACGGTGGCTCAAAAGGCCGAGGTGCTGTTGGTGTTTTCTTCCCCCATGATTTTTTCCGCACGGGCTGAAATCGCACAACTAGCACTCAAGCACCGCCTTCCGACCATCATGCCCTTCCCGGGTTTCGCCGACGCCGGTGGCCTGATGGCTTACGGGCCGCACCTGCCCAGCATGTTCCGCGAGACCGGGCTCATGATGGCCAAGGTGTTGCAGGGGGCGCTGCCGCGCGACACGCCGATACAGCGGCCTACGCGCTTCGAGATGGTGGTGAACCTCAAAACCGCCAAACAGCTCGGCGTGTCGTTTCCGCAATCGCTGCTGCTGCGTGCCGATCGGGTGATCGAATAAGCACGCGCGGCACCAGGCCGCGCTTGACCTTGCTTCCGCCGGTTTCAGGTCTTTATCGCGTCCATGAAGCGGATGCGGATGCGAGACGGGTCGCGCTCGGTAACGCCGGCCGGTGGTGCGTTGTCGGTGCGCGCGCAAACGAACATCGGGCCCGCGCCTTTCAGGGCCTCATCCACCAGCTGGTCGAAGTGCGCCTCGTCTTCCGCCCAGGTGCTGCGCGCAATGCCGGCACCGCGCGCCATCGCCACCAGGTCCACCGTGGTGGCGGTGAGCGTGGGTTGCGACCCGGTGATCTGGTAGGCGCCGTTGTCCCAGACGAAGATCGTCAGGTTGGCGGGCTTGACGCTCGCCACCGTGCCCAGCGCGCCCAACTGCATGAGGAGCGATCCGTCGCCTTCGAGCGCGATGACGCGGCGTTTCGGTTGCGCCATTGCCACGCCCAGTGCGATCGGTATGGCAAGGCCCATGCTGCCCAGCATGTAGAAGTTTTGCGCGCGTTGGCCGGCGGCCCACAGGTCGAAGTGGGTGTTGCCGATGCCGCCGATGACGGCTTCGTCGGTGAGCTTGGCGGAAAGGCGTCGGGTGAGGACAGAGCGGTTCAGCACGGCGGCAGCGTCGCGGTCGATGGCACGGAAAGGATTGGTTGTCATGTCTCTGGCCTCAAGCAGGGGTGCCGGCGCGGTTGGTCAGGAGCGGCGATAGGATGATTGTCGCTGCGGCTTGCGTGGCAAAAGCCTGTTTGATCATGCGGTCGGTGACGAACTCGAGATCCTCCTGGCGCTGGATGGCGAAATGCTCGATCTTGAGCGCCTCCAGGATGGGCCGCAGGGTGCTGCACACCATGGCCTGGCCCAGTTGGTGGTCGCCGAGCGTGCCACGCTCGGACACCATCATCAGCAGCGGGATCTGGAACGGCAGCACCAGGGATGCCAGCACATTGGGCAGAGTGGCGAAGCCGCTGGTCTGCATGAGGACGATGCCACGCGTGCCGGCCAGGTAGGCGCCGGTGACGATGCCCACGGCTTCCTCCTCACGCGCCGGATTGACGACGGTGAAATACGTGTCGGCGTGCAGGCGGCGGATCAACGGGGCCAGCACCTTGTCGGGCACATAGGTGACAAGGCTCACCTTGTTGGCCTTGAGGACCCGGACGACGGTGGCGTCCCAGGATTCGAGGGCCGCAGCGGTCTGTTGACTCATTCAGATTGTCCTTTGAGCGGGGGCTGTGGCGCATGCGACAGCACGTCAGTGCGAATGTTACCTGTGCCCTGGCTGTGCAAAGCCTGCTCTGTTCCGGCGATCTCCCGGTACTGTCGTCTGCAAGCATGACAACCGACACGCTTTCCCGCTCAAGGCTGCTCTCCGAACGGCCAGCGCGAGAGCAACAAGGCCGGGAATGCGCGGATGCGGCGGGAGGTGGTTGGCGTGCCTTTGCCTGGCAGCTGCGGGCATGCTTGCGCCAGTGCAAGCGCAGCAGGCCGCGCTCAATCAGGCGCTCAACGAGGAAGTCGCCTTCATCCGCTACGATGAAACGGTCTCGCTTGAAACCACCATTTTCAAGCCTGATGGTCCCGGCCCGTTCCCGCTGGTGATCATCAACCATGGCAAGGATCCCGGCTACCCGACTGACCAGGTGAGGGCCCGGCATTTCGTCGCCAGCCGCGAGTTCGTGCGGCGCGGCTATGCGGTGGCTTCGCCGATGCGTGGCGGATTTTCCAGGTCGGGCGGGGTATTCCTCAATCCCGGGTGCGACATCGCACGTGACGGCAGGGTCCAGGCAGGATACGTGCGTGCTGCGATCGAGCACATGAAGCGTATGCCCTATGTCGACCCGCAGCGAATACTCGTCATCGGCCAGTCGCATGGCGGGCTCACCACCATGGCGTTTGGCAGCGTGCCGGTGGAGGGCGTGCTTGGCCTGGTCAATTTTTCCGGCGGCCTGAAAGTCATTGACTGCCCTGACTGGCCGGTCCGCCTGGAGCATGCGTTCGGCGACTTCGGCAGCGGCACGCGCCTGCCTTCGCTCTGGTTCTACGGCGACAACGACAGCCTGTTTTCGATCGACCTTGCGCGGCAGATGTACAAGCGCTATGGCAAATCCGGCCAGCAGGCGCGGTTGGTGACCTACGGCCCATTCAAGAACGACTCGCACGGGCTGTTCAATGACCTGGCCGGGGTGGCCGTGTGGTGGCCGGAGATGGAGACGTTTCTTCGGCGGCTGGGGTTGCCTACGGTGCCGGTGCCGCCGTTGGTCAAGTCGGCCGATCCCGGGCAGCGCCGCCTGATGGACGTCGCCGCCCTGCCCACGCCGCTGCCGGGCTGCCGGCGCGTCTACGAGACCTTTCTCGACTTCGACATGCCGCGCGCCTTTGCCATCGCGGAAAACGGTGCCTGCGGGTATTCATCCGGCGGGGCGGATCCGCAAAAACTGGCGCTCGAGCGATGCGCGAGCATAGGCAGGAACTGCCAGTTGTACGTCGTCGACGCCGCCGTGGTGTGGCGCTAGCGCAAGCCGGAGCCTAGGTTGCCGGCGCCCGGTGCGCCCGCAGGAACGACCGGATCTGCCGCACCGCCAGCGGTACGCGCTCCTTGGGTTCCTTCCATGGAAACATGCTGACCTCCGCATTCGGCGCCAGCATGGCGGACTCCATGGCTACTGCATAGGGGTGCGGTGGGCTGTCGTCGGGCAGCACCAGCACCGGCGTCTGGCAATTGCGCACGAAGTCGCGCGACACCGTGAAGACGAAGTCGGCATTGGCGCGATACATGTTGTGCAGGTAGGTCTCGATCATCGCCATGCTGATCTCTGGCCGGCGCGAATGCAGTGCGGGGCCCCAGCCCTTGATGTTGTTGTCGTAGAACTGGTCAGGATTCTCGGGACGGTGGCCGCTGGGCTGCGCCAGTACTCCGGCGGTCACCCGCTCGGGCGCGCGCTTGATCAGGTTCCAGATGAAGGGGCCGCCGACGCAAAAGCCCAGCACCAGGAAGCGGTCGATGCCGAGGTGATCCATCAGCGCCAGCTGGTCGTCGGTGCAGGCCTCCCATGGGCGATCCACCTCGAGCGGTCCGCTGGACTGGCCGCCGTTGGCGTTGCGCAGGTCCATGGTGATGCAGCGGTACTCGTTACTGAACGCTGCCATCGCGTCGAAAGGCGAGAGCGTATTGAAGAAGGCAATGGTCGAATTCAACCCGCCGCCCGGCAGGATCAAAAGCGGCAGGCCGGAACCGGCCTCTTCATAGTGGATGCGGACGGGACCCTTCTCGAAAAACGGCATGGCAATTCCTTGTGCTGTGTGATCGCAGGCGCATTATGCAGGCGAAGGCCGGGGGCGTGGCCTCCACCGGCCGGGAAGGCGCATTCCTTGTATTCTGGCAGGCGAAGTTCACAACAACAATGCTGGAGACAAGACAATGACCGCCAGATCGACCCTGGAGAACCTGCTCGTCGCTACGTGCGCGATCGCTTGCGCAGCAGGCCCGGTGCAAGCCGCTGACAGCGACGCCGCTACCTATCCCAGCCGCCCAATCCGCATCGTTGTGCCATTCGCGGCCGGTGGCCCGAGCGACATCATGGCGCGCGCCCTGGCACAGAAAATGACCCAGGAATGGGGCCAGCCGGTGGTGGTGGACAACCGCACCGGCGCCTCCGGCATCATCGGCGCCGACGCGGTGGCCAAGAGCGCGCCTGACGGCTACACCCTGTTGCAGGCGCAGGTCGGCGATACCATCAGCGTGAGCTTGTATTCCAAGCTGCCCTATAACTTCGAAAAGGACTTCGCACCCATCACGCTCGCGGGTCTCACGCCCTTCATTTTGGTGACACATCCTTCGGTTGCGGCCAAGGACACACGCGAATTGATCGCACTGGCCCGTGCCAAGCCGGGTACGCTCGCCTTCGGTTCCAGTGGCGCCGGCACGGCCTCGCACCTGGCGGGCGAATTGTTCAAGAGCATGGCGCAGATCGACATCACGCATGTGCCCTACAAGGGGCAGGCGCCAGCCACCGCCGACCTGCTGGGCGGGCAGATTCCCTTCATGTTCAACAACCCCATCACCTCGCTTGCCCACGTGAAGACCGGCAAGTTGCGCGCGCTGGCGGTGAGCACGAGCAAGCGCTTCAGTCAGTTGCCGGAGGTACCCACGGTGTCCGAGAGTGGCTTGCCGGTCTTCGATGTCGGTTTCTGGCTGGGACTGTTGGCACCTGCCGGCACGCCGCGGCCCATCGTCGACAAACTCAACGCCGCCATGTTGAAGGCGCTGCGCGACCCCGAGGTGGTGCAGCGCATGGCCAGGCTGGGGGTTGAGATCATCGGCAATTCGCCTGACGATTTTGCGCGCGTGGTGCGTAGCGACATCGTCAAATGGGGCAAGGTGGTGAAGGAGTCGGGTGCCAAGGCGGATTGAAGCCGCAGGTTGACGCAAGATTTGCTTGTTGGCGCCGGCGCGGTAAGCTAGACATCCTGAGTGGCACAAGAGAGGAAGTTGGCATGACCAGAATCTTTACCGCGCTGTTCGCCTTTCTAACCTCAGCGTCCGCGTCCGCGCAAGCCTGGCCTGCCAAGCCCATCAACATCATCGTCCCGCTCGGGGCGGGCAGCACGGTGGACATCATCGCGCGGGTGTTCGGTGCCGAAATGTCAAAAAGCCTGGGACAACCGGTCACCGTGGAGTTGCTGCCGGGCGCCGGTGGCACCACAGGCACGGCCAAGGCAGCCAAGTCCGCGCCCGACGGCTACACCATCACGATTGCCTCCAATGGCACCCATGCCATCAACATGGGGCTGTACGCCAACCCCGGCTACGACCCGATCCGGGACTTCGCGCCTGTCGCCCTGGTGGGCTCTGTCACCAACGTGATGATCGTCAACCCTGCCAATCCGGCGCGCACGCCGCAGGACGTGGCCGAAGCGGCGCGTGCCAAGCCCGGCGAACTCACGTATTCGTCCGGTGGCGTCGGCACCACCCACCACTTCTCCGGTGTGATGTTCGCCTCCATGGCCAAGCTTGACCTCAAGCACGTACCCTTCAAGGCCTCGCTCGACGGCATCAACCAGGTGGTCGAAGGCAAGATCACGATGGGTTTCTTCAATCTGCCCACCGTATTCACGCAGATCAAGGAGGGCAAGTTGAAGGCGCTGGCTGTCACGGGCAAGACCCGTTCGAGCTACCTGCCTCAATTGCCCACCCTCGACGAAACCGGGCTCACCGGCTACGAAGTGGGTGCCTGGTTCGGTTTTGCCGCCCCGGCCGGAACGCCCGCCGCCCTGGTCGACCGCCTCAATGCCGAGATCAACAAGGTGATGGTCAATCCCGAGGTGCGCGACAAGCTTATCGCGCAAGGATTCGAGATCGCCAGGCCAGGCACACCGGCCGCTTTTGGCCAACTGATGCGTGACGACCTGGCGCGCTGGATACCCATCGTCAAGTCATCGGGAGCGGTGGCGCAGTAGGGTTTGCTGGGAAGAAAGCCGGCGCCGACCGGCCAGTAATCGCGACGCGGGGCATTTGCAAAGGAGACAAAAATGAAACGTTATACCTACGTTGCGGCGGGCCTTGTCGCGCTCGTCCTGCCGTTTGCCACCCTGGCGCAGACCGACTGGCCACAAAAGCCAATCACCATGGTCGTGCCGTATCCGCCGGCGGGCGTGAACGATGCGGTGGCGCGGATCTATGCCAACAAGCTGGCCGTCGAACTCGGCCGGCCGGTGCTCATCGACAACCGTGCCGGCGCCGGCACGACGGTGGCCTCCAACTACGTGGCCAAGGCGCCCGCCGACGGATACACCATCTACGCCGCCGCCACCTCGCTGGTGATCAACCCCACGCTGACCGGCCAAGTGCAGTACGACCCGCACAAGAGCTTCGATCTTGTATCGCTGATGTCGTTCACGCCCTTCATCCTGCATGTCAACGCCGCCTTCCCGGCCAAGACCATGCCGGAGCTGATCGCCCACGTGAAGGCCAATGCCGGCAAGTTCAATATCGCCAGTTCGGGCATCGGCGCTACCAATCACTTGATTGCCGAAATGTTCAAGCAGGAGGCGGGCCTTGTCATCACCCATGTGCCTTACAAGGGCGGTGCACAGGCCGGGCAGGACGTGGCCGGCGGGCAGGCGCAGATGATGTTCTCCGCCGCGCTCGAGGCCCGACCTTTGCTGGCATCCGGCAAGACGCGGGCGATCGCGATCACCAGCGCGCAGCGATCACCGGCGTTTCTTGAAGTTCCCACGGTGGCCGAATCGGCAGGCATCCGGGACTTCGCAGTGGTGTTCTGGCAGGGCATGGTGGTGCCGGCCGGCACGCCGAAGCCAATCATCGACAAGCTCGAAAAGGCCATCGCCAAGGTCGCGGCCGATCCGGACATGATTGAGCGCTTCAAGCCACAGGGCGTGGAAATCCGTGCCTCCACACAGGCCGAGTTCAAGGACTTCATGGGCAAGGAAGAGGTACGCTGGGTGAAGCTGATCAAGGAACGCAACATCAAGGCAGAGTAGTCGACGATGCTGCGCGCGGTCTTCTGGGTGCTGCTTGCCTGGCCGCTGCCGGCCGTGGTGGCCGGTGCGCTCGGCTGGAAAGGCGTGTGGGGCAGTGGCAGTGCCCTGGTGGACTACCTGATCCCTATCCCCGTGGCGGGCGGCGTGCTGCACGTGCCGTCGTTCGCGATTTGCGGCCTGATCGTGATGGCCTTGCCCACCGCGGGCGATGCGGCGGCGGCACGGATGCGCGCTTTCCTGATCGGCCTGGCGGCGGCGGGGCTACTCATGCTATTGCGCCTGGATGACCTGTGGCTGGCTGCAAATACCCATTCCACCCGCGCCGGCAGCCTCTGGCAGGAGAATCCGCTCGGCCTGTTTGTCCTGAGCGACGCGCTGATGGCGCTCGCCTTCACGGCCCTGGCCAGCCAGCGCCCCTGGCTGCGCATCGAGATCGCGTCGCTGCTGCTGGTGTTGCTGCCGATGACCCTGCCGCTTGGCATGGCGATGAAATATTCGCCGGCGGGCCAGCCTTTCCTGCCCGGAACAAGTCGCCCCGGACCGACCAAAACCGATGTGATCGAGTTCGTGTTCACCCGTCTGGACATCGATGGCGCGGACTTCCGATCGCGCGCCGAGGCGCACGTCGCGCCCATGCATCCGCGCTTTTCCGTCAACAGTGACGACATGGCGGTCCTGTTCACCCGTGATCTCGACGCCGCGCGCTCGGGAGACAAGTCCGCGGCAAAGGCCACGCTGTGCCTGTACGAGGACGGCACGCCTTCGCGTTTCCTGCCTGGTGACGCATCGGCGGAATGCTTCGAATCGCATGTGAGTTTCAGCGAACGCTTTGAGCAGGCCTCTGCGGCACGCCCAGCCGGCGAGCCGCCGGATATCAGGGGCCACATGGCCAGGCGGGCAGTATGCGGCGGCGCGAAACCCGTCGGTCCGGACGGCAGCACCGGCGGGCTGGAACTGTCGAGCATGCGCCTGTGCAGCCGGCTGGACGAGGCGCGCGTGGCCCTGCGCGCCAGGTATCCCGAGGCGGCGGCGATGCTGGATGCGGCACCCTGAACCGGTGCGGCTGGCACCGGAAGGCCACTATGCGCTAAGCTATGCGCCCGACGCCGGTCTCGGCACCGACGGCAGTGACAGCGAAAACCGTGGCGTACGCCAGGCGCTGGTCAACCAATACAAGAACCAGGAGACAGCATGAAGAACCCGATGATCAGGCTTGTTGCAGCCTTTTCCGCAGCGATGTTGCTTGCAGCGGCCGCACCGGCCGGCTCGCAGCAGAAGTTCATCATCAAGGTTGGCTTCGTCACGCCGGAAAACCCGCAGGATCCCTACGCGGCCGGCGCGATCTTTTTCAAGCAGACCGTCGAGCGGCAGTCCGGCGGGCGCATCGAGGTGCAACTGTTCCCCAACCGGCAGCTCGGCGACGAGAAGCCCATGCTCGAGGGCCTGCGATTCGGCACGGTCGACGCGGCGGTCATCACCAACGCGGTGGTCGGGCAGGTCGAGCCGGCCTTCCAGGTCAACGACCTGCCTTTCCTGTACCGCGACGAGGCGCAGGCACACAAGGTGCTGGACGGCAAGGTCGGCCAGCTGCTGGCGAAAAAGCTCGAAGCCAAGGGCATCGTCTCGCTGGCCTACATGGAAGGCGGTTTTCGCCACATGCTCAACAACGTGCGCCCGGTCAACAAGCCGGAGGACGTCAAGGGCGTGAAATACCGCGTGATGCAGAACCCGGTCTATATCGAGATGTTCTCCTCGCTGGGCGGCAATGCCGTCCCGATGGCTTGGGGCGAGACCTATACCGCGGTGCAGCAGGGTACGGTCGACGGACTGGAACTCCCGGTCGGGCCGACCGACTCGCTCAAGGCCAACGAGATCACCAAGTTCATGTCGTTGACCAACCACACCTACTCGATGATCGCGCTCCTGATGTCGAAGAAAAGCTATGACAAGCTGCCTGCCGATCTCAAGACCATCGTGCGCGAAGCCGGCAAGAGCGCGCTTGGGCCGCAACGCGCCGCCACCGCGGCCAACGCCAAGATGCTGCTGGTGGGCCTGGAGAAAAAGGGCATGAAGATCAACACCGTCTCCGATCTCACGCCCTTCCGCAATGCCGTGCGGCCGATGTACAAGAAGTTCGAGCCCTCCATCGGCGCCGACGTGATGAACGAGGTATTGGCCGCCGTCAAGTAGGTCCGGATCGCCCCGGCGCGACGGGTCTGCCGTCGTCGCCCGGGCAATCGCAGACGTTTCCCGCATCGTGCGCGCGTTGGTCCGTTTCAACCAGGCCGCCGCCCGCGCCATCAAGGCGTTGGTGGTGGTGATGGTCGTCATCATGCTGTGCGTGCTGACGGCGCAGATTTCGCTGCGCTACCTGTTCAACATCGCGCTTTCCTGGAGCGAGGAACTGGCGCTCGCGCTCACCACCTGGACGGTGCTCCTGATGGCCGCCCTCGGGGTGAAGGAGTCCTTCCATGTGCGCATGGCGCTGCTGGTGCGGCGCCTGCCTCCGAACCTGCGCCTGCGTGCCGAGCAGGCGATCAGTCTGGCCACGGCGGTGGCCGGTGGCTTCATCGCCTGGTCAGGCTGGGCCTATTTTGTCGATACGCGTGGCATGACCTCGGCGGCGATGGGTTACCCCAACGAACTCCTGCATGCCTCGGCGCTGGTGTGCGGCGTGCTGATCACGCTGTTCGCCATCGAGGCGATGCTCGAAGGCCGCATCCCGGTCGACGAGGGCCAGGGCGAATGAATTGAGCGCCACCGCCTGGATACTTTCGGCCGGGTTCGCGGCCTTGCTGGTCACGGGCTTCCCGTTCGCCATCGCGCTGGTGCTGGTGACGGCCGCGGCCTTGCTGGTCGCCGACATCGACCTGATCCTGCTGTCGCAGACGCTGATCTCCTCCACCCAGTCGTTCAGCCTGCTTGCCATTCCCTTCTTCATGCTGGCCGGCGAGATCATGAGCGCCGGCGGGTTGTCCAAAAAGCTGATCGGCGTGGCCAATGTGCTGGTGCGCCACCTGCCCGGCGGCATGGGCCATGTGACCGTTCTCTCGGCTTGCATCTTCGCGGCGATATCCGGCTCTGCGCCGGCGACCACTGCTGCGATCGGCACCATCATGATCCCGGCCATGGTGGCCAAGGGCTATGGCAAGGGATTTTCCACCGCGCTGGCGGTGAGCGCCGGTGTGCTGGGACCCTTGATCCCGCCTTCGATAGCCGGCGTCATCTGGGGGGTGATCGCCGAGCAGTCGATCGCGCGCCTTTTCATGGCCGGCGTCGGCCCCGGACTTTTGCTGGCGGCCGGCCTGATGGTCATTACCTACTTCCATGCGCTCAAGCACGACATCCCGCGCGAGCAGCGCGCCACCCTCGGCGAAATCATCACCGCGCTGCGCGAAGGCGTGTGGGCGCTGGCCGCGCCGGTGATCGTGCTGGGCGGCATCTACGGCGGCGTCTTCACGCCCACCGAGGCGGCCATCGTCTCCTGCGTCTACAGCCTGCTGGTGGGCGTGTTCATCGAGAAGAAGATGCGCTTCGCCGACCTGCCCGACCTGGCCGTCAACGCCATGCGCATCACCGCGATGGTGATGTTCATCGTTGCCGCGTCCGCCGGCTTCGGCTGGCTGGTGGCACAGGGGCAGTTCGCCGCGAAACTGGCGACCTGGCTTTCGCAGGGTATTTCGGAGCGCTGGATGATGCTCCTGGTGGTGAACCTGTTCCTGTTCGTGATCTGCTCGGTGATGGACGAGATCGCCGTGATGGTGATCCTCGGGCCGCTGTTCATCGCGCTGGCGTCCAAGTTCGGCATCGACCCGATCCATTTCGGCGCCATCATCGTGACCAATGTCGCCATTGGCATGGCGGCGCCGCCGATCGGCTACTGCCTGTTTGTCGGCATGTCGATCTCGGGCCTGTCCCTGGTGGCCCTGGCGCGTGCGATCTGGCCGATGATCGTGCTGATGCTTGTCGTGCTGATGCTTACCACCTACGTACCGGCATTTTCCCTGTGGCTGCCGGGTTTGGTGTATCACTAGGCGACTGCGCGGCTCAGGCTTGCGCCGACGGCGACGCAGGGATTAAGATTTTGCAGTCCGGGCAACATAAACGCACCAAGGGAGACATGGCCATGATGATCGAAATTCTTGAACCGCAGGGACAGATACAGAAGCTCGCTCCGCTGCAGATGAACGCCGTGCCGCCGCTGGCCGGCAAGCGCATCGGCATCCTCGACAACGTCAAGCCGAATTTCAGGCTCCTGGCCACCCTGTCGGCCGAGAAGCTGCGCGCCGAATTCGGCGCCGCGAGCATCGAGCATTTCCAGAAGGAAAATGCCGCCGTGGGCGCGACCGCCGAGGTGCTCGACAAGATCGCCCATTCGACCGACATCGTGTTGACAGGCTCGGCCGACTGAGGGTCCTGTTCGTCGTGGAGTCTCCACGACCTGTCCGAGCTGGAACGCCGCGGAGTCCCGACCGTGGTGATTACCTCCTCCGCCTTCTACGCGAAGGCACTGTACGACGGCCGCACGCTCGGCCTGCCCGAGCCGCGTCTGGCTGTATTCAAGCATCCGCTGGGTGGTTTGACCGAAGCGCAGGTGGCCGAGCGGGCCGAATCCATGTACCCCAGCCTGCGTGAAGCACTGGCACGCACTCCGCCGCCGCCGGCCAAGCCGCCCACAGCCATCGCGCAACGGGTGACGGCACCGGCCGATCCGGCCGAGTTGCAGGCCTGGTATGCCGAGCGGCGCTGGAGCGAGGGGTTCCCCATCCTCGCGCCGACGCCCGAGGCGGTGGCGAAGATGGTGGCCGGCGCCGGCCGGCCGGGTACCGACCTGGTTGGTGTCGTACCGCCGCGCGGTGGCGTGGCCACCGTCGAGCAGGTTGCCGTCAATGCGGTGATGGCCGGTTGCCGGCCGCAGCACATGCCGGTCATCATCACCGCGCTCGAGGCGATGCTGGAGCCGCAGTTCAACCTCGCGGCGCTGCAGGCCACCACCCACCCGGTGTCTCCGCTGGTGGTGGTGCACGGGCCGATCGCGAAGGAGCTGGGCATCAATTCGGGGGCCGGCGCGTTCGGTCCGAGCGCCATGGCCAATGCGGTGATCGGCCGGGCCATCCGCCTGATCCTGTGGAACATCGGCGGCGCCCTGCCGGGCGATGTCGACCGTTCCACGCAGGGCGCACCGAGCAAGTTCAGCTTCTGCGTGGCCGAGAATGTGGCCGATTCGCCTTGGGGCTCGTTCATCACCGATCGCGGCTTTGCGGCCGATGCGAACGCCGTCACCGTCTACGGCGGTGAACCGCCGCACAACATCAATGACCATGAGCACGGCGACCCCGAGGGTCTGCTGCGGGTGGCGGGCGATGTGTTCAAGGAGCTTGGCCACAACACCTGGTTCCTGGCCTGGCAGGGGCGCAAGGAATTGCTGCTCGTGCTCGGGCCGGAACACGCGGCCAGCATCGCCAGCACCGGCTGGTCGCGCAAGCAGGTGCGCGAGTTCCTGTTCACGGCCATGAGCCGCAAGCGTTCGGAACTGGTCATTGGCGGCATGTACGGCATGCGCGACTGGCCGCCAGCCCTCAACGACTTGCCGATGGACGCGCTGATCGCCCCGGTACCGACCCCCGACGACATCCTCGTGATGGTGGTGGGCGGCACCGGCAAGCACTCCGCGGCGTTGCCGAGCTTCGGGCCGACGGTGTCGGTGACGCGCCTGATTCCCGGCTGAAGCAACGCGATGGCGCGCAATGTCCTCCCTGGTCCCGCGCGGGCCATGGAGGACAATACGCGCTTGCAACCTGCAGGACGGGCGTGGAAATGGCTGATGCAATGACCTCGCCGAAAGGCCCCCTCAACATCATCGTGCCGCTGGGGGCGGGCAGCACGGTGGATATCGCGGCGCGCCGGATCGGGGAGGCGTTGTCCCGGCGCATCGGCCGGCCGGTCACGGTGGAAATCCTGCCCGGCGCCGGCGGCACCCTCGGCACCGCCAGGGCTGCGAAAGCCGCGCCCGACGGCGGCACGCTGATCGTCGCCTCCAACGGCACCTTCGCCATCAACATGGGGCTGTACCGCGATCCGGGGTATGACCCGATCCGGGACTTCGCGCCGGTCGCCATGGCGGGGTCGGTCACCAACGTGATGATCGTGCATCCCGCCAATCCGGCGCACACCCCGCAGGACGTGCTGGGCGCCGCGCGCGCCAGGCCCGGTGAACTCACCTACGCCTCGGGCGGGGTCGGCACCACCCATCACTTCTCGGGCGTGATGTTCGGCGCCATGGCCGGCGTTTCATTGCGGCACGTGCCCTTCGAGACCTCGCTCGAGGGAATTCAACAGGTGGTTGACGGCAAGGTCACGACGGGGTTTTTCAACCTGCCCACCGTGCTGACGCAGGTACGGGCGGGCGCGCTGAAGGCGCTGGCGGTAACCGGCAGAAACCGTTCGGCCTTCCTGCCGCACCTGCCGACGCTCGCTGAAAGTGGCTTGCCGGGCTACGAAGTGGAGGCGTGGTTCGGCTTTGCGGCACCGGCCGGCACGCCCGCGGCCGAGATCGCGCTGCTCAACGCCGGGATCAACTTTGCGCTGATGGAGCCGCAAGTACGCGACCACTTGGCCGCGCAGGGCTTCGAGATCGCCCGGCCGGATACGCCCGCCGCCTTTGGCGAACTGATCCGGCAGGAACTCGGGCGCTGGCTGTCCGTGGTCAGGGCCGCGGGGTTGGCGGCGCAGTGAGTCGCGCCGGGCGGCTGATCAACCGCGCACTTCAACCCCGGCCCAGGATTCGCAGACCTTCACCACGTCGCTGAAGTCCGCATCGGCGCCGATCTGCGCCAGGGTGATCGCCAGCATTTCGCGCACCGCCGAACCCACCAGCATGGGCATGCCGAGGTGCTCGGCCTCATCCACGCACAGGCGCACGTCCTTGAACGCCAGCGCCGCTGCGAAGCCGACGTCGAAGGTGCGCGGCAGCACACAGCGCGGAAACTTGTCGGCCGAGGCGGTGTTGCGTCCCGAGCCCGCGTTGATGACGTCGAGCATGATCTTCGGGTCGATGCCGGCCTTGACACCGAACACCACCGCCTCGGAGGTGATGGCGACGGCGGTGGCCGACATGACATTGTTGGCCACCTTGACGGTCTGCCCCATTCCCGCCTTGTCGCCGATGTAGAAGGGTTTGCCGAAAACGGCGAGTGCCGGTTCGAGCGCGTCGAAGATGGCGCGCGGTCCGGCGAACATCACCGCGAGCGTGCCCTTGACGGCACCCGTGACGCCGCCGCTGACCGGGCAATCGATGTAGGTGATGCCGCGTTCGGCCAGTGCGCTGGCCACCGCCGCGGCGCAGCGCGGGCCGACGGTGGACAGGTCCACCACCTGCTTGACGACGCGGCCCTCGATGAGACCGCCTGCGCCCAGGCATACCTGCTCGACCACCTGCGGCGTGGGCAGGCTCAGGAAGATGGTCTCGGCCTGGTTGCCCAGTTGCGCCACCGAGTCCGCCTGGGTGGCACCCTGGCTGTTGAGGCTGGCTGCCGCCTTCGCGCTGTTGTCATATACCTGCAAGGGGTGGCCGGCGGCCAGGAGCCGCCCGCCCATCGGGCCACCCATCATGCCGATGCCGATGAATCCGAATGCCTGTTTGCTCATGCTGTTTTCCTTGGTTGAAAGTCGGGGGTGATTCTTTTGGGCGCGCCTACTGCGCCGGCTTCATGCCGATGGCCTTAATGAGGGCGGCGATGCGTTCCGAATCCTTTTCCAGCACCTTGCGAAACGCGTCCGGTCCGCGATCGGCGGGGCCGGGGATCTGCGACGCCAGCTGCTTTTCGATCCTGTCCTTGTATTCAGGGCTGTCGATCACCTGCGAGACGGCCGCGCTCAGACGGTCGATCGCCGCGCGCGGCGTCCCTTTGGGGGCCACCAGGGTGTTCCAGATGCGCAGGTCGAATTGCGGCACGCCGGCTTCGGCGAAGGTCGGCACGTCGGGCATCTGTGCCAGCCGTTGCGGGGCGGAGACGGCGATGGCGCGCACCCGCTTGTCTGCATGCAGGGGCATCATGGTGACGGTCTGGTCGACCATGCCGTCGATCACGCCTGACATCAGGTCCACCAGCGCGGGGCCGGAGCCGCGGTACTGCACCAGCGTGCCGTCCACCCGGTTCATGTTGAAGAACAAGGCTTCCGCCAGGTGCGCGGTGGTGCCAGGACCGCCCGAGCCGAAGTTGACCTTGCCCGGGTTCTCGCGCATGCGCGCGAGCAGGCCGGCCACATCGCGGATGCCGCTGGCGTTGCTGACGGCCAGCACCATCGGCACGTTGGCGACGCTGGCCACCGGCGCCAGGTCGGCGAGCGGATCGAAGTTGCCCTTGGGGTACAGGTGCGGAATGATCAGGAGCGACATGTTGCTGAAATTGAGGGTGTGGCCGTCCGGCTCCGCCTTCATGAGACGCTGGAAACCCACCAGGCCGCCCGCGCCGGTGACGTTTTCGACCACCACCGGCTGCTTGAGTAACGCGGTCGCTCCCTGGGCGATCTGCCGCGCCAGCGCGTCCAGCGCGCCGCCCGGCGCCACCCCGACGATGATGGTGACCTGCTTGGTGGGAAAGCCCTGCGCATTGCAGATACCGACGGCGAGCGCCATCACGAGCGCGCATATCCAATTGCGTTTCATTGCTGTCTCCTGTTTTCTTATGTGACCGGCCGCAGCGGCCACGCCGCCGCGGCTTGCTGCCTTGCGCGCTGTTCAGGCTGGCGGATATTCGTGTGACTCGACCGCGGTTTGCCACTGTGTCTTGCCCAGCGAGGTGGCCATGTGCGACATGAAGCTGCCGGCGGCGGCGCCGTGCCAGTGACGCTCGCCCGGCGCGATCCACACCACGTCGCCGGCGCGGATGACCTGCGGCGCCTCGCCGTCCTTGCACACCCAGCCGCTACCTGACAGCACCTGCAGCACCTGTCCCAGCTCGTGGGTGTGCCAGTGGGTGCGCCCGCCCGGGGCGAAGAACACGTTGTTGATGGTGACGTTGTCGGTGGTCTGCATGACCGGGTCGCCCCACACCGTTCCGGTGAAGGTGGCGGTGCGCTGGTCGGATTGCAGGCCGGTGGCCCGTGCGTGAATGACTTTCATGGAAGCACCTTTCTCTTTCTACGTGGAGGAGTTCAGGCGGACACCGCCGGATACGTCGCCAATCGCGTCGACCACGCGATTGCTGATCTGGTTGTCGTAGCCGAGCGCGGCGCCCAGGCCGAACGAGGCCAGCGGCCCGGCGGCGTTGAGCGAGGCGACGCCGAGTTCTCGGGCACGCTCGACATAGAGCACGATGTCCTTGGTCATCAGCTTGCCGGTGAGGCCACCCTCGAGATAGTCGCCACGCGCGATGTGCGGAAAGCGGTTGAGTGTCGCGAAGTTCACGCCGCTGCTGCTGTTGAGCACCTCGAGCAGGCGCTGCAGGTCCAGCCCCGCCTTCTTGCCGGCGACCATCACCTCGGCCGTGGCAGCGAGACTCACCGCATTGAGAAAGTTGTTGAGCAGCTTGGTGGTGTGCCCAGCGCCGCTTGCGCCCATGTACACCACCTTCGCGGAAAACGGCGCGAACACCGGGGCCAGTTGCGCAACCTGTGCTTCGTCGCCGCCCACCATCAAGGTGAGCGTGCCCTTTTGCGCGGCGGCCGCGCCGCCGGAGATGCCGGCGTCGATGTAGTGCGCGCCTTTGGCCTGGTACAGCCCGGCCAGGCGGGTGGTTGAACTCACCGCGGCGGTGCTCAAGTCCACCACCACCTGGCCCGCGCGTGCGTGGGCCAAGAGGCCCTGGGGACCATCGACCACCTGCTCGACGACATGGCTGTCCGGCAGGGAAAGCAGGATCACGTCGCACCGCGCCGCGATGTCGGCCAGGTCGCGCGCGGCGATGGCGCCGCATGCATCGGCGCGGCCCGGCACCGGGTCGTGCCCCAGCACCTGATGGCCGGCATCGACCAGGCGGCGGGTGATGCGCCCGCCCATGTTGCCGAGGCCGACAAAACCGATCGGCGCCTTGCTCATGTGCATGCCCTGGGGCGGTGAATGTGCATTGTTGTCTCCTTTGTGGTCATGGAGTGCGCATGATCTTCCCACACCGGCCTGTGGTGCAACTCTGCGCGCGGGATGTCGTGAGGTTGGCAGGCCCGCTCAGTTGACGGGCCGATCCGCGCCGAGCGTCTTGATGCCGGCGGAGAACAGCTCTTGCTGCTTTTTCAGGTAGGCCGCGTATTCGTCCGGACCGAGCAGCCGGATTTCGGCGCCGAAGGTGGCCAGGCTGCCGGCGATCTGGTCGCCGCTTTTCTCCGCAACCTTTTTGGCGGCCGCGTAAATGGCGTCCACCACCTCGCGGGGCGTGCCCTTGGGTGCGGAGATGCCGTAGAGCGTGGGGCTGCCCAGGTTGTAGCCCAGTTCCCGGAAGGTCGGTACGTCGGGATAGGCCTTCAGGCGGGTTTCGCCGAAGGTGGCCAGCGGCCGCAGCGTGCCTGCCTTGATGTGCGCCTGGGCCGGCGCGATCGCCGTGGACGCCATGTCCACGTGGCCGCCCAGGAGAGCAGTAATCGCGGGGCCGCTGCCCTGGAAGGGAATATGGTTCCACTTGATGCCGGCCTCCTTGCTGAAGATCTCGGCCAGCAGGTGGGTGATGCCCATCGCGCCGGACGTGCCGAAGCTGATCTTGCCAGGGTTCTTTTTCGAAAAATCGACCAGGTCCCGCACCGTCTTGAAGGGGCTGCTGGAAGGCACCACCAGCATCAGCCCGCCTTCGGACAGGGCTGCAACAGGGGTGAAGGCGTCGGTGGTGTATTTGGTGTCCTTGTTCGCCAGCGGCACGACGACAATCGAACCGGGAGTTGTGCCAACCAACGTGTAGCCATCGGGCTTGCTCGTCGCCACGAAGCCTGCGCCCACCCCGCCGCCTGCGCCCGGCCGGTAGTTCAACACCACCGGCTGGCCGAGGAACTCCACCATCTTGTCGGCGAAGGGGCGCAACATGTTGTCGGTGTCGCCGGGGGCGAAGGGGATGACCAGCTGGATGGGCCTGGTGGGGAATGTGTCTGCTGCTAAAGCAGGCGTCGCGGCGAGCCCGTTTACGCCCAGCGCGGCTACCGCTAGCAAACGAAGGAAGTTTTTGCGTTGCATGTCTTGTCCCGTTTTATTTGGTGTGAAGCTATTGTGAACTGCTTCGGCCGTGGTCAGTGGTTGGCCAGCGATGACTAAAAGATGCGGCCAGCTCCCGGCCGTTCTTGCCAGGTAGGCTATGTTGGTTCAGGCCAAGTTTCAAATCGCGCTGATTCGGCGTTGTAGGCGCGAACTTCGCCGCTTTCAATGTGATACACCCAGCCATGGACTGTGAGGCGCTGTTCTTCCAATGCCTTGCGAACCGAGGGGTGGGTCGACAGGTTCTCGATCTGGTTCAGGACATTGAGTTCGGTCAGGATCCGCAACTGCTCGTCTTCCGGCGCATGCGGATGTTCTTCAAGCAGCCTGCGTCGGGCCTGGGCGCCGAAACCTGTCCAGCGTGCCACCGCCGGCAAGTCAGCTACCTTCTCTGGATGCAGTAGCGCCTTGACCACGCCGCAGTCGGTGTGGCCACAGATCACAACGTGCTTCACCTTGAGCACGGTCACCGCATATTCGATGCTTGCCGAGACCCCAACGGATTGCTCGCTATAGACCGGAACAAGGTTGCCGGGGTTGCGTTCCACGAACAACTGGCTCGGCCCGGTTTGCGTGATCAAGGCCGGCACCACGCGGGAGTCGGCGCAGGTCAGGAACAATGCGTCGGGATTCTGCGCCTTGGCCAGTTCCTCGAACAAGGCCTGGCGCGCGGGGAAAATCTTCTGGCGAAACTGCAACACGCCCGCCTTGAGGGCATCGGCGAAAGCTTCCTCGCGCGCCGGCTTCTGGTGGTCGTCACACATCCGTGCGATGCGGCTCTCAGGCCAGCGCCGAAGCAAGTACCCGTGCCACGTGCACCGCTTCCCGCTTCGCCCCATCGGCGATCTGGTGCCGGCAACTCGTCCCGTCCGCAATGATCAGCGTATCCGCGTCCGCCTTGCGCACCGCCGGCAGCAGTACGAGTTCGCCCATCTTCATCGAGGCTTCGAAATGCTCGTAGCCGAAGCTGCCGGCCATGCCGCAGCAGGAGCTTTCGATCAGTTCCACCTTGAGTTCCGGGATGAGGCCCAGCACTTTCTGGATCGGGCTTACGGCGTCGAAGGCCTTCTGGTGGCAATGGCCGTGGAGCAGGGCTTTCTTTTGCGGCAGGGTCTTGAACCGCGCGCCGAAGCGTCCGGCGTCGATTTCGCGGGCGATGAATTCTTCGAGGGTAAAGGACTCCAGCGCCAGCCGCCCGGCGCCTTCGCCCAGGTTCATGGAAAGGAATTCGTCGCGCAGCGAGAACAGGCACGAAGGCTCCAGGCCGACGACCACGGCGCCCTTGTCGATCAGCGGCATCAAATGGTCCAGCGCGCGCTTGGCTTCGGCGCGCGCCTCATCGACCTGGCCGGTGGACAGGTAGGTGCGGCCGCAGCACAGCGGGCGTTCGCCCTGTGGGGCGCTTAAGGCCACCTTGTAACCGGCGGCTTCGAGTACGCGTTTCGCGGCAGCGAGGTTTTCGGGTTCGAAGTAGTTGTTGAAGGTGTCCAGCCACAGTATGACGTCGCCGGAAATGGGGTCTGACCCCATTTTCTTGAAGGGCTTGCCGGCCCAGTGGGGGAGCGATCGCTTGGCACTGAAGCCGGTGATCTTTTCCGACAGTGCGGCGAGGCCAGGGATGCTGTCGCGCAGGTTCATCGCCCATGCGAAGCTCGAGGCTAGCGGGGCGTAGCGTGGCAGGTTGGCGATGAGCTTGTCCTTGAGCGCCAGGCCGTTTTTCTTGTTGTAGTGGTGAAGATGCTCGATCTTCATCTTGGCCATGTCCACGCCGGTGGGGCAGTCGCGCTTGCAGCCCTTGCACGAGACGCATAGTTCGAGCGCGTCGTGCACCTCCTGCGAGGCGATGCCGCTATCGCCCAGTTGGCCGGAGAGGGCCATGCGCAGGGTGTTGGCGCGGCCGCGCGTCAGGTGCTGCTCGTCCTTGGTGGCGCGATAGCTCGGGCACATGGTGCCGGCGTCGAACTTGCGGCAGTGGCCGTTGTTGTTGCACATGTCCACCGCCTTGGCCAGGCCCTGCGCGGGGTCGTGGCCGGTGCCGGGGGCGGTTTCCACGCCGGTCAGCGGGTCGCGCTTGACGTCGTAGATGCTCCAGTCCAGCGCCGTTTTCAGGTCATGCACCTTGTGGCCGGGCTTGAAGCGGAACAGGGTGGCGTCGTCCATCTTCGGCGTGGCGACGATCTTGCCGGGGTTGAAGAGGCGATTGGGGTCGAACAGGTTCTTGATCTCGATGAAGGCGTGGTTCAGCCGGGGGCCGAACTGCCATTCCACCCATTCGCCGCGGCACAGGCCGTCGCCGTGCTCGCCGGAATACGCGCCCTTGTACTCGCGCACCATGGCACTGGCTTCCTCGGCGATGGCGCGCATCTTGGCGGCGCCGCCCTCGTTGCCGGGGCGGCGCATGTCGAGGATGGGCCGCACATGCAATGTGCCCACCGAGGCGTGGGCATACCAGGTGCCCTCGGTGCCGTTCTTGTGGAACACCTCGGTGAGCCTGGCGGTGTAGTCCGCCAGGTGTTCCAGCGGCACGGCGCAGTCCTCGATGAAGGACACCGGCTTGCCGTCGCCCTTCATGCTCATCATGATGTTCAGGCCCGCCTTGCGCACTTCCCAGAGCGCTTTCTGCGGACCTTCTTCAGGCATTTCCACCACGCTGCCGGGCAGGCCCAGGTCGCCCATCAGGTCGACCAGCTGTTTCAATTTGGCTAGTTGTTCCGCGCGATCCTCGCCGGCAAACTCCACCAGCAGGATGGCTTGCGGATGGCCAATCAGCGCCTTGTCGATCACCGGGCGGAAGGCCGGGTTCTCGCGCGCCAGGTCGATCATGGTGCGGTCGACCAGTTCCACCGCCACCGGTTTCAGCTTGACGATGTGCTGCGCCGTTTCCATCGCCTTGTAGAAGGTCGGGAAGTTCACCACCCCCAGCGTCTTGGCACGCGGCAAGGGCGAGAGCTTCAGCGTGATTTGCCGCGTATAGGCCAGCGTGCCTTCCGAGCCCACCAGCAGGTGCGCCAGGTTCACACTGTTGTCCGGTGTGTAGGGCCGCTCGGACATCGGGTGGAACACGTCGAGGTTGTAGCCGCCCACCCGGCGCAGCACGCGCGGCCACATGCGCTCCATCTCGTCGGACTCTCGCGCGCCGATGTTGAACAGTTCCGAGACGATGCTGCTCATGCGCGGCGACAGCTTGTTCTTCGAATCCGTACCGAAGTGGCCGAAGTGCTCCTCGCTGCCATCCGCCAGATAGGCGTCGATGGCCAGCACGTTGTGCACCATGTTGCCGTAGTGGATGGAGCGGCTGCCACAGGAGTTGTTGCCGGCCATGCCGCCCAGCGTGGCCTGCGCGCTGGTGGACACATCCACCGGGTACCACAGGCCGTGCGGCTTCAGCCAAGCGTTGAGGTGGTCCAGCACCATGCCGGGTTGCACGGTCACGGTCATCGCCTCGCGGTCGAAGGACACCACCTGGTTCAGGTACTTGCTGTTGTCGAGCACCAGGCATTCGCCCACGGTCTGCCCGCATTGCGAGGTGCCGCCCCCGCGCGGCAGCACCGGTACATCCAGGTCGCGCGCGATGGCCAGCGCCATGCGCACGTCCTCGTCCGTCTTCGGAATCGCCACGCCGACCGGCTCGATCTGGTAGATCGAGGCGTCGGTGGAGTAGCGCGCGCGCGAGGCGGCGTCGAACAGGATCTCGCAGCCGGTGTAGCGCTTGAGCAGGCCGCCCATCTTGCTGCGTTGGAGAATCGCGCCCGATGCAACGGGCTTCAGGGCATCTCGGTACAAGGGGGCGTTCATCTTCAGCCGATCATGTGCCGCGCAGCGCGCGGCGGGTTGCTAGTCTTCCTGTACTGCTTCTTCGGCCTGGCGGATGGCGTCGAGAATGGTCTGCGGCTCGTGCGCGCCGGACAACGCCACGCGGCGGTTGAAGATGAAGAAGGGCACGCCTTCTACCCCCATGCCGCGGGCCTCTTCATCGGCGCCACGCACTTCCTCGATCGCCCCGGGGTCGTCCAGGCGGGCTTCCACGGCGGCCTGCGGCAGGCCGGCTTCGACCGCGATGTCGATCAGGTTCTGCCGCTTGGTGAGATTGACGTTGTCGACGAAGTAGGCGTTGAAGAACGCTTCCACCACGCGGTCCTGCGCCTCGCCGGGTTCGGCCAGGTCGATCAGGCTGTGCGCGGCCAGCGAATTGGGCTGCTGCTCGATACCGTCGAAGTCCATTTCCAGGCCTTCGTCCACACCCACCTGCGCCACGCGCTTGTAGTTGGCGCCGCCATTCGGCCCGAACTTGCGGCGGATGTATTCCTGGCGCGGTATGCCCTCCGGCGGCATGTCGGGGTTCAGCTGGAACGGGCGCCAGCGGATTTCCGGCGGCGGCTCGTCCGGGTTGTCGATGGCGTACTGCTCCAGCGCCTGCTCGAGGCGGCGCTTGCCGATGTAGCACCAGGGGCAGACAACGTCGGAAATGATGTCGATGGTCAGGGGCATGGCGTTCACTTGAGGAAGGTACTGTAGACCCAGGCGGTGAGCGCCCAGGCGGAAATTGCCCACACGGCCGCGTTGAGCACGTTGTTGACGACCTTGAGGCCGCGCGGCATTGCGCGCTCGACGGTGGCGGGATGGCGGCTGGTGAACAGCCAGGCGACGGGAGGGATGAGGGGTTTCATGTCAGGCTGCGGCATCCTGCGGGCGCGATGCAAGTTCCGCCATCAGGGTACGCCGCTTGTTGTGGAGATGGGTTTCAAGGAGCGCGCGCAAGGCGGGGCCGTCGCGCGCTTCCAGCAATTTGAGCATGTTCGCATGTTCGGCCACGGCCTGGTCCCAGCGTTCCGTGGTCAGGTTGGAACGATAGCGCGTCGCGAACACACGCGTGTTCAAGCGCTCGAAGGTTTCCGCCAGCACCGGGTTGCGGGCGGCGGCCATGATGCGCGCATGGATCTGCATGTTGGCGCTGAAGTAACCCGGCAGGTCGCGGCGCGCGTGGCTGGCCAGCATGTCGAACTGCAGGGCGCGGATTTCGGCCAGCTCGGCATCGGTGATGTGTTGCGCCGCCAGTTCACCCGCCAGTCCCTCAAGGGCGGCGATCACGTTGAAGGTGGCCTCCACCTGTTCGGGTTCCAGGCGTGCCACCACCGCGCCGCGGTTGGGCAGCAGTTCCACCAGGCCGATGCCGGCCAGCATCTTGAAGGCTTCGCGCAGCGGGGTGCGCGAGACGTCGAGCTTTTCGGAGAGCACCCGCTCGTTCAGGCGCGCGCCGGGCGGCAGTTCGCCCTCGATGATCATCGCCTTCAGGCGCGCCGACACCGCGGTGTGCAGGGCGGAGCGGTCGAAGTTGGTGACGGTCGTGTCAGTCATGCCCATATTGTATGCAAAATAGAGCAAAAGTCAATCCGCCAGAGGAGGACGTATTATTGACAAGGATGGCTGGCGGATGTAAATTGCATACAAAATCATTCGCCACGGCCCAAGCGCCTTCCCGGAGACTTCCATGTTCAAGTACAGCAACGCCAAGTCCGGTCGCCATTTCCTGCAGATTCCCGGCCCCACCAACGTGCCGGACCGCATTCTGCGCGCGATCGACCGGCCTACCATCGACCATCGCGGCCCCGAGTTCGGCGTATTGGGCAAGAAATGCCTGGCCGGCATGCAGGCGATTTTCCAGACCACGCAGCCGGTGGTGATCTACCCGGCCTCCGGTACCGGCGCCTGGGAAGCGGCGCTGGTCAACACGCTCTCGCCCGGCGACGCGGTGCTGATGTATGAGTCGGGCCATTTCGCCACCCTGTGGAAGAACATCGCGGTGAAAATGGGTTTCAAGCCCGAGTTCATCGAAGGCGACTGGCGCCATGGCGCGGTGCCCGAGGCGATCGAGGCGCGCTTGAAGGAAGACAAGGCGCACACCATCAAGGCGGTGGCGGTGGTGCACAACGAAACCTCCACCGGTTGCGTCTCGCGCATCCCCGAGATCCGCGCCGCGATCGACCGTGCCGGCCACCCGGCGCTGCTGTTGGTGGACACGGTGTCGTCGATCGGCTCGCTCGAGTACAAGCACGACGAGTGGGGCGCGGATGTCACCGTCGGCGGCTCGCAAAAGGGCCTGATGCTGCCGCCCGGCATGTCCTTCAACGCGATTTCCGCCAAGGCGCTGGCGGCCTCGAAGAACTCGAAGTCCTACAAGTCCTTCTGGGGCTGGGAGGAAATGATCAACATCAACAAGAACGGCTACTTCCCCTACACCCCCAACACCAACCTGCTCTATGGGCTCTCGGAGGCCATCGAGATGCTGGTCGAGGAAGAGGGCCTCTCCAACGTGTTCGCGCGCCATCACCGCTTTGGCGAGGCAACCCGCCGCGCGGTGCGCCATTGGGCCGAGGCCGGCGCGATGGAAATCCTCTGCCTCGATGACCGTGAGCACTCCGACGCGCTCACCGCCGTGCTGCTGACGCAAGGCCACAACGCCGACGCGTTGCGCAAGGTCATTCTCGAGAACTTTGACATGTCGCTGGGTCAGGGCCTGGGCAAGGTGAGCGGCAAGATCTTCCGCATCGGCCACCTGGGAGACTTCAACGACCTGACGCTGATGGGCACGCTTGCCGGCGTGGAAATGGGCTTCGAGGTGGCGGGCATTCCCTACGCGAAGGGGGGTGTGCAGGTTGCGATGGACTACCTGGCCGAATGCGCGAAGAAGCCGGCCTTGCGTGCAGTAGCCTAGCCTGGCAATTGGCCGCGGCGGCGGCAATCCGCCATCCCCCGGCAGTGCAAGAACGACCTAAATTTTGGAGTGCCCATGAGCGAACGAACCTTGCCCAAGACCGCCGGCTTCGTCGGTTTGGGCGCGCAAATCCCCGCGCAGCGCCTGGCAACGGTGGAAGGCCGTGGCGACGATCTCGATGCGACGGTCAAGCCGCTGCTGGTGGGCGACGAAGGCGTGTTGCTGGAAATCGTGCAGGCCAAGGGCACGCGGGTTCCCGTGCACCAGCATGACGATCACGAGTCGCTGATCTACCTGGTGCGCGGCCGCATGCGGCTGGTGATCAACGGCATCGAAACCCTGGTCGGCGCGGGCGATGCCTGGATACACCCGCGCGGCGTTCCGCATCACAGCGAGGCGCTCGAGGAGTGCGTGACCATCGAGGTCAAGACGCCGCCAAGAAAAACCTGGTGATTGGCGTTGGTCAGCGCTGGCGCCTGCGGACCTGTGCATCTTTCCTCCATTCAGATGGCGCGGTCATAGTGCGTTGCACCACCGAAAAGCCCCGCCGCTTGACGTAAACCCGAATGGCAGCACTGCCAAATTCGGTTACATTCGCCCCTACAAATAGAACAATCGACGAGGGGCGCGGTTTGACGGAACAGGCGGCACTGCTCTCGGTGCGTGGCGTCGGGGTTCGCTTCGGCGGCATCGTCGCGCTTGATTCCGTGAGTTTCGATGTCCCGCGCGGCATCGTATGCGGCCTGATCGGCCCGAACGGCGCCGGCAAGACCACGCTCTTCAATTGCCTTTCACGGCTCTACGTACCGGCCGCCGGCGACATCCTGTTCGAAGGCCGGTCCATCCTCAAGTTGCCGGTGCATGCCATCGCCGGGCTGGGGATCGGCCGCACCTTCCAGAACCTGGCGATGTTCCGCACCCTCTCGGTACGGCGCAACATCATGGTGGGTGCGCACAGCGGCTCGCGCGCCGGTTTTCTGGCCAGTGCCCTGCGCCTGCCCATGGTCAAGTTGGAGGAGGCGCGGCTGGAGGCCGAGGCCGACCGCATCCTCGAATTGCTCGACCTCGTATCGGTGGCCGAACGTCCCGCCGGCGACCTGCCCTTCGGGATACAGAAGCGGGTGGAACTCGGGCGTGCACTCGCATCGCGGCCCAAGCTGCTGCTGCTCGATGAACCCGCCGCGGGCCTCAACCACGAGGAACTCGCAGGCCTGGCCGACACCATCAGGAAGCTGCGTGACACGCTCGGGCTCACCGTGTTGCTGGTGGAGCATCACATGAGCCTGGTGATGGCGGTGTCCGACCATATCGTCGCGCTCAATTTCGGGCGCAAGATCGCCGCGGGCAACCCGGCGGAGATCCAGGCGCATCCGGAAGTCATCGCCGCCTATCTGGGCGCGCCACGCGCACAAGGAGAGCCGCTTGGCGCGGCTGCTTGAGGTGCGCGGCCTGGCGGCCTTCTACGGCGCCACCCAGGCCTTGTTCGGCATCGACTTCGACCTCGAGGAGGGCGGCATCACGGCCTTGCTTGGCGCCAACGGCGCCGGCAAGACCACCACCTTGCGCGCGCTGTGCCAGGCGGTGAAAACGCGCGGCAGCGTGCGTTTCGCCGGCAGCCCCATCGAAGGCCGTGCCACCGAGGACATCGTGCGCCTGGGCGTGGCGCATGTGCCGGACGGCCGCGGCACCTTTACCGCGCTGTCGGTGGAAGAGAACCTCAGGCTCGGTGCCTATACCCGGCGCGACCGCGCCGAGGTGGCCCTCGACATGGAGCGCATGTACACGCGCTTTCCACGCCTGAAGGAGCGCCGCTTACAACAGGCCGGCACGCTCTCCGGCGGGGAGCAGCAGATGCTGGCGATCAGCCGCGCGCTGATGCTGCGCCCGCGCCTGTTGCTGCTCGACGAGCCCAGCTTCGGTCTGGCGCCGCTGATCGTGGCCGAGATCTTCGCCATCCTGGGCGAGATCAACCGGCAAGATCAGGTGAGCATGCTGCTGGTGGAGCAGAATGCATCACTTGCGCTGGAGCTGGCGAGCCATGCCTACCTGCTGGAAACCGGCAGCATCGCCTTGTCCGGCCCGAGTGACGAAATCCGCCGCGACGAAGCCGTGCGCAAGGCCTACCTGGGTTACTGAGCGGCGCGCCCGGGGAGACAGCGGAATGGAGAAACCATGGAAGCCTTGACCCAGCAGATCCTCGCAGGACTCGCCAGCGGCGGCATCTATGCCTCGATTGGTCTTGCCCTGGTGATGATCTACCAGTCCACCCATCACATCAATTTCGCCCAGGGCGAGATGGCGATGTTTTCCACCTTCATCGCCTGGGCGCTGTTGCAGGCAGGCTGGCCCTATTGGGGTGCCTTCGGCGCCACGGTGCTGATCTCGTTCGTCGGCGGGCTGGCGATCCAGCGCATCATCCTCAAACCGGTGGAAAAGGCGCCGGTGCTCACCAACGTGATCGTCTTCATCGGGCTGCTCGTGATCTTCAATTCGCTGGCCGGCTGGATCTTCGATCACACCATCAAGCCCTTTCCGAGCCCGTTTCCAAAGCTTTCCGGCGCCGGCCTCCTGATCTCCGGGCATGACCTCGGGTCCATCGCCGTCATGCTGGTGGTGCTGGGGCTGCTCTACTCCTTCCTGCGCTTCACGCCGGTGGGCCTGGCCATGCGCGCGGCGGCGCAAAACCCGGAGTCCGCACGGCTGGTGGGCATACGCATGTCATGGATGCTGGGCCTGGGCTGGGGGCTCTCGGCGGCCATCGGCGCGGTGGCCGGCATGATGGTGGCGCCGGTGGTCTATCTCGACCCCAACATGATGGGCGGCATCCTGCTCTACGGCTTCGCCGCCGCCTTGCTGGGCGGCATCGACAACCCGTGGGGCGCGGTGATCGGCGGCTTCATCGTCGGCGTGCTGGAGAACCTGCTCGGCGCCTACGTGATCGGCACCGAATTGAAGCTCACCGTGGCCCTGGTGCTGATCGTCACCATCCTCACGGTCAAGCCCAACGGCCTGTTCGGCAAGACCGTGGTGACGCGCGTATGAACGAAGCTTCCGCAATGGCCCCATCGAAGCCCGGTTTGCCCAAACCTGTCATTGTCGCGTTGGCGATTGTGGGCATTGCGCTGATTTTCGTCGCCCCCTTCCTGGTCAAGAACTACCGTGTGTTCCAGTTCAATCTGGTGCTCATCTACGCGGTGGCGATTCTCGGGCTCAACGTCCTCACCGGCTACAACGGCCAGATCTCGCTGGGACACAGCGCCTTCTATGCCATCGGCGCCTATTGCGCGGCGATACTGATGGACCGCTATGAATGGGCCTACTGGGCCACCATCCTGCCGGCGGCGGCGATCTGCTTTGTGGTCGGCTACCTGATGGGTTTTCCTGCCTTGCGCCTGGGCGGGCACTACCTTGCGCTTGCCACCCTGGCGCTGGCGCTGGCCACGCCGCAACTGCTCAAGTACAAGAAGATCGAGGGCGTGACCGGCGGGGTGCAGGGCATCGTGCTGAATAAACCGGAGCCGCCCTTCACGTTCGAGCTTTTCGGCAGCCCCCTGAGCCAGGACCGCTGGCTGTATTTCGTCAGCCTGGCGTTGACGGTTGCGATGTTCCTGATCGCATGGAACCTGCTGCGCGGCCGGGTCGGGCGCGCGCTCATCGCCATTCGCGACCATCCGATCGCGGCGGCCGCGATGGGCATCAACCTGCCGGTCTACAAGTCGCTCGCCTTCGGCGTTTCCGCGGCGTTTACCGGTGTGGCCGGTGCCATGGGGGCGGTGGTGGTGGCGTTTGTCGCACCGGACAGTTTCTCGTCATTCCTGTCGATCACCTTCCTGGTGGGGGTGGTGGTGGGCGGGCTGGCGTCGATTCCAGGCGCGATCTTCGGCGCGATCTTCATCCAGTTCGTGCCCAACATCGCCGACCAGATCTCCAAGTCGGCACCGTGGGCGATCTACGGGGTGTTCCTGATCGTGTTCATGTACGTGATGCCGGGCGGGGTCGCCGGGCTTGCGCAAAAGCTGCTGAAAGGCAGAAAATCCGCCGCGACGTAATCGGAGCGGGATCGTCACCACGCTGTCAAAGGAGAGCATCATGAGACAAAGCCAACGCAGGACCCTGGTCAAACTCGGTGTCGCATCAACGCTTGCCGCTCTCGCTGCGTCGGCGGGCAGCGGCGCTTTCGCACAGGCGAAAAAGTACGACCCGGGCGCCAATGACCGCGAGATCAAGATCGGCCACATCGGGCCTTATTCGGGTCCGGCGTCGGCCTATGGTTCCATCGGCAAGGCCATCGGCGCCTATTTCGAGAAGGTCAATGCCGAAGGCGGCATCAACGGCCGCAAGATCAAGTACCTGACCCAGGACGACGGCTACAACCCCGCCAAGACCGTCGAGATGACCCGAAAACTGGTGGAAGAGGAGGAAGTGCTGCTGGTGTTCAACCCGCTCGGCACGCCGCCCAACTCCGCCATCCACAAGTACATGAACCAGAAGAAGGTGCCGCAGCTGTTCGTGGCCACCGGCGCCTCCAAGTGGGGCGACCCGAAAAACTTCCCCTGGACCATGGGCTGGCAGCCCAACTACTTCTCCGAAGGCAAGATCTACGCTTCGCACCTGCTCGAGACCCGGCCCAATGGCAAGGTCGGCATCCTCATGCAGAACGACGACTACGGCAAGGACTACGTCAACGGCTTCAAGGCCGGTCTGGGCGACAAGGCCAAGTCCATGATCGTCTCGGAAGTCACCTATGAAGTGACCGACCCGACCGTGGACAGCCAGATGGTCACCCTCAAGGCATCGGGTGCGGACGTGTTCTTCAATGTCACCACGCCCAAGTTCGCCGCGCAAGCGATCAAGAAGGCCGCCGAGATCGGCTGGAAGCCGGTGCATTACCTCAACAGCGTCTCCAACGCCGCCGGCTCGGTGATGGCGGCCGCGGGTGCGGATGCCGGCATCGGCGTGATCTCGGCCTTCTACCTCAAGGACCCGACCGACCCGCAGTGGCAGAAAACCCCCGAGTACGCCGACTGGCTGGCGTGGATGAAGAAGTTCCATCCGCAGGGCGACGTCAAGGACAACTTCAACGTGTACGGCTACACCGTCGCGCAGACCCTGGCCCAGGTGTTGAAGCAGGCCAGCAATGAACTCACCCGCGCCAACGTGATGAAACAGGCGGCCAGCCTCGACATCGCCTTGCCCATGCTGCTGCCCGGGGTGAAGGTCAAGACCAGCGCGAGCGACTTCTACCCCATCGAACAGGAGCAACTGGCGCGCTGGGACGGCAAGACCTGGGTGTTGTTCGGCAAGGCTTACGGGCAGTAGGCCCGGCGGCGCTAGCGCAGCGCTTTTCGCAATTGAAATCGGGCGCCCAGGGCGCCCGATATTTTGTCGGGTGGGTGGCGCGCGCTTATTCGAGCTTGAGCGGCTTGACCGCCGCGCCCCAGCGTGCCGACTCCTTGGCCATGAATTCGGCGAACTGCGCCGGCGAGGTCGGCGAGTAGAGGTCCAGGTTCTGGCCATTGACGCGGGTCTTGAACTCCGCCTCGCCAAGCAGCAGGTTCACCTCCGCATTGAGGCGGTCGACAATCGCCTTGGGCGTGCCGGCCGGCGCCAGCAGGGCGGTCCAGCCTTCCACGCCGATGCCGCGCAGGCCGGTGACGCCGGTCTCGGCCAGCGCCGGGATTTCCGGCGCCAGCGCCGAGCGCTTGGAGGCGGAAATCGCCAGCGCCTTGAGCTTGCCGGCCTTCACGTGGGCGTAGGAAGAGGTCATGCCGTCGAACATGATGGGGATCTGCCCGCCGATCAGGTCGGTCATCGCCTGGGCGCTGCCCTTGTAGGGCACGTGCACGGCTTCCATGCCCGTGGCCTGCTTGAACACCTCCATGGTGAGCATCGAGATGGTGCCGGTGCCCAGCGACGCATAGGACAGCTTGCCCGGATTGGTCTTGGCATAGGCCAGCAACTCCTGCACCGTGTTGGCGGGAAAGCTGACCGGCGCCACCAGGATCATGCCGGTCCAGCCGATCAGCGCCACCGGTGTCAGGTCGGTGAGCGGGTTGTAGGGCAGGTTCCTGCTCACATGCGGGGTGATCACCAGCGGCGACAGCGAGGTCACCAGCAGGGTGTGGCCGTCGGGCGCGGCCTTGGCCACCGCGTCAACCCCGATGGCGCCCTGGGCGCCGGCGCGATTCTCGACGATGAAGGATTGCCCGAGCCTTTGCCCGAGCCGGTCGGTCAGCGAGCGCGCGGTCACGTCGCCCGCGTTGCCGGCGGGGAAGGGCACCATGATGCGCACCGGGCGCGAGGGCCAGGCCTGCGCGCATGCGGGTTGGGCCGCGCCGAACAGCGTTGCCGCCGTGATGGCCAGGGCGATGTTGCGGAATCCGGATGGCATGGTGTCTCCTTTGGCGCGTGGCAGTTTATCTTTTCCGGCGAGTTTGATATATTGTTATAACAAAGTCAATGCGGATGGAATTATCGTGCTAAGCGGCGTGCGGGTTCTGGCGGTCGAGCAATACGGGGCGGGGCCTTTCGCCACCCAGTTCCTGTCCGACATGGGGGCCGAGGTGATCAAGATCGAGAACCCCGGCGATGGCGGCGACATGGCGCGCGGGGTCGGCCCGCACTGGCATGAGGGCCTGCCCGAAACCGCCAGGAGCGTGTTCTACCAGAGCCTCAACCGCGGCAAGAAAAGCCTGACGCTCAACCTGAACAAGCCCGAGGGGCGCGAGCTGTTCCGCCGCCTGGCCGCGCGTGCCGACGCGGTCACCAGCAACATGCGCGGCGACGTGCCGGCCAAGCTGGGCATCACCTACGAGTCGCTCGCCAGCGCCAACCCGAAGATCGTCTGTGCCCACCTGTCGGGCTACGGCCGCGAGGGCGAGCGCGCCAAGTGGCCGGGCTACGATTACCTGATGCAGGCCGAGGCGGGCTACTTTTCGGTCACCGGCGAACCGGGCAGCGCGCCGGCGCGCGCGGGGCTGTCGCTGATCGACTTCATGACCGGCTCGGTGTGCTCGATGGCGCTGCTGGCCGGCATTCTCGAGGCGCGCGCGCGCGGCGTGGGGCGCGACATCGACGTCAGCCTGTTCGACCTCGCGCTCTACAACCTCAACTACCTCGGTCACTGGTACCTGAACAACCAGGCCGTCACCGGGCGCCTGCCGCGCTCGGCGCATGCCTCGCTCACGCCCTGCCAGAGCTACAAGACGAAGGACGGCTGGATTTTCCTCATGTGCAACAAGGAAAAATTCTGGGGCGTGCTGTGCGACTGCATAGGCAAGCCGGAATGGAAGTCCGACCCGCGCTTTGTCGACTTCAAGTCACGCCTGGCGCATCGTGACCTGATCACCGAACTGCTTGACGAGGCTCTTTCCGCGCGCGGCACCGACGAATGGCTGGAGGTGTTCGCCGCCAAGGTGCCTTCCTCACCGATCTACGATATCAAGCAGGCGCTCGACAACCCCTGGGTGGCCAACAGCGATCGCATCCAGCACATCCCGGTGGCCGGCGCGCCGGACCTGCACCTGCTGGCCTCACCCGTGCGTTACACCGGCCGCCCTGACAACGGCCCGGCGCCGGCATTGGGCGCGGATACCGACGCGCTGCTGGCACAGGCCGGCATCGGCCCCGACGAGGCGGCACGCCTGCGTGCAGCCGGGGTGATCTAGTGCCACGCCAGGCCGCCGCCGCGCCGCTGCAGGGCGGCGGGCCGCAGTACGCGCTTCTCGCGCAGGCCTTGCTGCGCGGCATTGGCGCGGGTGACTTCCCGGTGGGTTCGCTGCTGCCGACCGAGGCCGAATTGTGCCGCCAGTATTCGGTCAGCCGCATCACCGCGCGGGCGGCGCTGCGCGAACTGCAGGTGCGCGGCTTGGTGTCGCGGCGCGCAGGCGTTGGCACACGGGTCGAGCAGGCCCTGGCCGAAGAACGCTTTGTCCATGTGAGCGATTCCGTGGAAGACCTGCTGCAATTCACCGCTGAAACGCGCTTTCGCATGGTCTCGGGGCGCCTGCTGGCCGCCGACGCGGCGTTGGCGGCGGAACTGCAATGCGGCACCGGCCAGCAACTCTTCGAGGCCGTGGGCCTGCGCACCCGCGAACGCAGTACCGCCTTGTGCCTGACGCGGCTGTACTTTCCCTCGGTGTTCGCCACCGTCGGCGAACGGCTGGAAGGCCATCGCGGCTCGGTCATGCTGCTGCTCGAGCAGATGTTCGGCGTTCACCTGGCCGAGATGCGCCAGGTCATGGAAGCCGCGCACCTGCGCGCCGGCGAGGCGCGGCTCCTCGCGGCCAGAGCGCGCGAGGCGGCGCTGGTGACGCGGCGCTGGCACCTGGGCGAAGGTGGCCGGCTGCTGATCGCATCGGTGAGCCTGTATCCGCATCGCCGTTACTCCTACGCGCTGCGCATGCGCCGCCAGCGCGCCGACACCACCACTTCATCCTGACACCGGAAACCTCCCAATGCTCGATCTCAACCTGGCCCGCAGCCTGCTTTTCACCCCGGGCAGCCGCCCGGAGCGCTTCGTCAAGGCCGCCGCCACCGCGGCCGACGGCTTCATCATCGACCTGGAAGACGCGGTCGGCCCGCCCGACAAGGCCACCGCGCGCGCGGCGGTGATGCAATGGCTGCGCACGCGCGAAGGCGTGTCGCGACCCGGCTTCATGGTGTGCCTGCGCATCAACTCGGTGTTCAACGACTTCGGCCTGCGCGACCTTGTGGCCGTGGCGGAACTCGCGCGCGAGGGCGTGGTGCCGGACGTGCTGATGCTGCCCAAGGTGGAGTCCGCCGTCGAGGTGGAACTGGTGGCGCGCCATCTGCGCGCGGCTGGCGGTGCCGGCGCCGGGGTTGCCCTGGTGGCCCTGATCGAATCCGCCGTCGGGCTGGAGGAGGCGGCGCGCATCGCGCGCGCCACGCCCATGCTGCGCGCGCTCGGCTTTGGCGGCGCCGACCTCGCCGCCGACCTGCGCGCCAGCTTCACCTGGGAGGCGCTCTATGCCGGGCGCGGCCGCCTGGTGCAGGCCGCCTCGATGGCCGGACTGGGGCTGGTGGACGTGCCCTACCTGGACATCAACGACGACGCCGGCCTTACCGCCGAATGCCAGCGCGTGCGCGCCATGGGCTTCTCCGGCAAGCTCGCCATCCATCCGCGCCAGGTGGACTTCATCAACGCCGCCTTCACGCCCACGGCGGCCGAAGTCGAGTTCGCCCAGGGCGTGGCCGCCGCCTACGATGCCGCCGCCGGTGGCGTGTGCACCTACAAGGGCAAGATGATCGACGAACCCGTCATGCTTTCCGCGCGCCGGACCCTGGCGCGCGCCACCCTGAAATAACCCCAACCCAACCGAACCGGACATCCCATGAGCCTGTACGCCTACACCCGCATCGCCGAAAACCGCTACCGTGAACGCTTCGGCCTCGACTTCGAGGACTTCAAGGTCGGGCAGAAATTCCGCCATCGCCCCGGCGTGACCCTCTCGCAGCAGGACAATGTCGACGAGGCGCTCGACACCGTCAACGCGGCGATGATCCACTACGACGCGAAGTACTCGGCGCAGACCGCCTGGAAGCGCGAGCTGATGGTTTCCACCGTCACCCTGCAGCGTCTGATCGGCATGTCCTCCAAGACCTTCGGCAAGAAGCATGTGCTGAAAGGGTTTTCCGAGATCGCCATGACCAGCCCGATCTTCGGCGGCGACACCATCTATGCCGAGTCCGAGATCATCGCCGTCAACCCGGGGCCGGACCACAACCACGGCGAAGTCACGGTGATCTGCCGTGGCACCCAGCAGGACGGCAGGGAGTTCGCCCGCGTGACTTACCGCGCGCTGGTCTGGCGCCGCGGCCATCATCCGGAAGACCGTGCCGGCCACGGCATTGCCGGCACGCCGGTGGAAGAGGCGCGCTTTCTGGCCCACCGCACCGAAGCCGACGGCGCGCTTGTCGAACAGGTCGGCCTGTTCTTCGAGGACTGCCAGGCCGAGGAAACCTTCGTGCACTGGCCGCGCCGCAGCATGCTGCGCGACGAAGGCATGGAGCACGCCTGGCGTTCGCTCGAGCTCAACCCGCAGTACCACGATCTGGAATGGATTCGCGAGCATGGCGGCGGGGTGTTCCGCTTCACCGAGCCATGGATCATCGGCGTGGCCACCGCCATGACCACCCGCACCTTCGGGCGCGTGGTGGCCAACCTCGGCTGGACCGACGTGGAGTTCGGTGCCGAGGTGGCCGCCGGCGACACCCTGGAATCGGAATCGACCATCCTCGACAAGCGCGAATCCAAGTCGCGTCCCAACGAGGGCATTCTCGGGGTGGAAACGCGCGCCTACAACCAGAAACGCGAACTGGTCATGAGTTACCGGCGGCGCCTGCTGGTCTACAAGCGCGATGCGCAGACGCCGTACGCGGCGGCGGGCTACTGATCAGGTGCATGCGGCGGCATTGCGCCCCCGCAAGTGCCGACTATTCGATCTTCAGGTTCATCGGCTTGATGATCTCGGCCCAGCGTACGGTTTCACGGCGAATGTATTCGTCGTAGGCTTCCGGGCTGGCCGAGAGCGCGGGCACCTCGCCGCGCGGCCGCAATTTCTCCAGCAGCACCGGTGAGGCCATCGCCGCCGCGACCGCGGAATACAGCTTGCGGATCACCGGGTCCGGGGTCCCGGCGGGCGCCATCAGCCCGTACTCCGCGTAGGCATAGAGTTCCGGATAGCCGGCTTCCCTGAAGGTGGGCACTCCGTCCGGCAGGATGGAGCGCTCCTGGCCGAAGGAGGCGACGATGCGCGTTTTACCGCCCATGTGCGTGGTCACGGCGGTGGGAATGCCGTCGGTGAGCACATCCACGCGGCCGGCGATGAGGTCGGCGGTGGCCTGGGAGACGCCCTTGTAGGGCACCAGCGAAACCTTGAATCCGAGTCGCTGGCCCATCCATTCGGCGAGGATGTGCGACTGCGTGCCCGTGCCGACGGTGGCCACCACCAGGCCATTCGGTTTCTGCCTGGCCCAGGCGATCAGTTCCGCGACCGATTTCACCGGCAGCGTGGGGGCACCGTTGATCACATAGGCGAGCTTGGCGTAAAGCGCGATCGGCGCGAGATCCGCGACCTTGTACGGCAGGTTCTGCGACAGCGTCGGATTGGTGATGGTGATGGTCGCGTTGGAGAGCAGCAGGGTGTGGCCGTCCTTGGCGGCCTTGGCGACGGTGGTCGCGGCGACGATGCCGCCCGCGCTCGGCTTGTTGTCGATCACGATGGTGGTGCCGAGCGTTTTCGACATCTGCTCGGCAAGCAGGCGGGCGCTCACGTCGGTGGGACCGCCGGCCGCATAGGGCACGACGATGCTGATGTTGCGGGACGGAAAGTCCTGGGCGTGGGCAACGGGCAGCGCCAGTGCCATCGCACAGGCAAGCCCCTGTGCGAGCAGGCCGTATGGTTTCATGTTCATTCCGGTCTCCTGATGTTGTTGTCGTCATCGCGACCCCGCGAGGCCCATGCATCCTAGGCAGGGGCCGGGACGCTGTCAATTGGCGAGCGCTCGTTCGTGCGTGTTGCGTTGACAGGCCGAATCGCCTGGCGCTACAGTCGGCGTTACCCGACTACCACCATCAGGCGATTCATGAGCGTTCCCGAGAAGGACTCCATTGTGCGGCCCGAGCAGGACTATCTGAAGTTTCTTTCCGAGGGGCGCTTCATGATCCAGCGCAGCCGCTCGAGCGGCCGTCACGTGTTCTACCCGCGCGTGGCCGAGCCCGGCACTGGCGCGACCGACCTTGAATGGGTGGAGGCCAGTGGCCATGGCACGGTCTACGCCACCACCGTCATGCGCCAGCGCGCGCCCACGCCCAGCTACAACGTCGCGCTGATCGACCTGGCCGAAGGGCCGCGCATGATGAGCCGCGTCGAAGGCATCGCGCCCGAGGCGGTGAAGATCGGCATGGCGGTCAAGGCGCGCGTTGCAAGCGAGGGCGATGGTTTCCTTGTGGTGTTCGATGTCGTCGGCGGCGGAGGCGCAGCGTGAGCGGCGCGCTGCGGGACGGCTTTCCGCGCGGCCAGGCGGCCATTGTCGGTGCGGCGACCCATGGCATCGGCGAGGCGCCGGGGTTCGAATCGATCGACCTGGCGGTGCATGCGGGCCTCGAGGCGCTGGGGCAGGCGCGCCTCAAGCCATCGGACGTCGACGCCCTGTTCGTGTGCCTGCCGCAGGATTTTCTTTCAGGACTGTCGGTGTCCGAGTATTTCGGCATCCAGCCGAAGATCACCGACAACAACCGGACCGGCGGTTCGGCCTTCCTGACGCACCTGTTTTGGGCCGCCAATGCGCTCGCCAGCGGCCAGTGCGAGGTCGCGCTGATCGTCTACGGCAGCAACCAGCGCAGCGGTGCGGGCAAGCTTGTCAGCGCGCAGAAAATCCCCTATTTCGAAGCCCTGTACCGGCCTGTGATGCCGGTATCGGCCTATGCCCTGGCGGCTTCGCGCCACATGCACGAGTTCGGCACCACCCGCGAGCAACTCGCCGCGGTGGCGGTTTCGGCACGGCAGTGGGCGAAGAAGAACCCGGAAGCCTTCATGCGCGATGACCTCGCAATCGAGGATGTCCTGAAGGCGCGCATGGTGGCCGACCCGCTGACGGTGCGCGATTGCTGCCTGGTGACCGACGGCGCCGCGGCGATCGTGATGACGCGCGCCGACCGTGCCCCTGACCACGCCGCGAAACCGGCCTATGTGCTCGGTGCGGCCGCGGCCACCACCCACATGAACATCTCCGCGATGGCCGACCTGACGGTGACCGCGGCGGCGCAGTCCGGTCCGCGCGCCTTCGCGCAGGCGGGCTTCGCGCCGTCCGACATCGATGTTGTGGAGCTCTACGACGCCTTCACCATCAACACCATTCTGTTCCTCGAGGACCTGGGTTTTTGCCCTAAGGGCGAGGGCGGGCGGTTCGTCGAAGGCGGGCGGATCGCGCCCGGCGGCAGCCTGCCGGTCAATACCAACGGCGGCGGGCTTTCATGCGTGCACCCCGGCATGTACGGCTTGTTCACCATCGTCGAGGCAGTCCAGCAGCTTGCCGGGCTGGCAGGTGAGCGCCAGGTGCCGGACGCGCGCCTGGCGCTTGCGCATGGCAATGGCGGCGTGCTGTCTAGCCAGGTGACCGCCATTCTCGGCACGCGGGACACCCTGTGAACGCTGCGGGCGAAAGGTGGCGGAAAGCCAAGCGGGCGGCACCGGCGGGCGTGCTGGCGGACCGCGCCGCGCCTAACACCGCGGGCGGGCCTGAATGGCGTCTAAAAGCTGGTTCGCCATGAAGCGGCCAGCCACCATCCGGGTGCATCGCGTCGCGATGTCGTGTTGGCCATGAGCGACGCGGTTCCGCTTCCCAATGGCAGTTCAGCTCCGGCACCGAATCGTCGCCATTCGCGCTGCAGCGAGCCGCCGGGAATATTGAAGCCGAAGAGGCCGGGCACGGTCCCCATGGTTGGCGCGGCGCTGCCTTCGCTCCTGCGGGCGTATTCCGCAACGCCGATCAGCCGCGCCCGCGGCATGCCGAGCGGAATCGTGGCCGAGACACCTGCATGGAATTCCCGGGTGGTTTCCTTGCGTGTTTCGTAGTTGACCGGAAATCCACCGCCGCTTTCGGCGTAGGCTTTCATGCGGGCCGAGTTCATGTTGAACTGCAGGAACGGACTCAGCGCCAGGCTGCGGTGGCGGAACACGTTTTCCCATTCGAGCCGTGCGCGAACGCCCCAGGAATTCGTAGGCGCGCCGCCGTCCGATGAGTCCGGTGTGCCCGCATTGAAGTAGCTGCGGGCGATGGCGGTCGTGCCCGAGTGATAGTAGCCTCCCAGGATGGCCCACGGACCCGCGCCATCGACCGAACCCAGGGGCACAAGGCCCTCCGCCAGCACGTAGGCGCCATCTGACCTGATTCTCGCGCCGAGGTTCACTTCCTGGCGCATGTAGGTTTGCCCTATGGCAGCGTTGAGTTGCCAGGTTCCGAAATTTCGGCCTAGCCCGACTTCGGCAAGCCCGGAGGGACCGGCGCGGCCCTCCGATTGCATTCGCCCCATGTCGCCCGCCACCCAGAATCCGGATCTGCCGGCTGCAACGCGCTTCGCCAGTGGGGTGCTGTGTGCGCCGCTCAGGACCAGCCAGGTGGAAGAAAGGGCGAAATTGCCGGCGAAGGCGCGACCTTCGAGACTTTTCGTCAGATCCGCCAGCGAAATTGCGCCGCTGCCCAGCGCGGATACGCGTGCCACATAGCTGCCGTTGGCGGTACCACCCACAATCGTGCTTCCGTCAGCACTTATCCCGACTGCGGTTTGGGCGAACGACTGGCCGACTGTGACGCCGTTGGCGCGCAGCCAGGACTCGATGGAATGGAGGCCTTGAGAGGCGGTCCAGCGAAAAGCCGTGAAGTCGCCTGATGGCAGTTGGGCCCAGCCCACGATGATCATGCCGTCGCGGCTCAGGCCCTTCGGGATCGAGGTATTCCAGCCGGGCAGGCGTCCAAGGGTGACCATGCCGCTTTGAGCAGTCCATCGGAATGCTGTCTGGTTCGAGCCTGTGCCGTCGGTGGTGAAGCCGGCGAGCGTGTTGCCGTCGGCGCTGATGGCCAGTCCGAACGATCTTGCCGTGCCTGGCAAGACGCCCAAACTCTGCATGCCATCGGCCTGCGTCCACCTGAACGCCCTGGAAGCGTTGACGAGAGATCCATCGGTTGCATCGCCGACGATGGTATTGCCGTCCGCGCTTACTCCGTTCGCGCCGGAGTAGAAGCCGTTGTTCAAGAAGCCCAGGCTGGCCATGCCCGTCGCATTCGTCCACCGAAATGCGCCGTTGTTCGAACCGCCAACGATCACGCTTCCGTCATGATTTACGGCGGTTGCCATTGAGAAGCCGCCGTCGCGCACCAAATCAAGTGCCGCCAGGCCTGTTGATGCATTCCAGCGAACCGCAGCGGTCCGCCCATTCGTCAGGGCGCTGTCGCGAGCACTGCCAACCATCGTATTGCCATCGCCGCTTATGGTGGTGGCGATCGCAAATCCTTCTCCGCCAGGAGAGGCAACGATCTGTATTCCACCTTCTGCTGTCCATCGAATGAATCGATAGTCGCTTGTTGCGGGAGGCTGCTGGGATTCGTAACCGGCCGTTGTTTGACCATCTGCACTTGAGCCGTTAAGAACTGGTCTCCAGCCAGGATTGACGGGATCAACCAGCGCTACTTGCGAACCAGCCTGGGTCGGAACGACCATGGTGGCGCAGGCGAGCGGAATGGCGAGCCATCGCCACCGCAGGTTGACTGGCACTTTTTGTCATCCGGTATCGAGAGACCAGAACGATCCTTGCTACCACTTGTTGCGCAGCTCGCGCAGTTTCGTGAACACCGTCTTCGCATCCGGCGCCGCCGGCAGGTCGGGAAACGCCTCGCGCAACTTCGCGATCACCGAGGCGCTGCCGAGCCGGAAGAAGGTGTTGAACTTCTTCTCTTCGCCCAGTGTGGTGACGATCGAGGTTTGCGGATCGTGGCCGGTCACGCTGGGGAGCAGGGCCTGGGCGGCGGCGTTATCGGGTTCGCGCGAGAGCGTGAACTTGAGGTTGTTCTCGATGTAGTCGTGGCCGGGATAGATGCGGGTGTTGTCGGGCAGCTTGTTCAGCTGGTCGTTGAAGGTGGCGAACATGTCTTCGACGTTGCCGCCGTTGTGGCAGTTGCCGGCGCCGGCGTTGAACAGGGTGTCGCCGGAAAAAAGCGCCGGCTGGTCGGTGTGCGACTTCAGGCAGATGTGGCACATGGTGTGCCCCGGGGTATCCATGCACTCGAGCTCGACGCGCTTGCCCACCTTGATGATGTCGCCGGCTTTCACGCCGCGGTGCAGGTTGGGGATCTTGCCCACCGCGCGGTAGTGCGCGATGACCTTGGCGCCGGTGGCGGCCACCACCGCGTCATTGCCGCCGATGTGGTCGTGGTGCTCGTGGGTATTCAATATCTGCGTGATGTTCCAGCCCTTCGCTTTCGCGGTGGCCAGGCATTTCTCGTGGTCCAGCGGGTCGATGGCGAGGGCTTCGCCGCTGTCCGGGCACGCGACCAGGTAGTTGTAGTTGCGATAGGAATTGCCGGTCCAGATGCGTTCGACGATCATGCGGTTCTCCAGGGGACATGTGTTGCGGTTCGGATCGCCCGATTGTAAGCACCTCTTTGGCCCGCGATGCTTTCCGCCGGTTTGCGGCGTGCTGGCGGATTTCTGGCCTAATCGCGGCTTCAACCCGGAGAAGCCATGATCACCGTCCATCATCTCGAAAATTCGCGCTCGCAACGCGTCATCTGGTTGCTCGAGGAACTGGGTGTGCCCTACCAGATCCGCCGCTATGAACGTGACAAGAAGACCAAGCTGGCTCCGCCGGAACTGAAGGCCGTGCATCCGCTGGGCAAGTCGCCGGTGATCACCGACGGCGACATCACCGTGGCCGAAACGGGCGCGATCTTCGAGTACCTGCTGGACACCTGCGACGCCAAAGGTGCGCTGCGTCCGGCCGCGGGCACGCCGGCGCGGCGTCGCTTCACCTACTGGCTGCACTATGCGGAAGGCTCGGCCATGCCGCCCCTGCTGCTGGCGCTGGTTTTCAGCCAGGTGGCGAAGGCGCCGATGCCGTTTTTCGTCAAGCCGGTGGCGCGCGCCATCGCCGACGGTGCGATGAAAACCTTCATCGGGCCGCAACTGGCCTTGCACCTGGACTACATGGATGCGGAACTGGCGGCCGCCCCATGGTTCGCCGGCAAGTCGTTCAGCGCCGCCGACATCCAGATGAGCTTTCCGCTCGAGGCGGCCGCCGCGCGTGGCGACCTCTCCAAGGGGCGCGGCCACCTGGCGGCATTCCTGGAAAAAATCCATGCCCGGCCGGCCTACAAGCGCGCGCTCGAGGCCGGCGGGCCGTACGACATGAAGTTCTAGCCTGCCAGCGGGGTGCCGCCTCGCACCCTTGATAGCCGGCCTGCGCGTCCCCATATACGCAGTGCAAGCGGACCGGGAGGTCCGGCGGAATCATGGAGGCATGCATGGAATACAAGGACTACTACGCGGTGCTGGGGGTGGCGCGCGACGCCAGTGAGGAAGACATTCGCAAGGCCTACCGCAAGCTCGCCCGCAAGTACCACCCGGACGTGTCCAAGGAGCCCGACGCCGAGGCGCGCATGCAGGCGATCAACGAGGCCAACACCGTGTTGTCCGATCCTGAAAAGCGCGCCGCCTATGACGGCCTGGGCCGCGGGTTTCGGCCCGGCGAGGATTTTCAGCCGCCGCCGGGCTGGGAAGCGGGTTTCGAGTTTTCAGGCCGGGGCGGAACGCCGGACTTCAGTTCCTTCTTCTCGGAATTGTTCGGGCGCATGGGGCGGGAGCCCGGCGCCGCGCACGGAGCAGGCGGGTTTTCAGCCCACGGCGCCGGCGCGCGCGGCCAGGACCATCACGCCAAGGTGCTGCTCGACATCGAGGATGCGTATCGCGGTGCCACCCGACAGGTGAGCCTGCGCCTGCCGCGCCTGGACGAAGCCGGCCGCATGAGCATATCCACCCGCACGCTCGACGTGCGCATTCCCAAAGGCGTGCGGGCGGGCCAGACCATCCGCCTGACGGGGCAGGGCGCACCCGGTTTCCATGGCGGTGAAGCCGGTGACCTGATGCTCGAGGTCGAGTTCGCGCCGCATGCGCGTTACCGGGTCGCGGGCGGCGACCTGCACATGACCCTGCCGGTGGCACCCTGGGAATGCGCGCTGGGCGCCGAGGTACCGATCGCGCTGCCCGATGGCGCGGTCGTGCAGGTGCGCATTCCGGCCGGCGCCCAGGGCGGGCGGCAGTTGCGCCTGCGCGGCAAGGGCCTGCCTGGCAAGGTGCCGGGCGACCTGCTGCTCGACCTGTCGGTGCGGGTGCCGCCCGCCGGCGACGCCCGGGCGCGGGAGCTGTACCAGAAAATGGCGCGCGAATTCGACTTCGACCCGCGCGCCGAGTGGCGCGAATCCAGTCCTGCTTGAGGTCCCGGGAGCGGGATATCCCCTCATTTCGGTAAGCCCGCCCGGGCCGCCTTGGTGTAGGCTTGCAATCTGGGAGATGCGCGGGAGGCGCGCCATGCGTGGGTGGCTTTTCTGGATGTTGCTGGTGCCTGGGCTGGCCTGGGCACAAGTGTACAAATGGGTCGACGCCAACGGCGTGACCCACTACGGCGAGCAGCCGCCGGCCGCCTCCAAATCGCGCGAGGTCAAGCTGCGCGACGCCAATCCCAGGGCAGACAACGCCCCGCCACCGGCCGGCGCGTCGGCCTACAAGGACCGCGAGCTCGAATTCCGCAAACGGCAGACCGAGCGTGAGCGGGCCGAAGCCAAGGTCGCGGAGGACAAGGGCGCGCGCGAGCGCGAATGCCGCGCCGCCGCCAACGACTTGAACGACCTGCGCAATAGCGGCCGCATCTACGATCTCAACGAAAAGGGCGAGCGGGTATGGATGAGCGACGCCCAGCGTGACAGCACGATCGCCAGGCGCGAGGCGGAATACAATCGTCGCTGCCGCTGACAACCGGCGCACCGGCGCCACTGCCATAGCGCCGCCCCGCCAGCCGTAACCGGAACACCATGAACGCACCTGTCGCCCCCGTACCCGCCGCCGGCGCCAAGGCCACCGCGGCGAACGCGTTTCCCACCTACGAGCGGCGCCTGTCGCTGGCCGAACTGCTCGATACCATCGCCGCCGAAGGGCATGTCGAGCCGGCGGTATGCGACAAGCTCAAGGCCGAGTGGCGCCTGAAGAAGACCGAACACCACCCGCTGGTGATCATGGGCGACCAGAAATGGAAATCCGCGGTCACCGGCAAGGTCATGACCATCGACTGGTTCAGCGAGTGGCTGGCGGGCAAGGCGGGCCTGAAGTACATGCATATCGACCCGCTCAAGATCGACTTTTCGCGGGTGGGCGAGACCATGTCGATCAATTACGCGCAGCGCTTCTCGATGCTGCCGGTCGAACGCACCACCAAGGAACTGGTGGTGGCCACCGCCGAGCCCTTCCTCACCGAATGGGTCAAGGAGCTCGAACCCATCCTGCGCCTGTCGATCCGCCGGGTGGTCGCCAATCCGGCCGACATCGCGCGCTACAGCGCCGAGTTCTTCAGCCTGGCGCGCTCGATCAAGGGGGCCAACAAGGACGGCAATTTCGAAGCCGGCATCAACAACTTCGAGCAACTGGTCGAACTCGGCAAGACCGGCCGCACCATCGACGCCAACGAGCAGCATGTGGTGCGGGTGGTGGACTGGCTGCTGCAATACGCCTACGCGCAGCGCGCTTCCGACATCCACCTCGAGCCGCGCCGCGAGCAGGGCGTGGTGCGCTTTCGCATCGACGGCGTGCTGCACCATGTGTACCAGGTGCCGCCGTCGGTGTTTGCCGCCATCACCTCGCGCATCAAGATCCTCGGCCGCATGGACGTGGCCGAAAAGCGCCGTCCCCAGGACGGGCGCCTGAAAACCCGCACCGCCGACGGCGCCGAGGTGGAACTGCGCCTTTCCAGCCTGCCCACCGCCTTCGGCGAAAAGGTGGTGATGCGCATCTTCGACCCGGAAGTGCTGGTGCGCGATTTCTCCGAGCTGGGTTTTTCCGCGGCCGACCGCGAACGCTGGGCCGGCATGACCGCGCGGCCGCACGGCATCATCCTGGTGACCGGCCCGACCGGATCGGGCAAGACCACCACGCTTTACTCCACCCTGAAGCAACTCGCCACCCCGGAGGTGAATGTCTGCACCATCGAGGACCCGATCGAAATGGTCGAATCCTCCTTCAACCAGATGCAGGTGCAGACCAACATCGACCTGAGCTTTCCCGAGGGCCTGCGCGCCCTGATGCGCCAGGACCCCGACATCATCATGGTGGGCGAGATCCGCGACCTCGAAACCGCCGAGATGGCCATCCAGGCCGCGCTCACCGGCCACCTGGTGCTTTCCACCCTGCACACCAACGACGCGCCCTCGGCGGTGACCCGCCTGCTCGACATCGGCGTGCCGTCCTACCTGATCAACGCCACCGTGCTGGGAATCATGGCGCAGCGCCTGGTGCGCACCCTGTGCCCGGCTTGCAAGATGCCCTCCAGCCTGCGGCATGAAAAGTTGTGGGAAGACCTGGTCGAACCCTTCACCTCGGACGCCCCGCAGCGCGTGTACCGCCCGGTGGGCTGCACCGAATGCCGCAACACCGGCTATGTGGGGCGCATCGGCATCTACGAGGTGCTGATGCTGTCATCCGAGGTGAAAAAGCTCATCACCGCCGAGACCGACATCGCCAAGGTGCGCGAGCAGGCCTACAAGGAGGGCATGAAGCCTTTGCGCGTCTCCGGCGCGCTCAAGATCGCCTCGGGCATCACCACTTTTGACGAGGTGATGCGCGTCGCGCCCCCGGCGGGGGCCGACTCGTAAGAGCGGGCGCCCCCGGCGGGGGCCGACTCGTAAGAGCGGGCGCCCCCGGCGGGGGCCGACTCGTAAGAGCGGGCGCCCCCGGCGGGGGCCGACTCGTAAGAGCGGGCGCCCCCGGCGGGAGCGGACACGTAGCGACGGATTTCGATCAGCCGCCGGTCAGGCCACGATCAGGAAGTCGTTGCCAACCGCGCCCGGATGGGTGCTGGTGCCGAGGATGGCGAAGTCAAGCGCGGCACCGCCGCCGGCCCCATCGGCATCGTAGGAGAGGCGCCCGGTGCTGTTGTTGTAAAGCAGATTGGCCGACAGCCCGACGGTGGCGCCGACCGTGCCCAGGCCGGCGAATATCGCATTCGACAACTGGATCACCTCGGTGCCGGAGACGAAGTCGGTGATGGTGTCGACGTTGATCCCGCCGGCGTCGAGCACGGTAGAAAACACGAAGGTGTCTGCGCCGCTGCCACCGCCGAGGATGTCACCGCCCAGACCGCCCTGCAGGGTGTCGTTGCCGTCGCCGCCATCAAGGATGTCGAGCCCTCTGCCGCCGCCGAGGAAATCGTTGCCGTTGCCACCGGAAATGCTGTCGCCCTGATTCATCCCCGAAAGGTTGTCATCGCCGTCGCCGCCGATCAGCGTATCAAAACCGTCACCGCCCAGCATGGTGTCGTTGCCGAGGCTGCCGGTAAGCGTGTTGTTTGCCGCATCGCCGGTAAAGGTGTCGTTGAAACTGCTGCCTATCAGGTTCTCGATGCCTGTCAGGGTGTCGGTGCCGCTGGCGGCGCTCACCACCTGGGGTGTCGCCAGCGCCAGGGCGATGGCCACGCCATCGGAGGAACCACGGTAGTCGGCCGTGTCGATGCCGTTGCCGCCGTTGAGCGCGTCGTCGCCGGCCGTGTTGCCGGTGAACAGGTCGTTGCCGTCGCCGCCGTCCAGGGTGTCGTTGCCGAAGCCGCCGCCGATGCTGTCGTTGCCGTTGCCGCCGGCGATGGTGTCGTCGCCCGGCCCGCCGGCGATGGCGTCATTGCCGTCCCCGCCGGAAATCGTGTCATTGCCTGCCAGTCCGTTGAGGGTGTTGGCGGCGGCATTGCCGGTGATGAGGTTGCCGGCGAGGTTGCCGAATCCGGCAACACCGGCAGGGCCGGTGAGCAGCAGCGCCTCGATGTTGTCGGGCAGCACGAAGGAGACACTGCTTTCGACACTGTCGACGCCTTCATCGGCGTCCTCGAACACCCGGTCGCCGGCGTGGTCGACGCGGTAGACATCGTCGCCGGCGCCGCCGATCATGAAGTCCTGGCCGGCGCCGCCGTCGATCAGGTTGACGCCCTCGTTTCCGCTGAGCGTGTCGTCGAAGGCCGAACCGCGCAGGTTCTCGAAGTTGATCAAGGTGTCGATGCCGAAGCCGGTGGCCTGGGCGGTGGTCTGCGCCAGGCTCACCTGCACCGCGCCGCCGGCGTTGGCGTAACTCGCGGTATCGATGCCGGCGCCACCGTCGAGCAGGTTGTTGCCGGCGTTGCCGGCAATGCTGTTGGCCAGGCCATTGCCGCTGGCGTCGATATTCGCCGTGCCGGTGAGCACCAGGTGCTCGATGTCGGGGAGCGCGGCCAGGCTCCAGGCGAGCGCGCTCAGGATGGTGTCGCTGCCCGAACCTGAATTGAGCACTTCGTCGACCACGTCGCCTGCATTGTCCACCACGTAGGTATCGTGGCCGGCACCGCCGCGCATCGTGTCGGCTCCGCTGCCGCCGTCGATCAGGTTGTCACCGGCGCCGCCGGTGATGAGGTTGGCCAACGCATTGCCGCGCGCGGCGAGGTTGCCGGCGACCGTAACGCTGAGGTTCTCGACGTTGTCGGGCAACTGGTAATCGAGCGTCGCCTGCACCGTATCGTTGCCATTGCCGGCGCCCTCGATGACAACGTCCCCCGGGTTGTCCACCCGGTAGGTGTCGTCGCCGGCCGCGCCCGCCATGGTATCGGCGCCGGCGTGACCGTCAAGCACATTGGCGGCGGCATTACCGGTGACGCGGTTGTCGAGCGCGTTGCCGTCGGCGTCGATGGCATTGGCGCCGGTGAGGGTCAGGTTCTCGACGTTTTCTGTCAGGGAGCCCGCGATTGAAAAGGACACCGAGGCCTGCACCGAATCGATGCCGCCCCCCGGGCTGAGTAACGGGTTGAGGGCACGGAACACGTCCATCACGCCGTTGCTGTCGCCCGCGCCGATGTCGCTGGCGGTGCTTTCGTAGACGATGTAGCGGCCGTCGGCGGAAATCCGCGGGTTGGCGCTGGGCGCATTGGGCTCCCCACCGCCGCCGGTAAGCGAGACGGCGGCGATGCGGCCGTCTTCCAGGTCCTTGACGAAGATGGCCTGGGCACCGAGTCCGGTGCCGGTGAGGTCGGCGGCCAGGCTTTGAAACACCACGAAGCGGCCGTCCGCGGACAACGACGCGTTCTTGCTCGCCCCGCCGGTGACTTCGGCACCGGCCTCGGTAGTGGACACGCGGCGCAGTGTGCCAGTATGGAGGTCGCGTACGAACACGTCAGTCATCCCGTTGGTGTCGCCGGCCACAAGGTCGGACGCACTGCTGTGGAAGGCGACGAAGCGGCCATCGGCCGAAATCCACGGGGTCTCGCTGGCGCCGTTGGCGGCCGCACCGGAAGCCTGTGCCGACACCAGTTGCAAGGCGCCGGTCAGGATGTCCTTGACGAATACATCGTAGGTGCCGTTGCCGTCGACCGGCCCGAGATCGTCCGAGTCGCTCATGAAGGCGACGTAGCGGCCGTTCGCGGAAATGGCCGGCTGCAGGCTGCTGCCGGTGCCTTCGCGGCCTTGCGCGCCAGTCGACGCGCGTTGCAACGCGCCGCTCTGCATGTCGCGCACATAGATGTCGTATTGCCCATTGCCGTCGCCGGCCATCAGCATGTCGGAAGCGCTGGCGAAGGCGACGTAGCGGCCCTCGGCCGAAAGCACGGGCGCTTCGCTGTCGCCGCCTAGGCCGGTTGGCTGGACGGGCGTCGAAACCCGCGTAAGGCCGCCGGTTTGCAAGTCGCGGATGAAGATGTCGTACCAGCCACCCGTGTCGCCCGGCACCAGGTTGTCGGCGAGACTGGCGAAGGCTACGAAGCGGCCGTCAGCCGACAGGCTGGCCTGTGTGGTGGCGAGGTTGCCTTCGAAGCCTGCGGAGTTGACCGAGAGGCGCTCCACGCTGCCGCTCTGCGTGTCCTTGAGAAAGACATCGAAGGCACCGTTGGTGTCCCACGGCACGAGGTGTGATGCATCGCTGGTCAGCAGCGCGAAGCGGCCGTCGCCGGAAATCGCGTTGACGTAGCTATAGCTGGACGCACCGGTCTGCCGCCCCGCGGTGTCGACCGAAATCCGCAACGGTTCGAGGCTGGCGACATCGCGCACCACGTCGCCGATGTTGTCGACGATGTAGGTGTCGTCGCCGATGCTGCCGTCGAGCAGGTCGGCGCCTGCGCCGCCGTCCAGGGTGTCGTTGCCACCGCCGCTACTGATGAAGTTGTCGAGCGCATTGCCCACCATCAGGTTGGCGAGGTCATTGCCGAAGCCGAATGTGGCGGCGCCGCCCAGGACCAGGTTTTCGACCCCGGCAGTGAGCGAATAGTTGATCGACGACAGCACCGTGTCGACGCCCAAGTCGGTGATGAACGGGTTGGCCACGCTGAAGACATCGGTGGCGTTGTTGGTGTCGCCGGCAGCAAAATTGCTGGCTGTGCTGGTGAAGCCGATGGTGCCGCCGTCGCCGGAAATGATGGCCGTGAAGCTGTTGGAGTTGGCCTGCGCGCCTTGCATGGTCACGGAAACGCGTCGGATCGCGCCGGTATGCAGGTCCTTGATGAAAATGTCGGTGCTGCCGTTGGTGTCGCCCGGGACCAGATTGGTGGCGTTGCTGTCGAATACGACATAGCGGCCGTCGCTGGAGATCCCGGCGTTGTTGCTGCCGTTGTTGGACTCGGCGCCGTTGGCGTCGGTGGACACGCGCTGAATCGCGCCGGTGCGCAGGTCCTTGACGAAAATGTCGAAAACGCCGTTGGTGTCGCCTGCGACCAGGTTGGTGGCCGTGCTCTGGAACACCACGTAGCGACCGTCGGCGGAAAGCGTCGGGGCTACGCCGTTGCCGAAGCTGGTGCCGTTGCCGATCACACCGGAGGCCGAGGCCGAGGCCAGCACGAGCGCGCCGGACTGCAGGTCCTTGACGAACACGTCATTGACGGCATTGGTATCGCCCGCCACCGCGTTGCTGGCGCTGCTGCTGAACGAGACGAAGCGCCCGTCGGCGGACGCACCCATGCGAAAGCTCGCGCCATTGAGTTCGCCGCCGATCTCGTCGGTGGAAACGCGGATGAGGGCGCCGGTCTGCAGGTCCTTGAGGAAAATGTCGAAGTTGGCGTTGGTGTCGCCGCCCACCAGGTTGGCGGCGGCGCTGTTGAACAACACCTGGCGGTTGCCGCTGAGAAAGATTGCGTTGTTGGAGGTGCCCGAGGCCTCGGCGCCGGCGGCGCTGGTGGAGACGCGTGATATCGCGCCGGTTATCAGGTTCTTGACGAATACGTCGTTTGCCGCGTTGCTGTCGCCGCCGACCAGGTTGGTGGCTGCGCTATCGAATACCACCAGCCGGCCGTCGGATGAAAGCACAGGCAATTGGCTGTTGCCATTGGCCTCGGCGCCGGCGGCGCTGGTGGAAACACGCGTGATCGCGCCGGTTTGCATGTTCTTGACGAACACGTCCGTACTGCCGTTGGTGTCTCCCGCCACAAGGTCGCCCGAAAGACTGCCGACAGCGAACATTCGCCCGTCGGCCGAAACGGCGAAGTTGTTTGAAATGCTGTTGCCAATAACGCCGCCGGCCGTGGTCGAGACGGCGACCGGGGCCGGGAAACTGCCTTCGTCAACGCTGTCGTTCGAGTTGTCCACCGCGTAGGTGTCGGCGCCTGCGCCGCCGCGCATGGTGTCGCCGCCGCCCAGGCCGTTCAGGTAGTCGCGCCCGCTGGTACCCACCAGGGTATTGGCGAACACGTCGTTGGCGTTGGGGGTGTTGTCGCCCACCAGCAGCAGCGAGCCGCCAGCGAACTGTACGTTGCCGGTGGTCAGCGAGAACACCAGTTCGGCCGGCGGCAGGTACACCGTCTTGCCGCGTGCGGTGAACGAAACCGTGGAGCCATCGATCGCATAGTCGAGCCGGACTTCGCCGGCGCCAATGGCGGGGTCGTCGAACAGCAGCACATCCACCGCGGGATTGAAGGCGAGGGTGGCGCCGTTGCTCTGCGCGCTGAACAGCAGGGTGGCCATTGCGGATTCTCCGGGTTGTTGTCAGGGTTATCCGTCACAGCATAGGCGCGGCCCGCCGCGTTGGTCAATAGCGCGAATGGACCATGGCGGTCGCCATGCCGGCGATGCGCGATTGGGTGGGCGCCGCAGCGCCCACCCGCTTCAAGCGATGATCATGAAGTCGTTGCCGAGTGCCGCAGGGTGCACGGAGGTGCCGAGGATGGCGAAGTTGAGTGCGGGACCGGCGCCGGCGCCGTCCGCGTCATACGAGAGTGCGCCGGTGGTCGCGTTGTAGGCGAGGTTTGCGGACAGGCTTGCCAGCCCCACGGTTTGCCCCACCAGGCCCGCGAACGCCCCGAAGGTTAACGCCGACAACTGGATCAAGTCGGTGCCCGAGACAAAGTCGGTGATGGTGTCGATGTTGATCGTGCCGTCCAGCGCACTGGAGAATATGAATGCGTCGATACCGGAACCGCCGGTGAGGTTGTCGGTACCCAGGCCACCCTGCAGGGTGTCGTTGTCGGCACCGCCGTCGATGCTGTCCAGGCCCTTGCCGCCGCCCAGCCAGTCGTTGCCGTTGCCGCCGTTGATTATGTCGCCCTGGTTCATGCCGGAAAGTGAATCGTTGCCGTCGCCGCCATTGAGTGTGTCGAAGCCGTCGCCGCCGAGCATGGTGTCGTTGCCGAAGTTGCCTGTAAACGAGTTGCTGGCGGCATCGCCGGTGAGACTGTCGTTGAAATTGCTGCCCACCAGGTTCTCGATTCCGGACAAGGTGTCGGTGCCCTGGCTGACGCTGACGACCTGGCCGATGGTTATATTGAGGTCTACCACTACACCGTCGGTCGAAGGCGCGTAGCCGGCGGTGTCCGCCCCGGCGCCGCCGGTGATGGCATCGTTGCCTCCCAGTCCTTCCAGCACGTTGTTGTTGCCGTCGCCGGTGAGGGTGTCGGCGAAATTCGACCCGCGGATGTTCTCCATCGAGATCAGCGTGTCGACGCCGTCGGCGCCGAAGGAGGTGTTGGTCGCGAGGCTCACGGTAACGCCGGCAATGGCACTCTGGTAGGTGGCGGTATCGAGGCCGTTGCCGCCATCGATGGTGTCGTCGCCAGCCATTCCGTTCAGAGTGTTGGCCGACGCGTTACCCACCAGCGAATCGTTGAGCGCGGAACCGAACGCGCCTTCGATATTGATCAGCGTGTCGGTGCCGCCCCACGGGTCAAGCGCGATGCCGGTGGCGAGGTTGACGCTGGCTCCTACCCCATTGGTCACGCGCGTGAAGGCGTAGCCCACGAGGTCGAAGCCGGCACCGCCGTCGATGGTGTCGTTGCCTCCCATGCCCTGGAACTGGTCGTTCCCGGCGCCGCCAGTGAGCGTGTCGTTGAAGTCGGAGCCTATGACGATATCGATGTTGGTCAAGGTATCCACGGCGCCCCAGCCGTCCAGCACGGTGGCCGTACCGATGCCGGTGAAGGTTGCGTTGATCGCGGCTTCAGAGCGCGTGTAAAGAGCGGCGTCGAAGCCGGTACCGCCATCGATGGTGTCGTTGCCGCCCATGCCCTCCAGATTGTTGTCGTCCGCCGCGCCGGTAATGACGTCAGCGAAAGCGGAACCGCGGACCTGGCTGATGCTGATGAGCGTGTCGCTGCCGTCGGCGCCGGTGGCCGTGCCGAGATCGAGCCGTACCGTCACGCTGCCCGACGCGTTGCTGTAGATGACCCGGTCGCCGCCGCTGCCGCCGTCTATGGTGTCGTCACCCAGACCGCCCTCGAACTGCTCGAACAGGTTGGCCACGTTGCCCTGCGCGCTGTTGCTGCCCCCGGTCAATGTATCGTTGAAGTCGCTGCCGATGACGCCGTCGATGTCGGTCAGGGTGTCGGTATCGCCGAAGCCGTCGGACGCGGTGCCGGTGCCCAGGTTCACATTCACCGCGGCGATCGAATGCGCGTAACTCACCCCGGCGAAGCGGTCGATTGCGCTACTGCCGCCATTGATGGTGTCGTTGCCGGCCATGCCCTCGACATACTCATTGGGGTCGCTTGCCAAACCGCGATAGATGTGAGACGGGTTCCCGCCGGTGAAGGTGTCAGCGAAGCCCGAGCCGCGAAACCGCTCGATGCTGATGATGGTATCGGTGCCATCCGGTGCGATCACGGTGCCGGCGACCGTGCTGATGGTCACCGGTCCGCTGGCGAATTCGTAGCTGATGCCGTCGTAGCCGCCGCCGCCGTTCAAGGTGTCCGCGCCGGCGCCACCGAGGAGCGTGTCGTTCCCGCTCCCCCCCTGCAGTTCATTCGCGTTGCCGTCGCCGGTGAGGGCGTCGTTGAAGTTGCTGCCGGTGAGATTCTCGAAGCCTGAGAGCGTGTCGGTACCACTGTAGAAGCTGGTGAGCTGTGCTCCGGCGATAGCCAGGCTCACGGTCACGGCGTCGGACGAGCCGGAGTAGTCGGCCGTATCCGTGCCGTCGCCGCCGGTGAGGACGTCGTTGCCGGTCAGGCCCGCGACGGTGTCGTTGCCGATGCCGCCGTCCAATGTGTCGGTGCCCTTGCCTCCAAACAACTGGTCGTTGCCGTCACCGCCGGCCAGGCTGTCGTTCTGGTCGCCGCCGCGCAGGGTGTCGTCGCCAAGTCCGCCTGTGAGGCTGTCGGTGCCGAGGCCACCGACCAGGCTGTCATTGCCGTCGCCGCCGCCGAGCGTGTCGCCAAGGCGCCCGCCGGTCAGGGTGTTGCCAAGTGCGTTGCCGGTGCCGGTGAACGCGAGTTCGCCCACATAGGTGATGTTCTCGACATCATTGCCCAGCGCATAACTGGAGAGCGTGGTTTCGACCGTGTCGTTACCCTCGGACGGATCCTCGTTGACGACATCGCCGATCGCGTCGACCACATAGGTGTCGTTGCCGTCCAGGCCGAACATGGTGTCGTTGCCGGCACGCCCGTCGACGCGGTTGTTGCCGCCATTGCCGGCCAGAAAATCATTGAATGAACTGCCCGCCAGATTCTCGAAATTGGTGATCGTGTCCGTACCCACGCCGGTGTTCTGCGGGCCGGCCAGGCCGAGGTTGACCGTGACCGCCGTCTGGTTGGCGAATGAAACGGTGTCGTTGCCGGCGCCGCCGTCCATGGTGTCGTCGCCGAAGCCGCCGATGATCAGGTTGTTGCCGTCGTCGCCGGTGAGGATGTCGTTGAAATCGCTGCCGCGGATCTGCTCGATGTTGAGCAGCGTGTCGGTCCCGCCAAAGCCGTCGGAGGCGGTATGGTTGCCAAGGTGAACGTTGACGCCCGCGATCGAGTTGGTGTAATCGGCGCGGTCTTCGCCGGCACCGCCGTCGATGCTGTCGTTGCCGTTATTGCCGGTGAATATCTCGAGCGGCCCGCTGATTGCGCCGCCGATCAGGGTATCGGCGGCGTTCGAACCGCGCACAGCATTCATGCCAATCAAGGTATCGGTGCCGCCGAAGCCATCTAGCGCGATCCCGGTGGCGAGGTTGACATTGACGGCGCCCGGCGAAGAGCCGTACTCGGCGCGGTTGAAGCTGTTGTCGACGCCGCCGCGCCCGATCAGGAGGTCGTTGCCGCCGCGGCCTTCGAATGACTCGAAAAGCGTGTCGGTCAAGGCGCGGTTGCGGCCGCCGCTGCGCATCACATCGGCGAATTCCGAGCCCGTGACCGCGGCGAGATTGAATAGCGTGTCGGTGAAGCCGAAGCCGTCGCTGGCGGTGCCGAGCGCTAGATCGACCACCACGCCGGTGGGCGAAGAGCGGTACGAGACGATTCCGGCGAAGCCATTGTCGGTGGAGCCGCCGTCGATGGTGTCGTTGCCGGCCATCCCCTCGAATTCCGACGCCGGGTCGGTGAGGCCCGCGCCGGTGATGGGCAAATTGGGGTTGCCACCCAGGAAGTTGTCGGCCTGACTGGAGCCGATCACCCCTTCGATGTTGAGCAGGTGGTCGATGCCGCCGGTGCTTTTGTACACCAGCCCGGTCTGCAGGTCGACGTTCACCGCCACATCGCCGTCGTAGCTGACGCGGTCGAATCCGGCACCGCCGTCGACGGTGTCGAAGCCGCCGTCCTTGTTGAAGCCGACCGGCGCCATGATGATGCGGTCGTTGCCGGCGCCGGCATTGATGATGTCGTTGCCGGCGAGCCCGAGGAAGAGGTCGTCCTTGCTCGAGCCGTTGAGGGTGTTTTGCAGTGCGTCGCCGGTGGTGCCGGTGCTGTTGTCACCCACCAGCAGCAGCGAGCCGTTGGCGAACACGACGTTGGTGGTGGTCAGTTGCCGTATGTCCACCGTCGGCGTCAGGAAGATGGTGCGGCCGCTGTAGTTGAACTTGATGTTGGCGCCGTCGGTCGCTTCGATGAAGCGGAACCCGCCGGCGCTGACGAAGGCACCGTCGAAACTGAGAATGTCGGTGTTGGGGTCGAAGGCGATGGTCTGCCCGTTGACGAGCGTGCTGGCGATATAGGTGGTCATGTGAGGGTGTCTCCGGGACGTGGTGTTTGGGTCCTGGTCGAGAGACAACCCGGCCGCGTGCGATTGCGACCGGCCGTGCTGCATTCTTCCCCTTGCAGCGCGGCCTTTCCTTCCTCCCCAGGCAGTGCGACGAAAATACTACACGCTGCGGCCAGAACCCAACAAACTATGCTGTTGTCATTGGCCGTTGCCTTGCAAAAATTCAAGCGATGATCATGAAGTCGTTGCCGATTGCTGCAGGGTGCACGGAGGTGCCGAGGATGGCGAAATTGAGGGCGGGTCCACTGCCGGCGCCGTCCGCGTCATACGAGAGCGCGCCGGTGGAGGCGTTGTAGGCGAGGTTTCCGGAAAGGCTTGCCAGCCCCACGGTTTGCCCCGCCAGTCCTGCGAACGCTCCGAAGATTGTCGCCGACAACTGGATCAAGTCGGTGCCCGACACAAAATCGCTGATGGTGTCGACGTTGATCGTGCCGTCCGGTGCGGTGGTGAACACAAAGGTATCAACACCCGAACCACCGGTGAGCGTGTCGCCACCCAGGCCGCCCAGCAGGGTGTCGTTGTCGGCACCGCCGTCGATGCTGTCCTGGCCCTTGCCGCCACCCAGCCAGTCGTTGCCGTTGCCGCCGATGATCACGTCGCCCTGGTTCATGCCCGACAGGCTGTCATTGCCGTCGCCGCCTTCGAGGGTGTCGAAGCCGTCGCTGGCCAGCATGGTGTCGTTGCCGGCATTGCCGGTGAAGGCATTGGCGCCGAGGTCGCCGGTGAGACTGTCGTCGAACAGGCTGCCGAGCAGGTTCTCGATGCCGGCCAGGACATCAGCCCCGGCGCCTGTGCCGATGACGGGAATGGTGCTGCCGCCGGTACCGGTGGCGAGGTTGACGGTGACCGCATCCGAGGAGGCGGAATAGTCGGCGGTGTCGGTGCCGTTGCCGCCGATCAGGCTGTCGTTGCCGATCAGGCCGGCCAGGGTGTCGTTGCCTTCGCCGCCGTCGAGGGTGTCGAGGCCCTTGCCGCCGGAGAGGAAGTCATTGCCGTCGCCGGCGACCATGCTGTCGGCCTGGTCGCCGCCGCGCAGGGTGTCGTCGCCGATCCCACCGATCAAGGTGTCGAAGCCCAGTCCGCCGACGAGGCTGTCATTGCTGTCGCCGCCATCGAGGCTGTCGTTGCCGTCTACCCCGTCGAGCGTGTCGTTGCCGGCACCGCCTTCAAGGGAATTGGCAGCCGAATTGCCGGTGATTGCGTTGTTGAGCGCGTTACCGGTGCCGCTGATGGTCGCCGCGCCGGTAAGCGCAAGGTTCTCGACGTTGGCCGCCAGCACATGGCTGGCATTCGATTGCACGGCGTCGATGTCGCCACCGGTGAATTCGAGAAACGGATTGGCGACGCGGAACACGTCGACGGCGCTGTTGGTATCGCCGCTCACCAGATTGGCCGCATGGCTGGTGAAAACGATGTAGTGCCCGTCGCCGGAGAAACTGGCGCCGAAGCTCGAGTTCTGCGGGACCTCGCCGCCAGGGCCGACGGAGACGCGGATCACCGCACCACTGGACAGATCCTTGGCGTAGATGCTGTCTAGCAAGGCGCCGGCATCGTCCGCCAGATTGTCCGCGCTGCTCTGGAACACGATGTAGCGCCCGTCGGCCGAGATCGCCGCGGATCCGCTGTCTCCGTTGGCCTGGTTGCCATTCGAATCCGTCGAAACGCGCGCGATCGCGCCGGTCTGCAGGTCCTTGAGGAACAGGTCGATGCGGCCGTTGGTGTCGCCGCTGACCAGGTCGGTCGCCGCACTCTCAAACAGCACGTAACGGTTGTCGTCGGTGATGACCGCCCGGGTGCTTGCGCCATGCGCCTCGCCGCCGGCGGCGTTCATGGATACGCGCGACAGCGCGCCGGTCTGCATGTCCTTGAGGTAGATGTCGGTGGTGCCGTTGCTGTCTTCCAGCAGCAACTGTCCTGTGCACTGGAACACCACATAGCGGCCGTCGGCGGAGATATCGGCCCGGGTACTCGCCGTTAAAGCAAAAGGGTTGACGCCCAAGGCGTCTTCCGAAACGCGTTGTATCGCGCGGGTCTGCAGGTCCTTGCGGAAGATGTCGACCGTGAAATTGGTGTCGCCGGGGATCATATTGCTGGCGCCGGTCTCGAAAACCACGTAGCGCCCGTCCGCGGACACCGCGGCGTTGTAGCTGTCGTCGTTGATGGCGCCATCGGCGCTGGTGGTGGAAACACGTTGCAGCACACCGGTTTGCAGGTCGCGCGCGAAGATGCCGTAGCGGGTCGACGGGTCGTTGGCGATCATGTTGGTGGCGCGGCTCTCGAAGACCACCAGGTGCCCGTCGGCAGAGAATAGCGGGTTGAGGCTCTGCTGATTCGCTGCGCCGCCATCTGCCGCGGTGCTGATACGTTGCACGGTGCCGGTTTGCATGTCCTTGACGAACACGTCGGCACGGCCCGGGGTGGCGTCCGGCGCGATGTTGCCGCCGGAGGTGAAGGCGACGTAACGGCCAGCGCCGAAAGTGGCGTTCGCTACGGCGGCGCCACCACTGTCCGCCTGCGCGCCTTGCGCATTGACGGATACGCGTGCCACCGGAACGACGCTGCCGTTCTCGACGACCATGTCCCCGCTGTCATCGACCACGTAGAGGTCGGCGCCACTGCCGCCGCGCAACGTGTCCGTGCCACCACCGCCGTCAATGGTGTCCGCGCCGGCGCCGCCGGAGAGGACGTTGGCCCCGGCGTTTCCGATTACGCGGTTGGCATACGCGTTGCCGCTGCCGGAAATGCCGGCACTGCCGGACAAGGTCAGGTGCTCCAGGTAACCAGTGAGCGTGTAGCTGATGCTGGCGACCACGGTATCGATGCCGCCGACAAAGGCCTCCTGCAGGACATCGCCGGCGTTGTCGACGTAGTAGATGTCGTCGCCCCCGCCGGCGTCCATGGTGTCGGCGCCAGCCCCGCCATCCAGGACATTGACGCCGGCGGTACCGAAAATGCGGTTGGCGAGCGCGTTGCCTGTGGCGTTGGCGTCGGGAATGCCAGCCTGGTAGGTGTTGGTCGCAGTCAGCAGGGTCAGGTTTTCAACCTCCAGCCCGGCGATGGAATAGCTGAGGCCGGTGAAACTTCCTGGCACCCAGACCGGCGCGCCTGGAATAGTGCCGAAACCGGGAATCACGATCAGCGGGCCCGGGACGCTGGTGCCCACCGACACATAGGGCTGGCGCACGTAGATGGTGTCGGTGCCTTCACCAGCGAGTTCGACAACCACGTCGTTCGGGTCATCGACGTAGTACTGGTCGCCGCCCGCACCGCCTGTCAGGGTGTCGGCGCCGGCGCCGCCATCAAGGGAGTTGCCAATCGCGTTGCCGGTGATATGGTTGGCCAGTGCGTTGCCGGTGCCGGCGTACCCGAACACCACCGTCAGGTCCTCGACGTTCTCGGTCAGCGTGTAGTCGAAGTATGCGAGTACCTGGTCGGTGCCCTGGCCGGCATTCTCCAGTACAGAGGTGATCTGGCTGTGCAGGATGTAGGTGTCGTTGCCCATGCCGCCGTACATGCGGGCATGGTCGACATCGAGCACGAAGGTGTCGTCGCCGCCCATGCCGTAGAGGTCGTCGTTGAAGCCGCCGCCGCCATTGAGCACATTGGCGGCGTCGTTGCCGACGATCATCTCGTTGCCGGCGGTGGTGCCGGTGCCATTGACCGCGCCAGTACCGGTGAGGGTCAGGGACTTGATGTTGGCCAGCAGTGTGAAAGTGACCGAGCTGCGTACTTCGCCACCACCGCCTGACGACTGGCTCACGACGTCGCCAATGTTGTCGACGATGAAGATGTCGCCGCCGCCGCCGCCGGTCAGGGTGTCGGCGCCGGCGCCTCCGTCAAGAATGTTGTTGCCGGCATTGCCGGTGATGATATTGGCGATGTCGTTGCCGGTGCCGTTACCGGCGCCGGCAGCCATCACCAGGGCCTCGATGTAAGCGCCGATGGTCAGGCTGGTAGCGGTGGAAATGACCGTGTCGTAACCGCCATTGGCTACGTCCTCGACCAGGTCGCCGGAATTGTCGGCCAGATAGGTGTCGTCGCCCAGGCCGCCCTGCAGCGTGTCGGCCCCGGCGCCGCCGTCGAGCGCGTTGTTGCCTTCGTTGCCGCGGATGCGGTTGGCTGCGCCATTGCCCGTGCCGTCGAGATTGCCGGCGCCGGTGAGCGTGAGGTTCTCGATATCGCCGAAGGCCGCGAGGCTGAAACTCGTGGCGATGCGGATCTCGTCGCGGCCCTCGCCGGCGTTTTCTTCGGCCAGGTCGGCCGTGCTGTCAAACAGGAAAACGTCGTCGCCGGCGCCGCCGCGCAGCGTATCGTTGCCGGCGCCGCCGTCGAGCAGGTTGTCACCCGAGTTGCCGGTGAGAATGTTGTTGCCGCCGTTGCCTGTGCCGCTTGCCGCCGCGCCCAGCAGGGTCAGGTTCTCGAAAGCCGCGCCCAGCAAGTAGGCTTCGATCGAGGTGGCGATGGTGTCGACCCCGCCGGTATCGTTGATGACATCGGCCGGCGTGTCGATCACGTAGGTGTCGTTGCCGGCGCCACCGGTAAGCGTATCGGCGCCGCCGCCGCCGTCTAGCGTGTCGTTGCCACCGTTGCCGGTGAGGGTGTTGTCGAGCGCATTGCCGGTCAGGCGGTTGTCGGCGGCGTTGCCCGTTCCGCTTGCCGCCGCACCCAGCAGGGTGAGGTTCTCGAAACCGGCCGCCAGCGCGTACGCGAAGGCGGCGGTGCGGACCGTGTCGTTGCCGGCGCTGTCGATGAGCACGTCGCCGGCATCATCCACCACATAGGTGTCGTCGCCGGCGCCGCCGTCGAGCGTGTCGGCACCGGCACCGCCGTCCAGAAGGTTGGCCTGCGCGTTGCCGGTGAGATGGTTGGCGAGCAGGTTGCCGGTGCCGTCGATCGCCATGCCTTCCAGAAGCTGCAGCTCTTCGACATCGGTGGGGAGCGTAAAGGAAACCGAGGCGAACACATGATCGTTTCCAGCACTGGCGGACTCAACCACCTGGTCGTCGGTCCGATCGATGAAGTAGGTGTCGTCGCCGCTGCCGCCTGTAAGGGTATCGAGGCCCGCGCCGCCGTCGAGGGTGTCGTTGCCGCCGGCACCGTCCAGCGCGTTGTCGACCGCGCTGCCCACGATGAAGTTGTTCAACCCGTTGCCGGTGCCGGCGGTGGCGCCCGGGCCCGTCAAGAAGAGGTTTTCAACCCCGTTGCCGAGGGCGAACGATAGCGAGCTGTTGACCGTGTCGACGCCGCTGCCATTGGTCTCGTCTACAGTGTCGCCCGCTTCGTCGACGTTGTAGGTGTCGTCGCCGGCGCCGCCGCGCATCAGGTCGGCGCCCGTGCCGCCGTCGAGCGTCTCGCCGGCAGCCCCGCCATTGAGCGTGTCGTTGCCGCCGTAACCCAGCATGGTGGCAGGGCTGCCGGAATTGTTGTTGATGGTGTCGGCGCCGCTGAGCAGGAAATTGCTCAGTCCGAACGAATCGCCGCTGGTCACGTAGCTGGCGACGGTGACCGCGCTGGCATTGAGGCCGCTGATCACGTAGTAGGTGATGCCGCCGTCGGTCAGGGAGATGCTGTTGACGGTGCCGCCGGTGACGCTGTTGCCGGCGTAGGTGAAGCCGCTGCCGCTGAAAGTCTGGGTGAGCGACCCGCCGATCGCACGGATGGCCAGCGTCGAAGAGGTGGCCGTGACGACCTGCCCGCTGAAGGCAGCGAACCCGGTCGGGTTCGAGACGTTGACTACGGCCATGCGCTCGGCTCCCGGGCGAGGTGGGTGTCGCCATCTGCGAGGCGCATGGGCGGCGGGGAATTCCCGAACCTAACACCGGCGAGCGAACAAGTCCTTCATTTTGACAAAACTTTGCATTGCGCCCTGCACAATGCCGTTGTCATCAAATGCGTTCGGGCACTCCCGGCCGCTTCCACGGCCGGGAAAAAGAGCGCCGGCCGCTCCCGCGGCCGGGAAACAGAGGGCCGGCCGCTCCCGCGGCCGGGAAGCAGGCGCTCAGGCGACGATCAGGAAGTCGCTGCCGAGGGTTGCAGGGTGCACCGAGGCACCGAGGATGGCGAACTGCGCCGGTGCGCCGCCGCCGGCGCCATCGGCGTCGTACTGCAGCGAGCCGGTGACTGCGTTGTAGAGCAGATTGGCGCCCAGACCCACCGTATTACCGACCTGTCCGGCGAAGGCCGTGAAGATGGTGGCCGACAGTTGTATCTGGTCCGTGCCGCTCACGAAGTCGGTGATGGTGTCGATGTTGATGCCATCGAGCGCTGCCGTGAACGCGAACTTGTCCGTGCCATTGCCGCCTGTCATGAGGTCGGCACCGAGCCCGCCGGTCAGCGTATCGGCGCCTTCTCCGCCGGACAGGGTGTCGAGTCCCTTGCCGCCGCCGAGGTTGTCGTCGCCATTGCCGCCGATCAGCGAATCGGCATTGAGTCCCCCGGAGAGAAAGTCGTTGCCGTCGCCGCCATCGAGGGTGTCGTTGCCGTCGTTCCCGGTGAGTGCGTCGTTGCCCCCGCCGCCGGCGAGATGGTTGGCCAGCGCGTTGCCGGTCAGGTTGTCGCCGAACAGGCTGCCCACCAGGTTTTCGATGCCGGTCAGGGTATCGGTGCCCTGGCTGGCGCTGACCAGCTGGCCGGTGGCGATATTGAGATTGACGGCCACACCGTCGGTGGAGGTGCCGTAGCCTGCACCGTCTGCGCCGAGGCCACCGGTGATGGTGTCGTTGCCGCCCTGGCCTTCGAAGAAATTGTTGCCGTCATTGCCGACGAGATTGTCTGCGAAGGCGCTGCCACGCACGTTCTCCATCGAAATCAGGGTGTCATTGCCATCGGCCCCGGAGGCCGTGCCGGCGCCCAGGTCCACCGTCACGCCCGCGGTCGCATTGTTGTAGTTGGCCGTGTCCACGCCGTTGCCGCCGTCGAGCGTATCGTTGCCCTGCAATCCGTTGAGGAAGTTGTTGGCCTCCGACCCGGTGATGCTGTCGTTGAAATAGCTGCCGAACGCGTTTTCTATGTTCAGCAGGGTGTCGGTGCCGCCCCAGGCGTCGCTGGCGGTGCCGGCGCCGAGGTTGATGGTCACGCCCATGCCGGCGCCGCTGCGGGTATAGGAATAGCCCACCGTATCGAATCCGTCGCCGCCGTTGATGGTGTCGTTGCCGCCCATGCCCTGGAACTGGTCGTTGCCGGCCCCGCCTGTCAACACGTCGTTGAAGTCGGAACCGTCGATCTCCTCGATGTTGCTGAAGGTGTCCACCCCGCCCATGCCATCGGCCACCGTGCCGCTGCCGACGCCGGTGAACGTCGCGTTCACCGCGGCGGTGGCGCGCAGGTAGCGCGCCCGGTCGAAGCCGGCACCGCCGTCGATGGTGTCGAAGCCGCGCATGCCCTCGAAGTCGTTGTTGCCGGCATCTCCGATCAAGGTGTCGTCAAAGGCCGAGCCGCGCACCTGTTCCACGCCGATCAGCGTGTCGCTGCCGTCCGCGCCTTCGGCCGTGCCGAGCGCGAGGTTCACCGTGACGTCGCCGGCGGCATGCTCGTAGCTGGCGCGGTCGTTGCCGGCGCCGCCGTTGATGGTGTCGTTGCCCAGGCCGCCCTCGAAATGCTCGAACAGGTTGCCCGCGTAGATCTGCGCACTGGCGCTGCCGCCCTGCAGCAGGTCGTCGAAGTCGCTGCCGATGACGCCGTCGATGTTGGTCAGTGTGTCGGTGTCGCCGAACCCGTCGTCGGCGGTGCCCGCGGCCAGGTCGACGATCACCGCCATGTCGGAGTGCCGGTAGCTTGCCAGCGCGAAGCGGTCCAGCGCGGCACTGCCGCCGTCGATGGTGTCATCGCCCGCCATGCCCTCGAACACCTCGTAGGGGTCGCTGGCCAACCCGCGGTACACATGCGCGAGATTGCCGCCGGCCAGGCTGTCGGCGAAAGCGGAACCGCGCACGCGCTCTATGCTGATCAGGGTGTCGGTACCGTCCGGCGCCACGGCGAAACCGGTGGCGGTGCTCACCGCGACCGGCGCCGCGGCGAATTCGTAGCTCACGCCGTCGTATCCGGCGCCGCCGTCAAGGGTATCGTCGCCGGCGCCTCCGATGAGCGTGTCATCGCCGCTGCCGCCAGCGAGCAGGTTGGCGCCGCCATCGCCGCTCAGCTTGTCGTCAAACGCGCCGCCGAGCAGGTTCTCGAATCCCGAGAGCGTGTCGGTGCCACTGTTGAAACTGGTGAGCTGCGCGCCGGCAATCGCAAGGCTGACCGTCACGCCGTCGAGCGAGGCGGAGTAGTCGGCGGTGTCGACGCCATTGCCGGCGGACATGCTGTCGTTGCCCATCAGTCCCGACAGGGTGTCGTTGCCTTCGCCGCCGTCGAGGGTGTCGGCGCCCTTGCCGCCAAACAACTGGTCGTTGCCGTCGCCCGCGACCAGGATGTCGGCCTGGTCACCGCCGCGCAGGATGTCATTGCCAAGCCCCCCGGTGAGCGTGTCCGCGCCGAGTCCGCCGTTGAGGCTGTCGTTGCCGTCGCCGCCGGCGATGGCGTCGGCCAGGCCGCCACCGGTGATGGTGTTGTTGAGGGCGTTGCCGGTGCCGCTGAAACTGCCGTTGCCGGTGTAGGCGAGGTTCTCGACGTCATTGCCCAGCGTGTAGCCGGAAAGCACGGTCTGTACCGTGTCGTTGCCTTCGGACGGATCCTCGATGACGACATCGCCGGCGTTGTCGACCACATAGGTGTCGTCGCCGTCCAGGCCTACCAGGGTGTCGGCGCCATAGCGGCCATCGAGGCGGTTGTTGCCGCCGTTGCCGGCGAGAAAATCGTTGAACGAGCTGCCGGCGAGGTTCTCGAAATTGGCCAGCGAATCGATGCCCGCGCCACCGGTGTCCTGCGGGCCGGCGATACCGAGGTTGACCATGACCGCGCCGTTGAACGCATAGGAGACGGTGTCGCCGGTACCGGCGCCGCCGTCGAGCGTATCGTCGCCGAGTCCGCCGATGATCACGTTGTTGGCGGCATTGCCGACGATGACGTCGGCGAAGTCCGAGCCGCGCGCGTCCTCGATCCCGATCAGCGTGTCGGTGCCGCCCTGGCCATCCGCGGCGGTACCGTTGGCGAGATTCACGTTCACGCCGGTGGTGGCGAAGTTGTAGTCGACGCGATCCTGCCCGGCGCCGCCGTCGATGGTGTCGTCGCCGCCCATGCCGGTGAAGATCTCCAGCGGCCCGTTGGAGGAGCTGCCGGTGATGCTGTCGGCGAAGATGGAACCGCGCACCACGTTGATGCCGATCAGGGTGTCGGTGCCACCGAAGCCGTCGCTGGCAGTGCCGGTGGCGAGGTTGACGGTGACCGCGCCACCTGCGAAGGCGTAGTCGGCGCGGTCGAAACTGTCGTCGCGCCCGCCGCGGCCGATGATGGTGTCGTTGCCGCCGCGGCCGTCGAAGCTTTCGAACAGGGAGCCGGTGATGCTGCGGCCCTGGCCACCGGCGATCAGGGTGTCGGCATGGCGGGAGCCCACCACGCCATCGATATTCACAAGGGTGTCGATATTGCCGAAGCCGTCGCTGGCGATTCCGGTGCCGAGGTTCACCGTCACGCCGTCGGGCGATTCGCGGTACGCGGCGGCGGTGTAGAAGCCCCAATCGGTCGCGCCGCCGTCGATGGTGTCGTTGCCGGCGAGGCCTTCGAATTCGTTGCTGGTGTCGGCGAGCGAACCCAGCATCACAAGGTTGGGGTCGCCGCCGGTGAGGCGGTCCGCCAGGTGCGAGCCGATCACGCCTTCCACATTGCGCAGCAGCGTGATGCTGCCCGTGGCGCGAGCCGCGATGCCGCTTTGCAGGTTGACGTCCACCGCGATGAAGCCTTCGAAACTCACACGGTCGAAGCCGGCGCCGCCGTTGACGGTGTCGAAGCCGCCTTCGCCGCCGTTGAACGAGCTCAGGTAGATGCGGTCATTGCCGGCGCCGGCGTCAATGCTGTCGTTGCCGCCCAGGCCGGCCAGCAGGTCATCCTTGGCGGTACCGGTGATCAGGTTGGAAAGGCCGTCGGCCGCCATGCCGGTGGTGTTGTCGCCGATGATGAACTGCGAACCGTTGGCGAAGGTGATGTTGGTGGTCGTCAGTTGCGCCGCGCTCACCGATGGCGTGAGGAAGACGGTCTTGCCGCCAAAGGTGAAGCTTACGTTGGTGCCAAAGTCGTCGACATCGACCAGGCCGAACGCTCCGGCGGAGGCCTGCGGACTGTCGAACTGCAGCACATCGGTGGCGGGATCAAATTCAATGGTTTGCTGGTTGGTCAGGCTGCTGAAGACGTAAGTGGTCATTTTTTCTTTGGCAATTTTTTAAGGCGGGATCGAAACCTGTCGCGGCGCCCGCAATGGATTTCCGCTCGACAAGGGGTTTTCGGCCGCGGTGCCTGCAACCTTAGGCGGAAAGGCGCGGAATTTTGTCAAGAATTGTGAAACGCCGGCCTGGCGCTGAACGCGCTGGGCGGGGCGCGTGATTGCGGCATACTGCGCGGCAGGGCACGGCGAGAACGATCCGGTTTCAATGGGGCCGGCCGGTTGCAAGGGGAATATCGATGGACATCAAGGACACGGAAGCCATGGAGGGCGGGGGCGGCCCCGCCGCCGAACCGCAGTTCGAACTCACCACCTCGCGCCAGTTTCCCGAGTTTCTGGCCGAGCAGAAGGTCGGGCTGGCTTTCACCACCTACCAGGCCGGCAAGCTGTTCCTGCTGGGCCTGAAGGCCGACGGCCGCGTTTCCGTGTTCGAGCGCACGCTGGAGCGCTGCATGGGCATGGTGGCGAGTCCGGGCGAACTGCATATCGCCACGCTCTACCAGGTCTGGCGCTTTCGCAACGTGCTCGAGCCCGGCGTGATGCACGAGGAGCACGACGCGCTGTACGCGCCGCGCATGAGCTGGGTGACCGGCGACCTGGACGTGCATGACATGGGCCTCATGCCCGATGGCCGGCCGGTATTCGCCAATACGCTCTTCAGCTGTGTGGCCACGGTGTCGGACACCGACAGCTTTGTGCCGCTCTGGAAACCGCGCTTCATCAGCAAGCTGGCCGCCGAGGACCGCTGCCACCTGAACGGCCTGGCCATGGAAGACGGGGTTCCCCGTTACGTCACCGTGGTGGGAAAAAGCGACGTGGCCGACGCCTGGCGCGAGCACCGCAGCAGCGGCGGCTGCGTGATCGACATCGCCTCCGGCGAAGTGGTGGCCGGCGGCTTTTCCATGCCGCACTCGCCGCGCGTGCACGCGGGCAAGCTCTGGCTGCACAACTCCGGCACCGGCGAGTTCGGCTACGTGGACATACAGGCGGGGCGCTTCGTGCCGGTGGCGTTTTGTCCGGGATACCTGCGCGGGCTCTCCTTCACCGGCAACTTCGCCGTGGTGGGCTTGTCGCAGTCGCGCGACAACCGCACCTTCAGCGGCCTGGCGCTGGATGACGAGCTGAAAAAGCGGGGCGCCGAGGCGCGCTGCGCGCTGATGGTGATAGACCTGAAGAGCGGCGATGCGGTGCACTGGGTGCGCCTGGGCGGCGTGGTGCGCGAACTCTACGACGTGGTGCTGTTGCCCGGGGTGCGCCGGCCCTCGGCGATCGGCTTTCGGGCCGACAGCATCCGCCGCGTGATCACCATCGGGTCAGCGGCGGCGGCCTGATGGCGCGGACATGTTCGGGAGGGAACCTCGTACCCAGCGACTATAATCCGCGCGAATCCATGTCAGTGAAGCGGGACCATGCAGCGATATTCGATTTCGCCCCGGGAGATCGTGGACAGTTTCTGGCGCAATCGCAGCATTATCGCAAGCCTGGTGATGCGCGACTTCATCGGTCGCTACCGCGGCTCCATGATCGGCATCGTCTGGTCGTTGTTCCATCCGATCCTGATGCTGACTGTCTATACCTTCGTTTTCGGTTTCATACTCAAATCCAAATGGGGCGTCGGGAGCGACTCGAAGACCGAGTTCGCGCTGATGGTTTTTGCGGGATTGCTGGTGTTTCATCTGTTCAGCGATTGCGTAAACCGCGCCCCCTCGATCGTGCTTACGCATCCCAACTACGTCAAGAAGGTGGTGTTCCCGCTCGAAGTCCTTTCATGGGTGATGCTCGGGTCGGCGCTGTTCCACCTGGTGGTGAGCCTGGCGGTGTGGCTGATCTTCTGCTTTCTCGTCATGGGCGGGATCCAGGCAACCACATTGCTGTTTCCCGTTGTACTGTTGCCCATCGTTCTCTTGACGATGGGACTCTCGTGGTGCCTTGCGTCCCTGGGGGTGTATCTGCGCGATGTCTCGCACGTGGTGAGCGTGGCAACGACCGCACTGCTGTTTCTTTCGCCGGTGTTCTATCCCTTGTCCGCCCTGCCGGAGGAGTACCGGGGGGTGTTGAGTTTCAATCCGCTTACCCTGGCCATTGAACACGTTCGTGGCGTGCTCATCTGGGGGCGCATTCCGGACCCCGGGATATTTGCCACCTATCTGGGAATCTCGGCGCTGGTAGCCTGGCTCGGTTTCGCCTGGTTCCAGAAAACCCGCAAAGGCTTCGCCGATGTCATCTGAACTGGCGATTGCCGTCGAGAATCTTGGCAAGTGCTATCAGATCTACGACCGACCGCATCAACGCCTGCTGCAGATGTTCATGCGCGGGCGGCGCCGCTACTATCGCGAATTCTGGGCCCTGCGCGACCTGTCCTTCAACGTGATGAAGGGCGAGACCGTCGGCATCATCGGCCGCAATGGCAGCGGCAAATCGACGCTGCTGCAACTCATCGCCGGAACGCTCAATCCGACCACGGGCCGGGTTGAAACGCATGGCCGGGTCGCCGCGTTGCTCGAACTCGGGTCCGGCTTCGACCCGGATTTCTCGGGCCGCGAGAATGTGTTTCTCAATGGGGCGGTTCTCGGACTCTCGCGTGCCGAGATTGAGCGTCGCTTCGACGAGATCGCCGCCTTCGCGGATATCGGCGATTTCCTTGACCAGCCGGTCAAGACGTATTCGAGCGGCATGATGCTGCGCCTGGCTTTCGCCGTTTCGGTGTGCGTCGACCCCGACATCCTGCTGGTTGACGAGGCGTTGTCGGTGGGGGACGCGGGCTTCCAGTTCAAGTGCCTTGACCGCCTGCGCGACTTGACCTCGCGCGGGACCACCCTTGTCTTCGTGGCGCACGACATGAACATGGTCAAGAATTTCTGCAGCCGGGCGATTTACCTGGCCGACGGCCTCGAGCGGGGCCGCGGCGCGCCCGAGGACCTTGCCGAACAGTACGCCATGGACCTGCGCGACCAACAGCGGCGCAATTTCGCGGGCAGGTCCCGCGTGTTCGCAAAGCCGCCGATAGGCGATCCGCAGGGAAAGGCCTGGGGTACCGACGAAGGCGGGATCACCTCCGCCCGGTTCAGCGATATCGATGCGCATTTTTCCAGTTTCCTGCACGGTGAGCGGGTGCGGATTGATATCGGGGCGTGCTTCAAGGCGTCGCTTACGAACGCGACGCTCAGTATCCTGATTCTTGACCAGAAGATGCTGCCCCTGGGGGGGCGGCATTTCGAACTTGACGGGACCCCCGATGGCGCGGGCATGGTGCAAAGCACCCTGCGGGTCGAGTTCGTGGCCGCCTTGTCGGCCGGTCGCTATTACCTGACGCTCAGGCTGGAAAACCGCGCGCCCGATGAAAAATTCGAGCCCATCGACAAGCAGGTCGGTGCGCTCTCGATGGAAATTCTCGACGCCGGCAGGGGGTTCATCGGCCCAGTCGACCTCGGCTTGCAGCGGGTCGAATGAGGCGATTCTCACGTGAACCAGGGCCCCGGTCCGCCGGCGCTCGTTGCGCCGGCATCCGGAGGGATGCCGGGTTCTGACATGAGCGATACATCCATTTCGGCAGCCGGACCCGTCGCCATAGGAGGCGTCGGCGGCAGTGGTACGCGCCTGATTGCCCGCATCGCGCGCGAACTCGGCTTCTTCATGGGGGCAGACCTCAACGAGGCGGGTGACAATCTCTGGTTCACCCTCCTGTTCAAGCGCCGCGAATTGCTGTCCGCGGGCGCCGATGCCGATTTTTCCGAGGTCGTGGAGATTTTCAGCAAGGTCATGTCCGGTGGTGGACTGTTGTCCGACGGGCAAGTCCGCCGGGTGCGGCAACTGGCGCGCGACGACCGCGTGCAGCATCCGGCGGCGTGGCTGGCGGAACGCGCTGATGCGCTGCTGGCGGGTCTGGATGCCGCGCGGCTGGGATCGGCGTGGGGCTGGAAGGAGCCCAATACGCATGTATTCCTCGACCGCCTGCAGGCACGATTCCCCACTCTGAAGTACATCCATGTCATGCGCCACGGCGTCGACATGGCATTGAGCGCGAACCAGAACCAGTTGCTGCTATGGGGCAGCCAGTTTCTCGGCCAACCGGACGTATCGCCCACCCCGCGCCTGTCACTGGCCTATTGGTGCGTGGTGCACCGGAGGGTCATGCTCCTGGGGGAACGCATGCCGGATCGCTTCATGCTCCTGAACTACGACGCGTTTTGCGCCGACCCGCGCTCCGGGCTGGATGGTTTGCTGCGCTTTCTCGGGCGGTCTGTTTCGAGCGAAGGCGCGGACAGGTTGCTGGCTTTGGTGCGCCCGCCGGAGTCGATTGGCCGTCACGCCCAAAGCGACGCGGATGCGTTTGATCGCGCCGACCTGGATTTCGTGCGCGCGCTGGGCTACGAACTGGCATTCTCCGGGCATGGTCTTGCCTGACCTTCACTTGTCGGGGCCGGCCTCATGACGCATCCGGATGTCAAGGTGTCGTTTGTTGTGGGTGGTGTGCAAAAGGCCGGCACAACGGCCCTGGATGCCTACCTGCGGCAACACCCTGCGCTATGCTTGCCCGCGACGACCAAGGAACTGCATTTTTTCGATTCGCCCACCTATACGGGCGACGCGTCGAGCCTTGCCGCATACCATGCGAAATTCGATTGCGCCGGTGCGGGGCGCGTGCTGGGTGAAGTCACCCCCATTTACACCTACTGGAGCAGCGCGCCCGCCAGGATCCACGCCTACAACCCCGCGATGAAGTGGGTCGTGATCCTGCGCAACCCGGTGGACCGGGCCTATTCGCAATGGCGCATGCAGCGGGCACGGGGCTTCGAACCGCTTGAATTCGAAAGCGCCATTCGCGAGGAAGCGGCGCGATGCGCCGCGGCGTTTCCTCATCAGGAACGCCGCTTCTCGTATGTGGACCGGGGCTTTTACGCGGTGCAAGTGCGCCGCGTCCTGAACCTGTTCGGGCACGGCAACTGCCTGTTCCTGCTCTTCGAGGACCTCTGCGCCGACCCCGATGCGACGCTATCGCACGTCCACGGCTTTCTCGGCATCGCGCGCTTGCCGATTGACCCGGTAGGCTACGAGTCGCTGGCGGGGACGGAGGCGGCGATCGATCCGACGACAAGGCGGAACCTGGCTGCGCGGTTCGCGGAGGACATCGCGCAGACCGGGAAACTGATCGGCCGATCACTCGCCCATTGGCTTGCGGATTCCGGGCCGGTCGGTTCGACCACCGGCTGATCCAGTTCCTCGCCGGACCTCAGGCGACGATCAGGAAGTCGTTGCCGGGCGCGGCCGGATGGGAGGAAGTGCCAAGGATGGCAAAGGCCAGGGCGGGGCCGCTGCCGGCGGCGTCGGCGTCATAGGACAGGACACCGGTGGCGGCGTTGTAGGTGAGCACGTTCGCTACCAGGCCTGTGCTGTTGCTCACCTGGCCGGTGAAAAAGCCGAACACCGCCGCTGACAGCTGGATCACGTCCGTGCCCGAGACAAAGTCGGTGATGGTGTCAACGTTGATTCCGCCGGCGTCCGGTGCGGTGGTGAACACGAACGTGTCGGCACCCGCCCCCCCGGTGAGCGTGTCGCCACCCAGGCCGCCCAGCAGGGTGTCGTTGTCGGCACCGCCGTCGATGCTGTCCAGGCCCTTGCCGCCGCCCAGCCAGTCGTTGCCGTTGCCGCCGTTGATCACGTCGCCCTGGTTCATGCCCGACAGGCTGTCGTTGCCGTCGCCGCCATCGAGGGTGTCGAAGCCGTCGCCGGCCAGCATGGTGTCGTTGCCGGCATTGCCGGTGAAGGCATTGGCGCCGAGGTCGCCGGTGAGGCTGTCGTTGAAGAGGCTGCCGAGCAGGTTCTCGATGCCATTGAGGGAGTCGACCCCGGCGCCGGTGCCGACCACGGAAAGGGTGCTGCCGCCGGTGCCGGTGGCGAGGTTGACGGTGACAGCGTCGGAGGAGGCCGAATAGTCGGCGGTGTCGGTACCGTTGCCGCCGATGAGGCTGTCGTTGCCGATCAGTCCGGCGAGGGTATCGTTGCCTTCGCCGCCGTCGAGGGTGTCGAGGCCCTTGCCGCCGGAGAGGACGTCATTGCCGTCGCCGCCTTGCATGCTGTCGGCCTGTTCGCCGCCGCGCAGGGTGTCGTCGCCGATCCCGCCGATGAGCGTGTCGAAGCCCAGGCCACCGACCAAGCTGTCGCCGCCATCGCCGCCATCAAGCGTGTCGTTGCCGGTGTTGCCGGTGATCGCGTTGTCCAGTGCATTGCCGTCACCGCGGCTGCCGGTGGCCGAGCTGAACACCAGGTTTTCGACGTGGTCGGGCAGCGCCATCGAAACCTGCGTTTGCACCGTGTCGATGCCGCCGCCATCGGACTCGAACGCCTGCTCGGCCAACGTGAGGGTGGAGTTGTAGGTCACCACACCGCGCAGGGCCGGCGCGTTGGCGTTTTCAACATGCTGCTCGAAGCTTGCCGCGAAGCGCTGCAGCGCCGGGCTGGCGCCCGAGTAGTCGAACTGCGCTTCGTGAATGGTGAAGCCGCCAAACACCAGGCTGCCGCTGCGGCCCATGCCGATGATTTCGAGCCCCGCCTGGCCAGCCTGTTCCAGCCAGGCGCGCCGGGCGTCGTTGTAGGTGCCCGGCACGAGGTTGAAGCCGGCCAGCGAGGTTGAAAAGCGCAGTGTCCACACTTCAGCCAGGCCGGGCGTGGCGAACTGCAGGGTGATGAGGTCGATCTGCCCATCGCCGCTGCGGTCAAACAGGTCGGCCACGCTGAAGCTGCCCTGCGCGGGCAGGTAGTAATGGGACTGCCCTTGTGAAATGAACTCGCCTACCTCGCCGCCAATCGCCAGCGCCGTGCCCGGCAGGACGCTGTCGATCACGTAGGTATCGTCGCCGCCGCCGCCGGCCAGCCAGTCGAAGCCGGCGCCGCCGTTCAGGGTATCGTTGCCGGCACCGCCGTCGAGCCAGTCCGAGCCGAGGTCGCCCGCCAACAGGTTGGCGGCGCCGTTGCCGAACAGGTGATTGTCGAGTTCGTTGCCGGTGGCGGAGTTGCCGGCGTTGCCGGTGAGGATGAGGTTTTCCACGGCTTCGCCCAGCACATGGCTCACCGAGGCTTGCACGGTGTCGATACCAGGCGCAAGGAAGGCCGATTCGAGCACCACGTCATCGACGTTGTCGACCACGTAGGTGTCGTCGCCCTCGAGGCCTTCCATGGTGTCTGCGCCGCCGCCCCCGTCGAGCAGGTTGGCGCCGGCATTGCCCTGGATCAGGTTGTCAAGCGTGTTGCCGATGGCCTGGTGGGTGGTGATGCCGGTGGCGAGCAGCAGGTTCTCGATGTTGTCGGCGAGGGTGTAGCTGACCTGGCTTACGACGGTGTCCGTGCCCTCGCCGGCGTTCTCCACCAGGGTATCCTGCCCGCGGTAAAGGTAGAAGTCGTCGCCGGCGCCGCCTTTGAGCGTGTCGGCGCCGCCGCCGCCGTCGAGCGCGTTGTTGCCGCTGTTGCCGCGCAATTCGCTTTCACCGAAGGCGCCGGTGATGTTCGCGTCGGCCGTGCCGGTGAGCTCGCCGATCTCGATCGAGGCGAAGGGAGCGATGTTGCCGAGGCTGAAGGTGGCCGCCGAGCGCACCGTGTCGGTTCCTTCACCGCTGTTCTCGTTGATGGTGTCGGTGCCGCTGGAGATGACGTAGATGTCGTCACCGGCGCCGCCGTAGTAGGTGTTGCTGCCGGCGCCCCCGGAGAGGATGTTGTTGGCGCTGTTGCCGTAGAGGACGTCGCCGGCGCTGCCGCCGGTGGCGTTTTCAATGGTGCAGTTGTAGGCCACGCCCAGCCAGGAGCCGCCGCCGAGGTCCATGACCGAACCTGGCCGCAGGTCCAGCGTGATGGCGGTGGTGCGCGCGCTGGCGTCGAGGGTGTCGGTGCCGCCCGCGTCCCATATGGTGCGCATGGCGTTGTCGGCAGCCACCACGTAGTTGTCGTTGCCGGTGCGATAGGTCGTGTTGGCGCCGTAGAGGTGCTGGATCGCCAGGATGTCCAGCGGCATCGGCGTGGCGGCGTGGCCGGTGGCGCCCAGATTGCCGGTGCCGGAATACGACATCACGGTGAACTTCTCTTCGTTGTACTGCGTGATGCCGAGCGATGTCATGGTCGGCCGGTTGTTGCCGCCATCGTCCTGCGGGTGCTTGAGGCCAAGCACATGGCCGAGTTCGTGCAGCAGGGTCCAGAAGCCGAAGCCGCCGTCCCCCAGGTGCTGGAAGCCGGCAAAAAAGTTGTCGACCAGCAGGTCGCCTTCGGGGTTGGGGTATTGCTGTGGCGTGTACGCGGTATCCGCAAGCACGCTGTCGGCATATACCGGGTCTGGGAAAAACCCGATCGCGATGACGCCGCCCACATTTTCATACAGGTCGTTGCCGGTGAGCGCGGTGGCGATGTCGGCGGTGCTCTCGAAAACGTAGTTGGTGCCGGGCGTGGTGATCTTCTGGAAACTGATGTTGGCGACATTCGACCAGGCCGTGAGCGCCCGCTCGAATGCCGCTTTCTGCGTTTCCGACCAATCCCCGCCGGGACCGGCTACCACCTGCGGCTGGTTGTTCTGGTCGAGAACTATGTCGAAGTTGAGGTTGAACGAATAGGTGAGCACGCGCGCGCCGGCGCCGAAATTCCACACCCCGCCCTGGATCAAGGTGTCGCGCAGCGGGTCGCCGGTCAGGGCGATGGCGTTGGATACGGCGGTGGCCATGGTCGGGCGTGCCTCAGGCGATGATCAAAAAGTCGCTGCCCAGGGTCGCCGGGTGTGAAACCGTGCCGAGGATGGCGAAGTCAAGCGCGCCGCCGCCGCCGGCGCCGTCTGCGTCGTAGGACAGGCGGCCGGTGGTGGCGTTGTAGAGCAGGTTGGCCGAAAGTCCTACGGAGGCGCCGATGCTACCCAGACCGCCGAAGATGGCGTTCGATAAATGGATGACATCCACGCCGGAGACAAAGTCGGTGATGGTATCGACGTTGATTCCGCCGACGTCCAGCACGGTGGTGAACACGAAGGTGTCGGCGCCGGTACCCCCGGTGAGCGTGTCGCCACCCAGGCCGCCCAGCAAGGTGTCATTGTCGGCACCGCCGTCGATGCCGTCCTGGCCCTTGCCGCCACCCAGCCAGTCGTTGCCGTTGCCGCCGTTGATCACGTCGCCCTGGTTCATGCCCGACAGGCTGTCGTTGCCGTCGCCGCCGTCGAGGGTGTCGAAGCCGTCGCCGGCCAGCATGGTGTCGTTGCCGGCATTGCCGGTGAAGGCATTGGCGCCGGTGTCGCCGGTGAAGCTGTCGTTGAACAGGCTGCCGAGCAGGTTCTCGATGCCGGCCAGGACATCGGCCCCGGCGCCGGTGCCGACCACGGAAAGGGTGCTGCCGCCGGTACCGGTGGCGAGGTTGACGGTGACAGCGTCGGAGGAGGCGGAATAGTCGGCGGTGTCGATGCCGTTGCCGCCGATCAGGCTGTCGTTGCCGATCAGGCCGGCCAGGGTGTCGTTGCCTTCGCCGCCATCGAGGGTATCGAGGCCCTTGCCGCCGGAGAGGAAGTCGTTGCCGTCGCCGGCGACCATGCTGTCGGCCTGGTCGCCGCCGCGCAGGGTGTCGTCGCCGATCCCGCCGATGAGCGTGTCGAAGCCCAGGCCGCCGACCAGGCTGTCGCCGCCGTCGCCGCCGTCAAGGCTGTCGTTGCCAGTCCCGCCGTCGAGTGTGTTGGCGAGGGTGTTGCCGGTCAGGCTGTCGTCACCGGAGCCGCCAATCGCGTTTTCGATGTTCGCACCGTAGGCGATAGCCAGGTTGTCCTGGCCGCTGTAGAGGTCGGCATCGGTGTATCCATTGGCAGCGAGGTTGGAAGCGACCGCGCTTTCGGCGAACGCGGGAATGTCGGCGAACAACTGGGCGTGGGTTTGCCTCAGGCCGATGGAGCTGAAGCTGCCGGCATTGAGGTTGATGACGCTGCGCAGGGTCTGGCTGGCCGCGCTGATGGTGTCGGTGCCGCCGCCATCCCAAAGGGTCTCGAAGAACTTCTCGCCGGCCGTCCAGGTGTAGGTGTCATTGCCCGACCGGTAGTTCGCGTTGGCCCCGTAGGTGTGTTGCAGCGCGAGGATGTCGCCCAGCATCATTGAGCGCGGCTGAATGTTGCCGTAGGACCAGCCGAAGGAAAAACTCGTCCCGGTGACCACGACTTCGAGGCTGTGCGGCGCCTCGTTGTAGGCCATCATCGTGAAGCCCTTGTGGTCCTGGTCAACCGGCAGGGTGACGCTGCCGCCGAAGGGGTGCTGCAACCCGAGCGCGTGGCCGATTTCGTGCAGCAACACCTGGTAGCCGAATCCGCCGGGCTGGTACTCGCCGGTGAAGGCGCCGGCGCGCAGGAACACGTCCCCGCGGGCCGGGTCATTGTCGCTGACAGTACCTATCATGCCACCCGGGAAAATCAGATAGCTGGGGCCGGGCGATTCCGCGTACCCGGCAACGCCGTTGAAGCCGGGGTCGGAAAAGTCGTGCTGGATGATGGCGATGTTCGCCGGGCCGGTGGTGGCGCTCTCGGCAAAGGTCAGGTTGGTGATGCCCCCGTAGTATGCGAACACCGCGCGCGCGGCATCGGCCTGCTCGTTGGTGAGTGCGACAAAACCTGGTATGCCGGCGTCGTAGGAGGGCAGTGTGGTCGGAAACGTATAAGTGAGCGCGACGCCCTGCCCGATGCCGCCTGGCGCCGCGGTATTCGTACCCTCGGCAAGGCTGAAGTTCCAGCGCAGGCTGATAGCGCCGCCCGTTCGAAAGAACAGCAGCGCGTCAAGGATCTCCGACTGTGAGGCTGGCATGCGCGTTCCCGGCGAACATGACGAGGGCTAACTCGTGCTGCTTCAGATGTACCAGCCGGAATTATGGCCGATCCGGCGGCGGTTTCAGGCTTGCCAGGCGGCCGATTGCCGGTTTTCAAAGGTCAATTTTGTTTGCCGTGTGACCAATCGCACAGTCCCGGTAGTGCAAGGCCTCAGGCGACGATGAAAAAGTCGTTGCCCAGGCTGGCCGGATGGGTACCCACACCGAGGATTGCGAAGTTGAGCGCCGGGTTTCCCCCCGCGCCGTCGGCATCGTAGGACAGCGCGCCGGTCGTGGCGTTGTAGAGCAGGTTGGTGGGGCGTGTACCCAGGTTGACGAAAGTGTTCAGGTTGGGCACAAATACGCCGAAGATCGCGGCCGACAAATGGATCACATCCACGCCCGATACAAAGTCGGTGATGGTGTCAAAGTTGATCGTGTTGTCCGGTGCGGTGGTGAACACGAAGGTGTCGGCACCGCTACCGCCGGTGAGCGTGTCGATGCCCAGGCCGCCCAGCAGGGTGTCGTTGTCGGCGCCGCCGTTGATGCTGTCCTGGCCCTTGCCGCCACCCAGCCAGTCGTTGCCGTTGCCGCCGTTGATCACGTCGCCCTGGTTCATGCCCGACAGGCTGTCATTGCCGTCGCCGCCGTCGAGGGTGTCGAAGCCGTCACTGGCCAGCATGGTGTCGTTGCCGGCATTGCCGGTGAAGGCGTTGTTGCCAAGGTCGCCGGTGAGGCTGTCGTCGAACAGGCTGCCGAGCAGGTTCTCGATGCCGGCCAGGGCATCGGCCCCGGCGCCGGTGCCGACGATCGGAATGGTGCTGCCGCCGGTACCGGTGGCGAGGTTGACGGTGACCGCGTCGGAGGAGGCGGAATAGTCGGCGGTGTCGGTGCCGTTGCCGCCGATCAGGCTGTCGTTGCCGATCAGTCCGGCGAGGGTGTCGTTGCCTTCGCCGCCATCGAGGGTGTCGAGGCCCTTGCCGCCGGAGAGGAAGTCATTGCCGTCGCCGGCGACCATGCTGTCGGCCTGGTCGCCGCCGCGCAGGGTATCGTCGCCGATCCCGCCGATCAAGGTGTCGAAGCCCAGGCCGCCGACCAGACTGTCGTTGTTGCCGCCGCCGTCAATGCTGTCATTGCCCACGCCGCCATCGAGCGTGTCATTGCCGGCCTGGCCGGTCAGGGTATCGTTGCCGTCCAGGCTGTTGAGCAAGTTGTCACCGGCATTGCCGATCATCTGGTTGTCGAGATTGTTGCCGTTGCCGCCCAGTCCGGTGTTGCCGGCTGCGAGCGTGAGGTTCTCGACAAAGTTGGTCAGCGTGTAGCTGATGCTGGCGATCACCGAATCGATCGCGCTACCGAGGTCCAGTCCGCCGGGCAGTGCGCCATCGCCGAGTGAGTTGTCGGTCTCCTGCACCACATCCTTGGCGTCGTCGACGTAATAGGTGTCGGGGCCGCTGCCGCCGGCCATGATGTCGGCGCCGGCGGCGCCGTTCAGGGTGTCGCTGCCGCCCGCGCCCACCAGGGTGTCGTTTCCGGATGCACCCTGCAGGTTGTCGGGATTCTTGCTGCCGATGTCGCGCGAACCCGCGAAGTTGTAAGCGTCGATCTTGGCCGCTTCGATGTTCTTGAGCGCGAGCAGGGTCACCCAGCCGAAAGCGCCTTGGCTGCCGTCGCGGTCCCATTGCAGGAGCGTGTCGCCACCGGACTGTTGCAGCCGAATGAAATCGGCAAGGTTCGAGGTGCCGGGCGTATAGAAGCGCGCGTTGGCGCTGGCCGCGAGCAAGGCTTCGATGTCCAGCATGTCGCCGCCGACGCCGACGTCGAAGTCGTTGACCACGTAGGCGAGGTCGCCGGTTGCGACCTCGCGCGGCAGCACGACGTAGGTGTCGCGCCCGGTGCCGCCGGTGACAATATTGACGCCGGTGTTGTCGGCGATGTAAACGCTGAAGCGGTCGTCGCCGGCGCCGCCCACCAGGGTGTTGTCACCGAACCAGTCGCTGAAACTGTCGTTGCCGTCGCCGCCTTCGAGCCGGTCGTCACCTGTCGATTCGAGGCTCGATTGCGCGAAGTTGTCGTCGCCGCTGCCGCCGCGCATCGTGTCGTTGCCGAGGCCGCCGGCCAGCGTGTCGTTGCCGGGCCCGCCATCGATGACGTCGTCGCCGGCCTTGCCGTCTATCAGGTCATTGCCGCCGGGACCGGCCTGCGGGTCGCCGTTGATCACGTCGTTGAACGCGCTGCCGCTGTAGGCGTCGTCGAAGCTGCTGCCGGTAAAGGGTTGAGAGCCGCCGTCGAGGTCGGTGACGTCCAGCACATAGGTGCCGGTGGATTCGTCGTCGAACGACTGGGCGGACAGGTAGTAATCCGCGGTCGACGACGCCGTGAAGGTGATGCTCGACTCAAACCCGCCGGCGCTGTCGTCGTCGTAGTCGATCAGCGTGCCGGTACCGTCCAGCAGCACCAGGAACGGGTCGGCCAGCGTGCCCGCGCCGGAGCCGTTGCCACGCAGGTCGAAGCGGTAGGTATGCCCGTTGACCAGCGAGACCCGGTACCAGTCATGGTCCGGAGCGCCTTGCGGATGGTCGCCTAACGTGCCGCTGGCGCGCCCGCCGACGGCGATGTCGCTGCCGGTGGTCGTGGAGTCGTCGATGTCGCCACCGGTCAGGTCGGTCGAGCGCAGCGTGAAGCTGCCGGTGTTGGCGCGGAACCCCTGGGCGGAAAGCAGGTAGGTGCCGCTGCTCAGGGCCGTGTAAGTGATGCTGGAGTCTGGGCTGCCGGCGTCGTCATTGAAGGCCAGGTCCGCACCCGTGCCCGACAGCAGGCGCAGGGTGGCGTCGGCGAGCGTGCCATTGCCCGAGGGCGAACCCTGCAGGTCGAAGCGGTATTGATGGCCTGACACCAGGTTCACGCGGTACCAGTCCTGGTCGCCGCTGTGATCGATGCTGCCGATCGCGCTGCCGCCGGCGGAAGAAATCCGGCCCGGCGTGCGGATCACCGAAAGCATGTCGGCCGCACCCACTTCCATGGTCTCGAGGGTGTAGCTACCAGTGTGCTGGTTCACGCTGGCGGCGACCAGGTAATACACCCCGGATTGCTGTGCCTCATAGGGAGTGAGGTCACCGATGGCCGAATCCAGGCCGCCATGGGCATCATCGTTGTATGCAAGCAGGATGCCGGCACTGTCGCGCAATTCAAGGTAGGCATCCGGCAAGGTTCCGGTGCCCGAGGACGTGCCGCGCATGTCAAACACATACTGGTGCCCGGCCACCAGTTCGATGCGGTACCAGTCGGTGTCGGTGCCATCGCCGATGATGCCGCTGGTGCCCTTGCCCATGGCCAGATTTGCGCTTGTACCCAGGCCGCCGGCCACATCCGGAAGGCCGTCGGTGACGCTCAACGCATAGGTGCCCGCATACAGGTCGTTGTAGGCCTGTGCGGAGACGTAGTACACCCCGGCCTGCAATGGCGAATAGATGATGCTCGACTCGGTGCTGCCGCCGGCGTCGTCATTGATGGCGACCTGGTTCCCGGCGCCGTCCAGCAGGCGCAGCAAGGGGTCGGCGAGTGTGCCGCTGCCGGAGGGTACGCCGCGCAGGTCGAAGTGGTAGCTGTGTCCGGGCGTCAGCCATACCAGGTACCAGTCGGCATCGCCTGCGCCGTCCAGCGAGCCAACCGTGGTGCCGCCGGGGGTGACCGCGCCATTGGTGCTGGTGTCGGCCGGCAGGTCCGCAGGCCCGCCGACGAGGTCGAAGGCCGACAGGCGATACGTGCCGGAATACAGGCTCTGGAACGATTGCGCGGCCAGCAGGTAGGTGCCGCTGGTCGATGCGGTGTAGATGATGCGCGATTCGACGTTGCTGCCGATCACCAGGTCATCGTTGCTGGTGATCTCGTTGCCATTGGCATCGAGCAGGCGCAGGACGGTGTCGGGCAGCGTTCCCGAACCGGAAGGCGAGCCCTTCAGGTCGAACTGGTAGACATGGTTCGCCGTGAGCGTCACCCGGTACCAGTCGGCATCGCCGGCTGTCTCCAGGGTACCGGCGGCTGCGGCGCCCATGAACACCTGCGCGGTGGTGCCGGCGCTGGCCGGGACATCGATGGCGCCGGTGTCGGTGGCCAGCAATGTGTAGGTGCCGGTGTATTCGGCGAGGCCTGGCGAATAGAACGCCTGCGCCGAAACGAAGAAGCCGCCGGTCTGCGTGGCGGTGTAGGTGATGCTGGAATCCCGACCGTTGGTGTCGTCGTTGCTGGTGATGAAGGCGCCGGTACTGTCGAACAGGCGCAGGAACGGATCGAACAGCGTGCCGCTCCCCGAGAACGAGCCCTTGAGATCGAAGCGGTAGGTGTGGCCGGCCGTCAGGGCCACACGATACAAGTCGGCGTCGGCAGGGGCGTCCACCAGGCCCGTGACGAGCCCGCCGACGGCGATGGCGCCGCTGGTTTCAGCCAGCAGGGTGGTGGCGCCGGTGGCGTCGTAGGCGGCCGGTACGGTTCCAGCGGCGGCGGCGACGGCCTGCGAGACATCCAGTCGATAGGTGCCACGCGCGTCGTCGAAGGCCTCGGCCGAGACGTAATAGGTGCCGGATTGCGTCGCGGTGTAGTCGACATGCGACTCAAGTCCGCCGTTGCTGTCGTCGTTGAATGCGACTTCGGTTCCGTTGAAGTCGAAGAGGCGCAGTCGCGGGTCGTTCAGGGTGCCGGCGCCGGAAGGAGAACCCAGCAGGTCGAAGCTGTACTGGCGCCCGGCGGTGAGGACGACGCGGTACCAGTCAGCGTCGAAGGGGCTGTCGATGGTGCCGTTGACCGACCCGCCAACGGCGATCTCCGCGCCGGTGCCGCTGGTTTCAGGAATGTCGGCGATCGCGTCGAAGTCGAAGGCGCGCAGCGAATAGCTGCCGGAGCCGGCGCTGTAGGCTTGCGCGGCCAGGAAATAGTCGCCCGACTGCGCGGCGGTGTAGGTGATGCCGGCATCCAGGCCGATGCCGCTGTCGTCATCCAGCGCTATCAGGGCGCCGTCGGCATCGAGCAGGCGCAGCAGGGGGTCGGCCAGGTCGCCGCCGCCGGAGTCCAGGCCCTGCAGGTCGAAGGCGTAGCGATGTCCGGCGGTGAGCGTGATGCGCAACCAGTCAGTGTCGCCGTTGCTGTCGATCAGGCCGGTGAGGGTGTCGCCTGCCGACATCTGCGCCGCGGTGTCGATGCCACCGGCGACATCGACATAGTCGTCGAAGGCAGCCAGCACATAGGTGCCAGTGCTGTAGTCGGCATAGCCTTCCGCGGACAGGAAGTAGGTGCCGGTAGCCGTTGCGGTGTAGGCAAGGCTGGAGTCGAAGCCGGCACCGGAATCGTCGTCGCTATCGATGAACGCGCCGCTGGCATCGAGCAGGCGCAAGGTGGCGTCGGCTAGCGTGCCGTCGCCGGCACCCGCGCCGCGCAGGTCGAAGTGATACTGGTGGCCGGCCACCAGGGTGACGCGGAACCAGTCGGCGTCGCCCAGCGTGGCGATGCTGCCGGCGACCGTGCCGCCCATCGGCACGGAGCCCGCGGTGCCGGTGTCCTGGGCGATGTCGCCCGGGCCGGCCGTCAGGTCCGTCGCGCCCAGGACGTAGGTACCGGTATTGGAGGCGAAGCCCTCCGCGGAAAGCAGGAAGGTGCCGCTCTGGGTGGCCACGTAGTCGGCGATGGTCGAGTCGCGATTGCCGTTGGAGTCGTCGTTCCGCGTGACTTCCACGCCGTTGATGTCGAGCAGGCGCAGGAGCGGGTCGGCCAGCGTGCCCTGGCCGGCGAAACTGCCCTGCATGCGGAACTCGTAATGATTGCCCTGCACCAGCGTCACGCGGTACCAGTCCTGGTCGCCGGCGGCGTCGACTGTGCCGGTGACCTCGGCCCCCATCGAAACCAGCGCGGAGGTGGCGGTGCTGGCCGGCACGTCGCCGGCGCCGCCAGTGGTCTCGGTGGCGCGCAGGGTGAAACTGCCGGTGCCCGACCCGAAGCCCTCGGCCGCGAGGAAATAGGTGCCCGACTGTGTGGCCGACCAGGCGATGGTGGAATCCAGCGAGCCGTTGGTGTCGTCGTTGAAGGCCAACTGGGTGGTGCCATCAGGGCCGAACAGGCGCAGGGTCGGGTCGGTGAGCGAGCCGCCGTTGGCGGACTGGCCCTGCAGGTCGAAACGGTACTGGTGGCCCGCCACCAGCGCTACGCGATACCAGTCCGCGTCCGCAGCCACTTCCAGGGTGCCGGTGACCGCGTCGCCCGCGAGCACCTGCGCGCTGCTGGCCGACGAGCCCGGTATGTCGGCCGGGCCGCCGGAGAGCAGCGTGGCCGAGAGCGTATAGGTGCCGGCGCCGCTGCCGAACGCGCCCGCGGCCAGGTAATAGGTGCCGGAGGCGGCGGCGTCGAAGACGATGCTCGATTCCAGGCTGCCGATGGTGTCGTCGTTGAAGGCCAGTTCGACGCCGCTGCCATCCATCACCCGCAATGTGGTGTCGCCCAGCGTGCCGGCGCCGGAGGCGGCGCCCCGGAGATCGAAGCGGTATTGCTGGCCGGCCGCCAGCGTGACGGCGAACCAGTCGGCATCGCCGGCGATGTCGATGCTGCCGCCGACCGCGCCGCCCACCGTGACACTTGCCCCAGTGCCGGTGCCCGCGGCCACGTCGCCCGGCGCGGCGGCCAGCAGCGTGGCGGCCAGCGTGTAGGTGCCGGTGTTGGAGCCGTAGCCTTCGGCGGACAGGTAATAGGTGCCGGTCTGGGCGGCGGTAAACACAAAGCTGGATTCGGCGCCGCCGCCGGAATCGTCGTTGCGCGCCAGCTCGACACCGGCGCTGTCGGCAAGTCGCAGCAGCGGGTCCGCCAGCGTGCCCTGCCCGGACGGCGCGCCAGTGAGGTCGAAGCGGACCTGCTGGCCGGCGGCCAGGGTGATGCGGAACCAGTCGGCATCGAGGGAGGTGGCGATGCTGCCGGTGGTGCTGGCGCCCACGGCCAGCGAAGACGTGGTCGTGACGTCGCCGGCCACGTCGGCCGGTCCGGCGCTGAGATCGATGGCGGCCAGCAGGTAGGTGCCGGCGTTGCTGCCGAAACCCTGCGCGGAAAGGTAGTAGTCGCCGCCCTGCGTGGCGGTGAACTCGATGGTCGAATCCAGCGTGACGCCGGCATCGTCGTTGATCGCGACTTGCGCGCCGGCGGCATTGGCCAGGCGCAGCAGCGGGTCGGGCAGCGTGCCGTTGGCCGATGCCGCGCCCTGCAAGGTGAAGCGGTATACGTGCCCGGCGGTGAGTGTGACACGGTACCAGTCGGCGTCCGCCTCGAAATCGATGCTGCCGGTCGTGGATGCGCCCACCGCCAGCGTGGCGGTGGTGGCGATGGAATCGAGGATGCTGTCGGTGGTCATGGGGCGCGCTGGCGGAAGGAAGGGCTCGCAAGCGGAGCGAAGCGGCGAGCCGGAATAGCCCTATTGTGCGCCTTGTCCGCGTGGTTCGCGCCCCGCGCGGCCCCGGCCGGCGCCCAGGAATCGAAAGTTTTCATTTGTCCGCCGCGTTCGGGCGGGCAAACCTTGCTTTTACAGCAGGGCCTGCAGCAATTCCATCTGCCGCGGCACGCACACCCGGGCAAGGTCGTAGCGCTCGATCACCGTCTGGCGCGCGCGCGCGCGCATGGCGGTGTGCGCGGCGCGGTCGGAAAGCACCGCGGTGAGCTTTGCGGCCAGCGCCTCGACGTCGAAAAAATCGGTCAGGATGCCGTTGACGCCATCCTCGATCACCTCGGTGACCGGCGGCGTGGAGGAGGCCACGATGGCGCAGCCGGCGGCCATCGATTCGAGCATGGACCACGACAGCACGAAAGGGTAGGTAAGGTAGACATGGGCGCTAGATACCTGCAGCAGGCTGAGGTAGTCCTTGTAGGGCAGCTTGCCGGTGAAGTGCACCCGTTCCAGGCCCGGGACGGCGCCGATTTCCCCGAGCATCTTTTCGCGCCAGTTGCCGCCTTCCGCCGGTGCCTTGCCGTAACTGACGTCGTCGCCACCGACGATCACCACCTGCGCCTGCGGGTTGTCGCGCAGCAGCCGGGGCAGCGCGCGCATGAAGATATGGAAGCCGCGGTAGGGTTCGAGGTTGCGCGCCACGTAGGTGAGCACGCTGTCGGCGGGGGTGAGGCGCAGTTCGCCATGGCGGAACACGGCATTGGCGTCGGGGCGCACCACCGCGGTGTCCACGCCGTCATGGATGACCGAGATCTTGTCGCGCAGTTCGGCCGGGTACTGCGCGGCCTGCCAGCGTGTGGGCGACCAGCCGCGGTCGCAGTCCACCAGCGCCATCAGGTTGGTGGTGTTGCGCAGCCGCAGGCGGCACAGGTCGTCCAGGCTGTTGCTGGTGATCTCGGTGTCGAAGCCGACGTCGCTGCCGCTGGCGCGATAGTAGAACTCGCAGTACGACACCAGCTTCGCGCGCGGAAAGGCCTCGCGCACGAAGAAGGATTCGCCCCAGCTGGGGTGGGCGCACACGATGTCGGGGACAAAGCCGCGCTGGCGCAACGACAACAGGCCGCGCACCACCGACTGGCCGCGCCGCACGCGTGACTCCAGCCCCTGCAGGTAGGGGTGGCCCTTGGGGCGCGGCTCCTCATGCTTGTAGGCGAGGATCTGCACGCCGGAGGCCACTTGCGGCTTGGTGTTGCGGGCATCCCCCAGGCCCACCACGTTCCATTGCATGCGCTGCGCCAGGTGCAGTGCGATATGACGGAACTGCCCGGGGAAGTTCTGGTGCAGGAACAGGATGCTGGGCTTGGCCATGACGAGTCGATGGGTGTTGATGGGTGCCGCCTCGGCGGCCTAGCCGGTGAACCAGGCGCTGAGCTTTGCGAGGTCTTCTTCCATGTCGCGGCCGGTGGCGGCGGCCAGGCGCAGGTGCGCCAGCAGGTAGCGGTAGCGTTCGCGCGCCAGGTCACCCTTCACCTGGAACACCTGCTGGTCGGCGTTGAGCACCTCGAGGGTGGAGCGCACGCCCGCCACCACGCCCTTGCGCACCGAATCGGCGGTCTGCGCGGCCGAGGCGACGGCGCGCTCGAGGGCGCGGATCTTCACCGCGCCCTGGGTCAGGTTGTCGAATTCCTTCTGCACCGTCACCTCGAGCTGGCGGCGCACTTCCTCGGCGCGCGAGCGCGCCTGCTCCAGGCGCGCGGCGGCCTGCCGTACCGTGGCGCTGACCTGCCCGCCAGCATACAGCGGCACGTTGAGTTGCAGGCCGATCACGTTCTGGCGGAACTGCACGTCGCCGGCGCGGTTGAGGGTTGCCAGGCTGTCGTTGCCACTGCGGCTGGTGGAGGCCACCAGGTCCAGGGTCGGGTAGTGGCCGGCGCTGGCCTTGCGGACCTCGAGCTCGGCGGCGTTCACCTGTGCGCGTGCGGTGGCCAGTTCCGGATTGCGTGCCACCGCCTCGGCCAACAGCACGGCCGCGTCCTCGGGCTTTTGCGGCGCCAGCACCATGCGTTCGGGGGACAGCAGGGCCAGGGCCGCGGGCGGGCGCGCCATCATGGCGCCGAGCGCGCGCCGCGCGTCGGCGCGCTGGTTCTGCAGGTCGATCTCCTGCGCCAGCAGCAGATCCAGCCGCGACCGGGCCTCGTCGATGTCGATGCGGGTTCCCGAACCGGCCGCCAGGCCGCGCGTGGCGGCTTCGACCTGGGCGGCGGCGGCGGTCTTTTGCGCCTGCAGGTATTGCCCCACGTCTTCGGTGAAGGCGGCATCGAAGTAGGTGGACAGGGCCTTGACCGCCAGTTCGCTGCGCGCGCGCAGCGCTTCGGATTCGGAGGCTTCCGCCTGCGCCTTGGCCTGGTCAAGCGCGGCCCAGTTGCCGGGGCGGTAGAGCGGCTGGCGCAGGGTCAGCGCGTCGGACGCGCTGACGTAGTCGAAGCGCTCGGCGGCGCCGCCCCCCAGGCTGCGGTCCACCTGGTTGCGGTTGCGCACGCTGGAGATCGAAAGGTTGGGCAGCAGCGCGCCGAAGGCGATGTTGATCGCCTCGCGGTCGGCCTCGGTGCCGGCGCGCACCGCGCGGTACGCGGCGTTGCCGGTGAGCGCGGCCTGATACACCGACAGCGGCGTCTCCGCGCCGTGGGCCAGGGCGGCGCACGTGGCCAGGAGGCATGCGCCGACGCGGCGCGGCCAGCGCGCCACTCAGACCTCCTTGGCCGACCAGGCCAGGCGGCGCATCAGCGGGCCGATCAGGTAGGCGAAGAAGGTGCGCTCGCCGGTCTTGATGATGATCTCCACCGGCATGCCGGGGGTCAGCTTGCGTTCGCCGAGCTTGGCGATGCCGGGCGCACCCACGGTGACGCGGCCCAGGTAGTAGGACTGGTTGGTGGCCGGGTCGGTGAGCACGTCGGCCGACACGCTCGCGAGCGTGCCTTCGATCACCAGGTTGGGGGTTTGCGGAAAGCCGGAGAATCGGATGTCGGTGGGCAGGCCGCCGTGGATGCGGTCGATCAGGTGCGGCGGAATGTGCGCCTCCAGCACCAGCGCCTCGTCCAGCGGCACGATGTCCATGATGCGCGCGCCCGCCTGGATGACCCCGCCGATGGTCTGGCTGGCGATGCCGACGACGCTGCCGTCGGCGGGCGCGCGGATGACCATGCGCTCGAACTCGTCGCGCGCGGCGCGGTAGCGTTCCTCGTCGGCGACGATGCTGCGCTGGACCTCGGTCTGCTGCGCCGACACTTCCTTGAGGTACTCCTGGGTGCGCTGGGCGCGCCGCAGCGACAGTTCGGCCTTGCTGCGCAGCGCCTTGACGCGGTTGGCTTCGAGGTCGGAGATGATGGCGCTGAGTTCGGCGGCGCCGCGCTCGAGCTCCAGCAGCTTGTTGCGCGGCGCGTAGCCGTCCTTGACCATGCCGACCAGCCCGTCGCGCTCCTCGCGCAGGAGCGCCTGCTGCTGACGCCGCGCGACCAGCTGGTCGGCGTAGCCGGCGGCGAGCTCCTGCTGCGAGGCGATCATCTCGTCCATCGCGGCCAGCTCGCTCCTGAGTGACTGGCGGCGGCTGGTGAAGAGCTGCTGCTCGGTCTGCACGTGGGCGCGCAGGGTGGCGTCGGATTGCGCCCCGGCCAGCACATCCGGATGGAAGGTCGGCGCGGCGGCATTGGCCAGCTCGGCCTGCAAGCGCCCCTGCGTGGCGCGCAGGCTCAGGTAGCGCTGGCGCGCCGACTCCAGCCCGGCGCGCGCGTTCAGGTCGTTCAGGCGGATCAGCGGCTCGCCGGCCTTGACCATCTGCGCCTCGCGCACCAGCACCTTGTCGATCACCCCGCCGGTCAAGTGCTGCACGGTCTTGCGCTTGGTGTCCACCGTCACCATGCCGGTGGTGGGCACGCCTTCGTCGAGCGGGGCGGTGGCGGCCCAGACGATGAACACCGCCAGGCCGATGAAAAACGCGATCAGCCCGTAGCGGGCCGGCCGGCGCGGCGCGGATGCGGCAGCCGTTCCGGCCGCGGGGTCGGGAGTGATTCCGGCCGCGGAATCGGGAGTGGTCATTTTTGGGCCCCGGGCGCAGGCGCCGCCGCCGGGCGCGCCGCGGCGGCCGCCTGCTGTGCCGCCTTGTTGAGCGCGTTGATCACATCCTGGCGCGGCCCGAAGGCCTGTTGCGCGCCTTCACGCAGCACCAGCAACTTGTCCGCCACGGCCACGATGTTGGCGCGGTGCGCGATCACCAGCACGGTGCTGCCGGCGGCGGTGAGGTCCTGCATGGCCTTGATGAGCGCGGTTTCACCGGTTTCGTCGAGATTGGCGTTGGGCTCGTCGAGCACCACCAGGGCGGGGTCGCCGTAGAGCGCGCGCGCCAGCCCGATGCGCTGGCGCTGCCCGCCCGACAGGTGGCTGCCGCCGACGCCGATCTCGGTTTCATAGCCCTTGGGCAGGCGCAGGACCATCTCATGGATGCCGGCGCGCTGCGCGGCGCGGACGGTGGCTTCCGGGTCGGGGGTGTTGAAGCGCGCGATGTTGTCGGCGATGCTGCCCTCGAAAAGTTCGACATCCTGCGGCAGGTAGCCGACGTGACGTCCGAGCTCGAGCTTGTTCCAGGCGTGGATGTCGGCGCCGTCCAGCCGCACCTTGCCCTGCGCGGCCGGCCATACGCCCACCAAGAGGCGCGCCAGGCTGGACTTGCCGGAGGCCGAAGGCCCGATGATGGCGACGATCTCCGCCGGCGCCACATTGAAATTGATGCCCCTGAGAATCACGTTCTGGGTGTTCGGCGCCACCGCGGTGACCGCCTCCACGCTGACCGCGCCCACCGGCCGGGGCAGCGGCATGCCGGGCGTGGCCGCCGGAAAGGTCTTGAGCAGCGCGGCGAGGCGGTCGTAGGCGGAGCGCGCCCCGATCAGGGTGCGCCAGGCGCCGATCACCTGCTCGATGGGCGAAAGCGCGCGGCCGGTGAGGATGGAAGCGACGATCATGCTGCCCGCGCCGATCTGGTCCTTGACCACCAGCCACGCGCCCAGGCCGAGCGCGAGCGACTGCAGCGAAATGCGCGCGAAGCGGGTGACCGCGCCGATGGAACCCGCGCGGTCGCTCGCCACGCGTTGCAACTCGAGGCTTTTTTCGTGGCGCCGCCGCCAGTGGGCGCGCAGCGCCCCGAGCATGCCCATCGCCTCGATGACCTCCGCGTTGCGCAGGCTGTTGCCGGCGAAGGTGTTGGCCTGCACCGCCAGGGTGTTGGCCTGCGACAGCGGTGCTTGCGTCATGCGCTCGGTGATGAAGGTGAGCACCACCAGCAGGATGCCGCCGACCAGCGCCAACAGGCCCAGCCAGGGATGCAACAGGGTCAGCACGATCAGGTAGATCGGCATCCACGGCGCATCGAAGAACGCCAGGAGGCCATTGCCGGAAAGGAACTGGCGCACCACGGAAAGGTCGGCGAGAGACTGCGCCGGGTTGCCGCCGGCGCCGCGCAGGGTGGCCTCGAACGAGGCGGTGAAGACCCGGTCGCCGACCTGCTCGTCCAGTCGGGTGGAGGCGCCGATCAGCAACTGTGCCCGCACCCATTCGAAAATGCCCAGCAGGGCATAGGCCAGGAACATCACCAGCGTGACCATCAGCAGGGTGAGTTCATTGCGGCTGGTGAGAACGCGGTCATACACCTGCAGCATGTACAGGGAAGGCACCAGCAGCAGGGCGTTGATCAGGAAGCTGAAGACACCGGCGGTGAGGAAGGTGCGCCTGAGCGCCAGCACTGCGGAAAGCAACTCCGGCACGGGGGAAGTGGGTTTTGTCACGGGCCGCACTTTACAACGAAACCGGCGCGCCCCGACGCCCTCAGGCGCGCGCAGGCATGCGCCGGGCGGCTATCGGGAACAGGACGACTGTGCCGTGTCGCCGCGGTTGCGCCGACGCGGACGCATCGTCGGCGGCGAGGGAGCGGCCCGATTCAGACCGACGCGCGTTTGCGCATGACCGTAACCAGCAGGCCCAGGCCGGCGAGCATCATCGCGTAGGTGCCCGGTTCCGGAACGGCCGACACCGCCGTCACCGCGATGTTGTCGAAGCGCCAGGTTCCGGCGGCGTTGTTGATGGACAGCGAGGCGTTGGAAGCCTGGGCATAGGTGCCGAGGGTCGGGTGAAACGCCGAAACCAGGCGCACACCGAAGCTGGCATTGTTGTTGACCAGCGCGATCGAGGACAGGTCCAGGGTCTGCGCGGTCAGATAGGCAGCCGGCGTCGCGGTGAGCACCGAGCCGGTATTGATCCATGTACTGCCGTCGGTGGTGTACTGGGCTTGCAGGTTGCGCACCCCCAGGGAGGTCGCCAGCCAGTCGAACGAGACCTTGATGCCCGCGAAGCCGGCAGTGCTCACATTGAACTGGGCACCCTGGGTGTATTGCGGGGCGCTGGTGTTCCAGCCGGTGACCGTCGGCGGGGCGCTTGGGTTCGCACCCATGATGCGCCAGTCCTTGGTGGCCGGCGTCAGCGTCGTCACATCGGAAGCATTGACGCTACCGGTCACGATCGGCGTGGTCGCGAAGCTGTAGCTGTTGGTCATGCCGATCGCGCTGGCCGTGCCGGACCCCGACGATGGCCCGGGGCTCGAATTCAGGCCCGGCGAAAGGTTCTCAAAGGTCCAGGCGCCGAGGGTTGTGTCCGCCCACGAGGGGCTGGCCATGAGTGCGATCGGCAAACAAACGAGGCAGTTGCGCGCGGCGGTGGTCAGTTTCATTACTTGCTCCATGGGCAGTCATTCCGGTGGTGCCATGCAAGAACCTGCATTGAATGGGCTGGAATGCAAAGGTAAGCGACACTGGAGCAAATATCGGGCCGTTTCAATTTATTCATTCAAAACAGTCGGTTATAAGAATTGAGTGAGACCGGCCTCGCGCGACTGTCAAGAATTCCGACGCCCGGACCGACCGCGGTATCGCCGCGGTCGGTCCGGGCAAGATCACGCCACGATCTGGAAGTCCGTTCCCAGGCTGGCCGGATGGGTGGTGGCGCCGAGAATGGCGAAGTTCAGCGCCACGCCGGCACCGGCGCCATCGGCGTCGTAGGCCAGCGCGCCGGTGCTGGCGTTGTAGGACAGGTTGGAGGCAAGGGACGCCAGGCCCACGGTCTGCCCCACCTGCGCGGCAAACGCGTTGAAGACCGCCGCCGACAGCTGGATCCTGTCGGTGCCTGAGGTGAAGTCGGTGATGGTGTCGATGTTCAACACGCCGTCGAGCGCCGAGGCGAACAGGAACGCATCCGTACCCGCGCCGCCGGTCAAGGTGTCCAGGCCCAGTCCGCCGATGAGGGTGTCGTTGTCGGCGCCGCCGTCGAGGACGTCTTGGCCCTTGCCGCCGCCCATCCAGTCGTTGCCGTTGCCGCCGTTGATCACGTCGCCCTGGTTCATGCCGGACAAGGAATCGTTGCCGTCGCCGCCATTCAATGTGTCGAAGCCGTCCCCGCCCAGGACAGTGTCGTTGCCACCCAGGGCGGTGAGCGTGTTGGCGGCCTCGTTGCCATTGATCAGGTTGTCGAGGTCGTTGCCGGTGCCGGCCAGCGCGCCGGCGCCGGCCCTGAGATTGAGGTTCTCGAGGAAACTGCCCAGCGAATAAGCGATGCTCGCGACCACGGTATCGATGGCGCTGCCCAGGTCCAGACCGGCAGCCAGGCCGGAGAGCGTGTTGTCGGTTTCGGTCACCACGTCGCCGGCGCTGTCGACGTAATACATATCCGCTCCCAGGCCGCCGGTCATGCTGTCGTTGCCGGCGCCGCCGTCAAGCGTGTCGGCGCCGCCCAGGCCGGTGAGGATGTTGGCGGCCTCGTTGCCGTTGATCAGGTTGGCCAGGTCATTGCCGGTGCCGGCCAGGCCACCCGCGCCGGCCTTGATGTTCAGGTTTTCGACAAACGCGGTGAGGGTGTAACTGATGCTGGCGATCACCGAGTCGATGACGCTGCCCAGGTCGATGGCGATGGCCAGGCCGGAGGGTGTGTTGTCGGTTTCGACAACGCTGTCGCCGATGTCGTCCACGTAATAGGTGTCGCCGCCGCTGCCGCCCGCCATGGTGTCGTTGCCGACACCGCCTGCCAGGGTGTCGGCCCCGGCGCCGCCTTCCAGGTCGTTGTCCAGCGCGTTGCCGGCCAGGCTGTCCTCGTGGCTGCTGCCCTTGAGGTTTTCGATGCTGATCAGCACATCGTTGCCGGCGCCGCCGCTGGCCAGGCCGGCGGCCAGGTCGGCATTGACGCCGGCGGCGGCATCTTCATACGAGGCGGTGTCGTTGCCGCTGCTGCCGTTCAGCACGTTGTTGGCGACAGTACCCTTGATCAGGTTGTCGCCGCTGTTGCCGGTGCCGATGACGGCGCTGCCGGTGAGCGTCAGGTTCTCCACGTTGACGCCCAGGGTGTAGTCGACGCTGGCCCTGATCAGGTCGGTGCCTTCGCCGCCGATCTCGACAGCGTGGTCGCCAAAGTTGTCGACGATGTAGGTGTCGTCCCCCTTGCCGCCGGCCATGGTGTCGGCACCGGCACCGCCGTCCAGGGTGTTGTCGCCGTCATTGCCGGTGAAGAAGTTGTTCAGGCCGTTGCCCACGGCATAGAGGAAGTTGATGTCGAAGTAATTGATGTTTTCGACGAAATCCGGCAGTACAAGGCCGTTGAGATCCGCACCGCCCACGGCGTACACCGTGTCGGTGGTGCCGCCGCCGGCGAGCTCCACCACCACGTCGTCGAAGCTGTCCACGTAGTAGGTATCGTTGCCGACTCCGCCGGTCAGGGTGTCGCTGCCGCCGTTGCCTTTCAACAGGTCGTCGCCATCCAGGCCGTACAGGTGGTTGTTGGCGCCGTTGCCGATGATCTGGTTGGAGAGGCTGTTGCCGGTGCCGTCGGCATTGGCTTCACCTGTGAGCAGCAGGTTCTCGACGTTGCTTCCCAGGGTGTAGGCGAGCAGGGCGCTTTCGACGATGTCGCTGCCGCCTTCGCGCACGCCGATGGTGGCGGGGTTGTCGGCGATGGATTCGATGACCACGTCGCCGATGTCGTCAACCCGAAAGGTGTCGTTGCCGTCGCCACCAATCATGGTGTCGACGCCGACACCTCCGTCGAGGGTGTCGTTGCCCTGGCCGCCGCCCAGGCTGTCGTTGTCGTTGCCGCCGTCCAGGCTGTCGTTGCCGGTCGTGCCGGCCAGGGTATCGGCGCCGTCCAGGCCGGCAAGCACGTTGTTGCCGGCATTGCCGTTGATGATGTTGGCCAGCGCGTTGCCGGTGCCGTCGATGTTGCCGCTGCCGGTAAGCGCCAGGTTCTCGACATTGTCCGGCAGGATGTAGCTCACCGACGTGAGGATCGCGTCGGTGCCCTCGGCTGCGTTCTCGATGACGATATCGTCCGGGGAATCGACCACATAGGTGTCGTTGCCCTGCGCGCCTATCATCACGTCGACAAACAGGCCGCCGTCGATCACGTTGTTGCCGGCGTTGCCGTAGATGATGTTGGAGAGGAAGTTGCCGGTGCCGTTCAGGTTGTCGGTGAAGTTGCCGTCGACGTCGGTGTGGGTGCCTTCCAGGATCAGGGTTTCCACATTGGTCGGCAGGGTGTAGGCCGCCAGGATGGAGAACACCGTGTCGTTGCCTTCGCCGGGCTTTTCCGTGACCACGTCGCCCGGGTTGTCCACATGGTAGAAGTCGTCGCCCTTGCCACCGACCATGGTGTCGTTGCCGATGCCGCCATCGAGGTCGTTGGCCAGGGTATTGCCGTTCAGGGTGTTGGCAAGCGTATTGCCGGTGCCGTTGAGCGCGGTGGTGCCGGTGAGGATCAGGGCCTCCACGTGGTCCGGCAGGGCGTAGCCGGCCAGCGAAGTGCGCACCGTGTCGATGCCCTGGCTGGCCAGTTCGGTCACCACATCGCCGGCGTTGTCCACCACGTAGGTGTCGTTGCCGGTGCCTCCCAACAGGGTATCCGCACCCGCGCCGCCGTCCAGCGTGTTGTTGGCGGCGTTGCCGGTGACGAGGTTGTCGAGGTCGTTGCCGGTGCCGGTGGTGGCGCTGCCGGTGAGGGTGAGGTCTTCAACCTTGGCGCTGGGGCCTGTGACCAGTGCGAAATTGATGGCAGCCAGTACCGTATCGACGCCTTCGCCGGCGTTTTCGACGATCACGTCGCCGGCGTTGTCAACCACGTACGTGTCGTTGCCGGCGCCACCCGCCAGTGTGTCGGCACCGGCGGCGCCTTCGAGGATGTTGTCGGCGCTGTTGCCGGTGATGAGGTTGGCCAGCGCGTTGCCGACAGCGTTGATCGCGGCGTTGCCGGTCAGGGTGATGTTCTCGATGGCGCCGAGCGTGGCGATGGAGAACGAGATGACGCTTGCGATGGTGTCGATGCCGCTGGCATCGATGATGGTGTCGCCGCTGGTGTCGCCGCTGGTGTCGACGACGTAGGTGTCGTTGCCGGTGCCACCGTCGAGCGTGTCCGTGCCGGTAGCGCCGTCGAGGGTGTCGTTGCCGTCGCCGCCGGTCAGGCTGTTGTTGCCGCTGTTGCCGGTGAGCGCGTTGGCAAGCGTGTTGCCAACCCCGTTGAGGTTGCCGGACCCGGTGAGCTGCAGGTTTTCGACATTGGCCGCGAGGGCTCCCAGGGTGAAAGCGCTCCGGATGGTGTCGATGCCGCCGCCGGCGATCTCGATCACGGTGTCGCTGGTGTCGATCACGTAGGTGTCGTTCCCGGCGCCGCCGGAGAGCACGTTGTTGCTGCTGTTGCCGACAAGGATGTTGTCGAGTTCGTTGCCGGTGCCGTTGATGTTGGCGCTGCCGGAAAGGGTCAGGTTTTCGACGTTCGGCCGCAGCGTGTAGGTGACTGAACTTGAGATCGTGTCCGTGCCTTCGCCGAATGCCTCGTTTACCAGGTCGCTGCCGGTATCGACAAGGTACAAGTCATCCCCGGCGCCGCCCGCGAGGGTGTCGGCGCCGCCGCCGCCGTCGAGCGTGTCGTTCGCGCCGCTGCCGGCGAGCGAATCGCCGAAGCCGCTGCCGCGCAGCCATTCGATGCCGGAAAACGTGTCACCGGCAGCGGTGCCGCCGGTGGCGCCGCTGGCGAGATTGACGCTGACCGCGCCGGCCGCACTTGCGTAGGAAAGCAGGTCCACACCGGCACCGCCTTCAAGCGCGTCTATTCCTGCTCCGCCATCGAGGGAGTCGTTGCCGTTGCCGCCGATGAGGGTGTCGTTGGCGGTGCTGCCTGTGAGGGAGTCGTTGAAGGCGCTGCCTTCGAGTTGTTCGAAGTTGGCGAGCGTGTCGGTGCCGGCGCCGCCGGTGTTCTGTGCGCCGGCCAGGGCCAGGCTGACGGTCACGCCGGAAACCGCGCTGGCGTAGGAGACGCGATCGACGCCGTCGCCGCCGTCGAGGGCGTCGTTGCCGGCGCCGCCCTCGAGGGTGTCGTCGGCGGCGCTGCCGGTGAGGCTGTCGTTGAATGCGCTGCCCTGCAATTGCTCGAAGTTGCCCAGCGTGTCGGACCCGGCGCCGCCGGTGACCTGGGCGGTGGAAATGGCCAGGCTCACGGTCACGCCGGAAGCCGCGCTGGCATAGGAGAGTCGGTCGATGCCCGCGCCGCCGTCGAGGCTGTCGTTGCCGGCCAGACCCTCGATCAGGTTGGCCGCGCTGTCACCGATGAGGGTGTCGTTGCCGGCCGAGCCGATGAGATTCTCGATGTCGCGGAGGCGGTCGCCCTGGGCGTCGCCGCCGCTGTTGACATTGGTGACCAGGTTGACCGAGACGGCGGTGGCCGAATCGACGTAGGAGGCGGTATCGATGCCGCTGCCGCCCTCGAGGGTATCGGCGCCGCTGCCGCCGCGGAGCAGGTCATCGCCGGCGGCGCCGCGCAGCGCATCGGCACTGCTGCCGCCGGCGAGGGTGTCGTTGCCCAGTCCGCCGATCATCACGTCGTTGCCGGCGCCGCCGGCCAGGCTGTCGGCGCCGGTCGTGCCCTGGTGGGTGACCGTGGCGGTGAAATCGCGGCCGAAGACGACATAGCTGTCGCCGCTGTTGCTGCGGGTGTTGCCGGCGCCATCGCCGAAACTCGCGCCGACGACAAGGTCATCGAAACCGTCGCCGTTGAGGTCGCCGGCGGCGGCCACCGAGAAGCCGGCCTGGTCGCCGGCGTCACCACCGGTGATGACGAAACCGCCGATGCCCGCGGCGATGTTGGCCAGGTCGATGCCGGCGCCGAAGCCGGTCGCTTTGCCGAACACGACATAGGCCGCGCCGGCATCGGTGCCGTTGGCGTCCGCGAAGGGCGCGCCGATGACGAGATCGGCATAGCCGTCACCGTTGAGGTCGCCGGCGGCCTGCACCGACAGGCCGGACTGATCGCCACTGTTCTGGCCGCGGATCACGAAGCCGCCGCTGCCGGCGGCGAGGTCGGCGAGGTTGACGGTGCTGCCGCTGCTGCCGGCATGGCCGAAGACGACGTAGGTGTCGCCGGCGTCGGTGCGGGCGTTGGCGGCTGCGTCGCCGGTCGGGGCGCCGATGATGAGGTCGTCGAAGCCGTCGCCGTTGAGGTCGCCGGCGGCGGAGACGGCGCGGCCGAGGCTGTCGCCGGCATCGCCACCGGTGATGGCGAAGCCGCCGGTGCCGGCGGCAAGGCCCGCCGAGGTCAGGTTGGCGAAGGCGCCGGCATGGCCGAACACCAGGTAGGCGGCGCCGCTGCCCTGGGCGCGGTCGGCGCCGATGAGGAGGTCATCGAAGCCGTCGCCGTTGAAGTCGCCGGCGGAGGACACGGAAATGCCGGTGCGTGCGCCGCTGACGCTGCCATCGACGACGAAGCCGCCGCTGCCGCCGGCAACCGCGGACAGGTCCACGCTGGCACCGAAGGCGGCACCCTTGCCGAACACCACGTAACTGCGCCCGGCCTCGCCCCCGCTGTAGTTGGCGTAGTACCCCCGGCTGACGCTGTAACCAACGCCGAATGAACGGGGTGTGCCCGCGCCATTGGCGCGCGGTGCGGCGACGATGAAGTCGTCGAAGCCGTCGCCGTTGATGTCGCCGGCCGCGGCCACCGCCTCGCCCAGCGTGTCCAGGGCGGTCCTGCCCTGCATCGCGAAGCCGCCGTTGCCGGCCTCCACGGTGGCCAGGTCGATGCTCGCCGCAAAGCCCGCGGCCCGGCCGAACACGATATAGCCGGCGCCGGCATAACCGGCCCGGGCGAAGCCGTAGTAGGCGTCCTGGAAACGCGGGGTACCGGCGCCAGTGGCATGCGGAGCACCGATGAGCAGGTCGTCGAAGCCGTCGCCGTTGACGTCGCCCGCGCCTGCGACCGAAAATCCGGCCAGGTCGCCACCGTGCGCGCCCGTGACCGCGAAGCCGTCGGTGCCATTGGCCGCGTTGGCCAGGTCGAGGGTTGCGGCAAACCCGGCGGCCTTGCCGAACACCACGTAGGACTCGCTTGAGTATCCCCTGGCAACAAGCGCGCCGACGATCAGGTCGTCGAAGCCGTCGCCGTTGATGTCGCCCGCCGAGGCCACCGAGAAGCCCGAGCGGTCGCCCGGGTCGCGCCCGAACAACGCAAAACCGCCGCTGCCGGCTGCGATGTCGGCCAGGCTGACCGGCGCATTGGTGATCCATGCGACGGCATTGGCGACCTGCAACGTGGCCAGGCCGTTGCTGAAGGTGGTGTAGCCGCCCGCGCTGGTGCCTTGCACCCAACCGGTGTCCGTCGGCGTCACGCGGTCGCCGGTATTGCCTTCGACCCGCAGCGTGTCGGTGGTGTCTGACATTGCAAGAACCGCCGCCGCACTGACGACCAGGCCGTTCCTGCCGCTGCCGGTGAGGTCCACGGCCTCGATGGTGTTGACCCGGCCACCGGCATCCAGCGTGAGGTCGAGCGTGAGGCTGGCGCCGTCGAGCACCAGGGTGTCGTTGCCCGCGCCGCCGGTGACGCTGGCGAAGTCGACTCCGGCCACATGCAGGACATCGTCGCCGGCGCCACCATCGAGGGTGTCGGCAGCGCCGCCGGTGAGCACGTTGTTGCCGCTGTTGCCGATGATGATATTGGCCAGCGCATTGCCGGTTCCATCGACATTGGCGGTGCCGGTGAGCAGCAGGTTTTCGACGTTGGCCGAGAGCGTGAAGGTCGCCGCGCTTTGCACGCTGTCGATGCCTGCATTGCTGCTTTCGACCACTGCGTCGGCCGTGCTGTCGACGACATAGGTATCGTCGCCGGCGCCGCCAGCCATGGTGTCGTTGCCGGCGCCGCCGATCATCGTGTTGTTGGCGGTGCTGCCGGTGAGGCTGTCGTTGAAGGCGCTGCCCTCGAGTTGCTCGAAACCACTCAGGGTGTCGGTGCCGGCGCCGCCGGTGTTTTGCGCGCTGCTGGTGGCCAGGCTCACCGTGACCGCGCCGCGGGCGCCTGCGTAGCTGACGAGGTCGATCCCGGCGCTGCCGGTGAGGCTGTCGTCGAAGGCGCTGCCTTCGACTTGCTCGAAGTTGGCCAGAGTGTCGGTGCCGGCACCGCCGGTGTTTTGCGCCGTGGCGATGGCCAGGCTGACGGTGATGCCGGCGGAAGCGTCGGCGTAGGAGACGCGGTCGATGCCATTGCCGCCGTCGAGGGAGTCGTTGCCGTTGCCGCCGATGAGGGTGTCGTTGGCGGTGCTGCCGGTGAGGGAGTCGTTGAAGGCGCTGCCTTCGAGTTGTTCGAAGTTGGCGAGCGTGTCGGTGCCGGCGCCGCCGGTGTTCTGTGCGCCGGCCAGGGCCAGGCTGACGGTCACGCCGGAAACCGCGCTGGCGTAGGAGACGCGATCGACGCCGTCGCCGCCGTCGAGGGCGTCGTTGCCGGCGCCGCCCTCGAGGGTGTCGTCGGCGGCGCTGCCGGTGAGGCTGTCGTTGAATGCGCTGCCCTGCAATTGCTCGAAGTTGCCCAGCGTGTCGGACCCGGCGCCGCCGGTGACCTGGGCGGTGGAAATGGCCAGGCTCACGGTCACGCCGGAAGCGGCGCTGGCGTAGGAGAGGCGATCGATGCCGGCGCCGCCGTCGAGGCTGTCGTCGCCGGCCAGGCCCTCGATCAGGTTGGCCGTGCTGTCCCCGATCAGGGTGTCGTTGCCGGCGGAGCCGGTCAGGTTCTCGATATCGTTGAGGCGGTCGCCCTGGGCGTCGCCGCCAGCGGCAGCGCCGGTGGCGAGGTTGACCGAGACGGCGGTGGCCGAATCGACGTAGGTGACGGTATCGATGCCGCTGCCGCCCTCGAGGGTATCGGCGCCGCTGCCGCCACGGAGCAGGTCATCGCCGGCGGCGCCGCGCAGCGCATCGGCACTGCTGCCGCCGGCGAGGGTGTCGTTGCCCAGTCCGCCGATCATCACGTCGTTGCCGGCGCCGCCGGTGAGGCTGTCGGCGCCGGTCGTGCCCTGGTGGGTGACCGTGGCGGTGAAATCGTGGCCGAAGACGACATAGCTGTCGCCGCTGTTGCTGCGGGTGTTGCCGGCGCCGTCGCCGAACTGTGCGCCGATGATGAGGTCATCGAAACCGTCGCCGTTGAGGTCGCCGGCTGCGGATACGGAAAAGCCGGCCTGGTCACCGGCATCCTGGCCGGTGATGACGAAACCGCCGATGCCGGCGGCGATGTTGACAAGGTCGATGCCGGCGCCAAAGCCGGTTGCCTGGCCGAATACCACATAGGCGGCGCCGGCATCGGTGCCGTTGGCGTCCGCCAAGGGCGCACCGATGACCAGGTCGGCATAGCCGTCGCCGTTGAGGTCGCCGGCGGCATGCACCGACAGGCCGGACTGGTCGCCACTCGTCTGGCCGCGGATCACGAAGCCGCCGCTGCCGGCAGCGAGATCGGCGAGATTGACGGTGCTGCCGCTGCTGCCCGCGCGGCCGAAGACAACGTAGCTATCGCCGGCGTCGGTGCGGGCGTTGGCGGCGGCGTCGCCGGAGGGGGCGCCGATGAGGATGTCATCGAAGCCGTCGCCATTGAGGTCGCCGGCGGCGGATACGGCGCGGCCGAGGCGGTCGCCGGCATCGCCGCCGGTGATGGCGAAGCCGCCGGTGCCGGCGGCAAGGCCGGCCGAAGTCAGGTTGGCGAAGGCGCCGGCATGGCCGAACACCAGGTAGGCGGCACCGCTGCCCTGGGCGCCTTCGGCGCCGATGAGAAGATCATCGAAGCCGTCGCCGTTGAAGTCGCCCGCGGAGGACACCGCGCTGCCGGTGCGTGCGCCGCTGACGCTGCCATCGACGACGAAGCCGCCGGTGCCGGCCGCAACGGCGGCCAGGTCCACGCTGGCGCCGAACGCGGCGCCTTTACCGAACACCACGTAATTGCGCCCGGCGTCGCCGCCGCTGTATTTGGCGTAGTACTGATGCGTGCTGTAGTTGTAGCCAACATCGAATGTGCGCGGCGCGCCCGCTCCGTCGGCGCGCGGTGCGGCGACGATGAAGTCGTCGAAGCCGTCGCCGTTGATGTCGCCGGCCGCGGCCACCGCCTCGCCCAGCGTGTCCTGGGCGACTCGGCCCTGCATCACGAAGCCACCGTTGCCGGCCTCCACGGTGGCCAGGTTGATGGTCGACGCGAAGCCGTCAGAGCGGCCAAACACGATGTAGCCGGCGCCGGCAGAGCCAAACCGACTGATGCCGGTGTAATGCGTATAACGGGCTGCGCCGGCGCCAGTGGCGGCCGGGGCGCCGATGAGCAAGTCGTCGAAGCCGTCGCCGTTGACGTCGCCCGCGCCCGCCACCGCCCATCCGGCCAGGTCGCCGCCATGCGCGCCTGTCAAGGCGAAGCCGCCGCTGCCGTTGGCCACGTCGGCCAGGTCGACGCTTGCGGCAAACCCGGCGGCCTTGCCGAACACCACATAGGACTGACTCGCGTAACCGCTGGCAATAATCGCGCCGACGATCAGGTCATCGAAGCCGTCGCCGTTGACATCGCCCGCCGAGGCCACCGAGAAGCCCGAGCGGTCGCCCGCACCGCCCCCGAACAACGCAAAACCGCCGCTGCCGGCCGCGATGTCGGCGAGGCTGACCGGCGCCAGCGCCGGCGCATCCAGTGTCGCGCTCCATGCCTCGGCGGCAAGAGTGGTGGCTTCGATCGAGCCGGCGGCGGCTTCCAGCACCCAGTTGCCGCCCAGGAAGGCGGCGCCGGTGAGGTCGGTGGAGGCGGCGACGTCGGCGCCGGTGGCGGCGGCCAGCGCCGCGATGAAGGCTTGCCCCGCCTGCCCGGCGGCGACGTCGCAGCCGTAGAGCAACAGGTCGCCGCTGGCCGACAGGGCGCTGCCGATGGTGGCGAGAGCCTCGGGCTGGCTGGCGATCACTGCAGTGTCAAGCGCGCCGCTGCCCAGGCGCAGGATGCCTGCCGAACCATGGGAGATGATGTGGATGGCATCCAGGCCGCTGGTGCCTGCCAGCGCATCGGCGATCTGCGCCAGGCCGTCGCCTGCCGGGTCGAGCACGACCACGCGCGCGCCCGGGCGCATGGCCGCCAGCAGAGTGTCGAGATTGTCGAGCGATCCGTCGATGAAGACGAACCCGTTCGTTGCCGCGGGTGATTCGATGCTGGCCATGGGAAGGACTTTGCAAAAAATGGATTGTGAAATGCGTGCGACGCCCTCGCTGCAGACATCCCGGTCGGTCGCGGAGTGCGCTGCTAAGGGTGGACTTGCGAGGTCATTTAATCAAGACCTGCAATCAAATAGAAAAGGGCCTGTCGCAAGGCGTATGACAGAGGCATGCGGATATCCGGCAGAGAGTATGTCGAGGCGAAAAAAGCCCGCGCGTTTGGCGCGGGCCTGCAAGGGGATTGGATGCGATTTCTACGCCACGATCTGGAAGTCCGTTCCCAGGCTGGCCGGATGGGTGGTGGCGCCGAGAATGGCGAAGTTCAGCGCCACGCCCGCACCGGCGCCATCGGCGTCATATGCCAGCGCGCCGGTGGTGGCGTTGTAGGAGAGGTTGGAGGCCAAGGATGCCAGGCTGACGGTCTGCCCCGCCTGCGCGGCAAACGCGCTGAAAATCGCCGCCGACAGCTGGATCCTGTCGGTGCCTGAGGTGAAGTCGGTGATGGTGTCGATGTTCAAAACGCCGTCGAGCGCCGAGGCGAACAGGAACGCATCCGTACCCGCGCCGCCGGTCAAGGTGTCCAGGCCCAGTCCGCCGATGAGGGTGTCGTTGTCGGCGCCGCCGTCGAGGACGTCTTGGCCCTTGCCGCCGCCCATCCAGTCGTTGCCGTTGCCGCCGTTGATCACGTCGCCCTGGTTCATGCCGGACAAGGAATCGTTGCCGTCGCCGCCATTCAATGTGTCGAAGCCGTCCCCGCCCAGGACAGTGTCGTTGCCACCCAGGGCGGTGAGCGTGTTGGCGGCCTCGTTGCCATTGATCAGGTTGTCGAGGTCGTTGCCGGTGCCGGCCAGCGCGCCGGCGCCGGCCCTGAGATTGAGGTTCTCGAGGAAACTGCCCAGCGAATAAGCGATGCTCGCGACCACGGTATCGATGGCGCTGCCCAGGTCCAGACCGGCAGCCAGGCCGGAGAGCGTGTTGTCGGTTTCGGTCACCACGTCGCCGGCGCTGTCGACGTAATACGTATCCGCCCCCAGGCCACCTGTCATGCTGTCGTTGCCGGCGCCGCCGTCGAGCGTGTCGCGGCCGTCAAGCCCGCTCAACAGGTTGTTGGCCTCGTTGCCGGTGAGCAGGTTGTCGAGCGCGTTGCCCACGCCCGCCAGCGCCCCGGCGCCTGCCTTGACGGTGAGGTTCTCGATGAAGTTGCCGAGCGTGTAGGCAATGCTGGCGATCACCGTATCGATGGCGCTGCCCAGGTCGAGCCCGGTGGCAAGACCGGAGAGCGTGTTGTCGGTCTCGGTCACCACGTCGCCGGCGCTGTCGACGAAATACGTGTCGGCGCCCAGGCCGCCGGTCATGACGTCGCTGCCGGCGCCGCCGTCGAGCGTGTCGCGACCTTCCAGCCCGTTCAGGAGGTTGTTGGCCTCGTTGCCGGTGAGCAGGTTGTCCAGCGCGTTGCCGGTGCCGGCCAGCGCGTTCGTGCCGGCCCTGAGGTTGAGGTTCTCCACGAACGTGGTGAGGGTGTAACTGATGCTGGCGATGACCGAGTCGATCACGCTGCCCAGGTCGATGGCGATGGCCAGGCCCGTGGGGGTGTTGTCGGTTTCGGTCACCACGTCACCGGCATCGTCGACGAAATAGGTGTCACTGCCGGAGCCGCCTGTCATGGTGTCGTTGCCGACACCGCCAGCCAGGGTATCGGCGCCGGCGCCGCCCGCGAGGTCGTTGTTGGCGCTGTCGCCGTTCAAGGTGTCGCTGAAGTTGCTGCCGACCACCCCCTCGAAGTTGAAGAGCGTGTCGCTGCCGCCGCCGCCGCTGGCCAGGCCGCTGGCCAGGTTGACAGTGACCGCACCGATGGCGGCCTGGTAGTTGACCGCGTCGAAGCCGCCGCCGCCGTTGAGTACGTTGTTGGCGTTGTTGCCGGCGATCAGGTTGTCCTGTGTATTGCCGGTGCCGTTGATGTTGTCGATGCCCGCCAGCTCGAGGATCTCGAGGTTGGCGCCCAGCGCATAGTTGTTGGTGGCCACCACCCGGTCGATGCCGCCGTTGGCGGCGTCGTTGATCACGTCCAGGCTGGTGTCGACGAAGTAGGTGTCGCCGGCGGCGCCGCCGGCGAGCGTGTCGGCACCCGCGCCGCCGTCGAGCACGCTGGCAAGCGTGGCATTGCCCAGGATCAGGTTGCCCAGCGCATTGCCGGTGCCAAGGGTGGCGGTGCCGGTCAGGGCCAGGGCGTCGAGGTTGGCACCGAGCGTGTAGTTGATCGTGGTGACGACCTGGTCGATACCCTGGCCGGCCGCTTCGGTGACCACGTCACCCGCGCTGTCGACGACATAGACATCGTCGCCGTTGCCACCGGCCATGGTGTCGTTGCCGGCGCCGCCATCGAGCTTGTTGGCACCGTCGTTGCCCTGCAGGGCGTTGTCGAGCGCATTGCCGACGATCTCGGTGATCTGGCTGAGCGAGACGAAGTTGAAGAAGGCATCTTCGACGTTGCCAGGGAGGGTGAAGCGGAAGGTGTTGCTCCAGGCCGCGCCGTCGCTGAAGTCGACGAACACCGCGTCGCGCCCTGCACCGGGTTGTTCGGTGATGAGGTCGCCGGCGTTGTCGACGTAGTAGTCGTCGTCGCCCTGCTCGCCGACCATGGTGTCGGCGCCCGCGCCACCGTCGAGGGTGTCGTCGCCGGCACCGCCCACCAGGCTGTTGTTGGCGGCGTTGCCGGTGATCACGTTGGCCAATTCGTTGCCGGTACCGTTGATGGCGCCGGCTTCCAAGGTCAGGTTCTCGAAGTTGGCCCCCAGCGTGGTGCTCGCCAGCGTGCTGCGCACCAGGTCAGTCCCTTGCCCGGCCAGTTCGGTGACCACATCGCCCGCCTGCTCAACGATATAGGTGTCGTTACCCAGCCCACCCTGCATCGTGTCGTTGCCACCGCGCCCGTCCAGCAGGTTGGCGCCGGTATTGCCGATGAGCACGTTGTCCAGGTTGTTGCCGGTGGCGGCGTTGTTGCCGTTGCCCAGCAGGGTGACGTTATCGATGTTGTCGAGGGTGAGGTTCTCGACATTGGCGGCGAGGTCGAACGTGATCGAGGACTCAACCCGGTCGATGCCCTCGCCGGGGTTCTCGATGATGATGTCGTTGGGGTTGTCGACCTTGTAGACGTCGTTGCCCAGCCCGCCGATCATGATGTCGGCGTTGAGGCCGCCATCGAGGGTGTTGTTGCCGTCGTTGCCGACCAGGATGTTCGAAAGGAAGTTGCCCGTGCCGTTGATGTTCGCGCTGCCGCTGAGCGTCAGGTTCTCCACGAAGTTGGAGAGCGTGTAATTGACCGAGGACTCGACTAGGTCGGTGCCCGACGAATTGGCTTCGACGACGACGTCGTTCGTGTTGTCGACGAAATAACTGTCGTCGCCCTTGCCGCCGACCATGGTGTCGATCCCGGCACCACCATCCAGGACGTTGCTCATCACGTTGCCCGTGAGCAGGTTATCCAGTGCATTGCCATAGCCTTCGATGGCCGTCGTGGCGGTTAGAACGAGGTTCTCGACATTGGCGGTCAGGGTGTAGATGCCGGCGCTGGACCGCGTGGTGTCGGTGCCCTCGCCGGCGGTTTCGCTGACGATGTCGAGAATGCTTTCGACGAAATAGGTGTCGTTGCCGGCACCACCACGCATGGTGTCGTTGCCGCCGCCACCTGTGAGGGTGTCGTTTCCTGCGCCGCCATCGAGACCGTTGTCGGCGAGGTTGCCGGTGATCTGGTTGTCGAGGTTGTTGCCGGTGGCATTGATGGCGGTGTCGCCGATCAAGGTCAGGTTCTCGAATTCTGCCGATAGGGAAAAGGTGGCGCTGGACTGCACCGTGTCGGTTCCGCCCGCTGCACTTTCGATGACCACGTCGCCTGCTGCATCGACCACGAAGAAATCATCGCCGGCGCCGCCAGTGAGGGTGTCGTTGCCTGTCCCGCCGATCAGGGTGTCGTTGCCATCGCCGCCATCAAGCGCGTTGTTCGCGCTGTTGCCGGTGATCAGGTTGGCAATGGCATTGCCTGTGCCGTTGATCGCCGCGCTGCCGGCGAGCGCAAGGTTCTCGAGATTGGCCGAAAGCACGTAGGTGGCCGTGGACTGCACGTCGTCGGTCCCCGCGCCGGCGTTCTCGACGATCGCGTCCGCGGTTGCGTCGACCCGATAGCTGTCGTTGCCCAGGCCGCCGGTCAAGGTGTCGATGCCTCCGCCGCCGTCGATGGTGTCGTCGCCGTCGTTGCCCGTCAGGAGATTGTTGACGTTGTTGCCGGTGATCACGTTGGCCAGCGCATTGCCGGTGCCGTTGATGGCGGCGTAGCCGGTCAGTCGCAGGTTTTCCACATTAGCCGCGAGCGTGAACGTCGCCAAAGACTCCACCGAATCGGTGCCCGCGCTGGCGCCTTCGATGACCGTATCGCCCGTGCTGTCCACGATGAACAGGTCGTCGCCCGTGCCGCCGCTCAACTGGTCGTTGCCGGCGCCGCCGCTCAGGGTGTCGTTACCTGCGCCGCCGTCGATGGCGTTGTTGCCGGCGTTGCCGATGATGCGGTTGGCCAGTGTGTTACCCGTCGCGCTGATGGCACCGGCGCCGGAAAGAAACAGGGTCTCGACGCCGGTCGCCTGGGTTGCCAGGTTGAACGACACGCTGCTGTGCGCGATGTCGGCGCCGGCCGCGTCGACGATCAGGTCGGCGCTGTTGTCCACGTAATAGATGTCGTTGCCCGCGCCGCCGTCCATGCTGTCTGCGCCGCTGCCGCCTTCGATGACGTCGTTGCCGAAGCTCCCGACGATCGTGTCATCGCCACCGCTGCCGGCCAGCCAGGCGCGGCCGTTGCCTTGCCATACCAGGTTGTGGGAAGTGCTGTCGTCTTCCAGCCGCACGAAAAGCAGATTTCCCGTTTCGTCGAGGCGCTGGGAATTGACGCCGCTGCTACCGTTGAAGGTGGCGAAGGGCGCAAATGAATAAGTGACCACAATGCTGCCGTCGACCAAGCCGGCGATCGAGGGTTGCTGCTGGCTGTCTAAAGTGGTGGTGTTGATGCGTGTTTCATTGCCGGCCGCCGCGCCGCTCGCGTCGTAGCGCTGGCCGTAGACACCGAACCCGCTGCCGTCCTGGGTGTTGGAGGTCCACGTCACCATGTATCCGCCGTCGGCCAGCGCGGCGATGGCGGGTGTGAACTGATTGTCGTTTGTAGTGGTATTGACGCGCGTCTCGCCGCCTGCCGGCACGCCGCCGATGTCGTAGCGCTGGGCATAGATGCCGCCGGAGCTGCCGTCCTGGTTGGTCGATGTCCAGGCGATGACATACCCGCCATCGCCCAGCGCGGCGATCACCGGCGTGCGCTGGTTGTCCAGGGTGGTGGTGTTGACGCGGGTTTCGCCGCCCACCGCGGCGCCGGCCGCGTTGTAGCGCTGCGCATAAACGTCGCCGACACCGCTGCCGTCGTGCAGCGACGTCCAGGTGACCACGTACCCGCCGTCGCCAAGTCCGGCGACGGCGGGCAACAACTGTTGATTGGTTGTACTGGAATTGACACGTGTTTCGCTGCCCACCGCGGCACCTACGGCGTTATAGCGTTGCGCGTAAACCCCTGAGCCGCTGCCGTCTTGATTAGCGGAGTTCCAGACAATCACATACCCGCCGCCAGCAAGCGCGGCGATCACCGGATCGGCCTGGTTGTCCGCCGTGTATTGGTTGACCTGCGTCTCGCCGCTATCGGCGGTTCCCATCGCGCTGAAGCGCTGCGCATAGATATCCGTGAAGCCGCTCACCCCCGACACCATGTGCCAGGTGACGACATAGCCTCCGTCGGCGAGGCCCGTCACGGTCGCCGACTGGCCAAGGGTGCCGCCGGGATTGCCGGCGAACCCGGTGGGTGTTCCGGTGGCGTCATATCGCTGGACGGCGATGCCGGTGCTGGCGCCCGATAAACTCACGACATAGCCGCCGCCCGCCAATGCCGCCACTGCCGATTTCTGGAAGGTGCCCACGCTGATCGGTGCCTCGCCCAGTTGTGTCAGCTCGACGAGGCTGTCGGGGAAATGCATCAACTCGACGTCGACCAGCGTATCGGTGCCATCGTTCGCGCCGGACAACGTATCCACATCGGTCACGGTGACCGAAGCAACGGATCCGCTGCCGCCCTCGGCAAAGCGGTAGCCGGCCATCGATCCGCTGAAGTTCACCGTATCGACGCCACTGCCGCCGGAAAGCGTGTCGTCGCCAAGGTCGCCCGTGAGGGTGTCGTTGCCCGCCCCGCCGGCCAGGGAATTGACGCCGTTTGTGCCGGTGAGCACATCGTCGTAGGCGCCGCCGATCACGCCTTCGATGCCGATCAGCGTGTCGAATCCCAGGTCGAGCACGCTCGCGTTGAGGTTGCTCAGGTTTACGAGCAATGCAGACGTGGTGCTTGCGTAGCTGACCACGTCGAAATCGGCACCACCTTCGATGTAGTCGTTGCCGACGCCGCCGTCGAGGGTGTCGTTGCCGGCGCCGCCGTAGAGCAGATCGAAGCCGGTGCCGCCGTCAAGTGAATCGTTGCCCGCACCGCCATCGATCGAATCATCACCGCCCTGGCCATTGAGGACATCGTTGCCATCCAGGCCGTTAACGGTATCGTTGTTTTCAGAGCCCGGCAGGTAATCACTGCCGGCCGTGCCCGTGAAGACATCCAGCGTGAACGCGTAGTCCGCCTGTGCTGCGGCGCCGACAATGCCTACGCTTTCGATGGTGCCTGTGCCGGCTTCGAACGTCCAGTTCGCGCCATTGGTGGGTGAGCCGGTGGTGTCGGTGGAGGCCGCTACATCCGCGCCGGTGGCCGCGGCCAGCGCGGCGATGAAGCTTTGGCCCGCAGGTCCGGCGGCGACATCGCAGCCATACAGCAGCAGGTCGCCATCTGGCGACAAGGCGGCGCCGATCTGCGCCAGGGCCGTCGTGTAGGCGGGGATTGTGGTCTGGCTAAAAGATGTCGAGCCGAGGGTTAGGCTGCCGGCGGCGCCATGCGAGATCACGTGGATCGCGGCGAGTCCGGTCACGCCTTGCAGGGCAGCCCGCATTTGGTCAATGCCGTCGCGTCGCGCATCGAGCATCACCACCCGGACATCAACCCCGAGGTCCGCGATGAGGCGGTCGGAGTCCTGGACGCGGGAATCAATGAAAACGAATTCGGACACCATGACATCCTCCGGGCGGGAAAGGGGAACTGCGAAGATACGAGTAGGAGTTCTCTAGGGCAATAGGCCGATGCCCAGTTTGCATCACCAACGTGGGGGATATCGCGGCCAGGAATGGGCGGTTGAGGTTGCTTTTCGGCGCGTTCGTTTGCGGCGCAGATACGCCAGCACTTCTTCAGGGACGCTCTGCGCCGCGCTGGCGCAGGTTTGTGCTGGCAGGGCCCGTCGCATTGCTTCTACTCATCAAGCCACGATCTGGAAGTCATTGCCAAGGGTGGCGGGGTGGGCGCCGGAACCGAGGATGGCGAAGTTCATCGCCACGCCTGCGCCGGCGCCATCGGCGTCGTAGGCCAGCGCGCCGGTGGTGGCGTTGTAGGCGAGGAAACCCGCCGGCAGCGTCCCCAGGCTGTGGGTCTGCCCCACCTGCGCGGCAAACGCGTTGAAGACCGCTGCCGACACCTGGATCTTGTCGGTGCCGCTCGTGAAGTCGGTGATGGTATCGACATTCAACACGCCATCGAGCGCGGAGGCGAACAGGAACGCATCCGTGCCCGCGCCGCCGGTCATGGTGTCCAGGCCCAGTCCGCCGATGAGTGTGTCATTGTCGGCGCCGCCGTCGAGGACGTCCTGACCCTTGCCGCCGCCCATCCAGTCGTTGCCGTTGCCGCCGTTGATCACGTCGCCCTGGTTCATGCCGGAAAGCGAGTCGTCGCCATCGCCGCCGGTGAGGGTGTCGAAGCCGTCGCCGCCCAGCATGGTGTCATTGCCGGCGTTGTCCGAGAGCACATCATTGCCGCCCAGCCCGGAAAGCAGGTTGCTGGCCTCGTTGCCGAGGATCAGGTTGTTGAGCTCGTTACCGGTGCCGGCCAGCGCGCCCGCGCCCGCCTTGAGATTGAGATTCTCGATGAAGTTGCCAAGGGTGTAGGCGATGCCGGCGATGACGGTATCGATGGCGCTGCCAAGGTCCAGCCCGGCGGCCAGGCCGGAGAGCGTGTTGTCGGTTTCGACCACCACGTCGCCGGCGTTGTCGACGACGTAGGTGTCGGCCCCCAGGCCGCCGCTCATGCTGTCATCGCCGCTGCCGCCGTCGAGCGTATCGCCACCGGCGCCGCCATCTAGCGTGTCGTTGCCGCCCAATCCGGAGAGGCTGTTGCCGGCCTCGTTGCCCAAGAGCAGGTTGTCGAGGTCATTGCCGACTCCGGCAAGCGCCCCCGCACCCGACCTGAGGTTCAGGTTCTCCAGGAAGTTGCCCAGGGTATAGGCGATGCTCGCGATGACCGTATCGATCGCACTGCCCAGATCGAGGCCCACCGCAAGGCCGGAAAGCGTGTTGTCGGTTTCGGTCACCACATCGCCGGCACTGTCGACGAAGTAGGTATCCGCCCCCAGGCCACCGGTCATGCTGTCGTTGCCGGCACCGCCGTCGAGCGTATCGGCCCCGGCCAGCCCGGTGAGGGTGTTGGCGGCCTCGTTGCCGGTGAGCAGGTTGGCCAGGTCGTTGCCGACCCCGGCCAGCGCCCCCGCACCCGCCTTGAGGTTGAGGTTCTCGACGAAGTTGCCAAGCGTGTAGCCGATGCTGGCAATCACTGTATCGATGGCGCTGCCCAGGTCCAGGCCCACCGCCAGGCCGGAAAGCGTGTTGTCGGTTTCGGTCACCACGTCGCCGGCACTGTCGACGACATAGGTATCCGCCCCCAGGCCACCGGTCATGCTGTCGTTGCCGAGCCCGCCATCGAGCGTATCGGCCCCGCCCAGCCCGGTAAGGGCGTTGTTCGCCTCGTTGCCGGTGAGCGCATTGGCCAGGTCGTTGCCATTGCCGGACAGGGCCCCCGCCCCCGCCTTGAGGTTCAGGTTCTCGACGAAGGCGGTGAGGGTATAGCTGATGCTGGCGATCACCCGGTCGATGGCGCTGCCGAGGTCCAGGCCGACGGCCAGGCCCGAGAGGGTGTTGTCGATTTCCAGCACCACGTCGCCGATGTCGTCGACGATGTAGGTGTCGGTACCGAGCCCGCCGGTCATGCTGTCGGCGCCGGCCTGGCCGTCCAGGGTATTGGCGCCGGCCCCGCCGGTGAGGGTGTCGTTGGCGCTGCCGCCTTCGGCGTTCTCGAAGTTGCTCAGCGCGTCGGTGCCGGCCGTGTTGGTCGCAACGCCAGTGGCCAGATTGACGTTCACCACCGTGTTGAGGTTGCGGTAGGAGATGGTGTCGTTGCCGCCGAGCGCGTCGATGGTGAGCCCGGTGGCGGGGCTGAAGATCAGGTTGTCGAGATTGTTGCCGGTGATCGAGCCGCCGGCCGGGCCGGTATAAACCGCGTTCTCCACGCCCAGGGCCAGCACGATCGAGGCGCCGCTGATGACGGTGTCCTCGCCTTCGCCCGCGGCCTCGATCACCACATCGCCGGCCACGTCGATGAAGTAGGTATCGTCCCCCTTGCCACCGGCCATGGTATCGGCGCCAGCGGCGCCGTCGAGGGTGTCGTTGCCGTCGCCACCCACCAGCCGGTTGATATTGGCGTCACCGGTGAGGCGGTCGGCGAAGGCACTGCCGGAGAGCCCCTCGATGCTGATGAAGGTATGGGTGCCAGCCCCGCCGGTGGCCTGCGCCCCGGTATTGGAGAGGAACACCGTGACCGCGGAAGTGGCGCCGGAGTAGCCGGCCAGGTCGAAGCCGGACCCGCCGTCGAGGGTGTCGTTGCCGGTGCCGCCTTCGAGGGTGTCGTCGCTGCCGCCGCCACTGATGGTGTCGTTGCCGGCCAGGCCCAGCAGGCGGTCGGCGCTGGCGCCGCCGGCCAGGGTATCGTTGAAGGCGCTGCCTTCGACCTCCTCGATGGAGAGCAGGGTATCGGTGCCGGCCTGCAGGGTGTTCTGCGCACCCACCAGGCCCAGGTTCACGCTCACCGCGCCGCCGGCGTTGGCGTAGGAGGCACGGTCGACGCCGGTGCCGCCGTCGATCTGGTCGTTGCCGGCGCTACCTTCGAGGGTGTCGTTGCCGCCCAGGCCGCTGATGGCGTCGTCACCCGCGCCGCCGATGATCAGGTCGTCGCCGGCGGTGCCGGTGAGGTTGTCGTTGAAGCCGCTGCCGACCAGCCGCTCGATGCCGGCGATGGTGTCGACACCGGCGCCGACGGTGTTCTGCGCCGCCAGGGTCGAGAGGTTGACGCTGACGCCGGCGCTGGCGTTGGCATAGGTGGCCCAGTCGAGGCCACTGCCGCCGTCGATCAGGTCGTCGCCGTCGCCGCCTTCGAGGGTGTCGTCGCCGCCGGCGGCGGTGAGCGTGTCGTTGCCGGCCAGGCCGGCCAGCAGGTTGGCGCCGCCGTCGCCGGTGAGGCTGTCGTCGAAGGCGCTGCCTTCGAGGTCTTCGATGCTGGTGAGAGTGTCGAGGCCGGCCCCGCCGGTGTTCTGCTGGGAGGCGAGGGTCAACGTGACACTCACCGCGCTGGTGGCATTGGCGTAGGAAGCGCGGTCGCTATTGCCGCCGCCGTCAAGCGAATCGTTGCCGGCGCCGCCTTCGAGGGTGTCGTTGCCGGTGCCGCCGGCCAGGGTGTCGTTGCCGGCCAAACCCGCCAGTCGGTTGGCGCCGCTATTGCCGAAGAGCGTGTCGTCGAAGGCGCTGCCGATCAGGCCTTCGATGCCGGAGAGGGTGTCGGTGCCGGCGTTGCCGGTGATTTGCGCGCCCGCGAAGGCGAGGTTGACGCCGACCGCGCCGGCAGCGCCGGCGTAGGAGGCGAGGTCGAAGCCGTTGCCGCCGTCGACGGTGTCATCACCCGCACCGCCTTCGAGGGTGTCGTCGCCGTCAAAGCCCTGCAGGGTGTCGGTGCCGGCCAGGCCCAGCAGCATGTCGCCGCTGCTGCCGCCGCCCAGGTAGTCGTTGAAGGCGCTGCCTTCGGCTTCTTCGATGCTGATGAGCGTGTCGCTGCCGGCGGCGCCTGTCACCTGGAAGGTGGCGAAGTTGATCGATACGGCGGCGCTGGCGCCGGCGAAGCTGACGCGGTCGATGCCTGCCTCACCATCGAGGGTGTCGTTGCCGAGCCCGCCTTCGAGGGTGTCGTTGCCGGCACCGCCCAACAGGGTGTCGTCGCCACCGAGGCCGAGCAGGCGGTCGTTATTGGACCCGCCGGTGAGGGCGTCGCCAAAGGCGCTGCCTTCGAGTTCTTCGATGTTGAAGAGGGTATCGGTGCCGGCGGCGAAGGTGTTCTGCGGGTTGGGGTTGGCCAGGCTCACCGCCACCGCGGTGGCGGCGCCGGCGTAGGAGGCGCGGTCGATGCCGGTACCGCCGTCGATGAGGTCGTTACCGGTGCCGCCTTCGAGGGTGTCGTCGCCCTGGCCGCCGGAGAGGGTGTCGTTGCCGCCCAGGCCCAGGATGCGGTCGCCGGCGTTGCTGCCGGCCAGCGCGTCGTTGAAGCCGCTGCCTTCGAGTTCTTCGATGCTGATCAGGGTGTCCGTGCCGGCGCCGCCGGAGACGGCGCCTGTGCCGAGGTCGACGGTGACGGCCGCTGCGGCGCCGGCGTAGGAGACGCGGTCGGCGCCGTTGCCGCCGTTGATCAGGTTGGTGCCGGCGCCGCCTTCGAGGGTGTCGTTGCCGTCGCCGCCGATGAGGGTGTCGTCACCGCCCAGGCCGACCAGCTGGTTGGCGTTGGCGTCGCCACTCAAGCTGTCGTTGAAGGCGCTGCCTTCGAGGCTTTCGATGCTGATGAAGGTGTCGCTGCCGCCGCCGCCGGTGTTCTGCGCGCCGGCGATGGTGAGGTTGATGGCGACGGCGCTGCCGGCGCTGGCGTAGGCGGCGCGGTCGAGTCCGCTGCCACCGTCGAGGGTGTCGTCGCCCAGGCCGCCTTGCAGGGTGTCGTCGCCAATGCCGCCTTGCAGGAGGTCGTTGTCGGCGCCGCCGGTAAGGAGGTCGTTGCCGTTGCCGCCGATGACGGTGTCGAGGCCTGCTCCACCGAGTACGGTGTCGTTGCCGTCGCCGCCGTCGAGCGAATCGTCGCCGTCGCCGCCGTCCATGCTGTCGTCGCCTGACCCGCCGACGAGGGTGTCGCCGCCTGCGCCGCCGCTGATCTGGTTGGCCAGGCTGCTGCCGGTGAGGGTGTCGCTGTAGGCGCTGCCGATCAGGCCTTCGATGTTGGTGAGGGTGTCGGTGCCGGCCGCGCCGGTGGCTTGCGCGCTGGCGACCGAGAGGTTGACGGTGACGGCTGCGCCGGCGCTGGCGTAGGACGCGACGTCGATGTCAGCGCCGCCGTCCATGGTGTCGTTGCCGTCGCCGCCATCGAGGGTGTCGTTGCCGAGGTTGCCGAACAGGAAGTCGTTGCCGGCAAGGCCGTACAGGCGGTCGGCGGCGGACACTGAAGCACCGTTGAAGACGTCGTTGAAGGCGCTGCCTTCCACTTCCTCTATGCTGATCAGGGTGACGGTGCCGCCGGTGATGGTCTGGGCGCCGGCATTGCCCAGGGTGAGGATGATGCCTGCCGAGGCGGTGGCAAACGAGGTGCGATCACTGCCGGCGCCGCCGTCAAGGGTGTCGCTACCCCCGCCCCCGTCGAGCGTGTCGTCGCCGTCTGCGCCAGAGAGCACGTCGTTGCCAGCCAGACCGATCAGCCGGTCGCCCAGCGAGCTGCCGGAGAGCGAATCGGCGAAGGCAGTGCCTTCGAGTTCTTCTATGCCCACCAGGATGTCGGTGCCGACGCCGGTGGCCTGCGGGCCGGAAAGGCCGAGGCTGACGCCCACACCAACGGTCGCGCTGGCGTAGGTCGCGCGGTCGATGCCGTCGCCGCCGTTCAGGAAGTCGTCGCCGGCGCCGCCTTCGAGCGTGTCATTGCCGGCGTCGCCAGCCAACTGGTCGTTGCCGGCCATGCCGCGCAGCAGGTTGGCGTTGACGTCGCCGGACAGACTGTCCGAGAAGGCACTGCCTTCGACCTGCTCCACGGCTGTGAATGAATCGGCTCCGCCGCCCGCCATGTTGACAACGACGCCGTTCGCCGCGGCCGCGTATGAAACAAGGTCCATGCCGGTGCCACCGTCAAAGCCGTTGTTCCCCGTGCCCCCGACCAAGGTGTCATTTCCGGCGCCACCGCTGAGCGAATTGACACCGGCACCACCGTCGAGGGTGTCGTTGCCGTCGTTGCCGGTGAGGGTGTCATTGCCACCCGAGCCAAGAAGAACATTGGCGCCGGCGTCCCCGGTGAGGGCGTCATTGAACGCACCGCCTTCGAGTTCTTCGAATCCGATCAGAACGTCCGTGCCTGCGCCCGCGGTATTTTGTGTGCCACCGTTGGCAAGGTTTACTGTCACGCCAGCGCCAGCGCTTGCATAGCTTGCGCGGTCAGTGCCGGTGCCAGCATCGAGGGAGTCGTTACCGAGTCCGCCGTCGAGCGTGTCGTTGCCATCGCCGCCGGTGAGGGAGTCGTTGCCTTCGGCGCCGTTGAGCAGGTTGGCATTGCCGCCGCCGAGGAGCAGATCGTCGAAAGCGCTGCCGATGAGGCCTTCGATTTCACCTTGCAGGACGTCACTGCCGGCGCCACCAGTATTCTGCGTCCCGGTGGTCGCCAGACTTACCGTAACCCCAGAGGTAGCACTGGCATAGGAGGCGAAATCGAAACCGCTGCCCCCGTACAGCTTATCGTTGCCGACACCACCGTCGAGCGTGTCGTTGCCGCTGCCGCCGTCGAGGGAGTCGTTGCCGCCCAACCCGAACAACATTTGTGGGGCGGTGACGCTGTAGCTAAAAGCGTTAAGGCTGTCGTTGAACGCGCTGCCCTCGATGGCTTCGATGTTAAGCAACGTGAGCGAGATATTGGTTGCACTGGCGAGGCCGCCATTAAAAATCGCCAGCGAGACGCCAATAGTGGAGCTGGCAAAGGAGGCACGATCAAAGCCGTTGCTGCCATCCAGGGTGTCGTTGCCGTTGCCGCCATCTAGTGTGTCGTCGCCGTCGCCACCCAAAAGTTGGTCGTTGCCCAGACCGCCGAGGAGCAGATTCGCATTGATATCGCCGGTGAGCGAATCGCCAAAGACGCTGCCTTCGACCTCCTCGATGTTGACAAACGCATCGTTGCCGACTCCAGTGTTCTGCGTGCCGACAGTGGCCAAGTTCACCACCACGCCCCCGGTTACGGCCGAGTAGGACACGCGGTCGACACCGACACCGCCGTTGATCACGTCGTCACCTGTGCCGCCATCGAGGGTGTCGTTGCCGGAGCCTCCAGTGAGGGTGTCATTGCCGGCCAGGCCGATCAGGCGTGCGCCGCTGCTGCCGGCGACCAGGCTGTCGTTGAAGGTGCTGCCTTCGAGTTCCTCGAAGTTCACCAGAGTGTCGATGCCGGCGCCGAGGGTGTTCTGGCTGCCGACAATCGCCAGGCTGACGGTGACACCGGCGCTGGCGCCGGCGTAGGACGCGCGATCGGTTCCGTTGCCGCCTTCGATGCTGTCGTTGCCATCGCCACCTTCGAGAGTGTCGTTGCCGCCCAGGCCGTTGAGGCTGTCATTGCCGGCCAGGCCGCCCAGCAGGTTGGCTCCGCCGTCACCGTTGATGCTGTCATCAAAAGTACTGCCTTCCACACCTTCGAAATTGATAATGCTGCCGCCTGCGGCGCCGCCACCAACAGTGTTGCTGGCGAGATCGATCGCCACACCAGACATCGCGCTGCTATACGAGGCACGGTCGATCCCGGTCCCGCCATCGAGCGCGTCCGACCCTGTGCCGCCATCAAGCGTGTCGTCGCCAGCCCCGCCGTTGAGCGTGTCGTTACCTCCACCTCCTGACAACAAGTCATTGCCGAGTCCTCCAGCCAGACTTTCGCTGTCGTCGCCGCCATTGATTGTGTCGTTGCCGTCGCCGCCGTCGTATACATTGGTCCCCGCACCGCCCAAAAGAAGGTCGTTACCACTGCCACCGATCAAAGTGTCGCTTCCCGCGCCGCCGATAAGGCTGTCGATACCGTCGCTGCCGTCGAGGGAGTCGTTACCGAGTCCGCCGTCGAGCGTGTCGTTGCCATCGCCGCCGGTGAGGGAGTCGTTGCCTTCGGCGCCGTTGAGCAGGTTGGCATTGCCGCCGCCGAGGAGCAGATCGTCGAAAGCGCTGCCGATGAGGCCTTCGATTTCACCTTGCAGGACGTCACTGCCGGCGCCACCAGTATTCTGCGTCCCGGTGGTCGCCAGACTTACCGTAACCCCAGAGGTAGCACTGGCATAGGAGGCGAAATCGAAACCGCTGCCCCCGAACAGGGTATCGTTGCCTAGTCCACCATCGAGGGTGTCATTGCCGCTGCCACCCGTGAGAGAGTCATTGCCGCCCAACCCGAACAACATTTGTGGGGCGGTGACGCTGTAGCTAAAAGCGTTAAGGCTGTCGTTGAACGCGCTACCCTCAATGGCTTCGACGTTCAGCAACGTGAGCGAAATATTGGTCGCACTGGCGGGGCCGCCATTAAAAATCAGCAGCGAGACGCCAACAGTGGAACTGGCAAAGGAGGCACGATCAAAGCCGTTGCCGCCATCCAAGGTGTCGTTGCCGTCGCCGCCATCGAGGGTATCGTCGCCGTCGCCGCCAAGAAGTTGGTCGTTGCCCAGACCGCCGAGGAGCAGATTCGCATTGATATCGCCGGTGAGCGAATCGCCAAAGGTGCTGCCTTCGACCTCCTCGACGCCGACAAAGGTATCGTTGCCGACTCCAGTGTTCTGTGTGCCGAGGATGGTAAGGTTCACCACCACGCCGGCGGTTGCTGTGGCGAAGGACGCGCGGTCGATGCCGGCGCCGCCGTTGAGCGAGTCGTCACCCGAGCCGCCATGCAGCGTGTCGTTGCCGGCCCCGCCGGTCAGGGTGTCGTTGCCAGCCAGGCCGAACATGCGTACGCTACTGGCGCCGGCGGAGAGGTTGTCGTTGAAGGCACTGCCTTCAATTTCTTCGATGCCGGCGAGGGTGTCGGTGCCGGCGCCGAGGGTGTTCTGGCTACCGACAATCGCCAGGCTGACGTTCACGCCCGCGCTGGCGCCGGCGTAGGAGGCACGGTCGGTCCCCGCCCCGCCGTTGATGGAGTCATTGCCGTCTCCACCTTCAAGGGTGTCGTCGCTATCGGAACCAACCAACGTGTCGTTGAATGAACTGCCATACACCTGTTCGAAGCCCGTGATGCTGCTACCCACAGCCGCGCCGCCCAAGGCGTTGGTTTCGAGGTTGACGGTCACACCTGAAGCGGCGTTGACGAACGACACGCGATCAGTACCTGCACCGCCGTCCATGACATTGGCGCCCAAGCCGCCATTGAGGAAGTCATTGCCGTTACCGCCAGAGAGCGTGTCGTCGTTCTGTCCTCCGTCCAGGGTGTCATCCCCATCACCGCCCGTTAGCGAATCGTTGCCGTTGGCGCCCAGCAACAGGTCATTGCCGAGGCCACCGCCGATAGTCTCGCCATCGTCACCGCCGTTTATGGTGTCGCTGCCGTCGCCAGCGTCGTAGACGTTGGCTCCCGCACCACCATTGAGAATGTCTGCACCCAGTCCTCCGAAAAGGCTGTCGTTGCCGCTTCCCCCGTCTATGCTGTCATTGCCATCGCCGCCGTCGAGGGAGTCGTTGCCGATGCCGCCGTCGAGGGTGTCGTTGCCGGCACCGCCGGTGAGGGAGTCGTTGCCATCGGCGCCGGTGAGCAGGTTGGCATTGCCGCCGCCGAGGAGCAGATCGTCGAAGGCGCTGCCGACAGCGCCTTCGATCAAATCCCATAGAGTGTCAAATCCAGCGCCACCAGTGTTCTGTGCGCTATGGTTCGCAAGATTGACGGTTACCGCCGAGGTTGCGCTGGTATATGCAACCACGTCGAAGCCTTCGCTACCGACAAGCGTATCGTCTCCGGCGCCACCGTCGAGAGTATCGTTCCCGTTGTAGCCATTGAGAGAATCGTTTCCATCGTTGCCAAACAGCAACCAGGAACCTACGGTTTGGTAAACGTTGAGGGAATCATTTCCTTTGGTACCCTCGATTTCCTCGATATTTGAATATTGAAAAAAGCCGACCAGGACGCCATTGATATAGATCTGTACGGGACTTGAGTTAAAGATAACGTTGACGCCTGCCTGAAAAGAACCAAAGGAGATTCGATCAATCCCGCCACCGCCATCCAGTGTGTCGGATGTAACCACAGCCGTACCTGGGTCTAATGTGTCGTTGCCGTCGCCACCTGCAAGTTGGTCACCGCCCAAACCGCCAACCAACAGGTTGGCATTGGCGTCGCCAGTGAGAAAGTCGCTGAATGCGCTGCCCTCGACTTCTTCCACGTTGACGAAGGTGTCATTGCCTTGGCCGGTGTTCTGCGGGCTTGCAGTCGCGAGATTGACCACCACGCCGTTGCCCGCGCTGGCGAAGGACACGCGGTCGATGCCCGCGCCGCCGTTGATGAGATCGTCGCCTAATCCACCATCCAGCGTGTCGTTGCCGATGCCTCCGGTGAGGGTGTCGTTGAATGCGCTGCCTTGCAGGATTTCGACGCTGACCAGGGTGTCAGTGCCGGCACCGAGGGTGCTCTGGCTGCCGACCACGGCCAAGCTGACGGTGACGCCTGCGCTGGCGCTGGCATAGGAGACGCGGTCGATGCCGGCGCCGCCGTCCAGGGAATCGTTGCCGTCGCCGCCGTCCAGGGTGTCGTTGCCGCCCAGGCCATTGAGGGTATCGTTGCCGGCCAGGCCGCCCAGCAGGTTGGCGTTGCCGTCGCCAATGATGCCGTCGTCGAAAGCGCTGCCTTCCACGCCTTCGAAATTGACGATGATGTCACCCGTGGCGCCGCCACCGAATGTATTGGTGCCAATGTCCGCCGTAATGCCCGCTAGCGCTGCCGAAAACGACACTTGGTCGATCCCGGGCCCGCCATCGAGCGCATCCGACCCGGTACCGCCATCCAGCGTGTCGTTGCCCGCACCGCCATTGAGCGTGTCATTGCCGGCGCCGCCCCTGAGCAGGTTCGCGCCCGTGGTGCCGAAGAACACGTCGTCGAACGCGCTGCCGATCACGCCTTCGATATTCACCAGCGTGTCGGTCCCGGCGCCGCCGGTATCCTGCGCGCCGCCGAAGGTGAGGTTGTAGGCCACGGCCCCCGCCGCGTTGGCGTAGCTGGCCAGGTCGAAGTCGGCACCGCCGTCCAGGGAATCGTTGCCTATGCCGCCTTCCAGCGTGTCGTTGCCGGCCGCGCCGTTGAGGGTGTCGTTGCCTGCCAGGCCCATCAGCAAATCGGCATTGGCGCCGCCGGTCAGGGTGTCGTTGAAGGCGCTACCTTCCAGGCCCTCGATATTCACCAGCAGGTCGGTGCCGGCGCTGGACGTCGATTGCGCCGTGGCAATAGCCAGGCTTACAGAAACCGCCGCCCCGGCGGTGGAGTACGAGGCGACGTCCAGGCCGGCCGTTCCGCCGTCCAGCGTGTCGTTGCCGGCTGCGCCTTCGAGCGTGTCGTTGCCGGCGCCGCCGGTGAGCGAGTCGTTGAAGCCGCTCCCCTGCAGCACCTCGATGTTCAACAGCGTATCGATGCCATTGCCCACCGTGAATTGGCCGACGTTGGTGTCCAGCGATACCACCACCGCGGATGCCGCGCTGGTGTACGAGGCGCGGTCGATACCGGCGCCGCCGTCCAGGGTGTCGTTGCCGGAACCACCATCGAGCGTGTCGTTGCCGTCGCCGCCGACAAGCGAATCGTTGCCGGCCTGGCCGTTCATGTCGTCGGCAACCGAGGTGCCTGTCAGCGTGTCGTTACCGCTGGTGCCGGGAAACGAATCGAGGGTCGAGGCATAGGTGGCCTGCGCCCCGGCGCTGATGACGCTGGCGGCCTCGATCGTGCCGGTGCTGGCTTCCAGGTTGAAATTGGCGCCATTCAAGGCGGACCCGGTGGTGTCGGTGGAGGCCGCCACATCCGCGCCGGTGGCCGCAGCCAGCGCGGCGATGAAGCTTTGGCCCGCCGAACCTGCCGCGACATCACAGCCATACAGCAGCAGGTCGCCGTCCGGCGACAGGGCGGCGCCAACGCCCGCCAGTGCCGATGCGTAGGCGGGGAGACTGGCCTGGTCAAGTGCGGTCGAGCCGAGGAAGAGCGTCCCCGCGCCGCCGTGCGAGATAAGGTGGATCGCGCCGAGTCCGGTCACGCCCTGCAGGGCGGCCAGCATTTGCGCAATGCCGTCGCGGTCGGCGGCCAGGCGCACCACGCGCGTATCGGGGGCGAGGCCCGCCAATAGCTGGTCGCTGTCCTGAACGCGGGAATCTACAAAGACGAGATTGGACACGAGCGGGACCCTCCAGGCCGGATACGTAGTCGAAAGGACACTTGGCAGTGTGCGATTCGGCCAGTCCGGCTGAAGGCTCCCCCAAGCAACAGCGTCGAAAATATTACATGGTATGTCCGGAAGCGAACAGTTTATGTAGGCGTCATATTCCGGCCGCGCCGCCGGGCGTCAGGCGATGATCTCGAAGTGGTTGCCGAACAGGATCGGATGCGTGGTGGAGCCAAGGAAGGCGAGGTTGAGTGCCGGCCCGGCGCCGGCGCCATCGGCGTCGTAGGCGAGTGCGCCTGTGTCGGCGTTGTAGGAAAGGTTGGGTGCGAGGCTCGCCAGGCCGACGGTCTGCCCGACCAGGCCTGAAAAGGCGCTGAACACGGTTGCGGAAAGCCGGATCAGTTCCAGGCCGGGGGTGAAGTCGGTGATCGTGTCCACATTGATCGTACCGTCCAGGGCAGTGCTGAAGATGAAGGTATCGATGCCCAATCCCCCCACGAGGGTATCGGTGCCCAGCCCGCCTTGCAGGGTGTCGTTGCCGTCGCCGCCTTCAAGGCTGTCGAGGCCCTTGCCACCGCCGAGAAAATCGTTGCCGCCCTCGCCGTAGATCCGGTCGCCCTGGTTCATGCCCGCCAGCGAATCGTCACCGTCGCCGCCGATCAGTGTGTCGAAGCCGTCGCTGGCCTCCAGGGTGTCGTTGCCGGCGTTGCCGATCAGCGTATTGGCCGCAACGGTGCCGACGAGGTAGTCGCCGTAGAAGCCGCCGGTCAGGTTCTCGATTCCGGAGAACGTGTTGTTGCCTTGTCCGCCGCCCACCGCCTGTGCGCCTGGCAGGCTCAGGTTCGCCGCCACGGCCCCGCTGGCGCTCCAATACTCCACCGTGTCGATGCCGGCACCGCCGTTGAAGGTGTCGTCGCCGCCGTTGCCGTTCAGCGTGTCGTTGCCGTCCTGGCCGTCGAGCAGGTTGGCGCCGTCGTTACCGCTGATGCGGTTGTCCTGGGTGTTGCCGGTCGCGTTGATGGCGCCGGCACCGAAGGCCAGGCTGAGGTTTTCCAGAAACGCGCCCAGGGTGAAACTGGCCGAGGCGCTCACCTGGTCGTAGGCGCTGAAGGGGTTGCCGTTGATGAGGGTGTTGTCGGTCTCGATCACCAGGTCGGCGGTGTCGTCGACGATGTAGTAGTCGTTGCCGAGGCCGCCGACCAGGCTGTCAACCCCGGTCCCGCCGTCGAGGAAGTCGAAACCGGCGCCGCCGACCAGTGTGTCGGCGCCGCCGGCACCGGAAAGGTTATTGTCGCCTTCATTGCCGGTGATCAGGTTGTCCAGCGCGTTGCCGGTACCTCCCAGATTGCCTGCGCCGGCTTTCACCGTCAGGTTCTCGACGAAATTGCTGAGCGTATAGGCGATGCTCGCGATCACCGAGTCGATGGCGCTGCCAAGATCCAGGCCGACGGCCAGTCCCGACAGGGTGTTGTCGGTTTCGGTCACCACGTCGCTGAAGTCGTCGACGTAGTAGGTGTCGGCGCCCAGTCCGCCGACCATGGTGTCGACACCGAGCCCGCCGTCGAGCGTGTCCTTGCCGTCCAGGCCGGTAAGCGTGTTGTTGGCGTCGTTGCCGGTGAGGGCGTTGTCCAGGGCGTTGCCGAATCCGCTCAGGCCGCCCGCGCCGGCCTTGAGGTTGAGGTTCTCGACAAAGGCGGTGAGGGTGTAGTTGATGCTGGCGATCACCAGGTCGATGGCGCTGCCCAGGTCCAGGCCGATGGCCAGGCCCGAGAGGGTGTTGTCGGTTTCCACCACCTGGTCGCCGAGGTCGTCGACGACATAGGTGTCGGTGCCCAGCCCGCCGGCCATGCTGTCGGCGCCGGCCTGGCCGTCCAGCAGGTTGGCGCCCGCGGCGCCCGTCAGGGTGTCGTTGGCGCCGCCGCCTTCGGCGTTCTCGAAGTTCAGCAGGGCGTCGGTGCCGGCGGCATTGCTGGCCGTGCCGCTGGCAAGGTCGACGGTCACCGAGGTGGCGAGTCCGCGATAGGAAATCGTGTCGGACCCGTCGCCGCCGTCCAGCGTCAGCCCGTTTGAAGGGCTCTGGATCACGTTGTTGAGCACGTTGCCTATGACCGAGCCGCCCGCCGGGCCGGTATAGACCACGTTTTCCACATTCAGCGCCAGCACGATCGATACCGCGGTGACGATGGTGTCGATGCCTTCGCCTACCGCTTCGACAACCACGTCGCTGGCGCCGTCCACAATATACGTATCGTCGCCGCGCCCGCCGGCCATGGTGTCGGCGCCGCCGCCGCCGTCGAGGGTGTCGTTGCCGTCCATGCCGTACAGGCGGTTGGCGCCGATGTCACCGGTAAGCGTGTCGGCGAAGGCGGAGCCGGACAAGCCCTCCATGCTGAGGAACGCCTGCGTGCCGGCGCCGGCGAAAGATTGCGTCCCGGACCCGGTGAGCGTGAGCGTGATGCCGCTGGTGGCGCCGGCGAAGCTCAGCACGTCGATACCGTTGCCGCCGTCGAGCGTGTTGGTGCCGGTTCCGCCTTCAAGGGTGTCGTCGCCGTCGCCGCCGCTCAGGGTGTCGTTGCCGCTGAGTCCGACCAGCAGGTTGTCGCCAATGTCGCCGCTCAGGCTGTCGTTGAAAATGCTGCCGATGGCCCCTTCAATGCCCGTCAGGCTGTCGGTGCCGCTGCCTACGCCCGCCAGCAGCACCGTGCTGCCGCCGACGCCGCCGGCCAGGTTCACCGTCACCGGGTCGGTGGAGATCGAGTAGTCCGCCATGTCGACGCCGAGGCCGCCGGTGAGGGCGTCGTCGCCGACCGCGCCTTGCAGGGTGTCGTTGCCGTCGCCGCCGTCGAGCGTATCGTTGCCCTTGCCGCCCACCACCAGGTCGTTGTCGGCGCCACCGTCGAGCAGGTCGTCCTGGTCGCCGCCGCGCAGGGTGTCATTGCCCGCGCCGCCGAGGAGGGTATCCAGGCCGGTGTTGCCGACAAGCGAGTCGTTGCCGTCGCCACCCTCGAGCGAATCGTTGCCCTGTTCGCCGGTGAGCAGATCGGCGCCGCCGCCGCCGATGATGGTGTCACCGCCGGTGCCGCCGGCCAGGGAATCAGCGCCGAGCGCACCGGTCATGAGGTCGTTGCCGGCCTCGCCGTTGGCGTCGAAGCCGGTTTCAAGCGCCAGGCTGATTTGGTCGTCGCCGCCCAGCAGGGCCTGGCCAAGGCTGCGGCTGGTGTCGATCAGCTTGCCGAGCACCCAGTCACGCGAGGTGGTGGCGGTCGAGTCGGTGGTGGCGAAAATCAGGTCGCCGGTCGGCGTGCGCAGCATCTGGCCGACCCCGGCATTGGCGGGGATGTCGGTGACCAGCGAGTCGCGCACGAAGCCGAAACGGTCGAGCGCGGCCACCAGGGCGTGTGCGCCGTCGCTGCCGCCGATCAGGATGCGGTCGGTCACCGGGTCGTAAACGGCCGAGTAGGCGATGTCGCCCGTTACCTTGGGCCCCAGATCGTCGATGTATGTGACGCCACCGGAACCGAAAGCGAAGTTCCCGAATCCGCTCGAGGTGAACTGCATGGCCACGATGGTCGAGTCGGTGCCGGCGAAATCGAGCGTGCGGCCGACGGCGACGATGCTGCCGTCCGGCAACACCAGCAGGGAGCGGGCGGCGTTGAGCGAGTTGAAGGTCCCGACGATGTTGGTGGCGATGCCGTCGCCGGCGAAGCTGGTGTCGAGGCTGCCGTTGGCGTTCAGCCGTGCCAGGTTGAAAGCGGCCAGTCCGCCGGAATTGCTCGATCCGAAAACCAGGATCTTGCCGTCCGGCTGCACCACCATGTCGCCGATGAGGCCGACCGACGCCGGCGCCGAACCGAAGCTGCCGAAGCTGGTATCGAGGCTGCCGCTGCTGTTGAAGCGCATGACCGACCCGTTGCCGGCCACCAGGATGCGGCCGTCGGCCTGCAAGGCCATGGCCAGGCCTGCGGTCACGCTGCCGCTTACCGGCAGGATGCCGTCACCGCTGAAGCTGGTGTCGAAGCTGCCGTCGCTGTTGAGGCGGTACAGGTTGGTGGCCGAGCCGGAAAACAGGGCCATCACGAGGATCTTGCCGTCGGGCTGCACGATCACGTCGTTGGCCGAAACGTTCAGGGCGGTGTTTGGCAGCACGAAGCGGCCGTCGCCGTTGAAGCTGGTGTCGAGCGTGCCGTCGGCGTTGTGGCGCGTCAGCGCAAAGCCGAAATTGACCGAATCCGGGCTGGTATGGCCGGCGACCAGGATTTTCCCGTCGCTTTGCAGGGCGGCGGAGAACGCCGTGTCGAATCCGGCGCCCAGCACGGTGGTGATGTGCCCGGCGTTGCCGAAGGTCAGGTCCGGGCCCCAGCCGCTCTGCAAGGCGCTGAACACGGCCTCGAGGTCGTTGGCGTCGAGATGCAACTGGCTGGTGCTGAGCAGGCTGGTTTGCCCGGTTTCGACCGTGCTGGTGGCGTCCGCGTAGGTGACGCGCGTGATGTCCAGGCCGTTCACCTCGCCGCCCAGGCTGGAGGTGACTTTGGCGATATCGCCGTTGGCCTGCTCGATCAGGTTGGCGGCCGGCGCGAGATTGCCGCTGATGGTGACCTTGTAGGCTTCCGCGCCCTGCCTGGCGTAGATGAGCAACTCGTTGATCGACCCGGAAAGCGAGCCGGTGGTGCTGCCCGAGGTGGCGGCGGTGAGGGTGAGATTGCCCTTGAGCAGCAGCATCTTGCCGACCTCCGCACCGCCGATCTGCAGTTCGGTCATGCCGAAGCTGCCGGCATCGGTGCTGCTGGCCACGATCTGCAGGCCGGAAATCGAGCCGCGATAGGCCATCAGCGTGCGGCCGACGGTGTCCGAGAGGATGATGTCGTTGATGATGGTGGAAACACCGATCGTGCCCGAGGTGAGGGTCAGGGGATTGCCGTCCCAGTTGCTGGTGATGAAACCGCTGCCGCTGTAGGTGATGCGGCCGACGGCGACATGCTTGTTGCTGAATATGTCCAGCAGATAGCTGGTGGACGAAAGCGACAACTCTTCCACGCTGCCGAATTCCAGGCCGTCGGCGATGGCGTTGAGCTCGGTGCTGGGCAGCGTGACCGCGCCCAGGGTGCGGGAAAAACTGTCAAACTGCGAGCTCTGCAAGCTCGACACGCTGCCTGTGATGACCGACATCCGTACTCCCCTGTTGATTATTTTCTGGTGGATCGTCACGTCCACGGCGATGAGCCGCCAGCGTGAAGGCCGTTGATGACATCGGCATGACGCGCGGGATTGCGCAGCGCTGCCGGCAGCGCGGCGATGTTGTCAGATTAGTTGCGCATCCGCAAGGTGATGCGCGCCTTTGTTTTCAGGTGCGCGGATGATGATGCGATCGGTTGGTGTGCGCCGGCGCACCGCAGTGGTGCTGGTCCTGTTGTTCGCCCATGGCTGCGCTTGCGCGCTGGCAAGTACCGATGCCCCTGCACCGGTTGGCTTCGCGGCTTGCCAGGCGGAAGGGGGCGACGCCGGTTGGCGCTCACAGGTTTGCGGATTGATCGGCGCCGGCCGCATCGCCGAGGCGGTGCTGATGCTGCAACGAAGGCTGGCGCTCGAACCGGCGGACCCGTCGGCGCGGGCGTTGCTGGAAGAGGCCTTGTCGCGGCTGGGTGCCGCGGCCGCCGCGCGCGAGGTGCCGGGCAATGCCGGCCTGGAGGGAAGGCCCAGGTGGGAACGCGGTCTTGCCCTTGCGCAACCCGCGGCCTGGCTGGCCGGCGAGGTCGGGCACGATTCCAACATCAACAGCGCCACCGGGCTTGCCGCCATCGACCTGCCGTTGCTCAACTATCGCAGCCTGGCCCTGAGCCCGCTGTTGGTCAGGCGACCAAGCGGATTCATCGGCCTGGCCGGTGGCGCGGCCGCGGCCCGGCCGCTTTCACCGTCCTTTTCGGTCAATGTGGCCGCGCAGGCCGCGGCGCGCTACAACGCTTCGGAAGCCGGCTATCTGCCGCAGTCCTACCAGGCGCGCCTGGGGGCGCAGTGGCGGCTCGGCGCGCTGCTGCTCGAAGGCGCGGCGGCGCTGGACCAGCGGCGGGTGGCCCGCTACCACCTGATCGATCGCAGCGAAACCGGCCTGACGGCACGCTTCGATGCCATCCTCGGGGTGGAGTTCGCGGCCGCGGCGTTCACATCGCGGCAGAAGTATCCGCTGTTCGATGGCCTTCACACCCGCTCGCGCGGGCTGGCGCTGCACGGGCGCCATGCCGCGTCCGGACTGGCGCTGGGCCTTTCGGTGGCGCGCGAGCGCTCCGCCGCGCTGGTGCGCGACCTCGACCGCGACGCCACGGCGGTTTCGCTTGAATGGAGCGGTGAGTGGCGCGGGGTCGGCCGCGCGCTGGTGCAGCTTGTCGGGGTGCGCTCGGCCTACCTTGAGCCGAGCGCGCTGTTCGCCACGCAGCGACTCGACAAGGCGGCCACCCTCACGCTCGCGCTGGCGCGCACAATCGGCGATGGATGGACCCTTACGCCCCGCCTGGTCTTGGAGGAGAATGTCTCTTCCATCCCGCTGGTGGCATTTCGCCGCCGGCAGGTGATGGCCGAACTGCGGAGGGACTGGTGATGCGCGTTGTGCCGCATGCCTGCATGGCAAGCCTGTTGCTGGCGGCAAGTTGCCTTGCGCACGCCCAGGTGCCGGTCATCGAGTTCGGCGCCGTTGCCTCCACAGGCGGCGAAGTCAGCGCGCTTCTGGATACGCCGCTTGAAGCCGCCGGCGAGTTGCTGCAGGTCCGCCTTTCGCCAGGGGTGGTGCTGTCGGCGGCCAGGGGGGCGCGCCTGGCGCTGCTGCGCCAGGACGCGGGCGATGCGGGCACGCTTGTGATCGTCCTGCGCGAACCGGTGATGGCCGTCGACACCGCGGGCAACCGGGTCGCCGCGCTCGGGCTGGGCGGCCATTTCGTGCGCGACGGCCGGCCCGACGGCGACTGGGTCGTGCGCGTGCCGCCGCGAGGCGCGGAACGCGGTGGGGCCATGGCAGGCCAGGCGCCGCTGCTGGGCGATGGCATCATGGTGCGCCAGCAGGCCTACCTGGACTCCCTGCGCATCGACGTCCAGCCCATCAACCGGGCGGTCGCCGCCTTCATCAGGCGATTGCTGCCCGTGCCCGGACGGTAGAACATGCATGGCTTACCGGCCGGTTTTCACGCCACGATCTGGAAGTCTGTCCCGAGCGTTGGCGGATGCGCGCCGGAGCCGAGGATCGCGAAGGTGAGCGCCACGCCGGTGCCAGCGGCGTCGTAGGTCAGCGCGCCGCTGGTGGCGTTGTACGACAGGTTGGAGGCAAGGGATGCCAGGTCCACGGTCTGGCCCACCAGGCCCGCGAACGCGCCGAAGGTGGCGGCGGAAAGCTGGATCCGGTCGATGCCGCTTGAGAAGTCGGTGACGGTGTCCACGTTGATGATGCCGTCGAGCAAGGTGCCGAACACGAAGGTGTCGGCGCCGCCGCCGCCGGTAAGGGTATCGGCGCCCAGGCCGCCGATGAGCGTGTCGTTGTCGGCGCCGCCGTCGATGATGTCCTGGCCCTTGCCGCCGCCCAGCCAGTCGCCGCCGTTGCCGCCAGTCAGGCTGTCACCCTGGGGGCCGCCGGACAGGCTGTCGTTGCCGTCGCCGCCATCCAGGGAATCGAAGCCGTCCACCCCCAACAACGTGTCGGCGCCGGGTCCGCCGACCAGCCCGTCATTGCCGGTGCCGCCATCGAGCAGGTCAAGTCCCTTGCCGCCGCCCAGCAGGTCCGCGCCGCTGCCGCCCAGGAGCGTGTCGCCCTGATCGCCGCCTGAAATGGTGTCGTTGTCGTCGCCGCCGGTGATGAGGTCGAACCCGGTGCCACCGAACAGGTTGTCGTTGCCGCCGCCACCGTCAAGCGAGTCGTTGCCGCCGCCGGAGGCGTTGATGATGTCGTCGCCCAGGCCACCGGCGATGCTGTTGGCGAGCGCGTTGTCGGTGATGTCGTCCGGCCCCGCCGAGCCGCTGGCGTTCTCGAATTCGCCGTAGAACCAGCGCAGGCTCAGCGGCGCACCGCCCGCGGCCATCAGGTCGGCGTCGGCACGGCTCATGGACACACCCGTCAGGTGCGCGGCGCCCTCGATGGTGGTGCCCATGCGCAACATCGCACCGGCCCCATAGTTGTCCAGCGCGATGGTGTCGCTGCCGCCGGAGTCGAAATAGGTGCGATACGCGTTGACCCCGCCACCGCCGCCCGGGATGATGGTGTCATCGCCGGCGCCGCTGGAACCGCGCCCTTCACCATACACCGCCTGCAGCGCGATCACGTCGAGGATCATCGGGGTCTGCGCGAAGGTGTCGTTGCCGCTGCCGGCCAGCTGGTCGTCGTAGGACATGATCGTGAAGTACTCGCGATTCATGTCGGCGGCGCTGCCGATGTGGAAGCCCAGCTTGTCGAAGCCGGTATTGGCAGTGGCGGCGAAGTCCGCGGTCAGCGTGGCGACGCTGTTGACAAACGTCTGGTGCGGGTGCGAGAGGCCCAGCGAATGCCCGATCTCGTGCATCAGCGCGTGGAAGCCGAAGGTCGAGGCGCCCAGTGAATAGTCGTTGGCCAGGCCATCGGCACCGAAGCCGTTCACATTGAGGACGATGTCGCCGCGGCTGCCGGTGTAGCCGAAGTCACTGTCGGTGCCCAGCGCGGAGCGGCCGGCGAACGCCAGGTCGGTGCGGTAGATCAGGCTGATGTTGATGTCGGAGCTTGCGCCCACCTGCGCGGGCGTGAAGCCCGAGTAATTCAGTACGGTCGAAAAATTCAGGTTGGCGAAGTTGGCGTAGGCGCCGGTGATGGTGTTGATGTTGGACAACTGGCCGGCGTTCCAGTTGCCATTGCCGGACGAAAGCGAGGTGTGGATCTGGTTCGACATCACCGGGTAGCCCTGCAGGTACTGCCCGATGGTGAAGGCGTCGGAAACCGATACGTTGATCGTGCCGGTGAGACGGTAGTTGGCGATGCCGAAGGCGTCGAAGTTGAACAGCGCCCGGGCGATGGTGCCGGTGGGGGTGAATTGCTCGGTGACAGCCATGGGGTCGCGGTGTGGTGCTCAAGGGGGGCAGGGCCTGCTGTGCTGCTTTGCGGACCCTGCGCCCCCTGATGTGTGTGATTGCGCCTTTGCCTGTCGCGTCGCCTTACGCCACGATCTGGAAGTCCGTGCCCAGGCTGGCCGGGTGGGTGGTGGCGCCGAGAAACACGAAGTTCATCGCCACGCCTGCGCCGGCGCCATCGGCGTCGTAGGCCAGCGCGCCGGTGGTGGCGTTGTAGGCGAGGAAACCCGCCGGCAGCGTCCCCAGGCTGTGGGTCTGCCCGACCTGCGCGGCAAACGCGGTGAAAATCGCCGCCGACAGCTGAATCTTGTCGGTGCCGCTGGTGAAGTCGGTGATGGTATCGACATTGAGCACGCCGTCGAGCGCCGAGGCGAACAGGAACGCATCCGTGCCCGTGCCGCCGGTCATGGTGTCCAGGCCCAGTCCGCCGATGAGGGTGTCGTTGTCGGCGCCGCCGTCGATGATGTCCTGGCCCTTGCCGCCGCCAAGCCAGTCGTTGCCGTTGCCGCCCACCAGGCTGTCGCCGTTGTTCATGCCGGAAAGCGAGTCGTCGCCATCGCCGCCGATGAGGGTGTCGAAGCCGTCGCTGGCGAGCATGGTGTCGTTGCCGCCGTTGCCGGTCATCACGTTGTTGAGCAGGTCGCCGGTGAAGTTGTCACCCATGAGGCCGCCCACCAGGTTTTCGATGCCGGACAGGATGTCGCTGCCCTGGCCGGCGCTGACCACTTGCGCGGTGAGGGTGGCGAGGTTGATCACCAGCGCATCGGTGGCGCCGGTGTAGTCGGCGGTATCGGTGCCCAGTCCGCCGGTCAGGGTGTCATTGCCGCCGGCGCCGATCAGGGTGTCGTTGCCGCCCAGTCCGTCGAGGTTGTTGGCGCTTTCGTTGCCCACCAGGGTGTTGTCGAGCTCGTTGCCGGTCCCGGTGAGGCCGCCCGCGCCAGTGGCCAGGTTGAGGTTCTCCACGAAGCTGGTCAACGTGTAGGAAATGCTCGCCAGCACCGAGTCGATCGCGCTGCCCAGGTCCAGGCCGATCACCATCGCGCTGGGGTTGTTGTCGGTCTCGACCACCGTGTCGCCGATGTCGTCGACAATGTAGGTGTCCGCGCCGAGGCCGCCGATCAGCGTGTCGTTGCCGGCGCCGCCTTCGATGGTGTCGCTGCCTTCACCGCCGTCGAGCACGTTGTCGCCGGCGCTGCCGGTCATGCTGTCGCCATAGTTGCCGCCGGTGGCGTTCTCGATGCTGATCAGGGTGTCGGTGCCGCCGCCGCCGGTGGCCTGGCCGCCGTCAAGGTCGACCACCACGCCGCTGCCGGCGTTGCCGTAGTCTGCGGTGTCCTCGCCGCCGCTGCCGTTCAACAGGTTGTTGCCGTTGGTGCCGCGCATGTTGTTGTCTTCGCCGTTGCCGGTGCCCTGGGTGGCGCTGCCGGCGAGTTCGAGGTCTTCCACATTGGCGCCGAGAATGAAGTTGACGCTGGCGACGACCTTGTCGGTGCCTTCGCCGCTGCTCTCGGTGGCCTGATCGCCGGTGTCGTCCACGTAGTAGGTGTCGTTGCCGACCCCGCCCACCATGGTGTCGGCGCCGCCGGCGCCGTCGAGGATGTTGTCACCCGCGTTGCCGGTGAAGTAGTTGTTCAGGCTGTTGCCCACCGCATACAGGAAGTTGATGTCGAAGTAATTGATGTACTCCACATTGACCGGCAGCACGTAGGGGTGCAGCGCATCGTTGGCGAAGGTGGCATAGATGATGTCGGTGGTGCCGGCGGGGCTGCCCGTGGCCTCGGTGACGACATCGTCGGTGCTGTCCACGTAGTACAGGTCGTTGCCGTCGCCGCCCACCATGGTGTCGGTGCCGCCGTCGCCCTTGAGCAGGTCGTCGCCGCCCAGCCCGGTGAGCAGGTTGTTGCCGCTGTTGCCGATGATCTGGTTCGACAGGCTGTTGCCGGTGCCCAGCAGGTTTGCCGTGCCCAGCAGGATGAGGTTCTCGACATTGGTGCCCAGGGTGTAGCTGAGCGTGCTTTCCACCGTGTCGGAGCCGCCTTCGCGCACGGTGGGGGTGCCGGCGTTGTCGGCGATGGTTTCGCTGACGACGTCGCCGACGTTGTCGACCCGGTAGGTGTCGTCGCCGTCGCCGCCGACCATGGTGTCGGCGCCGAGCCCGCCTTCGACGGTGTCGTTGCCGAGCCCGCCGGTGAGGCTGTCGTTCTCGCTGCCGCCGTCGATGCTGTCGTTGCCGTTGCCGCCGTCGATGCTGTCGGCGCCCTCCAGGCCGGAGAGGATGTTGGCGCCGGTGTTGCCGGTGAGCACATTGGCCAGGGTGTTGCCGGTGGCGTCGTTGCTGTTGCTGCCGGTGAGCGTGAGGTTCTCGACGTCGCCGGGCAGCACGTAGCTTACCGAGGCGCTGACGGTGTCGGTGCCTTCGCCGGTGTTCTCGATGACGATGTCGTCCGGCGTGTCGACGATGTAGGTGTCGTTGCCGGCCGCACCGATGAGCACGTCGACGAACTGGCCGCCGTCGATGATGTTGTTGCCGCTGTTGCCGTAGATGATGTTGGACAGGAAGTTGCCGGTGCCGTTGATGTTGCCGGTGCCCGAAAGCGCCAGGCTTTCCACATTGCGTGGCAGCACGTAGGCCGACAGCGAGGAAAACACCGTGTCGCTGCCTTCGCCGGCGTTCTCGGTGACCAGGTCGCCGGCGTTGTCCACATAGTAGAAATCGTCGCCCTTGCCGCCCACCATGGTGTCAAGGCCGACGCCGCCGTCGAGGTTGTTGTTGAGCGAATTGCCGGTGAGGCTGTTGTTGAGGGTGTTGCCAAAGCCGTCCAGCGCGGTGGTGCCGGTGAGCACCAGGTTCTCCACGTTTACGGTGAGCGTGTAGGTGGCCAGGCTGGTGCGCACGGTGTCGGTGCCGGCGCTGGCGCCCTCGGTGACCAGGTCGCCGGTGTTGTCGACAATGTAGGTGTCGTTGCCGGCGGCGCCGGCCAGGTTGTCGGCCCCGGCACCGCCATCGAGCTGGTTGTCGCCGCTGTTGCCGGTGAGGCTGTTGTCGAGCGTGTTGCCGGTGCCGTTGATGGCGCTGCTGCCGGTGAGCAGCAGGTTCTCGACATTGCCCGCCAGCAGGGTGATGGTGATCGAGCTTTGCACCGTGTCGGTGCCCTGGCCGAACAATTCGGTGACGGTGTCGCCGGCGTTGTCCACCACGTAGGTGTCGTTGCCGTCGCCGCCGGCCATGGTGTCAAGCCCGGTGCCCCCGGAGATCACGTTCGCGGCGCTGTTGCCGGTGATGCTGTTGTTGAGGTCGTTGCCGGTACCGTTGATGGCGCCCGTACCGGTGAGCACCAGGTTCTCGATCTTGCCGGTGGTGCCGGTGGGCAGGGTGTAGGTGACCGAGCTGCGCACGGTATCGGCGTTGCCTTCGCCCGTGAGTTCCTGCACGACATCGCCCGCGTCGTCGACGATCAGCACGTCCTCGCCGATGCCACCAGCCAGGGTGTCGGTGCCGCCGTTGCCGGTGATGGTGTCGTCGCCCGAACCGCCGACGAGGCTGTTGTTGCCGCTGTTGCCGGTGATGGCGTTGTTCAGGCTGTTGCCGGTGCCGTCGATGTTGGCGCTGCCGGTGAGCAGCAGGTTTTCCACTTCGGCGATGGATGCGAGCGAGTAGGTGGCCGCGGCCTCGATGGTGTCGGTGCCGCCGCCGGCCCCCTCGGTCACGGTATCGACGGCGTCCACCACATAGGTGTCGCCGCCGTCGCCACCGACAAGCACGTTCTTGCCGCTGTTGCCGATGATGCGATTGGCAAGCGCGTTGCCGGTGCCATCGATGTCGCCACTGCCGGTGAGGGTGAGGTTCTCGACGTTGGCCGAGAGCGTGTAGGTGACCGAGCTTTGCACCAGGTCGACCCCTTCATTGGCGAGTTCGGTCACCATGTCGCCGGTCGCATCGACCACATAGGTGTCGTCGCCGTCGCCGCCGATCAGGGTGTCGGTGCCTTGTCCGCCGTCGAGCGTGTTGGTGCCGGCGTTGCCGGTGATGCTGTTGTTGCGGCTGTTGCCGGTGCCGTTGAAGTTGAGGTCGAAGCCCGCCACGGTGGCGCGGTAGTCCGCCAGCACGATGTTTTCCACCGGACCTTCCGGCAGGGTGTAGCTGGCGGCCGCGCGTACCGTGTCGACCCCCTGGCCTTCCAGCTCGACGATGATGTCGGCGCTGCCGTCGTAGAGGTAGGTGTCGTTGCCGTTGCCGCCGATGAGCGAGTCGATGCCGCCGCCGCCGTTGATCACATCGTGGCCGTTGTTGCCTTCGAGGGTGTCGTTGGCGCTGCCGCCGGTGAGCGAGTCGGCGCCGGTCAGGCCCTGCATGTAGACGGCCTGCACCGCGTCGCTGGCGTTAAGGGTGTCGAAGGCGGAGGTGCCGGTCAGGCTGAGCCCGCCGATCTTGCGGCCGTCGGCGTCGTAGCGCTGGGTGTAGAGACTGGACGAGTTGTTGTCGTGGAAATTGATGGCGAATCCGCCGTCGTCGGTGATCAGGATTTCCGGATCGCGCTGGGTGCCGGCGGTATCGGTGTTGACGCGGATCGGCTGCGCCGTGGTGGCCACGCCGGCGGCGTTGTAGACGCGCGCCAACACGTCGGTTTGCGAGGAATTGGTCTGCGACCAGGCGATCACGAAGCCGCCCGACGGCAGTGCGGCGACATTGAATGCATTCTGCGTGAAGCTGGTGTCGCCACTGGGGACGAGCTGCTCGGACAGCAGCACCGTCGGTGTGGACGAATCGGAGACGACCTGCGCGAACACGTCGTAGTCGTTGTTGTTGTAGACCTGCCACACCACGACCAGGGCGCTGCCGCCGAAACTGGCGGAGGTGATCGGCACCACCTTGGCGTCGTATGCGTAGGCCAGGCTGCTGTTGGTGTCGCGGGCGGACAGTTCGAAAGTCGCGCTGGTGGCCGCACCATCGGCGCCGAAGCGCTGGCCGCGGATCCAGTAGTCGGTATGCGCCGGCACGCCACCGCCGGCGGGGACGAATACGTAATCGCGGGTCAGCGTGATCCAGCCGCCGTCAGGCAGCACCGACACCGGGGGAGAGGTGTAGTCGGTGGTGGCGATCGTGTCGGCCACAAGGCCGCCGGCGGCGTCGAAGCGCAGCACGTGGTTCTCATCGGCGCTCCCGTTGTAGGCCTTGTAGACGAGGGCGAAGCCGCCATCGGCCAGGCTGATGCTGTCCAGTCCCTGGATGCCGTAGGTACTGATCTGCGCCAGGGTGGAAACCCCGCCGAGTGGCGTACCGTCCGGGTCGAGCAGTTGCATCTTCAGCGAGGTCACCAGCGGCAACGGACCGGGGCCGTCCGGCTCCTCGAATTCGGTCCACGCCAGGGCGCTGCCGGCGGCCAGGCGCACCAGTTCCACGCTCGAGGAATTGATATAGCCATAGCCGGGCGAGGCCGTCGCGGGGTCCGCCACCGCGCGCTGCGCGGGGCTGCTGAGGCCGTTGCTGTCGATGGTTTGCACATGGATGCCATTGCCGCCGCTCGACGACCCGTACCACGCCACGAGCATGCGGCCCTGGCTGAGCGCCACCGCTGCGCCGGTGTCGCTGACGTACTCGCCGGGCGAGGTGTTGAGCGCGATCTCCGAGCGGATCGCCGCCACCGTGCCCACGGTGATCACGCCGTTGGCGAAACTGGCGCTCTGGATGCCCTGCAGGGTATCGGTATCGTCGCCGCCGGCGGCCACCGCGGCATGGCGCACGCTGATCGCGCCGCGCGCGTCCACGCCGAAGACGTATTCGCCCATGTCACCGGAGTACAGCGCGCGGTCGGTGCCGGCACCGCCCAGCAGCGTGTCGTTGCCGCCGTTGCCGCGCAACTGGTTGGAAAACGTGTTGCCGATGATCACATTGGCGATCGAATTGCCTTCGCCATTGACGCCGCCGGTGAGCACCAGCCGTTCGACCTCGGTTTCCGGCATCACATAGGTGAAGGCCGCCGAGCGGATCTCGTCGATGCCCGCGTCGCTGCCTTCGAAGATGTCGTCGGCGTCGGGGTCGTCGGCGCGGATGATGTAGATGTCGTCGCCCACGCCGCCTTCCATGCTGTCGGCCACGCCGGCGCCGCCGCCGCCGTCGAGGATGTCGTTGCCGTCCCCGCCCTGCAGGGTGTCGGCGGCGCCGCCGCCGGTGATGCTGTCGTCGCCGCCGGCGCCGTCGACCCGCACGCTTTGCAGCGCATCGGTGGCCAGCAGCAATTCGGCGTTGTCGTTGCCGGTGAGCAAGAGGCCGCCGACGCTGTGGCCGGCGGCGTCGAAGCGCTGCGTGAAAATGCCGCCAGCGTTGCCGGCCTCGGAGCGCCAGGTGACCACGAAACCGTCGCCCAGCGCCGCCACTTCGGGAACGCGCTGCGAGAAATCGGTTTGCGAGTTGATGGCGATCTCGCCGCCGATCATGCTGCCGTCGGCCGCGAACAACTGTCCGACCAGGTCGATGTCGTTGCCGTCGTCGGCCTCCCATACGGCCACGAAGCCGCCGCTGGCAAGCGCCGCCAGGCTGATGTTGCTGAAATTGGCGGCTGTGACGGTGTTGACGGCGAACACGCTGCCGGTGGCCGCGCCGTCCTCATCCAGGCGTCTGGCGTGCAGCCCGTACTGGCCGGAATAGCCGGCCCAGGCGACCACGCTGCCGCCGCCGCCCAGGGCGGCGACACTGATGCTGTAGCCGTAGGCGCCGGAGGCGTCGACCAGCGCGCCGGTGGCCACACCGGTGGCGCTGAACTGGCGCGCGTAGATATTGCCGTTGCTGCCTTGCCAGGCGGCCACGAAACCGCCGTCGCTGGTGCCGGCGACGGTGGGGTTGTAGTCGTACCCGGGCGCGTTGGAGAGGTTCACCGCGCTGACCGCGCCGTCCGCATCGACGATGACGGCCACCGCGTCGCCGGCCTGCGTGGCCGGCAGGGCGGGGTAATTGGAGGAGTCGCTGGCGAGGGCGATGACATAGCCGCCGCCGGCAAGCGCGCTGGCCTCGAGTTGCCCGTAGGCGTTCAGCAACATGCTGGAGGAGACCAGCGTGCCGTCGGACGCATAGCGCTTGGCCGTGATGCCGGTCTGGAAGGTATTGACGTCCTCGTAGCCGTAGTAGGCCACCACGAACCCGCCGTCGGCGAGGGCGGCGACCGTGGGAGGGTTGCCGTACTGCGTCTGCACCGAGATTTCGCTGCCCACCGGCGTGCCCACCGCGCTGTAGATCTGCGCCTTGAGGATGGAGCCGATCTCGCTCCAGGTGACCACGTAGCCGCCACCGGCGAGTTGCGCGACGTCCGGCATGCTGCTGAAGCCGGCGTTGAAGGCCGCGCCGACCCGCAGGTCGGTGCCGACGCCGAGTGAATCGACCTGCACGCTGCCGTCGCTGAAAACCAGCTCCTGGACCTGGCTCAGGCTGTCGGTGCCCTCGGCGCCCACGGTCGCGCGCACGGTGATGGCGCCGTACTGGTCGACGCCGAACACATAGGTGCTTTCGGCCTGGGTGTAGAACACGCTGTTGACGCCGCTGCCGCCGATGATCACGTCGTTGCCGGCGCCACCGCTGAAGGTGTCATCGCCTGCGCCGCCGGCAAGAGTGTCGTCGCCGAGGTCGCCGGTCAGGCTGTTGGCGGCGCTGTTGCCGGTGATGAAGTTGGCCGCCGCGTTGCCGGTGCCGTTGACGGCGGCGCCGGTGAGGGTCAGGTTTTCGATCGCCGGCAGCGACGCCAGCGTGAAGGTGACCGAGCTTTGCACCGTGTCGGTGCCGGAAATGTCGGAAATGCTGTCGCTGGTGGTGTCGACGACGAAGGTGTCGTTGCCGGCGCCGCCGATCAGCGTGTCGGTGCCGGCGCCGCCGTTGAGCACGTTGTTGCCGCTGTTGCCGGTGAGGGTGTTGTTGCCACTGTTGCCGGTGCCGTTGAGGTTGGCCAGGCCGGTGAGGGTGAGGCTCTCGACGTTGTCGGTGAGCGTGTAGCTGATGCTGCTTTGCACGGTGTCGGTGCCGTCGCCGAAAAATTCGGTGACGACATCGCCGGCGGCGTCGACCACGTAGGTGTCGTTGCCGGCGCCGCCGTTCATGGTGTCGGCGCCGGCCATGCCGTTGATCACGTTGTTGCCGGGGTCGCCGATGATGAGGTTGGGCAAGGCGTTGCCGGTGCCGTTGATGTTGGTGCTGAAGTAGTAGTAGCCCTGCAGGTAGAGGTTCTCGACGTTGGCCGAGAGGGTGGTGGTGGCGCCGGCGTAGACCTGGTCGGTGCCTTCGCCCGAGGCCTCGACGATGGTGTCGTTGGTGTCGAACACGTAGTAGGTGTCGTCGCCCGCGCCACCGTTCATGGTGTCGGCGAAACCGTCGGTGTAGTCGTAGAGCAGGTCGTTGCCGCCCGCGCCGGCGAGCGAGTTGGCGCCTGTGTTGCCGTAGATGCTGTTGTTCAGGCCGTTGCCGGTGAGGTTGATCGAACCCGAGGCGATGGCCTGGATGTTCTCGACGTTGTTGGGCAGGACGTAGGAGACCGTGGCGTAGATCCAGTCGTTGTTGCCTTCGTTCGCGAGTTCGGTGACCACATCCGCGGTGGAGTCGACCAGGTAGGTATCGTCGCCGGCGCCGCCGACCATGGTGTCGTTGCCGGAGTTGCCGCCCAGCAGGTCGAAACGATCGTCGCCGGCGTTACCGACCATGGAGTCGTTGCCGGCCTTGCCGTCGATGTAGTCGTCACCGCCGCTTCCCACCAGCGTAAGGTCGTTTCCTGCACCGCCGGCGACGGTGACGGAGAGCCCGGACAGGACGTTGTCGATGTCATCGAACTGCAGGTATTCGATACGGGTGAATTGGACGGTCTGCCCGGTGCCGGCATTGGTGGCGGTGCGTGTCTGGCTGGCTACCGTGCCGAGAGTCCACGCGCTCTGGTTGCCGGAAAGGCGCAGCTTGTCGGTGCCGGCGCCGCCATCGACGGTGTCGGCGACGTTGCCGGTGCCCGGGGTGACGAGGTTGTCGCCATTGTTGCCGACGATGTTGTTGGCCAGCGTGTTGCCGGTGGCGTTGATGGCGCCTCCGCCGGTGAGCGTGATGTTCTCGATGCTGCCCATCGACGCAATGCTGAAGGTGACCGAGCTCTGGATGGTGTCGGTGCCGGCGCTGTCGGTGATGGTGTCGGTGGTGGTATCGACGATGTAGGTGTCGTTGCCCGACCCGCCCACCAGCGTGTCGGTGCCGGTGCCGCCGTCGAGGGTGTCGTTGCCGGTGTTGCCGGTGATGGTGTTGTTGAGGCTGTTGCCTGTCAACGCGGCGGCCGTGCCGGTGAGGGTGAGGTTTTCGATACTGCCAAGCGCTGCGATGCTGAAGGTGACCGAACTCTGCACGGTGTCGGTGCCGCTGATGTCGGTGATGCTGTCGGTGGTGGAGTCGACCACGAAGGTGTCGTTGCCGGCGCCGCCCTCGAGGGTGTCGGTGCCGGTGCTGCCGTTGAGGGTGTCATTGCCGCTGCTGCCGGTGATCTGGTTGTTCGAGGCGTTGCCGGTGGCGCTGGCGCTGGCGCCGGTGAGCACCAGGTTCTCGAGCGCTGTCGCCAGGGTGAAGCTGACCGAACTGCGCACCGTGTCGGTACCGGCGCTGTCGGTGATGGTGTCGGTGGTGGTGTCGACGATGTAGGTGTCATTGCCGGCGCCGCCGTCCAGGGTGTCGGTGCCGGCACCGCCGTCGAGCGTATCGGCGCCGAGGTCGCCGGTGAGGGTGTTGTTGGCATTGTTGCCGGTGAGGGCGTTGTCGAGGGTGTTGCCGGTGGCGTTGGCTACCGCCGCGCCGGTGAGGGTGATGTTCTCGACGTTGGCCACCGCGGCGATGCTGTAGGTGGCCGCGGAAACCGCCGTGTCCGTGCCCTGGCCGGCGGCCTCGGTGATGACGTCGCCGTCGGCCGGCACCAGGTTGTAGGTGTCGTTGCCTTCGCCGCCGACGAAAGTGTCGGCGCCTGCGCCGCCAGTGAACGTGTCGTCGCCGCCGTTGCCGGTGAGAGTGTTGGCGAAGGAGTTGCCGGTGATGGTGTTGTTGGAGGCGTTGCCGGTGCCGTTGACCGCCCCCGAGCCTTCCACCAGCACCAGGTTTTCGATGAACTGGCCGATGGTATGGTCGGCGCTGGCGTTGACGGTGTCGGTGCCGCCAGTGGCGGTGCCGTCGTATTCGACGGTGACGTCCGCCACATCGTCGACGAAATAGCTGTCGTTGCCGCCGCCACCGTCCATGTTGTCGGCGCCGTTGCCGCCCATGAGAACGTCGTCGCCGAAATCGCCCAGCAAGGTGTCGTTGCCGTTGCCGCCTTGCAGCGTGTCGTTGCCGTTGCCGCCCCAGATGTAGTCGGCACCGCTCTGACCCAGGATGGAGTCGTCGCCGTCGTAGCCGTACAGGTAGTTGGCGTTGTCGTTGCCGGTGATGGTGTTGTTCTCGGCGTTGCCGTAGCCGTTGCCGGCGCTGCTGGTAAGGAGGAGGTCCTCGACGTTGGCGGTGAGGAAAAAGTAGGATGCATTGCTGATCACCAGGTCGGTGCCTTCACCGGCGTTCTCGGTGACGACGTCGCCGCTGCTGTCGACGAAGTAGACGTCGTGGCCAGTGCCGCCGATCATGGTGTCGATCTCGCCGCCGGTGCCGCCTTCCAGGGTGTCGGCGCCGGCGCTGCCCTGCAGGTTGTCGTTGCCGCCGTCGCCCTGCAGGGAATCGTCGCCGCCGGCGCCCTTCATGGTGTCGTTGCCCAGGCCGCCGATCATGTAGTCGTTGTTGGCGTCGCCGAAAGGCGAGTCGCCGGCGGCGGAGCCGTTGTAGACGCGCATGACGCGCAGCTTGTAGTCGCCGGTGTAGGCGTCGACGTAGGCGGCGGCGTCGACGAAGAAATTGCCGGTCACGCCGGCGGTGTAGGAAACGCGCGAATTGTTGCTGGTGCCGGGGTAGATCGCGCTGCCGCCGGCATCGTCGTCGGCCGCCAGTATGGTGGTGCCGGCCGCGTCGTAGACGCGCAGGTAGGTGTCGGCGATAGGCGTGGCGCTGCCCTGGTTCTTCGCGAGGTCGAAGCGGTAGGTGGTGAAGGCGGTCAACGACACCTTGTACCAGTCATGGTCGCCCAAGGATCCGATGGTGCCGGTGACGGTGTCATTGAGCGGCAGGATGCCCAGGGTGGCGGTGGTTGCGCCGATGTCGGGCGATTCGAGCACCCCGTTGAACCCGGTCAGTTCCAGGCCTTGCGCCTCGATGGCGCCGCTGGCAGCTTCCAGTTTCCAGTCGCCGCCCAGGAAGGCCGCGCCGGTCAGGTCGGTGGACGCGGCAACATCGGCGCCGGTCGCGGCCGCCAGCGCGTTGATGAAGTCCAGCCCGGCCGGCCCGGCGGCGACGTCGCAGCCGTACAGCAGCAGGTCGCCGCTGGCGGACAACGCGCCGCCTATGGTGGCCAGCGCGCTTGCGTATCCGGCCAGGGAACCCTGATTGATGGTCGCGGCGCCGAGGCTGAGGCTGCCGGCGCTGCCGTGGGAGACCAGGTGCACCGCGGCGAGGTTGCTGTAGCCGGAGAGGATCTGCGCCATCTGTGCCAGGCCATCGCCCGCCGGGTCGAGCACGAACACGCCGACGCCGGGCTGTATGCCGGCGCGCAGCGCATCGATGTTGTCGAGGGAACCGTCGATGAAGACGATTTCCGACCAGGCGGCGGTGGAGGCGGTGGTGAGGGTGGTCATGAGGGCTGCTCCGTTGTGCTACTTGAGTTGTTGATGGTCAACGCAATCGGGCTGGCGCGACATGGCCGACAGCCTGCTATGAACCGCAGTGCGAAACAAGGTGAATATTCACGAAATCATGCAAATCTTGGTTGCATTGCGCAATTTGTCACATTTGTGGTCCGTATCGGGGGCGGAACGCCCGAAACCGGATGCCCGTGGCGCAATCTGGCGCGAGGGTGAACACCGACACACAGGCGATGGGCAGGGCCCGCGCTTTTGCTGTGCGATGAGGGGAACATGACCCCGGATTGTGCCCGCGAAACCCGATTCGTGCCGGGGCTTTCACGCAAAATCGCATGACGTCGCCGAAAAGCGGGAGGAAACGTCGATTTGCCTTGCCCGGCGGGAGGCGGCGAATCGATCCGACACGGGGCGAATCCATACCCGGGCGGGCATGGATTCGCCTGTGCCGCATGTCAGACGATGACGAAGTCGCTCGCCAGCACCTGCGCCGCGGTGGGGTGCGTCGACGTACCAAGAATGGCGAAGGCCACCGGGTCCAGGTTGGATCCGTCCGGCGCACCCGCGGCGCCGTCGGCATCGTAGCCGAGGCTGCCGCTGGTCTCGTCATACACCAGGAAGTTGCCCAACGTCACTGGCGTGCCAGCCGGACCCAGGCTGCCGAATATGGCAGCCGCGAGTTCGATGACGTCGGCGCCGGAGGCAAAGTCGGCGATGGTGTCGACATTGCCGGTGGCATCGAGCGCACTGGCGAAGACGAATCTGTCGTTGCCGATGCCGCCGGTGAGCAGGTCGCTGCCGCTGCCGCCATCCAGGGTGTCGTTGCCGTCGCCGCCGGACAGGAGGTCCGCGCCGCCCAGTCCGCTCAGCAGGTTCGCCCTGGCGTCGCCGGTGATGGTGTCACCGCTGGCGCTGCCGGTCACGAATTCGATGCCGGCGATCAGGTCGTCGCCCTGGCTTGCGCTGACGAACTGCCGGTCGGTGCGCGACAGGTCGACGGTGATGCCGTCGATGGAGGCGGAATAGTCGACCAGGTCGCCTACCGCGCCGACCACCAGCACGCTGGCGAATCCTTCGTTGCCGCCGTCGAGGTTATCGTCGCCGGCTCCGCCGATGAGCGTGTCGTTGAGGTCGCCACCTTGCAGGTTGTCGTCGCCGTCGCCGCCGGACAGCGTGTCCCGGCCGATACTGCCCACCAGGATGTCGTTGCCGCTGCCGCCGATCATGTTGTCGGCGTTTTCGCCGCCGTTGAGGACGTCGTTGCCGTCACCGCCGTCGAGGACGTCGTTGTCGAGCCCGCCATTGATGGTGTCGTTGCCCGCGCCGCCGTTCAGTGAGTCCAGGCCTGCGCCGCCGTCGATGATGTCGTTGCCGTCACCGCCGTTGATGGTGTCGTTGCCGCCGTTGCCGGAGAGCGTGTTGTCGCCGGCGTCACCGTTGATGGTGTCGCCAGCACTGCCGCCACTGAGGTTCTCGAGGCCGGAGAGGCTGTCGAGGCCGATGCCCTGGCTGGAGGCAAGCGTGGTGGTGAGGATGAGGGCGTCGGTGGCGGCGGAATAGTCGGCGGTGTCGATGCCGTTGCCGCCGGAGAGGCTGTCGTTGCCCGCGCCGCCGATCAGGGTGTCGTTGTCGTCACCGCCGGACAGGGTGTCGTTGCCGTCGCCGCCGGAGAGCAAGTCGTTGCCGGCGTTGCCCGTGAAGGTGTTGGCGGCGCCATCGCCGATGATGGCGTCAGCCTGCGCGCTGCCGATCAGGTTCTCGATGCCGGAGAAGGTGTCGCTGCCCTGTGAAAGGCTGACATTTTGCGCCAGCGTGTCGGCGAGGTTCACCGTCACGCCGTCGGTCGAGTCGGCGTAGGTGACGGTGTCGATGTCGGCGCCGCCGACCAGGATGTCGTTGCCCGCGCCGCCGCTGAGCGTGTCGTTGCCGGCGCCGCCGTCGAGAGAGTCGTCGCCGGCCTCGCCGGCGAGGATGTCGGTGCCGACGTCGCCGGCGAGGATGTCGTTGCCATCGCCGCCTGCCATATTGTCGAGGCCGGCCGCGCCGAACAGGAAGTCGTTGCCGGCGCCACCGACGAGGGTGTCGCCCTGGCTGCCGCCGTTGAGGTTGTCGTCGCCGGCGCCGCCTTCGAGCAGGTCGAAGCCATTGCCGCCATTGAGCGCGTCATCGCCATCGCCGCCCAGCAGGTTGTCGTTGCCGCCGTTGCCTGTGAGGGTGTCGTTGCCTGCGCCGCCGTCAAGCAGGTTGAGCACGGCAGGCGCTGGCGGGCCCGGGACGGTGTCGGGATCGCCAGCCAGGATAAGGTCGTTGCCGCCGCCGCCGTTGAGGGTGTCGTTGCCGATGCCGCCATCGATGGTGTCGTCGCCGTCGCCACCGTCGATGGTGTCGTTGCCGGCCATGCCTTCAAGCCGGTTGGCCAGCGCGTTGCCGGAGAGCCCGTCGCCCAGCGCGCTGCCGGTGAGGTTCTCGATGTCGATCAGGGTGTCGGCGCCCTGGCTGGCGCTGACGGCCTGCCGGCCCGCGCTGGCAAGGGTGACGGTGACCGCGTCGGCCGAGGCCCTGTAGTCGGCGGTGTCGAGGCCCGCGCCGCCGTTGAGCGTATCGTCGCCGCCGGCGCCGACCAAGGTGTCGTTGCCCTCCTGGCCCGTCAGGCTGTTGGCGTTGGCTTCGCCCTCGAGCCAGTCGCCGAACAGGCCGCCGAGCAGGTTTTCGATACTGGCCAGGCTGTCGGTGCCCTGGTTCACGCTCACGAACTGGCTACCCGTTACCGAAAGTCTGACGGCGATGGCGTCGAGCGCGCCCGAATAGTCGGCCAGGTCGATGCCGCCGCCGCCGATCAGGCTGTCGTTGCCGGTGCCGCCGGCCACGGTGTCGGTGCCGTCGCCACCGTCGATGGTGTCGTCGCCCGCCAGTCCTGCAAGCAGGTTGGCCGCCCCGTTGCCGATCAGGTAGTTGGCCAGTTCATTGCCGGTGCCCGACAGGCTGTTGGTGGTGACCAGCTGCAGGTTTTCCACAAAGCTCGTGAGGGTGTAGTTGATGCTCGCGACCACCGAGTCGATCGAACTGCCGAGATCGAGCGCGAACACGCGCAGGCCGCTCGCCGGGAGGCCGGTTTCGATGACCTGGTCGCCGACGTCGTCAACAAAGTAAGTGTCGGCCCCCTGGCCGCCACTCATGCTGTCGGCGCCATCACCGCCTTCCAGCGAGTCACGTCCGGCATTGCCCTGAAGCACGTCATTGCCCTGAAGCCCGCGCAAAAATCCACCGGTGGAACCGGTCGCCAGTACATCGTTGAAATTGCTACCGTCGGCGTTTTCTACACTGCTGAAGACACTGCCATTGGTATTCGGCACCCCGGGATCGGCGACGCCGAGATTGATCCTGACGCCGGCATTGGCGTTGGCGTAAGAGACCGTGTCCAGCCCGTTGCCCCCGATGATCACGTCGGTTCCATCGCCAAGGATGAACGTGTCGTTGCCGTCGCCGCCGGTCAGCCGGTTGCGTCCGGCACCGCCGACAACGGTATCGTCACCGCCACCACCGTCGATGGTGTCATTGCCGGATCCACCAATGAGCGAATCATTGCCGCCGTTACCGTTGATCGAGTCGTTGCCGGCACCGCCGTTGAGAGTGTCATTGCCGGCGCCGCCTATCAGGGTGTCATTGCCATCAAGTCCGCGAGCCAGGCCTCCATTCGGGCCTGTGACAAGACGGTCGTTGAGGTTGCTGCCTTCAGCGCCTTCCATTTCAAACAGGAAGTCCGGGTTCACGCCCGGATTGGTCGGTACCGCTCCCGGGTCGAATGGCCGTATCGCGCTGAGGTCGACGGAAACGCCGGCGGTCGCGTCGATGTACGAGACCACGTCGAAACCGTCACCGCCGAAAATTGAATCCGTGCCCGCGCCTCCGGCAAGCCAGTCATCACCGCTTCCGCCAACGAGGATGTCAATGCCGTCGCCGCCACTCAGGCTGTCGTTGCCGTCCCCGCCATTGATTCGGTCGTTACCCGGGCCGCCGTCCACGACGTCGTTTCCGCCCAGACCTGAAAGATTGTCGTTGCCCCCGAGTCCGAATATGACGTCATCGTCTGGCGTTCCTGTCAGGGTATTCGCGCCTTCGTCTCCTGTGATGGCAAGCAGGGTGTGCCCGTAATCGGTCTGGGCGCTAGCATCAAGAACCGAGGTGGCCTCGATGGCCCCTGTGCTTGCTTCCAGCGCCCAGTTCGAGCCCAGGTCCGCCGCGCCGCTGACGTCGTTGGATGCGGCGACGTCCGCGCCCGTCAGGCTGGCGACGGATTCGATGAATTTTTGTCCCGCCGGGCCGGCGGCGACATCGCAGCCGTACAAAAGCAGATCCCCTGATTCCATCAGGGAGGCCCCGATCTGCGCGAGTTCCTTTTTGTGTCCGAGGAGGCTGGATTGGTCAAGAACAGTATTGCCGAGGATCAGGCTTCCCGCCGCACCATGGGACAGCACCTGGATCGAGGAAAGACCACGCACCCCCTTGAGGGCTGCTGCCATCTGGGCAATGCCATCACGCGCTGTGTCAAGAAACACCACCCGCACGTCCGGTGCCAGCCCAGTCAGCAGGAGATCCGCATCCTTGACCCTTGAATCCACGAACAGGACGCTTGACATTTTTTGACCTCAGGTTGTTTTTGCCAACTGCAAAATAAACGATGGCGCCGTTGAGGCGCCATCGCAAGCCAGTACCCGCACGAGATTCTAGACGGACTTGCTTCGCCGTGTGGCAAAAATTCCGGCCAGTGCGAGAGACATGAGCACAAGTGTTTGCGGCTCCGGCACGGTTGTTACGTCCGACAAAACGGCTTGAAAAGTCGCAGACCTTGCCGCGGAAATCAGGAGCGTATGCGTGCTGTTGAAAGTGAACGTCAGGTCGGGACGGAAAAAGGGACTATTCGTGATCGGGCCGTAATCGGACGTCAAGTCGTAGTTGTCGATCGAGAACGCGTCGTCGATGGTGCCGAGCACAGTGCCGGACTCGTTCGTGGCTCCATTGGAACCGGTTGCAACGAACCCGCCTGTACCGGTGAAGACGTTGTTTATGATGGCCAGCGTGTTCGAGTACCAATAGGTGCTACCGGAAAAGCTTCCACTCCCGATCACGGTCGAACTGCTGTCGGTAAGCACGAACGTGGTGCTCGCGTTACTGTTCGTGTACAGGAAGCCGCTTAGCTGACTGTCTGCCGGATTGCCGACTCCAGTGATGACCAACAGAAGATCGGAAATCACATTGCCACCGTCAAGACTGGCCGAAACCGTTGCTCTTTCAGTGAAGGTGATGACCGGAATCGCCTGCGCCGCACCGGAAAGCGCACCGAGCAATACCGCAACTGCCAACCAGCATTTCTGTAAACCGCGCATATGGACTCCAAATTAACGTGTCAGCAGGCGACTGACAATTCGCGTCACATATGCAATCTGCATGCCATTCGATAAAATTCATTCCGAACAACAACTTATGAATGGATTTTCATCGGTCGGGATGCGGCATGTAAGAAAAACCGACGGTTATTGGTTAAAAGACGTTACGGCATACATCCTTGCCGGATACATGACCCTCACACGATCGTGATCCGCGACGCGGGTCATTTGCTGCTTTGCGTCGGCCGGGCTGAGGCCAGCGGCATTCACCTTGAAGGAATTGCGGATCCCCGCGTGCAGTCCGGCTGGCAGGCGGCGAAACCAATGGCGAACTGACCGACGATCGGGGCGGGCCCCAACCGCCGGCATGGACAGCGCGCTAGAAGCGGTAGCCGGCGCGCAGCACCAGGTGGGCGTCGGTGAGATCGCCCGCGTTGGTACGCGAGAGCAGGTTGTCGAGGATCGCCTGCAGGGTGAGCCGCTTGTCCTCGCTCTCCCAGTACACCGAAAGTCCGTAGTTCCAGCCATGCTGGATGGCGTTCTGGTTGGTGTCGTCGCGGAAGCGGATGCTGCGGTAGGCCGCATTCAGGCCGAACAGCAGCCGGCCGGGCAGTGCCCACTGGCTGCCGGCCAACAGGTAGTGCCGCGGAATGTAGGGCACGGCCAGCCCCGCGTTGGCGCATTGGCGTGTCACGCCGATATCGGTGCTGCAGCCCTGCTCGCTGTCGCGGTACAGGTAGCGCAACGACACGGTCTGGTCGCGGCTGAGCCGGTGGTTGACGGCCATGCCGACGGTACGCACGCTGCCCGTGCCGAACACCGGCGTGCGCTCCACATCCGGCTTGGCGGTGAAGACGTCCTGCCGGTTGCGCAGGCTGGCCAGTTGGGAGACCTCGAAGTCGGTGATGGCCGTGCGTGCGCCACCCAGGCCGTTGTTGATCTGCTCGTGGTCCACGAACGCCTGGGCGAAGGTGCTGGCGGTGAGCTCGGCGTCGTACTGCAGGCGGGTGCGCTGGTACAGGCCGCCGGCCATGACCAGGCGGTCGTTGACGGCCACGCCGAGGGTGTCGATCGGCGCCAGGGTGGCGGCCGAGGCCGGCCGGCGCCACTTCTGGCCCACCACGCGCAGCGACTGGCGCTCCGAGAGGGTCCATTTCAGGCCCAACCGCGGATTGAACTCGTTGTAGGTTTCTGCGATGTCGTTGCGGACATTCGACACCGTGATCGGCGGCGGCACCGCCGGGATGCTGGTGACCAGGGTGTTGGTGCGGGCACGCCGCGTTTCACCCTGCTGCATGAAGACATCGCCTTCGACTTCGAGGCTCTCGGTGGCCCGGATGCGCGCGGCGAGGTAGGCGTCGGTGGCCCGCACCACGTACTGGTCGATGCTGCGGACGGTGGCGGTGTTGGCCAGCACGCCGGCCACCAGGCCCGGGAAGGTGGTGGAAAGGTCGCCGCCGCGGTCCTGCCGCGAGCGCTCCACGCCCCAGGTCCACTGCCAGTTGCCGTTGGTGAGCGCATGGCGGAACTGCAGGTCGTGCTGCGCCACCTCGGAGCGGAAATTGTCGAGGCGCCCGTTGGCGTTCTGCACGAAGCCGATGCCGATGGCGCGCGTCAGCGTGCTGCTCAGGCTCGAGGCGATGGAAGGCGAAACCAGTGGCCCGTCGACACTGTTCTGCTGTTTGCCGTCGCCGAACTTGAACCAGGCCTGGTTGTCCGGGGCGAACTTGAAGTTGATGCCGAGGTCGCCGCGCTTTTCCTTCTGCAGGAAAGGATCGCTCGGCAGGCTGGCGCTGTTGATGCCGGCCTTGATCTCGGCGTCGGTGCCGAAGGCGAAGATGCCGATGTCATGGCGCGGCTTGGCGCCCAGGCCCACCGTGATGCTGCTGCCGCGCGCCTGGGTGCCGTCGTCGCGCGAGCGGCCTTCGGACAAGTCGCCGCTCAGGTAGTAGGCCAGCGGTACGGTCGCGGTGGACAGGCCGTTGACGGTGCCCACGGCGGCCGCCTGGTTGTAGTTGTTGCGCTCGGCAAACAGGTCGACCCGCCCGTAGTGGCCCGGCACCGCCACCATCGAGGAAAAGCGGTTCGAGGCGCCGAATACCGTGGGGTCGGTGATGAAGCCCTTGAACAGTTCGGAGTTCTTGTTGAACTGGCCGGTATGGCGGTCGGCCAGGAACAGGTGGCTGCCGGCCCAATAGGGCGAGTAGGCCTCGTTGGCGTAGTAGGTGGCCCATTCCTCCAAGCCGAAGTTCGACAGCGAGCTGCCGATGTTGGCGCTGCCCTTCTGGTCATTGAGGAGCTGGTTGAGCGACTTCAGGAAGGGCATGCGTGCCTGCGCCTCGCGCGAGGCGTCGACCGCCGCGCCGAGGTTGAGCGCGTCGCCCTCCATCAGGCCGATCATCACATGGGGCAACGGGTCGCGCGGGTCGAGCTCGGCGGCCTTGCGCACCGATTCGAGCGCGCGCGCGCGGTTGCCCTGCTGGTAGTAGGCCACGCCGGAATACAACTGGGCACGGGCGAAGCGCGGCTCGATCACGCCGGCCTTGAGGAAGGCCTCCAGCGCGGCGGCGGTGTTGCCGGACTTGAGTTCCAGGATGCCCAGGCCGGTGAGCGCGAGGTAGTCGTCGGGCGCCTTGGCGAGCGCCGCTTCGAAGCCGCTGCGCGCGGCCTTGAGTTCGCCGGCCAGGGACTCCACGGTGGCGCGTTCGCCCAGGTAACCGGGTTCGTTGGGGCCCAGGCGCAGGGCTTCGTCGAGCGCGGCGCGCGCCTTGCGCACGTCTTCGCGCTCGTTCTGGATGCGGCCCACGCCGAACTGCGCTTCGTGGCTTTGCGGGTAGGCGGCCGCGACTTCGTTGAACAGGCGCAGGGCCAGGGCGGCCTCGCCGCCGATGCGCGCCACGTCCGCCTGCGCCAGCTTGACCTCGCGGTCGCCGGCCGCGCCGGCGCTTTTGCCCGCCAGCACGCGGGCTTCCTCAAGCCGGCCGGCGATGACCAATGCGCGCATCAGCAGCGCGGTGGCCATGGGGTTGCCGGCACCGTCGCGCGAAAGCGGCTGCACCAGCGCGATGGCATCGGCAGCGCGCCCCTGGAACAGGCGCATGTCGGCCAACAGCAGGGCGGATTCGGTCGAGCTTGTGCCGGCCCGTTCCAGCACCGGCAGGGCGGCGGCGTAGTCGCCGGATTCGATCGACTTGACCGCGCCTTCGAGCGCGGCCGGCACGTTGGGCACCCAGCGCCGCGGCGTGGGCCGGTAGGCGGTGACCCACTGCACGCGGTCGCGCGCGGAGGAAAGCAGGATCTTGACCGGCGCCTTGCCTTTTTCGGCCACGCCCTGCTCATTTACGCCGACCGACACCTCGCCCATGTTGTTGGCCAGCAATACCTCGCCGGAGAGCACGGTGACGGTGGTCTTGTCGTCGTCGGCCACCAGTTCCCAGTCGGTGCCGCGGATACCCACGGTGGCCGTGGCGGTCGTGACGCTCAGTGGCGGCCGGCCGGAACGGTTGACGGCCACGATGCTCCCGGTGACGCTGCGCAATGCGCCCGACACCCATTGCTTGGCCTGCGCCCAGATGCGCCCGCGGCCGAGGGCGATGCTGGTGCCTTCGCCTTCCGGGTTGACGGTGGTGATGCGCAGGGTGGTCTGCTCGTTCATGCGGATCTGCGTCTGGTCCTTGAGCACCACCGCCAGCTGGCTCGAGCCGCTGGTGCGCACCGAGGTGCCGGCCGGCAGCTGCTGCTTCACGGTGGCGGGGGTCCAGGCGCCCTGGGCGTTTTGCTGGACTTCGGCCTTGCCGATCAGGAGCACGACCTCGGCGTCGTTGGCATGCGCCAGGCCGGCCGCGGCCAGCATGGAGGCCAGGATGGTTTTCCGGAACATGGCCGGTTTCTTATTCACGTTGTTGGTGCGCATCGAAATTCCCCTTCCCCGCGACCGTTGGCCGCCGGGGCTTCCCTTGTTTGATGCCGAAGGCGCGCGTTTGACGCGCGTGCAGTCCGCCATTTTGCTACTAAATCAGCGGTTTAGGCGAAAAGTGTTGTATCCAAGCTACGCAATGATGAGGAAATCGGTGCCCGGGGCGGCCGGAAGGAGGGCCGAACCCGGGAACGGCGAAGGGGAGGACTTTGCCGCAGCCGCATCATCTGGAAACGGGCAGCAGGAAGCTGCACATGGTTCCTCCGCCATGAATCGTATTGGCGCGGTATCAGTTGCGGCTAGTAGCCCCCGTACTCAGTGACGATCCATGAGGCCACCTTTGTCGCCGACTTGACGGTGCGGGCGAGCTCCGGGCTGTACCAGGACGAGCCGCCCTGGGACCCGGTGTCCCACTCGACCCGGAACACCTCGAAGTCCTTGCCGCCGATGCTGACCTTGTCTCTCGCTGCGACTTTGGACTTGAGGGTGAACAAGCCGGAGAACGTCCCCCCTTGCACTTGCCAGTTGACTTTTTGCTCATGCGAATCGCCCACGCACATGGGGAACTTGAACAGGTTGAAACTAGGTGTAAAGGTAAGGGTGATGTTCGGATTGCTCGAAGAGGGCCCGGAAAACGAGGCCCACTCCCTTGAAAATACGTCTGTCCCGTTGTCCCGGTTGATGCTCGACAAACTCTCACGCTTGAGGGTTATCTTGGAGTCATCCACCTCCGTTACCGTGCTCTTGACGCGGCGCCCGTCCGAATCGATGGTGACCCACGAGTTCGGCTTTACGGCCGGGCGCGGGGCGCAATCCTTACTTGCCGGATCCGTTGATGCAGGGGGGCCGGCCTGCGCAATGGCGGATTGGGCCGGCAAAATGGTTGCGAGGCACGCAAGGGTGAATGCGAAGTTGGCTTTCATTTTCTTACCCTCCAGGTAACGTGGCTTCAAGATGGTTGGTTCGTTAAAGCGTAAAAGAGATTCGTGGCGACAATTATCCGCGGTGGCCCGCTCGACGGGTGACTGGATTGGCTGCGCGGACGAATACACATGGTAGCAACGAGGCCCGCTAAGCGATGATCAGAAAATCGGCACCCAGGCTGGCCGGATGGGAGCTGCTACCGAGGATAGCGAAATTGAGCGCCGCGCCGCTACCCATGCCATCGGCATCGTAGGCAAGGACGCCGGTCGAGGCGTTGTAGGTGAGGTTGGAGCCGAGGCCGACGGCCTGGCCGACCTGGGCCGCGAAGGCCGTGAAGACGGCGGCCGAAAGCTGTATCCGGTCGGTGCCCGAGGTGAAGTCGATGATGGTGTCGACATTGATCACGCCGTCGAGCGCGGTGGAAAAGACGAACTGGTCTAAGCCATTGCCACCGGTGAGCACATCCGTGCCCAGGCCGCCCTGCAGGGTGTCGTCGCCGGATCCGCCATCCAGAATGTCCAGCCCCTTGCCGCCGCCCAGGAAGTCGTTGCCGTTGCCGCCGTTGATCACATCGCCCTGGTTCATGCCGGAGAGGATGTCGTCGCCGTCGCCGCCTTCCAGGGTGTCGAACCCGTCGCCGCCGGCCAGGGTGTCGTTGGCGGCATTGCCGGCCAACAGGTTGTTGAGCGCGTTGCCGGTGATGAGGTCGCCGAACGCGCCGCCGAGCAGGTTCTCGATGCCTGAAAGCGATTCGGTGGCCTGCAACAGGCTGACCACCTGTGCGCCCACCAGATTGAGGTCAATGGCGAGAGCTTCGGCAGAGCCCGAATAGTCCGCTGTATCGATGCCGTTGCCGCCGATCAGGGTGTCGCTGCCGAGCCCGCCAACCAGCGTGTCGTTGCCTTCACCGCCATCGAGGATGTCCAGCCCCTTGCCGCCACCGAGAAAGTCGTCGCCGTTGCCGCCGGCAAGGCTGTCGCCCTGGGCCATGCCGGAGAGCACGTCGTTACCGTCGCCGCCGATGAGGGTGTCGAAGCCGTCGCCGCCTTCAAGCCGATCGTTGTCCTTGCCACCTTGCAGCATGTCCTCGCCGATACCGCCCAATAACCGGTCGCTGCCCTGGTTGCCGGCGAGCGTGTCATTGCCGTCACCGCCGTCGAGGGTGTCGTCGCCGGGATTGCCGCTGAGCATGTTGCCGGCCGCGTTACCGATGATTTCGTTGTCCAGCGTGTTGCCGGTGCCGCTCGTGTCAGCCAGGCCTGTCAGCCGGAGGTTTTCGAGACTGTCGCCTAGTGCGTAGCTGACCGAGGCCTGCACCGTGTCGAACCCGTTGGCGCCGCGCGTGAACGGGTTGTCGATGATGAACAGGTCGGTGCCGCCATTGGTGTCATCGGCCACGAGGTTGCTGGCGGCGCTTGCGAAGAGGATGTGCCGGCTGTCGGCTGAAAAAGTCGGTGAGTTGCTCTCACCATTGCCTTCGGTACCGGATTCGTTTCCGGATAGCCGGCGGATGGCGCCGCTCCACATGTCCTTGACGAAGATGTCGCTGGCACCATTGGTGTCGCCATCCACCAGGTTGGAGGCATGGCTGCTGAAAACCACATAGTGCCCGTCGGCGGAAATCGCGCCCGCGAAGGCGGCGCCATTGCCGGCCAGCCCTTGGGCGCTCTCCGAGGCGCGCGCGATCGCCCCGGTGGAAAGATTCTTCACCATCACCGACGAACTGAAGAGCTGGCTGCCGGGTAGCAGGTTGGTGGCTTCGGTGGTGAACAGGAGGAAACGGCCGTCAGCCGAAAAGGCCAGGCCTTCGCCGAAACTGTGGCCGTTGGCCTGCATGCCGGCGGCGTCGGTGGAGATGCGCGTGTTGATGCCGGTTTGCCGGTCGCGAACAAAAATGTCGTAGGCCTGGTTGGTGTCGTCGCCGACCAGGTTGCTGGCGTAGGAACTGAAGGCCAGCAAGCGGCCGTCGCCCGAAAGGACCGGATAGCCGCTGGCCGCGTTGGCCTGCGCACCACCCGGCCCGGACGACACACGTGAGATGGCACCGTCCTGCAGGTCCTTGACGAAGATGTCAACCGCGCCGTTGGTGTCGCCTGCCACCAGGTTGCTGGCGTAGCTCTGGAACGCGACATAACGGCCATCGGCGGAAAGCGCCGGCCGCAGGCTGTCCGCATTGGCCTGCCCGCTGGCGGCGTCCTGCGAGGCGCGGCGGCTGCTGCCATCGCTGCGATCGAGAACAAACACATCGGTGGCGCCGTTGGTGTCGCCCGGCACCAGGGTATCCACGCTGGTGATGAAGGCGACAAAGCGGTTGTCCGCGGAAAACGCGAGTCTGAAGTCCAGAAAAAGATTGATCTGGAATTGCTGGGCATCGACGTTGATGAACAGGCGTTGCACGGCGCCGGTGGTCAGGTCCTTGAGGAAGATGTCCGCGTTGTTGTTGGTGTCTCCGGCAACCAGATTGCTGGCGTAGCTGGAAAAGCCAGTCAGACGGCCGTCGCCGGAGAGAGAAGGGAAGAAGCTTGCGCCGTTGGTCTGTTCGCCCGTAAGCGTAGTGGATACGCGCAGCGGCAAGGCGGTCGCGGATTCGAGCACGATGTCGCCCACGTCATCGACGATATACAAGTCATCGCCAATCCCGCCCACCAGCGTATCGGCGCCGGCGCCGCCATCGAGGCTGTCGTTGCCGGCGGCACCCTCGATGCGGTTGGCAAGCGCGTTGCCGGTGAGCTCATCGGCCAGGGCACTGCCGCGCAGGTTTTCGATATCCGTGAGCGTGTCCGCCCCCATGCCGCCGCCGACGGTTTGCGGCCCGGTGATCGCCAGGCTCAGGCGAACCGGCCCGGCGAGGGAATAGTCCGCCGTATCGAAGCCTGCGCCGCCGGCCAGGGTGTCGTTTCCGGCTCCCGGGACCAAAAGGTCGTTGCCTTCGTCGCCCGCCAGGCTGTCGTTGCCGCTGCCGCCGGCGAGCGTGTCGTCGTCGCTGCCGCCTGTCAACACGTCGTCGCCGGCATCGCCCAGGAGACGGTCGCTGCCGCCGGCGCCATCGAGGCTGTCGGCGCCGGCTGCGCCAGTCAGCGTGTTGGCGGCGTTGTTGCCGCTGATGTGGTTGTCCTGCGCATTGCCGCTGCCATCGACGGCTGTGCCGCCGGCAAGCAGAAGATGCTCCACGTCGGCCGGCAAGGTGAACGTCACCGACGCCTCGACGGTATCGCTCCCGTCCTGCGACAGGAACGGATTGGCTACCCGGTAAATATCGGTAGCGTTGTTGATGTCGATGCTGGAAAGCTGGCCCAGTGTGACGAAGACGATCTGGCTGCCGTCGGCGCTGATCCTCGCCTGATAGGCACTGCTGCCGTCAATAATATTGCCGAGGTAGTTGCCCGAGGCCCGGCGTACCGCCCCGGTGGCAAGGTCCTTCACGTATACATCTGCGCTAAAGGTGTCGCCCTGGACCAGGTTGGATGCCAAGCTGCTGAAGGCCATGTAGCGGCCATCCGCCGACAGCGAGGCCGTAATGCTGAGGTTGTCGGCCGGCACGTTCCCGGCCGTGGTGGAAACGCGTTCGATGGCGCCGGTGAAGAGGTTCTTGCGGAAAATGTCCGGCGTGTTGAATGTATCCCCGGCGACCAGGTTGCCGGCCGTGCTTTCAATCAACAGGTGCAGACCATCCGGGGCAAAGATCGCGCGGGTGCTGTCGCCGTCGCCCTGGGCTCCGTTGGCGTCGGTGGAAACGCGCGTGAGCGCGCCGGTCTGCCGGTCCTTGACGAAGATGTCGCGGGCGCTGTTGGTGTCGTCGGCTACCAGGTTGCTGGCGAGGCTGGAAAAAACCACATAGCGGCCGTCCGGCGAGAAACTGGCATCGGCGCTGTCGAAGTTACCCTCGACGCCGGCGGCCGTGACGGACATGCGATCCACCGCGCCACTGGTCAGGTCCTTGACGAAAATGTCCAGCGCGGCGCCGCTGTCGTTGCCCACCAGGTTGGTGGCATAGCTGGCGAACACGACCAGGCTGCCGTCGCCCGAAAAGGAGGCACCGTAGCTGCCCCCGTTGATCGCGCCGCCGGTGGCTTCCACGTCACCGGCCCCGGTGGAGACGCGCGCGATGGCGCCGGTGGTCAGGTCCTTGACAAAAATGTCGGCGGCACCGTTGGTGTCGCCCGCGACCAGGTCGCTGGCATAGCTGCGGAACATTACCTTGTGACCGTCCGGCGAAAAGGCGGCGCCGTCGCTGTTGCCATTGCCGAACCCGCCGGCCGCATTGGTGGAGATGCGCTGGGTGCTGCCGGTTTGCAGGTCGTGGAGGTACACGCCGGTTGAGTAGGGCGCACCGGCACCGTCCAGGGTGGTGGCGGAGCTTTCGAACACCACGTACCGGCCATCGACGGAAAACGCAGGGGCGAAGCTGTAGTCGTCGGCAAGTGCGCCGCTGCTGCTGACAGAAACCAGCGTGGGGTTGTTGAGCGGCTGTTCGTCGACCACGTCGCCGACGTCGTCGACGACGTAGGTGTCGTCACCCGCCCCGCCGCGCAAGGTGTCGGCACCGCTGCCGCCTTCAAGGGTGTCGTTGCCGGCATGACCGACCAGCAGGTCGTTGCCGGCCAGGCCCTGCAGGCGGTTGGGACCTGCATCGCCGATCAGGGTGTCCGCGAACCCGGAACCGGTGAGGTTTTCGATGGAGGCCAAGGTGTCGGACCCCGCCCGGTAGCTCACGAAGCGGGCGCCGGCCTGGTTGAGGTCGACACGCACCGCCTCGAGGGCGTCGGAGTAGTCGGCGGTGTCGCTGCCGGGCCCGCCGTCGAGGGTGTCGTCGCCGGCCCCGCCGGCAAGCGTGTCGTTGCCTGTGCCGCCATTGAGGGCATTGGCGGCGGAATTGCCGGTGATGAAATTGTCCAGACCATTACCGCTACCGTCGAGGGCGCTGGTGCCGGTGAGTGTGAGGTTCTCGATCTCATCCGGGAGCGTCAGCGTGATCGAGGCGAGGATGGTGTCGGTGTAGGTCGGGATATGCAGGGCGGCGGCGCCCGCGGGCGGGCTTGATTCGTCGACCGTGTCTCCCGCCGAGTCGATGACGTAAGTATCGTCACCCCACCCGCCGTGCAACGTGTCGGCACCGCCGCGACCGTCGAGGTAGTCGCCGCCGTTGGTGCCGGTGAGCGTGTTGGCTGCCGCATCACCGACCCGCAACACGGATCCGTCGGCGAACTGTAGGTTGTCCGGCCCGAGTGCGGAGATCAGCATGTCCGCCGCGAAACGGATGGTCTTGCCCGCCGCGGAAAGCGACACCTGGGTGCCGTCGGCCGCCGCCTGCAGGCGTAGCTCGCTCGCGCTCAGGTTCGGGTCATCGAACACCAGGTCTTCGAGCGCGGGGTCGAACGAAAAGATGGTGCCGTCGGCCAGCGCGCCGAAGTGGAAGGTGCCGCTGGCAGGCGTGATGCGCACCGTGCCGCCGTCGACCGCGCTCAGTGTTCCACCGGGTCCCTGGAAGCCCTGGTTCATGTCGCTGAAGGTCCAGTCGATGCGCACTTCAGTGGGCGGCGCGGCCGCGCCGTTGCTGTAGGCGATCTGGCGCAGCGCCGAGTCCACCAACAACTGGGTCGAGCCGAAGCCGAAGCGCAACACCAGCGTGCCGCCGCTGTTGGTGAGCACCGATCCGATCACGTTTGTGCCCACCCTTAGGTCGCCGCCCTCGACCAGTGCGGCGAGGGTGCCGGAGCCGGTGAATACATCCTGCGCATTCGCGCCGCCATGGCGGGCGATGGTCAGGGTTGCGCCGTTGTAGTGGCCGCCGGCGGCGAGTTCCTTGTCGAAAATGTGCGCGTCCGGCGCCAGGGGCACCGGCGTACCGTTTTCCACATAACTTTGCGTGCCGTTGTGGTCGAAGCTGGCATCCAGGCTGCCGTCGGCGTTGTAGCGTACCAGGGCGAAATTGCTCGCAGTGTCGTAGCTGGAACCGCCCAGCACGATCCGGCCGTCCGGCTGCACCAGAAGGGCCGCGGCGGTGTCGGCGAGCGTACCGGTCGCGGTGCGCACCTTGCCGCCAATGCCGAAGCCGGTGTCCATGCTGCCGTCGGTATTCAGGCGTATGAGTGCGAATTCTGGAGTGGCGTCGATGTTGCTGGTGCCTGCCACGAGGATTTTGCCGTCCGCTTGCAGCGCAAGGGCGCTGGCTTTGCTGGGGGCGGATATCGAGTCGTTCGCGACACGGACGACGCCGGCATTGCCGAACCCGCTGTCAAGGCTGCCGTCGGGGTTGTAGCGGACCAGCGTGATCTCGAGTCGCGCAAGCTGGTTGCGGCTGGCGCCGGCGACAAGAATTTTCTGGTCCGGCTGGATGAGCACGCTGCTGGCTTCGTCGTCCACCGATCCAAGCTGGGTCAGGACCCGGCCATCGCCATCAAAGGTGTTGTCGAGGCTGCCGTCGAGGTTGTAGCGAACCAGCGCAAAATCCTTGTCGTTGGCGTTGCTGGCAAATCCCGCCAGCACGATCTTGCCGTTGGCTTGCAGGGCAAGCGCGTTGGCGGCGTCGTGGCCGAGTCCGAAATCGGTGGTGTTCTTGCCATCACCATCGAAGCTGTTATCCAGGCTGCCATCGCCGTTGTAACGTGCGGCGGCGAAATTCCAGTTCGCGTCTGAAGAATTGACGCCTGCGACCACGATCTTGCCGTCGGTCTGCAGCACGGCGCCGCGTGCGTCGTCGTAACTGCCTGCGCCGGTGAAGTCGGTTCCCACCTTTCCGCCGTTGCCGAAGGTCGGGTCCAGGTTGCCGGAGGTGTCCACTCGGATCAGCCCGAAATCGTTCACTACGGCCGGACTGGTGATTCCCGCGATGACGATCTTTCCGTCCGGCTGCAGCATCACGCCGCGTCCATCGTCGTTGCCGGCGCTTAGGCTGATGATGGCGCGCCCGCTGTTGCCAAAGCCCGGGTCAAGGCTGCCATCGGGGTTGTAGCGCACGACGGCGATGTCTGTCCAGGGGTTGCCATTGAAGGCATACCCCGCCGCGATGATGTTGCCGTCGGGTTGCAGTGCCAGGCCCGAAAGCACGGCGTTGCTGGTGCCGACCCGCGAGACGACGATGCCATCGGCCGTGCCGAAGGTGGGGGCGGTATTGGCGGGTGTGCTGCCACCGCCGCCGCCCAGGCCGAGGGTGCCGGCATAGGCGTCGAGCAGGTTTCCTGGGATGGGGGACTCAATCGGACCAGTGTCGACTTCCAGTCGCCAATTGCCGCCATCGATCATGGTGCCGGTCAGGTCGCTGGAGGCGGCGACATCGGCACCGGTGCTGGCGGCAAGTGCCCGGACAAAGGCCGTGCCTTCAGAACCCGCTGCGATGTCGCAACCGTACAGGAGCAGGTCGCCGCCGGGCGCCAGGGCGGCGCCGATGGCCGCAAGGCTGGCGGCGTGTTCGTCGAGGCTGGCCAAATCCAGGCGCGTACTGCCCAGCGCCAATATGCCTGGCGCGCCATGCGAGATGAAATGCAGTGCTGCCAAGTCATTGCGGCCGGTGAGTATCGCAGCGACCTGGGCGAGGCCGTCGCTCGTGGCATCGAGCAGGTGAACTTCCAGTGCACTCGCGATGGACTTCGCCAGTGAGTCACTATTTTCAAGTGCACCGTCGATGAACACCACTTGCACTTGCGTCATTGCACGCCTTTCAACGGATGGGCAGCGACGGCAGGGTGGTTATGCCACGACCGGAACAGTCTGGTTTTGCGAGAGGGGATGCGTGTCCGAGCCATGTGTCTTAACCCGCATCCGTGTGATTGATTATGCAACGACGACGAAATCGTTGCCGGGTGCGGCCGGATGGGACATGCTACCGAGAACGGCAAAGCTGATCGCCTCTACGGCGCCGGCACCGTCTGCATCGTAAGCCAGGGCGCCGGTGGCTGCGTTATAGGTGAGGTTGGGGCCGAGGCCGATGGTCTGGCCGACCTGGGCTGCGAAGGCACCGAATGTGATGGCCGAAATCTGTATCTGGTCGGTACCAGAGATGAAGTCGGTGAGGGTGTCCACGTTGATCACGCCGTCGAGCGCGGTGGAAAAGACGAACTTGTCGATGCCATTCCCGCCGGTGAGCACATCCGTGCCCAGGCCGCCTTGCAGGGTGTCGTCGCCTTCACCGCCATCGAGCATGTCCTGGCCCTTGCCGCCACCCAGCAAGTCGTTGCCGTTGCCGCCGTTGATTACATCGCCCTGGTTCATGCCGGAGAGATTGTCATCGCCGTCGCCGCCATCGATAGTGTCGAATCCGTCGCCGCCGGCCAGGGTGTCGTTGGCGGCATTGCCGGCCAACAGGTTGTTGAGCGCGTTGCCGGTGATGAGGTCGTTGAACGCGCCGCCCAGCAGGTTCTCGATGCCGGAAAGCGATTCGGTGGCCTGCAACAGGCTGACCACCTGTGCGCCCACCAGATTGAGGTCAATGGCAAGAGCTTCGGCAGAGCCCGAATAGTCCGCTGTATCGATGCCGTTGCCGCCGATCAGGGTGTCGCTGCCGAGCCCGCCGACCAGCGTGTCGTTGCCCTCGCCGCCATCAAGGATGTCCAGCCCCTTGCCGCCACCGAGAAAGTCGTCGCCGTTGCCGCCGGCAAGGCTGTCGCCCTGGTTCATTCCGGCAAGTACATCGTTGCCGTCGCCGCCGATGAGGGTGTCGAAACCGTCGCCGCCTTCGAGACGGTCGTTGTCCTTGCCACCTTGCAGTATGTCGTCGCCGCTACCGCCCAATAACTGGTCGCTGCCCTGGTTGCCGGCGAGCGTGTCATTGCCGTCACCGCCGTCCAGGGTGTCGTCGCCCTCCATGCCATCCAGCCGGTTGTTGGCTGCATTGCCGGTGAGCGCGTTGGCTACGGCGTTGCCGGCGCCGTCGATCGCGCTGCCGCCCGTCAAGGCCAGGTTTTCGACGTTGACAGGCAGCACGTAACTCAGCGAAGATTGCGCCGTGTCGTTGCCGTCATTGGCAGCTTCGATGATCTGGTCCGCCAGGCTGCCATTGCCGTTGAAGCTGACAACGCCACGAAACGCCAGCGCGCCGTTGCCGAAGCGCTCTTCGAACGAGGCGGAGAATCGCACCAGCCTGTACGGCCAAGTGGAATAGTCGACTTCAAGTTCGCGGATGGAAAAGCTGCCGACGTAGGCCTGCCCCCCCCGGCCATCGCCAGTGAGATCGAGCATGGGGTGGCCGGGTATGAATGCCGAGGTACGTGTGTCGGCATAGTCTCCAGGCGCCAGGTTGCGGCCTGCCTTGTCCGCTGCGAATCGCAAATGCCAGAAATGCGCAAGCCCCGGACTCAGGAAGCGAATGGTCAATTGATCGATCTGGCCGTCGCTGTTCATGTCGTCCAACGTCAACGCATCGAAAGTGCCATCCGCGCCGGTGTAGTAGTGCGTCAGGCCGGCGGAAATGTATTCACCTGCCTCGCCGGTGAAGGCGAGCGCAAAGCCAGGCAAGCGCGTATCGACGGTATAGGTATCGTCGCCAGAACCCCCAGCCATCCAGTCTAGCGCCGCGCCGCCATCGAGCGTGTCATTGCCACCGTTGCCGATCAGCCGATCGCTACTGTCGCCGCCGTACAGGCGGTTCGCGGCTGAATTGCCCGTGACGCGGTTGGAGAGCGCGTTGCCGGCCCCGTCGATGGAGTCGCTGCCTGAAAGAACCAGATGCTCGATGGTCGATTCGAGGGTCCGTGACACGCTCGCTTCAAGCGTATCGATGGCGGTATCGAGGGTTTCGTTGACTATGTCCGCGAGGTTGTCCACCACGTAGGTGTCGCCATCACCGCCACCCACAAGGGTGTCAGCACCGGCGCCACCGTCGATCCGGTTGGGGCCCAGGGAGCCTGTGACGACGTTGTCGAGAGCGTTGCCGGCGAGGTTGCCGCCGCCTTGACTTATTGCCGACCAGAGGGAGACGTTCTCGACGTTATCCGGCGCGACATAGTTGCCGAGGTGGTGCACAAGAACGGAATCGATGCCTTCGCCGGGATTTTCGATAACGGCATTTTCCGACCAGTACACGAAATAGCTGTCGTCACCACTGCCACCGTACAGCATGGAAGCCAGGCTCGGGCCCGGATCCAGGGTGTCGTTGCCGCCTCCCCCGATCAGCGTTTCGTTTACGCCGCCACCGCCGCCGCCCATGCCGCCGCCGCTGCCGCCGGCGCCCCCGCCGTACAGGACATTGTCGGCATCGTTGCCGACGATGCGGTTGGCCAGGGTGTTGCCGGTGCCGTTGATGGCCGATGTGCCGGTGAGGACCAGGTCTTCGACGTTGGCGGGCAGGGTATAGGTGACCGAAGAGAGCACCTGGTCACCGGCGCCGGCGGGCGAGGACTGCAGAACGAAGGGGTTTGCCACGCGATACACATCGTAGCTGCCGTTGGCATCGCTGCTGACGAGATTGGGGTTGCGGCTCTGGAACACCAGGTAGCCGCCATCGGCCGAGAATGCCGCCAGCGCCGGGACGGTGGCGCCGGCATATGGGGTTTGCAGGCCGAAGCCGGTGGTGGGAACGCGCTGTGTGGTACCCGCTTGCAGCGATCGGACGAAGACATCGACGGTCTGGTTGCTGTCGAAGCTGATGATCTGCGAACTGGAGCTCTCGAAGGCGACATACGCGCCGTCGGCAGACAAGGCCGCGCCCCGGCTGGATCCGGAGGTATTGGGTTGTCCGATGAAGTTGGTTGACGCCAGCACCAGGGCGCCTGTGAGCAGGTCCTTGACGTAGATGTCGGAGAGCCCGTTGGTGTCGCTCGCAAGCAATGGCGCAGTGGTCTCGAAGGCGACGTAGCGGCCATCGGCCGAGATCGAGGGGGCGGCGCTGTCGGTCACGCCTTCGGTGCCGGTGGCGCCCACCGAGGCGCGCTGGATCGCGCCTGTTTGCAGGTCCTTGACGAAAATGTCCGCGCGCCCGTTGGTGTCGTTGGCCACCAGGTTGCTGGCGCTGCTGGCGAAGACGACGTAGCGGCCGTCCGGCGTGAACTTCGCTGAATTGCTGGCCAAGTTGCCTTCGACGCCGGCCGCGCTGGTGGAGGCGCGCACGATGGCGCCGGTCTGCAGGTCCTTGACGAAAACGTCGCTGGCGCCATTGCCGTCGCTGCCCACCAGGTTGGTGGCGACACTCTCGAACAAAACGTAGCGGCCGTCTGCGGACAGGGATGCGCTGGAGCTGCCCGCGTTGGCGGCATTGCCGGCGGTGTCCGCACTGGCACGCTGGATCGCGCCGGTGAACATGTTCTTCACATACACAGCCGGCGTGCTGCCGCCGCCGCCCGGCACCAGCCCGGCACTCGTGCTTGTAAAGGCCACCAACTGGCCATCCGCGGAAAGCGCGCTGCCGTAGCTGTTGCCGGAGACCTGCGCGCCGCTGGCATCGGTGGATACGCGCCGCACCTCGCCGGTGACGGTGTCCTTGAGGAAAATGTCGGAGGCGAGGTTGGTGTCGCCTGCCACCAGGTTGGTGGCGTCGCTGGAGAAGGCGACAAAGCGGCCGTTGGCGGACACCGACGGGTCGGCGCTGCCCAGGTTGCCCTGCACGCCGCTGCTGCTCACACCGATCAGGTCGATCTGCTGCGGCCAGTTTTCGTCGACCAGGTCGCCGGCGTTGTCGACCACGTAGGTGTCGCCGCCGGCGCCGCCCCGCATGGTGTCGGCGCCGCCAAGGCCGTCCAGATAGTCCCGCCCGGCCGTGCCGTTGATGGTATTTGCATCCGCATCACCCGCGGCAGCCGAGGCGTTGCCGACGGCGAACAAGGAACTATCCGCAAACATGATGTTCGCCGGCGTCAGTGCCTCGATGTTGACCGAAGGCGTGAGGAAGACGATCTTGCCGCCGGCCCTGAACGAGACGCCGGTGCCGTCCGGCTGGCGCGCAACCACCACCTGCGCGGCGCTGATGAGCACGCTGTCGAACAACAGGACATCGATGGCCGGGTCGAACGCGACGGTTGTCCCGCTGGCGATGGTGCTGAAGACCAGTGTGGTCATGTTCGAGTCAGCTCCCCTTTAGGGGCTGGTCCCTTCGGCAGTGTTGACTGGCGCGCGCGATGACGGCGTCAAGGGCATGCATTTCAAGAGGTCGTGGAATGATCAGTCTAATCATGGAGGCTACCGTATTTCTCTCCAAGCGATCGTTGCGTGAGGTTTACCGAGCGCTCATCGGAATGGCACATGCCACCCTTTCCATGCCGCTGGCAGCGCTTTCCGTCGGCCCTATCGCTGTCTCGACCCCTGCAACACGAAACGCGCTAGCGTAGCGTGCCGCAAGTTCCGCACTGCCCAGCAGCAGCGGACGCGCATCGGTGGGGCGCATGGCTCGCGCTGCACCGATTTCGCTACCGATCAATAGCCCCGAGAGATATGAAGGCAGCGCCCCTTCCTCCAGTTGCCCGAACAGCCCCAGGGTACGTGCGGAAAACATGCGGTTGAGCAATGCCTGCGGCGCTTCCAGCCCATACGCCACGCCGCGCGCGAAGGCGGCTTCGTCATGCGGCGCATCCAGCTTCATCAACCGGCCCAGGATGGTGTGCGCCGTCAGGGCGGCGTACACCTCGCCGGTCATGAAGCTGGCGAAGGAGACGATTGCGCCGTCTTCCACCCAAACCCATTTGCTGTGCGTACCGGGCAGAACGGCCACGTGGCGGCCGGTGGCGGGCAGGGCGCCGAACACCTGGGTTTCCTCGCCGCGCATCACGTCCGGCACGCCGCTCGAGGCATCCACATACGAAACCCCGGGCACGATGGTGAGGTGGCGGCCGTGGGCCAGCGGCACGTTGATGGTGTGGGCGGCCAGGTCGGCGGCGCTGGCCGGGCAGGGGCAGTAGGGGGCTTCGCGCCATCCTTGCTTGCTGCCAATCATGCCGCTGGCGACGAGTTGCGCCTGCGGATGGGCGGCGATCCAGTCGCCGCAAAACGCCTGCAGCGCGGCCTCGAAGGCGCCGTGCTCCACCTTCATGATGCCGGGGCCATCTTCGCGGCGTTCGAGGATGTTGCCGGCTTCGTCCAGCAGGTAGGCGCGCAGGCTGGTGGTGCCCCAGTCAAGGGCGATCAGGTGGGCCATAGGGCCGCTTTCGCAGGGTGGGCTTCGCTTGATTGTCGCTTAACCGGAGATCGTGCCCAGGTCGGCACTCCGGTGACGTTGCGCGCCTGTGGCGCAAGATTCAAATTACCTACGAAATTCCAAAAATCGAGAAATCGTAGGTAATTCTTGGCGACGGGTTGCTCATGAACTGTGGAAGACGGGCGGGGTGATGCAAAATCACGATTGGGAGGTATTCAAATGCGAAACAGACAGACCCTTGGGCAAGACGTATCAGCCGCCGCACGCGAGCTTGCCGAGAATCGCTCGGAGAGTTTGGGCAAGTCAAAAGTTGTCTCAGACCTGATCCGGCGCGGTCTTGAGGCAGAGTTGTCGGCGCCCCTTAAGCCGAGCGTTCCGGTGTTCGTGGTTTCACAGACCGCGTCGTCGCTTACTCTGGCGGATGTGAAGCGCGACGAAGGCGAGGGTTGATGGCGTCGCCGTTGTCGCTTAACCCGATTGACTGGTCAGTCGTTGGTTCGAGAAAGGAGTGCGACTACCTGTTCCCCGCGCGGCAGCGGCGCCACCGCGCCGAACCCGGTGGTGGTAAGCGCGGCGGCGGCGTTGGCGTAGCGGGCTGCGGCAACCAGATCATCGCCCGCATCCAGCCGGGCCAGAAAGGCGCCGTCGAAGCAGTCGCCAGCGCCGGTGGCGTCCACCGCATCCACTTTGTGGCCCGCAATCGGGGTGCGCTGGCTTGGTGTGGCGGCAATGCAGCCGGCGCGGCCGCACTTGAGCACTACGTTCTTGGCGCCATGTGCAAAGCACCAGTCGAGGATGGCGTCCGGCGCCTCGAGTTCGTTCACGGCCTGCAGGTCTTCCAGACTGGGCAGCAGGTAGTCGGCTTGGGCGATGGTGGCGGTGATCACCTCGCGTGCGGTTTCGATCGGCCATAGTTTCAGGCGCAGGTTGGTGTCGTAGCTCACCTTCACGCCGTTGCTGCGCGCCAGGGCGATGGCTGCGGCTACGGTGTCGCGGGCGCTTTGTGAGATGGCCTGACTGATGCCGGAAACATGCAGGAAGCGCGCGTTGCGGATCAGGTCGGCGGGCAGGTGCGCCGGGGTCATGCGGCTGGCGGCGGAATCCCGGCGCAGGTAAGAAAAGCTGTGGCCGGTTGCGCCGTGGGTGACGAAGTACACGGCGGTATGCGCGGTTGCATCGATGGCCACGCCGCGCGTATCCACGCCTTCGCGTTGCCACAGGTCGAGGAAGGCGCGGCCGAATTCGTCGTCGCCCAGGCGGGTGAGGTAGCCGCAGGCCGCGCCCTGGCGCGCGCACGCGATGATGGCATTGGAAGTGTCGCCGCCGAAGCCCTGCAGGTAGTTGGGCTTGCCCGGTTCGGTCTGGTTGAACTCGATCATCGGTTCGCCCAGCGCGAGGATCGCAGGCACTGCGCTCATGGCCCTAACGCGGGATCAGCGACAGCAGCGAAAGGTGGTGCTTGGCTTCTTCCACCAGCAGCTTCTGGTTGCGGTCCTTGATGGCGGCCCTGGAAAACATCGAACTGCCAATGCCCACGCAGGTGGCGCCGGCGGCGAACCACTGGTCCATGTTCTCACCCGAAACGCCGCCGGTAGGGCAGAAGCGCGTGCCCGGAAACACCGACTTCACCGCTGTCAGGTGCTTAGGTCCGAGGCTGGAAGCCGGGAACAGCTTGACGATGTCGGCGCCGTCGCGCAGCGCGGCGGCCACTTCACCGGGCGTCAGTGCGCCGGGCAGGTAGGCGGCTTTTCCGGCATGCACCTGCGCGCCCAGCCCCGGCACCAGGCCGGGCGACACCACGTAGGCGGCACCGGCGTCGAGCACCCGCGCGCAATCGTCCTCGTTCCACACCGTGCCCGCACCGATCATCTGGTGGCTTTCGAGATGGCGCGAAAACTCGCGCACCATGTCGATGGCGTCCGGCATGGTCAGCGTGATCTCCACCGTCGGAATCCCGGCGCGCAACGCGCACTCGATGGCCAGCGCGCCGTCGTCCGGATTGTCGAAGCGGATCACCGGGATCAGCCGGTACTTGGCAAGGCGATCAGCCGTCTCTGCAGATGTCATGGGTGGAGTTGTTTCGTAGAATTTCCATCGTGAAATCGACTGGCTCCGCCAGCGATTTCACGCAAAACAGCCCGGACAAAAGTAGGTGTGTACTTTTGTCCGTAGGTCAGAATGTGCCGGGATAATGCCCGCCGTCGAGCAGGATGTTCTGCCCGGTCATGTAGCCGGCGTGCACGCTGCACATGAAGGCACAGGCGGCGCCGAATTCCTCCGGCGTGCCGAAGCGGCCCGAGGGGTTTTCCTTCTTGCGGCGTTCGGCGGCTTCCTCGATGGTGATGCCGTCGCGCTTGGCCCAGGTGCCGAGCGTCGACTTCAGGCGGTCGGTCTCGAACGGGCCGGGCAACAGGCCGTTGATGGTGACGTTGTGCGCCACGGTCTTGCGCGACAGGCCGGCCACAAAGCCCGTAAGCCCCGAGCGCGCACCGTTGGACAAGCCGAGGATGTCGATCGGCGCCTTCACCGCGCCGGAGGTGATGTTGACGATGCGGCCGAACTTGCGCTCGATCATGCCGTCCACGGTGGACTTGATCAGCTCGATCGGCGTCAACATGTTGGCATCGAGCGCCTTGATCCAGGTGTCGCGGTCCCACTGGCGGAAGTCGCCGGGGGCCGGGCCGCCGGCGTTGTTGATCAGGATGTCGTAGTGCGGCGCGGCGGCCAGCGCGGCGGCGCGGCCTTCCGGGGTGGTGATGTCGCCGGCGACGGTCACGACCTTGGCGCCGGTGGCCTTGCGGATGTCCTCGGCCGTGGCTTCCAGCGCTTCCTTGCCGCGCGCGGTGATCACGACGTTGACGCCTTCGGCTGCCAGCGCCATCGCGCATGCGCGTCCCAGGCCCTTGCTTGCGGCGCATACCAGTGCGGTCTTGCCGCGAATGCCCATGTCCATGCTTGTTGCTCCTTGTTGGTCAAACGGTGGTGGATTTCGGCTTGATTGTAATCATCAGGACCCCGCATATCACCAGCGCGGCGCCGGCGGCCTGCCATGCGTTGATGCGCTCGCCCAGGATCATGGCGCCCAGCGCGATGGTCGAGATCGGTCCGACGGCGCCGACCAGCGACACCTGGTTGGCGCCGATGCGCTTTAGCGCCGCGGAGGTCAGGAAGGTCGGCAGCACCGTCGAAACGGTGCCCAGCAGCACGCCGTAGCCGTAGACTTCCATCGGCAGCTGCAGCCGTTGCACCGGGTTCAGTATGAAGAACTGCGCGATGCAGGCCACCGAAGACACCGTCATCGCGTAGGCGGTGAAGCGGGTGGCGCCGACGCGCCCGATCACCTCGGTGCCGGTGACCAGGTAAAGGCCGTAGGTCAGGGCGGATATGGCGACGAAGCCCGCGCCGACCCACACCGAGCGACTCATGTTGCTGGTGGCAAGGTCGTGGCCAAACACCAGGGCCACGCCACCGTAGCACACCAGTAGCGCCGCCAGCGTGCGCGCGGTGATTTTCTTGCGGTACAGCAGGGCGGAGAGCAATACCGTGAAGGTGGGGTAGAGGTAGAGGATCAGGCGTTCCAGTGACGCGCTGATGTACACCAGGCCGATGAAATCCATGTAGCTGGAAAAATAGTAGCCCAGGAGCCCCAGGCCGATCAGCGTCAGGTGGTCACGCCGGGTGAGCGGGGCCTGCCGGCTGTTGCGGCTGGCCACAAGGCCGATGATCACGAAGAAAGGCATCGAGAAGATCATCCGCAGGGTAAGGAGCGTCACCGCATCCACCGGCGGCGCGCCGTCCAGGCCGGGCACCGCGTAGGCCAGCTTGATGAAGATCGACTTCGACGAGAAGAAGATCGCGCCGCCGATGGCCATCAGCAGCGCGGCAGTGGTCATGCGCGGCGGCGAAACGGAAGGTGCCGCGGGGGCGGCGGAGGAGGACATGCGGGGCTGGAAACGCGAGTGGGTCCGGGCAGGCCGCTTGTGCGGCGCATACCGGCAACGAAGGCCCGCGAGTCTATCACCCGCCCTTGCCACCCCCGAACCAGCGCTTCAGGAAGGGCGCCGGGGCATGCGCCGCCGCGAGTTTGCCGGCCTCCGCCGCGGCCGCGGCCACCGGCGCGCGCCAGTCATTGCGCAGGCCCTGGCGGAAGGTGCGCGCGGCCGGATACCAGGGGCTTTGCACATCCCCCGCCACCCAGCGCCAGTCCGCGTCGGCGGGCAGCAGCACGAAGAGCGGCACGCCCATGCTGCCGGCCACGTGCGCGACCGCGGTGTCGATTGCCACCACCAGGTCGAGCTGCGCCATCAGCGCGGCGGTGTCGGCCATGTCGTCGATGTGCGCGGTCAGGTCGGTGAGTGTCATGCCCGCGGTGCGGCCGGTTTCCTCGCTGCCCTGGGCTACCTGCAGCGAAACCAGTTCGACCTTCGGCAAGGCGGCGAACGGGGCCAGCGATGCCAGTGGCAGGCTGCGCGCGAGCTTGGATTGCGCGACCTGCGGATTGTCGCGGTAGATCGTCGAGCGCCATGCCAGGCCGATGCGAAAGGACTTGCCGGGCGGCAGCAGCGCGCGCCACTTGGTCATGCGTGTCGCCGGCGGCGTGATACAGGGCAGGCCAAGGCCCGCCTGCGACACCTCGAGGCCGAGCGCATGGGGCAACGACAGTGTGGGGATATGGAAGTCGAATCGCGGCACCTCGCCCTCTGCGATCACTGTGTCCACCCCCGGCATGGAGGCTGCCAGGTCACGCAGCGTGGGCTGCACCTCGGCGATGACCTTCAGTCCGCGCGCCTTGGCCAGCGCCGCGAAGCGCAAGCCCAGCAGGGTGTCGCCCAGGCCCTGCTCGTGCCACACCAGCAGGGTGCTGCCCGGCGCGGGTTCACCGCGCCACAGCGGCGCCGCACAGTCGCGCAATTGCAGTTCGGGGCGGCCGAGTTGCCAGCGCGACTCGTACATTGCCAGGCCGCGCCGGTAGTCGCCGGCGCGCAGCCACACCCGCGCGGCCATCCAGCGCGCCTCGGCCGAGGTCTCGAGCAAGCCCGCCGATGCTTTGAGCAGGCCGAGCGTGCGCTGCGATTCACCGGACTCATCGAGCGCGCAGGCCAGGTTGATGCGCGCCACGTCGCTTGGCGCGATGGCCAGCACACGTTCGAAATTGGCAAGCGCGGGCTCGAGGTCACCCAGGCTGCGCTGTATCAGTGCCAGGCGGTTGCGGATGGCCGGGTCATCCGGGCCGCATGCGAGGCCTGCTTCGAAGGCCTCGGCGGCGCCTTGCAGGTCGCCGGCGTCTGCCAGAGCGCCGGCCCGGGCGAAGAGTGCGTCGGACGCGGACGTCAAGGCGCGGGCGCTGCGGTCCGGCCGCGCGCCTAGCGGCGCCGCCCGCCGCCGCCGAAGATCGAGCCGAGCACGCCGCGGATGATCTCGCGCCCGACCTGCGAGCCGACCGCGCGCGCGGCGCTCTTGGCCATGGCTTCCACCACCGATTCGCGGCGCAGGCCGCCGCGCGGCGAGGGCGGCGTATTGCCGGCGCCGAACATGCCGCCGATCTTGTCGAGCAGGCCCGGTTCGTCCGCGGCTGCGGGTGCGGATTCGCCCGCCGGCGCTGGCGCACCGGCCGCTGGCGGGTTGGCGCCGGCGCCAGCATCAGCGCTCTGCCCGGCCTGCACCTGCGCGGTGCGTCCCTTGAGGATCTCGTAGGCCGATTCGCGGTCCACCGCCTTCTCGTATACGCCGGCGACGATCGAGTTTTCGAGCAGGGCGCGGCGTTCGGTGTCGCTGATCGGGCCCAGTTGCGAGACCGGCGGTACCACCAGCGCGCGCTCGACGATGCCCGGGCGGCCCTTTTCGTCCAGGAAAGACACCAGGGCTTCGCCCACGCCCAGCTCGGTGATGGCCTTTTCCACATCCAGCTTGGGGTTGGCGCGCATGGTCTCGGCGGCGGCCTTGACCGCCTTCTGGTCGCGCGGGGTGAAGGCGCGCAGCGCATGCTGCACGCGGTTGCCGAGTTGCGCCAGTACCGTGTCGGGCACGTCCAGAGGGTTCTGCGTGACGAAGTACACGCCCACGCCCTTGGAGCGGATCAGGCGCACCACCTGCTCGATCTTTTCCAGGAGCGCCTTGGGCGCCTCGTTGAACAATAGGTGTGCCTCGTCGAAGAAGAAAGTCAGCTTGGGCTTTTCGACATCGCCCACCTCGGGCAGGCGCTCGAACAGCTCCGAGAGCATCCACAAGAGGAAGGTGGAGTACAGGCGCGGCGAATTCATCAGCTTGTCGGCGGCCAGCACATTGACCACGCCGCGGCCGTTGGCATCGGTCTGCATCAGGTCGTCGATGTTGAGCATGGGCTCGCCGAAAAAGCTTTCGCCGCCTTGCGCCTCGATCGCCAAGAGGCCGCGCTGTATCGCGCCGACCGAGGCCGCCGAGATGTTGCCGTACTCGGTGGTGTACTTCGACGCGTTCTCGCCGACGAACTGCAGCATCGCGCGCAGGTCCTTGAGATCGAGCAGCAGGAGGCCGTTGTCGTCGGCGATCTTGAACACCAGTTGCAGCACGCCTTCCTGGGTGTCGTTCAGGTTGAGCATGCGGCCGATCAGGAGCGGCCCCATGTCGGAGATGGTGGCGCGCACCGGGTGGCCTTTTTCGCCGAACACATCCCACACCGTGACCGGGCTGCCGGCCCAGGCCGGCTCGTCGAGCTTCAAGGCGTCGAGGCGTTCCTTCATGCGCGGCGAGGATTTGCCGGCGTTGGCGATGCCGGTCAGGTCGCCCTTGATGTCGGCCATGAACACCGGCACGCCGATGGCCGAGAAGCTTTCGGCCAGCTTTTGCAGGGTGACGGTCTTGCCGGTGCCGGTGGCGCCGGTGATCAGCCCGTGGCGATTGGCCAGCGCGGGCAAGAGGCAGAGTTCGAGGTCGGCGGCTTTGGCGATCAGGAGCGGGTCTGGCATGGCGTCACGGTGAAGGGGAAGGTGCGCAATGATAGCCGCACCACGGCCCCTGTCGTACTGCCTGTCGGGCTACCCCAGTTTCGCGAGCAACTCGGCCTTCTTGGTGTCGAACTCGGCCTGAGACAGGATGCCCTTGCCCACCAGCGCGTGGAGTTTTTCCAGCGTGGCGGTGATCTCGTCAATGGAAGCGCCGGCAGCGGCGGCCGGCGCCGGTGCTGCGCCCGGGGTGGCGACCGGTGCGGCTGCCGGCGCTGCCGCCGGCGCGCCGGATGCGCCCTGGGTCATCGCGCCCATCATCGCGCCGGCCATCTGGTTGCCGATGCCCACGCCGGCGGCGAGGTTGGCACCCATGGCGGCCAGCCCGCCGCCCTCGTTGGCGGCCGCGATCGGGATCGCGTTGGCGGTCTGGAACTGGGTGTAGCGCTGCATGTCGCCGATCATGTTCATGCCGATGCGGGTGTCGAGCATCTTCTGGATTTCTTCCGGCAGCGAGATGTTCTCGACCACCAGCGTGTCGAGGGTCAGGCCCAGGCGCGCGAACATGCCGTCGGCCTCTTTCTTGACCGCCGCGGCGAAGGCGCCCTGGTTGCCCGCCATGTCGAGGAACGGCACGCCGGAGGAACCGAAGGCGTTGGTCATCGCGGCGATCATGCTGTTTCGCAACTGGCCGTCAAGATCCTCCACGGTATAGACGTCGCGGGTACCGCTGACTTCGCGATGGAAGGTCTTCGGGTCGGTCAGGCGGTAGGAATAGATGCCGAAGGCGCGCAGGCGCACCGCGCCGAAATCCTTGTCGCGGATGGTCACCGGATTGGGCGTGCCCCACTTGCGGTCGAGCTGCAGGCGCGTGGCAAAGAAGTAGACGTCGCTCTTGAACGGGGAATCGAACAGCTTGTCCCAGTTCATCAGGTTGGTCAGGAGCGGCAGGGTCTGGGTGGTCAGCTTGTAGCGGCCGGGGGAAAACACGTCGGCCATGATGCCTTCATTGACGAAGCTCGCCAGTTGCGACTCGCGCACCGTGAGTTGCGCGCCGTTCTGGATTTCCATGTCCTGCATCGGGTAACGCCAGGCGAGGATGCCGTTCGATTCCTCGGTCCAGTGAATGACGTCGATGAATTGTTTCTTGATGAAGTCCATCAGGGCCATGACAAAGCCTCCGTGCGTGGTTGATCGCTGAAGGGAAAGCGTAGCACAGCCACGCCACCGGCCGGACCGCAATGGAAGGCGGCGAATCCACAACAATTGTCATCATCAAATTAATCAAATTAGTGAATATGGGGGTGAAAGCACGCCTTCAATCCAAAACAAGACCTGCAAGCCGGGCTTCTTTAGCGGATGAAGCAGCGCGCGCGTTCATCAGAATGCATGGATCAAGAGAAGTAGAGGGGAACGTGGGATGAATCCAGGCGTCAAGGGGTTGGGCGTGTTCGCGGCGGTGCTGTGGCTGGTGGCCCTGGCCGCGCCATTGGCGGCTTTGCATTGGCAATCGACCGGGCTCGCCATTCTTGCCGCCGGGCTGGTGCCGCTGGCCGGCTGGCTGGGTGTGCGCCGGCTGCTGCGCCCGTTGTCGACCCTCAGGCAGGAAGTCGCAAGGCTTTCCGCGGATCCCCATTCCTGCACACTCGCCTCAACGGTGCGGGGTGATGAATTCGGCGCTCTGGCGTCAGACATTTCCGCCGTCCTGGACGGTCGCCATGCGGCCGGCGTCGCCGTCGAGGACGCCCAGCGGATCGCCAGCGAAAGCCAGGCGGCCATCGCCAGCCTGATCGACTCCGCCCGCGACGCCATCGTCACGGCCGACCGCGAACAGCGGGTGGTGATCTTCAACCATGCCGCCGAAGCCATGTTCGGCTACACCGCCGCCGAGGTGTACGGCCAGCCGCTTGAAATCCTCATGCCGGCGCGCTTCCGCCACACGCATCGGGCACAGGTCGCGAAGTTCGGCGAAGGCGAAGGCGAGCCGCGCCAGATGAGCCATGCCGACCGCGTGGTGGTCGGGGTGCGACGCGATGGCAGCGAATTTCCGATCGAGGCGTCGATTTCCCGCGTACAGCGCGGCGGCGGCGTCGAGTACACCGTCATCATGCGCGACGTCACCGAGCGGGTCCGCGCCGCACGCGAGCAGGCGGCCACCGCGGCGATGCTGCACCAGACCGTCGAGCACATGCCCATGGGTGTGTCGGTGATGGATGCCAAGTTCAATTGCATCGCCTTCAACGAACGCTTTGTCGACCTGCTGGATTTTCCCAAGGGCGAATTCACCATCGGCGATCCGCTCGAGAAATTCCTGCGCTACAACGCCTCGCGCGGCGAGTACGGGCCGGGTGATGCCGACGAGCAGGTCAAGACGCGCATCGCGCTGGCGCGGCGCGCCGAGCCGCATTGCTTCGAGCGCAGGCGTGCCGACGGCAAGATCATCGAGGTGCGCGGCACACCGGTACCCGGCGGCGGGTTTGTCACGGTGTACACCGACGTCACGGCGCAGCGCGAGGAGTCGCGCCGGCTGATCGAGGCGCGCGAACATGCCGAAAGCGCTGCGCGCGCCAAGAGCGAGTTCCTTGCCACCATGAGCCATGAGGTGCGCACCCCGATGAACGGCGTGCTGGGGATCGCCGAACTGCTGTTGGACACGCAACTATCGGTCGACCAGCGCGACTATGTCGAAACCATCCTGCGCTCCGGCCAGGCGCTGCTGGAAATATTGAACGACATTCTCGACCTGTCCAAGATCGAGGCGGGCAAGCTCGACCTGGAGTCGATCGCCTACGACCCGGTCCAGGCGCTCAATGATGTGATCGCGCTGTCCGGACCGCGCGCCTCGGCCAAGGGCTTGCTGCTCGACGCGCAGGTCGCGCCCGATGTGCCGCGCGACGTGATCGGCGATCCGGGCCGGCTGCGCCAGGTGCTCTCCAACCTGATCGGCAATTCGCTCAAGTTCACCGATGCCGGCGCGGTGCGGGTCGAAACGCGCGTGGTGAGCGTCGATGGCGACGACGTGGTGCTCAGCTTCACCGTCACCGACACGGGCATCGGCATGACACCGGAGCAGCAGACCAAGCTGTTCCGCCCCTTCACGCAGGCCGATACCTCGACCACGCGCCGTTTCGGCGGTACCGGTCTGGGGCTGGCCATCTGCCTGCGCTTAGTCGAGATGATGGGCGGCAAATTCGAAGTCAGGAGCGAGCCGGGCCAAGGATCGAGTTTCAGCTTCACGCTGCACTGCAGGCGCGCCGCCGCGGGCGCGAGCCGGGCTGAACTCGACGACAACCAGATGCAACGCAAGTTCAGCGGTCGGGTGCTGGTGGTTGAGGACAACGTGGTCAACCGCAAGGTGGCGCGCGCCACCCTCAAGGGCTTCGGTCTCGAGGTCCTCGAGGCCGAGAACGGCAGCCTGGCGCTCGAGGTTCTGGCGCAGGAGGCGGTGGACCTGGTGTTCATGGACATGCACATGCCGGTGATGGACGGCGTCGAGGCGACCTGGCGCATCCGCATCGCCGAGGCCGAGGGGGAACTGCCGGGCCGCCGGCCGATCGTGGCGATGACCGCCAACGTGCTCAAGGAGGCGGTCGATACCTGCATGGAAGCCGGCATGGACGGCTTCCTGCCCAAGCCTTTCGCCAGGCGCGAGATGATCGAGGTGCTGACGCGCTGGCTGGGCGCGGCCGGAAACGGCGACGCCGCGGCCGGGCGGGCGTCGGCGCGCGCGCAAGCGGCGGTCGAACCGGCCGCGGTGGCCGCGCCACCCGCAGCCGGTGCGCCTGTCGATCACGGCGTCTATGCCCAGCTTGTCGAAACCATGGGCGAGGACATCGCCACGCTGGTCGAGGATTTCTTCGGCAGTACCGAGGACATGCTGGTGGCCCTGGGCAAGAGCCCGGAGCGTGACGACGTCAAGCTGGTGACGCGCCTTGCGCATACGCTCAAGTCGAGTGCGGCCATGGTGGGCGCGATGCGGCTTTCGGCCCTGGCGAAGCAGCTTGAAGCGCAAGGCAAGGCGGGCGACCTGGGCGGGCTCGAACAGGCGCTGGCGGATTTGCGGATTGAATTCGACCGGGTGCGCGTGGCCCTCGAGGCGGCGGGAAAAGATGTCGTGCAGGTCGCCGATGTCTGACGCCGACCTGCCGCGGGCCCTGGTGGTCGACGACGATGTCACCGGCCGCGCGTTCCTGCGCGCGCTTCTCAGGCGTGCCGGCTACGCGGTGGAAGTGGCGCCGGATGGCGAGACCGCGCTGCAGATGTTCCGCCCGGATGCCTACGACGTGGTCTTCATGGACATGATGATGCCCGGCATGGACGGCGTGGAAACGACGTCGCATATCAAGGCTTCGGCCGGCAACATCTTCACGCCGGTGATCTTCGTCACCGGCGCGGGGGATGAGGAAAGCCTGGTGCGCGCCATGGACGCCGGCGGGGACGATTTCCTGACCAAACCGGTGACCGCGGGCGTGCTGCTGGCGAAATTGCGCGCCATGCAGCGCATCCGTGCGCTGCATGAACGCACACGCACCCTCTACGCCCGCGTGATCGATGACCAGGAACATGCGCGCGAGGTGTTCGAGCGCGCGGTGTCGGCACGCGCGGTGAGCTCCCCGGCCTTGCGTTCCCGGCTGATACCGGCGGATGTTTTCAGCGGCGACATGCTGCTTTCGGCCCGCACGCCGGACGGCGGCCTGATGGTGATGGTGGGCGACTTCACCGGCCATGGCCTGGCGGCGGCGCTTGGCGCGGTGCCGGCGGCCGAGGCCTTCCGTTCGACTGCCGGTGCCGGGCATTCCGCCCTGCGGGTGCTGGAGGAAATCAACCGCCGGCTGGCCGACGCGCTGCCGCGCGGGCACTTCCTGGCGGCCGGCATTGCGCACGTTGATCCGCACCTGCGCAGTGTCATGCTCGCCAATTGCGGGTTGCCGCCGCTGCTACTGTGCGGCCGTGACGGGGTGCGCGAACGGGTCCGATCCAGTTGCCTGGCCCTGGGCATCGATGGGGATGCGACCTATGCCGACGGTTTCCGCAGCCTAGCCGTCGCCGAGGGGGAGCGTCTGGTTTTCACCAGCGACGGAGTGACCGAGGCCGGCAACGCCAGCGGCGCACAGTTCGGCGACGACCGTCTCGAGGAATTGCTGGCCCGCCTGGCAGGCGGGAATCACGATGCGCCGGCCGAGGTGATGGCCGCGCTCGATGTGTTTCGCGACGGCACGCCCTTCGCGGACGATGTCAGTGTCGTTGAAATGGTGTTTGAACCCGCGTTGCTCGGCGATTCCGCCGCACGGCGCCAAACGTTGCAAGAGGTGATGGCATGAAAATCCTTGTGATTGACGATTCCGGAAGCCAGCGGCTGTTTCTCAAGGCCTATCTTGGCAAGCTCGGGCATGAGGTGACAACCGCCTCCGACGGCAGCGAGGGCATCAATGTGTTTGCCAGCGTCGATCCGGACATTGTCCTGCTCGACGTGATGATGCCGGGCATCGACGGATACGAAACCGCGCGCGTCATCCGTGCCGGCAGCGATGCCTGGGTGCCGATCATCTTTCTTTCCGGCCTCAACGAGACCAGCGACATCGAAGCCGGCATCGACGCCGGCGGCGATGACTACATCGCCAAGCCCTTCGATCCCAAGGTGCTCGAGGCCAAGATCCGCTCGATGACGCGCATCGCGCACATGCGCCGCGCTCTGGTGGAACGGGGCGAGGAGCTCAAGGCGGCCAACGCGGCGCTGATGCGCCTGATCGATGTGGACGGTTTGACCGGGATCGCCAACCGGCGCCGGCTCGACCGCAAGCTCGCCGAGGAAGTCGGGCGCTGCGGCCGCAACGCCGAGCCGCTGGCGGTGGTATTGATGGACATCGACTACTTCAAGCGCTTCAACGACAGCCACGGTCATCTGATGGGTGACGAATGCCTCAAGAAAGTGGCCGGGCTGCTCGAAGCGAGCATCATGCGTCCGGCCGACCTGGTGGCACGCTACGGTGGCGAGGAGTTCTGCGTGGTCTTGCCTGAAACCGGCACCGAAGGCGCCTTGCAGGTGGCGGAGCGCCTGCGGCGCGCCGTCGAGGAGGCGCAGATCGAGATCCCGGATGGCCTGGCCAGGGTGACCGCCAGCTTCGGTGTCATGGCGGCGGTGCCGGGACGCAAGGTGGAAGTCGAGGAGTGGTTGCGCCAGGCCGACCTGGCCTTGTACGAAGCCAAGCAGGGCGGGCGCAATCGGGTATGCAGCGCCGCCGAGGCGGTCGCTTCACAGGCTATCGGCGGTCGCGCGGTGGAAACGGACAGTCCGCTGGTCGCACGGTTCCACTGACGGCCGGCGCTGGCGCGTGCCTCAGGCGGGGGCGGCGAACGAGTCGTCCCACAGCTTGCCCGCGGGAGGGATTTCCCCGAGCTCGCTTTGCGCGACGGTTTTGTCCACATGGTAGGCGGCCTGGCTGGTAACACGCTTGCGCGGTTCCGCGAAACGCTTGCCTTCGGCCGAAATCAGCGCCCGCACGATCGGCTGCTCCGGGTGACGGGTACGGCGGCAGACGATGGCGAGCTCGCCGTTCTTGAGCCGGACGGCGGCGCCCGGGGGATAGGGCGTGAGTTCGCGCACCAGCAAGGCGCACAGGGCGGGGTCGAGTCCCTTGCTCTGGTTCACCAGCAGGTGGCGCAGCGCCGCACCCGGATTGACTCCCTCGCGGAAGGCGCGTTCGGACACCAGCGCGCAGTACTGGTCGGTCACGGTGAGCACACGGGCGAACCGGTCGATGGCGTCGCCCGCGAGCTTTTTCGGATAGCCTGATCCATCCAGGCGTTCATGGTGGTTTTGCACCGCCTGGCACCAGGCTTCCGAGGTGACGCCACGTTCGCGCAAGGCGGCCGCACCTTGTGCCGGGTGGCGTGCGATCGCGACCTTCTGTTCCTCGGAAAGCGGGGCCTCCTGCGCATACATGAGCGCCTGCAGTCCGATCATTGAGAGGTTCATGGTGAGCAGCGCGCACAGGCAGGTTTCGATTTCGTCTTCGGTGGCTTCCTGGCGCGCCAACAGGAGGCTGCCCAGGGCGGTGCAATTGACGGCGTGGCGCGATGGGTAGTGGGTCCCCTTGCTGGTGACGATGTTGCCGATCGCGGCATCGGCGTCGAGCGTGGCGGCGCCGCGAATGGCGCGCGCCAGTTCGAGCGTGCGCAACGGGAACAGGTCCGCGGCGGTGGTGTCGAACAACGCGGCCGCGGCATCCCGTGCCTGCCCCAGCGAATCGATCACCGACACCCGCGGACCGGGTGGCTGCACCGGGACGTAGCCGGATGTCAGGATGCGCGGCGCGCGCGCCTGCGGGTCTTCGGCATACAGTCCGTTTTCAAGCAGCCGGTCGAACTGGGACTGGCTGGCGATGATCGAGCCACGTCGCAGCAGCAGCACGCCACGCGCGTCGTAAGCGTCGAAAGGCAGCGGATCCCCTATGCTCACCTGATCGGCGCGCAAGCGGTGTTCGAACATATGGGTCCCCTTCCAGGTAAGCCGGCACAGCCGCAGGGACGCTTTTGCCGGGTTGCTTGCGGATTCGCCCGGGCGACGGTTGGGGTACCTTTACGGAACGTGCCTGCGCCAATCCGGCGATTGGATTGAACATAGCGGGATTCTCACCCAGCCATGCGGGAAGGAAAGTGCCATTCGTGTGCCAGACAAGCGTTTAGGCGGGGCCGCCGGCGTCGAGATTCCGGGCGCGGACGACCTCATGTTGCGCGCCGCCCCGGCGTTGCGCATGATGCTCCTGTCCTGCCTGGTGGGCTTGCCGGTCCTCGGGCTGCTGCTGCCGTTCGCCGGCTTCGTCGGTGAAGCCGCGGCCATCTGGGGCGTGGTGGTCATGTTCGCGTTCCTCTACGTGCTGCTGCGGCGCGGCATCGTCAGGCCGGTGTTTTTCGGGCTGGTGCTCACGCTCCTGGCCTATGGCGTGGCGGCGACCGTGATCTACGGGTCGGTGCGCGGCACCACCATCTACGCCTTTGTCGGCGCGGTGGTGGTGGGCGGCATCTTCTTCGGCACGAGGGCGCTGGTGGCCACCCTTGCCGCTTGCGTGGTCTGCGTGGGGCTGCTGATCTTCGCGGAGAACGCCGGTTGGCTGGGGCCCCATCCGGATCCTTCGGTGGGACTGATGCAGTGGGTCAACCACTCGGTGGTGCTGACACTGATCGCGGTGAACATCGGATTCGCCCATTCCCTGGCGGTGACGGCACTGGCCGAGAGCCGCAACGAGCTCGCTGAGCGGCGCATCGTCGAGCGCGCGCTGGGTCGCAGCGAGGAGCTGTTCGACGCCTTTTTCCGCAACAATCCGGCGGCACTGGTGATCACCCGCGTCGATGACGGGGCCATCATCGAGATCAACGACGCCTATGAGCGCATCTTCGAGGTCGGCAGGATGGACGTCATCGGCAGCGCGTCGTCGGGCGACACTCCGTCGGGCGACGCGTTGTGGCCGTCGCCACAGGCGCGCGCCGATTTCATCGCCAGCGTGGCCCGCGACGGCCGGGTGACCAACCAGCGCGTGCGCCTGCGGCGCATGGGCGGCGCGGAATTCGAGGCCATCATCTCCAGCGAGGCGCTGGAATGGCGCGGCGGGCGCCACCTGTTTTCCTCCATCACCGACGTCAGCGCCGAGGCCGCGACCCGCACCGCCCTGGAACGAAGCGAGGGCCGCCTGCAGACGATCTTCCGCGAAAGCCCTATCGCCATCGTGTTGACCGATTTCGACAACGCGCGGGTGGTCGACATGAACCTGGCGGCCGAGCGGCTGTTTGGCGTGGGGCGCGGCGCCGGCAACGGCATGCGCACCCAGCCGTCTTTCACCGACAGCGGGGTATTCACCGCCGCGCGCGCGGCCATGGAAGCCACCGGCAAGCTGGCCGATTTCCATGTGCTTCTCAAGCGCCCCGATTCCGGCTTGCCGCTGCATGTGCTGCTTTCGTCGACCATCGTCACCGAAGGCGGCCAGCGTCTGGCGATCAACCAGCTGGTGGACATCAGCGCCGAGTTGCAGGCGCGCGCGGCGCTGGCGACGGCCAATGCCGGCCTGGAGGCGCGGGTGCGCGAGCGCACCGCGCAACTGGAGGCGTCGAACCGCGAACTGGAGGCGTTTTCGTATTCGGTGTCGCATGATCTGCGCTCGCCCTTGCGCGCCATCGACGGGTTCCTCGGCATGCTCGAGGAAAACCTGCGCGAGCGCATGAACGACGATGACCGCGAATTGATGCGGCGGGTGACCGCCGGATGCAGCCGCATGGACGCGCTGATCGCGGACCTGCTCGACCTCTCGCGCATCGGCCGCATGGAGGTGCAAAGGCAATCCGTGGATTTGTCCGGCCTCGCCCGGGCGGTGTGCGCGCAACTGGCGCAGCAACAGCCGGATCGCCAGGTGCGCATCGACATCGCGCCGGGCCTTGAGGCGCAGTGCGACCCGGCGCTGGCGCGCATCCTGCTTGACAACCTTCTGGGCAACGCATGGAAATTCACCGGGCGCAAGGAGGGGGCGGTGATCGAATTCGGTACGCAGCGGATCGACGGCGAAGAGGTATTCTTCGTGCGTGACAACGGCGCGGGATTCGACATGAAGTATGCGCAAAAGCTGTTCTCCGCCTTCCAGCGCATGCACCGGCAGGACGAATATCCGGGCTCGGGCATCGGTCTTGTGACGGTGCAGCGCATCGTCTCGCGCCATGGCGGGCGTGTCTGGGCGGAAGCCGAAAGCGGACGCGGCGCGACCTTCCGCTTCACGCTGGGAAAGCCGGATTGAAGGCGGCCGATTGAGCGCAAGCGCGCAAGCTTCCGGGCAATGGCTGGTGGCCGACATCGGCGGCACCCGCCTGCGCGCGGCGTTGTCCGATGCGGGGTCGCCGCCGTATGCGTTTGCCGAATTGGCGTGTGCGGACTACCCGGGTCCGGCGGAAGCCTTGCTGGGATACCTTGCCGCAAACGCGGCGCGGCCGGTCGCCGCTTGCCTTGCGGTGGCGGGCCCGGTGGACGGCGACAGGTTCCGCTTCACCAATAATGACTGGTCGTTCTCCGTCGAGGATGTGCGGCGCAGGCTGTGCCTCGAAAAACTGCTGCTGAAGAACGACTTCGAAGCCCTGGCGCTTGCACTACCTACGCTGTCAGGCGCTGACCTTCACCCGCTCGATGTGCCAACAGGCAAACCGTCCGGCCATCACACGCTGGCGGTTGTCGGCCCCGGCACCGGCCTGGGTGTCGCAAGCCTGGTGCCGCACGCCGGCGGCTGGATCGCCCTGCCTGGCGAAGGCGGGCACATCGGATTTGCGCCTCAGGACGATCTTGAGCGCGAGGTCGAGCGTGTGCTGCGGCGGAGCAAGCCGCGCGTGACCAATGAAGACATTCTTTCGGGTGCCGGCCTCGCACTGCTGTACCGGGCGCTCGGGGTAGTGGAAGGCCAGACCGCAGTGGCGGGGATCACTCCGGCCGAAGTCACGCAGCGAGCCCTCGCCGGAGCGGACGCGCTTGCCGTTCAAACCGTCGACGTGTTCTGTGCCGTGCTGGGTTCGGTGGCGGGCGACGTGGCGCTCCTGACCGGCGCGCGCGGCGGCGTATTCATCGGCGGCGGCATCGCGCCACGCATCCTGCCCATGCTCGAACGCAGCCGCTTCCGGCTGCGCTTCGAGGACAAGGGCGCGCAGCGTGAGTACACGTGCGCCATCGGTACTTCCGTGATTGTCGCGAGCACGCCCGCGCTGGCGGGTGCTGTCGCGGCGCTGCGTGAGGCAACGGCGCGCGAATAGGGCTGTGAGTTTCCGCTGTTCCCGATTGAGTACCCGATGGATGTCAGGGGCGCTGGCCGATGTTTGCGGGGCTGGCCGCGGCCCGGTCTCAGAGGTCGCAATTTGCGACCTCTGAGGCGTCAACTCCTTTTCGGCCTCCCCGGCTTTACAACCCTTCCACCAGCCGGATGTCCCTTACCGCCCCGTTGCCGAGCGCGCGCAGCGCCTCCTGGTAGCCGGGGGAGTCATGCGCGGCCTTGGCGGCGTCGATGCTGTCGAACTCGACCACCACCACCCGCTGCATCATGCCGGCCTCGTAGGTATGGGCGGCCGGCCCGCGCACCAGGAAGCGGCCGCCGGCGGCCTGGATGGCGGGGCCGGCCAGCTTGCCGTAGGCGGCCATGGCGTCCGGATTGTCGATCGAGCGGTAGGTGGTGACCCAGTAGGCTTTTGCCATTTGTCTTCTCCTGTTGTGATTGTCAAGCGGGGTAAATCTGTTGGTCACCGCTAGCGTCCGGCCGCGCGCATCGCTTCGGCCAGTGCTGTCCAGCGCGGATCGGTGGCGAGTGCCTCGACGCTCAAGGATACCTTGCGTCGCCAGTTCGGGTATTCGCGATAGGTGCCCGGGATATTGATCGGCAGTGCCTCGCCGGCGATGTCGTCGAGCTGCACCACCGCCAGCATCGCGCGGGTCTGGCCGACGGCGGCGTGCAGCGCCGCCGCCACGGCGGCAATGTCGTCGCGGTTCGCCGGCGCCTGGCCGATCCTGGCCAGGAGGTCCAGCAAGCCGCGCCGCTCGGGTTCGCGGCGGGCGGCTTCGGCGTCGCGCAACTGCGCCTCGGGGAAGAGTCCCAGCGCGGCACGGCGCTCGATATCCGCGCCGCTCCAGTATTCGGCGATGGTCGGCATGTCGTGGGTGACGGCGGTGGCCAGGGCCTGGGCGGGATACTCGTCCGGATGCTTGAACGACCCGTCGCCCTGCCAGTGGCGCTCGAACTGCAGGACCCGGTAGGACAACAAGCCACGCTCGGCGAGCGACTCGCGCAGGCCGTCAGGCACCGAGCCCAGGTCCTCGCCCACCACCATGCAGGCGTTGCGGCGGCTTTCCAGCGCGACGATGCCGGCCAGCATGTCGAAGGCGTTGCGCACGTAGCCGCCGGCGGCGCCCTTCATGCCGGCGGGTATCCAGAAAAGCCTGGTCAACGCCATCACGTGGTCGATGCGCAGCGCGCCGGCCGAGCGCATGTTGGCGGCAAGCAGCGCGGCCATCGGCGCGTAGGCGGCGGCCTCGAGGGCGCGCGGTTTCCACGGCGGCAGGCCCCAGTCCTGGCCTTCGCGGTTGAGCATGTCGGGCGGCGCGCCGACGCTGGCGGCCGACGAAAACAGGGACTGCGCGCCCCAGCATTCGGCGCCATCATCGGCCGCACCCACCGCCAGGTCGCGGTACAGGCCGATGCGCATCCCGGCATAACGTGCGGCCGCTGCCGCGTTGGCAAGCTGGCTCTCGGCCTGCCACTGCAGGTATTGCTGGAACTCCACGTCGGCGTCATGGGTGGCGCGGAACTCGCGCACCGCCGGGCTGTCCGGCGCGCGCAGTTCTTCCGGCCAGTCGCGCCATCCGGGCAGATGTCCGAGTCGTTCCAGCAGCATGAAGCGCAACGCCTCGAATGTGGCATGGCAGGCGAGGTCCTGGCCAGCGTGGCGCACGAAGTCGCGGAACGCCGTGACTTGTGCATCCGTCGCAGCGCGCTGGCTAAAGCGTTGGTGCAAGACCTTGAGCACCGCCAGCTTCAGGGCGCTCACCGCCACATGATCGACCAGCGCGGTGTCACGGGCAGCCGCGAGCCGCTCGCGGAACCCGGCGCTTGCCACCATCGCCTGCGCGTCCGGGCAATCGGCGAAGTCGGCGACCGCCTCGACGTCGATGTAGAGCGGGTCCAGCATCAGGCGCGAAGAGGGGGCATACGGGCTGGCTTCGTCCGGACGGGCGAGGTGCCGCGCATGCAGCGGATTGAGCCCGATCAGCGCCGCGCCGGCGCTGCCGGCGGTGCGCGCAAGTCGCGCCAGGTCGGTGAAGTCGCCGATCCCCCAGTTGCGCGCGGAACGCAGGGCGTACAACTGGACAGCCAGGCCCCAGCAGCGGCCGCCGTCGGCCAGGAATGCCGGTACATGGCAGCGACCCGGCGCGGCGATGACCGCGCAGCGCGCACCCAGCGCCGGCAGTTGCAAGTAGTGATAGCCCGCCGGCAGGGCAACGCCCAAGGCCATGCGATAGCCACCGCGCGTGACGCCAGCGCCGTCGCGCTGGCCGCCATCATGCTGCGGCTGCGGGTGCGTCTGTCCGGACTGCGTCGCACCCGACTCGAGGGTGATGGTCCAGGCGAGTGCGCCGGCAGCCTCGGCGCCGGTGAGGTTCAATGCGAGTTCCAGCGGCGAATCCGGGTTCACCTTCAGCACCGGCGGCAGCACGCGCGCCCAGGCAGCGTCCTCGAGCGCGCGTGCCTGCGACTCCAGGTCGTTGTCCGGGTCGAAATCAAGGGCGCGCAGCAGGGCGCGCGCGGTAGTCCCGGTGAGGTCGCGTCTGACGCCCAGGCCGTCCCAGTAGCCGCCTTCGATCCCGGCGGCGTGCGCGAGACGGCGCAGGCTCTCGTTCATGCCCGGCCTTCCTCGCCATGCTGCGACACCAGCAGTACCACCGATTCCGGCGGCGCCGCGACGGCCGCGCCGTCGCGCACCTCCGGCGCGCCGGACGATGCCAGCAATACCTGCCAGGCGCGCGCTGGCGCCTCCGGCAGCACGAACGGCACCGGATCGGCGGCACCGTTGATCAGCACCAGCAACGCGGTGTCGTCGGGGCCGGTGCGTCCCAGCTGGAAGGCGAAGGCGCGCCGCGCCGCGTCTTCCCAGTCGAGCGGCGTCATCTCGGCGCCGCCGGCCGACAGCCAGCGGATATCGGCCTCTCCGGAATCGAGCAGGCGGCCGTCAAACCAGTGGCGTGTGCGCAAGCCGGGATGGGTGCGGCGGATGCGCGCGAGTTCGGCGGTGAACGCGGCGATCGAGCGGTCTGCCCCGTCCCAGTCTATCCAGGTGGTCGGGTTGTCCTGCGCGTAGGCGTTGTTGTTGCCGTCCTGGGTGCGGCCCTGCTCATCACCGGCCGGCAGCATGGGCACGCCCTGCGACACGAACAGGGTGGCCAGCATGGCGCGCACCAGCCGGTCACGCCGCGCCTTGATCAACGGATCCGCCGTCGCGCCTTCGACACCGCAATTGATGCTGCGGTTGTCGTTGTTGCCGTCCGCATTGGCCTGGCCGTTGGCTTCGTTGTGCTTGTGTTCATAGGCCACCAGGTCGGCCAGGGTGAAGCCGTCGTGCGCGGTGACGAAGTTGATCGATGCCAGCGGCCCGCGCCCGGAGTGGCGGAACAGGTCGGACGAGCCGGCGATGCGGCGCGCCAGTTCGCCGCAGCCGGTGGCGCGCGTCAGCCAGAAGCCGCGCACGCTGTCGCGGTAGCGGTCGTTCCACTCCGCGAAGCGCGGCGGGAACGCGCCGGTGGACCAGGTGGCGACGTCCCAAGGTTCGGCGATCAGCTTGGTGCCCGCGAGCACCGGGTCCTGGCGCAGCGCGTCGAGAAACCTGGCGCGTGCATCGAACCCGGCCGGGCCGCGCGCCAGCGCGGTGGCGAGATCGAAGCGGAAGCCGTCGACGTGCATGTCGCGTACCCAGAAGCGCAGGGAATCCATCACCATGCGCAGCACCGGCGGCGAATCGAGGTCGAGGGTGTTGCCGCAGCCCGACAGGTCGTCGTACTGGCGCGGGGCATCGCGACGCAGCCGGTAGTACGAGCGGTTGTCGATGCCGCGCCAGCACAGGGTGGGGCCGGCCTCGTTGCCTTCCGCGGTGTGGTTGTAGACCACGTCGAGTATCACTTCCAGCCCCGCCGCATGCAGGGTCTTGACCATGGAGCGGAACTCGGTGGCCGGGTCACGCCCGCCTGCATAGCGCGCGGCCGGGGCGAAGTAGCCGATCGGGTTGTAGCCCCAGTAGTTGACCAGTTCATTGGTGACGAGCATGCGCTCGTCGATGAAAGCCTGCACCGGCAGCAGTTCGACCGCGCTGGCGCCGGCCGCCTTCAGGCGCGCGATGGAGGCCGGATGTGCCAGCCCCGCGTAGGTGCCGCGCAGGTGGGCCGGCACCGCCGGGTTCATCATCGAATAGCCCTTGACATGAGCCTCGCAGATCACGGTGTCATGCCATGGCGTGGCGGGGTGGCGGTCGTCGCCCCAGTCGAACGCGCCATCGACCACCACCGAGCATGCCGCCGCCCAGGCGTTGTCGCGGCGGTCGAACGAAAGATCGCCGCGTGCGTTGCCGACCCGGTAGCCGTAGTGCGCGTCGCTCCAGCGGAAGGTGCCGGTGAAGGCCCGCGCGTACGGGTCGATGAGCAGCTTGTGCGGGTTGAAGCGGTGCCCGGCCTCCGGTTCATAGGGGCCGAAGACGCGGTAGCCATAGGCCTGCCCGGGGCGTGCGTCGGGCAGGTAGGCATGCCAGACCTGGTCGGTGCATTCGGGCAGGACGATGCGCGCGATCTCATGCGCCGCGTCGGCGTCGAACAGGCACAACTCCACCTTTTGCGCGTGGGCGGAAAAAAGCGCGAAATTGACCCCGCCGCCGTCCCAGGTGGCGCCCAGCGGCCAGGCCCGCCCCGGCAGGACGCGCCATTCGCGGGTATGGTCGTGGGTGTGCTTCAGGGCGTTCAAGCGGTCCTCTCCAGGCTCAGCATCAGGCAGGCCAGGGGCGGGAGGGTCAGGGTCAGGGAATGATCGCGGCCGTGGCAGGGCGCGGCGATGCTGTCGACGCCGCCGCCGTTGCCCATGTCGGACCCGCCATACCATGCGGAATCGGTGTTGATGATCTCGCGGTAGTGGCCGGGAAGCGGCACGCCGATGCGGTAGCCGGTGCGCGGCACCGGCGTGAAATTGCATACCGCGAGTACCAGCGTGCGGTCATCCCGGCCGCGGCGCATGAAGGCGATCACGCTCTGGTCGCTGTCGGCGAAGTCGATCCACTCGAAGCCGCGCGGTTCGCAATCGCATTGGTGCAGCGCCGGCGTGTCGCGATAGGCGCCATTGAGGTCGGCCACCAGGCGCCTGACGCCATCGTGCAGCGGATCGCCGAGCGCTTCCCAGTCAAGCTGGCCGTCATGGTTCCATTCGGCGGCCTGGCCGAATTCGCCGCCCATGAAAAGCAGCTTCTTGCCGGGATGTGCCCACATGAAGCCGTAGTAGAGGCGCAGGTTGGCGAATTGCTGCCAGCGGTCACCCGGCATCTTGGCCAGCAGCGAACCCTTGCCATGCACCACCTCGTCGTGCGAGAGCGGCAGGACGAAATTCTCGCTGAAGGCGTACATCAGCCCGAATGTGAGCGCGTTGTGGTGGAACTGCCGATGCACCGGGTCGCGCCGCATGTAGTCCAGGGTATCGTGCATCCAGCCCATGTTCCACTTGTAGGCGAAGCCCAGCCCGCCGTGACCGACCGGGTGCGAAACACCCGGCCAGGCGGTGGACTCCTCGGCCAGTGTCACCGCATGCGGCGCGCGTTCGCTCACCAGTGCGTTGGTTTCGCGCAGGAACTGCACCGCCTCCAGGTTCTCGCGCCCGCCATGCCGGTTGGGGATCCACTGGCCGGGATCGCGACTGTAGTCGAGGTAAAGCATCGAGGCGACGGCGTCGACACGCAGTCCGTCCAGGCCGTAATGCTCCAGCCAGTAGAGCGCGTTGGCGGTCAGGAAGTTGCGCACTTCGCTGCGGCCGTAGTTGTAGATCAGGGTGTTCCAGTCCGGATGCAGGCCCTGGCGGGGGTCGGCGTGTTCGTAGAGATGGGTGCCGTCGAACTTCGCCAGCGCGTGGGCATCGGACGGAAAATGCCCCGGTACCCAGTCGAGCAGCACGCCGACGCCCGCGGCGTGGAAGCGCGCGATGAACTCGGCGAATTCGGCCGGCGAGCCATGCCGCGCCGTGGGCGCGTAGAGGCCGGTGGGCTGGTAGCCCCAGGAGCCGTCGAACGGGTGTTCCATCACCGGCAACAGCTCGATGTGGGTGAAAGCCAGTTCGCGCACGTAGGGCAGCAGGCGGTCGCCGATCTCGCGCCAGGTGAGGAAGCGGCCGTCGGCGCCGCGCCGCCATGAGCCGGCATGGACTTCGTAGATGGAAACCGGCGCCTCGCGCGAGGCGCGCGCCGGCTGGACCGGGGCGCCGGCGAGCGGTCGCGCCACCACCGAGGCGGTGGCCGGGCGCATCTCGGCCTCGCGCGCCATCGGATCGGCCTTGAAAGGCATGCGCTCCCAGGCGGGCCCGGCGATGTCGAACTTGTAACGCGCGCCCGGCATCACGCCGGGCAGGAAGATCTCCCATACGCCGCACTCGCGGCGCAGGCGCATCGGATGGCGGCGCGTGTCCCAGTGGTTGAAGTCGCCCACCACGGCGACGCGCCGTGCGTTGGGCGCCCAGACTGAAAAGGCGGTGCCGGCGACGCCGTCAAACTCGCGCGGCTGCGCGCCGAGCACGTCGAACAGCCGCATGTGCCGGCCCTCGGCGATCAGCCAGGCGTCGGTCTCGCCCAGGATCGGCCCGAAGCGGTACGGGTCGTCAATGGTGAAAGTGCCAAGCGGCCAGTCCACCTCCAGCCGGTAGTCGCACTTTGCGCGAGCAGCGCCGATGCTGCCCGTGAACAGGCCGTCCGCATGGACCTGGGTGAGCTCGCCCAGCGTGGTGCCGTGCGGCGAGACGACCCGCACACCACGCGCCGCGGGGAGCAGCGCGGCAACCCGCACGCCATCGGCGCCCGCATGCATGCCGAGAACGCCGAACGGGTCCTCGGCGCGTGCCTCGATGAGCGCGGCGATCGTTTCGGGATCGAGCCCTGTGGCCACTGGCAAGGGGGATTTCACCGGCGCGGCTAGCGGGCCAGCGGCTGGACCCGCCAGATGCCCTCGGCATACTCGCGAATCGTGCGGTCGCTTGAAAACGGCCCCATCGCGGCGACGTTCCTGACCGCCATCGCGTTCCAGGCCGGCCGGTCGGCGTACAGGGTGTCGACGCGATCCTGCGCTGCCATGTAGCTGGCGTGATCGGCCAGCAGCATGTAGTGGTCGCCGTGGTCGAGCAGCGACTGCACGATCGGGTGGTAGCGGGTGGGCTCCTCGGAAGAGAAATGCCCGCCGCCGATCTGGTCGATCACCTGGCGCAATTCCGCACTGGCCGCGTAGTGCTCGCGCGGCTGGTAGCCGCGCTCGCGCGCGGCGGCGACCTCCGCGGTGGACATGCCGAAGATGAAGATGTTGTCGTCTCCCACCGCTTCGCGGATCTCGACGTTGGCGCCGTCGTCGGTGCCGATGGTGAGCGCGCCATTCAGGGCCAGCTTCATGTTGCCGGTGCCCGAGGCCTCGGTGCCGGCGGTGGAGATCTGTTCGGACAGGTCCGCCGCCGGAATGATGTTGCGCGCCACCGAAACGCCGTAGTTGGGCACGAACACCACCTTGAGGCGCCCGTCGATGCGCGGGTCGGCATTGACCACCGCGGCCACATCGTTGATCAGGCGGATGATGAGTTTGGCCATGAAGTAGGCCGACGCGGACTTGCCGGCGAAGATCACGGTGCGCGGCACCCAGTTCCCGGCGGGATCGGCGAGGATGCGGTTGTACCGGGTGATGACCCCCAGCACGTTGAGCAGCTGGCGCTTGTATTCATGGATGCGCTTGATCTGCACGTCGAACAGCGAATCCGGGCTCACGGCGATGCCGGTGACGCGGCTGATGTAGTCGGCCAGCCGGCGCTTGTTGGCCGCCTTAACCGCGGCGAATTCGGTCAGGAAGGCCGCATCGGCTGCCAGCGGACGCAGCTTGACGAGCTCGTCCAGGTTGGCGCGCCAGCCGTCCCCGATGCGATGGTCGATCAGGCGCGACAAGTCCGGATTGGCAAGCGCCAGCCAGCGGCGCGGCGTGATGCCGTTGGTGCGGTTGACCATGCGGCCGGGGAAGAGGCGGTCGAAATCCGCGAAGATGGTCTCGCGCAGGAGTTGCGAATGCAGCTTGGACACACCGTTGACCTTGTGGCTGGCCAGCACCGAAAGGTAGGCCATGCGCACCCGGCGGCCGTGCGATTCGTCGATCAGCGAGACCCGGCGCAGGAGGTCGGCGTCGTCGCCGTGCTCGCGCCTGACCTGGTCGAGGAACAGCTCGTTGATGTCGAAAATGATCTTCATGTGGCGCGGCAGCACCCGCTCGAGCATCGCCACCGGCCAGGTTTCGAGCGCCTCCGGCATGAGCGTGTGGTTGGTGTAGGAAAAGATCCGGGTGGTCAGTTTCCAGGCGAGCGTCCACGGGATGCGCCGCTCGTCCACCAGGAGGCGCATCAGTTCCGGAACCGCGATCGCAGGGTGGGTGTCGTTCAAGTGGATCGACACCTTGTCGGCGAGTTGCTCGACGCCGGCATGGGTCTTGAAGTAGCGCCGCAGCAGGTCCTGCAGCGAGGCGCTGACGAAGAAGTACTCCTGGCGCAGGCGCAGTTCGCGGCCATGCTCGGTGCTGTCGTCCGGGTAGAGCACGCGCGAGACGTTTTCGGAGGCGTTCTTGTCCTCGATGGCGGCGGTGTAGTTGCCCTGGTTGAACAGGGCCAGGTTGATGCCTTCGCTGGAGGTGGCCGACCACAGGCGCAGGGTGTTGACCGCCGATGTCCCGTAGCCCGGCACCAGGGTGTCGTAGGCCATCGCCAGCACATCGTCGGAGTCCACCCAGTGGGCCTGCTTGTCGTGATATTCGACGCGTCCGCCGAAGCGGATGGTGTACTTCACTTCGGGGCGCGCGAATTCCCATGGATTGCCCGACACCAGCCAGTGGTCCGGATACTCGACCTGGCGGCCGTCGACGAGGCGCTGGGCGAACATGCCGTATTCGTAGCGTATGCCGTAGCCGAATCCAGGCAGGGAGAGCGTGGCCATCGAATCGAGGAAACATGCCGCCAGGCGGCCGAGCCCGCCATTGCCAAGCGCCGGGTCCGGTTCGAGTTCGGCCAGCTCGTCGATGTCCATGCCGAGCGCGCGCATGGCGTCATGGCATTGGTCATACAGTCCCAGCGCGATGAGCGCGTTGGTCAGCGCGCGTCCGGGCAGGAACTCCATCGACAGGTAGTACACCCGCTTGACGTTCTGCCGGTACTGGCGGCGCGTGGTGTCCATCCAGCGCTGCACCAGGCGGTCGCGCACCGCCATCGACATGGCGTAGAGCCAGTCGCGCTGCGAGGCGGCGGTCGAATCCTTGCCGAGCGTGTACATCAGGTGGTGCGCGATCGACTTGCGCAGCGACTCGGCGTCGCCACCGGGGCCATCTTCCGGAAGTCCGGTGTTCCTTTGCGGTGTGGTCATCGTTCCTGCGTCAGGTAAAAGGTTCGAACAGGGAGGCGCGTGCGCTGCCAGCGGGCAAGCCGTTCATGCGCCCATTTTGCCGAATGAGTGCAACGAGCGTGCCAGAAGCGTGCGTGAGCGATTTTGGTGCATCCGCATAGGCATCTTCGCCAGGTCAGGCCGCCGGCCTGATTTGCTGGTACAGGGCCGCATAGCGGCCGGCGGCCTTGCTCCAGCCAAAGTCGCCACGCATGCCGGCCTGCTGCACCGCCAGCCATGCGGCGGGGGACTGCCACAGGGCGCCGGCGCGCTCGATCGCGGCGGACAGGTCGGCTGCGCGCGGCAAGTCGAATACGAAGCCGTTTCCTGTCGCTCCCGGGTCCGCAGGGGCGCCTGCGCCTGCACGGCCCGCCTCGCGCACCGTATCGGCCAATCCACCGGTGTTGCGCACCAGTGGCAGGGCACCGTACAACAGGCCATACATCTGTGTCAGGCCGCAGGGTTCGAAACGCGACGGCACCGCGATGATGTCGGCGCCACCGAAAATGCGGTGCGCCAGCGCCTCGTCGTATCCGCGTTTGACTGCGACGCGTCCCGGGTGGCTTGCAGCGGCCAGCTGCCAGGCGGCCTCGAGCGCCACATCGCCGCTTCCCAGCATGGCGACCTGGCCGTCGATCGCGACGATCGCAGGCAATGCTTCGAGCAGCAGGTCGAGCCCCTTTTGCGCGGTCATCCGGCTGACCACGCCGAACAGCGGACCGCGCGCCGGGTCGAGGCCCATCTCCGCACGCAGCGCCTTGCGGCATACGGCCTTGCCGCCCGGGTCATCCGCCGAAAACGGCGCCGCCAGGGCGCGATCGCGGGCCGGATTCCATTCCGCGGTATCGACGCCATTGAGAATCCCGGAAAGGGCGCCGGCGCGCGAGCGCAGCAGCCCTTCCATGCCGAATCCGTGCTCGGCGGTCTGGATCTCGCGTGCGTAAGTGGGGCTCACCGTGGTGACGCGGTCGGCATAGAAGAGTCCGGCCTTCATGAAGTTGACCGCGCCGTGGAACTCCAGGCCTTGCATGGAGAAGAAATGCGCCGGCAGATCGAACTCGGGAAACGTGGTGGCGGGAAAGCTGCCCTGGTAGGCGAGGTTGTGAACGGTGAACACGCTTCCCGGGACGGCGCCGCCGCGGGCGCGCAGGTAGGCGGAGGCAAGCCCCGCATGCCAGTCGTGACCATGCACTATGTCGGGGCGCCAGCCGCCGATACCGCCATCGGCGAAGCGCGCGGCGGCCCATCCGAGCAGGGCGAAGCGGCGCGCATTGTCCGGCCAGTCATGACCGTCGGGGCCGAGATATGGATTGCCCGGGCGGTCGTACAGGGGCGGCGCATCGATCAGCCAGGCCGGCATGCCGCCGAGCCGGCAGGGCACCAGCGACACCTGGTCGCAGCCGCCGGCCGGGCCAAGGCGCACCGGTGCGCCGCGCGCGGTCGCAGCCTCCATCAAGGCAGGAAAGCCGGGCAGCAGCAGGGCGACGTCGACCCCGATGCCCGCCAGCGCCCCGGGCAACGCGGCATTCACGTCCGCCAGCCCGCCGGTTTTCAGGGCGGGGTGTACTTCGGTGCTCACATACAGGACACGCATCGTTCTTGTCAGGCGGTATCCGGTCCCGTCAGGTGCCGCTGCGCGCGGCGTCGAGCATGTCCTGCGTGACCAGGGTGATGCCCTGCTCGCTGACCAGGAACCTGCGCTCGTCTTCGCCACGGTCGTGACCGATGACCATGCCCTCCGGAATGCGGCAGCCGCGGTCGACCACCACCCGGTTCAGGCGCACATTGCGGCCGACCTCGACGCCGGGCAAGAGGACCGCCCCGTCGATGCTGCAGTAGGAGTTGACCCGCACCTTGGAAAACAGCACCGAGCGCGAAACCCGCGACCCGGAGATGATGCAGCCGCCGGAGACGATGGAATCGACCGCCATGCCGCGCCGGTCGTCGCGATCGAACACGAACTTGGCCGGTGGCAGCTGTTCCTGGTAGGTCCAGATCGGCCAGTTGGTGTCGTACATGTCCAGCGCCGGGGTCGGCATGGTCAGATCGATGTTGGCCGACCAGTAGGCATCGACGGTGCCGACGTCGCGCCAGTAGGGCTCGCTGTCCTCCTTGCCGTCCGGGCTGACGCACGACAGGGCGAACGGATGCGCGCAGGCGACACCCATGCGCACCGCCGCGGGAATGATGTCCTTGCCGAAATCGTGGCTGGAGTCCGGGTTGTGGATGTCCTTCTCGAGCATGTCGAACAGGAATCCGGTGTTGAACACGTAGATGCCCATGCTGGCGAGCGAATGGTCCGGCTTGCCCGGCATCGCGGGCGGATCGGCGGGCTTTTCGATGAAATCGAGGATCTGGTGCGAGCGATCGACCGCCATCACGCCGAAGGCGCTGGCGTCACCGCGCGGCACTTCGATGCAGCCCACCGTGCATTGCGCGCCGCGGTCGACGTGGAACTGCAGCATGCGGGCGTAGTCCATCTTGTAGATGTGGTCACCGGCCAGCACCACAATGTAGTCGGACTTGTGGTCGCGCACGATGTCGATGTTCTGGTACACCGCGTCGGCGGTGCCGCGGTACCAGGACTCATCGTCGGTGCGCTGCTGGGCCGGCAGCAGTTCGACGAATTCGTTGGCTTCCCAGCGCTGGAAACTCCAGGCTTTTTGCAGGTGCCGCAGCAGGCTGTGCGACTTGTACTGGGTGATCACGCCGATCCGGCGGATGCCGGAATTGATGCAGTTCGACAGCGCGAAATCGATGATGCGGAACTTGCCGCCGAAGTACACCGCCGGCTTGGCGCGCCGCGCCGTCAGGTCCTTGAGCCGGGTGCCGCGGCCGCCGGCCAGCACCAGCGCCACCGCGCGGCGCGGAAGCTGGATACGCTTGAAGCTGTCATTGTTCATGTCCTGTCCTCCTGGCCGTGGCGCTCCCGATGGAGTCTTGCCGCCTTTCGAGGGTATCAGGAACCGGGCGGGATTGCTGCGCGCCGGTAAGGCTGGTGAAGCGGCCGACCAGCCAGTCGAGGGCGCAATAGAACACGCCCGCCGCCAGTGGCGGGTTCAGCGTGGCCAGGCCCGTGCCTGGTGCGATCGGGCGCCAGGACCAGTTGCCGAGCGCGGTTCCGTAGAGTTCCATCGCCAGGGCGATGACGAACATGGTGGCATACAGGCGCCGCTGGCGGCCGAACACGATGAAAGCCGCGAACAGCGCGAACAGCGGCAGGCTCAGCATGTCGAGTCCGGACACGGCTAGCCCCGCCGCCAGCGGCGCCGTGCCGGCCAGCACCAGCCAGGCGGAGCGCTCGCTGATGCGCGCTGCGATGATCAGGCCGAGCAGGTAAAGCAGGGCGTGTCCCGGCGGCACGAACAGCGGGACGTTGCCGAACTGGTAGTCATACAGGCCCCAGGCGAGCGATGCGACCATTTCGCCCAGTCCGGAGATCCAGACGCAGGCCATCAGCCGTCGCCCGATGTCGCGCCTGACGTTGATGATCAGGTATGTGGTCAGCGCCCAGACGGCCAGGCTTACCGCGATCTGGCCGGGAATACCCGCCAGCCTGTCGACCAGCAGGCCGACGGCGATGGTGGCCACCACGATCCCGCCCAGCAGTGCCGGGCGCTCGATTCCGCCCGTCAGCGCGTCGGACCGGGCGGACGCCGTCCTGGCGGTTTGCATCGCGCAAGCGCCGGGCGGATCAGCCGGCGGTCTTGCCGGCGGTGGCCGCATCGGCCTGGAAATTGGCGGCGAAGTCGAGCAGCGTGCCGAACGGCATGGCGCGACCGTACAGGTAGCCCTGTCCCTTGTCGCACCCGTATGCGGCAAGCGCCAGCGCCTGGGTGCGGGTTTCGATGCCTTCAGCGGTGACCGGCATCTCGAGCCGGGCGGCCAGATCGAGAACCGCGCGCACGACCGTCTTGCCGCGTTTGGTGTCGATGCTCTGGGTGAAGGTATGGTCGATCTTGAGCTCGTGCACCGGCAGGCGCGCCAGTTGCGCCAGCGAGGAATAGCCGGTTCCGAAGTCGTCAATGGCGAACTCGACACCATAGTCGGCAAGGATGCCGACCACCCGCTCGGCGGTGCCGACGTCTTCCATCAGCATCCCCTCGGTGACTTCGAAACGGTAGCGCTGCGGCGACATGCCCGCTTCCCGCAGCAGCGCGCCGAGCTCCTTGAAAAGCTTGAGGTCACGAAAGTCCAGGGCCGAGAGATTGATGTTGACGCGGAAGTCGGGCGCGAATGCGGTGGGTGCCGAAGCCAGGTCGCGCGTGACCTGCGAGAGCACGGCGCGGCTGATCGCGCGCGTCATGCCGGCTTCCTCGGCGACGGAAAGAAAGCTGGCGGGCGCGAGCAGCCCGCGCTGCGGATGGCGCCAGCGGATCAGTGCCTCCGCACCGGCGATGCCCGGGTTGCCGAGGCGCACGATGGGCTGGTAATGGACCACCAGTTCACCGGCCTCGATGGCGTTGCGCAGCTCGTGTTCGGTGCGCATCTCCGCCAGCGGGTCCTGGGTCGGACCCGCGGCCCGGCCGACCGGGGCGCCACGCGTGTGGCGCTTGGCGCGATGGCGCTGGGTGTCGGCCTCGCGCAGCAGCGTGTCGGCGTTGCCGCCGTCGGCCGGAAAGGTGGCGCTGCCGATGCCCACGGTCAGGCTGAATTCGTAGCCGTTGATCGAAAGCGGCGCGGCGATGCTGGCGGTGATCTCGCCAATCGCATGGTCGAGCACCTGCGCGCCGCCCGGCAGCAGCGCGGCGAACTCGTCACCGGAAAGGCGTGCCAGCGTCGCCTGCGCGGGCAGGCGCTGGCGCACCCGCGCGGCCACGGTCTTGAGCACCAGGTCGCCGGCCTCGTGGCCGAGCGCGTCGTTGACCAGGCGAAAGCGGTTCAGGTCGAACACGCATACCGAAAAGGCGGCGTGGTTCGGGGACGCGGCGCACTGGTCGATGCGCTCCACCAGCGCGTAGCGGCTCCACAGGCCGGTGAGGGCGTCGCGCTCGGCGACTTCGCGCAACCGCTGTATCCATACTTCGCGCCGCATGCGCTGCGCGAGCAGGGTGCCGATAAGTTCCGAGAGGCCCGGCAACTGGGCGTCGAACTGGCGCGGCCGGCGCGAAAGGAACTGCAGGACGCCGGCGCAGGGCGTGCCCTCCATGACAATCGGAAAGGTGTATGCGGCATTGATGCCGGCTCTTGCGGCCACCGCGCGTTCCGCGAAGCGCGGGTCGGTGGCCACGTCTTCAGACCAGCTCGAGGTGCGCGCCGCCAGGACCGCGCCCACCATGCCCTCGCCCAGGCCGACCTCGCGTCCGCGCATCACCCCCGCCAGCGCCTGCAGGGCGGGCTCATCGCGGGACCAGACGGCCAGGCATTTGGCGCGCGTGCCGCCGGAATCGGCGAGCCAGCACGAACCGATGTCCCAACCCAGCCCGGTGCAGACGCTTTGCAGCACCCACTCGTAGGCCGCCTGGGAATCGACATCCTGCAACAGCGCTTCGCTCACCTTGAGCGCGATGTCGCGCCGCATGGCGTCGCGTCTGGCCGCCGTGGTGTCGATGATCAGACCGTAGAGCTCCGATGCGTTGCCGATCCTGGTGCTGCGCACGACGATGCGCAGCCAGCGGGTGCCGGTATGCTGCACCTCGATGGCGATTTCCTCGTCGACCTGCTCGCCGGTGGCGGCAAGGCGGCGGATCGCGTCGCCGATGCGGTCGCTGTCCGCGCTTGACGCGCCCAGGAGGGCCTGGTCGAGGTGCGCCGCCGGCGCTGCCACTCCCAGCAGGGCCTGCGCCGAACGGGAAAGCAGGAAGCGGTCTTCCGAGTCGATCTTGAAATGCCCGAACGACGCGATGGCCTCCGATGAGGTCAGTTGCGCCTCAAGTGTCTTGAGGTCGCGGCTGGTGTTGGCGAGCAGGGTCTCGAGGCGCTGTGAGCGCGCGAGCAGTTCCGAAGTCTCGGTGGCGGCGTTGGCCATGTAGTCCGGCGGGTGCGGATTTGCGGGGTTTTGCATCAGTCAAATCCGTGCGCTGCGGGTGGCGAAGCCAAGTCGCTCGAGAACCTGCGCTCGCCCCCGCCTCACTTGGGATCCTTCTTCTTGTTGAAGGCGACCTTGACCGCCGACTTGGCGGGGCCTTTCGCCACGACCGGCGTGCGCCCCAGGTTGGCAAGCTTCTGGCGTGCCGCCGGCTCCCCCTCGCGGGCGGCCTGCATGTACAAATCCTTGGCGCGGGCGAGGTTTTTCGGCACGCCGTGGCCGCTTTCGTAGAGTTCGCCGAGCGAGATCTTGGCGTAGGAGTTGCCGCCCTTGGCCGAGGCTGAAAAAAGCCTGACCGCCTCGAGATACTCGGTTTCGCCGGCCTTGCCATCGCGCAGCAGTTTTCCCAGGCGATGCTGGGCGTCCCAGTGGTCCTGGGCTGCCGCCAGCGAATACCAGTCCAGGGCGACGTGCGCGTTTTTCGGGACGCCGCTGCCGTTTTCGTAGAGGGCGCCGAGTCGGGTTTGGGCAGGTGCGAAACCCGCCAGCGCCGCGCGCTCGTAGAGTTCTGCAGCACGTGCCGGGTTCTTCGGCACCCCGGTGCCATGCTCATGCATGTCACCCAGTTGCGTGGCCGCCAGCGGGTGGTTTTTTTCCAGGGCACGGCCAAACCATGCCAGCGCCTGTGGCAGGTCGACCTTGACGCCGTCGCCGCGCAGGTATTGCAGGCCGAGCACGTATTGCGCCTCGGTGTGGCCGGTGGCCGCCGCGGCATTGAATTCGCGCAGCGCCTCGGGTGTCTGGCGCTTCGATTTCGCCTGCATGCCGCGCAGGAAGGCCTGGTCGTCCGGCTTGGCCTCTGGCGGTTTGCCTTCCGCGGGTTTGCCGTCCTCCGGCCGGGGCTCGACGGTTCTGTCAGTGCCTTGCGGCAGAGCGGCGGCTGGCGGCTGGGTTTGTGCCCAGCTGCCGTGTGCGCCCAGGAGCAGGGCGAGTGCCAACCCGGTGCGGCTAGGCTTCATAGCGATTCTCCAGTATGCCTATGCCGTCGATGCTGATCTGAATCGTGCTGCCGGGTTTCATGCTGCCGGCACCCACCGAGGTGCCGCAGGCGATGATGTCGCCGGGTTCGAGCGTCATGTCGCGCGATATCAGGCTCACCAGTTGTGCCGGCGAAAAAATCATGTCGGCAACCGGGTAGTTCTGGCGCTCCTGCCCGTTGAGGATGGCGCGCACGCGCAAGCCCTGCGGATCGAGGCCGCTCACGATCGCCGGGCCGATCGGCCCGAAGGTGTCGAAACCCTTGGAGCGGGTCCACTGCTCGAAGGTCTTGTCCATGCGCAGGATTTCGACCGCGGTGACGTCGTTGACACAGGTGTAGCCGAAAATGTGGGCGGGGGCGTCAGCTTCGCTGACCGCGCTCGCACGCGAGCCGATGACGATGCCGAGTTCCGCCTCGAAGATCACCTTGCCGTCGAAGTGAGCGGGCTTGCGGATCACGCTGCCCGGCGCGCAGAACGAATTGTTGCTCTTCAGGAAGTAGAGCGGGTCGGCAGGCAAGGGATTGCCTTCCTTCGCCGCGCGCTCGTGGAAATTGTTCCACAGGGCCGGCATCTTGGAGGGGCTGCAAGGCGCGAGCAGGCCTATGTCCGCCAATGCGAGCGTGGCGCCGGTGGGCTTGCTGCCGGCGAACATGTCGCCCGCGTGGACCGACACGACAGAACCATCGAGCGTGCCGAAGCCCTCGATCCCGTTGTTGGTGAAGCGCACCCAGGTAGTCATGGAATCCTTGGAGTATGGGGCCGGTTGGAGGGATTCAGAAGCTGGAAAAAGCGGCGGATCGACGCTGCTGACGCGGGATTGACCCAAGGCCTTGGCGGGTGGCGCCGTCCGTCAGCGGACGGCGCCCGGCGCGCGACGCCTCAGGCGACCTTGAGGGGGATCTTGAAATCAACGATTTTCTTCGACCATTCGGCCGGGCCGGTGTTGTGGGCGGAAATCCCGGTGGAGTCCACCGCCACGGTCACCGGCATGTCCTTGACGTCGAACTCATAGATGGCCTCCATGCCGAGGTCGGCGAAGCCCACGACCTTCGAGGTCTTGATCGCCTTGGCCACGAGATAGGCCGCGCCGCCCACGGCCATCAGGTAGGCGCTCTTGTGCTTCTTGATCGCCTCGATGGCCACCGGCCCGCGCTCGGCCTTGCCGATCATCGAGATCAGGCCGGTCTGGGCCAGCATCATCTCGGTGAACTTGTCCATGCGCGTGGCGGTGGTGGGGCCGGCGGGGCCGACCACCTCGTCGCGCACCGGATCGACCGGGCCGACGTAATAGATCACCCGGTTGGTGAAGTCCACCGGCAGCTTCTCGCCCTTGGCCAGCATGTCCTGGATGCGCTTGTGGGCGGCGTCCCGGCCGGTAAGCATCTTGCCGTTGAGCAACAGCGTGTCGCCCGGTTTCCATGCGGCGACTTCCTCCCGGGTGAGGGTGTCGAGGTTGACCCGCTTGCTCTTGTCGAGATCGGGCGTCCAGTTGACCTTGGGCCAGTCATCCAGCGAGGGCGGCTCGAACACCGCCGGGCCGGAGCCGTCGAGCACGAAATGCACGTGGCGGGTCGCGGCGCAGTTGGGGATCATCGCCACCGGCTTGGAGGCGGCATGCGTCGGGTATTGGGCGATCTTCACATCCAGCACCGTGGTGAGGCCGCCGAGGCCCTGGGCGCCGATGCCCAGCGAGTTGACCTTCTCGTAGAGCTCGATGCGCAGTTCCTCGACCTTGTCACGCGGGCCGCGCGCGAGCAGCTCATGCATGTCGATCGGCTCCATCAGGACTTCCTTGGCCATCAGCATCGCCTTCTCCGCGGTGCCGCCGATGCCGATGCCCAGCATGCCGGGGGGGCACCAGCCGGCGCCCATGGTCGGCACGGTCTTCATGACCCAGTCGACCAGGCTGTCGGAGGGATTCATCATGATGAACTTGGTCTTGTTCTCGCTGCCGCCTCCCTTGGCCGCCACGTTGATGTCGATGCTGTCGCCGGGCACCAGTTCCATGTTGATCACCGCGGGCGAGTTGTCTTTCGTGTTCTTGCGCGAGAACTGCGGGTCGGCCAGCACCGAACCGCGTAGCAGGTTGTCCGGGTTCATGTAGCCGCGCCGCACGCCTTCGTTGACCGCCTCGGCGACGCCGGCGTCGAAGCCCTCGAACCTGACGTTCATGCCGATCTTCAGGAACACATTGACGATGCCGGTGTCCTGGCAGATCGGGCGCTTGCCCTGCGCGCTCATGCGGCTGTTGGTGAGGATCTGCGCGATCGCATCCTTGGCCGCCGGCGACTGCTCGCGCTCGTAGGCGCGCGCGAGGTGCTGCAGGTAGTCCTTGGGATGGTAGTAGCTGATGAACTGGAGGGCGTCGGCGATGGAGGAGACGAAGTCCTCCTTTTTGATGGTGGTCATGGCGTTTCGATTCTGTTGAAGGGCGCAGGGGTAATCCCCAAATTTTACGCCACTCCCGCCCGCCTCCCGTGGCGGCGCCGGCCCAGCCGTGCAGGCAAACGCTGCGTGGCGCACTTCATGCTTGGCTTCATGCTTCACACGACCGCTTGCCCGGCAGCGTTTCCGCCATCGACGTATTCTCCGGCTGGCTGGAAAAAGTCATCGCAGGGCACAACGCCGCAGGTCGGCAAAAGGATTCGAACACCATGACTATCGATGCATTGCGCGCCGGGCTGGCGGGAGAAGTCGGAATCACGGTGGGCGAGGAGCACACGGCGCCGCATGTCGGCAGCGGCCAGGTCAGGGTACTGGCCACACCGGTCTTGACCAACCTGCTTGAGGCGGCTGCCTTGCAGGCGGCCGAGCGGCATGTGCCGGCCGGGCACCAGACCGTGGGCACGCGCCTGGAGCTGCGGCATTACGCCGCCACGCCGGTGGGCATGAAGGTCACCGCCCATGCCGAGATCACCCATGTTTCCGGCCGTGTCCTGACCTTTCGCATCTGGGCCGAGGACGAAGTCGAATCCGTCGGTGAAGGCACGCATGAGCGTGTCATCATCAACCTCGACCGGTTCGATGCGCGCATGAATGCGAAAATTGTCGATCGCAAGCCGAGCGTGGCCAGGACCTGAGGCCGACATTTTCCACTGCAGCGGCGGCGCAGCGCCTTTTTGGGAAGCAGTTTTCTTTTCATACCGCAGGAGATCAGATTGTCAAATCGCAGAAGCATGCTCATTCTTGGTATTGCCAGCGCCGTCTTCGGGCTGGTACAGGCGCCGGCGCAGGCACAGGCCTGGCCGCGCGCCCCGATCAAGATGGTCGTCACCTTTCCGCCGGGAGGTTCGAGCGACATCGTGGCGCGGGTGTTGGCCCCGCTTCTGGGGGAAAGGCTCGGCCAGTCGGTGGTGATCGACAACCGCCCCGGCGCCGGCGCGACCATCGGTGGCAAGGCGGTTGCCGATGCCCCCGCCGATGGCTACACGCTGATGCTGTCGAATACGACGCCGATCAGCATTTCGCCTTTCATGCTCGAGCGGGCGCCGTATGAGCCGGTGAAGAGCTTCACCCATATCTTCTACATCGGTTCGGTGCCCAATGTGTTCATCGTGCATCCGTCGGTGCCGGTCAGGAACATGCCCGAATTTCTCGCCTGGCTCAAGGCGCAGAAGGATCCGGTCCCCTTCGGCAGCGGCGGCGTCGGATCGATCGGCCATATCGTCGGCGAGATCTTCAAGAACAACACCGGCACCAGCCTCAACCATGTGCCGTACAAGGGCTCGTCGCCAATGCACAACGACCTGCTCGGCGGCACCATCAAGGTCGCCGTCGACAGCCTGCCGCAGAACCTGCAGTACATGAAGGGGGGACAGCTGCGCCTGCTGGCGGTGACTTCGCGCGAGCGGATGGCGAACGCGCCCGAGATTCCAACCGTGGTCGAGGCCGGTTTCCCGAACCTGATCGCCGAGAATTTTCTCGGCATTTCCGGACCGGCCGGCCTGCCGCGCGAAGTGGTCGATGCGGTGCACCGCGCCATGGCCGAGATCGTCAAGCGGCCGGACGTGGTGCGCAAGCTCGACGATCTCGGCATTTCGCCACGCGCGATGTCCCCTGCGGATTTCACCAGGTTCGTTGCCGATCAGGTCGGCGCATGGGCGCCGGCCGTCAAATCCTCCGGCGCGCGGCTCAATTGATGGCAGCCGGTGACATCGCGGTCGTCCTGTTCGGTCCGGAAGGACAGGGCGGTTTCAATCAGGCGGGGTTGGCGGGGGCGGAACGCGCCCGAGCCGTCAACCCCGGAATCGCCGTCCACTGGTGCGAACCCCCGGCTGACCGGGCGCAATTCCTGCGCGGCTTGTGCGGCCGGGGTGTCAAGCTGGTGATCGCCCACGGCGGGCAGGGTGACCTGCCGGTCGCGCAAGTGGCGCCGGAGTTTCCCGATTGCCGCTTCGTGGTGACACAGGGCAGCCAGAGCGCCCCCAACGTCGCGATCTACGACGCGTTGCAGGAGCAGTCGGCCTACCTTGCCGGCGTGCTGGCCGCCAGCGTCACCGCGACCGGTGTGGTGGCGCACATGTCGGGCGAGAAGGTCAGGCCCGGCCTCAAGGGGCGTGCCGCTTTCGCCGACGGCGTGCGCAGCACGCGGCCCGATGTGCGTCTGGTCACCTGCTTCTGCGGCGACCAGCACGATCCCGAACTGGCTTACCGGGTGGTATCGCGTCAGGCGGACCAGGGGGCCGATGTGCTCTTCGCCATGATTGACGGCGGCCGCGCCGGCGCCATCCGCGCCTGTCGTGAACGGTCAGTAGCGCAGATCGGCAATGTGTTCGACTGGACCCGGCGCGAGCCGGAGGTGTTCATCGCCTCGGCGATCGCCGATTCCGGCGCCTGCATCGAGATGGCCGTGCGTGACCTTGCGGCGGACCGGTTGCGCTGCGGGACCATGCGCCATTTCGGGCTTGAGTCACCGGACATCGTGCGGCTGGCGGTTGGCGGCGGCGTCAGCGACGCGGTGCGCGCGACGCTGGCGGCGGTTGCGGCGCGGCTTGCAAGTGGTGAAATCGTTCCGCGTGGCGAGTTCGACGGTGATGAGATGAAGGTTCCCGACTGAAGCGGCGGGTCGCGTTCCGGGCGTCGCTCAGAAGCGCTTGATCAGCACCATGGTTTCGCCCTCGCGCTTCATCTCGAGGCGGCTGAGGAAGGTCATGCCGAGAAGCCCTGGACCGATGCCCGGACCGTCGACCACCGTGGCGTCGACGTTGTACTGGGCGATCGGCCCCAGGCTGACCGAATCGAGTTTCACCCGCCAGGAGCGCACCGTGCCGTTGGCGGTGTGCGCCATGCCGGGTGTCCCTTTCTCGAAATTGAGCCCGATGCGGCGCGCCATCGCGATATCGATCGCGACCTGCGTGGCGCCGGTATCGACCAGGAACGGCAGGCTGACGCCATTGACCTTGACCTCTGCCATGTAGAGGCCGGAGCGCTTCTCCGTGAGCACGAACTGCGGCCGGGTTTCGGCGCCGCTCCGCCCGGCTTCCTTGTGCGACAGGCGCAACTGGTTGCCGTCGCGCGCCATCGACAGGCGCGACAGGAAACTCATGCCCAGGAGCCCCATCTCGCCGGTTCCGGCACCCTCGCCGACCGCACCCTCGACATCGGTCAGCGTGATGGACCCGACCCGGACGCTCGGCAGGCGAACGGCGAACGCGTTCCGTGTTCCGCCGGCAGTATTGACCAGAATCGGCTGGCCGCTGCGGTAATCGATGCCGACCCGATTGGCCACCTCCGCGGAGATCCACACCACCGATGCCCCGGTGTCGACCATGAAACGCACCGCCCGGTCGTTGATCGCCCCGACCGTCATGTAGTGCCCGCGGCTGTCGGCGGCCAGGACGATATCGCCACCGGAAGTCGCCGGCGTTGCCGCTGGCGCGGCCGTGCCGGTGGTCGCCATCGACTCCCCCATGCGCAGGGCGCGGCGTTTGCCGGCGTATTCCAGCGTGACGGTATCGGCGCCAATGGCGATCACCGTGATGCCTTCAGGCGACTTCTGTCCCGCGGCGAGGCTGCGCGGCGCCGCGCCGTCGACCGACAGCAGCACCTTGCCGGGCAGGAGGCCGGCGACGCTGACCAAGGCCGCGGAGCATGTGCCGGCGACCCACAGCAAGCCTGACGCGATCAGCGGCGCCAGCGGTGGAAGTCGCGTCAGCGCGTCCGGCCGCATCTGGTCAATCGCGAAAGTTCTGGAACGTCAGCGGCGCCTCCGTGATGTCCTTGCGCGCCAGCGCGATGACCGCCTGCAGGTCATCCCGCTTCGCGCCCGACACCCGGACGGCTTCGCCCTGGATGCTGGCCGTGACCTTGATCTTGCTGTCCTTGATCATGCGCACCAGCCTTTTCGCCAGGTCGGATTCGATGCCGTTCTTGATCCGGATCGACTGTTTCATCCGGTCGCCGCCGATTTTTTCCGGTGTGTCGATGTCGAGGAAGCGGACATCCACGTTGCGCTTGGTCATCTTGAGGACCAGGACGTCACGCACCTGCCCGAGCTTGAAGTCGTCGTCGGCATAGGCGGTGAGTTCATGCTCGTTCTGCTCGATGCGGGCGTCGGACCCCTTGAAATCGAAGCGCGTGGAGATTTCCTTGTTGGCCTGGTCCAGGGCGTTCTTGACCTCGACCATGTTGGCCTCTAGAACGATGTCGAAGGACGGCATAGGGCGGTCTCCGTATGTTGGCGGTAAGGGCGGGATTGTAGCCAACCCCTGCCGGTCGGCCGCATCGCGCACCCTATAATCCTGTCGACCAGGTGCAGGCCGACGCCTACCTGCAAGCGCACCCGATGCCGGCCATACTCGAAAACGTTTCACTCAAGCCCTTCAACACATTCGGACTGGACGCCAGTGCGGCCTATTTCGCGCGCTGCGCGAATCCGGCCGATGTGGCGGAGGCGGTCGCCTTCGGCGCCGCCAAGGGGTTGCGCAGGCTGGTGCTGGGTGGCGGCAGCAATCTCTTGCTGACAGGCGACTTTCCGGGCGTGGTGTTGCGCATCGAATCGCGCGGCATCGAGCTGGTGGGCGCCGATGCCCATGCGCATGTCGTGCGCGTGGCCGCCGGGGAGAACTGGCACGGGTTTGTCATGCATGCCCTGGCAGAGGGCTGGGCGGGGCTTGAGAACCTCGCGCTCATTCCGGGCACCGTCGGGGCCGCGCCGGTCCAGAATATCGGTGCCTACGGGGTGGAGCTTGATTCCCTTTTCGATTCCCTCGGCGCTCTGGACGTGCGATCCGGCGCGATCGTCAGGCTCGGGCGCGCCGACTGCGGGTTCGCTTATCGGGACAGCATCTTCAAGCGGGGTGCCGCCGACCGGTATGTGATTCTCGACGTCACCTTCAGGCTGCCGCGCGGCCGCGCGCCTGAAGCCGGCTACGCGGATGTGCGCAAGTGGCTGGACGCGCGCGCCATCCACGCGCCGGCTGCGCGCGACGTGGCCAATGCGGTGATCGCCATCCGCAGCGAAAAACTGCCCGACCCGGCGGTCCTCGGCAATGCCGGCAGTTTCTTCAAGAATCCGCAGGTCACGGCCGACCGGTTCGCCGAGCTGGCGGCGTCATTTCCGGGCATCGTCGGATATCCGCAGCCGGGCGGTTCGGTCAAGCTGGCCGCGGGCTGGCTGATCGACCGGGCAGGCTGGAAAGGGCGGCGCATCGGCGCTGCCGCTGTGTACGAAAAGCAGGCACTGGTGCTGGTCAATCTTGGCGGCGCGACGGCGGCGGACGTGATCGCGCTGGCAAAGGCCATCCGCGACGACGTGCGCGCGCGCTACGGCATCGAACTTGAAAGCGAACCGGTGTGGACATGAAGAGCGCAAAGACGGTGGCCGGGTACCTGCGTGAAGCCACCCACGAGGTGCACAAGTCGCTCGAGCGCCTGCCGCTGGCGGCCGCACTGGCCGCGGGCAGCATTTCCGTGGTTGACTATCGCGCCTACCTGCAGCGCTTGCTGGTGCTGGTCCGCGAGGTCGATCTCCATCTGGCTGATCCGCGCCACATGGCTTTCGGTGTCGGCGAATGGTCGGACGGCTTGCGGGAGCGCTGGCTCGGCGAGGACCTGGCGGCCCTGGATGCCGAGGCTCCGGTCGCCGCCCAGGGTGGCGCCGTGAGGAAGCTTGCGCCCGCCGGGGTGTGGGGCATGTTGTATGTGATCGAAGGTTCGACCCTGGGCGGTGTCGTGCTGGCACGCGGACTGGCGGCGCGCGCAGAAATGCGTCCCGCGTTGCGCTACCTGAACGGCTACGGCGCCGCCACCGGCGAGCGCTGGCGACGCTTTCGCGCTGAACTGGAGCGCCAGGTGCCGGCAGAATGCCTGCCTGAGGCCGCCGCGGCTGCGACCGACATGTTCGCCCGTTTCGGACGGGAAGTGATGGCCTGAACACTGCGCGGGCGGTTTGTCCGCCCGGCGCGGTGATTGCAGCAGTTGTAGTAACTGGCACAGTGGTTGCTGTTTTTGGGGCGCTGGCGACTTGCCAGTGGTCATTACGAAAACCATGCGCATTCTGATTGCAGGAGCCGGGGTTGCCGGCAGCGTCATCGCCGCCGGGCTGCGCGATATCGAAGGCATCGAGGTGACCTGCCTGGAGCGGGTGGACTCTGCCGGGCACGCGCGCGCCGGCAACGGACTCAACATCGGCCCCAACGCGGTGACCGCGCTGGCGGCATCGAATCCCCGACTGCTGGCCGAACTGCGCGGCGCGTCCCTGCCGTGGCGATCCTGGTCGGCCGCCACCATCGAAGGTGAAACCCTCTGGCAGTTGCCACTGCACGAGGTGGCGCACCATACCGGGTTGCGGATTCGCTGGTCGGACCTGTATGGCACTTGCCGAAACGCCGCGGGGGCGGCGGTTTCCTATTGCAGCGAAGTGGTTGCGGCGACACCCTCGGAAGGCGGGGTGCGGGTCGAGGCAATTGTCGATGGCGGACGTCGGGTCTTGCCGGAAGCGGACCTGCTGGTGGTGGCGGAGGGCCGCTTTTCCGACCTGCGGGCGCGATTGGCTGGTCCGCTGGCGATACGTCACCTCGGCGTTGCCAACTTTCGCGTCCTTCTCGATGATGGCGGAAAGCTGCCCGTCGACGATCTCGCGCAGTGGTACACCGGCCCCAACCGCCTGCTGGCGTTTCGCCTGCGCGACGGGCTCATCTACTTGAGCGGCAACCTGCCGCTGCGGCCGGGTGACGAAGTGCCGGAGGAAATGAAAACCGCGGACTATCTGGAACGTGCCTATCTGCCCGCCGGCCGCAGTCCGGCCGAAGTGCCATCCTGGCTGGTGCGCGCCGCATGTGCAGCAGTGGAGCGCCACCACTGGTCGCGCGCCCAGGAAACCACACCCTGCTATTCAAGCGCCCATGGGAGGGTAATGTATGTCGGTGATGCCGCCCACGCGATGGCGCCCACCCTGGGGCAGGGAGCGACCCTGGCGCTCGAGGACGCATGCGCATTCGTCAACCTGTTCCGGGACGCATGGCGCAAGGCGCCCGGGGGCGCCGGCGGCATCGACCTGGCGCGCTTCGCGAGCGCCTTCGAGGCATTGCGGCACGACCGGGTCGACTCGATTCGCCAACTGTCGTGGGATGCGACCGACAGCCTGCTCGAAGGCGCCGACGCGGCCACGCTGGTGCGGCAGAAGTCCGCTCCCGAGTGGCGCGGCCGCTTCGAGAAAATGTATCGCGAGGCGCCGACCCCGGCAAGCGCGGTTTACTGAGGGGCAGGATGCGTGGCGATCCAGTGCCGCGCGACGTCGACGCGCCGGCACAGCCACACATCCGGGTGCTTCAACACATAGTCGGCGAACCGCTCCAGTCCCGCCGAGCGGCCGGGATGTCCGCTCACCCGCAGGTGCAGGCTGATCGACATCATCTTCGGGCTGTGCGCGCCTTCCCGGTACAGGACGTCGAAGGTGTCCTTCGCCCAGGTGAAAAAATCATCCGAGGTGCCGAACCAGCCGCGCCCGTACTTGTTGTCGTTGGTGGCGAAGGTGTGCGGCACCACCAGGTGCGGCCGGTTCGCCGCGCGGGTCCAGTAGGGCAGGTCGTCGTTGTAGGCGTTGCTGTCGTAGAGGAAGCCGCCTTCCTCGGCCAGCAGGCGGCGGGTATTGAGGCTGGGGCCGTAGCGGCAGTACCAGCCCAGCGGGCGCGTGCCGATGCTTCGTTCCAGGCTGGCGATCGCGCGTGCAATGTGCTCGCGCTCCTCGTCCTCGGCTAGGTTGAACTGGTTGACCCAACGCCAGCCGTGGCACATGACCTCATGGCCGGCTTCGCGGATGGCCGCACAGGCCTCGGGGTTGCGCTCCAGGGCTAGCGCGGAGCCGCTGATGGTGAGCGGAATCGCGCGCGTGGCGAACAGGTCGTGCAGGCGCCAGAAGCCGACCCGGCTGCCGTACTCGAAGAAGGATTCCGCGGCGAGGTCACGCCCCTTGACGCCGGAATCGCCCATGCCGGCGTCGGTCAGCGTCGCCTCGGAACGGCCGTCGCCATCCATGTAGGAGTACTCCGATCCTTCCTCGTAGTTGACGACGAAATTGACCGCCAGGCGTGCGCCGTTGGGCCAGTGCGGGTTGGGCGGACGGCGGCCATAGCCGACGAGGTCGCGGGTGTGATCTTCCATTTTCGGTGTCCGGGTTGTTTCGCCCGATGTTCGCTTGGGTTGGGCGGGCTTGCAAGCGCTTCCTTTGCTTCGCACTAGCGTGGCGCACCGGTATGAGGCATGCGCACCTTGATCGACGTTGCACCACACGGCGCGGGCCGCCGGGATCGATATAGGCAAGGCCTATGGCAGAGCGCGAGGTGGTCCCTTTTCAAGGCGGGTGCGTCGCGGGCGGCGGGCGCTGGCACGGTCGTTGCACTGGAGGGTGAGATCGCGCGTTGCTGCTGGCACTGCGGCGTTTTGTTCCCACCACCCGAACCGGAGCCCAACCATGTCGAAAAGTTTCCTGCGCAGGATGTTTTGCGGCGTCACCGCCGGCATCGTCCTGGCCGCCACGGCGCCCGCCGTATTGGCGCAGCAAAACCTCACCAAGGTGCGTTTCCAGCTGGACTGGCGTTTTGACGGGCAGGCCGCCCCGTTCCTGCTTGGTCGTGCCAAGGGTTACTTCGCGCAGGAAGGGCTGGACGTGCAGTTCGACGCCGGCGCCGGATCGGCTGCCGCCGTCGCGCGCCTGGCGGGCGGGGCCTATGAAATGGGTTACGGCGACACCAGCGCGCTGGTCGAGTACCTCGCCAACAACAGCGGCAACCCGGCCGCGCGCATCCAGGCGGTGTATATGGTGCTCGACTCGACGCCCGCCTCCGCGATGGTGCTGAAGAAGAGCAACATCACCAAGCCCGCCGATTTCCTGGGCAAGACCCTCGGGGCACCGGTGTTTGACGCCGGTCGCAAGCTCTGGCCGCTGTTCGCCCGCGCCCAGGGGATCGACCCGGCCGGCGTGAAGTGGCAATCGATGGAACCCGCCTTGCGCGAGCAGATGCTGGTGCGCGGGCAGGTCGACGTGGTGACCGGCTTCGCACCCAGCAACATGCTGCAGGCCATCGGCATGGGCGCCAAGGAAGAAGACCTGAAAGTTTTCTACTACAAGGATTTCGGCGTCAAGGTCTATGGCAACGCGATCCTCGCCACCAGCCGCTTCATCGAACAGAATCCCAAGGCGGTTGCGGGCTTCGTGCGGGCCTTCAATCGCGCGCTCAAGGATTGCATGACCAATCCGGAGGAAGCCATCAAGTATGTGAAGGAGCGCGAACCGATTGTCGATACCGCGCTTGAACTGCGCCGGCTCAAGGGACTTCTCGACAACTTCGTGGTGACCGCCACCACCCGTTCCGACGGGTTGGGCGCGATCAGCAAGATCCGCCTCGACACCCAGGTCGAGGACGTCGCGCGCGCATTCGCCCTCAAGAATCCGCCCAGCCCCGACCTGATCTTCAACTCCTCGTTCCTGCCTCCCAGGTCGGAACGGCAGCTGCCCGCCACGGTGCTGGCGGCAGTGGCCAAATAGTCCCCTTCCATCGTCGGGCGATACTGAAATGTCCATCGAAACCGTAACGCTGAAGGTCGCGCCGATCAGCGCGGCCGCATTCGAACCCTACGGCACCGTGATGCCGCCTCATGAGGACGGCAAGATGTTCGGCCCGGACGAGGCGCAACTCGACCTGGGCCGCGGGACGCCGCGCTTTTACGTGATGCGCCTGTTCGGGCGGCCGATGGGCTTTTCCCGCATCACCCGCCACCTGAGCGTGACCCAATGCCTGGCCTCGGTCGAGGGCGGGTCGTGGCTGGTGGCGGTGTGCCCGCCCGACGATCCCGACAACCCGGCGGCCACGCCCGACCTGTCGAAACTGGCGGCGTTCGAAGTGCCGGGCAATGTGGCGATCATGCTCAAGCGCAGTACCTGGCATGCGGGGCCGTACTTCGCCGGCAAGACCAAGGACTTCTTCAACCTCGAACTGGCCGACACCAACCAGGTGGACCACCATTCGTGCGAACTGGGCAAGACCTTCGGCAAGGTATTCGAGTTCGCCCAGCCTGCCTGATGCACAGCCTTTGCACGGGAAGATCCGCACCATGCCGCTGAATACCCCACTGCCGGACGCACCGCAGAGGCTGGAGGCGCTGGTCAGGCAGGCGCGTGCCGACCTGGCGCTGATGTCCTACCCCAACCGGTCATGGGTGCGGCCACCGGTGACCCGGCTCGCGCCGTTGTTTGACGTCCTCATCATCGGCGCCGGCCAGGCCGGTCTTGCAGCCGGGCTCGCCCTGTGGCGTGAAGGCGTGACCAATGTGCTCCTGGTCGACCGCAGCGAGCCGGGCTTCGAGGGGCCGTGGGAAACCTATGCGCGCATGGAAACCCTGCGCACACCCAAGACCTCGATCGGGCTGGAAAGCGGCATACCTTCGCTGACCGCCCGGGCGTGGCACGCGGCCCGCTATGGTGCGGATGCCTGGGAAACGTTCCAGCGGGTGCCGCGCGTGGAATGGATGGATTATCTGCGCTGGCTGCGCGGCGTCATCGACCTGGAGGTACGAAACCGCACGGCCGCCGGGGCGCTCGCACCGGCGGCCGACGGCCTGATCGCCGTGCCTCTGGAGTGCGACGGCAAGGTGGAAACCGTCCATGCGCGCCACGTGGTACTGGCGACCGGGTTCGATGGATCCGGTATGTGGCATGTGCCGGAGCACATCGCCGCGGCGGTGCCGGCGGAACACCTGTCCCATTCCAATGTGCCGCTCGATCTTGCAAGACTGGCCGGCAAGCGTCTCGGCATACTGGGCCACGGGGCATCGGCGTTCGATACCGCCGCCGCCGCTCTCGCGGCGGGCGCGGCATCGGTGGATGTCTGCTATCGACGGCGCGACATTCCGCAGGTCAATCCGCATCGCCACCTCGAATACGTGGGCCTGCTCAAGCATTACGGCGAGCTGCCACCGGCCTTGCGCTGGGAGATCGCGCACTTTTTCGACACGCGCGACCAGCCGCCAACCCAGAACGCCTGGAACGCAGCGACTGCGTATCCGAACTGCCGGGTCCATTCGTCCTGTCCATGGGATGCGCTTGAATGCAAGGACGGGGTGGTCAAGGTGTCCACGCCGCGCGGGAACTTCGAGTTCGACCACATCATCTGTGCCACCGGGTCGATGGTCAACCTGGCGGCGCGGCCGGAACTGCGCGACGTCGCCGTCCACGTGGCGCGCTGGAACGACCGTTACCAGCCGCCGGCGGCGCTGGAGCACCCGGCGCTGGCGCAGTATCCCTATGTCGGCGAGGACTATCAGTTGCAACCGCTCGTGCCGGGTTCCGGTTTCGACTGGCTGCAGCGGGTCTATGCGTACAATTTTTCGAGCTACGTGAGCATGGGACCGCATTCCACCTCGGTGTCGGCACACAAGTATTCGATCCCGCGCATGGTGCGCGGCATTACCCGGTCGCTCATGTTCGAGCAGCTCGACGCGGTCATGCCGGGCATCGAGGCCTATGACGAGATCGAGTTGCGACTGCCGCCGGAGCGGGCGGCGGCTTAGTCGGTGCCGAAGGTCATTCGAGCGGACGCGTTCCCGCCAGCCTGCTCCCCGGGCGGGCGCGGCATGACGCCATTTCTGGTCAGCGGCGTGCGGCTGGGCATCGATGCACAGGCGGGCACAGGTGCCATTGCGCACGGCCGGCGTGTCGACATACGGCTTGCGCGCGGGAAGATCGCCGCGATCACGCCCGCGACGCGGCGCGCGCGGGCGGGCGATGCGGGCGTACTCGATGGCCGCGACCTGATCGTCTTTCCCGGGTTCGTCAATGCGCATGTCCATTCGAACGAAAGCTTCGAGCAGGGCGCCTATGACGGCGTTGCCCTGGAGGAATGGCTGGTGCTGGCGTATCCGCCGCTGGCTGGCGAGCGCGCGGCGCCGCGGCTGGACTACCTGCGGGCGATGAAAATGGCCATGCAGTCGCTGCGCTCCGGCGTGACGGCGCTGCATGACGATTTCCTCAACCCCGGCTGCGACGCGGCGCGGCTGGATGCCGTGCTCGACGCCTACGCCGTCAGCGGCATGCGCGCCGCGGTCGCCTGCACGTTCGCCGACCGCGCCTATCTCGACGGGCTTGCCGACGGCCGCGCACTTTGCCCGCCGGCGCTGCGCAAGCGCCTGGATGAGATGCGCGGCCGTAGCGTGCGCGAACAGGTGCGGTTCCATGAAGCGGCCGCCGCCCGCCTGCGCGGGCGGCATGCCGCCCGTCTCAAGCTCACGCTCGGGCCGCGCGGGCCGCAGCGCTGCAGCGTGAACCTGCTGCGCCTGGTCGGCGAGATGTCGGCGCATGCCGCGATACCGGTGCACATGCACGTGCTGGAGAGCCGTGCGCAATGGCTGGCCGGGCGGCGCCAGCACGGCAGGAGCCTGGTGGCGGTGCTCGAAGAGGCCGGGCTGCTGTCGACGCGCCTGACCATGAACCATGCGATCTGGATCGACGCCGAGGACATCGCGCGGATGGGTGCGCATGGCGTTTCCACCACCCACAACCCGATGTCGAACTTCAAGCTCTCGAGCGGCCTGTCGCCGGTCAAGCGGCTGCTGGCCGGGGGCGTCAATGTCGCGCTCGGCAGCGATGGGCCGGCCACCGGCGACAGCGCAGATTTCCTGCAAAGCCTGCGCTTCGCCGCGCTGGTGCACAAACTCGACGTCGAAGATCCCGCCGACGCGCCGGGCGCCGCCGCGCTCATCCACATGGCCACCGCGGCAGGCGTGCGGTCGATGGGCGGAGGCGGGAGCGCCGGCCGGCTGGCGCCGGGCCAGCTTGCGGACCTGACCTTCCTTGACGCGCGCAATCTGGCGTTCGTGCCACTGAACCATGCGCCGCGACAGCTTGCCTACGCGGCCAGCAGCGATGCCGTCGCCGGCGTGATGGTGGCGGGCGAAATGGTGTACTGGCAGGGGCGCTTCGCGGGCTTCGACGCCGCCGCGATCGAGGCGGAGATCCGCGAGGCCGCCGCGCGTTTCCGGCGCGACGTGCTGGGAAAGCGCCGTGTCGCCAACCGCGAATTGCGGCCCTTCATTCGCCGGGTCGTCGCCAACGCGCGGCGCGAAACCGCCGACTGCCCTACCCTCAACCGGGTCGCGCTCGCCTGATCATGGATTTCGAATGGAGCGTGTTTCTCGAAGCCATCCCGTCCCTTGTCAAGGGGATGGTGAACACGGTGAAGATCGCCGGCATGGCCGCGGTGCTGGCCTTGCTGCTGGGGCTGGTGGGCGGCCTGTGCCGGGTCTCGCGCAGCGCCTGGCTGCGCGGCCCGGCGCTGGTGTACGTGACGATCATGCGCGCCGTGCCAGTACTGGTGACCCTGATGTTCCTCTACTACGGGCTGCCGTCGGCGAAGATCCTGCTCGACGCCGTCACGGTGGGAGTGGTGGGCCTGGCGCTCACCAGCGGCGCCTATACCAGCGAAATCCTGCGCGCCGGAATCCAGTCGCTCGATCGCGGCCAGATGCGCGCCGCGCGCGCCCTCGGCATGAGCTACGCGCTGGCGATGCGTCGCATCATCCTGCCGCAGGCATTGCGCCGGGTGTTGCCGCCGCTGACTTCCGAACTGATCACGCTGGTCAAGAACACCGCGCTGGTATCGACCATCGCGATCTCCGAGTTGCTGCGCGCCGGCACCGACTTCATGGTCTGGAAGGCCAACACTTTCAGCCCCTTTGCCGGGGTCGCGCTGGGATACCTGTTGCTGACCCTGCCGTTGATCGGCCTGAACGCCTGGCTGGAGCGCCGCTACGCGGTGAACTGACCTCCATGAGTGCCTTGCTGACCATCCGCAACCTGCACAAGGGCTATGCCGGCACGCCGGTGCTGCGCGGCATCGACCTGGAGGTGGATGCGGGTGAGGTGGTGGTGGTGATCGGTCCGTCCGGATCAGGCAAGTCGACACTGCTGTCCTGCGTCAATTTTCTCGAACCCTTCGAGGCGGGCGAGATCGCCTTCGATGGGCGCCCGGTCGGTTTCGCCCCGCTGGGCGCCGGCACGCGCCTGCGCCAGGGCGAAGCAGAGTTGAACCTGCTGCGGCGTGACATCGGCATGGTGTTCCAGCAGTTCAACCTGTTTCCGCACTTCTCCGTACTGGCGAACCTGATGGAGGCGCCGCTTCGGGTGCGCGGCAGGCCGGAGACCGAGGTGCGTATCGAGGCCGAAAAGCTGCTCGCCAAGGTCGGTCTGTCGCACAAGGCCGACGCCTACCCGCGCGAGCTTTCCGGCGGCCAGCAACAGCGCGTGGCCATCGCGCGGGCGCTGGCGATGCAGCCCAAGCTGATGCTGTTCGACGAAGTGACCTCCGCGCTCGACCCCGAACTCAAGGGCGAGGTGCTCAAGGTGATGCGCACCCTGGCGCTTGAGGGCATGACCATGCTGGTGGTCACCCACGAGATGCAGTTCGCACGCGAGGTGGCCGACCGCGTCGTCTTCATGGAGGACGGCCGCATCGTCGAGACCGCGCCCGCGGCGGAGTTCTTCGACACCCCCAGGCAGACGCGCACGCGCGAATTCATTGCCTCCATCCAGAGCACCTGAAAGGAACCCAGATGAGACATCTTCCCCGCAAGTTCTTGACCATAGTCGCCGGCGCGCTGATCTGCGCCGCGGCTGCCGCAACTGCGCATGCCCAGGACACGCTGGCGAAGGTGCGCCAGGCCGGCACGATCGTGATCGGCAACGGCGGCGCCTATCCGCCGTTCGAGTTTGTCGAGAACGGCAACCTGGTCGGTTTTGACATCGACCTGGGCAACGAGATCGCGCGCCGTCTGGGTGTCAAGGCGCAGTGGGAGAAGTTCGACTTCAACGGACTGATCCCCGCGCTGCAGTCGAAGCGCGTCGATGTGCTCGTCACGGCGATGACAAAGACGCCTGAGCGCGAGCAGCGCATGCGCTTCTCGGTCTCGTACTACGATTCCGGCATCGCCGCGGCCGTCCGGCCCGGGATGTCGATCACCCGCCCCGAAGACCTGGCCGGCAAGGTGATCGCCGTGCAGGTGGGCACCGCGGGCGAACGCTATGTACGCGAGAAGGCCCAGACCAGCGCACGCGAGATCAAGACCTACAACGAATTCCCGCTCGCCCTGGCCGATGTCGAGGCCGGCCGCGCCGATGTAGTGGTCAACACCATGCCGGTGATCAAGTACAACGTCGTCAGGCGCGGCAACAAGCTTGGTGTGGTGGGGCCCTGGGACACCCGCGAGGTCGGCATCAATACCCGCCAGGAAGACACGGCGCTCATGGAAGTCATCAACAAGACGCTGGCCGACCTCAAGGCGGAGGGCTTCCTCGCCAAGCTCGATGCCAAGTGGTTCAAGTGAGGATCCGCTGCTTGCGTCAACGGCTTACCTGAGGAATTCCATGCACACCCGCTCCGAAGACCTGTTTGACCCGCGGCGCTATGCGCGTTTGCGCAAGCCGCTCCTTGAAGCCGAAGGGCTCCCGGCCGACTGCTATGTCGATGAACGGTTTTTCCGGCGCGAACTGGACACCGTGTTTGCCGGCAGCTGGATGATGGCCGGCCGCGCCGACCGCATCCCCGCCACCGGTGACTATTTCACGCTTGATTACGCCGGTGCCTCCCTGGTGGTGATCCGCGATCGCGACCTCAAGGTGCGCGTCTATGCCAACGCCTGCCGCCACCGCGGCGCGCGCCTGGTGTCGGGCGAGGGCAATGCGCGGGCGTTCGTCTGCCCGTACCACGCATGGACCTACGCGCTCGACGGCAGCCTGCGCGGCTGCGCGGGCATGGAGGACACGAAGTACTTCGACCGCGCCGACTACGGGCTGACCGAGGTGCGCAGCGACTCGTGGGGCGGATTCGTCTTCTTCAATGTCGACGGCAAGGCCCCTGATCTGGCGGACTGGCTGGGCGAACTGCCGGAGCGCCTGGCGATGTACCGCTTCGAGGACATGGCGGCCACCCGCGTACGTATCCATGACATCGACTGCAACTGGAAAGCCTGGGTCGAGAACTACATGGAGGGCTACCACATCCCCACCGTGCACCGGGCCACCATCAGCGCGCACAAGGCTGTCAATACTCCGGAGGATCCGGCCGGTCGCGGCCAGTACAGCGCGATCTTCGAGAAACACGATGGCACGCTGGCGGTGCTGCCGGGCGACGCGGGCTTCCCGCCGCTGGAGTCCCTGGTGGGCGAGTCGGCGCGCGGCAGCCGCTTCATGCTGATCTATCCCATGACCATGTTCGCGCTCACCATCGACGCGATGTGGACCTTCCAGTGCCTGCCGATGGGGCCGGAGAAAACCCGCGTCATCCACACCTCGCTGTTCCCGAAGTCGCGCCTGGCGCTCCCGGATTTCGAAACCCTGGCGGCCAACTATTACAAGCGCCAGGACATGGTGGTCAAGGAGGACAACGACATCGCCGCGATCCAGCAGCAGGGCCTGCGCTCGCCGCTGACCACCCCGGGCCGCTTCGCATCAAAGGAAAAGATCGTGCACGCACTCGACAACTGGGTGCTCGACCGGGTGCTCGGCACGACGGGGGAGCGCGCATGAGCACGGCGCCCGAACTGCTTTGTATCGACGCACGCCCCGGGCCCTTGAGGTGGTCCGCCGCGGAGACCGCGCTGATCGTGGTCGACATGCAGAATGGCTTTCTCAAGCCGGGCGGATACTTCGACAACGTCGGCTACGACCTCTCCCACGCACCAGCGACCATTGCGTCAGTTGCGCGTGCGATCGCCACGGCGCGCGCCGGCGGTATCCAGGTGGTGTTCATCCAGAGCGGCTTCGACGCCCGCCACCTGTGCGTGGGCGGCCCGACCGCGCCGGTGTGGCACAAGTCGGAAGCGCAGGTGCTGATGCACGAACGCCCCGAACTGGCCTACCGCCTGATCACCGACGGCACCTGGGACTACGAGATTGTCGACGAACTGGTGCCCGGCCCGGCCGAGCCGGTGATCCGCAAGTCGCGCTACAGCGCGTTTGCCGGCACCAGCCTCGACCAGTACCTGCGGGCCAGGCGCATCCATAACCTCGTCTTTGCCGGCGTGGCTGCCAATGTGTGCGTCGAGAGCACCCTTCGCGAGGCCTATCACCGCGAGTACTTCTGCCTGCTGCTGGAGGACGCCACCCATCACGCCGGACCGCCTTTCCTGCGCGAGGCCACCCTGTGGAACGTCGAGCGCTTTTTTGGCTGGGTAACCGGCAATGCATCCTTTGAAGCCGCAGTCGGCTTGCCGTTGGCGGCTTCGCAAGCCAAGGTGGCCGCATGAGCGCGCGCGACCGCGTCCTCGGCGGACAGGACTGCGTGCGTGTGGCCATCGTTCAGACGGCGCCGGTGTTCCTGGATCTCGAGCGCTCCATCGACAAGGCATGCGGGAAGATCGCGGAAGCTGCAGCCTGCGGGGCGCAGCTGGTGGTGTTCAGCGAAACCTGGCTGGCCGGCTATCCCTACTGGGACGAAGGCTGGAACAGCCAGGCCGAGCCGTGGATGGAGGTGCGCGAGCGCTTTTTCGACAACGCCCTGGTCATCCCGAGCGCGCAGTCGGCGCGCCTGTGCGAGGCCGCTGCTGCACACAAGGTGGTGCTGGTCATGGGCTGCAATGAGCTCGACGCGAAGACCGGCTCGCACACCATCTACAACACGCTGCTGTACATCGGCAGCGACGGCGCAATCATCGGCAAGCACCGCAAACTCATGCCCACCTACGTGGAAGCGGCATTCTGGGGCCAGGGCGACGGCGCCGACCTGCACACACATGCGACCGGGCTTGGCCGCATAGGCGGCCTGATCTGCGGCGAGCATGTGATGACCCTGGCGCGCGCGCGCATGATCGAGCAGGGTGAGGATTTTCACATCGCCGTGTATCCCGGGGCCTTCAACGTCTGGAGCGGTCCCAAACTGCAGGTCGAGGATCCGGATGGCAGCCACTTCATCGGCTACGCCTCCTGCCGTGCGCACGCCAACGAGTCGGGGGCGTTCGTCATCTGCGCGGTCGGCTACATCGATCCGGCGGATATCCCGGCCGATTTTCCGATGCGCGACTCGCTCAACATCGAATACGCCCGTGGTGGCAGCATGGTGGTGGCACCCGCCGGCGTCCCGCTGGTCGGGCCTGTTTATGGCGACACCATCGTCTACGCGGACTGCCCGGCGAAGATGATCAAGATCTCCAAGTCGATCATCGACACCAATGGCCACTACTCGCGACCGGATGTCCTGCGCTTGCGTTATCTGCCCGAAGAGGGCGGCGCGTGACCAAGCCTGCGGTGGCCTTCTTCGGCCTGGGCGCGCTCGGGGCACCGCTGGCTGCGCGGTTGCGGCAGGCCGGCTATCCGCTCGCCGCCCATGACGCCAATCCGGAAGCGCTTGACCTGCACCGGCGGGCCAGCGGTGCGGACAGCGTGGCTGCCGATCAGGCGCGGATATGGATCACCTGCGTGACCGACGAGGCCGCCGCTGAGGCGCTGTATCTCGGGCCCGGCGGGCTGGCCGGCCGCATGCCGGCCAGCAGCGTCGCGATCGACCATACGACCACCTCGCCGGCGTTCGCGCGCCGTGTCGAGCGCGCGCTCGCCGGGCGAGGCGCGGGCTTTGTCGATTGCCCGCTGTCGGGGGGTGTCGCGGGTGCGCGCGATGGCAAGCTGCTGGCCCTGCAGGGTGGCGCGCGCGCTTGCGCGCACGACGTGGCCGAACTCCTGGCCGTGTATTGCCAGCGCATCGAATGGTTTGGCGAGGCCGGCAGCGGCCAGGCTGCCAAACTGGCCAACCAGTTGGCGATTGCCGGAACGGTACGCGGCCTTCACGAGGCCGCACGCTTTGCGCGCGCCTGCCGGCTCGACGTGGGGCAGCTGCTCGCGGCGCTGGCCGCGGGTTCCGCGCATTCGGTGCAGATGGATCAGCATGCCGGCAAGCTGGTTGCGGCGAACCTCGGGTTTGGCGCGCAGTTCGGCTGGATCATGAAGGACCTGGCGCTGGCGCAGGCGGAGTGGCAGGCGGCCGGTGCGGATGCGGGCCTGGCGGACTGGTTGTTGCAGCAGCTCCAGGCCGAGGCGGGCTGATCCATGGAACTGCGTCATCTGCGCTATTTCGCCGCCATTGCCGAGACCGGAAACCTGACGCGCGCGGCGGTGCTCTTGCATGTGACCCAGCCATCGCTCAGCCAGGCGATGCGCGAACTGGAGACGGAGATCGGTTGCGCGCTGTTCCTGCGTCGCGCGCGCGGCGTCGAACTGACCGAGGGCGGCCGGGCGCTGCGCGCGCGCGCGCACGACATCCTGGAGCGCGCTGCCGAGGCGCCGCTGGCCGCCCGCATGGCCGCCAATGGCACGACCGGGGAACTGGTGGTCGGCTTCACCGGTTCCAGCGTCTATGGCCTGTTGCCCGGCTTGCTGGCGCGCTTTCGCGAACGCTGCCCCGAAGTCACGCTCAGCCTGCGTGAAATGCTCACCGATGTGCAGCTTGAGTCGTTGCGTGAGCGACGCATCGATGTCGGGCTTTCACGACCTGCAGCCGGCGAACCCGGAATCAGTTCGCGCACCATTGCCAGGCTGCCGTTTGTCGCCGCCTTGCCGGTGAAGCATCCGCTGGCGGCACGTCGCACGATCACACTCAAGGCGCTGGCCGAGGAGCCGCTCATCATGCTGGAGCGGCGTCGCGGCCCGGGCTTCTACACGCAGCTGATGAACATGATGAGCCGCGCCGGCATCACGCCGCGCATCGCGCACGAAGCCAGCCATCTGCCCACGCTGGTCGGCATGGTCGGGGCCGGGCTGGGCATTGCGATCGTTTCTGCCGAACTGGCCAATTTCGAGGTGCGCGACGTGGTCTACCGGCCGCTGGAGGGCAACGACGGCGTCGAACTCGCCCTCGTATGGCGGCGCGGAGACGCCTCGCGCGTCCTGGCGGAGTTTCTCGGCTGCGCCGACGCACAGGCTTTGGCGCAGGTGCAGAGGCCCTAGCTTTCACGCTGATCTTTTCTTTCAACCATCCTTCCGCAGACAATGCAATGAAACCATCCAATCCGGAGTACACGGCGCCCCCCATCGGCCTTGAAGCGCTCGGTCGTCGTCTGGCGGCAGATCACGAATGGCTGGCCTATCCGGCCAAGGCCTGGGCCGAGTCGCCTGCGGGCATCCTGAACTGCGCGATCATCGGCGGCGGGCAGTTCGGCCTGACCATCGCCCATGGGCTCAAGCGCGAATGCGTGGAAGGCGTGGTGGTATTCGACCGCAATCCGGCGGGCATGGAGGGGCCCTGGCTCACCTTCGCCCGCATGCACATGCTGCGCACCCCCAAGGATCTTGCCGGGCATGATCTCGGCAATGCCAGCCTGACCTTCCGTGCCTGGTACGAAGCCCAGCATGGTCGCGCCGGATGGGATGCGCTGTTCCGTATCAGCCGCCAGGATTGGCAGGCCTATCTCAACTGGTATCGCGAGTGCACCGGGGTCGCGGTGCGCAACCAGTGCGAGGTCACCGAAGTGCTGCCCCCGGATGCCGGCTCCGCGCATTTTCGCCTGGCGGTGCGTACACCATCCGGTGTCGAGCACGTGCTCGCCCGCACCGTGGTTTTCGCCAGCGGTGCCGAAGGGTCGGGCGGGCACGTGGTGCCGGAATTCATCGCATCCCGCCTGCCGGCGAACCTGTATGCGCATACCAACGACTGGCCGTTCGATTTTTCGCGTCTTGCCGGCAAGCGTGTCGGTCTGCTCGGCGCCGGGGCGTCCTCCTTCGATACCGCCACCGCCGCGCTTGAGGCGGGCGCCGCCGAGGCCGTGCTGTGCTTTCGCCGCAACGCGTTGCCCTTGACCAATCCGCGTCGCTGGATGGAGTTTTCCGGTTTCCTCGCGCACTATCCGGAACTGCCGGACGCGCAGAAGTGGACCTACCTGCAGCGCCTTTACAGCATCGGCCAGCCGCCGCCCAAACCGACCTATGACAAGGCCGTGGCCTTGCCCGGATTCAGGTTGTCGCCGGCCACGCCCTGGCTGGAAGTGCGTGAAGCCGACGGCCAGGTGCTGGTTTCCACCCCGCGAGGTGTGGAGCGCTTCGATTTTGTGTTCGCGGCCACCGGCGTCGCCGTGGATCTCGGCATGCGGCCGGAGTTCGCCGCCATCGCCGGCCGCTGCGCCCTGTGGCGCGACCGCTACCAGCCGCCGGCGGACCGGCAGGATGCCCGGCTGGGCGGCTTTCCCTATCTGGGACGTTATTGCGAGTTCACCGAGAAATCGCCGGGCAGCGCGCCGTGGCTTTCGCGGGTATTCACCATCACGCGCGGTGCGACGTTGTCGATGGGGCCGTCGTCGGCCTCCAACAGCAACGTCAAGTACACCGCGCCGCGCATCATCGCCGGTGTCACGCGTGCGCTGTTCCTCGAAGGAGCGGACGATTTCATGCAGAAGTTTCTTGAGGGCGAGCACAACGAACTGCCCCCTGAAGTGCTGGAACAGGCGCGTGCCGCCTGATCCTTGGGTGAACCATGACGGGAGATCCATAAAGTGAGTGCAAGCGTTTGCTGTTTCGACATGGCCGGTGCCGGGGATGTTTCACAACTCGAGACCTGGTTGCGCGGCCTCGACCTGGCGCGCGTCAAGAGATTGGCGGTGTTCGCCAAGACCGAGGGACACCATGCCCCCAACGATTTTTCGCGCGACCTGCTCAAGCTCAAGCTGGCGCAGCTGTTCGCGGCGGTGGGGCTGCCGGAGGATCGCGCGATTTCAATGCTCACCATCGGATGCGAGGGCGTGGGATCGCCCAAGGGATTCGCATTTGCGCAGTTCGACGCTGCGCCGGTGCCCGGCGGGCCGGCGCGGCTTGCGGTGGGATTCGCGCGCAGCGCCGTGGCACCGATCGAGGAGATCGGCACGCCGCTGATGGTCGACCGCGCCGCCGCCACGGCACGCGCGGCGATGCAGGACGCCGGTCTTGCCGCGGAGGACGTGAAGCTGCTGTTCATCAAGACCCCGCTGCTGGCCGCGCGGCATCCGCAGGCCACGCCGCAGCGCACCGTGATGCACAGGGGACGTGGCATTTCCGCGCTGGGCGGCGGGGTGGCCCTGGGCGAGATCGACCGCGCGCACATCACCAATGAAGCGATCGCCACCGACCTGTCGCTTTTTGCCACCCGGGTGCAGGCGGTGACCGGGGCGGAAATCGACCGGGTGGAAGTCATCGCCATGGGCAATCGCCCCGGCGCCGGCGGCGATCTCGTCATCGACACCACCCACACCGGCGACATTCTCGACCAGGCCAGCATCAAGCGGATGCTGCTGGCGCATGGTTTCGCGTTTGATGCCACCGGCAACCTGCAAGGCGGCGAGCGCATCGAGGCGCTGCTGGTCAAGACCATGGTGCCGGAATCGGGGGAGGTGCGCGGATCGCGCACGACGGTGTATACCAGCGGCTGGGCGCCGGAGGCGCATATCCGCGCCGCCGCCTCGGGCGTGCTGGGCAGCCTGTTGGGGCATTTGCGTTTTTATGTCTCGGCCGATTCGGTACACCAGGCCCCGGAGGGCGGTGGCGTGGCCACGGCGGTGATGCGGGCGAAATAGGATCGGGTGCGATGTTGAAGCGACACGGCAGGTACGAATACTCACCCATCAACGAACGCCCGGCCTACGAATGGCCCGACGACAGGCGTCTGGCGGTGTATGTGGCGCTCAACGTCGAGGTTTTCCCGTTCGGCGAAGGCCTGGGCCCCGATCTCAACATGCGCCAGCCGGAGCCCGACATACCCAATTACACCTGGCGCGACTGGGGCAATCGCGTCGGCATCTGGCGCCTCCTCGACCTGTTCAACGAATTCGCCATTCCGCTGACGGTGAACCTCAATACCGCCATCTACGACGAATGCCCGCAGATTCCGCTGGCACTGCGCCGCTGCGGGGCGGAGATCGTCGGCCATGGCCGGACCAATGCCGAGCGCCAGGCGGACATGGACGAAGCGACCGAGCGCGCCATGATCCTCGAGGTGACGCAGCGTATCCACAAGGAGGAGGGCGTCGCGCCGGCTGGCTGGATGGGACCCTGGGTGAACGAGACCCATGTGACGCCGGATCTGCTCAAGGAAGCCGGTTATGCCTACGTGATGGATTGGGCGATGGACGAGCAGCCGGTGTGGATGAACACCCGCGCCGGCCGGCTGCTGTCGCTACCCTACGCGCGGCCGACCAATGACATCACCGCGCTGCACGGCGCCAAGGTGGCGCCGGCGCTGTGGGGCGACATGCTGATCGACCAGTTCGACGAGATGCTGCGCCAGAGTGCGAAAGAGCCGCTGGTTTTCAACCTGTCGCTGCATCCCTACCTGGTGGGGCATGCGTTTCGCCTCATCCATCTGCGCCGTGCGGTGGCGCATATCGCGGCGCGCCGCGACCTGGTGTGGATGGCGCGCGCCGGGGACATCGCCAAGCACGCCATGACGGTGCTTCCCGGTTAGCCTTGGGCGCGAGGCCTTGCGTCCTGGCGGACGCTATTTCCGTCCCGACTGCTCTTCGATGAATTCATCCATCAGGGTTGCAAAGCCTGACGGGTTGTCCTGCGAGAGGCGGTGGTTCGCCGCCGGAAGTAGCGCGCGCCGGTGATTGGGGAGCAAGGCGCACACCCGGTCGATGATGGCTGGTGGGAGCAGCGTGGCTTCGGCGCCGCCGAACACCAGAACCGGCCGGTCGGTGCGGATCGCCATGGCGTGGTCGTTGACCAGATCGGCTTCGCATTCACGCACGCCGTCGGGCTGATAGCGCCAGCGCAGCGGGCCGGCCGCCGAGCCATCCGCGGCTTCGAGCGCGTGGTCCAGGTAATGATCAACGACTTCAGCCGACCAGCGTTCCGAGAAAGGCAGCGCGGCGCGCGCCTGTGCGCGGTTCGCGAAAGCGGCCTGCGCCTGCACTTGCGACTGGACCAGCGCGTTGACCGATGCAGGGATCGCCAGTGCCGGATTGGCCGCGACAACCCCGCGCACCAGCTCGGGGTTGGTGCGGGCGATCATCAGCGCGAGCATTGCGCCGGTTGCCTGGCCGACAAGAAAGACCGGCCCAAGGTCAAGCGCACGGATGAAAGCCGTCAGGTCGTCGCGATGGTCCGCGAGCTTGTAGCCGTGCGGGGGATATTCGGACAGACCGTGGCCGCGCAGCCCGGGGGCGAGAAACCGGTTGGGCAGCCGGCTTGCGCGTACCACGTGGTCCCATACCCGATTGAGGGTGCGGTTGGGGTGGATCAGTACGACCGCCGGTGAAGACCCCGGCCAGTCCAGCACATGCAGGCGCGGCCGGCCGGCATTCTCCACCGAGAATTCAACCAGGGGACGCAGTTGTTCGGGGTTCATGTGCATCAATCCTTGATCCCGGAGGAGCAGGTCCGATAGGGTGTCGACACTCATTATGCCCAGCCGGCAATTGATGTAGATTCATGCAACGCCGTAGGTATCAAGTCGATGAGGAGCGCCGCCATGGCAGATCCCGGAGATTTTCATCCTGCCCTGATCCGCTTGCAGGATGCCCCGCCCAGCCCGCTGGGACGCATGGTGCTGTGGGTCCTGCTGGTGTTCCTGGCGCTGCTGCTCGTATGGAGCTTTGTCGGCCGGCTTGACATCGTGGCGGTGGCCGAAGGCAAGCTGGTGCCGGCCTCCTACCTGAAGATCGTGCAGCCCGCCGAGGCCGGCGTGGTCAAGGAAATCCTGGTGCGCGAGGGCGAGGCGGTGCGCCAGGGTCAGGTCCTGATGCGCATGGACGCTTCGCTGGCGGAATCCGATCTGCGCGCCACCGGGGCGGAATATCAGGCGCGCCGGCTGGCCTTGAAGCGCATCGATGCGCAGCTGAGCGGCCAGGCGCTGGCCAAAGGGGCCGGCGATGGCGAGGAAGCCTTCGCCAAGGCGCGCGCACAGTTCATTGCCAACAAGACGGCGCATGAATCCCTGCTGGCGCAGGAACGTGTCACCCTCGAGAAGGCGCGCCATGACCTGGCGGTCGCGACGGAAGTGCGCAACAAGCTGCGGCAGACCCTGCCGCACTACCGCGAGCAGGAAGCGGCCTACGCAAAGCTGGTGCAGGACGGCTTTGCCGGCAAGATCCTGTACACCGACAAGCAGCGCGAACGGATCGAAAAGGAGCAGGACCTGAGCGCGCAGGAAGCGGCGATCCTGTCGGCGCGCGCCTCGATCGAGCAGTCCGAGCGGCGCCTGGCGCAGGTCGTCGCGGACTATCGCAAGCAACTGGAAACCGAGCGCGCGGACATCGCGCCTTTGGCCGAGCGCTCCTCGCAGGACCTGCGCAAGCAGGAGCACAAGCACAGCCTGCTCGAATTGAAGGCACCCCAGGACGGCGTGGTCAAGGACCTGGCCACGCATACGACCGGCACGGTGACGGCGCCCGGCACCATCCTCATGACCCTGGTGCCCAAGGAAGAAGCGCTGCGGGCCGAGGTGTGGGTGCGCAACGACGACATCGGCTTCGTGCGCCCCGGGCAGCGGGTGCGCCTCAAGCTGGCCACCTACATGTTCCAGAAGTACGGCTTCGTCGAGGGCGAGGTGTTGCGGGTAAGCGCCGATGCCGCCGAGCAGGGCGGCGAAGGCCAGGCCGCGGTTGCGTCACGGGGCCGCGCAAGCACGCCGCTGGCCTTCAAGACCCTGGTGGACCTCAAGTCCCAGTCACTCGGGCATGACGGTCGCGATCTCAGGCTGCAACCGGGCATGCAGGTGAGCGCCGAGGTGCATCTGGGAACCCGCACCGCGATGGAGTACCTGCTTTCGCCGGTGCAAAAGGCCTGGCACGAGGCGGCGCGCGAGCGTTGATGCCTCAGGCAGGCAAGGTCGTCGCGGCTGCCGGTTTGCGATATTCCGCCGCCAGCGGCGGGAACTGCAGCAACAATACCTCCAGTCCGTCAGGCCCGGCTTGCATCCTGAAAGCGGCTTCTTCACGTGACAGGAACACGTTTTCAGGTGCTTGCAGCGACCGGTCGCCCACCTGCATCGAGCCTGCCACGACAACCAGGTACTGACCGTGGCCGGTGGAAGGTGCCAGCGCTTTATCGGCCGTGCCGGGTGGCAGACGATACAGGCGTACCGCCAGTCCGTCCTCCGCCAGCGGCAGGATGTCCTCGCACTGCACTTGCGGCAGCACACGGCGCGCGGCGGTGTCCAAAGTGGAGATCGGCTCCGAACTGAAATGCGCCTTCGGTCCGCGCACCAGGCGCTCGCGCGCCTCCGGCAGGAACTGGGCGCCGGGATCGTAGTTGGCGCGGAAGGTCAGGTAGTGCAGCCCGTGTGCGCCGCTCACGATCGGACCGTAGCCCGTAAAGGCGCCGGCGTAGTGCACCAGCAGCGGCGCCACGGCATGGCGCCCCAGCGTGCCGTCGCCGCCGACGACCACCTGAAACTGGTTTTGCTGGTGGTAGTGGGTGAGGATGGTGGTGTCGGGGTCCTGCTCGACCAGAAAGGCCTGTGGCGAGGAGCCGCTCCCTGGCGGCTCGAGCATGTACTCGCCCTTGTAGTAACCCGTGCCGTTGGCAAGTACATCATGCCGGCGCCTGTGTTGCTGCTGTTCACGTGTGCCTACGACGATCATTGCCTTGCTCCTCCGGAGGCCGCCAGCTTCAGTTCGATACGCGGCTCCAGCCGCACCATCTGCGGCGCCGCCGGTACTTCGCAACCGGTGACGCAGCAGCGCCCGGGCTGGCGGTTGCGGGTGATCTTGCGGGTTTCGTCGGCCAGGACGCCGCGGTCGAGCAGGCGTTCCACCAGGTCGACCTTGTTGCCGAGCGGGTAGCGGCGGTAGATCTCCATCTTCATGGCCTCCGGAGAACCGCCGCCGTGCAGGCTGATCACCGAATACCAGCCACCCTGGTACGAGGCGGTCAGGTCCTCGACGAAACGCGCCGCCTCGATGCGTTTTTCGTAGGGGATGTCGGAGCGCGCCGTCAACACTTCGGAAAGCCGTCCGGCCGTGGCGGGGTTATGGTCCTCGTCCGGGCCGGGCAGGGTGACGATGAGGCCGCCCGACACATGGTGGGCGATGCGGTGCATGTCGTAGATCTGCGTGGCAAGGAGCAGCTTGCCGATATTGGCGAACACGCCTTCCGGCATGACCACGCCGGATTCATCGGCCGCGCCGTACACCGATGCGGCGATCCCGCAGGCGTAGAAGCCTTCAACGATCTTGATCAGGTCGACCATCTGGTCACGCAGGTTGTCGGCGCGGTCGAGGTCTATGCCGTTGGCCTCGGTCATGAGCGCCCCGGCGCCGATCAACAGGTCGCCAAAGCCGGCGCGCGCGCCAATGCAGGTATGGCGATGGTGCGTCGCGTAGGCATAGGTGAGCGGGCCGGCGTGGCGCCACTCGCCGGCCAGGAACACCCGGTCGTGCGGCACGAACACGCGGTCGAACAGACATACGCCGGTGGCCTGGCCGAACTTGCCGGAAAACTTGGCTGCCGCTTCGCCGGGGCGGCCCGCCGGCCTGGCGATGATGGTCAGTCCCGGCGTGTCGATGGGCACCGCGCAGCATACTGCGAAGTCTCGGTCCAGTTCGGTCATGTTGCGGCAAGGCATGACCAGCAGTTCGTGCATGTAGGGCGCACCGGTGACGATCGCCTTGGCGCCGGAAATCACGATGCCGTCGGCACGCCGTTCGACGATGTGCACGTAGCTGTCGGGATTGGCCTGCGCGTGCGGACGGTGGCCGCGGTCGCCCTTGGCGTCGGTCATCGCCACGCCCAGGGTCAGGTCGTTGTCGTAAACGTGGTCGAGGTAGGCCTTGAAGCGTGCGTGGTAGGAGCTGCCTTCGGCTGCATCGCAGGCGAAGCTGCCCTGGAATATGCCCGCCATGGCGTCGCCACCGAGGTAGCGCTGCGCGCAGCCGGTCTCCTGGCACACCAGGCGCACCGCCTCCAGTTTGTTGAGCAGGTCCTGCGTGCTGGCGGGAATGCCCATCATGCGGTTGACGGTGCGCCCACCCACCTGCATGCGCATCACCGCTGCGATGTCCTCGTTCAAGGCCAGGTCGTAGGTCATGGCGATGGCGTTGACACCCGGTGCCAATGCCGGGTCGTCGGCCACGCTTTCGACCTTGCGGCCGTCGACGTACACCGTCGGGTTGTACTTGCGCAGGGATTCGCGATAGTCGTTGCCGGACATCAGCATGATGGTCTTCCTGGAAAGCGTTCTTGCAGGCTAGACGCAGCGCCCGCCGTCCACCTCGATGTTGACGCCCGTCACGAAGGCCGCATCATCGGAGGCGAGATACAGGCAGGCGTTGGCCACATCCAGCGCGGTGGAAAAACGCCCCATCGGGATGGTGGCCATGAATTTCGCCCGGCGCGCCTCGTCGATCTCGCCGCCGGCAAACGCCGTCGAAAGGGCGGTATCCGGGTTGAACACCGGGTTCACGCAATTCACGCGCACCTGGTCGGGGGCGAATTCGGCCGCCATCGACTTGCTCATCAGGACCACCGCGCCCTTGCTGGCGTTGTAGACCGTGAGGCCGGGGCGCGGGCGCACGCCCGCCGTGGAGGCGATGTTGACGATCGACCCGCCGCGCGCCTTGCCCTGCGCGCGGAATACCGGCAGCGCATGCTGGGCCGAGAAATACACGCTCTTGACGTTGACCGAGAAACAGCGGTCGAAGTCGGCTTCGGTCACTTCGACGAAGGGTCGGTTGACATGCGTCCAGCCGGCGTTGTTGACCACGCAGTCGAGACCGCCGAAATGCTGCTGGGCCGCGCCCACCAGCGCTTTCCAGCCGGCTTCGCTGGTCACGTCAGCTTGCTGGAACACCGCGCTGCCGCTGCCGACGCGGATGGCCGCCACGGTCGCTTCGCCGCCCTTGGCGTTGATGTCGCCCACCACGACCTTTGCGCCTTCTTCGGCGAAGCGGGTGGCGATGCCCACGCCGATGCCCGAACCCGCGCCGGTAACGATGACGACCTTGTCTTTCAAGCGCATGCCTCTTGTCTCCCTGATGTTGTGGTTGCAAACAAAAACGGCGGACATTGTAGTCCGCCGCCGGGGTGCTGCCTGGAGTGCTGGTCAGCGCTTGGGGAAGAATGCGTGCGCGTAGGTGCGCTCGTCGGTGCGGCCCACGTAGTCGATGGTCCGTTTGGCGGCCCAGGTGGTGACCTGATGGTGCACCGGCACCAGCACGGCGTCGTCGACCACCATTTTCACGGCATCCTGGAACAGTCCGAGACGCTTCTTGTCGTCTACGGTGCGCAGGCCTTCTTCGAGCACCGCATCCATTTTCGGATTGCAGTAGGAGGGGTAGTTGAGGGCGCCGAAGCCCTTTTCCTTGTTTTCGCAGGCGATCAGCGAGCGCAGCGGCGAAGAGGCCTCGCCGGTCTGTGCGCCCCAGCCTACCAGGGTGACCGAGAACTCCTTCTTGCTGGCGCGCCCGAAGTAGACCGACAGCGGCATGGCGTCGACGCGGGTCTTGACGCCGATGCGCGCCCACATCTGCGCGATGGTCTGCATGATCTGGTCGTCATTGACGTAGCGGTTGTTGGGGCCGTGGAAGGTGACGGAGAAGCCGTTGGGATAGCCTGCATCGGCCAGCAGTTTCTTGGCGCCGTCGGCATCGAACACCGGCTTCAAGGTCGGGTTGTGGCCGAAGAGCGTGGGCGGCACCAGGTTGGCCGTCGGCAGCGAGAGACCTTCCATCAGGCGGTCCTTGATGGCGTCGCGATTGACGGCCATGGACAGCGCCTTGCGGACCCGGATGTCCCGGAGCGGGTTCTTGTCGACCGGCTTGCCGTCGGCGTCGAACACATGCGGGCTTTTCTCGCGCTGATCCAGGTTGAAATAAATCATGCGATGCGAGACCTTGGAGAAGAAATTCAGGTTCTGGTTCTCGCGGATGCGCTTCAGGTCGGCGGTAGGCACGTTCTCGATGGCGTCCACGTCACCCGAGAGAAGCGCTGCCACGCGGGTCGGGTCCGCTGCGATGAAGCGCAGGGTCACCTTGCTCCAGGCTGCCTTGTTGCCCCAATAGGCCTCGTTGCGCTCGAGTTCGACGCGGTCGTCGCGCTGGAAGCGCACGAACTTGAACGGGCCGGTGCCTACAACGCCCTTGCCCGTGGCGAATTCCTCACTGGCCAGGCCTTGCGGCAGCGGACCCGAGGTGGCCTTCTTGCTGACGATGAACACCGCCGTCAGGTCGGGCAGCATCAGCGGGTACGGTGAGGCGGTCTTGAAGCGGATGGTGTACGGGTCGACGATCTGCTTGGAAACGATCGCCTTGGTGTAGGAGTCGAAGCGCCCCGGGCTGTTGGCGATGAGCGGGATGCGGTCGATCGACCAGGCCACGTCCTCGGCGGTGAACTCCGAGCCGTCATGGAACTTCACGCCGCGGCGCAACTTGAATTCCCAGGTGGTGTCGTCGACCAGGCGCCAGGATTCGGCCAGGCCGGGCACCGGCTTGCTGTCGGGGTCCATCTTCACCAGCGTCTCGAACATGTGGTCCGAGACGTTGATGTTGGAAAAGAGATTGAAGAAATGCGGGTCGATGGAACTCGGCGGCGAACTCATCGCCAGCCTGAATTCCTGCGCCTGCGCGGCGCCCAGGGTCATGCCGAGCATGAGTGCGGCTGCGGCGACGCTGCGTCGCAGGGTTTGCATTGAGGGCATCAGTCTTCTCCGTAGGAGGTTGGTTTTGGTGTGGGCAACGGCGGGGAAACGCAAAAGGTATAGCAGAAATCATGCCCCGACAAGACGGGTTTCACCGGTCCCGTTTCAGGGCGCGGTCGACCGTGGCACGGTCCAGCGCCGGGGTGAACATCGCGATGAAGTCGTAGGCGAAACTGCGCAGGTAGGTACCCTCGCGCAAGGCCAGGAACGTGGTTCGTTCGGCAAACAGATGGCCGGCGTCGATCTTGCGCAGATGCCGGTCGCGCGCCTCCTCGAAAGCGATCGAATTGAGGATGCCCACACCCAGACCCAGCTCGATGTAGGTCTTGATGACGTCCGAGTCGATGGCTGACAGCACGATGTTGGGCGTCAAGCCCTTCTTGGCGAAAGCCTGGTTGATGGTCGACCGGCCGGTGAAGGCGCTGTCGTAGGTGATGATCGGATGCGCCGCCAGCGCCTCCAGGGTGAGCCTGGGCGCATTGAGCAGGGCGTGACCGGGCGGCACCACCACCACGTGGTGCCAGCGATAGCAGGGCAGGGCGATCAGGTTTTCGTGATGGTCTATGGTTTCAGTGGCCACCGCGAAGTCGGCCTGCCCGTCAACCACCATCTGCGCTATCGCCGGCGGGCTGCCCTGCACGATGGCAAGCCGCACCTTGGGGTAGCGCTCCTTGAATTCGCGCACCGCGCGCGGCAGCGCATAGCGCGCCTGGGTGTGGGTGGTGGCGATGGTCAGGCTGCCGCTTTTCTGGTCGGCGAACTCGGCCGCGGTCTGCTTGAGGTTCTCGGCCTCGATGAGCAGGCGCTCGATCACCTGCACCACCGCCTTGCCGGGTTCGGTCAGTTGCGTGATGCGCTTGCCGAAGCGCACGAAGATCTCGACGCCCAGTTCGTCTTCTAGCTCGCGAATCTGCTTGGATACGCCGGGCTGGGAGGTATGCAGGGCCGCCGCGGCGGCCGTCAGGTTGAGGCCCTGGCGCACGGTTTCGCGCACATAGCGCATTTGCTGGAAGTTCATCGATATAACAATATCGTCATTGAAGAGTAAATATTAGCATGAATGGTTATTATGATTTGCGCCATTTCAGCCCTCGCATGAGGCGGTTTGGCCGCGTGCTATAGTTTTTCGGTTATGGGTGCAGCGATCGCAGACGCGCGTTTTGGATCCGACGACCGCCTGCTGATCGGCTGCGTCGTCGGCTCGTTGTTGTTGCACGCCCTCGTGGTCCTTTATGTCCCACGGGTTTTGCCGCACGGCGAGCCGCTCCCGCCAATGGTCGCCACGATTCGCGAAGTGGCTCCGCCGGCACCGCCGCCGGTGTTGCCGAAAGGCGAACCGCCGCCGGCGGCCACCCCCAAACCCGAGATGGCACGGCCGCGCGAAATCGCGCCGCCCGCCAGGCCGGTCGAGCGAAAGCCGGACCCCTTGCCAGCGGCCAAGCCTGAAGTGCCGATGCGGCCCGAAATCCTGACCGCACCCCCTCAGCCCGCAGCGGTAGCCGAACGCGCGCCCTCCGTGCCTGCGCCCGCGCCGGCGCCTGCCGCGGTTGCCCCTGCGCCGGCACCTGCTGCGCCGACGGCACGTCCGGAACCCCGCCGCGAAACCGAGGCGCCCAAATCCGCCACTGCGGCTGAGGCGCCCGGCGTTCCTGACGGCTCCATCGCCTGCCAGTACCGGAACCGGCTGTTGACCCTGATCGGAACCCGCAGGCTGCTGCGCTACCCGCAGGAGGCGCGCGAAAACGGCTGGGTCGGCAGTACGGTGGTGGTCGTGATGATCGGGGTGGACGGCAAGATCGCCGGCATCAAGACCGCGACCTCCAGCGGCTACGACATACTCGACGAACAGGCGCGCATCGCCGCATCGCGGGCGAAGCAGATGGCCGACTTCCCGCCCCAGCTACTGGGCAAGGCGTTCGAGCTGCGCCTGAACCTGGGCTTCAATCTCGAGGAGAGCACAGGCGCGGATCCGGTGCGGATGCGCCTGCAGACCTGCTAGCGATATGGCTACGAGCCGTCAGGCAGCCTGTGCCTGTTGGCTGAACGCGACCACATGGTCGACCTCCAGCCGGATGCCGATTTTCTCGCCGATGGCATGGTTGTGGTGCGAGGGCACCAGCGCTAGAACCTCGCGTCCTGACGGCAGGCGTAGCGTGTAGAGGAACTCTGCACCGCGAAACGCCTTGCGCAGGACTTCCGCCTGCAAGGGCGAGGCGTCGTCATGGATCACGTCATCCGGGCGCAGCAGCACATCCACTGAACAGCCCTTGCCGCAGGCGTCGCAGCCCTGGTGGCAGGGCATGGGAATGTCGCCCGCGAGGTCGCCGAATTCGATCTGCACCTGGTTGCCGGGGAGCACCTTGCCGGCGACGAAAACGCCCTGGCCGATGAAGTCGGCAACGAAACGGTTGGCCGGGCGGTGGTACAGGTTGTAGGCCGCATCCCATTGCTCGATGCGGCCCTGGTTCATCAGCCCGATCACGTCGGCAATCGCAAAGGCTTCGTGCTGGTCGTGGGTGACGAGAATGGCGGTGGTGTTGGCGGCCTTGAGGATCTCGCGCAGTTCAAGGCTCAGGCGTTCGCGCAGTTCGGTGTCGAGGTTGGAGAAGGGTTCGTCGAGCAGCATCAGTTGCGGCTGTGGCGCGAGCGCGCGCGCCAGTGCGACGCGCTGCTGTTGCCCGCCTGATAGCTCGTGGGGAAACTTGTCCGCGCTGCCGGCAAGGCCGGTCAGGTCGAGCAGTTCGGCCACTCGGCGCGCGCGCGCCGCGCCGTCCATGCCCTTGAGGCCGAAGCTGATGTTGCCGGCCACGCTCAAATGCGGGAACAGCGCGTAGTCCTGGAACACCATGCCGATGCGGCGTTTTTCCGGCGCAAGCGTCAGGCCCGGGCGGCTGATGCATTCCCCTTCCAGCCGGATCTCGCCGGCCACCAGCGGTTCGAACCCCGCCACCGCCCGTAGCGCGGTGGTCTTGCCGCATCCGCTCGGGCCCAGCAGGCAGCCGATCTGGCCGCGGTCCAGGCCAAACGAGACGTCGCGCACTGCGGCGACCCGCCCGTAGGCGACGCCGGCACCACGGACTTCCAGCAAGGGAGAGGGGGACGGGGTGACCATGATGCTGTCGAGGGTTAATGCTTTCAGTGCGCTTGGCCGCGTGGGCCTGCAAGGCAGGCGGTTCCAGTTGATTATAATTCGCATTTGCGTTTGCAGTAGTTGCGGCGCTACGCAATGCCAGGCTGGCTGGTTTTCCCCTTCGCATGCATTCCTCCCGATCACTACAGGCGTCTTCGGTACTGCTCGCCGTGTCAACCCTGTTGCCGCTGGCGGCGGTGCTTGTACTCGCCCTGGGTTCCAGTGCGCCGGGCGGCGCGGCCGCCAGCCCGAGTACCTGGAGCCACCTGCTCGAGACCGGGCTGGCGGAATATGCGCTCAACTCCCTGGCACTCATGCTCATGGTCGGGGTGGGGGTCAGCGCGCTGGGGGTGGGCGCGGCATGGCTGACCGCATTGACCGAATTTCCCGGCCGGCGCCTCTTGCAGGCCGCGCTGGTGCTGCCGCTCGCGCTTCCCGGTTACGTGATCGCCTACGCGTACACCGATTTCCTGCAGTTTTCGGGGCCGGTTCAAACGGCGGCACGCGCGCTGGCCGGGGTTGACGGCGCGGGCTGGAAGGCGGCCGGCTACTGGTTTCCCGAAGTGCGGTCGCTGCCCGGCGCGGCACTGATGCTGACCCTGGTGTTGTATCCCTATGTGTACCTGCCGGTGCGCGCCGCGTTCGCCGCCGGTGGCGCCAACCTCACCGAGGCGGCGCGCACCCTGGGACTCACGCCCTGGCAGGCGTTTGTCCGGGTTGCGCTGCCTTTGGCGCGCCCGGCGATTGCCGGCGGTTGCGCCCTGGCCCTGATGGAAACCCTGGCCGACTACGGCGCGGTGGCGCATTTCGCCGTCGACACATTCACCACCGGCATCTACAAGGCCTGGTTCGGCCTGGGCGACAAGGTGGCCGCGGCGCGCCTGGCGTGCCTGCTGCTGCTGTTCACCCTGGTGCTGGTCAGCGTCGAGCGCGCCACCCGCGGTCGGGCCCGCTTCGGCATCGCCGGGGCGCGCAGCGCGCGGCCGGCATTCCGCTTTATCGGCGCGCGGGGATTGCTCGCTTTTTGCGCGGCCGCCCTGCCGTTCGCGCTCGGGTTCCTGTTGCCGCTTTTGATACTGGGACGCCTCGCATGGCGCGACTTGGAAGCCTTCGATCTGATGCGTTTCGCGGTCCTGGCCGGCAACAGCCTGAAGGTGGGCCTGCTGGCCGCGCTGGTGGCGGTCGCGGCGGCCCTGACCATTGCCTACAGCGTGCGCTTGAACCCACGCATGCTGGTGCTGGGGCGCCTGGCCACGCTCGGCTATGCCATGCCCGGCGCGGTGGTTGCCGTGGGCGTGCTGGTACCGCTGGCCGGGTTCGACAACTGGCTCGACGCCATCATGCGCGCGCGCTTCGGCATTTCCACCGGCCTGCTGGTCACGGGCACGGTATGGGCGCTGGTGTTCGCCTATGTGGTGCGCTTCATGGCAGTCGCCCTCAACAACGTGGAGTCGGGCCTGTCTCGGGTGACACCGTCGATGGATGACGCTGCTCGTGCGATGGGCTTCGGCGCCGGCGCCACCGTGCTCAAGGTGCATGTGCCGCTGATCGCCAAAAGCCTGATGATCGCGGCCCTGTTGGTGTTTGTCGATGCGATCAAGGAGTTGCCGGCCACCCTGGCGGTGCGGCCCTTCAATTTCGACACACTGGCCACCTTCGCCTACAACCTCGCCAAGGACGAACGCCTGGGCGAAGCGGCCTGGCCATGCCTGGCGATCGTGCTGGTGAGCCTGGCGCCGGTGCTGCTGGTGTCGCGTGCGCTGGGCAGTGCAGGGACGAAAGCTCGCTAGGCGCGCTTCGCCGCGGTCGCCCTGACGCCACCGCCGCTGCCGGCCGTTTGCGTGACGCAGTTCCTGCGGTTCACGTTCGTTAACCTTCGGCTTGACCTTTGTTGACGATCGGGCGTTGCGGCGCGTGGTGCGCGTGGGTACTCTGGCCCCATCCCAAATGAAGGACGACCGCCATGGCCGATACCGACCGGATTGATGCAACTTCAGAGCAGGCGCGCATCGCGCAGCTCGAAGCACGCGTGACCGCGCTGGAATTCGCGCTGGCGCGCCTGAACCTGGCGGCTGATCCCGACCCCTGCGTGAAGACACAGAAGCTCGCGGCCCTGTCCATGGAGGCCGGGCCCGAGACCCGCTCCACGCTTGACCGGCTCGGCATCACCGCGGCATTCGCCACGCTGGATTCACGCGTGGCCGCGATGGCCGCGGACGAACTGCGCCAGACCCGGCCGATGTCTTTCGACCTGCCGGAAATCCAGATCGACCCGTCGCTTATCGACAAGGCGTTCGCACGCAGGCCGCCCGAGAAGATCGACGTGCGTTCCGACATGGAAAGCCTGCACCCGCGCATCATCGAACGGCTTACCGGCACCTGGCGCACCCCGGAACTGCTGCAGTACCTGAAGCGCCTGATCGTCGACGAACGCGGCGACCGGGCCGGCTTCTCCGCCTCGGTGATGAGCGAACTCCTGATGCTCTCCGCGGTGCTCGAGGCGCCGGAAGAAGCCGACAAATGGAACGCCAACGCGCGCGTCGTGTAAGGGAACGCCAACGCGCGCGTGGTGTGAGCGCGCGGTGGGTGGGGCAAGAGCAAACCCTTACGCGCTGACGCGCTCCACCAGCCGGTCCATGAAGGACTCGCACTGCGCCAGCTGGGACAGATCGCAATACTCGTTGGGCTTGTGCGCCTGCTCTATGGAACCCGGGCCGCAGATGATGGACGGCAGGCCGGCCTCTTCAAACAATCCCGCTTCGGTGGCATAGGCCACTTTCGCGGTTTTCGGGTTGCGCGCCAGCGCGATCGCCAGCTGCGTCACCGCTTCGGTGTCGCCGGTGTTCGAACCGGGAGCGGCGGAGGTCAGGCGGATGTCGATGCCGGCTTCGGCGGCCACCTTGCGCATTTCCGGCAGCAGCGATTCGGCATAGGCCTTGACCTCGCCCTCGATGGCGTCCGGGTTGGCGCCCGGCAGGTAGCGGAATTCCCAGTCGAACACGCATTCGCGCGGCACGATGTTGAGCGCGGTGCCGCCGCGGATGGTGCCGGTCTGCAGCGTCGTGAAGGGCACGTCGAAACCGTTGTCGCGCGGCTCGATCTGGCTCATGCGGTCGGCCATGTGGCGGATCTGCGTGATGATGCGTGCGGCATACTCGATCGCGTTGACGCCCTGCGGCGCGAGCGCCGAGTGTGCCTCGCGGCCATGCACGGTGCAGCGGTAGGAGCGCTTGCCCTTGTGCGCCACGATCACCTGCATGGAGGTGGGCTCGCCGACGATCACGCCGGCGGCCTTGAAGCCCTCGCGCGACAATTCATCGATCAGGCCGCGCACCCCGACGCAGCCGACCTCCTCGTCGTACGACAGGGCGAAATGGATCGGCATCTTGAGGTCGGCGGCCAGGAAGGTCGGCGTCATGCCGAGCGCCACGCCGATAAAGCCCTTCATGTCGCAGGCGCCGCGCGCATAGATGCGGTCGTTCTTCACGGTCAGCTTGAACGGGTCGCTGTCCCAGGCCTGGCCGTCCACCGGCACCACGTCGGTATGGCCGGAAAGCACGATGCCCGGCTTCTTCGCTCCCGGGCCGTTCCGCCCGTGCACGGTGGCGAACAGGTTGGCCTTGCGGCGGTCCGCGTCGTAGACCAGGCGTGATTCGACGCCCTGGCCCTTCAGCCAGTCGCGCACCCATTCGATGAGGCCCAGGTTGGATTCGCGGCTGGTGGTGTCGAAGGACACCAGTTGCTCGATCATGGCGAGCGATGCGGGGCGGATGATGGATGCAGGCATGGGGGATGTGGGCGTCATGCGACGCCTCCGTCGTTGAGGTGGCAGGCCGACAGCCGGCCGGGACCTATGGTTTTGAGGGCGGGTGCTTCACGGCTGCAACGCGGCCCGGCCTGCGGGCAGCGCGGGTGGAAATGGCAGCCCGGGGGCGGATTGAGCGGGGAGGGAATCTCGCCCTTGATCGGCACGTAGCTGCGCCCGCGCTTGGAAAGGTTGGGCACTTCCGACAGCAGGGCGCGGGTATAGGGATGGTTCGGATCCGCATATACCGCGTCGGTGGGCGCGGACTCGACCACCCGACCGAGGTACATGATGACCACCCGGTCCGAGAGGTGGCGCACCACACCGAGATCATGGCTGATGAAAAGATAGGTGAGGTTCAGTTCGCTGCGCAGCTGCATGAACAGGTTCAACACCTGCGCCTGGATCGAGACGTCCAGCGCGGCGACCGCCTCGTCGCAGACGATGAATTCGGGCTTGACGGCCAGCGCGCGCGCAATGCCAATGCGGGCGCGCTGGCCGCCCGAGAACTGGTGCGGAAAGCGCCGCGCCATGGCCGGGTCGAGGCCGACCTTGCCCAGGAGGCCGGCCACATAGTCGCCCTGCTCGCGCGCATTGACGATGCCGTGCACCACCGGGGCTTCCCCGACAATGTCGGTGACCCGCAGGCGCGGGTTGAGCGAGGCGTACGGGTCCTGGAAGATCATCTGGATCTTCAGTTGCGCGGCGCGTTTGGCGTCACCCTTGAGGGCGGCCACGGATTCGCCGCGCCACAGGCGCTCACCTTCGGTCGGGGGATGCAGGCCGACGGCCAGCCGCCCGAGGGTGGATTTGCCGCAGCCGGATTCACCCACCAGCCCGACCACCTCGCCTTCGGCGATGGCCAGGTCGACGCGGTCGACCGCGTGCACCACTTCCTCGCGCATGTTGGCGCCGAGCAGGTTGCCGAGCTTGGCCGCGGCGTCGAGCTTCTTGGAAAAGCGCTTGGAGACGCCCTTGAGTTCAAGCATCGCTGTGCTCATGCCGCTGCTCCAGCCGGGGCGATGTCGAGCGGCCCGGTGTGGGGATGGAAGCAGCGTGCGGCGTGGCCGGCGATGGTTTCAACTGCCGGCTCGGCTGCACAGGCCGCATCCGCACGCGCGCAACGCTCGCGGAACGGGCAGCCGGGCGCGAGGTTGAGGAGCGATGGCGTCATGCCGGGAATCTGCGCCAGCGGCTTGCCGCGCGGGTTGCTGCCGGGTACCGAGGCGATCAGGCCGCGTGTGTAGGGGTGGCGTGGCGCGTCGAGTACCTGCGCCACGCTGCCGGACTCGACCACCCGGCCGGCGTACATCACGCAGACCTGGTCGGCCAGGCCCGCCACGACGGACAGGTCGTGGGTGATCCAGATCAGAGCGGTGCCGGAGTCGCGCGCCAGCTTCTGCATCTCGTAGAGGATCTGCCCCTGGATGGTGACGTCGAGCGCGGTGGTCGGTTCGTCGGCGATGATGAGGTCGGGCTTGTTGAGGATGGCGGTGGCGATGGCCACGCGCTGGCGCATGCCGCCGGAGAACTGGTGCGGGTAGCTCTTGAGGCGCTCGTCCGGCGAGGCGATGCCCACCTGCGCGAGCGCAGCGCGGCAGCGGTCGAGCGCGGCTTCGCGGCTGACGTTCTCGTGCGCCTGGATGGCCTCGATCATCTGGGTGTCGATACGCAACACCGGATTGAGCGTCATCATCGGGTCCTGGAAGATCATCGCCACCTTGCTGCCGCGCATGGCGCGCATGGCCTCGGGCCCAAGGGTGCGCAGGTCGGTGTCACCCAGAAGGATGCGCCCGCCCACCACCTTGCCGGGCGGATCGATCAGGCCCATGATGGAATAGCCGGTCATCGACTTGCCCGAGCCGGATTCGCCCACCAGCCCGAGCACGCTGCCGCGCTCGAGTTCGAACGACACCTCGTTGACCGCCTTGACCACGCCCTGCTTGGTGAAAAAATGGGTGGACAGGTTTTCGACCTTCAGCGCCAGGCTCATTTTTTGAGCCTCGGGTTGAGCACGTCGCGCAACTGGTCGCCCACCAGGTTGATGCTGACGATCATGAGCAGCAGGGCGATGCCGGGGAAGAAGCTGATCCAGTACTTGCCCGAGAGCAGAAAATTGAAGCCGTTGGCGATGAGCAGCCCGAGCGAAGGCTCGGTGATCGGCAGCCCCAGGCCCAGGAAGGAGAGCGTCGCTTCGAGGGTGATGGCCGAGGCCACCTGTACCGTGGCGATGACGATGAGCGGCGGCATGCAGTTGGGCAACAGGTGGCGGAACACGATGCGCGAGGCCGGCAGGGCCAGCACCTGCGCTGCCTCGATGTATTCGCGGCGCCGTTCCACCAGCGCCGCGCCGCGTACCGTGCGGGCGTAGTAGGCCCACTGCACCGCCACCAGTGCGGTGATGATCTTCCCCAGGCCTTGGCCAAGGAGTGCCAGCAGCACCAGCGCGATGAGGATGGGCGGGAAGGACAACTGGATATCGGCGATGCGCATGAGCAGGTTGTCCACCCGCCCGCCCAGCCAGGCGGCGATCATGCCGGCGGTGGCGCCGATCAGGAGTGCGAGAACTGTTGCCGCGACCCCGACGAAGAGCGAGATGCGCAGGCCGTAGAAGATGCCCGAGAGCATGTCGCGGCCCTGGTCGTCGGTGCCGAGCAGCGCGGTCTTGCCATTGCCCAACTTGGCGCCGGGTTCCAGCTTGGCGTCGAGCACGTCGAGTTGCGCCAGGTCGTAGGGGTTCTGCGGCGAGATCCACGGTGCCGTCAGCGCGATCACCAGCACGGCCAAAAGCACGATCGCGCCGGCCACCGCGAGGCGGTTTTCGCAGAACTCCTCGATGAAGCGCGCCAGCGGCGTTTGTTCGGCAGGGGTCATGATTGCGAATCCGTCAGGCGCACGCGCGGGTCGAGCACCGAGTACAGCAGGTCGACCACCAGGTTGACGAAGATGAACAGCACCACGATGATCATCAGGTAGGCCACGATCACCGGCCGGTCGAGCACGTTGATGGAGTCGATCAGGAGCTTGCCCATGCCGGGCCAGGCGAAGATGGTTTCTGTGACCACCGAGAAGGCGATCACCGAGCCGAACTGCAGGGCGATGACGGTGACGATCGGGATCATGATGTTCTTCAGCACATGCACGCCGACGATGCGCGCGTTCGACAGACCCTTGGCGCGCGCGAACTTGATGTAGTCCATCATCAGCGCCTCCTGCGTGCCGGAACGCGCCAGACGGATGATCAGCGCGATGTTGAGGAGCGCCAGCGTGAAGGCCGGAAGGATCAGGTGGCGCAGTCCTTCGACCGACAGGAAGCTCACCGGCACGCCCATGAGCAGGGTGGTCGGGCCGCGCCCGTTGGAAGGCAGCACACCGGCGAACACCGCGAAGATCATGATCAGCATCAGCCCGACCCAGAAGGTGGGCAGAGAAAAGCCGAGGATGGAACCGGCCATGATGGCGCGGCCGCCGAACGACTTGGGCTTCAGGCCCGCATAGAGGCCGAGCGGCAGACCGACGACCACCGCCGTGCCCATGGCGAACACCGCCAGTTCAAGCGTGGCCGGCATGCGCTCGAAGATCAGGTCGATAGCCGGGATGTTGAACGCGAAGGACTTGCCGAGGTTGCCGGCCAGCGCCTGCTTGAGGAACAGCAGGTATTGCAGGTACAGCGGCTTGTCGAGTCCGAGACGCGCCACCGCCTCGGCGCGGTCGGTCTGGGTGGCATCCGGGCTGATGAGGATGTCGATCGGGTTGCCCACGGCATACACGCCGGCGAACACCAGCAGCGACATGACGAACAGCACGACCACGCTTTGCAGCAGGCGGCGGATGATGAAGACAAGCATCGGTTATGGTCCCGTCGGGCGGGGGGTTATTGTTCTTGAAGACCCTCAATCATGCCGGATGGCGACGGTCTTGAGACTGGTGAAGCCGAGCAGCGCCTCGAATCCCTTTTCACGCCCGTAGCCGGAGTGCTTGACGCCTCCGAAAGGCAATTCCACGCCGCCACCCGCACCGTAGTTGTTGATGAACACCTGTCCCGCATGCAGCTTGCGTGCCATGCGCAACTGGCGCGCGCCGTCGCGGGTCCACAGGCCCGCCACCAGCCCGTAGGGTGTGCCGTTGGCCAGACGCACGGCCTCGGCTTCATCGGCGAAGGACGCGGTGGCCAGAACCGGTCCGAACACTTCCTCCTGGGTCAGGCGGTGCGTGGCGGGCACATTGGTAAAAATGGTCGGCAGCACATAAAAGCCGGATTTCGGCGCGGCGTCGGCGAGCACGCCGGCACCCGCGACCTGCAGGCCTTCAACCCGCGCCCGGTCGATGAAGCCCTGCACCCGCGAGCGCTGCTTGGCATTGATGATGGGGCCGCAGTCCAGGTCGGCCTGGCCCGGCCCGACCTTGAGTTTCGCGAAGGCGGCTGACAGGCGCTGCACTACCTCGTCGTGGATGGATTTTTCGATCAGCACGCGGCTGCCCGCACTGCAGGTTTGCCCGGCGTTCTGGATGATGGCCGCCACCAGCACCGGCAGGGCGGCGTCGAGATCGGCGTCGGCGAATACCAGTTGTGGTGACTTGCCGCCCAGTTCAAGCGTGACCGGCCGGTGGTTGACGGCTGCGGCCTGCGCCACCAGGCTGCCGGTGGCGGGCGAGCCGGTGAACGAGAAGTGGTCGATATCCGGGTGGGCTGAGAGTGCCGCGCCGGCCTCATGGCCGAAGCCGGTCACGATATTGAGCGCCCCGGGCGGCAATCCGGCCGCCGCGGCCAGTTCGGCGAATTTGAGCAAGGACAGGCAGGCGTCTTCCGCGGGCTTCACCACGCAGGCATTACCGGCGGCGAGCGCCGCGCCCACCGAGCGCCCGAAGATCTGCATCGGGTAGTTCCACGGGATGATGTGGCCGGTCACACCATGCGCCTCGCGGATGGTCATGACGGTGTAGCCGCGCTGGTAAGGCAGGGTTTCGCCGTGCAGCTTGTCGCAGGCGCCGGCGTAGTACTCGAAGTAGCGCGCGAAGGCGATGGCGTCGGCGCGTGCCTGCTTCATGGGCTTGCCGGTGTCGCGGCATTCCAGCAGGGCCAGCTCGTCGGTGTTGTCGGCGATGGCCTGCGCCAGCTTCATCATCAGCCGGCCGCGTTCCAGGGCGGAGAAGCGTCCCCAGGGCCCATCCCCGCCGTCGTAGGCCGCGCGCGCCGCCTTGACGGCAGCATCGATATCGGCGGCGTTGCCGCGCGCCAGGTAGGCGAAGATCCCGCCGTCGGACGGGTCGATGACAGGAATGGTGCCGCCGGCGGCCGGTGCGGTCCAGCGATTGTTGATGAAATGGGCGGCCTGGGTGGCGGGTGTCATGCGTGCATATGTGACGTAGGGAAAGACGGATTATCGCCCGAGCGCGACCTTACACGGTGCTTAATATTTGTGCGCTGCAAAAGCGAATCCTATAATCGGGTGGTTTGCGGCATTTGCCACATCAGTTCAACCAGGGACATTCCATGAACCTCGATCGCGTCGGCTCTGGCCGCGACCTGCCCAACGACTTCAACGTCATCATCGAGATTCCGATGAACGCCGACCCCATCAAGTACGAGGTCGACAAGGAAACCGGCGCGCTGTTCGTCGACCGCTTCATGGGCACGGCCATGCACTACCCCTGCAACTACGGCTACATCCCGCATACGCTGTCGGACGATGGCGACCCCGTCGATGTGCTGGTGATCACGCCTTTCCCGCTGGTGGCGGGCGTGGTGGTGCGCTGCCGGCCGCTGGGCGTGCTGAAGATGGTCGACGAGGCCGGCGGCGACGAAAAGCTGCTCGCCGTGCCGATCGACAAGGTGCTGCCCTGGTACAAGCACTGGAACAAGCCCGACGACATCAACCCCGAGCGCCTGGCGCAGATCCAGCACTTCTTCGAGCACTACAAGGATCTCGAGAAGGGCAAGTGGGTCAAGGTCGAAGGGTGGGGCGGCCCGGAGGAGGCGGCCGCGTCCATCAAGTCGGGCGTGGCGCGCTACGACGCGGCGAAGGACAAGCCGAAGTTCTGAAAGCGGCGGCCGTTCGCGGCGTTCAGTCCCGCAGGCTGAAGAAGTCGCGGATCCGGCTCAGCCATTCGGCCGGGCCATGCGAATGGGCCTGTGCGCTGGCGTCGTGGCCTGCAACCGCCGCGGCCAGCGCGCCCTGGCGGGCGGCCATGATCTGCGACATGCCCTGGGCGATTTCCGGACGCGAGCGCAACACGCCCTCGAAGGACGCCTTGTCGAGCCGGTAACATTCGACATTGGTGCGTGCCACCACGGTGGCGCTGCGCGGCGCGCCGGTGAGCAGCCCGGCCTCGCCGAAAAAGCTGCCCGCCGCAAGGGTGTTGATGAAGCGTCTTTCGCCCCCTTCGGAGTCGATCACAATGTCGGCGTCGCCGGCGGTAAGCATGTAAAGCCAGTGCGCGACATTGCCCTGGTGGGTGATGATCTCCCCTTGCGCGAACGGCGAGTAGGTCAGCCGCTCGGCGATGGTGGCGAGTTCGACCTCGGTCAGCCCGGTGAACAAGTCCACTGTGCGCAATGCCGCCAGGCGCCGTGCGATTTCACGCTCATGCACTTCGCGCCGGTGTTCCTCGGTCTGTTCGGTCAGGCGCACCCCGTGCTCGGCAATCGCGAGGCGCCAGCCATTGCGTTGCAGCGCGGTGTAGATGTGGACGCGCACCTGGCTGTCGGTCGGGTCGTCGAAACGCAGGTCGGTGAGCCAGTAGCGCAGGTCGTACAGGCCATAGCCATGCTCGAAGCCCAGCAGCACGCAGTTGGGGGCGGGGTTGCGGGCGGCGTGCGCGATCTCGGACTCGCGAATGCATTGCTCGACCACGGGAATCAGGCGGGCCGGCGGTGCCGACAGGTCCACCGCGAAGCGCACGTGGCGGCGCCATTGCGCGGGTTCGCCGCGGCGACGGCCCAGCACCATGAACTTGCCCTTCATCAGGGCGCTGTTGGGCACGATCACGGTTTCCCAGTCGCGCGTTTCGATCGAGGTCGAGCGCCAGCGGATATCGACCACCCGGCCGGTGACGTCATCGACGCGTATCCAGTCGCCGACCTCGATCGAATTGTCGAGCTGGACGGCGATGCCGCCGAGGATGTTGCCCAGCGTGTCCTGCAGCGCGAAGGCGAGTACCGCCGTCACCACCGCCGTGCTCGCCAGGATGCTGCTCGGATCCATGCCGGTGGCGCGCAGGCGCGCGATGATCCAGACCAGGTAGCCGAGGATGGTGACAAGGTCTTCGATGATGCGCGGCGCCGACACTCCCGCCAGGGGCAAGGCCGCGCGAAACACCAGCATGCCGGTGAGCCGGATGGCCGCCACGCCGGCGATCAGCAGGGCCACATTGAGAAGGGCAACGGCGCCCGACAGCATGTTGGCGGTAAACAGCATCGCTGCGGCGAGCTGCGCGCCGGTGGCGACAAAAAAGATGACGGCGGTATTGACCACGCCTGCGCGCGCTTCCCCGCCGCGCCGTATCAGGACCAGGGTGCACAAGAGCGCCCAGGCGACAATCCATCCGCTCTCCGCATGCCAAACCTGCGCGAACCCTGCCATCATGTCCATGGCTGTGCGGTCCGTGCAGTGGGCATCGGGCGGGGATCCCTACATGCCCGGATAGTTCGGCCCGCCGCCGCCCTCGGGCACCACCCAATTGATGTTCTGGGTCGGGTCCTTGATGTCGCAGGTCTTGCAGTGCACGCAGTTCTGCGCGTTGATCTGCAGGCGGTCGGAGTTGTCGTCGTTCTTGACGTATTCATACACGCCGGCGGGGCAATAGCGTGCTTCAGGACCGGCGAACCGCGCCAGGTTGATCGCCACCGGCACCGATGCGTCCTTGAGCGTCAGGTGGATCGGCTGGTTCTCCTCATGGTTGGTGTTGGAGATGAACACCGAGGAGAGCTTGTCGAAGCTGATCTTGCCGTCGGGCTTGGGGTAGTCGATCGGCTTGAAGCCGGCGGCGGGCTTCAGGCATTCGTGGTCGGCATGGGTGTGCTTGAGGGTCCACGGCACGTTGCCGCCGAGCAGTTTCTGCTCGATGCCGACCATCACCGTGCCGGTGTAGAGGCCCTTGCTCATCCACTGCTTGAAGTTGCGCGCCTTGTGCAATTCGGTATGCAGCCAGCTGGCGCGGAAGGCTTCCGGATAGGCGGTGAGCTCGTCGTGGCTGCGCTCCGCGCCCAGGGCGGCGTACGCGGCTTCGGCGGCCAGCATGCCGGTCTTGATGGCGGCGTGGCTGCCCTTGATGCGCGAGGCGTTGAGGAAGCCGGCATCGTCACCGATCAGCACGCCGCCGGGAAAGGTGAGCTTGCAGAGGGATTGCAGGCCGCCTGCGGCGATGGCGCGCGCGCCATAGGCGATGCGCTTGCCGCCTTCGAAATACTTGCGGATGTCCGGGTGCAGCTTGTAGCGCTGGAATTCCTCGTAAGGGGACAAATAGGGGTTCTCGTAGGCCAGGCCCACCACGTAGCCCACCGAGACCAGGTTGTTTTCCATGTGGTACAGGTAGGAGCCGCCGTAGGTGCTGCGATCCAGCGGCCAGCCGGCCGTATGCACCACCAGGCCGGGCACGTGCCTGGCTGGATCGATCTCCCACAGTTCCTTCATGCCGATGCCGTAGGTTTGCGGGTCCACGCCGTCGCGCAGCCTGTACTTCTCCATGAGCTGCTTGCCGAGATGGCCGCGGCAGCCTTCAGCGAAGAAGGTGTACTTGGCATGCAATTCCATGCCCTGCTGATAGTTGTCGGTGTGCGCGCCGTCGCGGCCGACGCCCATGTCGCCGGTGGCCACGCCCTTGACGCGCCCCTGGTCGTCGTACAGCACTTCGGAGCCGGCGAAGCCGGGATAGATTTCGACACCGAGCTCTTCGGCCTTGGTGCCCAGCCAGCGGCACACGTTGCCCAGGCTCACCACGTAGTTGCCATGGTTCTGGAAATTGGCCGGAAGGGCGAAATTGGGGACGGTGAAGCTGCCGGTTTCGGTGAGGAACATGAATCGGTCGGCGGTGACCGGCTGGTTGAGCGGCGCGCCGTCCTCTTTCCAGGTAGGCCACAATTCATTGAGCGCCACAGGGTCCATCACCGCGCCGGAAAGGATGTGCGCGCCGATCTCGGAGCCTTTTTCGATCACGCAGACATTGACGTCGGCGCCCTTCTGGGCCGCCAGTTGCTTGAGCCGGATCGCACCCGCCAGGCCGGCAGGGCCGCCGCCGACGATCAGGACGTCGTACTCCATCACTTCACGGGTCATGCTTGCTCCTCATTTGGCATCCGGCTTACACGCCTGCCTGCGAAATTATCGGATTGATTTGCTAGAGCACTCAATCGAATCGCCGTCGATCGCTAACGCTGGCCGGTCTTGACGTCGCCCAGCACATTCGGAAACTCGCGCGGGGCCGAGCGCCAGTACTGTTTGGGAGCGGTGACGCTGGCGCCGATCGCTGCGGCGGCATGCCACGGCCAGCGCGGGTTGTAGAGCAGCCCGCGGGCCAGCGCCACCATGTCGGCCTGGCCCGAGGCGATGATGTCCTCGGCCTGCCGAGGTTCCGTGATCAGGCCCACGGCCATGATCGGCAGCCCCGGCACAGCCTTGCGGATTTCCTCGGCGAAGGGCACCTGGTAGCCCGGCCCGAGCTTGATCTTCTGCTGCGCCGGCGCGACGCCGCCGGAAGAGCAGTCAAGCCAGCTGCAGCCGCGCGCCTTGAGCAGCTTCGCCAGTTCAATCGACTGTGCCACGTCCCAGCCGCCTTCGACCCAGTCGGAGGCGGAAATGCGCACCCCGAGCGGTTTGTGTGCCGGCCACACCGCGCGCACCGCATCGAACACTTCCAGCACCAGGCGCATGCGATTCTCCAGCGAGCCGCCGTATTCGTCGGTGCGCTGGTTGGCAATCGGCGAAAGGAAGGAATGCAGCAGGTAGCCGTGCGCGCCATGCAGTTCGAGCGCGTCGATGCCGAGCCGCTCGGCGCGTCGGGCCACGCCAACGAAGTCGTCGACCACCTTGCGGATGTCGGCCGCCGTCATGGCCTGGCAGGGTGTCTCCCCGGGCATGTGCGACAGGGCGGAAGGGCCCAGCGGCGTCCAGCCGCGCGCGTCGCCGGCCGGGATCAGGCCGCCGCCGTTCCATGGCTCCTGGCTTGAGGCCTTGCGGCCGGCATGGCCGACCTGCATCGCCACCGCGATCGGCGAATGGGCGCGGATCGCCTTCATCACGCGCGCAAGGGCGGCTTCGTTGCTGTCGGAATACAGTCCCAGGCAGCCCGGGGTGATGCGTCCTTCGGCCGAGGGCGCCGTCGCTTCGATGATCAGCATGCCGGCACCGGAAATCGCCAGCTGGCCCAGATGGATCATGTGCCAGTCCTGGGCGTCGCCGTCAACCGCGGAGTACTGGCACATCGGCGAGACGACGATGCGGTTGGCGAGCTTGAGCTGGCCCAGGGAAATGGGGGAAAAAAGTTGTGACATGCGCGATGGGGTTTCCGATAGGCGATTGGGGCAGGTGCGCGGGTTCCGCACCAGGGAGGGCGCATTGTAGCCGCACCCCATGCCCGTGCCGGCTCGGGTTTGAGCGTGCCGGCAGGGGCGGGAGCGCACGCCGATTTGTGGGCTTCGGGCCATGCGATTACACTCGCGGCACTTTTTCAATCAACAAAGCAGGTAAATCATGTCAGTGGAAATCAGTCTTGAGGGCAAGGTCGCCCTGGTCACCGGCGCATCGTCCGGCCTCGGGGCGCGTTTCGCCAAGGTACTGGCCGACGCCGGCGCCACCGTCGCGCTGGGCGCCCGGCGTCTCGAGCGCCTGAAGGAATTGCGTGCCGAGATCGATTCCGAAGGGGGCGAGGCCCATGTGTATTCGCTCGACGTCACCAGCGTGGCAAGCATCCGCGCCTGCGTCGCCCAGGTGGAAGCCGATCTGTCGAAGATCGACATCCTGGTCAACAATTCCGGGGTATCGGCCCAGGGGCGGGCGCTCGAGGTGTCGGAGGCAGACTATGACTATGTCATGGGCACCAACGCCAAGGGGGCGTTTTTCATGGCGCAACAGGTGGCCCAGGTGATGGCCCGAAAGCAGACGCCGGGTCGCATCATCAACATCGCCTCGGTGGCCGGCATGAAGATCGTCCCGCAGCTTTCCGTCTACAGCATGTCAAAGGCGGCGGTGATCCACATGACCCGGGCGATGGCGGTGGAATGGGGGCGTTACGGTATCAACGTGAACGCGATTTGCCCCGGCTACATCGAAACCGAGATCAATTCGGCTTATTTCGCCACCGAAGGCGGGCAGAAGCTGATCAATTCGCTGCCGCGCCGCCGTGTCGGCAAGCCCGAGGACCTGGACGGCCTGTTGCTTCTGCTGGCTTCCGACAGTTCGGCCTTCATCAACGGTGCGGCGGTAGCGGCCGACGACGGCATGGCCGCCAGCTGAGTTCCAGGAGCGGGCCAAGCCGGAAGCGGCTGCCCGCCTCCTGATGGCGCTACCCAGCGCAGCCAACCGGGCTTGGCCTTAAGTCCTTGATTCCTCATCAGGATGGTCGTGAATGGGTTCGCGCGGCATGCAATTGGCCCGCCCGGCGATGCGTTTGACGCCGCTTTTTTGCGCAATGTCAAGGGTGTGCATGCAATTTAATCGATTGTTTTTTAGGCGAAAATGCATATAATTTCGGGTTTTGCCGCTCGCAGCCCGAGCGGTGAACGCGAGCGGTAACCAGGGCCGTTTGGGCCGGTGCCGAAAATGAACTGCGATGCCGGAAACGATTCCGATCCCGCTATCCCGGCCCGAGGGTTTTCAGCAGGTGCACACCGAGGTGATGCCAATACGCTGGGGTGACATGGACGCGATGCTGCACGTGAACAATACCGTGTACTTCCGCTACATGGAGCAGGCGCGCATCAGCTGGGTCGATTCGTGGGGCGTCGGCAATACGGCGGACCAGCCCGAAAGCCCGGTGATCGCCACCGCCGGTTGCCGTTTCAAGCGGCCGCTCAAGTACCCCGGATCGGTGGAGGTGCGGGTTTTCGCGGGGAAGATCGGTCGTTCGAGCATGCCGACGTACTACGAGTTGCGTCGAACCGACGATCCGGAAACCGTCTACGCCACCGGCGAGGCTTTGTTTGTATGGATCAGCAACGAAACCGGTCGCCCGGTTTCGTTTCCCGAGCCGGTGAGAGAGCGGTTACGGGGCAATTAGAGGTCTGCCGCATATGCGACATGGTGAGCCGTACAGAATGATGATCGATAACAACCAAATACTGTGGGAGCCAAGCCAGGCGGCGCTGGAAAAGGCCAATCTCACCCATTTCGCACGCGCGGCGATCAAGCGCTGGAAACTCAGGCTCAATACCTATCCGGAGTTCTACAAGTGGTCCGCCGAGCATCCCGAGCAGTTCTGGATGTCGGTCTGGGAGCAACTCGGTGTGGTGGGCGTGCCGGTCGAGCCGCGCAAGGGCGTGCGCGTGCCGCTGGGCCTGAAGGCAGGCGCCATGATTGATGGCGACAAGTTCCCCGGCACCCGGTGGTTTCCAGGCATGCGCATGAATTTCGCGCAAAACCTGCTGCGCAAGCATGACAGCTCCGAGGCGATGATTTTCTGGGGCGAGGACAAGGTCAAGCGCAAGGTGACCTGGGCCGAACTCAACAACCAGGTGTCGCGGTGCGCCCAGGGCCTGAAGGCCGCGGGCGTGCGCCAGGGCGACCGTGTCGCGGCGATCATGCCGAACATGCCGGAAGCGGTGATCGCCATGATCGCCACCGCCAGCATCGGCGCGATCTGGACCTCCTGCTCGCCCGATTTCGGCATCCAGGGCGTTCTTGACCGCTTCGGCCAGGTCGAACCCAAGGTTCTGTTCGCCCCTGACGGCTATCACTACAACGGCAAGACCGTCGACATGCTCGACAAGGTCTCGGAGATCGTCACGCGCCTGCCTTCGGTGCGTGAAGCGGTTGTCGTACCCTACCTGTCGGCGTCACCCAACGTCGACGGCGTGCCGCGCGCGCTCACCTGGCCCGAGTTCACCGCGCCCTACAAGGCCGGCCCGGTCGAGTACAACATGCTGCCGTTCGAGCAGCCGCTGCTGATCCTGTATTCCTCCGGTACCACCGGCGTGCCCAAGTGCATCGTCCACAGCGCCGGCGGCATCCTGTTGAAGCACCTGGCCGAGCACCAGTTGCATTGCGACGTCCGGCCGGGCGACCGCCTGTTCTATTCGACCAACTGTGGCTGGATGATGTGGAACTGGCTGGTCACGGGGCTGGCCTCCGGCGCGACCCTGATCCTGTATGACGGGTCGCCGTTCCTGCGTCGTGGCGGCATCCTCTGGGACATGGCCCAGTCCGAGAAGGTCACCCATTTCGGCACTTCCGCCAAGTATCTCGACGCCCTGGCCAAGATCCGCTTCCGGCCGCGCGACACGCATGAACTCAATCGCCTGCGTGCCGTATTCTCCACCGGTTCGCCGCTGGCGCCGGAGTCATTCGATTTTGTCTACCAGGCCATCAAGCAGGACGTGATGCTGGGCTCGATTTCCGGCGGTACCGATATTTGCGGCTGCTTCGTCCTCGGCAATCCGGTCCTGCCGGTGCGGCGCGGCGAATGCACCGGCAACGCGCTGGGCATGGACATCCAGGTCTATGACGACCGTGGCCGTCCGTTGCCTCCCGGCAAAAAGGGCGAACTGGTATGTGTGAAGCCCTTTCCATCGGTGCCCGTCGGTTTCTGGAATGACGATGATGGCGCCAAGTTCCGTGCCGCTTACTTCGACAGGTTTCCCGGTGTCTGGCATCACGGCGACTACGTCGAGCGCACGCCCGCGGGCGGCCTGATCATCTACGGCCGCTCGGACGCGGTGTTGAATCCGGGCGGGGTACGCATCGGTACCGGCGAGATCTACCGTCATGTCGAAACCCTCGACGAGGTCACCGAATCGCTGGTGATCGCGCAGGACTGGCCGCCCGGCAAGCGTGGTGACGTGCGCATCGTCCTGTTTGTGCGCCTGCGCGAAGGCCTGGTGCTGGACCCCGCGCTGATCGAGAAAATCAAGCAGCACATCCGGGTGCACACCACCGCCCAGCATGCGCCGGCGAAGGTCATCCAGGTGAGCGACATTCCGCGCACCCGCAGTGGCAAGCTGGTCGAGCTGGCGGTACGCGACATGGTGCACAACCTGCCGGTCAAGAACATCGAGGCGCTGGCCAATCCGGAAGCGCTGGAGCAGTTCCGCAACATGCCGGAACTGCGGGCTGCCTGAACGCCGGCGGCGGGCCTGGCCCGCCGCGCGGCAATCTTCAAACCTAGCGGAACATCACGCGGGATACGACCATGAACAAGGTATATGGCAGCGCCAAAGAGGCGCTTGAAGGCGTGCTCAAGGACGGGCACATGATAGGCGTGGGCGGCTTCGGCCTGTGCGGCATTCCCGAGGCCTTGATCGCGGCGGTGCGCGACCTGGGCGTCAAGAACCTCACGGCAATCTCCAACAACGCCGGCGTGGATGGCTTCGGGCTGGGCATCCTGCTGGGCACGCGCCAGGTCAAGAAAATGATCGCCTCCTACGTGGGCGAGAACAAGGAGTTCGAGCGCCAGTACCTGGCCGGCGAACTCGAGCTCGAATTCACCCCGCAAGGCACGCTGGCGGAGAAACTGCGCGCCGGCGGTTCCGGCATCCCGGCGTTCTTCACCCGCACCGGTGTGGGCACGCTGATCGCGCAGGGCAAGGAGGAGCGCGAGTTCGACGGCCACCGCTACCTGATGGAGCGCTCGTTGGTGCCCGACGTGTCCCTGGTCAAGGCCTGGAAGGCCGACAAGTCCGGCAACCTCATTTATCGCAAGACGGCGCGCAACTTCAACCCGAACGTCGCGATGGCGGGGAAGATCACCGTCGCCGAGGTCGAAGAGCTGGTTGAAACCGGTTCGCTCGATCCCGACAACATCCATACGCCGGGCATTTTCGTGCACCGCATCGTTGTCAATGCCCACCCGGAAAAGCGCATCGAACAGCGCACCGTCCGCGCGAAGTAGGAGAACACATCATGGCTTGGAATCGTGACGAAATGGCCGCCCGCGCCGGGCGTGAACTGCAGGACGGCTTCTACGTGAACCTCGGCATCGGCCTGCCGACCCTGGTAGCCAACTTTGTGCCGGCCGGCATGGAGGTGTGGCTGCAGTCGGAAAACGGCCTGCTCGGCATAGGGCCCTTCCCCACCGAGGACGAGATCGATCCCGACATGATCAACGCCGGCAAGCAGACCGTGACCACGCTGCCGGGCTCGTCGATCTTTTCGTCAGCCGACTCGTTCGCGATGATCCGCGGCGGCAAGATCAACCTCGCCATCCTGGGCGCCATGCAGGTATCCGAAAAAGGCGACCTGGCCAACTGGATGATCCCCGGCAAGATGGTCAAGGGCATGGGCGGGGCGATGGACCTGGTGGCCGGCGTCGGCCGCGTCATCGTGCTCATGGAGCACGTGGCCAAAGGCGACGCGCACAAGATCCTCAAGGCCTGCGACCTGCCGCTTACCGGCGTGGGTGTGGTCAATCGCATCATCACCGACCTGTGCGTGCTTGATGTCACACCGCAAGGCCTGAAGCTGGTGGAACTTGCGCCGGGCGTGACCCTCGATGAAGTGCGCGCCAAGACCGGGGCGCCGGTGCTGGCCTGAAAGCCCGGCTGCACAAACAAAAAACCGCGCGTTGCGCGGTTTTTTTGTGCCTGGCGCCGGTCAGCGCTATTTCTTCTTCGCGACGGTCTTCTTGGCCGCCGCTTTTTTCACCGCAGGCTTTTTCGCCGCTGGTTTTTTCGCCGCAGGCTTTCCGGCAGGCGCCGCTTTCTTCGCAGCCTTCTTGACCGCCTTTTTCGCAGCGGCCTGACGGCGCACTTTTGCCGCCAAACCGAGCGGCTTGGCGCCGATCAGGATCGCGGCGATGATGCAAGGCTCGGTGCCGCGCACGCTCCACGAATGGTTGGTGCCACGCTGGATCAGGATGTCACCGGGCTTGAGCAGTGTTTCCTCGGTATCCATGATGGCGTAGATCTCGCCCTTCAACACGATGATGTAGTCCACCGTCGCGGTGGTGTGCATCATCGGGTCGGCATTCGCATGGTCCTTGGCGTGGCCGGCGCCGATCGAATCGAAGGCTTTTTTCGCGTCGACATTGTCGCGCCAGGCCGAATCCGGCGGAAACTCCACGATGCGCAGGATGCTGCCCTTGGTCGGCGGCTCGAGCTTTATCGGGCGGCGCGCGGCGTCGGCCGCGCCGGAATTGTCGGCCGGCGCGTCCAGGGTTTCCCACAGGTCGGTGAGCGCCAGACCTGGCATGGAGGCCATTTCCTTGACGTTCGGGGCATGCCCGTCCATCAGGAATTTCGACTTGCCGTTCTTGTCATGTCCCGTGACAACCCTTCTTACTCTCCACACCATCGCACTCTCCTTTTGTGATTGGAACGCTGCTTGACAACAACATCGTTCATCGTAGTATTGATCTCAATCCAAGGCAAGGCTGCATTGCCCGGGGCGGGTCAACTTGCAGCATCACTCATCCACAAGACTATTCGAACCACGGGAGGAGATACATGAAACTGGTGACATTTTCCGCCGGACGCGCCGGTCCGCGTGCCGGCGCTCTGGTCGACGGCGGGCGCCGCGTGCTTGACCTGCAGGCGGCCCACCGCGAGCGTTACGGCAAGAGCGCCAGGTCGCTTGCCAGCGTGCTGGCGATGGCCGAGGCCGGATTCGACAGCGTGGCCCTGGCCGAAAAGCTGGCCCGCGGCGCCGCGCGCAGCCGCACCTGCTCCCACGTTCTTGCGGACGTGCGCCTTCTGGCGCCCATCTCGGCGCCGCCGCAGATGCGCGACTTCCTGTGCTTCGAGCGGCACCTCACCCAGGCCTTCGACGCGGCGCGCAAGGTACGCGCCGCCGGTACGCCCGACCCGGCCGCGGCGATGCGCGAGATGGAGGCCAAGGGCATTCTCTCGATCCCGCAGGTCTGGTACGAGCGGCCGATCTTCTACCATCCGAACCGCCTCAACGTGGTGGGTACCGGACATGACATCGAGTGGCCCTCATTCTCCGAGCGCCTGGATTTCGAACTGGAATTCGGCTGCTTCATCGGCACCCCGGGGCGCAATATCCCCCGTGAAAAGGCGCGCGAGCACATCTTCGGCTACACCATCTTCAACGATGTATCGGCGCGCGACGAGCAAATGAAGGAAATGCCCGGGCAGCTCGGCCCCGGCAAGGGCAAGGACTTCGATACCGGCAACGTGCTCGGGCCATGCCTTGTGACCGCCGACGAACTCAAGGACCCGTACAAGCTGAAGATGGAAGCGCGCGTCAACGGCGAGCGGTGGGGGGGCGGCAACAGCGGCGAGATGCACTGGAAGTTCGAGGACTGCATCGCCCATGCGGCGCGCTCCGAGACCATCGTTTCCGGCGAGTTCTTCGGTTCCGGCACGGTGGGGTCGGGCTGTGGCCTGGAGCAGATGCGCTTTCTCAAGCCTGGCGACGTGGTCGAACTCGAAGTCGAGGGTATCGGTATCCTGCGCAACCGTTTCGTCAGGCCTTGACCGCCCGCGGCCGGCTGTGCCGGCCGTCGCGGGCCCCGCAGGCGGCGGTTTGCGCCTAAACTTGTGTCACAAGCACGCCGGTTGAGCGTGCGGTGCCGGCGATTGGCTGGCGACCTGTCATGGAGGAGATCGACATGCAATATCCAAAATTGCCGCATACGCTGCTGGCCGCCGCCCTGTGCCTGGCGGGCACCGCCCATGCCCAGCAGGAGATCAAGATCACGGTTTCGGCCGGCCACGCGCCGGTGTTCCTGTGGGTCAAGCATCTCAAGGAAACCTTCATTCCCGCGGTCAATCGCGAACTGGCCAAGTCCGGCAAGGCCAAGATCAGCTGGAACGAAGCCTACGGCGGCACGCTCGCCAAACTGGGCTCGGAGCTTGAAACCATCGAGCAGGGCGTCTCCGACATGGGCATCGTCGGCACCGTGTTCCACCCCGGCAAGATGCCCTTGCAGAACGTCAGCTACGCGGCGCCTTTTGGGCCGATCGAGCCACGGGTGGTCTCCAAGGTGATCAACGAGATGCACGAGAAGGTGCCGGCGATGCGCAAGTCCTGGGAAAAGTACAACCAGGTCTACCTGTGCGGATTCGCGCTCGACGACTATGGCGTTGTTTCCACCACGCCGGTGGTCAAGCTCGAGGACCTCAAGGGCAAGAAGTACGGCGGCCCGCCCGGGTTGCACGGCTGGATCAAGGGTTCCGGCGCGGTGGCGGTCAACGCCGGCCTGCCCTCGTATTACAACGACATCAAGGCGGGGGTCTACAACGGCGTGCTCACCTTCGCCTCGGGCGCGGCCGCCGCCAAGCTTTATGAAGTGGGCCCGGCCTACACCCAGACCGGATTCGGCGCCATGTACGCCGGTGGCGTGTCGATCAACAAGGGCCGCTGGGACAAGTTTCCGCCCGAGGTGAAGGCCGCGTTCAAGGCGGGCTGCGAGGAGTACGAATCGGCCTACAGCAAGGAACAGTTCACCCGCGCCGTGGCGGCGCTCGACCTGATCCGTGCCAACAAGGGTACGGTGACCGTCATGGCCGATGCCGAGCGCGCCCGCGTGGCCAAGGCCATCGACAACCCGACCAAGGCATGGATCGAAGCCGCCGCCAAGGCCGGCTATCCCGCCAAGGACGTGCTCAAGGCCTACATGGACGGCGTGCGCAGGGAAGGCGGCAAATTCGCCCGCGACTGGGACAAGGAGTAAGGCCTGCGTGCGCAAGCATCACCACTGAAATGAAGCGTCGATGAGGTCTTCCCCGCTGGGCTTCCTGGCGGCCGTGATGAATGCCACCGGCACCCTGATGGTGCTGGTGATCATGGCGGTGATCCTGGTGGATGTGTTCGGGCGCTTCCTGTTCGCCCGGCCGCTGCCCGGCACACCGGAGATCGTCGCGATGTCGATCGCCGTCATCGTGTTCCTGCAGTTCCCCTCGACGCTGCGTGCCGGACGCGTGATCGCCACCGACGGCTTTCTCGAATGGGTCGGCAAGCGTTCCATTCGTGCCGAGCAGTGGCTGCTGGCGATCTATCACCTGCTCGGCGGCGTCATGTTCGTGGTGGTGGCTTCGCATGTCTGGCCGCTGGCGCGCGGCATGTTCGCCAGCGGTGATTTCTACGGCTCGCTGGCGGTGTTCACGTTTCCGAAATGGCCGGTGTATTCCATCATCGCCTTCGGCTGCGCCGTGATGGCGTTGCAGTACGTGGTGTTGGCGGTGCAATACGTAGGCGCCGGCTTGCGCCACGAACGGCTGTTCGAGATCGACCCGGCCAACAAGGTGCTGTCATGAGCGCGCTCGAGATCGGCCTTGCAGGCTTCGCGGCGCTCACCATCCTCATCTACCTGGGGGTACACATTTCCACCTCGCTGCTGGTGGTGGCCTATGTGGGCACAGCCATGATACGCAGCGATTGGGATATCGCCGGCACCATGCTCGGGCAGGCGGCCACCGATTCGGTCACCGAGTACGAATTCGGCACGGTGCCGCTGTTCGTGCTGATGGGCTTTTTCGTCATGGTGGCCGGGGTGGGGCGCGACTCCTACATGGTGGCGCACCGCCTGTTTCACCGTGTGCCCGGCGGCATCGGCCACGCCACGGTGGTGGGCAACGCGATCTTTTCGGCCATCACCGGCATTACGGTGGCGGCGGTGGTGCTGTTCACCAAGCTGGCCGTGCCCGAGATGTTGAAGCGTGGCTACCATCCCAAGCTTGCCGTTGGCGTGGTGGCAGGCTCGGCCATGCTGGGCATGCTGATTCCGCCCTCGGTATTGATGATCGTCTACGCGGTCATCACCGAAACCTCGGTGGGCGACATCTACAACGCCGGCATCGTGCCGGGCATCATCCTCTCCGCGGCGTTCATGGGGGCGATTTTCCTCATCGCCAAACTGCGGCCCGATTGGGTGGGTGGCAGCGACGGCGAGCGCTACGACAGCGACGCCTCCTGGCAGGCCTTGATCGGCCAGGTCATCCCAATCCTCGCCCTGATCGCCCTGGTGCTGGGTGGCATGTACGGCGGCATCTTCACCGCCACCGAGGCGGGGGCGGTCGGCGCCTTCGGCGCGCTCATCATCGCGCTGCTGCGCCGCGCGCTCACCTGGAAGATCTTCTGGAACATCCTCATCGACACCGGCTATGTCACGGCCTCACTGGTGCTGATCATCGCCTCGGCGGCCATGTTCAGCCGCTTCCTCGCCATGTCGGGCCTGCCGTCCTTCATGGGCAACTGGGTCACCGAACACCAGTTCACGCTCATGACGGTGATGGCGGTGTACCTCGCCGTGGTGCTGTTCCTGGGCACGGCGCTCGACTCCACCTCAACGGTGCTGATCTCGGTGCCGGTGTTCGCGCCGATCTTCAAGACCCTCGGCGCCGACCTGGTATGGGTGGGCATCATCACCATGATCGCGGTGGAAGTGGGGCTCATCACGCCCCCCCTGGGCATGAGCCCGTTCGTGGTGAAAACCTCGCTGGACCGCGAAGGCCTGGCCGGCAACCTTTCGCTCAACGACATCTATTTCGGCGCGCTGCCTTTCGCGGCGGCCGCCCTGGCGGTGATCGGCCTGATCATCGCTTTCCCTAAAATCGCCCTGATACTGGTTTGATCCCGAAGGAGCCTTGCATGTCCCGCAGAATCATCGATCTCTCGATCTATCTCGAAAACGACGTCGTGTCCGATCCCCCGTCCTTCGCGCCGAAGATCGAGTACTTCAACCACGAGAACTCGTTTCACCAGATGGAGCCGTTTTTCCCGGGCCTGAAGCAGTCGGACCTGCCGGATTCGGCGGTATGGGCGGTGGAGCAGATTTCGCTCTCCACCCATAACGGCACGCACCTCGACGCGCCCTACCATTTCCATCCGACCATGAACAAGGGCGAGCGCTCGATCACCATCGACGAGGTGGATCTCGACTGGTGCTTCCAGCCCGGCGTCAAGCTCGACTTCCGCCACCTCGGAGACGGCTACGTCGTCACCGCAGACGATGTCGAGGCGGAATTGAAGCGCATCGGCCATACCTTGAAGCCGCTGGAAATCGTGGTCATCAACACCCGCGCCGCCTCGCGCTACGGCCATAACGACTACGTCAGCGCAGGCTGCGGCATGGGCTACGAGGCCACCATGTACCTGTTGGAGCGCGGTGTGCGCCTGACCGGCACCGATGCCTGGAGCTGGGACGCGCCCTTCGTGCATACCGCGAAAAAATACGCCGAGAGCCACGATGCCTCGCTGATATGGGAAGGCCACAAGGCCGGGCGCGACATCGGCTACTGCCACATCGAGAAGCTGCACAACCTCGAGGCGCTGCCGTCGGACGGTTTCATCATCTCGTGCTTTCCGCACAAGATCCGCGGCGCTTCCGCCGGTTGGACCCGCGCGGTGGCCATCATCGACCCGCGCATGCAGGCCTTGTTCGCCTAGGTTGCCGCGCTAGATCAGGTCGCGCAGGGCGCGCGCCGCCTTTTGCAGGGCGGGCACGCAGCGGGCGATGGCCTCCTCGGTGGTGCAGGTGGATTCGGCCATCGAAATGCCGAGTGCGCCGATGGTCTCGCCATGGCTGTCGGTAAGCGGTACGGCGATGCCGCGCAAGCCTGCTTCGTACTGGCTCTCTATGGCGGCATAGCCGCGTGCGCCGGCCTCCCGGACTTCGGCCGCGAAGGCGCTTCTTGAAGCGACCGTGCGCGGCGTATGGTGAGTGAACGCCAGGCCCGCCAGCCATGCGTCGAACACGGCACGCGGCATGCCGGCCGCGATGACCCGTCCCGCGGCCGTCACATGCACCGGCAGGCGCGTGCCGGGTTCGATGGCCGTGCTCATCAGGCGCGCCACGTTCGCGCGCGCCGCATACACGATGTCGTGGCCGTCGAGCAGCGCGAGGTTGCTCGATTCATTGACTTCCGCCGTGATGCCCTGCAGGAAGGGGCGCACCGTGCGCGGCAGGCGCGCCGAACCCAGGTAGGAATAGCCCAGCGCCAGCACCTTGGGCGTCAGCCAGTAGGCGCGCCCGTCGGTGGCGGCATACCCGGCGTGGTTGAGGGTGATCAGGAAGCGGCGAGCGGCGGCGCGGCTGATGCCCACCCTGGCGGCCAGTTCGCTGGCCGTGAGCAACGGGGTGGAATCGGAAAACGCCGTGATGACCGAGAGCCCGGTGATGAAGCCCTCGATCAGGTCCGCCTTGCGCGGTGCCACCGATGGCGCGGCGCTGCGGCTTGACGTTGGTCGGGAAATGTTATCTAATAATCGCACAGTGGTGCGATATTCGCACAAACCAAAGCCAGCCGCAAGCGACAATCATGCGATCGGACGTTCCGGGCAGCGCACTCGGGGCGGCTACGAGCGAGGAGACCCAGGCGTGACAGCTGCCGAGCAAAATCCGGAACCCACCAATCCCGTGGGCATCGACGGCATCGAGTTCGTCGAATTCGCCACCTCGCAGCCGCAGGCGCTCGGCGCGGTATTGCAGATGATGGGTTTCGCGCCGGTGGCGCGCCATCGCTCGCGCGAAGTCATGTTGTACCGCCAGGGGGCGATGAACCTGATCGTCAATGCCCATCCCGACGTGCTCGCCGCGCTTGGCGCCACTGACGGCCAGCCTGCGATCGCCGCCATCGCGCTTCGGGTGCGCGACGCAGGCTTCGCCTGGCGCCATTCGGTCGAGCGCGGCGCGTGGCCGCGCCCGGCCGCGACCTCGGCCATGGAACTCAACATCCCGGCTATCCACGGCGTGGGTGGCAGCCTGATCTACTTTGTCGATCGTTACCGCGACTTCAGCATCTACGACGTCGACTTCGTGCCGCTGCCGAGCGTGGACCTGCAGCCCCGGGCGGTGGCCGGTCTGCATTACTTCGGCGTGGTGCAGACCATCGCCGCGGAGCGCACCGACGCCTGGCTGGATTTCTACCGCCACCTGTTCGGCTTCACCATCCTGCCGCTGGGCACGCACTTCGGCATCCTGCCCAAGGGCACGCTGCTGGAAAGCCCCTGCCGCAAGTTCTACCTGCAATTGATCGAACCGCCGCCCGGTGCCGACGACATTGTCTGGGACGAGAGCCTCCTGCGGGTGGGCCTGGGAACCCCGGACGTGGTGGCAGCAACGCGCGCGCTCAAGGAGCGCGGCGTGGTATTCGTCGACCGCGAGCCGGTGCAGCCGAGCGACAAGGGCGCGCTGACCCAGGGTTACCTGGGCACGGTCAGTTTCGAACTGGTGCACAGCCACATCATGGCGGCGGGCGGCGCGTGAGCGCGGCGCAACCGGAGGCACAGGCGCGATGAACCAGGACCGCTTCGGCATGGACACCATCACGCTGGCCGGGCCGCTCGAGGCCAAACTGCGCGCGGTCAAGGCGGCGGGCTTTTCGCAGATCATGCTCATGGCGCGCGACATCGCCGGGCATCCGGATGGCGAGGCCGCGGCGATCCGCATGGTGCGCGAGAGCGGGCTGCGCGTCACCGGATTCCAGGTCATGCGCGATTTCGAAGGCCTCACCGGCAACCTGCACGACTACAAGGTCGACATCGCCATGGCCATGCTGGAGATGTGCAAGGCGCTGGGTTCGAACCTGCTGCTGGTGTGTTCGTCCACCTCGACCCATGCCAGCGGCGACATCGACGCCGTGGTGGCCGACCTTTCCAAGCTGGCCATGCTGGCCGTGCCGATGAACGTGCGCATCGCCTACGAGGCGCTGTCCTGGGGGCGGCACGTCAACGAGTACATGCAAAGCTGGGAGATCGTCGCCCGGGCCGGACGCGCCAACCTGGGACTGGCGCTGGACTCCTTCCATATCCTGGCGGCGGGGTCCGATATCGCGGATTTCGAGGAAATCGATCCGCAGAAGCTTTTCCTGGTCCAGTTGTCCGACTTCATGTGGCACGAAACCCCTTCATTCGAGGAGCGCCGCGAGACCGCGCGCCACTTCCGCGTCTTCCCCGGCGAAGGCGTGCACAGCGCCGAGGTTGCGGGTATGCTTCGCGCGCTGGACGCCATGGGGTACCAGGGCGACTACAGTTTCGAGGTGTTCAACGACGACTACGTGCAGTTGCCGCTGCCGGTGGTGACAGCACGTGCGATGCGCTCGGTGCAGTGGCTTCTGGGCCAGGTGCCGCGCCGCAGCCTGCCGCTCCGGCAGCGCCACGCGGGCGCGTGAACCCCGATACGCTTTCAACGATTCGAAGCAAACGCAGCACGCAGGTCAAACAAGGAGACAGCATGAAAAAGGCAATACTCGCACTGGCCATGACGGCCTTCACCGCCGCGCCGGCATTCGCGCAGCAAACCATCAAGATCGCCAACATCGTCGAGTTGTCCGGCCCCGGCACCACCTCGGGCACCAACTTCAAGGACGGCGTGCTCCTGGCGGTCAAGGAAATCAACGCCGCCGGCGGCATTCTCGGCAAGAAGATCGAGACCACCACCAACGACACGCAAAGCAACCCGGGTGTTGCCAAGGGGCTCACCCAGAAGGCAATCGACCAGGATGTGTTCGCCATCTTCGGGCCGGTGTTCTCGGGCTCCATCATGGTGAGCATGGCCGAGTCGCGCCGCGCCGAGATCCCCAACTTCACCGGTGGCGAGGCCGCGGCGATCACCCAGCAGGGCAATCCCTACGTGTTCCGCACCAGCTTCACCCAGGCCACGGCGATGCCGAAGATCGCGCGCTACATCACCGACACGGCGAAATTCAAGACCATCAGCCTGATCTACGTGAACAACGACTTCGGCAAGGGCGGCCGCGAGATGCTGATGAAGGCGCTGGAAAAGTCGCCGACCAAGATCGTGACCGACATTTCCACCGACTCCGGGCAGATCGACTTTTCGGCCGCGGTGCTCAAGGCCAAGGGGGCCAACCCTGACGCCATTTTCGTCTACACCAACGAGGAAGAGTCGGCCCGGGCGCTGCGCGAGTTGCGCAAGCAGGGCTGGACCAAGCCGGTGGTCGGTGAAACGGTCCTCACCAGCCAGAAGGTGATCGAGCTCGCGGGTGAAGCCGCCAACGGCGCGATCGCCCATGTGGGCCTGACGGTGGATGCGCCCTTGCCGGCGATTCGCGCCTTCCGCGCCAAGTTCGAGCGCGAGTACAAGTACATCTCGGACCATAACGGCATGAAAGGCTATTCCGGCGTCTACGCGCTCAAGGCCGCCATCGAGAAGGTCGGCAAGCTCGACCGCAAGGCCGTGGCCGTTGCGATGAAGACCCTCAAGGTCAAGGCCGCCGACCAGCCCGGCATCCTGATGGATGTCGAGTTCGACAAGAACGGCGACCTCGACCGCGACAGCTTCCTCACCGAAGTCAAGGGTGGCAAGCAGGAAGTCGTCGCCACCATCCCGCCGCTGTCGAAGAAGTAATTCCGGTAAACGTCAGGCCGCGCCGCTTTCGCCAACGCGGAAGGGCGCGGCCTGATGGCGCGCGTGTCGCGCCGGAGACACCATGACCGACTTTCTGCAACTGTTCTTCAGCGGCATGGCCACGGGCAGCATTTACGCCCTGGCCGCGCTGGGATTTACGCTCCTGTGGCAGGCCTCGGGCACGATCAACTTCGCCCAGGGCGAATTCGTCATGCTGCCGGCCTTCGCCATGGTGGGTTTTCTGGCGGCCGGCGCGCCGCTGGCGCTTGCCTTCCTGCTCACCGTCGGACTCGCCATCTTCGTGCTGGGCTGGGCCTTCAAGCGCGGCGTGGTCGATCCGCTGTTCCGCCACGGCATGATGCCGATCGTGGTGGCCACCATCGGCCTGTCGATCGCCTTGTCCAACGGCGTGCGCGCGGGCTACAGCGCGGAAGCGCATCCGTTTGCCGGCATGTTCCCGGACCGCATTTTCAACATCGCCGGCGTGACCATCACGCTGGCGGATTTCGGCACCCTCGCATTCGCACTGCTTTTGGTGGTGGCCACCCAGTCGTTTCTCGCGCGCACCGTCACCGGCCGGGCCATGCAGGCGGTGGCGCAGAACACCGAGTCGGCCACCGTGCTGGGCATCAACGTGCCGCGCATGATCTTCTACACCTTCGCCATCAATGCGGTGCTGGCCTGTGCGGCGGCGCTCCTGGTGACGCCGGTGTACCTGGCCAAGTTCGACATGGGCGTGTCGCTCGGCACCAAGGCGTTTTTCGCCGCCGTGATCGGCGGCTTCAACAACTCGCGCGGGGCGCTGCTGGGCGGCGTGATCGTCGGCGTGGGCGAGAACCTCGCCGCCGCGTATGTGTCGCCGCAGTACAAGGACGCGGTGGCGCTGGCGCTTTTCATGGTGGTGATCCTGTTCAAGCCGCAAGGGCTGATGGGGCGCAAGGAAGAGCGCAAGGTCTGACGCCATGAACAAACGCAAGCTCATTCTCGCGCTGGTTGCCCTGGCCGCAATGCTGGTGGCGCCGCATTTCCTCAAGAGCTACGGCCTGTACCTCCTGACCTACTGGCTGGTGTTCATCCTGGCCACCATGGGGCTCAACCTGACAGTGGGTTACGCCGGCCAGAAGTCGCTGGGCCACGCGGCGTTTTTCGGCATCGGCGCCTATACCGTGGCCATCATGATGAAGGCTGGCATGTCCTTCTGGCTGGGCCTGCCGGCGGCGGCGGCATTGTGTTTCGTGGTGGGACTGATCCTGGGCTTCCCGGCCCTGCGGGTGCAGACCATCTACCTGGCCTTCGCCACGCTCGGCTTCAACACCGCGGCCTGGCTGGTGATGCGCAATGAGGAATGGCTCACCGGCGGAACCTTCGGCATCAACAACATCGCCCGGCCCAGCCTGTTCGGGTTTTCGCTGGACGGGTCGCTCGCCTACTACCACTTCACGCTGGGCATGACCATCCTCTTCGCCGCGCTCCTTTGGGGCCTGTTGCGCTCGCCCTGGGGCAAGGCATTCACCGCGCTGCGCGACAACCCGATCCGTGCCGAAAGCCTGGGGGTGGATATCCGCGGCTACACACTGCTTTCGTTCGCCATCGGCGCTGCTTACGCGGGCATCGCCGGCGGATTGTTCGCATCCCTGGTGCAGTTCATCGAGCCGGCGCCGTTCGCGGTGGGCTCCTCGATCATGATGTACCTGATGGTGGTGGTGGGCGGGCCGGGCTACTTCTTCGGCCCGGTGCTGGGTGCCGCGGTGGGGGTGGTGCTGCCGGAATGGCTGCGTTTCGCGCAGGCCTGGTACCTGTTCGTGTTTGGCACCGCGGTGGTGCTTTTGATGATCTGGCTACCCGACGGCTTGCTGTCGATTCCGGACAAGTTGCGCGCGCGTCGTGAAGCACGTGAAGCGTCGGCCGCGCGCACGGCGGCAGCGGCCAAGCATGGGAGCGGCGCCTGAATGTCCTCTCCCGTGCTTGAAGTGCGCGACCTGCGCAAGGCCTACGGCGCCATCCAGGCGGTTGGCGGGGTGTCTTTCCAGGTGATGCCGGGCGAGATCTTCGGCGTGATCGGGCCCAACGGCTCCGGCAAGACCACCATGTTCAACAGCGTGCTGGGCCAGATCGAGCCCGATGCCGGCGAGATCCACCTGAACGGTGCCGACATCACCGGATTGTCCCCGCTGGAACTGAATCGCCGCGGTGTCGGGCGCACTTTCCAGACCCTGCAGGTGTTCGGCAAGATGAGCGTGCGCGACAACCTGATCGTGGCCGCGCAGGAGCACAAGGGCAGCATGTTCTCGCGCATGTTCGCGCCCGGTGATTCGGGGCTTGGGCAGAAGGCGGATGAACTGATCGACCTGTTCCGCATCCGCCATGTGGCCGACAAGCCTGCCGGGTCGTTGAGCTACGGGCAGCAGAAGCTGGTCGACATCGCCATGGCCTTCATGAGCGAGCCGGCGCTGGTGCTGCTTGACGAGCCCTGCGCGGGTGTGAACCCCAGCCTGGTGGGCGGCATCAGCACCCTGCTCAAGGAACTCAACGCGCGGCGCGGCGGCAGTTTCGTGGTGATCGAGCACAACATGGATTTCGTCATGGACCTGTGCCACCGCATCATGGTGATGGTGGAGGGCACAGTCCTTGCCATCGGCACGCCCGCGGAGATCCGCGCCAACAAGGCGGTGCTTGACGCCTACCTGGGGAACTGAAGGCATGGCAGACATGAGCGGAGTGACCGCCATCGAGTTTGAAGACGTGGTGGCCGGCTACAAGGACTTCATGATCCTGAACAACCTGTCGTTCAGGGTCAAGCCCGGCACGATCACGCTCCTGATCGGGCCGAATGGCGCCGGCAAGTCCACCGTGCTGAAAACCCTGTTCGGCCTGTTGAAGCCGCGCCAGGGGCGCATCAGGCTGGGTGGTACGGACATCACCGGCGCCGCCCCCAAGGCCCTGCTGGCGCGTGGCATCGCCTTCGTGCCGCAGGGACGCAACCTATTCGGCCAGTTGACGGTAATGCAGAACCTGGAACTGGGCGGCATCACGCTCGGCATGAAAACCACCCACGAGCGCATTCCGGAAGTGCTGGACCTGTTTCCGCGGGTGCGCGAGCGCAAGAACTCGCAGGCCTCGGCCTTGTCCGGCGGCGAGCAGAAGCAGCTCGAAATCGGCCGCGCACTGCTGTTGCGCCCCAAGGTGCTGCTGATCGACGAGCCTTCCATCGGCCTCTCGCCCATCGTGGTGCAGGACGTGTTCAAGCTTCTTCGCAAGTTGGCCGCGGAGGGCACCACCATCCTGATGGTCGAGCAGAACGTCAAGAGTGCGCTCAAGATTTCCGATGACGCCATCGCGCTGGAGTCAGGCAGCCTGGTGCTGCACAAGCCCGCCAGTGAGTTGCTGGCCGACCCGCATATCGAGCGCCTGTTCTTGGGCGGCGCGATCGATACCAAGGCGGCATAGCGTCCGCGGCAGGGCGGCGGCGCTATTGCGATAATCCGGGCCTTCGCCCGACACCACCAACCTTTAGGGGAAAGCACCGTGATTTTCGACCTGCGCATCTACACCCTGCATCCCGGCCGCCTGCCGGCCTGGCTCAAGATGTACGAACAATACGGCCACGCCACCCAGGTCAAGCACTGTGGCGAACCGGTGTTCTATTCCACCTCCGAAGTCGGCACGCTGAACCAGGTTGTGCATGTGTGGAAGTACAAGAGCCAGGCCGACCGCGAAAAGCGCCGCAACGCACTGATGAAGGACCCGGCCTTCCAGGACTACCTGCGCCGCAGCGCCGAGATGGGTGCGCACCTGTCGCAGGAATCCCGCATCCTCAAGTCCACCTCGTTCTCGCCCCTTTGATTTTTCAGGTTTCAGACTGACACCGACATGACCACCAACACCCGCCGCGCCTGCATCATGGGCCACCCCGTGGCCCATTCCCGTTCGCCGATGATCCATGGCTACTGGATCAAGCAACTCGGCATCGATGGCGCCTATGACTTCATGGACCTGGAGGAGGGCGCCTTCGCGGGCTTCGTGGGCGGCTTCGGCAAGAACGGCTATGTGGGCGGCAACGTCACCGTGCCCCACAAGGAGGCCGCCTTTGCCGCCGCCAAGCGTCGCGACGCAGCGGCAGAAGCCATTGGCGCCGTGAACACCCTGTGGCTGGAAAACGGCGAACTGGTCGGTGGCAATTCCGACGCCCACGGCTTTATCGCCAACCTCGACGAAACCGCGCCCGGCTGGGATGTGCCCGGTGGCCTTGCGGTGATTCTCGGCGCGGGTGGCTCAGCCCGTGCGGCGGCCTACGCCTTTGGCGCGCGCGGCATCAAGGTGGCGCTGGTCAACCGCACCCGTTCGCGCGCCGACGATCTGGCGCGGCACTTCGGCGCCATGGTGAGCGGGCACGACCAGTCCGAACTTCCGGGCCTGCTCGCCAAGGCGGATGTGCTGGTCAACTGCACCTCCTGCGGCATGGTCGGCAAGCCGCGCCTGGAGATCGACCTTGCGCCGCTCAAGAAAACCGCGGTGGTCTACGACGTGGTGTATGTGCCGCTCGATACCGAATTGCTGGTGGAAGCCAAGAAGCGCGGCCACCGCACCGTCGATGGCCTGGGCATGCTGTTGCAGCAGGCCGGCTACGGCTTCAACAAGTGGTTCGGCGCCAAGACCACGGTCACGCAGGAACTACGCGACCTGATCGTAGCCGACATCGTCGCCAAGACCGCCAAGTAGAACACCCAACAAACTCAACGCACCTGCGAACAATGAAAACCATTCTCGTCCTGAACGGCCCCAACCTCAACCTGCTGGGCACACGCGAACCTGCCGTCTATGGCGCCACCACCCTGGCCGATGTGGAAGCCATGTGCAAGGCGACGGGCGAGAAACTGGGCTTCGCGGTGGATTGCCGCCAGTCCAACCACGAAGGCGTGCTGATCGACGCCATCCATGAAGCCGGCCGTGGATTCGCCGCCGGCACCCATGCCGGCGTGGTGCTCAATGCCGGTGCCTACACCCACACCTCGGTGGCCCTGCACGACGCCATCAAGGGCGCCGCGGTGCCCACCATCGAACTGCACATCTCCAACGTGCATGCGCGGGAAGCGTTCCGCCACCACTCGTGGATTTCACCGGTTGCGGCCGGCATCATCGTCGGCTTCGGCGTGGACGGCTACGTGCTGGCGATCGAGGCGCTGGCGCGGCGCAAGCAATAGTCTCGTTCGGGGTATTGCCCGGCGCCTGATTGTGGAATCGTGAAAGCGGATGTTCGGGAATTCATCCGATCGGCCATTTGCTGACCTTCAGGTCTGCGAGTTAAACGACCGCAATAGATCGGGTTCGGTCTCAGGTCCATTGATTGGTCGGTTCCGAAGCGGTAGCCAATGGTTCGGGTCGAAGGGCGGCAACGTGGCGATGCAATCGATAGACGGGAGCGCACACCTTCGGCCACTAGGAGAAGATTCGGGTCTCCGTGGGCGGACTGTAATGCTCAGGTGCGTAACGGCGTGCCGTCGGTCAGCATCACTGCAGCGCCAATGCTGGCGAGGTCGGGGGTATTCCCTCTCCATGTGTCCAGTGACGGGCGGCAGACGGGAATTCGTTTATGCCAATGGTCACCACGGTACTGACCTATGGCATGCTATAGGATCGTAGCTCGCCAGCTGGGCCGGGTACTAAAGAGAGAGGGGTAAGTCGTCGTGACCTATGTTTCCTTAATTCGAAAATTTTGCATTGCATTATTTGCCGGCTGCTCACTGAGCGCCGTTGCTGCGCCCCTGTTCCTTGCAGATCGCGATGCTTCAATCACTGATCTTGCCCTCAACCCGTACGGAATATCAGTGGCTGAGGTGAGTGGCGGCAACTTGGTAGTAACGTCTTCTTGGCGTCACGGCCCTTTGATCGGTGCAGAACTCCGCGATGCCTTTCGTGCGCCGATTGCGGTTGCGGATGGACGCGTTGATGTCGCGGGCCCTTACAACCATCGCTATAACCTCGACGGAACGGGTCAGGCTTCCACCTTGTGCGTTACCGCGGCCGGTTCGTGCGGCTTCGTCGGGTCGGGCCTTGGCGTAGACGGCGCGACTGACGGCACTTACAACTACACCGCAGCAACAGTGGCCGGGGGAGGCTACGGCGTCTGGCGTACGGATCGAACCTGGGGCAACGGCAGCGTCTTGTTCGAGATGGGTGCGCTTGTCGGGCCCAACGAGCGCGCATTTGGTATCACCTACGACGTCGATCGGCAGTCGTTGTGGATACAGGTCGGCAGTTCCGGCGGACTTGGAAGCTTCCGCTTTCTTGAACTGGGGCTCGACGGAACGCTGAAGTCGCAGTTCGTGCCCTCCTTTTTCCAGCCCAATCCGTCCACTCTGCCGAATGTGGCCGCCATATTGGCGGGCGCGCTTGCGATGGACTACACGGACGATTCGTTGTGGTGGATCCAATATGGAGATTTGAATTCTTCCCAGAGCTATGGCGCGATTCGCTTGGATCGCGAGGGTCATCAACTGTCCTATATTCCCTTGGGGGCGGACTGGCCTTCGCGTGGTGTCGTTGGAGCTGAGTTCGAACTCGTGCAGGCGCATGGTGTGCCGGAGCCATCGTCACTGATGCTTGCATTTGGCGCCCTCAGTGCATTGCTATGGATGATCCGGCGACCGCTACGCGCTTGAACGCTTTTCGCAGGGTGCCATCTTGGTTGACCCTGCGAAGTTCCCGCCCACCCCTTGATGGTGCTTGTCATGAGCGGCCGCTTCGCGGTGAACGATCAATGGAACTGAGTACCACCCAAGGGTTGGTTCTGGTCCTTAACCCCGAGCCAAGGCGGCACCCATAATCGCGCAAGTTGCGCCAGGTAGCGGCCAGTGTTGATCGACCGCCTTTCGTCAAGAATTGACCAATACCTGCTGTCACCGGGTGGACAGCGCTCGTGCGCGCCGCGCGACGGGCAGCTGTCGGGCAACCCTTAACGATTGTTCGCCTTCGAGGTCGGCCAAGACAGGTGGACATATACGGCTTGGGCGAACCCTACCGAAGCGAGAGTGGCGCAAGCTGGAATAGGCACTCCTGAAAATAATAGGGTTTCTTATTCTTGTTGTCCGATTTCAGGCAACGCTCAACCCGCCTCAGTTGTTGAAGCCGGGCAAGCGCCTGCCCAGCTTCGCATTTCGTAAACCTTGTTGAAGCCCATGTATTCCAGGGAGGGCCTTCGAGCTTGTACAGGAGCTCGCACTCCGCCTTGGCATAGGTTCGCCACGCCGCGTGATTCGCGCGGATATTCTTTAGCAGGTCCCGATATCCATCGCCTGAATCATCACACCACTCACAATCCTCTTTCAACAGCTTGCCGATTCGCCCAATGGTGGAAGTCATGGAGTTCTCATACGACTTGAGTTCATTCACATGCTCGCCGCCGACACCCATGGCGCTACCAGAAGGCCACTCGGACTTCTCGACGGCCAATGAGATTGACGCAACCAACGGGACAATGGACAGAATTCCCATGCGCAGTGCGCGCACCTTTTCTCGCGCCGTGACCGTGAAACAAGCGCGCTGTCGATTTGCTTGCGCCAGGATTGACCGGAGCGCGTAAGGACGGTTCATCTTTGCTTCCATGGCAATTGTTCACAGCGTCAGTGTGCCGAATCCTGTGCTCACGGGCAACTTGGACATGGGCGCGCACCAGAAACTGCTCCGTACGCCTCGGACCCGAGACGCCGGAATGTCTGCCAGACCCTGACCCGAATATCCGATTCGGGTAAGCGACAACCTGATCCGCAAGCCTTCACGATGGTGGCTCAGTCAAGCTGCAGGTTCAGACTCTTCGCCACGCCGGACCAGCGCTTGTCTTCGGTGGCAAGAAACTCGGTGAATTGCGCTGGCGTGCCCGGTGCGGGATTCGCGCCCAGCTTTTCGAGGCGTTCGATGAGTTCGCGGTCTTTCAGCGCATTGGTGGCGGCCTTGTTGAGCGTTTCCACGATCTTCGGCGGCAGCCCCGCGGGGCCGAAAAAGCCGAACCAGCTTTGCGCGTTGAAGCCCGGGTAGCCGGATTCGGCCACCGTCGGCACGTTGGGCAACAGCGGCGAGCGGGTCGGGCCCGTCATGGCCAGCACCTTCAGCTTGCCGCTGGCGGCGTGGCTTACGGTTGTCACCAGGGAAGACTCGAACGAAAGCCCGATATGGTTGGCCAGCAGATCCTGCAAGGCCGGCGCGGCGCCCTTGTACGGCACATGCACCAGTTTGATGTTGGCCAGTTGCGAAAGCATTTCCGCGGTCAGGTGCGGGCTGGAGCCGTTGCCGACGCTGGCATAGCTGATGCGCCCCGGTGCCTGGCGCGCCTGGGTGATGAGTTCCTGCAGGCTGCTGTAGGGCGCGCTGGCATTGGCGACGATCGCACCCGGTGTGGTCACCAGGTTGGTGATGGGTGTGAAGTCCGTCGCGGGATTGAAGCCGAGGTTCTTGGTCACATGCGGACCGATGGTCATGCCGCTGATGGACAGCACGCCCAGGTTGTAGCCATCGGGCTTGGTGCGCGCCAGATAGCGGGTGCCGATGTTGCCACTGGCCCCGGCGCGGTTTTCCACCACCACCGACTGGTTGAGCGACTTGGCAAGGCTGCGCGCGAGTTCGCGGCCAACCACGTCGGTGACGCCGCCGGGCGGGAATGGCACCATCAGGGTGATTGGGGCGGATGGGTAGTCGGCTTGTGCCCAGGCTTGGCCGGTGGCGCAAAGGGCGAGCAGTGCTGTACTGAACAGGCAGGTGGTTCTTTTCATGTTGTCTCCGTGGGCTTTATCGGGCCCTTATGTTTTTTGGCAATCTCAGCGCTTCAGCGGCGACCAGCCGTAGGCCTTGATGCACGCGCCGCCCATCAGCATGGCGCGCTCGCTTTCGCTCAAACGCTTGGTCAGGCGGAAGGGTTCCACGCCCTGTTCATAGTTGACCACCGCGAAGGCGCGCGTCCAGTCGGTGCCCCACAGGCAGCGCTCGAAACCCCAGGCGTCGAAAATGCGCGCCAGCGGGTCCCAGATGTCGTTGTAGGGGTAGGGCTCTTTCGAGAGCGTGCACGCGCCGCTGATCTTGATGACCACGTTCTTGCGCCTGGCCAGGTCCAGTACCTTGGGCAGGTCGGCCCAGGGCTCGGGTGGCGCCGGCGGCACGTGGGGCTGCAGTATGCCCAGGTGGTCGATGATGAAACGCGTGTCCGGGTGGCGGTCGATCATAGATGCCGCCGCATCGAGATTGCCCCAGCACAGGATGTTGACCGGGAAGTCGTTCTTCACCGCCTCGCGCAGGATGCGGTCCACGCCGGGTGACAAGGGGTCGAGCCCGGCCTCCTTGGGCATCATGATGCGGATGCCCACCGCGCAGGGTGTTTTCTTCCACTCGGCGATCACTTCACCCACCGCTGCGTCCTGCGGGTCCACCGGCTTCACCAGAGCGAAGCGGTCGGGGTAGGCCTTTTGTACTTCCACCGCGTAGCTGGCGTCGTAGCGGTACATCGAAAAAGGCGAGATGAAAATCGCGCCATCCACGCCCACCTTGTCCATCGCTGCCACCATCTCGTCGCCGGTCACATGGGCGGGCCAGTTGGGCACGTTGTGCCAGGGGCGCTTCGGGGTGTTCGCCTCGTAGGCGTGAATTTGCGAATCAATGATGGTCACTTTGTAGGCCTTTGTGGGTTGCGACAGGCCGCATTGTTGCGCATTCCGGGCCCAAACCGATTGATCGCATCCCTTCTATACTCGCGCGCTTCCCGGACCTACCCGCATGCCAGCAGAATCCCTCTCGCACCGCACCGCCTTGCTGCTGCTCGCCATCGTCATCGTGGCCTGGGGGCTCAACTGGACGGTCGGCAAGGCGGTGTTGCAATACCTGCCGCCGATCTGGGCCACGGCCATGCGCACCGTGCCGGCCTGCCTCATGCTGTGGGCTTTCTTCCTGGTGTCGCGGCGCCTGGTGGTGCCGGTGAAGGCGGACCTGCCGGTGGTGTTCAGCGTGGGCCTCTTGCACATGGTGGCCTTCTCGGTGCTGGCATCCATCGGTCTCAAATACCTGCCGGCCGGGCGCTCGGTGGTGCTGGCCTACACCACGCCACTGTGGGTGCTGCCCGGTGCGTACTTTTTCTTGCGTGAGTCGCTCAGCGGCAGGAGCCTCGTGGGCCTTGCACTCGGCATGGCCGGGCTGGTGGCCCTGCTGCAACCCGGCTCGCTTGACTGGAGCAACCGCGACGTCCTGCTCGGGCACGGCCTGATCCTGCTGGCGGCGGCCTGCTGGGCGGCCGCCATCGTCTACGGCCGTGGCCACCGGTGGGTGACACCGCCGTTCCAGTTGCTGCCGTGGCAGACCCTGGTGGCCTCCGTGCTGCAGGTGCTGTTCGCGCTCATCTTCGAAGGCGTGCCACAGGTCGAATGGAATGCCGAACTGCTGTGGCTCCTGGGGTACGGCAGCCTGATCGGAACGGTGCTGGCCTATTGGGCGATGAACACGGTCAACCGCGGCCTGCCGGCGTCCGTCACTTCCATGGCCCTGCTGGGTGTGCCGATTGTGGGGCTGGCCGCCTCGGTGCTGATGCTGGGCGAGCGACCGGATGCGACGCTGCTCGCGGCCACGGCGATGATCGTCGCCGGCATCGCGCTGGGCACCGGGGGCAGAACCGGCGCCAGGCGCACGCCGCCTTAGTCCGGTGCGCCGCACGCCAGGCACCGATTGGCGCAAGGTCCCGGCGTGCTGCTAGGCGCGCAACACCGGCGTCCAGTAGCGTCGTGTGAAGGTCAGCACCAGGATGCCCTGCGCCGCGAGCGCCACGGTGCCGACCCGCGGCGTGAGCAGGTCGGCCAGGAAGCCCAGATAAAGAAAGCCGATCGGGCCGGTGCCGATGAACATCGACAAGAGGCCCAGCAGTCGGGCGCGCATCGCGGGCGGCGAAAAACGGTACACCAGGGTTGCCTGCAGCACGCTGAACCCCACCGAAAACACGCCGACCATGAACAACACGGCGGCCGCGACCGGGACCACCGACACCGTGGAGAAGCCGATCACCGTCACCAGATAGACGGCCACCGCGCCCACGTAGATTCGTCCATGTATGGCAGGGCGCGCGATACGGGCGATCAGCATGGCACCGAGAAGGCCACCGACGCCATCGCAACTCGCGAGCAGCCCGACCCCCTTGGGGTCCAGGTGCAGGTAGTCGGTACCGATCACCGGGATCATGCTGACAAACGGCCAGCCGAAGATGTTGAAGATCACCGTGACGGCGAAAACGCCGACCAGTCGCGGGTCGCCGCGCAGCGCCGCCAGGCCTTCGCGCATGCTGGTGCCGAAGGAGGTGCGCCCGGCGTGGGCGGGCGCATGGCGGACCTGCACCCGCAGCGCCGCGACGAGGTTGGCGACATAGAGTGCCGCGCCCAGCCAGAACACACTCGCGATGCCGTACTGCGACAGCAGCACACCGGAGAGCAGCGGGCCGATGACGCGGCTGGCGTTGTTGGTGGCGACGTCGAACGACATGGCCGCCGCCATGCGCTCCGGGCCGACGACCTCGCCGACCATCGTGCGGCGCACCGGATTGTCGGCGGCCCAGCATGTGCCGTTGACAAAGCCGGCGACGGCGAGGTGCCAGACCTCGAGCATTCCAAGGTCTGCCAGCAGGGCGAGCGCCGACACGCTTGCCAGCGAGACGCCGGCCATCACGATCAGCGCGCTGCGTCGCTCGACGCGGTCGGCCAAGACGCCGAGAAGCGCGCCGAACAAGCCCATCGGCGCCAGGCGCAGCATGCTCAATAAAGCCACGACGAAGGCCGATCCCGTGACCTGGTAGGCGAACAGGCCGAAAGCCAGCATTTCCAGCCAGCGCACCACGTTCGACGCGAATCCGATCAGCCACAGCCGGCGGAAATCCGGGATCGACAGCAGGGCAGTGGCGGGCAGGCGCAGGGACATCAGGTGGCCGCTGCGGGGCCCGCGGTCCGGACGCTAGAGGTCCAGAACCGCATCAAACTCGCGACCGCCCTCCGGCGCCAGCGGGTCACGCTCGGCCAGCTTGTGGCGCACCACCAGTCTGGATAGCAGCGTGCGTTGCGCGCCGATGGCCCCGCCGATGCGCCTGCCTTCCCAGGCCAGCAGGGTGGCTGCGGTGGAGTAGTACAGGCCGCTGGCGGCCTGGCGGGCGTGTTCAGCATCGTCCTCGCGGGCCACCGCGCCGGCAAAGGCCTGCGCCCGTTCGCGTGCGGTGAAGCGCTCCTCATTGGCGCCGGCCTCGCGGTCCAGCGCATCGAGTTCCGCATCCAGCGCCTCAAGCGCGCCTTCCTTGCGGATGGCACGCAAGACATCCTGCGCGACGATGTTGCTGGTGCCTTCCCAGATCGAGCCGAGGTGCGCGTCGCGGGTGAGCCGCGCGTCCGGCCATTCCTCGATGTAGCCGGCGCCGCCGCGCATTTCCATGGCGTCGCCGGTGGCGCGACGCGCGTCGCGGCAGGCGCGGAACTTGAGCAGCGGCGTCAGGATGCGGATCCGTCGCCGTGCCTGTTCGTCCCCGGCGTCGGCGGCTTCCAGGGCGCGGGCAGCGGCGAACATCACCGCGCGCGCCGCCTCGGCGGCCAAAAGGATCTTCATCAACTGGCGCCGCGCCAGCGGCATTTCGATCACCGGCTTGCCGAAGGCGATGCGGTTGGCCGCCACATGGCGCGCCTCGAAATAGGCGCGGCGCATCATGCCGGCGGCGCGCATGCCGTTGGACAGGCGCGACATGTTGATCATGTCGGCCATCTGCACGAAGCCGCGTGCCTCGTCGCCCACCAGGTAGGCCACCGCGCCGTCCAGGCGGATCTCGCCGGATGCCATCGAGCGGGTGCCCATCTTGTCCTTGAGGCGCACGATGCGGTAGTGGTTGGCCGAGCCGTCGGGCAGGCGGCGCGGCAGCAGGAACAGTGACAGCCCGCGCGTGCCCGGCGCGCCGCCTTCGGGCCGCGCCAGCACCAGCGCGCAGTCGGCATCGGCGTTCGAGCAGAACCACTTGTCGCCGGTGAGCAGCCAGTGCGCGCCATCGGGCCCGCGGCGCGCCACGGTTGCGGTGGCGCCAACGTCGGAGCCCGCGCCCTGCTCGGTCATGAACATCGCGCCCTGGAAATGCTCGTCCATGTCGGTTGCGGTAAGCCCCGGCAGGTAGCGGCTTGCCAGCTCGGGGCTGCCGAACTTGCGCAGCGTGCGCGAAAGCGCGTCGGTCATCGACACCGGGCAGCACAGGCCGAACTCCGCCTGCACGAACAGGAAGGAAAGCGCGTACTTCACCGCCGGCGGCAACGGCTTGTCCCAGCCGAACACGCCGGGCCGATGCGACATCGCCGCCAGGCCGTACTCGCCGTAGGCCAGGCGTTCCATCTCCACATACGCGGGATGCTTCGCTATCCATTGCCGGTCCGCACCGGTGCGGTCGCGGTGGTGCAGCACCGGCGGATTGTGGTCCGCGATGCCGGCGAGCTCGTCGAGCTGCCCCCCGGCCAGGGCACCCAGCCGGTCCAGGTGAGGCGCCACATGCGCGAACAGGTCGGGCGCAATGCACAGCTTGAGCAGCTCTGCCAGCGCCGGGTCGGCGCGGTACAGGTTGCTGCCGCGCGAATCGGGCAGGGCGGTGGCGGAGATGTTCATCGCGTGTTCCTTCAATCTACACGTGCGCCTGAGTCCTTGACGATCTTGCTCCACTTGGCCATGTCGGACTTGATGATCTGCATGAATTCTTCCGGCGTGCAGGTCCATGGTTCCAGGAACTGGGAACGGATCTTTTCGCGCATGGCCGGCGAGCGCAGCACCTTGATGAGTTCGGCGTTGAGCTTGTCGGCAATCGGCTTCGGTATGCCTTTCGGACCCGCCACGCCCATCCACAGGTCGCTGCCGGCCGCTGAGTAGCCCTTGACGCCGGCTTCCTCCATGGTGGGGACCTCGGGAACGAAGGGGCTGCGCCTGGCCGAAGTGACCGCCAGGGCACGCACCCGGCCTGCCCGCACCTGCGGCAGCGAAGTGTTGAAGATGTCGTACATGTAGGTGATGTTGCCGGCCATCACGTCGGTCAGCGCCGCCGCGCTGCCCTTGTAGGGGATGTGCTGCATCGGCGCCCCGGTGAGCGTCTTCAGTACCTCGCCGGAGAGGTGATTGGAAGACCCGTTGCCCGCCGATCCGAAGGTCACCTTGCCGGGATTGGCCTTGGCGTATTCCACCAGTTCGGCAACGTTCTTTGCCGGGTGCGCCGGGTTGATCACCAGGATGTTCACGTAGGCCACCCCCAGGGTGAGCGGGGTGAAGTCACGTACCGGGTCATAGGGCAACTTGCTGCCGTACAGGGCCGGATTGATGGCGTGGGTGCCGGTGGTGGGCAGGCCGATGGTGTAGCCGTCGGGCGGCGACTTGGCCAGGGCGTCCATGCCCAGGCCGCCTCCGGCGCCACCGCGGTTCTCGATCACCACCGGTTGGCCGAGCGCTTCGGCAAGCCCTTGCGCCACGGCCCGCGAGAACGTATCGGTCGGGCCGCCGGGCGGGAAGGGCACGATCCACTTGAGCGGCTTGGCGGGCCAGGCCTGGGCGAGAGCGGCGGCGGGGAGTACGGCTGCGCAGGCTAGGCCTGCGGCCAGCAGGGTGCGGCGGAGCATTTGCATGGGGTTGTCTCGCTTGTTTGTGTTTGTTCCGTCATTGTAGGGCCGGTATCGCGCGACGTGGAGTGGCGACATGACGCCGCCGGAGCGACAATGGCGCCATGAAATCCATCGTCCATCTGCTTGCCGGTGTTGCGCTGGTCATCGCCGGTTCCGCGTCAGGCCAGTCCTGTCCGGTCACGCCTGCCAATGACGCGTTGCGCCAGATCACCCAGTGCCTGGCCGGGCAGGATTGCCGTGGCCGCAGCGTCGTCGAGAAACCCAACCTCGGGCCCGGTTGTGATCGCGAGATCGAGGTCTGGTCATGGCATTCCAGCCGAGCGTCGGTGGCCATCCGCGACCGCAAGATGTGCCTGTCGCGGCGCAAGCCGCAACCGGACCCGCGTTTCGTGCACGGCCTCTTGCTGCCGATGACACCCGTCTGCGGCGTGGAGGATCCGCAACTGCTTGCCGCCGATTCGCCCATGAAGTCGCTGTGGCAGGACGCCTGGGAGGCGGCGCGTCGATACATCGCGGAGGAGGACATCACCCTGGTGATCAATCCGCCCACCATCCGTTCGCAAACCCATCTGCATATCCACATCGTGCGCGGCAACGGTGTGCCGTTCCCTGCAGCCAATGTGGTCCCGGTCGAAGACCTCGCCGATGCCTGGCGCAAGGCGCGCACCTTCGCCGCTGAGAAACTGTCCGTTGGCAACGGCAACTATGGAATCGCCATCCGCAAGCGCGGGTCCGGGTTCGACATGCTGGTCGAGGCGGGATTCCCCGTGAACACCCGCAACCCGGAGGCGCGTTACAGCATCGACGAGGATTGATGCGTTACGCCGGTTGCAGGCGCTCGTAGTTGCGCAGGAAGTCCTCTGGCGGCGGCACCGTGGCCCATTGGTAAAGCGATTCCGGACCGGCCTGCGCGACTTCCACCTCCCAGGGCGACTCTTCGGGAATGAAATCGATGTCCCAGAACAGTTCGTTGAGGCCCATCCATGGGTCGCGGATGTAGTGGAAGTAATTCGAGCCGTAGATGTGGCGACCGATGCCCCAGCCATCCTTGTATCCCGCCGCCAGCATGCGTTCGGCGCATAGTTGCAGATGGTCGATGTTGCCCATTTCCCATGACAGGTGGTGCAGGCCCGGGGCCTCGCTGGTGGCCAGCGCAAGGGTATGGTGGTCGCTGTCGCCGCCGCAGCGCAGGAAGGCCGCCAGTTCGTCGCCGATGCGGTCCGAGAGCTTCATGCCCAGCACTTCGGTGTAGAAGCGGATGTCGCGGTTGATGTCGGTGGTGAACTTGAGCAGGTGCCCGAGCTTGCGCGGCACCGCATTTACATTGCGGTGCGGCGCACCGCGCCGCGCCACCCGGTGATAGTGGGTGCCGGGGTTGTTGATCTCCACCGCTGGGCGGGTCTGCTCCGCGGGCTCTGCGGCGCGGATATTGACCAGCACGCCGTCCGGATCACGCAGCCAGATGCCGCCTTGCGGCGCATGCGGCGGCGCTTCCTCCAGCCTGACGTTGTTGGCCTTGAGTTTTTCCATCAGGATCGGCATGTCGCCTTCGCGCGTGCCCCAGCACACCCAGGCGATCGACTTGCGCGGCCCGTGGATCAGGCGCACCTGGTCCTGCGCGCGCCCCGGGCAACGCAGCGTCACGCTGCCGTTTTCCACATGGGATTCCAGCCCCATGGTCGTGTAGAAGGCGTGCCCGGCCTTGAGGTCCGGCACGTAGAGCGCGACATGCTGCAGCGAACGGATCATGCGGGTCTCCCTGAAGTTGTTTTGGTCGCGGGCATGGCGGCGACAGTGACGCATATCGTCCAACAAACCGCCGGACGGTTTTTGACGCAGATCAACCCCACCTCGCACAGGGTTGTTGTAACCAGTTGCAAACGCACTTGAGGCCCGCTCGCCGCGCACGGTAAGCTTCGCCATCCGATTTCCTCAAAGCCTTGTTGGCCACGTCCATGAAGATCCGCTCATCCATCCTCGCCGCCGCCACGCTGGTCATCGCAACCACTGCCGAGGCCACCGGCCTCGCCACCTGCGACTCCGGCAACCCGAACACCTGGCAACCGCAGGAAAAGCTCGAAGCCATGCTCAAGGAGCGTGGCTGGCAGATCCGCCGCATCAAGATCGACGGTGGCTGCTACGAGGTCTATGCGCTCAACGAAAAAGGCGAGCGCGTCGAAGCCTACTTCCATCCCCTGACGCTGGCGCCGGTGCCAACCTCGCGTTCGCGCTGATGGGTGAACCGGAACCGGCGCAGGTGCGGGTGTGGGACCCGCTGGTGCGCCTTCTGCACTGGAGCCTGGTCGTCGCCATCGCGGTGGCATGGTTCACGCGCCACGGCGGCGGCCGGGTGCACGAAGTGGCAGGCTACGTGGTGATCGGTGTGGTGCTACTGCGCACCCTGTGGGGCTTCGCGGGGCCGCGCTATGCCCGCTTCACGCAGTTCGTGCGGGCGCCCGCGGCCACCTTGCGCTACGGCATGCAGGTGTTGTCCCGCCGCGAGCCGCGCCACCTTGGCCACAACCCGCTGGGCGCCTGGATGATCGTGGCCTTGCTCGCCGCCGCCTTGCTCGCCTCCGGCACCGGCTGGCTTTACACCACCGACCGCTTCTGGGGCGTGGAGTGGGTCGAGGAACTGCACGAGGGATTCTCGAACCTGATCCTCATGCTGGCCGGCCTGCATGTCGCCGGCGTGATCGTCGCGTCGCGGCGCCACCGCGAAAACCTCGCGGCCGCGATGCTGCACGGCAACAAGCGCGCGCCCGGACCGGACGAAATTTCCTGAAGTCGGCGTGATAACTTAGGTGCTTCGCCGCCGCATCGCGGCGCGCTTCAACCACGCAGGCACCAAGTCCTGCGGGCAGAAAAATTTCAAGGAGACAGCATCATGCGAGTGGCGCGAATTGGCGCGTTTCTGGTGGCGCTTGGCACGGCAAGTGTCGCATCCACGACAGCCACGGCCCAGCAGGCCGCGGCGTTTCCGACCAAGCCCATCAAACTGGTGGTCACGGTCAATCCCGGCAACACCGGCGACACCCGCTCACGCCAGATTGCGGAAAAGCTCGGCCCGCTCCTGGGCGGGCAAGTGGTGGTCGAAAACCGTCCGGGCGCCAGCGGCAACATCGCCGCCGAATTTGTGGCCCGCGCCCCGGCCGACGGTTACACCATCCTGATGGGGCACGTGTTCAACATGACGTGGAACCCGCACCTCCTCAAGATGAGCTTCGATCCGGTGAAGACGCTCACCGGCATCACCATGGTGTCGGCGGGGCCGCCGCTGCTGGTGGCGCATCCGAGCATGCCGTTCAACACGGTGGGCGAGATGATCGCCTTCGCCAAAGCCAATCCGGGCAAGCTCAACATGGGCGGCACCACCGGTGGCGTGGCGCATGTGGTCACCGAGATGATGAAGCAGTCCACCGGCGCCAATATCACCTTCGTGCCCTACAAGGCGGCCGGCGGCCAGATCACCACCGACCTGGTGTCCAACGTGATCCAGGTGTATTTCGACTGGACCGTCACGCTACAGCAACTCATCAGTACCGGGCGGGTCAAGGCGCTGGGCGTGGCCAGCGACAAGCGCCTGTCCGCGGTGCCGAACATACCTACCTTCGCCGAAAGCGGTTATCCGGGCGGGCTCGATGTGCCCTCGTGGCAGGGCTTTTACGCACCCGTGGGCACACCGCCCGCCATTCTCGCGCGCATCGCCACTGAAACCGCCAAAGTGCTCAACATGCCCGACATCAAGCAGGCTTTCGAGTCCACCGGCGGGGTGATCGGCGGCAATTCGCCGGAGCAGTTCCAGGCCTTTACGCTGGCGGAATACGAGCGCTGGGGCAAGGTGATCCGGCAGGCGGGCATCCGCCTGGATTGAGGCTGCGGCGCGCGCTACTTCGTCGCCGTGCCGAGAATGGCGGCCACCGGAAATTGGTAGCCGCTGGCATCGCGATAGGGCGCCATGTTGCGCTCGACCGCCGAGTGGATGGCTGCTCTCTTGTCGGCCGGCTGTGAGCGCAGCGTGGTGGAAAGCCGCACCGTCCCGGCCTCGAGCATGCCGATGAGTTGAGTGGCGGATGCGAGCTGCAGATGCGTGCGGAGTATTTGCGCGCCGCAATGTGCGACATCGAACCCGGCGTCCTTCAGCAGAGTCAGGCAGATGCCGGTTTGATTGACCGGGCCGCCTGGCGCCACGGGCAATGCGGCCCCGGCGTCGCCGGCCTCGCGTACCGCGCCGACCACGATTTGGTGCATCACATGGTCTTCCGGTGGCGCCCAGGTGGTGAAAGCCAGCCGTCCGCCGGGGCGCAACACCCGGCGCGCCTCGGCAAGCGCTCGCCCCGGCATGGGGAAGTGATGCAGGCCAAAGCCGATGACCACCGCGTCGAATGATGCGTCGGTGAAGGTCAGGGCCTCGGCGTCGCCTTCCCGAAACGTCAATGCGGGGTTGCGACGGCTCGCTTCTGCGACCATGTTGGGGGCGAAATCCACCCCGGTGACATGGGCGCCGCGCGCGGCTGCCGCTGCGCTCACCAGTCCCGGGCCGCAGGCGACGTCGAGAAGCGCCATGCCGGTATGCAGGCCGACCGAATCCAGAAGCGCCGGGATGAAGGCGCTGCTGATGCGCCCGAATGTATCGACGTAGGCGGGAGCGGCACGCTGCCAGCCGGCGTGTTCGAATTCGCCGTAGGGGTGACGGGTTGTGTCTTGGCTCATTTGGTTTGCGTGAGGATGAATGTTGCGTGTCGCTGGACGCCTTGTTGACCGTGTTCCGGGAAATCAGCCGCGTAACAAGGCCTGCGCGGAGTTGGCCGCCGCAATGCCTTCGGCGGTCGCGTCGGTGAGCATGCCGCCATAACCCGAGCGCACCGCGCCGGCGGCGAACACGCCCGGCATCGCGGTCTGCATCGCGGTGCCGGTCATGAGGAAACCCGCCGCGTCGCGCAGCACGGCGGCGGGCGCGAATTCGCAGGCCGGTTCAAGCCCGATGTAACCGAAAAAGCCGGCACAGGCGATTTCCGCCTGCGTGCCGTCGTCGCTGTTGCGCACGCGCACCGACTGGATCGTCTCGCTACCCATGATCGCCTCTGCCTGGGTGCGGAAGTGAACGCTGATGTTGGCGCACCCGGCAACCCGGTCGACCAGATGCGACCGCGCGCTGAAGTTCGCACCGCGATGCACCAGGTGAACCTGGCGGGCGAATTCGGCCAGCACCAGCGCTTCCTGCAAGGCGGAATCGCCGCCACCGACCACCACCACATCCTGGTTCTGGTACAGCGGGCCATCGCAATCCGCGCAGCGCGAAACGCCGCGCTCCTCGAATTCGGCTTCGCCGGGGATGCCCAGCCGCTTCAGGCGTGCGCCGGAAGCGATGATGACTGCCCCGGCATGATGGTCGCCACCATCGCTTTGCACCACCAGTCCGTCTGTGCCGGCGCGGATCGCCGTGGCGGTCGCGGTGATGTTCTGTGCGCCCAGGCTGCGCGCTTCACTTAGAAGGTCGGTGGCCAGGTCCATACCGCTACCGGAGATATCGCCGTCGAGGTGATTGATGTTGAGCACCAGTCCGCCGTAAAAGTTGCCTTCCATGATCGCGGTACTCAGGCCGGACCGCGCCGCCTGCAAGGCTGCATTGATCCCCGTGATACCGGAACCAATCACGACTACATCGAAGTGTTTTGACATGGCGAAGAAAAGTTTACCGGGGTTCGATCACGGCCAGGCCGGTCGGATTGCCATAAGTTTCACACTGTGAAAGCCGTCGTGCGCTCGACGCGACCGGATGTGCGGCCTACACCCCGGCATCCGCGTCTTCGTCCGGGCGCTTGAATGCAACTCCGATCTTGAACACGCCCGAGGCGCGCATCACCGGCGTGCCGTCGGCGCGAACCAGGCATTGGGCGAACACCATGTTGCGCGTCACCCGCAGCAGGTCGGTGCGCGCCTCGATCCACGAGCCTGCGGGTGCGGGAGCAAGAAAATCCGCCGTGAGGTTGATGGTCGGAAGAAAATAGCCGAGCTTGCCCTGGTAGCTGGCGGAAAGCACCATCGCCATGTCCACGAAGGCGAGCAGCATGCCGCCATGGCAGATGCCGGTCGGGTTGCAATGGCGCCGCTCGACCCTAAGGCCGAGCACGAACTGTTCGCCGTCGCGCTTGCGGTAAAGCGGGCCGTTGATGCCGATGAACATGTCGTCGGGGCCGCCGGTGAGCGGTTTGAACCCGGCGGGTATGCCGCCTTCGGAAGCAGGAGTTGGCGTGGAAGTCACGTTCCCGGATATTCGATTAGCTGAACGTCTATTCTACATTGACAATCCCGAAGCCCGTGCCTAACATCCGGCAGCACGCCAGCGCCTGAATCAGGAAGACAGCGGGCCGTGGCACACTGGCAGGCAAACAACCAATGGAGACGACCATGATTCACAAACTGCTGCGCCCCTTGTGGTGTGCGGTCCTGGCAGCCGGCCTGTGCGGTGCCAGCGGCGTTGCGCTCGGACAGGCTCGCTATCCCGACAAGCCGGTGCGCATGATCGTGCCGGCGCCGCCCGGCAGCGGGCCGGACGCGATCGGACGCCTGCTCGCCGCCAAGCTCACCGAGGCCTGGGGGCAGTCGGTGGTCGTCGACAACGTGGTCGGCGCCGGCGGCAATCTTGGTCATGACCGCGGCGCCAAGGCGCCGGCGGACGGCTATACCATGCTGATGGGCCTGATCGGCCCGATGTCGGTGAGCGTCAGCCTGGGTGAGAAGATGCCTTTCGACCCAGTCAAGGACCTCGCGCCGGTGACCTTGCTGATCCGCCTGGCCAACATCCTGGCGGTGCATCCGTCGGTGCCGGTCAAGGACCTGCGCGAACTCATCGCCTATGCGAAGGCCAATCCGGGCAAGCTGCGCTACGGATATCCGGGATCGGGCACGTCGAATCATTTGTCGGCCGAGCAGTTCAACATGATGGCGGGCGTCAAGACCAGCGGCGTGCCCTACAAGGCCAGCTCGCAGATGACCACCGACCTGCTGGGCGGCCATATCGAAATGATGTTCCACAATGCGCCGGTGGTGCTGCCGCATGTGCGCTCCGGCGCCCTGCGCGGGATCGCCATCACCGGCCCGCAGCGCAATGCCGCTGCACCCGACATTCCGACCCTGAACGAGGCTGGCGTGCCGGGCTACGAAGTCACCGCGTGGTACGCGATGTACGTGCCGGCCGGCACGCCGGCTCCCATCATCGCGCGGCTCAACACCGACATCGCGAAGGCGCTGGCCCTGCCTGATGTCAAGACCTGGATCGAGGCGCAGGCGGGCGTGGGCGGCGGCGGCAGCCCGGAGGCGCTGGCCGCTTTCCAGGCCGCCGAAACCGTGAAGTGGCGCAACCTCATCAAGGCCGCGGACATCAAGCCGCAGTAGTCAACCCGGAACGACGCGGCGGCCGGTCATTTCAGGCCGCGCAGCCGCGCCGTCAGGCGCGCGGCCGCATCGCGGGTATCGCGCTCCAGCGTGGCGCGCAGCTTGTCGTTGATCTGCTCGGACACGGCCACAATCGAGATGGCGCGCTGGGTCTGGTCGGCGCCGCCGACCAGGGCGGCCACGATGGTGAAGCCGCAAATGTAGTTGCCGCGGTCGACCGCGAAGCCGTTTTCCCGTGCCGCATCGACTTCGCGCAGCCAGGCATCGAAGCTGGGTGGGGCCTGCCACTTGAGCGCCGCAAAGCGTTGCCTGAGTTGCGCCTGGGTGAGCCCGGAGTGTGCCGCCACGCAACGACCGGTGGCGCTGATGTAGGCCGGGAAACGGCTGCCGACCCCGACCTGGATCTGCAGGAAGGTCGGCGCCTGGGCCACAGCCACCACCACCATGCGTTCGCGGGCGTCTAGTTCGACGGCGGTGCCGGTGGCGCCATAGCGGGCGGCGATGACTTCGAGCTCGGGCTGGACCAGCGCGGCGAAATGGTTGCGCCCCAGCATGTCGTGCGCCAGCGTGAGCAGGCCCAGCCCGAGGGAGTACTGCTTGGTCTTCGGGTCGGTCTGCACCAGGCCGTCCTCGGCCAGGGCGCGCAGGATGTGCAGGCAGGAACTGGGGGCGACGTCGAGTTCGCGCGCGATGGCGTTCACGCCGAGCGCCTCGCCACGGTTGGCCAGCAGCTTGAGAATGCTGATGGCGCGCGATACCGCGGGGGCCTGGTGGGTGCTCATGGTGCCTTCGGGTGGGGTTTTGTTCGGGGTGGCCGGCATGACTGGGCGCTATCGTACCGGGTTGGCGCCGCCGCCACGGGCCCCGGCGATGCCGCGGGCTTCGCGCTCGAGCGCTTCGCGATGCTCCGGCGCCGCGATGGCGATCATGGCGCGGATGCGCTCCGACAGCGCCAGACCGCGCAGCCGCGCGACGCCATGCTCGGTGGCGATCACGTCGACATCACTGCGCGCGGTGGTCACCGGCCCGGAAAGGCGCGCGACGATGCGCGAAGCCGGCCCGGCGGTGGCGGGCAGGGCGATGATCGAAACCCCGCCCGGTGAAAGTGTCGCGGCCCGCACGTAGTCGACCTGCCCGCCGACCGCGCCGACATAGTCGCTGCCGAGCGCTTCGGCGTTGACCTGGCCGGTCAAGTCGACTTCCAGCGCCGAATTGATCGACACCAGGCGCTGCAATTTCGCCAGCGCGGCTGCACCGTGGGTGTAGTCGGCCGGGCACAGGCGCAGCGCCGGGTTGCGGTGCGCGAAGCGGTAAAGGCGCTGCGTGCCGGCGAGCACACCGGTGATGGTCACGCCCGCGTCCACGCCCTTGTGTGCGTTGCTGACGGCGCCGCATTCCATCAGGTCGACAACGGCGTCGCTGATCATGCCGGAATGCACGCCGAGGTCGCGACGCGAGGTGAGTTGGCCCAGGATCGCCTCGGGAATGGCGCCTATGCCCATCTGAAGGGTGGCGCGGTCCGGGATCAGGGCGTCCACATGCGCGGCGATACGTCGCTCTATCTCGCCCACCCGGGCAGCCGGGACCTCGATCAAGGCGCGATCGGTTTCAAGCGCGAAGTCGATCTCGTGCGCCAGGAGCGGCGCCTCGCACGGTGTCTGCGGGGTGTTCGCATTGATCTCGGCCACCACCACGCGGGCGCGCGCGATCGCCGCGCGCATGTAGTCGGCGGCCAGCCCGAAGCTGTACTCGCCGCGTTCATTCGGCGGGCTCACCTGCAGCAGCAGCACGTCGCAGGCGATGCGGCCTTCGCGCAGCAGCTGCGGCACCTGCGAAAAATGACAGGGCAGCACATCCATGCTGCCGCTGCGCAGCAGCTGCCGGTGCGTGACCGCGCCGCCAATGCCGAAAAAGCCGATATGGTCGGCATGTTCGGCGCTGAAAGTCCTGCTGAAACCGACGCCCAGCATTACCTTGAGCGGGCCCAGGACGGCGCGCTGCGCGACCAGCGCCTCGCTCAGGGTGAGGGGTTCGGCGGCGGCCTCGCCGATCAGCACGGTATCGCCGGGGCGCACGATGCCGTGCAGGTCCGGCTGGTCGCGGGAAAGCATTTTCATGGGATGGATTCGTGTGGGTAGGCGCGAATTTCAGTATGGCCGATAGGTGCCGTCGCGCGGCGCATCGGGGCGCTTCCACGGCTCGTTGGGCGTTTTCGGGTGACGGTAGATATGGGCGGGCGGCGGCAATGGATAGTCGACCGCCGCCATGCCGCCGCGGCAGGCCTGCCAGTTCGCGATCAGCCGGTCCTCGCGGGCGTAGTCGAACGGGTCGCCCAGCTGTATGGCGGCTTCGCCGTCCGGCGCGGGCTGGTTCGCCACCAGCCAGTCGACGCTGCGGCGCATCGCCTCGTCCCCGGCCACCACATCGCGGTAGCCGAGTTCGTCCCGCACCCGGTGGGTGTCGCGGATGCGGTGGGTACGCGAATGGCGCCACAGCACATGGCAGGGCAGGGCCAGGTCCCAGGGCATGTCGATGAACTCGAACTCGTGATTGAGGTGATGCGCGATGGCCTCGATGCGCGCGCGCATGGTGTAGAGCCTTTCGTCGGCCACGGTGTAGCGCCGGCCCGCCGCAACCTCGGGCTGATCGACCGCCAAGAGGGTCGCGTGCGCGGCGTTTTCCACATACGCCCGGCTTTCCACCTTGATGCCGCCGTCGGCGATGATGATCTGGCGCCGGCCGTCGAGGATGCGGCGCACGATGCACCAGTCCTGCGGGCCGGGCTGGCGCGGGCCATACAGGATCGGGTAGCCGATGTAGGTGGCGTTGTAGTGGCCGGCCGCGTGCGCGGCGAACAGCGCCGCCTCGGCCTGGGCCATGCGGAAGCCGAACTTGTTCGCTTCCGCATTGGTTTCCACCACCGTGGAGGCTTCATCGACGTTGACATGCTGTCCCAGCGGCCCCCAGCCGGGATCCTGCGGGCCGGCCGCGGTGCCGGTGGCGCCGCCCAGCGCGATCAGGCGGCCGGTATGGCCCTTGAGCACATCGGCGGCCAGTTGCAGGCGCCCGTAGCCGAAGATCACCAGGTCCCAGCTGCGCTTGCCGATGGCCGCTTCGAAGGTTTCGCGGAAATGCGGGTCGTTGTGGATATGCTCGATCTCGCGCTTGAATTCCACCTCATGGAAGCCGCTGTGGAAGATCGTCACCTCATAGCCCCGGTCGATCAGTCCGTTGACGATGAAGGGGCCGGTCGGGCCGGTGCCGCCTACGACCAGTGCTGTTTTCGTGCTCATGCGCTCACCCTGCCGCCGCGATGCCAGCGGCCTGGCTGACCAGCAGGGCGTCGATCTCCGACCCGCTGTAGCCGAGTTCGGTCAGTACGCCGCGCGTATCGGCGCCCGGTTCCGGCGCCACGTTACGCAGTTGCGCCGGCGTTTCGCCCAGCTTGATCGAGAAGCCCAGTTGCTTGCCCTGCCTGCCGGCAGCGTCCGCGCTTTCCATCACCATGCCGCGCGCGAGGACATGCGGGTCGGAAAACACTTCGTCGATGCGGTTCACCGGCGCGGCCTGGCTTTCCTTGGCGCCATGGAAGATCGCCAGCCATTCATCACGATCGCGGGTGCGCATGATCTGCCGGACGGTCTCGAAGAGTTCGTCGCGCCGGGCGCGGTCGAAGCGCAGCGGGATCAGGTCTGCCCGGCCGATGCCGCGGCAGAAATTGGCCCAGTGATGCGGTTCGAGGTTGGTGGTGCACAGGTACTTGCCGTCGGCGGTCTCCCAGATGCCCGATACCGGATTGGGGCGGTTCAGGCGCGGCACCGTGGTGCCTTGCAGCGCCTGCACCGAGGCAAGAATGGAGAAGTCCAGGCTCGCGTCGGTCATGCTGATGTCGATGGTCTGGCCGCATCCGCTGGCATCGCGTTCGCGCAGCGCAAGCAGGATGCCGATGGTTGCGTGCAGACCCGAACTGACGTCGCCGATCGGCGTGCCGATCAGGCGCGGCACGTTGTCCGCCGGGTCGCTGTTCAAATGGAACAGGCCGGCGATGCCTAGGCCCAGCGGATCATGGCCGGGCCAGTCGCGGTAGGGCCCGTCCTGGCCGAACAGCGAGACCGAGCAGTACACCAGGCGCGGGTTGCGCGCACGCAATTCGTCCGCACCCATGCCCAGGCGTTGCATCACCCCGGGGCGAAAGCCCTCCACCAGCACGTCGCAACTGTCGGCCAGGCGCCGGCCTACCTCCTGGCCCTGCGGGCTTTTCAGGTCGAGCACGATGGAGCGGCGATTGCGCCCGGTGCTGTCGAACACGGGTTCCGCCTGGAACGGCGAGCGCTTTTCCGGCGGCACATTGGCCGCCTGTTCGGCGCGCCTGCCACGCGCGGCGGCCGGCGGCGCCTGCACGCGGATCACCTCGGCGCCGAAATCGCCCAACTGCATGCAGGTAAACGCGGTGGGCAGGAAATCGCCGATTTCGAGTACGCGCACACCTTGAAGCGGGAGGGGCATGGTCAACTCCTGGCTGAACAGTCATTGCGTTAGAAGAATAGGCATTCTATACTTGGAATTGTCGGGTTGCCACATTTCCGCAGCGATCCATAGACCACAGGAGCAAGACGAGCATGGCCTTCTCGAAAATCACTGATGAGCAAATCGCTGAATTGCGTTCCCGCATCGGCAAGCCGGTCACCCGCGTGACCGAGCCGTTCTATCGCGAGGTCAATGTCGACGCGGCGCGCAACTACGCCCACGCCATCGGCGACAACAACCCGCTGTGGCTCGACCGCGAATACGGCGCGCGCACCCGCTGGGGCGGGCAACTGGCGCCCCCGACCGTCCTCTATTCGACCGAAAACACCGTCAGCGGCGCGGTCGAAGGCCTGGCCGGCGTGCATGCCATGTTCGCCGGCACCGACTGGCGCTGGTTCGAACCGATCCGCGTCGGCACCATCATGCGCACCGTCTCGACGCTCAAGGACATGGTCGAGCACAAGACGCGTTTCGCCGGCCGCTCCTTCCAGCAGATCTATCACGTGCAGTTCTTCGACCAGCACGACACCAAGCTGGCCGAGGCCGACGCATGGTGCTTCCGCACCGAGCGCGACACCGCGCGCGAAGAGGGCACCAAGTACGACAAGGCGTTGGAGCAGATGCGCGTGACCACCGATGAGGAACTCGAGCGCTATTTCGAGCAGTACCGCAAGGAAAAGCCGCGCGGCGCCGAGAAGCGCCTGTGGCAGGACGTCAAGGTCGGCGACGCCATCGACCCGGTGTTGAAGGGGCCGTACACCGTCACCGCCGCGGTGGCCTACATGCAGGCATGGGGCAGCTACGCGATCCGCAACCATCGCATGGCCTTCCAGTATTACGACCGCCACAAGAAGCTGGCGCCGCGCAACCAGCAGAACGTGCCCGAGCCGCCGGTGCGGGTGCACTGGGACAACGATTTCGCGCGTTCGGTCGGCGTTCCCGCCGCGTATGACTTCGGCCCGGAGCGGGTGTCGTGGATGGGCCACATGCTGACCGACTGGATCGGCGACGACGGCTTCCTGCGCCGCCTCAATACCCAGATTCGTCGCCACAACCCGGTCGGCGACGCGGTCTGGTGCAACGGCACGGTTACCGGCAAAACCATCGAAGGCGACCATCACCTGGTGCAGATCGAGGTGGTCGGCACCAACCAGGACGGCGCCCTGTCGATCAAGGGATACGCGGAAGTCGAGCTGCCGGTGGCATGATGGCCGAAGCAACGGGTGAAGCAGCAGGTGAGGCGGCGGGTACGGCGGCCGGCACCTGGCCCGGGCCCCTGGCCGGGGTCAAGGTGCTCGACCTCACGCGGGTGCTGGCCGGCCCGTTCCTCACCCAGATCATGGGTGACCTGGGGGCCGAGATCCTCAAGATCGAAATCCCCGGCCACGGCGACGAGACGCGCACCTTCGCGCCGTTCGTCCAAGGCGAGAGCCACTATTTCATCGCGCTCAACCGGCAGAAGAAAAGCCTGGTGATCGACCTGGCCAAACCGGAGGGCGCCGACCTGCTGCGCGGACTGGTGGCCAAGGCCGATGTGCTGGTCGAGAACTTCCGCCCCGGGGTGATGCAGCGACTCGGCCTCGACTACGGGAAGCTGGCGCAGATCAACCCGCGCCTGATCTACTGCGCGGTGAGCGGTTTCGGCTTGTCCGGCCCGCTGCGCGACAAGCCCTCGTTCGACATCGTCACCCAGGCGATGAGCGGGGCGCTGTCGGTCAACGGTGAGGCCGGCGGCACGCCGGTCAAGCTGGGCATGCCGCTGGGTGACATGGCCGGCGGCATATTCGGTTCCATCGGTGTGCTCTCCGCGCTGCATGAGCGCCACACCACCGGACGCGGGCGCCTGGTCGACATCGCCCTGCATGACGGCATGCTTGGCATGCTGGGCTACCTGGCGCAGATTTCGTTCCTCACCGGCATGGATCCCAAGCCGGTCGGCACCGGGCATGCGAGCGTCGTGCCCTACGGGTCCTTTCCCACCAACGACGGCAGCATCATCATCGCCTGCCTGATGCAGGCCATCTGGGTGCGCCTGTGCAACGCGCTGGGCTGCCCCGAATACATCGACGATCCGCGCTTTTCCACCGGCGCCGCGCGCCTGGCCAACCGCGCCGAGGTGAATGCGCTGGTCAGCGGCATCACCCGCCAGCGCAGCATGGCCGAGTGGGTCGAACGCCTCACCGAACATCAGGTGCCGCATGCGCCGGTGCTGGGGGTCGGGGCTGCACTGGGCCACCCGCAAACGCTGGCGCGCGACATGGTGGTCACGGCCGAACATCCGAGCGCGGGCATGCTGAAGATGGTGGGGCGCCCGATCAAGTTTCCCGGCACCACCCAGCCGCCGCTGGAGCCGCCGCCCTTGCTCGGGCAGCACACCCGCGAGCTGCTGCGCCGCGAGCTTGGACTGGGCGAGGCGGAGCTGGAGCGCCTTGCGGGCGCCGGCGTGATCGACCGCATCGACACTGCGCCGAAGGCGGGTTGATGGCCGCATTGGGCAACGTTCGCGTCGTCGAATGGGGCGAACTGATTTCGGCGGCCTACTGCTGCAAGCTGCTCGGCGAATTCGGTGCGGCGGTCGACAAGCTCGAGCCGCCGGGTGGCGACCCTCTGCGTGCCTGCGGGCCGTTTCCCGGCGATGTGCCCGACCCGGAAAGCGCGGGCCTGTTTGTCTACCTGAACAGCGGCAAGCGCAGCGTGGTGGCGGATGTATTGGAGCAGGCGGGCCGCGCCACGCTGGAGGCACTGCTGGCGCGCGCCGACATTTTCGTGACCAACCAGCCGCTTGCGTTGCGGCGCCGGCTCGGACTGGATGCGCCGGCCCTGCGCGTGCGCCATCCGCACCTGGTGTGCGTGAGCCTTTCAGTGTTCGGCGACAGCGGCCCGAACGCCGAGGCGCCGGCCGAGGCGATCGATGCCTATGCCGCCAGCGGCACGGCCTGGGTGATTGGAGACGCGGGTGGGTCACCGCTGATCCTGCCGCTGCTGCAGGCGGACTACCAGGCCGGCGCGCATGCGGCCGCCGCGACCCTGATGGCAGTGATCGGGCGGCGCCGCAACGCGCCCGGCCAGCCTGGCGGGCCGGGCGAGGCGATCGACATTTCGAGCGCCGACATCTTCGCTTCGGCGGCCGGTTCCAACGGCATGATCTACCTGTACTACGGGTTGCAGAAGTGGGCGCGCGCCGGGCGCCGCGCGTTCGCCTCGGGCGGCCCCTACCCTTACGTGATCCTGCCGTGCAAGGATGGCGCGGTATGCCTGATCGGCCGCGCGCGCCACGAATGGGCACGCCTGGTGCAGGCGATGGGCGCGCCGGCGTGGGCGTCCGACCCGCGCTACCAGGACCTGCATGCGATGGGCCGCGACTATCCCGACGAGGTGGACGCGCTGGTCACGCCTTGGCTGATGCAACACACCCGCGCCGAATTGCTGCAGCTTTCCGAGCAGCATGGCTTTCCCGTCGGGCCGCTGCGCCAAATGAACGAGGTGGTGGCGTCGCCGCAGTTCGCCGAGCGCGGTTTTTTTCGCGACGTTCCGCATGCGCGGCACGGCGCCATCCGGGTGCCCGGGGTACCCTGGCAATTCGCCGGTGCGCCGGCCACGCCGCCGGCAGCCGCGCCGCTGCTGGGTGAACATACCAACGCGGTCCTGGCCGAGCTGGGCCTGGCGTCCATGGCGGCGACGCCATGAGCAGCGCGCGGCCACTCGAGCACCTGCGGGTACTCGATTTCAGCTGGGTCTGGTCCGGGCCCATGGTCACCGCCATCCTCGCCGAGTTCGGCGCGCAGGTGATCAAGGTCGAGCATGGCGAACGGCTCGACAGTTCTCGCCTGCGCGGGCGGCCCTTGGCTGACGGCAAGCCGATGACGGGACCCTCCATCGAGATCGGGCCCTACTACCATCAGACCAACCACGACAAGCTGGGCATCACGCTCAACCTCAAGTCGCCGGAAGCGCGCGCACTGGTGGACCGGCTGGTCGGCATCAGCGACATCATCGTCGAGAACCTCAGCCCCGGCGCGCTGGCGCGCGTGGGCCTCGGCTGGGAACGGGTGGCGGCGCTCAATCCGCGCCTGATCTATCTTTCGATGGCGGCGGCCGGGCAGGCCGGTCCGATGAGCGGGATGCGCGCCTACGCGCCCATCATGTCGAGCTACTGCGGCCTGGAAGGCATGATCGGTTATGCCGGGGAGGCGCCGATCGGCATGATGAATTTCGGCTACGGCGACCCGAACGCAGCGATCCACAGCCTGGTGCCGTTGCTGGCCGCGATCCATGAGCGCGAGGCCACGGGGCTGGGGCGGCATATCGACATGTCGCAGATCGAGTCGCTTTTGGCGGTGATCGCCGAGCCGCTCATCGACCAGATGATGAACGGCCGCGAGGCCGCGCCCGCCGGCAACCGCCATCCGCGCATGGCGCCGCATGGCATCTACCCAGCCGCGGGGGAGGATCGCTGGGTGTCGATCGCGGTCGCCGACGACGCGCAGTGGCGTACCTTGGTGGACCTGATGGGGCAGCCGGCCTGGGCGCAGGGGCCCGGACTGGCGCAAGCTGCGCAGCGTGTGGACCGCTGCGCGGAGATCGACACGGCGCTGGCGCAATGGACCGCCGGGCACCAGCCTGCATGGCTGGTGGCCAGGCTGCGCGAGGCCGGCATCGCGTGCACCCCGGTGCAGGACATCGCGGCGCAGTGGGCCGACCCGCATTTCCAGGCGCGCGGCATTCGCCAGCCGGCCACCCATCCGATCAACGGCCAGGAATGGCTCTACACCGCTCCCTGGACCATGGAGCGCAACCGGCCCGAGATCCGCGCCAGCGCGCCGCTGCTGGGCCAGCACAACGACCATGTGTTCCGCACCCTGCTGGGACTGGATGCTGACCATGTGGAGCGCCTGAAAGCCGACGGTGTGATCGCCTAGCGCATCGCACCTGTTCTGAAATGCAATCAACAAGCCGCAACGCACACACGGAAAAAACATGAACTCGATCGCCGATATCCGCTCGCAACCCGAAGCACAGGCCGCCTTCACCTGGGAAAAACTGTGGGCGCTTTTCGACGGCAATGCCGAGCGCATGAACCTGACCCACGAGTGCATCGACCGCCATGCGGGCAAAGGCACGGCGGTGAGCATAAAGTTCGCCGACGGGCGCCTCGAGCACCACGATTTCGCCAAGTTGTCCGAGCTGACCAGCCGCTTCGCCAACTGGCTGGAGCGGCGCGGCGTGGCCAAGGGGGAGCGGGTCGCGATCATGCTTGAGCCCTCGCTGGGGTTCTATGTGGGCATGTTCGGTGCGGTCAAGCGCGGCGCCATCGGCGTGCCGCTGTTCACCCTGTTCGGCCCGGAAGGGTTGGCGCTGCGCATCAACGACTGCAAGCCGCGCGTCATCCTGGTGGATGGTGATGTTTCGGCGATGGCGGCGCAATTTCCCGACACCCAGGTGGTGCGGGTGGACGAGGCCTTCTGGGCGGCGCTGGCCGCCGAGAGCCCGGCCTACACCTCCGATACCAAGGCATCCGACCTGGCGATCTTCCAGTACACCTCGGGTACCACGCGCGAGATGCCCGAGGCGGTCAAGCACACCCACCGCGGCGTGGTCACGCTGATGATCGCCGCGCTCTACGGGGTGGGCCTGCGGCCCGGCGACCGTTATTTCTGCCCCTCATCGCCAGCCTGGGGGCACGGCTTGTGGCACGGCACCATCGCGCCATTGGCGCTGGGCATCCACATCGGTTCGTACTCGGGGCGGTTCGACCCGGCGCGCATCGTCGAGGCCCTGCAGGAACTGAACATCGACACTCTCGCCGCAGCTGCCACGGTGTATCGCATGATCCGCCATGCCGACATCCTGAAACCCGGGCAGGTGCGCATCCCGAAAATCTCCTTCACCGGCGAGCCGATCGATGACGACACCGCCGCCTGGGTGGAGCAAACCCTCGGCAGCCCGGCCTGCAGCATGTACGGCACCACCGAGGTGGGCGTGGTGATCGCCAACTATCCCGGCTTCGACGGTTACCACGTCAAGCCCGGCTCGCTGGGCAAGCCGGTGCCCGGATGGGAGGTGGAGATTGTCGATCGCGAAGGGCGCGAACTGCCGGCCGGCGAATCGGGCGAAATCGCCGTCAAGCGCAAGGGTGAATGGTTCTTCATCAAGGACCGCGGCCGCCGCGATGCCGAGGGCTATTTTTTCCACGAAGGCCGCTCGGACGACGTGATCATCTCGGCCGGCTGGACCATGAGCGCGGTGGAGATCGAAAACAGCCTGATGAAGCACCCCGCAGTGCTCGAGGCGGCGGTGATTGGCGTGCCCGACACGATGCGCGGCCAGGTGGTGCGCGCCTATATCGTCGCGCGCGGTGGCGCCGATGCGCCGGTGGAGGACATCCAGGCCTTCATGAAGACGCAGTTGTCCAAGCACGAGTACCCGCGCCAGATCGAATTCGTCACCGAACTGCCGAAAACGCCGGCCGGCAAGATCAACCGCAAGGTGCTGCGCGACCGCGCGGCGCTCGAAAAGCCCTAGGCTGCAGGCTGGCGGCGGCGTGCCGCCACCGTGCAACAATCGGAGTCCCTATTTCCGCAAGGCCGGACGGCGATGACCAATCCGATCGCGACAGCAACTACCCGTGTGCCGGGTTCGAACGCGGTGCTCGATGCGCTGGTCATAGGCGCGGGATTCGCCGGCATGTACCAGCTGCATTGCCTGCGCGACCGCCTCGGCCTGGCCGTGCAGGTGCTCGAAGCCGCCGCCGGTGTGGGTGGCACCTGGTACTGGAACCGCTACCCCGGCGCGCGCTGCGATTCCGAAAGCCATGCCTACCGCTATTCGTTCTCCGAGGACCTGGCGCGCGAGTGGCAATGGTCGGAGCGCTATCCCGGCCAGGCAGAGGTGTTGCGCTACCTCAACTTCGTGGCCGACCGCCTCGACCTGAAGCGCGACATCCGCTTCAACACTCGCGTAAAGACGGCGCGTTGGGATGAGGGCGCCGCGCTCTGGGAGGTGACCACCGAAGCTGGCGAAAGCCATCGTGCGCGCTTCCTGATCACCGCCGTGGGCTGCCTTTCCTCGGCCAACATTCCGGATATTCCCGGCCTGGAAAGCTTCGAAGGGCGCTGGTACCACACCGGCCAGTGGCCGCATGAAGGTGTCGACTTCCACGGCAAGCGGGTGGGGCAGGTGGGCACCGGTTCCACCGGCATCCAGTGCGCCCCGGTGATCGCCGAGAGCGCCGCGCACCTGACGGTATTCCAGCGCACCGCCAACTACAGCGTGCCGGCGCGCAACGCGCCCTTGAGCGACGAGTTCAAGCGCTATGCGCGCGACAATGTGGCCGAGATCAACCGCGCCATGCGCGCCACCCGCAACGGACATCCGTTTTTCGACGCCGACCGGCTGGCCCTGGCGACACCGCCCGAGGAGCGCCAGGCGCTGTACGAAGAGGCGTGGGCCAAAGGCGGCCTGCAATTCCGCGCCACCTTCGGCGACATCATCTCGAACCTGGAAGCCAACAGCACGGCGGCCGAGTTCATCCGCGGCAAGATCCGCGCGACCGTCAAGGATCCGGTGACGGCGGCCAGGCTGTCGGACATCGACCATCCCTACGCGGCCAAGCGCCCGCCCATCGACTCTAACTACTTCGAGACCTTCAACCGCGACAACGTGGCGCTGGTGGATCTGCGTGCCGAGCCGATCGAGCGCATCACCCCGCGCGGCATTCGCACCAGCAACGCGGAGTACCCGCTTGACGCGATCGTCTTCGCCACCGGTTTCGACGGCATGACCGGATCGCTTCTCGCCATGGACATACGTGGCCGTGACAACGTGTCGCTCGGACAGGCCTGGAGCGAGGGGCCGCGCAACTACCTGGGCCTGCAGGTCGCCGGATTCCCCAACATGTTCATGATCACCGGCCCCGGCAGCCCTTCGGTGTTGTGCAACATGCCGGTGCCGATCGAGCAGCATGTGGAATGGATCACCGACTGCATCTCCCGCATGCGCGAAAAGGGCGTCAAGCGCATCGAGACAGGTGAGGCGGCGATGGAAGCCTGGGTGGCCAAGGTGAACCAGGCAGCTGCCGCCACCCTGCTGCCGATGGCAACCCATTCCTGGTACCTGGGCGCCAACATTCCCGGCAAGCCGCGGGTGTTCATGCCCTATGCGGGCGGCATGGCGCGCTACCGCGAGATCTGTGCGCAGGTGGCAGCCAACAACTACGAAGGCTTCAGCTTCAGCGACTGATACGCCGGGGCGATGCTCTATCATTCCGGCTTCGCCGCAAGGCGAACCTGAAAACAAGAACCGGGAGAGAGCAATGTTTCAAGCAAGAGGATGGCTGCGTGCAGCCGCTTTGGCCATAGGCTTGGCGGCCACGGCCGCCGGCGCGCAGCAGTACCCCACCAAATCCGTCCGCCTGATGGTGCCGTATGCGCCCGGCGGCGGCACCGACATCCTGGCACGGCTGTTCGCACAAAAGCTCACCGAATCCTGGGGCCAGACCGTGCTGGTGGAAAACCGCCCGGGTGCCGATGGCGTGATCGGGTCTGAAGTCATCGTCAACGCGCCGCCCGATGGCCACAGCCTGGTGCTGGTGGTGGCGGCGCACCTGATCAACCCCTTCGTCAAGAACAAGCTGCCGTTCGACGTGGTCAAGGACTTCACACCGGTGACGCTGGTGTCGGCCTCCCCCTGGGTGGTGGTGGTCAACCCGACGGTGCCCGCCAACAGCATCAAGGAATTGATCGCGCTGGCCAAGGCGCAGCCGGGCAAGCTCACCTTCGGCAGTTCTGAGCCGTCGTCGCGCCTGGCTGGCGAGCAGTTCAAGGTGCAGGCCGGCGTGAACCTGCTGCACGTGGCCTACAAGGGCGGCTCGCAGATCATGGTGGACCTGCTGGGCGGGCATATCCAGGTGGGTTTCACCAGCGTGCTCACGGTGCTGCAGCACTACAAGAGCGGCAAGCTGCGCGTGCTGGGCGTGGGCGGCAAGAACCGCTCGCCGTCGATGCCGGACATTCCCACAGTGATCGAAGGCGGCCTGCCGGGTTACGAGACCTCCGCCTGGTACGGCCTGTACGGCCCGCCCAACATGCCGGCGGACATCACCAACAAAATCCAGCGCGAGATCGCGCGCATCGCGAAGCTGCCGGAAGTGCGTGATCGTTTGACCCAGCTGGGCGCCGAACCGGTGGCCAATACGCCGGAGGAATTCGCCGCCTTTGGCAGGAGCGAGTACGCGAAGTTCGAGCGCCTGGTGCGTGAAGCGGGGATGAAGCCGGAGTAAATGAGCGTTACATCTTGTGATGTGACGCTAGCCCAAAAATCTGGAGTGAAAAGCCATGAACACGAAGGCGATCTACTTGGCACGCGACCCGGATTTGCGTGCGTCCCAGATTGCGATACAGCGTGCCGCACGGCGTGCTCGCGAGGTGGCGGCAACTACGGGTACCGCTCTCATCGTGAGTCATAACGGTGTGATCGAGCGGATCGTGTTGAATCCGGCCGTGGCGAGGGCAGGGGTCCAGGAAGACACTGCGCCCTACGGCCCAACAAGTTCCTGAAGTTGTCATGCCCGCGCGAAACAGGCGCGGCCCGTCGAGGAGACCTGAATTGCAAACCTGGCAACTTGGCAACGTGCGCATCGACCGTGTGGTCGAATTCGAGATGCCGCTCATCCCGCCGCTGGCGTTGTACCCGGCGGCCACGCCCGAGGCGATTGCGCGGCACAAGCATTGGCTGGAGCCGCGGCTGATGGATCCGGAAACCGGTCTCCTCGTGTTGGGCATCCACAGCTACCTGATCCGCAGCCGCAACCACACCATCCTGGTGGATGCCTGCAGCGGCAACGACCGGCCGCGCCCCAACAAGCCGCGTTACCACATGAAGCAGTGGCCTTACCTCGAGAACCTTGCCAAGACCGGCGTGGCCCCGGAGGATGTGGACTACGTGCTGTGCACCCACCTGCATGTGGACCATGTGGGCTGGAACACCCGCCTGGTGGACGGGCGCTGGGTGCCGACCTTTCCGAATGCCAAGTACCTGTTCGCGCGTGCCGAGTGGGAGTACTGGCGCGAGCATTACAAGACCGAGCAGTTCCGCGACGATCCATACTACAAGGACAGCATCCTGCCGATCATCGAGTCGGGGCAGTTCGAGCTGGTCGAGAGCGACTACGCCTTTGACGAGGAAGTGTGGCTGGACCCGTCGCCGGGCCACACGCCGGGGCATGTGTGCGTGCACATCCGTTCCGGCGGGCAGGAGGCGGTGATGAGCGGTGACCTCATGCATCACGCATTGCAATGTGCCGAGCCGGACTGGAGCAGCTGCTTCTGCGTGGACCCGGCGCATTCGGCGCGCACCCGGCGCGAATTTCTCGGGCGTTACGAGGGCACGCCGGTGCGCATTTTCACCGCCCATTTTCCCACCCCGACGGCAGGCACGATCGTCCGCGTCGGCGACGCGTGGCGCTTCAAGTTTGAAAGCGAATGAAGCGCCAAGCAGGTAACATGACGCCGCCCATCCACAAAGACAGGTCGCCACGCCGCACAGGCGCATGCCGACCGGAGACATCAACATGAAGAGACGCACCATCCTCACAGGCGCCGCCTCGCTGGCCGCCACCACGCTCCTGGGCAGCCACGCACGCGCCGCGGAACCTTACCCCACCAAGCCCATCACCATCCTGGTGCCGCAGGCGCCCGGCGGTGCCAACGACGTGATCGGCCGCGCGCTGGCCCAGAAGCTTGCCGTCGTGTTCGGCAGCCCGGTGGTGGTTGAAAACCGCGTGGGGGCAGGCGGCAACGTCGGCACCGTGCATGTGGCGCGCCAGCCCAAGGACGGCTACACCCTGCTGCTCAATGCGCAAAGCGTGCAGACCATCAACCCTTTCCTGTACCGCAAGGTGGGCTTCGATCCGGTGAAGGATTTCGACCCGGTGATGGTGGTGGGCGTGGCGCCCTACATCCTGGTGGTGAACCCCTCCGTGCCCGCGAAGAACGTGCGCGAACTGGCGGCGCTGGCCAAGGCCCAGCCCGGCAAGCTCAACTACGCTTCCTCCGGCAACGGCACGGTCAACCACATGCTGGGCGAGATGTTCCGCAAGGCCACCGGGACCGACATCGTGCATGTGCCCTACAAGGGCGCCGCAGCGGCGGCCACCGACGTGATCGGCGGCCAGGCGCAAATCGCCTTTGGCAGCATCGCGGGCTTGCTGCCCTTCATCAAGAGCGGGCAGTTGCGCGCGCTGGGTGTGTGCACCGAAAAGCGCACCGCGCTGGCCCCCGACATGCCCACCCTGCACGAATCGATTCCCGGCCTGCATGCCAACGCCTGGTACGGCCTGTTCGTCCCGGTCGGCACGCCCCGGGAGATCATCAACAAGCTGCACACCGAGATCACCAAGGTGATGAACGACCAGGAAATGAAGGACAAGCTCACCGGCCTGGGCGTCGAGGCTGCGCCTAGCACGCCTGATCAACTGGCGGCGCTGCTCAAGGAAGACCTGGTGCGTTGGTCGAGGATCGTCAAGGACTCGGGCGCGCAGTTGGATTGAGCACAGGGCTTTCGTCATCGCCATGAACACACTTGCACACTGCACGGTGGAGCAGGAAGTGGCGCGCTATTGCGCACCTGGAGCAATGATCGAGGGCAACGAGGGCTGGGCGGAGATCGGCGGATTCGAGTTCGAGAATGGCGGGCATGTCGAGCGACTGAACGTGGGCTATGTCACCCACGGTACGCTCAACGCGGCGCGCGACAACGCCATCGTGCTCATGCCCGGCACCACCAACACACGTCATAGTGCGGACGGCTACATCGGCACGGGCAAGGCGTTCGATCCGCAGCGCCATTTCATCATCGCGCTCGACGCCATCGGCGCCGGCACTTCGTCGAAACCATCGGATGGCCTCGGCGAAAGGTTTCCCGCGTACAACATCCGCGACATGGTGCGCGCCCAGTATCGCGCGGTGACCGAACACTTCGGTTTGACGACGGCGGCTGCGGTGGCCGGGGCCTCGATGGGCGCTTTCCAGTCGCTGGAATGGGCCATCGCGTTTCCGGCATTCGCGCGCAGCGCTGTCCTGCTCGTACCGGCTGCGCGCGCGAGCCATGTGTTCAGGTCCGTGGTGCGCACGGCACAGGAGATTCTGGAGCTTGATCCCTCGTGGGGACTGCCGGCGGCCGACATGACCGGACTCAAGGCGTTGCATGCCGCCGTGCGCACTTATTTTCCGTGGACGGTGAGCGATAGCTATCTGGAGCGAGTGCCGCTTCGGCTGGTTGAAATGGAAATTCAGTCCGCGATCAGGCGTTCCGCGCAGTGGCATCCGTGGGACTACATGCGCCGCTACCAGGCATCTGCCAGCCACGATGTCGCCACGCCTTTCGGCGGCGATCTCGCGCTGGCGCTCGGACGCGTGAGTGCGCCAACGCTGCTCTTGCCTACCTCATCGGAGCGCCTGCTGGGCGGTGCCAGCGGCGCCGAACTGCAACGGCACATAGAGTGCGCTCGTCTGGTGGAAGTGACCACCGACCGCGGCCACCTGGGCTGGCGTGCCATCGACGGGACCCGTGAAACCGGCACCGTCAACCGTGAAATCAGGGCGTTTCTTGAGGAGATCAAAACTTGAAACCGGCATTCGTTCGTGGAGCGGCCGCCATGCTGCTCATGGCCACCTGTGGCGTGGCGATGGCTGCCGATCCCTATCCCAGCCGGCCGATCAAGCTGGTGGTTCCCTATACGCCAGGTCAGGGGGCCGACTCGGCTGCGCGGCTGGTTGCAACCAGGCTCGCGGAAAGGCTCAAGCAGTCCATAGTGATCGAGAACCGGCCCGGGGCAGGCGGCAACATTGGTGCGGAAGCGGTCGCCGGTGCGGCACCGGATGGTTACACCCTATTGGTTGGCTCTAACGCCACGCATGCCGCCAACGCGGCGCTCTATCCCTCGTTGCGTTTCGACCCCGTGAAGGATTTCACCGCGATCGCATATATCGGTGCGGTGCCGATGGCGCTCGTCGCCAGTCCCGGCTTCGCGGCCTCGAGCCTGCGCGACCTCGTTGCCATGGCCAAGGCCAGGCCGGATTCCGTCACCGTCGCCGTGCCGAGCACGACAGCGCGCGTGGTACTTGAACTGCTGGAGAAATCCTCGGGCGCAAGTTTCAAGGGCGTGCCCTACAAGGGCAGCAGTGCCGCTGTCGCCGATCTGCTTGGCGGACACGTTCAATTGAGCATCGATACCGCGATGGCGGCCACCCCGCAGGTGCAGGCCGGCAAGATGAAGGCCCTTGGCATCACGGCGCTGGCACGCAGTTCCGTCCTGCCGGGCGTATCCACCTTCGCCGAGTCGGGGTTGGCGGATTTCAACCTGGTGGCATGGAACGTATGGTTCGCCCCGCAGGGCACGCCGGCCGATGTTGTCGCCCGGCTCAATAGCGAGATTCGCGGCGTGCTGGCCGACCCCGACGTGGCAGGCAGGATGCGCTCGTTGGGCTATGAGCCCGGCGCGGGCGAGGACGCGCGCAAGGTGGCCGAGTTTGTCCGCGCCGAGACTGCCAAATGGGGGGCGCTGATTCGCGGCGCGGGCATCAAGGCCGATTGAAGCGGATCAACCGGGCTGACCTGTCGAAATTCAGCGTCACCGGCGACCCCATCAACGTGGCCTCGCGGGTCGAGGGCCTTACCGGCCAGTTCCAGGTGGATCTCCTCATCACCGAAGAAATCTCCGCCACGCTCGACGATAGGTTTGAGTTGTGTGCCATGCCGCCCGCCACGGTCAATGGCAAGGCGGTGCCGCTGCATACTTATTTCGCGGAGCCCGACAGATCACCAACCGACGTCAGCGCCGGCGCCAGGCGCACTAGCGCCGCTGCGCGTCCTTCAGCATCCAGTCCGCCGCCCGCTCGGCGATCATCGCCGTCGGCGCATTGGTGTTGCCCGAAATCACCGTCGGCATGATCGAGGCATCGGCCACCCGCAGGCGTGCCACGCCGCGCACCTTGAGCGTTGCATCTACCACTGCCATGGCGTCGCTGCCCATGCGACAGGTGCCTGCGTGGTGGTACACCGCGCCGCCGCTTGAGCGCACGAAGTCGAGCAGGGCGGCATCGTCCGCGCGCTCGCTGCCGGGTGTGAGTTCGGACTCGAAGTAGGGCGCCATCGCCGGCTGGGCGAGGATGCGGCGGATCGCCTTGATGCCGCCGACCAGGTCCTGCGCGTCCTGCGGGTCTTCGAGAAAGCGGTAGTGGATTTCCGGTGCCTGGCGGATATCGGCGTGCACCGCGCGCACCGTGCCGCGGCTTTTCGGCCGCAGCAGGGCCGCGTTGGCGGTAAAGCCGGGAAAGCGGTGCAGCACCACGCCCTTGTTGTTGCGCTGGGTCCAGCTATAGGTCCAGAACGCCACTTGGATGTCGGGCGTGGCCACCGCGGGGTTGGACTTGAGAAACGCGCCGGCATAGGTGGGGATGGCCATCGGTCCGTCGCGCAGGAACAGGTATTGCAGGCCCATGCCGATGCGGCGCAACGGGCTTTTCATGATGTCGTTGAGCGTCACCGGCTGGCGGCAGCGCGACATCACCGAGGCGCGCACCTGGTTTTGCAGGTTGGCACCCACGCCCGGCAGGTCGGCCACCAGCGGCACGCCCAATCCACGTACATGCTCGCTGGCACCGATGCCCGACACCTGCAGCAGTTGCGGAGAGTTGAAGGCGCCGGCGGCAAGCACCACCTCGACGCGCGCGCGCGCCTGGCGCTTCTCGCCGCCCTGCATGTATTCCACGCCGCAGGCGGCGCCGTCAGCGAACAGTACGCGCGTGACCACTGCGTCGGTGGCCACCGCGAGGTTGGCGCGCCGGCGCGCCGGTGCCAGGAACGCGGTGTCGGTGGACGAGCGCACGCCCTTGTGGATGTTCAACTGGAAGTAGCCTGCGCCTTCCTGTACCGGGCCGTTGAAGTCTTCGTTGTGTGCCACGCCGGCCTCGCCGGCGGCAGCGACAAAGGCGTCGGCCAGCGGGTGGCGGTGCGGCGGGTCTGATACGTGCCATTTGCCATCCGCACCGTGGTACTCGCTAGCGCCGCGGCTGTTGCATTCGGAGCGGCGAAACCACGGCAATACGTCAGTCCAGCCCCACCCGGCGTTGCCGGCGGCGGCCCAGCCGTCGTAGTCGGCCGCTTGGCCGCGGATGTAGATCATGCCGTTGACGGCGCAGCTGCCGCCGATGCCGCGCCCGGCGTGCTGCTCGATGCGCCGGCCGCCCAATCCGGCTTCCGGCAGGGTGGAGTAGCCGCGGTTATAGCGCGGGTTGGAGAACAGGCGCGGATAACCCACCGGCACGCGCGTCCACAGGCTGCGCGCCTCGCCGCCTTCTTCGAGCAGCAATACGCGGTGGCGGCCGGACTCCGACAGGCGTGCGGCAAGAATGCAGCCGGCCGTGCCGGCCCCCACCACAATGAAATCGAATTCACCGGTCATGTCCGTGCTGCGCCGATCAGTCGAGCGTGATGCCGAGGCGGCGGATCACCCCGCCCCACATGTCGTAGTCGGCCTTGAGCAGGACACCCAGTTGCTCCGGTGTCACCGCGCCCGGACTGGCACCGTCGGCGGCCTGGCGGTCGCGCAGTGCGCCGCCTTCCATCGCCTGTAGCGCGGCGCGGTTGAGGACCTCGATGACAGCGCGTGGCGTACCGGTCGGGGCCAGCAGCGAGTAACGGTTGTAGCCCACCAGGCCGGGATAGCCCAGCTCCGCCATGGTCGGCACGTCGGGAATCTGCGGCACGCGTTTTTCATCCAGCACGGCAAGCACCCTGAGCTTGCCCGCCAGCGCATGGGTAAGCGCCGGCGAGGCCACGTCCATGTACACCTGCACGTGGCCTGCCACCAGGTCGTTGACCGCCGGGCCGGCGCCCTTGTAGGCCACATCGAACATGTCCAGGCCGAGGCTGGCCTTGACCATCTCGGTCACCAGGTGCGGAATGCTGCCGCGGCCGGCGGTGGCGTAGCTGAGCTTGCCCGGGTTGGCCTTCACATGGGCGACGAATTCGCGCAGGTCGCGTACCGGCACCGTTGGGTGGACGAACACGTGAAAGGGAAACTTGCCGATGAGCGCCACCGGGGTGAAGTCCTCCACCTTGTAGGGCAGCTTCTTGTAGAGGTTGGGCACGGCCGATATGGCGGTCGAGGTGGTGAGCAGGAGCGTGTGGCCGTCCTTCTGCGCGCGCGACACCTTTTCCAGCGCGATCATGCCGGCACCGCCGCCGTCGTTCTCCACCACCACGCTTTGCCCCAACGGGCCGCTCATGGCTTGCGCCAGCAGGCGCGCGTAGATGTCGGCGCCACCGCCCGGCGCGAAGGGCACGACGATGCGCACCGGGCGCGACGGAAAGGATTGAGCCAGCGCCTGTCCCGACACGATGAGTGTCGCCAAAACCAGCGCGACGGTGCGCCACATCCTGCCCATGCGTTCGACCATGATGTTCTCCTCCGTTGTTGGCCGGCGCTCGAGGGCGCGACCCTGTTATTCCGGCACGATGCCGGCCGCGCGTATCACCCGTCCCCACTTCTGCGATTCTGCCGCCTGGAAGCGCGCGAGTTCTTCCGGGCCGCTGGTGAAGATGCGGTTTCCCGTGCTGGCCTGCAGCGCCCTGACCTCGGGCGCAGAAGCGGCCTTCTCGATCAGCTGGTTCACGCGGGCGACGATCGCCGCCGGCGTGCCGGGCGGCAGGTAGATGCCGGTCCAGTAGGTCACATCGAACCCTTTCACCCCGGCCTCGTCCATGGTGGGCAGGTTGGGTGCAGTGGCCAGGCGCTCCAGGCCACTGGAAGCCAGCCCGCGCAGCTTGCCGGCGTTGATCTGCGGCACGGCGTTGGCGCTGTCGGCGAACATGTAGTCGATCTGCCCGCCCAACAGGTCGGTCACGGCGAAAGGGTTGCTCTTGTAGGGCACATGGGTGACGGCGATGCCGGTGGTCTGGCGCAGCAGTTCGCCCGCCACCCGGCTGGACGAACTGCCACTGCCGAAGTTGAGCTTGTCGGGCGTCTTCCTCGCCAGTGCGATCAGCTCCGCCACCGATTTCACCGGCGAAGCCGGGTTCACCAGCAACACCATCTGGCCCTTGGAGAGCAACATCACCGGGGTGAAGTCCTTCACCGGGTCATACGGCAGCTTCTTGTAGAGATGTTCGTTGGCGGCGTGAGTGGTGTTGGTGGTGATCAGGATGGTATGGCCATCCGGCGCGGCGCGGGCCACCGCCTGCGCGGCAATGAAGCCGTTGGCGCCGGCCTTGTTGTCGATCACCACCTGGAATTTGTTGGCGCCGGTGAGGGCCGCGGCCACCGCGCGCGCCAGCAGGTCGGTGCCGCTGCCGGCGGCGAACGGCACCATGAAGGTGATCGGTTTGGTCGGGAAGTCCTGCGCCAGGACAGGCGCTGTCGGGGACATTAGTGCTGCCAAGGCGCAAACGCCAAGTGCGGCGGCGCGTTGCATCCTGTGCGCCAGGCGCGTCACGTTGGTTCCTGCGCCGTCCCGCCCGGCAACGGCGGCGCGTCGTATTCCGCATTGTGTTCCCCGAGGCGCGGCGCCTTGCCCTGCGGGCGCGGGCGCTCGCCGTCGATGGTGAAGGGCAGCGCGGTCAGGCTGAAGTTCTCGCCCGGCATCTCGTAGCGCATGCCCAGCGCCCGGGCCTGTGGGTGGGCGAGGATTTCCGGCACGCTGTGGATGGGCGCGCACGGCACGCCGGCGGCCTCGAATTGCGCGATCCATTCGGCGCGTGGTTGCGCGCGCAACAGCGGGTTCATCTCTGCAACGAGCGCGGCCTTGTTGGCCAGGCGCGCACGATTGGTGGCAAAGCGCGCATCCTGTACCCAGTCAACCCGCCCGAGCACGGCGGCGAACTTGGCGAACAGGCGGTCGTTGCCGCAGCAGATGAGCAGCGGCGCGTCGGCGGTGTCGAAGGCTTCATACGGCACAAAGCCGGGGTGGCCGGAGCGGTGCCGGTCCGGCAACTTGCCCTGGTTGACGAATCCATCGGCCTTCTGGCCGTTCCACACCAGCGCGGTTTCCAGCAATGAGGCGCCAACCACGCCACCGTGCCCGGTGACTGCACGGCGTTGCAGCAGGGCCAGCGCGCCGATCACCGCCCACATGCCGGTGCCCTGGTCGCACACCGAGGCGCCAGTGCGCATGGGCGGGTCGTCCGGGCCGCCGTTGGTGGAGGAAAGGCCGCTGAATGCCTGTATCAGCGGCTCGTAGCCGGGGTGCATTTTCATCGGCCCGGCGTCGCCAAAGGCGGAAATGCCGCAGTACACCAGGCGCGGATGGCGCGCGCACAAGGCCGGCCCGTCTATGCCGAGCGCCTCGGTGACGCCCGGGCGCATGTTGTGGATGAAGATGTCGGCCTGTGCCGCCAGGCGCTCGAAGGCTTCCTTGCCCGCGGGCGACTTGAGGTCTATCGCGACCGACTTCTTGCCGCGGTTGAAGATGTGGAAGTTGAGCGCGTCGCCGTTGCGAAAGGGAGGCCCCATCTTGCGCGCGTCGTCGCCGCCTTCGATGCGCTCGAGCTTGACCACCTCGGCACCGAGGTCGGCGAGGATCGCGCCGGCGAAGGGCCCGGCCAGCACCTGGCCGAGCTCCAGGACGCTAATGCCTTCGAGAGCCCCGGTCATGCCGCCCTGCGCAGGTGCGGTGCGGCGCGCGCCGCCGGCTTGCACGAGGTCACGATGGCGCGATCCACGCGGGCTTGCGCTTCTCGCGAAACGCCGTCATGCCTTCGGTGGCCTCCGGGGTGCCGAACATGCGCTTGCTCCATACCGCCATTTCGGCGAAGCCCTCCTCGATCGAGAGTTGCGGCACGCGCCTGACCAGCTTCTTGCATTCGGTGACAGCGATCGGGCCGCCCAGGCAGATCGCTGCGATTTCTTCCTCCACCGCGGCGACCAGTTGCGCTTTCGGCACGGCGCGGTGGGCAAGCCCCAGTTCGACTGCGCGTGCGCCGCTGAAGCGTTCGCCGGTGAGGAACAGCTTTCTGGCGTGATGGGTGCCCAGCTTGGGTACGCATACCACCGCGATGACGGCGGGAATGACGCCGATGCGCACCTCCGAAAAACTCATCGGCGCGTCTTCTGCGGCGATGACGATGTCCGCCGCGCCCACCAGGCCCAGGCCGCCGGCGAACGCCGCGCCGTTGACCGCCGCGATCACCGGCTTCGGGCTGTCGATGATGAACTTGAGAATGTCGACGAACTCCACGCCGCGCTGTCCCGGCCCCGCCTTGCCGGGCGGGTTCTTCAGGTCGGCGCCGGCGCAGAACGCCGGATCGGTGCCGGTGATGACGATCGCGCGCACGGCCGGGTCATCGTTGGCCGCGCGCAGGTGGGTATCCAGTTCGTCGACCAGCACCGCGGAAAGCGCGTTGCGGTTGTCCGGGCGGTTCAGCGTGATCCAGGCGGCGCCCTTGCGAATCTCGTAGCGGGTGGCTTCGGTACTCATGCGTAATCTTCCATTCGGGTGAGGGCCGGACCCGGCAATCAGGCCTTGAATAGCGGGTCGTCCTCTTTCCAGGGCGAGATCTGGCCGGCGTAGACCTGCGGTCCCTTGCGGAAATGCGCGGCCTCCTCGAGCGTTTCGACGAACGGCATGTTGGCCGGGTAGAGGGCCTTGCCGCGCGGGCGCGGGCCGGATCGCGACACATGGCCGTGCAGCGGATGGCCGACCACCTCCTCGGCAATCGCCACCGCCTCGATCAGCTTGTCGAGGTTGTAGCCGGTCTCGATGCCCATTTCGTGGCACAGGTCGACAAAGTCCTCGGTCGGCACCTGGCCGGCGGCGCGGCCGTTGCCGCAGTAGGGGCAGCCACCCATGCCTCCCAGGCAGGTGTCGAACTCGCGCACGCCCAGGAGCAGGCCTTCATAGTAGCTGGCGATGGTGGCGCCGCGCTGGTTGTGCAGGTGCAGGTGGAAGTCGGTGACCTCGGGCCAGCGCTCGCGGATGGCTTCGATGAACTGGCGTACCAGGTGCGGCATGTTCCAGCCCATCGCTTCCAGCAGCGCAACACGCGTCACCTTGATACCGGCGGCGTGCCACTTGCCGATCATGGTGGCCAGTAGGCCCATGCGCTGTTCGTGGCTGAACGGTCCTTCGTAGTTGGAACCGAACGGGTTGCCTATGCCCACCGCACCTTCGGTGGCGCCGGCGGCGCGCGCGGCTTCGATGGTGGCGTCCATGGCCGCGATCTGCTGGGCCTGGCTGCGGTTGTAGTTGCGCCGCGCGAAGGTATCGCACAGCTCGACGTTGGTGCGGAAAGCCTTGCCGCTGCGCACGTCGAGCTTGGGCCAGTAGGAATCGGCGCGGTCATATCCCTTCTTGTTGAACACCGCCGCGGTATAGCGGATGCCGGGCTTGGGCACGAAGCGCTCGGCGATCTCGTCGATGCAGGCCATCTGGGGCGTCCACTTGGGGTGCGCGAAGGAGCCGATCGCGATGACCTTGGCGCCGGTTTCGCCGAGCGCATCGAGCAGGCGCAGCTTGGCCTCGACCGGAATGTCGGCGCGCTCGATCTGCAGGCCTTCGCGCATGGTGTCGTCGGTGATGATTACGGATTTGGGGATCAGGCTCATGGTGGCTGGGGCAGGGGTGGACAAGTCCCCAAATTTACACGCATGCGAGACACTGCGGCGGTAAGCCCTCTTCCCGCAAGGGCCATACGGGAGTAGAGTGGACGTCAGGTTTGGACGTTCTGGAGGCGACATGGCATTCATTCGGTTGGGCAACAAACCCCCCGTGATGGTGGAGGTCGGCACTTCGGTAGCGGATGCGGCCCGCGCGATGGCCGAGCGCAAGGTCGGCGCCTCGGCGGTGCACAAGGACGGTCGCGTCGTCGGCATCGTCACCGAGCGTGACGTGATGCAAAAGGTGGTCGCACCCGGTCTTGACCCCGCTGCCACCCGCGTCAGCGACGTGATGTCGAGTCCGGCGCTTTCGGTCGGTGTCAAGACCACGGTGGCGGCGGCGGCGGCGCTGATGCGCAAGCACCATATCCGCCATCTGCTGGTGCTCGACGAAAACGAAAAACTCGTCGGCATCCTCGCGCTGCGCTACCTGCTCTACGACCTGATGGACGATCTGCAGCGCAACGTCGGCGACCTGATGGGCTACATCATGACCGACAGCCCGGGCGGCTGAAAGGCTTGCCTGCGTGCGGCGCCGTCGGGCACCGCATGGACAGGCGGCCATCTCCGGATGGCCGCCCCCAAAATAAAGCGGCCATCCGGAGATGGCCGCTCGTGCCGCCGAACCTGACCGTTCGTTGGCGCCTGGAGGGCATGTCTGCATCACGGCCTCCATGCAGGCAGTGTAGGCGCGCAGGGCGGATTCGATGTCCGAATCTGCGGGGTTCGCGGCGGTCTTTTCCCCCCTTGCATCGCCGCCGGACGTTTTTCAGGCGCCGGCCGCGATCCGGGCCAGGGCCGCATGCACGGCGTCGGCCACCTCGATGGTGCCTGCAGCGAGGCGCTTGTTGCGTTCCACGATGGATCGGTCGAACGGCACGCGCACCGGTTTGGCCGGATCCAGCGGCCGGGTGGCGCGCAGGCTGTCGGAATACTCGGATACGCGCTGCATGAAATCCTCGGCAGAGGTGAAGTTCCGCGGGTTGACCGCCAGGATGAAGAGCCCGCTGTCGCGCTGCGGCCCGGGTGACGTGGCCTGGCCTGTCATCATGCCCAGCAGTTGCACCACCATGGCCAGGCCCGAGCCCTTGTGCCCGCCCCACACCGCGAAGGCGCCCTTGAGGGCCTCGTCCGGGTCGCGGGTGGGGCGCCCGTCCGGTGCGAAGGCGCGGCCTTCCGGCAACTGCTCGCCCAGCCGGCTGGCCAGCGCCGCTTCGCCCAGCATCAGATTGGCAGTGCCGATGTCCCAGATCACAGGCAGGGTCGTCGATGGAAATCCGAACGCGATCGGGTTGGTGCCGAAGCGCCCTTCGGTGCCGCCGTGGGGCGCCACCTTCTGCACACCGCTGCCGGCGATCATGCCTGCATAGCCCGCCGCGGTGATGCGTTCCAGGTAGTACGAGTACATGCCGGTGTACCAGGTCTTGGAAGCGCCTACCACCGCGACGCCGAAGGTCGCGGCCTTCTCGATGGCGATTTCGGTGCAGCGGCGGCCCACCAGGTAGCCGACGTTGTCGCCACCGTCGAGCGAGGCCGACACCGGCGACTCCTGCAGGAGGGTGATGGGCCGGCGCGGGGTGGCGGTGTTGCGGATGCGATCGATCACCGAGATCGCGCGCGACAGGCCGCCGTAGCCCAGCCCGCGCAGTTCGCAGTCGATCAGGTGGTCGGCGATGATCTGGGCTTCTTCGCGGGTGTGGTCCACGGCCATCATGCCGGCCTCGACCAGGGCGCGCGCGTCGGCGATCGAAAGAATCATGGCGCTTTCGTTCCCTTGCTCAGGTGGCGGTCATCTTGGCGGTACGGACCACTTCGGACCAGGTCTCGACTTCCTTGCGGATGAAGGCCGCGCCTTCCTCCGGGCCCAGGTCCAGGATGGTGGCGCCCTGGTTGATGAAGTTGTCGAACATGCCGGGCTTGGCGACGATTTGCGTGACCGCCGCGCGCAGGCGCCGCACGCGGTCGGCCGGCGTGGCGGCCGGCACCAGCAAGGCGTACCAGTTTTCCATCTGCACCCCCTGCATGCCGGCTTCCACCAGGGTTGGCAGGTTGGCCATGGTCGGGTTGCGTGCCCGCCCGGTGGTGGCAAGGCCGCGCATCTTGCCGGCCTTGACGTGCGTCATCATCACGGCGGGGTCGAGGAAGCTCAGGTCCACCTCGTTGGACAGCATGGCCAGCATTGCCGGCGCGGCGCCACGGTAGTGGATAACGGTGAAGTCGATGCCGGCGCGCTGGCGCATCATCTCGGCCATCAGGTGGGCCGGTGAGCCCACGCCGGTGGTGCCGACGGTGATGCTGCCGGGCTTGGCGCGAGCCATGGCGATCAGGCCCGCCAGGTCCTGCGCGGGCAGGGCGGCGCGGCAGCCCAGCAGCAGGGGAATGGCCATCACCACCGAAATGGGCACCAGGTCGCGGCGGGTGTCGTAGCCGAGGTTGGGAATCAGCGAGATGTTCACCGACAGCGCGCCGGTGCTGCCGAAGATCATGGTGTGGCCATCCGGCGGTGCTTTGGCCACCGCTTCCACCCCGACCGAGCCGCCGGCGCCGCTGCGATTGTCGATCACCACTGCCTGACCCAACGCATCGCCCAGGGCCTGCGCGATGACGCGGCCGGCCGCATCCACCGGGCCGCCCGGCGGGAACGGAATGACCATGCGCATCGGCTTGTCCGGCCATGCCTGCGCCGCGGCAGGCAGTGCCGCGGGCAATGCCATGCTGGCGGCAGCCTGGAGGAAGGTGCGGCGGGTGATGGGGCGGTCTACCATTTCGGGCTCCTTTTTTCGACAAATGCGCTTACGCCCTCGCGCGCGGCTGCGGTGGCCGCGGCCACCGAGATGACGTCCACGCCGGTGGCGATCGCCGAGCGGTAGTCGGCGTCCTCGGTTTTCCAGATCATCTGCTTGGTGCGGGTGATGGCCTCGGCGCTGGCGCCGAGCAGGGCGTCTACCACCTTGGCGACCTCGGCATCAAGCTCCGCCGCCGGCACCGCGCGGGTGATCAGGCCCAGTTGCGCGGCTTCCGGGGCGCGGATGTTGCGCGCGGTGAGCAGCAGTTCGACCGCCGCCTTGCGATGCACGCCGCGGATGAGCTGGATGGTGGTCTGGGTGGGCGGAATGCCGAGCTTGACCTCGGGGTAGCCGATCAGGCAATTGTCCTCGGCCAGCGCGATGTCGGCCCAGCCGCCGATCATGATGCCGGCGCCCAGCGCGTAGCGCTCCAGCACCGCGACCACCGGCTTGGGGCAGTAGTAGGCCGCGACATTGAGCTCATGCAGCTTCGCATAGGCGGCGTTGATGGCGTCCATGCCGGCGGCCTGCAGCGACTGCAGGTCGTTGATTTCACGGCCGGCGCAGAACATGCCGTTGGTGCCGCGCATGACCACCACCTTGCAGGCGGGATCATCGGCTGCCCGGCGGAAGGCGTCGGTGAGCGCGCTGATGATGCCGTCGTTGAGCGCGTTGCGATGCGACGGGTTGTCCAGCCAGAGGGTGACAACGCCGCGCGCGTCCTGTTCGATTTTCACACTGCCGCTCATATCGCTCCTTCCGCGCGCAGGGCGCTGATTTCCTCGTTCGTGTAGCCCAGCTCGTCGCGCAGGACGGCGTCGGTATGTTCGCCCAGGTCGGGTGGGCGGGCGCCGGGTCTGGGTGGCGTGGCGGACATGTCCACCGGCACGCCGCACAGGCGCAAGGTGCCGCCGCGGTCGTCGGGCACCTCGTGGATCATGCCCAGCGCTGCCACCTGTGGATGGGCCAGGGCCTGCGCCACGTCCTGTACCGGGCTGCAGGGGATCTTCGCCGCGTCGAGGATGTCCTCCCATTCGGCGGTGCTGTGTTTCAGGTACAGCGGTTCGATCGCGGCGATGAGTTCCTCGCGGCGCTCGCTGCGGCCCTGTGCGGTGGCATAGCGCGGGTCGCTGCCCAGTGCGGGCACGCCGAGCGCCTCGGCCATGCGCATCCATGCCGCGTCGTTGGTGGCGCCGGCCAGCACGTAGCCGTCGGAGGTGCGGAAGGCCTGGTAGGGCACCATGTGCCACACCGCCGAGCCGGTGCGTTGCGGCACCATGCCAGCCAGCGTGTAGGCGGTGAAGTGGTAGCCCAGTTGCGCCAGCCCGGTCTGCAGGAGCGAAACCTCCACGTGCTGGCCGCGGGCCTTGCCCTGTTCGCGCGCCAGCAGGGCCGCGCAGGCGCCGGCAAAGGCGAAGGCGCCGGTGCCCATGTCGATGACCGAGGGGCCGAGGCGCGCGGGGCCGCGGTCGGCCTCGCCGGTCATGGCCATCATGCCGCTGAAGGCCTGCACCATGTTGTCGTAACCCGGCCGGTCTTTCAAGGGGCCGCGCGAGCCATAGCCGGTGATCGACACATGCACCAGCCGCTCGTTGATGGACGAGAGTCTTTCCCAGGACAGGCCAAGCCGCTTCGCGGTCTCGGGCGGAAAGTTCTCGATCAGCACGTCGGCGCCCTTCACCAGCCGTGCCAGCACCTCCTGGCCGCGCGGCGACTTGAGGTTGAGGGTGATGCCGCGCTTGCCACGGTTGACCGACATGAAGTTGCCGCTGCGGCCGTCGACAATCGGCAGCCAGCGGCGGTTTTCGTCGCCGGTGAGGTCCTCGATCTTGATGACGTCCGCGCCCATGTCGGCGAACATCTGCGCACAGGACGGTCCTGCGAGCACGCGGCTGACGTCCAGTACCCGCATTCCCGCGAGCGCGCTCATGGTGTCTCCTGTCATTGTTGTGCCGGGCCATCGTGTTGCGACTGCCCGTTTGCGCCAGATTACACTTCGAATGCCGCCAGCTTGCAAGTGCAAGCGCGGCCGGCGATTGAGGCACGGTAACCGGATCGTGCGCCCTGTGCCGCACTATTCAAGGAAAGCATAGTGGCTCCAGCCATCGAGTACGCGTTCGCCGCCATGCTGTTCTTCGGCCTGGGCGACCTGGTCTACAAGCGCGGCGCCGCCGCCGGCGCGCCGGCGCACCACTTCATGATGGTGCAGACCTGGTTCTTCACGCCCGCCGTCATCCTCTACGGCCTGGTCACCGGGTCGTTGCTGTTCAACGCCGGCGCGCTGTGGGGCGCGCTGGCCGGCGTGTTCATCGTGCTGGGCTACTACAACTTTGCTTACTGCCTGAAAGCCGGTTCGGTGAGCATCGTGGCGCCGGTGTTCCGCCTGAGCTTCGCCTTGACCGCGGCACTGGCGGTGCTGCTGCTGGGGGAGCCGCTCACCGCCTTCAAGCTTGCCGGACTGTTGCTCGCCCTGGCGGCGGTGTGGCTGTTGCTGGGGGCACCGGCGGGCGGCAATCCCGGCGCCCGCAAGCAGGACCGCGCCTTGCTGTTGCGGCTGCTCGGGGCGACTGCCGCGGTCGCGGTGGCCAACCTGATCTACAAGTTCGGCCTGCGCGCCGGCAGCACCCCGGCAATGCTGCTGTCGGCCCAGGCCTGCACGGCCAGCGTGATCGCCACGACTTTCGCCGCGCGCATCGATGGTCGCGTCAGTCCCAACCGCGCCGCCCTGCGGCATGCACCGGTGGCCGCGGTGGTGCTCTCGACCGCGTTTGTCCTGCTCCTCACCGGCCTCAAGACCGGCGACGCGAGCGTGCTGGTGCCGGTGGCGCAAATGGGGTTCGTGGTGACGGCGCTGCTGGGTTTTGCCTTCATGGGCGAACCGTTTACCGCGCGCAAGGGTGCCGGACTGCTGGTCGCGCTGGCGGCACTGGCGAGCCTGGCCTATGGTTAGGCGTTCGCGTGCGCATCGGCCCGTGGCCTGAACGGCGCGCGGGTCGCCGATGCCAGGCGGTCTGGACGAGCGAGGGGCGCAAGGCTGGTTTATTCTCCCATCGCGGAGGAAAGGGTAAAGAGATGCGAATCCGGATGCTCCCGGCACTGTTGAGCGGGCTTGTCATGATGCTTGGCGCGGCGAACACGCCGGCCGGCGAATTGCCTTGCGCGGATATCAAGGCCGGCGTTGCGCGGGATGCATGCGAAAAGGCCGAGATCGCCAGGCTCGACGGCGAACTCAACGCGGCGTATGCGGCGGCGCTCAAGGTCAGCAAACGACCCGACGCGTTGCGCCAGGAGCAGCGCGCCTGGCTATGGGGCCGCATGAGCGGCAACGCGGAGTCCAATTTCGAGGCGGCCTACCGGTTGCACACTGAACGCATCGCCGTACTGCGCATGCGCACGGCCGATCCCGGCATCGACTTGCGCGACGCCGTCATGGGGCGCTATGGCCAGATGGAACAGGTCTGCTTTGTGTCGCAGAAAGCGAAAGACGGCATGGAGTGCGAGGGCGATGCGCCCAGCACGGTTACCTTGTTGCCGGTGGACAAATCGCGGGCGCGGCTGATCGTCGATACCCTGTTCTTCAATGGTCATTCATGCAGTTTCGACGCCGTAGGAACCTGGAACGGGGATGTCCTGCAATTCAGCGAAGAAGGTTTCGAGAATGGCGACTTCCGTCCCGGGGTCTGCAAGCTCAGGGTCAGCGTCAAGGCGGGCAAGCTGTTGAGCCTCGATCCGGATGGCGGCTGTCGCAGCGCCTGCGGCGCCCGCGGATCGCTTTCCAACGGTACGGGCGACCCGAAATGGCCGGTATCGGCCAGGGACCTGCGGGAGCGTCGCAAATAGCTTGTGCGCGGAATCGGGCCCGGTCAGGAGTGACGCGGCGGGGCGTCAATCCAGCTTTGCGCCGGCGTCCCTGATGATCTTGCGCCACTTCACCAGCTCGGTCTGGACGTAGCCGCCGAATTCCTCGGGGCTCTGGGTGCGCGTCATGTCCACCCCTTGTTCCTCGGCGCGGGCCTTGACGTCCGGTTCACGCATGATTCGGTTGAGTTCGGTATTGAGTTTCGTGACGATGGCGCGCGGTGTTGCCGCCGGCGCCCAGAAGCCGAACCAGCCGATCACCTCATAGGCAGGCAACCCGGATTCGATCATGGTCGGCACGCCCGGCAGGCTCGCTGCGCGCTCGCTGCCGGTCACGGCCAGGGCGCGCAGCTTGCCGGCCCGGATGTGCGGCTGCATGGCGATGATGTTGTCGAACATGAATGTGACACGCCCGCCCAGGAGGTCGGTGAGTCCCGGCGCGTTGGCCTTGTAGGGCACGTGGGTCATTTCCACCCCGGCCATCTGCGTGAAGAGGGCGCCGCACAGGTGGCTGGTGGTGCCGTTGCCGGAGGAGGCGAAATCGTATTTCTTCGGGTTGGCGCGTGCCAGGGCGATCAGCTCGCCGACGGTATTGGCGGGTACGCCGGGATGGACCGTCATCACAAAAGGGGTGATGCCGGCGCGCGCGATGGCGGCGAAGTCCTTCACCGGGTCGTAAGCCATTTTCGTGTAAAGCCCGGGCGAGATCGCATGGGTGCTGATGCTCCCCAGCAGGATGGTGGTGCCATCCGCCGGCGCGCGTGCCACCAGGGTCGAGCCGATCGTGCCGCCCGCGCCGGCGCGGTTGTCCACCGTCACCGGGACTTTCCAGGCCTCGGAGAGTTTCTGCGCGAGCATGCGGCCCATCACGTCGGTGCCGCCGCCGGCTGCAAAGGGCACGATGATGCGGATCGGCTGGTCGGGGTAGTCGGCCGCCGCGAGCGGTGCGGCGCAGGCCAGCAGCAAGGCCGCCAGATGCTTTTTCAATTTGGTCGATTCTCCCTTAGGGCGGACTACTTTTTCCGCAGCCCCGCCGCCTCGATCACCGGCGTCCAGGTGCGGATGTCTTCGCGGACGCGTTCGGTCAATTCGGCCGGCGTCGATGTCACGGAGTCCAACCCACCCTGTTGCTGGAAGGCCTTGAACTCCGGGGTTTGCAGCGCGCGCGCAATCGCCGCGTTGAGTTTCTGGCTGATTGCGGCCGGCAGGTTGGGCGGTGCGTACAGCGCGAACCAGCCGGTGACTTTGTAACCGGGGATGGTTTCGGCCACCGTCGGCACATCGGGCATGGAGGCGTTGCGCTTCGCGCCGGTGGTGGCAATCGCCCGCACCTTGCCGCCCTTGATGAGCGGCGCGGCGGTGGAGACCACATCGAACATCATGCTTGCGTGGCCACCCATCACGTCGGCCTGCGCCGGCGCGGTACCCTTGTACGGCACATGCAGCATGGGCGCCCCGGCCATTTTCTTGAGCAGTTCGCCTGACAGGTGATTGCTGGCGCCGTTGCCGGAAGAGGCATAGGTAATGGCCGCGGGATTCGCCTTGGCGTAGGCGACCAGTTCAGCCACGGTCTTCACCGGCAGGGCCGGGTGCACCACCAGCACGTTCTCGTACTCGGAGGTGAGTGAAAGCGGCGTGAAGTCCTTGAACGGGTCGTAGGTCACACCGGCTTCGGTGAGCGGTGCGATCACCAGCATGCCCGATGCGGCCAGGGCGATGGTGGTGCCGTCGGGGTCGCTGCGGGCGAGTCGCGTCAGGCCGATGGCGCCGAAGGCGCCCGCCACGTTGTCGACCACCACGTTCTGCTTGAGCTCGCGGGCCAGGTGGATGGCGATCTGCCGGCCTACGGCATCCACCGGGCCGCCGGGCGGCAGGGGTACGATCAGCCTGACCGGCTTTTCCGCGGCGCCTTGCGCAGAAGTCGCGGCAGGCCAGCCACCCAGGGCGATCGCTGCACAGCACAGGGCGGACGCGAGCGCGGCGCGTGAATCGAACATGGTCTCCTCCGTATTCTTGTTTGTCTGCGCCTGGGCATCGAGCCGGCGGTGCAAGCCAAGTATAGGTGACGCCTTGGCGCGCGTGTGGCGTGTCGGGGGTTGTCGGCAGGTTTCGCTTGCGAACCAAACCTGCTAGGCTTTCCTCCGGGCGTGCCTGGTGCCGGAGTACCGGACCTGTGGGCGCGCAGACTCACCGCAGGTAAACCAAAGGAGACAAAGAGATGGCGAAGTCAGGTTCTGCATCAATTTCCAGGCGCAAGTTCGTGGCCGCTGCAGTAGCGTTGCCGGCGGCGTATCCGCTGGGCGTTTCGGCACAAGGGGCGCCGATCAAGATCGGCTTCTCCATCGCCCAGACCGGTCCGCTCGGGGCCGGAGGCAAGGCCGGGCTGATCGCACTGCAGATGTGGCGCGACGATGTCAACGCCAAGGGCGGCATCCTCGGTCGCAAGGTCGAGATGGTGATCTACGACGACCAGGGCAACCCGGCGATGACACCCGGCATCTATACCAAGCTGCTCGATGTCGACAAGGTCGACCTGCTGATCGCGCCCTACGGCACCAACCCGACGGCACCGATCATGCCGCTGGTCAAGCAGCGCGGCCTGCTCCTGATGGGCAATTACTCGTTCGAAGTCAACGAGCGCATCCAGCACGACATGTGGTTCAACAATTCGCCCCTGACCGACTCGGTGACCTTTTCGTCCGGCTATTTCGAACTGGGCAGGAAAATCGGCGCCAAGACCGTGGCCTTCCTGGCGGCCGACGCGGAGTTCTCGCAGAACCTCGCCACCGGCGCGCGCAACCTCGCCACCCATTCCGGCCTGAAGGTGGTGTACGACCAGAAGTATCCGCCCAACACGGCCGATTTTTCGTCCATGATTCGCGCCATCAAGGCCGCCAAGCCGGACCTGGTGTACGTCGCTTCATATCCCGGCGAGTCGGTCGCCATCGTCCGCGCGGCCAACGAGATCGGCCTGGGCGAAAACGTCAAGATGTTCGGCGGTGGCATGGTCGGCCTGCAGTTCGCCCCCATCATGGAAAGCCTTGGCTCCCAGTTGAACGGGGTGGTCAACTACAACCCCTACGTACCGGAGAAGGTGCTCGAATTCCCCGGCCTGAAGGATTTCCTGGCCCGCTACACGCCCAAGGCGAAAGCGGAAAAAGTGGATCCGCTGGGCTTTTACCTGCCGCCATTCAACTATGCGATCGGCCAGGTGCTGGAACAGGCGATTACCGCCACCAAGGGGCTGGACCAGAAGGCGCTGGCCAGTTATATCCGCAGCAACGAGCACAAGACCATCGTCGGACCGGTGCGCTATGCGCGCAACGGCGAGTGGGCCGAAGGCCGCGTATTGCTGGTGCAGTTCACCGGCATCAAGGACAAGGACGTCGAACAGTTCCGCCAGCCCGGCAAGCAGGTCATCGTGGCGCCCGAGAAGTACAAGACCGGGCAGCTCCGGTTTCCGTACGAGAAAGCCCGCAAGGGAAGCTAAGGCGCCCATCCCTGCCCCGCAAGGGGCGGGGTGCGTGAAGGGGCCGGCCCTGCGCGCGGCCGGCCGGTTGTTCCGTCTACAGGACCGGGTTGGTGATTTCGCCGCCTGCCGCAGCCAGGCCCCAGGCGCTGGTTTGCGCATCGATGGAAAAGCTGATGTGGCAGGCCGCGGCGTGCTGGTCGCGGAAGATTCGTTCCATCGGCCCGCGCGTGTACAGGCCATTGGCGCCTGCCAGTGCATAGAGCGTGTCGACGGCGTCGGTGGTCAGCTTGGCGCCGAAGGCGCAGTTGCGCTTTTGCTTCAGCTTCAGTTCCAGGGAGGCCTCGATGCCTTCCTCGGCCATGCGCTGGCCTTCGGCGACGTCGGCGCGGGCCATGGTGCGTGCCGCGTCGATCTGCGCGCCGGCCAGGCCGATGCGTGCCTGCACGGTGCCAAGGTCGCGCATCTTCAAGCCCGTGTAGCTGGTGCTGCGCTCCTTGACCATTCCCGTTACGGCGTCGAACATCGCCTGTGCATTGCCCACCAGGCAGCCCAGCAGGCAGTGGCCGGAGAGCCCGCCAAAGGGTACGCGGAACACCGGCTGCGGATTGGTGCGCCACCCGGGATAAGGCTCGCCGCGGCGGTGATGGATCATCGACAGGGCCCGGTAGTGCGGCACGAACACCTTGTCGCATTTCACCGAGCGGCTGCCGGTACCGCGCAGGCCCATGACCTGCCAGTCATCGAGCACCTCGTACTGCGACATCGGCACCAGGCACATGCGGTAATCGAGGATCTTGTCACCGTCGCGCACCACGCAAGCCAGCATGTTCCAGGTGGAGGGGGTGACCGCCGAAGAGAAGTTCCACAGGCCCGACAACTCGATGCCGCCATCGACCAGCCGCCCGCGGCCCTGCGGGAAGGCGATGCCCGAGGCGATGTAGGCGTCCGGATCGGCGCTCCATATCTCGTGCTGCGCTTGCTCCTCGTAGAAGGCGAGCATCCAGTGATGCGCGAGCAGGTTTGATAGGTTCCAGGCGGTGGAGATGCAACCGCGGCCGATGATCTCGGGAATGTCGAAAATGGCCGTGAACGGCAGCTCCATGCCGCCCCAGCGTTTGGGCTGCAGGATGCGGGCAAGCCCGGTCCGGTTGATGTCTGCGGCGTTTTCCGGCAGCAAGGCGCCGGCCTCGTCGCAACGCGCGGCGCGCTCGCGCAACGTCGGGATCAGCGCCATGGCGGAGGCCACGGCCTCGGCGTAGCTGACATTTGAGAAATCGGTGCGGCGGGGTTCCGGGGCGTTCATGGTGGTTCCTTCCTCAGGCGGCAACGCGCGGCATTTCGTCGTAGTTGGCGGTTTCGTCCCAGTCCGGCATCTGCGTGACGTTGAAGAAGTTGAGCTCGATGGTCAGTCCATCCGGGTCGCGTACGAAGATCTGGAACAGGTTGAACGAGGGCAGCTTGCGCGCCCACCATTCGCACTTCATCTTGACCAGCCGGGCGCGGAATTCGTCCGGGTCCGCGGCGCCGAAGGCGATATGGTCAACCACGCCGGCCTGGTCGGTGGCGGCGTTGGCCGGCGAACCGGGGTAGTACAGCGCGTGGTTGGGAATGCCGTGCGGGCCCATGTGCACCCACACCTTGTCGTCACGGCCCAACCAGTACCCCGGAAATGGCACCTGGGGGCGCGGCATTTCCTGCAGGGAGAGCGCCTCGCAATAGAAGCGCTTGGTCGCCTCGAGGTCATTGGCGCGGATGAAATAGTGGTTCAGTTCGGTAATCGGCATGATCGTCTCCTCGGTTTCCACTCGTCAATACACCATTCGGCCGCTGCGCGTTTGCAACGCGGGCATGTCCGATCTCTACTCTACCTTCACATTCGCGTCCTTGATCACCTTGCCCCACTTGGCGACTTCGTTCTTGAGGAACACGGCTGCCTCTTCCGGCGTGCCGCCCGCGGGAATGATGCCCTGCGATTCGAAGCGGTCGCGAAACACCGTACCGCGGACGATTTTCGTGATTTCCGCAGCGATGCGATTGGCAATGTCCGGCGGGGTGCCGGCCGGCGCCAGCACCATCGCCCAACTGCTGGAGACAAAGCCGGGCATGCCGGACTCGTTGAAGGTCGGCACCTCCGGCGCGCCGCCGACGCGTTTCTCGGCCGAGACGCCGAGCGCGCGGATCTTGCCGGCCTTCACGTGCGGCATCATCGTCGCCGGCACGTCGAACATCACGCCGATGGTGCCGCCGATCAGGTCGGTCAGAGCCGGCGCGGTGCCCTTGTAGGGGACATGCTGCATGCGCGTGCCGGTGAGTCCCATCAGGTATTCCATGGTCAGGTGGGCTGCCGCGCCGTTGCCGGAGGAGCCGTAGTTGATCTTGCCCGGATTCGCCTTGGCGTAGGCGATGAACTCGGCCACCGATTTGGCCGGAAAGTCGTTGTTGGCCACCAGGATCAGCGGCGCCACCGATATCAGCGATATCGGCGTGAAATCCTTTTGCACGTCGAACGGCAGCTTGGGGTAAAGGGTGGCATTGGCGGAGTGCGCGGCGATCACCGTGCCGAGCGTGTAACCGTCCGGTGCGGCCTTGGCCAGCATCTCGGCGCCGAGGATGCTGTTGGCGCCCGGGCGGTTCTCGAAGATGACGGTGGTGCCGAGCGCGCGGCCGAGCGGCTCGCCCACACCTCGCCCCATGTTGTCGGTATAGCCGCCGGGCGTGTAGGGCACGATCATGCGGATCGGCTTGGAGGGCCATGCCTGGGCCACGGCCACGGTGCTGCAGAGGGCAAGCAGCGCGGCAAGGGCGCCACGCACAACGGGATGGGACATGTCTCCTCCGGTTCCGGATGGGGTTGCGGCATGGGGGCGTGCCGCACTCGTCCGCGGTGGTTCCGCAGTACAAAGCCAATGATATATTGATCAGCGGCGTTTCCGCGTAATTTCCCTGGTGCTGATTGGTTCCGCAATGCAACAGCCTGTGTCCATTCAGACCCCTGCCCAGACCTTGCGTGACCTGTGGCTCGCGGCCGGCCTTGCGCCAGACGTGCTCGCCCGCGCCGATCTGGCCGGCGCCGATCCTGTCTGCCCGTCCTCGTTTGCAGTCGGCACCGCCGCACAGGCAAGCATCGCAGCGGCCGCCTTGGCGGCCACAGAGATCGGCCGCCTGCGCAACGGCCTGGTGCAGCGCGCCGCTGTGGATATGCGTGCTGCCGTGGCCGAGTGCAGCGCATGGTTTTCCATAGAAGGTCGCACGCCCGATCGCTGGGACAAGATCTCCGGCCTGTATCGCTGCCGCGACGGATGGGTGCGCGTGCATGCCAACTTCGCGCACCATCGCGACGGTGCGTTGGGTTTGCTCGGGTTGCCGCCGGGCGAGGAAACGCCGCGGAGTGCCGTGGAATCCGCCCTGGCCAACCGGAATGCGTACGAATTCGAAGCCGCCGCGGCAGATGCCGGGCTGGTCGTGGCCGCGGTGCGCAGCTTCGCGGAGTGGGACGCGCATCCGCAGGCCCTTGCGCTGGCCGGACAGGCGCTCCTGACGTGGGAGAGGATCGGCGACGCCGCGCCGCGCCCCCTGCCGGCGCTGGCGCCGGACGCGGCGCCGCTGTCCGGACTGCGCATGCTCGACCTCACGCGCATCCTCGCCGGGCCGGTGGGCGGACGCACACTCGCCGCCTATGGCGCGGATGTGATGCTGGTCAATTCGCCCCTGCTACCGAATATCGAGAGCATCATCGAAACCAGCCGCGGCAAGCTTTCCGTCCACCTCGATCTTGAAACCGCAGCGGGGCGCGATGCCCTGCGTTCGCTGTTGGCCGATGCCCATGTGTTCACACAGGGCTACCGGCCGGGCGGACTCGCCCGGCATGGCTTCGGCCCGGCGGAGGCGGCGCGGATTCGTCCCGGCGTCGTCTGCGTTTCGCTGTCAGCCTACGGACACGAGGTGCCCTGGGCCGGACGGCGCGGCTTCGATTCGCTGGTGCAGTCCACTACAGGTATAAACCACGCCGAAATGCTGGCCGCAGGCGAGGACAAGCCGCGCGCATTGCCGGTGCAGATTCTTGACTACGCGTCGGGTTTCCTGATGGCGTTTGCGGCGCAAGCCGCACTGATCCGCCAGGCGCGCGAAGGCGGCAGCTGGCATGTGCGGATTTCGCTGGCGCGAACAGCGCTGTGGTTGCGCTCACTGGGGCGTGTGGCGGACGGATTTGAGGTTGCGCCTCCGGATGCCGGCGACTATGCGGAGGAATCGCAGTCGGGGTGGGGCAGGCTGATGGCGGTCAGGCACTCCGCGCGGCTTTCGCATACGCCGGTGCAATGGCGGCGGCGATCCGAAAGGCCCGGCACGAGTCCGCCGGTTTGGCCATGAATCGGCGCTGGCGACAGTAGAATTGTGGACTTTCTCCTTGTTGCCATCCTGACGGGCTAGCCAGTCTGCGCCACCATGAGTTCCACCTTCCCGTTCCGACGAACCTGCCCCTTCGACCCGCCGCCGCAGTACGCTGCCGCGCGCGCCGAAGCACCTCTGTTCGCCGTGACCCTGTGGAACGGCAGGCGCGCCTGGGTGGTGACGCGTCATGCCGAGGTGCGCGCCATCCTGATGGATGACAGGCGCTTCAGCGGCCGGATGGCGCAGCCGGACTTTCCCACCGTCACGGCGGCGCGGGTTGCGGTGGACCGCAACGAGCGCGCCTTTGTCGGCATGGACAACCCCGAGCATGATCGTTACCGGCGCTTTTTCACCCGCGAATTCAGCGTGCGGCGCATGCAGGCGCTGATCCCGCGCATGGAAACCCTGGCCAATGGCCTGATCGACGAGATGATCGCGGCCGGTCCGCCGGCCGACCTGGTGGCAAGCCTCGCGGTGCGCTACCCCTCGCTGGTGATGTCGGAGCTGTTCGGCTCACCCTATGAGGACCACACCTTCATCATCCGCTGCGCGGTGGCGCGCCACGGCCTGACGCAGTCCGTCGACGAAGCCGAAACCAAGGCGCGCGAGCTGGCGGCCTATGTGCGCCGGCTGATCGACGCCAAGGAGGCGACGCCCGGCGACGACATGGTCAGCCGGGTGATCGCCGAGCATGTGCTGCCCGGCAACCTGTCGCGCGACGACTTCGCCGAGATCGGCGCGATGATCCTGCGCGCCGGGCACGACACCACCACCAACATGATCGGCATGGGGTCGTTGTTGCTACTGCGTGACGACGGCCTGCGCGCCACCCTGGCTTCCGACCCCTCGAAGATCGAGGCGGCGGTGGAGGAGTTTCTCCGCTACGTGTCGCCGGTGCAATTTTCGCCGCGCAGGGTCGCGCTCGAGGATGTGGAGATCGGCGGTGTGCTGGTGAGAAAAGGCGAGGGGCTTTTCATGTCGCTGCCGTCGGCCAACCGCGACGAGCGCATTTTCTCCGGCCCGGATCGGGTCGACATCGAGCGTGACAACAGCGAACACCTGACCTTCGGCTACGGCATCCACCAGTGCCTGGGCCAGATGCTGGCGCGCTACGAGTTGCAGGTGATGTACAAGGCCATCCTGGCGCGCCTGCCCGCCTTGAAGCTGGCGGTGCCGCTCGAAGAGATCCGCTTCAAGGACGACATGCAGATCTACGGCATCCACAACCTTCCGGTCACCTGGTGAGGGCACGGCCATGAAAGTCAGCATCGACCGGTCAAGATGCGTGGGTGCCGGACAATGCGTCCGGGTCGCGCCTGATGTGTTCGACCAGGATGAGAAGGATGGTCTGGTGGTGCTGGTCGATGCCAGTCCCGGCGACGATATCGCCACCTATGTGAAAAAAGCTGCACTGCTGTGCCCCGCGCAGGCGATCCGCGTCGAAGCGGATGCCTGACTTCCCGCTGTCCCAGTACAAATTCGCAAACAAACAACGGAGACACCCGATGAAACTCTTCAAGACTGGCTTTTTGGCCCTGGTTGCGGCGCTTGCCGCCGGCGGCGCCCACGCGCAGGCCGACTACCCGAACAAGCCGATCCGGTGGCTGATCCCTTTTACCCCCGGGGGTGGCACCGATTTCGTTTCGCGCACGGTGGGAACCCGGCTGGCCGAGACCACCAAATGGACGGTCCTGCTCGAAAACATGCCGGGCGCAGGCGGAAATCTTGCGGTGGCTGCCGCCGCCAAGGCTGCGCCGGACGGCTACACCATCGTCATCGGCCAAACCGACAACGTCATGCTGGGGCCGTGGCTGTACCCCAATGTCGGTTACGACACGGTGAAGAGTTTCGTGCCCATCGTCCAGGTTTCGGTCGCCCCCCTCGCTATCGTTTCCAACGCGGCGGCGGCAGCCAATCCGAAGCTGGGCAATACGGCCGACATGCTCACACGCGGCAAGTCGCAGGCGGGCCTGTCCTGGGCCACCGCGGGCAACGGTTCGGCCGGGCACCTGTTTGGCGAGCAGATCAAGGGCGCGACCGGCATCCGCCTGCTGCAAGTGCCGTACAAGGGCGCGGCGCCGGCGCTGGCTGATGTGATGGGTGGTTCGGTGGATGTGGCCATCATGTCCGTGCCCTCGGTGCTGGGCCTGGTCAAGGGCGGCAAGCTCACACCCCTCGCAGTGACCACCTCGAAGCGGTCGCACATGCTGCCGGATGTCCCGACGCTTGAAGAAGCCGGTGTCAAGGGGGTGGAGGCCGGCATCTGGCTGGGACTGTTTGCACCGACCGGCACGCCGCCTGCCATCGTCGCGCGCCTGAACGCCGAGGTCAACAAGGTGCTGGCCATGCCGGACATCCGTGAAAAGATTTCCGCCGGCGGCGCCACCGCGGTGGGTGGAACCTCGGAGGAATTCGCCGCCTTCGTGCGGGCGGACTATGCCAAGTGGGGCAAGATCGCCAAGGACGCCAACATCAAGATCGAGTGAGGCGGCGGTCCCGATGCAACTGGAAGGCATACGCGTCGTCGACCTGACGCGCATTCTCTCGGGGCCCTTTTGTTCCATGTTCCTGGCCGACATGGGGGCCGACGTCATCAAGATCGAGGATCCGGATGACGGCGACCCGGTCCGGAAGCAGGGCGCTGCCGTCAATGGCTACTCCCTCTACTTCGCCAACTTCAACCGCAACAAGCGCTCGCTCACGCTCGATCTGCGCAGCGAAGAGGGCAAGGACATCCTGCGCTCATTGATCCGCCGCGCCGACGTGGTGGTCAACAACTACCGCCCGGGCGTGATGGACAGGATGGGCTTTGGCCGTGCGCAATTGCGCTCGCTCAAGCCCGACATCATCAGTTGCCATGTCACCGGCTTCGGCCTCACCGGGCCCTACGCCGACCGGCCGTCGTTCGACTTCATCGCCCAGGCGATGAGCGGTTTCATGAGCGTCAACGGTTTCGCCGACGGCCCGCCGATGCGCGCGGCGCCGCCGATCTCCGACCTGGTGGCGGGGCAGCAGGCGGCCATGGGCATCCTCGCGGCGCTGGTGCGGCGCAACCGCACCGGCGAAGGCGAGGAAATCGCCACCGCGCTTACCGACGGCATGACCAGCATGCTGGCGTTTCTGGCCACCAACTATTTCGCCACCGGCAAATTGCCGCTGCGCACCGGCAACGACCACGCGCTGGCTTCCCCCTATGGCTTGTTCGAAGCCTCCGACGGGCAGATCGCGGTGGCGCCTTCGAATGACACGTTCTACTTCAAGCTGCTGGACGCCCTTGAACTCGGGCACCTGCGCGACCATCCGGATTTCCAGACCAACGACGACCGTTACATGCATCGCGCGGCGATCAACGGCGAGATCAACGCGCGTACCCGTGCAAAGCCGGTGGCCCATTGGATCGAGGCGATCAACCGCGCCGGCGTGCCGTGCGGCAAGGTACTCGACATGGGGCAGGTGTTCGACGATCCGCAGACCCGCCACCAGCAGATGCGCATCACCATCGACCATCCGCAGCATGGCAGGCTCGACGTGCTGGGATTCCCGGTCAAGTTCACCGACGACCCATGCCGCGTGCACCGTCCGCCGCCGGACCTGGGCGCCGACACCGACGCCATCCTCGCCGAACTCGGCGTCGATGGCCCACGCATCACCGATTTGCGCGCACGACGCGTGATCTGATCTTCCCTTCGATTTCATTGCAAGGAGCACCGCATGTCCTACGCCCCCAAATCCGCCGACGATCGTTTTGTGCTGGTCACCGAGGTTGGTACCCGTGACGGCTTCCAGTCGGAAAAGGAGTTCATTCCCACGGAAGTGAAGGCCGAACTGATCAATGCGCTCATCGATGCCGGTGTCACCAGCTTCGAAGCCACCTCCTTCGTCTCGCCGCGCGCCGTGCCGCAGCTGGCCGATGCGTCGCAACTGATGGACATGATCGTGCGCAAGCCCGGTGTGCGCCTGACCGCCCTGGTGCCCAACGCGCGCGGCGCCGAGCGCGCCGCCGCGGCCAAGGTGGACATGATGGCTTCGTTCATTTCTGCCTCAGAGACCCATTGCCAGGCCAATCTCAACAAATCAATCGACGCGGCAATCGCGGATTTCAACGAGTTCGCGCCGATCGCGAAGAAATTCGGCATCACCGTGCGCGGCGCGGTGGCCACCGCCTTCGGCTGCCCGTTCGAGGGCGAGGTCAAGATCGGGAACATCCTCAAGATCATCGATGCCTACATGGCCGCCGGTGCCCGCCACATCAGCCTGGGCGACACCACCGGCATGGCCACGCCGCCGGTGGTCAGCCGCACCGTCGAGGCAATCCGGGCGCGCCATCCGGGCGCCATCATCGCGCTGCATTTCCACAACACCCGCGGCATCGGCCTGGCCAACGTGATGAACGGCCTGGACCTTGGCATCCGCGAATACGAATCCTCGTTCGGCGGCCTCGGTGGCTGCCCGTTCGCCCCCGGCGCGTCCGGCAACATCTGCACCGAGGACCTTGTCTACCTGCTGCACGAATGCGGCTACGAGACCGGTATCGATATCGAAAAGCTCGCTGCTGTGGCGCGGCGCGTGCAGGACGTGATGCACCGCGAACTGCCGGGGCAGTTCATGCGCTCGGGGCCGCGCCTGAAGCTTTCGTCGCTGGAGTCGATCCGGCGGGCGGTGGGATAGTCCCCGGTTCGCAATCAATACAAAAAGACAACAAGACAACGATTTCCGGAGACAAGCATGAACGCAAAAAGAACCGTGCTGGCGTTGCTGGCTGGGTGCATGGTGGCGCTGGCGATGCCGGCGCACGCACAGGACTTTCCCAACAAGCCGGTCCGCATCATCGTGCCCTTCGCGCCAGGCGGCAATGTGGACATCACCGCGCGCACGATCGCGACGCCAATGGGCGAGATCCTCGGCCAGCAGGTGATTGTTGAGAACCGTCCGGGCGGCGGCGGCATGGTGGCCACGGCACAGGTGGTCAAGGGACCGGCGGACGGTTATACGCTGGTGCTCGGGTCTTCCAGCACGATCTCGGTGGCACCGGCGACCGCGAAGAATCCGCCTTACGACCCGACGCGCGATCTCGCCGTCGTCGGCCCGATCCAGGCGGTGCCCATCGTGCTGACCGCGTCGGCCAAGACGAATATCACCAGCTATCGCGAATTCGCCGCGCAGGCGCAGGCGAGACCCGGACGCATCTCCGTCGCCTCGGCTGGCACGGGAACCTCCAACCATCTGGCCATCGAACTGCTGATGAAGCAGTCGGGCCTGAAACTCATCCACGTGCCTTACAAGGGGTCCGGCCCGGCCCTGATCGACCTGGTCGGCGGACAAGTCGAGACCATGATGGACCAGCTCACCGCGTCCATGAACCACATCAAGGAAGGGCGGGTCCGTGCCCTTGCGGTGACCACGTCGAAACGTTCGGCATTGATGCCGGACGTGCCGACGCTGGCCGAACTCGGTGTCGGCGGCTATGAAGTCAGCACCTTCACCGGCCTGTTCGCACCGGCGGGCACGCCGCGCCCGGTACTCGACAAGCTCGGTGCGACGCTGGCGCGGGTTCTGGCGCAACCGGCCGTGCGCGAGCGCTTTGCCGGTCTGGGCGTCGAGATGATCGACAGCGACGCGAAGGCATTTGAAGCCTATGTCAAGAAGGACTTCGAGAACTGGCGCGGCGTCGCGCGCGACGCCAACATCTCCCTCGAATGAGCGCTCCCGGTCCGGCGGCCTAGGGCCGCACCAGTGGCTTGTTCGAGAACCAGGCCAGCTGCTGGGTTTGCGCCAGCAGTTGGCCGGTTTCGCTCCAGACCAGGGTGTCCTGGTCGAAAAAGCCGTCGATGCCCGCGGCGCAGCGCGATTGCAGCAGCACATGGCCGTCGCCGGCCTGCGCCAGACCGGCGGCACCGGTGCGGAAGAACACGTTGTAGGCGACGGTGGTGATCACCACCGGATGGTCCAGACGCAGCCAGATCGAAGGAAATGGCGCGTCGCAGATCGCGGTGATGGAGCGGGCGTCGTAGCGGCGCGGTTCGGCATCGCGCACCCATAACAGCGAGTTCATGTCCGGCGCCGACTGGAACATCGGGCCGCTGGCCATCCGGTAGTCGTACCGCGCCAGGAACTCGGGCGCGCGAAACGGCCGCGGCGGCACCTGGGGCAAGGTGACCGCCGGCGGCACCTGCGGCATGACCGCGTCGTTGAGCGTGATGGTTTCGCGCCAGCCCGAGAGGGTGACCGTTGCATTGGCGCAGACCTGCTCGTCGCCACCGTCCTCCGGCGCCTGGCGGATCTCGCTTTGCCAGAACGCGGTAGAGCGCCCCTGACGCAGGCAGCGGGTGTGGATGGAGAAGGGTGCCTGGCGCAGCGAGCCGATGAACTGCGCCTGCAGTGACACCGGGTCGCCGCGCGCCTCTTCCTCGCTCAGGACGGCGTTTAGCAGCATGGCCGCGATCCAACCGCCAAACGGGCCGATGCTGTTCCAGTAGAGCGGGCTCGAAGGCGAATGCCAGACGTTCCTGCCCGCAGAGGTGATGGCGAGCGAACGATCGAGCGGATGTGCAGGTTGCATGGAGTTAAGGAAGGCGGGATTCGAGAGGCCTGCAGTTTACGGGAGCGCATGCGGGGTTCGCCCGTCCCCGACGTCAAGCCGCTAAACTGGCGGCCGCTCAAAAACAACAACCCCGGGGAGACCGAACATGCGCGCGCTCGCATCCATACTGGCCTGCATGGCCATCGTTGTTGCAACCACCGCCTCGGCGCAGCGCGCCGACACGGTGCTGGTCAACGGCAAGATCGTCACGGCCGATGAGAAAGGCGCGGTGCATCAGGCGCTGGCGATCCGCGACGGGCGCATCGTCGCGCTCGGTTCCACGGCGGCGGTCAGGAAGCAGGCCGGACCGGCTACACGGGTCATCGATCTTGAAGGCCGCACCGTGATTCCCGGCCTGATCGATTCGCACATGCATTCGATCCGCGCCGCGCTCAGCTATTCGACCGAGGTGCACTGGTTTGGCTTGCCTTCGGTGGAAGAGGCGGTGGGCCGCCTGCGAGAGGCGGCGCGCAAGGCGAAGCCCGGGGAGTGGTTGGTCGTGGCCGGCGGCTGGACGGACGAGCAGTTCCGCGAACGGCGCCGGCCGAACCAGGCCGAATTGCTGGCTGCCGCGCCGGACAATCCGGTCTATGTGCAGTGGATGTACGGCTGGGCGATGCTGACTCCGGCGGCCTACAAGGCGCTCGGCATCAACGGCGAGGCCGACCTGCCGGGCGGCGGCAAGTTCGAACGCGACGCCCAGGGCAACCCCACAGGTGCGATTGTCGGCGGCATCGTGCCCTTGTTCGACAAGCTGCCGCGGCCGACGTATGCGCAGAAGGTCGAGGGCACGAAGAAGTTCTTCCGGGAACTGAACCGCGTGGGGCTTACAGGTCTGGTCGATCCGGGCGGTTTCAACATGTCGCCGGAGGAGTACGCACCGCTGTTCGAGGTGTGGCGCACGCGGCAGCTGACGATTCGCATGAACTACAGCTACTTCTCGCAGAAGCGCGGCCGCGAACTCGACGAATTCAAGGAACTCACGCAACTGGTGCCCATGGGCTACGGCGACGAGATGCTGCGCTTCAACGGCATTGGCGAACGCGTCACCTTCGGGATGTACAACAACGAGAAGCCGTCCGACGCTGACAAGGAGCAGTTCTACCAGGCCGCGCGCTGGGCTGCCGAGCGCGGCATGACGCTCACCCAGCACTGGCATGGCGATGCCTCGGTGCACCATCTGCTTGAGGTGTTCGAGCGCGTCAACCGCGAGATTCCGATCGGCAAGCTGCGCTGGTCCATCGCGCACCTGAACGACGCCTCCGAGGCCACGCTCAGGCGCATGAAGGCGCTGGGTGTCGGCTGGGCGGTGCAAGGCGCCATGTACTTCGACGGTGAGCGCGAGTTGAAGGCCAGGGGCGAGGCGACGCTCAGGCGCATGCCCCCCATGGTGACCGGCTTGAAGGTCGGCACGGCGATGAGCGCCGGCACCGACGCGCACCGCGTGGCCAATTACAATCCGTTTGTAGCCCTGCGCTGGATGCTCGACGGCAAGTCGGCAGGCGGTGTGGCCCTGCGCGGGCCGGAGGAAACCCCGGACCGGCTGCAGGCGCTGCGCATGTATACCCAGGGCAGCGCGTGGTTCGCGCACGACGAAGGCCGGCGCGGCGCGCTTTCGATCGGCAAGTTCGCCGATCTTGCGGTATTGAACGGCGACTACATGACGGTACCGCTGGCGGAGATCGGCAACCTGCACTCTCTCCTCACCATGGTGGGGGGTAGGGTGGTATACGCCGAAGGCAGTTTCACGAAATTCGAACAGGAAAGACAGGCCCCATGAGCAATACCCTTTTGCCCACCACCGTGGTCGGCAGCTACCCGCAGCCAGACTGGCTGATCGACCGTGCCATGCTCTCCAAGGTGGTGCCGCGCGTGAACATGCACGAGATGTGGCGCATTCCGGCCGACCAGCTCAAGGAAGCGCAGGACGACGCCACCATCCTCGCCATCCGCGACATGGAGCGCGCCGGCATCGACATCATCACCGACGGTGAAGTACGCCGCGAGAGCTATTCCAACTATTTCGTCGCCGCGCTTGAAGGCGTGGATGCGGACACTCCGGCGGTGATCGTAAACAAGGCGGGCCGTGAAACCCGCGTGCCGCGCGTGACCGGCCCGATCCGCCGGCGCGGCGCGGTGGAAGTGCGCGACCTGCAGTTCCTGCGCGCCAACACCGACCGCAAGATCAAGATCACCCTGCCGGGACCGTTCACCATGGCGCAGCAGGCCAAGGACGAGTACTACGGCGACCTGGAAGCCATGGCGATGGGCTTTGCCGAGGCCGTCAATGCCGAGGTGCTCGACCTGGCCGCCGCCGGTGCGGACGTGATCCAGATCGACGAACCCTGGCTGCGCAACGACCCCGAGAACGCCAAGCGCTTCGCGGTGAAGGCGATCAACCGCGCCCTGCAGGGTGTGACGGTGCCCACCGTGGTGCACCTGTGTTTCGGCTATGCCGCCGTCGTGCCGGGGCAGAAGCCGACAGGCTATTCCTTCCTAACGCAACTTTCCGACAGCACCGCCGACCAGATCTCGATCGAATGCGCGCAGCCCGCGCTTGAACTGGGCATGCTCAAGGATTTGTCGAACAAGAAGATATTGCTGGGCGTGATTGACCTGGGGAATCCTGCGATTGAAAGCGCGAACGATGTCGCCGCGCGCATCCGCAATGGCCTGAAGCATGTGAGCGCCGACCGGCTGATTCCGGCGCCGGATTGCGGCATGAAATACCTGCCGCGTGCCACCGCCTTCGGCAAGCTCAAGGCCTTGGCCGAGGGCGCGGCCATTGTGCGGCGCGAGTTGTCCTGAGCCGGCATAACGGGTTTCGCACGGTGCTTTGGAGCAGCGTGCGTGCCGGCGTTTCATCGGCATCCCGGGTGCGGATGGCGTGACCAGTTCCGCGCGCTCTCGCCTGGCTGTCACGCTGACGGCCGCGACCATACTCAACCTGCCGTTCGGCACGATTTACGCCTTCAGCGTTTTCCTGAAGCCGATGGAAGCGCTGCTGGCGATCTCGCGCACGCAGATGTCGGTGGTGTTCGGATTGGCGACCATCACGCTCACGCTGGGCATGAACCTGGCGCCGCAGCTGTATCGCCGCCTGCCGCCGGTCTTGATCGTGCTGGGCTCCGGCATAGGCAGTGCCGCCGGACTCGCCATCACCGCCGGCGCGCAAGGCTACGCCAGCCTGCTGCTGGGCTACGGACTGTTGTTCGGCATCGGCGGCGGCATCTGCTTTATCGTCATGCAGCAGGCCGTCAATCAGGCGGCCGAAACCACCAGCGGCCTGGTGAACGGCTATCTGGTGTCCTTGTATCCGCTGGGCGCGATGCTCGGTGCCCCGATTTTCGGATGGGCGATCGAGGCCTACGGATTGCGTGCGACCCTCGCGGGGCTGGCAACAACGGTGATCGCCACCGCAATGATCGCCGCAGCCATGCTGTACATCGGCGGGATCCGGCTGCATGATCCCCACGCCGAAACGCCGAGCGCAGCCTCGTCGGAACGTGGCGTGTTCCTGCGGCTCTTCACGGTGTTTTTCCTTGCCGCGGCGGCCGGACTCACGGTGTTGAGCCAGGCGGCCGGGATCGTCCAGGCTTACGGGGGCAAGTCGGCCCTGGCACTGGGCGCGACCACCTTCATCACCGGCGCGATCGCCGCGGCGCGCATCGGCGGCGGTGCACTGGTGGATCGCTTCGCCGTGCCGCAGGTGGCTTGCGGCGCGCACCTGTGGTCCCTGGCGGGGGCGCTGTTGTTGATCGTATGGCCCGGTCCGCTGGTGTCGGTCGCGGGGCTGGCCATGATAGGCATGGGTTACGGCTTTGTGTCCGGTCTCACGGCGTGCGCGATCTCGCGCTATTGGCACCGCAACCATTTCGGGCAGATCGCCAGCCGCATGTACATCGCCTGGTGCGTGGCAGCCATCAGCCTGCCGGTGCTGGCGGGGTGGCTGTTCGACCGCACCCAGGGCTACGCCGGGGTGATGGTCATCGCGGCGTTTGTGAACGTCATAGGGGTGATGGTGGCGCGCGGCCTGCCTGCGGGCAGGAATGCGACGACGCCTGACTGAATGGCTATAGCCCGTTCGGGCTAATTTCCCCGGCCGGTGACGTGGAGTAACCAATTGTCCACGGGTTGCCCAAACTTTGAGCGATGAACCAAGAGCTATGTGTATCAAGCGTCGGCGTCGGATCCGATGTGCAAATGCCCACAGGTTCTGGGGATAACTTTCGCCCCCCGGCCGGGCCCGTTGCGCTGAATCTTGCGGACCGCTCGCGCGGGCGAGCGGTCCGGGAACTGCGGCGCGGGCGCGGTCCTACTTCTTGAGCCGCTCGTTTTGCGGGAACATGAAGCGCTTGGCCTCGTCGTCGTTCTCGGCCTTGAACGCATGGCGGGCCTTGAGCAGCTCGGTGCGTGCCACTGCGGGACGGGCGTTGATCTCGTCAAGCAGGCGTTTGACCTGCGGATAGGTGGTCCAGGTGGCATCGCCGGTGCCGAGCACGAAGGGCACCAGGCGCGCCCAGCCCCAGAAGGCCATGTCGACGATCGAGTATTCGTCGCCCAGCATGTAGTGCGAGCTGGCGAGATGGGCCTCGATGATCTTCCAGTGACGGTGGGCTTCGAAGTCATAGCGGTTGAGCGCATATTCCTTGGGTTCCGGCGCGGCCACGCGGAAATGGACCGACTGGCCGGAGAACGGGCCGATGCCGCTGGCGATGAACATCAGCCAGGACAGCATGTTGGCGCGCGCCGGGCTGGCCGCATCCAGCGGGACGAAGCGCTTTTCGCGGTCGGCCAGGTAAAGCAGGATGGCGTTGCTGTCGAACACGCGCACATCGCCATCGACAATGGCGGGCACCTTGCTGTTGGGGTTGACCTTGAGGAAATCCGGCGTGAACTGTTCGCCCTTGCGGGTATCGACAGGCACGGCTTCGTAGGGCAGACCCAGCTCTTCGAGCAGCAGGGCGACCTTCATGGGATTGGGGGCGACGTTGTAATAGAACTTCAGCATGGTGGAGGTGCTCGGTAAGGGTTGAGGGACAAGCGCCGCGATTGTATAGGGTGGAACGAAGAGCGGCGGCATCGGCTTCCAGCAGGTAACATTGCACGCTGTTGCCGCATCGTGAGGCGGCGTGAGGTGCTTGTCCGGGAAGGGATGTCCATGAGCGAGATCGAAAGGCGTATCCAGGCGATGGGGTTCGAGCTTCCCGCGCCGTTCAGGTTTCCCAACCCCAACCGCACCGGTTGTGTGCAGGTGGGATCCATCCTGTTCGTGTCGGGCCATGGCCGCGACTTGCCTGCGCTTGCCGGCGTGCGGCATTCGGGCAAGGTGCCGGCCGAGGTATCGGTGGAAGAAGGCTACGCGACCGCGCGCGCTGTCGCGTTGAGCATGTTCGCTTCGATCAAGCAGCAGCTGGGCGACCTGGACCGGGTAAAGCGCCTGGTACGCCTTTTTGGCATGGTCAATGCATCACCCGGGTTCGGGTTGATGCCCAACGTGATCGACGGCGCATCCGACTTCTTCTATCAGGTGCTGGGGCCGGTCAATGGCCAGCACGCGCGCACGGCTATCGGCGTGGCTGAATTGCCGCATGGGATCCCGGTAGAGATCAATGGTGAATTCGAAGTGCACGGATGATTCGCATGTGCAACGCGGCTGGTAGTGCCCCCTGTGCGACGGGTGCGGGATGAGCGCCGGCGGGACCGGCATGACCGGGGCTGAAAAGATCATCGCGCGCGCCTGCGGTGTGGGCCGGGTGCGCGCCGGCGAGATCGTGTTTCCGCGCCCGGACATGGTGATGATCCACGACAACATGGTGCCCAGCGTCAAGCGCGCGCTCGACGAACTGGGCATCGACCGCCTTGCCGAACCGGACAAGGTAGTGATGGTCACCGACCATGAAGTGCTGTACGGCAGCGCGCGTGCCGCGCAGTACGGGTCGATCAACCGTGGCGCCGCGAAGTTGTGGAAGGTGGGGCGCTTTTTCGACGTGGGGCGCGGCGGGCATGGCCATGTGTTTCCGATGGAAAGGGGCATGGTTTCGCCGGGCATGTTCTATTTCGACAACGATCGCCATTGCACCAACGCCGGCGCGATCGGCGCGGTGGCGTTTCGCATGGGCATGGAGATCACCCGCGTGCTGGCCACGGGCACAAACTGGATCATGGTGCCGAAGACGCTGAAACTCACATTGCGCGGGCGCCTGGGGCAAGGGGTTTACGCGCGCGACCTGGGCGCGCATGTCGGCAGCCTGATCAGCAAGAAGGCGCTTCCATTCGACCTCGACTACCGCATCCTGGAATACGCCGGCGACCTCGACCAGTTCGACCTGGCCGCGCGCGTCGGCCTTTGCAGCGCACCCACGGAACTGGGGGCCTATGGCGTGTTCTTCCCGCCCTCGGCAGCGGTGCTCGCGCATGCAAGAAGAGTGGCTGAACGGCCTTTCGAGCCGGCGTACTCGGATGCTGAGGCTTCGTACGAGGCCGAGGCGGACATCGATGTGGCTGCGCTTGAGCCGCAGGTGTCGCTGCCGGGAGGCGTGCAAAACGCGGTACCGGTGTCGGAGATTGCAGGCAAGCCGGTCAATCACGCTTTCATCGGCTCCTGCGCCTCGGGCATGTACGAAGACATCGCCACGGCAGCCGGCTACCTGGCCGGGCGGCGCATCGCCGATGACGTGCGCCTGTTCGTGGTGCCGGGCTCGGAAGACACCACACGCCGTCTGGCCAGCGAAGGCCTCATGCAGGTTCTTCTTGATGCCGGTGCTGTGGTGCTGCCGGCCGGTTGCGGACCCTGCAACGACGCCGTGGTCGGTCCCATCGATGGCGGTGAAGTCTCGATCTCGACGGCCACCAACAATCCCACCGGGCGCTTCGGCGCGCGTGATGGGCACCTGTACCTGGGCAGTCCGGCGACGGTGGCGGCCTCTGCGGTGGCCGGGCGCATTGTCGACCCGCGCACAGTGGCCGCGACGAAGATCTGAAAATGCCCTCCCATCTCCATTCCGCAGAAGTAGCCCCTCATTTCCAGGAGCATTTATCGTGTCGCTGAAACCCCGGCTGGCTGGCTTACTCTTCGCATCCCTTGCGCTTGCGCTGGCGCCGTTTGCCGCATTCGCGCAAAAGTACCCCGATCGCCCGGTGCGCATCATCGTGCCGTTCCCGGCCGGCGACGGCATCGACCTGCAGGCGCGCTTGATCGGCCAGCAACTGGGCGACCGTCTCGGCCAGCAGGTGCTGGTGGACAACCGGCCCGGCGCCGGCACCCTGATCGGCACCGAGGCGGCGGTCAAGGCGCCGGCCGATGGCTACACCATCCTTCTGGTGACCACCACCTTCGCCATCAATCCCAGCCTGCATCCCAAGGTGCCCTACGATCCACTCAAGGATTTCACCGCGCTGATCCAGACCACCGCGATTCCTCTCATCGTGGTGGCCAGCAACCAATTCGCACCCAACACGCTGCAGGAGATGATCGCGTTGGCCAGGCAGAAGCCGGGCCAGCTTTCGATGGGCAATTCCGGCATCGGCACCTCCGCGCACATCGCGATGGAACTGCTGCGCATGTCGGCCGGCATCCAGTACGTGCATGTGCCCTACAAGGGCATTCCGCCGGCCATGATCGACCTGCTCAACGGGCAGCTCAACATGCTGTCGACTTCACCGGCGCAGGTGATGGGCTCCATCCGCGAAGGCAAGATCAAGGCCATCGGAGTCACCGGCGCGAAGCGCATGGCGCAGTTGCCCAATGTCGGCACGGTGCTCGAGGCGGGCATGTCGGGCGCAGAGGCTTATGCCTGGATCGGCCTGGTGATGGGCGCAGCCACACCGCGCGATATCGTGATGCGACTCAACCGCGAGATCGGCGCCATCCTTTCCGGGCCCGAGCTCAGGGCGCGCTTCAACAATGACGGTGCGGAGGTGATCGGCGGCACGCCCGAGGCATTCGGTTCGCATATCGCGAGCGAACTGCAAAAATGGGCGAAGGTCATCAAGGACGCCGGGATCAAGCCGCAATGAGCTTGCCTGAAGCGCAAGCGCCGTTCTCGTGGGTGCGGCGCGGCCGCTGCTACCGTCTGGGGCACGATGTCCCCCACATGGGCGGCGTGGTGCCGATGCGGGTGGTGTCCGAAATGCGCTTCGACCCCAGGGACATCGTGCCGCATCTGTTTGCCGAAACCGATCCCGGGTTTCACGAGCGCTGCCGCCCGGGTGATGTGATCGTCACCGGCCGCAACTTCGGCATGGGCCCCAAGATGCAGGGCTACATCGCCATGCAGGCATTGGGACTGGGGCTGGTGTGCGAGTCCATGCCATTCCTCGCCTATCGGGAGGCGATCGGCCTTGGGTTGCCGGTGCTGACCGACTGTCCCGGCGTGTCCGACGCCTGTGCGACCGGCGACGATGTCGAGGTCGACTTCCTTGCCGGTCGCTTCATCAACCATACACGCGGCGCCGAGCGCGCGCTACCCGCGGTACCCGAAGGGTTGCGCGAAATCGTCGCCATGGGTGGCACCAACAACTGGCTCAAGCGCTGGTGGCAGCAGCAGAACGCGGCCTGACATCAAGACAAACAAAACCAATGGAGACACGGCAATGAAAAGTATTCTCTGCGGTATCGCATTTGCCACAACCCTGGGCATGGTGGCATCCACCGGTGTTCAGGCGCAGGCCTATCCCAACAAGCCGGTCCGCATGGTGGTGCCCTATGCGCCGGGCGGTGCCACCGACATCATGGGGCGGGTGGTCGCCCAGCGCCTGGGCGATATCCTTGGCCAGCAGGTGCTGGTCGACAACCGTCCGGGCGGCAATACCGCGATCGGTGCCGAGATCGTCGCCAAGGCGCCCGCCGACGGCTACACCCTGATGTTCACCAACGACGCGACCTTCGTCCTCAACCCGGCCTTGTTCCAGAAGCTTTCGTACAACATGGCGCGCGACTTCGTGCCGGTGGCAACGGTTGCGTACCTGAACCTTGCTCTGGTTGTGTCGGCCGAGTTGCCGGTGAAAAGCTACGCCGACCTGGTGGCGTATACCAAGGCCAAGTCGGGCACCATCAGCTACGGTTCCTACGGGGTGGGCAGCCAGGCCCACCTGATGGGGGAGATCTACAAGAAACTCAACGGTACCGACATGGTCCACGTCCCCTACAAGGGGTCCGCACCGGCGGTGGCCGATGTCATCGGCGGCCAGGTGGTGTTCACCTTCCCGGCCATTCCCACGGTGCAGGGCTTCATCAAGGCGGGCAAGGTGAAGGCGCTGGCGATTTCGGGTGACAAGCGCTCGGCCCTGTTGCCGGACGTGCCGACCTTCAACGAGGTTGGCGCGAAGGACATGGACATCGGCGCCTGGTACGGCTTCTTCGCGCCGGCGGGCACGCCGCGCGAAGTGGTGGCGCGCCTGAACGCGGCCGTGGCCACCATGCTGACCAATCCCGAATTCGTCGAAAAGCAGCTGACCCCGCAGGGCATGCTGCCGATGAACAACTCGGTCGATCAGATCAACGCGCTGATGAAAAGCGAGAGCGAGCGCATGGCGCGCATCGTCAAGCTCTCGGGGGCGAAGGTGGAGTAGGCGGGCTAGGCTTTCAGGCGCGGAAACAACGCCTGCGCGTTGCCGCGTTCGAGGGCCGTGCGGGCTTCCGGCGTGAAGTCGTGCGCAGCCAGCCCGTCGATGGTCTTTTTCATCATTCCCACCGCGAAAGGGAAGTCGCTGCCGTAGAGAATCTGCGTCGGCGGCACGAACTTCTCGAGCGCCGCCAGCGCCGGTTCGTTGGCTGACAGGGCGGTGTCGTAATACTGCCGTGTGAGCGCCTTCATCGCCCCTTCGGGGATCAGCTTCGCGAATTCTTCCTGGGCTTCCAGCCGGCACATGCGGTGGCCGATGTAGGGCACGGTGCCGCCGGCATGCGAGAAGATGAAGCGGATGTTCGGGCAGCGCGACAGGGTGCCGCTGTAGAGCAGGCTCATTACCGCACGGGTGGTGTCGAGCACGAATTCCATGGTCGAGGCTGGAATGCCCGGCAACAGCGCCTTGCTGGCATCCGACGCTGTCGGGTGCACGAACACGACTGCGTGACGCCGGTTGAGTTCGTCGAACACCGGGGCGAAAGCCGGATCGCCAGGGTAGCGGTTGGCATAGGAGCTCATCAGACAATAGCCGTCGGTGGCGAGATCGTCGCCCGCATGGCGGATCTCGGCCAGGCTGCCCGCGACGTCCGGCAGGGCCAGCGAGGCGAACATGCCGAAGCGCTTCGGGTGGGTGCGCACCAGTTCGGCGGTGTAGTCATTGCATTGCCGCGCCAGATGGGTGGCCCTGGCGTTGTCGCCGAACCAGATGCCCGGAGCGGAGACCGACAGCATGGCGAAGCCGACGTTGTTGGCGTCCATCTCGTCGAGTGACTTCTGCGCGGTCCAGTCGAGCGCTGCCGCGGCGCGGCGCGGGGCCTGGTCGACGATCGGGCCGGGGCCCACGGTGTCGATATAGACGCGTGGCAACAGGTGGTGGTGGACGTCGATGAAAGTGCTCATTTGGTTTTCCTGTGGCTGGTCGGATTGAAATTTCATTCGCGCTCGATGCGCGCCATCTGCACCGCGCGTTCCCACAGGCGGCGTTCGTCCGCGATGAATCGCTCGAAGTCCTTCTGGGTGCCGCCGAGCTCATAGGTGCCCAGGGTGCGCATGCGCGCGACGATGTCCGGGCGGGCCAGTACCGTGTTGACATCGCGGTTGACCCGGTCGACCACGTCGCGCGGCGTGCCGGTGGGCGCGAGGAAGCTTACCCAGCCCGACATCACGAGATCGATCCCCTGTTCGAGCGCGGTGGGGACCTGCTCGAACCCCGGGATGCGGTTTCGGGTGGTGACGGCCAGCGCGCGCAGGCGTGCCCCCTGAAGCCAGGGCACCATCGGCGGAATCGCATCGACATAGATGCTGGTCTGGCCGCTGGCGGTGTCTCCGGCGGCCTGCTGGCTGCCCTTGTAGGGCACATGGATCATCTCGCCGCCGGCCGCGTGGTTGAGCGCGACCCCTACCAGGTGGGGGATGTTCCGGGAGCCCGAGGTGCCGAAGGAAAGCTTGTCGTTGCGGCCCCTGGCAAGGGTGACCAGTGACTTGAGGTCGTTGGCCGGCAAAGCGGCGTTGACCGAGATCATCATCGGATTGACGCCGACGCGCACGATGGGCACGAAGTCGCGCTCGGTATCGAATCCCGGGGTCTTGAACAGGTACTGGTTCATCACCACCGGTGTGGCGTGGGCGAACCACAGGGTGTAACCGTCGCCGGGGCTCTTGGCGGCCGCCTGCGCGCCGAGGTTGCCGCCGGCGCCGGGCCGGTTGTCGACGATCAACGCCTTGCCCCACATCTGGCCCAACTGGTCGGTGATCAGGCGCGCGACGATGTCGGGCGCCGAACCGGCTGCAGTACTCACATAAACCTTGACCGGTCGATCGGGCCAGGCCTGGGAGATGGCCGGGCAAGCGGCGGCGGCCATCGCGGCCGCCATCAGGAAACGGGCAAACGTACTTGGCACGATCATGGTGATGTCTCCGATTGGCGGCCCGGTCTTGGGGACGGTCGCGATTTGTGAGGGCACGATACGCCAACCCAAAATATCCGACAATCACATATCCAGGATAAGTGGAATCCATGAAATGGATATCAGGACGCTTGATCTCAACCTGCTGCCGGTATTCGACGCGCTCCTGCGTCTCAACAGCGTGTCCCTCGCAGCGCGCGAACTCGACATGAGCCAGCCGGCCCTGAGCTACGCCCTGAAGCGTCTGCGGGTCTTCCTGGGCGACCCGCTGTTCGTACGCACCGGCCGCGGGGTCATGCCGACCGCGCGCGCCGAGGCGTTAGGGGTTTGCGTGCGCGACATCCTCGAGCGCGTGCGCGACGACCTGCTCGCCGGCAGGGGGTTCGAGCCAGCGGAATCCCAGCGCACGTTCACCCTTTGCCTTTCGGACGTTGGCAGTTTCGTGCTTTGGCCGGGTATCGTCAGCGCGGTGAACCGCGCGGCGCCGCAGGTGCGCCTGCGCCTGCGCACCCTGGAGCCCGCGCGCATCGGCGCGGCACTGGAGAACGGCGAGGTCGACCTTGCCATCGGCGCCTATCCGCAATTGCCCGAAACCCTGTTCCAGCAACGCCTGTTCGAGCGCAAGTATGTATGCCTGATGCGCGCGGGCCATCCGCTGGCCGTGCGCAAGCCGGGCTTGCGCCAGTTCGCCGCCGCGCAACATGTCAGGGTGAACGCGCCGTCGCGCATGCAGGAAAGCGTGGATGCCGGCCTTGCCGCACACGGACTGGTGCGCAGTGTGGCACTGGAACTGCCCAGCTACCTCATGCTGCCGCCCCTGCTGGAGGCGGGCGACTATCTGGCCGTTGTGCCGGGGCAACTCGCGGAAGCCTTTTCGGGACGGGCCCGCCTGGCAGCGGTGCCGGTGCCATTGCCGCTGCCAGCCATCACGATCCGCCAGCACTGGCACCGACGTGCCGATGAAGACGGCGGCAACGTGTGGTTGCGCTCTGTCGTGGCGACCCTTTACGTCGAGCCGCGCGACAAAGCCGCCTGGGAGCGGAGGCGGTAGAAGGCATCGATCCCGACCTCGCTGCGCAGCGCCGACAAGTCCCCGCCCGCCGGAGGCGCGAAATGCGGAATCCCGATGGTGTCGGCCACCCGCACAAAGCCGTGAAAGGCCGCCACGGTCGCCGCAGCATCCACCAGCCCGGAACCGCCTATCAGCGGCAACAGGGCATGGCGCGCGGCGGCGGTGCGCTGGTCGTCCTTGTCCACCACGGCTTCGGCGAAGGCGATCAGTTCGGCGGCATGCGGAACGTCAACGCCATGTTCGAAGCCGCTCGCAACGCCGGCCAGCCCGACCTCTTTTCCCTGCGTTTGCATGCTCTCACGGAGCATGTAGGCGTGTGCCGCCGTTCAGTAAACACATTGGTGCATGGCCGATACCCGCGAAGCAAGCAACTCGGTCTGCGGGCGGGTGATGGCACGGAAGGTCGCATCGAATCGGTAGATCACCTGCCCCGGCAGGTAGTGGGCATTGGCCAGCGCCCAGTAGTCGCGCAGGGTCTGCGGCACTGACGAAAGGGCGCGGTAGATGTAGCCGGCCTTGGGGCTGGGATACAGCGGCCCGTCCGCCTCCACCGCATCCGGCGGCTCGACGATGGGCAGCCAGGCCGCCTCCTTGCGCGCGCCGGGCGGCCGATACCGGGTAGGCTCGCCCGCGGCCGGTTGCGGCAAGGCGCGATTCGGCAGGCCAAGCGCGCGGGTGCAGGTATCCATCATCATCACGATGGCGACCAGTCCGGCGATCTCCACGTACTCACCCGCGGAAAGTCCGGCGGCGAGCATGGACTCCGACCAGGTTTCCGAAAGGCGTCCCGGATCGTTGACCGCGCGGTGAATCAACTCGACTTCCGGGGGGCCGATTTGCCCGAGGCTGGCATGCGTACCCGCTACATGGTTGGGTGACAAGGCCGCCTTGATGGCCACGCAGTGGGCGCAGCCGCGTGCGTGGCGGATCTCGGCTGCGACACGCAGCCGGCGCGCGCCGTTGAGCCAGGTGCCGGGCGCGGCGATGGCTTGCCAGGCGCTTTCATGCGCATCGACGAGGTCGGCGCGCACGGGAAGATCGGTCAGGGCGAATGACGATGCAGGCATGGCGGGATTCCTTTTCGGGGATCACCCAGTCTAGAAGACACGCCTGGCGCCGGCAAGCCTGCATCGCAGCCAATCCAGGTCGCTAGAGTCGATATTGCAGGCCTGCGGTCAGGTAGTGGAACCGGGCGAAGTTGTACAAGCTGCTGCTGTCGGCGCCGCCGTCGAGAATCCTCACGCCGGCAAAGCCGGACAGACGGTCGCCGAGGTCATGGACGTAGCGCAATGAAAGGTCGATCGCTCGGCCTCGGCCGCTGGCCAGCGCGTCGCCCTCGAAGGTGATGCGCGAGCGGCTGTCAAGGCGCCGTTCGCCGTAAAGGTGGAGCAGCGGCACGAATCCGGTATTGCTCCTGGTCGACGAAACGCCGCCCTGGGTCAGCGTGATCTCGGCGTCGCGGATCTTGCCGGTCACGCCGGCTTTCCAGGTCCAGGGCCCCGCATCATGGAAGGTATAGCGCCAGGTGGCCCGGTAGGAATCGAAGCGATATTTCGCCGTGACACCCCCCGCGGCGAAGCGCTGGCCGTTGAAATTGACGGCCTGATCGAGATTGCCGGATTCCTTGATGCCGAATGGCGCGGCGACCAGGCGCAGTTCATGGCGCGGCGCCAGGCCGGTCGTGAACTGCACGCGCGGGGCAATGAATGGGCCGTCCCCGGTGATACGGTCGAGACCGAAGCGGGTCCCGCCTGCGTCATTCGGGACCTGCACCTGGTTGCGGTCCTGCCAGGCGGCGCCGACCTCGATGTCGAACATGCTGCGCGCAGGCGCCTGAGCGTTGGCGTGGCCGTGCACTGCGCCGACAGTGGCGAGTGCCAGGGCGATGCGGCGCAATGGATAGGCGGTGTATGTCATTTTGGGGGTCATCGGATTAGCGTTTTTCGTGAGGGTTGACGTGATCGGCAGGGGCGGCACCTAAAACCTTGTCGATGTCCTCTGACAGGGTACTGAGGGCCTGAGCGGTGAATGGCTTGCCCTGATCGGCAAGCGTGCCGCCGACGGTGAGAACGTCGGCGACTACGGCTGCCGGCACCGCGACAACCGCGGATGCCGCTTTGGCAAGATCTTCGATCAGGTTGAACATGATTCGTTTTCCAGGTGTCGTGCCGCCGGCGGTGCAGGTTGCACGGTGTTGTTGACGGGATATGCGGGTTTGACTGGCGAGGCGGCACGAGGTTTCATCAGGGATTACCCCGTGCACCGCCTCAATTGACCATGCGCGCCGATTCACGGGTTCGCATCATCGAATACAGCACGCCCCCGGCGATCAGGCCGAAGGTGACGCTCAGGGAGACCACGGCCGGGATCTTGCCGATGATGCCCACCAGGAAGATCTTGGCGCCAATGAAGATCAGTACCAGCGCCAGGGCGTACTTCAGGTACTTGAAGCGGTGGATCATCGCGGCCAGCGCGAAATACAGGGCACGCAAGCCGAGGATGGCGAAGATGTTCGAGGTGTAGACGATGAACGGATCCTGGGTGATGGCGAAGATCGCCGGCACGCTGTCGACCGCAAACACCAGGTCGGCCAGTTCGATCATAACCAGGGCCAGGAACAGCGGGGTGGCGAACCAGGCCATTTGACCGGGCTTGTCCGGATCGGCTTGCCTGACCCAGAAGCGATTGCCATGCAGGTCGGGCGTGACGTTCAGGTGGCGTTTGATCCAGCGCAACACCGGATTGGTCGCCAGGTCGACCGGTTTCTCAGACATGAACAGCATCTTCACGCCGGTGGCCAGCAGGAACAGGCCGAACAGGTACAGGACCCAGCTGAACTCGGACACCAGTGTTGCGCCCAGGCCGATCATCAGCGCGCGCAACACGATCACGCCCATGATGCCCCAGAACAGCACGCGGTGCTGGAGGGCGCGCGGGATGGCGAAGAAGCCGAAGATGACGGCGATGAGGAACACGTTGTCCATCGACAGCGATTTTTCGATCAGGAACCCGGTGTAGTAGTCCATGCCGCTGGTGGCGCCGAAGTACCACCAGACCCATGCGCCGAAGACCAGGCCCATGCCGATATAGCCACCGGAAAGCAGCAGGCTTTCGGAGACGCCGATCTCCTTGTCCTCCTTGTGCAGGACGCCGAGGTCGAAGGCGAGCAGGGCGATGACGATGGCCGCGAACGTGAGCCAGGTCCAGACCGGCGCGCCCATCAGGTCGTTGTTGATGAAGAATTGAACGTGTTCCATGTGGGGTTCCAGGGCGGCGCCGCATGTGCGTGCCGCGGAGGTTGGTCGGGTGGTGTTTAGCCGAGGGCGTATGCGGGCGTGCCGTGGCGATCCGCGCGTTTAGTCGCCTGCGACGCACTTCCTGCGTGTCCCGGCGTGTCGTCGCGATCGATGCGCCAGTGGTCGATCGCTTCGAGCAGCACGGCCAGTTCGCCTTCATGCATCATGCGGTCGGCCCGGGCGACACCCGCGGACAATTCGAACACCAGGCGGCGCAGGGCCGGATCATCGACTTCCGCGAGCATTGTGCGGATCGTCTCCGGGCTGATCCTGCAGTCTTCCTGGTTGCCGCCGGCCGCGGCCGCGAGCATGTCGGCGCACAGCTCGTGCAGCACGCCGCGCAGCGCCGCGGGTTCCAGGCCGAGGCGGCCGTACGCGTCCATGCGTTCCAGTGCGGTGAGTTCGATGTCCTTCATGCGGCCGTCGGCGATCAGGGTGAGTGCGACGATGCGGGCGGCGGCGTGGGGGCTGTTGCGGGGGTAGCTGCGCATGATGAGTTTTCCTTTCGCGGGTCGCGCATCGGCGGAAGTGCGGATGCGATGGGGCGAAATATAGGCTTGGAAATAATCACAAAAAAGAAGAATAAGTGATACATTCACTTCGTAAAAACCGAAGTCATGGATCAGCCCGCAACCACATGCAACCCGTCAACTACAGGCATCTCCACTACTTCTGGGTGGTGGCCAAGGAAGGCGGCATCGCGCGCGCGGCCGAACGGCTCGACATGGCGGTGCAGACGGTGAGCGCGCAGGTGCGCGAACTGGAGCGCTCGCTCGGGCATGCGCTGCTGCGCAGCGCCGGGCGGCGTGTCGAACTGACCGAAGCCGGCCGCGCCGCGCTGCACTACGCCGAGCAGATCTTCCAGCTGGGCGAGCAGTTGCCCGGCGCGGTGCGCGACGCCGCGACCACACCGCAGGTGCGTTTCAACGTCGGCATCTCGGACGGGCTACCGAAAGCCGTCGTGCGGCAGCTTCTCGAGCCGGTGCTGGCCACACCGCACCTGCGGCTGCTGTGCCATGAAGGCGAGTTCGATGAACTGCTGGCCGAGCTGGCCTTGCACAAGCTCGATGTCGTACTGTCCGATCGCGCCGCACCCGCCAATCCCAACCTCAAGGTGTACAGCCACTCGCTGGGCCAGATACCGATGGCATGGTATGCGGCGGCCGGTCTTTCCGAGAGCGGTCGCAGGGGCTTTCCGGCCAGCCTCTCGCAAGCCGCTTTCGTGCTGCCGACTCCGCACTCCGTGGTGCGGGTGCAACTCGACGAATGGTTGCGCCGTCATGGCATCGCGCCGCGCATCGTCGGCGAGTTCGAGGACAACGCCTCGCTTCTGACCTTCGGCATCGCGGGCATGGGCGTGTTCCCGGCCCCCGCGTCGATGGCGGCTGAACTCAGGCGGGTGCATGGCGTGCGGTTGGTGGGATTGTGCGATGACGTGATGGAACGCCTGTACGCCATTTCGGCCGAGCGCCGGGTTCACCATCCGCTGGTGGCGCGTCTGGTGAGGCCGGTCTCAGTCTGAGGAAGCCTGCCGCGCCGGTGTCGCTGGACGCCGTCGTGACTAGCTTGGACGTCGCCTTCAGCCCGGCTTCCAGCCCTTCGGCAGGCGCGGTTTGTCGATCTGCGCGGCCTCGCACAGCACATCGGCCATTCCGGAGAAATCGATCGCGCCGTGGCCGCGCGCACGCGCCATGCTGTAGGACTCGTGCACCGCGGCAGCCACCGGCATCGGCACCTTCGCGGCGTGTGCGGAATTGACCACCAGCGACAGGTCCTTGTGGGCCAGGTCGACGGTGAAGCCCGGCGTGGTGTCGCCGGCCAGCACTTTGTTGGGCAGGTTCATGCGCAACTGGCCGTTGTTGGCCGAGGTGCCCAGCAGCACTTCCATGGTCTTGACGAGATCGAGGCCGAAGCGCTGCGAAAGGGCCAGCGCTTCGGCGTTCACCTGCGTGAGCGTGATGGCCACATAGTTGTTGACCAGCTTGGTGCGCCCGCCGCTGCCGACCGGGCCGCAGTGATAGATGGCATTGCCCATGGCGTCCATCAACGGCTTGACGCGCGCGAAATCTTCCGCGCTGGCGCCAACCATGAACAGCGATTCGCCGCGATCAGCGTGCTCGGCCAGCCGGCCCACCGGCGCATCGACCATGGTCAGGCCGTGCTTGACGGCGGCCGCGGCAAGGCGGTCGGTGGCGAGCGGGTCTATGGTGCTCATGTCCATCAGCACGGCGCCCTTCGGGGCGTTGGCGAAAATGCCGTCCGGGCCCAGTGCCACCTGTTCGACTTCCACCGAAGAGGGCAGCATGGTGACGATGATGTCGCTCTGTTTCGCGATTTCAGCCACGCTCGCGCCGGCCCTGGCACCTGCCGCAACGAGAGTCGCGACCGCGTCCTTGTTGATGTCCAGCACCATCAGGTCGAAACCCTTCTTGACCATGTTGGTCGCCATCGGCCGCCCCATGCGTCCGAGGCCGATGAATCCGATCTTGCTCACTTGTTGTCTCCCAGTCGCGGTGCGCCTGCCGCTTGAGTTGGCGCAGGCGCCTTTTTAGCACCTTATGCCGTCAGGCCCCTCAGGGTGTCTGAACCGTGCTGCGCTGTCCCTTCTCGACGATCACGAATTCCAGAAATACCAGTTTGTCCGTCGCGCTCGCATTGCGGTGCGCATGCACGGTGCCGGGGCGCACATGCAGCGAATCGCCGGGCTTGAGGGTGACGGGCGGTTTGCCTTCTTCCTCCCAGATTCCGGAGCCTTCAAGGATATAGAACACGACATGCGAGACGTGATAGTGCTTGCCGTTCTGGCCACCCGGCGCGTACGAGGTGCGCAGTACCCGGAACTCCTTGCCGGGCATGGTGGTGTCGTCAAAGATGAACAGCGGTTCTGGGGTAATGCCGACGCGTTGCGCCTGTGTGAGCGTCGAAGCCAACGCCAGCGCGCAGGCCAGGATTGCGGATCGGATTTGCATTTCAGCGAGCCTCGGGTAGAAGGTGGAGATCGCAAGATAGCATTCGAGATATGCTGGCGATATTGAAAAAATTAACCTGGA